>NZ_BSTF01000001.1 GCF_030269365.1 Lentzea sp. NBRC 102530
AAGGCCCCCAGCTAGACCACTGGGTTGATAGGCCAGAGGTGGAAGACCGGTAACGGTTGGAGCTGACTGGTACTAATAGGCCGAGGACTTGTTACAAAGACGCTACGCATCCACTGTGCGGTTCTGGGAGAACAACCAGGACCGATCGACCCCTGGCAGAGAAGTTTTCTGCTGGTCGGGGTTCTAGGTTGATATTTCCATAGTGTTTCGGTGGTTATAGCGTTGGGGAAACACCCGGTCCCATTCCGAACCCGGTAGTTAAGCCCTTCTGCGCCGATGGTACTGCACTGGTTACGGTGTGGGAGAGTAGGTCGCCGCCGAACTTACGTACAGAAGGCCCCCGAGGGTCGAGCGCCACAAGCGCTCCCCTCGGGGGTCTTCTGCTGTCTCCACCACCCAGCGCGAACGGTCCGCTCACACCGCCCGCCGGCGCGACCACAGTCCGACGACCCATCGAGCGAACCACGACGATTTGTGGTCCACACACCCGAACCGACCGCAGCCGCGGCCACCTCCAACACCAGGCCTCGTCGCCAAGCCGCAGCACCAAGCCGCAGCACCAAGCTGTCGCCAGCAAGCGAGCTGCGGTCGAACTCCCAACTTGACGACGGCCAACCCTCACGCACCGAACCTCGCGCCCTGTCTTGTGGCACCCACACCGTCACCCCCACACATCTCGCCCCGCACGCCGCACCCCACAACCCCGGTTTTCGCCGCCCCACCCACGGGAGCGCAGCGATCCGCTAACTCGATCGGGTGAGAGACGTCCGGATTCGGCCGGTTCTCCCTCTACTAGTTATTTCGACGAGTCGGTCTCGAGGGAGGTGTCCCAAAAGCATGGTCATCTTCGCCGCGCAATGAGGAAGTCGCGTGGGGAGCCGGCCGCTGACGCCTGCCGGGTACCTTCTCTCCCATGCACAACGAGCAACGCACCGCCCGTCGGTCCGCCGGAGTGGGCAGGACGGCCGACCTCGCCACCAACCCGTTCCGGGTGGACCGAGATCGCGTGGCGAGCAGCCCGTTCTTCGCGAGGCTCGGTGGTGTCACGCAGGTGGTGAGTTCCACGGGCTCCGGGCTGCTGGTGCACAACCGGCTCACCCACAGCCTGAAGGTGGCGCAGGCGGCACGTGCCATCGCTGAGCGGTTGACCGGCCGGCCCGAGCTGACCGCGGTGCTGGAGAAGCTGGGTGGGTGCGACCCCGACGTGGTGGAGGCGGCGGCGTTGGCGCATGACCTGGGGCACCCGCCGTTCGGGCACCTCGGGGAGCAGGTGCTGGACCGGCTGGCTCGGCACCGGTTCGGGTTGCCGGACGGGTTCGAGGGGAACGCGCAGTCGTTTCGGATCGTGACGACCACGGATGTCCGCGGGCCCAAGGCGTTGGGGCTGGACCTGACGGTGGCGGTGCGGGCGGCGATGTTGAAGTACCCGTGGACTCGGCACCAGCCGCTCGGGCTGGAGGTGGCGCCTCGCGGTGCTTCGGAGCCTGATGACATGCCGGGGACCGGTAGTTCGAAGTTCTCGGCCTACGTCACGGAGATCAACGATCTGCGGCAGGCTCGGGAGCCCTTCGAGGGGCGGATCGAGTCGTGGCAGCAGACGGTCGAGGCGAGTGTCATGGACACCGCGGACGACATCGCCTACGCGATTCACGACCTCGAGGACTTCCATCGGGTCGGGGTGTTGCAGCACGCGACTGTTGCGGCTGAGTTGGGGACATGGCAGGCGCAGGCGTTGGACCTGGCCGGGTTGAGCGAGGGGGAGCTCAACGCTGAGATCCGGATGCCTGGGCGGTCGTTGGAGACGTTGCGGCGGCGGATGCATTTGAAGGACTCGTGGGTCATGAGCGACGAGGCGTTCGCGATGGCCGTGCGGAAGGTCAGCAAGGAGCTCGTGGACGGGCTGTTGGCGGTGCCGTTCGACGGGTCCGTGGAGGCCGAGCAGGCGGTGGCCGGGTTCAGTGCCCGGTGGACTCGGCGGTTGGTGGACGCGGTCGGGGTGATCGAGGAGCCGACGGCGCGGTCCGGGCACGTTGTACTGGCTGTCCAACAGTGGCACGAGGTGCAGGTGTTGAAGTTCGTGCATCGGCGGTTCGTGTTGCTCCGTCCCGATTTGGCGTTGCACCAGCGCGGGCAGGCGCGGCTGTTGAGTTCGCTGGTGGACGCGTTGGAGCAGTGGGTGACCGATCGGGCCGAGGCCGATCGGTTGCCGCGGCGGTTGCACGACCTGGTGGAGCTGGCCGAAACGGAGTACGCGGCGCTCGCCCGGACGGAGCCGTCCACATTGGTCGGTGCGGCCGGGGAGTTGCCGGTGGGGCCCGACGTGGTCAAGGGGCTCGCGCGCGGGCGGGCGGTGGTGGACTTCGTGGCTTCGCTGACGGACAACCAGGCCGCGGCGTTGCTGGAGGCGCTGTCCGGGCGGACCGGTCAGTTGTGGACTGACGCGTTTGTCCTGTGACAGCTCCTGTGGCAGGAACTGTGGCAGCGAACTGAGACGTTCTCCGGAGCTGACGACCGGAGGCGTTGTCCTGTGCTGGTGGGCCTGGAACGCCGGCCGACAGCGGTGTCCTGCAACGGTAGTGCGGGACGTCGGCCGGTGGGGTTGTCCTGTTGTCGTGGCCTGTCAGGGTTTGTTCTGTGAAGTGTGATTGTGTCTGCTAAGTGAGAAGTAGCCCAATCGGATGCTGACTGTGATCAGGCAGGCACCATACGTTGACGCCTCGACCGGGAATCGCCGGTCGCAGGCCGCGTGCTCGGGGGCACGCCAACGTTCGGGGGAGATACCCTGTGCGCCGATCTCGAAGAGGCACGACCTTAGCCGTCGCAGGTACCGCAGTTCTTCTGGCCGCACTCACCGCTGTCACGCCGGCGTCCGCAGATCCGGTCAAGGCCGCGAAGACCATCACCGACCGCACCGCGGCGCAGATCGCCGCGCTGCAGAGCATCAAGAAGTCGCTCACCCCTGCTGAGTCCAAAGTAGACAGCGCGCTCGTCGTCGAGGCGCGCAAGCGGGTGTCGACGTCCATCACCAGTGCGCTGCCGCAGGTGCAGACCGGCGTTGCCGTGACGCCGAAGTCGACCACCCTCGTGGACATCCGCGCCAAGCAGTACTCCGAGGACCTCGTCAACGCTGTCCGCGCGGCGGGCGGGCAGATTCGGGCGGTGTCCCCGGAGCACCGCACGGTGCGCGCCGAGGTGCCGGTCGCGAAGATCTCCGAGATCGCGGGACGGGGCGACGTGGCACGCGTCGAGCCCGGCAGTGACGCGATGACGCAGGACGTGAAGAACAAGCGGGACAACAAGAACAAGGCAGCGTCCAAAGAGGACAAGGCTGCGGAGGTCGAGCGCCGGCTCGCCGAGAAGACGCTGTCCGTGCAGGCCGCGAAGGTGGCCGAGAGCGACAAGGCGCACAACGCCGAGGCCGCCCGCGGCAGCTTCCGGGTCACCGGTGTCGGCGTGAAGCTGTGTGCGCTGTCGGACGGTGTGGCCTCGCTGACCGTCTCGCAGAACAACGGCGAACTGCCGGCCGTCGACATCGTGCCCGGGCAGGCGGGCTCCGGTGACGAGGGCACCGCGATGCTCGAGATCCTCCACGACATCGCCCCGAACGCCGAACTCGGCTTCGCCACGGCGTTCAACGGTGACGCGAGCTTCGCCGACAACATCAAGAAGCTGCGCTTCGACCTCGGCTGCGACGTCATCGTCGACGACGTCATCTACTTCAACGAGTCGCCCTTCCAGGACGGCATCATCGCCCGTGCGGTCGACGCGGTCGTCGCCGACGGCGCGCTGTTCTTCTCCAGCGCGGGCAACCAGGGCAACGTCGTTGACGGCACCTCCGGCCACTACGAGGGCCAGTTCGTCGACTCCGGGGTCGGCGTCGGCAAGTTCGCGGGCTCCGCGCACGACTTCAACCCGAACCCCAACCAGAAGCAGCTGTTCAACCCGCTGTCGAACTTCTCCGGCAACGTGCCGACCGTGCTGCACTGGGCCGACCCGCTGGGGCAGTCGGCCAACGACTACGACCTCTACCTGGTCAACGCCCAGGGCAACGTCGTGACGTTCAGCCAGAACAACCAGGACGGCGCCCAGGACCCGTACGAGCGCATCAACACCCCGGCGAGCTCCACGGGCACGCGCCTCGCGGTCGTGAAGTACCGCGGTGACGACAAGTACTTCGCGCTGTCGCTGTTCGGCGGCCGATTCGCCGACACCAACGACGGCCTCAAGAAGTACGTCACGCCCGGCACGACGCGCGGCCACTCGGCGGCCAACGGCGCCATCTCGGTCGCGGCCGCACCGGCTGCCGGCGCACTGCCGTTCGACCTCGAGCCCGGCGACCCGGCCAACCCGAAGGGCCCGTTCCCCGGCGCCTTCGACGGCACGCAGAAGCCGGAGCGCTTCACCTCCGACGGACCGCGCAAGACGTTCTTCGCGCCCGACGGCTCCCCGCTCGCCCAGACCCGGCAGAAGCCGGACATCACCGCGGCCGACGGCGTCACCACGTCGGTGCCGGGCTTCGCGCCGTTCTTCGGCACGTCCGCCGCGGCCCCGAACGCGGCGGCGATCGCCGGTCTGATCCTGTCCGGCAACCCGACGCTGACGCCCGCCGAGGTCAAGGAAGCGCTGACCACGACGGCGATCGACATCGTCGAGTCCGGTGTGGACAACCGCACCGGCGCCGGCATCGTGATGGCCGACCGCGCCCTCGCCTACACGGGCGCGTCACCGCAGGCACTGGCCCGCGCGCAGAAGCCGACCGTCGTCAACGACAACGACGGAAGCGCTTTCCTCAAGCCCGGCACCACGTCCACGGTGACGCTGCCGGTCGCGAACAACGGTGACGGCTCGGCCGCGTCGACCTCGGTCGTGCTGTCGACGACGTCCGCCGGCGTCACCATCGCGCCGCGCTCCAAGTACTACGGCAACATCGACCCGGGCCAGACCGTCAGCAACACCTTCAAGGTGACCGTGCCGGCGAACGCCACGCTCGGCTCGGCGGTCAAGCTCGACGCCCGCGTGACCTACTCGGGCGCGACCTCGCCGGGCACGACCTCGTTCACGCTCCGCGTGGGTGAGCCGTCGCGCCAGTTCCAGACGTTCGCGTACACGGGTGCGCCGATCGCCATCCCGGACAACGACCAGACCGGCGTCTCGATCTCGCTGCCCGTCACGGGCGTCGGGGCGGCGTCGAACCTGAAGTTCTCCGTGGACGGCGCCACCTGCTCCGCGGCGGACGGCGCGACGACGGTCGGCATCGACCACACGTTCGTCGGTGACCTGGTGGGCACGCTCACCTCGCCGTCGGGCAAGAGCGTCACGCTGTTCTCGCGTTCGGGCGGCACCGGCGCGAACATCTGCCAGGCCGTGTTCACCGACGACGCCACGACCTCGTTCTCCAGCGTGACGGCCGCCCAGGCGCCGTTCACGGGCTCCTGGAAGCCGGTCCAGCCGCTGTCGACCCTGACCGCGGACCCGGCCGACGGCACCTGGACCTTCAAGGTCGCCGACGTGGTGGGCACCGACCGCGGCTCGCTGCGCGCGGTCAGCCTGCAGATCGCCGGCTGGGTGTAAGCAGCCGAACGAAGAAGGCCCCCGGCTCACGAGCCGGGGGCCTTCCTCTCATGTCAACAAGAACTAGCGGTTCGGCCACTCCCACCGGATGCCGAACACACCGGGACCGAACCCGAGCGCCACGGCGTGCACGCCGCCACCCGAGTCCAGCGTGAGGTTGCGACGCCGCGACGGCGTCTCGTCCCCGGCCGGCACGCTGTACTGCTGCACGCGCGACGGCAGGTTCGTCTCGTCGAACCGGACCTCGATCACGTACTCGCGGACCGGCAGCCGGAACTTGCGCGCGAACGTGTTGTTGCCCTTGGGGGCGTGACCCTCGGGGAACACCAGCTGGTATTCCATGATCAGGGTCTCGCCGCGGGTCAACGGCCGTTCGAACATCATCTCCGCGACCATGATGTTGGCCTCGTGGTCGCGGGCGATGCGGCCCAGGTGGCAGTTGCGCACGTTCGTGATCTCGGGGAGCACGTCGCTCTCCTCGGTCTCGAACACGAGCGCCCACCGGTCAGGGCCGTCCTGCTCCGCCCGCAGGATCTGCCGCACCCACACGGATTTCTGCCCGCCGTCGGCAGAGATCTCGATGCGGTCGTGCTGGCTGATCCGGCCGAGCTTCAGGTCGGACGACGTGTCGACCTTCGAGAGCAGGTTCGCGACCCGCTCCCGGCGCGCCCAGAGGGCGTCGATCGGCATCATCGTGGTCGGACGGCATCGGCGGCCCCGCGGACGAGGCGGTCCGAGCAACGCCGACAGACCCGACTGAGGCACGCCCAGGACCGACTCGAGGTGCCGCAGCGCCTCCAGTGATTCAGGGCGTTCAGGCCTTCGCCGTCCTGACTGCCAGTAGCTGAGCGTCGCGACGCTGATGGTCACGCCGCGCAGTGCCAACCGGTGCTGGATGCGGTCGAGGCTGAGTCGGCTCGCCTTGATCGCCGCCCTCAACGCTTCCGGGAACGGTCCCGTCGTCAAGAGCTGCGTAAGGCTGCCGTGGCCCGTTGAGTCAGTGTCGTCAACGGTCAGTGTTGGTCGACCGGCAGCAGTCGTCATGGTGACTCCCCGCTGTCATAAGATCACGCCCCAGTGACCCTACCCGTCCGTGAACATCGCTGGTCGGAGCCGGATGGAGTCAATGGTTAATCCATACGGTTGATGAGTTCACGCTTTCGAGACTCATCTGTCAAGCGTTACGAACTCATCGGTAACATCTCCGTGCCGTGCACGGCCCGTGTCTGCCTGGTTCTAGTGTGTGCACGGTGACCGATTTCGACGTGCTGACCTCGGAGGTCGGGTGAGCCGGGTACGTCCGGTTCCCGGCGGCAGGGCCGTCGAGGTCGAACCGGAACGGATCCTGGGGTGGATCGGCAGGTTCTCGACCCGCCACGGCGCCGCCACCATCTCAGTGGGTGAGACCGAGGTCGTCGTCACGGCCGAGGACGGCGCCACGGCCACGTTCCCCACCCGCGGTGGCGAGTCCGTGGAGGAGGTCGTCGCGAAACTGGCCGAACCTCGACGGGTCGGACTCGTGCTCGTGCGGCTCGGCGGGCACAGCGTCGGCATCGCGTACGGCGGCAAGGTCGAGGTGTCGGCCACGGACCGCAAGCAGGTGCACGGCCGCATCCGTGCGGGCGGGTGGTCGCAGCAGCGGTTCGCGAGACGAAGAGAAGGACAGGCCCGCGTCGCGCTCCAGGCCGCGGCCGACGACGTCGCGAGGGTGCTCGTGCCCAGGCTCGCCGACCTCGACTCGGTGGTGCTCGGCGGCGACTGGCAGGCGCTCGACGTCCTGCGCGACGACCGCAGGCTCTCGGGCGTCTTCCGATTGGCCGAGGACCGCGTCCTGGACGTCCCCGAACCCCGGCGCACGGTGCTCGACGAGGCCGCTGAACGGGCCCGATGCGTCGAGATCGTGATCCAGGACACGCGGGCAACCGATGGGGCGCCCGGCCGCATGGATACGGGTGAGGGTGCCTGATCCTGGCACCACCGACACCTGCTGGAGCTGTCAAGTGCGCAAACGAATGGTGATCGTGGCCGGAGCGGTCGCGTTGGGTGCCATCGGCATCGCGGTGCCGGCACTCGCGCTGAGCGGTGGCGAGACCACGCCCCAGCCCACGACGTCTGCTCCGCAGCCGCCCACCTCCGCTCCGGTCGAGACGCCGTCGTCCACGGCGACCCAGGCACCCAGCACGAAGCCCACCGCGCCTTCGTCGACCTCGACGAGGACGCCGACGACGTGGACGGAGCCGACCCCGACGTCGTCGCAGGCGACGAAGCCGCCGGTCCAGACGTCGCCCTCCACCAAGCCGCCGGTGTCCACGAGCCCGGCGCACCCGCAGCCCCCGAGCAGCGCGCCGGTGGCGACGACGCCCGCCGGGTGAGGAGTCCCCGCTGAACTGGGAGGCTGAGTTCACCGACTGCTTCGACCGGTGCGCCGACTCGATGCGCTTCACGGCGTTCCTGCTGTGCGGCAACTGGCACGAGGCGGAGGACGTCATGCAGTCGGCGTTCTTGAAGCTGTACCTGGCAGGTCCGAAGCTCGCGGACCGGTCGGGGCTCGAACCGTACCTGCGGCAGATCGTCGTGCGGACGTTCCTCGCGGAACGCCGCAAAGTGCGCTGGCGCAGGGAGAAGCTGACTGACGCACCCCCAGAGGGCCTGTCCTCCGCCATCGCGGCGGAGGACAGGCTCGTGGTGTGGCAGGCGCTCACCGCCGTCCCCGCACGGCAGCGCGCTGTCCTCGTGCTGCGCTTTTGGCACGATCTGAGCGTCGAGGACACGGCGGCCGCGCTGAAGTGCTCGACGGGCACGGTGAAGTCGCAGAGCAGCAAGGGCCTGGCGGCGTTGCGCCGCGAGCTCGGGCCCGAATTCGACCACTTGAGGCTGGAGGTGTGATGGTCCGCGAGGACGACCTGCGGGCGACTTTCTCCGCCCTGCACGACGAAGAGGCGCCGCCGCGGGTCATCACCGCGGCCGACCTGATCTCGCGCGGCGAGGCCGTGCGCACCCGGCGCCGCCGCACCCTGGCGGTCGCCGGCAGCGGCCTCGCGACCGTCGGCGTGGTGGCGGTGGCGCTCGCCGTGCTGCCCGGCGCTGCACCCGTGGAACCGGCGGACGTCCCGTCGTCGGTGCTGCCGTCGGCCACCACCACGACGACACCGCCTCCCGCGCCCACGCCGTCGAGCTCGGCCGAGACGACACCGCACTCGAAGCCGCCGGTGGGCACCACGCCGACCTCGACCGAGGTGCACCCGCCCAGCTCTCCGACCGGCACGTCCTCGCCCGTCACGGTCACCAAGCCCGTCCCGCCCTCGTCGAACGCGCCGAAGTCGGAGCCGGCGTCGAACCCGCCCTCCACGTCGCGCTGAACGGCATGCTGGAGGCCATGCAGATCCGCCTGGCCGAGATCACCGATGCCGACCGCGACGCCGTGCTCGCCGTCCGCGTCCGCCCCGAGCAGGAACGGTTCGTCGCGTCCGTCGAGAAGTCGTTCCAGGACGCGCGGGACAACCCGGAGGCGCAACCGTGGTTCCGCGCGGTCCACGACGGCCCGGTGCCCGTCGGGTTCGTCATGCTGAGCTGGGGCCTCGTGCCCGGCCCGGGGCTGCGCGGGCCGTACTTCCTGTGGCGGCTGCTCATCGGCGCCGAGTTCCAGGGGCGCGGGTACGGCCGCGCGGTCCTGGACGAGGTGGTGACGTTGCTGCGCGCGGCCGGGGCGACCGAGCTGTGGACCAGCTGCGTGCCCGGTGACGGGTCACCCGAGCCGTTCTACCGCCGCTACGGCTTTCTGCCGACGGGGGAGGTGGACGAGGACGGCGAGGTCGTGCTTCGGCTGCCGCTGGCTCGCGACGATCGCGGTCAGGGCTAGCGCGAACCCGGCGAGCTGCACGGCGTCCAGCGTCTGCCCCAGCACCACCACCCCGAGCACGGCGGCCATCATCGGCGACAGCAGGCCGAGCATCGACACGGACGTGACCGGCAGCGTGGTGATCGCGCGGAACCACAGCACGTACGCGAGCAGCCCGCCGATGCCGCCGAGCCACAGGTACCCGAGCGCGGCGCCCAGACCGATCGCGGGCGGTGCTCCCTCGACCAGGAACGTCACCGGCACCAGGAACAGGCCACCCGCCGCGAGCTGCCAGCCCGCGAACGCCGTGGGGCTCGCGTTCTCCGGCCTGCCCCACTTCTTGGTGAGCGTGACGCCCAACGCCATCGTCGCGGCGCCACCGAGCCCGGCCGCGACGCCGATCAGGTCGAACCCGGCGGCCGGGCCGAGCACGACCAGGCCGACACCGGTCACACCCACGACGCCCCATGCGAGCCGCCAGGCCGACGGTCGCTCCTCGAGCACCCCGACCGCCAGCAACGCCACCACGAGCGGCTGAGCGGCGCCCAGGGTGGCCGCCACACCGCCCGGCAGCCGTTCCGCCGCGAGGAACAGGAACGGGAAGAACAGGCCGATGTTCAGCACGCCCAGTGCGGCCGCCTTCGCCCACCACGCGCCCTGCGGCACCGACCTCGTCAGCGCGATCGCGACCAGGCCCGCGGGCAACGCCCGGAGCAGGCCCGCGAACAGCGGGTGACCGGGCGGCAGGAGCTCGGTCGTGACGACGTAGGTGGAACCCCAGACGAGCGGGGCGAAGGCGGCGAGCGCGGTGCGGTTCACGTCTTCGAGTCTCGATGCGCTGCGTCTATGAGTCCAACACATGGTTTTCATCCGATCCATCGTGATTCAAGATGGACGGGTGGAGCTCCAGCAGATGCGGTACGTGCTCGCCGTCGCCGAAACCGGCAGTTTCACGAAGGCCGCACGCCAATGCCTCGTGGTGCAGTCGGCGCTCAGCCACCAGATCGCCCGGCTGGAACGGTCGCTGGGCGCCCGGCTGTTCGAACGGACCAGTCGCAGCGTCCGGCTGACGCCCGCCGGAGCGGCGTTCCTGCCCGCCGCGCGGCAGTGCCTGGAGTTCGCGGAACGGGCCGTGGCCGAGGTGGCGGCCGCGGTGGGCCAGGTGCGCGGGAAGGTCGTCGTCGGCGTGATCCCGACCGTGGCGGCCGTGGACCTGCCCGCGGCGTTGCGGGTGTTCCGGGAGAGGTACCCGGACGTGCGGGTGGCGTTGCGGATGCTGTCGAGCCTCGAGATGGTGCGGCTGGTCCGGGAGGGCTCGCTGGACCTCGCGTTCCTCGGGTTGCCGCCGGGGGTGACTCCGGAGGGCGTGCGGGTGCGGGAACTGGACCGCGACGACCACGTCGCCGTGGTGGCCGCCGGGCACCGGTTCGCCCGGCGGGCCCGCGTGACGCTGGGGGAGCTGGCCGAGGAGCAGTTCGCCGACTTCCCGGTGTCCTCGCCGGGCCGGACCCAGTCCGACCAGGCGTTCGCCGGCGCAGGGCTGCACCGGGAGGTGGCGTACGAGGTGACGACCGCCGAGCTGATGGCCGGGCTGATCCGGGAGGAGCTGGCGGTGGCCGTGTTGCCGGCGAAGTACACGCCGCAGCTGACCGGGGTGGTGACCGTGCCGATCGTGGACGGGCCTTCGCGGGTGGAGCACCTCGTGTGGAGTTCCGGAGGGCTCACACCCGCGGCCGCGGCGTTCCTGGACGTGCTGGGGGTCAGCCCGCGGTCCCCGTAGACAGCAGGCCGCCGTCCACGCGCACGGTCTCGCCCGTGATCCACGAAGCGCCATCGGAGCAGAGGAACGCCACGAGAGAGGCGACGTCCTCAGGGGTGCCAAGCCGCTTCATCGGGTACTGCTGCTGCGCTTCTTCCTCGCGGCCCACGTAGAGCGCTTCCGCGAACTTCGTCTTCACGACGGCCGGTGCGACAGCGTTCACGCGCACCTTCGGGCCGAGCTGCCACGCGAGTTCCTCGGTGAGGCGGATCAGCGCGGCCTTCGAGGCGCCGTACGCGCCGATCACGCCGGTCGACCGGATGCCGCCGATCGAGGCGACGTTCACGACCGCGCCGCCGTGCTCGCCCATCCACGCCTTCCACGCGAGCTGGATGAAACCGAGCGTGGCGACCACGTTGACGTCGAAGATCTTCCGGACCGCGTTGAGGTCTGCCTCCATCAGGAAGCCGTACTGCGGGTTGATGCCGGTGTTGTTCACGAGGACGTCGAGGCTGCCGAACTCCTCCACGGTGCGTGTGACGGCGTCGGCGCGTGCGTCCTCATCGCCCGCGTTGCCCGGCACGGCGAGAACACGGCCGCCGGTGTCGGAACGCAGCTGCGCGGCCGCTTCCTCCAGCTGGTCCGGCTTGCGGCCGGTGATCGCCACGGCGGCGCCGCGGGAGAGGAGTTCGCGTGCGATGCCGAAGCCGATGCCGCGGGACGCGCCGGTGACCAGGGCGGCCCTGCCCGAGAAGTCTTCGCTCATAACGGCAATCTATGCGTCCCGCCACAGGTGGGAAATTCGATGGTCGTGATCCCGTAGAATGGGTGCCGTGATCCTCCTCGAGTAGGCCGACCCGGACGTGCCATCCCTTGTCATGCCCGGCTGTGCTCGATCCCTGAAGCACAGAACGCAAGCCTTTCGGAGTTGTTTCTCTTGATCACCGCAACTGACATGGAGTTGCGCGCGGGCTCACGCATTCTCGTGAGTGGCGCCAACCTGCGCGTTCAGCCCGGCGACCGGATCGGCCTCGTCGGCCGCAACGGTGCCGGCAAGACCACCTCCCTGCGCGTTCTCGCCGGTGAGGGCGAGCCCTACGCCGGCGCGATCATGCGCAAGGGCGCGCTCGGCTACCTGCCGCAGGACCCGCGCGAGGGCGACCTGTCGGTCATCGCCAAGGACCGCGTGCTGTCCGCGCGCGGCCTCGACCAGCTGATCCGCGACATGGAGAAGTCCCAGTCGAGGATGTCCGAGCTGGTCGACCCCGACGAGCTCGACAAGGCCGTCGCCAAGTACGGCAAGCTCGAGGAGCGCTTCGCGGCGCTCGGCGGGTACGCGGCCGAGTCCGAGGCCGCCCGCATCTGCTCCAACCTCGGCCTGCCGGACCGCGTTCTCGCGCAGCCGCTCAGCACGCTCTCCGGCGGTCAGCGCCGCCGCGTCGAGCTGGCGCGCATCCTGTTCGCCGCCTCCGAGGCCGGCGTCGGTGCGAAGTCCAGCACGATCCTGCTGATCGACGAGCCCACGAACCACCTCGACGCCGACTCGATCACGTGGCTGCGCGGGTTCCTCAAGTCGCACGACGGCGGGCTCGTCGTGATCTCCCACGACGTGGAGCTGCTCGACGACGTCGTCAACAAGGTGTGGTTCCTCGACGCGATCCGCGGTGAGGTCGACATCTACAACCTGGGCTGGAAGAAGTACCTCGAAGCCCGCGCGACGGACGAGAAGCGCCGCCGCCGCGAGCGCGCCAACGCCGAGAAGAAGGCCGGCGCGTTGATGACGCAGGCCGCCAAGATGGGCGCGAAGGCCACCAAGGCCGTTGCGGCGCAGAACATGGCGAAGCGCGCGCAGAAGCTGCTCGACGGCCTCGACGACGTGCGCCAGAACGACAAGGTCGCGCGGATCAGCTTCCCGGCGCCCGCGCCGTGCGGCAAGACCCCTTTGATGGCAGAGGGTCTGAGCAAGTCCTACGGCTCGCTGGAGATCTTCACCGGCGTGGACCTCGCGATCGACAGGGGTTCCCGCGTCGTCGTGCTCGGCTTCAACGGCGCCGGCAAGACGACGCTGCTGCGGTTGCTCGGCGGCAGCGAGAAGATGGACGCTGGCCAGGTCGTGCCCGGCCACGGCCTGAAGATCGGCTACTTCGCGCAGGAGCACGAGACGCTCGACCACAACGCGTCGGTGTGGGAGAACATCCGCCACATGGCGCCGGACGAGCAGGAACAGCGGCTGCGGTCGTTGCTCGGCACGTTCCTGTTCAGCGGCGAGCAGCTCGACCAGCCCGCGGGCACGTTGTCCGGTGGCGAGAAGACGCGCCTGGCGCTCGCCGGTCTGGTGTCGTCGGCGGCGAACGTGCTGCTGCTCGACGAGCCCACGAACAACCTCGACCCGGCCTCGCGCGAGCAGGTCCTCGACGCGTTGCGGCGCTACGAGGGCGCTGTCGTCCTCGTGACGCACGACCCCGGCGCGGTCGAGGCGTTGGAGCCCGAGAGGGTCATCCTGCTGCCCGACGGAACCGAGGACCACTGGTCCGAGGACTACCTCGAACTCGTCCAGCTGGCGTGATCTCCACCCGTCAAAGGATTACCGAGCGCGTTCTGTGATCAACTCAGTGTGATCAAATCGACCGTTCGGCGATCTCTTTGCTTGATCACCTGGCGTTCTGCCGGTTCCTGTTCGATCATTGCGACGACAGGGGCCGTCAAACGGCCCACCTGCTCGTACGGAAGGCGGGACAAGGTGGCTGACCTGAAGAAGGGCGCCCGGATCACCGGCGCCACGCGGGACAAGCTGGCCGCTGACCTGAAGAAGAAGTACGAAAAGGGCGCGAGCATCCGGGCTCTGGCCGAGAGCACCGGGCGTTCCTACGGCTTCGTGCACCGGGTTCTTTCGGAATCCGGGGTCACGCTGCGCGGTCGCGGTGGCGCCACCCGCACGAAGAAGAAGTAGCCAAAACTCAGACTGCTACTCTCCGGTAACTAGCTTCTAGTCCGCCGGAGGTACCGATCATGCCAGTGCCCTCTATCGACGCTGGCGTGCTCGAGCGCGGTGGCGTTCGGCTCGCGATCTCCGGGCCGCGCGCGACCATCACGCTCGATCGTCCCGACGTGCTCAACGCGCAGACGCCCGCCACGTGGCAGGCGTTGCGGCACATCGGCGAGCAGCTGGAACCGGACGTCCGCGTCGTGGTCGTCCGGGGTTCCGGTCGCGCCTTCTCGGCGGGACTGGACCGGCGCATGTTCACCGGTGAGCCCGTCGACGGCGAACCCGGTGGTCTCGGTGCGATCCTGGCGTTGTCGCCCGCGGAGGCGGACGCCCGCATCGCGTCGTACCAGGCCGGGTTCAGCTGGCTGCGCGACCCGGCACGCGTGACGATCGCCGCGGTGCACGGGCATGCCATCGGCGCGGGTTTCCAGTTGGCGCTGGCGTGCGACTTCCGCGTGCTCGCCGAGGACGCGCAGTTCTGCATGGCCGAGACCGGGCTGGGTCTGGTGCCCGATCTCGGTGGCACGCTGCCGCTGGTGCGACTCGTGGGGTACTCGCGCGCGGCCGAGATGTGCGTGACCTCCCGCCGGGTGCCGGCGGAGGAGGCGCTGCGGATCGGCCTCGCGAACTCCGTCGTGCCCGCGGACGGGCTGGACGCCGCCGTCGACACGCTGGCGGCCGCTGTGCTGAAGTCGCCGGCCGGTGCCGTCTCCGAGACGTTGGCGCTGATCGCCTCGGCTGCTTCGGGGGTTTCGGCCGACGAGCAGCTCGCGGTGGAGCGCGCCGCCCAGCTGCGCCGGCTGCAGTCGTTCGCGGCCCTGTCCGCTCAAAGCTGAACTGTTGTGCGTTCCTAGCACCGCGCGAAGGAATTGTCAGACCGCTGTGCTGTTCTAGTCAGCGTGGACGGATACAGCTCCTGGCGGTTCATGATGGGGGTCACCTCGGACGCGCCTGACAAGGTGCGCCGGGGGACCTTCCGGCGCGTGCTGGCCTTCGCCCGGCCGCACCGGGCGAAGCTCGTCGTGTTCCTGCTGCTGACGGTCGTGTCGTCGGTGCTCGCGGTGTCGACGCCGCTGCTCGCCGGCCGGGTGGTCGACGCGATCGTCGGCGGCTCGGTGCCGTCGGTCGTGGTGTGGCTGGCGGTGGCGATCGCGCTGATCGCCGTGGTCGACGCCGGGCTGGGGGTGGTCGAGCGGTGGCAGTCGACGCGCATCGGTGAAGGTCTGATCTACGACCTGCGTCGCGCCGTGTTCGGTCACGTGCAGAAGATGCCCGTCGCGTTCTTCACGCGCACACGCACGGGTGCGTTGGTCTCGCGGCTGAACAACGACGTGATCGGCGCGCAGCGCGCGTTCACCTCGACGCTGTCGGGGTTCGTCACGAACATCATCCAGCTGGCGTTGTCGCTGGCCGTCATGTTCACGTTGTCGTGGCAGGTCACCGCCCTGGCCCTGGTGCTACTGCCCGTCTTCGTGCTGCCCGCCAAGCGGATGGGGCGCCGGATGGCCGACATGCAGCGCGAGGCCTCCGCCCTGAACGCGTCGATGGTCACGCAGTCGACCGAGCGCTTCTCCGCGCCGGGCGCGACGCTGGTGAAGCTCTTCGGCCGCCCGGACCGCGAGGAGCAGGAGTTCTCCGAGAAGGCCGCGAAGGTGCGCGACATCGGCATCCGCACCGCGATGGCCACCCGCTGGTTCATGACGGGCCTGACCCTGGTGTCGGCGCTGGCGCAGGCCCTGGTCTACGGCCTCGGCGGCTACCTCGCGCTGACAGGCCACCTGGCAGCGGGCGCCGTCGTGTCGCTGGCCCTGCTGCTGACCCGCCTCTACGCACCGCTGACCGCGTTGGCGAACGCCCGCGTGGACCTGATGACGGCGCTGGTGTCGTTCGAGCGCGTTTTCGAGGTCCTCGACCTGGACCCGATGATCAAGGAACGTCCGGACGCCCGCCCGTTGCCCGACGGCCCGGTGTCGGTGGAGTTCGACGACGTCCGCTTCGGCTACCCGTCGGCGGACAAGGTGTCCCTGGCCTCCCTGGAGTCCGTGGCCACTTTGGACACTCGTGGCGGCGAGGAGGTGTTGCACGGCATCAGCTTCAAGGCCGAGGCCGGTTCGCTGGTGGCGCTGGTCGGCTCGTCGGGCGCCGGCAAGTCGACGCTCGCCTCGCTCGTGCCGCGCCTGTACGACGTCGACTCCGGTGTGGTGCGGCTGTCCGATGTGGACGTGCGGGACCTGACTTTCGAAGCGCTCCGCTCGTCGGTCGGCGTGGTCACCCAGGACGGCCACCTGTTCCACGACACGATCCGGGCCAACCTCGACTACGCCTCCCCGGGAGCCTCCGACGACGACCTGTGGGACGCCCTGCGCCGAGCCCGCCTGCTCGACCTGGTCGCCTCGCTGCCCGACCGGTTGGACACCGTCGTGGGTGAACGCGGCTACCGCCTCTCCGGCGGTGAACGCCAACGCCTCACGATCGCCCGCCTGCTGCTGGCCAAGCCCCGCGTCGTGATCCTGGACGAGGCCACCGCCCACCTGGACTCGGAGTCCGAGGCGGCCGTCCAGGAGGCCCTGACCGAGGCGCTGCAGGGCCGCACGTCGCTGGTGATCGCGCACCGGCTCTCCACCATCCGCGCCGCCGACCAGATCCTGGTGCTCGAACACGGCGAGATCGTGGAACGGGGCACGCACACCGAACTGATGACGGCCGAGGGCCGCTACGCCGACCTTTACAACACCCAGTTCGCCGAGCCCCCGGTGGTTGGTGTGCTGCCGACGCCGAAGTTCAGCGAACGCCTGGAGGCGCCGCAGACGACCTGAGCCCCAGGCGCGCGGTGGAGGCGGAGTCAGCCGATCGGTGGGGTCCGCCTCCACCGCGCGGCCGGGTGATCGGCTGATGTCGCGCGGATCCCGCTCCGCCACGGTGGGAACACCAAGGCGGAAGGGATCGGCATGAAGGACTTCGGGGGAGACCGCGCCGAACGCACGACCGGTGCGGGCGCACGAGAAGCGGCCACGAGCGGGCACGCGGGCGGTGGGGGAGGTCGGGTCAGCTGGCGTGCGCTGGTGGCGGGTGCCGGTGCCGTCGCAACTGACGGGGGCGCACGCGAAGCGGTCACGAGCGGCGGGCACGCGGGTGGTGCCGGTGGTCGGGTCAGCCGGCGCGCACTGCTGGCGGGTGCCGGTGCCGTCGCGGCCGGTGGGCTGGTCGTGCCGGGGCGAGCCGCTGCGGCACAACCCACGCCGGAGCGAGCCGCTGCGGCGCAACTCGCGCCGGGATCGCTCGACGCCGTCCGGGCGGGGTCTCCCACGCGGATCGTTCCCGGCGAGGCCAGGTACGAGAACCTGCTGCGGGGCAACAACTTCCGGTTCGTCGGCAGCCCCGACGAGATCAGGGTCGCCACCTCGGCCGAGCAGGTGGTGCGGGCCGTCGACGAGGCCGTGCAGGCGGGGCGGCGGGTCGCGGTGCGCAGCGGCGGCCACTGCTTCGAGGACTTCACGGCCTCGGCCGAGGTGAGGTCGCTGATCGACCTCACCTCGTTGAACGCGGTCGGGTACGACGAACGCCGGAAGGCGTTCTTCGTCGAGCCCGGGGCGACCCTCGGCCAGGTGTACCGGGTGCTGGGGGCCGGGTGGGGCGTGACGGTGCCTGGTGGCGGGTGTCCCGAGGTGGGGGCCGGTGGGCACTTCGCGGGCGGCGGGTACGGGCCCTTGTCGCGCCGGTACGGGGCCGTGGTGGACCACCTGCACGGGGTCGAGGTCGTGGTGGTGGGACGGGACGGGCGGGCCCGGCTCGTCACGGCGACGCGAGAGCCGGGGGATCCCCACCGGGAGCTGTGGTGGGCGCACACCGGGGGCGGGGGCGGGAACTTCGGGGTGGTGACGCGGTACTGGTTGCGGTCGCCGCGGGGCGGGCTGCCGCCGTTGCCGCGGGCGATGGTGCAGCACGTGACGTTCTGGGACTGGGGTCAGCTCAGCGCGGAGAAGCTGGCGCGGTTGCTGAGGAACTTCGGGGAGTGGCACGAGCGCGGCAGTGCGCCCGGCGACCCGCGCACCGGCCTGTACGGGGTGCTGGAGGTCAAGCACCAGGCCGGCGGGATCGTGATGTTGTCGGTGCAGGCCGACGCCGATCTGCCCGGCATCGACGGGCTGGTGGACGAGCTCGTCGCGAACGTGGGCGAAGGGCTCACGCCGGTGTTCGACCTGCGCAAGACGGTGCCGTGGCTGCACAAGATGACGTGGCCCGGCACGGGAGAACCGGGTGACGTGCTGACGCGTCGGTACAAGATCAAGGCCGGCTACCTCAGGAAGGCGTTCACCGGCGCGCAGTGCGCGGCGTTGTGGCGCAACCTCACCAAGGACGGTGGGGCGCAGGGCAGTGTGCTGCTCATCGGGTACGGCGGGCAGGCCGGCGCCGTCCAGCCGCAGGACACCGCCATCGCGCAGCGGGACGTGGTGATGAAGGCGGTCTACCAGGCGGTGTGGACCGAGGAACAGGAGGACGCGGGCAACCTGGCGTGGGTGCGCGGGCTCTACCGGGACGTCTACGCGGAGACCGGCGGTGTGCCGGTGCCGAACGAGGTCAACGACGGCTCGTACATCAACTACGCCGACGCCGACCTGGCCGACCCGTTGTGGAACACCTCCGGCACGAGCGCACAAAGCCTGTACTACAAGGAGAACTACCCGCGGCTGCAACGCATCAAGGCGAAATGGGATCCCCGCAACGTCTTCCGGCACTCGCTGTCCATCCAGCCTGGCTAGGCTGTGCGACATCCTGGGGAGGACAGCGGATGAGCATTCCGGTGGCGCGGTGGCCGTACGTCCTGCTGGCGTTGCCGGCCGCCGCCACGACGCTCGACCACCGGCCGGAACCGGCAGAACTCCTGCTGTGCGCGGGAGTCGCGGCCTGGCTCGCGGCCGGTATGACGCTGAGATGGCGGCACCAATGGGTTTTCGCCGCGGGACTCGTCGTCCTCACCGGGGCGCTCGTGGTGCTCAACCCGTTGTTCGGGTTCCTCACGCCGCTCCCGTACGTCTACGTCTTCCGCACCATCGCGTTCCCGTGGCAGCCGGTGGCGGTGGCCACCGTCGCGGCCGTCGCGGGCACCGCGCAGGCGTACGGGATCGACAAGTCCACGCTCGGCGGCGTCGCCGTCTGGGTCGCGGTCATGGCGGGCAACGCGATACCGATGTGTGCCTACGCGTTCGTCGCGCGCAAGGCCGAGCAGCAGGAGGCGGAACGCGCCCAGCTCCTCGCCGACAACGTCGCCCTGCAGGAACAACTCCTCGCCCAGGCGAGGGAAGCCGGTATCCGCGAGGAACGGCAACGCATGGCGCGCGAGTTCCACGACACGCTCGCGCAGGGGCTGACCGGCATCGTCAGCCAGCTCCGCGCGGCCGACGACCAGACGTGGGCACGGCACGTGCGGGCCGCCACCGACCTCGCCCGCGAGAGCCTCGACGAGACGAGGCGCTCCTTCGAGGCGCTGCGGCCCGAACCGTTGCGCACCGCGAGGCTGACCGAGGCGCTCACGAACGTCGCGGGCCGGTGGTCACAACTCCACGACGTCGAGGTCAGCGTCACCACCACCGGTGACACCAGGCCGATCGCGCCCGAAGCCGAGTTCGCCCTGCTCCGAGCCGCCCAGGAGGCCCTCGCGAACGTCGCGCGGCACGCGAGGGCGAGCAGGGTCGGCGTGACGCTGTCCTACCTGGAGAACGAGGTGGCGCTCGACGTCCGCGACGACGGCCGCGGGTTCGACAAGATCCCCGCGAACGGCTTCGGGCTCGAAGCGATGCGGCAACGCATCGAAGGTCTGAAGGGCACCGTGCAGATCGAGTCGGAACCCGGCGGCGGCACCGGGGTGTCCGCCCGCGTGCCGCTGGAGGTGCGGTGATCAAGGTCCTGGTCGTCGACGACCACCCCGTCGTCCGCGACGGTCTCACCAGCATGTTCGCCCAGGACCCCGGCTTCGAGGTCGTCGGCGAGGCGGCGGACGGCGCGGAGGCCGTGCGCAAGACCAGGGCGCTCCAGCCCGACGTCGTGTTGATGGACCTGCGCATGCCCGGCACCGACGGCCTGGCCGCGACCAGGGAACTCGCCGGCACCGCGCACGTGCTCGTCCTCACCACCTACGACAACGACGCCGACGTCGTGG
This sequence comes from Lentzea sp. NBRC 102530, assembly GCF_030269365.1. Taxonomy (GTDB): domain Bacteria; phylum Actinomycetota; class Actinomycetes; order Mycobacteriales; family Pseudonocardiaceae; genus Lentzea. The sequence continues at coordinate 20,312 of NZ_BSTF01000001.1, forward strand.
CCGCGATCGAGGCCGGCGCCACCGGCTACCTGCTCAAGGACGCCCCGCGCGACGAGCTCGTCCGTGCCGTGAAAGCCACCGCGCGAGGCGAAGCCGTGCTCGCCCCGGCAGCGGCCGCGCTCCTCATGAAACGGGTGCGCGCCGAAGCGGCCCCGGTGCTCAGCCGGCGCGAACTCGAGGTGCTCGAGTGCGTCGCGGCCGGGGCGACGAACCGCGACGTCGCCCGAGGCCTGTTCATCACCGAGGCCACCGTGAAGTCCCACCTGCTCAACATCTACGCCAAGCTGGAGGTGGGCGACCGGGCCGCGGCGGTCACCGAAGCGTTCCACCGCGGTCTGCTGGTCCCCGGCAGGAAACCAGCCCGCGACGTCAGCCCGTGAGGAACGCCGCCGCCGCGTTCTGCGCGCTCGCCGACGAGCCGCCCTTCTCGACGAGAACGGCGAACGCCACGTCGTTCTGGTAGCCCACGAACCAGCCGTGCTCGTCGCCGCCACCCGCCTCGGCGGTGCCGGTCTTGCCCGCCAGGCCGGGGATCCCGGCCAGCTGCTTCGCGGTTCCGGACGTCACGACCTCGCGCATCATCGCCCGCAACGGCGCCAGCACCCCGGCGGGAGGACCGGCCGCCACGTCGTTCGCCTCGGTCGCCTTGCCGCGCATCAGCGTCGGCGTGGGAGCCCGGCCGGAGGCCACGGTCGCGGCCACCACGGCCATGCCGAACGGGCTCGCCATCACGTTGCCCTGCCCGAAGCTGTTCTCCACCTGCTGGTCACCGGTCGCGGCGGGCACCTTGCCGGTGTTGGTCTCCGCGCCGGGGATCGTCCAGTCGGCACCCAGTCCGAACCGCTTCGCCATGTCCGGCAACGCGTTCGGCGCCAGCTTCGAGCCCAGCTCACCGAACGTCGTGTTGCACGACAACGCGAACGCCGTGTGGAACGGCAGGCTGTCGTGCCCGAAGCCCGCGTTGCTGATCGTGCGGGTGCCGATGGTCGCCTTGGCCGGGCACGGCACGGCGGTGCCGGACTGGACCAGGCCCGCGTTCATCGCCGCCGCGGCCGTGATGATCTTCATCGTCGAGCCGGGGGCGTAGCGGCCGACGAACGGGTTGGTGCCCGCGAGCGCCTTGTTCTGCGCCACGGCCAGGATCTCGCCGGTCGAGGGCTGGATCGCGACGATCGCCGCGCCCTGCGGCACCGCGTCCACCGCCGCCTGGGCCTTCGCCTGCCGGGCCGCGTCGATGGTGACGGTGATCTTCTGGCCCTGCTGCGCGTCCTTGCCGAACAGCCGGGTGAACGCGCCACCCGCGGTGATGCCGACCTCCCAGCCGTCGACGCCCGCGACGTCGCCGACCGTGCCGGTGATGGTCTGGTACAGGCCGTCCGGGATGGTGCCCTGCGTCAGCGGGCTGCCGTCGCGGCCGAGCAGCGCGCCCTCCGCGACCGCCTTGCGGAACGTCAGGAAGGCGCCTTCGGTCAGCTGCGGGTGCACGATCGTCGGCACCCAGTGGACCTTCCAGGCACCGTCGACGCGGACCATCGGGATCTTCACGTCGTACGCCAGCGGCGTGGCGCTCGGCATCGACCAGCTGAGGCTCGCGTCGAGCTCGGTCGCGTTGTCGTCAGCGGCCGGCGTCGGGCCGACCGTCGAGACCGTGGCGCGGAACGCCGAGTTGCCCATGCCGGTCCTGGTGGCCTCCAGGGCCTTGGTCGCCGCCTCCGGCGCGTCGGTGAACACCGCCGCGCTCGCCGGGCCCGACATGGCCCTGGTGAGGAACGACGACGCCACCTGCGCCGGCGTCTCGGCCGCCTTCGTCGGCAGGTCGTCGGCGACGACGACGACGTTCCTGCTGCCCGACCACAGGAACACGCCCCCCACGACGACGATGGCCGTCGTGGCGAGCGCGCCGCTGATCAGGACCCATCTGCGCGTCTTCTGTTCCACCGTTTCTCTTCCCCCAGGTGAGTGCTTCCCCGGTGGGAGACTAACGGTGGACGACTGACAGGCGACTGAGGATTTCTACCTATCCGAGCTGGGGAACGCGGGTTTGGTAATGGCGCAGCATGTCGGCGTTCGCCGCGTCGCCGCCCTCCACGTTCGCGCTGCGCCACAGCGGCAGTTGCACACCCGACTCGGCCGCCTTGTCGTGCAGGCGCACCATCAGCAGGTTCCACAGGAACGTCGTCGCGACCGTGGAGATCGCCGCCGTCACCGGGGCCTCGGCGGGGTAGGTCGAGTCGCCGGGCGGCACCAGGTTGTCCAGCACGACCGTCGCGACCTCGGCCAGCGTCACGCCGGCGCGGCGCGGGGCCTGCGCGCTCGACGCCACCGACGTCACGGCGACGACCGGGCAGCCCTTGCTCGCGGCCTGCTGGGCCAGTTCGACGGGGTAGTGGTTGACGCCCGAGGTGGAGAAGACGAACAGCACGTCGTGCGGCGCGAGCCCGGACTCGCCCAGCACCTCGGCCGCGAGGCCGGACCGGCGTTCGGCGGACGTGCTGCTGATCGCGCCGTGCATCGGCAGCAGTTCGGGGTGGTAGACGGGGCGGACGCAGGCGAGGCCGCCCGCGCGGTAGAAGGTCTCGGCGACCGCCGCGAGCGAGTGCCCCGCCCCCGCGGTGAGGAGGAGGCCGTCGGCCTGGACGGCGGCCAGCACGAGTTCGGCCACGTCGTCGAGAGCGGCCGCGTTGTGCTGTTCCACGCGCGTGAGGTGCGTGCGCACGAGGTTGCCGTAGTCGGACCCGGTCACGGTGTCGGTCGTCATGCGGGTCAGTAGTACCCGATTGCAGATGACCTCACCAGTAACCCGAGCACCACAAACCTCGATACGCGCGATGAAGGGACTTCCGCGGACGGGGGTGGGTTGGATCAGACGGCACTTCTACTTCTGGGTGGTGCTGGTCGCCGTCTTCACGGCGGCGGGCGCCACGAACATCGCGCTGGCGATCACCTACTCCGAGCTGTGGCCGGTGTGGGTGGCCCTCGCGCTGCTCGTCGTCGCCGGCGGTTGCGCGCGTGCGGCGGTCCACGCCCGTCCTTGAGCGCGGTGCGCACCCGCGACGAGCTCGGCGGCCGTCAACGCTGCCAGACGAACGCTGCTTCTCCGCAGGGCCTGCAGTGGAAGACGTAACCCCGGCCGCCGCCGCCGAAGTTGATCGCGGTCGAGTGGTCGTGCCCCTCTTCGAGCTGGGCCGTGAACGTCATGCGGGTGGCGCAGGACGGGCAGGCGGGCGTCTCGTCGTGTTGCCACCAGTCGGGTTCACCACCCAGCTTCCCGAGAACGGACTCCTCGTCCCGCTCGTCGGCGGAGTGCGGACGCAGGGCGGTCACCGCGTCGAGCAGCGCCACCCCCTCGGCGGGGACGACGGCCGGCGAGAGCGGACCGGCGAACAGCAGGGCCCGGTTGGCGCCGCCCGCGGCGTCCCAGCCGTCGCACATGCCGGGGTCGTTCTGGCACAGGAACACCGCGACCGCGCCGAGGTCGAGAGGCAGATGTGCGAGGAACTGCATGGCCCCGCCGCATTCGCGGCACAGCGGCCACGCGAACCCCTCCGGGACGAGCGGCACCCCACCCGTGCGCGGAACCGGTGCGTCGGCGGCGACTTCCCCGCCGTGGACCAGGAGCATGGTCACAGCCTAGGCGCCGGTGTGCCGCGTGAGGTCCTGAGGCCTGTCGACGTCCACGCCGTCCGCCACGTCAGCGCAGTCGACCAGGCGGACGGTGTTGGCTTTCAGGTAGTCCCGCGCCCCCTGGTCACCCGCCGCCGACGCCACGACGCCCGGGAAGTGGTCCGAGCCGATCAGCACCGGATGCCCGATCTCGCCGTCGTAAGTGGCACGGGCGAGAGCCTTCGGTTCGGCCAGCGCCATCAACCGGTGCAGCGCCTCGACCGTGACGCCCGGGGTGTCCACGGGCAGCACGACCACCGCGTCCGCCATGCCGACGGCGTGCAGGCCGGTGCGCAACGACGAGCCCATGCCGGTGGCCCAGTCGGGGTTGTCGACGACGGCCACTCCGGCGAGCACGGCCTGTTCACGCACGTCAGCGGCCTGTGCGCCGAGCACCACGACGACGGGGTCGCAGCCGGCGGCTCTGAGCAGTTCGGCGGCGGAGTCCACGAAGAGCTTGCCGTGCAACGACACGAGCGCCTTCGGGGTGCCGAACCGGCGTCCGGCCCCCGCGGCGAGCAGCAGACCGGCCACGCGCATGGCTCTGAGGCTAGTTGAGGTTCTCCAGGATCAACGAGGAAGCCGCCTCCGGGATCTCCTCGGGGATCCAGTGGCTCACGTCCTCGACCATCTCGAACCGGTACGGCCCGGTGCACCACTTCTCGGTCTCGAACGCCGCCGTCGACCCGAACGCGACGTCCTCGGTGCTCCACACGTACATGGTCTTGACGCTGACCTTGTCCGCGGCGCCGTGCGGCTTGCCCGCCCGGTACCAGTTCAGCGCCGCCGTGAGCGCGCCCGGTTCGGAGAGGCGTTGCAGGTACTCGTCGAGGTGCGAGGGCCGGATCTTCCACTCGAACATCTGCTTGAGCACCTGGCCGTTGTTCTCCAGCATCCGCCGCTCGGTGCTGCGCTCGCGCCAGTCCGTCATGTACTGCGAGCGCAGGGCCTGGTCCTCGTCGGTCTGCAGCGCCGTCTTCAACGCGCCGGGGTGCGGCGTGGAGAACACGGTGAGCGTGCGCAGCCTCTCGGGGTGTTCGATCGCGGTCCACCACGCGACGGCGCCGCCCCAGTCGTGGCCGACCAGGTCGAACGTCGTCCAGCCCAGCGCGTCGGCCATCGCGATCACGTCGCCGACGAGGTGCGTGACCGTGTACTCGGACGCCTGCTCCGGGCGCACGCCGGGGGAGTAGCCGCGCTGGTCGGGGGCGACGGCGCGGAAGCCGTTCACGCCGAGCACCGCGACCTGGTGCTCCCACTCGAGGGCGGCCTCGGGGAACCCGTGCAGCAGCAGCACCGGGCGGCCGTCCTCCGGGCCGGACGCGATGGCGTCGAAGGAGCCTGCCTCGGTCTCGATGCTGATGTGCTCGATCACTTTTCGCACCCTACCGGTGTGACCTGGCTCTCAACGGCCGAGCCGAAAAGCGTGGCCTCACGAACATCAAGTGTGCATCCGCAGGTAGACGTCGCGACACCGCAGGGCGGTACGAACGCCGTTGTGCTCGTGCTGCACGGCGGCCGTGAACACGGCCTCGAACCCGTCCGGCGGCACAACCTCGCCTACTTGAGGATGGTGCCGCTGGCCAGGGCGTTGCGCGCGCCCGGCGTCGAGGTCTGGACCCTGCGCTACCGGGTGCGCGGCTGGAACGCGCCGAGCCTCGACCCCGTCAAGGACGCGCGGTGGGCGCTCGACCGGATCACCGAACAGCACCCCGGCGTGCCCATCGTGCTCGTGGGGCACTCCATGGGCGGACGGACCGCACTGCGCGTGGCCGGTCATCCGGGCGTGGTGGCCGTGTGCGCGCTCGCGCCGTGGTTGGTGCCCGGCGAGCCGTACGAGCAGTTGAGGGGCAAGGCGCTGCTCATCGCGCACGGCGACCAGGAGCGGATGACCGACCCGGCGAAGTCGCTCGCGTTCGCGCGGCAGGCCAAGACCGTCACGGACCGGGTGGCGCGGTTCAGCGTCGTCGGGGACGGGCACGCGATGCTCAAGCGGGCGCGTGACTGGACCCGGCTCGTCGTGTCTTTCGTCCACGGTGAGCTCGGGCTCGAACCGGTGGCGCCCGACATCGCGAATGCCATGCGGGAGGCCTCGCCGCGAGGCCTCGACGTGCCTTTGGGAGGCTCGCGTGGCTGAGGTCGCCGTCATCGGAGCAGGGGTTGCCGGGCTCACGGCCGCATACGTGTTGCAACGCAGGCACGACGTGACGTTGTTCGAGGCCGACGACCGGCTCGGCGGGCACGCGCACACGCACGACATCGGCGGGGTCGCCGTCGACTCCGGGTTCATCGTCCACAACGAACGGACCTACCCGAACCTGATCAGGCTCTTCCGCGAGCTCGGCGTGTCCACTCAGGACTCCGAGATGTCGATGAGCGTGCGCTGCGACGGCTGCGGGCTGGAGTACGCGGGCGCGAAGAAGCTGCCCGGGTTGTTCCCGACGTCGGCGAACGTCACCAACGGCCGCTACCTGCGGATGCTCGCCGAGGTCACCCGGTTCTACAAGCACGCGCAGCGCGTCCTGGACCACGAGGAGGCGCACGACGTCACGCTCGGGGCGTTCCTCGCGATCGGCGGGTACTCGCGCTACTTCGTCGACCACTTCATCATCCCGCTGGTCAGCGCGGTGTGGTCGTCCGGTGCGGCGCTGAGCATGAAGTACCCGGCGTGGTACCTGTTCGAGTTCCTCGCGAACCACGGGATGCTCGCCATCGGCGGCACGCCGCAGTGGAAGACCGTCGTCGGCGGCTCGCGCACGTACGTCGAACGCGCCGTGAAGGGCCTTAACGCCGTGCACGTCGGCACCCCTGTCAAGGCCGTCACGCGCAACGGCGGTGGCGTCGAGATCCGCGATCACAACAACGTCCTGCACACGGCGGACCACGTCGTCATCGCCACGCACCCGGACCAGGCGCTCGGGCTCCTCGCGGACCCGACGCGCGAGGAGAAGGAGGTGCTCGGCGCGTTCCAGTACTCGCGCAACGAGACGTGGCTGCACACCGACGCCTCCATCCTGCCGCGCACGAGCGGCGCGCGGGCGTCGTGGAACCTGTACAAGCGGGCCTGCCGGGAAGCCGACGGCCAGGTGCTCGTCAGCTACCACATGAACCGGCTGATGCGGCTCGGCGGCGACCGCGACTTCGTCGTCACGCTCAACCCGCACGACGTGAACCCCGACCGCGTGCTTGCGAAGATGGTCTACGAGCACCCGATCTACACCCCCGACTCCGTTGCGGCGCAACGCCGTCTGCCCGAGATCAACACCTCGTCCACCGCCTACGCCGGCGCGTACCACGGGTGGGGCTTCCACGAGGACGGCTGCGCGTCCGGCGTGCGCGCGGCCCGGCACTTCGGGGTCGACTGGTGATCTACGACGTCCTCATCACGCACCAGCGCCGCGAACTGATCGACCGGTCGTTCAGCCACCGCGCGTACATGTGGCTGGTCGACCTGGACGGGTTACCGAGCCTGCCGTGGTGGGCGCGGCCGTTCGCGAAGTTCGAGGCCCGCGACCACCTCGGGTCGCCCGCGAAGACCATCCGCGAGAACCTCGACGAGTGGCTGGCCGAGCGCGACATCGACCTCGGCGGCGGGCAGGTCCTGATGCTCGCCAACGCGCGCGTGCTCGGGTACGTCTTCAACCCGCTGTCCGTGTACTGGTGCCACGACGCGTCCGGCGACCTCGTGTGCGTGGTCGCGGAAGTGCACAACACGTACGGCGGACGGCATTGCTATCTGCTGCGCACCGACTCGCAGGGCCGTGCGTCGGTGGACAAGGAGTTCTACGTCTCGCCGTTCCTGGAAGTCGACGGGCACTACGTGATGAAGATGCCCAAGCCGGGAAACCAGCTGTCCGTGACCATCGCGTTGCGGCAGAACGGGAAGACGACCTTCAGCGCGACGATGAAGGGCGAGCGCAGTTCGGGGCTGCGCATGCTGCTCCGCCGTCCGCTGATGCCCCAGCGCGTGTCCGCGCTGATCCGCCGTCATGGCATTGCCCTCTACCTGAGGCGAATTCCGATCATCCCCAGGAGTGATGGATGAGCACGTTGTCCTTGCCCCGTCCGAACCAGGGCATCTGGCCTGGGCTCTTCACGGCGCCACGCTCGCCCATGCGCGCGCGGATCGCCGAGTCGCTGTTCCGCAACGCCGTGCGCTCGTTGCCCGTGACCGTCGAGCTGCCCGACGGCCGCACGTGGGGCGCGGGCGGACCGGTCATGCGGCTGGTGCGGCCCGAGGCGTTCTTCCACCGGCTCGGCGCGGACGCCAAGATCGGCTTCGGCGAGGCCTACATGGTGGGCGACTGGGAGGCCGAGGACCTCGCGGGCGTGCTCGCGGCGTTCGCGGCCCGGCTCTCCACGCTCATCCCACCCGGCCTGCAGCGGTTGCGCCGGCTCGCCGAGCGCAGGCAGACCGAGGTCAACGACGTCGCCGGGTCGCGGCAGAACATCCACCGGCACTACGACCTGTCGAACGAGCTGTTCGGGGTGTTCCTCGACGAGACGATGACGTACTCGTCGGCGTTGTTCGAGGGCGCGGACACCGACCTGCACACCGCCCAGCTGCGCAAGATCGACGGCGTGCTCGACTACGCGGGCGTCCGCTCCGGCTCCCGTGTGCTGGAGATCGGCACGGGCTGGGGCGCGCTCGCCATCCGGGCCGCCCAGCGCGGCGCCACCGTCACGTCGCTGACCATCTCCGCCGAACAGCGCAAGCTGGCGTTGGACCGGGTGAGGGACGCCGGCCTCCACGATCGGGTGACGGTCGAGCTGCGTGACTACCGTGAGGAGCACGGCCGGTACGACGCCGTCGTCAGCGTCGAGATGATCGAGGCGGTCGGTGCCGAGTACTGGCCCGAGTACTTCTCGATGCTCGACCGCGTGCTCGCCCCCGGCGGCCGCGTCGGCCTCCAGGCGATCACCATGCCGCACGACCGCATGATCGCGAGCAAGGCCAGCTACACCTGGATCCACAAGTACATCTTCCCCGGCGGGCTCATCCCGTCGGTGCGGTCGATCGAGGAGTCGGTGCGCGACCACACCCGGCTCGAGATCGTCGAGTCGCGGTCGTTCGGCCTCGACTACGCCGAGACCCTGCGGCGCTGGCGCGACACGTTCCTCACCCGTTGGGACGAGGTCCGCGACCTGGGCTTCGACGACACGTTCCGCCGGATGTGGGAGTTCTACCTCGCCTACTCGGAGGCCGGTTTCCGGGTCGGATACCTGGGAGTCCAGCAATTCGGCATGGCCGAAAGACTGGGCCATTAGGACCACCTTCTGCCCCAAAAGGGTGCTGGTACCCCCACCCGACTGGACTTCGTGGTCCTCTTGGAAGCAGGCGGTATCAAACGGCTCGCTGCGGTCTCTTCTTCAGTGAAGCCCCTAGTGTCGCTGTAGTGGAGGAGGTCGCCGGGATGGTCATGCCCACAGCCGTGCGGTCCGGTGGCGGTGTCGACGTCCTCGCTCCCGAGGAGGTCTGGAACCAGCCAACGGTGCCCATGCGCCGTCGGGTGCCGAGCCAGGCACCGGTCACCAACCAGTGGCTGGCCGAGGCCGAGTTCACCGACCTCGTCGACGCCGCGCTGGCCGGAGACAGACGGGCGGTCGAGCACCTGCTCGGCCGCATCCAGCCGCTGATCGTGCGCTACTGCCGCGCACGGGTCGGCGGCCGCGAACGCACGCTGGTGTCGGCCGAGGACATCGCGCAGGAGGTCTGCGTGGCCGTCCTCGGCGCACTGTCGAAGTACCGCTACGAACCGGGTTCGTTCCTGGCGTTCGTCTACGGCATCGCCGCGCACAAGGTGGCCGACGCCCGCCGCCGCGCCGTCCGCAACCGCGCCGAGGTCGTGCCGGAACTGCCGGACTGCCCGTCGCTGGAAGCCGGTCCCGAACAGCACGCGGTCAACGGCGAGATGCTCGCCCAGGTCACGCGCCTGCTGCACAAGCTGCCGGCCCGCCAGCGCGAGATCCTCGTGCTGCGGGTGGCCGTGGGCCTGTCCGCCGAGGAGGTCGCGCTGGCCGTCGCGTCCACCCCCGGTGCCGTGCGGGTGGCGCAGCACCGGGCGCTCAACCGGATGCGGGAGATGATCGCCGAGGAGGGCTGATCACCTCCCGCTCTCGTGCGGGAGCTCGCTCCGAGCGGAGGTGCTCAGCTCCGTGAACGCGGCCACCAGCGCCGTCACGAGGATCAACGCGCCGAACGCGAGCAGGGCGGCCGCGCCACCCACCGTGCCGGCCAGGAACCCGCCCAGCGCGGGCGAGACCGGGGTCAGCACCCGCGCGGCGAGCGTGGAGACCGCGTCCAGGCGTCCCATCATGTCCGGGGGCACCAGCACCGACTGCACCGCGGACACCGACACGTTGATCAACGGCGTGACGACCGCGGTGACCGCCAGCGGCACGAACGGCCAGAACACGCCGAACGGCAGCGCCATGGCGAGGGTGCAGACGCCGAACACGGTCAGCACGGCGATCATCAGCGGGCCGGGCGCGAGCGTGACCCTGGGCGCGAGCAGCGAACCGAGGACGCCGCCGACGCCGATGCCCGCGATCACCAGGCCGGTGTCGAGGCTGCTGCCGCCGCGGTCCGCTACCAGGGCGAACACCGGCAGCATCGACGCGCCGCCGAGCAGGTTCAGCACCAGGAAGACGACCGTGAGGTTGCGCAGGCCGGTCTGCCGCCACAACCAGCGGCCCGCGTCCTTCAGGTCGTGCCGCATGCGTTGGCGGGGTTTCGCCGCGGTGCGGGCGGGGATCTTCGCGAACCAGGCACAGGCCGCGGCGACGGCGTAGGTGAGCGCGTCCACCACGAACGGGAGCGAGCGCCCGGCGGCCATGAGCAACGCCCCGAGCGGCGGCCCCGCCACCCGTGCCGCGTGACCGCGCGCCTCCTCCTGGGCGTACGCGTGGGTGAGTTGCTCCGGCGGCACGACGGCCTGGATCGCGCTGGTGCGGGCCGGGCTCGCGAACGCCGTGCAAACGCCGTCGACGACCGCCAGAACCACGAACACGAACAGACAGGAGTGACCGGTGAGGATGGCGGCGGCCAGCAGCGCCGCGACGGCGGCTTGCACGGACTGGCTCCACACCAGGGTCCGGCGGCGGTCCCAGCGGTCCACCCACACGCCCGCCGGCATCAGCGTCAGCAGCAGAGCGGCGGCCCGCGCGCCCGCGATCACGCCGGGCAGCAGGTACGAGCCGGTCAGCGCGACGACCAGCAGCGGCATCGCCAGCGTGGTGATCGTCGTGCCGAGCTGTGAGACGGCGCCGCCGAACCAGAGCAGCTGGAACTGCGCGTTTTTCCTGAGTGTGACCCCCATGCGCCGTTTCTAACGCATGATCACGGTCCACGGGTGGCAAGGTTTACGCATGGCTGATCAGGACACCGCCTTCGACGTGCTGCTGACCGGCACCGTGTTCCTCGACATCATCTTCACCGGCCTGCCGCGCCCACCGGCCCCCGGCACCGAGGTGTGGTCCGAGGGGCTCGGGTCGTGCCCCGGCGGCATCGCGAACCTCGCGGTGGCGTTGCGCAGGCTCGAGCTGAAGACGGCGCTCGCCGCCGCGTTCGGGGAGGACGCGTACGGCGACTTCTGCTGGGACGTGCTCGCGGACCAGGAGGGCGTCGACCTCTCCTACTGCCGTCGCTTCTACGGCTGGCACTCGCCGGTGACGGTCAGCATGGCGATGGAACACGACCGCAGCATGGTCACGCACGGGCACAAGGCACCCATCACGGCTGATGACCTCTTCGCGCCGCCGCCGTCGGCCAAAGCGTGTTTTGTGCACATCCAGGCAGAAGACGAGCAATGGGTGCGCACGGCCAAGCAGAACGGGGCGAAGCTCTTCGCCGACATCGGCTGGGACCGCACCGGCGCGTGGTCACCCGAACTGCTGCGCCGGCTCGACGGCTATGACGTGTTCCTCCCGAACCACGTGGAGGCACAGGGCTACACCCGCACCGACACCCCGGAGGCCGCCGCGCGCAAGCTCGCCGAGCACGTGCCCGTGGTGGTCGTCACACGCGGCGGCGGGGGAGCGGTCGCCGTCGACAGCGCGACCGGCGAGTGCGTGGACGTGCCGGGCCTCAACGTCGCCCCGCTCGACGCGACGGGTGCCGGTGACGTGTTTGGCGCCGGGTTCGTGATGGGCACTCTGGCCGGGTGGCCGCTCGAACACCGGGTGCGGTTCGCGAACCTGTGCGCCGCGCTGTCCGTGCAGCACTTCGGAGGCTCCCTGTCCGCTCCCGGCTGGGGGGACATCGCCGTGTGGTGGCGAACGGTGAGCAGGCGGCCCGACGAAGAGCTGTCGCGTTACGGGTTCCTCGACGACCTGCTGCCCGATCACGCGGGCGTCGAGGTGCGCAGGGCCAGCCCGACGATCGGCCTGCGGCTACTCCGGTAGGTTGAAAACAGTCGATCAGCGGACGCAACCTAACCGGTCTCCCGCGCGACTTAATACGTAGAGAGTCTCTGGGGTTTTGCTCGGAAGGAGTTGCGGGTTGTTCGCCGCACGCGCGTCAGGCTTGGTCAAGTTGCTGGGGTTGTGCCTGACGGCGGGCGTGCTCCTCGCCGCGATGGTGTTCCCGTTCGTCGGAGGTCTCGGGCTCGCGTCCAACCGTGCGGCCGACACGGTCGACCAGACGTCCGGTGATCTCGCGAAGGGTGAGCTGCCTCTCGTCACCACCATCCAGGACAAGGACGGCGTCCCGATCGCCTACCTGTACGACCAGTACCGCATCCCGCTGGAGTCCAAGGACATCTCGGACACCATGAAGCTCGCGATCCTGGCCATTGAGGACAAGCGGTTCTACGAGCACCAGGGCGTCGACTGGCAGGGCATCGCCCGTGCCGCCGCCAAGGCCGGTGTGGACGGTGGGGCGACGCAGGGCGCGTCGACGCTCACCCAGCAGTACGTGAAGAACTACATGGCGTTCGTGCTCGGCGCCGACAACGAGCAGGAGGCCTGGGAGAAGGCCACCGAGGCCACGATCGGCCGCAAGATGCGCGAGGCGCGCGTCGCGTTGCAGCTCGAGCAGCAGATGAGCAAGGACGAGATCCTCACCGGCTACCTGAACATCGTGCCGCTGGGCAACCAGACGTACGGCGTCGGCGCGGCCGCGAAGGCCTACTTCGGCACCACCGCCGACAAGCTGACGGTCCCGCAGGCCGCGCTGCTCGCCGCGATCGCGAACCGCCCGTCGTCGCTGAACCCCGGCGCGTCGCCCGAGAAGGCGCTGGAGCGGCGCAACATCGTGATCGACAAGATGCGCGAGAACGGCGCGTTCGGCGCGGACGAGAACGAGGCCAAGAAGAAGGCCGACGAGTACAAGGCGACGGGCCTGGAGATCGTCCCGGACCTGCAGATCCTGCCGAAGGGCTGCGTCGGCGCCGGTGACGGCCCGATCTACGGCTTCTTCTGCTCCTACCTCCTCGATTACCTGCGCGAGGCGGGCATCACCGACAAGCAGCTGCAGCGCGGCGGCCTGACGATCAAGACCACGCTCGACCAGAAGGCCACCAAGGCGGCCAAGGAAGCGGCCGAGCAGCAGGTGCCGAAGACGCAGCCCGGCGTCTCGAACGTCATGTCCGTCGTCCAGCCGGGTACCGACAAGCACCGCGTGCGCGCCCTCGTCGCCTCCCGCGACTTCGGCAACAACGCCGAACTCGGCCAGGTCGCCCGCCCCGTTCCCGCCGAGGTGCTGCCGTTCGGCCCCGGCTCGGTCAACAAGGTCTTCACCGCCGCCGCGGCGCTCGAGCGCAACGTCATCGGGATCGACAAGCCGATGGACGTCCCGAAGGTCTACTACTCCAGGGTCTACCCCAACGGCGGCGCGCCCTGGAAGGTCGAGAACGCGGGCAACTACGGCGAGAAGATGACGCTGACGCAGGCCCTCGCCCAGTCGCCCAACACCGGGTTCGTCATCCTGCAGGAGAAGGCGGGCCTCAACAACGTCGTCGACATGGCGTACCGCCTGGGCATGCGCGAGACCCTGCAGGGCTCGAACCGCTCCGGCGAGCCCCTGAAGTCGGACAAGTCGAACGGTCCGTCCCAGGGCGACTGGACGAAGCAGAACAACGCGGGTTCCTACACCCTCGGCCCCGGCGCCACGAGCGTGCTGGAACTGGCGAACGTGGCCGCCACCATCGTCTCGAAGGGCACCTGGTGCCCGCCGACGCCGGTGGAACAGGTGATCGACCGCTACGGCAAGCCGATCCCGCTGAAGGAGAAGCCCTGCGAGGAAGCGGTGAACCCGGACCTGGCCGCCTCCCTGGCCCAGGGCATGTCCCACGACACGATCTCCGGCGGCACCGCGGCCGACGCCGCCAGGGCCGCCGGCTGGACCCGCCCGACCATCGGTAAGACGGGCACCACCGAAGAGCACAAGTCGGTTGCTTTCCTGGGCGCGACCCCGCAGTACGCGGGCGCGGCCATGACCTACGCCGACGGCAACAACCCGCAGGTCATCTGCGCCAACCCGAGGATCCAGCTCTGCCCGGGCAGCCGCAACGGCGTCTACGGCGGCCAGGGCGCTGCCCCGACGTGGTTCAACACCATGAAGGTGCTCCACGAGGGCCTGGACGTGGCAGCGCTGCCGCCGGCAGCCGCCCGCTACAAGTAAGCAGCACCGCACGGCCGAAGGGGCCGCCGAACGCCACGCGCGTTCGGCGGCCCTTTGTCATGGGCGGGACCAACGGCTCGCCGAGAACGAAGTCTTTGCGCCCAAATGCAACACCCACCCACCGTGACCGCCACCTGCCCGGAACCCGGCCGTAAACCTTTCACGATAAAGCGACTGACCAGTACAAACACCACGAGCGGCATTGGTCCAAAGCCCGTTATCAACCCGGGGCACGGATCAATCACTCAGAGTGAACAGCAGTGGGCCTAATCACCTGAACACCCAGATGGCTTGCTCAGCTCGGTGACGCGAGGTTACGTTCTGCGCCGCATGTCACGGTTCGATAACCGCAAGGACACGGACCCGCCCCCGAAGCGGTCCAGTTCCACCACCGGGCCCCCGAAGCCCGCAGCCAGGCCCCCCGACGCCAGGCGAAGCGCGGTTAGCCGAACTCCCCCGAGTGCATGGAGGCAGGTTTGGCACGGCATCGTCGTGCGACGGGTCAGCTGGTGGACGTCCTCGCCAGAGTCGACCTGGACCGCAAGAAGGCCGTAGCGGCGGTCGTCGCCGCAGGCGCACTGGCCGGCGCCGGGTTCGCTCAGGCGACCACCAGCGTCACCCCGATGGACCGCATCGTCCCCGTAGCGGCCACGAAGAACCTCGCGGCGGCGATGACCGCGCAGGAGCAGGCGGAAGCCCCGCAGACGATCCACTCCGTCGACACCGGCTCCGAGACGCGCAAGCTGCTGCAGGCCGAGCAGATCCAGGCCCAGTTCCACGTCAAGGAAGCGCTCAAGTCCGCCGAGGCCTCCTACGTCAAGCGCGTCGAGGCCGAGAAGGCCGAGGCGGCGCGCAAGGCCGCCGAAGAGGAAGCCAAGCGGCCCAAGTGCGTCAGGCCCGCCCAGGGCTCGTTCACGTCCGGGTTCGGCGCGCGGTGGGGTACGAGCCACAACGGCATCGACATCGCGAACGCCATCGGCACGCCGATCGTCTCCGTCATGGACGGCACCGTGGTCGAGGCCGGGCCCGCGTCCGGGTTCGGGTTGTGGGTGCGGATCCAGCACGCCGACGGCACGATCACGGTCTACGGGCACATGAACACCATCGACGTGCCGCAGGGCGCGCAGGTGAAGGCCGGGCAGCAGATCGCGACGATCGGCAACCGCGGTCAGTCGACCGGGCCGCACGTGCACTTCGAGGTGTGGGCGCAGGGCGGGCAGAAGATCAACCCCGTGGGGTGGCTGGCCGAGCGCGGCGTGAGTCTGTAAGAACGCCGACACGATCACGGAAAGTGCGAATACTCTCCGAAGACGCCGCCGGGCATGAGGCTCGGCGGCGTCGAGACCGGAGTCGCGCCAGTGATCTACCGCAGCCCCCTGCCGGCGGTGGCAATTCCTGACCGCACTGTCCCCGAGCACGTGCTGGAACACGCACGGCACAACGACGAACTCGCCCTCGTCGACGCCGTCACGGGCGAGTCGCTCACCTACGCCCAGCTCGCCCACCAGGTCCGCAGGACAGCCAAAGGCCTTGTCCGCCAAGGGATCAGGCCGGGCGACACGGTCGCGCTCGTCAGTCCGAACCGGCCGCGGTTCGCCGTCGGGCTGCACGCGATCATGGCCGCGGGCGCGACGGCCGCGCTCATCAACCCGGTGCTGACGCCGCCGGAAGTCGCGCGGCTCAAGGAACTCGCGGGCGTCAGGCTGACGCTCGACCTCGACGACCTGCCCGAGGGCGACGTCGATTCGCTCCCACCGGGAAACCCCGACGCCACGGCGGTCGTGCTTTTCTCCAGTGGCACAACGGGTCTGACGAAAGCGGTCAGGCTCAGCCACCGGGCGCTCGTCGCGAACCTGGAGCAGCACCGGCCCGGCTGGCGCATCGACGCCACCGACGTGCTCGCCGCGAACCTGCCGTTCTTCCACGTCTACGGCTTCGCGATCATCCTCAACTCCGGGCTGCTCGGCGGCGCCAAGCTCGTCACGATGCCCCGCAGCGACACGAGGACGTACCTGCAACGGCTCTCGGATCATCGCGTCACACGGGCGTTTCTGGTGCCACCGCTCGCGGCCGCCGTCGCCGAGCACGACGAACCGGTACCGGAACTCCACCTCAGGCTCGTGCTGTGCGGGGCCGCGCCGCTCGACGAGGACGTCCGCGAACGGGCCGAGCGCAAGTTCGGAGCGCCGCTGCGGCAGGGCTACGGACTCACCGAAGCCGGTGGTACCCACCAGACATTCGACGGTGACGTGGAATCGGACCCGGCGAGCGTCGGCGTGCTCTGTCCCGGTACGGAGGCGCGGATCGTCGCGCCCGGCACGGATGTGGACGCCGAGGAAGGCGAGTTGCTGATCCGCGGCCCGCAGGTCATGGACGGCTACCTGAACGACGAGCGGGCGACGGCCGAGGCGTTCGTGGACGGCTGGTTGCGCACCGGTGACCTGGTGCGAGTCCACAACGGCCGGTTCCACGTGGTGGACCGCATCAAGGAAATGATCAAGTACAAGGGTTACCAGGTCGCACCAGCGGAGCTGGAGGCCGTGCTGCGCCGGCATCCCGAGGTGCGGGACGCAGCCGTGATCGGTGCGCCCGATCGGGTTAACGGCGAGATCCCGAAGGCCTTCGTGGTCACGGAAGGCGACGTCACGGCGGACGAGTTGATGATCTACGTGGCGGCGGAGGTGGCGCCCTACAAGAAGATCCGCCAGGTTGAGTTCGTGCGAGAGATACCGAGGTCCGTGTCCGGCAAGATCCTCCGTCGCCTGCTCAAGAACTCCGACCGGTGAGGGTTCTGGTCACGGGCGGAGCCAAGGAGCTGGGCAGGGCGTTCTGCGAGGCCCTTGGCGCGCAAGGACATCAGCTCGTCATCACCGGACGCGACGAGCAGGCGCTCGACCGGGCCGGAGCGGACTTCAGGGCCAGGGGAGTGGACGTCGAGACGCACGTCGCGGACCTGGGCGACCCGCACGCGACCGGGAAGCTCGTCGAGAGCCTCGGAAACATCGACGTCCTGGTCAACAACGGCGCGCTCGGCGGCCCGGTCGGTCCGACGTGGGAGGTCGACGAGACCGACTGGTGGCGCACGTTCGAGGTGAACCTGCGCGGCACCGCGTTCGCCGCCAACGCCGCGATCCGCACCATGTCGAGCGGCCGGATCATCAACGTGATCAGCAACGCCGGTGTGCACCGATGGCCTTACGTCACGGCGTACTCCGTGTCGAAGGCGGCCGTGATCAAGCTGACTGAAAACCTCGCGGTCGAACTCAAGCACCGCCCGATCGCCGTGCTGAGCTACGACCCGGGGATGGTCGACATCGGCCTGATGCGCCGCGGCGCCGACATGGAATCCGATGACCCGCACCAGCAACGCATCTCGACGTGGGCGAGATCTCAGCGCGCCGCGGGCAGGTTCACCCCGGTGGAGCAGTCCGCCGATCTTTTGGCCCGAATCGTGAGCGGAGAGTTCGATCACCTCTCCGGTGGCTTGATCACGCCCGCGCACCGTTGAGAGATTTTTCCTCACCCACTGCGTACATAAGGCTCTTCCTCTCCGACCGGTCAACGGGGATCGTCGCGAGTGGCTCCCCCCATAACCCTTCAGGAGGCGTCGTGCCTGTCGGAACTTCTTCTGCTGCCTTGACTCTGGCGGTACACCTCGAACCCTCCCACCTCGAACTGGCCCGCGATCCGCTGCACGTCGAACTTCCCGCACAGGTGCGCGAGCGGGTCGCACGCTGTCGCGAGTTCGTGCTCGAAGTGAGCACGTCCGGACGCTCCATCTACGGTGTCACAACGGGTTTCGGCCCGATGGTCGAGTTCGAGGGCCGTTCGGACGGTGCCGGGCAGAGCGACAACACCATCCTGCACCACATCGTCGGTCACGGTGAACTGCTGCCGCCCGCCGTCGCCCGTGCCGCCGTGCTCGCGCGGCTGTTCTCCTTGGGGCAAGGGCGATCCGGAGTGTCCGAGCAGGTCATGGACTCGCTGACTGCCATGCTGGACACCGCATTCGCCCCAGCAGTACCACGTTTGGGGTCAGTCGGTGCGAGCGGTGATCTACAACCACTGGCCTATGTGGCCCATGCGTTGCGCGGTGACGGGAACGCGTTCTTCGGTGATCAGCTCCTGCCTGCCGGGGAAGCGCTCACACGAGCGGGCCTGCCGAAGATCGTTCTCGACGGCCGCGACGCGCTCGCGTTGGTCAACGGGGTGTCCGTCACGGCGGCCGTTCTCGGACTCGCTGTGGCGCAGTCGGTTCGCGCGCGCCGCACCGCGGAACTGTTGTCCGCCTTGATGACCGACGTGCTCGGCTGCGGCACCGAGTTCACGTCGGTTGGACTACTGGCGGCGTTCGGGCATCCGGACGTCGCTGAAACGGGTGCGTCCATCAGGTCATGGCTTGCCGGCAGCACGCCGTCGGGAAACCGTCCCCTGCAAGAGCCTTACAGCATCCGGTGCACGCCTCAGCTGATCGGCGCGGCCGGCACGAGCGTGCGGCACGCGGACGAGGTCGTGCGCCGCGATCTCAACGGCGTGAGCGACAACCCGCTGTTCTTCCCGGAGACCGGCGAGGTCGTGCACGGCGGCAACTTCTTCGGCCAGCCCAGCGCCTTCGCCGCCGACCAGCTCAACGTCGCCCTCGTGCAGCTGGGCAACCTGGCCGAACGCCAGCTCGACCTGCTGGTGGACCCCCACCGCACCAACGGGTTGCCGCCGATGCTGAGCCCCGCCCCCGGCCGGCACCACGCGATCCAGGGCGTCCAGCTGTGCACCACCGCCACCGTCGCGGCGATGCGCAGGGCCGCCGCGCCCGCGTCGACCCAGAGCCTCCCGACCAACCTGCACAACCAGGACGTCGTCCCGTTCGGCACGCAGGCCGCCCTCACCGCGCTCGACCAGGCGAAGCTCCTGCGCTACCTGCACGCCGCGCTCGCCGTCGGCCTGCGCCAGGCCGTGCACGTCGGCGCGCGCCGTCCGCAGGCACCGAGGCTCGCCGCGGTGTTCGACGCGCTCGCCGCCGAGGTGCCGCCGATCGTGCAGGACCGGCCCCTCGACGTGACGCTCGGCCGGGTGGCGGACGTCCTGGACCAGCTCGTGTCCGAAGTGGAGGGTCAACGATGAGCGCACCCGCCTGCGTCTCCACCTGGGGTCACGCCTGGGTGGACCTGCCCGTCCTGCGGCTGCCGATGCCGGACGTCGACCTGATCCCGTGCACGAGCGGCTGTTTTCGCACTCCCATCACCATCAGCACGCCGGGCGATCCGGTCGAGCGGGCCGTGCACCGGTGGTTCCTGGGGCACCAGGGAGCGTTTCTCGTCTGGAAGTTTCTTTCGGATTCACTCGATCGGTTGATACGTGAGCCGGATTCGCGGTCAGTGCGCCTCGCTGCGCTTGGATACGACGCGTACTCGGTGATGCTCGCCTATTCGGGCAGTTGTTCCCGTGAGGTGTACGAGGACGTCATCCGGCCGATGATGGTGACGTTCGACCCGGCGTTCAGCGGGAAGTGGGCGCGTGACTACGAGCCACTGCCCGGGAAGTTGCGCCGGGCGCGTGCCGCTCTGGGACCCGTGGCGGCCGAACCGCTCTTCTCCGCGAGCAAGGCGAACCAGATGGCGCACATCGAGGTAATGCGCAGACTCGTCCCTGGCGGCCCGTCGCTGCTGCGGGAGGCGGGGCGGGCACGCATGTCGACCACCGACGACGAGCGCGCGAGGTTCGACGAGTTCTTCCTGGTCAGCCGCGAGAACGTGTGCGACAGCCGCTACCGCGCGCATCGGGCCGCGATTCTGTCCGCGATCGGCCAGGACCTGGTGGAACACCCGCTGAACCCCGAGTGCGGAGAGACACTCAGGACGTTCACCACCCGACTATGAGAGAAGGCCGCGCGTGAACGACTTCAAGACCGTGGTCATGACCCCGCAGATCTACCGCTACGTGCGTGAACAGGCAGGTCAGCCGACCGCCGTGCAGGAGAAGCTGATCGCCCGCACCGCCGAGCTCGGCGACTCGGCGGAGATGCAGATCCCGCACGAGCAGGCGGTGCTGCTGTCCCTGCTGGTCAAGCTGACCGGCGCGCAGACCGTGGTCGAGGTCGGCACCTACACCGGGTACTCCACGCTGGCGTTCGCGCAGGCGCTCCCCCCGTCCGGCAAGGTCGTCACCTGCGACCTCTCGACCGAGTGGACCGTCATCGCCGAGGAGGCGTGGCAGGCGGCGGGCGTGCGGGACAAGATCGACCTGAGGATCGGCCCGGCCGCGCAGACCCTGGCCGCGCTGCCCGAGGAACCGGTGATCGACCTGGTGTTCATCGACGCGGACAAGGTCGGGTACGTGCACTACTGGGACCTGCTCGTGCCCCGCGTGCGGCAGGGCGGACTGCTGCTCGCCGACAACACGCTCTACTACGGCGAGGCGGCCGACGAGCAGCCGGAGGGCAACGCCGCCGCGATCGACGCCTTCAACAGGTTCGTGCGCACCGACTCGCGCGTCGAGTCGGTGCTGGTGCCGATCGCGGACGGCCTGACCATGGCCCGCAAGAAGTGAGGTTGTGAGCATACCGACCGGTCGGTAGGGTGCACTCCAAGTCAAGCTTGGAGGCGTTCATGGCTCGTTGGGGTATCACGCTGCCGCTGATCGGTGTGCCGGTGCTGGAGCACCGCGCGCTGGTGTCCGAGCTCGCCGGGCTCGGCTACACGGACGTGTGGTCGGCCGAGACGACCGGCACCGACGCGTTCACGCCGCTCGCCCTGGCCGCGCAGTGGTCGGACGAGCTGCGGTTCGGCCCGGCGATCGCCCCCGTCTACACCCGTGGACCGGCGACCCTGGCGATGACCGCCGCGACGCTCGCCGAGGTGACCGGCGGGCGGTTCGTGCTGGGCATCGGCTCGTCCTCGCCCGCGATCGTGCAGCGCTGGAACGCGATCCCGTTCGAGGAGCCGTTCAAGCGCACCCGCGACACCCTCCGGTTCCTCAAGGCCGCGCTGGCGGGGGAGAAGGTCAGCGCCGACTACGACACGTTCTCCGTGAAGGGCTTCAAGCTCGAGCGCCCGCCCGCCGAGCGGGTGCCGATCATGCTCGCCGCGCTGCGCCCGAACATGCTGCGCCTGGCCGGACGCGAGGCCGACGGCGCCATCACGAACTGGCTCGCCGCCTCCGACGTCACCCGGGTGCGTTCGGAGCTGGGCGACGCCGAACTCGCCGCCCGGATCTTCGTCTGCCCGACCGAGGACGCCGACGCCGCGAGGGCCCTGGGCCGCATGCTGATCAGCACCTACCTGACCGTGCCCGCCTACGCGGCGTTCCACGACTGGCTCGGCCGCGGCGACGTGCTGCGCCCGATGCACGAGGCGTGGGCGGCGGGCGACCGCAAGGCCGCCTCGAAGGCCATCCCGGACGAGGTCGTGGACGCCCTGGTCGTGCACGGCTCGCTCGACCAGTGCCGCGATCGCGTGGCCGAGTACCAGGCGAACGGCGTCGACACCCCGATCATCGCGCTCCTCCCGACCGGCGGTGACCAGGTCGAGCAGGTGCGCGCGCTGGCACCGAAGAGGTGACCGTGGCCGGCGCGACCGAGCAGAAGATCATCGACACGGCCGTGCGGCTGTTCGCGTCGCAGGGCTACGACGCGACCTCGGTGCAGGAGATCGTCAACGCCGCCGGCATCACCAAAGGCGCGCTGTACCACTACTTCCGCGCCAAGGACGACCTGCTGTTCGAGATCTACCGGCTGCTGATCACGTCCCAGGCCGCCGACATGGACCGGATCATCGCCCTCGGCCTGCCCGCGGGCGAGACGATCCGCGAGATCCTGGCGTCCCTCGTCGTCTCGACGGCCGAGCGGGTCGACGAGACGGCGGTGTTCGTCCGCGAGCTGCACCGGCTCGGCGAGGACCGGATGGCCGACTTCCGCGCCGAACGCCGCCGCTACCACGAGACGTTCCTCGCGGTCGTGGAGAAGGGCCAGGCCGACGGCGAGTTCAGCTCGCAGGTGCCCGCGGACACGGTCGTGCGGATCGCGCTGGGAGTCGTGAACCAGCTGCCGATGTGGTTCCGCCCGGACGGCCAGAAGACACCGGCGCGACTGGCCGGGGAGATCGCCGACTTCGTGCTGGCCGGCTTGCGGTAACGACGGGCCGGGCATGATCGACGTCCTGGACGAGGGGGTCATCATGTCGCACCAGCCACCGGAGTACGGGCTCGCGCCGCCGTTGCACGAGGTCCGCAAGTCTCGGAAGGGTCCGTGGATCGCGTTCCTCGTCGTCGCGCTCGTCGCCGTCCTGGCGGCGCTCTACGGCGGCCAGGCGTTCGAGTCGGCGCGGGAGTTCGCCGAACCGGACGTCACGGAGGTGTCGCTCGTCCCGGTGTCGTCGCCCGCCGCGCCGGCCGGGCAGGTCGTCGTGTTCGAGGTGACCGGCACCGGCAAGGCGTTCACCATCACCGCGACCGCCGGTTCCTCCGTGCAGACCGAGATGAACGTGACCCTGCCGTGGACGACCACGATCAGCGTGGCCGCCGGGAAGGCGAAACCCGTGACGCTCACGGTGGTCGCCGGCGCGGACGGGGCCGAGGTGTACGGCAAGTACACGATCGAAGGCGTGGCCGTCCGCGACGGCAAGGCGTCCGGGCCCTACGGCGTCCTGACGATCACCGACTCCTGAGCGCTTCCAGGGCCTTGTCCGCGTGGGAGTTCATCGAGAACTCGCTCTTGACCACCTCGATGATCTCGCGGTCCGTGCCGATCACGAACGTGTGCCGCTTGACCGGCGTGATGCCGAACCGCCGCTTCACCCCGAACCCGTCGGCCACCGCCCCGTCGACGTCGGAGAGCAGCGGGTAGTCGAAGCCGTTCACGTCCGCGAACTGCTTCTGCTTCGCCACGTCGTCCATCGAGATGCCGACGCGCTGCGCCCCGGCCTCGGCGAACTCCCGGGCGAGGTCGCGGAAGTGGCAGCTCTGCGCGGTGCAGCCGGACGTCATCGCGGCGGGGTAGAAGAACAGCACGACGGGCCCGTTCTCCAGCAACGCGGACAGCGTGCGCGGGGTGCCGTCCTGGTCGGGCAGGGTGAAGTCGGGGGCGAGGTCGCCGGGCTTCATGGATCTCCAATACGCTCGGGCCGTGACCAGCATGTCCGACGTGGCCAAGGCCGCAGGGGTGTCCGCTGCGACCGTATCGCGCGCCCTGCGTGGCGAACCGGGCGTGTCCGAGGCGACGCGGCAGCACGTGAGCGAGATCGCGCGCCGGATGAAGTACGCGATCGCGCGCGACGCCTCCTCTTTGGCCGGTGGCCGCCGGTACGCGATCGCGGTGCTCACGGCCGAGGTCAGCCCCGTGCTCGCGGGCGCGGAGGGCGCGCTGCGGCAGGCCGGGTACGACGTGCTGCTGTACGTCCTCGGTGACGCCGCGGCACGGGCGAAGTTCTTCGAGGAACTGCCTCTGGGACGCCGGGTGGACGGTGTGCTGCTGCTGTCGATGTCCTTGTCCGAAGGGGAGCAGACGGCGCTGGAGACGTTGGAGGTCCCGCACATCACCGTGGACGACACGGACCTGCGGCACGCGTTGCGGACCGCCGTGACGCACCTGCGCACGCTCGGCCATCGGGACGTGGCACTGGTGCTTTCGGACGGTGTGGACGAGTCGTACGACGAGATCCTGGCCGAGGCCGGCCTCGACGTCCGTCCGGAGTGGACGGTGTGGTGCTCGCCCACGGTGGACGGCGGCGAGCAGGTGGTCGACGTGCTGCTCGACGGCGAACGGCTGCCGACCGCGGTGATCAGCTCGAACGGCGCCGCGGCCGTGGGGATCTTCCTGCGCATGCAGCGGGACGGGCGCGCGGTGCCGGAGGAGGTGTCGATCGTGTCGCTGGACGGGCAGGAGCTCACCCGCGTGGTCGGGCTGACCGCCGTCGAGGGCGCCGCGAAGGAACAGGGGGAACGGGCGGTCGCCGACCTGTTCACGGTGATCAGGGGCGGCGAGGTCGAACCGGCCGAGCACCCGCTGCGGCTGGTGGTCAGGAACTCGAGCGGGCCCGCGAGCTGACGAACCGCAGCCGGCCGGGCTCGTCGCCGTCGGGCAGCGCGACCAGTTCGCCGACGTGGGTTCGCTGCCGGCACGGTGCGAAGGTGCTCTCCAAGTGCCGTGGACGGGTACGGGTCGTGTCGCCCTTGAGCGATCTGCCGAGGTGCGTAGCTCAGTGGCCCTTCGCGGCACGATGCGTTCCACCTGCCCGAAGTAGTGTGGCCGTCATGCCCGCCGCAGAGCGCCTCACCGAACTGCCCGACCTCCCCACGACGCCCGGCTACGCGCACGCCGTCACGGTCACCGGCAAGCTCGCGTTCATCTCCGGTCAGGTCGCCGTCGACGCGGCGGGCTGCGTGGTCGGCGTGGACGACCTGGCCGCGCAGACCAGGCAGGCGCTGAGCAATCTTCATCACGTCCTGCGAGGTTTGGGCGCCGACTGGTCGGATGTCGTCAAGTTCACCTGGTTCGTGCTCGACGCGTCCGAGGTGCAGACCATTCGCGACGTCCGTGACGAAATCCTGCGGCCCGCGCTCGGAGAAGTGCGCAACCCGGCCAGCACGCTGGTTCAGGTGGCCGCGTTGTTCGGGCCCGATTTCCTGGTCGAGGTGGAGGCCGTCGCGGCCATTCCAGGCGATCCATCGGATGTCTAATGAAATGCATCTCTGTGTAGGCGTCTCGACCGGCCTGCACCCTTCGGGTGACCAGGGTCCATTTGCTCTGGTAATGCGGACCGGGGTGTGACATAGCTTGTAGTTGTGGAGCAGTTGGCGCGGCTGGCGGACGCTTGGGGCGTCGCCACTCGGTACGAGAACGCGGACCAGCAAGAGGTCACCGTCGACACCGAGGTCGTCGTCAAGGTGTTGGCGCAGTTCGGCGTCGACGCGTCCACTGAGGACGCGATCGCGCGCGAACTGGCCCTCGTCGAGCAACGGCGCGCCGAACGAACGCTGCCCCCCACCATCGTGATCCGCGAGTACGAGACGTACGACCTGCGCGGGCCGGCGACGGTCGAGCTGGAGAACGGCGAGTCGTTCACCGTCGAACGGCACCTGCCCGACTCGGTCCCGCTCGGCTGGCACCGCGTCGTCACCGGGGAGCAGACCGTCACGCTCGCCGTCGCGCCGCGCACGCTGCCGGACGTCCCGCACACCTGGGGCTGGATGCTCCAGCTCTACGCGGCCCGGTCGAACGACTCGTGGGGGATGGGCGACTTCGCCGACCTCGCCACGATCGCCCGCCGGTCCTCGCTGGAACTCGACGCCGGCGTCGTGCTGGTCAACCCCGTGCAGGCGCCCGCGCCGACGCACCCCGTCGAACGCTCGCCGTACTCGCCGACGACCCGCCGCTTCGCGAACCCGCTGTACCTGCGCGTCACGGACACGGCCGAGTTCCTCCAGGCCTGCCCGCGCACCCGGCAGCTCATCCGCGACCTGCGGCCGGAGAACCAGGACCTGATCGACTACGACGCGGTCTGGGAGGCCAAGCGGCAGGCGTTGGAGCTGCTCTTCCCCGGCGGCGACGTCGAGATGGACGCCGAGCTCGAGAAGTTCGCCACCTACTGCGCGTTCGCCGAGCTGCACGGTGCGGACTGGCGCCAGTGGCCGGAGGACCGCGGCGAGGCGCCAGGGGACCGCGTCGCGTTCTACGCCTGGCTCCAGCACCTGTGCACCCGGCAGCTGCAGGACGTCCGGCTGGCCGCGCACGAGGCCGGCATGGCCATCGGGGTCATCCACGACCTCCCGGTGGGGGTGGCTCCCGGCGGCGCGGACACGTTCGCGGACCCCGAGGCGTTCGCCATCGACGTGACGGTCGGCGCGCCGCCGGACGCGTTCAGTGCGGACGGCCAGGGGTGGGGGCTGCCGCCGTGGCGGCCCGACAAGCTCGCCGAGACCGGCTACCGGCCGTTCCGGCAGGTGCTGCGCAGCGTGCTGCAGCACGCGGACGGCATCCGCATCGACCACGTCGCCGGCCTGTGGCGGCTGTGGTGGATCCCGCCGGGCGAGCCGCCGTCGCGCGGCACGTACGTCTACTACGACTCCGACGCCATGCTCGGCGTGCTGGCGCTGGAGGCGTACCGGGCGGGCGCCGTCGTGGTGGGCGAGGACCTCGGCACCGTCGAGCCCGTCGTCACGAAGACGTTGCAGGAGAACGGCATGCTCACCAGCGCCGTCCTCTACTTCCAGCGCGACTACTACGCCGAGGGTCACCCGCTGATCCCGCCGTCACAGTGGAATCCCAACCAGATGGCGAGCATCTCCACCCACGACCTGCCGACCGCGGCGACGTTCTTCGCGGGTCCGGACGGGCCCGACTTCGACGAGCTGATGCGCCAGGAGGGCGTGCGGACCGCCGACCGGGTCGAGGGCGCCCACGAACTGCTCGCGCAGGCACCCTGCGCGTTGGTCCTGACTTCACCTCAGGACGCTCTGCGGGAAACCCGGCAGCCGAACGTCCCGGGCACGATCGACGAGCACCCGAACTGGAGAATTCCCCTGCCGGTCGTGTTGGATGAATTTTTCCCACGGGTCCGGGAGATCACGCGTCCCCTGCGCAACCGCGAAAGATGAAACTTTTGCGTAACGGCAGGTCATAGACCCGCGGAGTAGTGTTAGGCCGTCACCCGACGGCGGAAAGACTTTTGGAGGTGGCGTACCCGATGAGCTCAGCCGTGAGCACGCGGAATCCGACCGGCGTGCTGGAACTGGCCGTCGAGCAGGTCCTGGCCTCGGTGCGGCCGACCGCGCTCGGCGACCCGGTGGCCGGGGCCCAGCGCGCGGAGGAATCTCTGCGTGACGCGCTGCGGGACGCCGGTCCCGTGGAGGACAACGTCGCCCTGCAGCACGCGCTGGCGTGTGCGGAGGCCGCTTGTGAACACCTGAAGTACGCGGAGATCCAGGAAGCACGCACGCTGCTCACGGCCGCACGTGGACAGCTCGTCCTGGCGCACGAAGGAGTGTGACCACGTCCCGTGGTCACCGGTCGGTGACGGTCACACGATCGAGTCAAGCCTCGCGCACTCCCGTGAGAACCTGCCGCCAGCGGCCCGGAATTGTCGGTGCTCGCTCGTAGGGTTCGGAGTGTGATCGTCCACCAGCCCCTCAGACGCGCACCGGACCAGGCGCGGGCCCTGCCCGCGCTCCGCGAAGCCGCGTGCCGCACGGCCCCGCGCCGTCGCCGTCGTCCGTGTCGAATCCGGCCTTCGCCGACCGGCGTACAAGTCGCTCCGGCTGGGTAGTTCTGTGGTCGTGACCGACCCGCGCCCCCCGGACGTCCTGCCCAGAAGAGGACCTCACAGATCAGACCGCCTGCCGCAACACCGTCATGCCACGATGTTCCGGCACGGACAAGGTCTTTCGCAGCCCGCCGCTTGTGACGAGGAGCATCGTGCGACCCTGGCCTGGTAGGCCCTACCCGCTTGGCGCCGGATACGACGGCGTGGGCACCAACTTCGCCCTGTTCTCCGAGGTCGCCGAGTTCGTCGAGCTCTGCCTCTTCGACGAGGACGGCACGGAGACCCGCGTGCGGCTGCCGGAGGTGGACGGCTTCGTCCACCACGGCTACCTGCTGGGCATCGGCCCGGGCCAGCGCTACGGGTACCGGGTGCACGGCCCGCACGACCCGGCGCGGGGCCTGCGGTGCAACCCCAACAAGCTGCTGATCGACCCGTACGCCAAGGCCATCTCGAACGGCCTGTCGTGGGACGAGTCGCTGTACGGGTACAAGTTCGGGTCGCCCGAGGAGCGCAACGACGACGACTCGGCGCCCCACGTGCCGAAGTCCGTGGTGGTGAACCCGTTCTTCGACTGGACGAACGACAGGCTCCCCAGGACGCCGTACAACGAGAGCGTCATCTACGAGGCGCACGTGCGCGGCCTCACGATCGACCACCCGGAGATCCCGCCGCGGCTGCGCGGCACCTACGCGGGTCTCGCGCACCCGGTGATGATCGACCACCTGATCAAGCTGGGCGTCACGGCCGTCGAGCTGATGCCGGTGCACCAGTTCATCAGCGACCACACGCTGGCCGAGCGCAGGCTCAGCAACTACTGGGGCTACAACACGATCGGGTTCTTCGCCCCGCACGACGGCTACGCGGCGCTGCCGCTGAACCAGGTGCAGGAGTTCAAGGGCATGGTCAGGGCCCTGCACCAGGCGGGCATCGAGGTCATCCTCGACGTCGTCTACAACCACACGGCGGAGGGCAACCACCTCGGGCCCACGCTGTCGATGCGCGGTATCGACAACGAGTCGTACTACCGGCTCGAGGACGAGGACCCGCAGTACTACACGGACTACACGGGCACCGGCAACTCGCTGAACGTGCGGTCGCCGCACACGTTGCAGCTCATCATGGACTCGCTGCGGTACTGGGTCACCGAGATGCACGTCGACGGGTTCCGGTTCGACCTCGCGGCCACGCTCGCGCGCGAGTTCTACGACGTCGACCGGCTGGCGACGTTCTTCGAGGTCGTGCAGCAGGACCCGGTGGTGTCGCAGGTGAAGCTGATCGCGGAGCCGTGGGACGTCGGTCCCGGTGGCTACCAGGTCGGCAACTTCCCGCCGCTGTGGACGGAGTGGAACGGCAAGTTCCGCGACACGGTCCGCGACTTCTGGCGCGGTGAGCCCGCCACGATGGGCGAGTTCGCCTCGCGCATCACCGGCAGCAGCGACCTCTACCAGGACGACGGCCGCCGGCCGTACGCGTCGATCAACTTCGTGACGGCGCACGACGGCTTCACGCTCAACGACCTGGTGTCGTACAACGAGAAGCACAACGAGGCCAACGGCGAGGACAACCAGGACGGCGAGAGCCACAACCGGTCCTGGAACTGCGGCGTCGAGGGGCCGACGGACGACGAGGAGGTCCTCGCGCTCCGGCGGCGGCAGCGGCGCAACCTGATGGCCACGATGGTGCTGGCGCAGGGCGTGCCGATGATCGTGAACGGCGACGAGTTCGGGCGCACGCAGAACGGCAACAACAACGCGTACTGCCAGGACAACGAGGTCTCCTGGGTCGACTGGTCGCTGCTGGAGGCCAACGCCGAGCTGATGGAGTTCACCTCGGCGCTCACCTCGTTCCGCAAGGCGCACCCGGTGTTCCGGCGCCGCCGGTTCTTCGCGGGCAGGCCGATCCGCAAGGGCGACGAGCTGCGCGACATCGCGTGGTTCACCCCGGCGGGCGAGGAGATGACCGAGCAGAACTGGGAGGACGACTTCGGCAAGTGCATCGTCGTCTTCCTCAACGGCGAGGGCATCCCGGACCTCGACTCGCGCGGCATGCGGGTCACCGACGACTCGTTCCTCATGGCGTTCAACGCGCACTACGAGGACATCCAGGTGACGCTGCCCGAGCCCGAGTACGGTCCTGAGTGGAGGGTCGTCGTGGACACGACCACGGGTCTGGTCGGCAACGGCGAGAAGCCCATCGCGGCGCACGGGCAGCTGACGCTGACCGCGCGGTCGCTCGTCGTGCTGCAGCGGGTGGGCTGATGGGCGCGCCGTCCTCGACGTACCGCGTCCAGTTCACCCCGTCGTTCACGTTCGCCGACGCCGCAGCCGTCGCCGACTACCTGGCCCGCCTGGGCGTCGGCGCGCTGTACGCGTCGCCGATGCTCGACGCGCGGGAGGGCTCGACGCACGGCTACGACGTCACCGACCCGACGCACGCCCGGCCCGAGCTGGGCGGCGACGCCGCCCGCGTCGCGTTGCAGGAGCGGCTGATCGCGCTCGGCCTCGGCCTGGTCGTCGACATCGTGCCGAACCACATGGTCGTGCCGAACCCGTGGTGGGAGGACGTGCTCGAGCACGGTCAGGAGTCGAAGTACGCGAAGTACTTCGACATCGACTGGTCGTCGGGCAAGGTCCTGCTGCCGGTGCTCGGCGAGGGATCCGCGGACGAGGTCCACGAGCACTACCTGAAGGCCGACTGGCGGCGTGGCAACAGCGAGCTGAACTACCGCCGGTTCTTCGACATCACCGAACTGGCGGCGATCCGGGTCGAGGACCCGGAGGTGTTCGAGGCGACGCACCGCGCGGTGCTGTCGTGGGGCGTCACCGGGTTGCGGATCGACCACCCGGACGGGCTCGCCGACCCCGGCGGCTACTTCCGGCGGCTGCGCGAGCACTTCGACGGCTGGCTGGTCGTGGAGAAGATCCTCGGGCCGGACGAGACGCTGCCGCAGAGCTGGCCGGTCGACGGCACGACGGGCTACGACGCGTTGCGCGAGGTCTGCGGCGTGTTCATCCCGTTGACGGACGCGTTCGCCGGCAACTTCCACGAGGTCGAGCACGCGTCGCGGCAGCAGGTCGCGGACTCGATCCTGGTGGCCGAGGTGCGCCGGATCGCCCGGCTGGTGCAGGGCGTCGAGTTCGAGGACGCCTGCCAGGCCGTCGCCGAGGTGATGGTCAACTTCCCGGTGTACCGGTCGTACCTGCCGGAGGGGCTCAAGTACTGGGAGACCGCGGTCAGGCTGTCGAAGTCCCCGGCCGTGCGCGCGCTGGACGAACAGGTGCGCGCCGACCCGCACGGCGAGCTCGCGACGAGGATCCAGCAGACCTCGGGCATGGTCGTCGCGAAGGGCACCGAGGACACCGCGTTCTACCGCTACACGAACTTCGTGGCGTTGAACGAGGTCGGTGGCTCGCCGGACCGCTTCGGCCTGTCCACGGCCGAGTTCCACGAGCGGGCCGCCCGGCGTGAGGCAGCCGAACCACGCGCCATGACGGCATTGTCGACGCACGACACCAAGCGTTCGGAGGACGTGCGCGCCCGCTTGGCCGTGCTCGCCGAGATCCCGGACGCCTACCTGGCGTTCGAGGCGGCGATGACGGGCAAGTACGGCATCTCCGAGCCGACGCTGAACCGCCTGGCGTGGCAGTCGGTCGTCGGCGCGTGGCCGCTCACCGAACAGCGCCTCGGCCAGTACCTGGAGAAGGCGTCCCGCGAGGCCAAGATCAAGACGTCGTGGGTCGACCGCGACGCGGAGTTCGACGCCGAGGTGGCCGCGTGGCCCGCGAAGGCGTTGAACGAGCCCGAGGTCGCCGCCTTCGCCGAACGGCTGAAGGCACCCGGCTGGGTGAACTCGCTGGGGCAGAAGCTGGTGCAGCTCACCGCCCCCGGCGTCCCGGACGTCTACCAGGGCACCGAGCTCTGGGACTACTCGCTGGTCGACCCGGACAACCGCAGGCCCGTCGACTACGAGGTGCGCCGGGAGTTGCTGGCGCGCATCGAGTCCGGCTGGCTGCCCGAGGTCGACGACTCGGGCGCGGCGAAGCTACTGGTGGTGCACAAGGCCTTGCAGGTGCGCAAACGCGGCCTGCACGGGTACCGGGCGTTGCACGCCGAGGGCCCGGCCGCGGAGCACGTGCTCGCGTTCGAACGCTCCGGCGTGATCACGGTCGCGACCCGGCTGCCGGTCGGGCTGGAGCAGAAGGGCTGGCAGGACACGGTTCTGCCGTTGCCGGGTGCGAAGTGGACGGACGTGCTCACCGGGCGTCCGGCGGCCGAGGACCTGGCGACGTTGCTCGACACCTATCCGGTAGCGCTGCTGGTGCAGGGGGATCAGTGAGCTTCTCCGTCTGGGCGCCGACGCCCGAGTCGGTGCACGTGCGGGTCGACGGCGTCGACCACGAGATGAAAAGCGACGGCGACTGGTGGCACTCGGACGCCGAGGGCACCGACTACGCGTTCGTCATCGAGGGCGAGGCCTACCCGGACCCGAGGTCGCTGTGGCAGCCGAACGGGGTGCACGAGGCGTCCCGGGTGTACCGCCACGACTACGCCTGGGGTGACGCGGGCTGGACCGGCAGGGCGTTGCCCGGTGGCGTGATCTACGAGTTGCACATCGGCACGTTCACGCCGGAGGGCACGTTCGACGCGGCCATCGGCAAGCTCGACCACCTGGTGGCTCTCGGCATCACGTTCGTCGAGGTCATGCCGGTCAACAGCTTCGACGGCGTCGAGGGCTGGGGTTACGACGGGGTGCTGTGGGGCGCGGTCCACGAGCCCTACGGGGGCCCGGACGGCTTCAAGCGGTTCGTCGACGCCTGCCACGCCCGCGGCCTGGCCGTGCTGCTCGACGTGGTCTACAACCATCTCGGGCCGTCCGGCGCGTACCTCGACAGGTTCGGGCCGTACTTCGCGGGCCGCAACGACTGGGGCCCCGGCCTCAACCTCGACGGCCCCGGCTCGGACGAGGTCCGCCGGTACGTGATCGACAACGCCCTGCAGTGGCTGCGCGACTTCCACGTGGACGGGCTGCGCCTGGACGCCGTGCACGCGCTCGCCGACAGCAGGGCGAGGCACGTCCTCGAGGAGCTGTCGATCGAGGTGGACGCGCTCTCGGCGTCCGTCGGCCGCCCGCTCACCCTGATCGCCGAGTCGGATCTGAACGACGCGAAGCTCGTGACGGCCCGCGAAGGCGGCGGCTACGGCCTGCACGCGCAGTGGTCGGACGACCTGCACCACTGCCTGCACGTCGCGCTGACGGGTGAAACCTTCGGCTACTACGCGGACTTCGCAGCCCCCGGAGCGTTGCGGAACACGCTGGAGAAGGTGTTCTTCCACGCCGGCACCTGGTCGTCGTTCCGGGAGAAGCACCACGGCAAGCCGGTCGACACCGCGCTGATCCCCGGCCACCGGTTCCTCGCGTACACGCAGAACCACGACCAGATCGGCAACCGCGCGACCGGCGACCGCCTGCCCGCGACCGTGTCGGTCGGCAAGTTGCTCTGCGGCGCCGCGATCGTCCTCACCTCGCCGTACACGCCCATGATCTTCATGGGGGAGGAGTGGGCGGCGTCGACGCCGTGGCAGTTCTTCGCGTCGTTCCCGGACCCGCACCTGGCGGAGGCCGTCCGCACGGGCAGGCGCCGCGAGTTCGCCCGGCACGGCTGGGGCGAGTCCGACGTGCCGGACCCGATGTCACCGCAGACGGTTGAGAATTCGCGGCTGCGCTGGTCCGAGGCGGGTGAGGGCGATCACGCGCGCGTCCTGGATGTGTACCGGGCCCTGATCTCGTTGCGGCGCTCCCGTCCGGAGCTCGCCGACCCGCGGTTGGACAGGTTCGTGGTGGAACAGGACGGGGAGTGCCTGGTGCTGCACCGCGAGACGACCCGCGTGGTGGTGAACCTCGGCACGACCCCCGTCCCGCTGCCTCAGGGAGACGTGCTGCTGACCTCCTCGGCCAACCCGTCGTCGCTTTCCCCGGAGTCGTTCGCGATCGTCGCGTCGACGTGATCCCACAACATCTGGTCGGTCAGCTCCACCGGCCGCCCCAGGTGCGCGTGCACGAACGCCGTGACCAGCCGGTCCGCGGCGACGTGCAGCTTGATGTTGTGGTGCTGCGATATGTGCACCAGCAGCTGGAACGCCTGCTGGGGTGTGCAGGGTTTGCGTGCGGCGATCAGGCCAGTGGCCTGCCCGATGACTGTCCGGGACACCAGAGCTTTGCGCAGCCCCGCCACCTCGGCCTCGAGGGCGGTGATTCTCGCGGACGACACCGCCGGCTCCTTTCGCGTCGTCGTGGTCACAGCGGCATGCCGGTGAGACGACGGGCTCTGGAGCTGCATTGCGAAAGGCGGGCACACCCAGAGCAAGCCGTCACATCGGCTTGCGGCTGGGTTCTCAACCGCGAGTGATCACCTTATCAAGGGTTTGAGACGGTGCTCGCCGGGTAACCGAGTTGCATGGGTGCCGATGAGAAGTTCGAGAACAAGGCGGAAGAGCTCAAGGGCCGCGCGAAGGAAGCCGTCGGCGACGCCACCGGGAACGAGCAGTGGCAGGCCGAGGGGCGGGCTGAGCGTGCCAAGGGGGCTCTCAAGCAGGCCGGCGAGAAGGTCAAGGACGCCTTCAAGTCCGGCAAGTGACGTTGGCCGACTGACGTCGGCCAGGACTGTGCAGCCGCCCGGTTCTACTCCCGTTGGGGGTGGGCCGGGCGGTTTTGCGTGTCGGCTGGGCTTCCAGCGGGGTTGTGTGTGCGGGTTCCGTCGCCGATGCGGTGGTCGTGCAGACCTTGACGAGAGTGGTTCAGGCATCGCCGCTTCGCGACGACAGAGATCGGGGCTTGACTTCGGGGCCCTTGCGAGGCCCTCGTCGGCCTTGAAAGCCGGGGGTGAAGTGCGCCCCGGCCGAGCTGCGAGTGTAGGGCCTCGCACCCAAAGCCAAGCCCCGATCTCTTCGGGTGCGTGGCTGGGTTTCGTTGGTACGTCACCACTACCGCTTGCTCGGAGCCGCGAGGTAGGGACGGCTCGCCTTCGGCCTTGCGTCGGGTCTTGGGGGGCTCGGCTGCGCCGTCGCGATGCTTGCGCTCGGTGGGCTCGCCTGCGGCATCGTCGTCCTCAAGCCATTGGTTGCCTGCTCTCGGCCACCGATCTCTTGGCCACCCAAGTCTCGGCCACCGATTCGCTCGGCCACCGATCGCTTGGCCACCGATCTCTCTGCCACCGGACTCATGACCACAGCTCTTGGCCACGAAGCCTTGGCCACCGAGTTCTTGGCAGCCCAATGCTCGCGTAGCTCGCCTGGCGGGACTGTCAGACCGTCTGAGTACGTTGGAGCGCGGGGGGTCCTGGTGGCGAGGGGACGCCTGCGCGAGCCTGCCTTGTCCACGCTCGTCTTGCCGCGTTCGTCTTGTCCGCGCTCGTTCTAGCCTGTGCTCGCCGTGCTCGTGCTCATCTTGTCCGAGTGGCGTGAGGTGCCCTGAAACGGGACAACCCCCGGACGACTCCTGCGCGAGCAGGCCGAGCGGGACCAGCGCTCGAAGTCCGGGGGTCGGGTGGCTGCCTTGGATTACGACTAGGCGTCACCAAAGGCGGTCCTAGCGGACAGCCACCTCACGAGTCCTGTAGCTATACAACTTCGGACCACCTCCTCTCTTGTGTACTGCGAACCTATGCCTGGGTCGGGTGGGCGTGCAACGGACTTTCTCACGCCACGCGAGGGGCTTGAGTCGCGTAGAATCCGCAGGCATGGTGCGCATCCCCCTGACGTCGCTCGAACGGGAGCGCGGTAGGCGGCTCGGTCAGTTGCTGCGCGATGCTCGCGGCGAGGAGAGCATGGTCGAGATCGCGGCTCGGGCCGGGTTGTCGGCGGAGACCGTGCGCAAGATCGAGACCGGGCGGGCTCCTACGCCCTCGTTCTTCACCATCGCCGCGTTGGCCGGGGCCCTGGGGATCTCGCTCGATTCCATCAACGAACTGCTGGCGCCGCAGAGTCGTTCGGCCTAGTTCGCTCGATCGTTTGGTCTGTTACTCGGACGAGTTACCACTAAAGTCGGGGATGTCCGGCGGTTTCCGGAACGATCCTTGACGTGGCTTCTCGGGCCGTGCTCCGGTGGAGCGGCGAGATTCGCTCTTCTCGAAGCAGGGGGAATTGTGAAATTCATTTCAGGTGTCATTGCTGCGTTCCTGGCGTTCGCGCTGGTCGGTGCTCCCGCCGCGTCCGCGACCGCAGAAGCGCAGATCAGCAGGGGTGAAATGCTGAAGCGGGCGGCTGTCTGGCTGACCGCGAACAACGGCAAGCAGGTTCCGTACAGCATGTCGAAGTACTGGAAAGACGGGTACCGGCAGGATTGTTCGGGTTATGTTTCGATGGCCGCGAACCTGGGGAACGGAAATCCCAAGGGCGGTCCGAACACCGTTGCTCTCGCGACCAGCAAGTACACGACGTCCATCAAGATCGCGGACATGAAGCCGGGTGATCTGTTCATCGATCCGGTCGACGAACCCGGCAACGACTTCCGGCACGTCGTGATCTTCGAGAAGTGGGAGAAGCCCAACCAGTCGTACTGGGCCTACGAGCAGCGCGGTAGCCACGGCACGGACCACCGCGTGCTCACCTACGGGCTGAAGGACAAGAAGTACAAGCCCTACCGGTTGAAGAACGTCACCGGCTGATCGGCATCACCAGGCGACCGGCGTGGCCAGCGGACTCCGCACGGCCATGCCGGTCCGCCGTGAATGCCGCCTGAACGTCCATTCGCGCCAGTCGCGCGGCGATGTCGTTGCTGCACCTGAAGGTTCGCGCGGGTGACGGCGTCAGGTTCGATCGCGGAGACTTCGCCGGCGCAAGGCTGACCTGCCTACGGCCACTGCCGCTACGCCCGCGACGAGCACGCCCGTGGACAGGATCTGCCCGCGGGCCTGCTCGTCGGCCAGCATGAGCGCGATGATGCCGACGATCACCGCGAGGGCCGTGTAGGAGAGGTACGGATAACCCCACATGGGGACCGCCGGGTCCTGCATGGTGCGGCGCAGGCGGATCTGGGAGACCGCGACGAACCCCCACACGACCAGCAGCGCCGAGCCGACGGCGTTGAGCAGCAACAGGAACACCGTGTCGGGCCACAGGTAGTTGAGCAGCACCGAGAAGAAGCCGAACGCCGTGGACGCCAGCACGGCGTTGCGCGGCACCCCGTTGACCTTCTTCAGGAGTGCCTTCGGTGCTTCTTCCCGTTCCGCGAGCGAACTCAGCATGCGCGCGGCCCCGTACAGGGTGGCGTTGATGGCGCTCAGCAGCGCGACGAAGATGACGACGTTCATGATCTGCCCGGCCGCCGGGATCCCGAGCCGGTTCAGCACCGCGACGTACGGGCTGGCGCCGACCTCGGAGTCGTTCCACGGCAACAACGTCACGACCACGGCCATCGAGCCGAGGTAGAAGACGAGCAGCCGGGTCATGGCCGTCCTGAGCGCCTTCTTGATGGCGTGCCTGGGGTCCTCGGCGTCCGCGGCGGCGATCGTGATGACCTCCAGCCCGCCGAACGCGAACACCGTGGCCATGAACGCGGCGATCACGCCACCCCAGCCGTTGGGCAGGAAGTCCCGGAGGTTCTGGAACCCGGGCGATTCCGTGGTGGGGAGGAGGCCTGCGATGGCGAGCGCGCCGAGCCCGAGGAAGAGCACGATCGCCGCGACCTTGAGCCCCGCGAACCAGAACTCGAACTCGCCGA
Organism: Lentzea sp. NBRC 102530; assembly: GCF_030269365.1. GTDB lineage: Bacteria > Actinomycetota > Actinomycetes > Mycobacteriales > Pseudonocardiaceae > Lentzea. The sequence continues at coordinate 57,567 of NZ_BSTF01000001.1, forward strand.
AGCTGCGGACGTTGCTCAGGTTCACCGCCGTCAGCACCGCCATGAACAGCAGCACCCACGCCCACTGGGGGACCGCGGGCACCCATCCGGACGCGATCTTCGCGGCGCCGGTCGCCTCGACCGCGAGCACCACCCCGACCGCCGCCCAGTACGTCCACCCGACGGTGAACCCGGCCCACGGTCCGATCGCCTTTTCCGCGTGCACCGAGAACGCGCCACCGCTCGGATGCTCGGCCGCCATTTCCCCGAGCATGCGCATCACGAGCAGGGCCAGAATTCCGGCGAGTCCGAACGAGATGAGCACGGCAGGTCCCGCCAACGCGATGCCGGCCCCTGTCCCGACGAACAGACCAGCTCCGATCACGCCGCCCAACGCGATCATGGTCACATGCCGTTCCCGCAGGTGAGTCACGCTCTCCAGCCCCGTTCGAGTGTGCCGATGGCGGCCCGATAGTGAGTTCATGGCGGCGGAGAGTCAAATCGTGTGATCGGGGTTACACCGAAGCCGAAGAAGGGTGAGACCGATGAACTCGCCTGAAGGAGCACTGCCGTCCGGAGCGCTGTCTTCGGACGTGTTGCCACAACTCGACACGTTCTCCGGCGCGCTGGAGCGTTACTCGGGGTGGGGGTGGCTGGTGCTGCGCTCGGAGAACCGGCTGCTGCTGACCACCGACCACGTCGTGTCCGCGGTGGAGATGCCCGCGGGGGTGGGCGGGGAGGTGCAGCACTACCTGGCCGTGCGGATGCTGGCCGGGCCCGTGGTGGTGCTGCCTTCCGGGCGGTGGCTGGTGTTGACCGGGTCGGCGGACTCGGCTTCGCAGGTGAACCTGATCCGGTTGCGGGCTCGGGGCGCTCTGACGCATCGGTTGGGGACGTTGGTGCCGTTGCCGCCGTCGCGGATCGACGGGGGTGGGGTTCGGTGGCTGGGAGCCGTGCCTGGGGGCGGGGCTGGGCCTGCCTTGCCGCCGTTCTCGGCTGTGGTGGCGGCGTTGAGGGCTGTCACGGAGACCGCTGGGCTGCGGTGACCGTCGGACCCCTGTGAGCAGGTGCTGCGTCCGCGTGCGTTCCCCTGTTGTGGACGGCTGCCGGCTCCTTGGCGCTAGCTCGTGGGTGGGAGGACGTTCGCCTTGAAGCGGTTGAGGGTGTTGCCCCGCTCGGCGAAGTTGACCACCAGGTAGGTGCCGTTGCGGCCCTGTGAGATGCCCACGCCCACGCGGTCCGACGACTTCCAGATCAACGCCGTGAAGTGGAGCACGGAGAGGTCGACGGTGGAAGGCGTCATCTCTTTGTCGTAGTCGTAGCGGCGGGATTCGCCGTACCAGTCCTCCAGGGCTTTACCGATCACTGTATCGATTGCCCTGTTGCGTCCCGCCTCGTACAGGTTCTCGCCGTAGACGTTGTCCGGGCGGTGTTCGAAGCGATTTGTGGACTGGAGGTGGTCCGCCCATTCTTGCGCCGTTCTTGACACTTCGGAATCGAGTGAGAGGGGTGGCACGCCGTGCTTTGCGCGGTGGGCGTTGATGAGTTCTACCGTCTTCGTGAAGGGGTCCACGGCGTGGGCGGTAGGGGTGGTGAAACTCAGGGTGAGGGCCACGGTGATCACGGTGAGCATCCAACGCATGACTCGTTTTGTCCCCCAAACGGGGCATCGTGGGCAATACCCCGGGTCGAATCTGCTGTCTTGATAGGCGCTGCGTAGTCGTGAGTAGCCTTGGGGTGTGATGGGGATCACGGGTGGTGTAACGCGGTGGCGATACCCCCTATGACCCCCTTGGGTTAGCGGTCGGTACCCCGGTTGCGGTGCAAATTCACTCCACAGGATGCGGTTGACGTTCTATGGTTTGTGATGTCGGACACCAACGTGAGGAGCTAGACATGGATGGCTACGAAATTCTCGCCGACGAGGACGGGCACGTTCGGGGTTACGACTAGAGAGCCTCGCCCGAAGTTGCTCGACCGGCCGCTCGAGGGAGTCACCCGAAGCGACTCCCTCGCGGCTGGAGCAGGTTAAGGCCGTTGGTCAGGAATGTTTCACGGATTGGTCGTGCTCGCGCGGACCACGAGTGTGGTCGGGAGTTCGCGGTGCTCTGCCGGGCCACCGTCGAGAAGGGTGGCCAGGAGGTCCACGGCCACCTCGCCGGCGGACTCGGTCGGCATGTGCACGGTCGTCAGCGCGGGCGAGCACATCGTCGCGTAGAGGATGTCGTCGAAGCCGGTCACGCTGATCTGTTCCGGCACGCGCACGTCGTGCTCGGCCAGGTGGGCGAGGACGCCCAGGGCCATGAGGTCGTTGTAGCAGATGAACGCGGTCGCGTCGGTGCGGAGCGCTTGTTCGGCTGCCGCGTAGCCGCCGTTGAAGTTGGGTTCGAACGAGCCGAGCACGCGGGCACGGCCGCGCAGGCCCTGCATGCGGCGGTTGTTCGACCAGGCGGCGGACGGGCCGCCCAGGTACACGTAGTCCTGGTGTCCCAGGGATTCCACGTGCGTGACGACCTGTTCCATGCCGGAGGCGCTGTCCATCAGCACGGACGAGACGCCCGGCACGAGGCGGTTGATCAGCACCAGCGGCGTCAGTTCGGCGAGTTCGACGACCTGCTCGTCGGACAGCAGTGACGCGCACAGCACCACGCCGTCCACCTGGGACGCCATCGTGCGCACCAGTTCCGCCTCGGTCTGCGGGTCTTCCCTGCTGTCGCAGAAGAACACCGAGGTGCCCGCCTCGCCCGCCCTCGTCTGCACCCCGCGCAGGATCGACGGGAAGAACGGGTTGGTCAGGTCGGGCACCACGATGCCGAGGTTCCCGGTGCGGCCGGTGATCAGGCTGCGGGCCGCGCGGTTCGGCTGGTAGCCGAGCCCCGCGACCACGTCCAGAACCCGTCGCCGGGTGGCCTCCTTGACGAGCCCCGGCGCGCTCAACGCGCGCGAGACGGTCGAGACGGAGACCTGAGCCTGGCGAGCTACATCCCTGATCGTGACGGCCACTCGCAAATCATGGCAGTCAAGGTCAAGAGCGACCCGTTCGTCCGATGGTTCAGAGCTCCAGGCCGGTCAGGACGAGCACCCGCTGCTCGGTGAGGTCGTCCATCGCCGCCCGCAGGCCCTCGCGGCCCGTCCCGGACTCCTTCACGCCCCCGTACGGCATCTGGTCCGCGCGGTACGACGGCACGTCGCCGATGATCACACCACCCACCTGGAGCCGTTGCGCGGCACGGAAAGCAAGCCGCACATCAGTGGTGAACAGACCGGCCTGCAGCCCGTACCGGGACGCGTTGACACGGTCGAACGCCTCCTCGACGCTGCCGACCCGGGTCAGCGTCACGACGGGTCCGAACACCTCCTCGGCGTTGACCTTGGAGTCCTCCGCGACGTCGGTCAGCACGGTCGGCGCGTAAGTCCGGCCGTCCCGGGTCCCGCCCGTCAGCACGGTCGCGGCTGCCTCTTCGACCCAGGCCTGCACGCGGTCCGCCGCCGCGTCGTTGATCAGCGGGCCCACGTCGGCCGCCACGTCGAGCTTGTTCACGTGCGCCACCACGGCTTCCGAGACCGCGTCGTACACGTCGGTGTGCACGAACACGCGCTGCACCGAGATGCACGACTGGCCCGCCTGGTACATCGCGAACGTGGCGATGCGCTGCGCCGCGAAGTCGAGGTCCTGCCAGTCGGGCGCGACGATCGCCGCCGCGTTGCCGCCGAGTTCGAGCGTCACGTGCTTGCGCGGCACGCGTTCCTTGATGCCCCAGCCGACCGGGCCGGAGCCGGTGAACGACACGACGGGCAGCCGCGGGTCCTCGACCAGCCGCGCGGTGTCCTCATTGGACAGGTGCAGGACCGAGAACGCCCCGTCCGGCAGGTCGGTCTCCGCCAGCACCTCGCCGAGCAGGAACGCGACGGCCGGCGTCGACGGCGCGGGCTTCAGCACGATCGGCGCGCCCACCGCGATCGACGGCGCGACCTTGTGCGCCACCAGGTTCAGCGGGAAGTTGAACGGCGCGATGCCCAGCACCGGACCACGCGGCACCCGCCGCACCAGCGCGAGCCTGCCCTCGGCGGACGGGTCGGTGTCGAGGCGCTGCAGTTCGCCGGAGAACCGGCGCGCCTCCTCGGAGGCCCAGCGGAACGTGGAGATCGCGCGGGTCACCTCGATCCTCGCCCACTTCAGCGGCTTGCCGGAGTCGGCGTTGATGGCGGCGGCGAATTCCTCGGCCCGTTCCGAGAGCCGTCGCGACACGTGGTCCAGCGCCGAAGCACGACGGTGGGCCGGCAACGCGGCCAGTTCGGGGGCGACGGCGGCCGCGCGGGCGACGGCGGCCTCGACGTCGGCGGAGGTGTGGAAGTCGATCATGCGAGCAACGCTCCTTCGAGCACGTCGAGACCTTCGGCGAGCAGGTCGTCGGGGATGACCAGCGGGGGCAGCAGGCGGATCACGTTGCCGTAGGTGCCGCACGTCAGCACGACGACGCCTTGGTCGTGACACGCCTTGGCGACACGAGCGGCCACATCGGGCGTGCGTTCGGTGAACTCGACCGCGAGCATCGCGCCGCGGCCGCGGACGTCCGCGATGATGTCGGTCTTCTCGGCGATCGCCCGCAGCCGGGCCAGTGCGGTCTCGCCGATGCGCCGGGCGGCGGCGTTGAGATCGCGTTCGCGCATCGTGCGGAACGACCCGAGCGCCGCCGCGCACGCCACCGGGTTGCCGCCGTACGTGCCGCCGAGGCCACCGACGTGCACGGCGTCCATGATCTCGGCGCGCCCGGTGACGGCGGCGAGCGGCAGCCCGCCCGCGATGCCCTTGGCCGTGGTGATCAGGTCCGGCACCACGCCCTCGTGGTCGAGCGCGAACCACGCCCCGGTGCGGCAGAAGCCCGTCTGGATCTCGTCGGCCACGAACAGCACGCCCCGCTCGCGGCACCACCGCGCGAGCGCGGGCAGGAAACCGGGGGCGGGGTCGATGAACCCGCCCTCGCCCTGGATCGGCTCGATCACGACGGCGGCGGTGTTGTCCGCGCCGACCTGCTTCTCGATCGCGGCGATCGCCCTGGCCGCCGCCTCGGCGCCGCTGAGCCCGTCGTGCAGCGGGTACGACCCCGGCACCCGGTACACCTCGGGCGCGAACGGACCGAACCGGTGCTTGTACGGCATGTTCTTGGCGGTCAACGCCATCGTGAGGTTCGTGCGGCCGTGGTAGCCGTGGTCGAACACCACGACGGCCTGCCTGCCGGTGACGTGCCGCGCGATCTTGACCGCGTTCTCGACGGCTTCGGCACCGGAGTTGAACAGCACCGACCGCTTCTCGTGGTCGCCCGGCGTCAGGTCGTTGAGCTGCTCGCACACCTCGACGTAGCTGTCGTACGGCGTGACCATGAAGCAGGTGTGGCTGAACCTGTCGATCTGCGCGTGCACCGCCTCGGCGACGGCCGGCGCGGGGTTGCCCACACCGGTGACGGCGATGCCGGAACCGAAGTCGATCAGCTGGTTGCCGTCGACGTCGATCAGCAGGCCGTCGTCGGCGGAGTCGATGTAGACGGGCAGGCCGGAACCGACGCCGGCGGCGACGGCGCCCCTGCGCCGCTCCTGGAGCTCCAGCGACTTCGGGCCGGGGACGGCGGTTACCAGTCGGCGCTTGGACAGCAGTCGGGTCATGGACTCAGCATGGCCCTGGTCAGAGCGATCCGCAGTGCCTGAAATGGCGATCTTTCAGACAGCAGATGTACAAACTGGCACATGCCGATCTTGCTGCACGACCTCGCCCGCACGCTCGGGCTGCCGGTGCTGGCCGGGGACGTGTCGCGGCCGGTCGGCTGGGTGCACGGCACCGAGCTGGCCGACCCCACGCCGTTCCTGGAGGGCGGCGAGCTGCTGCTCACCACCGGCCTGAACGCCCTGACCCCGGGTTACGTCGAACGCCTGGTGCACGCGGACGTGGTCGGACTCGGCTTCGGCACCGGGCTGGGCCACGACGTGGTGCCGCCCGAGTTGGTGCGGCAGGCGGAACGGGCCGGGCTCGGGCTGGTGGAGGTACCGCGCGAGGTGCCGTTCATCGCGATCAGCAAGGCGGTCTCGAAGGCGCTCGCCGCCGACGAGTACGCCGCGCTGACCCGCACGAGCGAGGCGCAGCGGGCGTTGACCAGGGCCGCGGTGCGGGACGGGGTCGCCGGGGTGGTGCGCAGGCTCGGCCAATGGGTCAACGGCTGGGTGGTGCTGCTCGACCCGGCGGGGGAGCCGGTGCACGCGCACAACGTCCGCCAGGTGCCTGAGCTGCGGGCGGAACTCACCCGCCTGGGCACGTCCGGCGGACTCGCCAGCGCCGCCTTCGAAGCCGGCGGGTGGCGCGTGTTCCTCCAGGCGCTCGGCGGCCGCGCCAGGGGAGTGCTCGCGGTCGGCACCGCCGAGCCGCTCGACGCCGACCTGAACATCGTCAACACGGCCGCGTCCCTGCTCACCCTCGCCCTCGCCCACAACGACGCCGTCGACGCCGCCCACCGCGAACTCCGCGCGGGCCAGTTCCGGTTGCTGCTCAACGGGATCCCGGTAGAAGGCCTGCCGGAACGCTTCCGCGTCTTCGTCACCGACGACCCTCCCGACGACGGCTTCTGGGCCGAACACGACGGCCGGATCGTGGTGCTCGCAAGGGAATCAGCGGGCCACGCGTCGTCCGAAGTGGACGCCGGCCAGGTGGTGCGCGGCTATCGCGAGGCGAGGCAGGCCGAGAAGGCGGGCGTGCGCCGGTTCGAGGACCTGGCGGGCAGCCTGGAGGTGCCGGAAGGGTTCGCGGACGCGCTGCTCGGTCCTCTCGACGCCGAAACCCGCGAGACGCTCAGGACGTGGCTGGGTCACCACGGTGCCTGGGACCCGGCCGCGACCGAACTGGGCATCCACCGGCACACGCTGAAGAACCGGGTCCGCAAGGCCGAACAGGCGTTGCGGAGGTCCCTCGCCTCGCCCGGGCTGCGCGCGGAGCTGTGGCTAGCCCTGCACCGCGAAGGTCAGTGAGGCCGTGTAGCCGGACGTGACGTCGCCCGACATCGAGGCCATCTGCTCGTCGGTGCCGTCGCGGAACACCATGTCCTGCTGCAACGAGGTGCGCGACATGTTCCGGACGCTCTGCGTGTAGCCGGTGGTGCCGTAGACCTCCTTGCAGGTCGTCTCCGGCAGGGCGAGCTGGGAGGTGATGATCTTGTTGCCGGCCTTGGTGGCCTCGTCGAGGCTCGGGTAGACCTCGAAGTGGACGTGCGGCCAGCGGCCCGAGTAGGCGCCGGGGAAGACGCTGACGAACTTCAGCCTGCCGGACGTGTCGGCCTCCTGGACGCCGCGCAGGAAGTTCTCGTCCTTCACGCGGTCCGAGTACATCGAGTAGTCGCCGTTCATGTCGCAGTGCCAAAGGTAGATCGCGGCGCCGGCGAACGGAGTGCCGTCCTCCTTCTGCACGGTGAGGTCGATGGTCAGCCGCACGCCCTCGGCGGTGCGGGTGGACGAGCCGAAGCTCGACCTGATGTCCGAGCGCACGATCCCGCTCTGCGTCAGCGCGTTCGGGCCGTTGGAACCGTCGCCGGGGTACGGGCCGGCGGTCTCCTCCGGGATCGTCTCCAGCGCCGCACCGGCGGCGGCCGAGGTCGTGGTGAAGCCGGTGCCGGTGGTCGTGGTCGACGGGGCGCAGGCCACGAGCGTGAGGCCTGCGCCGCCGAGCAGCGACAACGCCCGCCGGCGCCCGAAGAGCGTGGCGAGGTCGAACTGGAGGCCGCGGTCGTGGTTGTCCGTCATGCGACTCAGGTTGCGGCCGGATCCTGTGAGGCGCCTGTGGAGAACCTGTCGTGCCGCTGGCTGAAGTCCGGCAGCGGCGGCGCCGAGGACCGCGATGCCGAACCCGGCGGCGGGGAGCGCCTCGCCGGAACTTGCCGAAAGTGAATTCAGGACAATTCTCGCGACGGCCCGCCGGTCATCACAAAGTATTCACCCGGTGGTGGGTGCGGACTTCCGTCCTGGTCCTCCGGTATTGCCGTTCGGCTACCGCCGCTCGGTCCACCTCGGCGTGTGGCACGTCGAGCGCCGCACTGATCCAGGCACGCCAGTAGGGGCCCGGAATGCGTTTGCCGCGTTCCCACCTCGACACTTCTTCACGAGTGACGCTGTCGTTTTGTGAGATCTCGCACAACAGGTCGGCGAGTTCGCGCTGCGTGAGGCCCTGCGCCCGCCGTGCCTGGGGAATCAGGTCGGTGATCGGCCTGGTGGCCCGGTGCTCGTGGGCTTGGGGGACTGCCTTGAGCACGGTTCTGCTCCGTTTCGACGAGATGACGGGGGTACGGCGTCCACAGTGCCTCAAAGTCGCCGAGTTCGTGCCGTGCATTGCGGTGATACCGACGGTCGTTGAAAGTTCAGTCACCGATGGAATGGCTTGATCGGTTGTTCGGAGGAAACACAACTGGTCCAATGGGGTGTGCGTGCCCGCTTTTCGCACGCCTTGTTAGTGTGGGGAAATGCTCTCGACGGTCGAAGTGGTGCAGGTGTTCCTGGCGCGCCTCGCGGCACAGGACGCACCCGGCATCGCACGGCTGTGCGCGCCGGCCGTGGAATGGGAGGCGCCCGACCCGAACGGTGCCCGGTGGGCGTTCGGCACGCGCAGCAGGCGAGAGGTCGAGGCCCAGTTCCTGACGCTCTTCGCGACCTACGGCCTGGAGCAGCTCTCGGCGCGCCAGGTGATCGTCGACGGCGGCGACGCGGCCGTGATCGGCTCGGCGCGGTGGCGGGTCCAGGCCACCGGCGAGACCGTGGAGACACGCTTCACCACCGTGCTGTCGGTGCACCTCGGGGAGATCGAGCAGTACCGGCACCTGCCGGACACGCTGGCCGCCGCCGTCGCGACCGGTCTCGCGCGGACCGGGGGATGAGCGCCCAGCGCGAGAGAGCCGTGCACACGAGGACCCGTCTGCTGCGTGCCGCGGCCGAGGTGTTCGACCGGGAGGGGTTCACGGGCTCCAGCCTCACCGCCGTGTGTGCGCGTGCGGACGTGTCGAAAGGCGCGCTCTACTGTCACTTTCGTTCCAAAGAGGCCCTCGGCGTCGCGATCATCGAGGAGCAGTCGCTGCTGTGGCACCGGTTGCGCGACGAGGTGCTCGCCGTGGAGCCGTCGCCGATCCAGGCGCTGATCTCGATGTCGTTCGAGTTCGTCCGCCGGCTCGAGACCGACCTGACCGTGCGGGTGAGCGCGAAACTGTTGCGGGAGGCGGTGTTCTTCGACGTCGCGGCGGCCGCGCAGGTGATCGGCTGGGTCACCGTCGTGCGCGAGCTGCTCTCGCTCGCGCGCGAACGCGGTGAGCTGCGGCCGGAGGTGAACGTGCGGCACGCGGCCGAGCAGATCGTCGCCGAACTGCTCGGGCTCCAGTTCGTGGCGCAGGCCCTCAGCGGCGGCACGGACCTCGGGGTGCGGCTCGGCCGGGTGTGGCGGGCGACCTCTGGCTGTCTCGTGACAGCTCCCGTCCGGGAGGAGTTGCGGTTCGAGTGATGGTCGTCTCGACCCAATCGAGACAGGAATGGCTGCTCACGGCTCCGCTGTTGTGTTCCTCGTTCGTCAGGGGAGCAAACGGTAGGAGCAGGCGTGAGCAGCATCGTGGTCGTGGACCCGTACTCGGCGGGCAGGGGAATCGCACCGGCGTTCCGGCAACGGGGTGTCGAGGCGATCGCGGTGCTGACGACGGAGAAGCCTCCGCGCGGGCTCACCTGGGCGCCCGACGACTTCAGTGAGATCCACGTGCTGCACGACCTGGACGAGCTCGCGGCGAAGCTCGCCGTGCACGACCCGATCGCCGTCGTGCCCGGCACCGAGACCGGCGTCGAGGCCGCGGAGACGTTGTCGGAACTGATCGCGCCCGGCCGTTCGAACGTGCTGAGGTTGTCCTCCGCGCGCCGCGACAAGTGGCAGATGGCCGTGGCGTTGCGCACCGCCGAGGTGCCGCACCTGCGGCAGATCAGCTCCGACAACGTGGACGAGGTCGCCTGCTGGCTGCGGCACGAGGAACTGGAGAACGCGCCGATCGTGCTGAAGCCGCAGTGCAGCGGCGGCACCGACGACGTGTTCGTCGCGATGCCGGGTGACGACTGGCGGGAGAAGTTCCACCGGATCCTCGGCTGCGTTAACAAGCTGGACCTCCGCAACGACAAGGTGCTCGTGCAGGAACTCGCGGTGGGCACCGAGTACGAGGTGGACACCTACTCGGTCGACGGGCAGCACGGGCTGGTCTCGGTGTGGCGCTACGAGAAGGAGCGCCGCGGCGACCGGCTCGGCATCTACCTGTCGAACACCCTGGTGCCGCCGTCGGACCCGGTCGTCGAGGTGCTGTTCACCTACGTCCGCCGGGTGCTCGAAGCGACCGGCGTCCGCAACGGGCCCGCGCACGTCGAGGTGATGATGACCACCGGCGGACCGCGGCTGATCGAGATCGGCGCGCGCCTCGCCGGTGCGTCGCAACAGGAACTCACCCTGCTCGGCACCGGCGAGAGCCAGATCACGCGGATGGTGGCGCACCGCGTCGACGGCGTCGCCCGCGTCGGCAGGTACCTGCAGCGCCAGCACGTGAAGTCGGTGTACCTGTCGTCGCCCGCCGCCGGCGAGCTCGGCAACTCGGTGCGTTTTGACGAGCTGGCCTCACTTTTGCCGAGTTACCAGAGCGCGGCGCTGCCGTACCGCGAAGGATCTCAGGTTCCCCGTACCGATGACCTGTGGACGTCGTTGGGTTCGGTAGTGCTGGCCACGTCCGACGTTGACCAGCTGGAACGCGACGAGGCGGTCGTGCGGGAGATCGAAGCCGGACTGATCGTCGTCTGAACGTCAGGTGTGACCGGGTAGCAGGAATTCCACGCGACCCGTTAGTTTGCAGGAACGCGACGGAGCGGAGGCCCATGAGCGAGCGCTGGGACGGTGACCTGACGGGCGAGGTGGTCGACGACCGCTACGTGCTGGGATCACTGCTCGGCTCCGGCGGCATGGCCGAGGTCTACCGCGCGTACGACAGAGCCTCGTCGTCCTCGGTCGCGGTGAAGATCTTCACCGGTCCCGGCCTGCCCGACGACGAGCTGCGCCTGCAACGCGAGGCGTCGATGCTGACGGCCCTGGACTGTCCCGGCATCATCCCGGTCTACGCCTCGGGGTCCGTCTCGCGCCGCCCGTACTACGTGATGCGCGAGATCCCCGGCGGCACGCTGCGCCAGCGCATGCGCGAACCCCTGCCGCCGCGTTTCGTGGCGCGGATCGGCGCGCAGATCGCCGCGGTGCTCGACCACGTGCACGGCCTCGGCGTGGTGCACCGCGACATCAAGCCGTCGAACATCCTGCTCGACGACGAGGAGAAGCAGGCCTACCTAGCCGACTTCGGCCTGGCGCTGGTCGCCGAGGTGACGAGGGTGACGACGTCGGGCGTGCTCGTCGGCACCGCCGGCTACCTGTCGCCGGAGCAGGTGCGCGGCGCCGAGGTGGGCCCCGCGGCCGACGTGTACTCGCTCGGGCTGGTGCTGCTGGAGTGCCTGACCGGGCGGAACGAGTACCCCGGTGGCGACGCCGAGGCGGCGCTGGCCAGGCTGGCGCGGTCACCCCGGATCCCGCTCGACCTGCCGTTGGCGTGGTCTTCGTTGCTGTCCGCGATGACCGACATGGATCCGGCGCTGCGGCCCACCGCCGCCCAGTGCGCGCGATCGCTGCACGCGGCCTTCGAGGCGAGTCGCGGGTTGCCGGCGTTGCTGGTGGACGCCCCGGTCGCGGCTGCCGTCCCCGTGCCGCTCGCCGTCACCGAACCCGTCGTAGCGCTCGTGCCGGAGCCGAGGTCCCGGCGGGGCAAGCGGTTGGCGATCGCCGCGGCCGCCGTGGCGGCCACGGCGGTGGCCGTGGTGGTGGCCAACTTCCCCGGCGGGCCCGAAGCGCCGGCGGCGGACCGGCCCGTGGTGCCGGACGCGCGGACGCACGTCGTGACGGTGACGCAGTCGACGGTGACCGTGGTGCAGACGTCGTCCGGTTCCGGAGAGGCGCAGGCCCCCGGCGACCCCGGTGCGCCTGGTGTGCCTGGTGTGCCGCAGCCGGGAGCGGGGGTGGGGTCGTCGGCGCCGACGGTGGAGACTTCGGAGGAGGCGGGCGCCTCGGATCCTTCTTCAACCAGGACGAAGAAGGAGAAGAAGAACCGCAAGGAGTCTTCGGAAGCTCCTGCGTCGTCGATGGCGCCGACGCAGCCGTAACCGCTCACCCACACACGCTCGCACCGTGCACCGGTCCGCACCACACCGGTCCGCACCACACCGGCCGCACCACACCGGCCGCACCACACCGGCCGCACCACACCGGCCCGCACCACACCGGCCCGCACCACACACCGGCCCGCACCACTCGTGCGCGCCCGCCGGGTTCCCCCAGTTTCGATCCTAGGCGGCAGGTCTGACAGGGCTCAGGCGTTCGGGTCGTCCACCGGCCCGAACGGCAGGTCCGCGAGTTCCGCCCGCAGCGAGTCCAGGTCCCGGTACACCGCCGAAGCACCGCGGTCGATCAGCTCGTCCTCGCTGAACCCGCCCGTCAGCAGGCCGATCGACGGCAACCCGGCCCGCCCGGCCGCCTCGCAGTCCCACACCGAGTCGCCCACCACGACCGCGCGCGTCCCCCGCACCTGCCGCAGCGCCACCTGGACCAGGTCGGGGTCGGGCTTGCTGGCGTCCACGTCGTCGGACGTCGTCCAGGCGACGTCGCCGGGGTCGATCAGCTTCAGGTAGTGCTCGACGTGCTTGCGCTTGCCCGAGCTGGCGAGCACCACGGCCAGGTCGAGGTCCAGGGCCGCGCGGACCAGCCGGTGCGCGCCCTCCAGTGGCTGGATCTCGGGGAGCAGGACGTCGAAGTGGCGTTCCCACGCGGCGCGCAGGGCATCGCCGTGTTCTTGTTCGACGTGGTCGCCGGCCACCGCGGCGACCAGCTTGTCGCCGCCCATGCCGATGGACCGGTGCACCTGCCAGCCCGGCACGGTGATGCCCGCGTCGGAGAACGCGCGCAGCCACGCCACCGTGTGGTGGTAGTTGGTGTCGACCAGGGTTCCGTCCACGTCCAGGACCAGCGTGTTGCTCATGGAGCAGGTTTGCCCGGGCCTCTACCTCGGCAAACCCACCAGCTCCCTGGTCTCCTGCAACGCCGCGAGCTCCCGGCGCAGCACGCCGTCGAGCCAGGTGGCGTCCGACATCCACGACTGGTTGGTGTTGAGGCAGACGTGCACGGCGTTGCGGTACACCGACAGCGCGATGCCCACGGCGTGGCCGGGCGCGACGGGCGCCACCGGGTAGAGCTCGCAGAGCGCGGCGCCGTCCAGGGACAGCGGCACGGACGGCAGCGGCACCGACGTGACCAGCGTGTCGAACAGCAGGGGAGCGCAGCGGCCCATCACCGGCGCGGCCAGTCGGTGCACGAACGGCGGCACGCGGTCGGCGAGCAGCGGCAACGCTCCGGCGCCGCGGTCCGGGCCCGCGGCCTTGGCGGACTCCATCTGCTCGCGCACCGAGCGCAGGCGTTCCAGCGGGTCGGCCACGCCCACCGGCAGGGATACGAGGAAGCCCGAGATCTGGTTGCCCGAGCCGGCGTCGCCGGAACGTGAGCGCTGGTTAACCGGGATCAGGGCGCGGACGACGGAGTCCGGGCCCGCGCTGCCGTGCGCGGAAAGCCAGTGGCGCAAGGCACCTGTGACGAGCGCGAGCATCACGTCGTTGACCGTGCCGCCGTGGGCGCGGCGGATTCGGTGCACGTCCGGAAGATCCACGCGCGACATCACCACCCGGCGGGGCCGGGTGGACGAGGTGAGCACCGGCGAGTTCAGGGTCGGCGGGCGGGTGTTCATCAGGACCGACGACGCGATGTCGAGGGTGTCCTTGATGCCGCGCAGCGACGGCAGGGACGGCAGCAGCGAACGGGGCTCGGGCGCGGCAGCGTCCGGAATGGACAGCCGGGACGGGTCGAAGAGCCGGATTCCCAGGCCAACGGCCTTCATGCCGTCGCACAACGAGTGGTGCAGCTTCGCCACGACGGCGAAACGGCCGCCCGCGAGACCGGTCACGACGTGCAGCTCCCACGGCGGGCGCGCCAGGTCGAGCGGCTGCGCCATGAGGTGCGACACCAGCGTGGTGAAGCGGTCGCGGCCGCGCACGTGGTGCGTGAACACGTGGTCCTCAGGCGCGAAACCGGGGTCCTCCACCCAGCGCGCACCGCCGAGCAACGAGGACCGCGCGCGCTGCCGCAGGCGCGGGATCTCTTGCGCCCGTTCGCAGAGGACGGCGGCGATGCGGGCCGGATGCACCGGAGTGGACGGTGCGAAGGTCGCGACCGCGCCGAGGTGCAACGGATTGGTGTCGCCCTCCATTGCGAGGAAAGCGATGTCGAGAGGGGAGAGGTGGTCTGTCATAGCTGTGCAAGGAAAACAGGTCCGCGTGTCAGGCGCATTGCGATGAGATGGCGGTGACTCCCTACCGCCCCAAGTACACTCGAACGGTGGTACCGCTGTGACTCGTGTGGGTGCGAACCAGGTCACACAGCAGGTTCACCATCACGATCCCGAAGCCGGAGAGACCCGTGAACGACGGCGGGAAACCGGAGCCGGAGTCGCTCACCTCGCAGACCGCGGTGCCGCCCTCGCGCCACATCCGCAGCACTCCGCGGCCCGACGCGTGCAGGATGCTGTTGGTCGCGAGTTCGTTGACCGCCAGCACCAGGTCGTCGACCTGCACTCGCCGCAACCAGTGCGCGTGCCGCGCCACCAGCTGCCGCAGGTGCGCGAGCGTGCCGACGGTGAACGGGTGCTCCTCGGCGTCCGGAGGCGGCGGGGGCAGCGGCACGTTGTAGATGTCGGCGAGCCCGGACGGGTCGGTGTACCACTCGCTCGCCACCCGCCGCTCGCCGTCGATCACCACGGGGTGCGTGCGCCGCGCGTCCTCCAGCACGTGCCCCGCCAGCGCGGAGGCGTCGTACGGGCAGAGGATGACGCCCGGCCTGCCCTCGAACGCGGTGTTGATCAACGCCTCGTGCTGCACGCACGCCGGGTACTCGAGCGCGGTGCGGCCCGGCCACATCGGCTCGCCGACCATCCGGAACCGCCGTTGCGTGCTCGCGCTGAACGCCATCAGCACGCCCGGGATGATCCGGCCGGGGTTGCGGCCCGCCTCCGTCATGTCGATGAAGTGGACCTCGTCCGCCCGGCCGCCGAGCCGTTCGCGCAACGGGCCGATGCTCGCCTCCGGCACCGCCACCAGCACCGGCTCGCCGCAGTCGACGCCGTCCGCCACGAATCCGGCCGTACCGGAGAGGAACGCGTCCTCGTCGCGGTAGAACAGGGCTTCGTGGGCGAACGGGGCAACGGAGTTCATCGGCTTCCCGGTGAGGTCGGCGACTGCGGCAGGTCACCATTCTGCTACCCGTAACGGTGTTTCGGCGGGGGCCAGGCCGGTGGTTGTCCACGGCGTGGGAGGTGTGAACGCGGTTCATCGTGCGTGCGGGCAAAAGCCCAGGCAGACTCGCGGTTGTCGGGGCCTTGCGAGGAGGTGACGCCGTGCTCGCGCACCACACGCTGACCGGGCCGGAGGACGCGCCGGTGCTGGTGCTCGGCAACGCGCTCGGCACGACGACCGGACTGTGGCGCGACTTCTCCCTGCCGTTCCGGCTGCTGCGCTTCGACCACCGCGGCCACGGCCTGACCCCCGCCGTACCCGGTCCGTGCGCGATCGAGGACCTCGCGCGGGACGTGCTGGAACTGTTGGACCACCTGGAGTTGCGCCAGGTGCACTACTGCGGTGTGTCGCTCGGAGGCATGGTCGGCATGTGGCTCGCCGCGCACACCGACCGCGTCTCGAAGCTCGCGCTGCTGTGCACCACCGCGCACGTGCCGGACAAGGCGCGGCTCGACGACCGGATCACGCGGCTGCGCGCCGGAGGCATGGCGGCGGTGGCGGACCGGGTCGTCGAACGCTGGTTCACGCCGCTGTGCCCGCCCGACGTCGTCGACGCCTTCCGCGCCGACCTGCTGAAGGTCGACCTGCCGACGTACCTCGCGTGCGTCGAGGGCGTGCGCGACATGGACCTGCGGCCGGACCTCGCCAAGATCGACGCGCCGACCGTGGTGATCGCCGCCGCGCAGGACCACGCGACACCGACCGAACTCGTCCGGCAGATCAACGACGAACTCCCCGACTCGGAGCTCTACGTCGTCGGCGACGCGGCGCACCTCGCGGTCGTCGAGGCGCCCCGGACCATCTCGGTCATCCTCGACGACCACTTCGGCAACGACTAGACCCGGCTAGTGGTGTGGCTCGGAACGTTGCCGGGGGAATTCGCGGTCAGACGGGTGCATCGTGGTGCCGCCCCCACGTCCTCGTACTGGTGGTACGAGGGCGTGGGGGCGGTGCCGGGAGGCGCCCTGCTGGGCGTGGATTACCTCGCCAACGTTCCGAGGCGCGCCACTAGACCTTCTCCAGCGGACGGTGCGGCTGCGCCGGCAGCTCCACCCGGATCTCGTCACCGGGCCGCACGACGCCACCGACGAGCACGATCGACATGATCCCCGCGCGCCGGACGAGTTCGCCGTCCGCGCCACGGCCGACGACCTCCTTGAGCAGGCCGCTCGCGAAGTCGTCGATCTGCACGCACGGGTTGCGCAGCCCGGTCACCTCGACCACGGCCTCGGCACCCAGGCGCAGCACCGTTCCCGTCGGCAGGCCGAGCAGGTCGATGCCGCGCGTCGTGACGTTCTCGCCGATCTGGCCGGGCTCCACCGCGTAGCCCTTCTCCGCCAGCTCGTCGAAGAGCTCGGCGTGCATCAGGTGCACCTGACGCAGGTTGGGCTGGGTCGGGTCCTGGGCCACGCGCGACCGGTGCTTCACCGTCACGCCCTGGTGGACATCACCTTCGACGCCGAGACCGGCGAGCAGTGTGATGCTCTCCCGTGACGGCTTCGTGAACGTGTACTCCTCGTTGCGGCACACCGCTGTAACAACCCCCATGCCCGCCATCATGCACGAACTGTTGAGACGCAGGGGATACGCCGAACGGCGGAGTGAAACACGGAAGGACGAATCGATCAAGGTGTCTCAATTCAAGTCACCCGATGGTGTCCTACCTGCATCGATGCACCAAACTGTGGAAACGCTCTCACGAACTTCCGGCAAGAGTCTTGACTAAAGCTCACCTCACGCTGTTGACTCCGTCACACCTCGTCGGAACCGGTTACGGAACCGGTTCCAGGAGGCGGCGGAAGGAAGTTCGGCATGCGTGTCACGATCGCAGAGGTCGCCCAACGCGCCCAGGTGTCCAAAGCGACCGTGTCACGTGTGCTGAACGGCAAGCCGGACGTGGACGCCTCGACCGCGCAACGCGTGCGCAAGGTGATCGACGAGATCGGCTACGTCCCCAGCGCCCGCGCCGTCGGTCTGGCCAGGGGCCGGACCCGCACGGTCGCGATGCTCGCGCCGTCGCTCACCTGGCCGTGGATGGGCGAGGTGCTGCAGGGCATCGTCGACACCCTCGAAGCGGACGGCTACGGGCTGCTGCTCTACACCCTCAACCGGGGTCCCGAGTCGCTCAACCAGTTCGCGAACCACGTCTCCGCCAACGCTTTCGACGGCCTGCTGGTCGTCGAGCCGCCGGACGCGCTGCACTACATCTCCACGCTCTACCGGGCGGGCCTGCCGGTCGTCATGATCGACGACCGCGGCTCGCACCCGGAGTTCCCTTCGGTGACGACGACGAACCGGCAGGGAGGCGCAGATGTCGCGAGGCATCTCGTCGCGGCAGGCCGCCGCAGGTTCGCCGTCGTCACCGGACCACCGCACTTCGGGTGCACTCAGGCGAGGCTGGACGGGTTCCGGCTCGCTTTGGCGGAAGCGGGCCTGACGCTGCACCCGGACCTCGTCGTCGACGGCGACTTCACCACGGAGGGTGGTGAAGTCGCCGTCGACAAGCTCGTCGCGAGCGGAATCCCGTTCGACGCCGTGTTCGCGCAGAACGACCTCTCGGCGGTCGGCGTGCTGCGGGCACTGAGGGAGTCCGGCCGGAGCGTCCCCGACGACGTCTCCGTGGTGGGCTTCGACGACGTCCCGGTCGCGGGACACACCGAACCCCGGCTGACGACGATCCGCCAGCCGCTGCAGGAGATGGGTGCCGCCGCCGCGCGGATGCTGCTCTCCACGCTCGAGGGACAGCCCATGCCCGACCACCCGCTGGTGCTGCCGACCTCGTTGATCGTGCGCGAATCCGCGCCCTGACACACCCCGCTCCACCACAACTGAAACGGACCCGCCAGGCCACCGGATGCGGCCTGGCGAGTTCGCCGTACGCATGAGAGAGCGCTCTCATGCTCCGTATCGGGAGATTCCCCCATGCGCAGAACAATCATCGTCGCGCTGGCTTTGGCGCTCGCGGTGACAGGTTGCTCCTCCGGTGGTGCCTCGAAGGCCACCGGCGTGCTGACCGTCGGCATGCCCAACGGGCCGCTGACCGAGAACCACAACCCGTTCCTGCCCACGTCGGCGGCGGGTTCGCTGGGGTACCGGTACCAGATCTACGAGCCGCTGGCGTTCGTGAACAACACGCGCCCGGCCCAGGACCCGGTGCCGTGGCTCGCGACCAAGTGGGACTGGGCCCCCGACTACAAGAAGGTCACCTTCACGATCCGGGAGAACGTGAAGTGGTCCGACGGCAAGCCGCTCACGGCCGCCGACGTCGCGTTCTCGTACGAGATCCTGAAGAAGTGGCCCGCGCTCAACAACCGCGACTCGCTCAAGGTCGAGACCGCCACGGCCACGCCGGACGGCAAGGTCGAGGTCTCGTTCGCGAGCCCGCAGTTCGTGAACCGCAACAAGGTCATCAGCGCGATGGTGATCCCGCAGCACATCTGGAGCACCGTCCCGGACCCGACGACCTACACGAACCCGAAGCCCGTCGGCACCGGCCCGTACGAGCTGAAGTCGTTCACCTCGCAGACCGTCACGATCGCGCGGCGCGCGGAGTACTGGCAGGAACTGCCCAAGGTCCCGGAGATCCAGTACACCTCGTACAACGACAACACGGCGCAGACCACCGCGCTGGCGTCGGGCGCGAGCCAGTGGTCGTACGTCTTCATCCCGGACTACCAGAAGCTCTACGTCGACAAGGACCCGGCGAACCACAAGCTCTGGTTCCCCGCCGGTCTCGGCATCCACGGCCTCTGGCTGAACACGACCGTCGCGCCGTTCGACAACGCCGCGCTGCGCTCGGCGATGTCCGACGTGATCGACCGCGAGGCGATCTTCGTCAAGGGTGAGGCCCGCCTGTTCCCGAAGCTCGAGTCGAAGACCGGCATGCCGCTGCCCGCCGGTGACTCGTTCCTCGCGCCGGAGTACAAGGACGCGAAGTTCAAGATCGACGTCGAGGGCGCGAAGGCCAAGCTCACCGCCGCCGGCTTCAAGTACGCGGGCGACGTGCTGCAGGCTCCCGACGGCAAGCCCGTCACGATCGAGCTCACGAACCCGTCCGGCTGGTCGGACTACCTGACCGTGCTCGACATCATCAAGGGCGACCTGAAGAAGATCGGCATCGAGGCGACCGTGCGCACGCAGACCGCGGACGCGTGGACGACCGACTTCGCCAACGGCGCGTTCCAGGGCTCGCTGCGCTGGACCAACACCGGTGCCACGCCGTACGAGATGTACCAGAACATCATGGACGGCGCGGAGATCAAGCCGATGGGGCAGACGGCTGCGGTGAACTTCGGCCGCTACAACAACCCCGAGGCGACGGCGGCGCTGGCCGAGTACGCGAACGCGGCCGACGACGCGGCGCGGGCCAAGGCCCTCGCGGTGCTGCAGAAGATCATGGTCGAGCAGGTGCCGATGATCCCGACCTCCGCCGGCCCGATCGGCGCGGAGTACAGCACGAAGAACTGGGTCGGCTGGCCTTCCGAGGAGGACCCGTACGGTCCGCCGCAGGCGACCCTGCCGAACGCTCTGCAGATCGTCATGAAGCTGAAGCCCGCGGGGTCCTAGGAAAATGAACGAAGTCGCGCTTGAAGCGAAGGGTCTGGTCAAGACCTACAAGCGCGTGCGTGCGGTGCAGGACGTCTCCATCGTCCTGCGCCGCGGGCGCGTGACCGCCCTCGTCGGCGAATCCGGCTCAGGCAAGTCGACGGTGGCGAAGCTGCTCGCGCGGCTCGTGGACCCCACCTCCGGCGAGATCCTGCTGGACGGCGAGAAGGTGCGGAAGGTCCGGGACTACCGGCGCAAGGTCCAGATGGTGTTCCAGGACCCCTTCGCATCGCTCAACCCGATCCACACGATCCGCTACCACCTGACCCGGCCGCTCAAGATCCACCGGCGGACGGAGACGGTGGAGGAGTTGCTCGAGAGGGTGAACCTGCCCGCCGACTTCGCCTCGCGCTACCCGCACGAGCTGTCGGGCGGGCAGCGGCAGCGCGTGGCGATCGCCCGCGCGCTCGCCGCGAACCCAGAGGTGCTGCTCGCCGACGAGCCGGTGTCCATGTTGGACGTCTCCATCCGGCTCGGCGTGCTGAACCTGTTGCTGGACCTCAAGGAACGGCTCAAGCTCGCCGTCCTCTACATCACCCACGACATCGCGTCGGCGCGCTACTTCGCCGACGAGACGTTCGTGATGTACGGCGGGCAGATCGTCGAGGGCGGCGACAGCGAGACCGTGACGCAACGGCCCGCGCACCCGTACACGCAGCTGCTGATCGAGTCGGCGCCGGACCCCGAACGGGCGGTCGTCGCACTCGACGCACCGGCCGTGGAGTCGACGCAGGTCTCGACCGGCTGCCCGTTCGCGCCGCGCTGCCCGAAGGTGCAGGAGCGGTGCTGGACCGAGGCGCCCCCGCGCGTCGAGGTCGACTCGTACGGGCACTGGGCGGCGTGCTGGTTGTACGCGGAGGCCGCGGCATGACGTTCCTGCTCCGCCGTGCACTGTTCTACTTGGTGACCCTGTGGGCGGCCATCACGGTGAACTTCCTGCTGCCGCGCCTGCTTCCGGGCGACCCGGTGCAGGCCATGATCACCAAGCTCGGTGGCCGGCTCAACAGCGACGCGATGGCGTCGCTGTACGTCCTCTTCGGACTCGACGAGAACAAGTCGATCTGGGAGCAGTACCTCGAGTACTGGGGCTCGCTGTTCCGCGGCGACCTCGGGCTGTCGTTCACGTTCTTCCCGACCCCGGTCGCGGACGTGCTCGCGCAGTCGATGCCGTGGACGCTCGGTCTCGTCGGCGTCACCACGATCATCGCGTTCCTCCTCGGCACCCTGCTGGGCGTCTACGCGGGCTGGAAGCGCGGGTCGTGGATGGACAACCTCATCCCGGTCACGACGTTCCTCTCGTCGATCCCGTACTTCTGGCTCGGGCTGATCGCGATCTCGCTGTTCTCCGTGACGTGGCCGCTGCTGCCGGCCGCCGGCGGGTACGCGCCGGGGCTCGTGCCGGAGTTCTCCGGCGAGTTCATCGGCAGCGTGCTGGAGCACGCGATCCTGCCCGGCGTCACGATCATCGTGAGCTCGGTGGCCGGCTGGATCCTCGGCATGCGCAACATGATGGTGACCGTGACGGCCGAGGACTACGTGCTCGTCGCACGGGCCAAGGGCCTCACCCAGAAGCGGATCATGTTCGCCTACGCCGCGCGCAACGCCGTGCTGCCGTCGATCTCGGGTTTCGCGCTGTCGCTGGGCTTCATCGTCGGCGGCGCCCTGCTGGTCGAGATGGTGTTCTCCTACCCGGGCCTCGGCTACGTGCTGTTCCAGGGCATCGGCGGCAAGGACTACCCGTTGATGCAGGGCGTGTTCCTGGTGATCACGCTGGCGGTGCTGGTGGCGAACCTGCTCGCGGACATCGGCTACCTGCTGCTGGACCCGCGCACCCGGAAGGAGGGCTGAGGGGTGAACTTCAAGACCAAGCTGGGCCTGGGCATCCTGGCCTTCTTCACGCTGATCGCGGTGGTCGGCGAGTGGATCGCGCCGTACGACCCGTCCGCGATGAGCGACGACCTGCTGTCGCCGCCGTCCGGGTCGCACTGGTTCGGCACGACCATGACCGGGCAGGACATCTTCTCCCAGGTGCTCGTGGGCACCAGGGGAGTGATGGTCGTCGGGCTGGTCTGCGGTGTGCTCGCGACCTTCCTGTCGATCCTCGTCGGGGTGACCGCCGGGTTCCTCGGCGGCGCGGCCGACGAGGCGTTGTCCATGCTGTCCAACGTCTTCCTGGTGATCCCGGCGCTACCGCTGATCATCATCGTGGCCTCGATGCTGCCCTCGGCGGACACCGTGCTGATCGCCGCGGTGATCTCGCTGACGGCCTGGGCGTGGGGTGCGCGCATCCTGCGCGCCCAGACGATGTCGTTGCGGCGCAGGGACTTCGTGGAGGCCGCGCGGGCGTCCGGTGAACGCACGTGGCGCATCATCGTGTTCGAGGTGCTGCCGAACCTGCTGGCCGTCATCGGCTCCGGCTTCGTCGGCACGGTGATCTTCGCGGTCATGCTGCAGATCACCCTGTCGTTCGTCGGCGTGATCTCGCTGTCGACCTGGAACTGGGGCACGATCCTGTTCTGGGCGCAGAGCAACCAGGCGCTCGGCCTGGGCGCGTGGTGGTGGTTCGTCCCCGCCGGCCTGTGCATCGCGTTGCTGGGCACGGCGCTGGCGCTGATCAACTTCGGGATCGACGAGTACGCGAATCCCCGGCTGCGGAAGGTGCGCGCATGAGCCCGGTGCTGGAGATCCGCGATCTCTCGGTCGACTACGGCAGCCTGCGCGCCGTGCACAACGTCTCGCTGACGCTGAACAAGGGCGAGGTGCTCGGGCTCGCGGGAGAGTCGGGCAGCGGCAAGTCGACGCTGGCCTACGCCGCGACCCGGTTGCTGCAACCGCCGGGGCACACGCCGACCGGTCAGGTGCTCTTCAAGGGCAAGGACCTCCTGTCCCTGAGCGACAAGGAACTGCAGGTCCTGCGCTGGAGTGAGGTCTCGATCGTGTTCCAGGGCGCGATGAACGCCCTGAACCCGGTCCTCTCGGTCGCCACGCAGCTCGACGACGTCCTGCGCACCCACCGGCCGCAGATGAAGAAGCCGGAGCGCGTCGCCAGGGCCCGCGAGCTGCTGGGCCTGGTCGGCATCCCGACCGACCGGCTCTCGGCCTACCCGCACCAGCTCTCCGGCGGCATGCGGCAGCGCGTGATGATCGCCATGGCGCTCGCGCTGGAACCCGAGATCGTGATCATGGACGAGCCGACCACCGCACTGGACGTGGTGGTGCAGCGCCAGATCCTCGGCCAGATGATGCGGCTGCGCGAGACGCTCGGCTTCTCGGTCGTCTTCATCACCCACGACATCTCGCTGCTGGTCGAGTTCTCCGACCGGATCGCGATCATGTACGGCGGGCGCGTGGTCGAGGAGGCACCGGCCAGTGAGATCTACCGGGCCGCCAAGCATCCGTACAGCAAGGGTTTGCTGGGCTCGTTCCCGGCGTTGCGCGGTCCCCGGCGTGAGCTGAAGGGCATCCCGGGCTCGCCGCCGGACCTGCGCTCGATGCCGTCCGGGTGCCCGTTCCACCCGCGCTGCCCGTCCGCCATGGACGTGTGCGGTGAGCGGATGCCGTCGCTCGAGAACGTCGAGGAGCAGCGCCGGGTGGCGTGCTGGTTGGAGGACGTGCGTGTCTGAAGTGACAGCGTCTGATCCTCTCGCGGGTCTACCGGCCGACTTCTTCTGGGGCGTCGCGACCTCGGCGTACCAGATCGAGGGCGCGTTTGACGAGGACGGCAGAACGCTGTCCATCTGGGACACCTTCTCCCGTCGTCCCGGCGCCGTCGTGAACGGGGAGAACGGCGACGTGGCCTGCGACCACTACCACCGGATGCCGTCCGACGTGGCGATGATCGCGCGGCTCGGCGTCGACAAGTACCGGTTCTCCGTGTCGTGGCCGCGCATCCAGCCCGGCGGCCGCGGCCCGGTGAACGCCAGGGGCGTCGACTTCTACTCCCGGCTCGTGGACGAGCTGCTGGGCAAGGGCGTCGACCCCTGGCTCACGCTCTACCACTGGGACCTGCCGCAGGAGCTCGAGGACGCGGGCGGCTGGCCGCACCGCGACACCGCCTACCGCTTCGCCGAGTTCGCGGGCCTCGTGCACGACGCGCTGGGCGACCGCGTGCCGACATGGACGACGCTGAACGAGCCGTGGTGCTCGGCGATGCTCGGCTACGACACCGGCAGGCACGCCCCGGGCCGCACGAACTTCGCCGAGGCCATGCGCGCCACGCACCACCTGCTGCTGGCCCACGGCCTGGCCGCCCAGGAACTGCGCTCGCGCGGCGTGGCGTCGCTCGGCATCACGCTGAACCTGGGCACGCACTCCGCCGCGTCGGACGACCCGCGCGACCTCGACGCGGCGCGGCGCGCCGACGGCCTGGGCAGCCGGATCTACCTGGACCCGTTGGTGCACGGGCGTTATCCCGAGGACGTGCTGGCCGACATCGCCGCGCGCGGTGCCGAGATCCCGGCCCGGTCCGGCGACCTGGACATCATCTCGACACCCATCGACGTCCTCGGCGTGAACTACTACACCTCGCACGTGCACCGCGCGACCGACGACCCGGCGGTGACCGAGGTGGTGCCGCAGGGCCTGCCGGTCACCGCGATGGGCTGGGAGATCGTGCCAGAGGGCTTCACGTCGTTGCTGGTGCGCCTGCAGCAGGACTACGGCCTGCCGATGGTGATCACCGAGAACGGCGCCGCGTTCGACGACCTCGACGTCGAGGACGGCTACGTCGCCGACGCCGACCGCGTCGAGTACCTGCGGTCGCACATCGGTGCCGTGGCCGCCGCCGTACGGGCCGGTGCGGACGTGCGCGGGTATCTCGCGTGGTCGCTGATGGACAACTTCGAGTGGGGCTACGGGTACGGCAAGCGGTTCGGCATCGTGCGGGTCGACTACGAGACGCAGCAACGCACGTTGAAGCAGAGCGCGCAGTGGTACCGCGACCTCATCACCAGGTCACGCGCCTAGAGTTGCCTGATCTCCGGCCCGGCCGTCGTGGTCTCCGCGCCCTCACAACGGCCGGGCCGGTTCCATCTTCACGCCTCGAACCCCGGTGGAGCGGCACTCGCGCACGGGCGTTCTCGCGATCCAGCGACGTGGATCACGTCCGAATGCACTAGCTAAGGTATGCCTTAGTTAAGTTAGGGTTACTTTACGCTGCTGGGAGTGCTTGGAGAGGATCGCGATGGAACCGGTGTTAGACCTGGCCGGAATCGGCTTCGGGCCGTCCAACCTCGCTCTCGCGATCGCCGTGGAGGAGCACGCACTACCCGTCAGAGCCCGCTTCTTCGAACGGCAGCAGCGCTTCGGCTGGCACCGCGGCATGCTGCTCGAGGACGCCACGATGCAGGTGTCGTTCCTCAAGGACCTCGTCACGCTGCGCAACCCCACCAGCGGGTTCAGCTTCCTCTGCTACCTGCGCGACCGCGGCCGGTTGATCGACTTCGTCAACCACAAGAACCTCTTCCCGTTGCGCAAGGAGTTCCACGACTACTTCGAGTGGGCCGCGGCCAGGGTCGGGCACCACGTGTCGTACGGCGTGGAGGTCTCCCAGGTCCGCACCTGCGCCGAGGGCTTCGAGTTCACGGCCGGGGACCAAGACGTCCGGACGCGCAACCTGGTGCTCGCTACCGGCCTCGAGGCGAACCTGCCCGACGGCATCGAGGCCGGCGACCGCATCTGGCACAACAAGGACCTGCTCACCCGCGTCGACACGCTGAAGGACCCGCGCCAGGTCGTCGTGGTCGGCGCCGGTCAGAGCGCCGCCGAGGCCGTCGCGTTCTTCCACGACCGCTTCCCCGGGGCCGAGGTGCACGGCGTCTTCGCCCGCTACGGCTACAGCCCCGCCGACGACAGCTCGTTCGCGAACCGCATCTTCGACCCCGCCGCCGTGGACGACTTCTACGCCGCGCCGGAAGAGGTCAAGGCCAAGCTCATGGGCTACCACGCCAACACCAACTACGGCGTGGTCGACGGCGACCTGATCGAGGAGCTCTACCGCCGGGTCTACCGCGAGAAGGTCGTCGGCAGGCAGAGGTTGTTGCTGCACAACACCTCTCGCCTCACCGGCGTCACCACCGACGGCAAGTGCGTGGTCGAGTCGCTCGCCGACGGCAGCCGTCTGCCGATCGACGCCGACGTGATCGTCTACGCCACCGGCTACCGCCCCGCGAACCCCGTCCGCCTGCTCGGCGACCTCGCCGGCCACTGCGCGCGGGACGAACGAGGCCGTCTGCAGGTCACCCGCGACTACCGCGTCGTCACCGACGACGGCCTGCGCGGCGGCATCTACCTGCAGGGCGGCACCGAGCACACGCACGGCATCACCTCGTCGCTGCTGTCCAACACCGCCGTGCGCGTCGGCGAGATCCTCGACTCGGTGCTGCGCCGCGTCGCCCGGCACCACTCCGAGTTCACGCTCCACGCCGTCCAGTAGCTCCACCGAGGAAGGACCGTCATGACCAACCCGTTCGAGGACCCGCAGGGCCGATTCTTCGTGCTGGTCAACGAGGAACAGCAGCACTCGCTGTGGCCGACGTTCGCGGACGTGCCCGCCGGGTGGACCAAGGTGTTCGGCGAGGAGAGCCGCGAGGCGTGCCTGGCGTACGTCGAGGAGAACTGGACGGACCTCAGGCCCGCATCCATCCGTTGAGATGGTCGGCGAACGTGCGTGCGCCCACCGCGTGGCCAGGGCTGAGGCTCCCGCCCGCGTGGTGGGCGCGGTACGTCGCCCCCGTGCCCTCAACGGCACGAGCACCGGCGGCAGTTCCGACCGCGCGCCCGGCAGTGTCGCGACGACGTGCCCGCCCGGTGCTCCGCCGCCACCCGTGACGACGAAGGTCAGGCGTCCACCCTGGCGCGGTGGTAGTAGGCCAGCACGACGGTGCCGGAGACGGCGGCCACGGCGCTGATCACCAGGCCCGCCTGCGACAGCGCGCTCATGCCGGTGCCCTCGCCGAGCAGCGTGATGCCGATCCACGCGGCCACGATCGGGTTGACCACGGTCTGCCCGGCCACGACCAGGTCGGGCGGGCCCGCGGCGTAGCCGAGCTGGATGAACCAGGCGCCGGTCAGGAACGCGATCGCCAGCCCGCCGAGCGAGAACCACTCGATCACCGGCAACGCCGTGGTGACGTCCCGGACGAGGACCGCGACCAGGCCGTACAGGATGCCGGCGCCGATCGAGAGCGACAACGCGCGCACCGTGTCCGCGGTGAACGTCGCGGCCACCACGCACACCAGCACACCCGCGACCACGAGCTGACCCGCCTGCAACGCCACGTTCGGCGACACCTGCGTCAGGACGGCCGCGCCCGCCGTGATCGACACGAACACCACGATCCCGGCCGTCGCCACCAGCACCGCGACGGCGAGCATGCCCGTGAAGCGGCGGGCCCCGGCGACCGCGATGATCGGGATGGCCAGCGCGTTCAGCGGCGCGACCACCGAGACCGGGGCCAGCGCCAGTGCGACGACCTGCAACACGGCGCAGGCGAACAGGACCAGGAACCCGGAGACCCACCGGCGCGAGCGCACGAGCTGGTGGGCCGAGCTCAGCTTGAGGCCGGGCAGCTCACGCACGCCGGCGTGCTGCCACATCGCGCCCAGTGCACTGCACCCGGCCGCGAGCACCGCGCACAGAATCGCGACCCCGACCACGTGGCCGATCCTACCTCGTCGCTGCTATGGTTCATTACATGAGTAACGAACCAGGGAACTAGCGATGTTCGACGACCGGAGCCCGATCTACCGGCAGATCGCCGACCGGATCAAGGCGGACGTGCTCAGCGGGGCGTTGAAGGCGGATGAGCAGGTCATGTCGACCAACCAGTACGCCTCCTACTACCGGATCAACCCGGCGACGGCCGCGAAGGCGTTCCAGCAGCTCGTGGACGAGCAGGTGCTCTACAAGAAGAGGGGGATCGGGATGTTCGTGAGCGCGCAGGCTCGCGACATGCTGCGGGCACAGGGGAGGGAGACCTTCTTCGGCGAGGTCGTGGACCCGATGGTGGCGGAGGCGCGCGCCATCGGCATTCCGCTCGCGGAGGTCATCCGCAGGATCGAGCAGCACGAGGACAACGGGGGCGTGTGATGCAGATCGACGTGCAGGGTTTAAGCGTCCGCTACGGCGACGTGACGGCCATCGACGACATGAGCTTCTCCCTGGCCGGCAACAAGATCTACGGCCTGCTGGGGCGCAACGGCTCGGGCAAGACCAGCCTGATGTCGGCGCTCGCGGGCTACCGCAAGCCTTCAGGAAGCGTTCAGCTCGACGGAGCACCCGTCTTCGAGAACGCCGCCGCGATGCGCCAGGTGTGCCTGGTCCGGCACTCGGCCGACGCCGCGGACAAGGGGGACAAGGTCTCGTACGTGCTGGAGTACGGCGCGGCCTGGCGGGACACGTGGGACAACGACTACGCGCTCGAACTCGCCGAGCTGTTCAAGATCGGGCTGAAGACCAAGGTGGGCGCGCTGTCGCTCGGACAGCGGTCCGCGCTCGGCGTCGTGATCGGGCTCGCCAGCCGGTCGCCGCTGACGATGCTCGACGAGGCGCACCTCGGCATGGACACGCCGACGCGGTACGCGTTCTACGACGCGCTGCTCAACGACTTCATGGCGCACCCGCGCACGATCATCCTCTCCACTCACCTGATCGAGGAGCTGGCCTCGCTGCTGGAGGAGGTCGTGATCATCGACGCCGGCCGGCTGGTGCTCCAGGAGGAGGCCGACGTGCTGCGCTCGCGCGGCACCGAGGTCACCGGCAACGCCGCCGACGTCGACGAGTTCACCGCGACGCTGACCGTGCTGAGCGAGAAGTCGTTGGGGCGCACCAAGGCCGCGATGGTCTACGGCACGCTGGACGACGACCAGCTCGTGCGGGCGCGGCAGCTCGGGCTGGAACTCGGGCCGATCGCGTTGCAGGACCTGTTCGTGCACCTCACCGACCCGGTCGGAGGCAAGCGGTGAAGATCTTCCGGCACCTGGCCTCGGCGCTCGGCGCGTTCTGCGCGCTGGCCGCACTGGGCGCTTTCGCGTTCGCCGTCGTGCTCACGTTCGTGGTGTCCGCCTTCAAGGACGTCGAGATCAGCGCGTGGAACGTGGTGATGTCGCAGGTCGCGCGCTGGTTCCTGTTCTGGGTCGGCATCTACCTGGTCCACAACGTGCTGCCGATCGCCGTCGCGCACGGCCGCACCCGCCGGGAGTTCTTCCTGGCCGCGTCGGCGTTCTCGGTGGCGCTCGCGGCCGTGGCGGCGCTGCTCGGCTGGCTCGGGTTCGTCGCGGAGGGCGGGATCTACGCGCTGATGGACTGGCAGGCCGACGAGCACGGCTCGCCGCTGGCGTACGTCCTGATGTTCCTGGTGTGGACGGCGGTCGGCATGTTCTGCGCGGCCGCCTTCGACCGGTACGGCTCCGCCGGCGTGTTCTCGGTGCCGGTCGGGTTCGTGCTGGCGATCATCTCGACCACGCACATCCCCGGGGCGGGCCGCTGGCCGATCGTCCCGAACCTGCCGACCGCGGTGGGCGCGGGCTGGCACCTGCTGTCGCTGGCCGCGTTCGTGGTCGCGCTCGGTCTCACCTGGGTCATCGTGCGGAACGCCCCGGTGCGGGTGCGTTCCTAGGACCTGTGTTCAGCCGCTCTCCCGCACCACCAACGAGGGTTCGAAGACCACTGAGGTGGCGGGGGAGTGCGGCGCGGCGAGCTGGCGCAGCAGTTGCCTCGCCATCTCCGCGGCCATGTCGGTGATCGGCTGCCGCACGGTCGTGAGCTCGGGTTCGGTGGTCAGCGCGGCACTGCTGTCGTCGAACCCCACGACCGCCACGTCGTCGGGGACCTTGCGCCCCGCGCGGTGCAGCACCGGGATCGCGCCGTTCGCCATCAGGTCGGAGGCGACGAACACGCCGTCGACGTCGGGGCAGCAGCGCAGCAGTTGTTCCATCGCCCGCACGCCGGACTGGCGGGTGAAGTCGCCGTGCACCACCACGGCGTCCGGCACCTCGGCGAGGAACCCGGCCAGCCGGTCCTGGCCCGCCGGGGTGTCCTGCGGGCCGGTGATCGTGGCGATCCGCCCGCACCGCAACGACTTGAGTCGTCTTCCGGCGAGCGCGGCGCCGGCCGTCTGGTTCACGTCGACGTAGGTGATCGGCATCGGTTTGAGCGGACGGCCCGCGAGCACGACCGGCAGCCCGGCCGCGATCAGCCGGCCCGGCACCGGGTCCGCCGGGTCGGTGTGCACGAGGATCACGCCGTCCAGGCGCCCGCACCGCAGGTCGCTCAGCGCCTGCTCGCGGGTGCCCGGCCCGGTCATCATCAGCACCAGGTGGATGCCGAGCGGGCGCACGACCCTCGTCACGCCGCTGACCACGCTCGCGAGGTGCGGGTCGCCGTCCATCCGGCGTTCGTCGGGCAGCAGCAGGCCGATGGCGTCGGCGCGGCGGGTGACGAGCGAGCGCGCGGCGATGTTCGGCAGGTAACCCGTGCTGGAGATGGCCTTCTCGACGGCGTGCCGCAGCGACTCGTCGACGCTGGACGCGCCGTTGACCACTCTCGACGCGGTCGCACGCGACACCCCGGCCACGCGGGCCACCTCCTCCAGGGTCACGCGCTTCACCCCGCCGCCAGCTCGGCCGTGCGGTGGCTCTCCATGAGCCGCACGACCTCGGCGGTCGGCGGGTGCCTGATCGCCGAACCCGCCGACCGCACCACCTCCAGCGACTCGGTGAGGTGCGTGCGCACGAACTGGTCCCGTGCGTCCCGGCTGGTGGCGGCGAGCGCGATCTCGGCGTCCGTCGGCATGCCCGGCATGTCGTGCCCGGCGTGCTGGTTCACGTACGGCGCGTCGAGGAGCTTGCGCAGTGCGGTGAGCTCGATGGTCCGGTTCTCCCTGAGATCGGCGCGATCGGTGAGGCCGAGCAACTTGAGCGCCTGCTCGTCGGTCGCGATCGCCAGCTCGACGAACGCCCGTTCCGTTGCGCCGTAAGCGTTCTCGTTGGTCGACGGGACCGGTGGCGCGGGAGGTGGAGCCTGCTGGCAGGCCGCGAGAAGGCCTGCCAGCAGGAGAACAGCTACCCGTGGTTGCCGGCGTGGTCGCACTTGATCACCACGTTGATGCAGTTGCGGACGCGGCGTTCCATCTCGGCCCGCGGCCACACGTTGAAGAAGTCGCCGTGCATCGTCTGCCCCGTCCCGGATGCCAGGCGGAGTCCGGCGGTGCTGCCGTTGACCGGGTACCTCAGCACCATGCGGAGCTTCGGCACCGGGACGGGGTGGCTCGCCGCGCAGCCGCCCGCGACCGGGTAGGCCATGTGGGACTTGTGGTCGGCCGAGTCGAGGTTGCGGCCGTCCCAGCACTGCGGGAAGTCCAGGTAGGTCTCGAGCATCGTGCCCGCCGGGCAGGTCACGAAGTTCTTGGACGGGTTGACGTGTCCGGCGTGCAGGCAGGACCAGCGGGCGATGCTGTCGGCGTCGCCCGTGGCTTTCGCGTTGCCCGCCACGATCTTGAGCCCGTACGGGGTGGGCTGGATCGCCGCCGGGTTGTTCACGCCCTCACCGAGGTAGTAGAAGGTGACGCCGGTGGGGGCGATCGGGGTGTTGTCCCGGTAGAGCGTCGGCACCCAGTACGACGAGATGTCCGCGACCGGGTTGCAGTTGCCGGTCTGGCCCTCCAGCGACTGCTGGGTGGACCGCGCGTTCGTCGAGTGGTTGCCGAAGAAGTCGTGCATGTGCGAGGCACCGGCGAGGTTCGGCAGGACGATCGGGTCGTCCGGCAACCGGTGACTGATCGGACACTCCGCGAGGAACTCGGCCACGCGGACCGGTTCTCCTTGTGCCGCAACGGGAATGCTGAGTGCCGTGGCTATCAGCCCGATGACGGCGGCGATGTGGAACAGACGCTTCCTCATTGAAGCTTTCCTCTCCGCAGCAGGATTGGGAGAGCGCTCTCACGCCATTCGAGCATGGCGCAGCCCGCAATCGGCCGTCAATCCGCAAGAAACGTTCAGAAGTCCCGGTTTTCTTGACAGGGCGTGTCCGCTGCCCTGACTCTCGGTGCCGAACTCCTGTCGCAAGAGAGCGCTCTCTCGCCGTCACCTCTTGTTCTCCGACCCAGGAGCGTCCATGTCAGGAAGGCTTCAACGCGGAAGATTTCCTCTGGTGGTCGCGGCGCTCGCCGTGGCCGCCCTGATCGTTCCCGTGACCGCGTCGGCCGCGGGGCCGCTGATCTCGCAGAACCGTCCGGTCACCGCCTCGAGCAGCGAGAACGTCGCGTTCGGGGCGGCGGCCGCGGTCGACGGCGATCTCGGTACGCGCTGGTCCAGCACGTTCAGCGACCCGCAGTGGATCCAGATCGACCTGGGCTCGTCCGCGCGGGTCGACCAGGTGGTGCTGGCCTGGGAGTCCGCCAGCGCGCGGGCCTACACGCTGAGCATCTCCTCGAACGGCACCAGCTGGCAGGAACTTCGTCGAACGACGACCGGGCCTGGCGGCACCGAGACGTTGCCCGTGTCCGGCACCGGCCGGTACGTGCGGCTCGACCTGACCCAGCGGGCCACGCAGTGGGGGTACTCGCTGTGGGAGTTCCAGGTGTTCGGCACCCGCGACGGCGGTGGCGGGGAAACCCTGCTGTCGTACGGGAAGTCCGGCACGGCCTCGACGTTCCAGGACGACGCGAACTGCGGCGGGTGCACGCCCGCCAAGGCGTTCGACCGCGATCCGGCCACCCGCTGGGCGACCAGCGCGACGAACGGCTGGGTCGATCCGGGCTGGATCTCCGTCGACCTCGGTGCTCCCGCGCAGATCTCGAAGGTCGTGCTGCAGTGGGACCCGGCCTTCGCGACGGCCTACCGCCTCGAGGTCTCCGACGACAACGCGAACTGGCGGCAGATCTACTCGACCACGACCGGACGCGGGTTCAAGGAGACCCTGACGGTCAGCGGCTCCGGCCGGTACGTGCGGATGTACGGCACCGCGCGGTCCAACGGCTACGGCTACTCGTTGTGGGAGTTCCAGGTCTACGGCACGGGTGGCGCGCCGGTCACGCCGCCGCCGTTGCCGCCGAACCCGTCGTTCCCCGGCCGTCTGGTGTGGTCGGACGAGTTCAACGCCCCCGCGGGCACCGCGCCGGACGCCTCGAAGTGGACGCCGGAGACCGGGCCGGGGGTGAACAACGAGCTGCAGTACTACACGAACAACAACAACGCCCGGCACGACGGCAACGGCAACCTGGTGTTGCAGGCCCGGCGTGAGGTGACGCCCGGCAGCGCGTGCCCGGTGGACCCGGTGAGCGGCAGCGGGACCTGCCAGTACACGTCCGCGCGGCTCAACACCTACGGCAAGTTCACCTTCACCTACGGCCGCGTCGAGGCGCGCATCAAGGTGTCGTCGACGCAGGGCCTGTGGCCGGCGTTCTGGATGCTGGGCGCGGACTTCTTCGACCAGCGCAGGCCGTGGCCCTACACCGGCGAGATCGACATCATGGAGCACGTCGGCAAGGAACCGAACCGCGTGTACTCGACGCTGCACGCGCCCGCGTACTTCGGCGCGGGCGGCTACGGGTCGCCGCTGGAGCTCGGCGCACCGGCCTCGTCGGCGTTCCGGACGTTCGCGGTGGAGTGGGACTCGAGCCACATGACGTTCTCGGTGGACGGCACCAGGTTCTTCACCGTCGACCGCGAGGTGCTGGAGACGACCAGGGGACCGTGGGTCTACGACCACCCGTTCTTCCTGATCATCAACAACGCCGTCGGCGGCGACTGGCCCGGCCCGCCGGGGGCCGGGACGCAGCTGCCGCAGGACATGGTGCTGGACTACGTCAGGGTGTACCAGTGATCGAGATCCGAGCGGGAGGCGAGACGTCGAACGCCTCGCTGACCGCTTCGACCTCGATCTGCGCGGTCTCACCGCTCGCCAGCGGGATGGCGGGCACGAAGTACGCGTCGTTCGCGGTGCCGCCGAGGAAGATCCGTTCGGTGCCGGTCCACTTGTAGACCCGGTACTGCCGGACGTTCGGCGACCTCGTCCAGGTGAGCCGTGCCGACGCCGTGGTGGCGTCGGTGCGGCTCACCTGCTCGACGGCCAGGTTCGTCGGCGCCGCGGGCCCGGTCATGACCGGGTTCGTGACGCCGATCCGGCCGATCAGCGCGGTGACGGCCGCGCCGGGCAGGACCCGCAACGAGATCTCCGTCAGCGTCGCGCCGGAGTGCTCGCCGAGCGGGAAGACGCTGCGCCGCCACGCCCCGCTCACGCCGCCGAGGTCGAGGACGCGTTCGGTGGTGCCGAACCGCAGCACCGCCTGGAGCCGGGACGGCCCGGTGCCGGTGCGGTGGACGACCTCGAACTGGGTGGTGCCGGTGACGGCGAGCGAGGTCGCGAACAGGCGGACGTCGTTGGCCTGCTGGGGTGTGCCGGTGATCTTCAGCGCCGTGCCGCCGTCGTACGGGTCGTCCCAGTCGAGCGACGGCGTGACCTTCGTGCCGGTGCCGCTCACACTCCACCGCCACGTGGGCAGGACGTCCTGCAACGACAGGTTGTTCCACTGCTGTGTCGAGCGGACCGTGCCGTTGACGGCGAACTTGCGGCCGTGGCCGGTGTTGAAGTTCGTGACGAACGGCAGGCTCGTGATCGGCGTCAGCTCGGTGACGTAGTGGGCGACGCCCTTCCAGCTGGACGTCGTGGCGGTGTTGGCCGGGTCGCCGTTCTGGCCGACCCAGAACCTGTTGTCGCGCGCGTAGAAGTCCGCCGGGCTCGCCGCCGACTTGAACGTCCACTCCGGACGGTAGAAGCCGAGCGACGTGACGTGCGGCTGGTTCTCGGGGAACACCGACGCCCAGCTGACACCGGTGTTGTAACCGTTGGCCTCGACGTCCACGCCGGACGCCAGGTCGTACGGGCTGCGGCCCATCTGCCGCGCGAGCGCCGCCGAGTTCTGCAATCCCGACGCGCTCCACCAGAAGTTCAGGAACATCTCGTCGGACGGCTCGAAGAACATCCGGTTGCGCGCGGTCAGGGCGTTCTGCCAGCTGACCGACCCGGAGTCCGTCATCGCGTCGTACCAGATGACCCGCAGCCCGGACTTCTTCAGGTACACGATGAAGTCGCGCATGTCGTTGGCGAGCTGGGTGTTGCCGCCGGCCGTCTCCTGGTTGAGGAACCAGCCGTCGAACCCGTAATGGCGCGCGACCTGGACCATCTTGTCCGCCACCGGGAACCGGTCGCCCTCGCGCCGCACGAAGTCGCGGACCCACTGGATCTGGCCGCCGTACGCGGTCGGCGGCAGGAACACGTTGCCGATGACCTTCACGCCGTTGCGGTGCGCGGCGTCGGTGACGGTCGGGTTGGGAGCGAGGATCAGGCCCTCGGACGCGCTGCCGCCCCAGAACACCAGCTCGTCGATGTACTGCCAGTAGTTCGTGGCGTAGTAGTTCATGTCGAGCGCGCCCTGGGCGGGGTTGCCGCTCGTCGGCGCGTACGCCACCAGCGCCTGCACGCGGGCCTCGTTCGGATGGGCGTGCGCGTTGGCCGGTCTGGCCGGGACGACCCGCCTGGCCAGGGGCACCGTGCTGCGGTTGTACCGCGCGTCCCGGTCCGTCGCCGGATCCCAGTCGAGGATCGTGGCCGGATGCCAGTAGGACGCGTACGGCTGCGCGGTTTCGGCGGCGGCGGACGCGGGAGTCTCCGACAGCAGACCGGTGAGTGCTGCTGTGGAGCTCAGAACGAGGAACTGTCTCCGTGTGGGCACTGGATCACCCTTGTGGGCCGTCTGATTCGCCGCATACCGCCTCTTCGGTGACTGGACAGGACGACAACGTCCCGGTCCGCTGCGCTGGGTGACCGCGTCGAATTCGACGACCGTCCGTCGAACGGCGTCGAAGGCCGCGGCGACCACCCGGCGTCCGGCGTCCCAACGCGGCCGAAACATCCCGGTAACCATCCATGTGGCCGAATCCGCCCACCCCTACCGGGCGGTAGCGTGAGTCCCGCCGTCGCTTTTGGTTCCCCTGCAACCAATCGAGGTGTCTTCGTCGTGCGCATCAAACCTGTGCTTGCGGCGCTGGTCCTGGCGCTGATCCCAGCCACCGCCCCCGCCGTCGCCACCGCGGCGGCCAACCCCTACGAACGCGGCCCGGCACCCACGGCCGCGTCCGTCGAGGCCTCCCGGGGCACGTTCGCCGTGACCTCCGCCGCCATCGCCCGCCAGTCGAACTTCGGCGGCGGCACCATCTACACCCCGACCAGCGACCTCACGTTCGGCGCGATCGCCGTCTCGCCCGGCTTCACCGCCACGCAGACGTCCGTGGCGCACTTCGGCCCGAGGCTGGCGTCCTACGGGTTCGTCGTGATCACCATCAACACCCTGTCCACGCTCGACGACCCGGACAGCCGCGGCCGCCAGCTGCTCGCGGCGCTCGACTACGCGGTGCGGACGAACCCGCGCGTCGACGCCTCACGCCTCGCCGTGATGGGGCACTCGATGGGCGGCGGGGGAGCGTTGCGCGCTTCCGCGACCCGCCCCGCGCTGCAGGCCTCGATCCCGATGGCCGGCTGGCACACCACCAAGAACTGGTCGGCGGTCCAGGTGCCGACCCTGGTGCTCGGCGGCCAGAACGACCCGACCGCACCGAACTCGCAGCACTCGACGCCGTTCTACAACTCGATCACGGCCGCGCCCGACAAGGCGTTCCTGGAGTTGCGGGGCGGCGACCACTCGGCGCCGCGCAGCGACAACGTGACGGTGCGCAAGTACACGCTGTCGTGGCTCAAGCGGTTCGTCGACGACGACGTGCGCTACGACCAGTTCCTGTGCCCGGCGCCCGCGCCCAACACGCTGATCAGCGCCTACCGGGACACCTGCCCGCACGCGTGAGCCGAAAGGGGGTGCTGTGCCGGCCACAGCGACGGCCCGGCACAGCACCCCCCGCACTCACTCGTAGGCGATCGCGTCCAGCACGTTGAGCCGGGCCGCGCGGATCGCGGGCAGGATCGCGGCGATCACGCCGACGAACGCCGCGACCACCAGGTACTGGACCATGGTCATCCACGGGAACCCGAGCTCCGAGATGCCCTGGTCCTTCAACGCCTGCACGGTCGCGACGCCCAGGGCGAGACCGACCGCGAGGCCGAGCACCGCGCCGAACACCGAGATCACCACCGACTCGACGGTGATCATCCGCATCACCTGCGCCCGCCGCATGCCGATGGCGCGCAGCAGACCGAGCTCGCGGGTCCGTTCGATCACCGACAGCGCCAGGGTGTTGATGACGCCGAGGACCGCGATCAGGATCGCCAGCGCCAGCAGGATCTGGATCATCAGCAGGACCGTGTCGAACTGCGAGGTCGTCTGCTTCACGAACCCGCTGCGGTCCTGGACGGTGATCTCCGGGTTGTCGGCGAGCAGCGGCTCGACGCGCTTCTGCACGTCCGCCACGTTCGTGCCCGGCTTCACCTGGACGAACGCCTGCCCGATGCCGTCGGAGCGGAACTCCTTCGACGCCGAGGGCGGCAGCACGATCGCGCCCTGCAACACCTGCGACTTCGCCCAGACGAACGCGACCGTGAACGTCTTCGGCGCGCTCGCCTTGGCCAGCTGCAACGACACCTGCGTGCCGACGTTC
This sequence comes from Lentzea sp. NBRC 102530, assembly GCF_030269365.1. Lineage (GTDB taxonomy): Bacteria > Actinomycetota > Actinomycetes > Mycobacteriales > Pseudonocardiaceae > Lentzea. Next base: position 95,220 of record NZ_BSTF01000001.1, read on the forward strand.
CAGCCCTTGTCGGTCGCCAGGTCCTCCGGCAGCCCGATCTGGTCGTCCTTCAGCTGAACCAGGTCACCGGACTCGGGCTTCAGCGCGAACATGGTCTTCAGCGCGGGCATGTTCGTGACCGCGATGCCGAACATCTGGTCCTCGCCCTGCAACACGCCGTCCGACGACCAGCCGACCGCCGACTCGACGCCGTCGGTCTTCTCGATCTTCGTCAGCACGTCCGGCCCGAACGTCGCCGGCCGGCCCTCCATCTGGCCCTCGCCGGAGATGATCAGGTCGGTCTGCAGCTGACCGGAGGCCAGCTTCTCGATCGACTTGGTCGCCGACGTCAGCACCACGCTCACCCCGGTGATCAGCGAGATGCCGACCATCAGCGCGGCCGCGGTGATCGCCGTGCGGCGCGGGTTGCGCGCGGAGTTGCGGCGCCCCAGCAACCCCGGCATCGACCACGACAGCAGGCGGCCGATCAACGACACCATCGGCTTGGACAGCACCGGCGTCAGCAGCGCGACACCGACGAACGCCACCAGGATGCCGCCGAAGATCAACGGCAGCGAGGCCTGCTGGAAGCCGAAGCCCAGAGCCGTGCCGCCCGCCGCCGCGACCAGCGCGCCGGTGATCGTGATCTTCGTCAGCGGCCGGTCCGGGGTGGCCGCCTCGCGCATCGCCGCGACCGGCGCGATCCGCGACGCCCGCAGCGCCGGCGTGACCGCCGCGATCATCGTGACCACGATGCCCACCGCGAACGACGAGATCACCGCCGACATCGGCACCCCGATGCCCGCGAGTTGCAGGCTGGAACCGCCGAGCGAGCTGAAGATCTTCGCGAGCAGCGCCCCGACGCCGACCCCTGCCCCGAGACCGACGATCGACGCGATCAGGCCGATCACGAACGCCTCCATCACCACGGAGCCGATGACCTGGCCGCGCGAGGCGCCCATCGACCGCAGCAGCGCCAGTTCCCGCGTGCGCTGGGCGACGATGATGGAGAACGTGTTGAGGATGATGAAGATGCCGACGAACAACGCGATGCCCGCGAACCCGAGCAGCACGTAGTTGAAGAACTTCAGGCCCTCGTTGATCTGGTCGGCCTGCTCCTTCGCGAGGGTGGCCCCGGTCTTCACGTCGTAGTTCGCGCCGAGCTTCGCCGCCACCGCGTCGCGCAGGGCGTCGTCGGACGTGCCGTTCGCCGCCGTGACGGTGATGCCGGAGAACACGTTCTCCTGGCCCAGCAACAACTTCTGCGCGACCGGCTGGGTGAACGCGACAGCGAGCTCGCCGCCCAGCGACTCGCGGCCACCCGCGTACTCGAAGACGCCGGTGATCTTGAAGGTCTTCTTGGGCTCCAGCGTCAGCAAGGCGATGTCGTCGCCGACCTCGAACCCGCCGCTCGACGCCAGGTAGGCGCCGACCACGACCTCGTCGTCGGCGGCCGGTGCCCTGCCGCCGTCGCGGATCTTCTCCTGCCCGGTGCCGGTCCAGTTGAACCCGAACCGCGGCGCACCGCCGGTGGTCATCACCTTGTTGTTCTTGCCGATCGGCCGGGCGGAGCCCTGCACGTCACCGACGGCGGACGCCACTCCCGGCACGGCCTTCACGTCGTCGATCGCCTGCGGCGTCAGCGGTTCCGGCTCCTTGCCCTTCTCCGCCTTCGGCGACACCGAAACGTCCACGTTGGCGAACGCCGACGAGAACAGGTCGGTGAACGACCGCTGCAGGGTGTCGGTGAGCACGAACGAACCGGACACGAACATCACGCCCAGCACCACGGCGAGCGCGGACAGCACGAGTCTGAGCTTGCGCGAGAGCAAGCTCTTGATGGTCGCCTTAAACATGCGGCACCGCGACCACTGAGTCGAGGTGCTTCATCGTGTCGAGGACCTCGTCCGCCGACGGCGACAGCAGTTCGCGGACGATCTGGCCGTCCTTGAGGAAGATGACGCGGTCGGCGTACGAAGCGGCGTTCGCGTCGTGCGTGACCATCACGATCGTCTGGCCGAACTCGCGCGCGGACCGCTGCAGGAACGCGAGCACCTCGGCGCCGGACTGCGAGTCGAGGTTGCCCGTCGGCTCGTCCGCGAACACCACGTCGGGACGGGACACGAGCGCACGCGCACACGCCACGCGCTGCTGCTGCCCGCCGGAGAGCTGCGTCGGCCGGTGCGTGAGCCGGTCACGCAGACCGACCGTGTCGACGACGACGTCGAACCACGCCTTGTCGACCTTCTTGCCACCGATCGCGAGCGGCAGCGTGATGTTCTCCTCCGCCGTCAGCGTCGGCAGCAGGTTGAACTGCTGGAAGATGAAACCGACCTTGTCGCGCCGCAGTTCCGTGAGCCCGCGGTCCTTGAGCCCGGTGACCTTGGTGTCACCGACCCACACCTCACCGCTCGTGACGTCGTCGAGCCCTGCCAGGCAGTGCATCAACGTCGACTTGCCGGACCCGGACGGGCCCATGATCGCGGTGAACCTGGACTTCTCCAGGTCGACGCTCACCCCCGCGAGCGCGGTCACGGCGGCGTCGCCGGACCCGTAGGACTTCCACACGTCGACGGCTCTGGCCGCGACACCTTCGGACGCGCTCACCTGTCTGTTCCCCTCTGTGGGTCTCTTGTGCGCACCATCTTGAGCGACGCCACCGCACCGCCGGTTCAGGTTCTCCCCTGAGACGAACCCTGAATCAGTGTGCACCCGCCCCCGAGTGGGCACGCTGAGAAACCTCTCAGCTGCGGTGCGTGCGCGTCATCGCGTGGTCGCGAGAGGAACGGTATTTCACCGGCAGGACAGTGTCTTCCGCCTTCGGATGACTACGCCGTCAACTTCCGTCGCATGGGGACGGTCGGTTCCATCAGCCAGGAAACCAATTCCACGCGGAGGCCTTCCCTCAACGCGTTCTCGGCGAGCCAGTGGTCCACGTCGCCCCGGTACGCGCGCGCCGGCCGGGGCCAGTTCACGAGCTCCTCCAGGAACGCCGCGTTGCACGCGATCGGACCGCCGGGCGGCCTGGTGCCGAGCACGAGCACGGGGTCCTCTCCCGTGGCGAGAGAGGCGGCGGTGTCGTGCACGCCACCGAAGAGGACCCGATCCGCACCCAACTCACGGGCCTTGTCCGCCACCCCGAAGAACGCCGACCCGCGCCCGTGTGCGCGCACCACCACCTGGTGCGCGTGGAGGTCGGTGTCGAGGAACTCGTCGGCGAACGTGCCGTCATCGGCCAGCACCAGCACGTTCGTGCCGCCGGGGAGTGCCCCGACCTGCCCAGGATGCGTGATGCCGATGACGTTGATGCCCACGCCGTAGATCCTGCCGGGCCCGTGTTAACCCTTGGCACCGCTCGCGTTAAACAAGTTTCGGCAGCACTTCCGCCCCGAACAACCGGATCGTCTCGATGACCGACTCGTGCGGCATGCCCCCGATGTCCACCATCACCAGGTGCGTGTCGATGGAAAGCCGCTCCGCCAGCGCGTTGAGCCGCTGCGCCACCTCGTCCGGCGTCCCGCACACCGCGGCCCCGTCCATGATGGCGTCGACATCGATGTCACCATCGCCACGCCACGGATCCGCGAACCGCGCGTACTCGGCGAGATGCGGCCGCCACCGTTCCCGCGCGTTGTCCTGCGCCACGAACACGTGGCTGGGCACACCGACGCGCCCGTGGGGGAAGCGCTCGCGGTACCGCTGCACGACTTCCTGGTAGATCGACGGGTCGCGGAGCGTCGACGGCAGCATCAGCGGTATCTCCAGCTCCGCGCCCAGGTCCGCCGACACCGCTGACCCGCTGCCGATCCACACCGTCGGCCTCGGTGTCTGCACCGGGCGCGGGGTCGTGGTCACCTCGCTGAGCTGGCCGCGGAACTTGCCGTCCCAGCTGACCTCGGGCTCTTCGAGGAGCTTCAGCAACAGGCGCAGGTGCTCCTCGAAACGCGCGCGGAGCTCACCGGGCTGCACGCCGAACGCCGCGTCGGTCTGCTGGTCGACCCCGCGCGCCACGATCAGCTCGGCCCGGCCGTCGGACAGCACGTCCAGCGTGGCCAGCGCCTCGGCCACCAGCACCGGGTCGCGGTGGGCGAGCAGCGTGACGCCGGTGGAGAGCCTGAGGCTGGACGTGCGCGCCGCGACCGCCGCCAGGAGGAGTTCGGGGGCGGAGACGATGTAGCGGGTGAAGTGGTGTTCGCCGATGGCGACTCCCGCGAAGCCGGACTCCTCGGCCACGACCGCCTGCTCGATCATCGCGCGCAGCCGGTCGGCCTGCGGCACCTCCTGCCCGGTGCACGGGTTGGGCAGGTGGTCACCCAGGATCAGGAGGTAGACGTCCATGCCTGCCATTTTCCATCTTCCGAGGCAAGATGGTTGATGTGGTCACCAACAACGAATCTGAGAGCCGGTACGAGGTCCACGTGGACGGCAAGCTCGCCGGCTTCCTCGAGTACCGCAAGGTCGGCGAGGTCCTCGCCCTCGTGCACACCGAGGTCGACGAGGCGTACGCCGGGCAGGGCCTGGGCGCGCAGCTCGCGAAGTACGCGCTGGACGACGTGAAGGCGAGGGATGTCAAGATCTCCCCGTTGTGCCCGTTTGTCGCCAAGTACATCGACAAGCACCCGGAATACCGTGTTACCGTCCGGTAGATAGTTGCGAGCGCTAACAATGAGGTGGGCGAGCGTGTGGAGTGAGCCGGGCGCGTTCGAGGTCGCACCAGGGGTGCACCGGATTCCGCTGCCGCTGCCCAACGACGGGTTGCGCGCGGTCAACGTCTACGCCATCGAGGACGGCGACGGCCTGGTCCTGGTCGACTCCGGCTGGGCGCTGGACGAGGCGCGCGACCAGCTCGAGGCCGCCCTCGGGACGTTGAACAAGGGCTTCGAGGACATCAAGCGCTTCCTCATCACGCACGTCCACCGCGACCACTTCACGATGGCCGTGTCGTTGCGCCGCACGTTCGGCAGCAAGATCGGGCTCGGGCTCGGCGAGCAGCCGTCGCTGCTGCACATGCTGCACGGCCAGGAGGACCAGCACGTCGCCGACCTGCGCAAATGGGGTGCGGGCGAGCTGGCCGAGACGTGGATCAAGATCATGCACCACGTCGACCGGGGTGAGGCCCTGCGCGACTACGAGGAGCCCGACGAGTGGCTCGTCCGCTCCACCGTCGACCTGGAGCACCGCGAGCTCGAGGTCATCCCGACGCCGGGGCACACGCGCGGGCACGTCGTGTTCGTGGACCGCACGGCGAAGGTGCTGTTCTCCGGTGACCACGTGCTGCCGCACATCACGCCGTCGATCGGCTTCGAGCCGTTGCGGCCCGAACTCCCGCTCGGCGACTACATGACGTCGCTGCGGCTCACCCGCGAGCTGCCCGACCTGAAACTGCTGCCCGCGCACGGTGAGGTGACGGACAGCTCGCACGCACGGGTCGACGAGCTGCTGCACCACCACGAGCAGCGGCTGGAGGAGATCGCCAAGGCGGCGGCGGGCAGTGCGTTCGAGACGGCGCGCAAGATCGGGTGGACGCGGCGGCAGCGCCGGTTCGACGACCTCGACATGTTCAACCAGGTGCTGGCCATCGGGGAGACGGCCGCTCACCTGGACGTTCTCGTCGAACGTGGCGAGTTGACCCGAACTGAGAACGCCGGCGTGCTCGAATACCAGGCGTGACACCGCTGGAGCTGGCCGCCTGGACCTGGAAGATGCCCCGCCGGGGCAGGGGATTCTGGTTCTCGCTGGCGATCGACGTCCTGTGGCCCGTGGTCGTGCTGTTCGTGCGCCTGAGGGTGCGCGGCAGGCAGCACGTGCCGGGCAGCGGGGGAGTGATCCTCGCGTTCAACCACCTGTCCAACGCGGACACCGTGGCGGCCGTGGTGTTCTCGCTGATGTCGAACCGGGTGCCGCGCGTGCTCGCGAAGGCCTCCCTGTGGCGCACACCGGTCATCGGCTGGGTCATGCGGTCGGGAGGGCACATCCCCGTCGAACGCGGCACGGTGAAGGCCTCGGAGGCGTTGAAGCCCGCGGTGCAGGCGTTGCGCGACGGCGAGTGCGTGATGGTGTTCCCCGAGGGCACGTTCACCGACGACCCCGACCACTGGCCGATGAAGGGCAAGTCCGGGGTGGCGCGGATGGCGCTGGAGTCCAGGGTGCCCGTCGTGCCGGTCGCCGAGTGGGGCACGCACGAGCTGCTGCCGAAGGGCACGGTCCTGCCGAGGTTGTTGCCGCGCAAGCGGATCGAGGTCGTCGCGGGTGCGCCGGTCGACCTGTCCGACCTGTACGACCGGGAACTCACCGCGGAAGTGCTGGCAGAGGCCACCAGGCGGGTCATGGCGGCCATCACGACCATGTTGTCGGGCATACGTTCCACGCAGGCGGGTACACAGAGTGCATGACCACGCGAGAGGAATTCGAGTTACGTCGTCAGCGTCGCCCGGGCGGGACGGGGATCTGGGCTCCGGTCGTCCCCGAGCCGCGTGAACCGCAGGAGTGGGTCAGGCAGGCCGATGAGGAGCCCGTGATCGTCCGCAGCGTCGACTGAGTCCGTCAAGTACCCCTGGACAGTGTCTAGACCCGATAGACGCGTCTAGCTACCGTAGACGGCATGACTCTGGACGAGGAACTGCTCGCGGCGGCACGGAAGGCGGGCACCGCCTCCGCCGCCGCCCAGAACCAGGCGGACATCGCCAAGGCCGTCTACCACCACAGCGTGCTGAAGCTGCACCGCGCGGGCGGGTCGATGCGCGAGATCGCGGAAGCGTTGCAGATGAGCCACCAGCGCGTGCATCAGATCGTGGAGCAGTCCAAGCGCACCGAACGCTGCTGGTTCTGCGCGCGCAACGCCGACCAGGTCGACAAGATGATGGCCGGGCCGGCGGCGTTGATCTGCGACCTCTGCATCGCCGAAGCCCAGGTCGGGAACGAGGGCACCTGCTCGTTCTGCAGCGAGACCAGGCCGGTGCACACAGGAGCGGACGCGCAGATCTGCCGCTCCTGTCTCGACTTCAGCGCCGCCGTGATCAGCGGGGCAGCTTCACCACGGTGACGAAGAAGTCGTCGATCTGGCGGACGACCTCGATGAACCGGTCGAAGTCCACCGGCTTGGTGACGTAGGCGTTCGCGTACAGGCTGTAGGAGCGCAGGATGTCCTCCTCGGCCTCCGAGGTCGTCAGCACCACGACGGGGATCGACCGGAGCTCGGGGTCGTTCTTCACCTCGCTCAGCACCTCGCGGCCGTCCTTGCGGGGCAGGTTGAGGTCGAGCAGGATCAGGCCGGGCCGCGGCGCGTTCTCGTACTGGCCCTCGCGGCGCAGGAACTCGATCGCCTCCACGCCGTCCTTCACCACGTGCAGCGTGTTGCGGATCTTGTGGTGCTCGAACGCCTCCTGCGTCATCAGGGCGTCGCCGGGGTCGTCCTCGACGAGCAGGACGTCGATCACGGACAGCGGGGCCTCAGGCATGGACTTCCTCAAGTTCAGCGGGCTCGTGGACAACGGGCAGGGTGAACTCGAAAGTCGTACCGGAGTCCACGTCGGTCTTCAGCCAGATGGTGCCGCCGTGGTACTCGACGATCTTCCGGCACATCGCCAGTCCGATCCCGGTACCGGGATACGCGTCCTTGGGGTGCAGGCGCTGGAAGATGACGAAGATCCGGTCAGCGTACTCCGACTCGATCCCGATGCCGTTGTCCCTCACCGTGAACTTCCACATCTCGCCGTCCTTCTGGACGTCGATGGAGATCACCGGTGTCTCGGTGCCGGTGAACTTCAGCGCGTTGCTGATCAGGTTCTGGAACACCGCGCTGAGCAGGGACGCCTCGCCGCGCACCGAGGGCAGGTCGGCGATCTCCAGCCGTGCCCCGGTCTGCTCGATGCGGTCGGAGTAGCTGTCGACCACCTGGCGCACCAGTTCGTTGAGGTCGATGACCGTCTGCTCGCGGGTCAGCCGGCCGACGCGGGAGAACGCCAGCAGGTCGTTGATCAGCACCTGCATCCGCTTGGCGCCGTCGACGGCGAAGTCGATGTACTGGTCGGCGCGCTCGTCGAGCTGGCCGCCGTAGCGCCGTTGCAGCAGCTGGCAGAACGACGCCACCTTGCGCAGCGGTTCCTGCAGGTCGTGCGAGGCGACGTAGGCGAACTGCTCCAGCTCCGAGTTCGACCGCTGCAGTTCGGTCTTCGCCGCGTCGAGCGTCGCGAGCTCCTGCACGATCCGGTGCCGCATCGCGTTGACGTCCTCGCCGAGCTGGACGGTCTCGCGTGGACCCTCCGCGTCGATCTCGTGCTCGAAGTCACCGGACGCCACCTGGCGGGTGTGGGCGGCGAGGTTCGCGAGCGGTGCGATCAGCAGGCGGTGCAGCAGCAGCGAGAGGCCGCCGATCACCGCGACGAGCAGCACGCCCATGCCGATCACGAGCCACAGCACGACGGCCGCCGCGTGGTCGAGGTCGGCGCGGCCCTGGCGGGCGAGACCCGCGATGTCGGACCGCAGTTCCGCCACCTCGCCGCGGAGCTGGTCGAACAGCACCTTGCCGCGCTCGATGTCGCCCGCGACCCCGACCTTCGTGCCGGACAGCTGGATCGCGGTGACGGTGATCTCCGCGTAGTCGGAACGCCACTGGCGGGCCAGGTCCTCGATCCGGCTCACCCGGCCGTTCACGTCGCCGACGAGGTCCCGCACCGCCTTCGCCGCGTCCGCCTCGTTCTTCTGGCCCTCCAGGTACGGCGTGAGGAAGTCCTCCTGGCCGGTGAGGATGAACCCGCGCAGACCGGTCTCCTGGTCCAGCAGCGAGCGGTTCAGGTCGTTCACCCGGCGCCCGGCGGGCTCGATCTCGTCCACCGACCGTGACCGCGCGGAACTCAGCGAGTCCAGCGCGAGGACGGTGGAGGAGATCGCCACGGCGGTCATGGCGAGCAGCACCACGACGATGACGACCAGCAGCCGGCTCGCGGGCAGCCTTTGCGGCAGGTTCACTTTCCGTCCTTCAGCAACAGGATGGCCACGTCGTCGTCGAGCGGCCCGCCGTTCAGCTCGGTCACCTCCGCGATGACCGAGTCCATCCAGCTGGGACCGGCGCGCAGATGTCTGGCGAGGATCTCGCAGAGCCTCTCCACGCCGAGCCGGTCGACGTCGTCGGGTACCCGGCCCTCGATCAGCCCATCCGTGTAGCAGGCGATCGACCAGCCGGACGGCAGCGGCACGTCCACCCCGGTCCAGGCGTAGTCCGGCAGCACGCCGAGCGGCACGCCGATCTTCGACGGCGGCAGGTCCACGATCTGGTCGCCCACCATCATCAACGGCTCGGGGTGCCCGGCGAGGAAGTACCGCGCCGACCGCCGGTCCGGTGCCACCGTGATCATGCACGCCGTGGTGAAGATGCCCTCGCCGTGCCGTTCCGCGACCAGCACCTGGTCGAGCGTCTTCAGCACCTTCTCGGCCGGTTCGCCCGCCAGCACCAGCGCGCGCCACGCGATCCGCAGGCAGACGCCCAGCGCGGCCTCGTCCGGGCCGTGGCCGCAGACGTCGCCGATGATCGCGTGCACGGTGCCGTCCGGCAGGCCGACCGCGTCGTAGAAGTCCCCGCCGAGCAGCATCCGCTGGCCGCCGGGCTGGTAGCGGACCTCGTGGTCCACGTCGGAGTTGCGCAGCAGCGGGGGAGGCAGCAGGCCGCGTTCCAGGCGGGCGCGTTCGGCGGCCAGGAGTTCGACCTCCCGCAACTTGCGCTGGGCGTCCTCGGCGCGGCGGCGTTCGACCGCGTACCGGACGCCGCGCAGCAGCAGTTCGCCGTCGACCTTGCCCTTGATGAGGAAGTCCTCGGCGCCCGCGGCGACCGCGGCGAGGCCCTCGCTGTCGTCGTCGTGACCGGTCAGGACCAGGACCGCGGGCGCGTTCGGCTTGCCCAGCAGGCGGTGCAGGCCGTGGAGCCCGTGGGAGTCGGGTAGTCCCAGGTCGAGCAGCACGCACTCGGCGTCGGAGAGCATCTGTTCCGCCTGCGCGAGTGTTTTCGCGCGCGCCAGGACGAACGGCGCGCTCGCTTCTTCGAGCAGCGCCTCGACGAGCAGGGCGTCGCCGTCGTCGTCCTCGACCAGGAGGACGCGCACTGTCTTGGTTCGCATCGAGTCGGACTTTAACGTTATCGGGCTGCGGGGCTCGCGTCCGACCTACCAGGATGGTGGGCGTGTTGATCCGTCTCGCCCAACCAGCCGAACTGCCGTACCTCCAGCAGATCGAAATCGCGTCCGGAGAACCGTTCCGCGACGCCGGAATGCCCGAAATCGCCGACGACGCCCCGATGTCCCTGGAGGACCTCGGCGCGCACGAGGTGTGGGTCGCCATCGGTGCCGAAGGGGTGCCCGTGGCGTTCATCGCGGTCGGCGACGTCGACGGCGCGACGCACGTCCACCAGGTGAGCGTGCACCCCTCGCACGCTCGCCAGGGGATCGGCGCCGCGCTGATCGAGCACGTCACGCAGGCCGATCGCGCCGTGACGCTCACGACGTTCCGCGACATCCCGTGGAACGCGCCGTACTACGAGCGCCTCGGTTTCCAGACCGTCGTGGACGTCACGCCGGGTCTCGCCCTGATCATGAGCGAGGAGGCCTCACGGGGCCTCGATCCCGCGACCCGTGTCGCCATGAGTCTTCTCCCAGCGCAGGTACGAGCCTGACGCCACCGAGAGACTGCTGAGCAACCACACGAGGACACCCGCGTCGTCGGTCACACCGATCACCGGAAGGAACTCCGGCAGGACGTCGATCGGCGACACGAGGTAGACCAGCGCCACCGCCCACATCACCACCTGGCTGCGCGGCAGTTCGGGGTACTGCCCGCTGCGCCAGGTCTTCCACAGCCGCGGCAACGCCTTCAGCCGTGTGACGGGGTTCCCGACGGGGCCGGGCCCCCGCTGCGCGCGTTTGCGGCGGTTGCGCAGCACTCCCAGGCCCGCGAACACCAGGCCGAGCGGCAGCAGCACCCAGCCGACGACGGCCGGGCTCAGACCGCCGAGCGGGGCGTTGCGGAACACCAGGATGACGAGACCGGACAGCGAGACGAGCGATCCGAAGACGACCATGGCTAACTGGGCTCCTGGAACAGCATCGCGGGCGCCGGTTTGGCCGGCGGCTTCTGTTGCGGTTCTGGCTGCTTGAGCTCGATCACAGGCTCGGGTTCCTCCACCGGAGCCTTTTCAACCACCGGCTTGCGCACCGCCTTCACGGGTGCGGCGACCGGGGTGTCCAGCGCGGCGCGGGCCTTCGAGATCCACACCTTCTGCATGGCCTCGTCCTTGCTGCCCACCGCCGTGGCCGCGAGTCCGGAGAGGACTCCCCTGATCCGCGGGACGAGGGCCGGCTGACGCCGGATCGCCTGCCACACCGCGTGATCACCCGGCAACCGGGAGGACACGAGCCGCGAGACCTGCGCGCGCAGTTCCTCTGTGGACAGATCGAGCCAGCGCTCTACCGCTGACGGGCCAATTGCCACGTGGCCAGCCTTCCCAGAACCTCAGGTGAAACGACAACTGCCCCCACAGGATCTCACGGATCCGGAGGAGGCAGTGGCCTGGTGTGGTGAAACGTCAGGACGCGACGACTTCGAGCAGGGTCTTCCCGTTCTCGTCGACGATCCGGAACGTCGCGATCTCGTGCCAGCGCATGGCGACGTTGGCCGCGAGCTTGATGGTCTTCTTGTCGCCCGCCACGGGTTCCGGGGCGTACCAGGACGTGATCTGGGCGACGCGTCCCGCGCGGCCCACGGCGACGAGCGAACCCCTGCCGGGGCCCGACATGCCGGTGATCTCGATGTCCATCGCGGTGCCGGAGGGCTCGTCGGACGCGATGATCTTCGTGCCGACTCCGCTGGTGGGGTCCTGGTGCTTGACCTCCATCGACGTGTCCTGCGAGTTGTTCGCCACCCGCGTCTGGGACGTCGAGGTACCGGGGTTCTGGGGCGCTGCGGAGTTGGAACCGTCATCGGCGCCGCGCACGACGAGCGTGGTCACGACAGCCGTCACCGCCACGACGCCGGCGGCGGCGGCCGCGACGCCCTGGGCGACGAACCACCGTCGGCGCTTCCTGCGCGCCGCGACGGCGTCGAGCATGACCCGGACCGACTTGCCGTCGGGGCGTTCCGGGGCCGTTCCGCGCAGCATCCCGCCGGCGTCGGCCTCGTCGATGAGGTCCGGCACCACCGCGAAGTCACGCAGGTCAAGAGCACACCGCCGACATTCGGTCAGGTGGTTCTCGAACGCCTCCACCTCATCGGCATCGAGGATGCCGAGCACGTAGGCGGCGACGTCGAGGTGATCTGGTGCCGTTGTCACCGCGTCTCTCCCCGATCGTGCAACGCACGCCGCAACGCACGGAGCGCGTAGTACACCCTCGACTTGACCGTTCCCGGTGGCACACCCAGTGCCGCCGCGGCCTCACCGACGGTGCGGTCCCGCAGATATGTTTCGAGAATAGCCTCCCTGTGTTCCTCGGAGAGACCGTTCATCGCCTCCGCCACGACGATCGCCGCGAGGGTGCGATCCTCTTCGCCGCCGGAGGGCGACTCGTCCGAAGGGGTCAGTTCGAACTCCTGCGGACGGACGCTTCTCTTACGCCTGTCGTCAATGACCAACCGCCTTGCCACCGTGAACAACCACGACCGCAACAGCACCGGGTCACGTTCGAGCTTTTCGGCATTGCGCCATGCCCTGACCAGGGTTTCCTGCACGATGTCCTCGGCCCACTGACGATCATGGCCCGTCAACCGCATGCAGTGACCCAGCAGGGCACTACCGAATTCCTCGTACAGCCGTCGGATCAACTCTTCCTCGAGAGATCCCGGTCTTGGTGATTGTTCGTCTAACTCACGTTGACGTCTATGCCGCGCCACGGGGGACATCCTTGCCTCATCAAGCGCCGGAAGTCGAGAGGCAAATATTCCTCACGAAGTCCGTGAACCGTTGCCGGATCGTGTCCGTACTCCTCGGTACCCCGCCGAGAAAGGACCTGCCGATGCGACGTGGACCAGCCACCACCGCCCTGGCGGCACTGGCTATCTCCCTCACCGCGTGCGGCAGCACCCAGACACCTCCCGGCGGGGAGGCCACTCCTGGCGCCTTGCAGGCGAAACCCGCTGATCTGAGCGGTCACAACAACTACTTCATCGCGAACACCGAGCAGATGGGGTGGTTCGTGATCGACGCAGAGGGCCTGCCCATGTACCGCTACGACAAGGACGTCCCCAAGCCGTCCAAGTCGAACTGCGAGGGCGAGTGCGCGAAGGCGTGGAAGCCGGTGCTGGCGGACAAGACGCCGATGGCCACCGGTGTGGACCCGATCTCCATGGGGGTCCTGACCAGGCCGGACGGCACCAAGCAGCTCACCATCCAGGGCTGGCCGCAGTACACCTACGCCGAGGACAAGGTCGCCGGCGACATGAAGGGCCAGGCCAAGGGCGGCGTGTGGTGGGTCACCGCGCCCAACGGCGCCAAGATCACCGGCGGCAAGGCCCAGAACAACAGCAAGAGCAGCAGTACGCCGAGCACGCCCCCCAAGTCGGGAACGGCGCAGACGCCGCAGTCCGCGCCGCCCCCGGCAGCACCCGGCTACTGAGCCCGCTGCTCAGCCGCAATTGATTCATCCCCTATCGACTTCCTTTGGACAACGAGGACGACAAGACGATGACCAGAGCCCTCGCCACCGTCTTTGCGATGTTGTTCCTCTTCTCCGGTCTGACCGCCACGGCTGCCGCGCAGCCCGCGGACACCGGGGGAGTGATGGACACGCCGTCGGGGCCGTTGACGGCGAACGACCGCGAGCTGCTGAACAGGGTGCGCCTCGCAGGCCTGTGGGAGATGCCCATGGGCGAGCTCACGGCCACCAAGGCGTCCAACGCCAGGGTCAAGCAGATCGGCAAGATGATCATGCTCGACCACATGATGCTGGACTCGCTGACGAAGAAGACGGCCGCCGGCTTCGGGCTCACCACGCCCGACGTGCCGAACCCGACGCAGCAGTCGTGGATGGAAGAGATCAACGCGCTCGAAGGCGACGCGTTCGACCAGGCGTTCATCTCCCGGTTGCGGGCCGCGCACGGCCAGATCTTCCCCTTCATCGCGAAGGTGCGCTCGGGTACCCGCAACGACGTCATCCGCGGGTTCGCCCAGGCCGGCATCGACGTGGTGATGAAGCACATGACGTTGCTGGAGAGCTCGGGCATCGCGGGTGACGCGGCGTTCGCCGAACCGCAGCCCGCCGGCGGCATCATCAACGCGACCCTGGCCTCCAACGAGGGGCCGAACATGTGGGTGATCATCACGGTCACCGCCGCGGGAGCCGTGCTCACGGTGCTCCTGCTCCGAGTGCTCCGCCCGCGACGCGCGGTGCGGTGAGTCTGCAAGACCCCGTTGTGTGACGGGAAACGGAGGTGGTGTCCCAAGGTCAGAGGCACTCCAACGCGGACCTGTTCCCACCCGCCCGGACCTGATGTGTCCACTCCTGCACGACAGGACCGGGCGGGTTCCCGCGAGGTAGTTCCCCCAACTGAGAGCTTTTCCGGAGGAAGAGTTGTTGTCGAGCCAGATTCCGCTCCTGGTGGCCCAGTCAGCCGAGTTCGACTCGGGTGTCAAGAAGATGGCCCAGATCTCCGCCAGGCTGGCTTACGTCCTGATGTGCGCCACCTTGTCCTGGGGCGTGCTGATCGCGACCGGATGGGCCGAGAAGCTCACCGGCCGTGAAGGCTTGAAGAACGGGCACATGGTGCTCGCGTCCCTGGCGATCGCGTTCGGCTGCATCCACGCGTTCGCCTTCACGCTGATCCAGACCGGCACCTTCAGCTTCGTGAAGCTGGTGCTGCCGTTCGTCGACGGCGGCCTGTTCCGGCACGCGCTGGGCATCCTCGGCCTGGAGGTCATGCTCGCGATCGCCGTCCTCGCCTCGATGAGGCACAAAGTCTTCTACCGCAAGTGGTTGCGGTTCCATCAAACGGCGTACATCGCGGTGGGCATCACCGTGGTGCACTCCTGGTTCGGCGCCATCGCCAACGGCAACCTGTCCGTGCTCTGGCTGGGCGGCCTGACCGTCCTCGTGCCCACCGCGACCCTGGCCCTGGCCCGGTTCCTGCCCCCCGAGGTGCTGATGCGCATCGGCATGCTCGAGTCCGAGCGCGGCAAGGAACCCGGTGTCGGCGAGGGCGACGCGATGGACGTGAGCGTCAACAACGAGAAATGCCATCGCTACGGCACCTGCCAGGCGGAGGCGCCCGACGTCTTCCAGCTGATCGAAGACAACCGCCTGACCTACAACCGCAGGCCGCCTGAGGAGCACTTCGCCCAGGCCCGTGCGGCACAGCGCGCGTGTCCGATGCGCGCGATCGAGATCAGGGAGCGAGTGAAGTGAGCGAACGGATCGTGGTCGTCGGCGGCGGGCTCGGTGGAGTCCGTTCCGCGGAACGGCTGCGGGAGATGGGTTTCGACGGGCAGATCACCATCCTGTCCGCCGAGCGGCACCTCCCGTACCACCGCCCGTGCCTGTCGAAGCAGATCATCACCGGTGAGTGGACCCCGGACGACTCGTTGCTGTCGTTCTCGGGGGACCTCGACGCCGAGTGGCGGCTGAACTCCCCGGCCCTGCACCTGGACCCGAAGAAGCAGTCGGTCTGGGTGCCGGGAGGCGAGGAGATCAAGTACGACGGCATGATCATCGCGACGGGCGTGGACGCCCGGGCGATGGGCGGGGCTCCGCGCCACGACCCGCGGGTGCACGTGCTGCGGACGTTGGACGACGCGGTCGCGATCCGCAAGAACATCCGGCAGTCGCAGGGACTCGTCGCCGTCATCGGCGGTGGTTTCATCGGCTGCGAGCTCGCGTGTTCCGTTCGTCACATGGGACGCGACGTCGCTCTGATCGTCCGCTCGCCCGCCCTGCTGGGCGGCGTCGTGGGCGACGACATCGGCAAGAAGATCACCGAGGCGCACGTCGAGCACGGCGTGCGGCTGGCCACCGGCGTCGGCATCAAGCACTGGGTGCGCCAGCCCGGCGGCATCGGCATCCACCTGTCGGACGGCCAGGTCTTCTTCGCCTCGTGCGTGGTGCTGGCCGTCGGCGCCTCGCCGGCCGTCGACTGGTTGCGGGGCTCCGGCCTCGACATCTCCGACGGCGTGCTGTGCGACTCGACCAACCACGTCGTCGGCGCCGAGAACCTCGTCGCCTGCGGTGACGTGGCGCGCTGGCCCAACATGCGCTTCAACGGCGTCGTCCGCCGCGTCGAGCACTGGCTCAACGCGGTCGAAGGTGGCCGGGCGGCGGCCGAGAACCTGTTGGTGGGGCGCAACCACGCCAAGACCTACACGCCCGTTCCCCGTTTCTGGACCGAGCAGTACGGCATGCGCGTCCAGGGGGCCGGCCTGCCCGTGCTGGGCACCGACACCACCGACGTGAACGGCCTCACCGGCTTCATCGCGAACGGCAAGCTCGTCGGCATCGTCGGTCTCGAAGAACCCGGCAAGATCATCACCGAGACGCCGGAACTGTTCCGGCAGAACCAGGTCGAGACGAACGTTCCCGTGTGGACGCAGCCGGAAGAGCCTGCCGCCGCTGCCGAGCCGGAGGTTCTCCCGACGGCCATGCTCCCGGTTCCCGAACCGGTCGCCGCCCTCGCATCATCCGTTCCCCCGTCCGTCTCGTCGTCGATGTCCCCGCCATTGCAGCGGCGGAGGCATTCACGCTCGAGGCCGGAGATGGTGCGCTCGGGCGGAGGACGCGCGAGGCCCTAACCAGGTGTGGAGGTCCAGGCGGCCGGTACAGGGCAAGCGGGAACGGCGAACTCCGACGTCGCCCGCGTGGCCAGGTGGCGGACCGATGACGTCACGCGGCGATGCGCTCGTTCCCGCGCCGGCAGCCTGAACTTCCCTCTCGTGCGTCACCAGCGGTGTGGCGGCTCGGCGGGCTCCCGAGCCGCCACACCGGCCTTTTCAGAGGCTTCTCACGGCGCGGTGATGACCTGGCCCGCCCAGGACAGCCCGCCGCCGAAGGCGAACAGCAGCACGGGCTTACCCGACGGCAGTTCGCCGCGTTCGGCCATCTTGGACAGTGCGAGCGGCACCGACGCGGCCGAGGTGTTGCCGGACTCCACGACGTCTCGCCCGACGACCACGCTCTCGGGCAACCCCATGCGCTTCGTCAGCGCCTCGATGATCCGCAGGTTCGCCTGGTGCGTCACGACGGCGGCGAGGTCGCCCACCGCGATGCCGGCGCGTTCGCAGGCCTGGACCGCGACGGCCGGGAGTTCGCTGGTGGCCCAGCGGAACACCGACTGGCCCTCCTGCTCGAACCTCGGCTGCCACTCGTTGACCAGCCGCACGGCGTTGGACCTGCTGGGGTCCGAACCCCAGACCGCGGGGCCGATCCGGGCCTCGTCGGACGCGCTCACGACCGCGGCGCCCGCGCCGTCGCCCAGCAGGATGCAGGAGGAGCGGTCGGTCCAGTCGACCAGGTCCGACATCTTCTCCGCGCCGATCACCAGCGCGTGCCGCGCGGCACCCGCGCGCACGGTGTGGTCGGCGGTGGCGAGCGCCGTGCAGAAGCCGGCGCAGGCGTTGTTGAGGTCGAAGACGACGGCCGACGGGATGGCGAGGCGCGCCGCGACCTGGGCCGCCGTGGACGGGCTGCGGTCGATCGCCGAGCAGGTGGCGACGATGACCTGGCCGATGTCGGACGGCGCGAGGCCCGAGGCCTTGAGCGCGTTGGCGCCCGCCTCGGTGGCCATGTCGGCGACCGTCTCCTTCTCGGCGGCGATCCGGCGGGTGGCGATGCCGGTGCGCTGGAGGATCCACTCGTCGTCGGTGTCGACCATCTTCTCCAGGTCGGCGTTGGTCAGCACCCGTTCGGGCTGGTAGTGGCCTAGCGCGACGACACGGGATCCGGACACGGTGAACTCTCCTCCAGGACGGGCGACGCGGCGAATATAGCAACCGATCGGTCGGTAGCTAAAGGTCCTCGTAAGCTACCGGGATGAGCCCGCGCCGTTCTGTCGCCGACACCCTCGAGACGCGGCAGCGCATCCTCGACCACAGCCTCGCGATCGCCTCGGCGGAAGGCCTCGAAGGACTCACGATCGGCCGGCTCGCCACCGAGCTGGAGATGAGCAAGGCGGGCCTGCTCGGCCACTTCGGCACCAAGGAGGCCCTGCAACTCGCCGTCGTCGACCAGGCCGCCGCGGTGTTCCTGCGCGAGGTGCCCGGCAAGGTCGAGCAGATGCCGTCCGGCCTGCCGCGCCTGCGCGCCGTCTGCGAGGCGTGGGTGTCCTACCTCGAACGCAACGTGCTGCCCGGCGGCTGCTTCTTCACCGCGGCCACCACCGAGTTCGACGGACGCAGCGGCCGCGTGCGCGACGCCCTCGCCGGCATGAACGCCCTGTGGCGCCGCGACCTCCGCATCCACATCCGCCGCGCCGTCAGCGACGACGACCTGCCCCGCTCGACCGACGTCGAACAGCTGATCTTCGAGCTGCTCGGCATCATGCTGGCGCTCAACCACTTCCTTCAGCTGGAGCACGACAACGCCGCGCCCGCCCGAGCCCGTCAGGCGCTGAAGCGGTTGCTCACGAACTGATTCACGATCGTCGCGACCTCCGCCGGCTTCTCGGTGACCAGCCCGTGCGTCGCGTCGATCTCGTGCACCACGACGTTCGCCGGCACGTCCCGGCGCACCCCCGCGCGGTGCGCCTCGGACAACGGCAGCAGAGCTGGCGGCACCGGCAGGTCGCGCGCGGCGAGCACCAGCAGGAACGGCACGGTCACCTCGGCGAACACCGGCAGCGCGTCCACCAGCTCCGGCGAAGTCCGCAGCACGTCGAGAATCCTGCGCGACGGCCGGGTGATCGTCTCCAGCTGCGCGTCGAAGAGCGCGTTCAACTCGGCCAGGCTCCGCGTCACCTCCTCGGCGGCCAGCCCGGGGTAGTTCTCCGGATGCGTTGTGGCGGAACGATGTCCGTCCAGGCTGATCGCCGCCGGGCACGCCGGGTGACGCACCGCCCACAGCCCGGCGCGCACGCCGCCCAGCGAGTGACCGACCACCACGGGCTCGCCGAGTCCGAAGTGGACGACGGTCTCGCCGAGGTCGTCGAGCACCGCCTCCCAGTCCCAGTCGCCGTCGGGCGACTCGCCGTGCCCCCGGAGGTCGACCGCGACCGCGCGTCCGTCCAGCTCCGGCGCGAGCGCGGCCCAGTTCGAGCGGTCGCCGCCCAGCCCGTGCAGGAGCAGGTGCGGCGTGCCTTCGCCGCCGAAATCGGTCGCCGCCAGCTTCACCGGTCTCTCCTCAGTCCTAGCCGTGCCTGGATGGAGTCGACGGCCACCCCGCCGTCCGGATGCCGCTGCAACTTGTGGCGGTTCACGAGGTCGTGCACGCCTTGGCGGGTGATGCCGAGCATCGCGCCCGCCACCCCGAACGACACGCCCTCCTTGCTGGGATGGCCGACCCGGCGTGCGCAGACCCGTCCCAGGGGCGTCGCCCACCACTCCTCGGGCGGGTCGAACGGCTCGTCGCCGGGGTGGAGCACGGCGATCAGCCGCACGGCCACCTGCCGCGCCACCGCGTCGCGTGGCCCGAGGAGCTGGGCGGCCCACATGTCGGCGTCCGCGCGGACGGACAGCCGCAGGCCGTCGAGGTCGGCTTGCGGCAGCAGGATTTCCAGCGGGTCGAGGAGCCGGCTCGTGACGAGCCGGATCAGGTCGTCCCGCAGATCGACGTGTTCCGAGAGGGTCGGCACTTGACAGACGATAGCAAGTACTTGACGCCTGGCGTCAAGTAGTGAGCGCCGACTTCAGCACGTGTGACAGGACCGCTCGTGCGTCCGTGCCGGTCAGGAACGACCCTCGTAGCGCCAACCCGATCCCCACCGCCCCGAGCAGCACGACCACCTGCCGCACCGGCAGCGCGGGCGTGAGCCCCAGCCGTGCCACGTGTTCCTCCAGCACCGCGACCACCTGAGAGTCGTGCTGCTCCTGCACGGCGGCGATCTGAGCCGAGATCTCCGGCTGGGCGGCGGTGGCGGCGAGAACCTCCGCCGCCACCGCCGCCCACTTCGCCGCCTCCGCGTCCGCCACCCCGCTCAGCACCGCGACCAACTCGTCCGCCGACGAGGTCCGGGAGAGCGCGGCACGCAACCCCTCCAGGTGCGTTCCGGCGTCGGCCGACACGACGGCGAGCCACAGCCCTTCCTTGCCCCCGAAGTGCTTGTAGACCGCGCCCCGCGTGTACCCGGCCTCGGCGGCGATCTCCTCGACCGTGGCCGCCAGAAAGCCACGCCGCAGAAACACCAGCCGCCCGGCAGTCAACAGTTCAGCATGGGTCCGCGCCTGCGTCTCGGCTCTGGTCAACCGCACGGCAACCCCATCTCGGTAACACGGTGTTTCTGGAAACGCAGTGTCACTGTACGGTGGAGGACCATGGACCTCCTGGCAGGCCTCGCCGCGGTGCTGAGCCTGCCGCTCACCCTCGCCGCGTTCACCTGGTACGCGCGCAGAGCCCGCCGCACCGGCAGTGGCCAGTCGCTGATGGCGCCGTTCGAGGAGATCTGGGACCCGGTGGCGCACCGCACGCACGTCGAGGTGCACGCGGAAGCACAACGCACGCCCGAAACGCCGGCACCGGGCGACCCTCCGGAGGAGGAGTCGCCCGGCAAGGCGTGAATCAGGCGGCCCACATCTGGACGGGCGCGATGTAGTTCCAGCTGTAGAGCTGGTTCGCGCCGTCGTAGCTGCCGTCCGTGCCGGCGCCGTAGGTGTCGTGGACGTAGAACTGGCCGTTGTCGTGGTAGCCGATCACCACGGACAGGTGGCCTGCGGTCGAGCCCCAGGTGCCGCTCATGATGACGAACTTGCCCTGGTCGAGGAACGCGCGGACCTGCGCCGGGGTGAAGTTGCCCTGCTGGACGGCGGCGCCGTTGCGGGCCAGGAAGTCGCGCTCGGACTCCCAGGAGGCGCAGGGACGGGCCGGGTTGCCGCCGCAGTAGTAGCCGGTGATCCAGCCGTGCGCGCCCTTCCACGCCCCGGTGCGGCCCCAGTCGGCCATCGTGCGGTTGAAGGTGGTGCCGCGGTTGGAGAACTCGTCGGTGATGTAGCGGCCCCACTTCGAGTAGTGCGAGAACGGCTGGGACACCTGGACGCCGTACTCGTTGGGCAGCTGGTAGGTCACGAGGTCGATCACCGCGCTGGTCGGGCCGCAGGACGAGTTGCCGTTGAAGTCGTTGCGGGTGTCCCAGAGCTGGTGGATGTACTCGGCGCGGTTCAGCCGGCCCATCGTGGTCACCTGGCCGCCGTCCAACGACGAGGCCTTGAGCCCGGAAGCCTTCACGTAGCCACGCGCCGGGCTGCCGATCACGGCCTCGGCGCCGTCGAAGCCCGTCAGCGCGTAGTTGAACGACAGGCCCTCGGTGACCCGGGAGGCCTTTTGCGTGGCCAGGTCCTGCACGTAGACACCGTTGAACGCCGAGAACTGGTCAGGCCCGAGCGTCTTGTCCGACACGCAGCCCATGACCTCGTACGCGACGCGGGCGCCGTCGGTGCTCCACACCGCGCTGCGGTAGTGGTGCTTCGTCTGGCCGATCAGCGACGTGACCTCGCCGTTCTCCGACGCCAGCCCGAGCCACTGCGGTTCGGCGCCGCCGCACCGGTAGATCTCGTTGTGCTTGATGAAGCTGACGTGCCGCTTGCCCTCGACGTCGACCAGTTTGAAGTCGCGGTACAAAGCCTCGTCACCAGAACTGATGAGCGGCTTCGCGGCGCCCGACTTCAGGTCGAACCGCACCAGCGAGCCCACGAACGTGCTGTCGTCGGCCACGTCCGGGTGCTCGACGGCGAGCAGGCCCGTGCCGTCGGTGGTGAAGCCGAGCAACGACGGCGAACGCCCCTTGAGCTTGCCCGCGACGACGCCGTCCACCACCACGTTCTCGCCGTCGGCGTAGGCGAGCGTCGCACCGTGGAACACGGCCGACGTGATCGCCCCACGTGCGATGAACCGCTTCTTGCCGTAGCGGTCGACGGTGTGCAGCGAGCCACCGCTCGTACCGTCGAAGTCTGAGATCACAGCCGCATAGGCGCCATCGGCAGAAGACGTCGAACGGACTGTGTAGGCGGGATCGCTGACAGCGAAAGAGGCTCTCGCCACGCCGCCGACGACCACGTCGTAGCCGGAGCCCGAGCGGACGGCGTGCGACTGGGCGGGACTGGAGGAGTAGGGCTCGACGCCCTGGGCGGGGGACACCGCGGCGGCCACCGCGCCGAGTGCCAGCACCAGGGCCAGTGAGGTTTTCGTCATGGTGCAAACGTCCTGGCGCGTGGCATGCGTCCGGTATGCGGTTGGTGGTTACGATCGGGAGTTGTGGAGTTCCGGGTGCTCGGGCCGGTCGAGTGTTACGCCGACGACGGCGTGCGGCTGGGCCTTGGGCCGCCCAAGCAGCGAGCGGTGCTCGCGTTGCTCCTCGCGCAACCGGGCCGGGTGCTGTCGGTCGACCGGCTGATCAGCGTGCTGTGGGACGACGCCCCGCCCAAGACGGCGTTGAAGAACCTCCAGGTCTACGTCTACCAGCTGCGCAAGATCGTGGGCTCGCGGCTGCTCTCGCGCGCCCCCGGCTACCTGATGTCGATCGACCCGGCCGAGCTCGACCTGACCCGCTTCACCGAGTTGCTCGAGGTGGCCCGCCGCGAACGCACGCCGCAGGCCTACCGCGAGGCGCTCGCGTTGTGGCGCGGTCCCGCCCTCGCCGACCTGAGCGCGTCCGGGCTGCTGCGCGGGGTCGTGGCGCAGCTCGAGGAACTCCGGCTCGCCGCCCGCGTCGAGTGCGCCGAGGCCGAGCTGGACCTCGGCCGGCACGTCGAGATCAGCGCGGACCTCACCGAGTGGGTGCGCGAACACCCGTTGCACGAACGCCTGCGGGAACTGCAGATGGTCGCGCTGCACCGCGCGGGCCGGGCGGCCGAGGCGCTCGCCGCCTACCAGGAGTGCCGGCGCGTCCTGCAGGACGAGCTCGGCGTCGAGCCGGGGGAGTCGCTGCGGCGCCTGCAGGCCGAGATCCTGCGGGCGAAACCCGTTGGGGCGGCGGCGATCCGGCAGTTGCCCCCGGACGTCGTCACGTTCGCGGGCCGCTCGCGCGAGCTCACCCTGATCAAGAACCAGCTCCGCCAGGACCGGGTCGCGGTGTGCGTGATCACCGGCCAGGCGGGCATCGGCAAGTCGGCGCTGGCGGTGCGGGCGGCGCACGAGATCGCGGCCCGCTTCCCCGACGGCCAGCTCTACGCCGACCTGTCCGACGGCGCGTCCGAGCGGGTGCTGAGCCAGTTCCTCCGTGCGCTCGGCGAACGTCCCGGCGACGAGGAGGCCCTGCGCTACCGCTCGCTCACCGCGTCCCGCCGCCTGCTCGTGGTGCTGGACAACGTCGCCACCGCGGGCCAGGTCAAACGCCTGCTGCCGACCGGCCCCGGCTCGGCGGTGCTGATCACCTCGCGCCGCCCGCTGACGGCGTTGCACGGTGCCTCGTACGTCAAACTCGGTGCCCTGCAACTGGAAGACGCCTACCGCCTGCTGGAGGGTGTTGCCGGTCGGGTCGAGGACGCCGCCGACCTCGTGCGCTGGTGCGGCGGTCTGCCCCTGGCGCTGCGCATCGCCGGAGCCCGGCTCGCCGCCCGTCCACAGTGGACGGCCCCGTTGCTCGCGACCCGGCTGGCCGACGAGACCCGCCGCCTCGACGAGCTGCGGCTGGGCGACGTCGCGGTCCGCTCGGCGTTCGAGGTCAGCTACGCCGAACTCGGATCCGCCGACGTGGCCAGGGTCTTCCGCCTGCTCGGGCTGCTCGACGGCCCGGACTTCGCGGTCGCCGCCGCCCGCGCCCTGACCGACGTGCCGGACGTCGAGGAACTCCTCGCCGAACTCGCCGACGCGCACCTGGTCGAGGAACCGGTGCCGGGCCGGTACGCCCTGCACGACCTGCTGCGCCTGTTCGCCCGCGAACGCTGCCGCGCCACCGAGACGTCCGGGGAACGCACCCTCGCCCTGGAACGTCTGCACAAGCACTACCTGGAAGCGCTGGCGGACAACCCGACCGACCTCTGGCTGGCCGAGGAACGCGACAACCTCCTGGCCGCCGCCCACCAGGCCTCGCCGGCGGGGGCGATCGCGTTCGCCGAGGGCCTGTCCTGGTACTTCCGCCGCCGCTCGGAGGTCACGGACTGGACGGCGCTGAACACCCTGGCGCTGGAAGCCGCCCGCACGCTGGGCGACCTGCGGGCGGAAGCGCTGGCGCTGAAGGAACTCGGTGCGGCCTGCGAGCGGGGCTTCAGGTTCACCGAGGCCCAGCAGCACTGGACGGCCGCCCTGGAGCTGGCCCGCGCCCTGCACGACCGCCAGCTGGAAGCCGTGACGCTCAACAACCTCGGCATAGCCCACTGGCGCCGCCGCGACCTGCCCGCCGCCCTGACGTCGCTGGAGGCGTCGCTGACGTTGCGCGAGGAGCTGGACGACGCCCAGGGCGCGGCCTACGTGCGCACCAACCTCGGCCTCGTGCACGCGGCGCGCGGGGACCTCCCGGCCGCGCTGGTCTGCTACGAGGAGACGCTGACGACGTTGCGGGCGTGCGGCGACAGGCCGGGGGAGCTGCACGCGCTGGCGAACATGGCCGACGCGCACCGCCAGCTCGGGTCCCTTCCCCAGGCGCTGGAGCTGGCGGACGAGGCGTTGCGGCTGGCCCGGTCGGTGGGGGACCGGCAGATCGAGGCGGGGGTGCTGCTGGACCGGGGGATCGTGCACGAGCTGGCCGGGCGGGTGCAGGACGCCAAGGCCTCCTACGGGGAGGCCGTGGAGTTGTCGCGCCGGATCGGGTTCCGGTGGGGGGAAACGGAAGCGGCGCGGCGACTGGAGGGGCTGGACGGCTGAGCGAGCTGGGCGGGCTGGGCGGGCTGGGCGGGCTGAGCGGCTGGGCGGCTGGGCGGGCTGGGCGGCTGGGCGGGCTGGGCGGGCTGGGCGGGCTGGGCGGCTGGGCGGGCTGGGCGGGCTGGGCGGGCTGAGCGGCTGGGCGGGCTGGGCGAGTTGAGCGGGTTGGGTGGGCTGAGCTGCTGAGCGGACTGAGCGGCACCCCGCCGGGCCGAGTGCCTACCCGGCCGAGTACCTACCCGGCCGAGTACCTACCGGCCGAGTACCTGCTCGGCGCGAACACCCCGTCCGGGTCCAGCGCCAGCCCGATCCGCGCCTGCAAGCCGGTCGGCTCCCCGGGCCGGTCCACGTCCAGCCGGTGCGCCGGAAACCCCTGTGCCGCAAACGCTTCCCTCATCCGCCCCAAAGCCGCACGCGCCTCCGTCACGGCACCGGCGTCGTGCGCCGGGAACGCGAGGGCGATCACGTGGTCGACGGTGTCGAAGTCGTGCACGTTCACCGTGACCGCCGGAGTCGTGGCGCAGCAGTCGCGGATCAGCTTCTCCGTCACCGCCAGCGCCGCACCCGAGAACGGCACCACCGGCAGGAACATCAGCATCCCCACCTCGGCGTCGAGCCGGTCGGCCGGGCAGCCCCTCGTCCGCCGCACGAACCAGGTGTCGGCCGGATCGGGGTCGCCCGCGTACGTCCCCAGCACCGCCGCGTCCACGGCGGGCCCCTCCACCAACGGCGAATCCGCTGCCGCGCCACGAAGAACAGAGCTGAGCGCCTCCACGACCTCGCCCGCGCCGCTCAGGCACACGTGCGCCAGGTAGCCGTCGAACTGGGCGGCCACCGGGTTGTAGAGCTTGGTGGTCGGCGGGATCAGGCGCTGCGCCGTCCACTCGCGCAGGGCGTCGACGGCGTCGGCGAGGTCGTCGCCTGCGAAGGTGAACGGCAGCACCCGGACCTCCTCCGGGCGCGGCAGCAGCCGGACGACGGCGGCGGTGACGACACCGAACGCCGACTGCGTGAACAGGTGGGTGAGCGACGGGCCGAGGCCGTGCGGGCGGGGCGTCGCGGACGTTCCCGGCCACCAGCCGACGTGCTCCACGGTGCCGTCGGCCAGCACGACCTCCAGGCCCACCAGGTCCTCGGTGCGGGAGCGGTGGACGCCGAAGCCGCGTTCCAGGGCGTTGCCGATCACGCTGGTGTGCATCGAGGACGTGGTGAGGTTGAAGATCCTCGGCTTGCCCCGCAACGACTCCGCCAGTGCGCCCTGCGTCACGCCCGGCTCGATCACGGCGTAGCCGCGGTCGACGTCGAGCGCGCGCACCCGGTCGAGGCCCGACAGGTCGAGCACCACGGCGCCGTCGTGCACCGGCAGACCCGAGCCCAGGCCCCAGTTGTGGCCCTTGCTGAACGGGTGCAGCGACCGGCCGGAGCGGACGACGTCCACGACCTCGCCGACGCTGGAGGGCCGGAGGACGTCGGTGATCACGCGCGGGCGGAAGGCGGCGGGCTGCTCGATGGACACGTCGCGCACGATAGGTCGGCCGCAAGCCGGAAACGCCCGCACGCGCGCAGGACTACTCGAACCGGTGAACAAGTGGGGTCGGAAGTCGGTAGCCGCTGGCCGGCGCGGTGGCGAGGATCGGCAGGATGACGAGAATCCTGATCTCGCTGCTCCTCCTCGTGCTCACCCCGGCCACCGCCGACGCCGCCACCCCCTGCCCGCCGGTGATCACCGGCAACGGCCCGTCGCTGCACCCCGAAGGCGTCGCGTACGACCCGCTGCGCCGTCAGTTCCTCGTCGGCTCCGTCACGCACGGCACCGTGTCGAGGGTCGTCGGCGGCCAGGCCCGCACCCTCGTCGACGACCCGTGGCTGATCACCACGATGGGCCTCGCGGTCGATGCGAAGCGCGGCCGCGTGCTCGTCGCCAACGCCGACCTGGGGCTCGCCGACCGCAGCAGGCCGGAGACCACCAGGGCGTTCGCCGGGCTCGGCATCTACGACCTGCGCACCGGCAAGGCGCTGCACCGCGTCACGCTCGCCACCGGCCCCGGCCACTTCGCCAACGACGTCGCACTCGCCCCGGACGGCACGGCGTTCGTCACCGACTCCATCTCCGGCACGGTCCACCGGATCACGCCGAACGGCCACGCCACGCCCCTCGTCCAGCACCCCGGCCTCGCGCAGCCGCCGACCGGGGGCTGGGGCCTCAACGGCATCGTGCACGTCGGCGACCAGCTGGTCGTGGCTCTGTCGGGCGCCCGCAAGCTCGCGGTGATCCCGTTGGGCAACCCGCGCGACGTCACCACGATCACCGCCCCTGTCGGAGCGCCCGACGGGCTGCTCGCGCTGGGCCGCAACCGCTTGCTGCTCGTCGACAACACCGCCGCGAACCGGCTCGTCGAGGTGCGCACGCAGGATCGTTGGCAGACCGTGGAAATCGTCGAGGAGACCGTGTGGCCGGACAAGGCGCCGACCACCCTCGCGCAGACGCCGTGCGGCGTGTACGCGCTGGCAGGCAGGCTGGACGTGTTGCTCGCGGGAGGCCGCAGCGACGAGTTCGTACTCCGAAAGGCCTAGTCTGAGGCGTGTGGAACTGCTGCACCTTCGCTACTTCGTCGCGGTCGCCGAAGAACTCAACTTCTCGGCGGCCGCGAAGAAACTGCACATGGCCGCGTCGCCGTTGAGCCAGCGCATCAAGGACCTCGAACACGAGCTGGGACGCCCGCTGTTCGACCGCAGCACCCACCACGTGGCGCTGACGGCCGCCGGCACCGCTCTGCTGCCGATCGCGCGGGACGTGCTCGACCGGGTCGGCTCCATCCGGTGGCGCCTCGACCAGGCCGCGAAACCCGACCGCACCACCGTGTTCGTCGGCATGCCCGCGGGAGTCCACCCCGTGCTCAGGGAACGCCTCACCCTGCTCGCCGAGGGGGTCGCCGACCGGTTCGAGGTCAAGCGCTGGCCCGGCACCACCACGGACCTCGTCGCCGCGGTGAAGGACGGCAGGCTGGCGCTCACCCTGGCGAGGCTCCCGGTCCAGGAGGCCTCGCTCGACACCCTGCACGTCATGTCCGAACGGCTCGGCGCGGTCGTCCCCGCCGACCGGTTCCAGGGGAAGAAATCGGTCAAACTCGCCGATCTCACCGAAATGGCGTACGCGAAGTCGCCGGAAGAAATCATGCCCGCCTATTTCGAGGTCCTCGACCGGCAGTTGAACGAACTGGGCATCAAAAAGCGCATCCAGCTCAGCAACACCGGCTACCAGGGCACCTCGGAGATCGTCTCGAGCGGCCTCGGGTTCTCCGTGTCGATGCTGGACGAGGACAGCTCCATGCGCGGCTACCAGCTGGAGAACATGGCGATCCTGCCGTTCGAGGACTTCCGCGCCCAGCTCGACACCGGTCTGCTCTGGCGGCGCGACCGGGCGGCGGGCGGCGACCTCGACGACCTCGTCGAAGCGGCAAAAGAAATCTTCGCGGAGCCGATCGTCAAATAGGAAATGGTGTGACCGCTGTGGTCATGCCATTGTTCGCGACCTGATCGTTCCCTTTCCGTTCGGCCGGTACTAACTTCGGTGGTGCAGGAAACGAACAGGTGCGAAAGGACGAACGATGAAGGACATCACCGCCGGTCCGCTGGACGGCGTGCGGGTGATCGACCTCTCGACCGTGGTGATGGGCCCGTACGCGGCCCAGATCCTCGGAGACCTCGGCGCCGACGTGATCAAGATCGAGTCGCCTGTGGACACCGTCCGCAACGGCCGCTACCGCACCACGCCGGGCATGACGGCGTTGAGCCTCAACGTCAACCGCAACAAGCGCAGCGTCGCGTTGAACCTCAAGGACTCCGACGACCGCGAGACCGCGCTCAAGCTGATCGACACGGCCGACGTGCTGATCACCAACATGCGCCCGGGCGCGCTGAGCCGGCTCGGCCTCGACTACGCCGACGTCGCCGAGCGCAACCCCGGCCTCGTCTACGCCCATGCCCAGGGCTTTCGCGGTGACTCCGACCGCGCCGGCATCGCCGCCTACGACGAGACGATCCAGGGCGCGTCCGGCCTGGTCGACATCGCGAACCGCGCCATCGGCAGGCCCGTCTACCTGCCGACGATCCTCGGCGACAAGGTGTCGTCGCTGACCATCGCCTACAGCGTGCTCGCCGCGCTGGTGCACCGGAACAACACGGGTGAAGGCCAGCGGGTCGAGATTCCCATGGCCGACACGATGATCGCGTTCAACCTGGTCGAACACCTCGCCGGGCACGCGTTCGTACCGGCGGAGGGGCCGACGGGCTTCAACCTGTCGATGGCCAAGGGCCACCACGCCGTGCACACCAAGGACGGCCTCGCGTGCGTCGTCCCGTACAACCCGCAGAACTTCCGCGACTTCTTCGCCGCGGCTCAAAGGCCCGACCTGGTCGAGGACCCGCGCGTCGCCGGTGACCGCATCGACCCGAACGACAGCGACGACCTGATGGGGCTCGTGGACGAGTGCGCCGGCGCACTGTCCACAGAGGAATGGGCCGAGGTGTGCGCGAAGCACAGCATCCCGTTCGGACCGGTGCTGGAACTCGACAGGGCGCACGAGGACCCGTACGTCCGCGACGGCCACCTGCTCGACGAGGTGCAGCACCCGAGCGAGGGCGCGATCCGCTCGATCGGCATCCCGGTGAAGTTCTCCGCCACCCCCGCCACCGTCCGCCGCCTGGCCCCGCTGCCGGGCCAGGACACCGCAGAAGTCCTCAAGGAGTTGGCATGAGCGAGGTTCGCACCGAACGCGTCGGTTCGGCACTGCTGATCACGATCGACCGGCCCGAGGCCCGCAACGCCGTCAACGCGGCCGTCGCGGCGCGGCTCTCGGCCGCCCTGGACGAACTGGAGACCACCCCTGAACTCCGCGTCGGCGTGCTGACCGGCGCGGGTGGCTCGTTCAGCGCCGGCATGGACCTCAAGGCCGCGCTGAAGGGCGAGTCGCCGGTGGTCGGCGACCGCGGCCTCGGCGGGCTCACCGAGGCCGAGCTGAGCAAGCCGCTGATCGCCGCGGTCGAGGGCTTCGCGCTCGGCGGCGGGTTCGAGATGGCGCTGGCCTGCGACCTGATCGTCGCCGCGCAGGACGCGAGGTTCGGGTTGCCCGAGGTCAAGCGCGGCCTGATCGCCGCCGCCGGGGGAGTGGTCCGCCTGCCGCAACGGATCCCGCACCACCTCGCGATGGAGATCCTGCTGACCGGCGAGCCGATCGACGGCGTCCGCGCCGGCACGCTCGGCATCGCCAACCGGGTGGTGCCGGCCGGTGAGGCCGCCGCGATCGCACTCCAGCTCGCCGAGCAGATCGCGCGGAACGCCCCGCTGGCGCTCGCCGCCGTCAAGGAAGTCGTGCGCTCCCAGGACCCCTGGGCCGCACAACGCACCGCAAGCGCCCGCCTGATGACCACGGCCGACGTCCGCGAGGGCATGACCGCGTTCGCCGAGCGCCGCGCTCCACAATGGACAGGACGCTGAACCGTGCTGGGCATCACACCTCTCACCGCGCCGGCCTTTCCCGCCGTGCAGCCGAGGTTCTTCGACCGCGAGTACCTCAACATCGTCTACCGGACCGATCCCGATGCGCTGCGGGCCGTCGTCCCGCAGCCGTTGGAGATCGACGAGCCGCTCGTGCGGTTCGAGGTCATGAAGATGAACGACGTCACCGGCTACGGCCCGTACACCGAGGCCGGGCAGGCGGTCCAGGTCGTCTTCGACGGCGAACGCGGCGAGTACCTGCACGCGATGTACCTCGACAGCTTCGCCGCCACCGCGTCCGGCCGCGAGGTCAGCGCGTACCCGAAGGTCATGGCCTCCCCGACGCTCTACGCCGACAACGGCGCCCTGGTCGGAACCCTCGACTACGGCACGATCAGGGTCGCCACGGCCACGATGGGCTACAAGCAGTACGAACTGGACACTCGACAGGCTGAGGCCGAGATCACAGTTCCAACGTTCATGCTGAAGACGATCCCTGACTATGACGGTTCGCTGCGAGTGCAGGAGCTCGTGCGCACGGAGATCACCGACGTCGTGGTCAAGGCCGCGTACACCGGTCCGGCGCGCCTGCAGCTGTTCCAGCACGTCCTCGCGCCGCTCGCCGACCTCCCCGTGCTGGAGGTCGTGTCCGCCAGCCACGTCATCACCGACCTGACGCTCGCTCCCGCCAAGCCGGTCCACAACTACTTGGAGGAAGCGTGAAGACCGCAGTCATCGGTGCCGGGGTCATCGGCCTCTCGTGGGCCCGCTTGTTCGCCGAGCACGGCCACCCCGTGAAGGTGTTCGACCCCCGCCCGGACCTGGACGTCCCCGAGGGCGTCGAGGTCGCGCCGACCGTCGCCGACGCCGTGCGCGACGCCGACGTCGTGCAGGAGAACGGCCCGGAGGACCTGGAGTTCAAGAAGACCCTCTTCGCCGAACTCGTCCGCACAGCGCCGCGGCACGCGTTGCTGCTCAGCTCGTCGTCCGCGATCCCGTCGACCGCGTTCACGCGGGGCGTCGACGGCTCGCGCGTCCTCATCGGACACCCGTTCAACCCGCCGCACGTCCTCCCGCTGGTCGAGGTCGTGCCCGGCGAGCAGACCACCAAGGAGTCCGTCGGCCGGGCCGTCGAGTTCTACCGCGGACTCGGCCGCACGCCCGTCGTGGAACGCAAGGAGATCCCCGGCTTCGTCGGCAACCGACTGCAGGCCGCGCTCTCCCGCGAAGCCGCCTACCTGGTCGAACAGGGCGTGGTGACACCGCAGGACCTCGACACCGTCGTGACGAACTCGCTCGGCCTGCGCTGGGCGACCGTCGGCCCGTTCCTCGGCGCCCACCTCGGTGGCGGCCCCGGCGGCTACCGGCACCTCGCCCAGCACATCGGCAGGTCGATGCAGGGCCTCGAACTCGGCACCCCCGCACAAGATCCGGAACGGCTCATCAAGGCCGTGGAAGACGCTTACGGCTCCTCCACGTACTCGGACCTCGCCGAGACGCGCGACCGCAGGCAACTCGCCGTTCTGACGGCATTGGAGGAGAACTGACATGAACCGCCTCGAAGACCAGCTGACCGCCGACTTCTACAACTACGAGGCGTTGCTCGGCGACGAGGAGCGCAAGATCCTGCTGAACGCCCGCGAGTTCATGACCACCGAGATCAAGCCGCTGGTCAACGAGAACTGGGCCAAGGGCGAGTTCCCGCACGAGCTGATCGACAAGTTCCGCGGCGCCGGACTCACCGCCCTGTCCTACGAGGGCTACGGCGAGCACCCCGCCGCCGTCAGCAACCTCCTCACCGGCATGCTGGCCATGGAGATGACCCGCACCGACGCGTCGGTCGCCACGTTCTTCGGCGTCCACAACGGACTCGCGATGTACTCGATCTACGCGGGCGGCTCGCAGGAGCAGCGCGACCGCTGGCTCCCGGCGATGGCCGCGATGGACGAGATCGGCGCGTTCGCGATGACCGAACCGCTCGGCGGCTCCGACGTCGCGGGCGGCATGCGCACCACGGCTAAGCGCGACGGCGACACGTGGGTGTTGAACGGCGCCAAGAAGTGGATCGGCAACGCCACCTTCGCCGACCACGTGATCGTGTGGGCGCGCGACCTGGAGGACAACCAGGTCAAGGGTTTCGTGGTGGAGAAGGGCACGCCCGGCTTCGTCGCGGAGAAGATCGAGGGCAAGATCGCGTTCCGGATCGTCGAGAACGCCGAGATCACCCTGACCGACGTGCGCGTCCCGGAGACCGACCGCCTGCAGAACATCAACTCGTTCCGCGACGTCGCCGAGATCCTGCGCGCCACCCGCGGCGGCGTCGCCTGGCAGGCCCTCGGCGTGATGATCGGCGCCTACGAACTGGCCCTGGCCTACGCCAAGGAACGCGAGCAGTTCGGCCGCCCGATCGCGCGGTTCCAGATGGTGCAGGACAAGCTGGTGCAGTCGCTCGGCAACATCACCGCGTCGTGGGGCATGCTCGTGCAGCTCGCCCGTCTGCAGGACGCGGGCATCTTCCAGGACGAGCACTCGTCGCTCGCCAAGGCGTTCGTGACGTCTCGCATGCGCGAGGTCGTCGCCTGGGCGCGGGAGATCTTCGGCGGCAACGGGATCGTGCTCGACTACGACGTGGCGCGCTTCTTCGCCGACGCCGAGGCGATCTACTCGTTCGAGGGCACCCGCGAGATGAACACGCTGATCGTCGGCAAGGCGATCACCGGCGAAAGTGCTTTCGTCTAGGTCTCGGGGATCTCGACGACCACGTGGGTCGACTTGATCGAGGCCACCGCGACGCTGCCGACCTCCAGGCCGAGCTCGTCCGCAGACTCCCGGCTCATCAGGGACGTGATGCGGAAGGGCCCGGCCTGCATGTCGACCTGGGCCATCACCCCGTCCTTGACGACGCGCGTGACGATGCCCTTCATCCGGTTGCGGGCCGACGCGGCCACGGTCGCGCCCGGCTCGGCCACCTCGGTCATCTTCTGCGCGAACGCCGCGAGCTCGGTCCCGCTCACGCCCTTGCGTCCGTTGTCCAGGACCACGGACGCGAGACGGCCCTGGTCGATCCACCGGCGCAGGGTGTCGTCGCTCACCCCGAGAAGCGCGGCGGCCTCGCTGATCCGCAAGTTCGGCACGAAGCGAGCCTAGTCCGGCATTCGCCGGGAAGCCTTGCGGGTACGGTGCCAGGCGCAGGGAACTCTTCAATCCGACAGGTCGTGATGCATGAACGAGTTCAGGGACAACCTCCTCGCCCGCATCGAACAGGCGGAGGAGGCCACGCGTGTCGCGGTCGAGCAGAAGGACGCGTACGCGGCTGACGTGCACGGAGCCGATCTGGCGAACCTCCGGCGGCTCGCCGCGGAGCACGGGGTGAGCTGAGGGGCCGGGCACCCGGTGCCGCACCGGGTGCCCGAACTCGGTCAGTGTCCCGCGATGCCGCGCGGCCGGTACCCGGACTCCAGCAGCCGCACCTCGTCGTCGGTGAGTTCGAAGTCGACCGCCGCGATCGCGTCGTCCAGTTGTTCCCGCTTGGTCGCACCGAAGATCGGTGCCGTCACGACCGGGTTGCGCCGCAGCCACGCCAGCGCCACCTGCGCCCGCGACACCTCGCGGGCCGCCGCGATCTCCGCCACCGTGTCGACGATCTCGCGGTCGGAGTCGAGGTACAGCCGCTTGCCGAACTCGTCGGTGTCGGTGCGGGCGGTCGAGGCGTCCCAGTCGCGGACCAGCCTGCCGCGGGCGAGCGGGCTCCACGGGATCACGGCGATGCCCTGGTCCGCGCACAGCGGCAGCATCTCCCGCTCCTCCTCGCGGTAGACGAGGTTGTAGTGGTTCTGCATCGACACGAACCGCGTCCAGCCGTTCTGCCGTTGCGTGAACAACGCCTTCGCGAACTGCCACGCGTACATGGAGGACGCGCCGAGGTAGCGCGCCTTGCCGGACTTCACGACGTCGTGCAGCGCTTCGAGGGTCTCCTCCAGCGGCACGGCCGGGTCGAAGCGGTGGATCTGGTACAGGTCCACGTAGTCGGTGCCGAGCCGGCGCAGCGAGTTGTCGATCTCGGCGAAGATCGCCTTGCGGGACAGGCCCGCCCCGTTGCGGCCCTCGTGCATCCGGTTGTACACCTTGGTGGCGAGGACGATCTCGTCGCGCCGCGCGAAGTCCTTGAGCGCGCGGCCGGTGATCTCCTCGGAGGAGCCCGCCGAGTAGACGTTGGCGGTGTCGAAGAAGTTGATGCCGGCGTCGACCGCGGCCTTGATGAGCGGCCGGGACTCCTCCTCCGGCAACGACCACGGGTGGCCGCCGCGCTTCGGATCTCCGTAACTCATCATGCCGAGACAGATCTCGGACACGTCCATGCCGGCGAGCTTGGTGTACCGCACGGTCAGCCTCTCAAGGAAAACGACGATCACGGTCGGGTGATGGTGACGACAGCCCGTTCAACATCAACCTAGTCCCGCTCGCCGGAAGGTGCCTCTCTTCAACACGACAGTGGCGTTCGCGCCTGTTCGTCTGATCTGCGGGTTTAGCGTCGTTTTCCCGGGGTCTGAGAGGAAAGCGCATGACGAGCATCGACGTGGCCGCACCGCCGCAGGACGTGCAGGCCCGCACCCGTGCGGCGGTCGGTCCGCTGGTGCGGGCGGCCCTCGACGAACTGCCGGGCGAGACGCGCGAGGTGGTCGAGCACGGCCTGGCGGGCCAGGACTTCTCGACGGCCGCGCTGGTGCTGCTGTCCGCGGCGGCGTTCGGGGACGACGACGTGTCGCTGATCGCGGTGGCGCTGGAGTTCGCGCATCTGCACGAACAGCTGCACGCCGGGTTGATGGGCCGCACGGGCGCGCGCGAGGTGTTCGGTGCCGATCGGACGGTCTCGGCCGCGGACGCCTTGCTGTCGCTGGCCTGCGCTCGTCTCACCAAGCCCGGCGTGATGATCCTCAACGTCGCGCTGATGTCCGTTGTGGACGGCTATGTCCAGGAGATCGGCATGGCCGAGGACGACGACACGGACATGGCGCAGCACCTCGGTGTCGCGGCGGCGAAGCACAGCTCGCTCCCGGCGGCGGCGTGCGAACTCGGTGCCCTGGCGGCCGGGGCGACGGCGAGCCAGGCGGCGCACCTGAGGCAGTTCGGCGACGACCTCGGCCTGGCGCGCAAGCACGTCGACGACGTGCGGGGCATCCACGACGCCCTGGCCGCCGGCCGCCGCACGCTGCCGGTCGTGGTGGCGGTCAACGCGGGCGTCGAGGTCGACGGGCCCGACTCGCACCCGGCCGTCGTGGCGGCGGGCGGGGTGCGGTGGTGCGAGCAGCAGGCCGAGCTGCTGCTCGCGCGAGGGGTGAACCACCTGCGGCAGTGCAACCCGAGGGCGGAGGCGGCGGAGGAGCTGGTGCGCCTGGCGAGGAGGGTGACGACGGACCGGTTCGTCGCCGTCGTGCCCTCCCAGCCGACCGTCACCTGACCTACCGCGGTGCCCGGTCGCCCCTGAACCGTCACTCCGCGGCGCGGAGCACCACCTTGCCCTGCACGTGCCCGGTCTCGACCAGTTCCTGCGCCTTGGCCGCGTCGGCCAGTGGCAGGCTCGCCGCGATCCGCACGCGGAGCTCGCCGTCGGCGGCCTGCCGCGCGTACTCACCCAGCCTGGCTCCGAACGGCGCGCCGCCGCCGGTGAACACGACGCCCAGGTCGGCGGCCGCGGGGTCGGCGATGGTGACGATCCGGTCGGTGCCGCCGCGCAGTTCGATCGACACCGGCAGGTCGCCCTGCCCGGCCGCGTCGTAGACGGCGTCGACCCCGTGCGGAGCGGCCGCGCGGACCCGGTCGCCCAGCCCCTCGCCGTACGCGACCGGCGTGGCGCCGAGCGAGCGCAGGTAGTCGTGGTTGGCGGGCGACGCCGTGCCGATGACCGTGGCGCCCCGGGCGACCGCGAGCTGCACGCCGACCGCGCCGACGACCCCCGCCGCGCCGTGGATCAGCACGGTGTCACCGTCCTCGACGCCCAGCAGGTCCAGCACGCGGACCGAGGTCTCGACGGCGGTGGGCAGCGCGGCGGCGGTGTCCCAGTCGAGGCCCGCCGGCTTGAGCGCGAAGTCGGTGGCCAGCGCGTACTCGGCGTACCCCGCGGTGACCCAGCCGAGGACCTCGTCGCCCGCCTTCACCCCGGTGACGCCCTCGCCCACCTCGTCCACGATCCCGGCCGCCTCCAGCCCCGGGATCACGGGGAACGGGGGAGTCATCTGCGGGAACCAGCCGTTGCGGATCTTGTGGTCGAGCGGGTTGACCGCCGCCGCGACGACCTTCAGCCGCACCTGACCGGGACCGGCGTGCGGTTCCGGCGCCTCACCCAGGTTCAGCACCTCGGGTCCGCCGTGCGTGGTGTAGGTGATCGCCTTCATCGTGAACTCCCCGTGCCGTTTTGGTTGACATGTCAACCCTAGCGACGGCGCGAGGGTGCCTGCCCCCGCACTTCGGCTAGTTCGCCCTGGTCGAAAGACCAGCCGACCATCCGTTCGTGCGGGCTACGCTCGGTGCATGGACCTGAGGACCGCCGCCACGCTGATCCAGGCGCCGCTGAGCGAGACGCTGCCGCAGATCTCCGCGGCGCTGGCGGAGGCCATCCCGCACCGGGCGATCGCGGAGCTGTCCAACTGCTCGTTCGCGCCGTTCAAGTTCCGCGGCGAGGTGCCGGGCCCGGCCGTCACGATCACCGACCTCGCCGCGCTGCGCTCGCACGTGCCGGCGCAGGGGACCTGGCAGGGCCGTGCGCTCCTGGGTGGCGCCGAGGTGCCGGTGGTGGTCCTGATCAGCGTCGTCACCGAACCCCGGGCGATGCTCGTGCTGCTGCGCGACGACGACACCCCGGTGCCCGCCGAGGTCCTCGCGCCCGCCGGTGCGTTGTGGGACGTCGTGACCGCGCACATGGAGGGCCTGCGCAACGAGGCCGTGCCCGCCACTCTCGCCGTGTCCCGCGCCGCAGCAGCGGCGCGCGCCGTGGCCATCTCCGACCTCGGCGACGTGCACGGCGCCGCGCTGGCGTCGTTGCTCGGCGTGCTGCGCGACCGCGACGTGGAGGACTCGGTCGCCCGTTCCCGTGCCGTGGACCTGGCGGTGACCGCGCTGGTCGAACTGCGGGCGCGCGCCGACCTCGACCGCGCGCAGGTCGAGGAACGCGCCGGTGACGCGTTCGAGCGCCTCGCCGAGTCGTTGCGCCGCGTGCTGCGCGGCCGGGAGGTGCGCCTCGACCTGGGCCTGCCGGGAGCGGAGGAGGGCGCGGACCGGATCGTGCCGTCCGAGATCACCTCGACGGCCGCCGCCGTGGTCCGCTCGTCCGTGCACGCGATGCTCGACGACCAGGGCGGGGTGAGCCGCGTCCACATCGGCTGGAAGGTCGTCGGGGCGGTGCTGCGCGCGACCGTGCGCGACGACGGCCCCGGCACCCTGTCGTGCGGCAGCCTCGACCGGCGCCGCGTCCCGGAACGGCTCGGGCCGCTCGGCGGCAGGGTCGAGGTCGACGCCGTCCCCGGCTGGGGCGCGACCGTGACGATCGAGGTCCCGCTCGGCCCGCCGGAGACGCCGCGCGAAGACCCGCTGACCGTGCTCGGCGCACGGGAGTTGGAGGTGCTCGGGCAGGTGGCGCGGGGCAGGCGCAACCGGGACATCGCCGGTGACCTGCACATCAGCGAGTCCACGGTGAAGTTCCACGTCGCCAAGATCCTGGAGAAGCTCGGCGTGGGGTCGCGCGGCGAGGCGGCCGCGCTCGCCCACGAGTGGGGCGCGGCGGCGCGCTAGCTGCGCTGAGCGCTCCGCGAGCGAACCTGTGGCCGGTGGCGCGACGATGGTGTTTCGGGCTCGATACAGAGACCTGGACCACGCTCGGTTGCACGTCCAATAGTAGGAAGTCAAACTATTCTCATGACGATGCCGTCCTCTGGGCCGCCCTCCGTGCCCGCGTTGCACAAGCCGGTGAACCCGGTGCGCTTCGTGACCGCGTCCAGCCTGTTCGACGGCCACGACGCGGCCATCAACATCATGCGGCGGATCCTGCAGTCGCAGGGCGCGGAGGTCATCCACCTCGGCCACAACCGGTCGGTGGCGGAGGTCGTCACCGCGGCGATCCAGGAGGACGCGCAGGGCATCGCCATCAGCGCGTACCAGGGCGGGCACGTCGAGTACTTCTCCTACCTGGTCGAACTGCTCAACGAGCGCGGCGCCGGGCACATCCGCGTCTACGGCGGCGGTGGCGGCGTGATCGTCCCCGAGGAGATCGAGCTGCTGCACTCGCGCGGCGTCGCGCGGATCTTCTCGCCGCAGGACGGGCAGACCATGGGGCTCGCCCGCATGATCAACCTGATGATCGAGGAGTGCGACCACGCGCTCACCGCGCCGTTCAGCCACGACGCGCTGCTGACGGGAGCCGACGAGGCCCTGGCGCGCGCGATCACGCACATCGAGGCCGGTACCGCGGAGCCGCTGGAGACCACGCGCAAGGTGCCGGTGCTCGGCATCACGGGCACCGGTGGTTCGGGCAAGTCGTCGCTGACCGACGAGCTCGTGCGCCGGTTCCGGCTGGACCAGCAGGACAAGCTGCGCATCGCCGTGCTCGCCGTCGACCCGACGCGCCGCCGTGGTGGTGGCGCGCTCCTCGGCGACCGCATCCGGATGAACTGCCTCGACGGCGACCACGTGTTCTTCCGTTCGCTGGCCACGCGCCGTGCGGGCAGCGAGATCCCGGACGGCCTGGAGCAGGCCATCGTGGCGTGCAAGGCTTCCGGCGCGGACCTGGTCATCGTCGAGACGCCCGGTATCGGTCAGGGTGACGCGGCCATCGTGCCGTTCGTGGACTTCTCGCTGTACGTGATGACGCCGGAGTTCGGTGCCGCGTCCCAGCTCGAGAAGATCGACATGCTCGACTACGCCGACGCCGTGGCCATCAACAAGTTCGAACGCCGCGGTGCCGAGGACGCACGTCGTGACGTCGCGCGTCAGATGGTGCGCAACCGTGAGGCGTTCGGCGTGAAGTGGGAGGACATGCCGGTCTACGGCACGTCCGCGGCGACGTTCAACGACGACGGCGTGACGGCGCTGTACCAGTTCCTGCGCGACGGCCTGGTGTCGCACGGTCTTGCCGTGGAGGAGGGCACTCTGGTGCCCGTGTCCGGCAAGACGTCGACTTCGGCGTCCACGGTCGTGCCGGCGTCGCGCGCGCGTTACCTCTCGGACATCGCCGACACCGTGCGCGGCTATCACCGCAAGACCGACGAGCAGGTCCTCGCCGTTCGCACGCACACGCAGCTTTCCGCCGCGCAGAAGGCGTTGGAGGCCGCGGGCAAGAGCGTCGAGGACATCGCCGAGCTGGCGGCCGACGCCGAACGCAAGGTGGACCGTTCTTCTGTCGAACTGCTGACGGCGTGGCCGGCGACGGTCGAGCAGTACTCCGGCGACGAGCTCGTGTTCAAGGTGCGGGACAAGGAGATCCGCACGTCGCTGACGCGCGAGACGTTGTCCGGCAACCAGGTCCGCCGCGTCAGCCTGCCGCGCTACGACGACGAGGGCTCGTTGCTGCGGTTCCTGCGCAAGGAGAACCTCCCGGGCTTCTTCCCGTACACCGCGGGCGTTTTCCCGTTCAAGCGCGAGGGCGAGGACCCGGCGCGCATGTTCGCGGGTGAGGGCGACGCCTTCCGCACCAACCGCCGCTTCAAGTACCTGTCCAAGGGCAACCCGGCCACCCGCCTGTCGACGGCGTTCGACTCGGTCACGCTCTACGGCCGCGACCCCGACACCCCGCCGGACGTCTACGGCAAGATCGGCACGTCCGGCGTCTCGATCGCCTCGCTGGACGACATGAAAGCGCTCTACGACGGCTTCGACCTGGTGGCGCCCACGACGTCGGTGTCGATGACGATCAACGGCCCGGCGCCGACGATCCTCGCGTACTTCCTGAACACCGTGATCGACCAGCAGGTGTCCGCCTTCGTCGAGAAGGAGGGCCGCGAGCCGTCGGCGGAGGAGCACGCGAAGATCAAGGCGTTCGCGCTGGCCAACGTGCGCGGCACCGTGCAGGCCGACATCCTCAAGGAGGACCAGGGCCAGAACACCTGCATCTTCTCCACGGAGTTCTCGCTGCGCATGATGGCGGACATCCAGGAGTGGTTCATCCAGCAGCAGGTGCGCAACTTCTACTCGGTGTCGATCTCGGGCTACCACATCGCCGAGGCCGGGGCGAACCCCATCAGCCAGCTCGCCTTCACGTTGGCCAACGGCTTCACCTACGTCGAGTCGTACCTCGCGCGCGGCATGAACATCGACGACTTCGCGCCGAACCTGTCCTTCTTCTTCTCCAACGGCATGGACGCCGAGTACAGCGTCATCGGCCGGGTCGCCCGCCGCATCTGGGCCGTGGCCATGCGCGACCGCTACGGTGCCGCGGAGCGTTCGCAGAAGTTCAAGTACCACGTGCAGACCTCGGGCCGTTCGCTGCACGCGCAGGAGATGGACTTCAACGACATCCGCACGACGTTGCAGGCTCTCTGCGCGCTGTACGACAACTGCAACTCCCTGCACACCAACGCTTACGACGAGGCGATCACCACGCCGACGGAGTCGTCCGTCCGCCGCGCGATGGCCATCCAGATGATCATCAACAAGGAGTGGGGCCTCTCCGCCAACGAGAACCCGCTGCAGGGCTCGTTCGTCATCGACGAACTCACCGACCTCGTCGAAGAGGCCGTCCTGATGGAGTTCGACCGCATCTCCGAGCGAGGCGGCGTCCTCGGCGCGATGGAGACCGGCTACCAGCGCGGCCGCATCCAGGACGAGTCGATGCTCTACGAACAGCGCAAGCACGACGGCTCGCTGCCGTTGATCGGCGTCAACACCTTCCTGCCCGAGGACGGCACGCGCGAGGTCGTGAAGATCGAGCTCGCCCGCGCCACCGAGGAGGAGAAGGAGTCGCAGGTCGACCGCACGCGTGCGTACCAGGCAGCGCACCGCGACGAGGCCCAGAAGGCGCTCGCGCGGCTGCGGGAGGTGGCGCAGACGAACGAGAACGTGTTCGCGGTGCTGATGGACGCGGCGCGGGTGTGCACGCTCGGCCAGATCACCGAGGCGTTCTTCGAGGTGGGCGGGCAGTACCGCCGCAACATCTAGACGGCGTAGGGCCGGCCGACGATCCACCCGCCGACGTGCGCGGGCAGTTCGTCGGTCGGCACCACCTCGACGGGATCGCCGACGTTCACCACCCCGGACCGGACCACCCAGCTGTCGAGGCACAGCACCCCGCCGAACTCGTGCCGGATCCGCCGGTGCACGTCCAGGTCCTGCGCCCCGGTGTCGGGATCGATCGTCGTCACCACGCACCGCGCCCGCTTCTGGTACATCCCGATCACCACGTCGCCGACCACCAGCGCGTGTCCGGGCCACGTGTCCTCGACCCCGGCCTCCACCCCGCCGATCAGGATGTTGGGGCGCAGCCGCCGCACGTCGACACCGGCGGCGGCGACCTGTCCGTCGGTCGCCACCAGCACGTTCAGCACGTCGAAGCGTTCCGGCCCGTCATAGCGCGTCAGCCGTCCGCCGAACGGCAGCACGCGCTCGTGCGCCTGCCAGCTGTCCCACGGGTGCCCGTCCACCAACGGCCCGTCAGGCCCGGTGGTGGCGGGAATCGTGAGCAGTCCGTACCGCGTGCGTCCCGTCAGCACGCCGCGCGGTCCCTGCACGTGCACGAGCCGGTCGCCCTCGACGCCGTCGGACGTGAACCGCGCCTGCTCCAGGGGCTCGCCGCCGAGCGATTTCACCGGGTAGCGCCACAGCGCCTCGACGTGCACGTCACTCCGCCGGGATCTCGTCGGTGGACGACGGGTCGACGCGGCGTTCCGACTCCGCGATCCGCACGTCGTTGATGCTCGCCTCGCGCCGCGCCATCAGGCCCGACTCGGCGAACTCCCAGTTCTCGTTGCCGTAGCTGCGCCACCACTGGCCTTCGTCGTCGTGCCACTCGTACTGGAAGCGCACGGCGATGCGGTTGTCGCTGAACGCCCACAGCGACTTGCGCAGCACGTACTCGTGCTCGCGCTCCCACTTCGCGGTCAGGAACGCCACGATCTCGTCGGTGCCGCGGACGAACTGGGACCTGTTGCGCCACACCGAGTCCGGCGTGTACGCGCCGGCGACGCGCACCGGGTCCTTGGTGTTCCAGGCGTCCTGGGCGGCCTGCACCTTCAGCCGGGCGGTCTCGGCGGTGAACGGGGGCACGAGTTTCACGACGGTCCTTCCAACGGTTGGGCGACGTTGTAAACGTTAGAACGAAGACCTAACGGATGCAAGCCTGTGTTACCGTTAGACGTGCTGACGCCCGACGAGCCCCGTCCGGTCCTGTTGATGAACACCATCTGGGCCAACCGGTCGCACCTCCACGACGACCTGACGACTGTCGGTGGGCTTCGCGAGTTCCTCGGCGTGCCCGCCGACGAGGCCGACCTGGAGGCGTTCCTCGAGCTGCGGCAGGCCTTGCGCGACCTCGCCGCGACGCTCACGCAGGACACCCGCGAGATCGCGCAGGGCCGCGACCTCGCCCGCGCGGTGCTCGCGGTCAACCGGGCGGCGCGCAGCGCGAAGCACTGGCCCCAGCTGACCGTGCGCGACGGAGAGTTGGTGCGGCACAACGAAAGCGAGGGCTCACTCGCGGATCGCGAACGGGCCGCGATCGCCGCCGAGGCCGTCGAACTGTTCACCGGCGAGGACCGGCTGCTGGTGCGCGCC
The DNA here is from genome assembly GCF_030269365.1 of Lentzea sp. NBRC 102530. Taxonomy (GTDB): domain Bacteria; phylum Actinomycetota; class Actinomycetes; order Mycobacteriales; family Pseudonocardiaceae; genus Lentzea. The sequence goes on from NZ_BSTF01000001.1 coordinate 138,351, forward strand.
TGCCACGCCCCGGGCTGCGTGCTGTACTTCGTGAAGGACCACCCGCGCCGCGAGTGGTGCTCGCCCTCGTGCGGCAACCGGGTCCGCGCGGCCCGCCACTACCGGCGCAACCGGGGGTGAATTCCCTGGTCCGAACGGGTTTTCCTGATCAGCGGGGGTAAACATGAGCCGCGCCGGTTCCGATTAAACGGACAACAGTTGGGCGCGTTTTGTGTGTGGTGGTGATCCGCGATGTCCCGAGAATCCGTGCCAGGTCACGACATCAGCTATCACCTCGTCTGCTTCGACGAGACCGGCAACGAGCGGGGGCGCGACAGCGCGGACGTGCTGTACGACGCCCGCCGAGGCGTCACCGACGTCTTCTTCTTCATACACGGGTGGAACGGCGACGTGCCGGCCGCCCGCCACCAGTACGGGCAGTGGGTCAGAACCATGGCGGACTGCCGCGCCGAACGTGAAGCGGCACATCGGCTTCCGGGCGGCTTCAAGGCGTTGCTCGTCGGGCTCCACTGGCCGTCGAAGGCGTGGGGCGACGAGGACGTGCGGTCGGACGAGTTCATCAAGGCCCAGGCGAACCGCCTCGGCGGAGGCGCCGGCCGCACGGCCGCGGTGCGCACGATCGTCGAGGCCGCGCGGCAGCACCCCGGCTGGATGTCGGCCGCGGTCAAGCAGGCCTACGACTACCTGGAGAGCTCGGTGCCCGACCTGCCGGGCGAGGACGGCATGGTGTTCGACGCCGAGCAGCTCTACCGCGCGTGCCTCGAGGACCCGGCGCTGGGCGGCATCCTGTCGCCGTTGCGGATCCTGACGTTCTGGAAGATGAAGCGGCGCGCCAAGGTCTTCGGCGAGAGCGGCGCCGCGCGCATCGCCCGCGACGTCGCGCAGGCCGCCCCGCAAGCCCGCATCCACCTGATGGGCCACAGCTTCGGCTGCATCACCGCCACCGCGATGGCGAACGTCGTGCCCGCCGCGACGCTCACGCTCGTGCAGGGCGCGATGTCGCTGTGGTCGTTCGCGGAACGGCTGCCCGGCGAACCGGGCTCCGGCTACTTCCGCGGCGTGCTCGCCCGCGTGCCGGGCCCGATCATCGTCACCACGTCGTCGAACGACTACGCCATCGGCAGGTTCTACCCGCTGGCCGCGCGTTCGGGCCGCCAGGTCGACCTCGACTCGTACCCGAAGTACGGCGGCATCGGCTCCCACGGCGTGCAGGGCACGTACGCGCACGGCCACAACATCGGCGCGCCCGGCGAGCTGTCGCGTGGGCAGGTGCACAACGTCGACTGCACGTCCGTGATCCGCCGCATCGACGGGATCGCGGGCGCCCACAACGACATCTGCCACCCGGAACTCGCGCGACTGCTCTGGAAGGCGGTGCTGGTCCGCTAGACCGTCGTGGACGGTGACCCGCCGAGCCGCAGCACCACCTGCGGCACCAGCGTGTTGCCCAGCGACGGCCGCAGATCCGCGCGCAACGCCGCCAGGCCCGCCGGGTCGAGCGCGGGGGAGACGGCGAACCCGACCGTCGCCGCCGTCAGCACGACCCGCTGCATCGCCTGCCCCGCGCGGATCTCCGCCGCCGCGCCCTGGTTGAACGTGCAGAGCACCAGCTCCGTCGAGCTCTGCACGTGCAGCCAGGCCCGCTCGACCTCGGCGGCCCGCGACAGCAGCCCGCGCCACGAGGCCAGTTCGGGGAACGCCGTCCACGTGCGACGGCCCGCGCGCAGGGCGTGCAGCAACGCCACCACGTCCGGCCCCGCCTCCTGGTACCCGCCGAGCCGGATGGCCGCGGCCGCGTCGTTCGCGCTCGGCCCCGGCAGCAGCGTCACGAGTGGACGGATGCCGTGCCCCTGCAACGCCAGCCGGGCGTTGAGCAGCGCGACCCCGCAGCCGAGCCGCGTCTCCCTGCCGTGCGGGACGGCGGTGTGCAGCTCGATCTGCTCCGGGCGCACCTCGAAGCGGACACCGGACACCGAGGCCCTGGCGAGTGCGAGGACGTTGCGCACGTCCTCGCCCGCGAGCCCGAGCGAGCCGGGCACAGCGATCGTCATGGTCATACTCTCCGGCCGCTTCCGCGGGTCAGCCACGGTCGAAGGTCCTCACTTCCCAGGGCCTGTTTCAGGCAATCGTTCGCGACAGCCGGGGCCGAGGCGGCCCCTGACGGCACGGGCGGCCGACCCGAATACGCACCGGTATGCGGATCGGCCGCCCGCACCGCCAGGAACCACCTCGACCGCGTCTCTCATCGAACGATTGCCTGAAACAGGCCCTGGCCGTGCGGGGCCGCAAAGTGTGCGAATCTAGGCGGCGTGCCTGACGCGCCCGGTCGCCGCGACCTCGACGAGCTGCTCGACGAGGTCCGTGACCGCATGGACGAGATCGTCACCACCCGCGACCACATGCAGGAACTGCTGGGCGCGGTGCTCGCGGTCGCGTCCGGCCTCGAACTCGACTCGACGCTGCAGCGCATCGTCCAGGCCGCCGTCGACCTGGTCGGCGCCCGCTACGGCGCGCTGGGCGTCCTCGGTACCCGCGACGACCTCGCGGAGTTCGTCTACGTGGGCGTGGACGAGGCGACCCGCGCCGAGATGGGCCACCTGCCGGAGGGCAAGGGGCTGCTGGGCCTGCTCATCAAGGACCCCACGCCGTTGCGGCTGCGCGAACTCTCGCAGCACGAGATGTCCGTCGGCTTCCCGCCCAACCACCCGCCGATGCGCGGCTTCCTGGGCGTGCCGGTGCGCGTGCGCGACGAGGTGTTCGGCAACCTCTACATGACCGAGAAGATCGACGCGGCCGAGTTCACCGCCGACGACGAGGCCGTGCTGCAGGCGTTGGCGGCCGCCGCGGGCATCGCCATCGAGAACGCCCGCCTGTTCGAACGCTCCCGCATGCGCGAACGGTGGCTGGAGGCCATCGGCGAGGTCAACTCCGAACTGCTCGGCGGCGCCTCCGGCGAGTACGCGCTGCGCCTCATCACGCAACGCACCGTCGAACTGGCCGGCGCCGACGCCGCCCTGGTCGTCCTCGGCGACGGCCGGCACACGCCGTTGTCCGTGGCCGCCAGCGCGGGTGTCAAGGTCGAGGACTTCGACGCGGGCGACTACGCCGTCGACGAGGTCGTGCGTTCCGGCGTCCCGTTGCTCGTCGACGACCTGGGCACGGCGTTCGGCCCGGCGCTCGCGGTGCCGTTGCGGTCGGAGATGGGCGTGACCGGCGCGTTGCTGGTGCTGCGCCGCGGCGGCGAGACCCGGTTCCTGCCCGACCAGGTGCCGATGCTCGCGTCGTTCGCCGACCAGGCCGCCGTCGCCCTGGAATTCGCCGAGCAGCAACGCTCACAGCGTCTGCTCGACGTCCTCGAAGACCGCGACCGCATCGCCCGCGACCTGCACGACCACGTCATCCAGCGGCTCTTCGTCACGGGCCTCACGCTGCAGGCCACCATGCGCCGCGTCACCGAACCCGAGGTCGCCGCCCGCCTGCAGACCGCCGTCGAGCAGCTCGACGAGACGGTCCGCGAGATCCGCACGTCCATCTTCGACCTGCACTCGACCGACAACACCTCGCTGCGCCGCCGCCTGCTCGACCTGGTGGCGGGCCTGACCGAGGCGACGCACCTCAAGCCGTCCATCCGCATGTCCGGCACGGTCGACAACTCCGTACCACCCGAACTGGCCGAGCACGTCGAGGCCGTGGTGCGCGAGGCCGTCACGAACGCCGTCCGGCACGCCGAGGCCACCGAACTGACGGTGCTGATCGACGCCGGCGAGGACGTCGTGATCACGGTGCAGGACAACGGGGTCGGCATTCCCGCCGACGCGGCCCGCAGCGGGCTGCGCAACCTCTCCCACCGCGCGGCGCAGTTCGGCGGGACGCTCGCCGTGCACGCGACGGAGGGCGGCGGCGCCTGCGTGGTGTGGCGCGTGCCGCTCGGCTAGTACTTGATGGGGCCTAGTGCTGGGGTTTCTCGCCGTCCTTGCGGAACTGCGAGGCGAACACCGCTGCCTGCGTGCGGCGTTGCATGCCGAGCTTGGCGAGCAGGTGTGAGACGTAGTTCTTGACGGTCTTCTCCGCCAGGAACATGCGTTCGGCGATCTGCCGGTTGGTGAGGCCCTCGCCGATCAGGTCGAGCACCGTGCGCTCCTGCTCGCTGAGCATGCGCAGCGGGTCGCCCTCCTCGCGTTCGCGGCGAATCCTGTTGAGCAGCGCGGACGTCGTGCGGGCGTCCAGAAGGGACTGTCCCGCCGCGACGGTGCGCACGGCGTTGACCAGGTCGGCGCCGAGGATCTGCTTGAGCACGAAGCCCGAGGCGCCCGCCATGATCGCGTCGAACAGGGCCTCGTCGTCGGCGAAGCTCGTCAGCATCAGGCACTGCAGGCCGGGGATGCGGCTGCGCAGTTCGCGGCACAGTTCGATGCCGTTGCCGTCGGGGAGCCTGATGTCGAGCACCGCCACGTCGGCCTGGGCACCCGGCACCTTGGCCAGGGCCTCCGCGACCGACGCGGCGTCACCGACCACCTCGAGATCGGACTCCTCGCCGAGCAGGTCCGCGATGCCGCGGCGGACGATCTCGTGGTCGTCGACGAGGAAAACACGCGTCGCCATGGAGGTCACGGTAACCCAAAGACCCTCCCGGAAGGGGGCCGGCGGCAGGCGGCTCACTACGACGATCGGGTCAATTCAAGACGAAGGGCGCGACGGATCCGCCGGGTGCCGCCGGGTTTCCCCCGCAGCACCCCGATCCGCCGCGCCCTGTGCCCTGGTCGCCTGTCGTCAGGCCTGCTTGATCGCGGAGATCTCGAACTCCAGCACGACCTTCTCGCTCACCAGCACGCCGCCGGCCTCGAGCGCGGCGTTCCAGCTGACGCCGTAGTCCTTGCGGTTGATCGTGTGGGAGCCCTCGAAGCCGACGCGGGTGTTGCCGAACGGGTCGACGGCCACGCCCTCGAAGGCGAACGGGATGGTGATGTTCTTGGTGACGTCCTTGATGGTCAGGTCACCGGTGATCTCGAAGTTGTCGTCGTCGATCTGCTTCGCGGAGGTCGAGACGAACTTGATCTCCGGGTAGGTCTCGACGTCGAGGAACTCGTTCGTGGTCAGGTGGCCGTCGCGCTGCGCGTTGCGGGTGTCGATGCTCGCGGCCTTCAGCGTGACCTCGGCGGTGGTGTTCTCCGGCTTGTCGCCGTCGATGGAGATCTTGCCGTCGAACTCGTTGAACGCACCACGAACCTTGGTGACCATGGCGTGGCGGGCGACGAAACCGATGCGGGAGTGGGAACCGTCGATGACGTAGTCGCCGGTCAGTTCGGTGAGGTTGGTGGCGGTGGTCATGGTGTCAAGTCCTTCGGTTGCTCGATCTGGTTGAAGTATCACTCACCCTGCCGGAACGTGGATGATGTGTCAACTATTCCCGTATGCTGAACCGGTGACACGATGGTTGGAACCTGAGCAGCAGCGGGCGTGGCGTGCCTACGTCCGCATGCAGGGGGAGCTCAATGCGCATCTGAGCAGGCAGATGTCGGTCGATTCGGACATCTCGATGGCCGACTTCGCCGTGCTGGTGCAGCTCACCGACACGCGTGAGGAACGCGTGCGCGTGTTAGAGCTCGCACGGTCGTTGCACTGGGAGAAGAGCCGTATCTCACATCACGTCGCACGGATGGAGAAGCGCGGCCTGGTGCGCCGGGAGAACTGCCGCAGCGACGGGCGCGGGTCGTTCGTCGTGCTGACGGACCTGGGGCGCGAGGCCATCGAGGCTGCCGCCCCCGCGCACGCCGAGACGGTGCACAAGCTGGTGTTCGACCTGCTGAGCGACTCCGAGGTCGTGGCGTTGCGGGAGATCTCCGAGAAGATCTTCGAGCGCCTAACGACAGGAGAATGTGCGGCGGTAGTCGCTCGGTGCGACGCCGACGACCCGATGGAAGTGGTGTCGGAGGAGAGCGGCTGTTCCGAAGCCTGACCTGGTCGCGACCGAGTCGACGTCCAGGTCGGTCTCTTCCAGCAGCCTGCGCGCGTGCAGCACCCGCTGCAGCGACAGCCACTTGTTCGGCGTGGTGCCGGTCTCGGCGGCGAACCGGCGCGCGAAGGTCCGTTCGGACATGACGGCGAGCTTCGCCATCGTCGCCACCGTGTGGTTGTCGGCGATCGTGTCGAGCACCCGTTCCAGCACCGGCTCGAGGCTGTCCGAGCTGCACTCGGGGATGGGCAGCTCCACGAACTGCCGCTGACCCCCGTCGCGCTGCGGGGCCACGACCATCCGGCGCGCGATGGTGTTGGCGACCTTCGTGCCCAGCTCGCGGCGCACGAGGTGCAGGCACGCGTCGATGCCCGCCGCGGTGCCGGCGCTGGTGATGATGTTGCCGTCGTCCACGAACAGCACGTCCGCGTCGAGCCGTGCCTTCGGGAAGCGCTCCTTGAACGTGCGCGCCTCACGCCAGTGCGTGGTGCAGTGCCTGTCGTCGAGCAGGCCGGCCGCACCCAGGATGAACGCCCCGCTGCACACGCTGAGCAACGTCGCGTTGGTCTCCCTGAGCGCCTTGACCAGCTTCTCGGGGTAGTCGTCCCGCACCCGCGCGGCGGGCAGTGCGACGAGGTCGACGCTCTGCAGCGCGTCGAACCCGTGTTCCGGCGTGATGCTCACGCCGCGGATGCTCGTCGGCACCGGTTCGTTCGGGGTCTCCCCGCACACCCGGAAGTCGACCAGCGGCACGCCCTCCTCGGTGCGGTCGATGCCGAACACCTCGCAGAGCAGGCCGAACTCGAACGGCGCGACGCCGTCGATGAGCGGGACCGCCACAGAACGCAGCATGGCAGGATATTAGCGTGCAGCGTCAGATCTGCCACTGTTGGCTGGATATTGCTGGCCGCAAACTTACTGACATGACTCTTGCAGCGATCGTCCTGGCAGTGGCAGCACTCTCCGTCTGGCTCGACCGGCACCGCGACCGCAACGCCGGCCTGGCGGGCTCCTCCGACGTCAACGACCGTGACCGCGTCCGCGTGCGCAACGACCTGAGGTACCTCACCTGAGCTGCGTCGACCCGATCCGGGGAGCTGGTCCCGTGTAGCGGGCGACCGGCCGGATGATCTTCTTGTCCTCGGACTGCTCGAGGGCGTTGGCGCACCATCCGACCACCCGGCTGCACGCGAACGTCGGCGTGAACATCTCGCGCGGAATGCCGCACCGCTCCATCACCACGCCGGCGTAGAACTCCACGTTCGCGTACAGCTGCCGGCCGGGCTTGAGCTCGGCCAGCAGCTCCGTGACCCTCCGCTCGACGGTGACCGCGAACTCGGTGAGCGCGGTCGGCTGTTCCAGCGCGATCTCCTTGAGCAGGCGCGCCCGCGGGTCCTCCGTCTTGTAGACGGCGTGGCCGAAACCCATGATCCGGTCGCCCTGCTCGATGCGCTCGCGCACCCACGCGTCGATGTGGTTCGGCGACCCGATGAGGTCGAGCGCCTCCAACGCCCGATCCGGCGCGCCCCCGTGCAGCGGCCCGGAGAACGTCCCGATCGCCGCCGTCACCGCCGACACGACGTCGGCCCCTGCGCTCGCCACCACGCGTGCGGTGAACGTTGACGCGTTGAACCCGTGGTCGATCGTGGCGATCAAGTACTGCTCTACTGCACGGCTCGTCCATGTTGACGGCTCCAGTCCAGTCAACATGTACAACCAGTTCGCCGACATTGACAAATCAACCCTGGGGTTGACGGGATCAAGTCCACAGTTGATTCGGTGCAGCGCGGCGAGGATCGTCGGCGTCATCGCGCTGACCTTGAGCGCGTCCGCCTTGCGTTCGTCCATGGGCGCGTCCCACATCGGCCGGCTCGGCAGCATCGACAACGCGGTCCGCAACCCGGCCAGCGCCGTGCACCCCGACCTCGCGACGGCGGGTAGCACCTCGCGGATCGACGCGGGTAGCTCTCGCAGTTGAGCGGTGTGTTCGGTGAACCGCGCGGCCTCCTCGGCGGTCGGCAGTCTGCCTTCGGTGAAGAGGAACCACACCTCCTCGAACGACCGCGTCCTGGCCAGTTCGATCGCGTCGTGCTCGCGGTAGTGGTAGTAGCCCGCGGCCCCGTTCACGTCCCCGATCCGGGTGGTCGTGACGACGACGTCTTTAAGCCCTTTGGGGGCATCAATCAACATGTACGACAGGCTCCGTCAACATGTCCTGTACAGTCAACGTTGATGGAATCAATGTTGACGACGAATCAAGCTGCCCGTCGCCTCGGCGTGAAGCCGGCGACGGTCTACGCGTACGTCAGCCGTGGACTCCTGACCAGCGAAAAGGTCAACCGTTCCAGCATGTTCGACGTGGCCGAGGTAGAAGCTCTGGCGCAACGCACTGGTGCCCGCGGAGCAGTGGCCGCTGTGACCGATCGCATCCGCACCAGGATCTCGTTGCTGGAGAACGACCGCCTGTACTACCGCGGCCGGCCGGTGCCCGAGATGGCCGCCACGAAGCGGTTCGAGGACGTCGCCCACTGGCTGTGGACCGGCATCGACTCCGTGAACATCCAGTTCCCCGAGGGCCAGGAGATCTGGATGGCCCTCCCCGACAGTGCCACACTCACCGACCGGGTCAGGGTGGCCATCGCGCTGGCGAGCGTCGGCGATCCGCTCCGGTACGACCTGGACCGGGCCGTCACCAGCGCCAAGTCGTTGATCGCCGACGTGGTAGAGTCCCTGCCGCTCGTCGGGCGGCCCGCCGGCACCGACATCGCGGAGCGCCTCTGGGCCCGCCTCTCCCCGGAACCCGCGCAGACCGACCTGCTGAACGCGACGCTGATCCTCCTCGCCGACCACGACCTGGCGATCTCGACCATGGCCGCCCGGGTCGCCGCCTCGGCCCACGCCCACCCCTACGCCGTGGTGTCCGCCGGCATGGGGGCCATGGAGGGGCAGAAGCACGGCACCGCGACGACGATCGCGCACCGGTTCCTGATGCAGGCCGAGTCCGACCCGATGGGGACGGTGGCCGAGCACCTGCGGTCCGGTCTGCCGATCCCGGGGTTCGGGCACCGCGTGTACCAGCAGCGCGATCCGCGCGCCGACTACCTGCTGGCCGAGTTGCGGCGCCACGGGGACCTGGTGGCGGACAAGGTGATCGCCACCCAGACGCAGGGCTTCCCGAACGTCGACCTGGCGCTGGCGCAGTTCGCGCTCATGTTCAAGATGCCGCCCGACGCCGGCGAGGCCATCTTCGCGATCGCGCGCATCGTGGGCTGGATCGCGCACGCGATGGAGGAGTACAAGGAGCCGGGCCTGCGCTTCCGCGCGATGGGCGTCTACACGGGCGACCGGCCCTAGCTCGGTCCGGCGGATCGGCGCGGTCTTCCCGCACGACGATCTCCGCCGCCTTCTGGCCCACGAACTTCCCGGCCGAGGAGGAGATGCTGAGCCACGCAGATCGTCGATCCCGGCTCGACCGGCCGTTCCCCGGCTGACGAGGTCGGCCCGCTTGGGCGCTGGCGTGTTCGGCACGAGAAGCGGACCATGAAAACCATGAGATTGTCCGCAGTGGACAACTTGAAGGTGATCCTGGTGGCGTGGGTCATCGGCGGCCACGCGCTGCTCGGCTACGCCGCGATCGGTGGCTGGCCCTACGACGAGGTCAACGAGGTCACGTTCCACCCCGGTGCCGAGACGGTGCTCGCGGCGGTGATCGGGCCGTCCGGGTTGTTCTTCATGGGGACCTTCTACTTCATGGCCGGGATCTTCACGCCCGGCTCGATCGAACGCAAAGGGCGGCAGCGGTTCGTCGCCGATCGGCTCGTCCGGCTGGGGACGCCGTGGGTGGTCAGCGCGCTGGTGGTGTGGCCGACGTTCGTGTGGATCGCCTACAACGGTGCCGGGCGCGATGTGTCGTGGTGGCAGGCGTTCACGAACCGCGATCCCTTCCTCGACAGCGGGTCGTTGTGGTTCGTGGGCGTGCTGCTCCTCTTCAGCATCGGCATCGCGCTGGCGCCGCCGATCAGGGAACGGGTCATCACGCCGAAGACCGTGGTGGGCATGACGATGGCGGTGGCGGGGACGACGTTCCTGACGCGCCTGGTGTTCCCGGCGCGCAGCGGGCAGGTCGGGGACCTGCACCTGTGGTGGTGGCCGCAATGCCTGGGGATGTTGTTGCTGGGGGCCATCGGCGGGCGCAAGCTCGCTGAGCGGGTGCCGGACGAGATCTACCGCATGACGCGCACCGTGGTGGTGGGCACGATCGCGGTGCTGCCGGTCGCCGCAGCGCTCATGGGCGTGCTGGACCTGGCCGCGAGCGCTGAGCCGTTCCTCGGAGGCTGGCGGTGGCAGGCGGCGGCCCTCGCGGTGGTCGAGGGGATCCTGGTGGTGGCCGGGAGTCTGTGGCTCATCGGGTTGGCGCAGCGGCGGTTGACGCGCCAGGGGCCTTGGGCGCAAGGACTGGCGCGGTCCGCCTACGTCGCGTTCGTCGTACAGGGGCCGATCTTGTTGTTGCTGGCCACCGGACTCCGTGCGCTGCCGGCACCTGCCGAGGTCAAGGCCCCGTTGGTGGGGGCGGGGGCCATCGCCCTGTCGTTCGCCGTCGGATGGGTGGTCACTTCACGCCGAGGCGCTTCAGCACGCTCGTCGTGATGCCGGCCGAGTCGAGGCCGTGGGCTCGGAGGATGCGGGCCCGCGAGTCGTGCGGCAGGAAACGGGGCGGCAGCGCGAAAGTCGCCACGCACGTGGACGTCCCGGCCAGCGCCTGACCGAGACGGGCCCCGAGAGCACCGGTCGACGTGGCGTCCTCCACGGCCAGCACCAGGCGGTGCTGGCCGCTGTACTTGACCAGGTGCGGATCCAGGGGAGCGGTCCAGCGCGGGTCCACCACGGTCACGCGGACGTCGTGCGACGCCAGTTCCTCGGCGGCCGCCAGGCAGGGAGCGGCCAACGGGCCGACCGCGATCAGCAGGACATCGGCGTCCGCAGACTCCTTCAGCACGTCGAAGTGGCTCACACGACGCAGGGCAGGGATGTCCGGGCCCACCGCGGCCTTGGGGTAGCGGACGACCGTGGGCCCGTCGGAGACGTCCACGGCTTCGCGCAGCAACGCCGCCAGCGACGCCGGGTCACGTGGCGCGGCCAGGCGCAGACCGGGCACCACCGGGAGGATCGAGGCGTCCCACATGCCGTGGTGGGACGCGCCGTCCGGGCCCGTCACGCCCGCGCGGTCCAGCACGAACGTGACCGGCAGGCGGTGCAGCGCCACGTCCATCAGGAGCTGGTCGAACGCCCGGGACAGGAACGTCGCGTACACGGCCACCACCGGGTGCAGACCACCCATCGCCATGCCCGCGGCGGACGTCACGGCGTGCTGCTCGGCGATGCCCACGTCGAACACGCGCGTGGGGAAGTGCTCGGCGAACGGGCGCAGCCCCACCGGCTCGAGCATCGCGGCGGTCACGCACACCACGTCCGGACGGGCGGTGCCGATCGCCACGATCTCGTCGGAGAACGCGTCCGTCCAGGTGCGGCCACCCGAAGCACCGGACGCGCCCACCGCGTGCATGCGGTCGGCCTCGTCCGACTCGGCGGCCGAGTACCCCTTGCCCTTCACCGTCTTGCAGTGCACCACCACCGGACGGCCCAGGGACTTGGCCTCCCACAAGGCGTTCTCGACGGCGTGCACGTCGTGACCGTCGACCTCGCCGATGTAGGCCAGGCCCAGCGACTCGAACAACGCCCGCGCCGAGCCCGCCAGCAGAGACGCCGCGAAACCACCGGCGGTCGGGTCATAGGAACGGCCGTTGTCGTTCAACAGCACCACCACCGGACGTGCGGAGCCGCCGATGTTGTTCAGCGCCTCCCAGCACATCCCGCCGGTCAGGGCGCCGTCGCCGACGATCGCGACCACCCGCCGTTCGGCCGAACCCAGTTCGAACGCCTTGGCCAGACCGTCCGCATAGGACAGTGCGGTCGAGGCGTGCGAGTTCTCGATCACGTCGTGCGCCGACTCGGCCGCGGACGGGTAGCCCGACAGGCCACCTGCCTGCCGCAACGAGTCGAACTCCGCGCACCGGCCCGTCAGCATCTTGTGCACGTACGCCTGGTGGCCGGTGTCGAACAGCACCACGTCGACCGGCGAGGCGAAGACGCGGTGCACCGCGATCGTCAGCTCGACGGCACCGAGGTTCGGCCCGAGGTGGCCACCGGTCCGGTGCACCTTGGAGATCAGGAACGACCGGATCTCCGCGGCCAGGGACTCGAGCTCCGAGGACGACAGTGCGCGCACGTCCGCGGGCGAGGTGATGTCAGCCAGCACGGCGCACCGCCAACGGCAGGGTGAACGCGATCGTCTCGGTCGCCGTCGTGTGCGTGGAGACCGTCACGGACCCCAACGCCTCCAACGCCGCCACGACCTCGTCCACCAGCTCGGGAGGCGCCGACGCACCGGCCGACAGACCGACGGACGACACGCCGTCGAGCCACGCGGGATCGATCTCCGAGGCGTCGTCGATCAGGTACGCCGGGGTGCCACCGCGGGCGGCCAGCTCCACCATCCGCACCGAGTTGGACGAGTTCTTCGAACCCACCACCAGCACCAGGTCGGACTGCGCCGCGACCTCGCGGATCGCGATCTGCCGGTTCGTGGTGGCGTAGCAGATGTCGTCGGACCCGGGCCCGCGCAGCTGCGGGAACTTCCGCTCCAGCGCCGCGATGACCTCCAGCGTCTCGTCCACGGCCAGCGTCGTCTGCGTCAGGTACGAGACCGGCCCGGTGATCTCCAGGGCCTCGACGTCCTCCACGGTTTCCACCAGCACCATCTGGTCCGGTGCCTCGCCGAGCGTGCCCTCGACCTCCTCGTGCCCGGCGTGCCCGATCAGCACGATCGTGTCGCCGCGCTCAGCGAACCGGCGGGCCTCGGAGTGCACCTTCGTCACCAACGGGCAGGTGGCGTCCAGCACGTCCAGGTCCCGCAGACGGGCCTCCGCGCGCACGGCAGGAGACACGCCGTGCGCGGAGAAGACCGCCGTGGCACCGAAAGGCACCTCGGACAGCTCCTCCACGAACACGGCGCCACGATCCTCCAGCGAACGCACGACGTGGACGTTGTGCACGATCTGCTTGCGCACGTAGACGGGACCGCCGCGTTGGTCGAGCAGTCGTTCCACGATCTCGATGGCCCGCTCCACCCCGGCGCAGAACGACCGGGGTGACGCCAGCAACACCGAACGCGGCGGATGGTCTGTCATCTAGCGCCTTCCCGAAGCAGGTCCCGAAACGGGTTCAGTGGTCCCGGTGTGTCACGAGCTGGGCGAGCGTGCCGAGCTCCACGGCCGCCCGCGCGGTCGGCGAGGCCTCGCCGAGGTGCACCAGCGCCCGCGTGTGGAGTTCGTCGGCCTGCGTCTGGCTCCACGCGCGCCCACCGGCCAGATCGACCAGCCGAGCCGCCCGCGCAAGCGTTTCCGCGTTCATCTCCTGCGACCCGAGGTACAGCACGCCGAGTTCCTCGGACGCGGGCACACCGGCGTTCAACGCCCGCACGACCGGCAGGGACTTCTTGCGGTTCACCAGGTCCGAGTGCACGGCCTTGCCGGTCACCGCCGGGTCGCCCCAGATGCCGAGCAGGTCGTCCACGTGCTGGAACGCGAGCCCGAGCTCGGCGCCGAAGCCGCGCATCGCCTCGACCTGCTCGTCGGACCCGTCGCCGTACAGCGCGCCCAGAGCCGTCGAAGCACCGAGCAACGCGCCGGTCTTGCCGCGCGCCATCCGCTCGACCTCGGGCACGGACACGTCGTTGCGCGTCTCGAAGTCCAGGTCGTACGCCTGCCCGTCGAGCAACGCCACCACGGCGTCACCCAACGTCCGGATCGCCTCCAGCGAACGCGGGTGGCCCGATCCCGCCAGGACGTCCACGGCCAGCGCCTGCAACGCGTCCCCGGCCAGGATCGCCGCGTTCACGCCGAACACCGTCCACGCCGTGGGCCGGTGCCGCCGCGTGGTGTCGCGGTCCATCACGTCGTCGTGCAGCAACGAGAAGTTGTGGATCAGCTCCACCGCGACCGCCGCCGGCACGGCGGAGGCGGGGGTGCCGCCGACGGCCTCGGCCGCCAGCAGCACCAACGCGGGACGGATCGCCTTGCCGCCGTTCTCCAGCACCGGGTTGCCGTACTCGTCGCGCCACCCGTGGTGGTACTCCGCGACGGTCCGCAACGACGGCGGCAGCTGGTCGACGGCCTTGCGCAGAGCGGGCAGCACGAGGCTCCGGCTCCACGCGAGGACCTCGCCGGACGGACGCCCGGCGGTCAACGGTTCGGTCATCTCGGCTGTCATCGCTAGAGACCGATCTCCACGTTCTCCAGCACGCCCAGGGCGTCCGGCACCAGCACCGCGGCCGAGTAGTACGTCGACACCAGGTACTTGAGCATCGCGTGCTCGTCGATGCCCATGAACCGCACGTTCAGGCCGGGCTCGTACTCGTCCGGGATGCCGGTCTGGCGCAGGCCGACGACGCCCTGCTTCTCCTCGCCGAGCCGCATCGCGATGATCGACGTGGTGCCGTTCTTGTTGACCGGGATCTTGTCGCACGGCGCGATCGGGATGCCGCGCCACGACTGCAACGCCTTGCCCTCGACCTCGACCGTCGGCACGTACAGGCCGCGGTTGTTGAGCTGACGGCCGAACGCGGCGATCGCCTTGGGGTGGGCCAGGATCAGCTTGGTGTTGCGGCGCCGCGAGATCAGCTCGTCCATGTCGTCCGGCGTCACCGGGCCGGAGCCGGTGCTGACCCGCTGCTTCAGGTCGGCGTTCGCGAGGAGACCGAACTCCTTGTTGTTGACGAGCTCGAACTCCTGGCGCTCGCGCAACGCCTCGATGGTCAGCCGCAACTGGTGCTCGACCTGGTCCATCGGCTGGCTGTAGAGGTCCGCGACACGCGTGTGGACGCGCAGGATCGTCTGCGCCACGCTCAGTTCGTACTCGCGCGGGCGCAGCTCGTAGTCGACGAACGTGCCGGGCAGCGCGGGTTCGCCGTCGTGGCCGGACGAGATGTCGATCTCGGCCTCACCGTGCTTGTTGGAGGCGTTCGTCGGGTTTGCGAGCTGCCGCGCGATGTGCTCGCGCAACGGTTCGATCTGCCCGTTGAGCTGGGCGAACGCCGCCCGCGACAGCACCACCGCGGTCGTCGGCGTCAGGGCGCGGGCGGTGAAGCTCCAGTCCTTGTCGGCACCGGAGAGCACCGGCTCGTCGCCGATGTACTCGCCGTCCGCGATCGTGCCGAGCGCCACGTCGTCGCCGTACTCGCCGCGCCCGGTCTTGGTGACCTTGCCGTGCGCGATCACGATGATCTCGTCGACCGACTGGCCGCGCTGCGCGATCACCTCGCCCGGCTCGTACTCGCGTTGCTCGAAGCGGTTCGCGACGGCCGTGAGCGCCGCCTCGTCCTCGAACCCGCGCAGCAGCACGAACTCCGCCAGCTCCTGCGGCACGATCCGCACCTCGGAACCCACGGCGGTGAACGTGACCCGGCCGTCGCCGATCGCGAAGGTGAGCCGGCGGTTGACCCGGTAGGCACCACCCTTCGCCTCGACCCAGGGCAGCATGCGCAGCAGCCACCGGGGTGAGATCCCCTGCATCTGCGGTGCGGACTTGGTGGTCGTGGCGAGGTTGCGCGCGGCTGCCCTGGAGAGGCTCAGCTGCTTGTCCTCGACCCCAAGGCCCGGATCGGTAACAGTCACGAGAAGTCCTGCCAATCTGCTGGTGCGGTTGTGGAACTAGCGAACGAGCACGGCTGCGGTACCGAGACCCGTCGGCCGGTGGAAGGACGCCACAGAAGGCGTCGGGTAGGGCTCGTAACGGCCCGTGCGTTGCGTCCACATGAGCTCGCCCGCGAGCCATGCCTTCAACGCCTCGACGTACGCCTTCAACGCGGTGCGTTGCGCCGAGTCGAGCCGGTACTGGTCGGCGAGGTACGGCAGGTCGTCCGCCGCCGACGTCGCGAACTGCTTCATGCGGGCGTTCACCAGGTCCGCGACCATGGTCACCGCCTGCTGGAGTTCGCAGTCGAAGAACGTCCGCACGACGTGCACCGCGTTGGTGATCAACCCGGTGTCCGGGCCGAACCGCTCGTAACCCACGACGTCGGCTTTGAGACTGGTGATGTCGGCGAACGCGTCGACCATCGCCTGCATCGTGGAGTTCGCCATCAGCTCCGGCGGCAGCTGGTCGATCAACGGCCCGGCGGCGAGCCGCGCGGACATGTCGGCGGCGATGGTCCTGCGCCGCATCTCCACGAAGTCGACCGGGTCGGGCACCCGGCCCTGCGCGTTGGCGTGCACCTCCCACAGCATCGCGTCGAAGTACTCGTCGAGCGACGCCCGGTCCCTCGCGTCGAGCGGCGCGCGGGTGAGCAGGTCGGCCAGCGCCCGCTCGGCCACGGTCCACGTCGCCTGCGCCGGACTGTCCATGATGGACCGCATCCGCGCGACGAACGCCTTGGCGCCCGCCAGGTCGCGGGTGCGGAAGTAGCCGTCGTAGAAGATGTCCGCCACGTACCAGGCCCACACGTGCATGTCGCTGATCTGGACGAGCGCGTCCAGGCCGAGCGTCGGGTGGGCCAGGGGCGTGAACGAGCCGAAGTCGGACCGGTCGTAGTACGCCTCGGTCCAGAGCGTGCCGTCGAGCATGCCCATGTCCCGCGCCCACCGCTTGCTGTGCTGGCGCACCTTGTCGACGTGCGGCGAGAGCCGGGCGGAGAACGGCATGTCGAACGCCGGGAGCTCAACCACGTGCGACCCCCAGCCACGCGCCGGACGTGCCCAGGCCGGTCGGCCCGCGCAGGATCGTGCGGAAGAACGCGGAGTTGCCGGCCCCGCCGTCCCACCCAGAATCGTCGAACTTGCTGTAGCGGCCCGCGTGCAGGTGCCACTCGTGGCCGCCGGACTGCCAGTCCTGCAGGCCCTTGACGTACTTCAGGACCTGGGCCTGTTCGTGCGGCAGCAGCGCGTTCTCCGCGAACAGCAACGGCAGTTCGGTGAACACGGTGTTCTCGAACTGGTGCAGCCGCGAGGTCAGCAGCGCGTTCACGGCCTCGACCGCGGTCTGCGTGTCGTGGCCGAAGAACTTCTCGAACACGAGCACCCCGTTGGAGTTCTCGCCCTCGCGCTCGACCTCCCGTTCGTACGAGAAGATGTCGTTGCGCAGGTGGATCGCGTCGGAGAACGTGTCGGACAGGACCCGCAGCGGGCGGGTGCCCGCGACGGACGCGGGCACCTCTGCTGCTTCGGAGACCTCCACCAGGTTCGCCGACCACGGCGCGCCGCCGACCTTGCGGCGCATCTCGATGTACTCGATCGGGTTGGCGACCGTGCCGCTCTCGATGTTGCGGATCTCCCACATGCACTCGAGCAGCAGGTTGTGGGTGCTCGTGGTGAACCGGCGCCGCCAGTCCTGCGACATCAGCGGAATCGTCCGCTGCCACAGGTCGACGAGACCGCGTTCGGTCGGGTTCTGCGGCTCCGGCCACGGGTCCGTGCCGTTCAGCGGCATGAACGCCGGCAGCCGGTCGAGGTACGCCTTCGCGCCCGGCACGTCCTTGCTCTGCTTGAACTCCGCGAAGAACTCGTCGTCGAAGTAGAAGACCCAGACGTACCAGTCCGTGATGAGGTCGAGGACCTCCGCGGGCGCGTCCGGGTGGGTCCACGCGCACATGAACCCGTAGTCGTCGCCCGCGAGGACCTCCTCGGTCCACACCCCGGTGTCGAGCATCCCCATGTCCCGCGCCCACCGCGTGGAGTGGGCGCGGGCCCGTTCGAGGCTCGGGTTCATCCGCGCCGGGTGCGGCACGTAGAACTCCGGCATGGTGAAGGAGGCCAACTCAGCCCTCGCGACCCAGCTCGACGTGCTCCAGCACACCGATCGCGTCCGGCACCATGATGGCGGCCGAGTAGTAGGCGCTGACCAGGTAGTTGATGATCGCCTGGTCGTTGATGCCCATGAACCGCACCGAGAGGCCCGGCTGGTACTCGTCCGGGATGCCGGTCTGGTGCAGGCCGATGACGCCCTGGTTCTGCTCGCCGGTGCGGATCAGCATCACCGACGACGTGCGGGTGTCGGAGACCGGGATCTTGTTGCACGGCAGCACGGGGATGCCGCGCCACGCCGGCACCTGCTGGCCGTTGAAGTCGATGTGCTGCGGGTACAGGCCGCGCTTGTTGAGCTCACGGCCGAACGCGGCGATCGTGCGCGGGTGCGCGAGGAAGTACCCGGGGTCCTTCCACACGATCGACAGCAGCTCGTCGAAGTCGTCCGGCGTGGGCGGGCCGGACCGGGTGTGGATGCGCTGCTTGAGGTCCGCGTTGTGCAGCAGGCCGAACGACCTGTTGTTGACGATCTCGTGCTCCTGGCGTTCGCGCAGGGCCTCGATCGTGAGCCGCAACTGCTGCTCGACCTGGTCCATCGGGTTGTTGTAGAGGTCCGCGACGCGGCTGTGGACCTGCAGCACCGTCTGCGCGACGCTCAGCTCGTACTCGCGCGGCGAGAGCTCGTAGTCGACGAACGTGCCGGGCAGCACGGGCTCGCCGTCGTGACCGGACGCCATGCCGATCTCGGCCTCGCCGTGCTCGTCCTGCGGCTTGTTGCGGCTGTTGAACGTCTGCTGGATGTGCGCCCTCAGGCCGCCCGCTTCCCCGTTGAGCGCCTGGAAGTCGTCCCACGACAGCGTCAGCACGGTGACCGGGGTGACGGCCTTGGCCGTGTACTCCCACTCGCCCTGCGGTCCCGCGAGGACGGTCTCGCCGAAGTACTGGCCGTCCGCGAGGTTGCCCAGCACGGTCTCGCCGCCGTACTCACCGGTGCCGACCTTGTCGACCTTGCCGTGCGCGATCAGCACGACGGTGTCCTTCGGGCGGCCCTTCTCGACGATGACGTCGCCGATGCCGAACTCCCGCTGGGTGAACCGGCCGGCCAGCGCGGCGAGCACCTCGTCGTCCTCGAACCCCTTGAGCAGGGCCAGTTCGGTGAGCTCCCGCGGCACGACGCGGATCTCCGCGCCGATGTTGGTGAACGAGACGCGGCCATCGCCCAGCGTGTAGGTGAGACGGCGGTTGACGCGGTAAGCACCACCAGCGGCCTGCACCCAGGGCAGCACCTTGAGCAGCCAGCGGGAAGTGATTCCCTGCATCTGCGGGACGGACTTGGTGGTAGTGGCCAGATTTCGTGCGGCGGCCGTGCCCAAACTCAGCTGCTGACGGCCCTCATTGAGGTCAGAATCCGTCACAGTCACAACCGGTACCCACCTATCTCAATGCGCTAATGGACCAATCCGATAAGCCGGAACGGACGTTAGTTCGCGCTGTTGAGAACTGTGAAGGGGCCAAAAAGGCGACATTCGGGTGGGTGGTTTACGCCTGAAGGTGCTACGGAGCGTACAACCACTGCCTCATGCAACGGCGGTTGTATCGGCAGGTGGGTGACTGATCGTTATTCTTGCGAGGATGGAATCGGGCACTCGTTTGGCCCAGTAAGATCACTCTTTCGTGCGCATTGTGGCGGCTGGTGCTGATGTTATGAGAACACCACTTCGAGTGGGCTGAAATCCACTCGAAGTGGTGGGTCCTATTTGTACCAACGACTATTCGAGTTATTACGCGTCGCGCGAGTTCAGGAACGATTCCAGCTCGGCGACGACGAACGCGTGGTCCTCCGCCTGGGGGAGTCCGGAGACCCCGACGGTGCCGACGGGTCCCGTTCCACGAAGGATGACGGGAAACACACCGCCGTGCGCGGCGTACAGATCCGGGTCGAGCCGCGACTCCGCCTCGAACGTCGTCCCCTTCTCCCGGAACGTCTCGCCGACGTAGAACGAGCTGTGGCCGAACAGCTCGACGACACGGGCCTTGCGCTCGAGCCACCTGTCGTTGTTCGGCGCGGTGCCGGGCAGTGCGGCGTGGAAGAGCCGATGTCCGTTGCGCTGCACCGAGATCGCGACGGGCAACCCCTGCGCGCGAGCGGCGTCGAGCAGGTGCAGCCCGAGTTCGATCGCGACGTCGTTGCCGAACCGGTCGAACTGGAGCCGGCGCTCCTGGGTGAGGAGTTCTTCGGAGTTCACAGCTCTACCACCTCGTTCTCGCGTGCGGACAGGAATGCGGCCTCGATGACCTTCAACGCGGCGACGGCGCCGGCGGGGTCGACGGGAACCCGCCCGGCCTGGATCTCGGCGTAGAACTGCTGGTACGCACCGGGTTCCACGGCGACCTCGACCGTCTCGTCGAGTACCCCGAGCCGTCCGGTGCGGTCCTCCCGCCCCCAGTCCCGCCCCGGCCTGCGCCCGGCGGCGAGCGCGTCCTCCTGCTCGTCGAGCCCGTCGATCTCGAACGCCCCCTCGCTGCCGAGCACCCGGAACCGCGGCCCGTGGTTCGCCGCGTGCGCACTGGCCCACAGGTGTGAGCGCACGCCGTTCTCGTGCGTCAACGCGACGAACACGTCGTCGTCGACCTGTGCGTTGGGCCGCCGCCTGTCGAGTTCCGCGTACACCGTCCTGACCGGGCCGAACAACTGCACCGCCTGGTCGACGAGGTGCGCGCCGAGGTCGTACAGCAACCCGCCCGCCTCCGCGGGATCACCGAACTCGCGCCAGTTGTCCCAGATCTCCGGCACCCACCGCTCGAACCGCGACTCGAACCGCCGGACCTCACCCAGTTGCGCGGTGACCTTGCGAAGGGTCAGGAAGTCGCTGTCCCACCGCCGGTTCTGGAACACGGTGAGCGGCACGTTCGCTGCCCGGGCGGTCGTGATGAGCTCCGCGGCCTCGGCCGACGAAGGCGCGAACGGCTTGTCCACCACCACCGCGACACCCTTGGCGATCGCCCGCTTCGCGTACTCGACGTGCGTCCGGTTGGGCGTGGCCACGACGACCAGGTCGAGGTCCAGGTCGAACAGCTCGTCGGCGGTGACGATCTTCGCGTCCGGGTGCGCCGCCCGGGCCTGCGCCTGCCGCTCCGGGTTCGCCGTGACGATCGCGACGAGGTCCATGCCCTCGGTCGAGGTGATGAGCGGGGCGTGGAAGACCCGCCCCGCGATGCCGTAGCCCAGAAGTCCGACCCTAGTCATGCTTCCGATTAAAGCAACGCTGTTTAATAATTGCGACCGTGGACCTCACCTCGCTGCGTTCGCACAACGACCGGACCGTGCTCCGCCTGGTCCGTGCAGGTGTCCTGAGCAGGGCTTCCATCGCCGAGCAGGCAGGCCTGACCCCGCAGGCGGTCTCGAAGATCGTGGCGAGGCTCATCTCGGCGGGCCTGCTGGAGGAGACCGGCCCCGTCCGCGCCGGCACCAGGGGCAAGCCCCGCCGCTCCCTGCAACTCGCCGCCGACGGCGCGCACGCCTATGGCGCCTACGTGGACCGCGACGAACTTCGACTGGTCCAGCTCGACCTGACCGGCGAGGTCGTGTCGTCGACCGTCGCGCCACTGCCGCCGATGTTCACCCCGGACGACGTGCTGTCCACCCTGGAGCCGCTGATCGCCCCGGACGACAAGGTGCTGGGACTCGGCATCGGCATAGCCGGTCCGCTCGACTTCCGCGACGGCGTCGTGTCCCCGAACGGCCTGCCGGGCTGGTCCGCCGTCCCCCTGCGCGCGCTGGCGGCGGAACGCCTGGGCCTGCCCGTCGTGGTCGACAAGGACACCAACTGCGCGGTGCTCGCCGAGGCGTGGCGACGCCCGTTGCAGGACGCGGCCCTCGTGTTCGTGGGCACCGGTCTGGGCGTGGGCCTGTTCCTCGGAGGAGAGGTGCACCGAGGCGCACGGTCAGGCGCCGGCGAGTTCGGCCACACGACCATTCAACTCGACGGCCCGCTGTGCGTCTGCGGGCGGCGAGGCTGCATCGAGGCGGTGCACGCGGCCGCCACGGGCGTCGACGCGGCGCGGGTGATCGCGGCCGCCGTGACGAACCTGGTGCAACTGCTCGACCTCGACCAGATCGTCCTGAGTGGACGGAAGGTGCTCGCGTCGCCCGACCTCTACCTGCGGGCGATGCCGGACGTGGAGGTGAGCGTGACGGAACTCGGTGCCGACCTGGTGCCGGTGGGCGCAGGCCTGCTGGTGCTGGGGGAGTTGTTCTAGTGGTGTGGCCCGGAACGTTGCCGGGGGAATTCGCGGTCAGACGGGTGCGTCGTGGTGCCGCCCCCACGTCCTCGTACTGGTGGTACGGGGGCGTGGGGGCGGTGCCGCGAGGCGCCCTGCTGGGCGTGGATCACCTCGCCAACGCTCCGAGACGCGCCACTAGCATCGGGAGCGTGGACGTCGAGCACGTCATCGGCCTGCCGCACCCGCGGCTGAGACCGTTCGTCACGCGCTACTCCGGGTACCGGATGCACACGGCCCCCGGCGTGCATCGCGGCCTGCCCTCCCGCTCCCTGACGCTGGTCATCACGCTGGACGGCACGGTCGACCTGCCGGAGGGCCGGTTCGCCACGCTGTGCGGCGGGCTGCACGACGAGGCCGTCCTCATCACGCACGACGGGTTCCAGCACGGCGTGCAGTGCGACCTCACGCCGCTGGGCCTGCGCGCGTTGTTCGGGATGCCTGCCGGGGAGTTGAGCGCGACCACCGTGGGGCTCGACGCCCTCGACGCGCCCGTCTGCCTGCGGGAACGGGTGCAGGACGCGCCCACGTGGCTCGACCGGTTCGCGCTGCTCGACGAGCTGTTCGGCGCCCTGGTCCGGCCGGTGAAGCAGCAGGTCGAGGTGGCCTGGGCGTGGCAACGCCTGGCCGCGGGCGCCGCGGTGGCCGAGATCGCCGCCGAAGTCGGCTGGAGCAGGCAGCACCTGAGCGCGCGGTTCGCCGCCGAGTACGGCCTGACCCCCAAGGTCATGGCGAGGGTGATGCGCTTCGAGAACGCCAACCGGATGCTGCGCGGCGAACGCCGCCCCACCCTGACCGAGGTGGCGGCGGCCTGCGGCTACACGGACCAGGCCCACTTCAACCGGGACTGGCGCGCCCTCTGCGGCGCGACCCCGACGGAGTGGATCGCCGCCGAGCTTCCATTCGTACAAGGCAGCGAGCGCGGCCAGGCCTCACAGTGGTGACCATGAGCACACCACCACCCACCTGCTGGCCCACACTGTCCTATCAGGACGCTCCCGGGGCGATCCGCTTCCTGGTCGAGGCGTTCGGTTTCGAGGAACACCTCGTGGTTCCGGGCGAGGCCGACGGCGAGGTCGTGCACTGCGAGCTGGTCTGGCCGGAGGGCGGCGGGGTCATGCTCGGGTCCGCCGTGCGGTCGGTCGGCGAGGTCGAGGCGACGAAGGCCGGGCAGGCCTCGGTCTACGTCGTCACCGATCGACCGGACGAACTCCACGCCAAGGCCTTGGCGAACGGCGCACGGGAGATCCGCGGGCTGCGGGACGAGGACTACGGGTCGCGCGGGTTCACGGTCGCCGATCCCGAGGGCAATCGCTGGAGCTTCGGCACCTATCGCGGAGCGTGAGGCAACCTTCACGCGCTGTTCGCAGTCTCCCTGGGTGGAGAGGTTCACATCCCAGGGGAGGACACGTGCGCCTTGCACGATGTTTGGTGATCGCCGCGGTCGCCGCCGGACTGGTCGGTCCGGTGACGGCCGCGCAGGCGGAACCGCCGAGAGCTCAGCAGACCTCGACCATCACGTTGATCAGCGGCGACAAGGTCGTGGTCGGCGAACGAGGGGAGCTCGTCCGGGTCGAGGGCCGGCCGGGCATGTCGTTCGCCCGGTACGTGCGCGACGGTCACCAGTTCGTGGTGCCGGCGGACGCGGTCGACGCGGTGGGGCAGGATCGCGTCGACCAGCGCTTCTTCGACGTCACGGCGTTGCACTCGTACGGCTACACCGACGACAAGATCGACCGGATCCCGTTGCTCGCCAACGGGTCCGTCAAGAAGCAGGAGGCCGCCCGGCAGTGGAGCGGCCGCGCGCACGCGTCGCGGGCCGGGAAGTTGTGGCTCGACGGCAAGTCGAGGATCTCGCTGACCGAGAGCGTGCCGATGGTCGGCGGGCCGGCGGCGTGGCAGGCGGGGTTCGACGGCGGCGGCGTCACGGTCGCGGTGCTCGACACCGGCTACGACCAGCAACACCCCGAGCTGCAAGGCGTGGTCAGCGTGGCCAAGGACTTCACGCCCGCCGGCATCCAGGACGACGTCGGGCACGGCACGCACGTCGCGGCCACGATCGCGGGCCGCGGCAGCCGGCACGTCGGGGTCGCGAAGGGCGCGAACCTCGCCGTGGGGCGGGTCTGCGAGGCCGACTGGTGCCTCGACAGCGCGGTGATCGCCGGCATGGAGTGGGCGGCGCGCGAGGTCAAGGCCAAGGTCGTCAACCTGTCGCTGGGCGGTGACCAGTCCGACGGCACCGACCCGTTGTCGGTGAAGCTCAACGAACTCACGGCCGAGACCGGCACGTTGTTCGTGGTGGCGGCGGGCAACTACGGGACGTTCCGCAAGGTGTCGTCGCCCGCGTCGGCGGACGCGGCGCTGGCCGTCGCGAACCTCACCAAGGCCGGTGCGGTCAACGAGCTGTCGTCACGCGGGCCGCGGTGGAACGACTTCGCGGTCAAGCCGGACATCGCCGCTCCCGGCACGGACATCGTGGCCGCACGGGCCAAGGGAACCTACCCGGAGCACGCGGTCGACGAGTTCCACGCGCGACTGTCCGGCACGTCGATGGCCTCGCCGCACGTGGCCGGCGCCGCGGCGGTGCTGGCGCAGCGCCATCCGCAGTGGCGGGCCGCCGAGCTGAAGGCGCAGCTCATGGCGACGGTCAAGCCGGTCGCGGACAGCCCGGTGAACGTCGGCACGGGTCTGCTCGACGTCGGGCGCGCGGCCACCCAGAACGTCCGCGCGGACGTCGGCAGCCTGTCGTTCGGGCTGGTGGAGTGGCCGCACACCACCACGATCACGAAGACGATCACCTACACGAACTCGGGTGCGCAGCCGATCCCGCTCGCTCTGCAGCACGACCTGGGAGCGAACTTCACCGTGCCCGCGTCGGTGACGGTGCCCGCGGCGGGCAGCGTGGCGGTCGACGTCGTGCTGGACCCGCGCAAGGGGCTCGGCACGTTCTTCGGGCACGTCCAAGCGAGTGGCGACGGTGTTTCGCTCACCACGTCCGTCGGCGCGTACGTGCAGGAGGAACGGCACGAGCTGAAGGTCTCGATGACCGGCCGCGACGGCAAGCCCGTGCCGGACGAGTTCGTCGTCGTCGTG
Organism: Lentzea sp. NBRC 102530; assembly: GCF_030269365.1. Classification (GTDB taxonomy): domain Bacteria; phylum Actinomycetota; class Actinomycetes; order Mycobacteriales; family Pseudonocardiaceae; genus Lentzea. Next base: position 163,533 of record NZ_BSTF01000001.1, read on the forward strand.
AACATGACGACGAAGGAAGCCTCGGTGCTGTCCATCGCCGGCGGCGTCGGGTCGGTGAAGCTGCCGGTCGCCGACTACGCCGTGCTCGGCCGCATCGACGAGCGCACCCCGAACCACGACTGGTTCGCGCCGGTGTCCGTGACCGATCTGGCGGGCCGCGTCTCGCTCACGCAGTCGGTGTCGGTCGACCTCGATGCCAGGCAGGGCAAGCGGTCCAGCGTGGAGTTGCCGGAACGCGACTCCGTCGTCTGGTACCGCGACACGGACCTGCGGGTGCCGTTCACGCCGGGCAAGATCAGCGGCGTCACGAGCATCCTGGACGGCCGGGTTCCCGTGTACACCCTGATGTTCGGTGGTCCGCTGCCCGAGCTGACCTACGTCGACGGCCTCAAGGGCGGCCAGCCGCTGATCTCCGTCGTCGACGGGTTCCCGGTGCGCTACTACGACGGCAGCGGGTTCCTGAAGCCCGGCGACCACCGGCTCGACGTGGCCGAACGCGGCGGTGACGTGCGCGGCAAGCTCGCGTTCGTCCGCCAGGCCGGTGAAGATCCCTACCTGGTGGCGCAGGAGATGAAGGACGCCGGAGCGGTCGCCGTGCTGTGGACGGGACCGGTGCCGTTCGCCCTCGAACCGCAGACCGCGATCCCCGTGATCGCGGTCCCGGAACACCACGTGACCACCGTGCCCGCGCAGCTCACGCTGCGGGCGATCGCGGGGTCGCCGGTCTCCTACACGTTGCTGCTGCAGGACGAGGGGAAGCTGCCGTCCGGCGTCCGGAAGATCCGGCACGTGGACCTCGGCGAGGTCAAGGCCCGCTACCACACGTCCGGCGCGGACGGCCTGGTCGGCCAGCGCAACTACCCGGTGGTCGACGGCGTGCTCGACCTGAGCATGGTGCTCGACGAGGACCTCTTCGCCCCAACGCAACGCACGGAGTACTTCACCGCCGGAAACGGGGTGAGCTGGTACCAGGAGGGGTTCGACGGACGCATGTTCGGTGCGGGCGACGACCAGAGCGCCACGTCGTGGGCCGACCTCGCCCCGGTGCGGTTCCAGCCGGGACGCAAGTACGAGAAGTCGAACCTGCGCGCGGTGACGTCGCCACGGCTCGGTGGCGCGTGGCAGGTGACGTGGGCGGACGGCGGCGGCGTCACGCGGTCCGGCGACCAGATCACCACGAAGATCTCGCCGTTCGGCGGTTCCGGCTGGGTGGAGAACTGGCACCGCGGCGGCTGGGCGTGGCTGGAGCTCAAGCACAACGGCGTCACCCGGGGCTACGCCGACGGCCGGCAGGGCACGCTGCCCGCACCGGCACGTGACGGCCGGTACCAGCTGGTGCTGGAGGGCGAACGCGACCGGCTCGCGCTGTCGACCGCGATTCGCACCGAGTGGGACTTCGCCGGTTCCGCCGACGGCCGCCTGCCGTTGCTGGAGGTCGACTACGCGGTGCCGGTCGACCTGCGCAACAGCTGGAAGGCCGGGGTGCCGATGCCGGTGAAGTTCAGCGCGGCCCGCCAGTCCGGCGCGGGCAAGGCGTCCGTGCGCTCGTTGCAGGCGTACGCCTCGTTCGACGACGGCGTCACGTGGACCCCGGTGAAGTCACTGATACCCGCGGGTGGTCAGGCGGGCGGCTTCGTGTCGTTGCGCGTGGTCGCCACGGACTCCGACGGCAACAAGGTCGACCAGACCGTGAAGAGGGCCTATCGGTTGCGTTAGTTCCCTCTAGCGGGTGACAACCTCGTTGTAGGCCGAACGGTCGTGCTTGTGTTGCGTCTTAGGGCGTAACCGCACGGCCGTTCGGTCGTTGTAAACCCCTGCGGCACCTGCCCTGCCGAGCGCGAGACGAACCAGGGACGCGGCGTCTCAGCGCCCAGGGCAGGTGCCGCCATTCTCAGTGGCTCGTTCTCCGTCTTTGTGGTGGCATTCGTGCTCGTGGGGACTTTCGAGGCGCTGGTGGCTGAGGGCGAGTCCGTGCCGCTGGACGGCTGGGACTTCTCGTGGTTCGAGGGACGCGCCACCGAGGAACGCCCGCCGTGGGGCTACGCGAACCGGATCGCCGAACGCCTGGGAGCGGTCTCATCAGCGCTGGACCTGCAGACCGGCGGGGGAGAGGTGACGGCCTCGGCACCCGTGCTGCCGCCGCTGATGGCCGCCACGGAGTCGTGGCCTCCCAACGCTCTCGTGGCGGCGCGGAACCTGCCGTTCGTGGTGCGGGCACCGGACGACGGGCCGTTGCCGTTCCGCGACGCGACCTTCGACCTGGTGATCTCACGCCATCCCGTGGTGACGCCGTGGGCGGAGATCGCGCGGGTGCTGAAGCCGGGCGGGACCTACTTCTCGCAGCAGATCGGGGCCGGCACGAACCGGGAGCTCACCGACTTCATGATGGGCCCGCAGCCGGTGAACCCCGTGCGGTCGACGGCGGTGGCGCGCGCGGAGGCGGAGGCGACCGGGCTGGAGGTGCTGCGACTGGAGCCGGTGTCGCTGCGGGTGGCGTTCTTCGACGTGGGCGCGGTCGTGCACTTCCTGCGCAAGGTGCTGTGGACCGTGCCGGGGTTCACGGTGGAGGCGTACCGCGACCGGCTGCGCGAGATGCACGAGCACATCGAGGAGCACGGCGAGTTCGTGTCGACGTCGGAACGTTTCCTCGTCGAAGCGCGAAAGACCCCCTCCTGAGGTGAGAGGGGGCCTCGTCGCGTTCGTGGACTAGCGGGGCTGGCGCTCCCGGCGGATCGTCACGCGCTTGCCCTTGATCGTGGCGTCGCGCAGCTGGTCGATCACGTCGTTCGCGGCCGGGCCGGGCACCTCGACCAGCGAGAACCGGTCGGCGATCTCGATCGCGCCGATGTCGCGGCCCTTGAGCTGCGTCTCGCCGGTGATGGCGCCGACGATGTCCTGCGGGCGGATGCCCGACGAGCGGCCGGCGCCCAGGAACAGGCGCGTCATGCCCTCGGACGGCCCGCGGCGCTCGCGACGCGGGCCGGACGGGGCACCGTCGCGGCGCGGGCGGTCCTCGCGCGGGCGGACCTCCGGGATCTCCTCCTCGTCGGCCGCGGCACCGGACGCCTCGTGGGCGAGCTTGACGGCGGCGAGGGCGATCTCCATGACGTCGAACTCGTCGGCGAGCGTCTCGACGACGACGCGGAAGCGCGACAGGTCGTCCTCGAGCAGCGACTCGTGCAGTGACGAGCGGGTCAGCTCCAGCTGGCGGGCGCGCAGGTCGGCGACCGTCGGGACCTTCTCGACCGGGATCTTGGTCTTGGTGACGCGCTCGATCGTCTTGAGCATCGAGTTCTCGCGCGGCTCGACCAGGGTGATCGCGACGCCCTCGCGGCCCGCGCGGCCGACGCGGCCGATGCGGTGCGTGTAGGCCTCGGGCGCGGACGGCACGTTGTAGTTCACGACGTGCGTGAGCTGCTCGATGTCGAGGCCGCGGGCGGCGACGTCGGTGGCGACGAGCAGGTCGGCCGTGCCGGAACGCAGGCGCGACATGACGCGGTCGCGCTGCTCCTGGCTGATGCCGCCGTGCAGCGACTCGGCGCGGTAGCCGCGGCCGTTCAGGGTCTCGGTGAGCTGGTCGACCTCGTCGCGGGTGCGGCAGAAGACGACGGCGGCCGTGGGCGACTCGACGTCCAGCACGCGGCCGAGGGCGGCGGGCTTGTGCTCGCGGCGCACCAGGTACGCGGTCTGCCGCACGCGCGGCGCCTCGCCCGGCTCGGTCTTCTCGCGCTCGATCTGGATGAGCGTGGGGTTGCGCAGGTGGCTCTTGGCCATGCGGTCGATGCGCGGCGGCATCGTCGCCGAGAACAGCACGGTCTGCCGTTCGGCCGGCGTCTCGGTGAGGATCGCGTCGATGTCCTCCGCGAAGCCCATGTCGAGCATCTCGTCGGCCTCGTCGAGCACGACGACCTGCAGGTCGCCGAGCTGCAACGTGCCGCGCTGGAGGTGGTCGATGGCGCGGCCCGGGGTCGCGACCACCACGTCGACGCCGCGGGACAGCTCGCGCAGCTGACGGCCGATCGGCTGGCCGCCGTAGATCGGCAGGACGCGGGTGCCCATGTGGCGGCCGTAGCGGTGCACCGCCTCGGACACCTGGACGGCGAGTTCACGGGTCGGGGCGAGCACGAGGGCGAGCGGCTTCTCGCCCTTGCCGATGCGGTCGGCGATGCGTTCGAGCAGCGGCAGCGCGAACGCCGCCGTCTTGCCGGTGCCGGTGGCCGCCTGGCCCAGCAGGTCGTTGCCCGCGAGCAGGGGCGGGATCGCTTCGCTCTGGATCGGCGTCGGCTCCTCGTAGCCCAGCGTGGTGAGTGCGTTGAGGATGTCGGAGCGCAGCCCCAGGTCGGCGAAACCGTTGTCGGCGGTGGTCATGGGGAGTATCTTCCCCCACCGCCTCACATCGCACTCACTCAGACCAGCTCAGGCGGTGTTCCGCGCCTCCACGCGGACGTCCGCGCGGGCCGTCACGCCGTTGACCGTGACCGAGATCTTCGCCTGACCAGGCCTGATCCCGGTGAGGACGCCGCTGTCCGGTTCGAGCCAAGCGACGTGCCACGGCCTGATCCCGGCCTTGCCGCCCACGTGCAATCCACGTGACCCTTCCCACACCGCGCCCATCGGATAACGGACCGGGATCTGCCTCGAACCCTGTTTCACCGTCGCCGCAACCGTTTCCGCGCCACCCGCCGGCAGCGTGGACGGAGCCGTGACCTGGAGCGCGTCCACGTGCGGCCGGATCTCGGCTCGGATGCCGTTCCCGGTGACGCCGACGAGCGTCCAGCCGGTGAACCCGCCCGCCTCCGAGGGTGCCTTGCCGGAGTTGCCGTTGATCACCTGCGCGACGCCGTCCACTGTGGACGCGAAGAACCCTCCCACGTGGCCTGCGATGAACGCCGTGGGTTCGTCTCGTTCGGACATCAGCCTCACGAGGTGGTCTGCCTCCATGCGGTCCGCGAGCTGGCTCGTGCGCGCGGGCGTGGGATCGAGCGGAGGGTGGTGCATCATCACGACGGCCTGGCCCTCGGCCGTGGCGAGTGCGGTGTGGAGCATCTCCACCTGCTCGATGCCGCCGCCCCTGAGCGTTCCGGTCGACGAGTCCAGCAACACGAACCTCGTGCCCTTGTGGTCGAACGTGCGGTACGTCGCGCCGAACTCGCGGCGGAAGTTGTCGATCGTGCCCGGCCCCATGACCTCGTGGTTGCCCGGCACGTAGTACCAGGGGAGGTCGCCGAGCTCCTCGGTGAGGGTCCTGCGCGCGAGCTTCAGGTCCTCGGGTGACGCCTCGTCGACCAGGTCGCCGTTGATCACCACGAACTCCGCGCCCGAACGTGTGACCTCTCGCAGCGTGCGCCGGGCGGACCGGACGAGGTCGCTGTCGGGGTTCCGCGCCACGAACTGCGCGTCGGACATGACCGCGAACGTCCAGCCCTCCGCCTGACCGACGTGGTCCTCGCGCAGCTCCTCGGCCGGAGGCAGGGTGACGTCCGGCGGCACCTGCGCGGTGATGTCGTCGACGATCACCTCGCCGGTGTAGGAGCGGTCCGCCTTGGTCTCGATCACGGTGAACCTCGTGACCCGGACCGGGAACCTCAGCTCGGGCGGGACGGCGACCTCGATCCGCTGCCAGCCGTCCCAGGTGACGTGGGGGCCGTAGAGCGACCGCGACCGTCCTGTCGAGTCGGTGACGGTGAACGCGGTCCACTCGCCGTTGCCCGCGCCGTGCACCCAGGCGGCGAGGGACAGGGGTTGCCCGCCGGCCTGGAGCGGGCGCGGCGGGACGGCGTACGCGGTGCGGGTGCCGGTGGACTTCGTGAAGTCGTAGCTCAGCCTGAGGCCCTCGCCGGTGTGGCCCCGGGTCTCCGGTTCGGCCCTGCCGGTCGCGCGGGCCGACCCGAACGTCCACTGTGGAGCATCGGTGAAGTCGGCGATCAGCTGGTCGTGCACGCCGACCGTGACGGCGATCTGCGTCTCCTCGCCCCGGGCGCGTGCCTTGATCGTGGTGGCGCCGGTGGCCAGGGCCCTGACCTGGAGGTCCGGGGTGACCTCCACGATCCTGCGGTCGTAGCTGAGGTCCAGGTCGGCGCGTTCGATCGGCGCTGTGAAACCCCTGCGGTCGAAGCCGTTGATGCGCAAAGGTTTGCGCTCGTCCTTTGCGAGGCTGATCCGGGCCTCCTCCGGAGAGAGGCGGGTGAGTTCGCCGAGGACGGTGAGGTGCTGCTGCTTCGCGGTGAGGCCGCGGAACGCCGTGAACGTCGCGGGTCCGGGGTGAGGAGAGGCGTGGAAGGTGTCACCGATGGCCCACCCGTTCGTGGCGCGCGAGACGTGCTCGCCCGGTGCCGGTCCGAACGTCTCGTCGTGGCCGCGGACGGTCATCCGGCGCGTCATGCCGGGGAAGACGCGGGTGCTCGCGGTGCTGACGTCGAACCCGGCGAGCCTCCCGCTGCCGGCGCGGGCGTAGAGCGCGAGGCCGTTGGGGACCGGGCGTTCGCCGCCCTCCGACGGGGTGTTCACGAGCGTGAGCGCGGTGGTGCCGGGGTCACGGGCGAGCATGGTCGACGAGCCGCCGCCGTCGAGGTTGAGGGCGTGGTGCGCGCCGAGTCCGATCATGGCGTCGGCGAGGTCACGCAGGTCGAGCCCCTGCAGGTAGGGGCTCTGTCGTCCGTCGACGGTCAGCATCTGCATCTTCCTGCCGTCCGCTGAGAACCCGACGGCGGTGCGGGGGTGCAGCGGTTCGGCGGGGGCGACGTTCCTGCCGTTCTCGACGAGCAGCTGGCGCCCGCCGATGGCGGTTTTCGGTTCGCTGCCGTCGCTGGTGCGGTTCTTGTAGCTGACCTCGACCCTGTCACCTGGTTTGAGGGCCTTGAGGACGTCCGCGCCCTCGTCCCGGCCGACCAGCGCGTAGCCCTTGATCGGTGTGTCGCTCGGGCTGCCGACCGTGCGGACCACATCGTCTTCGACGATGACCTCGGCCGTGTTGGACGCACCTTGGGTGGCGCGCGCTCTGCTGTACGTGCCCCACAACGGGTTGAAGACGCCGATGCCGTCCACGTCGATCTTCGCGCTGTTGAGCTGCGTCACCTTGTGCGTGCCGTTGAGCGTGCCTTCGAAGAAGGTCTCCATCACGCTGCCGATGCCTGCCGCGTCGATGCCGACGGCACGGCCGTTGCCCGACTTCCGCAGCCGCCCGTCCTGGACGCCGACGCCTTCCGGCGCGTTGCTGTTGTCGATGTCGAAGAAGTCGCCGTTGATCGCCGCGACCGCCTCGGGTGCCTGCTGCGACAGGGGAGCGGCCCGCGTGACGGTGCCGGGGTCGACGTACCCGACCCGGACCTGCGCGAGGTCGACGCTCAGCGCGTCACCCCGGACCCACCCGTCCGGCTCGTACCAGTCGAACGAGGTGAGCGTGACGCTCGGCGCGACCGGTCTCTCGGTGCGCGCGGTCTCGATGCGTCTGGCGACGTCGGCGTGAGCGGGGGCAACGGGTGCCAGGAGGGCGGCGGTGATGATCACCGCAAGTGCACGTCTCGTCACGCCCCGGAACCTAGACTGGCCCGGTGAAGAACCGCCTGACGGTCTGCGCCTCGCACCTCGTCACCCTGCCGGGCGCACCGCACGGCCCGGTGCGTTCGGCGATCGCCACGGCTCGTGACGCCGTGAGCGCGTTCGACCCGGACCTGGTCGTCTTCTTCGGCACCGACCACCGCCGTGCGTTCCGCACGGTCGTCCCGACGTTCGCCGTGGTGCTGTCCGCCACCGCCCAAGGCGACGTCGCAGGACCGGTCGGCTCCTACGACGTGCCTTCTTCTTCGGGCCGCGCGCTGGTCGCCGACCTGGTGGCGCACGAGTTCGACGTGGCCACGGCCTACGAGGCAGCCCTGGACCACGCCTTCGGCCACACCGCCCGCGACCTGCTCGGCACGATCACGGCCAAGCCGGTCCTGCCGATCTTCGTCAACTGCGCCTCCCCGCCCCACGCGACGTTCCGCCGCGCCGCGTCGCTGGGCCGGCGGGTGGGCGAGTTCTTCGCGGACCGGCGAGTGCTCTACGTCGGCTCCGGCGGCCTGGCTCACGACCTGCCGGGGTTCCGCGAACCCGAAACCGGCGTGGTGCTCACGGAGGAGGAGCGCCAAGCCTGGATCAAGGACGTCAACGAACGCGCACGCCGCGAAGGCACCGTGCGCGCGTTGGTGCGCAAGTGGGACGAGGAGTTCCTCGACGGCATCGGCGGCACCTCCTGGGACTGGCTCGACTCGATCGGGGCCGACCTGGTGGAGCGCGGGGGGAACGGTGCCGCCGAGTGCCTGACGTGGACGGCCGCGTGGGCCGCGGGCGGGCGGCCGCTGCGGACGCTGGCGCACGAGTTCGACACCAGCGGCCGCGCGGTCGTCATGTCTCAGGCGTGACGTCGATCGTCGAGAGTTCGTCCGCCTCCGCGTGGTAGAGGCGGCCGAGGTCGATGAGCAGCGTGCCGAGTTCGCGGTAGTGCGCGGCCCGTTCCGGGTCGGGAAGCAGGCCGCAGGTGCGCAGCATGTTCTGGGCGAGGAGTTCTCCGAACTGTGGATAACTCTTCACCACCTCACGCGAAAGGCGTTGAAGAGAAGTCCTCAGCAGGTCCTCGGTCAGGATTTCCGCGGCCACGGCAGGATCCCCTCGGTCTCACGCCAGATGCTGTCGCAGTCCCAGCACGTCGGCCATGTGTTCTTTTCTTTCCATAGGCTCCGCTGCTGCGGCACATAAGGGGTGCCGCACAGCGTATCGCCAGGTAGCTCGCGCGGGATGGCGTGCCGTCGCCCTTCTTGAGGCGTCCATTGGAATCTCACGTTAATTAGTGTCCGTCTTGGAGGTCTTCCAAGCGAACGCCCTTTTGGGTTATGTTGGCTTCAAATGTTCTGAAGCGGGTGAGAATGGGTCTACGGTCCTCGCCATGCCAAAAAGATACTCGACCGCGCGGGGTCGTGAGTTCGGTGACGGGCTGCGCGCGGCCATCGCCGCGACGGGAATGACGGCGCGCGCCATCGCTGAGATCGTGGATTGGAACGAGGCCAAGGTCTCGGACGCCGCCAACGGCAAAGGAGGCATCACCGAGCTCGAGCTCGCCCTGTTGCTCGGGGCCTGCCGGACGCCGTCGGCGGAGCGGGTGCACCTGCACAAGCTCTTCAACGCCACCGGGGTCAGGGGGTGGCTGCAGGAGCACGGCGCGGTCGAGCCGATCACGCCGAGGACGCTGGTCGAACACGAGGCCAAGGCCAAGACGCTCGTGAGCTGGTTGCCGCTGCTGGTGCACGGCATGTTGCAGACACCCGACTACGCGCGTGCGGTGATCGCGGCGAACGCCAACGTGCCCGCGGCAGAGGTGGAGGCGCGCGTCGCTGCTCGGGTGGAGCGGAAGGAGGCGCTCCGGTCACGCATGTCGGCGACCTTCTACATCCACGAATCCGTGCTCAGGACGCCGGTCGGTGGAGAAGAGGTCATGCGTGCTCAGTTGCGGCACCTGGAAAAGGTGTCGGAACGGCCGCACGTGGTCGTCAGGGTCGTGCCGACGTCGATCGGGGCGCACGCGGGCCACGCCGGTGGCTTCAACCTGCTGAAGTTCGACAAGATCGAGCCGGTCGTCTTCGTGGAGAGCGAGAACGCCACCCTGATCATCGAGGCGGCGTCGGCCATCAAGAGCTACGACAAGGTGGTCGAATCACTCGGTCGGACGGCGTTGGACGCGGAACAATCCAGGAGGCTGATCAAAGACATCGTCGGTTAGGAGACCTTGATGGCCGAGTGGCGCAAGAGCAGCTACAGCGCTAATGCGAGTGAGTGCGTGGAGATCGCCACCGGCATCGGGATCCGGGACAGCAAGGCGACCGCCGTCCACGTCGAGGTGGGGGCGGCCGCCTGGTCCTCGTTCCTCGGCACCGTCAAGCGATCGGGCTGACGCCCAGGTCGATACGATCCGGGGCATGACGATGCCCGCCGCGATCGAAGCCGTCAGAGAAGCGTTCGCCGGGCTGGCCGCGGAGGAGTTCGACCTGCCGCCGCGGCAGACGTTCGCGGACAGCCGGTCGCTCGTCATGGCGGTGCACCACCGGCCGACGCGGTCGACGGCGGTCAAGGTGGTCAGCATCGAGGTCGAACGCGATCCGGTCATCACGGGCACGGTCGTGTACTCGCACCCGGACGGGCAGTTCGTGACGGACGCGGTGCCGCTCACGACGTTGCGGACCGGCGCGGTGGTCGGGGTGGCGACGGATCTGCTGGCCGACGAGGACGCGTCGCACCTCGCGTTGCTGGGAGCCGGGGCGCAGGCCGCCGATCAGGTGCGGGCGGTGCACGCGGTGCGGCCGTTGAAGAAGCTCGTCGTGTTCAACCGGAACGTCAAGAAGGCCGAGGCGTTGCTGGAAAGTCTCAAGGACGAGCTGCCGGACACCGTGGTGGACGTGGCGGCCACGCCGGCCGAAGCGGTGCGGGACGCGGACGTCGTGTGTTGCGCGACGGCGTCCACGGTGCCGTTGTTCGGGTGCGACGATCTGAAGGACCGCGTGCACGTCAACGCGATCGGGTCGTACCGGCCGGTGATGCGGGAGCTGCCGGAGGAGTTGCTCGCCACCGCCGGAGTCGTGGTGGTCGACCAGGTCGAGGCGGCGCTGAGCGAGGCCGGGGAGATCATCCGGGCGGTGCGCAGCGGTGTGCTGCGGCTGGAGTCGCTCGTCGAACTCGGTGCGGCGCTGGGGAATCCGCCGTTGCGGGAGGGCCGCACGGTGTTCAAGTCCGTCGGCGTCGCGGTCCAGGACTGGGCCGTCGCGCGGCTGCTGGCCTAGGGGGCAGGGTGTTCGGCTGGAAGAAGCTGAGGAAGAAGCTCGACGGCCTGTTCGACCTCAATGATCTGAACGAGGTGGTGGAAGGGCTCAGACCCGATCTGAGCCGGGGGTCGCTCGGCGTCGGGCCCGCCTTCCCGGGCGTTGCCGCGAACCCGGCCATGAGCAGTGACGCGCAGAAGCGCAGCGCGGAACTGCGCACCGGAGAGCTCGCGCTCGGCGTTCTCGTCGACTGGCGGGAGGTCAACAGCAACCCACGCGTGGTCCTGATGCTCGACGTGGAGACCGTCGACGGCATCTCGTTCCGCGGCATCGCGGACGAAGCCCTCACCATCACCGAGCTCACCCGGCTCGCCCCAGGGCAGACGGTGCCCGTGCGCTACCGGCCGGCCGTCATGGACCACTGCGTCGCCCTCGCCCGGGACGTGGATCCCGCCCGTGTGCGGCAACTCGCTGACGAGATCGCGAGCCGCAGGCGGGCCTGAAGCCTTGGCGTGGTGGCGTGGAACCAAAAGAGCGCTGGACGTGAACCCATCCGCCGCGGGGGTTCACGTCCAGCGCCTGTGAACCTTCCTGTCAGGCCATGCGCAACCCGTCAGGAAGAGCTCGTCAGACCTGCCACTTCTGGCTGGCCACGCCGAGGCATTCCCAGATGTGCGTTCTCGTGCCGTCCGCCGAGGAACCTCCCACGGCGTCCAGGCACTTGTTCGCCTGCGGGTTCACGATGTCGTTCGCTCCGGAGACCACCCATTGCTGGGCTGGGCTTCCGTTGCAGTCCCAGAGCTGGACCACCGTGCCGTTGCCGGTGCCGCCGCCGTTGACGTCGAGGCACTTGCCCAGCGCGCGGATCGTGCCGTCACCGGGACGGCTCCACTTCTGGGCGGCGTTGCCGTTGCAGCCGACGATCTGGATGGGCGTGCCGTTGGCCGTGTTGGCCCAGGGCACGTCGAGGCACTTGCCTGCGATGCCGCGGATCTCCGAACCGCCGCCGGTGGGAGGCGGGGAGTCGTTGGAGACGCGGACCCAGTCGATCACGAGCTGCTGCGGGAACGTCGTGCTGGCGTCCGGGTAACCCGGCCACTCACCACCGACCGCGAGGTTGATGATGATGAAGAAGGGCTTGTTGAACACCCACGGGTTGCCGTTGACGTCGGTCGGCGTGTTGCGGGCGTAGACGTTGCCGTCCACCGACCACGTGATCTCGCCCGGCTTCCAGTCAACCGCGAAGTTGTGGAACCCGTCCGAGAAGTTCGGGCCGTTGTAGGCGTGGGACTTGCCGCCCGCGCCCGAGTAACCGGGGCCGTGGATGGTGCCGTACACGGTGTTCGTCTGGTGTCCCAGGAACTCCATGATGTCGATCTCGCCGGAACCCGGCCACGGGTTGCCGCTGTTGATGTCAGCGCCGAGCATCCAGAACGCGGGCCAGATTCCCTTGCCGCGCGGCATCTTCATGCGCGCTTCGAACCGGCCGTAGGTCTGGGTGAACTTGCCCGCGGTGTTGATGCGCGCGGACGTGTACTGACACCTGCCGTACCAGCAGTTGTAGTTGCCGGGGTTCTCGCGCTTGGCCGTGATGACCAGGTTGCCCTGGCCGTCGTGGGCCGCGTTCGAGGTACCCGCCTGGTACCACTGGTGTTCCTTGTTGTTGCCGTTGTTGTTGCCCACTTCCATTTGCCACTTGCTGCCGTCGACACCGGTGCCGGCGGGAGCGTTGAACTCGTCGGCCCAGGTCACCGCCGCGTTGGCAGGGGGAGCTTGGCTGGTGGTGGCGACGGTGATCCCTGCGGCCACCATCAAGGCAGCGGCAAGGGCCGTCCCGATGCGTCGATGCATCGAACCGACCTTTCCGGGTGTTTAGTTGTGCGCCCAGTGGTTCGGAAGTGTTGTCATGCCGTGACTCTCGGTCAACGTGTAAACCTTTTCAGATTCTGGGCAGATGAGAGCGCTCTCAAGAGATCAAGCCTTCTGCCTGGGGTTGTTTGGGTGCAGATCGGCTTGGTGGTGGTTGTCCCGGTTCTGGCGGGTGCGGGGTTCCGTCACCGGTGCGGTGCTCGTGCGGACCTGGACGAGCTTGGGTTTCGTCATCGCCGCCGGCGTTGACAGGGATCGGGCCGGGCTGGGTGCGTACGTCGTCGACACCGCTTGCTCGGAGCCCGGAGGTGGGGACGCCTCGTCTTCGGCATTGCGCGCGGGTCGTGGCCGGCTCGGCTGCGCCGCCGAGGCCCGTGCTCGTTCGGCCCGGCGCGCAGCAGCCGAGCGCTCAGTCGCCTGGCGCCCGGCTGCTGTCCGGGCTCTGTCGAGCCCCTTGCGCGGTGGGTCAGCCGTTCGGCGTCGTGATCACGTTGAACACCGAGCCGCCGCTCGCCTGGCGGGCGCTGAGGTCCTCGAGGATGGTCGAGAGCGGGGAGTAGTTGTTGAGTTCGCCCAGCTGGCAGGCGCCGCTGCGGGCCTGCTGGCTGCCGTTGAGGATGCCGAGCCCCGCCTTGGTGATCTGGCTGAACAGCGGGCTGCCGCTGTCACCGTTGCGGGCGCAGATGTCGGTGTTGATGCCGACGTCGGTGGACAGGACCCGGCCGCACCGGGTGCCCACGAGGTAGCCCTCGCCGGCGCCGCTGTCGTAGGAGTCCGGGTAGTTCACCGCGCTGGAACCGGATCCGCTGGCGCAGACGATCGCGCCGGGCAGGATCTGGGCGAGCGGGGTGACCGAGGTGATCTCCTGGTTCTGCGAGGTCGCCTGGGGGCCGCACGGGGTGTCGGCGTTGCTGTCCAGGCCGCCGTTGCGGCAGTACTTGAGGACGGTGTTGCGGTTGGTCTGGCCCTCCAGCCAGGTGGTGGCGGTGGCCGCGTCCACGTACCGCAGGGCGGCGTAGTCGTAGGGGTAGGAGTTCTTCTCGATGCCGTGCTGGTTCAGGACCACCTGGCGGTTGTGCTCGGTCGGCACGTTGTTGGTCTTGGTGGCCATGCAGTGGCCCGCGGTGAGGACCCACGGGACGCCAGGGAAGGCACCGCCCGTCGTGCGCAGGTTGAACGCGCTGGTGCAGCCGCCGGTGGTGCCGTTGTCACGCCTCATGTCCAGGCGCAGGCCGCCGCGCATGGGGCCGTAGTTCGTGCAGTACAACGGGTGGCAGAAGCCCCAGTCGACCGGGTCGGCCGAGTACGGGGTGGGCTCCTTGAGCGTGCGCGCCGAGACCACGGCCGGGTCGGCGTTGAGCGCGCTCATCTCCTGGGCCCGGGCGGTCGCGCCGGGCTTCTTGAGCCAGGAGCGTTCCCAGACGACCACGCGGTTCTCGGTCTGGCTGACGGCCGGGAGGTAGACCGACTCGGCGCCCGCGCCGACCTGCTGCGCGATGCGGTCGTGGGTGGCCTTCAGGGTGGCCAGGGAGTTCTTCACCGTGCGGACGTTGACGTTCGCGCGGTCGGAGAGGGCGGCGATCTGGCGCTGTGCCGCGGCCGGCCTCGTCATCGCCACGACGAGCTTGCCACCCGCCTCCTGGTCGATCCACATGCCGCCGTACTCGGCGGCGGCGTCCTTCTTCAGCGTCGCTTCGAGTGCGGCGGCGTCGTTCTGGAGCTGGAGTCTCCGTAACGCCTCGCGCTCGCTGACCTTGTAGGTCGCTTTCAGGTAGTCGATCGACTCGCGGACCGAGTCCGCGTCGATCGTGATGGTCGGGCCGGCGTTGGCCGGTGCAGCCGTGACGGTCGACGCGAACAACAGGCTCGCGGTCACCGCCCCCAGGATCTTGGCTACTCGCAATGGGATCTCCTTGCCGATGTGAATGACTCGTCCTTCATAGCCGCGAACCGGGGCCGTCCGCCCACGTCTTCGCAAGATCTCTACGCAGTCTCCACACTTGACGTTGCAAGGCTAAGGGCATTAGCTTTTGAGCTATGAACGTTCGCCAACGGCTCAGTCCCGCCAGGGTCGTGGACGCCGCGCTGGAACTGGTCGACGAGCAGGGCGTGGAAGCGCTCACGCTCGCGGCCGTCGCCGCGAAGACCGGTGTTGCCACGCCCTCGCTGTACAAGCACGTCGCGAGCCTCGGCGAGTTGCGGGGGCTGCTCGGCGTGCGGGTGCTGGAGGAGATGACCGAACGGTTCACGAGCGCGGTCATCGGCCGTGCGGGCGACGACGCCGTGGCGGCGCTCATGCACGCGTATCGCGCGTACGTCCGCGAGCATCCAAAGCGTTACGCCGCAATGCCCATGGATCCGTTGCACGACGAACTGCAGCGGGCAGCGGGCGTGAAGTTGATGGAGGTCATGCTCGCCACGCTGCGGAGCTACGGCATGGAGGGCTCCCAGGCCGTTCACGCCACGCGGCGGTTGCGGGTGATCGTGCACGGCTTCGCGTCGATCGAGTCCAGCGGCGGTTTCGGTCTGCCGGAAGGACTCGACGACACCTACGACCAGCTCGTCCGGATGTACCTCGACGATCTCAGGGGGCAATCGTGAAGTGGACGCTGACCGCCGCGGGTGTGCTATTCCTGCTCTACCCGGCGTCGAGACCGTGGCACGACGAGACGACGGCGGCCGGTGCGGCGGCCTCGATGGGGTCGACCGCCTGGGTGCTGTCGCACCTGTTCGCGATGATCGGGTTCATCCTGGTGCCGATCGCGGTGCTGGAGGTCCACCGGACGGCCGCGATCACGTTCTGGGTCGGCGCCGGGCTCACGCTGCCGTACTACGGTGCGGAGGACTTCGGCCTGCACGCCGTCGCACAGCAGCCGAACGTGCTCGAACTCGCCGAGGCGGTGCGCTACAACCCGTTCGCCGTCACGACTTTCGGCGTCGGGCTGGTCACCATGGGCGTCGCGGCCGTCATGGTCGCGCTGAAGCTGCGGACACCGTCGGCGATCGTGTTCGCGGCCGGCTTCGCGTTGTTCCTGCCGCAGTTCTTCACGCCGCCCGCGGTGAGGATCGCGCACGGCGTCCTCATGATCGCGGGCTGCGTGTGGCTGGCGTGGGCCTCAGCGCGCCGTGAGGCGGAAGACCCGCAGCTCGCGGCCGCCTGATTTCGCCACGTAGTCCTGGAACGCCGGGTAGGCCGCGACCATCGTCGTCCAGGCGGCCTCCCGGTCGGCGCCTTCGAGCAGCGTCGCGCGCACGGCACGCACGTCGCCGCCCACGTTGACCTGGATGTCCGGGTTCTTCAGCAGGTTCGCCGTCCACGCCGGGTGGTGCGGCTTGCCCCAGTTCGACCCCACGACCAGCATCGAGTCACCGTCGGCCACGTACTGGACCTGGTTCTCGCGCTTCTCACCGCTGCGAGCGCCGGTGGTGATCAGCGTCAGGCCCTTCTGCTTCGACATCGACATGATGGTGAACTTGCCGCCGGTCAGCCTGTAGAGCAGCCGATCGGTCCCGACCACGGCCTTCTCCATCAACGACATTCAGAGCGCTCCCGTCGACCTCGCCGCGTGGACGGCGGCGGTTCTGTTGTGCACCCCCAGCTTGCGCATCGCGCCCCGGAGGTAGGCCTTGACGGTTTCGGTGCTCAACCCGAGTTCCGCGGCGATCTCGCGGTTGGACGCACCGACCGCGGCCAGCCGCAGCGTATCGAGTTCGCGCGGGGTCAGTCCGGACGGGACGCTCACCGGTGGCTCGCCGCCGAGGTTCTGGTGGACCTTGCGAAGTCGTTCGCGCAGCACGGGATCGCCGACGAGCTTGGCGACCTCGGCCAGCTCGCGCAACGCCGCCTGCGTGTGAATGGAAGGCATGTCCAGGTCCTGTGCGAATCCCTGCGCGATGGCGCCGGCCATCCTGATGGCCCGATCACCCACGGTGGTCTGCCCGCGGACGGCGCCGTAGAGGACACCGGTCACGGTCCCGCGGACCGTCACCGGGTAGGCGAACACCGATGTGAGGCGTTCGTTCACGACCACCATCTGGTCGAACTCGTGGGTGATCGCGCGGGTCGAGGCGTAGTCGTTGACGCGCACGGCGGTGCCCATCGCGATGGCCGTGCCACCGAGGCCGCGGCCCGTGCCGACGCGCAGGCCGTGCAACGACGTGCCGTGCGTGCCCTGGAAGCTGCTGAGCAACAGCTCGTGGCCGGGCGTCACCGCACCGCCGAACACGACGGGCAGCCCGGTGGCACGGCGGAGCATGTCCAGGCGCTGCGGCAGCAGTGCCTGGAAGCGGTCTGGCAGCACGTTCAGCAGTTTCGCCGACGACAGCACCCTCGAAAAGGGGTGCACCCCCGATCGGGGGTATACCGCGGGCGCGGACGCTCGCACCCTCTCGGACATGTCCAGCCACGACACCTACCGCGCGGCCCGCGACCTCATGCTCACGGACCCGGACGCGTTCAGCTGGCCGAGCTTCGGCGGCGGCTTCAACTGGGCGCACGACTGGTTCGACCTCATCGCCGAGGGCAACGACACCACGGCGTTGCACATCGTCGAGGAGGACGGCTCCGAGCGCTCCCACTCGTTCGACGCGCTGCGCCGCCGGTCGAACAGCGTGGCGCGGTGGCTCGCCCGGCACGGCGTCGGCAAGGGCGACAGCGTGATGATCATGCTCGGCAACCAGGCCGAGCTGTGGGAGTCGATGCTCGCGGTGATGAAGCTCGGCGCGGTGATCATGCCGACGACCACCGCACTCGGTCCCGCAGACCTGGCCGACCGGCTGCACCGGGGCGCGGTCCGGCACGTCATCGCCCGCGTCGAGGACGCCGGCAAGTTCGAGGACGGACCCCTGCTGATCTCGGTCGGCGGGCAGGCACCGGGCTGGCTCGACTACGCGGAGTCGGCCGGGGCGCCGGACGACCCGGTGCCGCACCCCGAGACCCGCGCCGACGACCGGCTGCTGCTGTACTTCACCTCCGGCACGACCAGCCGTCCGAAGCTCGTCGAGCACACGCAGGTGTCGTACCCGGTCGGGCACCTGACCACGATGCACTGGATCGGCGTCAAACCCGGCGACGTGCACCTCAACATCAGCTCGCCCGGCTGGGCCAAGCACGCCTGGAGCTGCTTCTTCGCGCCGTGGATCGCCGAGGCGACGATCTTCGTCTACAACTACGGGCGGTTCGACGCGGCCGCGTTGCTGGGCCAGATCCGGAGCAAGGGCGTCACGACGTTCTGCGCGCCGCCGACGGTGTGGCGGATGCTGATCAAGGCCGACCTGAGCGGAGGACCCGGCTCGTTGCGCGAGGTCGTGGCCGCGGGTGAGCTGCTCAACCCCGAGGTGGTCGAGCAGGTCCAGCAGCAGTGGGGGCTCACGATCCGCGACGGGTTCGGGCAGACCGAGACCACGCTGTCGGTCGGCAACGTGCCGGGCGCGCCGGTGAAGCTCGGGTCGATGGGAACGCCGTTGCGGGGCGTTCCGATCGTGCTGGTGGACCCGATCACCGGCGAGCGGGCCGGGGAGGGCGAGATCTGCATAGATCTCTCGCAACGGCCGATGTCGCTCATGGTCGGCTACCACGGGGACCCCGAGCGCAACGCCGAGGCGATGGCCGGCGGTTACTACCACACGGGCGACATCGCGAGTCGCGACGAGGACGGCTACCTCTTCTACATCGGGCGCACCGACGACGTGTTCAAGGCGTCGGACTACAAGATCTCGCCGTTCGAGCTGGAGAGCGTGCTGATCGAACACCCGGCGGTGACGGAGGCGGCGGTCGTGCCGGCGCCGGACGCCCTGAGGTTGGCGGTGCCCAAGGCTTATGTGGCGTTGAGCGCGGGGTGGGAGCCGGACCGGGAGACGGCGTTGCAGATCCTCAAGCACGCGCGGGAGAACCTGGCCCCGTTCCAGCGGATCCGGCGGCTGGAGTTCTTCGAGCTGCCGAAGACCGTGTCGGGCAAGATCCGGCGGGTCGACCTGCGGGAGCGCGAGGAGAAGGGCGTCGAAGGCAGCGGGGAGTGGCGCGACGACCAGTTCCCCGAACTGCGGTCCTGACGCCGCCGCAAGCCAAGCTGATCGACACTGGCGTGGCAGGCCGATCACTGGAAACGTGAGGTGCTCACCGGAGCAGGGAGCGCGCATGGTCCGCAAGATCTCAGGTCGTCCGGCGGTGATCACCGGGGCCGCCTCGGGCATCGGCCGCAGCCTCGCCCAGCGGCTCTCCCGGCACGGCTCGCCGGTGGTCATCGCCGACGTGGACGAGATCGGCCTGGAGAAGACCGCCGCGTCGCTGAACGGCCCGGTGCTGAGCCGGATCCTCGATGTCCGCGACGCCGACGACGTGCACCGGTTCGCCGGGGAGGTGCGGGACTGGCTCGCCCTGCCGCTCGCGGCCGTGTTCAACAACGCGGGCGTCGCCACCTCCACCACCGTGCTGAACTCCGTGGCGGAGGACGACTCCTGGCTGTTCGACATCAACTACTGGGGTGTCGTGAACGGCACGCGGGCGTTCCTGCCGCAGCTGGTGAAGCAGAACTACGGCGTCGTCGTGAACACCTCCAGCGTGTTCGGGCTGCTCGGCATGCCGAAGCAGAGTGCTTACTGCGCCGCGAAGTTCGCCGTCCGCGGCTTCACCGACTCGCTGCGCCAGGAACTGCGCGGCACCGGCGTCTCCGCCGTCACCGTGCACCCCGGCGGCATCAAGACCAACATCATCCGCAACGGCCGCATCCACGCCGAGCTCGACGAGCTGGGCCGGTCCAGGGACCAGATCGAGGCCGACTTCGACCGGATCGCCCTGACCACACCGGACAAGGCGGCCGAGATCATCCACCGCGGTGTCGAACGGGGGAAGGCGCGCGTCCTGGTCGGGCCGGACGCGTACCTGTTCGACCTGCTGTCCCGCATCGCCCCCACGTCCTACTTCACCGTCATGGCGCGCCTGTACCAGCGGTGAGGCATGATCCACCGCATGGTCTCCTCGGCGGTGGTGCGGCGAACCGAGCAGTGGTTCGTCCGGCAGGGCGCGCCGACGATGATCGAGGGCTACGGCTTCCGGTCGCACGTGCTGCCGCGGATGTTGCCCGCGTTGACGTTCGTGGCGGTCGGCAGCTTCGCGTGGCTGGTGTTGCAGCAGTCCAGCGGTTTGTCGCGCGGGGTGCTGCTCGGCGTGATCGTCGCGGTGATGGTCGCCGCCTGGGTGCTGCTGTCGGTGTTCGTGCGGCGGCTGCCCGAGTTCTCGGCGCGCACGACCGTGCTGGTGCTCGTGGTGTACGCGGCGATCCCGGTGATCACGCCGCTGGTCCAGTACGTGCTGGAGATCCGGTTCCGGGCGCCGGACGGGGATCCTGATCCCGAACCGGTGTGGGGCGCGCTGATCTGGTTCGTGGTCGTCTTCGGGCTGGCGTTCGTGGCGACGATGCTCGCCACGACGTACGGGCTGGGGTCGTTGCTGCGGGCGGCGATCCGGCACGTGATCGCGGACCTGCGCAACAGCGTGCACCTGCTCGGCCGGGCGTTGCCGCCGATGCTGTTCGTGACGCTGTTCCTGTTCTTCACCGGTGAGCTGTGGCAGGCGATGAACAAGCTGCCGTGGCCGCGGGTCAGCCTCGTGGTGCTGCTGTTCGCCGCGATCACCGTGCTCGCGGCCGCCGCCCGGCTGCGCGACGAGATCGGCCGCGTCGAGCAGGACCTGCGGCCGGAGGTGCTCGCGGTCGCGTGCAAGGGCACCCCGCTCGCGCACGTCGAGATCACCGAACCGTTGCCGCCCAGGAAGTTGAACGGCAGGCAGAACCGCAACCTGCTGGTGATGCTCGCGATCCGCCAACTCGTGCAGGCCGCGGTGATCGGGCTCGCGCTGTTCGCGTTCTTCGTGCTCCTCGGCCTGATCGTGGTGACGCCCGAGATCGCCGAGCAGTGGATCGGCGAACCCGCGAAGCTGTCGTGGCTGGGCATCCCGCAGGCGATGCTGCGCAACGCCACGCTGTTCGCGGCGTTCGGCAGCATGTACTTCTCGGTCACGTCGATGAGTGACGCCGAGCACCGGCGCCAGTTCTTCGCGCCCGTGCTGGAGAAGGTCGAACGGACCCTGGAGGTCCGCGCGGTGTACCTGGACGTCAGGGAACGGGCTGCGGCCTGAGGTCCTTCGACGGCGGGGCACCGAACTGGCGCCGGTACTCGCGGCTGAACTGCGACGGGCTGTCGTAGCCGACCCGGTGGCTCACGCTCGTCACGTCCCGGTTCGTCGCGAGCAGCAACCTGGCCTCCTGCAACCGGATCTGCTTCTGGAACTGGATCGGGCTCATCGCCGTGACCGCCTGGAAGTTGCGGTAGAACGCCGACTCGCTCATGCCCGCGATCCGCGCGACGTTCTCGACCTTGAACGACTCGGCGTAGTTCTCCCGGATCCACCGCACCGCACGGGAGATGTGGCGCAGGCCGCTGTCCTGCGCGCCGAGCTCGCGGACGACCGCGCCCTGCTCGCCGGTCATGACCCGCCACAGGATCTCCTGCTTGATCAGCGGGGCGAGCGCCTTGGCGTCGCGCGGCGAGTCCAGCAGCCGCGCGAGCCTCGTGACGGCGTCGACGAGTTCGGGGGAGGCGGTGCTGACGGCCAGCCCCTCCGGCACCCCGGCGGACTTCGGCAGGTCGTTGTTCCTGAGCAGCTCGGCGACCTTGTCCGGGTGCAGGACCAGGCCGAGGCCGAGCGCGGGTTCCTCGGGGCTGATGTCGACGTAGTTGCCGGTGATCGGCATGTCGATCGACGCCACCAGGTACTGGCCGGCGCGGTAGTCGTAGGTGCGCTCGCCTAACGCGATCCGTTTGCGGCCTTGGGCGACGAACGCGAGGATCGTGCCGGACATGGACGGCGCCGGCGGGCCGCCCGTCGTCGTCCGCGACACCAGGACGTCGTCGATGATCGAGGTCATGTCCGGGCGGGCGTGTTTGGTGATCAGCGCGCGTAGTTCGTCCACGTCCCCGATGGTCCCCGCCGGTGGGACGATCAGGCAAGTCAGTCGACGAACGTGAGGGCCTCGGCGAGGGGTTTGCGGGTCAGGTCCGGGACCTCGCAGTCGGGCGCCGGGTAGCCGATCGGGAAGAGGATGTACGGGCGTTCGCCGTCGCGGCCGAGCATCTCGGTGAGGAATGCCATCGGGTTCGGCGTGTGGGTGAGGGTCGTGAGGCCCATCGAGTGCAGCGCGGCGATGAAGAAGCCGCACGCGATGCCGACGCTTTCGTTGGTGTAGTAGGTCTTCCTGCCGTTCTGCTGCTTCTGCGCGAACGCGACCACGAGCCAGGGCGCGACCTCCAGGAACTCCTTGGTCGCGTCGGTCTCCAGGTGGGCCAGCGCCGCGTGCCACTCCGGCAGGTCCCGTTCGTGGTAGAAGCGGTGCTCCTCTTCTTCGGCCGCCGCACGGATCCGCGTCTTGAGCTCGGGGTTGCTGGTGGCGACGAACCGCCACGGCTGCTGGTGCGCGCCGCTCGGAGCGGTGTTGGCCGCTTTCACGGCCAGTTCGATCGCCTCGGCCGGCACCGGGTCCGGCGAGAACCAGCGCACGGACCGGCGGGCGTCGAGCAGCTCGTGAAAGCGCCGGCCCCGGTCGAGCCCCTCCTCGACCGGCAGCCGGGGAGGCGTGAACGGGAGGAACGGGTGCTGGTGTGCGCGGGCCATGGTGCGAACGATGGCGTGTTCACGACTCTTTTGGCCAGCTCAAGTTTCTGCGGTCAGTTATAAGCTCAGCTGATGAATCTGCCCAACGTGACGGTGCGGCAGCTCGAGTACCTGATCGCGGTGGCCGAGACGGGGTCGGTGACCTCGGCGGCGTCCCGCTGCCACGTCTCGCAGGGCGCGATCTCGTTGGCGTTGAGCGAACTGGAACGCGTGCTGGACCTGCGGCTGGTCGTCCGCTCGCCGCGGCGCGGCGCGGCGTTGACGGCGGCGGGCACGCGGGTGCTGGCCGACGCCCGGCGCGTGGTCGGGGCGATGGGCGACCTCGGGGCCGGGGCGCGGGGGCTGAGCCAGGAGGTCAGCGGCGTGCTGACGGTCGGCTGCTACGCGCCGATCGCGCCGTTCCACCTGCCCGCGGCGATCGCGACGTTCGAGGCGGCGCACCCGGACGTGTCCGTGCGGTTCGTGGAGGGGAGCCTGCCGGAGATCGGCGAGGACCTGATCACCGGGCGGTGCGAGATCGCCTTCCTGTACGACCAGGACCTCGTGCCGGGCATCGCCACGACGCCGTTGTACGACCAGGCGCCTCGGGTGCTGGTGGCTGGTGATCATCGGTTGCGGCGCCGGCGGTCCGTGGCATTGCGCGACTTGGCCGGCGATCCGTTCGTGCTGCTCGACGTGGCGCCGAGCGAGCGGTACTTCCGGTCGGTGTTCGCGGCGGCCGGGGTGGAGATGGTGGTGACGCACCGGGCCCGCAGCTTCGAACTCGCGCGATCGTTGGTGGCGCGGGGGATCGGCTACTCGATCACCGTGCAGCAACCCGCGCTGACCACCTCTTACGAGGGGCTGGAGGTGGTGGCGGTGCCGTTGCGCGACGCGGTGCCCACCACGCCCGTCGTGCTCGGGTGGGCGCGCGGCGGAGCGTTGACCCGCCGCGCGCAGGCGTTCGCCGAGCACTGCGTCACGCTGTTCGGCTCCTGAGCCCGGCCAGAAGCCCTGTCGGCCTCGTGAGTCCGCTTCGCGAGCGTGTTTCACGGTGCCGGAGTGCACGCGGGGAGCTTTCGTTCGCGTGGACCGCACGCGAGGGCCCCGCGTGCGGCAGGGCAACGTGAAGCTGGTTCGGGTGGGGTGCGGACGGGACTTCCGGGCAGTTGCTCAGACGGCCTGCGCGATGGCGATGTTGCCCGCCAGCCGGTCGCCTGCCTCGTAGATCATGTACTCCCGGCCCTGGTACGTGCCGAACGACGGCGCGGCCGCCCGGCCGTTGTCCGGCGACCCGGACAGCGAGTCGTGGAAGACGCCGAGGTGGGTGCGCTTGCTGAAGTCCTTGCCCACCTCGGTGATGAGGATGTTGCCGCCGCTGCCCTTGTCGGTGTTGTAGACGACGTAGACGCTGTTGTTGCGGAACAGCAGGTGCGGGCCGCCGACGTTGACCGCGCCCACGTCCTGGTGCCGGATCAGCGGGGTCTGGGAGAACGTCCAGTCGCGGGCGTTGGCCGACCAGCCCCAGCCGATGTCGCGGTGGTTGGTGGTGTTGTTGAGCATGAAGACCATGACGTAGCGGGCGCCCCGCGACGGCAGGTCGTGCCGGAACACCCTGGCGTAGGAGGTCTCGGTGGTGCCGGCGGGCAGCAGGCGGGTCGACAGGACCTCCTTCTCGTAGGAGAAGTGGATGCCGTCGGCGGAGCTGGCGAGGCGGGTGACCGTGTTCTCGCCGTGGAAGTACAGGTACATGCGCTTGGCGTCGTCGTTCCACATCGCGTGCGGCGACGACACGTGCGACACCGAGTACTCGCCGGGCCAGTTCCTGGTGATGATCGGGTTGCCGGCGTACTCGGTGAACTTCTCGTCGAGCGTGTTCGCGTACGCCAGGCAGATGCCACCTGGTGCGTCGTGCGGCGCGTAGTAGAGGTAGTAGGCCGCGAGCGCGCCGGAGATCCGGTCTTTCGTGCCGCGGATGGTGGGGAAGATCAGTTCGCCGGTCGGGTTGTAGCGCAGTTCGTTCTTGACGAGGGCGAGCCTGCGGTAGCGGTAGTCGGGGAATCCGGCCGGAGCGGCCGCGGCGGGGGTCGCGCCCGCGAGCAGGGCGGCGCTCGCGGTGCCCAGCAGAACTTGTCGGCGGGTCGGTGCCATGGGTGCTCCTTCGCTCCGGGTGGTTTCGGACCGTAGGACGACCGGAGCGCTGAAACAAGACTGTAATACGTATTATCGGATCTGCGGACGCTCGGAGGCGGCGCCCGTCAGCCGAGGAGTGCGGCGAAGGTCTTGGCGAACAGGTAGGCGTCGCCCGGCCAGCGAGCCGACACGTAGTTGCCGTCCTGCACCACGAACGCGGGCCCGTCGTCGGTGGCCGTCCCCCGGTTGCCGAGCTCGACGGGCCCGCGTTCGAACACCGCGCCCGACGCGATGACCTCGTCCTGCACGTACGCGGGATACGTCCGGTAGTACCGCCCGCGCCGCCACGCCGTCGCGAAGTAAGCCATGCGCTCCATGTACTTGGGCAGGCACGTCGTCCGCCGCCCGTCGAGCACTCCGGCGCGCGCGAGCACCAGCACGCCGTGGCAGATCGCGCCCACGGGCCGGTCCAGCGCCCAGAACCCCTTGACGACCTGCTGGAGTTCCGCCGAGCCCAGGTACTGCCGCATGCCCGGCGCGTGCCCGCCCGGCAGGACCAGCCCGTCGAACTCCTCCGGCACCACCGGCCCCCAGGCGACCGGCGCGCGATAGCCGGGGTCGTCGAGCAGCTGCCGGTAGAACGCCTTGGGCTCGTCCTCCGCGCCGAGCTGCCCGAACAGGACGCCGGTCAGCAGCAGCGGATCGGCCGCGGGCGCCGCGCCGCCCCGTTCGGTCGCGAAGACGACCTCGTGGCCCGCGTCGGTGAGCAGCCGCCAGGGCACCGCCACCTCGGTGACGTCGAAGTCCTGGTCGGGGAGGGGGAGGAGCACTCGCACGGATCCGATCCTGCCACCTGCGGGACTGATACGTTGCCTGGTGGTCGGGTCGCTGAAGATCCAGCGCCCAGCGAGAAGGGTTGGCTCGATGAGCTTGCTGCGCAGCTACGTGTCGGGTGGGTGGCACACGCCCACGGTCGAGGGCGCTCCGTTGCACGACGCGGTGACGGGCGAGGAGATCGCGCGGATCTCGTCGGCGGGCGTCGACATGGGCGCGGCGCTGCGGTACGGCCGCGAGGTCGGCGGGCCCGCGTTGCGCGAGCTCACGTTCCACCAGCGCGCGCAGCTGCTCAAGGCGCTCGGGCTCTACCTCAAGGAGCACAAGGCCGAGCTGTACGCGTTGTCGGCGCGCTCGGGTGCGACCAGGTCCGACTCGTGGATCGACATCGACGGCGGGTTCGGCGTGCTGCTCGGGTACGCGTCCAAGGCCAAGCGCGAGCTGCCCAACGACAAGGTCTTCGTCGACGGGCCGGTCGAACCGCTCGGGCGCGGCGGCACGTTCGTCGGCCAGCACATCTGCACGCCGCTGCGAGGCGTCGCGGTGCAGATCAACGCCTACAACTTCCCCATGTGGGGGCCGCTCGAGAAGTTCGCGCCCGCGTTCATCGCCGGCGTGCCGTCGCTGATCAAGCCCGCGTCCCAGACGGCGTACGTGACCGAGAAGATGGTCGAGCTGATGCTCGCCTCCGGCCTGCTGCCCGAGGGCTCGTTGCAGCTGGTCTGCGGTTCGGCCGGCGACCTGCTCGACCACCTGACCCCGCAGGACCTCGTCGGGTTCACCGGGTCGGCTTCCACGGCCCAGCACCTGCGCACGCACCAGGCCGTGATCCGGTCGTCGGTGCGGTTCAACGCCGAGGCCGACTCGCTCAACTGCTCGATCCTCGGCCCGGACGCCCAGCCCGGCACGCCCGAGTTCGACCTGTTCGTCGGCCAGCTCGTGACCGAGATGACGACCAAGGCCGGGCAGAAGTGCACGGCGATCCGGCGCGCGCTGGTGCCCGCGCCGCTGATGGACGCGGTGGCCGAGGCGACCGCGGCGAAGCTGGCCGAGGTCGTGATCGGCAACCCGGCCGACAAGTCGGTGAAGATGGGCGCGCTGGCCGGTCTGGAGCAGCGCGAGGAGGTTCAGCGGTCGCTGAAGGCGTTGCGGGAGAGCGCTTCCGTCGTCTACGGCGACGGTGCTCTGTCGCTTGTGGACGCCGACGCCGAGCGTGGCGCGTTCATGTCGCCGATGCTGCTCCGCGCCGCCGCCGACGCCGTGCAGCCGCACGAGGTCGAGGCGTTCGGGCCGGTGTCGACGCTGATGCCGTACTCCAGCGTGGACGACGCCGTCGACCTGGCCGCCCGCGGCGCCGGGTCGCTGGTCGGCTCGATCGTCTCCGCCGACACCGACTTCGTGCGCGACGTCGTGATCGGCGCGGCGCCGTGGCACGGCCGGTTGCTGGTGCTCGACCGCGAGGACGCCGGGGAGTCGACGGGCCACGGCTCGCCGCTGCCGATGCTCGTGCACGGCGGTCCTGGTCGTGCCGGCGGCGGTGAGGAGATGGGCGGCATGCGCGGCGTGCTGCACCACATGCAGCGCACGGCCGTGCAGGGCAGCCCGCGCGCGTTGGGCGCCATCACGAACCGCTGGGTCACCGGTGCGCCCCGGACCGAGGACGCCGTGCACCCGTTCCGCAAGACGCTGGCCGAGTTGAAGATCGGTGACACCGTCACGGCGGGCCCGCGCGAGGTGACGATGGAGGACATCGAGCACTTCGCGTCGTTCACCGGCGACACCTTCTACGCGCACATGGACGAGGAGGCCGCCGCGGCCAACCCGTTCTTCGGCGGCCGCGTCGCGCACGGCTACCTGGTGGTGTCGTTCGCGGCGGGCCTCTTCGTGTCGCCGGAGCCCGGTCCGGTGCTCGCGAACTACGGCCTGGAGAACCTGCGGTTCGTCACGCCGACGTTCCCCGGCGACCAGCTGACGGTGACGCTGACGGCCAAGCAGATCACGCCGCGCGAGGACCAGGAGTACGGCGAGGTCCGCTGGGACGCCGACGTCACGAACCAGAAGGGCGAGTCGGTCGCGAAGTACGACGTGCTGACGCTCGTCGCGAAGAGCTAGCCGGATGGCTCGGAACCCTTGCCCGGCAAGGGTTCCGAGCCGTCAACGGGCTTCCTTGCGAGGGAGGGGCCGGGTGGCCGGTCCCTCCAGCACCGCGCCGTCGACGTCGAACCGCGACCCGTGGCACGGGCAGTCCCAGCTGCGTTCGGCGGCGTTGAACCGCACCAGGCAACCGAGGTGCGTGCACCGCATCGACACGCCGTGCAACTGCCCGTTCTCGTCGCGGTAGACGCCGGTCTTGCCGAGCCCGTCGCGGATGACGTGCGCGTGCCCCGGCGGCAGGTTCTCGCTGGACGTGGCGTCGGCGGGGACGACCCGGTCGCCGACCATCTCGAGCGCCACCTCGGCGTTCTTCCGCAGGAACGTCGGCAGCGACCGCAGGGACACCCGGTGCGGGCTGAACCGGTCGGCGAGTTCGTTCGGCTTGTCCGTCACCAGGTCCGCGAGCAGCCCGGCCGCGAACGTGCCGCTGGTGAGGCCCCACTTCATGTAGCCGGTGGCGGTGTAGACCGTGGTGTTGCCCGGGGTGTAGCTACCGATCATCGGCAGGTGGTCGTAGGCCGTCGGGTCCTGCGCCGACCAGCGGTGGGTGATCTCCTCGACCTGCCAGTGCCGGCGCGCGAAGTCCTCGAGCCTGCGGAACGGTTCCACGGCGGTCTTGCCGGTCGCGTGGCTCTGCCCGGCGAGGATCAGCTT
The DNA here is from genome assembly GCF_030269365.1 of Lentzea sp. NBRC 102530. GTDB lineage: Bacteria > Actinomycetota > Actinomycetes > Mycobacteriales > Pseudonocardiaceae > Lentzea. Next base: position 191,607 of record NZ_BSTF01000001.1, read on the forward strand.
GTCCTCGTGCGCCGAGATCGACCAGGACGGGCTGCCGGTGCTGATCGCGAGCGCTTGCGTGGGTGCGTGCACACGGGCCGCGATGCAGTACGCGCGGGTGAGTTCGAGGCGCGCGAAGTACAGACCGCGGTCCAGGGTCGGGTAGTGGGTGGCGATCACGATCTTCCCGGCCGTGACACTTCCGTCCTCTGTGGACACCACGTGCCCGCTGACGTCGGTGACCCGGCTGTGCTCGAAGATCCGGCTGCCGTCGCCGTCGACCTGCTCCGCGAGGCCCCGCAGGTACTTCACCGGGTGCAGGGCGATCTGGTCGTCGAGCCAGACCGCCGCGTGCACGGGGAACGGCAGGTCGACGTTCTTGCCCTCACGCACCGGCAGACCGGCGTGCCGGGCGTTGATCAGCTCCTTCGCGACGTCGCCGGCCTCCTCCTCGGTGTAGGCGTACGTGACGGCGGGGGAGCGGCGCAGGTCGCAGTCGATGCCGTCCGCCAGTTCGGCGACCCGGGCGACGGCTGCGACGGACGCGGCGGCGTAGTCGACGGCGGCACCGAGGCCGTGCCTGCCGCGGATCTGCGAGTACACAGTGGACTGGAGGGCGGTGACCTTGGCGGTGTTGTTGCCGGACACGCCGGACGCCACCCGGTCGGCCTCGAGCACCGCGACGCTCAGGCCGCGGCGCTTGAGCAGCAGCGCGGTGGTCAGGCCGGTGATGCCGCCGCCGACCACGGCCACGTCGAAGGAGTGCTCGCCGGTGAGCGGTGGGCGGGGTTCCGCCGGGAGGGCGGTGAGCCAGAGGGACTGGTCGGCGGTGGTGGTCATGGCGCGCGGTTACCCCGAGCAGGCGCGGGTATGCGGCCCGCGCACGTCCGGCCAGTCGTGGCTTTCCGCGGGTGTGCGACTCGGGCACGTCCGGCCAGTCGTGGCTTTCCGCGGGTGTGCGACTCGGGCACGTCCGGCCAGTCGTGGCTTCCCGCAGGGATGCGACTCGGGCACGTCTCTCCCCGCGTCCGGATAGTCCTCGCCCCGGGCGGGTATGCGAGGGGCATGAACAAGCACCGCGTCGTCGTTGTCGGAGGTGGGTTCGGCGGGCTGGGCGTGGTCCGCGGCCTCAAGCGCGCGGACGTCCAGGTCACCCTGGTCGACCGCACCAACCACCACCTGTTCCAGCCGTTGCTCTACCAGGTGGCGACGGCGTTGCTGCCCGCCGGTGACATCGCGCCGGCGTTCCGGGCGATCCTGCGCAGGCAGCGCAACGCCCACGTCCTGCTCGGCGAGGTCACGGGGTTCGACACGGCCGCCAAGCGCGTGCTCGTCGACCTGCCGGACGGCACCTCGCGGCACGTCGAGTACGACACGCTGGTCGTGGCGGCGGGGTCGCGCGACAGCTACTTCGGCAACGACCAGTGGGCCGAGTCCGCGCCGCCGATGAAGACCCTCGAACAGGCCGTCGACCTGCGGTCGAAGCTGCTCAGGGCGTTCGAGACGGCCGTGGTGGCCGACGACCCGAAGCAGTGGCTCTCGTTCGCCGTCGTGGGGGCCGGACCGACCGGTGTGGAACTGGCCGGGCAGATCGCGGACCTCGCGCGCAGGGCGTTGAAGGGCCAGTTCCGCGAGATCGACCCGCGTGACGTGCGGATCACGTTGCTCGACGCCGTGCCGCACGTGCTGCCGCCGTTCTCCGCCGAACTGCGCGAGCACGCGCGCGTGAAGCTCGAACGGCTCGGCGTCACCGTGATGACCAGCGCGATGGTCGACAGCATCGATGCCGAGGGCCTGACCACCAAGGACGGCGACCGCGTCGAGGCGCGCACGATCATCTGGGCCGCCGGCGTCCAGGCGTCGCCGCTGGCCCGCGCGCTCGCCGAGGCGACCGGTGCCGAGACCGACCGCAAGGGCCGGATCGTCGTGAACCCCGCCGACTGCTCGGTCACCGACGACGTGTTCGCGCTCGGCGACATGGCCAACGTCGACGACCTGCCGGGCATCGCCGAGCCCGCGCTGCAGGAGGGACATCACGTCGCCCGCGTCATCAAGGCCCGGCTGAGCGGGCGGCGCGCCAAGCCGTTCCGCTACCTCGACCTCGGCACGATGGCCACGATCTCGCCCGGTGACGCCGTCGCGGACATCAAGAAGCTGCGGCTCAAGGGGATCATCGGCAAGGCCGCGTGGGCAGGCGTGCACATCGCGTTCCTGGTGGGTTGGCGCAACCGCCTCGCCGTGCTGACCCAGTGGGGCTGGAACCTGGTCACCGGCCGGCGCGCCCAGCCGATCATCCTCGAGCCCATGCGCGCGATAGTGCGGAAATAGCGGCCACCTCTAGCGTCCAGACGGAAGCCGAAGGCTGGTTCGGTTCTCTCCGTGGTGGACAAGCGGAAGTGGACAGATGTCGAACCTGGTGAACCAACTGCCCGTCGAGGTCGTGCGCTGGCCCGTGGACGCGGCGGCGAGAGAGGCGTGCCACCGCAGCGGGACGCTGTGCCTGCTGGTGCTGGAGAAGAACGCCCCGGCCCCGGTCCTCACGGACATGCGCGAGGACTGGGTCCGCGCGCCGGTCCCGCATCAGGACCTGGCCGTGCGCATAGCCATGCTCAGGGCTCGCGCGGCCCGCTACGCCGTCCCGGAACTGGACATGTCCGGCATCCTGCGGTTCCGCACGCGCTCGGTGGTCCTCTCCCCGACCGAACGAGCGCTGTTCGCCGAACTGCTGCGCCGCTTCCGCTCCCTCACCACGCGCGAGGACCTGCTGCAGTGCCTTCCGACCAAGGACGGCGACACCAGCAACGCCCTGCACCTGCACATAATGCGCCTGCGCAGGCGCATAGCCCCGCTCGGCCTGGTCATCAAAACCCTCTGGAACCAGGGCTACCAGCTGGGCCCCGCAGGCCCTTAGCACGTTTGACGGTGGGTATTCGGTCTTCGTGAACACCGAGCTGCTGGGCATCTACCTCAACGACCACCTGGCCGGCGCCGCGGCGGGCACAGAACTGGCCCGCCGCATCAGCCGCACCCACCCCGAACTGCGCGTGCTGGCCGACGACATCGACGCCGACCGCAAGGAACTGCTCGACTTCATGCGCGCGGCAGGCGTCGAATCCCGCCCGCACAAGGAAGCTCTCGGCTGGCTGGCCGAGAAGGCGGGCCGCCTCAAGCTGAACGGCAGGCTCCTCGGCCGCTCCCCGCTGAGCGACGTCCTGGAACTGGAGACCCTCCGCGTCGGCATCGAGGGCAAGGCCGCCCTCTGGCGCACCCTCCTGCGCCTGAACAGCTTCGACGAAACCCGCCTCCAGCGCCTCGCCGCCCGAGCCGAGAGCCAGGCGGCCCTCGTGGACCAGTACCGCCTGGGCCTCGCCCCCAAGGCGTTCAACTCCCCGCACGTGTCCGGTGTGGACGTGGAACGCACCTTCACCGTTGCCACCACCCCGGAGGGCGTGGCCGAGTACCTCCGCGACTTCGCCCGCACCGAACAATGGGACCCGGGCACCGTCACCTGCACGCGCCTGGACACCGGTCCGGTGGTCGTCGGCTCGCGCTGGCGCAACGTCTCCCAGTTCCTGGGCCGCAAGACCGAACTGGTCTACGAACTCACCCGCGACGACTCGGCGGGCCTGCAGTTCGTGGGTCGCAACGACACCGCGACCTCGACCGACGACATCTCGATCACGCCGGGCCCGGCACCGGGTACGACGAGGATCGGCTACCACGCGCACGTGGAGTTCAACGGCGTCGCGAAGCTGGGCGCGCCGGTGGCGAAGCTGGCGATGGAGAAGCTGGGCACGGACACGGAGAAGAGCCTGATCAGGGTGCTGGGCGCAGTCCACTGACGCAGGCTCGCGCAGGGCAGCCGAGAGCTGAGCGGCACTGCGCCGAACGCCAGGCCCGACCGCGGTCGTGAACACGAGGTGACCGCCGTCCCGGCCCTGCGCGCGGTGGCGGCCGGACAGGTCCGATCGAGGGAACCGGTGCCGACCGCTGAACCGGTCCCAGGGCTGGCCCTGCCGGTAAAGGCGGAGGAAAATCCCAGCTCAGCGCCGATTCCTCCCCACCCGCCGTGATCCCTAGACTCCCTCGGGCCGGTGGGCTGAGACAGGCCCTTCCTCCTGCCACCCCCGGCCAGGACACAGAGGGAGTACTGGGGTGTTCGAGAACAACGTCACCAGGCGCGGCTTCGTCACGGGCGCGGCAGCCGTAGCCGGACTCGCGGGCCTGTCCACCATCGCACCGGCCCTGGCCAACGCCGCCCCCGGCCCCGGCGCCTCACCCGACCCCGCCCGTTCCGCCGACCAGCACACGCCTGCCGAGATCCAGGCCTCCGAGGTCGGCGCCCTGGCGATGATGACGTTCCAGAAGATCGACGGCACGCCCGTCTACTACTGGCGTTCCAACCGCGGCAACACGACCGCGCGCAACTGGCAGGCCACCGACGCGTTCTACAACGCCCTCGTCGCCTGGATCCGGGACCTGCGGTCGCTGTCGTCGGGCTACGGCTCGATCAGCTACATCGTGTCCGCGGGCTTCTACGTCAACAAGGCCGGGCAGCACGGGGCCGGCACGGCGATGGACCTCGACCACGTGCGGTGGTCCAACGGCAACGTCACCTCGCCGCTCGACCAGCACCACGCGTCGGGCACGGCCGCGCTGCGCAAGCGTTACCTGGCAACGGAAGCGGTGTGCCGCCGCCGGTTCCGGTACGTGCTGGACGGCTGGTACAACGCCGACCACCGCGACCACATCCACGCCGACTTCGGCGGCATGCCGGTGCGCGTGCTCAAGGACTCCGAGGCGGACACCAAGTTCGTGCAGGGCACCTGCAACAACTTCCGCGGGGCCGGGCTCGCGATCGACGGCATCTGGGGGCCGAACACGCAGTCCGCGTTCAACGGCCTCAAGTCCGCGCTCGGCGTGACCGGTGACCCGCACACCAGCACCTCCGTGTGGCAGGGGATGCTGTCGAAGATCGCGACCAAGGGCTTCGCGAACCAGAACATCTGAGGTTCCGCCCGAACAGAACAGCGAGGCCGGAGCCGGCACGGGCTCCGGCCTCGCTGTGCAAGGGCCTTCAGCGCAAGAGCAGTCAGTGCGGAGTGACTACTTCGGACACTTCTTCCACGCGAAGTGGTAGATGGTCTCGATCGAGCCGTCGGTCGAGTCCATCGCCATGAAGCTGGTCTTCTTCGGGTCGGAGGTGCCCTTGTCGACGCGCAGCTCCGTGTTGATGTTGAAGTTCCGCTTCGCGCCGCACGGGTGGTAGATGATCGACGCGACGTCCGTCTTGTGCGTGACCTGCCAGTCGTCGCTCAGCGCGCCGTTCCAGGTCTTGGTGCGCTGGTCGGTGTCGGACATCCCCTGGAAGTAGTAGCTGGCCTTCTGGGTTCCCCTGGCCCCGCGTTCCAGGTGGGCGAAACCTCTGTAGTCGGCCTGGGCGATGCCGAACGTGAACCCGCCGGGAACGTTGACCTTCAGGTTCAGCTGGCAGTTCTTCCGGAAATCGGTCGGCCGTGAATCCGGGCCCACCTGCGCCAGGTAGTCGCTGTAGGTGACGGTGAACGCCTTGTTGTCGGGGGAGACGGCGACGGCGGCGGTGCCGATGCGGCACCCGGAGCCGTTGACCGTGACGACGTCGATGGTGATCTGGCCCGTCGGGGGCGGGTCCGCGACCGGGGGAACGACGACGGTGGACAGAGCCAGGCCGGCTGCGGCCAGCACACTGATCATGGGAATGCCTTTCCGAATGTGCGACGACGTTCGGGCGGGCGGCGTGGTACGAGACCGTATCGGAAAGGATGTTGACGAACCGTCCACCAACCAGAGCAACATCACCGGACGTCCGCGCCGGTGAATGCGGATCGATTGTTCGTCACTTTTCGCGGTCGATCGGTCACTGGGGCAACGTGGTTCAGGCGGCACGCGTCGGTGAATCGCCGTCAGTGCCGTCAAAACGACATCAAGAAACCTGATGCTGGAACTCGCGCGCGAATCCGACACGCCTCGAACGGCCAAGAGCCGGGCGGTGTTCCGGAACTCGATTCGTGAAGCGTCCACCGCGACAACCGCAGAACACACGAAGGGCGCGTCCACTGATGGACGCGCCCTTGCGGGTGAAGCGGGAAGATCTAGCGCTGACCGTTGCCCATCGAGCCACCGAGGCCGAACAGGATGCGCTGGATGAGCTCCGGATCGACGTCCGGCTCGTCGCCCAGCGCCTCGGCCGCCGGGGAACGGCGCTTCTCGCGGCGCGGCAGCGGCACCGCGTTCGCGTTCACGCCGGTCGGCAGCGCCAGTTCGCACCAGATGAGCTTGATGCCGCCGGCCAGCTGGAGTTCGCCGGTGCGCAGGTCGGGGGAGGTCGGCGGCATGATGAACCGCGCGGCCTCCAACTCGACGACCAGGTAGTCGCCACTGAGTCGCAGTCGCAGCGTGATGAGCCGCGACGTCTTGGGATCGGCCGACTCCACGGCGGCCTCGACCAGCGCGCAGGCGACGGCCGAGCACTCCGCGGTCATGTTCCGCAGGCGCCATTCACCCAGGGTGAAGCGCACGAACAGATCCGCGCAGTTCACCGCGGTGGGCAGCGCGATGAGTGTCAGGTCGTCGACCTGGGCGGTCTGGGCGTTCGCCTGCATGCTGCCTCCGTTTCGCGTGCGGCGCGCGAGCCGAGACGGTCACCCGAATGGCCGTCACGGTGAGCGGGAATCTACATGGGTATACGCGGGAAGCAATGCCCTGGTTGACTCACCCGTCAAAAGTCACGTCCGGGTCACGACGAGAGGGCCCGACGCTCACTGTGAGTATAGCGCCGGGCCCTCAGGGTGATCGTCGTGGGTCAGCATCGCTTCCGGGCGAACTGATAGCCGGTGTTCACGCCGCCGTCGGTCGGGGCCGTGGACGTGCAGGCGGGTCGGCCGGAGGTGTTCGTGAATGTTCTGACCTCGGCGTTCACGTTCAGGCGCCGCGCCCGCGCCGCGCGGGGCGTAGGCGATCTCCGCGGCCTCGGCCGGGCCGGCGGGCTGCCGGTGCCGCGATGTCGTGGGTGGTTGCTCGTCGTGGGGGAAGAGCCGGCGAAGTGGTCGTCGGCGTGCGGGTTCAGCCGGTGGTTCTCGCGGAACTTCAACCGTGATTTCGCCGGGAGGAAATCTTAAATCGACTCAAGTCGCGGACGACCGACCGGGCGAACTTAAGCAAATTTAAGACCGATTAATCGTCTGAACGGTGGATGGGCGACGATCAGGGGTCGGCTAACTTCATGTCAGATCGCAGAAACCCAAGACCCACTGAATACGCCGGTCCCCACACCTGGCGCCGAGAGCCCCGGCTGATCCACCTCGTTACACCGGTGTGGGAAGGCAATGCGCGCACTGCTCATCGGGTTCCTCCCTCCTGCTCGGGACTCGGTGGTGCGGCAGCGGTGCCGCGCGGCCGGCCGGTGCCCGCCGGCGGCGTCGGACCCGTCCCACGGTCCGCGCCGCCGGCGGTGTTCGTCACCGGCCCCTGGCAAGCAAGCCCTGACCGGGCCGCACTCAGACCCTCCGGAGCCTCAATTGCACGCGTGCACCGCCCAACGGACCGCGATCGACGTGGAGCGACCCTCCCGTGCGTTCCGCGGCCCGGCGGGCGATGTCGAGCCCCAGCCCGGTGGACCCGCCACCGCTGGCCCCGCGCCGCACGGCGCGTTCGGTGTCCGCGATGCCCGGCCCCGCGTCCTCGACCACCAACGCCACCAGATCGGCCTGGTGCACCAGCGTCACGGCGAACCGGGTGCCTTCCGGCGTGTAGCGGAAGACGTTGCCCAGCAACGCGTCCAGCGCGGCCGCGAGGTCGGTGCGGGCGAGCGGCACCGGGGCGGGCCGGTCGGCGCCGCGCACGGTCCACGGCCGTTCCTGGTCGTCGGCGAGCGCGGACCAGAACACCAGCCGGTCGCGCACCACCCCGGCCGCGTCGGTGCCGCCCTCGTCGGGCCGCAGACCGGAACGAGCGGCCTTGATGATCTCGTCGACCTCCCTCTCCAGGCCCTGGACGGCCTCTCGGACGCGATCCGCGCCCGGACCACTCCCGAGCGCGTCCGCGTCCAGGAGGAGGGCCGTGAGAGGCGTTCTGAGGCGGTGCGAGAGGTCGGCGACCACCTCGCGTTCGGCGGCGAGCAGGTGCCGGACGCGTTCGGCCATGGCGTTGAAGGCCTTGCCGGCCTCCTTGACCTCCGGCGGCCCCTTCACCGGGACGCGGACCGTGAGGTCTCCCTGGCCCATCCGGCGCGCGGCCTCGGCGAGGCCGCGGGTGGCCCGCACGGCCCGCGCGCCCAGGCGGTCGGCGACGAGCACCGACCCGGCGACCAGGCCGACGGCGACGCCCGCGAGGACACCCCACGTGCCGATCACGCCGTGCGTGAGCTGCTCGTTCGGCACGAACGCCTCGACGATCACGATGCTCTCGCCGGTGGCCAGCGGTTGCAGATAGGCCACGCCATCAGGCCGTTCGACCGTGGACGCCCTGGCGAGCTTCTGCGCCTCCTCCAGGTCCAGGGCCGTGATGTGCGAGGTGCCGAGGGTGTCCGCCGGGGCGCTCAGGTGCACGGCCAGCCGGCCCTGCCCGCCGTAGCGGGTGAACCTGATCGCCTGCCGGACCTCCTGCGGCTTGCGGGTGATCAGCAACGCCGGCGTCATCTGGTTGGCCTGCTTCTCGGCCTCGCTCAGGGCACGGCTGTACGCGGAGTCCTTGACGACGATCGCGAGCGGGACGAGGAACGCCAGGGCCACCATGCTGGTCGCCGCGAGAGCGACCAGCACCAGTGACCGCCTCATCTCGGGTCGACCAGACGCACGCCGACTCCTCGCACCGTGTGCAGATAACGGGGCTGCGCGGCCCGTTCACCGAGCTTGCGGCGCAGCCAGGACAGGTGGACGTCGAGCGTCTGGTCGTCGCGGTTGGACGGCCACAGGCTCGCCAGGATCTCCGCCCGCGGCACCACGTCCCCCTGCCGTGCCGCGAGGTAGGAGAGCAGTTCGAACTCCTTGTGCGTCAAGGAGAGCTCCTGGCCGTCCACAGTGGCCCTGCGGAGGGTGACGTCGATCTCCAGGCCGCCGACCACGAGCTGCTTGCTGTCCCGCGCGCGGCGCAGCACCGCCTGCAGCCGCGCTTCCAGGATCTCGCTGGAGAACGGTTTGACGAGGTAGTCGTCCGCGCCCGCGTTGAGCAGCCGGACGATCTCGGTGTCGTCGTCGCGGGCGGTCGCGATGACGACGGGGGTGTTCGTGACGCCTCGGATCATCCGCAGCGCGTCACCGCCGTCGAGGTCGGGCAGCCCGAGGTCGAGCACCACGACGTCGTAGCTGTTGGCGGTGACTTCCCGCAAAGCCTCGATCGCGAGCGCGACACCGTGCACGATGTGGCCCTGGCCGGTGAGAGCGCGCGTGACCGCCGCTCGCACCACCGGGTCGTCTTCGACCAGCAGTACTGATGCCATGAGCCGCTACAGGAGGATTGCCGCAGTGAGACGGTCGGTCGGATACCTGGTCGCCTGGGCACTGGTGACCACGGTCGCCATCGGCCTGTCCTGGTTCGGCATCCGGTGGGCGATGGAACCCGCCCCGGCCGCGGACTTCGGCGCCCTGGGCACGGCGAGTTCCGCCGTGCTGCCGCTGCCGACCATCACGTCGATCAGCGTCGAGGTTCCCGAACCCGGCGGCTCCGTCGACACTCCGCCGCCTGTCACGCCTTCTTCCACCAGGCCTCCTGTGGTCACGACAACTGTTCCGGCTCCTCCCAGTAGTACGGATGCGCGTCCCACCTCGGCTCAATCTCCGCAGGGGGAATGGCAGGCGGACGGGTCATATGTGCACGCGTTCCACCTGCGCGGCGGGGACGTGGTCGTGCGCTACCGGCCGCAGGGCGTGCAGGCGCTGTCGGCCACGCCCGCGGACGGCTACGCGGTGAAGGTGGAACAGCCAGGCGGGCCGCTGGTGGTGAACTTCACCAACGCCGCCGGCCGGTTGTCCAGGCTGGAAGCGACCTGGACCGACGGGCCGACGGCGAAGGTGATCGAGCAGTAGGGCCTACAGGCCGATGGCCCTGGCGATCTGCGTCGGCTTGAGCACCCGCAGGATCGCCTCGTACAGGTAGTAGTCGCCGTAGGGCAGTGAGATCTCCACCCCGTCCTCGGACGGGCGGTTGCGGGTGCCGCGGGCCAGGATCGCCTCGGCGCGGGTCGACCTGGTGGTCAGGCACGTCGTGACCAGGCCGTCGAGGATCTTCAACGCCCGGTCGTGGTAGCGCGTCGTACCGGTGGCCTTGGCCAGGTCGAGCAGGCCGCACGCCATGATCGCGCCCGCCGACGAGTCCTTGATGTCGTTGACGCCCAACGGGGAGCGGTAGTCCCACACCGGAACGCCGTCCGGGGTGAGCACCGACAGGGCGTAGTCCGAGAGCTTGCGCGCGGTGTCGCGGAACTCGCGCAGGCCCGTGCGGCGGTACATCGTCGTGAAGCCGTAGATGCCCCACGCCTGGCCGCGCGCCCAGCACGACGTCGGGCTGTAGCCCTGCACGGTGTTCGGGCCGATGGGCGCGCCGGTGTCCGGGTTGAAGTCGAACACGTGCGGCGTCGAACCGTCCGCGCGGACGAAGTGCGTCTGGGTGGTCCTGGCGTGCGCGATCGCGATGTCGAGGAACTTGCGGTCGCCGGTCTGCTCGGTCGCGAACGCGAGCAGGTCCAGGTTCATCATCGTGTCGATGATGACGCGGCCCGCGTTGCCCGGGGTGCCGAGCGCGCCCCACGCGCGGATGAACCTGCCGGTGGCGTTCCAGCGCTGGATCAGCGTGTTCGCGGCGTCGATCGCGCCGTCGCGCCACTTGGTGCCGCCGGTCAGCCGGTACGCGGTGACCCACGACGGGTAGAAGAGGAAACCCAGGTCGTGGTCGCGCGGCTGGAGCCGGCGCGGAGCCAGCCGGTCGCCTGCGGCCTCGGCGAGCGAGCGGAACTGCGCGTCGCCGCTGTCGAGGTGCGCGAGCCACAGCGTGCCCGGCCAGAAGCCGCCGATCCAGCCGCCGTCGGCGACGTAGGTCCACTTCTCGGCCCTGGTGATCTCCGGGAACGAGGTGATGCCGGGCGCGACGGCCTTGAGCTTGGCGTTGCCGTAGTCGAGGGCCGCGCGGAGGGTCGCGGGCGAGGCGGCGGCTTCGCCCGCGCCGAGCGTCAGGCCTGCTCCGGTGAGCAGGGGAGTGGCTGCTGCGGACGCCAGAAGGGTGCGTCGAGACAGATTCACGAGACCGTCCAGTCCCTTTCATTTGTGCCGTGCGCCCGGCGCCACAGTGGCAGATCGGATCAACGCCTGTAAAGGTCCGTTAAAAATTGATTCCTCTGTCTTGTGCAAGGCGCTGACCTGGCCTAAAGGGCTGCGTCACGTACGTGAAACCGCAGGAATCCGACGTTGTAAATCGCATTGTTCATCCTTGTGAACAATGCGCTGTTCAGGTGCGGATCAGCACTGCGTCCACATGGCGGGGCCGCAGGCCGTGCCGGACCGGCTCGGCGAACAGCACGCCGCAGGGGCTGTGGTTGCCGTCCACCGCGTGGTCGGCGCCGCAGGTTTAGGTGTGGAAGCGGGTCTCGTCGGTCAGGCGAACGCCGGACGCCGGACGCGACGAGCCTGCCGCGCCGGCGCACCTCGATCACGTGGGCCAGGTCGCCCAGTCGCGTCACGAACTTCGTGAACGCCTCGCCGGGGTGGTAGCCGTTGTTCTCGAACCGGCTCGCGGTCTTGACGCACAGCAGGGTGAGTTCGTCCATCGCGGCGTGGTCGACCGGGAGCGCCCGCTTCGGCCGCCCTGCGGTGGTTGCGCCGCACGTTCGCCCTGGCGCGCAGGCCGGGGCCCGCGAGGTAGCGCTGGTACGTGGTGGGGTGCGCCGCCCAGCGACCGGTCAGGTGCCGGGCGGGGGTCCGGCGGCGGTGAGCGCCTGCGAGAAGCCGGTGCCGCGCTGGACGTTCACGAACCCGCACCAGCGCGCAGGTGTGGCTCAGCAGGGCGCGCTGGCCGACGGCCTCCGGATAGGCCTCGTGCAGGCGGCGCAACGGGTTCGCGGCCGACTGGAGGTAGGCGGGCGTGACGGCGACCGGTCTGCCGCCGTCCTTCACGACGAAGTACGCGAACCCTCGACCGCGGTCAGCGGCGACCGTTCGCAGGCGCTGACGTACGCGTGCCGGTAGAACACCGGCGCACCCGCGCGGCGCACCACCGCGTCCCCTTCGGCGGCATCTGTTTCCCTTGTGCTGCTGGAGAACTCGACGTGCACACCGTCACCGCACGGCCTGCCAGACGGCGAAGGGGACGTCGATCTCGTCGCGGCTCAGGCCACCGTGCTCGAACTTCACCGACGGGTCGGGCAGCGGGAAGCGCGGCGACGCCGCCACCGCCACGACCGGGCCCGCCTCCGGCTGCGGCAGCCCGAGGTCGGTGGCGTGGTGCACGGTCGCCGAGTCGCCCAGAGTCGTTGCCACACGGTCGAAAACGGCTTCCATCCGGTCGGCTTTCGGGTAGAGCCAGCGCATCCGGCCAGCGCCGCCGGAGGGGATCACGCACTCCTCGCGCACGATCGCGTCCCACGCCTCGACGAGGTCCGGATCGGGGTCGACCGCGATCATGCCGTGGTCCGAGTGCGCGATGACGGTCCATCCGGCCGTCGCCCACCGGGTGGCGTGCGCGTCCAGTCGCAGCATCGCCTCGTGCACCGACTCGTCGTAGCCGTTGCGGTGCACGTGGTCGGAGATGTTGACGTAGGTCCACAGGAACGTGGCGTCCTTGAGCGCCTTGTCGAGGTCCGCCACGACGTTCGCGACGAGCAGCGGCGGATCCTCGGCCTGGGCGGCGAGTTTGTGCGGGGCGGGAGCGGGTACTCGGGTCGTTCCTCGCAGCAGGGCCCGGGCCCAGGTGCCTTCGAGGTGGTCGAGTTCGCGGGCCAGCGCGGTCGCGCCGTGCCGTTCCAGCACGGTGGGCAGGTCCGGGATCGCCGGCGCGCCGTTGACGGCGTGCACGAGCCCGGATCCGTTGCGGTACACCGTTCCCGGGACGCGGTGGACGTCGGCGGGAACACCGGTCAACGAGGTCAGCAACGCCGTCGCCGTCGTCGACGGCACCGTCGAGGACAGCGTGGAGACGGAGGCGGACAACCAGGACTGTTTGGCCACGTCCGAGGAGAGACCGTCCACCGCGAGGACGATCACGCCGGATTCAGCCTTGCCGAGGGCGCGTTCGAGCCGGGAAGGTATCTCCGCCAGTGACATTCGGTGACTGTAACGCATCTCATCGAGCGAACCTTGCTCGATCGGAGGCTCAATTGCGCACAATGGCCGCCGATGAGGTAAAGAACACTTGAGAGAAGGGAAGGTGGCGGATGTCGGTCGGAGTTCTGGACGTGGGGTGCTTCAGTGCGCACCTGGTGGTCGTGGAACGAGACCTGACGCGTCCGCTGCTGTCGCACAAGGTCCGGCTGAGGCTGGACCGGGAGATCGACGCCCGCGGAGCGATCAGCGGGGCCGGCGTCGACTCCCTGAGCGCCGCCGTCCTCGCCGCCCGCAAGAAGGCGGGCGACGTCCCGTTCCTGCCCTTCGCGACCTCGTCCGTGCGTGACTCGTCGAACGTCGACGAGGTCATCCGCAAGGTCGCGCGCCGCACCGGCGTCGAGCTGAAGGTGTTGTCCGGCAAGGAAGAAGCCCGCCTGTCGTACCTGGCGGCCCGGCACTGGTTCGGTTTCGGCGCCGGACCGATGGTCGTGCTGGACGTCGGCGGCGGCACCGTCGAACTCGCCGCGGGCTCCGGTGCCGAACCCGACCGGGCCGTGTCGTTGCCTTTGGGGGCGAGGACGTTGACCCGCGCCGGCCTCACCGTGGCGGACATGCGCGTGGAGATCGCCGAGAGACTCGCGGCGGCCTTCCCGCCGAGTGAGAGCGCTCGCGCGGTCGGCTGCTCGAAGGTGTTCGAACAGCTCGCGCGCCTCGCCGGCGCGCGCAACGACGTCTACGCGCCGCGCCAGTTGCGGTTGAAGGACCTGGAGAAGTGGATCCCGCGTCTCGCGAAGCTCTCGGTGCGCGAACGCGCGGCCCTACCGGGGATCTCGCGCCACCGGGCCCAGCAGTCGCTGGCGGGCGCGGTGGTCGCGGAGGGTCTGATGAAGGTGTCCGGCCACGACGTCGTGGACATCTCGCCGTGGTCCACCAAGGAAGGCCTGCTGCTCTCGCTGGTGGAGCGCTCTCGGGCGCGCAGCTCGTCAGCGGCCTGAAGACCGTCCGCGGGTGGTTCAGCCGCTCAGCGCGGTCACGGCGTCGTCGACGTCGTTGAACAGCAACAGCAACTGGTCCACGGCGGTCATCTGCAGCGGGCGCAGGACGATCCTGCTGTCGCTGACGACGCCGAACTTGATGCCGAGCTCGTCCGCCTGCTGCTGGGTCTCGACGAGCGCGCGAATCCCCTCGGATCCGAAGAAGCGCACTTCCCGCAGGTCCACGACGAGCGCGGGCGGCTTGTGGTCGAGCAACTCGGCGAGTCTGCTGGTCACCGGGGCCGAGGACATCATGTCGATCTCGCCGGTGAGCGCGACGATCGGAATGGACTGGACGTAGGTGGTTCTCTGGCGAAGTTGGTTCATGAGGACTCCCGTCCGCACCGACCGTACGCGCCATCGACGGACGACCACAACCTGAAGCGCTGCGGACGTTGTGCCCGGTGTTGTGTCAGACCAGGAGAAACGCCTTGGTCAGCAGCATCGCGGCCACCAGCAGTGCGAACAACAGGATGAGACCGATCACGACGCGGGTCGTGGTGTTCCCAGGTGGTTTCGGTTCGTGGTGCGACAGACCCGAGGTCTGCCCTGATTCCGGCGGTGTGTCACCCGGCCGGACGCCCCCTCCGGGTTCGAGCCCGGGAGTGCGCAGCGGATCGGGATCGGGCGGTGTGGCTGTCATAGGGGCTCAGGTACCCCGTTTTCACGCTTCCAGTTGCGCCCAGACCACTTTTCCGTCGTTCCGCGGCGTAGTGCCCCAGCGAACGCTCAGCGCCTTCACGAGCTGCATACCGCGCCCGCGCGCGCTCGTCGGGTCCACAGGTCTGAGCTGGGGCAGCTGCGTCGACTCGTCGTGCACCTCGACGAGCATGCCCGCGGCCGTGCGACTGACCGTCAGCGTGATGGGGCCCTCACCGTGGTCGATGCCGTTGGACACCAGTTCCGTGACGACGAGCTGGGCGTCGTCGGTCAGGTCGTCCGTGAGGTCCCAGGAGGCAGCGGCCTCGCGCACCACCTGACGGGCACGTGCGCACGAGCCACCCTCGGCGCTCAGGGTCACGCGCACCTCTGCCAGTGGGTCGTTCAGCACAGGCGCATAGTCGCACATCCGGCGGGTCGTTCGGATCTTTCAGCCCCCCGGTGGTCGCATGCCCGGACGTCGTGCTGCACGATTTGGGTCGCACGAAGTCGCACGAGTCGGGCGTGGCGGAAGGAACGGCGACGATGGAGCTCAACGTCGGCAGCGAGGTCCAGCGGGGATGGCGAGTGCTCGCCGTCGCCGGGGAACTGGACATCGATACCGTGCCCGTGTTGTCCGCCCGGTTGGACGCGGACGTCACCGGGTCGCACGCCGTGCTGGACCTTTCTCAGCTCGCGTTCATGGACTCCACCGGGCTGGCCCTGGTGCTGGACTGGCACCGGCGGCTGGCCGAGGGGGGCGGGCAGTTGCGGATCGCGGCCGCCCAGGGGCCGGTTCGGCGGTTGTTCGAGCTGGCTGACGTGGCTGAGGTGCTGAGTCTGCACGCCTCGGTGGACGCCGCTGTGCAGGAAGCCGTGGATTCCGCCCACTGATTTGGGGGCCCGGTCCGTCACCAATGCGGTGGCTGGCTTTGGGCCCGAAGACTTGAGCCGAGCTTCGGTTTGTCATCGCCCCTTCGCGTCGACGGGGATGGGCTTGACTTCGGCGCCCTTGCGAGGCACTGGTCAACCGGAAGAGGCCGGGCTGAAAAGCGCCCGGCCTCTTCCGCTAGGGGTAGCACCTCGCACCCGAAGTCAAGCCCCAATCCCGGTGCTGTGTGGCTGGGTTTGTGCTGGTATGTGGGCTGGCTGCTTCTATTCGCCGGATACGCCCAGGTAGTAGGCGATCAGGCGGATGAGGTGCTCGGTGTCCACCGGCTTTGTCACGTAATCGGTCGCACCTGAGGCGAGCGATTTCTCGCGGTCGCCCTTCATCGCCTTTGCGGTTACCGCGATGACCGGCAGGTCGGCATAGCGTTCCATTGCGCGAATGGCGGAGATGGTCGCGTTGCCGTCCAGTTCCGGCATCATGATGTCCATCAGGACGATGGCCACGTCGTCGTATTGTTCGAGCGCTCGGACGCCCGTGATGCCGTTGTCGGCGAAGATCGCTTCCAGGCCGTGGAGTTCGAGGACGCTGGTCAGGGCGAAGACGTTGCGCAGGTCGTCGTCGACGACCAGGACCTTTTCGCCGTGGAAGCGCATCGAGGTCGAGTTCGCGACCACCGGGGCCGGGGTGACGATCGGCGTCGGTTCGGGGAGCACCACGGCTTCGGAGACCACTTTGCCGAGGGGGAGGCAGAGGGTGAAGGTGGAGCCGATGCCCGGTTCCGAGCGGACCCGGAGGGCGCCGTTGAGGAGCTGGGCCAGTTCCCGGCTGATGGACAGGCCCAGGCCCGTGCCGCCGTACTTGCGGCTGGTGGTGCCGTCCGCCTGCTGGAACGCCTCGAAGATGACGGCCAGCTTCTCGGCCGGGATGCCGATGCCCGTGTCGTGCACGTCGAAGGCGACCGTGGAGGGGTCGTCCATGCGGACGTGCAGGCGGATGCCGCCGTCGTGGGTGAACTTGACGGCGTTGGAGAGCAGGTTCCTGAGGATCTGTTGCAGGCGGTGTTCGTCGGTGTGGAGGGTTTCCGGGACGTTCGGGTCCACGCGCACGGAGAACTCGAGGTTCTTCTCCGCTGTCAGGGGCAGGCAGAGCGTTTCCACGTAGCGGACGAGTTCGTCCAGGCGGACCGGGTCCTCGTGCAGCGTCATGTGGCCCGCCTCGACCTTGGTGAGGTCGAGGATGTCGTTGATGAGCTGCAGGAGGTCGGAGCCCGAGGAGTGGATGGTGCGGGCGAACTCGACCTGCTTGGCGTTGAGGTTGCCGTCGAGGTTGTCGGCGAGGAGCTTGGCCAGGATCAGCAGCGAGTTCAGGGGGGTGCGGAGTTCGTGGGACATGTTGGCCATGAACTCGGACTTGTACTTCGAAGCCGTCTGGAGCTGGCGGGCCCGGTCCTCGAGCTCCTCGGAACCCGCGCGGAGTTCGGTGGTGAGGCGCTGCGACTCGACCAGCAGGGCGTCGGTCCTGGAGTTGGCCAGCAGGGTGTTGACGTTGACGCCGATGGCTTCCTTCAGCTGGTCCAGGAGGTCCAAGTGGACGTCGGAGAACTCGTTGAGGGACGCCAGTTCGATCACGCCCAGGGTCTCGCCCTGGAAGAGGACCGGGAGGATCACCAGGTTGACCGGGGCCGACTCGCCCAGGGCCGAGGAGACGGTCAGGTAACCGCCCGGGACCTGGGTGACGAGGATGGTCTTCTTCTCCAGCGCTGACTGGCCCACCAGGGACTCGCCCATGGCCACGTGGGTGGTGCGGGCGGAGTCCAGGCGGAAGCCGTAGGTGGCGGTCAGCTCGAGGGTCTGCTTGGAGTCGTCCTCCTCGATCTGGAAGAACGCTCCGTGGTGGGCGCTGACCAGCGGGGTCAGCTCGCTCATGATCAGCGACGCCAACGCCCTGAGGTCGCGGTGGCCCTGCATGAGGCCGGACAGCCGCGCCAGGTTCGTCTTGAGCCAGTACTGCTCGCGGTTGGCCCTGGTCGTTTCCTTCAGGTTCGCGATCATCTGGTTGACGTTGTCCTTGAGCTCCGCGAGCTCGCCGGACGCGTCGACGGTGATCTGGCGGGTCAGGTCGCCCGCGGTCACGGCGGTGGCGACGGCCGCGATCGCGCGCACCTGGGTCGTGAGGTTCGAGGCCAGCTGGTTGACGTTGTCGGTCAGCTTCGACCAGGTGCCGGCGACACCGTCCACTTCGGCCTGACCACCGAGCTTGCCCTCGGTGCCGACCTCGCGGGCGACGCGGGTGACCTCGTCGGCGAACGACGAGAGCTGGTCGACCATCGTGTTGATGGTGGTCTTGAGTTCGAGGATCTCGCCGCGGGCCGAGACGTCGATCTTCTTCGTCAGGTCGCCCTGCGCCACGGCGGTGGTGACCTGGGCGATGTTGCGGACCTGGTTGGTCAGGTTGTCCGCCATGAAGTTCACCGAGTCGGTGAGGTCCTTCCAGGTGCCCGCCACGCCGGAGACGCGGGCCTGGCCGCCCAGGATGCCCTCGGTGCCGACCTCGCGGGCGACGCGGGTGACCTCGTCGCCGAACGCGCGGAGCGTGTCGACCATGCCGTTCAGGGTCTCGGCGAGGGTCGCGACCTCGCCCTTCGCCTCGACGGTGATCTTCTTCGAGAGGTCGCCGTTCGCGACGGCGGTGGCGACGGTGGCGATGTTGCGGACCTGGTCGGTCAGGTTGTCCGCCATCAGGTTGACGTTGTCGGTCAGGTCCTTCCACGTACCGGCGACGCCCTGCACGCGGGCCTGACCGCCCAGGCGGCCGTCGGTGCCGACCTCGCGGGCCACGCGGGTGACCTCCTCGGCGAACGAGGACAGCTGGTCGACCATCGTGTTCAAAGTGGACTTGAGCTCGAGGATCTCGCCGCGCGCGTCGACGGTGATCTTCTGCGACAGGTCGCCGTTCGCGACCGCCGTGGCGACGTGGGCGATGTTGCGGACCTGGTTGGTCAGGTTGTTCGCCATGAAGTTGACGTTGTCGGTCAGGTCGCGCCAGGTGCCCGCGACGCCCGGCACCTGCGCCTGACCGCCGAGGCGGCCCTCGGTGCCGACCTCGCGGGCGACACGCGTGGCCTCGTCGGCGAACGAGGAGAGCTGGTCGACCATCGTGTTGATGGTGGTCTTGAGCTCGAGGATCTCGCCGCGCGCGTCGATGGTGATCTTCTGGGTCAGGTCGCCGCGCGCGATCGCGGTGGTCACCGAGGCGATGTTGCGGACCTGGGTCGTCAGGTTGTTCGCCATGACGTTCACCGACTCGGTGAGGTCGCGCCACGTGCCCGCGACGCCCGGCACCTGCGCCTGACCGCCGAGGCGGCCGTCCGAGCCGACCTCGCGGGCGACACGCGTGACCTCGTCACCGAACGACGACAGCTGGTCGACCATCGTGTTGATCGTGGTCTTGAGCTCGAGGATCTCGCCGCGCGCGTCGACGGTGATCTTCTGCGTCAGGTCGCCCAACGCCACGGCGGTCGTGACCTGCGCGATGTTGCGGACCTGGGTCGTCAGGTTGTCCGCCATGAAGTTCACGTTGTCGGTCAGGTCTCGCCAGGTGCCGGCGACGCCGGGGACCTTCGCCTGACCGCCCAGCTTGCCGTCCGTGCCGACCTCGCGGGCCACGCGGGTGACCTCGTCCGCGAACGACGACAACTGGTCGACCATCGTGTTCAGCGTGTTCTTCAGCTCCAGCATCTCGCCGGAGACGTCCACCGTGATCTTCTGCGTCAGGTCGCCGTTCGCGACGGCGGTGGCGACCGAGGCGATGTTGCGGACCTGGTTGGTCAGGTTGTTCGCCATCGAGTTCACGTTGTCGGTCAGGTCGCGCCAGGTGCCGGCGACGCCGGGGACCTTCGCCTGACCGCCCAGCCGGCCCTCGGTACCGACCTCGCGGGCGACGCGGGTGACCTCGTCCGCGAACGACGACAGCTGGTCGACCAGACCGTTCACCGTCGAGCCGAGCGTCGCGAACTCACCGCGCAGCGTCTGGTCCGACATGCGCTTGGTCAGGTCGCCCTCGGCCACGGCGGCGAGCACGCGACTCAGCTCCGTCGTCGGCCGCATCAGGTCCTCGACCAGGCCGTTCACCGAGTCCGCGATCAGCGACCAGCCACCGGCGGTGCCCGCGGGCGCCACCCGTTCGGTCAGCCTGCCCTCCTGGCCCACGGCCTGGCGGACCCGGCCCAGCTCACCGGCGAGCCACTGGTTGCGCTCCGCGATCTCGTTGAACACGTCGGCGAGCGCGGACACGGGGCCGCTGCCCGGCACGACGAGCCTGCGCCGGAAGTTGCCGTCACGCAGGTCTCTCATGGCGGAGAGAACCCGTTCGAGGGTCGCGTCCGTCTCTTCGTTGGCCGTGGTCACTCCAAGCCTCCGTGCCTCGGTGGTCGTAGCCAAGCCTGCCACGTTAGGTTGGGAGCGAGGTAACTTGATGCCGCGATGCACGCCAACTACCCGCAGGAGGCCGTGATGATTCGGCCGCTTGCGCTGGACGAGAGCGGATGAGCAGCGTCGTGGGCATCGACCTGGACGGCTGGCAGCGCCTGGTGGACGGGCTGCGCGAAGCCGTTTTCGTCGTGGACCCGGCCGGTGTGGTGCGCGTGCGCAACGCCGCGGCCGCCGACCGGTTCCCCCGCCTCGGCGTCGGCGGGCAGTTCGACGTGCACGTCGCCGGACGCCAGCACGAGCTGGGTGAGGGCTGGAGTGCCTGGTACTTCACGGATTCCACGCTCGACCACGCCCACCTGCGGCTGGCCGGCGGCAGCTCGCGGGAACTCACGCTGAAGACGATCGTGCAGCTCGCGGCCGAGTTGCTGGGCGAGCACTGCGTCGCTGTGGTGCCCGCCACACGCGACCGGCTGGAGTGGTGGCGCTGCGGAGGCGGCGAGCCGACGGTCGCCCGCACACCCAGGCGTGCCTCCGAGCTCACCGAGGTGCTGACCGGCACGTCCACCCTGACCAGGATCACCTCATTGGGTGAGGGCAGCTGGGGCGTGCCGGACGACTTCGGGCGCGCGCTGGCCGTGCCGCTGGGCGTCGGCGGTGCGCTGGTGGTGCTGCGAAAGGGTGATTTCACCCCCAACGACGTGGAACGCGTGCGGCTGTTCGGCAAGCACGCGGCCGTGGCGCTGGAGTCGTCGTCGAAGCTGACCGAACAGCAACGCACGATCGAGGTGCTGCGGTCGGCCCTGCTGCCGCTGCCGCTGCCCGAGGTGCGCGGTGTGACGCTCGCCTCGGTGTTCATCCCGGCCCACCAGCGCGCGCTGGTCGGTGGCGACTTCTACGACGTGCACCCGCGCACGGACGGCTCGGCGACGTTCGTGCTGGGCGACGTCTGCGGCCACGGCCTGGAGGCCGCGGTCCACAGTGGACGGGTGCGGCAGTCGCTGCAGGCGCTCTCCCTGGTCGAGACGAACCCGGTCCGGCTGTTGCACCTGCTCAACACCTCGTTGCGCGCCACCGGCTCGAAGCTCTTCACCACGCTGGTCGTCGGCGAACTCGTGCCGCTCGCGAACGGCGGCGCGCGGCTCTCGCTCGCGTCCGGCGGGCACCCGGCGCCGCTGGTCCTGCGGGCGGACGGCAGCGTGCACGAGGTCAGCGCGACCGGCGCGATCGTCGGCATCCTCGCCGACGTCCGGTTCTCCGGCGAGCAGGTCACGCTGAACCCCGGCGACACGCTGGTGCTCTACTCCGACGGCTTCACCGAGGCCCGCGCGCACACCGACCGCACGGAGTTGTTTGGCGAGCAGCGGTTGCGGGAAGTGTTGAAGGAATGCAAAGGCCTCTCGGCGGAGGAGATAGCGCGGCACTGCGAGCGGGCGGTGCTCAAGTGGCTTGATCACGACGATCACGACGACTTGGCACTGCTCGCCCTGCAGGCCGTGTGACCAGCCGCGTGCTGTGAACGAATTTCCCGGTACAAGGGTTCACCGGCCGTTCGTTTGCCACGACAGCTCCGCGAGTTGAGATCTGCGCATGTCCCACTCTCACGATCACCCGCACGGTGATCACACGCACCACCACCACGAGGTCGAGCCCGTCGAAGGCAGCTGGCTCGACCCCGGGGACGACCGCCCGTCGTCGGTCGAACGCCGCAGGTTCCTGGCGGGTCTCGGCATCGCGGCCGGCGCCGTCGGCGTCGCGGGCGCGGTCGGCACGGGGGAGGCGCACGCCCACGCGCCGGTCAACCCGTGGGGTGGCGGAGACCGCTGGTACGCGGGCGACCACCACATCCACACCCAGTACTCCGACGACGGCCAGTACACGATCGCGCAGCAGGTCGAGAAGGCGCACGAGTTCGGCCTCGACTGGGTCGTGATCACCGACCACGGCGGCCCGGCGCACCAGAAGTTCTCGATCGACCAGGTCACGCCCGACATCGAGAAGGTCCGCCGCGCCCAGCGCGACGTGCTCGTCTACCAGGGCCTCGAGTGGAACATCCCCGGCGCGGAGCACGCCACGGTGTTCCTGCCGCCCGGCAAGCACACCGTCGACATCCTCAAGGCGTTCGAGTTCGCCTACGACGGCCGCATCGCGAGCAACGCCGAACCGCTCGCGCTGGCCGCCCTGCGATACCTGGAGGCGCAGGTCCTCTCCGGACGGACCGAGATCGCGCTGATGTTCGCGAACCACCCGTCCCGGCGTGGCGTCGACAGCCCGCACGAGCTGCGCGGCTGGCGCGACGCGGCCCCCGGCGTCGCGGTCGGCATGGAGGGCGCGCCCGGTCACCAGGCCGCCGGCATCCCGAAGTCGGCGGGCGGCCCCGGCCGTGCGCGCGGCTACTACGACACGGCCACGCCGAGCGCCGAGGCGTTCCCCGGCTACCCGCCCGAGTCCTACCGCACCCACGGCGGCTTCGACTGGATGACCGCCAAGGTCGGCGGCGTGTGGGACGCGCTGCTCGCCGAGGGCCGTCCGTGGTGGATCACCGCGAACTCCGACGTGCACCAGGTCTTCAACGACACCTTCACCCAGGGCAAGCAGGACTACGCCACCACGGGCTCGAAGGGCGCGCCGATCGACTCCGGCGTCCAGCAGACCGGCTACGGCGACTTCTTCCCCGGCCAGTACGGCGCGAACATCGTCGGCGCCCGGTCGAAGTCCTATGTGGACATCATGCGCGCGATGCAGGCGGGCAAGGTGCTGACCGTGCACGGCCGCCTGGTCGACGGCCTGGAGCTGCGCGTGCGGTCGCGCGACGACCTGCGCGGCGTGACGCTGGGCGGGCGGACGTTCGTGCGCCGCGGCGGCGACGTCGAGGTCACCATCGAGGTCACCCGTGCGTCCGGCCCGAACTTCGCTGGCCTCAAGCCCGTGCTCGCCAAGGTCGACCTGATCTCGGGCCCGGTCACCGGTCCCTCGATCGACCGCGACGCGTTCCTCGCGCTGGAGACGGTGGTCACCAGGACGTTCGAGGTGCCGCGATCGGGCAAGATCCGGTTCACGCACACGTTCAAGAACGTCGAGCGCGCGTTCTACCTGCGGTTGCGGGGCAGCGACGGCAAGCGGCTCACCCCGTCCGGTGACCCGATGATCGACGAGCTCGCGAACTCCGACCCGTGGCAGGACCTCTGGTTCTACGCCAACCCGGTGTTCGTGGACGTGATCTAGGACTTCGCAGGTCCACTATGGTCGGGCTCGTGTCCATGAAGCGCGAGCCCGACCGCCTGGTCCTCTTCACCGACGCCGTGGTCGCCATCGCGATCACCCTGCTGGTGCTGCCGCTGGTGGAGATCACCGCGGAACCGGACGAGGGACCCCCGATCGAGCTGGTCTCGCACCACTGGCCGCAGATCTTCAGCTTCCTGCTGAGCTTCGCGGTGATCGCGCAGCTGTGGTTCACCCACCACCGGCTGTTCGAGAACGTCCGCGAGTACACGACGCCGCTCATGGTGCTGAACATGGCGTGGGTGCTGACGATCGTCGTGCTGCCGTTCCCGACGGAGCTGGTCGGCACCTACGGCGACGACACGTTCGTGAAGCTGTTCTACGTCGGCACGGTCCTTGCGAGCAGCGTGCTGCTGACCGCGATGACGTTGCTGGTGCACGGGAATCCCCGGATCGGGCGCGAGGTGGCCGGGTTGTCGCGGCCGGTGGTGCTGCGGGCCGTCCTGCCGGCGGTGTTGTTGCTGCTGGCGTTCGTGCTGGTGCCGTTCATCAGCTACTACAGCATGCTGTTGTTGTTGCTCAGCCCGTTGGCGTCGCGGATCCGATGACGGACAGGAGTTGGAGCTTCTCGTAGCTCTCGCTGCCCGGCGTGGCCGTGTAGACCAGCAGGTAGTGGTGCTGGTCGGGGTCGAGCAACGTCTGGCACTGCAGTTCCAGCGCACCGATGCTCGGGTGGACGTAGCGCTTGACCTCTCGCGGTCGCAGGCCGATCTCCTGGGCGTCCCAGACGGTCCGGAACTCGGCGCTGCGGGCCAGCAGCAGGTCGGCGTAGTGCGCCGCGCGGGAACGCGGGCCGCGCCGGGTGAGGGCCTCGCGCAGGCCCGAGGCGAACATGCGGCCCAGGAAGTCGTGGTCCTCCGGGGCGTAGAGCGCGCGCGACGACGGGTCGGCGAACCAGCGGTAGCCGAGGCTGCGCTCCGGGCCGGTGTAGCGCGACGCGTCCCCGGTCAGCGCGACGCCCAGCGGGGTCTGCCGCAACGTCTCACCCAGCTCGGTGACGATCTCGGCCGGGGTGTCGTACAGGCGGTCGAAGATCCGGGCCAGGCCGGGGCTGACGTGCTCGCTCAGCACGCCGCGCGGCGGTGGCGGGTGGCCCGCCAGGCGGAAGAGGTGGTCGCGTTCGTCCAGTGACAGGTGCAGGCCCTGGGCGATGGCGGCGATCATCTGCGGCGACGGGTGCGGGCCGCGTTCCTGCTCCAGACGCGCGTAGTAGTCGGTGGACATGGTGCAGCGCGCGGCGACCTCCTCGCGGCGCAACCCGCTGGTCCGGCGCCGCGGTCCGCGCGGCAGTCCGATGTCCTCCGGCTGCAACGCCTCCCTGCGGCTGCGCAGGAACGCGGCCAGGCCCGCTCGGTCGATCACGTCGGCACTCCTCTCGTCAAGCACAGTTCTAACTGGCGCGCCCGGCCGTAGCCACGGATCGTCAGGTCCTGGATCCGCCCCGGCGGGTCCGGCCACCGTGGAGGACACCACGACGGACAGGGGAGAGCACGATGAACGGGTTGAGCGGCAAGCGGGTCGTCATCACCGGCGGCAGCGACGGCGTCGGACTGGGTCTCGCGAGGCACTTCGCGGCTGCCGGAGCGGAGGTCGTCCTGCCGGTGCGCAACCAGCGCAAGGGGGAGGCGGCGCTCGCCGCGATCCGGCGGCGGACCCCGGACGCCGCCGTGTCGTTGCGTTCGCTCGACCTCTCGTCGATGCGGTCGGTCAACGCGCTGGCGGACGTGCTGCTGGACGAGGGCGAGCCCGTGCACGTGCTGCTCAACAACGCCGGCGTGATGACCCCACCGGACCGGCAGACCACCGAGGACGGCTTCGAGCTGCAGTTCGGCACCAACCACCTGGGCCACTTCGCGCTGGTGACGCGCCTGCTGCCGTTGCTCAAGGGCGGCCGGGTCGTCTCGCAGATCAGCATCGCGGCCAACCAGGGCGCCATCAACTGGGACGACCTCAACTGGGAGCGTTCCTACGACGGCGGCAAGGCGTACAGCCAGTCCAAGATCGCGTTCGGCCTGTTCGGGCTGGAGCTCGCCCGGCGCAGTGAGGCTCAGGGCTGGGGCATCACGAGCGTGCTGGCCCACCCCGGCGTCGCACCGACGAACCTGCTGGCCGCCCGGCCCGAGATCGGCCGGTCGAGCGACACGCTGGGCGTGCGGCTGATCCGGGTCATGTCGAAGATCGGCGTGCTCGGCACCGTCGAGTCGGCCCAGCTCCCGGCCCTGCTCGCGGCGACGGCACCCGACCCCGCGCCGTTCTACGGCCCGCGTCGCTTCGCGCACCTGAGCGGCCCGCCGGCCCCGCAGAAGCTCTACAGCCGCCTGACCAGCGCCGACGAGGCGCGACGGGTGTGGGAGGTGTCCGAGGAACTCGTCAGCGGACTCCGTGCGGGCGGAACTGGACGCTGATCCGCGGCCCGACGACCTTGGACGTCTTCGGGATGGCGTGCTCCCAGGTGCGCTGGCACGAACCGCCCATGACGAGCAGGTCGCCGTGCCCCAGCGCGTACCTGTGCGTCTCACCGCCCCCGCGCGGCCGCAGCAGCAGCGCGCGGGGTGTGCCGACGGACAGGATCGCGACCATCGTGTCCTCGGTCTGGCCGCGGCCGATCGTGTCGCCGTGCCACGCGACGCTGTCCCTGCCGTCGCGGTAGTAGCAGAGGCCCGCCGTCGTGAACGGCTCGTTCAGTTCGGCCCGGTAGTGCCTGCTCAGCCGGTCGCGGGCGGTCGTGAGGACGTCGAACGGCAGCGTGCCGCCGTAGAAGCAGAGCAGGCGCGGCACGTCGACCACCGAGTCGTACATCTGGCGGCGTTCGGCCCGCCACGGCACCTCGGCGACGAGCCGGTCGAACACCGCGTCGGCGCCGGACAGCCAGCCCGGTTGCACGTCGATCCACGCGCCGTGGGCCAGTTCGGTGCGGCGCGGGGCGAGCGGGGCCAGTTCCGGCTCCGCCTCCAGGTCGAACAGGGATCCCTGGCGCATGGGACCGCAGCATAATCGAACAGGTGTTCTAGGGCACGTCAGGGCTTGAGCACGGCCCACACCGCGTCCGCCACGACCTCGCGGGCCTGCGCCAGGTCGAACACGCCGAGCAGGAAGCGGCGCACCGCCTCGTGCGCCGGGCCCATCGCGACGGGTTCCAGCGTCCACGGCGGCACGGACCGCAGCTCGCCGGACGCCATCCGGTCGAGGAACCAGGCGAGCACCGGGGCGAACTCGGACGTCTTGACCGCCGGGTCGGCGTGGTCGGGCGCGGCGTAGAGGAACCGGGCCCGGCTCGGGTTCGCCATGACCCAGTCGAGGTAGCTCAGCGTCAGGCCGCGCACGCCCTCGGCCGCGGTCGGTGCCTGCAGCGCGGGCAGCATCGCGGCCACGCACCGGCTGTAGCTGTCCGCGTAGAGCTGGGCGAACACGCCCGCTCGGCTGCCGAAGTGGTGGTAGATGCTGCCGTTCGACATGCCGGAGCGCTCGGTCAGGGCCGCGATCGTGACGGCGTCCAGGCCGCCTTCCTCGACGAGCCGCAGTGCCGCGTGCAGGAGAGACTGTCGTCGGTCGGACACGAGCGTTAGAGTACCGCTCTGGAGCGACGCTCTAGACGAAGGTGGAGAGCAATGGCGCTGTCGATTCCCGGCCTGCTGCGCGACCGCGCGGCCCGCACGCCCGACGCCGAGGCGGTGCGGTACCGCGGTGGGGGCGGCTGGGTCTCGCTGACGTGGGCGCAGCTGCAGGACCGGGTCGCCGCCGAGGCGTTCGGACTCGTGGCCGCGGGGCTGCGCAAGGGCGACCGCGTGGCGTTGATGGGCAGGACGAGCATCGAGTGGATCGTCACCGACCTCGCCGTGCTCGCCGCCGGTGGCGCCACCACGACGATCTACCCGAACAGCACGGCCGGCGAGGTCGCGCACATCGTCGGGGACTCCGGCAGCCGGATCGTGGTCGTCGAGACCGACGAGCACGCCGCGTCGATGCCGGACGGTGTCGAGGTGCTGCGGTTCGGGGCGGTCCCGCGCGGCGAGGGCGACTACGACGCGCTGGTCGACGTGCTCGCGCCGGACGACCTCGCGACGTTGATCTACACCTCCGGCACGACCGGCACGCCCAAGGGCGTCGAGCTCACCCACGAGAACTGGCTGACGACGGCGGAGGCCATCGCGTCGCTGGGCATCCTGCGGCCGGACGACCTGCACTTCCTGTGGCTGCCGCTGTCCCACGCGTTCGGCAAGGTGCTCACGATGGCGATGATCGCCGCGGGCGTGCCGACGGCGGTGGACGGCGGTGTCGAGCGGATCGTCGACAACCTGGGCGAGCTGCGGCCGTCGATCGTGGCCGCCGCGCCGCGCATCTTCGAGAAGATCCACGGCCGGATCGTCGCCGGGGCGCGGGAGAAGGGCGGTGCCACCGAGAAGATCTTCCGGTGGGCCGACCGCGAGCACGGCCCGGCGACCCGCTGGCTCGCGGATCGCCTGGTGTACCGCAAGTTGCGCGACCGCGTGGGCGGGCGGATCCGCTACTTCGTGTCGGGCTCCGCACCGCTCGCGCCGGAGATCGCCGAGTTCTTCGAGCGCGCGGGCATCACGATCCTGGAGGGCTACGGGCTCACCGAGTCGTCCGCGGCCACGTTCTTCAACCGGCCGGGCATGATCAAGATCGGCACCGTCGGCCCGCCGATCCCCGGCATGGACGTGAAGATCGCGGACGACGGCGAGGTGTTGCTGCACGGCCCCGGCGTCATGCGCGGCTACCACAACCGGCCGGACGCGACGGCCGAGACGTTGATCGACGGCTGGCTGCACACCGGGGACATCGGCGAACTCGACGAGGCGGGCCGGTTGAAGATCACCGACCGCAAGAAGGAACTGATCAAGACCTCGGGCGGCAAGTACGTGGCGCCGGCCAGGATCGAGAGCATGATCAACGCGGCGTCGCCGTACATCAGCAACGTGATCGTGCACGGCGACCGCCGCAAGTACTGCGTGGCGCTGGTGACGCTCGACCCGGACACTGCCTCGGGTCTCGCCGACGCCGAGGAAGAGGTCGGCAACGCGATCGAAGCGGTCAACGCGCAGCTCGCGCGGCACGAGACGATCAAGCGGTTCGCCGTGCTGGAGCACGACTTCAGCGTCGAGGACGGGCTGCTGACCGCGTCGCTCAAGCCACGCCGGCGCGAGATCGAGAAGCGGTACGAGGACGTTCTCGACGGCCTGTACTAGTGGTGCGGCTCGCAACGCCGGCGGCGTGATCCACGCTCAGCAGGACGCCTCGCCGCACCGCCCCCACGCCCACAGCCAACCAGAATGAGGACGTGGGGGGCGGCACCACGATGCGCCCGTCTGACCGCGAATTCCACCGGTAGCGTTGCGAGCCGCACCACTGGCGAACCGCCCACCGGCGGAAGTGGTGGGCGGTTCGCGAAGACGTCCGGTCAGCGGCGGCCGCGCGGTTCGTCGTCGCGTTCGACCTCGACGCGTTCCTTGCGGACCTCGCCCTTGACCTCCCGCTGCTCGGTGACGGCGTTCTTCTCGAGCCGGACGCGTTCGGTGGCCTCGGTGCGCTTCTGCACCACCGGTTCCTCGCGGTGCAGCGTGACCTCGGCCGACTCGTCCGTGAAGGCCTTGCCCGCGGTGCCCTTCGCGGGTTCGCGGACGACCCGGACCTCCTCGTGCGTCACCGGCACGGTGATGTTGCGCTGCTCGGTGACGGTGTGCTTGACCAGCCGCACCCGGCCCGTCTCGACGTTGCGGGTGCCGACGTCGAGCTTCTCCTCGGAGAGCGTGACCTCGGCGCCCTCGTCCCGCACACCCGTGCCACGCCCGCCCTCGGCACGCATCTCGTTGCGGCCCAGGGCATCGCCCCGCGTGGCGTTGCCCTGGGCGGCGGCGCGCCTGCGGTCCTGCCCGCCGTCGATCCGGTCGTGCTCGCCGGTCTTGGCCTGCGGGATCATCCCGTAGTGCCGGTAGAGGGCGTCCTGCTCCTCGTCGGTCATGTGGTCGTCCGAGGTGCGCACGCTCGGCGCGTCCTTGACCTGCTGCTTCGAGACGGGAACGGTGATCCCGCCGCCCGCCACCTCGCCCTGCTGGATCGGGACGAAGCTCTCCTTCATGCCGAACAGTCCGGTGTGGACCTCGGCCCACATCGGCCTGCCGGTGCCGTCCTCCAGCCAGACCCGTTTGACAGACCCGATCTTCTCGCCCTGGTTGTCGATCACGTCGCAGTCGTACAGGGCGTCCACGTGCTTCTGGTCGATCATTGCGTCGTCCCTCTCGCGATTGGCTGGTGGCTTGCCACCGCGAGGTACCCGCGGTCCGCTGCCACATCGCGGGTGACCGCCGACCGGGTGACCGTGCGCGGGCGGCGGTTCAACCGACCGGGCGACCTGATGTTTCACCAGGCGACGACTCCCGCGTCGTCGAAGAAGCCGCCGCGCGGGCCGTCGTCGGACAGGGTGGCGAGCCTGATCGCGATCGCGGCGCCCTCCTCGGGTGTGCGCTGTGACGCGTGGCCGGTGAAGTCGGTCGCGACGTAACCGGGGCAGCAGGCGTTCACGACGACGTTCGTGCCCTCGAACGCCCGCGCGTACTGGACGGTCAGGCTGTTGAGCATCGACTTCGACGGCGCGTAGGCGGCCATGACCGGGCCGGTGCGCAGCGCCAGCGAACCCATGTTGCTCGACACGTTCACGATGCGCGGCGCTGGCGCCCGGCGCAGCAACGGGAGCACGGCGTTCGTGACCCGGACGACCCCGAACACGTTGGTGTCGAGGACGGTCCGGACGGTGCCGAGGTCGAGGGCGGTCGGGTCCTGGGGCATCGGGCCGCCGATGCCGGCGTTGTTGACCAGCACGTCGAGCCGGTCGAGCGAGGCCGCGGCCGTGGCCACGCTGTCGTCGGACGTGACGTCGAGCGCGACGCCGAACGCGTCGATTTCCTTCGCCCGCAAGCGTTCGACGGCTTCCTCGCGGCGGACGTCGTCGCGCGCGCCCACCGCCACCCGGAACCCGAGCGCGCCGAGTCCTTCGGCGATCGCGAAGCCGATTCCCTTGTTCGCGCCGGTGACCAGCGCGGTCTTCGTGTCGTTCACGTCGTCCATGCTCGGCGCGCGTCCGGGCGCTGTCCAAGATCGATTCAGTAAGCCCTGATACCCGCCGGGTATTAGCCTCGGCGGTGTGGACGACCTGGAAACCCGCGAGTTGCGCTACTTCGTCGTCTTGGCCGAGGAACTGCACTTCGGGCGCGCGGCCGCACGGCTCGGCATCGCGCAACCACCGCTGTCGCGGGCGATCGGCCTGCTGGAACGGCGGCTGGGCGTGCGGCTGTTCGACCGCGACCGCCGCGGCGCCGCGCTGACCGACGCGGGCCGCGTGCTGGCGCGGGAGGCCCGGATCGCGCTCGACGCGGTCGCGGCGGCGGCTCGCCGGACGCGCCGCGCGGGCGACCCGGACCGGCCGCTGGTGCTCGTGACGAAGGCCGGGGCGTCGCACGAGTTGCTGCGCGCGTTGCTGGACGAGGTGCGGGTGCCGGTCGAGGTGCTGCTGTGCGAGGTGGGGGAGCAGGCGCACCGGCTGCGCGACGGGCAGGCCGACGTGGCGATCATGCACCGGCCCTACGACGACCTGGCCGGGTTCGAAACCGAGGACGTGCACGTCGAGGGCCAGGTGGCGATCGTGCCCGCCGCGCACCCGCTCGCGGCGCGGGAGAGCGTGACGCTGGCCGAGGTCAGCGACGTGCCGGGCCTGCCGATCGCCCGCTGGCCCCGCCTCGACGGCACGTACCCGGACGGCCCGGGGCCCGAGGTGCGCACCCAGTCGCAGCTCGCCCAGCTCGTGGCGCTCGGCCTGACCCTGCTCGTCATCCCCGCCTCCAGCCGCGCCTGGCAGTGGCCGGAGCACGTCGCGGTGCCGGTCACCGACGCCCCGGACGTGACGACGGTGCTGGCCTGGCCGCCAGGATCGCCCTCGGACGAGCTGGTCCGGGCGGCCAGAAACGCCAAGGCGCTAGCCGCAGACCGCTCCGCCTGAGGCCGAGCCGACGAGCTTCGCGTACTTGGCGAGCACGCCGCGTTCGTAGCGCGGGGGCAGCGGCGCCCAGCCCTCGCGGCGGCTCTCCAGGTCGGCGTCCACGTCGAGCGTGCCCTCGGCGACGTTCAGCGTGATCCGGTCGCCGTCGCGCACGAACGCGATGGGCCCGCCGTCGACCGCCTCCGGTGCCACGTGCCCGACGCAGAGCCCCGTGGTGCCACCGGAGAACCGGCCGTCGGTGAGCAGCAGGACGTCCTTGCCGAGGCCGGCGCCCTTGATCGCGGCGGTGATCGCGAGCATCTCGCGCATGCCCGGCCCGCCCTTCGGCCCCTCGTACCGGATGACCACGACGTCGCCCGCGGTGATCGTGCCGTCCTCCAGCGCGTCCATCGCGGCGCGCTCGCGGTCGAACACCCGCGCGGTGCCGGTGAAGACGTCCGAGTCGAAGCCCGCGGACTTGACCACGGCCCCCTCCGGCGCGAGCGTGCCCTTGAGGATCGTGATGCCGCCGGTGTGGTGGATGGGCTTGTCGAGCGCCCGCAGCACCAGGCCGTCCGGATCGGGCGGGGCGATGTCGGCGAGGTTCTCGGCGACCGTGCGGCCGGTGACCGTCAGGCAGTCGCCGTGCAGCAGACCGGCGTCCAGCAACGCCTTCATCACCACGGGCACGCCGCCGATGCGGTCGACGTCGGTCATCACGTGCCGCCCGAACGGCTTCACGTCCGCGAGGTGCGGCACGCGCGCGCCGATGCGGCTGAAGTCGTCGAGGCTGAGCTCCACGCCGGCCTCGTGCGCGATGGCCAGCAGGTGCAGCACGGCGTTGGTCGAACCGCCGAACGCCATGACGACCGCGATGGCGTTCTCGAACGCCTCCCGCGTCATGATCTGCCGCGCCGTGATGCCCTT
Source organism: Lentzea sp. NBRC 102530 (assembly GCF_030269365.1). Lineage (GTDB taxonomy): Bacteria > Actinomycetota > Actinomycetes > Mycobacteriales > Pseudonocardiaceae > Lentzea. The sequence goes on from NZ_BSTF01000001.1 coordinate 224,063, forward strand.
GCGGAGCATCTCGACCACGGCCTGGCCGGACCTGCGCGCGAACCCGTCCCGGCGCCGGTCGGTCGCCGGGGGAGCGGCGCTGCCGGGCAACGCCATGCCGAGCGCCTCGGCCGCGCTGGCCATGGTGTTCGCCGTGTACATGCCCCCGCACGCGCCTTCGCCGGGACAGATCGCGCGTTCGATGCGGTCGACGTCCTCGCGGCTCATGAGACCCCTGGCGCACGCACCGACGGCCTCGAAGGCGTCGATGATCGTGACCTCCTTCTCGGTGCCGTCGGTCAGCGTGACCCGGCCCGGCAGGATCGACCCGGCGTAGAGGAACACGCTCGCGAGGTCGAGCCGCGCGGCCGCCATCAGCATGCCGGGCAACGACTTGTCGCACCCCGCGAGCAACACCGACCCGTCGAGCCGCTCGGCCTGCATCACGGTCTCGACGCTGTCGGCGATCACCTCGCGCGACACCAGCGAGAAGTGCATCCCCTCGTGCCCCATCGAGATGCCGTCCGACACCGAGATGGTGCCGAACTCGAGCGGGTACCCGCCCGCCGCGTGCACGCCGTCCTTCGACGCCTTCGCGAGGCGGTCGAGCGAGAGGTTGCACGGGGTGATCTCGTTCCACGACGAGGCGACGCCGATCTGCGGCTTCTCCCAGTCCTCGTCACCCATGCCGACGGCCCGGAGCATCCCGCGCGCGGCGGTGCGTTCCAGGCCGTCGGTCACGTCGCGGCTGCGGGGCTTCACGTCCGGTGTATCGGTCATGACCGCACGCTAGTCGTCCGCGGGTGCGCTCTCATCCCGAGACTCGCGGAAGTGGTCACACCGTGCGTCGTGGGCCGGCAGGTGCCGAGGGCGGCGCGGGCGGTCGCGGTCGCGGTGGGTGAGCCGCACGTCGTGCGGCGGCGGTGGGGGTGACCGGCGTGGCCACCCCCACTGCGGGTGCGTCAGGACGGGTTCGCCGCGTGGGTCAGGGTCTCCCAGGCGATGAACAGGTTGTCCGTCGCGTGTGGACGGTTGGACTCGGTGTAGACCTTGGTGTTGGCCATCGCGACGCCCATCCGGGTGTTCAGCGCGTTGTAGCTGACCTCCGGCGTGGGCCCGAGCTCGCGGCTCAGCCTGCCGCCGCACAGCCAGGACGGCATCGGCTCGCCGTTCTGGTACTTCGAGTGCAGGCCCCAGGCGTGCCTCATGCGGTCCTTGATCTCGCCCCAGATGTCCTGGCCCTGGATGTGCGCGGTCTCGGCGAGGTGCGAGGCGGCGGACAGGCCGTAGGCGGTGTGGGCGAAGTCGCGGCAGGTCTCCTGGGTGAGGCCGTCGACGAACGTGGACTGGTCGTGCCAGTAGGAGACGATCTCCGCCCTGGTGTCGATGCCGCTGCCCGGCGGCGTCTTCGGCAGCGCGCCGTCGGTGTTCAGGTAGATGAACGCCTGGATGCGCGTGCGGAAGATGCCGATGGCCTTGTCGTAGGCGGCGCGGTCCTCCAGGAAGACGGCGATGCCGATGGACGCCTCCATCATGCTGAGTTCCCAGTTGCCGTTGGTGTTCGCGCGGCCGTTCTGGATCTCCGGCAGGTAGACGGTGCGCAGCATCGTGCCGAACCTGGCGCTGTTGGGCCAGTTCCCGTACACGTGCTTGATGATCTCGGCGGCCTTCGGCCAGCTGCTCGCCGACCAGGCCGTCTGCAGCGGGGCGTTGGAGTTGGTGTGGTCGCGGATCGTGTTCGACCAGGCGTCCATGATCTGGATCGCCTTGTTCGCGTACCGGACGTCGCGGGTGACGTACCAGGCGAGGGACAGGGTGTAGGCGGCGAGGGCGTCCTCGCGTTCGTCGGTGCACCCGTTGTTGGGGTTGCTGACGGGACCGCATTCCACGACGGCACGCGGCTTCGGCGTGCGGTTCAGGTCGGCGTACTTCGACGCCATCATGCGGTCGTACGCGAGTTTCCACGGCTGGGCGCCGGCCTGGACCTTGGCGCGCATGAAGTCCAGCTGTGGCCGGGACACGACGACTCCCGGGTGGACGAACGTCGCCGGCGCAGCCTGGGCTGAACCGGTGACAGGCACCAGAAGGGATGCCAGCAGTGCGATCAGAACCGTGCAGGACCGGGTGACCATGCGGCCAGTGTTAGTGGTCTATACCTTTCTGGTCAAACATCCCGGTCGAAGATTCATGCTGGTGAACCGGTTCATCGTGGTGAACGAACAACTCCGCGCGAACCAGCTCCAGCAGGCGCCCCATCCAGTTCCGGCCGTGCCCCCAGAAGGGGGAGAGATCGGAGTAGATCAGCCGCGCGGTTCCGGTCTCCTTCAGCGTCTCCGCGAGGTCGGGGTGCTGCGCGAACTTGAGGCGCAGCAACGTCGCCATCACGGCGGTGCGCGCCTGCGGTGCGACGGTCGCCTCCACGGCCTTCCAGGCCTCGGCGACGCTCGCGTGCGTCTGCCCGCCGACGAGGATGGGGGACGGGAAGGTGTTGCGCAGCACCAGGACGCCCACGTCGTCCGGCCAGCCGTTCGGGAACATGACGTTGTCGATCGGGAGGCTCGTCCCGGTGGGTTCCGGCGGGTTGCGCTCCTCGTACTGGCGCACCCGCTCGTCGCCGTCGGCGAAGTAGGCGAGGGCGCGGTCGTGGACGTCGGCGGTGATGGCGTGTTCCTCGCCGCGCAGGACGAACGTGCCGCCCGGACCGAACGCGAGCGCCTGCAACGGCCAGTCGTGGTGGTCCATGTCGCCGAGCGCGAACTGCCGCCTGTGCTCGGGGATGGCGAGGTAGGCGGCACGCAGGGCGGCGCGGGTGGTCTCGTCCGGCTGCGCGCGGAAGGCGTCCAGCGCGAGGTGGCAGCGGTCCGTGGAGTCGGGCCTGCGGTTCAGGCGGTCGAGGTCGTCGCGGACGTCGGCGAGGAGTCTCTCGGCGGTCAGCCAGGTGCGCGGCTCCGTGAACGTCCACGACGCCAGGTCGTAGGCCGAAGCCGTGCCGCTGTCGGGGAGCTCGGGCGCGTACGCGGCGATGTCCCGCTCGAACTCGTCGAACGGCATCAGCCTCCAGAAGCCGACCATGCCGTCCGCGTAGATGAAGAGATCCCGCAGGGAGTAGTCGCCGCCCTCCCGGTAGAGGACGTGCCGCCAGGTCCCCTCGATCCGCTCGCCGTCCACGTCCCGCCAGGTGCGGTTCCCTCTCGCCACGGACGCAGCCTAACCGCGGCGTTTCCACCGGGTACAACGAAATTCGAGTTGAGTGCGGGGGCACGGCCCGTCACGCTGTCGGCCATGAGCCGGAAACGCCTCGTCGTCCTCGACCCCGACGGCACCGCCGGTGACGCCTGGACGTACGTGGTGGTCGAGGCACCCACCGGGGTCGTCTACGAGAACCAGTACGGCGGAACCGCCTGCCGGCACGGGCACGTCGAGGGCTTCCTCGTGCCGGTGAACGGACTCGGCGCGCTGGACGTCCTGCGCCCGCTGTTCGAGAAGGACCTGCGCGGTGCCGGTGCCCGGGGCCACGAGTGGACCGACGCCGAGTTGACCAAGCTCCGCGACGCCGTGGGGAGGCTCATCTACTGGGCGTGCGCGTTGTCGGAGGACGAGGTGCCGACCACTCCGCTGCTGGACGAGAGCCGCCTGCGGGAGGCCGACGAGGCGTGGCTTCCCGTGATCACGGCGGACGGTCCCGGAATCCTCGTGTGGTGCAACTCCGACTGACGCTCCACAAAGGACAGCGAAGGGCCCCGGTGCGCGGGAGGTGCACCGGGGCCCTTCAGACACGACGGTCAGGGCGTCACTCGCGGCACTTCTTGCCCGAGTTCACGCAGTTGACCAGGCGGTTCATGATCTTCTGCGACATCACGTTGGCGAAGTCGTCGTGGTCGGTGAGCGGGTTGTGCTCCTCCTCCGGGAAGGAGTCGACCAGGTAGCGGCCGGCCTGCTGGACGTCCCTCGGGATCTTGTAGGTCAGCGAGATGCGCAGCTGCGGCACGGCCTTGAAGCCCTGCTTGCACTTGCCGTTGGCGTCCGGGAACACGATGTGGTCGCGGTGGTTCGCCGAGTCGATGTTCTTGCCGTCCCAGCAGCTCGGGAAGTCGTGGATGCGCTTGACGTCCGAGCCCTGCGGGCAGATCGGGTACTTGTCCATCAGGACCTTGTCCTCGAAGCCGGAGCAGGTCCAGGACGCCTTGGCGTTCTTCGGGCCGTTCTGGCCGGCCTTGGCGTCGCCGTAGAGCACGCGCAGGAACTTGGGCATCGCGGTGACCTTGCCGACGGGCGAGCCGCGGAACGTCAGGTCGACGACGGCCGGGCGCTGGATCTCGCCCTCGTTGCCCTCGAGCTCGTTCTCGGCGTTCTCCTCGGCGTTGTTCTGGTTCTGCTTGTCCTCGGTGCCCTCGGCCTGGGCGTTGTCGCTGTTCTCGTTGCCGTTGTCGAGGCCCTGCTCGCCGGCGGCCGCGTCCTTCACGGCGCACGCGGCGCCGGGGTTCAGGTCGGGGGCCTGCACGCCCTGGCGGGAGAACGCCAGCATCATGCGGTTGAGGATCGCGGCGCGCTTCTCGCGCGTCGGGCCGACGATGACGTTGTCACGGTCCTGGGCCTTGGTGGAGGCGACCTTCTTCTCGGCCTCCTCGGTCACCTTCTCGATGTTCTCGAGTTCCTTGTCGATCTCCGCCTGCGCGCCGTCCGGCACGTTCTCGGGCAGCAGCGACGCGACGTCGGGGCACTGCAGCTGGGCCTGGTTCTTGACGGCCTTGTCCTTGTCCTGCTGCGCCTTGTCGTCCTTCTTCGGCGGGGCCTGCTCCTGGCCGCCCTCCGCGGCCTCTTCCTCGTCGATGATGCGCACGACGGGCCAGAAGTAGGCGGACTTGTCGCCGTTCTTGCAGGTCGTGCCCGCCGCCTGGAGCGACTGGTTGTTGGAGTCCGCGTTGGTGGACAGGTTGCCGACGTAGTCGTGCAGGTGCTGGGCACCGTTGCGGACACCGGGCTGCGCGATGAAGTTGTCCGGGTTGAAGTGCCCGTTCTCGTTCCGCCCGCAGTCCACGGTGAACGTGCCGGTGGTGGCGTTGTTCTGTTGCTTTGGTTTCTTGACGTTCGGCTTCACCTTGGTGATGTCGACGAACAAGCTCTTGTCCGCCCCGTCGGCGAGCGCGGAGCCATCAGAAGAACTGATGGCCACCACCGCGGCACCGCCCGCGACCACGGCCATCGCCGCCGCTGCGGCGGTGAGCCAGATCGTGGATTTCCTCCGGTGAATAGCCATTTGCCACCTCGTGGTAGTCCGGTAAAACGGCATGGCGAAGCCGGCAGCGCTATGGCGCCGCTGTCTTCGATATGAACCTGGGTGTGCTGTTTTAGAACGAACGAGACTTGCGTCGGGACTTCTTCGACCGGGAGATGAATCTCATCCCCACCAGCGCGAGCGCGAGCACCGCGATGGCGCCGAAGAACACGCCGTTGTTCTCACCGAAGACGCCCTGCTCGGCGGTGCGGGTGAACCGGGTGCCTTCGGGCACGGTCGGGATCACGCCGTCGGTGGGGTTGGTCGACTGGTCGCCCGCCGCCTGGTCACCTGGCGCGGCGTTGTCGTCCGCGGGCGGGGGCGGGGCGAGGGGTGCCGGTGACTCCAGTCCTGCGAAGTCGACGCGACCGGTGTCCTCGAGCACCTTCATGTGGTCGAAGACGGTGATCATCGCCTGGGTCGAGAGGATGCGCACCAGCTCGTTCTTGGTGCCCGCGCGGATCTGGGCGGCGTAGGCGTAGACCTTGCCGTGGGCCGCGCGGAGCCGGTTGGCGAACACCGCGTCGAACTCGTCGCCGGTCGCCGCGTCCATCTCGGCGAGCCAGCCCTTCTGCTCGTCGGAGGCCTCGGTGGGCAGCGTGTGGCCGAGCAGGACGCCCGCCCGGTTCACCACGTTGTCCAGGAGGGTGTGTCCTTCGATGAGGTGCTTGCTGGCCTCGAGGATCTTGGGCTGGTCGGGCCGCTTGGCCCTGCCCTTCTCACCCGCGGGCTTCTCCCACAACCCGGCCTGCTTGACGCGGTTCAGGAAGTCCCTGTCGGCCGGTCCCAGCGGGCCCCACTGCGTCTGGACGACCTCGTCGCCCGTCCCGCTGCTCCCGGGCGGCGGGGTGGAGATGGGCGTGGACGGCGTCGTACTGGGCTGGCCGGCGGCGCTCCCGGTGTTCAGGAGCACTGCCAGCGCACAGCCTGCCAGCGCGACCATCAGTCGCGTCGGCTTCGCCAAGTCCAGGGGGAGTCGCACGAACGGGGATACGGCCCGGAAAGGGAGCGCGCCTCAGTTCGAGACGCCGCCGTTATCGAACCGTTATCTCGCTGACCGCAACCCCCGGACGTTCCCGCTGCATATGGCCGACATAGGGTCGTGAGCATGAGCAAGCGTTTTGTGGCGTTGGGGGACTCGTTCACCGAGGGAGTGGGCGATGTCGACGCCGGCAGGCCGAACGGCGTGCGCGGCTGGGCCGACCGGGTCGCCGACGTGCTGGGTTCTCTCGACCCCGAGTTCACCTACGCCAACCTGGCCGTGCGCGGCCGGTTGATGCCGCAGGTGCTGGGCGAGCAGCTCGACCGCGCTCTCGCGATGAAGCCCGACCTCGTCTCCCTCTACGCGGGCGGCAACGACCTCATGCGCCCCAAAGTGGACATCGACGCACTCATGCGCCGATATCGCGCGGCAGTCGCGCGCCTCGTCACCGCGGGCGCGCGCGTAATCCTCTTCACGGGCGTGGACGGCGCCGACGATCCGGTGTTCCGCAAGATGCGCGGTCGCGTGGCCATTTACAACGAGCACGTGCGTTCGATCGCGGCCGAGCACTCGTGCGTGCTCGTCGACATGTGGAGCATGCGCCAGCTGCGCGACCGTCGCATGTGGTCCGTCGACCGGCTGCACCTCAACTCGCTCGGGCACACCGAGGTCGCCATCTCGGTGCTCGAAGGTCTCGGCGTCTCGCACGCGCTGGAACGGACCGTGCTCGGCGTGGCTCCTCTGGTCGACCGCCGCGCCAAGCGCGCGGAGGACTGGAAGTGGGCGCGCGAGCACGTCGTGCCGTGGGTCGTGCGCCGGGTGCGCGGCGAGTCGTCCGGCGACGTGATCAGGCCCCGTCGTCCGGAACCGCTGCCGCCCTCCTAGGTAGAACGCGTTCTTGCGGGGTGCTCTAACGAGAGCAGGGTCTTTTGGTGACGGGTTTCCGTGCGATTCTTTGCATGTAGAACGCGTTCTAGAACCAGCCTGGACCTGGATGGATGCAGAGCCCTAGCGTCCGACCGTATGCGTCGCAGGACCGCACTGATCGCACTGACGATCTGCGCGTTGATCGCCGGGTGCGGGAGCAGGCTCACCGACGACCAACGCGCCGCACTCGTCGTGCCCCAGGGCGGCTCGGCGGGTGCCCAGGACGGCGCCGTCACCGGCGAGGACGGCGCCGTGCCCGACGGCACCGCGGGCGAGCAGCCGGGCGCCGCGAACCCGCAGCAGCCCGACAAGCAGCCGAACCCGCCCGGCAGCATCGCGGGCGCCTGCCAGGGCACCGGCGGCGCCACGGACAAGGGCGTCACCGCGGGCGAGATCACGATCGCCAACATCTCCGACATCAGCGGCCCCGTGCCGGGCATCTTCCAGTCCGCGCAGCAGGCCACCAAGGCGTTCGTCGAGTACTTCAACGCCACCCAAGGATCGATCTGCGGCCGCAAGCTCAAGCTGGTGTCGTTCGACTCGCGCACCGACAGCGGGGGCGACCAGCAGGCGACCTCCCAGGCGTGCGAACAGGCCTTCGCACTGGTGGGCTCGATGTCGGCGTTCGACCAGGGCGGTGGACCGGCGGCTGCCGGGTGCGGGATTCCGGACCTGCGAGCCTCCACCGTCACCGCCCAGCGCCAGCGCACGGCCGTGAGCTTCGGTGCCGCGTCCAACGTCGTGAACCTCGTGTCGTCGGCCGGTCCGGACCTGGTCAAGCAGGCGTTCCCCGGCGCGATCGGCAACGCCGCGTACATGTACCTCAACGCCGACGCGAGCGCCCAGAACGCGAAGAGCATGCAGAAGGCGGCGGAGGCGCGCGGCATCAAGTTCGTGTACTCGCAGGCCATCGACATCGCGGACGTCAATTACGCGCCCTACGTGGCGAAGCTGAAGGAGACCGGCGCCAAGATCGTCTACTGGATCGGGTCGGCGCAGTACGCGGTGCGGTTGCAGCAGGCCATGCGGCAGCAGGGCTACACGCCGGAGGCGTTCATCACCGACCCCTCGGCCTACGACCCCGTCTACGTGCGGCAGGGCGGGGCGGCGGTCGACGGGACGGTGGTCTACACGAACGGCGCGTTGTTCGAGGAGTCGAACGCCCAGGTGGCGCTGTACAAGCAGTGGCTGGGGCGGGTGGCTCCGGGGGCGGCGCCGTCGTACTTCGGGATGTTCGCCTGGGCGGCGGCGCGGTTGTTCGTGACGACGGCGGCGAAGGTGGGGCCGCAGCTGACGCGCAAGGCGGTGCTGGACGCGGTGCGGCAGGTGCACGACTTCACCGCCGAGGGGATGGTGGCGCCGCAGGACGTCGGGGGGAAGCGGACCTCGGCCTGCATGACTCTGGTGCGGCTGAAGGGCGGGGCGTGGTCGCGGCTGGCTCCCGCCTCCGGCTATTCGTGTGGATCGCTGATCGACACGGGGGTCGGGGGATGAGGGCCGGTTCGGGCTCGGGTGTGGGGGTGGGCGGATGACAGCCCTCCTCGCCTACACCGTCTTCGGCCTCGTCACCGGCGGTGCCTACGCCGTCGTCGCCGGCGGCCTCGTGCTGACCTACAGCACCTCCAAGGTGTTCAACGTCGGCCACGGCGCCATCGGCATGGTCATGGCGTTCCTCTACTGGGAACTCGCCGAGAACCGCGGCCTCCCGCAGTGGCTCGCCCTGGTGCTGGTCGTCGGCGTGGCCGCGCCGCTCTTCGGGCTCGTCGTCGAACGGTTCATCATGCGCCGCCTGGTCGGCGCGCCGGTCGGCATCTCGCTGGTGGCCGGGGTCGGCGTGCTGGTCGGGCTGATCGGGGTGGCGCAGGTGATCTGGCCGCCGCAGGCGCGGCCGGTGCGGCCGTTCCTCGACCAGCTCGGCGTCCACATCGGACAGTCGTTCGTCAGCGGGCACGACCTGATCACGTTGCTGTGCGCGGTGCTGGTGGCGGGCGGGTTGTACGTGCTGCTCAACCGGACGCGCACCGGGCTCGCGATGCGGGCCTGCGTGGACGCGCCGGAGCTGGCGGCGCTGTACGGGACGCGGCCGCACCGGTTGTCGGCGTTGAGCTGGGCGATCGGGTCGGCGTTGGCCGCGCTGGGCGGGATCCTGCTGACGCCGGTGGTGCAGCTCGACTACGTGACGATGACGTTGCTGGTGATCACCGCGTACACCGCGGCGCTGGTGGGGCGGTTGCGGAGTCTGCCGTGGACGTTCGCCGGGGCGCTGGGGCTCGGGCTGGTGCAGTCGTACGCGGTGGCCTACCTGCCGTCGTCGCCGTTCTGGATCTCCTTCCGGGCGGCGATCCCGGCGTTGCTGTTGTTCGTGGTGCTGCTGGCGATGCCGCAGTCGCCGCTGCGGATCGGTGGGGTGCGGGGGCAGCGCGGGGTGGCGGTGCCGACCGCGCTGACGACCGGGATCGCCGCCGGGTTGTTCGCCGCGGTGGTGCTCGCCCTCGCCTTGCTGGTGGACTCGGTGGTGGCCGGGCAGCTCGCGCTGGCTCTGGTGTTCGGGATCGTGCTGCTGTCGATGGTGCTGCTCACCGGGTACGGCGGGGTGGTGTCGCTGGGGCAGTTCACGTTCGTCGGGATCGGGGCCGTCACGGTCGCGCGGCTCGGCAGCGCGTCGCCGGTGAGCCTGCTGGCCGGGGCCGCGGTGGCGGCCGTCGTCGGGGCGTTGATCGCGCTGACGGTGCTGCGGGTGAGCGGGCTCTACCTGGCCTTGGCGACGCTGGGGTTCGCGCAGCTCATGGACAAGCTCGTGCTGCAGTCGCCGATCGCGTTCGGCGTGCGGGGGAGTCTGCAGGTCCCGCCGGTGGTCGGGTCGGCGACCGGTCAGCTGTTGGTGGCGGCGGGAGTCTTCGTGCTGGTCGGGATCGGGGTGCTGGCGATCCGGCGCGGCCGGCTCGGGCGGCGGATGATCGCGGTCAAGGACAGCTCGGCCGCCTGCGCGACCCTCGGGCTCAACGTGCGGTGGATCCGGGTGTGGGTGTTCTCGCTGTCGGCGGCGATCGCCGGGCTCGCGGGCGGGTTGTTCGCGCAGTTGCGGGAAACCGTGGCGGCGAGCGACTTCCAGCTGTTCAACAACCTGCCGTTGCTGCTGTTCGCGGTGATCGCGGGCGTCACGTCCGTGTCCGGCGCGTTGCTCGGCGGGGTGCTGCTGATGCTGCTCCCCGTGCTGCAGAGCGGGTTCCCGGCGTTCGCCGGGGTGGCGGTGGTGCTGCTCGGCGTCGCGGCCGCAGGTCTCGCGCGCGATCCGAACGGCCTCGTCAGCTGGGGTTTCCGGGCCTGGACCTGGCGGCGCGCATGAGCACGTTGCGGGTGGAGGGCGTGACTGTCCGCTTCGGCGAGGTGACCGCGGTCGACGACGTGTCGCTGGTGGTCGAACCCGGGGTGACCGGGCTGATCGGCCCGAACGGTGCCGGCAAGACGACGTTGTTCGACGTGATCAGCGGCCTGCGCCGGCCGACCTCGGGCCGGGTGCTGCTGGACGCGGCCGATGTCACCGGTCTGGGCCCGCACCAGCGGTCCCGGCTGGGCGTGGCGCGGACGTTCCAGCGGCTGGAGGTCTTCGGGTCGCTCACGGTCTGGGAGAACGTCGTGGTGGCGCTGGAGAGCCGCCGCCGTCCCGCGAAGCTCGCCGGCGAACTCCTGGACCGGGTCGGGATCGGCGAGTTCGCGCGCAACCAGGCCGACACCGTGCCCACCGGCGCCGCCCGCCTGCTGGAACTGGCCCGCGCGCTGGCCACCGATCCTTCCCTGCTGCTGCTGGACGAACCGTCGTCCGGGCTCGACCGGGCCGAGACCGAGGAGTTCGGCGAGCTGCTGCGGCAGCTCAGCGCGGAGGGCCGGTCGGTCGTGCTGGTGGAGCACGACATGGACCTCGTCATGGGCTACTGCGACCACGTGCACGTGCTGAACCTGGGACGGCTGCTGGTGTCCGGCACGCCCGACGTCGTCCGCGCCGACGCCGGAGTCCGGGAGGCGTACCTCGGATGATCGACCTGGTGGACGTCCACGCCGGCTACGGCCGCATCGAGGTGCTGCGCGGGGTCTCGCTGAACGTTCCGCGCGGCACCGTCACCGCGTTGCTGGGCCCGAACGGCGCGGGCAAGTCGACGCTCGTCAAAGTCCTCAGTGGACAGATCAGGGCCACCTCCGGCCACGTCCACCTGGCGGGCGTGCACGTCAACGACGCACCTCCGGACGAACTGGCCCGCGCGGGCCTGTGCACGATCCCGGAGGGTCGCGCGATCTTCCCGAACCTCACCGTCGCGGAGAACCTGCGGCTCATGCGCGGCGACCCGGCCGTGGTCTACGACCGGTTCCCGAAGCTGAAGACGCGGCGGGGACAGCTCGCGGGCTCGATGTCCGGCGGCGAGCAGCAGATGCTGGCGTTCTCCCGGGCGTTGCTCACCGACCCGGCGGTCGTGGTGGTCGACGAACTCTCGATGGGCCTCGCCCCGGTGATCGTCGCCGAGCTGTACGAGGTGGTGGGGGAGCTGGCGCGCTCGGGCGTCACGATGCTGGTCGTCGAGCAGTTCGCCGAGACCGCCTCCGCCGTCGCCGACCAGGTCGTCGTGATGACGCACGGCACCGTCTCGGCCGGCCACGACCTCGCCACCGTCTACTTCGGAGGGACGACATGAGGTACGCGCTCGTTCTGCTGCTCCTCCTGCTGTCCCCGGCGCCGGCCCGGGCCTCGTCCGACATCGGCGGCTTCACGCTGTCCGCCCACGCCGCGCCGGTGTCCGTGCTGCTGCACACCGACCTCATCCCGGTCCCGGCCGAACCGCAGGGCGAGGTCCACCTCTCCTACACCCGGACCGAACTCGGCTCCGGCCCGATCGGCCGCTCGCTCGCCTCCTCGGTGTGGCCGGGCGCCGCCGTCGGCACCGGCCTGCCGCAGCTGCTCGGCTTCGCCTACCCGGTGCAGGCCAACGCGGCCCACCCCGGCGGCCCGGCCGATCAGACCCAGCCGGGCATGCGCGCCGTCGCCGGCGCCGCGAAGGCCGAGTCGTACGCGGGCGCCAAGCAGGAGGTGCCGTTCCTGCTGACCGCCGACGGCCTTTCCTCCTCCAGCGTCAGCGCGGTCAGCGCGTCCGAAGCCCGTTCCACCGCCGTCACCTCCGCACAAACGATCTCGCTGCTCGCCGGGCTCGTCGTGCTGTCGGGTGTGAAGTTCGAGTCCGTGGCCGTGAGCGACGGCGCGAAGGGCAGCGGCACCAGCACCTTCAACCTCGCCGAAGTCACCGTGCTGGGCCAGAAGTTCCCCGTCAAGTCGCCGGACGCACCACCGGACGGCCTGCTGAAGCCTTGGCACCACTGGGCATCACGCTCACCTGGCCCACCGCGGGCGCGAAGGTCGAGGCCACGGCGGCGACCTCGGCCTCGCGCGGCCTGACGCTGACCATCGACGTGCTGGCGTTGCGCACCAAGCTCGGCCTCGGCGGCATCCTGGACGGCATCGTCGCCCCGTTGCTGCCCGAAGAACTCGTGCCGCTGCTCAACCCGCTGCGCAAGATGGTGGTGATCATCGGTGACACCGAGGCCGTCGCGAACGCCTCCGCCGCCGCACCCCTGACCCCGCCCGATGCTTCCGCACCCGGAGTCGTGCCCCCGCCGGCTCTGGACGCACCCCCGCCGCTCTCCCCGGGCACACCTCCGGTCGCGGGCGTGAACCCGCCGGCCAAGTCGGTCGTCCCGGTCGCCTCCGCCCGCACCCGGCCCCGGTCGTTGCTCGACTTCCCCGGAGTTCCGGCGTTGCTGGTGCTCACCGGCCTCGGCGTCGCGGCGGCGGGCGCGTTCGGCATGAAGTCGTTCGGCACGTTCCTGCTGGGCGGCGCCCCCTGTCCTTCCGGGCACCCGACCGGTGTCCCCGACCTGAGGGTGGAGCCATGACGATCCAGGACCGCCGCCGGGCCCGCCTGCGCAACGGGCTCGGGCTGGCCGGCACGATGCTGATGACGGCGGGCATCGCGGCGATCCTCTTCGCCTGGTGGGGCGTCGCGCACACCGGGTACACGTTCGAGCAGGTCCCGTACGTCGTGTCGGGCGGGATCCTCGGCGTGGGGCTGATCGGGGTCGGCGGCTTCCTCTACTTCGGATCGTGGCTGACGAAGTTGCTGGAGGAGCAGCGGCAGACCACCTACGCGCTCCTCCAGCTGCTGGAGGAGCGCGATCGGGAGAAGCTGGAACGGACTAGCGCGCTGTGAGCGCGTAAGCGGGCAACGGCACGTTCCCGCGCTCCTGTGCGACCTGCCGGAGCAACTCCTTCGCCAGCCCGTCCGGTGCCTCCTGCAGCGCGATCTCCACCTCCCAGTCGGCGTCCTGCAACGCGCTGGTGTCCACCGTGGACACCTCCTCGACCTGCCAGCCCGTCCGCTCCAACGCCTCCAGCACCGTCGCGCGGGTCAGCGGCGCCCGCACGTTGAGGTCGGTGTCGCCGGCGAGCCGATCTTGGGCGAGCACGGCCAGCAGGTGCGGGATCTGGCCGGTGTGCGCGGGCATCGGGTCCCACTCGGCGAAGCAGAGCCGCGACCCGAGTTCGCGCGCCTTCCGCAACGTCTGCTCCAGCAGCCCCGCGGACGCGAAGTACCAGGAGCAGTGGACCAGCACGACGAGGTCGTAGCCGGTGCCGACGTCGTCGGTGAGCACGTCCGTCTCGAAGCGCATGTCCACGCGGGAGCCGAGCGGGCCGTCGTGCAGGCGCCGGGCGGAGTCACCAACGGTGATCGGGGCGCCGTAACCCGGGAGGGCGATGTCGGTGCCGACGACGCGGCCGTCCGGGCCCACCTGGTCGGCGAGCACGGCGGTCATGTCGCCCTGGCCGCAGCCGATCTCCAGGACCCGGGCGCCCCTGGGGATCTGCCACGTCCTGGCCAGATCGAGGCGGTAGGCGGTCTGGGTGAGCTGGATGTCCGGGCTCACTTCGTAGGCCGCCATCAGCTGTGCGAGTTCTTGAACGTTCATATGGCTGCGAGGGTACGTCCGGAAGGCCCCGGTCGCGGAACCGGTTTCGCCCACGTCAGCGGGTTTCGTCAGCGGCCGAACATTCGCAGTCTTCAGTGGATTTAAGGTGAGAGCGTTCTCATCCAACGTCCGTACCAGCGCAAACGGTGTCCGTTTCATCCCCTTGAACAGGTGGTTTAGACCAGTTAACGTGCCCTTCATCACGTACCCCCTGCACGTGAATGGAGCACCATGAAGAAGTTTCGCTGGCAGATCCTGACCGTCGGGCTCGCGATGGCCACCGTGGTCGGAGGCGTCGTCGCCGCACCCGCGAGCGGCGCGTCGGGCGTGACGGCGGCGTTCACGAAGACGTCGGACTGGGGCAGCGGCTACGAGGCCAAGTACACGATCTCCAACAGCGGTGGGTCCGCGCTCTCGTCGTGGACCGTCGAGTTCACGTTGCCGAGCGGTCAGTCCATCGCGTCGCTCTGGGACGGCAGCTACGCGGCCAACGGCCAGAACATCACGGTCCGCAGCACCTGGAACGGTGCCGTCCCGGTGGGCGGCAGCACCAGTTTCGGCTTCACCGTGAAGGGTTCGGGTGCGAACCCGTCCAACTGCAAGGTGAACGGTGGTTCGTGCGACGGCACCGGCAACCCGCCGACGACGACCACGACGACCACCACCACGACGACGTCGAACCCGCCGTTGCCCGGCAACGGCCGTGGCGCGCCGTACCTGTACCTCGGCTGGGGCAACCCGCAGAGCGCCACGCAGGTCATGAGCCAGACCGGCGTCAAGTGGTTCACGCTCGCGTTCGTGCTGTCGAGCGGTGGCTGCACCCCCGCGTGGGACGGCCAGCGGCCGCTCACGGGTGGGGTCGACCAGCAGACGATCAACGCGATCCGCGCGGCCGGTGGTGACGTCGTGCCGTCGTTCGGCGGGTGGAGCGGCAACAAGCTCGGCCCGAACTGCTCGACCCCCGAGGCGCTGGCCGGCGCGTACCAGCAGGTCATCAACGCCTACGGGCTCAAGGCGATCGACATCGACATCGAGAACACCGACGAGTTCGAGAACGCCGTCGTCGCCGACCGGATCGTCAACGCCCTGCGCATCGTCAAGCAGAACAACCCGGGCATCCAGACGATCGTCACCTTCGGCACGTCGACCACCGGCCCGAACTTCTACGGCAACCGGCTGATCGACCAGGCCAAGGCGCTGAACGCGAACATCGACGTGTTCACGATCATGCCGTTCGACTTCGGCAGCTCCAACGTCCGCCAGGACACCATCAACGCGGCGACGGGGCTGAAGAACAAGCTCAGGTCGACGTTCGGCTGGAGCGACGCCGAGGCGTTCAAGCACGTCGGCATCTCCGGCATGAACGGCCTGTCGGACCAGCGCGAGCTCACCTCGGTCGACGACTGGACCGCGATCCGCGACTGGTCGAAGTCCAACGGCCTCGGGCGGCTGGCCTTCTGGTCGGTCAACCGCGACCGCGGCGGCTGCGACGGGCAGGTCTCCGCGAGCTGCTCCGGCATCCAGCAGTCCGAGCTGGCGTTCACGAAGATCACCGCGGGCTTCTAGCCACGTTCGGTGGATGATCGACCACGAGCCGTCAGCGCCATTTATTCGGTGGCGCTGACGGCTTAGTCTTGTGTCATGCGCCGACGACATTGATCTTCAACTGATCTGTCCCGAACCGCGACGGCGTGGGCGTGGTGTTCGCACCTCGTGCCCATCTACGCGCTGTACGCGTTGCTCTTCGCCGACAGCGGGCTGTCGGACGCCTCCATCTCGGTGCTGCTCACGATCTGGTCGCTGACCGCGGTCGTGTTCGAGGTGCCGTCCGGAGCGCTGGCCGACCGGTTCTCACGGCGGAGCTGCCTGGTCGTTTCCGGTGTGCTGCAAGCACTCGGGCACGCGGCCTGGATCGTGTTCCCCTCGTTCTGGGGGTTCGCGGCGGGGTTCGTGCTGTGGGGCCTGGGCGGCACGTTGCAGTCCGGGTCGTTCGAAGCCCTGGTGTACGACGGGCTCGCGGCCAACGGCGACGAAGACCGGTACGGACGTCTCAACGCGCGCATCGACACCATCGAGCTGATCTCGCAGGTGCCGGTCGCGGTCATGGCCACCGTGCTGTTCTCGACCGGCGGCTACGAGCTGGCGGGCTGGGTGTCCGTCGTCGTGCTGCTGGCGTCGTCGGTGATCGCCCTGCGGTTCCCCGAACCCGAACGCGGCGGCGGCGACGAGGACGAACTCGGCTACCTCGACACGCTCAGGACCGGGCTGCGCGCGTCCGTGCCGATCAAACGCGCCGTGCTCGCGGTGGCGCTGGTCTACGCGATCGACGCGTTCGAGGAGTACTTCACGCTGCTCGCCCAGGACTGGCACGTGCCGACGGTCTGGGTGCCGATGGCGACGATCGGGGTGCCGTTGCTGGGCGCGGCCGGCGCGTCGCTCGCCGGTCGGTTGCCGCTGCGCGGCTGGGTGCTGTTCGCCTCGGGCCTGACGTTGCTCGCGGCGGCGTGGCTGGCGGTACCGGTCGCGATCGTCCTGCTGGGACTGTTCTACGGCCTGTACCGGTTCGTGCTCGTGCACGTGGAGACCGAGCTCCAGCACCGCATCGAGTCCGACGCCCGCGCGACCATCACGTCGGTGGCCGCGATCGGGTCGGAGTTCGTGGCGTTCGCGGTCTACGGGCTGTGGGTGCTGGGCTCGGCCTTCGCCGTCGCCGCGATGGTCCTGGTGGTGGCGTTGATCGTGCGGCGTCAGTGAGGAAACGCGCGCCGCGGACGGCGGTCGTCCACGCTCTCGCGGTACTCCTCGATCGCGAGGGCCACGTCGAACGCCGTCCGCGTCTCCTGCAGCGACGGCAGGTAGTGCACGCTCTCCGCGAGCGCGTCCAGGTCGACGCTGAAGTACACGCCCATCAACGGGTTCACGAACAACTCGCTGCCCTCGGTGCGGGTCGTGAACCGCACGTCGCCGAACTCGCCCCGCAACGACGCCGCGATCTGGCCGTTCACGATGCTCGGCGACAACGGCGTCGCCTCCTGCGCCTGCCGGACCGCGGTCGTGTAGGCGCGGGCCTCGTGGCTGTCCGACGGGATCGACAACGCACCGAGGTACGCACCGCGCTTGTCGAGCGCCGCCAGGTTCTCCAGCACGTGCGCGTGGCACACGCCGTGGTGCGCGTCGATGCCGAACCCGAGGCTGGTCACGATCTTGACCACGCCGTCGATCCCGGTGACCGCGGCGAGGCTCGTCATGTCCTCGGTGGGCGTGCCGAGGTGCTGTTCGTCGCCGCGCAGCAGGATGTCCGTGCCGCCGTCGACCAGCACGACGGCGTCGATGCCGTGCTTCTCGATGATCGTGCGGTAGGCGGAGCGCAACGGCCGCACGCCGGTGCGCGGGAACGCGTAGACGGTGCCGCCGAGGAACCGCGCCAGCTCGCGTTCGGGGAAGTACGCGTCCTCGCCGGACGTCTCGGGCTCGACGGCGGCGAGCCCCGGCTCGAGCCACGCGTCGAGGTCGAGGCGTTCGAGGTCGCTGAAGCTCAGGCTCGCGTAGTGCACGCGCTTGCCGAGGTCGCGCAGCGCGACGCCGAGCGGGATGCCGGCGAAGACGTCGAAGCCGCCACCGGCTCCGGCGATCAGGACGTTGTTCGCTCTTTTGAGTCTCGCGAAGAGCGGTGGTGTGGCAAGGCTGAACACACCCGCGACCATAGCTTTTCGACGTCGGCGGGGCTCGTGACTTTGACCAGCAGCCGGTCGGGGTGGTGGGCGAGGCCGTCGTCGAGGTCGCCGGCCAGCACGCCCAGTCGCGGGTGTGCGGCCTGGTCGCGGTACCTCGCCACGTGCTCGGTCTGGCCGGCGAACACGAACAGGCCGTCGTCGTGGTGCGCGGCGAGGTCGGCGATCTCGGGGGAGCGCGTGCAGGCGTGCCAGACGTACGGCGCGTTCGGCCACAACGCGCGGAGCTGCGCGTAGTTCTCGAACGTCAGCGGCAGGCCGTACTCGATCGCCCTGCCGAACCAGCCGAACACCTTCGCGGTGTTGCCCCGGCCCAGCACCAGGTCGGTGCGGCCGGGGGCGAGCAGGTCCAGGGTGGCGTACTCGGCGGCGAGCTTCGCCGGGTCGTTCGTGGTGATCAGCGTGGTGGCCGTCGAGAGGGCGATCGTCGTGGTCGCCGCGATGTGCGCGAGGAGCGTGGCCGGGCAGGACGAGCTGTACGGCGGGTTGTGGTGCTCGCCGACCGCGAAGACGTCGAACCCCGCCGCGTCGGCCGCGCGGGCCAGGGCCACGATGCCCGCCGGATCCTGCTCGCCCGCGGTGAAGACGCCGATCTGCACGGCCTCCAGTGTGCCCGGATCGTGACGCCGCTACCGCCACCTGGCCGATTCCATCGAGGCGGGCGTAACGCCAGGATCTTCCGAACAGATCAAACCGCACAAAGCTGGACATCCGCGGAGGCCGCCGTGCTAGTCGTACAGATCTTCCTGCCGCTGGCGCTCGGCCTGGTGATGTTCGGCCTCGGCCTGACGCTCACCGTCGACGACTTCGCGCGCGTCGCCAAGTACCCCAAGGCCGCCGTCATCGCGCTCGTCTGCCAGGTGGTCGTGCTGCCCGCGATCTGCCTCGGGCTGGTGCTGGCGTTCGGGCTCAAGGGCGTGCTGGCCGTCGGCATGATGCTGCTCGTCGCGTCGCCGGGCGGCACGAGCGCGAACCTCTTCAGCCACCTGGCGGGCGGGGACGTGGCGCTCAACATCACGCTCACCGCGATCAACTCGGTGCTGGCGGTGTTCACGTTGCCGCTGGTGGTGGGACTGAGCATGGCGCACTTCATGGCGGACAACGCCGAGGTCGGGTTGCAGCCCGCGAAGTTCGTGCAGGTGTTCGCGATCGTGCTGGTGCCGGTCGCGATCGGCATGCTGGTGCGCCGGAAGTTCGAGGCGTGGGCGCTCAAGATGAACGACCCGGTGCGCATCGCGTCCGTGGTGGTGCTGGTGCTGGTGATCATCGCGGCGATCGCGCAGGCCTACGAGCAGTTGCTCGACAACATCGGCACGCTCGGGCCGGTGGCGTTGCTGCTGAGCATCTTCAGCCTGCTGATCGGCTACTACGTGCCGAGGCTGTTCAAGGTGGAGCGCAAGCAGGCGATCGCCAGCGCGATGGAGATCGGCATCCACAACGCCACCATCGCCATCACCCTCGCGCTCACGGTGCTGAACGACGAGACGATGGCGATCCCGCCGGCCGTGTACGGGGTGCTCATGTACCTGCCCGCGGCGGTGGCGGCGCGGTTGTTGTCACGCAACAAGGCTGCGGTCTAGCGGTTTGTCCGCAGTGGACAGTCGCTGGGCCCTGAGCGCGAGGGCGATGAGGACGGCGGGCGCGAGCACGTCGTAGATCAGGATGCCGCCGGTGTTGCCCGGCTGGTGGTTGCCCGCCGCGAACCACTGGTGGACGTGGCCGATCACCGCGCCCCAGAGGAACATGCTCGCGCCCAGGCCGACGAGCACGCGCTCCCTGGTGGTGGCCGACGCCGACGCGGCGTGGAAGGCCAGCACCGCCAGTGCGAGGTTGGCGAAGGCGATCTCGAACTCGAACGGGGTGCGCGCGAAGCCGATCGTGGCCGCCATCTCGTCCGGGACGACGAGGAACGCGACGACGAGCCACGCGCTGCCGCCGCCGAGCGCGGCGCCCGCCCACCACCGCTGCCAGGTCTCGAGCCGGGCCGCGGGGGACGGGCTGTGGCGGGTGCGCACGACCGCTCCGACGACCGCGATCAGCAGCCAGAGCAGGGGGAACGAGGTTCGCGCGAACCGGACACCCCGGCTGGCAACGCCAGGACGTCCGGCTGCTCGCGACCGAGCAGGTCGCACCGGTCGACCACCGGTGCGACCTCTGGACTAGCTAGCGGATCCCTGCGGCGCGCGTCCGTGCGACTTGCCGGGCGCGCGCACGCCGTTCACCGTCGAGGTGTCGAACGCGAACGTGATCACCGCCGTGGCGATCGCGTCGGCGTTGACGTCCAGCGCGGTCAGGTTCAGGTTCGACCTGTCGTCGCACGGCTGGTGGTAGCACGGGTCGAACGCGACGCCCGCGGTCCCGCCGTACAGCGCCGCCTGCGCCGGGGTCTTGACCTCCTCCGCGCCGGTGAACAGCCCGCCCGCCGGGATGTTCACCGCGATGAACGGCCCGTAGTCGGAACGGCCGGAGAAGTCCGTGTCCTCCGACGGCAGGCCGCGGTCGGCGTAGAACTTCTCGAACACGTCCTCGATCTGCGCCGACCCCGGAGGGATCGGCACGGGCGCGGTACCGCTCGAGTCGTCGCCGTCGTAGATGCCGTAGAAGTGGTTCGGCGAGCCGACCATGTCGAAGTTCAGGTACAGCGCGATCCTGTCGCGGTCGGCCTGCGGCAGGGTCGCGACGTAGTGCTCGGACCCGAGCAGGCCTTCCTCCTCCGCGCCCCACCACGCGAAGCGGACCTTGGCGTTCGGCTTGACCTTCCTCATCTGGACCGCGGTCTCCAGCAACGCCGCGGAACCGCTGCCGTTGTCGTTGATGCCCGGCCCGTCCTGCACGCTGTCGAGGTGCGCGCCGGCCATCACGACGTTGTTCGCGTTGCCGTCGCGGGTCTCGGCGAACACGTTCCACGCCTGCCGCGTCTCCTCGGTGAAGTCGACCACGACGGTGACCAGAGCGCCGGGCGTGCTCAGGATCAGCTCCTGCGCGGCCGCGAACGTCGCGAACACCACGGGGATCGTGAGGCCCGTGACGTCACCGATGGGCGTGACCAGGCCGGTGCGGCCGGGCTGGCCCTCGTTGAACAGGATCACCGCCGCCGCGCCCGCGGCCTGCGCGTTGAGCACCTTGACGTTGAACCCGCACGAGCCGCGCTGGAGCATCGCGACCCGGCCGGGCACGAACCCGGCGAAGTCGGCGGCCTCGCAGCCGCTGCTGTTGCCGTTCGGCGCGGGCGTCGGCGGGAGCACCACGTCGACCGGCTGGATCACGCCGGTCGCGGTGCCCTCGACGGGCTGGTCGAAGCCGTGGCGGTTGAAGTCGGTGTCCCGGACGAACGTCCGCGGCACGGGGGAGACGCGGACGAGCCGCGAGTCGTCCTCCACATAAGGGAAGTCGAACGTCTGCACGCTCGGTGAGAACCCGGCCGCGGACAGTTGCGACACCACGTAGTCCACCGACGCCCGGTATCCAGGACGTCCGGCCGCGCGGTCGCCGTGGGTGTCCGCGATGGACTGGAACGCGTCGAGATGTCGCAGTACGCCGTCGAGAGTCACGGCCTTGGTGAGCTTCGCGGGAGAGTTGTTGTTGGGATCAGCGAGCGCCTGTCCGGTCACGGCCAGTGGTAGAACCAGTGCCAGGACCGCGAACAGTGCGAGCCGTCGAGGACGTTGAACCATCGGTATGCCTCCATGCGTGCTTCGCCGCCGAATGCACCCCCGAAGTTCCTTATCTGCCCGATGTGTCTCGTGTTACACCGTTTGGAGGTGGGAGGGTGTTCCGCCTGCTGGAGACCGCCGTCCGCGTCGAGCCGCTTCCGGGCGAGGGCCTCACCAACGTGCTGCACCTCGTGACTCTCGCGGACGGCCGCAAAGCCGTGCTGCGCCGGCCCAGGGTGGCGCGGGACCTGCCGAAGTTCGTCGTGCCGGGCGCGCCGGAGGTACTCGCGCACAACGGCCGCGGCGACGTGCTGGTCGAGTACGTCGAGGGCCGCCCGCTCGCCGACGCCCTGCCGGTGTCCGACGAGGTCTGGCGCAGCATCGGCGACGCGTTCCGCAAGATCCACCGGATCGGCCTGCTGCACAACGACGTCAACCTCCACAACATCATCGTGGGCGACGGCGAGGCCACGCTGATCGACTGGGACAACCCCGGTCAGGGCAACCCGCTCGACGAGCTGGCGGCGTTCGAGGAACACCTCTACCTGCACGGAACCGCGCTGCCCCAGGCGTTCTGGACCGGGTACGGGTCCACCCCGGACCCGGACCTGCTGCGCGTGCACCGGATCGCGGGCTGCATCGGCTGGCTCGCGAGCGGGGACTGGCGGGAGTGGGAGAACGACAGGACGCTCAGCCCGGACAAGCTGGCGAGGGTCCGGAGCTGGCGGCGACTGCTCGCCGAGTGGCTCGCCGACCAGCTCCGGAACGACCTCCTAGCGGCTGAGGTCGCGGTACTTCAGGACCGACAACGGCCAGAAGATCGCCACGAACACCGCGGGCCACAGCACGGCCAGTAGCAGCGAGTTCTGCGCGGCCCAGGAGTCACCGCCGACACCGGGGTTGCCGAACAGCTCCCGCGCCGCCGCCACCGTCGAGGACAGCGGGTTCCACTCCGCGACCACCCGCAGCCAGCCCGGCATCAGCTCCGGTGAGACGAACGTGTTCGCGAACATCGTCAGCGGGAACAGGAACATCCAGGACGCCTGTGCCGCCTCGGGTTTGACCAGCAGGCCGAGGTAGACGCCCATCCAGACCAGGGCGAACCGCAACCACAGGAACAGCGCGAACGCCAGCAGGGCGTTCAGCAGCCCGTCGTGGAACGACCAGCCGATCACCAGGCCGCACAGCGTGAGCACCAGCAGTTCCAGCGACGAGTTCACCAGGTCCGCGATGCTGCGCCCGGCCACCACGCCGGTCTGCGACATCGGCGACGCGCGGAACCGGTCCGTCACGCCCCGGTCGGCGTCCATCGACACCGTCATCATGGTCGTGGCCACGCCGAACGCGATGGTCTGGCCGAACATGCCCGGCATCAGGAACTCGATGTAGTCGCCGCCGCCGAAGACGTTCATCGCGCTGCCGAACACCAGGCCGAAGATCAGCACCGAGATGACCGGGTAGGCGAGGTTCGCGAACACCCTGACCGGCTCGCGCACCCAGTGGATCAGATCTCTCTTCGCGACGACCCACGAGTCGACGACCGCGTACCTCATGCCCGCACCTCCGAAGTGGCCCTGTGCCCGGTGATGGCGAGGAAGACCTCGTCCAGCGTCGGCCGGCGCAGCGCGATGTCCTCGGCCTCGACCCCCTTCGCCGCCAACGCCGACGTCACGCGGGTCAGCGCCGCGACCCGGTCGGCCACGGCCGCGCTCACCCGGAACGCGTCCGGGTCGACCTCGGCGTGCGGCCCGAGCACGTCCGCGACGACCGGCAGTTCACCGGCGTCGCGGACCACGACCTCGATCCGGTCGCCGCCGAGCTGGGACTTGAGCCCCTCCGGCGTGCCCTGCGCGGCGACGCGGCCGGTGTCCATCACCACGATCTGGTCGGCGAGCTGGTCGGCCTCGTCCAGGTACTGGGTGGTCAGCAGGACGGTCGTGCCCTCGGCGACGACCCGTTTCACCTCACGCCACACCTCGCCGCGGTTGCGCGGGTCGAGGCCGGTCGTCGGTTCGTCGAGGAACAGCACCGACGGCCGCATGACGAAGCTCGACGCCAGGTCCAGGCGCCGCCGCATGCCGCCCGAGTAGTGCTTGGCCCGCTTGCCGGCCGCGTCGGTGAGCCCGAACTGCTCCAGCAGCTCGTCGGCCCGCGCGGCGGCCTGGCGCTGGGACAGGTGGTACAGCCTGCCCCACATGATCAGGTTCTCCTTGCCGGTCAGCACGTCGTCGACCGTGGACTGCTGGCCGTTCAACGCCACCTGCCGCCGCACGGCTGGTGCCTCGCGCACCACGTCGTGACCAGCCACCTCGGCACGGCCGCCGTCCAGGCGCAGCAACGTGGCCAGGATGCGCACCGCCGTGGTCTTGCCGGCGCCGTTCGGGCCGAGCAGCCCGCACACCGTTCCGGCGGGCACGGACAGGTCGAACCCGTCGAGTGCCCAGTTCCTGTCGAATCTCTTGCGCAGGCCTTCCGCGTGCACCGCGTGTCCCACGACTTCACCCCCGGTGGCTTAACTGCGTACGTTGTAAGCTGAGGCGTACGTTGTACACGGTTCTAGGATTCACATGCAAGCGCGTTGTGAACGAGGGGGTTGGGTGAAGAGCGATCGGGACCGGAGCGTGCGGCTGCTGTGGGAGCCGCCGGCCGAGGCGACCAGGGGGCCGAAGGCCGCGCTGAGCCAATCGCGGGTGGTCGAGGCGGCGATCAAGGTGGCCGACGCCGACGGGATCGACGCGCTCACCATGCGCCGGGTGGCCGAGACGCTCGGCAGCACGGCGATGGCGCTCTACCGGCACGTCCCCGGCAAGTCCGAGCTGCTCGACCTCATGGTCGACGCCGTGTGGGGCGAGACCGAGCACACGCCCGAGGGGGAGTGGCGCCAGGGCCTCGAGTTCTTCGCGCGGCAGATGTGGGCGATGTACCGCGCGCACCCGTGGATGCTCCAGCTGACGACCTCGCGGCGGGTGCCCGGCCCGCAGTCCATGACCCGCAGCGACGCCGCCTACGCCGCCGTCTCGCGGCTCGGGCTCGCGCCGGAGGAGATGGTCGCGGTGGTGACGACGGTGGCCCAGTTCGTCGACGGCGTCGGCCGCACGATGGCGGACCGCGTCCAGGCCGAACGCGAGACCGGCATCTCCGAGGAGGACTGGTGGAACGGCCGGGAGGAGCTCTGGCAGCAGTTCACGCCCGAGCGGCTGCCGATGATGAACCACATCTGGAACACCGGCGGCTTCCACCGCCTGCTGGACGAGTTCGAGTTCGGTCTGGCGAGGGTCCTGGACGGCCTCGCGGTGTTCATTGAGTCGGAGGAACGACCGCTGGTTCGTCCACAGACGTGCCTGTAGTCATTCAAGGCACCTTGAGTCGTCCGATCGAGTGAAAAGGGCAGCTCAGCGCCAGGTGGAAGGGTAGTTGGGCGGTTACGTAATGCCATTGTTATGCGATATCAGAATGAACTCGTGGGAACGCTGAACCGACCACTCCTATCTGCCCGTTTTCCTTCGTGACACCGTTTCGCCGCGGGGGTCGAATCGGGACGACGAGGAGGTCGTATGACAGCTGGCGCGCACGACGCGGTCACCCTTGGCTGCTACGCGCTCGGCGTTCTGGACGCGCACGAGAGTCTTGGCGTGGAGCAGCACCTTCGGGGCTGTCCGTCCTGCCGTGCGCAGGTCGCCGACTTCCATCGGATCCGAACAGCACTTGACGACGTGCCTCGTGAGGCATTTCTGCACGAGCTCGAGGACGACCTGCCCATGCCGTCGGACCTGGTGCTGCAACGCACGTTGCGGCAGATCAGGCAGGAGTCGGCCATCCCGCAGCAGCGGGAGTCCGCTCCCCGCCTGAGAGCCAGTCCGGCGCCGCCGCCGGTGGAGGACCTTCCCTCACCGCAGCACGCCAAGGCCCGGCGCTGGCCGGGCTATCTCGCCGCCGCGGCCGTCGCCGCGGTGGTCGCGTTCGGGGGTGCCGCGGTGTTCATGCAGAACGAGGCACCGGGCACGAGCATCGCCTCCACTCGCACGGGCGAGGGGACGGCGGGTGCGATCAAGCTGGTGGCGGAGATCGCTCCGTCCTCGCAGGACCGCTACCTGGTGACGGCGAACGTCGACGGGTTGCCGGCCGCGCAGAAGTGCAAGCTGATCGTGGTGGGCAAGGACGGGACGAAGACCGAGGCCTTCGCCTGGACGACGACCGAGAAGCAACGGGTCGAGGGGTCCAAGGTGCGGGGCATGGTGAGCGTCTCGCCGGACACGGTGCAGTCGATCTCGGTCGAGACGGCCGAGGGCAAGGCGATCGTGGTGGCGAACCTGTAAGGGACGGAAACAGGCGAAGGGCCCGGATTCTTCGGAATCCGGGCCCTTCGAGTTGCATTGGTGTAATTAGACGGCCTGCAATGTCAGCCAGGCGCCGACGACGATGACCATCGCGGCCGTGCCCACCGGTGCGTAATGAGACAGCAGGCGGGTGGCGCGGCCGTCCAGGATTTTCTCCACGCGTTCCCGCGCCTTCACGAGCAGCAGTCCGACGGCGGTGAGCGTGCCGGCCATGCCGATTCCGTAGCCGACGACGAGAAGCACGCCGAACCCCGTGCGGCCGAGCGCCATCGCGCCCAGCAGGACCACGAGGGCGGACGGCGAGGGGACCAGTCCGTTGGCCGCGCCCATGCCGATGAGGCTCGCGCGGCTGTACCCGTGGCCATGACCGTGCCCGTGGCCATGACCGTGCCCATGTCCGTGGCCGTGGCCGTGGCCGTGGCCATGACCGGTCAGGGCACCGGCGAGCGCGGGCTGGCGTTGCGCCGAGAGGGCCGACCGCAGCAGCATCACGCCGATCCCGGCGATCAGCACGCCGCTGACCAGGCCGAGCCAGCGCAGCACCTGTTCACCGGCCAACGCGCTGGAGGCGCTGATGATCAGGCCGAGGACCAGCACGCCACCGGTGTGCGTGGCCGTGACCGACGCACCGACGATGAACGCGTCCTTGGGCGTGCCCTGCCGTCCGGCCAAATAGGCCGCGATGAGCGTCTTGCCGTGACCGGGCAACGCGGCGTGCGAGGCGCCGAGCACCAACGACAGCAGCAAAGCCAGGAACCCGAGCCACGGCGTGAGGTCGTCGCTGCCCAGGATGTCGTTGAGTTCGGCCGCCGTGACGCTGAAGGTCTGGACGGGGGAGCCGGACGCCTGCTTCGGTTCGGACCCCGTGCCCGGTTCGGCGCTGAACGCGACGCTGCGCACGTCCATCGGGCTGCTGAGCAGGTCCTCCGGGTACGTGCGCAGTTCGTCGCTGATGCTCGCGGTCGGCACCTTCGAGTCGGTGAGTCTGACCCCGGTGCCGGCGGCGGTGATCTCCCGCCAGCCGACCCGGTCGGCGTTCGACTCGTCGTGGAACTCGAGCCGCGCCGGCCGGTCGAGCTCCACCCTGGCGGTGAACTCGCAGACCAGCCGTGTCGTGGAGAGTTCGGCCTGGCCGAGCGGGTGGTCCTTGGCGGAGCTGGAGAGCGTCCACGAGATCTGCCGTCCGTCCACGGAGGAACGGTCGGTGCGCGACACCTCCTCGCACCACTGCCTCGCGTCGCGGGCCTTCAGGTTCTCCTGCAACGTCGGGATCTCCGCCACGTCGACCACGGACCGGAGGTCGATCCGGTCGGGGTGCAGGTGCAGCCCGTGGTAGTGGTTGACGCTGAAGTTGCCCAGCGGGTGGGCGGACGCTTCACCGTTGATGAAGAAGATGCCGGCGAGCAACAACGCGACCACCAGAACAGGTCGCACCACCCAGCCCGACAGGCTCACCTGCCGCCTCGCAGCTCCGCGAGCTTGCGGCCTGCCTTGAGGGACTGCAGCGGGGAGAAGTTCGCGTTCAGCCGCAGCGCCTGCACCAGCGCCTCCTGGGCCTCGGCGACGCGGCCGAGCGCGGCCAGGATCATCCCGCGGTGGTAGGAGAACGTGGCGTTCTGCCAGCCCAGCGCGACCGCGCGGTCGGAGTAGCTCAACGCTTCCGCGTCCCTTCCGTTGACGTGCAGTGCCCACGCCATGGCGTCGGCGACGAAGACGCTCTGCCTGCGGCTCCACTCGGCTTCCGCGCGGCGCAGCGCCTGCATGCCATCACCGCGGTCCGCGGCGACGAGGGCAGCGGCCAGATCGTCGGAAGCACCCTGGGACTCCATCAGTCGTTGCTGCTCGGAGAGCACCGCGTACTGCTGCGCGGCCTCCTCTGTCCTGCCGTTCGCCTCCAGCAGTTCCGCGTACTCCTGCAGGTACTGGGGCAGGGGAGCGCGCGCCACGAGCCTGCGGTACGAGTCCAGCGCCACGGGGGTGTCACCCCGGGCCGCCGCGACCTTCGCCATGCCTTGAGTGAGAGTCATGTCGTCTCCTCTCGCCGCCAGTCCCTGCTCGTAGTGCTGCGCGGCAACGTCCAGCTGGTTGTGGTCGAACGCGAGTTCGCCCAGCCGGTAACGGCAGAACGCGATCTCCTCCGGCGTCGTCGAGGCCTTCAGCGCGCGTTCCATCGCGTCGCGGGCACCGTCGACGTCACCGTGGAGCTCGAAGTGGAAGGAGGCACGGGCGAACGACGCCGTGCCGGGCTTCAGGTCCAGCATCTTCTGCACCGCCTCCTCCGCGCCCGCGTCGTCGCCGAGCTGCGTCAACGCGTCCGCCAGCACGCCGTGGGCCTCCGCGGAGGCGGGCAGTGCGGCAATCGCCTTCGCGGCCCAGTCGCGGGCCGCGTGGAAGTCGTGGCGGGCGTTGGCGAGCGTCCCCATGCCGATGGCGGCGAGGCCCGTGTTACCCGCGTTCTTCAGCGCACCTTCGGCCTTCGCGTAGTACGCCGGGTCGGCCGTGACCCGCGCCAGCTCCACGTAGGACGATCCGAGCCTGGCCCAGGAGTCCCTGTCCTGCGGGAGCTCGTGCAACCGCTGCTGGAGCTGGTGGACCACCTTGTGCATCTGGTTCTGCTGCGCCACGGCCGGAACCACCGGCGCAGGGGGCGCGCCCCCGGCCCTGCTGTCGGCAGGACCGGAGGCGGCTAGGTGAGCAAGCGCCGCGGTGACCAGGAGAACCACCGCGACGGCCTGCTGTTGTTGGTACTTCACTTCGAGTGCGACCCGTACTTGCGGATGTGCTGCTGACGCTTGCGCCACAACAGGAAACCGGCGCCGAACACGACCGCCGAGCCGACCGCCGTCGTCATGGCCATCGGGTCGATGTTCCCGATCTGACCGACCGGGTTGACCGCGACCTCGGCGCTGTTGCCGGAGGTGTTCACCGCGGTGCCGTTGCGGGGCAGGCCCACGTACGGGAAGTTCGCCTCGAACGGCTGGTCGTTCGCGTCGACCTTGTCGCCGGTGGCGAGCGCGTCCACGAGCTTGCCGGACGCCGCGGCACCCTCCATCGCCTGGATCGCGATGTCCACCACGTCGTCGGTGAGCCGGCGACCGTTCGGGAAGCCCTGCGTGTCACCGGCGAGCAGGCCGAGGCGGTTCGGGTTGGCGTTCGGGTCGATCATCATGTTCAGCCGCAGCATCTCCGCCGGGCGGAACTTCTGCGCGTTCGCGTCCTGGTTGTTGACCTGCGAGTTCAGGTCGGCGTTGATCTGCGCGCCGAGCTTCTTCGTGATGCCGGTCAGGAAGATCTCGGCCAGGTCGTCGCGCTGGCCCTGCGGCGCGGGGATCTTGTAGATCGCCTCGATGAGCTTCGGCAGCTCCGGGTTCACGACCCGGTCCACCAGCTCCTTGACGTTCGCGTCCTGGTCGGGGCGCAGGCCGTTGAACGCGTCCTTCAGGCCCGCGGGCGCCACGACCTCGTTGACCAGCGGGTTGCCCAGCCGCGAGACCTGCACGAAGTCACCGGTCGGTTCCGCCTTGCCCGGCGAGAGCTTCAGGCTGCGCTTCTGCGTGGTGCTCCAGACGCCGATGTTCGGGTTGCGGTGGTTGTCGTTGCGCAACGCCAGCGCGTTCTTCGGCAGCTGGATCGCGATGGTGTTGACGTTGTAACCACGCAGCGTGTCCTGGCCGACCTCGCTCAGGTTGCCGCCGTAGAGCAGGTCGAACACCCGCAGGTCGGCGAAGAACGAGTCCTCCGACGGGCCCACGTAGACCTTGCCGCCGCCCGCGATCTGCGTGATCGCCTGGTCGCGCAGCTTCTTGAAGTCGGGCATCGACGCCGGGCCGTTCGGGGACGGCGCCACCGGGGCGTTGTTCACCAGCTTGACCTTCTGGCCGTTCTGGTAGATGGCCTCGAGGTTGTAGCGCTGGCGGAACAGCAGGTTCTCGTCGTCGAGCGACTCCACGACGCCGTTGGTGTACAGGAACGTGTTGTTCTTGCGCCGGTCGTCGGTCTGGAACGTGAACCGCAGCGTGACGTCGGGCTTCGCATCGCCGTCGTTGTCGACGTTGAAGTCGTACTGCGCGTCCTCGGCCCACGGGAAGAAGTTGGGGCCACCGTTGGGTTCCTGGAACCCTGACCAGTTGCCGACCAGCGTCACGGTGTCCTTGTGGTCAGGACTCACGAACGCGTACAGGTCCGTGTTGTCCACGGCCGGGTCACCCGCGATCAGCGGAGCCTCGCGGTGGGACGACGCCGTGGCGTTGTTCCCGCCGAACATGGCCGCGTTCAGCAGTGTGGCGGCCACCAGCGCGGCCGCAGCCACCTGGCCGCGCCGACCGCTGAGGGCGTGCGGTGATGACATCTCTGGGCAACCTTTCGGAGAAATGGTTCAGGTGCGCTGTCACGCGCTGTGCATCAGCAGCGACGGTTCGCTGGAGTGGCTCGAATGGCTTGCGTGGTCGTTCGTCCACCTCGCCTGGGTGAAGTCGCGGATGCCCTCCACGAGCCGGTCGACGTCGTGCTCGGGGCGCACGACGAGCCGGGCGAACTTGCTCGTCATGCCGAGCTTGTTGCCGCACTCGCGGATGAAGACCTGGTGGCGGGACAGCAGGTGGTCCCGCAGCTCGCGGCCGTCGATGCCGCCGCCGAGCTTGACCAGCAGGAAGTTGGCCTGCGAGGAGTAGACGGTGAGGTCCGGGGCGCGCGAGAGCTCCATGCCCATCCGGTACCTGTCCCGTGACAGCAGACGCAGGCTTTCGGCGTACTCCGCCTCGTGTTCGGCCAGCATGAACACGACGGTCTCCGCCAACGAGTTGAGGTTCCACTTCGGCAGGATCTGGCGCATCTTCCCGGCCAGACCGGGGTTCGCGACCAGGTAGCCGAACCGGATGCCGTGCAGGCCGAAGTTCTTGCCGAGGCTCTTCAGCACGACCACGTTGGGCCGGATGGACGCCTCGGCCGCGACGCTCGGGTTGCGCTCGACCTCGACGAAGTCGATGAACGACTCGTCGATGACGACGAGGTCCAGGTCGGCGAGCTCGTCCATGAAGCGGATGATCTCCCTGCGGGGCAGGTAGCCGCCGTCGGGGTTGTTCGGGTTGCAGATCACGGCGACCTTGCTGCCGCGAGCGCGGATGAACTTGATGTACTCGTCGACGTCCAGCTCGAAGTTGTTGCTCTCCTGGAGCAGGAACATGTCGACGCGCTTGTTGCTCTCCATCGGCTGGTCGGTCCAGCGGCCGAAGGTGGGGATCGGGATCGCGACGCTCTCGTGGATCCACATGTGGTCCATCCACGTGATGAGCTCGGTGGACCCGTTCGACATGGCGATCGTGGCCGGGTTGAGCCCCAGCACGGCGCTCAGCTGGGCCGCGATCTTCGTCGAGTCGCTGGGGTAGAACTTCAGGACCGCCTCGAGGTTCTTGGACAGCTCCTCGAACATCTGCGGGGTCGGAAAGTACGGGTTGCACGGGATGCAGAAGTCCACGAGCTCGCCCGCACCCGTCCGCGACAGCTCGAAGTAGGACGGGCTGTGCGCGGTCTGCTGGAAGAGACCCGAGTCCACACCATGCCGCACGCGATCACTCCGTCCCTCGGTCCGTTTCCGACATCGGGGCATACGTGCCGATGTTCATCGCGGTTCACGGGTCCGTTTCGGGAAGGTCTCGGAACGGTCTCGCGCGCAACCTCGCCCCGGCGTGCCGACGACCTGCCCGGCCACTGCATTCGTGTCTACATAGGACGGTTGAACGGCGCTGATCCGGACCGCTGGGTCGCGTGCTCGCGTGCTCGGGCAACCGCGCTTGACGCGCGCTCGCGTGCGTGACGTTCGCCAACCGGTCTCGTTTGGGGCTGGTTCGACTGTTTTCGCAGGTCGACGGGTTGCAGAGGCCGGTTTCACGTTCCACTGACGCGCCGTCCGGGGCGGTTTCCACCTCCGTGACGGGCGTCCTGCGAAGAATTGTCGGTGGGGACGGATACCCTGCTGGCAGTCCGCACACAATCAGGGAGCAGTACCCGTGACCGCAGAGACCCTGTACGGGGCCGACGACCTCACCCACCTGGAAGGTCTGGAGGCCGTCCGCAAACGGCCCGGCATGTACATCGGGTCGACCGACAGTCGTGGCATCAACCACCTCTTCAGCGAGATCATCGACAACTCGACCGACGAGGGCGTCGCAGGCCACGCCACGCGCGTCGTCGTGACGCTGCACGCCGACGGCAGCGTCCAGGTCGACGACGACGGCCGCGGCATCCCGACCGACGTGCACGCGAAGTCCGGTCTGTCCGGTGTGGAACTCGTGCTGACCAAGCTGCACGCCGGCGGCAAGTTCGGCGGCTCCGGCTACAAGACCTCCGGCGGCCTGCACGGCGTCGGCGCTTCCGCCGTC
Source organism: Lentzea sp. NBRC 102530 (assembly GCF_030269365.1). Lineage (GTDB taxonomy): Bacteria > Actinomycetota > Actinomycetes > Mycobacteriales > Pseudonocardiaceae > Lentzea. Next base: position 256,332 of record NZ_BSTF01000001.1, read on the forward strand.
AACGCCCTCTCGCACCGCTACGACGTCACCGTCCGCCGCGGCGGCAAGGTGCACGAGATGTCGTTCGCCCACGGCGTGCCCGGCGTCTTCGACGGCCCCGGCCCCAAGGCGAAGTTCACCCGCCAGTCGGGCCTGAACGTCGTCGGCAAGATGAAGCGCAACGAGTCGACCGGCACCTCGACCCGGTACTGGTACGACGCCCGCTACTTCGAGAACGGCGCCGCCCTGGACGTGGACACGGTCCGCGCCAAGCTGCGCAACACGGCGTTCCTGGTGCCGGGCGTGACCTACGTGCTGCGGACCGCCCTGGAAGACTCGATCTCCGAAGAGGTCTTCCACTACCCCAACGGCCTCACCGACATGGTCGAGTTCCTGGCGCCCTCGGGCGACCGGGCCGTCTCCGGGACCCTGGTCATCACCGGCACGGGCGCCTACTTCGAGAACGCCGCCGACGAGAACGGCGTGATGCGGTCCAAAGTGGAGCGTCAGGCCGAGGTCGAGGTGGCGCTGCGCTGGGGCACCGGCTACGAGCGCACCGTCGAGTGCTTCACCAACACCATCCGCAACATGCACGGCGGCACCCACCGCCGGGGCTTCGACCGCGCCGTCCTGAAGTCGATCCAGGACGCCATCTCCAAGACGCGCGGCCTGCTGAAGCCCAAGGAGGAGATGCCGACGCTCGACGACGTGCTGGAAGGCATGACGGCCGTCGTCCACGTCCGCATCCCCGAACCGCAGTTCACCTCGCAGACCAAGGACGAGCTCTCCACCGCCGGCATCACCAAGGTGCTGCAGGGCATCGTCGACCAGCACGTCCGCGCCTGGACCGAGGACCGCAAGACCAAGGTCGAGGCCAAGACCGTCCTGCAGAAGGTCGTCGACGCCTCCCGCGTCCGCCTGACCCAGAAGCAGCAGAAGGACGCGGCCCGCCGCAAGACGGCGCTGGAAGGCGCCGCGATGCCCGCGAAGCTCGTCGACTGCCGCACCACGGGCGTGTCGCGGTCCGAGCTGTTCCTCGTGGAGGGCGACAGCGCGCTCGGGTGTTTTGTGAAGGAAACTCGCGTTTCGCTCGCGTCCGGCAGGTCGCTGTCCTTCGGCGAGCTCGTCGAGGACTGGGAGCGCGGCGTAACGCACTTCGGTTACGCCACCAACAAAGCCGGTCGTGTCGTCGTCGTCCCGCTGGTCGAGCCGCGGCTGACGAAGAAGGATGCGCCGCTGGTCCGCGTCACGCTGGACAACGGCGAGTCCGTGCGGTGCACGCCCGACCACCTGTTCCGGCTGCGGGACGGTTCCTACCGGCGTGCCGATGCCCTGCAGCCCGGTGATTCGCTGATGCCGCTGTACCGGTCGGTGTCGTCAAAGGCCGAGGGCCACAACCTCGACGGGTACGAGCGGGTCTGGATGAACGACCGGCAGGAGTGGGTCTACACCCACTACCTGGCCGACGCCTACAACCTGCGGCACGGCTTCGACAGCGCGGAGAACGGCAACGTCCGCCACCACGTCGACGTCGACAAGCGGAACAACGACCCGCGCAACCTCCAGCGGATGACGTGGGAGGACCACGCGGCCCTGCACGCCGCGCTGATGGGCGAACACGTGCACGAGGGCTACCGCGCGTGGCTCGCGGCGGGCGGCACCGAGTTCAAGTCCGCCATGCTGTCCGAGCAGTGGAAGAACCCGGAGTTCCGCGCCTCCTGCCTCGCGCGGCTCGCTGACCGCAACCAGGACCCGGAGTTCCGCGCCCGGATCGAGCAGGGCTTCCGCGACTGGTATTCGGCACTGAGCCAGGGCGAGAAGGCCGTCTACGCCGAGCGCATGCGTGCGTTGCAGGCCGAGTACTGGGCAAAGCCCGAGCACCGCGCCGCGGCAGCCGAGCGGGTGCGCGTGTTCTTCGCGCAGCCAGGCAAGCGCGAGGAGTGGCGTGAGCGTTCGCTCGCGCAGTGGCAGGACGAGGAACTGCTCGCCTGGCGTTCCCGCGCCACGACCGAGCAGTTCGCGGATCCGGCCGAACGCCAGAGGCAGCGTGACACGATCCTCACCTGGCACGAGAACAACCCGGAGTTCGGCCGCGAGCACTCCGCCCGGATGAGGCAGCGCATGGCTGACGCGTCCACCGGTCACCTGGAGAAGGTCCAGGAGGGCCGCCGTCGGTACGTCGATTCGACTCCGCGTGCGGAGAGGGTCGCGCGGCAGACCGAAGGCCGTCGGATCGCCGCCCTGAAGCGCCTGGCGCCCATGCTGGACACGCCGTCGAACTTCGAGCTGGCGTTGTCCTACGAACTCGACCGCAAGCAGAACGCGAAGACGGGACTCAAGTTCCGGAACGTCCTGGCGCACTACGACGACGACTTCGGGCGGCTGCGCGAAGCGGCGTCGATGGTGAACCACACCGTCGCCTCCGTCGAGGCCTTGCCGGAGCGTGAGGACGTCTACGACCTGACAGTGGACGGCTACCACAACTTCGCGCTCGAAGCCGGTGTGTTCGTCCACAACAGCGCTCGTATGGCGCGGGTCTCCGAGTACCAGGCGCTGCTCCCGTTGCGCGGCAAGATCCTCAACGTCCAGAAGGCCTCGCTGGCCGACACCCTGCGCAACGCCGAGATCGCCTCCATCGTCCAGGTCCTCGGCGCCGGCACCGGCCGCACGTTCGACATCTCGGCCATGCGCTACGGCCGCGTGATCCTGATGGCGGACGCGGACGTCGACGGCAGCCACATCCGCACGCTGCTGATCACGTTGTTCGCCAAGTACATGCGCCCGGTCATCGAGGACGGCCGCCTCTACGCGGCCATGCCGCCGTTGCACAAGGTCATGACCCGCGGCCGCAACGCCGAGACGCACTTCACCTTCACCCAGCGCCAGATGGAGCAGAAGGTCGCGCAGCTCGAAAAGGCCGGCAAGCAGGTCGTCACCCCGGTCCCGCGGTTCAAGGGCCTCGGCGAGATGGACGCGGACGAACTGTGGGAGACCACGATGAACCCGTCGAGCCGCTCGGTCCGCCGCATCACCATGGACGACGCCGACGCCGCGGAAGAGGCCCTCGAACTGCTGATGGGCGAGAAGGTCGAGCCGCGCCGCAACTGGCTCGTCGAGTCCGCCGCCAGGGTCGACCAGTCGGCCATCGACCTCTAAGCCTTCAAGAAACAGACGGAGTCACGAAGTCATGGCACGCCGCAAGGGACCCACGACCAAGGTCGACCCAGCCGCGTTCGACCGGGCCGGTAAGACGGTTCTCGACAACTCGCTGAAGACGGAGATCGAGGACTCCTACCTGGAGTACGCGTACTCGGTCATCCACTCGCGTGCCCTCCCGGACGCGCGCGACGGCCTCAAGCCGGTACACCGCCGCATCCTCTACTCGATGCACGAGCAGGGTTACCGGCCGACGCACGCGTACGTGAAGTCGTCGCGCGTCGTAGGCGACACGATGGGCAAGTTCCACCCGCACGGCGACACGGCCATCTACGACGCCCTTGTGCGCCTCGCCCAGGACTTCAGCCTCAACGAGCCGTTGATCGACGGCCACGGGAACTTCGGTAGTCCAGACGATGGACCGGCCGCGAGCCGTTACACCGAGTGCCGCATGTCCCCGGTCGCCATGCAGCTCGTCGGCGAGCTCAACGAGGAAACGGTCGACTTCCGTCCCAACTACGACGGCTCACTCCAAGAGCCGTCTGTGCTCCCGGCGGCGTTCCCGAACCTGCTGGTCAACGGCACGTCCGGCATCGCGGTCGGCATGGCGACGAACATGATCCCGCACAACCTGCGCGAGGTCGTGGGCGCGGCGCGGTGGCTGATCAACCACCCGAACGCCGACCTCGACAAGCTGATGGAGTTCGTGCCGGGCCCCGACCTGCCGACCGGCGGCATCCTGCTCGGCCTCGACGAGGTCCGGAAGGCCTACGAGACGGGCCGCGGCGTCGTGCGCATGCGGGCCAAGGTCGAGATCGGCCCGCTGGAGGGTTCGCGCGGCCGCCAGGCCATCACGGTCACCGAACTGCCGTACGGCGTCGGTTCCGAGCGGATCGTCGAGAAGATCACCGACGAGGTCAACAAGTCCAAGCGACTCACCGGCATCGCGGACGTCAAGGACCTCACCGACCGCGAGAACGGCATCCGCCTCGTCATCGAGTGCAAGGTCGGCGTGAACCCGCAGGCGCTGCTGGCGGACCTCTACCGCCTCACGCCGATGGAGCAGTCGTTCGGCATCAACAACCTGGTGCTCGTGAACGGCCAGCCGCAGACGCTCGGCCTCAAGGAGTTGCTGGAGGTCTTCCTCCAGCACCGCTACGACGTCGTCACGCGCCGCACGAAGTTCCGCCGCCGCAAGCGCGAGGAACGCCTGCACCTCGTCGAGGGCCTGCTGCTCGCCCTGCTCGACATCGACAAGGTCATCAAGCTGATCCGGGGCAGCGAGAACGCCGCTGCCGCCAAGGACGGCCTGATGAAGCAGTTCACGCTGTCGGAGATCCAGGCGAGCTACATCCTCGACACGCCGCTGCGCCGCCTCACCAAGTTCGACAAGCTCGAGCTCGAGAACGAGCAGGACAAGCTCCGCCAGGAGATCGCCGAGCTGAGCGCGATCCTGGACGACGAGGGCGTCCTCAAGAAGCTCGTCTCGACCGAGCTCGCCGCCGTGGCGAAGGAACTGGGCGGCGAGCGCCGTACGAGCCTCATCGACGGCGACCTGAAGGAGGTCCTCGCGGCCTCCAAGCCGGCGGGCCCGCTCGAGGTGGCCGACGACCCGTGCCAGGTGATCCTGAGCGCCGCGGGTCTGGTCGCCCGCACCGCGGCCGAGTCGGAGGAGGCCTCCGAGGGCAAGCGCCGCGCGGGCCGCGTGAAGCACGACGCCGTGGCGGCCGTCGTGCACTCGACGGCACGAGGCCAGGTCGTCCTGATCACGAACCTGGGCCGGGCGTTCAAGACCGACGTGCTCCCACTACCGGTGCTACCCGAACAAAGCGGCACGGTCTCGTTGCGCGGCGGCATGGCGGCCTCCGAACTGGTGCCGCTGGACAAGGGCGAGAAGGTGGTCGGCATCGCCCCGCTCGACCCGAAGGACTCACCCGGCATAGCGCTCGGCACCAAGCTCGGCACCGTCAAGGTGTGCGTGCCGGAGTGGCCGGTCCGCTCGGACGAGTTCGAGGTCATCACCCTCAAGGACGGCGACGAGATCGTCGGCTGCACCTGGCTCACCGACGGCAGCGAAACCCTCGCCTTCGTCAGCTCCGACTCGTCCCTGCTGCGCTACGACGCCAAACTCGTCCGCCCGCAGGGCCTCAAGGGCGGCGGCATGGCGGGCATCAACCTGAGCGGCGACGCCCAGGTCGTCTTCTTCGGCGCGATCCGCACCGACGACGACGAACACGGCGAACCGATGGTCGTCACCTCCTCCGGCCAGAGCGTGAAGGTCACCCCGTTCAGCGAGTACCCGGCCAAGGGCCGAGCGACCGGCGGCGTCCGCTCGCAGCGCTTCCTCAAGGGCGAGACGCACCTGGTGCTCGCCTGGATCGGCTCCCGCCCGGCCGGTGCCGACGACAAGGGCAGCCCGGTGGAGCTACCGGACATCGACCCGCGCCGGGACGGTTCGGGCCACGCACACCCCGGCCCGGACGTGATCGGCCACCTGATCGAACGCGACTAGCACCTCTGGTTCCGGCTGTCGGTGCGAACGCGGTCGTTCTCATCGACAGCCGATCCGGTCGCCGTCAAATGCGGTGCGGCGGAGCCATCCACAGGGGACGGATCCGTTGTGCTGCGGTCAGAAGCCCGCGCCGAGGTGGTCGAAGTCGCCGAACGTCCATTCGCTACGCGCGCATGGGCTTTCCGTTGAGCGGTTAGTGCGACTGGACGACGGGCCAGTTGTGCAGGGCCGTGTCGGCGATGCCCCGCAGATCGGCGCGGCTCACTCCGCTCGCGGCCTGCACCGAGATCCCGAACCCGACGGTGATGACGTACAGGGCGAGCCTGCCCGCGTCGGTGCCGGTCGGCAGATCGCCCTCCGAGACCGCGCGCCGGAACCGCGTTTCGAGGAGACGGCGGCCCTTGTCGCGCCACTCGGCGAGGATCTGGCGCGCGGTCTCGGCTGCCTCTCCTGCCGCGAGCGAGCCCTGCACGCCCAGGCACCCCTGCGGGCCGTCCGGGCGGGTCGTGGTCAGGACCGCGCCTTCGAGGAACGCCTTGGCGACCTCGTGGGCGGTCGGTTCGTCGACGGCGCGCAGGGCATAGGAGGCCGGGCCGTCGTCGTAGCGGGCCAGGGCCTTGCGGAAGAGTTCTTCCTTGTTGCCGAACGCCGCGTACATGCTGGTCCTGGTGATGCCCATGGCCGCGGTGAGGTCGGTGAGGCTCGCGCCCTCGTAGCCGTGCCGCCAGAACACCAGCATGGCGGCTTCGAGCGCCTCGTCCGCGTCGAAGCTCCTGGGTCTGCCGATCGCCGTCACGCCACCAGTCTACCTATTCGGTACCGATCGGTCCGTAAGTGATACGGTCGACTTCGGTACCGATCGGTACCGAAGTCTTGGGAGGGCAGATGGCGCGGTTCGAGGGCAAGACGGTGGTCGTGACCGGCGGCAGCAGCGGGATCGGACTGGCCGCCGCGCGGAGGTTCGCCGGCGAAGGTGCGCACGTGTTCATCACCGGCAGGCGGCAGGTCGAGTTGGACGCCGCGGTGGAACTGGTCGGTGACGCCACCGGTGTGCGCGGAGACGTGGCGGACCCGGCCGACCTGGATCGGCTCTACGACGCGGTCCGGGCCAGGGGAAGGGGTGTGGACACGTTGTTCGCCAACGCGGGTGTCGGTGCGTTCGCGACGCTCGAGGAGACGACCGGGGAGCACTTCGACCAGGTCTTCGCCGTCAACGTGCGCGGCACGCTGTTCAGCGTCCAGAAGGCGTTGCCGTTGCTCAACGACGGCGCCACGGTGGTCGTGAACCTCTCGGTCCGCGCCGATGACGGTGTCGCGGGGTTCGGCACCTACTCGGCGACCAAGGCCGCGCTGCGGTCGTACGTCCGCACCTGGGCCAACGAGCTCAAGGATCGCGGCGTGCGCGTCAACGCGGTCTCTCCCGGCACGATCGACACCCCCGCGGTCGCCGGGATGGACGAGGCGGTCCGGGCGGGCTTCGCTGCGCGGGTGCCCATCGGCCGCACGGGCACGGCGGAGGAGGTGGCGGACGCGGTGGCGTTCCTCGCCTCGCAGCAGAGCAGCTTCATCGTCGGCGCCAACCTCTACGTCGACGGCGGCGAGAATCAGCTCTGACACATTCCTGGCGGCGCGTAACCCACACGGGTCAAGAAGCCCTGGAGAATTTGCCTGATTCTCCCAAGGTGGCGATACGGTTCTGCCCATGACCAGTCCCGAGGCCTCGGCGGTGCACCTCATCGGGGAGGCGCACGCGTATCTGAAGGCCGCCGCTCTCCGGGCGGTGGCGGTGCTCGGGGTGGCCGACCACCTCGGCGATGGACCGCGGCCGGTGGAGGAGCTGGCGCGGGAGACCGGGACCGACGCCGACTGCCTCGGGCGGATGCTGCGGTTGCTGGCCGCCGGCGGGATCTTCCGGCGGGAGCCGGGCGGCTTCTCGTTGACGCCGCTGGGGCAGGGGCTGCGCACGGACTCGCGGTACTCGGCGCGGTGGGGCATTGTCATGTCCACAATGGACACGCATTGGCAGAGTGCGTTCGAGCTGGGAACCAGCCTGCGCACCGGGAAGCCGTCGTTCGAGGCGTTGTACGGCAAGCCGTTCTTCGACCACGTCGCGGAGGACGAAGCGGCCAGGGCCGAGTTCCACGGCGGGATGGGCAGCTTCTCCGGGGCGGCGCGCAGGCTGGCGCTCGACGAGTACGACTTTCCCGGCGGGGGAACGGTCGTGGACGTCGGCGGCGGCAGAGGTGGGTTCCTGAGTGACGTGCTGAAGGGCAACCCCGGCCTGGACGGAGTGCTGTTCGACCAGGCGCACGTGCTTCCGGGGGCTGTGCCGGACGGGGTCGGGGAGGGCAGGTGGACCGAGGTCGCCGGTGACTTCTTCGACGAGGTGCCCCGGGGCGACGTCTACCTGTTGTCGTACGTGTTGCACGACTGGGACGACGACGCCTGCGTGCGCATATTGGGCAACTGCCGTGAGGCGATGGTCCCCGGCGGCCGGATCGCGGTGTTCGACGCGGTCGTGGGCGCCGGGGACGAGCCTGAGGACGCCAAGCTGCTCGACCTGGTGATGATGATGCTGGTCAGCGGTCGGGAACGGACGGCGGAGGAGTTCGAGCGGCTCTTCGAGAAGGCCGGTCTCCGGGTGGAGCGCGTCGTCGGGTCGGAGGGGCCGTTGTCGGTGGTCGAGGGGGTCAGGGCCGAGCGGTGACGTCCAGGGCGGCGCTGACGATGCTGTCGGTGTCGATGCCGTGGTGGCGGTACACGCTGTCCAGGTCGCCGGACTGGCCGAACGCGCTGACGCCCAGGTGCACGGCGCCGCGACCGGTGACGCCCGCCAGGAACGCCAGGGTGTGCGGGTGGCCGTCCAGCACGGTGACCAGGGGCGTCGCGGGGAAGAGCGTGTCGAGGATCCACGTCGGGGCGTCCGAACGACCTCGACGTGCTTGCACCGCACGGAAAACCAGGTCGGGGCTCGTCAGGCAGACGACGTCGGCGGTGACACCGAGAGCGGTCAGGCGGTCGGCCGCGGCGAGGGCCTCGGTGACCAGGGCACCCATCGTCACGATCGTCACGTCGGCGGAGGCGTTGCGGCGCAGCGGGTAGCCGCCGGCGACGACCTGGCGGCGGCGGCGTTCGCGGGCGGCGGGGTCGGAAGGAACCGCGGCCAACGTCTGGTCCACGGGGCGCGTCGACAGGCGCAGGTAGGCGGATGTGCCGTCGGGTTTGCCCAATGCGCCCAGTGCGGCCAGCAGGCACCACTCGGTGTCCAGGGCGAAGGCCGGTTCCCACGTCGTGCAGCCGGGTTGTTCGATGCCGATGGACGGGGTGGTGATCGACTGGTGCGCGCCGCCCTCGGGGGCCAGCGTCACGCCGGACGGGGTGCCGACGAGAATCGACTGGCCGCCCGCGTAGAGGCCGAACGACCACGGCTCCAGCGCGCGCGAGACGAACGGGTCGTAGAGCACGCCGATCGGCAGAAGTGGCTGGCCCCAACGGTTCCAGGTCGCGCCGAGCTCGCCCAGCAGGCCGACGAGGTTGGTCTCCGCGATGCCCAGCTCGATGTGACGGCCGGTCGGGCGTTCGCGCCAGTGCAGGATCGTCTCGGCGTCGTCGGCGAACCAGTCGACGTTCTCACTGGTCGACCACACGCCGACCTTGTTCACCCAGCCGCCCAGGTTCGTGCTGGAGCTGACGTCGGGGGAGACGGTGACGACCCGCGCGCCCGCCTCCGGTGCGACGCGGTTCAGGTCGAGCAGGGTGCGGCCGAGTGCCGACTGCGTGGTGGCGGTGCCGGACGGGGTGCGGCCCAGGTCGGCCGGCACGGCAGGTGGTTCCGTCGGCGCGACGGGGGAGCGGAGCAGCCGGGCGGCCGCGGAGCGGCACAGCAGTTCCTCGGCGCTGCCGGGCGTAAATCGTTGCCACGGCTGGGAAGCGGACATCCCCGATCGCTCCGCCAGCTCCTCGAACTGGGGACCGGACAGCAGTGCCGAGTGGTTCTGCGGGTGCCCGGCGGTCGGCAGGCCGTGTCCCTTCACGGTGTAGGCGATGATCACCGTCGGCCGGCTGTCGTCGATCTCGGCGAACGCCGCGCGCAACGCCGCGTGGTCGTGCCCGCCCAGGGAACGCAACGCCGTCACCAGCTCTTCATCGTCCAAATCGGACACCAGAGAGGAAATCCGCGAGGCATCGGGACCGTCACCCGGCAGCAGCGAGCGCAACCGGTCGGGCGTGTGCCGCAGCAGACGCTGGTACTCGGCGTTGGTCATCGTGTCGATGCGGTCGCGCAACGCCTCCCCGCCGGGCCGCCGGAACAGGGCCTCCAGCGCGGCGCCGTACTTGGCGGTGATCACCTGCCAGCCCGCGGCCGTGAACAACGCCCGCATCCGGTCGGCGGCGAGCACCGGCACGACCCGGTCGAGCGACTGGCGGTTGAAGTCGACGATCCAGACGATCTCGCCCAGCGCCGTGACCATCGGGTCGCAGATGGCCTCCCAGACCGCGCCCTCGTCGAGTTCGGCGTCACCCACCAGCGAGTACTGCCTGCCCAGCGGCTGCTCGGCGAAGTGCCCGCCGACGTACCGGCGCGAGAGCGCGCCCCAGATCGGCGCCGTAGCGCCGATGCCGACGGACCCGGTCGAGTAGTCGGCGGGCACCGGGTCCTTCGTGCGCGACGGGTAGCTCTGCAGGCCGCCGAACGAGCGCAACGTCGTCAGGGCGTCGGCGTCGAGCTGCCCCAGCAGGTACTCGATCGCGTGCAGCACGGGGGAGGCGTGCGGCTTGACCGACACCCGGTCCTCCGGTCGGAGATGCTCGAAGTACAGCGCGGTCATGATGCTCGTGATCGACGCGCTGGACGCCTGGTGGCCACCCACCTTGAGGCCGGAGGCGTTGGGGCGCACGCGGTTCGCGTGGTCCACGATCGCCGTCGACAGCCACAGCACCCGCTGCTCCACGCTCCGCAGGACGTCCAGGTCCGTGGCGGTGGTGCGCTCGCTCAACGTCGTCATGGCACGAAGTGGAACCAAGCCCGGGAACGGGCCGCAAGTATCACGCGTGATTTCGAGGTCTAAGTGCAGTTTTCCGCCGCCGGAACACCCAGCTCGCGCTAAAAAACTGCGCAAACCACTAGAGTTCGGCTCATGGCCGACTCGATCGACGACCTGGACCGCGAGATCCTCGCCTTGCTGATCGAGGACGGCCGCCGGTCGCTGGTCGACATCGCCGACCGCGTCAGCCTCTCGCCCGCCCCGGTGAAGCGCCGCATCGAACGGCTGGAGCGCCTCGGCGTCATCACCGGCTACACCGCGCTCGTCGACCACGGCAAGCTCGGCGCGGGCCTGGAGGCGTGGGTGGAGCTCAGGTTCGCGGGCGACGTCAGCGTCGAGGAGGTCACCGACGCGATGATGCGCATCCCCGAGGTGCAGGAGATCGTCACCGTGGCGGGCGATCCCGACGCCCTGGCGCGGGTGCGGCTCACGAACGTCGCCCAGGTGCGCGACGTGATCGACCGGATGCGCGAGGGCGGCTTCGTGATCGGCACCAAGACGTTGATGGTGCTGGGCCGGAAACGTCGCTGAGCCAGGCGGGCGTGTACCGTCGATCACGCGTGTTTCCGCAGCTCAGCAGCCCAGGTCAGGTGGAATTCGGCGGTGTGCGAACCGGTCGTGCTTTCGGCCCGAACGTCTCCGGGGGGCTTCGGGCTGCGCGAACGGGCGGTGGAAACGATGAACCTCGGCGCCGATGTCACCCCGTTGGCCCAGCAGCGGGGTTGTTGCCCTTGTGCTGTCCGAACGGGCTGGTGTGAGGTGTCGCAGTGACGACGTCCGGCAGCGCCCCGCAGCGGTTCGACGCGTTCTTCCGCGCCTGCCCGGCCGCGGCCGTCATCACCGACCCCGACGGGGTGGTGCGGGCCGCCAACCCCGCCTTCACCGACCTCGTCGAGAAGACCGAGATCGGCGCGCGCGTCGGGTTCGGCATCGGCGAGATGGCGACGACCGGGGCCACCGGGGCGTTCCTCGCCGACACGGTGAACAAGCTCCGCCAGAACGCCGACCTCGTCGTGCGCGGTGAGGCCGAGATCGTGTCGGCGGAGGCGCCGAGCCGGTACGTGCGGGTGTCGGCGACCGCGTTGCCGGAGGAGGGGCTGCTCTTCCTGTTCGAGGACGAGCAGGAGTTGCGGCAGCTGCAGGAGACGTTCCGGCACCAGACGTTGCACGACTCGCTGACGGGCCTGCCGAACGACGCCTACTTCCGCTCGAAGCTCGAGAGCATGGTCGGCGGGCCGGCCGACGGCGACCGGATCGCCGTGCTGTTCCTGGACGTCGACGGGTTCGGCGTGATCAACGACGGCCTCGGGCCCGACCTCGCGAACCGCGTCCTGTACGCGACCGCCGCCACCCTGCGCGAGGTGTTCGCGCACGAGAACGCCTTCATCGCGCGGCTGTTCCGCGACGAGTTCGCGGTGGCGCTCAAGGGGGACATCACCCAGCAGTCCGTCGTGGCACTGGTCGAGGAGATGATCGACCGGCTCGCGCAGCCGGTCTACCACGACTCCCGCGTCGGCGTGGGGGTGAGCGCGAGCGTGGGCGTCGTGGTCGCGGACTGCGCCGGCGCCGACCACAGCGCGCTGGCCCGCTCCGCCGAGGTCGCGTTGCACCGCGCCAAGGAACTCGGCAAGTCGCAGTGGGTGCTGTTCGACCCGGAGACGGACCGCACGGCCCGGGACCGCTACTTCCTGGCGGCCTCGCTCGCCGGTGCGATCGAGGTCGGCGAGGTCGGGTTCGTCTACCAGCCGCAGGTCGTGCTGCCGGACGCCCCGGTGATCACGTCGCTGAAGGCGAGCCTGTGCTGGCGGCACCCGTCGCTCGGGCCGCTGGGCGCGGACGAGGTCTACGCGCTCGCCGAACTCACCGGCATGACGATGCCGCTGGGCAGGCACCTGCTCGCGGAAGCCGTCGAGACCGCCGCCGACTGGTGGGCCCGGTTCGCCGACGCAGCTCCGGTCGTGTGCCTGAACCTGCCGCAGCGCATGGCGATCGACCCCGACCTGGTCCGCATCGTCCGCACCGAACTCGACCGGCGCGGCGTGGACGCGCGGCGGCTGATGCTGTGCACGAACAGCGCCTCGTTGCTGGACAAGCGGGGCGACCTGCAGGAGTCGATCGGCGTGCTGGCGCGGCTCGGCATCGTGTTCGTGATGGACGTGGCCGGGCTGCCCGACCTCGAACTGGTCGCCGCGCTGGAACTCCCGGTGCCCGGCGTGATGCTGGTCGGCCCGGTCGTGGCCGTCACCGCCACCGGCGAGGCCCCCGAGTGGGCCCGCCGCCAGATCAGCCACCTCGTCGAACGGGCGGGGCAGCTGGGCGTCGTGGTGGGCGCGCACGGCGTGGCCTCGCAGGCGCAGGCGGAGTTGCTGCACTCGCTCGGCGTGCTCGTCGCGGCCGGCCCGTACCTGCCCCAGTACGAGAGCAGGGACGAGGCCGAGGTGTGGGCCGGCCGCGTCTGGTCCGCGGGCTAGGACACGGCCGGGCGGGCGTGCTTCTCGAACAACGCCTCGAAGGCGTCCAGCACGGCCGGAACGCTGTACCTGGCGTCGGCCGCGCCGTCTGACATCGGCGGGCTGTCGAAGAGCGAGCTGAGGCCCGCCGTGATCGCCGCCGCGTCACCGGGCGGCACGACCACGCCGAAACCCGTCTCCCGCACCGGGATCCGCACGCCGGGCAGGTCGCTCGCCAGCACCGGCACGCCCGCCAGCATCGCGACCACCTGTACGATCCCGAACGCCTCGAAGGCGTTCACCGACGGCAGCGCGAACACGTCGAGCGAGGCGTAGAAGTCGCCCAGGTCCTCGTCCGGCACGAACCCGAGCAGCTTGATCCGCGGGTCGCCCGCGATGTGCGCGCGGACGCGGTCGATGACGCTGCCGCCCGCGACGTTGCCGAAGTCGCCGCCGATCAGCAGCCGCGCCGACGGGTCCGGCAGCGCGCGGAACCCGTCCACCAGGTGCTCGACGCCCTTCTCCTCGACGATCCGCCCGAGGAACCCGACGTGCGGGCCGTCGCCGTCGCGGAACCGGGGCGTGCCGGCCGCAACCGGGCGGCACGGCGGCGGGATGGCGGCCATGTGCGGCCGGATCGACGGCCACAGCCTGCTCGCCCGCGCGTAGTCCTCGCTCGTCACCGCGACGGCGGCCGCGCGGCGCATCGCGAGACGGCTGGACGCGTCGATCACCTTGCCCTGCACCGCGTTCACCGCACCGGGCGGCAGGCTGACGTCGCAGTGGTACGTCACGACGACCGGGCACTTCGCGAGCGCCGCCACCGGACCGGCCTCCAGCATCGGCAGGTGCAGGTTCAGCACGCGCGCGTTCGCGGACGCCTCGCGCACCATCGCGGCGAACGCCGGGCTGATCACGCCCTTGCCGAGCTTCGCGAGCACCGGCGCGCGGCTGACCCGCACGCCGTTGATCGTCTCCTCGTGCGGCAACGACGGGTCGTGCCGGGTGGTGACCACCCTGACCCGCTTCCCGCGCTCGGCGAGACCCTCCGCGACGTCCCGAGCGAAGTTGGTCAGGCCCGACACGTACGGCGAGTAGTAGGTCAGGGCGATGACGAGGTCGTCGAGCACAGTTCGCTCTCCTGTCGTGGGGAAGTGAGCAACCGGACCCCGACGAGCAGTCCGGTGAGCGATCCGGCGAGGAACGCGATCTCCGCGCGCAGCACCAGATCGGGGATGACGGCGAACGTCGCCGCCGCGGTCAGGACGCCGGCGGCCCAGCTCCACGCCACCCGGCTGTGCAGGGCGTCCGCGACCAGCGCCTGGGTGGTGACGATCAACCCGAGGTGCGCGACCACCCCCAGCGCCAGCAGCGCGAGATCACCCGCGGACACCACGTAGAGATGCCCGAACACCAGCTGCACCAGCCACGGCCCGATGGTGAACGCCACCGCGACCCCGGCCGCCCCGGCCACCGCGAGCAGGACGGCGAGCCGGGTCACGACGGCCCGCTTCGGCTTGCCCGCGATCACCGGCAGCAACGCCGTCTGCAACGGGACCGCGACGAACAGCGGGACCCGGGCGAGCAGGAACGCCGCGAGGAACACCCCGGCGCGGGCCCGTTCCCCCGGTTCCGCGACGGCCGCGACGACGACCGGAATGCCGTTGAGCAGCAACTGTGCGCACAAGGACCCGACGAGCAACGGCGCGACCGAGCGGGCGATCTCGCGCACGGGCACCTCGCGTTCGCCCTGCCACCAGATCGCGGCCAGCACGGGCAGGTGCGCCACCGCGACCGCCGCCACCAGCGTCCACTCGAACTGGGCGCTCGTCGTCGCGCCGAGCCACCCGGCGAGCAGGGCGAACAGCACGCGCAGGGCGGTGTCGGCGACCAGCAGGCCACCGTGCCACGACAGCCTCCCGCTGCCGATCAACGCGCCGCGCACCAGGAACTGGGCCGCGGACAGGAAGCACAGCACGACGACGGCGGGGGAGAGGAACGCGGCGAACACGCTCTCGACCAGGGCGATGCCGATCGCCACGACCGCGGCCGACCGCAGCGCGCGTGGCCCGAGGCGTGCCAACTCCTGTTCCACCGGCAGGAAAGCACCGAACCCGACCAGCAGCGCGATCGACCAGAACGCGCCGAAGTCGCCGTACTCGGCGGGGGTGACGCCGCGCGCGACGATCGCGAGGTACACGTTGACCAGCAGTCCGGACAGGACTATGCACACCCCGACGAAGCTGAGGGCACGGAGCATGGGCGGACCCTATCCGTTGCGGCGTGGCGGTTTTCCCGTCCGTAACACGAATCCGGGGTATGGCAACGCAGACGTAGCAATGCCGTGGGTGACCGGCCGGTTCGCGTAACGAGGGCTCGCTAGCTTCTGACGCCTCGCCCATCCGCACCCCCTAGGACATCGGCGCGTGACGACACAAACGATTCCGCTAGCCCCTGAAGCGCCTGCCCCTGCCACCACGCCCGTGCGGAGGACGAGACGGCTGAAGGTCGCCGCCCTCGTGTCCGGCGCGCTCACCGTGCTGTTCGCGGCGCTGATGCCGCTCGCGCCCGTGACGATCAACGACCCGGTCGTGACCTGGCCGGAAAGCGCTTCCACAGCGCCGCGGTCCACGATGCTCCCGCTGAGCGCCTACCGTCCGTTCGAGGTGGACGCGCGCTTCGGCTGCGACACCGTGCGCGCGGCGCAGGCCAGTGGTGGCGTGGTGTTCGCGACGATCACGCCCACGGCCCCCGCGCGTGGCCTGGTGGTGCAGGCGGAGAACGGCCGCCTGCTGATCAGCGGCGTCGCGACGCTGGACGAGCCGGTGCCCGCCGGATCGTGCGCGTACGAGATCCGCGGTGACCGCGATGGGCTGAGCATCCTGCGCGACGGCCGGGAGATCGGTCGTGCGCCCATGCCGGACGTGCACGTGCTGGCGACCACGATCACCGTGCCGGGCACCGACCTGTCCGTGCGGATCAGGGTCGACGACCAGTTCAGCACCAGCCCGTCGGTGTGGAAGACCGTGCTGGTGGTGTTGCTGGCGCTGTCCACGGTGACGGCCTTCGCCTGCCTCGTGCTCATGGACCGGCGCGTGACCCGTGAGCCGTCCAGGTTCCGGTGGCGGCTGAGCCTCGTCGACCTGGTCGTGCCCGCGATCATGCTGGCCTGGCTGTTCCTGGCACCGATGTCCGACGACGACGGCTACTACAGCGCGATGGCCAGGAACGTGCCGTTCGAGGGGTACGTCGGCAACTACTACCAGATCCTCAACCAGGGCTTCACGCCGTTCTCCTGGTTCTACTACTTCCTGGCGAAGTGGCAGGTCTTCGGGTTCGCGCCGGTCGTGCTGCGGATCCCCGCGCTGCTGTTCGGGCTGGTCACCTGGTTCGCCGCACGTCGTTACGTGTCGGGGAAGTTCAGCGGCGTCGTGCTCGGGGCCGCGTTCCTCGCCTGGTGGCTGCCGCTGGACATGGGCGTGCGTCCTGAGGGCGTCGTGACCATGTGCGGCCTGCTCACCCTGCTCGCGGTGACGGCCGCCGTCGAACGGCAGCGGCTCGCGTGGCTCGGCGCGGCCGTCGGCGTCGCGGGCATCGGGTTCTTCGCCCACCCCACGGGTTTCACGACGCTCGCGCCGCTGATCGCGGGCCTGCCGTTCATCTGGAAACTGCTCGCCGAGGACGCCGGCTGGCGCACGATCGTGGCCAGGGTCCTCGCCGTGCTCTCTCCCGGCGCGATCGCGGTGATCATGGCGTTCAGCGACGGCAGCCTGCGCGACTTCCTGTACGCGCAGGAGATCTTCAAGAAGATGGCGGGCTCGGAGACCTGGTACACCGAGTTCGCGCGGTGGGTGTTCCTGCTGAACCAGGGCGACGCCATGGCGAACTACGCCAAGCGCGCGCCCGTGCTGCTGTGCGTGGTGGCGCTGATCTGGTTCGTCGTGCTGGTCACGGCCGCGCGGGCCCGCCGGATCGAGGTGCCGTCACGGCTCGCGCTGGCGGGCTGGTCGACGCTGTTCGCGTTCTTCCTGCTGTGGTTCACGCCGAGCAAGTGGACGCACCACTTCGGCAGCCTCGCGGGGATCGGGTCGGTGTTCCTCGCCTTGATGCTGCTGGCTTTCGTACCGCTGGTGCGTGAGCTGACCACCGACCGCAAGCTGTCCGTGCCGGTGCTCTTCGGCGGTGTCGTCAGCGTCGTGGTGATGATGGGACTCGCGGGGCACGGCGCCAACCTGTGGCCCTACTCGTGGCACCTGGGGCTGCCCTCCGCGGGCGTGCCGCCGCACGTGTCGGTGCTCAAGTTCGACAAGCCCTACTGGTGGTTGCTGCTGATCGTCGTCGTCGCGGTCGTGTTGTACCGGCGGGGCAAGGGATCGCTCGCGCCGGTGATCGCGATCCCGGTCGTGGTCGTGCTCTTCTTCGCCGCCAACGTCACCTACCTGGTGGGCGGGTTCGCCGTCGCCACCGCGCGCACGCTGGACACCTGGTCGCCGTGGGCCGCCAACGTGCAGGACCCGCTGGCGGAGAAGTGCGTCGCGGCGGACGGGATCGAGGTGGCCACACCGCAGGCGCTGGTTCCGCTGCCGGACAGGTGGTTCGCGATCCAGACCGGCCCGATCGCGACCGTCGTCACCGGCAAGCCCGCATCGATCACCTACGAGTACGCGACGTCGAACGCCGAGGTGCTCTCGGGCGGCAAGATCACCGACACCGTCGACAGCACCCTGCGGCGCACCCTCGTGCTGCCGCCGGCTCCGTCCGGCGCGACGCAGGTGCGGCTCACCGGCGACGGCGAGTTCTCGGCGCCCGCCGCGCAGAAGTACGTGCCGTTGCGGGAGTTCCTGCCCCGTGAGGCGGCCGTCGGGGTGGCGTGGCAGTTCGCGTTCCTGTTCCCCTGCCAGCGCCAGCCGCGCGTGCAGGACGGCGTGATCGAACCGATCTCGTACGCCGTGCAGTGGGGCGACTCGCCGTGGCTCGGCCTGAGCGACGCGACCTGGCAACCGGTGCGCGGGGCGTTGTTCGGTGACGTCCTGACCACGCACGAGGTCACCGCGCTGCCCGCGCGGCTGCGGGACTTCGCCGGCCCGCACCCGATCCAGGTCTACCGGACCACCCCGCTCTACGAGACCGGTGGCTACACCACCACCCACGACCGCCAGACCCGCATGGGTTGGGAAGGGCCACGATGAGCGAACGTGAAGCGGAGGCGTTGGTCGTCGTGCAGACGGCCCTGGCGAAACCTCCGGTGGTGCGGGCAGCGCGCCTGATGTCGTTCTTCGGCGAGCACAGCGCCGGGTGGGTGCTGCTCGGCGTCGCCGGTGCGCTGGTGGACCGCCGCCGACGTCCTGAGTGGACGGTCGCCGCGGCCTCGGTGGTCGCCGCGCACGCGACGTCGATCGTGGTGAAGCGGGTGGTGCGACGGAAACGGCCGCACCACGCGGAGGTCCAGGTGCTCGCGGGGACACCGAGCCGGCTGAGCTTCCCGTCCTCGCACGCCACCTCCACCACGGCCGCAGCGATCGCCTACGGCGCGCTGACGAACCAGCCGCTGGTGCCGTTGCTGGTGCCGCCGATGATGGTCAGCAGGCTGGTGCTGGGCGTGCACTACCCGACCGACGTGCTGGCCGGTGCCGTGCTGGGGGCCGCCGTGGCCCGCGGTGTGCGGCGTGTCGTGTGGGGCCGGCGATGACCGTGGCGACCGAGACGCGACCTTCCCTGCTGCGCGGCCTCGTCAAGACGGCCAGGCCGCACCAGTGGGTCAAGAACGTGCTGGTGCTGGCCGCTCCCTTCGCGTCCAGCCGGATCGCGGAACCCGTCGTGCTGCGGTCCGCCGCCCTTGCCTTCGTGGCGTTCTGCTGCGCGGCCTCGGCGGTGTACCTGGTCAACGACGCGAAGGACGTCGAGGCCGACCGCGAGCACCCGAAGAAGCGCACCCGGCCGATCGCGGCGGGCGTGGTGCCCGTGCCGGTCGCGTTCGTCACCGCCGGGGTGCTGATGGCGGCGGCGCTGGCCGTCGGCGCGGTGGCGAGCTGGCAGCTGCTGGTGCTGATGGCCGTGTACCTGGCCGTGCAGCTCGGGTACTGCTTCGGCCTGAAGCACCAGCCCGTGCTCGAGCTGTGCATCGTCGCGTCCGGGTTCCTGATGCGCGCCATCGCGGGCGGGCTGGGCGCCGGCATCGTGCCCAGCCAGTGGTTCCTGCTCGTGACGGCGTTCGGCTCGTTGTTCATGGTGGCGGGCAAGCGGTACGCGGAGATCACGCTGTTCCACGCCACCGGCGCCGCGATCCGGCACTCGCTGACCCGCTACTCGGAGACCTACCTGCGGTTCGTGTGGGCCACCTCCGCGGCCGTCATGAACATGACCTACGGCCTGTGGGCGTTCGAACTCGGCCAGCGCACGGGTAGCCCGTGGGCCGCGCTGTCCATGATCCCGTTCGTCATCGCGGTGCTGCGCTACGCCGTCGACGTGGACAGCGGCAAGGCGGGCGCGCCGGACGACCTCGCGCGTTCCGACCGGGTCCTGCAGTCGCTCGGCCTCGCCTGGGTGGTGACCGTCGCGCTGGCCATCTACGTGTGACCTGCCGAGACGGTGTGGGAACGCTCTCACCCGGAGGGCGGTTGTGACGCGCGGTGGGGCTCGACGCCTACGCCGGCACCGTGACCATGCGCGGGCTAGTCCTGAGCTGATCACGCCGTGAATGCAACAGATTCAGGCGGTCATGCGTCCGAGCAGTGGAGCGTGCTGGACGCGACGTGAACCGATCACCGGATGTGTGCCTGGTGAAGTGGAAACGTTGCCCTCCAACACGGTGACGTGATCTCGTGGACGGCCCGCGGCACTGCCGCGCGGGCGGGAGGGGGAGGAATTACGTGATCGACATCCTCAACACGGTCGTCGCAGCACTGGCCGCGGGCGCGGCGGTGGGGTTCAGCGACACCGCGTCGACGGCGGTGAAGGACAGCTACGGCGTCGTGAAGAACTCCGTGAGCGGA
The DNA here is from genome assembly GCF_030269365.1 of Lentzea sp. NBRC 102530. Taxonomy (GTDB): domain Bacteria; phylum Actinomycetota; class Actinomycetes; order Mycobacteriales; family Pseudonocardiaceae; genus Lentzea. The sequence continues at coordinate 276,466 of NZ_BSTF01000001.1, forward strand.
CTGCTCCGCCGCAGGGGCGCCGCGAATGACGCGGAGGTGGAAGAACTGCTGGCCGACCCGGAGAACAACCGCGAGGCGCTGGCCGCCGCGTTGGCTGACGCCGACGACACCGAACGGGACCAGCTGAAGGTGGCGGCGGAACGCGTGACCGGGTCGGTGCGCGTCGAGCAGGGGAACGTCCTGGTCTACAAGAGCCCGGGATCGGCCGTTGGTCCCAGCGCCAACATCACCAACATCAACTTCACGCCCCGCTGAGCAGGGGATGACCGACGAGCTGGAGTCGGGAGCGCCTTCGCCCGACCCGCCCTCCGCAAACCTCTACGGGAGCCACGGCTCAGCCACCGGGCCCAACTCCGTGGTGATCAACATCAATGGTGTCTCCGAGCAGCTCTTCGGAATGAGCCACGACGAGCTCCTCGTCAAGTTCGTCCTGACCCAGGAAAACCTGGTCGACGAGCTGCGAGAGGGCAAGGAGAGCCAGCGACTCATCGCCGAGCAGAAGCGTGAGATCGAGCGTCTGCAGGACCAGTTGGGGAAGGTGCGGGGTCTTGTGCCCTCCCTGGTGGACCTGTACCGCTCGCTGGGGCACGACAAGATCGAGAAGGAAAGTCGGCGTGCCGCGCTTCGCGTTCAGTTCGATCAGGCTCTGGACGACCGCGACAGCCTCAAGGCCGAGTTGGACCGGCTCGACAGCTATCTGAAGGCGATAGAGGTCCAACGGGTCGACGTGTTGCGCGTGGTGCGTGAAACGGATGTCGAGCAGCAGATCGGGCAGAACATCCTCGACGTGTTCCTGATGCGGTTGCAGGTGCTCACCGGGATGCGGATCGGCTCGGAGCAGCGCGTGCGCGAGGTGACCACGGCGGCGTTCTCGATGTCCGGCCGCTCGGCCGACGGAGAGGACCTGATCGCCTACGCCGGCCGAATCCTGGCTGAGGCGGCCGAGATCCTCGAGGAAGCCCACAAGTTGATGAAAGAGCTGGCCCTGGAGCTCTACCGGGCTGTTGCGCCGGGAGAGAAGAGCGAGGAGCAGTTGGCTCGCGTGAGGCAGCTCGAGGGCGAAATCGCCACCATTCGCAGACGGCACGAGGCGTTCCAGGAGAAGGTCAAGGCTCAAGAACTCAAACACGAGAGAGAACTCTCCAAGCGGGAGCGAGAGCTCGCGAAGCAGAAGCGGGGAACCCCCGACCCCGTACGGGTGTTGCGTGAGGGAACCAGCGGCCTGCTGCCCGGCCTCGGGCTGTTCCTGCTCGGCGTCGTCATCCGCGAGGTGTCGAAGCTGGCGCCGTTGTCGCAGACCCAGCAGTGGGTGTTCGTCACCCTCGCGCTGCTCTTCGCCGTCGCGCCGATCGCGGTGTTGCTCAAGTGGTCCGCGTCGGCCGACAGCTCGGCTCAGATCGCGGTGGCCGCGCTGGGGGCGTTCTGCGTCGTCGCCGGCAACTTCAGCTGGCTGGTGGCCGCGGTGTTCGGACTGGTCGCACTGGCGTCTGTGGTGAGCACCAGGAAGTTCGGTCCGGGGTTCGCGCTCGCGCTGATCGGTGCGCTGGTCGTCAGCGCGGCGCTGCCCGGTGTGATGTGGTGGTCCTGGAGCGGTTTCGACTGGTTGGCTCGTGTGCTGTGACTCGCGCCGAGTCGCTTAGAGGCCGAAGCCGCCCGACACCTCGACGTTCTGCGCCGTGATCCACCGCCCGTCCGCCCCCGCCAGCGCCGCGATCGCCACCGCCACGTCCTCGGGTTCCCCGACCCGGCCCAGTGCGGTGTTCGCGGCCAGTGCGGGAATCACCTCCGGGTACTTCTCGAACGCGTCACCGCCCAGCCGCGTCCGGGTGGCGCCGGGGGAGACGGAGTTGACCCGGATGCCGCGCGGGCTGAGTTCCTTGGCCAGGTACCGGGTGAGCACGACCAGCGCGCCCTTCATGCTGGCGTAGGCCGAGTAGCCGGGCTCCGCCGTCTCGGTCGAGCTGCTCGTGGTGTTGATGACCACGCCGCCGTTCGCGAGCAGGGGGAGCAGGGTCTGGGTGAGGAAGAACGGGCCCTTGAGCAGCACGCGGTAGAGCCGGTCGAACAGCTCCTCGCTCAGGTCCGGGAACAGGGCCGTCTCGGCGAAGCCCGCGTTGTTCACGAGCACGTCGAACGAGTCCGTGCCCCAGCCGCGCAACACCTCGGCGACCTCGTCGCGGAACGCCGCGAAGGTGTCGCTGCGGCCGACGTCGAGGTGCAGGGCGGTGGCCTTGCCGCCGTTCTGCTCGATCAGGTCGACGGCCTGCTTGGCGCCGGCCTCGTTGGAGCTGTAGGTGAGGATCACCTCGAAGCCGCGCCCGGCGAGTTCGACGGCCGTGGCCCCGCCGATGCCGGAGCTGCTGCCGGTGACGATCGCTGCTGACATGTTCCTGCCGCCTCACTGGTTCGCTCGAACTTCCGATGAACCAATAAGACCAGCCCTAGACCCGAAGGCGAGAGATCGAAGCTCTCGCCTTCTTGCCTGATCCTCCCGCTGTTCAGACCATGCGGCTCTCCAGCGCACGGAGCTCGGCGATCACGCGGTTCGCCGCGTCCGGGTCGGTCATGTCGCGGTGCGGGAGCGTGAAGATCTGCAGGAACACGGTCTCGCCGTTCAACACGTTCTCGTTGTGCCGGACGCTGGGCGTGAGCACGACCTGTCCGGAAGCGCGGGCCTGCTCGGGAACGGTGGCGCCGAGCCGGTCCTCGGCCTCGGCCTCCTCGAGCAGCCTCCGCACGAACCGCTCCAGGAACTGGTGTGCGTGCAGGAGCGGTGCGACGGCCTCCGCCGAGGGCAGGGTGCCGTGCTGCACGAGGGCGTTCAGCTGGCCGGTGGGGTCGTCGATGCCCCCGGCCTCGAGGCCCTGGTCGTAGCGGCTCAGGATGAACGCCCTCAGGTGGACGGTGATCCACCTGGTCACCGCCCGGTACGACGGCTGGGCCGGCGCGGCCAGGATCCTCGGCACGGGCGCTCCGGGGCGCTGCTCGACGTTGAGCAGGCGGACGCACGAGTTGAAGTCGGCGTGCATGATGCCGTGCGCGTCGAGCCAGGCGGCGGTGACGGCCATGTGGTTCGCGCTGCGGGTGCCGGCCAGCGCCAGCTCGGTGCTCAGGGCGCGCCACCTGCGCTCCTGCTGGCCCGCCTCGCTCAGCTGGGCGATCCGGGTCTGCGTCGCGACGAGCTGCACGCGCTGGCTCTCGACCACCGCGGCACGGTCCGCGAGTTCGGCGTTGAGCCGGACGATCTCCCTGCGCAACAGCAGGATCATGCCCTCCGTGTCGGGTGCGGGGTGCTCGCCGGTCAGTCGCACGTACTCCGTGCCGAGGCGTTCCTCGACGGCCTCGCGGTCGTGCTCGACGGTGCCTCTGACGATCCACGCGACCATCGACCAGGACGGCAGGTGCTTGGCCGTGCAGTTGAGCGACTCGTACAGCGCGTTCTTGACCGTGTTGAACCTGCGGCGGGCCCAGGCGGGCTGATCGTCCTGCTCCTGCAGCCACGTGACGAACCGGATGACGCTGTTGCGGGTCGGGTGCTCGCGCAGGATCCGGCACACCTCGATGACGAACTCCTTCTCGTCCGTCCCGAGCGGGCACTCCTCCTTGAAGTCTCCGAGCTCCTGGGGGAGCCGGGGTCCCGGCGTGCCGGGCCGCTTCGTCCCGTCGCCCGCGTGCTTGGCCATGAGTGGTTCGTGGTTCCTTTGCTCCCCGACGAAGCTGGCAGAGTCTCACCTGAACGGGTGACGTTGGGGCACACCGGTGTTCGACAACGCCCGGAAGAGATGGCGGTCCGGGTCGAATCCGGCTGTGGTCGCGCTTTCGCGGTCGTGACGTGCGGCTTTTCTGTTCGCCCTGCGACGAATTGCCGGGTGGCACGGGGATGGGCGCGCGGCGAATTCACTCGAAAAGCGGAGCCCTGGGTTCGCAGCCGTGGGCTCCGCTCTCGGTGAGATTCCGATGTCCGTCCTGAGTCATGAGGAGTCGCGGCATCGGGGAATTTCTTGCGATCCGTACATTCCAGGGTCTTCCTGCTGTCGTGCAAGTGCTGTCACTCGTTCGGTGGGCCGCAGGTCGCGGCCTGTGCTGGCAGGCCGCGGCGGGTGCGTGCCATTCCCTGCGGGCGGGACTGGGCCGGGAATGTTCGGAAATCGGGACAATCCTCGGAGTCCATTGCCTGCGGAAAGCCTGCTGGTGTTGTTTGCTCGGCCGGCGCGCACGTTCGTGCTGTCATGGTCGGGCCTGGTGGATACTCGCCTTCAGGTCGTCATCCGGTGGATCGCAGCCCGCCGGATGAATGTCCGGTCCTGAGTCACGTTGTTTGTCGAGGAGTCGGTCGAAATGTTTCATCTGAAGCGAGACAAATCGAGTGATCCGCATCACATCAGCGCAACCGGAGGTAGGAGGGAACTTCCCGTCAAGCCACGACGGGTGTTCAAGAAGAAGCGGGCCGGCCGGACGCGGCCCGCTCCGGCCGGCGCCTGGCACGCGATCGCCGGGAGCTGGACGGCGGTGCTGAGAACCACCGCCGTCCTGGCGGTCGCGGTCCTGCTGGCCCACGTGTCCGGGGCCGCGGTGGCGGTCGGGCCGTTCGAGATCAGCGTCGCCGGGTCCTGCGAGGCTCCTCCCGCGGTGGTGCACGTGCCCGCACCGGACGGTGAGGTCGCGCCGAACGCGGGTGTCGCGGTGCGACCCGTGCCGTTCCACCGGGGAACGCGTCCGGTGAGCACCGCGGTCACGTCGGTCTAGCCGAGCCGGGAAGCGGCCGGTACCGGGCAACCTCCGGTGCCGGCCGTTCGGCGTTCACTCGATGTGCAGGCTCTGGATCTTGGCCTCGGCGACGATGCGGTCGGCCTCGTCGCGGGCCACGTTGCGCAGCTCCGCCAACGCGCGCATGGCCTCGGCGCGGCGGGCGGACATGGCCAGGCGGAAGTCCTCGCGGACCTCCTCGCGCTCGGCCGTCGCGGCCTCGTCGAGGTCACGGGCTCGCTGCTCGGCCTCGCCCACGATCATCAACGCCTTGAGCTGTGCGTCCCTGATGACGTCGCGGCGTTCCTCCTCGGCGAGGGCGACCATGCGGGCGAGCCGTTCCGGCAGGCCCTTCGGGTCTATCGGGGTGAGGCAGATGCGGTGCAGGCCGTCCTGCAGGGCCGCGTTCTCCTCCTGCACGGTGATCAGCCTGGCGGCCAGCGCCTCCGCGCGGGCTTCCGACGCGTCGCGGTCGGCGGTGACCAGGCGGAGCTCGGCCTCCAGTTCGGCGACGTAGTCGTCCACCTCGTCGCGGTCGTAGCCGCGCCAGCGCAGCCCGAACCACGTCCGCAGCGGTACGAGCTCTTGCCTGCTGTCGACGCTCACGTTCTGCCTCCTCTGCCTCCCGCGAGTCAGTCCTGCCAAGGGGTACGTACGGGGCAGTGCATCGGTTCTAACGGGATTACCAGGCACAATGTCGGCGTGAACAACAAACTGTGCCCCTGCGGCACCGGCGGGTCCTATGTGGAGTGCTGTGGAGCGCTGCACTCGGGCGCCCGCAAGGCGGCCACCGCGGAGCAGCTGATGCGGTCCCGGTACAGCGCTTTCGCGGTGCACGACGAGGACTACCTGCTGCGCACGTGGGCCACCCGGCACCGGCCGTCGAGCGCCGGGATCGACTCGACGGACCGCTGGTTGAAGCTCGAGGTGCTCGCCACGGAGAACGGCGGGCTGCTGCAGAACGAGGGCGTCGTGGAGTTCCGCGCGCACTACGTCGGCGGCGTCGTGCACGAGCGCAGCAAGTTCGTCCGGGAGAACGGCCAGTGGGTGTACCTGGAGGGTCAGGAATGAGCACCGTGAAGGTCGCGAGCAGGTTCAACGGGCCGCCCGGCATGGGCAACGGCGGATATTCGGCGGGCCTGCTCGCCGCGCACGTCGACGCCCGCGCGGTGAGCGTCCGGCTGCGCAGGCCCGTGCCGCTCGACCGCGACCTCGAGGTCGTCGACGGCGAGCTGCTCGACGGCGAGACCGTGATCGCCTCGGCCGAGCCCGCGACGCTCGACCTGGACGTACCGCGGGCGCCGACGCTGGAAGAGGCGCTCAAGGCGTCCGCGCAGGTTCCGTGGCGCGACAGGCACCCGTTCCCGACCTGCTTCGGGTGCGGCCCGGACCGCGAGGACGGCATCGCCGCGTTGCTCGGCCCACTGGAAGGCCGCAGCGAGTGGGCGGGCGTCTGGCGGCCGTCCGACGTGCTGCCGAACGACGGGGTCAGCGTGCTGCCGGAGATCGTCTGGGCCGCGCTCGACTGCCCTTCCGCGCAACCCGTCGCCCCCGACGGCGGACCGGCGTTCGTGCTCGGCACGTTCGTCGCGCAGGTCGAGAAGCCGGTGGAGCTGGGGGTGGACCACGTGCTGCTGGCGTGGGAGCTCGGCAAGGAAGGACGCAAGGCGTACTCCGCGTCCGCGATCGTCGGTCCTGACGGAGTGTGTGGACGAGCACGGGCCGTGTGGGTCTCGATCGGATGAGATCAAATAACCCGACTGGGTGAGACGGATGCGCCGCGTCTTGATAGCGTGCACGACCGTTGCCCGATTACACCGAAAGGGCGAGTGACCGGGATGGCACGGAGGTGATCAGGCGCTTGTTGGGCCGACGTGCCGCCGCCCAAGGCGAGCAGCAACCACAGATCCAGCAGACCCAGCAGAGTTCTGGCCAGAGCGTGTTCGGGGTGCAGACCATCACGAGCACCGACCAGGACCAGGATCTGTACGCCGTCGAGCAGCCCCCGGCAGCAGCGCCGCCGCCGGAGCCGGTGCCCCAGAGGACGCCCTTCGCGGCCAACCTCGTGGGCGCCACGCTCGTCGTCTCCGCTCCGGAAGGCCCGAGCCAGGGCGCCACGGGCCTCGCCCGCGCGTTGCCCGCCGACACCGGCCGGACCGTGGTCGTGGTCGACTTCCCGAGCGGTGACCAGAGCACTTTCTGGCCGCACGTCGTGACGGCGTTGCACGGCCGCGGGCCCATCCGGCTCGCGGTGTCGCACGCCGGCACGATGCGGCCGACCGCGCCCGCGCAGTGGCTCGCCGAGCAGCTGCAGGCCGAGGTCGTCGCCCCGGACGGCGTGCTGACCACCGTGCCCGGTGCCGCGTTCGTCGTCGGCACCCAGGGCTACGGCAGCTGGGTCCGGTTCCAGCCGAACGCGTCCCCGATGCCGTTCGGCCGCCGCTTCCCGGTGCCCCAGTGGGAGGCGATGGACCCGAACTCGCCGTGGCCGACGGGCGAGATCGGCATCTCCGAACCCATCCCGAGCGGCATGTGGCTGCGCGCGCAGGTGCCGCCGTTCGACCCGGCCGTCCAGGACTCGCGCCCGATCGTGGCGCTGCCGTGCCGCGACAACGTGCTGACGCTCGTCGTGGGCGGGCCCGGCCAGTCGTCGATCCCGATCGACGAGGTGTGCCGCCTGCTCACCGCGCTGCCCCAGGCGGCCCGGTCGCGCGTGCGGCTCGTCCCGTACGGCATCGACGCCGGCATCGGCAGTCTGATCGCGGACGAGATCGGCGAGCCGATCGCCATGTTCACCGGCCTCCCGATCGGCAACCTGCGCACCGGCGGTCCCGCCGTCATCGCGGTCGACCCGCGCGGCCAGCAGACCTGGCGGCCGTTCGTCACCGAGGTCCTGTGCCTGCCGAACGAGTCCGTGCCCGTCGTGTCCGGCTACCGGACGCCCGTGCAGGGCCTCACCGAGGTCTCGCCCGGCGTGTTCGCGCTCGGCGACGGCGTGGTGCTGGAGGTCGTCCCCTCGGGTCTGTGGGTGCGGGAGCAGGACGAGCCGTACAACGCGGCCGAGGTGCGCACGCAACCGTTGGACCCGGAGTGGGCGCGTCTGACCGTGGGCACGCCGGGACGCACGACTCCCGGTGCGGTCGCGGTGCACGGCGCTGCTCTCGTGGAACGCCTCGAGCCCGAGGTGCGCAAGCTGCTGCGTCTCGTGTTCTGCGACTCCAAGGTCACGGCACCGCCGCCCCCGCCGCCTCCCGCCCCCGAACCCGTGAGCACCGCCGCGCACGCGTTGTCGAGGCGTGACCCGGCGGACGGCGGCACGGGTTTCTTCACGCCCGTCACCCCGGCCGAGTCGGGCCCCGCCTACGCGTCGATCAGCGCCGGTCCGGCGATCGCGAAGGTCACCTCGCACGCGCTGGACGACCCGGATGAGGCCGCGTTCCCGTCGGACGACCCGGACTCCGCTCCGATCAGGTTCCGCGTCGACGGCCCGCTGCCCCTGCAGCCGCTGGCGATGTGGGAGGTGCCGCCGGAGGACGACGGCGAACGCGAGACGGTCGCCCGCGAGCACAGCAGTTCCGACTCCGAACGCGACACGGTCCGCCGCGCACTCGGTGAGCGGTACGGCGTGCACGCCGCGACGGTCGTCCGCCTGCTCTCCCAGCGTCCGGACGCCGAGGAGGACCCGGCCGCGTTCGAGGCCACGGTCACCGACCTCACGGCGTTGCTGGCGTGCGTGTCGCAGGACGAGGACATGGTCGTCGAGACGCTGCGCATGGGACGCCTGGGTCGCCTGCGCCCGTACGTCGCGTGCATCGTCTCGGGCCTGAACCGGCTGCCCGTGCACAGCGGCGTGGCGACCGTGTGGGGCGTCAGCGGCCCGACCGGCCCGCGCCGCTACCGCAGCGGCGACGTCCTGGTCGACCACGGCCTGGTCGACGCCATCGCGAACCCGGCGCACCGCGTCGAGGGCGTCACCGAGTACCTGATCTGGTCGGTCACCGGCCGCCGGGTCGAGGTGTCGGACCGCGTCACGGTGTCCACCGAGGAACGCGTGGTCTTCGCGCCCGGCACGCCGTTCCGGGTGCTGGCCGTCGCCGACGCCGAGGGCGACCACCCGCAGCAGGTGCTGCTGCAGGAGATGGCCGGAGCGGCGGCGGACCAGGAGATCGCGGGGATGCGCCCGAGCGTGCTCTCCCAGCTGGAACGGGCGGCCGCGAATCTGCGCGTGCTGCCGGTCTCGCACCAGGTGACGGCCTGAACCTCGGCATCCGCTACGCCGAACCCGCGGTCGGCTCGCTCCGCCTCCACCCACCGGTGGACTGCGACGGCGAGCCGACCGGCGCGTTCGGGGACTCCCACACGCTGAACGTCTGGTCCGTTGTGGACGGTCCGGCGCCGGTGCTGCTGTGGGTGCACGGCGGCGCGAACACCGTGGGCTCGTCGGCACAACCGGAGTACGCGGGCGACTTCCTGGCGTCGCTCGGGATCGTGTTCGTCAGCTGCAACTACCGGCTCGCGGAAGACGGGTACGGTGCGCTGGCAGGGGTTCGGCACAACCGGGGACTGCTCGACGTCGTCTCCGCGTTGCGGTGGGTCCACCGCAACATCGCCCGGTACGGGGGAGATCCCTACAACGTCACCGTCGCCGGCCAGTCGTCCGGAGCGCAGACGGTGGCGAGCCTGATGGTGATGCCGTCGGCCGCCGGCCTGTTCCACCGGGCGATCGTGCACAGCCTCGCCGGGCGGTTCTTCACCCCGTGCGAAGCCGCCGAGGTGCAGCGGGCCGCGGATCCGGACGTCGTGCTCTACCAGCCGATCGTCGACGGCGACACGCTGCCGCGCAGCCCGCTCGAAGGCCCGTACGACGTCGAGCTGATGGTGTGCCACACGGCCGACGAGGACGTGGAGCTGTTCCAGCGCCCCACGACGAGGCTCGCCGACGAGCACCGCGGTGCGTTCCGCTCGATCTACGCCAGGGAGCCCGCACACCACGGCGCGGACGTCCCGGACATGTTCCGCGGGGACATCGCGCGGGCGTGGGCCGCGTTCGCGCGCACGGGCGATCCCGGCTGGCCGCAGGACGAACTGAAGCTCTGGGTCTGATGCACTCGGTCAGAATTCCTGCTCGTGGTCGCGTCACTTCGCGAGCGCGTTTCACGTTGCCGGAGTGCACGCGGGGAGCTTTCGTTCGCGCTGAGCGCACGCGAGGGCCCCGCGTGCGGCAGGAAAACGTGAGGGTGGTTCAGGGGATTGTGGACGGGGCTTTCGGGGAGTTGCTCAGCTCTCGGTGGTGAGGCCGAGCGTCCCGTCCAGCTTGGGCACGCACGCCCCGTCCCGCTTCTCCGACGCCAGGAACTCGCTCAGGCACCGCGCGATCTGCTCGTGCCCGCGGGCGTTGGGGTGGAACGACTCCTGCAACGCGTGCGAGGCGCGCCGCTCGTCGCGCAGCCCTTCCCAGTCGACCGACAGCCGGGTGAACCACTCCGTCGACGGGTCGTCGCCGCCGACGCACGCCTCGTGGCCCTCACCCGCGCGGGCCAGGTCGAGGAACCGGGCGTTGACCTTGCCCGCCGCGGCGCGCAGCCCGTTCGACAGCTCCGGCACGGCCTCCTCCACGACCCACTGCAGGTCGGAGGTGCGCAACGGGCAGCCGGACAGGTTCTGCAGCGAGCGCGGCATCTTCGGTGACACCGGCGCCGCGTACGACTGCACGACCAGCTGGTAGGACGAGTCGAGGTAGCCGGAGTCGCGCATGGTCTGGCGGATGGCGTTCAGGGTGTTCTCGACCTTGGGGATCATCCGCTTGACGCGCTTGGTCCACTCGGGCGCGACCGACGACGTGCAGTCGCTGCGCTTGCCCCACGCCTCGAAGCACTTGTTGAGGATCTCGGAGAAGCGCGGGTCGTCGTTCGCGCCGATGGCCACGACGATGGCGACGACCTGGTTGGCGCCCGCGATCTGGCGCAGCCGGGGGAGCTGTTCGTTGCGCAGCTTGTCGGAGTTGGCGCCCGAGCACGCCAGGTTGATCTTCTGGTCGGCCTGGAACTCGGTCTTGAGGATCTCGGCGTCACGGGAGCGGTGGCACCAGTTGCCGCCTTCCTCGCCGTCGGTGCCGGGCTCGTAGGAGCCCGCGCCCTCGCCCGACATGGTGCTGTCGCCGAGCGCCACGACGGCGGTGCGGGTCTCGCGGTCCGGTTCCGAGGGCGGTGGGAACACGTGGTCGCTCACGACCAGCAGGATCGTGAGCAGGCCGATCGCACCGAGGAAGAGCACTTTGCGCATCGCGCACCAGTTTACGGGGGTGGCCGAATGCGAGGGAGATATGTCGTTGCCGCCCCAGCCGGGGATGGGGAAAGTGGAGGTGTGGGGAATCCGAGGGAAGTTGTCGTGGTGGGGTACGACCGCACGGCGTTGCTGGACCTGGCGGGACCGATCGAGGTGTTCGCCGCCGCCAACCACCGGGAGCAGAACTACCGGGTCACGGTCGCCACGCTGGGGGGAGGACCGTTCGTCGCGACGGCGGGCGTGCGCGTCGAGGCCGGTGCCGACCTGAGGACGCTCGACCGTCCGATCGACACGTTGCTCGTCGTGGGCGGCTGGGGGTACGACGAGGCCGCGGCCGACGCGGTGCTCACGACGAACCTGCGCCGCCTCGCGTTGCGGTCACGGCGGGTCGCGGGGGTCTGCACGGGCGCGGTGGTGCTGGCCGGAGCCGGGCTGCTCGACGGCAAACGGGCCACGACGCACTGGGCGTTCACCGGCGAACTGGAGAACCGGGGCGTCGAGGTGGAGCCGGACGCGATCTTCGTGTGCGACGGCCAGGTGGCGACGTCGGCGGGGGTGACGGCGGGCATCGACCTCGCGCTCGCCATGGTGGAGCAGGACCACGGGCCCGCACTGGCCCGCAAGATCGCGCAGTACCTGGTCGTCTTCCTGCAACGCTCCGGCGGCCAGTCGCAGTTCAGCGTCCACACGCGCGCGAAGCCGGTGAAGGACGGCTCGCTGCGCGCGTTGCTGGACGACATCCACGCCGATCCGACGCGGGAGTGGACGGTGCCGGTCATGGCCCGCAAGGCCATGATGAGCGTGCGGCACTTCGCCCGCGTGTTCTCCCGCAGCGTGGGCACCTCGCCCGCGCAGTACGTCGAACGTGCCCGCGTCGAGGCCGCCGCCGACCGGCTGGCGAGCACCGGCGACCCGCTCGACCTCGTCGCGCGCCAGTCCGGTTTCGGCTCGGCCGAGACCCTGCGACGGGCCTTCCTGCGCGTGCTCGGCGTGTCGCCGGGCAGCTACCGCGCCCGCTTCCGGACCACTGGGGTTGCCTGATGGACGCCACTTTCGTGCTCTACCCGAACATGACCGCGCTCGACTTCGTCGGCCCGTTCGAGGTGATCGCCGGCGTGCCGGTGGTCACCGCCCGGTTCGTCGCGGCGACGCTCGACCCGGTGAAGTCCGACAACGGGCTGGTCGTGACGCCGACCGACACGTTCGACTCGCTGAAGGCCACCGACATCGTCGTGGTGCCGGGGTCGGGACACTGGAAGCAACTGCTGAAGGACTCCGGCGGTGTCGTCGAGTGGCTGCGGGAGGTGCACCCGACGACGAAGTGGACGACGTCGGTGTGCACGGGCTCGACGCTGCTCGCCGAGGCCGGGCTGGTGTCGAAGGCGACGACGCACTGGGCCGCGCGCGAGGACCTGGAGGTGCGCGGGGTCGAGGTCTCGACGGACCGCGTCGTGTTCGACGGCAAGGTCGTCAGCGGTGCGGGTGTGTCGGCGGGCATCGACATGGCGCTGCGGCTGGTCGAGGCCGAGTTCGGGGAGGTGGTGGCGCAGGCCGTGCAGCTCGGCATCGAGTACGACCCGCAGCCGCCGCGGTCCTACGACTCGATCCCGCCCGAGATCGCCGCGGGACTCAGGCAGGCGTTCGCCTCAGGTCAGGCCTGACTGGACGGCGAACACCACGAGCTGGGCGCGGTCGCGTGCGCCCAGCTTCACCATCGCCCGTGAGACGTGCGTGCGGACCGTCGCGGGCGAGATGACCAGCACGGCGGCGATCTCGTCGTTGGACGCGCCGGACGCCACGTGCCGCATGATCTCCCGTTCGCGTTCGGTGAGCTTGTCGAGGTGCGGAACCGGCCGTGCGGAGGCGCCGGACGCGAACCGGTCGATCACCCGGCGCGTGACGGACGGCGAGAGCAGCGACCCGCCGTCGGCGACCACGTGCACGGCCCGCAGCAGGTCCGCCGGGTCGGAGTCCTTGACCAGGAACCCGGACGCGCCGGTGCGCAGCGCCTCGAACACGTACTCGTCGAGGTCGAACGTGGTGAGCACGACGATCTTGACATCGGCCAGCTCGGGGTTCGCGCTGACCCGCTTCAGCACCTCCAGGCCGTCCATCAGCGGCATGCGGATGTCGAGGAACACCACGTCCGGCTTGGTGGCCTGGATCAGCCCGAGCGCCTCGCGGCCGTCGGCGGCCTCGCCGGCGAACTGGACGCCGTCCTCGGTCTCGATCAACGTCCGCAGTCCCATCCGGACGAGCGGCTGGTCGTCGGCCACCACCACGCGAATCATGACGGCAACGGTATCCGGGCGATCACCGCGAACCCGTGCGCTCCGCTGACTTCGAGCGTGCCTTCCAGGGCTTCCGCGCGTGATCGCATGCCCGCGATGCCGTGGCCCTCGACGAACGCGGTGGGCGCGCCGGTGTCGGTGACGTGCACGACCAGTTCGCCGCGCACGGTGTAGACCCTGACCGCCGCCGTGACGCCGGGGTTCGAGTGCCTCAGCACGTTGGTCAGCGACTCCTGCACGATCCGGTAGACCGCGAGCTGGTGGGCCTCGGGCAGGTCGACGTCCTCGATCTCCGTCGACACCTCCAGCCCGGCCTCGCGCATCCTGGCGGCCAGGGCCGGGACGTCGGCCAGGGTGATCGTCGGGGTGAGGGGAGCGCTGCCGCGCAGGGTGTCCAGTTCGGACCGCAGGCCCTCCAGCGCTTCCTTCGAGGTGGCGCGGATGGCTTCGAGTGACGCTCTGGCCTTGGCCGGGTCCTTGTCGAGGACGTAGAGGGCGACTCCGGCCTGCATGGCGATCACGCTCAGGCCGTGTCCGACGACGTCGTGGACCTCCTGGGCGAGCCGCAGCCGTTCGGAGATCACCGCTCGTTCCCGGACGTCCACAACGGACTTCCTGCGCAACTTCACCAGCACGCCCGCCGCCGCGGGCAGCAGGATCCAGCCGGCGGACCAGGTGACCCAGGAGGTGAGCGAGTCGTTCCACCACGGCAGGATCGCCAGCGCGTAGACCAGCGCCGACGTGGCGGCGAGTTCGATGCGCGCGTACACCGCGACCGCGTACATGGCCGCGACGCCGCTCATCAGGATCGGGCCGAACGGGTAGCCCTGCGCGAGGTAGCAGGCGATGGCGACGGTGGTGATCCCGACCGTCCACAGCGGACGCGCCGAGCGGAACAGCAGACCGGCCGCCGCGACCGCGATGAGCAGGTAGGCGAGGACGTCGAGGGTCTCCGCGCCCTGCAGCCGCGCGGCGAACCGCGTGCCGCCCAGCCCGAAGAACACCAGCGCCACGCTCAGCGCGATGTCCTGCCACCTGATCCGCATGGACCTGACCATACGACCGGGCGCGTACGCAGATGTGCGTATCTTCATGACGCTCCGGAGCGGACGACCTCGCTGTCTCGTGCGGCCAGTGTTGTCGGCATGATCGTGACGACGGAGAAGCTGACGAAGCGCTACGGCGACCGCGCCGTGGTGGACGAGGTCAGTCTGTCCGTGCGGCGGGGCGAGGTCTACGGGTTCCTCGGCCCCAACGGCGCGGGCAAGACGACCACGATCCGCATGCTGCTGGGCCTGGTGAAGCCGACCAGCGGAGCTGCCCGCGTGCTGGGCGAGGCACCGGGTACGCCCAAGGCGTTGCTCAAGGTCGGGTCGCTGATCGAGGGCCCCGGCTTCTACCCCTACCTGTCCGGCCGCGACAACCTGCGCGTGCACGCGGCACGGCGCGGCGTGCGTGCCGGTGAGGTCGAGGCCGCGCTGGAACAGGTCGACCTGGTGGGCGCGGCGGGGGAGAGGTTCCGCCGCTACTCGCTCGGCATGAAGCAACGGCTCGGCGTCGCCGCGGCGTTGCTCGGGCAGCCGGAACTGCTGATCCTCGACGAGCCGACCAACGGCCTCGACCCGGCGGGCATGGCCGACATGCGCGACCTGGTGCGCGCGCTGGCCGCGCAGGGCCAGACGGTGCTGCTGTCGAGCCACCTGCTCGGTGAGGTCGAGGAGATCTGCGACCGGGTGGGCGTGATCTCCGGCGGGAAGCTGGTGGCCGAGTCGACCGTCGAGCAGTTGCGCGGCGACACCGTGCTGCTGATCCGCGCCGACCCGCTGGAGAAGGCCCTGGTCCTGATCGAGAACAGCACCCGGCACGGCGACGTGCTGCACGTGCGGGAGACGGACGCGGGTGCTCTGGTCCGCACTCTGGTGGCGGCCGACGTGGACGTGCAGGAGGTCCGGCCGCTGCGCCGGACGCTGGAAGAGGTCTTCTTCGAGATGACGGGAGCGGCGTGATGGGCAGCGTGAAGGCGGAGCTGCTGCGGCTGTGGAAGTGGCCCGCGACCTGGGTGCTGATCGGCGTGTGGCTGGTGATGACGCTGACGTTCGGCTACGTGTTCAACTACCTCGCCCTGAACGGCGGCACGAACACGCGGGACATGTCGCAGCAGCAGCTGATCAGCGCGATGCAGCCGGAGAACGTGGGCGCGGCCGTCGTGCGCGGCCTGCCGATGTTCGGTGGCGCGATCATCCTGGTGCTGGCCGCGCTGGCGGTCGGCAGCGGCTACGGCTGGGGCACCTGGAAGACCACGCTGACCGCCGGTCCGCGCCGGGTGTCGGCGATGGCGGGCACCCTGGGCGCGTTGGCGGTCGTCGTGGTCCTGCTGGTGGCGTTGACGTTCGCCGTGAACCTCAGCGCGTCGATCGTGATCGCGTCTCTGGAGGGCTGGGACTGGAGTCTTCCCGGGTGGGGCGTGTTCGAGGCGTTGGGCGCGTCACTGCTGATCGCCGCCATGTGGACGGGGTTCGGGGTGTTCCTCGGCGTCGTCACCAAGGGACCCGCGCTGGCCGTCGGGCTCGGCCTGATGTGGGCGATCGTGACGGAGAACCTGTTGCGGGGCGTGGGTTCCCTGCTCGGCCCCGTCGAGTCGCTGACCGAGGTGCTGCCCGGCGGTTCGGCCGGCAACCTCGCCGGTGCCGTCGGCGGTTCGGGCGCCCCCGGCGTGCTGAACTCGCTCAGCGGCACCACCGCCGCCCTGTTCCTCGTCGGGTACGTGGTGGTGTTCGTGGGCGCGGCGACGTTGCTGAAAGTGCGCCGCGACCTCGTATAGGGCCACCGACGCCCACACGACGGCGAGCGCGATCGCGACTCCGGTGGGGTAGTCGCGGTCGTGCAGGCCCGGGTTGACCGGACCGCTGTGCTCGCGCCAGAGCACCGGCACGGCGAGGAGCGTGAGGACGCCGCTGACCGCCAGGCCGATGCCGATGGACGGGCGTTTGACCACGAAGCCGGACAGGCCGACCAGCGGAGCGATCAGGAAGTCGTGCAGCACCACACCGCCGCCGAGCCAGAGCAGGAGTTCGAGGGTGACCTGGGGGAGCAGGAGCCACGCGCCCCAGGCACCCAGGGCCACGCCGGCCGCGCCCAGCAGGACTCTCGCGCCGAGGACGGCAGGGCGCAGGACTGGACCGTTCGCACTCGGGTTCGTGCCGCTCATGCCCGCACCTCCAGCGACGTGACCCACTTCGTCTGCAACACCCCTGGCCTGTTCGGCGCGATCAGCCGGCACGGGTAGCCGTGGTCCGGCGTCAGCTCCTCCCCGTCGAGCCGCAACGCCAGCAACGTCAACGGGTCCCGCGCGAACGCCTCCGGCAACGTCGTCGCCCGGTACAGCCCGTCGCGCTCCAGCGACTCGACCCGCACGTCCCCGCCGCTCACCAGGTCGCGCACCCGCACCCCGGTCCACGTCGCGTTCTGGCTCCACCCCTCGACGCACGCGATCGGCAGCTCGACCGTGGTCTGCGGCATCGCGCGGAGTTCCGCGAGCGAGTAGGTCCGGTCGCCCGCCTTCAGCCGCCAGTCCGCGGGCACGACGATGTTCGCGGCCTTGGCCGTCCGGTTGACCGGCAACGGCCCG
Source organism: Lentzea sp. NBRC 102530 (assembly GCF_030269365.1). Classification (GTDB taxonomy): domain Bacteria; phylum Actinomycetota; class Actinomycetes; order Mycobacteriales; family Pseudonocardiaceae; genus Lentzea. The sequence continues at coordinate 293,416 of NZ_BSTF01000001.1, forward strand.
TCCGACCGCCACGCCAGCACCGACACCTTGCGCAGCCACGGCACGGTGACCCCGGCCGTCGCAACGACCGCGACGCCGGTCGTGAGCGCGGTCGTCCGCAGGAAAGCCCTGCGCGACAACACGGTCCGCTCCTCGGACCGCGGTTCCAGCGTCCGGCAGACCACCGGGATCTTCACGGCGATGTGCACGAGCATCGCGCCGATCGCGATCCACGCCACCGCGTAGTGTGCCGTCGGGAAGTAGAACGACCACGGGTAGTTCTGCGCCGCGTTGAACAGCCCCGTCACGAGTTCGAAGAACGACGCCCCGAGCAGCACGAAGATCGACGCACGCTCCAGGGCGTGCGGCACGGACCTGACCAGCGGCCGTTCGAACAGCTTCGGGTAGACGCTCCACAACTTGGCCAGCAGCAACGGGACCGCCGCGACCCCGGAGATCACGTGCACCCCCTGCGTGACCCGGTAGAGGCCCGCCGGGCGGGTGGGCCACGGCCACTCGTGCTGGATGCCGTGGCTGATCAGCCCGGTGACGAAGCACAGCCCGAACGCGATGCCGAGCCACGTGCCGACCCGGCTGGTCACGCCGGGGTGGTGCGCGGGTGCCTTGAAGACGGGGAGTTTCACAGCCGCTCCCAGCACGCGAACCAGCGCCCGGCCCGTTCCACCTGCCACAGCAGGAAGAACCCGTCCGCCGCCACCGACTCCGCGTCGCTCCACGCCCACGGGAACCGCTGCCCGCAGGTGTCGGCGGTGCGCACCCTGGCCTGCCCGACCGTGAGACCGGACCCCGGCGGCTCGACCTCGACGACCACCGTCCCGCTCGGCCCGAGCAACTGCCGCACGCGCCGCAACAACGTCGCGGGATCGCCGCCGATGCCGATGTTGCCGTCGGCCAGCAGCACGTGCCGCCACCGCCCTTCTCCGGGCAGGGGACCGAAGACGTCACGCCGGACCGCGACGCCACCTCGTGCCGTGGTGCGCCGGACCGCCTCGGGCGAGACGTCGACGCCCAGCGCGTGCACGCCGCGCGCCAGCAGTGCGGTGACCAGGCGACCCGGTCCGCAGCCGACGTCGAGGGTGGGGCCGGCGCAGGCGTCGAGGAGGACGGCGTCACCGTCGTCGGCGTCGGCCTGCCAGCGGGCGACGCTGAGTTCGCGCGAGGTGACGCCGGGGAGGTCGAGCCAGCTGGGGCGCCCGCGCAGGGCCTGGTCGAACATCACGACGTCACCGCCGTGATCCCGAGCAACGTCGCGGCGAACCTGCTGTCCGGAACCTCCCGCGCCACCAGCCGCGCGTCCTCGATCGTGTCCACATCGGACAGCGTCGGCAACATCCGCACCCCGTTGCCCCGCAACCCCTCCGAGCCCCGCAACGCCTCCAGCGTCCGCACCCCGGTGTCCGCCCGCGACATCGGCACGTCCCGCAACACCGACGCCCGCAACGGGTCCCGCAGCCCGAGCGCCCACCAGCCGCCGTCCGCCGCGAACCCCAGCGCCGCCTCCCCGAACTCGGCGCACGACTCCAGCAGCGACGGCGACACCTGTGGCGTGTCCATCCCGATCTGCAGCACCGGCATCCGGAACCGCGCCACGTCGGCGTGCGCGTGCACCAGCCGTGCCGCGAACGTGTCGCCCCGCTGCGGGACCACCACGCACTCGGCCAGCGCGTCCCGGACGTCCTCGCGGCGCACCACCCCCGCCAGCGCCACCACCGGCACGGCACCCGGCGTGTCCAGGGCGGCCGACAGCGTGTCCAGCAGGGAGGCCGCCGCCACGTCCGCCGCCTCCTCCGGCGACAACGGCGGGCACAGGCGGGTCTTCACCTGGCCCGGTACCGGCGACTTGGCCATGACCAGCACGCAGAACCTCATCGCAGCACCCCCGCCATGTCCCGGGCGGCCCGCATCGTGCCGCGCACCGAACCCGACACCTTCGACCGCGTGCCCGCCGCGCGCGCCCGGTAGGTCACGTCCACCTCGTGCACGCGCCAACCGGCGGCGGCCGCGCGCACCAGGAGTTCCAGGGGATAGCCGAAGGCGCGGTCCTGGACGTCCAACGCCAGCAACGCTTCCCGCCGGCAGACGCGCAGAGGTGCGATGTCGTGCACGGCCAAACCCCTGCGCCGCAACAGGGACGCGATCACGGCGTTGCCCGCCCGCGCGTGCCACGGCCAGACGCCGGCGTGCACGGGCCTGCGCCGGCCGACCACCAGGTCCGCGTCGGCCAGCGACGCCGCCATCGCGGGAAGTTCGGCGAGGTCGAGGGAACCGTCCGCGTCGGCGAACGCCACCAGCTCGGAGGTGGCCGCCAGCAGGCCGGTGTGCACGGCGGCGCCGTAGCCGCGCCGGGGCTCGTGCACGACGAGGGCGCCGCACGCGGCGGCCACCTCGCGTGACCCGTCGGTGGACCCGTTGTCCACGACGATCGCGCGGTGACCGGGAGGCAGGGAGGCGAGGACCGCGGGCAGTGCGGCGGCCTCGTCCAGGCAGGGCAACACGACATCCATGAGGTCCACCTTGGACCACGGGAAAGTGTTGTGGTGCTTACGGAATTGTGACGCACGAAAGAGTTCTTACGATTGTCTTGCAAGCCCGGCGGGCACCCGGCGGACCCCCTAGGTTGGGCGCGGTGCGTCTAGTCATCGCAGGGCTGCTCGTCGCCGCCGCCATCATCATCGGGGTCGTCGTCAACGTCAACGAACCCGGAATCCTGTTCGCCGCCGCGGCACCGCTGTTCGGCGACTGGCAGCCCCACGTCGGCCCCGGCACGCCGGTCGCGGTCCTGATCGCGTTCCTCGTCGTGGCCAAGGGGCCCGAGTTGGCGCGGCACCGGTTCGCGTTGCCGATCGCGTACGCGGCCTCGGTGGCGTTCACGCTGTCGCTGGCGATGATCGACGGCTGGAGCCGGTTCGTCACCCGGCTCACCACCGAGGACGAGTACCTGCACGAGGTTCCGGGCGTCACCGACATCCCGGCCATGCTCGGCACGTTCGCACAGCGCATCCCCGACTTCCAGCCCGACTCGTGGACGACGCACGTTTCCGGTCACCCGCCGGGCGCGCTGCTCACGTTCGTCGCGCTCGACCGGATCGGGCTCGGCGGGGGAGCGGCCGCGTCGCTGTTCTGCGTCCTGGTCGGCTCGCTGGCGGTGGTCGCGATCCCGTCGGCGCTCAAGAACAACACGGTGCTGCCGTTCCTCGTGCTGTTCCCCGGCGCGGTGTGGGTGGGGGCGTCGGCGGACGGCCTGTTCATGGGCGTCGCGGCGGTCGGCGTCTACCTGCTCACGCGGTGGCCGGTGCTCGGCGGGGTGGTGCTCGGCTGGTGCCTGTTCCTGTCGTACGGGCTGGTGCTGCTCGCCCCGCTCGCACTCGTCGCGATCGGCAAGGACCTCCGCAGGATCGGCTGGGCCGTCGCGGGCGCGCTCACCGTCGTCGCGGCGTTCGCGATCAGCGGGTTCTGGTGGCTCGACGGTTACGAGCTCGTCAAACTCCGCTACTACCAGGGCATCGGCGACACCAGGCCGTACTGGTACTGGGTGTGGGCGAACCTCGCGGCGCTCGCGCTGGTCATCGGCCCGGCCGGGATCCAGGGGCTGCGCAGGGACAAGTGGGTGATCGGCGCTGGCATCGCGATCCTCGCGGCCGACCTGTCGGGTCTCAGCAAGGCCGAGACCGAACGCATCTGGCTGCCGTTCGCGGTCTGGCTCCTCGCCGGCACGGCGAAGCTCGACCACCACAGGAGGTGGCTCACCGCCCAGGCCGTCACGGCCCTGGCGGTGAACCACCTGGTGCTCACGAACTGGTGACCGGCTCGCGTTGCGCGGAGGAGGCGAACTCGCGCACCCCGTCCTCGAACCCGACCTGAGCCTCGAAACCCAGTACCTCCAACGCTTTCGCGGGCGACGCCACGACGTGCCGGACGTCGCCCGCCCGCGCCCCGCCCACGATCTCCGGCGTCGGCCCGTCACACGCGTCGGCCAGCGCGAACGCCAGGTCGCCGATCGTGTGCGGGGTGCCGGAGCAGACGTTCACGGCCTCGAAGCCAGGCCGGGGTGAGGCGAGCGCCAGCGCGTTGGCCCGCGCCACGTCCGTGACGTGCACGAAGTCCCGCCGCTGCCGCCCGTCCTCCATGACTCGCGGCGCGACCCCGTTCTGCAACGCCGAACGGAAGATCGACGCCACCCCGGCGTACGGGGTGTCGCGCGGCATTCGCGGCCCGTAGACGTTGTGGTAGCGCAACGCCCACACGCTCCCGCCGGTCTGCCGCGCCCAGGCCACCGCCAGGTGTTCCTGCGCCAGCTTCGTCGCGGCGTAGGTGCTGCGCGGCTCCAGCGGCGCGTCCTCGGGCACCAGCTCGGACACCACGAAGTCACCGCAGGGGCAGCGCGGCTCGTACATGCCCCTGGCCACGTCGGCGGCCGTGCGTTCGGCGCGCACGATCCCGTGCGTCAGGCACCGGTAGCGGCCCTCGCCGTAGACGACCATCGACGACGCCAGCACCAGCCGCGACACCCCCGCCCGGTGCATCTCGGCCAGCAGCACGGCCGTCCCGAGGTCGTTGTGCCGCGCGTAGGAGGGCGCGTCGAACGGGTCCACGCCGTGCCCGACCATCGCCGCCTGGTGGCACACGGCGTCCACAGAGGACAGAAGTGGTCGCAGCACGTCCGGATCGGTCACGTCGCCCACGACGAGTTCGTGCTCCAGTGCCGGAACGGTGCCATGTGCCTCGGGCAGCAACGCGTCGAGCACCACGCATTCGTGGCCCTGGGAGATCAGCTCGTCCGCGACGTGCGACCCGATGAACCCGGCCCCGCCGGTGATCAGTACTCGCATGAACCGACCGTAGGGCCGTCACGCCCGCCCGGCGCCGCGAGACGGCCGGCCGTCAGAACTCCGTAAGACCATCTCCACCACGAACCGCGCTCCCCGTGGCGCGCGGTCCTCCACCCACACCCGGCCGCCCAGCCGGTGCACGTGCTCGCGGACCAGCGCGAGCCCCAGCCCGCTGCCCGTGTCACCGCCCCGGCCGCCCGCCATGACGCCGCGCGCGAACCGTTCGAAGATCTCCTCCCGCAGGCCCGCGGGTACCCCGGGACCGGCGTCCTCGACCTCCAGCCGCACCGCTGCGCCCACGACCCGCACCGCCACCAGGACCACACCGCCCGCGTGGCGTTCGGCGTTGTCGAGCAGGTTCGTCAGCACTCGATCGAGGCGCCGCCGGTCACCCGGCACGACGGCGGGCTCCAGCTCCACCGGCACGGGCGCGGCGCGTGCCGCGATCACGTTGCGCACCAACGAGTCCAGCGCGACGTCCTCCTGCAGTGGGTCGTCGGTCTGGTCGGCGCGCGAGATCTCCAGCAGGTCCACCACCATCCGCGCGAACCTGTCGACCTCCGAGGTCAGCAGCTCCAGCGCCGTGCCCGCCGTGCCGGGCAGGTGTTCCCTCCGCCGCCGCAGCACCGCGCCCGCGTTGACCATCGTCGTCAACGGCGACCGCAGCTCGTGCGAGACGTCGGAGGCGAACCTGGCCTCCCGCAACGCCCTCTCCTCCAGCTCCCGCGCCATCGAGTCGAACCTGGTCCTCAGTGCTCGCCTGGCCGCCCACGAACCCAGGGCGGCGCCGAGCAGTGCCGATCCGACCGCGACGGCGACCTCCGGTATCACGAGCGGATCCGGTATCCGGTGCCGCGCACGGTGAGCAGCAGGTCGGGATCGTCGGGATTGGTCTCGATCTTGCGGCGCAGCCTTCTGATGTGCACGTCCAGCAAACGGGTGTCGCCGAAGTAGTCGTAGCCCCAGACCTTTTGCAGCAACTGCTCCCTGGTGACGATGCGGCCGCCCGCACCAGCGAGTTCCAGCAACAGCCGGAATTCCGTCCTGGTGAGGTGAACGCGTTCGCCCGCTCGGTGCACAAGTCCTTCCTGCGGACGGATTTCCAGGTTCCCGATCCACACCGCCTCGCGGCCGGGTCCGCGCCGCCTCAGCAACGCGCGGATCCGTGCGGCGAGAACGCTCGCCATCAACGGTTTCGTGACGTAGTCGTCCGCTCCCGCCTCCAGGCCGGCGATCACGTCACGGGCGTCCGTGCGCGCCGTGACCACGATGATGGGCAGGTCGCCGCGTGCCCGCACGGTTCTGACGACCTCCAGGCCGTCCACGCCGGGCAGCGTGAGGTCGACCAGCACCACGTCGAACGACTCGGTCCCCAAACGGTGCAACGCCTGTTCGCCCGAACCCGCCTCGTCCACGGAGAAACCCTCGTCGGACAAGGCGAGGCTCAACGCCCGCCGGATCCGCTCGTCGTCCTCGACCAGCAACACCCCTACGCACACAACGACTCCACTGTGTGAGAGCCGCGGCGACGGCGCCTCACACAGTGGAGTGAAAGTCGATCAAAATCAAGATTGCTTCGGTCTAGAATCCGGTCAGCGTGATCTTTGCCGAACGCGGGTTCGGTTCGTGGACAAGTGACTCGAAGCCGCCGACGTCGTCGAAGGCGAACCCGTAGGCGCGTCCGTCGACCATGTTCGCGTGCACGATCTTCGAGAAGTGGTTCGTCGTCGCACGGGTGTAGAACTCGCTCGCGTTGTACGTCGGCGCCGTGTGGATGAAGCCGAGCGTCGACCGGTTGAGCGCGGCGCAGAGCGACCGCGAGATCGCGCCGAGTTCGTTGTTGGGCGCCGCGAGCCGTCCGTCGCAGTTGAGCACGTCCCGGGTGGACGGCTGCTGGAACTCCGCGACCTGCTGGCCCGCCGTGTTCGTGAACCGCATGACGCCACCGCTGACGCGGCCGGTGAACCTGCGGTTCGGCTCCGCCTGGAACGGCACCACGGTCAGCGGCGTGCTCTGGTAGGTCGACCAGACGCTGTTGACGTAGGACTGGAAGTACGTGCTGGAGAAGACACCGCCGTCGAGGCCCTTGCTGGGGTTGAGGACCCGCAGGCGCGTGCCGTCGGCCCGGCTGTGGGCGAGCTTCGCCCAGTCACCGCCGAGCGAGCGGTGCGCGTCGAAGATCCGGTTGCGCCCGTTCGCGACGAGCTGGCCCGCCTTCTTGGTCACGTTGGATTGCGAGGTGGCCTCGACCGCGTGCGGGACCGCGAACATGTCCACCTGGGAGCTGTTCAGCCACAGACCGCCGCCGTCGTAGCTGAACTCGCTCCAGTCGAACAGGATGTCGCGGTTCGGATCGCCGCCCGCCCACGGAGCCGGCTGCACCAGCCCGTTGGGCACGAGGCTGAACTTCAGCTTGTCCCGGAAGGCCATGTAGATGCGGCCGCCCGCGAAGTTGATCGGGATGTTCACCGTCTTGCTGGCGCCGTTGCCCGGACCGGGGATGGAGAAGTCCGGCGCGGGCACCGGCGGGATCGCCCCGCCGGTCCACGGCGTGAACTGGCCGTTGCCGTTGAGGTAGCCGAGCCGGCCGTTCATGATGCCGGTGATGTAGAGGTGGACCGCGTCACCGCGCCCGGAGTTGTTCGTGACGGTGAGCGGCAGCTGGCTGGGTGGTGCCGCCTGGACCGGTGCAGACATCGTTGTCAGCCCTAGTAGGGCCGATGTCGCGAGCAGCAGGAGCTTGCGCATCGACTTATCTCCTCACTGAGACAGGGTCGTGAGAGCGCTCTCATAGTCAGCGTGAAGGTGTTGATGTGTCAAGAATGGTCTTCATGCGCGCATTGACGGTGGATCTTGCCCGGGCCGGGTCGTTGTCCCTGGAGGAAGTGCCGGATCCGGTGCCCCTGCCGGGCGAGTTGCTGGTGGCAGGGGTCGCCGTCGGCATCTGCGGCACCGACCGCGAGATCGTGCGCGGCGAGTTCGGCGTGGGCCGCCGCCTGGTGATCGGCCACGAGTCGCTCGGACGGGTGGTGAGCGGCCCGGGGTTCGAGCCCGGCACCCTGGTGGCCGGCGTGGTGCGCAGACCAGACCCCGTGCCGTGCGTGGCGTGCGCGCGCGGTGAGTTCGACATGTGCCGGAACGGTCTCTACACCGAGCGCGGGATCACCGGCCTGGACGGCTACGCCTCCGGGCTGTGGACGGTGCCAGCCGAGTACGCGGTGGCGGTGAGCTCGTTCGCCGGTGTGCTGGTGGAGCCCGCTTCGGTGGTGGTCAAGGCGTGGGAGCGGCTGGACCGCCTGGCTGCCTTCCCCTTCGACTCGGTGCTGGTGACCGGGGCCGGGCCGATCGGGCTGCTGGCGGCGTTGATCGGGGTGCAGCGGGGCCTGGACGTGCACGTGTTCGACGTCGCCTCTTCGGGCCCGAAGCCTGATCTGGTGACGTCGCTGGGGGCCACCTACCACCGGACCCTGCCCGATCTGCCGGTCGTGATCGAGGCGACCGGGGCACCTTCCGTGGTCGCAGCGGTGCTCGGACGGGAGTTGGTGTGCCTGACCGGGGTGCCGTCGCCGGAGGTGGTGCCGGTCGACGTCGGGCAGATCAACCGCGATCTGGTGCTGCGCAACGGGATCGTGTTCGGGACGGTCAACTCGAACCCGCGCCACTACCGGGAGGCCTCGGCCGTGCTGGACCGCGCCGATCCCGCGTGGCTGTCGTCGTTGATCACTCGGCGGGTGCCGCTGGAACGTTTTGGTGAGGCGTTCGAGAGCCGGCCGGGCGACGTGAAGGTGGTGCTGGAGCTGTGACGGCCGCCGCGGCGATGATGGCGGCGGCCAGCAGGAGTGCCTGGTCGTAGCCGTCGTGGAGCAGCGGGGTGGCCAGGAGCGGGCCGAGGATCTGGCCTGCCGAGTAGCCCGCGGTGAGGATGGCCGGGGCGTTCGGGACGCCCAGGTCGGCGCCTTGCCTGAGGGCGGTGGCGGCGATGCCGATGAAGGTGCCGCCGAACAGGAGGGTGGCGATCAGGGCCGAGCCGCTGATCAGGGCGGGGAGGGCGATACCGGCGGCTTGGACGGCCAGGGCGGTGGCGAGGGTGCGGCGGCCCGGTCTGATGATCGTGGGGGAGAGGACGGCGGCCAGGCCGACGAGGATCCACGCGCCGCTGCCGAGGGGGCCGCTGATGGCGGCCACGAGGAAGGTCGCGGCGATGATGTAGCCGGCGCCCTCGAGGGTGTAGGCGGCGAAGAGGAACCCGAACGCCCGGCGCGCGCCTGGCGGGTGGATCGATCCCGACTCACCGGCCCCCAGGGGGCTTCGAGGCCCCACTCCTATCGTCGCAGGCAGGTCTGACAGTTTCGGCGCAGGCGGGTCTGGTGGTTCGGTCGGGGGCAGGGTTGGCGGTGTCGATGTAGGCGGGTCTGGTGGTTCGGTCGGGGGCAGGGCTGGCTGTGTCGGCGTAGGCAGGCCTGGCGGTGTCGGGGCGTCCGGCCGCAGCCCCCACGCCACGACCCCCAGCACCGCCGCCACTCCCGCCGCCACCCACCAGGCCGCCTGCCACTGCCCGAACCCCAGCACCACCACCCCGGACAGCGCGATCCCCACGCCCACGCCCGCCATGCCCCACCCGGGCCGTGCGTTCACCGCCGCCACGAACACCACCGCGCTCGCCACCCCGGCGACCAGCCTCAGGGCGAACCACGCCGCCATCGAGTGCGTGAGCGGCATCCCGGCGAGCGTGGCCACGAGCAGCACGAGTGCCACACGGTTCGCGGTGCGTGAAGGGGCGCGCACGACCGTGGCGACTGCACCGACGAAGTAGCCGATGTAGTTGGCGGTGGCGAGAGAAGCGGCCGAAGCAGCGGATATGCCCGCCTGGGCGGTCATCAGCGGGAGGATCGGGGTGTAGACGAAGCGGCCGATGCCCATGCCCGCCGCCAGTGCCGCTGCGGCGCGGACGCTCATCGGACCTGCCTGGTGGCCACGGCGCTCATCGGTTCGGGTCGTTCGGGTCCAGTGCCGTGACGGCGATCGCGGTCGTGGACGGGAGCGAGCCCAGTACGGCCGCGCGCAGGTCGTTCTCGTCGGCCGCCTGCCAGATGCCGACGCCGCGCTTCTCGCCGGCCGGGCGCCACAGGCGGAGGAGACCGCCGGAGGCCGCGAGCTCGGCTTCCGCCGCCCGCAGGCTGTCCACTTCGGACTCGGTGAGGCCGGGCAACGCGGTCGTGACCTCGACCGGGAACTCTCTCATGAACCCATCGTGCGACCGGCTCGGACGAACGGCCACGACCGGCTCGCTCCTGAGTGGGAGGCTCAGCCTCCTAGGATGCGGAGCGTGGAACTGCGCCAGCTCAAATACTTCCTCGCGGTCGCCGACGAGCTGCACTTCGGACGGGCGGCGGCGCGGCTGCTGATCGCGGGGCCCTCGTTGTCGCAGCAGATCAAGGCCCTCGAACGGGACCTCGGGGTGGCGCTGTTCCAGCGTGATCGCCGGACGGTGGCGCTGACGGCGGCCGGGGCGGCTCTGGTGCCGGAGGTGCGGGCACTCCTCGAGCGGGCCGAGGAGTTGCAACGGCACGCGCGGCAGTTGTCCGGGTCGCGGCCGGTGCGGATCGGGTACGTCAACTGGTTGCCGCCGGACCTCACGGCGCGCACGGCCGGGGTCGCGCAGCTCTACGTCGACGCCTGGGTCGTGCCGTCGCACCAGCAGGCGGCGCGGGTGGCGGACGGGAGCCTGGACCTCGCGGTGTGCTGGATCCGGAAGGCCGACGCGGAACAGCTCGGGCTCGAGGCCCAGCTGCTCGGGGCGGATCGCCTCTACGCGGTGGCGGTCGGGTCGGACACCAGTCCGGTGCGGGCCGAGGACATCGCGGTGCTGGTGGACGACGACGTCACGTCGTGGCAGTCGTGGAACGACTACGCCGAGGAGTTCGCCCGCGACACCGGCTGCAAGGTGCGGCGCATCCACAACGGCGCGATCACCGGGCCCGCGTTCTTCGACCACGTCCGGGTGTGCACGACGCCGGTGCTCAACTCGCCGAAGGGGCAGACCACGCCGTTGCCGCCCGATCTGGTGGCACGGCCGGTGGTCGAGCCCGAGGTGCTGTGGACGTGGTCGTTGGTGCGCCGGGCGGACGAGGAGCGCGCGGACGTCGTCGCGGCCGCCGAGGCGATCGTGCGGGACGTCGGCGACCTCGGGCTGGACCGCGCGTGGCTGCCGTCGGACGACCCCCACCGAGGTCTGCGAGGCTGAGCCTCCCACGCGGGAGGAAACGGGTCGCAATTACGCGAAATGAACGCGGACCGCGGCTCGTTGTGGCTGTTCGGAAAGCCACTCCTCCGAAAGCAGGATGAAATGAGCAGCAAGGTCGCGATCGTCACGGGTGCGTCGCAGGGAATCGGTGCGGCACTCGTTCCGGCTTATCGCAAGCTCGGTTATTCGGTGGTCGCGGTGTCGCGGTCCGTCGAATCGACCGACCCCGAGGTCCTCGCCGTTCGCGCGGACCTCTCGCAGCCCGGTGAGGGCGCTCGGGTCGTGACCGAGACGCTGCGCGGGTTCGGCCGGGTCGACACGCTCGTGAACAACGCCGGCATCTTCGTCGCCAAGCCGTTCACCGAGTACACCGACGAGGACTACGCCGCCGTCACCGGCACCAACCTGACCGGGTTCTTCGACATCACCCGCGCCGCCGTCGCCGCCATGACCGGCCCCGGCCACGTCGTCAGCGTGACCACGACCCTGGTCGAACACGCGCTGTCCGCCGTGCCGTCCGCGCTCGCGTCGCTGACCAAGGGCGGTCTGAACGCCGTCACGAAGTCGCTCGCCATCGAGTACGCGGCCCGCGACATCCGCTTCAACGCGGTCGCGCTCGGCATCATCAAGACGCCCATGCACGCCCCCGAGACCCACGAGGCACTCGCCGGGCTGCACCCCGTCGGCCGGATCGGCGAGATCTCCGACGTCGTCGACGCCATCACGTTCCTCGAGCAGGCGGGCTTCGTCACCGGCGAGATCCTGCACGTCGACGGCGGCCAGAGCGCGGGGCACTGATGAACATCATCGAGGTCGTGGACCGCTGGAAGAACGGGATCGCCGCGCACGACCCTCGGGCCGTGGCCGCGAACTTCGCCGAAGACGCCATCTTCCAGGGACTCAAGCCGTACGGGGTCGGCCGCGAAGCGGTGGCGGCGTACTACGATTCCCAGCCCGTCGGAATGACGGTCGACTACGAGGTGCTGGAAACGAGAGAAATAGCCGAGGACGTGACCCTCGGCTATTTCAAGGCCGATTTCTCGTTCGTCGACCGGCCCACCCGCACCCTCTACCTGAGCGTGCTGGTCAAGGGAGACCTGATCGCGCACTACCAGGTCTCCCAGGTCGGTTAACGCCGGCGCGGCTCCCGCCCGAACGGCCCAGGAGGCCGTTCGAGGTCGGGGGCCTTCGGGATCGGCACGGTCACCGGCGCGTCCGCGGTGATCGTGATCGGCTCGCCGTGGTGCCGGGTGGTCAGCTCCGTGCCGTGCACGATCCGGTAAATGGCTTCGGTCGCGCTCACGTCGACGCCGATCCGGGTGCCCTGGAACGACATCCGGAACGAGAAGCGGGTCAGCGCGTCCGGCAGCCGCGGCGCGAACGTCAGCTCGCCGCCGTGGTCGCGCATCCCGCCGAACCCCGCCACCAGCGCCGTCCACGCCCCCGCCAGCGACGCCATGTGCAGGCCGTTGTTGACGTTGTCGTGCAGGTCGTGCAGGTCGGTGAACGCGGCCTCCACCAGGTAGTCGTACGCCAGCCCGAGATGCCCGACCTCGGCCGCCAGCACCGCCTGCGTGCCCGCGGACAACGACGAGTCACGCACCGTGCGTGCTTCGTAGTAGGCGAAGTTGCGTGCTTTCTCGTCGTCGGAGAACGCATCGCCACGGACGTGCATCGCCAGCACCAGGTCTGCCTGCTTCACGACCTGTTTGCGGTACAGGTCGAAGTACGGGAAGTGCAGCAGCAGTGGGTACTTCTCCTCCGGAGTGTTCTCGAAGTCCCACTCCGCGTGCTTGGTGAAGTTGTCCGCCTGCGGGTGCACCTGCAACATCTCGTCATAGGGCACGGACATCGCGTCCGCGGCACTGCGCCACGTCGCGATCTCCTCTTCTGTTGCGTCGCACGGGTTTCGTTCGGCGGCGTCGGCGGCGGCCCACAGGTTCTGCTGCGCGATGAGGTTGGTGTAGACGTTGTTGTCGACGATCGCCGAATACTCGTCGGGACCCGTCACGCCGTCGATGCGGAAACCGTTGTGCGGGTCGTGGTGCCCCAACGACGCCCACAACCGTGCGGTCTCCACGAGGATCTCGGTCGCTTTCTCGCGGTCGAAGTCCTTGTCGTTGGTGGCGTTCAGGTACTGCTGAGTCGCGTAGGCGATGTCACCGGAGACGTGGAACGCCGCCGTGCCCGCCGGCCAGTACGCGCTGCACTCGGCACCGTTGATCGAACGCCACGGGAACGCCGCGCCCTTGAGGCCCAGCACCTCCGCGCGTTCCCGCGCCTTGTCCAAAGTGGAGTGCCGCCAGCTCAGCGCGTCCCTGGCGGCGTCCGGCACGGTGTAGGTGAGCACCGGCAGGACGAACATCTCGGTGTCCCAGAACGCGTGCCCGTCGTAACCGGGCCCGGTGAGGCCCTTGCCGGGAATCGCCCTGGTCTCGCCGCGCGCACCGGCCTGCAGGATGTGGAAGAGCGCGAACCGGATCGCCTGCTGGAGCTCGTCGTCGCCCTCGATCTCGATGTCGGCGACCTCCCAGAAGTCGTCCAGGAACGCCTTCTGCTCGGCCAGCAGCCCGTCCCAGCCCGTCTGGCACGCCCCGGCGAGCGCCGCCTCGACCTGGGCCCGCAGCGCCGGCGTCGACCGCTGGCCGGACCAGCCGTAGGCCAGGTACTTCGTGAGCCGCAGGCGCCCGCCCGCGGGCACGTCGACGGCCGCGGTGAACCGGGCCAGGTCGTCCTCGGCGCGGATCTCCGTGCGCGGCTCGTCGTGCAGCTCGTTCTCCGAACGGGAGACCGCGACCTCGTGGTCCATCGCGGCGGCCATCCGCAGCCCGGACACCTTGGTGTGGTGGCACAGCACGGCCCGCGACTTCTCGGCCATCGTGAAGTCGTTGACCAGCGGCGAGTCCAGTGCGGCCGCGACCCGCGGGTCGTTGCTGCGGCTCTTGGTCGGCTCGTTGGCCAGCAGGTCCGACTGCACGACGAGCTGCAGGTCGTCCTCCGGCTCGACCTCGTACCGGATCGCCGCGACAGCGCGCTGTGTGAACGACACGAGCCGTTCGCTGCGCACGGTCACACGACGTCCCGTCGGGGACTCCCACACCGTGCGGCGGCGGAGCGTGCCCGTGCGGAAGTCGAGCGTGCGTTCGTGCTCGACGGCCGTGCCGTAGCGCATGTCCAGCGGTTCGTCCTCGACCAGCAACCGGATGATCTTGCCGTCGGTGACGTTGACGACGGTCTGCCCCGCCTCGGGGTAGCCGTAGCCGCCCTCGCCGTACGGCAGCTGGTGCTCCTCGTAGAAGCCGTTGAGGTACGTGCCGGGCAGACCGCGCGGCTCGCCCTCGTCGAGCGTGCCCCGGAAGCCGATGTGGCCGTTGGCCAGCGCGAACGTCGACTCGGTCTGGTGCAGGTGGTCCACGGACAGGCCCTGCCAGCGCAGCTGCCACGGTTCGACGGCGTAGCTCATGACAGCAGCTCGTCGAGCTCGTCCACGACGACCGTCGCACCGTGGGCCTGCAGGGCTTCTCTCTGGTGGCCGCGGTCGACGCCCACGACGAACCCGAAGCCGCCGTCCCGTCCTGCCTGCACGCCCGCCAGCGCGTCCTCGTAGACGGCGGCGTTCTCGGGTGCGGTCCTGAGTCTTCTCGCGCCTTCGATGAACGAGTCCGGGGCCGGTTTGCCCTTGAGGTTCGACGCGGTGATGACGTTGCCGTCCACCAGCGCGTCGACGTAGTCCAGCAGGTTGCCGGCGCGCAGCACGCGCATCGCGTTGGCCGAGGACGTGACCACGCCGATCGGGATCTGCGCCTCGCGCGCTGCCTTGAGGTAGGCGACGGACGCGGGGTACGGCGTGATGCCCTGCTCGTCGATGATGGCGTTGACCAGGTCGTTCTTCTGGTCGCCGATGCGGCGGACCTCGTCCTCGGACGGTGTGAGGCCGCGCGAGGTGAGGAAGCTGCGGACACCGTCGTAGCGCGGTTTGCCGTCCACGTAGGCGAGGTAGTCCTGCTCGCTGAACGGCTGGCCCATGGCCTCGAACGTCTGCCGCCACGCCTGGCGGTGCAGCACGGCGGTGCTGGTGAGCACGCCGTCGAGGTCGAAGAGCAACGCGGTGATCTTCTCCGGGATACCGAGGCTCATAGGTCGATCATGCACCCGTCTCGCCGACATCGCTCCGCTCTTCTTTGAGGCGTTCGTCCAACGGCCGGGGGTGCGCCTGCTCGTACTCGGTCATCCCGTACTTGGTCGACTCGGCCCAGCCTTCCTCCGGTTCGGTCTCCAGCGGGTCGTGGCCGAGGTTGTCCTCGTCGAGGGCCTCGAAGCTGTCTTCCTGGGGGTACGCACCGCGTTCTTCACTCATGCCCACGCAGTACCCAATTCGGCGCTATCCGATGCTTTGCCCGACCAGCGAACCGATCGCGTAGGTGACGCCCATGGCGATCAGCCCGCCCGCGATGTTGCGCACGACCGCCCGCTTCCTGTCCGCGCCGCTGAGCCGGGCGCTGACGAAGCCGGTCAGGGCGAGCGTGAGGATCGCGGCGGCGACCGTGACCGGCACGCGCAGGCTGGTCGGGGTGAGCATGACGGCGGCCAGGGGGAGGAGGGCGCCGATCGTGAACGCGACGAAGCTCGCGATGGCCGCGCCCCACGGGTTCGTCAGCTCGTCCGGGTCGATGTGCAGTTCGGCCTCGGCGTGCGCGGACAGCGCGTCGTGCTCCGTGAGCTGCTTGGCGACCTCCGCGGCCGTCCGCTCGTCCAGGCCCTTGCCCTCGTAGATCTCCTTGAGCTCTTCGAGTTCCTCGTCGGGAGTGTCCCTCAGCTCCCGGCGTTCCTGGGCGAGCAGGGCGCGTTCGGCGTCGCGCTGGCTGCTGACGGACACGTACTCGCCGCTCGCCATCGACATCGCGCCCGCGAACAGGCCCGCGAGGCCCGCGACCAGGATCTGCGTGCGGTCCGTCGTCGCTCCCGCCACGCCCACCACGAGGCTGGCGGTCGACACGATGCCGTCGTTGGCCCCCAGCACGCCCGCGCGGAGCCAGTTCATCCGATCGCCGGTGACCTCGTCGTGGGGTTCGTGGTGGCTCATTTCCGCAGGTTAGCGAGGTGTCCGTGGTTGTGCGCGCGACGTCCGGGTGACCTGGGGCGTTGTGCTGAACGGGTGAGTTCTGCCTGGTCAGCGGCTGGAGGTTCATTTTTTGTCAGACCCCCGTGGCAGCATGTCGAACAGGTGTTCGTGTGCGAGCTAGAGGAGGTCAGTACCCGATGCAGATCGAACCCAGCCGCTGGCCAGGCCGCGTGGTGCCGTCCACCAACTCAGACGTGGACGTGGCAGTCGAGTCCCTGTGCGACCGCGCCTCGTGGCCGGACGCCGACCGTCGCTGGATCCGCCGCGTGCTGGAGCCGTGGTTCCTCGCGCGCTGGAACGTCGACTCCCTCCTGGTGGCGATCGACACGAGGCCGGACGGCACCCGCCAGGGCCGCCCCCGCTCCCGGGACCAGGTGGCGCACGAGTTCCTGCGCGCCCGCCTGCGCGCCTGGACCGCGGACGGCGCGAGCCTCGCCGACCCACCGCTGCAGGGCATCACCCTGGGCCAGTGGTACCGGGTGAACCGCCGCAACGCCGCCCTGAACGCGCCGCGTCGTGGTGCCGGGCTGACCGCGCAGGGCCGGCAGGCGAGGGCGGAGACCCGTGCGCTCGCGCACCGGCGGGATCCGGTGGAACGCAGCCGGGAGAAGGGGCGCCGGCGGCAGGAGGTGCTCGACGGCCTGCTGGTGCCGGGGCAGGAGGTGCCGTCGTTCGCCGACTCGTGGCGGCTGGTGGCGGACCTGATCCCGGTGCAGCGGGTGTGTTCGGCCTGTGGGCACGTGCGGAACGAGGTGTCGCGGCAGGCGCACCGGGTGGCGTGAGGCGCCCGCGCGTCGCAGCGTGGGATACAGCGTGGGATGTCGCGCACCTGGTGACGTGAGGCGCCCGTGCTGCGGGCGAGGGCAAGCGAGTCGTGTGGGGCAGGTCCGCGTCTCGTCGCGCCGGCTTACGGCACTCGCCCGTCGCTTGCTGTGTTCGCTCATGCCGTGCCGCACGCAGCCCGCCGTGCCGCCCGTTGTGTCTGTGAGTGCCGTGCCGCTTGCCGTGCCGCCCGTCGCGTCCGTGAGTGCCGTGCCGCCTGCCGCCTGCCGCGCCACCCGTCGCGTCCGCGAGCGCCGTGCCGGTCGTCACTTTTGTCGCGATCTTGAACGGGCCGCAGCCGATCCTTCCGGCGCCGATGTACCGCCGCTGAGCTGCACGAACACCTTCCTGTGCCTCGCGCCGCGCGCGGCCGGGCGCCGCGCGAATTCGGTGAGCGGTGGTTGAAGCCTGCCGGGGCGGGCACCCCTGACGAGTTTCTGTTTCCTGATGAAGGGGCCGACATGCTCGAAGTGACGCCGATGGCCGCCGAGGTCATCAACGAGCTCACGTCACAGTCAGCCGCCGCCAACGACGATGTCGGCCTGCGGTTCGCACTCGCCGCCGAGCAGGACAGCCAGGCCGCCCTGGAGCTGTCGCTCAGCGAGGCCGTCGACGGTGATCAGGTGGTGACCGCCGACGCCGGGGCCAAGGTCATCATGGAGCCCGCCGCGGCGCAGTACCTGGACGACAAGGTCCTCGACGTGCGCCAGGACGACGAGGGCAACCCGGCCTTCGCGATCGCGCGCCAGGACCTGCCCACCTGACCTGGGCACACGACACGGGCCGGGCCTCCTCGACTGAGGAGGCCCGGCCCGTGTCGTTCACGAAGCCCTGCGATCAGGGGATGGTCAGCACCTGACCGGGCTGGATGAGGTCGGGGTTCGCGATGCCGTTGGCGTTCGCGATCTCCATGTAGCGGTTGCCGTCGCCGTAGAAGCGCTCGGCGATCGCCCACAGCGAGTCGCCGCCCTGGACCTCGTAGGTCTGCACGGCGGGCGCGGCCGGAGCGGCCGGGGCCTCTTCGACGACCGGGGCCGGGGCTTGCGGGGCCTCCGGGGTGGCCTGCGGCGAGTCGGTGTTGGTGTTCGTGGCCCACTTCGGGCTGCCGTCGCCGCCGACGACGACCAGGTTGCGGTCGTTCTGCAGGACGAGGTGCGAGCCGGAGTTGCCCTGGGTGCCGGTGGACCAGACGGCGTTGTTGTCGTCGGTGTAGAGGACGAAGTTGCCGTCGTCCTGGAACGACGCGCGCACGGCGCCCTTGCCGTCGGTGCCGCTGGCCCACACCGTGCCGGTGTTCTCCGACAGCACCAGGTTCCCGTCGGACTGCAGGGTCAGCTGGTAGCCGTTGGCGCTGGTCAGCTGCTGGCCGCGGGTGAGTTCCTGCCCGGCTTGCAAGGTGTCCACAAAAAGCTCCACTTCGAACGATGACGACCGCCCGAAACGGCGGCGCCCGAAGCGGAACCTAGTGAAGGCCGGAGCACACCGCTCGCCCACGGCGGAACGTGCACCCGAGGGGGTGAAAAACGAAGAACGCCCCCTGCCCGAAGGCAGGAGGCGTTCGACGGAGACGAAATCAGCCCTCGATGCGGCGGATGACCGAGATCGGGCCGATCGAGTCGATGTCGGCGATCTTCACCGGCACGCCCTCGGTGGACGCGTGCACGGCGCGGATGCCGTCGACCGCCATCGCCACGTGCGACTGGCTGGAGTAGTACACGATGATGTCGCCGGCCTGGACCTGGCTGCGGCTGACCGAACGACCGGCGGCCGCCTGGGCGTAGCTGGTGCGGCCGATGGACACGCCCGCCGAGCGGTACGCGGCCTGGATCAGCGACGAGCAGTCCCACGAGTTGGGGCCGTTCGAGCCGTACACGTAGGGCTTGCCGCGCTGCGCGAGCGCGAACGACAGCGCCTGACCCGCGGCACCCGCGGGCACCGAGATGTTCGACATGTCACCGGCGGCCGCGAGCTGGTTGCGGGTGGCCGCGCTGAAACCGTCGTAGACCTTCTTGGCGTCGGCGAGCTGCTTGTCGAGCTCCGCCTTCTTCTGGTCCATCTCGGCGACGATCTTCTTCGACGCCTCGGTGGCCTCGTTCGCGGTCTTCGTCGCCGAATCGGCGGCGTTGACGGCGTCGGTGAGCTTCTGCAGCGCCTCGGCGTTGTCGGCCGCGAGGATGTTGATGGCCGACATGCGGTTGAGGAAGTCCTGCTGCGAGTCGCTCACCAGCAGCGCGGAGATCTGGCTGAAGTTCGCGCCCGAGTTGGTGGCCTCGGTGAGGAGGTCGACCTGTCCGCGCAGCGCCTCTTCCGCCTGCTGCGCGGTGGCCAGGTCACCCTTGGCCTTGTCCAGTTCGCCCTGCTTGGCCTTCAGGTCGTCCTGGGCCTTGAGGTGGTCCTGGTTGAGCTTGGACGCCTGCTCCTGCAGCTCGTTGTACTTCTTGAGCGCGTCCGCGGCGTTGGGCTGAGCGGTGGCCGGCGCCGTCGGGAGTGCTGCCGCGACGACTGCTGCCGTCGCTACAAGAGCTCCACGCACGATGCGGCGTGAGGGTTGCGACACCACGTCGCGGGTCCTCCTTTTTCCTGGCGGCCGCCCCGCGAGAACTACTCCGCGTAAGGCGACAACCTTGGCGTGTGCCCCAAGCGGGTTAACTGCTGGGCCGAAGGTCTCGGACAGGTTACGGAATGACCTTGCCTTCGTCCAGCACCGGGGACCGGCACCTTGCTGGCCCGCACGCTCTCACAGTCGTCTACGTCGCTTTATCGCGGGGTAGGAGAGAAGCGTCACCCGACCACCCGGCGAATCACCGAAATGGGGCCGATGGAGTCGATGTTCGCCACCTTCACCGGCACGCCCTCGGTCGACGCGTGGACCGCGCGGGTGCCGTCCACGACCATCGCGACGTGCGACTGACCTGAGTAGTAGATGACGAGATCGCCCGGCGCGACCTCGCCGCGACCCACGGCGCGGCCCACCTTCGCCTGGTCGTAGGTGACGCGGGGGATCGACACGCCCGCCGAGGCGTAGGCCTTCTGCATCAGCGACGAGCAGTCCCACGAGTCCGGACCGTTCGCGCCGAACACGTACGGCTCGCCCTGCTGCGCCAGCGCGAAGTTCAGCGCCGCGCCCGCCGCGCCGGCCGGGGCGCTCACCGTCACCTTCGGACCGGTGCTCGCCAGCGTCTGCTGCTGCGGTCGCGTCAACGACTGGTACTTCGTGCGCGCGGTCGACACCTGCGCGTCCATCGCGGTCTTGCGGGTCGCCACGTCCGCGGCGAACTTCTCGGCGGCGCCGGCGGCGGTCGTCGCGTCCGTGCGCGCCTTCTGGGCCGTGGTCAGCGCCGCGTCGAGCCGGGCGACGGCCTCGTTCTGGTCGGCCGCGATGATGTTCATCGCCTGCATCCGCTCCAGGAAGTCCTGCTGGGACGTCGACGTGAGCAGCGCGGAGATGTTGTTGAACCGCGCGCCCTCGAACGACGCCTCGGTCAGCACGTCGACCTGGCCGCGGAACTGCTCGGAGTCCGCGAGCGCCTTCTTCTCGGCCTCGGTCGCGGCGGCGACGATCGCGTTCGCCTGTTGCAGGTCGCCCTGCGCTTTCAGGTGGTCCTGGCTGAGCTTCTCCGCCTCGCGGGTGAGGTCGTTGTAGACCTTCAGCGCGTCTTCGGCGGGTTGCGCGTGAGCCGAGGGCATCGACACCACCGTCGCGGCGATCACGGCGGCCAGGGCGGTGGTCCTTGCGGCACGGCCGGGCACGCGGCCTCCTCAAAAGTCGGGATCGGCTTCTGAGGAGGCGTACGGCCTGACGGGTGAGTGGGTTCAGTCGAACTGGACGAGCGGTCCCTCCAGCACGACGAGGGGAGCGTCGACCTCGACGTCCACGAGCTCGTCGGCGAGCACGGGCGACGCGGTCACGAGCGCGACTCCCGCGGCGGCGGCCAGAACGGTTGCGATGCGTGCGGAAATGGACACGCAGAGCAACCTAACCCACTCAAACGGTGCAAAACGGTCGTGCTCACCCGATCAGGCGGCACGATGTGCCTCGATCGAGGCACGGCACGCGGCGATCAGCCGGGCCGTGGCGGCGCTGCCCCCGCACCCACAGCGGGGGCAGCGCATCGCGACGTCACCCCCGAGCTCGTCGACCACGACGCCCAGCGGGGAGTCGCAGCCACGGCACCACCGGTGCCGCGTGACCGGGTTGACGTGCACGGGCGACGACACGCACTGGTGGATCCACCTCCCGTGCACGTGGCAGGTCAGCCGGTCGTCGGGCGCCAGGACGCCGTCGTCCTCCGCGTGGTCCTCCTCGACCAGTGTTGCGATGAGCGTGGCGATCATGGCGACCCTCCGATCCGGAACCTGCCTCTACTCGGACGTCGAAGGGGCGAGCTCCGAATCGACACGTGCCGCCAAGATCTTCAGCGCCCACGCACACCCGAGTCCTACGGCGACGAGGACGAGCCACGGCGCCCACGGCACACCCGCGCGCCGGGCGGCGTCGAACCCGATCCCGGTCAGCAGGTTGCCGAGCAGGATCCCAACGCCCACGACGGTGTTGTAGAGCCCGTAATGCGTCGCCACGAGCCGATCACCGGACAGCGAGACGATCTTGTCCATTTCGAACGGGAACACCACCATCGTCCCCACCGCGAGCAGGGCGGCGCACAGCACGAGCCCTGCCGGGCCGAACCCGGCGGGCAGGAAGGCCAGTCCCAGCACCGCCATCCCGGCCGCCAGCGCCCGGTCGGGCCCGAGCCGCGCCCGCGCCCATGCCGTGACCCGCAGCTGGCCGGCGACCGCCAGCACGCCCGACACCGCGAACAGCACGGCCGTGAGCACCGCCGACCCCGAGGCCAGCGGCAACGCCAGGTAGACCTGGAACGACAGCACGTAAGAGCCGGTCATCGCGAGTGCGAACAGCACGAACCGCCTGGTGGAGAACACGCTCCGCCAGTCCGCGAGCACCGAGTCACCCGACGGCGATCCCGCGCGGGCGGGCAGCGACCGCCACTGCAACACCGTCAGCGCGAGGAACACCAGGGCCGCCACCAGGCACGTCAGCCGGAAGTCCACCGCGGTCAGCGCGAGCCCGACGAGCGGCCCCACCAGGATGCCGGTCTGGTAGAAGACGTTGAACAACGCGAACGCCTCCACCCGCCGCGGCCCGGCGTCGGCCGCCACGTACGCGCGCACTGCCGGGTTGAACAACGCCCCGGCGAACCCCGTCGCGGCGGACGCGATCACCAGCGCCGGCACGCCGTCCACGAGCCCGAGCAGC
Organism: Lentzea sp. NBRC 102530; assembly: GCF_030269365.1. Classification (GTDB taxonomy): domain Bacteria; phylum Actinomycetota; class Actinomycetes; order Mycobacteriales; family Pseudonocardiaceae; genus Lentzea. Next base: position 315,708 of record NZ_BSTF01000001.1, read on the forward strand.
GCGAACCCGCCCGTGCGCAACGCACAGCCCGCCACGATCAAGGGCTTGTACCCCAGGCGATCGGCCAGGGTCCCGCCGATCAGGAACATGCCCTGCTGCGCGAAGTTCCGCACCCCCAGGACCAGGCCGACGGCCCACCCGGCGAGCGCGAGCGTGACGGACAGGTGCGCGGCGAGGTACGGCATCAGCATGTAGAAGCCGACGTTGATGCTGAACTGGTTGAGCAGCAACAACTGCACGCTGCGGTCGAACGAGCGGAACCTGGCGATCACGCCGTCACCGCCATCGGGTCCACAATGGAGGCACAGCGCGTCCACGACAGCACCTCACGCTCACCCGGCGTCTCGACCACCAGCGGATCGGCTCCCGGAACGACGTCCAGCACCCCGTTCGCGGCGCAGTACTCGTCGTTGAACACCGTGTCGAAGTAGCGCTGCGGCCCGTCCGGGAACACCGCGGCGATCCGCGTTCCCGGCGGCGACGTGCGTGCCACCCAGGACGCCACCAGCGCCACCGCGCCGACGCTCCAGCCACCGCTCGCGTAGTGCCGCGCGGCGAGCGTCCGGCACGCCCACACGGCCTCGCCGGGGTTGACCCAGTGCACCTCGGCGAACGCCGGGTAGTCGACGTTGCGCGGGAAGATGCTCGACCCGAGCCCGCGCATCAGCCGGGTCCTGGCGGGCTGGCCGAAGATCGTCGAGCCGATCGTGTCGACGCCGACCAGGCGCAACGCCGGGAAGTGCTGCCGCAGCACCGACGACACGCCCGCGCTGTGCCCGCCGGTGCCGACCGCGCACACCAGCACGTCGACGTGCCCGAGTTGCTCGGCCAGTTCGTGGGCGAGCGGCGCGTAACCCGCCACGTTGTCGGGGTTGTTGTACTGGTCGGGGCAGTACGCGCCGGGGAGTTCGGCGAGCAACGCCGCGACCCGCTGACGGCGGGCCTCCTGCCAGCCCCCGGTCGGATGTGGACGGTCGACCACCTCGACGGTGGCGCCGTACGCGCGCAGCATCCGCTGGATGATCGGTTCCAGGCCGGGATCGGTGACCAGCGTGACCGGGATGCCGTGCACGATGCCGGCGAGCGCGAGGCCGAGCCCGAGCGTGCCGCTGGTCGATTCGACGACGTGACCACCCGGCGTGAGGTCACCGCGTTCCAGTGCGCACCTGATCATGTGCAGGGCGGCGCGGTCCTTCATCCCACCGCCGGGGTTGGCGCTCTCCAGCTTCGCCCAGAAACCGGTGGGGGTGGTGCGGGAGAGCTCGTCGATCCAGAGCACGGGCGTGCTCCGGTCCAGCACGGGGACAGACATGGGAATCCCTCGGAAATGGTGTGCGGAAAGGGCGTAGGGGGCAGGGGCCCGGCCTACGTCCGGGAGATTCCGAGGTCGAGCAGCAGCGAACGCCCTGAGCTGACGTGGTCCGTGACGGGGCACGAGCGCGGTCTCGCGGCGGGGCGTTCGACGGGGTCCGCCTCCGGCGCCGTGAACGACGGCGCGCCGACCTGGGCGGCGGCCTGGGCCGGCGCGCTGGGGGAGGCCTGGTGGGTGTCGCCGTGGTGGCACAGTTCGCCGGAGATACCGGGCACGAGCGCGCCGTGGTGCGCGGGCTCCGGCGGGCACGCCGGGTGCAGCGCGAACACCGCGAGCAACAGGAGTGCGAAGACCACGAATCGGCCACGCCGTGTCGTCGGTCGGTTTCGCACGGTGATCAATCTACCGCACTGTCCGATAGCGCGGATTCGCCTGTTAAGTTAGGCAAGCCTAAACTCAGGAGGTGGACAGATTGCGCAGGACAGTCGCCGCGGTTCTGCTGCTCGGCCTAGTGGCCGGGTGCGGTGGAAACGCTCCCACGGAGCAAGCGGGTGGCCAGTGGTCGTTCAAGGACGACCGCGGCAAGGAGGTCACCGCGGAGAAGCGCCCGGAGCGCGTCGTCGCGCAGGTGTCCGCCGCGGGCGCGCTGAAGGACTACGGCATCAACGTCGTGGGCACCTTCGGTCCCCTCAAGCGCGCGGACGGCTCGACCGACCCGGAGGCCGGCAGCATCGACCCGAGCCAGGTCACCGACGTCACCGGCCCCGGCTACGGTGAGATCGACTTCGAGAAGTTCGCCGCGCTGAACGCCGACCTGGTCGTCGCGGGCTACTACCCCGAGGTCACCGGGCTCTGGCACCTCACGGCCGAGTTCGAGGAGAAGGTCACCAAGGTCGCCCCGACCGTCGGCATCGGCCAGTCGAAGATCCAGCTCCCGGACGGGATCAAGCGCTTCAAGGACCTCGCGAAGTCGCTCGGTGCGGACGTCGACTCGGCGAAGGTGAAGGCCGACGAGGAGGCGTTCACCAAGGCCGCCGACCGCCTGAAGGCCATCGGCAGGAAGATGACGGACGCGAAGCAGAAGATCCAGGTCATCGGCGCGGATCCGAAACTCTTCTACGTCGCCGTGCCCGCCCGCAACCCCGACCTCGACTGGTACGTCAAGGAGCTGGGCCTGCCGCTGCTCACGCCGGAGAAGCCCGACACCGAGGGCGGCGGCTACTTCCAGTCGCTGTCGTGGGAGAACTCCGGCACGTACAAAGAGCACGTGATCATGTGGGACACCCGCCAGCACGTGCTGAACCCGGAGCAGATGAAGGAGGGCCACCCGGTCTTCCAGGGCCTGCCCGCCGTGCAGGCCGGCCGGTTCGTCGAGTGGAACGCGGTCGCGCCGCTGAGCTACTCCTCCTACGCCGGGATCATGAACAAATTGGCTGACCAGCTGGACCAGGTGTTGGCAAAGTAGCCGTGTGCTGACGCTTTTGAAGGAGAACGGCCCGTTGCGCGTGCTCAGCACCGCACGGGTCGTTTCCGTTGTGGGGGACGCGCTCAGCCTGGTCACGCTGATGCTGCACGTGCAGTCCGCGCTGGGGAAGGCCATCGCGGTGGCAGCGCTGCTGCTCGTGGGCGACTTCGCGCCGTCGTTGCTCAGCCCGCTGACCGGGGTGATCAGCGACCGGTTCGACCGGCGGACCGTCATGATCGTGTGCGAGGTGGCGCAGGCGGTGCTGCTGGCGGTCATCGCGTTCACGTTGCCGCCGTTGCCGGTGCTGCTGGTGCTGGTCGGGGTGCGGGCGGTGATCGGGCAGGTCTTCCTCCCCGCGTCGCGCGCGGCCGTGCCTGCTCTGGTGGCCGAGAAGGACCTCCCGCAGGCGAACACCGCGCTGGGGCTGGGTTCCACCAGTGCGGACGTCATCGGGCCGTTCCTCGCGGCGCTGCTGTTGCCGTTGCTGGGCGTTCGCGGTGTGTTGCTGGTGGACGCGGCTTCGTTCGGGTTGTCCGCGTTGTTGTTGCTGCGCCTGCCGAAGCTCGTGGTGTCCGCCGAACCGGGGGAGACCGTGTTCTCCGACGCGAAGGCCGGGCTGAGCGAGATCTGGCGCAACCGGGCGTTGCGGATCGTCTTCGTCGGGTTCTGCGGTGTGGTCGCGTGCACGGCCATCGACGACGTCGCGGTGCTGCAGCTGACGATGGGCGTGTTCTCCTCGTCGGAGAGCGTGGCCGGGGTGGTGCTCGGCGCGGTCGGCGTCGGCCTGCTGCTCGGGTACGCCTTGCTGGCGCGGGGATCGGCGCGGTTGAGCATGGTCGCGTTGCTGGTGACCGGGTTCGTGATCAGCAGTGCCGGCAACCTGTTCACCGGGCTGGCGTGGGGAGTCGCGGCGGCGTTCGCGCTGCAGGCCGTGCGGGGACTGGGGATCGCGGCGATGGACGTCGCGCACAGCACGTTGGTCCAGCGGCTCGTGCCCGCCGATCGGACGGGCAGGGTGTTCGGCAACTTCTACGGCGGGATCGGGGTGGCGGCGGCGGTTTCGTACCTCGCCGGCGGTCTGCTGATCGACGTGCTGGGGCCGCAGCTGCTGCTCGTGTGCGCGGGCGGTGCCGGGGTCCTGGTGGCGTTGTGGGCGCTTGCCGCCTCGCGCGCAAGAGGTGTCGAGTGGGAACCGGCCTCTTGAGGCGCGAAGGCGACGTGGAGGATCTTGTCGGTGCCGCTCGGTAGGCTCGGTTTCATGGAGCCCTACGACCACGGCCTGCTCGACGTCGGCGACGGCAACCACGTCTACTGGGAGACCGTCGGCAACCCCGGCGGCAAGCCCGCCGTGTTCCTGCACGGCGGCCCCGGCTCGCCGTCGAAGGGCGCCAGGAAGTCGCTGGACGCCGGGAAGTTCCGCATCGTGATCTTCCACCAGCGCGGCTGCGGGCAGAGCACCCCGCACGCGAGCGATCCGGCCGTGGACATGGGCGTCAACACGACGGACCACCTGATCGCGGACATGGAACGGCTCCGCGAGCACCTGGGCATCGAGAAGTGGTTGCTGTACGGCGGTTCCTGGGGCTCGACGCTGGCCGTCGCCTACGCGCAACGGCACCCCGAGCGCGTCTCGGAGCTGATCCTCATCGCGCTCACGTTGTCCTCCCAGCGCGAGATCGACTGGCTCTACCGGGGCGTCTCGCGGTTCTTCCCGGAGGCGTGGGCCAGGTTCAGCGCCCACGCCGGCGACGCCCCCGACGTGGTGCGGGCGTACGCGGACCTGATGGAGAACCCCGATCGTGCGGTGCGGGAGGCCGCCGCGGCCGAGTGGTGCCGGTGGGAGGACACGGTGCTGTCGCTGGAGAACTTCGGCGAGCCCGCCGTGTTCTCCGGCCGCCCGTCCGACGACGTGATCGCGCTGGTCCGGATCATCGCGCACTACTACGCGAACGCCGGCTTCGTGGCAGACCTGCTGGGCGGTGCGGGCAAGCTCGCCGGCATCCCGGCCGCGATCATCCACGGCCGGCGTGACATGAGCTGCCCCGCCGACACGGCGTACGCGTTGGCCCAGGCGTGGCCGGACGCCGACCTGACCCTCGTGGACGACAGCGGCCACAAGGGCAGCCCGGCGTTCCGGGAGGCGATCGACAGCGCGGTCAGGAGGTTCTCCCCATGACACAACGGAAACCACCCGGAATGGACTTCGAGTCGTGGATCGACAGGCAGATCCGCGAGGCGCAGGAGCGGGGCGAGTTCGACGACCTGCCGAGCGCCGGCAAACCGCTGCCGGGCGCGGGCGGGCCGCTCGAAGAGGACTGGTGGATCAAGAAGAAGGTGCGCGAGGAAGAGGGCGCCTCGGGCCTGCCTCCTTCTCTGGTGCTGCGCAAGGAGGCGGAGACGGCCAAGGCCCGTGCGCTGGCGGCCGCGACCGAGGCCGAGGCACGCGCGATCATCGGTGAGGTGAACGCCCGGATCCTCGACGCGCTGCGGAAGCCGTTGTCCGGTCCGCCGTTGACGCTGATGCCGTTCGACGTCGACGAGATCGTGCGGGAGAGGGCCTCGGGCGGGCGGTGAGCCCGCCCTCGTGGACGTCGGTGGCCACAAGGGCGGCCCGCGGTCACCGAGCGATCGGTGGCGCAAGTCGATCGGTGGCGCAAGTCGAGCGGGGTGCGCGAGTCGAGCGGGGTGCGCGAGTCGAGCGGAGTGCGCGAGTCGAGCGGAGTGCTCAAATCGACCGGAGTGCCAAGCCGAGCGGAGTGCTCAAGTCGAGCGGAGACGTGAGTCGAGCGGAGACGTGAGTCGAGCGGGGAGCGCAAGCCGACCGGAGATGAGGGCATGACAGGGCTGCCCTCTTCCGCAGTGTCGAGCACGCGGGCCAAGGTCGCCGGAGTGCGCGCATTCCGGCGACCGAGGCCCTGCGGGGGTCGCGTGAGAGGAAGGGGACCTCACGCGGGAGTGATCAGCTCGCGTTGATGTCGATGCAGGAGTAGAACGCCATCGCGGTGTCGCCGATGTTCCACACGGCCAGGACCTTGTGGCGGCCGGGCGAGCCGACGTTGACGGTGTGCTGCACGGTGGCCGGCGGCTGCTGGTTGTTGCCGCTGAACGTCGCGACCTTGCGGCCGTCGACGAAGTAGTCGTAGTCACGCGTGCGGTGGCGCGCGGTGAACGTCCAGTTGAACGTCACCGAACGGCCGGTGTTCGTGACCCGCCAGCCCTTGTTGTCGTTGCTCAGCTCGGAGAACTGCGACAGGTTGGCGTGGCAGCTCTGCAGGCCCTTCGGGCCCTCGACCGACTGCGGTTCGTACTGGATGTTGCCGCACGAGACGGTCTTCGCGGCGCACTGGGCCTGGCGGCTGGGCGGGGAGTTCACGTACCCGTGAGCGAACGCCGTGCCGCTGGGGAGTGCCACGACGATCAGCGGTGCAGCGAGAACGCCGGCCATGGCGGCCGTCACCTTGCGTCCAATCTTCATGTGACTTCCTTTGCCTTGATGTGTGCGTACTCCCGTTACATCGCGGCGGCGATTGAAGGTCTAGACCATACCGCGCGTAATCACGGCACCACAAGGTGTGTCTGATAGATCAGTCAGGTAAGCGAATACTTCTCAGGTTCGTACAACTGCGAAGATTCGGGCAGGGGTGTGCGAAGGCGTTGGATGCTGTGGGAGTTCGCGTTCGATACGGGGGCTTCGCGCGTGGACTCGTCGGCTTGTGCGGCTTCCCGGTCCGCCGGACGCAGATCGGGAAGCGGACCGGGATTCGACGCCCGATCGACGGAGTGTGAGCAGCGAGCGTCTCAGCCGGTGACCGGTTCCGGACCGCCGCCGATGGTATTGGCGCAGTTCACGGCGGTTTCGGTAGCAGTATCGCAATTGTTGAGCGACATTTCTTCTTTCTGCATTCGCTTCTAGAATCGCGCGCATGTGGTCGTCGGCGCACTCGCGGGCCCGCCTGGTGGGGCGGGAACGGGAGTTGACGACCGTGCGCCGGCTCCTGCGCAAGCACCGGCTGGTGACGATCACCGGGCCGGGCGGGGCGGGCAAGTCGCGGCTGGCGGCCGAACTGCGGCTCGGTGACGCCGTGGTCGAGCTGGAGCCCGTGCACCGGCCGGACCTGCTGTGGCACGTGATCGCGTTCGCGTTGAACGTGTGGGAGGAACCGGATTCGTCGTTGCACGCGACGGTCGTGCGCGCGTTGGCCGACCATCGCGTGTTGGTGCTGGACAACTGCGAGCACCTCATCGACGAGGCCGCCGCCGCTGTCGCGGAGTTGCTGGCCAGGTGCCCACGGCTGCGCGTGCTGGTGACGAGCCGGGAACCCCTCGACCTCGCGGGCGAGATGTGCGTCGAACTCGGACCGCTCACGCCCGCGGACGCCCGGCAGCTGTTCGTGGAGTGCGGAGGCGCGCCGGAACTCGCCGACTCCGTGCGCGACCACCTGCCGTTGGCGATCGAACTCGCGGCGGCGCGCACCGACGTGCCCGAGCGGCACCGCACGCTCGACGCGGTGATCAGGTGGAGCTACGACCTGCTCACCCCGGCCGAGCAGGCGGCGTTGCGCGCGCTGTCGGCGTTGATCGGCGACTTCGACCTGGGGCTGGCGGCGGCCGTGTGCGGGCTGCCCGCGGACGCCGTGGCGGTGGTGGGATCGTTGCGCGCCAAGTCTTTGGTGGTGCGGTCGCCGTCGTCGTCGAGCGCCCGGTTCCGGGTGCTGGAGTCGATCCGCCTGTTCGGCGCCGAGCGGCTCGAGGAGCACGGCGAGGCGGCACCGGCGTTCGACCGGCTCGTCACGCACCTGACCGAGACGATCCAGGCCGTCGGGGCCGCGCCCGTCGTCACGAGCGAGATGAACGCGTGGCTGGTGAGCCAGGAACACCAGTTGCTGCACGTGATCGGCCGCGTCCCCCGCACCGATCCGCGGTACACCTGGCTCGTCGCGGGACTCGTGCACGTCTGGTACGTCCAGGGTTCGTACAGCGAGGCGATGCGCCTGGCGTGCGACACGCTGGCGCACGGGCCGTTGACGTCGCACGCCGAGTTGCTGCTCTTCCGCGCGGCCTGGCTCGCGGGCCGCACGGGCAACGAAGTGACGGCGTTGCGGTTCGCCGAGGCGTTGGTCGCGCATCCGGCGACCAGCGAACCCTCGTGGGACGCCCGTGCGTGGAACGCGCTGGGCTACGCACGGGGTGTGAACTCCGATCTCCCCGGTGCGCGCGTGGCCAACGAACGCTCGGTGGCGGCCGCACGCGCGATGAACCATCCTGCTTTGTTGATGACGTTCCTCAACAATCACGCGTGGCTGTTGATGCGCCTGAACGACCTGCCGGGCGCGCTCGCGGCGACGCTGGAATCGCTGTCGTTCGGTGTCCTCGACACCTTTCACCTGATGGCGTCGCGGCACACCGCCGGGGTGATCGCGCTGGCGTCCGGTGACGTCGACCAGGCCGAGCACCACTTCCAGATCGCGTTGCGCGTGGGCGCGCCCGCCGCCGCGTCCGAAGCCGGTGTGCTGGAAGGACTTGGTGTCGTGGCGGCTCGTCGCGGTGACGCGGACCGCGCGGTCGTGCTGCTGACCGCCGCCGACGTCGCCCGCAGGAAACGTGGTTCACGGCAGGAAGAACCGTGGAACCAGATGGTGGCGGACGCGCGGGAACTCGCCGTGGAGTCGGCCGGTCCGCGCCGGGCGTTGCAGGCCCGGCAGCTGGGCGAACGGCTCGACCACGCCGGGCTCATGGCGTTCGTGCACGCGGGACGCCAGGACGAACCGCTGACCGTGCGGCAGCGCGAGATCGCGGACCTCGTCGCGGACGGGCTGACCAACACCGAGATCGCGACCCGGCTGGGGATCTCGGCGGGAACCGTGCGGTCGCACGTGACCCAGATGCTGTCGCGGCTGGGACTCACGTCGCGGACCCAGCTCGCGGCCAGGACGGCGAGGGCGCGATGACCTGCGACGAATGCGGAACGGCGCTGACCGCTCCCGGCAAGTACTGCTCGGGCGCCTGCCGTCAGCGCGCCTATCGACGCCGTGCGCGCGACGTCGTGCCCACGTCGTTGCGGCTCGACTCGTTCATCGGCCGTGCCGCCGAGGTCGCGGATCTCACGAAACTGTTGGCGCGCACCAGGATCGTCACCGTGACGGGACCGCCGGGCGTCGGCAAGTCCCGGCTCGTGCACGAGGTGGTCGCGCACCGGCAGAACGTGCTGTTCGTCGAACTCGCGGACGTGAGCCGGGTGCCGGACCTGCTCACCGCCGAACCGGCGTTGCTGGTGCTCGACGGCTGCGAAGGCGTGGCCGGCGACTGCGCGGCCTTGATCGCGCGGCACCCGTCGTTGCGGGTGCTGGCCACGAGTCATTCGCCGCTGGCCGTGGCGGGGGAGCAGCAGTACCGGCTGAAGCCGTTGAGCCGGCACGAGTCGAAGCGGCTGTTCAGCGACCGGGCGACGGCGCTCGACAGCGAGTTCGACGCGAAGTCCGCGCTGCTGGACTTCGTGTGCGAGCAGCTCGACCGGTTGCCGCTGGCGCTCGAACTCGCGGCCAGGCTGGTGCGGGTGCTGACGCTGGAGGAGATCGCGGGCCGGCTCGACGACAGGTTCGCCGTCCTCACGCACGCCCCGCGCGACGCCCCGGCGCACCACCGGTCGCTGCACGCGGCGTTCGACCGGGCCTACCAGCTGCTCACGGACGAGGAGAAGGTGGCGCTGCACCAGTTCGCGCTCGTGCCCGGGACCATCGACGCCGACCTCGCGGAGCGTCTCCAGGCGCGCTCGTTGCTGGAACCCGGCCCCGCGATGCTCGAGTCGGTGCGGCAGTTCGCGTTGCCGGGCGTGTCCGTGGCGCCGCCGAGCCCGCAGGCCGAACCGGAGGAGACCGCGCTGTCGTGGCGCGACGAACGGCTGCTGCGCGTCGCGGCCATGGTCGCGGAAGGCCTGACGAACAAGCAGATCGCGGACGACCTGCACGTGTCGTTGCGGACCGTGGAGGCGGACGTGCGCGACCTCAAGACGGTGCTGGGCGTGCGGTCGCGCGCCCAGATCGCCGCCTGGACTACGCGGGCGTGACCTCTTCCGCCTTTTCGGCGTTCTCGGCCTTCTCTGCGGCCTTGGCGAGGCGCTTCTTCACGATGAACACGCCGGCCACACCGAGCACCACCGCGATCGCGAGACCCGCGTAGGAAAAGCCCTTCAGCCACTTCTCGGCGACGACGCCCAGGTAGTAGACGGCCGCCGCCGTGCCGCCCGCCCAGACGATGCCGCCCGCCGCGTTGGCCGCCAGGAACTTGCCGTACGGCATGTGCATCGACCCGGCCAGCGGCCCGGCGAGAATGCGCAGCAGAGCCACAAACCGGCCGAAGAACACGGCCCACGCGCCCCGTTTCTGGAACACCCGGCGGGCGTGGTCGAGCTGCGTTTCCCCGAAGTGCTTGGGGAATTTGCGTCCCATCCAGGCGAACAGGCGCGGCCCGCCCTTGCGTCCGATGAGGTACCCGAAGTTGTCGCCGATGATGGCGCCCGCGCTCGCCCACACGCCGATCCACAGCGGGCTCAGCTCGTCGTGCTGTGACGCCAGCAACGAGGCCGTGACCAGCACGATCTCGCCGGGCAACGGGATGCCGAGCGACTCGAAGCCGATCACCAGGCCGACGATGACGTACACGAGCAGAGGTGGAATGGCTTCGAGCCACTGTTCGATCGGCACGTCCCCACCCTAACCTCTGCCGCGTGAACGAGCTCGCGCTAGCGGTTCTCGCGGGAATGGTGGCCACGGTCAACCCGTGCGGTTTCGCGATGCTGCCCGCCTATTTGGCGCTGGTGGCCCGGGACTCACCCGCACGTGCCTTTATGTCCGGTTTGACGATGGCGGCCGGATTCGTCACTTTCTTCGGCGCATTCGGAATTCTGGTCAGCCCAGTGGCCGCGACGCTGAAGCGCCACCTGCCGTTCGTGACGGTCGTGATCGGGCTCGTGATGCTCGTCGTCGGCGTGCTCCTGCTGCTGGGCAAGGACCTCTACGTCCGGCTGCCCAAGCTGTCCGCCGCGCCGCGCAGCCTGTGGTCCATGTACGGCTACGGCATCGCGTTCGCCATCGCCTCTCTCTCGTGCGCGATCGGCCCGTTCCTCGCCGTGGTGGGCGCATCGCTGCAAACGGGCGTGTTCGCGTTTCTGGCCTATGCACTGGGTATGGGGCTCGTGGTCACCGTGCTGGCCGTGACGGGTTCCGCGCTCGCACCGCACGTGCGTCACCTACTGCCACACGTCGGTCGCATCGGCGGTGTGGTTCTCGTAGTCGTCGGCGCCTACGTGACCTACTACGGCGTCTACGAGCTACGGCTGTTCCTGGCCGGTGGCAGCGCCATCGACCCGGTCGTGCGGGGCGCGGGGCGGGTCCAGTCGACGCTCGTGCAGATCGTGTCGGCGCTGGGGCCGTGGCCGTTCGTGGTGGTGTTGGTCGTCGTCGGTGCGTGGTGGCTGAACCGGAGGAGGCGCAGGGCCGTACGTCCTGACGGGAGGTGAGGAGCCGAATGCGCATCCTCGGAGTGCTGCTAGGGATCCTGCTGCTCGCCGGTTGCGCGGAGAAGACGCCGCCGCCGGAGAAGTTCCAGTTCACCGCGAAGACGGTGGACGGCGCGGAGTTCCGCGGCGACAAGCTCGTCGGACAGCCCGCCGTGCTGTGGTTCTGGACGCCGTGGTGCCCGTCCTGCAACGCCGAGGCCGAGACCGTCGAGGCGCTCGCCAAACGGCACGACGAGGTCCAGTTCGTCGGCGTCGCGGCCGAGGACCAGCTCGACGCGATGAAGAAGTTCGTGGCCGACCACCGGATGAGCAGCTTCCCGCACCTCGCCGACCTCGACGGCTCCGTGTGGAAGCGGTTCGGCGTCACGGCGCAGCCGACGTTCGCGTTCGTGAGCGTCGACGGCTCGGTCGAACTCCTGATCGGTTCACCCACCGAGGAACAGCTCGACGAGCGAGTTTCCTCTTTGGTGCCGAAGACTTGATCCCAGTGAAATCACCAGGTCCCCTGGCAGCACCATCTCCTCAGTAGAAAGACCCTGCTGTGTCGGGACCAACGCCTGGTTCGGCGTTGCGATCGAATTCGTATCGTCGAACTGGCCGCGCGGCGCTGCCGCGCGTCCTCTGAGGAGGCAGGTGTCGATGGACTACATCCAGGTCTCGCTCGCGGAGGCCATCCCCGAGCAGGCCAGGGACTACGCGTCCGCGCGGATCGGATCTCTGGAGCGGTACGCGCCGGACCGCGTCGACTTCGCGTGGGTCAACCTGACCTCGGACAAGTCCGTGATCCACGCGCACGCGCGGCTCGACCTGAAGTGGGTCGAGGTGCAGGCGTACGCCGAGGGCGACACGGTGACCGAGGTGATCGACCTGGTGCGCGAACGCATGCGGCGGCAGCTCGTCTCGATGCGCGGCGTGCCGGTGCACAACTGATCTGGGCAACAACTGATCTGGGCAACAACTGATCTGGGCAACAACTGATTCCGGGCAACAACTGATTCCGGGCAACCTCAGCTCACCTTCCGCACCGTCCCGCCGGGATCCCGAGTTCGCGCGCGACGATCGCCGCGTGCGACGGCGGTGCGCCACGTCCGTCACCACCGCGGCGGCGCGGGTGAACAACGGTCCGCCCGACCCGGCACCCAGCACCCGGCGTCGGTCAGCGCCGCAACGTCCGCGACACCTCGATCAGCCACCCGAGCTCGGCGTCCGGGTCCTCCGGCCGGTTGTCCGGCGCCGCAACCCGTCCTCGATCAACGCCGCCTCCGCCGCACCGTCCCCCGGCACCGCGGTGGGATCGAGGTGCGGCCGCAACCGCAGCCGCCCGTCCCAGATCTCGATGATCCGCCGGTACAGCGCGTGCTCGGGGTGGCGGAACCCCGCGAGCCGCGTGGGCACGTCCAGGGCCAGTCCGGGGAACTCCGCGTGCAAGGCCCTCCACAACGGCCCGAGCCGCCGGTAGGACCGGTTGACGCGGAACCAGTGCGCGAGGTGGTCGAGCCCGAGCCGGCCACCCACCAGCGGCAGCGCGATGCCGAGGAACACCAGTCCCGAGGCGGTGAGGTAGAGGTTGCCGATCAGGTTGCCGCGGATCGCCGGGACCACGACGCCCAGTTGGTAGGTGACCATCGCCGAGATCCGCACCACCGTGTACGCGACGGCGATCACGGCCGCCAGCGCGATCGCGATCAGCCCGTACCGCAGCGAGAACCGCTCGGCGATCAGCACGTACGCCCAGGAGGCCCGGATCAGCCCGACGCACAGCACGGCGAGCGCGACGAGGTAGACGTAGCCGGACGCGGAGGTCACCGGCACCTGGATCTCCTCGGAGGCGTGCGCCAGCACCTCCTCGTAGTTCGACGGCACGAGCGCGAACAGCACCACCACCAGCACGACCACGGCGGACGTCCACCGCAGCACGGAACTGCGCGCACCCGGCCTGACCACGTGCAGGAACCCGCGCTGTGCGCAGGCGGCGGCGAGCAACGTGCCGCAGTTGGACAGCGTGCCCGCCGTGTTCAGCGTCGTGACGGCGTCCACGGCCGCGCGGACCACGCTGAATTGCAGCACCAGCGATGCCGTGAGGACGCCGAGCGACGCGGTGATCCACGTCATGGCCGGGTTCGCACCGCGGTGCAGCTGGAACAGCCGCAGCACCAGCGCGGCGCACCCGGTGGCGACGACCGCGAGCACGTACTGCTGGGCGGACCAGTTCACGAGCCGAGTCCCGGTGCGAGGGCCGCCTCGACGCGGTCGAGCAGCGCGCAGAGTTCGGGGGAGAGGGGACGCACCCGGGACGGCAGTTTCCGGGCGCGTTCGAGCACGAGCATCGCGAACATCTCCGCCTGTCGTTCCTCGGGATCGCTGTAGGCGGTCCTGCCGAGCACCGACCTGACCATCGCGGGGTCGAGCGACGGCAACAACAGCCGCAACGCCAGGTCGGGATCGGGCTGCGGGGTCTCGTGGTCGCAGAGCAGGTGGCCCAGCTCGTGCAGGATGATGTGTTCCTGGTGCATCGGGCTGGTGCCCGCCGCGTACCAGATGTGGTCGGTCGTGCCGGTCGCGATCCACAGGCCGCTCGGGCCCTCCGGCGGCATCGTCGCCGCCTTCAGCACGATCGGCCGTTGCCTCGTCGCGGCGATCCGGCGGACGAGCTCCTCGACGCTGAACGGGTCGGGCACGTCCAGGAGTGCCACGATCTCAGCCAGCCGCCCGGTCACGGAACAGAACGTACACGGCTGTCGAAACGGGCCTTCCGCGTTCGTACACGGGGGGAGAGGAGAACCACGATGACGCAGAAGTACCTGCTCAGCATCTACCAGCCCGACGGCGAGGTGCCGCCGCCCGAGGTGCTCGAGCCGATCATGGCGAACCTCGCCGCGCTCAACGAGGAGATGCGGGCGAAGGGCGCGTGGGTGTTCGCCGCCGGCCTGCACCCGCCGTCGACCGCGACCGTGCTCCGGGCGAAGGACGACGACGTGCTGATGACCGACGGACCGTTCGCCGAGGGCAAGGAGCACATCGGCGGGTTCACCGTCGTCCAGGCCGAGGACCTGGACGAGGCGCTCGACTGGGGCCGCCGGCTCGCCGAGGTGCTCAGCCCGTTGCCGATCGAGGTCAGGCCGATCGCGGTCTGATGGTCGAGGAGGTCTTCCGGGCCGAGTACGGCCGCGCGGTGTCCGTCCTGACCCGCTTCCTCGGCGACCTCGACCTCGCCGAGGAGGCCGTGCAGGACGCGTTCGCCAAGGCCGTCCAGCGCTGGCCGGTCGACGGAACGCCACCGTCCCCGGCGGGCTGGATCATCACGACGGCCCGCAACCAGGCGATCGACCGCCTGCGCCGCGAGACCAAGGGCCGCGAGAAGCACGCGCAGGCCGGACTGCTGCATCCCGAGCCCGCACCGGAGGAGGTGGAGGACGTGCCCGACGAACGACTGAGGCTGATCTTCACCTGCTGCCACCCGTCGCTCGCGCGGCAGGCCCAGGTCGCCCTCACGCTGAAACTGCTCGGCGGCCTGAGCACGGCGGAGATCGCCAGGGCGTTCCTCGTGCCGGAACCCACGATGGCGCAACGGATCGTGCGCGCGAAGGGCAAGATCCGCGCGGCCCGCGTGCCGTACCGGGTGCCGCGCGACGCCGACCTGCCCGCCCGCTTGGGCGCCGTGCTGGCCGTCCTGTACCTGATCTTCAACGAGGGCTGGCTCGACAAGCACGACCTGGCCGACGAGGCGATCCGGCTCACCCGCGTGCTGGCCGGGCTCATGCCGGACGAACCCGAGGTGCGCGGCCTGCTGGCGTTGATGCTGCTCATCGCCTCACGACGGGACGCCCGCCTGCGGGACGGCCGGATCGTGCTGCTGGAGGACCAGGACCGGACGCGGTGGGACGCGGACCTGATCGCCGAGGGGCAGGACCTGGTGCGCTACTGCCTGCGCCGCAACCAGCCCGGCCCGTACCAGGTCCAGGCCGCGATCAACGCCGTGCACAGCGACCCGCCGACGGACTGGCACCAGGTCGTCGCCCTCTACGACCAGCTGATGGCGTTGACCCCGAGCCCGGTCGTCGCCCTGCACCGGGCGGTCGCGATCGCCGAGACCGAAGGCCCGCGCCGAGCACTGGCCGAGGTCGACGCACTGGACCTCGACCGCTACCACCTGTTCCACGCCGTGCGCGCGGACCTGCTGCAACGCCTCGGCGAAGATCCGAGGGCAGCCCTCGAGGCCGCGCTGGACCGGGCCGAACACCCGGCCGAACGCGACCTGCTGGCCGAACGCCTACGCGTCCTCGGGCTTGCGCCGCCGGACCAGCAGGATCGCGCCGACGACCACCACTAGCCCGATCAGGAGCCACACCCACAGCGGCACCCCACCGGACTCGGCGGGCGTCGTCGACGGGGGAGCGTTCGACGCGGGAGCGCTGGACACGGCCGTGGAGGGAGGCGGCGCGCTGGACGAGGTCTGCTCCGGCACGGTCATGGTGAAGGCGAACGTGCCGGTGATGGTGTCGCCGTCCTCGGACTTGGCCGCCCACGCCACGGTGTGCGCGCCCGACTTGGCCGCCTTGACGTCGAGGGTCGCCGTGATCGTCCTGTCGACGGCCTGCGCCTGGGTGACGGGCACCTTGGAGCCGTCGGCGCCCGTGACGGTGACCGCGGCCCCGTCCGGCAGCTGGATCGACTCGCTGAACACCAGCTCGACGGTCGCGGGCGGGGCGGCCAGGGTCGCGCCGGACGCCGGGGTGCTGCTCCTGAGCTCGGCGTGGGCCTGGGCGGGGACGACCACGGCCGTCGCGGCGAGCAGTGCCAGCACGAGGGCGCTGAAGTAACGCGTCACGTGCGCAGCGTAACGGCAGGGTCGATCAGTCCGGCAGCCTCAGTTCGTCCCGGAACCGGCGACCAGCGCTCCGGCCGGCACGAACGCCAGCCCGGTCGCGACCAGCGCGGCCGCCCCGGCCACGAGCGCCGGCGCGTTCGGTTCCACCTCGTACAGCACACCGGTCAGCAAGGGCCCCGCCACGAACGCCACCCCGCTCGTCAGCGTCACGAGCCCGGCGACCAGGCCCTGTCGGCGCGGCCCGGCCCCGAGCGAGGCGGTCGCGGTGAACCCGGTGACGCCGAGGCCGACGCCCAGCGCCGCGACCAGCAGCGCCAGCGTCAGCACCCCGGCCGACGGCGCGGTGGCGAGCAGCGCGTACCCGGCCACGGCGACCGGTGCGCCGACCTTCAGCAGCCGGTCCGGCGTCCACCTCAGCACCGGCACCAGCACACCCTGGGCCAGCAACAACCCGAGCCCGGCCGCGAGCATCACCCCGCCGATCGCCCCGGACTCGATCCGCTCCCGGTCGGCGGCGAGGTACACGACGACGACCTCCGCGATCGCGAAGGACAGGTACAGCAACACCCCGGCGCCGAACGCGGGCAGCAGCTCCACCGGCCGCACCCGCACCGGTTCGTGCGGCACGGGCACCGGGGGCTTCACCGACACGAGCACCACGGCCGCCGCCACCAGGGCCAGGACGGGCGCCAGGTAGACCGGCAACGTCATCGAACTCGCCGCGAGCACGCCGGCGATGATCGGACCGGCGAGGACACCGAGGCTCTGCGCCGCGCCCACGAAACCGACCGCGCGGGTGCGGTCCCCGACGCCGGCCGTCGTGAGACCCGCGACGGCGAGCGCCGCGACCAGCACCGCCGCGATGCCGATCCCGAACACCACCCCGCGGAACAGCAGCACCAGCAGGAACGCCACGTCCGTGCTCAGCGTCCCGGTGAGCCCGAGCGACACGACCGCGGCGAACCCGGCCGGCCCTGCGACGCCCAGCACGAGTCCGGCGATCAGCACGACGCGGGCACCGGCGGCGTCGAGCAGCAGTCCCCACAACGGGCTCGCGATCGCCGTCGCCACGGACGCGACCGAGAACAGCAGAC
Organism: Lentzea sp. NBRC 102530; assembly: GCF_030269365.1. Classification (GTDB taxonomy): domain Bacteria; phylum Actinomycetota; class Actinomycetes; order Mycobacteriales; family Pseudonocardiaceae; genus Lentzea. The sequence continues at coordinate 332,922 of NZ_BSTF01000001.1, forward strand.
CGATCTGGGCCGTCGGCAGCCCGAACCCCGCGGCGAGCGGGCCGGCGACGGAGGCGAGTTGCTGCTGCACCAGGTACATCAGCAGCAAGGCGATCAGCACTGGTGGCAGCGTTCTGGGCACGTGGTTCCCCCTGGCGTCGCGGCGGCGCCGTGAGAGTAGTTGACGTTGGTGAACGGAAAGGATGGTTTGGCCGTCGATGTACCCGGGTAACCCGCGCCCGAACTGATCAACTGACCGAGGAGCGGTTTGGCTCGCGACCAGGCAGCACGGACGGGAGAGGCGGCGCACCTGCCACTGGGCAGGCAACGGCCGTCGCTCGCGGCAGTCCGGCGCTGGGTGCGGCTGGAGCTCATGGCTGAGGACGCCGACGCCGTGTCGGACGTGTTGCTGGTGGTGAACGAGCTGGTCAGCAACGCGTACCGGTACACGTCGGAACCGTCTTTCCTGCGCGTCGTCGTGGAGCAGAAGAAGATCCGCGTCGAGATCGCGCACGACGCCAGGGCCCATCCGCCGTTGCGCAAGGTGTCCCGGCCCCAGCGCGGGTACGGCCTGGTTCTGGTGGCCCGGCTGTCCGACCGCTGGGGTGTGGACAGGGCTCACGGGGGCACCGTGGTCTGGGCTGATCTCCCGAGGTCGCCGTGATTCCAGCTCGGTTGGTTTCGATGTGCGCGCTCTGGGGTATGCAGCCTGCTGCCTTGAACGAACAGGGCGCGGGGAGATGCTGATGGGTATTGCAGGACGGTCCGGCGAACGACTGGACCTCGTCCTACCGGAAGGTGCTTTGCCGCTCGCGGACGTGCGGGCGGAGGTTCGGCGCCTCCTGAGAGGCATGCACGAGAACGTCGTCGTCGACGTGATGGTCGTGGCCACGGAGCTCGTGAGCAACGCCTACCACCACGCGGCACCGCACCGCCGGGCCCGGATCTTCCGCCTGCCCGAACGCGAGGTGGTGCGGGTCGAGGTCGACGACGGCACCCCCGGTCGTTTCCCCCAGCTCGGGCGAATGGGGTTCCTCGGGCGGCGGCAACGAGGGTTGTTGCTGGTCAACGGCCTGGCGCAGGTGTGGGGGCACAACCGGTTCCCCGATTCCAAGACCGTGTGGGCGGACGTGTCGTCCGTCAGGTGAGGGTCTTGACGACGTAGGCGGCGGCTTCGGCGACGAGAGCCTCGTCGTACTCCGCGTCCGCGGAGGCCTTGCTCGACATGATCGCGATCAGGACCGGCCCGCGGTTCGGCGGCCACACGACGGCGATGTCGTTGACCGTGCCGTGCGCGCCGGTGCCGGTCTTGTTCGCGACCTCGCTGCCCTGTGGCACGCCGGCGCGGACGCGGTGCGCTCCGGTGACCGACCGTTGCAGGAGGTCCTTCAGGAAGTCGCGCTTCTCGGGCTCGAGCGCGTCTCCGAGCACGATCCGCTGGTAGTCCGTGCCGAGTGAGCGCGGGGTGGCGGTGTCGCGCGGATCGCCGGGAGTGGCCGAGGTGATGTCCGGTTCGATCCGGTCCATCCTGGTCTCGGTGTCGCCGAGTTCGCGCAGGTACCTGGTGAGCTCCGCCGGTCCGCCCACCTCGCGCAGCAGCAGGTTGCCCGCCGTGCCGTCGCTGTGGCGGACGGCGGCGTCGCAGAGGTCGCGCAGTGTCATGCCCGTCCGGACGTTCTGCTTCGTGATGGCCGAGCTCCTCATCAGCTCGGCTTCGGTGTAGGTGACCACCTTGTCCAGATAGGACATCGGGTTGCGATGCAGAACCGCCGCAGCGGCAAGGCCTTTGAACGTCGAGCAGAACGCGAACCGCTCGTCCGCCCGATGTTCGATCGTGCTTCCGTTGTCGCTCATCGCGAAGACGCCCAGCCGTGCGTCGAACTTCTTCTCCAGCGCGAACAACGCCTCGTGCCGCAGGGGAACCGCGCTCGTCGTCGGCCCCGGTGTCGTCGTGGTCGTGGCCGCGGTCGTGGTCTCGGTGGCCGGGGTGGCGGCGCAACTGGCGAGCGGGAGCAGGGCGAGGGTCTTCAGGACGGTGCGTCGAGCGGTCACCCGGTCACACTATTTGATCTCCTCGAACCTGCGGCAACGTCAGGTGGGCCCGGTCGCTGCGCAGGACGACCCTCGACAGTTCTCTCGTCGCGCCCGTGGTGTCGTGGCCGAGCCAGGAGACCGCCAGCAGTGGCGTGGCGGGGCGGACGTTCAGCAGGCTCGCCACTCGTGGGGTGGCGAGCGCGGTGGTGCATCGCGGTTCGCTCTGGCGGAGGCGGTAGGCGGTGGCGAGGAACTCGCGCAGGGGCGTGCCGGGGTCGTAGCGGGTGGCGAAGCCCGGGAGTGCGTGCAGGTGCGTCTGGCGAACGCCGATCGGGTCGTCGAGGTGGACCAGCACCGACTCGACGGTGGTCACGTCGTTCCTGGTGCTGGTGGTGGTGCGTTCGCGGGGGAGCTGGTCCGCGGTCAGTGCGTGCAGGGCGATGCGGTGGGGCTGCCCGGGTGGTGCGACCGTGGTGCCCTGGCGGCCGGTGCCGCGCAACAGCCTGCCCTCCAGCACCAGTTCGTCCAGGGCCTTGCGGATGGTGCTGCGGGACACGCGCAACAGGTCCGAGAGCGCGCGCTCCGGCGGGAACGGGGTGTGGCCCGGCAGGTCGTCCAGCAGGTCCAGCAGCCGGGTCTTGGCCTGGTAGTAACGGGGAACGGGCACGTTTCCCGACGTTATCGCGGGGCGATAACCAGCGACTCATCGTCGGCGTCGGGGGTGGAGCCGATCTCCTGGTAGATCCGATTCGCGGTCTTCCGGTCGCCGCTCAGGTGGGCCAGGGCGGCGTCCTTCCAGCGTGACCAGGAGACCGCGGCGAGGGCTTCGGGGCCGTGACCGGTGGCGGCCAGGACGACCGGCAGGTCCACGCCGATCAGGCCGGTGATCTGGTGGCCTCGCAGGACGGACAGCAACTCGCCCGTGTCGGGCTGGTTCTGCTCGTGCAGGGCGATTCTCGCGGTCAGCGTCAGCGGGTGGTGCAGGTCGGTGGGAATTCCCGTGGTCCTGGCCAGGGCCAGTGCCGCGGTGGCGTCCGCCTGGGCTCCGCGGAGGTCGCCGGTCAGCAGGCGGATGCGGCCCCGTGCGGCGTGGTGGTGGGAGTGCGCCGGGTTCTCCAGGACCTTCAGGGCCTCGGCGTACCGGCCGTCCCAGAACAGCTCGACGTAGCTGGACGCGGCCAGCCAGGCGAGCGTGTCCTCGTCTCCGTGGCGGTGGGCGGCCGCACGTGCTTCAGCCCTGACTTCGCGCCGTGTTCTGGCGTCGCCGATGGCGGTGTAGGCGGTGCTCGTGTTGACCAGGCAGAGGCCGGTGGAGATGCCTGCTCTCCGGCGTTCCTCGACGGCCCGGCGCAGGTCTTCCGTTCCGGTGGGGTCGCCCTGCCTGACCCTGGCGAGGCCGAGGGCTTCCAGCGCGATGGCCCGTTCCAGGCCGGTGGCGTCGGCCAGTGCGCTTCGTGCGGCTGTCACCGCTTCCGGGAGCCTGTCCGCGAGCATCAGGGCGTGGGCCACGTACGCCTGGACGTCGTGTGCCGGTTCCCGGTCGAGGAACTCGATCGCCTGGTCCAGGTGGTGCCGCGCCTGGTCGTGGTCGCCGCGGTGCCAGGCGGCGCGCCAGGACGACCTCGCCGCTCTCGCGGCTCCCGCGAAGTCGCCGGCGGCTGTGTGGAGTTCGACCGCTTTCGCGAGTTCCGTCGTGCCGTCACCGGTCTGGGCGAGGCTGGAGCCGAGCAGCGTGAGGAGTCCGGCGGTGTCGCGGTGGCCGGGCGGGCAGACGGCCAGGGCGGCCCGGTAGCAGCGGATCGCGGTCTCCCGGGCGGCCAGGGTGGTGGCCCGGTTGCCGGCGTCGGTGAGAGCGGTCCTGGCCTTGGCGCCCATGATGTCGCACGGACGTCCGGAGGCCTCGGCGATCCACACGGCCTCCTGGAAGTGGTGCGCCAGCAGGGGAACGTGCTCCAGCGGCAGCGCCCTGACCCACTCCGCGGCGTGGTAGTGCTTCATCGCCTTGGTGCCGCGCGGCACCCGGTCGTAGGCCACGTCGCGCACCAGCACGTGGCTGAACGCGTACTCGGCCTGACCGGCCACGGTGCTCGTGCTGCCGCGGCGCAGGAAGTCCCTTTGGGCCAGGACTTCCAGGCACCGGGTCACCTCCGCCTCCGCGCGCTCGGCCACGGCGGCCACGACCCCCGGCCACACCGTGGAACCGATCACCGCGGCGTCCTGGAGCACGGACCTCTCGAGCTGTGGCAACGAATCCAAGCGTGCGCCGATGACGTTCTGCACTGTTTCCGGAAGTGCTTCCGGTGCCCCGTCCCTGAGCATGCGCACGTACTCCTGGGCGAACAGCGGGTTGCCTTGGGAACGTTGCAGGAGCTGCTCCTGATCGGCGACCACGTTGTGGCGCTTCATCAACGCTTGCAACAGCGTCGCTGTGTCCTCTTCGGACAGGGGGTTGATCGGGATCTCCGGCCGGATCCTCGGATCCGGGCGGGCGGTGAGGAGGGTCAGCAGGGGTACACGGGTGCTGCTCAGGTCGTGGAGGAAGGTGAGCAGTCGGTCGTCGGCGCTGTGGACGTCCTCGACGACCAGGATCAGCGGCTCGTCGGCCAGTTGCTCGATCAGTCGTCGCCAGGCCGTGAGGACGTCGTTGCCCTGGGGGCCCACGCCGACCAGTGCTTTGAGCTGGGTGGCCTGCCACGGGTCCGCGCTGATCGCCTCCACCTTGGCGGTCGCGGTCTCCGGGGAGTCGGTGTCGAGGATGCCGGCGTGTGCGCGGACGATCTCGGCCAGCGGGGCGTAGGTGTCGTTGCCGGCGAACGGCGGTGTGCGGCCGGTCAGCGTGCGTTTGCCCGTGGTGAACTCCTTGACCAGCCTCGTCTTGCCGGTGCCCGGCTCGCCGGTCAGGGTGATGACTCGGGGGCGGTTCGTCCGCTTCACCTGGTCGTAGGCGCGGTGGAGCCGGTCCAGTTCGCCGGTGCGGCCGATCAGCGGGGTGTCGTCGCCGGTCGGCGTGGTCGCCCTGGTGGTGACCGGGCAGATCTTGACCTCGCCCTTCGCCGTGCGGGCGAGGAGGTTCTGGGCGGCGGCGATGACCGTGCCGCTCACCTCGACGTGGTCGCCGGTCTTCACCAGCGCCGGACCGGTGGCCACCGCCGCCGCGGCCGGGTGAGCGCCGGTGATGTCGAGGGCCGCTCTGGTGGCTCTCGCGGCGTCGTCCTCGCGGTTGCGCGGAGCGCCGAACGCGGTGCAGATGGTGGCGCCCAGGGTGGTGATCCCGGTGCCGCCCAGCGCTTCCGCTCGCCGCTTCACCTCGGCCGTCGCGGTGGCGAGACGTTCGTCGGCGGCTTCGTCCGTGCCGGGCAGGTCGAGGCGGACCACGAGAACGCTGACCTTCTTGCGTTCCTGGACGGTCAACGCTTCCGGGGTGTGCGCGGTGAGAGCCGGGTCCTGGGTGAGGATGGCGTGTTCGAGGCTGGTCAGGGCCGGGCCGGGGGCCACGCCCAGTTCGGCGGCCAGGTGGTGCCGGGTCGTCCTCGCGGTGGCGAGGGCGTCGGCTTGGCGGCCCGAGCGGTAGAGGGCCAGCATCAGCAGGGTCTGGACGCGTTCGCGGAGCGGGTGGGCGCGGGCCAGGGCTTCCAGGTCGGCGGTGACCTCGCGGTGGCGGCCGTTCGCCAGTTCGGCTTCGTAGCGGTCTTCGGTGGCGGTGTCGTGGAGTTCGGTGATCTTGGCGAGTGTCGGCCAGGTGATGCCTTCGGCCACCAGGTCCGCCAGTACCGGCCCGCGCCAGAGGGCCAGGGCTGAGCGCAGCACGGCTGCTCTGTCCTGGGCGCTGGTGGTGTGCGCCCGGGCGAGGGTGGCTCGGAACCGGAGCAGGTCCAGGCCGGCCTCGTCGGCGTGCAGGAGGTAGCCGGGTTTGCGGGTGGTGATCTCGATGCCGGCCTTGCGCAGGGCGGAGACCGCGTTGAGCAGGATGCCCCTGGACGTGGGTGGGGGATCCGCCGGCCAGAGGGCGGTGGTGAGGTCGCTGATCGAGATGACCTGGCCGGGGTGCAGGAGGAGGTAGGCGAGGGTGGCTCGGCGGGTGAAACCGCCGAGGTGGTGCTCGTGGCCGTCCACGCGCACCTGCAGGGGACCGAGCACCGCGAACTCGATGGCCATTGGTGTGGACCATACCGGCGTTGTGGTTCCGGCGGGGTTCGGTTGCGCTTGGGTGGGTGGCTGCGGTTGAGAGGGCGGTTCCGCCGGGTCGAGCCCCACCCTGCCGCCCGTCCTTCCCCTTGTGGGCCAGATGAACCAGTGCCATGTTGGAAGGCATGGGGCGGACAAAGGTGTTCGGACTGCTGGCGGTGTGCGGGTTGCTCGCCGGGTGCCTGGGGCAGCCGCGGAGCGGGGATCAGGCCAGGAACGCGGATGCCGGGGAGTTCACGCTGACGATCGTCGCCAACGCGGCGGTGGGCGGGAAGAACGCTCGCGGGGCCGACTGGATCCAGAACTGGGTGATACCCCGGTTCACCGAGGCGCAGAAGGCCAAAGGGGTGACCGCCACGGTGAAGTTCGAGCAGAACGGCACCGGGGACGAGGACTTCAAGACGAAGGTCGCGCTGGACCTCAAGACCGGCGGTGGCGGGGACGTCGTCGAGATCGACGGGATCTGGCTCGGCGAGTTCGCGCAGGCCGGGCAGATCAAGCCCCTGGACGAGGTCGTCGGCGACACGTCGTGGGACGGGTGGGGGCAGATTCCCGAGGCCGTGCAAGGGCTGGGGGAGTTCGAGGGCAAGACCTACGGCGTGCCGATGGGCACGGACGGGCGGGTCTTGTTCTTCAACAAGAAGTTGTTCGCCCAGGCCGGGTTGCCCGCTGACTGGCAGCCCCGGTCGTGGCAGGACGTGCTGGACGCCGGGGCCGAGCTGAAGGGGCAGGCCGGGGTCACGCCGATCCAGCTCAACGCCGGGTCCGCCATGGGGGAGGCCACCACCATGCAGGGCGTGCTGCCCGCGCTGGTGGGGACGGGGCGGCCGGTGTACGAGAACGGGAAGTGGCAAGGGGATTCCGCTCAGGTCAGGGACGTGCTCGAGCTCTACCGGAAGATCTACGGAGGTGGGCTCGGCGATCCCGTGTTGCAGCAGGAGGCGAACGGACGGCAGCGGTCGTTCGCGTTGTTCAGCGAGAACAAGATCGGGATCTTGCTGGAGAGCGACTACTTCTGGCGGTCCGTGGTCGAGCCGGTCAACGGCGTGGCGAAGATGGCGGATCGGGACTCGGCCGTCGGGTGGGCCTTGGTGCCTGCGAAAGAAGCGAAGGCCGGGGTGGGCGGTCAGGACTTCGTGAGCATGTCCGGGGGTGGGGTGCGGGTGATCAACCCCAACACGCGGTACCCGCGGCAGGCCTGGGAGTTCATGCAGTTCCTCAACTCCGCGGAGGCGGTCAGGGAGTCGCTGGCCGGGACCGCTCAGCTGACGCAGCGGCAGGACGTGAACGACCAGGTGCTCGGGGGTGACCCGATGTTGTCGTTCATCGCGGAGAAGGTCCTGCCGATCACCCGGTACCGGCCCGGGGTGGCGGACTACCCGAAGGTTTCCGCGGCGTTGCAGCAGGCCACGGCGGACGTCGTGGGCGGGATGAGTCCGGACGAGGCGGCGAAGGCCTATCGGGCGTCGTTGGTCAAGGCGGTCGGCGAGCAGAACGTTGGATAGCTCCGGGCTGGGCGTCCGGCGGGCGGTGGGGTTCGTCGCGCCCGCGTTGGTGTTGATCGGGGTGTTCCTGGTCTTCCCGGCGCTGTGGACGCTCTACATCGGGATCACGGACTACCAGCTCACCGGGCCCGCCGCGGCCGATCCGCAGGTGGTCGGCGCGGACAACCTCGTCGAGGCCGTGCGGGACCCGCTGTTCACCAACTCGGTGTGGTTGACGGCCCTGTTCGTGTTGTTCTCGGCGGTGATCGGGCAGAACGTGCTCGGGTTCGGGCTCGCCTGGTCGTTGCGGTCGGTGAGTCCTTGGTTGCGGCGGACGGCCGAGGGGCTCGTGCTGCTGTCGTGGATCCTGCCGAGCACGGTGGTGGCGTTCCTGTGGTTCGCGGTGCTGAGCCGGGACACCGGGACGCTCGGCCTGCTGCTCGGGTCGCCTCAGACGTCGTGGCTGGTGGAGTACCCGATGACCAGCCTGATCATCTTCAACGTGTGGCGCGGGACGGCGTTCTCGATGTTGCTGTACACGTCGGCGCTGGCCGCGGTGCCGCCGTCGCAGGTGGAGACGGCGCGGCTGGTGGGGGCCTCGGGGTGGCAGACGGTGCGGGACGTGGTGTTTCCGCACATCCGGGGGCACGTGCTGACGAACACGCTGCTGATCAGTTTGTGGACTGCCAACGACTTCACGCCGTTCCTGCTGACGTCGGGCGGGCCCAACCACCGGTCCGAGGTGTTGCCGGTGCTGATCTACCGGCAGGCCCTGGAGGGTGGGCAGCTCGGGTACGCGTCGGCGATGTCGATGTTGTTGCTGGTCGGGAACCTGGTGGTGGCGCTGGTGTACCTGCGGTTGCTGCGGAGGCGCGCGTGAGTCCTCTGTGGATGGTGCGGCGGATCGGGTTCTACGTGCTGGTCGCGGTGGTGCTGGCGTTCTTCGCGGTGCCGATGCTGTGGCTGGCGTCGGCACCGTTCGACGAGAAGCCCGGACTCGGGTTGCGGTGGCCGGACTGGACGTGGCGCAACGTCGTGACGACGTTCGAGCACCCGTACGCGGTGTCGTCGCTGGTCAACTCGCTGGTGCTGTGCGTGGTCGCCACCGTGGTGACGACGGTGCTCGCGGCGCTGGCGGCCTACGCGTTGTCGCGGGTGCGCATTCCCGGGCGGGACCTGCTGCTGTACCTGTTGCTGTTGTTGTCGTCGGTCGTCACGGGGACGGCGGCGATGGTGCCGATCTTCGTGATGATGCTGCAGTTCGGGCTGATCAACTCGCAGTTCGGCACGGCGCTGGTGATCGCGGGCGGGATGCTGCCCGCCGCGATCTTCATCCTGAAGGACTTCATGGACGCCGTGCCGCGCTCGTACGAGGAGTCGGCGCGGGTGTTCGGGGCCTCGCCGCGGCAGGTGCTCGGCCACGTCGTGCTGCCGGTGGCGCGGCCGGGGGTGGCGACGATCTTCGTGTGGGCGTTCGTCAACGCCTGGGGCAACTTCCTGCTGCCGTTCCTGCTGTTGCGCGACGTCGGGCAGCAGCCTGCCGCGGTGTTGTTGCGGACCCTGTACGACGAGGGCGGCAGCGCCAACCTGACCGTGATCCCGGTGTTCTCGTTGCTGTACTCGATTCCGGTGGTCGTGCTGTACCTGTTCGTGAGCAAGCGGTACGGGTTCCGATTCCACGGAGGCATCAAGAGCTGATGGCGGGCATCACTGTCGAGGACCTGTCCACCGTGTACCCGAACGGGGTGCGCGCGGTGGACTCGCTGGACCTGGAGATCGCCGACGGCGAGCTGTTCGCCCTGCTCGGGCCGTCCGGGTGCGGCAAGACGACGTTGCTGCGCACGATCGCCGGGCTGGAGGCCGCCACCGGCGGTGCCGTGGCGATCGGGGAACGGGACGTCACGCGCCTGCAGCCCGGTGACCGGAGGGTCGCGATGGTGTTCCAGGACTACGCGCTCTTCCCGCACATGACGGTGTCGGAGAACATCGCCTACCCGTTGCGGGTGCGCGGGGTGGCGAAGGCCGTGCAGCAGGAGACGGCCGTGCGGACGGCCGGCGGGTTGAGCCTCGGGGAGTTGCTGGACCGGCGGCCCGGCCAGCTCTCCGGCGGCCAGCAGCAACGGGCGGCGCTCGCCCGGGCGGTCGCCGCGTCGGCCGAGGTGCTGCTGCTGGACGAGCCGCTGTCCAACCTGGACGCACGGCTGCGGCTGGAGGCGCGGACGTTCCTCAAGAAGCTGCAACGGGAACTGGCACTGACGACGGTGTTCGTCACGCACGATCAGGCAGAGGCGCTGGCGCTGGCCGACCGGATCGCCGTGATGGACGCCGGGCGGATCCGGCAGCTCGGCACGCCGCGCGAGGTGTTCCAGCGGCCCGCGGACACGTTCGTCGCCAACTTCATCGGCTCCACGCCCATGAACCTGGTGCCGCGCGGCGCGGAGATCATCGGAGTGCGGCCCGAGTACCTGTCGCCCGCGCGCGAGGGACTGTTCAACGGCGTGGTGTCCATTGTGGAGAACCTGGGCGTCACGTCGCTGGTGACGCTGGACTGCGGTGAGGACCAGATCGGGTACGTCGTGCCGGAGGACGAGGAACCCGCGGTCGGCGCCGTGGTCACCGTGGACGCACCGGACACCCGCGTGCTGCGGTACGACAAGGAGACCGGTCTACTCGTGAGGTGACGCCCGATGTTCCACACCGACGGTTACGAGACGCACGCCGGCCTGCTCGCGCCGGCGAGGTTCGAGGCGCTGGCAGCGCACTTCGAGGCCAAGCTCGCGGCGTTGCCCGAAGGACAGCGCCCCGAGCACATGGACGTGCCGCACCTCACCGACCCGGTGCTGTTCCGGTGGTTGCTGGACCCGGACGTGCTGGACCTCGTCGAGTCGCTGATCGGGCCGGACATCGCGTTGTTCTCGTCGCACTTCATCTGCAAGCCCGCCGGGGACGGGCAGCCCGTGCCGTGGCACCAGGACGCGCACTTCTGGCGGGACAGCATCGACCCGGCAGGGGACGCCGTGACGGTGTGGCTGGCGATCGATCCGTCCACTGTAGAGAACGGGTGCCTGCGGGTGATCCCTGGCAGCCATCGCGCGCCCGTCGAGCACACGGGCACCGCGGACTCGTTCTTCAACCAGGAGACGGCGGTGGACGAGTCACGGGCGGTCGACGTGGAGCTGGAACGCGGGGCGTGCAGCGTGCACTCGGCCATGCTGGTGCACGGCAGCCCGCCCAACCGCAGCACGGTGCGGCGCTGCGGCTACACCATGCGGTACATGCCCACGACCGTCCGGTTCCTGAAGCCGGACAGCCACCGGATCTACCTCGCGCGCGGCCGTGACCACGCCGGCAACGCCTACAGCTCGACCGAGAGCTCCTGAACCACCGACTCGTCCACCTCGACGCCGAGCCCCGGGCCGGTCGGCACCTGCGCCACGCCGTTCTCGACGGTGAGGCCGGAGGCGTAGGGCGAGGCGATGAACTGACGGCCGTTGAGGTCCGCCGGTCCGCTGATGCCGTGCGCGCCGAACAGGTGCAGCGACGCGGCCAGGCCGACGTCCGAGTCGGTCAGGCCCGAACCCAGCAGGCGGACGCCGCAGTCCTCGGCCAGCTGGCAGAGACGGTGCGACAGCGTCAGGCCGCCGGAGCGCTGCACCTTCGCCACGGCCACGTCGACGGCGTCGAGCTTGACGAACGTCGCCAGGTCGGTGGGGTGGCGGAGGCTCTCGTCCAGGGCCACGGGCAGGACGGAGGCGGTGCGCAGGCGGCGTTGGCCCGCCACGTCGTTGGCGGGCAAGGGCTGCTCGAACGCGAAGACGTCGTAGGGCTGGAGCCTCGTGGCGATGCGGAGGGCCTCGTCGACGGTGTAGGCCTGGTTCGCGTCGACCCACAGGGGTGCGTCCGGGGCGGCCTCGCGCACCGACCTGACCACGGCGAGGTCCGTCCGCTCGTCGTGCAGGCCGATCTTCACCTTGAACGAGCGGTAGCCGTTCTCGATGCCCTCCGCCACGGATTCGGCCACGGCGGAGGGCGTCTGGCCGGAGATGATCCAGGCCAGTTCGACCTCCTCGTGCCGCCGCTGGCCCCACAGGACGCCGATCGGGACGTTCAGGGCGCGGCCGACCAGGTCGTGCAACGCCACGTCGAGCGCGCACTTGGCGAGCGGCGCGCCGATCGAGAAGCCGCGGTTGATCGTGCGGTCGAAGATCTGGCTGATCCGGTCGAGCTGCCACACCGGCTGACCGATGATCGCGGGCGCCAGATACCGCTGGACGGTCCAATAGATCGATTCAGCGGTCTCGTAGGTCCAGGCGGGAACCGGCGTCGCCTCACCCCACCCGTGCACACCACCCGCGCTGATCTTCACGAGGATGCGGATGCTCGGATGACCTGCGACGGCGACGGATCCGCCGGACACGCCGAACGAGCGCAGCGTCGGCAGCGCGACGGCGTGGACGCTGACTTCTTCGACGGTCAGGCCGAGCTGCATCGATCCTCCATCTTGACCGGTCAGTGGACCGGACATAGCGTACGGGAAAGCGCTTTCCAACGGAGGGGAGCTACGTGAGCACAGTTCCGGCAGACCGCTGGCGAGGTGTCGTGGAACGGACGTGGCGTCCGGCCGCGCTGCTCGCCGCGTGCCTCGCGATCTGGCACCTCGTCACCGCCACCGGGATGGTCGAGGCCTACCTGGTGCCGTCGCCCGCCAAGACGTTCGGCCTGCTGGCCGACAAGTGGTCCTACCTGTGGGGCCACACGTGGGTGACCACGTACGAGACGATCCTCGGGTTCGTCATCGCGGGCCTGCTCGGCGTGCTGGTGGCGGTCGCGATGGTCTACTCGCGCACGATCGAGAGCACCGCCTACCCGATCCTGTTGTTCGCGCAGGTCATCCCCAAGATCGCGATCGCGCCGCTGTTCGTGGTGTGGCTCGGGTTCGGCTTCGAGCCCAAGGTGGTCGTGGCCGTGCTGATGGCGTTCTTCCCCGTCGTGATCTCCACGGTCACCGGCCTGAAGTCGGTCGACACGGAGATGCTCGAACTCGCCGCCACGATGGGCGGCGGCCCGGTCAAGACGTTCGTGAAGATCCGCTTCCCGGCCGCGCTGCCGCACCTGTTCGCGGGCCTGAAGGTCGCCGTCACGCTCGCCGTGACCGGGGCCGTGGTCGGGGAGTTCGTGGGCTCGAACGAAGGCCTCGGTTACGTGATCCTGCAGGCCAACGGCAACATGGACACCCCGATGCTGTTCGCCGGCCTGATCGTCATCTCCGTGGTCGGCGTCGTGCTCTTCCTGCTGCTCGACCTCGCCGAAAAGCTGATGCTGCCGTGGCACGCCAGCCGGCGCGGCGCCGCCGTCACCACCCTCCTCGCGAAAGGCTGATCGTGAAGAAAGTGCTTGCAGGCCTGTTGCCCGCGATGCTGCTGATCACCGCCTGCGGCGGGGGAGGCGGCACGACGCCGGGCTCGAGCGGTGAGACCAAGGACGTCACGCTGACCCTCAACTGGTACCCGTACGGCGAGCACGCGCCGTTCTACTACGGCGTGCGGCAGGGCATCTACGAGAAGCACGGCATCAAGCTCAAGATCCAGGCGGGCCAGGGCTCCGGCAAGACGGTCACCGCCACCGGCGCCGGGCAGACGGACTTCGGCTGGGCCGACACGTCCGCGCTCGCCACGGCCGTCGAGCAGGGCGTGCCGGCCAAGAGCATCGGCGTGTTCCTGCAGACCACGCCCGCGTCCGTGCAGTTCTTCACCGACAAGAACATCAAGAAGCCCGAGGACCTGAAGGGCAAGTCCGTCGCCACGACGGCGGGCGACGCGCTGACGAAGACGTTCCCGGCGTTCCTGAAGCAGAACGGCATGCAGGAGTCGGACGTCTCCATCCAGAACATCGACCCGGCGGGCAAGATGGCCGCGGTCATCTCCAACCGCACCGACGTGCTGCTCGGGTTCGCGTCCGACCAGGGGCCGACGATCAAGGAGAAGGCCGGCAAGGACGTCGGCTACCTGCGGTTCTCCGAGTTCGGCCTGAACTACTTCAGCAACGGGCTGCTCACCTCGAAGTCCATGCTGCAGAAGGATCCCGAGCTGGTGAGGAAGATGGTCGCGGCGACGCAGGAGGCGTGGGCGGAGGCCGAGAAAGCGCCGGAGGCCGCGGCCGAGTCGATGAAGGGCGCCGCGGAGCAGTTGCCGTCGCCGACGGTGGTGCTGGAGCAGTTCAAGACCACGCTCACGTTGCTGCACACCGACGCCACGAAGGGCAAGGCGCCGGGCGTGAACTCCGTGGAGGACTGGAAGAAGACCATCGAGACGTTCCAGCAGAACGGCATCATCGAGGAAGCGTCCGAGCCGTCGGCGTACTGGGAAGAAAGCGTGGCTCCGAAGGGATGAGCGTGACTCTGGGAACAGCCACCTCCGCTGTCGAGATCAGCGACGTCTCCGTGCGCTTCCAGTCGAAGCGCGCGGAGGTGACCGCGGTCGAACGGGTCTCGCTCGACGTCGCGCCGGGCGAGTTCGTGTCCATCGTCGGGCCGTCCGGCTGCGGCAAGTCGACGTTGCTGAAGCTGGTGTCGGGGCTGCTGAAGCCCTCGTCCGGCTCGGTGACGCTGCTCGGCGAGCCGGTGCGCGGGCCGCGGCACGACATCGGGTTCGTGTTCCAGCGCGCCGCGTTGCTGGAATGGCGGTCCGCGCGCAGGAACATCCTGTTGCAGGCCGAGATGCGCGGGATGAACGCGGCCGAGGCGGGCAGGCGGGCCGACGAGCTCATCGAGATGACCGGGCTGTCCGGCTTCGAGAACGCCCTGCCGCACGAGTTGTCCGGTGGCATGCAGCAGCGCGTGGCGTTGTGCCGGGCGTTGCTGCACCAGCCGCGCGTGCTGCTGATGGACGAGCCGTTCGGCGCGCTGGACGCGTTGACCCGTGAGCAGATGAACGTCGAGCTGCACCGGGTGTGGCGGGAGACCGGCACGACCGTGCTGCTCGTGACGCACTCGATCGCGGAGTCGGTGTACCTGGCGAACCGGGTGATCGTGCTGACGCGCAGGCCGGCGGTGGTGCACGAGGTCATCGACGTGGACCTGCCGGCGGAACGCGACTACTCGGCGACGATGGCGCGTCCGGAGTTCGCGTCGGCCACGGCCCGCATCCGCGACCTGCTCGGAGCCGTGACAGGGCAGGACTGAGCGCGTGGGGATCTGGCTCGCCGCCCCGTGGTAAGCGCTTTCTCAGGCTGATCCACGAGGTGGTGCGCGATGACACGATCACTCTCGGTCCTGGCCGTGGCGGCGGCCACCCCGGTACCCGAGGCCGCCGCCCAGTCGCCGCGGTTGTCGGCCACGCCCGCCGCCGGCACCAGCAGGCTCCCACCGGACGGCGCAGCGCTGACCTGTGGATCAGCGCTGCGCCGCGGAGGGGTTGTAACCACCTTATTAGCTGGGTAGATTCCGGATGCCGCCGCGTTGGAAAGCGCTTTCCGCTGCCGTGCTGAACGGCCTGGCCCACAGGGTGGTGGGGAATGTACCGACGCTCATCTGCTTTGGCAGTCACAACATTCATGCTTTCGGCGTTGTTCGTGCCGATCGCCTCGGCGCAGTCCGACGTGCCGATCGCCGACCCGTTGCCGACACCGGGCGCCTCCGGGATCGGGCTGGAGCTGACCGAGGCGGCGCAGCTGCCGAAGTCGCAGCCCGTGCCGCCGCCGACCGACACCAGACTGGTGCGCTACAACAGGATCAACTACCTGGGTGAGGTGCCGGACCGTTCGGGACGGCTGTTCGTGCCCGACATGAACGGCAAGCTCTACCTGCTGGACGGGGAAGTCCAGCACGCGTACCTCGACCTGGGGGCCTTGGTCGGTCCCGACTTCCACACCCACCGCGGCCTGGGCAGCGGGTTCGGGTTCGCCGCGTTCCACCCGGACTTCCAGCGCAACGGCAAGTTCTACACCGTGCACACCGAAACCGGTTCCGCGCTGACGGACAAGAAGCCGGACCTGCCGTCACCGAACTCCGTGGTGCACGGTGTGGTCACCGAGTGGACCGCCGCCGACCCGCACGCGGACGTCTTCGCCGGCACCCGTCGTGAGCTGCTGCGGGTCGGGTTCGCCTCGTACATCCACGGGTTCCAGGAGATCGGCTTCAACCCGACCGCGCGGTGGTGGGACGAGGACCACCGGCTGCTGTACATCGCGTCCGGTGACGGCGGCATCGGCGTCTCGACCACGGTGCCGCAGGACCTTTCGGTGCCGCAGGGCAAGATCCTGCGCATCGATCCCTCTGGCCGTGACGGCGTGAACGGCCAGTACGGCGTGCCGCGCGCGAACCCGTTCGTGCGCACCTCGGGCGCGTTGGGCGAGATCTACGCGTACGGCATGCGCGACCCGTACCGCTTCAGCTGGGACGAGGTCACCGGCCGGATGTTCATGGGCCACATCGGCGAGAAGGCCGTCGACGCGGTCTACGAGGTCCGCAAGGGTGCCAACCTGGGCTGGAGCGAACGCGAGGGCATTTGGGAGTACCGGCGCGGCGACCCGTCGTGCGGGGTGTTCCCGCTGCCCGCCGACGACGCCCGCTTCGGCTTCACCTACCCGGTGACCGCGTTCGACCACAACCGCCTGTCCACGCAACGACCGTGCGCGGACAGCGGCAACGCCTTGATGGGCGGCTTCGTCTACCGCGGCTCGAAGATCCCTTCGTTGCGGGGCAAGTACATCTACGGCGAGGGCGTGAAGGGCCTGCTCTACTACGCAGACTCGGGCGAGATGCGCGCCGGTCGCCCGATGGCCGTGTCCCGCGAGCTGATGGTGTACTCCGGCGGCCGGTTGACCACGATGAAGGACCTGGTGGGCGATCCGGACCGGGTCGACCTGCGGTTCGGCACGGACGCCGCCGGCGAGCTCTACGTGCTGGCCAAGGCCAACGGCAAGATCTGGAAGGTGACGGGCGCCCGCACCTTCGCGTCCTGTCACTCCGGCCATGACCTCGTCGCTGGTGCCGTCGGTGCCCGCTCGTGGCAGCCGGTGACGCCGTCGTCGTGGCAGTTCCCCGGCCGCGAGGTCGTGCTGGCCGAGGCAGGGGTGGCCCGGCCCGGCCCGCGCCGCCCGTTCGAGTACGCGGTGCTGGCCAAGGGCCCGGAGTTCGGTTCCGTGCAGCTCGACGCCTCGGTGCGGCTCGACACCCCCGTGTCGGTGTCCAACCGGGACGTGATCATCGTGTTCGGCCACCGCTCCGACACCGAGTTCTACTACGCGCACCTCTCGCAGGACAACAAGATCTACCCGCACAACGGCATCTTCGTCGTGAACAACGCCGACCGGCTCCGTCTCGACCACCAGTGGGACGCGGTGCGTTCCGTCGGCGCCGCCCCGGCCGTGTCGGACGAGGCGTGGCATCGCGTGCGGGTCAAGCACTGCGCCGACTCGGGCGAGATCGCCGTGTACGTGGACGGGTCCCCGCACCCGTTGATGACGGCCGTGGACGGGACGTTCGCTTCCGGGCGCGTGGGCTTCGGCTCGTTCGACAACGTCGGCCGCCTGCGCGACCTGCGCGTGCGGGGCGAGGGGGTCCGCTGATGCGGGTGATCCTGCTCGTGGCGGCCTTCGTCGTGGGAACGGCCGTGCCTGCTCAGGCCACCTCCGGCCCGGTGCTCCCGACTCTGTCCCGCAACCTGGTGTCGTACTACGACTTCGAACACCCGGTGCGCGGCGACTCGGCGCTGGAACGCGACCGGGGCCGTTCCGGCACGGCGTTGCAGCTGATCAACGGCGGTGCGGACATGCGCGTGCGGGACGGCGCGTTCCGCTCGAGCAGTCACTCCCTGCAGCTCAAGCAGATCAACCCGGCCATCGCCGGCAACGACGACTGGAAGGCCGGCCTCTACAGCGAGACCGGCGTGCCGACCTTGAAGGCGTTCAACGGCGCCCGGGAAGCGTCGATCCTGGGCTGGGTGAAGATGACGGGCCAGAACCCGGCCCCGAACTCCACCTCCGCCGACCCTTCCGACCTGTACGGTGCCATCGGCCTGGCCGGAGTGCTGACCGGCGACTCCAACGGCCACGCCGTACGTGCACTGCTGGAGCTGATCCAGGTGGACGGCGAGCTGAAACTCGTCGCCCTGGCACGGCGGATCGACGGCGGCGACTCCCAGACGTTCGCGGCCGCCGAGGACTGGCAGAAGCTGTTGCCGCGCAACGAATGGGTGTTCCTCGCCGCGACGTTCGACTTCGACACCGGCAAGATGGCTCTGTACCGCAACGGAAAGCCGCTCTCCGGTGCCTACGTCGCTGCGGGTGATCCGTGGCAGCTGGAGGGTGAGCCGGAACCCGACCTGGCCTCGGCCACGAACCCGCGCGGCCTCAAGATCGGCGGCAGCTACCCGCAGAACACCCGCGAGGGCAACGCCTGCAACTGCCGCATGGACAGCCTGATGTTCCTCGACCGCGCGGTGCGGCCGTGGGAGGTGGCGCTGCAACACCGCCTGATGAGGGGTTAGGGCGTGTTCTCCGGATCTAGTCGAACACCGTGACGCCCTGGGCGGCCGGCTGCATCGTCCCGACCTTGGCCTCGCTCACCTTGAGCTTGGACATGTCGGCGATCGGCTGGCCGTCCGTCCCGATGAACGTCACCTTCGCCGGCACCATCCCGGGCAGCTCGGCCGTCATCTCGTTGATGGCGAACGAGTTCGCGTCGTCCACGTCGAACAACACGCCCGCGAACGCCGTCTGCCCGGGCTGCAACGTGATCGACGGCCCCTCGCCCGGCACCAGCTTCTGCTCGACCGGAACGGCGGCGGGCTCGTTGGCGGCGTTGGTGAACGACAGCTTCGGCCAGCCCTGGAACGTGATCGGCGCGCTGCCCTGGTTGGTGGCCGTGAGCAGCCCGAGCCCCGGCTTGCCCTGCATCGTCAACTCGGCCTTCACCGCGGGCTTCTGCTTTTCACCGACCCCGCTCGCTGGCGTGCTCGCCGAGGTGGGCGTGTCCGTCGCCGGGCTCGGCTGGGCCGCCGGGGACGACCCGCAGGCCGTGGTGGCGGCGGCCGTGAGGACGGCGGCGACGATCGTGAGACGCATGCGTGGACCCCTAATCGGTGGTGCGTGTTGATCTCCGTCGAATAGCCCGGGTGGAGTGTCCCGCAAACCTCGGTCGCCCGTTCGAGTGCCTTACAACGTGGCGAGCCGCACCGCCTTCGCCATCGCCTCGAACCCCTTGTCCCCGGGGTGCAGGTGGTCCCCCTGGTCGTAGTCGGGCCGGATCCGCTGCGGATCGGCGGGATCCCGGATCACCGCGTCGAAATCCACCACCGCGTCGAAGTCCGGGCTGCTGCGGATGAACGAGTTCACGGCCTGCCGCACGCCCTCCAGCTGTTCGGTGTAGCTGTTCCACCCCTTGAACGGCGTGATCGTCGCCCCCACCACCCGCAGCCCGCGGTCGTGTGCCCGCGCGGCGATCTGCTTCAGCGCCGCGATGATCGGGGCCGGGTCGGTCTGGTGCGGGGTCTGCTGGATGTCGTTGATGCCCTCGAACACGATCACCGTGCGCACGCCGGTCTGGGTGAGGACGTCGCGGTTCAGCCGGGCCAGCGCGTTCGGGCCCGCCCAGTCGCCGTCGAGCAGGAGGCGGTTGCCGCTGATGCCCGCGTTCAGGACCCCCAGGCGTTTGTTGACGCGGTCGGCGAGTTGGTCGGGCCAGCGGAGGTTGGCGCCCCAGGTGGAGTTCGCGCCGTCGGTGATCGAGTCACCCAACGCCACGACGCTGCCTTGCAAGGTCGAAGAACGCACGTCGACGCCGGAGACGTAGTGCCAGGCCGTGGTGCGTTCCGGGTAGAAGGCGGCCGACTCCTGGGCGGTGACGTTGCCGGTGCGGTTGAAGTACGAGTTCTGCATCGTGAGGCTGTGGTGGGTGACCGGGCCGCCCGGCGACGGCGTGAAGGTGCTCACGAGCAGGTCGGAGTCGGCCGGGACGGTCAGGGCCACGCCGTCGCTCACCACGTCGGCACCGGGCGGGGCGGTGACGGAGGAAGCGCCGCCGAACGTCAGGGTGCGCATCGTGCCGGGCAGGGCGAGCGGGGTGTCGGGGCCTGCCGCTCGGGCCACGGTGACCTGGCCGAACGTGATCGGGGTGCGGCCGTAGGCGTTGGAGAGGCGGACGCGGATCTCCTTGCCGCCCGCGCTGACGTGCACGATGTTGCGGATCGAGAAGTTCGGGTAGCCGTTCTCGGTGCCGGGGACCGCGGACGACGGCGCGGTGGCCCAGGTGCCGACCCACCTCGGGGGTGCGGCCTGCGCGGGGGAGGCCGCCGCCACGAGCAACGCCACTGCCAGCAGAAAGCGCGTCATGCCCTCGACCTTGGCAGCGCTCCCACACGGGCGGTATCCGCCGATCTTCGGTTCTATGCTGGCGGACGTGTGGAACGGGGCGGAGTACCAGCGCAGATTCGACGCACTCGCCGAGTCCGGGATGGACGTGCACGGCGAGGCGACGTTCGTGCGCGCGTTCGGGCCGGGTTCGGTGCTCGACGCCGGGTGCGGGACGGGGCGCGTCGCGATCGAGCTCGCGCGGCACGGCATCGAGGTGGTCGGGGCGGACCTCGACGAGTCCATGCTGGCCCACGCGCGCGAGCAGGCGCCGCAGCTCACGTGGGTGCGGTCCGACCTGGCCGAACTCGATCTGGGACGCACCTTCGACGTCGTCGTCATGGCGGGCAACGTGCCTCTGTTCACCCCGCCCGGAACGCAGGGCGCGCTCGTCGCGGGGGTCGCCAGACATGTCGGGAACGTGTTGGTCGCCGGGTTCGGACTGGGACGTGGTTACAGCGTCGAGGAGTACGACGAGCACTGCGCCCAAGCCGGGCTCACGCTGGTCGAACGCTTCGCGACGTGGGACCGCGAACCCTTCGAGGGCGGCGACTACGCGGTGACGGTGAGCCGTCTCAACAGGAGCTGAGGCCTGGTCCTCGCGGCGCTCCTCGCGGTAGATCTGGAGGATCTACCGGCAGGGGGAGCACATGCGTTTCGTAGCAGCGATCGCCGTCACCGCACTGGTGATGAGCGGTCAGGGGGTGGTGGCGTCGGCGGCTTCGGCACCGGTCCAGCCGGACCCGTTGCTCTCGTGGTCGGAGCACCCCGGGCAGGTCGACGCGGGCACGCTGGCGCGGACTCGGGCGGCCAAGTCCCGCGCGCGGATCCTCGCCACGGCCAAGCCCGGCAGGACCTACGCGGAACGGGAGCCGGCGTGGGCGCGCGGACGCAACGACGTGCCGGCGTCCGCCGAGGTCACGGGGTTCCGCAGCAACCCCAACGCGTCGATCACCGGCTCGCTGCTGGCGGACCCGACGCTCGCGGTCCTGCCCGAGTTCGCCGAGCCCAACGACTCGGCGGCGACCGCGAGCGACACCGGCGTCGGCGCGCCCGCTCGCCGCGCGATGCGCACCACGGGCCGCATCACCGGTGCTGACCAGGACTTCTACCGCCTGCACGGCCGGGGGCACACCCGGATCGCCACGCTCACGCCCGGCAGCGACCTCGACACCGTGCTGACCGTGTTCGACGCGGCCGGCCGGGAGGTCGCGTCCGCCGACAACGTCGGCGCCACCTTCGACGCGAGCCTGGAGCTCGACCTCACCTCGGGGGCCGAGTACTTCGTGCGCGTCACGGGCGGGCCCGGCGGCGCGTCCGGCACCTACGAGCTGACCATCGCTGCCGGGGAAGGATCGGGGGACAGGGACTTCTACTCGGTCCAGCTCAGGGCGGGCGACGTGCTCGGCGCGTCCGTCACGGGCTCGGCGCGCAAGCTCGTCGTGCACGACACCGCGGGCCGTGAGGTGCAGGGCTCGCGGCAGGACTTCTCGGTCGTGTACCCGCCGAACAGCCCGCTGCCCGGCGGTGGCAACGCCGCCGTCGACTTCGTCGCGCCGTCGTCCGGGCGCTACCACCTCGGCGTCGAGGACGGCGAGGGCCGCTACGACCTGACCGTGAAGGCGTTGCGGCCCGGCGTCGAAGCGGCCGGTCTCCAGACGGTGTTCGTCGACTTCGACGGCGCGCTCGTCGACACCGTCCCGTACGGCGGCGAGGGCGTGAAGTCGTTGTCCGGCATGAAGAACTTCCTCGCGGCGTGGGGGCTCGGCCCGTCCGACGAGGACGCGGTGATCACGGCGGCGGTCGACGCGCTGCGCGAGAACCTGGCTCTGGGTGGGAAGGTGCGGATCCTCAACAGCCGCGACCACGCCGACCCCTGGGGTCAGCGGAACGTCAGCCGCCTGGTGATCGGCGGCACGATCGCCGAGTCCGGTGTGGCGACCGTGGCCATCGCGCAGAGCATCGACCCGGGCAACTTCGCGCACGAGGAGACCGCACTGGTGCAGCTCGACCTGCTGAGCGCGCCGGCGGGCCAGCCCGTCTCGCTCAACACGTACATCACGCCCGCCAGCGACAAGACGCGCTTCATCGGCCGGGCGCTCGGCAACATCGCGGCGCACGAACTCGGCCACATGTCCGGTTCGTGGCACCAGCACCAGTTCAACGAGCACGACACGCTGATGGACCAGGGTGGCAACCCGCAGGCCATGTTCGCGATCGGCGCCGACGGCGTCGGTGGCAACGCCGACGACATCGACATGGACTTCGGCGAGGACGTCTTCGTGCCGAACGAGGGCTTCACCGGTGTCGAGGACGCGGCGAACCGCACCAAGTGGGGTTACAGCCGGGGTTAGCACGGGGTTGTCGCGGAGCTAGTAGGTGCGGCTCGCTGACTCGACGAACGCCAGGGTCAGCGGGTCGTCCTTGATCCACGCGATCACGACGGGGCTGGGCGCCATGTCGGCGAGCGGCACCGTGACGAGTTCGCCGAGATCGTGCCCGAGCGGGGCCAGGCCGACGGAACCGTTCCACAGCACGGACTGCACGCACTCCTGGACGGCCCTGACCGTGGGGCCGGTGCGTGCCTTCCCGCCGTTCCAGTAGTTCTGCCAGATCTCGTCGGTGCCCGCGGGGAACTGGAACCAGTCGCGGCCGTCGAGGTCGGCGGTGGTGATCTCGGCGCGGGTGGCGAGCGGGTCGTCCGCCCGGAGCACCGCTCCCACCGGATCCTCGTCGAGCACAAGGGTTTTCAGGCCGGCCTCGTCGAACGGGCCGCGCGTCAGGGCGACGTCGACGTGGCCGGAGCGCAGGCCGCAGGTCGGATCGGTCAGGTCCGTCTCACGGACGCGGATCTCGACGTCCGGGTGGGTTCGCCGGAACGCCTCCGCCAGGTGCGGGCCGTGGTCGCCCAGCATGCCGACGGTGATCGTGCGCCTCGTGAGCTTGGCGCGGATGCGGTCGGCGTGCTCCAGCAGCGCCCTGGCCTCCTCGAGCAGCGTCTGGCCCGCGTCGGTCAGCGCGACCCCGGCGGGGGAGCGGACCAGCAGCGTCGTGCCGAGGTCGTGTTCCAGTTGCTTGATCGCGCGGCTCAGCGGCGGCTGGCTCAGGTGGAGTCGTCGCGCGGCCCGGCCGAAGTGGCGTTCCTCGGCGACCGCGACGAAGTAGCGCAGCGTCCGCAGCTCCATGACCAGGCACGATACTCGCCCGGTATCGGGAGTGCGGGATCGGTCTTGGACGTGGGGTGCGTGGTGGGGGTTCGGTTGGGGTCATGAACCTTCCAGATCCAGTCGTCCAGGTCTCCGGTGCCGTCGAGGTGGCGTCCGAGGTGCTGGTGGTCCCCAACTCCGGCGTGGGCCTGGTGCCCAACATCGGGATCATCGGCGGCCGTGAGGCGGTGCTCGTGGTGGACACGGGGCTCGGCCTCGTCAACGCCACCGCCGTGCGCGAGTTCGCCGAGGAGTTCGCCCGCGGGCGGCGCGTGTACCTGACCACGACGCACTTCCACCCGGAGCACGCGTTCGGCGCGTCCGCGTTCAGCGAGTACCTGGTGAACGCCGCGCAGGCGGATGACCTGCGCCGCAAGGGTTCCGGCTACCTGGAGACGTTCCGCGGCTTCGGCGGGCACGTGGCGTCGCGGCTGGCCGGCGTGGCGTTGCCGGTGCCGGACGAGGTGTACGACGGGGTGCGCGCCCTCGATCTCGGCGGGCGGACGGTCCTGCTGCGGCCGACAGGACGCGGGCACACGCTGGGGGACCAGGTGGTCGAGGTGCCCGACGCCGGCGTGCTGTTCACCGGCGACCTGGCCGAGACGGGACAGTTCGCGATCTTCCCGTGGTTCCCGCCGCACGACACCGACGTCTCCGGGGTGGCGTGGATCGGCGTGCTGGACGCGTTGATCGCCGGCGCGCCCCAGATCGTCGTCCCAGGTCACGGCACGGTGGGAGACGTGGGGGTGCTGCAGGGGGTACAGGCCTACCTGCACGAACTCCGCGACGAGACGTGGCGGCGGCGGGACTCCGCGATGGCCGTGGACGAGATCGAGGCCGAGGTGCGGTCGGTGCTGCTCGCGCGGCATCCGGAGTGGACGGGACAGGAGTGGATCTCGCCGGGCGTGCGTTGTCTGTGCAGTGACTTCAGTGTGGACTAAAGATAGGCCTCGCCGAGGCGCTCGCGGATGAGCTTCTTGGGCACGCACAAGGCCCAGGCGCCCTGGACGAGCTCGGTCATCTCCTCGACGTCCAGCTCGGCCATCGAGGCGTGCACCCACTGGAAGCGCATGTCGGACTCGCTGGGGAAGGCGAACTTGACAGGGTCGCTCGCGACGAGTGCCTCCCGTTCCTCGCGGGGGTGGCCGAAGCCGAGCACGGTCTCGTCGCGGGACAGGGCCGCGTAGACGATCTGGCCGACGCGGAACTTCACGCGGTCGCGCACGAGGTGCTCGGTCGTGCGAGGCAGCGTCTTCGCCACGGCGCGAATGTTGTCGACGGTGACCATCCGCTCATCGTGCCCTATCCGTCGTGTTCGCGGAGTTACTTCAGGCAAATTCGGCAAACCATCCTGAATCGGACAATGGTGATCGAGAACGGCGTCGTTCATCAATTGTCCGGTTGTCTCAATTCGAATTTGCGCACACAACGAACTTGCCTGAATTCGCGCT
Source organism: Lentzea sp. NBRC 102530 (assembly GCF_030269365.1). Lineage (GTDB taxonomy): Bacteria > Actinomycetota > Actinomycetes > Mycobacteriales > Pseudonocardiaceae > Lentzea. The sequence continues at coordinate 357,609 of NZ_BSTF01000001.1, forward strand.
CACCTGTACCTGTTTCAGTGCCTGTGACCTGCGAAGACGCACGTCCCGACGCTGAATCAGTTCAGTCCCGGCCGGAATGGAACGCCGGGAATAATTCAGGTGGATGAGAGCGCGACCACACTCCACTCCCCATTTCACCCGATCGGGTGAAAAGTGATCACATGAACCTTAAGCGGTCCCTCCCGGCGCTTCTTCCGCTCGTGCTCACCGCGACGTTCTTCGCGTCCGGCGCGGCCGAGTCGGCGACGCCGAAGCAGAGTCCCGTCAACGTCACGCCGAACGCGATCCGGTTCGATCCGCACGCGGCGAAGCTCGACGTCTCGTACGGCGAGTCCGCGCTGGAGCTGAAGTACGTCCGCAAGGACGCGGACAAGCCGAACGGCTGCACCACCCGCGACCACGAGGAAACCGAAGAGGCCGAGGTAGAACCCGGTGCCGGCCACGTGACCGTGGCCGGCACCAGATACGACCTCGTCCAGTTCCACTTCCACACGCCGTCCGAGCACCAGTTCGGCGGTCGCAACACCCCGCTCGAAATGCACCTCGTCCACCGCAGCGCCGACGGCAAGCTCCTCGTCGTCGGCGTCCCGCTCGTCGTCGGCTCCCACTCGGTCGTCGACGACGTGCTCGCCGAACTCTCCCCGGAGTGCGGCGCGCCGGTGGACATCGAGTCGATCAACCTCAACCGCCTGCTGCCCGCGGGCCACCACACGCTGCACTACACGGGCTCGCTGACCACGGCCCCGTTCACCGAGGGCGTCGAGTGGTACCTCACCGGCGAGCAGCACGTGACGGCGGCGACCATCGCCCGCTTCAAGGGCCTGTTCACCGCCGGTAACGCACGTGCGACGCAGCCGCTCAACGGCCGCACGTTCGTGGACGTGCCGCGCATCTGAGTTCGGGTTGGCGGAAGGCCGGTCCCCGTGGGGGCCGGCCTTCCGTCGTGTTCGGGGGCTGGGTCGGGGCCGGGTGTGGTCGACCGGCTGGGTGGAAGGCGAGGCGGTCGGGGGTGAGGCGGCTGTAGGTGGGGCGGTCGGAGTTGGGGCGGCCGGAGGCGGGGCGGCCGGAGGTGGGGTGACCGGAGGTGGGGTGACCGGAGGTGGGGTGACCGGAGGTGAGGCGTGATGGGAGTCGGAGCGTGAGGCCTCGCTCTCCGCCGACGCGTCGTTGTCCCGTCGCCGCCCCACCCTCGGACGTGACGGGCTTCACCGATTCAGGAGTCGCCTGCAATTGCCCGCGTGTGCAACTATTGCTGACGCGGACAACCTACGACTTCAAGGAACGTGTGATCATGCCTGTCGCTCTGCTCGCCCTCGCGATCAGCGCCTTCGCCATCGGCACGACCGAGTTCGTGATCATGGGCCTGCTGCCGGAGGTGGCGGCCGACCTCGGCGTGACCATCCCCGGCGCGGGACTGCTGATCTCCGGCTACGCCCTGGGCGTGGTGGTCGGTGCGCCGCTGCTGACCGTTCTCGGAGGGCGGTTGCCGCGGAAGAAGATGCTGGCCGGGTTGATGGTGCTGTTCATCGCGGGGAACCTGGTGTCGGCGCTCGCGGACACGTACGGCGTGCTGATGAGCGGGCGGGTCGTCGCGGCGCTGGCGCACGGGGCGTTCTTCGGCGTCGGGTCGGTGGTGGCGGCTGATCTCGTTGCGCCGCACCGGAGGGCTAGTGCCATCGCGTTGATGTTCACCGGGCTGACGGTGGCGAACGTGCTGGGTGTGCCGATGGGGACGGCGCTCGGGCAGGCGTTGGGGTGGCGGTCGACGTTCTGGGCCGTGACGGCGCTGGGCGTCGTCGGGTTGCTGGGGATCCTGTTCCTGGTGCCGCAGCAGCAGGCGAACGAGAGCAGCCTGCGCAGCGAGCTCACGGTGTTCCGGAACCCGCAGGTGTGGCTGGCGCTGCTGATGACGGCCTTCGGGTTCGCCGGCGTGTTCGCGTCGTTCACCTACATCGCGCCGATGATGACCGAGGTGGCGGGGTTCTCGTCAGGGGCGGTCACGTGGTTGCTGGTGTTGTTCGGGGTGGGGTTGTTCGCGGGCAACCTGCTCGGCGGCAAGGCCGCAGACCGCAGCGTCATGAAGAGCGTGATCGTGATCCTGACGGCGCTGGCCGCGATTCTGACGGCGTTCGTGTTCACGGCGCACTCGCCGGTGCTGGCGGCGGTGACGATCGTGTTGTTCGGCGCTGCCGGGTTCGCGACGGTGCCGCCGTTGCAGATGCGGGTCATGCAGACGGCCGCGGGTGCGCCGGCGCTGGCCAGCGCGGCGAACATCGCGGCGTTCAACCTCGGCAACGCCGGTGGGGCCTGGCTGGGTGGGCTCGCCATCGAGCGGGGGCTCGGGTACACGGCGCCGAACTGGATCGGGGCGTTGCTCGCGGTGGGTGGTCTGGTCATCGCGCTCGGGTCGGTATTCCTGGAGCGGCGTGTGAGCATCGGCACCAGGTCAGGGGCTTCTGAAGCGCGTCAGAACGCCCGTAAAATCGATGCAGTAGCTAACTAGCTGACTAGCCATGGGGAAGCCTTGAACACCACGCGCGCCATGACCGCGCTCGCCCTCGGCGGGTTCGGCATCGGGACGACCGAGTTCGCGACGATGGGGTTGCTGCCGCAGATCGCGGAGACGTTCGGCATTCCCGACTACGAGGCCGGGCACGCGATCAGCCTGTACGCGGCCGGTGTGGTCGTCGGGGCACCGCTGATCGCGGTGCTCGGGGCCAAGTTGCCGCGCAAGGGCATGCTGATCGGGCTCATGCTGGCCGTCGCGCTCGGCAACGGGCTGTCGGCGATCGCGCAGGACAAGACGCTTCTCCTCATCGCCCGCTTCGTCGCTGGGCTGCCGCACGGTGCGTTCTTCGGCATTGCGGCGGTTGTCGCCGCCACGCTCGTTGCTCCCGAACGGCGAGGAACGGCCGTGGCGCGCGTGATGGTCGGTCTGACCGTGGCGAACCTTGTGGGCGTGCCGTTGGCAACGGCGGCGGGGCAGCAGATCGGGTGGCGCACGGCGTACCTGGCGGTCGCGGTGATCGCGGTCATCACGGCGTTGGCCATCTCGGCCTGGGTGCCGCGGGTGCCCAAGGTCGAGGGTGCGTCGATGAAGGGCGAGGTCCGCGCGTTCGGACGCCCCACGGTGTGGTTCGCGATCTTCACCGGCATGATCGGCTTCGGCGGCATGTTCGCCGTCTACTCCTACGTCGCGCCGCTGACGACCGAGGTCGCCGGGCTGTCGTCGAGCGCGGTGCCGTGGATCCTCGCGGTGTTCGGGCTCGGCATGACGCTCGGCGCGGCCTTCGGCGGACGGTTCGTGGACCGGTCGGTGACGGGCTCGGTGTTCGGCGGGCTGATCGCGGTCACGGCGATCCTCGTGCTGTTCGGGTTGCTCGCGGCGATCCCGGTGTTCCTGTTCGTCTTCCTGTTCCTGCTGGGCTTCACCGTGCAGATCCTCGCCGCGGCCCTGCAGATCAAGCTGATGGACGCCTCGCCGGACGCGCCGTCGCTCGCCGCCTCGTCCAACCACTCCTCGCTCAACGTCGCGAACGGCGCGGGCGCGTGGCTCGGCGGGCTCGCCATCGCGGCGGGCTGGGGTTACACCTCCACCGCCTGGGTGGGGGTCGGCCTGTCGCTCGCGGGTCTCGCGATCGCGAGCGCGGCGCTGGTCTACGAGCGTCGCGCCTTCACCCGCGCCACCACGAACCAGGCCACGCTGATGGCCAGCACCGCGAGCACGCCGGTCGAGACCCAGCCCAGGTAGCGGTCGACGAGCTCGTAGTTGTCGCCGAGCGCGTACCCGGCGAGGATCAGGGCGGTGTTCCAGACGAGGCTGCCCGCCGCGGTGTAGAGCGTGAACTTCACGATCGGCATCCCGGACACCCCGGCGGGGATGGAGATCAGGCTCCGCACCACCGGCACCATCCGGCCGATGAACACGGCCTTGTTGCCGTGCTCGTCGAACCACGCGTCGGCCTTGTCCACATCGGACGCCGAGGTGAACGGGATCTTGTCCGCGACCTTGCGCAGCCTCTCCAGCCCGAGCCACGCGCCCAGCCCGTAGAGCAGCAGGGCGCCCACGACCGAGCCCGCCGTCGTCCACAGGATCGCGGCGACCAGCGAGATCTTGCCCTGGCCCGCGGTGAACCCGGCCAGCGGCAGGATCACCTCGCTCGGCACGGGTGGGAACACGTTCTCCAGCGCGACCGCGAGGCCCGCGCCGGGCGAGCCCAGCGCCTCCATCAGACGAGTGATCCACTCCATACCTGTCGAATTACCCGTTTTGCCCCGGCTCTCAACCTGGGGGTGGAGACGGATCTCCACCCTGGCTACGCTCCTGGGTCCACGCGTTGACCTGCGGGAATTCCTAACGTTGCCGGCATGAACGCAACCGCAGAGATCGTCCTCATCGCCGCCGCGATCGTCTACGTGCTGGCCCGCAGGCTGAGGGGAGAACCCGCCGTCGGCAAACGCCTGCTGCTGCTCCCGGCGGTCCTCGGCCTCATCGGCCTGACCCAGACGACGCCGAACGGCCTGGGGTTCCTGCTGGTCAGCGTCGTGCTGAGCGTCGCGTTCGGCGTGCTGCGCGGACTGACGATCCGCACCTACGAGCAGCACGGCATCGTGATGCTCCGCTACACCGCGACGACCGTCGTGCTGTGGGTGGCGAGCATCGCCGCGCGGTTCGCCGTCGGGTTCCTGCTAGCTCCCGGCGGCGCGCAGAGCAACGGCCTGATGCTCGTCGTCGGCGCCGGACTGCTGGCCGAAGGCCTGGTCGTGATGTCGAGGGCCGTGCGGGTGGGCGGCCAGGTCGTGTGGGCGAAGGGACGCAACGGTGCCCCGCACCGCACTTCGGCGGTGCTCGACTCCTGGCAGGAGAAGGTCCGCGAGACCCGGCATGATTCGACCCGATGAAGCTCGCCGACGAGATGTTCCGGCCGCTGGCCACGCTGGTGCTCGCCGCGGTCACCGTGTTCCAGCTGGTGACCCGCCCACCGTCGCTGCTCGCGCTGACCTGGTCCGTGACCGCCGTGGTGATCGCCGCGGCGGTCACGGCCGTGTTCGCGCTCGACCGGCTCTCCGACCGCGGCCAGATCGTGGTCGTCGGCGTGTTCGTGCTGGCCGGTGCGCCGTTGTTCGCGCTGGCGCCGTCCACGGCCGGGGTCGCGTTCGTCTTCCTCGCCACCGGCACGGCCGGGCGTCAGCTCCGGTCGCGGCACGTGTCGGTCGCGCTGGCCGTCTCCGGTGCGGTGCTCGCGATGGTCTCGACGTGGGTCGCGGAGGCGCTCGGGGCCGCTGAGGTCCCGCCGTGGTGGCTCGGCCTCACCGCCGGGCTGCCCGTGTACTTCGGCCTGGTCCGCCGCGACCGCGTCGCCGCCCAGGCCGCCGCCGAGTACACGGCGGTGCTCGAGGAACGCGGCCGCATCGCGCGCGAGATCCACGACGTCGTCGGGCACTCGCTGTCGGGCATCGCCGTGCAGCTCGACATGGCCGACGCACTGCACGGCGCGGGCAAGTCCGCGGAGGCCAACGAAGCCGTGCTGCGGGCACGGGCGTTGGCGGTGTCGGGCCTGAAGGAGACACGACGGGCCGTGCACGCGTTACGAGAGAGCACGTTGCCGTTGACGGAGTCGGTCGCACGGCTCGCGGAGACGCACGGCGCCACGTTCCGCAGCACGGGGGAGGGGCCGGTGAGCGTGGAGATCGCGCAGACCGTGATCCGGGCGGCGCAGGAGGCGTTGACGAACGCCCACAAGCACGCACCAGAAGCAACGGTGGTGGTGGACTTGGAGTACGCGCCGACGGTGGTGAGGCTGACGGTGACCGACAACGGAACGAACGACGCACAAGGCAGCGGCATGGGACTGAACGGAATGCGGGAACGAGCGGAGCTGCTGGGCGGCGAGCTCTTCGCGGGCCCGGGAGGTCCGGGGTGGACGGTCAGGCTGGAGCTGCCCCGATGATCAGGCTGTTGATCGTGGACGACCAGGCCGCCGTGCGCGACGGTCTCGCCGTCATGCTCGACCTCGACCCGGACATCACCGTCGTCGGCACCGCGCCCAACGGCCAGGACGCCCTCGCGAAGGTCGGGGAACTGACCCCCGAGGTCGTGCTGATGGACCTGAACATGCCGGTCATGGGCGGCGCCGAGGCCACCCGGCAGCTGAGGCGGTCACACCCGGAACTACCGGTCGTCGTGCTGACCACGTTCGACGACGACGAGTCGATCCTGGAGGCGCTCCAGGCCGGGGCACGCGGGTACCTGACCAAGGACGCCGACCGCGCGACGATCGTCCAGGCCGTCCGGAGCGCCCACGCCGGCAACGCGATCCTCGACCCTGCCGTCCAGCTGCGGCTGCTCGACCTCGCGAGCCGCCGCCCCGCGCAGGACCCCGGCTTCGACCTCACCGCCCGCGAACGCGAGGTGCTCGACCTGATCGGCCAGGGCCTGCGCAACGGCGAGATCGCCAAGAAGCTCTTCATCAGCGAGGCGACGGTCAAGACGCACATCAACAACCTGTTCGCCAAGGCCGGTCTGCACTCGCGGGCGGACGCGGTCAGGCTCGCCCTCGAACTGCGCTGACCGGGCGGACGCGGTCCGGGTGGCCCGCCGATCTGGACCAGGTCTACCGTGGAACGCCTTCACTTCTGGAGGTCGACGGTGCGAGGCGCGATCGCGGCGGGCCACCCGCTCACCGCACAGGCGGGCGCGGCGATGCTGCGCGCCGGGGGCAACGCCGTGGACGCGGCCGTGGCGGCGATGCTCACGTCCTGCGTCACCGAACCCCTGCTCACCGGTCTGGGCTCGGCCGGGTACATGATGATCGCCCCAGCCGGGGAAACCCCTGTGCTGCTGGACTTCTCGGCCGTCGCGCCGGGCAGCGGCAAGCAGGGACCCAGGGCGCCGCTCGACCCGATCACCGTCCACTTCGGTGACGCCGAGCAGGAGTTCCACGTGGGACCGTCCTCGGTCGCCGCCTACGGAATGCCCGCCGGCGCGGCGAAAGCCGCCACCTACGGCCGTGCGCCGTTGGACGAACTCGTGGCCACAGCGGCGATGCATGCCCGCAAAGGCCATCGGGTCAACCGGTACCAGGCGTACGTCACGACGTTGCTGCTGCCGCTCGCCCGAAGCGCCGGCCTCACCGCGCTGGAGGAGGGCGAACTCCTCGTCCAGCCCGAACTCGCCGAAGCCCTCGACCGGCTCGGCCGCGACGGCGCCACCCCGTTCTACGACGGCGACATCGCGACCGCGATCACCGACTGGATCCAGAGCCACGGCGGCGACCTCACGCGCGCGGACCTCAGGGCGTACGAGGCCGTCGAACGCGAACCGCTGCACGTACGGCATCGCGGCCGTGACATCCACACGAACCCACCACCCGCGGCGGGCGGTGCGTTGCTCACGCAGATGCTCGAGGCGTTGCCGGACAACCCGTCGCAGCAGGACCTGGTCCGCGCCCTCGCCACGCCGAAGACGCACCTGAACCGCCTCGGTTCCACCACGCACATCTCCGTGCTCGACGCGGACGGCACGGCGTGCAGCGTCACCACCACGAACGGCGCGGGCTCCGGCATCTCGATCGCGGGCGTGCACCTCAACAACATGATGGGCGAGGAGGACCTGTCGCCGGACGGGTTCTTCAGCCACGCGCCGGGCGACCGGCTGCCGTCGATGATGGCGCCGACCGTCGTGACGCGCGACGGCGCACCGGAACTCGTGCTCGGCAGCGCCGGGTCGAGCCGGATCACCGGCGCGATCCTGCAGGTCCTCGTGAACGTCCTCGACCGCGGCATGCCCGCCCAGGACGCCGTCGACGCACCCCGCATGCACCTGTCGGGAGACCACCTCCACGTCGAACCGGGAATTCGACCGGAAAGCGAATTGCCGGTCACCCGGTTCCGCGCGCCGAACATGTTCTTCGGCGGTTGCCAGGTGGTCGAAATGACCGGATCAGGCCTGCTCAGAGGTGGTGCAGATCACCGCAGGGACGGCGCGATCGTCGTCGTGTGAGATTTTGCCCGCATCAAGGGATATCTGGTTTCCTGATTGACCGCTCAACGAGCACGATGACGGGGTGACAACACTCAGCGAGAGAAGATCCTCGCCGTTCTTGTCCCGCACGTTCCTCCAACTCTCCGGCATCAGCGTCGTGTCGGGCGTCTCGATGGCGTTCGCGTTGCCGTTCGGCTCGCTGTTCCTGACCAGCGAGATCAAGGTCTCGCCGTTCCAGCTCGGGTTCTTCCTGATCGTCAGCCCGATCGCGCAGGTCGTCGCGAGCACGATCATGGGCAGGCTGTCGGACGGCCGGGTGCAGCGGCGGTACATGCTCGCGGCGGGCGGTGTCGCGGGCGCGATCGGCTACGGCCTGTTCGCCGTGCTGCGCGACTACTGGTACCTGCTCGGCACGTCCGTGGTGTTCATCGCGATCACGGGCTCGTTGCTGCCGCAGCTCTTCGCGTACGGCCGGCAGGTCTCCCAGGGACCGTCGATGGTCGTCAGCGTGCTGCGGACGCTGCTGTCGGTCGCCTGGGTCGCCGGACCGCCGGTGGCCGCGTTGCTCGTCGCGCAGACCGGCTGGGTCGGGCTCTTCGGCGCCACCGCGGTCCTCCAGCTCGGCGTCGCCGTCCTCGCGCTCACCCTCCCGGTCCCGCCCGCACAGGCCGAGGAGCCTGCCGCGGAAGAGGAATCGGCCGGTCCGGCGCGCGGCAACATGATGGTCGTGTCCGCCGCGTTCCTGTTCCTGCAGGGAGCCGTGGCGCTCGCGGTGAGCGGCCTGCCGTTGTTCATCACGACCGAACTGCAGGGCACCGCGGGCGATGCCGGGCTCGCGATGGGCCTGTGCGCGGCGCTGGAGATCCCGATGATGCTGTGGTTCGGCTCGCTCGCGAACCGCATGTCGCAGCACAAGCTCGTGCTCATCGGCGCCGTGATCGCGTTGGGCTACCACGGGGTGATGGTGTTCACCGACTCCGTCTGGCAGGTGATGGCCGCGCAGCTGCTGCACGCCACGGTCATCTCGTTGATCATGGGCGTCGGCATCACGTACTTCCAGAGCCTCGACCCGTTGCGGCCCGGCCACGCCACGACGATGTTCAGCAACACCCAGATCGTCGGCGGCATGGTCGCGGGCGCGTTGCTCGGCGTCTCCCAGCAGCTGGGGTTCCGCTGGGTCTACGGGTTCAGCCTCGCGATGTCCGTGTGCGGTCTCGCGCTGCTGCTGGTCGCGGGCTCACTGAATCGTCGAGCCGCTGACCTTCGGCTTCTCGGCCGCGCCTAGGTAGAAGATCCCCTTGATCGTCTCGAAGCCGAGGCTCGGGTTGCGGCGCAGCGTGGACCCCTCGACCGACATCGAGCCGGACTTGTCGTTGCTGACGAAGAAGACCGCGCCACCGCCCTCGTTGGCGGTGTTGTCCTCGATCAACGAACCGGCGACGCGCAGCGTGAACGTGTTGCCGTCGTTGTAGATCGCGCCACCGCTGCCGCCGCCCGGCGTGCCCCCGCGCGCCGGGTTGGCGCCGCGGCCGATGGCCTTGTTGCCGCGCATCAGGCTGTTGAGCACCACGAAGGACGCGCCGATGCTGCTCAGCGCACCACCGTTGGAGCACACGCCACCCTCGAACGTGCTGCTGGTGACGTAGATCGGCGTCTTCTGCGCCCAGTCGGTCACCCGGATCGCGGCACCGCCGAGGTCGGGTCCGTTGGTGTCGCACCTGTTGTTCGCGAATCGCGAGTTCACGACCTTGAGCTGGCCGCCGAGCACGAAGATCGCGCCGCCGCCCCCGCCCTCGGTCTGGTCGCCGGTCGAGTTGCCGTCGGCGAGGGTGATGTTCTGCACGACGAGCCGGGGCCCGTTCTGCTCGATGATCCGGCGCTGGCCCTGGCCGCTCAACGTGACGCGGCCGCCGCCGTCGAGCACGGTCCGCTGCCGCACCTTCGCGGTCGCGGCCATCGGGATGGTGTGCGGCTGCGCGCCGCAGTCGAAGGTGACGACACCACCGGCGCCGAGCGCGTCGGTCACGGCCTGCGAGGTGCAACTGGCCGGTGTGCCGGTGCCGATCACGCGGGTGGGCTTGGAGGTGTCCTCGGCGGCGGCTTCCGCGGGTACGGCGACGGTGCCGTTCGGGTTGCCGAACTTCGCGACGGGCGGAGGCGGGGGAGGCGGCTGCGGTGCGGAGGGAGCAGCGGCGCTGCTGCTCGCCGGCGGAGTCGTCGTCACGACGGTGACGGTCTGCGACGCCGAGGTGGAAGGTAACTGCGGTCCTGCGACGGGGGAACCGGGGATCGCCGTGCCGCAACCCGCCACGAGGGCGGCAAGCAGCACGACGGCCTGTCTACCTGAGGGCATGGCGGGCACCCTAGGCGGCTCCGGGGAGCTTGGCTACCACCGTCTTGGCCAGCAAGATCGCTCCGGGGCACAGGGTCGAAGAGTCCTTCACGTCCTTGTCCGCCAGCACGACGACGACCACCTCGAACCTGTCCTCGCGCACCTCCTTGTGCTGCAACGAGACCTCGCAGGCGCCGTCCTCGGGTTCGGCGCGGGCGGGCCTGCCGACGTCCGCCGGGTCGCCGTCGTCGGGTTCGAACGGGCCCTGGCGGCTGAACTCGATGGTGATCTGGCGCTGCCGGTAGTCCCAGCCGCAGCCCCAACTGCCGAGCTCGTTCCACGGGTACGGGGTCGCCTCGGACTCCAACTGGGCGCGGATGTCGCCCTTCTCCAACACCGCGCAGGCGTCGGCGGAGGCGAGGGAGTCCTTCGGCCAGGCGTGCTCGCGGCGCGGGATCTGGTCGCGGGCGAGGACCTCGAGCGCGTGCCCGCCCGCCACGTCGGCGATCTCGCACAACGGCCGTTGCGCCGTGCCACCGGTCTTCACGTCGATCTGCAGCACGTTGCCGTCCACGAGTTCGGCGGTCTTCGTGCAGATGCCGGGCGTGTCGGCCTGCTGCTCGAGCGGGCCCAGCACGCCGTCGGGTTCCTTGGCGCCGTACTGCACGAACTGCTTGACGGAGTACTCCACCACCAGGCGGTCCTCACCCTTGTCGTCGAACGACAACCAGGTCGCGCAGCCGTTGAACCAGTACGACTTCTCATCGGCCGTGTCGGCCTTGCGCGCGCCGAACCGCTCGTAGGCGGTTGGCGTGGCGGCGAGCGCACAGACGTCCATCGTGGCCGGGTCGCCGACCGTGCCCGCGGTCGGGCGTTGCCAGAGGTAGAGGCCGCCCGCCGCGACGACGAGGGCGAGCGCGGCCGCGCCGAGGACCAGGGGCCTGCGACTGCGACGAGGTGTCACGCCTTCCAGCAACGCGCGGACGTTCTCGGCGGCGGGACGGTCCTCGGGGTCGCGCCGCAGCAGCTGGGCGAGCAGGTCGCCGAACGGTCCGGGGCGGCGTGCGGGCGTGATGTCGTAGGCCTTGGCTCGCCGGAGCTGCTCCGCGGACCCGGCGTCCGGGGAGCCCCACGGCGAGGTGCCCTCGACGGCGGCGAAGAGCGTCGCGCCCAGGGCGAAGACGTCGGCCGCGGGCCGTGCCTCGTGGCCGTCCGCGACCTCCGGGGCGAGGTAGGCGGGCGTGCCCGCGACGTCACCGCCGCCGACCAGGGTCGCCTCGGCCCACCGGGAGATGCCGAAGTCGCTGAGCTTCGCGACGTCGTGCTCGGCCACCAGGACGTTGCCGGGCTTGACGTCGCGGTGGACCATTCCCTTGGCGTGCATGGCCGTCAGCGCGTCCGCGAGCTGTGCGCCGATCCGCGCGGCCCGGTCGGGGGCGATCGGTCCGTCCGTCTCGATGATCTCCGCGAGGGTGCGGGACGGCAGGTACTCCATCACCAGCCACTGCCCGTCGCCGTCGGTCGCGGTGCCGAGGGTCGCGATCACGTTCGGGTGGCTCAGCTCGGCCCCGATGCGTGCCTCCCGGGCGGCGTCGCCGGTGCGTTTCAGCGCGACGGTCTCCTGGAGTTCCAGATCGGTCGCCCGCCAGACCTCACCCATGCCTCCCGTGCCGAGGTGCTGCTCCAGCCGGTACCGGTCCGCGATCGTCCGCCCAACCACGAACCCGGATCTTAGGCCGCCTCCGGGTCTCTCGACCGCGACTCTCATCGAACGCACTGGCCGGACACGGCCTGGGGACGGGTCCCCGTTCGGTGGGAGGAGACTGCTCGGAATGTACGAAAGCCTCGCCCGGCAAGTGCCGCAGACCGTGCCCGGAGGGATCGTCGCGCTCGCTCTCGCGGGCCGCGTGAACAGCGCTCCGGTGGACGGCCACGCCGTCGTGTTCGGCCGCAACCGGCCCGACGTCGACATCTGCGTGGGCGAGAGCGACCTGCGGGTGTCCCGCCGGCACGGCGTGCTGACCTGCCGCGACGGCGGGTGGTGGGTGAGCAACCTCGGGCGGCTGCCGATCCGGCTGCCCAGATCGCGGTGGCTCTTCCCCGACGAGGACCCGGTGCCGCTCGTGCACGGCTACACGCCGTTGTTCATCCGCGGCACCCGCGACCGCGAGCACCTGCTGGAGCTGTACGTGGCGGGACCCGACGGCGGCCAGCCGTCAGTGCCGCACGGCGCGGTGACCGAGCCTCCACGCCGATGGCGGCTCACCGACGACGAACGACTGCTTCTGGTCGTGCTCGGCCAGCGCTACCTCATGCACGAGGCGAACCCACAGCCGTTGGCCCGCCAGCACGTCGCCACCGTCCTGTCTGATTTGCGGCCGGACGAGCAGTGGAGCCTCAAGAAGGTCGAACACATGGTGGCCGCGGTGCGGGTCCGGCTGTCCCGCGAGGGAGTGCCCGGCCTGGTTCGCGAGGAGGTCGGCGAGCCGGTCGGGAACGCGTTGAACGACAACCTGATGCGGGAACTCGTCCTGTCGACGACCCTGGTGCCGCCAGATCTTGCGTTGATCGACGCCCTGTCCTGAACATGGCGGCGCTGAACCGGTTCCGTTGCCTCGCAACGCACCGAGATCAAGGCGTTCTGCAGGTGTTTCCCTTCCGTGACACGGAAACCGGGACAAGATCCGGTTTTTCGCCACTTGCGCGACGGGTGTCCGCAGGTGCGGGAGGGTGCCTCGCTTGACTCACGAGTCAGGAATCGGCACGAGATTGACCCGCTCGCCGTCACGGTACGTAGACGAAACGGGCTAACGGCCGCCACGGCGTGCGGTCCATTGAAGTCAAACAACCCGTTCGTGAAAGAACCACACGTTCGAGTGGCCCTGTGTCCCTGGCACACTGCGCTCCGTGCCGACCCAGTTCCCCGACGAACCACCGACCGAGCGCCACCTGGCGCCCGACCCCGCGTTGATGGAGGCTGCCCGCGCCAGGGGAGCCGCGCGCTGGGCCGCCGCCGGTGACCGCGTGGAGCAGGCAGAGCAAGCGAAACAGGCAGGTCCCCTCAAGCCGCGCGCCGCCGCGATCGCCGCCATCGTCGCGCTGGTCGTGCTCGGCGGGATCGCGATCACCACGTTCGACGGCGGCTCCGGCGACGGCACCACCGACATGGCGAACCCCTCGCACAGCTACATCCCCGGCATGATCACGCCGCCCGAGGAGCTGCCGGAGGAGTCCGCGTCGGACAGCCAGAACCCGACGCTCGCGTCCTCGGCGCTGGGCCTGGTGCCGACGACCACGCAGAACGTCGCCCCGCCACCCGCCGGGGACACCGGCCGCGCGCCCGGGGGTGCCAGGTCGTTCACGACCGGGCCCGGCTGCGGCGGGTTCACCAGCGTCGGCTCGTACCGCGACGGCAAGAAGGGCTGGGTCGACCACGGCGACGGCAGGTGCGGCTCGACGTTCGTGTCGATCCCGATGTCGGGCGACGCCCGCCGCGACGACAGCTCCGCCTACGGCCTGTGGACGTTCGCCGCAACCGGCACCTGCGAGGTCTCCGTGCACGTCCCGAACGGCGGGCTGGAGGAGGTCGGGGGTAATCCGACCGTGTACAACGTCTACGACCGCAACGGGGTCGGCGGCACGCCGCTCGCGTCGTTCGCGATCAAGCAGGTCGACAAGCGCGGCCAGTGGGTCAGCGCCGGGAAGTTCAAGGCCAGCGGAAACCTGACCGTGCAGCTGCTCACCCGAGGTCAGGACTGGAACAACTCCGGACCCACCTACGCCCATCACGCCGCCAGTGCCATCAAGGCAGACTGCACGGCGTGACAAGAGATCTTCACCTGGTCCGGCACGGCGAAGCGACGAACGACGGGTCGAGGCTGACCGCGCACGGCCGCAGGCAGACCGAAGCGCTGGCCGAACGGTTGCGGGACACCGGTTTCGCGGCCGTGCACCACGGTCCCCTGCCCCGCGCGACCGAGACGGCGTCGATCATCGCGGACGTGCTGGAGGTGCCGTGCCGGGTCGAGGCCGCGGCGGACGACTTCGTGCCGCACTTCGTCCCCGACCACGACGAGTTCTTCGACCGGTTCCCCGAGTCCGAACGCACCCGCGGCCCGGCACTCGCGCACGAGGCCGAGACCCGGTTCGCCCGGCCCGGCGACGGACCGGTGCTGGTCGTGACGCACGCGTTCCTGATCAGCTGGCTCGTGCGGGACGCACTCGACGCCCCGCCCGAGAGCTGGCTGACGCTGAACCACGACAACGCGGCGCTGACGGTCATCCGCTACACGACCGGCCAGTCACCGCGTCTCGTGCGGTTCAACGACTCAGGTCACCTCACGCGGCTTTGAGCGTCAGCAGCGAGATCTCGCTGGGCGCGAAGACGCGCATCGGCGGACCCCAGAAGCCGGAGCCGCGGCTGGTGTAGAGCTGGGTGCGGTCGCTGTGCCTGGACAGGCCGGCGACCACCGGCTGCTGGAGTCGCACCAGGTAGTGGAACGGCCAGATCTGCCCGCCGTGCGTGTGCCCGGACAGCTGCAGGTCCACGCCCGCCTCGACGGCCTTGCCGATCTCCGACGGCTGGTGCGCGAGCAGCACGACCGGCGCGGTGGAGTCGGCGCCGCGCAACGCGTGCGCGAGGTCGGCGGCGTGGCCGGGTTCGCCGGAGTGGCTCGCCGTGACGTCGTCGGTACCCGCGAACACGAGCTTGGCCTCGCCGCGCGTGAGCGTCTCGTGCTCGTTGCGCAGCGCCTTCCAGCCCAGCCGGGTCATCAGGTCGACCCAGCCCTGGCCGTTCGAGTAGTACTCGTGGTTGCCGGTGATGTAGAAGCGGTGCGGGGTGTTCACGTCGCCGAGGGGCGTGGCCTGCTCCAGGCGCTGCTCGGCCGTGCCGTCCGCGATGTCACCGACGTGCACGGCGACGTCGGCGTTCAGGCTGTTCACGGCGTCGACCATGCCGCGTGACCACTTGGCGCGGTTGATGGCGCCGTAGTGCGTGTCGGTGATGACCGCGACGGTCAGGCCGTCGAACGCGGGGTCGAGCCGGGGAATCGTCACGTCTTGCCGCTTGATCCGCGGCACGCGCATCGCCTCGTACACGCCGTACACCGTCACGGTGACGATGAGGACCGCGAGCAGCACGGCGATGAAACGGCTGCGGAACGGGTTCTCGACGCCCGCGAGCGCCATGCCGAGCCGCACGACGTCCGTCAGCAGCGTCCACACGAACGCGATCCACACGAACCCCAGCAGGAACTGGGAGATCCGTGCGGCGCGGTCACTGCCGCGCTGGGTGAACAGCACCATCATCGTGACGGCCGCGGCGATGAACACGACGGCCGCGATCGGGCGGACCGGGTCGGGCCATTCCGCGCTGGCCGCGAACAGGCCCTCGAACGGCACCCAGAACAGCAGCGTCGTCACGGTGAGGAGGACGAGCGTGAACACCACCCGCCGAACCGTGACGCGGGGCCGGGTAGCGGTGGTCGTCATCGAGCACATCCTCCTGAGTCAGTTGCCTTGGAACTGGTTCAACGCTCGACGGCCGCCGTTTGTTCGCCTTGCCGCCGATTGACGTCCGTCACAGGCGTTTTCCCTGTTCGGACGCAACCGCGCGGGCGTTCGGGAGTCTTCTAATCAACACCGGAACTCCCCGCCGACCCGACGACCTAGAGTGGGCCACATGATCTTCTACTCCGACGAGGAAAGCCGCACGCTCCGCACCGCCGTGTACGGCGCGATGCTGCTGGTTTCCCACGCCGACCCCGGCCCGGTGCTGGAGGAGCGGTTCGCCGGCCTGCGCGCTCTGACGCACCTGTCGCCCGACCTGCGCACCGTCCTCGGTGGCGCGCGCCCGTCCGTTCCCGCCGGGACGGACGAGGAGATCGAGCCGATGATCCTGGAGGCGCTGCGGTCGTCGATGAAGACGCTGACCGCGAAGTCGCCGGAGGACGCGGCGGACTTCCCGCGCGCGGTGCTCGCGATCTGCCGCGAGGTGGCCGAGGCGGACGGTGTCGTGGTGGACGCCGAGGACGCGATGGTCGCCCGCATCGAGGGCGCGCTCGCCCTCTGACGCCGGGTGGGCCGTTCGGATGAACGGCCCGCAACTCGCTGAAACGCCGCTCGCCCTGCCGCGATCATTCCGGCATGAACGGGTTGTACGACGGCGAGTTCGCCGGCTACAAGATCGCCTCCCCGGCCGAGCTGGACACCGCGCTGCGGGAGGCGGTCGTCGCGGTGGACGCGAACGTGCTGCTCGACCTGTACAGGTTCAGCCCGCGGACGTCGAGCGACCTGATCAACACCTTCAAGAGCCTGGGCGACCGGCTCGTCGTGCCGCACCAGGCGTTGCGCGAGTTCTGGCGGCACCGCCAGCGGGCGCAGGGCAGCCCGCGCGGCGCGACGAAGACCGCGACCGACGCGCTCGCCAAGTCGGGCCGCGCGATGACCGACACCCTGACGGTCTGGGCCAAGGCCGTGGGCTTCAACCAGGGCGATCTGGCCGGGCTCACCGGCGAGGTGGACGCGCTCGTGCGGGGACTCCAGGGAAAGCTTCAGCAGGCGCTCGCGCACGCCGACGCGGACCGGGTCGGGGATCCGATCCTGGAGCAGCTGGAGGAGTTGCTGCACGGCCGGGTCACCTCGCCGCTGCCGGAGGAGGAGCACGCTTCCTGCGTTGCCGAGGCTGCTCGGCGCATCACCGCGGAGATCCCGCCCGGCTACAAGGACGCGGGCAAGCAGGAGGACGGCTCGGCCGACGGCGGTGCGGGCGACTACCTCGTCTGGTACCAGGCCACCCGGTACGCCCAGGAACACCAGCGCGACCTGCTGATCGTCACCCGTGACGAGAAGGAGGACTGGTGGTGGCGGCAGGGAGCCGAGTTCATCGGCCCGCGCCCTGAGCTCTCTCTGGAGTACCAGGGCCTGACCGGACGGCGGCTGTTCCTGATGCGTCCAACTGAGCTGCTCGCACGTGCGTTCGTGTTGGAGGTGGACGTCGACGAGGATTCGTCCGCAGACGCGGATCGCCTGTCCTCCTACGTCGACGAGATCGAGGATCAGCGGCCGGCGACATGGACGCTGGAAGAGCTCGCCGTGCTCCTCGTCGAACTCGACGCGCACGCGCCGTCCCAGGCGGCAGCGCTCCGACTCGCAGTCCAAGGGAACCGGGTCCAGTTCGACCAGGTGCCCTCGCTGGGTGCGGATCCAGACGTCGGTGAAATGCGCAGGTTCAGCAGCCCTTATCTAGGTCTGACCGCATCGCTGCAGGCGCAAGGGCTTCTTCATCGGGGCCTGCCTCCGATCGTCAAGTATGGCATCCAGGAAGGGGCCTTGTGTTTCGTGTTCCCTCCGGAGGTGCCCGCGTTGCTGCGCGCACTCGCCGCCAACTGAGACCAGCGTCCCACTAGGTGGGTGGTGGGCCGAATGGCGGATGTGCGGTGAAATCGCGGTGCCAGGGTGGATTCCATAGGGGAGAAGACACTGGGGAGTGTGCCGCCATGGAACTGTCGCGCCGCGAACTGCTGACCCGCAGCGGCCAGGCCGCCGCCGTCGCCACCGCCGCGTCCGCGTTGACGATCGGGACCGCCTCCGCCTCCGAGCAGGGTGAGCGGGTGAAGCTGACGCAGGGCACCAACATCTCGGTGTCCCGCTCGCGTGACGGCCGGTGGCTCGCCATCGACCTGGTCACCGCGATCTGGGTCTTACCGGCCGGTGGCGGGGAAGCGCGCAAGCTCACCGACGAACTGCAGGACGCGACACTGCCGTCGTTCGGGCCTGGCAACCAGATCGCGTTCCAGTCCTATCGGGACGGCAACTTCCACCTCTACCTGATCGGGCTCGACGGGCGTGGGCTCAAGCAGCTCACGCAGGGCAAGTTCGACCACCGCGAACCCGCTTTTTCGCCTGATGGCAAGCATCTCGCGTTCGTCAGCGACCGAGCGGGCAGCTACGGCGTGCACGTGCTGGAGCTGGCCAGCGGCAAGATCACGCAGCTCACCGGCGTGCCGGACGAGGCCGCGGCGCCGCAGTGGTCGAGCGACGGCAAGCGGATCATCTTCACCGTCGGCAACGCGGCGGTGGACGTCGTGTCGTTGGACGGCAAGCGCGAACGACTCGTCACGGCGCCCGCTGGGTGGCAGCTGTTCGGGGCCGCGTTCGGGCCGGGCGACCAGCCGAGCTACACGCGGATGCGGCCGGGCGAGGCCGAGTTGGTGCTCGGGACCGCGGCGGTCGTCACCGGGCAGGACGTGTTCGGGTTCGCGCCGATCTGGGACGGCGACAGCGTTCTCTACACCGCCGACGGCAAGATCCGCCTGCTGGCCAACGGTTCCACGAAGGACATCGCGTTCGAGGCCGTCGTGCCGGTGACCACGAAACGGCGGCCCGCGCGCACGCAGAACCTCACCGGCGGCGCGGTCAAGGGCATCGCGAGCCCTGTGGTGTCGAGCGACGGCAAGATCGCGTTCCGGGCGTTGAACGCGCTGTACCTGCTGACCGACGGCAAGGCCACCAAGCTCACCGACGGGAAGTACTTCGACTCCGATCCGGACTTCTCGCCCGACGGCAGGCAGATCGTCTACGCGAGCGACCGCACCGGTGTCGCCCAGCTGTGGGTCCGCGACCTCGCCTCCGGCCAGGACGATCTGTTCGCGCCCGCACCCCACGCGCAGATCACGCCCCGCTTCTCGCCGGACGGCACGAAAGTCGCCTACCTCGACCAGGACGGCCAGGTGTGGGTCACCGACCGGCAGGGCCGCCGCCAGCTCACCCCGACGTTGTTCCAGCCCGGCCGCCCGACCTGGTCGAAGGACGGCAACACAGTCGCGCTGGCCGCGGTGAAGCCGTTCTCGCGCCGGTTCCGCGAGGGCACCAGCCAGGTCCTGAGCGTCGACCTGACCAGCGGCGACCTCCGCTACACCGAGCCGATGCCGTTCCGCTCCATCGCGACCCGAGGCGACGACGGGCCGGTGTGGTCACCGGACGGCAAGCACATCGCGTTCGTCGTCGAGAGCGTCGCCTGGGTCGTCCCGGTCGACGCCAAGGGCACCTTCGTCGGTGCACCGCGCCAGGTCACCCGCGAGGTCACCGATTCGCTGGCGTGGCACGGCGACGACGCGTTGGTGTACCTCAACAACGGCCGCCTCCGCAGGTCCACTCTGGACGGAAAGGTCACGACCATCCGGCACGGCCTCACCTGGCGCAAACCGAAGGCCCCGGACCGCAAGGTGATCCGCGTCGGCGCCTACTGGGATGGCGAGGCGCACGAGCTCAAGCGCGACGTCGACATCGTCGTAGAGCACGGCAAGATCGCCGACATCCGTCCGCAGCGCGGCAAAGCCGACGTCGACGCCGGCGGTTTGACCGCCATCCCGGGCCTGATCGACGCCCACAACCACTGGCACCTGCGCGGCCGCCAGTGGGGCGCGCGGCAGGGCAACGTCTGGCTCGCGTACGGCATCACGACCGTCCGTTCGCCCGGCGACCCGGTCTACCAGATGGTCGAGACCAGGGAGGCCCTCGCGGCCGGAACCCTGACGGGGCCGAGGTTCTACGCCACCGGCGAGGCCGTCGACGGCTCCCGCGTCTACTACAACTTCATGCGCCCGACCCTGAGCAAGGCGCAGCTGGACCTCGAACTCCGCCGCGGCCACGAACTCGGCTACGACATGATCAAGACCTACGTCCGGCTGCCCGTCGAGCTGCAACGCGCCGCCGTGCGGCGGTCGAGGGTCCCGCTGTCGAGCCACTACCACTACCCGGCCGCGCTCTTCGGCATGGACGGTCAGGAACACGTCGGCGCCACCAACCGCCTCGGCTACTCGCACACGATCACCCGGCAGGGCAGGGCCTACCAGGACGTCGTGGCGATCTTCACCACGTCCGGCATGTCCATGACCCCGACCCTGTTCCAGTCACGGGCCTTGTACGACAACGACAAGTCGCTCGCCACCGACGAACGCACCCGCGTCCTCTACCCGCCGTGGGAGTACGAGCGCAACCTCGCCGACGCCAACGCCCAGGGCACCCCGGCGGGCACCTCGTCCCGCGCGGTCCTGAAGGGCTGGGTGGAGTTCGCGCTGAACGTGCACCGCGGCGGCGGGTTCGTCATCACCGGCACCGACGCCCCGCTCGACAGCCCCGCCACCGCCACCCACCAGAACCTGCGTGCACTCGTCGAATACGGCTTCACCCCACGGGAAGCGCTCATCACCGCGACCCGCAACCCGGCGAAGTGGCTGGGCCTGCCGCTCGGCGCGATCAGGCCGGGCGCGCCGGCCGACATCGCGTTCGTCGAAGGCGACCCGCTGGCCGACATCAAGGCGGCGGCGAACGTCCGGCAGGTCATGGTCGGCGGGGTGCTGCACACCGTCGCCGACCTGCTGGAGCCGTACCGGCAGCAGGGGCAGAACCTGACGACGTCAGCGGCGCTCGACCCGTTCCCGTCCGCGGAGAACAAGCACTGGTGGCACGAACCGGAGTGGGCCGAGCGCGTCTGCTGCGATCACTGAGAGGGCGCCAGCACGATGTCGAAACGGGAGCGCGTCCACGGTTTGTCGCCGAGCGCCCTCCCGTCCGGCGTCGGCGCCCCCACCGGCTGCTCCTCGAACCGCTTGACCAGCGACTCCTTCACCCCGAACACCGAGTCGCCGATCTCCAGCTGCGGATCGCCCTCGACGAAGATGTGCGTGACCAACGTGCGGAAGCCGGTGGCCGACACCATGAAGTGCAGGTGTGCGGCCCGCACGGGGGAGCGGTCGACGGCGTCGAGGAGCGCGCCGACCGGGCCGTCGTGCGGGATCGGGTACGGGGTGGGCTGCACGCACCAGAAGCCGAACCCGCCGTCGTCGCCGGAGAACAGGTGGCCGCGGCCCGCCACGCGTGCGTCGGTGTACTGGACGTCGTAGAAGCCGTCCTCGTCGGCCTCCCACACCTCGATCCTCGCGCCCGGCAGCGGGTTGCCGGCGGTGTCGCGGACGGTTCCCTCGACCCAGCACGGGGTTCCGGCCGCGCCGCCCGCGATGTCGCCGCCGATGCCCACCAGCGGTGACTCCTCGACGAAGAACGGGCCGAAGACCGTTGCCTCCGTGGCGTTCTCGTAGGCCTCGTTGTTGACGGCGATGGTCTGCATCGAGGCGCCCAGGACGTCGGACAGCAGGATGAACTCCTGCCGCTTGTCGTCGGTGATGTGGCCGACGGCGGTGAGGAACTCGATCGCGCGCGTCCACTCCGCCTCGGTGAGGCGGGTTTCGCGGATGAACGCGTGCAGGTGCCGGACGAGCGCCTCCATGAGCTCGCGCAACCGGGGGTCGGGGGTGCGGGCGAACGAGGCCAGCACGTCCGTGATCAGCTGCTCCTCGACTCGTTGCTGGGCGGTGGTCATGCCGGCACTCCATCCGGGTTCTGGCCCGCCTGGGCGGCGGCGAGCAGGGAGATCAGGTCGTCCTCGGTGACGGCGCGGGGGTTCGACGGGGGAACGGACGGCAGGATCAGTGCAGCCGCCTCGCGCACGTCCGGGACGCCGTGCAGCACGTGCGAGGCGCCGACCGAGTCGTAGAGGTCGATCAGGCTGCCGCCCAGCGCCTCGCGGATGCGGGCAGCCGCCTCGGGTGCCGCAGGGGTGTTGAACGCCAGCACGTACGGCAGGATCGCCGCGTGCGTCTCGGCGTGCGGCACGTTGTAGGCGCCGCCCAGGACATGGCAGATCTTGTGGTGCAGGCCGGATCCGGCCGACGCGAACGCCACCGCGGCCAGGTAGGCGCCGTAGAGCATCTGCTCGCGGGCGTCCTGACGCAGGCCGGCACTCAGCGCCCGGATGCCCTCCAACGCCAGCGCCTGGTTGATCGGGTCGGTGCGGGGCGCCCACATCGAGTCGACGCAGTGCGCCAGCGCGTTGCAGCCCGAGGCGACGGCCAGCGCACGGGGCAGGGACGCGGTCAGGGCGGCGTCGTAGACGACGGTCTTCGGCAGCACCCGGTCGTCCGCGCCGGTGGTCTTGCGCGACGCCTCGGTCAGGCCCCACACGTCGGTCGCCTCGGAACCCGCGTAGGTGGTCGGCACGGCGACGATCGGCAGGCCGGTGGTCAGCGCGATCGCCTTGGCCAGACCGGTCGTGGAACCGCCGCCGATGCTCACCAGCAGGTCCGCGCCGGAGTCCAGAGCCAGCGCACGCGCCCGTTCGGCGTTCTCGACCGGTACGTGCGGTGCCACGTCCGTGCAGTGCGCGGCCACGTCGATCTTCGCGGCCACCTCGGCGGCGACGGGTTCGCTGGAGATCAGCAGCACCCGCCGCGCACCGAGCCGGTCGACCTCGGCCGCGAGGTCGGCGGCGGCCGTGCCGGTGCCGAACAGCACGCGCTGGCCCAAGGTGGTGTGCTGCCAGTTCATGCGGTCTCCTCCCGGTCCAGCACCGACGTCAGGACGGTCATCAGCTCGGCCTCCGGGTCCGCGGGCAACGAGGGAGCACGCCAGGCGACGTGCTTGTCCGGCCGCACCAGCACCGCTCCGTCTTCGTCCACACCGGACAGCCGCGACCAGTCGAAGTAGAGGTCGGTGACCTCACGGCCCGGCCCGATGATCACGGTCTGCAACGCGATGCCCAGCCGGTCGGCGGCCTTCTGCGCCGCGTCCGCCCAGGCCTCGCCGGTGATCCCGGTCAGCAGCGTGAACCGCCCGTACGGCACCAGGTCGTGCGTCGAGACCTTGCGGCGGCTGTCCCCGACCCAGGCGTGCGGCAGCCGGGCACCGGGCCAGGTCGACGGCTCGTAGTACAACTCCGGATCGCGCGACGGCTCAGGACGATCGGAACCATCACCCACGACGGCACGCGACACGTACGACTGACCCATCTCCACGCCGTGGGCGTTGAACTCGTAGTTCTTCAGTTCCATCGCCTCCCGCACGGCCGCGCGCTTGGCCGCCCCGGCAAGGCTGCTGTCCTTGCGCTCCTCGATCCGCGCGTCCATCTCGGCCGCCGACTGAGAGGCGTCCAACCCCAAGGCCTCGAACAACGCACCGAACTCACGGGCGGACCTGTTGGCACGCGTCACGATCTGGCGCGCGACGGGCGCGCGTTCGTCGGAATAGGTGTCCAGCAAAGAGCTTCCAGCCTGTCCGTTCAACACCAGCGCGAGCTTCCACGCCAGGTTGTACGAGTCCTGGATCGAGGTGTTGGAGCCGAGGCCGTTCGACGGCGGGTGCTTGTGCACGGCGTCCCCGGCGCAGAACACCCGGCCGCGGTGCAGGCGCGTCGCGTACTGCTCGTTGTTGCCCCACAACGAGATCCCGGTGATCTCGGCGTCCAGCGCGGGATCACCGACGAGGTTGCGCACGATCTGCAACGCGTCGTCCTCGCTCACCTCGGGCACGCCCTGCGCGAGGTCGAAGCCCCACACGATCAGCCACTCGTTCCACGGCCGCACCATCCGCACGAGCCCGGCACCGATGCCACCGACGTTCGCGCCCGGCTGGATCACCCAGTACAGCACCGAGGGCCGGTGCCGGCAGAGGTCGGAGAGGTCCGCCTTGAACGTGATGTTCATCGAGCCCGCGATGTCCATCTCGCCCTCGTAGGGCAGGCCCAGGTCGGCGGCCACGGCGGAGCGCGCGCCGTCCGCGCCGATCAGGTACCTGGCCCGGATCTCGTACTCGTGCCCGGTCGTCCGGTCGAGCACCCGCACGGTCACGCCGTCCGCGTCCTGCTCGTGCCCCAGGTACTCGGTGCTGAACCGGGTGAGGGTGCCGCGTTCCGTGGCGTTGCGGACCAGGATCGGCTCCAGGTACGTCTGCGGGATGTCGCAGTTCATCGACGGTGACGCGAGCACGTGGTCGGCGTGCCGCGCGGGGTGGGTGCCCCACGTGAGGATGCGGCCGATCTCCTCGCCGGTGATCGACGTGCAGAACACCGTGTCACCGATCTGGTCGTGCGGGGTGGCGTCGGCGAGCACCTGGCTCTCGACGCCGACGTCGCGGAGGATCTCCATCGTGCGCTGGTTGGTGATGTGCGCACGGGGCGTGTTCGCGGTCCACCGGTACTTCGTGATCATGATGTTCGGAACGCCCAGGGTGGACAGGAACAACGCCGCGGAGGCCCCGGCAGGGCCGGACCCCACGATCACCACATCGGTCTCGACGAAGGTCACCATGCCGAGAACGGTGACAGGTCAACTTCCTCGTCGGTGGCCCGTACGCGTCACGTGGCGGAAACAGGCAAAAACTTCAGCGCCGCCCGGTCCTGCCTCGGCGTCACGCCGAACCGCGCCCGGTACGTGCGGGAGAAGTGCGCCTGCGAGACGAACCCGGTCCTGGCCGCGACCTCGGCCAGCGGGACCGGTTCGGCGAGCATCCTCCGGGCCGCGTCGAGGCGGGCGTTCAGGATCGCCTGCGGGACGCTCTGCCCCGACCTCGCGAACAACCGCGACAGGTGCCGGTCCGAGTAGCCGATCGCGCCCGCGATCCGCTGCGCGCACAGCTCCGGTTCGTGCAGGTGGGCCTCGATGAACGCGTGCGCGGCGGCCAGGTCGGCGGCCGGCGTGCGGGCGCCCAGCAGCGAGTCCAGCAGCGCGGCGGCCGTGCTCTCCAGCCCGTCCCAGTCGGCAGGCCCGCGCAACGCCCCGGTCAGCGCGTTGACCAGCGCGAACGCGTGCGCGTTGGTCCGGAAACCGAACAACTGCGGTGTCACGGGACCCCGGCGCGGCGCCTTCAGCACGAGTTCGGTGAGGCCGTCGGAGAACTCCCGCCGGAACGGCCGGTCGGCGTCGAGCACCAGCGCCTGGCCGGGGACGACGTGGTCGGTGCCGCCCCGGTGCTCGAACGTGCTCCGCCCGGCGAGCGAGAAGTAGACGACGACGCCGTCGGCGGGGTGCTCGGCGATCTGCCGGACGTCCCTGTCGACGGCGTGCGGCGACCCGGTCACCCGCGCCACCTGCAGCTTCGGCAGCGTCAGGTTCACCTCGGTGCCCTCGAACGGCCGGTCCGCGGTGACCCGCAGGCCGACCAGGGCGCGGGCGTTGTGCTGCTCCCACCCGGCCAGCCTGCGCGCACCGGGCAGGTCGTGCGTCCGGAACCTGGTCAGGCCGGGCGGGTGCACGAGTGCCATCCGTTCACGGTAACCCGTCCGTCACACGCGGGCGACGAACCTGATCTCCACCCGCTGTTCCGGGAACGCGAGCCCGGTCGTGCCCGCCACCCGCCCGCCGTCACCAGCCGACGACCCCGAACGCCTCTCCCGCCAGATATCCCGCGATCCCCGCCGCCGGGTACCCGATCATGTTCTCCGGCAGCTCCCGCAGCCCGAACCACCCCAGCTCCGAACACTTCTCCGGCTCCTGGTTCTCCGGCTCCCCGCTCCACCGCGGCACCTCGAAGTACAACCCGAGCCGCGGCTCCACCCCGAACCCGTTGGCGTGCGAGGTGTGCACGTGCCGCAGGTCGGCGGGGTCGATCACCACCCCGACCTCCTCCTTCGCCTCCCGCACGGCGGCCGCGACCACCGACTCACCGGCGTCGAGCTTGCCGGACGGCAGGTGCCAGCACCCGTCGAACCTCGGATCGGGATCACGCCGCCGCGACAGCAACACCGAGCCGTCACGGACGAGCAGGACGTGGACGTCGATCAGGTGACGGTCAGCCATGTCGCCCACCGTAAATGATCTGCGAGGGGCTGCGGTTTCGTGACACGATCGTGCCATGTCAACCTTCGCGACCCCTGAAGACATCGCCCACCGCACGGAGGCGGCCACGCGGGCCGCGGTCGAAGCCGGTCGCGAACTCGGCCTGGAGATCACCGAGGGCAAGGTCCTCTACGAACTGTTCTCCGTCGTCGTGCACCTCGCGCCGTCGCCGGTCGTGGCCCGCATCCCGACCGTGCTGCCGCACACCACGACCCCGGAAAGCCTGGCCAAGAGGCAACAGCGGGAACTGGACGTCGCGCAGTGGCTGCACGACCAGGGCACCCCGGTGATCCCGCCGAGCCCGCTCGTCGAGCGCACACCGGTGCGGAAGAACGGTTTCTCCATCACGTTCTGGCCGTTCACCGACGAGGACAGGTCGAAGGAACCCGACTACGTCAAGAACGCCGAGCTGACCGCCGACCTGCACAAGGCGCTGCGGGACTACCCCGGCGAGCTCGACTTCCTGTCGTCGGCCGAACCCCAGTTCGTCCGGGAAGGCCTGCAACGCTTGGCAGGGCTCGACATCGTGAGCGCAGAGGACCTCGCCAGGGCACGAGCCGAGTGGGAGGTCCTGGAACCGCTCGCGAGCGACGAGGCCGAGTTCCGCAAGCGGTTCCCCGGCATCGACCTGCAGCCCATCCACGGCGACTCGCCGCCCGCGAACATCTTCGCGAGCACCAACGGCCCGTTGTTCTCCGACTTCGAACTCATCACCCGCGGCCCGGTCGAGTGGGACCTCGGCGGCCTCGGCCCGGAGTACGAAGCCGCCTACAACCGGGGCGCGAGCAGGAACGGCCTGCGCGACCTCGACAAGGAGGTGCTCAGGTTCGTCAACGCCATCGGCGCGATCCGCGTGCTCGCCTACCTGTCGGTGGCGGACCAGCTCCCCGCCATGGTCGAGTTCATGCAGCCGTTCATCGACCAGTGGCGGGACACCGATCCTTACGCGTGAGCCGCGGCCCGGTCACCGAGCCAGGACACGACTTCCTCGGCGGGCAGCGGCTCGCTGAGGAAGTACCCCTGCACCACGTCGCAGCCCGCCTCGGCCAGCGCGGTCCAGGTGTCCTGGTCCTCCACGCCCTCCGCGACGGCCTGCAGGCCGAAGTTGCGGGCCAGCGCCACCAGGGCGTGCACGATCGCCGAATCGCCGGCGTCGGTGCACATGTGCGTGACGAACGACCGGTCGAGCTTCATCTCGTGCACCCGCATGCTGCGCAGGTACGAGATCGACGAGTAGCCGGTGCCGAAGTCGTCGATCGAGAGCCGCACGCCCAGTTCGGTCAGGCCGCGCAACACCTCCACCGCGCGGTCCGGGTCCGAGATGATCGCGGACTCGGTGATCTCCAGCGTCAGCAGGCGGGCCGGCAGGCCGTGCCGCTTGATCAGGTCGGCCACGTCGCCGGGGAACTCCGTGTGGTGCAGGCAGGCCGCGCCCACGTTCACCGAGACCGGCACCTCCCAGCCCGCGTCCGACCACGACCGGCACTGCCGCAGGGCCGCGTCGATCACGTACCGGGTGAGCGGCTCGATGAGGCCGTTCTCCTCGGCGATCGGGATGAACTCGTCCGGCCGCACCAGACCGCGGGTCGGGTGCTGCCAGCGGGCCAGCGCCTCGACACCGCACACCGCGCCCGTGTTCGCCAGTGCCTTGGGCTGGTAGTGCAGGAACAGCTCGCCGCGGTCGATCGCGTGGCGCAGTTCCGTGACGGCCGTGAGGTGCGCGGCGCCGCGTTCGTGCAGACGCGCGTCGTACACGGCCACACCGGACTTCTCGCGCTTGGCCGCGTACATCGCGATGTCCGCGTGCCGCAGCAGCTCGTGGCCGTCGCCGGAGTCCGACGGGCACAGCGCCACGCCGACGCTGCCCGCTATCTCGAGCTCCAGGCCCTCCAGCGTCACCGGCATCGCCAGCGCCTGCAGGATCTTCTCCGCGACCATGCTCGCGTTCTCCGCCGAGCCGACACCCGGCAGCAGCACCGCGAACTCGTCGCCGCCCAGCCGTGCCACGAGGTCCGTGTCGCGCACGGCCCACGACAGGCGGTGCGCCACCTGGCGCAGCAGCAGGTCACCGGTGTGGTGGCCGAGGGAGTCGTTGACCTCCTTGAACCTGTCCAGGTCCACGATCAGCAACGCCAGCGGCTCGTCCTTCTTGCGCGCCTTCTCGACGGCCTCTTCCATCCGCCGCGCGAGCAACGCCCGGTTCGCGAGGCCCGTCAGGGTGTCGTGGTGCGCCTCGTGCTCGTTCTTCGCGGCCTGGCGCAGGATCATCCGGCGCTGGCCGAGCAGGATCATGCCGAACAACCCGACCAGGGCCGCGTCCAGCACGAACACCACGATCTGCGCGATCCGCAGCTGGGCGTTCTTCGCGTCGGCCGTGCGCAGGTACTCGTTGGTGTCGAGGCGCTGCACCCCGATCGTCGAGGAGATCTGGCGCTTGAGCGACGAGTGCGCGAGCGCGGCCTGGTCCGCCTGCAACGGGTCGGTGCCGGCGACGACCTCGCGCAGCATGTCCGTGCTCTGGTCGTACAGCGTCAGCAGCCGGCCCGCCTCCTGCTTGTCGGTCGGCGAGCCGTTGGTGAGCAGCCACTCGAGGTCCGGTCGCGCTGACGCGACGGAGTTCTGCAGCGGCTGGACCGTCTGCTCGGTCCGCGCCAGCCGGATGTCGCTCAACGCGTTGTCGGCGACGTTGATGTGCTCCAGCACGCGGGCCCAGCGCTCGCTGGTCTCGTTGAGCTCGCGGACGTGCGCGGTCGTGGACCGGGCGCTGATGCTGCTCCACAGCGCCAGCCCGGCCAGGACCAGCAGTCCCAACGTCAGCCCCACCGTCGCCACCCGTGCGGTGGCGCGGCCCTCCCAAAAGCTCACCGTGCCTGCTCCAACGGTCGCACCCAGCTCGCCGGATCCTCGACGAAGCTGTCGATCTGAGGCTGGAAGAAATCCTTGCGGGCCTTCTCCGACTCCTGCCGGTGCAGGATCTGGTCCAGGTTCCCGGTGGTGACCGTGAGCCCCGGCGTCTCGATCCAGCCCTGCGGCAGCGGCTCCCCACCCTGGGCGTGCCGAGCCAGGAGCCAGCCTGCCACAGCGCCCTTGAGGTAGTGCTCCGGCGAGATGGACGCCACCATCGCGCCGTCCCGCACCGCCTGCAACGTTCTCGGGTCGACCCCGAACCCGCCCACCAGCCACCTCGCCGACTTCTCGGTTCTCAACGCGGCGAGGTTCACGCCGTCGCAGTCGCCGGTACCAACGAACGCGAGGGCGTTCGGATTCGCGGCCACGAGACGTTTCCACGCGTCGCGATTCGCGGCGTCGTCACGTTGCGTGTCGAACGGGCCCAGCACCACTACCCCCGGTAGCTTTTCTGCGAATCGACCCCGGATTCCCTCTGCCCGGTCGTCGAACCCGGCGAGTCCCGGCGCGGTGTTTCCCAACACCACCGTTCCGGTCGCGTCCGAGGGCAATCGGCGCATCAACTCGTCAGCCAGCTTTTCGCCCAGTTCGTAGTCGTCGTTACCGATGTGCAGCCTCACTCCGGAACTCGCGGTGAGCCGCGTGTCCACCCCGACCACCGCGACGTGCCGGTCGAGCGCCTCACCGATGGACGGGGCCATCAGCGCGGGTTCGGACGTCGCGACGGCGATTCCGCCTTTCGCGGCGCTCGTCAAATCCCGGAACAACTCGACTTCCTTGTGCCCGTCCTGCCCGCGAGGGCCGGTGACCGTCGCGCTGACGCCGCCGACGCGGTTGACGCCCTCGTGAAAGCCGCTGGTCATCTCCTGCGCGAACGAGCCACCGGTCCGCTTGACCACGAAAGCCACGTGCGGCAGCGCCTGGGAACCGGTGGCGTCACCGCACCCCGCCACCAGCACCAGACCCAGCACCAGCGCCGCAGCTCGCATGGATGACCTCGGGCTCGTCACGAGATGGATTGATCTCCAGAGCGGCTGAGCCTACAACGCTTGGTGCCAAACCGGGATGACGCCTACCGATACCGGCAAGCGCTTTCACGTCGCGGAACCGATCAGGCGGGTTCGTAACCGAGGTTGGGGCGCAGCCACTGCTCGACTTCGCGCAGCGGCTTGCCGTACCGGTTCGCGTAGTCCTCGACCTGGTCTCGCCCCAGCCGTCCGACGGTGAAGTACTTCGCCTCCGGGTGCTGGAAGATCAGGCCGCTCACGCTCGCCGCCGGGTTCATCGCAAACGATTCAGTGAGCCCGATCCCGATTTCCTGCTCGGCGTTCAACAGGTCGAACAGTTCGCGCTTCACCGTGTGGTCGGGGCAGGCCGGGTAGCCCAGGGCAGGGCGGATGCCGCGGAACTTCTCGGCGTGCAGGTCGGCGAGTTCCGGCTGGGCGTCCGGCTCGAACCAGTCGCGCCGCGCCCGCAGGTGGATCCACTCGGCGAACGCCTCGGCCAGCCGGTCTGCCAGCGCCTTCACCATGATGGCGCGGTAGTCGTCGTTCTGCGCCTCGTACTTCGCGGCCAGTTTCTCCGCGCCGAGGATCGTGACGGCGAACCCGCCGACGTGGTCGCCTTCCGGGGCCACGTAGTCGGAGAGGCACCGGTTCGGGCGCGACAACGGCTTCTGCGTCTGCTGGCGCAGCATCGGGATTCGCACGCCGTTGTCGAGCAGGATGTCGTCGCCGTCGGAATGCGCGGGCCAGTACCCGTACACGCCCTTCGCCTCGAACGATTCGCCCGCGATGATTTCGTCCAGCAACGCCGTCGCGTCGTCGAACAGTTCCCGCGCGACCGGGTTTTCCAGGATCGCCGGGAACTTGCCCTTGACCTCCCAGGCGAGGAACAGGAACGTCCAGTCGATGAACTCGCGCAGTTCCGCCAGCGTCGGGGTCATCACGCGAGTTCCGGTGAATTCCGGCGTCGGCGTTTCGGAGAAGTCCACCTTCTCCGCGTTCGCGCGGGCCTCTTCGAGCTTGAGCAGCGGAACCGATTTGCGGTTTTCGTGCTGTTCGCGCAACCGGGCCTGTTCGGCGCGGTTCGACAGGTTCAGGTCGTGGGCGCGCTTGTCGTCCAGCAGGTCGGACACGACGCCGACGACCCGGGACGCGTCCAGCACGTGGATGACCGGCTCGTCGTAGACCGGGGCGATCTTCACGGCGTTGTGCTGCTTGGACGTCGTGGCGCCACCGATCAGCAGCGGCACCTTCATGCCGCGCCGCTGCATCTCCTCGGCGACCGACACCATCTCGTCCAGCGACGGCGTGATCAGCCCGGACAGGCCGATGACGTCGGCGTGCTCCTTGATCGCGGTGTCGAGGATCTTCGCGGCGGGCACCATCACGCCGAGGTCGATCACCTCGTAGTTGTTGCAGCCCAGCACGACGCCGACGATGTTCTTGCCGATGTCGTGGACGTCGCCCTTGACCGTGGCGAGCACGACCTTGCCGTTGCCGCCCGCGGTCGCCTTCGGCTCGGCGTCCATGAACGGCTCGAGGTACGCGACGGCGCGCTTCATCACGCGGGCGCTCTTCACGACCTGCGGCAGGAACATCTTGCCGGCGCCGAACAGGTCGCCGACGACCTTCATGCCGTCCATCAGCGGGCCCTCGATGACGTCGAGGGGCCGGGGCAGCGCCTGGCGGGCCTCCTCGGTGTCGTCCTCGATGAAGTCGACGACGCCGTGCAGGATCGCGTGCTCCAGCCGCTTGGCGACCGGGGCCTCGCGCCACGACAGGTCGACGACGCGCTTCTGGCCGGGGCCCTTGACGGTCTCGGCGTGCGCGACGAGCCGGTCCGTCGCGTCCTCGCGGCGGTTGAAGATGACGTCTTCGACCAGTTCGAGCAGCTCGGCCTGGATGTCCTGGTAGACGACGAGCTGGCCGGCGTTGACGATGCCCATGTCGAGGCCCGCCTTGACGGCGTGGAACAGGAACGCCGAGTGCATCGCCTCGCGGACCACGTCGTTGCCGCGGAAGGAGAACGACAGGTTCGAGATGCCGCCGCTGATGCGGACCCCCGGACATCGCTCCTTGATCCGCGGCAGCGCGTCGATGAACGCCTTGGCGTAGCCGTTGTGCTCCTCGATGCCGGTCGCGACCGCGAGCACGTTCGGGTCGAAGATGATGTCCTCGGCCGGGAAGCCGACCGTCTGCGTGAGCAGGTCGTACGCCCGTGCGCAGATCTCGACCTTGCGGTCGGTCGTGTCGGCCTGGCCCGTCTCGTCGAACGCCATCACGACGACACCGGCGCCGTAGTCGCGGATCGTGCGGGCCTGCTGCAGGAACGGCTCCTCGCCCTCCTTGAGGCTGATCGAGTTGACCACGCCCTTGCCCTGCACGCACCGCAGCCCGGCTTCCAGCACGGTCCACCGGGAGCTGTCGATCATGACCGGGATGCGGGCGATCTCCGGTTCGGTGGCGATGAGGTTGAGGAACGTCGTCATGGCCTGTTCGCCGTCGAGCAGGTCGGCGTCCATGTTGACGTCGAGCAGGTTCGCGCCGCCGCGCACCTGCTCCAGCGCCACGTCCAGCGCTGCCTGGTGGTTGTCGGCCTCGATGAGCCGGCGGAACTTGGCCGACCCGGTGACGTTGGTGCGCTCACCGATCATCACGAACCCGGTGTCGGGCCCGATCTCGAACGTCTCCAGGCCGCTGTAGCGGGTGGTGTGCCGCGCCTGCGGGACGTCGCGCCTCGTTTCGGCCTGGACGGCGTCGGCGATGGCCTTGATGTGCGCGGGGGAGGTGCCGCAGCAGCCGCCGACGACGTTGACGATGCCGTTGCCCGCGAAGTCCTTCAGCAGCGCCGCGGTCTCGTCCGGCGTCTGGTCGTACCCGCCGAACGCGTTGGGCAGCCCGGCGTTGGGGTGGCAGGCGACGTAGGTGTCGGCGAGCCGCGCGAGGTCCGTGACGTGCGGCCGCATCTCCTCGGCGCCCAGCGAGCAGTTCACGCCGACGACCAGCGGCTTCGCGTGCGCGATGGAGTCCCAGAACGCCTCGACCGTCTGCCCGGACAGCGTGCGGCCGGACAGGTCGACGATCGTGACCGAGATCCACAGCGGCAGGTCCGGCGCCACCTCGCGGGCGGCGGCGATGGCGGCCTTGCAGTTGAGCGTGTCGAAGATCGTCTCGATCAGCAGCAGGTCGACGCCACCCTCGCGGAGCGCGTCGATCTGCTCGACGTAGGTGGCCTTCACCTGCTCGAACGTGACGGCCCGGTACGCCGGGTCCTCGACCTTGGGGGACAGGCTCAGGGTGACGTTGAGAGGCCCGACCGACCCGGCGACGAACCTGCCGCCGAACTCGTCCGCGGCCTGCCGGGCGAGCCGCGCGCCCGCGAGGTTCATCTCGCGGACCTTGTGCTCGAGCCCGTAGTCGGCCTGGCCGATCGAGGTGGCGGTGAACGTGTTGGTCGTCGTGATGTCGGCGCCGGCCCGCAGGTACTGCCGGTGCACGTCGAGGACCAGGTCGGGGCGCGTCAGGTTGAGCAGGTCGGGGTCGCCCGCCACGTCCGGGACGTGGTCCGCGTACTCGGTGCCGTAGTAGTCGCTCGGAGCGAGCTTCGCCTGCTGGAACATCGTGCCCCAGGCGCCATCCAGCACGGCGATCCGCTGGTCCAGCAAGGACTTGAGTCCACTCACGCGCGCTCCCGAAGATGTCCGGAAGCGCCCTTGTCCGTGGTGGAACGAAGCCGAGCGTGGCAGGCTTGCTGGCCCGTTGCAGCGCTTCTCGGTTTCAGCTGTCAAGGCTACCAATCTGGACCAAACACCAGGAACTCGTCTCACTCCATAGGATGGTCACCCGCGTGCCAGGATGGTGCCGTGACTGGACGACGCGCGTTGGTGCTGGGTGGCGGGGGTGTCACCGGGATCGCCTGGGAGACAGGGATTCTGCACGGGCTGGCTGAGCAGGGTGTCGACCTGGTGGCCGCCGACCTCTTCGTCGGCACCTCGGCGGGTTCCGTGGTGGCCGCGGAGGTGGCCGGGGGTGGGGTGCTGTCCGACCTGTACGCGGGCCAGCTGCTCCCGCCCGAGGCGGAGATTCCGGCTCGGTTGACCGCGTGGATGGTGGCGCGGTACGCGCTTTCCTACGTGATGCCGGGGTCGGCCGCGGCCAAGCGGGCCCGGTTGGGACGGGCGGCCTTGAAGGCCTCCACGCCGTCGGAGGAGTCCCGGCTCGCCGTGTTCGACTCCCGTCTGTCCATCAAGGACTGGCCTGAGCGGGCGTTGAAGGTCACGGCGGTGGACGCGGTGAGCGGGAAGTTCGTGGCGTTCGACCGGGACAGCGGGGTACCGCTGGTGTCCGCGGTGGCCGCCAGTTGTGCGGTGCCGTTGGTGTGGCCGCCCGTCACCGTGAACGGGAGCCGGTACATGGACGGCGGGATGCGGTCCGTGGCCAACGTGGACCTCGCCGCTGGGTACGAGCGGGTCGTGGTGGTCGCGCCGTTGACCAGGGCTGTCAGTGCGGCTGCTTCGCCCGGTGCTCAGGCGGCTCGCCTCGGGGTGCCTTCGGTGGTGGTGAGTCCTGACCGGGAGGCGTTGGCCGCCATCGGGCCGAACCTGCTGGACCCGGCTCGGCGGCGGGCGGCCGCTGAGGCCGGGTACGCGCAGGCCGCCTCGGTCGCCGAGGCGGCCCGGGAGGTCTGGGGCTGAGCCCGGCCGGGTCGGCGCTCGGCGAACTCACACCTCCTCCCTCCTGACCGGAACGGCTGGAACTCGTTCCGGTCTCCGTTTTGTCCAGGACAACTGGTACGTACCTCTTGTCCGGGGGTGACCCGCCGCCTAATCTGCGGCCGTCTGCGATCAGGCAGCTTTGTTACCCAATGGGCAAGAGGTGGTTGTGAGCAGCAGATTGATGGTGGGAGCGCTCGCATTGACGCTCCTCGCGGCAGGGACGACCAGCGCTTCGGCGGCGGATCCGCTGGTCTCCCGCGGCAAGGCGACGACGGCCTCCTCCGTGGAGGCGTCCGGGTACGAGCCGGACAAGGCGGTCGACGGCAACACCGGTACCCGGTGGGCCTCGGCTCTGGGCACCGCCCAGGAGTGGATCCGGGTCGACCTCGGGTCGGCGCACTCGGTCAGCCGCGTGCGGCTGAACTGGGAGGCGGCGTTCGCGAGGGCGTACCGGGTGCAGACCTCCGCCGACGGTGGCGCGTGGACCGACGTGTTCACGACCAGCGCCGGTGACGGTGGCGTCGACGACCTGACCGTGTCGGGCAACGGGCGGTACGTCCGCGTGCTCGGGACGACTCGGGGTACGGAGTGGGGTTATTCGCTCTGGGAGTTCGAGGTCTACGGGGTGGGTGACGGCACGCCGCCGCCCACCGGGGTCGCGGTGCCGTTCGGCAGCCGGCAGCAGCCGTACGCGGCGGGGATCCTCCGGCCGTCCGGCAGCACGTCCACTTTGGACGCCCAGGTGGTGGACTACTACCAGCGGTGGAAGTCGGCGTTCGTGCGGCAGAACTGCGGCAACGGCTGGTACCAGGTGATCTCGCCCGATGCCGACCACCCGTACGTGGCCGAGGCGCAGGGGTACGGCATGGTCGTCGTCGCGACGATGGCCGGGGCGGACCCGGACGCCAGGAAGATCTTCGACGGGCTGGTCAAGTGGAAGATCGACCACCCCTCGTCGATCAACCGGGACCTGCTGGCCGCCGAGCAGGACGTGAACTGCCGCAGCGTCAACGGCGGGGACGGCGCCACCGACGGCGACATGGACGTGGCTTACGGGCTGCTCCTCGCCGACCGGCAGTGGGGCAGTTCCGGGACGTACGACTACAAGTCGCTGGCGGTCCGGCACATCAACGCCATCAAGGCCAGCGAGGTCAACCCGCAGACCAACCTGCTCAAGCTGGGTGACTGGTCGAGCGCGGGGGACCAGTACTACTACCTGTCGCGGTCCTCGGACTGGATGGTCGACCACTTCCGGGCGTTCCGGAAGGCGACCGGGGACGGGGCGTGGGACACGATTCGCGGCGCGCACCAGAACGTCATCGCGCAGCTCCAGCAGAACTACGCGCCCGGCACCGGGTTGCTGCCGGACTTCGTGGAGAACACGAACTCCTCGCCGCGGCCTCCTGCCGGGCAGGTGCTGGAGAGCGTCAACGACGGCAAGTACTACTGGAACGCCTGCCGGGTGCCGTGGCGCATCGGCGCGGACGCGGTGACCAGCGGGGACTCGCAGTCGCTGGCGGCGGCCCGCAAGCTCAACACCTGGGTCAAGGGCAAGACCGGCGGCAACCCCAACGGCATCGCGATGGGGTACCAGCTCAACGGCACGCAGATCTCCGGTGGCAGCGCCGCCGCGTTCTTCGCGCCGTTCGCGGTGGTGGCCGCCACCGATCCGGGCAGTCAGGTGTGGCTCGACGCGTTGTGGAACAAGATGCTGCAAACGCCGATCGACGGCGGCAGCTACTTCTCCGCGAGCATCCAGCTGCAGGTGATGATCACGGTGACCGGCAACCACTGGGTGCCGTAGCACGGCGGCCGGCGGAGAACCCTCCGCCGGCCGTGCTGTTCGAACGCGCAACAAGCGGGCGTACCTCTTGTGAGCTGCGCAGACGCCTGCCTACCGTCCCCTCCAACTCGCATTGGCAGTTTTGTTAACCAATTGCTGGAGGCGGTCGTGGGCGGCAGGAAGATGGCATTCGGGGCGGCCGGGCTCGTGCTCGGCCTCCTCGTCGCCGGAACAACCATCGCGTCGGCGGCGGACCCGCTGGTCTCGCGCGGCAAGGCCGTGACGGCCTCGTCGGTCGAGGCCAGCGGGTTCGAGGCCGGCAAGGCGGTCGACGGGAGCACGTCGACGCGCTGGGCCTCGGCGGAGGGCAACGACCCGGAGTGGCTGCGGGTCGATCTCGGCTCGGCGCACTCGATCAGCCGCGTGAAGCTCAACTGGGAGGCCGCGTACGCGAAGTCGTACCGGATCCAGATCTCCGCGGACGGCTCGGCGTGGACCGACGTCTACTCGACCACCAGCGGTGACGGCGGCACCGACGACCTGACGCTGTCCGGGGCGGGACGCTACGTCCGCATGTACGGAACGGCGCGCGGCACCACGTACGGCTACTCGCTGTGGGAGCTCGAGGTCTACGGCGTCTCCGGTGGCACCCCGCCGACGACGACCACCACCACGACGACCACGACGACGCCTCCGCAGACCGGGCTCGGTTACCCGTTCGGCAGCAGGAAGACGCCGTACGCGGCGGGCACGCTGCGCCCGTCCGGCAGCACGTCCACTCTGGACGCCAGGATCGTGGACTACTACCAGCGCTGGAAGGCCGCGTTCGTCAAGCAGAACTGCGGCAACGGCTGGTACCAGGTCATCTCGCCGGACGCGAAGTTCCCGTACGTGGCCGAGGCGCAGGGCTACGGCATGGTGATCACCGCGACGATGGCGGGCGCCGACCCGGACGCGAAGAAGATCTTCGACGGCCTGCTGAAGTACAAGCTCGCGCACCCGTCCGTGCACAACGCCGACCTGCTCGCCTCCGAACAGGACACGGCCTGCCGCAGCGTCAACGGCAGCGACAGCGCGACCGACGGCGACATGGACACCGCGTACGGCCTGCTGCTCGCCGACAGGCAGTGGGGCAGCGCCGGCACGTACAACTACAGGCAGATCGCCGTGAAGAACATCAACGCGATCAAGAAGAGCCTGGTCAACCCCAACACGAACCTGCTGCTGATGGGCGACTGGTCGGGTCCGGACGACAGCAGGAAGTACTACGGGTCGAGGTCGTCGGACTGGATGTCGGACCACTTCCGCGCGTTCCGCACCGCCACCGGCGACGGCGCGTGGGACACGATCCGCGCCAAGCACCAGGACCTGATCGCCCAGCTCCAGTCCAAGTACGCGCCGAACACCGGCCTGTTGCCGGACTTCGTGCAGGACACCAACACCACGCCCAAGCCCGCGGTCGGAGAGCTGCTGGAGGAGGCCGAGTACGACGGCAAGTACTGGTACAACGCCTGCCGCGACCCGTGGCGGATCGGCGCGGACGCGGCGCTGACCGGTGACGCGAAGTCGGTGGCGGCGGCCAGGAAGATGAACTCCTGGATCAAGGGCAAGACCGGCGGCGACCCGAACAAGATCGCGACCGGCTACCAGCTGGGCGGCACGCAGATCCAGAGCGGCGGTGACTCGGCGTTCGTCGCGCCGTTCGCGGTCGCGGCCACGACCGATCCCGGCAGCCAGGCGTGGCTCGACGCGCTCTGGACCAAGATGGTGAACACGCCGATCGCCACTGACACCTACTTCGGTGCCAGCATCCAGCTGCAGGTGATGATCACGGTGTCCGGCAACCACTGGATCCCGTAGATCGGTCGCTGATCAGGGTTGAATGGTGCGATGGGGATCGGCAGGGCGAGGCGCATCGCACGGCGGGCACACCGGGGACAGCTCACCCGCGGGGGTGGGC
This sequence comes from Lentzea sp. NBRC 102530, assembly GCF_030269365.1. GTDB lineage: Bacteria > Actinomycetota > Actinomycetes > Mycobacteriales > Pseudonocardiaceae > Lentzea. Next base: position 395,965 of record NZ_BSTF01000001.1, read on the forward strand.
TGTTCCTGGAGGAGCTGGAGCAGGTCGTCCGCCGGGTCGAGGAGAACGGCGGCGGCAGGCTGGCAGTCCAGGCGGCCTGGCTGCACGCCGCTCCGGCCGCCGGGGTGGACCTGGAGAGCGAGGGCGTGTCCCTGCGGGTCCGGCAGGTGGTGAAGTCGCTGCGCACGGCGCCCGGACGGTCCCGGCCCGAGTCGGCCGGGGTGGCGCGCGCCAGTGAACTGGTGCGTGCCGCGATCGTCGCGCAATGGCGTGTTGTCGCGCAGGCCCAGGGGGACGACACCCCGGCCGCGACGTTAGTGGAACTGCTCGACCGGTACCGGGCTCAGCCGGAGCCGGAGGTCAGGCAGGCGATCCACGCCCTGGTCGAAGAACTGGACGGGCCGGCGACCCCCGTCGTGGCCGGGCTCGTCGAACGGTGGTGGGACTCCGAGGACTCGTGGGAGGCCATGGTCGCGGTGATGGCGGCGCGCCGGGTCGGCCTGCTGGACCGGGAACGCCTGCTGCGCAAGGTGGCCGACGGTCCGCTCTGGGTGGCGGCTGAGGCGGTCAAGGCGGTGAGCGGGGGCGGCGAGGCCGAGATCGCGGCGCTGCGCACGGCCTTGCTCAGGCCGGGGGACGACGGCCGCTGGGTGCGCCGCGAAGCCCGGTCGCGGCTGCTGGCGATCGGCGGCCCCGCGGCGGAGACCGCGTTGGACGACTGGTTCTTCCACCCCATGGACGTGCCGTGGGGTTACGACAGGCGCTGGTTGAGCCGGAACGCGAGCAGCGTCGTTCCCCGGCTGATCGAGGCGCTGGGTGACCCGGCCTGGCGATACGAGGCTCCGCGGGCCCTGGGGTCGCTGAAGGTCGAGGAGGCCGTGGGGCCATTGTGCGACCAGGCGCGTGCCGCCGAGGACCCGATCCCGTTCCTCCAGGCGCTGGGTTCGATCGGTTCTCCCGCCGCGGGCCCGGCCCTGGCGCAACTCGCCGGTCACGCCGAGGCGGAGGTGCGCGTGGCCGCGCTGCGGGCGCTCGGCAGAACCGGCGGCGCCGACGTGACCGCGGTGGCCTTGGCCGCGTGCGACGACCCGGACGTGCACGTGCGTTACCGGGCCGCTCGCGTGCTGGCCGAGCTCGGCGACGAACGTGCGGTGATCACGCTGATCCGCCTGTGCGACACCGAACACGCGGCCGTCGCGGCGGACGCGCTGGCCCGCATCGGCGACCAGCGGGCGGTGCCGACGCTCTGGCACCTGTTCAACCACCACCCCGAGCGGGCGGCCAGGCACGCCGCCGGGCGGGGCCTCGCGCGCATCGACTGCGAGGAGCGGTGGCCCAGGCCCGAACCGGTGATCGAGCGCGCGTACGTCTGGCTGCTCGGGCACAAGCCGGAATGGTCCCGGTTCTACCTGGAGACAGGCACCCGCAACGCCGACGCCATGGTGCGCGTCCGTGCCGTCGAAGCGTTCGGGCGTCTGCGTGATCCCGGTGGCATCCCGCACATCCGCCCACTGGTCACCGACCCCGACCCGCGGGTCCGGGCGGCCGCGCGGAACGTGCTGGAGTTCCTCGAAGACATCGCTTGACCTTGACCCTGGGTCAAGGTTCGAGGGTGTGGGCATGGACAACGACTTCCTCGCCCGCACCGCCGCCCGCTTCGCCGTCCCCGGCGCCGCCGCGGGCGTCTTCCACGACGGCCGCGCGCACTACTTCACCCACGGCGTGACCAGCGTCGAGAACCCGTTGCCGGTCACCGAGGACACGCTCTTCCTGCTCGGCTCGATCACCAAGACCTACACCGCCACCGCGATCATGCGGCTGGTGGCGCGGGGCCGGGTGGAGCTGGACGCCCCGGTGCGGACGTACGTGCCGGAGCTGGAGCTGCTGGACGACCGCGAGTTCACCGTCCGGCAGCTGCTCAACCACACGTCCGGCCTCGACTGGGGCACGCTCGTGGACACCGGTGAGGGCGACGACGCGCTGCGCCGGCACGTAGGCGAACTGGCGACGCTCAAGCTCGTCGGCGAGGTGGGGGAGCGGCCGTCCTACAGCCAGTCCGGGTTCAACCTGGCCGGGCGGATCATCGAGAACGTCACCGGCCAGACCTACGAGCAGGCCGTGGCGTCGTTGCTGCTGGAGCCGCTCGGGCTCGGCGACACCCACTTCGACCGGGACGCCGTGATGACCCGGCGGTTCGCCGTCGGGCACGAGAAGGGCGAGGTGGCGCGGCCGTGGCGGCACTGGCGCGCCAACAACCCCGGTGGCGGCATCGCGGCGTCGGTCGCGGACCTGCTGGCGTGGGCCCGGTTCCACCTCGGTGACGGCGACGGGATCGACCTCGCGGCGATGCGCGAACCCACGGCGGTGTTGCGCGGCAGCAACCTCGGCGACGCGATCGGCGTCGGCTGGTTCCTGCGCGAGATCGACGGCGTGCGGGCGTTCGGGCACGGCGGCTCGTCGAACGGGCAGTTCGCCGAACTGCTGGTCGTGCCGTCGCTCGGGTTCGCGGTGGCGTCGATCGCGAACCAGGGGCCGGACGGCATCCCGTTCAACCAGGCCGTGGTGCGGCAGGCGCTGGAGGACCACGCGGGGCTGCTCGACCGCGACCCCGAACCGCTGCCGTACGACTCCACCAAGGCCGCCGAGGTCGTCGGCGGGTACGGCAACGACGCGATGGTGATGTCCATTGAGGACTCATCGGACGGGCTGGTGCTGGAGGTGCTGATCCGGCCGGAGATCCGGGCGTCCGCCGAGGTGGAGCTGCCGGCCGACCACGCGCCGTTCCCGCTGGGTCTGCTGCCGCGCGACGAGTACGTGATCACCGGTGGCGCGTTCAGCGGCCAGCGCGGGTTCTTCACGCGGGACGCTCAGGACGTGATCGTCGGCGTCGATCTCGCCGGACGCGTGTTCGGCCGGGTGCGATGATGCCGCGGTGATCACGATCGGCCAGCTCGCCCGGTACGCCGGCGTGACGATCAAGGCGGTGCGGCACTACCACAAGGTGGGACTGCTGCCCGAACCCGGGCGCGACCGCTCCGGCTACCGTCGCTACGCGGCCCAGGACGCGGTCGACCTGGTGAAGATCCGCACGCTCGCCGAGGCCGGGGTGCCGCTCGCCCGCGTGAAGGAGTTGCTGACCGCCGGGGCCGCCGAGTTCGCCGCGGCGATCGGCGAGATCGACGAGGCGTTGCGCCGCCGCGAGGAGGAGATCCGGCAGGCGCGGCAACGGGTCGTGCGGCTGCGGGCGGGGGACGCGCTGGTCGTCGGCCCGCAGGCCACCGCGATGCTGGACCTGCTGCGGGAACTGGGGGTCAGCGACCGCGGCGTGCGGCTGGAACGCGAGGTCTGGGTGCTGATGCAGGCCGTCGCCCCGGACGAGGCCGCGATCTGGCTGGCCGACAAGGTGGACTCGTTGGCGGACCCCGAGTTCCAGCAGATCTACCTGGCCCACGACGAGGCCTTCGAGTTCGCGCCGGACGACCCGCGGCTGCCCGCGCTGGCGAGGCGGGCGGCCGCGTGGCTCGCGGGCAGGCCGCAGATGCCGGTGGCGGACCCGGAGATCACCGCGCTGGCGATGGCCGCGGCCGGTGCCACCTCACCGGCCTGGGACGCGCTCAGCAAAGCGTCCGCATGAACGCCGGGCCGCCCTCCTCGTCGTTGCGGCCCTTCTCCACGAACGCGATGTTGTGGTGGAACGTGATCCCGCTGATGTTGCGTTCCAGATAGGTCCCTTCGCCGCGCGGATCACCCACCTCCGCCCGGTTCAGGCCATCCACAAAGGACTTCAGCAGGCCCATCGACGTGCCGGCGGTCGCCTTCGGGTGGCCGCCCCAGCGCGGCCAGTACGCGGTCTGCAGGTCCTCCACGACGTAGAGGCCGCCGGAGCGGACGTGCGGGAACAGGGCGTGCAGCGACGTCCGCACGTGCTCGTTGAAGTGGCTGCCGTCGTCGATGACCACGTCGAACGGCCCGAGCTCGCGGCCCAGCCGGTCGAGGAACGCCGCGTCGGACTGGTCGCCCTGGATCGCCGTGATCCGCGGGCCGGTGACGGTCTTGGGCACGATGTCCAGCCCGTGGATCAGGCCGCGCCGGAAGTACCGCTGCCACATCCGCAACGAGCCGCCGCCGCTGTCCGGGGCGTCCCAGCCGCCGATGCCGATCTCCAGCACCTTCACCGGCTCGTCGCGCAGCCGGGCGAAGTGCCGTTCGTAGTGCTGCGTGTACCAGTGCAGGTCGCCCCACTTGTCCGAGCCGAACTCGACGGCCAGCTCACCGAGGTCACGGGGGCCGGGTCGCAGCGCGGACAGCAGCTGCTGCACGGAGTCCGCGAGCCCCTTGCGGCTGTGGAACCAGCCCGCGACGCCGCGCTCGTCCAGGCCGGGGTCGGGCGTGCTGACGGCGAGGCTCGGCCACGGCCGTTCGCCGGTGCCGTAGAGGCCGCGCACGGCGTCGGCCAAGTCGAGCCGGACCACCACGTCCGCGTCGGTGCGCAGGTGGGAGGTGGTGCGGTCGGCGAAGGTGAGGTCGAGGCAGACGTCGTGGTCGTCGCCGATCTCGGCCAGCAGGCAGTCCGCGACGGCGTCCTGGCCGAGCCGGCGGATCGTGTCGTCGAGCAGGTCGCGGCCCGCGGTGACGGCCTGGAGCAGCGGAGCGAGAACCGTCCACCGTGCGGCGTTGACCACCAAGTCCCCCTCGTCCGGCTTGAGTCCGGCTTGAGCGCGTTGTTTTTACGATCGAATCTATGGGGATCCGACGTGTTGCTTGCCTGATCTTGGCTCTAGTTCTGGTTGTGTCGGGTGCGGGTCCGGCACAGGCGGGAGAACGGCAGTTGTTGTACTACAACCACGCATGGGGAACGTACGACCGCGCCACGGCGGACGCGGTGGAGCACTCCAGCTACCTCAAGGAGTTCGCGGACTTCGAGGTGCGCACCACGACCGGCGCCGACGGCAGGTCGTGGACGGGGCGCTACCTGCGTGGCCACCTGGGCTACATGGAGGTCTTCGGACCCGGTGACGTGCCCGGCAAGGACGGCGAGCCCGGTGGCGCGGGGCTCGCGCTCTCGACGGACCACGACGGGGACGTCGAGAAGCTCCAGGCGAAGCTGACGGCGGCCGGGTCGAACCCGATCGAGTTCACCCAGACCCGCGACTTCGGCGACGGCGTGCACGTGCCCTGGTTCGACGCGCTGTTCCTGCACGAGTCGTACGAGCGGTTCGGCACCTGGGCGATGGAGTACCGCGACGAGTACCTCGAGGACCCGCGCGCGCGGGTGGGTCCGCCGAAGTTCCGCGGCGACGTCAGCCGCGAGCGCTACCTGCCGGACACCTACAAGCGCAAGCTGATGCGCGACATCACTTTCCTGCAGTTCGCCGTCACCGGGTCCGACCTGCGCGACACCATGCCGTTCCTGCGCGTCGGCGGCTTCTCGGTGCGCACCGAAGGCGACTCGGTCGTGGCGTCGCGCGGTGGCACGACGCTGCGGTTCGACGAGGTGCCGGCGGCGCGGACCGGGTTGAAGCGCGTCGAGTTCGAACTCAACCGCCCGGTGGCGCGGCACGTCGAGCAGCTCGGCACGTCGACGCTGGTCGTGGGGCCGGGCAAGCGCGCGGTGTGGACGTTCTGACACCCTGGTCCCAACGGACCAACGAACGGGGTGTCGGGGTGCTCGTCGGGCGGGAGCGGGAACGGGAACGGCTGGCCGCGCTGTCGCGCTCGGGCGGTTCGCTGCTGGTCGTCGGCGAACCGGGGGTGGGCAAGTCGGCGCTGCTGGCCACGCTCGACGGCCACCTGGTCACCGGTGTGGAGGCCGAGCACGACCTGCCGCACGCGGGCCTGCACCAGGTTCTGCACCCGTTCCTCGAGCTGTCCACCGTGCCCGGTGCGCGGCGCGAGGCCCTGGAAGTCGTGTTCGGACTCTCCGACGGTCCCGCGCCGCCGCCGCACCTGGTCGGACTCGCCGCGCTCGACGTGCTCTCGGCCGCGCGGTGCGTGGTGCTGGTGGACGACGCGCACTGGCTGGATCCCGCGAGCCAGGACGTGCTCGGTTTCGTGGCCCGGCGGCTGACCGGTTCGGTGCTGGTCGTGGCAGCGCGGACGCCGGTGTTCGCGGGGGTGCCGACGCTGGCGCTGGAACCGCTCTCACCCGCGGACGCCCGGTCGTTGCTGGACGAGGTCGCTCCCACGTTGAGCACCGGACGCCGGGCGTCGGTGCTCGCGCAGGCGGACGGGAACCCGTTGGCGCTCACCGAACTCCCGTTCGGCGGCGACACCCTGGAAGAGGCGTTCGCCGCCCGGTGCGCGGCCCTGCCCGCTGAATCGCGCTCCGCCCTGCTGTCCCTGGCGCTGGGCGGCGCTCCGTGCCCGGAACTCGCGCCCGCGGTCGAGGCCAGGCTGGTCGACCGCGCCGGCGCGTTCCGGCACCCGCTGATCAGGACGGCGGTCGTGCGCGCCGCAGACGAGTCCGAGGTGCGGGACACCCACCGCCGCCTCGCCTTCGCGGTCGAGGAACCCGACCGCCGCGCGTGGCACCTGGCGGAGGCTTCTCCTGGCGCCGACGAGAACGTGGCCTGCCTGCTGGAGAAGACCGCCGACCGGGCGTTGGCCCGAGGTGGCGCGGTCGCGGCCGTGCGCGCGTTGGAACGCGCCGCGGCGCTGGGTTCCGCCGACTGGCGGGTGCGCCGTTCGTTGCGGGCGGCCGAACTCGCCGCCGAGGCGGGCCGGCGGGACGACGTCGACCGCATCCTCTCCGCGCTGCGCGGCCTGGACCTGACCGCCCGTGAACGCGCTCTCGTGACGTGGCTGCCCACGGCGTTCGACGACGGCGTGGGCGTGGCGGGCCCGGCCGAACTGGTCGGCCTGGCCGAAGCCGTGGCGGCCGACGACGTGGAACTGGGCCTGCGGATCTTCTGGAGCGTCGCGATGCGCTGCTTCTGGGTCGAACCCGGCGCGGCCGTCCGCGACCGCATCGCCGCCATCGCCCGCCGGCTGCCGATCGACCCCGGTGATCCCCGCATGCTGGCGATGGCCGCCTACGTGTGCCCGGTGCGGCAGAGCGACGCGGTGGTGGCGGGCCTGCGCGCGGCCACCGGGGTGGGAACCGGCGCGAGCCTCCCCGCCGACGGCACCGCCGCTCTCCGCTCCGCCGGCGACCCGGCGACGCTGAGGTTGCTCGGCAGCGCCGCACTCCAGGTGGGTGCGTTCGCCGACTCGGTCCGCCTCTCGCACGCCGCCGGTCTCGGGTTCCGGGCCCAGGGCCGGTTCGGGCTCCTCGCCCGCGCGTTGGCCGTGGAAGCCTGGAGCCGCACCCGCCTGGGCGACATCGCCGTCGCCGCTCCGCTCGCTGACGAGGCCGCGCTGCTGGCCGAGGAGACCAGCCAGCCGTACATGCACGGCCTGGCCGTGGCCGTGCAAGCCGAGATCGCCGCACTCCAGGGCTGCTACGAGCGTTCCGCGGACCTCGCCGCCCTGGCGGAACGGATCGGCCTCGCCGCCGGTGCCCGCCCGGTGCTGGCCACGGTTCAACTGGCGAGGAGCCTCGCGGCGCTGGGCGAGGGCCGCTACGCCGACGCGTACGCCGCGGTCCTGCGGGTCCACGACCCGGCCGACCCGGCGTACCAGCTGGCGCTGCGCCGCTACGTGCTGCCGGAACTGGCCGAGGCCGCCATCCGCAGCGGCAACGCCGACGAGGCCCGCAAGATCGTCGAGGAACTGGACACCGCCACCACCTCACCCGCACTGGCCTCCGGACTCCGCCACGCGCGAGCACTCCTGGCACCGGAACCCGAGGCGTTGTTCGAGGCGGCCCTGGACGCCGAGAGCTCGCCGTGGGAGCGCGCTCGGGTGCGCCTGGCGTTCGGGGAGTGGCTGCGCCGGCAGCGGCGGATCGCCCAGGCCCGCCCGCACCTGAAGGCGGCGGCGGAGGCGTTCGAGGCGTTCGGCACGGTGGACTGGGCGGAGCGGGCGCGGGAGGAGCTGCGCGCGTCCGGGGAGTCGCGCGGGGTCGCGGGCGAACTGACCGAGCACGAACTGACGATCGCGCGGCTGGCGGCGGACGGGCTGACCAACAAGGAGATCGGCGAACGCCTGCACCTCTCGCACCGCACGGTCAGCACGCACCTGCACCGCATCTTCCCGAAGCTCGGGGTGACGGCCCGGGCGGAGCTCAAGGAAGCGCTGGCGGAGGCCCGCACGGGCGAGTGACGGCTCGGCCGGAACGGCGGCCAGGGGCGATGGTGGAGCCGTGACGTACTCGGCCACCGTCACCTGACGCTCGCGACCCCACCCTCCCCGCCCCTACCGTCGCCCGCATGATCAGCAGGCGACAGTTCTCCCAGGCACTAGCCGTGGCCGGCCTGGCCACACCCCTCGTCACCACCGCCACGGCCCACGCCACCCCGAGCTGGGGTCCGATCAGGCAGATCAGGGCCGGCCTGCTCGACATCGGCTACGCGGAGATGGGCCCCGCCGACGGCCCGGTCACGATCCTGCTGCACGGCTGGCCCTACGACATCCACAGCTACGTCGACGTCGCCCCGGCACTGGCCGCGCAGGGCCGCCGCGTGCTCATTCCGTACCTGCGCGGCTACGGCCCGACCAGGTTCCTCCGCGCGAGCACCACCCGCAACGGCCAGCAGTCCGCGCTGGCGGCCGACGTGATCGCGTTCATGGACGCCCTGAAGATCCGCAAGGCCACCGTCGCAGGCTTCGACTGGGGCGCCCGGACGGCCTGCATCACCGCCGCCCTGTGGCCCGAGCGGGTCAACGCGCTCGTGTCGGTCAGCGGCTACCTGGTCGTGAACCTCAAGCAGAACCAGGAACCGCTGTCCCCGCAGGCCGAACTCGGCTGGTGGTACCAGTACTACTTCGCCACCGAACGCGGCGTGAAGGGCTACGAGCAGAACTCCTACGAGTTCAACAAGCTCATCTGGAAGCTGGCCTCCCCGCAGTGGAACTTCGACGAAGCCACCTACGCCCAGAGCGCCACGGCCTGGCAGAACCCCGACCACGTCGCGATCGTCATCCACAACTACCGCTGGCGCCTGCAACTCGCGCAGGGCGAGCACCGCTACGACGCCCTGGAACGCAAGCTGCAGGCCAAGCCCGTGATCAGCGTGCCGACGATCACGATCGCCAGCGACTTCGACGGACCGAACTCCGACGGAGCCGCGTACCGCAAGCAGTTCAGCGGCCGCTACGAGCACCGCGTCCTCGACGGCATCGGCCACAACGTGCCGCAGGAGGCCCCCGAGGCGTTCACGAAGGCGGTCCTCGACGTCGGCTAGGGCGTCAGGATCCCGCCGGCCTCGCGGCGGATCCGCAACGACGACGCCCGCGCGTCCCTGACGATCCGGCCGACGTCGTGCACCAACCGCCCGCCGCGCTTGATGATCCGCCCGTCGGAGAACACCGTGTCGACGTTGGCCGTGCTCGCCTGCACCGCCGTCGTCTCGACCAAGCCGCCCGGTGCGAGGTTGATGTCGTCGGCACGCAGCAGGATCACGTCCGCGCGCTTGCCGACGGTGATCGACCCGGTGACGTCGCCGAGCCCCAGCGCGCGGGCGCCGTTCAACGTCGCCATCTCCAGGACGTCGCGGAACCCCACCTCGGGCAGGAGCCGCATGGTCTCGAACACGTCCGACGGCGCGATCGACGTGGCGTCCGAGGACAGCGACACCGGCACCCCGGCCTGCCGGAACCTCAGCAACGCCGACCGCGGATCACCGGCTGCGCCGAGCAGGAACTCCGAGTGCGGTGCCCACGAGAACTTCGTGCCGGTGCGCGCGACGATCTCGACGTCGCTGTCCAACGCCGTGACGTAGTGGCACAGCAGGGTTTTCGGGCCGAGCCACCCGCGCCGTTCGAAGTCGGCGGCGTCCACGATCCGCGGTGGTGCCTGCCCGGCGTGGATCGAGACGGGCAGGCCGCGGCCGACGGCCGCGTCCATGTCCGCGACGAACGCCGCTTCTGTGCTCTGCGACGGCCCGCGCACCGCCACCCCGAAGTGCACCAGCCCGGACGAACCGTCCGCGAAGTACTGCTGCCGCACGCGGTCCACGTCCGTGAAGTCCATCGGCACGTCCCGCGGCATCTGGTCGACGTGGCCGTAGGAGAACCGGGCGCGCAGGAACCCGTCGCGGTGCGCGCGCAGCTCGGCGTCGGCGTGCTCGGGCGTGCGGGTGTTGTTGGACCAGTTGTGGACGGTCGTGACGCCCGCGTTCGCGAGTTCGGCGAGCCCGAGCAGCACGCTCCGGTACACGTCGACCGCGGTGTACAACGTGGACGTGGCCCGCTTGGCGGCGAAGTAGGGGAATCCGTCGGCCACGAAGTTGCGGCCCAGCGCACTCCACATGTGGTGGTGGGTGTTGACGAAACCGGGCAGGACGATCATGTCGGTGGCGTCCACGACCTGCGCGCCCCGCGCGGCCAGGTCGGGTCCGACCGCGACGATCCGGCCGTCGTCGATCAGCACGTCCGCGCGCGGCAGCACCCCGAGCACCGGGTCGACGGTGACCACGGCGCCGTCGCGGATCAGGTAACGGCGCCGGCCCGTGTCCGCGGTGGCGGTGCCGGGCACGGCGGACACGGCCAGTGCCGCGCCCAGGGACTTCGTGAGGGTCCTTCGGTCGATCATGCGGCCTCCTCAGGCAGGGAGACCCGTCATGCTCGCCCGGTGGTCAGCGGTGTGTCACGGACGGGGAAAGCGGTTGCTCCGCCCGGCTCAGCGCGCACGCCCGAGTCGCGGCAAGCGGTAGCCCGCGCCGATCACCGCGCCCGGCCCAGACAGCCGGCCTCTGCCCCGGTCACCGCGCCGGGCTCGGTCGCCCGCCCGCGCCCGGCCCGGGCGGCCGTCCACCCCGGTCACCGCGCCTGGTCCAGCGGCCGCACGTGCTCGGCCGAGCCGATCAGCTCGTCGATCTTCGGCCGGGCCGCGGCCAGCCTGCTCTCCTCACTCGCCTGCCGCCGCACCACCTCGTCCACGTTGGACGCCTGCACCAGCAGCCCCGGCGCGACCAGCCACCCCTCGGGCAACGCCCGCCCCTTCGCGTGCTCAGCGAGCAACCACCCCGCCACCGCGCCCTTCAGGAAGTGCTCCGCCGACACCGTCGCGAACAGGTGCCCGTCCCGCACCCCCTGCAACGCCTTCGCGTCCAGGCTGAACGCCCCCGCCAGCCACGTCGCGCCCTTCTCGGCGTGCACGGCGGCCAGGTTGATCGCGTCCACGTCACCGGCGCCGAGCAACGCCACCGCGTCCGGGTTCGCCTGCGCCAGCCACCGCCACGTGTTGAGGTTCGCCCCGAGGTCCCGCCCGGTGTCCAACGGCCCGATCACCTGCAGCTTCGGCAACCGCTCCGCCAGCCGTTCGCGCAACCCGAGCGACCGGGCGTCCAGCGCGGGCATCGCGGGGGAGTTGCTGCCGATCACGACCTTGCCCGCGGAGTCGGCGGGCAGGCGTTCCGCCGTCGCGTCCGCGAGCACGCGGCCGAGTTCGTAGTTGTCGTTCTCGATCAGCAACCGCACGCCGCTGCCCGGCGCGACCTGCCCACCCGCCACCGCGATCACCGGCACGCCCTGCTCGACGACCTGCGCCATCGGCTCGGCCACGAGTTCGGGTGCCACGGCGGACAGTCCGATGCCGCCCTTCGCGCGCGTGGCGAGGTCGCGCAGCAACGTCGCCTGCTTCAGCCCGTCGTGGGTGTCCGGTCCCGTCGTCTCCGTCCGCACGCCCCCGGAGATGGCCGCGCCCGCCCGGAACCCCTCGCTCATCTCCTTCGAGAAGTCGCGGCTGGTGTTCTGCGACACGAACCCGATCGTCGGTGGGTCATCGGACGACTGTTCGGCACCGCACCCCGCCATCAGCAAAACCGCAGGCAGGATCACGAGAGCGGAACGGAACACGGTCAAGCCCCATCAGTCGGCCGGTGAAAGCCGAGGACGTTATCGCACAGCACGCCGAGGTGTCGGCTTGCGTGCGGTCCTTTGGCTGCGTACCAATAGCTACTTCGCAGGGAAGGCGGCACCGATGCTGTCCAACTGGGTCGAGGCCCGCACCACCGTGCAGACGACGGTCGTCAGTCTGACGGTCGGTCTCGCCGCGCTGGCCGGCCTCGCCCTGTGGACGAGCCTGAGCATGCAGCAGGCGGCCACGCACCTGCACGAACTCAACGAGGTCAGCGACCGCTGGGGAGTCGTCGTGCAGAACGTCGACGTCGCCGACCACGCGCTCACCGACTACGTCCGCTCCGGCACGCCGATCATGAGCCAGCCCGTCGCGACCGCCGCCGGTGCCGCCGACGAAAGCCTGCGCTGGCTCCAGGAGCACGGCACCCCCGCCGACGTCCGCGCCGCCACGATCGCCCGCGACCTCTACGACGACTACACGGTGCTGCTGCGCGAGACCGTCATCGCCGCGGATCCCGTCACGACCCTGCAGAAGGCCGACCAGGCCGAGCTCACGCTGGCGTCGTTGCGCAAACAGCTCTCCACGGTCGTGCAGCTCAAACGCCTGGAGACCACGGAATACCTGCGTTCGGCGGAACTGCGGAACGGCAACCTGCGCACCGCCGCGCTCGTCGCGTTCATCGTCGACCTGGGGCTCGTCGGGTTGTGCGGCGTCGTCCTGCTCGGACACCGCCGCAAGATCCTGCGCCAGGCCGCCAAGAGCGAGCACGAGGCGATGCACGACGCGTTGACGGGCCTGGCCAACCGCACGTTGCTCACCCAGCACACCGCGCAGGCCATCCGCCGCAGCAACCAGACCGGTGATCCGCTCGGGTTGTTCCTGATCGACCTCAACCGCTTCAAGCCGATCAACGACACCCTCGGTCACGCGTTCGGTGACCGGCTGCTGCAACTCGTCGCCACGCGGTTGACGAGCGCCGTCCGCGAGGTCGACACGGTCGCCCGGCTCGGCGGGGACGAGTTCGCCGTGCTGCTGCCGTCGGTGAGCACGGCCGCGAACGCCCTGGTCGTCGCCCAGCGCGTGCACAAGGCGCTGGACGAAGCCGTCGACCTGGACGGACTCTCGGTCGACGTGGGGTGCAGCATCGGCGTCGCGCTCTACCCGACGGACTCCGCCGACGCGCACGAACTGCTCAAGCACGCCGACATCGCGATGTACGCGGCCAAGCGCGCCCGCCTCGGCACCGCCGTCTACGAGCCGGGCCTCGACGAGCACAGCGCCGCCCAGCTCACCGTGATCAGCGACCTGCGCCGCGCCCTCGACCAGGCCGAACTCGTCCTGCACTACCAGCCGAAGGCCGACCTGCGCAGCGGCACGGTCTGCGGCGCCGAGGTGCTGTGCCGCTGGCAGCACCCGCGGCACGGCCTGCTCGGGCCGGACCGGTTCATCCCGGCCGCCGAGGAGACCGGGCTCATCGAGCCGCTCACCCGGTACGTCCTCGACCACGCGCTGGCCCAGCACCGCGCCTGGCACCTCGACGGCCGGGACGTGCCGATCTCGGTCAACGTCGGCGCGCAGTGCCTGCACGATCGGACGTTCCCCGAGCAGGTCGCCGCGTCGCTGGAACGCCACCACGTCCCGGCGGGCGTGCTGACGCTGGAGATCACCGAGAGCGCGATCATCGCCGACCCGCACCGGGCGAGCGACGTCCTGACGCGGTTGCGCGACCTCGGCGTGCGGCTCTCGATCGACGACTTCGGCACCGGCTACTCGTCCATCGCCTACCTGCGCACGATGCCGGTGCACGAGATGAAGATCGACCGCTCGTTCACGACGAACATGCGCACGGACCCGTCCAGCGGCGCGATCACCCGCTCGTTGCTGGGACTCGCGCACAACCTGGAGCTGGAGGTCGTGGCCGAGGGCGTCGAGGACGAGGAGACGTGGAACGTCCTCGCCGCCCTCGGCTGCGACATCGTGCAGGGCTACTGCCTGAGCAGACCGCTGCCCGCCGACGAGTTCGCCGTCTGGTTGCGGGACCGGTCTGTGAAGGAACTGATCACTACCTCTGACTAGCGAGGCGGTAGGCGGCCGCGCCGATCAGCTCCAGCGAGACCTGCAACCGTTCCAGGCTCACGTTGTCCCGGATCGTGTCCTCGGGCGTGTGGTAGATCGGTTCCAGGTTCGCCGGACCGGCCTCGCCGCGCCAGCTGAAGTTCGCCGACGCCATGCCCTTCTCGTGGAACGGCACGTGATCGCTCGACCCGCGCGCCACCGGCCCGTGCACCCGCGGGTCGTAGCCGAGTCGTTGCGCCGCCGCCCTCACCGCCGCCGTGGTCGCGTTGTCGGCACCGTCGACCGACAGCAACCAGTACGCGGTCGCGGGGGAGTGGCTGGTGGCGACCATGTCGTTCTGGAACACGCCCTTGATCCGCGCGATCTCCTCGGGCGGCAACTGCGAGACGTAATGGCGCGAGCCGAGCAGCCCCTGTTCCTCCGAGCCCCACAACGCGAACCGCAGCGCCTTGTGCGTCGGCAGGTACCGCAGGACACGTGCGAGTTCCAGGCACAGGACCGTACCGCTGCCGTCGTCGTTGGCACCCGGCGAACCCGGCACGCTGTCGTAGTGCGCGGAGACCATCACGACCCCGTTGTCGCGCCACGGGAACGTCGCCGGCCGGTCCGCGATCACGTTGTAGGACGTCAGGTTCGGGTGGTGCGTCGTCTTGATCGTCAGCTCACCGGTGCCCTGCGCGCGCAGCTTCTCGGTGTGCACCTGGGCGAGCCCGATCACCGGCACGGTGACGGTGCGGTCCAGTGTGGGGGAGAAGGCACTGGACTTGCTCGCGGTGGCGGAGATCCGGCCGAGCACCACGGCCACGGCGCCGCGTTCGATCGCCGCGTGCGTGGGCGCGGAGCCGGTCGGGGCGTTGACGTAGAAGGCGATCTTGCCGGTCAGGTCCGGCAGGGCGCCGTCGGTGACCTCGACGAACGGCGCCCTGACCGTGACGCCGAGCGTGCCGAAGCGCGAGGCGCCGGCCTGCCACCTGCCGTTGACGTCGGCGAGGTACTTGTCCGGCACGGTGAACGGCTGGGTCGTCACCTGGTACCGCAACGACTTCAGCTCGCGCACCAGGTAGTCGCGCGCCCGGTGCTCGGACTCGGTGCCGCCGATCCGCGGGCCGATCTTCTCGCTGAGCACCTTGAGGTGTTCGAGGGCGGAGCGGGCGCGCACCCGTGCCACGACGGGGAAGTCGCCGAGGTTCAGGTCCGGCGGGTGCGAGGCGCCCGGCCGCTGCTCGGTGGCCGCGAGCGCGCTCGCGGGATTGGCCACGACAGCGGCCACTCCGGCCGCCGCTGCGAAGAAGTCACGTCTGCGCAAGTCGTCCCCCATCTCCCGAAGTTCTCAGGGAAACGTAGGCAGGACTTCAACTCTTCGACAACCGACTAGTGGCTGGCTTTCACCAGCTGGTCATCGGCGTGCTCCAGGACGAGGTCCTCCACTTGGCGGCGTGCGTTCGCGCGGGCTTTCTGCACGCACGCCATCAGTTGCGCGGCGAGGACCTCCGGTTCGAGGTCGCGGACCTCGGGGCTCAGGTCGATGCCGGTCGTGAGCCCGTTCGAGTCGACCGTGACGGTGATGCCGCCGCGGGTCGCCTCGCCGCTGACCGCCGCGAGCAGGGAGACCAGGTCGAGGTAACGGCGCTGCTCGCGTTCGGCGGCCGCGTCCCTGCGCTCCTCCCACCAGCTGATCCGGCGGCACAGCAACGCCTGCGCGCCCTCGGGATCGGCCACCGGGACCGTCCAGGACCCCGACGCGGTGTGCAGCGCGATGGCGTTCGCGTGCGCCGAGACGCGGAGGATGCGGGCGAACGAGACCCCGGCGTCCACGCGCCCGCCGTGCCGGGTGGTCCAGTCGACGCGGTCGGTGCCGATCAGGACCCGCGTGCCGTGGCCGTCGAGCACGAGCGGGAACGCCGTGGAGCCGAGTTCCAGCACGGGTGCGGAGAGCAACGACCGGTGGGCCATCCGCGCGAGCGCGGTGGCCGAGCCCGCGCCGAGGAAACCGGCCGCGCACAACGCTTTCACCGCGATCGCGGCGCCGGGGCTGAGCCGCAGCGCGATGCCGGAGCCCGGCAGCACGCCGAGCACCAGCTGCGCGCCGGTCATCAGGGTGGTGGCGGGCAGCCACGAGTGCGGGTCGCTCAACCCGTTGCGGCGCAACCAGGTCAGCAACGCCCATGCGCAGGCCGCCGCGGCGACGGCCGGGATCGCCACCCACCACGGCATGATCCGCTGGCCCGCCGAGGTCATCCCGGCGAGCACGACGCAGACGATGCCGATGGCGACGGGCAGGACCCCGGCGGAGAGCAGGAGCAACGTCCTCGTGCGGCGCCAGCGCGCCGCGAGCGCGTGGACGACCTGGGGATCGTTGATCAGAGGGATGGCGTGAGGAATGAGTGTCATGTGGGCACCCCTCGTCAGCTCTCCGCCGCCACCTGCGTGTGACGTGCGGGCCGACCAGACTTCCCGGCTCACCTGCCCGTTAATATGCCGTAAATGTCCAGATCAGGCAAGCCTCGTCCTCAGTGGACGGTCTGGGTCTCCGCTGCTTTCGCTTTCCTGCCAAGGAGAACGTCGACGAGCAAGAAAGCCAGAAGGCTGATCCCAAGCAGCGGAGCGAACCACCCCGCGAGCAGTGCCGCCGCCCCGAGGCCGATCAACGCCTCGCGCGGCGCCTTGCGCCACTGACCGCGCGGGGTCGGCCGCCCGAAGCCGCTGGTCGGCCTGCGCTTCCACCACATGCGGTAACCGAGCACGACCAAAGCGACCAGTCCGCCGCCGATCAGCAACAGCACCAGCTGGTTGGGCCAGCCGAACAGCACGCCCATGTGCGCGTCGATGCCCCACCGCGTCAGCTTCGCGCCGAGCGGGAAGTCGGCGAACCGGAGCTCACCGACGACGTTGCCGCCCTGGACCGCGACGGAATCGCCCTGCGACGGCAGGCCCTTCTCGATCTCGGCGACCTTCCAGGGGCCACCGGCCGCGGCGGGCAGGCTGATCTCGACGCCGTTCGCGTCGAGGCCCGCGCCCTTCGCGGCGCCGAACACCTCGTCGATCTCGCCGTGCCCGCCGGCGGAGGGGGCGGGGGTGCTCGTGCCGTGGTCGCCGTGGCCCTCGCCGGAGCCGGTGATCTTCAGCGTGGGCGTGCTCCAGCCGACGGCCGTGCGCAGCAGCGCGACGTTCTCACCGGCGTAGGCGGACCAGGTGAGACCGGTGGCGGACAGGAACAACGCGCCCGCGAGCGTCCAGACCCCGATCAGACCGTGCACCTTGACGCGCTTGCTCTTGCGGGCGCGGGAGAACCACAGGACCAGACCGCCCAGCGCGACCACCCACAGCCAGGAGGCGGCGAGTTCGCTGTAGAGGCGGCCGGGTTCGCCGAGCATCAGGTTGCGGTGCAACTGGTCCAGCGTCGTGCGCAGCGGTAGCACGCCGCTCGACCCGTAGACCACGAGATCACCGGTGACGCGTCCGGTGCCGGGGTCGACGAAGACCGCGCGCCGTTCGGACTCGCCCAGCCCCTCCTCGGCGAACAGGACCCGCGTGGTGGCACCGGGTTCGGGGGCGGGACGGACGGCGACGAGTTCGCCCTTCGGGGACGTTGCGAGCGCGGCGTCGACCTGGGTGGACAGCGGAAGTTGTTGTGCGGTGGCGGGAACGCGCAGCTGGTCGGAGTAGATCCACGACTCCAGCTGCGGGGTCAGGGCGTACAGGACGCCGGTCAGCGCGGCGATCAGGATGAACGGGCCGACGAGCACGCCGGCGTAGAAGTGCAGGCGCATCAGGAGTCCCCGCCACGCGAACGACGTGCGTGACGGAGCGGCTGTGGTGGTCATGGCGCTCCAAAGTGGGCGTGAACAGGGGCAGGACCGCTCGTGCGAGCGGACCTGTGAAGGGGACCTCAGACCTGTTCAGCCGGTGGGCCGCGCCACGACAGCACGTGCAGGACGACCGCGGTGCGCGCGATCGACGGCGTGGCGACGCCCAGGGGAGCGCTGGCGGGCAGCGCGGGGAGCCTGCGGGGGAGCACGGCCGCGATGGCGCGGGCGAGCGCCAGCACCGTGCGTTCGGAGGCCGCGAGCACGGTGACCGTCACGACCGTGGCGGCGACGTGGGCCGTGAGCATGCGCGCCGGTTCGGCCTCGTGGACGTGCCGGAACGCGGCGAGCGACACCAGGACGTGCATCGCGAGCTGGCCGCCGCCGATCAGCAGGAACAGCCGCTGCCACGTCAGTTCGTGCCGCGCGAACCCCGCCGTGGCCCACGTCAGCAGCGCCACCAGGGAGAACACGAGTCCGGCGTCGGGTAACCGACCGTCCGCGCCGGAGTGCGCCAAGACCGCGAGCGAGCCGTTGACCACGCCGACGGCAGCACTGCGCGCACGGCGCAGCGGAGCGGTCGGCAAGGGCATGGCCAGGAGCTTAACCGCAGAACCGGCCAGAAAATCCGCTACGCAATCGGCGCCGGGTTGGTTCAATGCGGCGTGATCTCCTACAGCACCGATGTCAGCGGACTGACCGAGGCCGATCTCGCCGGGTTCTTCGTGGGCTGGCCCACCGCGCCCTCACCCGCGCAGCACCTCGCCGTGCTGCGCGGCAGCTACCGGGTGGTGCTCGCCCTGTCCGGCGCGGAGGTCGCCGGGTTCGTGCACATGATCAGCGACGGCGTGCTCACGGCGTTCGTGCCGTGGCTGGAGGTGCGGCCGTCGTTCCAGGGGCAGGGGATCGGCACCGAGCTGATGCGGCGGATCGTGGCCGAGGCCGCCCACATGTACTCGGTGGACCTCATCTGCGACGAGGACCTGCGGCCGTTCTACGAGCGGCTCGGCATGACCGCGCTGACCGGGATGGTGCTGCGCAACCGTTCGGCCCTCTAGATGCCTTCGAGGTCCAGGGTCTGCTGGTGCGGGCCGCCGGTGAACGAGCTGGTGAGCAGTCCGGCGCTGCGGCACCGCCCGCACGTCACCGGTGAGGTCGTCGCCTTGAACCGGGTGAAGTCCCAGCTGCCCGTGCCGACGTGGCAGCCGGGACCGGGCACCTCGAGGCCCAGCCAGCCCTGCAACCGCACCGCGTGCACGACGTCCGAGCCGTCGAGGTAGCCGTTGAGCCGCCCCGCGAACCGGTTGCGCGCTTCCTGCGCGGGCGCGCTCAGTGCCTCCTGCAAGACCGAGATGCCGTTCATGAACCCGATTCAACCTCACGTGGGCGCGTCGAGGCGGGCACCACGCCGCTCCAGCACGGTGAGGCTCTTGGCACACCAGCGCACGTTGTCCCGTTCGAAGGACAGACCCCGCAACAGCGTCAGGTACGGGCCGACCCGCTCCGCGGTGGCCAGGAAGTCGTCCTCGGTCCGGCCGTCGAGGAGCTTGGCCCGGAGGCGTTCGTAACGCTCGACCTTCGCCTCGGCCCACTGCCTGCGTTCCCTGATCGAGGCTTTGACGGCCTCCAGGTCGCCGTGGTCCGCGGCCAGCACGGCGACGAGCAGTTCGTCGCGGATGGCGGTGGGCTTGTGCTGTTGTGCGGTGAAGGCCGTGAGTTCTTCCGCGCCTTTGGCGGTGAGCGTGAACAACCGCTTGTTCGGCCTGCGTTGCTGCTCGACGGTCCTGGCCGTGATCAGTCCGTCGGCCTCCATCCGGTCGAGCTCCCGGTAGAGCTGCTGCGGGGTGCAGATCCAGAAGTTCGCCACGGCCGCGTCGAAGGTCTTGGCGAGGTCGTAACCGGACGCCCCGCCGTCGAGCAGGGCGGCCATCACGGCGTTGCGCAGCGACATACCAGCAGGTTACGGTGCCCTGACCTAGTCAACAAGTTGAGTATGTGAGGGTGTCGCCGTGAACGCATTCCGCAAGGCAGTCGAGGCACGCGACACCGAGGCGATGGCCGCGTGCCTCGCCGACGACGTGGTCTTCACCAGCCCCGTCGCGTTCGCGCCGTACCCCGGCAAGGCCCTGACCGCCGCGATCCTGCGCGGCGTGATGCGGGTGTTCGAGAACTTCCGCTACGAGCGCGAGATCGTCGACGGCGCCAACCACGCGCTGGTGTTCCGGACCGAGGTGAACGGCAAGGAGATCCAGGGCTGCGACTTCCTGCACCTCAACGCCGACGGGCTGATCGACGAGTTCACCGTGATGGTGCGGCCGCTGTCCGGCGCCCAGGCCCTGTCCGAGGCGATGGCCGCCCAGTTCGAGCAGATCAAGGCCGAGGCGATCGCGGCTTCCTAAGCCCTCTCGTACACGCTGACGTGCCGCGCGCTGTCGGCGGCGAACGGTTCGTCCAGCCAGCCCGCGTGCCTTTGTCGTAGTTTCAGACCGGCGATGCGGGCCATGAGGTCGAACTCGCTCGGGTACGACAGCCGTTGCCTGATCGCACCGAACCGGATGCCGTCCGCGCCGATGTGCACGTGGTTCTCGTCGAGGATCTGGGTGACCGGGTCGTAGCGGTTGACGTCGAGGTCCACGTGGTCGACCTCGATCCGTTCCACGTCGATGAACTGGTGCCGCTGCCGGGCGGCCCAGCTCGGCACCCCGCACTCGATCACGAACACGCCGTCCTCGGTGAGGTGGCGCGCGGCGTTCTCGAAGCAGCGGACCTGGTCGTCCTGGGTGAGCAGGTTCGTGATGGTGTTGAACACCAGGTACACCAGCGGATACGTGCGGCCGGTGCCCTCCGTGGCCATGTCGCCGACGACGACCTCGACGTCGTTCCCGCCTGGTTTCTCGCGCATCCGGGCGACCATGTCGGGGGAGAGCTCGACGCCGTCGACGTGGACGCCGGATTCCTTGAGCGGCAACGCGATGCGGCCGGTGCCGATCGCGAACTCCAGCGCCCGGTCACCGAACCGCCGGAGGAACCGGACCGTGTCGGCCTCGTCGCCTCTGAGGTTGTCGTCGTAGGTCTTCGCTGTTTCAGGGCCGAAACTCGGGTTGAATCCCTTCACGCCTTCGACGCTAGGACCCCGCGCCACCGATTATTCCGTGCAGCAGCGCCAGGTCGTGCAGATCCCGGTCGCGCGGCTCGTAACCCTGGTGGAAGCGCAGCTGCTGTGCCGCGGACAGGCACCGCACCTCCGTGCCGAGGATCGTGCCGGTGACGAAGCACTCGGCGGGGTAGCGGAACGGCTCTCCCGGCGTCAGCGAGGACTGCTCGGCGCTGCCGTCCGCCGCGAACCGCAACGGGTGCAGGTCGATCTCGCGCGGCCCGGGACCGGTGAGCACGAACCGGGCCGGGCGCCAGGAAAGCGTTTCCACGAACCCCCTGGCGTGGAGTGCCGCGAGGATCTGGGGTTCCTGCTCCTCGCGGTGCATGAGGTCGAGGTCGGCGTGCGGTCGCGTCTGCCTGCCCGCCAACGCGTCCACGCCCCAGCCGCCGCCGACGTGGACGTCGAAGCCGTCGAGCGCGTTCAGGATCTCCAGCACGTCTTCCCCGGTCACGTGCACCAGCGTGCAAGTGGGGCTCGCGCGCCGCCACCGAGTTTCGCTAGGTTGGGGTTCGTGCCGGACTTCAAGCTGCCGCTCTACGGCGCTGACACCGAACGCGGCGACCTCGCTCCCTGAGTCGTCCCCGTCTCCCGCACACCATTCGCCTCTTCATCGGGGAGTTCCGCCATGCGTTCGTTCATCCACGCCCTTCCCAAGGTCGAACTGCACGTCCACCTCGTCGGTTCGGCCGGTCTCGACACGGTGCTCGAACTCGCGCGCCGCCACCCGTCGGCCGGCGTGCCCACCGACCGCGCCTCGCTCGAGCGCTTCTACGCGTTCCGGGACTTCGACCACTTCCTGAAGGTGTTCTGGGCCGTCCAGTCGATGCTGAAGGGCCGCGCCGACATCCACACCCTCGTCGTCGGCCTGGCACACGAACTGGCGCGCCAGAACGTGCGGTACGCCGAGGTCACCGTGACGCCGTACAACCACCTGACCGACGGCATGCCGGCCGACGAACTCCTCGAAGGCCTCGCCAGTGGCCGCGCCGAAGCACTGGCCCTGGGCGTCGACCTGGCCTGGTGCTTCGACATCCCCGGCGAGAAGGGCCTGGTCGCCGCCCGCGAGACGCTGGCCTTCGCCCTGTCGTCCCGCCCGGACGGCCTCGTCTCCTTCGGGCTCGGCGGCCCCGAACAGGGCGTCGGCCGCGCCCAGTTCGCGCCCTTCTTCGCCACCGCAGGGGAAGCGGGCCTGCACAGCGTTCCGCACGCGGGCGAGACGTCCGGCCCGGAGACGATCTGGTCGGCGTTGCGCGACCTGCACGCCGAGCGCATCGGCCACGGCACCAGCTGCTCCGAGGACCCCGCCCTGCTGGAACACCTGGCGTTGCGGGGAATCCCGCTGGAGGTCTGCCCGACGTCCAACGTGCGCACCCGGCAGGTCGCGTCGATCGAGGCGCACCCGGTGCGGCAGATGCTCGACGCGGGCGTCGTCGTGACGCTGAACACCGACGACCCGCCGTTCTTCGGCGCGACCCTGGAAGGCGAGTACCTGGCCGTGGCCACGGCTCTGGGTCTCGATCACGTGCAGGTGGGCCGCCTGGCCGAGAACGCCGTGCTGGCGTCGTTCCTGCCGAACGCCCGCAAAACCGCGCTGCTGGAGGAGATCGCCTCGGTGTCCGATCGGCACGGCAGGCCCGATGTTGTCGCCCCGTTGCCGAAACCCTGACGTCACAGCGTTGGTCGTCATGGTCGACTCCTCGCCTCGGGCACCGGAGCGGGGTCCTGTCAAGACGGTACCGCCGGCACCTGCTGGCGCAGCAACAACTCCTGCGGCGAACAGGTCACCACCCGCCTGCGCGCCCAGAGCCGCCTGCGCGCCCAGGGCCGCCTGGGCAGCTTCACCAACGTGAGCTGCAGCGGCGTCGAGACCCAGGAGCTCGCGGCCCCGTTCAAGGGCTGGCCCTCCCAGTACGACGCCCTGAAACGCGACACGAACGCGGTGCTGATCACCATCGGCACCAGCAACCTGCGGTTCGCCCAGTACGGCGGCCTCTGCATCCAGTCGGACTGCACCGGCGCGCCCACCGAGGCGATGCCGGCGAAGCTCCCCCCGGATGGGCAGCGACGTCACCGGCGTCCTCACCGTGATCGAGAAGCGCAGCCCGCACGCGCGGATCGTGCTCGTGGGCCACGGCCGCCAGGTGTCCACGAAGCCCAACCCGGCGGGCGCCACCCTCGACCCGGTCTGCGGCGACGGCATCCTCGCCACCGAGGAACGCGTCCAGGGCAACGAGGTCGCGGACGGCATCGACGCCACCCTGCGTGCGGCGGCGAAGAGGGCCAGGAGGCCGTGTTCCACCCGAACCAGCTGGGCCAGACCGCTCTCGCCTCGCTCGTCCGGATCTGATCGGCGCGGTGGCGGAACGTCCTGCAGGGGCACGGGACAGGGCGTTCCGCACACCGTCCGACCCGCTGGAATCGATCGTTCGGCCGGTGGACACCGCCCGGCGCGGCGAGGATCGTGCAGCACGTGGAAGCGGTCGTCGAGGTGACGGACTTGGACGCGGCGCACGAGGTGCTGACCACGGCGTACGCGAAGTTGCGCTTCAGCAGCGGGGATCGGGGCTCCTCGTTGCGCTTCGCCTCCGGGGCGCTCGGCCCCGTGCGGTTCGACCGGTTGAGCGGCCACATCGGGTTCGAGGCCACCGGTGAACCCATGGGCGAGTACATCTTCGGCCACCTGACGTCCGGACGGATCCGCTACAGCTCCGATGGCGAGGACCGGTTCGTGTCGCCGGGCGAGGTCTTTCTGACCGTTCCGCCCGGCCGGCCCTTCACGGCGGGCACGCGGGACCCGCGGGCGTCGATGATCGTGTTCACGCAGGCCGTGGTGGACGACGTGGCTGACGGCGTGCGATTCGCTGCGTGCCGTCCTCTCTCGTCACGCGCGGGGGCCGCGTGGAAGTCGATGTGCGTCCATCTGCAGGACGAGGTCTTACCGACGTTCGGCGACAACCCGTTGGTCGTGGCGAACGCGGCGCGTCTGCTCGTGTCGACCACACTGGCGACGTTCCCCCACATCGCGTTGGACGACACGGCTTGGCGGCGTGACGCGCATCCACAGACCGTGAAGCGCGCAATCGCGTTCATCGAGGCCAAGGCTGCGAAGGACATCACGGCCGCAGACATCGCACGGGCCGCACGCGTGTCGATCCGTGCGTTGCAACTCGCGTTCAGGCGCCACCTCGACACGACTCCGATGAAGTACCTGCGTGGCGTGCGGCTGTCGTTCGCGCATGCGGACCTACGTGCCGCCAACGGCACGGTGACGGCCATCGCCGCACGCTGGGGTTACGCGCGGCCGAGCGTTTTCGCCGCCCACTACCGCACCGCCTATGGACGTTCACCGTCGCAGACGCTTCGTTTTTCGAGTTGACCGTGCGTTCCCGCTGCTATCGTTCGGGCCGGTCGGTGCGCTGAAGTGGATCGATGACCAGCCCGTTCGCCGTGCGGACGCAACGCTCCGGAGCCCGCTTCGTCGCCACCTGCCGCGGCGAGATGGACATGACGACCTGTGAGCAGCTGTTCGCCGCCGTGCTGCCCGGCGTCACCGACACCACCACCGACCGCGTGACGATCGACCTGGCCGACGTGACGTTCCTGTCCGCGAGCGGCCTGCGCACGCTCCTCCTGCTGCTGTGCGCGGCGCACCACAACGGCAAGTCGTTCAGCCTGCACCGCACCCAGCCGCAGGTGCGCCGGGTGCTCGACCTGTTCGGCTTCACCACCTTCAAGGCGGGCCTTGTGTGGCAGGCAACCATGTCGCCGGACGGCCACCACAACTAGCTTGACCAGCTATGTTGCTTCCGCTGGTACTGGTACTCGCGCTGACGCCGCCGACCGCGGCGATGAAGGTCCCCGGCGCCGAACACCACGAGCTGGCCCGCCTCGCCGACCTCACCACCACGGGCCTCGTCGCCACCGGCCACACCGACCCGGCCGACTGGGCAGGCCTCACCAGCGCCGCGCTCCCGGTCCCCGCCGCCGTCCCCGGCATCCAGATCGACGGCTACTTCCCGGACACCTCCCGCACCAACACCAACAACGGCCGGCACGACTCGCAGTTCGTCATCAGACTCCCGGACCGCTGGAACGGCGGCCTCGTCGTCACCGGCGCCCCCGGCGTCCGCGAGCAGTACGCCAACGACAGGGCCATCTCCGACTGGGTCCTGTCCCGCGGCTACGCCTTCGCCTCCACCGACAAGGGCAACACCGGCGCCCAGTTCTACCAGGACGGCAACGCCATGCAGGAGTGGAACCGCCGCTTCACGGAACTCACGATCGCCGCCAAGTCCGTTGTCTCCCAACGCTACGGCCGAACCCCACGCCGCACCATCGCCACCGGCATCTCCAACGGCGGCTACCTCGTCCGCTGGCAACTGGAGAACCGCCCGCACCTCTACGACGGCGGCGTCGACTGGGAGGGGACGCTGTGGACGGTCCGCGGCCCCAACCCGCTCACCTTCCTGCCGCCCGTCCTGCGCGCCTACCCGCGCTACCTCGCCGGCGAACCGGGCGCACACGAGGAGATGGTGGCGGCGGGCTTCCCGGCCGGCACCGAGTTCCTGTGGGACTACCACTACCGCTACTACTGGGACCTGACCCAGCGCATCTACCGCGAGGAGTTCGACCCGGGCTTCGACGGGTCTTTGGAGGCGGGCGTGCCGTTCTGCGCGTCCGGCACCCCTGATTGCGACGCCGACTACTCCTACGCCGCACGGCGCAAGGTGGCCGGCCCCGCCGTGTCGCGGGTCGCGTTGACGGGCAAGGTGAAGCGGCCACTGCTGACCGTGCACGGCACGTACGACGTGTTGTTGCCGATCAGCCAGGACTCGGACGTGTACGCGGCCATGACGCCGGACCGGCTGCACCGGTACTACCGGGTGGAGCAGGGCACGCACGTCGACGGGCTGGTGGACGCGTACCCGGACCGGCTGCGGCCGCTCGCGCCGTGCCACCGGTCGGCGTTCGTGGCGCTGGAACGGTGGCTCGACGGGGTGCAACCGCCGCCCTCGGCCACGCTGCCCAGGCCAGCCGACGTGGCCACCTGCCCGCTCTCGTGATCCAATCAAAGGCGTGGCCACCATCGAGCACGTCCTCGGCGACATCACCGAGCAGGACACCGACGCGATCGTGAACGCCGCCAACTCCTCCCTGCTGGGCGGCGGGGGAGTGGACGGCGCGATCCACCGCAAGGGCGGCCCGGAGATCCTCGACGCCTGCCGGAAACTCCGCGCGGGCCATCACGGCGGCGGCCTCAAGACCGGCCAGGCCGTCGCCACGACCGCAGGCAGGCTCAAGGCCACCTGGGTCATCCACACCGTCGGCCCGGTCTGGTCGGCCACCGAGGACCGCTCCCAACTCCTCGCCGACTGCCACCACAACGCCCTGAAGGTGGCGAAAGACCTCGGCGCCCGCTCCATCGCGTTCCCCGCGATCTCCACCGGCATCTACCGCTGGCCGGTCGAGGACGCCGCCCGCATCGCGAGAGCAGCCACCGAGAACGCCGATATCGAGCTGATCAGGTTCGTGCTGTTCGACGAGAAGACCCTGGCCGCCTACCGCCCGTAGTCCGCGATCTCCATCGCCCAGCGGTACACCTCGCCGAGGTCCCCCAGAGACGAAGTCAGAGCCGCAGGCACCAGGGTCCCGCTCAACGCGTCCAACAGGTCGTACAACCCCAGGTGCGCCCACTCCCACAGCATGCTGTCGAGGTTGTAGGCCTCCATCAACGGCCTCACCCGAGCCCGGATCGAGTCCACATCGGACTGTGTCAGCCCCACCCCGCGCAGCCGCGCATCGGTGGCGGCGACGTGCGCGGCGTCGAACGACGTGTCGAGGAACGGCTCCAACAGGTTCCCCCACACGTCGAACCGCGCCACCTCAGGAACCGAATGCCGCAGGCAGAACGCCTTCAAGCCGGCCGAGTCCCCGGTCAGGAACAACGTCTCACCCGAAACAGTCCGGATCTCGAACGGTGAAAACCCCGAAGACACGTCCCGCACGTCAGCAGCCCGCAGCACCCCGTGCGGCGCAACAGAAGCCCACGGGAACCGGTAGGACGCGAACACGATCCTGTCCGGACCGAACGTCACCGTCACCGAGCCACGGTGCTTTCCCGGACCTGCAACGAGAACGGCGTCTCGACGTCGGCCAGCAACTCACCTGTCTCGACCCGTTGGTGCAGCAGGTCGACGGCCGCACGGGCAATGGCCGACTTGTCGGGCGCGACCGACGTCAACGACGGCGAGCTGTACACGCTCTCCTCGTTGTTGTCGAAGCCGACCACGGCGAGCTGGGAGGGCACCCGCACCTGGCGTTCGGCCGCCGCCCGCATCGCACCGATGGCGAGCAGGTCGTTGAAGCAGAACACCGCGTCGGGCGGCGAAGGCAGGTCGAGCAACGACCTCATCGCCGCCGCCCCATCAGCGCGGTGGTAGTTCAGCGCCGGAATGACCAGCTCGTCGACGAACGGCAGTGAAGCCTCGGCCAAGGCTGCCCGATACCCCTCCAAGCGCAGAGCCGCAGTACCACGGTGCGGGTGCGCGCCGATGGCCGCGATCCGCTGGTGCCCCAACGAGATCAGGTGCCGGACGGCGGCCTGCGCGGCGGCCACGTTGTCGATGCCCACGCGCGAGATCGGCACGTCCACCGCATGCTCACCCAGCAGCACCGCGGGCACCGAGAGCTGGAAGTCATCCGCCTCCAGCGCCTCGGGCGACAAGATCGCCGCGTCCACCAGGTGCGGCCCCAGCGAAGCGAGTGCCGAGCGTTCGCCGGCCAGGGTGCCGAAGGTCTGCTCGATGAGCACGTTCCACTCGTGCTCCTGGGCGGCGGCGATCACCAGGCCCGCCAGTTCGGCGAAGTACGGAATGGAGAGTTCGGGCAGGACCAGGGCGATGAAGCCCGTGCGGCCGCGGCGCAGGTTGCGGGCTCCGAGGTTCGGGCGGTAGCCGGTCGCTTCGAGGGCCTCCTCGACGCGCCGGCGGTTGTCCGGTTTCACGAACGAGTAGCCGTTGACCACGTTCGACACGGTCTTCACCGAGACTCCCGCCAGCCGGGCGACGTCCTTGAGCGTGGCCAACACAGCCTCCTGAGAAGTACCGAGAAAAAAACCGGGAGGGTCCCGGGTCTTTACATCGTTGGAACAACGATGCAAATCTAACGCCTGAGAGCGCGTCCACGCCAAGCCCGCCGTGTAGGAGCCAACGATGTCTCGCATGTTGCTCATCGCCGTCGCCGCCTTGCTCGTGACGGGGTGCACAGCCAGAGAAGCCTCGAACACAGCCAGTAACGAGGGACCCGCCGCGTCCGCCGCGCAGAACCAAAGTGCAGGACCCGGCTGTGCGCGCGGCAAGACCGGGTACCCGCAGGTGGAGCTCAAGGGTGCGATGGTCGGCTTCTCCCAGTCGGAGAAGGAGGCCAACCCGTTCCGCACCGCGGAGACGCAGTCGATCAGGGACGAGGCCGCGAAGCGCGGGGCCGAACTGCTCTACACGAACGCCCAGAGCGACCTGAACAAGCAGATCAGCGACATCAAGTCGCTGATCGACCGCGGTGTGAAGCTGCTCATCGTCGCGCCGCTCAACTCCGACGGCCTGCAGCCCGCGTTCGACGCGGCGAAGGCCAAGCAGGTGCCGGTCGTGACGATCGACCGCAAGGTCACCTCGCAGCCCTGCGCCGACTACCTGACCTTCATCGGTTCCGACTTCGTCAAGCAGGGCGAACGCGCCGCGCAGCAGATGATCAAGGCGACCGGCGGCAACGGCAAGGTCGCGATCCTGCTCGGCGCCTCGGGCAACAACGTCACGGTCGACCGCACCAAGGGCTTCAAGGACGGCATCAAGGGCACGCCGGGCCTCACGGTCGTCGCCGAGCAGACCGGTGAGTTCGACAGGTCCAAGGGCCAGGCCGTGATGGAGCAGCTCATCCAGAGCAACCCCGACATCACCGCCGTCTACGCCGAGAACGACGAGATGGGCGTCGGCGCCGTCACCGCGCTCAAGGCCGCGGGCAAGCAGCCGGGCAAGGACGTCAAGGTCGTCTCCATCGACGGCACGCGCAACGCCGTGCAGCTCATCGCGGACGGCAGCTACACCGCGGTCGTCGAGTCCAACCCGCGCTTCGGCCCGCTCGCGTTCGACACGCTGGAGAAGTTCGGCAAGGGCGACGAGATCCCGGCGACCATCGTGATCTCCGACGACGAGTACGACACCACGAACGCGGCGCAGAAGCTCGGCAATGCCTACTGATCCCGTCATCGAGGTCGCCGGCGTGACGAAGACGTTCGCCGGCGTCCGGGCACTCTCCGACGTCGACTTCACGCTCCAGCGCGGCGAGATCCACGCGCTGGTCGGGGAGAACGGCGCCGGCAAGTCGACGCTGATCAAGGTGCTGACCGGCATCCACACCCCGGACGCCGGCTCCATCACCCGCAACGGGAACATCTCCACGATCTACCAGGAGGTGAACCTCGTCCCGTTGATGAGCGTCTCGGCGAACCTGTTCCTCGGCCGCGAGCCGCGCAACCGGTTCGGGCTGATCGACCGGGCACGCAGGGACGCCGACGCCGCGGAGCTGTTGCGCGGCTACGGGATCACGGCGGACGTGAGCAGTCCACTCGGGACGCTCGCGGTCGGCGAGCAGCAGATGGTCGCGCTCGCGCGGGCCGTCGACGCCGAGGCGGACGTCGTGATCATGGACGAGCCCACGTCGTCGCTGGAACCGCGCGAGGTCGAGACGCTGCTCGGCGTGGTGCGCAAGCTGCACGACGAGGGCATCGCGATCATCTACGTCAGCCACCGCATGGACGAGCTGTACCGGATCTGCGACACCGTGACCGTGCTCAGGGACGGTGTGAACGTGCACAGCGGCCCCCTGAAGGA
Organism: Lentzea sp. NBRC 102530; assembly: GCF_030269365.1. Classification (GTDB taxonomy): domain Bacteria; phylum Actinomycetota; class Actinomycetes; order Mycobacteriales; family Pseudonocardiaceae; genus Lentzea. Next base: position 425,770 of record NZ_BSTF01000001.1, read on the forward strand.
ACTTCCGCGCATCGAGCTCGTGTCGTTGATGCTCGGCAGGTCGGTGAAGGAGATCGAACGCGACGGCACCACGGCGTTCGGCGAGGACCACCACGCCGACGCGCAACCGGTGCTCGAAGCGCGGGACCTCACCAGCACGCCGCGCATCAACGGCGTGAACGTGTCCATCAGGCCGGGCGAGGTCGTGGGCCTCGCCGGCCTGCTCGGCTCGGGCCGCACCGAGACCGCGAAGGCGATCATCGGCGCGCTCCCGCTGAACAGCGGCACGGTGCTGGTCGCGGGCAAGCCCGTGGCGCACACCGTGAAGGCGGCCACCAGGGCGGGCATCAGCATGCTCGCCGAGGACCGCAAGACCGAGGGGATCATCCCGAACCTGTCGGTGCGCGAGAACATCGTGCTCGCGGCGTTGCCGCGGCTGAGCCGGTTCGGCGTGGTCAGCAGGTCCAAACAGGACAGGATCGTCGACACCTTCGTGAGGCGCTTGCGCATCAAGGTGTCGAGCCCGGAGCAGAAGGTCGCGGAGCTCTCCGGCGGCAACCAGCAGAAGGTGCTGCTCGCCCGGTGGCTCTGCACCGAACCGAAGATCCTGCTGCTCGACGAACCGACGCGCGGCATCGACGTCGGCGCCAAGGCCGAGGTGCAGGCGCTGATCGACGAGCTCGCGCGGGAAGGCCTGGCGGTGCTGCTGATCAGCTCCGAACTGGACGAACTGCTCGACGGGTCGGACCGGATCGTCGTCCTGCGCGACGGCGCGGTCGCCGGTGAACTCGAAGGAGACCAGCTCACCCGTGAGCACGTGCTCAACGCGATCGCCGCGGAGGTGATGGATGACGCTGACAGCCTCTAGGACAGCCGCGAGGACGCGGTGGTTGCAGGACAACGGTGTCTACGTCGCCGTGGCCGCGCTGCTGCTGTTCAACGCCCTGTTCACGGCCAACTTCCTGACGGTCGGCAACTTCACCACCCAGCTGGTGCAGGCCGCGCCGGTGCTGATCGTCGCGCTCGGCATGGCGCTGGTGATCGGCACCGAGGGCGTCGACCTGAGCGTCGGTGCGGTGATGGCGCTCGCCGCCGCGATCATCCCGCTCTACCTGGGTGCCGGGCCGTTCATGGCGATCACGATGGCACTCGTGGTCGGCGCGCTCGCCGGGGTGTTCAACGGGTTCCTGGTCGCCAAGGTCGGCATCCAGCCGATCGTCGCCACGCTCGCGTTGCTGGTGGGCGGCCGGGGCCTGGCACTGGTGATCGCGGACGGCCAGCTCGTGCAGCTGCACGACCCCGCGTTCCTCGCGCTCGGCACCGACGACGTGCTGGGCGTCCCGATCAGCGTGCTGATCGCGGGGTTGCTGGCGCTCGTCATCGCCGGTGTCACCAACCGCACCACGTTCGGCCGTCAGCTCGTCGCGATCGGCGGCAACCGCAAGGCCGCCACGCTCGCGGGCCTGCCGGTCAACCGGGTGCTGGTCGGCGTCTACGCGATCTGCGGCGTGCTCGCGGCGATCGCCGGTGTCCTGGCGACGTCGCGGCTGTCCGCGAGCGACCCGGCCGACATGGGCCTGCTCATGGAGCTGTCCGCGATCACCGCGGTGGTCGTCGGCGGCACCCCGCTGACCGGCGGCAAGGTCCGCGTGCTCGGCACGGTGTTCGGCGTGATCCTGATGCAGCTCGTCCGGGCCACCCTGATCAAGCACAACCTGCCCGACTCGATCGCGCAGATGATCCAGGCCGCGATCATCGTCGCCGCCGTCTACGTGGCTCGGGAGCGCCGATGACGACGACACTGACCAAGTCGGGGCCGACACCGACCAAGGCCGCGCGGACGAAGGTCCTGCAACGCCAGGGCGCCGCCGTCGCGCTCGTGCTGATGGTGGCGGTGTCGTGGCTGGTGTTCCCGCGCTTCGGCAGCCTCGACAACCTGCGGGACCTCGCGTTGCAGGGTTCGTTCCTGGCGATCATCGCGATCGGCATGACGTTCGTGATCATCACGGGCGGCATCGACCTGTCAGTCGGGTCGCTCTACGCGCTCGGCGGTGTGCTCGCGGCCTGGGGTTCGCAGTACGGGTTCCTGGCGGCGCTGGCGCTGCCGCTGGTGGTGTGCGGGCTGATCGGCCTGGTCAACGGCCTGCTGATCGCCAAGACGAACATGGCGCCGTTCATCGTCACCCTGGCGTCGCTGCTGTTCGCCCGCGGCCTCCTGCTCGCGATCACCGACGAGGGAGCCAACACCTACAAGATCGACGGGGACAGCGCGTTCGTCGAACTCGGCCGCGGCACCGTGGCGGGCTTCGGCTACCCGATCTTCGTCGCGGCCGTGCTCGCCGTCCTCGGCGGCATGGTGCTGAACCGCACCAACTTCGGCCAGAACGTGTTCGCCACCGGAGGCGCCGAGCAGTCGGCGGTCCTGCTGGGCGTTCCCGTCGCCAAGACCAAGGTCCTCGTCTACACGATGAGCGGCACGCTGGCGGGACTCGCCGGCGCCCTCACCGCCGCCTATCTCCAGTCGGGCGTCACGGTCATCGGCGTCGGCCTCGAACTGGACGCCATCGCGGTCGTCGTCATCGGCGGAACCCTGCTGACCGGTGGCATGGGCACGATCCTCGGCACCGTGATCGGCGTGGGCCTGATCAAGGTCATCCAGAACGTCATCAACCAGATCGGCACGCTCGACAGCAACTACCAGTCAGTGGTGAGCGGGGTGTTCCTGCTCGTCGTCGTCGTCCTGCAACGCATATTGCGAAGATAGGAGAGCCATGACCAGACGCGTCCTGGGCGTATTGGTCGGAATCCTCATCACAGCAACCTTTCTGACACCGACAGCGGCGCAGGCGGCGGAATGGGTACCCAAGACCCCTCCGCTCGCCACGCCGTGGACCTCGCAGGTGTCCCCGACGAACGCACTGCCCGAGTACCCGCGCCCGCAACTCGTGCGCACGGAGTGGCAGAACCTCAACGGCGTCTGGGAGTTCGCGGGCGCCCCCAACCTCAACTCGCCGCCCTTCGGCAGGCCGCTGGCCGAGGGCGTGCTCGTGCCGTACCCGATCGAATCCGCGCTGTCGGGGATCAAACGGCACGAGGACAACATGTTCTACCGCCGCACCTTCACCGTCCCGGCCGGCTGGAACGGCCGCCAGGTCAAGCTGAACTTCGGCGCCGTGACCTGGGAAACGCGCGTGTGGGTCAACGGCAGGCAGGTCGGCACGCACACCGGCGGGTTCGACGCGTTCTCGTTCGACATCACCTCAGCGCTCAACGGCGGCACCAACGAGATCATCGTCGGTGTCACCTCGACGGTCGACGGCAGCCGCTACCCGATCGGCAAGCAACGCCGGAACCCGAGCGGCATCTTCTACACCGCCGCGTCCGGCATCTGGCAGACCGTGTGGCTGGAACCGGTGCGGGCAGCGAACATCACCCGCCTCGACACGACCCCGAACGTGCCCGCGAGCGCACTCGACCTCGTCGTGCAGGGCACCGCCGGTCAGGCCGTCACCGCGGAAGTCCTGAGCGGCGGCCAGGTCGTCGGCAGGCAGACCGGCACGACCGGGACGTCGTTGCGCGTCCCCGTGCCGAACGCCCGGCTGTGGTCGCCCGACGACCCGTTCCTCTACGACCTGCGCGTGACGCTGGGCAGTGGAGACGCCGTCACCGGTTACTTCGGCATGCGCTCGCTCGGCAAGGCGGTGGTCGGCGGCGTCATGAGGCCGTTGCTCAACGGCAAGTTCGTCTTCCAGAGCGGCACGCTGGACCAGGGCTACTGGCCCGACGGCATCTACACCGCGCCGACCGACGAGGCGCTGCGGTTCGACCTCGAACGCCAGAAGGCGCTGGGGTTCAACATGGTCCGCAAGCACATCAAGGTGGAACCGGCGCGCTGGTTCTACCACGCCGACCGGCTCGGCCTGATGGTCTGGCAGGACATGCCGTCCGTCGACGCGATCGACGAGGCGCCGAACTCGCACGCCAACTACGAGTCCGAGCTGCGCCGGATGATCGACCAGCTCAAGGGCATCACGTCGATCGTGCAGTGGGTGCCGTTCAACGAGGGCTGGGGCGAGTACGACGCGGGCCGGATCGTGAACCTGATCCGCTCGATCGACAACACCCGCCTGATCAACCACAACTCGGGGTCCAACTGCTGCGTCTCGGACCCCGATCCCGGCAACGGCGACGTGATCGACGACCACCACTACCAGGTCTCCGCCAACACCAGGCAACCCGACGCCAACCGGGTCGCGATGCTCGGCGAGTTCGGTGGCCTGGGCCGCCGGGTCGTCGGCCACGAGTACCAGCCGGGCGCCGGATTCGCCTACGGCGCTTTGTATCCGGACGAGGCGTCGCTGACCAAACGCTACGAGGAGGTCATCAAACAGGTCCAGCGGCTGATCCACACCCGCGGGTTGTCCGCGATGGTCTACACCGAGCCGTACGACGTGGAGAACGAGGTCAACGGCTTCTACACCTACGACCGGCGCGTGCTGAAGATGACCGAGTCGCGCGTGCGGGCGGTGAACCTCGGCGTGCTCGCGGTCGCCCGCGGTACCGCCGTGAGCCCGGACGACGTGGTGTCGTTGCGCGTCACCACTTCCGGCTACACCGACCGCTACCTGCGACACCAGTCCTCGCTGGCCCGCACGGACGTGATCGGCACCGATCTGGGCCGGTTGGACGCCACGTTCAACCTCCGTCCCGGCCTGGCCGACGCGGCCTGCTTCTCGTTCGAGTCGCGGAACTTCCCCGGCCAGTTCCTCCGGCACAGCAACGGACGCATCCGCCTCGACGTGAACAACGGCTCGATCGCGGCCGACGCCACGTTCTGCGCCCGCGAGGGGTCCGGCGGCACCGCGCTGGAGTCGTTCAACGTGCGCGGCTCCTTCGTGAGGCACTACAACGAGGGCGTCTACCTGGCACGATCCGGCGGCCCGAACCCCTGGGACAGCGCCGGTTCCTTCGCCGCGGACACCACGTGGGCGGTCGGCACCGGCCTGTGGCGCAGCGGCGCGGACCTGCCGCTGGACCAGGCCCGTTCGTTCCGCGTGACCACCCCGGGCTTCACGGACCGCTACCTGCGGCACCGGGAGTCCTTGGCTCGCACCGACGTCGTGACCAGCACCTCGGACGCCCTGACCAAGGCGGACGCGACGTTCGTCGTCCGGCGCGGACTCGCCGAGCCCACCTGCTACTCGTTCGAGTCCCGCAACATCCCCGGCCAGTTCCTGCGGCACGCGGACTTCCGCGTCCGGCTCGGCACCAACGACAACACCGACCTGTTCCGCCGCGACGCGACGTTCTGCGCGCAGCAGGGCAGCGGCGGCGTGCGGCTGGAGTCGATCAACGAGCTCGGCACCAGCATCAGGCACTACGCGGAGGAGGTCTGGGTCGCCTCGAACGGCGGCGCGCACACGTACGACAACCCTGCCTCGTACAACCAGGACGTGAGCTGGGCCGTGAGCTCACCCTGGGCGCCCTAGGAGACAACCATGTTGCTACGCATAGCTTCCGTGTCCGCGATCGTGCTGAGCACGATCACCATCCCTGCCGTGGCGGCGTCCGCTGACGTCGTCGACGCGATGAGCCGCGACTTCGGCATCACCCAGGCCGAAGCGCTGAACCGCGTCCGTGCCGAGAAGGTGGCCCTGAAGATCGCCCCGGCCGCCGAACAGGCCGCCGCCAGCGCGTACGGCGGCAGCTGGTACGCCGACGGCAAGCTGCAGGTCGCCGTCACCGACCCAGCCCGAGTCGACGCCGTCCGCGCCACCGGCGCCCAGCCGGTGCTGCGAACGAAGTCCCTGGCTTCGCTGAACGCGGTGAAGTCGCGCATCGACGGACTGTCCAAGGCCGGGGCCGTACCGGAGGGCGTCGCCGGGTGGCGGGTCGACGTCCAGCGCGGCGCCGTCGTCGTAGACGCCCAGCCGGGTACCGATGTTTCTTCGTTGCCCAAGGATGTCGTCGTCAACACCGCCGGCGTGCAGAAGCCGCAGACGTACGCGGCCGGCACGGTCGGCGGCGATCCGTTCTACACCGGCAACGTGCGCTGCTCCATCGGCTTCTCGGTGCACGGCGGCTACGTCACCGCAGGCCACTGCAACGTCGGCGCCTGGAACGTCTACGGGTGGGACCGCTCCTGGCAGGGCGAGTTCGTGGGCTCGTCGTTCCCCGGCAACGACCACGGCTGGGTACGCACGGGCGGGGGCTGGTGGAACGTGCCCGTCGTGCTCGGCTGGGGCCAGACCAGCGACGCCCTGGTGCGCGGCTCGTGGGAGGCCCCGCCCGGCACGTCCGTGTGCCGCTCGGGCTCGACCACGCACTGGCACTGCGGCGTCATCCAGGGCCGCAACGAGACCGTGAACTACCAGCAGGGCGCGGTCTACGAGATGGTCGGCACGTCCGTGTGCGCCGAGGGCGGCGACTCCGGTGGCTCGTTCATCACCGGTGACCAGGCCCAAGGCGTGACGTCCGGCGGGTACGGCAACTGCTCCAGCGGCGGCCGCACGTGGTTCCAGCCGGTCAACGAAATCCTGCGCACGTACGGGTTGACGCTCCTGACCGCCTGACCTGGGTTCCGCCGGGACGCGAACGCGCATTTCCGCACGTCCGCGTCCCGGAGGTCGCCTTGCCGGCAGCCGGCTTGGTCCTGGCAGTACTCGCGAACGGCGCCCCGCTCAATCCCAGCGAGCCCGGCGAGCACTCGGTGCTCTACCGCGCCGAGGCCGGCTGAATCATGGCCACCCGACGGGGAGACCACCAGCCAGTAGGGGGTCTCCCTTACCTCTTAGGTCTACCGGCAGGTCAGACCACGGGCCGATGTGCGCGTAGAGCCCGTCCTTGTGAACTGTCCCCGACTTCTGACGTTCCTCTGGGGAGAGTTCATGTCCTTCCTGACCGATGCCCTCGAAGGCCTGGCCGGCCTGCCGCAACCCGCCGTGCTCGCCGTGACGGGCGCGTTGACGCTGGCGGAGTGCACGCTCGGCATCGGCTTCCTGGCACCGGGCGAAAGCGCCCTCCTGCTGGCCTCGACGACGGTGACGAGCGCACCCAGGTTCCTCGTCATGTGGCTGGTGGTCACGGTGTGCGCGATCGCCGGCGACAGCATCGGCTACTACCTGGGCCGCCGCTACGGCGATCGGTTGCGCGACAGCAGGATCGTCCGCAAGGTCGGGCAGCAGCACTGGGACAAGGCGGGTGACCTGCTGCGCCGCCGGGGCGCGTGGGCGGTGTTCGTGGCCAGGTTCATGCCGGTCGTGCGGACCCTGGTGCCGGCGTCGGCGGGGGCGTCGAAGCTCGAGTACCGGAGGTTCCTGCCGGCCTCGGTCGCGGGTGCGGCGTGCTGGTCCGCGTTGCACATCGGCATCGGCGCGACCGCCGGTGCGTCAGCCAAGTACATCGAGTCCGTCTTCAACGGCGCCATGTGGATCGTGCTGGGCGTCGCGCTCGTGGTCGGTGCGATCGTCGTGCTGCGCCGCCGCAGGAAGACCGCCGTGCCCGAGTTCGAGGAGGTCGGCTGACTGTCTACGGATCGTCACGCCGCTCTGCCGATCCACGAGGCACTCCGGATGCCCGAAGCCGCCCTTGCACACCAACGACTCGACGGCATGACCGGCTGAGGGGAAAGCGTTTGCCCATCAGGCTTTGTTGACACTCCGGCTCTTCGTGTCGACCATACGGTGGCGTATGTTCCGGTGGGCGGAGGGGGAAGAGCAATGCCACGTACGTTTCTGCTCGGTTCGTGGGCGTGGATCGCGACCGGGCTCGGACACCTGGCGCTCATGGGGGTCATGGCGTCGGGGGACGCCGATCCCGCCGCTGAGCGCGCGACCGCGGCGGCCAAGCAGGTCACGTTCGCGGTCGGAGGGGTGCAACGCTCGCTGTACGAGGTCGACCTGGGGATCAACTTCGTGATGTCCGTGGCGCTGGTCTTCGGCGGGCTGGCCTGCCTGGTCGTGGCGAAGGCGGGACCGGTGCCGCGGGCGCTCGCGGGGCTCGGGTGCGCCACGTCGCTGGTGCTGCTCGCGGTGGCGCTGGTCCTGCTGCCGTCGCCGCCGATCCTGCTGTTCGCGGTGGCCGCGCTCGCCTTCGGGCACGCGTTCGCCGTCGTCGGACGACGAGGAGCGGTGGGCGCGGCCGGGTGACCATGACTGCCGTGCGACCATCTCACTCCGCGCCGGAAGCCAGGCGCGGGACATGGGGGAACAAGTGAGAACCAGGTTCGCGGCCGCCTTGACGGCGGTTGTGCTCATGACCACGACCGCGTGCGGCACGGACGTGCCCGCCGGCCTCGCCGACAAGGTCGAGTCGGGGTGCCCCGGCCTGCTGAAGCCCGAACCGCTCGCGGTCATCACCAAGGGCTTCGTGGTGTCGGAGGTGAACACCGTGGACGTCAACGGTTGCCAGGTCTTCGTCTCGACCGGACGCCAGGTGCTCAACGTGGGGCTCGTCGCCTACGCGAGCCCGGAAGAGTCGGAACGGCTGACGCCGATGCTCTGCGAGAGCGGCGAGTTGGACGCGAACACCAAGTCGTGCGCGGAGGACAAGGCCGACGGCGGGTACACGGTGCGTGCCACCGCCGGCAAGTGGAGCATCGTGGCGTCGGTGTACGAGGTGCCGGTGAACGATGAAGTGAAGGCGGCGATGCTGCAGGTCGTCGAGGACCTCAGGGCCTCCGGCAAGACCAGCGGCTAGTTGAACAGGATCTTCTTCGCCGCGGCCTTGCCCGGTGTCGTGCGCAGCAGGCCGAACGCGAGTTCGGCGACGTTCGGGCCGCGCACGAGGGACAGGCCGCGGCGGAGTTGGGAGCGCAGCAGGTAGCGGCGGCGCATGGCCGCGACGTCGTAGTGCTCCAGCACGTACCTGTTGCCGCTGCGCAGGTAGTCGGACGCGACCTCGGCGGCGAGTTCGGACATCCGCAAGCACGGGTCGAGCCCGCCTGCTGTGAGCGGTGAGACGGCGCCGGCCGCGTCGCCGACCAGCAGCCCTTGTGGCGACACGATGCGGCGCAGCAGGCCGCCGACCGGGATCGGGCCGCCGCGCCGCTTCACCGGGCCGGTCGGCTCCGGGGTGGGGAAGCTGTCGCGGAAGCGTTGCAGGAGTTGGGGGAGCGGTGCGGTGAACCGGTCGGCGCGGCCCGCGAGGCCCACGTGCGCGTGCTCGCCGTCGTCGATGACCCAGGCGATGTAGCCGGGGGCGAGCCGAGGGTCGACGACGCAGTGGAACGTCGGCGTGGAGCCGGTTCTCACCGGGTAGACCTCCTCGATGCCGGTGATCATGCGCCGGTTGACGTCGAGGCCGAGGTTCTTCGCGACCGTGGACCTGGCGCCGTCCGCGCCGATGGTGAAGCGCGCCTTCGTGGACTTCGCTGGATAGCTGGAGTTCAGGTTGACCTGCGCGCCCGCGCGTTCGGCTTCTTCGACGGCGGTGGTGTAGATGCTCTCCATGTCGCCGACGCGGAACTCGTCGCGGTCGCTGGTCAGCTCCACCGGATTTTCGCCGGACGGCGGGTAGAGCAGCACGCGCCGGACCGCCGGGCCGAGGTGCGGCAGGTCGTAGTCGTCGAGTGTGCGGCGGACGAAGATGCCCGTCGTGCGGATGCCCGTCTCGAGGCTCGTCCTGCGTTCGCACACGGCCACGTCCAGCCCTGATTCGGCCAGCAGCCGCGCGGTGTTGAGCCCGGCCAGCCCGGCGCCGACGACGAGCACGTCCACGGTGTCCATGCCGCGACGCTAGATCGGATCACCGGACCGCTTCGGCTTCGCGGCGACACCTTCACGGGATCTGCACCGTTTCTCCACAGATGTGAGCGCTTGACATGCCGGAGGCGGTTCGCGGAAGGTGTGCACACCGCTGCCTCGAATCCCTGGTTCGAGGAGGAACATCGATGGAGTTGTTCAACCGCCGCACCGCGTTGCGAGGCGCTCTCGCCGTCGCGGCCACGCCACTGGCCGCGGGTGTGGCATCGGCTGAGGCAGGCGCGCCGGCGTTCGTGCAGAAGTGGGCCCCGAACCCCGGCTCGGTGGGGCTGAACGCGTTCGTCGGCATCGAGGACGACCGCTCGGACTCGCACCCGTCCGCCACGCACATCTTCGCCGAGAGCAACCAGTACCGGTTCGTGATGCACAAGTCCGACCGGGACGGTTCTGACCGGCAGCGCAACGAGGTGCGCGCCATCCGGACCGGCAGCACCCGTCACGACATGAAGAAGGGCGAGACCTGGCGCTACAACTACCAGATGTACGTGCCGTCGTCGTTGAAGGGCACCACCAGCTTCACGCACGTCTTCCAGGTCAAGCACACCGGCGTGGACTCGCCCGTGGTCACGATGTCGTTGTTCCGCTCGGGTTCTCTCGAGACCGTCGAGATGAGACTGTTCGGCGCCGGCCAGGCGAAACTCGGCAGCACGCCGCTCGCCCCGTTGCGCAACAGGTGGATCGACGTCGAGATCGAGATCAAGGTCGCCGACTCCGGCAGCCTGCGCTACTCGCTGAAGGACGCCGGCACCACGGTCGTCAACGCCTCGCGGTCCGGCTTCGACACGTGGCTGGGCGGTGACCAGGCGCATCCGAAGTGGGGCATCTACCGCGGCCTCGGCGACTCCGCGCAACTGCAGGACACCTACCTGTTGCTGCGCAACATGAAGGCGTACCGGAACGAATAGAGGGTGTTCCCACAGAGGCTTCCGAGGGTCAGAATCACTCTTGTGGGGGATCTTCACGGACGAACCGTCGAGAGCAGGGCCGGGGTGGCCGCCTTCCTGGCAGGCGTGTGGCTGATCGCCGCACCCCCGGTCCTGCACTTCGGCGCGTCGCTGCACGCCTTTCGCCCGTACTGGGTGTCCATGGGCCTGGCCGTGGTGATCATGCTCCTGGGCATGGTGCGCGCGATGGCACCCCTGGACGTGCCGTTCATCCGGCACCTGACGATCGTCCTGGCGCTGTCGCTGGTCGTCGTCGCGCTGCTGCGAACGGACGGCGGCATTGCCACCGTCTGGCTCAACCAGCTGGTGGTCGGCGCACTCGTGGCCCTGTCAGCGGGCATCGCGTTGCTGGTCGGTCTGCGCAGATGAGCGGCACCTGGTCCGACCTCTGCCTGATCTGCAAGGGCCAGCAGGACTTCGTGGTGAACGTTCACGAGGCGGGCCCGTATGAACGTTCACACGACTACACCCGCGTTCTCTATTGCCGTTCGTGCGAGGTGGGCGAGCTGCGCGCGTTCAGCTACGACGGCTTCGTCGTCTTCGGCGAGGAGGACGACACCATGGTCTGGTCGTCGGTGCTGTCTCGCGACGACGTCTCGCTGCTCCGCTCGGCCTTCACCTGCGCCGTGCCGCTGGCGGGCATCTGCGAGTGCTCCCAACACGTCCGCCTGTACGACACCAGCGTTCGTGCCAACAAAACCCGCCTGCCCGAACACGGTCCCGACCGTCACAGCCCGGCCGGCCGCACCACCGTCACGGTCGCGGTGGTGGACGGCCTGCCGGAGTTCCGCTGACCCGGTCGACCACCTCTCAACCGACCACAGCTCAGTCGACCACCGCGATGGCCTCGACCTCGACGAGGTGTTCCGGTACGTCGAGACTCGCCACCCCGATCAACGTGGCCGGCGGCGTGGCCGTCTCGTTCAACTTCGCCTTCGCGTTCTCGATGCCCTTGAGCAGCTCCGGCATCATCTCCGGCTTCCAGCCCACGACGTACACCCTGACCCTGACGAGGTCGTTGAAGCTCGCGTTCGCCGCCTTGAGCGCGGTGTGCACGTTGGTGTACGCCTGCTCGGTCTGCAGGGCGAGGTCGGGTTCCGAGTCCCAGGCCACCTGCCCGGCCAGGTAGATGGTCCTGCTCCCGCTGGCCACCGCGACGTGGTGGTACACGTCGACCTGCGGCAGCCCGTCGGGGTTGATGAGCGTGACAGCCATGTTCGTTCCTCTCTTGCAGTTACTCGCTCACCGTAGGAGAGTGAATGCTGACCTGGAAGAACGCACTTTTCTGAGAGTGGGGCACCACAAGGTGAGTAAGCAGCTCAGCGGCGACCTGGCCCGCGCGGACTCGCTGGCCCGCGAGATCTTCTCCGACATCGCCAACAAGTGGGCGCTGCTCATCGTCGAGACCATCGGGGACGCCACGAAGCGCTTCACCGAGCTCAAGACCGAGGTGGACGGCATCAGCCACAAGATGCTGACCCAGAACCTGCGGTTGCTGGAGCGCAACGGCCTCGTCACCCGGCACGTCCACCCGACCGTGCCGCTGCGGGTCGACTACACCCTGACCGAGCCCGGTCAGGCGCTCCGCGCGACGGTCGACGCCATGTGCGCCTGGACGTCCCGCTACCTCACCGACATCGAAGAGGCCCGAACCCGCTTCGACGCCTAACCCCAATGCCGGGAAGTTAGGGAGCGGGCGGTGTTGTCAACCAGCTGAGTGAGGCAACGGGGTCCCTGCTAGAACAACGTCGACCAAGAGCGTTGAACAGCAGGAACCCCGTTGGAACACCAGTCTGTCATCACCCGCTGTATCCGTGTGGCCCAGGGCCGTTTCGCGCCTGGCCATCTCGGTGAATTGACCCGTCTCATCCCGTTCGAGATGGTCGACGACGCGCTGGCCTCGACCGGAACAACCCAGCGGCGGCTGCGAGAGCTGCCGTCCCGTGTGGTCGTCTATCTGCTCATCGCCGCAGGCCTGTTCGCCGAGTTGGGCTACTGCCAGGTGTGGGCGCGGCTGGTCGCCGGGCTGGACGGCATCGCGGTCGCGGTCCCGAGTTCCTCGGCGCTGGCCCAGGCCCGCCGCCGGATCGGGCCGGCTCCGCTGGCGGCGGTGTTCGGGCTGTTGGCCGGTCCCGCTGCCGGCGCGGTCCGGTGGCGGTCGCTGCTGGTATGCGCGATCGACAGCACCACCCTGTTCGTCCCGGACAGTGACGCCAACCTGACCCGTTTCCCTTACCAGGGTGGAGGAAACGGCCCGTCCGGATATCCGATGCTGCGGTTAATGGCCGTGGTCGCCTGCGGCACCCGCACCGTCATCGATATCGCGTTCGGATCGTGGCGCATCGGCGAAACCAGCATGGCGCCACGACTGCTGGGCTGTCTGCGACCCGGGATGCTGCTGCTGGCCGACCGCAACTTCGCCATGGCCGACCTGATCGGGCGCATCGCCTCCACCGGAGCGGAGCTGCTCATCCGCGCCAAGGCCAACCGGGTCCTGCCCGCGATCGCCCGGCTGCCCGACGGGTCCTGGCTGACCGTGCTGGGCGGAATCGAGGTCCGGGTGATCGAGGCCGAGATCACCGCCACCCTCGGCGGACAAAAACAGCACACCGGCCACTACCGGCTGCTCACCACCCTCACCGACCACCGCCGCTACCCCGCGGCCGAGGTCGTCGACCTCTACCACCAGCGCTGGGAGATCGAGACCACGTTCCTGGAGATGAAATCCACCCTGCTGGGCGGACGGGTCCTGCGCGCACAGACCCCGGCCGGGATCGATCAGGAGATCTACGCCCTGCTCTGCGGCTATCAAGCACTACGGCTCGCGATGGCCGACGCCCTGCTCGGACACGAGACCGCACCCGACCGGGCCGGGTTCACCATCGCCCTCAACGCGGCACGTGACCAACTCGTCCTGGCCGCGGGAGTCATCACCGACACCGTCATCGACCTCGTCGGCGCGATCGGGCGAGCAGTCCAAGCCGGACTGCTCGCCCGCCGCCGCACCCGCGTCTGCCCACGAGTAGTCAAACGCGCCATCTCCAAACACCGCCCGCTCCCTAACTTCCCGGCATTGCGCCTAACCCTCCGCGATCTCCCGCAGCCTTTCCGCGTCGGGTTCGTCGTCAGCGCTCAGCGCCAGCACGCGCCCGCGCAGGTAGGCCTTTGCGAGGCGCGTCTTCTGCGGAGCGAGATCCGGGTAGCGGAACCTGTTGATCACGGCCAAGATGATCTGCGGGCTGACGCAGTCGGCGGCGTCGTGGGCGATCGTGCCGAGGGCGCTGAGCAGATGCCTGGTGAGTCTCGGCTCCGGCGTCCGCGGCGCCGCCAGGTACTCGAAGGTTTCGACGGGCAGGTAGACGTTCGTGAAGCTGTCCAGGTGGGGCGTGGCGGCTTGTACGACCGAGCTCGCGAATTCCCTGAATGCGTCGTCGTCTCCGCCGTGAGGGAAACTCATCCTGTGCCACACGAGGACAACGCAACCGAACGCCACCTCGCCTCGGGCGGCGAACATCTGGGCCAACGTTCCGGTGGAGATCCGGCTTTCCTTCGTGAGATCGGTGTGCGAGCACAGAACGGACACCAACTCGAACGGGTTGTGGATGTATGAGCCGAAAGGGTTCTGCTCTGTTCGGGGAACCAGATGTGTCAGCGCGCGACCCACGATGGTGATGGGGAGTCTTGGGGCCATTCGGGCCAGCATGGTGCACAGGTGGGCGCGTGTGGCGTCGTTCATTCGAGCGCCGGTGTCGAGTTCGTGCAGGATCTGGGTCAAGCTGAAGATGTCGACGGGCAGCGCGTGCACGTTGCTTCCCGATCCCGGGGTCGACAGCAGCCAGGTCGCGAACCTGGAGATGAGTTCTTGTTCTTGTGGGTTCGAGGTCGTGTCCGGGCTGGCGAAACGAGCGCCGACGCGCACGGTCGTCTCCAGGTAGGGGTCGCCGAGCAGGCGCGCTTCCCGCAGCAGAGGCAGACCGCCGCCGGCAGGTGTGACGCGGTGCCGATCGGTTCCGGAGAGCGCGATCGTGCTGGTGACCGCGTTCCAGCCCTCGGCGTCCAGACCGGACTTCCACAGGTGGACGGTCGCCCGCCAACTCTGCACCGTGGCGAACAGGTCGGCGACGAGAGGGGGTGCGTTCGAGTCCAGCAGCGCGCGGAGGCACACGAGGTTGACCGAGTAGTGGGCGATGCGGGAGATGATCGTGGACGAAGTGGGCTGGTACGCCTGGTAGGCGTCGCTCGCGGAGCGGTGCTGGCACGTGCGGATCAGATCGTCGATCATGTGGATCACGTCGGCGCGCTCCTCGTCTTCGAGGGAGCCGAACAGTCCGCAGGCGAACTCGATGATCGTCTTTCGTTTGACGAACGGCTGGTGCGAGATCAGGGCGTACAGCTGGGAGTCGTCCGGGGGCGCTGACGCCTGGAAGGGGTTGGCACTCGGCACCGCCTGCGTGGCGGCCAGCTGGCACAACAGCTTCATGGTCACCTCGGCCACGAGGTACTCGCCGAACGTGGCGTGCAGGAACTCGTAGGTGCGCAGCTCCGCGGCCGTGCCGTCGTTGCGCGTCGGCGAGTGGATGAAGAAGAAGTTCTCGACCGTGCGGTCCGCTTCGTCGATGGGGATGTCGAAAGTCGAGTTCGATTTCACGGACGTGCTCGGCGCGAACACGGCGAGGTCGTCGTTCAGCTCTGGTGCGGTGACGTACTGGTGGCCGCGGTTGAACATGGCGAACGCGGCGATGCCGAGGCGCCAGGAGCTCTGCGTGGCGGCCTGGGTGACGACCGCCGGCGCCGGCCTGTCCGATCCCTTCTGCCCGGCCTGCCGCTCGACGAACATGGTGATGAGGCGCTTGTACAACTCGGCGTTGGACAGCGTCGCGTCATCCAGTGACGGGTGGTCCGAATCGGTCGCGTAGATCGCGAGCATCAGGAGCAGCAGTGGTTGCCGGGCCAGCTCCAGGTGGCGGCCCAGCGCGACGAGTTCCAGCGGCTGAAAGCCCGCCGTGCTCCGGTTCGTGGAGTTCCAGGTGTGCAGCCAGCGCGCGATGCGGTCGTCGTCGAACTCGTCCAGCTTCACGATCGGCACGTCGGCGGGAATGCGCGCCCGGTCGGCGACGAGCACGCGCGACGTGACCACGACGGCGACCGGTCGACCGAGAAGTGCTTGCTGCCGCTGGAACTCCTGGACGTCGTGGAGGTAGTTCGACTGCTGGACGCCGCTGGCCTGGACGAGTTCGTCGAAGCCGTCGAGCAGGACCACGGGAACGCTGTCGCCGCACAACTGGGCGAGTTGCTCCCACACGACGGTCGTCCCGAGGAGTTGGAACAGGGCGGTCTCGACCTGTTCCTGGACGCGGTCTTCGGCCCGCACTTTGCGCAGCGGCACGATGACGGTGGTGAACTGGCTCTCCGGCAGCCTGGCGGCCAGCACCTCCACCAACAGCGACTTGCCGGCGCCGGGGTTGCCGAGGACCAGCAGGGGGCGTGTCACGCACTCCGGTCCCGTGAAGTGGGCGGCGAGGAACACGTCGAGGTCGCTGCGCACCTCCGTTCTCTCGAGCCACCAGGACTCCGACGACGCCACGGTGTCGAAGCGCTGGTGCGTGACGCGGTAGCCGGGAGCGACGAAGCCGTCTTCGACCGTCGGGAAGCTGGCCTTGATCGACGACGGATCGAGCGTGGACCCGATGATCGGTCGCGTCAGCGTCGACTCGGCGAAGCTCTTGAGGTTGGTGCGATGCGTCTGCGCGGGAGAAGGCGGAAGTGACGGGATCCGGGCCAGCAGCTGTGTGAACAGTTCAAGTGATTCTGTGGCAGTGCCGTCCGTTGTGGTCTGTTTTCCGAGCAGGGGCCAGATCGTGAACTCTGGAACGTCGGCGGACGCCCGGTCGGTGCGGCGTTTGTTGATCGACAGGGCGTCGGCGGTGATTCTGGATATCGTCCGGGTCGCGGCCACCGGAGTGTTCACGCGGTTGTGCAGGAAGCGGTCTATCTCCATGTTGGCCTGCAGGAAGAAGGAAGCCGACAGCCTTTGCTCGTTCTCGTGACCGGTGTACGTGTGGATTGGCGTCGGCACTGTCGACGAGGTGACCAGCGGAAGGCTGAAGAGGTCGTCTTCCTGTTCGGTGGTGACGACGTCCTGTGCTGACGCTTTGTCCTGGTTGTTGCTGAAAGCTTCGAGGAGCGAAACGAGGGCGATGATGGTGTGGGCGGCGGCCACCAGGTCGTGGCGCTTGGTGCCGAACGTGGTCATCAGGATGTCGCTGACGCCGTCGAGGACCTTGCAGAGGCCGGCGGACACCTCGCCCTTCGAGTTGATCAGGGTGAGGACGGACGGTTCGGTGGCGCCCTCGGCAAGGAGGCTGACGCCGGGGAACGTGTCGGTGCGGTCCAGCCAGCGGCGGTCGTGCTCGCGGAGGGTCTCGAGGGCGTCGACGTACGAGTTCTTGGCCGGGCGCGACATCCGTGAGACCTCCGCAGGGTGACTGGAAGCCCTATCGCGGGGTGTGTGGTGCGGGTTACATCCAAACGAGTTCGTCCATGCGTCCGATAGTCATTTTTGATGACTATGTTGTGGAGGCGTGAGCGAGAAGAAGATCATTGCTGTGGTGGGGGCTACCGGCGAGCAGGGTGGGGCGGTGGCTCGGGGCCCTGCTGGCCGGCGGCGAGTTCGCGGTGCGGGCGTTCAGCCGGGGCACCGAGTCGGCGGCGGCCCGGAGGCTCGCGGCGTTGGGGCCGAGGTGGTGGCGGCTGACCTGTACGACGTCGAGAGCCTGCGGAAGGCGTTCGACGGGGCGTACGGCGCTCATCTGGTCACGCCGTTCTTCACGCACATGTCGGCTGCCAAGGAGTTGGAGGAGGCCACCAACCTCGTGGCCGCCGCCGAAGGGCTTCAGCACGTCGTGTGGTCGACGTTGGAGGACACGCGTGAGGTGATCGCGCTCGACGACGACCGGATGCCGACGCTGGACGAGTACAAGGTGCCGCACTTCGACGTGAAGGGCGGGGAGGCGGACGCGTTGTTCGCGGAGGCCGGGCTGCCCACCACCTACGTGCGGATGTCGTTCTGCTGGAACAACCTGCTCAAGGGCGTGGCGCCGCATCGTGCCGAGGACGGGTCGTTGAAGCTGTCGTTGCCGATGGGGGAGAGCCGGATCTCGGCATCGCGGCCGAGGACATCGGCAAGGCGATCGTGAGCGTGCTCAAGAACCCCGCGAAGACCATCGGGGAGACGATCGGGCTAGGGGTCGCGCACCTCACCGGCGACGAGGTGGCTGCGGCGTTCAGCGCGGTGCTCGGCCAGGAGGTGACCTACGAACCGCTGTCGCACAACGAGTTCCGGGCGCTCAGGTTCCGGGAGTTCCTGGAGGCGCACCGGGACGACGTCGTGATCGGTTAGAAGGTCTTCGAGATCTCCTCGAAGACCTGCTTGAACTCGGTGAAGCGGTCGGCGCCCACGACGGCGGCGAGGCGGTCCTCGATCTCGGTGATGATGCGCTTGGCCTGGACCATCTGGTCCTTGCCGAGGTCGGTGGGCACGACGAGTTTCGCCCTGCGGTCGGCCGGGTCCGGCTGGCGGGTGACGTAGCCGAGGCGTTCCAGTTCGTCGATCAGGGTGCCGACGACCTGCTTGTGCTGGCCGGAGCGTTCGGAGAGCTCGCTGGCCCTGGTGCCCGTGGTGGCGATGTAGGCCATGACGGCGCCGTGGCGCGGGCGCAGGTTCTCGTGGCCCGCCTCGGCCAGGCGGGCGAAGAGTTCCTTCTGGAACCCCGAGAGCAGGTGCGCGGAAAGGACGCCGACGTCAGGCATGGTGATGATGTTAACCCGGCGGTGGCCCGGTCCGAAGAGGACGGACGAAGAGCGGTGGCCCGCCCGGCGGACGGGCCGCCGGGATCAGGACAGTGGTTCGTACAGGCTGAACGGGGTGCCCTGGTCGTCCACGCAGTGCGCGATGCGGCCCGTGTCGGGCACGGTGAGCACCTCGTCGTTCTTGCCGCCCAGTTCGGCGACCTTGCGCACGGACGCCTCGATGTCCGTGGTGTGGAAGTAGATCCGCGGCTGGGTGTGCCCGGCGTCCCTGGGCGCGATGGCGCCGGCCGCGCCGTTCGTGATCACGTGGTAGTCCTCGCCCATCAGGCTGGTCTCCCAGCCGAAGACGCCCGCGTAGAACGCTCGCGCCCGTGCGGTGTCGTCGGCGGGGATTTCGAACCAGTTGGCGTGTCCGGACATGTCGATCGCTCCTCGTGTTCGTGGTGAACTGACGAGCAGAGGACGAACGAGACCTGGGGAACTCGACATCGGTCACCGAAGGTTTTCTGCGCCGGGCGAATCGTTGTGGCACTTGGCCTCCAGGGACCGCATGCGTCCGGCGAGGAATCGGCGGTCGGCGGGCGATACCGCCAGGTCGTGGGCCAGTCGGTACGCGGCAACGGCTTCGGGGCGCCGGTCGAGGCGGCGCAGCAGGTCGGCGCGCGCGGAGTGGAGCAGGTGGTACGAGTCGAGCCCGGCGATCCCGTCGATCAACGCCAGCCCCGCCTCGGGCCCGTCCACCATGGCGACGGCGACCGCGTGGTTGAGTTCGACCACCGGGGTCGGGGCCACCGCGAGGAGTTCGGCGTACAGGGCGGCCACCCGCGACCAGTCGACCGGGTCCTGCACGTGCAGCGCGGCGATCACGGCGTGCAGCACGTACGGGCCGGGCGAGCCGAACCGCAGCGCGCGGTCCAGCAACGCCATGCCCTCGGCGATCTCGCCGGTGTTCCACAGCGACCGGTCCTGGTCGTCGAGGAGCACCAGTTCGCCGTCGGACGTGAACCGCGCGGCGCTGCGCGAGTCGTGCAGCAGCATCAACGCCACGAGCCCGTGGGCCTCCGGCTCGTCCGGCATCAGGGCGGCCACGAGCTTGCCCAGCCGCAACGCCTCCTGCCGCAGCGAGGCGTCCGGCACCGTGTAGCCGCGGGTGAAGATCAGGTAGAGGACGCCGAGCACGCCCCGCAGCCGTTCGGGCAGCAGGTGGTCGGCGGGCACCTCGAACGTGATCCCGGCGTCGCGGATCTTGCGCTTCGCCCTGACCAGCCGCTGGGCCAGTGCGGTCTCGGCGACCAGGAACGTCCGCGCGATCTGTGCGGCGGTGAAGCCCGCGACCGCCTGGAGCGTCAGCGCCGACCGGGCGTCCTCGGCCAGGGCCGGGTGGCAACACGTGAAGATCAGCGACAGCCGTTCGTCACCGAGGTCGACGAGCTGCTTCTCGCTCATCACGGTCGTCTCGGGCGGGGGAGCGGGCAGCTTGGCGCGCGCCATCCGGGCGTGCCGGAGGCGGTCCAGGGCGTGGTTGCGGGCGACGGTGAGCAGCCACGCGAACGGGTCGTCGGGCACCTGGGAACGTGGCCATTTCCGCAACGCCTGCGAGCACGCCTCCTGCAACGCGTCCTCGGCCAGCTCGAAGTCGCCCAACGCGCGCACCAGTGCCGCGAGCATCCGGGTGCGGTGCTGGCGGTAGACCTGCTCGACCGCGGCCGACGCCAGGTCGCTCATGCCACCCCGTGGTTCAGCCCGGGGATGTGGTCGACCGGCCGCACCTCGATCGTTGCGCCGTAATGCGCCTGCGGGACCATCTCCGCGAGCTCCAGCGCCTCGTCGAGGTCGCGGCAGTTCAGCAGGTAGTAGCCGCCGAGGTGCTCGTGCGTCTCGGCGAACGGCCCGTCGGTCAGCACCGGCTTGCCGTCGCGCACCCGCACCGTCGTCGCGGTGCTGACGGGCTTCAACGGGTCGCCCGCCACGAACGCACCGCGCCGCCGGCACTCGTCGGCGAACGCGTTGACCCTCGTCAGGATCTCCTCGAACCGCTGGTCACCGTGCTGCGGGCGGTCCTCGCAGTTGTAGATCAAAAACATGTAGTGCATCGCGTGCCCTCCAGTCGTCGTCCGGAGGACGAACGAGACCTCTGGAAGTCGACATTCGACCACGCACCGTTTCTCGGAGCGCGGCGAACGGCGTTCGGTGGGAATGGCGCCGTGACCGTCGCCGAGTGGGGCGACCTGCCTCTCGGAGGCGTCGAACGAGGCTCCGATCCGCAAAACTTGTGGTTACCAAAAAAATTGGGTTACTCTACTGAACATGCGGCGAGAACCTGGGCTCCGGGAGTTGAAGAAGGCGCAGATGCGTGAGCACATCGCGGATGTGGCGGCGCGCCTGTTCGCCGAGCGCGGGTACGACGGCGTCTCGATGATCGAGGTGGCGCGGGCGGCCGCCGTGTCGGAGCAGACGGTGTACAACTACTTCCCGGCCAAGCAGGACCTCGTCCTCGACCGGGCCGACGAGATCACCGAGCAGTACCGCCAGGCCGTCTCGGGTCGCCCGGCCGGCACCAGCCCCGCAGCGGCGCTGCGCCCGCTGACCGTCGCGATCATCGACCACTTCCGCGATGAGGAGCCGGCGCTCGCTCGTGGTGAGTTCGCGGCACAGTGCCTGGTCAGCCCAGCCTTGCGCCGGTTCGCGCTGGAACTCCGCGAGCGGCAGGCGCGGACCATCGCCACCGCGATGCTCGGGACCGATCCGGGCATTCCCGAAGTCGTCGCGCGCGCCCATGCCGCCGCACTGGTCGCGGTCGTCCAGGGCGTCACCGACGAGATCGGCGCGCACGTCCTCGCCGAGGACATCACCGACGAGGCTGCTGACCGCATGCGCCAGAACGCGACCCTCGCCTTCGACCACCTCGACCGCGTCTTCCACTCCGCCACCGCGGTGTCACCAGGAGAACCACAATGATCAACAAGCGCGTTCTGGTCTCGGGAGCGAGCGTCGGCGGTCCGGCGCTGGCCTACTGGCTGCACCGGTACGGCTTCGACGTCACCGTCGTCGAGAAGGCCCACGGGATCCGCCGCGGTGGGCAGGCCGTCGACTTCAAGGGCCCGATCCACCGCCGCGTGCTCAGCGAAATGGGCGTCCTCGACGAGGTCCGGGCCGCCCACGTCGTCGACACCGACTCCCGCATCGTCAACGCCAAGGGCCGCACCGTCGGAGTCATCCCGGCGGCGTTCTCCGGCGGAGAGATCAACATCCCGCGTGGCGACCTCGCCCGCATCCTCTACGGCCTCACCTCGCAGACCTGCGAGTACGTCTTCGGCGACTCGATCACGTCGCTGACTCAGACGCACACCGGCGTCGACGTCACCTTCGCCCGCGGGGAACCCCGTGCCTTCGACCTCGTCATCGGGGCCGACGGCATGCACTCCAACGTCCGCAAGCTCGCCTTCGGGCCGGAAGCGGACCACGTGACCCACCTCGGCTACCACTACGTCCTGGCTGACCTCGGCACCGGCGATGAAAGCGTTGTCTACAACGAACCTGGACGCACGGTCGGACTCGGCGGCTCCAAAGCGCCCGCGTTCTTCGTCTTCGCCTCCGACCAGCTCCATGATCGCGACGACGTCGACACGCAGAAGGAGACGCTGGTGAACGCCTACCGCGACGGCCGGTGGCGCATCCCGGAGCTGCTCGC
Organism: Lentzea sp. NBRC 102530; assembly: GCF_030269365.1. Classification (GTDB taxonomy): domain Bacteria; phylum Actinomycetota; class Actinomycetes; order Mycobacteriales; family Pseudonocardiaceae; genus Lentzea. The sequence goes on from NZ_BSTF01000001.1 coordinate 447,954, forward strand.
GAAGATCCCCGACGCCACCGACTTCTTCATGGACTCCATCAGCCGCGTGACCCTCGAACGCTACTCGACCGGCCGCGTCGCTCTCGTCGGTGACTCCGCCTGGGGCAACGCCCTGGGAGGCTTCGGCACGGGCCTCGCCGTGGTCGGCGCCTACGTCCTGGCCGGCGAACTGGCTGTGGCCGACGGCGACCACACCGTCGCCTTCCCCCGGTTCGAGGCCAAGTTCCGGGAGTACGCGTCCGTCTCGCAGAAGATCAACGCTGGTCGTCTGCTCGCACCGAGGAGCGGGCCCGGCATCGTCGGTCGCAACCTGCTCTTCACCGCCCTCAAGGTGTTCGGCCCCGCCGTGAAGATCCTCGAAGGTCCCGCGAAGAAGATCGAACTCGAGGGCTACCCGGCCCTCCGGACCGTCTGACGGAGTGCAGCCGCTGCACCGGAAGTTCAAGATCGACCATGTCGTCCATTGTGGACTTGGTTCGAACGGTGACTCGGAGGCACTTCCCTTCGCCAGGAGTCCCCCGGAGCACACTTCCACTTCAGTGCCGGAAATGCGGAGTTAAGGTCGTTCCAGGGCGCTGGCAGAAAGTCCTTCGCCGCGCGATTTCAGATCTTTACCGCACTCCTCCCGGGAGTTCGACGTGGTCGATCGTGTCCGGAAAGGTCTTTCCCGTTCTCCGCGCCAGGTCGGCCGGCCTCTCTCCCGCTTCGCGCCCCGATGGTCGAGAAGATCGAGGCCTGCGAGGGCGGCCACGTCTACGACCCGTCGGTGCGGTGGATCGCCGACACCGGGTGGATCGGGATGTCGGTTCCCCGCGAGTACGGGGGACAGGGCCTCGGGCACCTCGCCTGGATCGTCTCGATCGAGGAGACCTCGCGGCTCAACGCGGCGGCCGGCAACACGTTGCAGTCCGGTTCGCTGGGCACCGCGATGGTCGTTGGGCTTGGTGACGAGTCGCAGTGCGAACGCTGGCTGCCCGACTTCGCCCCCGCAATGGCCGGCGACCCTGTGGCTGCCGGGCGTCGTCGTGGTCGGTTCGGTTCCTCGATCAGGCGCGCCGCAGGTGTGCCCCCGGACTGCTGGTCCCCTTCAGCGAGGAGAGAACGAGGTACTCAGGGGCATGCGCGCGGAGCACGAAGCAGCCGTGGAGGCGTTCAACGGCGTGGTCGCGGCGCACAGCGGACCGAGCTGCACCGGTCGACCGGTGAACCCCAGACCCGCGTGATCCCGGACTGACCGGCGCGACCGCGGTCGCGTTCGTGGATGAACCTCCCCCACTTGGCGACCTGCCCTGTCTCGGCGTGTCCTCCGTTACATCCCAATGGGGGAATGTCGGGGAGTTCACGCCGGCGAGATCGAACCGGCCCGGCGGGCCCGGTACCCGCCCACCGCGAAGGAGTTCCCCGTGACCAGCCCGAAGCATCCGGCCAGACGCCGGCCCGGCGTTTCGCTGCGCGCGCACACGATCCGCGGCGGGCTCAGTCGCATCCTCCTGCTCGTGGTCGTCCTCGTGGTCGTCGTTGTCTCGGTCGACGTCACCAGGACGCTCCGCTCGTTCGCGCTGGCCCAGGACGTCAGGGAGTCGGTCGGTTTCGCCGCCGCCATCGGGAAGTTCGTCCGCGAGGTGCAGCTGGAACGGGGGTTGAGCGCGGGTGTCATCGGGCGCCTCACGCCGTTCGCCGAGCAGCTCAGTGGCCAGCGCGCGAAGACCGACGAAGCGCTGGGAGCGCTGGAGACCGCCGTCGCCGGGTCGTCGCTGCCCGAGATGGACGCGATGCGCGAGGCGTTGCGCGGGTTCGACCAGACAGCGAACGTCCGGCGGGCGGTCGACGCCGGGACCGCCGAGCTCCTGCCGACGTTCCAGCACTACTCGGACGTGATCCGGAACGTCCACGAGGTCAACCTGACCCTGGAGAACTCCGACGACCCGCGGCTGCTCAGCCTGAGCCACCCGCTGTACGTCATGGCGCTGGCCCAGGAGTCGGCGGCGGGCGAACGCGACCTGCTGACCGGTGTCTTCGCCCGCGGTGGCTTCGGGCCGGGCGAGTTCGCGGCGTACACCGCGTTGCGGGCCGACAAGTCCTCCGGCTTCGCCCTGTTCGAGCACGAGGCGACGCAGGAGCGCAGGGACGGACTGGCGCGGCTGCTCAAGTCGTCCGACGCCGCCGAGGCCGAGCGGCTGGCCGCCGTCGCGACCGACACCGCCGGTGCACGGCCGGTGCGCGGGGTCGACGTGACCGCCTGGTGGCAGCACATGTCGGTGGTGGTCAACGGGTCCTTCGTCCTGCTCGCCGCCACGGCGACGGAGATGCGCGACCGGGCCGCCGAGCTGGTGGGCGACGAGACCTGGATCCTGGTCGCCTACCTCGTAGGTGCTCTGCTCGCCATCGGTGCCGCCGTGCTGCTGGTCGTCTCCAGCGTCCGCACGATCATCCGCCCGTTGAAGCGGCTGGCGGACGAGGCCCAGGACATCTCGCTGCGCCGGTTGCCGGACGCGATCAGCCAGGACAACCTGGCGGCGCGCGAACCAGTGCCCCCGCGTCCTGTCGACGTTCCCGGCAACGCCGTGCGGGAGATCGTCGAGGCCGGTGCGGCCGTGAACAGCCTGCAGCAGACCGCGTTCGACCTGGCGGCCGAGCAGGTCGTGTTGCGGCACAACGCCACCGAGTCGCTCGCGAACCTGGCGCACCGCAGCCAGAACCTGTTGCGGCGCCAGCTGGGCTTCATCAGCGAGTTCGAACAGGACGAGCTGGACCCGGGAGCCCTGTCCAACCTCTTCGAGCTCGACCACCTCGCCACGCAGATGCGGCGCAACGCCGAGAGCCTCCTGGTGCTCGCCGGCCGCAGCAGCCCGCGCCGGTGGGCGGAACCGATGCCGGTGACCGACGTCGTCCGCGCGGGCCTGTCCGAGGTCGCCGACTACCGGCGGGTGGTCCTGCGCTGGGTCGACGACGCGAAGGTCGCCGGGTCCGCCGTGACCGAGCTGGCGCACATGATCGCGGAACTGGCGGAGAACGCGCTCGCGTTCTCCCCGCCGGACATCAACGTCGAGATCTACGGCAGGCGCAGCGCGGACGAGTACGTCCTGGCCGTCGTCGACCACGGCGTCGGGATGACCAGGGAGGACCTCGCCAGGGCGAACGCCCGGCTGTCGGGTGAGGAGGTGTTCCTCGTCGCGCCCACGAAGTCGTTGGGGCACTACGTGGTCGGTCAGCTGGCGCGGCGCCTGCAGGTCGGCGTCGAGCTGACCGTGTCACCCGTCGGCGGTGTGGTCGCCCGCATCACGGTCCCCGCCGAGCTGCTCACCAGCTCCGCGCCGCCACCGCGGGCGGCCGACGAGCCGATCGCCTGGCCGCAGGAGCAACCGGTGGAACAGCCGACGATCGACATCTCACCGGGCGTGCGCGGCCGGCGTCACCGGCAGGTCGAGGCCGACCGCGGTGAGTCGCCGGCCGGCCGCACCCGCAACGGCCTGACCAAACGCACCCGGTCCGCGGTCAAGGTGCCGGCCGCGCCGGCCCACCGGGCGGCGCCGGCGGTGCACCGCTCACCGGACGACGTCCGGTCGATGTTGTCGAACTTCCGCTCCGGGCACCAGCGCGGCGCGGGAACACCATCCCCGGTGCGGATCGTCACCGGGCAGGAGGGGGAAACGCAGTGAGCACCGATGTCCGGCGGAGTGCCGCACACACCTTCGACTTCCTGCTGGGCAACTTCGTCCGCGACACCCACGGGGTCCGCGACGCGGTGGCCGTGTCGTCGGACGGCTTGCTGATCGCGATGTCCGAGGGGCTCGACCGTGCCGAGGGCGATCGGCTCGCGGCGGTCATCTCAGGGCTCGCCAGCCTCGCGCGCAGTGCCGCGCGCAGCTACGAGTTCGACGGCCTGAAGCTGATCATGGTCGAGATGCAGCGCGGGTTCCTGCTCGCCTCCGCGGTGGGGGACGGGAGCTGTCTCGGCGTCATCGCGGACGACGGCTGCGACGTCGGGACCGTCGGTTACGAGATGGCGAGCCTGGCCGAGCGCGCGGGCCGGATGCTGTCCCCGGTCCTGATCGGTGAGCTCCGCGAGAGGCTGCCGGGGTGAGCGACGCCGACGCCTTCGTCCGTCCCTTCATGGTCACCGGGGGCCGGACCCGGCCGACGGGTGCGGAGCTGCGGGTCGAAGCCCTCGTCGTCGCGTCGCCGGGGACGCCGGTGGCCTCCCTGCAGTTCGAGCACGCGGCGGCCGTCCGGTTGTGCGTGACCCCGATCTCGGTGGCGGAGCTGGGTTCCCGGCTGAACCTGCCGCTGGGGGTCGTGCGGGTGCTGGTCGGTGACCTGGTCGCCGAGGGGCACGTCCGGATCCACCAGGCGGCAGAACTCTCCATCGAACTCCTCGAAAGGATCAGGGACCGTGTCCGGGCGCTCTGAGCACCAGCCGACCTCCACCAAGATCGTCATCAGCGGCGGTTTCGGCGTGGGCAAGACCACCTTCATCGGTGCGATCTCCGAGATCGAACCGCTGGTGACCGAGGCGGCGATGACCGAGAGATCGGTCGGTGTCGACGACCGGGGTGAGCGCACTGGCAAGACCACGACCACCGTCGCCCTGGACTTCGGTCGCATCACCCTCGACCCCGGGCTCGTGCTGTACCTGTTCGGGACACCGGGTCAGGAGCGGTTCGTGTTCCTGTGGGACGACCTCGTCGACGGCGCGCTCGGCGCCGTCGTCCTGGTGGACACCGGACGCATCGAGGACTGCTTCCCGGTGATGGACTACTTCGAGCAGGCCGGGCTGCCGTTCGTGGTCGCGGTCAACCGGTTCCCGGACGAGCGGGAGTTCGACGCCGCCGAACTGCGCGAGGCGCTCGACCTCGACCCGCACGCCCCGCTCGTCTTCTGCGACGCGCGCGACCGCGCGTCGGTCAAGGACGTCCTGCTGTCCGCCGTGGAACAGGCGATCCTGCACCGCACGGGCCGGGTGGGGCACGCGGTCCCGCGGTGATCGTTCGGGTCCGATGTGGACGATCGGTCGGCGACGCTTCGTACACGGATGTTGCCCCCGCGTCCCCGAATGGGTGACCGGGGGCGAAAAGCCCTGATAGATCAGAGCGGTAACCCCCGCTGACCACGTCGTGTGGCCGGCGCCTGCCTACCGAAGTCGGGTGTGTCCGATGCTCATGGAACCGTACCGGATCAAGGTGGTCGAACCGATCACGCTGACGGATCGTCCCGAGCGCGAGAAGTTCATGGCCGCCGCCGGGTACAACCCGTTCAACCTGCGCGCCGAGCAGGTGATGATCGACCTGCTGACGGACTCCGGCACCGGCGCGCTCTCCGCCGCGCAGCAGGCGGCCGGCATGGGCGGCGACGAGACCTACGCGGGTTCGCCGTCGTTCTACCGGTTCCGGGCCGAGGTCGAGGACCTGACGTCCTACCCGCACATCTTCCCCGTCCACCAGGGGCGGGCGGCCGAACGCATCCTGTTCGGCACCCTCCTGCGGCCCGGCCAGATCTCGTTGAGCAACACGCACTTCGACACCACCAGGGCGAACGTCGAGCTGCTCGGGTGCGAGGCACGGGACATCCCGTGCGAGGAAGCCGGCGACATCCGGTCCGACCACCCGTTCAAGGGCAACATCGACCTCGCGCAGCTGGAGGCGTTCCTGCGGTGGGGCAACGTCGGCCAGGTGATCATGACGGTCACCAACAACGGTGGCGGCGGTCAGCCCGTCTCGATCGACAACATCAGGCGCGCCGGCGAGATCTGCCGTGCGCACGGCATCCCGTTCTTCCTCGACGCGGCCAGGTTCGCCGAGAACGCCTGGCTCGTCAGCCAGAACGAGCCGGAGTTCGCCGGCCTCTCACCCCGGACGGTGGCGCGGGAGATGTTCGCCCTCGCCGACGGGTGCGTGGCGAGCCTGAAGAAGGACGGCATCGTCCACATGGGAGGCGTCATCGCGCTGCGCGACGCCGGACTGGCGGCGCGGTGCGAACAGGCGCTCATCGCGGGCGAGGGGTTCAGCACCTACGGCGGGCTGTCGGGTCGTGATCTCGACATGCTGGCCCAGGGACTGCGCGAGGGCACCGACGCGGCGTACCTCCGGGGACGTGCGGCGGCCACGGCGCACCTCGCCGGGCTGCTGACGGACGCGGGTGTGCCGGTCGTGCGGCCGCCGGGCGTGCACGCCGTGTACATCGACGCGGGCGCGGTGCTGCCGCACCTGCCGGCCGAGTTGTTCCCGGCGCACTCGTTCGCGACGGAGCTGTACCTGGAAGGGGGCGTGCGGGCGGTCGAGATCGGATCGCTGATGTGCGGCAGCGTCGACGAGCACGGAGTTCTGACGAAGGCGGCGCCGCGCGAACTCGTGCGCCTCGCGCTGCCCCGCAGGGTCTACACCCAGAGTCACCTCGAGTACGTCGCCGAGACCGCGGCGTCCGTCATGAAGCGCGTGGACGAGCTGCCCGGCTACCGGCTGGTCGACAGCCCGAAGGTGTTGCGGCACTTCAAGTGCCGCCTCGAACCCGTGGAGCGGAGCTTCCGCTCTGGCGGTCTGGTCGGCCAGGCCGACCGCGAGCCGCTGGCAGGGTTCGTCGACGTCCACCGCGACGGCTTCGCGGACGCGGTGGACGGATCCGCACCTCGTGAGGGAAAGCCCTACTCCCCGGTGAGCTGACGATTTGACGTGTGGATCACTCCACTAGTTTGCGTTCACCCAGCGATCCTGGAAACCCTCCTCGTTTTCGATCGTCCGGTTCAGGTGGTTCCGTTCCTTTTCGGAGGCGTTGTGGAATCGAGAAGGAGCATCGGTGAACCCGTTGCCGTGGTGGGAATCGGGTGCCGGTTCGCAGGTGGGATCGGCTCGCCCGCCGAGTTCTGGGAGTTCCTGTCGTCCGGCGGGTCCGCGGTCAGGGCACTGTCCGAGGGGCGGTGGTCCGGCCAGGGAGAGGTCCTCGGTTCCTTCCTCGACGACATCGCGGGTTTCGACGCCGAGCTGTTCGGCATCCCGCCCCGGGAAGCGCGGCTGATCGACCCGCAGCACCGGCTGGCGCTGGAGGTCTCCTGGGAGGCGTTGGAACACGCGGGCATCTCGCCGACTTCGTTGCGGGGGAGGGACACCGGTGTGTTCGTCGGCATCGGGGCGGACGACTACGGCCGGCGCACGCTGAGCGACCTCGCGCGGATCGAGCCGTGGACGGGCATCGGTGCCTCGATGTGCGGTGCGGCCAACCGGATCTCCCACTCGCTCGACCTGCGCGGGCCGAGCGTGGCGGTGGACACGGCCTGTTCGTCGTCCCTCGTCGCTGTGCACCAGGCGATCCAGAGCCTGTGGCTGGGGGAGACGGACCTGGCGCTCGCGGGTGGCGTGCTGCTCGTCGCCGCGCCCGGTCTCGGGGCGGTGCTCGACGCGGCGGGGGCCACGTCGCCGGACGGGCGCAGCAAGCCGTTCGCCGTCGAGGCCGACGGGTACGGCCGGGGTGAGGGCTGTGCGTTCGTGGTGTTGAAGCTGCTGCGAGATGCGGTCGCGGCGGGGGATCGGGTGCTGGCCGTGCTGCGCGGTGGCGCTGTGTGCCAGGACGGGCGCACCGAGGGGATCATGGCGCCGAGCGCGTCGGCGCAGGTGCACCTGATGCGTCCGTCGGCGTGCGGTACCTCGACGGCTGGGTGCCGCACCGCGGCGCGTCGGTGCGGGCGTTCGGCGCGCGGGCCGTGCACGTCATCGCGGGCAACACCCCGATCATCGCGGCGATCACGCTGGTGCGCAACGCGATCGTGCGCGGTGACGCCATCGTGAAGCTGCCGTCCAACGACCCCGTCACGGCACTCGCGATCGCCCGCACGATGGCCGGGGTGGACCCGGCGCACCCGCTGGTGCGGCACCTCTGCGTCGCCTACTGGAAGGGCGGGGACGAGTCGGTCGAACGGGTCCTCTACCACCCCGCGCACGTCGAGAAGATCGTGGCCTGGGGCGGTTTCGACTCGATCCGGCACGTCACGCGCTACCTGCAGCCCGGTCTGGAACTGGTCGCGCTCGACCCCAAGCTCAGCGCCACGGTGATCGGGCCGGAGGCGTTCGCCGACGACCGGACGCTCGCCGAGGTCGCGAGGCTCGCGGCCGCGGACGTCGGCCTGCTCAACCAGGAGGCGTGCTTCAACGCCCGCGTGCTGTACGCGGTCGCGACACCCGAGCAGGCGCGGAGGTTCGGGGAACTCCTCTACCGGGAGGTGCAGGACATCCCGGCCGATCTGAGCACCCCGGCGAAGCGGTTCGACCCGGAACTCCGCGCGGACCTGCGGGCGTTGCGGGCGACCTCCGAGTGGTTCCACGTGATCGGCGGCCGCGACGACGAGGGCGCTGTCGTGGTGTCCGAACTGGACGATCCGGTGGAGTTCCACACGTCGTTGTCCGGTCGGGTCGCGAACGTCGTCCCCGTCGACGACGTCGCTTCGGCGTTGCGCAGGTTCAACTCGTACACGCAGACGGTCGAGGTGTGGCCCGACAGGCTCAAGACCGAGCTCCGCGACGTCGCACCGTTGTACGGCGTCCAGCGGCTCGTCTCCCTCGGCTGCGCCACCGACTTCCGGCCCGAACTGCCGCAGGACGCGCTGGAACCGACCAGACGGCTCGTGAAGTGGATCGTCGACGAGACGCGCACGGACGTCGTGCGGCACGCCGACCTGTTCGACCACCACCGCCTGGACCCCGACCTCGCCATCGAGGTGCACCGGGAGGTGCGGGAACGGGGCAGGGTGGTGCGTTCACCCGCGCACGGCGGGATGTACGTGCTGGGCCGTTACGCCGACGTGGCGGCGGCGCTCAAGGACCACGAGACGTTCAGTTCCGCCTCGGGCGTCTTCCACCCCAAGGCACCGGACGCTCCGCGCTTCGCCCCGCTGGAGTACGACCCGCCGGAGCAGGTGACGTTCCGGGCGTTGATGCGGCCGCCGTTCACCCCCGCCTCGGTTCGCGAGCTGACCCCGGCGATCACCGACCTCGTCCGCGGCCTGCTCGACCCGATCACGCGCCGGGGACGCGGCGACTTCGTCGGCGAGCTCGCCGTTCCGTTGCCGCTGGCCGTGGTGTCGCTCGCGGTCGGCTTCTCGCCGGACGCCCAGCACCGCATCCGCGAGCTCACCAGCGACACCTGGTCGAAGATGCCCGCCGGGGACAACTCTTTCTGGAAACCGTTCGAAGCGTTGTTCCGCGACGAGATCCGGCGGGCGCGGGAGGAACCGGGGGAGGACTACCTGTCGTCGCTCGTGAGGGCCGAGATCGACGGCAGGCCGGTCACCGAGGACGAGCTGCACGTGATGCTGGTGGCGTTCGCGATCGCCGGGCACGAGACGACGATGAACACGCTCTCCCACCTCCTGCTGCACCTCGCCCGGCATCCGGAGCTGCAGGACCGGTTGCGCGCTCGGCCCGACCTGATGCCGGCCGCCGTCGACGAGACCCTGCGCCTGTGGACGCCGGTCGACCACGGCACCCGTGTCACGACCCGCGAGACCACCGTCGGCGACACCCGCGTTCCCGCCGGCTCGAGGGTGCTGCTGCTGACCGGTGCGGCCAACCGCGACCCCCGGCAGTTCCCGTTCCCGGACGAGTTCCGCCTCGACCGCGGGCAGCCACGGCACCTGACGTTCGGCCAGGGGATCCACTTCTGCCTCGGTGCCCAGCTCGCGCGGGTGGAGCTGCGGGTCGTGCTGGAGGAGCTCGCCCGGCACGGGAACCACCGGCTCGTCGCACCGGCCACGCGGTACTACGAGAACGCCCGGCACATCTGCGTCGACCAGGTCGCGGTAGAGATCGGCTGAGGTTCCGGGCAGAGCTCCCACATCCGGACGGCCCCGAACGGGTCTTCGCGGTGTGGGAGCTCCGCCTGAGCGGCTCGGCCGCCGATCACCGATCCCCAGCTCGAACGGTGACGCGAACTCGTCCGGTCCGCGCGGCCGCCGCAGTCGTAGGAGAAACCCTCACCGGTTCCGGGGTCCCTCGGTCCGCACCCGGAAATGTTCTCGCCTCGTTCAGGCGAAACGCTCGTGCAAACCCGTGTCACGATTCCTTCGCATCGCCCAGGCGTAGCGGTACGCCCATCCGAGCAAAGGAAATTGATGACCGCCAGTTGCTGTGACGCACGGATCGACGCGATGGTTCGGCCGCCTTTCGCGGCAGAACGCGGGCATTCCGCGCTGATCGCCAGCACCGACGCGCGGGTCATCTCCCAGGTGACGGAGTCACTGGTCGCGATGGGCGTCGCGGTCGTCCACCACACGCCCGACGCGGCGTCACTGCACCGGCTGGTGCGTGCCGAGCCCGCCGGGTTCCTCGCGCTGGTCGACCTGGCGATGATCGGGCCGCACGCCGTGAACCTCGTCTGGAACCTGCGCGGAGCCGGGTGGCACCGGGTGCTGGCCGTGGTCTCGCGGCACGACCTGGCCGCTCGCACGCAGGTGGTGGCCGCGGGCGTGGACGGCGTGCTCGTGCGGCCCCACGTCCCGCAGAGCGGTGGCGACTGGATGACCCGCGCGCTGAACGGCGAGCTGCCCGCGAGCGACCTCACCGAGCGCGAGATCGAGGTCATGCGGCTGGTGGCGTCCGGCCACACCAACACCGAGATCGCGAAGGCCCTCGGATTGTCGCCCCTGACCGTGAAGTCGCATTTGGAACGCATCGGCCGCAAGGTGGGCGTGGGGGAGAGGGCCGCGATGGTGCTGCGATTGCTGCGGCAGGGGGTGATCTGGTGATCGCGAGAACACCGCGGCGGTTGGCGCGGAAACCTGCTCAGCGCTTTCCGAATTGAGAAGGCGGCACTCCCCGAGCGGTTTTCACCGCGTGCCTGATTTGCCGCTCCTGCTCGCCCTGGTGCGGGAGGCGCTCGTGCCCGGTGGCGCACCGCGTTGCGCGGCGCGGGGTTCGCCGGTCCGCCGCAACGCCGTGCGCAACGTGGCCAGCGCGCGGTGCTGGCTGACCCGCACCGCCCCGGGAGTGGAGCCGACCGCCCGGGCGGTCTCGTCGCTGGACAACCCGACGACGAGCCGCAGGAGCACGATCTCCCGCTGCCGTGCGGGCAGTTCTGCCAGCACCTCGTCGAGCTTCGCCGCCAGTTCGGCCTGGAGCAGCAGCCGTTCGGGCTCTTCCTCGGCGCGGCGGTCGTCCAGGGGTTCCGCGGTCGGTTCCGTCCGGTCCCGTTTCGCCGCGCGCATCGCGTCGGCGACCTTGTGGGCGGCGATGCCGTAGACGAACGGCAGGAACGGCAGGTTCTGCTCGCGCAGCCCGGGCAACGCCTTCAGGACGCCGAGGCTGATCTCCTGCGCGATGTCCTCAGGGGTGAGGAACGAGCAGCCGGGGCCGCGCACCCGTGCGCGGCAGTACCGGATCACCAACGGCTGGAGGTGCGTCAGCAGGCGCGTGACGGCCCGTTCGTCCCCTTCGGCCGCCGCCCGCACGTCGGCGTCGACATCGTCGTTCCAGTACGGGATTCCCGCGACTGAACTCATCTGTGGTGCCATGATCGTGCACTCCGGACTCGGCTCGCCGGCCGATCGCGACCTGAACGGTGAGCGTTCTCCGAACACTGGACCGCAAAGCCGCAGCGGAACAAAGGCCCTCGGGGAAAACCGGGCCGAACGGAGAAAGCCTTCGGTACGTACGGCCGCGATCTGCGCCACAGGCCGACTCGGAGTCCACTGAGGACTGATGGCGTCTCACTTGGTGGTGCCGGGGAGTGTCCGCGAGTGCAGGGTGTCCGGAAGAAAGCACAGCGCCTCACCGCACGGCCGGGACGGGGGTTGCCGCCGCTCTACAGTCCGGCTGTCGGCACCACCTCTGCTCGGTTCACCTCACCCGATCTGCCGGACCAGCCCTCGCTCCGGCAGGTGGGAGGAAGGATTCGTGTTGTTCCCCTTCCCTCTCGCGTCCCGGTCCACCGATCGCGCGCGAGGTGCGTTCTCCGCGCTGGTGGTGACGACCGATCGCGTGTTCGGCGCCCAGCAGGCAGGTGCCCTGAGGCGCGCCGGCGCGCGCCCGGTCCACGTGGTGCGGACGATCAGGGAGCCGAAAGGCACCGCGGCGTCCGAGACGCGGGACCTCGCGCTGGTCGACCTCGACCTGCCCCACGGCACCGCGACGGGGCTCATCGCCGAGTTGAGGAACCACGGCTGGCGCAACATCGTGGCCGTGCTCTCGCCCGGCTCGAGCCACCTGACCGGTGCCGCCGTGCGGAGCGGGGCGGGGTCGTTCCTGATGAAGCCCGCGGATTTCGTGGAACCCGCGGAGCCGTGGCGCCAGAACCGGATCGGTGCGCTCTCGGCCCACGAGCTGCGAGCGCTGAAGCTCCTGGCCGACGGGTCCACGGATGCCGCGATCGGCCGGGAGATCGGCGTCTCCACGGTGCGGGCCACGGGGCTCGTCCGGCGGGCGCGGGCCAAGTTCGGAGCGCGCGACCGCGCGCACCTCGTCAGCAAGGCCATCCGCGCCAACATCATCGACTGAGGCGGAGAACACTCGTCATGGACAAGCCGAAAGGTGCTCGGGCCGAGGACTCCGCGGCGCTGCTGGAACTCGCCGAGGCCTCGATCGGGTCCCGCGTGCTGCAGATCGTGGCCGAGCTGGGCATCGCCGACCACTTCCCGGAGGGACCTGCGGAACCGGGGTGGCTGGCCGCGAGGACGGGCGCCGACGAGGACACGCTCGTCAGCTTCCTGCGCCTGCTGGCCGGACACGGTGTCTTCCGCGAACTGCCCGGCGGGACGTTCGAGCTCACGTCCAGGGGCGCGTTGCTCCGCTCCGACGACCCGTCCTCGCTGCGTGACGTCGTCCGGCTGCACGGCTTCAACTACCCCGTGCTGGAACACGCCGGGTACAGCCTGCGCACCGGCGAGCCCGCTTTCCCGAGCCTCAGAGGACAGACGTTCTTCGAACACCTGCGGGACAACCCCGGGCAGGGGACCGTCTTCGGCGCAGCGATGGCCGGCCTCAGCCGTGCGGAGCGAGAGGACGTGCTCACGGGGTACGACTTCTCGCCGTACCGGCACGTCGTCGACGTCGGCGGTGGCGACGGGACGCTGCTCGCCTCGATCCTGCGTACGCATCCGGAGGCGTCCGGCACCCTGTTCGACCAGCCCCACGTCGTTCCGTCGGCCGAGCGCACGCGGGACGACCTCCGGTTGCACGGACGCATGGACGTCGTCGCCGGGGACTTCTTCACCGACGTCGTGCCGAAGGGCGATCTGCACGTCCTCAAGTCGATCATCCACGACTGGTCGCGGCCGGAGGCGGAGGTGATCCTGCGCCACTGCCGCGAAGCGATGTCCGACGGGGGCAGGCTCGTGCTCTTCGAACGCGTGCTGCTGCCGGACAACGCACCCAGCCAGACGAAGTCGTGGGACGTCCTCATGCGCGTCCTCCTGGGCGGCGCGGAACGCACCGTCGCGGAGTTCCAGGACCTCTTCGAGAGCTGCGGTCTCGCGTTCGAGCAGGCGACCAGGGTCGGCCCGGCGATGTTCGTCGTCGAAGCGGTGCGCTCAGTGAGCACCGGTCACGCGATCGAGTGATCCGTTGCCCGGCGGGTGTCGCCGACGTGGGATCTGGCAAGCCTCCACGTGAGAGCGATGATCACGTCGTTACTGAATCCCCGTCACCACAAGGAGATCAGCGTGCAGCACGTGCTCGAACTACAGGCGATGGAAGCCACGGACCAGGACCACCTGCCCGAGGTCGTCAACGGGTCGACGATCAGCCTCCTGTTGTGCCAGGACGACTTCTAGACCGATCGCATCGGGAAGGCACGTGCGGACCACCACTTCGTCGGCGGTCCGCACGTGCTTTCCTCGTGAGGGAAGACCCTTCTTTCGCGACCTGACCCGCCGTCCGTGGATCGGGTGCTGCTCAGCCAACCGTGATTCGGGCACGAAACAGTGTCGTTGGTCCAGAGCTGCTGCACCTTCTCATCCAATGTGGACTTTCGATGCGGGTTGATCCGCCGTTGGGTGGTCCCATGCAGGGGTGAGCGGTGCCGAAGACACGACCCACCTGCCTGCTGCCCTGCAGAAGTTCTTCCAGGTCGTGCTGGGCATGGAGTGGCCGGAGGCGAGCGAGGGCGGCCTGACGCGGCTGCGGCACGCCTGGTGGGACGCGGCCTCGGCGGCGGAGGACTTCGCGGACCTGGTGAGCGCGGACTCGGTCGCGCTGGCCCGGGTGCTGCACGGGGAACTGGGCGACCAGGTCGTGGACCACCTGCGCGCCGACCTCGCGACCGGAGTCGCCGAACTGGTCGCGGGCATGCGGGACCTGTCGCGTGCGGCGGAGAAGGCGGCCGCCGACGTGCGGAAGGCCAAGATCATGCTGATCGCGATGGCCGCGCTGGCGCTGGCCACGGTGATCTCGTTGCTGTACTCGCTGATCTTCTCGTTCATGATCCCGGCGGTGGAGGCGGCGGCGCAGGTCGGCCTGCGCCTCGTCCTGCGCGAGCTGGCCGCCAAGCTGTCGTCGTTGTCAGTGCGCGCGGTGGGCACGGCCGCGGCGAAGCCGGCCGTGGACGCGGCGAAGTTCGGCGCGTTCGGTGCCGCGTTCATGGGAGGGCTCGACGGCGGGATCCAGCTCGGGCAGATCGCCGCGGACCAGCGGCACGGTTTCGACTGGGAGTCGTTGAAGGGTTCCGTGATCGGTGGCGTCATCGGCGGCGCTGCCGGCGGTGTGGCACACGGGTTGTCGCGCGGTGTCGTGTCCGGGCTGTCGGCGCAGGCGCGGAGCCGGGTGACCGGCTCGGTGCGGGCGTTGGGCCACTTCGGTTACGCGTCAGCGCAGGTGGCTTCGGCCGGGGTGAGCAACCCGCTGATCAACGTCGCGACCGGGATGCGCGGCAACGTCTGGGACGGCATCATCGGCGCCGCGTCCCGGGCCGGCGGCGTGCGGACTCCGACCACCGGCGCGTCGGGCAGTCCGGACGTCTCCACGTTCAGCGTTCCCGGCATCGAGCTGGACCTGGTGCGGAACAGCGTTCTGTCGCTGGAACAAGAGGTGCGGGCCGCGGCCGACCGGGTCGGTGGCGGACCGGCTCCGGCCCTGACGTCCGACTACCACGTCGAGTCCGCCGGGGGCGCGGTCTTCGCCGCGGTGAAGCCTTCGGACGCCCCGGCACACCCCGAGATCCGCGTCGCGCGGGACGGCACGCTGGCGATCAACGGCTGGAGGTCGGTCGCCGGCGCCGGACCGGTGACCGAGGCGCGGGAGTTCTTCGCCACGCCGGAGGTGCTGGACGCCGCACGGAAGGCGTTGCAGCGCTTGGGGAGCCGCGTCGGGCTGGTCGTGGACGACACCCGGATCGTGCTCGGCGACGGCACGCGGCAGGTGCTGCACCGCGTGGTGCCGAGGACCGAGGCCCTCACGACCGATGCTTCCCACGACGTTGCCCGCGTGGTGCAGAACGGCCGTCCCGACACCCTGGTCCTCGGCAGCGGTGAGCGGACGGCGTTCGCGCCGATGAGCGTGGACGGTCGCGACGTGACCGGCGCCCAGCACCTCGCCGAAGGACTGGTGGAGACCTCTGCGAACGGCGAGGCGGCCGGTCTGACGCCCGGCAGGGCCGCCGAGTTCGCAGGCCGCGCCCAGCCCGGCACCGACGGCGCTCCGCTGCCGGGACGGCGCTACGCCGAGCTGGTCGCGAACAGGCCGTTGCTGGACCAGGTGTCGCGGAACGCGGGCGTCAACCAGCACGCCTGGGCGAAGCCGGGGCAGATGTACGTCGCTGCCTCGATCCCCGACCACGGCCGACCGCCGGTCGCGGGAGAGCGGGCCCACCACTTCGCCACCGTGATCGCCGAGAGCGCGGACGGGCGGTCCCAGATCACGCTGGAGAACCACTCCCGCGCGGGCGAGTCGCGCGAGACCGTGCGCGCGGCCATCGACGCCGAACTGCGGCACGGCAGCGGCGATCCGGCGCTCGCCGAGGCGTTGCGAGGCGTTCGGCAGACCGGCTTCGACGGCGCGGACCCGATCGCGCGAGCCCGTGCGTGGCAGGCGGTGGTGACGCACCTCGACCTCCCGCCGGCGGCGGAGCAGTGGCACTTCCGCATGTACACCAGGGAACCCGGCGAGACCTTCTTCGACCAGCACAGCACCGCCGCCGCCCCGCTCGTCACCGTGGCGGCGGGCGGTCTGTCGGACGTCTCGCCGGTGACCGTCGGATTCGACCAGGGGCAGCGCACGGCGACGGCCGACGCGCTCGCCGGGGTGCGGGCGACCGCACGTGACGTGGCCAGGGCGGCCGTCGCGAGGGCGGACCTCGGTCTGCCGCCCCCGCGGGTGACCGTCAGCGGGTTCAGCGCCGGCAGGACCGGCCTGGCCGACGCCCTCGCCAGGGGCAGGGCCGAGAACGTGCTGGCCGCGTTCCAGGAGGCGGCGGCGGGGGAGCTGCACCGGTTGCAGGGCAACGAGAAGACCGTCGAGTCCATCGCCGGACACGTCGAACTCGGCACGGGCCACGACCGCACGGCGACGCTGGAGGTCTCGTTCGACGAACCGGCGCGGGACGCACGGCACGAGGTCGCGCTGACCTACGACCGCGTCGCCCACGGCCTGCCGGAACTCGTCCTGGCACCGCACGACCTGCGGTCGAGGATCGAGGAGTTCGACGCGCTGGCGGACAGGTTCGACCACCACGCACCCTCCGCCGGCACCCGCGACCGGCTCACCGGCGTCAACAGCGCTCTCGCCGCGGTGACCGATCCGGTGCTCAGGAACGCGGTCCGCACGTTCGTCACCGACGCCCTGCTGGCCTCCACCCTGGCCCCGGTCAGGGAGACGACCCTGCGCCTGGTCCCCGCGAACCGGCTCGACCAGCTGCTCGACGACCTGACGACGGAACTGGCGAACGGCCGGGACCCGTTCACGGCACGGTCCTCCCCGCTGCACGGCCTGGCGGCACCGGAGAACGCGCCACTCCCGGTCCGGCTCGCGCACCTCGCCCTGACGAACCTCAGCCCGTCCGCACGCGACGCCGTCACCGCGAGCCCGTTGTTCACCGCGCTGGCCGCGACACCGGAGGCGCTCACCGAGTCCCTGTTCGCGGCGACCGGGTTCGAGGAGCAGCACTTCATCACGACGTGCGTCCCCGCCGCCGTGAACAGCGCGGTGCGCGCCAAGGTGCCCACCCTCGCGTCGTTGCTGCACATCGGACGGTCCGTGGCGGACACGACCGAGCACCGGATCACGCGGGCGAGCCCGGAGGCCAGGCAGAAGGCGGACCGGCTGTTCGGCCGGAGCCAGGAAACCATGGTGCGCAAGCGGATCGCGGACGCACGGGCGGAGTTCACGGCCGTCGAGGACCGGGCGTTGCGACTCGTACGAGGGGAACAGTCCCCTGCCGCGCGGCAGGAGTGGCACCACCTGACCGTGCGGTGGTCGCGGACGATGCAGAAGCTCGCCGCCGCCCAGCTGGACCTGCCCGTCGTCCCGGTGCTCACGCGGAAGGTCGTCCGCGGCGACTGGACGGCGAGCGTCGCGGTGATGTCCTCGGTGTTCCTCGACCGGCCCACCCGGCGCCTCACCGGGGTCGACCACCAGAACTACGTGGGACTGCTGCAACCCGCGCTCGCGATGGAACCGGGCGGTCACCTCTTCGGCGCGGACGAGGTCTCCACCGAGCGGTCACCGGCGGTGCCGCTGGAGGACGAGCTCACGACGCCGAACGAGGTCAACCGCTTCTGGGAGCGCGTCGCGGCGAGGGGCGGCACGGTCCTGAGCTCACCCGACCACGCCGTGCACCTCGGCACCGGGCTGGCGGACGGGAAGCGGGTGTTCGCGCTCGACGACCCCATGTACGCCCGGCCCGTGGTCCTGACCCCGGACGCGCTGCTGGCCTGGGCGGTGAAGCAGGAGGCGGCAGCGAGCCCCGCCCTGTTCGACAGGGCCCCGGACCCGGCCGGGGCGGCGCCGGAGACCACCGCGTTCCTCGGCGGCGGTACGGCCGGCGGCCCCTCGGCGCGGCACTCCACGATGCGTGGTTCCGCCGCGCGGCGGCCGGCCCGGTCCGAGACCTCGCGTGCGGCGGCCCGGTCCGAGACCTCGCGTGCGGCGGCTCGGCGGGGCACCGGCCCGGCGACGAGCCGCGCGCAGCAGTTCCCACCGCCGCCGCCGGAAGTGCTCAGGTGGTGGCCGACGGCGGACGGCCCCGCCACCTTGCGCGAGTTCCTCCAGCAGTTCGAGCTGCCACCCGGTGTCTCGCCGGAGGACACCGGCAGGGGCGGTGGCCTGACCGGCGCGATGTCGTCGTGGATCCGGGCCTGGGCGATGGGCATCGGCGCCGAGAAGCTGAAGGAGCGGGCGGTCACGCAACAGCGCCTCGTCGACCTGTCGGGCGAGCTGGTCACCACGCGTACGTTGCAGACGTGGTTGCGGGCCGAGAGGCAGGACGTCGGCGCCGACGGCAAGCCGTTGTACAGCGCTGCCGCCGCCGCAGAACTGTCCGGCGGTGTCATGCCCGCGAAGGCCGTGAGCCACATCTGGACCACGGCGTCGAAGGGAGCCCTTCTCCAAGTACCGGAGGAGGTTCTCTCGTGGCGCCCGCGACCAGACGGGGCACAGACGTTGCGCGGGGTCGTCGAGCAGCTCGGTCTCCCGCAGGGCGTCAGCCTCGGCCGCGACGCCGGCGGGCGGCTGAACCACGTGGTCGAGGCCTGGGTGCACGCGTGGGTGGACCGGCTGCGGACCCCGGAGAACGGCGGCGGCCCGGCGATCGACCCCGAGGGCGTCGCCGCCGCGTCCGGTGGCCTCATCACGGCCGAGCAGGTGCGGGATCGGGAGGTGGCGCAACGGCCGGTGAGCCATCCGGTGCCTCCGCGGGAGATCGTCGAGTGGAGGCCTTCGGACGGGACGAAGACCCTGCGCGAAGCGTTCGAACGGCTCGACCTGCCACCGGGCATCTCGCTGGAACGGGACGGCACGGGCAAGCTGAACGCGGCCACGAGGTCCTGGGTCGAGGCCTGGGTGCGCGGCTTCGGCGACCGGGTGGTCGACGGGAAGGTCATCACGACCGGGAGGATCGCCGAGCTGTCGGGTGGCCTGGTCGTGCAGAACACGGTGTCGCGCTGGCTGCGGGCGGACCGGCCGGCCGCGGCGCCGCGGGAGGTGCTCGGCTGGAGGCCGGCTCCGGACGGCACCGGACCGCGCACGCTCGAGGAGTTCCTCGGGAACCACCCCCTGCCGCAGGGAGTCACGCTGGCGCGCAAGGGGAACGGCGGTCTCGTCCCGCCCCTCGACTCGTGGGTGAAGGAGTGGTTCACCACCGGCGTTCGCGAGCGTGTCCGGTCGACCGGCTTCGACGAGGCGTTGGCGGAGGTCACCGCGCTCGCCGGTGGGCTGGTCCGCAAGGAGGCGGTCGACGGCTGGGTGCGCGACATCAGGATTTCCGCACTGCCCGCCCTGCCCCAGGACGTGGCGTCGTGGCGTCCGGCAGCGGACTCACCGCGGACCCTGCGGGCACGTCTCGACGAGCTGGGCCTGCCCGTGCACGCGCACTGGGTGCGGGACTGGGTCAAGGGCATGTGGGACCGGCTCAGCGACGACACCGGCCTGCCCCTCACCGCCGCGGAGATGGCGCGGATGTCGGGTGGGCTGGCGAACGCGGAGCAGGTCGTCCGGTGGTGGCCGCGGGTCGGCGCTGAGGTCGCTGGCGCGGCGGTGACGCCGGACGACGTGCTGCACTGGCGTCCGGCGCGGGGCGGACCCGGCACGTTGCGCGAGTACCTGGGACGGCGTCCGCTGCCGGACCGCGTCTCGTTCGAGACCGCGACGGGCCGGCTGTCGCTCGCCGCCGAGCAGTGGGTCAGGGCGTGGGCGCAGAACCTGCAGGGCGTCCTGGTGAACGGCGAGGTCCTCACACCGGCGGCGGTGGCCCGGCTCTCCGGTGACCTGGTGGTGGAGCGCACCGTGGCCTCGTGGTGGGACAAGCCGGTCGTGGTCGAACCGCCCGCGCACGTCGTCGCCTGGCGACCGGGGCCGGACGGGCCGCGGAACCTCGCCGAGTACCTGGCGGGCGTGGACCTGCCGCCCGGTATCAGCTTCGAACGCCGCGCCGCCACGGGAAACCGCGCGCCCACGCTCGTCCCCGAGGCGATGCACTGGGTCCGACGGTGGGTGGCCGACGTGTCGCGGGAGGTCGGCGTGGACGGCCGGCGCCGCACGCCCCGCACCATGTCGGAGCTGTCCGGCGGCCTCGTCGCGGGGAGCACCGTGGTGCGCTGGCTGAGGAAGGCCACCGAGCCGGTGCCGATGCCGCTGAAGCCGGTCACGGAGTCCGCCGGTCCACGTGCCGGCAAACGACACCTGTCCGACGACGGCGTGGCCGCCAAGCGCCGTGCCACGGTCGAGGCGCGACTGGACCAGGGACGGCACGAGACGCGCTGGGAGCCGGGTGACGAAGAGGTGCAGATCGTGCGGGCGGTCCGGCACGACCTGGTGCCGGACTCGGCGATGGACCACGCGTTCCCGTGGCGCGATCACCGCGATCCGGTGGGCCGGGTGTACGCGCCGTTCGCGGCGGAGGACGGCTCGCTGCACCCGGCGGTGCGGGCGGGTGCGGATCGGATCACCGCGCGCATGACCGGGGGGAAGTCGGTCCTGAAGTCGATCGCCGCTGATCTCGGCGACGGCCGGTTGCCCGACGTCGGGTCGCGGGAGATGGAACGGCTGTGGCCGCTGCTGGAAGCCGACGTGGTGCGGGAGGTGCGCCGGCTGGTCGAGGGGTCACCGCCGGACTGGCGTGCGCCGGCCCGGCCGGTGGTGCTCCGGCCCGACCAGGTCCGGCCGCACGAGCAGGTGCTGGTGGGCCGCTGGGGACTTCGACTGTCCACTCCGGACGCCGTGCCCGCTGATCGGCCGTCCGTGTCGAACGGCCGGGTTCTCGGGTTGTACCTGGGTGCGGTGTTGCGCAGTGTGGCGGACGAGGAGCGTTGGGGCGCGGAGCACGTGCAGTTCCCGAGTTACGCCATGCAGGCGGGCGGCGGGAACTTCACGATGACCGCGGAGGGGGCGGCGAACTTCACCGCCTTCGCCAACACCGGGTTGCGTGCCGATGTTCCATCACCGCGGTACGACGCCGAGGCGATCAACGCGCAGTTCGTGCGTTTCGTGGTGTCGTTGCCGGACGGCACCGGGAAGCCGCGCAAGCTCCCGGTGGCCGCGATGGTGTTGCTGGACAACGCTTTCGACCCGGTGGCGAACAGGCACGGGATCGTCACGGTGGACTACGGCGACGACTACCTGGCGATGTTCGACCAGCCGGTCAAGCGGGAAGCCGAGGACTGAGCGGTTCGGTGCGGCGGGCCCACGCCGGGGCGCGTTCGGGACGGACACCGATCCCGAGCAGCCGGGCGGGGCCGCGTTGCAGCCACGGGTGGCGGCCCAGCAGGCGCATCGGCGGCGGCAGCTCGGAGTGTTCGCTCGACTCGTCCTGGTTGTGCATGAACCGTTGCAGCCCTTGGGTCACGGCGGTCGGCCACTGCCGCCGCCGTTGCACGCGGCGTGCGGCGCGGTCGATCGCGCGTGGCCGTCCGGCGAGCAGCGGGCCCGCGAGGTAGCGGGCGGCGGCCACGGCGTCCTGCACCGCGAGGTTGATGCCGATGCCGCCGATCGGGGACATGGCGTGCGCGGCGTCGCCGATGCACAGCAGACCGGGCCTGCTCCAGCGGCGCAGCCGGTTCAGTCTGACGTGCAACAGCTTCACGTCGTCCCACGAGACGATGTCGCCGACGCGGTCCGCCAGCCACGGGTGCAGCTCGGTCAGCTGGTCGTGCAGCGTGCTGACCGGGCCCTGGCGCAACGTGCTGTCGGCGCCTCGGGGGATCAGGTAGTTCATCTGGTAGAAGTCGCCCCGGTCCAGCATGACCAGCAAACGCTTGCCGCTGCGCCGGATCGTGCCGCCGGCGTCCTGGTCGTGCGGCAGGTGCGGCAGCCGCATCCACCAGGAGTCGACGGGCACGTCGAACTCCCGCAGCGGCAGACCGGACCGCAGCACCGAGTCCCGGCCGTCGCAGCCGACGACCAGGTCCGCCCACAGCTTGCGGTCGTCCTGCAGTCCCGCTGTGCGGTCGGTCCAGCGGACGCCGGCGACGCGGCCGTCCTTCATCAGCGGTGACAGGACTTCGGCGTTGCGGACCAGGCGGAACGTGGGTTCGCGTTCAGCGGCCTCGGCGATCGTGTTCAGCAGGTGCCATTGGGGGACCATCGCGACGAACGGGTACGGGGCGCGCAGCCGGGAGAAGTCGGCGACGGTCGCCTCGCCCGAGTCGAACACCATCCGCATGCGGCGCATCGGGTGCCACGGCAGCTTCTCCACCTCGCCCCACAGCCCGAGCTCGTCGAGCAGCGTCAGGGTGGAGGGGTGCACGGTGTCGCCGCGGAAGTCGCGCAGGAAGTCCGCGTGCTTCTCCAGCACGGTCACCTGGACGCCCGCGCGGGCGAGCAGCAGGCCGAGGAAGAGCCCCGCGGGCCCACCTCCGGCGATCACGCAGCCGGTTCGCTCCATCGTGGACCTCTTCTCGATCTGTTTCAGGGCAACGGTGTCCGGGGTCAACTCGGCAACCCTCGAACCGCACGACGGGCGAACCCACGACGGCGCCGCTCGTCAGTGTCGTCTCGGGTTCGAAGGGGAGCCCCCGGAGATCGGACGGGCTGCACGGCTGGAGCACGATCCTGCCCTGCCGTCCTGGGGTTGCAGGGGAACTCCCTTGGCGACGCCCGGCCGTAGAGGCTGAACAGTCCATGCGAGTCCTGCCTGACGTCAGGGAATTCTGAATGGCAGTGGCGCCCGCAGGAGGCTTTTCGGGAGTCAAACAGTGGGGGACTTTCGGCGAGATTTGTTGCCTGTTCGTGGAAAGGCCTGTTCAGGGTTAGGTGTGAACGGGTGTTTCCGGTCGGTCAACGTGCCCTGACGTCCTTCGGCCCGCCTTTGGGTTGAGGAGTAGAGGTTTACTTGAGTTGTTCCTGGTGTTCTGCACACGTCCGCCGGTGTGGTCGAGACCGGAGTGGCCGTTGAGGAGAACTGCGTCGTGATTCGAATCGTCGTCGAGGCGGCCGTGTGCGCCGCGGCCGGGGTGGGGCGGCGATGAGCGGCGAGGACCAGGTGACGCACCTGCCGCCGGCACTGCAGAAGTTCTTCAACGTGGTGCTGGGCCTGGAGTGGCCCGAGGCGAGCGAAGGCGGCCTCAAAACCCTCGCCGGAGCCTGGACGGACGTCGCGGACTCCCTGGAGGTCTTCGGCGAGCACATCGGCTCGAGCACCACGCAGATCGACGAAGCCCTGGACGGCGCACTGGGCGAAGCGGTGACGCGCGTCCTGCGCGGCGACCTAGAAGGCGGCGTCGAGGCCCTCGTGGGTGGCGCCCGCGACCTGGCGAAGGCCGCGAAGACCACGGCCGCCGACGTCCAGAAGACCAAGATCATGCTGATCGCGATGGCGGCACTGGCCCTGGCGACCGTGATCTCCCTGCTGTGGTCGCTGATCTTCGCGTGGATGGTGCCCGCCGTCGAAGCCGCGGCACAGGTGGGCCTGAGGCTGTTGCTGCGGGAGTTGGCCGCGCGCGTCTCCGCCCTGACGGTGCGGGACGTCGGCGTCGCGATCGCCCGGGTCGGCATGGACGCGGCGAAGTTCGGTGCCATCGGCGGCGCCTTCATGGGAGGCCTCGACGGCGGCATCCAGCTGGGCCAGATCGCGGCGGGCGTGCGGGACGAGTTCGACCTGGAGTCGTTGAAGGGCTCGGTGATCGGCGGTGTCGTGGGCGGCGCGGTCGCCGGCGTGGCGCACTCGGCGGCACGAGGCGTGGTAGCCGGTCTGACGGCACCGACACGTGCCCAGATGCCGGGGTACATCCGCGCGATGGGACACCTGGGCTACGCCGGTGCCCAGATGGCGGCGACGGCGGTGGGCAACCCGCTGGTCAACATCGCCACGGGGATGCGCGGCAACGTGTGGGACGGCATCATCAGCGCGGCGTCCCGCGCCGAGGGGATCCACGGTGGCTCCCGCGCGAAGACCGCTGACGTGAAGCCGGTCGGTGAACTGTCCATTCCGGACAAGCTCGACTTCTCGGTGGACGCGCCGGTCAAGGGCGATGGCAAGGCTTCGGTCGGCGTGCCCGCCGAGGGCGACGGGAACACTGTGTCGGTCGACGTGCGGTCCACGGGCGATGGCAAGACCACTTCGGTCGAGACGCCCGTGACGGGTGGTGGGAAGAAGTCGGCGAGCGGCGCCGGTCGCGTCGTCGCGGACAGGTCCCAGGACGATGCGAGCGAGGCGCTGCCGCCCTACTCCGCACTGGATCAGCGCGTGTCGGTGGAGGGCGAGGCGCCTCCGGGCTACGCCGAGGCCGTCGCGGCGGGCGTGGAAGGGCGTCCGGCGGGGACGGCCGGCCCTGGGGAGCCCAGTGCTTCCTCCGACGCCGCCCGTGGCGGTCGCGGGGCCGAATCCTCCGTGGACGGCACGGTCGCGTCGCAGGCGACCCGGGGTGCCGCGGCACCCCGGGGCTCCGCCGGGACGACGCGAGCCGACGCCGGTACAACGGAGCGGGAGAACGTGCGCGGCCCGGTGATGGCGTCGCGGGAAAGCGGTGTTCCGGCGGGCAGCGCCGGAGGACCTGGTCGCGCCGGCGGAGCCGGAGGCATCGCGGCGGGTGGTTCCGCTGTGTCCGGCAACGCCTCGCCTGCGGGGGAGGGCCGGGCCGGGGGAGTGGGCGCGAAGAACGCGGGCGATGTCCGTGTGGGCACCGGGGACGCCGTGCGCGGCGGTCCGCAGGTGGTGTCGGCTGGTCCGAGCGTGCGCGCTTCCGGAACGGCCGGTGGGCCGTCCTCCGTGGCTGCTCCGCAGGCGGCGACGGTTGTCGGTGACACCCGCACTGGTGTGGCCGCCGGGATGCCTGCGTCCGCCGCGACCGCGTCGACCTTGCCTGCAGCCACCGCAGCCACCGCCGCCCACGCCGCCACCGCAGCGCCCGCCACCGCAGCGCCCGCCACCGCAGCGCCCGCCACCGCGACCGCGTCGGCCGTGCCCGCAGCCCCCGCCGCGACCGCCGCCGCCGCGACCTCGGCCGCCACCGCCGCGACCTCGGCCGCCACGGCCACCGTCGGTGCCGCGGCGGCCGAGGTGCGGACGGCGGACGGTGCGTCACCGCGGCTTCACCGTGTCGGCTCTGCGGAGTTGTCGTTCACACCCGACGCGCTGACGCCCGCCCCGGCACCGCGGCCCGTGCTGGAGGTCGAGAGCTGGCGGCATTCGCCCGCCTCGGACGCGGCGTGGTTCTCCCCGGCGGCCGAACCCCTGCGGCCGGCGGACTGGGCGAGTCTGCGGGACCAGGCCGAGGTGCGCACGGTCGACACCGAGCTCTTCGACCCCGCCCGTGCTGCGGGCACCGATCCGGGGCGGCTGGCCGGGTTCGAGCAGTTGGTGCGGTACGACGTGCGGCGCATGGAGGTCGAGCCGGGGCGGTTCGTGCAGGAGTTCACCGTCCGGCTGCGGCTGGACGACTCGGCGGTCGGGGCTGCGGCCCGGCAGCAGGTCGAGGCCGCCTTGCCGGCGCGCGTGGACCGGTTGTGGAACAACGGGTTCCGGCTGCCCGGTGGGGACCAGTTCCACCTGCGGGTCGACTTCGTGGGGCCGCGCGAGCCCGCGCACGCTCAGATCCAGCTGGTGACGGCGGCCGCGTCCAGCGACCAGCTCCGCTGGCGGGTGGGCGATGTGAACGCGCTCTCGCACGAGATCGCGCATTTCACGGGTCTGGTCGACGAACACCGTGACACCAGGCGGACTTTCCTCACCGGCGGCAACCGCGTCCAGACCGACGACGGGCCGATGGGCACGGCGATCCACCGCGACGCCCAGGTGAAGCCCCGGCACCTGTGGCAGGTCGAACGCACCATGGTCGACCAGCTCGGTCCGGTGCGGTCGTGGAACCCGGTGCGCGCCACGGCCGAACTGCCCGACTTCACCGTGCCCGCGGCGGAACCGGCCGCCTTCCACAATCCCGCGGTACCGATGCCGCCCGCCACGAGGGACCAGGTCGCCCAGCTGCGCCGGCACATCGCGGCGATGCCGGAGGAACACCGGGAAGGCTTCGGCGATCAGCTCGACCGGTGGGAACGGGAGAGCGACGGCGCCCGGACCGAGGAACTGGCACAGCTCCTCGACGACGTGCGTGAGGAACGGCTCACGTTCGTGAACGCGCTGTTGTCCGAAGCACAGGCCGACATCGCCGCGGGCCGCACCCCGCTGGTCCTGCACCCGGACGGCATTCCCGGTGGCTCGACCGCGCGCCCGGACGTGCGGTTCGGGTTCGAGGTGGGGTTCGAGTTCGACTTCCCGGGGAACATCGGCGACGAGCTCGAAAGCCGGGGTTTCCTGGAGTGGAACGACGCACGCGACTTCGACGACCCCGGCCACGAGGCGCCGCCCGGCAAGTGGAAGCTGGTCGGGAAACCCGGCGACCCGTCCGCGGCCGAGCTGGTCTCGCCGGTGCTGCGCGGTGGAACGGAAGCCTGGCGCGCCGTGGCCGAGGTGCTGGAGGTCGCGCGGGCGCAGCGGGACGACGACGGCGCCGCACCGGACGCGACGGTGGCGGGCGGGCACGTCAACGTCAGCCTCGACCGGCCGTTGACCGACGCCGAGGCATGGCACCTCAGCGCGCTCTTCAAGGGCCTCGAAGCCGTCTTCTATTGGCTCGGCAACGGGATCGGCCCCGGCTCGGACCACAGCGTCCTCGACGGAGCGCGGCCGAACCCCCACCCGCCGGCGCCGGAGGCGTTCGCGGAGGCCGACTCGTACGAGATGCTGAACCACGGCGAGCACGACGGCATCAACTTCGCGCACCTCGAAGAGGACGGTCCCGGCGAGCGGGTCGAGTTCCGGTTCTGGACCGGCTCGACCGACCCGGCCGTCTGGCAGGCGCACGCCGAGATCAGCGGCGCGATGCTGCAGGCGGCCGCCGACCCTTCGATCCGGACGCGGCTGAACGCACTGCTGCGCGACCCGCTGCTCTTGGGGGCTCCCGGCCGCCCGAACACCCGGGAGTTCTGGGCCGGCAAGCTCCTCGACGTCCTGGAACTGCTGCCGCTCAGCCCGCAGGCGCAGCGGACCGTGATCAGCCGCGCCGCGCTGAGCAGGCCGTGGGCGCCGAACGAGCACAGCGATCCCGAGTGGCGTTCCCGGACCGTCACCAGCGCCGGCGTCGAGATCTTCCCCGCACCCGAGGTGTCCGCGCCGAACGCAACCGCGTACGTGCAGCGGATCAAGCCCCACGACACGGCCCAGGTGCTCACGCTCACCCTCACCCCGGACGGGCAACAGGTGCGGCTGTGGGACGGTGCGGTCGTCCCGGTCGAGGCCTTCCTGGACATGATGCGGAACCGGCGGCAGGACACCGCGGAGGAGGACGGCGCGGCCCTGCCGCAGTGGATCGGGCTCGCGGTGGCAGGCGGCGCCCGCACCCTCGCCCAGCGGCTGGCCGACGCGCGTGAGGTGCCGGTGCTGGCCGCCGAAGGCGAAGTGCGCGTCGACCACGACGGAGACCTGATCGCGACGGTCGACGGCGGTGAGGGCCAGTGGGTCGAGTTCAGCCCCGGCCGGCCCCCGTTCCCGACCGAGGAGGAGTCCTTCGCCGACGCGCTCGCCGTCGTGGAGGACCGGCACCAGGCCCACACCCTCCAGCCGGATTCCTCCAGGGAGGCCCTGGACGCCGTCACCGCACAGGAGGTGGCCGACGTCGACGGGAACCGGAACCTGGTCAGCTACCTGACCGCCGACCGCGCCCGTGCGGCGGGTGTCCGCCACTGGCCCCTGACCCTCGACCAGACCCAGCGGGTCATCTGGCCGGGCGGGCGGCCGACCACCGTGCCGCGGATCGACGCACCCTGGGCGGTCGACGACGAACGCGTGCCGCCGCGGTTCGTGTTCCTGCAGGCCGACGGTGAGCGGTTCGTCTTCGGAGCGGGTGACGGCGAGGTGACCCTCGACGTCACCGGTGCGGTCGAGCGGGTGGCCACCGACGAGAGGACGAGGCAGCACAGCGACGGAGGGGTCGTGCCACCCCTCGTGGTCCTGGTGCACGACGACAGCGGCTCCGGCGGTGGGCGCCTGGCCGAGGCGTTCGTGGGAGGACTCGTCACCGCTGGTGGCTGGAGGGAGACCCACTACCGCCAGGGGCCCTTCCACGTCAGCCCCGTGGGCGATCTCGTCTTCACCGGTGACGTGTCGGTCACCCGCGGCCCCGGGATCGAACCGGGCTGGTTCACGGTGCCGCCCGACGGGCACGTCTACGACTTCCCCGGCCGCCTCGGGCCGGTGACGGTGGAGCAGAGCCAGTCGGTGCTGGTCCGCGCGGGCGTTCCCGCCGGCCCCTCGGTGGTCGTCGTCTTCGAAGGAGGCCCGAACCACGCCCTGGTGCGACGTCAGGACGGCGCCCGGGTGCAGCTCGACGGCACCCGCTTCGGTGAGCTGCTGCTGGCGGTCCCCGAGTTCCGCCGACGGGTGGTCGACGGACACACCGTGGTGGTGTTCGGCGACCGGGTGGAGCCGGGAGCCGCCGAGAACGGCGTCGGCTTCGACGTGGCCGGGGCGTTGCACACCGCCGGGTACTTCAACCCCGTCCACGCGCTCGGCCGGACCGAGGACGGGACCTGGGGCGCGTCGTTCGTGGCGGGCCTGCGACCGGGTGACATCGCTGTCGACAGGATCGAGAACGGTGACGGGCAACCGGTGGGGCTGCTCGCGCGGCATCCCGGCGACGAGGAACTGCGGCAGCGCGTCGCCGACTGGGCGGCCGGGCTGGAGCAGTCGTCGTTCACCACCTACACCGGTGCGGACGGCCGGCCGCACCCAAGCCCCTGGTCCCGCCGGCCGGTGTTGCTGTTCGCCCGCGCCGGTGGCCACGTGTACCACGTCACCCGTTCCGACGGAGCGCACCTCCAGGTGGGAGCGCGCGACTTCGCCCGTGCGGTGGGCGGCGGGCAACTCCTGCGCGACCTCCTCGGCACCACCGGCCACTCCGCGAGCGGCACCGTCCAGTCCAGGCCGATCCTCCTGGTGCCCGTCGGCGCCCCCCTGCCGGACCCGCGCGTCGTGGCCGGTGAGCTGAGCCGGGCACTCGTGCCGCAGGGCTACTCCCGCAAGGTGTTCGTGCCTGATGGCAACATCGCCATGACACCGAGCGGACTGACCGTCGGGGGCGCTGGTCTGCTGCACGCCGACCCGCCCGCGCTGGGACCGGACGACTTCGTCACCAGCCCGGTACCGCCCAGGGGCGATCGGGTGTACGGCCAGTTCTTCCCGGCCGAGCGGGACGACTGGATCATGATGTCCCAGAGCTCCCGGGGATACGGTTCGCAGCGGCTGTACTTCTCGATGCCCGCCGGTGCCACCCACGGCGGCGAGCCCCACCTGCTGCCCGCTCCGAACTACACCTGGATCGTCGACGGGCACAGCACCGCGAGCACCGGTCTGCACGTGGCGATGGCGACGGGCCGGAAGTACCGCCTGGGCGACCGGCTGGACCTCAACGGGTCGGCCGCCGTCGCGGCCGTCGCGGGGAGCAGGCTGTTCCAGCACAACCACCCGGCTTCGCCCGTCCACCTGCTCATGCTCCAGTGCGACTTCGACGCGGCGCTCCTGAACGGACGGGCGAGCGCGGCAGCCGCGATGCGCGAAGCCTGGGAACGGGAGATCTCCCCGCTGGGCAGCATGGTCGCGGCCGGCCGGACCGTGACCGTCGGCGGCGACGGCACCTTGTCCGCCAAGGACTACGGGCACTTCACCGACCTGGTCGGGCCCGCGCACGAACCCATCCCGCTCGACGACCTCGCCGGCACCGGCCAGTTGCGGGCCGACGGGCCAGAGGAGGTGCCGGCGTTGGCCAGGGAGACGGCCAGGGCCGCTGCCTGGAGGCGGGTCAGGGCGGTGCACCCGCCGGTCGTGCGGACCTTCGGCTCGGCCGAGGAGCAGGCCCGGGCACGGGCCGAGTTCGCCGCGGCCTTCGACGCCGAAGCCGCGGTGCTCACCCGCGCCGAACTGCCGGTGGGACGCCCGGACGTCGAACTGCACGACGGAGGGCCGCGCCAGGCGAACTACCCGCTGGTCCACGTCACCCTGCCGGCCGCGGAACTCGGCGAGATCGCGCTGTCGGGCGGCGATCGGATGGAGATCAGGCGCGCGTTCGCCGCACTGGACCCGCGACTGCGACCGGGCACCACGTCCTCCGACGGAGCCCGGCGGCCCGTTCCGATGCCGCCTGCGAGCGTTCGCCCGGCACGGAGGGCGGACCTGCCGGCCGCGTTCGGCGCCCTGCCGCCGGCGCCGGTCCGGCGGCCCGTGCTGGAGGTCGAGAGCTGGCGGCATTCGCCCGCCTCGGACGCGCCGTGGTTCTCCCCGGCGGCGGAACCGTTGCGGCCGGAGAGCTGGGCGCACCTGCGGGACACGGCCGAGGTGCGCACCGTCGACACCGAACTCTTCGAACCCGCCCGCATCGCAGGCGCCGAGCCGGGCCAGCTGTCCGGGTTCGACCAGGTCGTGCGGTACGACGTGCGCCGCGTGGAGGTCGAGCCGGGCCGGTTCGTGCAGGAGTTCACCGTCCGGCTGCGGCTGGACGACTCGGCGGTCGGGCCGTCCGCGCGGCAGGCGGTCGAGGCCGAGGTGCCCGCGCACCTGGACCGTTTGTGGAACAAGGGTTTCCGGTTGCCCGGCGGGGACCAGTTCCACCTCCGCGTCGACTTCGTCGGCCCGCGCGATCCCGCCCACGCCGGCATCACCCTGCTGTCCGGCACCGCTGCGGACCGCAGCACCCAGTTCCGGTGGCGCGTCGACGAAACCGCGGCGCTGTCGCACGAGGTCGCGCACTTCGTCGGTCTGGTCGACGAGTACGCCGACACCGGGCGACCGTTCCTCACTCCCGGACGCACCCGCTTCCAGACCGACGACGGCCCGATGGGCACGGCGATCCACTTCGGCGCCCAGGTGAAGCCCCGGCACCTGTGGCAGATCGAACGCGCGCTGGTCGGCCAGCTCGGCCCGGTGGAGTCGTGGAACCCGGTGCGCACCACGAACGGCCTGCCCGACTTCACCGGGAACGTGCTCGCGCCGCCGCGAGCCGACGCCCTGGTCGCCACGCTGACCGACCGGATCGCCCAGCTGCGCCGGCACCTGGCGGCGATGCCCGACGGGTTCGAACCGGCGCTGCGCGACCGGATCGAGGTGTGGGAGCGCTCGGCCGAGGTGCTCCGCAACACGCGGCCGGACGCCGTCGACGCGTCACGCCTGGCCGAACAGGTCAGGAGCCTGGAGCAACTCGTCCAGAAGGTGCGCGACGAACGGCTGATGTTCGTGAACACCGTGCTGTCCCAAGCACGTGCGGAAGTCGAAGCGGGCGGCAACCCGCTGGGCTGGCATCCGGGCGGTGTGCCGGGCGGGGTCACCGCCCGCCCCGACGCCCGGTTCGGCTTCGAGATCGAGTTCGTCCACCCCGCTCCCGGCCGGATCGGGAACGCGCTGGAGGAGGGCGGGTTCCTCGAGTGGGCGGACGGGGCGAAGTTCGACGACATCGCGCAGGAGGTGCCTGACGACAAGTGGAAGCTGGTCGAGGAACCCGCCCACCTCGACGGGGCCGAGCTGGTCTCACCGGTGCTGCGGGGCGGCCCGCACACCTGGAGCGTGGTGGAACAGGTGCTCGGCGTCATCAGGACACAGCACGACCGGGGTGACGTCCTGCCGAGCTCGGAGCGCACGGGCGGGCACATCAACCTCAGCTTCGACCAGCCGCTGAGCCGGGCCGACGCGTGGGCGTTGAGCGCGCTGGGAAAGGCGTTCGAAGGCGTGCTCTTCTGGCTGGGCAACAGGGTGGGCGCGGACTCGGACCACCGCGCCATCCAGGTGGTCGGGCCGAACCCGCTGCCGCCGCCGTTCGAGTCGTTCACGGCGGGGCACTCGTTCGAACAGCTGAACCACGACAAGCACGTTGCGATCAACTTCGCGCACCTCGAGGAGGACGGGTCCGGCGCGCGGGTCGAGTTCCGCTTCTGGGCCGGTTCGCTCGACCCGGAGGTCTGGCAGGCCAACGCGGAGATCAGCGGCGCGATGCTGCAGGCGGCCACGGACCCGTCGATCCGCCCTAGGCTGGACGAGCTGCTGCGCGACCCGTTCGTGCTCGGAGCTCCCGGACGCCCTGACTCGGAGGCGTTCTGGAACGGCAAGCTGCTGGACTTCATGGAGTTGCTGCCGCTCGGCCCCGAGGCGCAGCGGACGTTGATCCAGCGCGCCTCGGTGAGCCGGCCCTGGTCGGCGAGCGAGCAGAGCGACGCGCAGTGGCGTTCCCAGATGATCACGCGCGCAGGCCTCGACCTGTTCCCGGGACCCGGGGTGTCCACGGCGAACGCTGTCTCGGTCGTGCGGCGGATCCGGTCGCACCAGGCGGCCCACCTGATCTCGGTGTCGCTGACCCCGGACGGCCAGGGGGTGCGGTTGTGGGACGGGACCACCGAGCCGTTGAGGAAGTTCCTGCAGGTCATGAGGACCAGGCGGATCGGCGGGCTGGACGACGACCGGGCCGCGGTGGTCCTACCGGACTGGCTCGGTCTGGCCGTCGCCGGTGGTGCCCGGGTCCTCGCCCAGCAACTGGCGGACGTGCGCGAGATACCGGTGCTCGCCACCGCCGGCGAAGTCCGCATCGACGCCGACGGTGACCTGGTCGCCGACCGCGCAGCGGGCGGGTGGATCGAGTTCCGGCACGGCACCGATCCCCTCCCGACCGGCGAGGACTCCTTCGCGAGTGCGCTGGCCGTGGCCGAGGACCGGCGAGCGCTCTCCGCGCGGCCGGACGTCACCCGGTACGAGGCGGCCGACATCGACGGGCGTCCCACGCTGGTGACGTACCTGCCGGACGAGACGATGCGCTCGACCGGTGTCCAGAACTGGCTCGGCAGCACCGACCAGGCGCAGCGCCTCTTCAGTCGCCGCACCGAGGAGGACGAGGCGGAGACCGTGGTGGCTCCGTGGGCCGCGGCGCTGGACAACGGACGCGTGCGGCCGCAGTTCGTCCTGGTGCAGGCGAAGGACGACCGGATCGTCTTCGGGTCCGGCGGCGGTGTCGTGGAACTGGACGTCGTGGCGGCCGCGCAGTGGCTGGCGTCGGACGTGCGGTTGCGGCCGGAGACCGCGGGCACCGCCGTGCCGCCGCTGGTGTTGCTGGTGCACGACGGAACCGGCGCCGCCGCGCTGGGCGAGGTCCTGGTGCGCGAGTTCCTCGGCCTCGGGGGCTGGCGCGAGACGTACCACCACCAGGGTTCCTTCGAGATCAACAGCACGGGTGTGCTGACCCTCGAACCGGACGGTTCCTTCACCGAGGGGCCCGCGCCGGCACCGGACCAGGTGCGCTGGCAGTCCGACGGACGGCTCTACGACTTCACCCTGCAGGCCGGGCCGGGCGTTGCCGACGTCCTGCGCGCCGCCGTGCCCGGACTCGGCACCGTGGGCCCAGATCTGATCGTCAACGCTCACGGCGGCGCCGGGCACACGTTGCTGCAGCGCAACGACGGCACGCTGGTCGAGCTGGACGGAGCACGAACCGCCCGGCTGCTGCTCGACATCCCGCAGTTCCGCCGGCGGCTCGCCGCCGACCCCGGGCTGCCGGTGATCGTCGCCGGGGGAGGGACGGGCGTGCCCGCCGGTCACGGCGGACTCGCGTTCGACCTGGCCGGGGCCTTCCACCGGGCGCACCACTTCAACCCGGTGCACGCACTCGGGCAACTGCCCGGCGGGTCCGCGGTGTCGGCGCTCGTGTCCGGTCTGCGCGAAGGCGATCTGGCCCTGCGCGAAGTCGAGGGCCGCGACGGCGCGAGGGTGGGAATGGTCGTGCGCCGTCCCGGCGACGACGAGGTCCTGCAGCACATCAGCGACTGGGCGGCCGGGTTCACGAACGACGACTTCGCCACCTACTTCGACGCGCAGGGGCGGTGGCACCGGAGTCCCTGGCAGGACCCGCCCGCGCTGGTGTTCGCGCACGTCTACGAGACGGGCTACCTGGCGTGGCGGGTGGACGGAGCGCCCCAGAGGCTGAACACCGGGGAACTCGCCGCGGTCCTCGGCGGCGAGGAGGCCTTCCGCGACCTGCTCGGCCCCGCCGGTGAGAGCCGGGGCAGCGCCCAGACCTCGATACCGATCGTGCTGGTGCCGGTGGGCGGTGCCGTCGCGGACCCGAGGCTGCTGGCCGCGGAACTCGCGCACGCGCTGGTACCGCACGGATACGCCCGCTCGGTGTTCGTCCCGGACGGCGTCCTGCACCTGTCCCCGGCCGGTCTGGGGTTGAACGGCAACGGCTTCGTGCGGGTTCAGGCGCCGGAACCGTTCCCGGACCAACTCGTGAGCCACCCGTTGCCCGGGACCGGCACCGTCCCGTATGGACAGTTCTTCCCGCGGGAGACCGTGGACGTGGCCGACATGGCGCGCAGTGGTCGCGGCTACGGATCACAGCGGGTGTACTTCTCCAGCGCGGCGGTGACCGAGGTCGAGACGCCCTACCTCATCCCCGCGCCGAACCGGACCTGGGTCGTGGACGGCCACGGTGCGGAGGACGCGGGCATGCTGGTGACGATGTCCACCGGCAGGCCGCACCGGCTCGGCGACCAGCTGGACCTGCACGGCCCGGCGGCGGCCGCGGCCATCGCGGGCAGCAGGCTGTTCCAGCGGTACCACGGTGCCCGGCCCGCAGACCTCTTGATGCTGTTGTGCTCCTACGACCGGCCGTTCCCGGACGGAGGCCCCACCGCGGCCCAGGCGCTGCGCGATGCGTGGGACCACGGCGTCTCGCCGTTGAACAGCCTGGTGGCCGCGAACACGGACGCGTCGGCGTCCTTGCTGGGTGCGTTGATCGCCGAGGACGGCGGTCACTTCACCGACCTCGTCCGGCCGGGTGTGGATCCCGTTCCCCTGGCCGACTTCGCGGTGTCGGGCACCTACCGGGCAGGCCGGCTCGACGAGCTGTCCCCGCTCGCCAGGACGGTGGCGCACGCGGCAGCCTGGCGGCGGATCAACAACGCGCCGAAACCGGTGCTGCGGATCTTCGGCGAGGGCACCGACCAGGCCAGGACCCTCGCGGCGTTCGGCGCGGCCCTCACCGCGGCGGGCACGGCGCTCGCCCGCTTCGCACTGCCGCTGGACCACACCGACCTCCGGGTGGAGCACAGCGGGCCGCGTCACAACGGCGGACCCCTGGCGGAGGCCGTGTTCCCGGCGGCGGACCTCGGCACGCTCGCCCTGGCGAGCCGGAACCGCCAGACCATCCAGCAGGCGTTCGCCGCACTGGACCCCCGGTTCCGGGCGGCACCGGCACGGGGCTTCGTCCCGATGCCGCCCGCCTCCGCCGACGCCGGACCGTCGCTGGGCGGCCCACTGGTGCTGACCGATCGGACCGGCGACCCCAACCTCGTCAGTCTCGTGTCCGAGGACGTGCGTGAGCAGCTCAACGTGGATGCCTGGCAGTGGTCCACCGAGCACAGCAGGCGGGTGCTGTCCGTGCGGGATTCCGAGGGCCTGGCGACCGAGTGGCCCGCCGACTGGGCGTCCACAGTGGACGCGACCCGGACGCCGCCGCGTTTCGTCGTGCTGCAGGCCGAACCCGGCGGGTTCGCGGTCGACCTCGGCGAGGGGACCACCCGTGCCTTGACGCCGGAGGAGACGGCGCACCTCCTGCTCTCCGATCCCCGGACCGGAGGCGCGCTCGCACCCCTCGTCGTGCTCGTCGACGATCCCGATCCCTTGCGGGACAAGCCGGAGAGCGAGGAGCTGGTCGGCCACCTCCTCGACCTCGGCGGGTGGCGCGAGATCTACCACCACCAGGGCGAGTTCGCCTTCGAGAGCTCCGGGGTGCCGGCCCTGCCCGAGGACGGGCACGTCTCCGCCGGTCGTGATCCGGCACCGGACGAGCTCGTCTGGCGGCACGACGGTGCGACCTTCGACTTCACCGCGGGGACCTCGCCGGCGGCGAACGTCCTCCGCGAGGACCGGCCGACGGTCGTCGTCGCGGTCAGCGGTGGGCCGGGGCACGCCTCGATCGCCCGCCCGGGAGGACGCGCGGTCGAGCTGGACGGCGCGCGACTGGGCCGGTTCCTGTTGTCCCTGCCGGAGTTCCGCGAACGGCTCGGCGCCGCGGACACCCGGCTGGTGATCCAGACCGACCACCCGCAGGTGCGCAACGTCCGCGGTGGTTTCGGCCACGACCTCGCGGGTGCCCTGCACGCGGCGGGACTGTTCCACGACGTCCACGTGCTGCCACCCGCCACCGGCGCCTCACCGGTGCTCGTCTCCGGACTGCGCGACGGAGACGTGCGGACGAAGCTGGTCCTCAACAACGACGGCGTGCCCGCCGCGCTCCTGGTCCGCTCACCGGGTGACGACCAGTTGCTCGCCGACCTGCGGGGGTGGGCCAAGGGGAGCGGGGCGGACCTCGGCGGGTTCACCGGCGGTGGGACACGGCTCCCCGCGCCCTGGGCGGTCACGCCCGGCGTGGTCGTCGCCCGGCATGGAGAAGGCGGTTTCCAGGCCGTGCGGTCCGACGGGCAGCCGCTGTCGCTGCCCGCGGGCGAACTCGCGGGCGTTCTCGGCGACGGCGCACAGCTGCGCGACCTGCTGGGACCGGGCCAGGCGGAAGCGCACCGCCACCAGGCCAAGCCGGTCCTGCTGGTGGCCGCGGACGGGCTGACCCGTGACGCGGACGCCACCGAGTTCGCCGCGGGGCTGGTTCCGGGCGGGTACGCGCGGCCGGTGTACACGGCCGACGGGACCCTCGCCTTCACCCCCGGCGGCATCGAGACCTCCGGCCAGAGGTTCTCCCTCGCCGAGGCACCCGAACCGGGAGCCAACCGCTTCCTCGCCTACGACTGGCCCGACGCGGGGCTGGGCGTTCGCGGTCAGTTCTTCCCCAGTTCGGCCT
Organism: Lentzea sp. NBRC 102530; assembly: GCF_030269365.1. Taxonomy (GTDB): domain Bacteria; phylum Actinomycetota; class Actinomycetes; order Mycobacteriales; family Pseudonocardiaceae; genus Lentzea. The sequence goes on from NZ_BSTF01000001.1 coordinate 484,888, forward strand.
TCGACGCGGTGCAGATGGGTGCCTTCGCGTTCTCCTCGGACGGTGGCCGTGCGTACCTGTCCTCGGACGGGCGAGGAGGGGAGTCACTCCACCTCCTCCCCGCTCCGCGCCAGACGTGGACGACCCTGGGGCACGGTTCGCGCTCCGCGGGACTGATCGCGGCGTTGGCGTCCTCCCGGACGCACGGCCGTGGGGACGCCCTGTTCCTCGACGGAGCCGCAGCCGCCAAGCTGATTCAGGGCACCGACGTGTTCCAGCGCAGTCATCCGGCTTCCCCCGTGAACCTGCTCGTGCTCGCCTGCAACTTCGGAGCCGAGCGGAACGACGGCGCGGACAGCGGTGCGGCGACTCTGGCGGGAGCGTGGTCCTCGGAGCGCTTCCCCTTGCGCAGCCTGCTGGCCGCGACGGCGAAGGCCGATCTCCACTACGGCGGGAAGGTGGTCGTCCACGACGGTGGTCACTTCGCGGAGTTCGCGGGTCCCGCCGAGCGCCCCGTTCCGCTGGCCGACTTCACAGAAACCGGCGTTTACCGGGTGGAAGCCGGGAACCCGGCGCGTCCCGGCAGCCTCGGCGCGATCAGCGAACTGGCCCGGCGCACTGCCCGTGGCGCGGCCTGGCGCACGATCCTGTCCGCGCTACGTCCGTCCGTGCGGATCACCGGTCACGGCACCACGACGGCGGACGCGACCGGGGCGGCCCAGCGGGCCGCTGCCGCGTTCAACCGGGCCTACGACGACGAAGCCGAACTGCTGGCCGGGTACGACGTGCCGGCCGATCGCGCGCAGGTGGACCTGCTGGTGCTCACCGAGATCGGTCCGGACACGGGTGGGCGCCCGGCGGCCGTGGAGGTCACCTTCCCGAAGGCGGACCTGGGCCGGGACGCTGTCGCGCAGGGCGAGTGGGAGTCGATCCGGGCGGCGTTCGCCCATCTCGACCCCGAGGTCCGGGCGGGTGCCCTCGACCGCGCCGAGCCGGTCACCGCCGAGCAGGGGCCGACGGTGACGGTGGGGCCGCCCGAGCCCGCCGCGGCACGGGTGCTGGCCGACTCCCGCGGCGAGGTCAGCCTGCTGGCGTTCGCGACCACGAGCACCCAGCAGCGCGTCGAGGCGGCGAACTGGGGACGTTTCTCCGAGCACTCGCACCGGGCGTTGCGGCTCAAGGGGAACGACGAGCTGGAGGTTCCCTCCGGCTGGCGGAACGTCTTCGACGGGAACCGGACTCCGCCGAGGTTCGTGCTGCTGGAGTTCGGCGGCGGTGCGTTCCGCTACACCGGGGCCGACGGTGCCGTTGCCACGGCGGGCGTGCGGCAGATGGCCGAGCTGGTGGCGGGGCACGAGGAGTTCCGCAGGCCGGGTGCGGGCGGGGTGCGGGCGCCGGCGGTCCTGCTCGTCTTCGACGATTCCGCCGCCACCGCACCGCCTTCGCTGACCGACGACCTGGTCGCGGCCGTGCGGGCACTCGCCGGGTGGCGTCCGATGTGGACGTACCACGGGGCGTTCCGGTTCGCCACGCGCGGGAACGTCCAGATCCGGGGTGTCGACGGACTCGGCAGCGGGCCGGGCGTCGACCTTCCCGTGCGCCGCACCGACGCGGGATTCGTCGTGGCCGGGCCGCAGTCCGTGCTGCGACTGGACTCCCGGTACGGCGACGCCGTTCGCGAGATCTCCCGGCGGTCCGAGGACGAACCGCTGGTGGTGTTCGCGAGCACGGCCGAGACGCACGCCGTGGTCGACCTGCCCGGCGGGTCCCGGGCCGAGTTCGACGGGGCGGACCTCGGCCGCGCGCTGGTGGCGGACCCGGCTTTCCGCGCCGGGCTCGACGAAGGCCGTCCGGTGCTGCTGGTGGGTGAGGACGCGGGGAAGCGGGCCGACCACGGTGGTGTCGGGTTCGAGCTGGCCGGTGTGCTGCACCGGCACGGCTACTTCCAGGACGTGCTCGCCGCGACCGCGGGCGGGCGGGAGTTCGCCGTGGTGTCCGGGCTGCGCGACGGGGACGTGGCCGTCGAGCGGCTGACCACGGCCGGTGGCGACCCGGCCGGGGTGTTCGTCCGGTTCCCCGGTGACGAGAACTTCCTGCGGCAGGCCAGGAACTGGGCGTCCGGGCAGGAGATGCCGTTGCCCGTCCCGGTGTTGCTGAGGCCGGCGGACGACGGCTACCACGCGCTGCGTTCGGACGGCTCCGCGCTGCGGATGCCGTTGCGGGAACTGGCCTGGCAGCTCGGGGACACGGAGTTGCTGCGCGGAGTCCTCTCGGCGTACGACGCTGCCGGGTCCTCGCGCGCGCCGCTGTGCCTGGTACCGCTGGCGGGCAGGCACGGCGAGCCGCACCCCGCCGACGACTTCACCGCCGGAATCCTCGGGCGGGGATACGCGCGCGAGGTCCTCACGACCTCTCTCGAGGTGCCCTGGAAGGGGTCGCACGGCCCCGTGATCGAACCCGGCTCGTTCCGGCCGGCTCAGCGGGTCGGCCCCGGACCGGACCAGCTGCTGTCCTACCCGGTCCTCGGCCCTGGACGGGAGGTGCGCGGGCAGTCGTTCCCGATGAGCACCTTCGAGGCGGCCTGGCGGTCACCCGACGCGGACCGGGCCGCGGGGCGGCGCACCTACCACCACCTCGACCTGAACCGGTCGTACCTGCTGCCGGTGGCGGGTACCTGGCACCTCCAGCTGCACGGCGGCGGGAGCTCACTCGGAGCGTCGCTGCGGACGGGCAGGCCCCACCGGTTCGGTGACTCAGTGGCGTTCGAAGGCGGTGCCGCGATGGCGGCGCTCGCGGGTGGCCGGTTGTTCGGGGCGCACCACCCGCCGGGGCCCGCCCGGCTGGTGCTGGCCAGCTGTCACGCCGCGACACCGGTCAACGGTGGTGAGAGCGCCGCGGCACGGTTGCGGGACGCCTGGCGCGACGGCAGGTCGCCGCTCGCGGCGCTGGCGGCCGCGGACACCGAGGTCTACGTGTCCACGCAAGGCGCCCTGCAGACCGAGGACGGAGGTCGCTTCGTCGACGTCGTCTCCGGGCGGACCGACCTCGTGCCGCTGGAGGACCTCGCCGCGGAGGTAATCCCGCCGGTCAGCGTGGCGGCGGACCGCTTCGCCGGGGTGGGGAAGACCGCCGCACGGGTGGCGCGGGCCGCCGCGTGGCGCCGGGCCGTCGGCGCGGGGTTGCCCGAGGTCGACATCGCCGGTGCGGGTCCCGACGCGGCGTGGGTGGTGGCGGAGTTCACGAGGGCGTTCACCGCGGAGGCGCGGCACCTGGCGCGTGCGGACCTGCCGATCGCCCTCACCGACGTCGTGGTGCGGGTGAGCCCGGATGCCTCGGCAAGCGTTGCGGCACAGGGAATTTCCGTAGCCCATCAGCTGAGCCGACGGGCGGGCGACATCGCCACGATCGCAGTCGCCCTGCCTCGCGGCGACGTCGGCGGACGGGCGCTGGCCACCCGTGACCCCGAGACCGTCGACCAGGCGTTCGGCGCGCTCGATCCGGCCCGCCGTCCTGTGCGAAACCCGCAGCCCTTCGGTGGGGACCTCGCGGTGGAGCCGTTGCGGAACGTGGACGGCGTCGCGATCGGGGCCGCGTTCCTCGCACCGGCCGAGGCGGCCCGCGCCAGGGCGGCGTTCTCGGCGAGCACCGGCACCCGGACCTACACGGCCGCCGTGCACCACGACGAGCGCGGTTTCCGGCTGCCGCTGCGCTCCGGTGGCGAGGTCGTCGTCGGCGTCCAGGACATGGCCGGTGTGCTCGCCGGGCTCGATGCGACGCGGTTCGGTGACTGGCGCGGCGGTTCGGTCCTGCAGTTCGCGAGCTGCCGCCTGGGGGCACCGGAGTACGCGCCGCGGCTGGCGGCGCTGTCCGCGCTCGCCCGCGGTGCCGGGTTCAGCGGGCGTGTGTGGGGGCCGGAAGGGCGGTTGGAGCTGACGCCGTCCGGTCTGTTGCGAGAACTGCCCGACGGCGACCTGCCCTCGCCCGGGGCGACGGTGCTGGGTGCGCCCGAACCGCGGGTGAGCAGGTGGACCGACGCCCACGGCCGGGAGAGCCTGCTCTCGTTCGCGACGGCCACGGCCCACAAGAACGTGGGAGCCGACCACTGGAGGCTGATCTCCGAGCACTCGCACCAGGCCCTGTCCCTGCTGGGCCGTGCTCCGGCGGAAGCCAGGCCGGGGTGGGCGGCCGCGTTCGACGGCACGCGGACGCCGCCGCGGTTCGTGCTGCTCGAGTTCGCCGGCGGTGCGTTCCGCTACACCGGTCCGGACGGCGCCGACGCCACGGCGACCGTGCGGCAGATGGCCGAGTTGATGGCGGCGCACAACGGGTTCCGGCAGCCGGACGCCCGTGGGATCCTGCCGCCGGCGGTCCTGCTGATCGCCGACCACTCCGCCGCCGCGACGCCTTCGCTCGCGCCCCAACTGGCTCAGGCCGTGCAGGCGCTCGCCGGCTGGCGTCCGATGTGGACCTACCACGGTGCTCTCCAGGTGATGAACACCGGGCAGATCCGCATCGAGGACGCCCGCGGCCTCGCCGCCGGCCCTGCCGCGCGGCCGCCGCTGCGCTCCGACGACGCCGGGTTCGTCGTGGACGGCCCGGAGCCGGTGGCGGAGTTGAAGAAGCGGTACGCCACTGCGGTTCGCGACGTCTTCCAGCGGCACGAGGGCAATCCGCCGCTGGTGGTGTTCGTGAACTCCGCCGAGACGCATGCGGTGGTGACCACGGCCGGCGGGTACCGCGTCGAACTCGACGGTGCCGACCTGGGTCGCGCTCTCGTTGCCGAGCCGGAGTTCCGCGCCGAACTCGACGAGGGCCGTCCGGTGGTGCTCGTCGGTGACGACGCCGGAAAACGGGCCGACCACGGGGGTTTCGGTTTCGAGCTGGCCGGCGTGCTGCACCGACGTGGCTACTTCCAGGACGTGTACGCCCCTGTTGCGGGACGGTTCGACGTGGTGTCCGGACTGCGGGACGGTGACGTGGCGGTCGAGCCCCTGGTGGGCCCCGACGGTGGCACGGTCGGCGTGTTCGTCCGGTTCGCCGGTGACGCGGACTTCCTCCGGCAGGCCCGGGAATGGGCTGCCTCCGAACGGGACGCGGCCGCGGTGTCGGTGCTGATGCGGCCGGCCGATGGCGGTTACCAGGCGCTGCGGTCGGACGGAGCCGCGCTGCGGCTGTCCCTCGCGGAGGTGGCGTGGCAGGTCGGGGACACCGGTCTCCTGCGCGACGCCCTGGCGGCCAGGGACCGCGTCCTCGACCCCGACAGGATGACGCCGACTCCGCTGCGGCTGATCCCCGTCGCGGGCAAGCTCGACGGTGCCAAGCCCGCCGAGCGGTTCGCTGAGGGCGTGCTGGCACGCGGCTACTCGCGCGAGGTGCTCGCCACGACCTCGGCGGTGCGGTGGACCGGATCGAGCGGACCAGAACTCCGTTCCAAGACGTACTACCGGGCCAAGCGGCCCGCGCCGCCGCTGGACCGGCTCGTCACCTATCCGGTGGTCGGCTCGGATCTCGCCGTGCGGGGTCAGTTCTTCCCCCTGGCCGCGGTCGACGCCGCCCGCTGGCACTTCCTCGCCGGGAGCCGGACCCGGCAGCGCGTCTACCACACCGCCGCCGACACCCGCTCCGCGATCGGAGCTGATCACTCGTACCTCCTGCCGGCGTCGAGCACCTGGCAACTGCAGGCGCACGGCAGTGCCAGGGGACTGAACGCCGTCCTGAGCAGCGGACGGCCTCACGCGCTCGGCGACGTCGTGGCCCTCGACGGTGCCGATGCGGTCTCGGCGGTGGCGGGCGGCCGGCTCTTCGGACAGCACCACCCGGCGGGGCCGGCACGGTTGCTGGTCGTCGCCTGTGACCAGGCGGCGAGCGAAGGCAGGTCCGACAGCCCGGCGATGCGGCTCCGGGACGCCTGGCGCAGGAGCGGGCCGCCGCTGGACGCCCTGGTCGCGGCACAACGCGAGGTCTGGCCGCTCGCCGAGGGTGGACTGGTGGTCGAGGAGGGAGGCCACTTCGTCGACGTCCTGCGGCAGGGCGATCCGGTGCCGTTGCGGGACCTCGCGGTGGAGACCATCGCTCCGGTGAGCGTGACGTCACGCGGGTCGGACCGGTTCGCCGGAGTCGTCAGGACCGCCGAGCGGGTCGCCCGTGCCGCCGCGTGGCGCAAGGTCCGCGGTGTGAGGATGCCGGAGGTCGAGATCGTCGGCGTCGGGTCGAACGCAGTGGAGGAGGCCGCGAGAACGGCGCGGGAGTTCGACAGGGCGTTCCGTCGGGAGGCTGACCGGCTGGCGCGCGCGGACCTGCGCGTCGACGCGGCCGACATCACCCGGACCGTCCATCCGAGCGCGGACAAGAACGTTGCCGCACAACGAATCCGTTCACTCGGGCACCGCCTGAGCCACCGGACCCACGACGTCGCCACGATGACGGTCACCCTGCCGCCCGGCGACGTCGGTGCACGGGCGCTCGGCAGCGGCGACGAGCGGGCCATCGACGCCGCGTTCGCCGCGCTCGACCCCGTTCGCAGGCACGGGCCGGTGGCGGAGGGCGACGGAGCGGTCTTCCACGCCGCCAGGGCCGCGCTGGCGACCGGTGCGCGGGCCGTCGACTTCCACCCGGGCGGGATCCCCGGCGGGATCAGCTCACGGCCCGACGCGCGGTTCGGGTTCGAGGTCGAGGTGCAGCTCGCCGGGCAGGACGCGATCGAGCGGGTGAGCGAGAACGCTCAGGAGCAGGAACTCGTCGAGCGGACCGATGACAGCGGTCTCACGGATCCCTCGGGCGAGCTCACCGGGAACCTGTGGCACTTCGTCGAGGAGTCGTCGCACCCGAACGGTGCCGAGATGGTCTCGCCGCTCTACACCGCCGGGACGGACCCGTGGGGGGAGACCGACCGGATGCTGGCCCTGCTGCGGGACGAGGGCGCGCGGGCGGACGAGATGGGCGGCCACGTCAACATCAGCTTCGCCGGCCACACCCCGCCGTCGGACTACGCCTGGTTGGTCCACCTCGTGAAGGCGTTCGGCGCCACCTGGTTCCGGCTGGGCAACCCGCCGGGTTCCGCGGTGCAGCGCGATCTGTGGCCTGCCGGGCCGAACCCGTGGCCGTCGGCCCCGGAGGCGGTCCGCACGCCCGCCGACGTGCGGCAGCTGAGCCTGGGCAAGTTCGACGCGGTGAACCTGCAGCACGTGCACGGGCAGGACGCGCTCGACCGGGTGGAGTTCCGGCTGTGGAGCGGAAGCCTGGACCCCGGGGTGTGGCAGATCCGCACCGAACTGTCGCTGGCCGCGTTGCGGGCGGCCGGTGATCCGGCCCGGCACGACCGGATCCGGGCCGCGATGGCGGACCCGGACCTGTTGTGGGACCCGGACTCGCCGGCGCCGGACGACGCCGCGCGGTGGGCGAGGTTCCAGTCGTTGCTGGACGTCCTCCAGCTCGCCCCGGCGGCCCGCGCCCAGGCCGTTCAGCTGTACGCGACGACGAGGCCGTGGGCGCCGACCGGGAGCAACGACGGGCACGGACGCCTGCTGTCGTTCGAATCCCCCGGCAACGGCCTGGTGTACCCCGGTCCCGCCGAGAGCGCGCGGGCGGCGATCGAACGCGCGCGGACGCTGCCCCGGTTCACCGGGGTGAGCGTGGTGGCGGCGGACCTCGCCGCCGCGACGGGCGAGGTCAGGCTGTGGGACGGCAGCGAACGCCCGTACCCCGAGTTCGCGCGGCTGATCTCGAACCGCCTCAACGAGCTCGACGACCTGAAGGTGGTCCTCCTCGCCGACGGTGCCTCGGCGGTGCCCGCGTCCGGTGCGCCGCTGGCGTCGGTGCTCTCGGAGGCCACCGGAGCCCGCGTGCTGGCACCGGCGGCGAACGTGGTGACGCTCGCGGACGGCCGGACCCTGTCCGCCGGCGTCACGAGGGCCGCCGACGGCACCGCCTGGCCCGGACCGGGCGGATGGGTGCTCTACGAACGAGGCCGGGAGATCGCCCGCGTCGCCGAACCCGATCTCGTGGACGCCGTCGCCGCGGCCGGGCTCGTCGGACGGACGAGGGCGGTGCCGCGATGAGCACTGTGCAGGATTCCTTGCACGCACTGGTGTTGCGGCTCACCGGTCACGTTTCCGACGAACTCGTGGCGCGGGCGCGGTGTGTGCTCGACGTGGACGGGCCGTCGCGCGCGGCCGCCGTGATCGCGTCCGGGTGCGCGGGGGCGACGCTGACCGAGCGGGACCTGAGCGTGCTGGCGGCAGCCGGGGCGTCGGTGCCCGGCGCCCGGATCGGTCCGCGGCCGGAACCCAGGTGGCGGTTTCGCCCGGACTCCGGGACCTTCGACGAGCCGCGGATCGCGCTCCTGGTCGTCTCGCTGGGCGAGGTGGACGGGGCGATCGGTCTGTGGCGGGCGTGGCGGGACGCCGCCGTGCCCGTCTACCTGGTCGCCGTCCGGGGCGGCGATCCCGCCGCGGTGGCGGGACGGCTTTCGCGGGCGTTGCTGACGTCCGGGGACACCACTCCGAGGGTCGAGGTGCTCGTCGAGGGCGAGCGGCCTCCCGAGTACCAGCGCCGGGCACTGGCCGCGGCGACGCTGCTGTGGTCGGCCAGGCCGGTGCGGCCGCTCTCGTTCGCCCGCGTGTACGACGGCTTCGACGACGCGGGCGTGCCCCGCCTGGATCCGGCACGCCCGCGGCTCGACGCCGAGCGCACGGCGTTCCTGCTCGACCGGTTGCGCGCCGGACATCCCCTGCTCACCACCGCGCTCACCGAACCGGACGTGCTCCAGCCGGACAGCGGCAGCGTGGTGCCGCTCGGCCTGCGCACCGACGGCGTCTGGATCTGGTCCGAGGCGGTGACCCACTACGTCGAGCGGCACCGGGTGGCCCCCGAACCTGGGCTGCTCCGGCACCTGGAGGCGGCGGAACCCGTCCGGGCCCTGGACAGCGTGAGCATCTACCACGCCCTCGCAGCACTGGGGCGATTCCGCCCCGAACCCATGACGGAAGGAAGAGCATGACCACCGAACAGTCCGATGTGGAGCAGGCGGACGAGAACTGGCTGCTGCTCATGGACCCGGCCTGGCAGCCGTCCGAGGAGAACGAGGCACCGCCGCTGCACGCGGTGGTCGGGTTGTGGCCGGTCGAGGAGGACGGCGCCGTAGGCCGGTTCCGCGCGAACCCGGACTACCGCCCGGTGGACGCCGACTCGCCGTCCGACCCGATCGACGCGGGCCTGCGGCTGGTGCTGCGCGGTGACGCCGAGATCGGCCAGGTCCAGGCGCTGCTGCGGGACTCGCTCGTCGACGTCGCGATGAACGGGGACGGCCGTCCGCTCGTCCTGAAGTCGCCCGACGAGATCCCGTGCGTCGTGGTCTGCACGAGCGAACCGCACCGGGCCCGGATGTTCGCCCCTGACTGGCGGCGCACCGACCTGGCCGAGGTCGTCGCCCTGCTCGCCGACGGGGTGGACGCGCTGATCAACCCCGGTGGGCCCGCGTCGGTGCGCCTGTCCGGGGACTTCCTGCGGGAGACGGTGAACCTCAGCGAGGAGGAGGCGAGGCAGTTGCTCAAGACCGAGGTCGATCCGGGCGAGCTGCGGATGGACACGTGGGCGGGATGACCGTCCTCCCCGCTTTCCGCCCGCGGCAACCACGATGTGAGCCAGGTCGCGCGATCGAGCGCGCATTCGTCCAATGATGCCGGACCAACGTCCCTGAACTGCATCGATCGTCCATTGATCCGTCCGCGGCGGGATATACCTCTGACTGCGTGGAGCTCAACGGACGGGACGGGACGATGACTTCGACCTTGGACAGGCCCGCCCGCCCCTCCGGGGGCCGGCACCGCCTGCGGGAACCGGAACCGCCGCCGCTGCCCGCGGTGCCGGCCTGGCAGCGGTTCGCGAAGCAGTCGTTGTTCGTCCACTACTACCGGCTCATGGCCGTGGTCTTCGTCGTCAACCTGGCGCTCGTGCCCGGCAGCGACGTGGAGTTCGCGCGGAACGCCGTGCTGGTCAACCTGACGGTCGCGATCCTGATCCGGCAGCGGCGGGTGCTGAACCTCGCCTTCTCGCTGGTGCGGTGCACGCCGAGGTCGTGGCCGACGCCCGTCCGCCGCACACTGTCCAAAGTGCACCACCTCGGGGGTGTGCACGTGGGCGCCGCGATGGCGGCACTGGTCTGGTACCTCGTGCTGCTGGTCCAGCTCGTCCAGGCCGCCGCGGGTGACACGGCGTTGCTCGGTTCTCCGTTGTACCTCTTCACCTACGCGATCGCCGCGTTGCTCGTGACCATCTGCGTCTGCGCACATCCGTTCATGCGCCGCAAGTTCCACAACCTCTTCGAACGCACGCACCGGTTCGCGGGCTGGCTGCTGCTCGGGTTGTTCTGGCTGCAGACTGTGCTGCTGGGCGCCACGACGCCGGACGGTTCGGTGAACTGGGTCGAGCTGACCGGCGACCCGCAGGTGTGGGCGCTGCTGGTGGCCAGCCTGTGTTCACTGGTCCCGTGGCGGAACCTGCGCCGGGTCAGCATCACCGTCACGCGTCCGTCGGCCCACGTCGCGGTCGTCGGGTTCGACCACGACGGCGGCTGGGCACCGTTCAACAGCTCGACCACCGCGATGAGCCTGAGTCCGTTGCGGGAGTGGCACAAGTTCGCCGCCGTCGACGCTCCACTCGGGACTGATCGCGGCTACCGGGTCTTCCTGTCCAGAGCGGGGGACTGGACTGGTGCGTTCATCGACGACCCGCCGGAACGGGTGTGGATCAGGAAGGCGCCCACGAGCGGCCCCGGCCGGGTGGACGGCCTGTTCGAACGCGTCCTGTACGTCGCCACCGGCAGCGGCATCGGCCCGGTGCTCACGTCGATGATCGGCCGGGCCAAGGAGCGGAAGGGGCCGATGGCGTTGCTGTGGGTGGCCCGCGATCCGTTCCACACCTTCGGCGCCGAGGTCATCAAGGAGGTGCTCTCCCTCGTGCCCGACGCGCACATCGTCGACACCCTGCACGACGCCAAGCCCGATCTCGCCACCCTGACGTACCACCTCGCCACCCGCTTTCGCGCCGATGCCGTCTACATCACCGCGAACCAGCGGGCGACCGTGAACGTCATCAACGCGATGGAGAGCCGCGGAATCGTCGCGAACGGCGCCCTGTTCGACTCGTGATCGTGACCGGGGCGACGGACCGGAGGGCAACCGGCCCGGAAGGAAGTCCTCCGGCGTCGATCTCCGACCGGATCGGCTGCAACCTCCGTGCAGGATGCACAGATGGCGAGCGGCGAAACCACACACCTCCCGCCGGGCCCGCAGAAGTTCTTCCTCGTCACGTCGGGCGTGCAGTGGCCGGAAGGCGTCGAGGCCGGTCTCACGGACATCAAGAAGGCACTGAACGCCTACGCGGAGGTGGAGCGGCACACGGCACGTCCACCCGCCACCCCGCGGTTCGTGAAGGGCACCGGCCCGACGACCGTCGAGGCCCGCGTCCGGCGACCGGAGCGTGACTGATGCGCGTTCTCCTCGTGGACCACGACAGGACCTCCACCGAGCAGGTCGTCCCGGCGTTGACCGGCCGCGGTTTCACCGTCACCTGGTCGCCGTCCCGCTACGGCGTCCTCGACCTGCTCGCCCGGCACGACGTGGTCCTGCTCGGGTCGGGCGTGCGGGACGTGGCGGGCGCGGACCTGTGCCGCCGCATCCGGAACGCGAGCATCGTGCCGATCGTGGTGGCCTCGGCGTGCGGGGCGGTCAGCGACTGGATCGCCGCCTTCCAGCACGGAGCCGACGACCACGTCCTGAAGCCCTACGACGTGGACGACCTCATCAGCCGGTTGCAGGCGGTCCGGCTGAGACCCGCCAGACCGGCGGCATCGGCGTTCGACCCGGTCATCGTCATCGGTGACGTCCGGATCGACCTGGTCCTCAACGAGGTCCGCGTGGGCGGCGACCTGATCCCGTTGCCGCGCCTGCAGTTCCAGGTGCTCGTCATGGTGGCGCGGGCACGGGGCGTGATCTGCCCGCGCGACCGGCTCCTGGCGCGGTTGTGGCACGGCCGGCGGGGCCCGGCGGAGCACCGGGCGCTCGACGTCCACGTCTCGGTGCTGCGCAAGCGACTCGGCCGTCCCGAGCTGCTGGAGACCGTGCGCGGAGTGGGGTTCCGGCTCAACGCACCGGCTCGTGAGGGAAGTCCCGCGCATCGGACGCCATCGCCTGGAGGGGCACCGTGAGTTCAGGACACTGTGGACGCGGCCGTCGCGGAGGAGGGAACACATCGTGATCCACACCAGCCGGCCGGTGGCGAACCGCCGGGTCGAATGGCTGCTGCGCGGCGTCCTGGCGCTGGCGTCGCTGGTGTCGGCGGCGCTGCACGGCATCCTCTGGGTGGTGGTCGGCTCGAGCCCGGTCGGGCCGCTCTTCGCGCTCAACGCGATGTCCGGACTCGCGATCGCCGCCGCCGTGCTCTCCTGGCGGCACCGGCTGCCGGTGTGGTTCGCGATCGACTTCGGTGTGGCGACCTTCGCCTCCTACGTCCTCGCGACGGTGCAGGGCGTCGGCAGGCAGTACAACCAGGTGTGGACGCCGCCGGAGATCGCCGGGATGGTCACCGACGTGCTGTGCGTCGTGGTGGGCTTGCTGCTGCTGACCAGGTACCCGCCGGTGTTCGGCGCCCGGCCCCGGGAAGAGCCCGGCGAGGAGCCGGCGAGCTGCGACTGCGCCCGCTGCACCGGCCTGACCGCGGGCGGCCGGTGATGGGCGCACCGGACGAGTCGTGGAGCGGCGGATTTCCCTTGCTCAGCAGCCTGTTGGACCCGCGTGACGTTCCGGCGCCACTCCCGCGCGACGTTCCGATGGCGCCACCCTCGCACGACGTCCGGGTGCCGCCACCCCCACCTGCCGGGCCGGCGTTCACACTGCAACTCACTCCGGCTCCTGCCGCCTGCGGCCGTCCGCCGGCCGGCGGGATCGACGCGGAACGCGCGGAGTTCCGCCGCATCCACAACTCCAGCCCCGAGGACGACGCCGACCTGGACGCCCTGGCCCTGCGGCTCTACCTGGACGGACGAGCCCCCGGCCTCGACACGGACCTGCGCAGGGGCGCGTCCGGTCCGCACGTCGCGTTCGCCCGGTGCGCCGCGGCCGCGCTGGCGAGGCTCGCCCCGCACCGGGGACCGGCGGTGGCGCGGTGCACGCCGTCGGCCTCGGAGTGGGACTTCTGCGCCCCCGGCACCGAACTGACCGAACGGGGCTTCCTGAGCCTCGGCGCCGACAGCCACCCGATGTCCGGACTCGCCGTCTGGTCGATGTCCGGTCGCCGGATCGGGGACCGGGTCGTCTTCGCGCCGGGCACGAGCTTCCGCGTGCTGGGGCTGCGGGAGCGCGGTCTGCTGCTCCTGCGCGAACTGGCCGCCGCCGAGGTCGGACGGCCACCGGCGCACATCGAACTCGACGACCTCACCCGCCGCGCGCTGGTGCGCTTCGCCGACGCACCGAGCCAGACCGACGAGTGGCCCCCGGCCAGCCACGTGCCGGGCTTCGTCACGAACCGAGGAGCACCCCGATGACCGAAGAGCATGCCGAACCGCAGCTGCTGCTGCTCATCGACCCGGCCCAGGACCCCGAACAGGAACCGCCGTGGGAGTCCGTGCTGGGCGCTTGGCCGGTGGACGCCGACGGCGTGCGCGGCCGGTTCCAGCCCAACCCGATCTACCAGCCCTCCGTGCCGGACGGGCCGCTCGACCCGGTCGACGCGGTGCTGCGCGCGATGCTCTCCGACGACGAGGCGGTGCAGGAGCTGAAGCCCGCACTGCGAGATGTGCTGCTGTCCATCGCCGTGGACGAGACCTCGACGGCGCTGGTCCGGCCCGGCCCGGACGGCGGGGCGGTGGTGCTCGTCGCGACCGCGCACGGGCACCGCGCACACGTGGAATCGCCCGCGTGGCTGGACGTCACGGTCGAGGAGCTCGCGAAGGCGTTGCCCGCAGGCGGGGTCGACGTGCTGATCAACTCGGGCTCCCCGGCGTCGCTGCGGCTGAGCGCCGACGCGATCCGCGACGCCGCCGGGGAGTGATCAGTCCCGCACCCAGCCTGCCGACCTCGCCAGAGCCACCACCGTGCGCCGCACCTCGAGGAGTTGCTGGGCGGTCAGCGTCGGGATCGCCACGAGAAGCCGTTCGGTGAGCTCGGTCGTCAGCGCCGGCTCCGTCGACACGCGCGAGTCGCAGATGCTGACCTGGGTCGCTTTCGGCCCGCGTTCCCCCTTCGCCGCGACGAACTCGACGCGCAGCCCGTTCGCCACCAGCCGTTTGTCGAAGGTGAGGTCGTTGACGTGGACGAAGACGTCCTCGCCGCCGTCATCGGGTGCGAGGAAGCCGAAGCCCCGCAACTCGTCGTAACTGATGACCCTCCCGGTCAGCGGCAACACTGCCTCCTCAGCCACGCCCGGTTCCCCGGGCGGTCAGCGCCTCGTCCAGGATCGCCTGGGAGAGCTCGATCCTGGACGTCAGGCCGTGTCGGGCGAACAACCGGCTCAACCGGCCTTCGACGCTCTTGTCGCTCGTGCGGAGCGTCGCCGCGATCTGCTTGTTGCTGAGTCCTTCGGCGGCCAGCACGGTCAGCAGGTACTCGTTCTCGGCGACGGCCTCCTGCCGTCCGGGGACGGTTACGCCGAGTTCGCGCATCAGGTTGCGGGCTCGTGCCCGGTAGAGGAACGCGCCCAGCTCACCCAGTTCGGCGTAGACCGGGCCGAGCAACGTGGCCGGTGCGGCGCCGTGCTTGACGAGCCTGGCGCGGATGACAGCGCTCTCACCGGGGTGGTCGCGGTCCTGGACGCGCCGCAGGCACTCCTGGGCCGCTGCGGCGTCCCTGCCGACGACGGCGCGGACGAACGCCGCGTGCATGAGCACCCGGCTCGTGGGCATGGTGGCCGCGAGTTCTTCCACGGCGCGCAGGCCTTCTTCGGCCGTGCCGGCGGCACCGGTGTCGAGGGCGAGGTCGACGAGCTCCGCCCAGCCCAGGTCGGCGCCCACCAGCAGAGCTCGGCCGGCGGCGTCGTGCAGGGTGGTGCGCAGGCGTGAGATCGCTCCCTCGGTGTCACCCAGCGCCCGGTCGACCAGTCCCTCTGCCAGGTCGAGCAGGTGCGCCAGCACCGGGGTCGTGGTCCGCGCGGCGGCCAGCAGCTTCCTGGCCGTCAGCACTTTTCCCTGCGCCACCAACGCGGAGACGGTCGCGTGGTGCATCCCGGCGGTGCCCACGTCGAAGCTGCACGCGGACCCGTCCGCCACCCCGCGCCGCGCGGTCTCGGCCGCCACGTCGAACTGCCCGCGCAACGCCGCGGCCATCGCCTGGTCGCTGCTCTGCATCCGGTGCCAGTCAAGGCCTTCCTCGATCAGCAGCTTGTCGGCCCGGTCGAGGTCACCCATGACCAGCAACGCGGTGACGTGTGCGGTGACGTGGTCGAGGCGGTGGTGCGAGCTGGTGCGCGGCGGCCAGCCCGCCCTGCTCTCCAGGCTCTGCTCGAACTCCTGCGGGCGGCCCTGCCAGAGTTCGGTCATGGTGCGCAGCAACTGGCTCAGCGTGCCGCCGGACGAGCCGGACACCAGCACGCCCGCCTCCTGCCAGCGGTCGAGCATGCCGAACGCCAGCGCGCTGGTGACGGCCGTCGGCGGGAACGGTTCCGTCGTGGTGCGTTCGGCCAGGCCCCGCAGCACTTCGACGTCGCCCAGGCTGCTCAACGCGTAGACGGCCATCGCCTGCAGGTCCTGCACGGTGTCGGCGGTCAGCTGGTCGCGGTACTCGGTGAGCAGCAGCTGTGCGCCCCGCAGGCTGCGTTCGTGGTCGCCGTGGACGTGGCAGGCGGAGGTGTGCCGCAGCAGCACCGCCGAGCGCTGGGCGCGGTCGTCCGACAGTTCGGTCGCGGCGCTCAGCCAGCGTTGCGCGAGGTCGGCGCGGGCCGTCTCCGACCTGCTCAGCAGCTCACCGAGAGCCCGCCGCGCGTCGACGAGCCTGCCCGCGTCGGCCACGAGGTTCGTGAAGTGGTCCTCGTCCGTGCACGTGGCGGTGCCGTTCCAGACCGACGTCACGGCTTGGGCGGCGAGGTGCCGCCGTTCGAACGGGCCTCGCGCGGCGACGAGCGCCTCGGCGACCAGGGGGATCTGGAACCGCCACGACGCACCGTTCAGACCGCGGTGCAGGACGCCCTCGGCGCGCAGGACGTCGATCAGCCGTTCGACCTGGGGCAGCGGGAGGTTCAGCGCGGCACCGGCGAGTGCGGGCACGGCGGTGCCGAACGGGGCGAGCGTGGCGACCGCCTTCGCCACGGCCCACGCGTCGGGGCCGAGTTCGCGGACGGCGCGCAGCAGCGGCCCGCAGGGGAGCGCGCCGCTGGGGCTCGGCGCGGCCACCAGGTACGCCCGCTGGTCGACCACGCGGATCGCCCGGTCGGCGCTGAGCTGGTCGAGCGTCTCGCCCACCGCGGCGGGAATCCCGCGGCTGAGCCTGCGCACGTGGGCCGCGAGCGCGTCGTCCGGCACGGCCTGCAGCGCGAGTGCCGTCGTGCGGCGGACCTCGTCGGGGCGCAGTGGCCGCAGCCGGACGGACTCCACCAGTCCGGCCCGCCGCAGCCGGGCGGCAGCGGCACCGCCCGCCATGCCCGGGGCGGGGGTGCGGGTGGTGATCACGCAGTTCAGCGGGCTGTCCGCGAGCTGGTGGACCAACGCCTCCAGCACGGCGAGCGAATCGGGGTCGATCCACTGCACGTCGTCGATCAGCAGCACCGGTCTCGGTCCGGATCTCCTCAACGCGGCCGCCGCCGAGGTGGCCGCGCTCCGCGCGACGTCGGGTTTGCCGGCGGCGCCGACGACCGGGCCGAGCGAGGCCCAGAGCGACTCGGAGCGCACAGGCCCGCGCAGGCCGACCGTCGAGTCGTGGGGTGATGTCGCGTCGGGGAGGGTGAACCGCGCGGGCATCGCGTTGCCGTCGCTGGTGAACCGCATGGCGGTGACGTGGCGGCCGTCGGCGGTCAGCAGGGCGCTCAGCCGGGCGAGCAGCTGGGTGCGGCCGACGCCCGCCGGCCCGGTGACGGACACCAGGGGCGTGCGCGCGGCACGGATGGTGTCGAGGATCTCGTCCACATCCCGATCATCGGCAAGGCTGCGGCCCTGTCGAGGGACTCGCCCGGGGCAGGGCGTTTTGAGTCGGCCACTGTGCCCTAAGTGCTTTTGTCCCGGCGTTCCCGCAGTGGCGTAGAGGTTTTGTGGAGTCTGGCTTGATCACCTGGACGCGGGCCTGGTCGTGCGCGGTCTTGGCCCGCGGACTGCTGAGGAGCCGGAAGTGAGCCAGAACGTCATCAGGGTCACCCAGACGCCGGGACACGGACATGCCCGTGTCGGCGACGCGGTGGCCGGTGCGCCGCCGGGAGCGCTCATCCTCGTCGGCCCGGGGCGCTACACCGAGAACATCGTGCTGTCGAAACCGGTGACCATCACCGCGGAGGAAGGGCCGGGCACGGTCCACCTCGTCGCGTCGTCCGGTCCTGTGGTGGCGTTGAACGCCGAGTCCGCGTCGCTCAACGGCGTGACCGTGACGTGCTCGGACGTGGAGAGCCCGGCGGTGGTCGTCGCGCGCGGCCAGCTCGGCCTGAACGAGTGCGTGCTCGCCTCCGACGGCTGGACGACGGTGTTCGCGGCGGGGGAGGGAACCCTGCTGATGCGCGACTGCGCGGTGAGCAACGGAGCAGGGGCGGGCGTCGTGGTGACCTCGCCGCAGGGCAGCGTGCTGGAGTCGTGCCGGATCGAGGACCTGGGCACGTCGGGTGTCGTCGTCGCCGACGAAGGCGCGGTGCGGCTGCGGTTCTGCAGCGTCCGCAACGCCGTGGGCAACGGGATCTGCCTCAACGGGCGCGGCCGGTTGGCCGCCGAGGACACCACGATCTCGGTGACCGGCAAGCCCGCCGTGGCGGTGGAGCAGGAAGCGGGGTTGACGGCGACGCGGCTGACCGTCTCCGGGTCGGACAGCGTCGGGTTCTACCTGGCGGGCACCGGTCCGATCGCGCTCGAGGAGTGCGTGGTCGAGGGGTCCGGCGCCGACGGCTTCTTCGTCGACGAGCAGGCCGCTCCCTCGTTGCGCGGGTGCCGGGTGCAGGGGGCGCGGGGAGGCGGCATGCACTTCACCGCGCGCTCGACCGGAACCGTCAGCGGGTGCGAGGTGTCCGAAGTGGACGGCGCCGGGCTGGTGGTGGTCGACCGGAGCAGTCCCGAGTTCGACCAGCTGACCGTCTCGGGCTGCGGGTCGGCAGGGGTGAGCGTGGCGGAGAGCGCGGAGCCGTTCTTCCGGCGGTTGCGGGTCGTCGGCAGCGACGGGGCGGCCGTCGAGTTCCACGGAGCAGCCCGCGGCACCGTCGAGAACCTCGAGATCGACGGCAGCGGCTACGCCGGTCTGGTGGTGGCGGACGGGGCCCGCCTGACCGCGAGCGGTGTGAGCGTGCGCGGTACCGCCGACGCCGGGGTCAAGGTCGTCGGAGCGGCGCTCTCGCTGGCCGACAGCGCGATCGTCGGTGCCGGTGCCGAGGGCGTGCACGCCGGTGAGGGCGCCGACCTGTCCCTGGTGCGGTGCCGCGTGCAGAACAGCGCCGGTGCCGGATGTCTTTTCACCGCGGGGTCTTCCGGCACGGTGACCGAGTCGGAGTTCTCCTCCGGCAGCTCCGACGGCATCCGCATCGACACCGACGAGGCCGTGCGCATCTCCGGCTGCACCGTGCGGGACAACCACGGCAGCGGCGTCCGGCAGATCCGGCCGGGCACCGGGATCGAGGTCCTGGACCTGATCTCCGGCGGCAACCTCACCCCCGACGCGTTCGGCACCGCCGCGACCGCCGATCCCGGACCGTCCGCTCCCGTCGCCGCCGCGCCGCGTTCCTCCGCCGGAGATCCTCTCGCGGACCTGCAGGAACTGGTCGGGCTCGCGGGCGTCAAGCGCGAGGTGACCTCGCTGATCAACCTGAACAAGATGGCGAAGCGCCGCGAGGACGCCGGGCTGTCGGTGCCGCCGATGGCCCGCCACCTCGTCTTCGCCGGAGCGCCGGGCACGGGCAAGACGACCGTCGCCCGCCTCTACGGCCAGGTGCTGGCGCAGCTGGGCGTGCTGCGCAAGGGACATCTCGTCGAGGTGGCCCGCGCGGACCTCGTCGCGCAGATCATCGGCGGCACGGCGATCAAGACCACGGAGGCGTTCAACACCGCGCTGGGCGGCGTGCTGTTCATCGACGAGGCCTACACGCTCAGCAACAGCAAGGGCGGCAACGGACCCGACTTCGGCCGCGAGGCGATCGACACGCTGGTCAAGCTGATGGAGGACCACCGCGAGGACGTCGTCGTCATCGCCGCGGGCTACTCCGCCGACATGTCGCGCTTCCTGGAGTCCAACCCCGGTATGGAGTCCCGCTTCAGCCGCACCATCGAGTTCGCCAACTACACCGCCGACGAGCTCGTCACGATCGTCCGCTCGCAGTGCTCGAGGCACGACTACCGGCTCGACGGCGCCGCCGCCGACGTGCTGCTGCAGTACTTCGAGGAGATCCCCAAGGACGGGACCTTCGGCAACGGCCGCACGGCCAGGCGGGTCTTCGAGCGCATGGTCGACCGCCAGGCCTCGCGCCTGGCCGAGTCCGCCGAGGCGACAGCGGCCGAGTTGAGCCTGCTGACCGCCGCCGACCTGGAGACCATCAGCTGACCCTCCGGCGCGGGCTGCGCCCGTGCCGGACAGCGGGAGACAACGATGAACGCAACAGGCGCGGGACGGCCTGGTGACCTGGTCACCCGGCAGTCCGGGCCGCACGTCCTGGTCCACCTGCGCGGCGAGGACCCCGCTGTGCCGGGGCTTCCCGCGCCGGCGCCGGGGGAGGTCCTGGTCCGCGTGACGGACGCGGCCGCCCGGGAACCCGCGCTGCGCGCTTCACTGCCGCGCCTGCTGCCGGTGCGGGGCGCGCGCGTGGTGCGGATCTGCCTCGACGGGCTGGGTCGCGACCAGGCCGTTGCCCAGGGCCTCGCGGACCTGTTAGGGGCAGCCGTGATCGTGCCGGAAGGCGGTGTGTCCGGGCAGTCCGTGCTCTACTCCGGCCACGGCACCGGCAGTGCGGGCTGGTGCTGCTTCCAGCCTGGCCGTCCGGTGTCGTTCGCCGGCGTCCGGTATCCGGCACCCGAGTGGGAGTCCTCCCTGCCGACCACGCCGGTCCGCATCGGCGACGTCGTCGCCGAACCCGTGCCCGCCGGTTTGGTGCTGCGCCGTGACGGGGCGCCCGCCGCCTCCCCGGCCGATTCCGGTTTCGCGGTCGGCGTGCACCTGCAGCGCCCGAAGGTCGTCCTCACCGATTCCGCGCTCTGGCCGGCCGAAGCGGCCGCCCTCGTCGGCCGGATCGTGCCGGGTCCCCTGACGATCGTGCCGCAGGCACCGGTGACCGCCACACCGGCCTGGCTCGCCGAGTTCGCCCACCACCTGGGCCGCGACTTCCTGATCTCACCCGAGAACCCCTGCGGGTTCGCCACCGTCCTGCGCCAGAACGCCGCGGGCCACCGCACCGCCGACGTGGCACCACCCCCGCCGGGCTGGCAGCGCACCGGCCCCGCGACCTACGCCCGCGGCTCTGTCGTCGCCGACGTCGTGCCGTCCGGACTGGTGCTGCGCCACGCCGCCACCCGGCCGGTCCCGTCCCCGCAGGCGTGGGACCCGGTCCGGTGGACGTTGTGGCTCGGCGTGCCCGGCGAGGAGGTGAGCCACGACCTGATGGTGGCGGCCGAACAGTTGCTGTCCGGTGTGGACGAACGACGGCGTGGCCTGGCTCGGGTGCGGGTGGGCGGGGTGCTCGGCGAACGGTCCGCGGCGTTGCTCGCGGGCCACGCGCCACCACCGGTTCCCGTGCCGTCGGTTCCCGTGCCGCCGCCGGTTCGCGTGCCGTCGGTTGCCGTGCCGCCGCCGGTTCGCGTGCCGTCGGTTGCCGTGCCGCCGCCGGTTCGCGTGCCGTCGGTTGCCGTGCCGCCGCCGGTTCGCGTGCCGTCGGTTGCCGTGCCGCCGCCCGTTCCCGTTGAGCAGCCAACGGAACGGTTCGCTCCGGTGCGGGACGAACGCCCGACCGAGGTGTTCCCGGCGGTGGTCGAGGACGGTCCGGCCGACCGGCTCGGCCGTCCGGCGCCGATCACACCTCCTGCTCCGGTGTCCGAGGAGCCAGCTGGGCCGGCGCTCTCCGAAGAGCCTCCGGCCGCGGCACCGCCGATGCCCGCTGTCGCCCGTCCGGCGTTCCTCACGACGTCTTCCTCCGTACCGACTGCGTCCGGCCCGACCCGCGCACCGGCACCCACCCCACCCCCAGCACTCGACGCACCGCCGGCCCCCACCTCCGCACCCGAGCCCGCCCCGGCGCCGGGCTCCGAGCCGGCACCCGGCCCCGCTGCCAAGCCGGTTCCTCCCGCGCCACCGCTCACCTCGAGCCCGTCCAGGCACAGCCCGCCGAGCCCCGCCCCCTCACCGGCACCCGGTGGCACGGCTCCCACACCATCGCCGCCGCCCGCCCCGATCCCATCGCCCGCCCCGATCTCACCTCCCGCCCCTATCCCACCGCCGGTCCCGGCCCCGGCGCCCGGCCCACCGAAACGGCCCCTGGTGGTCCCCGACCGCCCCAGCACCGCCGCCGAACAGGCCAGGTTCACCGCCGCCGCGGGCGAGGCGTTCGGCGAGGCCCTCGCCACGGTCAACGCGGCGCTCGCCACGTGGCCCGCCATGCGGCAGGGCGAAGGGCCGGGTGTGAAGGCCGATTACGTGGCCGTGTGCCTGTACCTGGCGCGCGGCACCACGGCGGCCGAGCTGAACCAGACCGTCCGCGACGGGCACGGCACCACGCTCGACGGTCTGGTGGAGTGCCTGGCGTCGGGCATCCGCAGGCTTCCCACCCACAGGAGGGCCGTGTTGCGCCAGGGCAAGGTCGGGCAGTCGCTGGAGCACACGAGCGAGCCGGGCACGGTGCTGACCGAGCCGGGGTTCCTCACCGGCAGCACCGAACTCGACATCGCGGTGCCCGACGCCGATCTCGACGTGCTGATCTGGCCGTCGACGGCGCGGCGCACCGCCGAGCTCGCGGACGGGGCCGCCGTGAACCACGCGATCTTCTACGCCGGGGCGCGGTTCAAGGCGCTCGCGGTCCGCACCCCCGAACCGTCCGATGAGGACGGTGTGCCCAGGGTGGCCGCGCTGTTCCGGGAACTGGGGCCTGGCGAGGCCGTGCCGGAGAACGGGGAGCTCGACGAACGGGACCTGGCGGTGCTGGCGAAGCTCGACCAGGTGCTGGTGCGCCGACACTCGGCGGCGTTGCGGCTGGTGGAGGACGAGGACGCGGTCATCCGGCTGACGAACTCGATGGTCCGGTGGCACGACAGCGCGGCGGGTGCCACCGCCACCCTCGCCTCGTGAAGCGCGCGGTCTGCGGGTGCGCCCTGCTGTTCACCCTGGTAGCGGCGCCGCCCGCGTTCGCCGACGAGGCCACGCCGTTGCCGGCCGACCTGAAGGGGTGCCTGCCGCCGCCCCAGACCATCCAGGGGCCGGTGCCGTGGGCGCAGAAACAGCTGGTGCCCCAGCAGGTCTGGCCCGTCACGAAGGGCGCCGGGGTGGTGGTCGGCGTGGTTGACACCGGTGTCGACGCGAAGACGCCGCAACTCGCCGGGCGGGTGCGGCCCGGCACGGACGTGGCGGGCAAGGGCAAGCCCGCGGACACCGACTGCAACGGGCACGGCACGTTCGTCGCCGGGATCATCGCGGCGGCACCGGGGGACACGGGCTTCGCGGGGGTCGCACCGGACGTGACGGTGCTGCCGGTGCGCTGCGCCACGATCGGGCCGGACGGCAAGCCCGCGCTGACCGCGGCGACCATCGCCGACGGGCTGCGCGCGGCGGTGGACGGCGGGGCGAAGGTCGTCAACATCTCGGCCAGTGTGTCCACTCCGGACGACAAGCTGGCCCAGGCGGTCCAGCACGCGGTGCAGCAGGACGTCGTCGTGGTCGCTTCGGCCGCGAACAGCGCCCAGCAGGGTGATCCGGTCACCTACCCGGCCGCGTACCCCGGCGTGATCGCCGTCGGCGCGATCGACGCGAACGGCGGCCGTGCGGACTTCTCGCAGACCGGCGCGTTCCTGTCCCTCGTCGCACCGGGCGTGGACGTCGCGAGCACCGGTCCCGGCGGCGCCGGGCACTGGCGCGGCAGCGGAACGAGCTACTCGGCCCCGTTCGTGACGGGTGTCGCGGCGCTGGTCCGTGCCTACCGGCCGGAACTCACGGCGGCGCAGGTGAAGCACCGCCTCGAAGCCACGGCGGTGCGCCCGGCCACCACCGAGCTACCGGACCCGGGAATGGGCTGGGGCACGGTGGACCCGGTTGCCGCCGTGACGGCGATGCTGCCCGAGGAGAACGCCCCGGTGGTCACGCCGCCGCCGGCTCCCGCGCCGGCACCGGATCGCGGCGACGAGGCCGGCCCGCTGTTCGCCCTCACCGCCGCGGTGCTCGTCGTCGTGTTCGCCGCCGGCCTCGCCGCCGTGTCCCGCCTGGTCCGTTCGGGCCGTGCCCGCAACTGGGCACCGCCGGAGCGCTGAGCGGTCCACTTCGGACATCCGAAGTGGACCGCCCGGCGACTCAGTCCTCGACCAGCGGGGTCTGCACCAGCCGAACGGTCCGCCGGCGGTTGATGAACTGGGCACGTCCCGGTGGCAACGTCCGCGGCTTGAGGTTGCCCAGGAACGCCCCCTCGGTCTTGGGGCAGGACAACAGCAGCGCGGGCGTTCCGAGCTCCCACATCCTCCGGATCGCCGGGTTGGACATCGACCGGCTGGCACCGGCCGTGCTGCGCGCGATGATCACGTGGACACCCACGTCCGACGCCTGCGCGAGGATCGGCAGCAGCGGTTGCAGCGGTCCCGCGCTGCCCGACGTCTCCGCCAGCTCGAAGTCGTCGATGATGATGTACAGCCTGCCGCCGCCCCACCAGTCGCGCAGCGGCAACCGGCTCGGGCTGATCTCCGGCCCGGGGATCCGCTTCTCCAGCACGGACGCCGCCCCGGCGATCGACTTCGTCAACGCCTCGGCGCCGACCGCGTACTCCAGCTGGTGCTCGGCCGGGATCGAACTGCCGAGTTCGCGCCGGAAGTCGCCGAACATGATCCGAGCCTCGTCGGTGGTGTGGTGCGCGACGATGGAGCGGGCGATGTGCTTCAACAGGTTCGTCTTGCCGCTCTCCGCGTCCCCGTAGATCAGCAGATGTGGGCTGGCGTCGAAGTCGTGCCACTCGGGCCCGAGGTTCACGTCCTCCAGCCCCAGCGCCATCCGCATCTCCGCCGACGGCGACGGTGCCTGGGGCGCCGGCAGTTCCCGGACCGACAGCGTGTGGGGGAGCAGCCGGACCTTCGGCGCCACCGGGGCGCCGGGAACCGCCAGCGCCTCCGCCAGTTCGACGGTGGCCTCGGCGAGGTCCTCGGTGCCGGTGTCCCCGTCGATGCGCGGCAGTGCGGCCAGGAAGTGCAGGCGGTCGGGCGTGATCCCGCGGCCGGGGATCGACGGCACGGTCGCGGCGAACCGGCTGTTGACCTCCGACTCGACGGCGTCACCGAGCTTCAGCTCGAACCGCGTGCCCATCACGTCCCGCAGCCACGGCCGCATCTCCGACCACCGGTTGGACGCGATGACCAGGTGGATGCCGAAGCTCAGGCCGCGCGCGGCCAGTTCGGTGAACCGCTCCTCGACCTCCTCGAAGTCCTGCCGGATCGTGTACCAGCCGTCGACGACCAGGAACACGTCGCCGTACGGGTCGGCGTCGAGGTGACGGCCCTGCTTGCGGGCACGGCGGTAGCTCGCCATCGAGTCGATGTTGTGCTCAGCGAAGATCGCCTCGCGCTTCGCCATCAGGCTCGTCACCTCCAGCACGGTCCGGGTGACGCGGTCACGGTCTAGGCGGTTCGCGACGCTGCCGACGTGCGGAAGGCCCGCCAGCGCCGTGAGTGAACCACCGAAGTCCAGGCAGTAGAACTGGACCTCGGCCGCGGTGTGCGTCAGGGCGAGCCCGGCGATGAACGTGCGCAGCAGCGTGCTCTTGCCGCTCTGCGGGCCGCCGACCACCGCGACGTTGCCCCGGCTGCCGGAGACGTCCGCGAGCAGCAGCTCACGCCGTTGCTGCGCGGGCAGGTCGACGAGTCCCACCGGGACGGTCAGGTCCGCGGTGTGCAGGTCGCCGACGGGGCGCGGCCCGAGCTCGGGGTGGTCGACCAGCGGCGGGAGCAGCTGGTCCAGCGTGGCCGGTGTCTTGAGCGGCGGGAGCCACACCTGGTGCGCCCGCGGGCCGACGCCGCGCAGCCGTTCGATGAGCACGTCGAGCATGGTCAGCGTGTTCTCCTCGGCGCTGGTGCTCTCCGGTTCGGGCTCGGGTTCCGGGGCCTTCTGCGGTTCGAGGTAGTCCGTGCCGAACGGCACGACCTGGGCGACGACCGAGGCGGTGCTGACCCCCTTGCGCCGCTTGGGCCGGTAGGGGGCGGAGGAGTAGGCGCCCTTGAACCGCAACAACGTCTGCGTGTCCGGCCGCAGGTACCCGTTGCCGGGGCTGTTCGGCAGCTCGTAGGCGTCGGGCACGCCGATCACGCTGCGGCTCTCCATGGCCGAGAACGTGCGCAGGCCGATCCGGTACGACAGGTGCGTCTCCACCTTGTGGATGCGCCCCTCGTCGAGTCGTTGCGAGGCCAGCAGCAGGTGCACGCCGAGGCTGCGGCCCAGCCGGCCGATCATCGCGAACACGTCGATGAACTCGGGCTTGCTCGACAACATCTCGCTGAACTCGTCGACCACGATGAACAGCGCGGGCATCGGCTCCAGCTGCACGCCCTGGGCGCGCGCCGCCTCGTAGTCGCGCCTCGACGCGTAGTTCCCTGCGGCACGCAGGTGTTCCTGCCGCCGGTTCATCTCACCGGTCAGCGCGTCCTGCATGCGGTCGACGAGCTCCAGCTCGTCCGCGAGGTTCGTGATCACCGCGGAGGTGTGGGGGAGCTGGTCGAAGCCGAGGAAGGCCGCGCCGCCCTTGAAGTCGACGAGGACGAAGTTCAGGTCTTCCGACGAGTGCGTGGTCGCGAGTGCGAGCACGAGCGTGCGCAGCAGCTCGCTCTTGCCGGAACCGGTCGCGCCGACGCAGAGGCCGTGCGGGCCCATGCCGTCCTCGGCGGACTCCTTGATGTCGAGCTCCAGCGGGGCACCGGCACCGGCGATGCCGATCGGCACGCGCAGCCGCCGTTTCGACGTCATCCGCTCCCGCCGGTACTTCACCGGCTCGAACGTCGCGACGTCACCGATGCCGAGCATCGTGGACAGGTCGTAGTCGACGGCCAGCGGCTCGCCGTCCTCCGCCGCCTCGCCGACGCGGAACCGCGCCATCGTCCTCGCCAGTGCCGCCGCCGAGATCTCGCTCAGGTCGTCCGGGGTGCACAGGTCGGCGGTCTGCTCCTTGCCGATGCGGTCGAACGAGACGGTGCGCACCTTCTCGGCGGTGACGTCGAGGATCAGCGCCCCCGGCCGTTGCTGGCGTGGGAGCGCTCCCGAGACGTCGAGCACGACGGCGTTGCGGTAGCCCTCGTCGGCGACGCGGTGGTCGGACGGGACGTTCACACCGTCGATCAGCAGCACCACGAACGGTTCCGAGGCGGTGATGGGCGTGTCGGCCTCGAACTTCGGCCTGCCGGTGAAGGCGGGGCCGCCGAGCAGGAGTTCCGCCTGCGTCAGGTCGTGCGCGGTGAGCCGGCGGGCGCCCGCCGCGTCGCGGCTCTCCGGGTCCTGGTGGTGCGGCAACCACTTCAGCCACTCCCAGCGCTCCGCCCGTTCCTCGGACACGCAGGTGGCGATCACCACGTCACCGGGAGCGTGCGCGGTCGCCAGTTGCGCGAGCAGGGCACGCACGAGCCCGAGCACGGCGTCGTCCTCGCCCGCGAACTGGATCTGGCCGAACCCGCGCAGGTACACGGCGATCGGTGCGTCCGGCAACGTGCTGTAGGCGCGCAGGAACCGGCGCAACGCGTGCGCGGTCAGCGGTTCCAGGTCGTCCACGGGCTTGCTGTCGGGCGGGACGAGCTTCGTGGACGAGCGCTGGGTGCCCAGGCCGAGGCGGACCTCGCCGAAGTCCTCGTGCGCCGGACGGCGTTCCCAGAGCCGGTAGCCGAGGGCGGTCGACCACAGGGCGTGCGGGTCCGGGTGTGTCCACCGCGCGGCTTGTTGTTGCGCGGAAAGGGCTTTGCGCACGCGGCCGCGCAACTGCGCCAGGTACCGGACGTAGTCGCGTCGGTGCCCGTTCAGCTTCTGCTTGTGCGTCACGGAACTGCGCACCATCTGCGTCACGAGCATGCCGACGGCGGACAGCACCATCAGGCCGCCGCCGATGTAGGCGAAGACGCCGGAACCGGGCCGCACGAACATCATCACCATGGCGAGCGAACCGATGCCCATCGGCGCGTACATCAGCACCGAGCTGATGGTGCCGCCGGTGTCCTCCGGCACGCTCGGCGGCGGTTGCAACTCGATGTCCGAACTCGGGGCAGGCGGTTTCGGACGCCGTGCGCGGCGAGCGAACAGCGTTGTGCTCAACGGGCTCTCCCTCGGTGGGTGAAGTTCCTCTTTTTCAGCCTCTGACGGCTCGCGGCGGTGTTCGCGCGCGAAGACTCGCCTAGCTTCTGGCCTGGTCACGGGTCTAGACCTGGAGGAAGGACCTGGCACCGGATGGAAGAGCAAACACAGCTTCGCACAACGAGTTCCGCACGGCTACGGTTCGTTTTGGACGGTGGATCACGGGACGTGGCACTGCCTGCCGAAGTCCCGCTCGCTGATCTGCTGCCCGCGATCCTGCCGTTGTTCGGCGCGGACGTGGTGGAGGAGGGCGCGGAACACGAGGGCTGGGTGGTGCAGCGGATCGGTGAGAAGCCGCTGGACGAGGACCGGACGCTCACCGAGTTGAACGTGTTCGACGGCGAGAGCCTGCACCTGCGCCCGCGCGCCGGACAGCTGGCCGCCGTCGACTACGACGACCTGGTCGACGGTGTCGGCGAGGTCGTGCGCGAGCACGCGGGGCGCATCACGCCTGAGCGTGCCCGCTGGATGTTCCGGGCCGGTGCCGCCGTGAGCCTCGGCATCGGCCTGCTGGCGTTGCTCCAGGGCCCCATGAGCGGGATGCAGGCGGTGGTCGCGTCCGTGGTGGCGCTGGTGCTCCTGCTGTCCGCCACGCTGGTGGCCAGGGGAGCAGGCAGGAGCGAGCCCGCGACGGTGCTGGCCGTGGCCGGAGTGTGCTGTGCCGCCGCGGCGGGGTTCTCCGTCGCCCAGGTCCTGGATCCCGGCGCCAACGCCATGGTCCTGCTGTCCGGTGCGGCGGCGGGAGCGTTGCTCGCGCTCGTCACCGGCGTGGTGGCGATCGCGGACGCAGTGCTGCTGTTCACCGGCGGGATCGTGTTCTCCGCCGTCCTCGGCGTCGCCGGACTGGTGGGAGCGCTGAGCCCCCTCACCACGTCGGAGTCGGCCGCGATCGCGGTCTCCGCCTCGGTGGTGGTGGCGATCTTCGTGCCGCACCTGGCGTTCCGGCTCTCGGGCCTGACGCTGCCGATGCTGCCGACCGGCGCGAACGAGCTGGGCGAGGACATCGAACCGGTGTCGCACGACCTGGTGAACGAGCGGGGCGCGGTCACGTTCTCCTACGTCACCTCGTTGTACGTCGGCCTCGGCGCCGCGCAGTGCGTGCTGCTGCCGTTGCTCGTGGTCGGCGGGGACACGTGGTCGATCGTGCTGGCGCTGGTGATCGCCCTGCTGCTGCTCCTGCGTTCCCGGCACCCGGCCGGGCTGGTCGCGCGGTGCTCGATCCTGGCGCCGGTCGCGGTCGTGATCGCGGCGGTGGTGCTGTACGTGAGTGCCGTGAACCCCGCGGCGGGACGGCTGCTGGTCGTGGTGCCCCTGGTGACGGTGGCCGCGCTGCTGTTCCTCTTCGGCGCGGAACGGCTGCCGGGGACCCGGCTGCGGCCCTACTGGGGACGCGCGGTGGAGATCCTGGAGTCGCTGACCGCCATGGCCGTGTTGCCCGTTTTGTTGCAGGTGTTGCACGTCTACGCCCTGATGCGCGCGTTGGCGGGCTGATGAAATCTCGCAAAGACCAGGTACAGGCCTACTTCTTCGTCGTGGGCCGGCTCGCGGCCGCCGTGACGCACGGTGAGCCGGACGCGTTGCAGGCCCCGAGCAGGCGGCTGAGCACGGGCACCGTCTTCGGCATCCTGATCGCGCTGCTGCTCATGGGCATCTTCGGCGTCTACGGGCTCTTCTCGCCGGGCAAGGACAACTCCTGGCGCACGGCGGGCGCGATCGTGATGGACGAGACGACCGGCGCCCGGTACGTCTACCTCGACGGCCAGTTGCGCCCGGTGCTGAACTACTCCTCGGCGCGGCTGGCCTCGGGACACGGGGACGGCAAGGTCGTCGGCGTCTCACCGGGATCGCTCGCCGGAACGCCCGTGGGCCAGCCCATCGGCATCCCCGGCGCACCCGACGCGTTGCCCTCGGGCGGCCAGTTGTCCAAAGGCCCGTGGACTGTCTGCGTCGACACCGAGACACCGGACCACACCGCGCCCCAGGTGACCTTGTTGCTCGACGGCCCGGCAGGTCGTGGTGTGGCGGAGCGGCAGGCGGTGCTCGCCGCGGCCCCGGACGGCGCCCATCACCTGCTGTGGAGCGGGAAACGGCTGCGCATCGCCGACGCGGCCGCCCTGGAGGCCCTGGGGTACGGCGGGAAACCGGCCGTGAAGGTGTCGGCCGCCTGGCTGAACGCGGTCGCGCCGGGGCCGGACCTCCGCGTGCCGGACACCGCTGGAGCCGGTGACCAGGGACCCGTGATCGACGGGAAGCCCAGCCGGGTGGGGCAGGTGTACGAGGTGCGCAACCGCGCGATCGGGACCGATCAGCTCTACCTGGTCCGGTCCGGCGGCGTCGTGCCGATCAACCGGACGGTCGCGGCACTCGTGCTGTCCGCGCCCGGTACCCGTGCCGCCTACCCGGACGCGGTGGTCGCACCGGTCGAGGCGGGTGCGGGAGCGCTCGCCGGGGTGCCGGTGCAGTCCGGCGCCGACCTCGGCGCGGGACTTCCGCCCCAGCCTCCCGAGGTCGTCTCGCCGTCGGCGGACTCGGTGCCCTGCATGACCTTCTCGCCGTCCGCGGACGGGAACCCGACCTCTGCGGTGGAGTTCCTGCCGGCGAACGCGGTGCGTTCCTCGTCGGTGCCCACTGCTCCGCACAAGGCGGGCAGCGCCGCCGACCGGGTGTCGATCCCCGCCGGCGCGGGCGCCCTCGTCAGGACCGCGCCGTCGGCGGGTGCGACGGCCGGGACGCTCTACCTCGTGACCGAGGTCGGCACGAGGTTCCCGCTGCCTTCGAAGGAAGCCGTCTCCGCGCTCGGGTACAGCGAGAACGCGACCGTCGCGGTGCCCGCGGCACTGGTCGGGCTGCTGCCGTCCGGACCGGTGCTGAGCCCCGAGGCGGCCCGTGCGGCACAAACCGGCACTCCGTGAGCGGATTGCTCGTAAGGGTTGTCCCCCCACTGCTCGCGAAAATGCTCGCCAGGCCGTTCCCGCAGCCCGCTCCGCCCTAATCTTTTTCTTGTGAGCGAGCCGCAGATGAATGTGGCCCTTCAATCCGGATGAATTCCAGGAGGAATCACCATGACGACCAAGGTCAGCCCGGAGCAGGTCAAGGCGCAGGCGAACCGCCACGACGCGACCGCGGACAACGTGAGCCAGCAGCTGGACCAGCTGAAGGCCCAGGTCGAGGCCACCCTCGCGGCGAGCCCCAGTGCGGCCACCCGCGCCCTGAGCTCGACGGCCGACCAGTGGATCGAGTCCGTGCGCACCGCCGTTCTGGCCAAGCTGCGCGAGATGGGTCAGACCATGCGCACCGAGGTCGGCGCCCAGCAGGAGCAGGACGACACCGCTCGTTCCGCGATCACCAACGTCCCGGTCGCCGTCGGCAATTTCCTCGGCGCCTGACCCAGCCGTCTCGACAACTACCTCGAAAAGGGAACAAAGTGGAATCGATCACTTACGACTACGGCGTCATCGACGAATGCATCGCGCTGATGAAGAACAAGGCGTCGGAGATCCAGAACCAGTCCGACGAGCTGTACAGCGACGTCAAGCGGATCATGCAGGACTGGGAGGGCTCCACGGCGAACGCGTACGACGCCAAGGCCCAGCAGCTCAACGGCTACCTGGTGGACAGCCGCACCAACCTGGACAACCTCAAGACCGCCCTGCACACGTCCGCGACGGACATGCAGGCGCGCGACAGCCGCGGCGCCGCCGCGATCGGGTGACCCGCGACGGTGTGCGCGTCCTTCCAGTTCCTCTCTCCCCGGTGGAAGGCCGCGCACACCGTCACCCCACTTGCCGACACGACCCCCTTCCCCTGGCAGGAGCCTGAACGATGGCCACCAATTTCGACCCCGACGCGATCAGGGAGTCGGCCAAGAAGCTCGGTTCGATCATGGACGACATGGCCGCGTTCGAGGCCCTGAAGGCGAACTGGCCCAACGCCGGCGGTTTCGAGCTGGCGCAGCGGGTCGAGCGCGTCGTCGACGACCGCCGCAACGGCGTCGTCGCGAACGCCGAGCACCTCAAGATCGCCCTCGACGACATGCGCTCCACGCTCACGAAGATCGCCAACGACTTCGAGAAGGCCGACGACGACAACGCCGCCAAGATCAAGGCGAGCATCGGCGACATGGCGTCCGAGATCCGGAGCGACACCGCGCGCTTCGACCAGAACACCGAGCAGGACCAGCACAACTTCACGCCCGGCCCGAGGACGGGTTCCTCCGGCACCGAGACGGGCACCGAGCCGGTCGAGTCCGATGAGGACGCTGACGAGAACAACTCGGACGGCGACGGTTACGACGACGTCCTGCCCAGCGACGACGCGGACGCGGACGCCGTGCCGGAGGCTTCGGAGTCGAGCGCCGAGGCCGAGGACGAGAACAACTCCGACGGTGACGGTTACGACGACGTCCTGCCCGGTGGCGACGGCACGCAGTCGTACGACTCGACCACCGAGGACCTCGACTCGCTCAAGGACTCGGCCGACGCCGAGATCGAGTCGGCCTCCTCGGACTCGGACTCCGAGTCCGAGGAGGAGCCCAAGGGCAACTCCGACGGCTACATCGCCCAGTAGTCACCTCTTGTCGAGTCTTTGACATCGCCCGAGGCCCCCGCGGGGGTCACCCACCTCGTCTGAAGGAAGTCCAGGGTCATGGCCGATTTCTCCGCTGCGCAGATGGTGGGCGCCTACTCGTCCTCCATGCCGCCCATGGTCGCGGACCAGTACGCGACTCTGGAGCAGCTCCAGGAAGTCGCCTCACAACTGGTCTTCAACTCCGACGGGTCCAAGGCCGGACTCTCGCGGAACACGGTTGCCGAGGCCTGGTACGACCTCGGCAACTACTTCGAGGCCGCCGCGAAGAGGCTCGGCGAGGTGAACGAGGACATCGCCAAGCAGATCAAGGCCATCAAGGACGCGCTGGAGGGTGAGTCGGGGGAGGCGTTCTCGAAGACCGCCACGAAGCTGCTGGACCAGAGCGAAGAGGTCTACCAGACGCTCACCGGCAAGCAGTACGCGCAGACGATCCACAACATCGGGCACGCCATCCAGGCGTTCTCCGGTGGCTGGTGGGAGATCATCGAGACGTCCGACGAGAAGCGGGCAGCCGGAGCCATCGCCATGCAGGCGAAGGCGAGCGCGGCTGTCAACGCGGCGGACGACGAGGTGGAGGTGGCCAACGCGGCCATCCAGCTGAAGCAGGACATGAAGGACATGAACCGCGTCGTCGACGAGCGGCTCGTGAAGGACCTTCAGGACGCCCTGACGTCGTTGGGCAACCAGTACAGCGCCCGCGGCGGCGACCTGGTCCCGCTCGACATCGTCGGCAGCACGCCGTCCTCGGGCGGTTCGCCGAGCGGCAAGGCGGGCGCGGACTCCTTGCCGGACTCCTCCGACGGGGGCGAGACCGCCACTGAGCAGGAGCAGCAGGCGAAGGACGAGGCGAACGACGCGATCGACGACCTCACGGACAGCGGAACGTCGGCCGAGGACGCCCTGGGCGCCGACGACACGACCGAGTCCACAGAGGACACCGAGTCCGCGTCGGACGCGTCGGACGCGTCGGACGCATCGGACGCGGCTGACGCTGAGGGCCTCGCCGACGCCAAGGACGCGGCGGCAGACCTGATCGGCGGCGCCGACGGCACGGACACGGCCGAGGGCGACGCGGCGGGCGACGCTGCGGCCGGCGAGTCCGGTGCGGGCGAGTCCGGTGCGGGCGAGACGGACACGAACTCGGCGGTCCCGGTCCTGGACGACACCGGCACGGGCGCTGCCGGCACCGACTCCGCGACCGGTGATCTCACCGACGCGACGGCAGGCGAGACAGCCGCCGAGACAGACGCCGAGACAGCCGGCGAAACCGCGGAGCAGCAGGCGAACGACGCGGGCGACCAACAGGCGCTGGACGCGGCCAAGAAGGCCGCAGGAGACGCCATGGACTCGCTCACGAGCCCGAGCTCCCTGGCCGACGGCACGGGCAGCACGGGCGGCGAGTCCGGTGCAGGAACGGGAACCGGCGCCGATGCGGGGGCAGGCACTGGCACGGGGTCCGGTGCCGGCGCAGGTTCCGGGCCGTCGGACACGGGGTCGGGGACCCCGTCGACCGGCGGCGGAGCGGTCCCATCGATGCCGACGCTGCCATCGATGGGTTCCGCGAACAAGAAGAAGGACGACGAGGACAAGGCCAAGCGCGACGCCGCCCTGGGCCAGGCGAAGGACGCGGCCGGCAAGGCGATCGACGACCTGACGAGCCCGTCCGCGATGCCCGAGACGTCGTCGGGCGGCCCTTCCGCGGGCACGGGCGCCGGCGAGACTCCGGCCGGTGGCGCGTCAGGCATGCCGCAGACTTCGTCCGACGGTCCCGGTGACGCTGCTCGCGATGCCGCACTGGAGGACGCCAAGAAGGCTGCGGGCAAGGCGATCGACGATTTGTCGAGTCCTTCGGGCGTGCCGGCGACGTCGTCGGGCGGTCCGTCCGGTGGGTCGTCGGGCGGTGGCGCCGGGGATGCGGCTCGCGATGCCGCGTTGGAGGACGCGAAGAAGGCTGCGGGCAAGGCGATCGACGATCTGTCGAGTCCTTCGGGCGTGCCGGCGACGTCGTCGGGCGGTCCCTCCGGTGGTGGCACGCCGCAGACCTCCTCGGACAGCGCGGGTGACGCGGCCCGCGATGCCGCTCTGGAAGACGCGAAGAAGGCGGCCGGCAAGGCGATCGACGACCTGACCAGTCCGTCCACGGGCGGCAGCGGTGGTGGCTCGCCCACGGGCGGTGCCTCACCGAGTGGCGGCTCGCCTTCGGGTGGAGCGTCACCGGCCACGGGTGGTACGCCGTCGGCGGACGACTCCGCGCACGGCACCGGCGACGCCGCTCGGGACAAGGCTCTGGACCAGGCGAAGCAGGCCGCCGACAAGGCGATCTCCGACCTGACGAACCCGTCGTCCACCGGCGACGGATCATCGAGCGACGGCGGAGCGCACCCAGGCGGTGCGACACCAGGTGACTCCTCGCACGGCGGCGGCGAAACGGGGGACAAGGCCGGCGACGCCGCTCGGGACCAGGCTCTGCAGCAGGCGAAGCAGGCCGCGGACAAGGCGATCGAGGACCTGGGCAAGCCGTCCTCCGGCCTCGGTGACCTCGCGGACGGGGCGCACGCCGGTGGCGGTGCGGGCTCGCCCGGCGAGCCCGATCCCGAGCACCAGCGCGTGCTCCAGGAGGCGAAGCACCAGGCCGACAAGGCGATCGAGGACCTCCGCTCCAGCACGCAGGACCCGGCTCGACAGCACGCCTTCGACGAGGCCAGGAAGGCGGCCGACGACGCGATCGACGAGCTCGTCGACCCGGAGCACCACGCGGCCCTCGAGAACGCGAAGGCGACCGCCGACCGCGTCATCGACCAGCTCGGTTCCGACCAGCCCGGCCTGGACGACGCGAAGGCCGCCGCGCACAAGGCGATCGACTCGCTCGACGACGCGGTCGACCCGTCCGCGCCGGGTCACGACCAGAACCTCGCGCAAGCGCAGCGCGAGGCGGCCGACGCGATCAACCGTCTGTCCACACCGGACGACACGGCCGCGCGTCAGGAACAACTCGCCGCCGCCAAGGCGTCGGTGCAGGACGCGATCGCCAAGTCCGACGGCGGTGCGTCCGACGCGATGCACAAGTTCCTCTCGCCGGGCAGCGGTTCCGGTGGCGGGTCACCCGCGTCCGGTGGCGGCACACCGCACCTCGGCGGCGGTGTGGGATCGCTGGGCGCCGCGGACGCCGGCGCCGCACACGTGCAGTCCGTCGCCGGCCAGTTCGACACGGGCGCGACGTCCCGGGGGCCGGCACCGCTGGGTGCCGTGCCCACCACCCTGCCGGCCGGGATGGACGGTTCCGCGATGCCTCCCGGCGGCATGCCGATGGGCGGCATGGGCGCGGGTGCGGGCATGGGTGCGGGCGGAGCACAGCCCGGTGAAAAGGAACGCGAACCGCAGATCTGGTTGCAGGCCGACGAAGGCGCCTGGGGCGACAACGGCGCCGAGGTGCCGCCACCTCCGGTCGTGGGCAGGAGCTGACGATGACCTACGTTCCCGACGCCGCCTTGGCGACCCTGAACTTCGACCAGCTCGCCCAGTTGATCAACGAGGTGAGCCCGGACGTCTTCTACACCCGCGCGACGGCGTTCGACTCCGCCGTCGCCCGGCTGGAAGCGGTGCGGGACGGCATCCGGCGCGAGGCGCGGGCCATCTCCGACGCGTGGCAGGGACGGGTCGCGAACTCGTTCGACGACGCCGCCCGCGAGGTGGACGGCACCGTCGACAGGGTGTTGCAGTCGATGACCGAGCCCGGCTACGGCACGGTGCTGCGCCACGCAGGCGACGCCCTCGCCGAGGCACAGCGCCGGATCCGCGACCTCAGGGCGCAGGGCGTCACCGACTCGCAGGCCGCGTTGCGGGTGCTGCACGACCTCGGCACGGCCTACCAGCACTGCGGCGACTCCATGCCGGGCCCGCCGAACCCGACCGAGTTGTCGCCGTCCGGCACCACCGCGCGCGGCGGTGCCGGAACCGGCCAGGTGGGGTCGTCCTCGCAGCACGCGGATTCCTTCGCGGGCAACGGATCTGCCGCCGGCGCGAGCCCGATGCCCTTCGCCGGGGCGGGCCCTTTAGCTGCGGGCCCGATGTCCTCGGCCGGGACGGGTCCGATGCCTTTCGCCGCTGTCGGGCAGGCGGCACACACGCCTGTAGGCCACGCCGCGCACCCCGCCTCGGAAGTTCTTGGCGGGCAAGGGGTTCCAGGAAATGCCGGGAGCGTCGGCGAGGGCGCGTGCGCGGTGCCGGTGGCTCCGGTGTCCGGGAGCATCTTCGCCGCTGCGATGTCGAAGGAGGCGGGAGTCTCGGCGGTGCTCGGCAAGCGCGTGGCCGTGCCCCCGCCGGCGGTCGCGGCGCCGCGGACCGGGGGAGTGCTCGGTCGCGGAGCTCCGGTGCTCGGTCGCCAGGTCGCGGACCGGGACAAGCAGGGGGTCGTGGCGAAGAAGCCCGTCGAGGTCGAAGCGCGGCCCGTCACCGTGTCGCGTGACGCACCGGCGCCGGTCGCCCAGGTACCCGTCACGGCATCGGCATCGGCATCGGTATCGCCGTCGGCGGTGGCGTCCGTGGTCGCATCTGCCGCCGCGCCGCGTTCGGCCGGCGCCGGGGCGTCGTTCGCTACCGAGAGCCCGGTGGTGTCGATCCCGGTCGAACGGACCTTGCCCACCACCGCACCCGTGCAGGCACCCACCGTCGAAAGCGCACCACCTCCTTTCCTGCCAGGACATGCGGGGCAGGGTGCGGGCGCGTTCGGCCGTGGCGTGACAGGTCAGGTCGGCGAGGCGACCGATCGCGATCCGGAGCTGCCGATCAGCGCGGACCGCGACCTCTGGTCACCCGCCGACACCGGCGCCGCCGTGCTCGGCAGGCGCCAAGAACACCGAGAAGGAAGCTGACATGACGTTCGGATACAACGAGGCCTTCGACCACGACTCGGGCATCGAAGAGGCGCTGGCTTCACTGGACGCCGAGCGCCGCAAGCTGAGCAGGCTCAGCGAGATGTGGAAGGACGGCGAGACGAAGGTCAGGGCGAAGGACAACTCGCTGGAGATGACCTTCGACGGCCGGGGCGAGCTGACCGGGATCTCCTTCAACGAAGCCAAGTACCGGCTGTTGGCCCCGACGCAGCTGGCCGAGGTCATCAAGGAGACGTTGCAGCGCGGCCGGGCCCAGAGCATCGAGAAGATGACGGAGGTCATGGGGTCCACCAGCCCCGGCGGCGTCGACCTGGCCGGTCTCGCGGGCGGCAAGGCGGATCCGCAGGACGTTCTCGAAGCGCTCATCGGCCCGCTGCTCGGCGGCCTCGGTGGCACGCGCAAGTCGGAGGACTGACCGTGGCGGAGAACTTCTACCTCGACCCGGAAGGCCTCACCTCGGCCACGTCGAAGCTCCGCAGCGCCGGCGACGCGCTGTCGCGCGCCCTCGACGAGCTCACCCGCAAGGTGGCCGAGAACGACGGCTGCTGGGGCAGCGACCACATCGGTGAGGCCTTCGCGAAGAACTACGTCCAGAAGGCCAAGGACCTCCAGGACGGCGCCGCGGGAGCCCGCGACGGCGCGGTGCAGATGGCTGACCTGCTCAGGCAGGCGAACACCGCTTTCCAGGACACGGACGCGGAATCGGCCCGCAAGCTCGACCAGACGATGAGCGAGTCCTTCGCCCAGTCCGAGTGACACCAGCAATTCTCGAAAGGGTTTTGAATCAAGTGAGCGGCGCGGACGGTACCACCCATCTGCCTCCTGCGTTGCAGAAGTTCTTCCAGGTCGTCCTGGGAATGGAATGGCCAGAGGCTTCCGAGGGCGGTCTGCGCGAGCTGGGTGAGACGTGGTCGTCGATCGCGTCGGCGGCGGAGGAGTTCGCCGAGGCGGTCGGCGTGGACGCCACGGCCGTCGCCTCCGCGTTGCACGGTGAGCTCGGCGATCGGGTCGTCGGGTACCTGCGTGGTGATCTCGCCGCCGGGCTGGGTGATTTGGTCGCGGGGATGCGGGAGCTGTCGCGTGCGGCGGAGACCGCGGCGGCTGACGTGCAGAAGGCCAAGATCATGTTGATCGCGATGGCCGCGCTCGCCTTGTTCACCGTGCTTTCCCTGCTCTACTCGCTGATCTTCTCGTTCCTGATCCCTGCGGTGGAGGCGGCGGCGCAGGTCGGTCTGCGGCTGGTGTTGCGGCAGTTGGCTGCGAGTCTGGCGTCGTTGTCGGTGCGCGAGGTGGGCGTGGCGGCGGTGGCGCTGGGCAAGGACGCGGTGAAGTGGGGTGCGTTCGGCGCGGGGTTCATGGGTGGGCTGGACGGCGGGATCCAGCTCGGGCAGATCGCGGCGGGCGGGCGGCACGGTTTCGACTGGGAGTCGTTGAAGGGCTCGGTGATCGGCGGTGTCATCGGTGGCGCCGTGGGTGGTGTGGCGCACGGCTTGTCGCGCGGTGCGGTGTCCGGGTTGTCGGCGGAGGTGCGGGGCCGGGTGACCGGTTCGGTGCGGGCGTTGGGGCATTTCGGTTATGCGTCGGCGCAGGTGGCTTCGGCCGGGCTGAGCAACCCGCTGATCAATGTGGCGACCGGTATGCGCGGCAACGTGTGGGACGGCATCATCGGGGCCGCGTCGCGTGCGGACGGCGTGCACGGTGGCAAGGCCGGTGGCGCTGGTGTGCCTGATCTGAAGATTCCGGACTTCGAGGTTCCCGACATCGCGGTTTCGGACGGACTGCCCTCTTACGGCGATCTCTTCCCGGACAAGTTCGATCTGAAGTCCACAAAGGATCCTCTTCGTCCTGGTGCGGCGCTCGAGCCCGCGCCTGATCTCGACGTGGACGCAAGTCCCATGTGGACCAAGGGGTCGCTGCTTCCTGGTGACGTGAGCGGGACCGGAGGACACCTCAGTCTCGCCGGGTCGGTCGGTGCAACTTCGTCTCCCGGCGTCATCGCCGAACTCGCCGCGCCGCACGAGGCGGCGGCTGCTTCCCCCATAGCAGGCGGGAACACCGTTGAGTCGCAAGGGGTCCGCGCCAGCGGTCGGCCGGACGCGGCCGAGTCGAAGCCGGCCACACCCCATCAGTCTCGACCCGCCGATCAAGTGGCCGTGCCCGCGGCAGCAGCACAGCGCGTCCCGGCCCACTCGCCAACAGAAGCGCTGCCGGACATCGCGAAGCCTCCAGCCGATGTCGCCGCCGCCGTGCGCAGGACGGCGGACGGCGGTGGCGACGTCGGCACGGACGCGCAGTCCGCCCGCCCCTCCGCCGACGCGCGGACCACGCCCACAGGGCCCGCGGACGCTCGGCCCGCTACCGAGTACACAGCTGGTTCTGCCCGTGCCAGCACGGAATCGCAGCCCGCCGCAGGCCAGGAGACCGAGGCCCAGCCCGGTTCCTCGAACCAGGAGACGGACCCCGGTGCCGCGCGGCAGGTAGATGCCGCACAGCCCGCCACCCGACCTGCCGCCGACGACCAGACCACCGCCCACCGAGCAGCAGACACGCGCCTGGCGGCGACTCCGGTGGCGGCAACCCAGAGCAGGCCGGCGCATCCGGCGCCGTATGTGCCGTCTGCCGCAGACCCAGCGACCGTTGCCCAGCCCGGCGCCGCCCAGTCCGGTTCTGCCCAGTCCGGTTCTGCCCAGTCCGGTTCTGCCCAGTCCGGTTCTGCCCAGTCCGGTTCTGCCCAGTCCGGTTCTGCCCAGTCCGGTTCTGCCCAGTCCGGTTCTGCCCAGTCCGGTTCTGCCCAGTCCGGTGCCGTCCTGTCGGCGACGGACGCACTGTCCGCCATCAAGCCCGCGGCGGACCCGCTCGCCAGTTTTGCCAGGCCTGAGGTGAACGCGCAGTCCGGTTCGGGCAGGTCTGACGTGAACGCGCAGCCGGTCTCCGCCCGATCCACGTCGGACGCGCAGCCGGTCACCCGACCGGTGACGGAAACGCAGTCCAGCGCGACCCGATCCACGCCAGAACCCCGACCCGCCCACCAAGCGGCGGCAGATTCCCAGAACAGCCCGGTCCGGGTCGCGGCGGATGCGCAGCCGGCTCGATCGGCGGTAGACGCGCACAACGTCACTCCCGCAGCAGAGGTGCAGTCCGCTCACTCCACAGCGGACGCGCAGACCGCTCTCTCGACACAGGACGCACAGCCTGTCCGTCCCGCTGTGGACGGGCAGGACCGTCAGGTGGAGGCCCAGCAATCTCTTCCCACGGCGGAGGCGCAGTCGGCTCGTCCGGAACTGGACGCGCAGACCGTTCGTCCGTCGGTGAACGAGCAGACCGCCCATCCGGCGGTGGGCGAGCAATCTGATCGCTCAGCAGCGGATGCGCAGCCTGTCAGTCCTGCGGTAGATGCGCAACCCGCCCGCTCGGCGGTGGATGCCCAGGCTGTCCGTCCTGCGGTGGATGTGCAGCAAGCGCGTCCCGCAGTGGATGCGCAGGCCGTCCGTCCGGCGGTGGACTCGCAGCCCGCCCGGCCTGCCGTCGATGCCCAGCCCGCCCCGGTGCGGGCTGCGTCGGACCCGCAGTTCGGCTCGGCCCGAACCGCTGCAGACCCTCAGCCCGCCCGCCCGGCAGACGCGCAGGCGACCCATGCCGCAGACACGCAGCCCGCCCGCCAGGCAGACGCGCAGGCGACCCGTGCCGCAGACCTCCAGCCCGCCCGGTCCGTCGACCCTCAGCCCACCCCCGCCCGCACGGTCGTGGAAGCGCAGCCGACCACATCCCGGCACGACCGGAAGGCCTTCGAACCCGACACCGCAGCCCCGCCACCACAGCGACCGAGTGTCAACCAGGTCGTCCGCGGGAGCGAAGAGCCGGCGCGCGGGACCCACGAACGGGTCGCCGAAGGCGAGAAGGCCAAGCGCGACAACGGCCATGAGCCACAGGTGGTCCCGGTCCTGACCCCGGCGATGCCGGCCGAGGCCGGCTCATCGACGGCGGCGTCCGGTGCCGGGTTCGCGTCGGGGCGGGAGTGGGCGAGCGTCAGGGACTCCGTCACGCCCACGCGACACGCCGCTGAGCGCTTCGAGGCCGTGCGCGACCCGAAAATCGAGCACGGGCAGATCGAAGGCCGCATCACGCAGATCCGGTTCGACCTGCGCCGCGCCACCTTCACGGGCGAGGACGGCACGAGCCACACCGTGCGCGAGGTGACGGCTCCCGTCTCGCTGCGCGCCGACGACCCGAGCACGGCGGCCGCGTACGCGGTCAGGCTCCAAGGCCTGCTCGACGCCCACTTCAACCACCGGTACCGCTACCCCAACGGCGACCAGGCGCACTTCACCGTCTCCCACACGGCGAAAGCGGACGGGCACTGGAGCACCAACCCGCACCAGGCGGTGCCGATCACCCTGAGCAGCAAGGAGAACGCGCGCACCGACCAGCTCACCTGGCACCTGGACCGGCCCGAGCACGCCGTCCACGAGGTCTTCCACTTCTTCGGGCTCGCCGACACCCACGCCGACGCACGGAGGCCCGCTCTGCTGGGCAGGCCCGACGAACCCGGGATCATGGGCGCCGCAACGGGTCTCGAACTCGGCGCGCACAACCTCAAGGCACTCGACGCCGCCACCTCGGCGACTCACACCAGCCATCCGGCTCCGGACCCCGTCGCCCATCCGAGCCCGCCGGCCTCGACGCTGCACGGGCCCGTCAACGCACCGTCCGCTCCTGCGAAGCACGAACCGCCGGACCCGGCCGCCGCGCAGCTGGCCTCCAGGGCGAAGATCGATCAACCGCTGGTGAAGGGCAAGCCCGCGTTCGGTCCGGTCCGCGCGGCGCTGCGGACGATGTTCGAGCAGCCGGAGAGCGCGGTCGCCGGGTGGGTGGCCGAGCAGTACGCCGACACCGTGCTGGCGTCGCTCGCCAGCACGCTCAACGGTGTCCGCAAGATCTACAAGGACAGCCTGGACGTGCGCGTCCAGGTGATCGCGATCGGTCCGGCCAGGGACGTCGGTGCCGGACGTGCGGACTTCGACTCGACGCACGTGGCGGAGCCGAGGGAGCGGTCTGCCGCGAAGGAGGTCGAGCGGACGCCGGTCGACCCGACGAAGATGCTCGACGTCCCGGCCGGTCCGGTCACGGTGTCGGGGCGGGTCGCCGGGATCGGCGCGAAGTCGAGCGGTGCCGCGGCGGCGAAGAAGGCGGAAGGGCTGCGGATCGACGCCCACCGGGAGATCGAGACCGTCGAGTCCGTGCACGACGTCGTCCACCGGATCACGGTGGAGCCTCGCGGTCGCCGGCTGTCGCGCCGCGGCCGCCACGGCTCACCGGAGATCCGCGACGTGCCGGTGACCATGACACTCGCGTGGCCCAAGCGGATCGATCCGGCGCTGCAGAGCCCGCGGTCGGTGCCGAGCAGCTACGCGGAGATCGAACCGGGCTCGTCCGCGGCCGACCGGCGGCAGGCGTACGCGAGGTTCGAACGCGAGCGCAAGGCGATCAAGCAGGTCGTCCTGGCCGGACTCACCGACGTCTTCGACCGGATCAAGGACGGGTTGCGCCTCGACCTCGCCGACGCGGAGACCACGCGGCTGCGGTCGTGGCTCGACTCACTCGGGCCCGAGCACGGCCGCGACATCGTCACCGGTGGCCTCGTCCACGAGACGTTCAAGTTCGGTCATCGCCGGCACCCCGTGGAGATCGTGCTCGGGCGCGCGTACCTGCCCCAGCACCCGCGACGGCCCTCCGAGCACGTGGAGAGCGGCCGGCGCAGCATCAGCCACCGCCACTCGACGAGCGTCGAGCACCGCCTGTCCGAGGGCGGCACACGGGAGTGGGGCGGCGAGATCAGCGTCGGTGTGGGCGAGAGCCTCGCCGAGGTGATCGGCGTGACGCTCTCCGGCGGCGTGAACTACCGGAGGTCGGCCGAGGACACCGTGGTCCAGGCCGTGGAACTGCAGCGGGACCTCGACGAGCAGACGACCGGCGACCTCGACAGCCACGACATCGAGCTGCACTACCTCGTGTCGATGACCGATGCCCGCAGGCCCAGCACACCCCGCCGGCCGAGCACGCCCCACCGGCCGGGTACGCCCAAGAGCCCCGGCTCGCCCTTCCTCGGGCACCAGGCGTTGCCGGCACCGATGACCGTGCCCGGCGCCGCCCGGCTCTCGGTCGCCCGCAAGGGCGAGATGAGCTCCGACACCGACGACGCGGGCACTGGCGGCAGCGTCGCCTCGCTGCGCGGACCGTCGGGTCTGCGGATCGCCGAGGTCCCGGCCCACGTGAGCGCGCGCTGGACGCTGACGCGGGAGACCCTGGAGGACGTCACGGGCCGCGTGGTGCACCGGCTGGCCGCCACGGGAGCGGTCCCGGGCTCGCAGGCCGCCAAGGTCACCGAGGACCTGCGCCGGCTGCTCCGCGACGACGCCCAGTCCCTCCTCGACGGCGGGGACGGACTGCGCCTGCCCCTGCCCGGCGACAAGGACCTGTTCCTGCGCGGCACCGTCGACACCGACCACGGCCGGTACGTCAAAGCCGCGCCCTGGAAGGAACTCGGCGGCCGGATCTCCGCCAGGGACTTCCGCAGCTTCGAGAGCCTCCGCCGGCGCAGCAAGGGTTTCCACGTCTCGGTGGAGGGCAGTGCCGGCGCCGCCTCGCTGTCCGGTGAGGTCGGTCCGTCGCGCACGAAGGAACGACGCGGGTCCGTGTCACAGTCCGTGGAGACCGAACAGACGTGGAGCGGCCGCGGCGGACCGAGCTACCTCTACCAGTTCCCGGTGGAGATCGAGGTCCGCACGGGCGCCGGCTGGCACTCCCTCGACGCCCCGCTGAAGTGGGACGGCGGGGCCATCTCCGGGCGCCTCGAGATCGCCGTTCCCGCGAGGCCCGGCAAGGGCGTGGACGTCGTGCCGGAGAACGTCCTCCCGGAGACGGGCTGGACGTCGCCGGGGCACGGCGTGCCGCTGCCCGCGATGCGGCCCGGCACGCTGCCAGCCGAACACGTCGTGGACTCGGTCTCGCCGATCCGCCACCTGGTCTCCACCGCGACCGGGATGCTGGAGCTCACCGCGGCGAAGGGGCTCGGCAAGGAGACCAAGGCCCTGGTCGGTCGCCTCGTGTTCGGTGACGAACCGACGAACCTCGGTGGCCGCGCGGAGGACGCGGCCGAGGACGTCTC
Organism: Lentzea sp. NBRC 102530; assembly: GCF_030269365.1. Lineage (GTDB taxonomy): Bacteria > Actinomycetota > Actinomycetes > Mycobacteriales > Pseudonocardiaceae > Lentzea. The sequence goes on from NZ_BSTF01000001.1 coordinate 529,167, forward strand.
CCGCGCCGCGCTGGAGACCTGGGGCAGCTGGAGCAGCAGGCAGGGCAGGCTCGCCGTCGCGGCCGGTCCCGCCGACGTGCTGCCGCTGCGCAGCTACAACGACGGCGGCCCTCTCGGCACGGGCAGCCGCGACCTCGCCGGCGACGTCCGGCTCACCACCACCTACGGCAACCCGAGGATCATCGACCGCAACGACGCGCAGACCTTCGGCCGCACCCAGCACCGCAAGACCGTGCTGATGTCGGGCGAGAGCGCGCAGAACGCCCTGGCCGCGTCGTTCGGCGCGTCGGTGAAGGCGGGGGAGCAGTTCACCGGCAGCGGCACGCTGTCGGCCGACTACACCAGGGGACCGGTGTCGAGCACCACCGACACCGTCGACTTCGAGACGAGCCACAGCCGGGTCGAACGCGGCTACCTCGTCGAGTTCGACGCGCACCACCACCTCGCCACGTCGGTCGGCCGGAGCCGCACCGGGCCGTTCGGTGGCCGCCACGAGGGACACGTCACCAGGCAGGAGCGCGACAAGTTCGTGCCGCGCGCGGTGAAGGTGTGGGTGACGGCGAGCGACCTGCCGCGCATCGGCGAGCTCACGAGCCACGACCTCGACCGCAACGTCCACCCCGACGACCGCGACGCCTACCACGCCGCGCACACCCCGGCCCCGCCCGCGACAACCGTGCCGAGCGTCGTCACGAAGGCGCACGGCCCCGTCGAACCCGCACGGCCGGAAGTCGTCACCGAGCTGAAGAACCGGCTCCGCGAGGAACTCCGCGAGTGGGAGAACGGGATCACCGACAGGGAGGTCGCCGCCCAGTACGCCCAGCTGCACGACACGCTGGCGCAGAGCTTCGGCACCCGTCTCGTCCTCGGCGGTTTCGGCACGATGCTCACCGACATGCTCAACGGTGGCACCGAACTGCTGGGGGAGCGGCTCGGTGAGTCGGGCAAGCTCGAACAGCTCGTCGTCGTCAGCGCGAAGCGCGTCGGCGGACGGGTGCTCGGCGCGGACGACCACCTCCGCCACCAGTCGAAGATCACCACGACCCGGCACCACGTCACGGGCAAGAGGTCGAGCTTCAGCTGGGGCGCGAGTGGGTCCGCGGTGCCCGGCGTCGGCGCACCGGAGGGCTGGGTCGGTGATCAGCTCTCCGGGTTGCTCGACCCGAACGCGGCCGCGGAGGGCCGGCGGACGGGTGAAGCGAGCACGCGGCAGGCGCACGAACAGGTCGTGACCTACACGTGGGCGGGCCAGGGTGTGCGCCACGAGTTCGGCATCGAGGTCCAGGTGTACCTGCGCCCGTGGGCCCACTCCGGCGAGTACCGCCGGCACCTGCCCGGTCTGCGCCAGACGCCGGTGCGGGAGACGTACACGCCGAGCCCGTTCACGATCGACTCGGCGATCCGGACCACGGTCGCCACCTCGGCCCTGGACGCGATGGCGCCCCTGGCCACTGTGGACGGTTCGCTGCGGGAATCACGGCCCGCGCAGGGATTCCCGGCCGAAGCGACGCTGCGGGCGTGGCCGTTCCCGGCGCCGAAGCTGCACGCGGAACTGGTGCGGCTGACCGAGGACCTGAGTGCCCGGCGCGGCGCGTCGCTGCTCGTCGGCACGCGCGCGGGCCAGCTGAGCCACTACATCACCGAAGCGTTGTCCGGCAACGGACACGTCGTCATCGTCGGCAGTCGGCGGATCGACTCGGTGACGATCCGGATGGACCTCGGTCACCGCGAGGTCGTCACCGAGCTGCCCGGCGCGACGCTCACCAACTCGGCGACGCGCACCGAGCACGCGGTCACCGAGGTGACCGGCGAGGCGAGTGCGGAGGCCGCGATCGCGGGTGGCCTCGCGGAGTCGATCGTGCCGGGGCTCTCCGGGAACCTGTTCAACCTCAACGTCTTCGACGACAGCGAGACCCGCTCGTCGACGTCCGTGGCGAAACCGTCCAAGGTCTACCTCGTGCGGGCCGAGCTGAGCTCGACCATCACCGTGGCCCGGCCCAAGGGCCCGGCGCGTCCGGTCGTGTCCACGGGTCCGGACGGCGAGGTCTGGTTGCGCGCCGACGAAGCCGGTTTGGAAGCGTTGGGACTCAAGGCGGCGGTGCCGAGCGCGCCCGCGTCCTCCCCGCAGATCCCGATGTCGCCGCGGATGCGATCGGGGTCCCTCAGGCCCGCGCCGAGCACGAATCTCACCTCCGCGTACCGGGACGCCTCGAGGGGAACGGACGAGCTCGTCCTGTCCCCGCAGGCACAACGGGCGTGGGTGGACGAACTCAGCGCTCTCGGCTCCGGCGCTCTGGAGCAACGAGACCTCCCGTCCGGCACGGCGGCCCGGCTGGCCGACATCGACGGCGCACTACCGGCGTTGAAGGACGCGTCCCTGCGTGCACGCGTGCGCAGCCTGGTCAACGACGCCGTGCTCGTCACTTCGCTCGCACCGCTGTCGTACGAACTGCACAGCGGCGCGGCACCCCGCGTGTTCCGCCCCGTGTCGCCGCAGCGACTGACCCAGTTGCTCGACGACGTCCGCGATCTGTTGCACCAGGGCGAGAACCCGTTCGACGGATCGCTGCTGCGCGGCCTCGACCACGACCCCGGGGCTCCGCTCGTCGTCAGGCTGGCGATGCTCGCGACGCTGAACCTCAGCGCACCGGCCAGGACGGCCCTGGCCAGGGACCCGCTCTTCACGGCGTTGCTCACGAAGCCGTCGGCGCTGGGGGAGGCGCTGTTCGCCGCGGCGGGCCACGAGACGCGACACGGCGGCGGATCGGCGGGCACCGCGGTGGTCAACACCGCCGTGCGCTCGCGGGTGCCGACGATCGCCGCACTGCTGCAGATCGGTCATGCCGCGGCGGATGCGGTGCAGCAGCAGCCGATCCGGCTGCGCGAGGACCTCGCGGCCCTGAACGAGCGCGCGTTCGCCCTCACCGCCGCCGACCGGCCCGACGCGGCCGCGTGGCGGGAGCTCACCGACAGCTGGTCGCGGACGGTCCAGGCCCTGCCGGCGGACCGCTACCAGGCAGTGGTGCGACCGCAGTTGGCCCCGGAACCGGACGGCTTCCCCTCGCCGGCACGGAACGGCCGGGCGGCGGGATCGCGCTGAACGGCAGGCTGGGCACGGAGGCGGAGCGCGGCGCGTTCTGGAGGGCGCTCGCCGAGGGGCCGGGCCAGGTGGTGCACACCGCGGACGGGCGTCCGGTGCACGTCCGGGCCCTGCTCGACGGTCCGAGCAGGAAGATCGTCGTGAGCGACCCCGCTGAACCCGCGTCGCGTGCGATGAGCCTCGACAGCTTCGCCGTCGAGGTTTCGCTGCGGAAGTACCGCGCACCGGCCCTGCTCCTGGCGGGCGACATCCGCCGACGGGCCGGCACCGCCGTCGACGCCGGTGTCTTCCTGGGCAGCGACCCCGGTGAACGGGCGCGGGCCGAGCGGTTCCCCAGGGCCGAGGACGGGGCGTTCACCGTCCTGCTGGGCTCGGACTCGGGATCGGCGACCGCGGCGATGATCAGCGACTCCGCGCTGGCCGGCGGGTGGAACGGCCGCGACGGCGTCCGCGTGGCCGGCCCGCGCCTGAAACCGCTGGGGGAAGCGGCACGGGGGGCGGCGAGGTCGCTCGGGGTGTGGGTCGACCTTCCGGCGAACGTGGCGGACACGGGCGCGACGGAGGGCTGGGTGCGGCACCACCCGGACGGCCGAGTCGACTCGTCGCCGTTCGAACGCGCGCACACGCCCATCCGCGCGGGTGCCTACTTCGGGGCGGACGAAGGACTCGCGGTCGCCGGGATGCTGCCGGTCGAGAAGGGCATCTTCGCGGTCGTTCCAGGGCCGGACGCCACACTGTCGGCGCAGGACGTGGTGGACGCGGTGCGGGCGACGACCGGCGAGTGGCGCGGCGTCCGGCTGTTCGTCTCGGACGGGCCCGGGCTCGCCGAGCTGGCCGCCGAGGTGAGCGCGGAACTCGGCGTGCCGGTGGCGAGGCCCGCCGCCGACCTGCGCCTGGGCTTCGCCGACGCGGGACCGGCCGTCCGGGAGACGGTGTCCGGGCAGACCGACTGGCTGATGACCCGGCCGGACGGCGAGGAGGCCGACGGGCCGCCCTACGCGCTCGGACGCCCTGCCGACGCCGAGACGGCCTTCGGGCTGCCGGCGCCGGTCCGGCTGACCGCCCGAATCCTCGCCGCGGAAGAGGACTCGGTTCCCCTGCCGCCGCGTCCGTCCGAAGTGGACGCGGCGGCCGTTGGGATCTCGTGGTTCGACCCGGCCGACACGCCGTTGCGCCCGGCGGAGTGGGAACACCTGCGCGCGACTGCCGACGTGCGCACCGTCGACACCGAGCGGTTCGACCCGTTCGTCAGCGGCGATCCGACGGCGGACAGGCTGGCCGGACAGCGGCACCTCGTGCGCTACGACGTCCGTCGCCTGCAGATCGGATCACGCTTCGTCCGCGAGCTCACGGTGCGGCTGCGGCTCGTCGGAGCGGTCGACAGCACGGCACTGGAAGCATCCGTCCACAGTGGAGTGGACTCGGTGGCGAACGCCGGCCACCGCCTGCCGGGCGGCGACCAGCTGCACGTCCGCGTGGAGTTCGTGCGGCCGGACGAGCCCGCGCACGCCGACGTCCGGATCCGGCCGCGCACCAGCAGGCTCCCGAGCGACCAGCTGCACTGGCGTCCCGACGACGGCCCCGCACTGGCCCACGAGGTGCTGCACTTCGCCGGTCTCGTCGACGAGCACACCGACGCGAGGCGGGTGTTCCTCCGTGATGGCAACCGAAGCCGGGTCGTGGCCGACGGCGGTCCGATGGGGCCGTCCGTCCACACCGGAGCGACGCTCAAGCCCCGCCACGCGTGGATGATCGAGCGGACGATGAACGACCAGCTGGGGCCGGTGGAGTCGTGGAACCCGTCCGGCAGCGCATCCCTGAAGAGCCCGGCGGGCACTGAGGCGTCGGCGGAGCACGTGCCGATGCCGCCGAGGACGGTGGACGGTGAGCTGCTGACCGACTCGACCGGCCGGACGACCCTGCTGAGCTTCCTCGGCGCCGAGTCCCGCGAGGCCTCGCAGCTCGGCAACTGGCGTCTGACCGACGAACACGCCCTGCGCCTGCTCGAACTGACGGACCCCGAGGGCGGTGCGAGGCAGACGCGGGCCGGGTGGGCCCACGCCGCCGACGACGCCCGTGAGTCCCCGCGGTTCCTGCTCCTGGAAGCCGGTGGAGGAAGGTTCACCGGTCCCGCACCGCACGCGGAGGCGATGGCCAGGCGGATCCTGGACGAGCCCGGGTTCGCCGAGCTGAACTCAGGAGCGGCCCAGGCACCCCTCGTCGTCCTCGTGGCGGACCGCACCGCGGAACCGGGCGTGAACGCGCTGAGCGGGCGGGTGGCCGAGGAGCTGCGGCACCTGCTGGGCTGGGTCGAGGTCCACCACTACCAGGGGCCGGTGCGGATCGGGCTCGGGGGTTCGGTGAACATCCCCGGGAACGGGCACGTCGGCGTTCTCCCACCGGCATCCTCCACTGATCTCCGCTGGCACGCGCAGGACGGCGTCCTCGACTTCACCGACGGCACCCGGACCGTTCCGGAACTCCCCGCGGGCCTGGGCACCGCGCTGGTGGTGTCGCTGGACGGCGCGGCGTCACACGGCCGGTTCGCGCGCCGCACCGGTGGGCACGTGGAGCTGGACGGGGACCAGTTCGGCCGGCTGCTGCTGGGGATTCGTGAGTTCCGGGCCGCTCTCGCGGCGGATCCGGCACGGCCCGTCGTGCTCACCGGCGGCCCGACCGGGCGGCGGAACGACCACGGCGGCTTCGGGTTCGACGTCGCCGGAGCACTGCACGCCGCCGGTCACTTCCCCGACGTGCACGCCCAGGTCCGCGATGAGGGCGGTGTGCCGGTGCTGGCGCGGGTGTCGGGACTGCGGGACGGCGACCTCAGGACCGAGGTCGTCCGCGACGGGGAGGACCGGCCTGTCGCGGTGCTCGTGCGGTCACCCGGCGACGACGGCCTGGTGCTGCAGGTCCGGCAATGGGCCGGCTTGCGGGGTGGGCCGCTGCTGGGCGCCTACGCCGACGCGGGCGGGGAGCACCTCCCCACACCGTGGGCGAGCCGCGATCCCGGTGTCGTCTTCGCCCGCCAGGGCTCCGGCGGCTACCTGGTGCTGCGCTCCGACGGGAAGCCGGTCGAGGTGACCGCGACCGAGCTGGCGAAGGTGGTCGGCGACGGTGCGCAGCTGCGCGAGGTGCTCGGGTTCGCCACCGCCCGCGAGTGGGTTGCCGGAACGGCGAAACCCGTGCTCTTCGCCCCGCTCGGCGGTCGGTCCGAGAGCAGCGCGGCGGAGTTCGCCGCGGGCGTCTTCGCCGGCGGTTTCGCGCGCACCGTGTTCGTGCCCCGCGGTGAGCTCACCCTCGACGCCTCCGCACTGGCGCTGGACGGACCCGGCTTCGACCGCGTCGAGCCTCCCCGGCCCGCGGAGGCGGACCTCCTGCAGTACCCGCTCGTGAACCGCGTGCTGGGCGTGCACGGGCAGTTCTTCCCGACTCGCGCCTTCGACACGGGGCTCATGGGCAACGACGCCCTGCAGCAAGCCGCGCGGCGGCACTACTACCGGGTCACGCCCGACGGCCGGCAGGAGTTCCACCTCCTGCCCGCTCCGGTGACGACCTGGATCGTGTCGGCACACGGCGACCGCCACGGCGTCAGGGCGGCGTTGACGACGAACCGGCCGCACCAGGGCGGCGACGTGATCAGGCTGAAGGGTGCCGAGCTGGCGGCAGTTCTGCACAAGGGTGGACTGTTCCTCGCGCACCACCGCGGCGAGGTGGCGCACCTGCGCATGCTGATCTGCGGGTTCGGCGCGCCGGCCGCTCACCACGGGCCGAGCCAGGCGGAAGGCCTCCGCCGGGCGTGGGGCACCGGAGTGCCGGCCCTCGGCAGTCTCCTCGCGCCGGACGACAAGGTGGCCGTGGTCTCCGACGCGGACGCGTGGGTCGACAAGGGGCACTTCGTGGACGCCGTGGCGCCCGGTGATCCGCCGATCCCGTTGCGCGACCTGGCCGCCACCGGCTCGTGGCAGGCCGAGGTGACCGAGGCAGGGCGGTTCGACGAGGTGCAGGCGATGGCACGCACCGTCGCCCGTGCCGCGGCCTGGCGCGTCCGCAAGCACGCCGTGCGGCCGTTCGTCGAGTTCGCCGCTCACGGTGACGACCTGCGGCGGACGACCGAGGCGTTCGTGAAGGCGTTCGCGGAGGAGTCCGCGAGGTTGTGGCGCCTCGGACTCCCGGTGTCCTCGTCCGACGTCGCGCTCTCGTTCTCCCGTGCCGCGACACCGCCCACCGGCGGCCCGCTCGCCGTCGTCCGGTCGTACTGCCCCACAGCGGACGTCGGCCACCAGTCTGTTCGCGAAGGGTGGCCGGAGAACATCGCCATCAAGTTCCGCGACCTGCGCGACGACCTTCCCGTTCCGCCGGACGCGCCGCCGGTGGCGGTCGCGCTGCGTGACAGGTCCGGTCGCTCCGTCGGTGTCGGTTTCCTCAACCGCGACGAAGCGGACGTCGCCCGTGACGCTTACCGGCGCAACGACGTCCAGGACGCCTTCACCGTGGCGGTGCACCACGGCCCCGAGGGCTTCCGCCTGCCGCTGCGGGAGGGTGGCGCGAGGACGGTGGACGCCGAGGGCATGATCCGCGAACTGTCCACTCTGGACACCGCGAGGTTCGGGGACTGGCGCGGGAGCCGGAGGCTGGCGTTCGTCAGCTGTCGCCTTGGCGCGCCGGAACACGCCGGACGGCTCTCCGTGCTGGAGGGGCTGGCGCGCGCGGAGGGGTTCACCGGGGAGATCTCGGCCTACCAGGGCCGGGTGGAGGTGCGTCCGGACGGGACCGTGCGGACGCTCCCCGACGACGAGCATCCCGAGCAGGGCGCGATCGTGCTCGCGGACGCGGTGGACGGCGAGCTGCTGACGGACTCGACCGGGCGCCCGACGCTGCTGAGCTACCTCGGCCCGGACGCCCGCGCCGCCGCGATGCTCCCGGACGGGGGCGAGTTCGGCCACCGGGTGCTGGCGGTGAGGGATGCCGATGGCGTCGAACGAGAGGTGCCGGCGAGCTGGGCGCACGCGGTGGACGAGGCCCGCGAGTCCCCGCGGGTGCTGGTGCTGGAGGCCCGTGCCGGCCGGTTCACCGGACCGGCGCCGGACGCGGAGGGCATGGCCGCGCGGGTCCTCGCCGATCCCGGCTTCGCCGAGCTGACCTCGGGAGGGACGCGGGCGCCCCTCGTCGTCCTCGTGGCGGACGACGGCGCCGTGCCGGGCGCCAACTCGTTGAGTGCGCGGTTCGCCGACCACCTGGTCGCCCGGACCGGCTGGGTGGAGGTCCACCACTACCAGGGGCCCGTCGAGTTCCAGGACGTGGGCACCATCGTCGTGCCGCAGGACGGGCGGCCCGTCCTGCTCCGGCCGGCGAGCCCGGCCGACGTCACCTGGGCCGTGCGCGAGGGCGTCTTCGACTTCGCGCACGGCACGTCACCGGTTCCGGCGCTGCCCGCGGGGCTCGGCGATCCGGTGGTCGTGTCCGTGGACGGCGCGCTGTCGCACGCCCGGTTCGAGCGGACCGGGGGAGGCCGGGTCGAGCTGGACGGTGCCCAGTTCGGCCGGTTGTTGCTGGAGATCCCCGAGTTCCGCGCCGTGCTCGCGGCTGATCCGGCACGGCCGGTCGTGCTGGCCGGGGGACCGGCCGGGCAGCGCAACGACCACGGTGGCTTCGGCTTCGACCTCGCGGGCGCCCTGCACGCGGCTGGCCACTTCAACGACGTGCACGCCCAGGTCCGCCACGACACCAGCGACCTGGTGAACGTCTCGGGGCTGCGGGACGGTGACCTCGACGTCGAGGTCCTGCGCGACGAGGACGGCGCATCGCTCGCGATCTTCGTGAGGTCACCGGACGACGAGGTCGTGCTGCCGCGGCTGCGGCAGTGGGCGCAGCAGCCGGGCGGACCGGAACTGGAGAGCTACGGCCGTCCCGGCGGACCGGCACAGCCGGCACCGTGGGCGGGACGGCCCGGTGTCGTCCTCGCCCGGCCGGGCCCCGCCGGACATCTCGTGCGGCGCTCGGACGGACGTCCGATCTCGGTGACCACGACCGAGCTGGCCAGGGTGCTCGGGGACGGGGCACCCCTTCGTGAGCTGCTCGGGCCGGGCACGTCCGCCGAGTGGTTCACCGGCACCGCCAAGCCCGTGCTCTTCGCCGCGCTGGGAGGCCGTGCCACCGCCGACGCGGAGGCGTTCGCGGAGGGCATCTTCGACGGCGGCTTCGCCCGCACCGTCTTCACCCCGCGCGGGGCGCTCGCCCTGGGACCGGACGGGCTGGTGGTGAGCGGGCCCGGTTTCGCACGGGCCGAGGCGCCGTACCCCGAGGACTCCGACCTGCTCCAGTACGCGGTGGTGGACTCTCTGCTGGGCGTGCGCGGGCAGTACTTCCCGGTCAAGGACTTCGACGAGACCTTCTTCAGCGTGGTGGGCAGGACGTCCGCTCAACGGCAGCACTACTACACCCGCGACATGGACGAGCACGGGACGACGACCGGCATCGGCGTCCAGCTGCTCCCCGCACCGGCGTCCACCTGGCTGGTCATGGGACACGGGAACGCCGCCGGCATGTCGGCCGCCCTGGTGACCGGCCGGCCGCACGAACGCGGCGACCAGGTCTCGCTGGACGGCGGGGAAGTCGCGAAGGTCGTGCGGCAGAGCGAGTTGTTCCTGGCTCACCACCGGGGTGCGGTCGCGCACCTGCGTGTGCTCAGCTGCGAGTTCGGCGGCAGGCTCGCCGCGGGCAGGCCGAGTCCGGCGGAGGAGCTGCGCCGAGCCTGGGACTCGGGTGCACCCGCACTCGGCAGCGTCGTGGCGGCCGACGGGCTCGTGAATCCGGCCACCGCCGGCTACGTCGTGGTCGACAACGGTGAGTTCACCGGTTTCGGGGCGAACGGCGGCCCGCCGATCCCGTTGCGCCAGCTGGCCACCACGGGACAGGTCGAGGTCGAGGCGAAGTCGGCGGACGAGTACCGCCGGGTGCAGTCCCTGGCGGTGCTGACCGCGGTGGCGGCGAGCTGGCGGGCTCGCAAACGCGTCGTGCCGCCAGCGGTGCACATCACCGGTCACGGCGCCGACCACCAGCAGGCGACCATGATGGCCGGGCTGGCGGCCATGTTGTTCGAGCGGACGTTCGTGGTCGAGGCCGAACGCCTGGAACGACTCGGCTTCCCGGTCTCCCTGGCGGACGTCGACCTCTCGCACTCGCCGGTCGTGCGCCCTGACGACGCCGGCGGCGTGCTGATCCGCGCCCGAGCCGACTTCCCGGTGGCGGACGTGGGTTTCCAGTCACTGGGCCGGGGTCCTGCCGAGATCGACGCCGAGTTCGCCGAGCTGCGCGGAGATCTGCCCGTGCCGCCGGGCATGCCCGCGACAGTGGCACGCCCGTTGCGCGATGCTTCCGGACGCCCGGCCGGCGTGGGTTTCCTCCGGCTCGACGAAGGGGAGGTGGCTCAGCAGGCGTACGCGGGCCGCGCCGCCGCTCCCGGTGAGTTCGCGGTGGCCGTGCACCACGACGCCGCGGGTTTCCGCGTGCCGTTGAAGGCCGGTGGCACGAAGACGGTGCAGGCGAACGGCCTGATGCAGGCGCTGTCCGGTTTGGACAGCGCCGAGTTCGGTGACTGGCGCCGGGGTTCGTCCTTGGTGTTCCTCAGCTGCGACCTCGGTGCGCCCGAACACCGCGGCCGGGTGTCGGCACTGGAAGCGCTGGCCCGTGAGGAGGGCTTCGGCGGACAGATCACGACGTACCGGGGCCGGGTGGAGGTCCGGCCGGACGGCACGGTCCACGCGATCGCGGACGACGCCCGCGTCGCCGACGACGCGATCGTGCTCGACTCCCCGCCGGACGTGCGCGTCCTGCAGGAGCTGCCCGCGGACCGGCCGCCCGGTGCCGGGGAGAAGGTGGCCGTGCTCGCCGGGGCGACGGCGGAGGCGGCGGCCCAGGCGGCTGAGGCGTGGGGCATCGAGGTGCTCGTGCCGCTCGACAACACCATGATCACGCCGTCGGGGCAGGTGCTCGCGACCGGCTGGCGGCGCGCGCCGGACGGGACGATGAGGCCGGACGGAGGCGCTGGTTGGGTGCTCCACGGCCCTGACGGCACCCGGCGGCACATCGCTGTCGCGGAGCTGGCCGACGCGGCGTCGCGGCCGGAGGAGACGGCGTGACCGCGACGAGTCGGCGGTGTTCGTTCCCGTCGGCCGGAGGGCACGGCGTGACCGGGACGAGTCGGCGGTGTTCGTTCCCGTCGGCCGGAGAGCACGGCGTGACCGTGACCGGCCGGCGTACTCGCACCCGCCGCCCGGAGGGCTCGGCGTGACCGCGACGGACCGCCGGTACTCCTACCCACCGCCAGGAGGGCCGGACGAACTCGTGGCGGCGACGCTGGTGGCCACCCTCGCCGAGGAACCCGGTGCCGTCGCGCTGTGGGAGACCTGGTGCGAACCCGGCTCCGTGCCGCTCCACCTCGCTCTCGTCTCGCACCCCGGCCCGGCCGCGGAACGCCTCGTCCGCGCGTTGCTCGGCCTCGGCGCCGAAGCACCGCTGGTCGAGGTGCTCGTGGACGGCGAGCCCGTGCCCGGGGACACCCGACGCGCGCTGGAGAACGGAACCCTGCTGTGGTCGGCGACGCCCGTGCCCGCGTTCCGGTTCGCGCGGGTCGGCGACGGCATCGGCGACGACGGCTTCCCGTACTTCGCGCCCGGTTACCCGGTGCTGCCGGAGGACCAGCGGCCCGACGTGCTGGCGCACCTGCTGAGCGCGCCGGTCGTGCTGGCCACCCCGGCGACGGACCTCGACGTCGTCGAACGGGAGCGCGGGCACGTCGTGCCGCTGACCCTGCGCACGAACGGCACGTGGATCTTCTCCGACGCGCTGGCCTACTACCTGGACCGCTACGGACTGGCGCCGGAACCCGGTCTGCTCGACCGCGCGCGACCACCGGACCGCGTCGCCGTGCACCAAGCCCTGCAAGTGCTGAGAGGAAGAGCGTGAGCGAAGAGAACTGGTTGTTGCTGATGGATCCCGGCTGGGAGCCGGAGGACGAGAGGGAGCCGCCGCCGTTGCAGGCGGTCGTGGGGGTGTGGGCCGTCGGGGAGGGTGGCTCGGTGGGGAAGTTCCAGGCGAACCCCGACTACGTGCCGTCCGACGAGAGTTCGCCGTCCGACCCGGTCGACGCGGCGTTGCGGCTGGTGCTGCGCGGGGAGCTGCCGATCGAGCAGGCGCGGGGTGTGCTGGCGGAGGTGCTCGTCGACGTCGCGATGAACGGCGACGGCAGGCCGTTGGTGGTGAAGTCGCCCGACGACGTGCCGTGCGTCGTCGTCTGCACCGGGCAACCCCATCGCGACCGGGTGGCTGCCCCGGACTGGCGGCGCACCGACCTCGCCGGGCTGGACGGGCTGATGGGCGAGTTCGACTGCCTGATCAACCCCGGTGGCCCGGCGGCGATCCGGCTCGCCGGTGACTTCCTGCGCGGGACGGGGCGAGAAACTCCAGAAGCCGGGGGATCTTCGGGCACGGTCGCGGCCGAACGGGTGCGCGGCTGACGCGACACCGTCAGACTGGCACCACGCTGATCTTCGTGCGGGTGCCGTAGAGGCCTCTGACCTGCCGCGACTCCACTTGCAGAACCATTCGTGAAGCCAATAGAGGCTTTGTGAAGTGAGTGTTCGCAAGCTTGTCCCGTGAACAGTGGGAGCGCTCCCCGGGGAGGCGTGATGGATGTCGTCGACGTGCTGGTGCACGGAGCCAACGAGGTCAGTCGCGCGGGTGCGGCCGCGATGCTCTCCTCGTCGAGCCGGCTGAGGCTGCTGACCGAGGACGAGATGGGGACGGGACGCTCCGGCGTCGTGGTCCTGGTGGTCGACGGCATCGCGGAGGCCAAGTCGTTCGCATACCTGCAGAACCTGCGGGCGCGGTGCGGCAGGTCCGGCGGGCCGAAGTGCGTGCTCGTCACCCACCAGTTCCGCGCGGAGGCCGTGCTCCCCGCGGTGGAGAGCGGCATCGAGGCGGTCCTCTACCGCGCGGAGATCACCGAGGGCGCGCTGGTGTCGGCGGTGCTCGCGGTGAGCCGCGGGGCGGCCGTGCTGCCGCCGCACCTGCAGGGCGTCCTGCTCGCCCAGCTCTCCCAGTTGCGCTCCCAGGTGCTGGAGCCCGCCGGGCTCACGCTGTCCGGGCTGGAGACGCGGGAGTGCGAGGTGCTGCGGCTGATCGCGGAGGGCCTGCAGACCGACGAGATCGCCGAACGCCTGACGTACTCGGAGGGCACCGTGAAGAACGTGTTGTACGGCCTGATGTCCCGGCTCGGCCTGCAGTCGCGGGCCCACGCGGTCGCCTACGCGATGCGTGCCGGCGTCATCTGACCGAAGTGCTGACACCGCCGCCACGAGCGGCGGGTGCGAGAGGAGTGAAAGCCATGGAACCGGTCCGCGTTGCGGTGCTCGCAGTCGACTCGATCATGGAGGCCGGTCTCACCAGCTTTCTGCGCGGGCGGGAGGAGGTCACCGTCGTCGACCGCACCGGCCTGTCCGGACGGGACGTGCTGGTCGTCCAGGCGAGCCACCTCACGCCGCGCCTGATCGCGCAGCTGAGGTCGGACCCCGTGCTCGAGGCCGCGCCGAAGGTGTTGCTGGCGGACCAGTTCCAGGAGACCGACGTGCTGACCGCCGTCGAGTGCCGGGTCGCGTCGGTGCTCCTGCGGGCGCACACGACGAGCGACCAGCTCGTCGCCTCCGTCGTCGCGGTGACGGGTGGCCGCGCGATGCTGCCCGCCGAGATGCTCGGCCAGCTGCTCGACAAGGTCCGCTGGCTGCAGCGCGAGGTCATGGAACCCCGCGGTCTCGGCGCGGCCGGCCTCACCGCGCGCGAGGTCGACGTCCTGCGCCTCATGGCGGAAGGCCGGGACACCGCGGAGATCGCCGACGAACTCTGCTACTCCGTGCGCACCGTGAAGAACGTGATCTACGCGCTCACGACGCGGCTCAACCTGCGCAACCGGCCGCACGCGGTGGCGTACGCGATGCGCGCCGGCGTGATCTAGGGCGTATCCCGGCAGTTCGTGCGGTGGCAGGCGCGGGCGAGAGCCCCGGAGACGGCTCAGGAGACCTGGTCGCGCGTCAGTGCGTGCACGACCGGCGGGCGGCCGTCGCGCACAGCACGAACTGACGGCTTGAGGCCGAACCGGCTCATGTGCAGCTCGAACCGCTCGCGGTCGAACAACGAGCCCAATCGGTCGAGGATGCCCGCCGCCTCGTCGAGACAGGCCTGCGCCTCGGTCCGCCGGTCGGTGCCGGCGAGCAGCCGGCCCGCGTCGGCCAGCGAGGCGCTGAGCTCCATGACCCGGCCGAGCCGCCGGAACCGCGTGGCCGCCTCGAGGATCGGCTCGGGATCACCGTGCACGATGCCCCGGCACCACAGCAGGGCGTTGGCCGCGCGCGCGGGGACCTTCTCCTTGCGCGCCTCCATCTCACAGGCCGCGAGCGCCTCCGCCGCGACCACCGCGTTGCCGTTCACCAGCGCCAGCCGCGCCAGCGCCGGGAACCACTGGTGGTTGACCGTCAGCTTGGCGGTGCTGGTGTCGAGCATCGGCGCGGCCAGGCTCAGCGCTCCCTCGACGTCGTCGTGGTGGTGGGCGCGGAGCATGCACTTGGCCATCAGCAGGAAGTCGCACCCGTCCGGCCGGGGCGGGCCGCCGTCGAACCGGCTGCGCGCCCGGGCGAGCAGGCGTTCGGCCTCGTCCCCGTTGCCGCGGAACTGGTTGATCATCGCCGCCACGCCGTAGATGCGCTTCAGCAACGGTTCGCTGGGCAGCACGCTGCTGCTCGCGAGACCGGGACTGATCTCCGCCACCGCGTCGAGCGTCGCCAGAGCGGCATCCCAGTCACCGGACCAGAAACCCTGGACGGCCGAGGCGCTCTGCAACGCCAGCGGCACCTGGCCCCGGCCGTGCTCGCGCCGTGCGGCGCGCAGCGTGTCGCCCGCCTCGTCGGGGCGGTCGAGGTTCTGCAGCGTGAACACCTTGTTGGCGATCAGGCCGTGCAGCAGGTCGGTGTGTTCTTCCTGGCCCTGCACCGTTTCGATGGCGCGCTCGACGTGGTTCAGCGCGGACTCGTGGTCCCGGCGCACGGAGTCGATCAGCCACCGCGCCTGCAACGTGGCGGCGATCGGGTACGGCTCGCCCGAGGCGATCGCGGCCCGGCAGGCCTGGGCGGCGCGTTCGGCGGCCAGGTCGAAGTCCGTCATCCAGTCGGATCTGATGGTGCCCCGCAACGAGTTCATCCGCTGACGCCAGAACCGCGGCACGTCGGGGCCGTCGTTGCGCTCCAGCACCTCGAGGGCCTCGGCGGAGGCGCCCCTGCGGTGCAGCATCGCGGCGGTGATGTGGCGCATCTCGGCCCTGCTCGCGGGCTCCTCCAGCGTCGCCATGGCCTCGCGAGCCTGCGCCTCCGGTTCCCGGCCGAGCCGGTAGAGCAGCAGGATGTGGGTGTACAGCAGGTCTTTGTGGCACTGGCGCGGAACCGGGCAGCTGTCCAGCACCCGTTGCATCAGCTCGACCGCCACGAGCGGCGCCCTGTTCGCCAGCTCGTCGCGGTGCTCGGTGATCCAGGAGACCGTCCACTCGTCGTCGTGGTCGGACGCCAGGACGAGCTGCTGGGCGACCTGCTCCACCCGGCCGTCGGTGTCGGCGACGACCCTGGCGGCACGCAGGTGCAACGTGAGCCGGTCCGCGGGGGAGAGTTCCTCGTACAGCGTCGCCTGCAGCATCGGGTGCCGGAAGGCCAGCTCGTGCCCGGCGTCGACGACCACCCGTGCGGTGATCGCGTTCTCGAACGACGGCAGCAGCAGGGACACGGGTTCGCCCGCCACCGCGGCGGCCTGGCCCACGCCGAACTGCGGCCCCAGCACGGAAGAGCGGCGCAGCACCTCGCGCGTGCGCCTGTCGAGCATGTCCAGCGTGCGGGTCACGGCCCCGGTCAGCGACTCCGGCGGTTCGAACGGCGTGTCCTGCTGGAGGTCCACCACGTCACCGGTGAACGTCAGCACGCCGTCACCGGCCAGCGCGCCGAGAACCTCCCTCAGGTACATGGGGTTGCCGGCGGACCGGCCCACCAGTGCCCGCAGCGCCGGCCCTGGCGTGCCCTGGACGAAGTCCTCGACGATCGACAGCACGTCCGCGTCGGACAGCGGCGCCAGTTCGAGCACCTCGTGGCCGTGCAGCCGCACCGTGCGGCGCAGCTGCGTCAGCTCGGCGCGGCGTGGCCCCATCCTGGTCGCCGCCACGAGCAGCAACGGCATCCGGCGCGCGGCCGCGGCCAGCTGGCGCCACACCTCCAGCGTCGCGTCGTCGGCCCACTGCAGGTCGTCGACGACCAGCACCAGCGGTGCCTGCGCGCAGAGCTTCGCCACGTGCGCCAGCACGGCCTCGGTGGTGGCGGGGTTGTCGGTGGCGCTGAGCCCGAGAGCGTCCATCAGCACCTGGAACGGGAAGCGGCGGCCGAGCTCCTGCGCGGCGGCCCACGCGACGTGGCACCCCTGCTCGGCGGCGTCGCGCAACGCCGTCGTGAGCAGCGAGGTCTTGCCGATGCCCGCCTCGCCCTCGAGCCAGAGCCCCGTGCCCTCGCCCGCCACGACGTCGTCGAGCAGCTGCCGGACGGCCTCGACCTCGTGCGCCCGCCCGCGACCCGTCTCCGCCGGATCGGCGAACGCGCGCGCGACCTGGCCCGGCAGCACCGACAGCAGCCGACGGCGCGGCGGCTGGGCCGCCTGGCCCCCGTCACCGAGGACCTGCTGGTGGACCGCGCGCAGCTCGGGGCCCGGCGCGACGCCGAGTTCGGTGCGCAGGATGCCGGTGACCTGGCGGTAGGCGTCCAGTGCCTCGGTGGTGCGGCCGCCGGCGTGCAGCGCCCTCATCAGCGACTGCCACAGGCCTTCCCGCAGCGGGTGCTCGCGGACCAGCACGATCAGCTCCGGGACGAGGTCCTCGTGCGAGCCGAGCGCGAGCAGGGCGGAGGCCCGTGCCTCGACCACCGCGAGCCGGGCGCTGGTGAGCCGGACCCGCAACGCCTCGGCCCACGGGCCGGGGATGCCGGACAGGGCGTCTCCGCGCCAGAGGTCGAGGGCGGCGTCCCAGGCCCCGACGGCCTCGCGGAGATCACCGGCGGCGCGCGCCTTCTCGCCCTGCTCCCTGCACCGGTCGAAGACCTGCGTGTCCAGCCGGCCGAGGGCGAGCCGGTAGCCGAGGCCGTCGGACACCAGCGGACCGTCGGTGGACCAGCGGGTGCGTTCGGGGTCGAGGACGCGGCGCAGACCGGAGACGTAGGTGTGGACGCTGCCGTCGGCGCTGGCGGGAGCGGTCTCGCCCCACACGGCCCTGATCAGCTCACCGCGGGACATCGGCCGGGCCGACGGCCACGTGGCGAGGGCCGCGAACACCGCGCGCTGCCGGGCGGGACCGAGGTTCACCTCGTCGTCGTCCAGCCTGGCCCGCAACGGGCCGAGCACGTCCACTTCCAGCGTCTTCACCGGTCACCTGCCCGTGTCGTTCGTGCTCCTGCCCGGCGGACGTCCCAGCCGGCGCCGAGCTCCTGGTAGTGGGCGACGGCCGAGCGCAGGGCGGACGTGGCCTCGACCAGCAGGCCGCTCCGCGCGAACAGCACCGCGGCGTCCTCGGTGGCCTCCGCCGCGTCGAGGTCGTCGCCGTTCTCCCCGGCCAGCGCGGCGGCGGCCTGCGCGGACAGGGGATCGTGGTCGAGCAGGGCCCGGCACCGCAGGGCCGCGACCGCCTGGTCCGGTGCCCGCTCACAGCGCAACGTCGCGTACTTGGCCTGGTCGTGCTCACCGAGGTCGACCGCGAGCCGGACCAGGGCCGGCATCAGGCGGTACGCCAGCGGGGTGTGCAGCCGCGTCAGCGAGGAGAGGACCTCCAGCGCGTGCCGGTGGTGGCCGAGCTGTTCCGCCATCGTCGCCCGCGCGGCGATCACGAACTCGCCGCCCTCCGCCTCCGCGTCCTCGTCGAGGCTCACCTGCCAGGCGGCCCTCAGGTGCGTGCCGGCGTCCACCGGCCGGTCCCGGCGGGCCGTCACCAGTGCCAGCGCACCGGTGAGCCGCCGCGCCGGGGTGGGGTGGCCGAGTGCGAACGTGGCCACGGCCGGGCCGCTGCCGAGCGTCCGGCTGAGCTCCGCGACCAGCTCGTCCCAGCGTCCCGCCAGGTAAAGGGCCTCGACGCGGTCTTCCGCGCACCCGCCCCGGCGCACGCCGTCCTGGCACCGGGCCTGGGAGGCGAGCGCCACGTGGAGGTGCCGCCACACCGCGGGGACCAGCGGATCCGCGAGAGCGTTCGCCGTGTCCGCCAGCACCTGCGCGCGATCGCCGCGCCGGTGGTGCGAGAAAGCCATGAGCCACCGCATCTCGGCACGCACGGCGGGGTCGCCGGACTGGGCCGCCGGCCTGCCCGCCGTGCCGCCCATCTCACTGCCGAGCCAGTGCTTGAGCCGCGCCAGCACGACGGAGTGCCGGTCGCGGTGCGGTCCCGCGGTGCCGCTGGCCAGGGCGGCCCAGAGGAGCCGCAGCGCCGAGTACGGCTCCCGCGCGGCCAGGTCGGCCGCGGACCGCGTCAGCCACTCGTGCACCCAGCGGTCCGGCGGAACCGGTCCGGCGAGCAGTTGGGCGGCGACCCGCTCGACCGGTGCCGCGCCGGAGTCGAGCGCTTCGGCCAGCTCGCGGTGCATCGCGATCCGGATCGACCGGGGGAACCGGGCGAGCAGGGACTCCTGGACCGCCGGGTGCCGGAACGCGAGCCCGCGCGGTGCCGTGACCAGCAGGCCGGCCGACAGCAGCTCCCCGGTCGCCGCGTCCAGGCCGGCCCCGCCGCCCGCGGCGATCGCCAGCTCGCGCGGGGAGAACGCGCCGCCGAGCAACGCCGCGCGACGCAGGACCTCGAGGGCGTCCTGGGACAGGAACCCGAGGCTGTGCGCGACGGCGGCGACGGCACCCTCCGGCAGGTCGATCGGCAACGGGCCGGCCAGGTGGACCGGGGGTTCGGCCGCGGCGGCCGCGGCCACGACGTCGAGCAGGTACCGGGGATTGCCCGCCGCACGCGGCACGAGGTCGAGGAGCGTGACGTCGACGGTCCCGGCGAGACGTTCTGCCAGCCCGAGCGCCTCGTCGGACGACAGCGGCGCGACGGTGAGCACCGTCGCCGCACGGGCGAGGCGGGCCAGCTCCGGTGTGCGGTGGCTGGGCAGCTGACGGCAGGCACCGGCGAGCAGGAGGGGCAACCGGTGCGTCAGCGCCGCCAGCCGTTCCCAGGCGCGCAGGCTCAGCGGGTCGGCCCACTGCAGGTCGTCGGTGACGAGGACGAGCGGGCCTTCGGCGCACACCTGCTCGACGACCGCCTCGACCTCGCGGAGCAGGTCCTCGACCTCGTCCGGCCGCGCGGGGTCCACGGCGCGAGCCGCCCTGACGAGCTGCTCGGACCCCGTCACCGGGGCGAGCGCGTCCAGCACCACCTGCAACGGCGCGGCTCCCGCCGGTCCGTCCGCGGCGGCCGCGGCGACGCGGTGGTCCCCGCCGCCCAACGCCGCCGCCAGGAGCGCGGACTTGCCGATGCCCGATTCGCCCTCGACCAGCACCGCCTCGCCGGCCCGGTCCAGCCGGGACAGGGCGGCGCGGAGCACGGCCAGCCCGTCCTCACGCCCGACGAAGACCTCCGGTGGCGTCAGCGCCAGCGCCCGCACCGCGACGGACTGGGCGGCCGGCAGCAACGCCGGGTCGTTCGCGGCGACCTGGTCACGCAGCGCGCACAGGCCGGCCCCCGGTTCGGTGCCGAACTCCTCGATCGAGGCCGCGCGCAGGTCGTCGAACAACCGCAGCGCCTCCTCGCTGCGCCCGCAGCGGTGCAGCGCCAGCAGGAGAATGCTCTGCAAGCCCTCGTGACCGGGGTGGCGGGCGGCGACCGGGGACAGCTCGGTGATCGCCAGGGCGGCCTCTCCGGTCTCCACCAGGAGCCGGGCGCGCCGCTCGACGAGGTCGAGGCGGAGCTCGCGGAGGCGGTCGCGGTGGGCCGCGACGAACGGCCCCGGCAGGCCGGTCAGGGGTTCCTCCGCCGCCAGTGCGAGCGCGGAGGCGTAGGCGGCGAGCGCGCCGGACGAGTCGTGGTCGCGTTCGCGGCGGCGGCCCGTCTCGCGGAGCTCCTCGAACCGGAAGACGTCGACGGCCTGCGGGTCGATCCTCAGGCAGTACCCGGAACCCTCGGACGCCAGCACCGTGGGAGCGCTCTCACCTTCGAGGGCGGCCCGCAGGGACGAGATGAAGGTGTAGATGCTGCCGCTCGCGCTGCTCGGGGGCTTCTCACCCCACAGCGCGTCGATCAGCTCGGTGCGGGTGACGACCTGGTTCGCCTGCAACGCGAGGACCGCGAGCAGGGCACGTCGCTGAGCGGACCCGAGCTCGACCTCACCGCCGCCGATCCGGGCCCGCACCGAGCCGAAAAGGTCGAGCCTCAGCCCCATCACGCCCTCGCCACCACATCGCGCGTCACCGCTCCGCCGGGAGCGGAACCACATCGTCTCCCACGATCGTGCTCGTGCCGGGGTGCGTGCGCGGAGCGGAAGCCGAAAGACTGCGGGCGATCCACAGTGAGCGTTCGCACAGTCACTCACCGTTTACTCGAAGATCACTGCCTTGTGTGATTGACGGGAATCGTGCGGTTATCTAATTTGGCGGCAATAGTCGGGGCGTGGTCGTCCGGGGCTTCCGAGAGCGACCGCTTCCGGGCCGACGACGCCCCGTTTGAAAATGGATGGACATGCAGGGAACTGGCGACGCGAGAAATGAGCCGCGCCGCGCACTCGACGCCGTCAGGCTCGCCCGGGCCGATTTGACGGAACAGGGCCGCTGGCGCGAGGCCGACGAGGTCGTGCTCCGCGGCATCGACCACCTGCTCGGCCTGCCGGAGGAGGAGGCACCCGACCCGTCCGGTCTCGTCCACATCGCGGGTGGCCCGCGACCGGAGGACACCGACCGGCGCGCCGACCAGCCCCTCAGCCCGTCGCTCGGCGCGGCGGTGCAGGCCATGGTGTTCGTCAACCGGGGTCACGGCAGGGAAGCCGCCGCCGAACGGGCCCGGCGCGCACTCGCCGAGCCGGGCGCGGGCGAACTGGGGCCGTTCTGGATCTCGAACCTCGCACTCGTGTACTGCGGCGAGGCCGGGCAGGCCCTCGAGAGCTGCGAGCGGACGCTGGCGGTCGAGGGGCCGTCGAACCCCCGCCTGCGGCACGCAGCGGAACTGCTCGCCGCCCGCGCCGAGGCCGCGGGCGGGCCGGAGTCCGCGCACCGCCGCTTCCAGGGCCTGCTCGACGAGGAGGGGCACCCCTGGCGCACCGGCCTCGTCGTCGCCTGGACGGCCGCGGCCCTGGTCGACCGGGGTGAGGCCGACCGTGCGGGCGATCTGCTCGAAGGCCGTGACCTGGGCGCCACCTTCGCGGGCCAGCGCGACCGGGCCGAGCTGCTGCACGCCCGCGCCGGTCAGCACCTGGCCGTGGGCCGCGCCGCGCAGGCCTACGAGGACTTCGTCGAGTGCGGGCGCGAGCTCGCCAGGGTCGAGGTCGTGAACCCGGCCGTGCTGCCGTGGCGCTCGCAGGCCGCGTTGAGCGCCGCTGCGATCGGCCGCCGCAACGTCGCCCTCGCCCTGGCCCAGAAGGAGCTCGTCGACGCGCGCAGGTGGGGCACGCCGGCCGCGGTCGGCATCGCCCTGCGCGCTGCCGCGCTGGTGTCCGGTGACGTCGTCCGCCAGCTCACCGAGGCCGCTGAGCTGCTCGAACGGGCCGGGGTGACGTTCGAGCTGGTGCGCACCCGGTGCGACCTCGGCGCGAAGCTGTGCCACGACGGGCAGCGCTCGCGGGGCCTCGAGGTGCTGGCCGCGGCACGCGACCACGCCCCGGCCGGTGTGTGGCGCAACCGCGCCGAGGAGGCCCTGCGGAGGTTCGCGGGTGAGGAGTCCGACCTGAGCGACCAGGAGCTGAGGGTCGCGCACCTGGCCAGGGCCGGGGTCGGCAACAGGGACATCGCGCGCGGCCTGCACCTGGTCGTGCGGACCGTCGAGTTCCATCTGTCGAACATCTATCGCAAACTGGGCGTGTCGGGACGAACCGGACTGTCCCGGACGGTGATCCCACCGCTGTGAGCAAGGAGGAGGACGTGCCGCTCGCGGTGCTGGGGCACGAGTCGTGTGCCGCGACGAGAGCGCTGGCGGCGGTGGACGAGGGCGGGCACGACCGGGTCGCGGCGGTGGAACTGGCCGAGGAGGCGCTCGCGTCGCCGTCCTGCACGGAGAACGTCCGGTGCCTCTGGCGTGCGATGTCGATCCTCATCAGCGCCGGTGAGGTCGCCTCCGCCGACGCGCACCTGCTCCGGCTGAGCGACTCGCGCGTGCCCGCGGTCGTCGCACTGCTGCCGGTGCTGCGGGCCCAGATCACGCGCTGGATCGGTGACCTGCTGGGGGCGCGCGAGCAGCTGACGCCGCTGGTCGGCAGGGGCCGGGGGATGGCCGCGTTGTCGCTGGTCGAGGTCCATCTGCTGCTCGGCGACGCGGCGAAGGCCGAGCAACTCGTGGAGGAGTACGACTTCGCCGCGATCATCGCCGAGGTCCCGGCCGCGCGGGGCGTGCTGCGCTCGGTGCACGGCCTGGTGAACCTGTACCAGGACCGCTACTCGGAGGGCCTGGAGCACTGCCTCGCCGCTCTGCGGTACCCGGCGGGCGAGCTGGCGTCGTCGTTCCTCGTGGTGCAACGCCAGGGCGTGGCCGCCCTGGCCGCGATGGCCGCGGGACAGCCCGACCTCGCCGCGAGCCTCGCCCGTCAGCAGGCGGCCTCGGCCCAGGCGTGGGGAGGTCCGATCAACCTGGGGTGGTCGCTCTACGTGCTCGCGCTCGTGCAGGACGACGGCAAGCAGGTCGAACGGCTGCGCGACGCCGTCGACCTCTTCGAGTTCGCCGGCTGCCGGATGCACCTGTGCGAGGCGAGTCGCGAGCTCGCCGTCCGGCTCGCGCTCGGCGGTGATCCCTCCGGGGCGCGGCACCACTTCGAGCGCGCCTCCCGGCTCGCGGCCGAGCTGAACAGCGACATGCTCGCGCGGCGCATCGCCGTGTCCGAAGAAGGCCTGGGCACCGTCGTGGCGCGGACGCCGCTGACGGAGCAGGAGCGCCGGATCGCGTGGCTCGCCCGTGACGGCCTGAGCAACAAGGAGATCGCCGCACGCATCGGCCTGACCGTGCGGACCGTCGAGTTCCACCTGTCCTCGGTCTACCGGAAGAGGAACCTGAGCGGCCGCCGCGAGCTGCTCGCGCGCAACGTCGACCTGAGCTGAAAGGGCAGGGTCCCCCCGCGATCGGCCCGGACGTTGCTCCGGACGGGACCGCACCGTGCCACGATCGGAGGCATGGATTCGGACGAGGTGCGGTTCCGTCGTTCGTCGCCGATCGTCCCCGAGTTCGAGCTCGCGGCACAGCTGGATCGGCACGTCGACCGCCTGACCACCATGAGCACGGCCCAGCGCGACAGCCGGTGCGGCGAGCAGTACGTCGACCTCCTCGTCGGCCTGGCCCAGGCCGCGCAGGCGTTGCGCTCGTCCGTGCGCGGTGACGTCGTGGAAGGCGAACGCGTGCTCCGCTCCTCGCTCGGGAACGTGACCGGTGCCGATTTCGACGCTCTGGTCTTCCCCTGAAATTCGGGCACATTTGTTGGACGAAAACACCCGGTGCGGAGTGAGTGCTGGAATGGTGCCGAATCGGCGCCCACGATGGCCGGCATGTCCTCTCGCGGAGCGCCCGCCGGGAACGCCGCTCGCCTCCTCGACGTGACATTCCCCTATTTCATGATCGAGGGCGTCGAAAACCCGTGGCCGCCCCGGCCGTGGCCCGGCGAGATCGTGAGCGCGTCGGCCGGGGCGCTGCGGTTCCAGCTGCCGGACGGGGCGCGGACGGCGACCCTCACGGTCGAGACCTTCGCCCGGCCGCCCGGCTGCGTGGCCGAGGACTTCGACGACGTGGTCGAGGTCGGGTACCGGTCGCGGACGGGGGAGCACCGCCTGCTCGACTGGGCGCACCGCCCGGTGTGCGACCTCGGCCCCCTGCTGGCGGGACCCGGCGGGTACCGGGTCCGCTACCACGTGCGGGAGGTCCGTTTCCCGCGCGGCGCCGAGCTGCGGCCGCCCGGTGTCGACGTGCTGCTGCGGATCTGGCCCGCCGCACCCGGCGAGCCGGTCGCGGTGAAGATCACCAGCGACTGGGCCCGGTGCTGGCGCCCGGCGCGGTCGTAGAGGTTTTCTGGAGTCGCTGTCGCTGAGCTGATCTCGTTCACCGGTGTCTTTCCGGTTCGGGAGGAAGAACTCATGGCACGGCAGCGAGGCACTTTCGTCGGTCGGCGGTCCGCCCTCGGGGTGCTCGCCCAGGACCGGCAGGCCGGGCTGACGGTGATCCGCGGCAGTGAGGGGATCGGCAAGTCGGCCCTTGCGCAGGAGTTCCGGCGCGAACTGCGCGAGCGCGGTGCCGTCGTGCTGGAGATCGGGTGTGGGGGAGAGCTCCCCGACTGGGACCAGTTCGGCGTCACCCTGTTGCTCGCGGCGCTGCGGGAGCAGTTCGAGCTCCTGCAGGCCGACACCCGGCTCCCGGAGGCGATCGACCGGGTGAGCCGGTTGTGCTCACCGGAGACCTACCGCTCCCCGTGGCTGCGCTTCTGCCTCCTCAACGCCTTGAGCACGCTGTTCGGCCGGGTGAGCGTCACCGGCCGGATCGCCGTCCTGGTCGAGGACGCGCACCGGCTGGGCGACCCGGTCCTCGCGATCGCCGTGATGCGCAGGGCCGGGCACCTCGTGGTCGCGACCTGCGCCCTGGACTCCGCGAGCGGTCAGGACAAGCTGTGCGCGGTGGCCGACCAGGTGGTGGACCTGGGGCCGTTGACCGAGGACGAGACGGCCGTGCTGCTACAGCGGACCCTGCACGCCGAACCCGACCCGATGCTCGAAGGGGTGCTGCGGCGGGCGCTGGGACCGTTGTGGGGGAATCCGGCCGCCGTGCTCGGCGCGATCTCCCGGCTGCGCGCGGAAGAACGCCTCGTCGTCGTGCACGGCGCCATGTGCCTGCGTGCGCCTCTTTCTCCCGTTGCCCTGCCCGACCGGCACCACCTGGTGCGCGCGCTCGCCCGGTTCGGCGAGGCGGGCCGGGACCTGGTCCTGCTCGCCGCCGAACCCGCCGGTTTCGCCGTCGACCAGCTGCCCGTGCTCGCGGCGGCGACGGGACGTCCGGTGCCTGAGTACGGCGGCACGACCGACGAGCTCGTCACGCTGGGGATCCTCGACTGCGACGCGTCGGCGCGGCTGAGGTGCCGCGTCCCGGCCGTGGCGGCCGCCCTGCGGACGGACGCCACGGCGGAGCACCTGGCGCTGCTGCACGCGGACATGGCCGTGCGGCTGCGGGAACGGCTCGGTGACGAGGGGTCCGCGGTCCTGGTCGAACACGTCGTGGCCGCGCGCACGGCGCTGCCCCCGGACCCGGACCTCGCGCGCCGGCTCGCCGCCGCGCCGCCGGTGGCGGGAGGCCGCACCGAGCACCTGCGCGCGATGTGGTGGCACGCGGCGGAGCGCGCGGCACCGCGGGCGGAGCTGATCCAGCACCTCGTCCGCACGACTGAGTACGACCGGCTCGGCCGGTTCGTGGCGGAGGCCGCGCGGGCGGGGACGGACGCCGCCGGACGGGTCCAGCTCACGAGGGCCGCCGTGCTGGCCTCGGTGCACACGGGAGAGCCGGTCGACGAGTCGGTCGTGGCGGGGGAGGAGGCCTCCCGCGCCGTGCTGGCGCTCCTGGAGCGCTGGAACGCGGGCGTGCCCCTCAACCTCGACGCGCTGCACGCGTGCTTCCCGGAGGACTGGCTCGCCCCGGCGGTGACGAGGACGCCTCAGCCCGCCGGTGGCGCACGGATGCGGGCGGCCTGCGCCGTCCGCGACCTGGTGCCGCTGCTCTCCGCCGTGCTCGGCCCCGACTACGGAACCCCGACGCGGGGACCTCTCGCCGCGCACCACCGCGCCCGCAAGGCGTTCGCGGCCGGGGACTGGACCACCGCGCTCAGCGCGGCCCGCGAACTGGTGCTGCGCGGGGACGCCGACCGCACCGCCGACGAGCACGTGAGGGTGCTCGCGGCCGAGATCAGCGGGTGGCGCGGCGAGGACGACCGGGCGGAGGCCTGGCTGCTGAACTCGCCCGGCGTCACGAGCCTGCCGCTGTGGCGCGGCTGGGCCGAGGCCGGGCTGCGGGCCCACACCGACGTGGCGGGCGCGTTCGAGATCGGCTGGCAGGCCTACCACCGCCACGGCCGCACCGGTGACGTGCCGGGCAAGGGCGAGATGCTGGCCAGACTCGTGTCGCTGGCCCTGCGCGGTGACGAGCCGCACCGCGTCCGGGACGTCGCCGCCCTGGCCCGCCGCTGGCGCGAGGAGTCCGGCTCGGCCTCGGCCGAGGAGACCCACGTGCTCGTCAGCGGGCTCGCGGAGGGCGACGACGTCCGGATCGGTCAGGCCGTGCAGACCCTGCGCGTGCGCGGCGAGCAGTACAAGATCGCGCTCCTCGGGCAGCCGGACGCCGTGGAGGTCGCCCACCGGATCGGCGCGCCCCGCCTGCTCGCGCACGCGCGCGCCCTCGTCGCCGACGCACCCGTTCCGGCGTCGGCCTCGGCGGACGCGGACCTCTCGGAGACGCACCTCGCGATCCTCGACCACATCCGCGCGGGCCGGACCAACCGCCAGATCGCCCAGGCGCTGCGGATGAGCGAGAAGACGGTGGAGAAGAACCTCACCCGCCTGTTCGCCAAGGCGGGCTGCCGGACCCGCTACGGGCTCGCCGTGTCCGCGCTCGGGCAGGCGGAGCCGGTCGGGGTCTGACGCGTGCGGAACGCGCCGGGCCGTTACAGGTCCGGCGCGGTTTGCCGTCGCGGCGTCCGGACCGCGGTTGTGCGTTGCGACGCCAGCTCTGCTGTCGCGGCGCCAGGGCCGCGGTTGTGCGTGGCGACGCCAGGTCTGCTGTCGCGGCGTCCGGGCCGCGGTTGTGCGTGGCGACGCCAGGTCTGCTGTCGCGGCGCCAGGGCCGCCGCCGTGACAGTCGGACTGCCGTCGTGGCGGCCGGTCCGCTGTGCGATGCCCGGCCCACCACCACCCTCAGAACAGCGTCAGCTGGCTGGACGCAGGGTCGGTGGGCGCGTCCAGGTTGAACCCGGCGACGTGCCGTTCGAGCGCCTCCTTGGCCGCCCACCACTCCGCACGCGCCGTGTCCGCGGCCCGCGCGGCCCGTGCGGCCAGTTCCGCCGCCACCTCGGCGACGGGCGGAGTCGGTTCGTCCCACCGCAGCACCAGGTCGTTCAGCCGGGCGAAGTCGGCGGCCGACCGCTGTTGCAGGCGGGTGAGCTCCTGGAGTTCGGCGCGGACGTCGACCTCCTGCCGGGCGACCTCCGCGCTGATCTCCTGAGACCGCACCTCGTCCGGGGAGCCCGGCTCGGCCGCGTTGCGCAGCGCCAGCGCGAGGTCGGACCAGCCCTCCAGGATTCGCACCTGGTGGTCGAGGTCCGCTCGCTGCTCGCGGTACGAGGCCCTCTCCTGCTGGACCGCCTCCACCGCCGCGCGCAGGTCGCCTTCCAGCGCGGCGATGTCCTCGGCGGCCGTGCCGGCACCGGCCCAGCGCTTCGCGTTCGTCTCGCCGTACAGCCAGAGGTCGTCGGCGGCGAACTGGGCTCGCCGCGCGAGTTCCTCCTGCTCGAGCCAGGCCGCGTCCTCGCGCCGCACCGCGTCCTGCTGGTGCCGCAGCTCCTCGGGCAGGTCGCGGCCGAACAGCTTCGCGACGTCCGCGACCGTCATCCGCACCACGACCGATCCCGGTGCGCGGACCTCGGTCGCTCCCGTCCGGCCCCCGCCCGTGTCGGCCACCACGCGGTACTCGGCGTCGAGGCGCACCAGCCCGGTGAGCCCGGTGTGCTGCACGGTGACCGGCCGGTGCACGGCCAGGTTGTCGTGCGCGTGCAGCACTCGGGCGGTCTTCTGGACGTCGAGTCCCGGTGGGGCGAACCAGTGCCCGGACGCGGTGCCCACCGTGCCTTCGCCGGCGGTGACGGACGCCAGTTCGGTGCCGCCCTCACCCGCGTCGGTGGTGAACGCGGCGAGCTGCTTGCCGGCCTGCAGCAGCTTGACCGACTCGGACAGGCCCAGCAGCCGGGGGTTGGCCAGCCGGCCGTGCACGGTCACGGTCGCTTCGCCGCGGTGGAACACCGACCTGTCGCGCAGCGCGGGGAGCGGCAGGCCCGTGTCGGCCATCGTGGTCAGGCCCGCGCGCAGGCCGGAGTTCGTGAGCGCGGTGGAGAGGGTGTGTGCGGGCCCGGTTCCCGCGTCGGTCAGCCGGACGGGAGCATCCGCGAGCGCGAGGGCCCGCGTCGCCGCGTCCCGGAGCTGGGCGGCACCGCGGGTGGCGGTCACCGCGGTCGTCGCCGGGAGCTTCGCGCCCCTGCCGCGCCAGGTGGTGAGGCTTTCCGCGGTGCGGTCCGCCGCGGGCACCTCGGAGGTCTCGGGTGCGGTGGGCGGGATGGACCGCTGCAGGACCCGCCGGTCGTCGGCGGGGGTCAGCACCGTCACCTCGGCATCGGTCGTGACCGAGGACAGCACCTCGGTGCCTTTCGACACCTCGAGCACGAACCGGATCCGTGCGCGGTCGCGGGCTTGCGCTCCGTCACTCAGCGCGGTGCGCGTCGCGGCCGCGCCGCTCGCGGTCGTCCGGCTCCGGAAGTGGTCGTGCGTGGCGCCCACACCACCGGACACGCCCTCCGAGCCTCGCGTCCCGGACTCCGCGGAGGAGAACATCCCCCGTCCCGCGATGCGCAACTGTCCGCCCAGCGAGGTGAACCTCTCGATGATCCGCCTGGCACCCCTGCTCGTGGTGACGGAGGTCGAGAGCACACCGTCGTCGTAACGGACGTCCAGGAACTCGGTGCCGAGCACGATTCCCTTCAACCGCACCTCGTACCCTGCGGAGGTCAGCAGGCCGGTCGTGTGCGCGGTCAGCGGCACGCCACCGTCCAGCACGTCGTCGAGCAGGCTGCCGACGGTGCCCGCGCCGGTGAGGACCCGCAGCTGTTCGAGGCTGCCCATCGAGTCGTCGAAGACCGAGCGGGGCAGGAGCTTGCCGCCGAGGTCGCCCAGCGCGTCGCGGGTCGCCTGGACGAGAGGGCTCAGGTCGGGGCTCTCCGCCAGCGTCGCCATGCCGAACACGCCGGACTCCGCGTCGAGCCCGGCGAGCGGACCGGGGAGCGGGGCACGCGGTGTGCTGCCGGGGAGCAGCCCCTGGTCACGTGCCTGCGCCTCGGTCAGCCAGGCGAAGACCGAACCGGGCAGCGCGATGTCGGCCGCCGCACGGGAGACGGAGCCGTTGACGATGCTCTCCTCGCGTGATTCGGCGACCATGCGCACACCGGCGTCGTACCGCACGAGCACGGTGCGGTCGTGCGGCGAGAGCTCGTTCGCGCGGTCGATCCGCGCGGAGACCTCGCTGGTGACGACCTTCCTGCGGCCCCACGGGGTCCAGTTGGCGCGAGTGGCGGTCTGACCCCGGCCCACCGCGGTCTCGCCCACGCCGTTGGCGTAGCCGAGCAGCTGGGCGTTGCCGCCGAAGGCACGCCGCCGGATCTTGTCCGCGCCCGCCTTGAACACACCGGTCCACGCGGTCTCGGCCTCGCCCGCCTTCGCCGACGTCACCACCTGGGGGTTGTGCAGCGACAGGCGCATCCCGACCGCGCCGACCCGGTCCGCGACGCGTCGCTCGTACCGGAAACCGCCTTCCCGCAAGCCACTCGTGAGCATCTCACCGCTGCGCGCGCCGAGCCTCTCCGGCGAGAACATGCTGTCGAGGCGTTCGCGGGCGGCACTGCCCGGCAGCCCCAGCACGCCGTCGCCGCCCGCCGCCTCCGCCATCAGGCGCAGCGCCTCGTCCCGCAGGAACTCGCTGTGCGCCATGCCCTCCCAGCGCAGGATCGAGGGGTTGCCGTCGCTCGTGAGGGCGTCGATGGCCGGTGGTTCGGGCAGCGGGGTGACCGCCGGGGTACCCGGTGCGAACTCCGACGGGTCCTCGCGCAGCACCGACGACTCGTCGACCCACAGCTCCGCCTTGCCCGAGAGCGGCTCGGGTCCCGGCAGCACGGTGACCGTTGGAGTCGTCCGGAACGGCGAGCCGGGGGTCAGGCGCTTGACCCACGGACGGGCCCTGGTGTGGCTCTGGATCTGGATCTCCAGCTCGACGTCGTGCTCGAAGACGTGTGCGGCACCTCCAGCGCTCTCCTCGCTGGAGGACACCGTGAGCGCGCCACGGTTGCGCGCGCTCTGGTTGTCGGAGTACTGGAACGGGGTGATGGCCGCGCCGATGAAGCCGGAGACGTCATCGCTGCCCGGCGCGATCACGGCACGCCCCTCCAGACCGGCGGACCAGCCGACGTCCGTGGTCGTGGCGCCGGTGAGCGTGGAGGTCGCCTCCGCCGTGCGGGAGATCGTCCGGTCCTCGACGCGGCCGAGGTGCGTGCCCGGTCCGGTCCTGGCCTTGACCGTGACGCTGACGAACCGGTCGGTGAACAGACCGCTCGTCTTGAAGTTCACCGAGATGCCGGGCCCGATCAGGCTGCCGAACCTCGCCCGCAGCGCGGCGGGGGACAGCGCGGTGGTGAGCTTGCGCGAGTTGACCAGCTGTCCGCCGAACTCCTCGCCCTCGGCGCGTTTCGCGGTCGTGGTGTTCCAGTCGTGCAGAAGTCCCTCCAGACCGGGGATCGCCTTCAGGGCGGCCTCGACGGCGGGGAGCACCCGGTGCGCGACGTCGAACCGCCCCGCGCGCACCTGCCCCGACGCGGCCCCGGCCGCGAGGTGCGGTGGCTCGAACCTCTCGCCGACGTCGGTGAACCGGCCGCTCGTGCCCTCCGGCACCGGCAGGCCGAGGTCGTGCGCCTCCCGCAGACCGAGCCGCGCGTAGGCGACCGCCGGCGCGGTGTGCACCTGGCCGTCGGGCGTGGTGACCTCGATCGTCGTGTCGACGCGGTACAGGCCGATGTCCCCTTGCGCGCGCAGCCCCGCCGTGAGGCTGGTGTCCGTCGCACCGGTCGCTGTGCTCGCCTTCGTGGCGCCCGCGCTGCCGACCAGTCCGCCGAGCGCGGTCGCGATGCCGTGGACGCGCGCCCCCATCCCGGCCATCGCCCGGACCTCGGCACCCCTGCGCGTGGCGGCCGACCACGAACTCTGGTGCTCTGCGCTGTCGGCGGACCGCGCCTGGCCGTTGCCGGGGATGACGTCGACGAGCGTCGCCTCGCCGGCGTGGGCGCGCATCCGCACGGCGTCGCGGACGTCTCCGTGGCGGCTGCGCAACTCGGTGGAGACGACGTCACCACCGGCCAGCGCGACGGGCAGCGCGGCGCGGATCCCGTTGCCGCTCAGGAATTCGCTGAGCGTCGCACGCCCCGGCGCACCCAGCCGCACGACGTCCTTCGAGAGCGCGTCACCGACCCTGGCGAAGAGGTCGTCCTCGTTGAGCAGCACGCTGTCCGGCGCGATCCACTCGATGGCCCGCCCCCAGTCGGGCGCGGCGACGCCCGGCCGGACGTCCGGCCGGGTGTGCGACGAGATCAGCGCCTCGGGGACGAGGAAGTCGGCCTTCCCCTGGTACGTGCTCGTGGCGACGGTCGCCTCGGCCTCGTTGATGACGGTGATGTGGTAGTCCACCGGAACGCCCGCCGAACGCACGTCCCCGTACGTCCGCATCGTCGTTTGGGTGGTGAGGGAGTCGCCTTCGGTCCGCTCGACGGCGGGAGAGGCGAGCGGCACCTGGGTGCTGACCGCACCGTAGGGGCCGGCGAAGGGCAACAGCCCCGTCGTGGAGATCGCGACAGCACGCGCGGGCGCCTCCGTCGTGGAGTCGTCGACCGCGGCGCCGTGCCTCTCCTTGAGCTCGCGCAGGCCGAGCGACGCAGGTTTGGCCGCGCTGTCCGCGGGCACGTCCCCGAACCGCACGTCGGCGCGCACCCGCACCTCGAACCACTCGCCCCCGACCCGCACGGCCGAGCGGCCACCGTCGCCCATGAGGCTCTCGAACTTGCCGCGGAACAACTTCGCCGTGATCGCCTCCGCGCCCTCGACGTCCCCCGCCCTGAGCCCGGAGAGCAGCCCCTTGACGTGCGCCTCGAACGCCGGCCGCGCGTCGACGGTGTTGACCGCGACCCCGCCGAGCGCGCGGCCGGTCCTGACGTACTCGGGCAGGACGTCGCGCAGCGACGCCGGCCGCTGGGGGCCGTCCTTCGACGCCGGACGTGTCGGCGGGGTGGAGTCGGCCGCGGTGACGGCCTCGGAGAACGTGGTGCCGACCCTGGTGGGCGGGCCGAAGGTGGACGGGCCCGGGTCGCCGTCGTGTCCGTTGTGGAGGGTGGTCTCGGAGTGCGTGGGGTGTTCGCTGATCGCGAAGGTGGTGCTCCTCAGCGGGGGATCGCCCGCGGCGGTCTCGACGCGGGCTCGGGAGTCACCAGTCGTGGTGGCACCGTCGGGTCCGTTGTGGACCAGGGAGTTCGGCCGGGTGGTTCCCGGGGTGCCGGAGGCGGCGACGGTGGCCGCTTCGGAGAGCGTCGTGCCGGCCCTGGTCGGTGGGGCGAACGTGATGTGCCTCTGCGGGGTCTCGTTCGCGGGGGCCGTGGTGTGGGCGTTGCTCCCGGCAAGGGGGGCCGTGCGGGAGGCGGGGCGGTTCTGGTCGGCCTGCCTGTCCGCTTGGACCGGGGAGTTCGGCCGGGTGGTTCCCCCGAGGCTGGAGGCGGCGACGGGCGCCACTTCCGAGATCGTCGTACCCCTTCCGGCCGGTGCGGTGGGAACCGGTTCGGTCGCGCGGGTGGTGGTAGCTGCCTGGTGGTGTGCCGGCAGGGCCGCGTCCGTGCGGGCGGAGATCGGCGCGGCGGGGTGGGAGATGGTCGCAGAGGCCGGGAGAGCCACGCCGGTCGTGTGTGCGTTCGCCGCCGGTGTGGCTCCTGGCTGGGTTGAACGGTGCGGCACGGCCGCGTCAGTTCGGACCGGGGCTGGTGCCGTCGAACCGCCTCGGACGGGTGCGGGGGCCGGTTCGGCCGTGCGGGTCGTGGTCGTCGCTGGTGCGGCGGCGTGGTGCGGGAGTGCCGCGCCGGCTCGGGCCGAGGTGGTCGTGGGCCTGGACTCGGCGGGCTGGGCTGGGCCGAGGCGTGCGGCGTCGGCTCGTGTCGTGGTGTGTGCGGCGGTCTCGTTCCGCGCCGGTGCCCGGCTCAGCACCTGGTGTGCCGGGTGATCGTTCGTTCCGCGGTGCCGGGTGCTCGCGCGGCTCTCCGGCCGGGCGTCGGCGGTCGTCGGCCGCGCGTCCGCGGTCACAGCCGTGCGCGCGGCACCGGCCGGCTCGGTGCGCGGGAGAGCGCCCGCCACGCTCGTGGTGACCACCGGGGCCTCGAGGAAGTTCACGAGAGCCGGCGTGTTCGACTCGGTTGCCGGTCGTGCCGGGCTGTGCGACCGCGTCTCGTCGAGCCGGAACGACGCGCCGGGTTCGGGGGAGATCGGCCTGACCGGTCCGCCCAGCAGCGGAGAGGAGGGAGCCGTGCTGACCGACGCGGCGTCGGAGTCCGAGTCCGCCCGCTCGCCCTCGTGGCGCGGTGGCGCTTCACCGTCCACGATGGACTGATCGGCGGTGGACCTCGCGCCGGTGGGCCCGAGCTCCGGTGACCTGATGCCGGGGATCACCAGTTCGCCGTTCTCCGCGGCGGACGTCCCTCCTCTGCCGGTGCCCGCGCGGGAGGCGGCGCCGATGATGCCGTCCCAGACGTTGCCGCGCATCCCGGTGGCGACGTTGATCAGCGGGTTGCTCAGCCCTGCCGCGGCGACCTGGGCCGAGGCGTAGGTGAAGTGCCCCAACGCCCGCACCGAACCGGTCACCCGGCCCCGCACCTCCGCCGACAACCCGGACACCGCACCGCGCGACAAGCCGTGCGCCACACCACCCACGGCGCCACCGATGACACCGCCGATCACCGAGCCCTTCAACGACTCCCAGTCGAAACCGTGCCGCCCGCCCGCCGCGATCTGGCCGAGCTGGATCCCGCCGTCCAGCCCGCCCATGAAGGCACCGCCGAACGCACCGAACTTCGCCGCGTCCACCCCCAGCTTCACCGCCGCCGCCCCCACGTCGCGCACCGACAACGACGCCAGACTCGCAGCCAACTGCCGCAACACCAGCCGCAACCCGACCTGCGCCGCCGCCTCCACCGCAGGGATCAGGAACGAGAAGATCAGCGAATACAGCAACGAGATCACCGTCGCGAGAGCCAGCGCGGCCATCGCGATCAACATGATCTTGGCCTTCTGCACGTCAGCCGCCGCGGTCTGCGCCGCACGCGACAGCTCCCGCATTCCCGCGACCAGCTCGCCCACCCCGGCGGCGAGATCACCACGCAGGTAACCGACGACCCGATCACCCAACGCCCCGCGCAAGGCCGCGGCCACCGCGACCGAGTCCGCACCCACCAGGTCCGCGAAGTCCTCCACGGCCGAGGCGGTGTCCTGCCAGGCGTGGTGGAGTTGCTTCAGGCCGCCTTCGCTCGCCTCCGGCCACTCCATGCCCAGCACGACCTGGAAGAACTTCTGCAAGGCAGCAGGCAGGTGAGCAGTCCCGTCTCCACCACTCATCCACACCTCCTCGACGAAGCGATGTGGATCACCATAAACAACGGGGAAATCCGGTGATCGGAACAGGCGAGGAGGCGCTTGGGCCGGCTGGGTTTACGTCCAGCCCTCGTGCCCTCGTGACTCCACATCGACAGCAGCGGCGAGGTTCGCCTGCTACCCTCCCCCGCCCGGACCGCGGAGTGCCGGCAGGACGACGAGTGCGGCCTTGACGGGGGAACTCCCCCCAGTTGGAGTGGATCCGGGGCCCCGTGGTGCGGGTGATGGCCGATCGGACGATCTCGGCGGACGAACGGCTCCGCGCGGCGCCGGCGTCTTGGCGGAGTCCGGCGGCCGTTCGACGATCCCGCCGACGAAGTGCGGAAGAAGGTGATGCCCGGCAACCCCCTGCCGGTTGCCGGGCATCATCACGGGCGTCGTGCGGAGTTCCTGGACTCCATCGCCCGAGCTGTGAGCAGCTGACGGTCGAGCACCTCGGCGTGGAAGGACATCGCGTCCTCGTCGTCGCGGAACATCGCCGCGTACAACTCGTCCGCGCTCACCAAGGCCATCAGCAGATCTGTCAGGTTCTCTACTTCTTCCAGGTTGTCCTCAGCCCGTCGTTCCTCGATGAGCTGCTTCAGCAGGGTGGTGAGTCGTGCGGACACCATTTCCTCCTGTGGGCAACGCTCTCAACGGTCCCGCGAGCCGGTGGAGCGCGTCCAGGCCGATCACTGGACTCAGGTCAGGAGGACAGGTTTCTCTGGCCGGAAGTACTCATGTCCACAGTGGAGTGAAGGCGCCGGACCGGATCCTGCCCGCTTGAACTCCGGTCCGTGCCTCTGCCGTGGAACGGAAGCCGCCGATCGGGCCGATGAGAAACCAGTCGTCCGTGACCTGAGCGGGGTTCGCGACGCTGGGTGACGTTCCCCGTCGTGCGTTCGGCTGAAGGCGCGGCGGCTGCGTGCTGCCCGGCTGAGCGGATCTCCCTTGAACGAAGGAAGTCTTACGGAGCCCCGCCGTGCATAAAGGACTCTCCGGATGTCATCACGGGCAGAATCCCGCCAAGCAAGGGCAAAACGCTCAACCGGTGCTTCGGCAGGCGATGCGTCGCTGTCAGGCTCGCGGTGGTGAACAGCCCTCACGCTGAGCGGGACCGCGACGCGCCCCCGCGCCGCCGGCGCCGCACCGCCTACAACTTCTTCGTCGCCGGAGTGCCGGCGGTGAACGCCGGAGTCGTCATCGGCCACCTGGCGGGGGCGCCGGGTGATCCGCTGGAGGCTGGTGTCCCCGCGCACGTGGCCCTGCGCCTGGTGCTGCTGAACCTCCTGATCGCGATCCTGCTGCGCACCGGCCCGGTCACCGACGGCGCCTACCGGGCGGTCGTCGCGCTGGGGCGGGGGAAGTCACCGGTGGTGCGCCGCATCGCGGGCTGGGCGGAGGGCTACGGCGGCCTGCACGCCGGGTTCGCCTTGTCGGCGACGCTGTGGTTCCTGGTCATGAACCACTCGATGCTCTGGTCCGACCTCTACCCGCCGACGTGCGTCGCGGTGAACGGGTTCCTGGTCGTCGCGTTGGCCGGAGTCCAGGTCTCCGCGGTGGGACCGGCCCGGCGCCGTGCACCGGGGCTCTTCCGCGTGCTGCACCGGACCGGGACCTGGCTCGTCATCGGCTTGTTGTGGCTGCAGATGGACTTCGTGCTGGCCAGGAGGCACCGCGGGACGCCGTGGACCGAGGCGGTGCTGCCGGCACCGGAGTTCTGGCTGCTGGTCGCGATCACCGCGCTGGTGGTGTTGCCGTGGCTGCTCTTGCGCCGCGTGCCGGTGGAGGTCGTCCGCGTCTCCGGTGAGGTGGTCGAGTTCAGGCTGGTGCTCAGGCGGCCGCGGCCGGGAGCGCTCGTGGTGGTGAGCAGGACTCCCTTGGGCACCTGTCACCGGTTCACGCTGGTCGTGGAGCCGGGCCGCGCTGGAGCGACCCTGGTGGCGTCACGGCGACTCGACTGGGTGAGTGATCTGGTCGACTTCCCGCAGTCGCACCTGTGGGTGCACGCCGCGCCCTCCTCGTCGGGCTCGTACCTCGGCCACCTCCACCCCTCGGCGATCTTCATCGTGACCGGCACCGCCATCACCGAAGGACTGGCCCGGCTAGCCAGGAACGGCAACCGCACGGAGCTGGTGTGGGTCGTCCGCGGGCCGGTCAGGGCCTACGGCATGGACTTCGTGGACCGCGTCGAGGCGCTGGCGCCGGACCTCGTGATCGTCGACACCTCCGTTCAGTCCGATGTGGACCTGCTGGAGATGGCCAGGGAACTCCACGCCGGCGCCGGTGCGGACGCCGTGGGCGTGGCCGGGGGCCGCGAGGCGGTGCGGCGGGTGCGCGACGGACTGGCGCACGACGGGGTGCCGACGTTCGGCGGCTGAGCGGGTCAGATCGCCTGGAGGCGGATCGCGCGGGCCACGGCGTGCGAACGGTTGGTGAGACCGACGCGCGTCATCATCTGCGCGATGATGTTGCGCACCGTGCGGACGGAGAAGCTCAGCCTGGTGGCGACCTCGTGCGTGCTGACGCCGTCCGCGAGGAGGCGCAGGACCGCGATCTCGCGGGGCGTGAACCGGTGCCTCTCCTCCGCGTCGTCGTTCACGAAGTGGTACTGGTCCCGCAGCCGCGCCGCGCGCTGTGCCTCGTCGTAGCGCCGCAGCACGTCGTCGGCCCTGCGTGCCGCGAACGCCGCCTCGACCAGGTCGATGCTGCTGAGGGTGGCGTGGTCGAGGACGCGGTGGATCCGGCTGCTGAGCAGCACCGGAAGGTCCGACTCCCGCAGCTTTCCCACGACCAGCACGATGTGGGCGGTGGTGGCCCTGGTGACGGCGCTCAGGAGGGAGAGCGTCTCGGTGTCGACCGTCCTGGTGACGATGAAGGCGACCTCGGCCTGCCGCACGAGTTCGCCTTCCAGCACGGTGATTCCGCCGAACTCGTGCAGCAGTGCCACGAGACCGGCGTTGGTCAGCGGATCGGCCGCGAACACCGCGGCCTGAAGACATTCCATCGGACAATCCTGGTCGTCGTGTGGTTCGGGAAGGAACAATCTCCCGCACAAAGGTCACTTTCTCCTTAACCTGACAGCTCCGCCCTGGCGTTCGGCCTAGCCTCGGAAGGGATTTCCGGGTACACGAGTGGAGAAGTGGTTGAAATCGCTGCCAGGCAGACGGCCGACAGTTCTCGTGACCGATCCGGACCGCAGTGCGCACGCGATCTTGACCACCGAGTTGGAATTGATCGGGTTCGTCGTGCTGACCGCCGGCACGGGTGCCGAAGGCGCGTACCTGGCGGCCGCGCGGTCACCGGACCTCGTCGTGCTCGCGCAGCGCCTGCCGGATCTCGGGTACCGCATCGCGCTGAGCCGGATCAGGGCCGTCCACACCGGTCCCGTGGTGCTCGCGGCGGAGGCGGTGGCGCAGGACGTGGTGGTGACGGCGTTCGAGGCGGGCGTCGACGACGTGGTCGGCAAGCCGCTGAACGTGCCCGTGGTCGTGGCCCGGATCAAAGCCCTGCTGCGCCGGGTGGCGCTCGACCGGGAGTCCGGGAACGCGCTGCGGGTCGGTTCGCTGGAGATCGACCCGAGGAGCAGGCGGGTGGTCGTGGGGGACCGCGAGGTCGAACTGACGAGGCTGGAGTTCGACCTGCTCGTCCTGCTCGCCGGCGGACGGGGCCGGGTGGTGAAGCGGGAAGCGGTCCTCAGCGCGCTGTGGGGTGAGCACGCGGACGCGGGCAAGCGGCTGGACGTCCACGTCGCCGCACTGCGCCGCAAGCTGGGTGAGAACGCGGCGCGGCCACGTTTCCTGCACACCGTGAAGCGCGTCGGGTTCCGCTTCGGAGAAGAGGTGTGAGGAGCGACTCGTTCTTTCGTGAAATCCGCGGAGGGACTTTCGTCCAGGAACCGGTCAGAGATCGGGCAATTTCAGTGAATTCCCGCCCGGGCACTTCTAGTGTTCCCGGTGTGGCGAACCGCGCCACTGCATTCCGCGCCACGGAGTGCCCGTCCCGGGTTCCGGTTCGCACCGGAACCCGGGACGGCCGTGCCGCCTGACAACGGGGAGCCAGGCAGCGGCGCGGGTGCCCGCGGCCGCAGCGCGGGCACCGTGGTCTGCCGTCAGCCGATCAACTGCCGGGGCGCCGGGCGCTCGGCTCGCCACCGCGGTCGCGACGACGGCCGGGTCGCGGCGATGATCGCGTCGAGCACGGCGCTCGCCGGGAACAGCCACCTCGACTCGGGATCCGGGGCGACGAACCACTTGCGGTGCTGCCCGAGCCGGTCGAGCAGCGGCAGTTCGACCACGCCGGGACACGTCAGGTACGAGACGCCGACCGGCATCTGGAACTGGCCGAGCACACCGCCGTCCGCCTCCGCCAGGAACACGCCGCGGACCTCGAGCGCGCTCGTCACGGTCATCACGGGCGTGCTGACGTCGTGGCGCAGCAACAGTTCGTGCACGTGGATCATCCGGTCGCCGGGCACGTCGAACGCCACCGTGCCCGACCCGAGGTGGAGGTGGACGGCGTTGTCCGCCTTCCGGGTGTCCCAGGCCATCTTCTCCCGGTACCACCGCGCGCTGCTGCGCGCCGCGATCGCGCTGTGGGTCGCCACCGTCGCCTCCTCGAGTCCCCGCCGCGGCTCCGCACGGCGCGGTACGAGGTGACGCTAGGCCGGACTTGAGGCTTCGGCGACGAACTCGGGAGGTTCGGGAAGAAATCGCTTCTTTTGGTGCAGCGGGGAAAGCCGGGCTGGTTGCAACGTGCCGAGGTCGTCGGACGAACGGGCAGCCGGCTGGTGGGGTGGCGGCGGCCGACCTACGTTCGACTCCTCGCGACAGGGGGAGGCGGCGTTGGCCGAGAACAGGAACACATCGGATCTGGACCTGAGGTCCGAGGTCCTCGCATCGGCGGCGCGCGTGCACGACCACCTGCTCGGCGGGCACCACGGTTTCGCGTTCGACCGCGAGTTCGCGCAGGCGCACTCCAGCGCGGTTCCGTTGGTACGCCGGCTGTTGCGCCTCGAACGCGACTTCCTCAACGACGCGGTGCTGATGATGTTGCGGCGTGGGATCCGCCAGTTCCTCGACCTGGGGGCGGGGCTGCCGTCGTGGGGCGGGGTGCACGACGTCGCGTCCTACCTGGAACGCGGAACCGTCGTCGTGCACGTCGACCACGACCTCGCGGCGGTCGAGCACGGCAGCCTGCTGTTGCGCGACAGCGGCTCGGGCCACTACCTGCACGCCGACCTCGTGGACGTGGACGGGGTGCTCGTCACCTGCGCGGGCAACGGCTGGCTGGACCTGGACCGGCCGGTCGGGGTGCTCGCGGTGGGCGTGCTCGACCTGCTCGGCGCCGAGGACGACGCCGAGCGGACCATGACGCGCTACGCCGCGGAACTGGCCGCGGACAGCATGTTCGCGATCACCCACCGGGCACCGGGCTTCGCCGGCCCGCACCGCGCGACGGCCGCCTCCCTGCTGACCGCAGGCAGGGGATCGTTGTGCCATCGGGAGATCGCCGGCGTCCGCGCGATGTTCGGGGGAACGACCCTCGTCAAACCCGGAGTCGTCGCCCTCCCGCACGTCTGGCCCGGTCTGCGGCCCCGTCTCGTGGACCCCGCCGTCCCCCGCGACGCGGTCCTCGCGGGTGTCTCGGTCAAGCGCCGCTGACCGTCCACAACGGAGTGTCAGGAGAGTTCCGTGTCATCGGAAGAAGAGCACGAGAACACCATCGCGTCGCTCGTG
This sequence comes from Lentzea sp. NBRC 102530, assembly GCF_030269365.1. Lineage (GTDB taxonomy): Bacteria > Actinomycetota > Actinomycetes > Mycobacteriales > Pseudonocardiaceae > Lentzea. The sequence continues at coordinate 569,727 of NZ_BSTF01000001.1, forward strand.
CACCGCGTCGCCCGGGAGGCGGCGGAATCGTCGGAGGACGTCGTGGCGGCCGCACGAGCCCGGCTGGCGGCGCTGCGGGAGAACCGTGGTCCGGAAGGCGGATGAGGTCGTGCGCAGGGGCACGGATCCCTGCCGTCGGTCTCCCGATGCCGCGAAAACACCGGGCGCGGCGGTGTTCACCGCTCCAATGACACGATGATCTGCTGGGATCGCTGCGGCGACGAGGTGGTCGGGTACCTGGACGAGTTCGAGGTCGAGGTGCTGCGCGGCTACGGCGAGAGCCTGCTGAAGCTGCTGGAGCACCGGGCGGGCTCCTACGAGTCGTGGTCCGGGTCGGCGTCGATCCCCTCCACCGCCACGGACGACCCGCGGATCCTCGCGATCCTGCGCTGCGAGATCGGTGCGGCGGAACCGGACTGGGTGCTGGCGTGCCAGGAGGTCCGGTGCGTCGCCGAGGCGGTCCGGCACGTGCGGGAGAAGCTCACCACGCTGCCGCACTCCGGGGGAGCGGTGCGGCTGACGACGCCCCAGGTGACGTCGTGGCTCAAGGCGCTCGGCTGGTACCTCGCGTCGATCGACGCGATGACCGACGCGAGCGGGGTCGCCGCGGGGAAAGTCGCGGAACCCACGGTCACCTGGCTGACGGGCCTCGTCTCCGGCCTTCGCGCGCAGTCGCGCACCGGGGTCGTCGCGGTGGAACAACCGCACGACCGCCAACGCTGACCGGTCGTCCACCCACGACCTGGTGCGTCGCCGAGTCGGTCGCGCGACTCGACCGGAAACCTGCGCTGCCGAGGTGCTTCCCGGCGGAGCGCCACTCAGTCGTCGAGTGCGGCGGCCGCCTGCCGGATCCGGGACCGGAGCCACTGGTGGGCAGGGGAACGTTCGCTGCGCGGGTGCCAGTACATCGTCATCGTCAGCGAGGGCAACGTCGCCGCGACCTCGACCTCCTCCAGGCCGAGCGACTCCCGCTTCTGCTCGAACAGGCGCCGCTGGATCGTCGTGACGAGATCGGTGCGGGCCACCATCTCCAGCGCCAGGGCGAACGTGCTGACGGTCGCCACCGCGGCCGGTGCCGACTCCGCGGTGATCGGGTCGAGGGTCTCCTCGGGACTGGTGATCGACGCGAGGCGCACGCTGGGCGTCGTGGCCAGGTCCTGCTCGGTCAGCGGCCGGTCGAACGACGCCATCCCCCGCGCACCGACCAGGACGAAGTCGTCGGTGAACAGGCCCGCGTGCGGAAACCTCTCCAGTTCGGGCGTCGGGAAGTGCGACGGCCAGAACAGCAGGTCGCACCGGCCGGAACGCACCTGGTCGACGTGGTCCCCCCGCGGTTGCGCGATCTTGATCCGCACCCCGGGGGCCTCCTCGATGAGCCTGGGCAGCAGCGGCGCCAGCAGGACCGCGGCCGTGTAGTCGCTCGCGACGATCGTGAAGGCGCGGCTGTCCGTCGCCGGGTCGAAGTGCTGGTTCGACATCAGCATGTCGCGTGCGGAGAACAGCAACTGCTGCACGGGAACGCGCAACGACTCGGCGAACGAGGTGAGCACGAGCTCGCGGCCGTCGCGCACGAGCAGCGGGTCGTCGAACACCCGGCGCAGCTTGGCGAGCGCCGCGCTCATCGCGGGCTGAGTGACGAAGATGCGTTCCGCGGCCTTGGTGACGTTGCGCTCGATCAGCAGTGCGTTGAGCGGGATGAAGAGGTTCAGGTCGATCCGGCCCCAGTCCGGGCCGGAGGGCTTGTCGTCTTCCGCCACTCGCCCGCCTCCAGCCGCCTGCGCCGAAGTTCACCATAGCGTGCCCGATTGATCACGCGGCGCATCCTTCGGCCATACGTGTGTCGCAGGTCACCCGGCCGTTTCGGTGGGACCACAGCAAACGACCGCATTCGTTGTCGGGCCGCCCTGAGCAGGCACATCCTTCGGCCATCGGTTCGAGACAGCCCACGCGTGGAGGTCGCATGTACAGCACGTTGATCGTCGCCCGGTTCGACCCGCGGCACCAGCCCGACATCGCGAAGTTGTTCGGGGAGTTCGACGACTCCGACATGCCGGAGCGGATGGGCACGCTGCGGCGCCAGCTCTTCGGCTACCACGACCTGTACTTCCACCTGCAGGACTTCGCTTCGGAGGACGGCAAGCAGGCCATCGAGGCGGCGCGCACGGAACCGCGCTTCCAGCAGATCAGCGCGGACATGCGCCCGTTCGTCGAGGCCTACAACCCCGAGACCTGGCGGTCGCCGGCGGACGCGATGGCGACGCGGTTCTACCACTGGGAGCGTTCCTGATGAACCGCCGCCGGGTCGTCGTCACCGGGCTCGGCGTGGTCGCGCCCGGCGGCGTCGGCGCAGACGCCTTCTGGTCCCTGTTGAGCGAGGGACGCACGGCCACGCGCCGCCTCTCGCTGTTCGACCCCGGCCCGTACCGGTCCCAGGTGGCGGCCGAGGTGGACTTCGACCCCTACGCCAACGGGTTGCGGCCACCGGAGGTCCGCCGCATGGACCGCGCCGCGCAGTTCGCCGTGGTGAGCACCCGGCAGGCGGTCGCCGACAGCGGGATCGACCTCGCGCGCACCGACCCGTACCGGGTGGCCGTGGCCTACGGCAGCGCGGTCGGCGGGTCGATCGGGCTGGAGTCGGAGTACCGGGTGCTCAGCGACGACGGTCAGCTCGACCTCGTCGACCACCGCTACGCCGCGCCGCACCTCTACAACTACGTCGTGCCGAGCTCGTTCGTGCAGGAGGTCGCGAACGACGTCGGCGCGCAGGGGCCGGGATCGCTGGTGTCCACGGGATGCACGTCCGGCATCGACGTGCTCGGGTACGCCGCGCAGCTCATCCGGGACGGGTCGGCGGACGTCGTGGTCACGGGCGCGGCCGACGCGCCGATCACCCCGATCACGTCGGCGTGCTTCGACGCGGTGAAGGCGACCAGCGTCCACAACGACTCCCCGGAGACCGCGTCCCGCCCGTACGACCGCTCTCGCAACGGTTTCGTGCTCGGCGAAGGCGGCGCGGGCCTCGTGCTCGAGGAGTACGAGAGCGCGAAACGGCGTGGCGCGAGGATCTACGCCGAGATCGGCGGGTACGCCACGTACGCCAACGCGTTCCACATGACCGGCCTCAAGGCCGACGGCGCGGAGATGGCGGCGGCGATCACGGCGGCACTCGGCGAGGCGCGGGTCAACGCGGACCAGGTCGACTACGTCAACGCCCACGGCACCGCCACCAAGCAGAACGACGTGCACGAGACGGCCGCGTTCAAGCACGCGCTGGGAGACCACGCCTACCGGACGCCGGTCAGCTCGATCAAGTCGATGATCGGCCACTCGCTGGGCGCCATCGGGTCGATCGAGGCGGTGGCCTGCCTCCTGGCCATGCAGAACGACGTCGTGCCGCCGACCGCGAACCTGCACGAGCAGGATCCCGCGCTGGACCTCGACTACGTGCCGCTGACGGCCAGGGACCGGCGCACCGACGTGGTCGTGTGCGTCGGCAGCGGGTTCGGCGGGTTCCAGAGCGCACTCGTGTTGCACGAACCCGGGAGGGCAGCCGCATGACCCCAGTGATCACGGGCCTGGGCATCACCGCGCCGACGGGCCTCGGCGTCGAGGCGTACTGGACCGCGACGCTCGCGGGCAAGAGCGGTCTCGGTCGGATCACCCGGTTCGACCCGGACGTCTACCCGGCGACGCTCGCCGGCGAGATCCACGACTTCGACCCGGCCGAGCACCTGCCGGGCAAGTTGTTGCCGCAGACCGATCTCATGACCCAGCTGGCGCTCGCCGCCGCGGACTGGGCGTTCGAGGACGCGGGCATCGTGCCGGAGCAGGCGGACTCGCTGCGCACCGGCGTGGTGACCGCCAGCTCGACCGGCGGGTTCGAGTTCGGTCAGCGGGTCATGCAGAGCATGTGGAGCCGCGGCAACAAGCACGTCAGCGCCTACCAGTCCTACGCGTGGTTCTACGCGGTCAACAGCGGCCAGATCTCGATCCGCAACGGCCTGCGCGGCGCGTGCGGTGTGGTCGTGAGCGACGCGGCCGGCGGCCTCGACGCCCTCGGCCAGGCACGACGGCAGCTGCGCAGGGACTGCTCGGCGGTGCTCGCGGGCGGCGTCGACTCGTCGATCTGCTCGTTCGGCCTGGTGTCACAGCTCGCGACCGGACGGCTGAGCACCGGCGACGACCCCGACCGCGCGTACCTGCCGTTCGACGACCGGGCGGCCGGGCACGTGTTCGGCGAGGGCGGCGCGTTGCTGGTGATGGAGACGCCCGAGAACGCGCTCGCCCGTGGCGCGCACCAGGTCTACGGCCACCTCGCCGGGTACGCGGCCACGATGGACCCGCGTCCCGGCAGCGGTCGCGAGCCCGCCCTGCGTCGTGCGGTCGAGCTCGCGCTCGACGACGCGGAGGTCTCGCCCACGGAGGTCGACGTCGTGTTCGCCGATGCCGCGGGCGTGCCCGAGCTCGACGCGATCGAGGCCCAGGTGATCAGCGACGTGTTCGGAGCGGGCCAGGTTCCCGTGACCGCGCCGAAGACCGCGACCGGACGGCTCAACGCGGGCGGCGGTTCGCTCGACGTCGCGACGGCACTGCTGTCCATCCGCGACGGTGTGGTCCCGCCGACCCCGCACGTCGAGCGCTCACCGCGGTACGACATCGAACTCGTCACCGGATCGCCGATGGTGGCCCGGTTGCGGACCGCCGTCGTGCTCGCGCGCGGCATCGGCGGGTTCAACTCGGCGGTCGTCGTGCGCGGCGGCCTGCCCACGCGCTGAGGGTGGAACCGTGCGACTGAAGACCAGACCACGACGGCACAGCGCGGTGCTCGGCATGGGCTCCTACCGGCCGCGCACCACCGTGTCGAACGAGGAGATCGGCGCGACGCTGCGCCTGGGCGCCCGGTGGATCGAATCGCGGTCGGGCATCGCCTCCCGCCGGTTCGCCGCGCCGGACGAGACCGTGCTGTCCATGGCGGTGGCGGCGGGACGGCGGGCCCTCGACCGCGCGGGCGTCCCGGCGGACCGGGTCAGCCGCGTGATCGTGGCGACCTGCTCCAACCAGGTGCGCGTGCCGGCGGTCGCCAACGCGGTGGCGCGCGACCTGGGCGTGGTCAACGCGTCCGGGTTCGACGTGAACGCCGCGTGCGCCGGCTTCTGCTACGCGCTGGCGCTCGCGAGCGACGCGGTCAGCGTCGGCGAGGCGGACCACGTGCTGGTGATCGGCGTCGAGCGGATGCGCGACATCGTCGACGAGCACGACAAGGGCACGTCGTTCCTGTTCGCGGACGGCGCCGGAGCCGCCGTCGTCGGGCCGTCCGCGGAACCCGGCATCGGTCCGTCGGTGTCCGGTTCGGACATCGACTCCGTCGAGGCCGTGCGCATGTCTTCTCTTTGGGGCGACTACGAAGAAGCCCCGCGGGAAGGCGGTGCGACGTTGCGGATGAACGGCATGCGCGTGTTCCGCTGGGCGATGGCCGACGTGCTCGACGGTGCCCGGCTCGCGCTGACCGAGGCCGGTGTCGGGGTCGGGGACCTCGCCGCGTTCGTACCGCACCAGGCCAACGAGCGGATGCTCGACATCCTGGTGGCGGAACTGGGACTCCCACCGTCCACAGTGGTCGCCCGCGACATCCGCGAGACCGGCAACACCTCGGCGGCGTCGGTGCCGCTCGCGCTGTGCCGGCTCGTCGAGGAGGGGACCGTCAGGACCGGCGACCCCGTGCTGCTGCTCGGGTTCGGCGCCGGACTCACCTACTGCGGCCAGGTCGTCCTGGCCCCCTGAAATCGGAACAGAGGACCACCATGAGCACCTTCACCCTCGACGACCTGATCGAGACCATCCACAAGTGCCTCGGCGCGGGGGAGGGCGAGGCCGTCACCGCCCGGTCCGCCGACCACGCGTTCGCCGACCTGGGCTACGACTCGCTCGCCGTCTACGAGCTGATGACCCGGCTGCAGGACGACACCGGCATCGAGATCAGCGACGACGACATCGAGACGATCGAGACGCCGCGCCAGGCGCTGGACTTCGTCAACTCGCGGCTGAAGCAGGCGAGCTAGGTGCCCGTCGAGGTCCGGGTCGACCGCGGGCGCTGCCGCGGTCTCGGGTTGTGCTCCGGCATGGCGCCGGAGCACTTCCGCGTCACGAGCAACGGTTACTCCGTCCCGCTGGTGCCGGTCGTGCGACCACCGGACGACGTGGCGCTCGTGCAGGACGTCGCCCGGTGCTGCCCGATGGAGGCCGTCGAGGTCACCGGTGTGGAACACCCCGTCGCAGGAGAGGCAGGAAGATGACCACCGAGACGCAGGAGGTGCTGGACTACCCGTTCGGTGCCGCCACCGGGCTGGAACTGGACCCGCGCTACGCCCGCGTGCGCACCGCGAAGGGCCTGACCAGGGTCCAGCCCCCGCACGGGGAGCAGGCCTGGCTCGCCACGCGCTACGAGGACGTCAAGGCGGTCCTGGGCGACCGCCGGTTCAGCCGCGCGATGGGCCGCGAACGCGACGAGCCCAGGACCACCGAGGCACCGCGCCCGGACGGCCTGCTGTCGATGGACGCCCCGCAGCACACCCGGTTGCGGGTGCTGCTCGCGCAGGCGTTCACCCCGCGCCGCGTCGAGCTGCAACGCCCCGCCGTGCGCGCGATCGCCGAGGAGCTCGTCGGCGCGATGAAGGCCAAGGGCGCGCCCGCCGAGCTGATCGAGGACTACGCCCTGCCGCTGCCGGTGCGGGTGATCTGCTCGATGCTCGGCGTGCCGCTGGAGGACCGCGAGCGGTTCGCCGTGTGGACCAACGCGATGGTGTCCATGACGCTCACCGCCGACGAGACCGCCCGGCACTTCGGCGAGATGGCCGGCTACATCACCGGCCTGATCACCCGGCGCCGCGCGGAACCGGCCGACGACCTGATGTCGTTGCTGATCCAGGCCCGCGACGACGGTGACCGGCTCAGCGAGCAGGAACTGCTGATCCTGTGCGTGCAGCTGCTGGTGGCGGGCCACGAGAGCACGTCCACGCAGATCCCGAACTTCGTGCACGTGCTGCTGGAACGCCCGGAACTGCTCGAGCGGATCGCCGCGGACCACTCGGTCATCCCGGACGCCGTCGAGGAGCTGATGCGGTTCGTGCCGCTCAACGTCGACGCGGTGTTCGCCCGCTACGCCACCGAGGACGTCGAGGTCGGCGGCACGCTCGTGCGCGCGGGGGAGCCGGTGCTGGTGGAGATCAGCTCGGCGAACCGCGACGCCGCCCGGTTCGCCGACCCGGACGAGATCAGGTTCGACCGCCCCGGCAACCAGCACGTCGGTTTCGGGCACGGCATCCACCACTGCCTGGGGGCGCAGCTCGCACGCCTGGAGCTGCAGGAGACCCTGCGCGCGATCGTCGTCCACCTGCCAGGACTGCGACTCGCGGGTGAGGTCGAGTGGAAGTCGCGGACGTTGTTGCGGGGACCGCTGAAGCTGCCCGTCGCCTGGTGAGGACACGCGAAGGAGGGGCCACCGGCCGGTGGCCCCTCCTTCGCATGTCCTCAGAGGACTTCGACGTGCAGGGAGTCGATGCGGCGCAACGCGAAGCTCTCGATGAACCGGACGTCCGCGCGGTCACCGACGAGCCGCAGGTCCGGAAAACGACGGAAGAACGCGGGCACGGCGATCTCACCCTCGAGCCTCGCCAGTGCCGCGCCCATGCAGTTGTGGATGCCGTGCCCCCAGCCCAGGTGGCGGTTGTTCTCCCGCAGCAGGTCGAGCCGGTCGGGGTCGGTGAACCTCGCCGGGTCGCGGTTCGCGGCCGCCTGGCACATGATCACCGCGTCTCCGGCCGGGATCGTGACGCCGCCGTGCGTGACGTCCTCCTTGGCCAGCCGGAACATCACGGTCGTGAACGGCGCGTCGTAGCGGACGAACTCCTCGACCGCCGCCGGCGCCAGAGAAGGGTCGGCGACCAGCAGGTCCCGCTGGCCGGGGTGGTCGATCAACGCCAGGATCGCGCTGCCGAGGAACGCCCGGATGGTGTCGCCGCCGCCCAGCGCGATGGACGCGACCATCGCGACCACCTCGTCGTCGGTGAGCCGTTCGCCGCCTTCGGTGCCGTCGAGCAGCGCCGTGGTGAGGTCGTCTCCGGGGGACAGGCGCTTCTCCGCGACGATGTCCGCCGCGTAGTCGCAGATCGCGCTGAACGCCTGGGGCACCTCGGCCTGCAGCGCCGGGTCGGCGGGGAAGCAGCGGGAGAGGTTCTCGACGAGCTCCGCGTGCCGTTCGATGCGGATGCCGAGGATCTCCGCGAGCACGGTCGAGGAGATCACGCCGGCGTAGTCGTCGAGCACGTCGATCTCGCCCTTGCGCGCGCACGCGTCGAGCGTCTCGTTCACGATCCGGCTGATGGTGTCGCGCCACGTGGCGATGCGGCGCGGGGTGAACGCGCCCATCGCGACGCGGCGCAGGCGGGTGTGGGCGGGCGCGTCGACGACCGAGATGCCGTCCTCCAGCAGGCTTCCGGTGCCCGCGGTGAGACCCAGCGCGTTGAACGCCTCGCTGCCCCACTTGCGGCCCTCGGTGCTGAACCTGGTGTCGCCCAGCAACGCGCGCACGTCGTCGTACCGCGTGACCATCCACATCCGGACGTCCCCGATGGGGAAACGGAACTCGTGGATCGGCGAGTGCTCGCGCAGCCACGCGTACACGGGGTAGGGGTTCTGCGTGTACTCGGGACCGAACAGCGCCGAGGGCGGGGAGAGCGTGGTCATGGCGTACTTCCGTTCCATTCCGTGAGTGCTGCGGGACTGAGGTCGGTGCGCACGTGCGCGACCGCGACGCCGTCGCACGCGACGACGATCTCGACGGCGTCGCGGCCCGCCCGCGCGCCGACGTCCAGGTGGACCCCGGAGCCGACGACGACGGGCTGGGTGAACACGGCCTCGAACCAGGTGAGGTCCCGGGGGACGAGGCTCAGGGCGAGGCCGGCGGTGAGCATGCCGTGCGCGATCACGCCGGGAAACCCGGCCGCACGGGCCGCGGCCGGGTCGAGGTGGATCGGGTTGTGATCACCGGAGGCGTCGGCGTAGCGCGTGACGAGGTCCTGGTCGACGAACACCCGGCCGAGCGGCACGGCCTCGGTGGCCTTGCCGGGGGCCGCCGGTGCTCCGCCCTGGACGAGCGTGGTGAGCGCCGAGCACACCACTCCGGCGTCGTCGTGCAACTCCACCGAGAAGCGGCCTATCACGTTGCCGCGGAACGAACGCACGTCCAGCGTGCGTGCCCGCACCTCCACCCGGTCCGTGCACGGGCGGAGGTGGTGGATCCGCTGGGCGCGGTGCACGATCCGGTCGTAGTCGAGGCCGAGGTCGTCGCCCCGCACCAGTTCCTCGACGGCTTCGAGCACGGGCCCGATCACGAACGTGGGCGGCACGGTGGCGCGCGTGTGCCCGATGACCTGAGCGAACTGTTCTGGCGTCACGGCGTCAGCACCACCTGACCGCAGTAGCCGAGACCGGACCCGAACCCCATCAGCAGTGCCGGTTCGCCGCTGCCGACCGCGCCTTCCTCCAGCAACGCGTGCAGTGCCAGCGGGATGGACGCGGCCGAGGTGTTGCCGCTGCGCCGCACGTCGAACGCGACCGCCGCGCCCGGCCGGAGTCCCAGCTCGGCCGCCATGATCGTGATCATCCGCGCGTTCGCCTGGTGCGGCACGAAAGCGGCGATGTCGGCGGGGGTCAGTCCGGCGGCCGCGACGGCGCGGGCGGCGGCGGGCAGCACGTCGGTCATCGACCACCGGAAGACCCGGCGCCCGTCCATGCGCAGCCACGACTCGTCCATCCGCACGGCCTCCAGCGAGTCCTGGCTCGCCCCGCGCACCGCCGGACCGATGCCCGGTTCGGCGGACCGGCCGACGACCACGGCGCCCGCGCCGTCCGCGAACAGGAACGACGTGCCGCGGTCGTGCGGGTCGACGATGTCGCGCATCCGCTCGACGCCGACCACGAGCACGTTCTCCGCCTGTCCCGAGCACACCGCGTCGCTCGCCACCGCCAGTGCGTGCCCGAAGCTCGCGCACGCGGCGTTGAGGTCGAACCCGCTCGCGGTGTGCGCGCCGACCTGTTGTGCCACAACGGTGGCGAGCGCGGGCATGTGCACCTTGTTGGACGAGGTCGCGGCGATGACGTGGTCGATCCGGTCGGCGTTCAGGCCAGCGCGCTTGATCGCCTCGGTGGCGGCCTCGGCGCCCATCATCGGCAACGTCTCGTCGGCGGCGGCGAATCCACGCGTGACGATGCCCGACCGCGTCTCGATCCACTCCTCGGTGGTGTCGATCAACGTCCGGATCTCGCTGTTGGGCACCGAACGCCGGGGCCGGTAGGCGCCGACGCCGAGCACCCGGCTGTGGGTGCGAGGGGTGACGGCGAGGGTCCGGGGACGGCCGAACCAGCGGTCCAGCACCACCGTCACGTCCTCGTCGTCACCCGGCTGCCACGCGATCTCGCCGTCGGGCCTGACCAGCGCGGTGACGTCCGACTCGACGACGACGATCCGCGGCCGGCGCGCGACCGCCTGCCGCAGCCCGTCGTCCGCGCGCACCAACGCGACGGCGGCGCCGGACGCGGTGATCGAACCGGGAGGGGACGGCCTGCCCCCGCTCAGCCCGGCGACCACCCGTGCGAGGTGCTCGCGCGCGGTCGGCAGGCCGATCAGCTCGCCGAAGACCTCCCGCAGCGGATCGATCTCGCTGCCGCCGAACAACAGGCGGGCCTGGGCGCGGACCGAGGACAGCGCGCGGACTCCGGCCGCGTGCCGTTCGTCGTGGTAGGTGTCGAGCAACGCGACGGGGGAGTGCCCGGTGACGACGGCGGCGAGCTTCCAGCCGAGGTTCGCCGCGTCGAGCAGGCCGAGGTTGAGCGACTGACCGCCGATCGGCAGCTGCCGGTGCGCGGCGTCACCGGCGAAGAGCACCCGGCCGTCGCGGTACCGGGTGACCTGGCGTGCCTCGTCGTCGAACCTGTTGACCCACAACGGGGTTCCGGCGCTGATGTCCTCACCGGTGACCCGCCGCCACACCGCGACGAGGTCGTCGAACGACGCACCGGGATCCGCGCCGAACTCGTGCACCATCAGCCGCGTGACGCCGTTGGGCAAGCGGCCCGAGGTCACCACACCCCTGGCCAGCCGGGTGAACCGGCGCGCGGGGACGTCGATCCCGTCGACGTCGGCGCGGATCATCGCCAGGGTGGCGGGGGTGCCCTCGAACGGCACTCCCGCCAGGTCCCGGACCGTGCTGTCCTCACCGTCGCACGCCACCACGTAATCCGCGTGCACCCGCAACTTGGTGCTGGTGCGCACTTCCACCGAGTCGTCGTGCCGCACGAGCTTGCGCACCCGTTCGCCGCGCCGCACGTCCGCCCCCAGCGCGACCGCCCGTTCCTCCAGCCGCCGTGCCAGGTCCGCCTGCAACACCTTCCACTGGCCGGGGTGCGCGGTCACGGGCGTCGAGAGGTCGAGCGCGATGCCGCCGTAGTGCCCGCGCGGGTCGTTGGGCACCTGCTCGCCGAGCACCCCGCGGCCCGCGAGGAAGCCGGCGCTGCGCGCGTGCAGGGTGGACGCACGGGACTCGGTCGACGGCTCGCTCCCGGCCTCCAGCACGACCACCTCGGCCCCGCCCAGCCGCAGCTCGGTGGCGAGCAGGAGGCCGACCGGTCCGGCACCGACGACCACCACCTGGCTGCGTGCGACCCGCTTCGCCATGCTCAGGCCGCCTCGGCCTGCTGCTCGACGTGCTGCTTGGCGTGCTGCAGCGTGGCCCGGCTGTTGCCGCCCAGCGCGTCGCGCACCAGCTTGCGGGCGGACGCGGCGTCGCCGTCCGGCCCGAGCACCTCGGTGATCGCGTTCCTGCTGATCACGACCGAGTGGTGCGAGGTGACCAGCACGCCGTCGCCGTCGGGCTCGAACGTCCAGCAGCCGGTGTGCGCGACGAGCGACGCGGGCAGGGTGACCTGCTTGTAGGCGATCTTGTCCGGCAGGCACACGCGGTGCGACCTGGTGGTGTGCGTGCTGCCGTCGTGCGAGCGGGTCCGCATCTCCAGCGTCTGGACGCCGTCGGGCAGTTCGGTCAGGTCGACCGACGCGACGTGCGGCAGGCGGTCCGGCCACCGCGCCGCGTCCCGGATGAACTCGCGGGCCTGGTCGGCGGAACCGTTGACGTGCAGGCTGTCCGCGAACGAGAACGTGAGGTCGCGTGCGGACACGGCGAACTCGGCCGTGGACTTGAGCGACGCCAGTTCGCTGCGGGAGTTCGCGTCCACGGCGGCGGAGATGCGGGCGAGGTCGTCGGGGTCGTCGTCGATCGCGCGGAACTCGTGCAGCAGCCGGACGCGGCACTCGTCGGCGGACAACGGTTCCACGATCCAGCCACCGCTCATGAACTCGACCGGCGCGGGAGAGACCTCCTGCCGGAACGTGATGGTGAGCGCGTCCGCGTCGAGCGTGCGACGGGACGTCCAGTCGCGCACGTCGCCGTGCGCGGTGGCCCAGATGCGCAACCGCTCGGTGCCCTCACCGCGTTCGAGTTGCTCGACGTGCACGGTCGGCGGGAACACCCTCGGCCATTCGACCGCGTTCGCGAGCAGGTCGTAGACGTCGCGCGCGTGCGCCGACACCGTGATCTCGTGTTCCACCCTGGCGGTGGCCATGGTCATCGTCTCCCTGGGGTCAGAAGTTGCCGAGCCCGCCGCAGACGTTGAGCGCCTGCGCGGTGATCGAGGCCGCCGCGTCGGAGGCGAGGTAGCCGACGAGACCGGCGACCTCCTCCGGCGTGCCGTAGCGGCCGAGCGGGATCTTGGCGGTGAACTTGGCGTGGATCTTGTCCTCGGTGGTGTCGAACGCGGTGGCGTGGTTGCGCCGGATCTTCTGCGCCATGGGGGTTTCGACGTAACCGGGGCACACGGCGTTGACGGTCACGCCGGTGGGGCCGAGCTCGTTGCCCAGCGACTTGGTGAAGCCGACGACCCCGTGCTTGGACGCGGAGTACGGCGCCGCCCACACGACACCCTGTTTCCCGGCGGTCGAGGCGATGTTGATGATCCGCCCGCGCCCGCGCTCCAGCATGCCGCCGACGCGCAGCACCGCCCTGCTCATGCGGAAGACGCTGTTGAGGTTGACGTTGACGACGTCGTCCCACACCTCGTCGGAGAGGTCCTTGGTGATGCCGCCACCGCTGCGACCGGCGTTGTTGACGAGCACGTCGATGCGGCCCCACCGGTCGTTCGCGGCCTGTGCGAACGCCAGGACCTGTGTGGCGTCTCCGACGTCCACGGTCGTGCCGTCCGCGTCGAGTCCCTCTTCCTGCAACGCTTTCACGGTGGCGGCGACGTCGTCGGCCGTGCGGGCACCGAGGAAGACGCGGTGGCCCTGCGTGCCGAGCGTGCGGGCCACCGCCAGGCCGATGCCGCTGGTCGCGCCGGTGACGACGGCGACGGGCGCGCTCACCGGCTCGCCGCCGTGGCGAGTCCCTTGTTGACCAGGGCGATCAGCTCGCGCGGGGTGTCGACCCCGGTCAGCACCGAGTCGTCGAGGTCGACGCCGAACCGCTGGCGCACCAGCACGGTGACCTCCAGCAGCTGCAGGGACTCGAAGCCGATGTCGGAGAACGCGGTGTCCAGCTGGTCCTCGGTGAGACCGCCGTCGTCGCCGGCTCCTTCTCGCAGCACCGAACGCAGGTCGTCGATCGTGAAGGCCATCGGGGGTTCCTTTCAGCGGGAGGGGCCGAACCAGCGCGTGAGCGCGGTGCGGAGGTCGTGGTGGGTGCCGGGCGCGGCCCAGGCGACGTGCCCGTCCGGCCTGATCAGCACGGCGGTGGTGGCGCCGCGGTCCGCGGAGCCGGCGGTGACGACGTCGATGCGGTTGGTCCACGGCAACGTGAGGTCGCGCAGCACGGCGTTGCCGGTGAGGTCGAGCAGGACTCCGCGTCCCGCGCGCAGCAGTTCGGTGGTGGTGCCGTCACCGACACGCCACCGCGGCATCCGCCTGCCCAGCAACGGGTTCGTGCCGGTGCCGACGTCGTAGCGGATCTCCAGGCCGCTGACCACCGCGGCCAGGTGCGCGTGCACCTCCGGCAACGTGCTCAGTTCGGCGATGACGGACCGCAGCGGCACGACCTCCGGGCCGGACAGCATCAGCTCGCCCTGGGCGCGCGTGACCTGCAGCAGCCGCGCGCCGACGGGGTGGCGCTCGTCGTGGTAGGTGTCGAGCAACTCCTCGGGAGCGCGCCCGCGCACCACCGCGGCGAGCTTCCAGCCGAGGTTCACCGAGTCCTGGATGCTCGTGTTCATGCCCTGCCCGCCCGCGGCGAGGTGGATGTGCGCGGCGTCGCCCGCGAGCAGCACGCGGCCGATCCGGTAGCGGTCCGCCTGGCGTGCGGCGTCCCCGAAAGCGCTGGCCCACAACGGTGTCGCGGCGGAGACGTCCTCGCCCGTGACGCGCAGCCACGCGTCGGCGACGTCGGAGAAGCCGGCGGCGAGGTGCCTGGGCCGGGGCCGCACGCCGTACTCGCTCACCACCAGCCGCGTCGTGCCGTCGGGCATGCGGCCCGCGAGCACCATGCCGCGTTCGAGCTTCTCCCCGGTCATGCGCGGGGCGACCTCGATGTCGCGCACGTCGGCGAGCAGCAGTTCCCGGCGCGCGTCCGTGCCGGGGAAGCCGAAGCCCGCGAGTTTCCTGACCGCGCTGCGGCCGCCGTCGCAGCCCACGACGAACCGGGCGCGCAAGGTCCGTTCACCATCCACTGTGGACACGGTGACCTCGGCGCCGTCGTCGTCCTGGGTCAGGCCGACGACCTCGTGGCCCCGGCGCAGGTCGGCTCCCAGGCCGACGGCCCACTTCTCCAGCACCAGCTCGATCTGCGACTGCGGCACGGTCTTCGCGGGTTCGTGCGCGGCGCCGAGCACCGACAGGTCGAGCGGAACACCGCCGAAGTGGCCGAAGTTCGCGGTGTCGAGCGGGCCGAACCGGCCGAGCAGGCCGCGTTCGTCGAGGATCTCCACCGTCCGCGTCGTGGCGCCGATGCCGCGTGACTGGCCGGTGCGCTCGTCCAGCCGGTCGAGCACGAGCACGCCGACCCCGGCGAGCCGCAGCTCACCGGCCAGCATCAGTCCGGCGGGCCCGGCGCCCACGACGATCACCGCAGCGTCCACAAGAGAACTCCCGTCGCTGGTGAACCCCTTGCCCGGCAAGGAGAGGAGAAGTCGCGAGGAGTGCGACGGAAGCCAGCGTCGGCAGCGGTGCGCGGGCGGGTCAAGCAGGCGGGGGCATTGCTGTGGGACCACCGCAACGTCGGTGTGTCCCAGGCCACATCGACGTGGCCGGTCCGGTCCGTGGCCTGGAACAACTGTTCTCGCCACCCCCGCCCCACCGAAGGAGTCCGGTCATGTCCTCCGACCCGCCCGACCCAGTCGCCCGTGCGGCGACGTTGCGCCCGTTGCTGGCCGAGCACGCCGCCGAGGCCGATCGCGGCAGCGTGCTGTCCCCGCAGGTGGTCGAGGCGGTGCGGGAGGCAGGCCTGTTCCGGCTGGAGGTGCCCGCGGAACTGGGCGGCTGGGGCGCGAGCATGCGCACCCAGTCCGAGGTGCTCGTGGAACTGGCGCGGGCCTGCCCGTCCACCGCCTGGCTGGTCGGGCTCAACACCAGTTCCACGCGGCTCGCGTTGCGCACGTACGGCGACGAGGTGTTCCGCGAGAACCCGGACGTGCTGCTGTCCAGCGTCGGCAACTCCCGCAGCACCGCCCGTGCGGTCGACGGCGGGTACGTGCTCACCGGCAGGGGCGGGTTCGCGTCCGGCTGCGAGATCGCCGACCGCGTCCTGTTCTGGGGCGTGCCGCTGGCGGACTCCACGACCACCCGCGTCTCCTTCTCGTTCCCCGCCAAGGAGATCACCGTCGACCGCACCTGGGACTTCGCCGGCATGCGGGGGACCGGCAGCCACACCGCGTGCGTGGACGAGCTGTTCGTACCCGACGAGTGCGCGTCGGTCGCCACGTTCGACCCGGGCGCCCGCACGTTCGCGAACATGCCCAAGCCGCAGCACGTCCTGAAGTCCATCGCGATCGCGCTACCGGTGTTCGTCGGTGCCACGCACGGCGCCCTGGACCTGGTGCGGGACCTGTTGCCCGCCAAGCCGATCAGCGACACCGTCTACCGGCAGGCGGTCGACTCGCCCTCGGCCAGGCTCTGGTTCGCCGAGGCGCAACACCTGCTCGACACCGCCTACCAGCACCTCTGGCTCGTCGCGGACGAGTGCGACGACGCACCAGAAGACGACGTGATGGCGATCGAGGACCGCGTCCGCGTCCGGCTGCACATGTCGTCGGCGATCTCGGGCTGTCGCACGGCCCTGAGCAAGATCCTCGACCTCGCCGGCGCGTCGGCGTTCGCCACCGGCAACCCGTTGCAGCGCTTCTGGCGCGACTTCGAGGTCGGCACCCGGCACGCCCGCTTCAACCCGTTCATCGCGCTGGAGGACGCGGGCCAGTTGCTGGCCGGCGGTTCCCCGGTCGCGACCATGATCTGAGAGGACCTCCCCGCATGAGCAAGCTCGCAGGAAAGACGGCACTGGTCACCGGTTCCAGCCGGGGCATCGGACGGGCCACGGCCGTGCGCCTGGCCGCGGAGGGCGCGCTCGTCGCCGTCCACTACGCCGAGAACGCCGACGGGGCCGAGCAGACCGTGAAGACGATCGAGTCCGACGGCGGCGCGGCGTTCGCGGTCCGCGCGGTGCTCGGCACGTCCGGCGGCGTGCAGGACCTGTTCCACGGCCTCGAGGAAGGCCTCAAGGAGCGCGCGGGTTCGGCCGCGCTGGACGTGCTGGTCAACAACGCCGGCACCGCGACGATGGGCACCCCGTTCGACCAGACGAGCGAGGAGGAGCTGGACCAGCTCTTCGCGGTCAACGCCCAGGCGCCGTTCCTCATCGCCCAGCGCGCGCTCGCGGTCATGCGCGACAACGGCCGGATCATCAACATCTCCTCCGGCCTGACCAGGGTCGCCACGCCCGACCAGACGGCGTACGCGATGACCAAGGGCGCGATCGAGCAGCTCACCCTGCACCTCGCGAAGCTCCTCGCCCCGCGCGGCATCACCGTCAACAGCGTCGCGCCGGGCATCACCGACAACGGCAACCCCGTCTTCGGCATCCCCGAGGTCGCCCGGCAGATGGCACAGCTCTCGGCGTTCAAGAAGGTCGGCGACGCCGCCGACGTGGCCTCCGTGATCGCGTTCCTCGCCTCGCCCGACGGCCGCTGGGTGACCGGCTCGTTCGTCGACGCGACCGGCGGGACGCTGCTCGGCTGATGGCGCACCAGACGTCCGTTCGGGCGAGCGCCGTGCTGCTGGTGGTGGCCGGCACGTTGCTGATCGACTCGCTGGTGGTGGCGCTGCTCGGCGTGGCGCTCCCGTCCATCGGGGCCGAGTTCGGCGGGAACGTGGCGGCCCAGTGGGCGCTGACCGCGTTCCCGGCCGGGTTCGCCGCCGCGTTGCTCGGCGGCGGCCCGGTCGCCCGGCGCTGGGGCCGGCGGCGGGCGTACCTCGCCGCGCTGTCCGGGTTCGCCGCCGCCGCCACGGCGGCCGCCCTCGCCCCGGCTCTGTGGGCTCTCGTCGCGGCGACGTTCGTGATGGGCGTGTGCGCGGGCATCACCGCACCGGCAGGGGGCGCGGTGATCGGGGCGACGTTCGAGGCGGGCCCGGCGCAACGGCGGGCGGCTCGCGTCTACGCGACGTTCGGCACCGCCGGGGCGACGCTGGGGCTGGTGCTGTCCGGGGTGCTCGCGGAGTGGAGCTGGCGGCTGGCCGTGCTCGCCCCAGCCCCGGCGGCCGTGGTGCTGCTCGGGATGGGGTTGCGGTGTCTGCCCGACACACCCGTGCCGCCTGCCCGGCCGGTACCGCTGCCGTCCGCCCTCGTGCGCGCCGCCCTCGGCGCGGCGTCGCTCAACGGAGCTTCGGTCGCCCTGGTCGTGGTGGCGAACTTCCTGCTCCAGCAACAGTTCGGCTGGGCGCCGTGGCAGAGCGCGTTGCTGTGCGTGCCCGCCTTCGTCACCCTCGCCCTCTCGGTGGTGCTGGCCGAGCGGTTCGGCACCACCAGGCCGATCCGGGCGGGGGCGGTGCTCGCGGTGGCGGGGTGCGCGTTGCCCGCGCTGAGCCCGACGCCGGTCGCCCTGCTGGGCGCGACCGTGCTGCTCGGTGCGGCCTACCTGCTGTCCTTCGCCCCGCTGAACGTCGCCGCCACCGCGTCGGTCGCCCCGCCGGACCGGCCCGCCGCGGGTCTCGCGGTGCAGCTGCTCGTGCAGCTCGGGGCCGTGGCGACGGTCCCGCTCGCGACCGCGTTGCTGCTGGCCGGCCCACACCCGGCGGTGTTGTTCACGACCGCCGTGGCCGTGGTCGGCCTCGGCGCGAGCCTGTCCACCCCGAACCACGCAGAGGAACAGAGATGACCACACCCCCTGTCCGGCTGGCCCTGATCGTGGGCAGCGCACGGGAGCAGTCCACCAGCGCGACGATCGCCCGCTGGTTCGCCGACGAGGTGCGCACCCGGCCGGAGTTCGAACTCGACGTGCTGCACCTGGCCGACTTCCCGCTCACCACGTCCGGCCCGAGCTGGCAGCCCGGCCAGGCCGAACGCGACGTGCTGGCCACGTCGGTGCCGCGGCTGAGCGAGGCCGAGGCGTTCGTCGTGGTGACGCCCGAGTACAACCGCAGCTTCCCGGCCGCGCTGAAGAACTTCATCGACTGGCACCTCACCGAGTGGCGCGCGAAGCCCGTCGGGTTCGTCTCCCACGGCGGCGGGATCGGCGCCGGACTGCGCGCCGTCGAGCAGTTGCGGCTGGTGTTCGCGGAACTGCGCGCCACGACCGTGCGGGAGTCGGTGAGCTTCCGCGGTGGTGCCACCGCGTTCGACGGCGACCGGCCGCGCGACGAGGCCGACGCCAAGCTCGCCGTGACCGCCCTGCTCGACGAGCTCGCCTGGTGGTCGCTCGCCCTGCGGCACGGCCGCGCCGCCCTCGCCTACCCCGCCTGACAGGAGCCCGACCATGACCTCCCTCCTCGACCACGCCGACTCCGTGTTCCTCAAGCCCACCGGGAGCACGGACGCCGCCGCCGTCCTCGACCAGGTGCGCTCCGGCCGGTGGCCCGCCGGCGTCGACAGCGTGGCCGTGCTCGTCGACGTGATCAGCGGCGCGGTGGTGCTCTACGGCCAGTCGTCCCGTGACGTCCCCGCGCCGGCCGACTGGGTCCGCTACCGGCGCCACCGCGGGACCCCGGTGCTGGGAGAGGCGCCGTACTTCGCGCTCAACACGTTCGACGCGCCGGACCACGAGAGCGCGCGGCGGTGGATCGACGCCGTGCAGGAGGTGGAGGGCGGCGCCGGTGTTCCCGCCGGGATCGTCGGCGCTCACACGAACATCAAGGACGACGGCACCGGACTGCTGAACTGCTCGGGCTGGCTCGACGGCGGCTCGCACGCCGAGTTCGTCGCGAGCGGTGTGCTCGCCGAGGCGTTCTCCCGGCTGCCACCGCCGGGTCCGGCCGGCCGGGTCAACGGTGGATTCCTCGTGCACGCGACGGTGACCGCGCCCGAGCCGCGGCCGTCCGTCTTCACCGAGGCGGAACTGGACTACCTGGACGGTCAGCGTCTCGGTAGGCTCGCGACCGTTCACCCGGATGGAACCCTTCAGGCGAATCCCGTGGACTTCCGTCACAACCCCGCCACCGACACGATCGACATCGGCGGTTACGGAATGGCACGAAGCCGCAAGTACCGCAACATCGCCGACAACGGCAGGGCCGCGTTCGTGGTCGACGACATCGCCTCCTACGAACCTTGGCGGGTGCGCTGTCTCGACCTGCGCGGACGTGCCGAGGTGATCGAGGAGCCGACGGACTCGGTGATCGGTTCCGCGATCGGCCTGGAGGGTCCGATCATCCGGTTCCACCCGTCACGCATCGTGAGCTTCGGCATCGAGGAGGCGGACACGGAGGCGCACGAGTTGACGGTGAACGCCCGCACCGTTGCTTGACGAGTGATGGTGGAAACGCTCTCATGGAGTGCGTGTCCACGGATGTGAACGGCCGCGCCTCGCTCGTCCACTCCGGACGGTGGGCGGAAGCCGACGAGGCACTGCTCGGTGAGCTCGACGGCGCGTCCGGTGCGCGGGCACTGGAACTCGTCGAGTGCCCCAGACCTCCGGCGTCCACGCCCGCTCCTGCACCGTCTCACGTGGTCGGCCTCGCGCGTTGCGCGGCGGCACGGGCCGTGGTCCTGGCGAACGCCGGGCACGACCGCGCCGCCGCCGTGCGGCACGCGGACGAGGCGTTCGCGCTGGCGGGGGAGATCGACCCGGACACCTTCTGGCACTCCATGCTGGTGCTCCTGCACGCGGAGGAACTGGACCGGGTCGAAGACGAATGCCGTGTGCTCGCGCGATCTCCGCGGCACCGGACCGTCGTTCCGCTGCTGCTGGCCCGTGTGCTCGCGCTGTCCGGTGACCTCACCAACGCGCACGGGGTGCTGTCCGGTGTCGTCGAGCGCACGGGTTCCTCGCTCGCCGTCGCCTGGCTGGTCGAGGTGATGGCCGAACTCGGCCATCCCGACCGCGCGGTGGCGTTGCTGGAGTCCCGCGGGTTGCGCGGCGCGATGAGGGGCGCCGAGCACCGGGCGCACCTGCTGGCGGCGCGGGGCGCGGCGGGGCTCGCGGCCGGCCGGTTCCGCCCCGCCCTGCAGGACCTGCTCGACGCCGGTCGCGTGCTCGCCTCGCTGGGAGTGCGCAACCCCTCGGTGGTGATGTGGCAGGCGCGGGCGGCGCTGTGCGCGTCCGCGTTGAGGCAGCCCGATCTCGCGGTGGCGCTGGCGGAGGAGCAGTACGCGGCGGCGCAGCGCTGGAACTCGCCGTGGGGCCGCGCGACGGCACTGCACGCGCTCGCCATCGCGCGCACCGACGAGCGCAGCATGCAGCGGTTGCAGCACGCGATCGAGCTGGTCGCCGCCGGCCGCGCCCAGGGCGGGCGCACGAGGATGTGTTACGACCTGGCGGTGCTGCTGCGGGAACGGCAGTCCTTCCGCGACGCCGAGTCCCTTTTGGACACCGCGATGCAGGCGGCCCGCAGTGCGGGCAACGTGACCTGGGCCGACCGGGTCGCGCGGGCGACCGAGGCCGTCGTCTCCGCGCGCACCACCGCCGGTGGGCGGTTGAGCAGTCAGGAGATCACGACGGCCCGCCTGGCCCGTTCCGGTCTCTCCAACCGGGAAATCGCCGCTCAGCTCTGTCTCACCACGCGCACGGTCGAACACCACCTGTCCGGCGTCTACCAAAAACTCGGCATCTCAGGACGGCCGGATCTCGCTTTTGCCCTGGGGGCTCTGTCTTGATTCGCGCGAACTGCTGAACCACCTTCGTCTCGTTAGGTGTTCGCGCTGCTCAACGCCCCTTGAGCAGGTCGCATCGAATCTTCTTATGCTCCGCATAACCGCTCCTGGGCTTCCGGGGCGGCACGGCCCGCCGCTAACTTCGCAATCGGTCAAGAAAACGTTCCGCAGTCGCGTGAACACGCACCGAAAGCGATTCCGCCGTGGACACAGTCATCGCGTTGAACCCTGCCCTGCCCGCGTTTCCCGCCATGCGGTTCGCGTCGGGGGAGTCCCACGCGACGTGTCACGCCGTCACCGCGCTGGCCCTGGTCCGCGCGGGAGCGGATCGACCGGCCGCCATCCACCACGCGGAGTCCGCGTTGGACGACCCCGGCTGCGCGGCCCACGTCTCGTGCACCTGGACGAGCCTGGTGACGCTGCTCGCCGCGGCGGCGCCCCACGCGCTGGACGCCCGCCTGCACGAGCTCGAACGCTCCTCGCAGCTGGCGGCGCGCGCAGGGGGTGAGACCGTGGTCGAACTGCTCCGCGCCCGCTGTGACTTCTTGCTGGGACAACAGGACCGGGCCCGTGCCGTGCTGACCCGGGTCGTCCACGACCGCGCGACCGCGCTGGACCTCCGCTGCCTGGCGCTGGCCTGGCTCACCCACGTCCTGGTGGCGGCGAGACAGCACACCGCCGCCCGTCACCTGCTGGAAACGAACGACATCGAGCGTTTGCTGGCCCGCCGCACGACCTACCGCCCGCTGCTGCTGATGGCCCGCGGGGCCGTGCACACCGGAGCCGGCCGATTCGCCCGCGGCCTCGAGGACTTCCAGGAGGCGGGCCGCGGCCTCACCGAGGCGGGCGTGCACAACCCGGCCCTCGTCACGTGGCGGCCACCCGCGGTGAAAGCCGCACTGCGGCTGGGAAACCGCGCCCTGGCCGCCGAACTCGCCACCGAGGAGCTCGCGGCGGCCCGCCGCTGGGGTTCCCCGCACGCCGTGGGGACCGCGTTGCACACCAGGAGCCTCGTGACCGGGGACAACGCGGAGCTGGAGGACTCGATCAGCCTGATGGAGCTGGGAGGCACGCACTTCCTGCTCCCCGAGGCGTTGCTGGAGCTGGGCGGCAGGCTGGCGGCCGAGGGCTCGGCCGCGGCCCGTCCACGGCTGGAACGCGCCGCGGAGGTCGCCGCCCTGATGGGGCACCACCACCAGGTGCACGAGGCGCAGCGACTGCTCGCGACCCTGTCCCGCGCGGCCGAGGTCAGGCTGAGCGACCAGGAGACCCGCGTGCTGTCCCTGGCCCAGTCGGGCTGCACCAACAAGCAGATCGCGGCGAAGCTGTGCCTGACCGTGCGCGGCGTCGAGTTCCACCTCTCGTCGTGCTACCGCAAGCTCGGCCTGTCGGGGCGGCGTGACCTCGCCGCCGTGCGCATCGCGACCTGACGCCCGCCCGTCGGTGCCGTGCGTTCGTCCAATTCGGACTCCTGAACGCACGGCGCCTCGTCGTGCGACGGACCGGGTCGTGCCGGGACGGGTCGCCGGGGAAGAGAACCCGGAAGAAAGCGCACAGCTCGATCGCAGGTACCCCACAGCGGCCGTCGACCGTGTTCATTCACCACCAGATACCCCGGATGGGCCTTGTGCCGCCCCTTGTTCATCCTCGTGGGCCGCGAGTTCCCGTTCGAACGAGCTGTTCGTGTCCGTCCTGCGATCGGAGTTGCCATGACGGTGGTGCAAGAGAGTTCCGAGTACCGGCTGGGTGCGGCGCCGGGCGGGCTGCCGCTGGTCGGCAACGCCCTGCAGATCTTCACGGATCCGCTGAACTTCCTGCCGGCGCTGCGGCACCAGGGCGACCTCGTCACGGTGCGGCTGGGCCGGGAGATCGCCTACATGGCGGTGACGCACGACGTCGTGCAGGAGGTGTTGCAGAACCCGCGCACGTTCGACAAGGGCGGGGAGTTCATCGACAAGATGCGCGTCATCCTGGGTGACGGCATCGGCACCTGCAGCTCAACCGTCCACAAGCGACAACGCTCGTTCGTGCAGCCCGCGTTCCAGAAGTCGCGGATCGCCGGGTACACGGCGGTCATGGCGTCCCACGTCGGCGAACTGGCCGGCACCTGGGAGCCGGGTACGCGGGTGAACGTGCTGGAGGAGATGAGCAGGCTCACCACGCGGGTCACCGCGCAGGCCATGTTCTCCGACGAACGGGTCAGCGGCGCGGCCATCGCGGAGGTGCAGCGGTCGTTCCCGATCGTCTGGCACGGCGTGTACCGGCGGATGTTCCTGCCGCTGCCGCTGCTCCACGAGTTGCCGCTCAAGGCGAACAGGGACTTCCGTGCCGCGTTGCAGCGCCTGGACGACGTCATCGCGGACATGGTGGCCGCTTACCGCGCGGACGACCGCGAGCGCGACGACATCCTGTCGATCCTGTTGTCCGGCAGGGACTCCGACGGCGCGGGGCTGACCGACGAGCAGATCCGCGACGAGCTGATGACGGTGCTCGCCGCCGGTGTCGAGACGCCCGCCTCGGGGCTGGCGTGGACGTTCTGGTTGCTCAGCGGGCACCCGGAGGTCGAGGCGCGGCTGCACGAGGAGGTCGACCGGGTGCTGGACGGCCGCACCGCGACGTTCGAGGACTACCAGAACCTGCCGTACACCAACAGGATCATCAACGAGGCGCTGCGGATGTACCCGCCGGTGTGGTTCATCACCCGGCGTGCGGTCGCCGACACGACGCTGGCGGGGCATCCGATCCCGGCTGGTTCGAGCATCCTGTTCAGCCCGTACGCGCTGCACCGCGATCCGGCGGTGTTCGAGAACCCGGACGAGTTCGTGCCGGACCGGTGGGAGGTCGAGCGGCTGAAGCAGCTGCCGCGCAACGCCGTGATCTCGTTCAGCGGTGGCAGCCGCAAGTGCATCGGTGACGTGCTGGCCAACCACGAGATGACCATCGCCGTCGCGTCCATCGCCGCGAAGTGGCGCCTCACCGCCGTTCCCGGCCACGAGATGAAGCCGTTCGTGAAGGCGGAGCTCACCCCCGGTGACCTGCCGCTCGTGCTCGAACGCCGCTGAACCGGCAGGAGTCGTGTCATGACCTTGTTGTCCCACCGGACCACCGAGCTGGTCCTGTCCCCGCCGCCGGGGCACCCCCTGCTGGACCTCCGGCCCGAGATCTCCCCGCTCCGCGACGTCATCGAGCAGAGCATTCTCGACTGGGCCGACGAGTTCGACCTGCTGGACGGCGAGCAGGCCCGCCGCAAGCTGGCCCGCACGCACCTCGGCGAGCTCGTCGCCCGCGCCTACCCGCGCATCGAACCGGATCGTGTGCGCGCGATCGCGGGATGGTTCACCTGGGCGTTCGTCATCGACGACTGCTACGACCGACCCGTCGGCGGGCACGCGGACGCCGTCACCCGGCTGCTGCACGTGCTGACACCGGACGGCACCGAGGCCACGACCGTGAGAACGCGACTCGACGGCGCGCTGGCACGGGTGTGGTCGGAGCTGGCACGCGACCGCAGCCCGTTGTGGCGCATGAGGTTCACGCAGCACATGGTGCAGTTCGTGGCCGCGTTCAAGTACGAGGCCCTCAACCGCGGCCACCGCCACACGCCGAGCCTGGTGAGCTACACCCAGCTCCGGCGGGCCTCCGGCGGGATCACCCCGTCGCTCGACCTGCTGGAGGCGGCGACCGGTCAGGAGGTGCCGGCGCTGCTGCACGAGTCCGAGCAGCTGCGCACGATGTTCGACCGCGCCTCCGATGTCGTCGTCTGGGTCAACGACATCGTGTCGCTGCCCAAGGAACTGCGCAACGGTGAGACCACCAACGGGGTCCTGGTGCTCGCCCAGGCCCGCGGCCTCGACCCGCAAAGCGCGGTGACCGCCGCCTACGACCTCGTCGCGCGGCAGATGGAGGAGTTCGCCGCGGCGGAACAGGACCTCGACCTCCTGGTGCGGGGCTGGCTCGGTCTGGACCGGGCCGAGCTCGACGCACTGTCGTCGTTCGTCGCGGGCATGAAGTCGTGGATGCGCGCCAACCTCGACTGGTCGAACGGCTGCGCGCGTTACCTGGTCGCGGACGGCGTCCACCTCGCCACGGACCCCGGTCTGGTCGCGCCGCTGCCCGGTGCCACCGCTCACCGGGAGCAGCCATGACCCTCGCCCGGACACCAGCGCTCGACCCGCGCGGGATCCACGCCGAGGTGGCTCGCGCGGTGCAGGACACCGTGATCCGCCTGTGCCCGGGGGTCTCCGCCATCGCCGGTTACCACGCGGGCTGGCTCACGGAGGAGGGCGCACCCGCGGTCGGCGGCCTGGGCAAGGCGTTGCGCTCCCGCCTCGCCGTGCTGGGAGGAGCAGCTGCCGGAGCCAGCACCGGCATGTGCGTGGCCGCGGGCGTCGCGGTCGAGTTCGTGCACGACTTCAGCCTGTTGCAGGACGACGTGATGGACGGCGACACCGAACGTCGCCACCGGCCCGCCGCGTGGACCGTTTTCGGTGCTCCCGCAGCACTTCTCACGAGCGACGCCCTGCTCGCGGCGGCGGCCGAGGTGCTGCTCGAAGCGGACTCGCCGCACGCCGCGTGCGCCACCCGCGTGCTGCTCAAGACGGTGCGCGCGCTGGTCCTGGGGCAGACCAGGGACCTCGCCTTCGAACAGCGCCTGGACGTCACGCCGGAGGAGTACCTGGCGATGGCGGCGGGCAAGACGGCGGCCCTGATCAGCTGTTCGGCCTCGCTCGGAGCCGTGCTGGCGGGTGCGCCCACCGAGGTCGTGATGGGCCTCGCGGAGTACGGCACGAACCTCGGACTCGCGTTCCAGCTCACCGACGACCTGCTCGGCATCTGGGGTGACGCCCAGCTCACCGGCAAGCCGGTGCTCGCGGACCTGCGCAGGCGCAAGAAGTCGGCGCCGGTGGTCGCCGCGCTGAACAGCGGTGGCCTGCACGCGCTGGAGCTCAGGGACTTCTACGAGGACCCCGGCCCGCTCAGCGAGACCGACGTGCCGCGGATGGCCCTGCTGGTCGAACAGTGCCACGGCAGGCGGTGGACCATCGACCGCATCGCGCTGCACACGGCGGAAGCCCTGCGCTGCCTGTCCGGCCTGCGCCTGCCCCAGGACGTGGCGGCCGAACTCGCCGAGATCGCCCAGTCCGTGCCGAGCAGGCGCAAGTGACGTTCCGAAACTGCGAAAGGCAGGCACCGTTGAACACGAACGACGAAGCAGGCTCCCACCCCCGTGGCCCGCGATCCGGCCCGCACGTCGTCCTGCTGGGCGTCGGCTACGTCTCGGTCTGGGCCTACCGCGCGTTGCGGCGGAGCCTGGGAGACCAGGTGCACATCACGGTCGTCGCGCCGGTCGACGCGCACTCGTACCACGGCTGGACGGGTGAGGTCCTGTCCGGCGAGCTGCCTCCGGAAGCACAGCGCAGCCCGATCGCCGAAGCTCTTCCCGCGGCGGCACATGTGCGGGGCTGGGCGCGCCGCGTGGACCGCGACCGCCGCACCGTCGAGGTGGAGTGCGCCGACGGCGCGACGGTGACGGTCACCTACGACCACCTGGTGGTCGGCATCGGGTCCACAGAGGACGTTTCGTCCGTGCCGGGCCTGCAGGAGCACGGTTTCCGCCTGCGGCACCTCGGGCAGGCCGGTGCCCTGGCGGCCCACCTCGACCAGTGCGTGGCCGAGGCCGCGCGCTCCTCGTACGACCGGTCCACGTCGCTGACCGTCGTGGTGGCGGGCGGGGGGCTGGCGGGCGTCGAGAGTTCCATCGCCGTCTCCCAGCGGCTGGCCGCGGCCACCGGTGCTCCCACCGGCTCGGCGGGAGGACCGAGGGTGGTGCTGGTGAGCTCCAGGGCGGAGCTCGCGCAGGAACTCCGCGAGGGCGGCCGCGAACTCGTCCGGCAGGCGTTGCGCCGCAACGGTGTCGAGGTCCTGACCGGCACGAGGGTGGTGGAGGTGGCGGCCGACGGCGTGAAGCTCGACGACGGCCTGTGGATCCCGGCGCACACGACCCTCGCGACCGTCGGCAACCGCGTGATGCCGCTGCCAGGCCTGGACGACCTGCCCGTGGACGACCGCGGCCGGTGGATCGCCGACCGCAACCTCCAGGTGGCGCAGGACGTGTGGGCGGCGGGTGACGCGGCGGTCGTGCCGCTGAAGTCCGGCGCGCCCGCACCCGTCGACGCGGGCTGGGCGATCGGCGAAGGCGGCTGGGTCGGCGACAACATCGCCCGCGTGATCCGCGGGAAGCAGCAGAAGCCGTTCGGGTTCAAGAGCATCGGCGTGGCCGCGGGCTTCGGGCAGAGGTCCGGTGTGCTGGAGGCGTGGGGGATCGCGTACCGCGGCCGCACGGCCTGGTTCTCCCGCATGCTGTTCTTCCTGTACTACATGCCTTCCCGGGAGCAGGCGAAGCGCGTGTACCGCATGCTGCGCGCCAAGTCCGGCGACTGACGGTGGCCCAACGTGCGAACACGACCGACATGAGTCAGCCGGCTTCCACTTCGTCGCCGGTGATCAGCTCGCCGTTCGCGGCGGCGTGGACGACCGAGGACACCGTGACGTCGCGGTCGAAGCGCAGTGCTCGGGTGCCTGAGGCGTCCGACACCGCCGCGGCGGTGCGGGTCGTGCCGAGATCGACACCCAGACCGCAGGACGTGCTGCGTCTCCACGTTCGAAGCGCCGGTGCGACTCGGGTGCTGATCGCTGTGTCCGAGATGGACTTCCGACCCGAGGGTGATCGAGCGGCGGCACCGCGTTCGAGGCGAGCCGGTTCAACCTCCCCGCTCCGGGCGCGACCGCGCCGACCACGTTGAAGTGATCTTCTGTCGGCGTTCTCCGCACGTTCGACCACGTGTCGTGGCGGTCTGCGGTGTACCTCACTCGCGCCCTGCGGCGTGGCGGAGGCCGTGGTCGATCAGGTCGATGAGCCATTCGAAGCTCTCGCCGACGTCGGTCGACCACTGGAACCCGTTGGTGGCCTCGAGGTTCGCGAAGCCGTGGAAGGTGCTGCGCAACGCCCGCAACGCGTGGGTCATCTTCTCCGGCGGGATGTCGTACCCCCGCAGGACTGCCTCGAACGGCCCGAGGCCGCGCAGGGAGGCGGTGGCGACCGGGTCGTCGGGGCCGGTCGGGGTCAGGCCGACGGTGGAGGCGTAGCGGCCGGGGTGGGTGACCACGAAGTCGCGCAGCGCGTGAGCGGCGGCGGCCAGGGCGTCGCGGCCCGCGCGGCCCTGGGTGGCCGCGCCGAGGGCGTCGGCCATCTCCGCGTAGGCGAGTGCCGCGATGCGGCGGTTGAGGTCGTCCTGGCTGGCGACGTGCTTGTACAGCGACGGGGAACGCACGCCGAGGCGTTCGGCCAGCTTGCCCATGGTCAGTTCGGTGAAGCCGATCTCGTCGGCCAGCGCGGCGCCGGCCGCCGTGATCGTGGCCGCGTCCAGGCCTGCCCTAGGCACGGACACCGGCCAGGAACGTCAGGATCGCGGCGAGGGTCTCCCCGGGGTACTGGACGTGCGGGTAGTGGCCCGCGCCGTCGATCATCGTGAGCGTGCCCAGGCCCGCCGGCAGGTCGGCGACGATCGCCTCGCCCTCTGCGCGCGGTGAGGCCCAGTCGGGGTCGTCCGTGCCCTGCACCACGAGCACCGGGCAGGTGACGTTCGCCAGCTGCTCGCCGGCGTCGGCGGGGGAGGTCTTGCCCATCGCCTGGAGGACCTTCATGCGTCCTGGCTCCTCGAGCTTCGCGGTGATCTGCGCCAGGCGGGCGTCCCAGTCCGCCGGTTTGACGCCGGGGTAGGCGATGTCGAGGTACTTGGCCCACTGGCCGGTGCTGCCGAGCAGGGCGGTGCCGAGCAGACGCGTCATGCCGCGGCGGTAGCCGGGCACCCGGAAGTCGGACAGCTTCACCTGCTGCCTGCGGGTGAACGGTGCGAGCTCGACCAGCGCGGTGACGAGCTCCGGTGCCTTGGCCGCGGCGATCGTGACCGCGCCGCCCGAGATGGAGTGGCCGATCAGCACGGCGGGCTCGCCGAGGTGCTTGACCAGGGCGATCAGGTCGCCGGCCAGGTCGGTGCGGCGGTAGGACGGCCAGTCGGCGCTGGACTCGCCGTGGCCGCGCAGGTCCGTGGTGACGACCCGGTGGCCGGCCTCGGCCAGCGCGGGGGCGAGGAAGCGGTAGGCCTCACGGCTGTCGCCCATGCCGTGCGCGAGCACGACCAGCGGTCCGGCGCCGGTGACCTCGTAGGCGATGGTGCCGCCGCCGACGTCGAGGAACTCGGTCATGTCCGCCTCCTTGGCTAATTGAATTAGCTAAAAGCTATCACGATTAGCCAAGGAGTCAACCGCGTGGTCTCACGGCGCGGCGAGCGCCTCCGTCGGGGTCAGTCGCGACGCCCGCACGGCCGGGTACACGCCGGCCACCACACCGGTCACCACGGCCGCGCCCAGCCCGGCCAGCACCACCTCCAGCGGGATCGCCGCTGGCCAGCGGTGGAAGTAGGCGTACCCGGCGGTGCCCGCCAGGCCCAGCAGCACGCCCGCCACACCGCCGAGCACGCACAGCACCACCGACTCGGTCAGGAACTGCGTCCGGATCTGGCCCCGGTGAGCTCCCAGCGCACGCCGCAGGCCGATCTCGCGTTTGCGTTCCAGCACGGAGATCACCATGGTGTTGGCGACGCCGATACCGCCGACCAGCAACGCCACGCCGGCGAGTCCGAGCATCAACGCCGAGAAGGTGGTCTCGGTGAGGCGCTTGGCCGTCAGGGCGTCGGACGGGCGGCTCACCCGCACCTGCATCGGCTTCTCCGGGTAGACGCTTTGCGGCAGCACCGCGCGCACGTCGTCGATCGCGGATTCCTGCGCCCGCAGGTAGAGGACGGTGGGGCGTTGGTCGAAACCGATGTCCCTTGCGGCGTCCCAGCCGACGAGTGCCGCGCGCTCGACTTCGGGGGCGAGCGGCAGGGGGTCGAGGATGCCGATCACGGTGAACCAGCGGTCGTTGATCCTCACCTGCGCGTCCGGGGCGGTGATGCCGAGGCGGGTCGCGGCCACGTCGCCGAGGACGACGGTCGGGAACTTCTCGGTGGCATCGCTGAAGAACGTGCCGGTGCGGACTCGTCCGTTCAAGGTCTCGAGCAGGTTGAGCTTCGTGGCCAGAACCGTCAGCCCCGACGTCTCCGAGTCCGGGATCTGATCTGAGCGGCGGATGACGGCGTGCGTGTTGGCTACAGCGCTCACGTCGCTGGCGGGGCCGATGCGGGACGCCATCGTCACCGACTCGGGCGGTAGGGAGGCGGCCTCGTCGTTGGTGCCCGGGGCGGCTTCGGCGCGCAGGAGGTTGGTGCCCAGGGCGGCGAACTCCTCCATCAGCGCCGCTCGGCTCGACGCCGGGATGCCGGTGACGACGACCAGGGTGGCGATGCCGATGGAGATGCCCAGCGCGGACAGCACGGCGCGCATCGGCCTGGTCCGCAACGGGGAGAGGCCCAGCCGCAGGAGGTCGGCGGCGCTGAGCCTGGCCGGTGTGACGTCGCGGGGATCGGCGGAGCGGGTGGGCCGGGGTGCGATGTGCACGCTCACACCGTCACCTCCGCCCGGATGCGACCGTCCCTGATCTCCACCCGGCGGGGCAGCCGGGCGGCCACCTCGCGGTCGTGGGTGATCACGGCGAGGGTGGTGCCCTCGCGGTGGAGGTCCAGCAGGAGGTCCAGGACGGCGTGGCCGGTCGCGGTGTCCAGGGCACCGGTCGGTTCGTCGGCGAGCAGCAGTGCCGGGCGGTTGACCACGGCGCGGGCGATGGCCACGCGCTGGCGTTCACCGCCGGACAGTTCGTGCGGGCGGTGCTTCAGCCGGTGGCCCAGGCCGACCCTGGTCAGGGCTTCGGTGGCCAGGGCGGTCCGCCACTTGTGCGGGGTGCCCGCGTAGAGCAGGCCGGTGGCGACGTTGTCGAGCGCGCTCAGGCCGTCGGTCAGGTGGAACTGCTGGAAGACGAAACCGATGCGGCGGCCGCGCAACGCGGAGAGCCTGCGGTCGGAGAGCGTGGCGATGTCGTGGCCGTCGAGCATCACCGTGCCGCTGGACGGGCGGTCGAGCGTGCCCAGGAGGTTGAGCAACGTCGACTTGCCCGAGCCGGACGGGCCGACGATCGCGACCGCCTCGCCCTCGTGCAGGGTCAGGGACACGCCGTCCAACGCGCGCACGCCTCCCGCGTACTCCTTGACGGCGTCGACGATCTGCAGGACCGGGGTCATGACGTCGTCACCACCTTGAGGCCCTCGGTGAGGCCGCCGCCGCTGATCTCCACCAGGCCGCCGGCGAACAGCCCGGTCTTCACGGCGACCAGGCCCGTCTCGGTCTGCACGGCGTAACCGCCCTCGCGCAACGCCAGCAGGGCGGTGACCGGGACGGCCAGAACGCCCTGGCGGGCGGTGCTGGTCACGCGCAGGCGGACCGGGCCGGAGTCGAAGTCGCCGACCTCGGTGTCGAGGCCGATGTCCACGGCGATCTTCGGGGTGTCCTCGCCGTTGCCGTTCTTCTCCGCCGTCGCCTCGGTGCTCACCGACCGGACGGTGCCGGTGGTCTCCTTGCCGTCGGGCAGGACCACGGTCACCTTCAAGTCCTTTGTGAACACCGCGGCCTCGCGCGCGTCGACGGAGGCGGCCACGGCCTTGTCGGTGGCGGTGACGGTCATCAGCGGGCCCTCGCCGGACGCCGACAGCTTCGCGGTGACCGCCTCGACCCGGACCTTGCCGGGCAGCACGACGACGTCACCGGGGTCGAGCACACCGCTCTCGTCGACCTTCTCGGCCTTCTGCCAGCGCTTGACGGCGTCGATGGTGGCCTGGGTGAACTCGTCGGGGGCGCCACCGAGTTTGTAGCCGAGAGCGCCGAGGTTGTCCTTCACGGTCTTGACGTCCGGACCCTTGAGGCCGGGCTTGTCGAGCTTGCGCCACAACGGGGTGTCGCCGAGGAACAGCCACACCGGCCGGTTGTCCACTTTGTACACGGCGTTGCCGCGGTCGACCGCGGTGCCGGGGGAGGGCAGCCAGGTGAGCGTGCCCGTGAGGCGTCCGGTCACCTGCTGGGAGGTGCCGAAGCCGAGGTTCGCCTTGAACTCGCGGACGTCGGTCAGGTCGGTCTTCACCACGGCGACCGTCCTGGGCGCCGCGGGTGGTGCGCTCTGGGCGGGGGAGCGGCGCGTCCAGGTGAGCGCGAACACGCCGGCTGCCAGCAGGAGGACGACGACCCCGGCGATGATCCACCGCTTCACTTGCGTCCCCCGCCGAAGACATCCTGCTCGCAGTCCTTCTCGATCTTGAGCCGCTGGTCCTCGGGCAGCGTCTGCACGCCGTCGTAGGTCCAGCTGCCCGGCTCGGTCTCGATGACCTTCACGCCGCGGCTGTTGAGGCACTGGACGTTCTTGTGCCAGTTGTCCTTGAACGTCGGGTTGCCGGAGTCCATCTCCCACGGCGGCAACGGCCACTTCTTCGCGCACGCCTTCCACGCCTCGTCGTTGTACCGCTGGCGCGTGCCGCTCATGTCGGTCGGACCGGCGCCGGTGCCCGTCGCGTTCGGGTCCTTCTCGGCCAGGCAGGCGGTGTGGGCGTCGTACAACCGCTGCTTGTCCCCCTCGGTCATGTCCATGCGCAGTCGCGGCTGCTCGCCGTCGGACGGCGTCGTCACGGTGGTCGAGGGCGTGCCGGCACCGGAGGACTCCAAGGACGCGACGTTCGACAACGGTGGCGCGGCCTGGCTGCACGCCGACAGCGACAGCGCGGCGGCAGCGGTCAACAGCCTGGGGTTCATGGCGGCGATGCTGCCGCGCGGTTGTGCGGAAGATGTGCGCTCAGCGTGCCGGAAGGGTGATCGTGAACGTCGTGCCGCGCCCGAGTTCGCTCTGTACGGTGATCGTGCCGTGGTGAGCGCTCACGATCGCCTGCGCGATGGCCAGGCCGAGCCCGCTGCCGCCGGTGTCGCGGGTGCGGGAGCGGTCCGCGCGCCAGAACCTGTCGAACACGTGCGGCAGGTCCTCGGCCGAGATGCCGGAGCCGGTGTCGACCACCTCGATCCGGCCGCCCGCCGAGACGATGCGGACCGTTCCGTCCGAAGGCGTGTAGCGGAACGCGTTGGTGACGAGGTTGGTCAGCACCTGCCGCAGCCGCACGGGGTCGGCGATCACGACACCGCCGCCCTCCACGACCAGGCCGGGGTGCGCGGCGGCCAGCTGCTCGAACAGGTCCCGCAGGTCGACGGGCTCGGGGTGCAGCCGCAGCTCGCCCGCCTCGGCCTGGGCCAGGTCCTGCAGGTCGTCGATCAGGCGTTGCAGCACCAGGGCCTCGTCGAGCAACGCCGTCAGCGTCGGGCGGTCCAGGTCGACCACGCCGTCGCGCGCGCCCTCGAGCCAGCTGCGGATCGTGCCGAGGGGGTTGCGCAGCTCGTGCGAGATGTCGCTGGTCATCGCCTTGCGCTGGGCGTCGGTGCGGGCCCGGTGCGCGGCCATGTCGTTGAACGCCCGCGCGAGCTGGCCGATCTCGCTGCGCGACCGGATGTCCACCTGGGCGTCGTCGCCGTGCCGCAACTGCTCGGCGGCGGCGGTGAGCGTGCGCAACGGCCTGGTCATGCGAAGTCCGACGAGCACGCTGACCCCGACCGTCAGGATCAGCACGACGGCCGCGACCAGCACGATCCGGCCGACGTCGAACCGCAGCACGGTCGCCTGGGTGGTCTTGCCGGCCGCGTCGGTGACGAACAGCAGCGCGGGCGGTGCCACGTACGGCCGCAACTGGGTGCGGCGGGCGCTGGCCGTGCACTCGGCGTTGGACGAGACGGGCCTCCACGACGCGTCCATCGTGATCTTCTCGGCGGGCAGGCCGCGCTGCTGGAGGCATTCGTTGACGAGGAGGCCGAGCTCGTTGAACGCGGCGGACTCGCCCGGTGTGAGCGTGCTCAGCCGGGTCCCCACCTCGGTGCAGACGGGGCTGGCCGGCCGGGCGGCGGTCCTGTCCACGTTGAGGATCGGGCGCCCCCACGCGGTCGTCCGCGGTGGCGTGGTCTCCGCCGCCTGCGCGGCGGACTCGCAACGGGCCGTGTACAGCTCGGCGTCCGCGTCCAGGCCCTCCTTCTCCTGCGGGGTGAGCGCGAAGGGGCCGGCGATGCGCGCGTCGATCCGGTCCTGGGGCGCGTCCTGGGCCTGGGCGAGGTCCAGTTCCAGCGGGTTGATCACGGCGGACGGCGTGGCGGGCAGCTGGGAGGGGTCGAGGTCGGCACCGGTGTCGGCGATGACCTCGCGGTCCGCGGTGGTGAGGATGAGCCGGCGGGTGCCGGACGGCAGGGTGACGCCGTTCCAGTCGCGGTGCCGCACGGCGAACGTGATCAGCTCGCGGTAGGTGGCGGCGTCGCTCTCGACCGCGTTGCCGAGTTCCTGGCGGATCGACGTCGACGTGCTCTGGGCGACGAGCCACGCGGTCGCCGTGATCGAGCAGAGCGCGACGAGCACCGACGCGGCCAGCAGCCGCGCGAGAACGCTATGCACCCGAGCCGTCCACCAGCTTGTAGCCCACGCCGTGCACGGTCAGCAGGTACGCGGGCTTGCGCGGCTGCACCTCGATCTTCTTGCGCAGGTTCATGACGTGGGCGTCGATGGTGCGGACCGTGATGTACCCGTCGAGCCCGTGCACCGCGCTGAGCAGCTGCGCGCGGCTGAACACCCGGCCGGGGCTCGCCGCCATCGTGTGCAGGATGCGGAACTCCGACGCCGTGCAGTCGGTCACCTCTCCGCGCACCCGCACCTCGTGCCGGTCGGGGGCGACGGTGAGCTCGCCCAGCGACAGGTCGTTCGTGGACGTCCGCTGCACCCGCCGCAGCAACGTGCGCACGCGCGCCACCAGTTCGCGCGGGCTGTAGGGCTTGGTGACGTAGTCGTCGGCGCCGAGGTCGAGGCCGTGCAGCAGATCGTCCTCAGTGGACTTGGCGGTGAGCATCAGCACCGGGATGTCGGTCTCGTTGCGCAACGTGCGCACGACTTCCAGCCCGTCGACCTTCGGCATCATCACGTCGAGGACGAGCAGGTCCGGCGGGTTGCGGCGGACCTCGTCGAGCGCGGCGGACCCGTCGTGCACGATCCGCACCCGGTAGCCCTCCTGGCGCAGGTACCGCCCGAGCATGTCGGCCTGCATCACGTTGTCCTCGGCCACCAGCACGCACATGCCCATACGTCGCAAGATAGTCACTCCCGGCGCCGCCGCACGGGATGAGGACCTGTTCCGCACAGGATGCTCACAACTCGCTGTCACGGTCGCTGCCATGCGGATACCCAGCGCGGTCGCGTCGCTGCTGCACGTTCGGCGGCATGACAGGATGTGCGCGGGAGCTCCCGCCAGTGGAGATCACCAGTGGGACGGAGTCCGTCATGATCACCGGCTTCGACACCGTCCTGCTCGCCGCGGGGCGCGCCGGTCCCGCTGTCGGCCGGTTCCTCGAGCAGTGGGGACGTGGGTGGCCCGACATGCGGATATCAGTCGGCGATCCGGCGCAGCCGCCGTTCGTCTCGTGGCGGGACACCCGCCCGGATGTTCCCGAGGCGTGCGGTGAGGTCCTGGTCGCCCGGGACGAGCGGATGGTCTCGGATTGGGACGACCACGGCTACGAGATACCGGGCTCGGCCGCCGGTCCTTTCGCCCTGCTGTACCAGCCGTGCCCGGCTCCGCAGTTCGAGGCACTGGTTCAGCGTGACCCCTATGCCAGGGGGCTTCCCTTCGATCCACACCCGGTCACGGTCGTGGCCACGGACCTGTCGCTGATCACCATCGTGACCCCGGACGACGACAGCGAGTTCTCCCAGAGCGTCATCAACGGCGTGATCGCCGCACTGGCACGGTGAAGACCCACGTCGGGCGGGTCGTACCCCTCGACCTGGAGCACCCGCTCCAGCGACTCACGGATGGCCGCCTCGTCATCCGCGATCATGATCCGCACCCGGCCCCGCCCCTCCGGTCGACGCTGTGGCCGCTCATCGTCCCCGACCAACCTGAGGCCACGATCAGAACGGCGCCGCTGTGCTGCCCTCAGGCCGTGTTCCGGTACGCGATGAGCTCGGTGATCGGGATTCCCGGAGTGCCGGGTGCGGCGACGGCCTGCTCGCGGCGGTTCGGTGAGCGGCGAACTGCGACGAGATGACCGCGCGGGCGGAGCACGTCGCGGTAGCCTGAGCCCTCGAATTCCAGGGATGGCGACCTCTCGCCGTGGACGCGGAGAACAGGGGCGACGCAAGGCGATGAGCCGCACCATCGTGATCTCCGGCGAGGCCGCCGGAGAGTCCTGCGTG
Organism: Lentzea sp. NBRC 102530; assembly: GCF_030269365.1. Taxonomy (GTDB): domain Bacteria; phylum Actinomycetota; class Actinomycetes; order Mycobacteriales; family Pseudonocardiaceae; genus Lentzea. The sequence continues at coordinate 606,426 of NZ_BSTF01000001.1, forward strand.
GTGCCGGTCGACCTGCACGGGCCGGGCACCGCCGGAGCGCCGGGGCCGGTGTACCGGTGAGCCTGACCAGCCAGCTGCACCGCGGCGAGCTGGGCCGCTGGTGTGCGGTGACGTTCCCCGGCACGCCCGAGGCCGCCCGTCAGGTCGCCGCCGCCGCCAGGTCCGCCGGAAAAGGCCTGGTCCGACCTGCTGGACGCCCCGACGGACGACACTGGGCCGACATCGGGGGAGCTTTCGGTCAACGCCTGGCGGACCTGGTCGACCCCGCCCCGCCGCACGCCGCGCTGCTGGGCATGATCCGGGCCGGATGGCTGTCGTTCGCCCAGGCGCACGCGGAGGCCGCCGCGTATCCGAGCCACCAGGAGCTCGACGGTGAACACCGCGCCCGTGCACTGTCGTTGCGCCGCACCCCGGACGGCTGGCTCGACCTGGGGCGGACCGGCGACGTCCGCGGCGTCGACCAGGCCGCGAGTGCCGTGCTGCGCGAACTCCTCGCCCGCACCCGCGCCTACCAGGCCACGCACGCCCCGGTCGGGCAGTTCGGTTCGGACGGCGCCGAGGCCGGGCTGGCCCGCTCGGCCTGGGTGATCTCCGCGTGCGAGGGCATCTACCGTTCCGGCGAGGTCGACGAGCGCCTGGCCCGTGCACTGCGCACCGGTGGCCGTCCCGAGGACCTGCGTGCCCTGCCCGGCGAGCAGGCGGTGACCGAGCTGGTCGAGCTGACCCGGCACGTCCGGCACACCGCGCTCGACGAGTTCCGGCGTCTGGCCGGCAGTCCTGGTCCAGGTGTTCCCCTCGGCGTCGCCGCCCCCACGTTCGTGCCGAACTGGGCCGACGGCGACCTGCTGGTGGGCACCGGCAGCGAGACGGTGCTGGTCGACGTCAAGACGGTGATGTCGGTGGCGGACCCGGCCAGGGTCTCGCGGTGGCTGTGGCAGGTTCTGCTGTACGCGTGGCTCGACACCGATGACCTCCACCACGTCCGCGCCGTGGGGCTCTATCTCGCGCGGCACGGAGCCCTGGTCACGTGGGGTCTCGACGAGCTTGCCGAGCTGCTGCTCGCAGACACCGGCGGTGAGCACCGGGAACGGACCCGCCGCGAGTTCGAAGCGCTTGCGGCCAGGGTCGTCACCGCTGAGGGTGGACGCTTCCCGATCGGCTGAACGCCCAGGTCCGCTGTGGTGGATCGCGCGGTCGAGACCTGGAGGAGGACTTCTCCCTGCCACGTCGGGGAGTTCGTCCGCCGAGCCGGCCACGAAGCGGGTTCGCGCTGCGCTTTGCGGACCCTTCGAACAGCAGCGAGCCGCAGACGGGCGCGACGAAGTGCGTGGGGCCGTTTGGCCGTGGGGAGCGCGGGTAGTCCGGCCACGTCGGGCGACGTTGGTGGGGAGGATCGTGCTGGAGTTCCTGGCGGACGCGAGCGAGAACCTGTATCCGGCGCGGATGCAGATGGCGCTGTCGCTGGGGTGGCACATCGTGTTCGCCTGCTTCGGCATCGCGTTCCCGGCGATCGTCGTGTTCGTCGAGTGGCGGGGTCATCGGCGCGGTGACGAGGTGTTGATCGCCTTGGCGCACAAGTGGGCCAAGGCGATGGCCGTGTTGTTCGCCGCGGGTGCGGTGTCGGGCACGTTGCTGTCGTTCGAGATGGGGATTCTCTGGCCGGGGCTGATGGGCCGGTTCGGTGAGGTGTTCGGGTTCCCGTTCGTGCTGGAGGGGTTCGCGTTCTTCGTCGAGGCCATCTTCGTCGGCGTCTACCTGTTCGGCTGGAACCGGTTGTCGCCGCGGGCGCACATGTTCAGCGCGCTGCCGATGGTGGCGGCGGGCATCGTGGGGGCGTTCTGCGTGGTGTCCGCCAACGCGTGGATGAACAACCCCACCGGGTTCCGGCTGGACGAGCAGGGGAACGTGGTCGACGCGAGGCCGTGGTCGGCCATGTTCGGTCCGTCGACGTGGGCGCAGTTCGTCCACATGTGGCTGGCCGCCTTCATGGTGACGGGGTTCCTGATCGCCTCGGTGTACGCGGTGGGCATGTTGCGCGGCCGGCGGGACCGCTACCACCGGGCGGGTCTGCTCATCCCGCTGACCGTCGCGGCTCTGGCGACGCCGGTGCAGATCGGCGTGGGGGACTGGATCGCGAACGTGGTGGCCGACAACCAGCCCGCGAAGCTCGCGGCGATGGAGGGCCAGTACGAGACGACTTCGGGCGCCGGGTTGTCCCTCGGTGGCCTCTACCGGGACGACCGGTTGCACTACGCCGTCGAGATCCCGTACGGGCTGTCGTTGCTGATCCACCACGACCCGGACGGCGTCGTGCCCGGCCTGGAGGAGGTGCCGGCCGACGAACGGCCGCCGGTCAACGTCGTGCACCTCGCCTACAACGCCATGGTCGGCATCGGTGTCGCGCTGCTGCTCCTCAGCGCTTGGTACGGCCTGGTGTGGTGGCGGAGGCGGCGGCTGCCGGACACCGCGTGGTTCCTGCGCGCTGTCGCGGTGTCGGGTGCCGGGGCGGTGGTCGCGATGGAGGCCGGGTGGATCACCACCGAGGTGGGGAGGCAGCCGTGGGTGGTGTACGGCATCCTGCGCACCGCTGATGCCGTGAGTCCGGCGCCAGGGCTCGGCTGGGGCCTGGTCGCGGTGGCGGGCGTCTACACCGTGCTCACGGTCTTCACCGTGGTGGTGCTGCGCAGGCTGGCTCGCGATCGGGACACGCCGGTGCCGCAGGAGCAGCGGTGACTCTCGCGGAAGTGGTGCTCGCAGCCGCGTTCGCGGGTCTGGTGGCCTACGCGTTGTTCGGCGGCGCGGACTTCGGCGGCGGGGTGTGGGACCTGCTGGCGGGCGGCGCGGAACGCGGACACCGGGTGCGGGACCGGATCGAGCGGTCGATCGGCCCGGTCTGGGAGGCCAACCACGTGTGGCTGATCTTCGTGCTGGTGGTGCTGTGGACCGGCTTCTCCCGCGCTTTCGCCGCGGCGGTGACCACGCTGCACGTCCCGCTCACGCTGGCGGCGTTCGGCATCATCGCCAGGGGAGCGGCGTTCGCCTACCGCAAGAGCGTCAGCACGCCGGGCATGCGCCGTTTCTTCGGCGCCGCGTTCGCGTTGTCGTCGTTGCTGACGCCGTTCTTCCTCGGCGCGGTGGTCGGCGGTGTGGCCTCCGGCCGGGTCCCGCCCGGCATCGCCGAGGGCGACGTGGTGCGCAGCTGGGTCAACCCGACCTCGTTGCTGGGCGGCAGCCTCGCCGTGCTGGTCTGCGCGTACCTGGCGGCGGTGTTCCTGTGCGGCGACGCCCGCCGCGACGGTGAACACGACCTGGCCGACGCGTTCCGCCTGCGCGCCTTGGTGACGGGGGCCGTCACGGGTGCGGTGGGGCTGGCCGGGATCGCCGTCCTCCACGCCGACGCGCCGGAGTTGTTCGACGGACTCGTCGGACGCGGCCTGCCGGTCGTGGTGGCGTCCGTCGTCGCCGGGCTCGGCGCACTCGTCCTGCTGCTGACCCGCCGCTACACCCTCGCGAGGATCGCCTCCGCGCTCGCCGTCACGGCGATCCTGATCGGATGGGCGGCCGGCCAGTACCCGTACGTGCTGCTGCCGTCCCTGACCGTCGAGCAGGCCGCGACCGGCCGCAGCACTCTCCTCGCGCTGCTGGTGGCGTTGGGCGCCGGGGCCCTGATCCTGGTGCCGTCACTGACCTGTCTCTACGTGCTGTTCCAACGCCCACGCGCGGCCGGTCGCAAGTGAGGTGCTGGTCTTGGCGACGTCGCCGCCGGGACCAGCACCTCACCGCACCGCCTACGGGGCTTTGGCGAACTCCTGCACGATGCGCTCGCAGAAGGCCGGCAGGTCGTCGGGCGACCGGCTGGTGGTGATGTTGCCGTCGGTGACGACCTGCTCGTCGACCACCTCGGCCCCCGCGTTGCGCAGGTCGGTGCGCACGCTCGGCCACGAGGTCAGCCGGCGTCCGCGGGCGACGTCGGCCTCGACGAAGTTCCACGGACCGTGGCAGATCGAGGCCACCGGCTTGCCCGACTGGACGAAGTCGCGGACGAACCGCACCGCGGTGGGGTCCATCCGCAGCTTGTCCGGGTTCACCGTGCCGCCCGGCAGGAGCAACGCGTCGTAGTCGTCGACCGACACGTCGCCGACCAGCCGGTCCACCGCGAAGGTGCCGGCGTCCTCGAGGTCGTTGTTGCGCGCCTGGATCTCGCCCTCGGCGAGGGAGACCACGACAGTGCCGGCGCCGGCGTCGTCGAGCGCCTTCCTGGGCTGTTCCAGCTCGACCCGCTCCACGCCGTCGGCGGCGAGGATGGCGACCCTGCGTCCGTTCAGCTCCCCGGCCATGTCAGGCACCCGCCATCGCGGGGTGCAGGACGACCTTCGTCCAACCTTCGTCCCGCTTGTCGAAGTGCTCGTACGCCTCCGGTGCGCGGTCGAGGGGCAGCTCGTGGCTGACGATGAACGACGGTTCGGCCTTGCCTCCGGCGATCAGGTCGCGCAGCTGGCGGTTGTACTTCTTGACCGGGGCCTGGCCGCTGCCGATGTGCTGGCCCTTGAACCAGAACATGCCGTAGTCGAAGGCGAGTTTGCCCTGCTTGGCCAGCTCGTCGCTCGCGCCGGGGTCCTCGGGCACGAAGACGCCGACGTTGCCGATCTTCCCGGTGAACCGGACGGAGGCGACGAGCCGGTTCATCGTCAGGGCGGGGTCCTCCTTGCCGTCGGGATCGTGCGCCTGGTAACCGACGCACTCGCAGCCGTTGTCGGCGCCCAGCCCCAGCGTCTCGTCCAGCACCGCCTGCACCGGGTCGACCTTCGAGTCGTCGATGGCGATCGCGCCGATCGACTCGGCCAGCCGCAGCCGGTCGGGGTTCCGGTCGACGACCATCACCTTGCCCGCGCCCCGGATGGTGGCCGAGAGGGCGGCCATCAGCCCGACCGGGCCCGCGCCGTAGATGACCGTCTGGTCGCCCGGTTTCACGCCGGCCAGCTCGGTGGCGTGGTAGCCGGTGGGGAAGATGTCGGCGAGCATCACGTAGTCGGTCTGGCGTTCCTCGGCGTCCTCGCCCAGCCGCAGGCAGTTGAAGTCGCCCCACGGCACGCGCAGGAACTCGGCCTGCCCGCCCGCCCACGGGCCCATGTCGGCGAAGCCGTACGCGGCGCCCGCCATCTTCGGCTCCGGCTGGGCGGTCAGGCAGTAGTTCGTCAGCTGCCGCTCGCAGTTCTTGCAGTGCCCGCACGCGACGTTGAACGGCAGGACGACCCAGTCGCCCACCTGGACCTTGTCGACGCCGGTGCCGACCTCGACCACCTGACCCAGGTTCTCGTGCCCGAACCAGCGCCCGGTCTCGAAGTCGGTGCGGCCCTCGTACATGTGCAGGTCCGAACCGCAGATGTTCGCGGACGTGATCCGCACCAGCACGTCGGTCGGCCGCTCGATCCGCGCGTCCGGTACGTCCTCGACCCTGACATCTCGCGGTCCCTCGTACACCACTGCCTTCACGACTACCTCCTAGTCCTGGGTGACTGCCTCCTCTCAGGCAGACCCGTCAGGGCCGAATACCCTTGAGAAACCGTCCAAACCAGTTGTCCACTGTGGATGAAGTCCGCACGTTTGCCGCCCACCCGTCACAGCAGCAGGTCGAACAGGCGGAACGCCGCCTCCCAGTGCGTGGTCCGCGGGTTGGTGAGGTCCGGCTCGATGATCTTGAAGGTGTGGGCGAGCCCGAGGCTGATCCCGCCCGCGATGCGCGGCACCCAGTCCTCGGCCTCCTCGGACAGGGTGATGTCCGGTGGCCGCGGCGCCATCTCGTCGAGGACGTCCTCGAGCTCGGCGAAGACCCCTGTCGAACTCGCGGATGCGTTCCTGCAGGCCTTTGGTGATCGGGAAGTCGTAGGCCTGCACCACGTCGCGTGCGTTGGTCTTCGCCGTGACTGCGGCCATCAGGTACATGTCCTGCAGTTGCTGATCGATGAACTCGTTGTAGCGCTTGAGGTCCTCCTTGTCGACGTCGAGGCCTGCCGCGGTGCGGAAGAAGTGTTCGAACCTGGTTACGTTCATGACGGGCACGGTGAGCTCCTACGTGTTGGGGGCGTGTCATTCACTGCGTGCAGGGACGCGGTTTCACCGTCCGCTGACCAGTTCGAGACCGCGTCCGTCGCGTGTGGCCGCTCGTGCCACGACCGATCGGTAGACCGACTCGTAGCGCCGCGCCATCAGCGAGACGTCGAAGCGCCGCTCGGCGTCCGCCCGGCACCGTGCGGGACTCAGCGATCCGGCCCGGCGCAGTGCGTCCACGAGTTCGTCGTGGATGTCGCACACCCAGCCGGTCTCGCCGTGCGTCACCACTTCCGGCACGGAGCCCCGACGCAGTGCCACCACCGGTGTCCCGCATGCCAGCGCCTCCGCCATCACGAGGCCGAACGGCTCCTCCCACTGGATCGGGAACAGCAGGCACCTGGCCGCGGCGAGCAACGCGAGTTTGCGCTCGCGGTCCGCCTCGCCGAGCCACTCGACGCCGTCGCCCTCGACGAGCAACGGTTCCACCACTTCGTCGAAGTAGCGGATCTCGTCCCGTTCACGGCACTTCGCCGCGATCAGCAGGCGGACACCCGCCGCTCTGGCCGCCTTGATCGCTTCGTGATCGTCAGCGGCCTCGTGCAGGTGCTGGAGAACGGTGCAGTGGTGCGGACCCACGGGCCGGGCCGGTTCCTCGGCGAACTCGGTCTGCTGGAAGGACAACCGTCGTTCGTGACCGCCGTCGTCGCGGAGCCCGGCGAGGTCGTCCTGCTGACCGCGCACCAGCTGAACGAGCTGGTGCGCACCGATCCCGACCTCGGCGACCTGGTCCTGCGGACCTACCTGACGCGGCGGGCCGTGCTGATCGGCAGGGGCGGCGGGCTGCAGATCGTCGGCTCGTGCTTCTCCCCGGACACCAAGCGGCTGCTGGAGTTCGCCGCGCGCAACCGGATTCCGCACCGGTTGGAGGACAAGTTCGGCAACCTGCGCGCGTGGGCGGGACCGGGCCTTCCGGACCCCTATCCGAAGGTGCCCGCGCGGCGCAGGGAGGACCTGTTGCGCCGCGCCGCCCGCCTCACGTACCCGGTGCGAGAGAAGGACCGGCTGATCTCGCTGGTGAAGCCGCACCACGAGGTGCTGGGCGTGGTCGTCCTGGTCGATCCGGCGAAGTCCGCGCGCGATCAGGAGGTCTTCACGCTGGAGTACGGCACGACGGTGCTCGCGCTCGAACTGGCTCACCAGCGCAACCTCGCCGAGATGGAGCTGCGGTTGCACCGCGAGCTCCTCGACGACCTGGTAGCCGGCACCGACAACGCCAGCGCCTACGCCCGTGCCGACGCGCTGGGGCACGACCTGCGGGGAACACACCACGTGCTGGTGGTCCAGTGGGGCGCCGACCGGACCGACGCCGCGCTCTCGGACGCGCTGTTGCACGCGATGGTCGAGCTGGAGTGGAGGGCGCTGTGCACACGCCGTTCCGGCGTCATGGTGGTGCTGGTCTCCGGCCATCCGGACGGTGAGGCGCTGTTCCGGTCCGTGGCGAACCGACTGGGCACCGACACGGGAGTGGTGGCCATCGGCGGCAGCTGCGAGACGCCGGACGGGCTGCCGCGCTCGTTCACCGAGGCGGTGCGCACGCTGCGCATCCGGCAGGCCTCGGGCACTCCCCGGGGTGTGGCGTCGTTCAGCCAGCTCGGCCTCTACCGCATCCTCGACGCGGGGGAGAGCCGCGCCGAGGTCACGTCGTTCGTGCGGCAGTGGCTGGGCGCCCTGATCGACTACGACGACGCACGGGACGCGGACATGGTCCGGACGCTCTCTCACTTCCTGGAGTGCGGCGGCAGCTACGACAGGACCGCGTCCGCGCTGACGATCCACCGCAGCACGTTGCGGTACCGGCTGAGCAGGATGCGGGAGATCAGCGGGTTCGACCTCGGCGACGTGGAGACCCGGTTGAACGTCCACGTCGCGGCTCGAGCGTGGCACGTGTTGCGGGGCCAACCGCTGGAGGGCCGGTGACGACGGCCGTGTTCGACGGCGCACCGCTCGAGATGCACTCGCACCTGTGCGTGTTCCACCACGGCCCGGCCGAGCGGGACGAGCTGCTGATCCCGTTCCTGGCGGACGGCCTTCGCCGCGGCGAAGCCTGCCAGTACTTCGCCGCGGCGGGGGAGAGGGCCGGCGCGGAGCGCGAGCTGGGAGGCCCGGGTCCCCGGCTCGAGGTGAACGAGGCGGCAAGCCGTTACCGGTGCGACGACGCCCTGGACAGCGACGCGTTCATGGCGGAACTGGACGACTGGACGCGCGAACAGGGCACTCCCTGCCGCGTCGCGGGCGACATGCGCTGGGCCGGGAGGTCGCTGAGCCGGCCGGGACAGCTCGACGCGCTCTTCCAGCACGAGATGAACGCGAGCAGATGGGTGTCCACGCGCCCGGTGTACGCGTTGTGCTTCTACGACCTCGACCTGTTCGACGGTGACGTGATCGTCCCGATGGTGAACGCCCACCCGCAGATCTGGATGATCGGTGTGCTCCTCGACAACCCCTACCACCAGCGGCCGACGCCGTGACCGTGGTCAGAACGCGGTCGAGTATCCGGGTATTCGCCGGGTACTCGACGGCACATGCAGAAAACCGTTGTGCTTGGTCTGCTCGCCGATCCCGGCCTGGCGACCGACATCGTGGAGGACCTGGCCGAAGATCTGCCGCGGCGCCTGAGCCGGGACGTGGACGCCGACGTGCGTTGGCGGGTGGTGCCGGTCTGCGACCAGTTCGCCGCCGACGAGCACGGCTCGGTGCGGCACGTGGTGCAGGCGGTGCGGGACCAGGTCGTGGAGGAGCGGTGCGACCTGTGGGTGTGCCTGACCGATCTGCCGCGCAGGGACGGCACCGATCCGGTGGTGGCGGACGCCAGTGCCGACGACGGGCTGGCCGTGGCGTCGCTCCCGGCTCTCGGCGGCTGGGGGCTGCGCCGCAAGACCGGTGACGTCGTCAGCGCCGTCGTCGCGGAGCTCAGGGACCGCGAGGTCCCGATGAAACGGCTCGCCCGGCGGGTGGACTCACCGACCGACGACATCGGTGTGCGTTTCGTGGCGCCCGGCCTGCGCGGCCGGGCGCGGATGTTCGCGGGCATGGTGCGCGCGAACCGGCCGTGGCGGCTCGCGATGGGGCTGTCCAGCATGCTCGTCGCCGCCTTCGGCACGGGGGCGTACACGTTGATCAGCCCGACCATGTGGATGCTCGGCGCCCAGTCGAGCGTGGTCAGGCTGCTCGCGGCGATGCTGTTGTCGATCACCGCCATGGTCACGTGGCTGGTCGTCACCCACAAGCTGTGGGAGCGGCCGTCCGACGCGGAGGGCAAGGAGCGGGCGCGGCTGTACAACCTCACGACGGTGGTCACGCTGGTGCTGGGGATCTCCACCTTGTACGCGGCGTTGTTCCTGGTGGTGCTCGGGGCGGCGGCGCTCGCGCTCGAACCGTCCGTGATGGCACAGCAGATCGGCCACTCGCCGGCCTTGCGCGACTACCTGGGTCTGGCGTGGCTGGCCGCGTCGGTCGCGACCGTGGCGGGTGCGCTCGGTGCGCGCCTGGAGAGCGACGACGCGGTGCGCAACGCCGCCTACGGTTATCGACAGCAGGAACGCCGCGAGAACCTCCAGAAGTGACCTCGCAGGACCACAGTCCGCTGTGGAGTTCCGCCTCGCGGACCGAAGCGCCGCGCAGGCGTGGTGCGAGACCGTCTTCCTCCCGAAGAGCTGCTGGAGGTGAGCATGGTGGTTCCCGTCGCCGTCGCGAAGGTGATCAGAGTCCGTGTGAGTGGGGAGATCGACGCGTCCACCGTGGACCTGCTGGTCCGCGCGATCGAGCCCCATCTGGACATTTCGAACGCGAGGATCTTGGTGGACCTGAGCGAGGTCACGTTCCTGGGAACCGCCGGCCTGAGGGCGCTGGCACGGGCCGAGCAGTACGCGCGCAGGGTGGGATCGGAGCTGTGCCTGCTCGGTCCCACCACCGCTGTGCGGCGATCGCTCGCGCTGCTGGACCTGCTGCGTGCGTGACCTGCCGGCGCGCTTTCGGTCACCGCGGCGGGAACGGTGGCCGAAAGCGCTTTCCCGTCAGGGTTTGAGGACGACCTTCTCGCAGTCGTCCTGCTTGTTCTTGAACATCTCGAAGCCGCGCTCCGCCTCCTCGAGCGAGAGGGTGTGGGTGATGATCCGGGTCGGATCGAGCTCCCCGCGCTCGATGCGCTCCAGCAGCGGCTTCATGTAGCGCTGGACGTGGCACTGCCCGGTGCGCAGGGTCAGCGAGCGGTTCATCCACGCGCCGGCCGGGAACTTGTCGACCAGCCCGCCGTAGACGCCGATCACCGAGACGACACCGCCGCTGCGGCACGACATGATCGCCTGGCGCAGCGCGTGCGGGCGGTCGGTCTCGGACTTGACGGCCTGCTTGACCCGGTCGTAGGCGGAGATGTGCGCGCTGCCGTGCGTGGCCTCCAGCCCGACGGCGTCGATGCACTTGTCAGGTCCGCGCCCACCGGTCAGCTCGAGCAACCGGGACCGCACGTCGACCTCCTCGAAGTTCACGGGGACGTGACCGGCCCGTTCCGCCATCCGCAGCCGGTAGGGCTCCTTGTCGATGGCGATGACCTTCGCGGCGCCGAGGACCCTGGCGCTGTCCATGGCGAACTGGCCGACCGGGCCGGCACCCCAGACCGCCACCACGTCGCTGGGCTGGATGTCGCACATGTCGGCACCCATGTACCCGGTGGGCAGGATGTCGGAGAGGAACAGCACCTGCTCGTCGGTCAGGTCCGACTCGATCTTCAACGGACCGACGTCGGCGAACGGCACGCGCGCGTACTGCGCCTGCCCGCCCGCGTACCCGCCGGTCAGGTGCGAGTAGCCGAAGATCCCCGCGACCGGGTGCCCGAACATCTTCTCCGCGATCCCGGCGTTGGGATTGGTGTTCTCGCAACAGGAGTACAGCTCGGCGGCGCAGGCGGCACACGCACCGCAGGCGATGGGGAACGGCACGACGACCCGGTCGCCGACGCTCAGGCGGTCCGCGGCGACGCCGGAGCCGACCTCGACGACCTCGCCCATGAACTCGTGCCCCAGCACGTCGCCGTCCTGCATGGTCGGCACGTAGCCGTCGACCAGGTGCAGGTCCGAGCCGCAGATCGCGGTGGAGGTGATCCGGACGATGGCGTCACGGCTGTTGAGGATCTTCGGGTCCGGCACGTCGCGGACCTCGACCTTGTTGCGGCCCGCCCAGGTGTTCGCCCTCATGCGTCCGGTCCCTTCTCCCACTCGGCGTCCGACAGCGGCTGCGCGGGCCGCTGGGGGAACTCCTTGCGCGCCCGCTTGCCCCACGGCGCCCCGTCGGACCGGACGACCTCACCGGTCTCCAGCACCTGCTTGAACCGGCGCAGGTCGTCGTCGAGCTGCTGGTGTGGTTCCTCACCGAAGTACCGGGCGACCGCCTTGCCGATCGCGCCGCCCGGGATGTCGTAGACCAGTCCGACGTGGACCTCGGTGCTCTCGCCGTCCGGGGCGGGCACGAACAGGACCGTGCCGCCGTTGGGCACGTCGGCGTCCCCGGTCGAGCGCCAGGCGATCTTCTCGGCGGACACCTCTTCGGTGATCTCCGCGTCCCACTCGACGTTCTTCCCGAACGGGGCGTCGGCGACCCAGTGGCTCGTCCGTTCGCCGGTGGTGCGGACTTCCTCCAGATGTCCCATGAACGCCGGGAGGTTCCGCAGATCGCGCCAGAACGCGAACACCTCCGCCACGGGTTTGCGAACTGTGGTCGCAGCAGTCAGTTCCATGGATTCTCCTTCCCGTGCTCCGAACCGACGGAGCCGGTGGTCCTGGTTCGGTCAAAGCCGGGTCCGACCCGAACTACCCGTCGGAACTGCGCCTAACCTCCCCGGCCGATCCGAAACGCTCTGCCGGCAAAGCGGTTTCGCCGTGTAGACGCCCGGACAGCGGGAACACCCGGCACATGGACATGTCGAAGTTGCGAGACGTAGCCACGGCGCCCGGTCCGTTCGCATCGGTCTACCTCGACGCGTCGCACGACACGGAGGACGCGGCGAAGGTGGACGAACTGCGCTGGCGGGGACTTCGCGACCAGCTCGCGGACCAGGGCGCACCGGAGGAGACGCTCGCCGCCCTGGACGAGGCCGTGTCTGCGGCCGACCCGCCTGCCGGCAAGGCCGGACGCGTGCTGATCGCCTCGGGCGCGACGGTGGTGGTGGACACGCTTCTGCCGTTGCCGCCGCCCGTCGACACCACGCGGTTCTCGCCGTTGCCGGACCTGCTGCCGCTCGCCTCCTACCTGCCACCGCCCCTGCCGCACGTCGTCGTGGTCGCCGACTCGTCCGGCGCCGACCTGCACTCGTTCGACGGGCGGGTGGACCTGGTCGAGTCCGTGCGCGGCAGGCAACACCCCCTGCACAAGATCCGCGGTGGGGGATGGGCGCACAAACGGATGCAGCAGCGCGTCGAAGACACCGTCAAGCACAACGTGAAGCAGGTGGCCGAAGAGGTCGAAAGGCTCGTGCGTGAGGTACGCGCCGAACTGGTCGTGCTCGGCGGTGAGGTGCAGGCGCGCAGCGCGGTGCACAACGAGCTCGGCCTCGACGACGATCTGGTCGTGGAGGTCGAAGGCACCGGTCTGACCGCGGGCACCGATGACGAGGAGTTCGACAACGCCGTGCGCGCCCTTGTCGCACAACGCCAACAGCAGCACGACGCGGAGGCCGTCGACCGGTTCCGCGCCGAGCTGGGCAGGGACGGGCTCGCGGTCGAGGGCCTCGCCGAGGTCGCGGACGCGCTGCGACAGGCCAATGTGGACACGTTGGTGGTGAACACCGGCGTCCTCGCGGACCACCTGGTGTGGACGAGTGATCGCCCCGATCAGATCGCCGTCGGCGAGGCCGACGTTCGTCAGGGCGCTTCAGCCGAGGTGGCCCGCAACCGCGCGGACGACGCGTTGGCGCGTGCGGCGGCGGTGACCGGTGCGAACGTGGTCGTCGGTGATGACATCGAATTGAGGCAAGGTGTCGGAGCCCTCCTGCGTCACCGCCCCTGAGCGCTCCCCGTGACGGTCGCGTGGCCCGCGCTGGGACGACTCGGCTCCGGCAGGCCCGCCAGCCGTCGCGCGAGTGCGGACTCCGACATGGCCCGCAGACCCGCGGGTGGGGCGGAGCAGCGGCCGGCCAGGACGGCCCGGGCGAACGAGACGACCGCCGCCGGTTCGGTCAGCACGTCGCCCCCCAGGGACGCCGTGATCAGCAGGTCCTCGCCGCAGCCGCTCTCCACCGCGACCGACCAGCCCTGGTCGGCGGACCAGATCAGCGCGGCGTCCTGCCCGGGGTGAGCGGTCAGCGGGTGTTCCAAGGCGATGTAGGCGCTGGGCGCGTCCGCCCACTCGGACCAGACCGCCTCCGGCCCGACGTCCAGTGCGGCGGCGATCTGCAGGACGTAGCGACGCAGGCCGTGCTCGGCGAGTTCGGCCACGACCTCGTCGTTCGCGGGCAGTTCGTCGCACGAGGTGACGGGCATCGTCGCGGTGGCGTGCCCCTGGTGCCGCCGGGGAGCGGGGAGGCAGGGGTGTGAGGTGGCCAGATTCGTGATCACTCGGGTCCTCGGCGGTGCGCGTGTTCGGCATGAGCGTTCGTGGCTCATGGGCTGTCGTGCTCTGGCGATCTGGTGTCGGGGGTGGTCCCGGCTCTCCGCCGGGACCACCCGGTGGTGAACGAGGCTGCCAGCGCGGCTCGCCGGGTCACACCGCTCGGTAGGCGGTCACGGGCCTGCCGTGCAGACCTGCGGTGTCTCGGTCGTCATGGCGAGCGACCTGGCAGCACGCTCCGGTCGGGCTTCGGGTCTCAGGCGATCACCCCCTTTCCGGCGGTCCGCTGCGGTGCACCGCGTCACCTCACCGGTCAGGCTTCGATCTCCTCGCGGGTGGCCGGTTCCCGGCCGATCTGGATCCTGCGCGGCTTGGCCTGCTCCGAGACCGGGATGCGCAGGGTCAGCACGCCGGCGTCGTAACCGGCCCTGATCCGGCCGGTGTCCAGGGTGTCGCCGAGGAACAGCCGGCGGGAGAACACGCCCAGCGGGCGTTCGGCGACCTGCATCTCCACCGCGTCGGCGGACGGGGCGGGCCTGCGCTCAGCCTTGAGGGTGAGCACGTCGTGCTCGACGGTCAACTCGATCGCGTCCGGATCGACGCCGGGAAGGTCGAAGGCGACGACGAACTCGTCCCCGGCGCGGTGGGCGTCCATCGGCACCGCGGTGGGGCGCGACCAGGTTCCGGTGGCGTTGCCGGGCACCTGCTGCTTCACCCGGTCGAGATCCCGGAACGGGTCGGTGCGCATCAACATGACATCCCTCCCTGCTGTGGTCGTTGGTGTCAACGCGCGACACAGGTATAGCACGTCATCGGAATGACGACAATCATCATGTCATCGGAAAGACGACGAATCCGGTCGCTCGCGTGAGATCGGGCATCGCATGTTCACGTCGCTGAAACCAACGCGGTGCCGTTGCTGACTTAGCGTTTCGCCATCCTCGACGAGATCGATCCATTCATCGGAACGGCTGCCACCTCACTGCCCGCGGCGCAGGGGCTGGCGGCGACCTGGTGGTGGCCGAAAGCCCAGATCGGCAACACCCACCCCGGTGCGACGTCCCCGCTGGGCATGGTGTCCGCCTGCGCCTACTCCGGTGCCTATCCCACCGGGTACGGCCTCTACGCGAAGAACACCGAGGGACAGCCGGAAGAGTTGTTCGACCGGCTGCAGGCGTCCGGTTTCACCCACTTCCAGCAGTCCGGCACGGGTGCGATCCGCAAGTACTACAACTACGTGCGGGTGACGCCGATGGTGCAGCAGCTGGACGTCCTCGGCGAGGCCTGGCCACTGCACGACGAGACCGCCGAAGCCGGCTACTACGCGGCCACCCTCGACACCGGCATCCGATGCGAGGTCACCGTCGGCACCAAGGTCGCCGTGCACCGGTACGTCTTTCCCGAGCACCGCAGCGCACGGGTCGTCGTCGACCTCTCCTGCGGCGGCCTGGCCATCGACCTCGGCCGCACGGTGCCGCTGCGGGCGCACGTGGAAAGCCTCGGCAACGGTCACGCGCAGGGAACGGTCGTGGTCGAGGGCGTGCCGCTCTCGGTGTACATCAAGGTCGACAGCCCGGGCTGGCGGCAGATGCTCTGGCACGACCGCCGGCTGATCGAGGGAGGCACGCGGCTCGACTTCGACCGCATCAGGCAGACCACGCTGCGCCCGTTCGGGATGCTCTACATGGGCCCCACCACCGCCGGGCAGAGCGTCGAGATCCAGATCGGGTTCTCCCTGCGCGGCTGCGAACAGGCCAGGGAGAACCTGTACCGCGAATGCGGTCGAGGGGTGCCGGCGTTCGACCCCGTCCGGGCGCAGACCAGGGCGCGGTGGCAGGACCACCTGGGCCGGGTGGAGGTCGAGGGCGGGTCACCGGCGCGGCGGCAGGTGTTCGCGACGGCCCTGTACCACTCCCTGATCAAGCCGTGCTTCGCCGACGACGAGAGCCCGTTCTGGCCGTCCTCCGGACCGTTCGTGTTCGACATCTGCACGATGTGGGACATCTACAAGACCCAGCTGCCGTTGCTCATGGCGATCTGCCCTGACCGGGCCGTCGACCTCCTCGAGTCGCTGATCCGGGTCTGCGAGGAGGAGGGGAACTTCCCCATCGGGTACCGGATGGCTCGCGGCGCGGACAGGTTCTTCCGGCAGGCGAGCGCGTTGGTCCACACCGCGCTCGCCGACGTGCACGCCCTCCGCCTCGGCGACCTGGACTGGACCTGGGCGCTGGTGCACATGTACGACGACCTGCGCCGGATGTACGGCGAGGACTTCTACGAGCACGGCGTCGTGCACCCGATCTCGCACACGCTCGACCTCGCCTACGCCTGCCACTGCACCTCCGGCGTCGCCCGGAACCTGAACGACGTGCAGCTCGCCGACGACCTGGACGCGCGCAGCCGCCTGTGGTCCAACGCGTTCGACCCGGACACCGGGCTGCTCCTCGACTCGTCGTTCTACGAGGGCGGCAAGTGGAACTACTCGTTCCGGCTGCTGCACGACATGGCCGCGCGCATCGCGATGGTCGGCGGGAACGAGGCCTTCGTCGGCATGCTCGACGCGTTCTTCGGCTACGGCGCCCGGCGCGTGACGCAGCCCGGGAGACGGCCCGACCCGGCGGAGATGGCGGCCGGCTACCTGCTGAACCGGTTCGAGGGGCTGAACAACGAGCCGGACATGGAAGCGCCGTGGTCCTACCACTACGCGGCGCGGCCGGACCGCACAGCCGAGATCGTGCACGCGGCCCTGACGTGGCAGTTCGGCACCGGGCGCGGCGGCCTGCCCGGCAACGACGACTCGGGCGGCCTGAGCTCCTGGTACGTGTGGGCGTCGCTGGGCCTGTTCCCGGTCGCCGGGCAGAACCTGTTCCTCGTCAACGCCCCCGCCTTCAGCCACGCCACCCTGCACCTCGGGGACCGCGACTTCGTGATCGAGACGCGGGGTCACCGCGAGACGTCCATCAGTTCTGACGGGGTGGAGGAGAACCCGCCGCCGCAGTACGTGCAGTCCGCCCAGCTCAACGGCACACCGCTGGACGCGGCACACCTGCGCGCCACCGACGTCCACGCCGGTGGCCGGCTGGTCCTCGAACTCGGCCCGCGGCCCTCGGAATGGGGACGCAGGATCCTGCCGCCGTCCGTGTCCGAACCGTCCGGAAAGGGGGCTCGCCCGTGACCAGGCCACGTCGCCGTCTCGTCATCGTGGTCCGGGCCGACCCGGTCATCTGCGGTCACTCGGGAGAAGCGCGCAACCTGGCCGAGGTCGCACTCACCCGCGGCTTCGACGACGTCCGGCTGCTGACCTGGCCGATTCCCGTGCTGCAGGCGGCGGGTCTGCCGCTCAAGCCGCTGGATCGGATCCTGCCCTACAGCGAGGGCATCACCGTGGAGCGGCCAGAGCCGGTCGGTGACTACCGGGTACCCGACGGCCGGTACCTGGCCGGGCTGACCGGGCGCCTGGTGGAACTGCTCGCCGAACCGGTCCCCACCACGTGCGTGTCGATGTACCTCGCTCCCCACGACGCCGTGGTCCGCGACGCCGTCGACGCGGCCCGCGCGGCCGGCTACGCGCCGGACGTCCACACCATCGCGAAGGCGGTCGGCTCGGACGTCACCAACGTGATCCGCTCGTGCCTGCGCGAGGAGCGGTTCGGGGCGGCCGTGGTCCTGTTCACCCGGTTCCTCGCCAACGACCAGGTGATCGCCGTCTCGGAGTACACCAAGCAGGAGATCATCGCCTGCGCGGAGACCGTGGACACGCACTGCGGCACCAGGTTCGCCCGCCAGTGCGCGCGCCGGATCTCGGTCAGCTACCCGCCGATCGACACCTCGGCCTACCTGGACCTCGATCCGTCGCTGGTGGACACCGCTCTGCGACGGCGCGGCCTGGAACGGGACGGCTACGTGCTGTTCCTGTCTCGGGTGACACGGGCCAAGGGCGTCTACGACCTGGTGGAGGCCTACGCGCGGTGCCGGGCGCGGTCACGGGTGAAGCTCGTGGTCGCCGGCAACGGCCCCGAACTGGAGCACCTCCAGGCGATCACCCGGCACGACGACCGGATCCTCTTCCTCACCGACGTGGAGGACGAGGAGAAGCCGATGCTGATGAACGGCTGCGCCGCGTACGCACTGCCGACCAAGCCCGAACCGGACTTCGTCGAGACCTTCGGCATCGCGCTGACCGAGAAGATGCTCGCGGGCGGCGGGCCGGTGATCACCACCGGCACCGGAGGCGTCGGCGAAGCGGTGGGCGGGACGGCCGTCGTCGTCGAGGCGGGCAACCCCGCCCACATCGCCGCCGCGATGGACCGGGTGGTACTCGACATGACAGCCGAGGAACGGGAACTCATGGCGGACCGAGCACGCGAGCACGCCCTGTCCTTCGACCGCGTGCGGGTGTTCGACGACCTCTTCGCCACGTCCGGCACAGCGGCCGCTCTCACGGGGTGACCCCGTGCCTGCCCAGCAGACCTGACGACCCCGCCGGCGTGCGGCAGCAGCGTCCGCACCTCGCCGACGACGTCGGTGATGTGCGAGGTGGCGAGGATCTCGGTGCCCTTGGTGACGCCGTGGACGGCGGCGGTGGTGAGGCCGGAGACCACGCTCAGGCGGTGTCGTCGTCGAACTGCCGCAGACGGCTGGTCCCGCCCTTCCCGTGCGGTCAACGCGTCATCGCTGCGGGAACGTCGAGGACAGGGTGATCGTCCCGGCGGCGTCCCGGACGACGAAACCGGACGCGTTCGCGCGCAGGACCGAGCTGTTCAGGTTGCAGTGCATGACGTTCGTGCCGGTGCCGATGAACGAGCCCGCGGACACCTCGCCGCCGTCGGCGCGGGTGACGGCGACCTGGTAGGTCTGCCCGGCGGCGAACCCCTGGCCGTCGAGCTTGATCTCGACGCCCCAGGTGTGCGGGACGAGGGACGCCTCCGCGGTGACACCGGGAGCCTGCCGGTCGAGCGCGACCGGTTCGAGCGGCACGCTCGGGCTCAGGAACCACCACGTCGCGCCCGCGATCACCACGGCGGCAGCGGCCGCGAGGAGGAGCGGAGTGCGCCCGCGTCGTCCGCGCTGGGCGTCGAC
This sequence comes from Lentzea sp. NBRC 102530, assembly GCF_030269365.1. Taxonomy (GTDB): domain Bacteria; phylum Actinomycetota; class Actinomycetes; order Mycobacteriales; family Pseudonocardiaceae; genus Lentzea. The sequence goes on from NZ_BSTF01000001.1 coordinate 625,152, forward strand.
CCGTTGCACGACGAGCTCTTCCAGGTGCGCGGGCACGGTGACGTCGTCGGCGTCCACGCGGGCCAGCGCGCGGACGACCGGGGCGAGCTCGGCGACCGTGCGCCGGCATTCCGCGCAGTCGTCGAGGTGGTCCTGCACGGCGGCGAGTTCGGGGCCGGTGAGGTGGTTCAGGACGTAGGTGCCGAGCAGTTCGGTTCGCCGGTGGTGCACGAAGTCGTTCACAGTCGCACCCCCATCTCCTCCATCGCCAGCCGCAACGCTTTCAGGCCGAAGAAGACCCGGCTGCGCAGCGTCACCTGTGACACGCCCTGTTCGGCCGCGACGTCCGGGTAGGACCGGCCGCGCAGGTAAGTCTCCACCAGGGCCACGCGGTGGTTGTCGCTGATCCGCAGGAGTGCCTGCTCGACCAGGCGCTGGTCGAGCACCGCGTCGGCGTGGTCGGAGGCGGCTTCCGGCCGGTTCGCCGCCGCCGCGACCAGCCGCCGGTCGTGCCGGGCACGCGCCCGCAGCTCGTCGATGACGACGTTGCGCGCGATCGCGAACAACCACACGCGCGCGCTCGCCACGTCCGGATCGAACCGTTCGGCGGACCGCCACGCTCGCAGGAACACCTCCTGCACCACCTCCTCGGCCGCCTGGCGGTCCCCGAGCTGCCGCAGGGCGAACCGGTAGACCTCCGGGCCGTGCGCGGCGTACACGGTTCTGAGGTCGAGCTCCGCCCGCTTGCCGATGATCGCCATGAGCTCCCCGTCGCCACTCCTGAACCGGGTTCGGCGCCGGAGTCCGCGCGGATGGGTCTGATTTGTTCGGTTCGTGCTTCAACACCGGGCCAGGAGGCGCCGTACACACCTGTGTTCCGCGTTCACCGCACTTGGGAGAGACCATGCGCATCGTTCGCACGACCGTCATCGCCGCGGCGGCGGCACTGCTCGCCGGCGTGCTCGGCGCGGCGCCCGCCTCGGCGTCCGGCGACCAGCTCCGCGTCCACCTGCTCACCGACGACGGCGTGCTCAGCACCCGCAGCTGGTCGTCCCCGCTGTTGGACCGGCAGCGCGTCCGCGTCACCGGCCTGAAGGCGCACGACCGGCTGGTGGGCATCGACGTGCGGCCCGCCACCGGCGTCCTCTACGCGATCGGCCGCTCGGGCCAGCTCTACACCCTCGACGCCCGCACCGGCCGCGCCACCGCCGTCGGCACCCCGATCACCCTCAGCGGCAGGGCCATCGGGTTCGACTTCAACCCGACCGTCGACCGCATCCGCCTGGTCACCTCGGCCGGTCAGAACCTGCGCCTCGTTCCCGACACGGGCGCGCTCGCCGCGACGGACACCCCTCTCGCCTACGCACCGGGGGATCGGGCGGCGGGCTCCACCCCCGAGGTGTCCGCGGCCGGCTACACCAACAGCGTCGCCGGCGCCACGTCCACGACGCTCTACGACCTCGACAGCGCCAAGGACACCCTCGTCACCCAGGGCACCGCCGCCGGCGTCACCCCGGTCGTCTCGCCGAACACCGGCCAGCTGTTCACCGTCGGCAAGCTCGGCGTCGACGTCGAGAAGACCAACGGCTTCGACATCGCGACCGTCAACGGCCGCCACCACGCCCTCGCCGCCGTGGGGCAGGGCCTGCCGCTGCTGGGCGGCTCGCTGCTGGTGAAGATCAACCTGGAGACCGGGCGCGCCTCGGTCGTCGGACTCGCGGGCGGGCAGGTCGTCGGCGTGGCCTTCGCGAAGTAACCCGCGTGCCGCTGGAGTTCCTCCGCCGTCACCTCGCGAACGCCTGGCGGAGGAACTCCAGCACGACGAAACGCGCGGCCTGCGCTGGAATCGAGCCCCAGACGAGGTCGAAGCAGTGATCGGCCCGCTTGAGCGAGACCAGCGTCGGCAGCTCCGGCGCCACCATGTACGGCGTGATGGTCTCCAGCGGCACCCACTGGTCCTGCGCGCCTGTGACGACGCAGACACGCGCGGGCGCGGACTCGACGTGAGCGATGGGCGAACTCCACTCCCAGCGGTCCGCCACCTCCTGCGGCGTGCCACCGAGGAAGTCGACCAGCGGAGCCACCTCCCGGCCGACCGGGCTGACGCGCTTGTGCCGCAACGTGTCGTAGAGCGACAGCAGGTCCACCGGCCCGTACACCGACACGACGGCCCGCGGGCGCGGGTGCTCCCCGAGGCTCGCCGCGAGCAACGCGAGGTGCCCGCCCGCGGACGAACCGAACAACGCGACCCGGTCCGGGTCGACGCCGAGCGCGCCCGCGTGCGCCTCCACCCACCGCACACCGTCGATCACGTCGAACGGAGCGACGTCCCACCGCGCGGGCGGAGCCAGCCGGTAGCTGATGCAGACAGCGCGATAACCGTTGTCCGCCAACCAGTTCGCGTACGCACGCAGCTGCCGCCAGTTCCCGCCCGCCCAGCCTCCGCCGTGCACGAGCACGACAGCGGGTCCCGTCGTCGTGCGGTCCGCCGGATGCCAGACGCCGAGCGGAAGGGACACACCGTCGCGGGTGACGAGTTCGCGGGTCTCCGGTGCCCGCGCGCGAAGGAACCCCGTGAGGTCCAGGAACGCGGAAGCCAGCGAGGGCCGGACGCCCATCGCCAACGCCTGCCCCCACTGCGCTCCGGCCACGCACACCTGCGCACCCGCGGTCACCGCCGCGACGACCGCGAAGACGAGATCGCCGGCGAACACGGCCACCACGGCCAGCGCTGCGGCCAGCAGTGCCAGCGGAGGCGCGAGGCTGAGCGTCAGCGCGCGGACGACCCACAACACCGGTGCGGGGGAGGGGAGCAGCGACACCGCCGCGAGTGCGGCGATCAGGACGATGCCGGTCTGGTACAAGCGGATCGGCCTCTCCGACGGGCTCCAGCGCCGAGCCACACCGCCCAACGCCGCGGACACCGGTGATTCGGCGACTCCCGCGGCGCGGATTGGTGTGACGGCATCGCCCGCGGTCGCTGGAGCACCGTGAACTGCCGGTACGTGCGCAACACCGGTCTGGTCGCGCTCGGCGGGCACCGGTACTGGCGCCGACGGTGGTGGCGGGCCGGTCGGACTCGTCGAGGCCTCCGTGCCGAGGGCTGAGTGCGGCAGCGCGCCGGTGGAGCTGCTGGTGGGCACCGCGAGCACGGTCTTCTGGCCGGGGACTCTCGTGCGGTGGCCAAGCGTCCGGACCTCATACCGGGCACGAGCTCGACCACGAGGCCGGCCGCCTACCTGTTCACTCGAAAGTGCGACTGATTCGGTAGTTGCGGGTGGCCAGTGGTATCTGGTTTCCACCGCGACTTTCCCGGTGCTCTTCGATGCGTGCCGCGTGGCACGACGCGCGCCTCACCCGTCCGAGTGGGTGTCGGCTCCGCTCGGAGGTCGGTCAGGTGACGAAGAGGAGCAGGATGCGGGATCTGGATCAACCCCGGTCGACCCTTCCCCACGGGATCGGGGACCCGGAGGAACCCGCGGGCGCGGGTGAGTTGCTGCTGCAGGTGTCGCGGGGTGACGAGACCGCGTTCGGTCAGCTGTACGACCTGGTGTCAGGAGCTGTGTTCGGGCTCGTGCGCCGGGTGTTGCGGGACCAGGCCCAGTCGGAGGAGGTGTTCCAGGAGGTCATGCTGGAGGTGTGGCGGACGGCGAGCCGGTTCGACCCCGATCGGGGCAAGGCCATGACCTGGATCCTGACGATGGCGCACCGGCGTGCGGTCGACCGGGTGAGGTCCGCCCGGGCGGCGGCCGGCCGGGACGAGCGGGCCGCGGCGCTGGGCGTGGTGACGCCGTTCGACGAGGTCGCCGAGCAGGTCGCTGAACGCCTGGAACAGCGCAAGGTCCGACGGTGCTTGCAGTTCCTGACCCAGTTGCAGCGCGAGTCCGTGGTGATGGCCTACTACCGCGGTTACAGCTATGCGGAGGTGGCGAGCCTGCTGGACGTTCCGCTGGGCACGGTGAAGACTCGGATGCGCGACGGCCTGATCAGGCTGCGGGACTGCCTGGGGGTGGCGGTGTGACCGCGTCGGACGTGCGCCTGCCGCAGGTCGGCGCGCCTAGCCGAGGCGTTCCACCACGAACGCCGTGAGGAACCCGGCGGTGGTGCACAGCCCGGTGTAGAGGTGGGCGCGCTCGAAGGCCTCGGGGATCATGGTGTCGGCGACCATCGCGAGGATCGCGCCGGCGGCGACGGCCGTGATCACCGCGACGACCTGCGGGGAAGCACCGTCGAGCAGCACGTTGCCCAGTGCCGCCGACAGGCCGCTGGCCAGGGCGATCGCGCCCCACACGCCGAACACGTAGCCCGGCCCGCGGCCTGCCTGCTTCATGCCAGCGACGCTGGAGAGGCCCTCCGGGACGTTCGAGATCACCACAGCGGCGACCATCGCCGCGCCGACCCCTCCACCACCCAGCAACGACACCCCCAGCACGACCGACTCGGGCACTCCGTCGAGCAGCGCGCCGACCGCGATCGCCGTGCCGCTGCCCGCCTGCTCGGACTCGCTGGGCTGGTCGCTGCTGCGCTTGCGGTGCCGCGCCCCGTACCGGGCGAGCCCGACGTTGGCCAGCACGTACACGACAGCGCCACCGAGGAAGCCGGCTGTGGTCGCGAGCAGGCCGCCGGTCTTCTCCGCCTCGTCGACCAGTTCGAACGCGGCCGCCGCGATCAGCACCCCGGCGCCGAACGCCATCACGACCGCGACCACGTGCCGAGGCACCCGCGCGAACCAGGCGACGAGCGCGCCCGCCACGAGCGCGCCGCCACCGGCCAGTCCCCAGAGTCCTGCTTCCACCCACTGCGGCATGCCACTGGATGACCATGATCGCGATGGAGTACACCTCCAGGTCCTGCACGACCAGTGCCGGCACCCGGTGGGTGCCGGAGGCCCGGGAACTGCCCTCGATCTCGTTCTGCCAGGTCTGGCGCCGCCGGTCCCGCGCCAGGTCGACGGTGTTGCGCAAGGCCTGCCGAGGCGTCGATCCCCGCACGACCGGAGACGTGTCCGGCACCGGCGGCCGCAGGCCCGTCACCGCAGGATCGTCGGTTCCGTCAGCTCCTGCACCTTCTCGAACGTCACGTCCGGCGCCAGTTCGACGAGGCGGAGGCCGTCCGGGGTCACGTCGAACACGCCCAGGTCGGTGATCACGCGGTCGACGCACGCCTTGCCGGTCAACGGGAGCGTGCACTCGTCGACGAGCTTGGCGCCGCCGTCCTTGGCCGAGTGCGTCATCACGACGATCACGCGGCGCGCGCCGTGCACGAGGTCCATGGCGCCGCCGATGCCGGTGACGAGCTTGCCGGGCACCGCCCAGTTCGCCAGGTCGCCGCGCGCCGACACCTGCATCGCGCCGAGCACCGCCACGTCGACGTGGCCGCCGCGGATCATGCCGAACGACAGGGAGGAGTCGAAGAACGACGCTCCCGGCAGGACGGTCACGGTCTCCTTGCCCGCGTTGATGAGGTCGGGGTCCACGTCGGACGACGCCGGGTACGGGCCGACGCCGAGGATGCCGTTCTCGGACTCCAGCACGACCTCGACGCCGGGTGGCAGGTGGTTCGGGATCAGCGTCGGCACGCCGATGCCGAGGTTGACGTACTCGCCGTCGCGCAGCTCCAGCGCGGCGCGGGCGGCCATCTCGTCACGATTCCAGGGCATCGCTCACCGTCCTGAACTCCACGCTCTTCTCGGCGGCCTGCTCGGCCGTCAGCTCCACGACCCGCTGCACGAAGATGCCCGGCAGGTGCACCTCGTCGGGGTCGATCGCGTCCACCAACTGCTCGGCCTCGGCGATCGTCACGCGGCCCGCCATCGCGGCGAGCGGGTTGAAGTTGCGGGACGACTTCGCGAACACCAGGTTCCCGAACCGGTCCGCCTTCGCGGCCCGGACCAGCGCGAAGTCGGTGCGGATGCTCTGCTCCAGCACGTACTCGCGGCCGTCGAACTCGCGCACCTCCTTGGGCGGCGAGGCCTTCGCGACCGTGCCGTCCGGGTGGTAGCGCCACGGCAGGCCGCCGTCCGCGACGAGCGTGCCGACCCCGGCGGGCGTGTAGAACGCCGGGATGCCCGCGCCGCCCGCGCGCAGCCGTTCGGCCAGCGTTCCCTGCGGGATCAGCTCGACCTCCAGCTCGCCGGCGAGGTACTGGCGGGCGAACTCCTTGTTCTGCCCGATGTACGACCCGGTGACGCGCGCGATCCGACCGGCCGACAGCAGCACGGCGAGGCCCTGGTCCATCGCGCCGCAGTTGTTCGACACGATGCCGAGCGACCCGACTCCCTTGTCCAGCACCGCGTTGATGAGGAACTTCGGCACACCGCTCAGCCCGAAGCCGCCGACCGCGATGGTCGCGCCGTCGTCCACATCGGATACGGCGGCGGCCGCGGAGGCCACAACCTTGTTCATGACACCCTCTCGAAGACCGCGGCGAGCCCCTGCCCGCCGCCGATGCACATCGTCTCCAGCGCGTACCGGCCGTCCCGGCGTTCCAGTTCCCGCAGCATGGTCGCGAGGATCCGCGCGCCCGTCGCGCCGACCGGGTGGCCCAGCGCGATGCCGGAACCGTTGACGTTGATCCGGTCGAAGTCGGTGACGCCCCACTCGCGCGTCACCGCGAGCACCTGAGCGGCGAACGCCTCGTTCAGCTCGATCAGGTCCATGTCGTCGAGCTTCAGGCCCGCGATCCGCAACGCCCGCGCGGACGACGGCACCGGCCCGATGCCCATGCGTGCGGGCTCGACCCCGGCCGACGCCCAGGACACCAGGCGTGCCAACGGTCGCAGGCCCAGCTCGGCGGCCCGCTCCGGGTGCGTGACGACGCAGAGCGCGGCGCCGTCGTTCTGCCCGGACGCGTTGCCGGCGGTGACGGTGGCGCCCTCGACGTCCATGACCGGCTTCAGCGAGGCGAGCTTCTCGAGCGTCGACCCCGGTCGCGGGTGCTCGTCCGCGACGAAGTCGCCGACCGGCACCAGTTCGTCGGCGAACCGTCCGGACACCTGTGCCGCGACCGCGCGTTCGTGGCTGCGCAACGCCAGTTCGTCCTGTTCCTCGCGCGGGACGGAGTACTCGCGGCGCAGGTTCTCGGCCGTCTCCAGCATGCCGCCGGGCACCGGGTAGCGCACGCCACCCGCGGTCGTGCGCCCTCGCGTGAGGGCGTCGGTGCCCGCGTTCGACATGCTCTCCACGCCGCCCGCGAGCACCAGGTCCTGCGCGCCGGTCTGCACGGCCATCGCCGCGTTCAGCACGGCCTGCAACCCGGAGCCGCACCGGCGGTCGAGCTGCACGCCCGGCACGCCGACGCCGAGACCCGCGTCCAGCGCGACGACCCGGCCGATCGCGGGCGCGTCCATGGTGGGGTAGCAGTGGCCGAGAACCAGGTCATCCACTGTGGACGGATCGAGTCCGGTGCGGCGCAGCAGCTCACTGACGACGATCGCCCCGAGCTCCTGCGCCGTCCGGTCCTTCAGCGCACCGTTGTAGCGGCCCACCGGTGTGCGGATGGGCTCGCAGATGACGGCGTCACGCATGAACACTCCTCGTCAGATGTTCCGCGATCATGGTGTTCACGACCTCGGGACGTTCGGCGGTCAGCAGGTGAGCCGAGTCCGCCACGACTTCGAACCGCGCCCCGGGAATCCCGTCGGCGATCTCGCGCACCAGGCCGGGCGGCGTCGCGGGGTCGCCGGCACCCGCGATCACCAACGTCGGCGCGGTGACACGGCCCAGGTCGGCGCGCACGTCGAACGCCCCGATCGCCTCGCAACACCCCGCGTACCCCTCGGCGGACGTCGCGCGCAGCATGTCCAGCAGCCGCTGCGCCTCCTCCGGCTCACGGGCCGCGAACTCGTGCGTGAACCACGTGCCGGGCCGGGACGCCACCATCGCCTCGACGCCCTCCGAACGCACGGTCGCGGCCCGCACCGGCCACTGCGGCGGGTCGGCGAACCGCGCGGCGGACGCGCAGACGGTGAGCGTCAACACCCGTGCAGGGTAAGACAAAGCGAGCTGCTGGCCGATCGCCCCGCCGATCGACACCCCGAGGTAGTGGAACGTGCGCACGCCCAGGTCGTCGAGCAGTTCCACGACGTCGGACGCCAGGCCGGCCATCGAGTACGGGCCGGGCGCGGCCGGAGTTCCACCGTGACCGCGCAGGTCGAACCGGACCACGCGCCAGCGGTCGGCGAGCCCGGCGACCTGGGCGTCGAAGAGGCCGAGGTCGGTACCGAGGGACGGGCCGAGCACCAGGACGTCGGCGTCCGCGGGTCCGTCGACGGCGTAGTGGATCACGCGTGCTCCCATCGGGTCGCCCTGGCCGAGTCGAGGCTGAACCGGCCGTGGTCCCAGCCTTCCGCCAACGGCGTGAAGTAGTCGAAAACGACACGTTTGCGCTGGTAGCGCCACGCCGAACCCACCCGCACGAGATCGTCGTGGTACCGGCCGCCGGCCACGTGCGGAACGCCGTGCAGCACGCACGGCTGGAAGAGGAACGAGCAGACGTGCGCGCGATCGCCGTCCAGGTCGATCTCCAGGTTCGTCACGTGGTGCCAGAACGCGGTCAGTCCGCCGTCCGCCAGCCCGGCGAAGAACGACCGCAACCCGGCGTGCCCGCGCGCGGTGGACAGCCCGACGAACTCGCCGTCCGGCAGGAACAACGACACCAGCGCGTCCCACGACCCGGAGTCCAGCGAACGGCAGTACGCGGCGTCCAGCGCCCGGATCGCCTCCAGGTCCTCCAACCTCCGCACCCTGTCCACGGGCGACGAGGTCACAACCGGTCCACGAACTCGACGGCGGCGGGTCCGTCCGGCCCCTCCACCAGCACCGAGCCGGACACGATCACCCGGGCCAGCCGCCCGTCGAGCAGTCCGACGTACTGCCCGTCCGGCGGCACCGCGGTCCCGGGCAGCACCGCGAGCACACCGTCGGTCAGCACCCCTTCTATCCGGTGCGGCCGCCCCAGCACGGCGCTGGCAGCGCTCACATCGCCGAGCCGCACCAGCTCCCGCACCCGCGTCGACGAACACCCGTCCACCAGGTCGATCCCGTACGCCTCCAGCCCCAGCTCCCGCAACGTCGCCACGGTCCCGGCGCCGCGATGCCCGAACGTGAAGTTCGACCCGACCACCACGGCCTCCGCGTGCAGCCCGTCCACCAGCACGCCCGAGACGAACTCCCAGGGCGACAGAGCAGCGAACCGGCGCGTGAACGGCAACACGAGGATCGCCTCGACGCCGAGCGAGTGCCCGAGTTCGGCCCGTCGGTCGACGGTGCTCAACGCCGAGGTGTCGCGCGGCAGCCCCAGCACGGACGCCGGGTGCGGGTCGAACGTCACCAGCACCACCGGCCGGGTGCCTGCCACCGAGCGCGCGGCGGCGATCAGGTGAGCGTGCCCACGATGAACACCGTCGAACACCCCGATCGTCACCACGCACCCCGGCCAGTCCGGGGGGACGTCCGCGAGCGAACGCCACACCAGGCCTTCCCGCACCGCCGTCATGGTTGCGCCGCCAGGTCCGAGGGATGGGTCGCGAGGGGAGTCACCTGCACGTTCATGAACTCCCACAACGGTAACGACGACAGGAACGCGTGCAGCTCGTCGTGGGTGGGCACGTCGAAGACGCTGATGTTGCTGTACTGCCCGACCACCCGCCACAGGTGCGGCCACACGCCCATCTTCTGCAGCTCCAGCGCCCGTTCGCGTTCGGCGCGCACCAGTTCGGCGCGGCGCTGCGGGTCCATGTCGTGGGGCAGGGAAACGTCCATCCGCACGTGGAAGAGCATGCTCACCTCCGGGTGAAGGCCGCGACGGCCGCCGGGTCCAGCTCGATGCCGAGCCCGGGGCCGACCGGCAGGTGCAGGTCACCGCCGTCGTAGCGCAGCGGCGTGGCCAGCAGCTCCTCGCGCATGAGCAACGGCCCGAACAGCTCGCTGCCCCACGTCACCGCCGGAGAGGCGCAGGCGAGGTGCAGCGACGCCGCCGTGCCGACCGGGCTCTCGATCGAGGTGCCGCCGTGACACGGAATACCCGCCGCGGCCGCGATCGAAGCGATCGCCGCCGTCGCCCGCAGCCCACCGGACTTGGTCGTCTTCAACGAGAACACGTCCGCCGCCCGCATCCCCGCCAGTCGCAACGCGTCCGAGGGCGTGCGCAACGACTCGTCCGCCATCACCGGGATCGGCAGCGCGCGGTTGATCTCCGCCAGCCACTCGACCTCGGCGCCCGGCACCGGTTGCTCCACCAGTTCGACGCCCGCGTCGGCGAGCTGGGGCAGGTACCGCAACGACGTCAGCCGGTCCCAGCGCGCGTTGATGTCCACGCGCACACCCGCCACCCCGGCCAGCTTCTCCGCGATCACGCACACCCGCCGCACGTCGTCGGCGGGGTCCTGCGCGCCCATCTTGAGCTTGAAGCTGCGGTGCCCGAGGTCGAGCTTGGCCATCGCCTCCTCGATCACGACGGCCGCGGGTTCCGTGCCGAGCGCCCACGTCACCGGGATCGACGTGCGCGCCAGGCCGCCCAGCACCGTGTGCACCGGGACACCGAGAGACCGCGCCCACGCGTCGTGCAACGCGACCTCGACGGCGGCCTTGGCGTAGAGGTTCGCGTTCACGACGTCGTTGACGGCCTGCAGGATGCCCGCGATGTCGTCGACTCGCCGGCCCAGCAGCAGCGGGGCGATGTACTGGTCGATGACGACCTTCATCGTCTCGACCGACTCACCGCCCCACCACGGCCCGCCCGGCACGACACCCTCGCCGAGGCCGACCGCCCCGCCCGCGGTCCGGACGTGGACGAGCAGCACGGGCTGCGCGTCCATCCCGGTGCGGGCGAAGCGGTGCGGCCGGACGAGCGGGACGTCGAGCAGGACCGTGTCCACGCCGTCGATCAGCAGGTCCTTCATGCCGGCTCGAGCACGAAGTCGTACGAGACGTGCTGGTCGACCGGCGTCAGCACCAGCTCGGGCTTCACGGCCTCGGCCACGTCGTCGTCGACGTACTGCCCGCCCGCGAAGTAGAGCTGTGTGGTGATCGGCCGATGTCCGGCAGCACGCACGATGAGGTGCAGGTGCGCGGGACGCCACGGGTGCCAGCCCGCCGCGTCGATCATCCGCCCGGTCGGCCCGTCCGTCGGGATCTGGTACGGCGCGGGCTGCACGGTCGTGATCTCGAACCGGCCTTCGGCGTCGGTCACGACGACCCCGCGCAGGTTCCCGGACGGGATGTCCGGCGCGAACCCGGAGTAGTAGCCGAGCGAGTCGGCGTGCCAGATGTCGAGTTCGGCACCGGCCAGCGGCTGCCCGGCGAGGTCCGTCACGCGGCCGGAGAACACCAGTGGCGCGCCTTCCTCGTCCGCGCGCATCGGCAACGTGCACACCGCGGGCAGCGTGACCTGGTCCGGCAGGTAGTACGGCCCGAGGATGCTGCCCAAGGTGCCGTCCTGCGTGCGGGCCGCGACCTCCTCGACGACGTGCTCCACGAACACGTCCAGGAACAACGGCCACTCGCCGCCCTCGCCGAGGTCCATCAGCCACTGCTTCGCGGCCTGGAACTCGGGGTAGGTGACGTCGTGGGCGCGGATCGCCGAGTGCACGCCCTGCAGCACGGCGGTGACCACGGTGGACACCCGCTCGGGAGAGACGGTGAGCCCTTCCCGGGCGGACGAACGGAAGTGGGCGCTGGCGGAGGCGCCGGAGTCGGCGGCGGTGGGGGAGTGAACGGCAGTCATCGGGGGTGTCACCTTCCGTTCAGGACAGACGCGCCGGGGTTGAAGAGGTCGGGAACGGTCCATCCGTTCAGGTCGTACTCGGCCATGCACTGCTCGGCGAAGCCCTTCATGGCGTCAGCGGCACCGGACTGCTGGGCGGCGAACAGCATCTCCGCGCGCACGCCCTCGTGGTTGCCGGAGTAGTTGCGCTCGTACAGCTCGTGCCGGCCGCCGAACTCGCTGCCGATCGAGTCCCAGATCAGCTTCATCAGCTTCACCCGCTCGACGGCGTCCATGCCGTTCGACCCGCGCACGTACTTGTCGAGGTACGGTCGCGTCTCGTCGGACAGGAAGTCCTTGGCCGACGACGGCAGGTAGATCAGCGCGGATCCCATGTCCTGCATGATGATCTCGCGGATGCGCGGGTAGCCGACGGTCATGAACCACCGGTACGCCAGGCCGAAGTCGAGGTGCGGCAGCACGGCGCCGTCCACCCACTCGTCCGGCTTCGCGCACATCGCCTCGGACAGCGCGTGGAACAGGTTGCGCCACCCGATGACCTCGCCGACGCGGGTCTGGATGCCGCGGAAGTCCTTGACCCCGGTGGCTTCCACACCCTTGAGCAGCAGGCCGGCGATGAAGTCGAGCTTCACCGACAGCCGCGTGACGCCGTGGAACGTGAAGCGGTGCAGGAACCCGGAACCGGGGAAGAACGTGCTGGCCTTCTCGGCGTCGCCGTAGATGAAGACGTTCTCCCACGGGATCTTCACCCGGTCCAGCACGAAGATCGTGTCGTTCTCGTCGAACCGCGACGACAGCGGGTAGTCGAACGGCCCGGTGGTGCGGTCCACGTTGTACGAGTAGGAGTTGCGGCAGATCAGCTTCATGCCGGGCGCGCCCATCGGCACCGTGCACACCAGCGCGAACTCGCGCTTCTTGATCGGCAGGCCGTAGTGCGCGATGAAGTTGTAGTTCGTGATCGCCGAACCCGTGGCCACGACCTTCGCGCCGGACACGACCAGGCCGTCGTCGCGCTCCTCCTCGACGTGCATGAACACGTCGCTGACCTCGTCGGGGTTGCGGTTGCGGTCGACCGGCGGGTTGATGATCGCGTGGTTCCAGTACAGGACCTTCTCCTGCGACTCCTGGTACCAGCGCCGCGCGTTGTCCGCGAACGGGTTGTAGAAGTCCGCGTTGGCACCGAGGGTCCCGAGGAACGCGGCCTTGTAGTCGGGGCTGCGGCCCATCCAGCCGTAGGTCATCCGCGCCCACTCCGCGATGGCGGCGCGGTCGGCGTACAGATCCGCGCTGCTGCGGGGCGTGCGGAAGAACGGGTGCGTGAAGCCGCTGCTGCCGGTGTCGGTCGGCGCGGTCAGCACGGCCTGCTTGTCCGGGTCGTGCAACGCGTCGTACAACCGCGCGGTCATCCGGACGGAGTTGCGGAACGCCGGGTGCGTCGTGACGTCGCCGACCTTCTCGCCGCCGAGGAAGACCTCGCGTCCGTCCCGAATGGACTCGATGTACTCCTCGCCGGTCATCGGCCGGGTCGTGCGTTGCTGCTGCGTGGTCATGCCTAACCCTTCAGCGTTGAAGTGGTTCGCAGTGGGGCGAAGCCCGAGCCGAACCACCCGATGTCCGGGCAGTCGACGGAGCTCATCCAGTGGTCTGCGGTGCGGTCGGCGATCTCGCGGAACGCACCACCGAAGAACAGCAACGGATCGGCGTCGCTGGTGCTGAGGTGGGTGACCTCCCCGATGACGATCAGGTGGTCACCACCGTCGTACGTGCGCCACGGCAGACACGAGATGGTCGCGGCGTTGCCGAGCAGAACGGGGGCGGTCGGCCCGTCGGCCCAGCGCGGCGCGGGCCCCTGGGGGCGGCCCGCGAAGGTCCACGCCGCGTCGAGCTGGTCGGCGGCGAGGACGTTGACGGCGAACGGCTTGGCGTCGAGGAACCGGCAGGCCTTGGCCTTGCGGGTGAGCGTGACCTGGCACAGCGCCGGTTCCAGCGAGACGGCCGTGAAGGCGTTGACGGTCGCGCCGTGCGGCTCTCCGTCGTCGTTGCGGCAGGTCACGACCGTGACACCGGTGGCGAACCTGCCGAACCCGTTGCGGATTGTGCGGTGATCCAGAGTCATCTCCCGCTCCTCCTGTACGCTGTGCGTACAATGTGTACGCTTTGCGGTTACATGAGGGTGCACCGACGTTGCGGCCGTGTCAACGGGTGATGGTGCGGAAAGATGGGGCGATGACCAGCGGGGCGGACGAGCGCGACTTCATCCAGAGCATCGAGCGCGGGTTCGCCGTGCTGCTCGCGTTCGACGAGGAGAGGGTCAGCCCGAACCTCGCGGAACTGGCCGCCGCGACCAACCTGTCCCGCCCGGCGGTGCGCCGGATTCTCCTGACGCTGCAACGGTTGGGGTACGTGCGCAACGAGGGCACGCGGTGGACGCTCACTCCGCGCGTGCTGAGCATCGGGCAGCACTACTCGGCGTCCCACGCGATGATCGAGATCGCGCAGCCGCACCTGCTGGAGCTGTCCGCGAAGACCGGGGAGTCGGCGTCGCTCGCCGAGCTGGACGGACGCGACGCCGTCTACGTCGCCCGCGTGCCGGTGCGGCGGATCATGAGCATCAACGTGTCGGTCGGCACCCGCATCCCGGCGTTCGCGTCGTCGATGGGCCGCGTGCTGCTGGCGTGGGCACCGGACGCGCTGGTCGACGAGATCGTCGCCGCCGGGATGCCCGCACTCACCCGGCACACGGTCACCGACGCCGACGCGTTCCGGGCGAACCTGCGCCAGGTTCGCTCGGACGGGTGGTCGATCGTGGCGGAGGAACTGGAGATCGGGCTGCTCTCGGTGTCCGCGCCCGTCCGCGACCGCACCGGGGAGGTGGTCGCCGCGCTCGCGTCGTCGACCTCCGTGGGGCGATCATCTGTGCAGGAGGTCCGCGGCGAGGTGGTGCCGTTGCTGCTCGACGCCGCGGAACGGATCAGCGCCGACCTGGGCCACAAGAGCACCGCGCGGCGTGAGGGCTTCTACTGACGGTTGTACGAGGAGGACGGATGTCCGCTCGGCCGAGGGTCCTGGTGATCGGTACCGGGTTCGCCGGATTCCATTGCCTGCGCACGCTGGAGCGCACTCTGCCGGAGAGCGCGGCCGAGCTCGTCGCGGTCAACCCGGTGGACTACATGCTCTACATCCCGCTGCTGCCCGAGGTCGCGGGCGGCGTGCTCGACCCGCGCCGGGTCGCCGTGCCGCTGCGCAACAAGCTCAAACGCACCAGGCTCGTGCTCGGCGCCGCGACCGGCATCGACCTCGCCGGCAGGTGCGTGCGGGTCACTGACGTCGAGGGCCGCGCGCGCGAGATGGCGTTCGACCGGCTGCTGATCACGTCCGGCAGCGTCACCCGGCTGCTGTCGATCCCCGGCGTCGCCGAGCACGCGAAGGGCTTCCGGACCATCGCCGAGGCCATCCACCTGCGCGACCACGTGCTGCGGCAGCTCGAACTCGCCGACCAGTCCGACGATCCGGAAGAACGCCGCGCGCGGTGCACGTTCGTGGTGGTGGGCGCGGGCTACACGGGCACGGAGGTGCTCGCGCAGACGCAGCTGCTGACCCAGGACGCGTGGCGCCACCTGCCGGGCCTCAAGGACGTGAAACCGCGCTGGATCCTCGTCGACATCGCTCCCCGCGTACTACCCGGCCTCGATCCGCGACTGTCCGGACCGACGCACAAGGTGCTGCTCGAACGCGGAGCGGAGGTGAAGCTGGAGACGAGCTTGGAAGAGATGACCGCGACGTGCGCGCGGCTCTCCGACGGCAGCGAGATCCCGACGCGGACCGTGGTGTGGTGCGTCGGCGTGCGGCCCGACCCGCTGGTGAGCACGTTGAACAGGCCCGCGACCAACGGCCGGATCGACACCGACGCGCACCTGCGGGTCTGCGAGGACGTGTGGGCCGCGGGCGACGCCGCCGCCGTCCCCGACCTCGTCCGGCCGGGCGAGATCACGGCGATGACCGCCCAGCACGCCGAGCGCCAGGGCAGGACCGCCGCGCACAACATCGCGGCGTCGCTGGGCCACGGCACCTCGCGCGAGTACCGGCACAAGGACCTCGGGTTCGTGGTCGACCTCGGCGGCTGGCAGGCGGTCGCGAACCCGCTGGGCCTGCCGCTCACGAGCCTGCCCGCCAAGGCCGTGACCCGCAGCTACCACCTGATGGACCTGCCGTACGGGCGGTTCCGGACGGCGGCGAACTGGATCACGGAACTGGGCGCCGGCAGGCAGATCACGCACTTCGGCGTCGTCCCCGACCGCGGGGTGAGCCTCGCGCAGGCCGACCTGCCCCCGTCGGCCGCGGGGCACTGACGAGGACTTCGGGTGGAGGGTGGACGCCAGGGATTCGTCCGCCCTCCACACCCCCAGAGTTGACGATCGCTCAGTTCCATAAATCTGAGTTGATCGACCGGGGAACGATCTCACGCGTCGGAAAGCGCGGTCAAGCCGACGCGGTGTGATCGCGGTCAACTACGATGTGCCGGTGGTAGCCCAGGGGGAACCGGCCTCGCTGGCCGCACGGCTGGACCGGCTGTTCAGAACGGTGCGCCCGGCGGGCCAGCGCGAGTACACCTACGAAGAGGTGGCCGGCGCGATCCGCGAGGCGGGCATCTCGATCTCGCACACCTACGTCTGGCAGCTGCGCAAGGGCCTGCGCGACAACCCGACGAAGCGCCACCTCGAAGGCCTCGCCCAGTTCTTCGGCGTGCCCACGTCGTACTTCCTCGACGACGACACCAGCGGCATCGAGGACCAGCTGGAACTGCTGGTCGCCCTGCGCGACAGCGATGTGCGCTCGCTGGCCCTGCGCGCCAACGGCCTCTCGCCCGCGAGCATCAAGGCCGTGCTCGGCATGATCCAGCACGCGCGGTCGATCGAGGGCCTGCCGCCGGCCGAGGACGACGAGTCGCGGTGAGGAGCTGGCGCCTGCTGCGGCGGCGGTCGCGCGACGTGCTCGCCGGGTTCGAGGTGCCGCGGCCGTTCTCGCTCGACGCGCTGTGCGAGCGGGTGTCCGCCAGTCGCGGGCGCCCGCTGCACCTGCACCCGTTGCCGTACGTCGCGGCCGCCGACCTGCCGTGCGGGCTGTGGGTGTCGACCGCCTCGGCCGACCACGTCTACCACGCGCGCGGTGCGAGCAGGTTCCACCAGCAGAACATCGTCCTGCACGAGATCGGGCACGTGCTCTGCGGCCACGAACTCGGTGAGAGCGATCTCACCGAGCTGCTCGGCGACCTCGACCCTGCGGTGGTGCGGAAGGTGCTCATGCGCACCCGGTACTCGACGCCGCAGGAACAGGAGGCGGAGATGGTGGCCGCGCTGATCCGCGACCGGGCCGGCTGGACCGATCCCGCGCCGCGCCCGGACACCGGCCTGCGCTCGTTCGCCGAGAGCTTCGGGCTGCGGTGATCGCGCTCGCGGTCTGGTGTTTCGCCCTGCTGCACCTGTGGGTGACGCGCCGGTCGTCGCGGGCCAGGCCGGTCGCGCTCGCCGTGGTGTGCTTCGCCTTGTCCGCCACCGTCCCGCCGCTCTGGTGGGCGGCCGGGCTCGCGGGGGTCGGCTGCATGGTGTGGTTCGGGCTCGGGAACGCCGGCTCCGCGCTGCTGGCACCGGTGTGGCTGGGGTGCACCGGTCTGCTGGTCAGCTGGAGCGACGTGGTGGTGCGCCTGAGCTTCCTGCTCGTCGCGCTGAGCGCCGTGGTCCACGCGGCCTCCGGCACGGTGCGGTGGGCGCGCCGGGCGCACGGGCACCGGCAGCTCGGTCCGTTGTGGACGGAGCTCGTCGCGGCCGTGCCGTCGGTGGTGCTGGGTGACCCGCCGCGCTGGTGCGCGGGTCCGCTGGAACTGCGGCTGTACCGGCGAACCGTGGAGATCCGCGACGCGCAGCTGGAGGTGTCCGGCCGGGTTCCGCCGGACGTTCGCGCGTGGGCGGGGACGCGCCTGGAGGAGGCCGGCGTCACCTCCGCGCTGGCGCTGGACGCGTGCCTGCTGCGGATCGGCCTGGCCCTGCCGGAGGCGGCGCACCCGGCGGAGACCTCCGCCTGGTCCGCATCGTCCTCTTTGGACGAGGAACTGGCCGATCTGCGGGCCCTGCGACGGGAACTGCGCGATCCCGCCGTGATCGAGGTCGCACAGCGGAGCCTCACGCCCCGGTGACGCCGTCGACGCCCTCGCGCAGGAAGTCGGCGTGGCCGTTGTGCCGCGCGTACTCGTGGCACAGGTGGTTCATGACCAGTCGCAACGACACCTGCTCGCCCCAGCGCGGCTGGTAGCCCGTGACGTCGAGCGACTCGGCCTCGCGTTCGATCCGGCGCGCGTGCTCGACCTCGTGCTGCCACGCGGCGAACGCCTCGGCACGCGTGGAGTTCGAGGCGTCGTAGGCGACCTGGTAGTCGTTGTCCTCCGACCAGACGAGGGGGACCTCCTCGCCGTTGATGACCTTGCGGAACCAGGTGCGCTCGACCTCGGCCATGTGCCGCACCAGGCTCAGCAACGTGAGCGCGGACGGCGGCATCGAGCGGCGGCGCAGGTCCTCGTCGGACAGGCCGTCGCACTTCATCGCGAGGGTGGCGCGGTGGAAGTCCAGGAACGCGCGCAGGGTCTCGCGTTCGCCCGCCTGAAGCGGAGGACTGGGGCGTTCGGTGGTCACGGCCGCCAGTCTGCCTTGATCCGTTCGGGTGACGCAGGGCAACTGTCGAAGAGGTTCACGCGTGCCCTTGGCGTCAGTCGACTCTTGAGGGGGAGTTCGCGATGCGCAGACGAGCGTTCGTGGCGGCGATGGGCCTTGCCTGCTCGGCTTTGGTGGCACCGGGGGTGGCGACGGCGGCGGAGGCGCCGTGCCAGTGGGTCGTGTCGAAGATAGAGGTGCCGGACGGGTACGACGCGAGGTGGACCTTCGTCAAAGGCGCGGTGAGCGGCGGTGAGTTCGCGGGCACGTCCCGCAAACCGGGCAGCGACAAGGACGAACTGGTCCTCTGGACGGGCGGCAAGCCGCGCGTGGTGCAGGAGACCGCGCACCTGCCGTTGCTGGACGTGAAGGGCGAGAACTCGGCGGGCACCGTGCTGCTGCAGAGCCAGATCTTCGGAGAGGACCGCGCGTCGGTCTTCCTCTACTCGGGCGGCCACTGGGGTTCCGGAACGCTCACCCAGCTCTTCGCGCCGGCCGGGTACCGGCTCACGGGCGCGGTGGGTCTCAACGACCGCGGCGACGTGCTCACCGGTGCGGTCAAGACCGACGGCGGGCAGCACGTGGGCGTGTTGTTGTCCCCGTTCGCGGTGGGAGCGCGGATCATCGACTCGCCGGCCGGGCGCGTGCACGGCCTGGACGACGACGGCACCGTCCTCCTGCGACCCACCAGCCCGACCGGCGGAGCGTACTGGCGCGACGGACAGGTGACGCCGCTGGACACGGGCGGCGCGATGGTGTTCGCCGACGCGATCGGCGGCGGGACGGCGGGCGGCATGAAGATGTTCTTCGACCCGGTCGACCAGCAGGCGGTGTTGTGGGACCGCGACGGCCGCGCCACCGACGTCGAGGACGGCGGCACGGTCGTCGCCATCAACGCCCGCGGGCTCCTCGTCGGTGAGCGCAACGCCCTCAACGGTCCCCTGTCGGTGTGGCAGGGCACGAAGTTCCTCGCGGAACTGCCGATTCCCGCCGGTGCCCGGCTGGACGAGTACGACCGGTACGTCGTGAGCGACGACAACCAGGTCTTCGCTCCATCGCCCACGCACGGGCCGTTGCGCTGGAGCTGCACCGGCGTGTGAGGTGCCACATCACCGCCCTCTCCGATCGGCGCTAACGTTGCCGTGAGGAGAGGGGTGGCTGATGACCCAGCAGCTCGACGAGGCCGAGTCGGCGTTCGCGGCGGCCCGGCCGAGGCTGTTCGGCATCGCCTACCGCATGACCGGCAGCGTCGCGGACGCCGAGGACCTCGTGCAGGAGGTGTGGCTGCGCTGGCAGCTCGCGGACCGCGCGTCCGTCCGCAACGCCGAGGCGTACCTCGCGACCGCGATCACCCGGCTCGCGATCAACGAGTCGCAGACCGCGCGCGCCCGCCGGGAGACCTACGTCGGGCCGTGGCTGCCCGAGCCCGTCGACACCACCGCGGACCCGCAGGTCGGGGCCGAGCAGGGCGCGGTGCTGGAACTCGCGGTGCTGATGCTGCTGGAGAAGCTGACCCCGACCGAACGTGCCGCGTACGTGCTGCGCGAGGCGTTCGACTACCCGTACCGCGAGATCGCGGAGATCGTGCAGACCAGCGAGGTCGCGACGCGGCAGCTGGTGAGCCGGGCGCGCAAGCACCTCGCCGACGAACGCCGGGTGCCGGTCGAGCGGGCGGACCAGCGCAAGCTGCTGGAGGCGTTCGTGGCGGCGGCGCAGGCCGGTGACCTGGCCGCGCTGGAGGAGCTGTTCGCGCAGGACGTCGTGAGCTGGTCCGACAGCAACGGCGCCATCCGCGCGGCCGGGCGCCCGCTCTTCGGCGCGGAGTCCCTGGCGAAGATCATCTCGGGCTGGGCGCCGTCGTTCTGGGCGGGCGCGGAGATGTCGTTCGTCGAGGCGAACGGGCAGAGCGCGGTGCGGCTCAGCAAGGCGGGCGACACCTACGCGGTGATCACCGTGACGGCGTCCTCCGAAGGCATCGACCAGGTGTTGTGGCTGGTCAACCCCGACAAGCTGGCTGCGTTCCGGTAGGCCTGTCACAACCTCGGGGGCTGTCCTGTCTTAGCTCGTGAACGCCCGCGCTCCGGCGGGCTCACGAGAGGGACGGACCCATGAGGATCGTTGTCATCGGTGGCACCGGGTTGATCGGCAGCCAGGTCGTGCGGCGGCTCGGCGAGCACGGCCACGACGCCGTGCCCGCGTCCCCGAACAGCGGCGTCAACACGCTGACCGGTGAGGGGGTGAAGGAGGTCCTGCAGGGCGCCGACGTGCTGATCGACGTGTCGAACTCGCCGTCGTTCGCCGACGACGACGTCATGAACTTCTTCACCACCGCCACGACCAACCTGACCGAGGCCGCCGCTGCGGCAGGCGTCGGCCACTACGTCGCGTTGTCGATCGTCGGCACCGACGAGCTGCCCGAATCCGGTTACCTGCGCGCGAAGGTGGCGCAGGAGAAGCTCATCACGGAGTCGGGACTGCCGTACTCGATCGTCCGCGCCACCCAGTTCTTCGAGTTCGCGGGTGCCATCGCGAACTCCGCCGAGCTGGACGGCGCCGTGCACCTCCCGCACGGTGGCGTCCAGCCGATCGCGGCCTCCGACGTGGCCGCGGTCGTGGGCCGCACGGCCGCCGGTGCGCCGCTGAACGGCGTGCTGGAGATCGGCGGGCCCGAGGAGTTCACCATGGACGGCTGGATCCGCACGGTGCTGAAGCAGCGCAAGGACGAGCGCGAGGTCCTCGGTGACCCGCAGGCCAAGTACTTCGGCACGTTCCTGACCGGCAAGCAGCTCGTGCCCAACGAGGGTGCGCAGCTCCAGCCGACGTCGCTGCGGGAGTGGCTGGACGCCGGGAACTGACGTTCGCGCGCGGGTCCCGTGGTCCTGGCCGCGTCCGAGTGCGTGCACCCGCGCACCCGGACGCGGACTCCCGGTGGCCTCGCGGTGAACCTGGTCAGCGGACCGGTTTGTGGATACGGTGGTGCCGACCGAAACTCCTGGGGGAGCTCACATGCGTACAAGGCTGGGTTTCGTGCTGTCCGCAGCACTTCTGGCAACGGTCGTCACCGCCGCACCGGCGCAGGCGACCACGACCATCACCGAACTCGGCGGCCTTCCCGGTGGCCTCTACCACGGCGCGATGGCGATCAACGACGCCGGCGTCGCCGTGGGCAGGTCCCGCGCCGACACCGCGTACGAACGCGGCGTCAAGTACGACGGCACACCGACCGAGGTGCCCGGTCCCGCCGGCCTGACCACCCGGCTGACGTCGATCAACAGCAGCGGCACGATGTCGGGCAGCACCGGGGAACCGTTCGTGCACAGCAGCGCGACCCGGTTCCACTCGGACGGCACGTACCAGGTGCTGCAAGCCGTCGAGGGCTACCCGTTCGCCTCGGGCCAGGCGATCGACGACAGCGGCACCGTCTACGGCTCCATCGGCAACGGCAACGGGTCGCAACTGCCGGTGCGCTGGGACGCGGCCGGCGTGCCCACCGTGCTGGCGATGCCCGCCGGCATGACGTCGGCCTCGCTGACCGGCGCCGCGAACGGCTACGCCGCCGGCAGCGTCTGGGCCGCGGGCAAGGACTCGCAGGCGGTGCGGTGGAACCCCGACGGCTCGGTGACCGTCCTCACCGGACTCGCGCAGCGCGCCCCGACGTACGGCAGGGCGGTGAACCGGCACGGCGAGGTGGTCGGCGAGGCCTACACCGACGGCAGCGTCAGCGTTCTCGGTGTCCGCTGGGGTGCCGACGGCACGATCATCACCACCTACGGTGCCAACACGCATCCGCGCGGCCTCAACGACCACGGCGTCGCGGTGGGCTTCGAGACCACGACGGTGTACGACAACCTGCCGATGCGCTGGGACGCGACCGGGACCGCGCTGAACCTGGGCCGCCCGGCGGGCGCGCGCAGGGTGGAGGCGGTCGACATCAACAACAACGGTGTGATCGTCGGGTTGACCGGTGAGTCCCTGGCACCGGTGACCGCTCTGCAGTGGACGGTCAGCTGACCTGACGGAGCCTGGGCGGGGGGCTCGACGGGGACACCGCCGAGCCCCCGCCCGTCAGAACTGCGCGTCGCGGAGCTGGCGGCGCGAGGTCACGCCGACCTTGCCGAACACCTTGCGCAGGTGCCACTCCACGGTGCGCGGGCTGAGGAACAGCCGCGTGCCGATCTCCGGGTTGGAGAAGCCCTCCTTGGCGAGCTTCGCGATCTGGTACTCCTGCGCGGTCAGGTCGTCGGTCGGCTCGGCGGTGCGCTTGCGCGCCGTCTCGCCGGTCGCCTGCAACTCGCGCCACGCCCTGTCGGCGAACGTCGGCATCCCCGCCGCCGTCAGGACTTCGTGGGCGGTGCGGAGTTGCTCGCGGGCCTCCACCCGGTGGCCTTCGCGGCGCAGCCACTCGCCGTGCAGCAGGTGGGCGCGGCCGAGTTCGGTGCGCAGCGCGGTCTGTCCGAAGTGGATGATCGACTCGGCGAACCCGGCGGGGTCGCCGTTCAACGCCCGGAGCCTCGCCTTGACGCCCAGCGACCACGGCGTGTCGACCCACTGCTCCGAACGTTCGAGCGCGGCGGCGACCACGCCGGCGTCACCGGTGCGGGAGGCGGCTTCGGCGAGTTCGGACGTGATCAGGCAGCTGTAGACCAGGGTCTCGGGCACGCGCCGGGCGGCGGTGAGGGCGAGGTCGTGGCGGCCCAGTCCGTTGTGGAGGATCGCGAGCGTCCAGTCGGCGAACACGGCGAGCCTGCCCTGGCCTGACGCCAGCGCCTCGGTCCGGGCCGCGGTCGACAGGTCCTCGCCCCGGAAGGCGGCCTGCATCAGCACCGAATAGCCGACGGCCGGGGTGCCGGTGACCTCCGCGATCCGCCGGTCCTCCTCGATCAACGCCTGCGCGGCGGCGGGCTCACCGGCCATGATCTCGTTGTCCGCCAGGAAGTTCAGCGCGAACTGCAACTGCACGAGCGCCCCGGCGTCACGGGCGAGCCTGACCTGCTGGTGCGCGAACGCCCGGCGCGCCTCGAAGTCCCACAGCTCGCTCGCGATGATCCCGGCCGCCCGGTTGCCGAAGAGCCACGGCGTGCCCGTCTTGAGCGCCGCCACCTCGCCGAGCGCCCGTGTCATCGGTTCCCTGGCCGCCGCGTAGCCCTCGGTGAGCCGGATCGTCAGCGCGTCGAGCACCAGGTCCAGAGCACACGGCGGCACGCCGGGCGGGGGCGCGGTGCGGGCGGTGTGCGGCGTCCCGGCCCAGATCTCCGCCGACAACGCCTCCAGGTGCGTCTCGCGGGCCAGGCCGGCGTCGAACGGGGTGAGCCTCGCCGCGGCGCTGAACAGCAGCGGCGCGGCCTCGGCCACCCGCCGCTGGTCGAACGCGATGTGCCCGCGCAGCTGCTCGACCTGGGCGCTGCGCAGTTCGTCCGGCGGGCCCGCCTCGACGGCGCTGAGCAGCCGGAGCGAGGCGGGAAGCGATCCCGCCTCGCGCTTGGCCCTGGCGGCGGCGAGCTCGCGGTCGGCACGGCGGCCGGGGTCGGGGGTGAGGACGGCGGCCTGCTCCAGGAACGCGGCCGCGGCGAGCAGTCCGCCCCTGGCCTGCGCGCGACCGGCGGTGTTCTCGAGCGCCGCGGCGACGGTCTCGTCCGGCGCGGCGGTGCCCTGGGCGCGGTGCCACGCGCGGCGGTCGGGGTCGATGGCCTCGTCGGTCACGTCGGCGAGTGCGTTGTGGACTCTCAGCCGGTCGCTGACCTGCGCCGACCGGTAGACGGCCGAGCGCACCAGCGGGTGCCGGAACCGGACGCGGGCCCCGAACTCGACCAGCCCGGTGTTCAGCGCGGCCGCGGCGGGGTCGGCGCCCAGCCCGAGGAGCCCGGCGGCCTGCCAGAGCAGGGTGGCGTCGCCCAGCGGTTCGGCGGCGGCGGTCAGCATCAGCAGCCGGGTGTCGGTGGGCAGCTCGTCGATCTGCCGGGCGAACCCGGCCTCGATGCGGCTGGTCAGCCCTCCGGCGTCCAACCCGTCGGCCTGCTCGGCGGTGGTCCAGGCCCGCGGCAGCTCCAGCAACGCGAGCGGGTTGCCGCGCGCCTCGGCCACGATCCGGTCGCGCACCCGGCCGTCCACCGGCCCCTTGATCACCGACTCCAGCAACGCGCGGGAGTCGGCGTCGTCGAGGCCGCGCACGTGCAGCTCGGGCAGCCCGTCGAGGTAGTCGTTGCCCTCGCGCAGCACGAACAGCAGCGCGATCCGTTCGGCCAGCAACCTGCGGGCGACGAACCCGAGCACCGCCGACGACATCGAGTCGAGCCACTGCGCGTCGTCCACCAGGCACACGAGGGGCTGTTCGTCGGCGACCTCGGCCAGCAGCGTCAGGACCGCCAGGCCGACCATGAACCGGGTCGGCCGCGGGCCGGTGGCCATGCCGAACGCGGTGGCCAGCGCCTCGCGTTGCGGGGCGGGCAGGTGCTCCAGGCGGTCGAGGAACGGCACGCACAGCTGGTGCAGGCCCGCGTACGGGAACGCGCTCTCGGACTCGACGCCCGCGGCCCGGGCGACCCGGAACCCGTCGGCCCTGCTCGACACGTGGTCGAGCAGCGCGGTCTTGCCGATCCCCGCCTCGCCGCGCAGCACGAGCACCTGACCTGCGCCGGAGCGCACCTGCGTGAGCAGCCGGTCCAGCGTCTCGCCCTCGGTGCGCCTGCCCAGCAGTCCTTCGTCCGACACGGGCCCGAGCCTACGGGCCAGGGACCCACCAGGGTGTTCCACGGGTTCGAACGGGGCCCGTGCGGGAGCAGAGTCGTGTCATCGACCGAACGAGGAGATGACCACGATGGACTACAGGTTCGAGGTGACCGTCATCCCGGTCAGCGACATCGACCGGGCCGTGCACTTCTACAAGGCGCTGGGCTGGCGTTTCGACGCCGAGTTCGCGGACGACGAGGGCTACCGGCTGGTGCAGTTCACGCCCACCGGGTCGCCCGCCTCGATCATCTTCGGCACCGGCGTGTCGAACGCCGAGCCGGGCAGCGTCGAGGGGCTGCACCTGATCGTGTCCGACGTCGAGGCCGCCCGCGAGGACCTGATCGGCCGCGGTGTGGACGTCAGCGAGGTCTTCCACGACAAGACCGGGGTGTTCCACCACGCCGGTACCGAGGGACGGGTCGCCGGTGCGGACCCCGGCCGGGCCAGCTACGGGTCGTTCGCGTCGTTCAGCGACCCGGACGGCAACGGCTGGGTGCTCCAGGAGGTCACGACTCGCTTGCCGGGGCGTGTGTGATGGCCACCCGGTACGACGTGATCGTCATCGGCGGCGGGTCGCCCGGCGAGCACTTCGCCGCGGCCGTCGCCGAGGGCGGGCTGCGGGTGGCCGTGGTCGAGCGCGAGTTGCTGGGCGGGGAGTGCTCGTTCTTCGCCTGCATCCCGTCCAAGACGTTGCTGCGCGCAGGCGAGGTGCTCGCGGCGGCACGGCAGGTCCCCGGAGCGCGCGCGGCGGTGACCGGTCCGGTCGACGTCGAGGCCGTGCTGGCGTGGCGGGACTTCATGGTCTCGTCCTACGACGACACGGGCGGCGCTAAGTGGGCCGAGGGCGCCGGGATCGACGTGCTGCGCGGGCACGGCCGGATCGCCGCGCCCGGCGTGGTCGAAGTGGACGGGCAGCGCTACGAGGCCGGCCACATCGTCATCGCCACCGGCTCCGCGCCGTTCCTCCCGCCGATTCCCGGGCTGAGCGAGCTGGACGTGTGGACCAACCGGGAGGCCACCGGCGTCCGGGAGATCCCGCGGCGGTTGCTGGTGCTCGGTGGCGGGCCCGTCGGTGTCGAGATGGCGCAGGCGTTCCGGAGCTTCGGCGCCGAGGTCGCTCTGGTCGAGGGTGCGGACCGGGTGTTGCCCCGCGAACCCGAGGCGGCCGGGCGGGCGTTGACCGAGGCGCTGGCGGCGGACGGGATCGAACTGCACCTCGGGTCGCACGCCAGCAGGGCGTCGTTCGTCGGCGGCGAGTACGTGCTCGACTTCCCGGACGGCTCGCGGTTGCGCGGCGACAAGCTGCTCGTCGCCACCGGGCGGCGGCCCCGCGTCGACGACATCGGACTCGAGAACGTCGGCGTCGAAGCGGATCCGCGTGGGATCAGGACCGACGCGCGGATGAACGTGACGGACGGTGTCTGGGCCGTCGGTGACGTGACCGGGCAGTGGAACCTGACGCACGTCGGCAAGTACCAGGGGCGCGTGGCCGCCGCGAACATCCTCGGACAGCAAGCCGTCGTGAACTACGACGCGGTGCCACGAGTGGTGTTCACGACTCCCGAAGTCGCCGCCGTCGGTGCCGCTGAAGGGAAGTACACGGCTACCGCGCACCTGTCCGGTGTTGCGCGCACGGCCACTTACACCCGTGAGTACGACACACGACCTGGGTTCTTGACGCTCGTGTCCGACGGCGAGGTGCTCACCGGCGCGTACGCCGTCGGTCCGGAAGCGGGGGAGTGGCTGCAGCAGGCCACCGTCGCGATCCGGGCGAAGGTGCCGCTGGCGGTGCTGCTCGACGTGATCCAGCCGTTCCCCACCTTTTCGGAGGCGTTCCTCAACGCCCTCCGCGACCTCGCGAAGGAAGTAGCGAAGTGAAGCTCGAAGAGATCGACATGAAGCTCGAGGTCACCGCCATCGGCGTCACGGACGTCGAGCGCGCCAAGGAGTTCTACAGCCGGCTCGGGTGGCGCCAGGACGTCACGCCGCCGTGGGTCGTGCAGTACACGCCGCACGGGTCGAACGCGTCCATCCACTTCGGTGAGGGCGTGACGACGGCGGAACCCGGGTCGGGACGCCACTTCCTGATCGTCGCCGACGTCGTCGAGACGCACGAGGCGTTGCTCGCGGCCGGGATCGAGGTCGGGCCGCTCTACCACGGCGGACCGGACGGGCCCGTCGAAGGCGCGGACCCCGAGCGCCGCAGCTACGTCACGCGGGCGGAGTTCGCCGACCCGGACGGCAACCTGTGGGTCCTGCAGGAGGTCACGACCCGCCTGCCCGGCCGGGTGGACGCCGACGACACCTCGTACACGTCGATCACCGACCTCGCGGCGGCGTTGCGCAGGGCCGCGGTGGCGCACGGCGAGCACGAGAAGCGCAACGGCGGCGAGTACGACGTGAACTGGCCCGACTGGTACGCCGAGTACATGGTCAAGGAGCAGACGGGCGCGGAGCTGCCCCAGTAGGTTCTCGCGGGTGAACGTCGACAGAGCGCTGCGCGGAACGCCGACCCGGTTGGCGTTCCGCGCGCTTTGTGCCGCGGTGCCGCCGGACCCGGCGGAGATCGAGGAACGGATCGCCGGCCGGCTGGCCGGACGACGTGCGGGAGGCACCGTACTCGTGGGTCGCGGCGCTGGAGTCCGGGTTCGTGCGGCCCGGCTGGCCGCTCGTCCGGTCGTTGGAGCTGCACACCGATCAGCACGGCATGCGCCGCCTGGCCGCACCGGATCCGCGCGTGCGGCCCGAGGTGCGGGCGGTGCGACGGCTGAAGCTCGGCAGGTACGCCCTGGAGCACGCGCGGGCCAAGGTCGTCGTGACGGCCTGACCGTCGTGGCCGGGGCCCGATCCGGTGAACGGTAAATCCCTGGCGTTCCCGG
Organism: Lentzea sp. NBRC 102530; assembly: GCF_030269365.1. Classification (GTDB taxonomy): domain Bacteria; phylum Actinomycetota; class Actinomycetes; order Mycobacteriales; family Pseudonocardiaceae; genus Lentzea. The sequence continues at coordinate 653,161 of NZ_BSTF01000001.1, forward strand.
CGACGGTGCGGTGACGATTCCCGGCATGGTCGAAGCACGGGTCACCGGCGGGACGGTTCGCGGCACGGTCGAGGCGGGAACGGCGGTGTTCCGCGGCATCCCGTTCGCAGCGCCTCCGTTGGGGGAGAACAGGTTCGCGGCGCCGCGTCCGGTCGTGCCGTGGGACGGCGTGCGGGAGGCGGTCTCGTTCGGGCCGCCGCCACCGCAGGCCGCGGTGTTCGGGATGGACGGCATCGGCGCGTCCGGCGACGAGTGGCTGACGGTCAACGTCTGGTCCCCCGACCTGTCCGGCGGGCTGCCGGTGATGGTGTGGATCCAGGGCGGCGGCTACACGGTCGGGATGTCCGGCCTGCCCGAGTACGACGGCACGCGGCTGGCGGCGGACGGCGTCGTCGTGGTGACGTTCAACTACCGGGTGGGCGTCGAGGGGTTCCTCCAGGTCGACGGCGCTCCGGCCAACCGCGGCCTGCTCGACCAGGTGGCCGCGCTGGAGTGGGTGAACGCCAACATCCGTGCGTTCGGCGGGGATCCGGACCGGGTGACGGTGTTCGGGCAGTCGGCGGGTGGGGGATCGGTCGCGGCGTTGCTCGCCATGCCGCGTGCCGCCGGGCTGTTCGGCCGGGCGATCGCGAGCAGCGTGCCAGGGGTGTTCTTCGCGCCGGACCTGGCCGCCGACATCGCGTCGGTGTGCGCGGCCGAACTGGGCCTGCGTGCCACCGCGGCTGATCTGTCCACTGTGGAGCCCGAGTTGCTGACGGCCGCCGGTGACGAGGTCATGGCGAAGATGACTCGGTTCCCGCGCTGGGGTCAGGCCGCGCACAAGCGGATCCCGTTCGCTCCCGTGGTCGACGGGGACGTGCTGCCGGTGACGCCGTGGGAGGCGTTGCGGGCGGGCGCCGGGCGGTCCGTCGCGTTGGTCGCCGGGCACACGCGGGACGAGCAACGCCTGCTCTCCGTGCTGGACGGGCTGGTCGGCCAGATCACGGCGGAGCAGGCGGCGCAGGCGCTGGAGGTGTTCGCGCCCGGACTGGTCTACCCCGCGCTGGCACCGGAGGAGTTGTTCGAGGCGGTGTGTTCGGACTGGCTGTTCCGGATGCCGTCGCTGCACCTCGCCGAGGCCCAGGTCGCCGGGGGCGGACGTGCCCACGTCTACGAGGTGACCTTCGCGCCCACCGAGACGTTCCGCGCGTGCCACGGCCTGGACGTGCCGCTGGTGTTCGGCAACCTCGGCCGCGGTGGGACGGCCGCGGTGCTCGGGGAGGTCACCGCGGCGACCGAGGAGGTGTCGGCGCGGATGCGGACGGCGTGGAGCGGGTTCGCGATCGGCGGCGACCCGTGGCCCGCCCACGACTCCGCGCACCGGCTGACGCGGGTGTTCGGCGTCCAGGACGAGGTCGTCGCCTATCCCGAGGAGGTGTCCCGGCAGATCTGGGAGGATCACGTCATCGACGTGATGTCCGTCCTGGGGGAGTAGAGATGCCGTCTTTGAACCGCAGATCCGTGCTGGCCGCGTTCGCGGCCGGCGCCGCGGTGCCGCTGGTGGGTTCGCAGCCCGCGCACGCCGTTGCCGCCTCGGCCGCAGCCGCGGAGGGGGACGTGGTGTCGTTCGCGCGTCAGCGGATTCCCGGCCTGGTCGCGTTCGGCGACCCGGGCTGGTTCCCGGACCCGGTGCGAGGAGCCCTCACCGTCGAGGCGTTGGCGGGCGGGCGCACCGGGGTGTCCGACTCGAAGGGCCTGCTGGCAACGCTCACGACAGGCGCCCGCACCGTGACCGTGCGGGGCCCGCGGCGGTCGTTCAGCGAGCAGAAGCGGCCGTTCGCGGACGTGTTCGCCCGCACGGTCTCCGGCGGCTGGGGCACGTCGCCGGGCGGCGGACGGTGGATCAAGACGAACGGCGAGACCGCGAACTACCGGGTCGAGCCCGGCCAGGGCGTGATCGAGCTGGCGAAGACCAACTCCAGCCACTTCATGACCTTGAACGACCCGGCGATCGGCGACTTCGACTGCGTCGCCACGGTCTCGCTGAGCGCGGCACCGGTGGGTGCGGACTCGTCGATCGCCGTGACGTTCGGCTACCAGGACTACAACCACCACTACCGCGCCCGGCTCGCGTTCAGCCCCGGCGGCTCCGTCCGGCTCAGCGTCGACCGCGAACTGGACAACGTCTCCGTGGCACTCGCCGCCGGGGTGAACGTCGGCACCGGCATCGGCCGCTGGCACGTCCGCGTGGCCCGGTCCGGCAGCACCTCGCAGGCCAAGGCGTGGCGTGACGGCACACCCGAACCCGGCTGGACGCACACCGTGCAGGACACGACGTTCGGCGCGGGCAAGCTGGGCGTGCGCGCCTTCGCGGCGACGAACAGCACCACCTCGAACCTGGCGCTGGTGCACGAGTTCGCGGCGAGCGGCACCTGGGCCCGCCCGCCGGTGGTCACGCACGACACGTGGGCGCGCCTGCTGCCCGCACCGTTCTCCGGCTGGAACGACGAGATCGACGCGCGCGTCCGGGCCTGGGCGACGGACATCTCACCCGACGTGCTGGCCTACTGCGCGATGCTGCAAACAGGTGCGGCACCGCATTTCGAGGGCGGCGTGCAGCGGCTCGGCGAGTCCGGGTACGGCCCGCTGAACCCGGACGGCACCCGCGTCGAGGGCGCGGACTTCCACGAGTACATGGGCATCGCGTGGACGTACCCCGACGGCCAGGTGCGGCCCGCGCCCGGCCCGCAGTGGCACCGCACGCTGGACTGCTCGGGCATGGTCCGGATGGTCTTCGGCTACCACCTCGGCGTGCCGATGACCTACACCGGCACCGCCGCCGGCCACCTCCCGCGCCGATCCCGCGACATCGGCCCGAACGGTCCCGGTGTGATCGTGCACGACGACGGCACCTACGCCGACGTCCGGCCCGGCGACCTGGTGGTGTTCGACGCGGACTCCGACGAGGTCGCGGGCCGGCTCGATCACGTGGGCGTGTACGTCGGCCGTGACCAGGACGGCCGGTACCGGTTCGCCTCCAGCCGCAAGACGGTGAACGGCCCCACGATGAGCGACCTCGGCGGCGCCTCCACTTTGGACGGAACGGGCACGTACGCGCAGTCGTTGCGGATCGTGCGCCGGGTCTGACACCGCATGGGGAATACCTGTGCCGCCCGCGCGTTGAACGCGAACGGAAGGGAGGTTCTCCTCATGAACGAGTTCTCCGTGCACGACAGCACGGGATTCCACGCCTACCAGCCGAACGGTGGCGTGGCGGCAGACCGCTGGGTCACGGTCCGGCACCTGTTCGACCCGGACCACGTCGAGACTCCCGCCGAGAAGTGGGAGCGCGCACAGCTGCTGTTCGAGTCCCGTGACTACATCAAGGCGGCGCAGTTGCTCGCCGAGGTGGCGGACGAGGTCCCGTTCCAGACGGACCTCCGCCTCCTGCTGGCGCGGGCGTACTACCACTCGGCGCAGCTGGGCAAGGCCGAGGCGCAGCTCCGCGTGATCGTCGACCGCGACCCGGTCGAGCACTACGCGCACCTGCTGCTGGGGCGGACGCTGGAGCGTCAGGGCCGGTCCGAGGAGGCCGCGCCGTGGCTGCGGCTCGCGGCCGCGTTCGGCGGAGACCTGGCCGAGGTCTGAGCCGCGACGGCCGCCGCGTTCAGCGGGCCCAGGGGTCAAGCGGGTGAGCGGGTGTGGGGCGGCTGGTCAGGCCGCCCCACACCCCTTCCCCCTGGCCCGGGACCAGTCGCTAGCCCACGTCCAGCTTGGCGAACCCGCGCAACAACCCCGGCGCCACCCGGCTGGCCACCCTCGCCGCCTTGGCCTCCACCGTCACCGGCACCACCGGCCGGTTCCTCCGCACGGCGCGCACGATCTCCCGCGCCACCCCCTCCGGACCGAACCCTCGCCGCGCGTAGATCCGCGAGGCGCGATCCTGCTTGCGGCGTTGCTCGTCCGCGCTCACCCCGGAGAACGTCGTGGTGGCGGTGATGTTCGTGTTCACCACACCGGGACAGATCGCGCTCACCCCGATGGCGTGCGGCGCGAGTTCGGCGCGCAGGCAGTCCGACAGCATGAACACCGCCGCCTTGCTGGTGGCGTACGCGGAGAGGATCTTCGACGGCAGGTAGGCCGCCGCTGACGACAGGTTCACGACGTGCCCGCCCTCGCCGCGTTCGATCATCAGTTCGCCGAACGCCCGGCACCCGTGCACGACGCCCCACAGGTTGACGTCCAGCACCCGCTGCCACTGCGAGGTCGAGGTCGACATGAACGACCCGGAGTGGCCGATGCCGGCGTTGTTCACGACCACATCGGGTACGCCGTGGTCGTCCGCGACCTGCCGCGCCCACGCCCGGACGGCCTCCTCGGACCGCACGTCCACCTCGTAGGCGTGGCCGTCGACCAGGTCGGCGGTCTCCTCGGCGGCCCGGAAGTCCACATCGGACACCACGACCCGCGCGCCGGTCCTGGCGAACGCGACCGCCGTGGCCCGGCCGATACCGCTGCCACCACCGGTGATCACGACGAGTTCGCGCCGGGGCGTGGAGTCGGTGACGAACTCGCTGATCATGCGGGCCAGCGGCGCGGGGTGGCTGAGCGGCGCCCAATGGCCGGCCGCGATCTTGCGCCGCGTCAGCGACGGCACCCAGCGTTCGAGGTCGAGCGGTTCGGTGCGGATGTAGCGGTCGCGGGTCGGCTGGATCACCTGCACCGGCATGGGCGCGAGCCGGTGCCGGGGTGAGCGCATCACCTGGCGGATGTTGGCCCGGTACAACGAGATCCCGCGCACGGCGTCGCGGGTGATCGTGCGGGCGGGGGTGACCTGCACGCCTTCGAGCCTGCGCAGGGCGGCACCCCAGCGCGGCCCGAGGTAGAGCCGCCAGAACAGTGGAGCGAGCACCGGCAGGTGGAAGGCGCCGATGTACCAGGAGCGGAAGAACTGCCTCAGGCGCGCCACCGAGAGGCCCTTGCGCGACCAGTGGCCCATGTGGTCGAGGCACGGCCCGGAGATCGAGGTGAACGTCGCGATCCGCGCGCCCGGCGTCGTCACGGCCTCCCACGACTGGATCGACCCCCAGTCGTGCCCGACGACGTGCACCGGCTCGTCCGGGCTGACCGCGTCGATCACCGCGAACAGGTCGGCCGCGAGCCGTTCGAGCCGGTAACCGTCCTCAGTGGACGGAGGGGTCGAGTCGCCGGCGCCGCGCACGTCGTAGGTGACGACCCGGAAGTCCTCCTCCAGCAACGCCGCCACCCGGTCCCAGACCTCGTGCGTGTCCGGATACCCGTGCACCAGGACCACCGTCGGCCCGTCGCCGCCGCGCACCTGCACGGCGAGTTCGACTTCCCCGGAACGCACCTTCACAGTTCCTCCAACACGAGTCGGTCGCCGTCGGGCCGGTCCACGCAGATCCGCACACCGCCCACGTCGCACGTGCCGCAGAACCCCTGCCGGCACGAGTAGGCGACGGACGGCCGGAAGTCCCTGATCACGTCGAGCGCCGACCGGTCGGCCGGCACGTCGAGGGTTACCCCGCTGCGCCGCAGTTCCACCGCGAACGGTTTCCCGTTCACGATCGCCGGCGGGCTGAACCGCTCGAAGTGCAGCCACCGCGACGAGAACTCGGCGCGCACCTGCTCCAGCATCGACGACGGCCCGCAGCAGTACACCGCCCCGCGGGGCTGGGCGTCCGCGAGCAACGCCCCGCCGCGTCCGATGCGCACGTCCACCGCGCCGACCGGGAGCTCGTCCAGGAACGGCATCGCCGCCCTCGACCGCCCGCGGTACACGAGCCGCCAGTCGAGCCCCGCCCGTGCCGCCGCCTGCACCATCGGCAGGATCGCGGTGATCCCGATCCCGCCCGCCACGAACACCACCGGCCCGAGTCCGGCGAACGGGAACGCGTTGCGCGGCCCGCGCACCTGGATCCGGTCACCGACCCGCAGCGCCTGCACCTCCCGCGACCCTGCGCCCACCTCGCGCACCGCGATCCGGTAGGTGCTGTCGCCGGGGTCGCCGCACAGCGAGTACTGGCGGCGCAGCCCGGACGGCAGGTGCAGGTCGACGTGGCACCCCGGCTGCCAGGCGGGCACCGGGGCGCCGCCCAATCGCAGGCTGACCACGCCGTCCGCGACCTGTGAGCGTTCGACAACGGTGAGCCACAGGGCATCCCGCGCCACGCCGGGCCGGGCCCGCCCGCCGAACCGGGTGACGGCGGCGTCGTAGAAGGTGCCGAACCGGGTCAAGCCGCCCAGCACCGGACCTCGCGCCATCAGTGCGCCTCCCGTGCCGCCGGCGAGCTCGCCAGGTATGCGATCGCCTGCGAGGTCGACCCCTCCTGCCGCGGGTGGTAGGAGGGGTGGAAGTACCGCAGGAACGCCCGGAAGATCTCCGACAGCCGCGGCAGCAACCCCCGCCGTCCCGCCCGCATCGCCTCGCGCCAGGTCAGCCGCACCCGCGTCGTCCGGTCCGCGCGCACCATGAACCGCGCACCCCGCACCCACAGCCCGAACAGCACCGGCGCGACCAGCAGCATCGTCCGCGCTCGCCGCACGTACCGGCGGTCCAGGTGGCACATCAGCTCGTACGCGACGCTGCGGTGCTCGACCTCCTCGGCCGCGTGCCAGCGCAGCAGGTCCAGCATCACCGGGTGGATGCCCGCCCGGTCCAGCGCGTCGGCGTTCAGCATCCAGTCGCCCAGGTACGCGGTGAAGTGCTCGATGGCGGCGACGATCGCGACGCGTTCGACGAGCTGCTCACGTGCCTGCTCGGGGCCGAGACCCGGCGTGGGCGCGAGGATGCGCTGGAAGACGTGCTCCATCTCGCGCGTGAACGGGCGCGGGTCCAGGCCGTTCTCGAGCAGGTGGTCGAGGACCTCGCTGTGCGCCTCGGCGTGCATCGCCTCCTGGCCGATGAAGCCGAGCACGTCCTCGCGCAGCGTGTCGTCGGTGATCAGCGGCACGGCCTGCTGGAACGTGCGCACGAACCACCGCTCGCCCTCGGGCAGCAGCAGGTGCAGGACGTTCATGACGTGCGTGGTCACCGGCTCGTCCGGGACCCAGTGCATCGGCAGGGTCGACCAGTCGAACCGCACGTCACGCGGCTGCAGAACGAGGTTGTCCGGCTCCATCGCAGTACCTCCGCCAATTACTACGGCACCGTAGCTTTGTGAAAGCTACGCCACCGTAGCAATATGGTCGCGTGAACACAACGCGTCGCAAGTACGCCCGCCGCCTGCCTCCCGAGCAGCGCCGCGAGCAGCTGCTGGACGCCGCCCTGAGCCTGATCCCGGCCGGCTTCGACACCGTCACGATGGAGTCGGTGGCGAAGCAGGCCGAGGTCACCAAGCCCGTGCTCTACGACCTGTTCGCGAACCGCGGTGAGCTCATCGGCGCACTGCTCGAACGGGAGGCGGGGCGCGCGACCGAGCAGGTCCTCGCCGCGCTGCCCACCGACTTCGCGACCCGCTCGCCCGACGACGCGTTCGCCGACGCCGTGCGCGCGTTCGTGAACGCCGTGGTGGAGGCGCCCGACCGGTGGCGGCTCGTGCTGTTGCCGCCCGAGGGCACGCCCGCCGAGTTCCGCGCGCAGGTCGAACTGGTGCGTGCCGGGGTGCTGGCGCAGATCGAGGACCTGGCGGCGCTGGGGCTCGAGGAACTCGGCCGCCTGGACGACCTCGACTCGGCGTTGCTCGGGCACGCGATGCTGGCGCTGGCGGAGATGTCCGGACGGCTCGTGCTCACCGACCCGGAGAAGTTCACGCCCGACCGGCTGGCGGCCTTCGTGACCCGGATCGCGCACGGCCTGCGCTGAGCGCGTTCCTCAGGTGGTGCAACGCCTGCCGGTCGTCCATTCCGGACGATTCGGTGGCCGGGTACGCGTGCCGCTGCGTCCGGCACGGTCTCGCGGGTGATCGCGATGAACCCGACGGCCACCACGCTCGCCGCGACCACGTTGCCGGTCTCCAGCAACTCGTCGACGTGCGCTTGCAGCAGTGCGAAGCCCTTCCGAGGTCGCCGCGCCGGAACGCCCGCCGGCCGGTCGCGTCGAGCTTCCCGGCCGGGTTCGTCAGCTTCCTGCACCGCATCGTCGACGACTCGGGCTCGTCGTCCGCACCGGCCACCGCGTCACCGGCATCGACGAACTCCGCGAGCGCTACGAGAAGGTCGTCGTCACCGCGAAACCCGCTCAGATCATCGTCGAACGGCCGGTGTACCCGAGCGCGGAGGCGGTCAGGAACGGCTGGTTCGACGAGGTGAACGCACTGCAGGGCCGCGACGGCGCGCACTTCGCCGGTGAGGTCCTGTCCGGCCCCACCGCCGAGTGCATCACCGCCTACGTGCGGGACGTCATCCCCGCCTGGTTCGGACGTGCGTGAGCAGCGCCAGCCCGGTCTGGTCGTGGCCCACCGACACGTCGTACCCCGGCAGCAGCGCGCGCACGGCGTGCTCGTCGCGTTCGATCACCTGCCACTCCATCAGATACTCGAGCGCGTAGCGGAACGGGTTGCCGCCGGTGAGGCTGGAGAAGTGGAACAGGCCGCCGGGACGGACGAGCCTCGTCAGCACGGCCTCGGTCAGCCGCACGGCCGCCCGGTCGTTGAGGTACTCGTAGAGGCCGTTGACCAGCACGAGGTCGAACGGGCCCTGCTCGGCGATCTTCGGGATCGCGCGGAACACGTTGCCGCTGAACGTGGTCGTGGCGCCGAGCAGCGGGCCGAGCCGCTGCTCGGCGAGCTCCAGCGCGTCCGGGTCGACGTCGGTGAGCACGAACCGGTCGCCGGGCCGCACGATGTTCGGCGGGATGCGCCGCAGGTCCGGCGCGGTGCCGGAGGCGATCAGCAGGATCGAGACGGGACCGCCGCGCTGCGCGGTCAGGGTGTCGCCGATCAGCCGGGTCTGGTGCAGCACGCGGTTGCGCAGCTGGTGCGTGATCGCCACGCCCTGCAGGTGCGTCTCGACGTGCCAGCCGAGCGTGCCCGGCGCTGCCTCGACGTTCTGCGCGAGGACGTGGTCGAGCAGCCGGAAGTCGCTGGGGTAGCCGCGGGCCCACTCGTTCTCGTCGCGCATGAAGGGTGAACGCGCACACGCCGACCGCGCCGGCTGCACGACCGCGGCGATGTCCTCCTCCTGGATTCCCGCGAGCAAGGCCGCGTGGATCTGCACCCCGAGCGCGTGCAGACGGCCCCCCACCAGCATGTGCGCGGACGGGTCGCTCAGGTTCAACTCCCTCTCACCGCGCAGGAAGCCGTCGACGGCGTCGCTGAGCCGGTGCAGGGCGTCGGTCGTGTGCGGGAGCACGGTCATCAAGCACTCTTCCTAGTCGCGGCAACGGTTCCAGAGCCTGTCAGGTGAGCGAGCTGATCAACAGGGTCTTTCGGGTAATACGGGGAGAACCCTGCCCTGGTTCGTCTCTCAGCGACCCGCTGCCGTTACGGTCTCGGCGATCGCCTGGTGCCCCGCGGGGGTCGGGTGCACGTCGGTGCGGTCGCAGAAGTAGGTGAGCGCGCACACCTTGGCCACGGACGCCGGGACCTGCCCGTACTTCGGGTCCTGGGTCAGCTCGGTCAGCGCGCCGTAGCCGCCGGTGGCGCTCGTGACGTCGGCGAACTTCGCGCCGAACTGGGCGTACTGGGCCGCGATCCTCGTGTTGAAGTCCTGGAACATCGTGACGGACAGCGTCGCGAGGTTCTTGCCGTTCGGGAACGACGGGTTCACCCACGCGCCGAGGAACACGTCCGGGTAGGTCAGGCCGACGATCTTCACGTCCGGCGCGGCGTCCCTCAGCTCGGAGAGCGCGCCCGCGACGTTGGTCTGGATACCGGCGACGGTCCTGGTCGCGCAGTCCAGCGGGTCCGGGGCGATCGCGCACGGCGTCAGGTCGTTGCCGCCGATCACCACCGTGACCAGGGCGGTCTTCCCGCTCTTCAGCGTCTCCACCGCGGCGTCGAGCTGTGTCCTGCCACCGGCGTCGGGTCCGCACGCGGGCTTCGCGCCGAGATCGGCCGAGGTGGCGCCGTTGCAGGCGAGGTTGACCAGCTGGAGGTCCTGCTGCTTCGCGATGATCTGCGCGAAGCTCTCACCGGTGCCGTTCGGGCTGAAGCCGGTGGCGTAGGAGTCGCCGATCGACACGTACACCTGTTCCCGCGGTGGTGGCGTGCTGGACGACGTGGGCACGGCGGTCGGCTCCGGCGGTGTCGAGGTGCACGCTCCCAGCGCCACCAGCAACGTCACGACCAGGGCGAACCTCGGCACAACTGCTCCTCTTGGGTGGGAAGCTGATGTGCCGAGGCTACGAAACCGCCCGTGTGGGTCGTGTCAGCCGGTCAGCGGAAGCCGCGCAACCGCAGGCTGTTGCTGACGACGAACACCGACGAGAACGCCATCGCCGCACCCGCGATCATCGGGTTGAGCAGGCCCAACGCCGCCAGAGGCAGCGCCGCGACGTTGTACGCGAACGCCCAGAACAGGTTGCCCTTGATCGTGGTGAGCGTGCGCCGGGCGAGCCGGATGGCGTCGACGGCGGCCCGCAGGTCACCGCGCACCAGCGTGAGGTCGCCGGCCTCGATCGCGACGTCCGTGCCGGTGCCCATCGCGAGCCCCAGGTCGGCCTGGGCGAGCGCGGCGGCGTCGTTCACACCGTCCCCGACCATCGCCACGACCCGGCCCTCGTCCTGCAGGCGCTTCACGACGTCGACCTTGTCGGCCGGCAGCACCTCGGCGATGACCTCGTCGATGCCGACCTCCGCCGCCACCGCCTCGGCCACCGCCTCGTTGTCGCCGGTCAGCAGCACCGGCCGCAGCCCGAGCTCGCGCAACCCGGCGACGGCTTCCCTCGACGTGGGCTTCACGGTGTCGGCGACGACGAGCACGCCGCGCGCCTTGCCGTCCCAGGCGACCAGCACCGCCGTGCGCCCCTGCCGTTCGGCCGCTTCCTTGGCTTCACGGAGCGTCTCGCCGAGCTGGACGCTCCAGTCGCCGAGCAGGCGTTCCCGGCCGACGAGCACCGCGCGAGCGTTCACCACGCCCTGTACACCGAGGCCCTCGACGTTGCTGAAGTCCTCGACCTCGGGCACGTCCCCGGCTGCTCGCACGATCGCGCGGGCGATCGGGTGCTCGGAGGCGTTCTCCAGCGCCCCGGCGAGCTTCAGGACCTCGTCCTCGTTCTCCCCGTCGGCGATGTGAACGCTCACCAGGCTCATCTGGCCCGTCGTCACGGTCCCGGTCTTGTCGAGCACCACGGTGTCGACGCGGCGGGTGGACTCCAGCACCTCCGGGCCCTTGATCAGGATGCCGAGCTGCGCACCGCGACCGGTGCCGACCAGCAGCGCGGTCGGCGTCGCGAGGCCCAGCGCGCACGGGCAGGCGATGATCAGCACCGCCACCGCGGCCGTGAACGCCGCCCCGGCGCCGCCACCGGTGCCGAGCCAGAACCCCAGCGTCCCGACGGCGAGCGCGATCACGATCGGCACGAACACCGCCGAGATCCGGTCGGCCAGCCGCTGCACCTCGGCCTTGCCGTTCTGCGCGTCCTCGACCAGCCGCGCCATCTGCGCGAGCTGCGTGTCCGACCCGATCCGCGTGGCCCTGACGACGAGCCGGCCGCCGGCGTTGACCGTCGCGCCGACCACGGCGTCCCCCGGCCGCACCTCGACCGGCACCGACTCGCCGGTGAGCATGCTCGCGTCGACCGCCGAGCTGCCCTCCTCGACGACGCCGTCGGTGGCGATCTTCTCGCCCGGTCGCACGACGAAGAGGTCGCCGGCCTCCAGCCGGTCGGCCGGGATCCGCGTCTCCCGGCCGTCACGGATGACCGCGACGTCCTTGGCGCCGAGCTCGAGCAACGCCTTCAGCGCCGCACCGGCCCGCCGCTTGGACCGCACCTCGAAGAACCGCCCGGCCAGGATGAACGTCGTGACGCCCGCCGCCACCTCGAGGTAGATGTTGCCGGTCCCGGCCATCCGCTCGACGGTGAACGTGAACCCGTGCGTCATGCCGGGCACACCGGCCGTGCCCAGGAACAACGCGTACAGCGACCACAGGAACGCCGCCCCGACCCCGAGCGAGATGAGCGTGTCCATCGTCGCGGCGCCGTGCTTGAGGTTCGTCCACGCGGCCTTGTGGAACGGCCACGCGGCATACGTGACGACCGGCCCGGCGAGGGCGAGCGACAACCACTGCCAGTACTCGAACTGCAGCGCCGGGACCATCGCCAGCACGACGACCGGGACCGACAGCACCGCAGAGGTGATCAGCCGTTGCCTGAGCGTCCTCGTCGGGTCCGGGGCCTCGGTTTCCGTTGCGGCGGCCGGGAGTTCCGCGGTGTAACCGGTCTCCTCGACCACCTTGACCAGGTCTGCCGGGGTGAGGTCGCCCGCGTAGCTGACCTTGGCCTTCTCGGTCGCGTAGTTGACCGAGGCCTCCACGCCTTCGAGCTTGTTGAGCTTGCGTTCGATCCGCGCGGCGCACGAGGCGCAGGTCATGCCGCCGATCGAGATCTCGATGGTGTCAGTGGCCATGACCGCCCTCCTCGTGCGTTGTGAGCGTGAACTCGGCCGTGCGGACCGTGTTGTCGTGCCGGAAGTCCAGGAACAGGCGGTACCGCCCCGCCGTCGGCACCTCCACCGCGAACCTGACCCGGTCGCCCTGCTCCGGGTGCACGTGCAGGTAGGCCAGGTCCTCGTTGCGCAAGGCCACCAGGTGTCCCTTGGCGCCCAGGTAGTCCTGCAGGTCGGTGACCTGCTTGCCGTCCTTGGTGACGGTCGCGGTGACCGTGGACGGCTCGTTCACGTCGAGCTCACCGTCGAGGGTCACCTCGTAGCCGTCGACGGTGAACGTGCGGCTGTCCTCGTGCGCTCGGGGCCGGTAGTCGCCCGGGACCTGGACGTCCGCGCCCAGGGTGGTCTTCGGACCTGCTTCTGGCTTGAAGTCGGCGAAGATCCGGTAGCTGCCCGCTGCCGGGAAGGTGAGCGGGACCGTCCAGGTGCCGTCCGGTGCCATCTCCGGATGCACGTGCTGGAAGTTCTCGCCGTCCCGGCGAACCGTGATCAGGTGCAGGCGCTTCTCGTGTTCCACGGCGAACTTCGTGACTGGTTCACCGTCCGGTCCCTCGATGTGGAACGCCAGCGACTTCGTGGTGTCGAGCCTGAGGGTGTAGCCGTTGTCCGACACGGACAGTCCCGGCGGGAGCTTCGACGGTGCCTGGTCGTGGCCGCCGTGCACGGCTTCTTCTTGGTGCGCCGCTTCTCCGCTGTGTGAGGGCGGCGTTCGGGGCGTGCCGGTGGCCGCGCCCGCTGCCCAGGTTCCGCCGAAGACGATGGCCAGCACCGCTCCGTACAGCGCGACCTTGTACCCCGTCCTCATCGCGGTGCCAGCTCGTAGCCGGCCTCGGCGACCGCGGCGCGCACGTCGTCGAGGGGGAGCGGGTGCTCGCTGGTGATCGTGACCTGGCCGGTGGGCAGGTCGACGGACACGTTCGTCACGCCGTCGAGCCTCGACACCTCCTCGGTCACGCTGCTCACGCAGTGGCCGCAGGTCATGCCGGTGACGGTGTGGACGGACTCGCTCATGGTGGTTCTCCTCGTGGGTTCAGGAGCGGACCAGGCGGGCGATGGCGTCACTGGCCTCCGCGATCTTCGCGTCGGCCGTGGAACCGCCTTCGGTGATGGCCTGGCTCACGCAGTGCTTGAGGTGCTCGTCGAGCAGCCCCAGTGAGACCGCCTGCAACGCCCTGGTCGCCGCGGAGATCTGGGTGAGCACGTCGATGCAGTACTCATCCGTTTCGATCATCCGCTGCAAGCCGCGGACCTGGCCCTCGATACGGCGGAGTCGGCGCAGGTGGGCGTCTTTCGTGTCGGCGTAGCCGTGCATGTCTCGCTCCTTCTTCCGGTCACCGCGCGGCCGGCTGGTGCTGCCGGGGGTGCGGTGGCACCCCGTCTTTATACCCTAGGGGGGTATGGGTATGTCAAAGATGTCGGTCGGCTGCGTCGTGCTGGGTTCTGCAGACCTGACGAGCGTGGTCCAGGCATCGCCGCTGCGCGACGACAGGGATTGGGGCTTGACTTCGGGTCCTTGCGAGGCGCTGGCCGGACCGGAAAGGCCGGGCTGAAAGCGCCCCGCCGATCTGCGAGGGAAAGCACCTCGCGCCCGAATTCAAGCCCCGACCCCTTCGGGTGCGTGGCTGGTTTTCGCTGGCACGTCACGGGTACCGGCTGGACGGTTCAGCCAAGACGGTCGGCTCGCCTGCGGCTTCGTCCCCCTGAAGCCATTGGCTGCTCCGCTCTCGGCTACCTGACTCCCAGCCGCTCAACGGTCGGCTGCCTGGTGCGTTCGGCCTGCCTTGTCGGCTCAGGCCCGGCGTCAGGAACGCGCAAAGATCACCCGGTTGTGCTGAGCAGGGGCCGGGGTGCGCGGTTATCTTGCGGGCAACCGGCGGTCTAGGGGGTGCTCGTGGCTGATCAGCAGGTTGCTGGGCCGTCGCGGAAGGAGCTCGCGCGCGGCACGGTGCGGTTGGCCGTCGTCGTCGGGGCGCTCGGGGTCGTGTTCGGGGACATCGGTACCAGTCCGATCTACACGATCCAGACGGTGTTCAACCCCGCTGATCCGCATCCGGTGCCGGTGAGCGTGAACAACGTGTACGGGGTCGTGTCGCTGATCTTCTGGTCGGTGATGATCGTCGTGACGGTCACCTACGTGTTGCTGGCGATGCGGGTCGACAACGACGGTGAGGGCGGGATCATGGCCCTCATCACGCTGTTGCGGCGGTGGAAGGCCAAGCAGGGGCGGAAGGCCGCGGCCACGTTGGCCGCGCTGGGGATCTTCGGTGCCGCCTTGTTCTTCGGCGACAGCATGATCACGCCGGCGATCTCGGTGCTGTCCGCCGTGGAGGGTCTCAAGGTCGTCGAGCCCGGGTTGGAACGGTTCGTGGTGCCGATCACCGCGGTGATCATCGTCGGGTTGTTCCTGGTGCAGCGGCGGGGGAGCGGGGTCGTCGGGCGGTTCTTCGGGCCCGTGATGATCCTGTGGTTCAGCGTGATCGGGCTGGCCGGGGTCGGCGGGATCGCCCACCACCCGGACATCCTCAAGGCGTTGTCGCCGACGTATGCGCTCGGGTTCTTGGTCGGGCACTTCGACCTCGCGTTCTTCGCGTTGGCCGCGGTGGTGCTGGCGGTCACCGGTGCTGAGGCGTTGTACGCGGACATGGGGCACTTCGGGCGGTCCGCGATCGCTCGTGGGTGGTTGTTCCTGGTGTTTCCGGCCTGCGTGTTGAGCTACCTGGGGCAGGGGGCGCTGATTCTGGAGGACGACGCGAACATCAGCGGGCCGTTCTTCCTGCTGGTGCCCGAGTGGGCGCGGTGGCCGATGGTGGTGCTGGCGACGGCGGCCACGGTGATCGCTTCGCAGGCGGTGATCACCGGGGCCTACTCGGTGGCGTCGCAGGCCGCGCAGCTGGGGTACCTGCCCCGGTTGCGGATCGCGCACACGTCCGAGTCGACCATCGGGCAGATCTACGTGCCGTGGATCAACTGGGTGCTGATGGTGTCGGTGCTGACGCTGGTGTTCGCGTTCCAGACTTCGGCGGCGCTGGCGTTCGCCTTCGGCATGGCGGTCACCGGGACCATCACGATCACCACGACGTTGTTCCTGTTCATCGCTCGGGTGCGGTTCGGGGCGCCTGCCTGGGCGATCGGGCTCGGGTGTGTGGTGCTGCTCGGGGTGGACCTGCTGTTCCTCGCGGCGAACCTGACGAAGTTGTCGCACGGCGCGTGGTTGCCGTTGCTGATCGGGCTCACGGCGTTCACGGTCATGACGACGTGGCAGCGCGGGCGGGCGATCGTCACGAAGGCGCGGCGGGAGGCCGAGGGGTCGTTGCAGGCGTTCGTCGAGGAACTGCACGCGCAGCAGCTGACCCGGGTGCCCGGGTGCGCGGTGTTCCTCAACCGGGGCAAGGAGACCGCGCCGCTCGCGATGCGCGCGAACGTCGAGCACAACCACGTGCTGCACGAACGCGTTGTGATCCTGTCCATCGAGACGCTGCCGGTGCCTCGGGTGGCGCGGGAGAACCGCATCGAGGTGGACGAACTCGGGCACGTGGACGACGGCATCTTCCACGTGAGCGCTCACTTCGGCTACGTGGAGACGCCGGACGTGCCCGCGGCGCTGGCGTTGCTCGACCCGGCGCAGACCGAGGGCGTGCTGAACCTCGGCGAGGCGCGCTACTTCCTGTCGAAGATCGAGCTGCAACGCGGGCCCGGCCACGCGATGGCGGGCTGGCGCAAGCGGTTGTTCATCGCCACCTCCTACATCACGGCGGACGCGGCCGAGCACTTCGGATTGCCCCGAGAGCGAACAGTGATCATGGGAGCGCACATCGATGTTTAGGTGGGGGGCATGACGAATCCCTACCTGGAGCTGGAGCCCTCGGCCGAGAGCCCGGTGGTCGTGCTGGTCGCGGGGATTCCCGGCGCTGGCAAGAGCACGCTCGCCGAGGCACTGGCCAAGAGCCTGCGCACGCCCGTCTTCTCGATGGACTGGACGCTCGGATCACTGGTGCTGGCCAGGGCGATCACCGACGAGAACGTGGACGAGGTGCTGGAACTCCAGCTCACCGCGCAGGTCGCCCGGCACGTCCAGCTCGGCATCGACGTCGTCGTGGACGCCACCGCGCACACGCGGGCGGAGCGCGCCAAGTGGCGGGAGCTCACCGAACGGCTCGGTGGCGTGTTCGCCGGAGTCGAGTGCGTCTGCTCCGACGAACGCCTGCACCGCGACCGGGTCGAGGGGCGCAGCCGGGGGATTCCCGTTTGGCACGCAACGGTTCCGTGGGAGCACGTGCAACGGATGCGCGGGCTGTGGGAGCCGTGGGACGAGGACCACCTGGTGCTCGACTCCGCCGTCGAGTCACCGGAGGGCTCGACGCGCAGGGTCGTGGAACTGGTGCGGGGCCTGCGGTCAACAGGGGAGACCGCAGACCCCGTGAACGTGGGCCGCTAGGCGCTTTCGGCGGCCGCGCCACGTCCGGCCGCGCGGCCGGAGAACAGGCAGCCGCCGAGGAACGTGCCTTCCAGCGCGCGGTAGCCGTGCACGCCACCGCCACCGAACCCGGCCACCTCGCCGGCCGCGTACAGGCCGCGGATCGGCTGGCCGTTCGAGCCGAGCACGCGGCCGGTGAGGTCGGTCTGCAGGCCGCCCAGCGTCTTGCGGGTCAGGATGTTCATCCTGATCGCGATCAACGGGCCGGAGCCCGCGTCGAGGATCTTGTGCAGCGACGCGGTACGGGCGAGGCTGTCGCCGCTGTAGGCCAGCGAGTTGCGGATGCCCATGACCTGGACGTCCTTGGTGAACGGGTTGTCGACCTGCTGGTCGCGGACGGTGATCTGGCGGCGCAGGTCGTCGAGGTTGATCAGGTTCTGCCCGGTGAGAGCGTTCATCCCGGCGACGAGGTCCGGCAGGTTGTTCTTGATGACGAAGTCGACGCCCTTGTCCATGAACGCCTTCACCGGCGGCGGCGTGCTGTTCAGCAGCCGCATCGCGAGGTAGGCGATGAGGTTCTTGGCGGTGATCTCCGGGTTCTGCTCGGAGCCGGAGAGCACGAACTCCTTGTCGATGATCTTCTTGTTGAGCACGAACCACGAGTAGTCGTAGCCGGACTTGCCGATCAGCTCCAGCGTGCCGAGCGTGTCCAGCGACGGGATGCCCGGGTTGGGGAAGCGCTTGCCGCGGGCGTCGAGCCACAGCGACGACGGCGCCGCCAGCACGCGGATGCCGTGGTCGGGCCAGATCGGCGTGTGGTTGATCATGCCCTCGGTGTAGTGCCACATGCGATCGCGGTTCACGAGCCGGCCTCCGGCCAGCTCTGTGATCGCCAACATCCGGCCGTCGACGTGCGCGGGGACGCCGGTGACCAGGCGCTGTGGCGCGGGGCCGAGACGCGCGGGCCAGTTGCGGCGCACCAGGTCGTGGTTCGCGCCGATGCCGCCGGAGGTGACGACGACCATGGGCGCGTACAGCTCGAAGTCGCCGACCTTCTTGCGGGAGCTGGGGGTGCCGCGGGCCGCGCTGCTGGCCTCCAGCAGGCTGCCGCGCACGCCGGTCACGGCGCCGTTCGACGTGATCAGGCCGTCGACCTGGTGCCGGAACTTGAAGGTGACCTTGCCGTCGCGGACGGCGTCGCGCACCTTCTTCTCGAACGGTTCCATCACGCCGGGGCCGGTGCCGAGCGTCATGTGGAAGCGCGGCACGGAGTTGCCGGGGCCGTCGGCGAGCTGCCCGCCGCGTTCGGCCCAGCCGACGATCGGGACCCAGCGCACGCCCAGGCCGTAGAGCCAGTCGCGCTTCTCGCCGGCCGCGAAGTTCAGGTAAGCCTCCGCCCACTTCGCGGCCCAGTGGTCCTCGCCGAGGGGATCGTTCACACCGCGGTCGAACCCTGCGGTGTTGAACCAGTCGGCGCGCGCCAGTTCCAGTGAGTCCTTGATGCCCGCGGTGCGTTGTTCCTGCGAGTTCACGAAGAAGAGGCCGCCGAGCGACCAGAACGCCTGCCCGCCGAGGCTCGCCTCGGGTTCCTGGTCGAGCAGCAGGACCTTGCGGCCCGCGGCGGCCAGTTCGGAGGTCGCGACGAGACCGGCGAGACCGTGGCCGATGACGATCACGTCCGCGTCCACTCTCGGCGCCGCCCCGGCGACTGCCTGCCCCAGCGTCCCGCTCGCGGCGATGGCGCCGATCGCGCCGCTCGCGGCGAGGAGGTTGCGGCGGCTGATGTTCCGGTCTGACATCCCAGGGCCTTCCTCGTTGAAGGGTGGTGCCAACGCGAATTACTCTCGCGTAAAGCAACTAACCAGTAACCGGAGAGCGGGGGATAGGGTCCCGCCACCAAACGGCGACGGCTGTGTTGTGGCCGTCACACAACGTGGGGTTTGCGAGGCGCTGTGCCGGGTATGTCCGCGATGGTCCGCCAGGTCCTCGAAGCCGTCGCCGCCGACGACAAGGTGGTCGAACGGGTCGTCGACGCGGCGCGCGGCAACTCTCCGGAGGTCGCCCGGCTGCCCACCGAGGAGAACCGGCGGCACATCGCCTTCCTGCTCACCGAGGGGATCGCCCACCTCGAACGCGGCGGCACGCCGGACGACGGCGACTTCTCCGCCGCGCTGGCACTGGGGGCCGATCGCGCCGCTCAGGGCGTGTCGATGGCGGGGTTGCTGCGCGGGGTGCACGCCGGGCGCACGGAGTTGATCAGGGCGGCCGTCGAACTCGCGCGGTCGCTCGGGGTCGACGACGGCACGATCCTGGACTTCATGATCAACCTGGATCACTACGTCGGCGCGGTGGAACGGCACATCATCAGCGGCTACCACACGGCCGAGCTGCAACTCTCGCGCACGGCCCGCGATCTGAACGCCCAGGTGCTGCGGCGGTTGCTGGTGTCCGGCGAGTTCCCGGACGCCTCCGAACTCGCGCGGGCCGGGCTGCGGCCGGACGGGCGTTATCACTGCGTGGTGTCCGGGGTGACCGATCCCAGCCACGCGCGGACGCTGGAACAACGGCTGCACGTGTCCGGCGGCGTGTACGGGCTGGTCGAGGGGCGGCTGGCCGGGCTCACGCACGTGCTGCCGTCGTGGTCGGACGATCTTCTCGTGGTGTCGCCCGCGACCGCGCTGAAGTCGTTGCGCGGCACGTACTCGTTGTGCACGCAGGCGTTGGCCGCCGCCGGTGGGGCGCTGGGCGTGCAGCTGCTGACCGACCTCGCCGGTGAGACCGCTCTCGCGGCGTTCCCGGGACTCGCGGAGACGCTGGCCGAGTCGTTGCTGGGGCAGCTGGAACCGAAGAGCACGTTCCACCACGAGATGGTGGTGACCGCGTTGTGCTACCTCGACAACGGCGGGCGGCTCAGCGCGACGGCCTCGGCGTTGCACATCCACGCGAACACCGTGCGGTACCGGCTCGACCGGCTGGTGGAGCTGACCGGTGCCGACCTGGGCGAGAACCCGGATGTCGGACGTTCACACGTGCTGGCAACGCTGCACACCTGGTGGGCGCTGCGGTCGTGGCTCGACCGCAGCGCCCGGTGACACTCTTCTAGAGGCGGTAGAAGTTCGCGTAGTGGTCCGGCGAGAAGTACACCGTGCCGGCCGTGCGGTCGACGATGATCCGGTACGCGTCCCGGGACGCGCCGCAGGCCCGCGGGTAGACGTCGAACTCCAGGTAGTTGTGCCCGGCCGGGAGCTGGCCCTCGCGGTTCTGGTGCACGCCACCGGCGTAGTTGCACTGGCCGTTCGGCCAGCCGCTCACCCAGCCGCGGGTGCTCGGGTAACCGCGCTGGCTCCACTTGGTGTTGACGTCGCGGGCGGCGGCGCACCGCGACTGCGTGCACGAGGGGTAGACGGCGGCGTCGGCGGCGGGCGCGACGACCGTGGTCACGCCGAGCACGGACGCGACGACGGCGAGCGCCGCGAAGAAGCGACGTGGTTGCAGGGATTGCACTTCAGACCTCCATCGGCAGGGAACGAGGTACGTCTGCGATCTTTTCCGTTGATCACCACGAGCTGATGAACGGCAGGGAACCATCCGCGCAACTGTGGCCGCCTCACGCTCGCACACTCCGTGACGTCCCGCGCGGCTCGAAGCCGTGACGACTCTGAACGCCCGAGTTGATCAACTCCGAACAGCCGATTGCGGACGCTGCCTCCGCCGATAGATTTGTCCAATGGCAGCACGGAAGCACTTGGTGGTGCTGTTGACCTTGTTCGTGGCCGCGTGCACGGCCCCGCAGGACGGCAGGCCCCTCCCCGCCCCGCGCGTCTCCTCCTCGGCGGACCAGGAGCCGTCCACAAAGGTGCGGGCCGTTGTGGACGGCCGCACCGTCGAACTGGCCGACGGCACCCGTGCCCGCGTCTCCCGGCTCGCCGAACCGACCCCGTGCGCGGCGGCCGCGGCCACCGACTTCGCCACGAAGACGTTGCTGGACAAGGAAGTCCGGGTGAGCAGCATCACCCCGGGCGAGATCTCGCTGGCGCTGGCCGACGGCACCGACTACGCCCTGCTGGCCGTGCAGTACGGCTTCCTGCGCACCTCCGGTGTGGACGGAGGCCCGCTGGTCGAGGCGGAAACCAAGGCCTCTCAGGCGAAACTCGGTCTGTGGGCCCAGGGAGACTGCCCGTCCTCGGCCGCCCCGCCCTCGTCGACGGCCGTCGCCCCGCCGCCCGCCTCGCCGTGCGTCGTGGTCTACCGGATCACCAGCCACTGGGCCGGCGCCTTCCAGGCCGAGGTGACCATCCGCAACGTCAGCGGCGCGCTGGTCGAGGGCTGGGCGGTGCGGTGGCGGTTCGAGGGAGGCGAGACCGTGTCGCAGCTGTGGAACGGCACGGTGTCCCAGTCCGGCGCCGAGGTGAGCGTTGCCAACGCGGCGTACAACGCGTTGATCGTCAAGGACGGCTCGGTGACCTTCGGGTTCAACGGTGCCGCGACCGGCCCGACGTCGCAGCCCACCGCGTTCAGCCTGAACGGTGCCGCCTGCACGGCCGGCTAGCGCTGACGCCGGTCAGTGCTGCTGCCACCAGGTCGTGACGATCCTGGCGTACTCGTCGGCGTTCTCCTCCCAGACGAAGTGCCCGGCGTCGATGACGTCGAGCTTGCTGTCGGGCAGCGCGCCGTGCAGGAACTCGGCGTTGGCGACCGGGACGACGGCGTCGCGCCTGCCGTTGATCAGCTGGACGGGCGTGGTGATCGTGGGCAGCAGCGCCCGCAGTTCCCGCAGTTCGGTGGGGTAGGCACGCACGTACGCCATCTGCTCGACGAACCGCTGGCCCTGATAGGCGGCGAGGTAGTCCTGGCGCACCACGTCGGGCAGTTCATAGCCCTCGATGGCGTCCATGGCGACGTTCACCACGTCCTTCGGGCCCAGTGCCCGGTACGGCGCGAGGTCCTCGTCGTGGACCCACTCGTGCAGCGGGGAGCCGAGATCCGTCGGTGACGTCGCGCCACCGCTGCCGATCACGATGCTGCGGAACCGTTCCGGTGCCTTCGCGGCGGCGAACAGGGATGCGCTGGTGCCGATGTCGGGGCCCACGAGGTGCGGCCGCTCCAGCTCGAAGGCGTCGGCGATCTGCACGATGAACTCGCCCATCCGGCTGGGGGACAACAGGTCCTCGCGCAGTTCGGAGTGCCCGAAGCCGGGCAGGTCGACCGCGATCAGACCGGCGTGCCCGGCGAGCTTCCGCCAGGTCGCGTCGTAGGCGTAGATGGTCTCGGGCCACGGGCTGAGCAGCAGGGCGGCCGGTGCGGTGTGAGCGCTCACGGCGTAGCGGACGGACAGGCCGTCGATGGTGCGGAACCTCGGGTTGATGTCGCTCATGAGTTCAATATGACCGGTCGTCTTAGATTGCGTCAAGGTGATACGGGCGATGGGTCGTGTTCGTGCGCCGGGTGGGTGGGCTCAGCGCAGGACGGTCTCGAACGCGATCGTGAAGAACGCGGCGAACGACGCCCCGTCCTTGGCGGCGCGTTCACCGACGATGGCGCCTTCCCAGGCGTTCAGCAGGAACCTGGCCAGCGTGTCCGCGTCCTGGGTGCTCGCCAGCGACCTGTCCTGCTGGGCCTCGCGGAGGGTCGCCGCGATCGCCTCGGCCCAGTGGCCGAAGGCGGCCTGGACGCCGGCGCGGATGGCGGGGATGTGGTCGGCGGCCTCGGTGCTGAAGTTGCCGAAGACGCAGCCGCGTTCGTAGCCGACGTCGGCGATGTCCTGCGCCAGCGCCTCGAAGTGGTGGCGCAGCCGGGTGAGCGGCGCGGTCTTCGGGGTGCGCAGCACGTCGAGGTGCCGGGTCTCGCCGTAGCGGTCCATGATCACGAGAGCGAGTGCTTCCTTGCTCTCGAAGTGGTTGTAGAACGAGCCCTTGGGCACGCCGGCGCTGTCGGTGATCAGCTTGACCCCGCACGCGTTGTAGCCGTGCCGGTGGAACTGCTCGAACGCGGCGTCGACGATCTGCTCTCGCACACTTGCCCTGGGCACACCTCCAATATGAGCGGTCGTCTCCGTACCGTCAAGTGAACGCCGACCTTTCCGGTGGATGGAAAGCGGCATCGACTCGGACCGGGTGGTTTGCCTAGCGTTCGATCACGTGACAGCCAGCCAGCACGAGATCAGCGACGAGATCGCGAAGATCCAGGCAGACTCACCGGAGGGTGCGCCGCTGCTGGACTTCGCGCCGTACCGCAGCACGCTCCTGCGCCACCCCACCAAGGAGCCGCGGCACGTCGACCCCGAGGGCGCCGAGCTGCTCGCGCCGGTGTTCGGTCACTCCGACGTGGCCGCCGTCGAGGCTGATCTGACCGTGCAGCGCGGCGGCGAGCCGATCGGCGAGCGGATGCGGGTGCACGGCCGCGTGCTCGACGGCGACGGCCGTCCGGTGCGCCGCCAGCTCGTGGAGATCTGGCAGGCCAACGCGGCGGGCCGCTACTCGCACCAGGGCGACCAGCACCCCGCGCCGCTCGACCCGAACTTCACCGGCGTCGGCCGCTGCCTGACCGACGACGACGGCTGGTACTCGTTCACGACGATCAAGCCGGGCCCCTACCCGTGGCGCAACCACCACAACGCCTGGCGCCCTGCGCACGTTCACTTCTCCTTGTTCGGCACGGACTTCACCCAACGGCTGATCACGCAGATGTACTTCCCCGGCGACCAGCTGCTGGCCCTGGACCCGATCGCCCAGTCCATCACCGACCCCGCCGCGCTGGCGCGGCTGATCGCGTCCTACGACCACGCGCGGTCCGAGCACGAGTGGTTGCTCGGCTACCGCTGGGACATCGTGCTGACCGGCAGCCACGCGACCTACCTGGAGCCGTCCGATGACTGACTCGACTCCCGGCCAGACCGTGGGCCCGTTCTTCCACCACGCCCTGGCGTTCCCCGGCGACTCGGAACTGGTGCCGTTCGGCTCGGCCGGGTCCGTGGTGCTGCACGGGTACGTCTTCGACGGCGCCGGTGCGGTCGTGCCGGACGCGATGATCGAGATCCGGCAGTCCGACGCGGCCGGGGTCGTGCCGCGCGTCGGCGGGTCGTTGCGCCGCCGGGGTGCCGCGTTCACCGGGTGGGGCCGGTCCTGCACCGACGGCGCCGGTCACTACTGGTTCAGCACCGTGGAGCCCGGGCTGCCGTTCTTCGCGGTGACGCTGTTCGCCCGCGGCCTGCTCGACCGGTTGTTCACGCGCATCTACCTGCCCGGTGCCGAGACCGCGGTCGACGGGCTGGTGGCGGAGCGGGAGCCGGACGGGCGGCTGCGGTTCGACGTCCACCTGCAGGGGCCGTCCGAGACGACGTTCTTCAAGTTCCCCCGGACGTGACCATGCTTCCTGGATCTCATCGTGCCTCCGGCCTCTTCGACGACGACGCCCTCGTGCGGGCGATGCTCGACGTGGAGGTCGCCTGGGCGCGTGTGCTCGGCTCCTCGTTGTCCCTGGGTGACTGGGTTCCGTCGCTGGATCCGGTGGAGGTCGAGGCGGCCGGCAACCCGGTGCTGCCGTTGGTGTCGGCGTTGCGCGCGAAGGTGTCCGATCCCGTCCACACCGGACTCACCAGCCAGGACGTCCTCGACTCCGCCTTCATGTTGTTGGCGCGCAACGCTGTGGCGCGCGTGTCGGCCGATCTGACGCGGGTGGGGACGGCTCTGGCCGCGCTGGCGGCGGAGCACCGGTCGAGCGTCATGGCGGGGCGGACGTTGACGCAGTTCGCCGTGCCGATCACCTTCGGCCTCAAGGCCGCGCGCTGGCTGGTCGCCGTGCTGGACTCCTCGGAGGAGTTGGCGACCGTGGCGCGCGGCCTGCCCGTGCAGTGCGGTGGCGCTGCCGGAACGTTGTCGCGCGTCGCGGATCCCGGTGCCGCGGCAGCGTTTGCGGCGCACCTGGGGCTGGCGTGGCCCGGAATGCCCTGGCACACCTACCGGGCGCCGGTCACGCGCCTCGGTGACGCGCTGGTGCGGGTCTGCGACGGGCTCGGGGTGCTGGCGGCGGACGTGCTGACGCTGGGGCGGCCGGAGATCGGGGAGGTGCGCGAGGGGTTCGTGGCCGGGCGTGGCGGGTCGTCGACCATGCCGCAGAAGCGCAACCCCGTGCTGTCGGTGCTGGTGAACAGCGCGGCCCTGCAGGCTCCCGGGCTCGGGGCGCAGCTGCACCTGTGCGCGGCGCGGGCGGTGGACGAGCGGCCGGACGGCGCGTGGCACGCGGAGTGGCCCGCGCTGCGGGCGTTGCTGGAGTTGGCGGTGGTGGCGTCGTCACAGGCCGCCGAACTGGTGGAAGGGCTGGAAGTGCACGCGGACGTGATGGCGCGCCGGGCTTCTGAGGCCGCCGGGGAGTTGCTGGCGGAACGGGGCGGCGGCACGGATCCGGCGGCTTACCTGGGCAGCGCGGAGGCGTTCGTGGACGACGTGGTGAAGAGGTGGCACGCGTGGAACTCAGCCTGACGAGGCTCGCCGGGGCGGAGGACTCCGAGCGGTTGCTCGTGGTCGGTCCGTCGCTCGGCACCTCGGTGGCCCGGCTGTGGCGGGCGTGCGCGCGGGTGCTCGGGCCGGAGGTCGAGGTCATCGGGTGGGACCTGCCCGGTCACGGCAACGGGAAGCCCGCCGGCACCGCGTTCACTGTGGCGGACGTCGCGGACGAGGTGAGCGCTCACACCGTCGCACTGGCAGGAGGGCGGCCCACCGGGTACGCCGGGGTGTCGTTCGGCGGTGCGGTCGGCTTCGAGCTGGCCTCGCGCGACCGGGGGCCGTTCGGCGGCGTGGTGACCATCGGGGCGGCGCGGCGCATCGGGACGCCGCAGATGTGGCGGGATCGGGCGGCGGTGGTGCGGCGGGCCGGCACACCGGTGATGGTGGACGGGTCGGCGCAGCGGTGGTTCGCGCCCGGCTTCATCGCACGTGCGCCGGACGTCGCCGGTGGGTTGTTGCGTGAGCTTGCTGAGGTGGACGACGAGTCCTACGCCCGCGCCTGCGAGGCGTTGGCGGAGTTCGAGGCTCCGGACGCGGTGATCCCCGTGCGGGTGTTGGTGGGGGAGCACGACGTGGTGGTGCCGTTGGACGGCGCCGACCTGGTGCTGGCCGGATGCGGGCACCTGCCGCCCGTGGAGGCCCCGGAACTGGTGGCGCGGGTGTTGCTGGAGGAGATGCGGTGTCTTACGACGACGGCATGAAGGTGCGGCGTGAGGTCCTGGGGGACGCGCACGTCGACCGGGCTGGTGCACCGGACGCGTTCACGCGGGACTTCCAGGAGTTCATCACGAAGTACGCGTGGGGCGAGGTGTGGACCCGCCCAGGACTGGACCGGCGGATGCGGAGTGCGATCACGTTGACGGCGTTGATCGCGCACGGGCACTGGGACGAGCTGAGGTTGCACGTCGCGGCGGCCGTGCGGAACGGGTTGAGCGAGGACGAGATCGCTGAGGTGATCTTGCAGAGTGCCGTCTACTGCGGGGTTCCCGCGGCCAATCACGCGTTCTCCGTGGCGCGGCGGGTGTTGCGGGAGGAACGTTCATGATGACGCGCACGCAGGTCGGGATCGTCGGGGCCGGCCCGGCGGGGCTGATGTTGTCGCACCTGTTGTCGCTCAACGGGATCGACAGCGTTGTGATCGACAACAGAACGCGCCTGGAGATCGAGAACACCGTCCGGGCGGGCATCCTGGAGGCGGACAGCGCGCGGCTGCTGGCGGACACCGGGGTGTCGGACCGGGTGCTGCGGGACGGGCATCCGCACGAGGGGATCGACCTGCGGTTCGGCGGCGAGAGCCACCGGATCGACTTCCGCGCGCTGGTGGGTGAGTCGGTGTGGCTGTACCCGCAGACCGACGTGTTCGTCGACCTCGCGAACGCCCGCTCACGTGACGGCGGGGACGTGCGGTTCGGTGTCCGGGACACGTGCGTGGACGTCGATGCGCCCGCGATCCGGTTCGTGGACAGCGACGGCGTGGCCCAGGAGGTCCGGTGCGACCTGCTCGTGGGGGCGGACGGCTCGCGGTCGATCTGCCGCGACCAGGTGCCGGAGGCGTTGCGCACGTTCAGCTTCCGCGAGTACCCGTTCGCCTGGTTCGGCATCATCACCCAGGCACCGCGCAGCGCCGAGGAACTGGTGTACGCGCACTCGCCGCGCGGGTTCGCGTTGATCAGCCAGCGCACGGAGACGCACCAGCGGATGTACTTCCAGTGCGGCCCGGAGACCGACGCGGCGGTGTGGTCCGACGACCGGATCTGGGAGGAGCTCCAGGCCAGGGTCGCGGGGCCGGACGGGTTCACGCTCAAGGAGGGCCCGATCACCGAACGGACCGTGCTGCGGTTCCGGTCGTTCGTCGCGGAACCCATGCGGTACGGGAACCTGCTGCTCGCCGGGGACGCCGCGCACACCGTGCCGCCGACCGGGGCGAAGGGCCTGAACCTGGCGCTCGCCGATGTGCGCGTGCTCAGCGAGGTCGTCGAACGCGCGTTGCTCAAGAACGACCGGGACGCGCTCGACGAGTACGGGCCGCGGGCGCTGGCCAGGGTGTGGAAGGCGCAGCACTTCTCCTACTGGATGACGACGATGCTGCACGCGTTGCCCGGGGCGACGGACTTCGACGTGCGCCGGCAACTCGGCGAGCTGAGGTCCGTGACCGGGTCGGAGGCGGGCTCGAGGTTCCTCGCGGAGGGCTACACCGGCTGCTGGCCCGCTTGAGCGGGACTGGAGCGCCCTCGGCCAGACTGGCCCGATGGACATCGCGGCGCTGCGCCTCGGCAACATCGGGCGGCTCCAGTCGGCGGAGGACGTCGTGCGTTCACTCGGCGCGATGCAGGGCCAGGACTACGGCCAGTCGCTGTGGGCGATCGGCCTGCGCACCGGGGCGGGGCGGCTGGCCGACGTCGAGGAGGCGTTGCAGTCCGGGCGCGTCGTCCGCACGTGGCTGATGCGCGGCACGATCCACTACGTCCTGGCCGAGGACGTCCGGTGGATGCTCGGGCTGTTCGGCGCACGTGACCTGGCCCGGCTGACGCCCAAGGCGTGGGCGTACCACCACATGACGCCCGAGCTCATGTCGTTGGCGCGCAAGACGTTCGTCGAGGCGCTGACCGGCGGCGGCTGTCTCACGCGGCGCGAGATGATCGACCTGATGGCGGGCGTCGGCATCCCGGACGACCGGCAGCAGAGCTACTTCACGTTCATCCACCTCGCCCAGGAGGGGCTGGTCGTTCCGGGGCCGCCGCGCGGCAAGGAGCAGACCTTCGTGCTGCTCGACGAATGGGCGCCACGGCAGCGCTCGCTGGAAGGCGACGAGGCGTTGGCCGTGCTGGCCGGTCGGTTCTTCGGCAGCCACGGCCCGGCGACGCTGGCGGACTTCGCGAACTGGTGCGGCATCGGCGTCCGCGAGGCGTCCCGCGGCCTGGACGCGGTGAAGTCGTCGCTGGTCTGCGAATCCTTCGACGGCAAGGAGTACTGGCTGCCCGCCGACCTCGCGCCGGGCTCGGGCGCGTACCTGCTGCCCGCCTACGACGAGCTGGTGATCGGCTACAAGGACCGCGCGGCGTTCTTCGAGCGCTACGACGAGATCCCGATCTCCACGTACAACGGCATGTTCTACGCGACCATCATCGAGGACGGCCAGATCGCCGGGCTGTGGCGGCGCGTGTTGAAGAAGACCTCGGTGGACGTCGAACTCCGCCCGTTGCCCGGCTTCGACGTGGACCGCCTCGCCGCCCACGTGGAGCGCTTCGGTGACTTCCTCGGCCTGCCGGTGCGCACCGTCGTGAAGGACGCACCGGAGGCGGGGTCGTCGAAGGTCAGCTGGCGTTCGCGGAAATGAGCTCCACCTCTCCACCTTCGTGACCGGGTGGCACGACGGCGAGCGCGTCCGCCATCGCCGCACCCCACAACGATCCCGGCCGGTCGTGTCCGACGGGGTGCGCCGTGCTGCCGTTCCTGGTGACGGGGACCAGTCGGGTGTCGCTCGGGTGAGCGCTCACATCGTTGAGGTGGGCCGTGATCGCCGGTGCGGAGGCGTGGCCGCCGAGGGCGTCGAGCAGCGGGTGCAGCAACGTGAGCACGGCGGCGTAGGCGGCGAACGGGTTGCCGGGCAGGCCCACGACGCACCTGCCGTCAGCGAGCGCTGCCAGCAGCATCGGGTGGCCGGGGCGGCAGGCGACCCCGCTGACGAGGACCTCGGCTCCGAGGTCTTGGAGCACGCCGCGCAGGTGGTCGGCCGGGCCCTGGGAGGTGGCGCCGCAGGTGATCAGGACGTCGGCGCTGTCGGCGGTGAGGGCGTCGGCGAGGGCGGCCGGGTCGTCGCGCAGGTAGGTGGTGCCGAGGAGGTCGGCCCTGCTGAGCAGGCCGGGGAGCATCGGGCCGATGGCGTCGCGGACGCGGCCAGGGGTGGGTGGGCCGCTGTGCAGGAGTTCGTCGCCGGTGACGATCACGGCGACCCTCGGGCGGCGGTGGGCCAGGACGGTGTCGTGGCCGGCGGCGGAGGCCAGGCCGAGGAGGGCGGGGGTGATGGGGGAGCCGGCGGGGACGAGTTCGTCGCCCGCTGACCAGTCCTCGCCGCGGCGGCGGATGTGCTTGCCTGGCGGGAGCGGTGGGGAGGAGGGGCGGGGAGGGCTGTGCCGAGCGGCGGGCGCCTGCCCTGAGGCTCGCGGCGCAGCCACGGCGTGGTGCAAGGAGTTGCCGTCGAGGACGCAGAGTTCCACCGGGATGACGGACGCCGTGCCTGGTGGGACCGGTGCTCCCGTGGCCACGCCGAACGCTTCTCCGGCCGGTAGAACGGCCTGCGGAACCGGCTCACCCGCCGCCACCCGCCCCACCACCGCCCAGGGCCCGGCCCCGCACACGGCGTAGCCGTCCATCGCCGAGGTGTCGCAGGTCGGCTGGCTGGCCAGCGCCCGCACCGCGGACGCCAGGGCCAGGCCGAGGGAGTCGGGCAGGGGCAGTTCGACCGCGTCCAACGGCTTCGCCGCGCGGCGTGCTGTCTGGCGGGCGAGCTTCCAGGGCATGTTCATCAGGGCTCCCGTGGTATAGCCTACCGAATACTGTATGCAATCCTCGGGACGGGGTGAAGGGCATGCCAGTCGCGACTTATGTCCGTGATCACGTCGGCAGGCTCTACCGGGTGGGGGAGTCCGACGTCGAGGTGTCGGGGCGCTCTCGCCGCACCGTGCTGTGGGCCGCCTGGGCGGCCATGCTGGCGGCCGGTGTCGGGCAGTACGGGTTCGGGGCGCTGATCCCGCAGT
Organism: Lentzea sp. NBRC 102530; assembly: GCF_030269365.1. Taxonomy (GTDB): domain Bacteria; phylum Actinomycetota; class Actinomycetes; order Mycobacteriales; family Pseudonocardiaceae; genus Lentzea. The sequence goes on from NZ_BSTF01000001.1 coordinate 683,381, forward strand.
GGCAGGACCGGTGGAGCGTGCCGGAGTTGTTCTGGGCCCTGGCCCTGTGGACGGTGTGCCAGGCGGGCACGGCGTTCCCGGTGGCGTGGCTCAGGGAACAGAAACGGCTCACGTCCACCGGCGCCCTGTGGATCGGCGCGGTGCTGTGCGGTGCCGGGCTGGTGACGCTCGGGCAGGGGCAGCTCGTCGGGTACTCGATCCTCGGCGGCGTGGGGGCCGGGCTGGTGTACGCGACCTGCCTGAGCACCGTTGTCCGGTGGTACCCGGAGAAGGTCACGCGAAAGGTGGCGTTCGTCAGCGGTGCGTTCGCTTACGGGTCGGTGCCGTTCGTGCTGGCCGCGGGGGCCTACTTCGGCGGCGGGTTCCTGACGCAGGCCGGGGTCGTCATCGCCGTCGTCACGCTGGTGGCGGGTGCGGTGATGAAGGATCCGCCCGAGCACTGGTGGCCGCCGCACATCGCGCCGCGCGAGTGGGCGCTGGACCGCGCGAGGGTGCCGAACCGCAGTGCGCTCAAGGAGTTCCGCACGCACGAGGCCATGCGGTGCGGCACGTTCTGGTGGCTGTACGGCGGGGTGGCGTTCGCGGCGGCGGTGTCGCTGTACGACCTGGTGTACCTGCCGTTGTTCGTGGGCGACCGGACGCTCGGTGTGGTCGCGTTGGCGACGCTCGCGGCCGCCACCGGTACCGGGCGGGTGCTGGTCGGGTGGATCTCCGAACGGATCGGGCGGCGCAAGGCGCTCGTCTGGACGTTGGCGACGGGTGGGCTGGCGCAGTTCGTGTTGCTGTACTCGCAGAACGTCGTGGGCCTGATCATCGGCGCGACGCTCGCGGGCCTGGGCACGGGGTGCTGCTACTCGTTGCTGGTCGGGGTCAGCCGCGAGTACTTCGGGGAGATCAACGGGGCGCAGAACTTCGGCGTGCTCTACACGGCGAAGGCCGCGGGGGCGTTGATCGCGGCGGTCGTGCTCGCGTCGCAGGGGCCGGTGTTCGCGTTCACAGCGGCCGGTGTGCTGGGGCTCGCGGGCGCGGTGCTGAGCAGGCACCTGTCACAGCCGGGAAGGCCGCGGCTGTGAGCCGGGTGCCCCGGCTCGCCAGGGGCTGGCACCGGACGCCCGCCGACGGCTGTTGCCTGATGGAACTCACGTCGGTGCTCGCCGGTGAGGTGTGGTCGGACCGGCCCGCCTGCGTGCACCCGGTGCTGGCGTGCGTGGCGCGGTGCGTGAACGACCAGTCCACGGAGGAGGGACGGCGCAGGCTCCTCCCGTTCGCCACCAGGGTGATCGGCACGCGGGAGGCGTCCACCCACCGGCTGGTAACGCACTGCACGAGGAGGGCCGGGATCGTCGCCCTGAGGTGGTGGCCGCGCGACTGGGTGGTGGCCAGGGCGGTCAGGGCGTTGTCCGGGGACGAGGTGTTGCGGCGCCTGCTCGACGAGTGCGTCGCCATCTGCAGGGAGGCGGCCGAAAAGGAGGAAACACGTGGGACGGGTGACGAGCAGGCGGCGCGTGGTGCGGCTGGTGGACGACGCGGCCACCGCGCGGCCGGACACGCTGGCGGTCGAGGAACCGCTGGAGATTCGCGTGCGGGGCAGGTCCCTCGCCGTGACCATGCGCACGCCGGGTGACGACTTCGACCTCGCCGCCGGGTTCCTCGTCAGCGAGGGCGTGGTGCGGGCCCCGTCCGACATCGCGTCGATCCGCTACTGCGCGGGCGCGACGGCCGACGGCGGCAACACCTACAACGTCCTCGACGTCGGTCTCGGCGCGGGCGTCGCGCCGCCGGACCCGAGCATCGAGCGCAACTTCTACACCACCTCGTCATGCGGCCTGTGCGGCAAGGCGAGCCTCGACGCGGTGCGCACCACGGCGTCCTGGCAGGTGGCGAACGACCCGATCCGCCTCGACCCGAAGCTGATCACCGAGTTCCCGACGAAACTCCGCGCCGCGCAACGGGTCTTCGACCGCACCGGCGGTCTGCACGCCGCCGGGCTGTTCGACGAGAAGGGCACCCTGCTGTGCCTGCGCGAGGACGTCGGCCGGCACAACGCAGTCGACAAGGTCGTCGGCTGGGCCACCCGCAACGGACGCCTGCCGCTCACCGGCACCGTGCTGATGGTCAGCGGCAGGGCATCGTTCGAACTCGTGCAGAAGGCCGTCATGGCCGGGATCCCGGTGCTCACCGCGGTGTCCGCGCCGTCGTCGCTCGCCGCCGACCTCGCCGAGGAGATGGGCGTGACGCTGGTGGGGTTCCTCAGAGGCTCCTCGATGAACGTCTACACCGGCGGCCACCGGCTCGGAGTCACGGCCAGTGCCCGCTAGTGGATGACCAGGCCGCCGACCGGGACCGCGGCGACGTGCCCGGTCGGCGGCCTCCCCGCCGCCAGCGCCAGACCGACGTCGACGAGGGCCGCCCGGCGCAACGAGGGAACGTCCGCGAGCGGTGTCCACACAGGATCGATCGTCGCGCCGTTCGGTTCCGGTCGCGGTTCGCCGGTGATCCGGACCTGGTAGAAGACGCCGATGTTCTGGTGCACGCCCTTCTCCGGCATGTGCCGCTCCTCGGCGGGGATGACCCGCGAGTCGACGCCGAGCAGCCGTTCGACCTCGGCGGCGCACCCGGTCTCCTCCAGCACCTCCCGCACGACCGCGTCGATCGGGTCCTCGCCGTGCTCCACGGCACCACCGGGCAACGACCGGTGGCCCTCGTCGAACGCCGAGGTACAACGGACGAGCAGTACGCGGTCGTTCTGGATGCTCACCGCGTAGGCGGCCAGCCGGAAGGTCGTCATGCGCGCACGTTAGCCCGGAAGGGGTCCTCCGCGAGGATGATGCCGCGCGGCGGACGCGATCTTGAACGCCGCGCTCTACCGTTCCTCCCATGTTGACTGTCAGGGGGATCAGCCGGAGCTTCGGCGATCACAAGGTGCTGGACGAGGTGAGCTTCGACGTCCGGCCCGGCCGGATGACGGGCTTCCTGGGCGCCAACGGGTCGGGCAAGACGACCACGATGCGCATCGTGCTGGGGGTGCTCGCCGCGCACGGGGGTGCGGTGAGCTGGAACGGTCAGGAGCTCACGCCGCAGAGCAGGCCCGACTTCGGTTACATGCCGGAGGAACGCGGCCTCTACCCGAAGATGAAGGTGCGCGAGCAGATCACCTGGCTCGCGCGGTTGCACGGCGTCGACCGCGAGACCGCGCAGCGCAACACCGACGCGCTCCTGGAGGACCTGGAGCTGACCGGCCGGGCGAACGACCGGCTGGAGGAGTTGTCGCTCGGCAACCAGCAGCGCGTGCAGATCGCGGCCGCGCTGGTGCACGACCCGGCCGTGCTGATCCTCGACGAGCCGTTCTCCGGCCTCGACCCGATCGCCGTCGAGACCGTGCTGGACGTGTTGCGCAAGCGCGCCGCCGCCGGGGTTCCGGTGCTGTTCTCGAGCCACCAGCTGGCCATCGTGGAACGGCTCTGCGACGACGTCGTGATCATCTCGAAGGGGCGGATCGTGGCCAACGGGTCGCGGGAGGACCTGCGCGCCCGGCACGCGGGCAGCCGCTACGAGATCGTCGTCGCGGAGGACGCGGGCTGGGTGCGGGACGTGCCCGGCGCTCAGATCCTCGAGCTCGACGGCCCGCGCGCGGTCTTCGAGGCGGAACCCCAGCAGGTGCTGCGGGCCGCTCTCGACCGCGGCGAGGTGCGCTCGTTCACCCCGGTCGTGCCCACGCTCGACGAGATCTTCAAGGAAGTGATCTGACATGGCCCGCGCCTCCTTCGGTCAGGCGACGTGGCTCGTCGCCGAACGCGAGATGAAGACCCTGGTGACCACCAAGGGCTTCTGGATCGGCTTCGCCTTCACCATCGTCGCGTTGTTCGCGCTCACCGTGCTGCCGACCGTGTTCGGCGGGGACGACCCCAAGGTCGCCGCGGTCGGGTCGGCCGCGCAGGCGGTGCAGGGCAAGGCACTCGACGTCCAGCAGGTCGCCACCGTCGAGGAAGCGGCCGACCTGGTCAGGGCCGACGACGTCGAGGCCGCGATCGTGCCCGACGGCGCCGGCATCAAGGTCCTCGCGCTCAACGACCCGCCCAACGACGTGATCCGCCAGCTCGTCGAGTCGCCCCCGGTCGAGCTGCTCGACCCGTCGGCGGTGACCTCGGCCCAGCGTTCGGTCACGGTGATCGTGTTCGGGCTGGTGTTCCTCATGTTCGGCATGGGCGGCGCGGCCATCGCGCAGAGCACCGTGACCGAGAAGCAGACGCGGATCGTGGAGATCCTCGTGTCGACGGTCCCGGTCCGGGCGTTGCTCGCCGGCAAGATCCTCGGGCACACGATCCTCACCCTCGGCCAGGTCGTGGTGCTGGCGCTGGTGGCACCGATCGCGTTGCGGGTGGCCGATCTCGGCACCCTGCTGGGGGTGGTCGCGCCCGCGCTGGGCTGGTTCGTGCCGTTCCTGATGTTCGGGTTCGTGCTGATCTCGTCGATGTGGGCGGTCGCGGGCGCGCTGGTCAGCCGCCAGGAGGACCTCGGCTCGACCATGGGCCTCGTGATGATCGCGGTGATGGGCCCGTACTTCGGCGTGCAGTTCTTCTACGAGAACCCGACGGTGCTCAAGGTGATGTCGTTCGTGCCGTTCACGGCCGGTGTCGCGATGCCCGTCCGGCTGTTCTCCCAGCAGGCGGCGGCGTGGGAGGCGGTGCTCTCGCTGGCCGTCCTCGCCGCCACCGTCGTGGCGATGCTGCTGGTCGCGTCCCGCCTCTACACCGGCTCGCTGCTGCAGACCGGCGCACGGGTGAAGCTGTCGAAGGCGTGGGCACCGGCAGAATAGGCGCATGATCGCTGACCCGATTCGCCTCGCCGTCGTCGGCCTGGGAGCCATGGGCACCCGGATGCTGACGGCGGCGCAGGCACATCCCGAGTACACCGTGGTCGCGGGCGTCGACGTCGCACCCAAGGCGCTCGACGTCCCGGTCGTCACGAACCTCGACGACGTCCTGTCCGAAGTGGACGCCGTGTACGTCTCGACGCCGCCCGCCTCGCACGCCGGGCTGGTGCTGAAGGCGTTCGCCGCGGGCAAGGCGGTGTTCTGCGAGAAGCCCCTGGCCGTCGGCCTGGACGAGGCCCGCGCGATGGCGGACGCGGCCGCCGGACGGCCGAACGCGGTGAACTTCGCCCTGTCGGACATGGCCGCGACGGTCGAGATCGAACGCAGGCTCCCGGAGTCGGGCACGCTGCGGGGCGTCGAGATCCGGTTGCAGTTCCCGGTGTGGCCGCGTGCCTTCCAGGCCGACGCCACCTGGCTGTCCCGGTCCGAGCAGGGCGGGTTCGTGCGCGAGGTGTTGTCGCACTTCGTCTACCTCACGGATCGGGTGCTCGGGCCGCTCACGGTCGAGTCGGTGTCGTCGGACTTCCCCGGTCCCGGTGAGGCCGAGGTCGCCGCGCGAGGGGTGTTGCGGGGCAGTGGCGTGCCGGTGCACGTGTCGGCGTTCTCCGGGCTCGCCGGGCCCGAGGTCTACGAGTGGACCGCCTGGGGCACCGAGCGGTCGCTGCGCCTCGACCAGTGGGCGTTGCTGTCCACTTCGGACGGTGGCGCGTGGGAACGGGTGCCGCTGGAGCAGACCGGGTCGGACTACTCCCGGCTCACGCTCTTCGCCCAGGCGGTGAAGGGCGAGCACCCGCGGGACCTCGCGGACTTCGCGAGCGGCCTGCGCGTCGCCGAGGTGGTCGAGGCGTTCCTGCGCTGAATCGGTTGCGCGCGTTCGGCAGGATCAGGGCAATGGGGATCCTGTTCGTCACGCTCGCAGGTCATGGTCACGTCACGCCGACCCTCGCAGTCGTCGCGGAACTGGCCGCACGGGGTGCCGAGGTCGAGTACGCGACCGGCGCCGAACACGCGGAGGCGGTGACCGGAGCGGGCGCGCGGTGGGGGGAACTCCCCGCGCTGCCCGGCTTCCGGCCCGTCACCGCCAACCCGATCGACGAGTGATTTCCGCACTACTTCAAGGCGATGGCCGCGACCTACCCGGTCCTGCTCGACCACTGCCGGGCCGCGCGGCCCGACCTGGTCGTCTACGACTCCACCAACTGGCCCGCGCGGCTGATCGCGCGCGCACTGGGTGTGCAGGCTGTGCGCACGGTGCCGCACACCGCGTCCAACGCGCATTACAACCTCATGGACGCGAACGTCGCGCGCCACATCGCCGACGACCTGGCGGAGTTCGTCGCCGAACACGACGTCGACCTCGACATCCCGAGCACGATCGAGGCGCCCGAGGCGTGCAGCATCGTGTTCGTGCCACGCGAGTTCCAGCCACGTCAGGAGACGTTCGACGACTCGTTCCACTTCGTCGGCCCGGTGCTGGGGGAGCGGGCCGACGAGGAGTGGCGGCCGCGCAGGGACGACGTGCCGCTGGTGTTCGTCTCGCTCGGCTCGGTGCTGAGCGACGCCGGCTTCTACCGGGCCTGCCTCGACCAGTTCGGCGACGGCGCGTGGCAGGTGGCGATGACCGCGCGCGACGTCGAGGGGACCGGGCACGCCGACGTGCGGCCGTGGTTCCCGCAGCCCGCGGTGCTGAAGCACGCCAGGGCGTTCATCAGCCACGGCGGCATGAACTCCACGATGGAGGCGCTGCACGCGGGCGTGCCGCTGGTCGTCGTCCCGCAGACGCCGGAACAGGCCGCGAACGCCGACCGCGTCGCCGAACTCGGCCTGGGCGAACGGGTCGACGACCACGCGGACCTGCGCGCGGCCGTCGACCGGGTGGCCGCCGACGGCACGATCCGGCGGAACCTCGACCGGATGCGTGCCGCGATCCACGACAGCGGCGGCGCCGGGCGGGCCGCCGACGTCGTCCTCAGCCGAGCACCTCGCGGAGCTTGACCGCGAACTCCTCCGGCTTGCCCGCGTAGCCGAACTCGCCGCCGATGAACCCGCCGTGGTGGCTGGGGAACACGACGGCCTCCTGGCCGAGCAACCGTGCCGTGTGGACGGCCGTGCGCGCGGTGAACGCGTCACCGGTCTCCTCGCCCACGGCGATCACGATCCGCGTGGGCGCGGCGGCCAGGTCGTCGACGCGGGGGTGGTAGTCGGTGATGGCGAGCGAGGCGGTGCCGAGCAACGGGTCGTCGCGCTTGCCGTCGTCCTCCGCCGGCATGCCGAACTGCGCGGGATCGGGCAGCGGCAACGCGAAGTACTCGTCGGTGTACTCGCCCTGGTACGAGCTCATGTGGATGAACGCCGCCATGCCGGCGCCTTGGCCCTTGGCCTGGTAGGCGTCCATGAAGGCGTCACGGGCCTTGCGCGCGGCGGCCGCGTCGGGCAGCACGTCGATCAGGGGCGGTTCGTGCGCGACGAGCGTGACGACGTCGTTCGGGTAGGCCGCGACGAGTTCCAGCGCCGTGACCGCGCCGCCGCTGGACGCGAACAGGTCGACCGGTCCGCCCACGGCCTCGATCACCGCGTGCACGTCACCCGCCTGGATCTGCGGCGTGTTGTCGGTGCGACCGTCCGAACGGGTGCTGCGGCCGAGGCCGCGCGGGTCGTAGGTGATGACGGTGCGGTCGGGGAACTGGGCGCGCAGCGCGGTGAACCCGCTGGCGTCCATCGGCTGGCCGATCATCATCAGCGGACGGCCACCGGAGCCGCTCACGTCGTACGTGATGGTCGCGCCGTCTGTGTCAAGAGTGCGGGTTTCCATGTGATTCTCCCCAGCGGAGTCGGGTGTGAGCAGCCTAGTCACAGACATGAACCGGTAGGGGCTGACAAGCCGATCGACCTGCATGTGTTCCGCTGTTATGAAGGACCGCATGACGCGAACAGCAGTGGTGACCGGCGGCGGCACGGGCATCGGCAGGGCGGTGGCGGCCCGGCTCGTCGAGCAGGGCCTCGAAGTGGTGGTCACGGGACGCCGGGAGGACGTCCTGAAGGCGGCGGCGGAGGAGATCGGCGCGCGGGCGGTCGTGTTCGACGCGGCGGACCCGGATTCGGTGGAGGCGGCGCTGAGCGACCTGCCGTCCACTGTGGACGTCCTGGTGAACAACGCGGGCGGCAACATGACCCGGCGCCTGCCCGCGCCGCGGAACCTGACCGACGTGAAGAACCTGTGGCTCGCGAACTACGAGTCCAACGTGATCAGCGCGGTCCTCGTGACGACCGCGCTGGAACCGCGCCTGGCCGACAACGCCCGCGTGGTGACGCTCGGGTCGATCGCCGGGCGGCGCGGCTCGGGTGCGTACGGGGCGGCCAAGTCCGCGGTCGAGGCGTGGACGGCGGACCTCGCGTTCGCCCTGGGGGCCAGGGGGATCACGGTCAACGTCGTGTCGCCCGGTGTCGTCGAGGACACCGAGTTCTTCGGCGGGACGCTGTCGGAGGAACGGCGCAGGAAGCTCGTCGGCAACCCGGCGAACGGCCGCGCGGGCACGCCCGCCGACGTCGCCGCGGCGATCACGTTCCTGACCACGCCGGAGGCCGGGCACATCACCGCCCAGGTCATCGGTGTGAACGGCGGAGCCGGGCTCGGACGCTGAACCCGATGACCGCGAGCAGCACGACCAGCAGCGCGATCCACGAGAACTCCGCGAGGTAGTGCTCGGCGGCCTCTCCGACGAAGTAGACGGCCGCGGTCGTGCCGCCGGCCCACGCAACGCCGCCCGCTGCGTTGGCCAGCAGGAACTTCCCGTAGTGCATGCCCATCGTGGCCGCGAGCGGACCCGACAGGATCCGCAGCAACGCCACGAACCGGCCGAAGAAGACCGCCCAGGCGCCGTGCCTCTGGAACAGCGCCTGGGCCTTCTCGACCTTGTCCTGGCTGAAGTGGCCGGGGAACTTCTCACCCGCCCAGCCGAAGATCCGCTCGCCGAACCGCTTGCCCAGCGCGTACCCGGCGCTGTCGCCGATGATCGCCCCGGCCGACGCGGCGACGCCGACCCAGAGCGGTGAGATCCCGTCGTGGTGCGACGCCATCAGCGCCGCCGCGACCAGCACGACCTCGCCCGGCAGCGGGATCCCCATGCTCTCGACGCCGACCACCAGGCCTACCACCAGGTAGACCAGCAACGGCGGAACGGCGTGGAGCCACTCGGTCAGCACACCCGCGATCTTCCCCCAACCGGGCGGGAACGGCCACGAGACACGGCCGTCTCGGTGGTGCGCTGATCATCCAGGCCTGAGGGGCTGTTCTGGCGAGCCGGTTCGGGTCACTGCTGCGTCAGTGGCGGCAGCGGGCGGGGCTCGGTCAGGAGGCGGTCGCCGGGCGTGCCGGGGTGGGGTGCGCACGGTGCGCGGGCTGGAGACCGGCGAACGCTGTGATCCGCGGATGGGCACCGTGCGCGCGTTGGCCGACGCGCTGGAGCTTTCCGCTGATGAATGCGTTGAGCTGTTCTGCGCTGCCGGGCAGGACGAGACCGTTGCCGTCGAGCCGGTCCGGTTCGACCCGTTGCACGAGGCCGTCGAGGCGCTGAAGGTCGCGGTCGAGGCCCGGTGGCGGCGCGAGGAGGAGCAGCGGCAGGTCCACGCCCCGTTCCTCGCCGGGCCGGGACCCGGCGGGACGTCGGCGTTGGTGGACTCGCGGCGGGTGCCGCCGGTGCTGGAGGAGGTGCGCCGGGGCGGCGCGCAGGCCGTGCTGAAATTCGTGAAGCAGGCGCTGCCGGTGATCGGGGACAGGGCGGAGAACGGCTCGGCCGAGCTGCCCGCGGTCGCGCGTGGCACGGACCGCGAGGAGCTACCGGTCGGCTGAGCACGGCGGGTCGGGCCCTGATCCCCGGTGCCCGACCCGCCGCACTCGTCAACCGGTGCGACCCGCCGCACTCGTCAACCGGTGCGACCCGCCGTGCTCGTCAACCGGTGCCGACCCGCTGCGACACCTCAGCTGGTCAGGATCGCGCGCGCCAGGGCGGCGGTCTCGGACGGCGTCCTGCCGACCTCGATCCCCACCGCCTCCATCGCCTGCTTCTTGGCCTCCGCCGTGCCCGAGGACCCCGAGACGATCGCCCCGGCATGCCCCATCGTCTTGCCCTCGGGCGCGGTGAACCCGGCCACGTAGCCGACAACAGGCTTGGACACGTTGTCCCGCACGAACTCCGCCGCTCGTTCCTCCGCGTCACCGCCGATCTCCCCGATCATCACGATCAGCTCGGTCTCCGGGTCGGCCTCGAACGCCGCGATCGCGTCGATGTGCGTCGTGCCCACGATCGGGTCGCCGCCGATGCCGACGCACGTGGTGAAGCCGAAGTCCTTCAGCTCGTGCATCAGCTGGTACGTCAGCGTTCCCGACTTCGACACGAGCCCGATCGACCCGGGCTTGGTGATGTCCGCCGGGATGATCCCGGCGTTGGACTTGCCGGGGCTGATGATGCCGGGGCAGTTGGGGCCGATGATCCGCGTGGACGAACCGGCGGCGTGCGCCCAGAACCGGGCCGTGTCGTGGACCGGGACGCCTTCGGTGATCACCACGGCGAGCCCGATGCCCGCGTCCACCGCCTCGATCACCGCGTCACCGGTGAACGCGGGCGGCACGAAGAGCACCGACACGGTGGCTCCGGTCGCCTCCATCGCCTCGGTCACCGTGCCGAACACCGGCAGCGTCACGTCGTCGAAGTCGAGGGACGTGCCCGCCTTGCGCGCGTTCACACCGCCGACCACCCGCGTGCCTGCCGCGAGCATGCGCCGGGTGTGCTTCGTGCCCTCCGCGCCCGTCATGCCTTGGACGACCACACGGCTGTTCTCGTCGAGGAAGATCGCCATCAGGACTCCTTACCAGCGAGGGCGGCGGCACGGCCGGCCGCGTCGTCCATCGTGTGCGCCACGGTGATCAGCGGGTGCCGTGCCTCGTCGAGGATCCGGTGGCCCGCCTCGGCGTTGTTGCCGTCGAGCCTCACCACCAGCGGCTTGTCGGCGCGATCACCGAGCATCCCCAGGGCCTGCACGATCCCGTTGGCCACCGCGTCGCACGCGGTGATGCCGCCGAACACGTTCACGAACACGCTGCGGACCGACGGGTCCGAGAGGATCACGTCGAGGCCGTCGGCCATCACCTGGGCCGACGCGCCGCCGCCGATGTCGAGGAAGTTCGCGGGCGCGGCGCCCGCCAGCGCCACGACGTCCAATGTGGACATGACGAGGCCCGCGCCGTTGCCGATGACACCGACGGTGCCGTCGAGCTTGACGTAGTTCAGCCCCTTCCCGGCGGCCCGCACCTCCAGCGGGTCACCGTGCACGTCGTCCGCGCTTCGAGAGTGCCGGAACGACGCGTTGTCGTCCAGCGTCACTTTCCCGTCCAACGCGACGATTCGCCCGTCCTCGGTGCGCGCCAAAGGGTTCACCTCGACGAGAGTCGCGTCTTCGGAGACGAAGACCTTCCACAACGCGGAAGCGACGTCGTTGACCTGCAAAGCAACTTCCGGGGGAAACACTCCAGATGCGTCGAAGGACGAAGCTGGCATCCGGGTGATGGAGTCCGCCATCTCCTCGATCTCCATGCCGCCCGTCGCCGAGGCCATCCCGATGAACGTCCTGTTGGCACGGTCGAGCAGGAACGACAGGTAGTACTCCTCGGCGATCTCGCTCGCCTCGGTGACGAGCACCTTGTGCACGGTGTGGCCCTTGATGTCCATCCCCAGGATGGCCGTGGCCGCCGTGAAAGCTTCGTCGGGCGTCGAAGCGAGTTTGATGCCGCCGGCCTTGCCGCGGCCGCCGGTCTTCACCTGTGCCTTCACGACGACCGTGCCGCCGAGCCTCGTGGCTGCCTCGCGCGCGGACTCAGGAGTGTCCGCCACGAAACCACGCGGAACGGGCACCCCGTAGCGCTCGAAGAGGTCCCGCGCCTCGTGTTCGAAAAGATCCACCGTCTACGTCCTCTCGCCGAAAACTTGCGGCCATCTATGGACATCCGGTTGGTAGCGGAGTAACGATATGCCTACCTCATACGGTATGCAATCTACAGTCGAAGCGCCAAGGGGAGCTGATCGCCGATGACGAGTTCCGCGGAGCCGGAGTCGATTCCTGAGTCCATCTCTGGTGGCCACCTGGTGGCGAAGGCACTCAAAGCCGAGGGCGTCGACACCATCTTCACGCTGTGCGGCGGGCACATCATCGACATCTACGACGGCTGCGTGGACGAGGGCATCGCCGTCATCGACGTCCGGCACGAACAGGTCGCGGCGCACGCGGCCGACGGGTACGCCCGCATCACCGGCAAGCCCGGTTGTGCCGTCGTCACGGCGGGGCCGGGCACCACCGACGCCGTCACGGGCGTCGCCAACGCGTTCCGCGCGGAGAGCCCGATGCTGCTGATCGGCGGCCAGGGTGCGTTGAGCCAGCACAAGATGGGCTCACTGCAGGACCTCCCGCACGTCGACATGATGACGCCGATCACCAAGTTCTCGGCGAACGTTCCGCACACCGCCCGCATCGCGGACATGGTGTCGATGGCGTTCCGCGAGGCCAACGCCGGCGCGCCCGGACCGTCGTTCCTGGAGATCCCGCGCGACGTCCTGGACGCCAAGGTGCCCGTCTCGCAGGCACGGGTACCCCAGGCCGGCCACTACCGCGCCTCCACCCGCAGCCTCGGCGACCCCGCGGACGTCGAGAGGCTCGCGGACCTCCTGGTCAACGCGAAGAAGCCCGCGATCCTGCTGGGCAGCCAGGTGTGGACGACGCGCGCCACCGACTCGGCCATCGAGCTCGTGCGCACGCTCAACATCCCCGCCTACATGAACGGCGCGGGCCGCGGCACCCTCCCGCCCGGCGACCCGCACCACTTCCAGCTGTCGCGCCGCTACGCCTTCGACAACGCCGACGTCATCGTGATCGTCGGCACCCCGTTCGACTTCCGGATGGGCTACGGCCGAAGGCTTTCCGCGAACGCGACGGTCGTCCAGATCGACCTCGACTACCGCACCGTCGGCAAGAACCGCGACGTCGACCTCGGCATCGTCGGTGACGCCGACCTGGTCCTGTCCGCCGTCACGCAGGCCTCGTCCGGTCGCGAGGACAACGGCGCGATGGGTCGCAAGGTGTGGCTCGAGGAACTGCAGGCGGTCGAGGAGAAGGCCCGGCAGAAGCGGGCCGAGCACCTCCTGTCCGACGACCGGCCGATCCACCCGTACCGGTTGGTCAACGAGATCAACGACTTCCTCACCGAGGACTCGATCTACATCGGCGACGGAGGCGACGTCGTCACCTTCTCCGGCCAGGTCGTGCAGCCGAAGTCGCCCGGCCACTGGATGGACCCCGGTCCACTCGGGACGCTCGGCGTCGGCATCCCGTTCGTGCTGGCCGCGAAACTGGCCAGGCCGGACAAGGAGGTCGTCGCGCTCTTCGGTGACGGCGCGTTCTCCCTCACCGGCTGGGACTTCGAGACGCTGGTCCGCTACGACCTGCCGTTCGTCGGCATCGTCGGCAACAACTCGTCGATGAACCAGATCCGCTACGGCCAGGCGGCCAAGTACGGGCTGGAACGCGAGCGCGTCGGCAACACGCTCGGCGACGTCAAGTACGACCAGTTCGCCAAGATGCTCGGCGGCTACGGCGAGGAAGTCCGCGACCCCGAGGACATCGGGCCCGCCCTGCGGCGCGCCCGGGAGTCCGGCAAGCCGTCGCTGATCAACGTGTGGATCGACCCCGACGTGTACGCGCCCGGGACCATGAACCAGACGATGTACAAGTAGGTGAGCTGAGATGGCCAAGGCCCTGGAGGGCGTCAAAGTCCTCGACATGACGCACGTCCAATCCGGACCGTCCTCGACCCAGCTGCTCGCCTGGCTGGGCGCGGACGTCATCAAGCTGGAGACGCCCGGCAAGGGTGACATCACCCGCGGGCAGCTGCGCGATCTGCCCGAAGTGGACAGTCTCTACTTCACGATGCTCAACTGCAACAAGCGGAGCATCACGCTCAACATGAAGTCTCCCGAGGGCAAGGAGGTCTTCGAGAAGCTCATCGCCGACGTCGACGTCCTCGTCGAGAACTTCGGCCCCGGCGTCGTCGAGCGGTTCGGCTACCCGTGGGAGAAGCTCCAGGAGCTCAACGACCGGCTCGTCTACGCGTCGATCAAGGGTTTCGGGCCCGGCCGCTACGCCGACTTCAAGGCGTACGAGGTGATCGCGCAGGCGATGGGCGGCTCGATGAGCACCACCGGGTTCGAGGAGGGGCCGCCGCTCGCCACGGGCGCGCAGATCGGTGACTCGGGCACCGGCATCCACCTGGTGGCCGCGATCCTGGCCGCTCTGTACCAGAGGACGAACACCGGGCGCGGCCAGCGCGTCCAGGTGGCGATGCAGGACGCCGTCCTCAACCTGTGCCGGGTGAAGCTGCGCGACCAGCAGCGGCTCACCCACGGGCCGCTGGGGGAGTACCCGAACGAGCAGTTCGGGGACGAGGTGCCCCGCTCCGGCAACGCATCCGGTGGTGGCCAGCCCGGCTGGGCGGTGCGCTGTGCCCCCGGCGGCCCCAACGACTACATCTACGTGATCATCCAGCCCGTCGGCTGGGCCCCGCTGACCGAGCTGATCGGCAGGCCCGAGCTCGCCGACGACCCGGCCTGGGCCACCCCGGAGGTCCGGCTGTCCAAACTGGACAAGGCGTTCGCGCTGATCGAGGAGTGGACGGAGAAGCACACCAAGTGGGAGGTGATGGACCAGCTCAACGCCCACAACATCCCGTGCGGACCCATCCTGTCCACCAAGGAGATCATCGAGGACGAGACGCTCGCCGAGCTGGGCACCGTCGTCGAGGTCGAGCACCCCGAGCGCGGCACGTTCAAGACGGTCGGCAACCCGCTCAAGCTCTCCGACAACGACGTGCCGGTCCAGCGCCCGCCGTTGCTCGGTGAGCACAACGACGAGGTCCTCGGAGCACTCGGCTACAGCGCGGACCGCCTCGCGGGACTGCGCGCCGCCGGCGTCATCTAATCCTTGAGGGAGAAGAAATCCATGCCGGACAACGGCTACGACCGCGCCGCGGTCGAGAACGTACTCGCGAAGGTGCGGGCCGAGGGACGGTCGTCCCTCACCGCACCGGAGGGCAAGCGGGTCTGCGACGCCTACGGCATCGCGACCCCGGCCGAGGCGCTGGCGAAGTCGTCGGAGGGCGCCGTCGCGTTCGCCGAGGAGATCGGCTACCCGGTCGTGCTGAAGATCGTCTCGCCGGACATCCTGCACAAGACCGAGGCCGGCGGCGTGCTGGTGGGCCTGCGGAACGCGGCCGAGGTCGCCGAGGGCTACCGGACGATCATCCACAACGCCGGGAACCACAAGGCGGATGCGGACATCACCGGTGTCCAGGTCCAGCAGCAGCTCCCGACCGGCAACGAGGTCCACGAGGTCATCGTGGGCGCCACCACCGACGAGACGTTCGGCAAGATCGTCGCGTTCGGCCTCGGCGGCATCCTCGTGGAGGTGCTCAAGGACGTCACCTTCCGGCTGGCGCCCACCAGCGCCGCGGAAGCGCTCTCCATGGTGAACGGCATCGCGGCCGCCGAGATCCTCAAGGGCGTCCGCGGTGCCGAGGGAGTCGACGCGGGCAAGCTCGCCGACCTCATCCACCGCGTCTCCGACCTGGTGAGCGACTTCCCGCAACTCGCCGAGGTCGACCTCAACCCGGTGCTCGCCACGCCGTCGGGCGCCACGGCGGTCGACGTCCGCATCCTGGTGGACGAGAACGCCGCCAAGGAACCGGTCCGGTTCACGCAGGAGGAGATCCTCGCGTCGATGAACCGGATCATGAAGCCGTCCGCGATCGCCGTGATCGGTGCCTCGAACGAAGAGGGCAAGATCGGCAACTCGGTGATGAAGAACCTCGTCAACGGCGGCTACGGGGGCACGATCTACCCGATCAACCCCAAGGCGGACGAGATCCTCGACATCAAGGCGTTCGCGAGCATCGGCGACGTGCCGGGAGACGTCGACGTCGCGGTGTTCGCCATCCCGGCCAAGTTCGTGCCCGCCGCTCTCGAAGAGGTCGGCCGCAAGGGCGTCGGCGGCGCGATCATGATCCCGTCCGGCTTCGGCGAGACGGGCAACGTCGAGCTGCAGAACGAGATCGTGGAGATCGCGCGCAAGCACGGCGTCCGCATCCTCGGCCCGAACATCTACGGTTACTACTACACGCCGGAGAACCTGAGCGCGACGTTCTGCACGCCGTACGACGTCAAGGGCGGTGTCGCCCTCACGTCGCAAAGTGGCGGAATCGGCATGGCGATCCTCGGGTTCAGCCGTTCCGCGGGTATGGGCGTCTCGTCCATCGTGGGGGTGGGCAACAAGGCCGACATCGACGAGGACGACCTGCTGACGTTCTTCGAGTCCGACCCGAACACCCAGCTCGTCGCGATGCACCTGGAAGACCTCAAGGACGGTCGTTCCTTCGCGGAAACGGCGAAACGCGTCTCGGCGAAGAAGCCGGTCGTCGTGCTGAAGGCCGGCCGGACCGACCAGGGTGCCAAGGCCGCGAGCTCGCACACCGGCGCGCTCGCCGGCAACGACCGGGTCTACGACGACATCCTCAGGCAGAGCGGCGTGATCCGCGCCCCCGGCCTGAACGACCTGCTGGAGTACGCGCGCGGCATCCCGCTGCTCGCGACGCCGAAGGGCGAGAACGTCGTCATCATCACCGGCGCGGGCGGCTCGGGCGTGCTGCTCTCGGATGCCTGCGTGGACAACGGACTCAGCCTGATGACCATCCCGGACGACCTGGACGCGGCGTTCCGGGAGTTCATCCCGCCCTTCGGCGCGGCGGGCAACCCCGTCGACATCACCGGCGGGGAACCGCCCTCGACGTACCGGAACACGATCGCGCTCGGTCTGGCCGACGAGCGGATCCACTCGTTGATCCTGGGCTACTGGCACACCATCGTCACGCCTCCGATGGTGTTCGCGAAGCTCGTGGTCGACGTCGTGGAGGAGTACCGGGCGAACGGGATCCACAAGCCGGTCGTCGCCTCCCTCGCGGGCGACGTGCAGGTGGAGGAGGCCAGTGAGTACCTGTACCGGAACGGAGTGGTTGCGTATCCGTACACAACGGAGAAGCCTGTCGCAGTACTGGGTGCCAAGTACCGCTGGGCTCGTGCTGCCGGCTTGCTGTAGATGAGTCGTGGGTGGTCGTGGTCTTGGGAGAGACCGCGACCACCCCGGCATGCAAGGAGAGATGGCCCGTCCGCGACCTTGACACGCCCACGGTCGCGAACCCGCCAGGGAGGTCAACGAAGACAGCCGGTCCTCTGGAGGTCGTTACCCGTGGATGATCCAAATCTGGCAGCCCGCACGGAAACCAGTTCCCCTCCCGAAAAGGAGCGGGTCTGGGCCGCGGGCAAGCTGGAAGCGATGCCCATCAGGAAACTCCCCGACGCACCACCGTCGATCCACCTGCTCGGTCCCACGGTGTTCCTGGTGGCCCTCGGCGTGGGCATGGGCGAGGCCTACATGTGGCCTCGGCTGGTGTTGTTGTTCGGGCCGGACATCCGATGGCTCTTCTTGATCGGCGTGACCCTGCAGGCCGTCGTGATGCTGGAGATGGCCCGCTACGCCATGGCGACGGGCGAGAGCATCTTCTTCGGCGCGGCCCGCGTGTTCAAACCGATCATGTGGTTCTTCTTCGTCGTCGCCATGGCCGTCTACATCTGGCCCGGTCACCTCTCCGCGGGTGCGGCGGCGCTGGAACGGATCACCGGCATACCCTGGACGGTCTCGGCCGTCGTGGGCCTGATCCTCGTCGGCGTGCTGTTCAGTCTGGCGAAGGTCATCTACAACCTGCTGGAAAACCTGCTGTCCATCCTCATCGGCGTGCTCGTGGTGAGCACGGCCGTCGTGGCGGCGATGGTGGGTACGTGGAACGACCTGGTCTCCACCGTGGTCGGCATGTTCCAGTTCGGCTACATGCCGGCGGACGCCCTGTCCGCCACCTGGTTCCCGGTGATCGTCGGCTCGATCGCGTTCGCGGGACCGTCCGGCATGCAGCAGATGTGGTACACGCTGCACCTGCGCGACAGCGGCGCCGGCATGGGCGCGCACATCCCCAAGGTGCGCGGTCTGCGGCACGCGGGCCAGGAAGAGGAAATGCCCAGCCGGGGCTTCATGTTCGACACCTCGGACCCCGCCGAGATGCAGAAGTGGAAGGGCTGGCGGCGCTGGGTCACGTTCGACGCGCTGTTGTTGTTCTGGGGCATCACGATGCTCGTGACGATCTCGTTCACCGTGCTCGCGCAGGCGGCGAACCGGGAGAGCCCGAACGTGAAGGCCCTGATCGAGGCGGGCGAACGGGAAGCGGCGCTCAACGGCATGTCGGACGCCTTCGCGTCTGCGGGTGGACCAGTGCTCGGAGCGGTCTTCCTCGGCTTCATCGCGTTGATCGGTCTCAACGCGACGCTGGGCCTGTTCGACTCCTTCTCGCGCGGTCAGGCCGACATGGCCTACCACTTCGTGCCCGGCGCGAAGCGGTTCCGCATGTCGCACCTCTACGCGGGATTCCTCTGGTGCGTCATCACGTTCGGCATCATCATCCTGCTGTGGGGACCCGCTGACGGACCGGGCGCGATCCTCGACGTGCTCGCGTTCCTGTCGACGTTCGCGATGGGCGCCTACTGCGTGGTGTTGCTGCTCGTGAACAACCGGATGCTGCCGAAACCCATCCGTCCCAAGCTGATCACGAACATCATCGTGGGACTCGGCGCCGTCTTCTACCTCGGCATGCTGTTCTACAGCCTGATCCGGTTCGGAGTCGTGGTGGACTGATGGACGTTCGAGAAGCAGTCCCCGGTGCGGCGGTGGGTCTCGCCGCCGGAGTGGTCGCGGGCGGGCTGGCGGCCCTGGTCGGCCAGCCCTTCTCGTGGGCACTCGTCACGATGTGCGCGCTCGGTGTGCCGCTGGCGCTGCTCGGCGGCGGACTCGGCGTGCTCATGGCGTCAGGCCGGCTGCCGCGCGGGCGGTTCGCTCCTGTCGCGCTGTTCTGGCTGGTGGGCTTCCCGCTCGCGAGGCTGGTGCACGAGATCTCCGTGAGCCTGGTGCTCACCGGCCAGGTCCGCCTGCCCGCGGATCTGGCCGGTTTCCTCGCCTACCAGGGACTCGTGAGCCTCGGCTGGGCGATCGGGTTCCTGTGGCTGCACGAACGGATCGCGCTGCGCATGCGCACGCGTGCCGCGCCCGTTGCCGCCACGACGTCCCGCTGACCTTCCGCCGGAGGAGCGAGAATGCTGGATCTTCCCGTCTGGGTGTGGATCGCGACGATGGGTGGCATCGCCGCCATCATCGCGTTCGACTTCTACCTCGTCGTCCGCAAACCGCACGAGCCGTCGTTCCGCGAATCGCTTTACTGGGTGCTCTTCTACGTCGGCCTGGCCGTCCTGTTCGGACTCGGCGTCACGATCTTCGCCGGGCCCGGTCACGGCGGTGAGTTCTTCGCCGGCTGGATCACCGAGTACTCGCTGAGCGTCGACAACCTGTTCGTGTTCGTGATCATCATGGCCCGGTTCGCGGTGCCCCGCGAGTACCGCCAGAAGGTGCTCATCGTCGGCATCATCCTGGCCTTGCTGTTGCGAGCCGTCTTCATCGCCGCTGGAGCACAGGCGATCGCACGGTTCGACTGGCTGTTCTACTTCTTCGGCGCGTTCCTCATCTTCACCGCGTGGAAGCTGGTGAAGCAGGACGAGGCCGAGGAGGCCGACGTTCCGGAGAACGCCGCACTGCGCGCGGTGAAGAGGTTCCTGCCGGCCACGAACGTCTACCACGGTGCGTCGTTGACGACGCGCGTCGACGGAAAACGCGTCGTGACACCGATGCTGGTCGTCATGGTCGCGGTGGGCACGACCGACCTGTTGTTCGCCGTCGACTCCATCCCGGCGATCTTCGGACTCACCAAGGAGCCGTACCTGGTGCTGACCGCCAACGCGTTCGCGTTGATGGGCCTGCGTCAGCTCTTCTTCCTGGTGGGCGGTCTCCTGGATCGCCTGGTGCACCTGAGCAAGGGTCTCGCGGTGGTGCTCGCGTTCATCGGGTTCAAACTCATCTTCGAGGCGCTGCACCACCACGGTGTCTCGTGGGCCCCGGAGATCCCGATCGTGGTGTCCCTCGGGGTCATCGTCGTGACGCTCGCCGTCACGACGGTGTGGAGCCTGCATTCCTCACGCCGGGCAGCTCAGTCCGCCGTGGAGGATGCCGAGAGTGCGCGCAGGAGCGAAGAAGACGCTCCTGTGAAGGACTCTCAGCCGTGAATCGTGTGGCCCTCGGCGTCCTTGCGGAGCGTCTTGGCCACAGCCGCCTGGGCCTCGGCGTCCTTGCGCTGCTCCGTCAGCGCGGTGGACAGTCCGAGGCCCAGCGCGCGGCCGTCCGCGGAGGAACCCTCCCGGGGCTGGGTGAGGGAGCGCGCGAAGTTCTTGAAGCGGGACATGGCTTTCCTTCTTTCAACCTCGATGGTGGTTCCCGGCGCGCCCGGAACGAGGGCGCGCGGCAGCCGGACGGGCAGCAGCCTGACCGGCGCCGTCGCACGGGAACGTCAGGGTTGCGGCCGGGGGCATGTCCACCGGGTACCCGTTTCTCGAGCACTCGGTGGGAGTCCTCTCGCGGGTCTCCGGTGACCCCGTCCCTGACGCGATTCAGCATACTGCGTTTTGTATGCAATCGGCCGCCATCGTGTCGCGGATCACCCGTACGGTACCAAATGACCGATGTGGGTGATCCGAGAGTGACGACTCAGTCGCTGTCCGTGGAGCTTTCGGACGTCTTGCGGTCGTGATAGGTCTGGCGGGTCTGCTCCGCGTGGTTGTGCATGACCTCGCCGGCCCGCTCCACGTCTCCCTCGGCGATGGCCGCGACCAGTTCGGCGTGCTCGTTCCAGGAGTCGCGGCTGCGCGGGCGGGCGATCGGGGTGTAGTACCAGCGCACCCGGCGGTCGACCAGCCCGATCATCTCGGACAGGACCTTGTTGCGGCCGATCGCCGCGACGGCCGCGTGCAGGTCGGCGTTCGCCTTGACCAGGCGCTCGACGTTCGCGGCCACCAGGGCCTCCTCGCCCGCCTTCTGCAGCTTCCTGAGAAGCTTCACGTCGGCGGCGGTGGCGTGCTCGGCGGCGAGCTTCGCCGAGTAGGTCTCCAGCACGCTGCGCACGGCGAGCAGCTGGTCGGCTTCTTCTTCGGTCGGGGTGTGCACGAAAGCGCCCTGGGCGGGCCGGAGATCGACCCAGCCGTCGGTCTGCAGGCGCTGCAGGGCTTCGCGCACCGGCTGCCTGCTCACGCCCAGGTACTCGGCGAGCTCGGCCTCGACCAGGTGCTGGCCGGGGGCGAGGGTGCGGTTGACGATGAGTTCCAGCAAGGCGTCGTAGACGGCCTGTCGCAGTGGTGCGGGCCGTTCGACCCGGCGGGTCGCGGCGGCGCTGAGGGAGCCGCGCGGTGCCCGGCGGCCACTGGGCAAAGAGGTCATGTCAGACAGACTACAGCTTTTCGTATGCAAAAAGCACTTCTGGAACAAGGTGAGTGTCGTACGTATACTGTATGCAATCTTGCCGTGTCGGCAGAGCGGGGCGTGCCATGAAGATCGCTGTTCTCGGAGCCGGAGCGATCGGTGCCTACGTCGGAGCGGCCTTGCACCGGGCCGGCGTGGAAGTCCACCTGATCGCGCGAGGAGCCCATCTCGCCGCAATGCGGGAGCACGGCGTGCGGGTGCTGAGTCCGCGCGGTGATTTCACCGCGCGTCCACATGCGACCTCCGATCCCGCCGAGGTGGGCGAGGTCGACTACGTTTTCCTCGGTCTGAAGGCGTACTCCTACGCGTCGTCAGGCGATCTGCTGGCCCCGTTGACGGGGCCGGGCACCGCGGTGATCGCCGCGCAGAACGGGATCCCGTGGTGGTACTTCCACGGCATGACCGGACATCCCCTGGAGGGACGCCGGATCGAGGCCGTGGACCCCGGCGGGTCCGTCACCGCCGTGCTGCCGATGGAACGCGCGATCGGCTGCGTCGTCTACTGCTCCACGGAGATCGAGGAACCGGGCGTGATCCGGCACCTCGAGGGCACCCGGTTCTCGATCGGCGAACCGGACCGGTCGATCTCCCCGCGGTGCGTCGCGCTGAGCGAGGCGATGATCGCGGGCGGGCTGAAGTGCCCGGTGGAGTCCGACGTCCGCGAGGACATCTGGATCAAGCTCATGGGCAACGTGGCGTTCAACCCGTTGAGCGCACTGACCCGCGCGACGATGGCCGAGATCTGCGAGCACGACGACAGCCGCGACCTGGTGGCGCAGATGATGGCGGAGACCCTGACCATCGCGCGGGCGGCGGGCTGCGACCCGCAGATCTCGATCGACAAGCGCATCGACGGCGCCCGCCGGGTCGGGCACCACAAGACGTCGATGCTGCAGGACCTGGAGGCGGGCAAGCGCCTCGAGCACGACGCGATCATCGCCGCGGTGGTGGAGATCGCCGAGCTCACCCGCGTGCCGGCACCGACGCTGCGGCACGTCTACGCGGCGATCGACCTGCTCTCCCGCACGTCGCTGGTGACCTGAGTTGCTGCTGCGACAGCTGGAGTACCTGGTCGCCCTGGCCCGTGAACGCCACTTCGCGCGAGCCGCCGCGGCCTGTCACGTGTCCCAGCCGTCGTTGTCGGCGGCGATCGGGAACGGGTCCTGCTGTGGGCGCACCGCATGCTCGCCGACCGCGACGCGCTGCGGCAGGACCTGTCCCGCATGAGGGAGTCGCTGTCGGGAATCCTCCGGATCGGAGCCATCCCGATGTTCGGCACGCCGGAAGGGATGCGGGTGGTGCGCATCGAGGATCCCCGGCTGGTGCCGCAGATCGGGCCCGTGGTGGGGGACCGGGAACCGGTGTCGCTGCCGGCACGGGCGATGTTCGGGCTCACCCCCGGGCTGGACGTGCGCGGCGAACTGGACCGCGTGCTGCACGAGCACCTCGACCGGACCGACGTCTGACGGAGGCCCGGCCGATTCCGTTCGCCAAGGCCGTTACAGCTGCGGTCTATGAGGCGATAGTCCTGTTCTCTCAACGCGGTTCGTCGTCAAGAAACCGCAACAGGGACTAGCGCGCACAGAAGATTGCATACAGTATGTGGGGAGGAGGTGCAGACGATGAGCAGGCGGAAGAAGACCGAGCCCTACGTGCGGCTCACCCAGCCCCTGGTGCGTGACGCGGGAGTTCTGCGGCCGGCGAGCTGGGACGAGGCGCTGGACTCCGCAGCGGAGGGCTTCCGCAGGAACGTCGCGCTCGGCGGCCCCGACGCGTTCGGGATGTTCTCCTGTGCGCGGGCCACCAACGAGATGAACTACATGGCCCAGAAGTTCACCAGGGCCGTCATCGGGACGAACAACGTCGACTCGTGCAACCGCACGTGTCACGCGCCGAGCGTGGCGGGTCTGGCCAAGGTGTTCGGCAGCGGCGGTGGAACCTCCTCCTACCAGGAGATCGAGGACGCCGACCTGATCGTGCTCTGGGGGTCGAACGCCCGCGAGGCGCACCCGATCTTCTTCCAGCACGTGCTGAAGGCCGTGCACAAGGGTGCGAAGCTCTACGTCGTCGACCCGCGGCTGACCAGTACCGGCAAGTGGGCGCACAAGTGGTTGCGGCTCAGAGTCGGCACGGACATCCCGCTGGCGCACGCGATCGCGCGCGAGATCATCGCGTCGAACCTGACGAACACGTCGTTCGTCGAGCGCGCCACCGAGGGCTTCCCGGAGTTCGTGAAGGCCGTCGAGCCGTGGACGTTGCCGGTCGCCGAACTGGAGACCGGAGTGCCCGCCGAGCTGATCCGCGAACTCGCGCACGCCTACGCCAAGGCGGACCGCGGCCAGCTCAGCTGGACGCTCGGCATCACCGAACACCACAACGGCACCGACAACGTGCTGAGCCTGATCAACCTGTCGCTGCTGACCGGCCAGGTCGGCCGCTACGGCGCGGGGCTGAACCCGTTGCGCGGGCAGAACAACGTGCAGGGCGGCGGCGACATGGGCGCCATCCCCGACCGGCTGCCCGGCTTCCAGGACATCACCGACCCGGGCGTCGCCAAGAAGTTCAACGACGCGTGGGGCTCGAACTTCAAGGCCGCCAAGGGCTGGAACCTCACCCAGATGCTCGAGGCGATGGAACGCGGTGACATGACCACCGTGTACATCATCGGCGAGAACCCGGTGCAGTCCGAGGCCGACTGCGAGCACACGATCAAGCGACTGTCCAACCTGGACCACGTGGTGGTGCAGGACATCTTCCTCACCAAGACCGCGCAGCTCGCCCACGTCGTGCTGCCCGCCGCGGCCGCCTGGTGCGAGACCGACGGCACGTTCACCAACAGCGAGCGCCGGGTGCAGCGCGTCCGCAAGGCGTTGACGCCACCGGAAGGTGCCCGCGACGACATCGAGATCATGGGCGAGATCGCGACGCGGCTCGGCGCGCACTGGCAGCACAAGACCGGCGAGGACGTGTGGGACGAGCTGCGCAGCCTGTCGCCGATCCACACCGGCATGACCTACGACCGGCTCGAGAAGCTCGGTGGCATCCAGTGGCCGTGCCCGGACGAGAACTCCCTCGAACCCAGCTTCCTGCACGGCAGGCTCTGGGAGGAGGACCCGGTGAAGCGCGGCATGCCCGCGACGTTCTCCCCGGTGCCGCACAGCCCGCCCGTCGACGAGCTGACGAGTGAGTTCCCGTTCCGGCTCACCACCGGACGCCGGCTCGACTCCTACAACACCGGGGTGCAGTCGAACGGCTTCGAGTCGCCGTTGCGCATCGGCGAGACGCTCGACCTGTGCCCGGAGGACGCCCGCGTGCTCGGCGTCGAGGCGGGCGAGGAGGTGTCGATCACGAGCAGGCGCGGCCAGATCCAGGCGCCGGTGCGGATCGACGAGGGGCTGACGCCGGGGCTCGTCTTCATGACGTTCCACTTCCCGGACGAGATCGACGTCAACGTCCTGACGATCGAGGCGACCTGCCCGATCGCCGGCACCGCCGAGTACAAGGCCGCGGCCGTCCGCATCGACAAGCTTCCGGTGAAGGTGGGCTGAGTGGATCTCAAACTGCTCGACGTCGAACCGTCCGAGGCCGAACGCGTCGTCGTCGACCTGTTTGCGGGGATGGGCAGGGACCAGCTCCTGCCCGCCCTGCACGCGGTCAACGACAGGGTCGGCTGGATCAGCCGGGGCGCGCTGAACCACATCTGCCGCGTCCTGCACGTCCCGCCCGCCGAGGCGTACGGGGTGGCGAGCTTCTACTCGTTGTTCTCGCTGACCGAACGCCCGGCGAAGGTCACGCACGTGTGCGTCGACCTGGCCTGCCAGGTCAACGGCGCGAAAGCGTTGTGCGACCGGCTGACCAGCGAGCTCGGACCGGCCGGGGCGAAGAGTGGTTGGGTGCGCAGCCCGTGTCTCGGGGTGTGCGAGAAGGCCCCGGTGGCGCTCGCGTTCGAGGCGGGGGAGGTGGCGGCGGAGCAGCTCCTGGCGCCTGCCACCGCCGAGGAGGTGATCGCGGTGGCGGCCGCCGGTCCCTCCCACGTGGACGGTGGGCGCGCCGAGGTGCCGCAGGCCGGTGACCCCGGTCTGCGGCTGCTCAAACGGGTTGGCGTCGTCGACCCGGAGTCGCTCGACGACTACCGGGCGACGGGCGGCTACGCGGCGTTGCGGACGGCGCTGCACCTGGGGCCGTCCGGGGTGATTCGCGAGGTCACCGACGCGAAGCTGATGGGCCGCGGCGGTGCGGCGTTCCCGACGGGACGCAAGTGGGACGCGACCGCCCGCCAACCCGTGCGGCCGCACTACCTGGTGTGCAACGCGGACGAGAGCGAGCCCGGCACGTTCAAGGACCGCCTGCTGATGGAGGGCGACCCGTACGCGGTGATCGAGTCGATGACGATCGCCGGGTTCGCGGCCGGCTGCTCGCGCGGCTACCTCTACCTGCGCGGCGAGTACCCGCGGGCGTTGCACCTGCTGCGCAACGCGATCGCCAGGGCGAAGGAGCGCAACTTCCTCGGCGAGAACATCATGGGTCACCGGGGTTTCTCGTTCGACATCGAGATCCGCCGCGGCGCGGGCGCCTACATCTGCGGCGAGGAAACGGCGATCTTCAACTCTATCGAGGGCTTCCGCGGCGAGCCGCGCTCGAAGCCGCCGTTCCCGGTGGAGTCGGGCCTGTTCGGCAAGCCGACGGTGGTCAACAACGTGGAGACACTGGTCAACGTGCCGGTGATCCTCACGGAGGGGTGTGAGGCCTACACCGCCATCGGCACCCCCGGCTCGGCGGGACCGAAGCTGTTCTGCCTGTCGGGCAACGTCAGTCGTCCGGGCGTGTACGAGGTGCCGTTCGGCACCACGCTCGGGGAACTCCTCGATCTGGCGGGTGGCGTGCCGCCAGGCCGGGAGCTGCGAGCGGTACTGCTCGGCGGGGCGGCAGGCGGGTTCGTCCGCCCGGACGAGCTCGACCTGCCGCTCACCATGGAGGACGCGCGGGCCGCGAACACCACGCTCGGTTCCGGTGTCGTGCTGGTCCTCGACGACACGGCCGACCTGGGCGCCTTCCTGTTGCGCATCGCCGCGTTCTTCCGCGACGAGTCGTGCGGCCAGTGCGTGCCGTGCCGGATCGGCACCGTGCGCCAGGAGGAGGCGATGGCGCGGCTGGTGGGCAGACGCCCGCTGAGCACGTCGGCCGAGGACCTCCAGCTGCTGAAGGAGGTCGGGCAGGTCATGCGCGACTCGTCCATCTGCGGTCTGGGCCAGACCGCCTGGAACGCCATCGAATCAGCCCTGTACCGGCTGGGGTACGCAGAGGAGGCGGCGTCATGACCATCGTCGAAATCGGCCTGCCGAAGCGTCTGGTCGAGCTGACGCTGGACGGGGAGCCGGTGCGCGTGCCCGAGGGCGCGACGATCCTGGACGCCTGTACGGCACAAGGGAAATCCATCCCGACGCTGTGCTACGGCGACACGCTCGAACCCGCAAACGCTTGCCGCGTCTGCATGGTCGAGGTCGAGGGATCGCGCACGCTCGTGCCGTCGTGCTCGCGCAAGGCAGAGCCCGGCATGGTCGTGCACACCGACTCCGAACGCACCAAGCACAGCCGCAAGCTGGTGCTCGAACTCCTCGGGTCCGCCACGGACCTCTCCACCACGCCGCACGTGGACGAGTGGATGTCCGCGTGCGGTGCCGACCCCTCCCGCTTCGGCCCGCCGGCACCGCCGTCGACCGATCGGGACGACCGCCGCCCCGGCGAGCACGAGGAGCCGGACGGCCAGACGGCCGCGACCGTGCGGCAACCGACCAAAGTGGACAATCCGCTGTACGTCCGCGATCTGGGCAAGTGCATCATGTGTTACAAGTGCGTGGACGCGTGCGGCGACCAGTGGCAGAACACCTTCGCGATCTCGGTGGCCGGCCGGGGTTTCGACTCGCGGATCTCCACGGAGTTCGCCACGCCGCTGCCCGAAAGCGCTTGCGTGTACTGCGGCAACTGCATCGAGGTCTGCCCCACGGGTGCGCTGAGCTTCAAGCGCGAGCACGACAAGCGCGAGGACGGCACCTGGGACGAAGAGGCCCAGACGCAGACCACGACCATCTGCACGTTCTGCGGTGTCGGGTGCAACCTCACCCTGCACGTGCAGGACAACGAGATCGTGAAGGTCACGTCTCCGCACGAAAGCACTGTCACGCACGGAAACCTGTGCATCAAGGGGCGTTTCGGCTGGCAGCACGTGCAAAACCGCTGATCAAAGCACTGGAGGGCGCTCCGATGTCGTTGATCCTCAAGCCCGGGACCTCCTGGAACGACGTGTACTCGCGGTGCGTGTCCGTCGCACCGGAGGCGTTCCACGAAGACCGGCTGCTCAACCACTTCGGCGGCGAGTGGAGTCGTTCCGGCGAACCGATGCCCGCCACCAGCCCCGTCGACGGCTCCACCACCGCGGGCCCGCCGTTCCTCGACTTCGACGTCGCGGGACGGGCGGTCGTCGCGGCCGTCGACCAGCACCTCGAGTGGCGCAACGTCACCCTGGCCGAGCGCAAGGCCAGGGTGACCGAAGCCCTCGCCGCCCTCACCGAGCACCGCGACCTGTTGTCGTTGCTGCTGGTGTGGGAGATCGGCAAGCCGTGGCGGCTCGCCACGGCGGACGTCGACCGGTGCGTCGAGGGGGTGCGCTGGTACGTCGAGGAGATCGACTCGATGCTGGCCGGCCGGACGCCGTTGAACGGCCCGGTCAGCAACATCGCGTCGTGGAACTACCCGATGAGCGTGCTGATGCACGCGATGCTGGTGCAGGCGCTGGCGGGCAACGCCGTCATCGCCAAGGCGCCGACCGACGGCGGCGTGAGCTGCCTGACTTTGGCCACCGCGCTCGCTGTTCGTGCGGGGCTGCCGTTGACGCTCGTGTCCGGCAGCGGGTCGGAACTCGCGCCGGTGCTGGTCGGGTCGTCGTTCCTGGGTTGTGTGTCCTTCGTGGGCGGTCGTGACGTCGGCAGCGCCATCGCGGCGCGCCTGGTCGACTCGAACCGCCGGCACGTCCTGGAGCAGGAGGGCCTGAACTGCTGGGGGGTCTGGGAGACCGACTCCTGGGACATGCTCGGCACGCAGATCCGCAAGGCGTTCGACTACGGCAAGCAGCGGTGCACCGCCTATCCGCGGTACGTCGTGCAGCGGTCGTTGTTCGACAAGTTCCTCAGCGTCTACCTGCCCGCGGTGCGGGACGTGAAGTTCGGGCACCCGCTCGCCGTCGCCTCGCCCGATGACGAGCTGCCCTCGCTGGACTTCGGGCCGTTGATCAACGACGCGAAGGCCAAGGAGCTGGGGGACGTCGTCGCGGAGGCCGTGCGGGCGGGCGGCGTGCCGTTGTACCGGGGAACGCTGGAAGGCGGCCACTTCCTGCCGGGCCAGCAGACCGCCGCGTACCTGGCGCCGGTGGCGATCCTCGACCCGCCGCGGTCGTCGCCGTTGCACCACGCGGAGCCGTTCGGGCCGGTCGACACGATCGTCCTGGTCGACACCGAGGCCGAGTTGCTGGCCGCGATGAACGCCTCGAACGGTGCCCTGGTGGCGTCGCTGGCCTGTGACGACGAGGCCACGGCTCGCCGGTTGAGCGAGGACGTCCAGGCGTTCAAGGTCGGCATCAACAAGCCCCGTTCGCGGGGTGACCGGGACGAGGTGTTCGGCGGTCGCGGTGCTTCGTGGCGCGGGGCGTTCGTCGGCGGTTCGTTGCTGGTGCACGCCGTGACGGAGGGGCCGCCCGACGAACGGCCGTACGGCAACTTCCCCTCCTATTCGCTCTACCCGCCCACGTGACCTACCGGGCGGACCTGCTCCGCATCGTGCAGACCGTGGTGGCGCCGAACGCCGCGGAGGTCGATCAGCACTCCAGGTTCCCGCGCGCGGCGTTGAACGCGTTGGGTGCCAAGGGGTTGCTGGGCATGACGATCTCCCGGACGGTCGGCGGGGGAGGCCAGGACGTGCGCTCGGCCGGCCGGGTGGTCGAGCAGGTCGCCAGGGTGTGTGCCGCGACCGCTTCCGTGTTGCGGTCGCACTACTCGGCGGCGGCGGTGCTCGACCGGTCCGGGCCGCACTGGTTGCGGGCCGAGATCGCGGCGGGCCGGCACCTGTCGACACTGGCGGCCTTCGGTTCGGCCGGCGAGGCGTCGTCGCACGGTGACGTGGTGCAGGTGCGGGCGCGCAAGAACTGGGTGATCGCGGCCGGGGAGGCGGACAGCTACGTCTGGTCGTGCGGCACGGGTCTGTGGCTCGTGCCCGCCGAGGCACCGGGGTTGCTGGTACCCGCCGACCACGCCGGGATGGGACTGCGGGGGACCGTCGCCACGTGCGTGCGGGCGGATCCCGTGCGGGTACCGGCGTCGAACCGGCTCTGGTCCGAGGAACTGGCGTTCCCTTGGTTCATGGTGCTCGGGGCGGCGGTGTCGCTCGGCCTGATGGAGGGGGCGCTGGCGGCGGCGATCGGGGTGCTGGGTCGTTACGATCCGCGGACGCGCCCGGACCTGGCCCGGATGCGGTTGCGGACCGACTCGGTCAGGGTGCTGTACAACGACACCCTGTCCGCGGTGACCTGGCACCCGGACCGGTCCGCGGACCGCGTGCGGCTGCTGGCGGTCACCGCGACCGAGGCCGCCGTGGCCGTCACGGACCTGGCGATAAAGGTGTGCGGGGACGCGGCTTTCCGCCGTGACCTCGGCATCGAACGCCGGTTCCGGGACGCGCGGGCGGCGGCCGCGATCGAGCCGGCCGTCGACGTGCTGCTGGACTCAGTCGAGATCTGAGGCCAGCGGCAGGAAGTAGACGAGTGCGTCGTCCACGCCGTCGAGCCCGATGACGTCGTGGGCGATGTCGTCGTAGAACCCGCCGACCAGTCCCGTCCTGATGCCGAGGTTCGCGGCCGTGACGGTGAGGTTCTGCGCCAGGTGCCCGGCCTCGGTGAACGCGAACCGCAGCGCCCTCAGGCCGTAGGTCTGGCGGAGGCTGCCGAGCCTGATGTAGAGGGCGAGGACGGCGGGGGTGCCGGCGAGTTCCGTGGTGCCGGGGCCGAACCACATCGACGTCGCTTCGAGGTCCTCGACGGACGGTGCCTCGCCGAACCAGGTGAGCGCGCGTTCGACCTCGTTGACCTCGTAACGGCCCCGGCGCAGGCCGTCGACGTTGAGTGCGATGAGCCTGATCCTGGCGCAGTACTGGGCTCCGGCGCTCGGGTACGGCCACCTGCCGTCCTTGGGGGACATGGCGTTCCAGAGCAGGGTGCCGAGCTGTTCCGCGGTCAGGTCACCGGTCAGGTCGCGGCTGGTCCTCCTCGCCCTGAGCGTGTCGGTGTCCACTGTGGAGGGCAGGGCGGTGGTGGCGGGCCAGGACTGCCTCGGTGCGGCCGCCCTGCGGGGGAGCTGGTCGGTGAATCCCGGCAGGAACTTGCTCGCCTCCAGGTAACGGCGGTCCGGTGCGGTCTCGCCGTCGTCGTGGAAGTCGGTGAGCCCGGTGGGGGACAGGGCGGCGGCCGCGGTGGTCCAGCAGATCATGCGCTCTTCGTTGGGGGTGATGCCCATGCGGTTGAGCAGCATGTGCAGCTGGGACGCCCAGACGTACGGCAGCCAGGTCTCCAGCTTCCCGCTCGCCTCGTTGATCGTGGCGCGCCAGTGGGCGATCGCGCCGCGCGGGTCGCGGTGCCATCGGGCGGCGAGGTCGCGGCCGCGCTTGGCGAGGAGCTGGTTCGCGGCGTGCTGCGATCCGATGGTGGGGGCCGGTGCCTGCTCCTGGACGTTGCGCCAGCCGGAACCGAGGCTGCGCAACCACCCCGCGGCCTGGGGCAGGGTGAGGTCGAGCGCCCTGGCCGTGGCGATGGTGAGGTCGATGGCGGCCGTCAGCCGTGCGCTGTCGGTGTGGGTGGCCTTCAGAACGGCGATCGCCACCTGCGTGCTGTGGCAGAACACCTCCTCGGCGATCGGGAGCGCTCGGGGTCCGCCGTACCGTTCGGTCTCCGGGACGTACTCGACCTCTCGCACGTCGCCGTGGGGGAGCCAGCCGGGTTCGTCCTCGGCTTGCTCGAAGGCCTGGTCGGCGATGAGCTTCTCGAGCGTTTCCCGCAGCTGTTCGGTGTCGGCGTTTCTGAAGCGGACGCGCAGGTGCGGGCCGGTCTCCCAGTAGCGCAGGA
Organism: Lentzea sp. NBRC 102530; assembly: GCF_030269365.1. Lineage (GTDB taxonomy): Bacteria > Actinomycetota > Actinomycetes > Mycobacteriales > Pseudonocardiaceae > Lentzea. Next base: position 714,970 of record NZ_BSTF01000001.1, read on the forward strand.
AGTACCACTCGTGGCCCGCCATCGCGGGGGCGAGCGACTCGGCGATGAAGGTGTCGAGGTCCGCGCGGTTCCAGTTCACCCTGCAGTGCAGGCCGGTCCAGGTCACAGCTTTCCCTCCTCAGGGGAACGGATGGGGGTGCGTCTGCCTGAGGACGAGCCGGGGAAGCCCCTTGGTCCTGCGGTGGCCGAACGTCATGGGCAGCGCGCCGGGCACGACGACCTTGGCCGCGTGCAGGCCGAGCGTGTTCACCGTGTGCGGGTCCGACTGGTCGACGGCGATCACCTCGAGTTTCATCGCTGCGACGTGGTGTGCGAGCAGGTGCTTGAGGTCGGTGTGGGTTCTTCGGTCGTCGAGGTGTCGAGGTGCTTCGTCGCCGACGAGGAACGCGTACCGCTCCTTCGCCTCTTCGAGGGTGTTGACCGCGACGTGGTCGTCCATCGACCTGACCAGGTCCGGGTTCGCGAGCAGGGCCTTCAGGCGTTCCGGTTCGTAGTCCTCCGGCTTGGACCTCACCCGGTCGGCGAAGCCCTCGACGTCCACCGCCACCTCGACCGCGGCCGACCGCATGGCCCTGACGGGGTCGGGGCTGGCGCCCGCCGCGAAGAACGCCTGCGGCAGCCCGGGATGTCTCGCCCTGGCCAGCGTCATGACCGCCGGGATCTTCAGGTCGTTGGTGGCGTTGAGGAAGAGGAGTTCGTAGCCGAGTTCTTCGAGCCTGTCGGTGAGGTGGTGCAGCAACGGGTCGTCCGGCAGCTTGATCCTCCTCAGCGGCGTCCTGCCGTACCAGGCCATCAGGAACGCGTCCCGTTCCGCGACCTCGAACAGACCGTGCAGCACCGCTTCCGTCAGGCTGTTGCCGAGGCCGCACCCGTTCGACGTCTCGTGCACGAACCTCTCACCCGGCACGCCCCAGTACGCGATCTGCTCCGGCACCAGGACCTTCCTGCTCCTCGTGTACGACCAGCCCTCGACCCAGCGCATCTTCAGGCTCGGGTCGTAGGTGTCGGTCTCGTCGTCGAGGCCGAGTGTTCGCGGGTCGACCGCTTGTGCCGGCCCGAGTTCGTCGAACGAGGCTTCCGTCGCTGCTGTCGTGCGGGGCCGCATGCCGTTGAGGCGTTCGACCAGCTCGAAGATCGCCGTCCGTTCCGCCTCCTCGAACGACGTCGTGCGCCCGTAGCCGACCGTGTGCGCGTCCAGTTCCGCCGTGACCGTGGCCAACGGCAGGTGCCCGGTCTTGAACAGCGCCGTCACCGGTCCGTGCCGGAAGTCGACCAAGGCTTCTTTCAGCGCCTTGGCGGTGGTCCTCGGGTTGGGCACGCGGAGCTCACCGTTGGGCGTCGCCGTGTCCTCGGTGCTGTCCTGCACCGGTTCGCAACACGTGCCCGGCTTGAGCCGATGCGTGGACACCAGCCCGAGGTCGCTCCGAATCGCGGTGACCGTGCTGGTCCGGTGGTGCTGGAGTTCCGCTATCAGCGGTGCGAACGCGGGTGCCGTGATCCCCTTGAGGTCGAGCGTTTGCCTTGGTGCCTGGGCGAGCCGCGCGTTCTCGGCACACCTCGTGCAGACGTCTGCGGTGGGACCGACGAGCGTCAGCGCGCCGTCCGCCCGGACGACCGGCGGGTCCTGGGACGTGTAATTGATCATCGGTACGCCCTGAGGCCGGCGGCTCGGAGTTCGGGGTCGAGTTCCACGGGGTGGATGTCGACGCCCGGCAGGTTCGCGATCGCCTGCTGGAGTTGCTCTTCGTGGTCTCGGACGTGTGCGGGCCAATGCCACTGCTTCGTGACCCACGCGGGGTTCTCGGTGACTTTCGCGGGTGCGGCCCCGTTGAGGTGCGCGGTCCCGGTGCGTCCGGCCTGCGCGTGTCCGGTGGCGGCGAGCGCGGCGAACGCCACCGCGTCCGCAGCCGTCGCTTCGACCGCCCACGCGAGGACCCCGTGCTTGTCCCGGACCTCCGCCTTGTGGACGCCGTCCGCGAGCCGCTCGACCCTGACCACCGCGGGCACCCCGAACCGCGCGGTCAACGCCTTCCACCACCGGTGAGCGGTGGGATCGCCGGTCCACCCCGCGGGGTCCGCGGGCTCGCCCCGGAGGTGCCGTGCCTTGCGGCGCAACGCGGCCCCGCGCGCGTGGACGTCGTCGATGCCGATGACGCCGTCGACCTTGAGGGCGTTGAGGGCGGCGTTCACCCGTGCGGCGTCGGCCGTGGTGCCGATGCCCAGCGCCGTGCCGGAGGTGGCGAGGTTGGCCGGGACCTGGGGGAGCGCGCCGAACTCCGGGGTGTCGACGGGGCCGAGTTCGGTGTCGGTCAGGGCGTCGAGGGCCCGCCACGGGTCCGCGGGCGGCGGGCCCTGCAGGACCGGGTGGTAGGTGGCGGTGAGCGGGGAGGCGTGCGCGACCAACGCCATCGGGTGGACGGCTTCGGGGGTGGGGTCGGGTAGGCCGGCGACGGCGCAGACGAGGCGGTGCACGGCGGCGGATCCGATCAGGGTCGGCAGGATCCCGGCCGGTTCACCGGTGAGGCCGATCCTGGCGCGGATTCGCATAGTGACTTCAGTGTTGAATGAAGGAGATGTCTCGGTGGTGGGTGGCAGGACGTAGCCGACCTCCGTGCCGCACTCCGCCACGACGGTGAGACCGGCGGCGGAAAGGAAGAGTTCGCCGGGGGAGTCGCAGAGGTCGGTGGCAGGGAGGGGGAAGCCGCCGGCCGAGTGGCAGAGGTCGCTGGTGGGGAGGGAGAAGCCGCCGGCCGAGGCGGGTTCCGCCTTCCACCGCGTCCCCGCGGCCTGCTGGACGTCCACGCTCTTCGAGGCCGCCGAGCCCGCGAACTCCGTTGCTTCCGCGACTGCCAGCCCCACCGCCTCTGCCGCCCGCCTCGCCGCGTCCGCCAGCACCTCGTTGCCCGCCACCACCACCGTGACCCCGCGCAACCGTCCCCAAGCGGCCACCGGCTCCACCGCCGCCGACTCCAGCCAGGCCGCCACCTCGGGTGAAGGTGCGTCCGCACCCCAGCCGGGCGTCTCCACGAGCATGTCGTGCTCCCACAACTGCTCCACGATCAACGTCACCGCCGCCCGCACCCCGGGTGCCGCGTCGGCCGGCGCCTCCAGGTCGGCCCGCGGCACCCCGTCGACGAGCTGGGGTGCGAGGCGTTGCCACACCTTCCACAGGCCGCGGCCACCGGAGAGCGTGCAGCTCGACGTCCAGCCCCGCAGGTGCAGGCCGTCGGGGGTCGGGGTGGCCTGGACGACCGGGCGCAGCCGCACGAGCACGGGCGTCACCCCGTCTTCCTGAGTGCGGCGAACTGGTCGGACCAGGTGGTGCCGAGGACCTGTTGGGCCGCCTGGGACAGGAGGTGGGCCGCCGCGTAGCGCTCCATCGGCGTCACGTCGCAGAGGGCCAGCAGTTGGTAGAGGACGTTGGTGCCGAGCCGGTAGACGGTCATCGCGCGGGCCACGTCAGGCGCGGAGAGGTCCACCGTCCACATTGCTGTGTGGTAGTCGGTGAACTGGGTTCGTTCGCCGTAGTTGTAGCGGCGGATGGCGTCCGGATCGCCGACCTCGTAGGCGCGTTCGCCGTGGCGCGGGTTGGGGTCGGGGCTGAGGTCGCCCGCGTCGTAGCTCTCCTCTGCGGCGAGGCGGAGGGCGATGGTCCAGTTCTGCCAGGCCGCTTCCAGATGGGTGGTGGGGTGACCGAGGGCGACCCGGGAGACGACGGCGCAGGCGGTGGAAGCGTTTGCGGCCCAGATTTTGTCCAATCTGGACCGAACCGCGCCGTCGGGGTCGCTCGCCAGCAGGAAGTCTTCTACATGGGAGAGGAACGAGTGGTAGCCGTACTGGAGGCCGCCGGGGTAGCGGCCGGCGTGCACGGCCATCGCGGTCAGGGCCAGCAGCGGGCGGGAGACGCCGAGCGACGGGCGCAGGACCGGTACGCCCAGGCGGAGGCCGTGGGCGCGCAGAGCCACGTGGGCCGGTGGGAGGAACGCGGCGGCACGGGAGGTGTCGGTCGGTTCGACGCGCACCGAGTTGTTGGGGTGGAACGGGGTGAACGGCGGCAGCAGCAGTTCGGCCACGGCGGCGGACTCGGCGTGGGCCAGCAGTTCGGAAGCCGAAAGCTCCACGGCAGAAGGCGACGAAGCCAAGTAGGAACGCAGCTGTGCGGCTACCAGCAAGGCCGCTGAGGAACACGACGGGCCGGAGAGGACGACCCGCAGGTGCGGGCCGTGCAGCCAGTGGCGTTCGACGTGCCCGGCCACGTCCGGGAACGCCGAGGACGCTGCGGCCAGAGCGGGCAGGACCCCGTCGCGCAGGAGCGTTGCCTTGACGGGGTCGTGGTAGTAGCAGACGACGTCGGTCATCCGGCCCTCCGGTAGGTCTCCGCCACCACTTCGAGCACCTGGCCGGACGGCACGGGGAGCGCCTCGGTCAGGCGGACGTGCGGGCCGTAGCGGGGCACGAGGCGCGGGAGGCAGCGCAGGTGCAGGGCGTTCAGCAGGTCGACGTACTGCGGTTTCGGGCCGTTCACACGGGCCTCGAAGTCCTCGCGGGACGTGATCACCCCGCCCATGCCCGCGAACAGCGACGAGGGCAGGCCGAAACGCGCACGCAGAGCCGTGGCGCCCAGTACCGAACCGAACGCCTCGGCCAAAGCCGCAGCAGGGAAGTCCCAGTGACGGCGGCCCAGCACCACGTCGCGGTACCGCAGGCGCGAGGCCACCCGGACGTCACCCTCCAGCGACACCGGTTGCAACGGGGTGAGGTCTGCCGCGCCGCACGAGAGGTCGGTGTGCAGGGCGGCGGCGCGGTCCGGTAGGGAGATCGGCATCAGGTAGCCGAGGTACAGCACGTCGAGGAGCGCGCCGTTGTCGCGGCGGCGCAGGCGGAGTTCGTCGTTCTCCTGGTCGTGGAAGACCTCCAGCGCGTCGGGGGTGTGGTCGGCCCAGCGCGGGTCCTCGCCGACCTCCGCCCGGCCGAGCAGGGGGTGCAGGTTCGGGTTGAAGCCCTGCACCGGGCGGTACTCCAGGAAACCGCGCGGGAACACACCGTCCAAAGTGGCCCGGACGGTCGCGTACGCCTCGGGCGGCAGCAGGTCGAGGAACCGGCCAGGGAAACGGCCGAAGCCGTCGTAGACGTGGTTCACCACCAGGCCGTCGGGGGACGGCTGGGCGAAGAACGAGTAGGAGACGGGCCGGGTCTTCATCCACGAGGGCAGCAGGTCCGCGGCGGCGTCCACGACCTCGTCGGTGATCACGCCGTCCTGCACCAGGTCCGCCACCTGGGCCCGGCTCGCGCCCAGGCCGCCGGTCGGCGCGCCGGACATCGCCTCGTGCATCAACGGCGCGCACTCGGCGAGCCGGGCGGTACCGCCGCGCCCGAACGCCGACACGAAGAGGTCCCGTGAGTGGCGGCGGATCGCGAGGTGCCGGTCGAACAGCATCAGCAACGGCGTCAGACCGGCCAGCTGCCGCGCCCCGTCGTACCCGTGCGACCGGCCGAGCCGCACCGGTTGCGGCAGCACGACGTCCTCGCTCAACGGCGTGACGTCCCCCAGTTCGACGCCGACGAGCGACCCCAGCGACTCCCACGCGGAGAACAACGCGGCCAGTGCGGCAGGTCGGGCGGAAGCCTCCAGCGAAGCGAACTCCACCGTGTCGCGGAAAACGGACGACAACTGATCGGCCAACGCCGGACGCCCGGTGTCGCGCAACCACGACGCCAGCGCGGGACAAGCCGCCGGGTCCTGCGGATCGACCGGCAGCACGGGCACCAGGAGCTTGATGTCCAGCAGCAACGCGACGTAGTGCTGCGCGCGGTCGGACTCGCCGTCGGGCAACCGGGTCGCCAGCGCGCTGGCGAGCTCGGCCGGGCTGATCCCCTTGGGATTCGCGCCGGTCAGCCCGACCAGGAACTGCAGCGGCGCGCTCGACGCCAGTTCGACGTCCTCCTGGATGCCGACGTACGCGCGCAACGGCCCACGAGCGGGCACATCGCGGCGGAACTTCACCTGCCCGCCCTCGAAGTGCACGTCGGGCGCGAGCCGGTGCGGGTGGTCGAAGAGCTGCGCGCGGTCCGCCAGCAGCGCCGCGATCAGCCGCGACAGCAACACCTGGTTCACCCGCGTCACCGCGACCGGCGTCCCGAAGTCGGGCTCCGGCGCGTCGGGCGACCACGTGCCCCAGCCGACCGCCGCGTACCAGGACAGGGGACTGGTCTTGGACGTCGCGCGCAGGGCGTAGCGCAGCACCGTCGGCTCTGCCTTGCGGGCACGCTTGTCGGCGGAACCGGCGCGCGCGAGCCCCTGCCAGAGGTCACGGCCGCTGAACACGGCGGCCTTGCGCACGGACTCGTCACCGCACACGGAAGCGAGCACGGCGCGTTCGGCGTCGAGCGCCTCGGGCAGCAGCCGCTCGACCTCGGCCGCGGCCGCCGCCCGCGAGTCCATCGCGGACAGCCAGGAGCCGAGCAGGGGAAGCCGCGAGACCAGCTCGGCGGCCTGGGCACGGAGAGCCGGGCGCGGCATCCGTCCGTTGTGGACGTCGCGGCGCAACGGCAGCACGACTGCGCGGTGGTAGGCGTCGGGGTGCGTGCCGGCGCTGTCGTGCAACAGGTCCGACAGCGGACCCGTCAGCGACAGCAGCGTGGCTTCGAGCGCCGCCAACGTCTCCACCGCCCGCCGGAACGGCGCTGCCGTCGCAGCGCCGTCCAGGTGCGGCAGGGCCGCCAGGCGCACGAGTGCGTATGGCGCTGTTTCTCCCTGCGCGCGTTCGCTCATGCGTTCTGGGCGGGAAGCTGGGGCTGGGTGCAGCTGCTGCACGACGAGCTGCCGCACGAGCACGACGAGGCACCTCCGGAGGCACCGGACTCCGGCAACGCGACCGAGTCGCGCAGGGAGGTGACCGCGAGGTCGCCGAGCTCCAGGTCGTCAGGGTCGAAAGAGAGATCCTTCATGCCGTGTCCTCACGTCTTCAGTTGTTGTCACCAAGCCCCAGAAGGGCAGTGACCTCAGGCTGGAGAAGCGCGATACGGCACGGATCGCGCTTTGCTTGATCGGCCGGTCAAAGCCGGGCGCGGACCTCTTCGGCCTTGGGCTCGCCCAGTTCCTCGAACACGGTCGCGGACTCCAGCCAGCACTTCTCCGCGCCCCGCCGGTCACCGAGCCCGTCGAGCGCGAGCCCGAGGTTGTCGAGCGACTCGGCCTGCCCGTACAGGTCGCCGATCGCGCGGAACGTCTCCAGCGCCCGTTCGACGTACGCGACGGCCTGCGGGAAGTCGAGCAGTCCCCGGTACACCTCGCCGACGTTGTTGAGCAGGATCCCCTCGCTGTACGGGTCCTTGACCTCCTGCCGGATCTCCAACGCCCGCAGGTACCGCGCCAGGGCCATGTCGAACCGGCCGGCGTTCGCGTGCATCAACCCGATGTTGTTCAGCAGCACGGCCGCCGTGTGCAGATCACCGAGTTCGCTCGCGATCTCCGCCGACTGCTCGAAGCACGCCAGCGCCTCCTCGGACCGGCCCTCCGCCATGTGGACGATGCCGATGTTGTTCAACGTCGGTACCTGGCGCGACCTGTCCCCGGTGGCGCGGAAGATCGCGAGCGCCTGCTGGTGGCAGTCGATCGCCTCGTCGTGCCGCCGCACCTCGCGCAACGCGATGCCGAGCGTGATCAGCATCCTGCCCTCGGCCGACCGGTCACCGGCCGAGCGCGCGGCCGCCAGCGCGACGCCGTGCGTGTCGAGCCAGTCCGCCCAGTGCTTGCGCAGGTTGAAGAAGTCCCACAGGCATTGAGCGAGGCTCCACGAGTGCTCCGGCAGGTCGTGTTCGGCGGCGTCGCGGACCGCGGCCACGAGGTTCGCGCGTTCGGTGTCGCACCACAGCAGGGCCGCGTCCCGGTCGGCGAACGACCTGGGGTGCACGGCCGGGTCCGCGGGGCTGATCTCCAGCTGTCGCTGGGGGTTGAGCTGCTGCGCGCTGCGCCACGACGTGTGCACGTACCAGTCGAGGACGCGACGCCGGGCCAGCGTCCGCGCGGGCGGTGGTTCGGCGGCCGTCACCTGCTCGACGGCGTAGGCGCGCAACAGGTCGTGCAGGCCGTAGCGGTCCGGGGTGTGCTGCTGCACCAGGTGTTCGTCGAGCAGGGTCTCCAGCAGGTCGCCGGCCTCGTGCGCGGTCAGCCCGGCGAGGGCGGCGGCGGAGTCGGCGGTGACGTCCTCGCCGGGGTGGAGTCCGAGGAGGCGAAACAGACGCCTCTGGTTCTCCGGCAGCGCCTGGTACGAGAGGTCGAACACGCCCCGAGCACCGAGACCGCCTCCCCGCTCGAGCCGGTCCACGAGGTCCCGCATGGTCCACTGTGGACGACGGGCCAGTCGTTTCGCGGCCAGCGCCACGGCGATCGGCAGGTGGCCGCACAGCTCGGCGATCCGCTGCGCCGCCTCGCGGTCGGCCGCGACCCGGTCCTGCCCGGCGATCCGGGACAGCAGCGCCAGCGCCTCGGACGGCGTGAAAACGTCCAGGAACAGCGACCGCACCCCGTCGAGCCGCAACAGCGTGCGGCGGCTCGTGATCAGCACCACGCACGTCCCGCTGCCCGGCAGCAACGGCCGCACCTGGTCCTCGCCGGCGGCGTTGTCCAGCAGCACCAACGCCCGCTTGCCGGCCAGCCGGTCGCGGTAGAGCGCCGCGCGGTCGTCCAGCGACTCGGGGATCTGCCCGCCCGGCACGCCCAGCAGCCGCAGGAAGCTCTCCAGCACGGCGGACGGGTCGGCGGGCAGCTCGTCCGCGTCGAAACCGTGCAGATCGGCCCACAGTTGCACATCCGGGAAACGCTCGACGAGCCGGTGGGCCGCGCGGACGGCCAGCTTCGTCTTGCCGACCCCGGCCATGCCCTCGATCGCGGAGATCACGATCGTGGTCTCCGGTCCCGGATCGAGCAGCTTCTGCAGTTCGGACTCGCGCCCGGTGAACTCGGCGATGTCCATCGGCAGCTGCCGGTGCGCGCTCAGCGCCGCGGGCGACGGCACCCGGCTCTCCAGGATCACCTGCTGCAACTGGCGCAGCCGCGCGCCCGGCTCGACCCCGAGCTGCTCGACCATGTGCTTGCGGGCCGTCGCATAGGTTTCCAATGCCTCGCCCCGGCGTCCGGAGCGGTCCTGCGCGAGCATCAGCAACGCCCAGAGCTCCTCGCGCAGCGGGTGCAGCGCCGTCTCGCGGCGCAGGCGGTCGATCACGTCGTCGAACCGGCCGAGCTCCAGCGCCGCCTTCGCGAACCGCTCGACGGCCGTGAGCCTGCGCTCCTGGAGCCGGGTGAACTCCGCGCGCAGCAGCGGCCCCGCGTTGAGCTCGGCCGTCGGGACGCCGTGCCACTTGGAGAGCGCCTGCCCGAAGAGGTCGGCGGCCGCTTCGGGGTCCTTCTCGGTGAGAGCGTTCTCGCCGTCGCGCACCAACTGGTCGAACGCGTCGAGGTCCAGTTCGCCCGGCTGCACGACGAGCTGGTAGCCGTGGCCGGTCCTGGTGACCAGCCGGTCGCCGAGCACCTTGCGCAGCCCGGCGACGTACGTGCGCAGGTTCGACTCGGGCGCGACCGGCGGGGAGTCCCACACCGCGTCGGTCAGCTGGGCGAAGCTGACCGCTTCGTTGGCGTGCAACAACAGCATCGTGAGCACCGCGCGCTGCCGGGGTCCTCCCAGCTCCAGCAGTGTGCCCGTCCGCCGTACCGCCAGCGAGCCGAGCAGCAGGAACTCCACAGGTAGATCGCTCCTCGATGATCAGGATCCGGGTGCACCCCCATACTCGCGCACAATCTCGCGGTCTGTGCACGGCCTGGGCGAAATCTGTGCAGGGCCCCTGTCATCTTTGTGTCCAGATCCGGTACCTGCGCCGCCAGGCCCGACACCTGGGAATGGGGGTCGGCGCAGTTGCCGGGTTCGGTTCCCCCAAGAACCCGGCCGGCGTGTGAAAGTCACCGCGCACGTCGGCCACCTACCGCAAGACCGGTGGCCCGGACGGGTCCCCCAGACTGAACCGGGCCACCACCTTGCGTTTCGCTCAGCGACCCCAGCGTGCGCGCAGGGTTGCGACGAACACCTCGAACTCGGCCGTCATGGACACCTCGTCCGGCTCCAGCAACCACTGCTGTTGCAGCCCGTCGACCACCGCGATCGTGGTGCGGACGATCGCGGTGGTCGGCGCGCCCTGCGCGATCTCACCCTGCTGCTGACCTGTCCGCACGGCATCGGTCAGCCACCGCCTGAGGCCGCGGTAGTGCCGGTGGACCCACTGGTGGGCGGGATGGCCCGGTTCGGTCGCCTCGGCGGCGAGCCGCACGAACAGGCCCACCAGGTGCGGCCGGGTCGAGTTGCGGGCCACCAGGGCGGCCAGCGCGTCGAACGCCGCCCAGCCCAGCGGCGGGCCCGAGCCGCCGGCCAGGAAGTCGCCGTCCTGCCGGTCGCGTTCCTCCAGCACGGCGGTGAGCAGCGCCGCCTTGCTGGGGAAGTGGTGCAGCAGACCGGACTGCGAGAGCCCGGTCCTCGCCGCGACGGCCGCCACCGAAGTTCCTTTGAACCCTGTGAGCGCGAACAGTTCGGTAGCGACGGCCACGGCCTTCGCGCGTGACTCCTCGCCGGAGACGTCCCCGCGCGACCTGGCCCGATACCTCGGCGGGACGGACACCGCGTCACCTCACTCCACGATCAGCGGGCAGGGTGACGCGGACGTCGCCCAGGCCGCGCGCGATCAGCACATCGCCGGTGATCGGCTGCCAGCCACCGGACCACCGGCGCTGGGCGCGAGCGTCGCAGAGGACCTCGACCCGCACGGTCTCGCCGGGCCGGACGTGGACACCGGCGAACCCGATCAGCCGAACCGGCTCGTCCGACGGCCGCAGGTACACCTGCACGACCTCGCGCCCCGGCCGTGACCCCGTGTTGGTGACCTCGGCCGACACCGAGCCGATCACCCCGTCCGCGCCGGTCGCCGCAGCGTCGCCGTACTCCCAGGTCGTGTACCCGAGCCCGTGCCCGAACCAGAACAACGGATCCGTCGCACCCCGGTACCCGACGGCCGTCCCCTCCGAATAGGCCAGCTCGCCGTCGACCGGCACCAGCGGCACCACGTCGGCGTCGGCCCGCGGGAACGTGGTGACCAGGCGCCCGGCCGGTTCGATCTCGCCGAGCAGCGCCGCCGCCACCGCGTCCCCGGCCTCCTGCCCCGGCAACCCGGCCCACAGCACCGCGTCGACCTGCGCGAGCCACGGCATCAACACCGGCGTCGCGGCGTTCACCACCACGACCGTGCGCCGCGCGGCCGCCGCCACCGCCGCGACCAGCGCGTCCTGCTCGCCCGGCAACGCCAGCGTCGTCTTGTCGAAGCCCTCGGTCTCCTGCTCCTCGGTGAGCCCCACGACCACGACCGCCACGTCCGCCTCGCGCGCGGCCCGCACCGCGGCACCGATGGCGTCGGCGGGAGCGCGCGGCACGGGCTGGGTGATCAGGCCGGCCAGCGCGACCGCCCCGCGGACACGGGCCGTGATCCGGTCGCCGGGGGAGAGCAGCACCTCGGCCGTCCAGTGCGGCGGCTTGAGCAGCGCCTCCTCGACGATCCCGGCTCCCCTGGCCAGCACCGCGGCGTGCCGGCGTCCCGCCACGTCGATCGTCCACTCGCCGAACCCGCGCACGCCGATCAGCATCCGCGCCGGCTCGTCCAGCACGACCTCGCCGGACACCTCGATCGACGCGGCCCCCTGCGCCCAGCCGCCGTACGCGGCCAGTTCGGCGATCTCCATGTCCCGCGACGCCAGCACCTCGCCGTCGGCGTCGTACGTCGTGGCGCGGATGTCCTTCAGCACACCAGGTGCCGGCGCGGCGTACCGCAGCCGCACCTCGACACCGTCCACAACGGACAGCGATGAACCGAGTCGCGAGGTCAGGCCGTCGGCGATGCTGATCACGTGCGGTGGCCGCACCCCGGCCGATCCGCCGCCCTGGGCGACGGTCGCGACCGCGTGCCGTCCGACCAGAGCAACCGAAGACTCCTGCAACGGCAGCACACCGGAGTTCTTCAGCACGGTCATGCCGCCCGCCGCGAACCTCCGCAGCTGCTCCCGCCGCACCTCGCTGTCGGGGGCGGGCAGGTCCGCGGGCCACGAACGCTCAGCACCGAACGCGCCCGTCCGCGACGCCAGCAGCAGCAACCGGGCCACGTGGTCGTCGATGACGGACTCGGCGACCTCACCGGCCTGCACGGCCGCCACCAGCTTGTCCTCCCACGGCCCGCCGGGACCGGGCATCGCGAGGTCGAGGCCGCCGTTCGCGCTCGCCGCCGTCGACTTCGTGGCGAACCAGTCGGACATCAGCAGGCCGTCGAACCCCCACTCGCCCTTCAGCACGCCCTCGACCAGCTCGGTGTGCTCGGTGGCGGGCACGCCGTTGACGTTGTTGTAGGCCGCCATGATCGCCCACGGCGCGGAGTCCGCGACCACGATCTCGAACGGCAGCAGGTAGACCTCGCGCAACGTCTTCTCGTCGAGCACCATGCTCGCCGTGCGCCGCTCGGTCTCGGACTCGTTGGCCACGTAGTGCTTCGGTGTCGCCGCGATGCCCTTGTCCTGCAGGCCCCGCACGTACGCGGCCGCGATCACCCCCGTGAGCAGCGGGTCCTCGCTGTAGGCCTCGAACAGCCGGCCGCCGAGCGCCGTGCGGTGCAGGTTGATCGTCGGGCCCAGCACGACGTGGACCTGCTGTGCCGCCGCCTCGTCCGCCAGCACCTCGCCGACCTCGCGGGCGAGTGCGACGTCCCAGTGCTGGGCGAGCAACGTGGCGTTCGGCAGCACGCAGGCGATCGTGCCGCCGCGCAGTTCGGCACCGCGGACACCGGTCGGGCCGTCGGACAGCTTCAGCGACACCAGGCCGATCTCGGGCTCCGGGTGCAGCGCGAACAGCGCGGACCCGGTCAGCAGCCGGACCTTCCGCGCCAGGTCGAGACGTGCGATGGCCTTCTCGATGTCCATGGATCGAGCACACCAGAACCACCGACTGAGTGGTCGGTCGGTATATCCGCCTGTGACCTTTTGGTGATCGGGCGGTGATGTGACACCGCGCGGCACACCCGTGGCACGCCTTCAGTGGTGTCCAAGGGGAGGGGAATGGTGATGAAGGTCGAGGTGCGGCTGCTCGGGCCGCTCGAAGTCCGCGGCCCGAACGGCCCGGTGCACTTCACCGGCGCGCGGCGGCGTGCCGTGTTCGCGTTGCTGGCGTTGCGGACCGGGCGGCTCGTGTCGAGCTCGGCGCTGGTCGACGGCCTGTGGGGCGAGGACGTGCCGCCGACGGCGACCAAGACGTTGCAGGGGCACGTCGCGAAGGTCCGCCGGGCGCTCGAACTCGCGGGCGCCGACGGGGTCGTGCTGACCCGCGAACCCGGCTACCTGCTCGACGTCACGCAGGTCGTGGCCGACGTCGAGGAGTTCGACGAGCACCTGCGCCGCGGCAGGTACGCGGAGGCGTTGAGGCTGTACAGAGGTGAGCCGCTCGCGGACTGCCCGCTCGAGGGCTGGGCCGGGGCGGAGATCGTGCGGCTGCGCGAGGCGGTGGCGTTCGCGGAGGAGAACCACGCGGCGGCGCTGTGCGTGGCCGGCCGGCACGCGGAGGCGATCACGCAGCTCGAACGGCTCGTCGCGCTCTACCCGTTGCGGGAGTCGTTGTGGGAGCTGCTGATGGAGGCCCAGCACCGGGCGGGCCGCGCGGGTGACGCGCTGCGGACGTACCGGCGGGTGCGGGCGCTGCTGGTCGAGGAGTTCGGCATGGAACCCGGGATCGCGTTGCGCCGCAGGGAAGCCGCGGTTCTGGCCGGTTAGCAGGGGCGCCGCCGGCGGCGGGTCGGGCGGTGGCCGGCCCGGCGGCCCGTGTCGGGGGATGCGGGCCGCCGGGCCGGCGCCGTGGTCCGTGCTGGGGGACGAACCACGGCGCCTGCCTTCATCCGGGCGATGCCGCCCCCTCGGCGGCACCGATCGGCTTTAGAACGGGCTGTGCAGTTCCTTCGACTTGTACGTCTTGGTCGACGTGCGGGTGTCGAAGAGGCGGGCGCGGGCGTAGAGCTCGTCGCCGCCGTCCGAGTCCTCGTCCAGGGCGTTGTACGGGACCTGGATGTAGAACTGCGCGCTCAGCCCGTTGTCCGTCGCCCGGACCCAGGAGATCGGGATCCGGAACTCGGCGTTGTCGAACCAGTCGGCGCCCATCGCCCACGCGTCGACGGGGTCACCGGGCTGGTCGATGATGTTCTGCGCGTCCGCGCGGGACATCTTGGCGTCGAGGCCGACGCTCACGTCGTAGGTGTCGGAACCCACCTTGGTGATCGTGAAGCAGATGGTGTGGTTCGTGCCCGTCGAGCACGTCTGCTTCGCCTCGGCCGCCCCCGCCGTGACGGTCATGATGCCGAGGGCCGCGAGCCCCATCACGCCGAACCGCGTGAGGCGCTGCAGCACTCCTTGCTTGTCCATCGTTCTCCTTGTGCGGTGTGTGGCGCCCCACCGGCGCCCCCCGTGCACAAGAGAGTGCTCGTCGTCGGTGGCGAGCCGACGGCCGTGCGGTGGTCAAGATCAGGTGGGCTTGTAGGAACAGCGGTAGCCCGTCGTCACGGCGTCGCGCAAGGCGTCCGCTGTGGACTGTTCGCTCGTCGCGATCGTGTCTATGGCCCGCCGGATCGCTTTGCGCACAGCGGTTCTGGCGCGTTCGGCCGGTCCAGCGAAGTTCCGGCCGCGCCCGCCCATGCCGGTCTCGCGTTCGAGGTGGCTGAGCAACGCCTCCAGCTCGGCCTCGACCCGCGGCGACGGGGTGTCGTCCAGCTGGGCCCGCAGGTCGCGGATGCGGGTGAGATAGGCCGCGCGGGCCACGGGATCGAGCAACGGCTGGTTGCCGCTGTCCTGCCCGCCCACGAGTTCCAGCGCCGGGATCTCGATGCCCGGATCGGCGACGAGCCGGGCGAGGTACCGCATACCGACGAGGTCCTCGACCCGCGTTTCCCTGCCGTGGTGGGACACCACCCACCACACGTTCTCCTTGCGGATCACCACCCGGTCGGTGAGTCCGTCCCGGTGCCGCGCCCACATGGCCGCCCGCGCGGTCATGCCGATCGCGTCGGCGTCGTCGATCGCGACGTCGAACAACGCCTTCGCGCGCTCGCCCTTCACCGTCTGCGCGAGGGTGGCGCGGGCGTAGGCCGTCATCGGCAGGTTGCCGAGCCGGATGTTGGTGGTGACGGCCCGTTCCAGGTGCTCGACGGCCTTGACCGGCTCGCCGAACGTCACCGCGGCGATGCCCAGCAGCAGTTCGGTCGAACCGAAGCAGACGATCGCGGTGGCCGGCACCACGGGCTGGTCGGCGAACGGCGCCAGCAGCTCGTAGGCCTCGCGCGCGATGCCTGCCTCGTTCAGCGCCGCGGCCACGTGCACGACGCAGAACATGCAGGTGATCCACGTGCTCGACAACGGCACGGCCGCGAGTCCGTTGATGGTCAACCGGTGCAACGCCGACCGCGCCCGATCCCGTTGCCCCGCTTCGAGGGCCAGCAACGCGAGCGCGGCCTCGAAGCTGAACTCCAGGTCCGGCAACGTGGGGGAGTGCGTGACCTGCTCGGCCAGG
This sequence comes from Lentzea sp. NBRC 102530, assembly GCF_030269365.1. GTDB lineage: Bacteria > Actinomycetota > Actinomycetes > Mycobacteriales > Pseudonocardiaceae > Lentzea. The sequence goes on from NZ_BSTF01000001.1 coordinate 730,596, forward strand.
TCGACCAGTTCGCCGCCGCGTCCCTGCAGCCAGCGGATCGCGAAGAGGTGCGTGCTGTGGAACGTCTCCGCGTCCACGTCACCGGCTTCAAGCCCCAGTTCGGCGCAGGCCAGCGACTTCTGCTCGGCCTCCTCGAACCGGCCCGCCCGGATCGTGCGCATGACGTCCATCGCGGCGTGGAAGAACATCAGGCCGGGGTGGTGCGCGGCTCTGCGGGCGAGTTCGGCCTGCGAGCGTTCGGCGTGCGGGTCACCCAGGCAGAACAGGTCCATCGTGCGGCGGCACAACCCGCTGAGCGCCAACAGGTCCAGGCCCGCGGCGGAGGCGACGGTGATCAGCTCGTCGGCGAGTTCGCGGCGGTGGGCGTTGTGGGGCGGGGACCACAGGGCGTGGTGGGTCAGCGACAACGCCTCGGCCAACGTCAACTGGTCACCGGTCGCCCTGGCCTCGTCGAGGGCTTTCAGGACGCTCTCGGTCTCCCGCCGGTCGTAGGCGTGCTCGGCGGTGAGCCTGGTGCTCAGCCGGGTGCGCAGGGGTTCGGCCGGGCCGCGGTCCAGGGCCTCGTGCAGGCGGGCGATGGCGAGGGCGCGGTCGGCCCTGGCGCGGAACTTGTTGACCCACATGCCGGGCAGGCCCAGCGCCGCTTCGGGATCGCCGTCGCGGGCGGCCTGGTCGAGCAGGTCGCGGGCCTCGGTGATGCGGCCGGCGGCGAGGGCGGCGTGCGCCTGGTCGACGAGCCGCACCGGCTCGCCGAGGCCCGCGGGCCGGGCCGAGGTGACGACGATGACCACGGGCAGCCGGTGCACCTGCCCCGCCACCGCCTCCAGCAGCCTGACCGTCTCCTCACCCGCGAGGTCGATGTCGTCGACCAGGACCATCGCGGGCCCGGCGGCCAGCACGGCCACGACCTTCCGCGCGCACTCTGCCGGCTCGGCGTCGAGCGCGGCGGCGTCCCCGCCCAGGCTCGCCAGCACCGCGTGCCACGGCCAGTACGGCGGCGCCTGCTCCCGGCACGTCGTCCACACCACGGCGAACCCGCGCGCCTGAGCCCGTTCGACTGCGCCGACCAGGTGCCGTGTTCGTTCGGCGCCCGGTGGCGACGTCACCGCGAGGAGGTGACCGGACCCCAGTTTCGCCTGTTCGAACGCCGACTCCGGCAACCGCACAGCTTCACCCTCGAATGCACTTTCTCAGCCAGGACTGGGGAAACCTAGCGGAGGGCGGCGCCGCGCACGTACGCGGTCAACACGCATTTAAGGGCGAAGCGACGCGAACGGCGGATCGGTGTACTCCGTGCCGCGCCAGGCCGGCGGCGTCGCTCGTCCGCGTGCGGCGCACCGGGCGGGCGAAGACGGTGGCGAGGATCTGCATCATCAGGTCGGAGCGGGAGCCGCCGCCGGAGACGACCGGTTCGGGGAACTCGCGGTCCAGCACCTGCGCCAGGGGTTGCCGTCGCGGCCAGGAGGTGAGCAGTCGATGAACGCGCCGATGAGTTTGGCGCGCACCCGGAGTCGGTATTGCTGAAGATCCCGGATCGAGGAGGTTCAGCGATGAGGTTCGTGACGATCGGCTACGGGGAGCGCTCGGGGTATGACAGGACGGACCCGGTCATCCGCGACGAGGCGCACGCCCACGACGAACGGCTGCGGGCGGCCGGAGCGGAGATGGGCATCGCCGGCGCGCCCGTGCAGGTGCGCAATCCCGGCGCCACCGGCACGACGGTCGACAAGGGTGCGTTCATGACCTCCGCGCTGCCGATCGCCGGGTTCGCGCTCATCGAGGCCGACTCGCTGGAGGAGGCCGTCGACATGGTCGCCAAAACGCCGTGCGCGGTGGCGCACGGCGTTGTAGAGGTGTGGCCCTTGCAGGACTAACGACGACGCAACCGCTTGTCCTGGATGACCGGCGTGAGGATGAAGGCGTCTTTCTGCCGCACGTTCGTGCCGGGGTGGACGATCTCGTCGATCCGGTCGAGCACGTCCTCGGTGAGCCGGAAGCCGGAGTGCTCGATCAGGCTCGCGAGGTGCTGCGGCTTGCTCACGCCGAGCAGCACCGACGTCACCGCCGGGTGGTTGAGCACGAACGCCGTGGCGAGCGTCGGCAACGGCACCCCGGCCTCGGCGGCGAGCTCGGCGAACTGTTCGACGGCCGCGAGCTTCGCCTGGTTGTCGCGGTCCTCCCGGTCGAACATGCCGCCCCAGGCCGCCCGCGTGGCGCTGCCGGCGGCCGGGTCGACGCGGCCCGACAGCCACCCGCCGGCGAGCGGGCTCCAGGTCAGCACGCCCATGCCGTGCCGGTGCACGGTCGGCAGCACGTCGGCCTCGATCGCGCGGTCGAGCAGCGAGTACTGCGGCTGCTCGGTGCGGAACCGCTGGTGGCCGCGCTTCTCGGCCACCCACTGCGCCTCGACGATCTCGCTCGCCGGGAACGCCGACGAGCCGATGCTGCGGACCTTGCCCGCCCGCACCAGGTCGGTGAGCGCCGCCAGGGTGTCGTCGATGTCGGTGTGCTGGTCGGGCCGGTGCATCTGGTAGAGGTCGATGTGGTCGACGTCCAGGCGCCGCAGGCTGTCCTCGACCGCCCGCTTGACCCAGCGTGCCGCGCCGCCACGGGTGTTCGGGTCGTCGCCCACGGGAAGGCCGAACTTCGTCGCGAGCACCACGTCGTCGCGGCGGCCCTTGATCGCCTTGCCGACGATCACCTCCGACTCGCCCTGCGAGTAGATGTCCGCGGTGTCGATGAAGTTGATGCCCGCGTCGAGCGCGGTGTGGATCATGCGCACCGACTCGTCGTGGTCGCCGATCGAGAAGCTGCCGAACGTCATCGCGCCGAGCGCGTACGAGCTGACCGTGATGCCGGTCGTACCGAGAACCCTCTGTTCCATGTCTCCACTAGAACCCCGTCCGGGGTCGCGTGACAGGGCCTGCCAGTACCCCGCACGTCGTCGCGAACCGCCCTACGCTGATGTGGTGAACACCGAACTCCGCGAGTTCCTCCGCTCCCGCCGGGCCAAGGTCACGCCCGAGGAGGCGGGGCTGCCCGCGCTGCCCGGCACGCGCCGCGTTCCCGGGCTGCGCAGGGAAGAGGTCGCCCAGCTCGCCGGGGTGAGCGTCGACTACTACGTGCGGCTGGAACGCGGCCGGGACGTGAACGTCTCCGAGTCCGTTCTGGACGCGCTGGCGCGGGCGTTGCGGTTGAACGAGGTCGAGCGCGCCCATCTGTGCACAGTGGCCAGACCGACCCGCAGAACCCGGGCGCTGCCGCCACAACGCGTCCGGCCGGGCCTGCTCAGGGCGCTGGACTCGATGGCCGACGTCCCCGCGATGCTGCTCGGCCGCCGTTCGGACGTGCTCGCGACGAACGCCCTGGCGAAAGCGCTCTACCTCGACTTCGGGGGAGGGGAGCCGAAGGACCGCAACGCCGTCCGGTTCATGTTCCTGAACCCGGCGGCCCGCGAGCTCTACGACGACTGGGAGGCCAACGCCCGGCTCGCCGTCGCGCACCTGCACATGTACGCCGGACGCCACCCGCACGACCCGAAGCTCGCCGCCCTCGTCGGCGAACTCTCGGTGCGCGACCCCGACTTCCGCCGCTGGTGGGCCGACAACGACGTGCACCTGCACGCGCACGGCACGAAAACCCTGCACCACCCGGTGGTCGGCGAGATCACCGTCGCCTACGAGTCGCTGACGGTGGACGGCGACCCGGAGATGTCCATCGCGCTGCACACGGTGGAGCCGGGATCGCCGTCCGAGCAGAACCTGCGCCTGCTGGCCAGCTGGGACCTAACCGAGCAGCGCAGCGACGTCGCGCACTAGCGCGTGCCGCCAGCCCGCCCGGTCGTGCCCGGCGGGGGAGCGGTGCACGTGCACGGTCGCCCCCGCCCGCGCGGCCAGCTCCTCGACGGCCTCGCAGTGCCGGTGCATGCGGGACTCGTGCTCGCCGACGTCGAACGCGACCTCCAGCCCGGACAGGTCCGGTTGCTCGCGCAGCCGTTCCGCGATGTCACCGCCGGCCGGTCCGTCGAGCGAGAGACCGTGCTGCGGCAGGTCTCGCGCCCACCAGAACGACCCGGACTGGCACGCCACCTTCGTGACGAGGCCGGGGAAGTCCAGGGCGGCCCGGAACGCGCTGAGCCCGCCCAGGCTCTGCCCGGCCACCACGAACCTCGCCAGGTCGACCGGCACGCCGTTGTCCGCGAGCAACGGCAGCAGCTCGTCGCGGATCGCCCGCCACAGCTCGGGGGAGTTGTACTCGGCGTCACGATCCCGGGGCGTGGGCAGGAAGACGAGCGTCGCGGCGGGCATCTCGCCGTTCTTCACCGCCGACTCGAACGCCGCGACGGCCGGGTGCACGTACATCCAGTCGTCGCCGTCGAGCAGCAGCACGACCGGCTCGCCGCCCTGGTGCACGCGCACCGTCTTGCGCCCCAACGACCCGTTCCACCGGATGCGCAGCGCCGGCACGTCGTGCACCTCGTCCGGCCCGGCGACCGGCCAGTGCGGCTGCGGCTCCAGGTCCGGCGTCGCGAAGATCGACCGGTTCGGCCCTGCGGCCTCGGGGTTGCGCGGGTCGGCGTGCTCCTCGCCGTCGGCGTCCACGAAGTGGTAGGTCACCCGCAGCCGTGCGGGCAGCTCGACCTCGGCCGCCCAGACGTCGCCCTCCTGCTGGAGTTCGACCGGCTCCAGCACGTCCTCGAAGCGGAGGGTGGCCGGTCCGCGCCACTCGAACCGGGTCATCGGGCCACCGCCAGCTGGTAGGAGGAGTCGCGGCCGAGCAGTTCGCGGTGCGTGCCGACGGACGTCACGGCGCCCTCGTCCAGCACGACCACCCGGTCCGCGACGTCGAGCAGCGCCGGGCTGCTGGTGATCACGACGGTGGTCCGGCCCCGGCGGAGTTCGACGAGGTTGCGGGCGATGAGCTGCTCGGTCACCGCGTCCACGGCCGTCGTCGGGTCGTGCAGCACCAGGATCTCGGGGTTCGCCGCCAGCGCGCGGGCGAGCGAGAGGCGTTGCCGCTGCCCGCCGGACAGGTTCGCGCCCCGGTCGCGCACGGCGTGGTCGAGGCCGTCGGAATGCAGGGCGACGACGTCGGTCAGCATCGCGGCGGACACGGCCTCGTCGACCAGCGTGCTGGTGCCGGACGGATCGACGTTCTCCCGCAACGTTCCCGCGAACACCTCGTGGTGCGACGGGTTGACCAGCAGGTGGGTGCGCACGCTCTCGATGCTCAACGCCGCGAGGTCGTGCTCGCCGACGCGCACCACGCCGTCGTACGAGGCCGGCGGGACCTCGACGGACAGCACGGACGCCAGTTCGGCGGCGGCCTGCGGCTGGTAGGCGGCGATCGCCACGAACTCACCGGGCCGCACCGCGAAGTGCAGGTCCCGCAACGTTCCGTGCGTGACGCCGACGAGTTCGAGGCCGCTCTCCGGCGCGGGTTCCTTCGTGCCGGGCGTCATGCGCGGCGGTGCGGCGAGCACCAACGCCATCCGGTCGGCGGAGGCGCGCGCGATCATCACGTACTTCGGCATCTCGGAGAACAGCTTCAGCGGTTCGATCAGGAACTGCGCGAGGCCGACCACCACGACGAGCTCGCCGACGCTGATCGCGCCCTGGAACGTCAGCACACCCGCCCAGAGCGTGACCGCGGCCGCCAGCAACGAGTTGAGCGCCAGCCCCAGTCCCGCGTAGACGCCGTTGACCCGCGCCACGACGATCGACTGCTTCTTCGCCTCGGTGCTCACCCGCCGGTACGCCTGGAACGCCGCGTAGCTGCCGCCGAACCCGTGCAGCGGCCGCAGTCCCGCGATCAGGTCCGACACCTTCGCGCCGGCCCGCGCGACCTTCGCCTGCTGCACCTGGGTGCTCGCGCCGATCCGCCGGGACATCACGCTCAGCACGGAGAGGATCGCCGCCGTGCCGGCGAACACCAGCACGCCCAGCGGCACGCTGATCACCGCCAGCACCACGCCGGTGATCACCACCGACACCAGCGAGCTGATCAGCAGCGGCACCACCTCGATGATGTCCGCCGTCTGGTCGGCGTCCTCGGTGGCGATGGTGAGGACCTCGCCGGACTTCAGGTCGACCTCGCGCGCCACCGGCTGCAGGCCGCGGTCGGCGACGGCGACGCGCCACCGGTGCGCCTCCGTGGTGTTCGCCTTCTGCAGGATCCGCATGCCGAACCGCCACGAGTACGACACCGTCGCCATGACGAGCCCGAGCGCGAGCAGCGCCAGCCCGAGCGAGCTGAGCCGCCCGCCGCGCAGGGCGTACTCGACGATCACGCCGAGCAGGATCGGGACGGCGGTCTCGGCGGCCTGGTAGGACCCCATGAGCAGGGTTCCACCGGTCATGGCTCCGCGGTTGCGGCGCAGGGCGATCCGCAGGATCTCCTTGCCGGTGCGGACTTCAGTGTTCGTCAACGTGGCGCGCAATCGCTTCGGGGGTGGAGAGGGACATCAGGTCGCGGATCGTGACGACGGGGCCGAACTCGCGGCGCAGCAGGCCGATCAGCCGCACCGCGAGCATCGAGTGCCCGCCCAGTTCGGTGAAGCCGTTCGTCATGCCCACCTCGTCCTCGTCGAGATCGAGCGCCTCCGCGAACAGCTCGCGGACGACGGTCTCGGTCCCGGTCAGCTCGCGGTCCTCGACCTTGGTCATCAGCGTGCCCAGCGGACGCGCCTCGGGCAAGGCCGAGGTGTCCGCCTTGCCGTTGACCGTGAGCGGGATCGCGTCGACCTGGGCGAAGTGCGTGGGGCGCAGGTAGTCCGGCAGGCCGGCGCCGACCTCGGCCGCGATCGACGGGATGTCGGCGCCGTCGTCGAGCACCAGGTACGCGGCGAGCCGGTACGCGCCGTCGACCTGGGGGTCGGCCTGCGCGACGGCGGCGACGAACCGGACGCTGCCGTGGGCGGCGAACCGCGCCTCGACCTCGCCGAGTTCGACGCGGTGGCCGCGGATCTTGACCTGCTTGTCGGTACGGCCGAGGTAGAGCAGGTTGCCGTCCGCGCGCCTGATCACGAGGTCACCCGTCCGGTACATCCGCTGCCCCGGGACCCACGGGCAGGCGACGAACCGTTCGGCGGACTGCCCGGGCTGTCCGAGGTAGCCGCGCGCGATGCCGACACCCGACACGTACAGCTCGCCGGGAACGCCGTCCGGCACGTGCCGCAGCCACGGGTCGAGCACGTAGACGTCGGTGTTGTCGATCGCCACGCCGACCACCGGGTCGACGCAGTCGAACGTGCCGACGCCCAGCGTGTTGATCGTGTACTCGGTCGGGCCGTAGAGGTTGTAGCCGATCGTGCCGGGGGTGTCGGCGAGCTGCTGCCACAGCGCCGGTGTGACCGCCTCACCGCCCAGCAGCACCAGTGCGGGCTTGTGCTCCTCGTTCGCCAGCAGGCCTTCCGCGACGAGCTGCTGCGCGTAGGTCGGCGTCACGTTGATGACGTCGATCTCGTGTGCCAGGCAGTACTCGACCAGGCCGGTCGCGTCGCGGCGCAGTTCCTCGTCGCAGATGTGCACCTCGTGGCCGTCGGCGAGCCAGAGCAACTCCTCCCACGACATGTCGAACGCGAACGACACGGTGTGCGCGATCCGGAACGTCCGGTGCCCGTGCTCGGCCAGCACCGGTTCGAAGATCCGGCGCTGGTGGTTGACGAGCATGTTGGTCAGGCCCGCGTACTCGGTGACGACGCCCTTCGGCTTGCCGGTGCTGCCGGAGGTGTAGATCGTGTAGGCGGCGTGCTTGAGCCGGTTGGGGTCGTTCTCGTTGAAGGTGATGTGCGGTTCGGCGTCCGGCCACGGCTCGTCGAGCACGAACGTCTCACCCTGGATGCGCGGGGCGACCTTCGAGGTCGTGATGATCAGCTTCGGCCGGGCGTCGTCGATGATCGCGGCGATGCGCTCGTCCGGGTGGTCGAGCTCCAGCGGCACGTAGGCGGCGCCGCAGCGCAGGATGCCGAACAACGCGACGACCCAGTCGAGCGACCTCGGCACCGCGATGGCGACCGGCGTCTCCGTGCCGATGCCGCGGGTTTTCAGGACTCCCGCGAGGTGGCGGCTGCGGTCCCGGAGTTCCGCGAACGTCATCGTCTTCCCGTGCGCGACGAGAGCGGTCCGGTCCGGGTTGCGGTCCGCCGCCTGGTCGAACAGGTCGACCACGGTGAGGTCGCCGAAGTCGGTGGCGGGGTTGAGTTCCGGCTCCGGTCCGGTGCCGGCGACCGCGCCGAGCGCTTCGGCGTGCGTGAGGTCGCCGAGGATCCTGACGTACTCGTCGAACAACCGGTGCGCCTGCTCGGGTTCGGTGACCTCGGGCCGGTACTCGAGCTTGACCGTGAGCTGCCTGCCCGGCGTGACCACCCAGGTGAACGGGTAGTGCGTCGAGTCCTCCGACTCGTGCTCGACGATCCCGTTCCGTGCGTTCAGCTCGTCGAACGTGCTGTCGTCCAGGAAGTTCTGCAACACGAACAGGGTGTCGAACAGCTGGTCGGCGCCGCTCGCCCGCTGGATCTCGCCGAGCCCGACGTGTTCGTGCTCCATGGCGTCGACCCGCGAGGCCTGCACGTTCTCGAGGAAGGCCCGGGTCGTGTCCTGCGGCTGAGCCGAGATCCGCATCGGCACGGTGTTGAGCAGCACGCCGACGATGCCCTCGGTGCCCTCCTCCTCGCGGCCGGAGACCGTGACGCCGAAGACCGCGTCACCCCGTCCCGTCTCGCTGCCGAGCAGGAGGCCGAGCGCGCCCGTGACGACGGAGTTGAGCGTGACCCCGTTGCGGCTCGCGGTGGCGCGGATCCGGTCCGAGTCCTCTTCGGACAGCGTGCGCACGATCTTCGTCGGCAATGTGTCCGAAGTGGACCCGTCGCCCAGCAGCGTCGGCCCCGGCAGGTCGGCGAGGTAGTCGGCCCAGAACCGTTCCGCGGCCTGCTGGTCCTTGCGCGCCAGCTGCCGGCAGTGGTTCTCGAAGCTCGGCGCCGCCTCGGTCGTCGGCGCCTGCCCGGTCAGCAACGCCTGGTAGGCCCCGAACAGGTCGCGCAACACGATCTCGCGCGACCAGCCGTCCCACAGCAGCAGGTGGTAGCTGAACAGCAACGCGTCCCGGCCGTCCGGCAGCCTGAGCACGGTGAGCCGGACGAGCGGCGGCCGTTCGAGGTCGAAGCCCGTGGCCCGGTCCTCGGTGCGCAGCGACGCGACGGCGTCCTGGTTGAGCACGTCGACCGTGCGCACCTCGACCTTGCCGGCGCGGTTGAGCACCTGGACCGGCGTGCCGTCCTCGTCCGCGAACCCGGCTCCCACCACCGGATGCCTCGCGATGACGTGCTCCAGCGCCTTGCCGAGCTTCTCGGCGTCGAGCCTGCGGTCGAACGCGAAGTAGCTCTGCGCCACGTAGTGCCCGGCCGCGCTGAGCGCCTGGAAGTACAGCCCGCGCTGCAACGGCGACAACGGCGCCGTCCTGGTCGCCGTGGTGCTGGCGTCCGCGATCCTCTCGAGCGCCAGCAACCAGCGCGCCGCGACCTCGTCCGACACGTCCTCGGTGAGCGCGAACGTCGCCTTCAGGCTGTTCGTGGTGGTGTCGACCCAGCAGTTGACCTCGACGGCGTACGGACTCGGCTGCGCCCCCGTGTCGAGGTGCAACGCCTGCGCCTCACTGCCGCGCCCGAGGTAGTTGAACAACACCTGCGGCCGTGGCAGCGCGGCGAGCACCGGCGCCGTCTGCGGGTTGAGGTACCGGAGCTGCCCGTAGCCGACGTGGCTCGCCTCGTCCGGCTGGTTGTCCGTGAGCTCGCGCGCGGCCTCGACGGGGTCGGTGTGCGGGCTCAGCCGGACCGGCGCGATGGACGTGAACCACCCGACGGTGCGCGTGTAGTCGTGGTGCTCCTCGACGGGCACGCGGCCGTGGCGTTCCAGTTCGATCACCAGGTCCGTGGGGGTCGCCTGGATCTCGGTGAGGGCGGTGCGGAGCGCGCCTGCCAGGAGTTCGGTGAGGCCGAGGTCCAGGGCCTGGGGTGCGGTGTGGACGACCCGGTCGGTGATCTCGGCCGACAGCGTGACGGCGACCTCGCGCTGGTCACCGACGTGCGGGGTGAGCGACGGGGTGTCGAGCACCTCGATCCAGCGGCGCAGGCCGGTGGTGTGCTGGGCCTGCAGGGTGAGGGCGCTGGTGTAGGTGCCGAACGGGGTCGTCGTGGGGGCCAGGGGCTTGTCCTGGAGGGCGGTTTCGGCGTCGTCGAGGAGGATCAGCCAGGAAACGGCGTCGACGGCCAGGTGGTGGACGACGATGACCAGGGTCTGGGCGGCTTCGAGGTAGGTGAAGGCGGCCATGACACCGGACTCGGGGTCGAGGCGGCGGGCGGCCTCGTCGGCGGCGGCGTCGAGGTCGTCGGTGGAGGCCACCACGACCAGGCCGGACTCAAGATCGCCAGAACTGTCGGACCCGCTTGAGACGATGGGAGTGGGGACCCGATCCCCCCAGGGGGCCCGCGAGTCGGGATCGATTCCGAACGACCACGCGCCGTCCGTCACCGTGAGGCGCATGCGGAGGGCCGCGTGCGCCGACACCAGCGCCCCTGCCACCCGCCGGGCCTGCGCCAAGCTGCCGCACGCCACCTGCCGAGCCTGAGCGAACAGCCGCAGCTCCCCACCCAGCTCCCGCTGGCGCAGCACGATCGGCGTCGGCACCACCGGCAGGTCCACGACCTCGGTGACCACGGCAGGCGCCGGAGCAACCGCGAACCGGTCCGCCAGCGCCCGAGGCGTCTTGTGCAGGAACAGGTCCCGGGGCGCCATCTGCACCCCGGCCGCGCGGGCCCGGTTCACCACCCCGATCGCAATGATGCTGTCCCCACCGGCCACGAAGAAGTCCGTGTCGGCGTCGACGGCCACACCCGGCAGCACGTCGGCGAAGATCGACACCAGCGAGTCGACCGCGGCGGTGTCCGCGGAGGCGAGCGCCGGCGCGTCGTCCGCGACGAGCGCCTGCTCCTCCAACGCGCGCCGGTCCAGCTTCCCGTTGACCGTCAAGGGCAACGCCGCCAGCGAAAGCACCCGAGCGGGCACCATGTGCGCCGGCAACGAAGACCCCAACGCGACCGCGAGGTCCGTTGAAGGCGTGCCCACGACGTGCGCCACCAGGTGGTCGGCGGTGGCGGCGACCGTCACGGCCACGTCCACCACACCGGGCACGGCCCGGATCGCCGACTCCACCTCGCCCAGCTCGATCCGGAACCCCTTGAGCTGCACCTGGTCGTCGGCACGCCCGACGAACTCCAACGAGCCGTCCAGCGTCCGGCGCGCCAGGTCGCCCGAGTTGTACATCAGCGAACCGTCCGCGGCGAACGGGTCCGCCACGAAGCGCGACGAGGTCAGCCCGGGCCGGTTGTGGTAGCCGAGGGAAAGCTGCGCGCCGGCGACGTAGATCGCGCCCACCTGTCCGGGAGCGACCGCACGCAACGAAGCGTCCAGCAGGTACGTGCGCAGACCGGGGATCGGACCACCGATCGGCGAGACCTCACGGCCGGACGCGAAGTCCGCGTCGTCGAGCACGCGGTGCGTCACGTGGACCGTGGTCTCGGTGATGCCGTACATGTTCACGAGCTCGGGACGACCGACGCCGTAGCGCGACACCCACGGGCGCAGCCGCGACAGTTCCAGGGCCTCGCCGCCGAAGATCACCCGGCGCAGCGCGGGCAACGGCTCGGCCAGCCGGTCCGCCTCGATGAACTGGTAGAAGGCCGAAGGCGTCTGGTTGAGCACGGTCACACCCCGCGACCGCACCAGGGCGTGGAAGTCGACCGGCGAGCGGGTCAGGCCGTGGTCGGGGACGAGCAGTTCGCCACCGTGGACCAGCGCGCCCCAGAGTTCCCAGACGGCGAAGTCGAACGAGTACGAGTGGAACTGCGTCCACACGTCGGACGGGCCGAAGTCCATGTCCGGCTGGGTGTTCGCCAGCAGCGACACGACGCTGGAGTGCGGGACGACGACGCCCTTGGGCTTGCCGGTCGAGCCCGACGTGTAGATCACGTACGCCGGGGTGCGCCAGTCGAACGCGGGCAGCCGCGCCTCGCCGGGCACCTCCTCGCCGTACACGAGCACGCGCGCCGGGACACCCGCGGCGGCCAGCAGACCTTCGAAGCGGGCGCGCTGTTCACGTTCGACGAGCACGACCTGGGGTGCCGAGTCGGCGAGGACGTACTGCAGGCGTTCGTCCGGGTACGCGAGGTCCAGCGGCACGTAGGCGGCGCCGGCCGACACGATGCCGACCAGGGCCACGACCTGGTGCAGCGAACGACCGATCGCCACGGCCACCCGGTCGCGCGGCGAGACACCGGCGTTGACCAGGGTGCGGGCCAGGCGGTTCTTGGCGTCGGCCAGCATGCCGTAGGACAGGCCCTCGGCGCTGCCGTCGAGGTGGCACATCGTGACGGCACGAGCGGACGGGTCGCGCCGAGCAGCGGCGTCGAACAGCTCCGCCAGCGTGGCCGGGACGACCTCCGCAGCCGGACGCGCCGTTCCCAGCGACACCGCGGGGATGTTCTCCAGCCGCAGCAACGAGTCCAGGGCAGAGGAGAACGCCTCGACGATCGCGCGCGCCACCTCCGTGCGCACCACGGTCGTGTCGTGGATGAGGTTGAACCGCAACGCGCCGTCCAGGCCGCGCTCGACCACCAGTGTCAACGGGTAGTGCGAGGCGCCCTCGTTCACGACCGACTCGATCTGGAACGGGCCTTCCAGCGCCGTCACGTCGGTGGCCACGTCGAACACCACCAGCGTGTCGAACGCCGACCCGTGCGGGGCCTGGCGGCCGATGCGGGTCAGCGACACGTGCTGGTGCGGCAGCACCGCGGTCTGGTGTGAACGCACCGCATCGAGCAACGACCGGGCGGACGAACCGGCGGACCACCCCACCCGCACCGGGATCGTGTTGATGAACAGGCCGACCATCTCGTCGATGCCGGGCACGTCCGCGTCCCGGCCGGATACCGTCGAGCCGAACACCACGTCCTGGCTGCCCAGCAACGATCCCAGCGTCACGCCCCACGCGCTGTGCACGGCCACGCTCAGCGACACCCCGGCCGACCGCACGGCCGCGTCCAGCCCGGCGGGAGCGTCGACCACCATGTCCGCGAACAGCTCGGAGGGTTCGTGCCCCTCCGCCACGAACGACGGCCCGGGCAGCCCGGCGAGTTCCGCCGCCCACACCCGGTCGCTCTCCGCCACATCGGAACCGACCAGCCACCGCACGTAGTCGGCGTAACTGCCGCGCGGGTGCACCGAACCAGGAGCGGCGTACTCGGCCATCAACGCGCGCAGCATCGGCGGCACCGACCAGCCGTCCGCGATGATGTGGTGCACGGTCTGCACGAGCACGAACCGCTGCGGCGCCACGCGGATCAGCGTGTAGCGCATCAACGGGCCGCGGGCGAGGTCGAACCCGGCCACGCGGTCGCGTTCGGCGTACTCCCGGATCTCCTCGTCGGTCATGCCCTGACCGTCCACGGTGGAGAAGGCGGGACGGACCCCCGACTCCAGCACCGAGACCACGCGCCCGTCGTCCAGCCCGACGAACCGGGCCGCGAGGTTCGGGAACAGCTCCAGCACCCGAGTGGCCGCCGCTTCCAACGCCCGCGCGTCGACCGGCCCGGTCAGGGTCAGCAACTGCTGCTCGACGTACCGGTGCGCCGACGAGTCGTCGAACACCGAGTGGAAGTACAGACCCTCCTGCAACGGCGTCAGCGGCAGGACGTCCCGCAACGACGGGGAATCCAGCGAGTCCACATCGGACTGGGACAGCGGGACGAGGTCGAAGTCGCTGGGGGAGTGGCCGCCGGACGTCAGCGCGGCCAGCCCTTCCAGCGCCTGCACGAAGTACGAGCCGATCACCGAGACGTCGTCGTCGGAGAACACCCCGTCGGGCCACGAGATCACGGTGACCAGCTCGACGCCACCATCGGCACCGGGCTCGGCGGAGGCGTTGAACTCCAGCGCGCGCGGCAGCCGCATCGCCGGGTCGCGCTTCTCGCCGAGCTGCCCGGCGTTCTCCGCGAGCTGCCAGTCACCGGTCGCACCCCCGGCGAACCGGCCGAGGTAGTTGAACAGCACCTGCGGCCGCGACGCGTCGAACCGCGCGTCACCCAGGTACTTCAGCGCGCCGTACGAAACACCGTTGCTCGGCACCCGGGCGAGGTCTTCCTTCACCCGCTTCAACGCCGAGCCGAGATCGCCGGTGCCGGGGTCGACCACGACCGGGAACAACGTCGTGAACCAGCCGACCGTGCGCGACAGGTCGGGGTCGAGCGGCACGAACCGGCCTTCCCGGCCGTGGCCCTCCAACTCGACGTGCGCGAACGTCTGGTCCTGGCCGAGGTCGCGCCGCCATCGGGCCAGCGCCACCGCGAGCCCGGTCAGCAGGACGTCGTTGACCTTCGCGTGGAACGACGCCGGCACGTCGCCGAGCAGCGCGGCGGTGGCCGAGGAACCCACTGTGAACGTGCGCATCCGTTCGCCCGCGACGACATCGGCGTCGGACAGCGCGCGACGGCCGATCAGCTGGTCGACACCGGGGAGCTCCCGCGAGTAGTAGGAGCGGTCCGCGTCGAACGAGGCCTGCTCCAGCAGCTGGGTCCAGCGCCGGAACGACGTGCCCACCGGCCGCAGCTCGATCGGGGCACCGGACGACACCTGCTGCCACGCCAGCGCCAGGTCGTCGAACAGGATCCGCCACGACACGCCGTCGATCACGACGTGGTGGATCACGATCACCAGCTGCCGGGCGGCGGGACGCCACACCGCGCGCAGCATGATCCCGGCGTCCGGGTCCAGCCCCTCGGTGGCGGCGGCGACGCACTCCTCCAGCGGAGCGTCGCTCTGCTCCCACGAGGCGGGCCCGTCCGCGGGGATGTCGAACGACCAGGCGGCACCCCGGACGAGCTTGGCGCGCAACATGTCGTGCCGCGCGACGACCGCGTCCAGGATCGCGGTCAACGACTCAGCTGTGAGCTCGGCGGGCGTGTTGAGCACGACCGACTGCACGAACCCGTCGATCGCGTCGGTGGTCTCCCCGAGCCACTGCACGATCGGCAGGCCGGCGACCGGCCCGGTCGGCACGTCGTCGTGGTCGACGGCGGCGGCACCGTCCCGCGACGCGACGGCGGCCAGCGCCCGCGGGGTGCGGTTCACGAAGATCTGGGTGGCGGTGACGAACACGCCCTCCGCACGCAACGCCGACAGCAGCGAGATCGCGAGGATGCTGTCGCCACCCAGTTCGAAGAAGTCCTGGTCGGCGCCGACCTGCTCGACCCGCAGCACCGACGCCACGGCCGCGCAGATCACGGCCTCGTCGTCGGTCTCGGCGGCGGTCACCGGGCCGGTCTCGACGACGGGTTCGGGCAACGCGCGCCGGTCGAGCTTCCCGTTGGCGGTCAAGGGGAATTCGCTCAGCACCACGACGTGCGCCGGAACCATGTACTCGACGAGGTTCTCGACCGCCCACTGCTTCACGGCATCCGAGGTCAGCGACTCGTCCGACGGCACCACGTACCCGACGAGGTAGTTGCCGCCCGCCGAGTTCTTCCGCACCACGACGCAGGTGTGCCGCACCCGCGGGTGCTCGGCCAGCGCGACCTCGACGTCCTCCAGTTCGAGGCGCATGCCGCGGATCTTGACCTGGTTGTCGACGCGGCCGAGGAAGTCGAGCGACCCGTCCGGAGCGAACCGCGCCAGGTCACCGGTCCGGTACAACCGGGAGCCGTCGGACGCGAACGGGTTCGCGACGAACCGCGACGCCGTCAGCCCGGGAGCGTTCACATACCCGCGCCCCAGCAGGAACCCGCCGATGTACAGCTCGCCGCCGACGCCGACCGGGCACGGCCGCAGCTCGTCGTCCAGCACGTACAGGTCGGTGTTCGGGTTGGCCTTGCCGATGGACGTCGACAGCCGCTCGGCCTCGCCCCGGTAGATCACGTGCGAGACGCCGATCGTGGCCTCGGCCGGGCCGTAGCCGTGGTACATCGGGATGTCGAGCTGCGTGCGGAACCGGTCGTACAGCTCGGGGGTGAGCACCTCGCCGCCGCACCACACGTGCCGCAGGCTCGCCAGCTCGCCGTCGCCCGCGATGTTCAGCAGCACGTCCAGCATCGACGACACCAGGTACACGAACGTCACGCGGTGCCGGTCGATCGTCGCCAGCAGGTGGTGCGGGTCGCGCTCACCACCGGAGCGCACGACCACGGTCCGGCCGCCGCACACCAGCGGCAGGAAGATCTCGTTGATCGAGATGTCGAACGACAGCGGCGCCTTGAACAGCGACGCGTCGGAGTGTCCGAAGTGGAGGATCTGGTGCACCTGCCACAGCAGGCGCTCGCTGATCGCCTCGTGCCGGATCATCGCGCCCTTGGGGCGGCCGGTCGAGCCGGACGTGAACATCACGTACGCGAGCTGCGCGCCCTGGATCGCGACATCGGCCGGCTCACCGGAGTACGACGAGAACCCCCAGTCCGCCAGGTCCACCGCGACGGCCGGCGGCTCACCCTCCTGGCCGGACCCGAGGAGCAGGACGACCTGCGCGTCGGTGATCACGGACTCGCGCCGGGACGCCGGCCACTGCGGGTCCAGCGGCACGAACGCGCCCCCGGCCTGCAGCACCGCGAGCAGGCCGACCACCATCTCGGCGGAGCGGTCGAGCGAGATGCCGACGACCTGCTCGGTCCGCAGCCCGAGCGCCAGCAGGTGCCGCGCGAGCTGGTTGGACCTGGCCAGCACCTCGCCGTAGGTGAACGCGCGGTCCCCGTCGTTGATCGCGACGGCGTCCGGGCGTTCGGAGGCCTGGGTGCGGAACAGGGAGACGATGCTCGGCCGTTCGCGCGGGAACTCGTTGTCGTTCCAGCGAACGAGCTCCGCGAGGCGTTCGTCGAGCGTCTGCGACGTCAGCGAACCGAGCGCGCGGTTCGGGAACTCGGCGAGGTCGTCCAGCACGCGCTGGGCCTCACCCGGGTCGACCCCGTCCGGGACGGGAACGGCCCAGCCGCCGGGACGTTCGAGCACGTCCCACGCCTGGCCCTTGTCGGCCCACACGAGCAGGTCGCTGAACAACGACGAGGGCGTGAGGTCGAAGCCTTCGACCACCAGTCCGGGGTTCGCCCAGAACGACAGCGCTACGCCGCTCGCCACGGCGATGGTCCGCTGCGGGTACTCACCGGCACGGCGCCGGATGGAGGCGATCCGGGCGGTCGAAAGAAGTACGTCACGGTCGGCCATCTGTTCCATCGACGACTCAGCCATCCCTTCACGATCGGTGAAGGTAGCCTAACCTAAGTATTTGCGCTTCCGAATCGCCAAGCGGCCCAAAGTGCCGCGTAACGCCCGTCACGCGCCACGAGTTCTTCGTGAGTTCCCTGTTCCAGCACACGACCCGCGTCGAGCACGGCGATCCGGTCCGCCGCGATGGCCTGGGTCAGGCGGTGCGCGACCAGGAGTGTGGTGCGGCCCCGGCAGGCCGCGAGCGCGGCGCGTTCCAGCGCGGCGGCACCCTGGCTGCCCGCCTCCGCCGTCGACTCGTCCAGCACGACGACGGGGGAACGGCCGAGCACCAGGCGCGCCAACGCGATCTGCGCGACCTTGGTCACGTCGAGGCGTTCGCCGCCCTCGCCGACGTCGGTCTGCAACCCGGACGGCAACGCCGAGACCCACGCGTCCGCGCCGACCGTCCGCAACGCGTCCATCAACTCGTCGTCGGTCGCGTCCGGCGCCGCGAGCCGCAGGTCCTCGGCCAGCGGACCGGCGAAGACGTGCGCCTCCTGCGTCAGGATGCTGACCAGCGCGCGGGAACCGGCCTCGTCCAGCGAGGCGAGATCGGACGACCCGATGTGCACGGATCCGGTCAGCGGCGTGCCCGTCCCGGCCACCAGCGCGGCCAGGGTGGTCTTGCCCGCGCCCGTCGCGCCCACCAGGGCGAGCGAGGTTCCCGCGGGGATCTCCAGGTCGACGCCGGACAGTACGTCGTGCTCGGAATCGGGGTAGCGGAAGGAAAGCCCGCGCACCGACACCGGCAACGGCCGCGCGTCCGCGTCGACGGCCACCGCGCTGCGCACGAGGTCGTCGCCGCCGGACTCGCTGAGCACGCCCACCAGCCGCGTCAGCCCGGCGCCGGACTTCTGCGCCTCGTCGAAGAACGCCATGATCAGGCCGAGCGGGACGAACAGCTTGTGGAACAGCAGCGCCGCCACGGAGACCTGGCCCAGCGACGACTGCCCGTTCGTCACCAGGAAGTAGCCGACGACGATGATCAGGCCGAGACCGATGAACTCGGCGCGGTTCTCCCGCCCGATGAACCGGCCGAAGAAGCGGAACACCTCGATGCCGATGTCGCGCACCCGCCACGACTCCGCGGTCACCCGGTCGCGGAAGGCGTTCTCCAGGCGGTAGGCGCGGACGGTCTCGATGCCGTCCAGGCCGCTGATCAACGCCTGCGCGCGGTCGGCCTGCGCCTCGGACCGGGCGCGGTAGAGCGGTTGCGAGCGCGGCAGGTACCAGCGCAGCGCGAGCCAGTACGCGGGCAGCGCGCACGCACCGGCGAGGCCGAGCCGCCAGTCGAGGCCGAACATGCCCGCGGTCGCGATCACGACCAGCACGACCGCCGAGAAGATCGTCGGGATGGCCGTGCGGAAACCCTTGGAGATGACGGCGACGTCGTCACCGACGCGCGAGAGCACGTCACCGCGGCCGACCTCCTCGATCCGCGCGCTCGGCATCCCGAGCACCGCGCGGACCGCGCCTTCCCGCAGGCGCGCCAGCATCTCCGCGCCCACCCGGCCGACGAGGTAGGTCGACACGGCCGTCATCACCGCGCCCGCGAGGGCCGAGACGACGGTCGCGATGCCGATCGTCCAGAGGATCGACGCGTCGCGGCCCTGCACGACGCCGTCCACCACGGTGCCCAGCAGGAACACCGGGACGATCTGCAGCACCGCCCCCACCACCGTCGCCAGCACGGTGGCGATCGGCAGGACGGGGGCGCCGCGGCAGTGCTCGTACACCCAGCGGGAGGCCTCCCGCCCGGACGCCGTGCGCAGGATCTTCGCCGGGGCGCCGGGCAGACTCGTGGTCACGAGGGGAGGCCTCTCACTGGAACTGTTGTGTCAGAACGAGGATCAGCTGACGGACTTGGCGGCCTTGACGAGCTCGTCCACCGCGTACGGCATGGACGCGAGGGTGGCCTGCGAGATCGCGGCACCGATGGCCGCGCCCTCGCTGTCGAGGATGTAGTGGACCTTGCCGGCCTTCACCGCGGGCAGGTTGTTGAAGAGCTCGAAGTTCTTGAGCGCCTTCGTGTCCGCCTCGTCGTTGATGATGAAGATGCGGTCCACGTTCATCACGTCGATGCGCTCGGGGGACAGCGACACGAAGAACTTGCCACCCGCGAGCTCGTCGACCTTGGTGTTGCCCTTGAAGCCGATGCCGGTGATGACCTGGCCGCGCACGTCGGTCGTCGCGAACGGGCCGATGGCGTCCTTGTACCAGGACGCGACGACGGCGGTCTCGTTCGCCCACGCCGGGTTCGCCTTCTTGGCCTCGGCGAGCTTGTCGTCGATCGCCTTGATGGCCTTCGCGCCCTCGTCACCCTTGCCGATCGCCTTCGCGACCTGCAACGCGTTGTCCTGCCACTTGGCGGAGAAGGGCTCCTTCTCCTCCTTGGTGCGGCCGACGGTGGGGGCGATCTTGGTGAGCTTGTCGTACCACTCCTGGGTCGCCTCGGAGTAGACGGCGACGATCAGGTCGGGGCGCAGCTCGGCGATCTTCTCGAAGTTCGGCTCGGTGTCGCCGTTCTTCATGATGACCTCGGGCTTGGTCGAGCCCCACTTGTCCTTCACCCACGGCCACTGGGTGTTGATGTCGGGCGACTTGCCCTCGGGGTTCGGGTACTGGTCGACCATGCCGACCGGGACGACGCCGAGCGCGAGGAGCGTCTGGTCGTCGGTGTAGCCGAGGGAGACGACGCGCTTGGGCGCTTCCTTGATCTCCGTCGTGCCGAAGAAGTGCTCGACCTTGGTCGGGAACGTGCCACCGGCGGCGGTGTTCGTGTCGGGAGTCGTCGCAGGCGTGGAAGAACCGCACCCGGCGAGGAGGCCGGCACCGACCAGCGCGGCTGCTGCCACGGCGGTCAGCCGCTTCCAGGTCATGGTCGTTCTCTGGCCCATTCGGCACCTCGTTCTTCGCTGCCCACGCGGCGGGGGAAATTAGGACAGCCGAACCTTATCACCCGGTTAGGGCAGGCTAACCAAGGTCTTGGTCACTCTTCGATACCACGTGGGTCCGGCCGATGGGGACGATCAACGGCCGTTCGCTCACCGGGTCGTCGATCACCTTGGCCTGCAGGCCGAACGTGTCCAGCAGCAGCTCGCTGGTGATCACTTCGCTCGGATGTCCCTGCGCGACGATCGATCCCGACTTCATCACGATCAGGTTGTCGCTGTACCGCACGGCGAGGTTCAGGTCGTGCAGCACCATGACGATCGTGCAGCCGCCCTCGTGCAGGTCGTCGACGAGGTCGATCACGTCGATCGCGTGCGCGAGGTCCAGGTAGGTCGTCGGCTCGTCCAGCAGCAGGAGATCGGTGCCCTGGGCGAGCGTCATGGAGATCCACACGCGTTGCCGTTGCCCGCCGGACAGCGAATCGACCGGGCGGTGCGCGAGATCGGCCACCCCGGTCATGTGCAACGCCTTCGCGACCACCTCGGCGTCGTCGCTCGACCACTGCCGCACCCAGCTCTGGTGCGGGTGCCGGCCGCGCGCCACCAGGTCGGAGACCGTCAGGCCCTCCGGCGCGATCGGGGTCTGCGGCAGCAGGCCCATCCGCTTCGCGACGTCCTTGGTCCGCAGTCGCGCGATGTCGTGGCCGTCGAGCAGCACCGTGCCCTGGCGCGGTTTGAGCAACCTCGACAGCGTCCGCAGCAGCGTCGACTTGCCGCAGCCGTTCGGCCCGATCACCGTGGTGATCACCCCGGTCGGGATCGCGACGTCCAGGTTGTCGAGCACGACCCGATCGGCGTACCCGACCGTGACGCCCTCGGCACCCAGTCGGGCGGCATCGTTGCGCAACGCGGTCATAGGGCAACCTTACTTAATGCAGGCTTGCCTCAGACAGCGCGCTTCGTGTTGGCCCGGACGAGCAGGTACACGAGGAACGGACCACCGATGATCGCCGTCACGATGCCGACGGGCAGTTCGTAGGGCAGCACGACCCGTGCGATCAGGTCCGAGCCGAGCAGCAGCAACGACCCGAACAGCCCGGACGCGATCAACGGCGGCACCGGCGAGCGCAGCAACCGCATGGTGATCTGCGGCGCGACCAGGGCCACGAACGGCACCGGGCCCGCCGCGCTCACCGCGACACCGGCCAGCAGCACCGCGCACAGCAGCAGAACCGCGCGCACCGCCGAGTACCGGACGCCGAGACCGGCCGCGACGTCGTCACCGAAGTGCATGGGCTGCATCTGGAACGACGTGACGAGGACCACGAGGACCAGCGCCAGCGTGATCCACAGCGAGCTCCACACCTGCGGCCACGACCGCGAGTCGAGCGACCCGACCAGCCACACCTGGGCGCGCGCGACGTCGCGGATGTCCGCCAGCACCAGCAGCCACGTCGTGAGCGCCTGCATGACCGCGTTGACCGAGACGCCGATGAGGATCAGCCGGAACCCGTCGATGCCCTTCTTCCATGCCAGGAAGTAGACGAGGAACCCGGTCAGCAGACCGCCGGTGAGCGCCGCCGCCGGCAGGCCGATCGCACCGCCCAGCGCCGCGCCACCGCCGGCCGTCACGACGAACACCGCCGTCGCGCTCGCGCCGCCGGTGATGCCGAGGACGTCCGGGCTGGCCAGCGCGTTGCGGGCGATCGACTGGGTCAGCGCGCCGGAGATGCCGAGCGCCGCGCCGACGATCAGGCCGATCAACGAGCGCGGCAGGCGCAGGTCCATGATCACGAACTCGTCGACCCGCTCGCCCTGCCCGATCAGCGTGCGGAACACCGCGGGCAGTTCGATGGTGAAGTCGCCGACCGCGATCGAAATGCAGAAGACGAGGAACGTGAGCGCGGCCAGCGCGACCGTGACCAGCACGATCCACGGCCGCCAGACCCAGGACCAGCCGCCGACGCGGACGCCGCGGTGCAGGGCGGGAGCTTCGTCGATCATGCCTGCCTGAACTTCCCGAGCCAGACCAGCACCGCGAAGAACGGGGCGCCGATGAGGGAGATGACGATGCCCGCCTGCAGTTCGGCCGGTCGCACGACCAGCCGTCCCGCGATGTCGCCGAGCAGCAGCACGGCAGCGCCGAGCAACCCCGCGTACGGAACGAGCCAGCGGTAGTCGGGGCCGGTGAACCACCTCGCGAGGTGCGCGACCATCAGCCCGAGGAACGCGATCGGGCCGCACGCCGCCGTGGCCGCGCCCGCGAGCAACGTGACGGCGAGGACGCCGACGGTCCGTCCCGCCACGATGTTCACGCCGAGGCCGCGCGCGACGTCGTCACCGAGGTTGAGCAGGTTGATCACCGGCAGGTTCACCAGCGCCAGCACCAGGCCGACCCCGATGAACGCCGCCGCCACCCAGATGACGTCGAACCCGACGCCCTGCACCGACCCGGCGTTCCAGAACCGCAGCACGAACAGCGCCTGCGTGTCCTTGAGCGCGACGGCGGTCGTCATGGCCGCGAGGAAGATCGTGACGCCCTGGCCCGCGAGCGCGAGGGTCAGCGGGTTGCCGGCGCCGCGGCCGAGGCTCGCGAGGCCGAACACGACCACACCCGCCGCGCCGGCGCCGAGGATCGCGAACCACAGGTACTGCAACGGGTTCTGCAACCCGAACAGGAAGATCGAGAACACCACGGCGAACGACGCCCCGGCGTTGACGCCGAGCAGACCGGTGTCCGCGATGGGGTTGCGGGTGTGGCCCTGGATCAACGCGCCCGCGACGCCGAGCGCGAGCCCGGCGACGAGCGCGAGCACCGTGCGCGGCACCCGCAGCGTCTGCACGATCAGCGTGATCTCGGTGAGCCGCTGGTCTCCGGCGGGATCACCGAACAGGCCCTGCCACACCTCGGCCGGCGTGAGCGACCGCGTGCCGACCACCAGGGACAGCACCGCCGCGCCGGCCAGCAGCACCAGCAGCCCGGCCAGCCCGAGTCGGCGGCGCCGGTGCGGGTTCCCCGGCGCCGGGGCGGGGTCGAGCCCGCGTTGTTCCACGACCATGCTCACGACGGGCTACGTTAGCTCCCGCCCGCCGCGGGGACCTAGGGCACCCTTACCTAAGTGCTGCGCCGGCTGGCGTTCCCCACTCGGTGGAGGCGGGCTAACCGCGGGCCTCGATCGCCCGCACCGTCTTCTCCAGCGCGCCGCCCAGCACCTTCTGCCCGAGCAGGCCGAGCGAGAGCCCGAGCAGCTTTCCCTTGAAGTTCTTGCCTTCCCGCACGACCTCGGCGTGCACGAGCGTCCCGTCCTGGGTCTTCGTGAACGTGTAGGTGTGGCCGGACCGTCCGCCCCAGACGTTGGAGTCGACGGTGGTCAGCACGATCCTGGTGGGGTCGGACCAGTCGTAGTGCAGGCGCTCCCAGATGCCGCCGGACCCCTCGGTGACGTCGGCGAACGTGTCACCGCGCTCGTGCACCCGCAGGTCGGCGTCGGCGCTGTTGGGGAAGAGGTCCGCGCGGCCGGGGCCGAAGTCGGTGAGCCCGGCGACGAACTGCTCCGGCGTCGCGGTGGTGTGCTGGGTCAGGGTGATGCTCGGCATGTCCGCTCCTCGGTGGGTCTTCGTTCAGGAGCCAGACTTCCGCGGCCAGGGGGTCGTTCGCGCCCGTGAGTCACCCTGGTCCGGCGGACCCCGGTCGATCACGCACGCGGGCGGCGGCGTCCTCGCGGTCCTGGTGTTCGAGCATCGCGAGCGCCCGTCGCCACGCGGCCGCTGCCGTCGTCACCCTCCTCTTGGAACAGCTCCAGGAGATCGCCGCCAGCGGTTCGGGGCACTGGCCGAGGCCGAGGCGGGCGTCGGCGAGGTCCAACTCGGCCCCGGTGCGTTCGCGGACGAGCAGGTCGCGCGTGGTGTCCGCCCAGCCGCCCGCGACGCCGGTGAGCGGTTCGCCACCGCTTCCTCGCGCAGCTTCCTGAACCGCATCAGGTCCACAGAGGACTCTTCGGCGGCCGGCACGTACCCGGCGGGGTCGCGGTGAGCGTGACGCCCAGGGCGTGCCGCGGCCGGGACAGGCAGCTGTGCGGGGTGGCCCTGGACCGCGCGGGCGGGTCGGCGCCCCAGACCCGTGCGCTCACCTCATCGAGCAGGGTGATCTCGACGGTCACCGCCTGCCGCTCAGCCGTCCTTCTTCGCCGTGAGCAGCGAGACGACGGCCAGCCCCGTGTTGACCGCGGAGATGATCGTGGTCAGCTTCGCCGCCTTGGCCGGGAGTTCGCCGCGCCTGCCCGCGTACACGGCGGCCGCGGTGTCCGTGGCGTGGATGAGCACGGCCTGCCGGAGCACGCGGCGGGCGTTCGCGTCGGTGCTCTTGAGGGTCAGCAGGTCGACGCCGAGCACGAGGGTGCGGATGCCGAACATGCGGGCGGGGTAGACGAACCGCTTGTCGTCGCCCAGTTCGTCGCCGAGGCTCTTCGCCATGCGGTCCGCGGCGAACAGCCCCAGCGCGCCGTTGAAGATCCGCACGCACGCCAGCGTGGTCCGCGTGACATCGCCCAGCTCCATCGTTCCGCCACCTCGTCGTCGATCGCCGGTCCCGCTGCGGAGTCTAGGAGAGCAGTGCCGACAGCCACCGCTCAACGTCCTCGCGCGCGGCCCTGGCCATACCGGTGTCGCGGCGGGTGAAGCCGTGCCGCGACTCGGGGTAGACCTTGAGCTCGACCTCACCACCCGCGCTCAGGACGCGTGCCGCCATCGCGAGGTTGTCGTCGAGCAGCACGTCCTGGTCACCGACGACGATCAGCAGTGGCGGGAGTCCGCGCAGGTCGGCGTAGACGGGGGAGATGTCCGGGTGCGTGCGGTCCGGCGCGTGGCCCGCATACGCCTCGATGAAGAACTCGTCGGCGATCTTGCGACCGGCCGGGGTCAGGCCGCTCAGGTCGTAGGTGCCGAACTGCAGGGCTGCCCCGGCGAACACCCCGGGGTCGCCCTGGTCGCGCAGCCGCAGCAGCGTCGTGACGGCGAGCGTCGCGCCGGCCGAGAAGCCGCCGATGACCATCCTCGACGTGCCGAACTCCCGTTCGGCGTTCTCGGCCAGCCACAGCGCGGCCGTCTCGGCGTCGTCGGGAGCGGCGGGCCACGGGTGCTCGGGTGCGAGCCGGTAGTGAACGCTCACCACGACCGCCTGCAGGGCGTTCGCGAGCTGCCGGTTGCGGGCGTCGTCGTCGGCCGCCGACCCCAGGTAGAAGCCACCGCCGTGGAAGTCCAGGTAGACACCCCTCGCCTGCCCGGACGGCCGGTGGACGCGGACGGGCACCTGCCTGCCGGCGGCGCTGACCAGCGTGTTGTCGTCGGGTTCGGGCGTCCTGAGCACGCTCACCTCGGCCAGGCTGCCCGGCCCTCTGCGGAGCCCGCGCTCGGCGTTCGACGCGCGCGCCTCCTCGACGTGCGCGGCGAGCCCGGGACCGGTGAAGTTCTGCAGGCGCATGGTCGAGTTCTATCGTGTGCGGCATGGGCCGGGGCAGGGTGGAAGCGGTGTTGCGCAGGAAGTTCGACAACACCTTCAGCTGGGTGGTGTCGGTGGCGGCGCTCGCCGTGACGGCGTACGTGCTGCTCAACCCGTTCCCCGGCAACGGGTTCGGCGAGCAGGCCGAGTTCGTCGCGATCATGGCGCCGCTCATCTGGTTCATGTGGATGGTCGGCGCGCACGCCGTCGTGAAGGTCCACGAGTCCGGGGTGCTGGTGGTGAACTGGTTCCGCGCGTACTGGGTGCCGTGGGCTTCGCTCGCGACGGTCGAGGCGACCCGCGAGGTCACCCTGGTCACCACCGACGGGGAGCGGATCAACGTCGTCGTGGGCGCCCTGTCCGCGGCCAGTTCGCTGCGGGGCAACCGGCTGCAGGCCGAGATCCGCGAGGAGATCGAGAAGCACCGTCCCGCGGCCCCGTCCGGCGGTGGTGGCGTGCGCAAGTGGGTCGACCTGGCGCCGTGGCACTTCCTGGCCGTTGTCACTTTCCTCCTCATGATCGGCCTCGTCGGTCTCTGGCTGTAACGAAGCGGTGCGCGGCCGAGACAAAGCCGGACATGACGACTGGCGGTAGTGGTCACTGGAAGTGGATCTCCGCTGCTCTCGGGGTCGCGCTGGCGGGCGGGACAGCCGTGCTGATCAGCGAGCTGAGGGACACCGGCGAGCCCCCGGCGACCGAGGTGCTCCCGGCCACGCTGCCGACGAGCACGCCGCCCGGCGAGCAGTGGTACGACCTCACCGCGCACGAGCCCGTCGAGTCCGGCGGCGGCCAGGAGGTCCTGCCGACGGTCGGCATCGGCAAGCAGTCCTACCCGCGCGGTCTGCGGGGGTCCGGCGTCGCGCCGGACAACTACCGGAGCTGGCTCGTCAAGGGCAGGTGCTCGCGCCTGTCCGTCTGGGTCGGCAAGGACGCCACCTCGACCGCCGGGGGCGGTGCCGGGCAGTTCGTGATCAAGACCGACGGCGTCGAGATCGCCACCCGGCAGGCGAGCGCGGGGGACGCGCCGCAGCACGTCGAGATCGCCCTCGCCGACGTCGACCTGCTGACCTTGCAGGACGTGCGCGGTGCCCGCGACGCCGACAACGCCTGGGGAAGCCCGCGGGTGTACTGTGCCGCCGCGCCCGGCGAGTAACGCGCTGATCACTTCTGCCGACAGACCAGCAGCGGGAGGTCGCTGTCGTCCGGTGTGGACGGCGGCGGTAAGTCGTTTCGTGCCAAGCAACTCGATGGCGATCGGCGGACCCGCGGGACGTGTCGGGTGGACGGTCGGGGGCGGAAGTGGCGCGCGGGCACCTGCTGGTGATGTTGTTGCTGCTCACGGCGTGCACCGCCGAACCCGCCGCGGAGGAACCACGACCGGTGCCGACGCCGTCGTTCACGGCGCCGACGCTGGTAGGCAAGGTCGTGCCGCCGCAGAACGTGCTCACCGTGGTCCGGGACGTGATCGACGCCAGGACCGTCGAGTTCGTCGACGGCACGAGGGTGCAGATCTCCCTGCTGGCCGAGCCCAAGGAGTGCTTCGCGAAGGCCTCGCTCGACTTCGCCAGGAAGACTCTGCTCGCGACCTCCGTCCGGTACACCGTGCTGACGGTCGGCGAGGTGAACCTGGAACTGGAGGACGGCACCGACTACGCGGTGCTGTCCGTGCAACAGGGCGCCCTGCGGCCGGACGGCGTGGACGGCGGCCCGCTGATCGCCGCACAGGAAGAGGCGAAGGCGGCGAAACGAGGGCTGTGGGGCCCGCCGTGCGAGGGGTCGGACACGTCCAAGCCCGTTCCGACGACGACCACGCCACCGCCACCCACCACGACGACCACCCCACCGCCACCGCCTCCGCCCGCGCGGGCGTGCGCCGTCTCCTACCGCGTCACCGGCCAGTGGCAGGGCGGCTTCCAGGCGAGTGTGACCGTGCGCAACACCGGCAGCGAGAAGGTGAACGGCTGGTCGCTGCTGTGGGCGTTCCCGAACGGCGAGAGCGTGCGCGAGGCGTGGGACGCGTCCGCGCGGCAGTACGGCTCGTACGTCAGCGCGACGAACCTGAGCTACAACCGGCAGATCGCGGCGGGCGGGTCGGTCCAGTTCGGGTTCAACGGCAACTCGCGCGGCACCCACCGGCCCCCGACGGCGTTCGCGCTCAACAACGTGAAGTGCGCGGTCGAGTAGAGATCAGCTCACGGTCGTACGCCGCGATCGTCCTTCAGGACGACTCGGGATGACTCCGAACGGCCGTAGGGTCTTCGCATGCTCACTTCGTTCGCCCTGTCCGACCAGAACGCGGGATGGCTCGAGGGAGGCCTCCTCGTCCTCGTGGCGCTCGGTGCCGTGGCCCTCCTGGTGTTCTGGATCGCCGCGTTGTTCAGCGTGCTGGGCGCGCCGATCGGGTGCGGCGCGAAGATCCTCTGGCTGCTCGTCGTGTTCGCGCTGCCGTTCCTGGGCAGCCTGCTCTGGTTCGTCGTCGGACGCCGGATGACACCGGTGGCTTAGAAGTCCGCAAAGGACGGTGTGGCCCGCTCGACGTCCTCTGGTCGAATTCGAGTCGAAACCGAAGTGCCACAAGGCATTCGACTCGTTCGACGCTAGCGTTGCGGCATGAAACGTTTCAATTCTGCAGTGCTGGCAATGGTTCTGGTGTCGGGCGGCGTCCCGGCGTTCGCGGACGAGCCGCCTGAACGCGGGCTCGTCAGCATCAGGTCGGTGCACGGCAACGGGAACTTCGTGTCGTGGCGGCTGCTCGGCTCCGATCCGGCGGACCTGGGGTTCAACGTCTACCGCGACGGCGTGCTGGTCAACCGCACGCCTCTGCGGACGGCGACGAGCTTCCTCGACGAGGGTGCTCCCGCGACCGCGTCCTACTCGGTGCGTGCGGTGGGCGGAGGCGTGGAACCGGCGGCGGCCACGCGGTCCGTCGGCACGCTCGCGACGAGCAGGGACGTACCGCTGCAGATCCCCTCGGGCGGGACCACCCCGTCCGGCGAGTCGTACACCTACGTGGCCAACGACGTGTCCGTCGGTGACCTGGACGGTGACGGCGAGCAGGACCTCGTGCTGAAGTGGGATCCCACCAACGCCAAGGACAACTCGCAGTCCGGCTACACCGGCAACGTCCACCTGGACGCGTACCGGTTGAACGGCACCAGGTTGTGGCGGATCGACCTCGGTCGCAACATCCGCGCGGGAGCGCACTACACGCAGTTCCAGGTGTTCGACTACGACGGGGACGGCCGGGCCGAGGTGGCGGTGAAGACCGCGGACGGCACCCGGTCGGGCACGGGCCAGGTGATCGGCAACGCGAGCGCCGACCACCGCAACAGCAGCGGGTACGTGCTGGCCGGACCCGAGTACCTGTCGGTGTTCCGGGGCACGGACGGCGCGGTGCTCGACACCGAGAACTACGTGCCGCCGCGCGGCACCGTGTCGTCGTGGGGCGACGACTACGGCAACCGGGTCGACCGCTTCCTCGCCGGAACGGCCTACGTGGACGGTTCCCGGCCGAGCATCGTCATGGCCCGCGGCTACTACACCCGCAGCGTGATCTCGGTGTGGGACTTCCGGGGCGGCCAGCTGACGCAGCGGTGGACGTTCGACTCGGCCTCCCAGTCGAACCGCTCCGCCTGGGAGGGCAAGGGCAACCACCAGCTGTCGGTGGCCGATGTGGACGGTGACGGCCGGGACGAGATCGTTTACGGCTCGATGGCGATCGACGACAACGGCCGCGGTCTCTGGCAGAACGGCACCCGGCACGGCGACGCGTTGCACGTCGGCGACTTCATCCCGTCGCGCGCGGGCCTGGAGGTCTTCAAACCGTCGGAGTCCACGACGGACCTCTCGCACTGGATGGGCGACGCGCGGACCGGTCAGATCATCTGGAGCGCGCCGTCGTGCGGCTGCGACAACGGCAGGGCAGTGGCGGCCGACGTCTGGGCGGGCAACCCCGGTGCGGAGGCGTGGTCGGCCTCGGTGGGCGGGCTGCGCAGCGCCACCACGGGCGCCCAGGTCGCCGCGCGCAAGCCGGGGTCGACCAACTTCGTGATCTGGTGGGACGGCGACGCGCAGCGCGAGCTGTTGAACGGCACCACGATCGACGAATACGGCCCCGACGGCGACACGCGGCTGCTCACCGGGTCCGGCGTGGCGTCGAACAACGGCACCAAGTCCACGCCCGCGCTGTCGGCCGACATCCTGGGCGACTGGCGCGAGGAGGTCGTCTGGCGCACGTCCGACAACCGGGCGCTGCGCATCTACTCGACCACCGAGCCGACCTCGATCCGGCGGGTGTCGCTGTTGCAGGACCGGCAGTACCGGCTGGCCGTGGCGTTCCAGAACACCGCCTACAACCAGCCGCCGCACCCGAGCTTCGCCTCGCCGTGAGGACGACGGGCCCCGCGCCCGGTGAGCGCGGGGCCACCCGGTCAGGCCGGCGTGAAGATCACGCCGAGCCGGTCGACCTCGTCACCCGAGCGGCCGGTGAACCCGGCGATCCGCCACCCGGCGGGTGCGGTGAAGGTGGTCGTCTCACCGGTCGGTTGCCCGGCGGAGAGCACGCGACCCGTGGTCGTGGTCAGCGTGGCCGAGAAGACGCGCGTCCGGCCGTTGTGCTTGCCCTGGCTGAGCTTCGCCGACACGAAGTGCTCACCGGGAGCGAGCGTGAGGCTGGTCGCGGTGCCGCCTGTGCCACCGTGCGTCAGTGTCGCGCCGTCGGCGTAGGAGGCGGAGATCTGGTCCAGCCGGCTGCCTCCGCGCAGGCCCACCGTCCTCAGTGGACCCCGGTCGACGGCCGCGACGTCGGTGAACGGCGTGCCGTGCGGCCCGCCCGCCTCCGCGCTGAGCCGGAGGTCCTCGTCCGCCGTCCAGTCGAACCGGGTGGCGATCGGGTGGTGGTCGGACAGGGGCTTGCCCGCGGCGTCGAGGAACGCCGCGTTGTCGTTGCGGTAGTCGCGTGCCGTCAGGGTGACCTGGCGGTTGCCCCGGTAGAGGATCTTGTCGACGACCTCGCAGGAGTCGGTGACCGCGGCCGGGTCGCACACGAGCGCGGGGCTGCCGGCGGCCGGTGCCTGGCCGCCGCGTTCGAGCTGGACCCACGCGTCGGTGAGACCGTTGGCGGTGACCAGGTCGCGGATGTTGTCGTCCGCGCGGGTGTAGCGGGTGTTCGTGTCGCCCAGGACGATCACCGCCTGGCCGGCCGAGTGCGTGGCGATGCGGCGGGACAGCTGGGTGATGTTCGCCCGGCGCGCGGCGAGGTCCGCGGGTTCGGTGCCCGCGTTGGGGTGCAGGTTGTAGACGTCGACGGACACGCCTTCCGCCAGCACGATCCGCTGGTGGGTGAAACCCTTCGGAGTGAGGCAGTCGGTGCCGTTGCAGGAGGTCCACTTCGTCCGTTCGAGGTCGAGGTAGGGCCGGTGCGACAGCGTGTTGAGGCCGCTGCCGAACGGCACGCCGCCACTCGTGGGCGTGCGGTGGGCGTGGTCGTCGCCCGCGTACAGGGCCGCGTGGTAGTTGAAGTCCTCCTGGACGGCCACGACGTCGTACGCGGAGAGGCGCGGGCTGATCAACGGGGTGTTGACGGCGGGGTTGCCGGACGACAGCGGCTCCGGGAGGCCGGCCACGTTGTAGGTCAGGACCTCGAAGCTGCCGCCGGCGCCGGGTTGCGCGTGGGCGACGGCGGGCAGGGCGCTCAGGGCGAGGGCCAGGACGAGCGTGCGGGTGAACGTCGACATCGCGGCTCTTGGCTCACTTTCCACGGTGCAGGGGGGTGTGGGAGAGCGCTGCGATCTTCCGGCCGGGAACGACGTCGGTCAACGGTTCGACCGCAGCCGGCGCGATGTTCGACGCGGCGTTCGACAGGTTCGACGCCCGCGGAAATGTTGTCCTGCAGGACAAGCCCGACGTCAGCAGGTCAGCGGGGTTGCGGTGGGCCGGTCGGCGGTACGTCGCCGATCCGTCCGCTGACTACCGTTTCGAAATCTGGGAGCGCTCCCAGATTTCCTCGGAACCCAGGAGGTCGTGGTGACCTTGAGACTTCTCCGAGCGGTGGTGACCGGGCTGCTGCTCGCGGCCTGCGTGGTCATCGCTCCCGGCGCCGCGAGCGCCGCCGCCCCCACCCGGATCATGGCGCTCGGTGACTCGATCACCGGCTCCCCGGGCTGCTGGCGGGCGTTGCTCTGGAAACACCTGCAGGACACCGGGCACACGAACGTCGACTTCGTCGGCACGGTGCCGGGGGACGGCTGCGGGTTCGCCCACGACGGCGAGCACGAGGGTCATGGGGGGTTCCTCGCGACGAACATCGTGCGGGACAACCAGCTCCCGGGCTGGCTCTCGTCCGCCCGGCCGGACGTCGTCCTGATGCACCTGGGCACCAACGACGTGTGGAGCAACGTTCCCGCCGGCTCGATCCTGGGCGCCTACACGACGTTGCTCGGCCAGATGCGGGCGAGCAACCCGGCGATCAAGCTGGTCGTCGCCCAGATCCTGCCGATGACCCCGGCGAACTGCTCGGCGTGCGCCCAGCGGGTGGTCGACCTGAACAACGCGATTCCCGGGTGGGCACGTGCTCAGAGCACCTCGGCGTCACCGATCACCGTGGTCGACCAGTGGACCGGGTTCGACACGGCAGCCGACACGTCCGACGGCGTGCACCCGAACAGCTCCACCGGCATCCAGAAGATCGAGAGCCGCTGGTACCCGGCGGTGGTCGCGGCGCTGGGGACCCGACCGGCGGCGGTGGGTCTGCACGTCGAGGGCACGCGGGTCGTCGAGGCGAACGGGTCGGCGTTCGTGATGCGCGGGGTGAACAACGCGCACGTCTGGTACCAGAACCAGACCCGCGCGTTCGCGGACATCAAGTCCTTCGGCGCCAACACCGTGCGCGTCGTGCTCGGCAGCGGCCAGCGCTGGGGACCGACGCCCGCCTCGGAGGTGTCGAGCGTGATCTCGCTGTGCAGGCAGTCGAGGCTGATCTGCGTGCTGGAGGTGCACGACACCACCGGGTACGGCGAGCAGAGCGGTGCCGCCTCGCTGGACCAGGCCGCGACCTACTGGATCAGCGTCGCCTCGGCGTTGCAGGGCCAGGAGAACCACGTCGTCATCAACCTCGGCAACGAGCCGTTCGGCAACAACGCGCAGGTCAGTGCCACGTGGGCGAGTGCGACGAGCGGCGCGATCAGTCGCCTGCGCGGCGCCGGGCTCCAGCACCTGCTGATGGCTGACGCGCCGATGTGGGGCCAGGACTGGGGCGGCATCATGCGCGACGGCGCGGCGTCCGTGCTGGCCGCCGATCCGTTGCGCAACACGGTGTTCTCCGTCCACATGTACGGCGTCTACAACACGGCGGACAAGGTCAACGCGTACTTCGACGCGTTCCGGACCGCAGGGCTGCCGCTGGTGGTCGGGGAGT
Source organism: Lentzea sp. NBRC 102530 (assembly GCF_030269365.1). GTDB lineage: Bacteria > Actinomycetota > Actinomycetes > Mycobacteriales > Pseudonocardiaceae > Lentzea. Next base: position 763,695 of record NZ_BSTF01000001.1, read on the forward strand.
TCGGGCACAACCACAGCGACGGCGACCCGGACGAGGACACGATCCTGGCCCAGGCGCAGGCCCGCGGCCTCGGGTACCTGGGCTGGTCGTGGAGCGGCAACAGCAGCGACGTCGGCTACCTCGACATGGTCGACTCGTTCAACCCGGCGAGCCTCACCTCCTGGGGTGAGCGCTTCCTGAACGGTGCCAACGGAGTCCGGCAGACGTCCCGCGAGGCCACGATCTACGGCGGGGCGGCCGACACGCAGGCACCGTCCACCCCGGGCACTCCGGTGGCGTCCTCCGTCACGTCCTCGGGGCTGGCGCTGAACTGGACGGCGTCGACGGACAACGTCGGCGTGACCGGGTACGACGTGCTGCGCGCGGTGGGCAGCGGCTCGTTCACCCAGGTCGGCTCCTCGGCGACGGCGTCGTTCGCCGACTCCGGTCTGACGCCGTCGACCACCTACCGGTACCAGGTGCGGGCTCGCGACGCCGCAGGCAACGCGTCCACGGCGTCGGGCATCGTGTCGGCGACCACGAGCACCGGCGGCGGTGGCGGCGGGTGCAAGGTCGGCTACTCGGCCCAGAACTGGGGCGGTGGCAACGGTTTCACCGCCAGCGTCACCATCACCAACACCGGTGTGAGCGCTGTCAACGGCTGGACGCTGGCCTTCAGCTACGCGAACGGCCAGAAGGTGACCCCGCCGGGGTGGGGAGCGACGTTCGCGCAGTCCGGCGCGGCTGTGAGCGCTACCAACCTGACGTGGAACGGCACGCTCGCCCCGAACGCGTCGACGAACATCGGGTTCAACGGCACCCACAGCGGCTCGAACCCGGCGCCGACCTCGTTCAGCCTCAACGGCAGCACCTGCACCACCGGTTGACATTTAAACGATACAACCAGGCTGTCCATTTCCGGACAGCCTGGTTCACTCTGCCTTGACACGGTCGTGGCTCGCCCAACACCCTGGCTGTCGCCTCAGGAATTGAAACGTTTCATCCAGCGACGAAGGTGGAGATGACGTGCGGCGACGGACGTTCCTGAAGACATCGGCGGCCGGGCTCTCGATGACCGCGCTCCCGCCGGGGGTGGCGGCGGCCGAGCCGGACGGCAAGGCCGGCGGGGTGAGGGTCGAGCGCACGACCGTCGAGTACGCGGACACGCTGCTGGGCACCGACGTGGCGGCACCCCGGCTGGCCTGGGTGCTGGCCGCGGACGGCACCGGTGCACGCCAGACCGCGTACCAGATCGAGGTGGGCACGGCCCCCGGACGTGCCGACGTCTGGCGGTCCGGCCGGGTCACCTCCGACCACACCACCGGAATTCCCTTCGGCGGCGGGGAGTTGAAGCCGCGCACCCGCTACCACTGGCGCGTCCGCGTGTGGGACGGCGCGGGCCGCCCGTCGCCGTGGAGCACGACCTCCTGGTGGGAGACCGCCCTGCTCGGCACACCGTGGCAGGCGCGCTGGATCGGCGCGACCGACACGGCGATCGACTTCACCGGCGCCCGCTGGATCTGGTCGCAGACGACGCCAGCCGAAACCAGGTGGTTCCGCGCCGCGCTTGACCTCCCCGCCGATGCGGTGCGGGCCCGTCTGGTCGCGACCGCCGACGACGACTTCACGTTGTACGTCAACGGAACCGAGGTCGTGCACGTCCCCGAACAGGTCGACGTCTGGAAGGTCGGCCAACGCGCCGACGTCACCCACCTGGCCGGCCGCCGCGTCGTCCTGGCCGCACGGGCCACCAACCGCTCGGCAGGCCCGGCGGGTCTACTGCTGCGCCTGGTCGCAGACCTGCCCGACGGTCAACGCGAGATCGTGACCGGCCCTGGCTGGAAGGTGGCCGACACCGAACAACCGGGGTGGCAGACCCCGGCGTTCGACGACACGTCCTGGACCCCGGCCACCGTGCTAGACCCGTACGGCCAGGGCCCGTGGGGAGCGAACGTGACGGTGAAGGAACAACCCGCACCGTTGCTGCGCCGGGAGTTCACGCTCACCAAGCCCGTCACCCGGGCCAGGCTCTACCTCAGCGGCCTCGCCTACCACGAGACCGAGATCAACGGCCGCCGCGTGGGCGACCGCGTGCTGGACCCGGGCTTCACCGACTACGACAACACCGTCCTGTACGCGACGCACGACGTGACGAGCCTGGTCCGTCGCGGCGCCAACGCGATCGGCGTGACGCTGGGCCGCGGCTTCTACGGCATGAAGACCCCGAACGTCTGGCGCTGGGAACGCCCGCCGTGGCACGACGAGCCGAAACTCCTGGCCCAGCTGGAGATCGAGCACCCGGACGGCACCCGCACCACCATCGCCTCCGACGACCAGTGGCGCCTCACCGACGGCCCCACGATCTCGAACTCCCTCTACACCGGCGAAACCTACGACGCCCGCCAGGCCCCGCGGGACTGGACGAAGCCCGGTTTCGACGACAGCTTGTGGCAGCGCACGACTCTCCGGCCCGCGCCCCGTGGTGTGCTGAAAGCCCAGGAGCACGAACCGATCCGCGTGATCGAGTCCGTCACCCCGACCGTCACCCGACTACGGCCCGGCGTGTTCGTCGCCGACATGGGCCGCACGATGTCCGGCTGGACCCAGCTCACCGTCACCGCGCCGGCCGGTACCGTCGTCCGCCTCAAGCACGGCGAGACCCTGAACTCCGATGGCAGCGTTCACATGGACAACGGCCACGTGAGCGGCGGCCGCATCCAGCTGGACGAGTACGTCTGCGCGGACGGCACGGGCACGTGGGAACCGAAGTTCTCCTACAAGGGCTTCCGCTACGTGGAGGTCACGGGTCTGGCGGCGGCGCCTCGCCTGGTCGGCCGCCTGGTCCACTCCGACGTGCCCAGGGCCAGCACCTTCCGCTGCTCGGAACCGCTCTTCGAGCAGTACGACGCCGCCATGCGCCGCACCGTCGCCAACAACCTGCACGGCATCCCAACCGACACCCCGACGTACGAGAAGAACGGCTGGACGGGCGACGCCCAGGTGGGCGCCCCCTCGATGCTGGCAGAGTTCGGCATGGCCCGCTTCTTCACCAAGTGGCTGGCCGACCTCGCCGACAGCCAGGACACCGCGGGCCAGCTCCCGGTGATCGTTCCCTCCGGCGGCTGGGGCTACCGGGAACTGGCGCCCGCTCCCGAGTGGACCACCGTCTACCCGTTCGTGCTGCGCGAGATGTACCGCGTCTACGGCGACTCCCGCCTGCCCGAACAGCACTGGCCGGTGCTCACCAGGTACCTGGACTGGGAGATCGCGAGACTGCGCGACGGCCTGGCCGTCACCGCGCTGGGCGACTTCCTCCCGCCGGGCTCCGGTGGCATTCCACCGGAGGACACCCGCCTGACCGCGACCGCGTACCTCTACCGCGCGCTGCTGCACACCGCCGAGCTCGGCGACGTGATCGGCAAGCCGGTGCCGCGCTACCGCGAGGTGGCCGCGTCCTTGCTGGCGACGTTCAACAGGACGTTCCTCGACGGCTACTACCGCACCTCCCGCGACCCCGGCTACCGCCAGACCTCGAACGCGATCCCGCTGGCGTTCGGCATGGTGCCCGCCGGTTCCGTCCAGACCGTCGCCGACAAGCTCGCCGCCGAGATCCGCGCCAACGGCAACCACGTCAACGTCGGCTGCCTGGGTGCGAGCGTTCTGTTGCAGGCGTTGAGCGACAACGGCCACGCGGACGTCGCGCACTCAATGGCCGTGGAGCGTTCGTACCCGAGCTGGGGTCACTGGTTCTCCAACGGCGCCGACACCATGTGGGAGATGTGGGACACCGGCACCCGGTCCCGCAACCACTACTTCAAGGGCACCGTCGTCCAGTGGCTGTACGAGCACGTCGCCGGGCTGCGGCCGGGCGACGCAGGGTTCCGGACGTTCGTGGTGCGGCCGACCGCGACCTCGATCTCGTGGGCGCGGCTGGAGTTCGAGAGCGTGCGCGGCCGCATCGTCGTGGCGTGGGCGAAGATCGACGGCAAGGTGCGCCTGACCGTCGAGGTCCCGGTGGGCGCCACGGCCGAGGTGCACGTGCCAGGTGGTGGCGTTCGGACCGTCCACCACGGACGGTGGACCTTCACCGGCTGAGCCGTCGTGCCAGCCAGTCCGCGACCTCGGTGAGCAGCTCGGGGTCCACCGGCCGGCGCAGCAACCGCGCGTAGGACGTGAGCGCGGGCGATCCGGGATCGCGGCGCAGCACGTGGGTCAGGCCGGGAACGCGGCGGACCTCCGCGCCGGGCACGAGGGAGGCGATGACCTCCAGGTCGGCGGGATCGACCTGGAGGTCCTTCTCACCGGTGATCGCGAGCGTCGGCGCGGTGATGCCGGGCAGGTCCGCGCGCGGGTCGTGGGCCAGCTGCTCACGCCACCACCGGGCGTTGAGCCGCACGCCACCGACCCGGGCGACGTCCGTGGTCGTCTTCTCCAGCCTGGCCACCAGCCGCGCGGCGAGCAGGCCCGGCAGCGGCCGGACGATCTTCGGCAACGTGCCCGCGACCCGTTCCGCCTGCCACCGCAACGCCTCTCCGCCCGGACGCGCGTAGCCGGCGAGCAGGACGACGGCGTCGGGACGTTCGTGGGCGCCCAGCCACATCGCGTGCACCGCCCCCTCGCTGTGCCCGAGGACGCCGACCCCGCCGATCTCCGGCCGGTCGCGCAACGTCCGCAGGGCGAGCGCGGCATCGGCGCGGTTGTCCAGGAACCCCGCCGCACGCCAGTCACCGGGCGAGGCACCGACGCCACGCCGGTCGTACCGCAGCGACGCGATCCCGTTGCGCGCCAAGGCCTGCGAGAGTGGAACACCCAGCTCCACCCGCATCCGCCCGGCGTTGGAGTCGCGGTCGACCTTTCCTGATCCGGGTAAGCAGAGCACGGCCGGGTGCGGGCCGGGCCCTGGCGGGAGGGTGAGCGTGCCGGGCAGCGCGTGGCCGTCCGCGGTGATGGTGATCTCGACGTCGCGCCCGGTGCCGTTCATTGCTTGCTCCATTCTCATTTTTGAGAACAGTATCACCGATGAGATCGTGGTGGACATGGCGACCTCGGACCTCCTGCTGCACCCCGTCCGCATGCGGATCGTGCAGGCGCTGCTCGACGGGCGCCCCAGCACGACCACCCAGCTGCGGCAGCGGTTGCCCGAGATCGCGCCCGCGACGATGTACCGCCACGTGGCCGTCCTCGCCGACGCGGGCGTCCTCGAGGTGCTGGAGGAGAAGCGGGTGCGCGGCATCATGGAACGCACCTACCGCCTGCACGCGGACCGCGCCCGCCTCACCGTCGCCGACCGCGCCGCCATGACGCCCGACGACCACCGCCAGGCCTTCACGACGTTCGCTGGCAGCCTGCTGTCCGACTTCGGCCGCTACCTGGAGAGGCCGTCGCCCGATCCGGCAGGCGACGGTGTGACGTACCAGCAGGCCGCGCTGTGGCTGACGGACGAGGAGCACGAGGCGTTGCTGGCCGAGGTGCGGGCGGCGATCACCGCGCGGGCCGGTGGGGGACCGGGGGAGGGGCGCACGCGCCGGGTGGTGAGCCTGGTGGCGATGCCGGCCGACGAGGAGTGACCCGCTACGCCTGCGGAACCCTGTAGGCATACTGGGTCGGGGTGAGATGGGCGTCCCTGATGCCCCACGGCCAGAGTAGACGTGCGTGCCCTCCTGAACATCGCACGCCGTTCGTGCGGTCGAGCGTGATCTGCGAGACGACGTACAGCGCGTGGGCGGCGTCGCAGGCCTCAGCACCCTGGACGTGGCGCACCTCGTTGGGCGTCAGGATCACTTCCTCGCCCAACGTCTGGGTGCCTTTGACCTCGACGTGCAAAGATTCTTCATCCCGCGTGCAGTCGAGGTCGTAGCCGAGTTTGAGGTGACCAACTCGCTCCACGGTCCAGCCGGACGTCTCGAAGTGCCATACGGCGAGGTTCTCCGCGTGGAGCTCGATGGCTTTCCGCGCCGCCGAGTCCAACTGCCGGCCTTGAGCACGGGAAACGGCTTTGCGGGCCTTCGCGGCGGGTTCTTCGGCGGTCGGCGTCAGGACCACCGTGGGAAGCTCACCAGGGCTCACCGGCGTTCCGTAGAGCTCGGCGAGCAGCGGAAGCATGTCGGCGAGGTCCTGAACCAGCTGCTCGTGTGAAGGGATCTTCTTGGTCTCGTACTCGTACGCGAAGAGGTTGCCGTCCTCGTAGTTCCGCATCCGCCGCTTGCTCTCGGCGCCCACCGACGTGACAGAGGCCCAGGCGAGGTCGATCGTCACCTGGCCGTTGTGGATGACGGGCGAGTCCGCGAAGTCGGCGAGCACGGCGCGAGCTTCGGCCGCTCGTCCCCGCAGCACACCGCTGTCGTTGATCGGCCGCATCGCGCCGGAACGCCACTCGCTGGTCCCCTGGTTGAGCGACAGGTAGACCCGGCTCCCGTCCGCAGCGAACAGGTAGACGACGTAAAAACCTTCCAATGCCCTGGGCGAGCACTTCTCCGAGAACACCCGCACCCACGGGACCGGGCTGTAGTTGGTCTGCCTCCCGCCACGCTTGGCGTTGAAGTCGAGGTCGCCCAGGCCGAAGACCTCGATCATCGGGACGAGTGCGTCCCGCAGACCGGCGGCGAGCTCTTCGGTCGCCTCGTCGCGTTCGCTCATCTCAGGCGTCTTGTCCTTGGAGAAGGACGCCGCCAGATCGAGCACCCGCTGCATGGGGCCGGACAACGGATGAGCGGGGACGTTCGAGTTCGGAGCAGACACACGCACACCGTCGCACACAACGCCGCCGCGCAGCACTCGTTTGAGAACGATCTATCCGATGATCGTGTCGCGGAGTGAGTAGCGCTGTCCCCCGTGCGAGCTACCCGCGGGTGTCCTCCCCAGCGGGATTCCCCGAAGCGCCCGGCTCCCTAGCTTTTGAGGTGTCCACAGGCCACCTCAGGAAGTCGGAGTCATGGAGCTCAGTGCCTTTCGGTTGCGCAGGTTCAGGTTCCCGGTCCTCTTCGCCGTGCTGTTCGCCGTGATGCTGGCGGTCGTCGGCATCGACACCCTCGTCGCGCCGGTGCCACTGCTGGCGTTGCCGGTCGGCATCGGGCTCGCCGCGCTCGGGATCGCCTGCTACCGCTGGCTTTCGCGGTTCGTGGAGGGGCGCGGGGAGCTGCCGGAGCTGGCGGGGGACCGGTGGCGCGGGCTCGGCAAGGGGGCGGCGCTCGGGTTCGGGCTGTTCTGCGCGCTGATGGTGCTGATCGCGGTGTTCGGTGGGCTGGACGGCGTGGGGTGGCACTCGTTCCCGGGGTTCCTCGGGCTGGCCGGGATGATGTTCAGCGTCGCGACGATGGAGGAGCTGCTGTTTCGCGGCGTGCTGTTCCGGATTCTCGAGGAGCGGGCCGGGACGGTGGTGTCGCTGGTCGTGTCGTCGTTGCTGTTCGGGATGACGCACCTGGTCAACGTCAACGCCACGTTCTGGGGCGCGCTGTCGATCGGGCTCACGGGTGGCGCGATGCTGGCGGCCGCTTACGTGCTGACCCGGTCGTTGTGGTTCCCCATCGGGGTGCACTTCGCCTGGAACTTCGCGCACGCCGGGGTGTTCGGCATCGCGGTGTCCGGGTCGGAGGACGTGCCGGACGGGCTGTTGCGCACGACGCTGAACGGGCCGACTGTGCTGACCGGTGGCTCGTTCGGGCCGGAGGCGAGTCTGTTCGCGCTGCTCGTGTGCTCGGTGGCCACCGTACTGATGCTGCGCCGGGCCGTGCGGGGCGGGCAGGTGTTGCGCCGGAGCGCAAAGGCTCGGTGAGGTGCGGGTCGGGGTGGAATCCTGGCGCGTGACGGTCATCGCGGGAGGTAGTGGCGGAGCGGGTGGGATTCCCGCACCAGTTTCCTGAGGTCTGTCAGCGTGCCGTTTGCTGCCCCTGCGGCACGGGCCTGCACGAGGACGTTGCCCAGCGCGGTCGCTTCCGCCGGGCCGGCGACCACGGGCAGGCCGCACGCGTCGGCGGTGAGCTGGCACAGCAGTTCGTTGTGCGAGCCACCGCCGACGACGTGCACCACCTCGACCTCCTTGCCGGACAGGCGTTGGGCGTCGGCGACGGCGTCCCGGTGGGCCAGCGCGAGGCTGTCCAGAACGGACCGGACGACCTGCGGGCGGGTGAGGGATCGGCCGCACGCCCGTTCGATCCTCGACGGCATGTCGCCCGGCGGGAGGAACGCCGGGTCGTTGGCGTCGAACACCGTGCCCGTCGCGGTCGCGGCTTCTCGCAGCAGCGGGCCCAGGTCGGCGTTCCAGGTGCGCAGGCACTCCTGGAGGAGCCAGAGGCCCATCACGTTGCGGAGGTAGCGGATCGTGCCGTCCACGCCGCCCTCGTTGGTGAAGTTCGCGGCCCGGCTCGCCTCGCTGAGGACGGGGGAGTCCAGTTCCACGCCCACCAGGGACCAGGTGCCGCAGGAGATGTAGGCGAAGCGGTCGTTCGCGGCCGGGACGGCCACCACCGCGGAGGCGGTGTCGTGCGAACCCACCGCGGTGACCGGGGTGCCCTTGAAGGTGCCGGCGGGGTCTCCCGGGCGGCGCAGGGGCGGGAGCAGGTCTGACGGGAGGGCTTCGGTGAGGCGTGGTGACCACCGTCCTGTCCGGACGTCGATCAGGCCCGTCGTGGTGGCGTTGGTGTATTCGGTGCCGCACCGGCCGGTCAGCCAGTAGGAGAGCAGGTCGGGGATCAGCAGCAGGCGGGACGCCTGGGGGAGCAGGGGTTCGGCCATGAGCTGGAACATGGTGTTGAACGGCTGGAACTGCAGGCCGTTGATCCCGTAGAGGCCGTCGGGCGGGGTGATGGCGTCGGTGCGGGAGTCGCGGTACGCGACGGGGTTGGCGAGGAGTTCGCCGGACTCGCCCAGCAGGCCGTAGTCGACCGCCCAGCTGTCGATGCCGATGCTCGTGACGGGCCCTGCGCGTCTCAGGCCGGTCAGCACCTCGTGGTAGAGCGCGGGCAGGTCCCAGCGCAGGTGGCCGTCGCGGTGCACCGGGCCGTTGGGGAACCGGTGCACCTCCTCGATGTGAACGTTGCCATCGGCCACGGTGCCGCGCACCACCCGGCCGCTGGAGGCGCCCAGGTCCACCGCGGCGAACGTGCTCATCGCAGGAACGCCGCTGCCACGCCGGCGTCGACCGGGACGTGCAGGCCGGTGGTCAACGACAGGTCGCCCGCGGTCAGCGCGAACACCGCTGCCGCCACGTGGGAGGGCAGCACCTCGCGCTTGAGCAGGGTGCGCTGGGCGTAGAACGCGCCGAGTTCGTCCTCGGGCACGCCGTAGACGGCGGCGCGCTGGGCTCCCCAGCCCCCGGCGAAGATGCCGGAGCCGCGGACGACGCCGTCGGGGTTGATGCCGTTGACGCGGATGCCGTCCGCGCCCAGTTCGGCCGCCAGCAGGCGGACCTGGTGGGCCTGGTCCGCCTTGGCCGCGCCGTAGGCGACGTTGTTCGGGCCGGCGAAGACCGCGTTCTTGCTGGAGATGTAGACGATGTCGCCGCCCATGCCCTGGTCGCGCATGACCTTGGCGGCGCGCTGCGAGACCAGGAACGAGCCCTTGGCCATCACGTCGTGCTGGAGGTCCCAGTCGGCCTCGGTGGTCTCGGCCAGCGGCTTGGAGATCGACAGGCCCGCGTTGTTGACCACCAGGTCCACGCCGCCGAACGCCAGCACCGCTGCTTGGAACGCCTCCAAGATGCCGTCGGCCGAGGTGACGTCCACGGTCACCGGCACCGCCACGTCCGCGGACCCGATGCCTTCGGCCACCTCGCGGGCGCTGTCGGCGTTGCGGTCGGCCACCACCACGCACGCGCCCTCGGCCGCCAGGCGTTCGGCCACGGCCCTGCCGATGCCCGAGCCGCCGCCGGTGACGAGGGCGACGCGGGTGGCGAGCGGCTTGGGCTTCGGCATGCGCTGGAGCTTGGCCTCCTCCAGCGACCAGTACTCGATGCGGAACTTCTCGCGCTCGTCGATCGGCGCGTACCGGGAGACCGATTCGGCGCCCCGCATCACGTTGACGGCGTTCACGTAGAACTCGCCGGCCACCCGCGCGGTCTGCTTGTCGCGGCCGAAGCTGAACATGCCGACGCCCGGGACGAGCACGATCGCCGGGTCCGCACCGCGCATCGGCGGGCTGTCCGGGCCCGCGTGCCGTTCGTAGTAGGAGCCGTAGTCCTCGCGGTACGCCTCATGGAGCTGCTCCAAGCGCGTGACGACGTCCGCCAGGGGAGCGGTCGGTGGCAGGTCGAGCACGAGCGGCCGGACCTTGGTGCGCAGGAAGTGGTCGGGACACGACGTGCCGAGCGCGGCGAGTTCCGGATGCCGTTGCCGGGACAGGAAGTCCAGCACCACGTCCGAGTCGGTGAAGTGGCCGACCTGCGGGCTGTCGGTGGAGGCCAGACCGCGGATCACCGGCGCCAGTGCGGCGGCCCGCACCCGCCGTTCGCTCTCGGGCAACGGCTCGTGCACCACCGGGCCGAACGGCTCGGCGCGACCGTGCTCGTCCAGATACCGCTGCGCGGTTTGGATGATCTCCAACGAGTGCGCCTCGCACTCCTCGCTGGACGCGCCCCACGCCGTGATGCCGTGCCCGCCGAGGATCACGCCGATGGCCTCGGGGTGGTCACGACGGATCGCCGCGATGTCCAGGCCCAGCTGGAAACCAGGACGCCGCCACGGCACCCACGCCACGCGGTCGCCGAAGCACGCCTTGGTCAGCGCCTCGCCGTCCGCCGCTGTCGCGAACGCGATGCCCGCGTCCGGGTGCAGGTGGTCGACGTGCGGAGCGTCGACCAGCCCGTGCATGGCCGTGTCGATCGAAGGCGCGGCGCCTCCCCTGCCGTGCAGGCAGAAGTCGAACGCGGCGACGATCTCGTCCTCGCGCTCGACCCCCGGATACACGTCCACCAGCGCATGGAGCCGGTCCAGGCGCAGCACCGCCAGTCCGGACTCCTTCAACGTGCCCAGGTCACCGCCGGAGCCCTTGACCCACATCAGGTCCACGGGCCGCCCGGTCACCGGGTCGGTCGAGGACCCCTTGGCCGAGGTGTTGCCGCCCGCGTAGTTCGTGTTGCGCGGATCGGCACCGAGCCGGTTGCTCCGCCCCAGCAACGCTTGGACCTGCTCCATCACGCACCCCACCCGGCGGCCTCGCCGCCGACTCGTTCCGCCACGATCCGCTCCGCGTACCCGGACCGCCGGTACGCGCCCGTCGGGTCGGGATCGAGGCCCATGTCCTCCCGCAGTTCCCGCAGGAGCGGCCGCACATCGGTGTTGTAGGCGTCCATCAGGACGGCGTTGGCCTCCAGCACGTCACCGGCGCGTTGGGCTGCGTCCAAGGCGCTGCGGTCGACCAGCAACGCCTTCGCGGTGGCCTCCTGGACGTTGAGCACCGACCGGATGATCGCCGGGATCTTGGGCTCCAGGTTGTGGCACTGGTCGAGCATGAACGCGATCCCTGCGGCCGGCCGCAGAGCGTCCGCCAGCACGATCTCGTGCATGATCCGGAACAGCTGGAACGGGTCGGCCGCGCCCACCATCAGGTCGTCGTCGGCGTAGAAGCGGGAGTTGAAGTCGAACGCGCCCAGCTTCCCGGCCCGCAGCAGGAACGACACGATGAACTCGATGTTCGTGCCGGGAGCGTGGTGCCCGGTGTCGATCACGACCTGTGCCTTCTCGCCCAGCTGTGAACAGTGCGCGAACGCCGTCCCCCAGTCCGGCACGTCGGTCACGTAGAACGCGGGCTCGAACAGCTTGTACTCCAGCAACATCCGCTGGTCCGGACCGAGCCGGGAGTACGTCTGCGCCAACGCCTCGGCGAGCCGGTCCTGCCGGGCGCGGATGTCGTCCTGCCCGGGGTAGTTCAACCCGTCCGCGAACCACAGCTTGAGGTCGCGCGACCCGGTGGCGTCCATGATGTCGACGCACTCGAGCAGGTGCCCGAGAGCCTTGCGCCGCACCGCCGCGTCCGGGTGGCAGACGCTGCCGAGCTTGTAGTCGTCGTCCTGGAACACGTTGGAGTTGATGGCCCCCAACGCCACCCCGCGGTCCCGCGCGTACGAGGCGAGCTCGCCGTAGTCCTCGACCCGGTCCCACGGGATGTGCAACGCGACCGTCGGCGCGACACCGGTGAGCTTGTGCACCACCGCCGCGTCATCGATCTTCTCGTACGGCGTGCGCGGAACTCCCTGCTGCGCGAACACCTTGAAGCGGGTGCCCGAGTTGCCGTACGCCCACGACGGCGTCTCGATCCGCTGCTCGCGCAGCGCGTCCTTCACGCTCATGTCGTTCTCCCCAAAACTCAGTCGAGGTGGAAGACCTCGTCGAGGGGCCGCATCCGTTCGTCGGCGTTGCCGTCACCGACGAAGAACTCCGCCATCTCGTGCTGCCAGCGCGCGTTCACCTCGGTGCGGGCCATCTCCGCGAGCGCCGCGTCGAAGTCGTCGCACTCGAGGTAGCCGACCAGCAGACCGTCCCCGGCGAGGAAGAGTGAGTAGTTGTGCCAACCCGCCTCGCTGAGGGCAGCCCGCATCTCCGGCCACACCTCGCGGTGCCGCGCCCGGTACTCGTCAAGACGATCGGCGCGGACCCGCAAGGTGAAGCAGACGCGCATGATCAGAAGTCGAACTGGTCGATGTTGTCCTTCGTGAACACCGTCGGCGGGCCGAGCACGACCTCGCCCTTGGCGCCGATCGTGTAGTCACCGAGGTCGCCCGCCTTGTACTTCTCGCCCTCGGCGCCGGTGATCTGCCCGGACGCGAGCGCGGCGGCGGTGTAGGTGGCGAGGTAGCCGAGCTTGCTCGGGTCCCACAGCGCGAACGACTTCACCGTGCCGTCCTGCACGAACTTGCGCATCTGGTTCGGCGTGCCCAGGCCGGTGAGCTGGACCTTGCCCTTGTACTCGCTGGAGCTGAGGTACCGGGCGGCCGCCGCGACACCCACGGTGGTCGGCGAGATGATGCCCTTGAGGTTCGGGTGCGCCTGCAGCAGGCCCTGCGTCTTCTGGAACGACGTCTGGTCGTCGTCGTTGCCGTACGCGGTCTCCACCAGCTTCAGCCCGGAGTACTCGGGCTTCGCCAGCTCGGACTTCATGACCTCGATCCACGCGTTCTGGTTGGTGGCGTTGGGGGTCGCGGACAGGATCGCGATCTCACCGGAACCGCCGACCGCCTCGGAGATCAGCTTGACCTGCCCGGCCGCGATCTCGTTCGACGTCGCCTGGTTGATGAACACGTCGCGGGCGTCCGGCGCCGCGTCCGAGTCGAACGTGACGACCTTGAGGCCTTGTGAACGCGCACTCTTCAACGCGGGCGCCACGGCGTTGGCGTCGTTGGCCGAGATCACCAGCGCGTCCTGCTTCTGCTGCGCGGCGGTGTTGATGTAGGTGACCTGGGAGCTCGCGGCCGCGTCGGACGGCCCGGTGGACTTGACCTCGGCCTTGATCGCCGTTCCCGCCTGCTCCGCGCCCTTCTGCGCCACGGTGAAGTACGGGTTGTTGACCTGCTTGGGCAGGAACGTGATCTTCAGGCCGTCCTTGAGGGGCGCGTCGGGGTCGCCCTTCGCGGCGTTCGTAGTGCCGCCGGTGTCGTTGTTGGCGCTCTCTTTCGTGGTGCCACCACAGGCGGTGAGCGCGACGGCCCCGGACATCACCAGGGCGAGCACTAAGCGTGTGTTCATGGTGTTGCCTTCCTTAGGTTTCCGACGCGTCGGGTGATCGAGGGGGCGAGAACGCTCACGAGCAGCAGCAGGCCGGTGACGATGGTGAGGACCTCGGTCGAGGTGTCCCGCAGGATCAGGAGGTTGCGCAGACCGCCGAGCAGCAACACGCCCGCGAGCACGCCGAACAGAGTTCCCCTGCCGCCGAAGATGGACACGCCACCGAGCAGCACGGCGGCGACGACGGCCAGTTCGAGGCCGAGGCCGTTGTCCGCGCGGGCGCTGGAGAAGCGGAACGTGTAGACGATGCCGGCGATCGCGGCCACCGCTCCGGCGAGCACGAACAGCGTCAGCTTCACGCGCTTGACCCGGATGCCGGAGAAGCGCGCGCCCTCCTCGTTCGCACCGATCGCGTAGACGGACCGGCCGAACGAACTCGCGTGCAGCGTGACGCCGAACAGGATCGCGAGCACCACCGCCAGCACGATCGGGTACGGGATGTCGGTGCCCGGCAACGGTGTCGTGCCGAACGACGTGTAGCTGGCCGGGAAGTCGGCGACGGCGGTGTCGCCCAGGACGACCAGGGCCAGGCCGCGGTAGAGGGCGAGCGTGCCGATCGTGACCGCGAGGCTGGGCAGGCCGAGCCGGGTGACCAGCAGGCCGTTGAACGCTCCGGCCAGCGCGCCCACGACGATCACGGTCGGCAGGATGGTCTCGAGCGGCCAGCCCGCGTTCCACAGCCAGCCGATCAACGCGCTGGACAGGCCCAGCACCGACGCGACGGACAGGTCGATCTCGCCCGCCACGATCACCAGCGTCAGCGGCAGGGCGATCAACGCGATCTCGCCGATGTCGAGGCCGAGGTAGAAGAGGTTGCCGCCGGACAGGAACGACCCGTCGGTGCTCACCTGGCCGGTCAGCGCCACCACGACGAGCAGGAACACCAGTGCGGTCTCCCACCGCAGGAGGCTACGCATGGCTCGTCCCTTCCGTGCGGCGCAGGGCTTTCGCCAGCCGGAGCGCGAGGAGCCGGTCGACGGTGATGGCGCTCAGCAGCAACGCGCCCGCGATGGCCTGCTGCCAGAACGCGGGGATCTGCAACACCACCAGGCAACTGGTGATCGTGGCCAGCAGCAACGCCCCGAGCGCCGCGCCGGTGACCGTGCCCGAGCCGCCGAAGATCGCGACGCCACCGACCACGACGGCGGCGACGACCTGGAGTTCGAGGCCGGTGCCCGCCGCCGCGTCGACCGTGCCGTAGCGGGCGACCCAGAGCGCGCCGGCCAGCCCGGCGACCAGTCCGGAGAGGACGAACGTGGTGAGCGTGCGCTGGGCGACGGGGATGCCGGCGAGCGTGGCGGCCTCCGGGTTCGAGCCGATGGCGTAGAGCTCGCGGCCTGACCGGTAGGAGCGCAGGTGGACGGCGGCGACCGCGATGACCACGACGGTGATCAGCACGAGGATCGGGATGCCCGCGACCCTCGCGCTGCCGAGGTCCAGCAGGGCGTCGGGGAGGTTGGAGGCGTTGACCTGTTCGCCCTGGGCCAGCGCGAAGTCCACGCCGCGGAACACGTAGAGCGTGCCGAGCGTGACGACGAGGCTGGGGACGTTGCCGAGCGCCACCAGCAGGCCGTTGAGCAGGCCGCACGCCAGACCGACCGCGACGCCGAAGCCGATGCCCAGCAGGAGCGGGGTGCCGGGGTGGTCGGCGAAGTGCTGGGCGGTGAGGAACGCGGACAGGCCGAGGACCGAGCCGACGGACAGGTCGACGTTGCGGGTGACGACCACGAGGGTCTGGCCCACGGCGAGGAGGGCGACGATCGAGGCGTTGAGGAGGAGGTCGCGCAGGCTCTGGGGCTGGATGAAGCGCGGGTTGACGATCGCCGTCGGGATGACGACGAGCGCCAGGGCGACGACGATGCCGAGTTCGCGGACGCGGCCGACCCGGGTGGAGAGGCGGCGGGCGGCCGTGCGGCGGGAAGTGGGTGCAGTGGTGGCCGGCGTGAGCTGGGGGGTCATCGAACCCCCTCCGCCCAGTTGAGGAACGCGAGGTGTGCCGTCATCGGGCCACCGCCTGTCCGGCCGCCGCCAGCGCGACCCGTTCCTCGGTCGCGTCGGCCCGGTCGATCTCCTCGACCAGGCGGCCCTCGTGCATCACCAGCACGCGGTCGGCCATGCCGAGCACCTCCGGCAGCTCCGACGAGATCATCAGCACCGCCACGCCCTGGCCCGCGAGGTCCGACAGCAGGCGGTGCACCTCGGCCTTGGTGCCGACGTCGATGCCGCGCGTCGGTTCGTCGACGATGAGGACGGATGGGGTGCGCGCCAGCCACTTCGCCAGCACGACCTTCTGCTGGTTGCCGCCGGACAGGACACCGACCGGGTCGCTCAGGCGCGCGAACTTCAGGCGCAGCTTCACCGCCCAGTCCTGGGCTAGGGTGGTCTCCGCGCGGCGGCGCAGCAGGCCGAACGTCGACAGGCGCCCGAGCGAGGCCAGGGCGGTGTTGCGTTCGATGGACGCGTCCATGACGAGCCCCTGCTGGCGGCGGTCCTCCGGCACGAAGCCGATGCCCGCGGCCATCGCGGCGGTGGGGGAGCCGTACTTCAGGCGGCGGCCGTGCACGTGCACGTCACCGGCATCGGGGCGGTCGATGCCGAAGACCGCGCGGGCCACCTCGCTGCGGCCCGCGCCGACCAGGCCGGACAGTGCGACGATCTCACCGGCCCTGACGTCGAACGACACGTCGGTGAACACGCCCTCGCGGGTGAGCCGCCGCACGGACAGTGCGACCTCGCCCGCCGCGGCGGACTCCTTCGGGTAGAGCTGGGAGAGTTCGCGGCCGACCATGCGGCGCACCAACGAGTCCGGGGTCTCGCCTTCGAGGACGCCGGACCAGACGAACTCGCCGTCGCGCAGGACGGTGGCGCGCTGGCAGAGTTCGAAGACCTCGTTCAGGCGGTGCGAGACGAACAGGACGGCGGCGTCCTGCGCGCGCAGTGCCTGCACGACACCGAACAGGCGCTGGACCTCGTGGGCGGAGAGGGCGGCGGTGGGCTCGTCCATGACGATCACGCGCGCGTCGAACGACAGCGCCTTGGCGATCTCGACGAGTTGTTGGTCCGCGATGGACAGTCCGCGCGCCGGACGGGCCGGGTCGAGGCGGACCCCGAGCCGGGAGAACAGGTCCGACGTGCGGGAGTGCATCCCGGCCACGTCGATGCGGCGGCCGAAGCCGAGGGGCTGGCGTCCCATGTGGACGTTCTCGGCCACCGAGAGGTCGCCGAACAGCGTGGGTTCCTGGTAGATGATCGCGATGCCGGCGGCGAGGGCGTCGGCGGGGCCGGTGAACCGGTGCGGCACGTCGTCGACGAGCACCTGGCCCGCGTCGGGGCGGTGAACGCCGGCCAAGGTCTTGATCAGGGTCGACTTGCCCGCGCCGTTCTCGCCCAGCAGGGCGTGGGCCTCGCCGGGCAGCAGTCGCAGCGACACCCCAGCCAGCGCGCGGACGGCGCCGAAGGACTTGCTCACCTCGTCCAGTGCCACCACGGGAGGTCGGTCCACGTCCGTGTCTCCTCGATGTTGAAACGTTTTAACACCTGAGTTACGTGCACTCTGGGTGCGGCGGGACGGCATGTCAAGATGCAGGGAGTACGATTCGTTGTCACGTTTCAACAAAGGAGCCGCCCGTGAAGCCGTCAGTGGGCATCCGCGAGGTCGCGCAGCACGCCGGGGTCTCCAACGCGACCGTGTCGAACGTGCTCAACCGGCCTGACGTCGTCGCTCCCGCCACACGGCAACGGGTGCTGGCAGCGATCGAGGAGCTCGGGTTCGTGCGCAACGAGTCGGCGCGCCAGCTCCGGGCCGGGCGCAGCCGCGTGCTCGCCTATGTCGTGCTCGACGCCGCGAACCCGTTCTTCACCGACGTGGCGCGCGGGGTGGAGGACGCGGCACGGGAGGCGGGCTTCGCGTTGTTCCTGTGCAACAGCGCCTCGGACGAGGGACGCGAACGCGAGTACTTGGAGCTGCTCCAAGAACAACGGGTCGAGGGCATCCTGATCACCCCCGTCGACGCCGACAACGCCCGGCTCGCCGAACGCGGCACGCCCGTCGTGCTGGTCGACCGGGAGGCGACGGACGGTGCCAGGTGCTCGGTCGCGGTCGACGACGTCCTCGGTGGCGAACTCGCGGTGACCCACCTGATCGAGAACGGCCACACCCGCATCGCGATGGTCGGCGGCCCGCTCTCCATCCAGCAGGTGCGCGACCGGCGTGAGGGCGCGATGCGAGCGCTCACCAACGCCGGACTGCCCGAGGAGGCGCTGACGTTCCTCGACACCCGCGGGCTGCAGGTCGCGGAAGGCCGGGGTGCGGGGGAGCGGCTCGTCGGGCTGCCCGCGTCACGACGGCCCACGGCGGCGTTCTGCGCGAACGACCTGCTGGCGCTCGGCCTGCTGCAGTCGATGACCCAGCAGGGCCTGCGCGTGCCGGACGACCTGGCCGTCGTGGGCTACGACGACATCGAGTTCGCCGCGGCCGCCGCCGTGCCGCTCACGTCGGTGCGCCAGCCGCGTGACCAGCTCGGTCGCACGGCCGCGCAGCTGCTGCTCGCCGAGAACGAGCCGGACCACGAGCACCGGCACGTGAAGTTCCAGCCGGAGCTCGTGGTCCGCGCGTCCACCGCGATCAGGCGTTAACGGACCAACACCATTTCCCGATTCTCTTCGACGGAATTCGAACTGTCCGGCGCGAGAAACACGGTCAACGCGGCGGAAGTGAACGCGACGCCCGGCCGAAATGCTTTCGTGCGGGATACCACGGTCACGTCGACCCTGTGGTGATCGCCGGTGCACGGAACGCTCGGCGTGTACTTGTCACCGACCGCCAGCTCACCCCGCACGTTCTGGGTGACCTGCACCCACAACGACCCGGTAGCGCCGTTCGCGCACATCACACGGGTCGGCACGACCACCGCGACCCCGCGCGCCTCCAGCCTGGCGGACGGCTGCAACGCCACCGCGGCCTCGACGGAAGCCGCCGACGCCGGCACCGCGGTGGCCAGCAACGCGCTCGCGGCCAGGACGATCGCGGAAATTGCACGCACGATTCTTCACCTCGTTCTCGTGGAAGGGCGGATGCGGCCGCAAACCGACATTAACGAGGGCGGCGGAAAAGTTGCGAGGGGCCATTGGCCGAGGAAGATCCAGGTTCCACGATTGGAGCAGCGGTGAGATGGGCACCCCTGTGCGGTCCAGCCCGAACCGAAAGGTCCAAGCCCATGCCGACGGACAGTGATCTGCTCGCCGACCGGTACCGGCTCGGCGAACTGCTCGGCGAGGGCGGGTTCGCCGAGGTGCGCCGCGCCCAGGACGTGCTGCTGGCGCGCGACGTCGCGGTGAAGCTCTTCCGGCCGGGGGACGGCCGCGCGGACGCCCGCAGGATCGACGCCGAGATCTGCGCACTCGCCGGCCTCTCCCACCCCGGCCTGGTGAAGGTCTTCGACGCCGACCCCGGCGGTGAGACGCCGTACGTGGTGCTGGAACTCGTCGAGGGCAGGACCCTGCGCGACCGGATCACGGACGGGCCGATGTCCGTCGACGAGGTGCGGCGGCTCGGTTCAGCGCTGGCCGACGCCCTTGCGCACGTTCACGAACGAGGCTTCGTCCACCGCGACGTGAAGCCCGCCAACATCCTGCTCGACGACGACAACCTGCCGCGCCTGACCGACTTCGGCCTGGCGCGCGCGACGGACATCGCCGGGATCACCAAGACCGGCCAGGTCGTCGGCACCGCCGCCTACCTCGCGCCGGAACAGGTGCGCGGCCAGGCGATCACCTCGGCCGTCGACGTCTACGCGCTCGGCCTGGTCCTGCTGGAGTGCCTGACCGGCCGCCGCGAGTACGAGGGCGCGGACGTCGAGTGCGCCGTCGCCCGGCTGCACCGGCCCCCGGCCGTTCCCGACGACCTGCCGTTCGACCTCGTGCTGCTGCTGACGAGGATGACGTCGCTCAGCGTGGCCCGCCGCCCGACCGCTCACGAGTGCGCCTCCGCGCTGCGGCAGCCGACGGGGGACGCTCCCACCGTCGTGGTGCCCGTGCCGCGCCGGCCACTCCGGTCACGGGCTCTGCTCGGCGTCGCGTCCGCGGTCGTGTTGTGCTCGGCGATCGGCACCGGCATGAGCACCTGGAACAGCGTCACGGACACGGGCTCGGAGCCGCCCGCCACCACCGCCCCCGGTACGACCCAGCCGCAGGTGGCACCCGTCGTGGTGCAGCCGGCGGCCGCGCAGGTCGACACGCCGGCGCCCGTCCAGGTCGTGGACCAGGGCAGGCCGGTGAACCACGAGAAGAAGCCGGCGGACAGGAGCGGCCCCGGCAAGGGCGGGCCCAAGGAGCCCAAGGGCAAGCAGGGCGTGAAAAAGCCCTAACGCTGCTCGTCCTTGCGGGAACCCCGCAACGAACCGGGGTGGGCCTTGACCGACGGGTCGTTGCGCGTCTTGACGAGGCTCGCGACCGTCACGACGACCAGGATGCCGATGATCACGCCGAGGCTGAGCGGCGTCGGGACTTCGGGAACCGAGGCCGAGATGTCCACGTGCGCCCAGTGCAGGATCAGCTTCACGCCGATGAACGCGAGGATCACCGCGAGCCCGGCCGACAGGTACACGAGCCGGTCGAGCAGACCCTTGACGAGGAAGAACAACGCCCGCAGGCCGAGCAGCGCGAACGCGTTGGCGGTGAAGACGATGTAGGGCTCCTCGGTCACGCCGAACACCGCGGGGATCGAGTCGAGCGCGAACAGCAGGTCGACGCCGCCGATGGCCACCAGCACCACGAACAACGGCGTGGCGAGCCGCCGGCCGTCCACCCGCGTGAAGATCTTGCCACCGACGTAGTCGTCGGTGACCGGGATGATCTTGCGCGCGGTCTTCACGACGACGTTGTTCTCGACGTCGGGATCTTCGTTTCGGTGCCGGAACAGCTGCACGGCCGTGAAGATCAGCAACAGTCCGAACAGCAGGAACATGAACGTGAACAACGACAGCAGCGTCGCGCCGACCGCGATGAAGATGCCGCGCATGATCAACGCCAGCACGATGCCGAACGTCAGCACCTTGTGCTGGTGCTCCTCGGGCACCAGGAACGTCGTCATGATGATCACGAAGACGAACAGGTTGTCGACCGACAGGCTCTTCTCGACGATGTAGCCCGCGAAGTACTCGGCACCGAACCCGCCGCCGTGGACGCTCGCGAACCACACGCCGAAGCCGATGGCGACGAGGATGTAGAACACCGACCAGAGCGTCGCCTCGCGGAACCCGATCCGGTGCGGCCGCCACGCCGCCAGCACGAGGTCGACCGCCAGCAGCGCGACGATCACCCCGATCGTCAGAGCCCACGTCAGTCCGCTGATCTCCAGCACCACGAACACCCCTCCGGCGGCCCGATCCGTCCGCAGTGGACGCTACCGGGCCGGGACCGGGGAAGTGGCTAGGCCCCGTCCTGCGAGTCTCGTCGGTGAGAGCGGCGGACGAGGGCCCCGGAGGGACTCTCGCCCGCGCCTCTCACCTGGCGAACCCGCAGGACACGGCCTGTGCACTCGACCGGAAGTCCTGTCCGTGGTCGCGCCGTTTCACGAGCGCGTTTCACGTTGCCGGAGTGCACGCGGGGAGCTTTCGTTCGCGTGGACCGCACGCGAGGGCCCCGCGTGCGGCAGGAGAACGTGAGAAGGGCTCGGGTGGTGCGGACGGGACTGGCGGGCGGTTGCTCAGGAGAACTCGGGTGTCGTCACCCGATCGAACCCGACCCGCCGCGCGGGTCCGGTCATCGAGAGCTTCAGCGCGGTGTGGATCGTCGCGCTCGACGTGCCGACGTGCAGTTCGACGTCACCGGGATCGACCTGGCGGTGACCCGCGCGGCCGGTGTAGGAGGTGAGGTCGGCGTGCAGCCGGGCCGTGACCGTCCTGGTCTGACCGGGTTCGAGGTCCACCTTCAGGGCGCCGATCAGCTGCCGGACCGGCCGCGCGACCTCCGCCACCGGGTCGTGCAGGTAGATCTGGACGACCTCGGAAGTCGCGACGTCCATGTCGTTGCGCAGGACCACGTGCACGCGGGCGAAGCCGTCGGTCGGCCACTCGCGTTCCTCACAACCGGCGGTCACCCAGGTGGCCGGCGCGTAGGACAGCCCGTGCCCGAACGGGAACAGCGGCGTCGGGTCCACCGAGCTGACCTCGGTGCGCGCGGCCAGCGGGGCCGCGAGGTACGTCGAGGGCTGGCTCGACCCGGTGCCGGGGAAGCTGACCGGCAGCCGGCCCGACGGGTTGACCCGTCCACTGAGGACATCCGCGAGCGCCCGCCCGCCCTCCTGGCCGGGGTAGAAGCCGCAGACGACGGCGGCGAGGCGGTCGATCTGCCGGGACAGGTCGTAGGGCCTGCCCGAGAGCAGCACGAGCACGACCGGCATGCCGGTGCCGAGCACCGCGTCGAGCAGTTCCTCCTGCCGGCCGGGCAGCGTCAGGTCCGCCACGTCGCAGCCCTCGCCGGACGTGCCGTTGCCGAACAGGCCCGCCTGGTCGCCGAGCACGACCACGCAGACGTCCGCCTGGCGGGCCGCCTCGACGGCCTCGGCGATCTCGTCGTCGGTGCCGCCGACCACGGGACAGCCGCGTGCGAATACCACGTCGTGGTCCTCGCGCAACGCCTCCAGCACGGTGGTGACCTCGATGCCCATCTCGACGTCCGGGTGGTGCACGCCGACGTGCAGCGGGAACGAGTAGCAGCCCATCATCGCGCCGGGCTCGTTCGCGCGCGGGCCCACGACGGCCAGCCTGCGCCCGGACATCGGCAGCACGCCGTCGTTGTGCAGCAACACGATCGAACGTTCCGCGACCTCGCGGGCGAGCGCGCGGGACTCGGCGTCGTCCAAATCGAGGTCCGCGGCGGGCGCGGGGGAGTAGTCGGGGTCGAGCAGGCCCAGTTCGACCTTCTGGGTCAGCACGCGGATCAGCGCCCGGTCGACCAGCGCCGCGTCCACGCGGTCGAAGTACATGCCCTCCAGCAGCGGTTCACCGAAGCAGTCCACAGTGGGCAGCTCGACGTCGATCCCCGCCGTCAGCGCCAGCGCGGCCGCGTCCTCGCGACCGGCCGCGACGTTGTGCAGCTTGTGCAGGAACGCCACCGAGAAGTAGTCCGACACCACGGTCCCGGTGAAGCCGTACTCGTCGCGCAGCCGGTCCGTGAGCAGGGAGGTGTCGGCGGCGGCGGGTACGCCGTCGTTGTCGGCGTAGGAGTTCATGACCGAGCGCGCACCGGCCCGCAGCGCCATCTCGAACGGCGGCAGGACGACGTCAGCGAACTCGCGCGGCCCGATCGAGACGGGCGCGTGGTTGCGCCCGGCCCGGGAGGCCGAGTAGCCCGCGAAGTGCTTGAGCGTGGAGACGATCCCCGCCGACTCGAGACCCGTCACGTAGGCGGCGCCGATCGTGCCGACCAGGTGCGGGTCCTCGCCGATGGTCTCCTCGACCCGGCCCCACCGCAGGTCGCGGGTGACGTCGAGGACAGGGGCCAGGCCCTGGTGGATGCCGAGCCGCCGCATCGAGCCGCCGAACCGCTCGGCCATGCGCCGCACCAGGTCCGGTTCGAACGTCGCGCCCCAGCACAACGGTGACGGGTAGACGGTCGCCTGCCAGGCGGCCAGCCCCGTGAGGCACTCCTCGTGCGCGATCGCGGGAATCCCGAACCGGCTCGACTCGATGATCTGCCGCTGAGTGCGGGCGAGCGTGCGCGCGCCGACCTCCGGTGCGATCGGCCGGGTGCCGAAGACGCGGGTGAGCTGGCCGAGGCCGTGCCGGGTCAGCTCGTCGAAGTCCTGCGGTGCCACCGCGAACTCGTGCTGGTGCGGTGCCATCTCACCGGCGGCGTCGATGCCTGCCCAGATCCCTTGCAGCTGGGCGATCTTCTCCTGCGGCGTCATGCGCGCGACGAGGTCGCGCACTCGATCGGCCACGGGGGCGTGCGGGTTGCGCCAGACCTCGTCCGGCGTGGTGGCTTCTGTCGTCACAGGAACAACCTCAGGGTGTCGGTGGACGTGTCGACTGCCGGACGACCAGTTCGGTGCCCAGGGTGATGTGGGTGTCGGCGGGTTCCTCGCCGTTGATGAGCCGCACCAGCAACTCGAGCGCCTGGTGGCCCATCTCGCGTATCGGCTGCTGCACCGTCGTGATCGGCGGTGTGCACAGCGCGGACTCGGGGATGTTGTCGAAACCGACCACCGACAGGTCCTCCGGCACCCGCAGGCCGAGCTCGCGGGCGGCCTCGATGGCCGCGATGGCGGTGGTGTCGTTGGCGGCGAAGATCGCGGTCGGGCGGTCGGGACCGGCCAGCAGTTCCCTGGCGGACGCGGCGGCCACGCCGGCGTCGTAGTCACCCCTGCGGACCAGGTCCTCGTCGACCGCGACACCCGCGCTGGCGAGCGCGCCGCGGTAGCCGGTCTCGCGTTGCTGCGCGGACTTCAGGTCCGCGCGACCGGTCAGCATCGCGATCCTGCGGTGCCCCAGCGCGAGCAGGTGCTCGGTCGCGAGCCGGCCGCCGTGGAGGTTGTCGGAGTCGACCGTCGGCAGTGCCGCGCGGCCGGTGTGCGGGTCGACGGCCACGACCGGGGTGCCGGGAATGCCCTCGAGGTCGACCGCGGGCGTCACCAGCACGGCGCCGTCGACCAGCGTGCCGCTCAACCTGGTGAGGTAGCGCAGTTCCCAGCCCGTCGGATCACCGGTCCTGCCTCCCGCCGAGTACACGACGAGTTCGAACCCGGTGCCGCGGATGGCGTCCGCCGCGCCCTTGAGCAGTTCGGTGCTGAACGGCTCGATGTCGGCGACGAGGATCCCGATGACGTTCGTGCGGCGGTTGCGCAGGCTCTGCGCGACGAGGCTCGCCTCGTACCCCAGATCCTTGATCACGGCCGTGACCCGCGCGAACGTGTCGGGCGAGACGCCGTAACGGTTGTTGAGGACCTTGGACACGGTGGCTACCGAGACGCCTGCCTGAGCGGCGACGTCCCTGATCGTGACGCGAGAACGAGGGGGCACCCGGCCAGGCTAGCCGTGTAAAACGTTATCGACAACGATTGACACGAGGTGGGTTCACGCGGGAGTCTCTGGCCCCAACACAGGCAGTCCAACTCGGCCGACGTCGTCAGGAGTGGACCCCCATGCGTTCCAGAAAGCCCCTTGCTCTGTTCGCCGCCGCGGCGTTCGTGCTGGCCGGGTGCAGCGGCGGCGGCGGTGACGCCTCCACCGACGGACCCGTCACGCTCACGTGGTGGCACAACCGGACCACCGAACCGATGAAGTCGAAGTGGCAGCAGATCGCCGACGACTTCACCAAGAGCCACCCGAACACGAAGTTCACGATCGAAC
Source organism: Lentzea sp. NBRC 102530 (assembly GCF_030269365.1). Lineage (GTDB taxonomy): Bacteria > Actinomycetota > Actinomycetes > Mycobacteriales > Pseudonocardiaceae > Lentzea. The sequence continues at coordinate 788,737 of NZ_BSTF01000001.1, forward strand.
CGCTGCAGAACGAGCAGTTCCAGACGAAGGTGCCGCTCGCGTTGCAGGGCAACACCCCGCCGGACCTCTTCCAGCAGTGGGGTGGCGGCGCTCTCGCCGACCAGATCAAGTCCGGGAAGATCGCCGACATCAGTCAGGCCTCCTCCGGCTGGATCGGCCCGCTGGCCAAGAACGCCGACGGCTGGAAGGTCGGCGGCAAGCAGTACGGTGCCCCGTACCTGATGCACGCGGTCGGGTTCTGGTACCGCAAGGACGTGTTCGCCAACGCCGGAATCACCACGCCACCGACCACTGTGGACGAACTGAACGCGGCGGTGACCAAGCTGAAGACCGCTGGTGTCACACCGATCGCCCTCGGCGGCAAGGACCGCTGGCCGGACGCGTTCTACTGGGCGTACTTCGCGGTGCGCCAGTGCTCGGTCGACACGCTGAAGAAGGCGGTCGAGAAGACCGAGCTCACCGACCCGTGCTTCCTCAAGGCGGGCGAGAACCTCAAGAGCTTCCTGGACACGAAACCGTTCCAGGACGGGTTCGTCGGGACGCCCGCTCAGCAGGGGGCGGGCAGCTCGGCGGGCCTGGTGGCCAACGGCAAGGCCGCCATGGAACTGCAGGGCGACTGGAACCCGGACGTCATGCAGGCGCTGACCGAGGACAAGGAACTCGGCTCGAAGATCGGCTGGTTCCCGTTCCCGAGCGTTCCGGGCGGTCAGGGCGATCCGAGCGTGCTGCTCGGTGGCGGTGACGGCTTCTCCTGCACCACCCGCGCGGCCACGGCGTGCGCGGAGTTCCTCGGCCACCTGGTCGGCGACGACGTGCAGAAGATCCTCGCCGAGACCAACTCCGGTCTGCCGGTGACCCCGGCGGGCGTGGCCGCGCTCAAGAGCGAACCGCACAAGGCGATCGCCGAGGTCATGACCAAGGCGTCGCACGTCCAGCTCTACTTCGACACCGCCTTCCCGACGAAGGTCGGTCAGGCCCTGAACGACGCCATCGCGAACTTCTTCGCGGGCCAGGGCGGACCGGACACGATCGTGAAATCGGTGAGTGAAGCAGCTGCCGGGAACAAGTGATGAGTGCCGCGATCACCACGCGGCCGCCGACCGCCCCCGTGCCGCACGCGCCAGCGGCCGGGGGCACCCGGCGGCGGTCCCGCCTGCGCACCCGACTCGAACTCGCCTTGCTGCTGGTACCGGCACTGGTGCTGTTCGCCGGGTTCGTGCTCATCCCCATCGGCGTCGCCGGCTACTACAGCCTCTACTCGTGGAACGGCTTCGGCCCGATCACGGACTTCGTGGGGCTGGACAACTACGTCGACGCCTTCTCCGGTGAGGTCTTCCAGGGTGCCATCGGGCACAACCTGATCATCGCGGTGCTGTCCATCGTCGTGCAGCTGCCGTTGAGCATCGGCCTCGCGTTGCTGCTCAACAGGAAGCTGCGCGGCCGGACGTTCCTGCGCATGGTCGTCTTCGCACCGTACGTGCTGTCCGAGGCCGTGACCGCGGTGATCTGGCTGCTGATGCTGCAACCCGGCGGGTTCGTCGACGAGGTGCTGCGCGGCGTCGGTCTCGGCGGTCTGGTGCAGCTGTGGCTCGCCGACCAGTCGATCGTGCTCTACACGTTGTTCCTCGTGATCACGTGGAAGTACATCGGGTTCGGCGTGATCCTGCTGCTCGCCGGTCTGCAGGGCGTGCCGCCGGAGCTGCGCGAGGCCGCGGCGCTGGACGGCGCGAGCGCCTGGCAGATCACCCGGCACGTCGTGCTCCCGTTGCTGGGACCGACGATCCGGGTGTGGATCTTCCTGTCGGTGATCGGGTCGTTGCAGCTGTTCGACCTGGTCTGGATCATGACCCTGGGCGGGCCGGCCAACGCCTCGACGACGATGGCGACCTACCTGGTCGACCACGGATTCAAGCGCTACGAGTTCGGCTTCGGCAGCGCGGTCGCGGTGATCCTGTTCATCATCTGCTTCCTGTTCGCGTTGCTGTACCAGAGGTTCGCTCTGCGTCGCGACACCGAGGGCGCGTTGACGGGGGTGCGCTGAGATGTCACGTCGTAACGCTGTCGGCTACCTCGCCGCGTTCGCCGTCATCGGTGTGACGGTGGTGCCGCTGCTGTTCGTGGTGCTGGGCGGTTTCCGGACCACGGCGCAGATCAACGCCTCACCGGCCGGGTTGCCCGGCCCGTTCGTGTGGGACAACTACGCGGAGGTGGCGGGCTCGCCGGTGTTCTGGCGGCTGCTGGGCAACAGCGCGCTGATCGCGGTGATCGCGACGACCTTGGCGGTCGTGCTGGGCGCGATGGCGGCGTTCGCGTTGTCCCGCTACCGGTTCTGGGGGCGTGAGGGGGTCTACACCCTGTTCACGCTCGGCCTGCTGTTCCCGCTGGGCGTGGCGACGCTGCCGCTGTACCTGTGGCTGCGTCAGCTGGGGTTGCTGGAGAACCCGCTCGGCGTCGCGATCCCGGAGGCGGCGTTCTCGCTGCCGGTGACGATCGTGATCCTGCGGCCGTTCATGAACGCGATCCCCGGCGAGCTGGAGGACGCGGCGTTGCTCGACGGCGCCGCCAAACTCGGGTTCTTCTGGCGGATCCTGCTGCCGCTCTCGCGGCCGGCGCTGATCACGGTGTCCGTGCTCGCGTTCGTGACCAGCTGGAACTTCTACCTGTTGCCGTTGCTGGTGTTCAACGACTCCACCAACTTCACCCTCCCGCTCGGGGTGGCGATGTTCCAGTCCGAGCACACCCAGGACACCGCGAAGGTGCTCGCCTTCACGGCGTTGTCCATGATTCCCGCGCTCGCGTTCTTCGTGCTCGCCGAACGCCGGATGGTCGGCGGACTGACCGGCTCCGTGAAGGGATGAGACCGTGCGAACCCGATTAGCCGTTGGTCTTGCGCTGCTCGTGGTGCTGGTGCAGTCGGCGCCCGCGTCGGCCGCGCGTCCGTTGAAGGACGTGACGAAGAGGTACGTGGGCAGCGCGGTGGCCGTCCAGCACCTCGAGGCCGAGGCCGACTACCGGAAGGTGCTGACGCGGGAGTTCGACAGCGTCACGCCCGAGAACGAGATGAAGTGGGGCACCGTCGAGGCGGTGCGCGGCCAGTACGACTGGTCCGGCGCCGACGCGATCGTCGACTACGCCCGGCGGACCGGCAAGTCCGTGCGCGGCCACACGCTGGTGTGGCACAGCCAGTTGCCCGACTGGGTCGCCGGGCTCGAGGCGGCCGAACTGCGGAAAGTCGTCAAGAACCACGTCTTCACCGAGGCCGGCCGGTACCGCGGCAAGATCCGCGCGTGGGACGTCGTGAACGAGGCGTTCAACGAGGACGGCACGCGGCGGCCGACGGTGTTCCAGGAGAAGCTCGGCGACGACTACATCGCCGACGCGTTCCGCTGGGCGCACCGGGCCGACCCGAAGGCCAAGCTGTACATCAACGACTACAACATCGAGGGGCTCAACCCCAAGAGCGACGCGACGTACGAGTTGGTGCGCAAGCTGAAGAAGCAGGGCGTGCCGATCCACGGCGTCGGCATCCAGGGGCACCTGTCGTTGCTGTACGGGTTCCCGTCCGGGATGAAGGAGAACATCGCCCGGTTCGCGGCGCTCGGCGTGGACGTGGCGATCACCGAGGCCGACGTGCGCATCCCGGTGCCGGTGACGCCGGAGAAGCTGGAAGCGCAGGCCGACTACTTCGAGCAGGTCTGGGACGCGTGCCACGCCGTGCGGCGGTGCGTCGAGTTCACCACCTGGGGCTTCACCGACCGGCACTCGTGGGTGCCCGGCGTGTTCCCCGGTGAGGACGCGGCCTGCCTGTTCGACGTGGACCTCCGCCCCAAGCCCGCCTACACCCGGCTCAACCCGTAACGGAGAGCGTCCACTTGGGACAGTTTCGGAACCCGGTCCTGCCCGGCTCGCACCCCGATCCGTCGGTGTGCCGGGCGGGATCGGACTACTACCTGGTCACGTCGACGTTCGAGTACTTTCCGGGGTTGCCGCTCTACCACAGCCGCGACCTCGTGCACTGGCGCCTGCTCGGGCACGTGCTGGACCGGCCCTCGCAGCTGCCGTTGCAGGGCGTGCGGCCGTCCGGAGGCCTGTACGCGCCGACCATCCGGCACCACGACGGGACGTTCTACGTGGTGTGCACGCTGGTCGACGGCGTGCAGCGCAGCGGCAACTTCGTGGTGACGGCTCAGGACCCGGCCGGTCCGTGGTCGGAACCGCACTGGCTGCCCGAGGCGGACGGCTTCGACCCGTCGCTGTTCTTCGACGACGGCCGTGCGTGGTGGACCGCGACGCGCGAGGTGCCCGGCGGGTCGCCCGGGCAGACCGAGGTGTGGCTGCGCGAGTTCGACCCGGTGGGGTTGCGGCTGGTCGGCGACGAGCACGTGCTGTGGACCGGTGCGATGCGCGACTCGGTGTGGCTCGAAGCCCCGCACCTGTACGAAGTGGACGGACGCTACGTGCTGCTGTGCGCGGAGGGCGGCACGGACTTCGAGCACTCGGTGGTCGTGGCGACCGCGGACGCGGTCACCGGCCCGTACCGGAGCTCACCGCTGAACCCGGTGCTGACCCACCGCCACCTCGGCCGCGACCACCCGATCGCCGCCGCCGGGCACGCCGACCTCGTCCGGACGCAACGCGGGGAGTGGTTCGCCGTCCTGCTCGCGACCCGGCCGTACGGCGGGTACGTCTACAACCTGGGGCGCGAGACGTTCCTCGTGCCGGTGAGGTGGGAGGCGGGCGGACCGGTCTTCAGCCCCGGCACCGGTCGCGTCGAGATGACCTACGACCTGCCGGACCTGCCGCCGTACCCGTGGCCGGACCCCGGCGACGACTTCAGCGCGCTCGACCCCGCGTGGATGGTCCTGCGCACGCCGGACGAGAGGTTCTGGTCCGTCGTCGACGGCCGCCTCCGGATGCGGCTGCGCCCGGACTCGATCACGGGTCTGGGCACGCCGAGCGCGGTCTTCCGGCGGCAGCAGCACCAGAGCTTCCGCGTGTCCTGCTCGGTGGACTTCGCGCCTGCGGGCCCGTCCGAGGTGGCGGGACTGGTGTTGTGGCAGAACAACGACCACCACGTGCGGCTCCTGCTCGGTGCCGGGCGTGAGGTCAGCCTGGTGCGGCGCTCGGCCGGACGTGAAGAGGTGCTCGCCGCCGTCACGGTGGGGGAGGGCCTGGTGCGGCTGTGCTTCGAGGCTTCGGGGCAGGAGCACCGGGCGTTCGCGGCCACCGGTGACGGCGAGTGGCAGCAGGTGGGGGAGTCGTTCGACGGCCGGATGCTCAGCACCCAGGCGGCGGGCGGGTTCACCGGCGTCCACATCGGACTGCTCGCGTCCGGCGAGGGGGTCGAGAGCTCGTCCACCGCGGACTTCGTCAGCTTCGTGTATCGCGGTCAGGAGGGGTGACCGCGGGTGGAGGTGGTCCCGGGCGCGGGATCACCTCCACCACTCGACCTACCCGGCGCGCCGGAACTGGAGGTTCGTGGCCTGGACGACGTCGGGCCGCACCGGGAGGGCGTCGACGACCAGGCGTTCGCCGTGGACGTCGGTGATCGCGATCGGCCCGCCGCACCCGGCACCGTCCTCGGCGAGGAAGTAGTTGTACTCGGCGCGTCCGAGCCGCCGCCACTGCCCGCCCACCAGCACCTCGAGCCGTACCACGGGGTTGCGGTGGTCGAGTACCTGGACGGCGCACCAGTACCGGCTCGACCCCGACTTGTAGCGCAGCGCGATCTTCTTCGGCGTCTCCGGGCTCACGAGCGTCCAGGTCACCGGGATCTCGCCCCGGACCGGCGGCGCGAGCTGGGCGAAGGCCTCCGCGCTGAGGTCGAGCTGACCCGGCCTGCACGGCGCGGGGCACAGGTTCGTGACCCGCACGGTGATCCGCTTCCCGCCCGACTCGACCAGCAGGTGCGCGCCGCAGGCGGCCGAGCCCTCGTAGTCCGTCTCGTTCATGGCGGCGGTCAGCGGGTCGGGACCGGGGTCGTAGGAACAGGCTCCGCCGCCGTCGGAGTCGTAGAACGTCGCCACCCCGCTGCGGGGCTCGCCGGGCTTGATCTTCCCGGCCGGCGGAGCCGGGGGAGTGGACGGGCTCGGGGTCGGGGGTGGGACAGTCGTGGTGACGGCAGTGGTGGGAACGGTCGTGGTGGTGCCGGGCGTGGTCGCAGCGGCGGCGGGAGTGCCCGCGACGCTCTCGCCGTCACGCAGCACCACCACGCCGACGACCGCGCCCACCAGGGCGACCAGCACGACCAGCAGCGGGAGGGTCCGTCTCACCGCCGAACCATAGTCCGCTGCACCGCGATGAACACCAGCAGCAGCACACCGATCACGATCTTCGTCCACCACGAGCTGAGCGTGCCCTGGAACGAGATCAGCGTCTGGATCGTGCCGAGCACCAGCACCCCGGCGAGGCCGCCGAGCACGTACCCGACCCCGCCCGCGAGCAACGTCCCGCCGATCACCACGGCGGCGATGGCGTCGAGTTCCATGCCCACCGCGTGCAGGCCGTACCCGGACAGCATGTAGAGGCTGAACAGCAGCCCGGCCAGGGACGAGCAGAGGCCGCTGATCACGTAGACGCCGACCTTCACGCGCGCGGCGGGCAGGCCCATGAGCAGCGCGGACGACTCGTTGCCGCCCACCGCGTAGACCGTGCGGCCGAAGCGGGTGCGGTGCAGCACGTACATCGCGGCGGCCACGACCAGCAACGCGATCACGACGTTGTAGGTGATGGTCACGCCGCCGGGCAGTTCGATGGCGGCCGTGGCGACGTCGCGGAACGTCCTGTCCTTGATGGACACCGACTCCACGCTGATCAGGAAGCACAGGCCGCGGGCGAGGAACATGCCGGCGAGCGTCACGATGAACGGCTGGACGTCGAACTTGTGGATCACCAGGCCCATCAGCAGCCCGAGCGTGGCGCCGATCAGCAGCACCGCGAGGACGACCAGCGGCACCGGCCAGCCCGCGCGCAGGCCCGAGGCGGTGACCATGGTCGACAGCGCGACGACCGAACCCACGGACAGGTCGATGCCGCCGCTGAGGATCACGAACGTCATGCCGGCGGCGAGCACGATCAGGAAGGCGTTGTCGATGAACAGGTTCGCGACGACCTGGCCGGACGCGAAGCCGTCGTAGCGGGCCGAACCGATGCCGAACGCCAGGACGAACAACCCGACGGTGGCCAGCACGGGCAGGAACCGCGACGGCGGGGCGAGAGTGGTCATGACACGGCCACCTTCCGGAAGCTGAACGCGGCGCGGGCTTTCGGCGCCTGGACCAGGCACACGGCGATGACGACGACGGCCTTGAACACCAGCGTCACCTCCGGGGCGACGCCGATCGTGTAGACGGTGGTGGTGAGGGTCTGGATGATCAACGCGCCGAGCAGCGTGCCGGTCAGCGAGTAGCGGCCGCCGGCGAGCGAGGTGCCCCCGATGACCACGGCGAGGATGGCGTCCATCTCGATCCACAGCCCGGCGTTGTTGGCGTCGGCCGCGCTGACGTTGGAGCTGATCATCAGACCGGCGATGCCCGCGCACACGGCGGCGAACACGTAGACGGTCCAGATGATCGTCCTGGTGCGCACCCCGGCCAGGCGCGACGCCTGGGGGTTCACGCCGACGGCCTCGATCAGCATCCCGAGCGCGGTCTTCCTGGTCGCGAGCGCCACCAGGCCGAGCACGAGCAGACTGATCAGGATCGCGGTCGGCAGCACCACGAACCCGGCACCGACCTGGCGGTACGCCGAGTTGTTGACCGTGACGATCTGGCCTTCGGTCACGAGCATCGCGATGCCCCGGCCGGCCGTCATCAGCACCAGGGTCGCGATGATCGGCTGGATGCCGAGCCCGGCCACCAGGAAGCCGTTCCACAGCCCGAGGACCGCGCACAGCACCAGTGCGAGCGCCATGCCGGCGAACGCCGTGCCCGCGCTCCCGGACCCTCCGATGTGGACGCACGTCACGGCGCCCGCGATGGCCGCCACCGCGCCGACGGACAGGTCGATGCCGCGGGTGGCGATGACGAGCGTCATGCCCAGCGCGATCAGGAGCGTCGGCGCGCCGTTCTTCAGCACGTCGACCAGGCCGCCGTAGAGGTGGCCGTCCTGCATCCGCAACGTGAAGAACGACGGGGTGAACACGAGGTTGAGCACCAGCAGGGCGCCGAGCGCGATCAGTGGCCACAGCAGCCGGTTCTTCACGAGACCACCTTCTCCGGTGCGGCTCCGCCCGCGATCAGTTCCACGACCTCGTCGATCCCGGTCGACCCGTCGAGTTCGGCGATCTTGCGGCGGTCGCGCAGCACGACGATCCGGTCCGCGATCCGCACGACCTCCTCCAGTTCCGCCGAGATGAACAGCACGGCGGTGCCCTCGGCGGCGAGCGTGGTGACGAGTTGCTGGATCTGCGCCTTCGCGCCGACGTCGATGCCCCTGGTCGGTTCGTCCAGGATCAGCAGCCGCGGTTCGGTGACGAGCCAGCGCGCCAGCAGCACCTTCTGCTGGTTGCCGCCGGAGAGCGTGCGCACCAGCGCGTCCGGGTTCGCGGGCCGGATGTCCAGTGCCTTCAGGTACTTCTCGACGAGCTGGTCCTTGGTGCGGCGCGGCAGCGGGCGGGTCCAGCCTCTGGCCGCCTGCATCGCGAGCACGAGGTTGTCGCGGATCGAGAGGTCCGCGACCAGGCCCTCGCCCTTGCGGTCCTCGGAGCTGAACGCGATGCCCGCCGCGATCGCCGACCTCGGTCCGCGGAGCTTGAGCTGCCTGCCGTCCACGAGGAGCCGGCCGGAGTCCGCGCGATCGGCGCCGAACAGCAGCCGCGCCAGTTCGGTGCGGCCGGAGCCCAGCAGACCGGCGAGGCCGACGACCTCGCCCGCGCGGACGTCGAGGTCGAACGGCTCGATCGCGCCGCGGCGTCCGAGGCCTTCCGCCTGCAGCAACACCGGGCCGTGGGACGTGCGTTGCTCCGCCGCGTCCTCGATCGCCTCCAGCGCGCCGAGGTCGCGGCCGATCATCTGCGCGATCAGGGTGCGCCGGTCGACGTCCGCGGTGAGGTGCTCGCCGACGAGGGCTCCGTTGCGCAGCACGGTCATCCGGTCGGAGATCTCGTAGACCTGGTCGAGGAAGTGCGACACGAACAGGATCGCGACGCCCTCGTCACGCAGCACCCGCATGATCCGGAACAGTTCCGCGACCTCGCCCGCGTCGAGGCTCGACGTCGGTTCGTCGAGCACGAGCACCCGGCAGTCGACCGCGATCGCGCGGGCGATCGCGACCAGCTGCTGCACCGCGATCGGGTGTTCGCCGAGGCTCGACGCCGGATCGACGTGCACGCCGATGCGCGCCAGCACCTCCGCGGCCCGCCGCCGCATCGCCGGGAAGTCGATGCCCCCGAACCGGCGGGGTTCGCGGCCCAGCAGGATGTTCTCCGCGACCGTGAGGTTCGCGCAGAGGTTGACCTCCTGGTACACCGTGCTGATCCCGGCGTGCTGGGCCTCGCCGGGGGAGGAGAACGCGACCTCCTCGCCCGCGAGCGCGACCTGCCCGGCGTCGGGGCGGTGCACGCCGGTCAGCGTCTTGATCAGGGTGGACTTCCCGGCGCCGTTCTCGCCCATGAGGGCGTGCACCTCACCGGGGAACAGCCGGAAGTCGACTTCCTGCAACGCCTTCACGCCGGGAAACGCGAGGCTGATGCCCCGCATCTCGACGACGGGCGGCGGCGACTCGGTCATGGGCCCTGGCTTTCGTCGCTGGGAACCGCGGGGCCCGTCACCCGGATGCGCGTCCATGACGGGTCCCGCGGGGCTTTGTGAGCTTGCTCAGTGCTGGTGGGTGCGGCTGCCGGAGGCTGCTGTGCCCACCAGCACTGACGCGGTTGGTTTGTAGGGATTGGCTCAGTGCTGGTGGGTGTAGCTGCCGGAGGCTGTGTGCCCGCCGGCACCGAGGCGGTTGGCTTGGAGGAGCCAACTCAGTGCCGGCGGGTGTGGCTGCCGGAAGCTGTCGCACCCACCAGCACTGATGCGGTTCGCGTGTGGGAGATCGGCTCAGTACTGGCGGGTCGGCAGCGCCGCCTTGGCCTGCTCCTGCGTGAACGTGCCCTCCTCGGTCACGACCCGCGCCGGCACGTCCTCGCCCGCCACGACCTTCTTCGCGAGGTCCATCAGCTGCTTGCCCAGCAACGGGTTGCACTCGACGATGAAGTTGATCTCGCCGTTCGCGAGCGCCTGCATGCCGTCCTTGACGGCGTCCACCGTGATGATCTTGATGTCCTTGCCGGGCACCTTGCCCGCGGCCTTGATCGCCTCGATCGCGCCCAGGCCCATGTCGTCGTTGTGCGCGTACACCACGTCGATCTTCGGCTGGGACTTGAGGAACGCCTCCATGACCTGCTTGCCGCCGGAGCGGGTGAAGTCACCGGACTGCGACGCGACGACCTTGATGTCGGGCTTGGAGGCGATCTTCTCCTCGAAGCCCTTCTTGCGGTCGATCGCGGGCGCCGCGCCCGTGGTTCCCTGCAGTTCCACCACGTTCGTCGGGCCGGTGGCGTTGGCCACCATCCAGTCGCCCGCCTTGCGGCCCTCCTCGACGAAGTCCGACCCGAGGAACGTCTTGTACAGCGACGTGTCGTCGGAGTCGATCGAGCGGTCGGTGAGGATCACGGGGATGTTGGCGCGCTTGGCCTCCAGCAGCACGGTGTCCCAGCCGGTCTCGACGACCGGGCTGAACGCGATCACCGACACCTTCTGCTGGATGTAGGAGCGGATCGCCTTGATCTGGTTCTCCTGCTTCTGCTGCGCGTCGGAGAACTTCAGGTCGATTCCGGCGGCCTTGGCCTCGTCCTGGACCGACTTGGTGTTGGCGGTGCGCCAGCCGCTCTCGGCGCCCACCTGGGCGAAGCCCATCGTGATGGTGTCACCGGACGAGCCGGTGCTCGCACCGCCGCCTCCCGAACCACACGCGGTGAGCGCGCTCAGCAGGACCACGCTGGCGACGGTCGTGATCTTCTTCAGCACTTGGGGTTCCTCCGGAGGGACGACGGTGTCTCGGAGCTCGACCGCGTGTCCGCGGCTGTCAGGTGGACAAGAGTGAACGCTCACAACTGCCGCGTCAAGGGGTTGCCCGTAACGAGTACGCAGCCCTATGTTAACGCTCACTTCCGAGCTTGGGAGGAACCTCTGTGTCCCGCAAGCACGTACTGCTGAGCGCTGCTCTCGCGGCAAGCCTCCTGGTCGCCGTTCCCGGCTCCGGCGCGGCCGCCGAGACCGACTACACCCTCAAGATCGACGCCACCGGACGTGGCCCTTCGATCGACGACTCGATGTACGGCGTCTTCTTCGAGGACATCAACCGGGCCGCGGACGGCGGCCTGTACGCCGAGCTGGTGCAGAACCGCTCGTTCGAGTACGACCCCGCCGACAACGCGAGTTACCACGGCCTGACCTCGTGGGCGCCGCACAGCGGCACGGTGGACGTCGTCGACGACGCCGGCCGCATGAACGAGCGCAACCGCCGGTACCTGCGGCTGGGCCTGCCCGCCGGAGTCATCAACTCCGGCTACAACAGCGGGATCGCGGTCCAGAGCGGCCAGCGCTACGACTTCTCGGTGTGGGCGCGCGCCGGCCAGGCGACGCAGCTCACCGCGACGATCACCGATCCCGCCGGTGCCGCGCTGGGCGATCCCGTCCGCGTCCAGGTCCGCGGCGACGGCTGGACCCGGTACACCGGCACGATCCGTGCCCGCCAGACCAGCACCACCGGCAGGCTCCTGGTGACCGGCGGCGGGACCGGGACCCTGAACCTCGACATGATCTCGCTGATGCCCCAGGACACGTTCCAGGGCCACGGCCTGCGACGCGACCTGGCCGAGAAGATCGCCGCGCTCAAGCCCGGCTTCGTCCGGTTCCCGGGCGGCTGCCTGGTCAACACCGGCAGCCACCACGGCTACGAGGCGCCGAACTTCGAGCGCCGCCGTTCGTACCAGTGGAAGGACACCATCGGACCGGTCGAGCAGCGCGCCACGAACTCGAACTTCTGGGGCTACAACCAGTCCTACGGGCTCGGCTACTTCGAGTACTTCCAGTTCTCCGAGGACATCGGCGCCATGCCGCTGCCCGTCGTGCCCGCGCTGGTCACCGGCTGCGGCCAGAACCGCGCCACCGACGACCCCGTGCTGCTGCAACGGCACATCCAGGACACGCTCGACCTGATCGAGTTCGCGAACGGTTCCGCCGACTCGACCTGGGGCCGCAAGCGTGCGGACATGGGCCACCCCAAGCCGTTCAAGCTCACCCACCTGGCCGTGGGCAACGAGGAGAACCTGCCCGACGAGTTCATGGTGCGCTTCGTCCGGTTCCGCGACGCGATCAACGCGAAGTACCCGGAGATCACCGTCGTCAGCAACTCGGGCCCCGACGACACCGGCGGCACGTTCGACCGGCTGTGGCAGCTCAACCGGCAGGCCGGCGTGAAGATGATCGACGAGCACTACTACAACAGCCCGAGCTGGTTCCTGGAGAACAACAACCGCTACGACAGCTACGACCGCAACGGTCCCAAGGTGTTCCTCGGCGAGTACGCCTCGCAGGACAACAGGTTCTACAACGCGTTGAGCGAGGCGGCGTTCATGACGGGCCTCGAACGCAACGCCGACGTCGTCAAGCTCGCGTCGTACGCGCCGTTGCTGGCCAACGAGGACTACGTGCAATGGCGCCCGGACATGATCTGGTTCAACAACCACGCGTCGTGGGGCTCGGCGAGCTACGAGACGCAGAAGCTCTTCATGACGAACGTGGGCGATCACGTGGTGCCGAGCACCGCGTCCGCCACGCCGTCGACGCAGGCACCCATCACCGGCGCGATCGGCCTCTCCACCTGGGCGACCGCCGCGAGCTACGACGATGTGAACGTGACCGACGCGGCCGGGCAGACGGTGTTCAGCGACGACTTCTCCGGCACCGATTCGAGGTGGACCAAGTCCGGTCGCGGCACCTGGAACGTCGTCGACGGCGCGTACGTCCAGTCCGACGCGGCCGCCGAGGACACCCTCGTCACCGCGGGGGACAGGACCTGGCGCGACTACACGCTGAACGTCAAGGCCACCAAGCAGTCCGGCCGCGAAGGCTTTCTCGTCGCGTTCGGCGTGCAGGACACCGGCAACTACTACTGGTGGAACCTCGGCGGCTGGAACAACACCCAGTCGGCGGTGGAGAAGGCCGTCGGCGGTGGCAAGAACACGTTGCTGACCAACGGCACCCGCATCGACACCGGCCGCACCTACGACGTGCGGGTCGAGGTGCGCGGCCGGCACGTCGCGCTGTTCCTCGACGGTCAGAAGTGGGGCGAGTTCACCGACGACAAGGCCGCCGAGCCGTTCCGCCAGGTCGTCACCCGCGACCTCGCCACCGGTGAGCTGATCGTCAAGGTGGTCAACGCCCAGCCCGACGCCGCTCGCACGCGGATCGACCTCGGCGTGCCGGTGGCCTCGACAGCGCGCGCGACCGTGCTGCAGGGCCGTCCCGACGACGTGAACACCGAGTTCACCCAGCCGATCCGCGCCGTCGCGTCGCAGGTCCGGGTCGCGAGCAGCTTCACGCACACGTTCCCGCCCCACTCCGTCACGTTCCTCCGGATCAGGAGCCGCTCGTGATCACCCGCCGAACCCTCCTGGCCTCCGGCGGCGTGCTCGCCGCCGGCACCGCCCTGACGTCCGCCGCGCCCGCTGCCGCCGCCGACACCCCGGTGGAGCTGCCGACCCGCAACCCCCTCGTCGAGCAACGCGCCGACCCGTTCATCACGCCACCGACCGACGGCATGTACTACCTGACCGGGTCCGTGCCCGAGTACGACCGGGTGGTGATCCGGGGAGCGTCCACACTGGACGGTCTGACGGCGGCGCGGGAACGCACCATCTGGCGGCGTCCCGAGTCCGGGCGGATGGGCGGCTACATCTGGGCGCCGGAACTGCACCGGATCGACGGCAGGTGGTACGTCTACTTCGCCGCCGGGGACAAGGACGAACCGTTCCGCATCCGCACCTACGTGCTGGAGTCGTCGAACGCCGACCCGCGCGAGAGCGGCTGGGTGCTGCGCGGGCAGATGGTGACGGCATGGGACACGTTCACACTGGACGCGACCACGTTCGCGCACCGCGGCAAGCGGTACTTCCTGTGGGCGCAGAGCGAACCCGGCATCGCCACGAACTCGAACCTCTACATCGCCGAGATGGCCTCACCGCTGGCGTTGAAGAGCGCGCCGGTGCGGATCGCCGTGCCGACGTTGTCCTGGGAGGTCCAGGGCTTCAAGGTGAACGAGGGACCGGCGGTGCTGATCCGCAACGGCCGGGTGTTCGTGACGTACTCCGCGAGCGCCACCGACGCGCGGTACTGCATGGGCCTGCTGACCGCCGATGAGAACGCGAACCTGCTGGACGCCCGGTCGTGGACCAAGTCGCCCGCGCCGGTGTTCACGACGTCCGCGGCGACGTCGCAGTACGGGCCGGGGCACAACTCGTTCACGACCGTGGGCTCGACGGACGTGCTCGTCTACCACGCGCGCGATTACCGCGACATCGTCGGTGATCCGCTGTTCGACCCGAACCGGCACACCCGCGTGCAGCGGCTGCACTGGAACGCGGACGGCACACCGTCGTTCGGCGTGCCGGTCGGCCACGGCGGACCGGTCACGCGGTTGTCGCCTTTGGACGCACCGTCACTCGTGGTACGACATTACGAGTACCGGTTGCGGGTGGACGGAGCCGTCCGCGAACTCGGTGACACGCAGTTCCGCTTCGTGCCTGGGTTCCTGGGCGCCAGCACGGTCGCGGTGCAGTCGGTGAACTTCCCCGACCGGTACGTGCGCGTGGACGGCGACGCCCTGCGCATCGACCCGTTCGAGGACACCGACGGCTACGGGCGCGCGGCGAGCTTCGTCCGCGTACCGGGACTGGCGGACGGCGCGGCGGTCTCGCTGCGTGTCGGAACGGACACATATCTCGCTCACGACAATGGCCGGATGGTGTTGTCACGGCCCGGGAATGACCGGGACGCGCGACGACGTGCCACATTCCGCCTCGAATGAGTGGAGAATGAGCACTGCATCGAAGCCGACCTGGTGTTATCGCTAACATCAGCGGCGCAGATCAAAGGATCGGAGACCGCTCGTGGAGAAGACCTCGCGTGACCCCGCGATGACCGATGTCGCACGACTCGCCGGGGTGTCGCACCAGACGGTCTCGCGTGTGCTCAACAACCACCCGAACGTCCGCGAGCAGACCAGGTTGCGCGTTCAGGCGGCCATCAAGGAACTCGATTACCGGCCCAACCGCGCTGCGCGTGCGCTCGTCACCGGCAAGTCGCAGCTCATCGGTGTGGTGGCGCAGAACTCGTCGCTCTACGGCCCGGCCTCGCTGCTGTCCGCCTTCGAGGAGGCGGCGGCACAGGCCGGGTTCGCGGTCAGCGTGGGCAGGGTGAAGGTGCTCGACCGCGACTCGATCGCCGCCGCCGTGGAACGGCACCGCGACCAGCGCGTGGCGGGCATCGTGGTGATCGCGCCGAACTCCTCGGCCGCCGACGCCCTGGCCGACGTGCCGGCGGGGGTCCCGCTGGTGACCGTGGACGGCGACCCGGACCGCCCGACCCCGCTCGTCACCGTCGACCAGGCCCTGGGCGCGTTCGAGGCGACGAAGCACCTGATCGCCTACGGGCACGAGACGGTCTGGCACGTGTCGGGACCTGCCGACTGGTTCGACGCCGCGGGCAGGGTGGAGGGCTGGAAGGCCGCCCTGGACACCGTCGGCGCCGAGCTCCCGCCCGTCGTGGCCGCCGACTGGAGCGCTGCCTCCGGGTTCCGGGCCGGGCAGATGCTGGCCAGGATGCCCGAGGTCACGGCCGTGTTCTGCTCCAACGACCACCTCGCACTGGGCGTGCTGCGGGCGATGAGCGAGCGCGGCAGGCGGGTGCCGCACGACGTCAGCGTGGTCGGCTTCGACGACGTGCCCGAGGCCGCGTACTTCATCCCGCCGCTCACGACCGTGCGCCCGGACTTCGCCGCGGTGGCGCACGAGACGCTCGGGTTGCTGCTCGAGCAGGTCAGCGACGGGGAGACCGCACAGCCGCAGCGCACGGTCGCGCCGACGCTGGTGAAGCGCGAGAGCGTCGGGCCGCCGCCCAAGTAGCCGCCGGGGGACCGGCACGTCACATCCCTGTGGGCCTCGCGCGGGCTGCCGCACGGGCCTCGTTGTCGTGCGCTCACCTCAGACACATTTCGCGCGCTCCCAACGAAATCACGATGTATCGGGCACATCTTGACTCGCGGAATGTTAGCGATAACACTCAGGTCGTGACTGACATGACGATCGACCGGGACGCGTGTGTGGTGGGTGTCGACTTCGGCACGCTGTCCGGTCGCGCCGTGGTCGTGCGGGTCCGCGACGGGGCCGAGCTGGGCACCGCTGTGCACGACTACCGCCACGGCGTGGTGGACCAGGTGCTGCCCACCACCGGCAGGCCGTTGCCGCCGGAGTGGGCGTTGCAGGTCCCGGCCGACTACGTCGACGTCCTGCGGACCGCCGTCCCGCAGGCGGTCGAGGCGGCCGGGATCCACGCCGGCCAGGTGATCGGTATCGGCACCGACTTCACCGCGTGCACGATGGTGCCGGTCACCGACGACGGCACGCCGTTGTGCGAGCTGGCGGAGTTCGCGCAGGAGCCCCACGCGTACGTGAAGCTCTGGCGCCACCACGCCGCCCAGCCGCAGGCGGACCGGATCAACGCGCTCGCCCGGCAGCGCAAGGAACCCTGGCTCGCGCGCTACGGCGGTCTCATCTCCTCGGAGTGGGAGTTCGCCAAGGGGTTGCAGCTGCTGGAGGAGGCACCCGAGGTCTACGCGGCCACCGCGCACTGGGTCGAGGCGGCCGACTGGATCATCTGGCAGCTCAGCGGCACGTACACCCGCAACGCCTGCACGGCCGGCTACAAGGGCATCCACCAGGACGGCGGCTACCCGAGCGAGGAGTTCCTCGCCGAGCTCAACCCGGCGTTCGCGAAGTTCGTCGCGGACAAGCTCGACCACCCGCTGTCCGCGCTGGGCGCCAAAGCGGGAACGCTCACGAAGCAGGCTGCCGAGTGGACCGGGCTGCCCGAAGGCATCGCGGTCGCGGTCGGCAACGTCGACGCGCACGTCACCGCGCCCGCCGCGCAGGCCGTCGAGCCCGGCCAGATGGTCGCGATCATGGGCACCTCCACCTGCCACGTGATGAGCGGCGCCGAGCTGAGCGAGGTGCCGGGCATGTGCGGCGTCGTCGACGGCGGCATCGTGCCGGGACTCTGGGGCTACGAGGCCGGGCAGAGCGGCGTCGGCGACATCTTCGCGTGGTTCCTGCGCAACCAGGTGCCGCCCGCCTACCACGAGCAGGCCCACGAACGCGGCATCGACGTGCACGAGCTGCTCTCGGAACTGGCCTCGGCCCAGGAGGTCGGCGAGCACGGGCTCGTCGCGCTCGACTGGCACAGCGGCAACAGGTCCGTGCTGGTCGACCACGAACTGTCCGGTGTCGTGGTCGGGCAGACCCTGGCCACCAAGGCCGAGGACGTCTACCGCGCGTTGCTGGAGGCAACGGCGTTCGGCACCCGCGTCATCGTGGACACGTTCACCAAGTCGGGTGTTCCGGTCACCGAGCTCGTGATCGCGGGAGGGCTCACCAAGAACGCCCTGCTCATGCAGATCTACGCCGACGTCGTGAACCTGCCGCTGTCGGTGATCGGCTCGGCGCAGGGGCCCGCGCTCGGGTCCGCGATGCACGCCGCCGTCGCCGCCGGTGCGCACGGGGACATCCGCGAGGCCGCCGCGGCGATGGGATCGGTGCGCCGCAACGTCTACCTGCCCCAGGAGAAGAACGTCGAGGCGTACCAACGGCTCTTCGCCGACTACCTGGAGCTGCACGACTACTTCGGTCGCGGTGCCAACGATGTCATGCACCGGCTGCGCGGCTACCGGCGTGCCGCCCTGGAGGGGAAGAGCTGATGTCACCCACGGCAGAGCTGCGCCGCACGGTCGCCGACCTGCACCGCGAGCTGACCCGCTACGAACTCGTGAGCTGGACCGCGGGCAACGTGTCGGCCAGGGTGCCCGGCCACGAGCTGATGGTGATCAAGCCCTCCGGGGTGTCCTACGACGAACTCGGGCCGCACGCCATGGTCGTGACGGACCTGCACGGCAAGCTCGTCGAAGGCGAACTCGCGCCGTCCAGCGACACGGCGGCGCACGCGTACGTGTACCGCCACATGCCCGACGTCGGCGGAGTCGTGCACACGCATTCTCCTTACGCCACAGCGTGGGCGGCGCGCGGTGAGCCGATCCCGTGCGTGCTCACGATGATCGCGGACGAGTTCGGCGGCGACATCCCCGTCGGCCCGTTCGCGCTGATCGGCGACGACTCGATCGGCAAGGGCATCGTCGACACCCTCAGCACCAGCAGGTCGAAGGCCGTGCTGATGCGCAACCACGGCCCGTTCACCGTCGGCGCGACCGCCGTCAAGGCGGTGAAGGCCGCGGTGCTGCTCGAGGACGTCGCCCGCACCGTCCACTTCGCACTCCAGCTCGGCACGCCCGACGTGATCGATCCGCAGCACGTCGACCGGCTCTACGAGCGCTACCAGAACGTTTACGGCCAGTGAGCCCAGAAGGAGAGCACATGCCGGACAAGCCCCAGATCTGGTTCCTCACCGGCAGCCAGCACCTCTACGGCCCCGAGACGCTCGACCAGGTCGCGGCCCAGTCCCAGCAGATCCGGCGGATGCTCGCCGATTCCGGCCGGATCAGCGCGGAGATCGTGTGGAAGCCGGTGCTGACCGACTCCGGCGCGATCCGCGGGGTCATGCAGGAGGCGAACACCGACCCGTCCTGCGTGGGCGTGATCGCGTGGATGCACACGTTCTCGCCGGCGAAGATGTGGATCACCGGCCTGGACCTGCTGCGCAAACCGTTGCTGCACCTGCACACGCAGCTCAACGAGGCGCTGCCGTGGTCCAGCATCGACATGGACTTCATGAACCTCAACCAGGCCGCGCACGGCGACCGCGAGTTCGCCTACGTGCAGACCCGCATCGGCGTGGCCCGCAAGACGGTCGCGGGCCACGCGAGCGACCCGGTGGTGGCGCAGCGCATCGACGGCTGGGCCCGTGCCGCCGCGGGTCTCGCCCACCTGCGGGGTCTGCGGCTCGCGCGGTTCGGCGACAACATGCGCGACGTCGCCGTGACCGAGGGCGACAAGGTGGAGGCGGAACTGCGGTTCGGCGTCTCGGTCAACACCTACGGCGTGAACGACCTGGTCGCCGTGGTCGACGCCGTGTCCGACGCCCGCATCGACCTGCTCGTCGCCGACTACGCCGACGCCTACCGGCTGTCCCCGGAGTTGGCGCGCGGGGGAGAGCGGCACGAGTCGTTGCGCTACGCCGCCCGCATCGAGATCGGCCTGCGGTCCTTCCTGGACGACGGCGGGTTCGGCGCCTTCACCACCAACTTCCAGGACCTGGGCGGCCTGCGGCAGTTGCCGGGGCTCGCCGTGCAACGCCTGATGGCCGACGGCTACGGCTTCGGCGGCGAGGGCGACTGGAAGACGTCCGCGCTGCTCGCGGCCGTGAAGGCGATGGGCACCGGCACGGGCCGCGGCACGTCGTTCATGGAGGACTACACCTACCACTTCGGCCCGGGCACGCCGAAGATCCTCGGCGCGCACATGCTGGAGGTGTGCCCGACGATCGCGGCCGACCAGCCGTCGTGCGAGATCCACCCGCTGGGCATCGGCGACCGCGAGGACCCGGTGCGCCTGGTGTTCGACGCGGCCCCCGGCCCGGCCGTGGTGGTGGGTCTCGCCGACATGGGCGACCGCTTCCGCCTGGTGGCCAACGAGGTCACGGTCGTGCCCCCGGACGAGCCGCTGCCGAAGCTACCGGTGGCACGGGCCGTGTGGCAGCCGGCGCCGTCGCTCTCGACGTCCGCGGAGTGCTGGCTGACCGCGGGCGGCCCGCACCACACGGTGATGACGCAGGCCGTCGGGGCCGAGGTGCTGCGGGACTTCGCGCAGATGGCCGCCACGGAGCTGGTGCTGATCGACTCCGCGACGACCCCGGCGTCGTTCGCGGACCGGCTGCGCTGGAACTCGGCCTACCACCGCCTGGCGGCCGGGATCAGCTGACGGGCGTGGAACTCCGCTATCTGGCGCCACATGGCGACCGGGTTGGAGTACATCGGGAGCTGGCCGCTGTGCGGGATCTCGGCCAGCTCCACCCCGTGCGCGTCCAGCGTCGGCAGGTAGGACAGGCTCGCGCACTGCTCGCCGTAGAGGTACATGCGCGGGCAGGGCAGCGACAGGAACTTCGGCAGCAGGTTGCCGTGGTCGGCGAGTTCGACCATGGAGCGGAACAGGGTCGGCATGGCGCCCCGGTGGACCTTGGTGGGCAGGTTCGCGGCGTACAGGCCGCCGCCGTAGCAAGGGGTTTCGCGGCTGCGTTCGGCCAGGGCGAAGACGTAGCCCGCCGGGTCGCGGTGGTGCAGTGCCTCCCTGCTCAGCACGCAGTCCTCTGGCGCCAGGATGCCCTTGATGTTCACGAAGCTCAGGACTCGGGCCGGTTCGGCGTGGGCGAGCAGGAGGGCGGTGAGGGCGCCGGTCAGATGGCCGACGACGTGGAACTGGCCGATGCCCGCCCGGTCGAGCAGGGCCCGCGCGGTGTCGGCGAGGAACGGCAGGTCCACCTGGCCGAGGTCAGCGCACTCGGTGGCACCCGCGCCCGGCGCGTCGTAGGCGAGGAACGAGCGGCCCGCGAAGTCGTGCCGCTGCAGGACGTCGAGGTAGTCCTCCTTGCTCGTGCCGAAGCCGTGCAGGAAGAGGACGGGGGCGTCGGTGCCCTCCCGGCGCTGCACCGCGGCGACCCGGAGGTTCACCCCCTGGACGCGCAGCGGGATCTGCTCGTGGACGACTCTGGCGGCCGTTGGCATGGCTGTTCCCCGGTTCTTCGCAGGTGCAGGGACTGCGGAATGAATCGAGAGCATGCCACTACGTGTGAACGCTCACAAGTAGTTGAACCTTTCACTTTCCCGGTACGTATCCCGGAATGCCGGCACAAACGTCCCCTAGTCGTGAGGTTCGAACATGTCGAGAGCTCATGCGCTACCCCAGCGGAACAAACGGGTGATCGTCGCCGGAATCGCCGTCGCCGCCACGCTGACGGCGGTCACCGCGGCTGTCGCGTTCGCCGGAGGGGAGACCGCGAGCGGTGCGATCGCGTGTCCCGCGCCGGTCGTCCCCGCCGTACCGGCGGCCGCGCAGGCCGAGGTGCAGCGGGAACTCGCCGGGCTCGACCGGCAGATCGCCGAGGCGAACGAGCGGTTGCGCACGTCGGCCGGTGAAGGTGGGCCGAACTTCGTGCAGAACGCGATCCTCGGTCCGCTTGCCAGCAAGCGGGTCGCGGCCCTGAACCGGATCGAGACCGCCATCGGCCGCGTGGCCGCGAAGCCCGAGGGACTGGAGAGGTTCGCCACCTGCGGCCTCGGCCAGGCTCCCGCGGTCTCGGCGCCGCCGTCCACGCGTCCGGCGCCCACGAGCGCGGGATCCACGCGACCGGCGCCCACGAGCGCGGCGGCCCAGGGCGTGATCGAGTGCCCGCTCCCGGTGCTGCAGAACGTTCCCGCGGCCGCGCGTGCCGAGGTCGACCGCGAGCTCGCCAACCTCGGCAAGCAGCTGGCCGAGGCGAACGAGCGGTTGCGCACGTCGGCCGGTCAGGGTGGGCCGAACTTCGTGCAGAACGCGATCCTGGGTCCGCTGGCGAGCAAGCGCACCGCCGCGCTCGACCGGATCGCGATCGCCATCGGCCGCGTGGACGCGCGGCCCCAGGGGCTGGAGCGCTTCGCCACCTGTTCGCTCAGGTAACTCTCCTCGGGGTTCGAGCGGGCAGGCCCGTCTCCTCGGGGGCGGGCGTTCCCAGAGTCCTGCCGGGCGGGCGCGCCCCCGTCCGGCAGGACCTTGACTCGTCAGTAGGTTGTCGATAGTTGTTAGCGTGAACATCGCCTGTTCAACGGAGAACCGATGGCCAGACTCGTTGCTCTGCTCGCCGCTTCGACGCTCGTGATCTCCACCGCGGCGCCCGCCACCGCCGCCGTCGAGACCGTCACGGTGAGACCGGATCCGACCTACCAGCAGGAGCCGTTCCAGGGCTGGGGCACGAGCCTGGTGTGGTTCGCCAACGCGACCGGCGGTTACCCGGACGCGATCCGGGACCAGCTGGCCGAGCTGCTGTTCGGCGAGGACGGGCTCAACCTGAACATCGCGCGCTACAACATCGGCGGCGGCAACGCCCCGGACGTGCCGCCGTACCTGCGGGCCGGCGCGGCGGTGCCCGGCTGGTGGAAGGCCCCGGCCGGCACCACGCGCACCGACACCGACTGGTGGAAGCCAGGTGACCCGCGCTTCTTCGACGCCTCGGCGGATCCCCGGCAGCGGTGGTGGGTCGACCGGATCAAGCGCGACGTGACGCGCTGGGAGGCGTTCAGCAACTCCCCGCCGTGGTTCCAGACCGTGAGCGGGTACGTCTCCGGCGGCTTCGACCCGAACGCCGACCAGTTGCGGGAGGACCGCATCGGCGACTTCACCGCCTACCTCGCCCAGGCCTCGGCCGAGCTGGAACGCTCACACGGCATCAGGTTCGCGACGGTCGACCCGTTCAACGAGCCCAACACCCCGTACTGGCGCACGACGCTCGGCCAGGACGGAAACCCGACTGGCGGGCGGCAGGAAGGCGCCCACCTGGGTCCCACGCTGCAGGCGAAGGTGGTGCCCGCGATGGCGGAGGCGTTGCGCGCCAACCGGGTCGGAGCAACCGTCTCCGCACCGGACGAGACCAACCCCGGCCTCTTCGCCGACGACTGGGCCGGGTATCCGGCGGCGGTGCGGGCTCAGGTCGGCCAGGTGAACGTGCACACCTACGGCACGGCCCGCCGGACCTCCGCCCGCGACATCGCCAAGGGCGCCGGCAAGCCGCTGTGGATGAGCGAGGTCGACGGGCACTGGGGGACGGGGCAGAGCTTCACCAGCATGGACCCCGGCCTTGGCATCGCCGAGCGCGTGATCGACGACCTGCGCGAGCTGGAGCCGCGCGCCTGGCTGCTGTGGCAGGCCGTGGAGGACTACGACAACATGAAGCCGGGCGCCGAGTCGCCGGACGGGATGAACTGGGGCGTCGTGCAGATCCCGTTCGACTGCGGGCCCCAGGACACGCCCGCGACGTGCCCGGCGCGCGTGAACACGAAGTTCCACACGCTGCGCAATTTCACCCACTACGTGAAGCCCGGCGACCGCCTGGTGAAGGTCGACACGACGACCGACGTGGCGGCGGTGCGCGGGAACGAGCTGAAGTCGTTGGTGCACTTGAACAAGAGTGCTCAGGCCCAGTCGGTGGTGCTGGACCTGTCCGCGTTCGCGTCGGTGCGGCCGGGCGCTTCCGTCCGTCCCGTGGTGACCGACGAGCACGGCGCTCTGGTGAAGGGTGCCCCGGTGCGCGTGCAGGACCGCAGGGCGACGCTGTCCGTGCCCGCGCGGTCGGTCACGACCTTCGAGGTGAGCGGTGTCGGCGGGGTGGACCGGGCGGCCGCGCTCGGCGGCGACTACCGCTTGACCGGGGTGCAGAGCGGCAAGTCCCTCGCCCCGTCCGGAACCTCGCTCGTGCAGCGGACCACGGCGCAGTCCGCCGACCAGGTGTGGCGGGTCGAACGCCGCGGCGGTGGCTACGACAGCCGCGCCCAGTTCTCGATCACGAACGCCGCCACCGGACAACGGATCGCGGCCGGCGGCGGTGACGTCGTGCTGAGCAACGCGGACGGGCCTGCCGCGCGGTGGGTGCTCTCGTCCACGGGGGACGGGACGTGGACGTTCGTCAACGCCCAGAGCGGAAGTCTGCTCGACGTGGTCGGGGAGTCGCGTGAGGACGGTGCCCGGATCGGGCTGTACCACGCCACTTCGGGGGCGAACCAGCGTTGGGCGGTGTCCGGTGCGCGCGGCTAGCGGGGTGCTGGTGGTGGTTCTGCTGACCGGGGCGTGCACGGCGGAACCGCCGGTCTCGTCCCCGGTCACCACCACGCCCTGGAAGCCGCCCACGTTGGTCAACGAGCAGGTGCCCTACGAGGGGGTGCTGCACGTCGTGCGGGACGTGGTCGACGGGCGGACCGTCGAGCTCGTGGACGGGCGGCGGGTGCAGATCGCGCAGGTGGCGGCGCCGGTGGGCTGTCAGGCGGAGCCGGCGCTCACCTTCGCGCGGACGACCCTGCTGGCCGGCACCGTGCGGATCAGCCCGGTGCGGTCCGGCGACGTGAGGCTGGAGCTGGAGGACGGCACGGACTACGCGGTGCTGGCGGTGCGGCAGGGCGTGCTGAAGGTGGAGGGCGTCGACGGTGGGCCGTTGCTGACCGCGGAGTCCGAGGCGGCCGCGGCGGGCAGGGGGGTGTGGGGGCCGGGCTGCGACATCCCCGGTTCCGGGAACGCCACCTCGGGCCAGTCCGTTCCCGGACCCACCGCACCCGGACGCACCTCTGCTGCTCCTGCCCCGCCGACCGTCCGTCCTCCGGCCCCCACGACCGCGGTGCCCCCCGCGCGGACCTGTGCGGTCTCCTACCGCGTCACCGGTCAGTGGCCGGATGGGTTCCAGGCCAATGTGAGCGTGCGCAACACCGGCACGGCCCCCGTGGACGGCTGGACGCTGCGGTGGAGTTTCGCGAACGGCCAGGTCGTCACCGAGATGTGGAACGCGCGGGCACGGCAGTCCGGCGCTGTTGTGAGCGCGCTCAACGCCGACTACAACCCGCGCATCGCCCCCGGCGGTGAGGTGGTGATCGGGTTCAACGGCTCCGCGCGGTCCGGGAACGCGGCGCCCGGCTCGTTCACGCTCAACGGCCAGGCCTGCTCGGCCGGATGATCAGGCGCTCTCCCGCACCACGAGCGAGGAAGGGTAGAACGTCGCCCCGGAGGTGTCGCGCCGGTCGAGGACCGAGCACGCCGCCGCCGTGGCGATCTCCTCGACCGGGTGCGTGCTGGTGGTGAGCGCGGGGCGGCTCAGACCGGCGAACGCGATGTCGTCGAACCCGGCCACCGCCACGTCGCCCGGCACGCGCACACCGAGCGAGTGCAGTCCATCGAGGACACCGAGCGCGGTCAGGTCGCTCAACGCGAACACGGCGTCGGTGTCGGGCCAGCGCGCCATGATCTCGACGGCCGCCTCGGCGCCGCGCACCGCCGTGAAGTCGCCGACGACGACCCGGGGCTGCGCGCCGCTGTCGTGCAGGACCTTGCGGTACGCCTCGACGGCGCGGTCGCCGCAGGGCAGCCACGACGGTCCGGTGACCATCGCGATGCGCTGCCGGCCGGTGTGCACGAGGTGCCGCACGACGCCGTCGGTGCCGGAGCGGTTGTCCACGTCGAACGACGGCACACCTCGCGCGCCGACCCCGACCGCGGCGACCCGGCCGCGCAGGGAGCGCGGCACGGTCTCGAGCGCGGGCCGCGTCGGGTTCACCACGACCAGCCCGCCGAGGCCGCGGCTGCCGGCGAGGCGCGCGAGTGAGCCGGGGTCGTTCAGGGGTAGCCAGTGCAGCGAGACGCCGACCTCGCGTTCAGCGGCGACGTGCGCGGCCGAGGTCAGCACGCGGCCGACGTACGGGTCGTCGAGGACGGCCGCCGTGTGCCCGATGACGGCGATCGCGAGGCGCGTGCCCGTGCGCGTGACCAACGCGCGGGCGGAGGCGTCCGGGACGTACCCGAGCGCGGCCACCGCCGCGGCGACCCGGTCCCTGGTGTGTTGTGATGCCGGTCCGTGTCCCGTGACGACGCGGGAGGCGGTCGCCCGGGACACGCCTGCGGCCCTGGCCACGTCGTCCAGTGTCGCGGTGCGTTCTGCCGTCATCTGAACAGTATTGCGGTGGAAGCGCTTCCATGTGTGGGCTGAGAACTTCAGTATCGAGAAAGGGAGGGACCGGGATGTCGGTCACGGTGCCGCGCAGTCAGATCCGAGCCGCCGCGGCGGGCGTCGCGGTCACGTTCGGCCTCAACGGCGTGGCGGTGGCGACCTGGTTCGCCCGCGTCCCCGCCGCCCGCGACGCGCTGGGCCTCACCCCGGCCGCACTCGGCCTGCTGCTGCTCTCGATGTCCGTCGGCGCCTGCCTGGCGATGCTCACCGCGGGCGAGGTCACCCACCGCCTGCGCCCACGCCGCACCGTCTCGCTCTCCGCCGTCACCGTCGCATGTGGTCTCGCACTCGCGGGCTTCGGCATCGGCGCGAGCCCGTCGGCGCTGCTCACGGCCATCGGCATCTTCACGCTCGGCTACGGCTCGGGCCTGTGCGACGTGGCGATGAACGTCGAGGCCGCCGAGGTGGAACGCGCACTCGACAAGACGGTGATGCCGCGCTTCCACGCCATGTGGAGCCTCGGCACCGTGGCCGCGGCCGGCCTGGCATCGTTCGCGGCCTGGGCGGTCCTGCCTGTTACCGCTCACCTCCTCGTGGTGGCCTTGGTGGTCGCGGTCGGCACGCTGTTCGCGGCCCGCACGTACCGGTTCGCGGGCACGTCCGAGGAACACGGCAGGGGCAGCGGCGTGCTGGCCGCGTGGCGCGAACCCCGCACGCTGCTGATCGGCCTGCTGGTGCTCGTGTTGGCGTTCACCGAGGGCACCGCGAACGACTGGGTGGCGGTGGCGTTCATCGACGGCCACGCGTTCGCCCCGGCGATGGGCGCGGTGGTGTTCGGCGTGTTCGTCACGACGATGACGTTCGGCCGCATCTTCGGCACCATCGCCCTGGACCGCTGGGGCCGGGTGCCGGCGATCCTCGTCTCCATGGTGCTGGCGGCGGGCGGCGTGACGATCGCGGTGTTCGCCGAGTCGCCCGCGGTCGCCGTGGCCGGGGTCGCGGTGTGGGGACTGGGCACCGCGCTGGGCTTCCCGGTCGGCATGAGCGCCGCCGCCGACGATCCGGCGCGGGCCGCCGCGCGGGTGAGCGTGGTGGCAGTGATCGGGTACACGGCGTTCCTCGCCGGGCCGCCGCTGGTCGGGTTCCTGGGCAACGAGGTGGGCGTGTTGAAGGGGCTGCTGGTGGTGCCGGTGTTGTTGCTGCCCGCGCTTCTGCTGGTGCCGATGTTGAGGCCCGTCAAGGACTGACGTTCGCGACCCGCTGGCCTTGTCACGCGACGGGGACGGGCACGGGAGCAGAGCTGATCGAGTGGAGCGGTGGAGCCTGAGGCGAAGGCGATGACCTCCCGTTCAACGCCGTCCGCGGACGCTGGACGTGCTGGTCGTCGCGATCGAAGTCGACACCGGCCGCGACCGCTGGCTGGATCACCGGCTCACCCCGGTCGAGCTCGCGCCACGGCTGCTCACACGCCTGCGCGAGCTCGACCGCACCGACTGATCAACGGCTGATCGAGTCACGCGCGCATTCGACGGCATTCGAATCGAAGGAACGTCGAATTCCGGCATCAATCGTCGATTGAATTCACTTCGTTGACGCGTGGCGAACACATTCGTATTCTCGGTTCACGATCGTGGACCGTGTTCAAGAATGTGAATCCTTTCCGAAGGGTATTTCGCCATGCGGTTTTTCGCCTGCGGGCTGGTTCTCGCCTGCGCGTTCACCGGTACAGCGCACGCCGGCCACGACCCGGCGAGGCAGGTGCTGCCCGCGGGTGACGGCTGGGCCTCGGCCGGACCCGGCACGACCGGGGGTTCGGCGGCTACCACCGTGCACGAGGTGCGCACGAGGGCCGAGCTCATCGCGGCCCTCGCGGCACCGGCGCCGAGGATCATCAAGGTCAGAGGCGTGATCGACGCGAACACCGCACCGGACGGCACACCGTTGCGGTGCACGGACTACGCCACCGGCGGGTACAGCCTCGAGGGCTACCTCGCCGCCTACGACCCGGCCACCTGGGGCTGGCAGAGAGAACCTGAAGGGCCCCTGGAGGAAGCGCGGAAGGCATCGGCGAAGAAACAGGAAGCCACGATCGCGCTGAACGTCGGCGACGACACCACGGTCATCGGGGTGGGCGAAGGCGCCGGGATCAACGGTGGCAGCCTGCGGATTCACGGCAGCCGCAACGTGATCGTGCGCAACCTGACCTTCCGCGACACCCACGACTGCTTCCCGCGGTGGGATCCGACGGACACGAGCCCCGGGGCGTCGCCGGGCAACTGGAACTCGCTCTACGACTCCATTTCGATCCAACGCTCCGAGCACGTCTGGGTCGACCGCAGCACGTTCACCGACGCGCCCAACCCGGACAGCCGCCAGCCGCTCCACTTCGGACGGCCCTACCAGGTGCACGACGGCCAGCTCGACATCACCAACGGCGCCGACCTCGTCACGGTGTCGCGCAACCGCTTCGAAGAGCACGGCAAGACCATGCTGATCGGCTCGTCGAACACCTCGACGACCGACCCCGGCAAGCTGCGGGTCTCGGTGCACCACAACGTGTTCCGCAACGTCCTCGAACGCGCGCCGCGAGTCCGGTTCGGGCAGGTGCACGTCTACAACAACCTCTACGAAGGCGCCCAGAGCTACAGCTGGGGTGTGGGCGTGCACTCGCGGATCTTCGCGCAGAACAACTACGTCAAGGGCATCGCCGCCGAGAAGGTCGTCTACAACTGGGGCGGCACGGCCATCACCGACCGGGGCAACCTGCTCAACGGCCGGCCGCACAGCTTCGTGCACGCTCACAACGCCGCCAACCCGGACAAGCAGCTCGCGACCGACGCCGGGTGGACGCCGACGCTGGACCGCGGCCTCGAGCCCGCCCACCGGATCAGGCACCTGAAGGCAGGCGCGTGAAGAGCCGTTGGGCGCCGTACGCCCTGATCGCCCCGACGCTCCTGCTGATGGTGGTGTTCCTGGTCTACCCCATCGCGAGCGTCGGGTGGTTCAGCCTCCGTCAGCACACGGTGACGCAGCCCTGGAAGAACGGCTTCATCGGGTTCGAGAACTTCCGGCGCATGCTCACTGAGGACCCGTTGTTCTGGCAGAGCCTCGTGTTCAGCGCCAAGTGGGTGGCGGTGGAGGTCGGGCTGCAACTCCTCCTGGGCCTCGTCCT
Organism: Lentzea sp. NBRC 102530; assembly: GCF_030269365.1. Taxonomy (GTDB): domain Bacteria; phylum Actinomycetota; class Actinomycetes; order Mycobacteriales; family Pseudonocardiaceae; genus Lentzea. The sequence continues at coordinate 817,849 of NZ_BSTF01000001.1, forward strand.
TGCGTTGATCGTCAACGAGACGTTCGTCGGCCGCGCGGTGGCGCGAGCGCTGGTGTTCTCGCCGTGGGCGGTGTCGGGCGTGCTCACCACCGGCATCTGGATCCTGCTCTACAACCCGTCGACCGGGATCTTCCAGCAGCTCGCGCAGTGGGGGATCGGCGACCCCGGCACGTCGGTGCTCGGCAACCCGGACACCGTCTTCGAGGCCACCGTCGTCACGGAGCTGTGGCGTGGCGTGCCGTTCTTCGCGATCTTGCTGCTGGCGGACCTGCAGACCATCCCGAACGACCTGTACGAGGCCGCGTCCGTGGACGGGGCAGGGCGGTGGCGCAGGTTCCTCAGCGTCACGCTCCCGCACCTCAAGGACGCCATCGTGCTGTCGACGCTGCTCAGGGCGGTGTGGGAGTTCAACAACGTCGACCTCATCTACACGCTCACCGGCGGCGGACCGGCGAACCAGACCACGACGCTGCCGCTCTACGTGGCGCGCAAAGCCGTCGACTCGCACGACTTCGGCTACGGGTCGGCGCTCACGACGGCGGGCTTCGTGATCTTGCTGTTCTTCTCGATCCTCTACCTGAGGCTGTCCAAGTTCGGGAGCCGGGCATGACCCAGACCCTCAGCCGGATCTCGCGGCTGCACCTGCCGCTGGCGCTCTACCTGTTGTTCACGCTCATCCCGTTCTACTGGATGCTCGTCTTCGCTCTGAGACCGACGGGAAACACCTCGCTGGTGCCGTGGCCAATCACGTTCGAGCACTTCGACACCGTGTGGAACGGCATCGGGTTCGGCTTGTTCTTCCAGAACAGCCTGATCATCGGGATCGGCACGCTCGTCACCGTCACGGTCTTCGCGCTGATGGGCGGCTACGCCCTGGCGCGGTTCCGGTTCAAGGGCCAGCGGGTCTTCCTGCTGGCGTTGCTGTGCACGCAGTTCATCCCCGGCGCGATGATGCTGATCCCGCTGTTCGTGATCTTCAAGAACGCCGGCCTGCTGAACAGCCTCACCGGGCTGGTGATCGCGGACACCGCGTTCCAGCTGCCGCTCGCGCTGATCCTGATGAGCGGGTTCGTGCGCAACGTGCCGGTGGAGCTCGAAGAGGCCGCGATGGTCGACGGCTGCACGCGGCTGCGCGCGTTCTTCGCGGTGACGCTGCCGCAGCTCAGGCCCGCGCTGGTGGCCGTCGGGTCGTTCGCGTTCATCGGTGCCTGGAACAACTTCCTGTTCGCGCTCATGTTCGCGAGCAGGCAGGACAAGTTCACGTTGCCGGTCGGGCTCAGCTACGCGCTGGGGGAGTTCAACACCGACTTCGGCGCGCTCGCGGCGGGCGGGGTCGTCGCCGCCGTACCGGTCGTGCTGGTTTTCGCCGTCGTGCAGCGGTTCCTGGTGCAGGGACTCACCGCCGGCGCCGTCAAGGGATGAGGATGCGATGAAGAGACTGTTGATAGCGCTCACACTCGTGCTGAGCGCGTGTTCCGCCACACCGGACGGGCCCACGACGATCACCTTCTGGGACAACAACGGTGGCCCCGGCCGCACACCCGTCTACCAGGAGCTGATCAAGCGGTTCGAGGCGGCGAACCCCGGCATCAGGATCGAGTACGTCGGCATCCCCAGCTCGTCGGTGCAGCAGAAGTACGACACCGCGATCGCCGGGGGGTCCACGCCGGACGTCGGCGGCGTCACGACCTCGTACCTCGCGCACCTGGTCGGGCAGGACGCGCTCGAACCGGCCGACGACCGGATCGAGAACGGCGCGTTGAAGGGCAAGCTCCTCCCCAGCCTGCTGGAGACCGTGAAGCAGACCGCGCCCGACGGCAAGCTCTACGCCGTTCCCGCCTCGGGCAACATGGACGTGATCTGGTACCGCTCGGACCGGTTCGAGGAGCGCAAGATCGCCGAACCGTCCACCTGGGACGATCTGGCGAAGGCCGCCGCGCAACTCACCGACCCCGCCGCCAACCAGTACGGCTTCACGATCCGCGGTGGTGCCGGCTCGATCTTCCAGCTGCTCGCCGAGGCCTACTCCTACTCCGGCGTCGAGAAGTTCTACGACGGCGGCAGGAGCACCGTCGCGGACCCGCGCAACGCCGAGCTCGTGCGCAAGGTCGCCGAGCTGTACAAGAAGGCCACGCCCGAGGCCGACGTGAACAACAACTACACCCAGATGGTCGCCCAGTTCACCGGCGGCACGGTGTCGATGATGCACCACAACCTCGGCTCGACCGGCGACGTCATGAAGGCGCTGGGCCCGGAACGGGTGAACGCCATGCCGTTGCCGAAGGGCCCGTCGGGCAAGCGGACCGTGGTGCCGAACCCCACCGACGGCTTCGCGGTCTTCAAAGGGAGCGAGAACCGGGACGCGGCCTGGAAGTTCGTCGAGTTCCTGACCTCGGCGGAGAGCAACGGCTACTGGAACGAGAAGGTCGGCCAGATCCCGGCGAACACCGACGTCCGCGACGCGCAGTGGATCAAGGACAACCCCGCCGTCAAGATGGCGCTCGGCGTGCTGGAGGACCCGGCCACCGTGCTCGTGCCCGCGCCGGTCTACCTGCCCGAGTACTCGTCGATCACCAAGACCGACACCGAACCGCTGTACCAGAAGGTGTTGCTGGGCCAGATGTCCGCGCAGGAGTTCCTCGACCAGCTCGCGGCCAGGCTCACCACCGCCCAGCAGGACTGGGAGAAGCGCAAATGATCGAACGAGTGGTCGTGCGGACGTTCAAGACCACCGCGGCCACGTCCGTCGACGCGGAGGGCCACCGCCACCCGGCGCCGGAGCACGAAGTCGTCGAGGCACTGCTGGAGATCACCGACACCGACGGTGTCACCGGGTACTGCCAGGTCCAGCCCGATCAACTCAGGCCGGCCGTGCTGGACAGGCACGTCCGCCCGGTGGTGCTCGGCCAGGACCCGTGGGACCGCGAACGGCTGTGGCGCCTGCTGGCCAGGAGACAACGGGGCTCGCACGGCGGGTTCACCGACCGCGCGCTCGGGTTCGTCGACCAGGCGTTGTGGGACCTGGTGGCGCGCAGGGTGAACCTGCCCGCGTGGAAGCTCGCGGGCGGTGCGCGTGACCGGATACCCGCCTACGCCAGCACGATGTGCGGCGACACCGACGGCCTCGCGACCCCGGCCGACTACGGCGACTTCGCGCAGCACCTGGTGTCGCTGGGCTACCGGGCGATCAAGCTGCACACGTGGATGCCGCCGGTGCCGGGGGCGCCGAGCGTGGGCAAGGACGTCGAGGCCTGCCGGGCGGTGCGGGAGGCGGTCGGTCCGGACATCGCGCTGATGCTCGACGCGAGCCACTGGTACTCGCGGACCGAGGCGCTGCGGCTCGGCAGAGCGTTGCAGGAGCTGGACTTCTACTGGTTCGAGGAACCGATGGAGGAGGCGTCGGTCAGCTCCTACCGCTGGCTCGCCGACCAGCTCGACATCCCGGTCATCGGCCCGGAGGTGGCGTGGGGCAAGCACTTCACCCGCGCCGAGTGGATCACCTCGAACGCCTGCGACGTCCTGAGAGCCGGGCCGGCGGGCAGCGGCGGCATCACCCCGGTGTTCAAGACCGTGCACCTCGCGGAGGCGTTCAACGTGGACTGCGAGATCCACGGCAACGGTTCGGGCAGCCTCACCGTGCTCGGCGCGACCGACGCCGGCCGGTGGTACGAACGAGGCCTGCTGCACCCGCACGTCGACTTCGACCGCGTCCCGCCCCACCGCAACGCGATCGCCGACCCGCTCGACGACAACGGCGAAGTGCGGTTCCCGACCATTCCGGGAATCGGCGACGACTGGAATTTCGAACACATCGGAGTTCACACTCTTGAAGTGTGGTGAGAATTCAGGAACGAGCCAGTCGAATATCTTCGAATTGGTTGACCGCCCGTTTCCGTGCTGGTTTCGTTCGTGTTACCGCCGCTCACCCTGAAACGGGAGTGGGTAAATGATCGGAAAACGCACAGCATTGATTTCCGCCGTCGCGCTCGTCGTCGGCGCGGTGTCCGCACCCCAGGCGGCCGCCGCCCCGTTCGGGCTGGTCGGCTGGGCCACGCAGGGAGGTGGCACGACAGGGGGCGGCAGCGCCTCGCCGATCACCGTGACCACCGCGTCCGCGTTCGTCGCGGCCGCGAAGTCATCCAGCGCGGCCGTGATCCGGGTGTCCGGCACCATCTCGTTGCCGAGCATGACGAAGGTGGCGTCGAACAAGACGATCGAGGGCGTGGGCTCCTCCTCGGCGATCACCGGGCAGGGCCTGAACATCGCGAACGCCTCGAACGTGATCGTGCGCAACCTCAACTTCAGGAGCTGGGGGGACGACGCGATCAACGTGCAGTACTCGACCCGCGTGTGGATCGACCACAACACGTTCTCCAACGGCTACGACGGCGCGGTCGACGTCAAACGGGCATCGGACTACGTGACGGTGTCCTGGAACAAGTTCACCAGCCACAACAAGACGATGCTGCTGGGTCACAGCGACGACAACGGCTCGGAGGACCGCGGCAAGCTCCGGGTGACCTACCACCACAACTGGTTCGACGGAACGCAGCAGCGCCACCCGCGGGTGCGGTTCGGCAACCCGGTGCACGTCTACAACAACTATTACGGCGGCGTGACGTCCTACGGCGTCGCCTCCACCATGGAGGCCGGTGTCCTGGTCGAGGGCAACTACTTCGAGAACACCGAGGACCCGTTCCACCGCGGTGAGGGCAGTTCACCCGGCGGGTCGCTGGTCGCGCGGAGCAACCACTTCGTCAACTCGGGCAGCGGCGACCAGGGCGGTTCGGTCAAGAGCCTTCCCTATTCGTACCCGCTGGACGGCGCGAGCAGCGTGAAGAGCGTGGTCACGGCCGGTGCCGGAGCCGGACGGGGCTGACGAGATCAGGGGGCGCCCCCAGTGGCGGGGGCGCCCCCATCCGTTCCTGGGACCGCTCCCAGAATTCCACTCGAAGGGAGCAGTAAGAGGAACTGCGGGAGCAAGACCTCTTGCTGCACAAGGCTCAATGCCGAGGGCTGTACGGCCCTTCCCGGCTTGCGCCTGTGATCAGTTGGTCGCTGTGGGCCACGTTACAGTGCCGTGAACTCTGGGAGCGCTCCCAGTTGTCGAGAGGGCGGCGGCATGACTCGACGAACAACGGCGTTGCTGGCTGCGGCGGTGGTGCTGATCGGCGGGGTTCCCGCCGTCGCGGCACCACTGGCGGTGGCCTGCACCGTCACCTATCAGGTCACCAACGAGTGGAACACCGGATTCGGCGCGGCTGTGTCGATCCGCAACGACGGGGAGGCGCTGAACGGCTGGAACCTGACCTGGACGTTCCCCGACGGCCAGCGCGTGACGCAGGGCTGGAGCGGCAACTTCACGCAGAACGGCGCGGTGGTGAGCGTGACCAACCCGGCCTGGGCACCGACGTTGCCCAGCGGGGGCACCGCGCAGGTCGGCTTCAACGGCAGCAAGGGCTCGACGAACCGGCCCCCGACGGACTTCGCCGTGAACGGCGTGTCCTGCACCGGGCCCAACCAGGCCCCGTCGGTGGCGCTGACGGCACCGGCGAGCGGCAGCAGCTACACCCTGCCGGCGTCGATCCCGCTGGCGGCCACGGCGCAGGACACCGACGGCACGGTCGCCAAGGTCGACTTCTACGCCGGTGACACGCTGATCGCGACCGACACCAGTTCGCCGTTCACCGGCACCTGGACGTCGGCGGCCGCGGGCGACCACGTCATCACGGCACGGGCCACGGACAACCGCGGCGCCACCACGACCTCGGCCCCGGCAGGCGTCAAGGTGCTGTCCGGACCGGCGGTCCTCGCCTCACCGGCCACGGTCTCGGTGAAGCAGGGCCAGACGGCGACGTTCGACGTCTCCCTGGCCACGGCACCGAGTTCCCCGGTCACCGTCACGATCGCCCGCAGCGGCAGCACTGACCTGACCGCGAGCCCGGCCACGCTCACGTTCTCCGGCACCGCCAAGCAGACGGTGACGGTGACGTCGGCGAACAACGGCGGCGCGCTCGGCACGGCGACGTTCACCGCGTCAGCCACCGGGTACAGCCCGGCGAACGTGACGGTCAACGAGATCGATCCGTCCACATCGGACTTCAACAAGGCTTTCCTGGACCAGTACAACAAGATCAAGGACCCGGCGAACGGCTACTTCCGCAAGTTCGGCGACCTGCTCGTGCCGTACCACTCGGTCGAGACGCTGATGGTGGAGGCGCCGGACCACGGGCACCAGACGACGTCCGAGGCGTTCAGCTACTACCTGTGGCTGGAGGCGAGCTACGCCCGCGTCACGGGTGACTGGGCGCCGTTCAAGTCCGCGTTCGCGTCGATGGAGAAGTTCATCATCCCGGCAAAGGCCGACCAGCCGACGAACGACAAGTACGACCCGTCGAAGCCGGCGACCTACGCACCCGAACACCCGCGGATGAACCAGTACCCGTCGGTGCTCGACAGCACGGTGCCGGTGGGCCAGGACCCGCTCGCGGCGGAGCTCAAGACCGCGTACGGCAACTCGGACGTCTACGGCATGCACTGGCTGATCGACGTCGACAACACCTACGGCTTCGGCCGCTGCGGTGACGGCACGACGGCGCCCGCGTACATCAACACCTACCAGCGCGGTTCGTCGGAGTCGGTGTGGGAGACCATCCCGCAGCCCTCGTGCGACACGTTCAAGCACGGTGGCCCCAACGGCTTCCTGGACCTCTTCACCAAGGACTCTTCCTACGCCAAGCAGTGGAAGTACACCAACGCGCCGGACGCGGACGCCCGCGTGGTGCAGGTGGCGCTGCTCGCCCAGCAGTGGGCGACGGCGCAGGGCAAGGCCGGCGACATCGCGAGCGAGATCGGCAAGTCCGCGAAGATGGGCGACTACCTGCGGTACGCCATGTTCGACAAGTACTTCAAGCGCGTCGGCAACTGCAGCAGCCCCACGGCGTGCCCCGGCGCGACCGGCAAGAACAGCGCGCACTACCTGATGTCCTGGTACTACGCCTGGGGCGGCGCGACCGACACGTCCGCCGGCTGGGCGTGGCGCATCGGTGACGGTGCCTCGCACCAGGGCTACCAGAACCCGTTGGCGGCACACGCTCTCGCGAACGTGCCCGCGCTCAAGCCGTTGTCCGCCACCGGGCAGCAGGACTGGGCGACGTCGCTGAACCGCCAGCTGGAGATGCTGCAGTGGCTGCAGTCGGCCGACGGCGGTCTCGCCGGTGGCGTGACGAACAGCTGGGAGGGCCAGTACGGCACCCCGCCGTCCGGCACGCCCACGTTCTACGGCATGTACTACGACGCCCACCCGGTGTGGCGCGACCCGCCGAGCAACCGGTGGTTCGGCTTCCAGGTGTGGGGGATCGAGCGCACGGCCGCGCTGTACCGGCTGACCGGCGACGCGCGCGCCAAGAAGATCCTCGACAAGTGGGTGCCGTGGGCGATCGCGAACACCACGACGGGCACGAACTTCCAGATCCCGTCGGACCTCGAGTGGTCGGGCGCGCCGGACACGTGGAACGCGACGAACCCCGGTGCGAACGCCAACCTGCGGGTGCGCGTGCTCAACCACAGCCAGGACGTCGGTGTCGCGGCGTCGTACGCCAAGGTGCTGCTGAACTACGCGGCTCGGTCAGGCGACGCCTCGGCCAAGACCACGGGTGAGGCGCTCCTGACGTCGTTGCTGTCCAAGCAGGACAGCCTCGGCATCGCGACGCCGGAGACGCGCACGGACTACAGCCGGTTCGACGACGTCTACAACACCAGCACGCTCGAAGGCCCGTACGTGCCGAGCGGCTGGACCGGCCGGATGCCCAACGGTGACCAGATCGGGCAGGGCAGCTCGTTCCTGTCCATGCGGTCGATGTTCCGCAACGACCCGCAGTGGCCGAAGGTGCAGTCCTATCTGGACGGTGGACCGGCACCGACGTTCACCTACCACCGCTTCTGGGCGCAAGCCGAGATCGCGACGGCGTTCTCCCTGCACGCCGAGATCTACGGGTGAGGAGTCCCGACATGAGGAAACGGTTAGCTCTGCTGGCAGTCGCGGCCACGGTCGGCGCGGTGCTGGTGCACACCGGCGGCACGGCCGTCGCGCACGGGTCGATGGTGTGGCCCGGCAGCCGCACCTACCTCTGCTACGAGGACGGCCGCGCGGGCGGCGGTGGCGGCGATCTCAACCCCACCAACCCCGCGTGCGCCGCGGCCGTGGCCCAGGGCGGCAAGCAGCCGCTGTGGGACTGGTTCGGCAACCTGATCAGCAACGCGGCGGGCCGCCACCGGGAGATCATCCCGGACGGCAACCTGTGCGGTCCCACCACGAAGTACGCCGCCTACAACCTGACGCGGGCCGACTGGCCCACGACGCAGGTGCAGGCGAACAGCCAGGTCACCTTCCGGTACAACGCGTGGGCGCCGCACCCCGGCACCTGGGAGCAGTACGTCACCAAGGACGGCTTCGACCCCACGAAGCCGCTCAAGTGGTCCGACCTCGAGTCGGCGCCGTTCGACAAGGTGACGAACCCGCCGCTGGCAGGCGGTGAGTACGCCTGGCAGGCCCGGCTGCCCAACAAGTCGGGCCGGCACGTCATCTACTCGCTGTGGCAGCGCTCGGACAGCCCCGAGGCGTTCTACAGCTGCTCGGACGTCGTGTTCGGCGGGGGCACCGGCACGCCGGACACCACGGCGCCCTCGACGCCCGGCACCCCTGTCGCCTCCGGCATCACCGGCAGTTCGGTGAAGCTCGACTGGAGCGCGTCGACCGACAACGTCGGCGTGGCGTCCTACCGCGTGCTCAGCGGTGGCCAGGTGGTCGCGACCTCCAGCACCAACTCGGTGACGGTCACCGGGCTGAGCGCGGACACCTCGTACTCGTTCACCGTGGTGGCGGCGGACTCCGCGGGCAACGCGTCCACGGCGTCCTCCGCGGTCACCGTCAGGACCTCGACGGGCGGCGGTACCCCCACGGGTTCCTGCGCGGTGACGTACACGCGGCCGAGCACCTGGAGCGGCGGCTTCACGGCGAACGTGAGCGTCGCCAACACCGGCAGCAGCGCGATCAGCGCGTGGCAGCTCGCCTGGGCCTTCCCGTCCGGGCAGCAGCTGTCGCAGGCGTGGTCGTCGAACGTCACCGTCGCGAGTGGACAGGCCACGGCGAAGGGCGTGTCCTACAACGCGGACATCCCGGCTGGCGGCTCGGTGTCGTTCGGCTTCAACGCCACGACGACGTCGACACCGACCGACCCGACGGCCTTCACGCTCAACGGTTCGGCGTGCACCGTCCGGTGACGAGGGCACTGCTCGCCCTCCTGGTGGTGGGTTCGGTGACGTTCGCCCTCCTCGTGGGACGCGCCGAACCCACCCCGGACCTCAGCCGGGGCGTCGACGGCATCGCCGCCTGGCTGCACGACCTGACCGACGAGTGCTCGTCGGTCAGGCGCGGTGACGACTTCACGGACTTCGCCGGTCCGGTGCGGTCGAAGGTCTACGCGCCGTTCGTCGCGGAGTGGGGGACCTGCGCCAAGGCGCCGTACGGGCGGCTCGGGCTGCTGGTCCTGCGGCCCGGACTCGACCGGGCCTGGCTGACGGCGCTCGCGAACGGCGAGGTCCGGGGCGACCCGGACCTCGCCTTCGGGGACGGGTTCGCCCTGACCGGCTCGATCGGCATGGAGTACCTGGGCCTGAAAAGACTTGAGTGCACGCCCACCGCGTGTTCGCTCATGGAGATCAAACATCATTGAGAGACAGGAGATCCGGAGCAATGAAGCTCAACGGACAGAGGCGGTGGGCCGCGGCGGGAGTCGTGGTCGCCACTGCCGTGGCAACGTTCGGGGTGGCGATGAGCGCACCCGCGGGCGCAGCACCGGGCTGCCGCGTCGACTACTCGGCGAACGGTTGGGGAGGCGGCGGGTTCGGCGCCTCGGTGAAGATCACCAACCTCGGTGATGCGATCTCGGGCGGCTGGACCCTGAAGTTCTCGTTCCCCGGGAGCCAGCGCGTGGCCCAGGGCTGGAGCGCGAACTGGACGCAGTCGGGCAAGGACGTGACCGCGACGAGCATGTCGTGGAACGGCAACCTGGGCACGAACGCGTCCATCGACATCGGCTTCAACGGCAGCAACGCCGCGACCGGTGACGCGAACCCGTCGACGTTCACCCTGAACGGCACGACCTGCACCGGTCAGCCGGGGACGACGACCACCACGACCACGACCACCACGACGACGACCACGAGCAACAACCCCGACCCCGGCACCAAGGTCGACAACCCGTACGTGGGCGCGAAGCAGTACGTGAACCCGGACTGGGCGGCCAAGGCGAACGCGGAGCCGGGCGGCAGCCGGGTCGCGAACCAGCCCACCGGCGTGTGGCTGGACCGCATCGCGGCGATCGCGGGCACGGCCGACTCGCGCGGCCTGGCCGGGCACCTCGACGAGGCGGTGCGCCAGGCGGCGGGCTCACCGCTCGTCATCCAGCTGGTGATCTACAACCTGCCCGGTCGCGACTGCTCGGCGCTCGCGTCCAACGGTGAGCTCAAGGCGACCGAGATCGACCGCTACAAGACGGAGTACATCGACCCGATCGCGGCGATCCTCGCCCGGCCTGCGTACGCAGGCCTGCGGATCGTCACGACGGTCGAGATCGACTCGCTGCCGAACCTCATCACCAACGTGTCGCCGCGGCCGACCGCGGTGGCGGCGTGCGACACGATGAAGTCCAACGGCAACTACGTCACCGGCGTCGGCTACGCGCTCGCGAAGCTCGGCGCGGTCCCGAACGTCTACAACTACCTCGACATCGGCCACCACGGCTGGATCGGCTGGGACGACAACTTCGGTCCGACCGCCGAACTGCTCTTCCAGGCCGCCAACGCCTCCGGCAGCACGAAGGCCAACGTGCAGGGCTTCATCGCCAACACCGCGAACTACGGCGCCCTGAAGGAGCCGTACTTCAAGATCGAGGACTCGGTGAACGGCACGTCGGTGCGCCAGTCGAAGTGGGTGGACTGGAACCGCTACGTCGACGGGCTGTCCTACGCGCAGGCGTTCCGCAACCGCGCCGTCCAGGCCGGCTTCGACGCGAACGTCGGTGTGCTGATCGACACCAGCCGCAACGGCTGGGGCGGCAGCGCCCGTCCGACGGGCCCCGGCCCGACGACGAGCGTGGACGCCTACGTCAACGGCGGCAAGCTCGACCGCCGCATCCACCTCGGCAACTGGTGCAACCAGGCGGGTGCCGGTCTGGGCGAGCGGCCGAAGGCGGCCCCGGAGCCGGGCATCGACGCCTACGTGTGGATGAAGCCGCCGGGTGAGTCCGACGGCGCGAGCGAGGAGATCCCGAACAACGAGGGCAAGGGCTTCGACCGGATGTGCGACCCGACGTACACCGGAAACGTGCGCAACGGCAACAACATGTCCGGCGCGCTCGGCAACGCCCCGATCTCGGGCAAGTGGTTCTCGGCCCAGTTCCAGGAGCTCATGCGCAACGCCTACCCGGCGCTCTGAGCCGCGGGATGTGAGCGTGCCCATGCGGCCGGCCTGCAAGGCCAGGTCGCGCCGCGTGGGTGCGCTCTTCCGGCCTGCGCATTTTCCTTGATCGGGCAAGTTTCCAGACAATCGATAATTCGTCTGGACCACCCGAATTGCGCAATGTTAACGCACACATAACTCTTGATGTCATCAGAAGGTGCTCCCTATGGTGTCGGCACGCTCACTGAGCGCAAGCGCGAGAGGAGGCTGTGTGGTCACCATCGCGGACGTCGCAAGACACGCCGGGGTCGCCCCGAGCACGGTCTCCTACGTCCTCACGGGCAAGCGGTCGATCTCCGCGGACACGAAGTCGAGGGTCCGCGACAGCATCCGGGCGCTGGGCTACCAGCCCCACGCCTCCGACCGCACCACGTCGGCCGGCCGGACGAACGTGCTCGGCCTGGTCCTCCCGTTGCGTGCGGGCACCCACCTGCCCGCCGTGATGCGCTTCGTCACGGCGGCGGTGACGACAGCGCGGCGCTTCGAGATGGACCTGCTGCTCATGACCGCGGACGACGGCGCGGCGGGTCTGCGCCGGGCGGCGAACAGCGCGCAGGTCGACGGGTTCCTCGTGATGGACGTGGAGATGGACGACGAGCGCGTGCCCCTGCTCAGACAACTGTCCAAACCGTCCGTCCTCATCGGACACCCGGCGGCCGCGCGCGGTCTCACCTGCGTGGACCTCGACTTCGAGGCGGCGGGTGCGAAGTGCGTCGATCACCTGGCGGACCTGGGACACCGGTTCATCGGCTTCCTCGGCGCCCCCAGCGCCGTCTACCGGCGCAGCGGGGGGTTCGCCCACCGCACTATGAACGGGTTCAGCGCGGCGGCGATGCGCAGGGGAGTGGCGGCGACGGCGTTGTCCGTCGAGGGCGACCACGACTCGGTGCTCAGGGCGACCAAGGCGCTGATCCGGGCGCACCCGTCGATGACGGCGCTGGTCGTGCACAACGAGGCGGCGCTCGGCTGGATCACCCCGTGCCTGCGCGCGGCGGGCCGCCAGGTCCCCGCCGACGTCGCCGTGGTCGCGATCTGCCCCGACGAACTGGCTGAGCAGACGTCCCCCCTGCTCACCTCGGTGCGCCTGCCGGCGGAGGAGCTCGGCAGGCACGCCGTGGACCTGCTCGTGGCGAAGCTGGAGGGCAAACAGCCACCGCCCCTGGTGCTGCTGCCGCCGCGGTTGTCGCGCCGGGCCAGCACACCGGACCCGGTGCCCCACCGCGGGACGGCCTGACGGGCGCCGTCCTGTGCGAAAAGCGGCGGCACAGGACGGCGACCACCCGCAGAGACCGTCCGGAGGAGTGCGCGACCCCAACGGCGGAGCGTTCGTCGCGCACTCCTCCACCCCACGTCCGGACGTAGGCTGGACGGGTGGATCTGGCGGAAGCGGTGGCACGCGGTGTGGTGGTGCTCGACGGCGGCATGTCGACGGCCCTGGAACTGGCCGGGCACGACCTGTCCGACGAGCTGTGGTCCGCGCGGTTGTTGCTGACCGACCCGGACGCGGTGCGCGCCGCCCACCTCGCCTTCTACCGGGCGGGCGCCCGGGTCGCCATCACCGCGAGCTACCAGGCGAGCTTCGCCGGGTTCGCGCGCCGGGGCATCGACGACGCCGGGACGGTCCGCCTGCTGCGGTCCAGCGTGGCCCTCGCGCGCTCGGCCGCGTCCGATGTGGATGGACAGCGGTGGGTGGCCGCGTCGGTCGGGCCCTACGGGGCGGTGCTGGCGGACGGCTCGGAGTACCGGGGCCGCTACGGCCTGACTCGCCAGGAGCTGGTCCAGTTCCACCGCAGGCGCCTGGAGACGCTCTGCTCGGCGGAACCCGACGTGCTCGCCGTCGAGACGATCCCGGACGTCGACGAGGCCGAGGCGGTGCTGGACGTCGTGCGCGGCAGCGGTGTGCCGATGTGGCTCTCCTACAGCGTTCGCGACGGCAGGACGTGCGCCGGGCAGTCGTTGGAGGAGGCGTTCGCGGTCGTGTCCGATGTGGATGAGGTGATCGCGGTGGGGGTGAACTGCTGCGCGCCTTCGGACGTCGCGGAGGCGGTCGCCGTGGCGCGGCGGGTGACGGGGTTGCCGGTCGTCGTGTACCCGAACAGCGGGGAGACCTGGGACGCCGCCGGGCGGTCGTGGGCCGGCGGCGGGACTGGCTTCGCGGCGGGGGAGTGGGCCGACGGCGGTGCGCGGCTGGTCGGTGGGTGCTGCCGCACCGGCCCGGCGGCGATCGAGGTGCTGGCAGAGGAACTGGCGGCGAGGTCCTGAGACCCCGCCGCCCGTTCCCGTGATCACGCGGTCGTGCAGGTGTTCCCGTTGAGGCTGAACGAGGACGGCGCCCCCGCGTTGCCGGTGTGGGTGGCCTGGAACCCGATGGTGGTCGAGGCGCCGGGCGCGATGTCGCCGTTGTAGGAGACGTTGCGCGCGGTCACCTGGCCCGAGGTGGGCGAGTAGGTGGCGCTCCACCCGCCGGTGATCGTCTGACCGCCGGGCAGCGTGAAGACCAGTGACCAGCCGCTCACCGGCGTGGACCCGGTGTTGGTGATGGTGATGTTCGCGGTGAGGCCGTTGTTCCACGCGTTGACCGTGGTGCCGGTCCGGCAGGTCCCGCCACCCGGAGGCGGCGTGGTGGTGGTCGTGGTGGTTGTGGTGGTGGTCGTCGTGGGCTCGGTGCCACCACCGAACTGGGTGATGAACTTCCACGCCTCACCTGAGGTCCACGTGCGCCAGCCGTCGCCGCCGGAGTCGATCGGGCCGGGCGTGTGCCCGCCGTCGAACGCCGCCCACACCACGGGGTAGCCGGCTCGGCAGCCGCTGTAGGCGGTGACGATGTGCGTGCGGCTGCCCGCGCTCGGTTCCCTAGGGTTCTGCGGTGTGCAGCCGTTGTTGCGCACGAACGTGTCGCGCAGGCCGCGCCCCAGGCCGATGCCGAGCACGGAGTCGCTGATGCCGTGGATGCCCAGGTACCCGATGGGCTGGGTGCCGCCGTCGCAGCCGCTGAGCTGGGCACCCGCGTAGACGACCACCGCGCGGAAGACGTTCGCCCTGGCGCAGGCCACGGCGTAGGACATGCCGCCGCCGTAGCTGAAGCCGCCCGCGAAGCGCTGGGTCGTGTCGATGCACAGCGCGGAGTCGAGCAACGCCACCAGGTCGTCGACGAACCTCAGGTCCTGGCCGCCGGGGTTGGCCCAGCCGTTGTTGTTGCCCTGCGGTGCCACGAAGATCGTGCCGTTGTCCGCGGCGTCGGAGAGCCGGCGCAGGCCGTAGTAGGACCAGTTGTAGCCGTCACCGCCGCCGGAGTCGACGTCGTTCGCGGTGCCGCCGAGCCAGTGGAAGCCCACGAACAGCCGGTACTGGCGGTTGTTGTCGTAGTTCGGTGGGAGTCGCAGGATGTACGAGCGGCTCTGGCCACCGCTCGTGATGGTGCGCTGGCCGCTCGAGAGCGAGGGCGGCTTGCCGCAGCCGGCGGTGGCCGCCGTGGTGGTGACGTCGCCCGCCACCGGGCCGCCGAGCGCGATGCCCGCGGCGCCCAGGAACACCACGGCGCTCGCCGCGGCCGCCGCGAGCACGAACCTAGGACGGGACATGGCTCGTCCCCCTGTGCATGTGGAACATCGTCGTTCCTTCCGGTCGTCGCACTGGCCGGGGCCGGTGTGCGATCAGGCGACGGCGCACTGCACGCCGTTGAGGGTGAATCCGCCGGCGGCCGCGCTGTTGCCGGTGTGGGTCGCCTGGAAGCCGATCGAGATCTGGGCGGAGGGCGCGATCTGACCGTTGTAGGAGACGTTCGACGCGGTCACCTGGCCGCTGGCGGGGGAGTAGGTCGCGCTCCAGCCACCCGTGATCGTCTGTCCTCCCGGGAGCGTGAACTGCAGCTTCCAGCCGTTCACGGCCGTCGTCGACGTGTTGGTGATGGTGATGGTCTCGGTGAGGCCGTTGTTCCACGCGTTGACCGCGGCCTGGACCGAACAGCCCTGGGACGGCGGCGGGGTCGTGGTGGTGGTCGTGGTGGTCGTCGTCGTGCTGGTGGTGGGATCGGTGCCGGGACGGTCCAGGCCGAGGAACGTGATGGCGTGGCCCACCATCCCGGCGGTCGGCACGTCGTGACCGGTGCCCTGGGCGCTGATGCCCTCGACGACACCGTTCGTGCCGTAGCGCGTGCGGGTCCAGTTCGACTGCGGCTGGTCGGTCGACGCGGGCGTTCTGCTGACGCCGTGCACGTTCGTCCACTGGTCGAGCGCCTCACCGAAGTTCGGGTACGCGAGGGTGGTGTCGTTCGTGCCGTGCCACAGCTGGATGCGCGGATAGGTGCCGGTGTAGCCGGGGAACATGGCCCTGGCCTGGTCGCCCCACTGCTGCGGCGTCTTGTTGAGCGTGCCGCCCGAGCACTGGCTGTTCCACAGCGACCCGTCGGTCGTGGCGAAGCAGCCCGCGGGGACACCGGCGAACGCCGACGCGGCGCTGAACACGTCCGGGTACTGGGCGGCCAGCACGTTCGTCATCATCGCGCCGGACGAGATGCCGGAGACGACGATCCGCGACGGGTCGACGTTGTAGCGCTGGCGCGCGTGCGCCACCATCGACATGATGCCGGTGGAGTCGCTGCCTCCGTTGCGGCGCAACGCGTTCTGCGTGGAGACGTCGAAGCAGCGGCCCTCCCTGGTGGCCTCCGGGTAGACGATCACGTAGCCGTAGCGGTCCGCCGCGGTCACGTAGTCCCGGCCGCCCCCGTTGTGCACCGCGCTCGCGGTACCGGTGCAGTAGTGGATCATCAGGAGCAACGCCGGCCGGGCGGCGAGCCGGTCCGGCGCGTAGACGTACATGTTGAGGTTGGTGGGGTTGGTGCCGAAGCCCGTCACGCGCGTCAGGGACGCGGCGTGCGCCTGCTGCGGCACGGAGGAGAAGGCGACGGCGGCGACGACCGACAGCACCGCCGCGACGACGGCGATGACGCGGTACGCGGTCGTGTGCCGCTGGGTGGAGTTGCGGATGGTCACGATGACCTCGTTCCCTTTCTGGAGAAGGGAGTGCGTGGGATCAGGCCCTGAAACTGCCACCGGTGAGCGGGCGACCGGCTCCGCCGCGCGCCAGGGACCCGGGCACGCCGTTCCCGCTCGCCGGGTGAAGGTCGCGAGCTGATGGAGAGAACCGGCGGCGCGGAGGTGGTGCACGACGTGGCCGTCCACTCGTGCCGGGACGCTCACGGCGAGGAGCAGGCGCCGCGGAGGACGTCACGTCACTCCGCGGCGCCTGGCTGTGGGTGTGGTGCGGGCCGTCAGCGCGCCGTGCAGGACGGGTTCAGGCCCGACCCGTTGCCGCTGCCCTGGAAGCCGAACTCGGTGGACCCGCCGGCGGGCACGTTGGCGTTGTAGTCCACGTTGGTCCAGTTGACGGTGCCGCTGTTGCCGCTGCGGGTCGCGCTCCACGAGCCGGTGACGGTGCCGTTCGACAGCGTCGTCGAGACGGTCCAGCCCCTCAGCGCGGTCGAGCCCGCGGTCACCTTGATCGTGGCGACGAAGCCCTCGTTCCACTGGTTGAGCGACACGGTCGCCGAGCAGCCGCCGGTACCGGGGTCGTTGCTCGTCGTCGTGGTGGTGGTCGTGGTGGTGGTCGTCGTCGGACCGGGGCCGCCACCGGCGTTGAGCGCGTCCAAAGTGGAGTTGTACGCGGCCTTCTTGTTGCCGCTGCCGTCGAACAGCAGCGGGGTGCCGGACGCGCGCCACGAGTCGGTGTCGCGGATGCCCCACACCGTGATGCCGGTGCAGCGCGCGACCGCGAGACAGGCCTGGGTGACGCGCTGGTAGTTCTGGGCCTGCGTGCTGCCGGAGCCCTCGATGTCGAGCTCGGTGATCTGCACGTCGACGCCGAGGTTCGCGAAGTTCTGCAGCGTGGTCTGGTAGTTGGACGGCACCGGGCTCTGGCTGTTGAAGTGCGACTGCAGGCCGACGCAGTCGATCGGGACGCCGCGGGACTTGAAGTCCTGCACCATCCGGTACACGGCCTGGGTCTTGGCGTGCGACCAGTCGTCGGTGTTGTAGTCGTTGTAGCAGAGCTTCGCACCGGGGTCGGCCGTTCGCGCCGCGCGGAACGCGGCCTCGATCCAGTCGTTGCCGGTGCGCTGGAGGTTGGAGTCGCGCCGGGCGCCGCTGCTGCCGTCGGCGAAGGCCTCGTTGACGACGTCCCAGGCGTAGATCTTGCCGCGGTAGTAGGTGGCGACCTGGGTGACGTGGTTGAGCATCGCGTTGCGCAGTGCCGTGCCGGACATGTTCTGCATCCAGCCGGGCTGTTGCGAGTGCCACGCGAGAGCGTGTCCGCGGATGCGCTTGCCCTGGCTGCGGGCCTGGTTCACGATCCGGTCGGCGTTGCCGTAGCTGAACTGGTTCTGGTTCGGCTCGGTCGCGTCCATCTTCATCTCGTTCTCGGCCGTGACCATGTCGAACTCGCGGTTCAGGATCCCGGCGTACGTCGAATCGCTCAGCCTGCTCGCGGCCACCGCCGTGCCGAAGTACCGGCCGCTCTGCTGCGCGGCCGCGGCGAGCGTGGTCGCCGCGTTGGCGACGGGCGGGGCGATCAGGGTGGCGCCGATCGCGGCGGTCGCGACCGTGGCGATGATCGGAATCAGCGCCACTGACTTCGCTGTCAGTTTCATCTTCCACACTTCCCGGGGTTGTCCCGAATGCAGGGGATGGACAGGACAGAAGACCGGATCCGGTGCGCCATTGCCGGATCCCGCTGGAGTGTCGCAGTGGCCGGTCCGCACCTACAAGAAGTGTTCGTCGAATTCGACAGCAGGATGCCCCGAACGGCGTAGCGATGTGCGGGAGCGCTCCCAACTACCACGTCAAGGGGTTGATCGCAGTTCCTGAAAGCGTTTCGAAAACTCTCTCAGAAGTGTCGGCCAACTCTGCTCCCGGCGTTGACGATTCAGAGGACCGTGGTTACGTTGGCCGGAACTCGCATTCGCTTCTCGCCGATTCTCGGCCCTCGAAAGCAATGACTTCGCGAGAACCGAATCCCCTGCACCAGAGCGAACTGGAGACACGATGACACAGTGGAAGCGGGCCGTGTGCGCGCTGACGGGCGCGGTCGTCGCCGGGGCCACCACCCTGATCGTCAGCGCCGGCGCCACCGTCAACGCGGCCGAGTCGGCCTTCTACACGGACCCGCAGACCGGGGCCGCGAGGTGGGTGGCGGCCAACCCGGGTGACTCCCGCGCGGCCGTCATCCGCGACCGCATCGCGTCGGTCCCGCAACCGCGCTGGTACACCACCACCAACACCTCGACGGTGCGGTCGGAGGTCAGTTCCTTCGTGGGGGCGGCGGCCGCCGCCGGCAAGATCCCGATCCTGGTGGTCTACAACGTCCCCAACCGCGACTGCGGTGGTCCCAGCGGTGGGGGCGCGCCCTCCCACGAGGCCTATCGGGCGTGGGTGGACGAGGTCGCGGCGGGCCTCGCGGGCCGCCCGGCGACGATCGTGCTGGAACCCGACGTGCTGCCGTTGATGAGCAGCTGCCAGAGCACGGACCAGCAGAACCAGACCAAGGCGTCGATGGCCTACGCGGGCAAGAGGCTGAAGGCGGGTTCCGGTCAGGCCAAGGTGTACTTCGACATCGGGCACTCGGCGTGGCTGAACCCCTCCGAGGCCGCGAACCGGTTGCGCGGCGCGGACATCTCCAACAGCGCCGACGGCATCGCGACGAACGTGTCCAACTACCGGGCCACCTCCGACGAGGTCAACTTCGCGAAGAACGTGCTCAACGCGGTCGGCGACAGCCGCCTCAAGGCCGTGGTGGACACCAGCCGCAACGGCAACGGTCCCGCCGGCAGCGAGTGGTGCGACCCGGCGGGCCGCGCGATCGGCACCCCCAGCACCACCAACACCGGTGACTCGAGGATCGACGCGTTCCTGTGGGTCAAGCTGCCGGGCGAGTCGGACGGCTGCATCGCCCCCGCCGGTCAGTTCGTGCCCCAGCGGGCGTACGAGCTCGCGATGGCGGCGGGTCCGATCACGACGACGACCACGACGACCACGACGACCACGACCACGTCGGGTGGCGGCAACCCCGGTGGCGGCTGCACCGCGACCCACCGCGTGACGAGCCAGTGGCAGGGCGGTTACTCCGCCGAGGTCGTGATCGTGAACCGCGGCTCGGCGATCAACGGGTGGACGTTCTCCTTCTCGGCGCCCGGCGTCTCGGTGACCCAGGGCTGGAACGGCACGTGGACCGACCAGGGTGACCAGGTCCGGGTGACGAACGCCGCCTGGAACGGCTCGCTCGCCTCCGGCGCGCAGGTGAGCATCGGCTACAACGCGAACTACAACGGCACTCCGCCGTTCGCGTCGCCGGTGCTCAACGGTGTCGCCTGCTCCTGAGGTGGACCGGGGTCCCCGGCGCAGGCCGGGGACCCCGGCGTGCCCTTCCACCGGTGCGGCTGCTGACCGCGCGGGGGCCGCGGAACCTCCGGACCGCCCGGGCCGAGCCGTCGGAGCGGGAGGCGGACCTGCGGTGGGACGATCGCGCGTGACCCTGGCCGACGTGGCGGCGGCGAGCGGTGTGTCGGTCACGACCGCCTCCCTCGTCCTGACCGGGCGGGCACGCGAACTGCGCATCTCCGAGGCGGCCGAGCGGCGGGTCCGTGCCACCGCGCAGGAACTGGGGTACCGGCGCGGCACCCGCACGACCGGCCCGCGTACCGGCCTGTCGCGGACGATCGGCTTCGTGCTCGACACCGCCGAGTCGTCCGCCGAGACCGGCGAGGTCGTGAGGGGCGCGGTGGAGGCCGCTCACCGATGCGGCTACCTGCTGTTCGTCGGTGTGTCCGGCGGCGATCCGGTGGTGCGCGGAAGCCTGGCCGAGTCGATGCGCGACCGCGACGTCGACGGCATCGTGTTCGCGAAGGCCGACCTGCACGCCTCCTTCGACCTGGACGGCCTGCGACACGGGCCTGTCGTGCTGCTCAACGCCACCGTCGCGGGCCTTCCCTCGGTCGTTCCCGACGAGGTGCGGGGCGGACGCTCGGCTGCGCGCGTCCTGGTCGAGGCGGGACGTGTGCGCGGTGTGCACCTGATCGGTGCCGAACCCGATCGAACGGCCGGGGGTGCGGCACGGCTCGCCGGACTGCGCCAGGTGTTCGGCGCCGCGGGCGTCGAGGCGGACGTGCACGGCTGTCCGAAGTGGACGCCCGAGGCCGGGTACGACGTGACCAGGGAGCTGCTGCGCCGGCACCGGCCGGACGCGCTGGTGTGCCTCGACGACGGACTGGCCTTCGGGGCCTACCAGGCGCTCGCCGAGGCCGGGCTGTCGGTGCCGGGGGACGTGTCGGTGATCGGGTTCGGCGACCACGCGGCGGCCTCGTGGATGCGACCCCGGCTCACCGTCGTCGCGTTGCCGCACCGCGAGCTCGGTGCGCGGGCGGTGGAGGTGCTGGTGGGGATGGTCGACGGGCGGGGGCGTGGCGGTCGTGCCCCGCTGGTCCACCGGGTGCCGATGCCGGTACGGGTGGGTGGGTCGGTGGCGAGGGCGGGGCGGTGAGTCGGGGCCGTCGAGCCACGGCGTGCGGCCGCTGTGGTGCGAGTGCCCGTCACGTCGAAGTCACGCGTGGTTGTTCGCGTTAACAGAACTCAGGCCTCGCTCTTTCTGCCTTCTCTGTTCAGAAGGCGATCTGCTAAAAGTTAGCGCTCACATTTAGCTTTGACCCGCGAGTGAAACCGTCGTTACATTGCTGGAGCCGTCCCTGCCGTTGACCCTCGTCGACGAAAGGCTCCCCATGCCGAGCCCCTGGAAAGCGCTGTGCGGTGCGCTGGTCTCCGCCCAGTCCACTGTGGAAGGACAAGGCGTTCCCGCCGGGGTGAGGCCCTCAGGTGACTTCGTCTGCCGCCGAGGCTCGATCGGCGGAGATCGCCCCGGCCGGCGAGCGGGTGCACGTGGTCGACGCGTACCCGGCCGTGCCGGTCTCCGGCCCGTCGGACGGCATCCACCGGCGGGCCCCGCTCCGCGATGCCACGCGTGACCGGGCCGGGGGACCGGCAGCTCCCAGATCGAGTCCCTCGCCGGCCGCTCCGCCGCGCGTGACCGGGCACGCCACCGACGCCGCCCGCCACGGCGCGTCCGGGGCCGGTGCCCCGACGGCGGCCAGGCTTCCTGGCGCCCGGATGGAACGCGGTCCAGGTCCGCACCGCCGCCCGCGCCGCCGCGCGACTCCTCCCTCCACCGACGAAGGGTGATCATGTTCCTCGCACGGATGCTCACGTCCCGGCGCGCCCGGCTCACGGCCCTGGCCGTGGTCCCGCTCGTCGCGGTCACCGCGCTGACCGCGGTGGCCCACCAGCCCGCCTCCGCCGCACCGGGTTGCTCGGTCACCTACGCCGCACCGTCGCAATGGGACGGTGGGTTCACGGCGGCCGTCACCGTCACGAACCTCGGCGACGCCCTCAACGGCTGGACGCTCACCTGGAGCTTCGGCGCCGGGCAGCAGGTCCAGCAGGCCTGGAACGCCCAGGTGACCCAGTCCGGCGCCCAGGTGACCGCCCGCAACGTCTCCTACAACGCGACGATCCCCACCGGGGGCAAGGTCGAGTTCGGGTTCAACGGGTCCAGCAGCGGCTCCAACCCGAGCCCGACCGCGTTCAGCCTCAACGGGACCCTGTGCACCGGCGACGTCGGCCCAACCACCACCACGACGACGACCACCACGACCACGACCGGCAACCCGCCCGTGGGGAACCTGCCGTCGAGCTTCCGCTGGTCGTCGAGCGGGCAGCTGATCAGCCCGAAGCCGGACGCCACGCACGCGAACGTCGCGGTGAAGGACCCGAGCGTCGTGTACCACAACGGCAAGTACCACGTCTTCGCCTCGACTTACACCGACGGCTACAACCTGATGTACACGAGCTTCAGCGACTGGTCCCAGGCGTCGTCCGCGCCCCACTACTACCTCGACCGCTCCGGCATCGGCGGCGGCTACCGGGCCGCGCCGCAGGTCTTCTACTTCGCGCCGCAA
The DNA here is from genome assembly GCF_030269365.1 of Lentzea sp. NBRC 102530. Lineage (GTDB taxonomy): Bacteria > Actinomycetota > Actinomycetes > Mycobacteriales > Pseudonocardiaceae > Lentzea. The sequence goes on from NZ_BSTF01000001.1 coordinate 840,366, forward strand.
CGCCTCTGGTACCTCGTCTACCAGACCGGCTCGAACGCCTCGTACTCCACGACCAGCGACATCTCGAACCCGTCGTCGTGGTCCACGCCGAAGAACTTCTACGCGAACGGCATGCCGCAGATCATCCGCGACAACATCGGCAACGGCTACTGGGTCGACTTCTGGATGGTGTGCGACACCGCGAAGTGCTACCTGTTCTCCTCCGACGACAACGGCCACCTCTACCGGTCGGAGACCACCCTCGGGCAGTTCCCCAACGGCTTCACCAACACGGTGATCGCCATGCAGGACAGCAACCGCAACCGGCTCTTCGAGGCGTCCAACGTCTACAAGATCGCCGGTAAGAACCAGTGGCTGCTGGTGCACGAGGCGATCGGCTCCGACGGTCGCCGCTGGTTCCGCTCCTGGACCGCGCCCGCGATCACCGGGCCGTGGACGGCGCTCGCCGACAGCGAGTCGAACCCGTTCGCCCGCGCCAACAACGTGACGTTCCCAGGTGGACAGTGGACGCGCGACATCAGCCACGGCGAGATGGTGCGCACCAACGTCGACCAGACCATGGAGATCAGTCCCTGCAAGCTCAGCTACCTGTACCAGGGCATGGACCCCAACGCGGGCGGGGACTACAACCGGCTGCCCTGGCGGCTCGGCCTGCTGACCCAGACCAACTCGACCTGCTGAACCGACCCCGGGACCGGCGCCGCGGCACGCGCCTGCGGCGGCGCCGGTCCTGGGAGGAAGGGGCGACGATGCCCATCCGGTCCAGGAAACTCACCCACCTCGCACTCGCGGTGGTCGCCGCGGCAGCTGCCGCAGCGATTCCGGCCACCGCTGCCACCGCTGCCACCGCTGCGACCGCCGCGATGCCAGCCACCGCTGCCACTCCGGCCACCACTGCCACCGCTGCCACTGCCGCGTTCCGGGCCACGACACCGGCCGACCCCGCCGCCGCTGCTCCCGGCAGCCCGGCCCTCACCCCGCCGCTCGGCTGGAACAGCTGGAACAGCTTCGGCTGCGGCATCACCGAGGCCCAGGTCCGCCAGGCCGCCGACGCGATGGTGTCCTCGGGCATGCGCGACGCCGGCTACCAGTACGTGGTCGTCGACGACTGCTGGTTCGACCCGCAGCGCGACTCGTCCGGGAACCTGCGCGCACACCCGGCCAAGTTCGCGAGCGGCATGAAGGCGCTGGGCGACTACATCCACGCGCGTGGCCTGAAGTTCGGCATCTACCAGGCGCCGAACGAGAAGACCTGCGCGCAGGGCACCGGCGCGCACCCCGGTTCGACCGGCAGCAAGGGCCACGAGGTCCAGGACGCGCGCACGTTCGCGTCGTGGGGCGTCGACTACCTGAAGTACGACTGGTGCTCCGGGGCCGGCACCCGCGACGAGCAGGTCGCGAGGTTCTCGATCATGCGCGACGCCCTGCGCGCCACCGGCAGGCCGATCGTCTACAGCATCAACCCCAACAGCTTCCACGCGCCGACCGGCGACCGGTACGACTGGAGCGCGGTCGCGGACCTGTGGCGCACCACGGAGGACCTGCTCGACATCTGGCAGAACGGCAACACCAACAGCTACCCGATGGGCGTGGGCAACGTCGTCGACGTCACCGCGCCGCTCGCCGTCCAGTCGGGGCCGGGTCACTGGAACGACCCGGACATGCTGGTGGTCGGACGTCCCGGGCTCACCCTCACCGAGTCCCGCGCGCACTTCACCCTGTGGGCGTTGATGGCGGCGCCGCTGATGGCGGGCAACGACATCCGCACCATGTCCGCCGACGTGAGCGCGGTCCTGCGCAACCAGCGCCTGATCGCGGTGAACCAGGACGCCCTCGGGGCGGGCGGCCGCCGGGTGCGCGACGACGGCGCCACCGAGGTGTTCGCGAAGCCCCTGGCGGACGGCTCGGTCGCCGTCGGCCTGTTCAACCGGGGCGGTGGTGCGGCGACCATCAGCACCACGGCTGCCCAGATCGGCCTGTCGGGCAGCGGTTTCACGCTGACCGACCTCTGGACCGGTGCCACGTCGAGCACCTCCGGCACGATCTCCGCCACCGTCGCGGCGCACGGCGTCACCGCGTTCCGGGTGACGGGAGGAAGCCCGGTGCCGAGCACCACCTCGCGGCTGCGCGGGGAGGGGTCGAACCGCTGCCTCGACGTCGAGAACTCCTCGACCGCAGCCGGGGCCGCCGTGGTCGTCCAGGACTGCCTCACGCCCGCCTCGCAGCGGTGGACCTCCTGGCCCGGCGGCGAGATCCGGGTGTTCGGCGACAAGTGCCTCGACGCCTACGACCAGGGCACCGCCAACGGCACGCGCGTCATCACCTGGCAGTGCAACGGTCAGCAGAACCAGCGCTGGACCTTCCAGTCGGACGGGACGGTCCGCAACGTCAACGCGGGCCTGTGCCTCGACGTGGAACGGGCCTCCACCGCGAACGGGTCGAGGCTGGTGCTGTGGACCTGCAACGGCCAGTCCAACCAGAGGTGGGCGCGATCATGAGGCGGACTCCCGCCGCGGCGGCGCTCGCCGCGCTCACCCTGGTGGCCGCGGCACTCGCCGCGAGCACGGCCGCGCAGGCGGCTCCGGGCTGTTCGGTCACCTACACGAGAACCTCCGAGTGGCAGGGCGGCTTCGGCGCGTCCGTGTCGATCACCAACACCGGTGACGCGATCACGGGCTGGACCCTGGAGTGGACCTACGGCGCGGGCCAGCAGGTCGGGCAGCACTGGAACGCCGTGATCACGCAGAACGGCGGCGAGGTGAGCGCGCGCAACGCCTCCTACAACGGTTCCGTGCCGACCGGAGGCAAGGTGGAGTTCGGGTTCAACGCGACGTCCGGATCCACCAACCCCGACCCGGTCACGTTCCGCCTCAACGGCACCACCTGTGGCGACACCGGCAGCCCGACGACGACGACCACCACCACCACCACCACCACGCCCAGACCGTCGACGTTCACCAACCCGGTGCTGTGGCAGGACTTCGCGGACATCGACATCATCCGCGTCGGTGACGCGTACTACTACTCGGCCTCGACCATGCACTACTCGCCGGGTGCGCCGGTCCTGCGTTCCTACGACCTGGTGAACTGGGAGTTCGCCGGACACTCCGTGCCCCGCCTCGACTTCGGCTCCAAGTACGACCTCAACGGCGCCAGGGGTTACGTGCGCGGCATCTGGGCGTCGTTCCTCAACCACCGCAAGAGCAACAACACCTTCTACTGGGGCGGTTGCGTCGACTTCGCCCAGACGCACATCTACACGGCTCCCGCCGTGGACGCCCAGTGGTCCAAGCACGCCACGATCAACAAGTGCTACTACGACGCCGGCATGCTGGTCGACGACAACGACACGATGTACGTCGCCTACGGCAACACCACGATCAGCGTCGCGCAGCTCTCCGCGGACGGGAAGTCCGAGGTGCGCTCGCAGCAGGTGTTCCAGACCCCGTCGAACATCGGCACCCTCGAAGGAGCGCGGTTCTACAAGCGGAACGGCAGCTACTACATCTGGCTCACCAGGCCCGCGAACGGGCAGTACGTGCTCAAGGCGTCGAGCCCGTTCGGCCCGTACACGGTCCAGCAGGTGCTGCTGAACATGCCCGGCCCGATCCAGGGCGGGGGAGTGCCGCATCAGGGCGGCATGGTGCAGACGCAGAACGGCGACTGGTACTACATGGCGTTCGTGGACGCCTATCCCGGCGGCCGGGTGCCCGTGCTCGCCCCGATCACCTGGACCTCCGACGGCTGGCCGCGCATCACCACCGTCAACGGCGGCTGGGGCGTGAACTACCCGGTGCCGAACCTGCCGCAGCGCCCGGTGAGACCCATGACCGGCGTCGACACGTTCGACGGCACCGCGCTGAAACCCCAGTGGGAGTGGAACCACAACCCGGACACCACGAAGTACAGCGTGAACAACGGGCTGCGGTTGTCCACGGCGACGGTCACGAACGACCTCTACAACGCCCGCAACACCCTCACCCACCGGATCCAGGGGCCGACGTCGACCGGCACCGTCGCACTGGACCTGACGTCGATGCGCGACGGCGACCGCACGGGGCTCGCGATGCTGCGCGACTCCTCGGCGTGGATCGGCGTCAAGCGCGACAACGGCCGCAACCGGGTCGTCATGGTCAACGGCCTGACCATGGACAGCAACTGGAACACCACCGGCACCGGCACCGAGGTCGCGAGCGCGAACCTCACCGGAACCCGGATCTGGTTGCGCGCCAACGCCGACATCCGGCCGGGCAGCGGACGGCAGGCCCGGTTCTCCTACAGCACCGACGGCGTGAACTTCACGTCGCTGGGCACCGGCTTCACGCTGAAGAACGAGTGGCAGTTCTTCATGGGCTACCGGTTCGGCATCTTCAACCACGCCACGCAGGCGCTCGGAGGCTCGGTCGCGGTCGGGCGGTTCGAGCTCACGACTCCATGACGCCGTTCTCCTGCAGCGCCTTCCTGAACGCGTGCAGGCCCAGGTGCAGGCGGAACTTCACGACGGCTCGTGACAGTCCCAGCGCGGCGGAGAGTTCGGTCACGGACTCCCCGCCGTAGAAGGCCCGCACGACCACGACCCGGTGTTCGGGCTCGAGTGCCGACAGCGCGTCGGCGACGAGCCCGGCGCCGGGCGTGCGCGTTCCGCGCGTGGTCACGGGACGCCTCACTACGCGCGCAGGGCCGGGGAGCGCCGTCCGTCCAGACAGGACAGAAGTGCGCGGCGGTCGACCTTGCCGCGTTCGGTGGTCGGCAACGCGTCGAGCGGGACGATCAGCGTGGGCACGCAGTAGTGCGGCAACCGCTGCGAGACCGCGCGGCGGGCCACCTCCGGCACCGCCGTGCGGGGACTGATGAACCCGACGAGCCTCCCGTCGTGCACGAGGGTCGCGGCACGTTCGCAGTCGTCCGCGTGTTCCAGCGCGGCGGTGACGGTGTCCAGCTCGAACCGGTACCCCAGCACCTCCACCTGGTCGCCGGCCCGGCCGTGGTGCTCCAGCTCCCCGTCGGCCGTCCACCTGCCGAGCTCGCGCGTGCGGAACATCAGCCGGTCACCGCCGAGGAACGGGTCGGGGCGCAGGCGCAGCGACGTCAGGTCGAGGTCGCCCGCGTAACCCGGGGTGACCCCTGCTCCGCCCACCCACACCTCGCCGACCTCGCCGACCGGACGCGGCGACAGGTCGTCGCCGAGCACGTACGCGGTGGTGTTCGGCACGGGCCGTCCGACCGTGAGCGGCCCGGCGTCCGGCTCGTAGCGCTGCACCGTGCTGACGATCGTCGCCTCGGTGGGGCCCCAGGCGTGGTGGAAGGCGGTGCGACGGGCCCACGTGTCCGCCAGGGCCCGCGGGCAGCGTTCCCCGGCCACCACGACCGTGCGCACCCGCCGGCACGCGTCGGGGGACAGGGAGGCGAGCACTCCGGGAGTGGTGATCAGGACGTCCGCGGTGCTCGCCGCGTCCTCGGCGTCCTCCCCGCGCAGCACGAGCGTGCCGCCGTTGGCGAGGGTGCCGAGCACCTCCCACATCGCGAGGTCGGAGGAGATGTCCAGCAGTTGCGCCACCCTGGTCCCCGGCGTGACGCCGAGCGAGCCGGGGGCGGTGAGCAGGAGGTTGCACAGGCCGGCGTGGGACACCCGCACGCCGTGGGGGCCGGTGAACACGACGGCGGCGACGTCCGACTCGGCGGTGGTGACGGTGCGGCAGAACGTGCTCGCGCCGGGGAGGGCGTCGATCTCGACCACTGAGGCGAGGTCGCCGGGAACCGCGTCGGCGCTCGTGGTGAGCACGACGTCGATGCGCGCGGCGCGGACGACGCGCCGCAGCGTCGCCTCAGGGGTGGTGCTCACGTCCTGGGGCACGTAGGACGCGCCTGCCTTGAGCACCGCGAGAACGCCCACGACCATGGAGATCGACCGGGTGAGGAACAGTCCCACGTGGTCACCCGGCCGCACCCCGCCGCGCACCAGCACCTCGGCCAGCAGACCGGCTCTCGCGTCGAGCTCCGCGTACGTCAGCGACTCGCCGAGGTGTTCCACGGCCGTGGCGTGCGGACGTCGCGCGGCGTGCGCCTCGAAGGCGTGGTGGACGTGGTCGGAAGGAGGGGTGCGGCTCGGCCCTGATCCGTACGCCTGGACCAGCGCGCGGTCGGCGGCGGGCAGCTCCCACAGGGCGGATTCCAGGAACTCGGCGGTCACGGCAGGCCCTTCCCACAAGCGGTGTGCTTCCATCTTGAACGAGCCAGACCACCGGTGGTGAGAACCTGTCGATTCGCTGGTCGAATCGATAGAGTTGTTGTCGCGCTTCAGTTCTCGCGGTATTTCACGTTGCATCGGGTGTCACCCGTGTGGATGATCAATGGCTCGTCCGTTTGTTATCGCCGTCTGCGCACATGAGCATGTGTCGCATGACGACTGTCGAGCACGCTCCGGCGGAACTGCACCGCCACACGCACGGACCAGGCTGCGGCCACGACGCCGTCGTGCACCGCGACCACGTCGACTACCTGCACGACGGGCACCTGCACCGCGAACACGTCACGGACGGCGGTGTCCACTACGACGAGTGTGACAAGTGCAGGTGTGCCCACTGCGCGGATTCATGTGCGCAGTGCGACTGCTCGAACTGCGACTGCCCGACGTGCAACCACGCCCGGTGCGCGTGCGACGGGTGCGATGACGCGTGCGCGAACTGCACGTGCGCCGAGTGCTCCTGTCCCACCTGCTCGCACGCGGCGTGAATCAGTCCGCAGTGGACAGCCGGAACACCGTCTCCTGGTGGTAGACCTCGCCGGGGCGCAGCACCGTGCTGGGGAAGTCCGGCCGGTTGGGCGAGTCGGGGTGGTGCTGCGCCTCCAGGGCGAACCCCGCGCCGCGTCCGTACGGGCGGCCCCCGGTGCCGACCAGGTCCCCGGTCAGGAAGTTGCCCGAGTAGAACTGCAGGCCGGGTTCGGTGGTCCACATCGTCAGCAGGCGCCCGGAGGCCGGGTCGCAGGCCTGCGCGGCGAACGACGCCCCGGACGGGTCGAGCACCCAGTTGTGGTCGTAGCCGCCCGCGACGGCCAGCTGCGGGTGGTCGGCTCCGATGCGGGCGCCGATCGCCGTGGGCAGCCGGAAGTCGAACGGGCTCGCGTCGACCGGCACGGGGTTCCCGACCGGGATCAGGTCCTCGTCCACCGCGCAGAAGTGGCCGGCGTTCAGCATCAGCGACTGCCCGTAGACGTCGCCGCTGCCCTCGCCCGCCAGGTTCCAGTAGGTGTGGTTGGTCAGGTTGAGCACCGTGGGCGCGTCCGCGGTCGCACGGTAGGTGATGCTCAGCCGGTGGTCGCGGTCGAGCCGGTACGTCACCTGCGCGGTCACGGCGCCGGGGAAGCCGCCCTCGCCGGCCGGGCTCACCAGGTCGAGCCGCACGCCGACGCTGCCCGGCTCGCGCAGTTCGGTCGCGGCCCAGACCTTCGTGTCGAAACCCTCGGGTCCGCCGTGCAGGCTGTTCCGGCCGTTGTTGAGCGGCAGGCGGTGCACGACGTCGTCGAGGGTGAAGGTGCCACGCGCGATCCGGTTGGCGTACCGGCCGATCACGGCGCCGAAGAACACCCTGTTCTCGCCGGGCTGGTTGTTCTTGACGTACTCGTCGAGCGTGCCGAAGCCGAGCACCACGTTGGCGGGCACGCCGTCGCGGTCCGGCGCCTCCAGCGACTGGACGACACCGCCCAGGTCCAGCACCCGCACGGTGAGCCCGCCCGGCCAGGACAGGACGTACCGGTGCACGTCGGCGTCACCGGTGCGGCCGAACAGTTCCCGGTGGACCTCGGGCTGCGACATCGGACTCCTCAGTTGATCAGGGCCCGGCAGTGCTGCGGCCGGATCCGTTGGGGCGCGACGCTCTCCAGGGTGGGGACGACCGGGACGATCGAGCCGTCGCGGGCGAAGGTCATCCTGTCGATCGTGGTCTCGCGGTGCGTGCCGTCGCCTCCGGGCACGGCGAAGCGGTGGTAGGCGAGGTACCAGTCGTCGGTGCCCGGCACGCGCAGCATCGAGCTGTGCCCGGTGCCCTTGACGCCGAGCCTCGGGTCCTTGCGCAGGATCAGCCCGCGGTTCGTGAACGGGCCGGTGGGGCTCGGGGCGGTGGCGTAGGCGACCCGGTAGTCCTCGCTGCGGGTGTCGTCGACGGACCAGCTCAGGTAGTACGTGCCTCGACGTTCCACCATGAACAGGCCCTCCCGGAAGTCCGCGAGCCCGGTCAGCCGCGAGATCTTGGCCGGGTCGTAGGAGATCATGTCACCGTTGAGCGGAACGACGTAGGCCTCACCGTTGCCCCAATAGAGGTACGCCTGGCCGTCGCGGTCGGTGAACACCGCCGGGTCGATGGCCTGTCCGCCGCCCGGGTTGCGCGCCACCAGCGGCTGGCCCGTGTCGACGAACGGGCCGGTCGGCGAGTCGCTCACCGCCACGCCGATCTTCGCTTCGGCGCAGAAGTAGAAGTAGTACCTGCCGTCCCGCTCGGCGATCGTGGGCGCCCAGGCGTTGCGGTCGGCCCAGCTGACGTCCGGGCCGAGGTCGAGGACGACGCCCTCGTCCGTCCAGTCCACCAGGTTCTTCGACGACCACGCGGAGAACCTCGTACCGCTCCAGCCGTCGAAGCCGTCCGTGGTCGCGTAGATGTAGTAGGTGTCGCCGAACGCGACGATGTTCGGATCGGCGTTGAGGCCGGGTAGCACGGGACTGCGCAGCTCGTGGGCCTCGACCGTCCACACGCGACTCTCCCGGCCGGACCGCACCGTGAACTTCCGGGGTTCGCGCAGGTCCACCGGCTCGGCGGGGGTGATGGACGCGCCGGGCGGCAGGCCGAAGTCGAGCCGCACCCGGCGCAGGTCGGTGCCGGGCGCGACCGGCAGCACCACGCTGCCCGGCGTGATCACGGCGGGCGCTTTGAGCGACTCGTGCGCGACTGACCGGATCTGCGTGGCGTTGGACGGGAGCGCGGCGACCTCGTTGCCCGGCAGCGCGCGGTGGTACAGCCGCACGTTCTTCATCCTGCCCAGGAACGGCCTGTCGGCGGCGTACACCGACCGGCCCAGGTAGTTGGCCGTGGTGATGCCACCGCCGAGGTCGGACGGCCTGGTGGTGACGCCGGTGGTGCGCGCCACCTCGACGCCGTCCAGGTAGAGCGCTCCCACGCCGCCGCCCACGGTCAGCGTGACGTTCTTCCACACCCCGCGCGCCAGCGGCCGTCCGGAGTTCACTCCCTGCTCGGTCGTCCAGTTGCCCGTGGCGATCGCGCCGCGGTAGCCGTCCCCCGTGCTGAACAGGTAGCCGTCACCGACACCGTTGGCCGCGGTGTTGCCGAAGCCGTAGAGGAAGTACGGCGTCTGCTGGGCCGGGTCGACCAGCACGTCGGCGGAGACGGTGACCGCCGAAGCCCCGGTCAGCAGGTTGTCCGGCAACTGGACGTGCCCGCCGCGCAGCGAGAGCGACCCCTCGGAGAACGCCGTGTCGCCCGCGAGCACGCCGTCGTAGCCGTGACCGGTGGCGTCCGCGGCGGACGACGTGAGCGGCCAGTGTGCGACGAGCCCGTCGGCGGAGGTGCGCACCGGCGCGGGGGGAGCGGTGAGCCGGGCCAGTTCGGCCTTCGTCACCGGGAGCACCGTCCCGTGCCGGGGCGAGGCGGGCAGCCGCGCACCGGTCGACATCGTCCACTTGCCGGACGCCAGGTCCGTCGTCTCGAACGGCACGTAGCCGCGGCCGCCGTACTCGTCGATGAACAGGTACCACCTGTCCTCGGTGTTGGACTTGAACCCGGTCGGGCCCTCGCCGGCGGACAGGCCGGGACTCGTGGCGGTGGCCTTGCCGATGCACTCGGCGACGAAGTCGTACCTCGGGCTCAGCAGGTCCGCCGACTTCTCGGCGGTGATGTACTTGCTGCACGGTGAGGACGACGAGTTGTTCCGCTCGTCCTTGGTGTAGCGGTAGTAGGTGCCTGCGTGCTCGATGACGGTCGAGTCGATCACCGAGTACCCCGGGTCGATCCACACCTGCGCTGGGCTGAACGTCACGAAGTCGCGCGTGGTCGCGTACATCATCCGGTTGTAGCTGGCGCCGGTGTGCCCTGGATCGTTCTCCGCGTACAGCTTCGACGCCCAGTAGACGACGTAGGTGCCGCGCCGGGCGTCCCAGAACGCCTCGGGCGCCCAGGTGTTGCCCGCGGTCGGCGGCGAGACCTGGACGGCGCGCTGGCGTGACCAGTTCCGCAGGTCGGTCGACTCCCACACCATGATCGAGCGGCTGCCGGTGCGCTGCGCGGCGTCCCAGCCGCGGCCCCCGTTGATCTTCAGGTCGGTCGCCAGCAGGTAGAACCGGTCGCCGTCGGGGGAGCGCAGGATGAACGGGTCGCGCACGCCCAGTTCGCCGAGGCTCGACTTCAGGATCGGCCTGCCGCCGTTGACCTCGGAGAAGTCCAGCGGGTTGTTGCCGTTGGACGCGGCGGCGTAGATCTGCTCACCGATCGGGCTGCTCTCGCCGGTGAAGTAGAAGAAGCTGTAGCCCTCCAGGGGTTCCCGGACGGGCAACGGGACGACGGTGGCGGTCAGCGCGCGGGTCGTGCTCTGCTGCCCGCGGCTCACCTTCGCGGTCAGCACGACCTTGACGGGCCCGGCGCCCGCGGCCGGCCGGGTCACCTCACCGGTCGGGGTGATCACCTTGGCGTTGGCGGACTTCCAGCTGATCGTCGTGCCGTTGGCGCCGGTGGTGGGCAGGGCGAGGTGGCCGCGGACGTCGCCGAGGTTCGGCACTTCGAGAGCGGCCGCCGCCGAGCGCACGAGCGGTTCGGCGGCGGCCGGGGTGGCGGGCAGGAGTGCGGCCGTGAGGACCGCGATGAGACCGAGATGGCGCAGGGAAGCCATGATCGCCTTTCGGAACGGTCAGGCGCGTCGCTTGGTCCACACGTCGTAGGCGACGGCCGCGAGCAGGACGAGACCCTTCACGAGCATCACGCGTTCGCTGGGCGCGCCGATCAGCGACATACCGTTGTTGATCACGCCCATGATCAGGCCGCCGGTGATGGCGCCGACGACCTTGCCGACGCCGCCCTGCACCGCCGCGCCGCCGATGAAAGCGGCCGCGATGGCGTCGAGCTCGAACGACATGCCCGCGGTCGGACCGGCCTGGTTGAGGCGGCCCGCGAAGATCACGCCGGCGAGGCCCGCCAGCGCGCCCATGTTGACGAACACCCAGAACGTGACGGCCTTGACCTTCACACCGGATAGCGTGGCGGCCTGCAGGTTGCCGCCGATCGAGTAGATGTGCCGGCCGAACACGGAGTTGTTCGCCATCAACGAGTAGCCGAGCGTCAGCGCCGCCAGCAGCACCAGCACCCACGGCAGGTTGCGGAACCGGGCGAGCTGCACGACGACCGCCATCACGACGACGGCCACGCCCGCGATCTTGAGCACGAACACCGGCATCGGGTCGACGGTCTGGCCGTAGCCGAGCCTGGCCACGCGCTTGCGCCACTGCGACAGTGCGAACCCGGCCACGCACGCGAGCCCGGCGAGCAGGCTCACCAGGTCGGCGCCGCCGAGCGGACCGAGGCCGACGTTGCCGAGGTAGCCGCCGGTGAACCCGTTCGCGAGCGAGCGGATCTCGTCGGGGAACGGCCCGATGCCCTGGTTGCCCAGCGTGCTCATGGTGAGGGCCCGGAACACGAGCATGCCCGCCAGCGTGACGATGAACGCGGGAATGCCGAAGTACGCGATCCAGTAGCCCTGTGCGGCACCGATCAGCGCGCCCGCCAGCAACGTCAGCAGCACCGCCAGCGGCCACGGCAGTCCCCATTGGACGGTCAGCACCGCGCAGACCGCACCCGTCAGGGCCACCGTCGAACCGACCGAGAGGTCGATGTGCCCGCCGATGATCACCAGGATCATGCCGATCGCGAGGATCAGCACGTAGGAGTTCTGCACGACGATGTTCGAGATGTTCTGCGGCTGCAACAGGTCGCCGCCTGTCAGCACCGTGAACAACACGACGATCAAGGCGAACGCGACGTAGATGCCCGACTGTCGCAGGTTGATCGAGAGCCGCCGGGACTCCGCCGGCGACGCGGTGCCCCGGGCGGGCGCGGTCTTCGTGGTCATGAGCCCTGTCCTCGCGTCATGTACTGCATCAGGCGTTCCTGCGTGGCCTCTTCGCGGCTGACCTCACCGGTGACGCGGCCCTCGGACAGCGCGTACACGCGGTCGCACAGGCCGAGCAGCTCCGGCAGTTCCGAGGAGATCACCAGCACCGCGCGGCCCTGGGCGGCGAGGTCGTTGATGATCGAGTAGATCTCGTACTTGGCACCGACGTCGATGCCGCGCGTCGGTTCGTCGAGGATCAGCACGTCCGGGTCGGTGAACATCCACTTGGCCAGCACGACCTTCTGCTGGTTGCCGCCGGAGAGCGTGCCCGTCGGCGTCGACACGGTCCGCGTCCTGATGCCCATCGACCTGCGGAACCGCTCGGCGACCGAGTTCTCCTCGTTCTCGTTCACCCAGCCGCGGTTCGCGAGCTTGTCCAGGGCGGCGGCGGAGACGTTGCGCTGCACGTTCTCGATCAGGTTGAGCCCGTAGCGCTTGCGGTCCTCGCTCACGTACGCGAGGCCGTGGTCGATGGCGGCGCGCACGGTGCGCGTGTCGATCTCCCGGCCGTCCTTGACCACGCGCCCGGAGATCCCGACGCCGTAGGTGCGGCCGAACACGCTCATGGCGAGTTCGGTGCGGCCCGCGCCCATCAGGCCCGCGAGACCGACGATCTCGCCGCGCCGCAACGACAGCGTGGCGTCGTCGACGACCTTGCGGTCGGGCTGGGCTGGGCTGTGCACCGTCCAGTTCTCGATGCGCAGCACCTCCTCGCCGATGTCGGGCGTGCGCGGCGGGAACCGGTCGTCGAGGTCGCGGCCGACCATGCCCGCGATGATCCGTTCCTCGCTCAGCCCCTCGGCGGGCAGCGTCTCGATCGTCCTGCCGTCGCGCAGCACCGTGACGGTGTCGGCGATCCTCGTGACCTCGCCCAGCTTGTGGGAGATGATCACCGACGTCACGCCCTCCGACCGCAGCCCGTCGAGCAGGTCGAGCAGGTGCTGCGAGTCGTCGTCGTTGAGCGCGGCGGTCGGCTCGTCGAGGATGAGGAGGCGGACCTCCTTCGACAGCGCCTTGGCGATCTCGACCAGTTGCTGCTTGCCGACGCCCAGGTCGTTCACCGGGGTGGTCGGGCTCTCCCGCAGTCCCACCCGGTCGAGCAGCTGCTGGGCCTCGTGGTTGGTGCGGTTCCAGTCGACGAAGCCGCGCCGCGCCCTCTCGTTGCCCAGGAACAGGTTCTCGGCGACGGAGAGCTGGCCGCACAACGCCAGCTCCTGGTGGATGATCACGATGCCGCGCCGCTCGCTGTCGCGGACGCCCTGGAACGCGCACGGCTCGCCCTCGAAGAGGATGTCGCCCTCGTACGTGCCGTGCGGGTGCACCCCGGACAGCACCTTCATCAGCGTGGACTTGCCCGCGCCGTTCTCTCCGCAGATCGCGTGGATCTCACCGCGCCGCACGGTCAGCGAGACCTCGTGCAGCGCGGTGACCCCGGCGAACCTCTTGGTGATGTCGCGCATCACCAGGACTTCTTCGGACACGTGAACTACCTGAGCTGGTCGGCGGTGTAGTAGCCGGAGTCGACGAGTTCCTTCTGGTAGTTCGCCTTGTCCACCGGAACGGGCTGGAGCAGGAACGACGGGACGACCTTGACGCCGTTGTTGTAGTCGGTGGTGTTGTTGACCTCGGGCTTGGAGCCCTTGAGCAGCGAGTCGGCCATCTTCGACGCGACGTCGGTGAGCTGGCGGAGGTCCTTGAAGATCGTGGAGTACTGCTCACCCGCGATGATCGACTTCACCGAGGCGACCTGCGCGTCCTGGCCGGTCACGATCGGGAGCGCCTGGCCGTTCGTGCCGTAGCCGTTGCTCCGGAGCGCGGAGATGATGCCGATCGAGATGCCGTCGAACGGGGAGAGGACCCCGTCGACCTTGGCGCTGCCGTAGGTCGAGGTGATCAGGTCCTCCATGCGCTTCTGCGCGGTGGCCGGGTCCCAGCGCAGGATCGCGACGGTGTTGAAGTCCTTCTGGCCCGACTTCACGACGAGCTTGCCCTGGTCGATCAGCGGCTGGAGGACGGACATCGCGCCGTTGAAGAAGAACGTCGCGTTGTTGTCGTCGGACGACCCGGCGAACAGCTCGATGTTGAAGGGGCCCTCGCCCTTCGTCTTCAGCCCGGCCAGCAGCGAGTTCGCCTGCTGCACGCCGACCTTGAAGTTGTCGAACGTCGCGTAGTAGTCGACGTTCGGGGTGTTGAGGAGCAGACGGTCGTAGGAGATCACCGGGATCTTCGCGTCCGCGGCCTGCTGCAACTGCGAGCTGAGGGACTTGCCGTCGATCGAGGCGACGATCAGCAGCTTGACGCCCTTGGTGATCTGGTTCTCGATCTGGTTGGCCTGGGTGGGGATGCTGTCTTCTGCGTACTGCAGGTCGACCTTGTAGCCCTTGGCCTCGAGCGACTTCTTGAGGCTGTCGCCGTCGCGGACCCACCGCTCGGACGACCGGGTGGGCATGGTGACGCCGACCAGGGCGCCTTCCCCCGAGGTGGTCTGCTGGTCGACTGTCTTCTCCGTTGAACCGCACGCGGCGAGGGCGATGGCGAGTGCGGTGGTCGCCGCGATCCGGGCAAGCCTCATTGCTTCTCCTCGATGGCACCGACAGGCAACAGTGCTGTAGGCGGCGAGTGTTATCGCTAACAACTGGGCCGTCAAGTTCCATCTGGATAACGCCAGGTCGTACCTGTTAACGCTCACAGGGAGCGTTCCCGAACGGGAGCGGGGCGGTTGTTGCTGGAGGTGTGGTGCGTTTGTTGCCGCCTCGGGTGGTGGCGGGGTGGCTGTGGCTGGAGGTGTGGTGCGTCTGTCGCAACCCGAGGTGTTGGCGGGGTCGCTGTCGCCAGGGACGCTGCGGGTCTGCCGCTACTCCGGTTGACGGCGGGCCGCTGTGGCCGGAGGTGTGGTGCGCGTGTCGCAACCCGAAGTGTTAGCGGGGTCGCTGTCTCCGGGGACGCCGCGCGTCTGCCGTTACCTCGGGTGACGGCGGGCCGCTGTGGCCGCGAGCGCGGTGCGCTTGTCGCCACCTGAGGTGACGACGAGGCTGCTGTCACCAGAAACGCTGCGCGTCTGCCGCCACCTCGGGTGGCGACACGGCCGCTGTCGCCGGAAAAGCGGTGCGCCCGCCGCCACCTCAGGTGACGACGGGCGCACATCCCTGGTGCGGGTCAGACGGTCCGGCAGGTCTTCCCGTTGATCGCGAAGACGGCCGGATCGGCTCCGGAGCCCGATCCGTTGAATCCGATGTGGACCGACTTGCCGGGGTCCACCTTCCCGTTCCACGACATGCTGGCCGCCGTCACGTCCCGGCCGGTCTGCGCCCAGGTCGCGGACCACCCCGCGGTGACCCGTTGCGTGCCGGGCAGCGCGAACCCCAGTTGCCACGACGTCCACGCGGCCGCACCGGTGTTGGTGATCTTCACCTGCGCGGACAGGCCGTCGTTCCACCGGCCGGCGCTGAAGCTCACCTCGCAGTCGGACTTCGGCGTCGTGGTGGTGCCGGACTTCTCCGCCGCCCAGCCCGAGACCCAGGCGAGGGCGGAGTTCCAGTTGATCGCCACCTCGTTCACCGAGTAGGCGCCGATGTCGTCCACCCAGCACTTCTGCTGCGGGCAGCCCGTGAGCAGCCGCTGCGCCACTGGGTCCTGCAACGCGCTGTTCGGGCCGCCGGAGAGCGAACCGGGCGGCGCGATCGGCAGCGACGGGTCGTTCTGGCGCGCCCAGAAGCGGTGGTGGGCGTTGGTCATCGCCTGGTCGCCGTAACCCGCCACGTACGACGTGCTGAGCGGGTTGCGGCCGAGGACGTAGTGCAGCGCCTCGAACACGCCGTCGCGGTACTTCGCGGCACCGGTGAAGTCGTGGGCGAGCGCGATCACCTGGGCGTTGTTCAGGACCGTGGAGTTCGAGCCCCAGACGTACCCGGCGGTGCTGTTGTCGTACGGCGCCGCGTAGCCCATCGCCGCCATGGCCGTGAGGTGCTGGTCCGCCACGGCGGCGAACGCCGTCTTGATCGCCGAGACGTCCGCGGCGGGCAGGCCGTTCGGTGCCAGGGCGAGGGTGATGTCGCCCAGCGGAGCCGTGCCGCCCCAGTGGAAACCGCCGCGGTTGAGGCTCGCGGCCTTGTAGTGCGTGGAGCCGGTGACGTCGGTGCGGTAGGCGGCGTCCCCCGTCGTCGCGTACAGCTCCGAGGCGGCCCAGTAGAACTCGTCGCTCACCGTGTCGTCGCTGTAGGCGCCGCCACCGGTGCCGTCGTTCGGGTCGGCGAGCTTGGCCGGGTTCGCCTTCGCCGCCGTGTAGGCCTTGCGGGCCGACGCGAGCAACGTCGCCGAGTACGCCGGGTCGATGCCCTTCCACAGCCGGGACGCCTGCGCGGCCACGGCGGCGAGGTTCAGCGTCGCGGCCGTGCTGGTCGCGGAGAGCCGGCGCGGCTGGTCGTCCAGTTCGGGACGGGTGGGCAGCGCGGTCCAGTTCGCGTCGTGGACCTTGTGGTGCGCCATGCCGTCCGGCGCCTGCATCTTCAGCAGGAAGTCGACCTCCCAGCGGGCCTCGTCGAGCAGGTCCGGCACGCCGTTGGCCTTCTCCGGGATGTTCATCGACCCGTCGCGGTACGCGGTCGCGTCACCGACCCGCGACGCCCGTTCGTAGGCGTTCAGCAGCTGCCAGGTCGCGATGCCGCCGTTGACCACGTACTTGCCGTGGTCGCCCGCGTCGTACCAGCCGCCGCGCACGTCGAGCGTGTAGCCGCAGGCGAGGTCCGCGCGGCACGGCACGTTGTTGTCACCCTGGTTCGGCGCCACGTTCAGGTGTGCTGCCGGGCGTGCGTACTCCTCGCCGACGTACTGCGCGTCGATCGGCGTTCCGCTGCGCTGGTGGTAGAAGAACGCGAGCGAGTCGTAGCGCAGCCGCTTGACCGGGTCCGCGGAGATGTCGAACGGGAAGCTCGTGTCCTCGCCGACCGACAACGTGTAGCCGGTGCCCGCCGTGTCGAACGACGAGAAGTCGATCTGGTGCACCTGGTCGCCGGACGTCGCGTCGGCGCCCTTGGGCGTGCTCTGACCGGTGGCCACGGCCGTGCCCGCCGAGTTCTTCAGCGTCCAGGTCTGCGGGGTGGTGGCGGCGGACACGAGGGTCGCGCGCTTGGGCAGGCCCGGCACGTACGCCACGAGGTCGACCTGGACCTTCTTGGCGGGGTTGGGGTTCACGCCGCCGGGCGGCTTCACGCCGCCGACCACCGAGACGTTGTCGACGCAGATCGTGTTGTCGGCCGGCTGCCCACCGAGCTGGAACGCGACCTGGCCGTTGCCCGCGTCCGGGAAGTCCAAAGTGGATGTGAACGTGAACGAGAACCGCTGCTTGGTCGCGGAGAGCGTGAACTGCTGGCTCGCGATCCCGCGGTACGGGCTGACGCTCTCGCCGGCGGCGGCCGTGATCGGCTGCGCGGTCGTGGCGTGGGCGTCGAACGAGAAGGTGTAGGACTGGCCGGTCTCGAACGGGACGCCGTTCTGGCCGATCAGCGCGTCCCAGGGGTTCGTCGTGCCGCCGGTGACGGCCGCGCACAACTCCCCGCCGGTGACCCGGTTCGTCACGCCCGCGCCGGCCCACCAGGGATCGGCGCCGGTGTCGAACGTTCCGTTGAGCACGCGCTCGTAGTCCGCCGCCGCGGCCGAAGCGTGGAGCGAGGCCGCCGTGAGCGTCGCGAGCAGGGTCGCGGCGAGCAGGCGAGAGGGTTGCGATCTCATGGTCTTGAAGGTCTCCGTCCACGTCGACAGGGCTTCTGGGAGCGCTCCCAGGCGACCGTAGGACGACTCGGCCGAAGGCGGCAAGGCCTGTGCGTCGTTCGACGCAGGATTCGACTCGACGTGAACCGGGTGTCAGCCGAGAAGGCGGTCGAGGAGGTCGTGCCACCCGGCTTCGATCCGCTCCAGCGGCATGCCGTGCGTGCGGACGAGGTGGTCGGCCAGCACGACCTCCACCGACGCCAGCAGCGTGTGGGCGAGGAGGCCGGCGTCCGCGTCCGGGAGGACCTCGGTCAGCAGCAGTGCGACGTGCCGGTGCCGCAACCGGTTGGCGGGGACGGCGTAGCGGTGGTCGGGCGGCGGCTCGGCCGCGAGGTAGAGGTCGAGGTGCGCGTGCTCGTGGCGCAGCAGGGCCGGGCCGAACGCCCTGAGCCGCGCCGCCGCGTCCGCGCCGGGGCCGAGCGGAGGCGGTCCGCTCAGGAACGCCTGCTGGAACTGGATCTCGGCGTGGTCGAGCAACGCCCGGAGCAGCCCGTTGCGGTCGCCGAAGCGCCGCGACACCGTGCCCTTGCCGACGCCGGCCTCGGTCGCCACGGACTCCATCGTGATCGCCGCCGCGCCGCGGTCCGCCGCGATCCTGGCGGCCGCGTCCAGCAGCAACGCGCGGTTGCGCACCGCGTCGGCGCGCAGGCGCCCCTCGGGGCCGGCGAGGGGGATCGGTGTGCTGTCGATCACCTCCGCAGCCTAGCCGGAAGATAACCGGGCCGCGTCCCGTTTAGGGTGTATTCGTTCCACCACTGTCTGCACCTGGGAGTCACGTCATGGCCGTCCGCATCCTCACCCTCGTCGGCAGCCTCCGGTCGGGTTCGCACAACCGCAGGCTCGCCGAGGCCGCGGTCCAGATCTCCCCGGACCACGTCGAGATCGGGCTGTTCGAGGACCTGGGCACCATCCCGTTCTACAACGAGGACATCGACGCCGAGGGCACCGTCCCGGCCGCCGCCACGAAGCTGCGCGAGGCCGCGGCGGACGCGGACGCGCTGCTGCTCGTGTCGCCCGAGTACAACGGCACCATCCCCGCCGTGCTGAAGAACGCCATCGACTGGCTGTCGCGCCCCTACGGCGCGGGTGCCCTGTCGGGCAAGCCGGTGGCCGTCGTCGGCACCGCCTTCGGCCAGTACGGCGGCGTGTGGGCGCAGGACGAGGCCCGCAAGGCCGTCCGGATCGCCGGTGGCGTGCCCGCCGAGGACCTGACCCTGTCGATCCCCGGATCGGTCGTGCGCTTCGCCGAGCTGCACCCGGTCGACGACCCCGAGGTCACCGAGAAGCTGTCGGGCGTGATCGAGGGCCTGGCCGCCCGCGCGACCGCCGCGGTCTGACCGTCCGGCCAAGGGGCGTTGCCCTGAGCACTCGGCCAGAAGTCCTGTCGGCTTTCGCGAGCGCGCTTCACATTGCTGGAGTGCACGCGGGGAGCTTTTGTTCACGCTGAGCGCACGCGGGGCCCCCGCATGCGGCGGGGGAACGTGAAGCTGGCTCCGGTGGTGTGGACGGGACTTTTCGGTCAGGCGCTCGCGCGGCGCACCAGCGAGGTGGGCAGCAGCACGGACTGCGGCAGCTTCTCCTCGCCGGCGAGTTCCGCGAGCAGGCGCCAGGTCATGGTCCGGCCGAAGCCCTCCACGTCCTGGCGCACGGTGGTGAGCGGCGGCACGGCGGTGGAGGCGAGCACGGAGTCGTCGAACCCGACCACCGCCACGTCGCCGGGCACCCGGTAGCCGCGTTCCTGGAGCACCCGCAACGCCCCGAGCGCCATGATGTCCGCGGCCACGAACACCGCGTCGAGGTCGGGAGCCCGGCGCAGCAGCTGGAGCATCGCCAGCGCGCCGCTCTCGGGCGTGAAGTCGCCGCTGTGCGCGACGAGGTCGACGGCCATGCCGTGCTCGGCGAGCCCGCAGCGCCAGCCGCTCAGCCGGTCCATGCCGACGGCCATGTCGTGCGGCCCGGCGATGGTCGCGATCTTCTGGCGTCCCAATGAGATCAGGTACCGGACGGCTTCCAGCGCGCCGGTGAAGTTGTCGGCGTCGACGAACGGCACGGAGCCGCCCACGAGCGGACGGCCGCCCACCACGGTGGGCAGCCCCGTCTCGTGCAACGTCCTCGGCAGCGGGTCCTCGCCGTGCAGGCTCACGACGAGGGCGCCGTCGACGTGCCCGCCGGTGAGGTAGGCGATCTGGTCCTCACCGTCGAGCGGCTGGTTCATCATCACCAGGAGCTGCACGTGGTGCCCCGCCAGTTCGGCGTGCACCCCGCGCAGGACCCCGGCGAAGAACGGGTCGGCGAGCACCCTGCTGCCGAGCTCGGAGATCACCAGCGCGATCGCGTTGGCCTTGCTGCCCGCGAGGGTGCGCGCCGCGTGGTTGGGGGAGTACCCGAGCAGGGCGATCGCGCGGTGCACCGCCTGGCGCGACCGCTCGCTCACGTACTTCTCGCCGTTGATCACCCGCGAGACGGTGGACTTCGACACCCCGGCCACGCGTGCGACCTCCTCGATGCGTGGGCCGGGGCGCCGACTCCTGCCCTCCGTCATGAGACGGCGACCAGCGCGTTGTCCTTGGCCACCCTGCTGTACCACCTCGCACTCATCTTCGGCGTGCGGATCTGGGTGTCGTAGTCGACGTGGACGATGCCGAACCGCTTCGCGTACCCCTCTGCCCACTCGAAGTTGTCCAGCAGCGACCAGCAGAAGTAGCCGCGCAGGTCGACGCCCGCCTCGATCGCCGTGTGTGCGGCGCGGAGGTGGGAGGCGATGAAGCCGGTGCGGTCGACGTCGTCGATGGCACCGGTGCCGGAGAAGTCGTCGCGGAACGCGGCGCCGTTCTCCGTGATGTAGAGCGGAAGCCGCGGGTAGTCGTTGTGCACCCGCAGCAACACGGTGGTGAGCCCGTCCGGCCTGACCTCCCAGCCCATGTCGGTGATGGGGGCGTCCCTGGGCGGGAACGACGCGTGCTGCACACCGACCCACGGGGACGGACCGGCGTCGCCGTCGGGGGTCGAGCTGACGTAGTGCTCGGTGTAGTAGTTGACACCGAGCATGTCCAGCGGCGCGGAGATGATGTCCAGGTCGCCCGGCTTGACGTGGGCGCTGAACCCGAACGGCTCCAGGTCCTCGACGATGTCGGCCGGGTACTCCCCGCGCAGCAACGGGTCCAGGAAGATCCGCTGCTGCAGGCCGTCGAGCCGGCGCGCGACATCGATGTCACCCGGGTCGTCCGGGTTGACCGGGATGATCGGGTACATGTTGAGCGTGATGCCGACCTTGGCGTCCGGCTGGGCCGAACGGATCGTGTCCGTCGCGAGGCCGTGCGCGAGCAGCAGGTGGTGCACGGCGGCGACGGCGGCCTCCGGCTCGGTGCGGCCCGGCGCGTGGATCCCCCCGGCGTAGCCCAGGAAGGCCGAGCACCACGGTTCGTTCATCGTCGTCCAGGTGGAGACCCGGTCACCGAGCGCCTCGACGGTGGCGGCCGCGTAGTCGGCGAAGCGGAACGCGGTGTCGCGGTTCGCCCAGCCGCCGACCTCCTCCAGCTTCTGCGGCAGGTCCCAGTGGTAGAGCGTGGGCCACGGCGCGATGTCGTGCGCCAGCAACGAGTCGACGAGCCTCTTGTAGAAGTCGAGGCCCGCCTGGTTGACCTTCCCGCCGTCCGGCCGCACCCGCGGCCAGGCGATCGAGAAGCGGTAGGCCTTGAGCCCCAGGTCCGCCATCATGGCGACGTCCTGCTCGAAGCGCCGGTAGTGGTCGGCGGCGGGTTCACCGCAGTCGCCGCCCACCACCTTGCCGGGCTGCCGGCAGAACTCGTCCCAGATGGAGTCGGTGCGACCGTCCACGTCGGTCGCGCCCTCCACCTGGAACGCGGCGGTCGCGGCTCCCCACAGAAAACCCTGCGGGAAAACAATGTTCTCCATTTTCACCCCTTGACGGCGCCCTGCATGACACCGGCGACGATCTGCCGCCCGAGAACCAGGAACACGATGAGCACCGGAACCGTCGCGAGCGTGGTCCCGGCGAGGACGAGCGAGTAGTCGACGTAGTAACCGCTCTGGAGCTTCTCCAGGGCGACCTGCAGCGTCGGGTTGTCGGCGTTGAGCACCACCAACGGCCACAGGAAGTCGTTCCAGGACTGCATGAACGTGAACACGCCCAGCATCGCGGCGGCCGGCCGGGCGGCGGGCAGGGCCACGTGCCAGAACGCACGCCACAGGCTGCAGCCGTCCATCCGCGCCGCCTCGACGAGTTCGTCGGGGATGGCGTCGAGCAGGTACTGCCGCATCCAGAACACGCCGAACGCGGTGACGAGGTTCGGCACGATCACGGCCTCGAGCTCACCGGCCCAGCCGAACTCGGCCATCGCCATGTACAGCGGGATGATGCCGAGCTGCGTCGGCACCGCGAGCGTCGCCACCACGAACAGGAACAGCACGCCCCGGCCGCGGAACTTCAGCTTGGCGAAGGCGAACCCGGCGAGCGTCGACAGCAGCACCACCGAGAACGTCACCGTGCCGGACACGATGAAGCTGTTGCCCAGCGCCTTCCAGAACGGGACGGTGTCGAACACCCTGGTCGCGTTGGTCCAGAAGTTGCCGCCGGGGACCAGCGTGAAGTCGCCCGTCAGCACCGAGTTGTCGCGGCTCGCGACCAGGAACGACCAGTAGAACGGGAAAGCGGAGCCCAGCACGAACGCGGCGAGGAAGCCGTAGATCGCGAAGGACGGTCGTCGCATCACTTGACGGCCCTCCTGGTGAGGAAGAAGTTGAGGCCCGCCACGGCGATGACGACCAGGAACAGCACCCAGGCGATCGCGGAGGCGTACCCGAGGTCGAAGCCCTGGAACGCCGACTGGTACAGGTAGAGCACCACGGTCTGGTACTGGTGCTCCGTGCCACCGCCGCTGCCGCCGGACGGTTCGAACAGCTTGGGCTCGGTGAAGATCTGCAACCCGCCGATGGTCGACGTGACGATCACGAAGATCAGCGTCGGCTTCAGCATCGGGAGCGTGATGCTGAAGAACCTCCTGAGCGCGCTCGCGCCGTCCACCAGCGCGGCCTCGTAGACGTCCCGGGGGATCGCCTGCATGGCGGCGAGGATGATCAGCGCGTTGTAGCCCGTCCACCGCCAGTTGACCATCGACGCGATGGCGACGTGGCTGCCGAACGTGCTGGCCTGCCAGTCGATCGGGTCGATGCCGAGCAGCCCGAGCACGTCGTTCACCAGGCCGTACTGCGGGCCGAACAGGTTGCCGAAGATGATCGTCAACGCCACGAGGCTCGCCACGTACGGCAGCAGCACACCCATCCGCCACCCGGTGCGTGCCCGGAGGTTCGCGTTCAGCAGCGCCGCGATCAGCACCGCGACGACGATCTGCGGCGCGCTCGACAGCAGGAAGATGCTGAAGGTGTTGAAGAGCGCGTTCCAGAACTGGTCGTCCGTGAACAGCGTCCGGTAGTTCTCCAGGCCGACGAACGGCGGGTCGTCGTCGCCGATCTCCCAGTCGAACAGGGAGACGTAGGCCGTGTACAGCAACGGGAACAGCCCGATGGTGCCGAACAGCACGAAGAACGGTGCGACGAACAGGTAGGGCGAGTACTTGGCGTCGGCGTTGGAGAGCCGGTAGCGCCGCGGAGGCCGCGGGCGAGCCTCCTGCGCTCGCCCGCGGTCCACCTTGGAAAGCGTGGCCGTCACTACTTGGCCGCCTTCTGAGCGCCCTCGACGGCGGTCTTCCAGGCCTCGTCGGCGTTCTTGCCCTGCTCGACCGACTGCAGCGCCGGGCTGAACACCGTCTCCTGGATCTGGCCGTCGGCCGGACCCTTGTACTGCGCGGCCTTGATCTTCTTGGCCTGCGTGGCGAACAGCGCGCCGGCCTTGACGTCACCGAAGTAGGCGTTGGTCTGCTCGAGCAGCTCCGGCGCGTCGAGAGCCTTGTTCTGGCTCGGGAACGTGCCCTTGGCCTTGAACGCCTTGATCTGCTGCTCCGGCGCGGTCAGCCACGCGGCGAGCTCGGCGGCCTTCTGCGCGTTCTTGCTCTGCTTCGGCACCGTCAGGTACGAGCCACCCCAGTTGCCGCCACCGTTCGGGAACGCGTCGGTGACCGCCCACAGCCCCTTGTTCTCGGGACCGGCCTGCGACTCGACCACGCCGAGCATCCACGACGGGCAGGTCTTGGTCGCGAACTTGCCGAGCTTGAAGCCCGTGTTCCACTCGTTGCTGAACGCGCCGAGCCGTGCCGACTGTCCCTTCGCGACAGCCGCGGTCACGGTGTTCCAGTTCTTCTTGATGTCGGCGTTGGTGTCGACGACCAGCTTGTCCGACTTGTCGTAGTAGCCGGTCTCCAGCTGGTTGTGCATGGCGTTGTAGACCTGCGCGGCGCTGTCGAACCACGCGACGCCGGGAACCTTGGCGATGAACTGGTCACCGGCCGCGAAGTACGCGTCCCAGCTGGTGAAGAGCGCCTTGACGCCCTCGGGGTCGGACGGCAGACCGGCCTTCTCGAAGAGGTCCTTGCGGTAGCACATGGCCAGCGGACCGATGTCGGTCCCGTAGCCCATGAGCTTGCCGTCCTTGGTGGTGATCGCCTCGGTCTTCCACTTCAGCCACCGGTCGTCCTCGACCTTCGGGCCGATCTCCTTGAGGTCGTTGAACTGCCCGGCCTTCGACATGAACTGGCTGAGGTAGCCCTCCTCGACGCCCTCGATGTCGGCGAGACCGGAGCCCGCGCCCAGCTTGGTGAAGAGGTTCTGGTGGTGCGGCTGGCCCTGACCGGTCTTGCGCTGCGTGATCTTGATGTCCGGGTGAGCTGCCTCGTACTCCTTGAACAGCTCCTCGTAGCCGAACTCGTTGAACGTCGCGATCGTCAGCTCGGTCTTTCCGTCCGCGGTCTGGTTGGCCGCCCCGCCCGAGCCGCACGCTGCGGTGGCGGCGGCTGTGGTGGCGGCACAGATCAGCACGCTGATCCAACGGTGTCGCACGGGAGAACTCCTCTGGTCTCGGCGGCGGGTTCTGGGATTCTGGGAGCGCTCCCAGACGGGGAGGAGTGTCGTCCCGGCTTCGAACGTGTGTCAAGACACACTTCGGGCTGTGCCAGGGGTTTTCCTGGCTGTCGGGGCGGGTGACCTCGGGGTTCATGGGCTAGGTCACAGTTTTGAAACCTGGGAGCGTTCCCGGAAATGTGGCGGTTGGGTTAACTTTGGGTGCTCGTGTGGGCACTCGGCGCGTCCGGGCTCGGGGGCGGGTGCCGTCGCCCTGGTGCGGTGGTCCCGTCGGGGGTTCAGCCAGGACGGTGGCCTCGTGTTCGGCGTGGCGCCCAGGTCTTGGCGGGCTCGCCTGCGACGTCGTTCCCCTCGGGGCACTGCTCAGTTCTTGGCTGCCCGGCGCTCGGTGACCCGGCGCTCGGTGACCCGGCATCCCTGTGCTGGGCGCCCTTGCCCCTCAGGCGCTCGCCCTGCGCACCAGCGCGGTGGGGAGGAGCAGGGAAGGCGGAAGCCCGTCATCGCCCGCCAGTTCGCCCAGCAGGCGCCACGTCATCGTGCGGCCGAGTTGTTCGACGTCCTGCCGGACCGTGGTGAGAGGCGGGGTGGCGGTGGAGGCGAGGAGCGAGTCGTCGAAGCCCACCACGGCCACGTCCTCCGGTACGCGGCGGCCCCTGGCCTGCAGGACCTGCAGGGCTCCCAGGGCGATGATGTCGGCGGCGGCGAAGACCGCGTCGATGTCCGGGGTGCGGTCCAGCAGTTCGGACATGGCCCTGGCGCCGCTCTCCGGGGTGAAGTCGGCTTCGGCCACCAGGTCGGCGGGGAGCCTCGCCTCGCTGAGGCCTCGGCGCCAGCCGCTCAGGCGGTCCTGGCCCACCGCCATGTCCCTGGGGCCCGCGACGGTGGCGATCTTCGTGCGGCCCAGGGAGACCAGGTGCCGCACGGCGTCCAGGCCGCCGGTGAAGTTGTCGGAGTCCACGTAGGGGATCGAGGGGGTGCTCAGGGGGCGGCCGCCCGCCACCACCGGCAGGCCGATCTCCTGCAGGCGGTGGGGGAGGGGGTCGTCGCCGTGCAGGCTCACGAGGAGGGCGCCGTCCACGTGGCCCCCTGCCAGGTAGGCGATGAGGTCGTCGTGGTCCTCCGGGCGGCTGAGCATCAGGAGCAGTTGGACGTGCCGGCCGGAGAGTTCCGCGTGCACGCCGCGCAGGACGCCGGCGAAGAACGGGTCGCTCAGGACCCTGCTGCCCTGTTCGGAGACGATCAGGGCCACGGCGTTCGCCTTGCTGCCCGCCAGGGAGCGGGCCGCCTGGTTGGGGCTGTAGCGGAGGTGGGTGATGGCCGCGGCCACCGCCGCCCGGGACTTGGCGCTCACGTACTGCTCGCCGTTGACCACCCTGGAGACCGTCGACTTGGACACACCGGCCAGCCGCGCTACCTCCTCGATGCGCGGGCCTGGGCGTCGGTGCGTCTCCGTCATGAGCTCCATCGTAGGGCCGTGAGAGCGCTATCTCGGTGGTGGGAACGAGGCGGGACGCCTGTGCCGCGCAGAACGTCCCGCCTCGAGGTCTAGGGTTCGGTGCCCCACGCGAGCGTGTCGCCGGTGTGGGCGGTCACCCTGTCGAAATCGGTGAGGGCGTTGCTGGTTCGGTAGCTGTGGTCGTCGGACTGGTCGAAAGTGGACCAATCGGACTTCGCGACGCGCACCTGGATCTCGCCGGTGCTCGACCCGGCGGCGAGCGATCCCGAGGCGAACGACACCTCCAGGTACGCGTCGGCTCCCGGTCGGGCGGTGGCGAGTTTCACCACCCGTGTCCTGACGTTCGCGCAGCCGAGTTGGGACCAGTCGCACCACACCTGGTAGCCGGTGGAGGCGGTGTCGCCGGTGAACCAGTAGCGCAGCGAGGTGGTGGAGAGGGGCAGCGCGGACGTGCCGCGGTTGGACAGTTGGAGGACGGCGCCGAGCTGGTTGGAGGCGGGTGCGCCGGACCCCTTGTGTTGCACGGTCACGGCGCTCGCGGTGCCCGGAAGCGTGCGAATCGCGACAGAAGTGCTGGAAGCGGACACGTTGCCTGCGGCGTCCCTGGCGCGAACGGAGAACGAGTACGGCGTGTCCGGGGTGAGCCCGGTGAGGAGCAGGCCCGTGGTCGCCGAAGATCCCACGACGGTGCCGCCGCCGAGCACCTCGTAAGCGGTGACGCCGACGTTGTCGGTGGAGGCGGTCCAGGTGAGCTGCACGCTGGTGGCGCGCGCGTCGGACGCGGTCAGTCCACTCGGGACGGACGGCGGCTGGGAGTCCTCCGTGCCGCCGCCGGGCTCGGTGCCCCACACGACGCGGTCGGTGCGCAGCACCACGCGGTCGGTGCGCTGGACGGTGTTGCCGGAGCCCAGGCCGGTGTACGACCAGTCGTTCGCCGGGTCCCACGTGCCGGTGCTGGTGATGCGGAACTGGACCTCCTTGCGGTACGCGGACTGGCCGGCCGGAGCCACGCCGGTGCACGGTATCTCCACGTAGTAGGTCGAGCCGCGGTGCTGGACCGGGGCGCTCGCGGCGCCGCACTGGTTGTAGTTCGTGGTGACGGCGATCTGGTTCGGCGTGGTGGTGCCGTCGAGGGTGAAGTAGTAGCGCAGCGTGCCGTTGAAGGTCCGGGCCGGCCAGGCGCTGCGGTTCAGCACGAACGCCTTGACCTCGGTGAACTGGGCGGCGCTCTGGTTCACCGACGCCTCGACGGTGAGTTCCGGTCCGTCCGGGGTCTCGGCGACGGGGAACGACGCGAGCGGGGTGCCGCCGTACTCGCCGTACAGCCGCGCCAACGCCCCGGTGAAGCCGGCGTTGTAGTCGAGCGCCACCTCGTTCATGACGTAGTCGCTGCGGCTGTCGGTGTAGGCGTCGTTGTTGGTGCTGGGGCCGCCGACCAACGCGCCGTAGAGGACGTGACGGCTGGTCGCCGGTTCCTGGATGCTGTCGGCCCACGAGCCGTGCGCGCCCCGGTGGTGCGGGTTGCGCGGCGGGTTGACGCCGAAGCCGACGACGTAGCTCGCGCCGCGCGGGTTGTCGCCCAGGGCGTAGTTGATCTGCCGCACGCCGAAGTCGTGGTAGGTGCGGGCCCTGGCACTGTCGCGTGTGGACAGCCAGTCGGAGTAGGTGAGGGCGGCGAACGCCGTGTTGGCGGCGTAACGCAGCGAGCCCCAGCTGTCGAGCACGGCCTGGCCGCCGGGGGAGTAGCGGACGCGGTTGCCGTTGTAGCCGGTGGTCCAGAAGTCGAGCCAGCGGTTCGCGTCGGTGACGTAGGTCTGCTCGCCGGTGAGCTTCGCCATCAGGACGTAGGCGCCGTAGGACTTGTCGTCCCAGGCGATGGTCCACTTGTAGGAACGCTCGGAGCTCTGCGGTTCGGTGCCGAGCTTCGTGTACTCGGTCTTCGCCTTGGCCAGGTAGCTCGCGTCGCCGGTGGCGCGGTGCAGCCAGATCGCACCCCACACCAGCTCGTCCTGGTAGCCGCTCCACGAGTTGTAGAAGCTCGCGGCGTCGGTGATGCACGAGCTGTACTTGCCGCGGTAGGTGTCCGCGAACGTGTAGAGCTGCTTGGCGTGCGTGAGCAGGGTCGAGGCGTAGGAGGGATCGGTGTCCTTGAAGACCATGGACGCCGACGCCATCGCCGCCGCGTATTCACCCGCGAGGTCGGAGCCGGGGCATGAACTGTCCACTTTGTACGAGGGGCGCGCCATCGGCATCACTTCCGCCGAGCCCCACCAGGCGTGGTCGGGGTTGCCCGCGCCGACCTGCCCGTAGACGACGTTCGGCGACGGGTGCGCCTTGATGATCCAGTCGGTGCCGTGCCGCAGGTTCGCGAGGAGGTGCGGCAGCTGGCCCGAGTTCGCGTAGGCGGCCCGGTTCTCGACGGCGCCCCAGGCGAGCATCGACACGCTGAACGCGAACGGCAGCCCGAACTTCACGTGGTCGCCGGCGTCGTAGAACCCGCCGGACAGGTCGAGGCCGACGTCCGCACCGTCGCGCACCGCCGAGTCGCCGCGCCAGCTCACCCGGTTGGTCGACGGCAGCACGCCGGAGCGCTGGGCGTCGTAGAACCAGACCGACTTCTGCAGCGCCTCCCCGTAGTTGAACGCGGGCGCGGCCGAAGACGACGGCGACACCAGCGCCGTCCCCGCGAGCGCCGCGACGAGCACGGCTGTCACAGCTCTGAACATGCGTCCGCCTTCCCGCAAGCAGGATCTGGGAGCGCTCCCAGTCCGAGCGACTGTAACGGTCATGAAAGCGTTGTGGCGGAACGAGTTCGCATTCGACGTCGAATCGACGGCGCGGCTTCCCCGGCGCGGGCGGGCTGGCTACAGTGCGGCCGATCTGGGAACGCTCCCAGGTCAGGGAGGTGCGCTGTGCCCGGAGGGCGTTTCGCCGTGCTCGCAACGGCTCTCGTCGTCGCGACCGCAGGCTTGGTGGGGGGCGCGCCGGTCGCGGCGGCACCCGGTTGCAAGGTCGACTACGCGGTGCCGAGCCAGTGGTCGGGCGGGTTCAGCGCGAACGTCACGATCACCAACCTCGGCGAGCGCGTCGACGGCTGGCGGCTGACCTGGTCCTGGCCTTCCGGGCAGACGGTGACCCACGCCTGGAACGCCGCGGTCACGTCCTCGGGAGCCGACGTCACGGCCGTGAACGCGGGGTACAACGCCGTGATCGAACCGAACGCCGCGGTGTCCTTCGGCTTCAACGCCAGCTGGTCCGGCGCGAACACGGCCCCGCAGTCGTTCTCCCTCAACGGGGTCGCGTGCACCGGCGGCCCCGGCACCCCACCGGCGGGCGACGCGATGGCCCAGGTCGCGGCCATGCAACCGGGCTGGAACCTCGGCAACACCCTCGACTCGACCGGCGGCGACGAGACGTCGTGGGGCAACCCGCGCGTCACGGAAGCCTTGCTGGACAACGTGAAGGCGCAGGGCTTCAAGAGCATCCGCATCCCCGTCACCTGGGGCCAGCACCAGAACCCGGCGCACACCATCGACGCGGCGTACCTCGCCCGCGTGCGGGAGGTCGTCGGCTGGGCCCTCGCGGACGGCTTCCAGGTGATGATCAACATCCACCACGACTCGTGGCAGTGGATCTCGGCCATGCCGTCCGACCGGACCGGTGTGCTGGCCCGCTACAACGCCATCTGGACCCAGCTCGCGACGACCTTCAGGGACGCGCCGAAGCAGCTGGTGTTCGAGAGCGTCAACGAACCGCAGTTCACCGGCAGCTCGGGCGACGCCCAGAACGCCCAGCTGCTGCACGAGCTGAACTCGTCGTTCCGCACGATCGTGCGGGGATCGGGCGGCACCAACGCGACCCGCCTGCTGGTCCTGCCGACCCTGCACACCTCGTCGGAGCAGGCCCGGCTCGACGAGCTCGCGACGTCGATCAGCGGGTTCGGCGACCCGAACGTGGCCGCGACCGTGCACTACTACGGCTACTGGCCGTTCAGCGTGAACGTCGCCGGCGGCACCCGCTACGACGCGACCGCGCAGAAGGACCTGACCGACGCGTTCGACCGCGTGCACACCACCTTCGTCGCGCGCGGCGTGCCGGTGATCCTCGGCGAGTACGGCCTGCTCGGGTTCGACCGGCACACCGGGACGATCGAGCAGGGCGAGAAGCTGAAGTTCTTCGAGCACCTCGGGTACCACGCGCGCACCAAGAAGATCACCACCATGCTCTGGGGCAACGGCCAGCACCTCGGCCGCACGTCCTTCCAGTGGAGCGACCCCGAGCTGATCGCCCAGATCAGGTCGAGCTGGACCACCCGGTCCGGCACCGCGTCGACCGACCAGGTGTTCAGCGCGCGGTCCAGCGCCGTCGCGGCCAAGACGATCACGTTGAACGCCAACGGAACCACGTTCACCGGCCTGCGCCAGGGCACGGCGGACCTGGTGCGCGGCACCGACTACACCGTCTCCGGCGACCAGCTCACCCTGACCGCCGCGACCATGACCAGGCTGAGCGGGTCACGGAACTACGGCACGAACGCCGTGCTGACGGCCCACTTCTCGGCCGGCGTGCCGTGGCGGATCAATCTCGTCACCCACGACACGCCGGTGCTCACGAGCGCGACCGGCACCACGGCGGCGTTCGCGATCCCGACGAACTTCCGCGGTGACCTGCTCGCCACGATGGAGGCGAAGTACGCCGACGGGTCGAACGCCGGACCGCACAACTGGACGTCCTTCAAGGAGTTCGACCGGGCCTTCGCCCCGGACTACGCGGCGGGCACCACGACCCTGACCCCGGAGTTCTTCGCCGAGGTCGCCGACAACGCGCGGGTGACGCTGACGTTCCACTACTGGAGCGGCGCCACCGTCACCCACCACGTCACGAGGTCGGGCAGTGCGGTCACGGGGAGTTCGTGACCTTCAACCCGCGCCGCAACGCCTCGACCTCGTCCTCGAACATCCGCACCGAGATCGCCGCGCTCGCCACCAGCGACGAGCCGTGGAACGTGCCGGGGTAGAGGCGCAGCTCGGTCGGCACCCCGGCGTGCGAGAGACGGCGCGCGTACTCGACGCCCTCGTCGCGCAACGGGTCGAACTGGCAGGTCGACACGAACGTCGGCGGCAGACCGCTGAGGTCGGTCGCGCGGGCCGGGGCGGCGTACGGCGAGACGTCGTCCCCGCCCGGCTCGGTGCCGAGGTAGGCCGTCCAGCTGTAGATCGCGTTGGGGCGGTTCCAGATCGGCGTGTCGACGTAGTCCGTCATCGACTCGGTGGTCAGCCGGTCGTCGAGTTCGGGGATGCCGAGGAACTGGAAGCACAGCTCGGGGCCGCCGCGGTCGCGTGCCATCAGCACGGTGCCCGCGGTGAGACCACCACCCGCGCTCTCGCCGCCGATGCCGAGCCGGGCCGGGTCGATGCCGAGCTCGTCCGCCTTCTCGGCGGTCCACTTCAACGCCGCGTAGCAGTCCTCGACCGGGGCGGGGAAGGGGTGCTCGGGCGCGAGCCGGTAGTCCACCGACACGATGACGATGCCCAGTTCGTCGGCGATGCGCAGGATGTGGGCGTGGAACGTGTCGAGGTCGCCGAGGACGAACCCGCCGCCGTGGATGTAGACGAGGCCCGGCACCAGGCCCTCGCGGTTCGCCGGGCTGTAGATCCGCACCGGCACGTCGGGGGCGTCCGACGGGCCGGGCACCGTGACGTCCCTGATGTCGACGGGGTTCGTCGGCTCGTAGGCCGGCATCATGTCGGCGAGCTGGGACTGCTCGCCGCGGGCGGCCTGAAGGGCTTCGTAGTCGGGCAGGGCCACCTTCGGCAGCATGTCGAGCCAAGGCAGCAGTTCGGGATCGACGTCGTAGCTCATGCACTGATCCTCTGCTCGGAACGGCGGCGCGGACAGCCGACACGTGGCGGGCGTTCGAGCCCTCCGCGCAGCCACCTGTCGGGGCTATGGTGACGGGATGAGAGGCCTGCTGCTGAGGTTGTCCGGGCTGGACGCCGACGCCGAGAGCGCCGTGCGGGTGATCGGGTTCTTCGACCGCCTCATCACCGAGCGGGCGAGCCTGGACGCGTTGGTGCGCAGCACGTCCGAACTCGCCGGGTGTGCCGCCGGGCTGCACGCGCCCGGCCAGGGCCTCTCGCTGCGCGCCGACGGGGGTGGTCCCGTCACCGCGGGCCCGGTACCGGCGGGGGCCGCGGTCCGCGCGCTCGAAGGGGGAGTGGAGGTCTGGGTCTGCCGGCCCGGCCCGCCCGCGCCGCTCGACGACATGCTGCTCGAACGGTTCGCGATCGCCGCCGCCGTGCTGCTGGAGCACTCCAGCGTGCCGCTGCCCGAACTCGGCGACCCGGCGCTGATCGAGCTGGTGCTGTCGGAAAGCGTTGGCACGGCGGAACGTTCGCGTGCGCTGCACCTGCTCGGCATCGCCGCCACCGCGCCGTTGCGCGTGCTGGCGGTCCACGGCGACGTGCCCGGACGGTCGGCGCTCATCGGCGAGGTGCGCGCGGTGCTGACCGTGGACGTGCCGGAGGTCGCGGGACGGCTCGGGGTCGGGCCGCTGCTCCCGGCGATCGACGCGGTGAAGTCCTGGCGGGCGGCGAGGTCCGCGCTGAGGTTCACCTCGGACGGCGAACCCGTGGTGTGGTGGGAGAGGCTCGGCAGCCTCGGGATGCTCGCCGACAAGCTCGCCGTCGCGGACTTCGAGGCGTTGCCCGACGTGCGCGCGCTGGACCGGCTCGCGGCCGAACCCGGCATGATCACGATGCTGGACGCGTTGTGCGCCACGGGTTCCGTGCGCAAGGCGGCCGCGGCGCTGCACCGTCACCACAGCACCATGACCGTCCGGCTCGCCCGGGCCGAGGCCGCGCTCGGGTTCGGGCTGGACGAGGCGTCCGGACGCTTTCGGCTACACCTCGCGCTGATGCTGCGACGGTTGCGCGACAACGCCTAAGCTCGGTGCGGTGATCAATTTGACGGCGGAGTCCGTGGAACAGCTGACCGCGGGCTGGCACGCGATGGTGCTCGACCGCGACCCGAACGCCGACGTGCGCGACCTGCCCGGCGTCGCGGTGCGGTGGGCGGACTGCCTCTTCCCGTTCTGGAACTGCGTCACGGTCACGGAGACGAGTCCCGACCTGCTCCCGCAGCGGTTCGCCGAGGCGGCGGACGTCATGCGCGCCAAGCAGAACACCGGTTTCCTGTGGGTGTTCGAGGACCTGGCTCCCGGCGTCGACCTGGACGCACTGGCGGACGCCGCCGGGCTCGCGTACGCGTTCCCCGGTGTCGGCATGGCGGGCGACCTGCTGCCGATCCCGGAGCCCACGCACGCCGAGCTGACGTTCGAGCGCGTGACGACGGACGAGCAGCTGCTGGCGTACGCGGACATCAACTCCCGCGCGTACGGGTTCCCGCTGGAGGCGGGCCGGGACGGCATCGGCGGGTCGGCGCTGTGGAAGAACGGCGTGCACGCGTACCTGGGTCTCAAGGACGGCGTGCCGGTGACGTGCGCGGGCGCGGTCGAGACGGCTGGACGGCTGTTCGTGGTGCTGGTCGCGACCGAACCCGGCCACGAACGGCGCGGGTACGGCGAGGCGGTGACGCGCAAGGCGTTGTTCGAGGCGGGGCGCGCCACCGGCATCACCCGCGCCACCCTGCACGCCACGGTGGCCGGGGCACCGGTCTACCCGCGGATCGGGTTCGCGCCGAACTCGCCGATCCGGTTCTACGCGCTCAAGGGCTGACCGGGGCGCGCCACATGCCGAGCAGCGCGTCCACCAGGCCGGTCGCCGCGTCACCCCAGGTCGCGCGCGGGGTGGGCGTTCCGTCGGCCAGGGCGCGCTCCCGTTCGGCGATCATGTGCACGAGCAGCTGGCGGGCCATGTCGTGCCGTTCGGCGCGCACCTCGTCCGGCAGGTGGACGAGGCAGGCGTTCAGGCCGGCGACGATCCGCACCTGAGACGGGGACGAGCGGGTCTCCTCGACGATGATCGGCCGCAGCGTCGGGTCGGTCATCACCTGCGCGCCGAAGCGGGCGAACCAGGTCGGGCTGCCGACCGTGTCGAGGTGCACGGTGACCGGCCTGACCAGGCAGTCGAGCCAGTCGCGCAGGTCCGGGGACGGGCCGAGCTCCGCCACCATCCGCTGCCGGATCTCCTCGACGTGCGCGAGGTGCTTGCGCGCGATGGCCCGCACGAGGTCGGCCTTGGTCCCGAAGTGGTAGCCGACGGCGGTGTTGTTGCCCTGCCCCGCCGCCTCGCTGACCTGGCGGTTCGACACCGCCACCACGCCGTGCTCGGCGAAGAGCCGTTCGGCCGCGGTGAGGATCAGCTCACGGGTGGCGTGCGCGCGCTCCGCCCTGGACTGGCAGTCCACCTTGTTCATCGTCACTCCCGCATCGGACATCCGGGACATCCTTGCACCGCTCGATATTAAGTCAAGTGACTGACTTACGATGGGGCGCGTGCTCCTCGAAGAAACGCGTCCGGTGACGCGCCCGAACGTCGTCGTGGCCGTCCTGGCGCTCGGTGGCATCACGGTGTCGCTGATGCAGACCCTGGTCATCCCACTCCTGCCGAGGTTCCCCGCACTCCTCGACTCCGCACCCGGCGACACCGCCTGGGTGATCACGTCGACCCTGCTCGCGAGCGCCGTCGCGACGCCGGTGATCGGCCGCCTCGGCGACATGTTCGGCAAGCGCCGCATGCTGATCGTCAGCCTGCTCATGGTGGTCGTCGGCTCGGTGATCGCCGCGCTGAGCTACTCGCTGGTGCCGTTGATCGTCGGCCGCGTGGTGCAGGGCATGGCCGTCGGCGTGATTCCGCTCGGCATCAGCATCATGCGCGACGAGCTGCCGGTCGAACGGCTGGCGGGCGCGACGGCGTTGATGAGCGCCTCGCTCGGTGTCGGCGGCGCGCTGGGCCTGCCCGCCGCCGCGATCCTGGTCGAGCAGAGCGACTGGCACATGCTGTTCTGGACGTCGGCGGGCGTCGGAGCGCTGGTGCTGGCCGCCGTGCTCGTCTACGTGCCCGAGTCACCGGTGCGCGGCGGCGGCCGGTTCGACCTGCTCGGCGCGGTCGGCCTCTCGGTCGCGTTGATCTGCCTGCTGCTCGGCGTCTCGAAGGCCTCCGAGTGGAGCGGCGGGTCCGTGACCGGGCTCTTCGTCGCCGCGGCCGCGGTGCTCGGGGCGTGGGGCTGGTGGGAGCTGCGGACGCGCCAGCCGTTGGTCGACCTGCGCACCACGGTCCGCCGTCAGGTGCTGCTGACCAACATCTCGTCGCTGGTGTTCGCGTTCGCCATGTTCGCGCAGTCGCTGGTGCTGCCGCAGGTGCTCCAGCTGCCCGTCGCGACGGGCCACGGGCTCGGCCAGTCGTTGCTGGTCACCGGCCTGGTGCTGGTGCCGTCCGGCCTGGTGATGATGGCGACCGCCCCGGTGGCCGCCCGCATCTCGAACGCCCGCGGCCCGCGCGCGACGTTGATCCTCGGCGCCCTGGTCGTGGCGTTCGGGTACGGCATCGGCATCTTCATGCTGACGGCCGTGTGGCAGCTGGTCGTGATCTCGGCCGTCATCGGTGCCGGCATCGGCCTCGGCTACGGCGCGATGCCCGCACTGATCATGGGCGCGGTGCCGGCGTCGGAGACCGCCGCGGCCAACAGCCTCAACTCGCTGATGCGCGCGATCGGCACGTCGGTGTCGAGCGCGGTGGCGGGCGTGGTGCTCACGCAGGTGGGCGTGCCGTTCAGCTTCCAGCTGATCATGGGCCTGGGCGCCGCGACCGCGCTGCTGGCAGTCGTGGTCGCGGCGTTCATCCCCTCGGCACAACCGGTGCGCACGGTCAGCTGAAGAACCGCACGATCTCGCCGGTGACGAAGTCCGGCTGCTCCTCGCAGAGCCAGTGGCCGGACCCGTCGACGCGCACGACCTCGAACTGGTTCGCGAGGTTCGGCAGCGCGCCCAGGAACAGGTCGTAGGACGAGATCGACGCGAGCCCCAGCACCGGCGGGGCCAGCTTCGCGTACGTCTTGCCGTCCGCGATGTCCTGGTGGAACGCCTGGTACCAGCCGTTGCTCGCGCGGATGGCCTCGGCGGAGTCGTAGTTCTGCGCGTAGATCCGCCGCGAGCGCTCGTCGATGGCGGACGGCGTGAACGCGGTGTTGGCGAACAGCCAGTCGACCAGGTACCGGAACCGGCCGGCGAGCAGCTGCTCCGGCAGGCCCATGACCTGGTTGAACGCGAACCACCACACGCTGAACCCGCCCGGCGGCGGGAGCAGCGGGATCTGGTAGAAGCTCTCGTCGGGGTGCAGCACGTCCATGAACGCGACCTTCCTGGTGGCGTCCGGGAAGTTCGCGGCGAACGAGAACGCGACCATGCTGCCCAGGTCGTGGCCGACGACGTTGACCTTGTCGTAGCCGAGCTTCTTCACCAGCTCGTGCAGGTCCGTCGCCATGGTCTTCTTGTCGAACCCGCCCGCGGGCTTGTCCGACGCGCCCTGGCCGCGCATGTCGACCGCGATCACCCGGAACCTCCGGGCGAGCGCGGGCATGATCTTGTGGTACAGCCACCAGGTCTGCGGCCACCCCGGCAGCAGCAGGAGCGGCTCACCCCGGCCGCCGGTGACGTAGTGCAGGCGTACCCCGTTCACCTGGGCGTAGTTGTGCTTGAAACCGGGGAGGTTCGGCTCGGGCACCCTCCCGGAGTCGGCCTGGGCGGTGCCCGTGCTCGCGGCGAGCGCCGCGCCCGCACCCAGTGCGAACACCTTGCGCCTGTTCAGCTCCATCGTCCTGCGCCCCCTGTCTCGTTGCCCGGCGCGGACATCCGAACAAGCGGCGCTCGAGAGCGGGTGGAGATCAGGGCACGAGGTGGTACGCGACGGTCGGCCAGATCTCGCCCTTGACCTCGCGGTCCTCGTCGCGGGCGGGGTCGCGGACGAACCCGGCCCGTTCGGCGACCTTGCGCGAGCCCGTGTTGTCCCGGTGGGTCCACAGCCTCAGCTCGGCCGGCGCGTGGTGGGTGAGGATCCACGCCACGAACTCCGTGAGCGCTTTGGTCGCGAGACCCCTGCCCCGAGCCGGTGCGGCCACGAGGTACGACACGTGACCGATGCCGTCGGTGAAGTCGACGGCGACGTTGCCGCAGCGCTCACCGCCGTCCTCGATGCAGAACGAGGCAGCCGAAGGGTTCGACGGCAGCGCCGCGATCGCGGCGGCGACCTGATCCGCCGTGATCGTGGGCGGGTCGGTGGTGAAGCGCTGGACCTCGGGATCCCTGGTCGCCTCCGCGTACCAGGCCGCGTCCGCCTCGGTCCACTCGCGCAGCCTCACGCCAACTCGGCCGAGTCGGTGAGGTTCAGCTTGCGACGGGCTCGCTGGTAGAACGTCGTCATGCCGAGCCGCACCACGCGAGCGGCGGCGGCCCTGCCCCGCAACGACACGCGCTGGCCCGGTTCGAGGTAGCCCGCGACCATGCCGTCCACCTCGACGGCGAGACGGCCGCTCGACGGCAGCAGGTCGAGCTCCACCTCGTCGTTGACCGACAGCACCACGCCCCGGTTGTAGGCGGAGTGCGGGGAGGCCGGGGTGACGAGCAGCGCCTCGACGGACGGGCTGGTGATCGGGCCGCCCGCGGAGAAGCTGTAGGCGGTGGACCCGGTCGGGGTGGCGACGATGACGGCGTCGGAGGCGTAGCTGACGAACGGCTGACCCGCCACGTGCACGGCGACGCGCGCACTGCCCTCGCCGGGGATGCGGACCACGGCGATGTCGTTGAAGGCCGTGACCCGGTGTCCGGGGAACTCCGCGTCGATGGCGAGCCGGGGTTCGACGCTGAAGTCGCGGGCGTCGATCGCGCTCAGCGCGGCGGGCAGGTCCGGCACGTCTACCTCGGCGAGGAAGCCGAGTTTGCCCAGGTTGACGCCCAGGACCGGGGCCTTCTCGCCGTCGGCCAGGCGCATGGCGCGCAGCATCGTGCCGTCGCCGCCGAGGCTCACCACCAGGTCGGCCCTGCGGCCCAGTTCCTCGGCGGTGACGGGGGTCGCCTCGCAGCGCAGGCGCTGGATCTCGTCCTTGATGCCCAGGATCTCGACGCCCCGGTTGGTCGCCCAGCCGAGGATCGCCTCGACGGCGGGGGCGGAGTCTCGTCGCGGGTGCAGCACGATGCCGGCGGCGTGCACGTCAGATCGTCCTCAGTCGGGTCACGACGACAGTCTGCCGAAAAACGCGGCGGCGTGGGGGACCTCGTCCTAACGGCCGATGGGCACCGCGGCGAACCGGCCGTTCGGCGGGGCGGGGTGGCCTCCAGGAGGAGTCCGCAGTGGACGCGCGTTCCTAGGTTGGCTGCATGACCATCCTGCTAGCCGATCCGGTCGTGCGTGCCGTCCGGGTCCTCGACAACGGCGACCCGTTGGTACCACTGGACTTCGCGCCCGGCGTGCTGGTGCGGGAAGGCCTCGCGCGACGCCTCGACGTGGCCCGCGCGCTGCTTCCGTCCGGTGTGGACCTGCGGGTGGTCGAGGGGCACCGCGCCCTCGCCGACCAGAACGCGATCATCGAGCGGTACACGGCCGAACTGCGCGAACTGCACCCCGCGGCCGACGAGGTCGAGATCGGGCGGCTGTCGAGCCGGTTCGTGGCGCCGCTGGCCGTCGCGCCGCACGTCGCGGGCGCCGCGGTCGACCTCACGCTGGTCACGTCGTCCGGTGCCGAGCTGTGGATGGGCACGACCGTCGACGCGACGCCCGAGGAGAGCGACGGGCGCTGCTTCTTCGCCGCCGAGGTCGACGACGAGGCCCGGCGCAACCGGACGGTCCTCGCCGCCGCGCTGGGCGACGCGGGCCTGGTCAACTACCCGACCGAGTGGTGGCACTGGTCCTACGGCGACCGCTACTGGGCGTTGCTGACCGGCGCCGACCACGCCCTCTACGGACCGGTGGAGGTGCCTGCGTGGGCGCGAGTGTGACCACCCTCCGCCAGGCCGCCCTGACGCCGACGCTGCACGTCGACCTGACGGCGGTGGCCGAGAACACGAGGCGGTTCGTCTCGTGGGCGCGCGGGGACGTCATGGCCGTGGTGAAGGCGGACGGGTTCGGGCACGGGCTCGGCGACGTCGCGCGGACGGCGGTCGCGGCGGGGGCCCGCTGGATCGGCGTCACGTCGCTCGCCGAGGCGGTGGCCGTGCGCGGGTCCGGTGTGGACGTCCCGGTGCTGAGCTGGCTCAACCCGGTCGACGTGACCGTGCACACCGCCGTGCGGCACGGGATCGACCTCAGCGTGCCGAGCCTGGAACACCTCGCGGCACTGGACGGCGGGGTGCGCGTGCACCTCCAGCTCGACACGGGCATGGCACGCGACGGGGCCGCGCCGGAGACGTGGCTCGCGCTGATGTCCGCGGCGCGGCGGGCGGAACTGGCCGGACGGGTCAGGGTCGTCGGAGTGATGGGGCACCTGCCCTGCGCGGACGTGCCCGGTCTGAACGAACCGGGGCGCAAGGCCTTGCTGCGCGGGGTCGAGATGGCGCGCCAGGCGGGGTTGCGGCCGTCGGTGCGGCACCTCGCGGCCACGAGCGCGGCGTTGACGGACCCGAGCGCGCACCTCGACGTCGTCCGGATCGGGGCGGGGCTCGTCGGCATCGACCCGTCCGGGACCACCCGGCTGCGCTCCGCCCTGCGGCTGACGGCGCCGGTGGTCCAGGTGCGGCGGGTCGCCGCGGGCACGGGCGTCGGCTACGGGCATTCGTACGTGACGGACCGCGCGACCACGCTCGCGCTGCTGCCCGTCGGGTACGCGGACGGCTTGCCCCGCACCGCTTCCGGGCGGGCGGAGGTGCTGGTGGGCGGACGGCGGCGGCCGGTCGCCGGGGTGATCTCGATGGACCAGGTCGTGGTCGACGTGGGGGACGACGCGGTGGCGCCGGGGGAGGAAGCGGTGGTCTTCGGACCGGGGGACAGCGGTGAGCCGACGGTGGCGGACTGGGCTCGCTGGGCGGGCACGATCCCGCACGAGATCGTGACGGGCATCGGGGCGAGGGTGCGGAGGACTGTGCGATGAGGGGCATCCGCGTCGCCGTGATCGGCGGCGGGCAGAACTGCGAGCACGACGTCTCGGTGGCGTCGGCGGCGTCCGTGCGGGCGGCGCTCGACCCGGCGGAGTACGAGGCGGTAGCGCTCACCATCGGCCGTGACGGGCGCTGGCACGGTCCGGACGGACAGGTGCTGGACACGCTCACCTCGGGCAGCCTGGCCGCCGCGCTCGACGTGCTGGCGACGTGCGACGTGGTGTTGCCGCTGGTCCACGGGCCGTTGGGAGAGGACGGCACGCTGGCCGGGCTCTGCGAACTGGCGGGCGTGCCGTACGTCGGTTCGCCGCTGCGGGCCGGTGCGCTCGCGATGGACAAGTGGGCCACCAAGCTCGTCGCCGAGGCGGTCGGGGTGCGCACGGCGAAGGGCACGCTGGTCACCGACGCGTCCACCGTGGACTTCCGCGGTCCGGTCGTGGTGAAGCCCGTGGCGGCCGGGTCGAGCTTCGGGGTCGCCCTGGTGCGGCGGGAGGAGGACCTCGAACCAGCCGTGCGCAAGGCGTTGGCCCTCGACGACCGGGTGCTCGTCGAGGAGGTCCTGTCCGGCAGGGAGATCGACGTCGCCGTGCTGGACGACCCGGACGAGGGCCGCCGGACCGGGCCACCGCTGGAGATCCACGTGCCGGGACTCTTCGACACGACGGTGAAGTACGACGGCAGCGCGCGGTTCGTCATCCCCGCGCCGCTGGACGACACCGAGCTCAAGGCGTTGGAGGACGCGGCGCTGCGGGTCTACGAGGCGCTCGGTTGCCGCGGTCTCGCCCGCGTCGACTTCTTCCTGACCCCGGACGGGTTCGTGCTCAACGAGGTCAACACCATGCCGGGCATGACGGCGGAGTCCCAGGTGCCCAAGATGTTCGCGGCCGCCGGACTGTCCTATCCGGACCTGCTGGACAAGCTGATCAGGGGAGCGGTGCGGTGAGGCGCGTCGCCGGACTGGACGTGCTGCGCGGCGTCGCGATCCTGCTGGTGATGCTGCGCCACGCGTTCCCCGACGTGTTTCCCGGTGCCGGCGTGGTCGGCGTGGTCGTGTTCTTCACGCTCAGCGGCTACCTGATCACCGGTGTCCTGCAGCGCGAGTTGCAGACCAGGGGACGCATCGACTTCAAGCGCTTCTACGCGCGCCGGGCGCGCCGGCTGCTGCCGGCCCTGTTAGCGCTCATCCTGGTGTTCGTGCTGGTCACGCTGGTGTTCGACCCGCTGGGTGAGCGTGACAAACTGCTCAGGACCGTGCTCGTGCTGGTCACGTTCACCGGCAACCTGCCCGTCAGCGGGGTCAGCCCGGCGGCGTTCCACGGCTGGACGCTCGCCACCGAGGAGCAGTTCTACCTGCTGTGGCCCGCGTTGCTGGCGTTCGCCTGGGTGCGCAACCGGACCGGCGCGGTGCTGGTCGTCGTCGCGCTCGCGTCGCTGGCGGCGTGCACGGCGACGTTGGTCTGGCTGTGGCCGCACGCCGACAACGCCTACGCGCTGCCG
This sequence comes from Lentzea sp. NBRC 102530, assembly GCF_030269365.1. Lineage (GTDB taxonomy): Bacteria > Actinomycetota > Actinomycetes > Mycobacteriales > Pseudonocardiaceae > Lentzea. The sequence continues at coordinate 882,287 of NZ_BSTF01000001.1, forward strand.
ACGTCGTGGTTCGTCTGCTTCGTGATCGGCGCGGCGACCCGGCTCAAGCTGACCAGCGCGCCGAGGTGGGGTGTGCCGGTCGCGCTGACCGGCCTGGCCGTGCTGTCGGTGGTGCCGTTGCGCGGCCACGTGGTGACGTACCTCGGCGCGGGCCCGGCGATCGCGGCCTGCACGGCGGTGCTGCTGCTCGTGTGGTCCGAGTGGGAACAGGTGGCGACGCCGGTCAGGCCGCTGGTCGCGCTCGGCACCCTGTCCTACGGCGCCTACCTCTGGAACTACCCGCTGACGCTGTGGCTGCGCCCGGACCTCGGCGCGGCGGCCGGGCCGGTCGCGGCCGTGCTCACGATCGTGGCGGCGGCGTTGTCGTGGCGGTACGTGGAGGAACCGGTCATGCGCTGGGCAGGACGTGCGAAACAACCCGCCGCACGATCCTGACGAGATTGCGCGGCCCCGCTCCCCGGGGCAAGAACCTGGGGCCTGCACCGAAGTCCGGTCTGCGACAGCCGGGCCCGAGGCGGCCCCCGGCGGCACGGCCGGACTCCGGTGTGCGGGCTGTCCGGCCGCACCGCCAGGAACCACCTCAGGCGCGACTCTCATCGCCCCGGCTTCGAGGCAGGCCCTGGCCCCCGTCCTGGTCGCAGAACGCGGTGATGGTGCCGGTCAGCACGTCGGTCAGCCGGTCGAGCGAGGCGAGGTCGACGTACTCCGTCGCGGCGTGGGCGCCCGCGCCGTCGACGCCGAACAGCAGGCAGGGGATGCCCGCCCGGTCGAGCAGCGCGCAGTCGGTCCAGAACGGCTCGGCGCGGATGACCGGCTCGGCGTCCAGGTTGGCGACGAGGGTCCTGACGATCTCGGCGTCCGGGTCGGCCTCGAACGGATCCCTGGCGAGGCCTCGGGTGAGCGTGGCCCGGAAGTCCGGGATCGTTGCGGTGAGGTGGTCGAGGACGGTCTGGAGTTCCTGGTGCGTCTGCTGTGGCGACTCGCCAGGGACGGTGCGGCGTTCGAGCGTGATCCGGCAGCTCGCCGGGTAGGTGGACGCCTCCTCTCCGCCGGTGATGAGCGAGGCGTGGACCGTGCCGGTGCCGAGCAGGTGGTGGCGCGGCCCGTTCGCGAGGTCTTCTTGGAGCTGCTCCAAGGCGACGAGGAAGTGGCCCGCCTTGGCGATGGCGTCGACGCCGAGCTCCGGGCGCGAGCCGTGTGCCGCCCTGCCCTCGACTTCGACCTCGAACCACACGAAACCCTTGTGCGCCAAGGTGACCTCGAGGTGGCTGGGTTCGGTGACGATGGCGGCGTCGGCGGTGAACGACTCCAGCACCTCTGCCGTGCCCGTGCTGCCGTGTTCCTCGTCGGCCACGCACGCGACGATGACATCGCCACGCAGCGGGCGTTCGGTGGCGCGCGCGGCGGCGACCATCATGGCCGCGATGCCACCCTTCATGTCGAACGTGCCCCGCCCGTGCATCCTGCCGTCCTCGGTCCTGGGCTCGAGCGGGTCGCCGGCGTAGCCCGCCAGGCCGACGGTGTCGAGGTGACCGTTGAGCATCAACGACCTCCCGCCGCCGGTGCCCTTCTTCACGGCGACGATCGACGGCCTGCCGGGGCGTCGTTCGAGGCGGTGGACCTCGAAGCCGTTGCGCTGGAACCAGGTGGTGCAGAAGTCGGCGATGTCCTTCTCGCCGTTGCCGCCGGGGACGAGGTCGGGGTTGACCGAGTCGATCGCGATCAGGCCGGCGAGGAGGTCACGGGGGTTCACGGGCGTCCTTCCGTGCTGATGAGGACGACGGTGCCGAGCTCGCCGAGGTCTGCCCGGGCGGTGCGGAGCCCGGCCAGGGACGCGGCGCCGCACGGTCCTGAGTGGACGTCGAGCGCGTGGAGGTCGCGCATGGCCTCGGCGCACTGCTCGTCGGAGATCGCGACGGCGCCGTCGAGGCCGTTGCTCAGGTAGGGCCAGGAGGTGGTGGACGGGGTGCCGCAGTTGAGCCCGGCCATGATCGTGGTGCCGGTGGGGACGGTGGTCAGTTCGCCCGCTCGGAGGCTGGTGAGGACGCAGGCGGCGGTGTCGGGCTCGACCGCGAGCAGCCGGGTGTTCGTCTCGCGGCTGCGGTAGTGCGTGATCACGGCTTGGGCGAACGAGCCGACGCCGACCGGGATGACGACCAGGTCGGGGTCTTCCCCGAGTTGCTCGTCGATCTCGTGGCAGAGAGTGGCGTAGCCCTCCACGATCCACGCCGGCACCTGCTCGTAGCCCGGCCGGCCCATGTCCTGCACGAGCACGCCCTCCGCGCGTGCGGCCTGCGCCACGGCGTCGTCGTACGTGCCGTCGACCACCGTGACCCGGGCGTTCTCCTGCCGGATCGCCTCGATGGCGTGAGGTGGAACCGCCGAGGGCACGAAGACGTGCGCCTGGTGGCCGTTCAGCCGGGCCATCCTGGCGACCGCGCGGCCGTGGTTGCCGTCGGTCGCGGTGGTGAGCGTGACCTGGCCTTGTGCTTGCTTGAGGACCTGGTGCACCGCCCAGGAGGCCCCGAGAGCCTTGAAAGCGGGCAGGCCGAGCCGGGAAGATTCGTCCTTGACGAACAGCCGGCCGGCGCCGAGCTCAGCGGCGAGGCCCGGGAGTTCGGTCAGCGGAGTGGGCGCGTGGTCGGGCAGCCCCGCGTGGAAGTCCCGCACCTCGGCGGGAGCGGGCGGGCACCTCCAGCTGCGGGCCTGGGGCCGCGAGAACTTCATGTCCGACAGCGTGCGGGTGGCGTGGATCGTCGGTCCAGCGCATGTTTTCGACGTGTATCGGTGGGAGAAACCGAAGGGTTGGGGTGCCGTGAGTGACGAGGAGCTGATCGTCGAGTTCGCGCTGACCCGCCTCGACAACCCGCGGCTCGACCTGGAGGAGGTCGCCGCGCTGGTGGTGCGGCGGGTCGGGCCGGAACGCATGGTCGAGTTCGCCGGGCAGACCCTGGTGCACCGCGACGAACTGCGCGGCGCCGTGTTCCCGGCCGCGGTCGAGCACGTGCTGCGCGTGGTGCTGACGTTGCGCGGCCCGCGCGACTAAAGGTCTTTCACGGCCCGCAGCGTCAGTTCGACGACCTTGGTGGCGAGCGGCGACAGGGTGCGGTTCGCCTGCCAGGCGAGGTAGATCTCCCGCGGCGTGAGTTCCTCGACCTCGTGCGTGGCCAGACCCGTTGTGTCGTCGAGGGCGAGTTGCGGCACCACGGCGAGGCCCATGCCGGCGCGGACCATCGAGAGCACGCCGCGGTTGTCGGCGGTGCGGAAGACGATCAGCGGGTCGATCCCGTGGTCGGCGTAGACGCGTTCGACGCGGGCCTGGTCGCAGATCGGGGGCTGGGCGACCATCGCCGTTCGGTGCAGCGCGCTGAGCGGGACCGGGCCCGGCGCGAACTGGCCTGGCCTGGTGACCAGCACGTACGGGTCGTCGAGGATCTTGGTCTGCTCGACGTCGCCGGTGAGCTTCCCGTCGAAGAAGACCAGGTCGAGGCCGTCGGCGGTGGGCTGGTCGGTCTCCTCCTCGAACAGCCTGATGTCGGCGTTCGGGTGGTCGTCGAGGAGCCTGCGCACGACGGTCGGGAGCAGGACGTTGGTGACGCTCTGGAACGTGCCGACGTCGACGCGGCCCTCGCCCGCCTTGAAGCGTTCGACGGCGTCCTCGGCGGCCCGGGCTCTGGCGAGCAGGTCGCGTCCGTGTTCCAGCACGACCTCGCCGAGCGGGGTGAGGCGGACCGGTTTCGGGCCTCCCGGGCGGTCGAACACCGCGCCGCCCATCGTCTTCTCCAGGGCCGCGACCTGCTGGCTCACCGCCGACTGGGTGTAGCCGAGGCGGTCGGCGGCGCGGCCGAAGGTGCCCTCGGTGGCGACGGCGTCGAGGGTGGCGAGGTGGCGGAGGTCGAGCATTTGATAAGCGTAGCTTCTTGCTTTGAGCAGTATCTATCGCTTTTGTTTATGCTCCTGCGTTCCTAGCGTTGGCCGTATGAACCCACGACGTGCGCTTTGGTTGCCGTTGTTCGACGTCCTCGCCGATCCCGCCCTGGTGGCCCGTCTCGCCGCCGAGGCGGAGGAGGCCGGCTGGGACGGGCTGTTCGTGTGGGACCACGTGCGGTGGCGCGAACCGGTGACGCACGTGGCCGATCCGTGGATCACGCTGACCGCCATCGCCTGCGCGACCTCGACGGTGCGGTTCGGGCCGATGGTCTCGGCGATCACCCGCCGCCGCCCGGTCAAGCTCGCCCGCGAGACGGCGTCGCTGGACCTGCTCTCCGGCGGACGGCTCGTGCTCGGCGTCGGCCTCGGCAGCGACCGGTTCGCCGGGGAGTTCTCGCGGACCGGCGAGGAGTGCGACGACCGGGTGCGCGGGCGGATGCTGGACGAGTCGCTGTCCGTGCTGCGCGCGGCGTGGTCCGGCGAGGTCGTGCGGCATCGCGGGTCGTGCTACACGGTGGACGGGGTGTCGTTCCTGCCCCGTCCTGTGCAACGGCCCGGGGTGCCGGTGTGGGCGGCCGGGTTCCCCGGCAACGCTCGGCCGATGAGGCGGGCGGCCGGGCTGGACGGGTTCTTCCCCGTCAACCTGTCGTCGGTCGCGGAGTTCGCGGATGCCGTCGGACAGGTGGAGGCGTTGCGGGTCGGCGATGGGCCGTTCGACTACGTCTGCGAGGTGGAGCCTGGTGCTGACGTTGATGCCTATGTCGCAGCTGGGGCCACTTGGTGCCTCACGGCGTTCGACCCTGCATCTCTCTCGTTGGATCACGTTCGGGGCGTGCTGCGCGATGGACCGGCGGTGAAGTGATGCTCGTCAACGGCGTTGAGTTGTGCGTGGAGACGTTCGGGTCCGCTGACGATCCGGCGGTGTTGCTGATTCATGGCGCGTGCGCGTCCATGCTGTGGTGGGAGACGGAGCTGTGCGTCTCTCTCGCGGCGCGTGGCCGGTTCGTCATCCGCTACGACAACCGTGACACCGGTCTGTCCGTGAGCTATCCGCCTGGTTCGCCCGGGTATGCGCTGTCCGACCTCGTGCTGGACGCCGTGGGCATCTTGGACGCGTTGGGGGTGCAGCGCGCGCACGTGGTCGGACGGTCCATGAGCGGGGCGATCGCGCTGGCGTTGGGCGTGGAGCACGCCGCGCGGGTGGCGTCGCTGACGTTCTTGGCGACCACGACCGGCGATCCCGGATTGCCCGAGATGACCCCTGAGTTCTTGGAGGCGTCGTCGTTGCAGGCCTCGTCTGACGTGGAAAACATCGTGTCGGCGCTACGGGCCTATGCGGGTGCATCGCCGTAGTTCGACGAGGACGCTGTGCGCGCGCTGGCCGTTCAGGACGTCGCACGGACCGTGAACATCCAGTCGGCCATGTCCAATCACTTCTGCATGGAGTTCGACGCGCCTCGTAGCGGTGGGTTCGGAGATGTGGTCGCACCGACGTTGGTGGTGCACGGCGCTATTGATCCCGTCTATCCGTTGGCGCATGGCCATGCGTTGCGCGACGCGGTGCCCGGTGCGTCATTGCTCGTGCTGGACTCGGTGGGGCATGACCTGCCGCGCGCCGTGTGGCCGTTGTTCGTGGACGCGCTTGTAGTGCACACGAGTACATGACTTCGTCGCGGCTGGTCCGTTCGGCCGATCGCCGGTTGCCGTTCGACGGCTCCAAACGACCTGTCGTCGTGCGCGGGCGGCGCGTGGGGGTGGCTTGCTGATCGACTCGGAGGCGTGGGGAACGTTCGAAGGCTGGACCGGACGATCGACGACCTCGAGGAGCACGCGCGGCAGATCTGGTGCGAGCTCACCCGGAATGGTGACCTCGAAGGGTTGTTGGCGTTCACGCCGTTGTCGCGCGACGTGATCGAGTTGCTGAGGGAGAGGGCGGACGCGGCCGCGGACCGCGCCGAGCTCGCGGCGGTCGTGCGGCGGTCGTTCACGCAACGGTCCGCGGTGTACTCGCTCAACCTCGTGCTGCTGCACGTCGTGCTGAGGCCGTTGTGCACCGCGCGCGAGATCGGGGTGGAGGACTGGCCCCGGCTGGCGGCGTTCTGGCGGTCGCAACTGTCCGATGCGGACTGGCGGGCGGTGGTCGGGCTGCTGTACGTGGGGTGGGACGAGTCGTCGCCGGTGCTGGGCATCAGCTCGGGGACCACTGTGGACGCGGCCGGGTTGCGCGAGGCGGTCGCGGAGGCCCGTTTCGTCGGGGACGCCGCCGGCAAGGCGTTGAGCTACCTGGCCGAGGCGTTGCCGGCAGCCCGTTACGACGTGCACTACGCACGGGCCGTGATGGAACTCGCGGCGTCGCCGGTGGAGCCGTGGGAGCGGGCCGCGCACTACCTCTGGTGGGCGGACCGGTTCCCGGACCTCGTGCTGGAGTGCCTGCGCCGGGACGTGACCGTGGGCGCGGAGACGTTGCGGGAGCTGGCGAAGACGTCGCTGGCGGAGAGCAGCGCGTTCGTCGTGCAACTGTGCGACCGGATCGGCAGGGGAGGGCGGGACGAGGACCTGCTCGACGTCTTCGACGGGCTCGGCACGCCGAGGATCGACCAGTGGTGCGAGATCGCGATGCTCGACGCGTGGCTGCGGTTGCACGAGCAGGGGTACCGGCACGCGCCGCACCGGCGGACGGACCTGGTGCGGGTGCTGCGGTCCGCCGACTTCGAGATGATCAGCCGGGTGCGGCCCGACCTGGTGTACCGGTGCGGGACCGTGGCGCACGAGATCGGCCTGTTCGGGTGAGTTCGAGCGGGACTCGAGCGGGCCTCCAGGCTCGACCGGCCGTTTTTGTCGGTGGTGCCGGGTAACGTCCCGTCCATGAGTGCTGCTGGGGATCGGATTCAGGAGCTCGCCGCCCGGATCGTCGAGCTGCGGGACGCGTACTACCAGGGTGAGCCGCTGGTGGCAGACGCGGAGTACGACGCGATCGAGGACGAGTTCCGCTCCCTGGTCGCCGAGCACCCTGAGCTGGCGCCGGAGGACAACCCGCTGGACCACGTGGGCGCGCCGTCGGTGCTGCACGCGCCGGTGCGGCACTCGCGGCCGATGCTGTCGCTGGAGAAGGCGAACAAGCCGGAGCAGGTCGAGTCGTTCTTCGCGCGGTTCCCCGGCCAGCCCGTGGTGGTGATGCCGAAGCTCGACGGGCTGTCCCTCGCGCTGGTGTACGAGAACGGCCGTCTCGCGCGCGCCGTGACGCGGGGCGACGGCACCACGGGCGACGACGTCACGTTCCTGACGCGCGCTCTGTGCGACGGGGTGCCGGACAAGGTGGACGCTCCCGGCCGCGTGGAGGTGCGCGGTGAGTGCGTGATGCTGCGGTCCACTTTCGACAAGTACAACGCGGCGCACCCGGACAAGCCGTTGATCAACCCGCGCAACGCGGCCGCGGGCACGTTGCGCGCGAAGGATCCGAAGGCCGTCGAGGGGCGGCGGATGCAGTTCTTCGCGTTCGACCTCACGACCGAGCCGGAGAGCGCCGACTCGGACCTCGACGCGGGCCTGCGCAAGCTCGGCTTCAGCGTGGCGGAGATGAAGCACTGCACCACCGCCGCCGAGGCGCAGGAACTCATCGGCGGCATCGAGCAGGCCCGCAACGCCCTCGACTACGACCTCGACGGCGCCGTGCTGCGCCTGGCGAACCGCGACGCGTTCGCCGCCGCCGGCACCCGTTCATCGTCGCCGCGCGGTGCCATCGCGTACAAGTTCGCGGCCGAGGAGAAGACGACGGTGCTGGTCGACGTCGTCTGGGACGTGGGCAAGACGGGCAAGATCGCGCCGGTCGCGTGGCTCGAGCCGGTCTTCGTCGGCGGCACCACCGTCACCCGCGCGACCCTGGCCAACCAGGAGGTCATCCGCTCGCGCGGCATCAAGATCGGCGACACGGTCCTGGTGCGCCGCGCGGGCGACGTGATCCCGTTCGTGGCGGGCGTCCTGGACGAGTCGAAGCGCACCGGCACCGAACGCGAGATCGTGCCACCGTCGACGTGCCCGTCGTGCGCGCAACCGCTGACCGAGCAGGGCAACAGCCGGGAGTTGTTCTGCACCAACGCGGTCTGCCCGGCCCAGACCGTGCGCCGCCTGATCCACTGGTCCTCCCGCGCCGCCGCCGACATCGACGCGATCGGCCAGGTCTGGATCGAACGCCTCGCCGAGACGGGCGACCTGGTGAACCCGTCCGACTTCTACACCCTCACCAAGGAACGCCTGCTGGAGTTCGACCGCGTGGGCGAGGTCTCCGCGACCCGCATGATCGAGTCCATCGACCGCAGCCGCTCCGTGGGCCTGCGCCGAGCCCTGATCGGCCTTTCGATCCCGATGGCCTCCGAAGGCACCGCCGCCCGCCTCTGCCGAGCGGGCTTCGGCTCCCTGGAAGAGGTGGCCGACGCAGGCGTCGACAAGCTGGTGGCGGTGGAGGACATCGGCCAGAAGGTGGCCGAGTCCCTCACCCAGCACCTGGCCCGCCTGCGCCCGGAGATCGAACGCCTGCGGGAACGCGGCGTCTCCCTGGAGGTCCGCGAGGAGGACCTGCCCCCGGTGGTGGTCGCCGGCGCGCCCCTGGAAGGCAAGGCGGTCGTCATCACGGGCTCCATCAGCGACCCGCGCTCCGGCGAGAAGGTGACCCGCCCGACGTTCCAGAAGATGTGCGAACGAGCGGGCGCCACCGCCGCCTCCTCCGTCTCGGCCACCACGGACCTGCTCATCACGGGCGAGGGCGTGGGCGCGAGCAAGTTGACGAAGGCGGAGAAGCTGGGCGTCGAGGTGGTGGACCAGGGCGAGATCTGGCAGAAGCTGATCGCGGCGGGCATCGCCTAGCCCGGCCGGCGCACCGGCCCCGGACCGCGGTGGGCACTTGGTGCGCGGCTGGGGCCGCGGTGGGCACCTGGTGCGCGGCTGGAGCCGGGGTGCGCGGCTGGGGCCAGGGTGGGCACCGGGTGCGCAGCTGGGGAACGAGCTGGCTGCTGAGCGTGCCGCCGATTCGTGGCTGAGAATGGGGCGGTGGCTGCCCGCCAAGTGTGCCGCCGCCAGCGGATTCGCGGTCGGGGTTCGGGGTGGCGGCGCGCCGAGCGTGTCGTCGGCAGCCGCTTCGCCGCGGGGGAGCGGCGATGGTTGCCCGCCGAAGGTGTTGCCGGCAGCCGATGTGTCACTGGCAACGGGCAGTGGCTGCCCGCCGAGCGTGCCGCCACCGGGCAGCCGCCACCGGGCAGCCGCCACCGGGCAGCCGCCACCGGGCAGCCGCCGATCGCCACCCGCCGGTCGCCACCAGCCAGCCGCCGGCCGCCACCAGCCAGCTGCTGCCCACTACCTGTCAGCCGTCGCCGCACAGCGGGTAGCTGCAATGCGGTCCTGCCGAGCGCGATCGCCGGCCCCAGCCGTCCGCTACCGGCCAGCCGTCGCCCGCCAGCCGCCCCGCGGTCCCGCCAACCTCGATCACCGACTTCCGCCACCAACCCCTACCCGCCACCCAGCGAGACGAGCACGGCGACCGCGTCGGCCCAGGGCGGTTTCCGGAAAAGAAGAAAGCCCCCATGCTGCCTGGGGGAGGCCGGCAGCCTGGGGGCGGCAGGCCGCCGAGCCGTTGGGGGGTGTGCGGCTCGGCGGCGAAGCGTGAGGTGGTCGGTGCGGCGGTCGCCTCTCGGCGAGTGGCTCGACGCGGCTCCGGTCGTACCGGTCTTCCGCGAAGGCTTTTGTGTGTGGGGCCCGGGGACTCGTTCCGCGCCGACCGTCTCGTACAACGGTGTGGGGTTCCGTTGTGTTTCCTGGTGATCTGTGTGCTCGCTCACCAGGAGTCTTGGTGGTGCAAGGGAATGCGGGTGGGAAGGCCCTCGAGCCGCCTGGGGGTGAACGGCTCGAGGGCGGAGCTGCTGGTCGGCACGGCGGTCGCCTCGCGGCGATGAGCACGACGCGGTTCCAGCCGGACGGTATTCCGCGAAGGCGTTTCCTAGTGGGGCCCGGGGACTCGTTCCGCGCCGACCAACCTGTACAACGGCGCGGGGTTCTGTTGTGTTCCAACGGGAACTGTGTGGCCGGTCACCACGGTGTGGCCGGAACATGTTCTCTTGCAAGAAGAAGTGGCCGGCGCGGCAGGAGAGGTCCGCGCCGGCCACGATCGCCCGCGAGCCGCCTGTCGGGGAGGATGACGGCTCGGGGGCGAGCTGGTGAGGCCGGTGCGATCGGTCGCCTCTCGGCGAAAAGCACTGCGCGGCACCAGGTTCCTCGGTCTTCCGCGGAGGCGTTGAGGTGAGGCCCGGGGGACACGGACCGCACCGACCAACCTGTACAACGGTTCTGGTGCCCCGCGTGTTTCGCTGGTGATCTGTGTGGTCGCTCACCGCGAGTAGTTCTACGCATCAGGGCTCAAGGTAGACGTCGAAACAACAGGAGTTCTCCTCGTCCTGTCACGCTGTCCGGCCGCGGGTGCCTGGTCGCGCCGCCGTCGCCGGCGCCAGGACGTGGCTCGCGAACCCGGCCAGCCCGGCCTGATCGAGGACGTCGCCGGCGAGGTGTGGTCGAGCCCGGCTCGGCGGAACGCCGGGGGAGGGGTCACCCGCGTCCGGAACCCTGCGGCACGACCAGGCCGGACTCGTAGGCGATCACGACGAGCTGTGCGCGGTCGCGGGCGTGCAGCTTCGTCATCGCGCGGTTGACGTGGGTCTTCGCCGTGAGCGGGCTGATCACCATGCTCGCCGCGATCTCGTCGTTCGACAGGCCGCGCGCGACCAGGGTGACCGCCTCGCGTTCGCGGTTGGTGAGGTGCGCGAGACTCGGGCTCGGACGCGGTGGGACGCTCACGTAGCGGTCGATGAGCCTGCGGGTGATCGACGGGGCGAGCAGCGCGTCACCGCGGGCCGCGACCCGGACGGCGTGCAGGAAGTCCTCCGGCAGCACGTCCTTGACGAGGAACCCCGCCGCACCCGCCTTCAGGGCGTGGAAGACGTACTCGTCGAGGCCGTAGTTGGTCAGGATGACGACGTGGGTGTGCGCCAGCACCGGGTCGGCGGCGATGCGGGTGGTCGCTTCGATGCCGTCCATCTCGGGCATCCGGACGTCGACCAGGGCGATGTCCGGCAGGTGCCTGCGCGCCTGGTCGAGGCCTTCGGCGCCGGTGGACGCCTCGGCGACGACCTCGATGTCGTCCTCGGCGTCGAGCAACGCGCGGAACCCGCTGCGGATCAACGGCTGGTCGTCGACCAGCAGCACGCGGATCACGGCTGTGCCACGGGGAGTTCGGCCTGCACGCGAAAGCCGCCCTCGCTGCGGGGTGCCGCCTGGAGCCTGCCGCCGAGCGCGGTGACGCGTTCGCGCATGCCGAGCAGCCCGACGCCGGGTTCGGGGGTGGGCCCGGTCGCCTTGCCGTCGTCGGCGACCTCGACGACCACCGCGTCCTGGCGGTAGCCGATGTGCACGTGCGCACTGGCCGCGGACGCGTGGCGGGCGACGTTCGTGAGCGACTCCTGCACGATCCGGTACGCCGTGCGCTCGACCGCCGCCGGCACGGCGTCGTGGCTGCCCTCGATCGTGAGCTGCGCGTCCAGGCCGGTCGAGCGCGCACGTTCGACGAGCGCCGGAACGTCGCTGATGCCGTGCGGCGGGCTCTTGTCGTCGTCCCGCAGGGCTTCGAGCGTGGCGCGGAGTTCCCTGGCGGCCTCGCGTCCGGCGTCGCGGATGGCGAGGAGCGGTTCGGGCACGGTCTCGCCCTTCTTCTGGGCGAGGTGGACGGCGACCTCGGCCTGGAGCTTGATCACCGAGATCTGGTGGGTGAGCGAGTCGTGCAGTTCGCGGGCGATGTGCAGCCGTTCCTCGTTCGCCCGCCGCCGCGCCGCTTCCTCCTTGGTGCGTTCGGCCTCGTCGGCGCGGCGCTCGGCCTGCCGCAGCGCCTCACCCGCGGCCGCGGCGGCGACCAGCCAGGCGATCTGCAGGACGTCCCTGGTCTGCGTGAACGCCTCGTAGGCGGTCAGGTCGCGGGGCGAGACCAGCGCTGCCAACGGGATCGTGGCGATCAGCAGCACCGATCCGGCGAGGGTGAAGAGGCGGTGGCCCGCCCTCATGGTCGCGTAGACGGCGAACAGGAACGCGATCACCGGGACGGCCGCGCCGGTGGCCTGGTAGCCGAGGGCGAGCAGGCCCGTCACCACGAGCACGGTCCTGGGTGCCGTCCGGCGGGCGGTGAGCGCCAGCCCGCTCGCCGCCAGCAGCACGTAGGCCGGTGCGGTGGCGGGATGAGCGGCCACGACGAGGCTCACCGCCACGCCCGCGGCGATCGCCCGGTCCAGCCAGCGCCTGGTCATGGGAGCACCCTAGATGGCCGCAGCCGCCGGCAGATCGTGCGCGGGGAGGATTCCCGGCTACCACGACCGCGGTAGTCGGGTGTTCGCCGAGGACGGAGCGTCAACGGGGGAGGGATGCTCGGCTACTGCGAACGTGGCACTCAAGAGTCTGCGCTCGCACGACGACCAGAACGGCGCGGCGGCCCAGGCTGGTGTCCATGGTGCTTTCCGCTGCATATGAAATGACCGCCGGCAGAGCGTGGTCCCTGGTCGGGATCGTTGTTGGTGCGCTTGGGTTGTTAGCGCTCACGCGACGCAAGGGCACGTGGGCTCTCGCGCTGGGAGCCGTCGGTGCGGTGATCGGTGTCGCGGTCGTGCTGATGGCCGAGGGCGGCCCCGGCACCGGCTACGGCATCGTCGGCGGCTGGGTGTCGCTCGTCGTGGGCGCGGTCGCCGTCGTGCTGGGCGGGGTGGTCACGCGAAGAGGCGCTCGGGCTGCTGCACGGCCCGGCGGGTGATCAGTCCCGCCGCGCCCCGCACCACCGCGAACTCGCCGAGCGGGGAGGCGACCAGCCGCGTGTGCCGTTCGCCGCCCGCGAGCACCCGGCTGTCCATTTCGGACCGGACGGCGTCGTGGAGGTGGTCGTACAGCACGGCGTAGCTGCCGCCGAGCACGACCGTCGGCACGTCGAAGAGGTTCGTCAGCGTCGCGATGCCGACGCCCAGCGCCTCGCCGGCGTGCCGCACGGCGTCCACGGCCTTGGAGTCGCCCGCCGAGAGGGCCCTGCGCAACGAGTCGAGCCGCCGCCGTCCCGCCTCGCGCAGGATGACGTCGAGGCCCGCGTACCGCTCGACGCACCCGCGGCTGCCGCAGGTGCAGGGGATGCCGTCGCGTTCGATCACGACGTGGCCGAGTTCCCCGGCGAACCCGCTGACCCCGCGGTACACCTCGCCGCCCAGCACCACGCCGGCGCCGATGCCGACGTCCGCCGTCACGTGCACGAAGTCCTCGCCCGCGAGGTGCCGCGGCCAGAGGTGGGCGAGCGCGGCGAGGTTCGCCTCGTTGTCCAGCGCGACCTCGACGCCGAGACGGCGGGAGAGGTCCAGCGCGAGGGGCTCGCCGACGAGTCGTGGCAGGTTCGGTGCCCTGACCACCACGCCGTCGTGCACCACACCGGGGATCGCGAGCCCGGCGCCGAGCAACGGGCGCGGGCCGGTCACCTCGCGGATCAGCGCGCACACCCGGTCCAGCACGTCCCGCGCGGACGCCTTGCGCAGATCGGCGGGCACGAGCCGGCGTTCCAGGGTCTCGCCATCGAGGCCGAGGGTCTCCACGGCCAGGTGGCTGACGTTGATCTCGGCGCCGACCGCCACCGGTCCGTCGGGGTGGAAGCGCAACGGCTTGGACGGCCTGCCCATGCCGGCGAGCGTGGCCGGTTCCTCGACGAGGATCCCGCCCGCCAGCAACGGTTCGGCGAGGTTGGACAGGGTCGCTTTGGTGAGGCCGGTGCGGGCCGCGAGGTCGGCCCGCGAGCCGGGGCGGTCGACGAGTGCGAGCAGCACCGTCCGCAGGTTGCCGAGGCGGACCTGCCTCAGGTGGTCGACGGTGGTCATCGCGGCCAGTATCGCGGTGCGCCGGCCCGCACGCGGACACCGGGTGCGGGCCGGGCCGTCATCGGCTCAGGTACTTCGTCGCCGCGTCCGCGTACCGCTCGCGGATCGACGGCACCGCGTCCGCCTCGTACCGCGTGCTGTCCGCGCCCGCCCACTCCGGCGGGGCCTCGCCGCCGGTGAGCGTCCACGCCGCCTGCCGGGCCGCACCGTCGGCCACGTACTCACCCGGCGCGGGCACCGTCACCGGCACACCGAACACGGAAGGTGCGATCTCCCGCACGGCACGAGAAGCCGCAGCTCCTCCGACGAGCCGCACGCCCGTGACGTCCGCACCCTGCGATGTCAACGCATCGAGGCCAACGGCCAGACCGCACAACATGCCTTCCACCGCCGCACGCGCGATGTTCGCGGGCGTGGCGTTGGTGAGCGTCAGGCCGTGCAACGCCCCGGTCGCGTCCGGCAGGTTCGGTGTCCGTTCACCTTCCAAGTAGGGAACCAACACCAGCCCTTCCGCACCGGGCCGGGCGGACAACGCGAGGTCGCTCAACGTGGCCAGGTCGACGCCCAGCATGCGGGCGGTCGCGTCCAGCACACGGGCGGCGTTCAGCGTGCACGCCAACGGCAGGTAGCGCCCCGTGGCGTCGGCGAACCCCGCCACGATGCCGGACGGGTCGGCGGCCCGCACGTCGGCCGTGGCCGTGACCACCCCGGACGTGCCGAGCGACACGACGACACCGCCGCCCACCCCGAGCATGGCCGCCGCGTTGTCCCCGGCACCCGCCCCGAGCCGCACGGGCCCGTCCACGTACGAGGAAGGCCCGAGCACCTGCGGCAGCACCACGTCGGACCGGCCGAGGGCCAGTTCGACGAGCGACGGCACGTAGGAGTTCGTCACCGAGTCGAAGTACCCGGTGCCGGACGCGTCCGAGCGGTCGGTCACGAGGTCGGACAGCACACCGGTACCGCGCAGCCGCCACGTCAGCCAGTCGTGCGGCAGGCAGACGGCGGCGGTGCGCTTGGCGTTGTCCGGCTCGTGCTGGGCGAGCCAGCGCAGCTTCGTGATCGTGAACGACGCCACCGGCACGAGCCCGATCCGCGCCGCCCACTCGTCCGCACCCAGCTCGTCGGTCAGCGAAGCGGCGGCCGCCGCGGAACGGGTGTCGTTCCACAGCAGCGCCTCCCGCACGACGGCGCCGTCCTCGTCGAGGCAGACCATGCCGTGCTGCTGGCCGGCGACGCTCAACGCCGCGACGTCGTCCAGCCCGCCGGCGTCGGCGAGCGCGGACTCCAGGGCCGACCACCAGTGCGAGGGGTGCACCTCGGTGCCGTCCGGGTGAGCCGCGCGGCCCTCCCGGACGAGCCTGCCCGTCTCCGCGTCGCGGACCACGACCTTGCACGACTGCGTCGAGGAGTCGACGCCGGCGACCAGCGTCATGTCAGCGCGCTCCGGTGAGGTGCTCGATCGCCAGCTGGTTGAGGCGCACGAACCCGTACCCGCGCTCGGCCGCCGCGTCCACGTCGAACCCGGTGTCGGCCAGCAGGTCGTCGTAGGACTCACCGGCGTTCAGCGTGGGCTGCCCCAGCTCGGCGACGCCCGCGGTCTGCAACGCCTCCTGCACCTCCGGGTCGGCCCGGAACGCCGCCGCGCGGTCGCGGAGCAGCAGGTAGGTGGCCATGTTCGCCTTGGCCGAGTCCCACACGCCGGTGATGTCCTCGGTGCGCGACGGCTTGTAGTCGAAGTGCCGCGGGCCGTCGTAGCCTGCCGTCTCCAGCAGGTCGACCAGCGCGAACGCGTTCATCAGGTCGCCGTGCCCGAACACCAGGTCCTGGTCGTACTTGATGCTGCGCTGGCCGTTGAGGTCGATGTGGAACAGCTTGCCGTGCCACAACGCCTGCGCGATGCCGTGCACGAAGTTCAGGCCCGCCATCTGCTCGTGCCCGACCTCGGGGTTCAGGCCGACCAGCTCGGGCTTGTCGAGCGAGGAGATGAACGCCAGCGCGTGGCCGACCGTCGGCAGCAGGATGTCGCCGCGCGGCTCGTTCGGCTTCGGCTCCAGTGCGAACCGGATGTCGTAGCCGCGGTCCGTGACGAACTGGGTCAGCAGGTTCATGCCCTCGCGGTAGCGGTCGAGCGCCGCCCGCACGTCCTTGGCCACGTCGTACTCGGAGCCCTCGCGGCCGCCCCACAGCACGAACGTCTTGGCGCCGAGTTCGGCGGCCAGCTCGATGTTGCGCAGCACCTTCTGCAGCGCGAACCGCCGCACGCCGCGGTCGTTGCTGGTGAAGCCGCCGTCCTTGAAGACGGGGTGGGCGAACAGGTTCGTCGTCACCATCGGGATGACGAGCCCGGTCTCCTTGAGCGCGTCCTGCAGGCGGCCGATCTGCTTCTCGCGGTGGGTCGCCTCGAAACCGAACAGGTCGTCGTCGTGGAACGTCAGGCCGTAGGCGCCCAGCTCGGCGAGCCGGTGCACCGCCTCGACCACGTCCAGTTCGGGGCGCGTGGCGTCGCCGAACGGGTCGCGGCCCTGCCAGCCCACGGTCCAGAGACCGAAGGAGAACTTGTCCGCCGGAGTGGGCGTGCTCATCATCCACCTCATTCGTTCAATGCTTGAACTTAGTCTGGACAGTACGACGCCACGCCCGTGATCGCAATCGGTCAGATCCGCGCGGCCACGGCCTCGACGGCGGGGGCCAGCGCCTCGGCGATCGCCCGGTAGCCCGCGGCGGACGGGTGGAAGCGGTCGCCGGCGAAGAGCGACGGGTCGGCGGCGAACCGGGGCGTCACGGCGCGTTCGACGTGGGCGACCACGCCGCCGGCGCGGATGACCGCCCGTTGCTGGACCTCGGCGTACTGGCGGCTCGCGGCCGACACGACGTCGCGCAACGCGGGCGGCACGTGCGCGACGACGCTCAGGTCCGGCGCCGTGGCGACGACGACCTCCGCGCCGGCGGCCTTCAGGTCGGCGACCGCGTCGTGCAGCTGCCGCGCGCCGACCGCCGGTGGAACGAACCTGGTCAGGTCGTTCGCTCCGATCACCACCACCGCGATGTCGACGGCGCCCGCGGACCGCACCTGCCCGCGCAGGTCCGCGGACTTGGCGCCGGGGAAGGCGCGCACTTGAAGATCGATCTGGTGACCTGCCGCCCTGAGGTGCTGGGCGAGCAACGGGCCGAGAGTGTCCTCGCGGCGGGTGCTGCCCACTCCGGCGGCGATCGAGTCACCGAGCAGACACAAACGCATGGTCGTTCAACGAAAGCCGGGGCTGTGGTGTTCCGGGGAACAAACCGTGCTGCCGTCCGGTTGGGAGAAATGGGTTCCGTCGGAGTGTTGATCTGTCTACACTCCACGATCATCACCGAGACGAGAGGAGACCGGCCGTGCGTACCGCCGTCGTCGTCCTCTCGTCCCGTTTCGACGTGATCCTCGTGTCCTCGCACCCCGGTCGCCCGCTGCGCGCCGGGCACCGGAGTGTCTGACGAACCCCTGAGAGCGGTTCGTCGGGTCATCGCGCTGACCCCGTAAGTCCTTGAACACGAAGGCAAAACCATCATGCGCACGATCACGTTGAACGCTGTCCGCAACCTCGGCATCCTCGCCCACGTCGACGCGGGCAAGACCACGCTCACCGAACGCTTCCTGTTCGCCACCGGCAGCACCTACAAGCGCGGCGAGGTCCACGACGGCACCACCGTCACCGACTTCGACCCGCAGGAGCGCGACCGCGGCATCACGATCTTCGCCGCCGCCGTGACCTGCACGTGGGACGGCCACCGCATCAACCTCATCGACACGCCGGGCCACGTCGACTTCGCCGACGAGGTCGAACGGTCCCTGCGCGTGCTCGACGGGGCGGTCGCGGTGTTCGACGGCGTCGCCGGGGTCGAGCCGCAGAGCGAATCGGTGTGGCGCCAGGCAGATCGGCACGGCGTGCCGCGGATCGCGTTCGTCAACAAGCTCGACCGGGCGGGCGCGGACCTCGACGCAGTCGTGGCGTCGATCCGCACGCGCCTGCACACCGCGCCGCTCGTCGTGCAGCTGCCGATCGGCGCGGAGGACGGGTTCCGCGGTGTCGTCGACCTGGTGCGCATGCGTGCGCTGGTCTGGGACGACGACCTCGCGGAAGGCCCTGTGCCGGAATCGTTGCTGGCAGAGGCGCGACGACGCCGTCGTCTCCTGGAGGAGGCGGTGGCCGAGCTGCACCCCGAGGCGTTGGAGGAGTTCTTCGAAGGAGGTCTGTCCGAGCGGACGCTGCGCAAGGCTCTGCGCGAGATCACGAGCCAGGGCACCGGAACCGTCGTGCTGTGCGGTAGCGCTTACCGCAACCGGGGCGTGGAACCGTTGCTGGACGCGGTGATCGCGTACCTGCCGTCCCCCGTGGACGTTCCGCCGGTGCGCGGCGTCGACGGGCAGGAACGCCTTCCCGATCCGGACGAGGAGTTCGCGGCGTTGGTGTTCAAGGTGAACGCCACCGCCACCGGGCGGCTCGCGTACGTCCGCGTCTACTCCGGCACCCTCCACAAGGGAGACTCGGTGCTGGTGGCGGGCCGCGCGGAACGCGTCGGGCGGATCCTGCGCGTCCAGGCCGACCGGCACACGCCGGTCGACGAGGCCGTCGCGGGTGACATCGTGGCGCTGGTCGGGCTGAAGTCGGCCCGCATCGGGGCGACGCTGTGCGCTCCGAACGCTCCGGTGCTGCTCGAACCCCCGGTGTCGGCGGAACCCGTCGTCTCGGTGGCCGTGGAGGCGCGCACCAGCGCCGACAACGCGCGGCTCGTCGAGGCGCTGGCGCACCTGGTCGACGAGGACCCGTCCCTGCGGTTCGGGACGGACCCCGAGAGCGGCCAGACGGTGCTGTCCGGCCAGGGCGAACTGCAGTTGGAGGTGGCGGTGCAGAAGGCACGGACGCTGCATCGCGTGGAGATCACGATGGGCCGTCCGCGCGTCTCGTACCGGGAGACGGTCGGCTCCGGGGTGCGCGGATTCGCGTACCGGCACGTGAAGCAGGACGGAGGGCAGGGCCAGTTCGCCCACGTCGTGATCGACACCGAACCGCTGGAGGACGGGTTCGAGTTCCGCTCGGCCGTCACCGGCGGCCGGGTGCCGCAGGAGTTCGTCCGCGCGGTCGAACAGGGCTGCCGGGACGCGCTCGCCGAAGGACCGCTCGGCCACCGGGTGGTCGGCCTGCGGGTGACGCTCACCGACGGGTCCACGCACGTCAAGGACTCGTCGGAGATGGCGTTCCGGACGGCGGGACGGCTCGGGCTGCGCGAGGCGCTGAAGGCCGGCGTCATGACGCTGCTCGAACCGATCGCCGAGGTCACGGTGACCGTGCCGGACTCCTACCTCGGCGGGGTGCTCGGTGACCTGGCGACGCGTCGCGGCCGGATCCTCGGCTCGGTGGCCAGGTCCGGTGCGACGGTGGTGACGGCGAGCGTGCCGATGGCCGAGATGTTCGGGTACGTGACGAGGTTGCGCAGCCGGACGCAGGGCCGCGGCAGCTTCACCAGCACGCCGACCGGCTACGCGCCCGCGTAGCGGTTCACCGGCAAGATCGCAGGCCCGGCTCTGTCGACCGACGACGGGGCCGGGCCTGTGTCATGATCGGCTGAATGGAGCCGTTGCGCGTCATGTCCTTCAACCTCAAGTTCGCCTCCACCGCCGAGCCGAACTCGTGGGCCACCCGGCGCCCGGTCGTGGCGCAGTTGCTGATGAACGAACTGCCGGCCCTCCTCGGCACCCAGGAGGGCCTGTACGGGCAGCTGGGCGACATCGCCCACGACCTCCCCGACCACTACGACTGGATCGGCCTCGGCCGGCTGGGCGGCAGCCACGACGAGTTCATGGCGATCTTCTTCGACACCCTCCGGCTCGAACCGCTGGAGTTCGACCACGAGTGGCTGTCGGACACCCCGAAGGTCGTGGGGTCGCGGTCCTGGGGCAACAACGTGGTCCGCATGGTCACGTGGATCCGGTTCGCGGACCGCCTGACCGGCAAGCAGTTCGTGGCCGTGAACACGCACTTCGACCACGAGTCCGCGCACGCCCGCCTGCGCAGCGCCGAGGTCGTGCGCGACCGCCTGCAGGCCCAGACGTTGCCGGTCGTCGTCACCGGAGACTTCAACGACGTCCCCGGCTCGCCGCCCCACGCCGCCCTCACGAGCCTGCTGGCCGACACCTGGCTGACCGGTCCGCGGCAGACGCCGGCCTACGGGACGTTCCACGGCTACGGCCCGCTGGTTCCCGACGGCCCGCGCATCGACTGGATCCTGACCCGCGGTGCCGCGGTCGAGTCCGTCGCGATGAACACCTACCAGCGAGATGGCCAGTACCCGTCCGACCACCTCGCCGTCCAGGCGTCGGTCACCTTCTAGGCGCCCACTCGGGTGGCAGGTCGTGCGAGCAGGTCGGGGCACCGGCCGCCCGCTGCTGCCGCTGGGTCAGGTACGGCCCGGCGATCTCGGTCCGGGGGACCGGTGCCAGCGCCGTGATCGCGTCACCGGCGGCCAGCACCTGGCGCCGCATCCGTTCGTGGTCGACGGCCTGCGCGCCGAACGCCGGTGCCCACAGCGTCCACGGCCCGGAGATCATCGCCATCGTCGGGACCAGGTGCGAGTGGAAGTGCGTGCCGATCCCGCCGAACGAGCACTGCGGCGGCACCCGGCCCGGCACCGGCAGGTCGCTGCCCGGCAGGACGAACGTGCGGTCGACCTCCCGCCCGGTCAGCGCGGCCTGGGCGGTGCCGGCGAGCACCGGGCTGCCCGCGAACCACCCGGAGAACTCGGCCTGGCCGGTGGGCTGCAGGGAACCGCCGACGGGCAGGAACTCCCGCGTGCCGAGGTGTTCCAGCACGAACGCGAACGCCACCGACCCCGAGTCGTACTCGGCGTCCAGCGCGCGGGCCTTGAACTCACTGCCCTCGGCGGGCCGGTGCAGGTGCCCCGTGGCGAAGACGAACTCGATCGTGCGCGGCCGGCACCGCAACGGCAGCCGCGCGAAGTGCTCCGCGAGCGCCAGCAACGCGACGGTGCCGTTCTCCTGCACCCAGCCCACGCCGTCGGTGTTGGTGTCGAGCACGATCCGTTCGCCGCTCACGCCCGGCAGCGTGGCGACCAGCGACCGGGTGACGGCCGGAACCCGTGCCGCCAGCACGCCGATCGTCGTGCGCGTGCCGGGAACCAGCCGCAGCGCCGCGTCCGAGCCGACGAACACGCCCGGCACGCGGTAGTGGGTGCCGAGGTGCGGGTCCCAGTAGCCCTTCACCTGCTCGTGCGGGAACGGGAAGGCGACCACCACCCCGGCCGCACCGGCCGTGCCCGCGTCCACCATGTCCTGGTCGAGCAGCGGTTCGGCGAGGTAGCCGCGGTCGAGGGCGGGGAACGCGCGCAGCACGACCTTGCCGCGGGCGTTCCCCGGCGTGATCGGGGTGCCGGCGGGCAGGTGCACGAGTTCACCGGAGCGCAGGCCGGGTTCCGAGTAGGGGATCGCGCCCGCGACCGGCACCGCGCCGCCGGAGAGCAGGAGGCCGGGGCCGGGCTGCCAGCGGGTGATCGTGAACGGTTCGGACCGCACGGACACACCCGGAAGGCGGCCGACCCTGCGTTCGAGCCACGAGATCAGGCGGTTGTGGTGGGGGCTGCCGGTCGCGCGGACGCCGAACCCGGCGACGGTCGCGTTGAGCGCGCGGAGTTGCCGGGCCGAGGCGAACGTCCGCTCGTCGATCGTGGGGCCGCAGCCCGTCGCGGCGATCGCGGGCGTGGTCAGTTGGAGGGCGAAAACCGTTACGACACCTATGAATGCAACGCATCTGGCGGGGCGCACGCGGCACACTGTGGTCTGGGTGAGCGGCGCTCACAATCCGCTGTCCGGGTAGCCAAACGAGACCCTGTCAACCGTCAACTGAAATGGTTTATACCAATTTCCGCTACGGTCCGCGAGATGCGCCTGAAATCGACGTTCGGCCGCGTCGCGGTGATCGCGTACGCGCTGTTGTTCACGCTCGGCTCCACGGGGGTGGCGAGCGCGTCGCACGGCAAGGAGTGCAGAACCCCGTCCATCGACCGGTTGCAGCAGTGGATCGCCAGCGGCGAGGGCGCCACGGAACCCGCGACCGGCAGCATCCTCGTGCCGAAGGGGCGGCACGGCCACACGGCGAAGATCAAGTTCCTGGCCGACGACTGGGCGGTCATGGTGGTGTGGCTGGGCAACAAGTTCGAGGCCCAGGCCGATCTGTCCACATCGCACGGTTTCTGGATGACCTACCGGGCCACGAACGACCTGTACGTCCAGTTGCGGCCGGCCGAGTTCTGGAGCGGTGGTGACAAGTGGGTCACCAAGATCCCGTCC
Organism: Lentzea sp. NBRC 102530; assembly: GCF_030269365.1. Taxonomy (GTDB): domain Bacteria; phylum Actinomycetota; class Actinomycetes; order Mycobacteriales; family Pseudonocardiaceae; genus Lentzea. Next base: position 904,487 of record NZ_BSTF01000001.1, read on the forward strand.
ACCGGCGGCGAGCTCGTCAAGCGGTTCTTCAGCTTCAAGACGAAGGACTGGACATATCTGCCGGCGCTCGGCAAGCCGTCCTACCCGCTCGCCGACGCCCTCGACGACGCCCGTGGCCTGGTGTTCGTCGGCAACACCAAGAACGACCTGGAGTTCACCAGCCTGAAGATCGACGGGTACCGGCCACCCTGCGTTCACTGAAAACCGGTTATCGTCCCGGGACGTGAGAGCGCTCCCGGTCTTCCTGGTCACTGTCCTCACCGCCGCACTGGCGACCCCCGCGAGCGCGGCGGTGAGAGACGACACCCGGTACGTCGACCCGTTGATCGGCTCGGCGGGCGGCGGCAACACCTACCCCGGCGCGGTCAGGCCGTTCGGGATGATCTCGTGGAGCCCCACCTCGACCCGCGGCGACCAGACGAACACCGGTGCCGCCAACGGCTACGCCTACGACGCGACGCGCGTGCGCGGGTTCAGTCTCACGCACGTCAACGGCGCGGGCTGCCACCCCGGCGCGGCCGGTGACATCCCGATCATGCCGCACGTCGGTGACATCACCTCGTCGCCGACCGCGGACATCAAGGACCAGATCTTCGCGAGCGACTTCTCGCACGCCGACGAGAAGGCCGAGGCGGGCCGGTACCGCGTGGGCCTCGCGTCCGGTGCCACGGCCGACCTGTCCGTGACGACCCGGGCGGGCATCGGCGAGTTCACGTTCCCGGTCAGCGGTTCACTGCTGTTCCGCACGTCGAACTCGTTGAACGGCAGCGAGGACGCCGACATCACGATCGACCCGGCCTCCGGCACCGTGTCGGGTTCGGTGCTCACCGGCGCGTTCTGCGGCCGCCGCGCCAACGGCGGCACCAACAACCAGAAGACCTACTACCGGCTGCACTTCACGGCGTCGTTCGACCGCCCGATCTCCGCCTACGGCACGTGGGTCGACGACTCGCTGCGGCCGGGCACCACGTCGGCCTCCGGCGGCGAGGGCTACCTGACCGGAAGCGCCCGCGCAGGCCGGGGTTCCGGCGGGTACGTGTCCTTTGCGGACAGTGCGGTGCGGATGCGCGTCGGCATCTCCTACACCAGCCTGGAAGCGGCGCGGCGCAACCTCGCCGCCGAGATCCCGCGCCGTGCCACGGTGTCCGACGTCGCACGCGAAGCCCGCAAGGAGTGGGCCAAGCGGTTGCGCGCGGTCGAGGTCGACGGCGGCACCACCGACGAGCGCACGATCTTCTACACCGCGCTCTACCACAGCTTCCTGCAGCCCAACGTGATCACCGACGTCGGAGCTCCCGCGCGATACGGCAACTTCTCCGGCTGGGACCAGTACCGCGCCCACACCCAGCTGCTGGCGTTGCTGGCGCCGGACGTCGCCGGCGCGTTCGCCCAGTCGCTGCTGGAGATCTCCCGCCAGAACGGCGACGTGTGGGACCGCTGGGTCCACATCACCGGCCCCACGCACGTCATGACCGGCGACCCGTCCGCCCCGGCCATCGCGGGCATGTACGCGATGGGAGCCCGCGACTTCGACGTCCGCGCTGCCTACGACTCACTGCTGCGCCAAGCCACCGTTCCGCACCCGGACGGCCTCTCCGACAAGGGCTGCCCCGGCCAGTGCGAGGGCCAGCGCCCCAACCTCGCCGAGCACCTGCGCCTCGGCTACGCACCGCACGACACGTGCCACTGCTGGGGCGGCGCCGCCGAGACGCTGGAAGACGCCGTAGCCGACCAGGCGCTGGCCGACCTGGGCCGTCGCCTCGGCCGCCCGAACGCCGACCTGGAGCAGCGCGCGGGCTGGTGGCGCAACACGTTCAACCCGGCCACCGGGTACCAGCAGGCCCGCCGCGCCGACGGCAGCTGGGTGACGCCGTTCAACCCGGCCTCGGACCAGGGCTTCGCCCAGGGCAGCAGCGCCACCTACACGTGGATGGTCCCGCACGACGCCGCCGGTCTGGCCTCCGCGATGGGCGGGTCCGACACCGCCGTGACGAGACTGGACGGCTTCTTCAAGCGCGCCGACGGCTCGTGGGCCACCGGCGGCGACCCCCTGCGCTACGACCCGACCAACGAACCCGGCATCCACACGCCGTGGCTGTACAACGAGTTCGGGCAGCCCCGCAAGACCCAGGAGACCGTCCGGGCGATGGCGCGGCTCGTGTACCGCACCGGGCCGTCCGGCCTGCCGGGCAACGACGACCTGGGCACGATGTCGGCCTGGTACGTCTTCGCCGCGCTCGGCCTCTACCCGCGCACGCCCAGCAGTGCCGAGTTGCACCTCTCCAGCCCGATGTTCCCGAAGGCGCGGATCGCCGGCCGGAACATCACGATCATCGCGACCGGCGCGCCGGGCGTGTACCTGCGGGAGACGCGGTGGAACGGGCGCGAGGTCGGCCGGCCGTGGCTGCCGGAGTCGTTCGTGCGGCGCGGGGGAGTGCTGGTCTCCCGTCTGGAGGGCTGAGCCACCACCCGGCGTCACCCCGTCCCGCTCTCCGGCGGCTGTCCGGGTGGTTTCCCAGCGCCCAACCAGGCGCTGGGTTGGTTGCCCATTGACAGGCCCGGAGTGCTCTCGACAGGCTGCACCTCCCTGTGATCGGAAGGTGGAGCTTGTCGTGAAACTCCGTTTCGTCTTACCGGTGCTCTCCCTGCTGCTCGGTGTCGTGGTCCTGCCGGGCACGGCGCACGCGGATCCCTCGGCGGCCGACGCCTGCTACACGTGGGGCCGCACCCTGTCGCAAGGCGCGTCGGGCGAGGACGTCCGGCAGTTGCAGATCCGCGTGGCCGGTTATCCCGGGTACGGCGCCGTGCTCGCCATCGACGGGCAGTTCGGGGCCGGTACGAAGGCGGCCGTCACCCGGTTCCAGCAGGCGTACGGGCTCGGCGCCGACGGCATCGCCGGGTCCGCGACGTTCTCGAAGATCTACGCGTTGCAGGACAACGACTGCACGCCGGTCAACTTCTCCTACGACGAGCTGAACAACTGCAACTCGGACTGGTCGGGCGGCAACGTCTCGGCGGCGACGGCCCGCGCCAACGCCCTGGTGTCGATGTGGAAGCTGCAGGCCATGCGGCACGCCCTGGGCGACCGGCCGATCGACGTCAACGGCGGCTTCCGCAGCGTCTCGTGCAACAACGCGGTCGGCGGCGCGGCGGGCAGTCGCCACCTGTACGGCGACGCGGTGGACCTGGGCGCCGGTGCGCAGGGCTTCTGCGCGCTGGCGAAGCAGGCGCGCAACCACGGCTTCAACGAGATCCTCGGGCCGGGGTACACGGGCCACAACGACCACGTCCACGTGGCGCACAAGTCGTCGCGCTTCTGGTCGGCCCCGAGCTGCGGCGTGTCCTGAGCACGATGGCGGGGCCGCGGCGACCGCGGCCCCGCCACCGTGGCAGTCGGTCCAGCCGGGCGCTCACGTCTTGAAGGGCGAGCCGGCTCCCTCGGCGCGGGTGTGGCTGCGGCGCGCGGTCGCCGACAGCGGCAGCGCGATGTCCTCGAGCGACTTGTTCTCCGCGTCCACCGCGAGGAACCGCGCGACCAGCCCGCCGCCGATCATGATCACCGCGCCGACCAGGTAGCCGACGAACAGCCGCACGGGCTGGTCGCCGGTGCCGATCAACGCGCCGTAGATCACCGGGCCGAGTGCGCCGAAGCACTGCGCGATGGCGAAGAAGACGCCGATCGCCTTCGCGCGCACCTCCAGCGGGAAGATCTCGCTGACCGTCAGGTACGCGGCGCTGGCGCCTGCCGAGGCGAAGAAGAAGATGACGCACCACGCGATGGTCTGCGTGACGGCGTTGAGGACGCCGCTGTAGAACAGGACGGCGGTGACGGCGAGCAGCGCGCCGGAGACGGCGTAGGTCAGGAACAGCATGCGGCGGCGGCCGATGGTGTCGAAGAGGTGGCCGATCGTGAACGGGCCGACGAGGTTGCCCACCGCGAACGCGATCAGGTAGAGCGGCGTCACCTCGGACGGCACGCCGTAGAACTTGCCCAGCACCAGCGTGTACGTGAAGAAGATGGCGTTGTAGAGGAACGACTGGGTGATCATCAGCGTCGCGCCGAGCACCGCGCGGCTCGGGTATTCGCGGAACAGCACGCGGGCCAGTGCCAGGTAGCCGATCTGTTCGGCCGGCTTGACCTCGATGGCCTTCTTCTCGTCGACCTGGGGAAGCGCGGAGCCGGATTCCTTCTCGACTTCTTCTTCGATGCCTTTGATCGTCTTTTCGGCTTCTTCGGTGCGGCCGTGCATGATCTGCCAGCGCGGGCTTTCCGGCAGGTGCCTGCGCACCACCAGGATCACCAGGCCGAGCACCGGCCCGATGAGGAAGCCGAGTCGCCAGCCGAGCGACAGCTCGACGTGGTTCAGCAGGATGTAGGAGCCGAGCGTGCCGAGCACCGCGCCCGCCCAGTAGGTGCCGTTGACGGCGATGTCGACGCGGCCCCGGTAGCGCGCGGGGATGAGTTCGTCGATGGCGGAGTTGATCGCCGCGTACTCGCCGCCGATGCCCATGCCGGCGATGAACCTGGTCAGGTACAGGAAGACCAGCCAGCCCGCGCCGTTGCCGAGGGTGAACGCGGTGAGGCCCGAGCCGACCAGGTAGACGCCCAGCGTGATCATGAACAGCTTGCGGCGGCCCAGCCGGTCGGACAGGTGCCCGAACCACAGGGCGCCGACGACCTCGCCGATCAGGTAGACGGTGGCGAGCAGGCCGACCGCGGTGGACGACAGCGCGAGCGTCTCGGGTTTGGTCAGCGTGTCGGCGATGGCGCTGGCGACCGTGATCTCCAGGCCGTCGAGGATCCACGCCACGCCGAGCGCGATGACCATTCGGGTGTGGAACGGCGACCAGGGCAACCGGTCGATTCTCGCCGGGATCAGCGTGCGCACGCCGTCAGCCATTTCTTTCACCGAACAGCGGTACCCGGCGCTTTGATTTCGAAACTCGCGCAATAAATGAGTGCTTTGTCCGTATTGGGATTAATCGCGGCTATTTCTGGGCGGGAATCGGACGTTCGGCCAGTGCGGTGGCGACGGCGTGCAGGTTCGCGGCCATCGTGCGGCCGGTGCTCTCCGACCACTCGTGACCCTCTTCGGTGTCGGCGTAGCTCGGACCGGGACCGGGACCTCGGTTCCAGTACGTCCAGGCCTGGCCGGGGATGGTGTAGCCGATGTCGCCCAGCCCGCCGCAGATCTCGCTGATGACGTGGTGCGCGCCGTCCTCGTTGCCGGTCACGACGACGCCCGCCACCCGGTTGTAGGCCACCGGGCGGTCCTGGTCGTCGGTCTCGGAGATCATCGCGTCCATGCGCTCCAGCGCGCGCTGGGCGAGCGAGGAGGGCCTGCCGACCCACGTCGGGGTGGCGAAGACCAGGATCTCGGCGTCCAGCAGCAAGGTGTGGATGTTCGGCCATTCGTCGCCGCCGCCGAGGTCGGTCGTCACGCCGGGCGGGATCTCGTGGTCCGCCAGGCGGAACGAGGTGACCTCGACGTCCATCTTGGCCAGTTCGTCGATCACGACCTGGGCGAGCAGGTCGGTGTTGGACTTCTCCGGCGACTTCTTGAGGGTGCAGTTCAGCACGACGGCACGCATCGGGCGTCCTCCTTCGGTAGCGACGGCCATGGCCCCGGCTACCCGGTCATCCAGGTGTGAACCGTTCTGGCCGGGGGTAATCGCTGCACGAGGAGGTCGTCATGCCAGCGGGATCGAACGCGAAACGCGAACGCCAGTACGAGCACATCAAGGACTCCGCGCAGGAGCGGGGCGCCTCGCCCAAACGTGCGAAGGAGATCGCGGCCCGGACGGTGAACAAGAACCGCGCCCAGGCCGGTGAGTCGAAGACGGCGAGCAAGTCGTCCACAGAGGACATGTCGCCGCAGAAGCGCGGCGGGCAGCGGTCCGGGACGAACCGGCCGAAGGGGCTCACCAAGGAGCAGCTCTACAACGAGGCCAAGAAGAAGAACATAAAGGGCCGCTCCACGATGACGAAGAGGGAACTCGCCTCCGCGCTCGGACGCTGACGTGCCCGAGCAGCAGTCCGAAGTGGACAAGTCGGCGGCGCTGGCGATCCTCACCATGGAGCACAACACGTTGCAGATGATCCGCACGGCGACCATCACCGACGCCACCGGCCGCGCGGGCCATCTGCTGACGACGATCTCCGCGTCGATGATCGCGCTCGGGTTCGTCGCCCAGGTCGTGCCGTCGCCGGTGTTGCTGACGCTCGTGCTCGTCATCTTCACCGCGCTGTTCCTGATCGGTCTCGCCACGCTCTTCCGCACGGTCGAGCTGACCATCGAGGACGTCCAGGCAGGCCTGGGGATCAACCGGATCAGGGCCGTCTACGCGGAGCTCGAACCGGCGACGAGGCACGTCTTCGTGCGGCAGCTGCACGACGACACCCTCGGCGTCGAGGCCGACGCCGGCCAGACCGGCTGGCGCAAGGCACGACGGCCTCGGCTGCTCGGCACGGCGCTCGGCGTCGCCGGTCTCGTGAACCTCGTCAACGGACTCGTCGCCGGGGTGATCGCCGGCGCCGCGGCAGGACTGCTGGGCGCGGGCCTGACCTGGTCGATCGTGCTCAGCGTGGTCGTGGCCGTCGCCGTGTTCAGCGGTTTCGGCGTCGCGCTCGGCCGAATCGGACGGCGTGGCATCGCGCCCATCGCCACTCGCTATCCGAGGAACAACCCGAACTGAAGGAGAACCACCATGCAGTACGACGTCGTCGACCTCATCATGCAGGACCACCGCGAGGTCGAGCGCCTGTTCGACGAGTTGAAGAACCACCCGGAGAAGCGACCTCTGCTGACCCCGGTGCTCTGCGGCCTGCTCGTCGCGCACAGCCGCGCGGAGGAGTCCGAGGTCTACCCCGCCGCGAAGGACGCCGGCGGTGAGGACGAGGTCGAGCACAGCCAGGAGGAGCACGCCGAGGCCGAGCAGCTGCTCGCCAAGCTGCTCGACACCGACTACGACTCGCCGCAGTACGAGAAGGCGCTCCAGGACGTCGTCGACTCCATCACCCACCACGTGGAGGAAGAGGAGAAGACGGTGCTGCCGGGCATGCGGCAGCGGCTCAGCGCGCAGCGCCGGTACGAGCTCGGCGAGCTGTTCGCGCGCAGCCGGGCCGACCACCTCGGTGAGCTGCCCGGCCAGGCGACCCGCGAGGAACTCCTCACCCAGGCCAAGAACCTGGGGCTGGAGGGTGCGTCGAGCATGAGCAAGGCGCAGCTGCGGCGCGAACTGCACAAGGCCGCTTCCCGCTGAGCGCCGGCCAGGAAGTCCTGTCCGCACCACGTGAGCCTTCTTCGCGTCTTCTTGCCGCACGCGGGGACCTCGCGTGCGGTCAGCGCGAACGAAAGCTCCCCGCGTGCACTCCAGCAACGTGAAGCACGCTCGCGAAAGCGGTGTGTCCCTGAGAGCGCTCGGGGCCGCGCCGCTAGGCGTTGTCGGTGCGTACGGTCTGGATGTGCACGGTGCGTGAGCCGGTGTGCGCGTCCCTGCCGTGCCAGCAGCGGTAGTTGTCGAGGACCAGGAGCTCGCCCTCGTCCAGCCTGGTCCGCGGCAACGTCCGCTGGACCCGGTCCACCTCCGCGTCGAACCGCGCGAGCAGCGCGGTGACGCGGTCGGCGTCCGGATCGCGGTGCAGGGGCACGACCCCGTCGGTGCGGCGGGTGATCCGTCTGCCCGTGCGGGTGTACTCGATGTGGCGGCCTACCCGTGGCGTTGCGGGTAGGCCGCGCGTCTGCGCCCAACGGCCGTAGAGGTCGACGTCCGTGCCGGTGAGGAAGTCCTTCAGCTCCGCGTCGAGCGAGTCGGTGAACTCGTGCGCGTCGAGCACGAACGACCGGCCCCCGTGCGGCGCCTGGGAGGCGAGCAGCACCAGCACGAAGTCCTCGTCGGGGTGCCTGCGGCGCACGGGTCTGCCGGCGATGTCGACGACCACGTCGAAGCTGTCCGCGTGCAGCCCCACGATCCCGCCGTCGACGGACCTGCGGGTCCGATGTGGGTAGAGCTCGCGCAACGCCGTGCCGAACAGCAGGGCGGAGGCCACCGGCAACGAGTCGGGGCTGTTCGGCAGCCCGGTGAGGATCACCGCGCCGGTGTCGTGCAACGTCCGGCGCGCGGAGGGGTCCAGCGCCGGGACGCGCTGGATGATCACCGGCGCGGCCCGAAGTCGCGCGACGACGGGACCAGCGCGGCCAGACCGGGAGCGGCGAAGCAGATCACCGCGCAGGCCGCGAGCACGGCCGGTGCGCCGAACGCCGAGATCGCCGGGGCGATCAGAGCCAGGCCGACCGGGGCGAGGCCGTAGGACATCAGGAAGTCCAAAGAGGACACGCGGGCGAGCTTGGACGGCTCGACCTCGCGCTGGGTCGCGGTGAACCACGGCACGTTGAACAGCTCGATGCCCAGACCCGCCACGGCGTACGCGGCGATCACGACGAACGGGTGGACCGGCAGCAGCAGGCTCAGCGGTGCGAAGCCGTACAGGGCGAGGCCGAACAGCGCGGTCCAGCCTGCGTGCCGCGGTCGCCAGCGGGCGATCAGCACGGCGCCGGCCAGCGCGCCGAGCGTGTAGGCGGTCAACGCTCCGGCGAGCACGGCCTCGGTGCCGTAGCGGTCGCGGCTGACCAGGGGGAGCACCACGCCGGTGGCCGAGTAGCCGGTGGCGATCACGGCCGTCAGCGCGCCCAGCCCGGCCAGGAACCACGGGTGCCTGCGGGCTTCGCGCACGCCCTCCCAGAAGTCGGCCACGAAACCCGAACCGGTGCCCGGCGCCGTCCGGCCGGTGCCCGCGGGCGGGACGAGGGCGGCGACGAGCCACAGCGCGCCGATGCCGAGCAGCAGCACCTGGGTGTTCAGCACCAGCGCCAGCAACGCGGTCAGGCCCGGCGCGACGAGGGTCGTCACGCGCACGGACAACGTCATCGCCGCGTTCGCTTGCTGGCGTTGCTCACCGTCGACCACCTCGGCGGTCAGCGCCTGGAACGCCGGGCGGCACGCGCCCTGGCCCGCGCCCATCGCGGCGGCGGCCACGGCGGCGACGATCAGCGAATCGCCCACGAAGGCGGCGAGGACCGGGGCCGCGAGCGCGGAGGTCAGACCGGAGATCAGCACGACCCGGCGGCGGGCGTAGCGGTCGGCGAGCACTCCGCTCACGGGAACGGCGGCGAGGAAGCCCGCGGTGCGCGCGGCGAGCAGAACTCCCAGTTCCACGGCCGTGATCGAGCGCGAGAGCACGGCCAGGCCCAGCACGAACGGCAGCGCCCAGGTCGCGATGCCCGACGCCGTGGTGGCGGTCCAGAGACGGAGAAATGTCGGGCTGCGCAGCACCGAGGGAGTGCGGCGCGCTGTGTCGTGGACCACTCGTTCGACCTTCCGGCAGGGTTGCAATGAAAATGATTGTCGTTACAGTAGCGCACACCGATCGAGTGAACTTCTCTGGAGGATCCGATGTCTCACCCCGCCCGGCTCGGCCTGGCGCTGGTCGCGGTTCTCGCCGCCGGCTGCGCCACACCGGGAGGCGCCGAAACCCCGGCAGCCGCGCAATCGGTGGTGGTGGACAGCTGCGGCAAGCAGCTGACGTTCTCCGGCACGCCGCAACGGGTGGTGACGCTCGACCAGAACTCCACGGAAACGTTGCTGGCGCTCGGGGTCCAGGACAAGATGGCCGGCACCGCGAACGTCAAGACCAAGGTCGCGCCGCGGTTCGCCGACGCCTACGCGAAGATCCCCGTGCTGTCGCCGAAGCTGCTCACCGCGGAACCGCTGCGCGCGGCCAACCCGGACATGGTCGTGGCGTCGTTCAAGGAGCTCTTCACCGCCGACCGCGCCGGAACGCGCGACGAGCTGGAATCCCTGGGCGTGCCGACGTTCGTGAGCGCGGTGAACTGCCCGGACGGCACGACCGCGCCGTTCGACCGGCTGTTCCGCGACTACGAGAACTTCGGCAAGATCTTCGGCATCCCGGAGAAGGCGAACCAGCTCGCCGCCGACCAGCGGGCCGCCGTCGCGGAAGTGCAGGCCGTCAAACGGGATCCCGTCAAGGTCGTCTGGGTCTACTCGGTGTTCAAGGGCGTCCCGTACGTGGCCGGGCGCGACGGCATGCCGAGCCAGATGAGCAAGATCGCCGGCGCGGTCAACGTCTTCGACGACGTGAACCAGGAGTGGCCCGAGGCGTCGTGGGAGGAGATCGCGCGCCGCGACCCGGACGTCGTCGTGGTCGGGGACCTGTCCGAGCGCGGCAACCCCGGCGACAAGGCGAGCGAGAAGCTCGCGATGATGCGTGAACACCCGGTCGTCTCGCAGCTGAAGGCGTTGCGGGAGAACAAGGTAATCGAACTGCCCGGCATCGAGATGGACCCGTCCGTGCGCACGGTCGACGCGTTGAAGGCGTTCGCCGCCGGTCTGGACGAGATCCGTGGCTGAGGCCGCGGTGCTGGACCCCGTCGTCGCATCTGTTCCAAAGCCCTTGCAGAGACGTAAGAACACCGCCGTCGTCGTGCTGAGCCTCGTCGTGCTCGTGGTGTCGATGGCGCTCGCCGTGCGGATCGGCGTGGGCGCCGGCTGGGCCGAGATCGGCCGGGCCGCGGGCTCGCGGCTCGGGCTCGCGGTCGTGCCGCTGCCACGCCTGCTGGACTCGTTGATCTGGGACCTGCGGCTGCCGCGGGTGTTGCTCGCGGCACTGGTCGGTGCGGCGCTGGCGGTGTGCGGCGCGGTGCTGCAGAGCGTCACGCGCAATTCGCTGGCCGATCCCTATCTGCTCGGAGTGTCCTCCGGCGCCTCGACCGGTGCGGTGGTCGTGGTGGTGCTGGGGTTCGCCGGGTCGCAGCTCGGGGTGACCGGCGGGGCGCTCGTCGGCGCGCTGGTGGCGTTCGGGCTGCTGATGCTGCTGCTGCGGCGCACCGGGCTGGACTCGTCGCGGATCGTGCTCACCGGTGTGGTGGTGGGACAGCTGTTCGCGGCGCTGACCTCGTTGATCCTGTTGTCGTCCGGTGACGCCGACAGCATCCGGGCCGTCACGAACTGGCTGCTGGGGTCGCTCGCCTCGGCGCGCTGGACGTCCGTCGTGGTGTGCGCGGTGGTGCTCGGCGTCGGCCTGCTGGTGGTGTGGCTGTGCTCGGCGGCGCTGGACGGGTTCGCGTTCGGCACCGACACGGCCTCTTCGCTGGGGGTCGACGTCCGGACGACGCGGATCGTGCTGCTGGTGACGACGTCGGTGCTGACCGCCGTGGCCGTGGCCGCCGTCGGAGCGGTCGGGTTCGTCGGGCTGATCGTGCCGCACGGCGTGCGGTTCCTGGTGGGGCCTTTGCACCGCAAGCTGTTGCCGTTGTCGGCCGTGGTCGGCGCGCTGTTCCTGGTCTGGACGGACGCGCTGACCCGCGTGGTGTTCGCGCCGCTCGAGGTACCGGTGGGCGTGTTCACCGCGCTGCTCGGCGTGCCGCTGTTCCTGCTGGTGCTGCGCAGGCGGGGTGAGCTGTGAAGATCGAGGTCACCGGGCTGAGCTGGGGTGTGCCGGGCAAGACGATCGTGCGGGACGTGTCGCTGGTCGTCTCGCCGGGGGAGACCGTGGGGCTGATCGGGCCGAACGGGTCCGGCAAGTCGTCCCTGCTGCGGTGCGTGGCGGGGTTGCGGGTGCCCACCGCCGGGGTGGTGCGGTACGACGGTGTGGAGATCGGGTCGTGGCCTGCTCGCGAGCGGGCGCGCAAGCTGGCGTTCGTCGAGCAGACCGCCGACACCGAGAGCGATCTCCGGGTCGCCGAGGTCGCGATGCTCGGCCGGACCGTGCACCGGTCGCGGTGGCGCGGGCCGTCCGCCACCGATCACGAGATCGTCGCCGCCGAACTGGCGAAGCTCGACCTGACGGGGCTGGCCGACCGGCCGTGGAAGCAGTTGTCGGGCGGCGAACGGCAGCGCGCGCATCTCGCGCGGGCGTTGGCGCAGCGGACGTCCGCCCTGTTGCTGGACGAGCCCACGAACCACCTGGACGTGCGGCACCAGCTCGAGTTGATGGAGCTGGCGGCGCGCACGCCGCAGACGGTGGTCGTGGCGCTGCACGACCTCGCGCTGGCCGCCCGGTACTGCGACCGGCTGGTGCTGATGCACGGCGGCACGGTCGTCGCGTCCGGTGCCGCCGAAGAGGTGCTGACCGCGCCGTTGCTGCGCTCCGTGTTCGACGTGGAAGCCGAGATCGGCCGCGACGGCCTGGGCCACCTGGCCGTGGGCTACCGCGAGCCGGTCCGATCTGGAGGGGGAACCGATGTCCACCGTGGATGATCTGATAGCCGAGGTGCTGGCGGGACGGCACGGTCCTGATCCGGCGGAGGTGCCGGCGACCAGCGTGTTCTGGGTGCACCACGGCACGCGGTTGGCGGGCGGGAACGTCACCTACCGCAACCAGTACGTGCTGGCGCGCGTCGGGACCGCGTTCGGTGCCTGCGCGTTCGCGGAGGGGGAGGCCGACCCCGCCGTCTGTGCGAACTACTCGGGTGCGCCGGTGTCGGTGCTGCTGACCGAGGCGCCCGCTCCGGTGCGGGTGGCGGCGCTCGACGCCTACCTCGGTTTCGTCCGTCCACATCGGACTTCCGACGCTGAGCGCGTGCTGCTTCCCGTTGGTACGCCCGAGGAGCGGGCGCAGGCGCGGGACGCGGCCGTCGCCGGTCTGCTGGACGTGCCGGCCGGCGCCAAGGTCGCGTTGATCGGCGTGGTCAACCCGCTGGTGGCGGCGATCCGGGAACGCGGTGCGGAGTGCCTGCCGTGCGACCTGGCGTTGCGCACGACGCAGTGGGGCGATGCCGTCACCCCGGACATGCGGGACGTGCTCGGCGTGGCGGACGCCGTCGTCGCGACGGGCATGACGATCGGCAACGGCACGTTCGACGAGATCGTGCGGGTGTGCCGGTCCCGCGAGGTGCCGCTGATCGTCTACGCCCAGACCGCGAGCGCGGTCGCCCGGCACTTCCTCGGCTCCGGGGTCACCGCCCTGTCCGCGGAGCCGTTCCCGTTCTCCCAGTTCAGCGCCGACGAGACAGCGCTGTACCGCTACCGGACATGAGAGAAGACGTGGACCACCACATCGCAGACGCCCTCAGCCGCCCCGCCCTGGTTCGCCTCGACTCCCGCACCTTGTGCCTGCGCTTCGAGACCATGAAGGTCGCGTCGGCGCTCGAGGCCGTCCGGTTCCTGCTGGAGCGCGGGACGATTTCTCGTGGTGACACGCTGGTGGACAGTTCCAGCGGCATCTACGCGCACGCTCTGGCGCTGGCCTGCCACCGGTACGGGCTGCACTGCCACATCGTCGCCTCCACGACCGTGGACCTGACGTTGCGCACCCAGTTGGAGATCCTCGGCGCCACCGTCGAGCCGATGCCGCCGTCGGCCAGCCTGAAGCTGGACCAGAGCCGGCGGGTGGCCAGGGTCCGGGAGATCCTGCGGGACCGGCCGCGGTACCACTGGATGCGGCAGTACCACGATTCCGTCCACTACCGGGGATACCGCGCCATCGCGGACCTCGTCCGATCCACTGTGGACTGCTCGCGGTTGTCGGTGGTGGGCGGGGTCGGGACCGGGGCTTCCACCGGGGCGCTGGTCTCGTTCCTGCGGGAGACCTCGCCGTCGGTGGAGCTGGTCGGGGTGCAGCCGTTCGACAGCGTCACCTTCGGCAGCGAGCACGTGCACGATCCCGAGATCATCATCGCCGGGATCGGTAGTTCCATCCCGTTCGGCAACGTCGACCACACCTTGTACGACACGGTGCATTGGTTCGGGTTCGATGCGGCGCTGTGCGGTGGCGTCGCGTTGTTGCGGGAGCACGCGATCTTCGCCGGGTTGTCCGCCGGGGCCGCCTACCTGGCTGCTCGGTGGGAGCAGCGCGTCGACCCCGAGCGGACCGTTGTGGTTCTGGCGCCGGACACCGGGCACCGGTACGTGGATGCTGCCTATTCCCGGCATGCTTCCGCGCTGCGGCCGGAAGAGTTGGAGCCACGGCAGATCTCGGAGTTGAGCGAGATGGACCTGCCGTGGTCCCGGATGCGGTGGGGGCGGGCCGAGGCTCCGCCCGGGGCCGTCGCGGCCGGATCGGCCGTCAGCGCTGCTGTGGCGGTCGCTTCCTGAAGGTGAGGGTGGCGAGGATGGCGATTGCCCGCTGGCGGGCCGTTGCCCTGGCCAGGGGGCCCTGGCTCAGCTCTTTGGCCAGGTCCGGGTCGGAGGCGCGCAGGCGCCGTTCTATGTCGATGAGCCGTTGCTGTTCCTGACCACTGAGCATGTCCCGCTCCCCAGGTCGGTTCGGCCTGCCGTCCATCGGGGTGGCTACCCGGGGGTGGTCAGGGCCAAACCCGTCCAGTTGGGCGGGTGGCTGGGTTCGGCGCGAAGACCTTGACGGGCCTGGTCGAGGCATCGCCGCTGGCGCGTCGATGGGGATTGGGGCTTGACTTCGAGGCCCTTGCGAGGTGCTGGTCGTCCCGGAAAGGCCGGGCTGAAAAGCGCCCGGCCGATCCGCGAGGGGCAGCACCTCGCACCCGGAGTCAAGCCCCAATCCCTTCAGGTGCGTGGTTGCGTGACACCGCACGTCACCACACCGGCTCGACGGTTCAGCCAAGACGGTCGGCTCGCCTGCGGCATCGCGTTGGGTCTTGGCTGCATGGCGCTCAGCCGGCCAGAGCTGCCTCTGTCCCGTTACTCACCCGTTGGCTTTGGGGTCCGGCGGTAGCGGGTCCGGGCCTGGCGGCCTCGGTGGGGCCGTCGGGTCCGGGTTGGGGGTCAGCGGGTCGGGTGGCGGACCAGGCCTCGGGGGATTCGGGGCGGGTGGGGCCGGTGGCTGGAACGGGTCCGGCGGGCGGGGCTGGTCTGGGCCCGGCGCCGGGGGCTGGTCCGGGCCCGGCGTGGGTGGGACTGGGTTCGGCGGTGGTACCGGTTGGTTCATGGTGTGCGGGTACCCGGTGTGTAAACCCTGGTCGCGGGGCATTCGTGGCCACTTCGAATTACACCGAACCAGCTAATGCGCGGCGGTTCGTGTCCGACAATCCGTCCAGATTCTGTTTGGGACCGGCAGATCGGGGCGAGGGTGGCGCTGTCCAGGGGTGGGTTGCAGGGGTGGTTCGTCGGTTCCGAGCAGACTCGCGGGCTGCAGTTCAGCGGGGCCGTCGAGTTGGTGCGGTTGCTGGATCGGTTGTCCTCGCGGCCTCGGTGGCCCGGGCGGGACGTGCCGTTGCCGATCGTGTGGTTGCGGCGGCCCGCCGGGGTGGAGAGCCCGGTGGAGGCGCTGGCCAACCGGCCCGTCGCCGCTCGGGGGCGGCGCGTGCCTTATGCCCACGTCGATGGGGCCCAGGTGGATCGGCGGCGGTTGCTCGACGACGTCGTCGGGCAGTTGGCCGGTGAGGTTCGCGGGGTGCCTCGGTTGCGGTTTCCGCATTACGCGCTGGCCGGGTGGTTGCTGGACCTGTCGTTGCCCGCCGGGGTCGAGGCGGACGACGAGGAGCGCGAGATCGCTCGTGAGTTCCGGCAGCACCTGAGGCGGCGGGTCCGGGTCACCGCGGACGGGGCCCAGGACCTGGCTCAGGACTTCCCGTGGTGGATTCGGCTGATCATCGGGGTGATGCCCCGGATCGGCCTGGCGGTGATGGCCCTGGTGTGGCGGCCCGCCACCTGGGTGGGGGAGCAGGCTTTCGGCGGGCGGTCGCGGCGTGGGCTGTACCGGTTGGCCAGGGCCGTGGTGAAGGAGGGGCTGGCGGAGCGGCACGCCGACGAGGTCGGCGACCTGTTGGTGCGGGCGTTGCTGGAGGACCTGCGGCGGTCGCACCGGCGGTGGACCCCGTGGGGGACCGGGCGGCGGCGCACCGGGAACCCCTGGCTGCTGGTGGACAACGCGGAGGGGCAGTGGTTGCCCGGAGCCGTGGCGAAGGCCCGCAGCGGGATCCGCAGCGGGCAGTCCTGGCGGGCCAACCCGTTGAGCAAGCCCGATCCGTTGCTGGTGGTGGCCGCGGCGGAGTCCGAGGAGGTGCCGCGGACGCACGCCGCTGACGCGCTGGCCGGGTACCACGACTGGCTGCGGCAGTTGTCGCGGTCGGACGACTGGGTGTTGAAGCTGGACACCGACGCCTCCGAGCCGGCGCGCGGGGTGATCGGGGCGTTGTCGGAGTTGCCGCCGATGCGGCTTCGGCGTGCGCTGGCGGCCCCTGTGGTGTTGCTGGTGCTGGCCGGGTTGCTGGTGGCGGTGCCGTTCGTCAACCACGGGCGGTGTGAGGAGTGGTGGTCGCCCTCGTTCCGGTCGCCGCTCGAACGGGTCGGCGCGGAGTGCATCGGGGTGTCGGCGGATCCGGTGCGGCACTTCGTGCCCGACACGGTGCCACCGGAGATCCGGTCCGACCTGGTGGACGCGTACGGGCGGATCGTGGCCGAGAACCGCAAGGCCGAGACCCGGCCGGACGCGATCACCATCGTGTTCCTGAGCGTGCTGACTCCCAGCACCTCCAACAGCTTCCAGGCGTTGGTGGAGGAGTTGCGCGGCGTCTGGGTGGCGCAGAAGACCAGTGACGTGCCCATCCGGATGTTGCTCGCCAACGGTGGTGAGGGGCCGGGCGGACGAGGGCTCGCGTCCGGGGACGTCGCGACCGACAAGATCATCGAACTGGCCGCGCGGGACCGGAGCGTGGTCGCGGTGACCGGGCTGTCGATCAGCACCGACACCGCCCGGTCCGTGGTGAAGCGGTTGGGCAGCGACGCTTTGCCCATCATCGGTACGCTCACGTCGGCCGACGACATGGCCCTGATCAACGAGTACTACTACCAGATCGCGCCCAACAACCTCCGCGAGGCGCGGGTCGCCGCCTACTACGCGAAGACGCGGCTGAACGTCACGGACGTGGCGATCTTCTACTCCGGTGACCCCGCCGACCGGTACAGCCAGAACCTCGCCGAGGACGCGAAGGCCTCCTTCGGCGAACGGGGGATCACGGTCAGCCAGTACAAGTCGTACCGCGTCGCGAACGACGACGAGGGGCTGGCGCCCGCGAGCCTCGGCCAGGGCGCCTGCCTCACCGAGACGAAGCCGGGGTACGCGATCTTCTACGTCGGCCGCTCGCAGAACCTCGCCGAGTTCCTGCGCGGCATGAACAGCAGGTGCCAGGGCCGCACCCCGCCGGTGATCGCGAGCGACTCGTCCACGCGGTTCATCCTCGAGGGGACCATGACGCAGTTCCCCAACGTGCAGCTGGACTACGTGTCGTTCGCGAGCCCCGCCGCGTGGCGGGACTGCGCGAAGGTGCCGTTCTACAAGAACTACCTCGACGCGTTCCGCAAGGACTGCCGGTCGATCGGGGACGGCCGGTCGGCCAGCGCCTACGACGCGATGCAGGTGCTGGCCGAGGGCGTGCGGCAGGTGCGCCGCACCGACCCCGGCGCGCGCGTGCGCGAGGGACTGCTCGCGGGCATCGGCAGCATCCGGCCGGACAACGCCATCCAGGGCGCGACCGGCACCATCGGCTTCGGTGCCAGCACGCGGTTGCCGTCCAACAAGGCCGTGCTGGTCCTGCGCGGCAACGAGGACACGACCTCGACGCCGTTGCTGCTGTGCGGCGAGTTGCCGTTCCGCGAGGACCTGGTCGAGCTGCCGGACGTGGAGGGCTGCCCGCGAGACCTCCAGTGAACGCAGTGGTGTGGCTCAGCACGCCGGCGCGGGTGCCCCGCCCCCGTGCTGGGCCACACCGCTCAACGCTCCGGGCCCAGCACCGGCTTCACGTCGACGATCGGCGTGCCGTCGATCGCCTCCAGGTGCGCGACCCGCACGCTCAGCCCGTCGACCTCGGTGATCCGCACGTGGTGCAGGCCGATCGGGTTCGGGCGGTCCGGCGACCGGGTGGAGAACACCCCGGTCTCCGGGCGGGCCGGGTCGCTGCGCGGGTGCACGGCCAGCACCGACCGGTCGGCCCGGTCGAGCCACGTGAGCACCAGGACGTCCTGGCCCGGGATCAGTTCCCGCATCGCCCGCGCGTACTCGGGCGCGAACACCAGGGCCGCCTCCGGTGCGCCCTCGTCGGGCTGCTTGGGCGCGGCGGCGCGGTCGGTGAGGGGAGATTCGACGTGGCCGATGGGCTGCAGTTTCATCAAGTCCCGCAGAAGGTCCGGTAGGTGGCGCTGAAATCCCGCGGCGCGGGAGCCGAGAAGTATTCCAGGCCGGGTCGTTCGCCGAACGGGGAGGTAACCGCTTTCAGCAACCGGTGGAACGGGCCCATGTCGCCGTCCGCGCCGGCCGCCAGCGCCTCTTCCACGAGGTGGTTGCGCGGGATGTAGACGGGGTTCACGCGGTCCATCACGCCGGCGTCCGGGCCGAGTTCGCGCCAGCGCGCGATCCAGGCGTCGATCGCGGCCAGGTCGAGGAACAACGACCGCGCGGGTTCCGCGTCGCCACGGGCGGCGTGCGACAGCAGGTGGAAGAACGACGTGAAGTCGACGTGGTTCTCCTGCATCAGCGCCAGCAGGTCCGTCAGCAACGGCTTCACGTCGCCGGACACGCCGAGTTTCGCCGCCATCCCGCCGATCCACGCCTGCTCGAAGTGAGCGTCGAACGTCCGCAGCGTCGCGAGGGCCAGCTGCACGGCCTCGTCCTCGTCGTCGGCGAACAACGGCAGCAACGCCTCGGCGAGCCGGGCGAGGTTCCACTCGGCGATGATCGGCTGGTTCCCGTACGCGTACCGGCCGCGGTGGTCGATGGAGCTGTACTTCGTCGTCGGGTCGTAGGCCTCCATGAACGCGCACGGGCCGTAGTCGATCGTCTCGCCGGAGATCGTCATGTTGTCCGTGTTCATCACGCCGTGGATGAACCCCACGAGCATCCAGCGCGCGACCAGGGACGCCTGCGCGGCCACCACGTGCCCGAACAGCTCCAGTGGGGTGCTGCCGGGGTGGTGCCGGGCGATGGCGTGGTCGGCGAGACGGCGCAGCAGGTCGAGATCGCCCGTGTTGCGCGCGTACTGGAAGCTGCCGACGCGCAGGTGCGACGCGGCCACGCGGGCCAGCACGGCGCCGGCCAGGGGTTCCTCGCGCTGCACGACGTGCCCGGTGGAGACGACGGC
This sequence comes from Lentzea sp. NBRC 102530, assembly GCF_030269365.1. Taxonomy (GTDB): domain Bacteria; phylum Actinomycetota; class Actinomycetes; order Mycobacteriales; family Pseudonocardiaceae; genus Lentzea. Next base: position 923,554 of record NZ_BSTF01000001.1, read on the forward strand.
GAGCGCCCGGGTCGTCGGGATGCCCAGTGCGTGCATGGCTTCGCTGACGACGTATTCGCGCAACATCGGGCCGACGGCGGCGAGTCCGTCACCTCCGCGGGCGAACGGCGTGCGCCCCGAGCCCTTCAGGTGGAGGTCGCGCAACCTGCCCTCGGCGTCGGTCAGTTCGCCGAGGAGCAACGCGCGGCCGTCGCCGAGCCTGGGGCTGTACCCGCCGAACTGGTGGCCCGCGTACGCCTGCGCGACGCCGGGGGCGTTGTTGCCCGTGAGAAAGGGCAGACCTCCTTCGGTCAGCCAGTCCGGATCGAGCCCGATTTCCCTCGCAAGCTGCTCGTTGAGGACGAGGAGTTCCGGCTCGACGACCGGTTCGGCCTTCCACGAGACCGCCATCTCGGGGACCGCGGTCGCGAAATCGCTGCTCAGGCTGATGTCCACGCCTCCAACGGTACCGGCTGCTTTCCGGAACGCGTGTGATCGCGGTCTCAACTCGAAGTTCGTCGAACCGTTCTGAGAGCGCGCGCGTGTCAGTGGTGAACAGGTTGTCGAGTCCACTCAGGAATGAGAAAAACCAATGCGTCGCAAGCAAGTTGGGATCGTTGCTGCCCTTTTGGTGGTCGGTGTCGTCACGCTGACCGCGTGCGGCCAGGGCGCCACGCAGTCCGGCTCTGCCGCCCCCGCCCAGGAGCAGGCCCAGGCTGAGAACGCGGCCGACAACGCGGTCGAGACCGACGCGACGTCCGGTGTGGATCTGTTGCGCGGCACCGCGAACTCCAACAAGGCCGACCAGAACACCGGTGACCGCGCCCCCGAGGACGCGCCGGTCGCGACCAAGCAGAAGTGGGTCGAGCTGCGCGCCGGCAACGCCGGTGGCCTGGAGCCCGCTGTCGTGAACGGCAAGGGGCTCTCCGTTTACTGGTTCAGCGACGACCCGGTCGGCGGCGGCGTGTCGAACTGCAACGGAGAATGCGCCAAGACCTGGCCCGCCATCACCGTCACCAAGGGCACGCGGCTGTTCTTCCCCGGCATCCGCAAGGAGAACATCAGCTTCATCAAGCGCCAGGACGGCCAGTTCCAGGTCGCGATCGGCGGTCGCCCCGCGTACCTCTTCAACAAGGACAAGAAGGCCGGCGACATCCTCGGCCAGAACGTCGGCGGCAAGTGGTTCGTGATGAACCCCGAGGGCAAGCGCGCCGTGCCGAAGGCGGAGGCCCCGGGTCAGGGCAACGGGCAGCAGGGCCAGCCGGCGCCGGGCGCCAAGCCCGCGAACTCGGTGACCTTCTTCAGCGGCAGGAACCAGAAGGACTTCGGCGACAGCTTCGCGGTCGGCGTCAAGGTCGAGTCGAAGTGCGCCGACCTCCGCGGCGGCTTCCTGTCGCTGAACCCGGACGGTGCCGTGAAGATCTGGTCGGAGCCGGGCTGCAAGGGCAAGTCCGCCGTCGTGAGCGCCGCGGTGAACGACGCGTCCGCCGCCCCGATCGGCTTCCCCGAAGGCGTGAAGTCCTACATCGCCGCCTGACCCTGATCGGGTGAACGACCCGGGCCGCCAGAGCTACCCCCGCTCTGGCGGCCCTTCCGTCTCGCTACGCTCCTGGCATGCGCTACTCCGCCATCGCGCTGGCTTTGCTGCTGCTCGGGTGCGGTACCGGGACCTCGTCCCTGCCCACGATCACCCCGGCCTCCACCACCGCCACCGGCTCACCGCTGCCCGATCTGCAGCCCCGGCTCGACGCCATCGGCGTCCTGCTCACCGACTGCGCCGCCCGCCTGCGCGGCGAGCCCGTCGCCGCCGCCGACAACTGCGCCCACGTCATGCCCGACGTGACAGGCGTGATCGACGAGGTCGAGAAGCAGTCGGCCAAGCTGCCGCCCGCGGGCCAGACCGCCCTCACCGACGTGCGCCGCCAGCTCGCCGAGATCGGCTCGTGCGAACCCTGGTTCGCGGCCGGCGGGCAGAGCGCGGACGGCGACCTGAACGCCCGCTGCAAGAAGGCCTGGGACGCGCTGTACAAGGGCTACAACGCGGTCCGCAACGCCGCCTAGGTCCCTCACCCGCGCCTGCCGCCCGACGGACTTGCAGGACAGGGACTAGTCCACAGTGGACGGCTCCGCCGGGAAGCGGGTCGTGAGCTCGGCCGAGATCTCGTAGTGGCGCACCAGGAACGTGCGTTCGTCGAGCTTCTTGCGCCGCAACCAGCCCGTCACCTCGGCGTTGCACTTGCTGGCGTTGCACGATCCGCACGCGGGCACGACGTTGCCGAGCGTGTACCTGCCGCCGCGGGAGATGGCCTGCACGCAGTCCTTCTGCAACGCGGCGGCGGGTGCCGTGCAGTACGCGCAGCCGCCCCACGCCGCCTTGAGGGCGTCCCACTGGGCGTCGGTGAGGTCGTTGACGACGCGGGCCATGCGCTTCTTCCGCTTGCGCGCGGCCCGAACCTGTTTGCTACCGCCGGTCGGCACGATGGGTGAGACTACGCGTCGCGATGGTCAACAGGTCGGAGGCGGGGCCGCGCGGTGTCGTGCCGGACGGCCAGACCGCCCGCAGCGCGCGGTGCAGGTCGACGTCGCCGACCTCGATCCGGACGAGCGTGCGGGCCGCGAGGTCGGCCTCCACGGTGTGCACGCTGAGCACCGCCGGGCCGATGCCGCCGATCGCGGCCGCCTTGATCGCGGTGGTCGACGACATCTCCAGCAACGGGTCCGCCGACTCGGCGATGCCCGCGGCCTGCAGCGCGTGCTCCCAGGCCTGTCGCGTGCCGGACCCCGGCTCCCGGCTGGCCAGCGGCGTCGCGGCGGCCTTCGCCGCGGTGACCCGGCGGCGGCGGGCCCACGGGTGGCCGGGTGCGACGACGAGCACCAGTTCGTCGCGGGCGACCACGCGGGTGGCGAGTCCCGCCGGCACGTCGGTGCTCTCGATGAACCCCAGGTCGGCGCGGTCGGCGAGGACCTGCTCGGAGACGTGCACGGAGTTGCCCGCGGACAGCACGGTCGCGGTGCCGGGGCTCACCTGGCGCAGCGCGATCAGCCACGCGGGCAGCAGGTACTCGGCGACGGTGAGGCTCGCGGCGATCCGGAGGTGGCTCTGCCGGTCGGCGCGCAGGCTCGTGATGCCGGCGTCGAGGTCGGCAGCCTTGGCGATCACCTGCGCCGCCCAGCCCGCCACCAGCTGACCGGCGGTGGTGAGCTTCGCGCCGCGCGGGGTGCGTTCGAGCAGCGTCACGCCTACGCGGGCCTCGAGGGTCCGCAGGCGTTCGCTGGCGCTCGGCTGGGACATGCCGTGCGCCAGCGCGGCCCGGCCGATGCTGCCCAGTTCGGCGACGCTCAGCAGCAGGTCAAAGCTGGTGAGGTCGGTGACCCTCGGCGGCAGAGGCATAGGGACAGCCTATGTGCACATCGGCGGTTGCCGCCTACCGAGGTGGATTCGAACGGACGATCGTCATGTCGTGACCGCTCTCGCACCTCGACCACACCGTGCCCCAGAGGTGCGACGAGCGGCGCCCTTCGGCCCGAACCTCTTCGCTTCCGTGATGGGGACGGGGATCGTCGCCACGGCCGGTGCCCCTGTGCCGGGCCTGCACGCCGTCGCCCGGTACGTGTGGGCGTCGGCCGCCCTGGTGCTGGTGTGCCTGGTGGTCGCGGCCACCTGGCGGTGGACGTGGCAGACCGTGCGCGCCCAGGTCGCGGACCCCGTGATGGCGCAGTTCTGGGGCGCGCCGCCGATGGCGTTGATGACGGTCGGCACCGGGACGTTGCTGCTCGGGTCCGACTGGATCGGGTTGCCCGCCGCCCTGGCCGTTGACTGGACACTGTGGACGGTCGGCACCGCGCTGGGACTCGTCACGTCCGTCGTGGTGCCGCTGCGGATGTTCGGCAGCGGGGAGCCCGCGTTCGCCGGCTGGCTGATGCCCGTCGTGCCGCCGATGGTGTCCGCTGCCTCCGGAGCCTTGCTGGCGCAGCACATGGCGGACGGCGCCGGGCGGCAGGCGATGGTGCTCGGGTGTTACGCCCTGTTCGGCGTGAGCCTGTTCGCGACCTTGGTGATCGTGCCTCAGGTGTGGCAACGGTTGGTGCGGCACGGAGTGGGTGCCGCTTCGGCCGTGCCCACGGTGTGGATCGTGCTCGGGCCGCTGGGGCAGTCGATCACGGCGGCGAACCTGCTCGCCGGGGTGCCCGTGCTGCCGGGGCAACGCGCGTTCGGCGTGCTGTACGGGACCATCACGTGGGGGTTCGCGCTGCTGTGGGTGGCGCTGGCGGCGGCCGTCACCGTGCGGACCGTGCGGCGCGGGCTGCCGTTCGCGTTGACCTGGTGGAGTTTCGTGTTCCCGCTGGGGACGTTGGTGACCGGGACGAGTGCCCTCGCCGTGCGGGTTCCGTCGGCGTTGTTCTCCGGAGTGGCGTTGGTGCTGTACGGAGGTCTGGTGGTCGCCTGGGCCACCGTGGCCGCTCGCACGGTTGTTTCCCGGAACTGGCCCCTCGCGGTGGGAAACGCGCCCTGAGCAGCAAGATCATGTGCCCGGAAAACCTTAAGAGCATTTAAAACCAAACATGTCCCGGTCCGCTTTGAACCCCGTTCGTGACCTCCCCGTAGTCATCGGTACAACACCGTTCGACCCCCCGAGGAGACACAGAATGGGCGCTCGACACCGCAAGCCCGCCATGATCGGCGCGGGCGCCGTGCTGGCGGTCGCCGCTGTCGCCGGTGGCATCTTCGCCTTCAGTGGCACCAACTCGAACGCGGCTGAGGACTGCGGCGGACTGGACACCGCCCTGCAGAACAACCTGAACTTCATCGCGGGCCAGCAGGCCAACCCCGACGCCCAGTCGGACGCGCGCATCCAGAACCGCCAGCAGGTCGTGAACCTCATCAACCAGCGGCGTGCCGCGGCGGGCTGTGGCGGCAACGTCCAGGCCAAGCCCGAAGCCGGGCAGGCCGCCACGTCCGGTGAGGACTGCGGCGGACTGGACAAGGCGTTGCAGAACAACCTGAACTTCATCGCGGGCCAGAAGTCCAACCCGGACTCCCAGTCCGAGGCGCGGATCGCGAACCGGCAGGCCGTGGTCGACCTCATCCAGCAGCGGCGCAAGGCGGCTGGGTGCCAGGGCGACGGCGGCGCGGGCGACGCGAACCAGGGCAACACGGGCAACGCCGGCAACAACAACGGCAACGCGGGCAACGGCAACCAGGGTCAGGTCGCGCAGCCGCCCGCCAACGAGGGCAACAACAACGGTGGTGGCGCCACGGGCCAGCAGGTCTGCAACGGCTCCACCGTCACGCTCTCCGGTGAGGGCGGCGCCCCTGCCGCGTCCAGCGGCACGTTCCCGGTCGGCACGACGCTGAAGGTCACGAACCTGGACAACAACAAGTCCACGACCGTCAAGGTGGCGTCGGTGTCCGGCAGCTGCGCGCTGCTGAACAACGCGGCCTTCGAACAGGTGCGCGAGCCCGGCAAGTTCCTGATCCGCAACGCGCGGATCGAGAAGATCGGCTGATCTGTCCACAAAGGACCGGGACGGGTGCTCTCCGCAGGCGGCGGGGGAGCACCCGTCCTTCTTTGCCTGTTGACGCGGAATATCGACGCGGTGTGGTCAGGAGCGCTCCGGTGGTGGGACCTTGGTCCACGTGACCGAGAAAGCGACGAAGGCACCGTCCGTCTTCCGCAACACCGCGTTCCTGAGGCTGTGGACCGGCACGACCGCGTCGGGGCTCGCCATGTGGGCACTGCCGTTCGTGCTGGGCCTGGCCGTGCTGGAACGGTCGATCACGGCCGTGGAGCTGGGGGTCGTGCTGGCCGCCAGAACAGCCGGGTTCGTCGCCGCCGTGCCGGTCGCCGGGGTGCTGGCGGACCGGCACGCGCGCCGGGTCGTGGTCTTCTGGTCGTGCCTGGTCGCGGGCTTGGTCACGCCGCTGATCGCGCTGGGCGTGGGGCGGTCCCCGCTGCTCATGGCCGTGGCGGCGGCGGTCGTCGGTGCCGGTCAGGGTGCCTGCCGGCCCGCCTTCCAGGCGTTGGTGGCCGAGGTGGTGCCGCAGTCGCAACGGCAGCAGGCCAACGCGATGACCACCCTCGCGATCCGGGTGACGACGTTGGTCGCGCCGAGCCTCACCGCGCTGGCGGCGCTGATCACCGACGCCCGGGTGCTGCTCGCGGTCACCGCGGCGCTGTGGCTGTGCGCGGCGCTCGTGCCGCCACGGGGGCAGGGCAGGCCGGAGCAGACGCAGGCCCGCGCGGGGTTCGTGGCCGACTTCCTCGACGGCATCCACGAGGTGCGGCGGCACCCGTGGTTGTTGGCTGGCCTAGGCGCGTTGACGGCCATGATCGCGTTCGGGTACTCCGCGACGGCCGTGCTGCTGCCGGTCGTGAGCCGCGACCGGTACGACACGGAGGCGGTGCTGGCGGGCGCCACGACCGCGTACACCGTGGGGGCGTTGATCGGCGCGGCGGTGATCGGGCGGTGGCGGCCCCGGCACGCGGGCTGGGTCGCGTTGACCGGCCTCGGGCTCTACGGGCTGATCCCGCTCGGCCTGCTGCTGCCGGTGCACCCCGTCGTGCTGATCGCCGTGTACGTGGTCGCGGGCATCGGGATCGAGCTGTTCAACGTGCCGTGGTTCACCGCGATCCAGCGCGAGGTCGAGCCGGGCAAGCTCGCCCGCGTGTCGTCGCTCGACTTCCTGCTCTCCTACGGCCTCGCGCCGCTGGGACTCGCGCTCATCGCACCCGCGATCGACGCTTTCGGTTCCGGCGCGGTGCTCGGCGCGTGCGCGGTGATCTGCTTCGCCACCGCAGCCGCGGCCGCGCTGGTGCCCTCGGCGAGGGGGTTCACCAGGTCCAGCTGAAGCCGCGGCTGCCGGGCCGCACGTCCAGGGCGACGTCGAGCAGCGTGCGGCCGGGCTTCACCTCGGAGCCGTCCGCGACCTGGGTGACGGCGCTCGGGGCGTCGCCCTCGAACGTCACCTCCAGCACGTACTCCCTGGTCGGCAGCCGGAACTTGCGCTCGTAGCTCGTCGCGGGCGGGCACGGGTCCTGGTTCACCAGCTCGTGCTCGATCACGACGCTCTCGCCCTTGCGCAGCGGCCGTTCGAAGAGCAGCTCCGCGACCAGCAGCCCGTCGGCCGGTTCGCTGACCGTTCTGCCGACCGTGCAGTTCTTCAGGGCGTTGATCTGCGGCAACGGCCGGTGGTGGTCGTCGATGTGCATGATCACGACCCAGCGGTCCGGGCCGTTCATCGACGCCGACAGCACCTGGCGCGAGCGGAAGACCCGTTCGGTGCGGTCCGCCCCGATCGTCACGAAGTCCTGCTGGCTCACCCGCAGCAGCTGGTCGTCCCACTGCGTGTCGAGGTCGTGCAGCGCGTGCTCGACGGGCGAGGGGAACGGCCAGAACGCGGACATCGGCGCCGGTGCGTGCCGCAACCAGCGGCCCCTGGGGCGCGGCGGCCCGAGCAGTTCGGAGAGGTGACCGGGCGGCACCTGCAGGATGTGTTCCAAGTGGACGACGGCCTGCAGCGACTTCTGCCGCTCGGGACGGCTGCGGCCCGTCTGCCAGTAGCTCAGCGTGGCCATCGAGACGGACACGCCGTTCTGGGAGAGGTGTTCGCGCAGGCGCTCCAGACCGAGACCGCGATTCGTGATCGCCGTCCGGAGCGCCTGCGCGAACTCGTCCACGCTGGTCACGCTAATGCATCTGCACGTCCTGCTGAAGTCCTCCCTGGTAGGGGCGGTAGGTGACCTGGTTGCCCTCCAGCACCAGCTCGACCTCGACCGTGTCCGGGAAGGGCGGGCCCAGGGGCGCCAGCAGCACCGGCGCGTGACCTGCCCGGTGGATCCGGACGTTGACGCCCTGCTGCGTCGCGATCAGGTGTCCGAGCAGGTCACGGGCGTTCTGCCAGCCGTTGTTCTCGTTCGCGTCGCTGTGCATCCGCCAGTTGGCGTTCTCCACCAGCGACCCGTACAGGTGACCCTGGTGCATCGGCCTGCCGACGCCGTAGTCCGCGACGGCCTTCGTCACCTTCTGGTGCGTGGCCGCGAGCCGCACGACCTCCCTGCGCAGGGTCATCGGGTCGACGCCGCGGGCCTGGCCGACGACCGAGTACAGGCCGTTGGGCGTGACGGGCGGCGCCGGCTGGCGGACGAGCACGTCCTCGTTCAGGTACCGCAGCTGCCGTTGCGCGGTGCTGACGTGGTCGGACGCCACCACCCCGTGCGCCGCGACGAGCTTCTGGTCCTTCTGGATGCCCGCCTGCATCTGATCGAACGGCGCGGGCATCGGTGCCGACACCGCCGGGTTCATCTTGTTCTTCTGCAACGCGCCGAGCTGGTTCGCCATCGTCTTCGGCGGCTGCCAGGTCGTCTTCGTCTCGCCGTCCGCCGGGGGCAGGAACGGCTCCACCAGCGCGTGCTCACCGGTGGCGAGCCGGTCGCGTTCGTCGGCGAACTTCGTGCCCTTCTTGGCGGGCCTGCCGTCGAAGAACCGCTCCGACACGCTCGGCAGCGCGGTGTGCGACTGCGGCAGCTTGCTGTCCTTGATCAACCCGTAGGCGATCCTGGACAGGTCCGTGCCGGTGTCACCCGCGACGAAGTCCGTCTTGAACGCCTCGCCGCGCACCGGGTGCCGGTTGTTCTGAACGTCCACTTTGGCGCGTTCGGTGGCGGCGGCCATGTCGCTCGCGTCCTGCGGCGTGTGCAGCTTCGCGAGCTCCGCCGCGTAGAACCGGTTGAGCGACTGGCTGAGCTGGCCGTACTCCGCCCCGCCCGGTCCGAATCGGACGGTCGGGTCGGTGAGCGGCACCAGGGCGTCGACGAAGAGGTTCGGCTCCGGCGTGTAGGGCAGCAGCGGGTGGATGCCCTGCTGCGTCCTGCGCGCCTGCATGTCCGCGTCGATGGCGTGCACGAAGTCGTGGTAGAAGTTCTCTTCGCCGAGTTGTTCCCTGAACTCCGCCTTCTGCTGGTCGGTCGTGCTCGGGTCGTTGTCGATGCGGTCGAGGACGTCGGCGTGGAGCTGCTCGGGCGACACCGCGACCCGGTAGCCGCCGCCGATCAGCAACGGCCTCGTCGGCGCGCCGGCGTCGTCGCCGACCCTGCCGTCCACGAGCTGGGTGACGTGGTCGAAGACGTGGCCGCCCTGCCTGGTCGTGCGGTCGGCGGGGTCGAAGTCCATGACCGCGACGTACGGGTGCGTCCCGGTGGCCGCCAGCGCGGTCACCGCGAACGCGTGCGCGTCGCTCTCCAGCGTCGCGTTGCGCGTCTCGCCGAACTTGAAGCCCTTCCGCCCGTGCACGACGCTCACCAGCGCGATCGGCTCGGTCCGGCCACCGATCACCGGCGCCGCCTGGGCCATCGCCGCGTCGATCTCGGCCTGCGTCCCGGCGTTCACGCCGAGCACGAACGCCACCCGGCCGTCCACGTCCTGCGCGCCGGCCATGACACCGTCGACGACGGCCGGCAGCTGGTCGAGTTCGCTCGCCCGCACGATCATGCTGACCACGAACGACGGCTTCTCGTCGTGGTCGATGCCGTGCTGGGTGCGCTGCAGGTAGTTGTCCGCGGTGAGCTGGACGAGTTCGTGGCCCCGGGCCAGGTTCTCGTACGCCGCGTTGTGCACGCCGTGCTCGTTGAACGTGCTTTCCCGCATCTCGGCGTCCTGGGTGTCCTCGATGGACAGTTCCTCGAGGTCCTCACGGGTGCGCTTCACCGGGTCGGCCGCCGGGTCCGTGCCGAGTTCCTCGTTGCCGCGCTTGGGCATGTGCGGCGGGGGCAGCTCGGACCGTTCTTCGGCTTGCCGCTGCGGCGGGTTGTGCGTCTGCAGCGCCGCCATCCGGTCGGAGACCAGCTGGAGGTGGCGCGGCTTGAGCCGTGCGTCCGCCTCGCCGATGCCGTCGTTCATGGGGGAGTTGTCGTCGACGACGTGTCCCTTGCCGTCCTGGTGCTGGAAGATCGGCTTCACCGGGCCGGTCTCGACGTACTCGTCCCGCAGGCCGAGGAAGTGGCCGACCTCGTGGGCCAGCCTGCGCTGGTCGGTGTGCGAGGGCCAGGTGAGCTGGTCGGCCCGGCCGTCGGGGTCGTTCGTGACGGCGACGGTGGCGTGCGCGTCGGCGGGGTCGTCGGTGAACTCGACGGTGACGTGGAACTGCTCGCCGCCGGGCAGCCGGTAACCCTGGTTGAACATCTCCTCGACGCCGGCACGGGTGCGGTCCTGCACGTCCGGCGTGCCGTTGTCCAGGTGCAGCCTGACGGTGAAGTCGCGGACCTGGACGCCGTCGACCTCCAGGGTGCGGAGGTCGTAGGTGATGGGGCCGCGCCAGGCCTGCATGGCGATGCCGTTCGGGCCGACCTTGGTGGAGTCGAGCACGCCACCGGCTTCGCCGCGGACCCAGCTGGTGGCCGGGGTGGTTGCGCGGGCGTGGGCGATGGCCTCGGAGGAGACCGGGGTGCGCGGGTCGAACCAGTCGGCGGTGGTGTCGGTGCTGTGCAGCGGGTCCGCCTGGGTGGCGGGCTGCTCGGCTTCGACGGTGGCGACCGGCTCGGCCTCGACCGGGCTTTCGACCGCGGGCTCGGCTTCGGCGGTGGTGTCGGCCGCTGGGGCGGCCTCGACCTCCGGCTCGGCTTCGACGGCGGCTTCAGCAGCGGTCTCGGGTGCGACCGGGGTTTCGGGCTGGGTGTCCACTGCGGACTCCGCCGGGCTCTCGGACACCGTGGTGCCGCCCGGCACCGGCGCCTCGACGACGTCCCTGAACGCCGCCTCCTGCGCCACGCTCGCGCCGTGGTCGTAGCCCATGCCGTGGGCGAAGACGTCGGTGGCGAGCTGGTCCGGGTCGGCGGTGTAGGACGGCGTGGTGCCGATGGCGTCCCACATGCGGTGCGCCCAGGCCTCGAAGGCGGACCGGCTGCGCGGGTCGGCGAGGTCGCCGAACTGCGCCTGCTGGGCCGTGCCGATGACCGGGTGACCGAACTCCTTCTCGAACGCCCTCGCCACCTGGGCGGCGCCGTGCCGCTGGATCAGCGTGGCGACGTCGGCGGTCCTGGTGTCGAGGACGACCGAGGCGCGCAAGAGGCCTGCGCCCTGGCTGGTGGGCAGGGCTTGCTCGACCTGCTTGACCAGCGGGGGAGCGTCGGTCATCGCGTCCGCGGTCAGGGACTTCAGGTGGCTCGCCACCACGACGTCCGGGACGCTGGCCGGAGCTTCGACGTCTGGAGCGCTGGTGTCCGGGGCGGACGTGGTCGGCTCGCCGCTTGCGGGGGCGTGCGGCGGTTGCGGTGCCTGACGGGTCGACGACGACGCCTCGGCGGACAGCACAACGACGGTGTCGTGGTCGGTGTCGCTGGGCGAAGCCTCGGTCACGGTGATCACGGGCGGCTGGGGAGGCACATCGGTGCCGCCATCGGTTCCGCCATCGGTTCCACCGTCGGTCTCGCCGTCAGTCCCGCCATCGGTCTCGCCGTCAGCGCCGCCGCGGGTCCCGCCGGTGCCGCCGTCGGTGCCGCCGTGAGTCCCACCGCGGGTCCCGCCGCCGGCACCACCGTCGGTCCCGCCGTCGGTCCCGCCGGCCGCCGGAGCCGGAGGCGCGTTGAACGAGGCGATCTGCCGGTCCACCTCCGCCTTCTTCTTCCACCACTCCTGCTGCAGGTCGTCGGCCGCCCGCCGCGCGTCGTTCAGGCGCGTCTCGGCCGCGGTGACCAGGGCCTCCTGCGTGGCGCGGTCCTGCGCCAGCCGGGCGGCTGCCTGGTCGTGGGTCGCCTTGGCGGCCAGGCGGTCCGCCTGGGCCTGGGCGATGACCTGCTGCTGGGCCGCCACGTCGGCGCGGCGGGCGCCTGCCTCGGCGCGGAGGTCGCTGATGGCCGCGTTGGCGGCGTCGAGCCGGCGTTGGGTCTCCCGCATGGAGTTCTGCGTGGAGTCGAACGTCGCCTCGGCGGTGCGCAGCGCGGTCTCGGCCTCGGCGTGCGACCGGCGGGCGGCGTCCACCTGGGGCTGCAGGCCGGGGTTGGCGGCCAGCTGGGCCTCCAGGCGCTGCACGGTGGCTGCCTTGGTCTCGACGTCCGTGCGGGCGTCGTCGATCTCGAACTGCGCGGTCATGGCGAGCGCGCCGAAGCCGCCCACCTTGGGTGCGAGGTCGTTGATCTGCTCCAGGGTCCGCGCCACCTCGAGGCGAGCGGTCTCGGCGCGGGCTTCCAGGGCCGGCAGCTTCGCCTGCTCGTCGAGATGGGTCTGGATCGCCGCGTTGTAGGCGATCTGGACCGGGGTGAACGACGAGTCGGCGCGCGCGTTGGTCGCCGCCACGTCGTTGATCACCTGCTGGGCCTCGTGGCGGCGGGTGTCGACGGTGACCTCGGCGGTGCGCCAGGCGTCGGCCGCGGCCTTCACCTGGGTCTGGGCACCGGACAGCTCAGGGCTGAACGGGCGGCCCAGCAACGCCTGCGCGTCCGCGACGGGCATGCGGACGGCGGCCGACGAAGGCACCGACAGGTCGACCACGGAGGTCTTGCCACCGATGGTCGCGACCACGCGGTACTCGACCCCGAACCGCACCAGACCGGTGGTGGCCTTCGGCTTGAGGTTGTTGACCTTGTTGTCGGTCTGGCCGCCGCCGACGGCCGACGAGTCCTCGGCCGCGTGTCGCAGTTCGACACCGCTCACAGCGACCGCCACGTTGTCGCCGGGGTCGGTGTTCTGCTTGATGCCCGCGCCACCGGTCGCGAGACCGACCGACACGTCACCGGTGTCGGCGACCTTGGAGTCGGTGCTGGTCGCGGTGACCTGCGTCCTCGGGTTCTCCAGCGCCACGCCGTCGCTGAGCGCGCCCAGCGACGGGTCGACCAGCTTCGCGTAGACCTTGACGTCCGCGTCCTGCCCGAACGTCAGCGCCGCCTCGTGCAGGCCGGGCACCGACAGCGGCCCGGACAGCATCGACGGCAGGTGCGGTTGCAGGTTCTCCGGGCTCAGCGTGGACAGCAGGCTGTTCAACGAGCCCGTGCCCTTGCCGGTCAGGCCCTTGCCCGCACCCGCGCCCTTCAACGCGTCCAGCGCGGCCGTGCGCAGGTCCGCCGCACCGCGGAAGTTCTCCACCGACGCACCGGCGGGCAACGAGGCACCGCCCGCCTTCCACGCGTCCACCGCGTCCGGAGCGGCGTCCGCCGCGGTACCGGTGGTCTGCGTCTTCGTGTACGGCGCGGGCGCCTCGGTGCCGCCGACCTTCTGGTTGTCCGCGTGCAGGCGGACGGTCATCGACTGCACCCCGCTGGGCTGCGAGGCGACGACCTTGTCACCCTTCTCCACCACGAGCTCGAACTCGATCGGCACGGTGTAGCGCGCCGCCGGTCCGCTGCCCGCGCGGAACGCCGAGAACTGGTCGGTCGTGGACGTGCTGACCGAGCTGCTCGTCGACGAACCGACGTTCGCCGCCGCCGCGACACCCGCAGTGCCGGACACGTTCGGGTTCGCGCTGCCCGGCGCCGCGAGGCCCGGTGCCTTGAGCCCGACGCCCCAGCCGGTGCCGCGGCCCTGGCCGTCGGTCACCTTGTGCGAGCCCGTGATCGTCGACTCCATCTCGACGCCGTCGTTGACGACGTCGACGAACTCCGGCGTACCGGCCTTGGCCTTCAGCGTGACCTGGTAGGAGTCCTTGCCGAACGTGCCTGGCTGGTGCACCAGCAGTGGAACGCCGCCGTCCAGTGCGCTGTCGATCATCGCCTTGACGCTCGCGGGCGAGCTGAAGTCGACCAGGCGCTGCAGGTTGCTCATCGAGTCGTCGAGCACCGAGTCCGGCAGCAGCGAGCCGCCGAAGCGCTTGGACGTCTTGGCGTTCACCTTCGTCGACAGGTCCGACACCACACCGGACAGGTCCGGCACGCTCTCCACGGTGGACAGACCCAGCGCGCCGGGCTCGCCGGGAGCCACGGTCGCGGGCGGCGCCATCTTCGGGAACTCGGGCCTGGGCACGTCCGGCTGCACGTCGGGCAGCAGGCCCATCTCCCTGGCGACGTCCTCGGTCACCCGCACGAACACGGAGTTCGGCAGCGAGACCGTGGCGCCCTCGGCGTGCGGCTTGGAGCCCGCGATGAAGTTGGCCGCCCGGCTCTCGCCGACCACGGTGACGTCGGCGTCGAGCTGCACCAGCACCGTGCGGGCGCCGGAGGGCGTCACGCGGTTGCGGTCGTGGCTGCCGCCGACCTCCTTGCCGGAGGACCTGGAATCCGACCACGGCGTGATCTTGCCGGCCACCGCGACACCACCGGCACCGCTGGCGGGCGTGGGCTCACCGGCGGGCGGGGCGGGGTCGTTCGGCTTGATCGGCACGTTGATGCCGCCGGTCACGTCCACCGACCGGCTCGTCGACGACGTCTGACCGGCCTTGTAGCCACCGGTGCTGGCGTTCTCCGTCGCCGTGTCGTCCGAAATGGACACGATCTTCGGGTTGCTCAGCCCGAACTTCACGCCGATCGCGCCGGTCCGGTCGAGCAGCCTGCGGTCGTACTTGAGGCCTTGCTCCCCGATGCCGGTCTCGGTCAGCGTGCGCAGGTTCGCCTTGATGTTCTCCGGGGAGAACATCCTGTCGATCTGCGCGCGCGACGCGGTGCCCGGCACGGTCAGCGCCGAGTCACCGCCCGCCGCGCGGTTCAGGGCGTCGATCGCCTGGTCGCGCAGCGCCGTCGTGTTCGCGACGGCCTCCACGTGCAGGAAGTCCGGTGCCTTGTCCGGGTTGCGGGTGCTCAGCAGCTCCTTGACGGTCGGGGCCTTGTCCAGCGCCTTCGGCTCCGGCGTCCCCGGCTCGAAGCCCTTGCCGGGATCGGTGTCCAAAGTGGAGCTGTCGGACACCCACAGGTTGACCTCGCCCTTGATCGGGGCGAGCCCGCCGTCACCGGTCTTCGCGACCGTGGTCTGCACCGGCGCCTGGAAACCGGGCGCGCCGGGCACGATCCGCCGCACCCAGGCCCGCGGACGGGTGAACGTGGTGATCTCGACCTCGAACTCGACGTCGCCGCGGAACACCTGGGCGTTCGGGCTGCCGACGTTGAGCGACGTGCTGTTCACCGTCGGACCGGCGGTGGTCTTGTCGGTCCACGAGTGGTTGTACTTCACGCCCGCCTGCGGGGTCGGCGTGAGCTTCGCGACCGACGTCTGGCCGGGGATCACGACCTTGCCCTCGACGCCGCCGCTCCAGCCCTTGGTGGTGCTGGAGGAGCTGTCGAGCTTCGGGCCGGTCGACGACGCGTCGCGCACGTTGCGCAGGTCGGCCTGCCCGAGGTGCTTCGGGTCGCTGACCTTCGCCTTGACCGTGACGTTGACGTAGGTGTTGGTGGAGCGGCCGCTGTTCTTCAGCTGCACCTGGACACCCGGACCCAGGAGGCTGTCCATGCTGGTCCGCAACGCCGCGGGGGAGAGCTGCGAGGTCAGCCTGCGCTGGTTCGCGAGCTGCTCCGCGACGTCCGCGAAGTCCTTGCCCTTGCCGCTGCGCGGGTCCGCTCCGGCCTCGTTCCACCTCGGCAGGAACTTCTCGAGCCCCGGCACCTTCCGCAGCTCGGCCTCGACCTGCTGCTGGACCTCGGCCGCCACCTCGAACTCGCCGACCTTGGCGTTGCCCGTGGCGATCGCGTCACCGAGGTAGGGCGGCGGGAACTTCCTGCCCTTGTTGGAGTCGTCGACGATCGAGGCGCGCGTCCCGTCCGGCGTGGGCAGCCCGGCCTGCGCGGCCTCGGGCAGACCGACGCGCAGGTACGTCGTCACGGGGATCTTCACGCTGTCCCCGGACGGCGTGCGCACCTCGACCTCGGCCGTCACCTTGTACAGACCGGTGTCGCCCTTGAGCTGGATGCCGCTCTTGTGCGCGGTGTTGATGCCCGCGTTGACGTTCTCCGCGGTGCGTGCCGAGTACCCGAGCGTGGCGCCGACCTGGCCGCCGACCGCGTTCGGCACGCCGATGTTGCCGCCGAACCCGGCCGTGACGTCGCCGCCCGACTTGGTCGTCGAGGACACACCGCTGCTGTGCGCCGAGGACTCGTGCAGGCGCAGCTGGCCGGTGCCGAGCGTGCCGACGAGCTCCGCCTTCTGCAGCGTCGCCGTCATCTGCACCGCCGCGCCCTTGCTCGCGTGCGGGCTGACCAGGTCCGGCGACGTGACGTACGCGCCGCCGAGCATCGCGCCGAGGTTGTTGCGGATCTCGGTGGGGGACAGGAAGTTCTGCAGCGCCTCCCGGCCGGGCGAGCCGACCTTGACGATCGACGGGTGCAGCTTGCGCGCGACGTCCTCGAACGCCTTCACCTGGTTGTCGACCGTCACGGCCTCGGGCGCGGGGTGCTCGAGCTTGGTGCCCCACTTCGGATCCGCGGGGTTGTGGCCGTCCTTGGCGGTGCCGGAGCCCGTGATCACCGCGAGGTCGTTCGGGACCTGCAGCGTCACGTCCGTGCCGGTGTCGACCGTGCCGACGGTCGTGTGGCCGCCCTTGGCGTCGGTCAGCGTGATCTCGTACGCCACCTTCACGACCGCCTGCGTCGACCCCTCGCCCGCGCGGATGATCCGCTGGTCGGTGAGCGACGACGACGTGCTCTGCGACTGCGCCGGTGTGGCGAACTGGGCCTTGCCGCCCAGCGAGCCGTACGGGCCCATCGCGACGCCGGCCGTGGCCGAGCCGCCGATGTCGTTGGCCGTCGCGACGGTGTGCGTGGCCGAGGACGAGGTGCCCGACTGGGCGGTCGCGTCGACCTTGACGCCCGGAGCGTCGACCGGGGCGGTGTCCGTCTGCGCCTGCATGGTGGCGCGGACGTTCACCTCGTAGGCGTTGTTGCCGATCTTGACCTGGAAGTTGCGGCCGGAGTCGAGGAACGACTCGAAGTCGCCCCTGATCGCCTGCTGGATGCGGGCGGCGTCGTCGGCCTTCAGGTTCGAGATCGCGTTCGTGACGTTCTCGGCACCCCGGACGTCCGTCGGCGCGATCGTGCCCAGCGCCCTGTTGTCCTGGAAGAAGCCCGGCAACGCCTGCGTGCCCGGCATGACCTGGCCGACCGCGGGCGGCGCGAGCACGGTCATCGGGAGGACGACCGGGTTCGGCTTCGGCGGCGCCGGACGGGTCTCGACGTCCGGCTCGGCGTCCACGTCCGCGGTTTCCGGGGCCGTCCACACAGGACCGTCCTGGCGCGGCGGTGCCTGGCGGGTCGGCGCGTCGTCGACGTCCATCGCGTCGGGGTCGTACGGCCGGAACGTCGACTTGCCGGTGTCGTCGTTCGGCGTGACCTCGAACTCCAGCGCGGGCTCTGCCGAGGTGCCGGTGAACGGCTGCAGCGTCAACGACTCACCGGGACGGTGGAAGACCACCGGCCGGCCGAGCTGCGTCGCGAGCACGTGACCGGCGAGGTTCTCCGCCGCACGCACCTTGACGTGGTCGGCCGCCTTCGCGTCGGCCTCGGCCTGGTCGAACGCCGACTGCTCCATCGGGTCGACGTCGCCGGGCGTGCCCGTGTGGTCGATCCCGGGCGAGGTCGGCTCACCGGGCGCCGGCGTGAAGCCGGCGGGGATCCTGGTCTCGGGCGCGGGGCCCGGTTCGAGGAACGCGGTGGCCACGTGGCCGTTCGCCAGGCGGTGCTGCTGCCGGTACCGCGCGATCTTCGTGGTGACCGCGGGGGAAGCGCTCGCCGCCTTGGCGATCGTCTCCCTGCGCAGGTCGGTCGACGTCCGGGGATCGTTGCCGAGTGCGTTCGCGGCGGCGTCGAACAGGCCGTTCGGGCGCGGTTCGGCCGCGTACTGCAGGACGCCGTGCTCCAGCGTGCCGAACGTCCGGGTGACGTTGCTGTTGTTGTCGGCCAACGCCATCGCGAGCGCCGCGGCCATCTTGTGCTGCTTGGTGCTGGCGTCGATCGGGGGCAGTGCTTCGAGCGCGGCCTGCTTCTCGGCTTCCCGGAGCGCCTTGTCCGCCGCCTGCTGTGCCGCCTTCTCCTCCTTCGTGAGCTTCGGCCCCTTCGGCGCGGCCTTCTTCTTGCCCTTGTCCTCCGGCGGCAACGGCGGCGTGTACACCGGCGGCACGCCCGAGTCGAGACCCGAGTACCCGATCCCGGCCTTCATCGGGGCCGAGACCGCCCGGTTCAGCGTGTTCTTGTCCTGCCACCCCAGCTTGCGGGCGTCCCCGTCGGTCGAGTCGTCCGGCTGCCAACCGGGGTCGACCGACGTCTGGTCGTGGCGCCCCGTCTCCGGGTCGTAGTCGTACTCGTGGTGCTTGACCTGCTGGGGCTCGCGCTCGGCGTGCTCCTTGGACTTGAAGTCGTTGCGGATGTCCTTGGGCCCCGTGCCCTCCTTGGCCGCCTTGGCGGCCTGGGCGACCTTCTTGGGGTCGACGACGTCCGGGCCCGCACCGAAGAACCGGCTCGGCACGGTGGTCCAGTCGACGTGCGACTGCGGCCACGACCTGCGGCCCCGCTCGGCGTACTCGAGCGCGAGGCGGGACAGGTCGGTGCTCACCGCGCCGTCCACGAAGTCGGTGGAGAAGTTCTGACCGCGGAACGGGTTGCGGTTGTTCGCACCGTCGACGGCCGCACCGGAGGCGATGTTCGCGATCTGGGTCTGGCGGTCGTTGCCCGACTTCCGGTGCACGGCCTGCGCCGCGTGGATCTCGACGAGCTCGTGGGCCGCGAACTGGTTCATCGACTTGCCGAGGCCGTTGAACTCCGCGTCGTCCTTGCTGAACCTGACCTGCGGGTCGACCAGCGGGACGACGGCGTCGACGAACAGGTTCGGCTCGGGGGAGTACGGCAGCAACGGGCTCACGTCGGCCTGCCGGACGCGCGCGTCCATGTCGTCGCGCATGGCCTGCTCGAAGTCCTCGACGAAGCCGGGCTCGTTCATCTCGGCCCTGGCCGCCTCGAGTTCCTCCTTGCGGGCCTTGATCTCCGCGATCCTGGCCTCGGCCTTGTCCGGGTCGAACTTGGCGCCCTTGCCCTTGCCCTTCGCGGCGGCGTTCGGGTTGTGGTTGTTGATCTGGTTCTGAAGCTTGCCCGCCTCCGCGTTGAGCTTCTTCGTCTCCTTGTCGATCCGCGCCTCGACCTGGCCCTTGATGTCCGCGTCACCGACCCGGTAGCCGCCCGAGTACATCAACGGGCGGAGCGGCGCGATCCCCTCCGGGCTCATCGAGTCGCGGAAGTGGTTGAAGACGTCCTTGCGGTCACCGGTCACGAGACGCGAGCCGGTGTCGAAGTCCTGGATCGAGAGGTACGGGTGGGTGTCGCGGCCCAGCATCGCGCCGACGGCGAACTTGGTCGCGTTGCTGGTCATCGTGTCGTTGCGCATGTCGCCGTACGGGAACTTCGCCGAGGCGGCCGCGGACACGGGGTCCAGCCTGACCAGGGCGATGGGCACGTCGAGCCCGGCGATCTCGCGATTGGCGTTCGCGATGGCGACGTCGAGCGCGCTCTCGTCGCCCTTCTTGCCGTTGACGCCGACCACGAACACGATGTCCTTCTTCAGGTCACCGGCGTTCGCGGTGATCGACTCGACGACCGACCTGATGCCGGTCTCCGGATCGCTCAGCTGGCCGTGCCCGACGATCATGTTGACCACGAACGACGGCGGCTTGTTCTGCTCGACGCTCCTGAGCAGCTTGCCGACGTGCTCCTGCCGCGACGGGATCGGCACGGCGTCCGCCGAGAGCTTCGCGAACGCCTGGTTGTACTTGAAGTCCACCGGGCCGAGGTCGAGCTGGCCGAACTTGGCGGTCAGGTTCTCGACGTCGGCTGCGAGCGCCGCGTCCTCCTGCCGGGACCTCTTGTCCGCACCGGACGGCTGGGTCTCG
Source organism: Lentzea sp. NBRC 102530 (assembly GCF_030269365.1). GTDB lineage: Bacteria > Actinomycetota > Actinomycetes > Mycobacteriales > Pseudonocardiaceae > Lentzea. The sequence continues at coordinate 943,313 of NZ_BSTF01000001.1, forward strand.
GCGTCGCTGTCGTTGTCGAAGTCCCGCTCGTCGCGCTTCTTGCCGGGACGCGTGTCGCCGTCGTGGCTCTCCCGTGCCCACGTGGTGTCCCGCGGCGTGGTGATCGGGCCGGTGTGGTCCAGCCTGGTGTCGGGCACCATGACCTGGCTGTTCGCGGTGCGCTCGACGAGCCACAGGTGCCGCGGCCGCAGGCCGGGCTCCTTGCCGTGGACGTCGGCGCCCATCATGCCGCCGTCGTTCTGGTGCACGCCCGAGTTGGTGTCGTGCTGCTGGAAGACGCGGCTGGTGTCCTTGTACTCGTCCGGGACGCCCAGGTAGTGCAGCGTCTCGTGGGCCAGGACCTCGGGACTGGTGTCCGGGTTCCAGTGCTTCTGGTCGACGTTGGGGTTCTTCGGGTCGACCTTGATGCTGGTGTGCGCGTCGGCCTTGTTGTCGACGAACTCCAGGTTCAGGTGGAACTGGTCGCCGCTCGGGAGCCGGTGACCCTGGTTCAGCAACGAGTTCACGCCGTTGGTGGCGTTGGCCTTCAGCTCGGCCACGACCTCCGCGTGGACCTTCGCGGCGGGGTCGAGGTGCACCTTGACGGTGTACTCCTGCACGAAGTTGCCCGGCGAGGTCTCGATGCGCCGCAGGTCGTAGTTGATGAGTCCCTTGTAGGACTTCAGCTTCGACGGCGTGCTGTCCGTGCGGACGTCGCGCACGACGACGTCGACGGTCTTGACGTTCGCGTTCGCCCGGCGGTCGGCCCACGTGCTCGGGTCGGCCGGCTTGCTCGGCGCGAACCAGTCAGCGGTCTTCGCCGGGTCGTGCCGCCACGACTCGTCGGTGAGGACGTCCTTGCCCGCGTGGGACTCTCGAGTCGGCGGCGTCATCTTCGGCGGCGCGCCGACCTTCGGCACGTCCCTGCGGCCGTTCGGGACCGGGGGAGCCGGCGGGGCGTCCGGCGGTGCCGGACGCGACGAGCTCGCCTCGGCACCGGCGCGGCTGGTCTCCGCGGTGTCCTTCGGCGGGGCGGGCGGCGGCGTGTCGGTGTCCGCGCTGGTGTTCGTCTCGGCGTGCGCCGGCGCGTTGCCGTCCTTCGGCGGGACCGGCGGCGGGGTGGGGTGGTTGAACGAGTTGATCTCGCCGTCCACCTTCGCCTTGGCGTCCCACCACTTCTGCTGCTCGGCGTCGGCCTTGCGGCGCGCGTCGTCGAGCTTGGTCTCCGCGTCCCTGATGTCCTTCTCGGCCTTGGCCTGCTCGTCCACCAGCTTCTGGCGGGCTTCCTCGGCCTTCGTGCGGGCGTCCCGGGCCTCCGCGGCGACCTGCTTGTGCTCCTGGAGGTCCGTGCGGGCGTCCGCGGCTGCCTGACGCCGGGCGTCGAACTCCGAGCGCGCGTCGGAGAGCTGCTGCTGGGTGTTGATCAGCGCGGTGTGCGCCGCGTCGGCGTCCTGCTCCAGTTGGGCGATCTGCGCCTCGGGCGCACCCTCGGCCCGCGCGTCGGCGAGCGCGTTGTCGGCCACCTGCGCGTCCTGGCTGAGCGACACGACCTGGGAGTTGAGGTCCTGGATGGTGGCGCGGGTGGCGGCGGCGTCGGCGATCGCGCCGTCGAACGTCGTCTGGAACGGCGTGACGTCGTTCTCGGCGTTGAGGTGCGTCTCGATCGCCGTGTTCGCCTTGACCGAGGCCTCGGTGAGCGGCGTCTCGGTCCGCGCCATCACGGCCGCGGCCTCGTTGATCCTGTCCTGCGCCTCGTGCCGGGCGTCCTCGACGGCCTTCTCGGCGGTCCGCCAGTCGTCGGCCGCCTTCTTGACCTCGGTCTGCGCGTTCTTCACCGAGTCGCTGAGCGGCTGCTTCAGCACCGCCTCGACCTCGGCGGCGGGCATCCGCACACCGGCCGAACCGGGCACCGTCAGGTCCACGACACCGGTCTTGCCGCCGATCGTCGCCACCACGCGGTACTCGACGTCGAACTGCACGAGACCGCTGCGGGACTTGTCCGCCGGCTTGACGTTGCCGCTCGAGGACTGCGACGGGTTGCCGGACACCGCGGCGGAGTCCTCCCCGCCGTGCCGTCCCTCGACACCGCCGGTGCCGAAGTTGACCGTGTCCTTCGGGTCGGTGCCCTGCTTGACCGCGGCGCTGCCCTGCGCGAGACCCACCGACACGTCGGCGGTCTCGGACACCTTGGCCTCGCTGGAGGTCTCGGACGACCTCGTGTCGAGCGGACGCTCGATCTTGACGTCGTCGCTGAGCGACCCGAGCTGCGGGTTGACGAGCTTCGCGTACACCTTGACGTCGGCGTCCTGCCCGAACGTCAGCGCCGCCTCCTTGAGGCCCGGCACGTCGAGCGGGCCGGACAGCATCGACGGCAGGTGCGGCTGCAGGTTCTCCGGGCTGAGCGTGGCGAACAGGGCGTTGAGCGAGCCCGTTCCCTTGCCGGTCAGGCCCTTGCCCGCGCCCGCCTCCGTCATCGCCTTCACCGCGGCGTCGCGCAGGTCCTTCGCGCCGCGCAGGTTCTCGACCGACGCGGTGGAGGGCAGCTGCGAGGCACGGGTGTCCTGCTGGAACGCGGACGTCGCCGCGTCGGTGCCGAACTCGGCGCCCCGCCGGGAGGACGCGGACATGTACGGCTGCGGTGCCGCACCACCGGCGATCTTCTGGTTGTCCGCGTGCGTGCGGACCTTCATCTCCTGCGGGCCGCTCTCCGCCCTCGCGACGAGCTGGTCGCCCTTCTCGACGACGATCTCGAACTCGACCGGCACGCTGTACTGCGCGGCCGGCCCGCTGGCCGTGCGGCTGTGGCTGAAGCCCTCGGTCGTGGAGTTGGTCAGCGAACTGCTCGTGCTGCCACCGACGTTCACGCCCGCGGCGACACCCGCGGTGCCCGAGACGGCGGGGTTCGCGCTGCCCGGCGAGGCCAGGCCCGGCGCCCGCAGCCCGGCGCCCCAGCCGGTGCCGCGGCTGACGCCGTCACTGTCCTTCCTGGACCCGCCGACGTTGTGGGACATGTCCACGCCGTCGTTGACGACCTGCTCGAACTTCGGCGTGCCGGCCTTGGCCTTCAGCGTGACCTGGTAGGAGTCCTTGCCGAACGTGCCGGGCTGGTGCACCAGCAGCGGAACGCCGCCGTCGAGCGCGCTGTCGATCATCGCCTTGACGCTCGACGGCGAGTTCAGGTCGACGATGCGCTGCAGGTTGCTCATCGAGTCCTGGAGGACCGAGTCCGGGATCAGCGGGTCGCTGCCGAACTTCTTGGTCTTCGTGGACAGCTCGGTGGTGAGCTTGTTGACCGCGGCGGAGAGGTCGGGGACCGACTCCACGTTGGACAGACCCAGCGCACCGGGCTCGTTGGTCGCCACCGTCGACGGCGGCGCCATCTTGCCGAAGTCCGGCTTCGGCACGCTCGACTCGACCTTGGGCAACGCGCCCAGGTCGCGCGCGACGTCCTCGGACACGCGCACGAAGATCGACTTCGGCATGTCCACCGTGACGCCCTCGGCGTTCGGCGTGCCGCCGTGCAGGAAGTTCCCGGCGCGGCTCTCGCCGACGATCGTGAACTCGGCGTCGATCTGGACCAGCACGGTCCGCGCCTCGCCGGAGGTGCTGCGGCCGCGGTCGACGTTGCCGCCGATCTCGTTCGACCTGGTCTTGCTGTCCGACCACGGCGTGATCTTCGCGGTCGCCGCGACACCACCGGAACCGCTCGGGTTCGAGGGCGTGCCGGCGGGCGGCGGGGTGACGTTCGGCCGCACCGGCACGTTGATGCCGGCGGTGAGGTCGACGGACCGGGAGGTCGTGGACGACTCACCGGCCTTGTAGCCGCCGCTGACCGAGTTGTCCGTGCCGGTGGTGTCCGAGATGGCCACCAGCTGCGCCTTGCCCAGCTTGACGGACATGCCGATGGCGCCGGAACGGTCGGTGACGCGGCGGTCGTACTTGAGCCCCTGCTCCTGCACGCCGGTCTCGATGAGCCGCTGCAGGTTCGCCTTGATGTTCTCCGGGGCGAACATCTTGTCGATCTGCGCCCGCGACGCGGTGCCCGGCGTGGTCAGGGCGGAGTCGCCCTTGGCCGCCGCGTCGAGCGCCTTGATCGCCTGGTCCCGCAACGCGGTCGTGTTCGCGACCGCCTCGACGTTGAGGAACTCCGGCGACTTCGGCCGTGCGGCCTCCGGCGCCAGCAGCTTCTTGACGGTGGGCGCGTCGTCGAGCCGGGTCACCGTCGGGTCGCCCGGCTTGAAGCCGTCGCCAGGGTTGTTGCTGAGGGTCGCGCCGTCCTGCACCCACAGGTTGACGTTGCCCTCGATCTTGGGCAGCTTCGGGTCGCCGGTCCTGGCGACCGTGGTCACCTCGGGCGAGTGGAAACCGGGCGCGCCGGGCACGATCGTGCGCACCCACGTGCGCGGCCGGGTGAAGGTCGTGATCTCGACCTCGAACTCGACGTCGTTGGAGAACACCTGCGAGTCCGGGCTGCCCGACTGCGCGTTCGTGGCCGAGACCGCCGGGCCCGCCGAGGTCTTGTCCGTCCACGAGTGGCTGTAGGACACACCGGCCTGCGGCGACGGGTTGAGCGCGGCGACCCCGGTCTTCACCGGGATGTTCACCCTGCCCTGCACGCCACCGGTCCAGCCCTTGGTGGTGCTGGTGTTGGCGTCGAGCTTCGGGCCCGTCGTCGTGGAGTCGCTGACGGCGTGCTGGTCGGCCTTGCCGAGGTGCTGCGGGTTGCTGAGCTTCGCCTTGACCGTGACGTTCACGTAGGTGTTCGTCGTCTTGCCGGTGTTCTTCAGCTGCACCTGGACGCCGGGCCCGAGCAGGCTGTCCATGTTCGCCTTGAGCGCGGCGGGGGACAGGTTCGCGGTGATCTTGCGCTGGTTCGCGAGCTGTTCGGCGACGTCGGAGTAGCCCTGGCCCTTGCGCGGCTCCGCGTTCGGGTTGTTCCACTGCGGCAGGAACTTCCGCAGGCCGGGGATGTCCTTGAGCGCGCCCTCGACCTGGCCCTGGACCTTGTTGGCGGCCGCGAACTCGCCGACCTTCGCGTTGCCGGTGGCGATCGTGTCGGCGACGAACGGCGGCAGGAACTTCGTGTTCGCCGTCGCCGGGTCGGTGATCGTGTTCCTGGTGTCCGGCGTCGTGACCAGGCCCACCGCGCCGGCCTCGTTGAGGCCCATCCGCATGTGGGTCGTGACGTCCATCTTCACGCTCTCACCGGAGGGCGTGCGGACCTCGACCTCGGCCGTGACCTCGTACAGGCCGGTTTCGGCCTTCACGCCGATGCCGGTCTTGTGGTTGCTGCTCGATCCCGCGCTGACGCCCTCGGCGGTGCGCGCCGAGTAGGTGACGGTCGCGCCGACCGTGCCGGTGACGGTGCCGGGCACACCGATGTTGGCGCCGATGCCCGCGTTCGCGTCGAACCCGGTCTTGGTGGACGCGGACACGCTGCTGCCCCAGGCGGAGGTGTCCTTCAGGTCCAACGCGGCGCTGTCGTGCGTGCCGACGAGCTTCGCTTCCTTGAGCGTCGCCTTCATCTGGACCGCGCCGCCCTTGCTGGCGTGCGGGCTGACGAGGTCGGGCGACGTCACGAAGCCGCCGAGCATCGCGGGCAGGTTGTTGCGGATCGAGGTGGGGCTCAGGAAGTTCTGCAGCGCCTCCCGGCCGGGCGAGCCGACCTTCGTGATCGACGGGTGCAGCTTCGCGGCCACGTCGGTGAACGCCTTGCCGGAGTCCTTGACCACCACGGCTTCCGGCACCGCGTTCTCGACCTTGGTACCCCACTCCGCGTCGGCGGGCTTGACCGCCGGCGTGGTCTGGGGGGTGTCGACCAGCGTGCTGAGGTCCGTCGGGACCTGCAGCGTGACGTTGGTGCCGGTGTTCACGGTCGTGGACGGCTTCGGGTTGCCGCTGGCGTCCCTGAGCGTGATCTCGTACGAGACCGGCGTCTTGACGGTCTTGGAGCCCTCGCCGGACTTGATGGCGCGCGCTTCGGTCGTGGTGTTCGTGGTCGACTGCGAGACCGCGGGCGTCGCGATGGCGGCCTTGCCGCCGACCGAGCCGTACGGGCCCGCCGCGACACCGGCCGTCACCGCGCCGCCGACGTCGTTGGACGTGGCGATGGTGTTCGTCGTCGAGGACGCGGCGGCGGCCTGGAAGTTCTTGTCCACCTTGGTGTCCGCGTCGGCGGTCACCTCGGTCGTGGCGTCCGCGCGCATCTCCGCGCGGATGTTCGCCTCGAACCACTTGCCGTCGAGCTGCACCTGGAAGTTGCGGCCGGTGTCGAGGAACGTCTCGAAGTCGTTCTCGAGGGCGGCCTTGATGCGCGCCTGGTCGTTCGGCTTCAGGGTGTCGATGCTGCCGACGACCGCGTCGGCGCCCTTGACGTCGACCGGCGTGATCGAGCCCAGCGCCTTGTTGTCCTGGAAGAAGCTCGGCAGGTTCGTGCCGGGGACCTGGCCGACGGGCTGCGGAGCCGTCGTGGTCATCGGGATGGCCGGGCTCGGCTTCGGCGGCGCGGGACGGGTCTGGACGTCGGCGTCGGTGTCGGTGTCGGTGTCCACGTCCATGTCGGCGGGCGCCGACCGGGTGTCCGTCTCGGGCTTCGGCGGCGCGGGACGGGTGTCCGCGTCCATGTCCACGTCGCCGTCACCGTCGCGCGTGGAGTCGTCACCGTCGCGCGTGGAGTCCCGGTCGCCGGGGCCCGTCGGGCCGTCGCTCATCTCGTTGGGCCGCGGCGGGTTCTCCGGGTCGTGCGGGGTGAACCTGGTCCTGCCGTTGTCGTTCGGGTGCGCGTCGACGTGGATCGCCGTCGCGGGGTCGAACGTCGGCGGCTGCCAGTTCTCGATCTCCTCCAGCTTCTTCTTCGACATGCCCGGCTTGATCTCGGGCCTGGGCTCGAAGAACGGCTCGACGGTCGTGGTCGCGCCGTTCGGGCCGTGGATCGTGATCGGGCGGCCGATGTCGGTCGCGAGCAGCTTGGCGGCCAGCACCTCGGCCTGCGCCAGCTTGGCGTTCTCGGCCTTCTGCTCGGCCTTGTTCTCCGCGTCGTACCGGGCCTTCTCGGCTTCCGACAGCGGCTGGTGGTCCGGGTCCTCGATGCTGTTGTCGACCTCGACGTCACCGCTGCCCGGCTGGTACTTCGGGTCGATGGGGTCCGGCGTCAGCGGGCCGGGCTCGAGCAGCGAGCTGACCAGGTGGCCGTTCTCCAGCCGGTGCTGCTGGTTGAAGTCCGCGATCTGGTCGACGATCCCGGGCGTGGACGTCCAGCCGGTCTCGACGGCACCGGCGCGCAGGTCCGTCGCGGACTTGACGTCGGTGATGGCCGGGTCGGCGACCATCGCGTCGTGCACGGCGCTGAAGATGCCGTCCGGCCGCGGGTCACCGGCGTACGGCAGCGCCCCGTGCTGGAGCGTGCCGAACTGGCGCGTGACGGTGCTGGGGTTGGTCGACATCGCCAGGTTCAGCAACGCGGCCATCTTCTCCCGCTTCGCGGCGGGATCGATGCCGATGCTCCCGTGGCCGGAAACGGGCGTGGAGACGGCCGGGCTGAGCTTGTTCTTGTTCGGCTCGCCGAGGAACTTCTTGTCCCCCGCCGAGGGGTTCCAGCCGCCCTGCGGTTCGGCCTTCTTCTTGTGGACGCCGGAGTTCTCGTCGAACTCGTAGCTGTGGGTCGTGACCTGCTGCGCTTCGCGCTTCTCGTGCGGCTTGAGCTTGGCGCCGGTCTTCGCTTCGCCCTTGTCGTCGAGCGGCCCGAAGGCGTCGCGGATCTTCGCGACGGACACGCCGCTCTTGGCCGCGCGGTCCTCGAACATGCGCGACGTCACCGAGGTGAGCACGTCGTGCGACTGCGGGAGCTCCGCCCCCTTGGTCTGGGCGAAGGTGTGGGCGAGCCGGGACAGGTCGGTGCTGACCGCGCCGTCGACGAAGTCGCTGGTGAAGTTCTCGCCGCGGTAGGGGTTGCGGTTGTTCCTCAGGTCGACCGCGATGCCCGAGTCGACGATGCTCTGGTTGAGGATCTTGTCGACCGCGGCGTCCACCGCCGCCTGGGGCGCGTTGGGCGCGTTCGCCGTGAGCTCGGCCCTGATCTCAGCGGCCTTCCGGTCGATCTGGGCGATCGAGTCGTCGATCGACTCGAGGGTCTTCTGCTGGGCGGGGCTCGCCCCCTCCGGCTGCCTCGCGATGTCCGCTTCCAGCTTCGCCTTGGCTTCTTCGAGCGCCCGCGTCGGGCTCGCCGGTGGCGGCAGCTGGTTCTCGTGGATGTCGACGACCTCGGCGCCCGCGAACTCGTTGATCGACGCGCTGAGTCCGCCGAACTCGTTGCCGTCGGGGCCGAACTTCACGTCGTGGTCGACGACCGCGACGTTGCCGTCCATGAACAGGTTGGGCTCGGGCGAGTACGGCAGCATCGGACTGGAGTCCTTCTGCCGATCGCGCGCGTCCATGTCGTCGCTGATCGCCTTTTGGAACTTGTCGACGAAGTCGGGGCTGTTGAGGAAGTCCTCGGTGGCCCGGATCGGCTCGAGAGCGGCGTCCTTCTCCTCGCGGGTCAGGAAGTCGTTCTTCTCGATCGCGTCGCGGTCCTTCTGGATGCGCGCCTGCGTGTCCGTCTTGAGCTGCACCGGGTCGCCGACGCGGTAGCCGCCCGAGTACAACAGGGGGCGGTTCGGACCGGCCGGCGTGTTCATCGACTCGGCGACGTGGTTGAAGATGTCCTTCGGCGGTGCGCCGTCCGGCGTCTTCACCGTGCGCGAGCCGTTGTCGAAGTCCTGGAACGAGATGTACGGGTGCGTGCCCTTGCCGTTCATCGCGCCGACCGCGAACTCGTTGGCAGAGCTGTGCATCGTCTCGTTGCGCATGGTGCCGAACGGGAAGTCGCCGTCGAACGTCGTCAACGGCACCAGCGCGATCGGCTCGGTGCGGCCCGCGTTCGTGATCGAGTCGTTCGCGGTGTTGATGCTGTTGGTGATGTCGGGGCCGGTGCCGGTGGGACCGTTGACACCGATGACGAACACGATGTCCTTGGCGAGCGGGCCGGCGTCCCGGGTGATGGCGTCGATGACCGTGTTGACGTTGGTCTTCGGGTCGTTCAGCTGCGTGTGGCTGACGATCATGTTGACCACGAACGAAGGAGGCTTGCCGCCCTCGACGCTCTCCTTGAGCTTGGCGAGGTAGTTGTCCCTGGTGGGGACGTCGAAGCCGCCGTTCGCGAGGTCCCGGAACGCCTGGTTGTAGACGACGTTCTGGTTCGTCATGGCGTTGACCGCGCTGTCGACGGCGGCCTGGGTGTCCGCGTCGAGCGCGGGCTGGTCGACCTCCATCGCGGTGTCCGCGTCGCTGTCCACCGTGGACGGACCGGCTTCGGTGCTCGGGCCCGCGACGTTGTCCGGGTCGAACTCCGGCCCGTCGTGCTTCGTCCTCTTGGCGCTGGGTTCGGCGTCGGCGTTGGTGTCGGCGTTGAGGTCGATGCCGCCGACGTCACCGAGGTCGCTGTCCTCGGAGTGAGCGCGCTTCGCGGGACGGGTGTCCACGTCGGCGTTCGCGTCGATGTCCGGGTTCGGCGAGGCGTTGGTGCCGGTGTTGGCGTCGGTGTTGGCGCCGGGTGCCGGAGACGAGCTCCTCGGCGTCCAGTCCGCGGGCGGCGGCACGGTGGCCGGGCCGGCCGGGTTGATCGTGGTGTCGGGCACCATGACCTGGCTGTGGGCCGTGCGCTCGATCAGCCACAGGTGCCGCGGCCGGATGCCGGGGTCGGGCAGGTGGACGTCGGCGCCCATGAGGCCGCCGTCGTTCTGGTGCACGCCCGAGTTGGTGTCGTGCTGCTGGAAGACCCGGCTGGTGTCCTTGTACTCGTCCGGGATGCCCAGGTAGTGCAGCGTCTCGTGCGCCAGGACCTCGGGGCTCGTCTGCGTGCCCCAGTGGGTCTGGTCCGGGTTGGTCGTCTTCGGGTCGACCTTGATGCTGGTGTGCGCGTCGGCCTTGTTGTCGGTGAACTCCAGGTTCAGGTGGAACTGGTCACCGCTGGGCAGCCGGTTGCCGTTGTTCAGCAGGTTGTTGACGCCGTTGGTGGCGTTCTCCTTGACCTTCGCGATCTGCTCCGCCGTCATGTTCGCGGCGGGGTCGAGGTGCACCTTGACGGTGTACTCCTGCACGAAGTTGCCGGGCGTGGTCTCGATCCGGCGCAGGTCGTAGTTGATGAGTCCCTGGTAGGACTTGATCTTCGACGGCGTGCTGTCCGTGCGGACGTCGTGCACGACCTGGTTGACCGTGCGCACGTCGGTGTCGTTGCGGCGGTCCGCCCAGGTGCTGCGGTCGGCCGGGTTGTTCGGGTTCGACCACTCCGCGCTCCTGGCGGGGTCGTGGCGCCACGACTCGTCGGTGAGGACGTCCTTGCCCGCGTGGGACTCCGGCGTCGGCGGCGTCATGGCCGGCGGGGCGCCGACCTTCGGGATGTCGCTCCGCGTGCCGTCCGGGTTCGCGTTCGGTGCAGGGGGAGCCATCGGCGGTGCGGGCGGCGGCGCGGGACGCGCGTCGCCGTTCTGCCGCGCTTCCTGGACGTCCTGGGTGAAGTTCCGCAGGCCCTCCAGGTGGCTGACGTCGTGGCCACCCGCCCGGGCGTGCTCGATCTGCTGGTCGAGGTGCGCCTGCACGGTCGCGATGTCCGCGTCGCTGAACTGGCGCCAGCCGTAGGAGTTCGGGTCCGCGGGCTGTTGCAGCGCGTACGAGGTGAGAGCCGCGTCCCGATTGTTCGTGAACTGGTCGACCCGTTCCTGGGCGCGCTGGACGTCGCGGTCGGCCTGCTCCTGGCGGGCCGCCTTCTCGTCGAGCATGTCCTGCGTCTTGAGCGCGTCGGGGATCAGGTCGGCGGCGTTCCACCGGTTGCGCGCGGCCTCGGCCCTCTCCAGGCCCCGCTGCGCGGACTGCGCCTGCGCGTCGTAGACCGAGGGACCGCCGATGGACCGGGTGTTGGTGTCGATCTGGGTCTGGATCGCGGCAGCGCGCTCCGGGTTGCCGCTGTACGCCGGGTTCTGCTGCATCTCGCGCAGCGCGTTGTTGTCGAGGCCGTACAGGGACGCCTCGAACGACTGCTGCGGCGTGCCCTCCTGCACGGGGCCGAAGCCGCCGGGGACGTTGAGGTCCACGTCCGCGACCGCGGGCCGGTTCGCCGGGTCCTGCATGAACGGCGGGCGCGGCCGGGGTTCCGGTGCCGGTGCGGGCTGGGCCTGCTCGTTCTGCTCGACCTGGGCGTCGTTGCCGGACTCGACCGACGCCGCGTCGTTCTGCTCGGCGTTCTGGGCGTCGTTCTGCTCGACGGCGGGGTCGATCGCCTGGATCGGGCCGCCCTCGTCACCGATCCGGATGTCCCGCAACGTCTCGGCCAGCCGGTCGAGGTCGGGGTTCGTCTGCCCGGCGGCGTGCGCGTCGTTGATCAGGTTCGTGACGTGGTTCTCCAGCGCCACGACGTCCCGCGGCGACATCGACTGCCAGCCGGGGGCGTTCACGTCGGCGGGCAGGTTCAGCGCGTACGAGGTGAGCGCGTCGCCGCGGTCGAACGTGAGCCGGTTCAGCTCGTTGTTGAGCTGCATCTCCTGCAGCCTGAGGTTCTGCTGCTCCGCCTGGCGCGCGGCCTGGTCGGTCTTCATCAGGTCGGACTTCCACGCGTCCGGCAGCGTGTCGGTGAGGCGCTTCAGGTCGTTGATCTGGTTGCGCGTCTCCTTGGCCTGGTTCTGCAGGTCCTTGAGCTGCCCCTCGATGCCGCCGTCCTTCCCGGCGGCCTCCTGGTTGCGCTGCATCTGCTCGATCTCGGCGGACCGGTCGACGTCGTTCTGGTACTGCGCGGCCAGCGCGTCGAGCTCGGCCGGGGACTTGCCGAACAGGGAGGCCTTGAACGCCGAGTGCTCCTGCCTCGCCAGCTGCCGGGCGTGCTCCTGCGCCTCGCGGATCTGCTGCGCCCAGGCCTGTTCCGCCGCCTCGCGCTGGGCGGTCCGCTCCATGTTCTGCCGGTTGCGCTCCTGCAGCGCGTCCAGCCGCTGGTTGACGTCGTGCGTGTGCAGGGCCTTGTCGACCCGGTTGCTGTACTCGGGGTTGGTCGCGAACGACAGCTGGTGTTCGTTCTTCTTCAGCAACGCCTCGGCCTCGGCGATCTTCGTGTCGACATCGGCAGAGCTCTGCCAGTTGCCGTCGCCGAAGATGCTGTTCATGAAGCCGTTGAAGCCGGTGTAGTCCTCCTTGGTGGCGCGGATGTCGTCCAGGATCGCGCTGACCCTGTCGACCTGGGCCTGCAGGCCCTCGACGCCGTGGCGGGAGATCTGGGCCATCGCGACGTTCGCGTCCGGCTCGTTCTGCACCCGCTCCAGCAGGGCCTTCAGGTCCTTCGCGTCGAACCCGGCGTTCTCCGCCGCCGCGATCTGCTCGGTCAGGTGCGTTTCCACCTCCGCGAGCGCCCGGTCGTTGAGCTTGCCGACGCCGTCCGCGGTCGGCCCCGCCACGAGCTTGTCGATCTGGTGGGTGAGCCTCACCCGAGGGCCGGCGTCCCGGATCGAGTCGATCTGCTGGTTGACGTTGTTCAGCAGGTCGGTGTCGCGCTGGATGTCCTGCTGCAGCTGGGCCTCTTTGGCCTTGTCCTGCTTCGACTGCAGCGCCTCGGGCTTCCAGGTGGACCTGGACTTCGCGTCGTCGATCCGGTTCTCGAGCTTCGCCTGCTGGTTCAGCAGGTCGTTCATGAAGACCGACGGACCGCCGGGGTGCTCGGCCGCGCGCTTGATCAGCTGGGTCTGCTTCGCGGCGTCGTACAGGGGCTGGTTCTGGACGCCGCCCTTGTACAGGTCGGCCATCGTCTTGTTGATCTCGGCCGCGGACTTGCCGCCGAGCCAGGCCTCCATGCCGGCCTTGACGTCCTGCGGCGACGGGGTGCCGAGCGCGCCGAACGTGCCGTTCTGCTGGTTGACCTGGACCTGCGGCGCGCCCGCCGGTCCGTGCAGGGTCTGCACGCCGTTGTTGTCGACGGCGATCTGCACGCCCAGCGACTGCGCGATCGTGTCGGGCAGCTTCGCGCCGACCTGCGAGTCGGCCCAGGCAGGGGTTTCCAGACCCTTGGCGACGAGGTCGGCGGAGGACGGCATCGCGCCGTTCGCCTTGACCTCCTGCGTGACGTGGTTGATCACGTCGACGTCGCCGGGCTTCATGGTGCTCGGGTCGAGGCCCGCGTTGACGACGTCCCAGCGCTTGCCGGACCCGTTCTGCAGGTCGGCCGCGACGTTCTGGCGCCACTGGTCGATCTTGGCGTCGTTGGTGAGGCCGGGCGTGTTCGGTTCGAGGTCGGGGTGGAACTTCGCCAGCGCGTCGGGGTCGACCTGGCTCGCGACCCAGTTGCTGAGGTCGTTCGGGGTGAGGCCGGCGTGGTCGTGGTTGCCCGGGTTCTGCCGGACGTCGTTCAGCACCGTGTCCACAGTGGACTTCACGTCGGTGCCGCTGACGAGCGGCGAGGAGTTCGGCACGTCGACGCCCTGGAACGCGGCGCTGCGCAGGACCGACTCGACCAGGCCGACCTTGTCGAGGTTCGGACCGTGCGTCTGGACGGGGGGAACCTCGGCGTGCACCTCGGCGTCGAGGTCGACGCCGCCGGGGAAGCCGCCGGGCATCGGGGCCGGGCGCGTCTGCACCTCGGGGGCGACTTCGCGGGTGGCGGTGTCGGGTGCGGCGTCGCGGGTGGAGTTCGCGTCGTTGTCGGCGTTGGTGTTCGAGCCGGTGTTGGCGTTCGACTTGGTGTCGGTGTTCGTCTGCGACTGGACGTCGGCGTCGGTCTGCGACTGGACGTTTCCGCCGGTCTGCGGCGACGGGGGTGCGGGGCGGGTGTCGCTGTCGGCGTCCCGTGAGCCGCCGTCGCGCGAACCGCCGTCCCTGGACCCGCCGTCCCTGGGTCCGCCGTCCTTGGAGTCGCTTCCCTTGTTGTCGGCGTCCTTGGAGTCGCTTCCCTTGGAGTCGCTGTCCTTCGGGCCGCCGCCCTTGCCGTCGTTCGAGTCGGGGCTGTCGTCGTTGCCCTTGTCGTTGCCGTCGTTGGTGTTGTCGTTGGTGTTGTCGGCCGGGCCGGGGTCCCTGCCGTCACGTCCGCCGACCGCGTCGCCCAGCGCCTCGTAGCCGGTGACGGTGTTCGGGTCGTTGTTCAGGTCCTTGTGCGGGCGGTTCTGCTCGAAGTTCGCCGGGTTCTCGTCGAGGATCTTGTAGGAGCCGTACTCGGCGAGGTCGTCGAAGACCTCCTTGCGGAACGCGTCGCCGAGCGGGTTCTCCTTGGTGATCGGGTACGACTCGAAGCGGCTGTCCCACTCCGCCCGGCTCGCCTTGCGGTCGGTGTCGACCAGCGCCTCCCAGGCGGCCTGCTTCCAGTCGCCCGGCTTGGTGGCGGCGTCGACCGTCTTGCCGAGGTTGTTGGTGTCGATGTCCTGGTGCATCGCGAAGGCGTTGACCTGCGCGTCCGACCCCTTGTGGTCGGTCAGGTACTGCTGCAGGTGGTGCTGCGCCGCTACCAGCGACAGCCCGCCCTGCGTGTAGTCGATGAGCACGACGTTCTTGTCCGCGGGCAGGTCGCCCAGGAACTCGTCGAAGTGCTGGTTGAGCATGTTCTGCTGGTCGGGGTTCAGCGGCTCGACCTTGCCGCCGTGCGCGTCGAACGACGGCCGCAGGATCGAGTTCGGGTCCGCGGGCGGCGGCCGGAAGTTCGACAGCGGGATGGACACCGCGGGGTGCCCCTGGTTCTGCAGCGCCGCGACCACCGCGGCGGGGCTGCGCCCGAGCCCGACGTAGGCGAAGTCGCTCGGCGGGTACTTGCTGGTGATGTGGTTCGCGACGTCGTTGACGGCGTCGACCAGGTTCTGCTGGCCCTGGATGTGCTGCTCGCGCGCCAGGCCCATCATGTCGCTGTGGAAGTCCGCGGCGTTGTTGACGTCGTAGACCTCGGGCTTGCGGTTGCCGCCACCGACGTTGGGGTCGTAGAGCAGCGGGATGATCGTCGAGTCCACGCCGCTCTGCGGCGGAACCTCGATGTCGTTGTCCTTCAGCCACTCCTTTGCCATGTACGGCGTGAGGCCGATCGGCCCGTTCTCGCCCTTGATGCTGACGAACTCGGACGGCTTGTTCTGCTGGTACTTGAACTCGCCGTCGACCTGCTGCCACCGCGAGTCGAGCTTCGGGTCCGACGCCTTGTAGGTGTCGACCCGCTGGTCGACGCTCTCGAACGCGTCGTGGAAGTCGCTGTCGCTGTCCGTGTCGCTGTCGACGTCCGAGTCGGTGTTGCCACCGGACCTGGGCGGCGCCTGGTTGGGCGCCGGAGCGGGAGGCGGCACGACGACGGGCGGCGCGACGACGAGGTCGGGCGCGGCGTTGGGGTTCGGGTTGGTGGCGGGGCCTGCCACCGGACTGCCGGGGGGCGGGGGAGCGGGCCGCGTCTTGACGCTCGGGTCGCCGGGGTTCGGCGTGGTGGCGGGCGGGACGTTGGTGGCCGGGCTGGGCGAGGTGTTCGTGCTCGTCTCCGGCCGCGGCGACGGCACGGAGGGAGGCGGCGTCGCGGCGTTCGGCGGCGGGGTGTTGACCGGCGGGGTGTTGGTGCTCGGCGTGTTGACCGGCGGAGTGTTCACCGGCGGCGTGTTGGTGCTCGGCGTGTTGGTGCTCGGCGCGTTCACCGGCGGCGTGTTCGCCGCAGGGGTGTTGGCGGGCGGGGTGTTCGCCGGAGGCGTGTTGGTGTTCGGCGTGGTGACCGGCGGGGTGTTGGTCGCCGGGTTGGGCGTGTTCACGGACGGCGCGTTGGCCGGCGGCGTGTTCACGGGCGGGGTGTTGACCGGTGGCGCGGGCGGGGCCGGGCGCGTCTGGGCCGGGGGCGGGGTGTCGGCGCGCGGCGGCTGCGCGGACGGCGTCGACTCCGGGCGCGGGGACGGCGTGTTCGCCGGAGGCGTGTTCGTCGTCGCGTTCGGCGGGGGCGTGTTGACCGAGGGCGCGTTCGTCGACGGGGTCGGCGACGGCGTGTTCGCGGGCGGCGTGTTCGTGTTCGGCGCGTTGATCGGCGGGGTGTTGACCGGCGGTGCGGGCGGGGCCGGGCGCGTCTGTGCGGGCGGCGGGGTGTCGGCGCGCGGCGGCTGCGCGGACGGGGTGGTGTCCGGGCGCGGCGACGGCGTGCTCGTGTTCGGTGCCGGGGTCGGCGAGGACACCGGCGGGGTGTTGACCGGCGGGGCCGGGCGCGTCTGGGCCGGCGGGGCCGTGTTCGCCGCGGGCGGCGGGACGTTGGCTGCCGGGGGCGGGGTGCCGGGACGCGATTGGGTCGGCGGTGCCGTGTTGGGGGACGCGGTGTTGGGGGACGCCGTGTTCGCGGCAGGGGTGTTCGACGCCGGAGCGTTCGTGGAGGGGGTGTTCGTCGCCGGTGGCGGGGAGAGCGGGGTGGGCTTGGGAGCCGGGGGCGGCGTCGACGGGGACGACTGCGGCGGCGCCTTGGTGATGGTGCTGTCGGGGGTCGGGGGCTTGGGCGCGTCGAAGACGCCCTTCGTGCCGCCACCGGGACCGAACTTGTTGCCGCCCCGTTCGCCGCCGGTCGCGCCCGCGGCTGCGCCGCCCGGTGCCATCGGCGGGGCCATGCCGCCTGCCGCCGCGTTCGGCGCAGGCGTGACGGTCGGGGTCGCGCCGGGGCGCCCGCCCGCGTTCTGGGGCGGGGTGGTCACCGCGCTCTGCGAGCCCGGTGCGGCGGGCGGCACGTTGCCGGGGCCGTTGTAACCGGGTGCGGTCGGCGTGAACGCCGCCGGCGTCTTGGCGCCACCGGAGCCACCGGGCGAGGTGCCACCCGGAGTGCCGCCGGGGGTCGTGCCGGCGGGCGGCGGGGAGAGCGGGGTGGGCTTGGGAGCCGGGGGCGGCGTCGACGCGGACGTCTGCGGCGGCGCCTTGCTGATGGTGCTGTCGGGCGTGGGGGCCTTGGGCGCGTCGAAGACGCCCTTCGCGCCTCCGCCCGCGCCGAACTTGCTGCCGCCGCGCTCGCCGCCGGTCGCGCCGGGGGCTGCGCCGCCCATCGGCGGGGCCATACCGGGAGGCGCTGCCGGAGGAGTCGCGCCGCCGCGGGACGGGGACGTCACGGCGTTCTGCGGGCCGGGTGCGCTCGTGGACGGCTTGGTGCCCGCGGCGCCGCCCGGCTCCTTGTAGCCGGGGGCCGACGGGGTGAACGACGCGGGGGCCTTGGCGCCGCCGCCGGTGGACGCACCGGTGCCGCCCTTGCTGCCGCCACCAGGGGTCGCACCGGGGGTCGCACCGCCACCGGTCGTCGCGCCGCCCTTGCCGCCGGCGCCGGGCGGGGTGTAGCCGGGCGCGGTCGGGGTGAAGGACGCGGGGCCCTTGGCACCGCCGGTGGTCGCGCCGCCCTTGCCACCGGCACCCGCCGGCGGGGTGTAGCCGGGTGCGGTGGGCGTGAAGGACGCGGGGCCCTTCGCGCCGCCACCGGTCGTCGCGCCGCCCTTGCCACCTCCGGCCGGCGGGGTGTAGCCCGGCGCGGTCGGGGTGAACGACGCGGGACCCTTGGCGCCGCCGCTGGTGGAAGCGCCGGTGCCGCCCTTGATGTTCGGAGTGGCCGCGGCCGGGCCACCACCGGGCGTCTTGACGCCCGAGGTCGCGTTGCTGCCGCCGCCCTTGATGGTGCCGGGGCCGTTGTAGCCGGGCGCGGTCGGCGTGAACGGCGCGGGGCCCTTGGCTCCGCCGCCACCGCCCTTGATGTTCGGGGCCGCGGCGGCCGGGCCACCGCCGGCGGTGTTCACGCCGGACGTCGCGTTGCCGCCACCGCCCTTGATGTTCGGGGCCGCCGCCGCCGGACCGCCGCCGGGGCCCTTGACACCGGACGTGGTGTTGCTGCCGCCGCCCTTGGTCGTCGGCGCCGGACCGGCGTTCGGGCTGCCCGGCGTGAAGTTGCCGGACGTCGCGTTGCCGCCGCCCTTGATCGCGGTCGGGCCGTTGGCCGTGGGGCTGCCGGGCGTGAAGTTGCCCGAGGTGTTGTTGCCGCCGCCGCGCACGTTCTTCGCGTCGGTGGTGGAGTCGATCGACTTGATGTTCGTCTGGTTCGTCTGGTCGACCTGCTGCGACGTCTGAAGCGTCGCCTTCAGGTTCGACTGGACGTCGGTGAACGCCTTCGCGCCCTTGTCCGCCTGCGAGACGGCGTTGTCGTTCGAGTTGTTCAGCGCGGGCACCGCGAACAGGCCGATCGGGCCGAGCGCGTTGCCGCTGAAGTTCAGGCCCCGCAGGCCCGACGAGATGCTCGACAGCCGGGACCCCAGGTCACCCGCCTTGCCCTGCAACCCCTGCATCGAGGAGTCGTTCATGGAGTAACCGCTGGTGCCGCTGGGGCCTCCGCCGGTTCCGCCCGTTCCGCTCGTGGGCGGCGCCGTGGGGGGCGGGTTCGCCCCGGGGTTCGACGACGGGTTCGGGTTGACGTTCCCCTTGGCCATGAGCGGCGATTCTCCAGAACTGCGTCAGAACGAGGCGGGATCCCACCCGGGATCCCGGCTGTTGGCTGGGACTTACTCTGTCGGCCGGGCGGGACGCTCGGCCGGGCGCAACGGCTGCGAGGCGGCCCCACCAGCAGCCTCGTACGCCGTGGTCGACTGCAGCGGCTCGCCCATGAGCGGGTTCACGCTCTCGTAGTAGGCGGGCTCCGCGTCAACGCGCGCATAGGCTTCGCGCGGCTGCGACGGCTCGAGAGCGTCGTACGCATGCGACATCTGCGTGCGCGCGAGAGGCTCGTAACCGGACTGCTGCTGCAACGGCTCGGACGGCGTCTCCGGGCTGATGTACATCTCACGCGCCTGCATCGGCTGTGCGGCCTCGTGCATCGCGCCACCACCGCCGCCGGTCATGCTCACGCCCGACGTCATCGTGGAGTCCGAGTTGTCCACGCGGGAGAACGCCACCGGCGCCTGCAGAGCCTCGGCCCGCTGGAAGGGCTGCACCGGCGTCGAGGCTTCCCGCAGGTAAGCCTGCTGCGTCGGCTGCAGCGGTTGGGCGGCGTCGCGTGCCAGCATCTGGTGGGTCGGCTGGAGCGGTTGGGCGGCGTCGCGTGCCAGCATCTGGTGGGTCGGCTGGAGCGGTTGGGCGGCGTCGCGTGCCAGCATCTGGTGGGTCGGCTGCAACGGCTCCGCGTCACGCGCCCGGACCGCCTGCATCGGCTGGAGCGGTGCGTCGGCGAGCCTCTTGGCCGTCTGCATCGGCTCGAGTGGCGCGTCGGCGAGCCTCCTGGCCGTCTGTATCGGCTGCAACGGCGCGTTCGGCAGGGTCGCCTGGGCGTACCCGTCCGGCTGCACGGTGCCGACGCGGGCGCTGGCGAGCGTCGCGTGCGCGGTGCCGTCCGGCAGCACCGTGCCGACACGCGCGTTGGCGAGGGTCGCGCTCGCGGTGCCGGTCGCGTCCGCGGCGGTCTTGCCGTCGGTCGGAGCACCACCCGTACCGCCGCCACCACCGCCACCGCGGTTCGCCATCGCCTCGTCGATCTTGTCGTCGACGCCCTTCTGCGCCTTGTAGCCCTCGTAGGTGATCTCGGCGACGTCAGCCGAGTTCTCGAAGCGCTCCCAGCCCTTGCTGACCTTCTTCATGATGTCGTCGAGGTCGCCGATGCGCTTCATCTGACGGCCGAGGGCGGCGACGACGCGCGCCACGCGGGACGCGATGTTCACGCCGAGCGCGACGGCCTTGCCGACCGCGAAGCCGCAGAAGATCGGGATCGAGGCGCCGAACGTCGGGATCATCGCGGCGGCCGCGAGGATCGCGCCACCGATCAGCGAACCGATGAGCTGCGCGATCAGGTCGCGGACGATGTCGCGCAGCACCGTGACGAGCATGCCCATGATCGCGACGATCTTGGCCTTGCTCTCCACGGCGTTCGCGAGGTCGTCGAGCTCGTGGCTCATGTTGTCCATCGACGCCTTGAAGCGCTCGGACGACTCACCGGTCCAGCCGTCGAACGTCGCGAGACCGCTCTTGTGGTCCTCGGCGAGCACGCGCAACTCGGCCGCGCGGGCCTTGTTCGCCTCGACGTTGGCCTGGATCTCCTCCGGGTTGCCCATCAGCTGGTTCAGGGCGTCGCGCAGGAACGACACGTGCTCGATCAGCCAGCCGACACCGGCACCGATGATGCTGCCGAGCGGGTCGATCGCGAGCATCACGGTGGCCGAGGCGGCGCCGATGGCGTTGAACGTGATGTCCAGCGCCTTCTCGGTCTCGCTCTCGGCGTCCTTGCTGATGCCGTCGATCAGGCTGCCGTAGGCCTCGATGAACAGCGAGCCCTTGAGCTTGTTCTCCTCGGTGATGTGCATCCCGGGAGGAGACGGGAGGGGAGTTTCAGGCGCGGTCATCGCTGTTCCTTACCAGGGCTCGTTGTCGTCGTTGTCGTCGTCGTCCGTGCGGGGCCTGCCGCGCACGGGCGGCGGCTGCGGGGCCGCAGCGGGCCGCGACGCCGCCGGAGCGGGAGCCGGAGCAGGTTCCGGCTCGTCGTCCTCCTCGACCGCGTCGTACCGGTCGTCGGTGTCCTCGTCGACCTCGTCGTCCGGGATCGAGTCGGAGACCATCTGGTAGGCCTCGGTGCCCTCGCCGAGAGGCTTGAAGAGCTCCAGGACCTGCTGCGCCGCCTGCTTCTGGGCCTTGCGCGCCGTCTCCAGGATCAGCGCGGTGAGCCGCGGCCCGCCCAGTTCGACGGCGCGGTGACCCAGCTGCAGGTTCTGCAGGCCGCCGTTGGGCCCCACCGTCACGGTCACCGCGCCGTCCTGGGACGACACGGTGGCGCCGGCCGCCGCGAAGTTCTCGGTCAGGTTCTCCGACTTCTGCTTCAGGTCGGCCAGCTTGGCTTCGTACTCTTCGACCCACTGGTACGGGTTCGCGGCAGTCACACGGTCCTCCGGCGGCGGCGGTTCAACTTGCGATCTATCAGTTACACGTCGGTTCGCGCGGTTCAGTTCACGCCAGTACGGCGTTGATGCGCGTGGCGATGCGGTCGTTGTCGGTCGGCGACAGGCTCATCCAGCCGTCCGAGTTGACCATCAGGTAGCGGCCCTGGTGCGTGTCGAACCAGTTGATCACGACACCGGACCGCTGGCGGTCCTGGGTGACGCCGAACTGGCCGCCCGCGACGCGGTTCGACGCGAGCTCCTCGAACTGCTTGGCGTCCTGGGCGGACAGACCGGCCTGTTCCAGCGCCTCGCGGTCGTCCACACCGCCTTCGCCGAACAGGTCGTCGGCGTCGGCCGCGCCCTCGGCCTCCTGGATCGCGACCGCGTCCTGAAGGGACTGGACGCGGACGTTCACCGCGGTGCCGGGGCCCGGCTCGGCGTCGGGCAGCACCTTCACGATCTCGCGGGCGATGCCGGTCTCCCGGATCTCCAGCAGCCCGACGCGGTCGCCGTCGATGATCGCCAGCGCGGCGCGCTCGCCGTTGGAGACGGCGAGCGCGCGCACGGTGCGGTCGAGACCGGCGACGGCGTCCACGGACACCTTGTGGTCCGCGAGCAGCCGCAGGAAGTCCTCGAGACGCTGGTTGTCCACGAGCCCGCGGGACCGCAGCTCGTCCATCGTGTTCGTGACGAGCACGCGGCGTTCCTGCTCGGTCGCGCCCTCGTTCGGGACGTCCAGCGGGTAGGGCACTCTGCCCAGCCGCAGGTCGTTCCACAGGACGTCGAACTCGCGCGGTGAGAGCAGGAACTCGGGCGTGATCACGAGGATTCGGTCCCCTTCTGCTTCTTGACCTTGGCGGCACCGATCACCGACGGGGGCAGGTTCTCACCGGGGACCTCGAACAGGTCGCCGCCCATGATGTAGCTGGCGGAACGGTGTTCCTTGTCCTCCTCGCCGCGGCCACCGGCACCCGGAGCGCCACCCATCGGCGCACCCGCGCCCATGCCGGCACCGGCAGCCGTTGCGCCACCGGGACCCATGCCCATCGGCATGCCGCCCCGGCCCTGGGCCTGGACGCCCGCCGCACCACCGGAGGTCATCGAGCCACCGCCGGCACCGGCCGTACCGCCCGCGCCACCACCGAACGCGCCGCCACCGCCGCCGCCCGCACCCATCTGCGGGGTGTACGGCATGGGGCCGCCCTTCATACCGCCCGCGCCGCCACCGG
Organism: Lentzea sp. NBRC 102530; assembly: GCF_030269365.1. Taxonomy (GTDB): domain Bacteria; phylum Actinomycetota; class Actinomycetes; order Mycobacteriales; family Pseudonocardiaceae; genus Lentzea. The sequence goes on from NZ_BSTF01000001.1 coordinate 965,397, forward strand.
CACCGCCACCACCGCCGGCGCCGCCGCCCGCACCGCCGGGGCCGGTGTAACCGGGCGCCGAGGGGTTGTAGGCCGCGGGGCCGCCCTTGATGTTCTGCGGGGTGTAGCCGGGGTTCTGCGGGTTGTAGTTCGGGTTCGCGACGTCGCGGCCGACGACCGGGACCTTCGGGATGTTCTGGTTGTTGTTGCTCCCGGACTTGTTCGGGCCCATCTGCGGCGTGTAGCCGGGACCCATCTGCGGCGTGTACGTGCTGCTGCCGCCACCGCTGCTCGCGGCGTAGGTGCTGCCCGTGTTGGCGGCCGGGTTGTAGTTCGGCGCCGTCGGCGTGTACGCCGCTGCGGTGTTCGTGGAGGTGTTGCCGGTCATCTGCGGGGTGTAGGAGGCAGCGCCGCCGGCGCCACCGCCCGCACCGGCACCGGTGCTCGCGGCCGGGTTGTAGCCGGGCGCGCTGGGGTTGTAGGCCGCCGCGGCGGGCTGGTTCGCGGCGCCACCACCGGCACCACCACCGCCACCCGCGCCGGTTTGCACACCGTTGGCCGTGGGTGCGTCCACAGCGGACTGCGTGCGCATCAGGCCGTCCACGCCACCGTCGAGGGCCGCGGCGCCGGAGCGCGGCATGGCCATCACCGGTTCCTCGACCTGGCCGGTGTTCGGGTTGAACGGCGGCTTGAAGGCCGGCGTCGACGCGTCGATCTGGCGGGAGTTGTTCTCCATGTCGGTCATCACGGTGACCGCCTGGTCGTGCGCCGCGCGGGAGACGGCGTTGGCGACCGCGATGTCCGCGGAGGCGAGCACGAACGCGGGCGTGCCCGGCTGGGCGAGCGCGGCGGCGGCCTTGTTCCAGTCGAACTGGACGGGCTGCGGCATCTGCGCGCGGGCGTTCTCCATCACGCGGCCCTGGTCGGCGACCTTGTTGCCGACCTCGACCGCGGTGCGAGCCGTCTCGTCGACCCAGTCTCCGAGTTTCTTCATCGCGGCGCGGGCGGCGTCGGCGGAGCCGCCGGTCCACTTGGACTCGCTGGAGGTGATGACCGAGTTGATGACTCGGGAGGCCTCGGTGAGCTCGCTGCCGTACTTGCCCCAATCGGAGCTGATCTGGCCGGCTTGACCGGGGTCGTTGTTGTTGTGCACCGCGGCATAGAGCTCTTGGTGCGATCGGGACGCCCAGTTCTGCGGGTCCGTGAGGACCGGGACGTTCTCGACCTCGCTCGGGTCGGTCTCGGGGGGCATGACCGGCTCGCCTCTCGGTTCAGTGGATCAGCTGGCCACGAGATCAGCTGTTACCCATGTGCTTCTTCAGTTCGGCCTGCTGTTCCTGGTCGAGCGCCTCGAAGTTCCCGATCGCTTCCACGATGGAGGTCTTCGTCTGCTCGAGAACCGTGCGGTACGCGGTCATCACGCTGACGAACGAGTACTGCTCACCCTCGGCGCGATGGGTGAACTTGTCGCGCATCTTGTCGCCGACGGGGTTCGCGCCGAGCGCCGTCGGACGGGCGATGCTCGAGTTGGCACGCTCGATCCACGAGTCGACCTGGTCGATCTGGGCCTGCAGTTGCTTGCGGAGTTCCTCGCCCGCCTCCGGGTCGATCTGCACCTGGCCAGAGGTGACGGTCTCGCGGAGCGGGACAACGTCTTTGTCACCGACGATGTACATGCGGGCAGTATCGGGTCTCTTTAGGGCAATTGCTCGCTCTGACGCGTACGAGTCACCAATTGAGACCGGTGTTCACAATGCGTTGCCGGGCGCCGAAACGGGCCACGACCAGGTGAACGTCGTGTAACGACGTGATCGTTTCCCCAGGTTGTGGGAGCGCTCTCGGGGCCCTGCCCGCTCGGGCTTGTGATCTCTGTTCACATCCCTGGAACAGCCCTTGACGCGAGGTTACTGTGACCCAAATCACATAGGGGAATTTCCAGGATTTAGGGCTTTCTTAAGGCTTCGTCACCAGCTGGTTCGGCGTTCACCGGAACGGCTGAATCGATTGGCCGCGTACGAAACGCGGGCGCACTCCTGAGAGTACGCCCGCGGTGTCCGTTTTGGAGCATTGTTGTGCGGTAAGCCGCACCGAGTTCACCTTCAGGCCAGCACGGCGTCGATCCGCGTCGCGATGCGGTCGTTGTCGGTCGGCGAGAGGCTGAGCCACCCGTCGCTGCGCACCATCAGGTAGCGGCCCTGGTGGGTGTCGAACCAGTTGATGACGACGTCGGCGCGGTGCCGCCCGTGCGTGACGCCGAACTGGCCGCCCGCCACCCGGTTGGCCGCGAGTTCGTCCATCTGCCTGGCGTCCTGCGCGGACAGGCCGGCCTTGAGCAACGCCTCGCGGTCGTCGAGCTCCTCGTCGGCGGCGCCCCACGGGTCCTCGGACTCCTCCTCCTGCTCGGCCTCCTGCAGTGCCACGGCCTGCTGGAGCGTCTCCAGCCGCACGGACAGCGCGCTGCCCGGCCCCGCCACCCCTTCGGGCAGCACGCGCACGATCTCGCGGGCGAGCGCCGTGGGCCTGATCTCCGAGAGGCCGACGTTGTCGCCGTCGATGACCGCGAGCACCGCCTCGCGGTCGGTGGCCGCGGCCAGTGCCCGAACGGTCCGGTCGAGACCGGCCACGGCGTCCACGGACACCTCGTGGTCGCTCAGCAGCCGCATGAGGTCCTCGAGCCGCACGTCGTCGGCGATGCCGCGCTGCCTCAGGTCGGCGATCGTCCTGGCCTGCAGGGCTTTGACGTCCTGCTCGGTCGCTCCTTCGCTGGGCACGTCGAGCGGGTACGGCATTCTGCCGAGCCGCAGCGTCTGCCACAGCACCTCGAACTCGCGGGTCGACAGCAAGAACTCGGGCGTGATCACGAGTGCTCGGAACCTTTCTCCTCTGCCTGCTTTGCGCGCAGTATCGAGCAGAATGGGGCAAGCCGTTCCTGATCGGGCGAATACGTACCCGGTCGAGACGAATGTTCACAATCCGTCGCCGACCGCGGAAACGGGCCACTTCCGGGCAAGTGCGAGCGGTGAGAACGCTTGTTTCCCCAGGAACCGGGAGCGCTCACAACTCGGGAACCGGGGACGCCCGGTCAGCGCGTTCACACGTCAGGGTCCGATGGATCAGGCGTCCGAGTGTGACCCAAATCACTTCGGTTGCCTAAGTTTCGAAAGTCGACGAACACAGTGACTTCAGTGCAGGTCGAAGTCGAGCGACGCGGTCGTGTTCGGCGATCCGCACCCTCCGGTGTGAAGATCGGCACGTGACCGCATCCCCGTGGGCGCCCCTGCGCCGCAGCGCGTTCCGTGCGCTGTGGCTCGCCCAGTTCGCGTCCAACATCGGCACGTGGGCGCAGACCGTCGGCGCCCAGTGGCTCATGGGCGACCTCGGCGGCAGCGCCCTGCAGGTCGCGCTCGTCCAGACCGCCACGACGCTGCCGGTGTTCCTGCTGGTCGTGCCGTCCGGAGCGCTCGGCGACATCCTCGACCGCCGCCAGGTGCTGATCACCGGCCAGGCCCTGATGCTGGCCGGCGCGGGTGGCCTGATGCTGCTGGCCGGCACGGACCGGGCCACGCCGGGAACGCTGCTCGGGTTGCTGGCGCTGATGGCGATCGGGCAGGCGTTGTCGATGCCGTCGTTCCAGGCCATCCAGCCGGAACTGGTGTCGCGCGAGGAGATCCCGCAGGCCGCGTTGCTCAACGGCGTCAACATGAACGTCGGCCGCGCCATCGGACCGGCGCTCGGCGGGTTGCTGATCGCGCTGGCCGGACCGGAGGCGACGTTCGCGTTCAACACGGTGAGCTTCTTCGGCGTGCTGATCGTGCTCGCCCGGTGGAAGCGGCCGTCGGACCACCGCCCGCTCGGCACCGAGCACATCACCACCGCCATGCGGACGGGCGCGCGGTACGTGGGCAGCTCGCCGTTGTTCCGGCGGGTGCTGACGCGGCTGACGTTGTTCATCCTGTTCGGCAGCGGACTGTGGGCGTTGCTGCCGGCCATCGCGCGCGGGCCGCTGGAACTCGACGCCAGTGGCTACGGCGTGCTGCTCGGCAGCGTCGGCGCCGGCGCGATCGGCGGGGCGTTCGTGGTGCCGAAGCTGTTGCAGCGCATGAGCAAGAACGCCATGGTGCTGCTCGCGACGGTCGTCTACGCGGCCGCGACCAGCACGGCGGTGCTGACCCGCGGCTTCCCGCTGGTGATCGTCGCGATGCTGCTGACCGGCGCCTGCTGGATCGCCACGCTGTCGACGTTCAACGCCAACGCGCAGGTGCTGCTGCCGGCGTGGACGCGAGCCCGTGCACTGGCCTACTACCAGCTGATCCTCATGGGCGGCCAGGCGCTCGGAGCCGTCGTGTGGGGTGCGCTCGCGGACGTCTACAGCCTCGAGGCCGCCATGATCGTGCCTGCGGTGGCGATGGTCGTCCTCGCGCTCGGCGCGACCCGCTGGCTGCCGCTGCACGACCGGCCGCTCGACGTCAGCCCGGCCACGTACTGGGAGGAACCGCCGGAGATCGACGACACCGACGCCGGACCGGTCCTCGTCACGGTGGAGTGGCCGGTGGCACCGGAGAACGAGGAGGCGTTCATCGACGCCATGCAACGCGTCGGCAGGGCACGACGGCGCACCGGCGCGACGATGTGGGGGCTGTTCCGCGACACCGAGCAGCCCGGGACGTTCCTGGAGACGTTCACCGTGGCGACCTGGCAGGAGCACCTGCGCCAGCACGTCGAGCGTGGCACGGTCGTGGACCAGCAGAACCAGGAGGCCGCACGGGCGCTGGCCGAGGGACCGGCGCACGTGCGGCATCTGCTGTTCGCGGAACCGGGGAAGCCCAGCTAGACGAGTAAGTCCTAACTGATCAGTGGTCGTAGGCGATCAGTGATCGGGTGATGGGCTGGCCGGTGGCGCGGTTGTGCCAGATGGCTGCGGTTAGGGCGAGCAGGCGTTGGGCGATGCGGGCGG
>NZ_BSTF01000002.1 GCF_030269365.1 Lentzea sp. NBRC 102530
TCATCCGCTGCCTCAAACGCTACCTCGCCCGCGAGATCTATCCCCGCCTCATCGCAGACCTCGCCGCCATACCCAGCACAGCTTGACAATCCATAGGAGCATCTTCGGGGCCCTTGCGAGGCGCTGGTCGTCCGGAAAAGGCCGGGCTGAAAAGCGCCCGGCCGATCCGCCGGGGGTAGCACCTCGCACCCGAAGTCAAGCCCCGAGCCCTTCGGGTGCGTGGCTGGGTTTGTGCTGGCACGTCACCGATACCGGCTCGACGGTGTAGCCAAGACTGTCGGCTCGCCTGCGGCATTGCGTTGGGTCTTGGCGGGCTCGGCCGCGCCGTCGCGGTGCTTGTGCTCGGACGGGCTCGCCTGCGGCTTCGCATCTCCTCAAGCCATCTTCGATCAGGTCTTGCCTCGACCCGTCCGGGCTGGCCGCTTCCCCGTCTGCTGCCGGAACACGTCTGGGCCCCGCGATCAGCTGATCGCGGGGCCCAGACGGTGGGAAGGGAAAGTGGCTAGTGGTCGGGTAGTTCGAGCGGGGCGATCTCGTGGAAGACGTCGCCGGGGCCGGGGTTGCCGCGGTGCGTGCGGCCCCCGAGGTGGTGCAGCACGCCCCAGACCGCGTTCAGGGCTGTCGTGACCGCGCCCTCGGCGAAGCCGCCGCACCACGAGATGTCGTCGCCTGCCAGGAAGAGACCGCGCTGGGCGTCCGTCAGGCCGTCCTGCATGAAGTGCGTGTAGAGCCGGCGCTGGTAGCGGTAGTGCCCCGGCAGGTTGGCCTTGAACGCGCCCATGAAGTGCGGTTCGGTCTCCCACGTGATGGTCACCGGGTCGCCGATGATGTGCTTGCGCACCTCCACGCCGGGGTAGATCTCGGCCAGCGAGCCGAGGACGACCTCCAGGCGTTCCTCGAGGGTGAGGGTCGCGAGTTTGAGCGAGTCGTCGTTCCAGGTGTAGGACAGGCACATCACGCCGGGCTTGTCCGGGCCGTCGTCGAACAGGTAGACGCCGCGCGGCATGCGGTCGGTGAGCGTCATGCTCATGACGTGCCGGCCGGTGTCGGGGTCGATGTCGAGCCAGAACGGGCGGTCCGTCACGACGAAGAGTTTCGAGCTGCCCATGTAGTGGGTGCGTTCGACCGCGGTCCACAACGGTTGGGGCAGCAGGGCTTCGTCGGTCTTGACCTTCGACAGCAGCGCCCAGCTCTGTGCGGTGAACACCACGGCGGGGAACGTGCGGATGCCGTGGTCGGCGTCCTCGACCGTGATGCCGTGCGCGGTGCGGCGCATCCACTTGGCCGCGGGCAACGGTTCGCCGCGCCGGTGCAGCGAGGCGAGCGTCGTGCCCTCCGGCCAGTGGTCGAGCCGTTCCGGCGCGTGTGACCACAGCCTCGTCGGCAGCTGCTGGCTGCCGCCGATGATGCGGTGCTGGTCGACGTCGGCGCCGTTGTAGACGACGCGCAGGATCTCCAGCATCGAGTTGGGGAAGTCGGTGTCCCAGCCGCCGGTGCCGAAGCCGACCTGGCCGAAGATCTCGCGGTGCTCGAACGAGGCGAACGCCGGTGAGCCGGCCAGGAAGCCGTAGAACGAGACGTCGTCGAGGCGGGGCACCAGCCGGTTCCAGATCGCCTTGATGGCGGCCACGTCGCGGGTGCGCACCGCGTCCGCCATCGCGGAGAGCTCCGCGGTCTCGTGCAGCGCCTTCTCCCACGCGTCCGCTACCTGCTGGTAGATCACCGGCAGGTCGGTCATGGTGTGCGCGAAGTGGCTGACGCCCTTGAGGTCCACCACGGTGCTGGGGGTCTCGTGCGACAGCGGGTTGGGGAACGGCGAGGTGCGCAGACCGACCTTGTCGATGTAGTGGAACAGGGTCGTGGCCGCCAGCGGGAACCGCATGGCGCCCATCTCGGCGACCGACTCCGGGTGCTCCCGGAACGGTACCGAGCGCATCCGGCCGCCGAGCTGCTCGGCCTCGTAGAGAACCGGTCGCAGGCCGAGCTTCATCAGCTCGTACGCGGCCACGAGGCCCGCGATGCCGCCACCGATCACCGCGACTTCGGTGCCGTGGGCCGAGGCCGGCACGGCACCGAGGCCCGCGGGGTGGTTGAGCCAGTCGTCGTAGGCGAACGGGAAGTCCGGGCCGAACATCGTGACCGGCGATCGCAGGCCGTGCGGAACGGCGTCGGACGGGAAGCCTTGGTCCATGTGCGCTACCCCCGGGTGACGGTGGTGACCTGTTCAGGCAGGGTCGGTGGAAAGGGAGCCGTAGAGGTCCGGCCGTCGGTCGGCGACGTAGTCGTTGATCTCCTTGGCCTTCGTGATCCGCGCGGGATCGAGGTCGGCCAGCACCAGCTGTTCGCCGTGCACGTCGTCGTGCAGCGCGAAGCCGGACGGCCCGACCACGCGGGTGAGGCCGCAGTAGTCGAGTTCGCGTTCGGAGCCCGACCAGTTCACATAGGCGATGTAGATCTGGTTCTCCAGCGCGCGTGCGTGCACGAGCGTCTGCGCCACGATCTCCCACGGCTTCATCAACGCCGTGGGCACGACCAGCAGTTCGGTGCCCGCGAGCGCGTGCGCCCGCACGGTCTCCGGGAACTCGACGTCGTAGCAGATCAGCATGCCGACGGTCAGCCCGTCGAGCTCCGCCTGCACGACGGGGGTCTGGCCGGGTTCGAAGATCGCCCGGTCGATGTCGCCGAACAGGTGGGTCTTGCGGTAGGTCGCGAGGGTCGCACCCGTGTGGTCGACCATGCGGACGGAGTTGTACACGTTGCCGTCGGCCAGTTCCGGCCAGCCGAAGACGATCGCGATGCCCGCCTCGGCGGCGATCTCCGCCACCTCGGTGCACATCGGGCCGTCGCCCGGCTCCGCGAGCTGGCGGAGCCTGCGCGGACCCAGGTGGTACCCGGTCAGCGACACCTCCGCCGTGATCAGCAGTCGGGCACCCGCCGCGGCGGCTTCGTGTGCTGTGGCCCGCAACCGGTTCCTCGGGGGCTCACCACCCGCGGTGGTTTGCCAGCAAGCGATCCTCATGTGCTTCGGCCCCTAGTCGACGGTGGGTGGGCAATGACGGGATGAGAGATCCAACGCGACAACGCTAGGTAGCGCCGTCACCGCGCTACAACCCGGCGAAACCCCCTGCCCGACCCCTGTCCGACCTGGGGTGACCCCTGTCGTGCCCAGGGCGGTGCCGGTGCGGTGACGCGGCGTATTGGCACGAGTTCGCCAGATGAACTTTGCGGGCGTGTTTGTGAAGTATTTATTAAGGACGAGTTTGGTGGCATGTGTGTGCGCATCCGTGTTAAATCGACGTCAGTTGTACTCGCTGGCTATTTTTCGCATTTGGTTCACCGGGCACGCCTGAGGGCGTCGCGCCTGGCTCGCGCGACCTGTTCCTGCTCCTCGGAGCCCTGTTAAAAGCGGGACTATCGCGGATTTGCGCTGTTCTATCGCATTGCTATCAAGGCTCTAATTTCCGGGCTCAGGCATCTCAATAGACGCCTGACTAGGGGATGTACTAAGGGCTCTCGGGGTCTGATTTTCGCAGTGCCGGAATGCCCTGGTGTCACACCTCCTCGGTCTTGAGCTCGTCGCTGCCGGATCGCAGCGCGCTCGTCTGCGGGGCAGGGGGAACAACACCGCGAGAGGAACGTGGTCCTAGATGTTGGTCGAACGAACGCGCGAACTGGCCACCCTCCTGCACGCGCTGGAGGACTGCCGGCGAGGCCGGTCCGCGGTGGCCATGATCACCGGCGCCAGGGCGACCGGTAAGACCGCGCTGCTGCACGCGTTCGGCGAGGAGGTCCAGCGTTCGGAGGCACTCCTGCTCAGCGCTTCCTGCACGCCGGGGGAACGCTCCTTACCGCTGGGGGTGTTCAGCCAGCTGCAGCGCAACGTGCCGGAGGAGTTCCGCCCGGCCCGCCCCGCCGACGACCTGGCCCCGCTGCTGGACGAGGACACGAAGCGCGGGCACCTGCTCCGCGAGGCGAGCACGGCGTTGCTCGCCATCGCGGAGACCCGGCCCGTCGTGATCGTCGTGGACGACGTGCAGTACGCGGACGAGCTGTCCAAGGAGGCCCTGCTGCACGTGCTGGGCAGGCTGCGGTCGACGCGCGTCGCGGTCGTCTTCACCCAGGGCGTCGGAGCGCGGGAGCCCCGCTCGCTGTTCCACACCGAGTTCCTGCGCCACCCCCACCGCCACAGCGTCTGGGTGGGCCTGTTGTCGCCCCGCGGGGTGGCGGAGGTCGTGGCCGCCGAGCTGGGCTCGCGGATCGCGGACGAGTTCGGCGCGCGGTACCACGAGATGACCGGTGGCAACCCGTTGCTGCTCCGCGCGTTGCTGGAGGACCAGCACCGCACGCCGTTCGACGGTGCCCCGGTGGCGGGCGAGGGGTTCGCCGAGGCCGTGATGAGTTGCCTGCACCGCGGTGACCCGGCGATCCGCGAGGCCGCCCACGCGCTCGCCGTGCTGGGCACGCACTCCGACCACACCAGGCTGCTGGCCCGCCTGCTGGGCGCCGGCCAGAAGACCGCGGCCAAGGACGTCGAGACCCTCGCGGACATGGGATTGGTGCAGGGCACCGACTTCCGCGACCCGGCGATCCGCGAGGCCGTGCTCGACGACGCGCCGAACCTCCCGGAACTGCACCAGCGCGCCGCGTGCCTGCTCTCCCAGGACGGTGAGGACCGGCGTGTCGTCGCCGCGCACCTCGTCTCGTCCGGCGAGGCCTGCCCGGCGTGGGCGCTGCCCCTGCTGCGCGAGGCCGCCGACGCGGCGATCCTCGACGACCAGGTCTGCGAAGCCGTCGAGTACCTGGAGTTCGCCCTGCTCGACCACGAGGACCAGGCACCCGTCGACCTCGTGATGATGCTGGTGCGCCTCAAGGAACGCCTGGCGCCCGCGTCCGTGCTGCAGCACGTGCCCGAGCTGGGACAGGCCATGCGCGAGGGCAGGCTGCTGGGGCACGGGCTGTCCTGGTTCGTGCGCCTGCTGGTCGTGCACGGACGGGGCGACGACGTCGCGGAGGGCCTGGCGAAGCTGGTGTCCCGGGCCGAGGAGCTCGACGACCACGACAGGGCCGAGGTCGCCATCGCTCGCATGTGGACCGCCGGGGAGTACCCGGACCTGGTCGCCGACGTGCCGCAGATCCGCCTGGAGCCCGTCGGGGTCGACGTGCGGACGGGGATGCGGGTGGACGCCGCCACGGCGCTGTCACAGGTCGTCGACGGCCGGCTCGACGAGAACCTGATCATGACCGCGGAACGCGTCCTGCAGAGCGCCAACCTCGCGGAGGAGCCGTCCGACGAGATCAGCTCCGCGCTGCACGTGTTGCTGTACCTGGAGAAGCTCGACAGCGTGAAGACGTGGTGCGACCGGCTGGTCGCACGCGGGCCGCACTCGTCGCCCGGCTGGCACGGCGTGCCGGCGATGGTCCGCGCCGAGGTGGCGTACCGCACGGGAGACCTGGGCACCGCGCGGGACCACGCGCAGGAGGCGCTGGAGAAGGCCGACCCGCGGATCTGGGGCGCGAGCATCGGCATGGCGCTGGGAACGTTGATCCTCGCCACCACCGCGATGGGCCGCTACGACGAGGCCGCCGCCGCGATGCGCCAGCGCGTGCCGCAGCACGCCTACCGAGGCCGTTACGGCCTGCACTACCTCTACGCGCGAGGGCACTACCACCTGGCGACCGAGCAGTTGCACGCCGCGCTGGGCGACTTCCTGACCTGTGGCGAGCTGATGGTGAAGTGGAAGATCGACTCGCCGGGCATCGTGCCGTGGCGCGCCGGCGCCGCCGAGGTCTACACCCGGCTCGGGAACCACGCCAAGGCACGGGAACTGGCGGACCAGCAGCTGGCCCTGCCGGTCATGGACCGCTCGTCGTCCCGCGGCATGGCGATGCGGGTCAAGGCCGCCACCACGGACCTCCGGCAGCGTTCGCAGCTGCTGTACGGCGCGCTGGAGGAAGTGCAGGCCGCCGGGGCCCAGCTGGAGGTGGCGCGCGTGCTGGCCGACCTCTCGCAGATGTACCACGAGCTCGGCCAACCCGACCGTGCCCGCATCACGGCCCGCCGCGCGTGGCGCCTCGCCAAGGACTGCCAGGCGGAGACGTTGTGCTCCCAGCTCATCCCCGACAACGAGGCGCGTGCCGAGACGTCGCCGGGAGAGGCCAGGGCGGAGGCCCGCTGGGGCGCGCTCTCCGACGCGGAACGCCGGGTGGCGGGACTCGCGGCCCTCGGCCACACCAACCGGGAGATCGCCACCAAGCTGTACGTGACGGTCTCCACCGTGGAGCAGCACCTCACCAAGGTCTATCGCAAGCTGAACATCACACAGCGCAGGGACCTTCCCGCCGATCTGTGGAACGTCGTGGCGCTGGGTGCCTGATGCCGGACCGCAAGAGCTCCCTCCGAGCGAGGGAGCTCTTGCTGTGTCCGCAGCGCCGTCAGCGGTGCGACGACCCGTCCCGTCAAGTTCTTCGCACCCCGCCTCGGCCCACCTGGAACGCCGTGAACGCAAGGGTTTCTTAGGGGCCGGGTAGGGGTGTTTGCGTCCGGGCGACCGGGAAACGATGCGTACGGTCGCGCATTTTCTGCCTTCGGATTGTGGAGCGTCACGTTGAACGAGCCAGAGCACAACACGTCCACCTCCACCAACGCTGCGGAGTCGTGGGAACGACTCGTGCACGCTCCGGCAGCCGAGCAGCACCAGTTGCTCGTCGACCTCGTGGCGCAGGCTTCGGCCGCCGTGCTCCGCCGGACGCAGGAAATCCCGCCCGACCGGCCGTTCCTCGAGCTGGGGTTCGACTCCATCGCGGCGGTGGACCTGCACGCCAAGCTGACGGCGGCGACCGGGTTGCACCTGCCGATCACGCTGGCGTTCGACTACCCGACGCCGGAGGCGGTGGCGACGTTCCTGCGGGCCGAGGCGCTGGGACTGTCCGCGGCCCCGATCCTGCCGCCCGCCGCCAACACGGCGTCCGACGAGCCGATCGCGATCGTGTCCATGGCCTGCCGCTTCCCCGGTGGCCTCAACAGTCCGGAAGACCTGTGGGCGTTCGTCGAGGACGGCGGCGACGCGATCAGCGAGTTCCCGGACAACCGCGGCTGGGACCTCGCGAACCTCTACGACCCCGACCCCGAGCGGCAGGGCACGACCTACACCCGTGAAGGCGGGTTCCTGCACGACGCCGACCTGTTCGACGCCGGTTTCTTCGGCATCGCACCCCGCGAGGCCATCGCGATGGACCCGCAGCAGCGGTTGCTGCTGGAGACCTCGTGGGAGGTGCTGGAGCGGGCGGGCATCGACCCCGGCACCCTGCGCGGCAGCGCGGCCGCCGTCTACGTGGGTGCCGAGCAGCAGGACTACGGCCCCCGCCTGCACGAGGCGCAGCAGCACGAAGGCACGCTGCTGACCGGTAACACCGCCAGCGTCGCGTCCGGTCGCATCGCTTACACGCTGGGACTTGAAGGTCCCGCGGTCACCGTCGACACGGCCTGCTCGGCCTCCCTGGTGGCATTGCACCTCGCGGTGCAGACGCTGCGCCGCGGCGAGGCCACGCTGGCGTTCGCCGGCGGTGCGGCGATCATGGCGAGCCCCGGGTCGCTGGTCGCGTTCAGTCGCCAGCGCGGGCTCGCGCCCGACGGCCGGTGCAAGGCGTTCTCCTCCGACGCGGACGGCACCGGCTGGTCCGAGGGCGTCGGCATGCTGTTGCTGGAGCGGCTTTCCGACGCCCAGCGCAACGGGCACCCCGTGCTCGCCATCGTCAAGGGCACGGCGATCAACCAGGACGGCGCCTCGAACGGCCTCACCGCGCCGAACGGGCTGTCCCAGCAACGCGTCATCCACCAGGCGCTCGTCGACGCCGGTCTGTCCACCGCGGACGTCGACGTCGTCGAGGCGCACGGAACCGGCACCAAGCTCGGCGACCCGATCGAGGCCCAGGCCATCCTGGCCACCTACGGGCAGAACCGCGACAAGCCGCTGCTGCTGGGATCGCTGAAGTCGAACCTCGGTCACACGCAGGCCGCCGCGGGCGTCGCCGGTGTGATCAAGATGGTCATGGCGTTGCAGAACGAACGCCTGCCGCAGACCCTGCACGTCGACCGGCCGTCCCCGCACGTCGACTGGTCCGCGGGCTCGGTCGAGCTGCTCACCGAGGCCGCGCCGTGGCCGGTGGGCGAGCGCACGCGGCGGGCCGGCGTGTCCGCGTTCGGCATCAGCGGCACCAACGCGCACACCATCATCGAGGAGTACGTCCCCGAACCCGTCGCGCGGCCGGAGGCGCAACGCCCGGCGGGCGTGCTGCCGTGGGTGTTGTCGGCCAAGACGGTGGAGGCTCTCGGCGACCAGGCCCGGCACCTGCTGGCGCACCTCGACGCGCGGCCCGAACTGTCCGAAGTGGACGTCGGCTGCTCGCTCGCCACGACGCGCGTCCCGTTCGAACACCGCGCCGTCGTGCTCGGCGCGGACCCCTCCGACTTCCGGCAGGCGCTGCAGGCGCTCGCCGACGGCACCTCCTCGCCCGGTCTGCTGACCGGCAGCGGCACCGGTGGCAAGCTCGCGTTCCTGTTCACCGGTCAGGGCAGCCAGCGGCTCTCGATGGGACGGGAGCTGCACGAGCAGCTCCCCGTGTTCGCGCAGGCGTTCGACGAGGCGTGCCGCCACCTGGACCCGCACCTCGACGTGCCGCTGCGCGACGTCGTCTTCGGTGACGACGCGGACCCGCTGGACCGCACCGAGTACACCCAGCCCGCCCTGTTCGCGATCGAGGTCGCGCTGTTCCGCACGCTCGAGTCCTGGGGCGTGCGGCAGGACTTCGTGGCAGGGCACTCGATCGGCGAGATCGCCGCCGCGCACGTCGCCGGGGTGCTGTCGCTCGACGACGCCTCCGCGCTCGTCGCCGCCCGCGGCCGGATGATGCAGGCGCTGCCCGCCCTCGGCGCGATGGTGGCCCTGCGCGCCTCCGAAGAAGAAGTGCTGCCCCACCTGCACGACCTCGTCTCGATCGCCGCGATCAACGGGCCGGGTTCGGTCGTCATCGCCGGTGACGAGGACGCGGTGGCCGAGGTCGTCGCGGCGTTCCCCGACCGGCAGTCCAAGCGGCTCACCGTGTCGCACGCGTTCCACTCGCCGCTGATGGAACCGATGCTCGACGAGTTCCGCTGGGTCGCAGAGGTCCTCGACTACTCGGCGCCGCGCGTGCCGGTCGTGTCGACCGTGACCGGCCGGGTCGTGACGGCCGAGGAGCTGTGCTCGCCCGAGTACTGGGTGCAGCACGTGCGCGAGCCCGTCCGGTTCGCCGACGCCGTGGAGACGTTGAAGGCCAAGGGCGTCTCGACGTTCCTCGAACTCGGCCCCGACGCCGTGCTCACCGCCATGGCCGCGGAGTCCGCGCCCGACAGCGAGCTCATCCCGGTGCTGCGCAGGGACCGGTCCGAGGTCCGCTCGCTCGTGACGGCGCTCGCCCGGCTGCACGTGCGCGGTCTGCGCGTGGACTGGGCCGGTTTCTACGAGGGCACCGGCGCGGTCCGGGTCGACCTGCCGACCTACCCCTTCCAGCGCGAGAGCTTCTGGCTCGTCGGCCAGTCCGCGCCCACCTCCGTCGACCGGCACGAGACCGAGTTCTGGGCCGCCGTCGACCGCGAGGACCTGGACTCGCTCACCGCCTCCCTGTCGCTGCCCGACTCCGCCGCGCTCGCCGACCTGCTGCCGGTGCTGGCGAAGTGGCGCCGCGGCTGGGCCTCTTCCTCCATCGTGGACTCGTGGCGCTACCGCGCCGAGTGGCGCCGGCTGGCCGAGGGCGGGACCAGGGCGACCGGCCGCTGGCTGCTCGTCTCCCGCACGGACCTCGACCTCGGTCTGGACCTCGTGCGGGTCGACCCGTCGGCCGACCGGGTGGCGCTGGCGGAGACGCTGGCCGCCGCCGGTCCCGTCGACGGCGTGCTGGCGTTGTGCGACGACGTCGTCGAGACCGTCGTGCTGATCCAGGCGCTCGGGGACGCGGGCATCGGAGCGAAGCTCTGGTGCGCCACCCGGGGCGCGGTGTCCGCCGCACGCGCCGACGAGGTGAACCCGGCGCTCACCCAGATCTGGGGTGTCGGCCGGGTGGCCGCGCTGGAGCACCCCGACCGCTGGGGTGGTCTGGTCGACCTGCCCGCCGTCGTGGACGGCCGCGTGCTGGACCGGCTCGCGTGCGTGCTCACCGGCGACGAGGACCAGGTGGCCCTGCGCGGTCACCGCGTCCTGGGCCGCAGGCTCGTGCAGGCCTCCGCGGCGGGCGGCGCGGAGTGGACTCCGCGCGGCAGGGTGCTCATCACCGGCGGTACGGGTGCGCTGGGCTCGCAGGTGGCCCGCTGGCTCGCGGACGCGGGCGCCGAGCACCTGGTGCTGACCTCCCGCCGGGGCATGGACGCTCCCGGCGCGGCCGAACTGGTGGCGGAGCTCGCTGTTCCCGTCACGGTGGTGGCCTGTGACGTGGCGGACCGCGACGCGTTGGCTGCCTTGCTGGCGGAGTACCCGCCGGACGCCGTCGTGCACGCCGCGGGCGTCGACTCGCTGGTGTCGCTCGACGCCGAGGACCCGGACGGCTTCCGCGCGGTCGTCGCCGCCAAGGCGGCCGGCGCCGCGAACCTCGACGCGCTGGTCGGCGACGTGGACGCGTTCGTGCTGTTCTCGTCCATCGCCAGCACGTGGGGCAGTGGCGGCCAGGCCGCTTACGGTGCGGGCAACGCCTTCCTGGACGGCCTCGCGGAGTCGAGGCGGGCGCGTGGCCTGACCGCGTTGTCGGTGGCCTGGGGTGCCTGGGCCGGCGCGGGCATGGCGACGGTCGAGGACACCGAGGAACACCTGCGGCTGCGCGGCGTCCGCGCGATGGACCCGGCGCTGGCGCTCAGCGCGCTGCGCAAGGCCGTCGCACTGGACGAGACCGTCGTGACCGTCGCGGACGTCGACTGGGCGCGGTTCGCGCCGGTCTTCACCTCCGAACGGCACAGCCCGCTGTTCCAGGACCTGCCGCAGGCCAAGGAGGCCCTCGCGGCGGGCGTGCGCAAGGACGCGGGAGCGGGCCTGACGGCCAAGCTGACCGGACTCGGCGAGCAGGAGCAGCGCCACGTCGTCCTCGACCTGGTGCGCAGGCACGCCGCCGCCGTGCTCGGTCACTCCTCCGGCGAGGCCATCGAGCCCAACAAGGCGTTCAAGGAGATCGGGTTCGACTCGCTGGCCGCCGTGGAGTTCCGCGGCGTGGTCGCGGCGGACACCGGGCTCGCGCTGCCGGCCACGGTGGTGTTCGACTACCCGACCCCGGTCGCGCTGGCCGACCACCTGCGGGCGGAGCTCGTCGGCGGCCAGGCGGAGGCGGTGGACACGACGGCGGTCCGCACGGACGAGCCGATCGCGATCGTGGCGATGGCGTGCCGGTTCCCCGGTGGCGTCTCGTCTCCCGAGCAGTTGTGGGACCTCGTCTTCGAGGGCGTCGACACGGTGACCGGCTTCCCGGCGGATCGCGGCTGGGACCTGGCGGACCTCTACGACCCGGACCCGGACGCGGCGGGCAAGACCTACGCCCGCGAGGGCGCGTTCCTGCACGACGCGGGGGAGTTCGACCCGGCGTTCTTCGGGATCTCCCGGCGTGAGGCCCTGGCGATGGACCCGCAGCAGCGGTTGCTGCTGGAGACGTCGTGGGAGGCGTTCGAACGGGCGGGGATCGACCCGACCTCGTTGCGGGGCGGTCAAGTCGGCGTCTTCGCCGGTACGAACGGCCAGGACTACGGCGCGCAGCTGACGTCGTTGCCGCCGGAGCTGGAAGGCTACTTCGGCACGGGTAACGCGGCGAGTGTGTTCTCCGGTCGCATTTCGTACACGTTCGGCTTTGAGGGTCCTGCGGTCACGGTCGACACGGCGTGTTCTTCTTCGTTGGTGGCGTTGCACTTGGCGGTGCAGGCGCTGCGCAATGGTGAGTGTTCGCTGGCGTTGGCCGGTGGTGTGACGATCATGTCGTCGCCTGCCGCGTTCATCGACTTCTCCCGGCAGCGCGGGCTCGCGGCCGACGGGCGTTGCAAGGCGTTCGCCGCTGGGGCCGACGGCACCGCGTGGGGCGAGGGTGTCGGCATGCTGCTCGTCGAGCGGCTGTCGGATGCCCAGCGCAACGGTCACGAGGTGCTGGCCGTGGTGCGTGGCACCGCGATCAACCAGGACGGTGCGTCGAACGGTTTGACGGCGCCGAACGGTCCGTCGCAGCAGCGGGTGATCCGCAAGGCGCTGGCGAACGCCGGTCTGTCCACTTCGGACGTCGACGTGGTGGAGGCGCACGGCACGGGTACCGCGCTCGGTGACCCGATCGAGGCGCAGGCGCTGCTGGCGACCTACGGCCAGGACCGCGAGGTTCCGCTGCTGCTGGGCTCGATGAAGTCGAACATCGGGCACACCCAGGCCGCCGCCGGTGTCGCCGCGGTGATCAAGATGGTGCTGGCGATGCGGCACGGGATCGTGCCGAAGACGTTGCACGTGGACGAGCCCACGCCCGAGGTCGACTGGTCGGCCGGGGCGATCGACCTGGCCACGTCGACCACGGACTGGCCGGAGGCCGACCGGCCGCGGCGGGCGGGTGTGTCGTCGTTCGGGTTCAGCGGTACGAACGCGCACGCGATCCTGGAGCAGGCGCCGGTCGCCGAGGCACCCGCCGCGACGAGGCTGACGCCGGCCGTGGTGCCGGTGGTGTTGTCCGGCAAGACTTCCGCGGCGTTGCGGGCGCAGGCCTCCGCGCTGCTGGACTACTCCGGTGACGTGACGGACCTCGGGTTCTCCCTCGCCACCGGCCGGGCCCGGCTGGAGCACCGGGCGGTGCTCGCGGTCACCGACGACCTGCGCGCGGAACTGGAGACCGTGCTGCGCGGCGAGTCCGAGCCCGCGACCGGCGGCCGGCTCGCGTTCCTGTTCACCGGTCAGGGCAGCCAGCGGGCCGGCATGGGCCGGGAGCTGTACGAGGCGTTCCCCGTCTTCGCGGACGCCTTCGACGAGGTCAGTGACCTGGTCGACGTGCGGATCGACGACCAGGAGACGTTGAACCGCACGGAGTTCACGCAGCCGGCGATCTTCGCGCTCGAGGTGGCGTTGTTCCGGTTGGTGGAGTCGTGGGGTGTGCGCCCGGACTTCCTGGCCGGGCACTCGATCGGTGAGATCGCTGCCGCGCACGTCGCCGGGGTGTTGTCGCTCGAGGACGCGGCGAAGCTGATCAGCGCCCGTGCGCGGTTGATGCAGGCGTTGCCCGAGGGCGGTGCGATGGTGGCGTTGCAGGCCACCGAGGACGAGGTCACGCCTCACCTGACCGAGCTGGTCTCGATCGCCGCGATCAACGGGCCTTCGTCCGTGGTCGTCGCCGGTGACGAGGCCGCGGTCGAGCAGGTGGTGGCGCAGTTCGCGGACCGCAAGTCGAAGCGGCTGGCCGTGTCGCACGCGTTCCACTCGCCGTTGATGGATCCGATGCTGGACGACTTCCGGGCCGTGGTCTCGGGTCTGACGTTCCACGAGCCCCGGATTCCGATGCTGGGCGACGTCACCGACCCGGAGTACTGGGTGCGGCACGTTCGCGAGGCGGTGCGGTTCGCCGACGCGATCACGACGTTGGAAGGCCGGGGCGTTTCGACGTTCCTGGAGCTGGGGCCGGACGGTGTCCTCACGGCGATGGGCGCGGAGAGCGTCACGGACGCGGTGCTGGTCGCCGGGCTGCGCAGGGGCCGGCCGGAGGCCGAGTCGCTGGTGCGGGCGGTCGGCGCGGCGCACGCCCGTGGCGTCGAGGTCGACTGGGCTGCGTACTTCGCCGGGTCCGGCGCCCGGCGGGTGGAGCTGCCGACGTACGCGTTCCAGCGCGAGTGGTTCTGGCTCGGCGCGGAGTCGCGTGATTCGGGCTGGGGCTATCGGGTCGAGTGGCGGCCGGTCACCGTTTCCGGGCGGGTTTCGGGACGCTGGTTGGTGGTCGCTGACCAGGACGAGTCGGCGTTGGTCGACGGACTGGTGGCGCGTGGCCTCGACGTGGTCGTGGCGGGCCCGGATTCGTTGCCGGACGGCGAATTCGACGGTGTGCTGTCGTTGTGCGCGGACGTGCTCGACACGATCTCGCTGGTGCGCGGCCTCGATGCGAAGCTGTGGTGCGCGACGCGCGGCGCGGTGTCGACCGGCCGCGACGACGTCGTGGTCGATCCGGACCTGACCCGGATCTGGGGCCTCGGCCGGGCCGCCGCGCTGGAGCAGTCGCACCGCTGGGGTGGTCTGGTCGACCTGCCGGAGCTGGACGACCGGGCGCTGGACCGCCTGGTCGCGGTGCTGGCGGGCAGCGAGGACCAGGTCGCGATCCGGCCGTCCGGTGTGTTCGGCAGGAGGCTCGTCTCCACGAGCGTCGGCACCACCGAGTGGTCGCCGCGCGGCACGGTGCTGATCACCGGCGGTACGGGTGCGCTCGGCAGCCGGGTCGCGCGATGGCTGGCCGGTGCGGGTGCCGAAAGGCTGGTGCTGACGTCTCGCCGGGGCCTGGACGCTCCCGGCGCGGCCGAACTGGTAGCGGAGCTGGGCGTTCCCGTCACGGTGGTGGCCTGTGACGTGGCGGATCGCGACGCGCTGGCCGCGGTGCTGGCGGAGTACCCGCCGGACGCCGTCGTGCACACGGCGGGCGTGGAGATCTCCGCTCCGCTGGCGGAGCAGGACCTGGCCGAGTTCGAGACCGTGCTGGCCGCGAAGGTCGACGGCGCCAGGAACCTCGACGCGCTGGTCGGCGACGTGGACGCGTTCGTGCTGTTCTCGTCGATCTCGGGCATCTGGGGCAGTGGCGGCCAGGCCGCCTACGGCGCCGCCAACGCCTACCTCGACGGTCTCGTGGAGTCGCGCCGGGCACGGGGGCTGACCGCGACGTCGGTCGCCTGGGGTGGCTGGGCCGAGAGTGGCATGGCCACCGAAGGCGACACCGAGGAACACCTGCGGGCGCGTGGTGTTCGTTTGATGGCGCCGGAGCTGGCGCTTGCGGAGCTGCGGCGCGCGGTCGGGTCGAACGCCGGTGCGGTGGTCGTCGCGGACGTGGAGTGGGAGAAGTTCGCCCCGCTGTTCACCTCCGTGCGGCCGAGCGCGTTCCTGGCGGACCTTCCCCAGGTGCGTCAGGCCCTGTCCTCCGTTCCGGCCGGGAACGCGGACGTGGTGGCCCGGTTGAGGGACCTGTCCGAGAACGACCAGCGGCACCTGCTGGTGGAGCTGGTGCGCGAGCACGTCTCCGCCGTGCTGGGCGCCAAGGACGTCGTCGAGTCCGGACGCGCGTTCAAGGACCTCGGCTTCGACTCGCTGACCGCGGTGGAGTTCCGCGGCGCGATCGCCACCGCGACCGGGCTGAAACTGCCCGCCACGGTGGTCTTCGACTATCCGACACCGGCCGCGCTGGCCGAGCACCTGCGGTCGGAACTCGTGGGTGTCGAGTCCGAGGCGCTCGACACGACGGCCGTCCGGTCCGACGAGCCGATCGCGATCGTGGCGATGGCGTGCCGGTACCCCGGTGGCGTCACGTCCCCGGAGGACCTGTGGCAGCTGCTGCTCGACCACCGCGACGCCGTGACCGGGTTCCCGGCCGACCGCGGCTGGGACCTGGCGGACCTCTACGACCCGGACCCGGACGCCGCGGGGAAGTCGTACGCCCGCGAGGGCGCGTTCGTCGACGGTGTCGGCGACTTCGATCCGGCCTTCTTCGGGATCTCGCCGCGTGAGGCGCTGGCGATGGACCCGCAGCAGCGCCTGTTGATGGAAACCTCGTGGGAAGCCTTCGAGCGGGCGGGGATCGACCCGACCTCGTTGCGCGGTGGCCAGGTCGGTGTCTTCGCGGGCACCAACGGCCAGGACTACGCACTGCAGGTCGGGACGGTGCCGGCGGAGCTGGAAGGCTACTTCGGCACCGGTAACGCGGCGAGTGTGTTCTCCGGTCGCATTTCGTACACGTTCGGCTTTGAGGGTCCTGCGGTCACGGTCGACACGGCGTGTTCGTCTTCGTTGGTGGCGTTGCACTTGGCGGTGCAGGCGCTGCGCAACGGTGAGTGTTCGCTGGCGTTGGCCGGTGGTGTGACGATCATGTCGTCGCCTGCCGCGTTCATCGACTTCTCCCGGCAGCGTGGACTCGCGGCCGACGGGCGCTGCAAGGCGTTCGCCGCTGGGGCCGACGGGACGGCGTGGGGCGAGGGTGTCGGCATGCTGCTCGTGGAGCGGCTGTCTGACGCCCAGCGCAACGGTCACAAGGTGCTGGCCGTAATTCGTGGCACCGCGATCAACCAGGACGGCGCCTCCAACGGCCTGACGGCGCCGAACGGTCCGTCGCAGCAGCGCGTCATCCGCAAGGCCCTGGCCAACGCCGGGCTGTCCACTTCGGACGTCGACGTGGTGGAGGCGCACGGCACCGGTACCGCGTTGGGTGACCCGATCGAGGCGCAGGCTCTTCTCGCCACCTATGGCCAGGACCGCGAGGTGCCGCTGCTCCTGGGGTCGATGAAGTCGAACATCGGGCACACGCAGGCCGCCGCCGGTGTCGCCGCGGTGATCAAGATGGTGCTGGCGATGCGGCACGGGGTCGTGCCCAAGACGCTGCACGTGGACGCGCCGTCGCCGCAGATCGACTGGAGCGCCGGTGCGGTCGAGCTGGCGACGGAGACCGTGCCGTGGCCCGAGACGGGTCATGCCCGCCGGGCCGGTGTGTCGTCGTTCGGCTACAGCGGCACGAACGCGCACGCGATCATCGAGCAGGCCCCGGTCGTCGAGGGTGCTGTGGTGGAGCGCGTCACTCCTGGCGTGGTGCCGGTGGTGCTGTCCGGTAAGACCCCGGAAGCGTTGCAGGCGCAGGCGTCGTCGTTGCTGGAGTACTCGGGTGATCTGACGGATCTCGGCTTCTCGCTGGCGGTCGGCCGGGCCAGGCTGGAGCACCGGGCCGTGCTCGCGGTCACCGATGATCTGAAGGCTGAGCTGGAGACCGTCGTCAACGGCTCGTCGACCGCTGCCTCCGAGGGCCGGTTGGCGATCCTGTTCACCGGTCAGGGCAGTCAGCGGGCCGGGATGGGCCGTGAGCTGTACGACGCGTTCCCCGCTTACGCCAAGGCTTTTGACGAGGTCGCGGCTCTGGTTGATGTTCGTGACGAGGAGCTGGACCGGACGGAGTTCACGCAGCCGGCGATCTTCGCGCTGGAAGTCGCGTTGTTCCGGTTGGTCGAGTCGTGGGGTGTCCGGCCGGACTTCCTGGCGGGGCACTCGATCGGTGAGATCGCTGCCGCGCACGTTTCCGGTGTGCTGTCGCTGGAAGACGCGGCCACGTTGATTTCCGCTCGGGCACGCCTGATGCAGGCGTTGCCCGAGGGCGGTGCGATGGTGGCGTTGCAGGCCACCGAGGACGAGGTCACGCCTCACCTGGGTGACCTGGTCTCGCTCGCGGCGATCAACGGGCCTTCGTCCGTGGTCGTCGCGGGTGACGAGGCTGCGGTCGAACAGGTCGTGGCGCGGTTCGTGGACCGGAAGTCGAAGCGGCTCAGTGTTTCGCACGCGTTCCACTCGCCGTTGATGGACCCGATGCTGGACGACTTCCGCGCCGTGGTGTCGAAGCTGACGTTCAACGCGCCTCGGATCGCGATGCTCGGTGACGTGACGGACCCGGAGTACTGGGTGCGGCACGTGCGTGCCACGGTCCGGTTCGCGGACGCTGTGCGCGCGCTGGAATCCGATGGCGTGTCGACGTTCCTGGAGCTGGGGCCGGACGGCGTTCTCACGGCGATGGGCGCGGAGAGCGTCACGGACGCCGTGCTGGTCGCCGGGCTGCGCAAGGGCCGCCCGGAGGCCGAGTCGCTGGTGCGGGCGGTCGGTGCGGTGCACAGCCGTGGCGTGCCGGTGGACTGGGCCGCGTACTTCGCGGGGTCCGGTGCGCGGCAGGTGGATCTGCCCACCTACCCGTTCCAGCGCGAGCGGTTCTGGCTCGAAGGCACCGGCGCGGTCGTCGGACAGGACTCGGCCGAGCACCCGTTGCTGGGCGCCGTCTTCCTGATGCCCGACGGCGGGGTGCTGGGCACCGCGCGGCTGTCCACGACGTCCCACCGCTGGCTGGCCGACCACGTGGTGGCCGGGTCGGTGGTGGTGCCGGGGACGGCGTTGCTGGAGCTGGTGGTCCGCACGGGCGATGAGGTCGGCTGCGGGCACGTCGAAGAGCTGTTGTTGCAGCAGCCGCTGGTGCTGACCGACGCCGGTGTGAGCGTGCGGGTGCAGGTCGGTGAGCTCGACGGCGGTCGCAGGCCGGTCACCCTGCAGGCGCAGGAAGGCGATGTCTGGACGACCCACGCGGTCGGCGTGCTGACCGAGTCCGAGGCGCCGGACTTCGAGCTGGGCGCGTGGCCGCCGGCCGGCGCGACCGAGCTGGAGATCACCGATCTCTACGACGTTCTGGCCGCGAGCGGGCTCGTGTACGGGCCGGTGTTCCGCGGTCTGAAGGCGGCCTGGAAGTCGGGCGACGACCTGTTCGCCGAGGTCGCGCTGCCGGAGTCGGAGCTGCGTCAGGCCGCCGGGTTCGGTGTGCACCCGGCGTTGCTGGACTCGGTGCTGCACGCGCTGGGGATCGGGCAGACCGGGACGGGCACGGTGCCGTTCTCGTGGAACGA
Source organism: Lentzea sp. NBRC 102530 (assembly GCF_030269365.1). Lineage (GTDB taxonomy): Bacteria > Actinomycetota > Actinomycetes > Mycobacteriales > Pseudonocardiaceae > Lentzea. Next base: position 18,638 of record NZ_BSTF01000002.1, read on the forward strand.
CGTGCACCTGTTCGCCTCGGGTGCCGCGGTGCTCCGCGCCCGGATCTCGTTCGCGAGCAACGGCTCGGTGTCGGTGCTGGCCGCCGACGGGGCAGGCGCCCCGGTGCTGCGCGTCGACTCGCTGGCGTTGCGGGAGATCGGCTCGGTCCGCAAGGCCGCCGACCCGCTGTACGCCCTCGGGTGGACGGAGCTGCCGGCCGAGGACTTCGAGCAGGCCTCCGACGTGCTGGTGGTCCCCGCGGGCGACCCGCGCGAGGTCACGGCCGCGGTGCTGGCGGAGTTGCAGACGTTCCTGGCGAGCGACCGCGACCAGCTCGTGGTGGTGACGTCCGGCGCGGTGTCGGTGGCGGGGGAGGACGTGACCTCGCTCGCGCACGCCGCGGTGTCCGGCCTGGTGCGCTCGGCGCAGATCGAGCACCCGGACCGGCTGCTGCTGGTGGACACCGACGATCCCGCGACCGTCCCGCTGATCAGCGGTGAGCAGGAGACGGCGGTGCGAGCGGGCAAGGTCTTCGTGCCGCGGCTCGTCGCCGTCGCGCCGGCCGCCGAGGCCGTGCCGCTCGACGGCACGGTGCTGATCACCGGTGGTACCGGTGGGCTGGGTGCGGAGTTGGCGCGTCACCTGGTCGCTGAGCACGGTGTGCGGCGTTTGGTGCTGACTTCTCGTCGTGGCCTGGACGCGCCGGGCGCGGCCGAGCTGGTGGCGGAGCTGGACGCGCAGGTCGAGGTCGTGGCCTGTGACGTGTCCGATCGCTCGGCTTTGGCCGCGGTGCTCGCGGGTGTCGAGGATCTGATCGGTGTGGTGCACACGGCTGGTGTGCTGGACGACGGCGTTCTGGAGTCGTTGACGCCGGAGCGTTTCGACACGGTGTTCGCGCCCAAGGTCGACGCCGCGGTGCACCTGCACGAGCTGACCCAGGACCTGGACCTGGCGATGTTCGTCCTGTTCTCGTCGGCGTCGGGCGCGCTCGGCGCGCCGGGCCAGGCGAACTACGCGGCGGCCAACACGTTCCTGGACGGCCTGGCGGCTCACCGCCGGGCGCACGGTCTGCCCGCGGTGTCGATGGCGTGGGGTGTGTGGGAGCAGAGCACCACGGGCATGGGTGCCGGCCTGTCGGCCGCGGACCTGGCCCGGATCGCCCGGGCGGGCATGCCCGCGTTGCCGATCGCGGACGGGCTGGCGTTGTTCGACGCCGGTCTGCGCGCGGACGCGGCGCTGGTGGTGCCGATGAAGCTCGACACGACGGTGCTCAGGACGAGCGCCGAGGTGCCCGCGTTGCTGCGGGGCTTGGTGCGGGCGCCGAAGCGCCGCACGGCGGCCAAGTCGTCGGCGGAGTCCCGGCAGTGGTCGAAGCAGCTGGTCGGACTGTCCACCGAGGAGCAGGACCGTCTGCTGCTGGACCTGGTCCGCACGCAGGTGGCGGCTGTTCTCGGTTACCGCGACCAGAACGTGGTGGAGCCGGGGCGTGGCCTGGTCGAGATGGGCCTGGACTCGTTGTCCGCGGTGGAGTTGCGCAACGCGCTCGGTGCCGCGACCGGTCTGCGACTGCCGGCGACCTTGGTGTTCGACTACCCGACCTCGATCGCACTTGCGGCACATCTGCGCACGGAACTCGTGGGCGAGGAGCAGGTCGCCGAGGCGGTCGCGCCCGTGCGGGTCACCGACGACGACCCGATCGTGATCGTCGGCATGGCCTGCCGCTTCCCCGGCGGCGTCACGTCACCGGAGGACCTGTGGCGGTTGGTCGATTCCGGGACCGACGCCATCTCCTCCTTCCCGACCAACCGCGGCTGGGACGTCGACGGGCTCTACGACCCGAACCCCGATGCCGCAGGCAAGAGCTACACCCGTTCCGGGGGCTTCCTGCACGACGCGGGCGAGTTCGACCCCGCGCTGTTCGGCATCACCCGGCGTGAGGCGCTGGCGATGGACCCGCAGCAGCGGTTGCTGCTGGAGATCTCCTGGGAGGCGTTCGAACGCGCGGGCATCGACCCGGTGCGGGTGCGCGGCAGCCGGACGGGCGTGTTCGCGGGCCTGATGTACCACGACTACGCGACCGGGCCGATCACGATCCCGGAGGAGGTCAGCGGTTACGTCGGCACGGGTGTGTCGGGCAGCGTGCTGTCCGGCCGGGTGTCCTACACGTTCGGGCTGGAGGGCCCGGCCATCACCGTCGACACGGCGTGCTCGTCGTCCTTGGTGGCGTTGCACCTGGCGGTCCAGGCGCTGCGGTCGGGTGAGTGCGACCTGGCACTGGCCGGTGGTGTGACCGTGATGGCCTCCCCGGAGACCTTCGTCGACTTCTCGCGCCAGCGCGGGCTTTCGGCGGACGGCCGGTCGAAGGCCTACGCGGCCTCCGCGGACGGCGTCGGCTGGTCCGAGGGTGTCGGCATGCTCCTGGTGGAGCGGTTGTCGGACGCTCGTCGCAACGGGCACGAGGTTCTTGCGGTGGTGCGTGGTTCGGCGGTGAACCAGGACGGCGCGTCGAGCACGTTGACCGCGCCGAACGGCCCGTCGCAGCAGCGAGTCATCCGGCAAGCGCTTGCGAGCGCTGGTCTGTCCACTTCGGACATCGATGTGATCGAGGGTCACGGCACCGGCACGAAGCTGGGTGACCCGATCGAGGCGCAGGCTCTGCTGGCGACCTACGGTCAGGACCGCGACGAGCCGGTGCTGCTCGGCTCGTTGAAGTCGAACATCGGTCACTCGCAGGCCGCGGCCGGCGTCGGTGGCGTGATCAAGATGGTCATGGCGCTGCAGCACGGCGTCGCGCCGAAGACGTTGCACGCGGAGGAGCCGACCCCGCACGTGGACTGGGAGTCCGGGGCGGTCGAGCTGCTGACCGAGGCGCGGGACTGGCCCGCGGTCGACCGGCCGCGGCGCGCGGCGGTGTCGTCGTTCGGCATCGGCGGGACGAACGCGCACACGATCATCGAGCAGGCCCCGGTGGTCGATGCTCCTGTCGTGGAGCGCAAGCCGCTGCCTGTGGTGCCGGTCGTGCTTTCCGGCAAGACCGCGGCCGCTGTGCAGGCCCAGGCGGATCGGCTGCTGGACGTTTCGGCTGATCTCGCGGATCTCGGGTTCTCGTCGGTGACGACGCGGGCGTTGCTGGAGCATCGTGCTGTGGTGGTCGCGGCGGACCACGAGGATCTGCGCGCTGGTTTGCGGAACCTGACTCCTGGTTCGGTGGTCGGTGGCCGGTTGGCGTTCCTGTTCACCGGTCAGGGCAGTCAGCGGGTGGGGATGGGTCGTGAGTTGTACGACGCGTTCCCCGCCTATGCGAAGGCGTTCGACGAGGTCGCGGCTCTGGTTGACGTTCGTGACGAGGACCTGGACCGGACGGAGTTCACGCAGCCGGCGATCTTCGCGCTCGAAGTCGCGTTGTTCCGGTTGGTCGAGTCGTGGGGTGTCCGACCGGACTTCCTGGCCGGCCATTCGATCGGTGAGATCGCGGCGGCGCACGTCTCCGGGGTGCTCTCGCTGGAAGACGCGGCCACGTTGATCACGGCCCGTGCTCGGTTGATGCAGGCGCTGCCCGAGGGTGGTGCGATGGTGGCGTTGCAGGCCACCGAAGCGGAAGTGCTGCCGCTGCTCACGGACCTGGTCTCGATCGCGGCGGTCAACGGGCCTTCGTCCGTGGTCGTCGCGGGTGACGAGGCTGCTGTTGAACAGGTGGTCGCGCAGTTCCCGGACCGCAAGTCGAAGCGGCTCAGCGTGTCGCACGCGTTCCACTCGCCGTTGATGGACCCGATGCTGGACGACTTCCGGGCCGTGGTCTCGGAGTTGACGTTCAACGAGCCTCGGATCGCCATGCTGGGCGACGTGACCGACCCGGAGTACTGGGTGCGGCACGTGCGGGCCACGGTGCGGTTCTCCGAAGCGGTCACGACTCTGGAGGAGCGGGGCGTCTCGACGTTCCTGGAGCTGGGCCCGGACGGCGTGCTCACCGCGATGGGTGCGGAGAGCGTGTCGGACGCGGTGCTGGTCGCGGGCCTGCGCAAGGGCCGGCCGGAGGCCGAGACGCTGGTGCGGGCGTTGGGTGTCCTGCACGAGCGCGGGCAGGACGTCGACTGGACGGCCTACTTCGCCGGTTCGGGCGCCACGAAGACCGTGTTGCCGACCTACGCGTTCCAGCACGAGTGGTTCTGGCTCGGCGCGGAGTCGCGTGATTCCGGGTGGGGCTATCGGGTCGAGTGGCGGCCGGTCACCGTCTCCGGGCAGATCTCGGGTCGCTGGTTGGTCGTTGCTGATCAGGACGAGTCGGCGTTGGTCGACGGACTCGTCGCGCGGGGTCTTGACGTTGTCGTCGCGGGTCCGGGTTCGGTGCCGGAGAGCGATTTCGACGGTGTGTTGTCGTTGTGCGCGGACGTGCTCGACACGGTCTCGCTGGCTCGTGACCTCGATGCGAAGCTGTGGTGTGTGACCCGCGGTGCGGTGTCGACCGGTCGTGACGACGTCGTGGTCGTCCCGGAGCCGGCGCAGATCTGGGGCCTCGGCCGGGTGGTCGCGCTGGAGCACTCCGACCGCTGGGGTGGCCTGGTCGACCTGCCGTCCACTGTGGACGAGAAGGTGCTGGACCGGCTCGTCGCCGTCCTGACGGGTGGCGAGGACGAGGTCGCGATCCGGGCGGACGGTGTGTTCGGCAGGAGGCTCGTCTCCACGAGCGTCGGTACCACCGAGTGGTCGCCGCGAGGGACGGTGCTGATCACCGGTGGCACGGGTGCGCTCGGCAGCCGGGTGGCGAGGTGGCTCGCGGGTGCGGGTGCCGAGCACCTGGTGCTGACGTCTCGCCGGGGCATGGACGCTCCTGGCGCAGCGGAATTGGTGGCGGAGCTGGACGTTCCCGTCACGGTGGTGGCTTGTGACGTGGCGGATCGGGATGCGCTGGCGGCGGTGCTGGCGGAGTATCCGCCGGACGCCGTCGTGCACGCGGCGGGTGTGGAGATCTTCTCGCCGTTGGCGGAGCAGGACCTGACCGAGTTCGGGAACGTGCTGGCGGCCAAGGTCGACGGCGCCAGGCTTCTCGACGAGCTGGTCGGCGACGTGGACGCGTTCGTGCTGTTCTCGTCGATCGCCGGTGTGTGGGGTGCGGGTGGCCAGGCCGCCTACGCGGCCGCGAACGCCTACCTGGACGCGTTGGCCGAGTCGCGCCGGGCGCATGGACTGAGTGCCGTGTCGGTTGCCTGGGGTGCGTGGGCCGACGGCGGTATGGCCACCGAAGGCGGTGCTGAAGAGCACCTGAGGGCGCGTGGCATCCGTTTGATGGCGCCGGATCTGGCGCTCGCCGAGTTGCGGCGCGCGGTCGGGTCGAACGCCGGCGCGGTGGTGGTCGCGGACGTGGAGTGGGAGAAGTTCGCCCCGCTGTTCACGTCCGTGCGCCCCAGCCCGCTGCTGGCGGACCTTCCCCAGGTGCGCAAGGCGTTGTCGTCCGGCCCGGTCGGCAACCCCGACGTGCTGGCTCGGTTGAGGGGTCTGTCCGAGAGCGACCAGCGGCACCTGCTGGTGGAGCTGGTGCGTGAGCAGGTCTCCGCCGTGCTGGGTGCGGACGACGCCGTCGACTCCGGACGGGCGTTCAAGGACCTCGGCTTCGACTCGCTGACCGCCGTGGAGTTCCGCGGCGCGATCGCCACCGCGACCGGGCTGAAACTGCCGGCCACGCTGGTGTTCGACTACCCGACGCCGGTCGTGCTCGCCGAGCACCTGCGGTCGGAGCTCGTCGGCGCACAGGCCGAGGTGGTGGAGACGGCCGCGGTCCGGACGGACGAGCCGATCGCGATCGTCGCGATGGCGTGCCGGTTCCCCGGTGGGGTCACGTCTCCCGAACAGTTGTGGGACCTCGTCTTCGACGGTGTCGACACGGTGACCGGGTTCCCGACCGACCGGGGCTGGGACCTGGCGGACCTCTACGACCCGGACCCGGACGCGGTGGGCAAGTCGTACGCCCGCGAGGGTGCGTTCGTCGACGGTGTCGGTGACTTCGACCCGGTGTTCTTCGGCATTTCGCCGCGTGAGGCGCTGGCGATGGACCCGCAGCAGCGCTTGTTGCTGGAGACCTCGTGGGAGGCGTTCGAGCGGGCGGGGATCGACCCGACCTCGTTGCGCGGCGGTCAGGTCGGTGTGTTCGCCGGCACCAACGGGCAGGACTACGGCTCGCAGCTGACGTCGCTGCCGGCTGAGGTCGAGGGTTACTTCGGCACCGGCACCGCGGCGAGCGTGTTCTCGGGCCGCATCTCCTACACGTTCGGCTTCGAGGGCCCTGCGGTCACGGTTGACACGGCCTGCTCTTCTTCGTTGGTGGCGCTGCACCTCGCGGCCCAGGCGCTGCGCACCGGTGAGTGCGACCTGGCGCTGGCCGGTGGTGTGACGATCATGTCGTCGCCCGCCGCGTTCGTGGACTTCTCCCGGCAGCGCGGGCTCGCGCTGGACGGGCGGTGCAAGGCGTTCGCGGACGGTGCTGACGGCACGTCGTGGGGCGAGGGTGCCGGCATGCTGCTCGTCGAGCGGCTGTCGGACGCCCAGCGCAACGGACACGAGGTGCTGGCCGTCATCCGGGGCAGCGCCGTGAACCAGGACGGTGCTTCGAACGGTTTGACGGCGCCGAACGGTCCGTCGCAGCAGCGGGTGATCCGCAAGGCGCTGGCGAACGCCGGTCTGTCCACTTCGGACGTCGATGTGGTGGAGGCGCACGGCACGGGTACCGCGTTGGGTGACCCGATCGAGGCCCAGGCGCTGCTGGCGACCTACGGCCAGGACCGCCGGACGCCGTTGTTGCTCGGTTCGGTGAAGTCGAACATCGGGCACACGCAGGCGGCCGCGGGTGTGGCCGCGGTGATCAAGGCCGTGCTGGCCATGCGGCACGGGGTCGTGCCGAAGACGTTGCACGTGGACGCGCCGTCCGCGCAGATCGACTGGAGCGCCGGTGCGGTCGAGCTGGCGACGGAGACCGTGCCGTGGCCCGAGACGGGTCACGCGCGCCGGATCGGTGTGTCGTCGTTCGGCTACAGCGGAACGAACGCGCACGCGATTCTGGAGCAGGCTCCGGTGGTCGAGGGTGCTGTGGCGGAGCGGGTCGCTCCTGCCGTGGTGCCGGTCGTGTTGTCCGGCAAGACTCCCGAGGCGTTGCAGGCCCAGGCGGACCAGTTGCTGGACTACTCCGGTGACCTGACGGACCTCGGGTTCTCGTCGGTGACGACCCGTGCGGTGCTGGAGCACCGTGCTGTGGTGGTCGCGGCGGACCACGAGGATCTGCGTGCTGGTTTGCGGAACCTGTCGTCTGGGTCGGTGGTCGGTGGCCGGTTGGCGTTCCTGTTCACCGGTCAGGGCAGCCAGCGGGTCGGGATGGGCCGTGAGCTGTACGACGCGTTCCCCGCTTACGCCAAGGCTTTTGACCAGGTCGCTGCTCTGGTCGACGTGCGGGATGAGGAGCTGGATCGGACGGAGTTCACGCAGCCGGCAATCTTCGCGCTCGAGGTGGCGTTGTTCCGGTTGGTGGAGTCGTGGGGTGTCCGGCCGGACTTCCTGGCCGGGCACTCGATCGGTGAGATCGCTGCCGCGCACGTTTCCGGTGTGCTGTCGCTGGAAGACGCGGCCACGTTGATCTCGGCTCGGGCGAGGCTGATGCAGGCGTTGCCCGAGGGCGGTGCGATGGTGGCGTTGCAGGCCACCGAGGACGAGGTCCTGCCGCATCTGACCGAGCTGGTGTCCATCGCCGCGATCAACGGGCCGAACTCGGTCGTCGTCGCGGGTGATGAGGCCGCGGTCGAGGCCGTGGTGGCGCGGTTCGCGGACCGGAAGTCGAAGCGGCTCAGTGTTTCGCACGCGTTCCACTCGCCCCTGATGGATCCGATGCTGGACGACTTCCGTGCTGTCGTCACGGAACTCACGTTCCACGAGCCCCGGATCCCCATGCTCGGCGAGGTGACGGACCCGGAGTACTGGGTGCGGCACGTTCGCGAGGCGGTGCGGTTCGCCGACGCGATCACGACCCTGGAAGGCCGGGGAGTCTCCACGTTCCTGGAGTTGGGTCCGGACGGTGTGCTCGCGGCGATGGGTGCCGAGAGCGTGACGGACGCGGTGCTGGTCGCCGGGCTGCGCAAGGACCGTTCCGAGGTCAGGACCCTGGTCCAGGCGGTCGGTGCGCTGCACAGCCGTGGCGTGGCGGTGGACTGGGCCGCGTACTTCGCGGGGTCCGGTGCGCGGCGGGTGGAGCTGCCGACGTACGCGTTCCAGCGCGAGCGGTTCTGGCTGGAGGGCTCCGGCCACGTCGCCGGGCGGGGTTCGGCCGTGCACCCGCTGCTGGACGCGGTGCTGCCGATGCCCGACGGTGGAGTGGTCGGCACCGCGCAGCTGACGCTCGGCACGCACCGCTGGCTGGCCGACCACGTGGTGGCCGGATCCGTGGTGGTGCCGGGAACGGCGTTGCTGGAACTGGTGGTCCGCACCGGTGACGAGGTCGGCTGCGGACACGTCGAAGAGCTGCTGTTGCAGCAGCCGCTGGTGCTGACCGACGCCGGTGCGAGTGTGCGGGTGTCGGTCGGGGAGCTGGACGCCGGTCGGCGGTCGGTGTCCGTGCTGACGAACGAGGGTGACGTCTGGACGACCCACGCGGTCGGTGTGCTGACGGAGTCCGACGCAGCGGACTTCGAGCTGGGCGCGTGGCCGCCGGCGGGCGCGACCGCGGTGGAGATCGCTGATCTCTACGACGAACTGGCCGCTGGTGGATTGGCCTACGGGCCGGTGTTCCGCGGTCTGAAGGCCGCGTGGAAGTCGGGCGACGACCTGTACGCCGAGGTCGCGCTGCCCGAGTCGGAGCTGCGTCAGGCCGCCGAGTTCGGAGTGCACCCGGCGTTGCTCGACTCGGTGCTGCACGCGCTGGGGATCGGGCAGACCGGGACCGGCATGATTCCGTTCTCGTGGAACGACGTGCACCTGTTCGCGTCGGGAGCCGCCGTGCTGCGGGCCAGGATCTCGCCCCAGGGCAACGGCTCGGTGTCGGTGCTGGTCGCCGACGGTGCCGGTGCCCCGGTGCTGCGCGCCGACTCGCTGACGTTGCGGGAGATCAGCACTGTGCGCAAGGCCGCCGACCCGTTGTACAAGGTCGAGTGGACCGAGTTGCCGGCCGAGGACTTCGAGCAGGCCTCCGACGTGCTGGTGGTCCCCGCGGGCGACCTGCACGAGGTGACCGCCGCCGTGCTGGCCGAGCTGCACGCGTTCCTCGCGAGCGACCGCGACCAGCTCGTGGTCGTCACCTCCGGGGCCGTGTCGGTGGCGGGGGAGGACGTGACGTCGCTAGCGCACGCCGCGGTGTCCGGCCTGATCCGCACCGCGCAGTCCGAACACCCGGACCGGTTCCTGCTGGTGGACACCGATGATCCGGCGAGCACGCCACCGATCAGCGGCGAACCGGAGACGGCGGTGCGGGCTGGCCGGGTCTTCGTGCCGCGGCTCGTCGCCGTCGCGCCGGCCGCCGAGACCGTGCCGCTCGAAGGCACCGTGTTGATCACCGGTGGTACCGGTGGGCTGGGCGCGGAGTTCGCACGTCACCTCGTGACCGAGCACGGAGTTCGGCACCTGGTGCTGACCTCTCGCCGCGGCCTGGACGCACCGGGTGCGGCCGAGCTGGTCGCCGAGTTGGACGCGCAGGTCGACGTGGTGGCCTGCGACGTGTCCGATCGTGACGCCCTCGCGGCCGTGATCGCCGACATCGACTCGTTGAGCGGTGTGGTGCACACGGCCGGTGTGCTGGACGACGGCGTGCTGGAGTCGCTGACGCCGGAACGCTTCGCCGCGGTGTTCGGCGCGAAGGCCGACGCCGCCTGGCACCTGCACGAGCTGACGCGCGATCGGGACCTGGCGATGTTCGTCCTGTTCTCGTCGTCGTCGGGTGTGCTCGGCGCTCCCGGACAGGGCAACTACGCGGCGGCCAACACGTTCCTCGACGGCCTGGCAGCTCACCGCCGGGCGCACGGCCTGCCCGCGGTGTCGATGGCCTGGGGCGTGTGGCAGCAGACCACGGGCATGGGCGCCGGCCTGTCGGCCGCGGACCTGGCCCGGATCGCCCGGGCGGGCATGCCCGCGCTGCCGATCGCGGACGGTCTCGCGTTGTTCGACGCCGCCCTGCGTACGGACGCGGCCCTGGTCGTGCCGATGAAGCTCGACACCGCCGTGCTGAGGACCAGCGCCGACGTTCCCACGCTGCTGCGGGGTCTGGTGCGGGTGCCGAAGCGCCGGACGGCGGCCAAGTCGTCGGCGGAGTCGCGGCAGTGGTCGAAGCAGCTGGTCGGACTGTCCACCGAGGAGCAGGACCGTCTGCTGCTGGACCTGGTCCGCACGCAGGTGGCGACCGTGCTCGGTTACCGCGACCAGAACGTGGTGGAGCCGGGGCGTGGACTGGTCGAGATGGGCCTGGACTCGTTGTCCGCGGTCGAACTCCGCAACGCGCTCGGCGCCGCGACGGGTCTGCGACTGCCGGCGACGGTGGTGTTCGACTACCCGACCTCGATCGCACTGGCGACGCACCTGCGCACCGAACTCGTGGGTGAGGAAGAGGTCGTCGAGGCGGTCGTGCCGGTGCGGGTCGTCGACAACGACCCGATCGTGATCGTCGGCATGGCCTGCCGCTTCCCCGGCGGCGTCACGTCGCCGGAGGACCTCTGGCGGTTGGTGGTGGACGGCCAGGACGCGATCACCGGGTTCCCGACCGGCCGCGGCTGGGACATCGACGGGCTGTACGACCCGGACCCCGGTGCCATCGGCAAGACCTACACCCGCTCCGGCGGCTTCCTGCACGACGCCGACGAGTTCGATCCCGCGTTCTTCGGGATCTCGCCGCGTGAAGCCCTCGCGATGGACCCGCAGCAACGCCTGTTGCTGGAGACCTCGTGGGAGGCGTTCGAACGCGCGGGCATCGACCCGGCGAAGGTGCGCGGCAGCCGGACCGGTGTGTTCGCCGGCCTGATGTACCACGACTACGCGACCGGGCTGGACTCCATCCCGGACGAGGTCGAGGGCTACCTCGGCACCGGCACCTCCGGCAGCGTCGTGTCCGGCCGGATCTCCTACACCTTCGGGCTGGAAGGCCCGGCGGTCACGGTCGACACCGCCTGCTCGTCGTCGCTCGTCGCCCTGCACTGGGCCGTGCAGGCGCTGCGGTCCGGTGAGTGCGACCTGGCACTGGCCGGTGGTGTGACCGTGATGGCCACGCCCGAGACGTTCGTCGACTTCTCTCGCCAGCGCGGGCTTTCCGCCGACGGCCGGTCGAAGGCCTACGCGGCCTCCGCGGACGGCGTCGGCTGGTCCGAGGGCGTCGGCATGGTGCTGGTGGAACGACTTTCGGACGCGCGCCGCAACGGGCACCAGGTGCTCGCGGTGGTGAAGGGGTCGGCGGTGAACCAGGACGGCGCGTCGAGCACGTTGACGGCGCCGAACGGTCCGTCGCAGCAGCGGGTGATCCGGCAGGCGCTGGCGAACGCCGGTCTGTCCACTTCGGACGTCGACGTGATCGAGGGCCACGGCACCGGCACCCCGCTCGGCGACCCGATCGAGGCGCAGGCGCTGCTCGCGACCTACGGTCAGGACCGCGACGAGCCGGTGCTGCTGGGCTCCTTGAAGTCCAACATCGGTCACTCGCAGGCCGCGGCCGGCGTCGGTGGCGTGATCAAGATGGTGATGGCGCTGCAGCACGGTGTCGCGCCCAAGACATTGCACGCGGAAGAGCCCACCCCGCACGTCGACTGGGCCTCCGGCTCCGTCGACCTGCTGACCGAGACGCGCGACTGGCCCGCCGTCGACCGGCCGCGCCGCGCCGCGGTGTCGTCGTTCGGCATCGGCGGGACCAACGCGCACACGATCCTCGAGCAGGCTCCCGCAGGGGAGCCGGCGAAGGTCGAGCGCACGCCGTTGCCGCTGGTGCCGGTGGTGCTGTCGGCGAAGACGCCGGAAGCGGTGCGGGAGCAGGCGGAACGCCTGGCCGCGTCGGAGCCGGTGGACCTGACGGACCTCGGCTTCTCGCTCGCGACGACGCGGGCCCGGTTCGACCACCGGGCCGTGGTGGTCGCCGCCGACCAGGACGAACTCGTTCGTGAACTGGCCGCGGTCGCACCCGCGACGGTGGTGCCGGGCCGGTTGGCGTTCCTGTTCACCGGTCAGGGCAGTCAGCGGGTCGGCATGGGCCGTGAGCTGTACGAGGCGTTCCCCGTGTACGCCAAGGCGTTCGACGAGGTTGCTGCTCTGGTTGATGTGCGGGACGAGGAGTTGGACCGCACCGAGTTCACGCAACCGGCGATCTTCGCGCTGGAAGTTGCTTTGTACCGGCTCGTCGAGTCGTGGGGCGTCAGGCCGGACTTCCTGGCGGGGCACTCGATCGGTGAGATCGCGGCGGCCCACGTCGCCGGTGTGCTGTCCCTGGAGGACGCGGCCACGTTGATCAGTGCCCGTGCGCGGTTGATGCAGGCGCTGCCCGAGGGCGGGGCGATGGTCGCGTTGCAGGCCACCGAGGACGAGGTCACGCCTCACCTGGGTGACCTGGTCTCGCTCGCGGCGATCAACGGGCCGGACGCGGTGGTCGTCGCCGGCGACGAGGCCGCGGTCGAGCAGGTGATCGCACTCTTCCCGGACCGCAAGTCGAAGCGCTTGGCCGTGTCGCACGCGTTCCACTCGCCGTTGATGGACCCGATGCTGGACGACTTCCGCGCCGTGGTCACGGAACTCGCGTTCCACGAGCCGAAGATCGCCATGCTGGGCGAGGTGACGGACCCGGAGTACTGGGTGCGGCACGTGCGCGGCACGGTCCGGTTCGCGGACGCGGTCGCGGAGCTCACCGAACGCGGTGTGTCGACGTTCCTGGAACTCGGCCCGGACGCGGTGCTGTCCGCCCTGGGCGGCGGGCCCGAGTTCGTCCCGGCGTTGCGCAAGGGCCGGGACGAGACGCGGTCGCTGCTGACCGCGCTCGGCAAGGTGCACGCCCGCGGTGTCGAGGTCGACTGGGCGAAGTTCTACGCGGGAACGGGTGCGCGGCGGGTCGACCTGCCCACGTACGCGTTCCAGCACGAGCACTTCTGGCTCGGGAGCGGCACCAAGCGCCGCTCGGTGGAGGCAAGCAGCCGCTACCGGGTGGGGTGGACGCCGGTCGAGACCGGTGCGGCCGCGACCGGACGCTGGCTCGCCGTCGGCGAGGCGGACCCGGTGGTGCTCACGGGCCTGACCGCACGGGGTGTCGAGATCGTCCCGGTCAGCGCGTCGACCGACCGCACGCTGCTGTCCGAGCTGCTGATGGCCGAAGGACCGGCCGACGGGGTGCTGTCGTTCGTCGACGACGCCGCGTCCATGGTCGTGCTGGTGCAGGCGCTCGGGGACGCCGTCGTCGACGCTCCGCTGTGGAGCGTCACGAGCGGTGCCGTGGCCGTGGGCGACGAAAGCGTCGACCCGGTGGCCGCGGGCCTGTGGGGCCTCGGCCGAGTGGTCGCGCTGGAACACCCCGACCGCTGGGGTGGCCTGGTCGACCTGCCGTCCACCGTGGACGAGACGGTGCTGGACCGGTTCGCCGGTGTCCTGACGGGAACCGAGGACCAGGTCGCCATCCGGCCGGACGGCGTGTTCGGCCGCCGGCTCGCCGCCGCACCCGCGCAGGCAGGTGCGGAGGAGTGGTCGCCGCGCGGCACGGTGCTGATCACCGGCGGCACGGGTGCGCTGGGCGGGCACGTGGCCCGGTGGATGGCGGGCGCGGGCGCCGAGCACCTGGTGCTCACCTCGCGCCGCGGGCCGGATGCGCCCGGTGCGCTGGACCTGGTCGCGGAGCTCGAAGGACTGGGCTCCAAGGTGACCGTGCTGGCGTGCGACGTCGCCGACCGGTCGTCGGTCGAGTCGCTGGTGGAGCTGTACCCGCCGGACACCGTCGTGCACGCGGCGGGCACCGACCTGTTCTGCCCGATCGAGGACCACGACCTGACCGAGTTCGGCGCCGTGCTGGCGGCCAAGGTCGACGGCGCCCGGCACCTCGACGACCTGCTGGGCGAGCGGGAGCTGGACGCGTTCGTGCTGTTCGGGTCCATCGCCGGCACGTGGGGCAGTGGCGGGCAGGCGGCGTACTCGGCCGCGAACGCCGCGCTCGACGGACTGGCCGAGTCGCGGCGAGCCCGAGGGCTCACGGCGCTGTCGGTGTCGTGGGGTCCGTGGGCGGACGGCGGGATGGCGGACGAAGAGGTGGCGGAACACCTGCGCCGCCGCGGCGTGACCGCGATGTCCGCCGAGCGCGCGGTGTCCGCGTTGCGCGAGTCGATGGCGCAGCAGGACACCACGATCACCCTGGCCGACGTGGACTGGACGCTCTTCTCCGCCGTGTTCACCTCGGCCAGGCCGGCCCCGCTGCTCGCGGAGCTGACCGGGGCGGCGGACACGCCTGCACCGAAGGAGAACGGCGAGCCGGACCTGGTGCACAGGCTGGCCGCGGTCAGCCCGATGGAACGGGACCGGCTGCTGCTGGACGCGGTGCGGGCGAGGGTGGCCGCGGTGCTCGGGCACAGCGGGATCGACGCGGTGCAACCGGACCGCCCGTTCGGCGAGCTCGGCTTCGACTCGCTGTCCGCGGTGGAGTTGCGCAACACGCTGGGCGCGGCGACCGGGTTGGCGCTGCCGGCCACGCTGATCTTCGACTACCCGACGTCGACCGCCCTGGTCGGTTACCTCAGCGAACAGCTGGGGCTGACCGAGCAGGTGGCCACGCCGGTGCTGGACGAGCTGGAGCGGCTGGAGGGCGTCGCCGTGCGGACCGAACTGGACGACGACGCGCGCGCCAACGTCGTGAAGCGGCTGCAGGCACTGCTGGCCCGCTACACGGCCGCGGACGGCGAGGACGGCATCAACGACCGGCTCGACACCGCCGACGACGACGAGATCTTCGCGTTCATCGACAAGGAGCTCGGCGTCTGAGAAACGGCATTTTTCTAAGGTTTTCCCAACCTTTTCTTTAGGGATTTCCCGATTCTTTTCGGAACGGGCGCCCTAGGGGACGCGTAGGGGGCCGTCAGGGGTGTTGTCCCTGACGGCCCCCTCGTTAGTTTTCGGTCCAGAGGTCTGTCGGACTTACCCCGAGACGTGCCGGTTGCCCTGAAGAGGTGGCGTTGAATGTCCAACGAGCAGAAGCTTCGCGACTACCTCAAGCGGGTGACGGCGGACCTGCACAACACGCGCCAACGCCTGCAGGCGGTGGAGGCCAAGGGGCATGAGCCCATCGCGATCGTCGCGATGGACTGCCGCTTCGCGGGTGGTGTCTCGTCACCGGACGAGTTCTGGGACTTCGTCGTCGCGGAACGGGACGCCATCGCGCCGTTCCCGACCGACCGCGGCTGGGACCTCGAGTCGCTCTACCACCCGGACCCCGACCACCAGGGCACGTCCTACGTGGCCGAAGGTGCGTTCGTCGACGGTGTCGCGGAATTCGATCCCGGGTTCTTCGGCATCTCGCCGCGTGAGGCGCTGGCGATGGACCCGCAGCAGCGCCTGCTGCTGGAGACCGCGTGGCAGACGTTCGAACGCGCGGGCGTCGACCCGCAGACGTTGCGCGGCAGCCGGACCGGTGTGTTCACCTCCACCAACGGCCAGGACTACGTCACGCTGTTCGAGGGCGACACCCCGGACGGCCTGGAAGGTCACCTCGGCACCGGCAACGCGGCGAGCATGTTCTCGGGCCGCATCTCCTACACGTTCGGCTTCGAGGGCCCGGCGGTCACGCTCGACACGGCCTGCTCCGGCTCTCTCGTCGCCCTGCACCTCGCCGTCCAGGCACTGCGCAACGGTGAGTGCGACCTGGCGCTGGCCGGCGGCGTGACGATCATGTCGTCGCCCGCCGCGTTCATCGACTTCTCCCGTCAGCGCGGACTCGCGATGGACGGGCGCTGCAAGTCGTTCGCGGCCGCCGCCGACGGCACGGCGTGGGGCGAGGGCGTCGGCATGCTGCTCGTCGAGCGGCTGTCGGACGCGCAGCGCAACGGCCACCAGGTCCTCGCCGTCGTGCGCGGCAGCGCGGTGAACCAGGACGGCGCGTCGAACGGCCTGACCGCGCCGAACGGCCCGTCGCAGCAGCGGGTCATCAAGCAGGCGCTGGCCGACGCCCGACTGTCCTCGGTGGACGTCGACGTCATCGAGGCGCACGGCACGGGCACCGCGTTGGGCGACCCGATCGAGGCGCAGGCCATCCTCTCCACCTACGGCCAGGAGCGGGAGACCCCGCTGCTGCTGGCCTCGGTCAAGTCGAACATCGGCCACACGCAGGCCGCCGCCGGTGTCGCCGCCGTGATCAAGGCCGTCCTGTCGCTGCGGCACGGCGTGGTGCCGAAGACGCTGCACGTGGACGAGCCGTCGAAGCAGATCGACTGGAACGCCGGCGCCGTCACGCTGGCCACCGAGACGACGCCGTGGCCCGAGACGGGCCGCGCCCGCCGCGTGGGTGTGTCGTCGTTCGGCTACAGCGGCACCAACGCGCACGCCATCCTGGAGCAGGCACCGGAGCAGGAGGCGGGCGAGGAGTCCCGCGCCGCGCTGCCGGTCGTGCCCGTGCTGGTCTCGGGCAAGACCGAGAACGCCCTGCGCGCCAACGCCGCCAGGCTCGCCGAGGCGGTGCGGGCCGGGGCCGACCTGGCCGACCTCGCGTACTCCGCCGCCACCCGGCGCACCCACCACGCCCACCGGGCGACGGTCGTCGCCACGGGGTCCGAGGACCTGCTCGCCGCACTGGACGGGCTCGCCACCGACGCGCCCCTGCCGGAGGCGGCCGTCAAGGGCCGGACCGCGATCCTGTTCACCGGGCAGGGCAGCCAGCGGATCGGGATGGGGCAGCAGTTGCACGCCGCGTTCCCGGTGTTCGCCGAGGCGTTCGACGCCGTCTGCGCCCACCTGGACCCGGAGCTCGCCGAGGCACTGTCCACTCCGGACCTGCTGAACCGCACCGAGTTCACCCAGCCCGCACTGTTCGCGATCGAGGTCGCGCTCTACCGCCTCGTCGAGTCGTGGGGCGTCAGGCCGGACTTCCTGGCGGGCCACTCGATCGGCGAGATCGCCGCCGCGCACGTCGCCGGTGTGCTGTCCCTGGAGGACGCGGCCGCACTGGTCAGCGCACGGGGCCGGCTCATGCAGGCGCTGCCGGGCAGCGGTGCCATGCTCGCGTTGCAGGCCACCGAGGAGGAGGTGCTGCCGCACCTCACCGACGCCGTCTCGATCGCCGCGATCAACGGCCCGCGCTCGGTCGTCGTCGCGGGCGCCGAGGACGCCGTCGAGCAGATCGCCGCGCGGTTCCCGGACCGCAAGGCCAAGCGGCTCAGCGTGTCGCACGCGTTCCACTCCCCGCAGATGGACGGCATGCTGGCGGACTTCCGCGCCGTGGTGCAGAAGCTGACCTTCAACGCTCCGTCCACCTCGATCGTCTCCACGCTGACCGGTGCGCTCGTCACGGCCGAGGAGATCACCTCGCCGGAGTACTGGGTGCGGCACGTGCGCGAGGCGGTCCGGTTCGCCGACGCCGTGCGCGCACTGGAAACCGAAGGCGTCACGACGTTCCTCGAGCTCGGCCCGGACGGCGTGCTCACCGCGATGGGTGCGGACAGCGTCCAGCACGCGGTGCTCGTGTCCGCCCTGCGCAAGGACCGCGACGAGGTCCAGAACATCGTGTCCTCGCTCGGCCGGATCCACGGCCGCGGCGTGCGGGTCGACTGGTCCGGCTACTTCGCTGGATCCGGCGCGCGGCCGATCTCGTTGCCCACCTACGCGTTCCAGCGCGAGCGTTACTGGATCGACTCCACCGGTGTGGTGCACGACGTGACGGCCGCCGGTCTCGGCGCGGCCGACCACCCGCTGCTCGGCGCCGTGCTCTCCACCCCCAACGGCGGAACCCTGTTCACCGCCAGGCTGTCCCGCTCCTCGCACGCCTGGCTCGCCGACCACGTCGTCGCGGGCAACGTGGTCGTGCCGGGCACCGCGATCGTCGAACTCGCCATCCGCGCGGGCGACCAGCTGGGCTGCGGCCACCTGGACGAACTGCTGCTGCAGGCACCGCTGGTGCTGCCGGCGAAGGGCGCGGTCACGCTGTGCATCGCGGTCGCCGAGGCGGACGCCTCCGGCCGCCGCACGGTCACCGTCTACACGCGACCCGACGGCGAGGACGACTCCGCGTGGACCACGCACGCCGTCGGTGTGCTGGCGCAGGACGAGGTGGCGGCGGGCTTCGACCTGAAGACGTGGCCGCCGGCGGACGCCGAGGAGATCGAGCTCGACGGCGTCTACGACGACCTCGCGAGCGCCGGTCTGGTGTACGGCCCGGTGTTCCGCGGCCTGCGCGCGGCCTGGCGGTCCGGTGACGACGTGTACGCCGAGGTGGCGCTGCCCGAGTCGGAGCACCGGCAGGCGGCCAAGTTCGGGCTGCACCCGGCGTTGCTCGACTCGGTGCTGCACGCGCTCGGCCTGGAGGCGGAGAAGGGCCAGGGCGGTTCGCTGCCGTTCTCCTGGAACGGCGTCACCCTCTTCGCCTCCGGCGCCTCGGTGCTGCGGGCGAAGATCTCGCCGAGCGGGCAGGGCGACGCGGTCTCGGTCCGGGTCGCCGACGAGACCGGCGCACCGGTCGCCCAGGTCGACTCCCTGGTGCTGCGGCCCATCGGTGGTCAGCTCAAGGCCGGGTCCGGTCAGCCGGACTCGTTGTTCCGCATCGACTGGAACCCCCTTTCGCTGGAGCGCGAGGGCAGCGCGGCACGGGTCGTCACGGTGGTCGCACCGGACGGCGAGACCCGCGACGTCGTCAGCCGGGTGCTGGCCGACGTGCAGGCCTTCCTGGCCGGGGACCACGAGTCGGTGCTGGCCGTCGTCACCACCGGCGGCGCGGCCGTGCTGCCCGGCGAGGACGTGCCGAACCTGGCGCACGCCGCGGTGTCCGGCCTCGTCCGCGCCGCCCAGTCCGAGCACGTCGACCGGATCGTGCTGATCGACGCCGACGCGCCGGGTGAGCTCGAGGACCTGCTGCCGGCCATCGCGGCCTCGGGCGAGAGCGAGGTCGCGGTCCGCGGCGGCAAGGCGTTCGTGCCGCGGCTCGCCCGTGGTTTCACGGGCTCGGTCACGCCGTTCGCCGGCGACGAGCCGTGGCGCCTCGACTTCACCGAGCAGGGCACGTTCGACAACCTCGTCACCATCCCGTGGCCCCAGGCCATGGACGACCTGGAACCCAACCAGGTCCGCATCGCCGTGCGCGCGGCGGGCGTCAACTTCCGCGACGTCATGAACGCGCTCGGCATGTACCCCGGTGACGCGGGCCTGATGGGCCTCGAAGCCGCCGGTGTCGTGCTCGAGGTCGGGTCCGAAGTGGACGGTCTCGCGCCCGGCGACCGGGTGATGGGCATGATGGACGCCGCCTTCGGCCCGGTCGCGGTCGCCGACGAGCGCATGGTCTGCCCCATGCCCGCCGGCTGGACCTACGCCGAGGCGGCCGGTGTGCCGCTGGTGTTCCTCACCGCGCTCTACGGACTCGGTGACCTCGCCGGTCTGCAGGCCGGCGAGTCGGTCCTGATCCACGCCGCCGCCGGTGGTGTCGGCATGGCCGCGACGCAGGTCGCCCGCCAGCTCGGCGCCGAGGTGTTCGGCACGGCCAGCACCGGCAAGTGGCACATCCTGCGCCAGGCCGGTATCCCGGACGACCACATCGCGTCCTCGCGCACCACGGAGTTCGAGCAGCAGTTCGCCGCCGTCACCGGCGGCCGCGGCGTCGACGTCGTGCTGGACGCGCTGTCGGGCGAGTTCGTCGACGCCTCGCTGCGGCTGACCGGCCTGGGCGGTGGCGGCCGGTTCGTGGAGATGGGCAAGACCGACGTCCGCGACCCTGAAGAGGTCGCCACGCAGTACCCCGGAGTCCGCTACCGGGCGTTCGACCTGATCGAGGCGGGCCCCGACCGCATCCGCGAGATGCTCTACCAGCTCTACGACTGGTTCAGCGCGGGCGTGCTGCACCCGTCGCCGGTGACGGCGTGGGACCTGCACCGGGCGCCCGAGGCGTTCCGGTACCTGGGCCAGGCCAAGAACATCGGCAAGGTCGTGCTCACGATCCCGGCGCCGCTCGACCCCGAGGGCGCGGTGCTGATCACCGGCGGCACCGGTGGTCTCGGTGCGGAGCTGGCGCGCCACCTCGTGACGGTGCGCGGCGTCCGGCACCTCGTGCTGACGTCACGTCGTGGTCTGGACGCGCCGGGCGCGGCCGAGCTGGTCGCGGAACTGGACGCGCGGGTCGACGTCGTGGCCTGTGACGTGTCGGATCGCGATGCGCTTGCGGCCGTGGTCGCGGGCATCGAGAACCTCACCGGTGTCGTGCACACGGCCGGTGTTCTCGACGACGGTGTGCTGGAGTCGCTGACGCCCGAACGCATCGACAGCGTCTTCGGCCCCAAGGCCGACGCCGCGTGGTACCTGCACGAGCTGACCCGTGACCGCGACCTGGCGGTGTTCGCCCTGTTCTCGTCCACGGCCGGTGTGCTGGGGTCGCCGGGCCAGGCCAACTACGCGGCCGCCAACACCTACCTCAACGGCCTCGCCGCCCACCGCCGTTCCCTCGGCCTGCCCGCCGTCTCGCTGGTGTGGGGCCTGTGGAGCTCGCACGTGGGCATGGGGTCCGGCCTGACCAAGGCGGACCTCGCCAGGATGGCGCGGGCCGGCATGCCGGCGATGTCGATCGCCGAGGGCTTCGCGTTGTTCGACTCGGCACTCGTGCTGGACGAGGCCGTCGCCGTGCCGATGAAGCTCGACCTGGCCGCCCTGCGCGGAGCCGACGAGGTGCACCCGGTGCTGCGCGGCCTGGTCCGCACGCAGCACCGGCGGGCCGCGGCCGCGGGCGGCAAGTCCGAGCCGTCGTCGTGGACGACGCGGCTCGCGGGTCGTTCCCCGGCGGAACAGGACGAGCTGCTGCTGGAACTGGTGCGCGGCCAGGTCGCGGTGGTGCTCGGGTTCTCCTCGGCCCAGCAGGTCCAGGTGACCCGCGGTCTGGTCGAGATGGGCCTGGACTCGTTGTCCGCGGTCGAGCTGCGCAACACGTTGAGCGTCGCGACGGGGCTGCGGTTGCCGGCCACCGTGGTGTTCGACTACCCGACGCCGCAGGCGCTCGCCGCACACCTGCGGGGCGAGTTGGCCTCGTCAGCCGACGAGGCGCCCGTGCAGGCGGTGGTGGCCGCGACGGTCGGCTCGGACGAGCCGATCGCGATCGTGTCGATGGCCTGCCGCTTCCCCGGTGGGGTCCGGTCGCCCGAGGACCTCTGGGACCTCGTGGCCACGGGCCGGGACGCGATCTCGCCGTTGCCCGCCGACCGCGGCTGGCTGTTGCAGGACCTGGACTTCGACGTCGCCGGTGGTGGTTTCGTCGACCACGCCATGGACTTCGACAACGACTTCTTCGGCATCTCCCCGCGCGAGGCGCTGGCGATGGAACCCCAGCAGCGCCTGCTGCTGGAGACCTCCTGGGAGGTGTTCGAGCGGGCTGGGATCGACCCGGCGACCGTGCGCGGCAACCAGGCGGGCGTGTTCGTCGGCGGTAGCGCCACGGACTACGGTTCCCAGGGGCAGGTCGTGCCCGACGAGCTGGCGGGCCTGCTGCTCACCGGCAGCACCCCGAGCGTGATGTCCGGCCGGATCGCCTACACCTTCGGCCTCGAAGGCCCCGCGCTCACCGTCGACACCGCGTGCTCCTCCTCGCTGGTCGCGATCCACCTCGCCGTGCAGGCGCTGCGCCGCGGTGAGTGCGACTTCGCGCTGGCCGGTGGCGTCATGGTGCTGTCGACGCCGGCGCTCTTCGCCGAGTTCGCCAAGCAGAACGGGCTCTCGCCGGACGGCCGCTGCAAGGCCTTCTCGGCCGACGCGGACGGCACCGGCTGGTCCGAGGGCGTCGGCATGATCATGCTCGAACGGCTCGCCGACGCGAAGCGCAACGGGCACGAGGTGCTCGCCGTGGTGCGGGGTTCGGCGGTGAACCAGGACGGTGCGTCGAGCACGCTGACGGCGCCGAACGGCCCGTCGCAGCAGCGCGTGATCCGCCAGGCGCTCGCCAACTCCGGTCTGTCCACTTCGGACGTCGATGTCGTCGAGGCGCACGGCACCGGCACGAAGCTCGGTGACCCGATCGAGGCGCAGGCGGTGCTCGCGACCTACGGTCAGGACCGCGACGAGCCGGTGCTGCTAGGGTCGCTCAAGTCCAACATCGGCCACTCGCAGTCCGCCGCCGGCGTCGGTGGCGTGATCAAGATGGTGATGGCGCTGCGGCACGGTGTCGTGCCGAAGACGCTGCACGCCGACGAGCCCTCTCCGCACGTGGACTGGGAGTCCGGAGCGGTCGAGCTGCTGACCGAGTCGCGGTCGTGGCCGGACCGCGGTCGTCCGCGCCGCGCGGGTGTGTCGTCGTTCGGCATCGGTGGCACCAACGCGCACCTGATCGTCGAGCAGGCCCCTGCCGCGCGGCCGTCGACCGTCGAGCACAAGCCGGTGCCGCTGGTGCCGGTCGTGCTGTCGGCGAAGACGCCGGAAGCGGTGCGGGAGCAGGCGGAACGCCTGGCCGCGTCGGAGCCGGTGGACCTGACGGACCTCGGCTTCTCGCTCGCGACGACGCGGGCCCGGTTCGACCACCGGGCGGTGGTGGTCGCCGCGGACCAGGACGAACTCGTCCGTGAACTGGCCGCGGTCGCACCCGCGACGGTGGTGCCGGGCCGGTTGGCGTTCCTGTTCACCGGTCAGGGCAGCCAGCGAGCCGGGATGGGTCGTGAGCTGTACGACGCGTTCCCCGTCTACGCCAAGGCTTTTGACGAGGTCGCCGCGCTGGTCGACGTGCGGGACGACGAGCTGGACCGCACGGAGTTCACCCAGCCCGCGATCTTCGCGCTCGAAGTCGCGCTGTACCGGCTCGTCGAGTCGTGGGGTGTCCGGCCGGACTTCCTGGCGGGGCATTCGATCGGTGAGATCGCGGCGGCTCATGTGGCCGGTGTGTTGTCGCTGGAGGACGCGGCGACGTTGATCTCGGCTCGTGCGCGGTTGATGCAGGCGCTGCCGGAAGGCGGTGCGATGGTGGCGTTGCAGGCCACCGAGGACGAGGTCACGCCGCACCTGGGTGACCTGGTCTCGCTCGCCGCGATCAACGGGCCCAACGCTGTCGTCGTCGCCGGTGACGAGGCCGCGGTGGAAGCCGTGATCGCGCAGTTCGCGGACCGCAAGTCCAAGCGCCTCACCGTGTCCCACGCGTTCCACTCGCCGTTGATGGACCCGATGCTGGACGACTTCCGTGCGGTGGTCACGGAACTGACGTTCCACGAACCCCGGATCGCGATGCTGGGCGACGTCACCGACCCCGAGCACTGGGTGACCCACGTCCGCGACACCGTCCGGTTCGCCGACGCGCTCGCGGAGCTGCGGTCCCGGGACGTCACGACGTTCCTGGAACTCGGTCCGGACGCGGTGCTGTCCGCGATGGGCGGCGACGTCGCGGCGTTCGTGCCGACCCTGCGCAAGGGCCGGCCGGAAGCGCGGTCGCTGGTGCAGGCGCTCGGCAGGGTGCACGCCAGGGGCGTCGAGGTCGACTGGACCGCCTACTTCGCCGGTTGCGGCGCGCGCAGGGTCGACCTGCCGACGTACCCGTTCCAGCGCGAGCGGTTCTGGCTCGACTTCTCGACCTCGACGAGCGGACGCGACTCGGCCCAGCACCCGTTGCTGGACGCGGTGTTCGCGATGCCCGACGGCGGGGTGCTCGGTACCGCGCACCTGTCCCTGAACACCCATCGCTGGCTCGCCGACCACGTCGTCGCGGGTGCCGCGGTCGTGCCGGGGACGGCGTTGGTCGAGCTGGTGATCCGCACCGGTGACGAGGTCGGCTGCGGGCACGTCGAAGAACTCCTGTTGCAGCAGCCGCTGGTGCTGACCGCTGCCGGGGTGAACGTCCGGGTCGTGGTCGGCGAGGTCGACGGCGGCCGCCGGACGGTCACCGTGCTGGCGCAGGACGGCGACGTCTGGACGACTCACGCGGTCGGCGTGCTGTCGGACGAGGCGGTCGCGCCGGGCTTCGACCTGAGCGTGTGGCCGCCCGCCGGTGCGGACGTGTTGGACCCGTCGGACCTCTACGACGGCTTGGCCGAGGGCGGTCTGGCCTACGGTCCGGTGTTCCGCGGCCTGAAGTCGGCCTGGAGGTCGGGCGACGACCTGTTCGTCGAGGTCGCGCTGCCCGAGTCGGAGCACCGTCAGGCCGAGAAGTTCGGGGTGCACCCGGCGTTGCTGGACTCCGTGCTGCACGCGTTGGGGCTGGAGTCGGAGAAGGACCAGGGTGCCTCGCTGCCGTTCTCGTGGAACGGCGTGACCCTGCACGCGGCGGGTGCTTCGGTGCTGCGGGCCCGGATCTCCCCGAGCGGGCACGCGGTCTCGGTGAGCGTGGCCGACGGCGCCGGTGTGCCGGTGGCCCGGATCGACTCGCTGGTGCTGCGCCCGATCGGTGGTCAGCTGCTGAAGTCGGGCGCCGGCCAGTCCGACTCGTTGTTCCGCGTCGAGTGGGCTCCGCTGTCCCTGGACCGGGTGGACGGCGCGCCGCGTCTAATGACCTTGGTGGTGCCGGACGGCGACGTCCGGGACGTCGTGGGCGGGGTGCTCACCGACGTGCGGGGCTTCCTGGCCGAGGACGAGGAGTCCGTGCTGGTCGTGGTGACCAGCGGTGCCGTGTCGGTGCTGCCCGGTGAGGACGTGACGTCGCTCGCGCACTCGGCGGTGTCCGGTCTGGTCCGTGCCGCGCAGGCGGAGCACCTCGACCGGATCGTGCTCGTCGACGCCGACGTGGTCGACGGTCTGGACGCCCTGCTGCCCGCTGTCGTCCTGTCGGGCGAGAGCGAGGTGGCCGTCCGTTCCGGTGCGGCCTTCGCGCCTCGCCTGGCCCGTGGTTTCGCCGGCTCGGTGCTGCCGTTCGCGGGCGACGGCCCGTGGCGACTGGACTTCACCGAGCAGGGCACCTTCGACAACCTGGTCACCATCCCGTGGCCCGCCGCCGAGTCCGAACTGGGCGCCGGTGAGGTCAGGGTGGAGGTGCGCGCCGCGGGCGTGAACTTCCGCGACGTGATGAACGTGCTCGGCATGTATCCGGGTGACGCCGGCCTGATGGGTCTGGAAGGCGCGGGCGTCGTGCTGGAGGTGGGCGCCGGGGTCACGGACCTCGCGCCCGGCGACCGGGTGATGGGCATGTTCTCCGCCGCGTTCGCGCCGGTGGCGGTGGCGGACCGGCGGCAGGTCTGCCGCATCCCGGACGGCTGGTCGTACACCCAGGCGGCCGGTGTGCCGCTGGTGTACCTGACCGCGTTGTACGCCTTGGACGACCTGGGTGGGCTGCAGGCCGGGGAGAAGGTCCTGATCCACGCCGCCGCCGGTGGTGTGGGCATGGCCGCGACGCAGGTGGCCCAGCTGCTCGGCGCGGAGGTGTTCGGCACCGCCAGCACCGGCAAGTGGGACGTGCTGCGGGCCGCCGGCCTGGACGACGACCACATCGCGTCGTCGCGCACGACGGACTTCGAGCAGCAGTTCACCGCCGCGACCGACGGCCGTGGTGTGGACGTGGTGCTCAACGCGTTGTCCGGTGAGTTCGTCGACTCGTCGCTGCGCCTGGTGGCGCGGGGCACGGGTGGCCGGTTCCTGGAGATGGGCAAGACCGACGTCCGCGACGCGGACGTCGTCGCCGCCGAGCACTCCGTCCGCTACCGGGCGTTCGACCTGATCGAGGCCGGGTTCGACCGCATCGGCGAACTGCTGACCCGGTTGTACGACTGGTTCAACGCGGGTGACCTGCGTCCGCTGCCTGTGACGACGTGGGACCTGCACCGCGCGCCGGAGGCGTTCCGGTACCTGGGGCAGGCCAAGAACATCGGCAAGGTCGTGCTGACCGTGCCGGCTCCGCTGGACCCCGAGGGCACGGTGCTGATCACCGGTGGTACCGGTGGGCTCGGCGCGGAGTTGGCCCGTCACCTGGTTGCCGAGCACGGTGTGCGGCGTTTGGTGCTGACTTCTCGTCGTGGTGTGGACGCGCCGGGTGCGGCCGAGCTGGTCGCCGAGCTGGACGCGCAGGTCGAGGTGGTCGCGTGTGACGTGTCCGATCGTGGAGCGCTTGCCTCGGTGATCGAGGGGATCAGGGACCTGACCGGTGTCGTGCACACGGCTGGTGTGTTGGATGACGGTGTTCTGGAGTCGTTGACGCCGGAGCGTTTCGACACGGTGTTCGCGCCGAAGGTCGACGCCGCCTGGCACCTGCACGAGCTGACCCGTGATCGGGACCTGGCGATGTTCGTCCTGTTCTCCTCGACGGCCGGGTTGATGGGCTCTCCCGGCCAGGCGAACTACGCGGCCGCGAACACGTACCTGAACGGTCTGGCCGCGCACCGTCGTTTCCTCGGGCTGCCGGGCGTCTCGCTCGCGTGGGGCTTGTGGAACCAGAGCACGGGCATGGGCGCCGGACTGTCCCGGGTGGACCTGGCGCGGATGACCCGTGCCGGGATGCCGGCGCTGTCGGTCGCCGAGGGCTTCGAGCTGTTCGACTCCGCGCTCGTGCTGGACGAACCGGTCTCCGTGCCGATGAAGCTCGACCTCGTCGCGTTGCGGGGCAGCAAGACCGACCTGCACCCGTTGCTGCGCGGCCTGGTCCGCGTGCCGGCGCGCAGGAACGCGTCGGGTGTCGTCGTGGGAGCGTCGCAGTGGAGCCAGAAGCTGGGTTCGCTGTCGGTCGCCGAGCAGGACGAGGTGCTGCTGGACCTGGTGCGCGGTCAGGTCGCGGTGGT
Organism: Lentzea sp. NBRC 102530; assembly: GCF_030269365.1. Classification (GTDB taxonomy): domain Bacteria; phylum Actinomycetota; class Actinomycetes; order Mycobacteriales; family Pseudonocardiaceae; genus Lentzea. The sequence continues at coordinate 45,431 of NZ_BSTF01000002.1, forward strand.
GCTGGGGTTCTCGTCGGCGCAGCAGGTGCAGGTGACCCGCGGGCTGGTCGACATGGGCCTGGACTCGTTGTCGGCGGTGGAACTGCGCAACACGTTGAGCGCTGCCACGGGTCTGCGCCTGGCGGCGACGGTGGTGTTCGACTACCCGACCCCGCAGGCGCTGGCCGTGCACCTGCGCGGCGAGCTGGTGGGGTCTGCCGACGAGGCGCCCGTGCAGGCGGTGGCCGCGACGATCGGGTCGGACGAGCCGATCGCGATCGTGTCGATGGCGTGCCGCTTCCCCGGTGGGGTCCGGTCGCCGGAGGACCTGTGGGAGCTCGTCGCCACGGGCACGGACGCGATCTCGCCGTTGCCCGTCGACCGCGGCTGGCAGTTGCAGGAGTTCGACTTCGACGTCGCCGGTGCCGGTTTCGTCGACCACGCCATGGACTTCGACCGCGACTTCTTCGGGATCTCGCCGCGTGAAGCCCTCGCCATGGACCCCCAGCAGCGGTTGCTGCTGGAGACGACGTGGGAGACGTTCGAGCGGGCCGGGATCGACCCGGCGTCGGTGCGGGGCCGCCAGGCCGGTGTCTTCATCGGTGGCAGTTCGACCGACTACGGCACCGCGGGCCAGGTCGTTCCCGACGAGCTGGCGGGGTTGTTGCTCACCGGCAGCACGCCGAGCGTGATGTCCGGCCGGATCGCCTACACCTTCGGCCTCGAAGGCCCGGCGCTGACGGTCGACACCGCGTGTTCGTCGTCGCTGGTGGCGATCCACCTCGCGGTGCAGGCGCTGCGGCGCGGCGAGTGCGACTTCGCGCTCGCGGGCGGCGTGATGGTGCTGTCGACGCCGGCGATCTTCGCCGAGTTCGCGATGCAGAACGGCCTTTCGCCGGACGGCCGGTGCAAGGCGTTCTCCGCCGACGCGGACGGCACGGGCTGGTCCGAGGGCGTCGGCATGCTCCTGGTGGAGCGGTTGTCGGATGCTCGTCGCAACGGGCACGAGGTTCTTGCGGTGGTGCGGGGTTCGGCGGTGAACCAGGACGGTGCGTCGAGCACGTTGACGGCGCCGAACGGTCCGTCGCAGCAAAGGGTCATCCGGCAAGCGCTGGCGAACGCTGGTTTGTCCACTTCGGACGTCGACGTGGTGGAGGCGCACGGCACCGGCACGAAGCTCGGTGACCCGATCGAGGCCCAGGCCATCCTCGCCACCTACGGCCAGGACCGCGAGCAGCCGGTGCTGCTCGGGTCGCTGAAGTCCAACATCGGGCACTCGCAGTCCGCTGCCGGTGTCGCGGGTGTGATCAAGATGGTGATGGCGCTGCGCCACGGTGTCGCGCCGAAGACGTTGCACGCGGAAGAGCCGACCCCGCACGTGGACTGGGAGTCCGGGGCCGTTGAGCTGCTGACCGAGTCGCGGGAGTGGCCCGCGGTGGGCAGGTCGCGCCGGGCGGGTGTGTCGTCGTTCGGCATCGGCGGCACCAACGCCCACGTGATCATCGAGCAGGCTCCTGCCGCTCGACCGTCGACCGTCGACCGCACGCCGTTGCCGCTGGTGCCGGTCGTGCTGTCGGCCAAGTCGCCGGAAGCGGTGCGGGAGCAAGCGGAACGCCTCGCCGGGGCGGAGCCGGTGGACCTGACGGACCTCGGCTTCTCGCTCGCGACGACGCGGGCCCGGTTCGAGCACCGGGCCGTCGTGGTCGCCGCCGACCAGGAGGAGTTGGTCGCGGGCCTCGGCTCGGTGGAGCCGGCGACGGTCGTGCCGGGTCGCCTCGCGTTCCTCTTCACGGGGCAGGGCAGTCAGCGGGCCGGCATGGGTCGTGAGCTGTACGAGGCGTTCCCCGTGTACGCCAAGGCGTTCGACGAGGTTGCTGCTCTGGTTGATGTGCGGGACGAGGAGCTGGACCGCACGGAGTTCACGCAGCCGGCGATCTTCGCGCTGGAAGTGGCGCTGTACCGCCTTGTCGAGTCGTGGGGCGTCAAGCCCGACTTCCTGGCCGGCCACTCGATCGGTGAGATCGCGGCGGCCCACGTCTCCGGTGTTCTCTCGCTGGAGGACGCGGCCACGTTGGTGTCGGCGCGGGCTCGCCTGATGCAGGCCCTGCCCGAGGGCGGCGCGATGGTGGCTTTGCAGGCCACTGAAGCGGAAGTGCTGCCGCTGCTCACGGACCTGGTGTCGCTCGCGGCGGTCAACGGGCCGGACGCGGTGGTGGTCGCCGGTGACGAGGCCGCGGTCGAGCAGGTCGTCGCGCGCTTCCCGGACCGGAAGTCCAAGCGACTGGCCGTCTCGCACGCCTTCCACTCGCCGTTGATGGACCCGATGCTCGACGACTTCCGGGCTGTGGTCACGGAACTGACGTTCCACGAGCCCCAGATCGCGATGCTGGGCGAGGTGAGCGACCCGGAGTACTGGGTGAGCCACGTCCGGAACACGGTCCGGTTCGCCGACGCCGTCGCGGCGCTCGAGGCCCAGGACGTCACGACGTTCCTGGAGCTGGGCCCGGACGCGGTGCTGTCGGCCATGGCCGGTGGCGGCGCGGCGTTCGTGCCCGCCCTGCGCAAGGGACGGCCGGAGGCGCGGTCGCTGCTGACCGCGCTCGGCCGGGTCCACGCCCGTGGTGCCGAGGTCGACTGGGCGAAGTTCTTCGCCGGCACCGGTGCGCGGCGGGTGGATCTGCCCACCTACGCGTTCCAGCGCGAGCGGTTGTGGCTGGAGACGGCCTCCGCCCGCGTGGCGGACTCGATCGAGGCCCGGTTCTGGGACGCCGTCGAGCGCGAGGACCTGGAGTCGCTCGGCGCGACGTTGAGCGAGGAGGACTCGCAAGCGTTTGACGCGGTGCTGCCGGTGTTGTCCCGCTGGCGGCGGGACAGCCGCGGTGAGTCGGTTGTGGAGGGGTGGCGTTACCGGGTCGAGTGGAAGCCGGTCTCGGCGGCCCAGGCCGAGGTTTCCGGTCGCTGGCTGGCCGTGGGTGCCGACCCAGTCGTGGACTCGCTGGTGGCACGAGGTGTCGAGGTCGTCACCGTCACGGACCTCGCGACGGTGGCCGGACTCGGTGAGTTCGACGGTGTGCTGGCGTTCCCGGCCGATGTCGCCGAGGCGCTCGCCGTGACGCAGGCACTCGCCGCTGTCGCCGCGCCGCTGTGGCTGGTGACGCGGAACGCCGTGACCGTCGGCCGCGCGGACGACGCGGTCGACCCGGAAGCCGCGCAGCTGTGGGGCTTCGGCCGGGTCGCGGCGCTGGAGCTCTCCGAGCGCTGGGGTGGTCTGGCCGACCTGCCCGGCACGCTCGACGACCGCGCCCTGGACCGCTTCGCCGCCGTGCTGGCCGGGTCCGAGGACCAGGTCGCGGTGCGCGCCAGCGGTGTCTTCGGCCGCCGGCTGGTGCACGCGCCGGTCGCCGGTGGCTCGACCTGGACGCCTCGGGGCACGGTCCTGATCACCGGTGGCACGGGTGCGCTGGGCGGGCACGTGGCCCGGTGGCTGGCAGGCGCGGGTGCGGAGCACCTGGTCCTGACCTCCCGCCGTGGCCTCGACACCCCCGGTGCGGCGGAACTCCGGGCAGAGCTGGCAGAACTCGGCGCACGGGTCACGATCGCCGCGTGCGACGCGGCCGACCGCGACGCCGTCGCCGCACTGGTCGCGGAACACCCGCCCACGGCGGTGTTCCACGCGGCCGGCGTCGACCACACCGAGGCCGTCGAGGGACACGACCCCGAGACGTTCCGGAAGGTGCTGGCGGGCAAGGTCTCCGGTGCGCGAAACCTGGACGAGCTGGTCGGCGAGGTCGACGCGTTCGTGCTGTTCTCGTCGATCGCCGGCGTGTGGGGCAGCGGTGGCCAGTCGGCCTACGCGGCCGCGAACGCGCACCTGGACGCGCTCGCCGAGTCCCGCCGCGCCCGCGGCCTGACCGCGCTGGCGGTCGCCTGGGGCCCGTGGGCGGACGGTGGCATGGCCGTCGAGGGTGACGCAGCCGAGCAGCTGCGCCGCCGCGGTGTGGTCACGATGGACTCGGCCGCCGCCATGACCGCGCTGCGCCAGGCGATCCGGTCCGGCGACACCACGATCACCGTCGCGGACGTCGACTGGGCCCGGTTCGCGCCGGTGTTCACCGCCGTCCGGCCGAGCCCGCTGCTGAGCGAACTCCCCGAAGTCGCCGCGCAGACCGTCACGGCGGCGGGGGAGTCGACGCTCGCCCGCAGGATCGCCGAGCTGTCCGAGGGCGAACAGCTGCACACGCTCGTGGAACTGGTGCGCGAGCAGGTCGCGGCCGCGCTCGGCCACGGCTCCGCGGACGACGTCCGGCCCGACCGGGCGTTCAAGGACCTGGGTTTCGACTCGCTGACCGCGGTCGAACTGCGCAACAGCCTCGTCGCGTCGACCGGCCTGACCCTGTCGGCCACGCTCGTCTTCGACTACCCGAACACGGCCGCTCTCGCCGCGCACCTGCGCGGTGAACTCCTCGGCGCCCGGCCGGCCGAGCTGACGACGGTCACCACGGCCGTCGCGGACGACCCGATCGCGATCGTCGCCATGTCCTGCCGGTTCGCGGGCGGCGTCTCGTCGCCGGAGGACCTGTGGCGGCTGCTGGTCGACGGCGGCGACGCGGTCACCGGCTTCCCGGCCGACCGCGGCTGGGACCTGGCCGGGCTGTACGACCCGGACCCGGACGCGCCGGGCAAGTCCTACGCCCGCGAGGGTGCGTTCCTGCACGCGGCAGGGGAGTTCGACCCGGCCTTCTTCGGGATCTCGCCGCGTGAGGCGCTGGCGATGGACCCGCAGCAGCGCTTGCTGCTGGAGACCTCGTGGGAGGCGTTCGAGCGGGCCGGGATCGACCCGACCTCGTTGCGCGGCGGTCAGGTCGGTGTCTTCGCGGGCACCAACGGCCAGGACTACGGCTCGCAGCTGACGTCGCTGCCGCCCGAGCTGGAGGGCTACTTCGGCACGGGCAACGCGGCCAGTGTGTTCTCCGGCCGCATCTCCTACACGTTCGGCTTCGAGGGTCCGGCGGTCACCGTCGACACCGCGTGCTCGTCGTCGCTGGTGGCCCTGCACCTCGCGGCCCAGGCGCTGCGCGACGGCGAGTGCGATCTGGCGCTCGCCGGCGGCGTGACGATCATGTCGACGCCCGCCGCGTTCGTGGACTTCTCGCGGCAGCGCGGACTCGCGGTCGACGGGCGCTGCAAGGCGTTCGCCGCCGGGGCAGACGGCACCGCGTGGGGTGAGGGTGTCGGCATGCTGCTCGTCGAGCGGCTGTCCGACGCGCAGCGCAACGGCCACGAGGTGCTCGCGATCGTCCGCGGCACCGCCGTCAACCAGGACGGCGCCTCCAACGGCCTGACCGCGCCGAACGGTCCTTCGCAGCAGCGGGTGATCCGCAGGGCCCTGGCCCGCGCGGGCGTCGCACCGTCCGATGTGGACGTCGTGGAGGCGCACGGCACGGGTACCGCGCTGGGTGACCCGATCGAGGCGCAGGCGCTGCTCGCGACCTACGGCCAGGACCGGCAGGCACCGTTGCTGCTCGGTTCGGTGAAGTCGAACATCGGTCACACCCAGGCCGCGTCCGGTGTCGCCGCCGTGATCAAGGCGGTGCTCGCGATGCGGCACGGTGTGGTGCCGAAGACGCTGCACGTGGACGAGCCGTCGCCGCAGATCGACTGGAGCTCCGGCGCGGTCGAGCTGGCCACGGAGACCACGCCGTGGCCCGAGACGGGCCACGCCCGCCGGGTCGGTGTGTCGTCGTTCGGCTACAGCGGTACCAACGCCCACGCGATCCTGGAGCAGGCACCGGCCACGCCGGTCGCGGAACCCGCCGAGGCCGCCGTGGTGCCGGTCGTGCTGTCCGCGAAGACCCCGGCGGCGTTGCGAGCCCAGGCCGCCCAGCTCCAGTCCTTTGTGGACGGTGACCTGGCCGGCCTCGGGTTCACCCTCGCCACCGGCCGGGCGAACCTGGAACACCGTGCGGTGATCATCGCCGGTGACCGGGACGACCTGGACCGCGGCCTGCTCGCGGTGGCCGGCGGCACCGACGCACCCGAGGTGGTGCGCGGCAGCGCGGCGAACGGGAGGCTCGCCTTCCTGTTCACCGGCCAGGGCAGCCAGCGGATCGGCATGGGCCGCGAGCTCTACGAGACCCAGCCGGTGTTCGCCGACGCGTTCGACGAGGTCTGCGCCCGGTTCGACCTGCCGCTGCGCGACGTCGTCTTCGGCACCGACGCGGCGGCCCTGAACGAGACCGGCAACACCCAGCCAGCCCTGTTCGCGCTGGAGGTCGCGCTGTTCCGCCTCTACGAGCACTGGGGCGTGCGGCCGGACTTCCTGGCCGGGCACTCGATCGGCGAGCTGGCCGCCGCGCACGTCTCCGGCGTGCTGACGCTGGACGACGCCGTGACGCTGGTCGCCGCGCGCGGCCGGCTGATGCAGGCGCTGCCCACCGGCGGCGCGATGATCGCCCTGCAGGCCACCGAAGCCGAGGTCACGCCGCTGCTGGGTGACCGCGTGTCGCTCGCCGCGGTGAACGGGCCCCGCTCGGTCGTCGTCGCGGGTGACGAGGACGCCGTCGAGCAGGTCGTCGCGCAGTTCGGCGACCGGAAGTCCAAGCGGCTCAGCGTGTCCCACGCGTTCCACTCGCCGCGGATGGACGCCATGCTCGAGGAGTTCCGGGTCGTGGCCAAGGGACTGGCCTTCGCCGCGCCTCGGATCCCGATCGTCTCGACCCTGACCGGCCGGCTCGCCACGACCGCCGAGCTGACGTCGGTGGACTACTGGGTCCGCCACGTCCGCGAGGCCGTCCGATTCGCCGACGCGGTCACCACGCTGGAGAACGCCGGTGTGTCCACGTTCCTGGAGTTGGGCCCGGACGCGGTGCTGACCGCGATGGGCGCGGAGAGCACGCACGACGCGGTGCTCGTCTCCGCCCTGCGCGCCGACAAGCCCGAGTCCGGCTCGGTCGTCACCGCGCTGGCCGGTCTGCACGTACGGGGCGTGGCGGTCGACTGGTCGCCGTTCTTCGCGGGCTCCGGCACGCGGCGGACCGACCTGCCGACCTACCCGTTCCAGCGCGAGCGGTTCTGGCTGACCTCCGACGAGACGCCGGACACGGACAGCCTGCGGTACCGCGTCGAGTGGACCCCGGTCGCCGCCCACGGCGGGCAGCCCACCGGGCGTTGGCTCGTCGTCGGTGCCGAGGACACCGCGCTGCGGCACGGCCTCGTGCACCGCGGCCTCGAGGTCGGCGCCGTCGAGGCCTCGACCGACCGGGCCGCGCTCACCGAGGCGCTGACCGGGGTCGGGACCGTGGACGGCGTGCTGGCCCTGGCCGGCTCCGCCGAGGAGAACCTCGTGCTGGTGCAGGCACTCGGCGACGCGGGCCTCACCGCGCCGCTGTGGGTCCTCACCCGCGGCGCGGTCGGAACCGGCGCCGACGACCCGGTGCGCGACCCGGCCCAGGCCCAGAACTGGGGCCTCGGCCTGGTCACCGCGCTGGAGCACCCCGACCGCTGGGGTGGCCTCGTCGACGTGCCGGCGCAGTGGGACGACGTCGCGCTCGACCACCTGGCCGACGTGCTCGCGGGCACCGAGGACCAGGTCGCGATCCGCACCTCCGGGGTGCTGGCCCGACGGCTGGCGCACGCGCCGGCCGGTCCGGCCACCGGCGGGTGGACGCCCCGCGGCACGGTGCTGGTGACCGGTGGCACCGGGGTCCTCGGCGGGCAGGTCGCCCGCTGGCTCGCCGGAGCGGGCGCCGAGCACCTGGTGCTGACCGCGGACCACGACGGCCCTGTGGACGAACTGCTCGCGGACCTGGACGTGCGGACCACCGTGGTGCGGTGCGACGTCACCGACCGGGACCAGGTCGCCGCACTGGTCGGCGAGCACGTGCCGGACGCCGTCGTGCACGCCGTCGAGGTCGCCCAGGCGACCCCGGTGGGGGAGCAGGACCTCACCGAGTTCTCCGCGGTCCTCTCCGCGAAGATCCTCGGTGCCGCCCACCTCGACGACCTGCTCGGCCAGACGCCGCTCGACGCGTTCGTGGTGTTCTCCTCGACCGCGGGTGTCTGGGGCGCCGCGAACCAGGCGGCCTACGCCGCGGGCAGCGCGTTCCTCGACGCACTGGTGGACCGGCGCCGGGCCCGCGGCCTCGCCGGAGCCTCGGTCGCCTGGGGCCCGTGGGCCGGCGGCGACCAGGACGAACTGCTGCGCCGCAGCGGACTTCCGGCCATGGCACCGGAACGGGCCATCGCCGCGCTGCGGCAGGCCGTCGAGTCCGGGGACCGCGCGGTCACCGTCGCCGACGTCGAGTGGGCCCGGTTCGCGCCGATCTTCACCGCCGGCCGGCCGAGCCCGCTGATCGCGGACCTGCCCGAGGTGCGCCGTGCGAGCGACGAGGCGTCCGATGTGGACACCAGCGCCGCGTTGCGGGCGAAGCTGACGGCACTGCCCGCGGACGACCGCGACCGGGTGCTGCTCGACCTGGTGCGGGACGAGGCGGCCGCGGTGCTCGGGCACCAGTCCGCCGGTGCCGTCGAGGCCGACCGCGCGTTCCGCGAGCTCGGGTTCTCCTCGATCACCGCGGTCGAACTGCGCAACCGCCTCAACACCCTGACCGGGTTGCGGCTCCCCGCGACCCTGGTCTTCGACTACCCGACCCCGCTCGTCCTGGTCGACCTCCTGCGCACCGAACTGATCGGTGACACCGCGGAGGCCGAGGTGCGCCAGGCGCTCACGGGCCTCTCTCTGGAGCAGTTGCGCGAGGCAGGCCTGCTGGACGCGTTGCTGCGGCTCGCGAACGGCGAAGCGGAACCGGTCGCTGACGAAGGGGACTCGATCGACGACATGGACATCGACAACCTCGTCGAGATGGCCCTCGACACCAAGAACTCCTGATCAGCCCGAAGTGCGGAGCGAAAAGATGACCACCTCGTCCAACGATAAGGTCGTTGCGGCACTGCGGGCGTCTCTGAAGGAGACCGAGCGCCTGCGCAAGCAGAACCAGCAACTCGCGGCCGCGGCACGCGAACCCATCGCGATCGTCTCGATGAGCTGCCGCTACCCCGGCGGCGTGAGCTCGCCGGAAGACCTGTGGCACCTGGTGTCCACCGGCGGCGACGCCATCTCGGCGTTGCCCGCCGACCGCGGCTGGCTCGACGACGAGCTGACGTTCGGCGTCAGCGGCGGCGGTTTCCTGCACGACGCCGCCGAGTTCGACCCGGCGTTCTTCGGCATCTCGCCCCGCGAGGCCCTGGCCATGGACCCCCAGCAGCGCCTGCTGCTGGAGACCTCCTGGGAGGCCGTGGAACGGGCGGGCATCGACCCCAGGTCGTTGCGCGGCAGCCAGACCGGTGTGTTCGTCGGCGGCAGCGCCACCGGCTACGGCACCGGTCTCGAAGAGGTGCCGGAGGGCCTCGAAGGCCACCTGCTGACCGGCAGCACGCCCAGCGTGATGTCCGGCCGGGTCGCCTACACCCTCGGCTTCGAGGGCCCCGCGGTCACCATCGACACGGCGTGCTCCTCCTCGCTGGTCGCCATCCACCTCGCGGCGCAGTCGCTGCGCAACGGCGAGTGCTCGCTGGCGCTCGCCGGTGGTGTCATGGTCATGGCGAACCCCTCGGTGTTCGCCGAGTTCGACAAGCAGGGTGGTCTCTCGCAGGACGGCCGCTGCAAGGCGTTCTCCGCCACCGCCGACGGCACCGGCTGGTCCGAGGGCGCCGGCGTCCTGCTGCTGGAGCGGCTGTCCGACGCCCAGCGCAACGGCCACCAGATCCTGGCCGTGGTGCGGGGTTCCGCGATCAACCAGGACGGCGCGTCCAACGGCCTCACCGCCCCGAACGGCCCGGCGCAGCAGCGGGTCATCCGCCAGGCGCTCTCCGGCGCGAAGCTCACCCCGTCCGAGGTGGACGTCGTCGAGGCGCACGGCACCGGCACCCGGCTCGGTGACCCCATCGAGGCGCAGGCGATCCTCTCGACCTACGGCCAGGACCGCGAACGCCCGCTGCTGCTGGGCTCGCTGAAGTCCAACATCGGCCACTCGCAGGCGGCCGCCGGCGTCGGTGGCGTGATCAAGATGGTCATGGCCATCCGGAACGGCATCGCCCCGCGCACCCTGCACGTCTCCGAGCCGACCCCGCAGGTCGACTGGGAGGCGGGCGACGTCAAGCTGCTCGTGGAGGAGCAGGCCTGGCCGGAGACCGGCCGTCCGCGCCGCGCCGCCGTGTCGTCGTTCGGCGTCAGCGGCACCAACGCGCACACGATCATCGAGCAGGCTCCGGAGTCCGAAGAGGACACTCGTGAGTCGCCGCGGACCGTCGGCGTGCTGCCGTGGGTGCTGTCCGCTCGCACCGCGGAGGCGTTGCGCGCCCAGGCCACCGGGCTGGAGGGCGTGGACGGCGACCCGGTGGACGTCGGCTTCTCGCTGGCCACCACCCGCACCCCGTTCGAGCACCGCGCCGTCGTCCTCGGTGACGTCCAGGCCGGTGTCGCTGCACTGGCCGCCGGCGAGCGCGCCGAGCACGTCGTCTCTGGCCGGACGGTCGAGGGCCGCACGGCCTTCCTGTTCACCGGGCAGGGCAGCCAGCGGGTCGGCATGGGCCGTGAGCTGTACGAGGCGTTCCCCGTGTACGCCAAGGCGTTCGACGAGGTCGCGGCTCTGGTCGATGTGCGGGACGAGGAGTTGGACCGCACGGAGTTCACGCAGCCCGCGATCTTCGCCCTGGAAGTCGCGTTGTTCCGGTTGGTCGAGTCGTGGGGGGTCAGGCCGGACTTCCTGGCCGGGCACTCGATCGGTGAGATCGCGGCGGCTCACGTCTCCGGCGTGCTGTCGCTCGAAGACGCGGCGACGTTGATCAGTGCTCGGGCGAGGCTGATGCAGGCATTGCCCGAGGGCGGTGCGATGGTGGCGTTGCAGGCCACCGAGGACGAGGTCCTGCCGCATCTGACCGAGCTGGTGTCGATCGCTGCTGTCAACGGGCCGCAGTCCGTCGTGGTCGCGGGTGATGAGGCCGCGGTCGAGGCCGTGGTGGCGCGGTTCGCGGACCGGAAGTCGAAGCGGCTCAGTGTTTCGCACGCGTTCCACTCGCCGTTGATGGACCCGATGCTGGACGACTTCCGCGCTGTGGTGTCGAAGCTGACGTTCAGCGCGCCGAAGATCGCGATGCTCGGTGACGTGACGGACCCGGAGTACTGGGTGCGGCACGTGCGGGACGCGGTGCGGTTCGCCGACGCCGTGACGTCCCTGGAAGCCCAGGGCGTGCGCACGTTCCTGGAGATCGGACCGGACGGTGTGCTGACCGCGATGGGTCAGGACTCCGTCACCGAAGCCGTGCTGGTCGCGGGGCAGCGCAAGGGCCGCGACGAGGTCGCCACGATCGTCCGCGCGGTCGCCGAACTGCACGTGCGCGGGGTGAAGGTCGACTGGTCGGCGTTCTTCGTGGACGCGCGGCCGGTGGCCCTGCCGACCTACCCGTTCCAGCGCGAGCACTTCTGGCTGGAGGTCGGCGCTTCGGGCGCGGCCACCACCGGTGGTGGCGAGGACTCCGAGTTCTGGGCCGCGGTGGAGAGCGGTGACCTGGAGTCGCTGGGCGACTCGCTGTCACTCGGGCAGGACGCGCTGGAGGCGCTCGCCGAGTGGCGGCGCAAGAGCAGGACGAGCAGCACCGTGGACGCGTGGCGGTACCGCGTCTCGTGGCTGCCGCTGACGAACCTCGGCGCCGCCACGGCGTCGGGACGGTGGCTGGTGCTCGGCACCGGTCACGACGAGATCGCCGCCGGGCTGGCCGAGCGCGGTGTCGAGGTCGTCCGGGTCGCGTACGACGCCGACCGGGAGACGCTCGCCGCGACGCTGCGGGACGTCGGCGCGGTCGACGGGGTGCTGTCGCTGGTGGCCCTGACGGAGCCCGCGACCGCGACGCTCGTCGTGGTGCAGGCCCTGGGCGACGCGGAGATCACGGCCCCGCTGTGGGTCACGACCCGCGGCGCGGTGTCGACCGGCCGGTCCGACGGCGTGGTCGACCCGGCGCAGACCCAGGTGTGGGGCATCGGGTACGTGGTGGGCCTGGAGCACGCCGACCGCTGGGGCGGCGTCGTGGACCTGCCGGAGGTCTTGGACAAGCGGGCGATGGACCGCTTCGCGGCCGTGCTGGCCGGAACCGAGGACCAGGTCGCCGTGCGCGGTTCCGGTGTCTTCGGCCGCCGGCTCGGTCACGCCCCGCTCACGTCGGAAGGATCGGAATGGACGCCGAACGGCACGACCATCGTCACTGGTGGTACCGGGTCTCTGGGTGGGCGTGTAGCTCGCTGGCTTGCTGGTTCTGGCTGTGAACACGTCGTCCTGACGTCCCGCCGGGGCCCGGACGCGCCCGGCGCGGCGGAACTGAAGGCGGAGCTGGAAGAACTCGGCGCTCGGGTGTCGATCGTCGCGTGCGACGTGGCGGACCGCGACGCGGTCGCCGCCCTGCTCGCCGAGTACCCGCCGGACGCCGTGGTGCACGCGGCCGGTGCCGACTACCTGATGGCGATCGAGGACCACGGCCTCGCCGAGTTCGACGAGGTGTTGCGCGGCAAGGTCTCCGGCGCCGTCCACCTGGACGAGCTGCTCGGCGACGTGAACGCGTTCGTGGTGTTCTCGTCGATCGCCGGTACCTGGGGTTCCGGTGGACAGGCCGCGTACTCGGCGGCCAGCGCGTTCCTCGACGGCCTGGCGGAGTCGCGGCGCGCTCGCGGGCTCGTGGCTACGTCCGTGTCGTGGGGCCCGTGGGCCGAGAGCGGCATGGCGACGGTCGGCGACACCGAGGAGCACCTGCGCAAGCGCGGTCTGACCTCGATGGCACCGGAACTCGCGATCACCGCGCTGGAGCGGGCGATCCGTTCCGGTGAACCGGCCGTGACCGTGGTCGACATGGACTGGGCGAAGTTCACGCCCGCGTTCACGATGGCCCGCCCGAGCCCGTTGATCGGCGACCTGCCCGAGGTCCGCGCGGCGCTCGAAGCCGAGGCGCCCGCGCCCACCGGCGAGTCCGAGCTGGTGCGGAAGCTGGCCGGCCTCACCGAGGCCGAGCAGCGCGACGCCGTGGTCGAGCTGGTTCGCACGCACACCGCGGCCGTGCTGGCGTACTCGTCGGCCGACGCGATCGAGACCGGGCGCGCGTTCCGCGAGCTGGGCTTCGACTCGCTGACCGCGGTCGACCTGCGCAACCGCCTGACCGCCGACACCGGTCTGCGGCTGCCCGCGACGCTGGTGTTCGACTACCCGAACGCAGCCGTGCTGGCCGCGTTCCTGCACGGCGAACTCCTCGGGGCGCGAACCGAAACCGAGGCCGCCACGGTCTCCTCGCACGACGGCGAACCGATCGCCATCGTCGCGATGAGCTGCCGCTACGCCGGTGACGTGAGGTCGCCGGAGGACCTGTGGAAGCTCGTCGCCACCGGCACCGACGCGGTCTCGGGCATGCCGACCGATCGCGGCTGGGACCTGGAGGCGTTGTACGACCCCGATCCCACCCGCCAGGGCACCTCGTACGCCCGCGAGGGCGGCTTCCTGCACGACGCACCGATGTTCGACCCGACGTTCTTCGGCATCTCGCCGCGTGAGGCGACCGCGATGGACCCGCAGCAGCGCCTGCTGCTGGAGACCTCGTGGGAGGCGTTCGAACGCGCCGGGATCGACCCGAACTCGGTGCGCGGCAGCCGGACCGGTGTCTTCGCCGGCACCAACAACCACGACTACCTCGCGCTGCTGGAGGAGGTGCCGGACGGCCTCGAAGGCCACCTCGGCACCGGCAATGCCGCCAGCATCGTGTCCGGCCGCGTGTCCTACACGTTCGGCCTCGAAGGCCCGGCCGTCACGGTCGACACCGCCTGCTCGTCCTCGTTGGTGGCACTGCACCTCGCCGTCCAGGCACTGCGCGCCGGCGACTGCGACCTGGCGCTGGCCGGTGGTGTGACGATCATGTCCACGCCGGGCACGTTCATCGACTTCTCCCGCCAGCGCGGCCTCGCGGTCGACGGGCGCTGCAAGGCGTTCGCCGACGCGGCCGACGGCACCGGCTGGGGCGAGGGCGTGGGCATGCTGCTCGTCGAGCGGCTGTCCGACGCGCAGCGCAACGGCCACCAGGTGCTCGCGGTCGTCCGCGGCACCGCGGTCAACCAGGACGGCGCGTCCAACGGGCTGACCGCCCCGAACGGCCCGTCGCAGCAGCGGGTCATCCGGCACGCGCTCGGCAACGCCGGCCTCGCACCGTCCGAAGTGGACGTCGTCGAGGCGCACGGCACGGGCACCGCCCTGGGCGACCCGATCGAGGCGCAGGCGATCCTGTCGACCTACGGCCAGGACCGCGAACGCCCGTTGCTGCTGGGTTCCTTGAAGTCCAACATCGGCCACACGCAGTCGGCGTCCGGCGTCGGCGGCGTGATCAAGATGGTCATGGCCATGCGGCACGGTCTCGTGCCGCAGACGCTGCACGTGGACGAGCCGTCGGCGCAGGTCGACTGGTCGGCCGGCGCGGTCGAGCTGGTCACCTCGCCCGTCGAGTGGCCGGAGACCGGGCGTCCGCGCCGGGCCGCCGTGTCGTCGTTCGGGTTCAGCGGCACCAACGCGCACGCGGTGATCGAGCAGGCACCGCAGGTCGAGACCGCGGCGGTCGGGCGCACGCCGCTGCCCGCCGTACCGGTCGTGCTGTCCGGGCGGACCGCCGCCGCGCTGCGGGCGCAGGCCGCCCGGCTGCAGTCCGCCGTGGACGGTGCCGACCTGACCGACCTCGCGTTCTCGCTCGCCACCACCCGCGCTCAGCTGGAGCACCGCGCGACCGTCGTCGCCCGTGACCACGCGGAACTGCTCGCGGGTCTCGCCGACGTGGCCGCCGGTCGCGGTGAGCGCGGCATGCCCGGCGAGGGCCGCACGGCCTTCCTCTTCACCGGGCAGGGCAGCCAGCGCCTCGGTATGGGACGCGAGCTGTACGAAGCGTTTCCGGTGTTCGCGGACGCTTTCGACGCGGTGTGCGCCGAGCTCGACGGTCTGCTTGACCGGCCGTTGCGCGACGTCGTCTTCGGTGACGCCGAGGCGCTCGACCAGACCGGCTACACGCAGCCCGCGATCTTCGCGGTCGAGGTCGCGTTGTTCCGGACCCTGCAGGCGTGGGGCGTCCGCCCGGACTTCCTCGGCGGCCACTCCATCGGCGAGATCGCCGCGGCCCACGTGGCCGGGGTGCTGACGCTTCCGGACGCCGCTGCACTGGTTGCCGCGCGCGGCCGGTTGATGCAGGCGCTGCCGACCGGTGGCGCGATGGTCGCGTTGCAGGCCACCGAGGAAGAAGTCAGGCCGCACCTGGGCGACCTGGTCTCCCTCGCCGCGATCAACGGGCCGTCGTCCGTGGTCGTCGCGGGTGACGAGGAGGCAGTGCAGCGGGTCGTCGCGCAGTTCGCGGACCGGAAGTCCAAGCGGCTCACGGTCTCGCACGCGTTCCACTCGCCGTTGATGGACCCGATGCTCGACGACTTCCGGGCCGTGGTCTCGAAGTTGACGTTCACCGCGCCGAAGATCGCGATGCTCGGTGACGTGACGGACCCGGAGTACTGGGTGCGCCACGTCCGCGGCACGGTCCGGTTCGCCGACGCGGTGACCACGCTGGAGGGCCGGGGCGTCCGGACCTTCGTGGAGCTGGGCCCGGACGGCGTGCTGACCGCGATGGGCGCCGAGAGCGTCCAGGACGCGGTGCTGGTCAGCTCGCTGCGCAAGGACCGCGACGAGGTGCCGACGCTCCTGCGGGCGCTCGGCGTCCTGCACAACCGCGGTGTCGCGGTCGACTGGGCGGCGTTCTACGAGGGCACCGGCGCCCAGCGCGTCGACCTGCCCACCTACGCCTTCCAGCGCGAACGGTTCTGGTTCGACGTCACGCCCGCGAAGCCCAAGGACACCCCGGCGTACCGCGTCGCGTGGCAGCAGGCCACCGATCCCGGCACCGCCGTGGCCCACGGCCGCTGGCTGGTCGTCGGGGACGCCGAGATCGCCACCGGCCTCGCCGACCGCGGGCTCGACGTCGTCGCGATCGACGACGTGGCCGGCCTGCCGGAGGAGGAGTTCGACGGCGTCGTGTCCGCGGCGGGCGTCGAGTCGGCGCTGCTGCTGGTGCAGCGCACGACCGCACCGCTGTGGTGCGTCACCCGCGGCGCGGAGTCCACACCGGACGCCGCCCAGGTCTGGGGCTTCGGCCGGGTCGCCGCGCTGGAGCACCCCGGCCGCTGGGGCGGCCTGGTCGACCTGCCGTCCACTCTGGACGGTCCGGCGCTCGACCGGCTCGCCACGGTGCTCACCGGCACCGAGGACCAGGTCTCCATCCGCGAGAACGGGATCTACGTCCGCCGCCTCAAGCACGCCTCCGTCGAGGCCGGCACGTGGGCGCCGCGCGGCACCGTGCTCGTCACCGGCGGCACCGGCACGCTCGGCGGGCACGTCGCCCGCTGGCTGGCCGCCGAGGGCGCCGAACACCTCGTGCTGACGTCGCGCCGCGGGCAGGACGCGCCCGGTGCGGCCGCGCTGCAGGCCGAGCTCGGCGACCGGGTCACCATCGTCGCGTGCGACGTGACCGACCGGGCCGCGATGTCCGCACTGGTCGAGGAGTTCTCGCCCAGCTCCGTGCTGCACCTGGCCGGCATCGGCCAGGACAGCGCACTCGACGACACCGACGCCGCGCTGCTCGACGAGGTCCGCTCGGCCCGCGTCGAGGGTGCCCGCCTGCTGGACGAGCTGGTCGGCGACGTGGACGCGTTCGTGCTGTTCTCGTCGACCTCCGGCGTGTGGGGCGCGGGCCGCCAGTGCGGGTACGCGGCCGGTGACGCGTTCCTGGACGCACTGGCCGAGTCCCGCCGCGCCCGCGGCCTCGCCGCGCTGTCGATCTCGTGGGGCCCGTGGGCCACGTCGAACGTCGAGTGGGCGGACCTGCTGCGGCGTCAGGGCGTCATGCCGCTGGCACCGTCGGCGGCGCTCACCGCGTTGCGCAACGCCCTGGCCTGGCAGCTGACCTCGCTCGTCGTGGCGGACGTCGACTGGGCGCGGTTCGCCCCGGCGTTCACCGCGACCCGGCCGAGCCCGCTGCTCGGCGACCTGCCCGAGGTCGTGGCCGCGCTCAAGCCCGCGACCGAGGACGACGCCGCGGCGTCCGAGCTGGTCGTGCGCCTGCGCGGGCTGTCCGCGGCCGAGCAGGAGGCGGCCCTGGTCGAACTCGTGCTCACCGAGGTCGCCGCCGTGCTCGGCTACGCCTCCGCGGACTCGATCGAACCGGGCCTCGCCTTCCGCGACCTCGGGTTCGACTCGCTGACCGCCGTCGAGCTGCGCACCAGGCTGGCCGAGGCCACCGGACTCCGGCTGCCCGCCACCCTCGTGTTCGACTACCCCAACCTCGCCACGCTGGCCGCGCACCTGCGTGACGAGCTCCTCGGCACCGAGGCCGACGGCGCGCTCGTGGCCGCGCGGGGCATGTCGTCCGACGAGCCGATCGCCATCGTGGGCATGGGCTGCCGCCTTCCCGGGGACGTGTGGACGCCGGAGGACCTGTGGCGCTTGGTGTCCACCGGCAGCGACGCCGTCGGCGGCTGGCCGACGGACCGCGGCTGGGACCTCGAGAACCTGTACCACCCGGACCCCGACCACGAGGGCACCTCGTACGCCCGTGAAGGCGGGTTCCTCTACCAGGCCGGTGAGTTCGACGCCGCGTTCTTCGGGATCAACCCGCGTGAGGCGCTGGCGATGGACCCGCAGCAGCGCATGCTGCTGGAGACGTCGTGGGAGGCCGTCGAGCGGGCCGGCATCGACCCGGAGTCGTTGCGGGGCAGCCGGACCGGTGTGTTCACCGGTACGAACGGTCAGGACTACGCGGCGGCGACGTTCGAGCTGCCGCCGGGCATCGAGGGTTACCTCGGCACGGGTGTCGCGGCCAGCGTCGTGTCGGGTCGCATCTCGTACGCCTTGGGCCTCGAGGGTCCGGCGGTCACGGTCGACACCGCGTGCTCGGCTTCGTTGGTGGCGATTCACCTCGCGGTGCAGGCTTTGCGTGCTGGTGAGTGCGATCTGGCGTTGGCCGGTGGTGCGTCGATGATGTCGACGCCGGGTGCGTTCATCGACTTCTCCCGTCAACGCGGTCTCGCGGTCGACGGTCGCTGCAAGTCCTTCGCGGCCGCCGCCGACGGCACCGGCTGGGGCGAGGGCGTCGGCATCCTGCTCGTCGAGCGGCTGTCGGACGCCCAGCGCAACGGGCACCAGGTGCTCGCGGTGATCCGCGGTTCGGCGGTGAACCAGGACGGCGCGTCGAACGGCCTCACCGCGCCCAACGGTCCTTCGCAGCAGCGCGTGATCCGTCAGGCACTGGCGAACGCCGGTCTGTCCACCGCGGACGTCGACCTGGTGGAGGCGCACGGCACCGGCACGAAGCTGGGTGACCCGATCGAGGCGCAGGCGCTGCTCTCCACCTACGGCCGGGACCGCGACGTCCCGCTGTACCTGGGTTCGCTGAAGTCCAACATCGGCCACACGCAGGCCGCGGCCGGTGTCTCCGGTGTCATCAAGATGGTGATGGCGCTGCAGAACGGTGTGCTGCCGAAGACGTTGCACGTGGACGAGCCGTCGCCGCACATCGACTGGACCTCCGGGTCCGTGGAGCTGCTGACCGAGAACCAGGAGTGGCCGGAGTCGGGCCGTCCGCGCCGTGCGGCGGTGTCCGCGTTCGGCATGAGCGGTACGAACGCACACCTGATCGTCGAGCAGGCACCGCCGGCGCAGGCCGTCGACGCCGAGGCGACGCGGACCGTGCCGATGGTTCCGGTCGTGCTGTCGGCGAAGTCCGCCGAGGCGTTGAAGGGCCAGGCGGCGGCGCTGCTCGACGCGGTGGACGCCGGCTGGTCGCTGACCGACGTCGCGCACTCCGCCCTGCTGCGCACCCCGATGCCGCACCGGGCGGCCGTGGTCGCCGCCGACCACGACGACCTGGTCCGCGGCCTCACCGCCATCACCGCCGGGCAGGGGCTCGGCACGGTGGCGGACGGCAAGCTCGCCTTCCTGTTCACCGGACAGGGCAGCCAGCGGGTCGGCATGGGCCGCGAGCTGTACGACGCGTTCCCCGCCTACGCCAAGGCCTTCGACGAGGTCGCGGCACTGGTGGACGTGCGGGACGAGGAGCTGGACCGCACCGAGTTCACGCAGCCGGCGATCTTCGCGCTCGAGGTGGCGTTGTACCGCCTGGTCGAGTCGTGGGGTGTCCGCCCGGACTTCCTGGCCGGGCACTCGATCGGCGAGATCGCTGCCGCGCACGTCTCCGGTGTTCTCTCGCTGGAGGACGCGGCCACGTTGGTCAGTGCTCGGGCTCGCCTGATGCAGGCGCTGCCCGAGGGTGGTGCGATGGTGGCGTTGCAGGCCACCGAGGACGAGGTCACGCCGCATCTGACGGACCTGGTGTCGCTCGCGGCGATCAACGGCCCCAACGCCGTGGTCGTCGCAGGTGAGGAAGCCGCCGTCGAGCAGGTCGTGGCTCAGTTCCCGGACCGCAAGTCCAAGCGACTGGCCGTCTCGCACGCGTTCCACTCACCGCTGATGGACCCGATGCTGGACGACTTCCGTGCTGTGGTCACGAAGTTGACGTTCCACGAGCCTCAGATCGCGATGCTGGGCGAGGTGACCGACCCGGAGTACTGGGTGCGGCACGTCCGCGACGCGGTCCGCTTCGCCGATGCCGTGCAGACCCTCACCGACGAGGGCGTGCGGACGTTCCTGGAGTTGGGTCCGGACGCGGTGCTGGCCGCGATGGCCGACGTGCCCGTGATCCCGGCCCTGCGCAAGGACCGGTCCGAGGTCCTCGGCGTCACCACCGCGCTCGGTGCCCTGCACACCGCCGGTGTGCGGGTCGACTGGGACGCGTTCTTCGCCGGCACCGGCGCGCGGCGGGTGGACCTGCCGACCTACGCGTTCCAGCGGCAGAAGTTCTGGCTGGAGTCGACCGGGTTCCCCGCCCTCGAAGGCGGCGCGGACTCCGCCGAGCTCAAGTTCTGGGAGGCCGTCGAGAAGGAGGACTTCAGCCTGGTCGGCAGCACCCTCGCGCTGGACGAGAGCGAACTGGGCGTGGTCCTGCCCGCGCTGTCGTCGTGGCGCAAGGCCCGCCGGGCGAACAACGAGATCGACAGTTGGCGTTACCGCGCCTCCTGGCTGCCGCTGACCGACCTGGGCGCGTCGACGTTGACGGGCCGCTGGGCCGTGGTGGTGCCGGAAGGCGTTGCGGCGGAGGAGATCACCGCCGGGCTGACCGCTCGCGGTGCCGACGTCGTCACGGTCGCGAGCGCCGATCGCGCCACGCTGACCACGGCGTTCGCCGGCCTCGGCCGGCTCGACGGGGTGCTGGCGCTCACCGGGCTCACCGCGTCCGTCGAGGTCGTGCAGGCGCTCGGTGACGCGGGGGCCGCGGCGCCGCTCTGGATCGCGACGCGCGGCGCGGTGTCGACCGGCCGGTCCGACGGCGTGGTCGACCCGGCGCAGCGGGGGATCTGGGGCCTGGGTTACGTGATCGGCCTCGAGCACCCCGAACGCTGGGGTGGCCTGGTCGACCTGCCCGAGACGCTCGACGCGCGGGTGTTCGACCGGCTCGCGACCGTCCTCAACGGACTGGAGGACCAGGTCGCGATTCGCTCGTCGGGTGTGTTCGGCCGCCGGCTGGTGCACGCGCCGCTGGGCGACGACCTGTCCGACTGGTCGCCGCGCGGCACGGTCCTGGTCACCGGTGGCACCGGTGCGCTCGGTGGCCGCGTCGCCCGTTGGCTGGCGGAGAACGGTGCCGAACACCTCGTGCTCACGTCCCGTCGCGGTCTGGCCGCGCCGGGTGCCGCGGAACTCCAGGCAGAACTGGAAGAACTCGGCGCGCGCGTCACGATCGCCGCGTGCGACGTGGCGGACCGGGACGCCGTCACCAGCCTGGTGACCGAGTTCCCGCCGAACGCCGTGGTGCACGCCGCCGGTGCCGACCACACGATGGCGCTGGCGGACCACGACCTGCCGACGTTCGAGGACGTGCTGCGGGCCAAGGTGTCCGGTGCGGTCCTGCTGGACGAGGTGCTGGGCGAGCTGGACGCGTTCGTGGTGTTCTCGTCGATCGCCGGTACCTGGGGCAGTGGCGGGCAGGCCGCGTACTCGGCGGCCAGCGCGTTCCTGGACGGTCTGGCCGAGTCGCGCCGTGCGCGCGGCCTGGTCGCCACCTCCGTGTCCTGGGGTCCGTGGGCCGAGGCCGGCATGGCCACGGTCGGCGACACCGAGGAGCACCTGCGCAAGCGCGGTCTCCTCTCGATGCCGCCCGCCATGACGCTCGCCGCGCTGCAGCGGGCGATCCGCTCCGGCGAGCCGACCGTGACCGTCGTGAACATGGAGTGGGAGAAGTTCACGCCCGCGTTCACGCTGGCCCGTCCCAGCCCGTTCATCGGCGACCTGCCGGAGGTGCGTGCCGCGCTGGCCGAGGAGGCCGGCACCGAGGCGGACTCGGAGCTGGCCCGCAGCCTGGTGGGGCTGCCCGAGCAGGAGCAGCGGTCGTTGCTCGTGGACCTGGTGCGGACGCAGGTCTCGTCCGTGCTCGGCCACTCCTCGGTCGACGCGGTCGAGAAGGACCGGGCGTTCCAGGAGCTCGGCTTCGACTCGCTCACGGCGGTCGAGCTGCGCAACACCCTGACCACGGCGACGGGCCTGAAGCTGCCCGCGACGCTGGTCTTCGACTACCCGAACGCCGTCGTGCTGGCCGATCACCTGCGCACCGAACTCCTCGGTGCGGCGCCGCAGGCGGCCGAGGTCGCGACCGTCACGGCGAGCACCGACGAGCCGATCGCCATCGTCGCGATGAGCTGCCGGTACGCCGGTGACGTGTCCTCTCCCGAGGACCTGTGGCGGATGGTGCTGGCCGGCGAGGACGCGATCAGCGGGTTCCCGACCGACCGCGGCTGGGACCTGGAGAACCTGTACCACCCGGACCCCGACCACCAGGGCACGTCGTACGCCCGCGAGGGTGCGTTCCTGCACGACGCGGCCAAGTTCGACCCGACGTTCTTCGGGATCTCGCCGCGCGAAGCCACGGCGATGGACCCGCAGCAGCGGTTGCTGCTGGAGACCTCGTGGGAGGCCTTCGAACGCGCCGGGATCGACCCCGCGGTGGTGCGCGGCAGCCAGACCGGTGTGTTCGTGGGCAGCAACGGCCAGGACTACCTGGCGTTGCTGGAGGACATCCCGGAGGGCGTCGAGGGCCACCTCGGCACCGGCAACGCGGCCGCCATCGCCTCGGGCCGCATCTCCTACACCTTCGGGCTGGAAGGTCCGGCCGTCACCGTCGACACCGCCTGCTCCTCCTCGTTGGTGGCGCTGCACATGGCGGTGCAGTCGCTGCGGTCCGGCGAGTGCGACCTGGCGCTCGCCGGCGGTGTGACGATCATGTCCACGCCGGGCACGTTCATCGACTTCTCCCGCCAGCGCGGGCTCGCGGTGGACGGTCGCTGCAAGTCCTTCGCGGCCGCCGCCGACGGCACCGGCTGGGGCGAGGGTGTCGGCATGCTGCTCGTGGAGCGGCTGTCGGACGCCCAGCGCAACGGTCACCAGGTGCTGGCCGTGGTGCGGGGCTCCGCGGTGAACCAGGACGGCGCCTCGAACGGCCTGACCGCGCCGAACGGCCCGTCGCAGCAGCGGGTGATCCGCAAGGCACTGGCCAACGCCGGTCTGTCCACCTCGGACATCGACGTGGTGGAGGCGCACGGCACGGGCACCGCTCTGGGCGACCCGATCGAGGCACAGGCCCTTCTCGCCACCTACGGCCAGGACCGGGAGACCCCGCTGCTGCTGGGTTCGGTCAAGTCGAACATCGGCCACACCCAGGCCGCGGCCGGCGTCGGCGGCATCATCAAGATGGTCATGGCCATGCGGCACGGCCAGGTGCCGAAGACGTTGCACGTGGACGAGCCGTCGCCGGCGATCGACTGGTCGACCGGTGCGGTCGAGCTGGTCACCTCACAGGTGGCGTGGCCGGAGACCGGACGTCCGCGCAGGGCAGCCGTGTCGTCGTTCGGCGTCAGCGGCACCAACGCACACACGATCATCGAGCAGGCGCCGGTCACCGAGGTTCCGACCGTCGAGCGGGTCGCCCCGCCGGTCGTGCCGTTCGCGGTGTCGGCGAAGAACGCGGGCGCGCTGGCCGAGCAGGCCGCCAACCTGGCCGAGCTGCTGGAACAGTCCGATGTGGACACCGTGGACGTGGCCTACTCGCTGGCCACCTCCCGCGCGACGCTCGCGCACCGGCTGGTCGTCGTCGCCGAGGACCGTGCCGCGGCGATCGAAGCGCTCACGGCGGCGAGCAGCGGCGGTACGAGGAACACCCTCGTGGACGCGCCCCTGGCGATGCTGTTCACCGGGCAGGGCAGTCAGTGGGCGGGCATGGGTGCCCAGCTGTACGCCGCGTTCCCGGTGTTCGCCGACGCGTTCGACGCGGTGTGCGCCGAGCTCGACGGCCTGTTGGACCGGCCGTTGCGCGACGTGGTGTTCGGGGACGCCGAGGCGCTCGACCAGACCGGCTACACGCAGCCCGCGCTGTTCGCGCTGGAGGTGGCGTTGTTCCGGCTGGTGGAGTCGTGGGGCGTCCGCCCGGACTTCGTCGGCGGCCACTCGATCGGCGAGCTGGCGGCGGCCCACGTCGCCGGGGTGCTGACGCTCGCGGACGCCGCCAGGCTGGTCGAGGCGCGGGGCCGGTTGATGCAGGCCCTGCCCGCCGGTGGCGCGATGATCGCGTTGCAGGCCGGCGAGGACGAGGTCGCGCCGCTGCTCACCGAGCTCGTCTCCATCGCGGCCGTCAACGGCCCCGACGCACTGGTCGTCGCGGGGGACGAGGCGGCGGTGGAAGCCGTGATCGCGCAGTTCCCGGACCGCAAGTCCAAGCGTCTGGCCGTGTCGCACGCGTTCCACTCGCCGTTGATGGACCCGATGCTGGACGAGTTCCGCGCTGTGGTGTCGAAGCTGACGTTCAGCGCTCCGAAGATCGCGATGCTCGGTGACGTGACGGACCCGGAATACTGGGTGCGGCACGTGCGGGACGCGGTGCGGTTCGCCGACGCCGTCGTCGAGCTGCAGGCCAAGGGCGTCCGGACGTTCCTGGAGATCGGACCGGACGGCGTGCTGACCGCGATGGGCGCCGACAGCCTCACCGACGCGGTGCTGGTGGCGTCGCAGCGCAAGGGCAGGGACGAGGCCGCGACCCTGGTGCGGGCACTCGGTGCCCTGCACGTCCGGGGTGTCCGCGTCGACTGGGCGGCCTACTTCGCGAAGTCCGGCGCCCAGCGCGTCGACCTGCCGACCTACGCGTTCCAGCGCGATCGCTACTGGCTCGTCGACAGCGGGGACCTCCGGGCACTGCCCGAGGTGGGCCGCGCGCCGGAGCTCCCGGCCGAGGCCAGGATGAGCGACTCGCCGCTCGCGGCCAGGATCGCCGCGATGTCGGAGGCCGAGCAGATCGCCGTGCTCACGGAGCTGGTGCAGGTCGAGGTCGCCGCCGTGCTCGGGTTCGCCTCACCGCAGGCGGTCGAACCGGGACTCGCGTTCCGGGAGCTCGGCTTCGACTCGCTGACCGCGGTCGAGCTGCGCGGCAAGCTGAACGACGTCATCGGGTTGAAGCTGCCGGCCACGCTGGTGTTCGACTACCCGAACCTGGCCACGCTCACCGCGTTCCTGCGCGAGGAGCTGATGGGCAGCCGTCAGGACGCGCTGACGCCGGCGACGGTGCGCCGCGGCTTCGACGAGCCGATCGCCATCGTGGGCATGGGCTGCCGCCTGCCCGGGGACGTGCAGTCGCCGGAAGACCTGTGGCAGATGGTGTTCACCGGCGGCGACGGCGTGGGCGAATGGCCGACGGACCGCGGCTGGGACCTCGAGAACCTGTACCACCCGGACCCCGACCACGAGGGCACGTCCTACGTGACGCGCGGTGGCTTCCTCTACGACGCCGGTGAGTTCGACGCCGCGTTCTTCGGGATCAACCCGCGTGAGGCTCTCGCGATGGACCCGCAGCAGCGCATGCTGCTGGAGACCTCCTGGGAGGCAATGGAACGCGCAGGGCTGGACCCGGAGTCGTTGCGGGGCAGCCGGACCGGTGTGTTCACCGGTACGAACGGCCAGGACTACGCGGCGGCGACGTTCGAGTTGCCGCCGGGCATCGAGGGCTACCTCGGTACGGGTGTCGCGGCCAGTGTGGTGTCGGGTCGCATCTCCTACACCCTCGGGCTGGAGGGCCCGGCGGTCACGGTGGACACCGCGTGCTCGGCGTCGCTGGTGGCGATCCACCTCGCGGTGCAGGCACTGCGAGCGGGTGAGTGTGACCTGGCGTTGGCCGGTGGTGCGTCGATGATGTCGACGCCGGGTGCGTTCATCGACTTCTCGCGCCAGCGCGGTCTGGCCGAGGACGGTACGTGCAAGTCCTTCGCCGCGGCGGCGGACGGCACGGCCTGGGGTGAGGGTGTCGGCATGCTCCTGGTGGAGCGGCTGTCGGACGCGCAGGCCAACGGGCACCAGGTGCTCGCGGTGATCCGCGGCAGCGCGGTGAACCAGGACGGCGCGTCCAACGGCCTCACCGCCCCGAACGGTCCGTCGCAGCAACGGGTGATCCGCCAGGCGCTCGCGGCCGCCGGTCTGTCCACTTCGGACGTCGACGCGGTCGAGGCGCACGGCACCGGCACGAAGCTGGGTGACCCGATCGAGGCGCAGGCGCTGCTCTCGACCTACGGCCAGCAGCGTGAGCTGCCGTTGCTGCTCGGTTCGCTGAAGTCCAACATCGGCCACACCCAGGCCGCCGCCGGTGTCTCCGGTGTCATCAAGATGGTGATGGCGCTGCAGAACGGCGTGCTGCCGAAGACGTTGCACGTGGACGAGCCGTCGCCGCACATCGACTGGACCTCGGGCTCGGTCGAACTGTTGACCGAGAACCAGGAGTGGCCGGAGACCGGTCGTCCGCGCCGTGCTGCGGTGTCCGCGTTCGGCATGAGCGGCACCAACGCGCACCTCATCCTCGAGCAGGCCCCGCCGGCGCAGCCGAAGGCGATCGCCGAGCCGGCCAGGGTCGTGCCGGTGGTTCCGGTGGTGCTGTCGGCGAAGACGCCGGAAGCGGTGCGGGAGCAGGCGGTTCGGCTGGCCGAGTCGGTGCCGGTGGACCTGACGGATCTCGGTTATTCGCTGGCGACCACGCGGGCCAAGTTCGACTACCGGGCCGTCGTGGTTGCCGCGGACCAGGACGACCTGGTCGCGGGCCTCGGCGCGGTGGAACCGGTGGCGGTCGTGCCGGGCAAGCTGGCCTTCCTGTTCACGGGTCAGGGCAGCCAGCGGGTCGGCATGGGTCGTGAGCTGTACGAGGCGTTCCCCGTGTACGCCAAGGCGTTCGACGAGGTCGCGGCTCTGGTGGACGTGCGGGACGAGGAGTTGGACCGCACGGAGTTCACCCAGCCGGCGATCTTCGCGCTGGAAGTGGCGTTGTACCGCCTTGTCGAGTCGTGGGGTGTCCGCCCGGACTTCCTGGCGGGGCACTCGATCGGTGAGATCGCGGCGGCGCACGTTGCCGGGGTGCTCTCGCTGGAGGACGCGGCCACGTTGGTCAGTGCTCGGGCTCGCCTGATGCAGGCGTTGCCCGAGGGCGGTGCGATGGTGGCGTTGCAGGCCACCGAGGACGAGGTCACGCCTCACCTCACCGACCTGGTGTCGCTGGCCGCCATCAACGGGCCGTCGTCCGTGGTCGTCGCGGGTGACGAGACTGCGGTCGAACAGGTGGTGGCGCAGTTCCCGGACCGCAAGTCCAAGCGGCTCAGCGTCTCGCACGCGTTCCACTCGCCGTTGATGGACCCGATGCTGGACGACTTCCGCGAGGTCGTCGCACAGCTGACCTTCTCCGAGCCGAAGATCGCGATGCTCGGCGAGGTGACGGACCCCGAGTACTGGGTGCGCCACGTCCGGGGCACCGTCCGGTTCGCCGACGCGATGCAGACTCTCGACGCCGAGGGTGTGCGGACGTTCCTGGAGCTGGGGCCGGACGGCGTGCTGGCCGCGATGGCCGAGGTGCCGGTGATCCCGGCGCTGCGCAAGGACCGGTCCGAGGTCACCACGCTCACCGCGGCGCTCGGCGCGCTGTACACCGCCGGGGTGCGGATCGACTGGGAGGCCTTCTACGCCGGTGCGAACGCCCGCCGGGTGGACCTGCCGACCTACGCGTTCCAGCGGCAGCGGTTCTGGCTGGAGTCGACCGCGTTCCCGGCGCTCACCAACGAGGAGGATGAAGCCGAGGCCAGGTTCTGGGAGGCCGTCGAACAGGAGGACGCCGGCCTGGTCGGCAGCACCCTGTCGCTCGACGAGAGCGTGCTCGCCGAGGTCCTGCCCGCGCTGTCGACGTGGCGCAAGGCCCGCCGGACCACCAGCAAGATCGACGGCTGGCGCTACCACGTCGAGTGGAAGTCCCTGCCGCAGAGCAAGGCACGCGCCGAGGGCCGCTGGCTCGCGGTCGTGCCGGGCGACGCCGGGCACCCGCTGCTCGCCGGGCTCGAAGCCCGCGGTGTCGAGGTCGTGCCGGTGGCGTGGGCGGACGACCGGGCCGCGCTGGCCACGGCGTTCGAGAAGGCCGTCGTCGACGGACCGGTGGCCGGTGTGCTCGCCCTGTCCACCGAGGTCACGTCCGTCGTGCTGGCCGTGCAGGCCCTGGGCGACACCGGGGTCGAGGCCCCGCTGTGGGTCGCGACCCGCGGCGCGGTGTCGACCGGCAAGACCGACGGGGTGGTCGACCCGGCCCAGTCGACGATCTGGGGCGCCGGGTACGTGGCCGCGCTGGAGCACCCCGACCGCTGGGGTGGCCTGGTCGACCTGCCCGAGACGCTCGACGACCGGGCGTTCGACCGGATCGCCGGTGTGCTGGCGGGCGGCGAGGACCAGGTCGCCGTCAGGGCCTCGGGTGTGTTCGGCCGCAGGCTGACGCACGCGCAGTCGGCCGACAAGCTGTCCGACTGGTCGCCGCGCGGCACGGTCCTGGTCACCGGTGGCACCGGTGCGCTGGGCGGCCGGGTGGCGCGCTGGCTGGCCGAGAACGGTGCCGAGCACCTGGTGCTGACGTCCCGTCGCGGTCTGGCCGCGCCGGGTGCGGCGGAGCTCCAGGCGGAGCTGGAAGAACTGGGCGCGCGGGTCACGATCGCCGCGTGCGACGTGTCCGACCGGGACGCGGTGACCGGCCTGATCACCGAGTTCCCGCCGAACGCCGTGGTGCACGCGGCCGGTGCCGACCACTACCAGGCCATCGCCGACCACGACCTCGGGACGTTTGAGGACGTGCTGAACGCGAAGGTGTCCGGTGCGGTCCTGCTCGACGAACTGCTGGGCGAGCTGGACGCGTTCGTCGTGTTCTCCTCGATCGCCGGCACGTGGGGCAGTGGTGGCCAGTCCGCGTACTCGGCCGCCAGCGCGTTCCTCGACGGTCTGGCCGAGTCGCGACGTGCTCGCGGCCTGGTCGCGACCTCCGTCTCGTGGGGCCCGTGGGCCGAGGCCGGCATGGCGACGGTCGGTGACACCGAGGAGCACCTGCGCCGGCGCGGCCTGATCGCGATGCCGCCCGCGCTGACGCTCACCGCGCTGGAACGGGCCATCCGCTCCAGCAGGCCGACGGTGACCGTGGTGAACGTCGAGTGGGAGAAGTTCGCGCCCGCGTTCACGATGGCCCGCACCAGCCCGCTGCTCGGCGACCTGCCGGAGGTCGGCGCGGCGCTGGCCGAGGACGAGGTCGCCGAGACCGAGTCCGGGCTGGGCGCCCAGCTGGCCGCCCTGTCCGAGCCGGAGCAGCACGCGTTGCTGGTCGACCTGGTGCGCACGAGGGTCGCGGCGGTGCTCGGGCACGACTCGGCCGACGCGGTCGCGAAGGACCGGGCGTTCCAGGAACTGGGCTTCGACTCGCTCACGGCGGTGGAACTGCGCAACAACCTCACCGCGGCCACGGGCCTGAAGCTGCCCGCGACGCTGGTGTTCGACCACCCCAGCGCCGAACCCCTGGCGAAGTTCCTGCACTCCCAGCTCGTGGTCGGCGGCGCGACGGTGCCGGTGCTCGACGAGCTGGACCGCCTGGAGGCCGTGCTCGCCACCGCGACGCCCGACACCCTGACCCGCACGAAGATCACCATCAAGCTCCAGGCGCTGGTCACGCAGTGGGGCTCGGCCAAGGGTGAGGCGGCGGCGAGCCTCGACGACGCCTCGGACGACGACCTGTTCGCGCTGATCAACCAGGAGCTCGGCCGGTAACCACGCCACCGGGCTCGACCCCCGCTACCCCTCTCGGACCTGTTCCGAGGGGGGTAGCGCTATTTGTACTGAACTTTTTGTTAGACATTTCCGCTGGGGGAGCCTAGGGGCAGGTTAGGGGTTGAGGGTGATTGGGAGCGCGGCCAGAATCTGTTCGTGAACTGGAGTTTCTCTGCAGCGTCGGCGGGGTTCTTCGGTTTCACGCATGTCATTCTCTGCGCCGGAAATCACCTAGTCTCCAGTAGCGAAGAGGTACTCTTAAATGGCGAATGAAGAGACGCTCCGGGAGTATCTCAAGCTGGCGACAGCTGATCTCCAGGCCACCCGACAGCGCCTTCGGGAGCTGGAAGAGGGCGACAAGGAACCGATCGCGATCGTCGCCATGAGTTGCCGCTACCCCGGCGGGGTCCGCACGCCGGAGGATTTGTGGCAGCTCGTCGCCACCGGCGGGGACGCGATTTCCCCGCTGCCCGGTGACCGCGGCTGGGGCACCGAGAACGGTGGCTTCGGCGTCGAGGGCGGCGGCTTCCTCTACGACGCGGGCGATTTCGAGCCCGCCTTCTTCGGCATTTCCCCGCGTGAGGCCCTCGCGATGGACCCGCAGCAGCGCCTGCTGCTGGAGACCTCGTGGGAGGTCTTCGAACGCGCGGGCATCGACCCGCGGAGCCTGCGCGGCAGCCAGACCGGCGTGTTCGTCGGCGGCAGCGCGATGGGCTACGGGATCGGGCTGACCGAGGTGCCCGACGAGGTCGCGGGTCACCTGCTCACCGGTGCCGCCCCCAGCGTGCTCTCCGGTCGCATCTCCTACACGTTCGGGCTCGAAGGCCCCGCCGTCACCGTCGACACCGCCTGCTCCTCGTCGCTCACCGCCCTGCACCTCGCGGTCATGGCGCTGCGCAACGGCGAGTGCTCGCTCGCCCTCGCGGGCGGCGTGATGGTGATGAGCACCCCGGCCGTGTTCGTCGAGTTCGACAAGCAGGGCGGCCTGTCGAAGGACGGCCGCTGCCGCGCCTTCGCCGACGCCGCCGACGGCACCGGCTGGTCCGAGGGCGTCGGCCTGCTGCTCGTCGAGCGCCTCTCCGACGCGCGCCGCAACGGCCACGAGGTGCTCGCGGTCGTCCGCGGCAGCGCGGTCAACCAGGACGGCGCGTCCAACGGCCTCACCGCCCCCAACGGCCCGTCGCAGCAGCGCGTGATCCTGCAGGCACTGGCCAACGCCACGCTCTCGCCGTCCGACGTGGACGTCGTCGAGGCGCACGGCACCGGCACCCGGCTCGGCGACCCGATCGAGGCGCAGGCCATCCTCGCCACCTACGGCCAGGACCGCGAACGCCCGGTGCTGCTCGGCTCGCTCAAGTCCAACATCGGCCACTCCCAGGCCGCCGCCGGCGTCGGTGGCGTGATCAAGATGGTCCTGGCCCTCCAGCACGGCGTGGCCCCGCAGACCCTGCACGTCGACGAGCCCTCGCACCAGGTCGACTGGGCCGACGGCAACCTGACCCTGCTCACCGAGGCCCAGCCGTGGCCCGAGACCGGCCGGCCGCGCCGTGCGGGCGTCTCGTCGTTCGGCGTGAGCGGCACCAACGCGCACGTCGTCCTGGAGCAGGCCCCGGCCGCCGAGACGCCCGAGATCGTCCGTGACGAGCGCCCGGTGCGGCCGTGGCTGCTCTCGGCGCGCACCGAGGACGGGCTGCGCGAGCAGGCCCGCAAGCTGCGCGAGCGACTCGACACCACCGACGCGCACGTCGACGACGTGGCGTTCTCGCTCGCCACCACCCGCACCGCGCTGACCCAGCGGGCCGTGGTCGTCGGCACGGACCGCGCCGCGCTGGTCGCCGGGCTCGACGCCCTGGCGGACGGCACGCACGCCGCCTCCGTGGTGCGCGGTGCCGCCGAGGACGGCGGCCTGGCCGTGCTGTTCACCGGCCAGGGCAGCCAGCGGCTCGGCATGGGCCGCGAGCTGTACGAGGCGTTCCCGGTGTACGCCCAGGCGTTCGACGAGGTCTGCGCCGGATTCGGCCAGCCGGTCGTCGAAACGGTGTTCGGCACCGACGCCGCCGCCCTCGACCAGACCGGCCTGACCCAGCCCGCGCTGTTCGCGCTGGAAGTGGCGCTGTACCGGCTCGTCGAGTCGTGGGGCGTCAAACCGGACTTCCTGGCGGGCCACTCGATCGGCGAGCTCGCCGCCGCGCACGTCGCGGGCGTGCTGTCCCTGCAGGACGCCACCACGCTGGTCGAGGCACGCGGCCGCCTGATGCAGGCGCTGCCGACCGGTGGCGCGATGATCGCCCTGCAGGCCACCGAGGCCGAGGTCGAGGCCCTGCTCACCGACCGCGTGTCCATCGCCGCGATCAACGGCCCCTCCTCGATCGTGCTGGCGGGTGACGAGGACGCGGTCGAGGCCGTCGTCGCGCAGTTCGCCGACCGGAAGTCCAAGCGCCTCACCGTGTCGCACGCGTTCCACTCGCCGCACATGGACGCGATGCTCGACGACTTCCGCGCCGTCGCGGAAACGCTGACCTACCAGGCACCGGCCATCCCGATCGTGTCCACGGCCACCGGCAGGATCGCCACCGCCGCCGAGCTGACCACCCCCGACTACTGGGTGCGGCACGTCCGCACCGCCGTCCGCTTCGCCGACGCCGTCACCACGCTGGAGAACGCCGGGGTCGCGACGTTCCTCGAACTCGGCCCGGACGGCGTGCTGACCGCGATGGGCGCCGAGACCGCCACCAAGGCCGTGCTCGTCGCGTCCCTGCGCAAGGACCGCCCCGAGGCCGCCGCGATCACGACCGCCCTCGCCGGACTGCACGTGCGCGGCACCCGGATCGACTGGAAGCAGTTCTTCGACGGCACCGGCGCGCGCCGCGTCGACCTGCCGACCTACGCGTTCGACCGCCAGCGCTTGTGGCTGGTGGACAACGGTTCCGTCGCCGACGTCACCTCCGCGGGCCTGCTCGCCGCCGACCACCCGCTGCTCGGCGCGGTCCTGCCGCTGCCCGGCGGCGGTGTCCTGTGCACCGCCCGGCTCTCGGTCGCCACGCACGGCTGGCTCGCCGACCACGTGGTCTCCGGCAACGTCGTGGTGCCCGGCACCGCACTGGTGGAACTCGCGATCAAGGCCGGCGACCAGGTCGGCTGCGGCCACCTCGAGGAGCTGCTGCTGCAGACCCCGCTGGTGCTGCCCGAGCACGGCGGAATCAGCCTGCACGTCGAACTCGGCGCGCCCGGCGACGACCCCGGCCGCCGCCTGATCACCGTGTACTCGCGGACCGGCGACGACGACACCACCTGGGTCGTGCACGCCACCGGTGCGCTCACCGACGAGGCCGCGACGCCCACCTTCGAACTGACCGCGTGGCCGCCCGCCGGTGCCGTGGCTCTTGACCTGACCGGCCTTTACGAGGACCTCGCCGAGATCGGACTGGGTTACGGCCCGGTCTTCCGCGGGCTGGTGAACGCCTGGCGCAGCGGCGACGACGTGTTCGCCGAAGTCGCGCTGCCCGAGGCGGAACAGCGCCGGGCCGCCGCGTTCGGCGTGCACCCGGCGCTGCTCGACTCCGTGCTGCACACCCTCGGCATCCCCACCGGGGACGACGCGGGGGAGGGCGGCACCGCCTCGCTCCCGTTCGCCTGGAACGGGGTGAGCCTCTTCGCCGCCGGCGCCCAGGTGCTGCGCGCCCGCGTCCGCCCGGCCGGTGACGGCATCAGCGTGGACGTCGCCGACGGCGCCGGGAACCCGGTCGCCCGCGTCGACTCCCTGGTGCTGCGGCCGATCAGCGGCGAGCAGTTCCGCCCCCGCGGCGGCAGCGACTCGCTCTTCCGCGTCGACTGGACGGCACTGCCCGCGGCCGAGGGCGGCGACCCGGCGGACGTGACGGTGCTCGCCGTCTCCTCGTCCGCCGACGTGCACGAGGTGACGACGGAACTCCTCGCCGGCCTGAAGTCCTACCTGGACGGTGAGCGCTCCGACGACGCGCTGCTCGTCGTCGTGACCCGCAACGCGGTCGCCGCGCTGCCCGGCGAGGACATCGCCGTCCCCGCCCAGGCCGCGGCCTCCGGCCTGGTGCGCTCGGCGCAGACCGAGCACCCCGGCGCGATCGTCCTCGTGGACCTCGACGCCGGGACCGAACTCGACGCCGTGCTGCCCGCCGTCCTGGCCGGGGACGAGCCCGAGGTCGCCGCCAGGGCGGGCGTGCTGCACGCGCCCCGGCTGGTGCGCGCGACCACCGGCACGATCCCGTCGGCACCGGACGGCCCGTGGCGGCTCGACTTCACCACGGCCGGCACGGTCGACAACCTCACGCCCATCGCGTGGCCGCCCGCCGCGGCACCGCTGGAGGCCGGCGAGGTCCGCATCGCCATCCGGGCCGCGGGCGTCAACTTCCGCGACGTCATGAACGTGCTCGGCATGTACCCCGGCGACGCCGGGATCATGGGCCTCGAAGGCGCGGGCGTCGTGCTCGAGGTGGGCGCGGGCGTAACGGACCTCGCCCCCGGCGACCGGGTGATGGGCATGTTCAACGCCGCGTTCGCCCCCGTGGTGGTCGCGGACCGCCGCAAGGTCTGCCCGATCCCGGACGGCTGGTCCTACACCCAGGCGGCCGGTGTGCCGCTGGTGTTCCTCACCGCGCTGTACGCCCTGGACGACCTCGGTGGCCTGAAGGCCGGCGAGAAGATCCTGGTGCACGCCGCCGCCGGTGGTGTCGGCATGGCCGCCACGCAGATCGCCCAGCACCTCGGCGCCGAGGTGTTCGGCACCGCGAGCACGGGCAAGCAGGACGTGCTGCGCGCCGCCGGGCTGGCCGACGACCACATCGCGTCCTCGCGCACCACGGACTTCGAACACGAGTTCACCATCGCGACGGACGGCCACGGCGTGGACGTCGTCCTCAACGCCCTCTCCGGCGAGTTCGTCGACGCCTCGCTGCGCCTGGTGGCGCAGGGCGAGGGCGGCCGGTTCCTGGAGATGGGCAAGACCGACGTCCGCGACCCCGCGGAGGTCGACCGCCGGCACGGGGTCGCCTACACCGCGTTCGACCTGTTCGAGGCGGGCCCCGACCGCATCGGCGAGCTGCTGAACAGGCTCTACGAGTGGTTCAACGCCGGTGCGCTGCGGCCGCTGCCCGTCACGACCTGGGACCTGCACCGCGCGCCGGAGGCGTTCCGCTACCTGGGCCAGGCCAAGCACGTCGGCAAGGTCGTGCTGACCATCCCGGCGCCGCTGCACCCCGAGGGCACCGTGCTCGTCACCGGCGGTACCGGGGGACTGGGCGCACTCGTCGCCCGGCACCTCGTCACCGGCCACGGCGTCCGCCACCTGGTGCTCACCTCCCGTCGTGGCGCCGACGCACCCGGTGCGGCCGACCTGGCCGCCGAACTCACGGCGCTCGGTGCGGACGTGCGGCTCGCGGCGTGCGACGTGTCCGACCACGCGGCGGTGGCCGCGCTGCTCAAGGAGTTCCCGGCGGAGCACCCGCTCACCGGTGTCGTGCACGCGGCCGGCGTGCTGGCCGACGGCGTGCTCGGCTCGCTGACGCCCGAGCGACTGTCCACCGTGCTCGGTCCGAAGTCGGACGCCGCCGCGCACCTGCACGAGCTGACGGCGCAGGACGACCTCGCGATGTTCGTGGTGTTCTCCTCCGCGTCCGGCCTCATGGGCGGTGCGGGACAGGCGAACTACGCCGCGGCCAACACCTACCTCGACGCCCTCGCCGTGCACCGCCGCTCGCGCGGACTCCCGGCGATCTCACTCGCCTGGGGCCCGTGGGACCAGACCGCGGGCATGGGCGCTTCCCTGTCCGACAACGACATCGCCCGCATGGCCCGCTCCGGTATGCCGGTGCTGTCCGCCGCCGACGGCCTGGCGCTCTTCGACCTCGCCCGCACCACCGACGACGCGGTGCTCGCGCCGGTCAAGCTCGACCTCGGCACGTTGCGCGCCGCCGGTGAGGTGCACCCGTTGCTGCGCGGCCTGGTCCGCGCCCAGACCAAGCGGGGGAGCGCGGCCACCGGGTCCGGGCCGGAACCGGCCTCCTGGTCGCAGCGGCTCGCCGGCCGGTCGAAGGCCGAGCAGGACGAACTGCTGCTGGACCTCGTGATCGGCCAGGTCGCGGTGGTGCTCGGCTACGAGTCACCGCAGGACATCCAGCCCACGCTGGCGTTCAAGGAGCTCGGCTTCGACTCGCTGTCCGCGGTGGAGTTCCGCAACATGCTCGCCGCGGCGACCGGCGTCAAGCTGCCCGCCACGCTGGTCTTCAACTACCCCAACGCCGTCGAGCTCGCCGCGCACCTGCGGAATGAGCTGGCGGGCGATGACAGCCCCTCGTCGTCGTTGCTCGACGAACTCGACCGCCTCGACCTGGCCCTCGCCGGCGTCGGGAAGGACGACCCGCTGCGCGACCAGCTCGCCGGCCGGCTGCGCCAGGTGCTGGCGCGGCTGACCGACAGCGGCGCGGACGAGGAGGAGGCGAAGCCCGCCCTGCAAGAGGCGAGCTTCGACGAGCTCTTCGCCTTCATCGACAACAACCTCAGCTCCTCGTGACCGTCCTCACCCCGCCTGCCCGCTCTAGAGGAGACGAACTCGCATGACCAACGACGAGAAGGTCCTCGGCTACCTGCGAAAGGTGACGAGCGAACTCGACGACGCCAAGCGCAGGCTGCGCGAGCTCGACCGAGATGGCCAGGAGCCCATCGCCATCGTCGGCATGGGCTGCCGGTTCCCGGGCGGGATCTCCTCACCCGACGAGCTGTTCCGGTTCGTCGAGGCGGGCGGGGACGCGATCGGCGGCATGCCGCTCGACCGCGGCTGGGACCTCACCGTGGACGACGACCAGGAGGCCGCGGGCACCTCCTACGTCGGCACCGGCGGGTTCCTGCACGACGCGGGCGAGTTCGACGCCGGCTTCTTCGGCATCTCCCCGCGCGAGGCGCTGGCGATGGACCCGCAGCAGCGGATCCTGCTGGAGACCTCGTGGGAGACGCTGGAGCACGCGGGCATCGACCCGGCCACGTTGCGCGGCAGCAAGACCGGCGTCTTCGTCGGCGCGGCCCAGTACCAGTACGGCGCCGCCGCGTCCTCCGACGAGGAGGAGGGCGCCGAGGGGTACATGCTGACCGGCAACGCGACCAGCGTCGCGTCCGGCCGCATCTCCTACTCGCTGGGCCTGGAAGGTCCCGCGGTCACCATCGACACCGCGTGCTCCTCGTCGCTGGTGGCGCTGCACCTCGCCATCCAGGCGCTGCGCAGCGGCGAGTGCTCGCTCGCGCTCGCGGGCGGTGTCGCGGTCATGGCCACGCCCGGCATGTTCGTCGAGTTCTCCCGCCAGAAGGGGCTCGCCACCGACGGCCGCTGCAAGGCGTTCTCCGAGGACGCGGACGGCACCGGCTGGGCGGAGGGCGTCGGCCTGCTGCTCGTGGAGAAGCTGTCGGACGCGCGCCGCAACGGCCACGAGGTCCTCGCCGTCGTGCGCGGCAGCGCGATCAACCAGGACGGCGCCTCCAACGGGCTGAGCGCCCCCAACGGCCTCGCTCAGGAACGCGTCATCAAGGACGCGCTGTCGAGCGGCAAGCTCACGCCGGCCGACGTGGACGTCGTCGAG
Source organism: Lentzea sp. NBRC 102530 (assembly GCF_030269365.1). Taxonomy (GTDB): domain Bacteria; phylum Actinomycetota; class Actinomycetes; order Mycobacteriales; family Pseudonocardiaceae; genus Lentzea. Next base: position 82,305 of record NZ_BSTF01000002.1, read on the forward strand.
GCGCACGGCACCGGCACCAAGCTCGGCGACCCGATCGAGGCGCAGGCGCTGCTCGCCACCTACGGCCGCCAGCGCGAGATCCCGTTGCTGCTGGGCTCGTTCAAGTCCAACATCGGCCACGCCCAGGCCGCCGCGGGTGTCGCGGGCATCATCAAGATGGTCATGGCCATCCGCAACGGCGTCGTGCCCAGGACGTTGCACGCGGAGAACCCGACCTCGCACGTCGACTGGTCCTCCGGCGCGGTCGAGCTGGTGACCGGCAACCGCGAGTGGCCGGAGACCGGGCGTCCGCGCCGCGCCGCCGTGTCGTCGTTCGGCATCAGCGGCACCAACGCCCACACGATCATCGAGCAGGCCCCGGCGCCGGCCGAGGTCGAGCAGGCCCAGCGCCCCGCGCTCCCGGTCGTGCCGCTGGTGCTCTCCGGCAAGACCCTGGACGCGTTGCGCGCGCAGGCCGACCGGCTCACCGCCACCGCCGCCGAGGCCGACCCGGCCGACCTGGCGTTCTCCCTGCTGGGCCGCACCCGGTTCGACCACCGCGCCGTGGTCGTCGGCGGCGACCCGGTCGCCGGGCTGCGCGGGCTGGTCGCCGACGACCCCGCCGCCGGTGTGGTCCGGGGTGTCGCGGACGTGCGCGGCAAGGTCGCGTTCGTGTTCCCCGGCCAGGGTTCGCAGTGGGCCGGCATGGCCCTGGAACTCCTGGAGACCAACGAGGTCTTCCGCGCCCGGATGGCCGAGTGCGAGCAGGCGCTGTCGTCCTACGTGGACTGGTCGCTGACCGACGTGCTGCGCCAGGCCGACGGCGCTCCGGGCTTCGACCGGGTGGACGTCGTGCAGCCCGCGACGTGGGCGGTCATGGTGTCGCTGGCACAGGTGTGGCGCTCGTTCGGCGTCACGCCCTCGACCGTGATCGGCGGCTCGCAGGGCGAGATCGCCGCCGCGTGCGTCGCGGGAGCGCTCTCACTGGACGACGCCGCCCGCGTGATCGCGTTGCGCGGCAAGGCGTTGAACGCGTTGTCCGGGGTCGGCGGCATGGTGTCGGTCCTGCTGCCGGTGGACGAGGTGCGCGAGCGCCTGACCCGGTGGGAGGGCAAGATCTCCGTCGCCACGGTGAACGGCCCGCGCGCCACCGTGGTGTCCGGCGACAACGACGCGCTGGACGAGCTGCTGGCCTCGTGCGAGGCGGACGAGGTCCGCGCCCGCCGGCTCCAGATCGACTACCCCTCGCACTCCGCCCAGGTCGAGGTCGTCCGCGACGAGATGGCCGCGGCGCTCGCGCCGGTCCGGCCGGTCGCGGCCGAGATCCCGTTCCTGTCCACGGTCACCGGTCAGCTGGTCGACGGCACCGCGCTCGACGCCGAGTACTGGTACACGAACCTGCGCGAGACGGTCGAGTTCGAGCAGGGCGTGCGCGCGCTCGTCGCGAGCGGCCACCGGTTCTTCCTGGAGATGAGCCCGCACCCGGTGCTCACCATGTCCGTGCAGGACGTCATCGACGACACCGGCACCGACGCGGTCGTGGTCGGGTCGCTGCGCCGCGACGAGGGCGGCCTGCCCCGGCTGCTCAACTCGGTGGCTCAGGCGTACGTCCGCGGCCTGCCGGTCGACTGGGCGTCGATGTTGCCGGGCGCGCGCCGGATCCCGTTGCCCACCTACGCCTTCCAGCGCCGCCGCTACTGGCTGACCGGCGACGGCACGGCCGTCGTCGACGTGACCTCCGCCGGCCTCGGCGAGGTCGACCACCCCCTGTTCGGCGCGGTGGTCGAGTTGCCCGACGACGGCGGTGTGCTGTTCACCGGCCGCATCTCGGCGAGCACCCATCCGTGGCTCGCCGACCACGTCGTGTCGGGCCTGGTCTTCGTGCCCGGCACGGCCTTCGTCGACCTCGCCGTCCGCGCGGGCGACCACGTGGGCTGCGGGGCGCTCGACGAGCTGACCCTGCGCGCCCCGCTGGTGCTCCCCGCCCACGGCGGCGTCCAGCTGCAGCTCGCCGTCGCCGAGGCCGACCAGTCCGGGCGGCGCACGTTCACCGTCTCCAGCCGCCCCGACGACGGCACGTGGACCCGCCACGCCTCCGGTGTGCTGGCCCCGGCCACCACGGCCGCCGTCGACGACCTGACCGAGTGGCCGCCCGCGAACGCCGAAGAGGTCGACCTCACCGGCTCGTACGACGCGCTCGCCGCCTCCGGCCTGCACTACGGTCCGGTGTTCCAGGGCCTGCGCGCGGTCTGGCGGGACGGCGAGACCGTCTACGCCGAGGCCGAACTGCCCGAGGGCACCGACGTCACCGGCTTCGGCCTGCACCCCGCGCTGCTCGACGCGGCGCTGCACGCCCTGGCGCACAGCGGTTTCCTCGGCGCGGAGGACGGCCCCTACCTGCCGTTCTCGTGGAACGACGTGGAACTGCTCTCCAGCGGTGCGACCTCGCTGCGGGTCCGGATGACCCGTGCCGGCACCGACGCGGTGTCGCTGCTGGTGGCGGACGGCAGCGGGCAGGCGGCCGCGGCCGTCGGATCGCTGGTGCTGCGGCCGATCTCGGCCGAGCAGCTCCGCGTCACCGCGCCGGACGCGCTGTTCCAGCTCACCTGGGTGCCCGTCGTGGCCGGTGGTGACGATGCCGGCGAGTTCGTCGTGCACCCGATCAACGGCGGCGACGGCCTGGACGCCGTGCACGCCACCACCCACTCCGTCCTGCGGACCCTGCAGGACTGGCTGTCCGAGGACCACGACGAGCGTCTGGTGCTCGTGACGACCGGCGCGGTCGCCCTGCCCGGCGAGGACGTCACCGACCTCGCCGCCGCCACGGCCCGCGGCCTGGTGCGCTCGGCGCAGTCCGAGAACCCCGGCCGGTTCGTGCTGGTCGACACCGACGGCCTGGCCTCCTCCGAGGCGGCACTGGCCACCGCGCTGGCCGCCGACGAGTCCGAACTGGTGATCCGTGACGGCGCGGTGTCCGCGCCCCGGCTCGCCAAGCCCACGTCCGTGGTCGACCGCCCGGCGCTCGACCCCGAGGGTGCCGTGCTCGTCACGGGCGGCACCGGCGTGCTGGGCGGCCTGATCGCCCAGCACCTCGTCACCGAGCACGGCGTGCGTCACCTGGTGCTGACCTCGCGCCAGGGCAACGCCGCCGCCGGAGCCCTCGACCTGGTCCGCGAGCTGACCGAACTCGGCGCGGACGCCTACGTCGTCGCCTGCGACGCGGCCGACCGGGACGCGCTTTCCGCGGTGCTGGACGGCATCCGGCAGGAACGCCCGCTCACCGGTGTCGTGCACGCCGCCGGTGTCCTGGACGACGGGGTGCTGGCGTCGCTCACGCCCGAGCGGATCGACGCCGTGCTGGCCCCCAAGGCCGACGCCGCCTGGCACCTGCACGAACTGACCTCCGGCGACGACCTCGCGCTGTTCGTCTCCTTCTCCTCGGCCGCGGGCGTGCTCGGCTCGCCCGGCCAGGGCAACTACGCCGCCGCCAACGCCTTCCTCGACGCCCTGACCGCGCACCGCCGCGCGACCGGCCGCCCCGCCACGTCGCTGGCCTGGGGCCTGTGGGAGCGCGCGAGCGGTCTGTCCGCCGCGATGGGCGCGGGCGGCCAGGAACGCCTGGCCCGCGGCGGTTTCCACGCGCTGACCGACGACGAGGGCCTGGCCCTGTTCGACGCGGCGCTGGGCACCGGCCACGAACTCCTGCTGCCCGTGCGCGTCACGCTCAGCGCGTTGCGCGCGGGCGACGGCACGGTGCCGCGCTTGTGGCGCGGCCTGGTCCGCACGCCGACCCGGCGCCGCGCCCGCGCCGCCGACGAGGCGGCCGTGGCCGGTCTGGTGGGCCGGATCATGGCGTTGCCCGCCCAGGAACGCGTCTCCGAGGTGCTGGAGATCGTCTGCGCCTACGTCGCCGCCGTGCTCGGCTACTCCTCGCCCGCCGAGGTGGCTCCGGACCGGGCGTTCAAGGAGCTCGGCTTCGACTCGCTGACCGCCGTCGAGCTGCGCAACCAGCTGGGCGCCGCGACCGGCCTGAAGCTGCCCGCCACCCTGGTGTTCGACTACCCGACCGCCGCGGTGCTGACCGAGTTCCTCTGCGGTGAACTGCTCGGCACCGCGCCCGAGGTGGTCGCCACGACCGCCCGCGCCACCACCGACGAACCGATGGCGATCGTGTCGATGGCCTGCCGCTTCCCCGGCGGCATCGGCTCGCCGGAGGACCTGTGGCGGGTGATGACCGAGGGCGTCGACGCCATCTCGCCGTTCCCGACCGACCGCGGCTGGGACATCGACCTGCTGCGCCTCGTCACGGACTCCGACGAGGGCGGTTTCCTGCACAACGCCAGCGAGTTCGACTCGTCCTTCTTCGGCATCACGCCGCGCGAGGCCCTCGCGATGGACCCCCAGCAGCGCCAGCTGCTGGAGGTGTCCTGGGAGACGTTCGAGCGCGCCGGCATCGACCCGGCGACGCTGCGCGGCAGCCGCACGGGTGTCTACACCGGACTGATGTACCACGACTACGTCAACGGACTCACCACGATCCCGGAGGAGGTGTCGGGCTACCTCAGCACCGGCAACTCCGGCAGCGTGGCGTCCGGCCGCATCTCCTACACGTTCGGCCTGGAAGGCCCCGCGGTCACCATCGACACCGCGTGCTCCTCCTCGCTGGTGGCACTGCACATGGCCGTCCGCGCGCTGCGTGCCGGCGAGTGCGACATGGCCCTGGTCGGCGGCGTCGCGGTGATGTCCACGCCCGGCGTGTTCGTCGACTTCGCGAGCCAGGGCGGCATGGCGGCCGACGGCCGCTGCAAGCCGTTCGCGGCCGCGGCCGACGGTGCGAGCTGGTCGGAGGGCGTCGGCCTGCTGCTCGTGGAGCGGCTGTCCGACGCGCGCCGCAACGGCCACCAGGTCCTCGCCGTGGTCCGCGGCACGGCGGTCAACCAGGACGGTGCGTCCAACGGCCTCACCGCCCCCAACGGCCCGTCGCAGCAGCGCGTGATCCGCCAGGCGCTCACCGACGCCGGTCTGTCCACTTCGGACGTCGACGTGGTCGAGGCGCACGGCACCGGCACGAGGCTCGGTGACCCGATCGAGGCGCAGGCGCTGCTCGCCACCTACGGCCAGGACCGCGAGACCCCGCTGCTGCTGGGCGCGCTCAAGTCGAACCTCGGCCACACGCAGGCCGCCGCGGGTGCCGCGGGCGTCATCAAGATGGTGCTCGCGATGCAGCACGGCGTGCTGCCCAAGACGCTGCACACCGACGCGCCGACGCCGCACGTCGACTGGACCGCCGGCTCCGTCGAGCTGCTCACCGAGCAGCGGGACTGGCCGGAGACCGGCCGTCCGCGCCGCGCCGGTGTGTCGTCCTTCGGCATCGGCGGCACCAACGCGCACACGATCATCGAGCAGGCGCCCGCCGAGAAGACCACCGCCGCACCCCGCGTCGCGCCGCCGGTCACCCCAGTGGTGCTGTCGGCCAGGTCGGCCGAGGCGTTGCGCGACCAGGCCGCGAACCTGGCGGCCCTGACCGGCGTCGACCTGACGGACCTCGCGTTCTCCGCCGCCACCACCCGCGCGCACCTGGAGCACCGCGCCGTCGTGGTCGCCACGGACCACGCCGAACTCCTCGACGGCCTGCGCGACCTGGCGATCCGGGACGCAGTCGTGCCCGGCAGGCTCGCGTTCCTCTTCACGGGGCAGGGCAGCCAGCGGGCCGGCATGGGCCGCGAGCTGCACGCCGCTTACCCGGTGTTCGCCAAGGCGTACGACGAGGTCGCCGCTCTGGTGGACATCCAGGACGACCAGCTGGACCGCACGGAGTTCGCGCAGCCCGCGATCTTCGCGCTGGAAGTCGCGCTGTACCGGCTCGTCGAGTCGTGGGGCGTCAAGCCGGACTTCCTGGCCGGTCACTCCATCGGCGAGATCGCCGCGGCCCACGTCTCCGGCGTGCTGTCGCTCGAAGACGCCGCCACGTTGATCAACGCCCGCGCCCGGCTCATGCAGGCGCTGCCCGAGGGCGGCGTGATGGTGGCTTTGCAGGCCACCGAGGACGAGGTCACACCGCACCTCACCGACGTCGTGTCGATCGCCGCGATCAACGGGCCGTCGTCCGTGGTGGTCGCGGGTGAGGAAGGGGCCGTGCGGCAGGTCGTCGCGCGCTTCCCGGACCGCAAGTCCAAGCAGCTCAACGTCTCCCACGCGTTCCACTCGCCACTCATGGACCCGATGCTGGACGACTTCCGCGCGGTGGTCTCGCAGCTGGCGTTCCACGAGCCCAAGATCTCGATGCCCGGTGACGTGACGAACCCGGAGTACTGGGTGAGCCACGTCCGCGGCACCGTCCGGTTCGCCGACGCCGTCACCACCCTGGAAGCCCAGGGCGTGCGGACGTTCCTGGAGATCGGCCCCGACGGCGTGCTGACCGCGATGGCCGCGGACAGCGTCAAGGACGCGAAGCTGATCGCGGGTCTGCGCAGGGACCGCCCGGAGGCCAAGGCGATCGTGACCGCGCTCGGCGCGCTGCACGCCCGTGGCGTCCGCGTCGACTGGGCCGGGTTCTTCGCCGGTACCGGCGCCCGCCGCGTCGACCTGCCCACCTACGCGTTCCAGCACCAGCAGTACTGGCTGGAACGGCCGGTCGTGGCCGCCGGGGTCGACGACCTCGAAGCCCGGTTCTGGGAGACCGTCGACCGCGAGGACCTGGAGTCGTTCGCGAAGTCGTTGTCTCTGCCCGTCGACGAGGTCGGCGGGATCGTCCCGGCCCTCGCGCAGTGGCGCAGGAGCCGTCGCGCAGAGTCCACTGTGGAGGGCTGGCGCTACCGGATCGAGTGGCGGCACGTCCAGACCGGGACCGCCACCGCCACCGGTCGCTGGCTCGTCGTCGGGCCGCGCGAACTCGCCCTTCCTGGCGTCGAGATCGTCCGCGTCGAGGCCTCTGCCGACCGCGCGGAATCGAGGACCAGGCTGGAGTCCGCCGGCGCGATCGACGGCGTGCTCTCCACCAGCACGGACGTCGCCGAGGTGCTCGCCCTGGTGCAGGCGCACGCCGACGCCGGGCTCACCGCACCGCTGTGGTGCACGACCCGCGGCGCCGTCGCGACCGGTCGTGCGGACGCGGTCGCGGCACCGGACCAGGCCACCATCTGGGGCCTCGGCATGGTCGCCGGACTGGAGCACCCGGACCGCTGGGGCGGTCTGGTCGACCTTCCCGAGGAGCTCGACCAGCGCGGGTACGAGCGGCTGGCCGCCGTGCTCGCCGGCACCGAGGACCAGGTCGCCCTGCGCGGCACCGGCGTCTTCGCCCGCCGCCTCGCCCACGCCGGAATCGCGGACGCCGCAGGCGGCTTCGCACCGCGCGGCACCGTGCTCGTCACCGGCGGCACCGGTGCGCTCGGCGCACGGGTCGCCCACTGGCTCGCCGAGGCGGGCGCGGAGCACCTGGTGCTCACGTCCCGCCGCGGTCCGGACGCGCCCGGCGCCGCCGACCTGGCCGCCGCGCTCGAACAGCGCGGTGTCCGGGTCACGCTCGCCGCGTGCGACGTGGCCGACCGCGACTCCGTGGCCGCCCTCGTGGCGCAGTACCCGCCCGACGCCGTCATCCACGCCGCGGGCGCCGAACACTTCACGCCGATCGCCGAGTACGACCAGGCGGACTTCGCGACCCTGCTGGCCCCCAAGGTCGACGGCGCGAGGCACCTCGACGAGCTCGTCGGCGAGGTCGACGCGTTCGTGCTGTTCTCCTCGATCGCCGGCACGTGGGGCAGTGGCGGCCAGTCCGCCTACGCCGCCGCGAACGCCTACCTCGATGCCCTCGCGTCGGCCCGCCGCGCCCGCGGCCTGACCGCGCTGTCGGTCGGCTGGGGTGCCTGGGCGGACGGCGGTATGGCCGACGGCGAGGCGGGGGAGCAGCTGCGCCGCCGCGGCGTCACGCCGATGAACCCGGACTCCGCGCTGACCGCGTTGCGCCAGGCGATCCGGCACGACGACACCGCCGTCGCCGTCGCGGACATCGACTGGGCCAAGTTCGGCCAGATCTTCACGACGCTGCGCCCCAGCCCGCTGATCAGCGACCTGCCCGAGGTCCAGGCGGCCCTCACCCAGGACGCGCCGGCCGAGGTGGCGCAGAACTCCGCGTTCGCCGGACTGTCCGCCCAGGACAGGGCGCGCGCCCTGCTGGAGCTCGTGCGCACCCAGGCCGCTCTGGTCTGCGGTTACGCCTCCGCCGACGACGTGTCGAGCACCCGCTCGTTCCGCGAGCTGGGCTTCGACTCGCTGACCGCGGTGGAACTGCGCAACCGGCTCACCGCCGAGACGGGCCTGGCGCTGCCCGCCACGCTCGCCTTCGACTACCCGAGCCCGGCCGCGCTCGCCGAGTACCTCGACGGGGAACTGGGCGGCGCGAGCACGAGCCGCGCGGTCGTCACGGCCAACACCCCGGTGGACGACGAACCGATCGCGATCGTCGCGATGTCCTGCCGCTTCCCCGGCGGGGTCACCACGCCCGAGCAGCTCTGGCAGCTCGTCGACGAGGGCCGCGACGCGATCTCGCCGTTCCCGGCCGACCGCGGCTGGGACGCGGGCGCCCTGTTCGACGCCGACCCGGACAGCAAGGGTTCGTCCTACGTCGTCGAAGGCGGCTTCCTGGACGGCATCAGCAAGTTCGACCCGACGTTCTTCGGCATCTCGCCGCGTGAGGCCCTCGCGATGGACCCGCAGCAGCGGCTGCTGCTGGAGACCTCCTGGGAGGCCTTCGAACGCGCGGGCATCGACCCCACCTCGTTGCGCGGCGAGCAGATCGGCGTCTTCGCCGGCACCGCGCACCAGGACTACTCCGCGCTGCTCGTCGCGGGCGGCGACAACGTCGAGGGCTACCTCGGCACCGGCAACATCACCAGCGTCCACTCCGGCCGCGTCGCCTACACGTTCGGGCTGGAGGGCCCGGCCGTCACGGTCGACACCGCGTGCTCGTCGTCGTTGGTGGCACTGCACCTCGCGGCCCAGGCGCTGCGCAGCGGCGAGTGCACGATGGCGCTGGCCGGCGGTGTGACGATCATGTCCACGCCCGGCACGTTCATCGAGTTCTCCCGCCAGCGCGGCCTCGCCACCGACGGCCGCTGCAAGGCGTTCGCGGAGTCCGCGGACGGCACCGGCTGGGGCGAGGGCGTCGGCATGCTGCTCGTCGAGCGGCTCTCGGACGCCCAGCGCAACGGCCACCAGGTCCTCGCCGTGGTCCGCGGTTCCGCGATCAACCAGGACGGCGCCTCGAACGGCCTGACCGCCCCGAACGGCCCGGCGCAGCAACGCGTGATCCGCCAGGCGCTGGCGAACGCCGGTCTGTCCACTTCGGACGTCGACGTGGTCGAGGCGCACGGCACGGGCACCGTCCTCGGCGACCCGATCGAGGCGCAGGCCGTGCTCGCCACCTACGGCCAGGACCGCGAGATCCCGCTGCTGCTCGGCTCGCTGAAGTCCAACATCGGCCACGCCCAGTCGGCGGCCGGTGTCGGCGGCATCATCAAGATGGTCATGGCGATCCGGCACGGCGTCGCCCCCAAGACGCTGCACGTCGACACGCCCACCCCCAAGGTCGACTGGACCTCCGGCGCGGTGGAGCTGCTGACCGAGGCCCGCGACTGGCCGGAGACCGGCCGTCCGCGCCGCGCCGCCGTGTCGTCGTTCGGCATCAGCGGCACCAACGCCCACACGATCATCGAGCAGGCTCCGGCGGCCGAGGTCGAGCAGACCGAACGGGCCTCCTCGCCGGTGCTGCCGGTGGTGCTGTCGGCGAAGACCCCGCAGGCGTTGGCGGCGCAGGCCGAACGGCTGCTCGGCCACCTCGAGCACACCGTGGCCGACCTGACCGACCTCGCGTTCTCCGCGGCCACCACCCGCGCCCGGCTGGAGCACGGCGCCGCCGTGGTCGGCACCGGCCGCGACGACCTCGTGCGCGGCCTGACCGCGCTGGCCGGCGGCACCCAGGACGCGAACCTGGTGCGCGGCGAGGCGACCGAGGGCAGGCTGGCCGTGCTGTTCACCGGCCAGGGCAGCCAGCGGCTCGGCATGGGACGCGAGCTCTACGACGCGTTCCCGGTGTACGCCGAGGCTTTTGACGAGGTCGCGGCGTTGGTGGACGTGCGGGACGAGGAGCTGGACCGCACGGAGTTCACGCAGCCGGCGATCTTCGCGCTGGAGGTGGCGCTGTACCGGCTCGTCGAGTCGTGGGGTGTGCGACCGGACTTCCTGGCGGGCCACTCGATCGGTGAGATCGCTGCCGCGCACGTCTCCGGCGTGCTGTCGCTGGAAGACGCGGCGACGTTGATCAGTGCACGGGCGCGGCTGATGCAGGCGTTGCCCGAGGGTGGCGCGATGGTCGCGTTGCAGGCGACCGAGGACGAGGTCACGCCCCACCTGTCCGATCTGGTGTCGCTGGCCGCCGTCAACGGACCTTCGTCCGTCGTGGTCGCCGGTGAGGAAGCCGCTGTGCAGCAGGTGATCGCGCAGTTCCCGGACCGGAAGTCGAAGCGTCTGGCCGTGTCGCACGCGTTCCACTCGCCGTTGATGGACCCGATGCTGGACGACTTCCGCGCCGTGGTCTCGAAGCTGACGTTCAGCGAGCCCCGGATCGGGATGCTCGGCGACGTCACCAACCCCGAGCACTGGGTCCGCCACGTCCGGGAGGCCGTGCGGTTCGCGGCCACCGTGCAGGACCTCGAAAGCCGTGGTGTCACGACGTTCCTGGAGCTGGGCCCGGACGCGGTGCTGACCGCGATGGGCGCCGAGAGCGTCACCGGCGCCGTCCTGGTGCCCGCGCTGCGCGCCGACCGTCCCGAGGCGACGGCGCTCGTCAAGGCCGTCGGCTCCCTGCACGTGCGGGGCGTCGCGATCGACTGGCCCGCGTTCTTCGCCGGCTCCGGCGCCCGCCGCGTCGAGCTGCCGACCTACGCCTTCCAGCACGAGAGCTTCTGGCCGAGCCCCGCTCAGGGCTGGGCCGACGTCACGGCCATCGGCCTGCGCGAGGTCGGTCACCCGATGCTCGGCGCGGCCCTGTCGCTCGCGGAGGGGGACGGCCTCGTCCTCACCGGCCGCCTGTCGACGGACACCCAGCCGTGGCTCGCCGACCACGTCGTGCTCGGCTCCGTCCTGGTGCCCGGCACCGCGTTCGTCGAACTCGCCCTGCACGCGGGGGAGCAGGTCGGCTGCGACCTGCTCGAGGAGCTCACCCTCGAAGCACCGCTGGCGATCGACGGCGACGTCGCGATCCAGCTCACCGTCGGCGCGGCCGACGAGCACGGCCGCCGGTCGCTGCAGGTGCACTCCAGCGTCGCCGACGGCCCGTGGACCCGGCACGCGAGCGGCTCGCTCGCCACCGGCGACGGCGCGCGGACCAGCCTCACCGAGTGGCCGCCCGCCGGGGAACCCGTCGACCTGACCGGCTTCTACGAGTCGATGGCCGACTCGGGCTACGGCTACGGCCCGGCGTTCCAGGGCCTGACGGGCGTCTGGGTCGCGGGCGACGAGGTGTACGCGGAGGTCGCGCTGCCCGCCGAGGGCACCGGCTTCGACCTGCACCCGGCCCTGCTCGACGCCGCGCTGCACGCCACCCGGTTCGGCGGCCTGCTGCCCGGCGGCGACAAGGCGCGCATCCCGTTCGCCTGGTCCGGCGTCTCGCTGCACGCGGTCGGCGCCACCGCCCTGCGGGTCAAGCTGACGCGCGGCCGGGGCGAGGGCATCACCCTCGCCGTGGCCGACCAGACCGGCGCCCCGGTCGCGCACGTCGAGTCGCTGGTGCTGCGCGAGGTGTCCGCCGAGGCGGTGAACACCCAGTCGCACCACGACTCGCTGTTCCGCGTCGACTGGCGGACGGTGTCGCTCGGCGACGCCGAGGCGTCGTTCTCCGAGGTGTCCGTCGAGGACGTCCAGTCGCTCACCGACGTGCCGGACTTCGTTCTGACGCGGCCCGCCGACGCGCGGCAGGCGCTCGCCCTGGCGCAGACCTGGCTCGCGGACGACCGCTTCGCCGAGAGCCGGCTGGTGTTCGCCACCACCGGCGCCGTCGCCACGACGGCCGGTGAGGACGTCACCGACCTGAACGCCTCCGCGGTGTGGGGCCTGATCCGTTCCGCCCAGACCGAGAACCCCGACCGGTTCGTGCTCGCCGACCTCGACGGCACGGACTCGTCGCAGATCGCGTTGCCGGCCGCTCTGGCCGGTGGCGCGCCGCAGCTGGCGTTGCGTGCCGGGACCGTCTCCGTGCCGCGCCTGGCCCGGGTCACCGAGCCCGCCGGGGAACGGCGCGAGCTCGACCCGGCCGGCACCGTCCTGATCACCGGCGCCACCGGCGCCCTGGGCGGCCTCGTCGCCAAGCACCTGGTGACCGAGCACGGCGTCACGAACCTGCTGCTCGTCAGCAGGCGCGGCGTGGACGCGCCCGGCGCCACCGAGCTGGCCACCGAACTGCTCGAACTCGGTGCCACGCCGACGTTCGCGGCCTGCGACGTCGCCGACCGCGCCGCCGTCGAGCAGCTCCTCGCGGCCGTGCCCGCCGAGCACCCGCTCACCGGTGTCGTGCACACCGCGGGTGTCCTGGACGACGGCACGTTCGAATCGCTCACCCCCGAGCGGCTGGACGCGGTGGCCCTGCCCAAGGCCGAGGCCGCCCGCCACCTGCACGAGCTGACCGGCGACCTGGCGATGTTCGTGCTGTTCTCCTCGCTCTCCGGCACCTACGGCACGGCGGGCCAGGCGAACTACGCCGCCGCCAACGCCTACCTCGACGGCCTCGCCCAGCACCGCCGGGCCCACGGCCTCGAAGCCACCTCACTGGCCTGGGGCCTGTGGCAGACCGACACCGGCATGGCCACCGACCGCGCCGGGAGGGGCGGCATCGGCACGCTGTCCACCGTGGACGGCCTGGCGCTGTTCGACGCCGCACTGGCCACCGGCGAGGCCTGCCTCGTGCCGGTGAACCTGGACCTCGCGGTGCTGCGCACCTACCCGGCGGTGCCGGTGATCCTGCAAGGTCTCGTCCGCCCGGCCCGCCGGGCCGCGCGGGCCGCCGACTCCGCCGCCCGCCTCGGCCTCGCCGAGCTGGCAGGGCCTCAGCGCGCCGAGGCCGTGCTGGAGCTGGTCCGCACGCAGGTCGCGGCCGTGCTCGGCTACGACTCGCCGGACGCCGTGCCTGCCGCCAGGGCGTTCAAGGAACTGGGCTTCGACTCGCTCACCGCGGTCGAGCTCCGCAACGGCCTCAACGCCGTCACCGGGATGCGCCTGCCCGCCACGCTGGTCTTCGACTACCCGAACGCCGCCGTGCTGGCCGACCACCTCGTCGCCGAGATGTTCGGCGCCGACGACACCCCGGCCGTCGAGGTCCGCGCGGCCAAGGTCGTCGACGACGAGCCCATCGCGATCGTCGCGATGAGCTGCCGCTACCCCGGTGGCGTGCGCACCCCGGAACAGCTGTGGGACCTGGTGGTCGCCGGTCGCGACGGCATCTCGCCGTTCCCGGCCGACCGCGGCTGGGACCTGGAGAACCTGTTCGACGACGACGCGGACGTCCCCGGCACGACCTACGCCCGCGAAGGCGGCTTCCTGCACGACGCCGCGCAGTTCGACCCGGCGTTCTTCGGGATGGGCCCGCGTGAGGCGATCGCCACCGACCCCCAGCAGCGACTGCTGCTGGAGACCGCGTGGGAGACGTTCGAACGGGCGGGCATCGACCCGACCGCCGTGCGCGGCAGCAAGACCGGTGTCTTCGCCGGCGTCATGTACTACGACTACGCGTCGCGCCTCACCATGATCCCGGCCGAGGTCGAGGGCTTCGTCGGCACCGGCAACTCCGCCAGCGTCGTCTCCGGCCGCGTCGCCTACACGTTCGGGCTGGAGGGCCCGGCCGTCACGGTCGACACGGCGTGCTCGTCGTCGTTGGTGGCCCTGCACCTCGCGGTGCAGGCGCTGCGCAGCGGGGAGTGCGACCTGGCCCTGGCCGGTGGCGTCACGGTGATGCCGTCGCCCGGCACGTTCACCTCGTTCGCCCGTCAGCGCGGCCTGGCCGCCGACGGCCGGGTCAAGTCGTTCGCCGCGGGCGCCGACGGCACGGCCTGGGGCGAGGGCGCCGGCCTGCTGCTCGTCGAGCGCCTGTCCGACGCCCGCCGCAACGGCCACCCGGTGCTCGCCATCGTGCGCGGCACCGCCGTGAACCAGGACGGCGCCTCCAACGGCCTCACCGCCCCCAACGGTCCCTCGCAGCAGCGGGTGATCCGCCAGGCGCTGGCCAACGCGCGGCTCGGAGCGTCCGATGTGGACGTCGTCGAGGCGCACGGCACCGGCACCACGCTGGGCGACCCGATCGAGGCGCAGGCCCTGCTGGCCACCTACGGCCGGGAACGTGCGGGCGACGAGCCGCTGTGGCTCGGCTCGATCAAGTCCAACATCGGCCACACCCAGGCCGCCGCGGGTGTCGCGGGCGTGATCAAGATGGTCGAGGCGATGCGCCACGGCGTGCTGCCGAAGACCCTCAACGTCGACGCGCCGTCCCCGCACATCGACTGGACCGCGGGCGAGGTCGAGCTGCTGACCGAGCCGCGCGACTGGCCGGAGACCGGCCGTCCGCGCCGTGCCGCCGTCTCGTCGTTCGGCATCAGCGGCACCAACGCCCACGCGATCATCGAGCAGGCCCCCGCCGAGGCCGCCCCGGCCGTCCCGGCGATCACCGAGCAGGTGGTCCCGGTGCTGCTGTCGGCCCGCGGCGAGGAAGCCCTGAAGGCGCAGGCGGCCCAGCTGCACGCGCACATCACGGCGAACCCGGACTTCGACCTGGTCGAGGCCGCCGCAACCCTGGCCACGCGCCGTGCGGCGCTGGAGCACCGCGCGGCCGTCGTCGCCGGGTCCCAGGCCGAGCTGCTGGACAAGCTGAGCGCCTTCGACGCGAGCACCGGCACCTCCGACAACGCGGGCAAGGTGGCGTTCCTGTTCACCGGTCAGGGCAGCCAGCGGCTCGGCATGGGCCGCGAGCTCTACGACGCCTTCCCGGTGTTCGCCCAGGCCTTCGACGCGGTGTGCGACCGGTTCTCCGAGCCGGTGCGCGACGTCGTGTTCGGCACCGACGCGGAAGCGCTGGACCAGACCGGGATGACGCAGCCCGCGTTGTTCGCCGTCGAGGTGGCGCTCTTCCGGCTCCTCGAGAGCTGGGGGGTGCACGCCGACCACGTGGCGGGCCACTCGATCGGTGAGCTCGCCGCCGCGCACGTCGCCGGGGTGCTCTCGCTGGACGACGCGACGACGCTCGTCGCCGCCCGCGGCCGGCTCATGCAGGCGCTGCCGCCCGGCGGCCTGATGATCTCCATCCGTGCGGCCGAGTCCGACGTGGCGCCGCTGCTGACCGAGGGCGTCTCGATCGCCGCCGTCAACGGGCCGCGGTCCGTGGTCGTCGCCGGCGACGAGGACGCGGTCCTCTCCGTGGCGGGACAGCTCTCGGAGCAGGGCTTCAAGACCAAGCGGCTGCGGGTGTCGCACGCGTTCCACTCGCCGCTGATGGACCCGATGCTGGACGAGTTCCGCCAGGTCGCCGAAGGCCTGACCTACTCGGCGCCGCGGATCCCGATGGCGGGGGAGGTGACGTCCCCGGAGCACTGGGTCCGCCACGTCCGCGACGCCGTCCGGTTCGCCGACGCGCTCACCGCGCTGACCGGTCTTGGGGTGACGACCTTCGTCGAGGTCGGCCCGGACGGGGTGCTCACCGCGATGGCCGCCGAGGCCGACGTGACCGCGGTGCCGGTGCTGCGCAGGGACCGCGCCGAGGTCGCCACGCTCACCGCGGCGATCGGCGAGCTGCACGTCCGCGGCATCTCCGTGGACTGGCGGGCGTTCTTCGCCGGACGCGCCACCCGTCAGGCCGAGCTGCCCACCTACGCGTTCCAGACCTCCCGCTACTGGCTGGAGGACGCGGCCGTCGCGGTCGACGTCTCGTCCGCCGGACTGGACTCGGCCGGCCACCCGCTGCTCGGCGCGGCCGTGCCGCTGGTGGACTCCGACGGCTTCCTGTTCACCGGCAGGCTCTCCCTGGAGACCCACCCGTGGCTCGCCGAGCACGAGGTCCACGACGTGGTCCTGTTGCCCGGCACGGCCTTCGTGGAACTCGCACTGCACGCCGGTGAGCAGGTCGGCTGCGGCACGCTGGACGAGCTGACGCTGCAGGCGCCGCTGGTGCTGCCGCGCACCGGGTCGGTCCAGCTGCAGGTCGTGGTCGGCGCGCCGGAGTCCGGCGTGCGACCGGTCGCGGTGCACAGCCGCGTCGGCGAAGAGCCGTGGACGCGGCACGCCGTCGGCGCGCTGACGGAGTCGCAGGACGCGGGCTTCGAGCTGACCCAGTGGCCGCCGGCCGGCGCCGAGCAGATCGACGTGACGGGGACCTACGACGGGTTCGCGGACGCCGGGTTCGGCTACGGGCCGTTGTTCCAGGGCCTCACCGCGGCCTGGCGCAGCGGTGACGAGGTGTTCGCCGAGGTGTCGCTGCCCGGCACGGTGGACACCGACGGCTACGGCCTCCACCCGGCCCTGCTGGACGCCACGCTGCACGCCATCGGCGCGGGCGGCCTGCTCTCCGGCGGCGCGCTCCTGCCGTTCGCCTGGGGCGGGGTCCGGCTGCACTCCACGGGCGCGAAGTCGGTGCGGGTCAGGCTGACCGCGACCGGTGAGTCCGTGGCCCTCCAGCTCGCCGACGGCACCGGTGCTCCGGTGGCGTCGGTGGACTCCCTTGCCCTGCGGGCGATCTCGGCCGAGCAGCTCACCGGTTCCGCCGGGAACGTCGAGTCGCTGTACCGGGTCGAGTGGACCCCGGTCACGCCCGGCACGCCGGAGCCCGGTGTGCAGTACGCCGTGCTCGGCAACGACGAGCTCAAGGTGGGTGCCGGCCTCGAAGCCGCAGGCGTGCACCTGGTGCCCGCCGCCGACGCCGACGTCGTCTTCGTGTCCTGCACGACGGCCCAGGACGGATCGGTCCGCGCGGTCACGGCGGGGGTGCTCGACCTGCTCCGCACGTGGCTGACCGAGGAGCACGACTCGCACCTGGTGCTGGTCACCCGCAACGCGGTCGCGGTCGGGGCCGGTGACGACGTCGCCGACCTGGCCGGTGCCGCCGCGCGTGGCCTGGTCCGCTCGGCGCAGGCCGAGAACCCCGGCCGGTTCGTCCTCGTCGACCTGGACGAGGCGGACAGCTCCTACCAGGCGTTGACCGCCGCACTGGCCGCCGGCGAGCAGGAACTGGCGCTGCGCGACGGTGCCGCGTTCACCCCGAGGCTCGCCAGGGCGGCCGCGCCGGAGCAGCCGGCCGTGCTCGACCCGGACGGGACCGTGCTCGTCACGGGTGCCACGGGCACGCTCGGAGGGCTGGTGGCCGAGCACCTCGTCACCCGGCACGGGGTGCGCCACCTGGTCCTCACCAGCAGGCGCGGCCTGGCCGCGCCCGGTGCGGAGGACCTGCGCGACCGGCTGGTGGCGAGCGGTGCCGCGGTGGACTTCGTCGCCTGCGACGTCGCCGACCGCGCCGCCGTGGCCGGGCTGCTGGCCGCGGTGCCGGCCGAGCACCCGCTGACCGCCGTCGTGCACACCGCCGGTGTGCTGGACGACGGCACGATCGCCTCGCTCACCGCCGACCAGTTCGACCGCGTGCTGCGGCCGAAGGCCGACGCCGCGCAGGTGTTGCACGAGCTGACCCGCGACCTGGACCTCACCGCGTTCGTCCTGTTCTCCTCGACCGGTGGTGTCTTCGGCGCCGCGGGCCAGGGCAACTACGCCGCGGCGAACGCCTACCTGGACGCCCTGGCCCAGCACCGGAAGTCGGCCGGACTGGCCGCGACCTCGGTCGCGTGGGGGCTGTGGGCCAGCTCGGGCGGCATGGACGCCGACCTCACCGAGGCCGACCTCCAGCGCATGGCCCGTGCCGGCGTCGCGCCGCTGACCCCGGCGGAAGGCCTGGGGCTGTTCGACATCGCGCTCGGCCACGACCTCGCCGGGCTGGTGCCGATCAACCTCGACACCGCCGTCCTGCGCACGCAGGCCGCGGCCGGGACGCTCGCACCGCTGCTGCGCGGCCTGGTCCGCGTGCCCGCCCGCCGGGCCACCGAAGCGGTCAGCGAGGCATCGGCGGCGGGCAAGCTCGCCGGACTGACCGGTGCGGACCGCGACAAGGCCCTGCTCGACCTGGTCCGCGGCCACGCCGCCGCGGTGCTCGGCTACGACTCCCACACGGCGGTCGAACCCGGCAGGGGCTTCCTGGAGCTGGGCTTCGACTCGCTCACCGCCGTCGAGTTCCGCAACCAGGTCAGCGCCGCGATCGGGGTGCGCCTGCCGGCCACGCTGATCTTCGACTACCCGTCACCGAACGCACTCGCCCAGCACCTCGGCACGGTCGTGCCCGCCGAGGACGTGGCTTCGCCGGTGCACACCGAACTGGACCGGCTGGCCGCCGCGCTCGCGACGGCCGCGCCGGACGAGACCGAACGGCGGCACGTGGCCGAGAGGCTGCGTTCCCTGCTCGCCGAGTGGGACTCGGGGGCTTCCGCGGAAGTGACCGAGGACGACCTGGCCTCCGTGACCGCCGACGAGCTCTTCGACCTGCTCGACAACGAGCTGTCATGACCCACGTGACCGATGCCGCTGCCCGAGGAGATGACCACGTGGCGACTGAGGACAAGTACCTCGAGTACCTGAAGCGGGCCACCGCCGACCTGCGCGAGGCGCGCAAGCGCCTCCGCGACGTCGAGGACAGGGCGACCGAACCCATCGCGATCGTCGCGATGTCGTGCCGCCTGCCCGGCGGGGTCTCCACCCCGGAAGAGCTGTGGGACCTCGTCGCGGGTGGCCGCGATGCGATCGCGGGCTTCCCGGCCGACCGCGGCTGGCAGGTGGAGGACGTCCCGCTGGAGGGCGGGTTCCTCTACGGCGCCAGCGAGTTCGACCCGGCGTTCTTCGGGATCTCGCCGCGAGAGGCCCTCGGCACGGACCCGCAGCAGCGGCTCTTGCTGGAGACCTCGTGGGAGGCCTTCGAACGCGCGGGCATCGACCCGACGACGTTGCGCGGCAGCCGGACCGGCGTGTTCGCCGGTCTGATGTACCACGACTACGTCATGCGCGACATCGCGCCGCCGGAGGGCGTCGAGGCGTACCTCGGCAACGGCAGCGCGGGCAGCATCGCCACCGGCCGGATCGCCTACACGCTCGGACTCGAAGGCCCGGCCGTCACCATCGACACCGCGTGCTCGTCGTCGTTGGTCGCGCTGCACTGGGCCGTGCAGGCCCTGCGGCTGGGCGAGTGCGACATGGCACTGGCCGGCGGTGTGGCCGTGATGTCCACGCCCGGCACGTTCATCGACTTCGCCCGTCAGGGCGCGCTGGCCGCCGACGGCCGCTGCAAGGCGTTCGCGGCCGAGGCCGACGGCACCGGCTGGGGCGAGGGCGCCGGCATGCTCCTGGTGGAGCGGCTGTCCGACGCCGTCGCCAACGGCCACCCCGTGCTCGCGGTGGTGCGCGGCAGCGCCATCAACCAGGACGGTGCGTCGAGCGGCCTGACCGCCCCGAACGGGCCGGCGCAGCAGCGGGTCATCCGGCAGGCGCTCGCGTCCGCCGGTCTGTCCACTTCGGACGTCGACGCGGTCGAGGCACACGGCACCGGTACCCGGCTGGGCGACCCGATCGAGGCGCAGGCCCTGCTGGCCACCTACGGTCAGGACCGCACGGAGCCGCTGTGGCTGGGCTCGCTGAAGTCCAACGTCGGCCACACCCAGGCCGCCGCGGGTGTCGCGGGCATCATCAAGATGGTCATGGCGCTGCAGAACGGCGTGCTGCCCAAGACCCTGCACGCCGAGACGCCGACCCCGCAGGTCGACTGGTCGGAAGGCAACGTCAAGCTGCTGACCGAGGCGCGCGAGTGGCCCGCCTCCGACCGTCCGCGCCGCGCCGGCGTGTCGTCGTTCGGCATCAGCGGCACCAACGCCCACCTGATCATCGAGCAGGCGCCGGCCGCCGCGGAACCCGGTGAGCACACCGGTCCGGTGACCGTGCCGTTCGTGCTGTCGGGCAAGACCGAGCAGGCGCTGCGCGCGCAGGCCGCCAAGCTCCGCGACCACCTGACGGCGAACCCCGGCCTGAACCCGCGCGACCTCGCCTGGTCGCTCGCCACCACCCGCACCGCGCACAGCCACCGCGCCGCGATCGTCGGCAGCGACCTGGCCGACGTGACGCGCGGGCTCGACACCCTGTCCTGCGGCGTCGCGAAGGAAGAGGGCCTCGCGTTCCTGTTCACCGGTCAGGGCAGCCAGCGGGCCGGGATGGGGCGTGAGCTGTACGCCGCGTTCCCGGTGTACGCCAAGGCCTTCGACGAGGTGGCCGCTCTGGTCGACGTGCGGGACGACCAGCTCGACCGCACGGAGTTCACGCAGCCCGCGATCTTCGCCCTCGAGGTGGCGCTGTACCGGCTGGTCGAGTCGTGGGGCGTCCGCCCGGACTTCCTGGCGGGGCACTCGATCGGTGAGATCGCGGCCGCCCACGTGGCCGGCGTGCTGTCGCTGGAGGACGCGGCGACGCTGGTGTCGGCGCGGGCTCGCCTGATGCAGGCCCTGCCGGAGGGCGGGGCGATGGTGGCGGTGCAGGCCACCGAGGACGAGGTCACGCCTCACCTGTCCGACCTGGTGTCGCTGGCCGCGATCAACGGGCCGAACGCCGTTGTCGTCGCCGGTGCGGAAGACGCTGTGCAGCAGGTGATCGCGCAGTTCCCGGACCGCAAGTCGAAGCGGCTCAGCGTGTCGCACGCGTTCCACTCGCCGTTGATGGACCCGATGCTGGACGACTTCCGCGCGGTGGTGTCGAAGCTTTCGTTCAGCGCGCCGAAGATCGCGATGCTCGGCGACGTGACGGACCCGGAGTACTGGGTGCGCCACGTCCGGGACACCGTCCGGTTCGCCGACACGATGGCCGAGCTGGAGTCGCGGCACGTCCGCAAGTTCCTGGAGATCGGCCCGGACGGCGTGCTGGCCGCGATGGCCGACGTCCCGGTCATCCCGTTGCTGCGCAAGGACCGCCCCGAGACCGAGACCGTCGCGGCCGCGGTGGGCGCCCTGCACGTCGGCGGCGTCGCCGTCGACTGGACCGCGTTCTTCGGCGGCGGCAACCGGGTCGACCTGCCCACCTACGCGTTCCAGCGCGACCGCTACTGGCTCTCCGAGGTGTCCGGCGTCCGCCTCGGCGCGTCGATCCACCCGCTGCTCGGCTCGGCCGTGTCGCTCGCCGACTCGGACGGCCTGGTCCTGAGCGGCCACCTCTCGCTCGACACCCACGAGTGGCTGGCCGACCACGCGGTGCACGGCGTGGTCCTGTTGCCCGGCACCGCGTTCGTGGAGCTGGCGATCCGCGCCGCCGACGAGGTCGGCTGCGACCTCGTGGAGGAGCTCACCCTCGAAGCGCCGCTGGTCGTGCCGGAGCACGGCGGCGTGCAGGTCCAGGTCGGCGTCAGCGGCCCGGACGAGACCGGGCGCCGCGCGCTGACCGTCCACTCGCGACTCGACGGCCCGTGGACCCGGCACGCCACCGGCACGGTGTCCCCGGCCGCGCCCGCACCCGCCCACGAGCTGACCGAGTGGCCGCCGGCCGCCGAACCGGTCGCCGCCGACGCGCTCTACGACACCCTGGCGAGCGCCGGACTGGTCTACGGCCCGCTGTTCCAGGGCGTCCAGGCGGTCTGGCGGCGCGGGGACGAGCTGTTCGCCGAGATCTCGGTCGACGCCGAGAGCGGCGACACCGCGGCGTTCGGCCTGCACCCCGCTCTGCTGGACGCGGCCCTGCACCCCCTGGCCCTGGTCACCGACGGCGCCGCCAAGCTCCCGTTCGCCTGGCGCGACGTCGCCCTGCACGCCGTCGGTGCCACCGAACTGCGCGTGCGGCTGGCTCCGGCCGGTTCCGGCTACGAGCTGAACGTCGCCGACGGCACCGGCGCACCCGTCGCCACCGTCGGATCGCTGGTGCTGCGCGAGGTCGGCCAGCTCGCGCAGGCCCACACCGAGTCGCTGTTCCACGTCGACTTCGCGCCGATCAGGACCGGCGACGCGCAGGCCACGATCGTCGAGGCCGCGCTGGACGCCGACCTGGCGACCATCACCACCGTGCCCGACGTCGTGCTGGTTCCCCTGCGCTCCACCGGGTTCCGCGCCGACGAGGTCCACGACGCCGTCCAGACCGCGCTGCGGCTGGTCCAGGCGTGGCTCGCGGACGACCGGTTCGCCGCCGCCCGCCTGGCGTTCCTCGCGGGCGACCTGACCCAGGACGGACCGGCCAGCGCCGTGTTCGGCCTGATCCGTTCCGCGCAGAGCGAGCACCCGAACCGGTTCCTGCTGATCGAGAGCGACGGTTCCGAGGCTTCCCACCGGGTCCTGCCGGCGGCCGTGCTCGCCGACGAGACCCAGCTCCAGCTCCACGGCGGCGGCGTCCGTGCGGCCCGGCTCGCCCGCAGCCCGCAGAACCGCGTCGACGCACCCGTGCTCGACGGCACGGTCCTCGTCACCGGCGGCACCAGCGGCCTGGGCGCGTTGTTCGCCCGGCACCTCGTCACCGGGTACGGCGTGCGGCAGCTGCTGCTGATCTCCCGGCGCGGCCCGGAATCGCCCGGCGCGGCGGACGTGGTCGCCGAGCTGGAGAACCTCGGTGCGACGGTCACGGTCGCGGCCTGCGACGCGGCGGACCGCGACGCGCTCGCCGCGCTGCTGGCCGACCACCCGGTGACCGCCGTCGTGCACTCCGCCGGCGTGCTGGACGACGGCGTGATCGAGGCGCTGACCCCCGAGCAGGTCACCCGCGTGCTGCGGCCGAAGGTCGACGGCGCGATCAACCTGCACGAGCTGACCACGGACCTCAAGGCGTTCGTGGTGTTCTCCTCCTCGGCCAACGCGCTGGGCAACGCGGGGCAGGCCAACTACGCCGCGGCCAACTCGGTGCTGGACGAGCTGGTCCGGCACCGCCGGGCCACCGGTCAGCACGGCCTGTCACTCGCCTGGGGCCTGTGGACCGGCGTGGGCGGCATGGACGTCGACGACGCCACGGTCAAGCTGATGACCCGCATGGGCGCGCGTCCGCTGACCGAGTCCGAAGGGCTCGCGCTGTTCGACGCCGCGTTCACCTCCGGCCTGCCGGTCCAGGTGCCCGTGCACCTCGACACCAAGGTCCTGAGTGGACTCACCGGCGTGTCCGCGTTGCTGCGCGGTCTGGTCCGCCCGGCGAAGCGCGCCGCCCGCACCACCGCCGCCGCCTCGGCCCAGACGACCGTGCTGTCGCGCGCCGAGCTGATCGACATCGTCCGCCACCACGTGGCCGAGGTCCTCGGCTACGCCACCGGCGACGACGTGGAACCGTTGCTGGCGTTCAAGGAACTGGGCTTCGACTCGCTCACCGCGGTCGAGCTGCGCAACCGGCTGAGCGGCCACACCGGCCTCCGGCTGCCCGCCACCCTGGTCTTCGACTACCCGACGCCGCTCGCTCTCGCCGAGCACCTGCGGGACGAACTGGGCGGCGCCGCCACCACCGCCACGGTGACCGAGCCGGTCGTCCTCGGCTCCGACGAGCCGATCGCCATCATCGGCATGAGCTGCCGGTTCCCCGGTGGCATCACCACGCCGGAAGACCTGTGGCGACTCGTCGACGAGGGCGCCGACGCCATCACGCGCTTCCCGGCCAACCGCGGCTGGGACCTCGACGGCCTCTACCACGAAGACCCCGACCACCCCGGCACGTCCTACGTGCGCGACGGCGGTTTCCTGCACGACGCCGCCGAGTTCGACCCCGCGTTCTTCGGCATCAGCCCCCGCGAGGCCCTCGCGCTGGACCCGCAGCACCGGCTGCTGCTGGAAACCACCTGGGAGGCCTTCGAACGCGGTGGCATCGACCCCGCGTCCGTGCGCGGCAGCCGCACCGGTGTGTTCGCCGGGATCATGTACCACGACTACTCGTCGGTGGTGGAGCGCGGCGTCGAGGAGGTCGAGGGCTACCTCGGCACCGGCGGCAGCCTCGCGTCCGGCCGCGTCTCCTACACGTTCGGGCTGGAAGGCCCCGCGGTCACCGTCGACACCGCGTGCTCGTCGTCGCTGGTGGCACTGCACCTGGCCGTGCAGGCGCTGCGCAACGGCGAGTGCACGCTCGCCCTGGCCGGCGGCGCCACCGTGATGGCGACCCCGTCCACGTTCGTCGGCTTCAGCCGCCAGCGCGGTCTCGCCCCGGACGGCCGCAGCAAGTCCTTCGCGGGCGCGGCGGACGGCACGAGCTGGAGCGAGGGCGCGGGCATGCTGCTCGTCGAGCGCCTGTCGGACGCCCGCCGCAACGGTCACCCGGTGCTCGCCATCGTGCGGGGCAGCGCGGTCAACCAGGACGGCGCGTCCAACGGCCTCACCGCCCCCAACGGCCCGTCCCAGCGCCGCGTGATCCAGCAGGCGCTGGCCAGCGCTCGACTGTCCACTGCGGACGTCGACCTGGTCGAGGCGCACGGCACCGGCACCCGGCTCGGCGACCCGATCGAGGCGCAGGCCCTGCTGGCCACCTACGGCCAGGACCGCACCACCCCGCTGCTGCTCGGCTCGATCAAGTCGAACATGGGCCACCCGCAGGCCGCGGCCGGTGTCGCGGGCATCATCAAGGTCGTCGAGGCGATGCGGCACGGCGTCGTGCCGAAGACGTTGCACGTCGACGTGCCGACCCCCGAGGTCGACTGGACCGCGGGCGCCGTCGAGCTGACGACGACCGCGCGTCCGTGGCCGGAGACCGGTCGCGCCCGCCGCGCCGGTGTGTCGTCGTTCGGCATCAGCGGCACCAACGCCCACGTGATCATCGAGCAGCCGCCGGCCGAAGACGTTCCCGAAGCCCGCGAGGTCCGCGAGTTCCCGCGGCCGTGGGTGCTCTCCGGCCGGACCCCCGCCGCGCTGCGCGGTCAGGCGCTCGCGCTCGCCGCGCACGTCGAGGCGCACCCGGAACTGGACCCGCTGGACATCGGCCACTCGCTGGTGACCACCCGCACCGCCCACGAGCACCGGGCCGTGGTCTTCTCCGGCGAGAACGCGCTGCGCGACCTCGCCGCGGTCGGCCGCGCGGAGGTGCCGGGCGGCAAGCTCGCGTTCCTGTTCACCGGTCAGGGCAGCCAGCGGCTCGGCATGGGCCGCGAGCTGTACGACGCGGTGCCGGAGTTCGCGCGGGCCTTCGACGAGGTGCGCTCGCACTTCGACCTCCCCCTGCGGGACATCGTGTTCGGCTCGGACGCGGCGGCGCTCGACCAGACCGCCGTCACCCAGCCCGCGCTGTTCGCGGTCGAGGTCGCGTTGTTCCGCACGCTGGAGCACTGGGGGATGACCCCGGCCCACGTGGCCGGCCACTCGATCGGTGAGATCGCCGCGGCCCACGTCGCGGGTGTCCTCTCACTCGAGGACGCGGCCAAGCTCGTCGAGGCGCGCGGCCGGTTGATGCAGGCGCTGCCCGCCGGTGGCGCGATGGTCGCCTTGCAGGCCACCGAGGACGAGGTCACGCCTCATCTGTCCGATCTGGTGTCACTGGCCGCGATCAACGGCCCCGACTCCGTTGTCGTGGCGGGGGAGGAGAACGCGGTCCAGCAGGTGGTCGCGCGGTTCGGCGACCGGAAGTCCAAGCGGCTCAGCGTGTCGCACGCGTTCCACTCGCCGTTGATGGACCCGATGCTGGACGACTTCCGCGCTGTGGTCACGGGATTGACGTTCCACGAGCCGCAGATCGCGATGCTGGGCGAGGTGACGGACCCGGAGCACTGGGTGCGCCACGTCCGGGACACCGTCCGGTTCGCCGACACGATGAAGGCACTGGAGGCCGCGGGCGCCGGAACGTTCGTCGAGATCGGCCCGGACGGCGTGCTGGCCGCGATGGCCGACGTGCCGGTGTTCCCGGTGCTGCGCAAGGACCGTCCCGAGGTCACCACGCTGCTCCAGGCCGTCGGCCAGGCCTACGCGGCCGGAGCGGACGTGGACTGGACGAAGCTGCTGCCCGGTGGCCGCAGGGTCGACCTGCCCACCTACGCGTTCCAGCGCCAGCACTACTGGCCGACGGCCGGTGTGGCGTTCGGCGACGTGACCTCCGTCGGTCTCGGCGACGCCGACCACCCGCTGCTGGGTGCCGCGGTGTCCCTGCCCGACGGCCACCTGTTCACCGCCCGGCTGTCCGTCGAGACCCACCCGTGGCTCGCCGACCACGTCGTGTCCGGCACGGTGCTGGTGCCCGGCACCGCGTTCGCCGAGATGGCGTTCCGCGCGGGTGCCGAGGTCGGCTGCGACCTGGTCGAGGAACTGACCCTGGAAGCACCGCTCGCCCTGCACGGCCCGGTCCAGCTGCGGCTGGCTCTCGGCGAGCCGGACGACGACGGCCGCCGTTCGCTGACCGTGCACTCGCGGCCGGAGGGCGACGAGCCGTGGACGCGGCACGCCACCGGATCCCTGCTGCCGCAGGCCCCGCGGGCCGGCTTCTCGCTCGCGCAGTGGCCGCCCGCCGCGGAACCCGTTGAGGTGGAGGAGGTCTACCCCGGCCTCGCGGCCGCCGGACTGGAGTACGGCCCGGCGTTCCAGGGCCTGCGCGCCGCGTGGCGCACCGGCGAGGAGATCTTCGCCGAGGTCGCGCTGGACGGCACGGCCGACCGGTTCGGCCTGCACCCCGCCCTGTTCGACTCGGTGCTGCACGCCCTCTCGCTGGGGGCGGAGGCGGGGGAGACCCGGCTGCCGTTCGCGTGGCGGGGTGTCGCTCTGCACGCCGAAGGTGCCACGGCACTGCGCGTGCGCATCTCCCGGGCCGGCGACGGCTTCGCGCTGGAGATCGCCGACGGCACCGGCGCGCCGGTCGCCTCGGTGGACTCGCTGGTGCTGCGGGCCTTCTCGCCCGACGAGGTCGGCGCGCCGCCCGTGAGCCGCTCGCTCTTCCAGATCGACTGGGTGCCGGTCACCGGCACCGAGCAGATCGGCGTGGTCGAGGCCGAGATCACCGACGAGTCCGTGTCGGCCGCCGTGCACCAGGCACTGGCTTCGGTGCGCTCCTGGCTCGCCGAGGACCGTCCCGCCGAGCGGCTGGTCTTCGTGACCCGCGACGCGGTCGCGGTCAAGCCCGGCGACGACGTCACCGACCTGATC
This sequence comes from Lentzea sp. NBRC 102530, assembly GCF_030269365.1. GTDB lineage: Bacteria > Actinomycetota > Actinomycetes > Mycobacteriales > Pseudonocardiaceae > Lentzea. The sequence continues at coordinate 109,442 of NZ_BSTF01000002.1, forward strand.
GGTGCCGCGGTGCGCGGCCTGGTGCGGTCGGCGCAGTCCGAGAACCCCGACCGGTTCGTGCTGGTGGACACCGACTTCACGCTCGACCTGGCCGCCGCCGTGGCGACCGGTGAGCCCGAGATCGCGGTGCGCCAGGGCGTCGCGCTCGCCCCGAGGCTCGCCCGTGCGTCGTCCACTGTGGACGCCAAGCTCTCGTTCGACGGCACGGTGCTGGTCACCGGCGCCACCGGCGCGCTGGGCGCGGTCTTCGCGAAGCACCTCGTCACCGGGTACGGCGTCCGCGACCTGCTGCTCACCTCGCGGCGCGGTCCGGACGCCCCCGGTGCCACCGAGTTGCGCGACGACCTGGTCGCGCTGGGCGCGTCGGTCGAGGTCGTCGCCTGCGACGTCGCCGACTTCTCCGCGCTGAAGAACCTCCTGGACGACCGGGTCGTGGGCGCCGTCGTGCACACCGCCGGTGTGCTGGACGACGCCACGATCACCTCGCTCACCCCGGAGCAGGTCGAGACCGTGTTGCGCCCCAAGGTGGACGCGGCGCGCAACCTGCACGAGCTGACCCACGACCTGTCCGCGTTCGTCGTCTTCTCCTCGGCCGCGGGCACGTTCGGCAACGCCGGCCAGGGCAACTACGCCGCCGCCAACGCCTACCTCGACGCCCTCGCGCAACACCGCGTGGCACAGGGGCTTCCGGCGCTGTCGCTGGCCTGGGGCCTGTGGGAGGACACCGGCGGCATGACCGCCGAGCACCTCAGCCGGCTGGCCACGCTGTCGGCGGACGAGGGCGTCCGGCTGTTCGACCTGGCTCCCACCACCGGTAACCCGGTCGTGGTGCCGATGCGCCTCGACGTCGCCGCGCTCAAGGGCACGGCCGTCCCGCCGCTGCTGAGCGGGCTCGTCCGCACCACGCGCCGGGCCGCCACCGCGGTGGCCGGGGACTCGGGGCTGCGCGACCGGCTCGCCGGGCTGTCCTCGGCGGAGCAGGACGCGGTGCTGCTCGATCTGGTGCGCGGCCAGGCGGCCGACGTGCTCGGTTACGGCGGCGCGGACGACGTGGACGCCGTCCGGTCGTTCCGCGAGCTGGGCTTCGACTCGCTCACCGCGGTCGAGCTGCGCAACCGGCTCGCGGCCGACACCGGCCTGCGGCTGCCCGCGACGCTCGTCTTCGACTACCCGTCACCCCTCGCGCTGGTCGAGCACCTGCGCGCCGAGCTCGGCGGAGCGGCCACCGCGGTGACCGGCCCGGTGACGGTCGACGTCGTCGACGACGAGCCGATCGCCATCGTCGGCATCGGCTGCCGGTTCCCCGGTGGCGTCACGTCCCCGGAGGACCTGTGGCGCCTGCTGGAGGACGGCGGCGACGCCATCGGCGGCTTCCCCACCGACCGCGGCTGGGACATCGAGAACCTGTACCACCCGGACCCGAGCCACCAGGGCACCTCGTACTCGCGTGAGGGCGGATTCCTCTACGACGCCAGCGAGTTCGACCCCGCCTTCTTCGGCATCAACCCGAAGGAAGCGCTGGCGATGGACCCGCAGCAGCGCCTGCTGCTGAAGACCTCCTGGGAGGCCCTCGAACGCGCGGGCATCGACCCGCACACCCTGCGGGGCAGCCGGACCGGCGTGTTCGCCGGCGTCATGTACCACGACTACGCGTCGCGGCTGCGGTCCGTACCGGACGGCATCGAGGGCTACCTCGGCACCGGCAGCTCGGGCAGCGTCATCTCCGGCCGCGTGTCCTACACGTTCGGCCTGGAGGGCCCGGCCGTCACGGTCGACACGGCGTGCTCGTCGTCGTTGGTGGCACTGCACCTCGCCGTGCAGGCGTTGCGCAGCGGTGAGTGCACGCTGGCGCTGGCCGGCGGTGTGACCGTGATGGCCACGCCCGGCACGTTCATCGGCTTCAGCCGCCAGCGCGGTCTCGCCGCCGACGGCCGCTGCAAGGCGTTCTCCGCCGACGCGGACGGCACCGGCTGGGGCGAGGGCGCGGGCATGCTGCTCGTCGAACGCCTCTCCGACGCCCGGCGCAACGGCCACCCCGTGCTCGCCATCGTGCGGGGTAGCGCCATCAACCAGGACGGTGCGTCGAATGGTTTGACGGCGCCGAACGGCCCGTCGCAGCAGCGGGTGATCCGCCAGGCGCTGGCCAACGCCGGTCTGTCCACTTCGGACGTCGACGTGGTCGAGGCGCACGGTACCGGCACCTCGCTGGGCGACCCGATCGAGGCGCAGGCGCTGCTCGCGACCTACGGTCAGGACCGCGCGCAGCCGCTGCTGCTCGGCTCGATCAAGTCCAACCTCGGCCACACCCAGGCCGCCGCGGGCGTCGCGGGCATCATCAAGATGGTCATGGCGCTGCGCCACGGCGTGCTGCCGAAGACGTTGCACGTCGGGGAGCCCTCACCGCGCATCGACTGGACCGCGGGCGCGGTCGAGCTGCTCACCGAGCAGGTCGCGTGGCCGTCGGTCGACCGGCCGCGCCGGGCCGCGGTGTCGTCGTTCGGCATCAGCGGCACCAACGCGCACACGATCATCGAGCAGGCACCGGAGGAGGAGCCGGTCGAGACCGGCGCCGACGTCGAACTGCCGTGGATGATCTCGGCCCGCACGGCCGGGTCGTTGCGCGGCCAGGTCGAGCGGCTCGGGCAGCACGTGCGCGACCGTGAGCTGCGCACGCTCGACGTCGCGTACTCGCTCGCCACCAGCAGGTCCACCTTCGAGCACCGCGCGTTCGTGGTGCAGCCGGCGCAGGACGGGCTCGACGAGGTCGCGCTCACCGGGGTGGCGGGCCACGGCAAGCTCGCGTTCCTGTTCACCGGCCAGGGCAGCCAGCGGCTCGGTATGGGCCGCGACCTGTACGACCGGTTCCCGGTGTTCGCCGAGGCCTTCGACGCCGCGTGCGCCGAGCTCGACGCGCCGGTGCAGGAGGTCGTGTTCGGCATCGACGTCACCGCGCTCAACGAGACCGGCACGGCGCAACCCGCGCTGTTCGCCATCGAGGTCGCGCTGTACCGGCTGTTCGAGCACTGGGGCGTGAAGCCGGACTTCCTGGCGGGGCACTCCATCGGTGAGATCGCGGCCGCCCACGTCGCCGGGGTGCTGTCCCTGGCCGACGCGGGCAAGCTCGTCAGCGCTCGCGGCCGCCTCATGCAGGCGCTGCCGACCGGCGGTGCGATGGTCGCGGTGCAGGCCACCGAGGACGAGGTCACGCCTCACCTCACCGACCTCGTGTCCATCGCGGCCGTCAACGGCCCCAACGCGATCGTCGTCGCCGGTGCGGAAGACGCCGTGCAGCAGGTGGTCGAGCAGTTCCCGGACCGCAAGTCCAAGCAGCTCACCGTCTCGCACGCGTTCCACTCGCCGCTGATGGACCCGATGCTGGACGACTTCCGCGCCGTGGTCTCGACGTTGACGTTCCACGAGCCCAAGATCGCGCTGCTCGGCGACGTGACGGACCCCGAGCACTGGGTCCGGCACGTGCGGGACGCGGTCCGGTTCGCCGAGGCCGTCACGACGCTCGAAGCCAAGGGCGTGCGGACGTTCGTGGAGCTCGGCCCGGACGCCGTGCTCACCGCGATGGGCGCGGAGAGCGCCGAGGAGGCCGTGTTCGTCTCCGCGCTGCGCAAGGGCCGCGGGGAGGTCCAGACGCTGTTCCACGCTCTCGGCACCGCCTACGTGCGGGGCGCGAAGATCGACTGGACGACGTTCTTCGCGGGCACCGGCGCCCGCCGCGTCGACCTGCCGACCTACGCGTTCGACGACGAGCGCTACTGGCTGAACGACGGCTCGGCCGCCACCGGTCAGGGGCTCGCCGCGACCGGGCATCCGTTGCTCGGCGCCGGCATCGGGCTGCCCGACTCCGACGGTCATCTCTTCACCGGCAGCATCGGCCGGGGCAGCCTCCCGTGGCTTGGCGACCACGCGGTCTCCGGCACGGTCCTGCTGCCCGGCACGGCGTTCGTCGAGATGGCGCTGCGGGCGGGCGAGGAGGCCGGCTGCGGGGTGCTCGAAGAGCTCACCCTCGCCGCACCGCTGGTCCTGCCCGAGCACGGCAGCGTCCAGGTGCAGGTGCTCGTCGGCGGACCCGACCACGAGGACCGCCGCACCGTCACCGTCCACTCACGACTCGACGACGAGCCGTGGACCCGGCACGCCACCGGTGTGCTGGCGGTGGCCGGGGACCGACCTGCAGGCGGACTGGACGTGTGGCCGCCGCTCGACGCCATGCAGGTCGACGTCGGCGGTCTCTACGACGGCTTCGAGGCGATCGGCCTGGAGTACGGCCCGGCGTTCCAGGGCCTCAAGGCTGCCTGGCGCCGTGACGACGAGGTGTTCGCCGAGATCGCGGTCGACGCCGAGGACGCGGGGGAGTACGGACTGCACCCGGCGCTGCTCGACGCATCGCTGCACGCGGTCGGTCTCGGCGAGTTCTTCGAGAACACCGGCCAGGCGCGGCTCCCGTTCGCCTGGAGCGGCGTCCGGGTGCACGCGGTCGGCGCGTCGGCGTTGCGGATCCGGATGGCCAAGGCCGGCGCGGACTCGGTGACGCTGGAGATCGCGGACCCGACCGGCGCACCGGTCGCCTCGGTCGAGTCGCTGGTGCTGCGGCCGCTCGCGGCCGACCAGCTCGGCGGCGGCGGCTTCACCCGCTCGCTCTACCGGGTCGACTGGACGCCGACCACCAGCCCGGCCGCCTCCGCGGCCACGTGGGCGGTGCTCGGCCCGGACGACCTGAAGCTCGGCCACCTGCTGGACCTCCCGGTGCACGCCACCCTCGCCGAGATCGGCGACGTGGACGCGGTGCTCGTGTCCGCGGTGGCGGACCTGAGCGTCGGCAGCGGGTACGCGGACGCCACGAGGGCCGGCGTCGAACGGATCCTCGGCCTGGCCCAGGAATGGATCGCCGAGGACCGCGACGCCAAGCTGGTCGTGGTGACCAAGGGCGACGTGGCGGGTGCCGCCGTGCACGGCCTGGTCCGCTCGGCCCAGGCCGAGAACCCCGACCGGTTCGTGCAGGTGGAACTGGACGACCACGAGGACTCGCCGCGCGCACTGGCCGCCGCGCTCGCCACCGGTGAGCCGCGGATCGCGATCCGCGAGGGCGCCCTGCACGTGCCGAGGCTGGCGCGGGTGCGGGCGGCCGAGGACGCGAGGCCGGAGTTCCGGGCCGGTGGCACGGTGCTGCTGACCGGCGCGACGGGCGCGCTCGGCGCGTTGTTCGCGAAGCACCTGATCACCGCGTACGGCGTGGACGGCCTCCTGCTCACCAGCAGGCGCGGTCTGGACGCGCCCGGTGCGCCCGAGCTGCGCGACGAACTGCGCGCCCTGGGTGCGACGGTCGAGATCGCCGCGTGCGACGTGGCCGACCGGGAAGCGTTGGCAGGCTTGTTGAATGAGCACGCGGTTACCGCCGTGGTGCACGCTGCGGGTGTGCTGGACGACGGCGTGTTGACCTCGCTCACCCCGGAGCGGCTGGAGAAGGTGTTGCGGCCCAAGGTGGACGCGGCCTGGAACCTGCACGAGCTGACCGGTGACCTGGACGCGTTCGTCCTGTTCTCGTCCGCCGCCGGCACGTTCGGCAACCCGGGCCAGGCCAACTACGCCGCCGCGAACTCGTTCCTCGACGCGCTCGCCCAGCACCGGCGCGAGCAGGGCCTGCCCGCCCTGTCACTCGGCTGGGGCCTCTGGGAGGACACCGGCGGCATGACCGCCGACTCCGCCCGGCTCGGCACCGCACTGTCCGAAGAGGAGGGTGTCGCGCTGTTCGACACCGCGCTCTCCGGAACGGACGCCGCGGTCGTGCCGATGCACCTCGACACCTCGGGGATCGGTGACCGGGTGCCCGCCCTGCTCAGCGGACTGGTCCGCGGCAAGGCACGGCGCGCGGAGGCCGCGGTGGCCGAGGAACCGCTCAGCAAGCGGATCGCCGGGCTCTCCGACGGCGACCGGGACCAGCTGCTGCTCGACGTCGTGCGCTCGCACGTCGCCAAGGCCCTGGGCCTGTCCGGCCCGGACGCCGTCGACGAGCACCGCGCGTTCCAGGACCTCGGCTTCGACTCGCTCAGCGCGGTCGAGCTGCGCAACGGACTGAACGCCGCGACGGGCCTGAAACTGCCCGCCACGCTGGTGTTCGACTACCCGACCCCGGCGGCGCTGGTCGACCAGCTGCGCGCCGAGGTCAAACCCGACACACCCGCCGGGGCGCCGCTGGCGCTCGGCGATCTCGACCGACTGGCCGCCGAGCTGATCGAGCTCGGCAAGGACGACACCGCCCGTGCGCGGATCACCGAACGGCTGCAGGCGGTTCTCGCCGGACTGGCGTCCGCGCCGGAGTCCGACGGGGATCTGGACACGGCCACGGACGACGAACTCTTCGACATGCTGGACCAGGAGCTGACGTGACGATGGACAACGAGGAGAAGCTCCGCGACTACCTCAAGCGCGCCACAGCGGACCTGCGTCAGGCCCGGCGCCGCCTGAAGGAGGTCGAGGAGTCCGACCGGGAGCCCATCGCCATCATCGGCATGGCCTGCCGCTACCCCGGTGGCGTCAAGAGCCCGGAAGACCTGTGGGACCTGGTCGCCGGCGAGCGCGACGCCATCGCGCCGCTGCCGACCGACCGCGGCTGGGACATCGACGGCCTGTTCGGCGACGACCCCGAGGCGACCGGCCAGAGCTACGTCGCGAAGGGCGGGTTCCTCTACGACGCCAGTGAGTTCGATCCGGCGTTCTTCGGGATCTCTCCCCGTGAGGCGCTGGCGATGGACCCGCAGCAGCGGCTGCTGCTGGAGGCGTCGTGGGAGGTGTTCGAACGCGCCGGGATCGACCCGGCCGCGGTCAAGGGCACCAAGACCGGCGTCTACGCCGGCGTGATGTACCACGACTACGCGACCGGGCTGACCGAGGTGCCGGAGGAAGTCGGCGGCTTCCTGAGCACCGGCACGGCCGGCAGCGTCGTCTCCGGCCGCGTCGCCTACTCGCTCGGCCTGGAGGGCCCGGCCGTCACGATCGACACCGCCTGCTCGTCGTCGCTCGTCGCGCTGCACTGGGCGATCCAGGCGCTGCGCAAGGGCGAGTGCACGCTCGCGCTCGCCGGTGGCGTCACGGTGATGGCCACGCCCGGCACGTTCCTCGAGTTCTCCCGCCAGAAGGGGCTCGCGTCCGACGGCCGCTGCAAGGCGTTCGCGGCGTCGGCCGACGGCACCGGCTGGGGTGAGGGCGTCGGCATGCTCCTGGTGGAGCGGCTGTCCGACGCGCAACGCCTGGGCCACAACGTGCTCGCGGTCATCCGCGGCAGCGCGATCAACCAGGACGGCGCCTCGAACGGCCTCACCGCGCCCAGCGGCCCGTCACAGCGCCGCGTCATCGGGCAGGCGCTGGCCGACGCCGGTCTGACGACCCGCCAGGTCGACCTGGTGGAGGCGCACGGCACCGGCACCAAGCTCGGTGACCCGATCGAGGCGCAGGCGCTGCTCGCGACCTACGGCCAGGACCGCGCGGAACCGCTGCGGCTCGGCTCGATCAAGTCGAACATCGGCCACACCCAGGCCGCGGCGGGCGTCGCGGGCATCATCAAGATGGTCATGGCGATCCGCCGGGGCGTGATGCCGAAGACCCTGCACGTGGACGAGCCGTCCCCGCACATCGACTGGTCGGCCGGCGCGGTCGAGCTGCTGACCGAGCAGCGCTCCTGGCCGGAGACCGGCGAACCGCGCCGTGCCGCCGTGTCGTCGTTCGGGTTCAGCGGCACGAACGCCCACACGATCATCGAGCAGGCGCCGGAGTCCGAAGAGGACGTTCGCCCGGCCGGCACCGAGCGGGTGCTGCCCTGGGTGCTGTCCGCCCACGGTGAGACCGCGCTGCGGGCCCAGGCCGCGCAGTTGCGCGAGCACCTGGCCACCACGGACGCGTCCGCCGCCGACGTCGGCTACTCGCTCGCCACCACCCGTTCCCGCTTCCCGCACCGCGCGGTGCTGCTCGGCACGCAGAAGTCCGACTTCGCGCTGGACGCGCTGATCGGCTCCGAGGTCACGGCCGACGTCGTCGAGGGCGTCGCGGACGTGCGCGGCAAGGTCGCGTTCGTGTTCCCCGGCCAGGGTTCGCAGTGGGTCGGCATGGCCCTGGACCTGTTGGACACCAACGAGGTCTTCCGCGCCCGGATGGCCGAGTGCGAGCAGGCGCTGTCGTCCTACGTGGACTGGTCGCTGATCGACGTGCTGCGCGAGGCTCCCGGCGCGCCGGGCTTCGACCGCGTCGACGTCGTGCAGCCCGCCCTGTGGGCCGTGATGGTGTCGCTGGCCCAGGTCTGGCGCTCGCTGGGCGTCACGCCCTCCGCCGTCGTCGGCAGCTCGCAGGGTGAGATCGCCGCCGCCTGCGTCGCGGGTGCGTTGTCCTTGGACGACTCGGCTCGGGTGGTCGCGTTGCGCAGCCAGGCCCTGGGCGCCTTGTCCGGGCTCGGCGGCATGGTCTCGGTCTCCCTGCCGGTCGCGCAGGTCCGGGAACGCCTGACCCGCTGGGAGGGCAAGCTCTCCGTCGCCACGGTCAACGGTCCGCGCGCCACCGTGGTGTCCGGCGACAACGACGCGCTGGACGAGCTGCTGGCCTCGTGCGAGGCCGACGAGGTCCGCGCCCGCCGCATCGCGGTGGACTACGCCTCGCACTCCGCGCACGTCGAGATCATCCGCGACGAGCTCGCGAAGCTCCTCGCGCCGGTCCGGCCCGTCGCGGCCGAGATCCCGTTCTACTCCACCGTCACCGGCCTGCCGGTCGACGGCACCGCGCTCGACGCCGAGTACTGGTACACGAACCTGCGCGAGACGGTCGAGTTCGAGCAGGGCGTGCGGCTGCTGGTCGAGAAGGGCCACCGGTTCTTCCTGGAGATGAGCCCGCACCCGGTGCTCACCATGTCCGTGCAGGACATCGTCGACGAGACCGGCACCGAGGCCGTCGTGCTCGGGTCGCTGCGCCGCGACGAGGGCGGCCTGCCCCGGCTGCTGACCTCGCTGGCCCAGGCCCACGTCCGGGGCCTGCCGCTCGACTGGGAGGCGGTGTTCGCGGGCACCGGTGCCCGCGCGGTCGAGCTGCCCACCTACGCGTTCCAGCGCCAGTCGTTCTGGCTCGACACCGGCGGTTCCGGCTACGGCGACGTGTCGTCGGCCGGCCTCGGCGTCACCGACCACGCGCTGCTCGGCGCCGCCGTCGCGCTGCCGGACTCCGGCGGCTACCTGTTCACCGGCAGGCTGTCGCAGCGCACCCACCCGTGGCTCGCCGACCACCGCGTCAACGACGTGGTCCTGCTGCCCGGCACCGCGTTCGTCGAACTCGCCATCCGCGCCGGCGACCAGGTCGGCTGCGGCGTGCTGGACGAGCTCACGCTGGAAGCGCCGCTGGTGCTCGGCGAGCACGAGGCCGTCGTGGTCCGCGTGGCGCTCGACGACGCCGACGAGGACGGCGTGCGCACCGTCTCGGTGTTCTCCCGCGTCGAGCACGCGGACGACGACGAGCCGTGGACCCGCCACGCCACCGGCACCCTGGTCGCCGACGGTGGCGCGACCGCCGCGGACCTGACGGCGTGGCCGCCGCCGGGAGCCGAGCCGGTCGACACCTCCGAGCTGTACGACGGACTCGCCGCCATCGGCCTGGGCTACGGGCCGACGTTCCGCGGCCTGCGCGCCGCGTGGCGCTCCGGCGACGAGGTGTTCGCCGAGGTGGCGCTGCCCGAGGGCGTGAAGGTGGCCGGCTTCGGCCTGCACCCCGCGCTGCTCGACGCCGCGTTGCACGCGGTCGGCCTCGGGAAGTTCCTGGACGTCACGACCACGCCGTGGCTGCCGTTCTCCTGGACCGGTGTCCGGCTGGACGCCGCCGGTGCCGCCGCGCTGCGGGTGCGGATCGCCGCCGTCGGCTCGGGGTCGGTGTCCGTCACCGTCGCCGACGAGACCGGTCAGCCGGTCGCCTCGGCCGACGAACTGGTGCTGCGCCCCATCTCCCAGCAGCAGGCGGCCACCGGGTCGGCCCGGTCGCTGTTCCGGGTCGACTGGCAGGTGCTGCCGGTCGAGGCGGACCAGACCTCGCTCGCCGACGTGCCGGACGTCGAGGTGGTCGCGCTGGACGTCGCTCCCACCCTGCCCGCCATCCCGGATGCCGACAGCGTCCGCTCCGCCGTGCACTCCGCCCTGGAGCGCGCGCAGGCCGCTCTGAACACCGAGTCCCGCCTGGTCTTCCTCACCACCGGCGCGGTGCCGGTCGGCGACATCACCGACCTCGCCGGTGCCGCGGTCTGGGGCCTGATCCGCTCCGCCCAGACCGAGAACCCGGACCGCTTCGTCCTGGTCGACACCGACGACACCCCCGCGTCGGCCGCCGTGCTGGCCGCCGCCGTGGCCACCGGGGAACCCGAACTCGCGATCCGCGAGGGCGTCGTCCGCGTGCCCCGGCTGACCCGCGCCGCGGTGTCCACTTCGGACGCGCCGGCGTTCCGCCCGGACGGCAGGGTGCTCGTCACCGGCGCCACCGGCGTGCTGGGCGCGTTGCTGGCCCGCCACCTGGTGACCGTGCACGGCGTGCGCGACCTGGTGCTGACCAGCAGGCGCGGCCTCGACGCCCCCGGCGCCACCGGCCTGCGCGACGAACTCGCCGGGCTCGGCGCGTCGGTGACGATCGCGGCCTGCGACGCCGCCGACCGCGAGGCGCTCACCGCGCTGCTGGCTGAGCACCCGGTGACCGCCGTCGTGCACACCGCCGGCGTCCTCGACGACGGCGTGCTGTCCTCGCTCACCCCCGAGCGCCTGGACCTCGTGCTGCGGCCCAAGGTCGACGCGGTGCTGAACCTGCACGAGCTGACCGGAGAGCTGGACGCGTTCGTCCTGTTCTCCTCCGCGGCCGGCACGTTCGGCAACGCGGGCCAGGCCAACTACGCCGCCGCCAACGCCTTCCTGGACGCGTTCGCCGTGCAGCGCAGGGCCGCCAGGCTGCCCGCGCTGTCCCTGGCCTGGGGCCTGTGGGAGCAGGCCAGCGAGATGACCGGCGAGATGGCCGACACCGACCGCGGCCGCGTGGGCGCCGGTCTGTCCTCATCGGACGGTCTGGCGCTGTTCGACGCCACCCTCGCCGCCACCGAGCCGGTCCTCGTGCCGATGCACCTGGACACCGCCGGACTGCGCGGCGCGGGCGCCTCGGTGCCGCCGCTGCTGCGCGGCTTCACCCGCGCACCGGGCCGGCGCACCGCGTCGGCCGCCGACCAGGCCGCCGCGTCCTCGCTGGCGCAGCAGCTGTCCGCACTGCCCCAGAACGAGCAGACCCGCACCCTGGTCACGTTGATCGGCACGCACGTCTCCGCGGTGCTCGGGTTCTCGTCCGCGGAGTCCCTCGACTCGTCGAAGGCGTTCCGGGAACTCGGTTTCGACTCGCTGACGGCCGTCGAGCTGCGCAACCGGATCAACGCCGCCACCGGCCTCAAGCTGCCGGCCACGCTGGTCTTCGACTACCCGACCTCGGACGTGCTCGCCGAGCACCTGCGCGACAAGATCGTCGGTGCGGGTGGTGGGGCGGCGGTCGTCAGGGCGGCGACCTCCACCGACGACGACCAGATCGCCATCGTCGCGATGGCCTGCCGGTTCCCCGGCGGCGTCAAGACGCCCGAGGACCTGTGGGCGCTGCTCGCGGGCGGCGGGGACGCGATCGGCGGGTTCCCGCCGGACCGCGGCTGGAACATCGACTACCTGACCGAGGCCTCGAACGCCGCCGAGGGCGGGTTCATCTACGACGCCAGCGAGTTCGACCCGGCGTTCTTCGGCATCAACCCGCGTGAAGCCCTCGCCATGGACCCCCAGCAGCGCCTGCTGATGGAGACCTCCTGGGAAGCCGTGGAACGGGCGGGCATCGACCCGTCGTCGTTGCGCGGCAGCCAGACCGGTGTGTTCGCCGGCATGATGTACCACGACTACGGCACCCGGCTCACCGCGCTGCCCGAAGAGGTCGGCGGCTACTTCGGCACCGGCACCGCGGGCAGCGTCGCCTCTGGCCGGATCGCCTACACCCTCGGGCTCGAGGGCCCGGCGGTCACCGTCGACACCGCGTGCTCGTCGTCGCTGGTCGCGCTGCACCTCGCGGCGCAGGCACTGCGCAGCGGCGAGTGCGACCTCGCTCTGGCCGGTGGCGTCACGGTGATGGCCACGCCCGGCGTGTTCGTCGAGTTCAGCACCCAGGGCGCCATGGCACCCGACTCGCGCTGCAAGCCGTTCGCGGCCGCCGCCGACGGGTCGAGCTGGGGCGAGGGCGCCGGCATGCTCGTCGTCGAACGCCTGGCCGACGCTCGCCGCAACGGCCACCCGGTGCTCGCCGTCCTCAAGGGCACGGCGGTCAACCAGGACGGCGCCTCCAACGGCCTCACCGCCCCCAACGGCCCGTCGCAGCAGCGCGTGATCCGCCAGGCGCTGGCCAACTCCGGTCTGTCCACTTCGGACGTCGACGTGGTCGAGGCGCACGGCACCGGCACGAAGCTCGGCGACCCGATCGAGGCGCAGGCCATCCTGGAGACCTACGGGCAGAACCGGTCCACGCCGGTGCTGCTGGGCGCGGTCAAGTCCAACCTGGGCCACACCCAGGCCGCCGCCGGTGTCGCGGGCGTCATCAAGATGGTCATGGCCATGCGGCACGGCGTCGTGCCGAAGACGCTGCACGTCGACGCGCCGTCCCCGCACATCGACTGGACGTCCGGCGCGGTCTCGCTGGTGACGGAGACGACCCCGTGGCCCGAGACCGGCCGCACGCGCCGCTCGGCGGTGTCCTCGTTCGGCATCAGCGGCACCAACGCGCACGTCGTGCTGGAGCAGGCCCCCGAGGTCGCCGAGGAGCCGGGGGAGTGGACGACGCTGCCGTTCGTGCTGTCCGGCAAGACCCCCGAGGCGCTCGCCGCCCAGGCCGCGAAGCTCCGCGACCACCTGACCGCCCACCCCGACGCGAACCCGGCCGACGTGGCCTTCTCGCTCGCCACGACCCGGTCGCTGCTCGAGCACCGCACCGCCGTGGTCGCGAGCGACCGCGACGAACTGCTGGCGGCGCTGGAGAACCCGGCGATCGCGACCCCGGCCGGTGGCAGGCTGGCGTTCCTGTTCACCGGTCAGGGCAGCCAGCGGGCCGGCATGGGGCGCGAGCTCTACGACGCCTTCCCGGCGTACGCCAAGGCGTTCGACGAGGTCGCCGCTCTGGTCGATGTGAGGGACGAGGAACTCGACCGCACGGAGTTCACCCAGCCCGCGATCTTCGCGCTCGAAGTCGCGCTCTACCGGCTCGTCGAGTCGTGGGGCATCCGACCGGACTTCCTGGCCGGGCACTCGATCGGTGAGATCGCCGCGGCCCACGTTGCCGGGGTGCTCTCGCTGGAGGACGCGGCCACGTTGATCAGCGCCCGTGCGCGGCTGATGCAGGCACTGCCCGAGGGCGGCGCGATGGTCGCGTTGCAGGCCACCGAGGACGAGGTCACGCCTCATCTGTCCGATCTGGTGTCGCTGGCTGCGATCAACGGGCCGAACGCCGTGGTGGTGGCCGGTGCGGAAGACGCTGTGCAGCAGGTGGTCGCGCAGTTCCCGGACCGCAAGTCCAAGCGGCTCAGCGTCTCGCACGCGTTCCACTCGCCGTTGATGGACCCGATGCTCGACGACTTCCGGGCCGTGGTCACGGGATTGACGTTCCACGAGCCCCAGATCGCCATGCTGGGCGAGGTGACGGACCCGGAGTACTGGGTGCGGCACGTGCGCGGCACGGTCCGCTTCGCCGACGCGATGCGGACCCTCGGCGACCAGGGCGTGCGGACGTTCCTGGAGCTGGGCCCGGACGGCGTGCTGGCCGCGATGGCCGACGTGCCCGTGATCCCGGCCCTGCGCAAGGACCGGTCCGAGGTCCTCGGCATCACCACCGCGGTCGCGGCGCTGCACACCCGTGGCGTCCGGATCGACTGGGCCGCGTTCTTCGCCGGTGCCCGCGTGGTCGGCCTGCCGACGTACGCGTTCCAGCGCGAGCGGTACTGGCTGGAGGCCCCGGCGGGCGCCGACGACGGCACCGCCGCCGGGCTGGGCCTGGTCGCGGGCAGCCATCCGCTGCTCGGCGCCGAGGTCTCGCTGCCGGAGTCGGGCGCGCTGGTGTTCAGCGGCCGGATCTCCCTGCACACCCACCCCTGGCTCGCCGACCACGCCGTCAACGGGGTGGTCCTGCTGCCCGGCACGGCCTTCGTCGAGATGGCGCTGCAGGCCGGTGCCGGTGACGTGCTGGAGGAGCTGACCCTCGAAGCGCCGCTGGTGCTCTCCGGGCACGGCGGGGTGGCGTTGCGGGTCATGGTCGGCGAGCAGGAGGCCGACCGGCGCGCGGTGACCGTCTTCTCGCGGACCACCGACGACGCCCCGTGGACCCGGCACGCGACCGGTGTCCTGGCCCAGGCCGCCGACGAGGCGGGCGACGATCTCACGGCGTGGCCGCCCGCCGGCGCCGAGCAGGTGCCGGTGGACGGGCTCTACGACGACTTCGCCGCACTGGGCCTCGAGTACGGCCGGGCGTTCCAGGGCCTGAAGGCCGCCTGGCGTCGTGGCGACGAGGTCTTCGCCGAGGTCGCGCTGGACGCCGACACCACGGCGTTCGGCCTGCACCCGGCGTTGCTCGACGCCGCCCTGCACGCCATCAGGATCGGTGACTTCGTCGACGGCACGCGTCTGCCGTTCTCGTTCAACGGTGTCCGCCTGCACGCCGTCGGCGCGCAGGAGTTGCGGGTCCGGATGTCGAGCGCGGGCACGGACGCGGTGTCGCTGCTGGTCGCCGACGCGACCGGTGCGCCGGTCGCGTCCATCGACTCGCTGGTGCTGCGCCCGCTCGCGGTCACGCCCGTCGCCACCGACTCGCTGTTCCACGTCGAGTGGGTGCCGGTTCCGGCCGCTCCCGCCGAGGTCGAGGTGGTCGAGATCGCCGGCACGGTGTCCGAAGCCGTGCACGCGGCTCTCGCGAAGGTGCGGGAGCACGCCGAGTCCGACGCCCTGGTGGCGTTCGTGACGCGGGGCGCGGTCGCGGTCCGGCCCGGTGACGACGTGACCGACCTGGCGGGCGCCGCCGTGCGCGGCCTGGTCAAGTCGGCCCAGGCCGAGCACCCCGGCCGGTTCGTGCTGGTCGACCTCGCCGAGGGCGCCGAGCTCGTGCTCGGTGCCGACGAACCCGACGTCGCGGTCCGCGACGGCCAGGCCTTCGCGCCGCGGCTGGTCCGCACGGTGTCCGAAGTGGACGACCAGGTGACGGGCCTCGGCGCCGGACCCGTGCTGATCACCGGTGCCTCCGGTGGTCTGGGCGCGCTGTTCGCCCGCCACCTCGTCACCGAGCACGGCGTGCGGGACCTGGTGCTGGCCAGCAGGCGTGGCCCGGACGCGCCGGGAGCAGAAGACCTGCGCGCCGAACTGACCGGACTCGGCGCCGGCGTCGAGATCGTGGCGTGCGACGTGGCCGACCGCGACTCGGTCGCCGCGCTGCTGGCCGCCCACCCGGTGCGCGCCGTCGTGCACACCGCCGGTGTGCTGGCCGACGCCACCATCGGCTCGATGACCGCCGACCAGGTCGACCAGGTCCTGCGGCCCAAGGTCGACGCCGTGCGCAACCTGCACGAGCTCGCGGGCGACCTGGACGCGTTCGTGGTGTTCTCCTCGGCCGCGGGCACGTTCGGCACGCCCGGCCAGGGCAACTACGCGGCCGCCAACGCCTACCTCGACGCCGTCGCGCGGCAACGCCGGGCGCGCGGCCAGGCAGGGCTCTCGCTGGCCTGGGGCCTGTGGGACGACCTCGGCGGCATGACCGCCGACCAGGACAGGCTGGGACGTGCCGGTGTCGCGGCACTCGGCGTGGCGGAGGGGCTGGCGCTGTTCGACCGCGCGGTGCGCGGCGCGCAGCCGGTCGTGGTGCCGATGAAGCTCGACACCGCCGGTCTGCGCGGCGCCGGTGCGGGCCTGCCCGCCCTGCTGCGCGGCCTGGTCCGCACCACGACGAGGCGTGCGGCGTCGGCGACCGCCACGCTGGACCTGCGCAGCCTGTCCACCCAGGACCGGGGCGCGGCACTGCTGGAGGCCGTGCTGACGCACACCGCCGCGGTGCTGGGCTACGGGTCGAAGAAGGTCGAGCCGGACCAGCAGTTCCTGGAGCTGGGCTTCGACTCGCTCACCTCGGTCGAACTGCGCAACGTGCTGAACGAGGTCACCGGGCTGCGGCTGCCGCCGACCCTGCTGTTCGACCACCCGACGCCCGCGCTGGTCGCCGAGCACCTCGACCGCGAGATCGGGATCCCCGGAGACAGCGCCGCCGCGACCACCGCGACCGCCACGGCCGGCACGCTCGGCCTGCTGTCCAGGCACGCCACCGAGACCGGTCGCGGCGAGGACTTCATGGGCCTGCTGATGGCGATGTCGGCGTTCCGGCCGTCGTTCTCCGGCCCGGAGGACCTGCCGGAACCGTTGCACCGCATCAAGATGGCGAAGGGCGAGGGCAAGCCCGGCCTGATCTGCTTCCCGCCGATCCTCGCCAACTCCGGGCCCCAGGTCTACGCGCGGTTCGCGCACGCGTTGCGCGACGAGCGGGACGTCTCGGTGGTCTCGACGCCCGGCTTCCTCGCGGGGGAGCTGGTGCCCGCGTCCATCGACGCCATCGTCCGGGCGCAGGCCCAGGCCGTGCTCGAGCAGGCGGAAGGTGAGCCGTTCGTGCTCGTCGGCCACTCCTCGGGCGGCACGCTGGCGCACGGCGTGGCCGCACACCTGGAGAGCATCGGCAAGCCCGCCGAGGCACTCGTGCTGATGGACATCTTCCGCCACGACCGCGAGTCCCTGTCGCGCGTGCACCCCGAGTTCGTCGGGGGTGCGGCGGAGGGAGACACCGCAGGGGGAGGAATCCCCGCGCCGGGCGACGCCGGGGTGCTCGACGACCAGCGACTGACCGCGATGGGCGCGTACTGCCGCATCTACGCGGGCTGGCGGCCGACGGCCATCAGCACGCCGACGCTCCTGGTGCGGGCCACCGAACCGCTGCCCGGCACCGAGCCCGGCAGCGACTGGCGGTCCACCTGGGACTTCGAGCACGCGGTCCTGGACACCCCGGGCACGCACTTCTCGATGATAGGCGAGCACTCGGCCACCACCGCGGCGGCCGTGCACACGTGGTTGTCCGATCGGCGGGGATGACGAATTCCGCAATCCGTAGCGCGTGACGGGAAATCAATCTTTCAATTTTCAGACACCCTGTGCTCAGCCTGGAGGTATGCGCACTTCCGGTGACGTCTCGAGAGGAACGATCTGCCATGCTACCGGCAGCTGTGGACACCGCCCTGTGGATCCGCCGATTTCATCCGAACCCGGACGCGAATGTCCGGTTGGTCTGCCTGCCGCACGCGGGAGGATCGGCGAGCTTCTACTACCCGGTGTCGGAATCATTGACGCCCGAGGTGGAGGTGCTGGCGGTTCAATACCCCGGCCGGCAGGACCGCAGGAACGAGCCGTGCGTCGAATCCGTCACAGAATTGGCAGATCTGATCGTCGAGGCGCTCGACCCGTGGTCGGACGAAAGGCCGATCGCGCTCTTCGGTCACAGCATGGGCGCCACCGTCGCTTTCGAGGTGGCGCGCGGGCTGGAGCGGCGGGGACGGCCCCCGGTCGCCCTGTTCGCCTCCGGCCGGCGCGCCCCGTCGCGCTACCGCGACGACCAGGTGCACCTCAAGGACGACCGGGCGATCGTCGAGGAGTTGCAGACGCTGAGCGGCACCGACTCCCGGCTGCTTGGCAACGAGGACCTGTTGCGCCTGGTCATTCCCGTGGTGAGGGCCGACTACAAGGCGGTGGAGACGTACCGCTGCGAGCCCGGCGCGAAGGTGTCGTGCCCGGTGAGCGTGCTGGTCGGTGACAGCGATCCCAAGGCGACCATCGAGGAAGCCAGGGCGTGGTCGGAACACACCGCCAGTGCGTTCGAACTCCAGGTCTACCCCGGCGGGCATTTCTACCTCAGCGCCCACCAGGACCGCGTCACCGATCTTCTCCTGGATCGGCTGGTGGACTCGGCGGCCGCATTTCTGGGGCAGCCTAGGGGTGTCCTTTAGGGGTTTCCCCATATTGGGTAGGGGTTCCCCTGTCGTATCGTGAAGAATACGATTGTTTTAGAAAAGGATCCAGCGGTGCGGATGTTCAGCTCGCGGGACCGCAGTGCTTCAGAACCACTTTTCGCTGCGCTTCTCCGCAGCCCGTCGAGCAAGAGGAAGGAGGAGTGACGCAGATGACCGCGAAACTCTTCTCGACCGACTCGGTGCAGACCTATTCCGAGATCGAACAGAACGCTCTGCGCGTGGCCGACGTGCTGGGTGAGAACGGTATCGGCCACGGTTGCCGGGTGATGCTGAAGGCGGGCAACTCGGCCGGCTGGGTCATCACGCTGCTCGCGCTGATGCACACCGGGGCGTCCATCGTCATGGTGGACAGCCAGCAGCGCGCAGAGCAGACGCGGCGGATCGCCGACCAGGCCGGCGTGAAGATGTGCATCGTCGACGAGGACGCGCCGCTCACCCACGACCAGAGCAAGATCTACGTCTACGAGCTGCTGGTGGCCGCCGCCAGCCGCATCCCGTTGCGCGACAAGCTCGACTTCACCGAGTGGGCCGAGCGCCCGGACGGGCTGCTCATGTGGTCGTCCGGTTCGACGGGCACCGCCAAGGGGATCGTGAAGTCCGGCGGCAAGTTCCTCGAGAACCTCCGCCGCAACGCGGCCCAGGTCGGGCACCGCGAGGGCGACGTGCTGATGCCGTTGCTGCCGTTCTCGCACCAGTACGGCCTGTCCATGGTGCTGATCGCGTGGCAGGAGCGCTGCTCCCTCGTGGTGGCGCCCTACCGCCGGATCGACCGCGCGCTGGTGATGGCCGGCCAGACCGGTGTCACCGTCGTGGACGCCACTCCCTCGACCTACCGCAGCATGCTCAACATCGTGGAGAAGCGCGCGGACGCCGGGCTGAAGCTCATCACGGTGCGCATGTTCTGCAGCGGTGCCGCGCCGCTCGACCCCAAGCTGAGCCAGGACTACGTGGAGAGGTTCGGCCTGCCGCTGCTCGACAGCTACGGCAGCACCGAGATGGGCAACGTCTCGTTCGCCACGCTCGAGAACCCCTTCGTCTGCGGCCAGGCCATGGAAGGCCTGGCGCTCAAGGTCGTCGACGACGACGGCAACGAGGTGCCCGCCGGCGAGATCGGCGAGGTGCTCGTCTACACCCCGGACGTGATGGAGGGCTACCTCGCCGAGGACGGCACGCTCGTGCCGCACCGGGAGACGTGGTACCACACCGGCGACTTCGGCAGCCTGGACGAGCACGGCAACCTGTCGGTGTACGGCAGGAAGTTCGCCGTGACGCGCATGGGGTACACGCTGTACCCGGAGATCATCGAGCGCCAGGTCGCCGAGAAGGGCTGTTCGGCCAAGGTCGTCTCTGTGCCCGACGACCGCCGCGGCTGCCAGCTGGTGTTCTTCGTGGAGGACTCGCTGAACCGCGCGCCGCGGTTCTGGCGCGAGCTGCTCTGCAAGGTGCTGCCGGCCTACGAGTGGCCCAACCGCGTGCAGGTGCTCGACCGGTTCCCGTTGAACGCCAACGGGAAGCCCGACCGCTTGCAGCTGGAGCAGATGGCGCTGAACAGCGTCGAGGGCGTGGCCGCGGAGACCCTCGAGGAAGAGGCCGCACGCCTGACCGTCTGAGCGTTCGACCGTCGATGTCAGTCAACACAACCGCTTTGCCAGAGCCACTGGGCATCCAGGGGAGGGAGGGGAACACCGTGGAGGAGAACCAGAACACAACGACCGAGGCCGAACAGGGTCGCACCGCCATCGTGTTTCCTGGGATGGGACCGTCCAGCTTCGCCGACGTCGGCAGGTACATGGTGCTCGACCGCTACGCCCGCCGGCGGCTGGCCGCCGCCGACGAGGCGTTGGGGTACTCGGTGCTGGAACGCTTCCGCGGCGCCGACGACGAGTACTCCGAGGCGACCCAGATCGCGTTCCTGATCAACTCGGTGGCTCTGGCCGACCGGGCCGTCGACGTGATGGGGCTGTCCCCGGACGTGTGCGTCGGCCCGAGCTTCGGGCAGAAGGCGGCGACCGCGTTCGTCGGGTCGCTGCCGTTCGCCGACGTCGTGCGGATGACGGCGGAGCTCGCCCGGTGCGAGGAGGAGTTCTTCTCCACCCAGTACTCCGACGTCGTCACCCAGTCGTTCGTCCGCGCTCCGAAGGAACGGACGATGGAGATCCTCGCGGAGATGGAGGCACGGGGGGAGTGGCACGAGATCTCCGGATTCCTCGACTCGGACTTCTACTTCGTGTCCGTTCGTGAGTCCTTCCTGGACGATTTCAAGCAGCGCATCCGGGCGGCGGGCGGGTACTCCATGTACTCGATGCGGCCGCCGGTGCACGCCAGGGCCTTCGGCGACCTGCGCCGCAAGGCGGAGGACGAGGTGTTCTCGCGTTACGAGGTCGCGGCGCCGC
This sequence comes from Lentzea sp. NBRC 102530, assembly GCF_030269365.1. Classification (GTDB taxonomy): domain Bacteria; phylum Actinomycetota; class Actinomycetes; order Mycobacteriales; family Pseudonocardiaceae; genus Lentzea. The sequence goes on from NZ_BSTF01000002.1 coordinate 129,956, forward strand.
GGATGCCGGTGATCGCCGACCAGAACGGCGCGGTCGTCACGTCCGCCGACGACATGCGCACGATGCTGCTCGACACGTTCGACCAGCCGATCAACTGGCCGGACGTCGTGTCCGGGTTGCAGGCGGAAGGCGTGTCCGAGCTCTGGTTCACCGGGGCCGACAACCTCTTCCACCGACTCCACTGCACGACCAAGAACTTCCGTGTCACCGCTGTGACACCGAAGACGGCACTGAAACCCGCGAAAAAGAGCTGAGGCACTACCGTGATCGACGAGAGCTGGCCGCACCGGATCCAACCGTCCATCAACCCCCAGCGGACACCGGGACCGATCGACCTGCGCCGGAACTTCGCCCAGCCCGCGTACTCGGGCATCGCGACCTTCATGGGCGTGCCGGTCTGCCTGACGCAGGAGGACCTGCGGGCCGGCGAGGTCGACGTCGCGATCATGGGTGTTCCGCTCGACCAGTCCGTCGGTCACCGCGGCGCCGCCTTCGGCCCGCGCGCCATCCGCTCCGAGGAGCGGTACCTGTTCAACAACTACGAGGACCTGGTGCACGCCTCGACCAGGGTGCACCCGTTCCAGCAGCTGCGGGTGGTGGACTACGGCGACGCCGCCGTGGATCCCTTCAGCCACCCCAACTCCATGGAGCCCATCAAGGAGATGGTCACGGAGATCGCCTCGGTGGGCGCGACGCCGATCCTGCTCGGCGGCGACCACACGCTGCTGTGGCCGAGCGTCGCCGCGCTCAACGAGGTCCACGGCCCCGGTTCCGTCGCTGTCGTGCACTTCGACGCGCACCCCGACTGCCACGCCGAGGTCTACGGCAACACGGTCAGCCACACGACGCCGATCTACCGGCTCATCGAGGACGAGAAGATCCCCGGCACGAACATCGTGCAGTGCGGCCTGCGCGCCCACTCCGCGCCCGACGACAAGCAGTTCAACTGGATGCGGCGGCAGGGCATGAAGTCCCACTTCATGGCCGAGATCGAGCGGGTCGGGATGAACGCGGTGATCGACAAGCTCATCGCCGACGTCTCGCACGTGCCCAACGTGTACCTGTCGCTCGACATCGATGTCCTCGACCCGAGCCACGCGCCCGGCACCGGCACCCCGGAGCCCGCCGGACTGAGCACCCGCGAGCTCTTCCCCGCGCTGCGCAGGCTGGCGCACGAGACCAACGTGATCGGCATGGACGTCGTCGAGGTGGCGCCCAACATCGACCCCGGTTACTCCACGGCGTTGAACGCCCGGCGAGCGGTGTTCGAGGTCATCACCGGGCTCGCCATGCGCAAGATGCAGATCAGCAGCACCAACTACGTGAACCCGATCGTGTCCGGGCAGGTCAAGTTCCCGATGAAGTGAACGATCCCGTTCCGTTCTCGAGAGAGGCTGGGTTCGCAATGCGAGTCCTCACCAGCATCACAGGATCTCAGGGCCACGCGCGGGACATGCTCCCGCTGGTGCGCGCCATCGCCGAAGCGGGCCACGAGGTCCTGGTCGTGCTACCGCCCTCGCTGGCACCGGTCTACGCGGGCGAGGCGGTGCGCGTCGAGGCGGTGCTGCCCGAGATGTCCGACTCGATCATGGCGGTGATCGCGGCCGGTGCCCAGACGAGGGCCCGCGAGGCCGCGGAGTCCGGGTTGCCCGAGCGGCCGCCACCCGCGATGACGGTGTTCGACGAGATGCTGGTGATGGCCGGCGGACCGCACATCACCCCGACGTACCAGCTGATCATGGCGCTGGCCAAGGACTTCCGGCCGGACATCGTGGTCAGGGACTCGGCGGAGGTCGCCATCACCCTGGTCGCGGAGGAGCTCGGGTTGCCGCACGTCGCGGGCCCGTCCGGGACCACGCCGCTGATCGACATCGAACGCCTCGTCGGCCCGCTCAACGAGCGCAGGGAGGAACTGGGACTCACGCCCAGGTCCGATCCCGGTGCGCTGTACCGGTACGGGCGGTTCGACTCGGTGCCGGAGCGGTACGCGTTCTCGGCCTTCGACCTGCCTCCCGCGATCCGCTACCGGCAACCGGCCATCGTCGCCCGTGACGAGGTCCTGTCCCGGGAGATCGCCGACCTGCCCACCGACAAACCACTCGTCGTCGCCGCCATGGGGACCGTGCTGAAGGCGTTGTGGCAGTTCGCCCAGTACGGTCCACCGTCCGACGTCGACCCGTTCAAGGTGCTGCTGCAGTCCCTGGCGGCCGGACTGTCCGAACTGGACTGCTACGCGGTGCTCGCCACCGGCGGGCTGCCCACGGACGGCGTCGAGTTCGGTGCCAACGTGCTCGTGGTGAACCAGATGGCGCAGCCGCTGCTGTTGCAGTGCGCGGACCTGTTCATCACCCACGGCGGCTACAACAGCATCCGCGAGGCGATGATCGCCGGCACGCCGATGGCGGTGCTGCCGCAGTTCGGGGACCAGCCCTTCAACGCCGACCAGCTGGAGAAGCTGGGGCTGGGCAAGGTGATCCCCGCGACCACCGCGGCCGCCGTGCACGACACCTGCCAGGCCGTGCTCTCCTCGTCGGCGATCGAGCAGGAGATTCGGCGCGCTCGTCAGGAGATGCTCGCCCTGCCGCCGGTCGAGTCCGTCCTGCCGTACCTGGAGTCGCTCGTGCCGAACTCCTGACCGTGAGCGTTGCCGACAGGCCCACCTGCTTCGCGCGGGTGGGCCCGTCGACGTCGTAAACGGGTTGCTCCGACCGGCTCGCCCGTGTTGCCTGGGAGGGCACCGGAGACCTGGGGGAGCTGATCGATGCTGGACGGCGAGATCGCCATCGACGTGTCGCTGGCGGCCGAGTTGGTTCGCACCCAGTTCCCGTGCTGGCAGGGGTTGCCGCTGCGCGAGGTGCGGCACGGCGGCACCAGCCACGCGCTGTTCCGGCTCGGTGACGAGCTGGCGGTGCGGCTGCCCCGGCGGGAGTGGGCCTGGAACGAGGCGGCCAAGGAAGCGGCGATCGTCCCGCTGGTCGCGCCGCACGTGCCGGTCGCGGTACCGGAACCCGTCGCGCTCGGCCTGCCGGACGACCGCTACCCGTACCAGTGGTCGGTGGTGCGCTGGATCGAAGGTGACCTGGCGCCGATCGAGGACGTCAGCGAGAACACGCCGTTCGCGCTCGCCGAGGTGGTCCGGTCGCTGCACGCGATGGACGCGACCGACCGGACGTGGACCCCGAACCGGGGCCGGCCCGTCACACCCGACGACGACGAAGCGGTCCGCGTCAACATCGCGGCCCTGGGCGGCAGCCCGGCGCTGACGGCCGTCTGGGAGGACGCGCTCGCCGCCCCGAGCTGGGACGAGCCCGGCCGCTGGCTCCACTCCGACCTGCACGTCGGCAACCTGCTGTTCCGCGAGGGCGAGCTGACCGGCGTGATCGACTGGGGCAGCGCGGGCGTCGGTGACCCGGCGGCCAACCTCATGACCGCGTGGCTCTACCTGGACGAACGCGGGCGCGCGCGGTTCCGGCGCGAGCTGGGCGAGTTCGACGACGCCACCTGGGCTCGGGCGGGAGGCTGGGCGTTGCACCTCGCCGTGATCGCACTGCCGTACTACCGCGACACCAACAGGTTCCTCGCGGACATCGCGACCCGCACGCTCGACCAGCTCTGCCCCGGCTGGGACGGCTGACGCGGCTCCGTCCGTTGTGGACGGGCTGGAGCGTTGCGGCGCACCGGCTTCGTCAAAAACCGATCTTGGTGAACGGCTGGTGTCTGTCCCTCTGGACGGGATGAAAACCCTCACCCGGCATAGCACGTCGCGCTAGCCGCGAACCGGAGTAAGGCGCCCCGCCATCTGGTGCCATTCGTCAGGTTACGTATATGAGAAAGTTTCACTACCCCCTCGACGCCGCCTCGGGTTTGTGCGTACGGTGAGCGCGTTGTCACCGTACCGGCCAGTAGGAACCCTAGCTGAATTCCTTTCTCCCCACCCCTGCCGGGTGAGGAAGTGAGCGCAGTGAACATGCTGTCGGATCGAGATCGGGTGCTGTGCCTGAGCCCTTTCAGCACCCCCAACCCGGCCCTCGTGGTCGCCGCCGAACGGGCGGGCGCACTCGGTGTGCTCGACCTCGGACCGCACGCCGCCGCCGACCTCGCGCGGGTCGCCGCACGACACCCGCGCTCGTTCGGGGTGCGGGTGCACGGGCCGTTGGCGGTGCCGCTCCCGGATGCCGTCGACACGGTGGTGGTCGATCTTGCCCGCTACCGCCCGAACCCTGCTGAACTGGGCGAACGCCGCCTCCTCGCGGTCGTCACCTCGGTGGCGGAGGCTGCTGCGGCGATCGAGCACGGGGCGGCCGGGTTGATCGCGAAGGGTGCCGAGTCCGGCGGCCGAGTGGGTGGATCGCCCGCGTTCGTGTTGCTCCAGCAGGTGCTCGCGCTGACCGATCTGCCGGTCTGGGTGGCCGGGTCGATCGGGCCGGACACCGCCGCGGCGGCCCTCGCCGGCGGTGCCCGCGGGGTCGTGCTGGAAGGGCAGCTCGCACTCGTGGCGGAGGCCCGAAAACATATTTCCGGCGAAATTGTCAACGCGGTCCGGATGATGGACGGCGCCGACACCGTCGTGAACGACGGGTTACGCGTGCATGTTCGTCAAAACGCGCTCGAAATTGGTCAAGAAGGTTCCTTTGCTGATTCTTACCGTACCTCGTTCGGGACCGTCGGAGGTGTCGTCGGGGCCATTGCGCGAGGTGTGACCGAGAATCTCACCCTGGCGGGTGAGCGGAGGTCCGTCCGGCCGGGCGGACCGTTCTGCGACCGGGTGCCCGGCCTGCGTTACCCCATCGCGCAGGGGCCGATGACGCGTGTCAGCGACCAGCCCGCGTTCGCCGCCGCCGTCGCGGAAGGCGGCGCGCTGCCGTTCCTCGCGCTCGCGCTGATGGAGGGCGACGCGGTCCGCGCACTGCTCGACGAGACGGCGGCCGAGCTCGGCGAACGGCCGTGGGGCGTCGGTCTGCTCGGCTTCGCGCCGGCAGAACTCCGGGCCCGCCAGATGGCGGCCGTGCTCGCGGTCAAACCCCGGTACGCGATCGTCGCCGGCGGCACGCCCGCGCAGGCCCGCGAACTGGAGGACGCCGGCATCGAGGCGTTCCTGCACGTGCCGTCACCCGCGTTGCTGCGCCGGTTCCTCGACGAGGGCGCGCGCAAGTTCGTCTTCGAGGGTTCGGAGTGCGGCGGGCACACCGGCCCGCGCACCAGCTTCACGTTGTGGCAGCAGCAGATCGACGTGCTCAAAGGACGGGAGAAGGACCTCGCCGACGTCACCGCGCTGTTCGCGGGCGGGATCCACGACGCCCGCTCGGCCGCGATGATCGACGCCATGACCGCGCCGATCGCGGCGAACGGCGCGGCGATCGGCGTGCTGGTCGGCACCGCGTACCTGTTCACCGAGGAAGCCGTGACGCACGGCGCGATCCAGCCGGTGTTCCAGCAGGTCGCGCTGGAGTGCGAGGACACCGCGCTGCTGGAGACCTCGCCCGGCCACGCCGTCCGCTGCGCCCAGACGTCCTATGTGGACACCTTCGAGCAGGCGCGTGGCGAACTCGAAAGCCTGTCCAAGCAGGAGAGCTGGGAGCGGCTCGAACAGCTCAACCTCGGCAGGCTCCGGCTCGCCAGCCGCGGCCTCGTGCGCGAGAACGGGGTGCTCACCGAGGTCGGCGAGGACGAGCAACGCCGCGAAGGCATGTTCATGATCGGCCAGGTCGCCACCCTGCGCCACGATCGCACCACGATCGCGCAGCTGCACGAGGACATCACTTCCGGGGTGCTCCCCGAAACCGTTCACGAGACCACCGAGACGCAGCCGCTCGACATCGCCATCGTCGGCATGGCCGCGATCATGCCGGGCGCCCGCGACGTCGCCGAGTTCTGGGCCAACGTGCTCGCGGGCACCGACTCGATCACCGAGATCCCGCCGGACCGCTGGTCGCCCGAACGCTACGGCAGCCCGTTCCGCTGGGGCGGCTTCATCCCGCGCACGGCGTTCGACCCGTTGGCGTACGGCATCCCGCCCGCCTCGCTGACCTCGATCGAACCCGCTCAGCTGCTGGCGCTGGAAGTCTCCGCGAAAGCACTGCGGGACGCCGGGTACGCCACCCGCGTGTTCGACCGCGAACGCACGTCGGTGATCTTCGGCGCGGAGGCCGGTGCCGACCTCGCGAACGCCTACACGGTCCGCACCGCGTTGCCCGCGCTGGGCGTCCGCGGCCTCGAAGACCACCTGCCGGCGCTCACCGAGGACTCGTTCCCCGGCGTGCTCGGCAACGTCATCGCGGGCCGCGTCGCGAACCGGCTCGACCTCGGCGGCGCGAACTACACCGTCGACGCCGCCTGCGCGTCCAGCCTCGCCGCGCTCGACGTGGCGTGCAAGGAACTCGTCGGCGGCACCAGCGACATGGTCCTGTGCGGCGCGGTCGACCTGCACAACAGCGCGCACGACTACGAGATGTTCGCGTCGGTCAAGGCCCTGTCCGCCCAGGGCCGTTGTGCCACCTTCGACTCGGCCGCGGACGGCATCGCGCTCGGCGAGGGCGTCGCGGCGGTCGTGCTGAAGCGCCTCGCCGACGCCGAACGCGACGGCGACCGGGTGTACGCGGTGATCAAGGGCATCGGCGCGTCCAGCGACGGCCGGTCGAGGGGCCTCACCGCACCCCGGCCGGAAGGCCAGCAGCGCGCCCTGAAACGTGCCTACGCCTCGGCCGGGCTACCGGTCACCGAGGTCGGCCTGGTCGAGGCGCACGGCACCGGCACCGTCGTCGGCGACCGCACCGAACTCGCGGCGCTCACCGAGATGTTCGCCGGCCTCGAACCCGGCACCTGCACGATCGGCTCGGTCAAGTCGCAGATCGGCCACACCAAGTGCGCGGCGGGCCTCGCGGGCGTGATCAAGGCGGCGCTGGCCGTGCACACCGGCATCCGGCCCGGCACGCTGCACGTCAAGCAGCCCAACGCCTTCTGGGACGCGGCCACCAGCCCGTTCACCTTCGGCCACCGCACGTGGGCGAGCCGGCACCGGGTCGCGGGCGTCAGCGCGTTCGGCTTCGGCGGCACGAACTTCCACACCGTGCTCACCGGCTACCCCGGCGCCGACGAACCCCGGCACGGCCTGACCGCCTGGCCCGCCGAGCTGTTCCTGATCCGCGGCGACGCACACGCGGAAGCCGCTCGTCTCAAGACTTTGGCCGACGAGCGGACGCCGTTGCGAGAACTGGCGGCGGCCTGCGGCACCGGACCGGTTCAGGCGGCGTTCGTGGTCAGCGATCACGCCGCGCTGCGGAAGGCGCTCGACGACGTCGAGGCCGGGCGCGAGTCGGACGTGGTGTCGTGGCGCACCGGCGAACGGCCGCGGGTCGCGTTCCTGTACCCCGGTCAGGGCAGTCAGCGGCCGGGCATGCTGCTCGACCTCGTCACGGCCTTCCCCCGCCTGCAGGACTTCCTGGACGCCCGGTACGAGCGGGTGATGTACCCGCCCGCCGCGCTGACCGCGGAGGACGTCGCCCGGCAACGCGCCGAGATCACCGACACCCGCAACGCCCAGCCGGCGCTCGGCATCGCCGGGCTCATGGTCACCGCGCTGCTGGATTCCGTCGGCGTGCGGCCGGACCTGGCCGGTGGGCACAGCTACGGCGAGCTGGTCGCGTTGTCGGCGGCCGGTGTGTTCGGCACCCGGGAACTCCTGGACCTCAGCGCCGCACGGGCCGCGGCCATGCTGGAGGCGGTCGGCGAGGACCCCGGCACGATGGCCGCCGTGACGGCCTCGATCGACGCCGTGGAAGCGTTGCTGCCCAACGACGTCGTGGTGGCCAACCACAACTCGCCCGACCAGGTCGTGATCTCCGGCCCGACCGAGGCCGTGCACCGCGCGGTCGACCAACTCCGGGACGCCGGGTTGACGGTGAAGAACATCCCGGTCGCCGCCGCGTTCCACAGCCCGCTGATGGCCGGTGCGCGCGACCGGTTCGCCGTGGAGCTGGCCGGGATCGAGACCGGTGAGCCGCGGTTCCCGGTGTGGTCCAACGTGTCCGCGCGGCCGCACACCGACGTCCGCGCAGGGCTGTCCGCGCAACTCGCGGGCCGCGTCCGGTTCGTGGACCAGGTCGAGTCGATGTACCAGGCGGGCGCGCGGATCTTCGTCGAGGCCGGACCCGGCGGCGTGCTCACGTCGCTGGTGGGCAGGACCCTCGGTGACCGGCCGCACCAGGCGTTGCGCTGCGACGACCACGTGACGTTCCTGCGCACGCTCGCCGCACTCGCGGTCGCCGGTGTCGAGGTGGACACCGCGCCGCTGTTCGAGGACAGGGCCGAACCGGCCACGGCCGTGCCGCCGCGGCCGGGCTGGTACGTGGATGGAGGTCTCGTGCGGGACGCGAACGGCAACGCACTGCCCGGTGGGCTGCGGCCCGCGACCGAGTTCCCGACCCTGAAGGTGGGGTCCGGACTGGGCCGGGACGAGATCGTCGAGAAGTTCCTGGACGGCATGCGGGACGCGGTCAGCGCCCAGCGCGACGTCCTGCTGAGCTACCTCGGCACCGCGCCCGCCGAGGTGCCCGCGCCGAGGCAGGTCATCGACCAGCACCCCGTCGTGGTCGCGGAACCCGTGGCCAAGCCGCAGGAGGACGTCGGCGCGGTCGTGCTGCGGACGATCAGCGCCCGCACCGGCTACCCGGTCGAGATGCTGCAACCGGGCCTGGACCTCGAAGCCGACCTGTCGATCGACTCGATCAAGCGGACCGAGATCGTCGGCGAGCTGGTCGCGGAACTGGGCGCGGCGGGCGAGGTCGACGAACTGGCGCAGCTCAAGACGATCGAGGGGATCGTCGGCTGGTTCGGGGCCGCGACCCCGGTCGCGGCACGGGGCTTGGACGTCCGGGCCGTGGTGCTGAGGACGATCAGCACGCGGACGGGCTACCCGGTCGAGATGCTGCAACCAGGTCTGGACCTCGAAGCCGACCTGTCCATCGACTCGATCAAGCGCGCCGAGATCGTCGGCGAGCTGGCCCAGGAACTGGGGGCGCCGGGCGAGGTCGACGAGCTGGCGCAGCTCAAGACGATCGACGGGATCGTCGCCTGGTTCGGCGACACACCGGCCCTGCCGGCCGCACCCGTCGTCGCCGCTCCCGAAGTCGTGCCGGGTTCGACCGGACGGCTGGTGCGGCTCGTGCCCCAGGTCGTCCCGGCCGACCCCGCCAGTCCCACCGATCTCACGGGCAGGTCCGTGCTGATCATCGACGACAACGGCATCGGCCTCGAACTCGCCGACCTCCTCGAACGGCACGAGGCCGTGCCGCGCGTCGAGCCCGCGTTCCCGGACGACCTGACCGGCGTGGACGTCGTCGTGCGGCTGCAGGCCCGGCTGCCGGAGGCGTTCAGCGAGGTCAAGGCGTGCGTGAGGAGCGGCGTCGCGCTCGTCGTCGTGACCACCGGCGGCGGCACGTTCGGCTTCGACCACCAGCCCGACGAACTGCCCGCGGACATCGGCCTGCACGGCCTGATCCGCACGGCCGCGCTGGAGTACCCGGACCTCGTGGTGCGCTCGGTCGACGTCAACCCCAAGGAGAGCCACCGCGACATCGCCACCGCCCTGCTCGCCGAGATCGGCCCGGGCCCGGCCGTCGTCGGGTACACGGCAGGGCGTCGTCAGGTGATCGAGGCCGTCGAAACCGTGCTCCCGCAGGGAGAACTCGGCCTCGACGCCGACAGCGTCGTGCTGCTGACCGGTGGCGCCCGCGGCATCACCGCGCTGGCCGCCACCGCGCTCGCCGAACGCACCGGGTGCCACGTCGAGCTGATCGGCCGCACGCCGATCGCCGCCGAGGACCACCGGCTGGGCCACGCCACCACCGAGCCCGAGCTGGTGAGGGCGTTGTTCGAGCTGGGGGAGAAGGAGAACGTCCCGGCCAAGGCGCGCGAGGTTCTCGCCGAACGCGAGGTCCGCGCCACCATGGAACGGTTGCGCGACAAGGCCTCCAGCGTCCGGTACCACGAGTGCGACGTCACCGACGCCGAGGCCGTCCGCAGGGTCGTCGACGACATCACCGCCCGGTTCGGCCGGCTCGACGGCGTCATCCACGGCGCGGGAGTGCTGGACGACAAGCTGATCGAGGCCAAGACGCAGGAGTCGTTCGACCGCGTCTGGGCCACGAAGGTGGTAGGAGCCAAGGCGTTCAGCGACGGCTTCCTGGTCCTGTTCGGCAGCGTCAGCGGTGTGTTCGGCAACCGCGGCCAGGCCGACTACGCGGCCGCCAACGACGCGCTCGACCGGATGGCCCGGTTCTGGGGCGCACAGCGCAGGGTCGTCGCCGTCGACTGGGGTCCCTGGGCCGGGGCGGGCATGGCCGTCGGGCTCGCCGACGAGTACGCGCGCCGCGGCATCCCGCTGATCGAACCGGGCCAGGGCGTCGACGCGCTGCTCAACGAGATCGCGACCGGCCAGGACGTGCAGGTGGTCTACCGATGGGAGGCATAGCGATCGTCGGGATCGGCGCCGTCTTCCCCGGCGCCCCGGACGCGGCGGCCTTCTGGCGCAACATCGCCGGCGGTGTCGACGCGATCGGCCAGATCCCCGCGGGCCGCTGGGACCCGGCCACCTACTACGACCAGGACAGCCGCTCCGGCGACCGGTTCTACTGCCGGCGCGGCGGGTTCGTCGACGACCTCGCGGAGTTCGACCCGACCAGGTTCGGCATCATGCCGTCCACAGTGGACGGCGCGGAGCCCGACCAGCTGCTCGCCCTGGCGACGGCCGCCGAGGCCATCGCGGACGCGGGCGGCGAGGCCGTCCTGCCGTCCCGCGACCGCGTCGGCGTGGTCGTCGGGCGCGGCGGCTACCTCACGCCGGGGTGCGCGAAGCTCGACCAGCGGGTCCGGCTCGCCGACGAGGTCGTCTCCGTCGTCCAGGACCTGTTCCCGCACCTCGCCGGCAGCGAGATCGACACGGTCCGGCAGGCCATCCGCGAGCGGTTCGGGCCGGAGCAGCCCGAGTCGTCGATCGGGCTCGTGCCGAACCTCGCCGCGTCCCGCATCGCCAACCGGTTCGACCTCAAGGGCACCGCGTACACGGTCGACGCCGCCTGCGCGTCCGGGCTCGTCGCCGTCGAGCACGCCGTCCGCGAACTCCAGGAGGGCCGCGCGGACGCGATGATCGCGGGCGCCGTCCACGTGTGCCACCACCCGACGTTGTGGAGCGTGTTCACCCAGCTCAGAGCGTTGAGCCCGAGCGAACGCATCCGGCCGTTCGACGCGAACGCCGACGGCACCCTGCTGTCCGAGGGCGTCGGCATGGTCGTGCTCAAGCGACTGGAGGACGTCGGCGACGAACGGGTCTACGCCGTCATCCGCGGCATCGGCTCCGCGAGCGACGGCCGTGCGACCAGCATGATGACGCCGAACCCCGAGGGCCAGCTCCTCGCCGTGCACCGGGCCTGGGCCAGCGCCGGACTCGACCCGCGCCGCGACGCGCCGGGGTTGATCGAGGCGCACGGCACCGCCACGCCCGCCGGGGACGCCGCCGAACTCCAGACGATGATCAGCGCGTTCGGCGAGCAGGGCGACGAGATCGGCATCGGCACGGTCAAGTCGATGATCGGCCACGCGATGCCCGCCGCCGGGATGGCCGGGCTGATCAAGGCGGCGCTCGCCCTGCACCACCACACCCTTCCGCCGACCCTGCACGTCGAGAACCCGCACAGCAGCTTGACCGGCACCAGGTTCGCGCCCGTGACGAGTGCTCGCGAGTGGACCGGACGGCACCGCGCGGTCGTCAACGCGTTCGGGTTCGGCGGGATCAACGCCCACGCGGTCCTCGACGGCCACACCATCGCGAAGCCGCGCAAGCCCGTGATGACGTTCGCCGCCGACACCGCCGACGAACTCGCACGGGCGTTGAAGGAACGCCGGACCTCCAGCGCCGACCGGGCGTTCCGGCTCGCCATCGGCAACCCGGACGACCGCAAGCTCGAGCTCGCCGAACGCGTGGTGCAGCAGGGCAGGGCGTGGCCGGGCCGGCACGACATCTGGTTCAGCCCGCAGCCGTTGCTCAGCAGCACCGACCAGGTCGCGTTCCTGTTCCCCGGCTTCGAGCGCGAGTTCAGCGGCGAGGTCGTGGAGCACGCGATCGGGCTGCTCCAGGACGGCCGCAGGGAGGCCCGCGAACTCATGGCGCTCGGCATCACGCCGGGCGCGCTCGCCGGGCACAGCATGGGCGAGTGGACCGCGATGGTCGTCGGCGGCATCTACCCGACGATCGACCAGTTCGTCGGTGCGCTCGGGCCGGGCGCGGTCGCCGTCGTCGACATCGCCTACGCCGCGCTGGGGTGCTCCGCCGGCACCGCCGAGCGGTACCTGGTGGACGGCGTCACGATCAGCCACGACAACTGCCCGCACCAGTCGGTGATCTGCGGCCCGATCGAGAAGCTCGAAGAGGTCCTCGGCACCTTGAAGGCGAACGGCGTGATGGCGCAGCTGATGCCGTTCCGCACCGGCTTCCACACCCCGGCGCTCGCCCCGTACCTGGGCCGTGCCAAGGAGATGCTGGACGCGCTGCCGGTGCGCGCGTCGGACGTCCCGGTGTGGTCGGCGAACTCCCTCGCACCGATGGCCGCTCAGGACGTCCGCGAGCTCGTGCTGCGGCACCTGGTCGAGCCCGTCCGGTTCCGCCCGTTGCTGCAACGGCTGCACGACAACGGCTTCCGGGCGTTCGTCCAGATCGGACAGGGCAGCCTGCCCGGGTTCGTCGGCGACACGTTGCACGACAGGCCGCACATCGCCGTGAACGCCGACATCGCGCCGGAGGCGCTGTGGGCGTTCGGGCTCAAGCGCGGCACGGCGCACAGGGTCAAGCTCCGGCTCGGCACGCGGAAGATCAAGGTCGAGCCGCTGCTCAGCCAACCCGCGTTGAGCACCGAACCGATCGCGGACGACAGCCCGATGTCCGCCGCCGTCACCAAGCTCCTCGCACACACCAACGCCGTGGCGCGCGAGGTCGCCGGCGCGCTGCGGCCGAACGAGGCGGGCTTCACCCGCGAGTTCTCGCTGCGGACCATGCCGGAACTCGTCGACCACTCGGTGTTCCCGCAGGCGCCCGGCTGGCCGGACCTCGCCGACGGGTTCCCGATCGTGCCCGCGACCGGCCTGCTGGAGGTGTTCGCCGACGCCGCGCGCAGGCTCACCGGCGGCGCGGTGCACGGGTTCGACCAGGTCAGGGCCAAGCGCTGGCTCACCGCGCTGCCCGCCACCACGGTCAAGGTCTCGGCCCGGTCCGAAGGCCCGGACCGGGTCGTCGTGAAGGTCGGCGACTACGCCGAGGGCGTCGTGCTGATGTCCCCGCAGACCCCCGAACGCGTCGGCAGGCAGCTCGAAGGGGTGCGCGAGGCCCCGGTGCCGGCCGCCGAGCTGTACCGCGACAACTGGATGTTCCACGGACCGGCGTTCGCGGGCGTCACGAAGATCGAGTGCCTGGCGGACAACGGGATCGCGGGCGTGCTGACCCCGTTGCCCGCACCGGGAGCGTTGCTGGACAGCGCCGGGCAGCTGATCGGCCACTGGATGCAGGTCTGCCACACGGTCGACCAGACGGTGCTGCCGACCGGGATCGAGCGCGTCACGTTCCACGGCCCTGCCCCGACCGGCGACGTCCACTGCACCGCGTGGATCCGCGAACTGACGGACCAGACCATGGTCGGCGACCTCGAACTGACCGCGAACGGCGTGCTGTGGTGCCGGATCACCGGCTGGACCACCCGCCGGTTCACCACCGACGACCGCATCTGGCAGGTCAAGCTCAAGCCCGGCACCGAGATGCTGTCCACACAGGACGGTCAGTGGCTGCGCGTGGCGGAGAACTGGTCGGACAGCGCGACCCGCGACCTGATCATGCGCCGCTACCTGAACTCGGCGGAGCGCAAGCACTACGGCGGTCTGGACGTGCCGGCCCAGCGCGACTGGCTGCTGCGCGTGATCGCGGTGAAGGACGCCGTGCGCTCCTGGCTGTGGGGCCGCGGGGCGGGGCCGGTCTACCCGGCGGAACTCACCGTCACCGCCGACGGACGGGTGCGCGGGGCCTTCGCCGTCCCGCGCGTCGAAGTCACCAGTGAACGAGGGCACGCCGCGGCCCGCGTGCGAACGGAGATCTGATGGACGAGGTGCTGCAGCAGGTCGCGAAGCTGATCACCGAGGTGGTCGGGCCCGACTTCCTGCTGGGCGTGGAGATCACCCGCGACACCACGTTCAGCGACGACCTGGGCCTGGAGTCGATCGAGTTCGTCGCGCTGGCCGACAAGCTCAACGCCCACTACGGCGTCGACCTCGTGGCCTTCCTGGCGGACATGGACATCGACGAGATCATGGCGATGTCCGTCGGCCGGCTCGTCGACCACATCACGGCCCGTGTCTGACGTCCACGCCCGAGGGCTGCGGTTCCACGTGCAGCGGCTCGGGCCGGCGGAAGGCCCGACCGTCGTGTTCGTGCACGGCCTGGTCATGGACAACCTGTCGAGCTTCTACTACACGCTCGCCGCGCCGCTGGCCAAGGCCGGGTTCGGCACCGTGCTGTTCGACCTGCGCGGCCACGGCCTGTCCGAACGCCCGCCGACCGGGTACACGCCCGAGGAGAGCGCTCTCGACCTGATCGCCGTGCTGGACGAGATCGGCGTGACCGAGCCCGTCCACCTGCTGGGCAACAGCTACGGCGGGGTCGTCGCGATGCACGCGGCCGTCCAGGCGCCCGACCGGGTGGGCGGCGTCGTGCTGGTCGAGTCGGCGGTCGGGGGAGTGGTCGGCGACGCCTGGTTCGAGGACATCACCAACACCCTGACGGTCGCGGCGCTCGGGCTGGAGTTCGACCGCACCCAGGACCAGTTGATGGCACTGGGTCAGCGCAAGATCGCGAAGCTCGCCGTGAACGCCAACGCGTTGCTCAACGGCACGACGCTGATCGACGACCTCGGGTCCGGCGCCAAGCTCGACCTGACCGAGGTGCGGTGCCCGGTGCTCGGGGTCTACGGCGCCGAGTCCGAACTCGTCGGTGCCGCCGCCGAACTGCGCGAGCGCATCCCGTCGTGCCGCCTGCACGTCGTGTCCGGGCTGGGCCACACGGTGCTGCGCGAGGCCACCCCGGAACTGCTCGAGGTGCTCTTCGACTGGTTGCCGTCATGAGCCGGTTCCTGTTCGTCGTGCCGCCGCTGACCGGCCACGTCAACCCGACCGCCTCGGTGGGCGGTGAGTTGCTGGCGCGCGGGCACGGGGTGGCGTGGGTCGGGCACCCCGGCACGTTGCGGACGCTGTTGCCGGACGACGCGAGGATCTTCCCGGCGATCGACGATGCGCTGGAGGCCGACATCCGCGCGAAGCGGGAGCGGTGGCTCGCGTTGCGCGGGATGGCGGTGCTCAAGTTCTTCTGGGAGGAGTTCCTGATCCCGCTCGGGCACTCCATGGTCCCCGGCGTCGAGGCGGCGGTGCGGGCGTTCCGGCCGGACCTGGTGGTCGCGGACCAGCAGGCGCTGGCCGGGCCGTTGGTGGCGCGGGAGTCAGGACTGCCGTGGGTGACGTCGGCGTCGACGTCGGCGGAGCTGGTCAATCCACTGAGGACGATGCCGAAGGTCGACGCCTGGGTGCGGGACCTGCTGCACGACTTCGCCGGTGGGGACGTCCGGTTCTCCGAACGGCTGGTGCTGGTCTACAGCTCGAAGGCGTTGGTGGCGGGGGAGTTCGGGGACGAGGTCGCCTTCGTCGGCCCGGCTCTGAGCCACCGGGTGGAACGGACCGGCTTCCCGTGGGACTGGCTGGGGGGTTCGCCGGGGGGAGGAGCGGCGGGCAGGTCGCCGGGACTCGCGGGGCGATGCGTGCTCGTGTCGCTCGGCACCCTCAACGGACCTGCCGGTGAGCGTTTCCTCGGCCAGACCCTCGAAGCCGTGGACGGGCTTCCCGTGCGGGTGGTCATGGTCGCCGAACCGCGACCCGCGCCGTCCAACGTCCTGGTCCTCCCGTCCGTCCCGCAACTCGCGCTCCTGCCGCACCTGGACGCCGTCGTCACGCACGGCGGCCACAACACGGCCTGCGAGGCGCTGGCCCACGGACTCCCGCTGGTCGTCGCCCCGATCCGGGACGACCAGCCCACGGTCGCCGCCCAGGTCGTCGCGGCGGGCGCGGGCGTCCGTCTCACGTACTCGCGGGCGCGGGCAGCAGACATCCGCAGCGCACTCACCTCCGTGCTGGACGAGCCGGAGTACGCGGCCGCCGCCGGGGCAGTGCGCGACTCGTTCCTGGCGGCGGGCGGCGCGGCCGCCGCGGCCGACCGACTCGAAAAGGTGGTGGCCGGGTGATCCTCACCGTGGTGGTCGTGCTGGTCGTCCTGCTGGACGTCCTGCGGCTGCGATCCCGCGCGTCCAAGCTGCGTGTGCTCCCCCGGGGCGCGGGCGAGCACACGCTGCTCACCGCCACCGGGGTCCGTCCCGAGGGCTCGTGGGAGACCGAGGACGACCTCGTCGACCTCGTGCCGCGGGACCTGCCGACGGTGGCGGCGCTCGACCTGCTCGGCGCGGTCGACCCCGGCGAGTACCGCGACGACCAGTGGGCGCGCGGGATCAGCGCGGCGCAGGCCGTGCTGGTGCGGGAGAAGTACGCGGAGGAGTTCGACACCGACGATCCGACGGAGTTCGTGGCGTTCGTGCGGCGGGTCAAGGACCACGTGCACGCCAAGGTCGACATCGCCGTGGCACCGGGGCTGCGGGCCGGGCCGTACGACCTCGGGTACCGCGCGGCGATGCTCCGCCGGCTCGGGAAGCGGCCATCGCTGTGGATCGCGGGCTCGGTCATCGGGTACGCGACCGTCGTCGGTGCTCTGATCACCGACTGGCGGTGGGGACTCGTCGCGCTCGCCGCCTACTGGGCGCACCCGGTCCTGGTGTTCGCCGGCACGCCGTTGAAGCCGCGCGACCTGTGGGTGCCGCGCGTCCTGCGCACGCCGTACCTGTGGTTCAAGACGTCCGGCGGCAAGAAGTCCACCGCCGAGAAGCGACAGGCCGAACACCTCGCGCAGGCCGCGCCCTGGTACGAGGAGAACCGGGACAGGAACTTCCACGAGGCACCGCGCGACGACTGCCCGTCGTGCGGCAGCACCGACCTGCGCCGCTGGGTCACCGCGACGGACCTGGTGCAGCGCAAGCCCGGGAAGTTCACCATGGACCGGTGTGTCCGATGTGGACACGTCTGGCAGAACCCGCGCCTCACCGGCGAAGGCCTCGGCTTCTACTACCGCGACTTCTACGACGGCCTCGGCGAGACGTCGGCGGAGGCGGTGTTCTCCGGCAAGACCGACCCCTACTACGGCCGGGCGCGCATGGTCGAGCCGTTCACCACGCCCGAACGGTGGCTGGACGTCGGCTCCGGGCACGCGCACTTCTGCCTGGGCGCCAAGGAAGTGCTGCCGCACACCAAGTTCGACGGGCTCGACCAGGGCGCGGCCATCGAGGACGCGGCCAGGCTCGGCCGGATCGAGCAGTCCTACCGGGGCAGCTTCAAGGACTTCGCGGGTGAGCTCCGGGGCCGTTACGACGTGATCAGCATGCACCACTACCTGGAACACGTGCGCGATCCGTGGGAGGAGCTCGACATCGCGGCCGACGTGCTGCCACAGGGCGGGTACCTGCTGATCGAGCTGCCGGACCCGGAGTGGCGGCTCGGCCGGTTGTTCGGCCAGTACTGGATGCCGTGGTTCCAGCCGCAGCACCAGCACATGATGCCCATCGGCAACCTGCAGCACGCGCTGGCCGACCGCGGCCTGACCACGGTGGCCACCGAACGCAGGGAAGCCCACCTCTGCAACGACTTCACGCTCGCGTTGCTGCTGTGGCTGGGCGACAAGGCACCGCGCACGCCCGCGCCGTGGCGTCCCGAGGAGGTCAGGCTGCGCCGCACCCGCAGCTTCCTCGTGTGGACGCTCGGCATCCCGGCGTTCTTCGTCGCGCTGGCGCTCGACCAGACCGTCAACCGGTTCGTGGCCGCCCGCACCGGCAACGGCAACGCCTACCGCCTGCTGGCGCGGAAGTCATGACGGACATCGCGGACCGGCCGGAGATCGCGCCGGAACTCCGGCTCGTCCCGCACGCGTTCCGGCGCACGTTCGGCAGGCCGGCCCAGGGCGTCTGGTACGCACCGGGCGTGGTGAACCTGCTGGGCGGCGCGGTGCGGGTGCCCGCCAGGTGGGGCGCGATCGTCGCGGGCGATCGGCGCGACGACGGCGTCCTCGAGCTGGTGTCGGTGAACCGGCCCGCCGAACGCGCCGTGCTGCCTTCCGACGACGTGCCGGCCTGGGCGCGGGACGTGCGCGCGAGGGGCGGCGCCACGTTGATGTGCAGCGTGGACCTGCCGCGGGGGAGCGGGCTCTCCGCCGGCGAGGCACTCAACGCGGCCATCGCACTCGCGCTCGACGAAAGCGACCAGCCGGACCCCGAGGTGCTCGACCTGCCCGGCCAGCGGCTGCTCGTGGTCGACACGAGGATCCGGCGGGAGGAACCGCAGGTGGAACGACCGCACACCCCGGGAACACAGGACCTCGGGACGGAACTCACGGCCTACCACCGCGCCCAGAGCCCGGATCCCGAGCAGGACGCGGTGGTGCAGGCCGCGCTGCAGGCCGGCGCACGCGGCGCGAGCATGCTGATCGACCCACCGGGCAGGCCCGCCGTCGCACTGGTCGACGCGGACCTCGTCCCGGCGGTCCGGAAGGCGATCACGAAGGCGGTGGAGACCCCTCCCCGTTACCTCACGATCACGCCCGGCCCCTTCAAGGCAACGGCTTCACGGTGAACTCGGCCCGGCGCAGGTCCTTCGAGCTCGGCCCCACGAGCAGGACGAACTCGCCGGGCTCCACCACCCGCAGACCGGCGGCGTCGACGATCGTGCAGTCCGACACCGGCAGTTCCAGGTCGACCTTGACGGTCTCACCGGGTGCCACGTCGACCTGGCTGAACGTCTTGAGCTCCTTGTCCGCCCAGCTCACCGACGTGACGGCGTCGCTCACGTAGACCTGCACGGTCTCGCGCGCGGGCCGCGACCCGGTGTTCGTCAGCGTGATCGACGCCCGCACCGTCTCGTCCGGGCGCAGCACCGCCGTCTCGACGTGCAGGTCGCCGTACTCGACCGTGGTGTACGACAGGCCCTCGCCGAACACGAACGCCGGCTCCTGCGTCAGGTCGGCGTAGCGCGTGCCGTGCTGGCCGCGGATCTGGTTGTAGTACGTCGGCTGCTGACCGGCGTGCGCGGCGAACGAGATCGGCAGGCGGCCGCTCGGCTCGACGAGGCCGTGCAGCACCTCCGCGATCGCCCGGCCGCCCTGCATGCCGGGGTTCGCGACCCACAGCAGCGCGGCGGCGTTGCGCGCCGACGGCGGCAGCACCAGCGGTTTCGACGCGAGCAGCACCACGACCAGCGGCTTGCCGGTCTCGGCCAGCGCGTCGAGCAGGGCGATCTGGCCGCCGATCAGGTCGAGCGTGGCGGTGGACCGGCCCTCGCCGACCAGTTCGATCTGGTCACCGACGACCGCGACCACGTAGTCCGCGTCCTGGGCGGCCGCGACGGCCTCGGCGATCAGGTTCGTGTCCGGCGGGCAGGCCTGCACGATCTTCGGACGCGGCTGGCCGTCCGGGAACGTGTCGCCCTCGGGGTCCGGCTCCAGCGTCAGGATGTCGGCGCCGCGCGCGTACGTCACCTCGCCCGACGACAGCTCGCGCAGTCCGTCGAGGACGGTGGTGATCATCTCGCGCGGGTGGCCGTTGGGCAGCCAGTCGGCCTGGCCGGACGACCCGGCCCAGTCGCCGAGCTGCGTCTGCGCGTCGTCCGCGAGCGGGCCGACGACCGCGATCTTGGCCTTGGGCCGGGTGAACGGCAGCACGCCGTCGTTGCTCAGCAGCACCAGCGACCGCCGCGCGACCTGCAGGTTCAACGCCACGTGGTCGTCGTGGTTGATCATCGTCCGCTGGCGTTCGGCGTCGGGCCTGCGCGGGTTCTCGAACAGCCCGAGGTCGAACTTCAGCGTCAGGATCCGGGTGACCGCGCGGTCCAGGTCGGACTCGGCGAGCAGCCCCTCCTCGACGGCCTGCAGCGCGCCGTCGAAGAACTGCGGGGTCGTCATGATCATGTCGTTGCCGGCCTTCACGGCGGCCGCCGCGGCGTGCATGTGGTCGGGCTGCAGCTTCTGCTCCCAGACCATGCGGCCGACGTTGTCCCAGTCGGTGATCAGGGTGCCCTGGTAGCCCCACTCACCGCGCAGCACCTCGTCCAGCAGCCACGAGTTGACCGTGATCGGCACGCCGTCGGTCGTCTGGTAGCCGAGCATGAACGTCGCGCAGCCCTCCCGGGCGACCTTCTCGAACGGCGGCAGGAACCACGAGCGCAGCTTGCGCCGCGACAGGTCCGCCTCGCTCGCGTCGCGCCCGCCCTGGGTCTCCGAGTACCCGGCGAAGTGCTTCGCGGTCGCGAGGATCGCCGTCTCGTCCGCGAGGCCGGTGCCCTGGTAACCGCGCACCATCGCGGCCGCGAGTTCCCCGATCAGCACCGGGTCCTCGCCGAACGTCTCGTCCACGCGGCCCCAGCGCAGGTCCCGCGCGATGCACAGGACCGGCGAGAACGTCCAGTGCACGCCGGTCGCGGCGGCCTCGACGGCGGTGACGCGGGCGACCTGCTCGACGAGTTCCGGGTCCCACGACGCGGCCATGCCGAGCTGGGTCGGGAAGATCGTCGAGCCCTCGTAGAACGAGTGGCCGTGGATGCAGTCCTCGGCGATCAGCAACGGCACGCGCAGGCGTGTCTGCGTGGTGAGGTCTTGCGCGCGCAGCACTCGTTCCGGCGAGGTGTGCAGGATCGACCCGACGTGCTTGCGCAGCACGTGGTCGTCCAGGTCCTCCCTCGAGTCCAGCTGCATCATCTGGCCGACCTTCTCGGCCAGCGTCATGCGGCCGAGGAGGTCGGCGACCCGCTCTGCGGTGGGCAGCGTGGCGTCGAGGTAGGGCACGTCGTCGCGATCCATGTGGTCTCCGAGAGGGCTCGTGCGGCGGCAGCGTCTATGGGAGCGCTCTCACAGTAGATACCTGAAACCGGTTCCGCGCGGAACCGGTTTCAGGATTTCCGGTACAAACGAATCGGTTGAGTAACCCGAACGCGACAAACCGGCGACCCTTCGGGGTCGCCGGTTCCAGTGTGTGGCCTCGGCGTCACTGCGCGCTGTCGCGCGGGACGCCGAAATTTCGGCCCGCTATTTGGTCGCTTTCGTCCCAGTCGGTGAGATCGCGAACCACTTGTCGTCCACGCCGTGACCCGTCGTGTCGCCCGCCTGCTCGTCGTCCACGTACCGGTAGACCGGCTTGCCCGCGATGGTCACCTGCTCCGTGCCGTCCGGGCGCTTCATCGTGCCGAGGAGCTGCGCGTCGAGGGCGGGCGCCTCGAACTTGCCGCCCGCCGCGAGCAGCGGCGGCCACACGAGGGTGCACTCGGGTTCGAGACACGTCGACTTGGACGGTCCGTCCTGGACGGTGAAGTAGAGCGTGTAGTGCTCGCGGTCGGCGACAACGGCGCCGACCGCGGGCGACTCCTCGACCTGCAGTGTCGCGATGTCGTTCGGAAGAACCCGGGAGGACCCCGCGACCGGACCGGCAGCGGCCTCCGGTGCGTCCAGCGAGGTCGTCTCCTCCGCCGGTGCGGAGCAGGCACCCAGGCACACGAGCAGCGCGACAACGGCGAATCGGCTCACACAGGGGATTACGGACGAAAGCGCCCGGGTGGTTCAGCGCGGCTTGTAGGCGTCGTTGACGTCCATGGGAGCGCCACCGCCGCGGTTGCCGCCGCCCAGGGCCGTAGATCGTGTCCGCGCCCCCGATGGCCGCCCCGCGTGCCGCTGGAGGGAACGCAGGGACCCCGCGTGTCGCTGGAGAGAACGAAAGGTCCCCGCGTGACTTTCGGGAACGGCGTGGCGAGGCGCGACACGCCGACTGACTGGGTCGGCGCATGTCGGATTCGGCACACCGGTGCTGCGGCGCTAGGCGTCCGGCCTGGTGATCGCCGCCAGCATCAGTGCGCGGATCTCGGCGGCGATGTCGTCGATCGCGAGCGGGGGCTCGTGCGCCTGCCACTCGCGCAGCAGGCCCGTGATGGCGCCGACGAGCGCGATCGCCGTGAGCCGGTACGAGCGCTGGGGTGCGACGCCCGTGGCCGCCGCCCGGAGCGCCTCCGCCTCGATGAACTCCGCCCAGGTGTTCACCCAGCGCACGTGCTGCCGTTCGATCTCCGTGTTCACGCCCACGGCTTCGACGTAGCTGAGGCGTGGCGCGCGCGGATCGGCTGTGACGCTGCGGACGAACACCTCCAGCAGCGTCGTGATCCGGGTGTCGACGTCCTCGGTCGCCAGTTCGGTCATCGCCGCGCGGACCTCGGCGAACGCCGTGGCGTTGATCAGGTCGTGCAGCTCGCGCAGCAGCTCTTCCTTGGAGGCGAACTCCTCGTAGAAGTTGCGCGTGGAGACGCCCGCCTCGGTGCACAGGCCGGAGATCTTCGTCGCCGCGAACCCGGTGCTGGTGAACAGCTGGAGGCCCGCCCGCAGCAGCCTCGCCCGGCGCTCCGCCCTGCGCTGCTCGGGTGAGATTCCGCCGTAGGCACGGGCCACCGGGCGCTCCAATCTGGTAACTGGGCTTGTCAGATTACGTCCGGGCAACCCCGGTCGCACGTCAAGCGTCTAGACCTGTGCGCGAGGGGTCAGCTGCCCGTCGCACTGGGGATGAGGGCCGGACAACCGGCCTCGGGGTAGTCGGCGTTGTACTCGAAATGCCACTGCTCGTTTTCGTAACGGCGGCACCAGCCCAGGGTGTTGCCGTTTTTCTCGACCCATTGTGCGGATTCGATCGGTTGAATGTCGACGGCGAATCCGATCACGTGCATCGACCGGTCCGGCGGGTTCAGCACGTACTTCGACGCCAATTCTTCGGTGCCGAACTTCTCCACCGCCTCGTCGAACTCGGCCCGCTGCTGCCCGCGGCTGCGCTTGCCGTCGTTCAGGCACAGGGTGACGCCCTGCTCAGAGGCCTTCTGGCGGAGCTTCGACCACGCCTGCAGCACCTCGGGACGCAGGCCCTCCGGCTTCTCGTCGAAGTACCGCGCGTCGATCGCGCACTTCGGTCCGTCCGGCGGTCCGGGCACTTCTTCGATGATCGCGAGTGGCTTTCCCGGATGGCGGTCGAACACGAGCGTCAATCTGCCCAGGTAACCCAGCGCGCCGCCGGTGGAAACCACGAGTGTGACGATCAGCAGCACGCCGAACACGACGCGTCTGGAGGTCTTGGACATGAATCGGATAATACGTCCTTTGATGCGGTGGTCTGTCAGCAACCCGTAACAGTCCGTCGGCGGCTCCGTCTCCGCGAACGTGTCGCGCGACACATCCGTTCGGCCCAACCACGCTTTCGGAGGAGTCCGTGAATGTGATCGGTGAACGTTTCCTGGCCCCTTTCGCGGTGGCGATTCCGGGTGGCAACATCTGCGGCGGCCGAGAACCGGCCCGTTTTTGTGAGGTCTCAGGAGGACCGCTTTCATGTCCGGCCGCATTTGTGCGTTCGTTGCTCTGCTCGTGTCGCTTTTCGCCTTCGCCGGCACCGCGCAGGCCGCGCCCGCTCCCCGCGGGAACACCGCCCTGGTGTTGACCGCCCAGTACTCCGAGTTCGACGACAACGCCTTCAAGGCGACCGTGCTGACCTGCGAACGAGGTGACCAGCACCCGCGCAGGGCCCTCGCCTGCGCGACGCTGTCCTCCGTCGGCACGCAGCTGGCGGCCATGCAGGCCGACGACCGTGCGTGCACGTTCCACTACGCACCGGTCGAGGTCACGATGTTCGGCTTCTGGCGCGGTCAGCCCGTGCACGAGGTGCACACCTACCCGAACTCGTGCGTCATGCTGGCGCACACGGGTGCCCTCTTCGATTTCTGACGATCGGACACGGCACCAAAAAAGAAATGTGGTGCGGGGCGCGGCAGGGGCGCTCCGCACCACATTTTCTTGCGGGCGAAATCACCGCTGCGCCGAATGGCGGGAGGCCAGTCCGGTATGCGAAGGTGTGATCATGGCCGCCGCCCCGCGCTTCCCGCTGCTCCACTGGACGACCATCACCCCCGTGCTCGGCATGGTCCTGCTCGCCGTCTTCTGGGGACGTGACCTCGGGGGCGTGCTCGTCGCGCTCGTCGCCGTGGTCCTCGCCGCGACGGTCCTCGCCGCCGTGCACCACGCGGAGGTGGTCGCGCTGCGGGTCGGCGAACCCTTCGGCTCCCTCGTCCTCGCGGTAGCGGTGACGATCATCGAGGTGGCCCTGATCGTCACCCTGATGGTGTCCGGCGGCCCCGAGGCCTCCTCGCTGGCGCGCGACACGGTGTTCGCCGCCGTCATGATCACCACGAACGGCATCATCGGCATCTCGCTGCTGCTCGGCGCGTTGAAGCACCACACGATCCTGTTCAACGCGGAAGGCAGCGGCGGCGCGCTCGCCACCGTGATCACGCTCGCCACGCTGACCCTGGTGCTCCCGACGTTCACCACCTCGACGCCCGGCCCGGAGTTCTCCGGCGCCCAGCTCGCCTTCGCGGCGCTCGCCTCGCTGGGCCTGTACGCGATGTTCGTGTTCACCCAGACCGTCCGGCACCGCGACTTCTTCCTGCCCGTCGACGAGGACGGCGTGATCGAGGCGGACGAGCACGCCGACGCGCCGACCGGCAAGGCCGCGCTGATCTCGCTCGCGTTCCTGCTCATCGCCCTGGTCGCGGTGGTCGGCCTGGCCAAGATCGAGTCACCCGCGATCGAGGCGGGTGTGCGCGCGGCCGGGTTCCCCCAGTCGTTCGTCGGCGTCGTGATCGCGTTGCTGGTGCTGCTGCCGGAGACCATCGCCGCCGCGCGGGCCGCGTTGCGCGACCGCATCCAGACCAGCATCAACCTCGGCTACGGCTCGGCGATCGCGTCCATCGGCCTCACGATCCCGACGATCGCGCTGGCCACGATCTGGCTGGACGGGCCGCTGACGCTGGGCCTCGGGTCGACGCAGATGATCCTGCTGCTGCTCACCGTCCTGGTCAGCGTGCTCACGGTCGTGCCTGGTCGCGCGACACGGCTGCAGGGTGGCGTGCACCTGGTCCTGCTGGCGGCGTTCCTGTTCCTGGCTGTGAACCCGTAGCGTGGCGACTCGAAATCAGGCGGGCCAGTTCACGCTCAGCAGGCCACGATGCACCCGTCTGACCGCGAACTGGCCCGGCGAATTTCGAGCCACCACGCCATGCCGGGATCCGTCCCGGTCGCTTGATCCGTTGTGCCCTGGTTTGCCCGACTCCTACGTTCGTGGGATGTTGCGTCGCAGGGCACTTCTGCAGTCGGTCGCGCTCGGAGCCGTGTCGGCGTTGGCCGGCAAGTCCACAATGGACGTCCAGCTGATCAGGCCCGGCGACGCCGCCTACAGAGACGCCAAGCTCGGGTACTTCACGCACTACGACGCCCAACGCCCGAGCGCGATCGCCCGTGTCGTCTCACCCGCCGACGTCCAGCGGTGCATCGAGATCGCGCGGACCGACCGGACCCGCATCACCGCGCGGTGCGGCGGGCACAGCTATCCGGGGTACTCCACGGCGGACGGCGCGCTGGTCGTGGACGTGCGCGGGCTCAACAGGATCGACGTCCGCGCGGACGGGACCGCCGAGGTCGGCGCGGGCGTGTTGCTGATGGACCTCTACCTCGCGCTGGCGAACGCCGGGCGGATGATGCCGGCCGGAACCTGCGCGACCGTCGGCATCTCGGGGCTGACCTTGGGCGGCGGCATCGGGGTGACCGCGCGGGCGTTCGGACTCACCAGCGACCGGCTGGTCAGCGCGCGGATCGTGACGCCCGACGGGGTTCTCCGCACGGTGTCGGCCGCCGAGAACGCCGACCTGTTCTGGGCGTTGCGCGGCGGTGGCGGTGGCAACTTCGGCATCGTGACGTCGTTCGTGTTCCGCACCGAACCCGCGCGCAACCTCACGACCTTCACGCTCCAGTTCCCGTCGGCCGCGCTGCCGTCGTTGCTCAGCGTGTGGCCGGACTGGCAGGGCAAGGCGCCGGACGCGCTGACGTCGACGGTCGGCGTCGGCAGCGGCGCGAACCCGTACGTCGAGGTCGGCGGCTGTTTCGTCGGCACGCCCGCGAACCTCAAGCCGCTGCTGGACGACCTCGTGCGGCGGGTCGGATCGCAGCCCACTTCGCGACGCGAGACCGAGCAGGGCTTCCTGGCCGCGATGGAACGGTTCGCGTGGTGCCGGGTGAACGACGGCTCGTGCAAACCCAGCTGGAACGGGGGCGGCGGCTCGCAGTCGCGCGGGAGTTACGTGGCGACGTCGCGGATGCTGACGAAGCCGATCGCCGACCCGCAGAAGCTCGCCGACATCTTCAAGAACACGCCCCACTCGTACAACATGATCGACGCCTTGGGCGGTGCGGTCGGACGTGGGCCCGCCACGGCGTTCCCGCACCGCGCGGCGGTGGCGAGCATCCAGGTCGAGTGCACGCTGGCCGCGGGCGAGACGAACGCGCGGCGGGACATGGGCGTCGCGCGCGACGAGCTCGGGACGATGTTCGGCGCCACCGGGTACGTGAACTACCTCGACCCGCAGATGCCGGACTGGGCCCAGGCGTACTACGGCTCGTCGTTGACGCGGTTGCGCGAGGTGGCGCGGAAGTACGACCCGGACCGGGTGTTCGCGTTCGCCCAGGGGATCGCGTGAGTCACCCCTCGACCGAGACGTTCCCCCGAGGGCGTTCCTCGACCTCGAAGACGAGCCGGTTGCCGCTTGCGGTGATCATGAAGGTGACCCGGTCGTTCTCGACACCGGTGCCTTCGAGGTAGCAGCTCATCCAGAGTCGACGCTTGGTCATCATCTCGGCGTGGACGAGGGAGACGTCGTGCACGAGCACGTCGTCGAGGTGCAGACCGCCGGAGCGGTCGAGGGACACCCGTGGTTTCTCCGGCATGCAGCGGACGGTAGTTCGCGCGACCGGGCCCGGCACGCGAATTTCGCGCGCCACCCGGTCGTGAATCCATCAAGCCGAAAGGCCTATTGCTCCACTGCTGCGTTCAGCCCTACATTGCGGTAACGCCGGTTACCACAAAGGGGTCCACCGATGCAGCTCCGAGCCGTGCTCTCCGCCGTCCTGCTGTTGTTCACCCTGGTCACGCCTGCTTCCGCCGCCGCGCCGGGGGAACTGGTCAGCAGCAGGGAGGTGGCGTGGCACCCGGAACCGCTCAGGTTGCTCCCGGCGCCGGTGAAGGCCTACGACATCCGGTACCGCTCCACGACCGCGACGGGCGGCAGCACGGTCGTGTCCGGCATGGTGCTGGTGTCACCGCTGCCGTGGAACAACGGGCCACGCCCGATCGTGGCGTACGCGATGGGCACGCAGGGCATGGGCGACCAGTGCGCGCCGTCGCGGCAGTTGCAGGGCGGCACCGAGGTCGAGATCGCGTTCCTCGCGCAGGCCATGTTCCAGGGCTGGGCGGTCGCCGTCACCGACTACGAAGGGCTTGGCACGCCTGGTGATCACACGTACGCGGTGTCCCGTTCGGAGGGACGTGCACTGCTCGACGTGGCACGCGCGGCGGGCAGCGTTCCCGGCTTGTCCGCGGACGCACCGGTCGGTGTTTTCGGCTACTCGCAGGGTGGGCAGGCCGCTTCGGCCGCCGCCGAGCAGTGGAAGTCCTACGCGCCGGAGGTGAACGTCGTCGGCGTCGCGGCCGGGGGAGTGCCGGCGGACCTGAACGCCGTCGCGAAGTTCAACGACGGCAACGCCGGGTCGGGCCTCGTGTTCGCCGCGGCCGCCGGCTACGCCGCCGCCTACCCGGAACTGCCGCTGTCGAACGTTTTGAACGCGCGCGGCCGGCAGGTGATCGACCGCATCCGCGCGGCCTGCGTCGCCGAGATCGCTCTGGTGGCACCGTTCACGCGGCTGAACGCGCTGACCACCACGCCGGACGTCATCCAGGACCCGTTGTGGCAGAAGAGGTTGAAGGAGAACACGCTCGGCTCGGTCAGGCCCGCCGCGCCCGTCTACCTCTACCACGGCACGCTGGACGAGCTCATCCCGTTCGGCGTCGGGCAGAAGCTGCGCTCGCAGTGGTGCTCGCTCGGCGCCGACGTGCAGTGGACGCCGCTGCCGCTGCTCGGCCACGTCACCGCCGTCAGCGCGTGGGGCACCAACGCCATGAACTGGCTCGGTGACCGCTTCGCCGGCCGGCAGACCCGCCCTAACTGCTAGGACACGGGAACCGGCGCCGGAAGGTGAACCCCTCCGGCGTCGGACCTTGTGCGCGAACGAGATCCAGCTTCGCGAGGCCTTCCTCCGTCGTCGGCCGGTGCCCGGCGGGGACCCACCACAGCACGTCGAACGCGCTCTCCGGCTCGAACCACTGCTCGCTGCGCTTCACCGCCTCGAGGTGGACGCCGCCGAACGTGAACGCCCACAACGACTCGACCGACTCCCACACGCTCAGGTTGTAGGCCTCACGCATCGGATCGCGTCCCAGCCGCAGCAGGTCGTTCATCATCCGCTCGGACGTCGGCCGCCACACGAACCCGGGAGCCTTCACCGCGAGGTCGTTGATCGCGTCGACCCGGCTCGCGAACCCGCGCATCCGCCAGTGGTCGAACGCCCACCGCCCGGTCGAGATGTTGGCCTGTGCCAGGTGGAAGGCTCCCATGCGCCCACTCTGACATGATCAGGCCATGCGGTGTGTGGTGCTCGACGACTACCAGGGCGTGGCGCTCGCCAACGCCG
Organism: Lentzea sp. NBRC 102530; assembly: GCF_030269365.1. Lineage (GTDB taxonomy): Bacteria > Actinomycetota > Actinomycetes > Mycobacteriales > Pseudonocardiaceae > Lentzea. The sequence continues at coordinate 158,772 of NZ_BSTF01000002.1, forward strand.
ACTGGTCAGGCCTCGACGTGACGGTGCTGCGCGAGCACCTCGACGACCCGGCCGACGCTCTCGCCGACGCCGAGTGCGTTGTGATCATGCGCGAACGGACGCCCTTCGACGCGGCGTTGTTCGCCCGTCTCCCCAAACTCGAGCTGCTGATCACCAGCGGCATGCGCAACGCCGCGATCGACCTGGACGCGGCCAGGGAACACGGCGTCACGGTCTGCGGCACCGGCAGCGCCAAGACCCCACCGGCCGAACTGACCTGGGCGTTGCTCCTCGGCCTCGCCCGCCACATCACCGTCGAGAACGCCGCCTTCCACGCCGGTGGCCCGTGGCAGAGCACAGTCGGAGCTGATCTGAGTGGCCGCACCCTCGGCCTGCTCGGCTTCGGCCACATCGGCCGGGCCGTCGCCCGCGTCGGCAAGGCGTTCGGCATGGACGTGGTGGCGTGGAGCCAGAACCTGACGGCCGACCGCGTCGAACCCGAGGGCGTCCGGCTCGCCAAAGACCTGCACGACCTCCTGACGCAGAGCGACTTCGCGTCCATCCACGTCGTGCTGAGCGACCGTACCCGCGGCCTCGTGGACGCGGCCGCGCTGGCGTGCCTGAAACCCACGTCGTTCCTGGTCAACACCTCCAGGGCGGCCATCGTGGACGGTGAAGCCCTGCTCGACGTGTTGCGCTCGAACCGGATCGCCGGGGCGGGCCTCGACGTCTTCGAGGTGGAGCCGCTCCCGCTGACCGACGAGCTGCGCTCGCTGCCCAACGTCCTCGCCACCCCGCACCTCGGCTACGTCACCGAGACCAACTACCGCACCTACTTCACCGAGGCCGTGGAGAACGTCCACGCCTACATCGCGGGTGAACCGGTCCGGCAACTCTAGCGGCGAGTTACCTACCGGTAGTAAGTTCTGGCGCATGACCCCGGACGCCTCCGCGCACATCGACGTGGCTGCCTCGCCGCAGCGCGTGTTCGAGCTGGTCAGCTCCCTTCGTGAGCTCGGCCGGTACGCCGAGGAGTACTCCGGGGGCAAGTGGCTGAACTCGGTCGGCCCGCGCGTCGGGGCACGGTTCCGCGGCGTCAACAGGCGCGGCTGGCGGGTGTGGCCGACGACCTCGACGGTCACCGAGTGCTCGCAGACGCGGTTCGCGTTCGAGGTGAGGTCGCTGGGTCTCGCGGTGTCGCGCTGGCAGTACGACATCGAGGAGACGGCCGGCGGCTGCCGCGTCACCGAGTCGACGTGGGACCGCAGGCCCGGCTGGTACGTGCCGATCACGCAGCTGGCGACCGGGGTCCGCAACCGCGCGGTGACGAACCAGCGCAACATCGAGGCGACCCTGAAGCGGCTGAAGAGCGCCGCCGAGTCCGTCTGACAACCAGACAGAACCACTCACTTTTAAACACACCGCCACAAGCCTGCTCAGGGGTGTTGTGTGACCTTGAGCTGCAGACATCGGAGGACCGGAACGGGATCCGGTCGCGGTGACCCGTTGAAAACGCTGTCATCGGCGTGGGACGGTGGCCAAACGACCGTTGACACGCTCGTAACGCCCTTGTTCAATCGCCGTCAAATATCCTATAGGATCAGAGATCCGAGGAGTTGGCGTGGCGAAGATCGTGCGTGCTGAGGCGTTCCAGGTCGACGTCCCCGTCGAGACCCTGCGCACCGACGCGGTCCAGCAGTTCATCAAGCAGGAGACCGTGTTCGTCGAGGTCACGACGGACGACGGGCTCACCGGCCTCGGGTACGCCTACACGATCGGTACGGGCGGCAGCTCCGTCCTCGCTCTCCTGAAGGACCACCTGCTGCCGCGCCTCGAAGGCGTCGACGCGCGACGGATCGAGCACGTGTGGCACGACCTGTTCGCCTGCACGCGGTCGACGACGGTCGGCGCGATCACCTCGCTCGCGCTCGCGGCCGTGGACACCGCGTTGTGGGACCTGAAGTGCCTGCGGGCGCAGGAACCGTTGTGGCGCATGGCTGGCGGGTTCAGGCAGGACGTGCCGCTGTACGACACCGAGGGCGGCTGGCTGCACCTGAGCACCGAGGAGCTCGTCGCGGGCGCCAAGGAGACGGCCGCCCAGGGCTGGCAGGGCATCAAGATGAAGGTCGGCAAGCCGGACCTGACCGAGGACGTCGAACGCCTCGAAGCCGTGCGGGCGGCGGTCGGCGAGCGGTTCGCGATCATGGTGGACGCCAACCAGTCCATGACCGGCGCGGAGGCGATCCGGCGGGCCGACGCGTTCAAGAACGTCAACCTCACGTGGCTGGAGGAGCCGCTGCCGGCGGACGACGTCAGCGGGCACGCCAGGCTGGCGCGGACCACGCCGATCCCGATCGCGGTGGGGGAGTCGCTGTACTCGGTGGCGCAGTTCCGCGAGTACCTCGAACGGGGTGCGGCCTCGGTGATCCAGGTCGACGCTGCCCGGATCGGCGGCATCACGCCGTTCCTGAAGGTCGCGCACCTCGCGGAGGCGTTCAACGCGGACGTCTGCCCGCACTTCCTGATGGAGCTGCACGTCAGCCTCGCGGCGGCGGTACCCGGCGGCAGGTTCGTCGAGCACATCCCGCAGCTGCGCGCGATCACGAAGAGCGAGCTGACCGTCCACAACGGACAGGCGCTCGCCCCTGACTCACCGGGTCTCGGCATCGATTGGGACCGCGACGCGATGGACGACCTTCGAGTCGCCTGAAACACCACGGGAAATCACAAAGGAGTGGTCTTGAGAGCGTTAGGTGTCGTTGCCGGCCTGCTCGCGTCGCTGATCGCGGTCCCGGCGGCCCAAGCCCAAGCACCCGCAGCACAGCAGACCGCCGCGAAGGCGGAGAAGCCCTACATGGGGTGGAGCAGCTGGACGTTGCAGGCGACCAACTACCCCGGTGTCAACCCGGACGGCCCGGCGAGCTGGCTCAATGAGAAGAACGTGCTGGCGCAGGCGGACGTGCTGGCCGCGCGGTTCAAGAAGGCCGGCTACGACCACGTGAACGTCGACGCGGGCTGGCTCGGGTCGTTCGACTCCTACGGCAGGCCCGTGGTGGACCCGAAGAAGTTCCCGCGCGGCTTCAAGTGGCTCGGCGAATACATCCACGGCAAGGGCCTGAAGTTCGGCTCCTACCTGGCGGTCGGCCTGGACCCCAAGGCGTACAACGACGGCAAGACGCCGATCTTCAACGCGCCCGGCTGCACCACCAAGGACGTCGTCTACCCCGACCTGCGCAAGACCAACGGGTGGGACTCCTCCTACAAGATGGACTTCGCGAACCCGTGCTCGCAGAAGTACATCGACTCGCTCGCGCAGACCCTCGCGGGCTGGGGCGTCGACTTCCTCAAGCTCGACGGCGTCGGCCCCGGCAGTTTCCGCGGTGGTGAGCGCTACGACAACACCACCGATGTGAAGGCGTGGAACTCGGCGCTCAAGAGCACCGGGCGGCCGATCGAGTTCCTCATCTCGTGGGCGCTGAGCCACCGCTACGCCGACGTGTGGAGGGCCAACACCAACGGCTGGCGCGTCGACACCGACGTCGAGTGCTACTGCGACACGCTCGTCACCTGGAACCAGTCGGTGAAGCAGCGCTGGAACGACGTCGTGCAGTGGATCGACGACGCGGGCCCCGGCCACTGGAACAACCTCGACAGCCTCGCCGTCGGCAACGGCCAGATGGACGGCCTGACCGAGGCGGAACGCCAGAGCTACATGACGTTGTGGTCGATCTCGTCCTCGCCGCTCTACATCGGCGACGACCTGACGAAGATCGACGACTACGGCTACCGGCTGCTGACCAACGACGAGGTCATCAGGATCAACCAGGCGGGCATCCCGGCCCGTCCGGTCGACCAGTTCTCCGACCAGCAGGTCTGGTACGCCCGCAACCGCGACGGCAGCTACACCGTGGCGCTGTTCAACCTGGGCTCGCGCCCGGCCTCCGTCACCGCCGACTTCGCGAAGCTCGGCATCACCGGCAACGCCAAGGTCCGCGACGTGTGGGCGAAGAAGGACGTCGGCCAGAAGTCCGGCTCCCTCACCGAGGAACTGCCGGTGCACGGCTCGAAACTGTTCACGATCACCCCGCGCACCTCGGTCGCGCCGGGCGTCGTGCAGGGCACCGCGGCCACGCCGAACAGCGTCTCCCTGAAGTGGTACGGGAAGACGGGCGTCCGGTACGACGTCTACGCGGGCAACAAGAAGGTCGCCACCACCACGGACACCAAGGCCACCGTCACGGGCCTGACCCCGGCGACCGCCTACGAGTTCACCGTCGTGCAGAACGGCGCGCGCTCCAAGCCCGTCAGCTTCGTGACGCCGCAGGAGAGCGTGACGTACGAGGCGGAGAAGGGCAGCCCCGGCGGCGGCGCGACCGTCTACGGCTGCGCGTGCTCGGGCGGCAGCAAGGTCGGGTACATCGGCGGCAGCGGCACCATCACCATGCCGACGGTCGTGGCGCCCCGGGAGGGCACGTACCTCGTCGAGCTCGCCTACATCTCGGCCGACGCCAGCAGGACCGGCGTGGTCACGGTCAACGGCACCAGCTTCAAGCTGCCCGTCGCCGGGTCGAACGACGACGACTGGAACACCCCGCAGAAGGTGACCGTGCCCATCTACCTGTTGAAGGGCAACAACACCATCCGCATCGGGAACCCGGACGACTCCGTGTTCGACGTCGACAGCATGCGCGTCTAGAAGACCAGGAGGCGTCGTGGTGACAACCGTGCAGGACTCCAGCGCCCAGGTCGTGCGTGGCCCCGCCACCACGGCGTCTCCGCCCCCGCGCAGGCGCAGGGGCCCCGCCTCGCGCCGCAACGACACGTGGGTCGCGTGGCTCCTCGTCGCCCCCGCCCTCGTCGGGTTCGGCGTGTTCTTCGCCTACCCGATGCTGCGGGGCGTCTACCTCAGCTTCACCGAGTTCCACATCCTCAGCCCACCCGTGTGGACGGGCCTCGACAACGTCACCGAGCTCGTCAACGACACGCGGTTCTGGCACTCGCTGGGCGTCACCGTCTACTTCGTGGTGCTGTCGGTGGTGCTGGGCATCGGGGTCTCGCTGCTCACCGCCGTCGTGTTGCACCGCCTGGGGGTCAACACGACGGTCCGCGGGCTGATGATCCTGCCGTTCCTCATCTCCGGCGTCGTCACGGCGCTGGTGTGGACGTGGATGCTCGACCCGCAGCTCGGCATCGTGAACCAGCTGATCACGTGGATCACCGGTGAGCCGATCATGTTCTTCTCGTCCGACGACTGGGCGGTGCCCACGCTGGCCGCGCTGAACGTGTGGAAGACCATGGGCTACAACGCGGTCCTCATCTTCGCGGGCCTGCAGACGATCCCTGCGTCGATCTACGAGGCCGGGCGGATCGACGGCGCGTCGGAGTGGCAGATGTTCCGCTCGCTCACGTTGCCGCTGCTGCGGCCCATCCTGGTGATGGTCGTGATCCTCAACGTGATCAGCTCGACCCAGGTCTTCGACATCGTCCAGGTCAGCACCAAGGGCGGTCCGGCGGACGCGTCGCTGGTGCTGCAGATGTACATCTACGACAAGGCGTTCGGCCAGTTCGACTTCGGTTACGCCGCAACGATGTCGCTCGCGTTGTTCCTGCTGCTCGTCACGGTTACCTTCACGCAGATGCGGATGGCCCGTGCCGGCGAGTCCGACACCGCCTGAGGAGGCTCGGTGAACCTCTCGATGAAACTCGGCAGGGGCGTCGCCTGGGGCTACCTGGTCGTCGTGCTGCTGATCACGATCTTCCCGTTCTACTGGATGCTGCGCACCGCGCTGTCCAACAACTTCGCGATGTCGACCGACCCGTCGTCGTTGCTGCCGGTGCACTTCACGTGGGGTCCGTTCAAGCGTGCCCTCGGCCTCGCGACTCCGGCGGAAGCAGCGGCGGAAGGCGGGTCGGGCGCGTCGATCGACCTGGCGCTCGCGCTCTGGAACTCCGTTGTGTACGCCGGGATCCTGACGATCCTCACGGTCGGGTTGTCGGCGCTGGCCGCCTACGCCTTCGCCCGGTTGCGGTGGAAGGGCCGGGACTTCGTCTTCGGGCTGCTGCTCACCGCGTTGATGGTGCCGTCGGTGTTCACGCTGCTGCCGAACTTCGTGCTGATGAAGGACCTCGGGCTGCTCAACACGTTCGGCGGCATGATCCTGCCGGCCGCGCTGTTCTCCGCGTTCAACATCTTCTTCCTGCGGCAGTTCATGCTCGGGCTCTCGCACGAGGTCGAGGAGGCCGCGATCATCGACGGCGCCGGGCCGTTGCGGGTGTGCTTCCGGATCGTGCTGCCGATGAGCATCGCGCCGATGGCGACCTTGACGTTGTTGCAGTTCATCACCACCTGGAACGACTACTTCTGGCCGTTGCTCGTCACCAACGACGAGTCGGTCCGTCCGCTCACCCTCGCGCTCGCGGTGTTCAAGCAGTCCTCGCCGCAGGCGTCGCTGGACTGGGCGGGCCTGATGGCGGCGACGCTGGTCGCGGCGCTGCCGATGCTGCTGCTGTTCGTGGTGTTCGGGCGGCGGCTGGTCAACTCCATCGGCTTCACGGGGATCAAGTGAGACTGCACTGGCCTGCCGCGGCAGGGGAGTGGACCGAGGCGCTGCCCGTGGGCAACGGCCGTCTCGGCGCGATGGTCTTCGGCGGGGCCGGCCGGTCCCGCCTGCAGGTCAACGACGCGACCGTCTGGTCGGGGACGGCGGCCGGACCTGCTGACGCGCTGGCGGACGTGCTGGCTTCCGGTGCCGGCCCGGAACGGCTCGCGCAGGTGCGGGAGGCGATCTTCGACGGTGACCTGGAGCGGGCGACGTCGTTGCTGATGTCGTTCGAGGGACCGTACAGCCAGACGTTCCTGCCGTACGCAGACCTGTGGATCACCCTGCCCGAGGGCGAGTCGCACGGGCGCACCCTCGACCTCGCGACCGGGGTGGTGACCGAGCGGCTCACCATCGACGGTGCGGAGGTCACCCGGCGCGTGTGGGCGTCGGAAACGGCGCTGTGCGTGGAGATCACCGGTGCTGTGCCATCCGAGGTGGACATCTCGACGCCGTTGCGGGAGGTGTCGCGGGACGGCCTGGACCTGGTGGTCGAGATCCCGGTCGACTCCGCCCCGCGGCACGAACCCCAGGTCGACGCGCCCGTCTACGGCGACGGCGAGCGCGGCACGGTGACCGTGCGGATCACCGAGGGTGAGCGCTGGCTGCTCACGCTCACCAGCTCCACCACCACCGAGTCGTCGTGGCGGGGTCAGCGGCACGGCAACCACATGACGTTGATGGACGCGTGCGAGGTGCGGTTCGGCGACCTGCCCGAGGTCGTCGACGTGCCGGAGTTGGTGAGCGGCAAGGACGAGCAGCTCATCGCCTCCGTGCTGTTCGCGTACGGCCGGTACCTGCTGGTCTCGTCGTCCCGGCCGGGCGCGCCGCCCGCGAACCTCCAGGGCCTGTGGAACGCCGACCTGCGCCCCGCCTGGTCGTCCAACTACACGATCAACATCAACACCCAGATGAACTACTGGGCGGCCGAGGTCACCGGCCTCGCCGAGTGCCACGACCCGTTGCTGGAGCTGCTGGAGAAGCTCGCGGTGACCGGCGCGGACGTGGCCTCACGGCTCTACGGTGCGCGGGGCTGGGTGGCGCACCACAACACCGACGCGCACGCGTGGGCGCTGCCGGTCGGCATGGGCCACGGCGCGCCGTCGTGGGCGATCTGGCAGATGGGCGGTGCCTGGCTGGTCCAGCACGCCTGGGACCACTACGACTTCGCCCGCACCTGGTCCACATTGGAACGTGCCTGGCCGCTGCTGCGCGGCTGCGCGGAGTTCTGCCTCGACTGGCTGGTCGAAGGCCCCGACGGCCACCTCGACACGTGCCCGTCGACGTCGCCGGAGAACTGGTTCCTCGTCGACGGCGAGCCGCAGGCGCTCACGTGGTCCGCGACGATGGACGTGGTGCTCATCCGCGCCGTGTTCGAACGCACGCTGGCGCTGGCCCTCGCCTCGGGCCGCACCGATCCGCTGCTGGCGGAGATCTCGGCCGCACTCCCGCGCCTGCGGCCCGTCCCGGTCTTCGACGGACGGCTGGGGGAGTGGGTCGGCGACTTCGTGGAGGAAGACCCCACCCACCGGCACATGTCGCACCTGGTGTCCGTGTACCCGCTCGGCCAGATCGTCGCCGGCACCCAGCTCGGCGATGCCGCCTTCGAGGTGCTGCAACGGCGGGGCAACGGCGCGATGGGCTGGTCGTGGGCCTGGAAGATGGCGCTCAGGGCTCGTCTCGGCGACGGCGACACCGTGCGGTCGCTGCTGCTGGAGGCCGCGCAGCCGTTCACCGGCGACCGCCACCGGGACGCGCCGGTCGACGGGTCCGAGTGGGGCGGCCTGCTGCCGAACCTGTTCAGCACGCACCCGCCGTTCCAGATCGACGGCAACTACGGCTTCACCGCCGCGCTCGCCGAGGTGGTGGTGCAGAGCCACACCGGCGTGATCGACGTGCTGCCCGCGCTGCCGTCCGGCTGGTCGACCGGCTCGGCGCGCGGCCTGCGCTGCCGGGGCGGCCTGTCGATCGACGTGACCTGGGCCGGCGGTGACGTGACGGTGCGGTTGCGCCGGGTGTCCGGTGACGCCGGGGAGTTCGTGCCGGTGCGCATCGGCGGCGAGATCACCGAAGTCGTCGTGAGCGATGTCGTGGAAGTGCGCGGGAGGACCTCTTGCTGACAGACCTGACCCTGGACGCGCTGTGGGAGTACCGCAGCAGCTACGTCCGCCCGGACGACTTCGACGAGTTCTGGGACTCCACGCTCGCCGAAGCGCGTTCGCTGGACCTGGCCGTCGAAGCGGTGCCGGTGAACACCCCGCTGCGCACCCTCGACGTCTACGACGTGTCGTTCGCGGGCTTCGGCGGCGACCGGGTCCACGCCTGGCTGCGCACGCCGAAAGGCGCCACCGGCTTCCCCGCCGTGGTCCAGTACCACGGCTACGGCGGCAACCGGGGCAGCGCGGTCGAGAACCTGACCTGGGCGAGTGCCGGGTTCGCCCACCTTCAGGTCCAGGTGCGCGACCAACGCGGTGGTGCCGGCTTCATGACCCGCGGCATCACCGACCGTTCCACCTACTTCTACCGCCGCGTCTTCACCGACGCCGTCCGTGCGATCGACGCCGTGCGCCTGCTGGGGTCCTCGGACGTGGCCGTGCTCGGCAACAGCCAGGGCGGCGGGATCGCACTGGCCGCAGCGGGTCTGGTACCGGACCTCAAGGCCGTGCACACGCAGGCGCCGTTCCTCTGCGACTTCCGGCGGGCGCTGAACGTCTGCGGCCGCCCGCCCTACACCGAACTGACCACCTACATCGCCGAGAACCGGCGTTCCGACGTCTTCCCCGCACTGTCCTACTTCGACGGACTGGGGTTCGCCGCCAGGGCCACGGCCCCGGCGTGGTTCTCGATCGGCCTGATGGACGACATCGTGCCGCCGTCCACCGTGTTCGGCGCCTACCACGCCTACGCCGGACCGAAGGAGATCGCCGTCTGGGAGCACAGCGCCCACGAGGCGGGCGGCTCCGACGACCTCGACATCGCACTCGACGCGTTCCGTTCCCGTCTCTTGGAGAAGCCATGAAAATCGCCGCCGCTGCCCTCGTCGCAGCAACAGCCCTGGTGGTCGCGGGCTGCGGGAGTTCCGACTCGGGTTCCGCCGGCAACACCGTGAACTGGTGGACGTGGGACGACAAGCAGGCCGTCGCCTACGGCGAGTGCGAGAAGGCGTTCGAGACGGCCAACCCCGGCACGGACGTGAAGATCACCCGCTACAACGTCGACGACTACTTCACCAAGCTCACCGCGGGCTTCGTCGCCGGCACCGCCCCGGACGCGTTCCAGAACTCCGTCCAGTTCCTGCAGGCCTACGCCTCGCAGCACCAGCTGATGCCGCTCGACGACCTCATCACGAAGTCCTCAGTGGACCTGAAGAAGTACTCGGTCGGCGTCGACACCTGGAAGTTCACCGACGGCAAGCAGTACGCGCTCCCGCTCGACTGGGCCGCCTCCGCCCTCTACTACAACGCCGACATGCTCGCCAAGGCCGGCGTCCCGGAGGCCGACGTCCAGAAGCTCACCTGGAACCCCGACGACGGCGGCACGTTCGACAAGGTCGTGGCCCGCCTGACCGTCGACAAGTTCGGCAAGCACGGCGACGAACCGGGCTTCGACAAGACCCAGATCGCCACCTACGGCATCGGCGCCATGGCGGGCCGCAGCTTCATCGGCGAAACGAGCTGGGCCCCGTTCGTCAACACGCTCGGCTGGCGCCTGGGCGACAAGGACCAGTGGCCGACGAAGTTCAACTACACCGACCCCCGCTTCACCAAGACCATGAAGTGGGTCCTCTCCCTCACCGACCGCGGCTTCTCCCCGAAGCTCGGCACCTTCACCACCGGCAACCAGTCCACCATCTCCGACGTCGACCTGATCGGCTCCGGCAAGGTCGCCATGACCATGGGCGGCTCGTGGTCCGCTCCTTCGTTCGGCAAGATCCCGGGCGTCAAGGTCGGCATCGCTCCCACGGTGCTGGGTCCTGACGGCAAGCGTTCCGTCCTCTCCAACTCCAACGGCAACAACATCTGGGCGGGCACCAAGAACCCGGACCTGACCTGGAAGTGGGTCAGCTTCATGGGCAGCGAGGAGTGCCAGAGCAAGGCGGGCGCCACCGGCACCTTCTTCCCCTCGATCCCGGCCGCCATGGACAACACGGTGACCTCGATGAAGACCCAGGGCGTCGATCTCACCGTCTTCAACCAGTACGTGAAGGACGACGTCCTCCACCCGTCCACCGCCTACGCCAACGGCAGCGCGGTCCAGTCCGCCGAGCAGCCGCTCTTCGAGGCGTACTTCGCAGGCCAGCGCTCCGACGACGTGTTCGCCGAGATGGAACGCGTCTCGCAGGAGATACTGGCCAAGAACTAGGACGGGAGTCTCAGGAGTGGTGTTGCGGATACCGACCAGGCGCGTACTAGCGGATGACGTCTACGAACAGATCCGCGCCCTGATCATGAGCGACGGCATGGCCCCGGGCGCCCGCGTGAACATAGACGAACTCGCCCGCCGGCTCGACGTCTCCCCGACACCGGTCCGAGAAGCCCTGGCACGCCTCGAATCCGAAGAACTGGTCAGCAGGCTCCCGTTGCGCGGCTACAGCGTGACGGACCTGCTGAACCGCAAACAGGTGGCCGACCTCTACGCCCTCCGCCTGTTGCTGGAACCCCCGTCGGCCGCACTCGCGGCGCTCAACATGACCCCGGAGTCCGCCCAGCAGATCGAGGACGAACTCGCCACCTGCCCGGCGGCCCCCGCGGACAACGCTTACGACGACTACAAGAACCTCACCGCCCACGACCAACGGCTGCACGAGCTGATCCTGCGGATCGCGGGCAACGACGCCGTCCTCCAATCGTTCATCAAGACGCACTGCCACCTGCACCTGTTCCGGCTGAACTTCCAGCAGCCGTTCGGGGTGCAGACGATCACCGAGCACAGGGCGATCGTGGACGCGCTGATCGCCGGGGACCCGGAGGCAGCGAGCGCAGCGATGACCGCGCACCTCGAGATCGCCCGCGCACGCCTGCTGGACCGGATGTAGCCAGGCCGCATTCCTGGCTGAACCGTCCAGCCGCTATCGGTGACGTGCCAGCACGAACACAACCCCGATCCCCATCGTCGCGCAGCGGCGATGAAACGACCCGTCCCGCCCGAGGTCTGCCCAACCACCGCACCAGGTGACACACCTACGTAGCCGGCCACCTACGTAACGACTACCGACGCGAACCAGCCACCCCGAGAGCCAATCTGGCTCTCGTGACAACACGAACTGCGCCGACGCGAACGGCAAGGGCGGTGGTCCTGGCCTCCGCCACTCTCACGATCATGGCGGCGGCGATCATCGCCCCCAGTCTGCCCGCGATGGGCGAGGTGTACGGCGAGGGCGTCCTGATCCGCCTGGCCCTCACCATCACCTCCCTGGCCATCGCGGTCAGCGCACCGGCGGCGGGCCTGCTGGCCGACAAGACGGGCCGCAAGCCACTCCTCACGGCAAGCCTCGCCCTGTACGCCACCGCGGGCACCGCGGGCTACTTCGTCACGAACCTTCCCCTCCTCCTCACCACCAGAGCAGTCCTGGGCCTGGCAGTGGGCGGCATCATGACCGCCGTCAGTGCCCTGATCGCAGACTGGTTCGAGGGCAGCGAACGCAGCAAGTTCCTCGGCTACCAGCAGGCAGCGGCAGGCCTCGGCGGAGTCGTGTTCCTCCCGCTGGCGGGCGTCCTGGCGGCCCAGGACTGGCGCCTGCCGTTCTGGCTCCACAGCGCGGCGGCACTGATAGCCGCGGCAGCCGCGACGGGTCTCACGAACGAACGCCCACCAAGCCGCACCAGGACGACCGGGCCGTTCCCCAAAGAGGCCCTGGGCATCTACGTCATGGCGCTGATGGCCACCCTCATCTTCTACATGGCGCCGACCCAGCTGCCGTTCCTGCTGAAGTCGATGAACGCCACCCCCACCACCATCGGCGTGGTCATCGCCGGCAGCACCGCGAGCAGCGTCGTCGGCGCCCTGCTCTACCCAAAACTCACCACGACCCGCACCACGGCGATCAGCGTCGGCCTGCTGGGCGCGGGGTGGCTGGTGATCGGCTACGCCCCGAACACCGCCACCGTCACCGCAGGGCTGCTGATCGGCGGCCTGGGCGTGGGCCTGGTGGTCCCGAACCTCAACACCACCCTCGCCGACCTGGCCGAACCGGCCCAACGGGGCCGAATCCTGAGCGGCCTGGTGGCGGGCATCTTCCTGGGCCAGTTCCTCTCACCGCTGGCACTCGAACCAGTCGTCCGCGTCACGGGCATCGCACAGGCGTTCACCTGGACCGGCGCGGCAACCATCGCAGCAGGGGCAGTACTCGCCCTGACCTACAAGGAGAAGACAGCATGATCTACCACGGCAACCGCTTCACCCTGCGCAAGGACGCCTCGCCCGAGCAGATCGAGGAAGCCCTGGAAAGCCTGCGCCACCAGGGACGCGTCATCCCGAGCGTCAAGTCCTTCGTGGTCGGACGCGACCACGGCGGCGAGTACGAGTGGGGCGCCACGTTCGTCATCGAGGACCTGGAGGGGTACTGGGAGTACCTGATCCACCCCGCGCACCGCAACACCGACCGCGTCGGACTGCCCCTCGTCGACAAGTTCGCGTCGTTCGACATCACCGACGACGAGGACCCCGAGATGGGCGCGAAGATCGCCGCCCTGCACCAGAAGCGCTACGACGCCGATCCCGAGCTCACGCAGCTCGTGTCGGACCTCGGCGAGTACACGGGCAGCGCCGCCCCCGGACACCACGGAGACAGGTGATGCAGGCCTGGATCGACCTGTGGAACGGCGACCTCGCTCAGGCCGGCGACATCGTCACCGAGGACTTCGTCTGGCACGTCGCACCGCTGACCGGCGGCCCGCAGCAGGACCACCAGGGCCGCGAGAACCTCGTCGAGTGGGTCAGGAGCTCCCACGAGAACATGCCCGGCCTGAAGTTCACGATCGACGTAGGCCCGATCGAACAGGCGCCGTACGTCGTGATCAGGTGGCTGGCCGAAGCGAACGAGATCTCCTTCCACGGCACGGACATCCTCCGCGTCGAGGACGGCAGGATCGCCGAGTACTGGCTGAACGCCGACGGCCTGTGGGCCGCCCAGCAACTCGGTCTCCTGCCGCACAACTAGAACAGCCCGGCCAGCTGACGACGTGAGTTGATGCCCACCTTGCGGTAGATGTTCCGCAGGTGGGCATCGACCGTGCGGGGACTCAGGAACAACCGCGCCGCCACCTCCTTCGAAGTGGCCCCACCAGCCACCAGCCGAGCGATGTGCGTCTCCTGCATGGTCAACGACTCGGCGACGTCAGCCGAACGGCTCCGCGCCACCTCCCCGGTCGCTCGCAACTCCAGAGCCGCCCGCCCAGCGAACGCCTCCATCCCCACCGCAGCGAACAACTCGTGCGCCGACCGCAGCTGAACCCGCGCATCGACCCGACGCCCGGCCCGCCGCAACCACTCCCCGTACAAAAGATGCGCCCGCCCCAGATGAGGACGAGCGGCAGAAGCCGACAGCTGCTCCACGGCCGCAACGAAGCACTCCTCGGACCCGGTCACCAAAGCCGAGGCACAGGACGCCACACCGGCGGCCCACGAAGTGGCGCAAGGGGAAGTCCGGGCCACGAGATCGTCCAAAGCCCGAGAGGCCAACTCCGTCTCACCACACCGCATCGCCGCCTCGACCAGTTCGGGCAACGCGATCCCGGCGAGGTAGAGGTCCCCGGGTTCGACGGCGGCACGGGCAGCGGCCAGCGCCGCCGGGTAGTCGCCCAGGCCGTTGTGCAGCACGGCGGAAGCCCAGTGCGTGTTGGCGACCAGCACCCCGGCCCGCCGCGACGAGTGCTCCGACTCCGCCAGCACCGCGTCCTTCTGCCCCCGGAACGCCGCCAGGTGCAACCGCGGATACCGCAGAGGAGCCATCCCGACGGCGTCCGCGACGGCCTCCTCCTCGGCGATGGCCGACACCGCCGCCCCGAACTCCCCGCGCAGCACCGCCCCGGTCGCCACCTGCGCGAGGCCGAGCCGCAGCACGAACGGCGACCCGGCCTGCTGCCCGGTCTTCATCAGCCAGTCGGTGACCGCGGAGTGCACCTCGGTGTCCCACAGCTCCCCGGCGAGCATCGTGGCCAACGCCGGATGCCGGGTCCACGCTCGATCATCGGAGGCGAACACCCGGCGCAGCAACGGAACCGCGGCCGCGTGTCCCTCGTCGGCGAGGAGCACCAACGCCTCCAGCGCGTCCGACCCGCGTTCGAGCGCCCGAGCCTCGCGCACGACGGCGTCCATCACTCCGGAAGGCCGTCCGAAGGCCAACGCGAGCTCAAAAGCGTCCAGCACGCGATCACGAGCCTCGGCACCGGAAACCCGGCGCGCGGCGCGGAGGACGAACGACGGCCCGTCGTTCGACTCGCTGCGCACGAAGGCGATCCGCCCGCGCACCAGGTCAGCCCGGGGATCATCGGCCGGAAAGCTCGTCAGCAGCTCGGCGGCGTCGTCCACCGCACCGGCGTCGAGCTTCGCCTCGGCCGCCGCCACCGTGCGCGCGGCCCGCAGCGAGGGGGAGACCGACAACGCCGCCGCCCGTTCCAGGAAGGCCGCCGCCGCTGCCACTCCACCACGGGCCCGGGCGCGATCGGCGGACCGCTCCAGGTCCGCGGCCAGCGCGTCATCGGGCCCGGTACCGGCCTGCGCGCGGTGCCACACCTGCCGGTCGGGGTCGGTGCGGGCATCGGTCACGGCGGCCAGCGCGAGATGTGCCGCCTGCCGTTCGGTGGGAGAGGCCGCCAGGTACACGGCCGAGCGGGCGAGCGGGTGGCAGAACCGCACCCGCGTGGAGATGCCGACCAGCCCGGACCCCTCGGCCTCGACCCCGGCGGAGGCCACCTCGATCCCGAGCCGTGCGGCCGCGGCCCACAACAACCCGGGCTCCCCGGTCGGGTCGGCGCTCGCCACCGTCAGCAGCAGCCGGGCGTCCGCCGGCAGGGAGGCCGCGCGGTCCTGGAAGCTGCGTTCGACCAGGCTCGGCACCGACGCGACGTCCGGCATGGCGAACCCGCCCGCCTTCGGCAGTTCCAGCAACGCCAACGGGTTCCCGCGCGCCTCCGACAGCAGGCGTTCGCGCACCTTGTCGTCCACCACGGCGGACGACAGCAACGTCCGGGCGTCGGCGTCGGCCAGCCCGCGCAGCTCCAGCCCCGGCAACGCGTCCAACTTGGACGGACCGGACCGCGCCGAGAACACCAGCACGACGGCCTCGGCGGCCAGCCGGCGCCCGAGGAACGCGAACACCCCGGCCGACGCCTCGTCGAGCCAGTGCGCGTCGTCCACCAGGCACAGCACCGGCCCGGAGCGGCTCACCAGGTCCAGCACGGCCATCCCGACCCGCACCACATCAGGCTTTCCGATGGCCAGGCCGAACGCGACGTCGAGCGCCTCCCGGTGGTGACCGGAGGAGGAGTCCAGCAACGGCAGGCACAGCTGGTGCAGCGCGGCGAACGGCAGCGAGGTCTCGAACTCCGACCCGGACGCCTCGACCACCCGGAACCCGGCCGCCGACGACCGCACGTGATCGAGCACCGTGCTCTTGCCGATGCCCGCCTCCCCGCGCAGGACGAGGGCGCCACCCCGGCCTTCGAGACCGGCGGCGAGCATCCCGGACAGACAACGGATCTCGTCGTCCCGCCCGAGCAGCGAGGGGGTGGTGAGCGCGTCCATGAACGCACCGTATGCGAGGCCTACCGAGACGCGTCACCCGTTCGGCCCACAACCTGAGGTGGATGGGTAGTCGCCTGAAGTCGGATGCGTCCTCATCAAGAAGTTCAATAGCCTCACCAGCACATGATCACGAGGGGGAACTTGTGATGAGACGTGTTCTGGCGGCCACCGGCGTGGCCGCACTGGCGGGTGTGATCTTCACGGGGGTACCGGCCCAGGCGGCGCCGGGAGCGACGCTCCTCGCCGACACCGACCGCAGCGGCACGGTCGACTGGGCCGACCAGTCCGGCAAGACGAGGTGGACGCAGGGCAGGGGAGCGATCTTCCTGCCCAACCTGGACGACGACGCGAAGCGCTGCGAGGTCACCGAAGAAGACCTCCGGGACCGCGCCATCGCCGTCGACGAACGGCTCGCGGCCTGCAACGACGCCCAGGACGACGTCCTCAACGGCGCACGGGACGCCCAGGACTTCGCTCCGCTGCGCACGATGCCGCGCAACACCAAAGCGGACGGCACGATCGAACTCGGCGCGAACCAGGGCCGCTACGCCCGCCTGTGGGTCGAACGCGACGGCACCTGGACGTCCCTGAACGACAAGGGCACGCTCACCGCCGCCGAACTGCGCAAGGGCGTCAAGCTCGGCCTCGAGGGCAAGGACGTCATCCGGGACAAGGCCGTGTGGGACGGCACCGTCACCGTGACGCTGAGGACCGGCGGCAGCGCGGACTCCGTTCAGCTCCGGGTCGCCCCGCTGATCCTGCAGAACGACCTGAAGGCACCGAGCAAGGTCGTCACCTCGAAGCCGATCAGCCCCGGCCTCGACACCGGCTACCCGCAGTTCGTCGCGGGTCTCAAGGCCGCGATGAAGGCCGCGCACCTGCCCGACGAGGCGTTGCAGGTGGTCGCGAACGACGACCGGTGGTTCCAGGACATCTTCGAGCCCACCACGGCGTCCATGCCGGGCCCGAACGGCGAGCCGCAGGTCATGCGGGTGCTGTTGCGCAGCGCCAACTACCGGCCGGGCATGGAGTTCGAGGGCGTCCACCACCCGCCGGCCCTGCGCCCCGCCGGACGCGTCGTGTTCAGCGCCCTGCGCGGCCCGGACGTCGGCGTCGTGCAGCAGTACACGGCCGAGCGCGGCCCGGAGGTCGACGACAGCCTCAACTCCACCGGCAACTACGAGAGCCTGCCGCCGTACCGGGGTCACGAGCTGGGCCGGCCGCTGTTCGGCAGCACGCAGGCACGCATGCCCGACCCGACGTTCGCCAAGATGATCGGGGACCAGTACGCCGAGCCGGTCGTCATCGACACGTCGTGGCTCGCCGTCGGCCACTCCGACGAGACCGTGCACGCCATCCCCGCCCGCAACGCCCGCGGCTGGACGTTGATGGTCGCCGACCCGAGGCTCGCCCTCGACGTCCTGCGCAAGGCCACAAAGGACGGTCACGGCAGCGCGGTCCTGTTCGAGGGCACCGGTGAGCGGGACAAACCCACGATCGACCAGGCGCTCGCCGACCAGGACTTCCTGGCCCGCAACGAGACCGCGGCCAAGCACATCGACACCCAGCTCGCCGTGCTCACCAGGGAGACCGGTCTCCAGGACCGCGAACTCGTCCGGGTTCCCGTGCTGTTCCAGGAGTTCCGCTGGCCGCAGCTGGCCGCGGCCGCCGACGAGCTCACCGCATCCGGCCGGATCACCCGCGAGCAGCTCACCGCGCTGGGCGAACGGATGCGCACCGGCCAGGCCCCGGACTCGATCTTCGTGGCGCACTCGGCGGGCATCCCGAACGGCATCTCGCTCGGTGGCGGTGTGTTCGGCGCACCGGACCCGCACGGACCGCGCGTCGGCGGTGTCGACCTGTTCAAGACCAGGACGGAACAGGCGCTGACCGGCACGCCGGTCAAGATCAAGTGGGTGGAGGATTGGGACTTCCTGCACGCCGGTGCGGGAGAGGTGCACTGCGGGACCAACGCGTTCCGCGAGCCCACCAGGGCGGACTGGTGGCGCGCCTGATGGAGTCACAGGGGGTTTCACCGGGATGAAGAGGCTGAGCCTCGCGCTGGCGGGTGCCGCCAGCGCGGTTTTCCTGATGGGCACGTCGGTGGCGGCGCCACCGGAGCAACCGACGGCGCAGGAGGGCGCCACCTACGTCTACCGCGTCCCCGCGCCGCTGGGGCAGAAGGCGCAGGACCTGCTCGCTCGCGGGTTCGACGTCCTCGAACAGCGCGACGGCGACGACCTGTTCGTGCTGGGGTCGAAGACCACCCACACCGACCTCGCCAACGCCGGTTTCGCCGGCAGGGTCGAGTCGGTGATGGCCCCGCCGTCGGCCGAGCAGAAGACGCGGGGCAGTGGCGTCACCGAGACGTACTACGGCGGCTACCGCACGGTGAAGGCGCACCACGCCCACCTCGACCAGGTGGCGTTCAGGTACGCGGGCCTCGCGAAGGTCGTCGACTACGGCGACTCGTGGCGCAAGACCCAGGGCGCCGGCGGGTACGACCTCAAGGCCGTCTGCCTCACCAGGCGCGCCCCCGGCGACTGCAAGCTCACGCCGAACGCGCCCAAGCCGCGGATGGTGGTGTCGGGCCAGATCCACGCCCGCGAGATCACCACCGGTGACATGGCGTGGCGCTGGATCGACCACCTGACCCAGGGCTACGGCAAGGACCCCGAGGTCACCGCGCTGCTCGACACGACCGAGGTCTGGGTCATCCCGATCGCGAACCCGGACGGCGTGCAGATCGTGCAGTCCGGCGGCGACTCGCCGAAGTTGCAGCGCAAGAACGCCAACCACACCAACGGGCCGAAGGACTGCCCGACGACGCAGGACCCGAACGCCCAGATCGGCATCGACGTCAACCGGAACTTCGACGCGCAGTGGGGTGACAACGGCACGTCGTCCGACCCGTGCCACCAGGTCTACCGCGGGCCGAGCCCGGACTCCGAGGTCGAGACGAAGGCGCTGGAGAAGCTCTTCCGGTCGCTCTTCAAGGACACCCGCGGCCCCGCCGTCACCGACCCGGCGGATCCGAAGACCCGGGGCATGGTCGTCACCATGCACGCCGCGCTCAACGTCGTGCTGCTGCCGTGGGGTTACACCACCACGCCGTCGCCGAACGACGGACCGCTGCGCGCGATGGCGAAGGACATGGCGCAGCTCGCCGGACCCGAGTGGCAGTACGGCCAGCCGGGTGAGCTGCTCTACACCGCGGGCGGCTCGATCGACGACTGGGTGTACGGCGAGCTCGGCGTTCCCCACTACACCTGGGAGATCGGCAACTGGGAGGGCGAGTGCACCGGGTTCCTGCCCGCGTACTCGTGCCAGGACGGGCACTGGGCCGAGGTCAGGCCGATGCTGACCTACGCCGCGAAGAAGGCCGCCAACCCCTACGGCGGGTGACCGACCGGATACCCGTACGGATGTCCTGCGAACGCGTTTCCCGGACACCCCGTACGGGTATCCGCCCGGCATGGACCGCGGCATGACCATTGACTTCGGCTTCGACATCGACTTCGACGACTCGGCGGCGCGGCAACTGAGGCGCTACGTCCGCGAGGTCGTCACCGGGCTCGGCCTGCGCGGCGACAGCTCGTGCTTCGAGTTCACCCCGCTGCCCGGCGCCTACATCGCGCTGGAAGGACGGCTCGCCGACCACCCCGACCACTACGTCGCGCTCGTGTGGAAGGAGAGCGCGGGCTGGTCGGTCGCGATCGAGGACCGGCTGGGGGAGCTCGTCGAGGTGGCCCGGCTCGAAGGCCTGCACCCCTCGCCCGCGTCGGTCGTCGCCTGGGTGAGGGAACTGCTGCACGGCGACGAGCGGTCAAACCGTGACTTCGCCGCGTTCCTCCCGGAGCCGAGGACCGCTTTGTCCTGACGCGCGTGGGAACGAGGAAGGGCCCGGTGTCCGCCGTCTTCGGACACCGGGCCCTTCCGTCCCTCCACCTACGCGGGCACGGTCCACCGCTGGTTCGCCCCGCCCGTGCAGTCCCAGATCTGCAACTTCGCGCCGTTGGCGTTGTTGTTGCCGATCACGTCGAGACACTTGTTGCTGCCGGCGTTCACCAACGTGCCGCCGGACGCGGTCCACCTCTGGTTCGGACCGCCGAAGCAGTCCCAGAGCTGCACGGCCGAGCCGTTCGCCGTGCCGTTGCCGGTCACGTCGAGGCACTTGCCCAGCCCGCGCACCGTGCCGTCCGAGGACAGCGTCCACGTCTGGTTCGGGCCGCCGAAGCAGTCCCAGATCTGCGGCAGGGTGCCGTTGGCGGTCGAGCCGTCCGTCACGTCGAGGCACTTGCCGCCCAGACCCGTGATCTGGCCGGTGCGGCCCGTCGGCGGCTGACCGGGGTCGAGCGTGCCGGGCCAGGTGAACGTCGCCATCGCACCGGACGGCAGGGTGTAGCCGAACGTCTGGCCGTTGTACTGCACGCGGAAGTTCTGCTGACCGCCGGTGTTCAGCGCGACGAGCACGATCTGGCCGTCGGGGTTGCGGAAGGCGACGTTCTGCACGCCACCCTCGCCGAAGCCGGTCGAGTCGATGCGCACCGCGCCGGGCTTCACGAACTTCGACAGGTGGCCGAGGACGTAGTACTCGGCGTTGTACGTGACGTTGCCGCCGGAGGTGGTGACGACGCCCGTGCAGTTGGTGCAGCTGCCGATCACCGGGCCGTTGTTCTGGTCCAGCGCCATGTTCCAGATCGCCACGGACCGCGCGTGGTTGCGCGTCGCGCCGATCGCCAGGTTCATGCCCTGCCAGCGCAACGTGTCGCGGAACGTCGCGGCGTCGTTGGCCGACCGCGTGCCGGAGCACTCGGTGAAGAAGATGTCCTTGCCGGGCTGGTTCTGCTTCACGATGGACTGGCGGTCGGGGGTGCCCCGGTAGCAGTGCCACGCGGAGCCGATCACGTTGGCACCCGTGCCGTTGTTGACGGTCTGGGCGTAGTCGACGACGTCCCAGTTGTGGTCGTAGCCGAGGATGCGGGCCTGCTCACCGGCCGCGCGCAGCTTCGGGACCAGCGTGTTGATCACGTTGACCTGCTGCTGCGGCGACATGTACATGCCCGGGTAGCCCGGCGGCTCGAACAGCGGCTCGTTCTGCACGCTCAGGTAGTCGATCGGGATGCCGGCGGCCTTGTACGCCTGGGCGAACTTGACCAGGTAGTCGGCATACACCCCGATCCGGCTGTCGTTGAGCGAGCCGGTGATGAGGTTGTTGTTGTTCTTCATCCACGCCGGCGCGCTCCACGGCGTCGCCATGAAGGACACCTGCGGGTTGAGCTGCTTGGCCTGCTGGAGCAGCGGCAGGATGTACGCCCGGTCGTGGTCGATGGAGAACCGGGACAGCGACGGGTCCGCCGCGCCGTCGTTGTAGGTGTAGAAGTTGCGCGAGTAGTCGCTCGCGCCGATCGGCTGGCGGACGAAGCTCAGGCCGATGCCGCTGGACGTGTTGAACAGGTTGTTCATGATCTCGTTGCGGCGCGGGGAGTTGAAGATGTTCCACGCCGCCGAGTCCGTGAACGAGGCGCCGAAGCCCACCATCGACTGGAAGGTGGAGTTCGGGTTCACCGTGATCGTCGAGCCGCTGCCACCCGAACCGAACGTCACGTCCCCTTGCCTGGTGAGTGCGTTCGACTTGTCAGCGGTCGTCAACCACACGCTCGCGTTGGTCGCCGCGGTGGCGGCGGGGGAGGACACCAAGGTGCTTCCCACCGTCACCACGGCCGCCGCCAGCGCGATACCGCGCCAACGTGCTGTCATCTTTGACATAGCGCTCCTTGCAGGGGTGTAAGCGCCCGATAGCAGTTGTTCAGTTGTAGAGCCGGAAATCGGCGATGCTCCACCAGTTGCTCGCGCTCCCGGTGGACGTGATGCGGACGTAGCGCGCGCTGGTGCGGCGCACGTCGATGGTGGTCAGCTGGCCGACGCCCGCACCGGACGCGATCGTGCGCCAGCTCGAGCCGTTGTCGCTGACCGAGAGTTCCCAGTCGCGGGCGTAGTCGCCGAGGTTGCCGCCGGAGTCGACCGCGACGCGGCGGAAGTCCTTGCGGCGCCCCAGGTCGACCTGGAGGAACTGACCGGGGGCCTGGGCTCCGTTGTTGGACCAGCGGGTCGAGGCGTCGTCGTCGATCGCCGCCGCGCCGTCCGGGGTGGCGGTGGCACCGGCCAGCGACACGGCGTCGAGCCGGCTCCTGTGCTGGGTGGTCCAGGTGAACGTGGCCAGCGCGCCGCCCGGCAGGGTGTACTCGAACGTGCGGTCGCCGACGCTGACCGCGAACGAGCGCGGGTCGTCGTTCTGGTTGTGCACCACCAGAGCCGTGGAACCGTCGGGGTTGCGGAACGCGGCGTCCATGATCTGGCCGTTCCAGCCGGTCGTGCCGAACGAAGTGCTGGCGATCCGGCGCGCGCCCGGCTTCACGAACTTCGACAGGTGGCCGATCGTGTAGTACTCCGCGTCGGTGACGACCGAGCCGTCCGGCTGCACGGTGACGAGGCCGGTGCAGGTGTTGCAGCCACCGAGGTGCGGGCCGCCGGTGCTGTCGAGCGCGATGTTCCAGTTGACGGCGCTGCGGGCCCAGTTGCGGGTGGTGCCGAGCACGACGTTGCGGGCGTGCCAGCGCAGCGTGTCGCTGAAGACCTTCGCGGGCGGGTCGGTCGCGCCCTTCGAACCGGAGCACTCGGTGAACCAGATGCCCTTGTCCGGGAAGGCGTCGTGCAACGCGGTCTGCGCGCTCGGGTCACCGTAGTAGCAGTGGTAGGCCGTGCCCGCGACCCACTTCGCCGCCTTGGACCGCAGGACCTGGTACGGGTAGTCGGCTTCCGCCGTGCCGTCGTTGGGGTGCGTGGCCCAGTTGTGGTCGAAGCCGAGGATCTTGGTGCGCGGGCTCGCGAGCCTGAGCTTCGGGCCGAGCGCCTCGATCACCTGGACCTGCGCGGCGACACCCATGTCCGTGCCGGGGTAGGCGTCGGGCTTGCGGTTCTGCGGCTCGTTCTGCACGGACAGGAAGTCGATCGGCACACCGGCCTTCGCGTACGCCTGCACGAACTTCACGAGGTAACGCGCGTACGCGTCGTAGATCTTCGGGTCGTCCTTGAGCTTGCCGCCGACCAGCGAGTCGTTGTCCTTCATCCAGGCGGGCGGGCTCCACGGCGTGGCCATGATCTTGATCTTCGGGTTGAGGCGCTTGGCCTCGCGCAGCAACGGCAGGACCTTCGCCTCGTCGTGGCGGATGCTGAAGTGCCGGAGCGGGAAGTCAGTCTGGCCCGCGGGCACGTCGTCGTAGGTGTAGTGCTCCTTCGCCGCCGTGAAGTCCGACGAACCGACGGGCTGGCGCAGGAAGCTGACGCCGATGCCGTTCTTCGGATCGAAGAGCTTGCGCATGGTCTCGGCGCGGACGGCAGGGGCCAGGCCCGCGAGGACCTCGGCGGACGAGTCCGTGATGGACGCGCCGAAGCCGTCGATCTCCTGGTAGCGGCGGTCGGGGTCGACCACGATCGTCGGGTGCGCCGACTCGCTGGTGCCGAACGTGACGCGGGGGCGTTCGTGCATCAGTTCCGCCCGGTCCGGGGTGGTGACCCAGACGCGGACCTGCGGAGCGCTGGTGGCTTCGGCGGCCGGTACGGCGGTGAGGCCCACTACCAAGGCGACGATCGCGGTTGTTCTCATTGACGTCCTCACGACATGTAACACGTCTAGATCACTGTGAAACGCTGGTGTTTCAGGATGAAACACCGGGGTGTGCCGATCGTCAATGGTCTGGCCGAGTTCCGGTACAGTGACCTGGTGGAACGCAAGATCGAGAACGTGAAACAGCGCGCGAGCCTGCGGGACATCGCGGCGGAGACCGGTGTCTCGATCGCGACCGTCTCCCGCGTGCTCAACGATCATGTCAACGTGGCCCAGCGGACCCGTGACCTGGTCCTGCAGGCCGTGGAACGGCGCAAGCAGGACGCCGTCCCGCCACGCACGCGCACGGTCTACGTCCGCTGCCCGTACGTCCTCACCGACTACTTCGGCCTGATCGTGTCGTCGATCGCCGAAACGCTGAAACTGCACGGCCTGCGCATGCTGCTGGACGCGGGGGAGTCGGGCCAGGGCTCCGCCGCACTGCGCGCGCTGCCGGACATGGCCGACGTCGACGCGGCGATCCTCATCCTGCCGCCCGAGGAGGGCGACGACCTGCTCGCGCTGACCCGCGCCGGCTACCCGTTCGTCGTGGTCGACCCGCGCATCCTGCCGCTGCCCGACATCGCCTCGGTCTCCGCCGCGCACTTCGCGGGCGCGCGAGCCGTCGCCGACCACCTCATCGCCCTCGGGCACCGCGACATCGCCGTGATCGCCGGACCGGAGGAGTGGCTCGCCGGCGACGCCCGCCTGGCAGGCCACCGCGCGTCACTGGCGAAGGCCGGCGTGCTGCTGTCGCCGGACCGGTTGCGGCACGTGGAACCCACGACCGCGCACGGCAAGGCGGCCGCCGCCGAACTGCTGGCGCTGGAACCCCGCCCGACCGCGGTCGTGTGCTTCAACGACAAGGTCGCCGTGGGCACGTTGCAGGCGGCGCGGGAACGCGGTCTGCGCGTACCGGAGGACCTGTCCGTGGCCGGGTTCGACGACATCGACCTGGCCGAGGCGACCGACCCGCGGCTCACGACGGTGCGGCAACCGTTGCAGGAGATGGGAAGCATCGCCGTCACGCAGCTCATGCGCGTGCTGGACGGGCACCAGCCGGAGGCGTTGCACATCGAACTGGCGACGACACTAGTGGTGCGGGACTCGACGGCCGCGCTCTAGTGCACGACGGCCCAGGTGCGGTCGGCCGGGTCGACCAGCACCTGAAGGCTTCGTTCGCCGCGGTAGTGGTTGCACTGGTGGCGCACCTCGAAACCGCTGTCCTCCAGCGGAACCCACAGGGTGAGGTCGTGCGTGACGGACTCACCGTCGAAGTCCTTGGTGCTGTTGCGCACTTCGGCGCTGGCGGTGGTTCCTCCGGCGCGCAGGGCGGTGGACCTGGTCGCGGACGTGCCGGCCGAGGACCAGACCCTGACCATGACGGCGACCCCGGCGAGCAGGGCCAGCTCCCAGAGGACGGTCGCCCACCACGGGCCGTCCGAGAAGGCGACCGCGATCATGCCGGCGGCCAGCGCGACCGCCGTGGTGCCCGCGAACGCTCGTTGGGCGACGGCGGTGGCCGGGTTCGTCAGGACGATTTCGACCGGGGTCGTGGTCACCCGGAGATCCTAGTGGCGTGGCTCAGAACGTTGCCGGACGGACTCGACCGCCGGCTAGTGCACGACGGCCCAGGTGCGCGTGGTGGCGTCGAGCAGCACGGTGACCTGTCCGCCCGTCAGCACGGCGGTGCACTCGGACCGGCTGCACCGGTGGCGGTCCTCGAAACCGCCGCCCGGCACCGGGATCCGCAGCGTGAGCTCGTACATGATGGCGTCACTGACGTCGAACACGGTCTTGTCGGTGACCTCGCCCCGCACGAGCGTGCCCGCCTCCCTCAGCGCGGCGGTCTGGTCGGCGTCGTCGGACGCCGTCGTCCACAGCGCCAGCATGCCGAACACGACCACGAGCAGTCCGAGCTCCCACAGCACGATCGCCCACCACGCCTGGTCCGAGAAGGCGACCACGACGCCGCCCGCGACCGACGCCGCGATGCTGATGGCGGCCAGCGCGCGCTGGACCCGCGCGGAACCGCGGTCCGTCAGGACGACTTCGACAGGGTTCGTGGTCACCGGCCGATCCTAGGACGCCGATGACCACGAACCCCGTGCTTTTCACGGGCGCAGCGTCACCGACTGACCCTTGTGCAGCTTGACCTTCTTCTTCCAGTTCCCGAAGCGGACCTCGGTCTCCGTGCCACCGACGCTGCGCACGGTCACACTGGTGACCTTGCCGTCCTTCCACGTCAGGTCGACGCTGAAGCCGCCGCGCGCGCCGATCCCGGTCACCGAACCGGTCTTCCACGCCTTCGGCAGCGCGGGCAGCAGTTCGATCACGCCGGGACGGCCGTAGAGCAGCATCTCCAGCATGGCGGCCGGAGCGCCCAGGTTCGCGTCGATCTGGAAGATCGAACGGTCGCCGAAGCTGTACATGTCGAAGAAGTTCGGCGCCGTGCCGTTCGCGTGGTCGATCGACGGCCGGATGACCTTCCCGATCAGCTCGTACGACCGGTCGGCGTCCTTCAGCCGGGCCCAGCAGGCCGCGCGCCACGCGAGTCCCCAGCCGAAGCTCTCCATGCCGCGCGTGATCAGGTGCTGCTTCACGCCGTCGAGGATCGCGGCGGGGGAGTCGTCGCGGTTGATGCGGTCACCGGGGAAGAACCCGACGAGCGGGGACAGGTGCCGGTGCGTGGTCTCGCCGAGGTCGTCGGGCGACATCCACTCCTGCAGCATGCCGGTCTTCGGGCTGACGACCGGCAGGTAGAGCTTGTCGCGCAACGCCGACATCCTGCGTCCGTACGCCTGGTCGCGGCGCAGCACGTCGGTCGCGGCCCGATACGTGCCGAACAGGTGGTGCACCAGTTCCTGGTTGTAGGTGTTGCCGCGGGTGTCCTGCGGACCGTGCTCCGGCGACCAGTCGTGGTCGTCGACGAGGCCGTCCGGGGTCTCGACCAGGCGTGCCTCCCAGAACTCGCAGGCGCCCTTGAGCAACGGGTAGATCTTGGCCAGGTAGTCGCGGTCGAGCGTGTACTCGTAGTGCTCGTACAGCGACATGCACAGCCAGGCGTTGCCACCGGGGTGCCACCACCAGCCGCTGCCGCCGTAGATGTTGGTGGAGAAGGCGATCGCCCATCCGGCCACGCGGTTGTTGGTGTTGCGGAACCGGTTGCGCTCGTCCTGGTACACCGCCTGCGTGGTGTTCGTCCACGCCGGCAGCTGCGCGAGGCAGTAGTCCGCCAGCGCCTCGAACGTGTCCGACAGCGCGGCCCGGTCCGCGAGCCAGTAGTTCATCTGGATGTTGATGTCGGTGTGGTAGTCGCTGTACCAGTCCGGGTTGTTGTTCGACAGCCACAGACCCTGCAGGTTGATCGGCAGGTTGTCGCGCGACGCCGTGATGGCGAGGTAGCGGCCGAACTGGAGGTAGCTCGCCTCCAGCTCCGGGTCGGGCGCGTTGCTCGACGCCCTGGCCTGCAACCGGGTCCAGGTGTCCGTCGCGCGCTGGGCGTCGGTGGACCGGCCGAGGTCGACCCGCTGCCGGTCGTACTTCTTGCGGTAGTCGGCGACGTGCGTGCGCAGCAGGGCGTCCGCCTTGGCGCGCACCTTCGCCTTCTCCAGCGCGAGCTTCGCCGGTTCCACGAGGGGATCCATGAACCCGGTGGTGTGGTCCGGCACGTAGTTCGTGCCGCCGGAGAACACGACCACCAGGTCCGAGCAGCCCGTGAACGCCAGCTTCGCGCCGTCCACCTCGACCGTCCCATCAGGACTGAACGCCGTGACGACACCGGCGTACGCCAGCTTGTTCGCGAATGAGCCCGTGAACACCGCCGCGGTGTGCGGCGAGTCGCCCACGGTCGGTTCGCCGTGTGCGCCGACGAGGTCGATCGTGCCGGTCTGGCTCGGGCCGACGAGGCGGACGACCACCACGTCGTCCGGGTGGCTCGAGTAGATCTCGCGGCGGTACTGCTTGCCGCCGTGCGTGTACTTCGTGGTGACGAGGCCGTTGCTCAGGTCGAGTTCGCGGCGGTAGTTCGTGGCGCCCGCGTGGCCCGGCACGTTCACGTAGAGCTTGGCCAGCATGGAGAACGTGCCGAAGCGCGTCGGGTCGTAGGGCAACTGGCCGTCGCCTTCGAGGGCGTCGTTCAGCTCGCCGGTCCACAGCGTGACGTCGGTCAGGTAGAGGAAGTCCTTCTCGACGCCACCGCCGACGAGCGCGCCGAGGCGCCCGTTGCCGATCGGGAGACCCTGCTCGATGATCTTCGCCTCGTCGGCGGGAGCGGGGTACCAGAGCGTGGTCGGATTGGCCGTGAGCGGGTTGCCGCTCGGCCGGTACGGCTCGGCGTGCGAGGTGAACGTGGGCAGGACCACGGCCCCGAGCCCCAACGCGCCGGTGGCCTTCAGAAACGTGCGACGTGAGGTCATCGTTCGTAACTCCGTGAGGTGCGTTGCGGATCAGGGGGTGGGCAGGCTGGACACGTGCACGGCGTTGTCCGGTCCGCGCACCGCGACCCAGGTCGTGCCGCCGGCACCCGCGGCCGCGCCGACCGCGCCGGTGAGCGCGTTGCTCACGAACTGGTCGCGCTTGAACCACCAGGTGCCCGCGCCGTCGACGAGGTCCTGCTGCCACAGCGTGTAGTCGCTGCCGCGCACGAACACGTTGACGCGGTCGCCGTTCGCGAGGGCCGTCGGGCTGCCGCTGATCACGCCGCCGAGCGAGGTCCAGGCGGACCAGCCGTTCGCGGTGCGCTTGCGGTACCAGGCGGAGTCGTCCTGCAGCCGGACCGTGACGAACGTGCCGGCGGACACCGTCGCGGCAGAAGGCCTGCCGTAGATCTGCTGGTTGCCGGGAGAACCGACCGAGGTCCAGGTAGCGCTGTTCCTGTCGCGCGTCCACACGCGACCGTCAGCACCGCGACCGAAGAGGCTCCAGCTGTCCGGGCTGGTGAACGCCACCGACACCGAGTCCGTCAGGCTACCGCCGAGCGAGGACCAGTTGCCCCACTTGCCGTTCGCGTAGGTCCGTTGGTACGCAACGTTGTCCGTGCCGCGCACGAACAGATCGACGCGCCCGTTCGCGCTGGCGAAAGCCGACGGCTGGCCGAGGACCCGACCGTTCTTGGGGCCACCGAGCACGACCCAGTTGCGCCACTCGCCGTTGACCATCGACCGCTGCGTGAGGCGACCGGACCTGTCGCGCGCGAACGTGGCCATCGTCCTGTCGTCCCATCGAACCAGCGCCGGGCTGGCCGACGTCTCGCCACCGACGTCCGTGCCGGGCACCGCGGTCTCGCCGCGCAACTTGAGGAACGCCGTGCCGTGCGCGGGAACCGTGACGGTGACCTTGTCGGTCGTCGTGCCCTTGTCCGCCCGCGCCCGCAGGTCCCGCACGCTGACCGTGCCCTCGAGCCCGGCATCGGCCACATCGACCGCGAACTCGGCGGGCTGGTCGTTGCGGTTCAGCACCGCCACGGCCCGCTCACCCTTGCCGGACAACACCTTGCTGTACACGTCGACGTTGTTCGAACCCGCCACCCGAACACCCTGGATGGCCAGCGGGTCCTGGTTCACCGCGATGATCTCGGGGTTCTTCAACGTGTCGATCATGGACTGCGGCAACGTCCGCGGGTCCGACCCGATGATGAGCGGCGAGGCCATCACCGACCACATGACGAGCTGCGAGGTCGACTCCTCCTCGTTGAGCTCGTACGTCCCCTGCTCGGTCTTGCGCATGGGGATCAGGTAGTCGGGATCGTTGTAGTGACCGGGCCCCTGCGCGCCGGGCCGGTAGAGGTTGCGATCCATGTTGCGCAACACATCGCGCCAGATCCCCTCGTACGGCGTGCCGAACGCGACGTCCGTGCTCGTCCGCCACGAGTCACCCACGCGCGGCCCGTACGTGTAAGCCACGTAAGCCGTCTGGTCCCACCGGTGCGGCACACCCCACTCGTCCGTGACGGGGTTGCAGAGGTTGAGGATCATCTTCCGCCCGGCCTTCTGCACGGCGGCGGAGAACTGTGTGAACGCGACAGCCGGGTCCATGTTCTGCGCGATGCCGCACAGGAAGTCGATCTTGATGGCGTCGAACTTCCACCCGGCGAACTGCCTGGCGTCGGCCTCGTAGTACCCACCACCACTGCCGGCGGCGCAGTTCTTGCCGTCCCAAGCCCCGGCGTCGGTGTAGATGCCCGCCTTCAACCCCTTGGCGTGCAACGTGTCCACGAGCTTGGTGAAGCCGGACGGGAACCGCGCGGGGTCGGGCACCAACGACCCCTTGCCATCGCGCGGCGGGCTGGCGTTCCACCCACCGTCGATCCACACGATGTCGTACCCGGCCTTGGCAAGACCACTGCTCACGAGGTGGTCAGCCACCCCGAGCACCTTCTCCTCCGAGGCGGCGCCAACGGCGAAGTAGGAGTTCCACCCCATGTATGGAGTGCGTGCGACACCGGAGTCGTAGTAGGTGGGCGCTCCTTGGTCAACGCCCGCGTGCTCAACCGGGGCGGAAGTGGCAGCAGGCGCAGCGGCAACCGCCGTGGGCGCCAACAGCGCCAAAGCGATGGTGGTCGCGGACAGCAGGGTTCTCGGCATACCCGTACCTCTCGTCGTCGAGTGGCCAAAGCATGCTTCGGTCCCCCGATCGCGTCAAGAATAAATACTAAATTAAGTTTAGAAGTCCCTGCGCCCGTACGCACCGTAACAGCCCTCCGACCTATGGCAACGGTCCAGGCAGGATTACCCAAGATCCTGTCCGATCCAGGTCAAGGTCCTCGGAGGTGTGAGGTGTTCGGGGGTAGCGCGAGTTGCCCCCGAAGACGCCTCTGCCCCGGCTCGACGTAACGAGCCGGGGCAGAGGGAAAGAGGGGAGGGGCTCAAGCCTGACCGATACCGCACCACAGCCGCAGTCTCACCAGACCCGCGCACGCAACCGCAGTCGCCAACGCAAGCCGACCACCACCCAAGCCCGGCGCGCGCACCCAACCGGACAGCCGTCAACGCAAGCCGCCCACGTACGAAACCCGGCACGCGAAGCCGAAGGCGAGCCCGAACGAGCTGCTGCCACCTCTTAGCCGGTTCCGCCTGAACCGGCGATTGGGGCTTGACCTTGAGGGGCGGGATGCCAGCACGTCAGACCGGCCGGGGCGCTTGTATCCCCGGCTTGTGAGGCCGATGCGCATCCCGCCAGGGGCTCAAGGTCAAGCCTCAATCGCAACCCCAGATATCCGAAACGACCCAACGGGACCACCCTCGCAGGGTGACAGGACCAGCCCAACGCAACCACCCCCGCTGGAAGCTGGAGCCCGTCACGGCACCACCAGCACGGGCCAATGCCCAGCCCGGATCAGCCGAGTCGCCACCGACCCGGCGAACCGGTGCCCGGCCTGTTGCGAAGCCCCGACCACCACCATGTCCGCCTGACACTGATCGGCCGACTCCCGCAACACCGTCACGGGATCCCCGAACGCCTTGACGAACGTCACCGGAACGTCCAACTCCTCGGCGAGCTCCCGAACCTGATCCCGCAACTCCGCGTACAACGTCGCCGCAGTCTCGTGTTCGAACACCGAGGCAACCGCCGGACTGAAGGCACCCAACGAGGAATGGCAAGCCACGAACGTGACCACCAGCCGAGCCCCCTGCCGCCGAGCGAACCCGAACGCCGCCGCGGCAGCCCGCATGGCGGTGTCCGACCCGTCCACCCCCACCAGCACGGTGCGGGCGGACGGCAGCGGAGCGGGGCCGAAGGCGTCCACGGTGGACGAGAAGGCGTTGGGGCCGGCGCTCATGGTTTCCCCCTCAGGAAGTTCAGCGAGCAACCGCTGAGTCTGCTTCCTTCTTCTCGAGATCGATCGTCGTGCGCAACGTGATCGGCTTGAGCAGCAGCGCCGCGATGATCCCCACGACGCCGACCGCGGCCGAGATCAGGAAGATGTGCGCCGTGGCGTCCCCGTACACCGTGTGCACGACGGTCTGCACCTGGGGCGGCAACGCCGAGAGGTTCAACGCGCTGGTGCTCCCGGTCGACTGCCCGGCCGGCACGTGCAACGCGGCCGACAGGTCAGCGGTCACGCGGTTGGCCAGCACCGCGCCGAGCACCGACACGCCGATCGTGCCGCCCAGTGACCGGAAGAACGTCACGGTCGCGGAGGCGGCCCCGAGCTCGCTCAGCGGAACGCTGTTCTGCACAGCCAGAACCAGGTTCTGCATGGTCATGCCGACGCCGATGCCGACGACCGCCATCGCGACCCCGACGATCCACAACGCGGTGGCGTGGTCGACGAACCCGAGCCCGAGGAACCCGAGCACCAGGATGATGGTGCCCGCCACGATGTACGGCTTGATCCGCCCGGTCCGGCTGATCAACCGGCCGGACACGGTGGACGACACCAGCACACCCGCCATCAACGGGATCGTCAGCAGCCCGGCCTCGGTGGGCGAGTACCCGCGCCCGATCTGGAAGTACTGCCCGAGGAACACCGCGCCACCGAACATGGCCATGCCCACGGAGAGCGAAGCGATGATCGCCAGCGCCGGGGTGCGCTGGACGACGATGTGCAGCGGCACAACGGGTTCGGCGACGCGCATCTCGACGGCGACGGCAACGCCGAGCAGCATCACGCCGCCGAGCACCATCGCGCCGGTCTGCCAGGAGATCCAGTCGAACGAGTTGCCGACGAAGGACACCCAGATCAGCAGCACGCTCACCCCGGCGGCGATCAAGGCCGCGCCCAGGTAGTCGATCTTCACGTTCGAACGGCGCACGGTCTCGAGCTTCAGCGTCGCCTGGAGCACCACGAACGCGATCGCGGCGATCGGCACGGCGACCCAGAAGCACCAGCGCCAGCCGAGCCACGACACGTCCACGATCAGGCCGCCCAGCAGCGGGCCGCCAACGGTCGCGACGGCCATGACCGCGCCGAGGTAGCCGTTGTAGCGGCCGCGCTCACGGGGCGGGATGATCGCGGCGATCACGACCTGCACCAGCGCCTGGAGGCCGCCGACGCCGAGGCCCTGGAACGCTCGGGCGGCGATCAGCTGGCCGGTGTCCTGGGCGAAGCCGGAGAGCAGCGAGCCGATCACGAAGATCACGATCGCGGCCTGGACCAGGGTCTTCTTGTTGAACAGGTCGGCCAGCTTGCCCCAGATCGGGGTGGTGGCCGTCGCCGTGAGCAGGGTGGCCGTGACCACCCACGTGTACTGGGTCTGCGTGCCGTTCAGCGAGCCGATGATCCGCGGCAGCGCGGTGGACACCACCGTGGAGCTGACCATGGCCACGAACAGCGCGAGCAGCAGTCCGGACAGCGACTCCAGCACCTGCCGGTGCCCCATCGCCCGAGTCTCGATCTTCACATCCGCCCCTTCGTCACCTCTGATTCTTGCGCGTCGTGCAAATTTGCGCAATGGGCAACGTACACCCGCTAGGCTGGACGGCATGGAGACCCTCACCACTCGCCGCGAGCACAAGAAGGCGGTGACCAGGCGGGCGCTGGCGAACGCGGCGTTGCGGCTCGCGATGGAGCACGGCCTGGACGGCGTGACGGTCGAGGACATCGCGGACGCGGCGGGCGTCTCGCGCCGGACGTTCTCCAACTACTTCACCAGCAAGGAGGACGCGGTCCTCGACGCCGACCGCCAGCGCATGCGGGCTCTCGTCACGCTCGTGCAGGCTCGACCCGAGCGCGAAAGCGCCTGGCAGGCCCTTCGCGCGTCGACCGCCGACCTCTACCGCGACCGGCCGCTCCCGGACGTCGAGTGGATGGCCCAGCTCCGGCTGCTGCGCCGGCACCCGTCGCTGCTCGCACGCCAGGCAGGGGACCAGGTCGCGCTCGAACGCGACCTGACCGCCGTGCTGGTACTCCGCGAACCCGACGAGGAGGTCGCCCGTCTGATGGCCGCGACCTTCCTCGCCACGATCCGCACCGGCATCGCCCTGTGGCTCGAAGGCGCGGGCAAGCAGCAGTTGCCCGGCCTCGTCGACCGCCTGCTCGGCCGCGTCGTGGTTCAGGGCACGTAGACCTGGCCGGTCTGCCGTCCCTCGATCGACCGCACGTACGCGCGCGTGACCTCGGCCAGCGGGACGGGCTTCAGGCCGGGGAAGAAGTCGCCGTACGCGTCGAGCGACTCGGTGAAGACCGTGGGGCTGACGGCGTTCACCCGCTTCGGCGCGATCTCGACGGCCGCCGTGCGCACCCATCCCTCCAGCGCGCCGTTGGCCAGCGCGGCCGCGGCGCCACCGGGCACGGCCTCCCGCGCGAGCATGCCGGTGATCAGCGTGAACGAGTCCGTGACGTGCGCGAGCCCTTCGCGCACGAGCAGGATCTGGGGGAGCACCTTGCCGGTCATCGCGGCCTGGTAGTCGTCCGCGGTCAGGTCGCTCACCGGTCCGAACGGGACGTGCCCCGCGGCCGAGGCGACGGCGTCGAACGGGCCCGCCGTGCGGTACATCTCGGCCACCTGGGCCGGGTCGGACACGTCGTAGCGCAGGTCGCCCGAGGTGCGGGAGACGGTGACGACGTCGTGCTTGCGTTCCACGAGCTCCGAGTGCAGTGCGGTGCCCAGCGTGCCGGAAGCTCCAACGAGCAGAATCCTCATGGGCTCGACGCTAGGAGCGTTTTCAGGGCTTGAGAAATGCCGTTCGTGCAGCACTTATACTCGACGGTTATGAATGTCGAGCTGCGTCACCTGCGGGCGCTCGCCGCGATCGGCGACCACCTGTCGATCACCGCGGCGGCCCGGGCGCTGCACGTCACCCAGCCTGCGCTGTCCCGCACGCTCGAACAACTCGAACGCCGCGTCGGCGTCAAGCTCGTCGACCGCACGACCCGTCACGTCGCGCTGACCGAACCCGGCCACCGCCTGTGGGAGCACAGCCACCGCATCCTCACCTCGCTCGACTCCGCACTGGCCGAAACCGCGGCCCCGCAACCACTTCGGCTCACCTTCGCCTGGGCCGCGCTCGGCGGCCGCACCACGCCGTTCCTGCGCGAGTGGCGGGCGGAACACCCGGAGGTCGACGTCCGCATCCACCAGTCCGAGGACCCGGTGGCGGCGCTGCGCAAGGGCGAGGCGGACGTGGCGATCCTGCGCACGCTGCCCGACCGGCCCGGCGTCGACCACGTGGCGATCGCCGAGGAACCCCGCGTCGTGGCCCTGGCGAACGACCATCCACTTGCGACTCGAGAAGCGTTGGTGCTCAAGGACCTCGTCAACGAGAACGTCGCGGTGTGCGAGATGTCGGCCACGAGCTCGGCCGAGCTCTGGCCCGAAGGCGACCGCCCGCACACGCTCGACGTGCCGGGCGCGGTCGAGTGGATCACGGCGATAGCGGCCGGCACCACGGTGGGCGTCACCACGGCAGGGTCGAGCCACGACTACCCGCACCCCGGCGTCACGTACCTGCCGCTGACCGACGCGGGCCTGATCACCGTGCACCTGGCGTGGCCGCGGCCGGCGGCGCACCCGGCGACGGAGGCGTTCGTCGCCCTGGCACGGCGCCATCTGGGCGCCACAGCCGCAGCTGGAGCATCGCCGCGAACCGCGCGTCGGCAGAGCTGAGGTCGATCTCCCCGACCTCGGCGAGCCGCCGCAGCCGGTAGCGGAAGGTGTTGGGGTGCACGAACACCGCGGCCGACGCGGCCGTGACGTCCCCGAACGCGTCGAGCCACGCGGCGAGCGTCTCGACCAGGCTCGTGCCGTTCCTGCGGTCGTAAGCCACCAGCCGCGCGACGGGCCCGGTCAGCACGTCGCCGCGTTCGGCGATGAGATCCGCCAACTCCAGCAACAACCCCTCACCGTGCACATCGGACACCCGCGCCACCGGCAACGCCGACCGCCCGGCCCGCAACACGCGCAACACGAGATCCGCACCGGCCCGCGACCGCGCCAGCGAGAGCCCGTCCGCCACCTGACCGACCCCGACGAGCACCTGATGCCCGACGCGCGCCTGGAAATCGGAGGCGATGCCCCACGCCCGGTCCTCGGACACGGGCAGGATCGCGTAGGCGACATCACCGACCAACGCGGCCGCGGCGCGCGGATGCACCGCCGTCAGGTGCATCGCCAGCGCGTCCGCCACCTGACGCCGTTCGGCCAGCAACCGCGCGTGCGCGGCCGGATCATCGCCGTGCGAGTGGGCAAGGGCCAACGCCAGCACCACGCACGCCTGGTCCGACAAGCCCAGCCGCCGCACCGCCTCCGCCGCGCCCGCACCACCCTCGACGGCCGTCGACACCAGGTCCGCGCGCAACCGCCGTTCGACGTCGGCCCCGGCCCGCTGCCGCATCAGGTGCAACGCCACGAGCTTCGCCGCGTCCCGGAACGCCGCCGTGCTCTCCGCCGTCAACGGCTCCCGCACCGCCGCCCAGATGGACCCGAGCAACTCGTCCCCGGCCCGGCACGCCACCGCGACCCGGGGCAGGCAGAACGTGCCGTCCTCCTCGGGCAGCCCCTCGACGTGCACGGGCTGATCGCTGCGGTGCAGGTGCCCGAACACCCCGCGCTCGGCGAGCATCCGCGAGTACCGCTCAGGCACCTGCCGCCCCAGGATCGTCTGCACCCGCGACGGATCAGCCTCGTCCTGCCGCCCGGAGAACGCGAGCACCCGCGAACTGCGGTCCTCGATCGTCACCGGCGCGTCGATCAACGACGACACCGCGTTGGCGAGCGCGAACAGGTCCCCGGACGGCACGCCGCCGAGCGTCTCGGACGGGTCGGGCTCCAGCAACGACCGCAGCAACGCGGCCAACTGCGTCCACGAAGCACCAGGCGCGAGACCGAGCAGCACGACACCGGAGCGGTCGACGGCCTCGGCGAGGTCGTCGGTGAGCACGACCGGGCCGCGCACGACGAGCGCCGCCGCACCGGTGAGCCTGCCGAGCAGCTCCGCCGGGTGCCGCACGCCCACACCCAGCACCAGGGCGGACGGCGGCACCTGGTCGTCGTCGGGGTCGTGGATGACGACGCCGCCGACGGCCCGTCCGGGGTCGCCGCGCACGAGGTCGATCAGCGTGGTGCCGAGGTCGTCCAGCACGCGGGTGAGGCCTGTCATGCCCCCACTCTGCCCACCGCCCACTGACGATTCCAAGCGGCGACGACGTCGTTCACAGGCCGCCCAGCAACCCGGTGATCGCCTCCACGACCTCGATCAGCACTACGCAGAACTGCAGCGCGACGAAACAGGTCAGGACGAACCGCGACTGTCGGCGGGGTTTGCGCGAGTGCTTGGTCACCGTGATCACCTCTCTGTGGCATTCGGTGCCCACAGGCAACCTCGCACCCACGCTGACCAGGTACTCCGCGCAGTTCCTCCCGAGCGGAGGAACCGTTTCGGGCCCAAACCCGGAATACTCGGCCGACATGTACGACGGTCCCCTCGACGACGTGGCGATCAACGCGAGAACGAAGAGCGGCCGGTTGCTCACCGGCCGCAAACTGGCCAACAGCCCGGTGGTCCGGGCGTGCCTGGAAAGCGGCAGGCGCCTCGCCGAGCGAGAGCTCCTGGGCCAGGTGGGCGACGAACACCTGCACCGCCCGCTGCGAACGCTGACGCGGGAGAACATCGCCGCCGAAGCCGAGCTGATCTTCGCCGAGGCGGAGGCGCGCCGTGACGGCCAGATCGCCCGCGCACTCTTCGGCACGCCGCCCGACTGGAAGAAGGCCAAGACCAGACCCTCGGTCGGCACCACGAAGGACCCGTGGCCCACCCTCGCCCTCTACCTGGGCGACCTGGTCAGGTACGCGCTGCTGGACCGCTACTCGCTCACCGAGGGAATGCTCGACAACGCCACCCGAGCACAACTGCGCGAGTCGCCGTCCTTCAGCGTCGTGGTGGACAAGGTCGCCTACGAGGACATGAAGATCGTGTACGCCGACGAGACCTCGGCGCGCTTCCAGTACCTCGCCACCGGTCTGGCCGACTTCCACGACCAGATCAGGGAGGCGCTGGCCGGCGTCTACGAGCACTCCTTCCACTACTGGCGCGACGTGTACGCGGAAATCCTCGAAGCACGTGGCGTCGCGCTGCGCCCGGGGATCTCCCTCGACGAGCTGACGATGATGCTGACCGGCATGGCCCAGGGCCTGAGCCTGCGCCACATCGGCGCCGCCGGCGGCAAGGTGATCGACCACCACGGCCGGTGCTCCGTGCTCGGCAAGGCCACCCAGATCCTCATCGCCGGAGCCATCGACCCGGGAGACGGCCGGGAGGTCGCCGACGTGGTCGACGAACTCATGGCCGTGCGAATCCCACCTGACGGAGAACGCCGGAAGCCGTCGCGGTTGCGCACCTGGATCGACCGGCTGAGGCGTTGAGCTCCTAGGACGAGGGAATCCACTCCGTCTTCACCGTGAGCGAGTCGAGCACGTCCGGCAGAGGCGTCACGCCCAACCCCGGCCCGGTCGGCACGGTCAGGTGGCCGTCCTCCAGCACGAACGGCTCGGTGACGTCCAGCCGGTAGTAGCGGTCGGACGCCGAGGTGTCGCCGGGCAGGGTGCAGCCGGGCAACGCCGCCAGCGCCACGTTCGCCGCCCGGCCGATGCCCGTCTCGAGCATGCCGCCGCACCACACCGGGATGTTGTGCGCTGCGCAGACGTCGTGGATGCGGCGGGCTTCCAGGTAGCCGCCGACCCGGCCGGGCTTGATGTTGACGATCTGGCAGGCGCCCAGCTTGATCGCGTCGGCCGCCGAGGACGCCGACGTGATCGACTCGTCCAGGCAGATCGGGGTGCGCACCACCTCGGCGAGTTCGGCGTGGGCCAGGAGTTCTTCCTCGTCCAGCGGCTGTTCGATGAGCAGCAGGTCGAACGGGTCGAGCCGGGCGAGGTGGCGGGCGTCGCCGAGGGTGTAGGCGGTGTTGGCGTCCACCTGCAACAAGATGTCGCCGAACCGCTCGCGGACGGCGCGGACCGGTGCCACGTCCCAGCCGGGTTCGATCTTCAGCTTGATCCGCTGGTAGCCCTCGGCGAGGTAGCCGTCCACGGCGTCGAGGAGTTCGGGGATCGAGTTCATGATGCCGACCGAGACTCCGCACGGCACGCGGTCGCGCACTGCGCCCAGCTCACGGCCGAAGGACACGCCCCGCGCGCGTAGTTCGGCGTCCAGGACTGCCATTTCCAGTGCGGCCTTGGCCATCCGGTGGCCGCGGAACCTGCGCAGGCGCGGGGCCACCGCGATCGCGTCGATCTGGCCGGTCAAGGAAGGGACCAGGAAGCGGCGCAGGACGTCCGCGCTGCCCTCCAGGTACTCCGACGAGTACACCGGGTCGGCCATCGTGACGCACTCGCCCCAGCCCTCGTTCTCGTCGGTGACGGCGCGCAGCAGTAGTAGCTGGCGCACGGTCTGCGTGCCGAACGAGGTTCGGAACGGGGACCTCAGCGGCATCTCGACCCAGCGGATCTCCACCCCGGACAGCTTCACCGCGTGCTCCTCTCCACGACGTACCAGCCGGACCTGTTGAACCCGGTGACGCGGGCGCCCTCGGCCAGCAGGCCGCCCAGCACCTCCCGCACGGCGTGTCGCCATTCGTGCGCCGCGGCCGGGTTCGTGGTCCGCAGCGTTTCGACGTCCGGTGGCACGGCGACCAGAACCGTGGTGCCGGAAGGGGTTTCGCGCACCGGCCGGTCGTCCTCGATGCCCAGGGCCACCGAGCCCTCGACGGCGACCGCGCGCGGCACCACGGGCTCGGTGATGCGCCAGGTGACCAGCAGGCGGTCGGATTCGACGCCCGCGTTGATGCCGTCGTGCATGTCGCCGTAGAAGTCCGGCAGGTACTCGGTCGCTTCGGCGGCGAGTTTGGTCAGGTTGAAGTGGGCGTTGCGGCGCACCAGCGGGTCGAACGTCCAGGAGATCTCGGTGATGCCCCGGTCCAGCGCCCACTGCCGTTGGTCGAGCTTGAGCGCCAAACCGACGGCTCGGCCGCGTGCGGCCGCGGAGACCCCGGCGATGTGGCTGTGCAGCGAGCGGGCGGCGGGCGGGGAGCAGAATCCCGCGCACGCGCCCACCAGGACGTCGCCGTCGAACGCGCCCGCCACGTAACTGCCCGCCTTGGTCATCGCGCGCAGCAGTTCGGCGGTGACCGGGGGAGTGTCGCCCTGCCAGATCGACTCGAAAAGCCGTTGGGTGGCCAGGAGGTCCGCGTGTTCGGTGAGTTGCCGGACGACCACGTCCTGGGCGACCAGTGTCATGTCAGCTCCTTCACCAGCGCGGCCAGCAGCTCGGTGCGCGGGCCGATCTCGGACACCAGCACGTGCTCGTTCTCGGCGTGGGCACCGCCGCCGACGGCGCCGAGGCCGTCCAGCGTCGGGATTCCCAGGCCCGCGGTGAAGTTGCCGTCCGACGCGCCTCCGACCGCCGCCCGGGTGACGCCGGGGAGGAGCCGGCTGGCCCGTGCGAACAACGCGGTGGTCATCGTCTGCTCCATCGGCGGGCGGTTCGGGCCGCCGGACACCTCGACCTTCGAGCCGTCGAGCACCGGGCGCAACGCCCTGATGTCGTCGTCCACGCGCTGCTGTTCGGCGAGCGTCCGCACACGCACGTCGATCATGAACCTGCCCTGTGCCGGCACGGTGTTGGTGGTCGTGCCGGACGACAGCACGCTGGGCACGACGGTCGTGCCCAGCGCCGGAGCGGCCAGCTGCGCCACGGCCAGGACCTGGTGCGCGGCCTCGACGGTGGCGTTGACGCCGCGTTCGGGTTCCAGGCCGGCGTGTGCGGCGCGGCCGTGCAACGTCACCTCGTACATCGACGTGCCCTTGCGCTCGGTCTTCAGCGCGCCGCCGTCGGCCGAGCCCTCGGTGACCAGAACGGCCTGGTGCGCCAACGCTTCCGTCTCGATCAGGCCGCGCGACGACGGTGAGCCGATCTCCTCGTCGCCGGTGACCAGGATCGTCGTGCCGTCGGGGCAGCCGGCCGCCGCCACGGCGTGGAAGATCATCGCCAGGCCCGTCTTCATGTCGAAGCAGCCTGGGCCGCGCAGCACGCCGTCGGTGACGCCGAACGGGATGCGCGCCAGCGTGCCGATCGGCCACACCGTGTCGTGGTGACCCAGGAGCAACACCTTGCGCGGCCCGGAACCCAGGCGCCACCGCAGGTGCGTGCGGCCGTCGAGGACGATCCGTTCGGGTTCGGCGCCGAGCAGCGCGGCACCGACCGCGGCGGTGACCTCGGCGCCGCGGGCCACGGCCGCCAGGTCGTCGGAGGGCGACTCGCAGGACACCAGTCGCTCGATGTCGTTCAGCAGGTCCATGTCAGGACACCTTCGGCGTGGAGCGGAAACCGGAGTAGAGATACGGCTCGCCGCTGGGCAGCGAGTAGAAGACCAGCGCCGTCCAGGCCTTGTCCTGCGGCCACCGGTAGAGGAACACGTCGTCGGCGAACGGGACGAGGTCGACGACCTCCGGCTTCGGCACGACGTCCGCGAACGTGCCGGTGGGCGTCGTGTCGAGCCGGAGCCCGTTGTCTCCCAGCGTGATGTCGAAGCGCAGCGACGCCCGTTCGTACCGGCCGACGTGCTTCTCCAGTTCGACGGCGGGCGGTTCGGCGGCGGGCTTGCGCGCGGCGGGCATCTGAATGCCGGCCAGCTCGGCGAAGATCTCCCGGAACAGCTCCACGTACAGCTCGCGCGAAGTGTCCACATTGGTCAGCAGCGTCACCGCGAGGTCGTGCTCCGGCGCGATGAGCAGGTAGGCGGACTGGCCGACGGTGTTGCCGTCGTGGCCGATCAGCCGCTCGCCGTCCCAGCCGAACCGGATCCAGCCCAGGCCCCACGAGTCCGGCAGGCCGCCGGTGTCGGGCAACGTCGCCTGCTCCTCGGTCATCGCGGCCGCGGACTCCGCTGACAGCACGCGCGTGCCGTCAGCGGAAAGACCGCCGTCGAGGTGCATGCGCGCGAACTTCAGCACGTCGCCGGTCGAGGCGAAGATCGTGCCGGCCGGTCCCATGGCCCTGGGCAACGGCATCCAGAGCTTCGCCGTCTCCTGCTCGCCGTCGTGGGTCACGTGGCTGTTCGCGGCGCGGTGCAGCAACGCCTCCTCGGGCAACGTGCCGGTGTGCGTCAGGCCGAGGGGGGTGAGGAGGCGTTCGCGGACGGCCTCGTCCCACGTCTTGCCGGTGATCTTCTCGACCACCCGGCCCGCCAGCGCGAAACCCGCGTTGCAGTAGGAGAACGTGGCGCCCAGCGGGTGGTTCCGGGCCGCGTCTCCGAGCACGTCGGCGTAGCGCTCCAGGCAGTCGTCGCCGCGCCCGGTGTCGGTGAAGTTGTCGCCGTCGATCCCGCTGGTGTGCGTGAGCAGGTGCCGGACGGTCACGGGTTCCGCGAGCCTCAGCTCCGGCAGCACGTCCTTGACCGGCGCGTCGAGGTCGAGCAGGCCCTCGTCGACGAGCTGCAGCACGACCGTGGCGGTGTACACCTTGGTCATCGACCCGATCTGGAACACCGCGTCGTCGGTGACCTCGACACCGGTCGTCCTGCTCAGCACGCCGTGGTGCGCCTGGGCGATCTCACCGCCGAGGTCGATGCCGAGCACCGCGCCGGGCACGTCGTGCTTCTCGGCCAGCGCGGAAAGCCTGCGCTGCCAATGCTTCGCGTCGAGCGGCTTGCGCTGCTCGACGTGCTCGCGCAGCCAGTCGACCACGCGCCGGTTGAAGTCCTCGCGGTGCGACGGTTTGCCGCTCAGCACGAACAGGTGCGACTCGCCGGGGTAGAGCACGAGCCGCGCGGGAACGCCGCCCCGGCGCAACGCGGTGAACCACTGCTCGGCCTGGCCGACCGGGCAACGGTCGTCGTCGACGCCGTGGTAGAGCAGCGTTGGCGTGCGGACGTCGTCCACGCGCGTGAGTGGCGACTGGTCCGCGAACCGCGCCGGGCCCCCGAACTCGAACTCGGTCAGGTAGTGGCCGCCGTCGGACGTGCCGGCCATGCTGGTCAGGTCGCTGACCGCCCCGCCCGCGACGGCCGCCGCGAACCGGCTGTCCCGGCTGGTCAGGTAACACGTCATGTAGCCGCCGTAGCTGTAGCCGGTGACGGCGAGCTTCGCCGGGTCGGCGAGCCCTTCGGCGACGAGCTGGTCGAGCGGTTCGAGGAAGTCCTTCGCGTCGGACTCGCCCCACGAGCCGATGGTCGCCCGGTAGAACGCCTCGCCGTAGCCGTCGCTGGCACGCGGGTTGACCATCAGCACGGCCCAGCCCTCGCGCACGAGCGCCTGCTGGTAGTGACGGACCGAGTCGGCGGCGCCGTTCCACGCGTTGTGCGGGCCGCCGTGGATGTCGAGCAGCAACGGCGACGGGCCGGTGCGTGCGGGGTCGCGGACGAGCCAGCCGTGCACGACCGTGCCGTCCGAGATCGTGAACTCGCGCTCCTCACGGACGAACAGCTCCGGGCTGTTGTGTCCGGTGTGGACGGTCACCTCGCCGGTGGTCAGGTCGATCGTGGCCACCTCGCCGTACGAGGTGGGGGTGCTGAGCACGGTCGCGGCCCTGTCCCCGGTGACCGACAACCCCGACACGACCCGGTCACCACCGCCCAGGACCAGGCGCGGGCCGTCGTCGTCCACGGCGTACAGCTGGGAGCAGCCGCGGTCGCGGGCGCAGAAGTAGACGGTGCCGCCGACCTGCGCGGGCCGGCCGCCGGGATAGGCGGGAGAGCCGGACAGGACGTTGCGGTCGAGCGGCGCGGACAGGTTCGCGACCTCGCCGTCGACGTCCAGGCGCAGCAGGTGCAGGTGACCGGCCTCGACGTTCTCGCGGCCGACGACGAGCAGACCGTCGTCGGTCCACGTGACGGACTCCGCGTACCCCTCGGCGAGCCCGACGAGTCGCGGTTCCGCCGTGCCGTCGACGTCCACGACGTGGACCGGCCAGCGGTAGGTGAGGTCGGCGTCGTCGTCGAGGGGCGCCGTGAACGCGATCTTCGTGCCGTCCGGGGACCAGGTGGGCGTGGCCGCGTTCCAGTCGCCGGTGGTCAGCTGACGCACCTCATGCGTCTCCAGGTCGAGGACGTGCAGGTGGGACCGCACGCTGCGCAGGTAGCCCGCCCCGTCGGCCTTGAAGGCGAGCCGGGACGTGACGATCGGCTCCCCGGCGTCCGCGAGGTCGACCGGTGCCGCGAACGCGATCTTCGTGCCGTCCGGGCTCCACACCGGGGCACCCGCGCCCAGCGTCAGGTCGGTGAGCCGCTCGGGTTCGCCGTCGAGCAGCCACACCTGGGCGGCGCCGTTCTGGGAGGGGCCGTCCTGGGCGCGCAGGAACGCGAGCCTGCCGTCGGCCGACCACGCCGGTGCGGTGTCAGCGTTTCCCCTGGTCAGCTGCTTCGGCCTGCCGTCGGTGATCCGCCAGAGCGCGCGTTCGTCGCGGTCCTGCTCGCGGTTCGTCGTGCGCAGGACGTAGACGACCTCGGAGCCGTCGGGTGAGATGGCGGGCTGTTCCGGCAGCGCGTGGCCGTACAGGTCCTCGATCTTCGTCATGGTGTTCGTGATCCCCCTAATCCACCAGTCCGGTCCTTCTCACCCTGCCAGGAATTCTGGGTCCGGTGCCGGGCTCTTGGTTCGTCGCGGCCGACGAATCCGGCGGCTCGGATCTGTCCGCGCCGACGAGGTGGAGCAGGCTCTACCTCGGTCCTGGCAGCCTGCGTGATCGTGTCCGCGGTGCCCGCGAAATTAGGTTCTCAGCCAGAAAGTCGTTGCGAGCCAAGGAGAACGTGATGAGGGCAGACGCGCTGTCGCTGCAGGCGGTGCGGAAGGTGTACGGCTCGGGTGGCGGAGCCGTCACCGCGCTGGACGAGGTCACGGTCAGCGTCCGGCGGGGCACGTTCACCGCCGTGATGGGACCGTCCGGTTCGGGCAAGAGCACCTTCCTGCACTGC
Source organism: Lentzea sp. NBRC 102530 (assembly GCF_030269365.1). Lineage (GTDB taxonomy): Bacteria > Actinomycetota > Actinomycetes > Mycobacteriales > Pseudonocardiaceae > Lentzea. The sequence goes on from NZ_BSTF01000002.1 coordinate 203,608, forward strand.
GCGTCGGGCATGGACCGGCCGACGTCCGGCCGCGTGCTGCTCGGCGACACCGACCTCGGTGGCCTGAAGGAGGCGGCGCTGACCCGGGTGCGCCGCGACCGGATCGGGTTCGTGTTCCAGGCGTACAACCTGCTGCCGTCGCTGACCGTCGAGCAGAACATCACGCTGCCGCTGCGCCTCGCGGGACGGTCGGCGGACCGCGGCTGGCTGCGCGAGATCGTCGGCAGGGTCGGCCTCGACGGACGGCTCGACCGGCTGCCGACCGAGTTGTCGGGCGGTCAGCAGCAACGCGTCGCGATCGCCCGCGCGCTGATCGCGAGGCCCGAGGTGGTGCTGGCCGACGAACCGACCGGCGCGCTCGATTCCCGGACCGCGCAGCAGGTGCTGGCGTTGCTGCGGTCCGTTGTGGACGAGATGGGGCAGACCGTCCTGATGGTGACGCACGACCCGGTGGCCGCCTCGGCCGCGCACAGCGTGCTGTTCCTCGCGGACGGACGGCTGGCCGGCGAGCTCGTGGCGCCGACGCCGGAGAAGGTCGCCGAGCGCATGACGCACCTCGGGGAGTGGTGAGCCGTGCTGACCCTCGCCTGGCAGACCGTCAAAGCCCGCACCAGCGGGTTCATCGGTGCCTTCGTCGCCGTGCTGTGCGGGACCGCGCTGGTCGCGGCCTGCGGGATCCTGCTCGAGTCCGGGCTGCGCGGGGGGGTGCCGACCCAGCGCTACGCGGCCGCCGACGTGGTCGTCACCGGTGACCGGACCGTGCGCCCGCCCGGCGCGGACGTCCTCGCGTTCGAGCACGCCGCCGAGCAGCCGTCCATCGCGGCCTCGCTGGTCGCGAAGGTCGCCGCCGTGCCGGGTGCGAAGGCGGTGGCCGAGCGGACGTTCCCCGCCGTGGTCGTCGGGCCGTCGGGACGACCGGCCGCGTCCAAACCCGTGTTCGGGCACAACTGGGGGTCCGCGGTGCTGGCGCCGTTCGCGGTGAAGGAGGGGAACGCGCCGGGACGGGACGAGGTCGTGCTCGACACGGCGCTCGCGGCCGAGGCCGGGGTGCGCGTCGGCGACGAGGTGCGGGTGATGACCCGCTCGCAGCCCGTCGCCTACCGGGTGGCCGGACTCGCCGAGTCCGCCGGGGTGGCGCGGCAGGCGTCGGTGTTCTTCAGCGACGAGGAGGCCGTCGAACTCGCCGGGGGGCCTGAACGGGTGAGCGCGATCGGTGTGCTCGGGGCGGACGCGAAGCGCGTCGAGGACGCGCTGGCCGGTGAGCACGTCACCGTGTCGGCCGGGGCGGACCGCAGCGCGGCCGAGTTCGACGACGTCAGCCGCACGAAGTCGATCCTCGCGATCCTGGCCGGGTCGTTCGGCGGGTACGCGATCCTGGTGGCGATCTTCGTCGTGGCGAGCACGCTGGCGTTGACCGTCGAGCAGCGCCGTCGCGAGTTCGCGCTGCTGCGGGCCGTCGGTGCCACGCCACGGCAGGTGCGCAAGCTGATCGGGGTCGAGACGACGGTCGTGTCCGCGGTGGCCGGGGTGCTCGGCAGCCTGCTGGGCATCGGGGTCGGGCACGGGCTGCGCGACGCGTTCGCGCGGATCGGCGTGGTGCCCGCGGACTTCGAGCTGTCGATCAGCCCGATTCCGCTGGTGGCGGCGTTGCTGATCGGGGTCGGCGCGGCCCGGCTCGCGGCGTGGAGCGCGTCGCGGCGGCCGTCGTCGATCAACCCGGTCGAGGCGCTGGGCGAGGCCGCCGTGCAGCGCAAGGACGTCGGGAAGGTGCGGCTCGCGATCGGGTGGGTGCTCGTCGCGCTGGGACTCGGCGCGAGCGTGGTGCCGTTGTTCCTCGGCGGGCAGATCGGTGCGGCGATGTCGGTGATGGCCGCGTTGGTGCTGATCATCGGGCTGACCCTGACCGGGCCGCGGGTGATCGGCGTGGCGGTGCGGTGGATCGTGCCGGTGCTCGCCCGGTTCGGCGTGAGCGGGTTCCTGGCCTCGGCGAACGTCGCGCGCAACTCGCGGCGGCTCGCGGCCGCGGTGACGCCGTTGATGCTCGCGGTCGGGTTCCTGGTGGCGAACTTCTACAGCCAGACGACTCTGACGGCCGCCGTCGGGCAGCAGACCGACCGGTCGATCACGGCCCAGCGGGTGATCACCGGCGTGACGGGCGTGCCGGCCGAGGTCGCTCCGGAGGTCGGCGGCACGTCGCTGGTGCGCACGCAGGTGATCACCTCGTCGCGGACGGGGGACAGCGTCGAGGTGCAGAGCCGTGCCGCCACCGGGCTCAGCCCGGCTCCCGCGGGCGTGGACCTCGGGATCGTGTCCGGCACCCTCGACGACCTGCGTGCGGGCACGGTGGCGTTGAGCGCCGGGCACGCGTCGTGGGAGGACAAGGCGGTCGGTGACGACGTCGAGTTCTGGTTCGCGGACGGGCAGCAGGCCCGGTTGAAGGTCATCGCGACGTACGACCACGACCTGGCGTTCGGTGACTACGTGCTGTCGGCTGCCGACGCCCGTGCGCACACCACGTCCGGATTGGACAGCGCGGTGCTCGTGGGTTCTTCGGACGTGAGCGAGGTCGTGAGCCGCTATCCGGGGTTGCAGGTGGCGGACCGGGTGGCGGCGCGGGAACGCGGCGAGGAGCGGACCCAGTTCCTGCTGAACCTGGTCGCGGTCGGCGTGATCCTCGGGTACGTGGCGATCTCGGTGTCGAACACGCTGGTGATGTCGACGGCGGCGCGGCGGCGGGAGTTCGCGTTGCTGCGGCTCGTCGGCACCGGACGGCGGCAGATCGTGCGGATGATGCGGACCGAGGCGTTGCTCACCGCAGGGCTCGCGCTGGTGCTCGGGTCGCTGGTGGCGGCCGTGCCGTTGGTGCTGCTGTCGCTGGGGCTCACCGGGAGCCCGGTGCCGTCCGGACCGGCCGGCGTGTGGCTCGGCGCGCTCTGCGGGGCGGTGCTGCTCGGGGTCGTGTCGGTGGCCGTGTCGACGCGGTTGTCGTTGCGCGGCAAGCCGATCGACACCATCGGCACGAGGGAGTGACCGGGGTGGGGAGGCCTTCGCGGCCTCCCCACTCGTGCGTCAGAGGACCTGCTGGATCGGGCTCGGCTGGGCGCCGAGGTGGATCGGCAGCGAGTGCAGCCCGTAGACGATCGACAGCTTGCGGAACTGCAGCGCGGCCGGGTCGGCCGCGAGCTGCATCTCCGGGAACCGCTTCACCAGCGCCGGGTAGGCGATCCGCAGTTCCATCTTGGCGAGCTCGGCGCCGATGCAGCGGTGCGCGCCGTAGCCGAACGCCAGGTGCTGGCTCGCGGGACGGTCGGCGAGGACGACGTCCGGGGTCGGGTAGACGCTCGGGTCGCGGTTCGCCTGGGACAGCGAGCAGGCCACGATGTCGCCGGCCTTGATCTTCGTGCCGGCCACCTCGATGTCGTGCCGCGCGACCCGAAGGAACGCCACCGACACGACGCTGAGGTGCCGCAGCAGTTCGTCGACCAGCCCGTTGACGGCCTTGTCGTCGCCGAGCGCCTTCTCGCGCAGACCGGGATCGCGCAGCATCGCGAGCGTGCCGAGCGAGATCATGCTGGCCGTCGTCTCGAACCCGCCGGTGAGCAGCCCGTCCGCGAGACCGGCCAGTTCGTCGTCGTCCAGCTCGTCACCGTGCTTGCGCACCAGTTCGCCGAGCAGCCCGTCGGTGGGCGCCAGCCGCTGCGACCGCACCAGCTCCCGGAAGTACACGATCGACTCGGACACCGCCGACAACGACGTGGTCGCGGCGCCGCCGAGGTCGAACCGCGAGACGCTGCGCCGCTGGAACTCCTCGCGCTCGCTCGCGGGCACACCCAGCAGCTCGCAGATCGTGAGCGCCGGGACCGTCATCGCGAAGTGCTCGACGAGGTCGACGGGACCGTCCTGCATGGACATCAGGTCGAGCTGGTCCTTGACGATCTCCTCGATGCGCGGCACGAGCCGCGACAGCCGCCGCATCGTGAACTCCGGCGTCAGCACCTTGCGCAACCGCGTGTGCTCGGGCGGGTCGCTGAACCCCAGCCCGCCCGGCGCCTCGTCGGAGAACAGCCCGAGCTCGCGCAGGTGCCCGAAGTCGTTGCTGAACGCCGCGGAGTCCACCAGCACCTGCTTGGAGGCCTCGTAGCCCGTGACCAGCCACACCGTGACCGGCAGCGGCAACCGCGTCACCGGCCCGTGCGCCTGCATCCGCGCCAGCTCCGGCACGGGGTCGACCCCGTTGCGCCGCAGCGGGGCGAGCACGCGCGAGGGGACGAACCAGGACGACTCGAGGTCGAACCCGGTCTTGCTGAGGTGCGCGAGGAACCGCTTCCCCATCCACTCGGTCACGCGCGACCGGACGTCGGTCGCTGACTGAAGCACTTCCCACATGACGCGGCTGTCCCTTCGGCGGAAAGGGGGTTACGAGCTGATGATGTCAATCGGAACGGACAATAACGACGTGGCCGCGCGCACGTCGTCATACCTGGGCCTAACGCGCCGTCATACTTTGGTCCAGATGTCGATCAAAACCGGGACAGGCGCCTGGTTGGCCGTTCAAAGACTCTCAGTCGGCATGATCAGCCGGGTGACCTCCGCCGCTGATTTCGACCGCTGGTACGCCGACCGGACCAGTTCCACCGTGGCCGACGACCTGGTCCGCCGCACCCTGGGCCTCCCGCCGGACCTGGAATCCACGAGCATGCTGTGCGGCGTCGCGCTGGACGAGGTGGCGGCCGCGTTGTCGCTGGGGCCGGGGCAGGTGCTGCTCGACCTGGGGTGTGGCCGCGGCGGCTACGGCCGGGAGATCGCGCGGCGGGCGTCGTGCTCCTTGATCGGGGTGGACTTCTCGGCCGTCGCAGTTGAACAGGCTTCTGCGCGGGGTGGCGACTTCCGGGTGGGGACGTTGGAGGCGTGTGGTCTGCCCGACGCGTCGGTGGACGCGGTGGTGGTGATCGACGCGCTGCAGTTCGCCGACTCGAAGCCCGGTGCGATGAGGGAGTGCCTGCGGGTGCTGCGGCCGGGCGGACGGCTGGTGGTGACGTGCTGGCAGCCCGTCGACCCCGCCGACGCGTCGGTGTGGCGCAAGTTCCGCGACCTGGACATGGCCGTTCAGCTGCCCGAGGCGGGGTTCGTGGACGTTTCTGTCGTCGACCGGCCTGAGTGGAGGGTGGTGGAGCGGCGGATGTGGGACGAGGCGCTCGCCGCGGACGCGGCGGGCGACCCGGCGATGGTGTCGATGCAGACCGAGGCACGGCACGTGCTGGCCACGTTCGACACCAAGCGCCGGGTGCTCGCCACCGCCTCCGCGCCCGGCTAGTGGCAGTGGCCCTGGCGGCCCAGCGTCGTCACCGGCCCCGCGCCCGGCCGCGTCCACTGCGGGACCGGACGGCTGTCCTCACCCCAGCTCGACCCGCCGGCGGCGTTCGTCCGCCAGAACCAGCCCGCGTGCTGCTGCTCCGGCCAGCCGTCCGGAGTGTCCTCCCAGGTCTCGCCGCGGCCCCGCACCGTCATGTCCAGCAACGCGAACGAGCCGGACACCGCCTCGAAGCCGCGGCCCGTCGTGGAGTAGGTGAGGAACGTGCGGTCGCCGTCGCGCACGTAGCTCGTCAGGTAGCCCATGTCGCCGCCGGCCGGGCCTTCGACGCCGCGCACCGAGTACCACGGCTGCCGGTAGCCCATGAACTCCACGAACGGCGCGACCTCGTCCCACGCGCCCGTGGTCACGATGGCGAAGGAGACGCCGCGTGCGTTGAGGTAGGCCGCGTCGCGGAAGTGCCACGGCACGAAGGTGCAGCCCTCGCACTGGCCCTGGTGCGGAGCGCCGTCCCACCACATGTGCTTGTAGACCACCAGCTCGTCGCGGCCGTCGAAGAGCGTGTGGAACGGCACGGGGCCATCAGCGCCGACGACGGGAACCGAGCCGTCGAACTCCACCATCGGCAGGCGGCGGCGTTCGGCGGCGATGGCGTCGCCCTCGCGGGTGTGGGCCTTCTCGCGGACCAGGAGCTCGTCGCGGGCCTTCTGCCAGGTGGCCAGGTCGGTGACGGGCGGTAGTCCGGTCATGATCGGTCCTCCAAGAGGTCGTGCGGACGTGCTTGCACAACCACGTCGAAGCCGGCGCCGCCGTTTCGACATGGCGTGACAGATGGCCCCTAACGAGTGATGGCATCCCCCTAACGGGTGACCCGTGGCCCCTAAGGAGTTCGGCCGCTCGAAATCTAGGGATCGCACCCGATGCCGGGGGATGTTGATCTCAATACGGTTCCCGTCAACATCCCCCGCATTGCCCCAAGGGAGCTCCAGTTCCATGATGCAGCAGGACATCCAGCCGGCCACCCCGCAGCAGCCCGCACAGCCGGTCGCGCCCGAGGTCGCCGTCCCGGCCACCCCCGCGGCCGTGCCGGCGGAGGCCCAGCCGGCCACGCTGCAGGAGTTCGCCCTGAACCTCCTGAACGACCCGAGCGCCCTGTCGGCGTTCGACCTCGACCCCGAGGGCGTCCTCAGCGCCTGCGGTCTCAGCGACATCACCCCCGGTGACGTCCAGGAGATCCTCCCGCTGGTGCTCGACGCCGTCTCGGTCGCGGACGTCAACGGCCTCTCGTCCTTCGGCGCCGTCACGGGCCTCGCGAACGTGGGCGCGGCGACCGGCCTGGTCGGCGACCTGGCCGGCCACTGCGACCTGTCGGACACCCTCGACGGCGTCACCGGCCTCGGCAACGTGGCCAACGTCGCGAACCTGGGCGACGTCACCGACCTGGGCAACGTGACCGACCTCGGCAACATCACGGACCTCGGCAACGTCGCCGACCTGGGCGACGTCACGGGCCTCGTCGGCTCCGGCGACCTGCTCGGCACCGCGACCGGCCTGACCGGTGTGGCCGACGTCAACGGCGTCCTCGGCACCGTCACCGGCGCGACCGAGATCGTCTCCGTCGACGGCGTGCCCGGCGTGCTCGGCGCGGCCACCACCGACGTCACCCACGTCACCGAGATCGTCCACGACGTCGTCCCGGACGTCGCGCCGGTCAGCGGCGTGCACGAGACCGTCCACAGCGTCGTCGACGGCACCGTCGGCAACGTCCTCGGCGGCTCCGTACTGGGCGGCGACGTCCTGGGCGACACGGCCGGCCTCGACGCGCTCGACGGCGTCGGCGGCCTCACCGAGGGCCTCGGCCTGGGTCTCTGACCCACCAGCGCGAAAGCAGCCCCGGACCGTGCCAGGTCCGGGGCTGCTCGCCGTTCTCAGGAGCCGAGCAGGTCGTCCAGGCGGTCGAGACCGGAACTCCACGGCCGCGGGGCCAGCACGGGAACGCCGTGCCGCTCGGCCTGCTCCACGAGCCACTGTCCGTGGTGGACGCTGACCGAGGCCCGGTGCGCCTGCGGGCCCGACGAAGGTTCCCGCGCCAGGTAGTTGGCGAGCACCTGCTCCTCGTCCGGTTCGTGCACGATTACGCCGGCGACCCGGCCCGTGGCCGCCCAACGAGCGCAGAACGACGGCAGCACGTAGTCGCCTTCCACGACGACCCGGTCACCGGCGTCGAGGTGGTTGCGGACGACGGCGTCGAGCGCGGGCACCAAAGCCTCCGCGAGCGCGACCTGCCGTTCCACGACGTGCTCCGCCGACAGCCCGTCGTGGTACGGGTGCGTCAGCCAGTGGTGCAGGTCGGGGTGCTGCTCCGGCGTGGTCATGCTCTGCACCGCCACGACGAGGTCGTCCACCTCGACCAGCGCGGCGCCGTGCCGCTGTGCCAACGGGTAGCTCAGCCTGCTCTTGCCCACCCCGGACGGACCGCCGACGAGCGCGATCACCCACCTGTTCCCAGTGCCCACGAAGCTGATCTTGTCAGCTAGCGGCGGATGAGTCCGAGGTCCGTGGCGGTGGCCACGGCGGCCGTGCGCGAGTCGACACCGAGTTTGGGGTAGCAGCGGGCCAGGTGCGACTTCACCGTGCCTTCGGTGAGGTGCAGCCGCGCCGCGATCGCCCGGTTCGACAGGCCGTCGGCGACCAGCGACAGCACCTCGATCTCCCGCCGGGTCAGCGCGGCGTCGGGCATGCGCATCCGGGTCAGCAGCCGGTCGGCGACGGTGGGGGCCAGGGTGCTGCGTCCGGCGGCGGCGGTGCGCACGGCGGCCGCGAGGTCCTCCGGCGACGCGTCCTTGAGCAGGTACCCGGTGGCGCCCGCCTCGATCGCGGGCAGGGTGTCCGCGTCCGTGTCGTAGGTCGTGACGATCAGCACGCGGGGTGCGCCGGGCCGCGCGGTGATGGCGGCGGTGGCCTCGGCCCCGGTCATGCCGGCACCGAACCGCAGGTCCATCAGCACGACGTCGACGTCACCCTGGAGCGCCCGCGCCACCGCCTCCTCGGCGGTGGCGGCCTCGGCGACCACGACGAGTCCGGGTTCGGTCTCCAGCACGGCCCGCAGACCCGCACGCACCACCGGGTGGTCGTCGGCCAGCAGCAGGCGGATCACGATCGGGCCAGCGGGAGCCGCGCGGTCAGCACCGCACCCTCACCGGGAGCCGATCGGACCGTGAGCGAGCCGCCCAGCGCACGGGCGCGGGAGCGCATGGCAGCCAGTCCGAACCCGTCGGGAAACGGGAGCGACGGGTCGAAGCCGACGCCGTCGTCCGCGATCTCCAGAGCGACCTCGTCGTCGAGGTGGCTCAGGGTGACGGCGGCGGTGGTCGCGTTCGCGTGCCGGACCGTGTTGGCGAGGGCGGCCTGGGCGATCCGCAGCAGCGCGACCTCGTGGGCGATCGGCAGCGCGACCGGGTCGCCGTCGAGGTGGAACCGCGTTCCCGGGGTGGCCGAGCACAGCCGTGCCACCGCGCCCGCCAGCGTCGTGCCGTCGAGCGCCGGCGGCGTGTGCGCGGCGACGAACCGGCGGGCCTCGGCGAGGTTGTCCACGGCGGCCTGCCGGGCCTGCTCCACGTACCCGGCCGCCTTGCCTCCGGTGTCGGGCAGCGCACGCCCGGCGGCGCGCAGCAGCAGTTGGATGCTCGACAACCCCTGGGCGAGCGTGTCGTGGATCTCGCGGGCCAGCCGTTCCCGTTCGGCCAATACCCCGGCGTCGTGCTGGGCCGCCGCGAGGTCGGCGCGGGTCGCGGTGAGCTCCTCGATCAGCCGCCGCCGCTGCTCGTTCTCCCGGTACAGCGCCTGATAGCCCCACACGACCGCGACCGCGACGGCGGCACCGAGCGCCGGGCCGATCGCGGCGGCAGGGCTGAACGTGCCCTGGTGCGCGGCGAAGGCGGCGATCGCGACCAGCGCCGTGACGGACACCGCGACCAGGCCCGCCCGCCGCGGCAGCAGGTGGAGCTGGAGGAAGTACAGCGGGAACGCGACCCACACGCCGTCCGGTGTCAGGACCACCAAAACGAGCCACGCGACGGTGACGGCACCCATCCATCGCGCGGCGACCACCCGCGACGAGCGGACCCTGGGGGACAGAGGTCCGAGCGCGTACACCGCCGCGCAGAGCACGGCGACCACGGTGACGGCCGCTGCCTGGGGTTGCCCGCCCGTCACGGCCCGTGTCGCCGCCAGCGCGAGCAGCGCGAGCAGCAGCAGGTGCAGGCATCGGGTCAGCACCTGGTTGATCGGGGCGACAGCGGGAGTGGCGTTCACAGTGAGTCCAGGCTACGCAGCACCGGCGGTGACCACCTCTGTCGAAAGGTACAACCGGGGCGCCGTCTTTCTGCCGGGCAAGAGCCATCCCCGGCCAGATCCGCGACCAGGGCTCCGGCGGAGATCGTGGAGAAGTCCCCGAACCCCACCGGAAAGGACCAGGCCGTTGTTCGTCGCCTGGAGAGACCTGAAGTTCGCCAAGGGCCGCTTCGCCCTGATGGGTTCGGTCATCGTGCTGATCACGCTGCTGGTCGGCCTGCTGTCCGGGCTGACCGCCGGGCTCGGGCGCCAGAACGTCTCCGCCGTCACCGGTCTGCCCGCCGACCACATCGCCTTCGCCCCCGGCCTGTCGTACGCCGACTCGGCCGTCACCGAGGCGCAGTGGCGGCAGTGGGCGGCCACGCCAGGCGTGAGCAGCGCCGAGCCCCTCGGCATCACCACCACCAAGGTGACCGCGGGCGACCGGAGCGCAGGCGTCTCGGTCTTCGGCGTCCGTGCCGGATCCGCCATCGCCCCGGCCGCACTCACCGAGAACTCGGTCGTGCTGTCCACTGTGGCCGCTCGCGACCTGGGGACCGGGCTCGGTGACGGCCTCGTCGTGGCGGGACGGCGGCTGACCGTCACCGCCGTGTCCGGTGACGCGTCGTTCAGCCACACCCCGGTCATCTGGACCACCCTCGACGTCTGGCGCGCCGCCGCCCCTCCGACCGGCGCGATGGCGACCGTGCTCGCCCTGACGACGTCACGCGCCGACCTCGGCGCCACCGACCAGGCGGCCGGGACGAAGACGGTCACCAAGGACGAGTCCCTGTCCGCCATCGGTTCCTACACCTCCGAGAACGGCTCCCTGCAACTGATGCGCGGCTTCCTGTTCGTCATCTCGGCCCTGGTCATCGGTGCGTTCTTCACCGTCTGGACCGTGCAGCGCAGCGCCGACATCGCGGTGCTGAAAGCCTTGGGCGCCACCACCTCCGGGCTGCTCAAGGACGCGCTGGGCCAGGCCGTGCTCCTGCTCGCCGGCGGCACCCTGATCGGAACCGGCCTCGCCGCGGCACTCGGCACCGCGCTCGCCGGCTCGGCGATCCCGTTCGTCCTCACGCCCGGCACCGTGCTCGTCCCGGCAGCCGTGACGGTCGGACTCGGCCTGCTGGGCGCCGGTCTCGCCGTCCGCCGCATCACGTCCGTCGACCCGCTGACCGCCCTGGGGAGCGTCCGATGAGTCTCGCCCTGACCGACGTCACCCTCACCTACCCCGACGGCGACACCCGCCTCACCGCACTCGACCGGGTCACCCTCGACGTGCCGCGCGGCACCCTGACCGCCGTGGTCGGCCCGTCCGGCTCCGGCAAGTCCAGCCTGCTCGCCGTCGCCGCCACCCTCATCACGCCCGACACCGGCACCGTCACGATCAGCGGCACCTCGACCGCGGACCTGACGAGAGGAGAGCTCACCGACCTGCGGCGCCGCCAGATCGGCATCGTCTTCCAGCAGCCGAACCTGCTGCCCGCCCTCACCGCCGCCGAACAGCTCCAGGTGATGAGCCGGAAGCCCGCCAAGGCCCGCACCCGTGCCCTGGACCTCCTCGACGCCGTGGGCCTGACACCGCAGGCGCACCGCCGCCCGCACCAGCTGTCCGGCGGGCAACGCCAGCGCGTGAACATCGCCCGCGCCCTGATGAACGACCCGGTGGTCCTGCTGGTCGACGAACCCACGAGCGCCCTCGACCACGAACGGGGTGCCGCCGTGCTCGACCTGATCACCCGCCTCACCCACCAGCAGGCCACCGCGACGGTCCTGGTCACGCACGACCGCACGCACCTCACGGCAGTTGACCGGATCGCCGAGGTCCACGACGGACGGCTGACCTCGCCTCGAAACCTCGACCTGGCCAGTTCGCGCCGGGCCGCCCGGTGAGCAGGGCGACGTCGCGCGGGCGGGGTGGCAGGGCGGCGTCGCGCAGCTCGGCCGACACCGGTCCTCGGCACCACCGGACGCACGTAGTGGGCGAGCAAGCGCCACAGGTCGGCGGGCACCGCCACCGCAGCACCGGGCGCACGTGGTGGGCGAGCAAGCGCCACAGGTCGGCGGGCACCGCCACCGCAGCACCGGGCCATGCCTCTCCGGTCTGCGGGTGCAGCGGCACCCGCAGCAGGTCCGCTGGTCGCGCGGCACCCGGTCCCGCCACCACCGCGGTGAAGGCGCCAGCGAGGTCGTTCGGCTCGCTCGGAGCGAGGAGCGTCCGCGGTCGTTCCGGCTGGTCCCTCCACTGAGGAGGCGCGGCCGCTCCCCGCCCCGGCGTCTACGGTGGCGTCATGGTGAGGCTGGACCGGCTGGTCAACGTGCTGGGCGGGTACGGGGTCCGGTTGTGCTGCGGCCCGGCGTCGCGCTCGGCCGAGCTGCGCGGTGTCGTCCTGCGCGACGCCGCGGACGACCGCACCGAGGTCGGTGACGTGTACCTCGCCGTGGGAGCCGGGTCCGTCGGGGAGGCCGTGGCCTCGGCGACCGCGGCTCGTGCGGTCGTCGTGCTCGTCCGCGGCGGCGAGGAACTGCGGGACGAGGCCGTCGCCGCGGGGGAGGTCGCCGGGGTCGCGGTGATGCTGGCCGACCCGTCCCTGTCGTGGAGCCAGCTGGCGGGTGTCGTCTACGGGCTGGTGCTCGAAGGGCGGGAGACCGAGTCCGGGCGCGGGCCCACCGACCTGTTCGCCCTCGCCGACAGCCTCACCGCCGCCACCGGCGGCCCGGTGACCATCGAGGACCGGCTGTCCCGCGTGCTGGCCTACTCCGGCCCCCAGCAGGAGGTCGACGCGGCCAGGCTGGAGACCATCATGGGACGCCGGACGCCCGCGTGGGTCCAGGAGGTGTTCGACGCGGCGGGCGTGGGCGCGCACCTGCGGGACTCCGACGAGCCGCTCTTCGTGGCCGGGGACCCCGGTCGCGGTCTGACCGGGCGGATGGTGGTCGCGGTCCGGGTCGGCCGGGAGCTGCTGGGCACCATCTGGGTGGCCTGCCCCGCGCCGCTGGAAGGCGTCCGGCGGACCGCGCTGACCGACGGCGCCCGGATCGTGGCGTTGCACCTGCTGCGGTCGCGGGCCAGCGCGGACCTGGAACGCCAGGTGGAGTCGGAGTGGGTGACCCGGCTCCTGGAGGGCACGGCCGACGCCGCCACGGTGATCAGCCAGCTCGGCCTCCCGCCGGGGCCCGCCAGGGTCGTCGCGGTCCGGGCGCAGGTCGGCGACGAACGGCACGCGGCGGTGCTGCAGGCGTTCGACCAGGCGACCACCGGTTTCGGCTGGTCCCGGCCGGGACGCAGCGCGGTCGCCGGCAACAGCGTCTACACGGTCCTGCCGGGGGAGCGGGTCGCGGCGGCGCGGGAGTGGCTGGCCGTGCTCAGGGCGTCGTTGCCCGCCGACGTGACCTTGTCCGCGGGGATCAGCGGGGTCGCCGAGCCCGCGGACCTGCCCGCCGCGCGGCAGGAGGCGGACGAGTGCCTGGCGCTGCACGAGGCCGGTGCGCCCCGCGCGCCCGCGTACGACGAGTCGTGGGACGAGATCCTGTTGCAGCGCCTGCGGACCGCGGCACGGGTCGGCCGGGCGCCTGCCCGCGGACCGGTGGCCGACCTGCGCCGGCACGACGCCGAGCACGGCACCGACCACGTCGCGACGTTGCGCGCGTGGCTCGAGGCGCAGGGCGACCTGACCGTCGCCGGTGAGCGCCTCGGCGTCCACGGCAACACCGTGCGCAACCGGCTCCGCAAGATGAGCGAGGTGACCGCCCTCGGTCTGGACGACGCGGCCAAGCGGGTCGCGATGCTGATCGACCTCGCCGCGACGGTGTCGGAAACCGACAACCGCTGACCGTCGATTGTAGGAATCGGACAAGCGGTTCGGTCCTGCTGCACCCCACCCTGGAATCGGTTGCCCCGAGGACAGGAGGACGGGATGGATGGCGTCGAGCGCCTGGACGGCGGTCCGCGCACCGCGGTGGTGGTCGGCGCGGGCGTGGTCGGTCTGTCCGCGGCGTGGTTCCTGCAGGAACGCGGGGTCGAGGTGACCGTGGTCGACCGGACCGGGGTCGCGGCGGGAGCGTCCTGGGGCAACGCCGGGTGGATCGCACCGGGACTGGCGATCCCGCTGAACGAGCCGTCCGTGCTGAGGTACGGCCTGCGCTCGGTGCTCGACCCGGCCGCGCCGCTGCACGTCCCGCTGACCGCCGACCCGAAGCTGTGGTCCTTCCTCGTGCGCTTCGCCGCGCACTGCCGGTGGCCGTCGTGGACCAGGGCCGTGCGGGCGAACCTCCCGCTCAACGAGGAGAGCGTCGAGGCCTACGACGTGCTCACCGCCAACGGCGTCGAGGCGCCCACCGTCGACGCGCCCATCACCGCCGCCTTCACCTCCGCCGGGCAGGCGCGTGGTCTGCTGCGGGAGCTCGAACGCCTCGCGGCGGCGGGACAGCAGGTCGACCACGTCCGGCTGTCCACGGCGGACCTGCGCGAGCACGTGCCGCTCGCCTCGTCCGCGATCACGGCCGGCGTGCGCGTCGACGGGCAGCGGTTCGTCGACCCCGGCGAGTTCGTGCGGGCGCTGGGACGCGCGGTGGTCGCCCGCGGCGCCTCCCTGCGCACCCTCGAAGCGGTCGACGTCCGCGCCGGGCGTGGCTGCGCGACCGTGGTGACGAAGGACGGTGACCGGATCTCCGCCGACGCCGTCGTGCTGGCCACCGGCGCCTGGCTGCCGGGCCTGGCCGCGGCGACCGGCGTCCGCACGCCGGTGCGCGCCGGGCGCGGCTACTCGTTCACGGTGCCCGTGCGGGAACCGGTCCCCGGGCCGGTCTACCTGCCCGAGGTGCGCGTCGCCTGCACGCCGTACCAGGGCGGCCTCCGCGTCGCGGGCACCATGGAGTTCCGCGGCCCCGACGCACCGCCCGACGAGGCCCGCGTGGACGCGATCATCGCGTCCGCCCGGCCGTTGCTGGACGGCGTGCGCTGGGAGGACCGCACCGACGTCTGGGTCGGCCCCCGCCCGGTGACCCCGGACGGCCGCGCTCTCGTCGGCGCGACCCGCCTGCCCGGTGTCTACGTGGCCGGCGGCCACGGCATGTGGGGCCTCGCCCAGGGACCCGTCACCGGCAGGTTGCTGGCGGAGCAGATCACCACCGGCAAACAGCCCGCCGCGTTGCGCGAGTTCGACCCGCTCCGGTGACGCCGGCGTGTCCACCGAACCGCCGCTGACCGACGACGAGCGCGCCGAGCTCGCCTGGCTGCGCAAGGAGAACGACTTCCTCCGGGTGCAGCGCGACATCCTCCTGGACGTGGCGACCGGCTACGCCCACGACTTCGAGGCCGTGCTGCGCGGCCCCGTTCCCGTCCGCGCGAGTCGAGAGCCGACCGAACCCGGCTGACGCGGACACCCCCGCCGTCAGGGCGATGCCTCCCCCAGGTCGCCCTGACGGCACCCAACCCATGGAGCGAACATGACGAGCACGACCCCGCGCGTGTGGCTCTCGCCGCAGGCGCACCACCGCCTCCGCAACGAGCTGATGACCCTGCTGTCCCCGGTGCGCCACCACGACGAACCCGGCGAGTCGGGCTTCCTGTCCCAGCGGGACCGCGAGACGCGCATCCGCCAGATCAAGGACCTGCTCGTCAACGCGATCGTGGGCGAGGACCCGCCGGACGACGGCGTCGCCGAACCCGGCATGGTGCTCACCGTCAGCTTCGACGACACGGGCGAGACCGAGACGTTCCTGCTCGGCGTCCGCGGTGCCGAACACGGTACGACCGAGGTGTACTCCCCGGACTCGCCGCTGGGCTCCGCGGTGAACGGCGCCCGCCAGGGCGAGCAGCGTGCGTACCGGACGCCGAGCGGTGCCACGGTCCGCATCACGGTGCTGAACGCGGTGCCGTACGGGCAGGTGCGTCGTGCTCAGTGAGAGCGAACGCCGGACGTTGGGCGAGATCGAACACGCACTGTCCACTGAGGACCCGAAGCTCGCGGAGACGTTGCAAGGAACCGAGATGCCCGCGGCCCGCGAACGCGGCCGGCACGCCTACGCGGTTCTCCTGGCGCTCACCGCGTCGATGGGCCTGCTCGCGCTGGCGCTCGGGCACCTGACCGGGGTCGTCGCGTGCGCTCTCGTGGCCGGGTGGACGTGGGGCTCGTGGCGACTGCGGCGCGACCGGACCACCGGGTGATCCGCCGTCACGTCCGCTTCCTCAGCATCGTCGTGATCTCGGCGCCGACGTCCTCGGTCAGCTTGCCCTCGCACGTGATGCCGAGGCTTTCCGCCAGAGCCCTGGCGTGCAGGTCGACCGCTGACTCGGTGAGGTCGGCGAACGCGACCGCGGCGACCCTGGCACGGCGTCGCGCGGTGAGGGCCGTGCCGACGGCGATGACGGCGGCGGGCCACCACACGACGCCCGCGGCCAGGTAGCCGGCCGCCCAGCCCGCCAGCCGGCTCGCGGCGGTCAGCCGGGCCCGAGCGGCCGTGATCTCGGCTCGGACGTCCTCCGGCAGGATGAGCCAGAGGCGCGGCCACACCGAGGCCAGGTCGAGCCGGTAGGTCTCCCACAGCCGCGTGTCGACGGCGGTGATCCGGTCGCCGAGCCAGAACGCGTGGACCGGCCGGGCGATGCTGATCCGGTTGCGCCGGGCGTTGAGGTCCTGGGCCCGTTCCGCCGCCGCGGGGGAGTTCTCGGCCCGCGCCGCCTCCAGCAGGGCCCGGTTGAACGCGTCCTGGGCGGCGTCCCACCTGCGCTGGCGGCGCCGGGCGAGCCACCGCGGACGCCTTGCGAGCCACAGCCGTTCCACCGCCGCGCCGAGTGCGCCGGCCGCCACCCCCAGGCCCGCCGACACGGTCAGGACCACGGCCAGCAGCAGGACCAGGGTGCCCGCGTTGCGCAGCGCCGGCTCGGTGGACCACCGGTTGAGCCTGCTGAGCAGCAGGGCCGTGTCGTGCCAGCGCCGATGGCCGAGGACCGTCCCCACCAGCGTCACGATCATCAGCAGCAGACTGGGCCCGAGCAGCAGCGCGAGCCAGCGTTCGGCCAGCTTGCCACCCAGGGCCTCGAGGAACTTGGTCACGAAGGCAGCCTCTGCACGACCATGGGCTTGAGGTGCACGGCGCAGGGCACCGGCCGCGCGCCCGGCAGTTCCACGCGGGGACAGGAACCGCCCGGACACCGGAGCACCTCGAGGACCCGGTGCCCGTCACCGGCGCCGGGCAGCCGGTCGTACGAGCGGACCGGGCTCAGCCCGGCGGCGTGCCCGGCCTGCAGCAGCATCTCCTCCAGCGCGTCGAAGTCGTCGGCGACGTCGGCGGGCTCGGCGCCCGCGCGCACCCGGCCGGCGATCGACTCGGCCAGCGCCGCCATCCGGGGCGAGGCGCGCACCCCGCCGGCGCTGTCAGCGAGGCGTTCGCACAGCACGGCCAACTGCTCGGAGATCATCCCGCTGAGGATAGCGTCGCAGGGTGTCTCCTTTCGACGACGAGATCGAGTGGAACCGGCGCCACGCGGCCGAGGGGTCGATCAACGCGATGGGCGACCTCGCGATGTTGTTGCGCGATCGGTACCGGCAGGCCGGTGACGTCACCGATCTGCTGGAAGGGGTCTCGCTGCTGCGGCAGGCGCTCGGGTACGTGGGCGATCACCCGATCCGGTACCCGTTGCGGATCAACCTCGGTTCCCTGCTGCTCGACCACTTCCAGCACTTCGGCGACGTCGCGGCACTGCGGGAGGCGCTCGCCGCGTGCGACGAGGCGATGCCGGTCCTCGCCGAGGACGAACGCGTGGTGGTGGCGGTGATGCGGGTCGAGACACTGGTCCTGCTGGCCGAGCACCTGCGCGAGGAGAGCCACGCGACCGAGGCGGTCGCGTCGGCACGCCGGTTGCCGCCGGACCCGTCCACCGCGTTCGGTCTGGGCAAGGCGTTGTCGGCGCTGCACGCGTTCACCGACGACATGGAGGCACTGGTCGAAGCCGTCGCCGTGCTGACGGAGAGCGTCAGGCTGACACCGCCTGATGACACGCATTACCTCCTGCGCCTCAACCTCCTGGGTGACGTGCAGCTGCGGCTCGCCGAGCAGACGGGTGACGACTCGGCGCGCGAGAGCGCCATCAGGCACCTGAGGGTGGCCGCCGCGGACCCCCGCGCGGCGTTCTCCCGCGTCAACCTGGCCGCCGCGTTGCGGCACCGGGGTGAGCAGACCGGGGACGTCGCCGCCCTGCGGGAAGGCGTGGCTCTGCTGCGCGAGGTGGTCGAGGACGGCGAACCGGGGACGAGGTCCTGGGGGAACCAGTGCGAGAACTACCTGAACGCGGTGCTGGCCCTGGTCGAGCTGACCGGGGACGTCGACCTGCTCGACCAGGCCGTCGAGGTCGGGCACGCGGCGCGGGGCCGGGGCAGCAAGGCGGCCACCATCCCCCTGCTCCTCGGACTGCTGCACTACGAACGGTTCCGGCGCACCGGGATGGAACTCGACCTGGTGCAGGCCACCACCGTGTTCTCGTCCGTCGCGGACACGGAACCCTACGGCGACCCCGACCACGTGGTGGCGCTGGGCAACCTCGGCCGGGTGTGGTTCGCCGAGCACCGGTTCCGCGGCGACGAGGAGTCGCTGCGCCGGTCGGTCACCGCGCTCAGCAACGCGGTCAGGGCGAGTGCGCCGCACACGACCGTGCGTGCCGAGTCGTTGCTCAACTACGGCGAGGTCGTGCAGGCGCAGGCCGAGCGCACCGGCGATCTCGGCGCGCTGGCCGCTGCGGGCCAGGCCTTCCGGGACGCCGCCGGGATCGAGGCGTTGCGCCCGGCGAAGCGGATCGCGGCGGCGCGCTCGTGGGCGCTCACCGAGGCCGTGGCCGGGCGGTGGCCGCGCGCGAGGGACGCCTACGCCTTCGCGGTGGGGTTGCTGCCGAGGGTGGTGCCGCGGCGGCTGGCCCGCGCCGACCAGCAGCGGGCGCTGGCCGAGCTCGAAGGGCTCGCGGCCGATGCCGCCGCCTGCGCCGTGCACGCGGGGGACCCGGAGACGGCGGTGCGCCTGCTGGAACTCGGCCGCGGTGTGCTGGGCGGGCAGCTGCTGCAGAGCCGCGTCGACCTGTCCCGGCTGCGCGCCGTGGCACCGGGGCTCGCCGCACGGGTGGAGGAGGCGTTCGAACGCCTCGCCCCGTCGGTGCACGTCGAGGGCGTCCCCGCGGACGACCGCCACGACGTCGACGTCCGGATGGAGGAGCTGCTCGGCGAGGTGCGTGCGGTGCCGGGTTTCGCGGACTTCCTGGCACCGCCGGAACTCCCGGAGCTCCTGGCGTCCGCTGTGGACGGTCCGGTGGTGCTGGTCAACGTGGGGCTGTTCCGCAGCGACGCCCTGATCGTGCGGCCGGACGGCGTCACCGTGGTCGAACTCCCCGGCGTGACACCGGATTCCGTCGGCGACCAGGCCGAGGCGTTCGGTGCGGCGCTCGCGGCTTCGCGCAAGCCCGGCGCGAACGAGGTCGAGGCACAGGCGACGATCACCGCCGTGCTCGCCTGGCTGTGGGACCACGTCGCCCAGCCCGTGCTGACCCGCCTCGGGTACACGGCCGAGCCCGCGGGGGACTGGCCGCGGGTGTGGTGGTCGCCGGTCGGCACCCTCGCCCTGCTCCCGATCCACGCCGCCGGCCGCTTCCCGGACGGCGCAACGGTTCTCGACCGGGTCGTGTCGTCCTACACGCCCACCCTGCGCGCGTTGCTGCACGCGAGGGAACGGCTCCCGCGGCACGGCGACGACCTGGTGGTCGTGGCGGTCGACAACGCGCCGGGAACGGCCGTGCTGAGAGGTGTGCGCAGGGAGGCCGACGCGATCAGGGCGCTGACCTCGGCCACGGTGCTGAGCGGCGAGGACGCGACCGCGGCGGGTGTGCGCGCCGCGCTGACCACGCACACGTCAGCGCACTTCGCCTGCCACGCGGCGAGCGACCCGGACGACCCGTCCGCGGGACACCTCCGGCTGCACGACGGCCCGCTCTCGGTCCTCGACCTCGCCTCGCTGAACCTCTCCGGGGTCCGGCTCGCGGTGTTGTCGGCCTGCGAGACCTCGCTGGGAGGCCCGCGCGTCGCGGACGAGAGCCTGCACCTGGTCTCGGCGTTCCAGCTCGCCGGCTACCCGCAGGTCGTGGGCACGCTGTGGCAGGTGAACGACCTCGTGGCCCGCCAGGTCGCCGTCGACCTGCACCAGCGGGTGGCCGCCGGTGAGGAGGTGGCGGTGGCACTGCACCACGCCGTCCGGAGCTGCCGCGCCCGGTTCGGCAAGACGCCGGCGCTGTGGGCCGCACACCTCCATTCGGGTCAATAGCGGGAAACAGGGTCCGCCGGGGACCGCCGCTGCACTAGGCATGAGCCATGGTGTTCGGCAGGAAGAAGCGGCGGGCGAAGACGACCACGGACCACGTCACCGGGGACTACGGCAGTGCCGAGATCAGCTACACGGAGCGGCCGGGCGACATCCCGCTGATCGACGTCAAGGTGTCGATGACCCCGGAGTACGCCTATGGGCTCGACCTGAAGAACAAGCTCGACACGCTCGGTCCGCACCACGTCGAGACCCACCGCGCGTCGCACCTCTACGCCGTCGAGATCGCCACGAAGCCGGAGCGGCTCGCCGAAGCCGTGGAACTGCTGGAGTGGGTCGCCGACCACTGCGACGACGAGGAGGTCAGGCTTCCGGCGCTCAACGACCTCACCCGGCTCCTGCAGGACAACGGTCACCCGAAGACGGCCGAGCCGCGGCTGCGCGAGGCGTTGTCCGGATGGGAACGGCTGCGCGGCCAGAACGACGACCAGACGCTGAAGATCGCCACGAACCTGGCTCACGTGCTGATGGACCTCGGCCGCCCGGACGAGGCCGAGGGCCTGATGCGGGACACGGTCGCGCGCCGGATCCGCGCCTTCGGCCTCGCCCACGCGGAAACGCTGCGCAGCATGAACTCCCTCGCCGGCACCCTGCGCGGCACACCCGCCCGGCTGGCCGAGGCCGAGAGCCTGTACCGGCAGATCCTGTCCACGCCCGATGCCGCGTCCGACCGCCTGCTCGGGGTCGCGCGGAGCAACCTCGCGGCCGTCCTGCTCCACCAGGGCCAGGCCGCCGAGGCCCTGGAGATCTTCGGCCAGTTGATCACCGACAGCACGCGGCAGCTGGGCTCCGACCACAAGGACACCTGGACCGCCCGCCTCAACCACGCCGCCGTGCTCGCCCGCGTGGGCCGGCTCGAGGAGAGCGAACGCCGCCTCGTCGAGGTCCTCGCCGGGTACCGGAGGGTCTACGGACCCGGCCACCACGCGACCCTCGACGTGCAGGTCGACCTGGCGGCGACCAAGGCGAACCAGGGCCGCCAGGCGGAGGCGATCCCCCTGCTGCGCGACGCGATCGCGGGACTGCGGAACACGCACGGCCAAGACCACCCGAAGGTGCGCCGGCTGCAGCACGTCCTGGCCGAGCTGGAGGGCCAGATCCGCTGATCAACGCTGTTCCCGCAACACGCGGCGGATCGCCCAGTGCGCGGGGACGACGTCGTGCGGCCGGGGCGGCATCGGCACGTCGCGCAGGCTGTCCGCCCACTGGCCACCGGTCCTCGGCAGCACCGGGCGCACGTCCCGCGCGAGCAGCACCCACAGCTCGGCGGACACCGCCACCGACCCGCCGGGCCACGCCTGCCCGGTCTGCGGGTGCCGCGGCACCAGCAGCAGGTCGGCCTCGCCGGTCACGCCCGGTCCGGCCAGCGCGAGGGACTTCGGCGCACCCCCGGGAGGCCGCCATTCGTCGAAGGCGCGCCGGAACACCGCGGCCAGCGGACCGTCCGGAACGGACACGGGTGCGCCCTCCGCCGCGCGCAGCACGCGTCCGGCGGCGACCCCGGCGGCGATCTCCACGCGGCGCTCCCACCACAGGTCGCCGTCCTCCGGCGACGGGCCGTTCCAGTCGAAGTCCTCCCACGGCCGCACGGGCTCCGGTGAGCCCACCGGACGCACGGCGCCCGGCGCGAACTCGACGACCTGCCAGAACGAGCAGTCGTCCACGCGGGTCGCCACCGGTCGTCCGCACGCGCAGGCCAGGTTCGGTTCGGCGGAGGCGTTCACGCCGCAGCAGTACCCCTCGTAGCCGATCCACGAGAGGCCGCGGACGTCGCCAGGGGCGACCAGGAAGTCGCCCTGGGCGGCGTAGGTGCCGTCCGCGAGCAGCGGCGGGGTGAAGCTGGTGCTGTTGCCCCACTCGATGCCCTCGTGGTCGGGGCGGTCCACCTGGGTCAGGGCAGCGGTCAGCGCCGCACCGCACCCCGCGCACTCGAAGACGACCACCGCACCATCATCCGGACGCCGTCCAGCGGTTTAGGCCGATCTCCTTGCCCCGCCAGCGTTTGCGCAACCACCGGTCGTGGCTCGCGACCACGATCGCGCCCGGACCCCGTTGCCCCAGCGCGTCCTCCAGTTCGTCGCACAGCGTCGGTGACAGGTGGTTCGTCGGTTCGTCGAGGAGCAGCAGGTGCGGCGGATCGGCCACCAGCAACGCGAGCGCCAGCCTGCGCCGCTGGCCCACCGACAACGAGCCGACGGGCTTGCCGAGGTCCCACCTGTGCAGCAGCCCCAACGAATCCAGCGGCACCCGCGCCACCCGCTCGGCACC
Organism: Lentzea sp. NBRC 102530; assembly: GCF_030269365.1. GTDB lineage: Bacteria > Actinomycetota > Actinomycetes > Mycobacteriales > Pseudonocardiaceae > Lentzea. The sequence goes on from NZ_BSTF01000002.1 coordinate 225,881, forward strand.
GAGCGCACGGCCGTAGGTGGCACGGGCGGTCAGCCGCGGGTTGGCGAACGACGTGTCCTGGTCCAGCGATCCCACCCGCACACCGGGGCTGAGCCGGACGCCTTCCGTCGACAGGCGTCCGGACAGCACCTGCAGCAGCGTCGACTTGCCCGCGCCGTTCGGGCCGGTGACGAGCAGCCGGTCGCCGTCGCGGACGTCGAGGGCGTCGAGCGCCAGCCGTCCGGGAACCCGGACCTCCCGCAGCGCCACCAGTTCCCCGGCCTCGACGGCCAGCACGTCCGGGGCGAAGCGCAACGGGCGCGGGGGAGCGGGGACGGCGGCGCGTTCCAGCTCCTCCAGCCGGCGGGTGGCGTTGCGGATCCGGCGGGAGATCTGGCTCTGCACCCGGTTCGCGCGCACGCCGTAGCCCATCTTGTCGCCGTCGCGCATCGGCCGGTCCGGCGTCACCCGGCCCGCGATGAGGTCCAGCGACGAACGGACCTCGGCGATCTCCTCCTGCTCCTCGGCGAACCGGCGTTCCCAGCGGTCGCGGTCGGCCCGTTTCTGGTGCAGGTAACCGGAATAGGTGCCGCCGAAGCGGACCGGCCCCTCCGGCGCAGGATCGAGGTCGACCAGGTCGGTGCAGACCGCGTCCAGGAACGCCCGGTCGTGGCTCGCCAGCACGACCGTCCCCGGCAACGCCCGGAGCTGGTCCTCCAGGAACGCCGCCGCGTCGTCGTCCAGGTGGTTCGTCGGCTCGTCCAGCAGCAGGGCGGTGGGCCGGCGGATCACCAGTGCCGCCAGGTCGAGCCGCCGCCGCTGGCCGCCCGACAACGAGCCGAGCGCGCGGTCCCGGCCGACGTCGCCCAGCCCGAGTCCACCGAGGACGACGTCGGCGCGCCGGTCCGCGTCCCAGGCCTCGTGCAGCTGCGCGAGTTCGAGCCGCTCGGAGTACTCGGCGAGCATCGCCGGGTCATCGAGCAGCGCGCTGAGCCGGTCGAGTTCGGCGAGGTCGGTGCGGGCCTGCGCCAGGGCTTTGTCCAGCACGTCGGCGAGCGTGGCCTCGTCCGGGAACGGCATCTCCTGCCGCAGGAAACCCAGGTCGGCGGGCCGCCGCACCGTGCCGCGCTCCGGCTGGTCGACGCCCGCCAGCAGGCGCAGCAGCGTCGACTTGCCCGCGCCGTTCTCGCCGATCAGGCCGATCCGGCGGCCGGGCGCCGCGGTCAGCGAGACACCGTCGAGCACCCGCCTGCCGGCGAAGCCGCGCACGAGTTCGGTGGCCACCAGGGCTGCTTCAGCCACGTGCGACCTCCAGCAGCCTGCCGTTCTCCAGGCGCAGCCAGCGGTCGATCCTCACCTCGTTCAGGAACCGCTCGTCGTGGCTCACCACCACGAACGCGCCGCGGTAGGCGTTCAGCGCGCTCTCCAGCTGGCCCGCGCTGACCAGGTCGAGGTTGTTCGTCGGCTCGTCGAGCAGCAGCAGCTGCGGCGCGGGCTCGGCGAACAAGATGCACGCGAGCGTGGCGCGGAGGCGTTCGCCGCCCGACAGCACACCGACCGGCAGGTGCGCCCGGCTGCCGCGGAACAGGAAGCGCGCCAACAGGTTCATCCGGTCGGCCGGGGGCATGGCGGGCGCGAACGCCGCCAGGTTCTCGGCCACGGTGCGGCCGTCGTCGAGCAGGTCGAGCCGCTGGGACAGGTACGCGACGCGGCCGTCGGCCCGTTTCACCTCACCGGCATCCGGGGTCAGCGACCCGTGCAGCACCCTCAGCAGCGTCGACTTGCCCGCGCCGTTCGGGGCGGCCAGCGCGATGCGTTCGGGGCCGCGGATCGCGAAGTCCAGGCCGTCGAACAACTCCCGCACCCGGATGCCCGAGCCGTCGAACAACGTCCGTCCGGCGGGGACGACGGTCTGCGGCAGGTCCAGGCTGATCTTCTGCTCGTCCTTCACGGCCCGTTCGGCCTGGTCGAGCTTCGAGCGGGCGGCACCCAGGCGGGCGGCGTGCGTGCCGTCGGCCTTGGCCGCCGACACCTCCGCGTTGCGCTTCATGTTGCCCGCGAAGATCCGGGGCAGGCCCGCGTTGGAGAGGTTCTTCTGGGCGTTGGAGGCGCGGCGCGCGGCACGTTCGCGGGCCTGCTGCATCTCCCGCTTCTCGCGCTTGACCTCCTGCTCGGCACTGCGGACGTTCTTCTCCGCGACCTCGCGCTCGGCCGCCACGGCCTCCTCGTACGCGCTGAAGTCGCCGCCGTAGAAGCGGATCTCACCGCCGTCGAGCTCGGCGATGCGGTCCATCCGGTCGAGCAATGCCCGGTCGTGGCTCACCACGAGCAGGCAGCCGCGCCAGTCGTCCAGCACGTCGTAGAGCCGGTGCCGGGCCTCCAGGTCGAGGTTGTTGGTGGGCTCGTCGAGCAGCAGCACGTCGGGCTGCTTCAGCAACTGCGCGGCGAGGCCGAGCGAGATGACCTGGCCGCCGCTCAGCGTTCCCAGGCCGCGGTCCAGCGCGAGATCGCCGAGCCCGAGGCGGTCGAGCTGGGCGCGGGTGCGTTCCTCCAGGTCCCAGTCGTTGCCGATGGTGGTGAAGTGCTCCTCGGCGACGTCACCGGACTCGACGGCGCGGATGGCCGCGAGGACGTCGGCGACCCCGAGCACCTCGGCCACGGTCAGCCCGGCCGTGAGCGGCAGGTCCTGCGGCAGGTAGCCGAGGACGCCCTCGACGGACACGCTGCCACCGGACGGCTTCAGCGCGCCCGCGACGAGCTTGAGCAGTGTCGACTTGCCGGCGCCGTTGGGGGCGACGAGACCGGTGCGGCCGCCCGGTACCGAGACGGACAGGCCGTCGAACACGGGGGTGTCGTCCGGCCAGGAGAACGACAGGGACGACACGACGATGAATGCGTCGGACATGGGTGTGAGACCTCAGGATGTGCCGCGCGCGAACAGACGTCGCGCGAGTGGAAAAGGGGACGACTGAACCGGCCACCACACAGCGATGGCCTGTCACATCCAGGGCTCACCCTGAGATGTCGTCTTCACCCACCAGCACGTCGCACTCCTCGGTTGATCTCCGTTCCACCGTAGCAGCGCTCCAGGGACTCCGCCGAGGGGGTTTCGCCGCCGGGTGGCACTGTGGAGTGGTGACAGTTCTCCAGTTGCTGCGCGAACGCGGGCTGCAGCGAAGCGTGCCGGGGCAGCGCACGGACGGTGCGCGCCTGGTGTTGCTGGTCGAGGGCGGGAGCTCCCGGGGCGTCTACTCGAGCGGGATGACGGTGGCGATCGAACGCCTGGGGCTGCTGCCGCTGTTCGACGCCGTCTACGGCAGCTCGGCCGGGTCGTTGAACGCGGCGTGGCTGCTGTGCGGGCGGGCCGACCGCAGCAAGCACGCGTGGTGGGACCCGGCCGTCATGCGCACGACGATCGACCCGCGCCGCCTGTTCGGCAAACGGCCCGTCGTGGACACCCGGCACCTGATCCACACGATCTACACCCGGGTCCACCCGATGGGGTTCCAGGAGATCCTCGACAACCCCGTCGAGTTCCACCCGATGGCCACCGACGGCCTGACCGGCGAGGCCACCGACCTGCACCCGCACGTGCGCGACCAGCTCGGCATCCAGACGGCGCTGAGGGCCTCGGCCGCGATGCCCGTGCTGGCCGGGCCTCCCGTGGTGATCGACGGGCGCCCGTACGTCGACGCCGGGCTGAGCGAGACGATCCCGGTGCGGACCGCGCTGGCCCAGGGAGCGACGCACGTGGTGGCCCTGCGCACGCGGCGCGCGGACGAGGAGGCGGGGTCGCCGCCGTCACGGGTCGAGCGGATGGTGCTGGGGCGGTGGTGCGCCCGGCACGCGCCCGGGGTGATGGATGCCTTCCTGCGGCGGGAGGAGATCCGGGCGCAGGACGAGAACCTGCTCGCCACGCACCCGGACTGCCTGCAGATCCGGCCGCCGCTGGGCAGCGCGCCGATCGGACGGACCGAGCGGCGGCCGCGGGTGATGCAGGACGCGCTGGACGTGGGGATCGCCGCGGCGATGCACGACCTGCGGGAGAGCGTGGTCGAGAGCCGCTGATCCGGACGGGACTCGGACCGGCGGCGCGAGACCGCGCGAGCACCGACCCTTGTGGACTCCCGCCGGGGCCTCTACGGTATCGCAACAACCTGTTGCGAATTGGAGGGCTGCCGGTGGCGGGGCGTCCGCGGGATCCCGAGCTCGAACAGCGGCTGCTGGCCACGGCGTGGTCGCTGCTGACCTCGAACGGCTACGACGCGCTGACGTTGACGCAGGTCGCGGCCCAGGCCGGCGCGCACCGGACCGACGTGTACCGGCGCTGGCGCAGCAAGGTGCGGCTGGTGGCGGACGTGCTCGACGCCTACCTGCCGCCGGTGCCCGACCCCGACACCGGCACGTTGCGCGGTGACCTGAGGGCGTTCGCGCAGGACCTGGCCGGGGCCTGGAACGAGCCGTGGAACGACGGACTCGTCGGGTTCCTCGCCGACCTGCGCGGCGACGGCGACGCCGAACGGACGTTCCGGGCGTTGGTCGCACGCAGGTCCCAGCCGCTGGTGGACGCCATCGCCCGGGCGGTGCGGCGCGGCGAGATCGCCGAGGTGCCGGAGCTGCCGTTCGTCGGCAACCTGCTCGAAGGGCCGGTGATGCACCGGCGGATGTTCGGGGGCGAGCCGCTGACGCCGCACGAGCTCGACGTGGTGACGGAGTCGGTGCACCGGCTGCTCACCGGGACGTCGGTGACGTCGTGACGCTGCACGACCTGACGGCGGCGCAGCAGCTGGAAGGGTTGCGCGCCAAGGAGTTCAGCTCGCGTGAACTGACCGAGCACTACCTCGGTCGCATCGAGAGGCACGAAGGTCTCGGTGCGTTCGTGACGCTGAACGACGCCGCTCTGGAGGAAGCGGACAGGGCGGACGCGCGACTCGGGGCGGGGGACCGGGCGCCGTTGCTCGGGCTGCCGATCGGCGTCAAGGACCTCGCGGCCACGGCGGGCGTCCGCACGACGTTCGGGTCGGCGGCGCTGCGGGACTTCGTGCCGCCGCAGGACTCCTGGACGGCCGGGCTGATCCGGCAGGCCGGAGCGGTGCTGCTGGGCAAGACGAACACGTCCGAGTTCGGTGCCAGCTGCTACACCGAGAACGACGTCACGCCGCACCCGGCCGTGACCCCTTACGCGCCAACGAGGTATTCGAGCGGGTCGAGCGGTGGCGCGGCCACGGCGGTGGCCGCGGGGCTGTTGCCGGTGGCGCACGCCAGCGACGGGGCCGGGTCGATCCGCACGCCCGCGGCGACGTGCCACCTGGTCGGGTTCAAGCCCAGCAGGGGACTGGTGAGCCCGGCGCCCGCGGTGTCGTTCCTGAGCGCGGGCACCGAGGGACCGATCGCGCGCACGGTCGAGGACGCGGCGCTGCTGCTGGACGTCCTGGCGTCGCCCGCGCCCGGCGACCTCTACGGGTGGCGCAACGAGGGCAGCTTCACCCAAGCCCTCAAGCTCCGTCGTCCGCTCAAGGTCGCGACGTGGACGGACACCGGCACCACCGAAGCCACCCACCCCGAGGCCGAACGGGCGGTCGGACGCGCGAAAGAGGTGCTGACCGGACTCGGGCACGAGGTCGTCGAGGTTCCGCTGCCCGCCCGCTGGGACGAACCGGTGAGCCGCGCGATCCTGACGTGGTTCGCCTACCAGGTGGGCGCCGTGACCCAGCTGGTGGTGCGACGCCCGGAACTGCTGCGGCCGTACACGAAGAGCCTGCTCGCGATCAACGACACGTTGTCCGCCAACGACATCGTCACCGCGCAGGCGTTGCTCGCCCGCTACGCCGGCACGTTCCTGGCCGCGACCGACGACTACGACGTCGTCCTCACCCCGACGACGAACGGCCCGCCGGTGCCGATCGGCCACTACACCGGCGACGAGGCCGACCTGATGCTCAAGTGGTCGTGCCCCACGCCGTGGGTGAACCTCGCCGGGGTGCCGGCGATCTCGCTGCCGTCGCACGTGGACGACCAGGGGCTGCCGCACGGCGTGCACCTCGCCGGCCGCGCCCGCCGGGACGCCGAACTCCTCGCCCTCGCCGCCCAGCTGGAAAGCGCGCGGCTGTGGGAAGACCGCCACCCGCCCGCCTGGCACGAGTGAAAGGGGCGCCCGCGATGCCCGATCCCGGACTCGGCCTGACCGAGCAGACCGTCACGCTGCCCGACGGCCGCGCCATCCGCACCGTCCGGGCCGGACGGGCACCAGGACCGTTGATCGTCTTCGAGGCGGGGATGAGCGCGCCCGCCTCGTCCTGGATCCACACGCAACGCGAGGTGAGCGCGCGCTACCGCACGTTGTCCTACGACCGCGCGGGGTACGTCGGCAGCGACCCCGACCCGCACGACCGCACGCTCGACCGCATCGTGGACGACCTGACGGCGGTGCTCGACGCGATCCACGAGACCGACCCCGTCGTGCTCGTCGGGCACAGCTGGGGCGGCCCGATCATCCGCGTGTTCGCCGACCGCCACCCGGACCGCGTCGCCGGGATGGTGTTCGTGGACGCGACCCTCGCCGAGGTCATGGCCACCCGCAACGCCAAGGTGGCGGCGCGGTTCTTCGCTTTCATGGGGCTCGTCGCGAGGTTCGGGGGCAAGGGGCTGATCAAGAGGCAGACCTTCCGCAACGGTGTCGCGCCCGAGATCTCCGCGGCCGACGTGGAGATCATGACCCGCGACCACGCCAACCCGCGCGCGATGAGGGCGGGCAGCCGGGAGGCCGCGCAGATCGCCGCGGCACTGCCGGTGCTGCGCCGCGTGCAGGCGAAGGGCACCCCGGACGTCCCGGTCGTCAGCCTCCAGGCCGGACTGGTCGAGCGCGGCATGACGAAGTGGCGCCCGCTGTTCAACCAGCACACGCAGGACCTGATGGACGCCGCGCCGCGCGGCGAGATGGTCGTCGTCGAACGCGCCGGGCACCTCATCCCGCAGGAATCGCCGGAGATCGTCCGGGAAACCATTTTCGGGGTGGCCGAACAGCTACCTTGAGCGCGTGGACTTCGACGAGTACCGCCAGTACGACGCCACCGGGCTCGCCCGGCTCGTCGCCGAGAAGCAGGTGTCCGCGGCGGAACTGCTCGCCGTGGCACGGGAGCGCGCCGCCGCGGTGAACCCGCGCCTCAACGCGATCGTCCGGGACGTGCCCGCCGACCCGCGCGACGACCTCACCGGCCCGTTCGCGGGCGTGCCGTTCCTGATCAAGGACCTGGGCCAGGACTACGCGGGCCTGCCGACCTCGAACGGGTCGCGCTCGCTCAAGGCGCACAACGTCTCCGCGCACTCCACCGTGGTCCAGCGCTGGCTCGACGCCGGTCTGGTGATCTTCGGCAAGACCAACCTGCCGGAGTTCGGCGCGAAGGCGATCAGCGAGTCCACCACGTGGGGTCCGGCGCGCAACCCGTGGGACCTCGAACGCACCCCCGGTGGTTCGTCGGGCGGTTCGGCCGCCGCGGTCGCCGCCGGGATCGTGCCGTGCGCCGGGGCCAACGACGGCGGCGGTTCGACCCGCATCCCGGCCGCCTGCTGCGGTCTCGTCGGGTTGAAGCCCGGCCGCGGCCTCACGCCGTTCGGCCCGGAGACCGCCGAGATGATGCACGGCGCGGCGGTGCAGGGCGTCGTCTCGCGCACGGTCCGCGACACCGCGGCGATGCTCGACGTGATCTGCGGCGGCGAACCGGGCGGGCCGTACTCGCCCGCGCTGCCCCCGGAGGCGTTCGCGTCCTACGTCGGCCAGACGCCCGGCAGGCTGCGGATCGGCGTGCGCGTGCCGTCCGCGATCAACCCCGACCCGCACCCCGAGGCGGTCGCCGCCGTCGCGTCGGCGGTGAAGACCCTCACCGACCTCGGCCACCACGTCGAGGAACTGCCGGAGGCGCCGTTCGACGACGCGGCGCTGGCCAAGGACTTCCTGCTGACGTGGTTCGTGAACCTCGCCTGGAAGGTCGCCGACGCCAAACGGCTGACCGGGGCGCCCGACCTCGCGTTCGAACGCGACACGCTGCTCATGGCCGCGCTGGGACGGGCCACGAGCAGCGTCGACTACGTGGACGCGGTGCAGCGCCGGCACGAGCACACCCGCCGGCTCAGCACCTACTTCGAGTCGTTCGACCTGCTGCTGACCCCGACGCTCGCGACCCCGCCGCCGAAGGTCGGCCAGTTCGACCTGCCGGTGTCGCTGCAACGGGCGACCGACGTGCTGCTCAAGACCGGCACCGCCCGGTTCCTCAAGCACACGCCGATCGTCGAGGACATGATCAGGGACAACCTCGGCTGGGTGCCCTACACGCAGCTCGCGAACATCACGGGCCGTCCCGCGCTGTCGTTGCCGCTGCACTGGACGGCGGACGGGCTGCCGCTCGGCGTGCAGTTCGTGGCGCCGCTGGCGGGGGAGGCGGTGCTGATCAAGCTCGCGGCGCAGCTCGAGGAAGCCGCGCCGTGGGCCGATCGGCTGCCGGTCATGAACTGAGGAACTCGAGCAGTTCGGCGGTCACGAACCGCGGGTTCTCCTCGACGAGCCAGTGGCCCGCGTTCGGGACGTCGAGCGCGGCGACGATGTTCGGGACGCGCGGTGCGATCGTGCCCCTGATCGCCTGCGCCTGGCCCTCCGCGGCCAGCACCAGCGTCGGGTCCTGCACGGGCCGGGCGGCCACGGTGTCCCGGACGTCCTGGTCGAGCGCGCGGTACAGGCCGAAGCCGTTGGACAGCGTCCTGCCGTAGGTGCGGGCGTACTCGTCGATCTCCTGGTCGGTGAACGGGGACTTCGTGGACGTGCCGCCGAACGCGCTGCCCTGGTAGGACACCTGCGGGTAGAAGAGGTTCAGGTACTCCCGCACGTCGTTCTGCACGACCGCCTCGGGCACCTGCGGCTGCGAGTGGAACGCGATGTGCCAGCTCAGGCTCCGGTACGTGCGCGCGTCGATCGCCGGGCCGGGCAACGGCAGGTCGAGGTAACCGAGGCGGGCGGTGTCCTCGGGGAACTGGCTCGCGTACTGGAACGCGACGGCGGCGCCCAGGTCGTGGCCGACGATCGAGGCGTTCTCGATGCCCAGCTGGCTGGTCAGCCCGTGCACGTACCTCGCGAGCGTGGCCTTGTCGAAACCCTTCGGCGTACCGGTGCTGTCGCCGAGTCCGGGCAGGTCGAGGGCGTAGACGGTGTGGCGTTCGGCGAGCGCGGGCATGATCGGCCACCAGCCGTACCAGGTCTGCGGCCAGCCGTGCAGCAGCACGACCGGGCTGCCGCTGCCGCCGGTGACGTAGTGCATCTTCACCCCGTCGACGTCGGCGAACTCGTGCCGGAACGTCCGCTGGAAGGCCGGGTCGTGCTGGGTGACGGCGGCATGGGCGGGGACGTCGGCGGCAGGGGCGGAACAGGCGGTGATCAGGAGCAACAGCGCGACTGTGAGGCGTTTCATGCTTCGAGCTTGGCGTGTGATTGCCAGAACTGGCACGAAAACTTGCCGTCGTGGCAAGATGGCCGGTCATGAACCGCGAAACCGAAGAGGTCCTCGACGGGGTGGGCGCGCGGCTGCGGACGTTGCGGCGGCACCGCGGCATCACCCTCGCCGACCTCGCGACGACCACCGGGATCTCGGAGAGCACGCTGTCGCGGCTGGAGAGCGGGCAGCGGCGGGCGACGCTGGAACTGCTGCTGCCGTTGTCGCGCGTGTACGACGTGCCGCTGGACGACCTCGTCGGCGCCCCGCGCACCGGTGACCCGCGCATCCACCTGAAGCCGATCCACAAGTACGGCATGACGTTCGTGCCGTTGTCGCGACGGCCGGGTGGCGTGCAGTCGTTCAAGATGCTCATCCCGGCCGTGCCCGAACCGCTGGAACCGGCGTTGAAGACGCACGACGGGTTCGAGTGGCTCTACGTCCTGAACGGACGGTTGCGGCTGGTGCTCGACGACCTCGACCTGACGTTGCCGCCGGGCGAGGCCGCCGAGTTCGACACCGGGAAACCGCACTGGCTCGGCAGCGCGGACGGCGGCGCGGTCGAACTGCTGATCCTGTTCGACCCCCAGGGGGTGCGCGCGCACGTCCAGGCCGACGGGGTCACGCCCGGCTGAAGCGGGTCGCGAGCAGGCCGACCAGCGTGATCACCGCGAGGACCACCCCGTAGCCGACGGCCATCGAGGCCGCGCCGACCACGCCGACGAACAGGCCCGCGACGATCGCCGCGCTGCCCATCGCGAGGTAGCCGACGAAGAAGATCGCCGTGAACAACGCCGCCCGCTCGTGCGGCGCGACCTCGGGCACGAGCCCGCGGGTGGTGCCGGCGAACGACGCGCCGATCCCCGCGCCGCCGACGATCGCCGACGCCCACAGCAACGGCAGCGAGGTGGCGCCGATGCTGCCGATGAACAGCACCGCACCCACGACCATCGCCCCGATGCCGGCCGTGCGCAGCAACGGCGGCCGGTACCGGCTGGTGAACGCGGAGGCCACGGTGGACGCTCCGAGCGCGACGAAGGCCAGCAGTGACCCCACGATCGGGCTCTTCACCGCGAACACCGCGACCAGCAGCGCGGGCACGAGTCCCATGAACGCCGTCATCGTCATGAACCCGCCGACGATGCCGGGCACCGTCGTCCAGTAGAGCCTGCGCACCTGGACCGGCAACTTCAGGCGGGGGTTGAGCGACGCGATCGCGCCCGGCTTGCGCGTCGCGGTCTCGGGCGTGAAGACGGCGAAGAGCGTGCCGGCGGCCATGACCACGGCGAGCACGAGCCACACGTCGAAGGCCGCGTTCGAGGAGAACTCGGCCAGCACACCCGCGAACAGCGCGCCGATCGCCAGCCCGCCGAGCGGCGCCATGCTGGTCATCTGCGCGCCGAGTTTCTTGAACCTCTCCGGCGCGAGTTCCACGACCGCCGCGCTCAGGGCGGCCGACGCGGCACCGGTCGCCACGCCCTGCACGACCCTGGCGGCGATGACCCAGCCGATCGACGGCGCGAACAGGAACATCAGCATCGCCACGAGGTCGACGCCGAGCGCCGCGATCATCAGCGGCCGCCGTCCCACGTGGTCCGACAGCGACCCGATCACCAGGATCGACACCAGCAGCGAGAACGCGTAGATGCCGAACGCGAGCGTCAGCACCCAGGGCGCGAAGCCCCATTCGTGCTGGTAGACGGGCAGCAACGGGGTCGGTGCGCCGGCCGCGACGAGGATCGCCACCATCGCCGCCGAGATGCCCGCGAAGCCGGCGCCGCGGGACAGGAGAGGCCGCCGCGCGGTCGTGGCGGGACGGTCGAGCAGTGCGGTCATCGCACTTCCTTCGCTGGGGAGCGGGCAATGCGACGACGGTAGGCCGGTTCACTTCGTTTTTGCAAGTGTGCTCTGCATCGCGCAGCTGGATACGTTCAAGCAAGCGCGCTACGATCAGTGTTGTGAAGCGACGCGACTTCGGTCAGTACTGCGGCCTCGCCCGCGCCCTGGAACTGGTGGGCGAGCGGTGGGCGTTGCTGATCGTGCGCAACCTGCTGGTGCGCCCGCACCGCTACACCGAACTCCAGACGGGTCTCGCGGGAATCCCGACGAACGTGCTGGCCACGCGCCTGAAGGAGCTGGAGCAGGCGGGCCTCGTCGAACGCCGGGTGGCGCCCGCGCCGGCCAGGGGAGTCGTCTACGCGCTCACCGAGGTGGGCCGCTCGCTCGAGCCCGCGCTGCTGTCGCTGGCCCGCTGGGGCGCGACGCAGCTGGGTGAGCCGCAGCCGGGTGACCGGGTGACGCCGGAGGGCATGGCGCTGAACATGCGCGCGGCGTTCCGGCCCGAGCAGGCGGTGGACCTGACGGCGGCCTGGGAGATCCACGTGCGCGACGCCGTCGTCCACGTCGTGATCACCGACGGCGCGCTGACGACCGGCCTCGGTGAGTCGCCGGTCGAGCCGGACCTGGTGATCACGCCTCAGCTCGACGAGGACGCGCTGCCGTCGTTCCGCGCGGTCGTGCACGCGATCCGCGAGGGGGCCGTCGAACTGGGTGGCCGCCGCAAGCTGCTGGACACGTTCCTGCGCGTCTTCACCGCTCCGCGCGCGGCCTGAGGGCCACCGAGCCCGCCAGGATCAGTCCGGCGGCGACGAGCAGGGCGTGCGGTACGAGCAGGCCTGCCGCGACCAGCGCGAGCGCGATCACGTGCCACGGCCAGGTGCGCGCGGGGGACTTGGTGGCGGTCTTCGGGACGGTCTTCATCGGGCGCCTCCGGGGGCTTGAGGGCGTCACCTCCACCCTGCATCCGATATGTCCGGTTTGGCGATCGGTCGCGGCACCCAAGTCCGCATGGGGGAGACGCCCACCCCGCCGCGCGGTCGTGAGTGTCGCCACCCCCGCCCCTGCCGCGGCCCGCCGACCGGCGCGCATGCCGCCGCCCCGCGAACATGGGTGTTGCCACGGATGGACAGGTGGCGCCCCCGCCCGTCAGCCTCGCAGGCGTGGCGGGAAGTGATCACGGAGAGGCGGCTCGTGTGTCGTTGTTCGGGCGGATCTTCCTGCTCAACGCCCTGGTCCTGGTCGTGGCGGCCGCTCTGCTGGTGTTCGGGCCGGCCACGGTGTCCACGCCCGCGTTGTCGCGCGAGATGCTCGTGCTGGCGGCGGGGCTGGCGGTGATGCTGATCGCCAACGCCGCGCTGATCCGGGTCGGGCTCGCGCCGCTCGGGCGGTTGACCCGGGCGATGACCACCATCGACCTGCTCAAGCCGGGGCCTCGGTTGCAGGCCACCGGGCACGGCGAGATCGCCGAGCTGATCACCACGTTCAACAGCATGATCGACCGGCTGGAGGCCGAGCGCGGCTACAGCTCCGCGATCGCGTTGTCCGCGCAGGAGTCCGAACGGCGGCGCGTCGCGCAGGAGCTGCACGACGAGGTGGGGCAGTCGCTGACGGCCGTGCTGCTGAGCCTCAAGCGGGTGGCCGACCAGTCGCCGCAGGAGACCCGCGAGGAGCTGCTCGTCGTGCAGGAGACGACGCGCAGCACGCTCGACGAGATCCGGCGGATCGCGCGGCGGCTGCGGCCCGGCGTGCTGGAGGAGCTGGGACTGGTCAGCGCGCTCAAGGCCCTCACCAACGAGATCTCCGAACCCACCGGGCTCGCGATCAAGCGGTCGTTCGACAAGAACCTGCCCGCGCTCGACGCCGAGACCGAGCTCGTGGTCTACCGCGTCGCGCAGGAAGGGCTGACCAACACCGTGCGGCACGCCAACGCCGACGCGGCCGTGGTGAGCCTCACCGCGCGACCGTCCGAAGTGGAGCTGCGCATCCGGGACGACGGCCGGGGGATCGGCACCAACCAGGAGGGCGCGGGCATCAGGGGGATGCGGGAGCGGGCGTTGCTCATCAGCGCGGACCTGTCGGTGGGCCGGGCGCCCGGCGGCGGGACCGAGGTCAGGCTCGTGGTGAAGGCCAAGGGGGAGAGCGAATGAGCGTGCGCATCCTGCTCGCGGACGACCACGCGCTCGTCCGCCGCGGCGTGAGGATGATCCTCGACAACGAACCCGACCTCGAGGTGATCGGGGAGGCGGGCGACGGCGCCGAGGCGATCAGCATGGCCCGCAAGGACCAGCCCGACCTCGCGATCCTCGACATCGCCATGCCCCGGCTCACCGGTTTGCAGGCCGCGCGCGAGCTGTCCCGGCTGCTGCCGGACCTGCGGATCCTCATCCTCACGATGTACGACAACGAGCAGTACTTCTTCGAGGCGCTCAAGGCGGGCGCGTCGGGGTACGTGCTGAAGTCGGTGGCGGACCGGGACCTGGTGGAGGCGTGCCGCAGCGCGATGCGCGGCGAGCCGTTCCTCTACCCCGGCGCGGTGAACTCGCTGATCCGCAACTACCTGGACCGCGCCAAGGAGGGCAACGGGTTCCCGGCCAAGGCGATCACCGATCGCGAGGAGGAGATCCTCAAGCTGGTCGCGGAGGGCCACTCCTCCAAGGAGATCGCGGACATGCTCGTGATCAGCGTCAAGACCGTCGAGCGGCACCGGGCCAACCTGCTGCAGAAACTCGGGCTCAAGGACCGCCTCGAACTCACCCGGTACGCGATCCGCGCCGGGCTCATCGAACCCTAGGAACCACGAGTGAACGTCGAAGTGACGCCCCTGCCCGGCATAGGGGTCAGGCAGGACTTCTCCATCCGTTCTGGCCGCCGGATCGGCGTGATCTCCTACCGCGACGGCAAGTTCGAGCTGATCCTGTCCAAACAGGACGACCCGGACGCCACCGCCGCGTCGATCCCGCTCGCGCCGGAGGAGGCGGGCACGCTCGCCGGGCTGCTCGGGGCGCCGCAGCTCGTCTCGCAGCTCGACCGGCAGCACCGCGACATCGCCGGCATCACGACCAGGCAGCTGCCCGTCACGGCGTTCGCCCTCCGCACGCTCGGCGACACCGCGCTGCGCACGCGCACCGGCGCGTCGATCGTCGCGGTCGTGCGGGCGGGCACCGCGCACCCCTCGCCGGGCCCCGACTTCCAGTTCGAGAACGGCGATCTCGCGGTCGTCGTCGGCACCGCGGACGGTCTCGATGCCGCCGCGGACATCCTGACGGGCGGCTGACCACAGTGCACGACACAACGATCGCGCTGATCCAACTGGGTGCGGTCTTCTTCGGACTGGGCCTGCTCGGCCGCGTGGCCTGGAGATTCGGCATCTCGCCGATCCCGCTGTACCTCGTCGGCGGCCTCGCGTTCGGCTCCGGCGGGCTGATCCCGTTGCACGGCATCGAGGAGTTCACCCACCTCGCCAGCGAGATCGGCGTGGTGCTGCTGCTGTTGTTGCTGGGCCTCGAGTACTCGGCGTCCGAACTGACGACCGGCCTGAAGAAGTCGTGGATGGCCGGTCTGCTCGACATCGTGCTCAACGCGGCACCCGGCGCGATCGTCGCGCTGCTGCTCGGCTGGGGACCCGTCGGCGCACTGGCGATGGCGGGCGTCACGTACATCTCGTCGTCCGGCATCATCGCGAAGGTCCTGGGGGATCTGGGCCGGCTCGGCAACCGCGAGACGCCGGTGATCCTCTCGGTGCTGGTGTTCGAGGACCTGGCGATGGCCGTCTACCTGCCGGTGCTCACCGCCGTGCTCGCGGGCGTGAGCTTCTGGGGCGGACTCACCTCGGTCGGCATCTCGTTGCTCGCGATCACCATCGTGCTCGTGGTGGCGTTGAAGTACGGCCGGGTCATCTCGGCCATCGTGGACAGCCCGGACCACGAGGTGTTCCTGCTCAAACTCCTCGGTTCCGCGCTGCTGGTCGCCGGCATCGCCTCCGAACTCCAGGTGTCCGCCGCCGTCGGCGCGTTCCTGCTCGGCATCGCGATCTCCGGTTCCACCGCCGAGAACGCCACCCGCCTGCTGGAACCGTTGCGCGACCTGTTCGCCGCGATGTTCTTCGTGGTGTTCGGCCTGAACACCGACCCGCGCACGATCCCGCCGGTGCTGTTCATGGCGGTCGTGCTCGCGGTCATCACCACGCTGACGAAGGTCGCCACGGGCTGGTGGGCCGCCCGCAGACAGGGCATCGGGCCGATGGGAAGAGCCAGGACCGGTGCCGCCCTGGTGGCACGAGGCGAGTTCTCGATCGTCATCGCCGGCCTCGCGGTCGCGTCCGGGCACGTCAACGAACAACTGGCCGCTCTGGCGACCGCGTACGTGCTGCTGATGGCGATCATCGGCCCGATCGCGGCGCGCTACGTTGAACCGGTCGGCGAGTTCTTCCTGCGCAGGCGGGCAGCGACTGGATGAGGTGGCCGGCACTCCTGCTGGCGGTGTTGCTGGCGTTCGTCGGGACGAGCGCCCGCGACACGGCGGCCGACCAGCCGGGATCGGGGATCGACGCCCCGGTCTCGGCGGTGCACGTGCACACGACGGGCTCCCCGGACGCGTGCTGGGCCCTGGTCGGAGCTTCTGGCGACGCCCGCCCGCCGGCCGCGCCTCCCTCCGCCGAGGTGGCGTGCGCGGAGAGCGTGGACGAGACCTCCGCGGGTCAGTGGTCGAGCCGGGCACCGCCGTTCGCGGCGATCGCCTGACTCCACCTTCCCCTGACCCTTGAGGACCTCGTCATGTCGTACGTCGTACTTGTGCTGCTCGTTTCGTCCGTGATCGTCGGCGTCGGCGCGCTGGCCGCGATGGTGCAGAAGAAGGAACCGTTCTACGGCGTCGTCGGGCTCGTCACGATCTGCGTCCCCTCGTCGCTGCTGGCGTTCCTCTACATCGCCGTCGCCTGATCGGCGGACCGGTCGGGCTGGGCGATCCCACGGGCCACCCCCAGCTCGACCAGGTCCTGCGGCCGCAGCCGCAACTGGTCCGCGGTCCTCCTGGCCTGCGCCGGATCCCGCTTGAGGATCGCGGTCGCGAGCTCGGGCGAGATCACCGCGAAGTAGCTGTCCGGCGTCACCCACATCCGGTCCGGCGCCGCGAACGCCAGCGCACCCCCGGACCCGCCCTCCCCGACCACCAGTGTCGTCACCGGCACGCGCGCGCCGGCGATCGCGGTGAACAACGCGGCGATCGCCGCCCCCACCCCGGCCTTCTCGGCCGCCGCGTCGTTGGCGGCTCCCGGCGTGTCCACGAGCGTCAGCACCGGGACCCCGAGCCGGTCCGCGAGTTCGACGAGCCGCGCGGCCGTGCGGAACCCGGCCGGTCTCGTGGCCGTGCCGCACTGCGCGGCGTAGGCGAACGTCCGGCCGTCGCGCTGCCCGAACCCGCACAGCACCCCGGGGTCGACACCTCCGGCCCGGTCACCGTTGACCGGCTCGTGCCAGTCGAAGTAGGCGCCCAGGTACTGCTTCGCGCGCGGCCGGCCGAGCGCGCGGGCGTTGACCACGGCGTCCCAGCCGGTGGGCGGGAGCGCGGCCTGACCCAGTGCGTGCGGCACCGGTGCCTCGTCGCCGGGGGTGGTGAGCAGGCGGAGCCAGCGGTGCAGCCTGGCCGGCAGCTCGTCGGGCGTCAGCAGCTGGTCGACCAGACCGGCCGCGAACTGCTGCGTCACCGAGTAACCCGGTGGCCGCACCCTCGATCCCGCGAACCCGACCTGGGCGCCCCTCACACCGAGGACGATGTCGGCGCCCGCGCCCAGGGTCGCCCAGCCGCCACCCGTGGTGGGGTCTCGGAGGACGGCGATGTGGGGCAGGCCCGCGCGCCGGGTCAGGGTGAGCTGGCGGGCGATGCGGGTGAGCTGCATCAGGGCGGGGGTGCCCTCCTGCATGCGGCTGCCGCCCGTGGCGACCAGGGAGACGACGGGGAGGCCTTGTTCGCGGGCGTGGGTGAAGGCCTGCTCGATGCGGGCGCCGGTGCGGGTGCCCAGCGAGCCGCCGAGGAAGCCGAACTCGAATGCCACGACGACCGCCGTGGTGCCGCCGAGGTCGGCCACGCCGCAGACGACGGACTCGTGCTCGCCGGTGAGGGAGGTGGCACGGGCGAGCTGGTCGCCGTAA
Organism: Lentzea sp. NBRC 102530; assembly: GCF_030269365.1. GTDB lineage: Bacteria > Actinomycetota > Actinomycetes > Mycobacteriales > Pseudonocardiaceae > Lentzea. Next base: position 243,321 of record NZ_BSTF01000002.1, read on the forward strand.
CCCGGCCAGTTCAGCGGCCCGTTCGCTCCCAGGCTGTCGTCGCTGGCCGGCCTGAACGGACCGTCCGCGCTCAGGTTGCCGTCGCCACCCGACCCGAACGGACCGTCCGCTCCCAGGTCGCCGTCGCCGGCCGACTTGAACGGACCGCTCGCCTCGCCTGGCGGTCCCTCCGGCAGCTCCGCGAACGCCGACGCCACCCTCCCGATCAGCTCTCGCGCCGGCTCACGTCCGCAGGGCACGTTTCATCACCTTGCCCATGTCGTTGCGCGGCAACGACTCCACGAACCGCACGGTCCGAGGCCGTTTGTGCGGCGTGAGCAGCCGGGCGACGTGGTCGGCGAGGTCGTCGGGCGACGGTGCGGCCCCGGCGGGCACCACCCAGGCGACGATCCGCTCGCCCAGGTCGTCGTCGGGTTCGCCGGTGACCGCGACCTCCTGGACCGACGGGTGTTCCAGCAGGGCGTTCTCGATCTCGCCCGCGCCGATCTTGTAGCCGCCGCTCTTGATGATGTCCGTGGCCTTGCGGCCGACGATGCGGTAGTAGCCGTCGTCGTCGCGCGTGCCGACGTCGCCGGTGCGGAACCAGCCGTCCGCGAACGCCTCGGCGGTGGCGTCCGGCCCGTTCAGGTACTCGGTGAACAGGTTGCGGCCGCGCACCTGGATCTCGCCGACCGCGCCGACCTCGTCCAACGTCAGGCCCGCGTCGTCGACGAGCCGCACCTCGACGCCCGGCAGCGGCACGCCGACGGTGCCGGGCCTGCGGTCGCCGTCGAAGCGGACGCTGGTGTTCATCAGCGTCTCGGTCATGCCGTACCGCTCGACCACGCGCTGGCCGGTCGCGGCGGCGATGCGTTCGTGGTCGCGGACGGGCAGCGCGGCCGAGCCCGACACCAGCAGCCGCGCCTTGCCGAGCGCCTGAGAGAGCGCAGGGCTGTCGCCGACCTCCTCGGCGATCCGGTGGTACATCGTCGGGACGCCGAACATCATCGTGGCGTCGCCGTTCAACGCCTCCACGACGGCGTCCGTGGAGAACTTGCCCAGGTGGTGGAGTGTGCCGCCCTGGCGGAGCGGGCCGAGCACGCCGAGGATCAGGCCGTGCACGTGGAACAGCGGCAGCGCGTGCACCAGCACGTCGTCCGGGGTCCACCGCCAGGCCTGCGCCACCGCGTCCAAAGTGGACTCGATCGCGCGGCGCGGCAGCACGACCCCCTTGGGCGCGCCGGTCGTGCCCGAGGTGTAGACGATCAGCGCGGGTGCCTCGTCGCCGTGGTCCGCGAACGGCTCACCACCGGTGCCTTCGAGCGTGACGTCCTTGCGCGGCACCGACTCCAGGCCGGAGGGCAGCGTCACGCCAGGTCCCGCGAGCACCAGGGCCGGTGCGCTGTCGGCCACGATGTGCGCCAGTTCGCGTTCGCCGACCTTGGGGTTGAGCGGCACGGCGGGCACTCCGGCGAGCAACGCGGCCACGACGGCCACGCACGTCTCGATCGTCGAGGTGGCCCACACGGCGACGCGGGGGAGGCCGTCGAGTTCCCGTGCCAACGCGTGAGCGCAGGACCCGAGTTCGGCGTGGGTCAGGCTTCGGTCGCCGAAGCGGAGGGCGACGCGGTCGGACTGCAAGGCGAACATCGACTCACCAGATTCCCGGGACGACGAGGGCGAGCCAGACCAGCGGCGGCGCTGCCGCGACCATGATCCCGCCGTAGACCATCAACTGCTTGAAGAACTTGTCGCGATCCACGTCCTGCGCACCGGCCAGCACCAGGGCGCCGTTGGTGGAGAACGGGCTCACGTCGACCACCGTCGCCGACACCGCCAGAGCCGCGATCAGGCCGACCGCGCTCACCTCGCCCTGCAACAGGAACGGCACCGCCAGCGGGATGAGCGCGCCCATGATGCCGACCGACGAGGCGAACGCCGACACGATCGCGCCGATGTAGCAGATCAGCAGCGCCGCGACGAGCGGAGCACCGACACCGGCGACCGAGTCGCCCGCCCACTTGATCGTGCCCATCGTCTGCAGCACGGCGACGTAGGTCAGGATGCCGCAGATCAGCAGGACGGTCGGCCAGGTGATCTGGGTGATGGCCTGCTTGGACGTCTCCGGCCACACGACGCTCAGCAGCACGGCGACCGTGATGGCGGCGAGGCCGACGTCGAGGTCGAACACGAGGGCGGCGACGACCAGGGCGGCGAGGCCGAGCAGGGTGGCGAGGCGAGGCGCCGTCAACGACACGCGCTCATCGGACGAGTCGGCGCTCTTCTCACCGGGAACGTCTCCGCCGCTGGTCCCGCCCGTGAGGCTTTCGCCGGTCGAGTCACCGGCACCGGTCCGTGCCAGCGCGGGCGTCCCCAGAGGCTGCCGTGCCAGTTTCATCCCGCCCAGCACCACGAACACCACGGCCGCGATCAGGAGGTTCACCACCAGACTGGCCAGGAACAGCACGATCTCGTTGCCCGGCAGGCCTTCCTTGGCCACGATGCCGTTCACGATCGTGCCGTAGATGCTGATCGGCGAGAACCCGCCTGCCTGCGCGCCGTGCACCACCATCACACCCATCAGCAACGGGTTGATCCGGTACTTGGCCGCGAACCCCATCGCGATCGGCGCCACGATGGCGACGGCCGCGGGGCTGACCGCGCCGATCGCCGTCAGCACGCCGGTGATCGCGAACATCACCCACGGCATCAGCGCGATCCGCCCGCCCACGGCCCGGATCGCCATGTGCACCAGCCAGTCCGTGGTGCCGTTGGCGCGGGCGATGGCGAACAGGAACGTGACCCCGACCAGCACCACGAACAACGAGCCGGGGAAGCCTTTGAAGATGTCGTCGGTCTTCATGTCCGCCACCAGCGTGCCGACCCCGAAGGCGGCGGCGAAGGCGAGCGCACCCATGTTGATCGACCTGGTCGTGGCGATCACGAACACCACGACCAGCACGAGTATCGAGATCAGTTCGGCGGACATGCAGGGCTCCCGTCGTTGGGGCTGTCCGGTGGCGGCCAGAGCAACAGTGGCCGAGTGGCTCAGCCACTTTCCGCCCACTGTCGAGCAGCTGTCAAGAGGTGGCCTAGTGGCTGAGCCACTTGACCGGTTATTCTGGCTTTATGTCCGAGGCGCTGAGGCCGATGGTGAAGTCCCGCCTGTACGAGCAGGTGCTCGAACGGCTGCGCGCGTACGTCACTGAGGCCGGGCTTCAGGCGGGCGACCGGCTGCCCGCCGAACGCGACCTGGCGGCGAGCCTCGGCGTCAGCCGCGCGTCGGTCAAGCAGGCGATCGTGGTCCTGGAGGTCCAGGGCCTGGTCGAGGCACGCCACGGCGGCGGCACGTACCTGGTGCGCGACACCCTCGACGTCGAGCCGGTCGAGCAGCTCGTCGAACGCCGCGAGCGCCTCCCCGAGGTGCTGGAGGCCCGCGAGGCCCTGGAGACCAAGCTCGCCGAACTCGCCGCCGAACGCCGCACCGAAGAGCAGCTGGAGACGATCCGGCAGGCCCTCGACTTCATGCGCGACGAGATCGCCGACGGCGACAACGGCGTGGAAGGGGATCGCCGCTTCCACGCCGCCGTCACCGCCGCGGCGCACAGTTCCCTGCTGGCCGACTTCATGAAGACCATCGCCGGGCAGATCACCGAGAGCCGCACCGAGTCGCTGCGCCAGCCGGGGCGTCCCTCCCGGTCACTGGCGCAGCACACGGCGATCTACGAGGCCATCGCGGCGGGCGACGGGAAGAAGGCCGCCGCCGCGATGCGCAAGCACGTCCGGACCGTCGCGAAGGTCCGCCTGCTCACCTGGGTGCCCGAAGACTGATCACCGCGCCCGACCCCTTCACCGTCCGGGTCGAGCCGTCGGCCTCGTGCACCACCACCGTCCAGTCCTTCTTGGACCCCGACAGCACGAGCAGGTGGTCGCGCGCCTGCACGATCCGGGTGCGCTTCCCCTGGTCCTCGTACAGGGTGAACTCGCCGGTCGCTCCCGCCGTCACGTGCACGGTCAACGGTCCGCCCCGCACGTCGTGCGCGACGTCGGCCGACCGCTCGACCAGCACCCCGCCCGAACGCAGGAACACCGGCATGGTGTCGAGACCCGCGCTGACCGTCGCCCAGCTGTTGCCCTGGTACACCTGGCCGGTGAAGTAGTCGGTCCACTGGCCGGGCGGGAACCACACGCGCGTCGAGCCGACGTCGCCGGGCGTGGTGATCGGCGCGACCAGCAGGTCGGACCCCAGCAGGAACTGGCTGTCCACAGTGGAGTAGGCCTCGGGTGAACCGGGGTACTCCAGGTAGGCGGGGCGCACCATGGGCACGCCGGTCCGCCCGGCCTGCTCCGCCAGCGAGTAGAGGTACGGCACGAGCCGTTCGCGCAGGTTCAGGAACTTCGTCGCCGACGCCTGCGCGGCCGGTCCGTACTGCCACGGCAGCCGGTCGCCGTGGTTGCTGTGCAGACGGGTGATCGGCTGGAACGCCCCGAGCTGCACCCACCGCGCGTACAGGTCGTCCGGCAGCTTGGTCGTCCACCGCAGCTGCCCGTTGTCGAGGTACTGCTCCGACCCGCGCAGCCCGGTCGTGTCGTTGTGCCCGCCGATGTCGTGGCTGATGTTCGACATGCCCGTCGCCACGCCCTCGGCCGAGGTGTAGCCGATGGTCGCCTTCAACGTGCCCCACGTCGACGAGGTGTCGCCGGTGAAGTGCAGCGTCGTGCGCTTCTCCGCCCACGGCCCCGTCGGCAACGGCCCGGAGCCGCTGTACCCGCCCGCCTGCAACGACCCGAAGCCGCGCGAGAACGCGAACGCGCCGATCTTGGAGTACTGCTCGTTGATCCACGTGTCCGGCGTGACGCCGCGCAACGACGACCCCGAGCCGTCGCAGCACCAGTCGAGCCACCAGAAGTCCGTCGGCATCTTCCGGTGCAGCTCCAGGTACGCCCGCAGCTGGTCCGGATCGGCCCAGTCGAAGACGTAGCAGTTCGCGCAGGAACCCTTCGCCAGCTTGCCCTTCGCGGTCGCCTGGGCCTGCGCGAAGTCCGGGTCGTCGCCCTGGATGCTCGGGTGGATGTTCAACGTGCTGTGCAGGCCCTCGCCGTGCGCCCAGTCCAGGAACCCCTGCGGGTCGGGGAACTTCGCCTGGTCCATGCGCCAGCCGTTCCACAGGTTGTGCGCCTTGAAGTCGGTGTCGACCACGAGCACGTCGAGCGGCACGCCGTGCTGCCGGAACGCCGGCAGGATCCGGTCGCGGTAGTCGGCGGCCGTGCGGTCGATGTACTCGGAGTACCAGACGCCGTAAGCCCACTGCGGCAACACCTTCGGGCCGCCGGTCAACGTCGCGAGGTCACCCAGTGCGGCCTTGTGGTTCGTGCCGTACCCGAACACGTACCCGTCCTGGTACGGCTGCGCGCCCCGGTCCCCGCGCGGAGTTCCGTTGCGCAGCGCGGAAGGCGTGTCGTCCAGCAGGTACCAGCCGTCGCGGTACAGCAGGCCGGGCGTGAGCTGAGGATCGCCGTTGTTGCCCGTGTAGCCGTCGAGCGAACGCCGGTACCCGCCGAGTGCCAGGTGTTGCACCGAGTTGTTGAGGCCGATGGTGTCGAGGTTGACGTGGCACCCGGCGTCCGGGCACGTGACGGTCAGGTCGGAAGTGCCTGAGGGCAACGGAACCGAAGCCGTCGCGGTGGCCCACGTCTTCCAGTCGGCCGTCACGGGCAGCACGACCGCCTGCCCGTTGACCAGCACGGTCCTCGGCTCGTGCTTGCCGTCGCCCCCGACACCGTTGGCGTACCGCACCGTCACCGGGTACGTGCCGGCGGCGGGGACGCTCGACACCCGCTGGGTCAGCCGCGTGCCGCCGACGAGTTCGGCGACGAACCCGGTGCCCGCGAACCCGGCGTGCTCGTCCGCGATCTTCGCCGCCCCGCTCACCGCCCCGTTCTCGGCCTCGCAGGTCGTGCCGAACCGGCAGTCGTCGATCGTCCGGACGGTGGGATAACCCTGGTCGCCGCTCAGCAACGCCAGGCTGTCGACGTTGACGTTGCCCGAGTCGGCCGGTCCGCGCGTCAACGCGACGCGGTGCTCGCCCGCGGCCAGGTCGACGTCGGCCGACACCTGCTGCCAGGCGTTCCAGTCCGCGGTCGCCGGCAACGTGAGCTGCCGGGGAGCCTGACCGTCGACGGAGAGGCTCAGCGTGCGGTTCTCGTGCTTGCCGTCGCCGCCCTGCCCGTTCGCGTACTTCACCACCACGCGGTGCCGACCGGCGGCAGAAGCACGCACGGTCGCCGTGATCCCGTTGTTGCGGTAGGAGAACCCGGCGACGAACCCGGACCCGGAGTACCCGGGGTGGTCCGCCGCGACCAGCAGGCCTTCGCGGGCGGTGTCCTCGGCCTCGCACAGCTGCCCGGTCGCACAGACCACCCGCCGCCACGGGGACGCGGTCGTGCCGCCGGAACGCAGTTCGAGGTTGTCCGCGCGGAACGGCCCGGAGCCGACCCGATAGCGCAGGGTGAGAGCCGACGTGGTGATCGTCAGCCAGCCGTCGGACACCCGCGAGGTGTAGGCCGTGCGCGGGAAGGTGCGGTTTACAACGTTGTAAGTGGCCTGGTCCTCAAAGCGGCGGTCCCCGGCGAATTCCGACCGGATCAGCGTGGGGGAGAGGACCTGGAACCTGGCCTGCCCGGAGATCACCGTGCCGTTCGGCTGGGCGGTCGCGGGGGCCGGGAGCCCCAGGGTGAGTAGGGCTAACAGGGGGACTAACGCGCGTTTGCGCATCCGTGCTCCTCGTCTGACGCCGTCGGCTTCCGAGGTGTTCAGGAACGTGAACACCTCTCACCCTGGCGTGACGGTGTGGAGCGATCAAGAGGCCAGTCAGCGCAGCACCCTGTAGGTCACATGCGTGAACGCCGCGCCGGGCCGCGAGGACGTTTGCTCCAGCCGCAGCCGTCGATCGACCCCGGAGTCGGGCGTCCGGACTCGTCGCCTCCCATCCCGAGCTCCACGCCGTGACGCACGGCGGCCCGCCCGACCCTCCGGGCGGACCGCCGCACTCGCCGCAGCGCGGAACTCGGTCAGCGCTTGAGGGTGAAGGTGAAGTCGCCGGTGACCCTGCCGGTCAGCCGGACCGCCGACACCACCCCGCCCTCGGCGACGAGGCGTTCGACCTCACCCCGCGTCAGCCCGCACGCGTCCGCGATCAGCCGCGTCGGACGGACCGGGATCTTCGCCTCGAACCGGACCTCGACGTCGATCACGTCCCGGTCGAGGTGGTCCGAGCCGCCGGTGTCGAGCCGCCACGCGCCCTCCCAGTCCAGGGAGATGTGGTTGCGGCGCTGCACCACGGGGTCCTGCAGCAGTTCGGGCACGAGCGTGACGTCGTTGACGTGCAGGCGTTCCAGCAACGCCGGCCGCACGGTGCGCACGTGCGCCCGTTCGAAGATCGTGAGCTTGGCCGTGTCCCCGCAGCCCTCGCAGAGCACGAGGAGCCAGGCGTCGAGGATCTTGTGGTTGGCGTTGACGCGGAACTTGCCGCTCGGCCGGAACCGGTCGGAAGCGCAGACGTGGCAACGCCGGCGGACGGCGGGAAGGCGGGTGGGCACGACGGCCCAGGTGATGAGCACAGGAAGACACCGTTCGGTGAGAAATCCGCAGCAAGGGGAGCGCACCGCTCACAGAGCGGCGCGCAACGAAGACCAGCGCTTGGGAAGACTCACGCGATGTACAACGGCACTCCCGGCCTCGACGACTCAGTCGGGCAGGAACGTAACGGCCTCGGGCGGCACCGTTCCACTCGATTTCGGCAGGGTCGCCGAGCCGAGAACGCCCTCCAGCTGTTCCCACCTCGTCACGAGGTCCGAGAGCATCAGCATCATCACGTCGGGGAACGCGTACAGGAAGCTCTGGTAGCGGTAGTGGTCGAGGTAGAACACCAGCACGTCGTCGGTCAGCGCCGTCACGGACGTGGTGCGGGCGTTGAAGAACAGGTCGTAGTGGCCGAGCAGCGCGCCCCGGCCGAGCACCGCCCGTTCGTAGATCCCGCCGAAGTCGATCTCGATCCGCCCGGACGCCACCAGGAACACGCCGTGCGCCTCGTCGTCCTCGTGGCACAGCACGTCGCCCGCCGTGTAGGGAATCTCGTCGAACATCGACGCGAGCGTCTCCAACTCGGAGTCGGCCAGCGCGGCGAACAACCGCACGCCGTGGGGGTCGACGCTCTCCCGCAGGCAGGCCACCCGCTCGGTGAGCTCGGGTTCGGTGATGTGGTTCATCCGCATCCGCACGAACCGCAGCATCCGGTCGGTGTTGCGCGACTGCGCCCGCGACTTGCCGGCGCTCGGCGGGGTGTAGAGCTCGGAGTGGCCGCTGATCCGGGCGGCCTCGCGCAGCCCGCTCTCGTACGCGCTGTGCACGCAGCCCCAGTGGTACGGATTCGTGCCCTCGCCGGCGAAGTGGACGTCACCGACCGGTTCCGCGAGCGTCGCGACGTCCTTCGACGACGACCCGACACCGATGCACGTGTAGGAGCCCAGCGCGTACGGATCTGACGACCAGGCCGTGCGCGAGGTGCTGACCGGTGCCGGCGCGTCCTCGCCGAACAGGTCCTCGACCACCGACGTGGCGTACGCCGTGACGTCCTCTGTGGACCAGGTCTCCGCCTCACGGCCGAGCGACGCGCCGAGCAGCATCACCAGGATCGGCTTGCCGTGCGACTTCCACATGCTGATCACGACGGTGGGGTAGCGGTCGGTGTCGCGGCACAGGTAGCCGAAGACGTACTGCTCGCGCGGCCAGAACGGCTCGTCGTAGTGCAGCGCGATCTTGTTGAGCGTGCCGTACCCGAGCCGGGCGATCGCGGACCGCTTCGCTTCGGGCAACGGCGGCACGAACTCGACCGCGCCCGCCTTCAGCACGCCGAGCGGCAGCGTCACGAGCACCTTGTCCGCCTCGAACACGCCCTGGTCCGTCGTCACCCGCCCGGCCTCGACGCGCGTGACCACGTGGCCCAGCCGGACGTCGAGCCCGTCGGCCAGAGCGTCCACAACGGACTGGTAGCCCTGGTGCAGGGTGCTGTCGCCGTAGCCGTAGACGAGGTAGCCCTCTTCCCAGTGCTTCAAGGAGAGCTTGTCCGGATCCTCCGCCGCGTCCTCGCGCAGGATCACGTTCAGGTGGTACCGCACGGCCTGTTCGTCCTCGGGCGGCAGCCGGCGTTCGGCCAGCACGGCCGTCATCGCCTCGCCCAGCGAGATGTCCGGGTGCTCCGCCTTGCGGGCCACGGCGGCACGGCGTTCCAGCTCGTGCAGCACCTCGTCGGCCAGTTCGAGCGTCCGGCTCTTGTAGCGGTGGTTCACCGCCCGCCGGTCCGCGCCGAACAGGTCGAGGCTGTCGAACCCGCCGGTGTAGGCGCTGTCCCCGCCCACGTAGCTGTACGGGATCCCGAGGTCCTCGACCAGTTCGGTGATCGGGTTGCCGTCGGTGCCGTGGATCCAGTGCGCGCCCAGGTCGACGCCGTGCTCGTCGGTCCAGATCCGGCCGCCGATCCGGTCCCGCGCCTCCAGGACGGTGACCCGGTGTCCCAGGTCGCGCAACGCCCGCGCTGCGGTCAGACCGGCCACTCCCGCACCCACCACCAGGACGCTCGGTCTCGCGTCCTCATCACCACCAGATACCGAGGGCATCGCTCGATTGTCGGGCAACCATCCGTGCCCGAACATTCCCGGATCGTGTGCTCGCGCTGCGCCGTCCGGGTTGTCCGCGGGCGCCCCGAAATCCGACGTCAGAGCCGTCACCAGCACTGCGCTCCCCGAGGGAACCGGGACTACCAGGTAGTGACTTGATCTACAAGCGCCGGTATAACTTGTTCTCATGCGCCCACAGTGAGGAAGATCACATGACCCACACAATGACGTGTGACAACGGTTTTGAAGGTCCTTCACGACGTTCGTTCATAGCTGGAACAGGTTCTATTCTTGGGGCAGTCGCCCTCGGGGGTGTCGCTCCGGTGGCACGGGCGGCGGCCTCGATCTCCGACGCGGCAGTCGTTCCCGCCCTGGTGATCGGCACCGGCTACGGCGGAAGCGTGACGGCCCTGCGGCTCGCCCAGGCCGGTGTCGACGTCCACATGGTCGAGATGGGCATGGCGTGGGACACCCCCGGCTCGGACGGGAAGATCTTCGCGAACACCACGACCCCGGATCAGCGGTCCTTCTGGTTGCGGACCAAGACGAAGCAGCCGCTGAGTCACTTCCTGGGCATCCCGATCGACAAGAACATCCCGAAGTACACGGGCATCCTCGACGCCGAGGAGTTCTCCGGCATCACCGTCTACCAGGGACGTGGCGTCGGCGGCGGCTCGCTCGTCAACGGCGGCATGGCCGTCACGCCCAAGCGGGAGACCTTCGCCGACGTCCTGCCGATGGTGAACGCCGACGAGATGTACGACACCTACTACCCGAGGGCGAACGCGGAACTCGGCGTCGGCCTGATCAGGGCGGCCTGGTTCGACTCGACCCCGGCCTACCAGTACGCGCGGGTCGGCCGGAAGCACGCCCAGCGGTCGAACTTCCCGTACGTGTTCGTGCCCACCGTGTACGACTGGAACTACATGGAGCAGGAGGCCGCCGGGACGGTGCCGAAGTCGGCACTGGCGGGGGAGATCCTGTTCGGCAACAACCACGGCAAGAAGTCGCTGCAGAAGACCTACCTCAGCAAGGTCAGGGCGACCGGCCGCGTCACCATCTCACCGCTGCACCGGGTCGTCGACGTCCGGCCCGCGACCGGTGGCTACAAGGTCACCATCGAGCAGCTCAACACCGCCGGCGACGTGGTCACGGTCAAGGAGGTCACCGCGGCGAAGGTGTTCTTCGCGGCCGGCAGCGTCGGCACCAGCAAGCTCCTGGTCAAGTTCAAGGCCACGGGCGCGTTGCCGAACCTGAACGGCGAGGTCGGCAAGGGCTGGGGCGACAACGGCAACGTCATGTGCGGCCGCGCGAACCACATGTGGGACGCGACCGGCACGCTGCAGTCGTCCATCCCGACGCTGGGCATCGACAACTGGGCCGCGGGCGGTGCCTTCGCCGAGGTGGCACCGCTGCCGACCGGGATCGAGACCTACGCGTCGTTCTACCTGTCGATCACGAAGACGCCGAACCGCGGCACGTTCACCTGGAACGCCGCCGCGGGCAAGGCCGAGCTGAACTGGCAGACGGCGTGGAAGGAGGTCTCGATCAACGCCGCGAAGTCCATCTTCGACAAGATCAACTCGAAGGAGGGGACGATCTACCGGACCGACCTCTTCGGCGTGTACAAGATCTGGGGCGACCACCTGACGTACCACCCGCTGGGCGGCGCGATCCTCGGCAGGGCGACCGACAACTACGGCCGCCTGCAGGGGTATCCGGGCCTGTACGTCATGGACGGGTCGCTGATCCCCGGCAGCACCGTGGTGAACCCGTTCGTCACGATCACGGCGCTGGCCGAGAGGAACATCGAGAAGATCATCGCCACCGACTTCTGAGCAGTCCTCCTTTCTGGCAGTCCTCTGGGGACCTGATCAGAACTTCGGCAGCACGCACATCGCGTCGAGGCCGAACACCCGGTTCAACCTGCCGAACACGAGCCAGGCCCCGACGCTCATCGTGAGCTCCACTATCTCCACCTGCGTGTAGTGCTGGGTCATCCGCGCCCAGAACTCGTCGTCGAGACCGTGGTGGTCCAGTGCGTACCGCTCGGCGTACTCCGCGGCCAGCTTCGCCCGGTCGTCGAGGGCGTCGGTGGTGCGCCACTGGGTCACCGCCTCGAGGAACTCCTCCTCGACCTTCACGCCGTCGCGTTCGGTGCGGAAGTCCAGGCAGAACATGCAGCCGTTGATCTGTGCGATCCGCAGCCGCGCCGCCTCGAACTCGCGCAGCCCCAGCGTGGTGTGCTGGTACACGGCGAGCGAGAGCGTCGCGGCCGCCATGCCGATGCCCGGCACGAGTTCGCCCCACACGTACCCGATGGGGTCCTTGCCCTCGGGGATGTCGATGTTCACGCCCTGCCCCTTCCGAGTTTGCCGGCGACCGGCCGCAACGGGACGTCGAGCGCGTCGTACAGGCCGGGTTCCTGGCCGGCGAGCCAGTCGATGGCGTTCACGATCCGGCCGACCGCCGTGGCGTTGCCGCCCGCGGACCGGTTCTCGCCCTCGTCCACCGCCTCGACCGACACCTCGATGCGCGGCTGCCCCTTGATGATCACCTTGTGCGCGCCGTCGCCGGACGGCGGCATCGGCCAGTCCGTGGCGCACGAGGCGTGGATGCGGGTGACGTGCTCGATCACGATCAGCGGCTCGCCACCGACGACGCCCTGCACCTCGAACCGGATCGCGCCCTGTGTGCCCTTCTCGAACTCGCCCATGGTCCGCGTCGTCACCGTCTCGTCCAGCGCGCGCCGGTCGACGGTCTCGCGGATCTCCTCGATCTCGACGCCCAGCGCCCGCGCCATCAGCCGGATCTGCCCGCCCCAGATCATGGTCGGCACCGTCGGCATGATCATCGGCGCCTGGTAGTCGAGCGGCTGCCCGAACCCGATCAGCCACCGCACCGCGTCGGGCTGGTCGTAGGTCGAGTAGTCGAAGATCTCCTGGCAGCGCACGGCGTCGATGGTGTGGCCGAGGCCGCTGACGATCAACGGCAGCACGTCGTTGCCCCAGCCCGGGTCGACACCCGAGACGAACAACGACCCGCCGCCGTCCTTGATCGCCGCTAGAACTGGTTCTCGCAACTCCGGCGGTGCGCTGCGGTGGTCGTAGAGCGCGTACAGCGACGGCGTGACCACGACCGCGCCCGCCCTGATCGCCCTGGTGATGTCGGCGAGGGCCTCGTCCGGCCGGATGTCGCCGGAGGCCGCGTACACGACCGCGCGCGGACTCGTGGCCAGCACCGCGTCGATGTCCGTGGTGGCCGCGACTCCCAGTTCGGTGCCCAGTCCCGCGAGGTCGCCCGCGTCCCGGCCGGCCTTCTCCGGGTCGTGCACGATCACGGCCGTCAGCTTCAACGCCGGATGGGCCTCGACGGCGCGTATCGCGCTGCGGCCCACGTTCCCCGTACCCCACACCACCGTGGCGATCATGCGAGTAGCGTAACTAGAACACGTTTCAGTTTTCAAGGGTCCATCAGGTGTAGAGCCGCACCCCCGCCAGCTGTCCCGCCGGCCAGCCCGTGTTGCCGGTGAAGGTGAGCCGCACGTACCTGACCTGTGTTCCGGGGAGGACGGCCGTCGCGGAGTTGCCGGTGGCGGGGTCGAACACGTACCCGGCCCGGGTGACGAGCGGACTGAACTGCTGACCGTCGGCGCTGCCCTCGATCGTCACGGTCTGGGTGCGCCTGCCCCACGCGGGGTTCGGCGGGAGCGAGAGGACCGCGCGTTTCAGGGCGGCCGCCGTGCCGAGGTCGACCTGGATCCACTGGGGGAAGGCGTTGTTCGCGCTCTCCCAGTAGGAGTGCGGATCGCTGTCGACGGCGAACCCGCTGCCGTAGTGCTGGGTCTGGGAGCTTTGCGTCGTCGGCCGCCCGGCGGCCAGGTCGACGTCCGGCGCGGGCGGCCCGCCGAGCCACGGCTGGGTGGGCCTGATCGCGGTCAGGGCGATCTGACCCTTGAGCATCCGGCCGCCGTCGCCGGTCAGGCGCAGGTAGTAGTCGGCCGAGCAGCGGGTGCCGTCCTCGTCCAGCGCCAGGTACCCGGACCCGGCCGGCACGTCCGACTGCGTCTCGGCGGTCTTGCAGATCTGGTTGCCCTCGTTGAACTCGTCGAACATCGAGACGTAGATGCCCTGCGCGCCAAGGCGGACCATGTTGTAGAACTGCCGCCACATGAAGTCGCCGTGCAACCGTTGCCGCGAGCCGACGTCGCCCGGCAGCACACACGGCTGGTAGTCGATCCCGCGTGCGTCGCACTCGGCCTGGTCGGGCAGGTTCACGTTGGCGTGGAAGCGATCCGTGTCCGCGGGAGTGCCGATCCGGCCGACCATCCACGGCGAGATCATGTCGAACGACCGGTAGACGGTGCCGAAACCCTTCCGCGAGTCCTCGATCTCCAGCCGCCAGTGCGTCGGGACGCCGCCGATCACGTAGCAGCCGCGCGCCTTGAACCAGTCGATGACGTCCTGGCAGGGCTCCGGCGCGAACGGCCGGCCGGGGTCGTTGAAGCCGAAACCCCAGATGCAGACGACGGGCTTGCCGTTCTGCCGCGCGTACGCGGGCGAGGAGGTGTACGCGGACATCTTGTCGAGCCAGTCGGTCTTGATCTCCGACTGCATGTTCGTCCAGTTCGTGACGTCGTACATGATGTAGAACTTGCGGCCGGTCGCCTCGGCGGCGGGCCGGACGTGCGCGGTGACCGCGTCGCGGATCGGGCCCTCACCGCCGGTCGGGTCGAACCGCTGCAACGCCGCCGTGTCGATGTTGTTGTCGCGCATCCACTGGAAGTGCACGTCGACGGTCTGGCGGTCGTAGTTGGAGAACAGCGTCGCGGGGCGTCCGTCGTTCAGGTTCGCGAACGCCGTCTGGTACGTGCGCGCGTAGTCGCGGACGTCCGGCCAGGCGACGATCGAGCTGGTCGGGGGCGCGGGCGGCCGGCTCCAGTCGTTGTTCCAGTGCCACCAGCCGTCGAGCGGGGAGTTGTCGCCGCGGCAGGCGAACCAGCCCTGGTACCCGACGGTGATCTTGCCGACGACGTCGCCGGGTGGGCTGGCCGCCCGCCCCGGCGCGGGCAGGACCCCGAGCGCGGGAACGGCGAGCGCGGTGCTGAGCAGTGTGCGGCGTGACAGGGACATCGCGAACTCCTTTGTCGGCGATTCGACTCCAGAGTGCAAGATGTGAACAGGATCACGCAAGAAGGTGACGGACCGGAACTTTTAGGTGCCCGGACAGGGTGGACGAGCAGGACGGTGTCGCAGGAGTCGAGCTGGTGGGGGAAGCCCGGCCGGTCAGGGAGATCGCGCCCTTCGGCTTCTGCCGCAACGCTTTCGCGGTGCCGCGTCGCGCGTGTCCAGCGCGCGCGACGCGGCGAGGCGGCACCGGGTTTCCCAGAGCGAGAAGTCAGCGGTGTGCGGACCGGGTGTAGCTGCCGGCCGAAGCCGGTGCGGGGTCAGCGGCTCGACGGGGGAAACCGCCCGTCCAGGCTGCCGAGCGCGACCAGGTCGGTGTACTGGTCCTGCCACGACCTCTCGGTCGCGAGCAGGTCGGAGAGCCGCTGCACCCACTCGTCGCCGACGGTGTGCGCGGAGCCCGCCGCGAGGTGGACGGCGGTCTCCTCCCGTGCCTTGAGCCATTCGGACAACGTCGGTTCGAGTGCCGGGCCACCTGCGTCTTCTGGCATGGGCCGACCGTACGCCGCACGCATTACCTGTGCTGGTGCGCTACTGTGCGGAAGTCGGGGTACCAGGTGTCGGCAACCAGCCGCCGCGGTTCCCGATCCCCGTCCGGTCCGGTGTTCTCCGGCCGGAGACAGGAGCGCCGGCTTGCAGCCGGAACGCCAGATCTTCTCTCCTCCTCGATCTCAGCCGGCGATCGGTTTCGCGCAGGCGCGTCAGGCGGCCGAACGGGCCGAGTTCCACCAGCAGCGCCAGGCCGCCCGGCGCGTCGCGGAACGATCGCGTGACGCGGGCGACTGCCTCGACCTGCTGTCCATGCTCGGCCTGGCGAACCTGCCGGCGTCCACCGGCCCTGAAGGAGCACGCGCGTGACTCGAGGAACTGTCAAGTGGTTCAACGGAACCAAGGGTTTCGGCTTCATCGCGCCCGAAAGCGGTGGGCCTGACCTCTTCGTGCACCGCACCGAGGTGCGGGACTACGACTCCGGTGGCATCCCGGACAACCAGCTGGTGGAGTTCGAGGTCGGCCAGGGAGCGAAGGGACCGCAGGCGGTCTCCGTGCGGATGCTCTGAGGTAGGTCAGTCGGGCAGCAGCGGCACCGAGATCCCCGGATCGCGGCCGATCAGCGCCGCCCGCGTCACCGACCTCGACCCGAACCGGTCGCGCACCACGTCCAGTGCGGCGTCGAGCGCGGCCGGTTTGCGTTCCTCGAACGGCAGCACGAGCTGCATCGGGGTGTAGTCCTGCAGGTTGGTGAGCGACAGGCCCAGCAACGTGATGCCGCGGCTCTCGATCATCGGCATCGCCCCGGCCAGCAACTCCCGCGCGGCGTCCAGCAGCACGCCGGTCTCGGTCGTGGGCTGCGGCAACGTGTGCGAGCGGGTCGCGCGCGAGAAGTCCGCGAACCGCAGGCGGAGGACCACCGTCCGGCAGGCGCGTTCGGCCGTGCGCAACCGGCGTGAGATCCCGTCGATCAACGACGCCAGTACGGCGTCCAGGTCGTCACGCGTGCGGTCACGCCGGCCCAGAGCTCGTTGCGAACCGATCGACCGGCGCCGCCGTCCTGTGTGGACCGGACGCGGATCCTGGTTGTGCGCCAGCGCGAACAGGTGCCGGCCCGTCGCCTTGCCGAGCATCGACACCAGTGCGGTCTCGCCGAGCCGGGCGACCTCGCCGACCGTGCGCAGGCCCAGCCCGTGCAGCTTGGCGGCCGTCACGTCGCCGACACCCCACAGCCGTTCGACCGGCAGCGGGTGCAGGAACTCCAGTTCGCCCTCGGCCGGGACGACCAGCAGCCCGTCCGGCTTCGCCACGCCGCTCGCGACCTTGGCGAGGAACTTCGTGCGCGCCACCCCGACCGTGATCGGCAGGCCGGCCTGCTCCAGCACGGCCGCCCGCAGGCGTGCGGCGATCACCTCCGGCGGGCCCGCGATCCGGCGCAGGCCACCGACGTCGAGGAACGCTTCGTCGATCGACAGCCCCTCGACCAGTGGTGTCGTGTCGCGGAACACCTCGAAGACGGCCTTGCTCGCCGCCGAGTACGCCGACATCCGCGGCGGCACGACGATCGCGTGTGGACAGAGCCTGCGCGCCTTCGCCCCGCCCATCGCGGTGCGCACGCCGTACGCCTTGGCCTCGTAACTCGCGGCCAGCACCACCCCGCCGC
This sequence comes from Lentzea sp. NBRC 102530, assembly GCF_030269365.1. Taxonomy (GTDB): domain Bacteria; phylum Actinomycetota; class Actinomycetes; order Mycobacteriales; family Pseudonocardiaceae; genus Lentzea. The sequence goes on from NZ_BSTF01000002.1 coordinate 260,313, forward strand.
CCACGATCACCGGGCGTCCGCGCAGCTCAGGCGCGTCCCGCTGCTCGACCGACGCGTAGAACGCGTCGAGGTCGGCGTGCAGGATCGGGGTGCTCACGAACACATGTTCGCACCCGTCACCCGTTCAGAACAGTGCCCGCTCACGTGAGCGCGCGGGCGATCGGCCAGGCACCGGGGGAGGTGTTGGACAGGACGGTGACCGTGCGGCCGGTGCGCGGGTCGTGCGTGGACTTGAACGACGCGCCCGCGTCGTACCCGGCGAGGATCACCTCGTCACCGGTCTCGTGCAGCCAGAACCCGAGCCCGTACCGCAGCGACTCCTCCGGCACGTGGTGGCGCGGCGCCGTCACGAGCGGAGCGTCCGGGCCCGCGAACAAGGCGTGCCAGAACTTCGTCATGTCGCCCGCGGTCGTGTGGATGCCGCCGTCGCCGTTCGCCAGGACCGGGAGGTGGAAGACGTTCGTGCGGTCCGAGTCCTCCAGGTAGCCGACGGCCGCGTCGCCGGGGAGTTCGTCGGAACGCAGGAAGTCCGTGCGGGTCATGCCGGCCGGGGCGAGCACCCGCTCGCGGACGAGGTCGTGGTAGGCCCGGCCGCTGACCCGTTCGGCCAGCAGCGCGAGCACGACGAAACCGCCGTTGCAGTAGCCGAAGCGCTCACCCGCCTCGAACTTCGTCGGGATGCCGTCGAGCAGCGGCAGGAACGCCTCGGTCGTCGTCAGCACGTGGACGGCGCCGATGACGTAGTCGTTCGCCTCCCAGTCGCCTTCCTCGTCGAGGTAGTCGCCGATGCCGGACGTGTGCGTGAGCAGGTGTTCGACCGTCACGCCGGCGGCGATCAACGGCAGGTCGCCGCCGAGCACCGACCGGGCCGTGGTGTCGAGCGACAACAACCCCTCGTGCACCAGTGAGAGCACGGCCAGGGCGGTGAAACCCTTGCCGCCACTGGCGATCCCGAACCGCGTGTCGACGGTGTTCGGCACGCCGTACGCGCGGTTCGCGAGCCCGTAGGCCTTCTCGAACTCGACGTCCCCGGCGTGGTCGACCCGCACCACGCCGGAGAAGTCCGTCTCCGCGGCGATCTCGTCGATCTGTGCCCACGACATCCGGGCAGGTTAGCCCCGCGCGGCCACCGGGCTGCCACTCGTTTTCCGGTGCAGCACGAGCGGTGCCAGCACGACGACCGCCGCGAGCAGGAAGCCGAGCCGGAACGAGCCGCCGGTGGTGAGCAGCGCCGCCGCGACCTGCACGCCCAGCGCCGCGCCGATCGCCCGCGCGATCCCGCACGTCGCCGCCGCCACCCCGGTGTCCTGCTCGCCGACCGACGCGATCACCGAGGTGTAGGTGGCGGTGGCCGCGGTGCCGACGCCGAGTCCGAGCGTCACCAGCAGTCCCACCACGATCTGCCACGGCGTCTCGTGCCACGCGGCCACGAACAAGGTCCCGGCGGCGGTGAGCGCGAGCCCCGCGAGCAGCGCGACCCGTGTTCCCACGCGACGTACGAACACCCCGGACAGCGGCCCGACCACGACCGCGACCAGCACGGTCGGGAAGAGGTACAGGCTGATCTCGCTCGCCGTCGCGCCGAACCCGGTGAGCAGTTGCGGCACCAGGAAGTACGTCGCCGAGTAGCTCGCCCCGAGCGCCGCGGCCGTGACGCTCGCGGTCCAGACCCCGCGCTCGTGAAGAATTCCCAGTTCCACCAACGGATGCGCGGACCGGCGTTCGACGGCGACCCACCCGGCGCCGAACCCCAGGGCCGCCACGAGCAGCACCACCGCGGTGAGCAGTGCCTGCGTCACCACGTAGAGCCCGAGCATGAGGGTGGCCAGCGCCAGCGCCAGCAGCACCGCGCCCTGCCAGTCCAGCCGGGTGCGCCGGACCGCCGCCGGGCCGGGCAGCGACAGCGGCGCGAGGAGCGTCACGACCGCCACGGCGATCGCCGGCAGCAGGAACATCCACTGCCGGGACAACGCGTCGGCGAGCGGTCCGGCGGCGAGCACGCCGAGTCCCGTGCCCACGGTGAACAGCCCGGTCAGCACGCCGACCGCCACGGGTGTCGAGTCGGGGAAGAGTTGCCGCGCCACGACGAACGACACGGGCAGCACGCCACCGCCCAGTCCCTGCAGGAACTGGCCGAGCAGGATCACCGGGAACGTCGTCGCGAACGCCGACAGCACCGCTCCGGCGACGATGCACCAGGTCAGCACGAGCAGCGTCCGGCGACCGCCGCGGTCGTCGGCGATCTTGGCGACCACCGGCATGGTGATGGCCGACGTGATGATCAACGTCGTGGACAGCAGACCCGCCTGGGCGGGGTCGAGGCCGAGTTCGCGTTGCAGCAGCGGGAGAGCGGGGAACGGGATGCTCTCCAGCGCGCCGATGGTCACGGCCAACGCGGCTAGCACCGCCATCGCGGGGCGGGTGTTCGTACTGGTCACGGCTGGTCTCCCTGGTCCGGGGGCCAGTAAAGCTACAACGTGTAGCGCAAACCCGCCAGAGGCTTGGGCGACAACCTGTAGCGAATCGGGTGGGCGGCCGTTCCCGGGCGTTCCGCCCCGATGCAGGCAACCGAACGCGCGGGCATCCCGTTTCGGGAAGTACCGGGTTGTGCTCACCCACGGGAAAGGACCGAGCGGAGTTGGCGCTCGCCACGATCAGCCGCCCCGCCGGGGTGCCCCTGCCGCCAATGCGGGTCGCGACACCTCGGCGCTGGCCGTTCGTGCTGGTCACGGCCGTTCTGCTGGGGCAGATGGCGATCGCGATGATCACCACCGCGGTGCAGCAGACCCCGACCATCGACGAACCCGTGTACATCGGCGCCGCCGTCGTCCAGGCCGAGCAGCACAGCCTGCGCTACAACCCCGAGCACCCGCCGCTCGGCAAGCTGGTCATGGCGGCGGGGCTCGCGTTCACCGGCGTCACCCTCGACCCCGGCTTCCAGGGTGATCAGACCGAACTGGGACGGCACCTGCTCTACGAGTCGGGACACGATCCCGGGGAGTTGCTGCTCGCCGCCAGACTCCCGATGATCGCGCTGACGCTGCTCTTCGGGCTGGTCGTGTACTTCTTCGCCGCCGACATCTCGGGGAGCCGGACCGGCGGCACGCTCGCCCTGGCCCTGTACGCGTTCTCGCCCGACGTCATCGCGCACGGCTCACTGGCCACTGTGGACGTTCCGGCCGCCGGGTTCGTGCTCACCTCGGCCTGGTTGCTGTGGCGGGCGCGCACCGATCCCGCGCTGAACCTGCCGCTCGCGGGGCTCGCGCTCGGTGCCGCCCTCGCGACGAAGATGAACACCCTGGCGGCCGTGCCGGTGCTGCTGGCCCTGGTGCTGTGGCAGGCCCGCTGGCGCGCCGCGCTCGGGTTCCTGCTGGCCGCGACCACCGTCGTCTGGATCTCCTACGTCGCCGTGGACCCGTCGGTGTCGTTCGTCCAGGCCTACCTGGACGGGATGCGCGTCCAACTGGGGTTCGAGCAGCGCGTCTGGGGCGGTTACCTGTTCGGCACGCACTACGAGGGGTCGCGCTGGTACTACCTGCCGGCCGCGTTGCTGGTGAAGACCCCGCTGGGTGCGTTGCTGCTGTGGGCGACGGGTGCCGTGGCCCTCGTCAGACGGCCCGCGGCGGCGTACGTGCTCGCACCCGCGGGCGTGATGCTCGCCGTCGCCATGACCGGCAGCCGCGACCTCGGGGTGCGCTACGCGATCTTCGTGCCGATGTTCCTCGCCGTCGCCGCCGCGGTCGTCGCGCACCGCCGGTACGCCGTGCTCGCGGTCGCGCTGGCCGCCGCGAGTTCACTGTGGACGTTCCCGTACTACCTGCCGTACTCCAACGAGCTGTTCGGCGGCCCGTCCAAGACCCACCTGCACCTGCACGACTCCAACGTCGACTGGGGCCAGGACCTCGGCAGGCTCGCCGAACGGCTGAAGCGCTACCCGGACGCGCAGAAGTGGCTCGTCTACAAGGGCGCGGGCGTGCCCGCGCACTACGGGATCGACGCCGCCGACCCGCGCGGTGTCCCGGCCGAGCACGTGCACGGGCTGCTCGTCGTGTCCAACACCGCCATCGCCAAGGCCGACGCGGCCCTGCGCGAACTGGTGGACACGAGCGTCCCGATCGACGTCGTCGGCCACTCCACCACGATCTTCCGCCGTCCGTAGGTAGTGAAAGTTCCGTACCCCTACGGATGCCGTCCCTGATTGTTCCGCACGTGTCCGGCTCCGACAGTGATCGCAGCGAACGGCCGCCGTCCCTGCCCTGAGGTGGGCGTTCCTGAGATCCGGAAAGGAACCGACGTGACGAGAACACGGTCATGGGGCCTCGTGGCCCTGGTCGCGGCCTCGGTGCTGACGCCCGTCAGCACCGCGAGCGCCGCGGCACCGAACGCCCCTGCCGCCACCTACCTGGGGGACACCGTCCCCGCGAACCTCGGTGACGCCTCGCCCTTCTTCGCCGGTGGGCAGAACGCCACGGTGAGCGAGTTCCCCGGCATCATCGCGGGCATCCGCGCCGGGGGCACCCGGCCGCAGGGCCAGACCTGCACCGGCACGGTCGTGGCGCCGCGCAAGATCCTCATCGCGGCGCACTGCGCGGACGCCCAGGGGGAGAAGAAGTTCGTCTACGGGCTCGACGACCTCAAGGACTACGACAACGGCAACGGGTCCGGGTTCGCCGTCAACGTCGTCAGCTACAAGAAGCACCCGAAGTACGTCAACTTCGACCAGGGCTACGACGTCGCCGTCGTGACCGTGGACCGCGACATCGCGCTCAAGGGCGGTGCCGCGTACCCGAAGTTCGCCACGTCGGCGGACTCCGGCGGTGCGGCGCCGGGCAAGACCGGTGTCGGCTTCGGCTACGGCAAGAAGGACTTCAACGACACCTCGGCGGACGTCACCCTCGACAAGGCGAGCCTGCCGGTCGTCAACGGCGACAGTGTCTGCCAGGGCGTCGGCGCCGGGTTCAAGTCGGCGACCATGATCTGCGCCGGCTACAACGACGGCCGGATCACGATCCTGCCCGGTGACAGCGGTGGCCCGCTGGTCGTCGACGGCAAGATCTACGGCGTCGCGTCGTGGAGCCGGTCGGACTTCAAGTGGTACTCGATCTACGGCCGCCTCGACAACGAGATGGGCGACTGGGTCAAGACCGAGGTCGGCGAGCAGCCGCCCGTCGGTGACTTCGGGCTGAGCGTCGCGCCGGGCAGCGGTGCGGTGGCGGCGGGCAAGACGCTGTCGGCGGGCATCACCACCACGGCGGGATCCGGTGGCGCGGAGAACGCCACGCTGTCCGCGTCCGGCCTGCCGAGCGGTGTGAAGGCGGTCTTCCAGCCGACCTCGGTCACCACCGGCAACTCGGCCAAGGTCACGTTCGACGCCAGTGCCTCGGCACCGAACGGCACCTACGAGATCACGGTCACGGGGTCGACGTCGAGCGGCAAGACGGCGTCCGCCAAGTACTCGCTGACCGTCACCGGCGGCGGCGACCCGCAGCCGGGCGACTTCACCCTCGGGGCGTCGCCGAGCAGCGTCAAGGCGGCCAAGGGCAAGTACGTCTCCACGACGATCTCGTCTGGCGGCGACGGGCAGACGATCACCCTCTCGGCGTCCGGGGTGCCGAACGGCGTGAAGGCCGCGTTCCAGCCGACGTCCATCGGCGCGGGCAGTTCGGCCAAGCTGACGCTCGACGTCTCCACCACCGCGGCCGCCGGCACGTCCACGATCACGGTCACCGGCACCGACGCGAACAACAAGACGGCCACCACCACGGTGTCGTTGACGGTCGAGGGCACCGACCCGCCGACCGGTGAGGTCACCGTGACCGCCACGCCGTCGTCCGCGACGGTGAAGCAGGGCCTGCTCGGTCAGACGATCGTGAAGGCCTCCGGTGGCACCGGGAACCTGACGCTGACCGCGTCCGGAATCCCGGCCGGTGCGCAGATGTCGTTCAACCCGGCCACGATCGGCCAGAACGGCAGCAGCAACGTCTGGATCTTCACCAACTTCTCCACCCCGCCCGGCACCTACCCGATCACCATCACGGCGAGGTCCGCCGACGGGAAGACCGGCACGACGACGTTCACGCTGACCGTCACCCGATAACTCCCCTGGCAGGGGGAACGGGGAAGAGCCCTGGAGTCGATGTGGCTCCAGGGCTCTTCTTCTCGCCGGACTCCTAGACCGTGAGGGTCCAGGTGTCGATGTTGCCGGTGTCGTAGGTGTAGACGTCCTTCACCTGGAGCTTCCAGGTGCCGTTGCGCGCCTCCGAGGACAGGTCGACGGTGTAGGTCTCGTGGACCCCCGCCGAGGACGAGGCGCCGCCCGCCTTCTTCAGCACGTAGGACTTGCCGGACGGGCTGACGAGGTCGATCGCCAGGTCGCCGGTGTAGGTGTGGTTGATGTCGACCTTGACGGTGGCCGACGCGGTGGAGTTGCCCGTGCAGCCCGAGATCGTCACCGACGACGAGACAGCGGTGTTCGTGTCCGGAATGGACACGTCGTCGCCGTTCGTGCCGGGACCGCACTGCGGCGGGTTGGGATCGCCGCCGCCGATGAAACCGCTGTACAGCAGCTTGTTCGGCGAACCGGAACCCGGGTTGGTGACCTTGCCGTCGGTGGCGTTGTTCACCAGCGCGTCGCGCAGGGCCTGCGGGCTCGCGGACGGGTTGGCCGACAGGTACAGCGCCGCGACCCCCGCGACGTGCGGGGTGGCCATCGACGTGCCGGACATGTTCGTGTTGCCGCCGTTCAGGCCGAGCGAGGTGATGTTGTCACCCGGCGCGAAGATGTCCGTGCAGGTGCCGTAGTTCGAGAACGAGGCACGCGCGTCGTTGGACGAGGTGGCGTTCACCGTGATCAGCGACGAGATCTTCGCCGGTCCGGTCGAGCACGCGTCGGTCGAGCTGTTGCCCGACGCGACGGCCATCTGCACGCCGGAGGCGACCATGCCGGCGATGGCGTCGTTGCCGATGTCCGCGGTGTCGAAGGTCCAGGAAGCGTTGACCACGGCCGGTTTCTGCGCGTTCGCCGTGATCCACTCGATGGCCTTGACACCGGCCGAGTCCGGTCCGTTGCCCGTGCAGTTCGTGCCGAGCATGCGGACCGAGACGAGCTTGGCCTTCTTGGCCACGCCCCAGGTCTTCGAGCCGACCGTGCCCGCCACGTGGGTGCCGTGACCGGAGCAGTCCTGCCCGTTCTGGCCGTCCTCGATGAAGTCGGCGCCCACGGACGCCCGCCCCTCGAAGTCGGCGATGCCGGTCTTCACGCCTGTGTCGGTGATGTAGACCGTCACGTTCGACGCGCCACCGCTGGGGTAGGTGAACTTCTTGTCCAGCGGCAGCGACGCCTGGTCGACGCGGTCGAGACCCCAGGTCGGGTTGGTCTGCACGTCCAGCGCCCTCGCGGTGCCGTCCTGGTAGACGGCCTTGACGGCGGGGTCCGCCGCCAGCTTCCGCGCCGCGGCCTCGGTCAGGTTCGTGACCTGGAAACCGCGCATGGCGTGGGAGAACACGGCGTCGAGGGTGCCGCCGTAGCGCTGGGTGAGAGCTTGCGACGACGCCTGGACGGCGGCGCCGGGTTTCAACGACACGATGAAGCTGCCGCCGGCCGCCGGGTTCTCGGCCCTGACGAAGTCGGCCTCGGCCGCCTGTGCCGGGGTCACCAGCACGGCGGAGGCCAGGGCCAGAACCGCGAGCCCGCAGGTGGTGCGGTGCATGGGAAGTCCTTCCAGGCTCGTCAGAACGTCAGGGTCCAGGTGTCGATGTTCCCGGCGTCGTAGGTCCAGACGTCGGTCACCTGCAGCTTCCACGTGCCGTTGCGGTTCTCGGCGGAGGCGTCGACCGTGAAGGTCTCGTGCACGCCGCCGGTCGAGGTGGCGCCCTTGGCCTTCTTGAGGCTGTAGGTGGCGCCGGACGGTCCGACCAGGTCGATGGCGAGGTCGGCGGTGTACGGGTGGTTGATGTCCACCTTCACCTTGGTGGCGGTCGACGCCTTGCCGGTGCAGCCGGTGACGCTCACCGACGAGGACACCGCGGTGTTGGTGTCCGGAATGGACACGTCGTCACCGTTGGTGGCCGCGGCACACGGCTCGGGGTCCGGGCCACCGCCGCCGATGAAGCTGATGTTGAGCAGCTTGTTCGGCGAGCCCTGCAGGTCGGTGATCTTGCCGGTCGTGGCGTTGTTCACCAGCGCGTCGCGAACCTGGGCAGGGGTGGCGTTCGGGTTCGCGGACACGTACAGAGCGGCGGCACCCACGACGTGCGGGGTGGCCATCGAGGTGCCGCCCATGGACGTGGTGCCGCCGCCGTTGCGGGTCGACGTGATGTTCGAGCCGGGCCCGAAGAGGTCGACGCAGGAGCCCCAGTTCGAGGCCTGCCCGCCGGTGTAGATCGAGCGCTTGTCGGCCGAGTCGCTGGCGGCCACCGTGATGGCCTCCGGCACGCGGGCGGGGGAGGTCTGGCAGGCGTCGCCGTTGTTGTTGCCCGCCGCCAGGCCGAACGTCACGCCCGCCGCGATCGCGCGCTTCACCGCGTTGTCCACAGTGGAGTCCGCGCCGCCGCCGAGGCTCATGTTCGCCACGGCCGGCTTCTTCGCGTTCTGCGCGACCCAGTCGATGCCCTTGATGATCTGCGAGTACTGGCCGTTGCCCGAGCAGTCGAGCACGCGGACCGCCACCAGGTTCACCTTCTTGGCGACGCCGTACGTCTTCGACCCGACGGTGCCGGCGACGTGCGTGCCGTGGCCCTGGCAGTCCGACGCGTCCGCGTCGTTGTCGATGAAGTCGTAGCCGTCCTTGGCCCGGCCCTCGAACTCGGTGTGCTGCTTGTAGATCCCGGTGTCCAGGACGTACGCGGTCACGTTCGAGGCGGTGTTCGGGTAGGTGAACTTCTGGTCGAGCGGCAGGTTCGCCTGGTCGATCCGGTCGAGGCCCCACGACGGGTTGGCCTGGGTGTCGGACATCCGCGCCCAGCCGTCCTGCTGCACGTAGGCGACGGCCGGGTCGGCGGCGAGGCGCCTGGCCGCCGCCTCGTCCAGCTTCACCGCGAAGCCGCGCACCGACGCCACGTAGGTGTTGCTGACCTTGCCGCCGTGCTTGCGGGCGAGGTCGAGCGCCTTCGCGTTCGTGGTCGGGGCGTCGCTGGCGCCGTCCTTGAACACCACGATGTAGCTGCCCGCGACGGGCTGCGCGGTCTGCTGGACCGTGCCGGTCTGGGCCATGACGGGGCTGGCCACCGCCGCCACGACGGCGAGGCCGAGGCCCGTGGCCGCGAGCACTCGTGTTGTGCGATCGAGTCGCATCTCGGGTTCTCCGTTCTGGCCGCCACGGCAGGGATGGGCGGCACGTGCCGATCACCATCGATCGGCGCGCAACGGCGAACAATCCGGATATCTCTACGTAGGGATACCCGTCTTTCACCTAACATCGATGCGGATGAGCCGGACACCGAAGTCCAGGGCGCGGCGTTGCGACCCCACGGGACTGATGCGCACGAGCTCGCCGGTGCTGGTGGGGCGAGGTGACCAGCTCGGCGCGCTGCGGGCCGCCGTGCCCAGCCAGCCCGCGGTGGTCATGGTCGAGGGCGAGGCGGGCGTCGGCAAGTCACGCCTGGTGCGCGAGCTGCTCGACGCCGACCTCGGGCCGATCGCCGTCCTCATGGGCCACTGCCAGCCGGTGGGGGAGCCGTTCCCGTACGGCGCGGTGCTGGAGGCGTTGCGCGACTGCACGGAACGCCTGGCGCGCAACCACACGCGGCTGAGCCCCGTGGCGGGCGTGCTCGCCGGGCCGTTGCCGGAACTGGCGTCCTACCTGCCGGAACCTCCGCCGCCGACCGGTGATCCGCGCGCGGAACGCCACCGGTTCTTCCGCGCCCTGCGGGAACTGCTCAGCGTGCTCGGGCCCGTGCTGCTGGTCGTGGAGGACCTGCACTGGGCGGACGACGGCTCGCGGCAGCTGTTGCGGTTCCTGATGGGCGACCCGCCACCGAATCTGTCCATCGTGGTCACCTACCGGCGCGAGGACGTGCCGGGCGGGGTGCCGCTGGGCTCCGCGTACCGGCCGCCGACCGGGATCACCAGCGCGTTGCTGGAACTGGAACCGCTGGACGTGGCCGAGGTGCGGGCGCTGACGTCCGCGATCCTCGACGGCGAGCCGGTGTCCGCCGAGTTCGCGGCCAAGCTGCACGAACGCACGGCCGGTATCCCGTTCGTGGTCGAGGAGACGTTGCGGGCGCTGCGGAATCCGGCCGGCGCGGTGCACGCGGACGGTGCCACGGCCCGGCGGTTGCTGGACAACGTGGACGTTCCGGTGCTGCTGCGCGACGCGATCGCCGAACGCCTGGCCGCGCTGCCGTCCTCCGCCGTCCGGCTGGTGCAGGCCGCCGCGGTGCTGGGCGCTCCGGCCGGCCTGGAGCTGCTGGGGTCCGTCGCGCGGATCAGCGAGAGCCCGGCCGCGTTGACGCACGCTCTCACGGGTCACGTGCTGCACGAGGTCGGCCCGCGGCGGTACGGCTTCCGGCACGCGCTGGCGCAGCAGGCCGTCTACGACACGTTGAGCGGACCCGACCGGACCGAGCTGCACCGGCGGGCCGTCGAGGTGCTGGACCAGGTCGAACCCAGGCCGCTGGTGCAGCTCGCCGAGCACTCCGAACGAGCGGGGAGCACCTCGGCGTGGCTGCGGTACGGCGAGGCCGCCGCCGACAGGGCGGTGGAGATCGGCGACGCGGGCACCGCCACGGCGATGCTGAACAAGCTGCTGGCGGACGCGGCCGTGCCCGCCGCCGACGTCGACCGGCTCGCGATCAAGCTCGGCCAGGTCGCCCACCAGGGCCTCGACCAGTTGGATCCGACCGAGACGCTGGAACGGCTGCTGTCCGACCGGCGCCTGTCGACCGCGGCCAGGGGCGAGGTGCGGCACTACCGGGGCGTGCTGCTGATCCGCCAGGCCGGGGGCATCGAGGAGGCGCGGTCGGAGCTCGAACGGGCCGTCGCCGACCTGACCGAACGGCCCGACCTGGCCGCGCGGGGCGAGGCCGTGCTGGGGCTGTCGTACCTGGGCATGACGCCGATGAGCGAGGTCCGGCCGTGGCTCGACCGGATCACCGCGGCCCGGGTCGCCGCTGTCGATCTCGAGCAGAAGATGGCCCTGTACGCCAACGAGGTCGGCTCCAAGATGCACCTGGGCGACCCGTCGGTGCTGCCGAACTGGTCCGCCCCGACCGTCACCACGTCCGGTGAGCTGCGCCAACTCGCCCGCGCGCACTGCAACCTCGCCGACGCGCTGACCACGACCGGCCACTTCGGGTTGTGCGCCGAACTGCTGCGCGACGGCCTGCGCTACGCCGCCGAGTGCGGGGCGCCGTTCACCGCGAGCACCGCCAACGCGACCAGGGCCCGCCTCGACTGGCTGACCGGCGACTGGGACGGCCTGGCCGAGCGCGCCGAGACGTTGCTAGACGAGTACCGCGACCTGTTCCCGCTGGCCAGCGAGCTGTGCCTGATCCTGGGGTCGCTGGCGACGGCCCGGGGTGAGTGGGCGGAGGCCACCAGCTACCTGACCGAGACGGGCGCGTTCGCCCCCGAGGAGTCGATCACGCCGGTGGCCATCGCGGGCTGCGCGGCACTGGCCCGCACGATGCTCGCCCAGGACGAGATCACCCGCGCCTGCGTGGACGTGGACCGCGGCCTCGCGATCGTGCGGGCGAAGGGCGTCTGGGTGTGGGCGACCGAACTCGGACCCGTCGCCGTCGCGACCTTCCTGGCGGCCGGGCGCGAGACCGACGCCGAGACGCTGATCGACGAGATCGCCGCCGGCATCGAGGGCCGCGACGCCCCGATGGCGTTCGCCGCGCTGGCCTGGTGCCGCGGCCTGCTGGCGGAGGCTCGTGGCCAGGAGGCCGTGGAGCTGTACCGGGAGGCCGCCGACCGGTACTCGGCGCTGCCCGCGCCGTACCTGACGGCGTTGGTCGCCGAACGCGAGGCCGCCTGCCTGCTGCCCGGCGACCAGGAGAAGGCGGCGGAGATCCTGTCCGCGCTGGTGGACACGTTCGACGGGCTCGGTGCCACCCGCGACGCGGCCCGGTGCCGGCACCAGCTGCGCAGCATCGGCGGCGGCAAGCCGTCCCGGCGTGGCCGGCGGGGGTACGGGGACGCGTTGTCGCCGCGGGAGCAGGAGGTCGCGCGGCTGCTGGTCGCGGGGCACACCAACCGCAAGATCGCGGACGTGCTGTTCCTGTCGCCGCGGACCGTCGAGCAGCACGCGGCACGGGTGCTGCGCAAGCTCGGGGTGTCGTCGCGGGCGGAACTGCAGGCCGAGGACCTCGCCTAGTTCCTGTCCTGCAAGCCTCGCCGGGCGAGACTTGCGGGCCCAGGGCCTAGTTCTCGCCCGGCACCACGACGCCCATCTCGTAGGCGGCGACGATGGCCTGCGCCCGGTCCCGCACCCCGAGCTTCGCGAACACCCTGCTGACGTGCGTCTTCGCCGTCTGCTCCACGATCACCAGCGCGGCCGCGATCTCGGTGTTAGACATGCCCCGCGCGACCAGCCGCAGCACCTTGAGCTCCTGCGCGGTCAGCCGTTCGGCGCGTTCGGTGTCGACCGGTTCGGGGCGGCGGGCGGCGAACTCGGCGACCAGGCGGCGCGTCACGGCCGGGGCGAACAGGGCGTTGCCCGCCGCGACCACCCGCACGGCGTTGACCAGGTCGTCCAGTGGCGCGTCCTTCAGCAGGAACCCGCTGGCACCGACCCGCAGCGCGCCGTAGACGTACTCGTCGATGTCGAAGGTCGTGAGCATCAGGACGCGGGCGTCGAGGTCGGGGTTGCCGAGGATCAGCCTGGTGGCCTCGAGGCCGTCCATGATCGGCATGCGGACGTCCATCAGCACCACGTCCGGGCGGTCGCGGATCGTGGCGCGCACGGCGTCGGCGCCGTTGCTCGCCTCGCCCACGACGGTGATGTCCGGCTGTGCGTCCAGCACGGCGTGGAAGCTCTGCCGGACCATCGTCTGGTCGTCGACGATCAGGACCTTCGTGTCCACCCGGTCATCCCTCGTTCCCGTTGAGCGGCAACGTGACCGCCACGACGAACCCGTTGCCTTCCGTCTCCGCGCGGAACGTGCCGCGCAGCGCCGTGACCCGTTCCTTCATGCCCAGCAAGCCGTGCCGGGGGCGTTCGTCCGCCGGTGCCGCGGGCTCGGTGGCGGCGCTGTTCGCGACCACCAGCCGGAGTTCCGCCGCCAGCGCGGTGATCCGGACGTCCACATCGGAGCCCGGAGCGTGCCGGACGGCGTTGCTCAGCGCCTCCTGCACGATCCGGTACGCGGACAGTGCCACGCCGTCCGGCACGTGCACGGTGTCCCCGTCGGTCTGCAGGGAGATCGAGACCCCGGCGCCGCGCAACCGTTCGACCAGGTCGGCGATCTCCTCGACACGGGGCTGCGGCGCGGTGTCCAGCACGCCGTCTGAGTTGCGCAGCACACCCAGCAGGCGGCGCATCTCGGTGAGGCCCTCGCGCGCGGTGGACTGCATCTCGTCGAACTCGGTCACCAGATCCGGAGGCACGTCCGTGAACCGGTAGCGCGCGCTCCCAGCCCGTAGCGCGAGCACGGACATGTGGTGCGCCACGACGTCGTGCAGTTCGCGGGCGATGACCGCACGTTCCTCCAACGTGTCGGCGCGTGTGCGCTGCTCCGCGCGGTCGGCGTCCGCGACGCGCCGCAACCTCATCGCGTTGCCGAGCACGAGCGGCGCGCCGATGATCGCGCAGATCATCAGCATGTACGGCAGGTAGCCCCAGAACAGCAGCCACACGAGTCCGGTGGTGACGGCGAAGACCCAGACCAGGACCATCTGCCGGTAGTTCTGGCCGACGGTCAGCAGCACCGTGAGGGAGGCGAGGACCAGTCCGGGCGACCAGGGCCACAGCCAGTCGTCGCTCCAGCCCCAGTTGATCTGCGGCGTCACGGTCAGCAGCAGCACCGCCACCCGCCACGCCCACAGCGGGCGCACCAGGGTGAGCAGCACCGTCGCCGCCGCGACCGCGGTGAACCACCAGCCGTTGACGGGGTAGTCCCAGCCGTACCGGCCGGGTGGGTTCACGAGGTCCAGGATGAAGACCAGCACGGCGGCGCCGACCGTGAACGACACCCGCACGTGGTGCCAGGGTGCCGGAGACGGCGCGCGCTCGAGCCTGCCGACGCCGAAGACGGTGGCGAGTCCGGTGACGAGGAACTGCCTGATCTCAGCGAACACCACGCGTCCCACCGCCCCCACGGAAGTCGAACCTACATCAGTTGCCGATCGAGTACTGAGCATGCGAGAACGGTCGCAAGGCCGCGGCCGGAAGTCGTCGTACGCGGGCGCACTCTTCGCGTGCTACCGGGGTAGCACGGTCTTCATCGGGAACTGCGAGTTGGTGCGCGCCACGCCGGGCAGGCTCGTGAGCGCCGACATCGACCTGATCCTCGAGCGGCTGCGCCAGGTGCGCTAGCGCCAGACGTCGGCGAGGTTGCGGTCGAACATCGTCGCGATCGACACCAGCGCGGCGTCGAGGTCGACGTGCTCCGGGTCGACCAGCGCCTGGAGGTGGATGCCGAGGAGCGCGCCGTTCAACGCCACCGCGGCGGTGCGCTCCTGCTCGGCCGCCCGGACGGGGTCGGCGCCCTCGGGACGCTTGAGGCGCAGCAGTTCCTCGATGCCCGCCCGCCTGCGGGTGAAGAACTCGCGGTACTGGTCGTGCACGAGACCGCGTTCGCCGAGCGCCTCGACCAGGATCATGAACACCAGGGCGGAGTTGCCGGACCTGAGCAGCTCCGCCGTCTCCCCGAACACCTCGGCGAGCGACGGCACCGCGTCGTACCGCTCGGCGGGCCAGATCCGGGCGACGGCCCGTTCGACGACGGCCATCACCAGGCCGTCCTTGTTCTTGAAGTGCCACGGAATCGAACCGCGGCTGATGCCCGACCGCCTCGCGATGTCCACAAAGGACGTCCGGTCGAACCCGCGTTCCGCGAAGAGCTCCTCGGCGGCGTCCAGGATGCGGCGGCGGCTCTCGTCACCGATCTCGTCGATCCGGCGCGTCCCAGGGGAGTTCACGGAGATCATCGTACGACGTCCTCCCGCACGTGCTGAGCGGTCCTGACGAGCACCAGACCGGCGACGACGCAGGCCGCGGGCGCGACGAGGGTGACCGCGTGCTGCGCGCCGGAGATCTTCTCCACGACGCCGGTGAGCACCGCGCCGCCGAGTCCGCCGACCACCGCCGTGACCGCTCCGACCAGGCCGAACGCCGTGGACCGGAACTCCTTCGGCGTCACCGCGGCCACGACCAGGCTGAGCGGCACGATGCCCGCGAACGTCATGGCCTGGGTGAGCACGCCGACCACGACGTAGGTCGTGACGTCCGGTGCGTGGGCCTGCACCGCGAACCCGATGCCCAGCACCGACAACGCCGCCGCCGCGAGGTGCAGGCAGGCCGGGGGAGAACGGCGGAACAGCCGGTCGCTCACCACCCCGCCGAGCGCCGCGCCGACCAGCCCGCCGGCCGCGCACACCGACGTGATCACGCCCCGTGCCGCCGCTCCCTGCCCGAGTTGCTCCTCGAGCAGGACGGTCAGGTAGATCGGCACGGTCGTGACGGAGACCCCGAACGCCGCCAGCGCGACCATCACCCCGGTGAAGGTGCGGATCTTCCTGAGCCGCCGGAACGTCCCGCGCGTCTGCGTGGCGTGGCGTGGCGGCTCCGGCAGGCGGTAGGCGGCAACGCCGAGAACGAGTGCCGGCACGGCGAGGAACGCGAACGCCCACCGCCACGGTTCGTGCTGCGCGGGGATCGCCGTCGCGAACGCCGCCGCCACCAGCGGACCGGCGACGATGCCGAGCGGCTGCCCGGCCCGGTGCAACCCGAGGATCCGCCCGCGTCCCTGCGCCGGGTAGGCGTCGGTGAGCAACGACGACTGGATCGGCCCCTCGTTCGCCTTGCCCGCACCAGCCACGATCCGGAGTGCCACGGCCTGCCACAGGGTGTGCACGAGCCCGAGGAGTGCGGCCGCGGCGGCCCAGACGAACGTCGCCACCCCTGCGATCCTGGTGCGGCTGCGCCGGTCGCCCAGCAGGCCGAGCGGCAGCGCGGCGACCGCGACCATCACGCCGGCCAGCGCGCCGACGACCCCGATGGTCGCCGTGCTGACCCCGAGCGCCGCGCGGATCTCGGGCGCGAAGACCACGAACACCACGCCGTCGACGCTGTCGAGCACCTGCAGCCCGGCCAGCACGCCGATGGTCGCGCGCCCGCTCGTGGCGAAGACGTCCTTCAGTGACATCTCTGTCGTCGTAGGCATGCTGAGCAGGCTACTGTGTTAGTCAACATAGTGTTGGTCGTTCGACATAGAGGAGGTCCGGATGCGGGACTGGGCTGGTTCGACGGCGTTCATCACCGGCGGGGCGAGGGGGATCGGCCTGGGCATCGCCCGCGCGCTGGCCCGTCGGGGGGTGCGGCTGGTGCTGGCCGACGTCGCGTCGTCGGCTCTGCGAGAGGCGGGCGCGGAGCTGGGTGCCGAGACCTTCGTGCTCGACGTGCGCGACCGTGCCGCGTTCGGACTGGTCGCCGCCGAGGTCGGCCCGGTGGACCTGCTGTTCAACAACGCCGGCATCGTGCCGCACTCGACCGTGGACTCGTTGACGTACGAGAAGTGGGACGTGGCGCTGGCCGTGAACCTGAACGGCGTGATCAACGGAGTGCAGACGTTCCTGCCGGGCATGCTCGCGCGCGGCTGCGGCTACATCGTCAACACGGCATCGGCCGCGGGCCTCGTGTCCGATCCGAACCTGCTGTACGCGACGACGAAGTTCGCGGTCGTCGGCCTGTCGGAGTCGTTGCGGCTCAACGTGGTGGAGCACGGCATCGACGTGAGCGTGCTGTGCCCGGGCCCGGTCGACACGGGCATCGTCCTGCACACCCGCGCGGCGCACGCCGAGGTGGGTCTGCGCGCCGACCTGGTGCCCGCCGTGTCGGCGTTCCTCGGCAGCGGCCCCTCGGTGGACTCGGTCGGTGAGATGGTGCTGGCGGGCATGGAGAAGCGCTCGCCGTGGATCTTCACGGGCTACGACGTGCGGCCGCACCTGGAACGGCGGGCGGCCGCCATGCTGGAGTGCCTCTGAGGGTTACGCGACCGCTTCGCGGCTGCCGGTGTCGACGTAGATCACGCCGTCCTGCACGACGACCGGGTACGTGCGCACCGCCCTCTTGGCCGGCAGGCAGGTGGGCACGCCGGTGCGCAGGTCGAAACTGGCCGCGTGCAACGGACATTCGACGAAGCACCCCTCCAGCCAGCCCTCGGACAACGACGCGTCCTGGTGCGTGCACGTGTCGTCGATCGCGTAGAACTCGCCGTCGGCGTTGAAGACCGCGATGGCGGGATCGCCCTCGACGCGCACGGACTCACCCGGCGGCAGGTCCTCGACGGTGCAGGCGGTGATCATGAGACCCTCCGTTGCGTATTACGGAACTAGGCGTGCGATACGCAACAGCGAGGATGACTCAGGATCATGAAGGCCGTCAAGAACCTGGTGGAGTGAGTGCAAGAACCCGGTGGGCAAGGGTCGGGAATCGGACACTGTTGCGCCAATCGGATACCGTTGCGCAATGGGCAACAACGAGGTGGGGCGCGACCCAGCGCTCGTGCAATCGGTCGATCGGGCGGTGACCGTCCTGGAACTGCTGGCCCGCAACGGCGAGGCGGGCATCACCGAGATCGCCGCCGAACTCGGCGTGCACAAGTCCTCGGCGTCCAGACTCGTCTACACCCTGCAGGCCCGCGAGCTGGTGGAGCAGGACGGCGAGCGCGGCCCGTTCCGGATCGGGCTGGGGATGCTCCGGTTCGCCGGTGCCGTGTCCGGACCCATCGACTACGTGCGGGTGGGCGGACCGGTGTGCGTCGACCTCGCGGATCGTCTCGGGGAGACGGTCAACATCGCGGTTCTCGATGGTGATGTCGCTTTGAACGTGTCGCAGGCTCGCGGCGGGTCGGCCGTCGCCGCGCAGAACTGGGTGGGGCAGCGAACGCCGTTGCACGCCACCTCTTCGGGGAAGGTCTTGCTGGCGGCGGCTTCTGCCGCTGAGCAGGACCGGTTGCTGGGCGGGGAGTTGGAGGCCTGCGCGCCTCGGACCATCACCGATCCTTCTCGGTTGCGGCGGGTTTTGCGGCGTACCGCCGAGGACGGGTTCGCTACCTGCATGGAGGAGTTGGAGGCCGGGCTGCACGCGGTCGCGGTGCCGGTTTTCGGCTCTGGTGGGGACGTCGTTGCCGCTATCAGTGCTGCTGGGCCGGCTTATCGGTTGTCCTCGGCTCGGATGCCGGAGATCGTGGAGGAGTTGAGGGTGGCTTCTCGGGATCTGTCTGCTCGGATGGGGCATGCGGTGGCGTAGGTGGTGGCGTTCCAAAGACTTTGACGAGCCCCGATCCCACGCGTACGTGGTCGGGTTTGTGCTGGCACGTCACCGATATCGGCCGATCGGTTCAGTCAAGACCGACGGCTCACCTGCGGCATCGTTCTCCTCGAGCCAACTCTCGGCTGCCAACTCTCGGCCACCTGGCGCTCCGCTCACCTCCGCCGCCTGTGTCCTGGCGCCGTCCGCGCCCCCTGTCGTCTGAGTCCTCACATCGCCCTGGCCGTGCCCGCTTCCCTTGTCCCGCACGGCCCGCCGAGCCCGATCGGGCAGGGCTGGGTGCCTCCGTCCGAGCGACCAGGTCTTGACAACGGCTTCGGCTGGTCTCACCGTGATGCGCGCTGCAGTTGCATAATGCGAACCTGGTTGCGTATTACGGAACTCGCTCGGAAGGGTTGGCCCGTGTCACTCTCCGTTCCCACCACCACAGACCTCGATCTGGGCATCGACGAGCTCGATCCCGAGGTCGCCGCCGAGATCCGCGCCGAGTTGCTGAGGCAGCAGTCGACGCTGGAGATGATCGCCTCCGAGAACTTCGCCCCCGTCGCGGTGTTGCAGGCGCAGGGGTCGGTGTTGACCAACAAGTACGCCGAGGGGTATCCGGGGCGCCGGTGTTACGGCGGCTGTGAGCACGTGGACGTCATCGCGGCCGCGCTCAAGCCCGCGTTCGACGCGGAGGCCCTCCAAACGCGGGTTGCCGTGCTGGCTGCCGAGAACCCCCTCTACCCCCACCTCTGACGGGAGCGATTCGAAGTGGTACATGCGGTGAACGGTGTCGTGGCGGCGGGGCGCGGGGCCAAGGTGTCGGTCGAGACGATCCTGGTGCCGGATCCCGGACCCGGTGAGGCGCTGGTGAAGGTGCGGGCCTGCGGGGTCTGCCACACCGATCTGCACTACCGGGAGGGCGGGATCAACGACGAGTTCCCGTTCCTGCTCGGGCACGAGGCGGCCGGAGTGGTGGAGGCGGTCGGGGACGGGGTGACCGACCTCGAACCCGGTGACTTCGTGGTCCTCAACTGGCGGGCGGTGTGCGGGTCCTGCCGGTCGTGCCTGCGCGGCAGGCCGCAGTACTGCTTCAACACGCACAACGCGGCGCAGCCCATGACGTTGCGGGACGGCACGCCGTTGTCGCCCGCGCTGGGCATCGGGGCGTTCGCGGAGAAGACGCTGGTGCACAGTGGACAGTGCACGAAGGTGAACCCGAAGGCGCCGGCGGAGGTCGCCGGGTTGCTCGGGTGCGGGGTGATGGCGGGCATCGGGGCCGCGATCAACACCGGTGGCGTGACGCGCGGGGACAGCGTCGCGGTGCTCGGGTGCGGCGGTGTCGGGGACGCGGCGATCGCCGGGGCGCGGCTCGCGGGTGCGCGCACGATCATCGCCGTCGACCTCGACCCGACGAAGCTGGAGTGGGCGACGAAGTTCGGGGCCACGCACACGGTCAACGGCGCGGAACAGGACGTCGTCGAGGCCATCCGGGAGCTCACCGACGGCAACGGCGCGGACGTCGTGATCGACGCGGTCGGGCGGCCCGAGACGTTCGAGCAGGCCTTCTACGCCCGTGACCACGCCGGGCTCGCCGTGCTGGTCGGCGTGCCGACGCCGGACATGAAGCTCGCACTGCCGTTGATCGACGTGTTCAGCCGGGGCGGCGCGGTGAAGTCGTCCTGGTACGGGGACTGCCTGCCCAGCAGGGACTTCCCGATGCTGATCGACCTGTACCTGCAGGGGCGGCTCGACCTCGGCGCGTTCGTCTCGGAGACGATCGGGCTCGGGGACGTCGAGAAGGCGTTCGAGGACATGCACCACGGCCGCGTGCTGCGTTCGGTGGTGGTCCTGTGACCCAGCCGAGAGTGGTGCTGATCGGCGCGGGCATCGTGGGGTGCGCGCTGGCCGACGAACTGACCGCGCGCGGGTGGACCGACGTCACCGTGCTGGAGCAGGGACCGCTGTTCGCCACGGGCGGGTCCAGCTCGCACGCGCCGGGGCTGGTCTTCCAGACCACCGGGTGCAGGACGATGACGTCGTTCGCCAAGTACACCGTCGAGAAGTACACGGCGATGACGCTCGACGACCAGTGGTGCTTCCAGCAGCTCGGCGGCCTCGAGGTGGCGACGACGCCCGAGCGGTGGACGGACGTCAAGCGGCGGCACGGGTGGGCCACGGCGTGGGGCGTCGAGAGCTTCCTGCGCGACCCCGAGGAGTGCGCGCGGCTGCACCCGCTGCTCGACCCGGCGAAGATCCTCGGCGGCTTCCACATCCCGTCCGACGGCCTCGCGAAACCGCTCAGGGCGGCCGAGGCCCAGGCGCGCAGGGCGATGGACCGGGGAGCGAAGTTCCTGCAGCACCAGAAGGTCATCGGCGTCGAACGCACCGGCCGGCGCGTCAAGGCCGTCGTCACGGAGAAGGACACCTTCCCGGCCGACGTCGTCGTGTCGTGCGTCGGCATGTGGGGCCCGCGGATCGGCAGGATGGTCGACCTCGACATTCCGCTGGTGCCGATGGCGCACCAGTACGCGAAGACGGCGCCGCTGCCGTCGTTGAAGGGCGTCAACACCGAGCTGTCCGAGATGTCGACGCCGTTGCTGCGCCACCAGGACGCGGACCTGTACTTCCGCGAGCACGTCGACCGCATCGGCATCGGCGCCTACGGGCACCGGCCCATGCCGATCGACGCCGACGAGATCCTCGACTTCGACGTGGCGCCGACCATGCCGTCCGAGATCGCGTTCACCCCGGAGGACTTCGAGACCTCCTGGGAGGCGGCCGTCGACCTGCTGCCGGCACTGGGCGACTCGAAGGTCGAGGAGGGCATCAACGGCCTGTTCTCGTTCACCCCCGACGGCAACCCGCTGCTCGGCGAACACCCCGGCCTGCAGGGGTTCTGGGTCGCCGAGGCCGTGTGGATCACGCACTCCGCCGGGGTCGCCAAGGCGATGGCCGAGTGGCTGGTCGACGGGCAGCCGAAGATCGACCTGCACGGCTGCGACCTCAACCGGTTCGAACTCGCCCAGCGCTCGCCCGGTTACGTGCACGAACGCAGCTGCCGGGCGTTCGTCGAGGTCTACGACATCCTGCACCCGTTGCAGCCGGCCGAGAAGCCGCGACCGCTGCGCACGAGCCCGTTCTACCAGCGGCAGAAGGAACTCGGCGCGGTGTTCCTGGAGGCGTCGGGCTGGGAGCGGCCGCACTGGTACGAGGCCAACGCGACCCTGCCCGAGGTCGCGGAGATCCCGGAACGCAACGAGTGGGCGTCGAGGTTCTGGTCGCCGATCGCCGGTGCCGAGGCACTGGTGGCGCGCAAGCGGGTCGCCCTGTTCGACATGACGGCGCTCAAGCGGCTGGAGGTCAGCGGGCCGGAGGCGTTGCCGTTCCTGCAGACCATGACCACCAACCAGCTCGACCGCAAGCCGGGTGCGGTCGTGTACACGTTGCTGCTCAACGAGGACGGGGGAGTGCGCAGCGACCTGACCATCGCCCGGCTCGGTGAGCAGCGGTTCCAGGTCGGCGCGAACGGCCCGCTGGACCTCGACTGGCTGCGGCGGCGGTTGCCGCCCAACGGCGGTGTGCACATCGCCGACATCACGCCGGGAACGTGCTGCATCGGCCTGTGGGGGCCGGAGGCGCGCAACCTGTTGCAGCCGTTGACGAAGACCGACTTCTCGCACAGCGCCATGGGGTACTTCAAGGCCCAGGAGGCGTTCATCGGCGAGGTGCCGGTCACCGCGATGCGGCTGTCGTACGTCGGCGAACTCGGCTGGGAGCTCTACACGACCGCGGACATGGGCGCGCGGCTGTGGGACACGCTGTGGGAGGCCGGGCAGCGGCACGGCGTCATCGCGGCGGGCCGCAGCGCGTTCACCAGCATGCGGCTGGAGAAGGGCTACCGCTCGTGGGGCACGGACGTGACCACCGAGCACGATCCGTTCGAGGCGGGGCTCGGGTTCGCGGTCCGGATGAACAAGGGCTACTTCCACGGCCGCAAGGCGCTGGAAGGCAGGTCCGAGGAAACCGTCACGCGCAAACTCACCTGCCTGCTCATCCATGACGACCACCAGGTCGTCATGGGCTCGGAGCCGGTTTTCGCCGGGGGCGTTCCGGCCGGGTACGTCACGAGCGCGGCTCGCGGCTACTCGATCGGCAAGAACATCGCCTACGCCTGGTTGCCCGCGGAGGTGGCCGTCGAGGGCACGCAGGTCGAGATCGAGTACTTCGGTGCCCGTGTCCCAGCGGTCGTGGCGGCGGAACCGCTCTTCGACCCCGAGATGAAGCGGATCCGTTCATGACGCAGACCGAGCTCCCCGGAAGCCTCATCCCGACGCTGCCCGGCCACACCTACACCGACCCGGCGATCTTCGAGCTGGAGCAGCAGAACATCTTCGAACAGATGTGGTTCTGCGCGGTCAGGAGCGCCGACCTACCGGACGCGGGCAACTTCAGGACCGTCCAGGTCGGCCGCGAGAGCGTGCTGATCACCCGCTCGCGCGACGGCTCGCTGCGGGCGTTCCTCAACATCTGCCGGCACCGCGGCGCCAAGCTGTGCGTCGAGGAGTCCGGCACGGTCAAGCGCAACTTCCAGTGCCCGTACCACGCCTGGACCTACGGCCTGGACGGCAAGCTGGTCGCCGCGCCGAACCTCACGTCCATGCCGGACGTCGACCGCGTCGAGTACGGCCTCAAGACCGTGCACCTGCGCGAATGGCTCGGCTACGCCTGGGTGTCGCTCGCCGAGGAGCCCGCGTCGTTCGAGGAGACCGTGCAACGCGACGTCCGCGAACGCCTGGGCAACCTCGACGCGATCGGCAACTACCAGGTCAGCGAACTCGACCTGGGGCGCCGGATCACCTACGACGTCAAGGCGAACTGGAAGCTCATCATCGAGAACTTCATGGAGTGCTACCACTGCGCCACGATCCACCCGGAGCTCACCGAGGTGCTGCCCGAGTTCGCCGACGGGTACGCCGCGCAGTACTACGTCGGGCACGGTGCCGTGTTCGGTGAGGAGATCAAGGGCTTCACGATCGACGGCAGCGAGGGCTTCGACGACCTGCCCGGCGTCGCGTCCGACCAGGAACGCCGGTACTACGCGATCACCGTGCGGCCGCAGGTGTTCATCAACCTGGTGCCGGACCACGTGATCATCCACCGGATGTTCCCGCTGGCCGCCGACCGCACGATCGTCGAGTGCGACTGGCTCTACGCCAAGGACGTCGTCGCGACCGGCAAGGACGTCTCACGGTCGGTGGAGCTGTTCCACCGCGTCAACGAGCAGGACTTCGAGGCGTGCGAACGGTGTCAGCCCGCCATGTCGTCGCGTGCGTACCGCGACGGCGGCGTGCTCGTGCCGTCCGAGCACCACATCGGCGAGTTCCACGACTGGGTGCAGAAGAAGCTGATCAGGGGGACCGACTAGAAGGCGGTACCGCGATGTCCGTCAAACCCGGACCGGAGTTCTTACCCACCACCAGATCCCACACCGACCGCGTCGTCTTCACCGTCTCGGCGGTCGTCGCCGCCGCGTTCCTCGGGTGGGGGATCATCGGCACGAACAGCCTCAGCACCGTCTCGTCGGCGGTGCTGGGCTGGGTCATCCGCAACACCGGCTGGGCGTTCCTGACCGCGGCCACGGGGTTCGTGCTCTTCGCCCTGTGGCTCGCGTTCAGCAAGTACGGCCGCATCCCGCTCGGCCAGGACGGCGAACGGCCGGAGTTCCGCACGATCTCGTGGGTCGCGATGATGTTCAGCGCGGGCATGGGCATCGGGCTGATGTTCTACGGCGTCGCGGAACCGTTGGCGCACTACGTGACACCGCCGCCCGGCTCGGCGCAGGGCGGCACGGACGCGGCGATCGACGTCGCGATGGCGACCTCGCTCTTCCACTGGGCGATCCACCCGTGGTCGATCTACGCGGTCGTCGGGCTCGCCATCGCCTACGGCACGTTCCGGCGCGGCCGCAAGCAGCTGATCAGCGCCGTGTTCGCTCCGCTGTTCGGCGACCACGTGTCGGAGAAGCCGCTGGGCCGGGTGATCGACGTGCTGGCGATCTTCGCGACGCTGTTCGGCTCGGCCGCGTCGCTCGGGCTCGGCGCGTTGCAGATCGGCAGCGGGCTGAAGGCCGGTGGGTTCGTCCGCGAGAACCCCGGCGTGGGCGTGCTGATCGGCATCATCGCGGTGCTGACGGTGGCGTTCGTGGCGTCGGCGTGTTCGGGCGTGGCCAAGGGGATCCAGTGGTTGTCGAACATCAACATGGTGCTGGCGACCGTGCTGGCGGTGTTCGTGTTCCTCGTCGGGCCGACCGTGCTGATCCTCAACCTGGTGCCGGCCGCGATCGGCGACTACTTCCGCGACATGGGCGAGATGGTCTCGCGCTCGGCCGGGACCGGCGGGAACGCCATGGAGACGTGGCTGTCCGGCTGGACGATCTTCTACTGGGCGTGGTGGATCTCGTGGACGCCGTTCGTGGGCATGTTCATCGCCCGGATCTCGCGCGGCCGCACGATCAAGCAGTTCGTGAAGGGCGTGATCCTCGTGCCGTCGGTCGTGAGCCTGGTCTGGTTCTCGATCATGGGCGGGACCGCGATCTCGGTGCAGCGCGGGGGCACCGACCTCGCGGGCGCGGCGAACCCCGAGTCGCAGCTCTTCGGCGTGCTCGGCCAGTTCCCGCTGGCCGCGGTCGCCGGGGTGGTCGTGATGGTGCTGGTGGCGATCTTCTTCGTCTCCGGCGCGGACGCCGCGTCGTTGGTGATGGGCACGTTGTCGCAGCGCGGCACCGACGAACCTCACCGCCGGCTGGTGGTGTTCTGGGGCGTCGCGACCGGTGGCGTGGCCGCGGTGATGCTGCTCGTCGGCGGGGGAGGGGCGACCGCGCTGACCGGGTTGCAGAACCTCACGATCATCGCCGCCGCGCCGTTCGGGCTCGTGATGGTCGTGGCCTGCGTCGCGCTGGTGAAGGACCTGCGCAGCGATCCGCTCGTCTCAGATCAACGCCCGGATCGCGCGCTCGAAACCGACGACGTGTTGTGAGGCGAGCTCGCCCGCCTTCTTCGCGTCCCCGTCGATGATCGCCGTCAGGAGGGGTACGTGTTCGTCGACGTGACCGGCCATTCCGGACAGTCGCGGCAGGAAGACGCACCAGATCCGGGTGGCGAGGTTGTCGTAGGAGATCAGGGTGTCCTCGAGGAACGGGTTGTGCACGCACCCGTAGATGGCGCGGTGGACGCCGACGTCGGCGCGCAACAGCTCCGTGTTGTCGCCCGTCGGCGTCGTGTCGAGCTGCGAGCGGAGGTCCGTGAGCGCGGCGCGGTCCTGCGTCGTGGCGCGCTCGGCCGCGGCTGCGGCGGCGAGGGGTTCCAGCGTCCGGCGCACCTCGGAGATGTGGGAGAGGTCGGAGATGTTGACGTCGGTGGCGAACGTGCCGCGGCGCGGGAAGGCGACGACGAGGCGTTCCTGCTCGAGCCGCTTCAACGCCTCGCGGATCGGGGTGCGGCCGACGCCGAGCTCGGTGCGCAGCCTGTCCTCGTTGATGGGCTCGCCGGGCTTGATCTCCAGCATGACCAGGCGATCTCGCAGCACCACGTACGCCTGCTCGGTGAGCGAGATGGCCGCCGGAACGTCGTTGACCCGTGCGTTCATGTGACCTACTGTAACGCACAGACTGATATATCAGGAGTCGACCAGATGGTGTCACTGGAGGCCTCGCGATGACCAGCCCGCCCGGAGCGCACCTGCCCGAGCACCCGGACTTCCTCTGGGACGACCCGGAGCCGAAGGCGTCCTACGACGTCGTGGTCGTCGGCGGAGGCGGGCACGGCCTGGCCACCGCGTACTACCTCGCGAAGGTGCACGGCATCACGAACGTCGCTGTGCTCGAGAAGGGGTGGCTCGCGGGCGGCAACATGGCCCGCAACACCACGATCATCCGGTCGAACTACCTGTGGGACGAGAGTTCCGGCATCTACGAGCACTCCCTGAAGCTGTGGGAGGGCCTGGAGGAGGACCTCGGCTACCCGATCCTGTTCGACCAGCGCGGCGTGCTGAACCTCGCGCACAGCCTGCAGGACGTGCGCGACAGCGTGCGCAGGGTCAACGCGAACCGCCTCAACGGCATCGACGCGGAGTGGGTGGACCCGGCCGGGGTCAAGGAGATCTGCCCGATCGTCAACACCTCGCCGGACGTCCGCTACCCGGTGCTCGGTGCGACCTACCAGCCGCGCGCGGGCATCGCCAAGCACGACTACGTGGCGTGGGGCTACGCGCGGGCGGCGCACGCGATGGGTGTCGACCTGATCCAGAACTGCGAGGTCACCGGGCTGGAGACGGTCGACGGCCGGATCGCCGCCGTGCAGACCAGTCGCGGCAGGATCTCGGCGGGCAAGGTCGCGTTGTGCGCGGCCGGGCACAGCTCGGTGCTCGCGAAGATGGTCGGGCTGCGGTTGCCGTTGGCCTCGCACCCGTTGCAGGCCCTGGTGTCCGAGCTGCTGGAGCCCGTGCACCCGACGGTCGTGATGTCCAACGCCGTGCACGTCTACGTCTCCCAGGCGCACAAGGGCGAACTGGTGATGGGCGCGGGCATCGACAGCTACAACGGCTACGGGCAACGGGGTTCGTTCCACATCATCGAAGAGCAGATGGCCGCCGCCCTGGAACTCTTCCCGGTGTTCGCGCGGGCGCACCTGCTGCGGACGTGGGCGGGCATCGTCGACGTCAGCCCGGACGCCTCGCCGATCGTGGGCCTGACCCCTGTCGGCGGCCTGTACCTGAACTGCGGCTGGGGCACCGGCGGTTTCAAGGCCACACCCGGTGTCGGCGACTGCTTCGCGCACACCATCGCCCACGACAAGCCGCACCCGTACAACGAGCCGTTCACCCTGGAGCGCTTCACCTCCGGCGCTCTCGTCGACGAGCACGGCGCCGCCGCCGTGGCCCACTAGGAGACCTGCGATGCAACTCATCCCGTGTCCGTGGTGCGGCCCGCGCGAGGAAGCCGAGTTCCACTACGGCGGCCAGGCCCACGTCGCCTACCCCGAGGACCCGTCGGCGCTGAGCGACGAGGAGTGGGCCCAGTACGTGTTCTTCCGGGAGAACCCGAGCGGCCCGTTCGCCGAGCGCTGGAGCCACAGCGCCGGCTGCCGCCGCTGGTTCAACGCCGTCCGCGACACCCGCACCCACGACCTGCTGGCCGTCTACCGCGTGGGCGAGCCGATGCCCGAGGTGACCGCATGACCCACCGCACCCCGACCGGCGGCTCGATCGACCGGAACACGTTGCTGCGCTTCACCTTCAACGGCACCGAGTACACCGGCCACCCCGGTGACACCCTGGCGTCCGCGTTGCTGGCGAACGGCGTGCACTCGATCGGCACCAGCGTGAAGCTCGGCCGGCCGCGCGGCGTCGTGGCGGCGGGCTCCGAGGACCCGACCTCGCTGGTCCAGGTCGAGGCGCCGTTCTCCGAACCCATGCTGCTCGCCACGACCGTCGAGCTGTACGACGGCCTGGTGGCGCGCGGGTTGTCCGGCCAGGGAAGGCTTTCGGCTGAGCCCGACCCGGCCCGCTACGACGCCAAGCACGAGCACTGCGACGTGCTCGTGGTCGGCGCCGGGCCCGCCGGCCTGGTGGCGGCGTTGACGGCCGCCCGTGCCGGTGCCCGCGTGGTGCTGGTGGACGAGCAGAACCAGGCCGGTGGCGCGCTGCTGGGCGTGGACGAGTACCTGGACGACCGGCCGTCCGCCGAGTGGGTCGCGGACGTGGTGGCGGAGCTGAAGTCGACGCCCGGCGTGCTGGTGCTGGAGCGGACCACGGCGTTCGGCATGTACCAGGACGGGTTCGTGCTGGCGTTGCAGAAGCGGACCGACCACCTCGGCTTCGCGGCGCCTGCCGCGGTGGCGCGGCACCGGGTCTGGCGGATCAGGACGCGGCAGACCGTGCTGGCCACCGGCGCCCACGAGCGGCCGGTGGTGTTCGCGGACAACGACCGGCCCGGGATCATGCTGGCGTCGTCGGCGCGGACGTTCCTGCACCGCTACGGGGTGCTGCCGGGCTCGCGGGCGGTGGTGTTCACGACCAACGACTCGGCCTACTGCGCGGCGATCGACCTCGCGGAGTCCGGTGTGGACATCGCGCTGATCGTGGACGCACGGGCGGAGGCACCGGCGCGGCTGTCGACGGAGTGCGCGGCGCGGGGCATCGAGGTCCGCGCCGGGCAGTTCGTCACCGGCACGGAGGGATCGTCTCGTGTCGAGGCGGTGCTGGTCGGGGACCAGCGGATCGCCTGCGACACCCTGCTCGTCTCCGGCGGCTGGAACCCGGTCGTCAGCCTGTTCAGCCAGGCCAGAGGCGCGCTGCGCTACGACTCCGAGCTGGGTGCTTTCGTCCCCGGCGAGGAGTTGCCCACCGTCCGCGTCGCCGGGTCCGCGACCGGCGAGCTCGACCTCACCGCGTGCACCCGCCAGGGCCGCGACGCCGGTGCCGGAGCCGCCCGGGCCGCCGGCTTCACCCCTGGCGGCCAGGTCCCGCTGCCCGCCTCCGACTCCCGCTGCACCGCCCGTTCCGGCCTGGTCCTGTGGCGCGTGCCGGGCTCCGACGACACGAGCTTCGTCGACCTGCAACGGGACTCCACCGTCGCGGACGTGCTGCGGGCGACCGGCGCCGGACTGCGGTCGCTGGAGCACATCAAGCGGTACACGACCATCGGCACCGCCCACGACCAGGGCAAGACGTCCGGCATGATCGCCGCCGGCATCGTCGCCGAAGCGCTCGGCGTGGAGTTGGGTGAGCAGCGGCCCACGACGTTCCGGCCGCCGTACACCTCGGTGTCGTTCGCGGCGCTGGCCGGGCGGGACCGCGGCGAGTTGCACGACCCGGTGCGCGTCACCTCGATCCACCCGTGGCACGTCGAGCACGGCGCGTTGTTCGAGAACGTCGGGCAGTGGAAGCGGCCCTGGTACTACCCGCAGCCGGGCGAGGACCTGCACACGGCCGTGCTGCGCGAGTGCAGGGCGACACGGGAGAGCGTCGGCCTGATGGACGGCTCCACGCTCGGCAAGATCGATGTGCAGGGCCAGGACGCCGGGAAGTTCCTGGACATGCTCTACACCAACCTGATGAGCACGTTGAAGGTCGGCAAGATCCGGTACGGCGTCATGTGCGGCGTGGACGGCATGGTGATCGACGACGGCACGGTGATCCGGGTCGGCGAGGAGCGCTACCTCGTGACCACGACCACCGGCAACGCCGCCAAGATCCTCGACTGGATGGAGGAGTGGCTGCAGACGGAGTGGCCGCACCTCGACGTGCACTGCACCTCGGTCACCGAGCACTGGGCCACGATCCCGTTGGTGGGCCCCAGGTCCCGCGACGTGCTGGCGGCCGTGGCGCCGGACCTCGACGTGTCCAACGAGGCGTTTGAGTTCATGACCTGGCACGACACCACGGTCGCGGGCGTGCCGGCGCGGGTGTGCCGGATCAGCTTCTCCGGTGAGCTCGCGTACGAGATCAACGTGACCGGCTGGCACGGCTTGACGGTGTGGAAGGCGTTGATGGAGGCCGGGAAGCCCTACGGCATCACGCCGTACGGCACCGAGACCATGCACGTGCTGCGCGCCGAGAAGGGCTACCCGATCATCGGCCAGGAGACCGACGCGACGGTGACGCCGCAGGACCTCGGCATGTCGTGGGCGGTGTCGAAGAAGAAGCCGGACTTCATCGGCAAGCGCTCGTTCGCCCGCGCCGAGAACAACCGCTCGGACCGCAAGCAGCTGGTCGGGCTCCTGCCCGTCGACCCCGCGGTGCTACTGCCGGAGGGGTCGCAGATCGTCGAGACCGACCGGCTGCCCGAACCGCCCGTGCGGATGCTCGGCCACGTCACGTCGAGCTACCCGAGCGCGGCGCTGGGCCGCACGTTCGCGCTCGCGCTGGTGCGCTCCGGCCACGACCGCATCGGCGAGACCCTGTACGTGCCCGTCGAGGACGCGCTCGTGCCGGTCACCGTCACCGAATCCGTGCTGTACGACAAGGAAGGAGCCCGTCGTGACGGTTAGTCCCCTCGCCGCCTGGACCGACCGGCTGGCGGCACTCGCTCCCGCGCTGGACGTCACCGAGGTGCCGTTCCGCTCGCAGCTCACCGTCCGGGTGTCCGACCCGGACGCCATCGCGGCGATGGGCGACGCGCTCGGGGTGAGGTTCCCTGCTGTCCCTTGCACTTTCAGCGCGGGCACCGGAGAGTTCGGTGCCGTCGAGGTGCTCTGGCTCGGCCCGGACGAGTTCCTGGTCACGGCCTCACCCGACCTGCAGGTCACGATCGAGGAGGTGTTGCGTGGCGCGCTCCAGGACGTCCGAGGGTCCGTTGTGGACACTTCGGCTCAACGCACGACCGTGGTCCTTCAAGGGCCGCGCGCGCGAGACGTGCTGGCTCACGGATGTTCCGTGGACCTGCACCCGGCTTCGGCTCCCCGCGGCACTTGCGTGCAGACGCTGCTCGCCCGGACGGGGATCGTCCTGCAGGTGAACGACGACGGCTACACGATCCTGGTGCGCTCGTCGTTCGCCGAGTACTTCGCCGCGTGGCTCGCCGACGCGGCCACCGAATACCTGGCGGTGCCGTGATGCCCCAGTTCGTCCTCACCCTGCACTGCCCCGAGCGGGCGGGCATCGTGCATGCCGTGACGTCGTTCCTGGTCGACCACGGCTGCGACATCGTGCAGCACCAGCAGTTCGACGACGACGTGCGCGGCAAGCTGTTCCTGCGCACCGCGTTCTCGTGCGCCGGCACGGACCGCGACTCTCTGGCCGGTGAGTTCGCCGCCGTCGCCACCCAGTTCGAGATGGACTTCGCACTGCACGACGAACGACCGCCGCGCGTCCTCGTCATGGTCTCGAAAGCCGGGCACTGCCTGAACGACCTGCTGTTCCGCTGGCGCGCGGGCAGCCTCGGCGGCGAGATCGCGGCCGTCGTCTCGAACCACCAGGACCTGCGCCCGATGGCGGAGGCGGCCGGGCTCGACTTCGTGCACGTGCCGAACACCGCCGACACCAAGCAGGCCGCCGAGCAGCGCCTGGTCGAACTGGTCGAGCAGTACCAGGCCGACCTGGTCGTGCTGGCCCGCTACATGCAGGTGCTGTCGAACGACCTGTGCGCGAAGCTGGCCGGCCGCGTGATCAACATCCACCACTCGTTCCTGCCGGGCTTCAAGGGCGCGAAGCCCTACCACCAGGCCTACGACCGGGGCGTGAAGTACGTGGGCGCGACGGCCCACTACGTCACCCCGGACCTCGACGAGGGCCCGATCATCGAGCAGGAGGTGCTGCGGGTCGACCACTCCTACGACCCGCGCGCCCTCACCGCCGCCGGCCGGGACGCCGAGGCGCTGGCGCTGTCCCGGGCCGTGCGGTGGCACTGCGAACACCGCGTGCTGCTCAACGGCAACGGCACGGTGGTGTTCCGCTGAGCGCCTACCCACACCCACCCGAGCCAGCCTCACGTTTCCTGCCGCACGCGGGGCCCTCGCGTGCGGTCCCCGCGTGCACTCCGGCAACGTGAAACGCGCTCGCGAAGCGGCGCGGCCGCGGACAGGACTCCCGGCCGAGCGCTCAGACCGCGCCGGTCGACCGCTCAGCCGGGCTCGGTGAACGAGACCGGCTTGCCGGTGGCGCGGGCGTGGGCGATCTCCCGGCTGGTGGACTCGCCGACGTACCCGCCGGGGTTGACCACCAGCACGCGGTCGGCCAGGTCGATCTTGTGCAGGTGCAGGGCGTCCAGCACGGCCTTCTGCTCGGCGGTGACCACCTCGCCGGCTTCACCCGGCGCGACGACGATGACCCCGGCGAACGTCAGCTCCCGGTTGGCCGCGCGCAGTTCGTCCACGAACCGGGCCGAGCCGCAGAGGCAGACGATCTCGGGCCGGTCAGGCACGGGAGTCCGGCAGCCCGGCGTAGTCCGGGAGTTCGGCGCCGTTGATAGCGCGGTCGATCAACGCGGTGAACGCCTCCATGTCGGGCTCCGGCGCGGGTTCGGCCTGGGGCAGCAGGCTGTGCACGTGCATCCGGCCGATCTCCTGGTTGGCCTCGACGAACGCCCGCATGCGTGTTTCGTAGCCCGCGAACCCGGCCCCGGGGTTCCAGTCCGCGGCGGCCAGTTCGCCCGCCAGCAGGTAGGCGCCGACGAGGGCGAGACCCGTGCCACCGCCGGACATCGGCGACGAGCTGGACGCGGCGTCGCCGATGAGCGCCACCCGGCCGGCGGACCAGCGGGGCATGACCACCTGGGCGACCTGGTCGAGGTAGAAGTCCGGGGTGTCGTCGAGGTGCGCGAGGATGCGCCCGGTTTCCCAGCCCATGCCCGCCATCTGCTCGCGCAGCAGGCGTTTCTGGCCCTCGACGTCGCGGAAGTCGACGTCGAAGTCGGCCGCCGGGAACGACATCATGGCCATCGCCCGGCTCTTGTCCTTCAGGGGGCGCAGGCCCGCGGTGCGGCCGGACTCGCGGTCCTGGTGGTCGATCATCCAGCCGTCGATGCCGAACTCGTTGGGCACGCTGTAGAAGGCGAGCACGAGCCCGAGGTGCCGCACGTAGGCCTCACGCGGTCCGAAGACCATGGCGCGCAACGACGAGTGCAGTCCGTCGGCGCCGATCACCAGGTCGAACCGCCTCGTGCCACCGCTCGCGAACGTCACGTCGACGCCGTCCGCGTCCTGGGTGAGTGCGCTGATCCGGTCGTCGAAGACGTACTCGACGTCGTCGCGCGTGTCGTCGTAGAGGAGTTGCGAGAGGTCGCCGCGCAGGATCTCGATGTCGGCGATGTAGCCGTCGCCGCCGTCGTCCTCCGCGCGGTACGTCTCCAGCACCGTGCCGTCGGCGTCCACGGTGTGCGCGCCCGCCGTTTCGGTGCGGGCCGCCCGCACCTGCTCTTCCAGGCCCATCAACCGGATCGCGTCCTTGGCGACGCCGCGCGCGTCCACCGCCTGACCGCCCGGCCGCAGCCCCGGCGCCCGTTCCACCACGGTCACGCCGGCTCCACGCCGCTGCAACCAGTGTGCGAGAGCCGGTCCCGCGATGCTCGCCCCTGCCACCAAGACCTCAGTCACGGTCCGGAGTGTGCGGAGGAAACGACGGTCAAGCCTTGCACATCAACAACTGCGCCTGCAGGAAACGT
Source organism: Lentzea sp. NBRC 102530 (assembly GCF_030269365.1). Lineage (GTDB taxonomy): Bacteria > Actinomycetota > Actinomycetes > Mycobacteriales > Pseudonocardiaceae > Lentzea. The sequence goes on from NZ_BSTF01000002.1 coordinate 293,889, forward strand.
TCGCTTTCGATCGGTTGGCGGACCATTCGCCCGATCTCGGCGAAACCGGCTTCGCGCGCCAGATCCAGCAGACCGGACGGCGACCAGCGGTAGGCGGGCGTCACCCTGTGGTCGAACTCCACCGGTTCGGGGTCGTCGCCCGCGAAGAACCCGATCAGCGCGTGCCCGCCCGGCCGGAGCACCCGGTGGAACTCCGCGAACACCTTCGGCAGGTCGTGCGGCGGGACGTGGATGACGGAGTAGTTCGCCAGGATTCCGCCGAGAGAGCCGTCCCCGAGGTCCAGCGCGGCCATCGTGCCGACGTCGAACTCCAGGTGCGGGTGGGCCTGGCGGGCGAGGGCGATCATCTCGGGCGAGAGGTCGATTCCGAAGACGTCCAGCCCGAGCCCGTGCAGGTGCGCGGTGAGGTGGCCGGGTCCGCAACCGAGGTCGGCGACCGGGTTCTCGGTGAGTTCGGCGAACGCGGCGAGCATCGCGCGGTCGAGCGGCCGGGTGTCGAGCATGTCGCTGAACAGGTCGGCGTACAGGGACGCGACGGAATCGTAGGGGGTCACAAATGCGACCCTATCGCCCTGATTAATCAAATGTGAGTCCTTTGCTGTTGCCAGTGTTCTGCTGTTGCACCGTCGACGCAAACCTGTTGTGGTGCTTATAGTTCCGCCGTGATTTCCGTTCTCCGTCATCCGGCTTACCGCGCTTTGTTCGGCGCGCAGGTCGTCGCGCTGACCGGAACGGGACTGACGACCGTCGCGCTCGGCCTGCTCGCCCACGACCTGGCCGGTGCGGAGGCGGGCGTGGTGCTCGGTACGGCGCTGGCGATCAAGATGATCGCGTACGTGGCGGTCGCGCCGGTGGCCACGGCGGTGCTCGGTGCGCTGCCTCGTCGCGCGGTGCTGGTGGCGCTGAACCTCGTCCGGGCCGGGGTGGCCGTGGTGCTGCCGTGGGCCGGCGAGGTGTGGCAGGTCTACGCGCTGATCTTCCTGCTGCAGGCGGGATCGGCCGCGTTCACGCCGTTGTTCCAGGCGACGATCCCGGACGTGCTGCCGGACGAGCGGGAGTACACCCGCGCGATCACGTTGTCCCGCATGGCGTACGACCTGGAGAGCCTGCTCAGCCCCGCGCTCGCCGCGGCCGCGCTGGCGGTGGTGAGCTTCCACGAGTTGTTCCTGGGCACGGCGCTGGGGTTCGGCGGTGCGGCGTTGCTGGTGCTGTCCGCGGTCGTGCCACGCCCGGAGGTGGTGCCACGCCGGGGATACGACGCCACGACGCGCGGGATGCGTGCCTATCTGGCCACCGCGCAGCTGCGCGGGTTGCTCGCCGTGCACTTCACGGCCGCCGCGGCGGGGTCGATGGTCTTCGTGAACACCGTGGCGCACGTGCGGGACGGACTCGGGCGGGACGCCTCGGACGTCGCGCTGGCGTTGGCCGCCAACGGTGTCGGATCGCTGGTGGCGGCGTGCGCGTTGCCCCGGCTGCTCGACCGCTACCCGGACCGCGTGGTCGTGCTGCGGGCGGCGGTGACGTTGGCCGGGGTGCTGGGCCTGGGGGCGTTCCTCGCCGGGAGCTGGCCCGTGCTGCTGGTGTTGTGGGCGTTGATCGGCGCCGGGTGCTCGTTCGCTCTCACGCCCGGTGCCCGCCTGCTGAGGCGGTCGGCCGACGGGCCTGACCGGCCCGCGTTGTTCGCCGCGGACTTCGCTTTGTCGCACGTCTGCTGGCTGGTCTGCTATCCGCTCGCCGGATGGGTGGCGACGGCCGCGGGCATTGTGACGGCGTTCGTCGTGCTCGGTGTTCTGACGGCGGTGGGGGCGGGGGTCGCATTCGTGTTGTGGCCCAGGACCGAAAAGTTAAATTCGCAGGTCGCGGGTTTTGCGGAATACGGTTTTCGCACCCTGCCTGCGAAGGAGTTCCACTCATGCGATTGCGCAGCAAAATCATCGCTGCCGCGTGCGGATCGGTCCTGACGCTCTCCGTCGTGCCCAGCGCGGCGGCGGTGCAACCGGACGCCACGGTCCAGCAGAACGAAGCACACCAGCGGTTCGAGGCCCTGTCCTCCGAACTGCGCGGCCAACTGGCCGGGCACTGGTTCGACGCCGCCTCCGGCAAGCTCACCGTCGCGGTGCCGTCCGAGCAGGCCGCCCAGCGCGCCCGCTCCGAGGGGGTCGAGGCCGTGGTCGTGCAGCGCGGTGCCGGCGAACTGGACCGCCTGCTGGCCGAGGTGCGGTCGCACGTCGGCGATGGCGTGCCCGGCGTGTACAGCTGGGGTGTCGACGTGCGCGACAACCAGGTCGACGTCACGGTCAACACGACCAGCAAAACCGAAGCCACCGAACGCTTTCTGACGAAGGTGCGCGCGCTCGGCGACGGCGTGCACATCGTCGAGACGACGTCGCAGCCGCGGCAGCAGGCCGGCACCGTGCAGGCGGGCAGCCCGTGGTGGCCGGGGTCGGAGACGTACTGCTCGATCGGGTTCGCCGCGATGGACGCCAACGGCGGCAAGCACTTCCTCACCGCCGGCCACTGCACGAACGACGCGAACCAGGCCGCCTACGGCCAGTCCGGGCAGCAGAACCGGCTCGGCACGTCGAACGTCGGCGGCACCCGCAGCGTCAACGCCCGCGAAGGCGACATGGGCGTCGTGGCCGTGACCGAGGCCGGCTGGACCCTGTCCCCGTCGGTCAACACGTGGGGCCGGCCCGCCGTCACCGTCACCGGGTCGGCCGAGGCGATGGTCGGCGACCGCGTCTGCCACTCCGGCAACACCTCGAAGTGGCAGTGCGGCGAGGTCAAGTACACCAACAAGGCCGTGGACTACGGCGGCGGCCTGATCATCGAGGGCCTCACCTGGACCACGGCGTGTTCGCTGGGCGGCGACTCCGGCGGCGCCTGGCTCCTCGGCGACAAGGCGGTGGGCCTGCACGACGGCGGCCCGTCGCAGTGCGTCCAGAACCCGACGAACGACGGCGACCTGTCGATCTTCCAGCCGGTCGACGAGGCGCTCCGCAAGTGGAACCTCACCCTCGTCACCGGCGGGGGCGGCGACACCGCGGCCCCCACCGCCCCGGCCACCCCGCGCGCCACCGGCACCACGTCGTCCAGCGTCTCCCTGGCCTGGGACGCCTCGACCGACGACGTCGGCGTCACCGGTTACGAGGTCCTCAACGGCACCACCGTCGCCGCGACCTCCACCGGCACCACGGCCACCGTCGCCGGCCTGACCGCCGACACCCAGTACACCTTCACCGTCCGCGCCCTCGACGCCGCCGGCAACCGGTCGAAGCAGTCGGCCGAGGTCACCGCCCGCACGTCCGGCGACACCGGCGGCGGGCGCACGTTCACCAACGACACGGACTACCCGATCCGCGACTACCAGGTGGCGGTCAGCCCGCTGCGCTCCGCGGCGGCCGGCACCACCAGGAACCCGATCACGGTCACGGTGGACGCCACCCACACCTGCCAGGAAGACCTGAACGTCACGCTGGTCGCCGCGAGCGGCCGCGCGTACCCGCTGATGCGCACGCCGGGTGGCAACTACAGCTGCCACCCGTTCGTGGCGGGCAGGACGTTCACCGTGGTCCCCGGTGCAGGGGAGGCCGCGAGCGGCACGTGGACGCTGCGCATCGGGGACAACGGCCCCGGTGACACGGGCGTCCTGAGCAGCTGGTCGCTCACGGTCTAGGGAGAGAAGAGCGGGTGCGGCCGCCAGGTTCGGCCGCACCCGCTCGCCCCGTCGCTCACCAGGCCCACTCGAACCCGTAACACCCCGGCCCGAACCGCAGCGCCACCCCCAGCACCGACCCGCCCTCGTCCACCCGGACTCCCGCGGTCCGCTCACCCTCGGCGTCCCGCTCCACCCGCCGGACACTGCGCGGCGGCTCGTCGAACGTCACCTCCAGCACGTACTCGTGCACCGGCCGCCGGAACTTCCGCGAGTAGTTCGTGGCCAGGGGATAGGGCGCGGTGTTCTCCAGCGCGTGCTCGGTGATCACCGTCTGCCCCCGCCGCAACGGCGCCCGGAACAGCAGTTCCGCCACCAGCAGTCCCTCAGAAGGCCGCGTCACCACCCGCCCCAGCCGGCAGTTGTGCAGCGGCCGGATCGCCGGCAACGCCCGGTCGTGCTCGTCGAGGTGCAGGATCACCACCCACCGGTCGGGCCCGTCCTCCTCCGCCCGCAACACCTGCCGCGACACGTAGGACCGCTCACCCCGCCCGGCCACCGCCACCCGGTCGTGCTGGCTGATCCGGGTCAGCCGCGAGTCCCAGCGCGTGTCGACGCCGCCGACGACGTCCTCGATCACCGACGGCTCGGGCCAGAACGCGCTGATGCCCGCCACACGCCTCGATCCGCGCAACGCCGGTGCCAACAACGACGACAACGCACCGATCTCCAACTCCAGCACTTCTTCGAGGTGCGTCACGGCCGTCAAGGACGCACGGCGCTCGGGACGGCTGCGACCGGTCTGCCAATAGCTCAACGTGGCCAGGCTGACCGACACGCCGCGGCGGTCGAGGTGCGAACGGATGCGTTCGAGCGACAGGCCGCGCGCCGCGACGGCGGAGCGCAGGACGTCGGCGAAGTCGGGCATCGGGAGCGACATCGTTGTCTCCTCAGTACCGGGTCGCCCGACGCTATCCCCCTGATGGCGCAACGGAAGCCGGGACTTAAAAGTGAAATCGGACAGCCACGCGCGAACCGCGCCGACAACCATCCGAACGACCGGATGCCGCCCGCCGGAACGACAGCTACGGTCGCGTGACCCTGCGATCCCTGCGAAGGAGCCCGACAAGTGCGAAGAAGAAGATCCCTCCTCGCCACGGCCGTGACGGCGTTGGTGGCGACGGCGCTGACCCTCCCTGCATCGGCGTCCGCCCTGGCCGGCTGTTCCGGCACCAACGACGGTGACGTCGCGATCGGCGACAACACGACCGCCGAGTCGTCGATCCTCATCGAGGGCTGCGCCTCCGCGCCGTCCGCGACCGCCACCGTGCCGGTGAAGATCGTGCACACCTACATCGGCGACCTCCAGGTCAGCCTCATCGCCCCGGACGGCTCGGCGTACGTCCTGCACAACCGCTCCGGCGGCAGCGCGGACGACATCGACCAGACCTACACGGTCAACCTGTCGGGCGAGACGTCGAACGGCACGTGGAAGCTGCGCGTCAACGACAACGCCAACAACGACACCGGCCGGATCGACGCCTGGACGCTGAACCTCGGCGGCTCCACGCCCGCGAACGACTTCTCCGTCGCCGTGTCACCGACCTCCGGCACCGTCGCCGCCGGGTCGAACGCCACCACCACCGTGCAGACGCAGACCACCAACGGCCAGGCGCAGACCGTCGCGCTCACCGCCAGCGGCCTTCCGTCGGGCGCCACCGCGTCGTTCAGCCCGTCCTCCGTCCAGACGGGTTCGAACGCGACGCTGACGATCAGCACGACCGCGTCGATCTCGTCCGGCACCTACCCGATCACCGTGAGCGCGGCGGGCAGTGTCACCAGGACCGCGACCTACTCGTTGACGGTCACCGGCGGCACCGGACCGCAGATCCCGGACATCGACATCGCCGCGGTCAAGGCGCACCTGACGCAGTTCGGCACGATCGCCTCGCAGAACGGCGGCAACCGGCGTTCGACGTCGGCCGGCTACCGCGCGTCGGTGGCGTACGTGAAGGACAAGCTCACCGCGGCCGGGTACTCCGTCACCGAGCAGCCCTGCACGAGCGGCTGCACCACCGGCGCCGGTCCCAACGTCATCGCGGAGTGGCCGGGCGGCAACGCGAACAACGTCTACATGTTCGGCGCCCACCTCGACGGCGTGTCCGCGGGCCCCGGCATCAACGACAACGGCTCGGGCTCGGCGGCGCTGCTGGAGACCGCGCTCGTGCTCGCCCAGCGCAACCCGTCGATGACGAACAAGGTCCGCTTCGGCTGGTGGACCGACGAGGAGCAGGGCCTCAACGGCTCGCGCTTCTACGTCTCGCAGCTGCCGTCCACCGAACGCACGAAGATCAAGACCTACCACAACTTCGACATGGTGGGCTCGACCAACGGCGGCTACTTCATCAACAACATCACGTCGGCGCAGTCCGTGCACATGAAGGCGTACTGGGACTCGCTGGGCCTGTCGCCGGAGGAGAACACCGAGGGCCGCAACCGGTCCGACGACGCGTCCTTCACCAACGCGGGCATCCCGGCGTCCGGTTACGCGATGGGCGCGAGCGCCCGCAAGACCGCGGCCCAGGCGACCAAGTGGGGCGGCACGTCCGGCGCGGCGTTCGACCCCTGCTACCACGCGTCCTGCGACACCACCGCGAACATCAGCGACACCCACCTCAACCGCGCGGTCGATGGCATCGCCTACACCCTGTGGAAGTCCGCCGTCGGCACCGGGACGCCGTCGCAGGACTTCTCCGTGTCGGTGTCGCCGGCGTCCGGTTCGGTCGCGGCGGGCTCGTCCGTCTCCGCCACGGTCGGCACGGCCACGGTGAGCGGCTCGGCGCAGACCGTCCAGCTGTCCGCGTCCGGGCTGCCCTCCGGCGCGACCGCCTCGTTCAGCCCGGCGTCCGTCCAAACAGGAGCGAACTCGGCGCTGACGATCAGCACCACCTCGTCCACCCCGGCCGGCACCTACCCGGTGACGATCACCGCGGCGGGCACGGCGAACCGCACCGCCACCTACACGCTCACCGTCACGGGAGGCGGAGGTGGCAGCTGCGCCGGCACCAACCCGAACGACGTGGCCGTCCCGGACGCGGGTGCCGCCGTCGACAGCGACCTCGTCATCTCGGGCTGCTCCGCCACGCCGTCCGCGAGCTCCGTGGTCACCGTGCGGATCGTCCACCCGTACATCGGTGACCTGACGGTCGCGCTCATCGCACCCGACGGCACGTCGTACACGCTGCACAACCGCACCGGCGGTTCCGCCGACAACATCGACCGCACCTTCACGGTCAACCTGTCGAGCGAGACCGCGAACGGCACGTGGAAGCTGCGCGTCCGCGACCTCGCGGCGTCCGACGTGGGCACCATCGACACGTGGGGCCTGAACCTGGCCCCGTAGGCGCGTCGATCCGCACGTCGAGGGCCCCGGCGCACCGGGGCCCCTCGACGTGCAAGTGGTCCTGCCCGGTTCGACGCCCCGGACCGCGCCCCTGCTCGGCGATGCGGGTCACGGCGGGTCACGTCGCCGGTGCGATGGCGTTCCGCCCCTGCTCCGCCCGAAGTGGCCTCTTGCTTTGCGTGCTGAATGGGCCTTCAAGAGTGCCACTTGGGTGCGCGAGCATCGGAGGCGTGACCACTTCCACCACCGCCCACGCCACCGCCCGCACCATCGCCGAGCTCGACGCGGGCGAGACCGCCCAGGCCTTCGAGGTGATGCGCGAGCTCCGGCCCCACCTCACCGACGTCGACGAGTTCGTCGAGCTCGTTCGCGGCCAGCGGCGGGAGGGCTATCGCCTGGTCGTGTCGTACGACGAGACCGGGCGGCTGGTGTCGCTGGCCGGGTTCCGGCACCTCAACAGCCTCTACGCCGGGTCGCACCTCTACATCGACGACCTGAGCACCCTGCCGTCCGCGCGTGGCAAGGGGCACGCGGGGGCGCTGCTGCGGTGGGTGGACGAGGAGGCGCGCCGGTTGGGGTGTGCCGGGGTGCACCTCGACTCCGGTACGGCGCGGCACGACGCGCATCGGCTCTACCTGGCCTCGGGTTTCGTGATTCCCGCGTTCCACTTCGCCAAGAGCCTCTGAAACGGGGTCGCGCCCACGCCGTGCAGGGCGACGCTGCCCAGCACGCAGCCCACCGTGATGGCCAGGATCGTGTCGGCCGCGTTGCCCTCCGGGAGGCGGTTGAAGGCGAGCAGGCCGAAGACGATCGTCGTGGTGCCGCGCGGGCCCAGGGCGCCGATGAGCAGGCGCTCGCGGCGGCGCAGGGGGGAGCCGGTCAGGGCCAGGAACACCGGGCCCAGGCGGAGCACCGTGAGAACGGCCGCGCAGAAGACGACGACCTGCCAGTCGACGCCCAGGTAGAAGATCAGGACGGCGGCGATGCCGACCACGAACCACATGGTCATCGTCAGCAGGCCCGTGACGTCCTCCAGGAGGTGCAGGTCGCTGTTCAGGGCGTCGGTGCGGGCCTCGGCCCGTCCGGTGCGGACGCGGCGGGCCTTGAGCAGGCGGTGGACGTAGCGGAACGCGATGCCGGCGACGAAGGACGCCACGAAGCCGTTGCCGTTGATGGCGACGGTCGCGGTGAAGGTCAGCAAGGGGGCCAGGAGGACGGCCACCCGCGCTGACTGGTCGGTGACCCAGTCCGCCTGGTGGGCGAGGTCCATCAGCCAGCCGAGGAGCGCGCCGATCACCAGGCCCGCCACCAGTGCCTTCACCGCGAACGGGAGGACCGTCCCGAGTGCTTCGAGCGGTGTGCGGTCCTGGGTGTCGTCGCCGGCGAGGACCAGGGCGAAGAGGAACAGCGGCGTGACGATGCCGTCGTTGTAGCCGCTCTCGACGTTCAGGGTGCTGCGGACCCGGGCGGACAGGCCCCGGTCGCGGACCAGTTTCTCGGCCGGGGCGAAGTCGATCGGTACGGCCACGCACGCGACGAGCAGCAGGACCGCCCACGACAGGCTCGGGAACAGCAGCCAGCCGAGCACGGCGGCCGCGGCGAGGCTGATCGGCATCGCCACCAGCAGGACCCGGCCCACCAGGCCCGGATAGGCACCCCACAGGCGGCCCGCGCGCACCTCGGTGGCGTCGACGAAGAGCAGCACCGCGAGGATGATCTCCGCCGCGTGCTGCACGGACTCGGTGTTGAGGCCTTCGGCGATGCCGCTCGGTTCCGCCAGGCCCACGGCCACCCCGGCGAGCACCATGACCAGCGGCGCGCCGAGGTACCAGCGGTCCAGGCGGTTCGCCGCCAGCGATCTGACGACCATGGCGAACGCGGCGGCGAGCAACAGCGAGTTCATGGGCCCATCTTCCCGTGTGTGTCCTAACAGGACATGTCCAGGTGGCCCACCGGCCGGGCGGACTCCGGCGATTCACCTAAACCGGAACGGCTCGCTGTACGTACACCCAGACATGAGCGGATCTCAGTCCGGTAACGAGAGGACGCCACATGGGCAAACACCGCGATGACAGCAGCCGGGTGAAGATGATCGCGGGCGCCGTCGGGCTCGTGGCCGTGGCGATCACCGCTTCGACGTTCACCGCCAGCCAGGCCGCACCGGAGCAGCGCACCGCTCCCGAGCAGGCCACCCAGACGTTGCGGGAGAAGGCATCCGTGGCGGGCACCGCGTGGGCGGTGAACCCGGCCACGAACGAGGTCCTCGTCACCGCCGACAGCACGGTGACCGGCGCCAAGTGGGACAACCTCGTGTCGACGGTGAAGTCCATGGGCGCCGGGGTGAAGCTGCAACGCACCGAAGGCACCTTCAGACTGTTCGCCGAGGGCGGCGACGCGATCTTCGCCGGTGGCAGCCGGTGTTCGCTGGGCTTCAACGTCCAGACGAACGATGGGCGCCCCGCGATCCTCACCGCGGGGCACTGCACCGCGGCGGGCAGGCAGTTCTCGCTCAACCCCGGCGGCCGCGCCGTCGCCACCGTGGCGCGGTCGACGTTCCCTGGCAACGGCGACTTCGCGCTGCTCACCTACAACGACCGCAACGCGAACGCCCCCAGCGAGGTCGACACCGGCAACGGCCGCAAGGTGCGGATCCAGCGCGCCGCCGAGGCTCGCGTCGGCACGCAGGTCCAGCGGATGGGCAGCACCACCGGCCTGCGCGCGGGACGCGTCACCGGCCTCAACGCCACTGTCAACTACCCGGAGGGCCGCGTCACCGGCCTGATCCAGACGACCGTGTGCGCCGAGGGCGGCGACAGCGGCGGGCCGATGTTCACCGCCAACGGCAACGCGATCGGGCTCACCTCGGGCGGCAGCGGTGACTGCCGGCGCGGTGGTGTGACGTTCTTCCAGCCCGTCACCCGAGCGCTCGCCGCGGTCGGCGCGAGCATCGGTTAGGACATGGCCTGGTTCTTCAGGCCGCGTCCCGTCTGCTCACGGGGCGCAGCCTGATCCGGCGCCGCACGCGGGTGCGTCCAGCGCGGTCTGTCGAGCTGGAGGCATCGCGTGCGGTGTCGTGCTCGTCGTGGGTGAGCGGGGTGCGGCCGCCGGGCCCGCGTTCGCTGTGGTGCACGAAACCCAGCAGCACCAAGCCGATCACGAGCAGCGAGTGCGAGAACACCCGGCCCGCCGTCGCCGTGCCGCTGACGAGGTCGCTGGCGGAGTAGGGGATCAGCACCGCCACGAACGCCGCCGTGACGGGCAGCATGCCGCTGACCGCGCCGGGCCGCAGAGCCGTCCACAGTAGACCGAGGCCCAGCGCGAGGTTCCACGCCGTGCTCTCGTTGAACAGGTGGCTGCTGTCCACACCGGACGTGTGCCCGCCGTGCGACGGGTTGACGCCGATCACCTGTGCGAGACCGAGCGTGAGCTGCGCGACGGCGACTCCGGTCAGCAACCCGCGCGGCAGCCAGCCCCTGGGCGTGGCGGGGACGACCGGCGGGGCCGCCTCCATGATCGCCGCGGCGAGGTCGGGAACCTGCGTGGCGGGCCTCACCCTGAGCGTTCTGGTGAGCGCGGCGGCGCTGTCGTGCCACTCCCGGCACGACGCGCAGCTGTCGAGATGCGCGTCCACCTGGTCGGCGGGCACGCCCTCTGGTTCCCCGTCGAGCCTCGCGGACAGGGCTTCGCGGCAGATGTTGCACTCCACACCCACCATTGTCGGCCATTGGCCGTTCACAGTTCCCAGCAATCTCGAACGGTGGGTTAGTCTGCGCAATCGTGTCGACTTCGAGGGGTGACGACGAGGCGGTGACGGCGTGCGCGCTGGCCGCCGGTGCCGGTGACCGCGAGGCGTTGGAGCGGTTCATCCGCCTCACGCAGCGCGACGTGTGGCGGCTGGTCGCGCACCTCGGCGGCATCGGCGTCGCCGACGACCTCACGCAGGACGTCTACCTGCGCGCACTGCGCTCGTTGCCGAGCTTCGAGGGCCGCTCGTCGGCCCGCACGTGGTTGCTGTCGATCGCCCGCCGCACCGTCGTGGACCACATCCGCGCCGCCGTCGCCCGCCCGTCGATCGCCTGGTCGGCCGACTACCAACTGGCCTCGGACGCGGGCCGGTACGCCGAGCACGCCCGGTCGGCGGGGTTCGAGGACGTGGTGGAGCTCACCGTGCTGCTCGCCGGCCTCGCACCTGAGCGGCGGGAGGCGTTGCTGCTCACCCAGGTGCTCGGCCTGTCCTACGCGGAGGCCGCCGAGGTCGCGGGCTGCCCGATCGGGACCGTGCGGTCCCGGGTCGCGCGGGCGCGCGAGGACCTGATCAACGGGCAGGGCCACGAGGACGTCGGCGTCGTCTAGCGAACCGTTGCGCCGTCCGGCTCCCTAACGCCGCCAGACGGTGCCGCGCCGCTCGTACTCCAGCACGGTCTCGGTGCGCTGGGCCACCTGCGCCCCGACGAACCGTTCCACCATCCAGAGCGCCACCTCGAGACCCGACGTGATTCCGCCGCCGGTGATCAGGTCGCCGTCGTCCACCACCCGCGCGTTGACCACGGTGGCGCCCTGGGCCGCCAGGTCGGCCTTGGCACCCGCGTGCGTGGTCGCGTTGCGGCCCTTGGTGATCTCCGCCGCCGACAGGACCATCGTGCCCGTGCAGATGCCGACCGGCAGCGCCTTCGACTCCTTGAGCCTGCGCAGGAACCCCTTGTCGCCGATGAGCTCGTGCACGCCCGGCCCGGTGCGGTTGGTGTAGCCGCCGCCGGGTACCACGAGGACGTCCGCCTCGGCCGGGTTCCAGGCGCCCGCGACCTTGACCTCGGTGCCGTACGTGCAGGTCACGGTGCGCGGGCGGTGGTGTGACACGAGGGTGGTGCGGATGGCTCCGCTCATCCGGCCCGCGAGGCCGAGGACCTCGACGGGGGCGATGAAGTCCTGCTCCTCCACCCCGTCGAACATCAGCACCTGCACGCGCAGGGGTGTCGCGGCGGTGGCGGTGGCGGCGGCGGTTCCGGTCAGTCCCAGGGACAACGCTGAGGCGCGTATGAAGGTTCGGCGTTCCATGGCTCACAGGTCGGGCGGGAAACCCGTTCGGTTCCTGGGGAACCGCACGCGGTTTCGGCGCGACTAGTGGCGGTGGAAGAGGTTTCCGTGCGCGGCCGGGCCGCGGTGCCGGTGCTGACGACAGCGGCGATGACGGCGTCGATGCTGCCGTTGTTCCTGCTGGGAGCGCTTTCACCGGCCCTGGTGCGGGAGTTCGGCATCGAGCGGCCGTTGCTCGGCGTGCTCGTGACGGCCGGGTTCGGCGTGGCGGTGGTGCTGTCGCTCGCGATCGGGCCCGCCGTGGACGCGCTGGGGCCGCGCCGGTCGATCATCGCGTTGTTCGCGACGAGCGCGGTGGCGTTGGCCGTGTTCGCTCTTGCGCCGCACTACGCCGTGCTGGTGTGCGCGGTGGCGTTGGGAGGGGTGCCGCAGGCTTTGGCGAATCCCTCGACCAACAAGCTGATCGCGACGTCGGTGGAACCTGCGCGGCGGCCGGTGCTGCTGGGGATCAAGCAGTCCGGCGTGCAGCTGGGGGCGTTCCTCGCGGGGCTGCCGCTCGCGTGGCTGGCGGACGGCGTGGACTGGCGGCTCGCCGTCGGCGTGGCCGCCGGGCTGGCGCTGGTGGCGGCATTCGGGTGCCTGGTGCTCCCGCAGGACGTGGCTCCGCCTCGGCGGGTGCCGTTCGCCCTGTCGGTCGGTTCCGGTGGGCTGATCTGGCGCCTGGCCGCCTTCTCCGTGCTGCTCGGGTCCGGGATCGCGGCGGTGAACACCTACGTGGCGTTGTACGCGACGGAGGAACTCGGCTTCGGTGCGCCGGTCGCGGCCGGGCTGGTGGCGGTGCTCGGCGTGGTCGGCATCGCCGGGCGGATCGTCTGGTCGCGCGTGGCGGGCCGGGAGCTGCTGGTGGGGTTGTCGGCGGCGGCCGTGCTGGCACCGCTCCTGCTGCTGACCGGGGTGCCCGTGCTGGCGTGGGCAGCGATGGTGGTCGTGGGCGGGTGCGCGGTGGCGGCCAACGCGATCTCGATGGTGCTGGTGGTGGCTGCCTCCCGGGGACCGGAGCTGGGACGGAACTCCGCGCTCGTGTCGGCGGGGTTCTTCGCCGGGTTCGCGGTCGGGCCGCCGTTGTTCGGCCTGCTCGGCTACGACGCCGGGTGGGTGCTGGTGGCGGTCGAGTTCGGGTTGGCGGCGGTCGTGGCGTGGCGGGCGCGGTGAACGTCGAGGCCGTGCTGGGGGAGGTGGGCGACCGGTTTCCGTTGTACGCCCCGGCTTCCGGTGGCTGGCGGACGACGGCTCGTGGTGCGTGGGCGGGTGGGTGCTGGGCCGGGTTGCTGTGGCTGAGCGGGCACCCGGACGCGCGGCGGTGGACGGAGAAGCTCGACGGCTGGCACGACAGCGACACCGTGCTCCAGGCGCTGATCTTCTGGTACGGCAGGGGAGACGTCGACCGGGCCGCGAAGTCGCTGGCTTCCCGCGCGGTGGACGGTGTGATCCCGTGGGGCACGGCGTTCGGCCCCGACACCGGACTCCGTTCGGACGGCGCGGCCGGCGTCGTGCCGTTGCTGTGTGCGGCCGGATTCCCCGACCTCGCACGGTCCCACGTGGACGCTCACCTTCGGCTGGCCGAGACGTGGCCGCGTGGTCGTGCCTGGTTGCTGCTGGCGGCGGCGGACGCGGTGCTGTGGCTCGGCGAGGACTACCGGGCCGGTGCCGAGGCGAGGGCACGCGAGTGGGCAGATCCCGGGGACACCTCGGCGGACGCGATCGCCGCGGTCGCGTTGGTGAAGCTGGGGCTGGACGCGTCGGCACCGCTGCGGCGGCTGCGCGGCGCGATGCACGACGGCCGGTTGCTCGGTGGTGTCTACGACGGCCAGGAGAACCTCGAACTGGTGTGGGGCACCTTCTTCTCCGCGCTGGCCAGGGCGATCGTGTCCGGGGAGGTCAGCTCGCGCGAGTTCTGAGCAGGCGCCGCGCGGTGTCGGAGACGTGCATCTCGTCGGCACCGTCGAGGATGCGCGCCGCCCGGCCGATCCGCGCGAGCACCGGCAACGGCGTGTCCGGGCCGAGTCCTTCCGCGCCGAACACCTGGATCGCCGCGTCGCACACCTGGTGCAGGGTGCGGGCCGCCGCGACCTTGGCCAGCCCGATCTCGACGCGCGCGTCTTCCTCCGCCGCGACGAGATCCGCCGCCTGGCGCGTCAACGCCCGCGCCGAACGGATCGCCAGCGCCGATTCGAACACGTGCTGCCGCACCAACTGCCGGTCGGCCAGCGCGCTGCCCCGCACCTGGCGTTCGCCGGCGCGACAGCACATCAGGTCGAACGCCCGCTCCGCCATGCCGAGCCACCGCAGGCACCGCAGCGTCCGGCCCAGTGCCAACCGGGTTCCGGCGATCCGCAGCCCGTCGCCCTCTGCTCCGAGCAGGTGGTCGTGCGGCACGCGCACGTCGTCCAGCGCGATCTCGAACTGCCCGGCCGCACCCAGCACCGGGATCTCCCGCACCACCCGGAAGTCCGTGGCGACGAACAGCGACCCGCTGGCCAGAACCGTGACGTACGAGGCGTTTCCGGCACCGCTGGTGAACCACTTGCGCCCGTTGAGGACCCAGCCGTCACTCGTCCGAACGGCGGTGGTGCGCACGGCTCGTGGGTCCGAACCGGCGACCCCCGGCTCGGTCATCGCGTAGCTGCCGCTGATCTCTCCGGCCACCAGCGGTTTCAGCAGTTCGCCGACCGCCGGGCCGCCGAACCGCTGGAACATCCGCACGTCGAGCAGGCACGCCGAGCCGAGCGCGGCCGGTCCGTGATCGCTGCTGCCTTCCTGCTCCGCCACCGAGAAGTACTCCGTCAGGCCCAGTCCGCCACCGCCGAGTTCGCGGGGCAGTGGCAAAGCCCACAACCCTTCCGTCTTCGCCGCGCCGCGCAGCCGCGCCAGTTCCTCCCGCGCGGCCTGACCACCGGCGTCGAGCACCGTCTCGCTCGGCCACACCCGCTCGCGCACGAACGCGGAAATCCGTTCCAGCACCGGCGTTCTCCTCCCCGCTGGGAACTCGGGCGGCGTTGCGCCCGACTGGTGGACGACCGACCGTCGCCGCCAGGAGGAGGCCAGCGTGACCCTGCACCTCGACCGGACGACGAGCGATCCGCCGTTGTCCGCCACCGAGATCACCGTCCACGGCGACACCGCCGCGGCCGACGTGCTCGGCGCGCTCCTGCACCAGTCGGGCGCGACCGTCACCCGGTTCCCGGACGCCGCGGGTGAACCCGCCCACGTCGACGCCGGTGCCTCGCTCACCGTCGGCTGGGGAACGGTGCCGGGCGTCCGCGACGAGGCGAGCGCCCAGGCGGTGTGCGGCCTGATGCACGTGCACGGCCGCAGTCAGGGTTCGCCCCGCGGCCTCGGCCTCGACCACTGCTCCACCGCGGCCGGCGTGGTCGGAGGCACCGGGCTGCTCGCGGCCCTGTTCGGTGGCGCGTCGAGCGTCACTACGAGCGTCGCCGAGGCGGCGCTGCTCACCGTCTCGCAGTACCTGGCGGCGGCCGGGGCGCCGGAGGCGGAGGCCACGGCGCTGGCACCGGGCGGGCCGCCGTTCCTGAGCGCCGACGGGGTGCTGTTCGAGATCGAGGCGCTCGATCCCGGTGTGTGGCAGGCGTTCTGGACCGGGCTCGGGGTGCCGGGGAAGGTGATCGGGGCGGGGTGGCGGCCGTTCCAGTTCCGGTACCCGACGGCGACCGCGCCGTTGCCCGTGGAGTTGCAGGAGGCGGTGGGGGCGCGGCCGTTCGGCGAGGTGGAGGCGCTGGCGGGGGCGACCGGGACGAGCATCTGCCGGCTGCACGAGCCGGGCACGACCGGGGGACCGCTCTTCGAACTGACCACTTTGGACTCGGCACACGTGGGGGCGGCAGTCCGGAGAGCGGCTGCCGGAGCGGAGGCGGGTTCGCTCACCACGCCCCTGTCCGGCGTGGTCGTGCTCGAAGCCGGCCGCCGGGTCCAGGCGCCGCTGGCCGCCCACCTCCTGCACCTCCTGGGCGCCACCGTGATCCGCGTCGAACCACCGGGCGGCGACCCGTTGCGCGGCATGCCCCCGATGTGCGGTGGCACGTCCGCCCGCTGGCTGGCGCTCAACCGGGGCAAGTCCGCCGTGGAGATCGACATCAAGGACCCCGCCGATCGCGACCGCCTGCGCGACCTGGTCCGCACCGCCGACGTCTTCCTGCACAACTGGGCCCCCGGCACCGCCGAACGCCTCGGCCTCGGCGCCCAGGACCTCGCGGCCGTCAACCCCGCCCTGGTGTTCGTGCACACCTCGGGCTGGGCGAACAGGCTCCCCGACGCCCCGATGGGCACCGACTTCATGGCCCAGGCCCGCACCGGCCTCGGTGCCCTGCTGCGCCCGTCTGACGAGCCGCCCGCTCCGTCCCTGATGACCCTGCTCGACGTGCTGGGCGGCCTCCTCGGTGCCTACACCACCGTCGCCGCCCTGCTCCAGCGCGAGCGCACCGGCCGGGCGATCCGGGCCGAGTCGTCGTTGCTGGCCGCCGCGGAACTGCTGCAGCTGAACGCGAACGGCCGTCCGGCGCCGGGGTTCCGCAGGCCGCTGCTCGGTGACGGTGGCTGGACGCACGAGGGCGTGCCGGTCACCGACGACCTCGCCTCGATTCCCGCCGACCCCCGGTTCGCCGGCGTGGTCGGGCTCGACTCCGACCGTTGTCCCGAAGTCCTCACACCCTGGAGGTTCCGATGACGACCACCGCCGTCCACGACCTCGTGCCCGCCGCGCTGCGCCACCAGTGGGCCGAGCTGGGCCACTACCCGGACCGCGACATCTACGACCTGTTCGCCGTGCGGGTGTTCTTAGACCCGTTGCGAACAGCCGTGATCGACGACGACGGCGAGCTGACGTACGGGCAGCTCAACGAACTCGCGCTGCGGATGGCCGCGAACCTCGCCGCCAGAGGCGTGCGGCCCGGCGATGTCGTGGCCGTGCAGCTGCCCAACGGCCGGTACGCGGTCGCCGCCGATCTCGCCGTCGCCGCGGTGGGGGGTGTGATGCTGCCGTTCCCGGTGGGGCGCGGGGAGAACGAGGCGCGGTCGCTGGTCCGGCGCAGCGGGGCGGTCGGGCTGATCGCAGACGACCCGGGGCGGGCCTGGACGACCGCGGAGTTGCTGGCGCCGGCCGGGGTGGTCGAGCCGGTCCGGTCGGATCCCAACGGTCCGGCGCGCATCCTCGTGTCGTCGGGGTCCGAGGCCGAGCCGAAGATGGTGTTGTACTCGCACAACGCGTTGCTGGGCGGGCGAGGGGCGTTCGTCGGCAGGCTGATCCCGCCGGGGGAGGAGCTGCGGGCGTTGTTCCTGGTGCCGCTCGCGTCGTCGTTCGGCAGCAACGGCACGACGGTCACGTTGGCGCGGCACGGTGGCACTCTCGTGCTGCAGGGCAAGTTCACCCCGGAGTCCACTGTGGAGCTCATCGAGCGGGCGAGGCCGACGCACCTGTTCGGCGTGCCGACGATGTTCAAGATGCTGTTGTCCCAGCCCGGGGACTACTCGTCGATCCGCGTCATCGCGCCCGGCGGCGCGCAGCTGGACGCGGCGACGGCGCAGGCGTGCCGCGAGTTCTTCGACGCGATCGTCGTCAACGTCTACGGGTCGGCGGACGGCGTCAACTGCCACACCGCGCTGGACGACCCACCGGGGTCCGGTGCCGGGCGGCCGAACCCCGCTGTCGCGGAGATCCTGGTCGTGGACGACGCGCGGCAGCCACTGCCCGCCGGAGAGGTCGGGGAGATCATCGCGCGCGGGCCGATGAGTCCGTTGCGGTACGTGGACGACGACCTCAACGCCCGCTACCGCACCGAGGACGGCTGGGTGCGCACGGGTGATCTGGGGGTGTTCGACGAGGCGGGCTACCTGTCGGTCGTCGGGCGGCGCAAGGACATCGTGATCCGCGGTGGCGCGAACATCAGTCCGGCCGAGGTGGAGCAGGCGCTGGCCGCTCACCCGTCGGTCCGCGACGTCGCCTGCGTCGGCGTGCCGGACGAGCTGATGGGCGAACGGCTGTGCGCCTGCCTCGTGGTGTCGGAGCCGGTGACCGTCGCGGGGCTGGGGGAGTTCCTGAGCGGGCTGGCCCGCTACAAGCACCCGGAGCACCTGCTGGTGCTGCCCGAGTTCCCCCTCAACCCCGCGGGCAAGGTCGACCGCGACGCCTTGCGGCTCTTGGCTAGGCGAGCGCCTCGCTGATCTTCTTGGCGTTGGCGCGGTAGACACCGAGCAGGTCGTTGTCGTCGTCCGGGTAGTTGACGAGGTCGACCTGCTCGGCACCGGCATCGGGCAGCACGGTGCCGGTGCTCATGTGCGAGTTCTCGAAGACGAACTGCGGCGCCTTGCCCTTCAGTTCCGCGAGCTGCGACGGCGTCACCGGTTCCGGCCCGTACACGCCGAGCAGTTCGGCACCGGCGAGGTCGGCCGCGTAGCCGACGAACATCTGCGCGACGACCTTCGGCTGCTTGCCACCGGGCCACTTCGCCTTGACCTCGCCGGCGAGCTTCGCGTACTCGGCGTCGAAGTCGCCGATCCACTTCCGCGCCGCGTCCTGCGTGCCGAACAACTCGGCGAGCCGCGTCACCTCGGCCTTGACCTTGTCGCGCGAGTTGTCCAGCGCGACCTCGATCTTCTTCGCGTTCGAGCCGGCCGCGTCGGTGATCTTCGGCGCGAACGACTCGAACGGCGCGTACAGCACGTAGTCCGCGTCCGCGACGGCCTTGAGGTCGGACGGCTTCGGGTCGTAGTCCGGCGCGTGCAGCACGGACCTGGGCACGATCACCGTGACGTTCGTGGCACCGGCCGCCTTCGCGAACCCGGCCTCCCAACTGGTCGTCGCCACGATCTTGGGCCCGGTCTGTTGCTGCTGCCGGGGTGCCGCGGCCGATCCGCAACCGGCCAGCAGCAGCGCGGCGGTCAGTGGGACGAGGAAGCGGACTGCCATGCGGGGGTTCTCCGTTCGGGAAGGAAATGAGCGGCGAGCGCGACGGCGCCCGCCAGGAGCACGAGGACCGGACCGGGCGGCTGGTCCAGCAGGAGGGCCAGGGCGAACCCGGCCAGGTTGACGACGACACCGATCCCGACCGCCCACACCGCCATGCCGGTCAGCGACTGCGCGAGCCGCCGGGCCGCCAGCGCGGGCAGCAACGTCAGCGCGTCCACCAGCAACGCGCCGGTCAGCCGGATCGCACCGGCGATCGCGATGGCCACCAGCACGAGCAGGACGAGCGTCAGCCGGTTGACCGGCACGCCGCTGCACGCCGCCAGCTCGCGGTCGTGCAGCAGCAACGCGAGTTGCCCGCGGCGCCAGGCGAACAGCGCCGGAACGAGAACGGCGAGGGCGCCGAGCAGCACCACGTCGCCGGTCTTGGTGGCGAGGATCGAGCCCCACAGCAGCTCGAACGCCGCCGAGGCGTTGACGCCGGAGATCGACAGGACCAGCAGGGCGGCCGCGATGGCGAGGCTCATCAGCAGGCCCATCGCGCCGGACAGGCCGGACCGGCTGCGGGCGAGCGGGGTGAGGCCGGCGCCGGACAGTCCACAGGCGACCACCGCGCACAGCAACGGGTCGAGACCGGTGAGCAGGCCGACGGCGATGCCCAGCAACGCAATGTGCATCATGGCGAAGCGGACCGGCATGATGTCGAGGCCGATGATGACGACGCCGATGATCGGCAACGCCACCGCGCCGAGCAGGAGGGCGAAGGCGGCGCGCTGGACGGCCGCGAGTTCGAGGAGCTCGAAGAACTCGGTCACGTGATCTCCCGCAGCGCACCCGCGGCCATCTCGAAGACGCGTTCGCAGCGCTGCACCACGGCCCGGTCGTGCGTCACGACCATCACCGTCACCGGCAACCCGGCGAGCAGCCCGGCCACCGCCGCCTGCCCCTCGAAGTCCAGCGCCGCCGTGGGTTCATCGGCCAGCAGCACCCCCGCCCCGGCCTCGACGCACCCGAGCGCCCGCGCCAGGTACGCCCGCTGCAACTGCCCGCCGGACAACGTGTGCACCGGCTGCCGTCCCAGCTCACCGACGCCGAGTTCCGCGGCCGCGGCCCGCGCACGTTCCGGCGCACCGCCGCTCGCCAGCAGTTCGTCCACCAGCAGCGGGAACCGCCCGGCCGCCTGCCGTTGCGGGATCCACGCGATCTCCCGGCGGCGGCGGGTCCAGTCGGCGGACGTGCGGGCCTCGCGCCGCCCGACCTCGATCACGCCGCGGGCCGCGGCGTGCAGGCCGAGCACCGCGCGCAGCAGGGTCGTCTTGCCGGAGCCGTTCGTGCCGGTCAGCGCCACGCGTTGGCCGGCGGCGACGTCGAGCGAGACGTCGCGCACGACGGTCCTGCCGCCGTGCGCACAACTCACCCCCGCCAGCCGCACCGGCAGACCTGTCGTTTCCACGAGCATCTAGTCGGTGCGCGCGGGTGATCAGTTCCCTCGGTCGGGTGAGATCAGGAACTGGCAGCCCGAGCGGTCCGACCAGTGGACGCGGTCAACACCGGGCCGGTCACCTCACTGGTCCGGTGTCACCGACTGCGCGAAGGCGAAGACGCGGTCCGGGTCGTAGCGGGCGGCGACGGCGTGCAGGCGGGAGAGGTTGCCGCCGTAGTACGCCTCGGCCCAGCGCGGCATCTGCGGGTCGATGTAGTTGACGTAGCCGGTGTCGCCCGTCAGCGCACCCAGGCCGTCGCGGATCCCGGCCAGCTTCGTGCGGGCCTCGTCGGCGGACGACGGCGGGGTCTTGAGGTAGATCTGCACGTTCGCGAGGGCCGTGCGGTGCGGGAACGCCGTGGCGTCGGGGGCCACGTCGGCCACGGCGCCACGCAGGCCGTCGAAGATCAGGTACGTCTCGTCGGACTGGCCCGCCAGCAACTCCACGGCCCGCCCCGCGTCGACCGCGTCCCGGGCCACCCGCGACGACGCGACGGCCGACTCGCGCGAGATCGGGCCGCCCGCGAAGTACCGCACGGCCTCGGCGTAGGTCTGCGGCTGGACGAACCGCGACTCGGGCGCCGGCAGGCCGTTCAGCAACGACGCGAGGGCGCCGGCACCGCCGACGAAGCAGCCGCCGATGCGGGCGGACGGTTGCGGACCGCCGCGCACGACGACGTTCGACCAGAGTTCCGGCGGTGCCTGGGCGAGCCACGTCTGCCACGCGCCCAGGGCGTCCGCGGCGGCACCGGCCGGGTAGGCGAGCGAGAAGACGGTGACGTCCGGCGCGGGCAAGGTCGCGAACACGAACTCCGTCACGATCCCGAAGTTGCCGCCACCGCCGCCGCGCAACGCCCAGAACAGGTCGGGCCCCTCGGAGGCGGAGACCGTGAGCAGCCGCCCGTCGGCGGTGACGACCTTCGCCGACACCAGGTGGTCGCACGTCAGGCCGTACCTGCGGGAGAGAACGCCGATGCCACCGCCGAGCGTGAGGCCCGCGACGCCGACGGACGGGCACGTGCCGGTGGGCAGGCAACGGCCTGACGCGACCAACGCGTTCGAGACGGCGCTCAACGCGGCGCCGGAGCCGACGCGGACCTGGTCACCCGGCAGCACCTCGACGTCCGCCAGCCCGCGCACGTCGACCTGGAGACCGCCCGACGGCGACGAGTACCCGGCGTAGCTGTGGCCACCGCTGCGGGCGGCGATCGCGACGCGCCCCCGTGCCGCCTCGACGCAGGCCTGCACGTCCGCGGCCGAGGTGACCTTGGCGACGGCGGCGGGTTCCCGGGCGTCCCACACGGGGTTGAAGCCCTGGTAGGTGAACCCGTCCTCACCTGCCAGCGCCAGCCGCCCGGACATCCGCGAGCGCAGCGCGGCCCAGTCGGGCGGTCCACTCGGAACGGACGAAGTGGACGGTGGTGGAACCGGTGGGCCCGAGGCGGAGCAGGCGGCCACCACACCGACCCCGGCCAGTCCCGCGACCTTCAGAAACCCGCGTCGATCCACCTTCCCATGCTGGCACGCCATGATCACCCCCGCATCCGGTACGACCTGAGGCGTACCCCGGCGCCACCCTTCAGCGTGATGCGGGCTGACGAGCAGGAGATCCATTCTGAACCGCGTGGCAATCCTGAAAGCAGCGGTCGCGGCCGCGATGATCACGCTCACCCTGACGCCGGTGGCGACGGCGCAACCGGACCTGGGCTGGGGCAAGTGCGACAAACCCGTCGCCGACGGGGTCGAGTGCGGCACGCTCACCGTGCCGATCGACTGGGCGAAGCCGGACCGGACGGTCGGCCTGCGGGTCTACCGGTGGAAGGCGGACAACAGCAAGGGCACGATCCTGAGCTTCCCGTCCGGACCCGGCCAGCCCGGCGACTTCACCTTCGGCACGCTGAAACGCGCCCTGCCCGGCTACGACCTGATCTCACTGGACCCGCGCGGCGTCGGCGAAAGCCACCCCACGACGTGCGACCTGGCCAAGGCGCTCAAGGTCCCGTACGTCCCGCCGACCGGCGCGCGGGCGTTCGAGCAGCTCCAAAAGGACCAGAAGGCGTTCTGGGCGTCCTGCACGACCGGCGTGCCGGGCCTGGACCAGCACCTCGACGCCTACAGCACCGCGAACGACGCCGACGCGCTGCGCAAGGCCGTCAATGCGGACAGGGTCAGCATCTACGGCCTCTCCTACGGCACGTTGCTCGGCGAGCGCTACCTGGAGCGGTTCGGCCGGCACGTCGACGGCTCGGTGCTCGAGGGCGTGATGAACCCCGGTCTGAGCCGCCGCGAGTTCATGGCGACGGCTGCGGCGGGCGTCGAGGCGATCTTCACGAAGTTCACCCGGTGGTGCGCCGACACCCCGGACTGCGCGCTGCACGGCCAGGACCCGGCCGAGGTCTTCCGGCAGGCCCGGCGCACCGCCACGAAGATCCCCGGCACGTTCTACGGCTTCCCCTGGTCGGAGGCCATGATCACGCGTTACTTCGAGATCTTCGGCACGCGGGACTTCGCCGAGGCCGCACAGGGCCTGCACGCCCTCGCCGAGGGCCGCAACCCCACGCCGGACGACCCGGGAGGTGAGTTGCCGCACCGGTTCGAGTACGCCGACCCGAACGTCTGCTCCGACTGGCCGTTCGCGCTCGCCTCGGTGCGGGAAGCGCGCGGCGACCTGAACGCGACGCGCAAGGCCGCTCCGGTCGTGGGCTACTCGACGAACGCCAGCAACTACACCTCGATCTGCGTCGGCGGCCCGGAGACCGGACGCCCGAAGCCCGTGTCGTCACGCAGCCAGCACCCGACGTTGTTGCTCAGCAACAGCCTCGACCCCGCCACCCCGAGGACCTGGGCCGACGGCGTGCAGAAGCAGCTGGGGCGCAAGGCGATCCACGTCGTCACGGACCGGGTCGGCCACGGCGGCGGCACCGACGACCCGGTCACGCTGAAGAAGCTGCAGGACTACATGGCCAGCACGACCCGGCCGTGACCGGTGCGGTGCCACACGTCGGAGACGTCGGCGAGCGGCACCACCTCGTGATCCACGGTCAGCGCGCCCTCGGCGGCGTACCGGGCGATCACCGAGACGGCCTCGGCCCGTTGCTGCGCGGTCAGCTCGTTGTTGGTGTACCCCAGCAGCCGCAACGACTTGCTGCGCAACGTCGACGACGTGACCGGACTCGTCTCGCCCGCTGACCCGCCGAGGTTCACCCACCGGCCGCCCGGACGCAACGCCCGGGCGGCCGTGGCGGCGGGCTCCCCGAACAACGGGTCGATCAGCAGATCGGCGCCCTGACCAGCAACACCGACGTCCTCCAGCGGCACCACCACGTCGGCGCCGGCGCGCACGGCACGTTCCCGTGCCGATGCAGACCGTGCCGCCGCGATCACCCGCCCGGCGCCGAGCAGCCGGGCGAGCTGGATCGCGGACTGCCCGACCGCGCCGCACCCGAGCACCACCACCGACTCACCCGCGACGAGTCCACCGACCTGCAACGTCATGTAGGCGGCGACCGCGGACAACCCCAGCGCCGCCACCAGCACGGGGTCGACCGCCGGCAGAAACACGAGGTCTTCCTGCCGTGCCAACGCCTTCGGGGCCATGCTCCCGTCACCGGGCGCCATCCCGGCGGTCGTCGGGAACCACACCGCACGCCCGTCGACCGTCCCGACGCCCTGCACCCCGGGCACGTACGGCGTCTCCGGCACCCCGAAGTACGAGGTCCCGCCGGCGCACAACAGGTCGAGCGGCGTGATCGGCGCGGCGGCCACGTCCACCACGACCTGGCCGGGGCCGGCGGTGGGCTCGCCCCGGTCAGCGAGCGACGGCGGCTGACCGGGACGAACGACTACCGCGGCGCGCACGGCTGCAACACGAAGTCGTACTCCGCCAGGACCCAGGGCACAGAAGAAGAACCGCCGTCCGGCGTCGGCCCCGGCTCCTGCGGCACGAACCGCACCACCAGCTCCTGCTTGGTACCGAACACCACGTCGCTGTCGAGGTACTCCGCGCCTTCCTCGAACAGGTGCGTGATCAACGGCTCGAACCCGTCCGCGGTCAGCAGGAAGTGCACGTGCGCCGGGCGGAAGTAGCTGATCTCGGTCTGCTCGATCAACGCGCCGACCGGCCCGTCCATCGGGATCGCGTACCCCTTCGGCGTGATCGTCCGCACGCAGTACGACCCGTCCTCGCGCGCCCGGTACTTCGCCCGCAACCGCGCCTCGTCCACCTCGAGCTGCGCCTCGTACGCGCCCTCGGCGTCGGCCTGCCACACGTCCAGCACCGCCCCGGCCACCGGCGTCCCGTCCAGCGACCGCACGGTTCCCCTGATGTAGAGCGGGGTTCCGTCGACGTCGTCGGACATGTCACCACCGAACCCGAGTTCGGGGGAGCCGTCGATGTGGAACGGCCCGAGCACCGTCGCCGGAGTCGCGGCCGCGTCGAACCGGTGGTTCATCTGCACGACCAGCATGCTCAGCCCCAGCACGTCCGAGGCGAGGATGAACTCCTCGCGCTTCTCGTCGCTGATCTGCCCGGTGGCGGTGAGCCACTGAACGGCGGCCATCCACTCGGCCTCGGTGAGCCGCACCTCGCGGGCGAAGTCGTGCAGGTGCCGCACCAGCGCGGTCATCAGCTGGGCGGTCCGCGGCTCCTTCGCGGTCGCCCAGCGCTGCTGCGCGAGTGCGGTGATGTTGTCCTCGGTGACGAGCTGCATTGCTCACTCCTCGACGGGCGCGACGGACCTGGTGTTCGAATCGACGGACAGGAAGATCTCGTTGGCGACGGGGTTGCGCAGCTCTTCGGCTAGCTGTCCGATCAACCCGGCCGTGCGGGCCAGCAACGCGAAACCGCGCAACAACTCCAGCGGCAGCCCGAGGTCGGCGAGCACCGCCCCGCACGTGCCGGCGCCGTTGAGCGGCAACGTCCTGCCCAGCACCCGCGGGTGCACCCGGCCGATCGCCGCGAACAACGACAGGTGCGGCCCGACCAGGCCCTCCTCCTCGGCGATCTCGTAGAGGCGGGCGGTGCGCGGGTCGCCGTTCTTGTGCACGTGGTGGCCGAGGCCGGGGATGCGGGCCTTGCCTTGAGCCTGCAGCGTTTCCAGCGCCAGCGCGTCCCAGTCGGTGGAGTCCGTGCCGCTGACGACGTCGTGCAGGAACCGCCCGGCGTCCTCCGTGACGCCGAGGAACCGCGACCCGCCGCCGAGCAGCCCGGCCGCGAGCGCGCCCTGCACCGAGTCCGGCGCGGACAGGAACGTCAGGCGGCTGACGATCGCGGTCGGTGTGAACCCGTGGTCGGCCAGGGCCGCGAGCACCGCCTCGAACAACCTCGTCTCGCCGGGACTCGGCCTGCGCTGGGTGGCGAGCCAGAACGCCAGCTCGCCGAACCCGACGGTGCCCATCACGTCCCGGGCGAGGTCCTTGCCCAGCAACGTGATCGTGTCGGTGGTCGACGCGCCGAGCGCCGTTTCATAGGTGGCCACGAGACTCCTTCGGGCGCGGGACGAGACCCCTCACTGCTCCTCCTTCAGCCATGCGCGCAACTCTTCGCCGTGCTCGTCCAGGGCGGGCGGCGGCAGTTCGTACTCCGCCGGCGTCTGCGAGAACCGGATCGGGTGCCGCGTCGTCGGGACGTCGCCGACCACCACGACGGGGTCGAGCCCGAACCGTTCGGCCATCGCGAACCCGCCGTCGATCGTGTTGATCGGCCCGCACGGCACCCCGGCCGCCACCAGCAGGTCGAACCACTCCACCGCGTTCCGCGTGCGCAGCCGTTCCTCCAGGACCGGCCGCAACTCCTCGCGGTTGCGGGTCCGGTCGGCGTTGCGGGCGAACCTCGGGTCGTCCGGAATCTCCGGCAACCCCAGGACCTCGCACAACCGCCGGAACTGGCCGTCGTTCGCGGCGGCCACGATCAGGTCGTTGTCGGCGGTCGGCAACGGCTCGTACGGGAACACGCTCGGGTGCGCGTTGCCCATCCGGAACGGCACGACCCCACCGGCCACGAACGCCGAGCTGTGGTTCACCAGACCGGTCAACGCCGACGACAGCAGGTTCACCTCGACGAGTTGCCCGGTACCGGTCGCGTCCCGGTGCCGCAACGCCGCGAGGATGCCGATCACCGCGTGGTTGCCCGCCATCACGTCGAACACCGAGATGCCCGCGCGGTACGGCGGCCCGTCCGGATCACCGGTCAGGCTCATCAGGCCGGAGATCGCCTGCACCATCAGGTCGTAGCCGGGCACGTGACTGCCCGCGCCGGACCCGAAACCCGTGATCGACGCGTACACGACTCGCGGGTTCGCGGCGCTGACCGAGGCGTGGTCCAGGCCGTACTTGGCCAGGCCGCCGGGCTTGAAGTTCTCGATCACCACGTCCGCGCGCCGGGCCAGCTCACGGCCGAGCGCGGCGTCGTCCGGGTCGCGCAGGTCGAGGGCGATCGACCGCTTGCCCCGGTTGACGCCGAGGTAGTAGGTCGAGACGTCCTCCCGGACGGGCGGCATCCACGTGCGGGTCTCGTCCCCGGCCGGGCCCTCGACCTTGACCACCGAGGCACCCATGTCGGCCAGCAGCATGGTCGCGTACGGGCCCGCCAGCACGCGGGAGAAGTCGGCGACGAGCAGTCCGTCGAGCGCACCCATCAGACGGACGTCCTGGTGTCGCCGCGGTACTCGGTGTAGGTGTACGGGTTGTCCAGCACCTTGGACTCCGGGATGTCGGGGTTCATGCCCTTGCGCCACGCCTCCTCGCCGAGCTGCGCGCGCAGGTGGTCGACGGTCCGCGACACCTGCGAGCGGATCGCGCCGAGGTCGACGCCGACCAACCTGTGGTCGCGCTTCACGATCCTGCCGTTCACGATCACGGTGTCCACATCGGACCGTTGCGCCTGGAACGCCACGTGGCCGTACGGGTTGAGGATCGGGAACATCGCGGGGGAGTTCTCGTTGCGCAGCAGCACGACGTCGGCCTTCTTGCCCACTTCGAGACTGCCCAGGTCGGTGCGTCCCAACGCCCGAGCGCCACCCAGCGTCGCCCACTGCACGACCTGCTCGGCGCGCAACGACGAGTGCGTGACGGTGTCGTTGTCGGCGTGCGCGGCCATGTGCTCGCGGGACCGGTCGGCGCCCAGGGTCGTGCGCATCGCCGAGAACAGGTCGCCGCTCCACCACACCGAGGTGTCCATCGACAGCGACACCGGGATGCCGTGCTCGCGGATCGCCCAGGTGGGCGGGTAGCCCTGGCCCGCGCTCTGCTCGCTCTCGGTCGACACGGAGATCGATCCGCCGGTCGCCGCGATGCGGTGGTAGGAGTCGGCGGACAACGTCGCCGCGTGCACGTAGATGGACTCCGGCGTCATGAACCCGTTGTCGTGCATGAGCCTGATGCCGTCGTCGTTCGTCGCGCCCCACACACCCGCGTGCGTCGTGACGGGCACGCCGAGTTCGCGCGCGACCTCGAAGGCGGGCTTCTCCGGGAACGACGGGTCGCCGGTGACGTCGAACGCCAGCTGGAAGCCCAGCATGTCGTCACCGGTCATGCGCCGGGACACGAAGTCGCGGAACTCGGGCTTGGCCGTCCACGAGGCCGGGCTGTCCTGGATGTTGCCGTACGCCAGCACGAACCGGCCCGGCACCGCCCGCAACGCGTCCACGGCGGCGTCGGCGTGGTCGGGGGTCTGCAGGCCGTGCGACCAGTCGACGGTCGTGGTGACACCGGCGTCCAGCGCCTCGGCGGCGCCCAGGAGGTTGCCGGCGTGGATGTCCTGCGGCCGGAAGACCTTGCCCCACTCCAGGTAGTACCAGACGAAGTACTGCGTCAGCGTCCAGTCGGCGCCGTAGCCGCGCATCGCCGTCTGCCACATGTGCCGGTGCGTGTCGATCATGCCCGGCATCACGATGCCGTTCGTGGCGTCGATCTCGACGGTCCCCTCCGGTACCTCCAACCCCGGTCCGACCGCCGCGATCCGGTCGTCCACGACGAGGACGTCGTGGTCGGGCAGGGGTGGGCCCGCCATGGTCAGGACAGTGCCGTTTCTCAGGACGATGGAACTCATCGGGAACTCCTTGACCGTCTGGCGGACAGGTGTCCGTTGAATCCTCAACCTTCTCCGCCGCCCGGTCAACCCCTCAGGACGCGACGACCTCGTGCGGCACCGTGCCCAGCCGGGCGAAGTCCGCGCTGATCTCGCCCGCGACCTGCAGCAGCAGGGGCAGGTGATGATCGACCATCCGCTCGACCGAGGTCTCCGACGCGTGGCAGTTGACGTTGATCCCGGCGATCACCGTGCCGTTCCCGTCGCGCAACGGCGCCGCGATCGACCGGATGCCCAGCGCCAGCTGCTCGTCGGTCAACGCCCACCCGCGCGCCCGCACGTCCCGCAGCTCGGCGTCGCGCTCGGCCGCCCCGGGGTTCCAGCGCGAGGTGAGCCCGGACCGGGTCGGCTGCGCGAGCACGGCCTCCAGTTCGTCCGGTGCCAGTGCGGCGAGCTGCACTTTCCCGAGCGAGGTGGGCAACGCCGGGAAGCGCGTGCCGATCTGCACCGACAGCGTGACGATCTTCGGCACGGCCACGCGGGCGACGTAGACGATGTCCGAGCCGTCGAGCTGGGCGATCGACACCGACTCGTTGGTGCGCGCGCACAGCCGTTCCATGTGCGGCCGCGCCACGTCCCACAGGCCCATCGAGTGCACGTACGCGACGCCGAGTTCGAGGACCCTCGGGGTGAGCGCGAAGCCGGCCTCGCTCTGCCGCGCGTACCCGAGTTCGACCAGGGTGAGCAGGATGCGGCGGGTGGTCGGCCGGGCCAGGTCCGTGGCGGCGGCGACCTCGCTCAGCGTCATCACCGGGCGCAGTGGCTGGAAGGCGCGGATCACGTCCAGGCCGCGGGCCAGCGCCTCGATGAAGTCGGGGCCGGTGTCAGGGCGAGCAGGCATGCGCCCACGATAACGGACAGCTGTCCGCTGAGTCGGAAGTCGCTCGCCGGGGTCGCGGCCGATGTGGCCACTAGGGCTGGAGGTGGCGGCCCAGGTACCGGCCGGTGAGGCTCAGGGGTGCGGCGACGACCGCGTCGGGCGTGCCGGCGGCGACGATCCTTCCGCCCGCCGCCCCACCGCCAGGCCCCATGTCCACCACGTGGTCGGCGTTGGCGATCAGGTCGAGGTCGTGCTCGATGACCACCACGGTCGCGCCCCGGTCGGTGAGCCGTCCGATCACCGCCAGCAGCGTGCGGACGTCGAGCGGGTGCAGGCCCACGCTGGGTTCGTCCAGCACGAACAACGCGTCCGACTGGTCGCGGTCGAGCTCCGAGGCGAGTTTCAGCCGTTGCGCCTCACCACCGGACAACGCGGTCGTGGCCTCGCCCAGCGTCAGGTAGCCCAGACCGAGGTCGATCAGCGACTGGAGCCGCGTGCGCACCTTCCGCAGGCCTCCCACGCGCTTGACGGCCTGCCGCACGGTCAGCGCGAGCAGCGCCGGCAACGTGATCCCGTCGCGCACGTACGCGCTCGCGGCGGGGGAGTAGCGGGTGCCGCCGCAGTCCGGGCAGGCGATGTCGACGTCCGGCAGGAACTGCACGTCGAGCGAGATCTCCCCGGTGCCCTCGCAGCGCGGGCAGCGCAACGACCCGGTGTTGTAGGAGAAGTCGCTCGCGGTCAGCCCGTCCGCCACCGCCGCGTACGCCCGCCGGAGGTCGTCGAGCACGCCGCTGTAGGTGGCGACGGTCGAGCGGACGTTGACGCCGATCGGGGTCGCGTCGACCACGTTGACCCGCGTGATCGCCCCGGCGTCGACCTCCGCGACCCACGCGGGCAGCCGTTCGCCGGCGTTCTTGGCCCGCACCGCCGGCACGAGGCTCTCCAGCACCAGCGTGGTCTTGCCCGAACCGGAGACACCGGTGACCGCGGTCAGCCGCCCGGCCGGGAGGTCGAGGTCGAGGGCGTGGACGGTGTGCACCGGCCGCGTGGCCAGGTGGATCCGCCCGTGCTCGAACGGGTCGGGCGCCCGGTCCCGCACGACCACGGGCTCGCGGCCGACGAGGAAGCCGCCCAGCAACGAGTCCGGGTGCTCGGCGAGCGCCGCCACCGTGCCGGAGGCCAGCACCCGCCCGCCCTCCGCGCCCGAGCCGGGACCGATCTCGATCAGCCAGTCGGCCTCGCGCAGCACCTGCACGTCGTGGTCCACCAGGACCACGGAGTTGCCGTCCCGCAACAGGTCCCGCACCACGCCGAGCAGTCCGTCCACGTTGGACGGGTGCAGCCCGATCGACGGTTCGTCGAGGACGTAGAGCACCCCGGTCGTCTCGTTGCGCACGGCCCGCGCGAGCTGGACGCGCTGGCGTTCGCCGGTCGACAGGGTCGTGGACGCCCGGTCCAGGCTCAGGTAGCCGAGCCCCAGTTCGACGAGGCGCCGCGCGGTGCCGAGGAGTTGGGCGGCGATGCTCTCGCCCATCGCGCGCATGTCGCCGGGCAGGGCCCGCACGACGGGCGGAACCCAGGCGACCAGGTCGTCCAGGGTCTTCGAGGTGGCCTCGGCGAGGTTGATCCCGTCGACCCGGGGGGCCAGCGCGGCGGGGGACAGGCGCGTGCCGTGGCAGGTCGGGCAGGTCTGGGTGCTGATGAACCGGTTGACCCGGTTGAGGCCGCGTTCGGTGGTGGCGTTGTCCAACGCCTCGCGCACCGCGAGGCGCGCGTTGCGGTAGGTGAAGTTCAGGTCGAAGAGCCGACCGGCCTTCGACGGCACCCGGATCTGCCGCTTCTCGGCCGGGCCGTTCAGGACGATCTCGCGCTCGGCGTCGGTGAGGTCGGCGAACGGCACGTCGGTGCGCACCCCGAACTCGCCCACCACCTCGGGCATCACCGACAACCCGAACATGCCCCACGGCGCGACGGCACCCTGGGCGATCGTCAGCGACGGATCGGGCACCAGCCGGTCGTCGTCGACCTCCCGCACGACCCCGGTGCCGGTGCAGTGCGGGCACGCGCCGTCGGAGTTGAACGCCAGCGCCTCCGCACCGGGCGGGTTGAACGTCACCCCGCACACCGGGCAGGTCACGCCGATCTCCGCCGCGACGTCGATCGACGGTTCCTGCCGGTGCCCGTTGGGGCACACGTGCGAGGCGAGCCGGGAGAACAGCAGCCGCAGCACGTTGAGCAGTTCGGTCGAGGTGCCGAACGTGCTGCGGACGCCCGGCACGCCCGGCCGTTGCCGCAACGCGAGCGCGGCCGGGACGTGCCGCACGCTGTCGACCGCTGCCCGCGGCGCCTGGGACATCCGGCGCCGCGTGTACGTCGACAACGCCTCGACGTAGCGCCGCGAGCCCTCCGCGTAGAGCACGCCCATCGCGAGCGACGACTTGCCCGACCCGGACACCCCGGCGATCGCGACGAGCCGGCGCAGCGGCACCGTGACGTCGACGTCGCGCAGGTTGTGCACCCGCGCGCCCCGCACCTCGATGGCCAAAGGCTGATCCTGCATGCACCGAACTTAGGCCGTGTCCTGCAAGTCCGTCGGGCGACAGTGGCGGCCGAGGGACCCGGAGGCGGCACCGCCACGCCGCCCGAATACCTCCGGTATGAGGGCACCGCGGCGGCACCGTCTCCGGCTCGCTCACCCGCGCCTGCCACCTGACAGACTTGCAGGACACGGCCTACGGTCTGGACGCCAGCACCGCGCAGGCGATCACCAGTGCGGTCAGCACGAGCAGTGTCACGCTGACGTCCACGAGGAAGTCGAACAGGCGCGCGGTGGCCATGGCGATCAGTCCAAACTGGCTGGTTCCCTGCGGTTGGCGCGGAGGCTGGTCAGGGTGACGACCCCCAGCGTGGCGATGATGACGGCCAGCGACACGGGCGTCGGGATCGTCGGGACGGACGGCCACACGTCGTGCGCCCAGTGCAGCACCAGCTTCACGCCGATGAACGCCAGGATGAGCGCGAGGCCGTGGTTGAGGTGCACGAGCTTGGCCAGTGCCGAGTGCAGCACGAAGTACAGGGCGCGCAGGCCGAGCAGCGCGAACGCGTTGGTGGTGAAGACCAGGTACGGGTCCTCGGTGATGCCGTAGACGGCGGGCACCGAGTCGATCGCGAACACCACGTCGGTCGCGAAGATCGCCACCACCACGATCGCGAGCGGTGTGAGCGCGCGGCGGCCGTGCTCGCGCACGATCATCTTCGTGCCGCGGTAGTCGTCGGTGACCGGCATCAGCCTGCGCAGCAACCGCACGGACCGCATCTTCGACGTGTCCTTGGCCTCGGGTTCCCCGGCCAGCGCGGCGTGCAGGATCTTCACCGCGGACGCGAACAGCACCAGGCCGAACACCAGGAACGCCCAGGTGCCGGCCGACAGCATCGCCGCACCGGCCGCGATGAAGATGCCGCGCAGCACCAAAGCGCCCACGATGCCGTAGAGCAGCACGCGTTGCTGGATCTCGCTGGGGACGCTGAACGCCGCGAGCAGCAGCATGAACACGAACAGGTTGTCGACCGAGAGGGACTTCTCCACCACGAACCCGGTGACGAACTCCAGCGACTGGCCGCTGCCGAACTCGAACCACAGCCAGAGGCCGAACACGAACGGCAGCGCCAGGTAGAAGATCGACCAGCCGGCCGCTTCCTTGAGCGACACCTCGTGCGGGCGTCGCGTGACCAGGAAGTCGACGATCAGCAGACCGAGCAGCACCGCGATGCTGATGAACCACAGTGCGGGGGATGCCACGGATTGCACGGGCAGGGACCTCCTCGAACAAGATCGTTCGAGGTCTCCTTCACCCCTGGTGGGGCGGCCTCCCGGGGACACCGCTGGGGATGTCCGTACTGACCGGGCAGGCGCTTGGGAAGTACTCCCCTCGCCGGACAGCATAGGTAAAGGGTTGGTAATGCTCAAGTAACCCGATAGTGGGGTGGATCTCAGGGCGCGGGAGGCGCGGTCACCTTGGGTGGGGCGGTGAGAGTCGCCGCCTATCGCCGCCGTGTCCCCCGTACGAGCTACACGCAGGTGTCCACCGCGCGGGGACGTGCCGGAGCGGCGTGATCTTTAGCGTTTCGGCCATGCGAATCCTGTTGCAGATCGTCGTGGTGGTGGCGGTGTCGTGGGTGGCCGGCACCGGAGTGCAGGCGCTCGGCTGGAACTGGCCGTTGACGCTGGTCGTGGGCCTGCTGGCGGCCGTGCTGGCGGTGGCCGCCTACGGCTGGATCGTGCGGAGGACCGAACACCGCGAACCCACCGAGGTGGCGTGGAAGACCGCTCCGGGCGCGTTGGCGAGGGGCGCGCTGATCGGGTTGCTGATGTTCGCGGCGGTGATCGCCAACATCGCGTTCCTGGGCGGGTACGAGGTGCGCGGGCTCGGGTCGGTCACGGGGGCGCTGGCGATCTTCGGGTTCATGGCGGCGGTCGCGGTCACCGAGGAGTTGATGTTCCGCGGCCTGTTGTTCCGGTTGGTCGAACGACGCTTCGGCACGGGGGTCTCGTTGACCCTCAGCGGTCTGCTGTTCGGGTTCGCGCACTTCTTCAACGCCAACGCGACGCTGTGGACGTCGCTCGCCATCGCCGTCGAGGCCGGGTTCATGCTGGCCGCCGCGTACGCCGCGACCCGCACCCTGTGGGTGCCGATCGGCGTGCACTTCGCCTGGAACTACGCGCAGGGCGGCATCTTCAGCACCAGCGTGTCCGGGCAGGACGCGCCGCAGGGGCTGCTGGACGGCGTCACGTCCGGGCCGGCGGTCGTGAGCGGTGGCGCGTTCGGGCCCGAGGCCAGCATCTACTCGGTGGTGTTCGGCATCGCGGTGACCGCGGCGTTCCTGTGGCTGGCGAAGCGCAGGGGGCACCTCGTGCCCCGCCGCGGCGCCACGGCCCCGGCCGCTACCCTCGGCGCGTGATCAGCCTCCAGTGGTGGCGCGGCTTGGACGTCCGCGTCCAGGACGCGCCGATCGCGCTGGCGCTCGCGGTCGGCTCGGCGATCCCCGCCTTGTACAGCAAGGGAACCCAGCTCGGGGAGCTGCCGACGCGGCCGTTCGACTGGCTGGCGATCGTCGTGATCGCGGTGGAGTGCCTGCCGCTCGTGTTCCGCCGCAAGTGGCCGCTGATCTGCCTCGCGCTGGTGTCGGTCGCGTTCAGCGTGGACCAGCTGCGCGGCTACCACACGGTGGCGGGGACGGCGTTGGCGGTCGCGTTGATCAGCGCCGGGCTGCACCTGGAACGTCATCGGCGGGCCACGGTGATCGGGGCCTCGGTGGCCTACGTGGGGCTGGCCCTGGCACTGGACGCCAAGGGGTCCACCGAAGGCGTGGCCGGGTTCGTCACCTTCTACCTGGCGCTGGCGGCGGCGTGGGCGATCGGCGCGTGGCTGCGGCTCTCGCGCAGTGCCGAGGCCGAACGGCGGCGGCACGTCGCGGCGGCCACCCGCGTCGCCGAACGGACGTTGATCGCCCGCGAACTGCACGACGTCGTGACGCACCACGTGACGGCGATGGTGGTGCAGGCGGAGGCGGCGCGGTACCTGTCGGCGGCGCCCGACAAGCTGGACCGGACGCTGCAGGCGATCACCGACACCGGCCGGCGTTCGCTCACGGACCTGCGGCACCTGCTCGACCTGCTGAACCCCGACCACAGCCCGGAACGCGTCGGCGACCTGCGCACGCTGGTCGAGCAGACCCGGCTGGCCGGACAGCCCGTGGAGTTCGCCGAGGAGGGCGAGGCGACCGGTGACGCGGGCAGCGCCGAGGCCGTGGCGTACCGGGTGGTGCAGGAGGCGTTGACGAACGCGTTGAAGTACGCGCACGGCAACGCGACGAACGTCTACGTGCGGTACGGCGAAAGGGACATCACGGTGGAGGTCGGCACGGAGGGCGCCGCGTCGTCCAGTCCGGTCGGGGGCGGCGGCCGCGGGCTGGCCGGGCTGCGCGAGCGGGTGGACGTGCTCGGCGGCGAGTTCTCGGCGGGGCGGCGCGACGGCGGGTTCGTGGTGAAGGCCCGCATCCCGGCGGGGAACCCGGCGTGACCACACCGGTGCGCGTGCTCGTGTGCGACGACCAGGCGCTCATCCGCACGGGGTTCGCGACGATCATCGACGCCCAGCCCGACCTGGAGGTCGTGGCGGAGTGCGGGGACGGCCGCGCGGCGGTCGACCTCGCCGGGCGGCTGCGGCCCGACGTCGTCGTGATGGACGTGCGGATGCCGGTGCTCGACGGCATCGGGGCGACCCGGTTGCTGGCGGGCGCCGGCGTGCCGGACCCGGTGAAGGTCCTCGTGGTCACGACGTTCAACCTGGACGAGTACGTCTACGAGGCGTTGCGCGCCGGGGCCAGCGGGTTCCTGTTGAAGGACGCGCCGCCGGCGCAGCTGCTGCACGGCATCCGGACGGTCGCGAGCGGTGCGGCGTTGCTGGCGCCCGAGGTGACGCGGCAGCTCGTCGGGCGGTTCGCGGCGCGCATCCGGCCCGCCGAGGAGGTCGCGGAGACCCAGCTCGCGCCACGCGAGCTGGAGGTGTTGCGGCTGATCGCGGAGGGCCTGTCCAACAGCGAGATCGCGGCGGCCCTGGTGATCAGCCAGGAGACGGTGAAGACCTACGTGTCGCGCATCCTGACCAAGCTCGACCTGCGGGATCGGGTGCAGGCGGTCGTCTACGCGTATCGGCGCGGCCTGGTGAACTGATCTTGTCCAGTGATTACGAGACGTGACCTCGTCGTCACGAAGCGGTAAGAACCTCGGCATGAGAACTCCTGCGATCGTGTCGACCGTGCTCGCCGTTGCCGCCCTGCTCACGCCCGTCGCCGAAGCCGACCGCCCGGTGTGGTTCACGTCGTGGGCGCAGTCGCAGCAACACCTCGCGCCCGTGACGCTGCACGACCAGTCGATGCGGATGATCACGCACCTCAGCCAGGGCGGCAGCGCGGTCCGCATCCGGGTGCAGAACACGTTCGGCGAGCAGCCGTTGACCATCGACCGCACGACCGTGGCGGTGAGCGCCGGTGGGGCGGCGGTGGACGCGACGCGGGACGTGACGTTCGCCGGCCGCCGGTCGGTGACGATCCCCGCCGGCGGCGAGATGTGGAGCGACCGCACCACCCTGGCCACGACGCCGGGCGCGGACCTCGCGGTGAGCATGCACGTCGCCGGGGACGTCGTGCCGGGACGGCACGAGTCGGCGTTCCGGGACAACTACCTGACCCCGCCGGGCACGGGGGACAGGACGACCGACAAGGGTGCCGCGTTCACGGAGAAGGTCCAGTCGACGTACGTGGTCAGCGCGGTCGACGTGGTGAATCCGAAGCTGCGCGGGACGGTCGTGCCGTTCGGCAGCTCGGTGGTCGACGGCGTGGGCAGCACGAACTGCGGTCCCGGATGCACCGAGATCGGCACGAACAAGCGGTGGGCCGACGTGCTGGCGCGCAAGGTCGTGGCGTCCGGCGGTCCTCAGCTCGCGGTGGCCAACGCCGGGATCAGCGGCACGACCAGCGCGGTCTGCCCGCGCACTCCTGCGCCGTTCGTCGGGCTCGATGCTCGTACGAGGCTGGAACGGGACGTGCTCGCGTTGCACGGCGTCACGGACGTCATCTACTACTACGGCACGAACGACCTGGCGAACGGCTGCACAGCCGATGAGATCGTCGCGAGCTATCGCGCGGTGTTCGAGCGGCTGCGCAAGGCCGGGATCGCCGTGCACGTCACCCCGATCACGCCGCGTCCCGGCTACAGCGACCAGAACAACGTCGACCGCCACGCCGTCAACGACTTCGTGAAGCGCGGCGGCGACTGCTCGGACACCTGCGCTTCGGTGCAGGACTTCGACCAGGTGCTGGAGGACCCGATCCGGCCGAACGCCGTCAACCCGCGCTACGACACGGGCGACGGCGTTCACGCGAACATCACCGGACAGCAGGCGATCGCGGACTACATCGCGCTGGAGACGCTCGTCTAACGGCTGCCTTTGACGCTGTAGGCCGTGACGCCGCTCGCGAACAGGATCGCGGCCGTCCACGTCGTCGCGGCGTCGTCGGGGGAACCGAGCGGCCACGTGACGACCCTGGCCGTGACGGACTCACCCGGCGGCATGATCGCCGCCACCGCCCACCACAGCACCGGGGCGGTGGCGGCGAGCCTCGCTCCGGCGACCGCCGCGGCCAGCCCGGCCAGGCCGATCATGCCCGCGGTGTCGCGCACGACGAACGTGGCGCTGGACGGCTCGGAGCCGAGCTCCTGCACCAGGAGCACGGCCGCCGTGGCGGTGAGGGTGGCGAGCAGGAGGTGCGCGAGCCGCCAGAACGGCCAGGGCACGGCGGTGGAGGCGTCCAGTTCGGGGTCCTGGCCCGCGAGCCCGACGGTGGCCACCAGCACGGCGGCCAGGCAGGTCAGGGACGCGCTCAGCGGCGTCCACGGCGAGTGCAGCGCGGACCAGGCGACTAGCACGACCACCGGCAGGACGACCAGGGCGGACGGGACGTTGCGGGAGCGGGCGTACAGCGTGAGAGGCCTCATCGGCCCGCCTTCAGCACGTCCAGCATGCGTTCGGGGTCCTCGCACGCCAGCATCATCCGCCGCACTTCGGTGACCCGCTCGAGCTGCTCTGAATCCGGCTGACTGCGGAACTGCCGCCACGTCTCGTCGATCTCGCCGCGGAGCCGGTCGTTCGCCCACATGTGGGGCTCGGAGGGCAGTTGCACCAGTTCGCCGTTGAAGTAGCCGGCGGTGACGTAGCGGACGGTTCCCTCGAAGGTGTTGAAGGAGGACGGCACGGAGCAGGAGGCGACTCCCGCGCCGGCGAGCAGTTCGAGGCGGATCTCGTCCGGCGTCATCCTCAGCGTCCGGGGAAAGGCGTTGGTGTTCAGGTAGACGACGCGCTCGTCTCGCCGCGTCGGCGTGAGGTGCGCCATCGCGGACGTGTCCTCGTGGACGGCCTTCGGTGCGCCGGGCAGCACGGCGAGCTTGGCCAGCGCCGCCTTGCCCGCCTCGGCCACGGCGGGGAGGTGCTCCGCGTGCGCCTGGCCGACGCAGACGTCGTCGTCGCACACCAGCTTGCTCGCGATGGAGTCGGACACGATCACGTCGGAGAACTTGGCCGGCATGATCGCCAACGCGAGGGCGAGCGCGAGCCCGGCCGGGACCAGTGCGGCCAGACGACCGAGCAGGCCGCGGTTCACGAGCAGCAGGAACGCCGTCACGCCGAGACCGGTGAACCAGGCGAGCTGACCCAGGTCGACCGACGTCGAGGTGGTCACGAGGTCCGACTCCGGCGGGTCCATGACGGGCGTGAGCAGGGCGAGCGCGGAGATCTCGTCGCCGGGGGAGCGGACCTCGAGTGCCCGCCCCGCCGTCGTCGCGATCATGAACGTCGCCACCAGAGCCACCGGCACGGTCAGCGGGTGCGGCAGCATCCGTCCGATCGCGAGGCCCAGCAACGTGCTCGACGCGAGCGCCAGTACCGCGGTCAGGGCGAGCGGGACGAACCCGATCGACACGAACCCGCCGGTGAACGCGACCCGCGCGACCAGTCCGAGGCACAGCAGGGCCGCCGCCACCGCGACGACGCCCGCCACCGAGCCCGCGAGCGTGCCGAGCCGCCTCCAGGCCGGTTTCGCCGTGGTGGCGAACAGTTCGGTCACGCCCGCCCGGCTGTCGCGCATCCCCTGCAGGGTGGCCAGTCCGACGACGAGCGCCCAGACGTAGGCGATCGGGAAGCGGAACTCGAGCACGGCCGACGTCGAGTTGCCCTTCCAGAGCGAGCCCTCCGACGTGATGAGCCACAGCATCCCGGTGCCGGACGCCAGGACCACCAGGCCCGCCCAGAGCGCGGTGGAGCGCCGCAGTTCGATGCGCAGTCCGGTCACCAGGCACCCCCGGTGTTCGCGCTGATCAACGCCGAGTAGCCGCGTTCGATCGGGCTGTCGCCGACGTGCGCGTCCGTGCCGGCGTCCGTGAGGTCGCGCGGAGTTCCCCGGAACACCAGCGATCCCTCGTTGACGAGCACGACGTCCGTGCAGGCCGCCGCGACGTCCTCGACCAGGTGCGTGGAGATCAGCACGCAACTCCGTTGTCCCAGTTCGGCCACGAGTTCGCGGAACCTCAGCCGTTGCGCCGGGTCGAGGCCGACCGTCGGTTCGTCGAGCAGGAGGAGCTCCGGGTCGTTGACGATGGCCTGCGCGATGCCGACGCGGCGGATCATGCCGCCGGACAACGACTTCATCCGGTCGTCCGCGCGGTCCGCGAGGCCGACGCGGTCGAGTGCGCTGTGAACGGCCTTCGGGATCTCCTTGGCGGGCATCTCCTTCAGCCACGCCAGGTACTCGACGAACTCCCGCACCTTGAACCGCCTGTAGTAGCCGAAGTGCTGGGGCAGGTAGCCGAGCTTGCGGCGCACCGCCTTGAAGTCACCGCAGTCTCTGCCGAGCAGCTGGATCGTGCCGCTGGTCGGCTGCTGCACGGTGGCGAGCGTGCGGATCAGCGTCGTCTTGCCCGCGCCGTTCGGGC
This sequence comes from Lentzea sp. NBRC 102530, assembly GCF_030269365.1. Lineage (GTDB taxonomy): Bacteria > Actinomycetota > Actinomycetes > Mycobacteriales > Pseudonocardiaceae > Lentzea. Next base: position 333,892 of record NZ_BSTF01000002.1, read on the forward strand.
CGAGCAGCCCGTGCACGCCCCGGCCGAGGCTCAGGCTGAGCCCGTTCACCGCGTTGCGCTTTCCCCGGCGCACCACCAGGGTGTCGGTTTCGATCGCCCGCATCCTGTTCTCCCTCAAGTGTTTTCCGCTTCACCCGGCTAGACGGCGTTGGTGCGCTCGAGGTTCTCCGGGTGGTGTGACGTGGCTCACCACGTGCCGGGGCGGTCGGGGAGGCCGAGCACGGCGCTGTAGCCGCGTTCGATCGGGCTGTCGCCGGGGTGGTGTTCCGCGCCTTGGCCGGTGAGGTCTGCCGGCGTGCCCTGGAAGACGAGTTTTCCTTGGGACAGCAGAACTACGTCAGTGCACGCGGCGGCGACGTCCTCGACCAGGTGGGTGGAGACGACCACGCACGCGTCGGTGCCGAGTTCGGTGAGCAGCTCGCGGAACCTGAGCCGTTGCGCGGGATCGAGGCCCGCGGTCGGTTCGTCGAGCAGCAGGATCTCCGGGTCGTTGACGATGGCCTGCGCGATGCCGACCCTGCGGATCATGCCGCCCGACAACGTCTTCATCCTGTCGTCGGCCCGGTCCGCGAGCCCGACCCGGTCGATCGCCCGCTGGGTCGCCGCGGGGATGTCGCGCATCTCCTTGAGCCACGCCACGTACGCGACGAACTCCCGGACCGTGAACCGCTTGTAGTGCCCGAACTCCTGCGGCAGGTACCCGACCCGTTTCCGCAGCTCCCTCGACTCCATGCCGCCCAACAGGTGCAGCTCGCCCGCCGCGGGTTCGAGAACGGTCGCGAGTGCCCGGATGAGCGTCGTCTTGCCCGCGCCGTTCGGCCCCAGGAGCCCGTGCACTCCGCGCCCCATCTTCAGCGTGACGCCGTCGACCGCCATCCGCCTCCCGGCCTTCACCCTGAGGTTCTCGGTCGCGATCTCCCAGGCGTACGTGGTGGGCGCGGTCATCGGTTCGCCTCCAGCCTTGTGAACGTCATCCTTCTCAGCACGATCACCACGACGCTGACCGCCAGCACGCCCGCCCACACCGGCGCGGCCTCGGCGTCGAACGCCGTGGACGTCCTGGTGAACGCGATCGTCGGCGCCACGATCACGACCGCCCAGGCCGCGATCAGCGCGACGGCCGCCCGCGTGACGCCGACGAGCGTGCCGAGCGCGAGCGTGCCGAGCGTGAACGCCAGGCACGGCAACAACCACCGTGCGAACCCGACGTCCGTGACGAGACCGGCGATGGTCAGGCCGGGGACGAGCACCCCCAGTACCGCCGCCGTCCTGCGGAACACCAAAGGCAACCCGGCCCGGGGCGTGGCGGCGGTCAGCTCGTACGCGGGATCCAGCGCCCGGCTCCACGACGCCGCCACCCCGAGCACCGGCAGCACCGGCGCGACCAGCAGCACCACCGACACCCGATCACCCACCGCGAACCCGATGCGGTCCAGCACCACGGCCGCGGCGGTCACCAGCAGGATCGCCGCGAGCCACGGCCCGGCCGCGGGCGAAACCCACCCGTAGCGCCTCCTCGAACGAGGCATCTGCGGCGTGCTGTCGAGCTGCGGCAGGAGCTCGGCCCACACCGCCTCGGCGATCGGCTCGGGTGCGAGCCTGCCGCGGCAGGGCGCACACGTCTCCAGGTGCGCCTCGACCGCCCACAACTGGTCGGCGGGAAGGTCGGCATCACCACGCGCATACCTCCGCAGCAACGGCTCGGACGGGTGGTTCGTGGTCATGCCAAGGCCTCCCTCATCGCGATCCGGGCACGCCGGGCCCGCGTCTTGACGGTCCCCTCCGGCACCCCGAGCAACACCGACGTCTCCCGCACCGACAACCCGTCCAGCACCATCGCCTGCAACACCTGCCGCAACTCGGGAGCGAGCCGCCGCAACGCGTCCCCCACCTCGTCCCCGACGACTCCGTCCAGCACGGCCTCCTCGGCACCGGGCGTGGAACGCTCCGGAGCCGCCGCCGCAGGAGGTGAGGCGTGATGAGCCCGCCGCCGGAACGCGTCGATCAACCGCCGCGCCGCGATCGTCCACAACCACCCGACCGCACTCCCACCGGCGGCCGCGCCGGCGAAGGCGTCCGCCGCCCGCCACACCGCCAGGTAGGTCTCCTGCAACACCTCGGCGACGACCTGGTCGTCCGCGCACCGCCTGCGCAACCGCACCGTCAACCACGGCGACGTCCGCCGGTACAGCTCCTCGAACGCACGCCGGTCACCTCGTGCCACGCGGCGCACGAGTTGTTCCTCGTCGAGGTCGGCCGGCTCACCCCGGATGGCTCTCACACTCCGCAAGACGTCGAGATCGCGGTAGAGGTTCTCGCACCGGTGTGGCGCGCGCCACAACAAACAGCACTATTGCTTCAGTGTTGACCGAAAAACCTCACCGGGCACCAGCCACGACCAGCCAGATTCTCGGGCCATGCCCCAGTGCTGCCTGGCCGCCACCTGTCCCAGGTTTCGCTGGTTCGAGCTAGTCAGAGGCCGTCGGCAACGCCACCGCCAGCGTCAGCTCCAGCACCCGCTGCGCCGACCCCAGGTCCGGGAACAGGTCGCGGAGCTGCTGCATCCGGTACCGCACCGTCTGCGGGTGCACGAACAACGTCGCCGCCACCTCCTCCCGCCGCCCGTGGTGCAGCAACCAGGCCCGCAACGTCTCCTCCAGCTTCCGGGAGGTCGCGACCGGCAGCTCGAGCAACGGAGCGAGCGCCCGCGCCCGCAGGTCCGCGTAGGCGTCCGGGTCGGCGCTGAGCACCAGAGACGCGAGGTGTTCCTCGGTGTCGCGGATGTCGGGGGACAAGGAGCGCGCGCGTACGGCCCGTGCGTAAGAAGCGGAGGCACGCATCCATGGACGTGCCGGACCGACCACGGCTGTACGGCCGATGAGCTGCCGCAAGAGGTGGGAGCGGTCGGCTTCCGGCACGAGCAGCACGCCGGTGGAGTCGGGCAGGTCGTCGAGCACCAGGGTGCTGGGGTCGAGCAGGCGGTAGGCGGGGCGTGCCTGGGCCGCGGGCAGCAGCACGACGGTCAGCGTCGACGGCGGTTGCCACGCGGCCCGTCCGGCGTCGGCCAGCAGCACCTCGGCGCTGGCGCCGGCGAGCAGGTCTCGGGCGAGTTGTTCGAGGTGGCGCTCGTGGGCCATGCCCCGGGCGGCCAGTTCGTCGGCGTGACCCGCGGCGCTGGCGGCGGACAGTTCGTCGATGTAGGCGAACGTCAGCTCGGCGAACTTCGCCACCTCGGCGGCGGGCAGGCCTGCGGGAACGGCCCCGGCGGCGAGGCCTCGCCAGGCCACGCGGGCACCCACGCGGTAGGCGCTGAGCAGCGCGTCCATCGAGCGGCCGTCGCGCACCTCGCCCCGGCCCAGTTCGTAGGCGGCGTCGGACGCGTCGCCGCCGCCGCCTGTGCCGCCGGCGAGGTCCAAGTAGTGTCCTAGCGCCGTGCGAACCGCACGGCGGATGGTGCCACCCATGCGTCCGGAGAGTGCGTTGGCGTAGCTCGGCACCTCGGCGATGATGGCGCGGACCACCTCGTCGGCGGTCGTCTTCAGCACCGCGCGCAACGCGGTGACGGTCTTCTCATCGAGGGCGAGTTCGGTGGCTCGCCGCATTGCGTGCGTCACGATTTGTTCCCTGCGAACAATCCGGCCCGGCAGATTCACGTCCTACGGACAGGACTTTACGCCCTAGGGCGCATCAAGCTGGAGTCATGACGAGTGCCGCCCTCCGCAGCAGGGCGTGGAAACTGCTTGAGCTGGTCACGACGCCACTGCTGCCGTCCGACTACCTCGACCTGGTCAGCCCCCTCCGAGCAGGCGCTGACCTGCGCGGCCGCATCGAGGCCGTGCACCGCGAGACAGCCGATGCCGCGACCATCGTGATCCGGCCCGGCAAGGGCTGGCGCGGTCACGTCGCAGGTCAGTACATCCGCATCGGGATCGACGTCGACGGCGTGCGCCTGTGGCGCGCGTACTCGGTGACGTCGCCGACGAACCGCGCCGACGGCCGCATCACCATCACGGTGAAGGCCATCCCCGGCGGCAAGGTCAGCAACCACCTGGTCCGCCACGCGAAGCCCGGCACGATCATCCAGCTCGACCAGGCGACCGGCGAGTTCGTGCTGCCCGCGACGAAACCGGCGAAGGTGCTGTACCTGACCGCCGGCAGCGGCATCACGCCCGCCATGGGCATGCTGCGCGACGCGAAGCTCACCGACGTCGTGATGGTGCACTCCGCGCCGCGCAAGGAAGACGTGATCTTCCGCAACGACCTGCACGACCTGGTCGCGGACAAGTCGCTGACGCTGGTCGAGCTGCACACCGACACCGACGGCATGCTCGACGTCGCCGAACTGCACCGGCTGGTCCCGGACTGGGCCGAGCGCGAGACGTGGGCGTGCGGCCCGACCGGCCTGCTCGACGCCGCCGAGGCCCACTGGGCCGAGCACGGCATCGCCGAGAAACTGCACACCGAGCGCTTCCGCCCGACCGTCGTCGTGGCGGGCGAGGGCGGCGAGGTCACGTTCGGCAAGACCGGCAAGACCGTCGCCGCGGACGGTGCCACGCCGTTGCTGAACGTCGGCGAGGAAGCGGGCGTGCTGATGCCGTCCGGCTGCCGCATGGGCATCTGCTTCGGCTGCGTGACGCCGCTGAAGTCCGGCGCGGTGAGAGACCTGCGCACCGGCGAGATCACCCAGGCCGAGGACAGCCCCACGGCTCACGTGCTCGTCCAGACCTGCGTGTCCGCCGCGGCGGGCCCTTGCGAACTCGAACGCTGACCCACCCCACACTTCCTCCCCCCGCGAAGTGGCCCGTCCCCCAGCCACTGTCCCCGGAAAGCGAGATTCATGACCGCCATCGACCCCACCGCGCACCTCACCGCAGAGCAGATCGAGGAACTGGGCCGCGAGCTCGACGCGATCCGCGACGAGATCATCGCGAGCCGTGGTGAGAAGGACGCCGCCTACATCCGCAAGGTCATCTCGGCGCAGCGCAAGCTGGAGCTGACCAGCCGCGGCATCCTGCTGTTCTCGTTCTTCCCGCCGGCGTGGATCATCGGCACGGCCGGTCTGTCCGTCGCGAAGATCATGGACAACATGGAGATCGGGCACAACATCCTGCACGGCCAGTGGGACTGGATGCGCGACCCGAAGATCCACTCGACCACCTGGGAGTGGGACCACGTCTCGCCCGCCGACCAGTGGAAGCACTCGCACAACGAGCTCCACCACACGTACACCAACGTGATCGGCAAGGACAACGACCTCGGCTACGGCATCATGCGCGTGGACGAGGACCAGAAGTGGCACCCGATCCACCTCGGCCAGCCCGTCTGGAACTTCATCAACGCCTGCTTCTTCGAGTACGGCATCGCCGCCTACGACCTCGAACTGGGCAAGAACCTCCACAAGCGCCGCCGCAAGAACCCGGAGTTCCGCGCCCGCGCCAAGGCCGTCGGCCGCAAGATCCGCAAGCAGGTCCTCAAGGACTACGTGATCCACCCGCTCCTGTCGGGCCCGTCGTTCCTCACGACCCTCGCGGCGACCTTCACCGCGAACCTGATCCGCAACCTCTGGTCCCACTCCGTCATCATGTGCGGCCACTTCCCGGAGGGCGTCCAGGTCTTCGAGCGCCGTTCGATCAAGGGCGAGACCCGCGGCCAGTGGTACCTGCGCCAGATGATGGGTTCGGCGAACATCAGCGGCAGCAAGGCCATGCACTTCATGACCGGCAACCTGTCGCACCAGATCGAGCACCACCTGTTCCCGGACCTGCCGAGCAACCGCTACGCCGAGGTCGCCGTGAAGGTGCGCGCGCTCTTCGAGAAGTACGAGCTGGAGTACGTGACCGGCCCGCTGCCGAAGCAGGTGTTCTCGGCGTGGCGCAAGGTGTTCCGCCTGTCGCTGCCGAACAAGAAGCCGAAGGTCAAGACCCCGGACCGCGAGAAGGAACTGGTCGCGGCCTGACCACGACGAGTCCGACAGCAAGCTGACGCAGGGGTCCCGGCAACGGGACCCCTGCGTCGTTCCTCCACCCCGACCGCAGTCGCCAACTCGGGCCGACCACCGTCTTGGCCAGGCGCGCGGTGCCAACCGGACAGCCGTCAACGCAACCCAGCCACTTCCGAGGCCTGGCACGCGAGGGCGAGCCCGAATGGGCTGCTTCCCACCACCGAGCCGGTTCCCCCTGCCTTGGCGATTGGGGCTTTACCTTGAGGGGGCGGGGTGCCGGACCTGTCCGGTTCGGCCGGGGTGCTTCCATCCCCGGCTTGTGAGGCCGCGAACGCGCCCCGCCAGAGGCTCAAGGTCAAGCCCCAATCGCACCCCGCACGTCCGAACCGACCTACGCGTCCATCCTCGCAAGGCGACCCAACCCGAGGGACGCAACCAACCCCGCTGGAACCGGAACCACTCGCACCCCAGCCAGAACCGGAACCAAAACAGATCTTTCGGCCGTACCGGCACCCACCCGAAACCCGGTGAGATCCGTAAGTGAGGGCCCGAACCCCTGCAGCTACAACGGGCCCTCCAACGGAGGAACCATGCGAAAGGCCTACCTGGTCGCGGCCACCCTGCTGACAGCCGCGACCGTGTACACCCCTGTCCAGACGGCGCAGGCCGCAGCGGCCGCGATCACCGAGACGGTCTACGTAGAATCCACAATCGACAGTGACGCCGACGGCAGGCTGGACCGCATCGCCGCGGACGTCATGCGCCCGGACACCGCCGAGCGCGTCCCGATCGTCATGGAGGCCAGCCCCTACTACGGCCTGGGTGCGGCGAAAGCCGAGTCCATGACCGTCCCGAGAGGCTTCGGCCGCTGGTACGACGAGTACTTCGTGCCCCGCGGGTACGCGGTCGTGGAGATGGAGATGCAAGGCACCTCCCGCTCCACCGGTTGCCCCACCACCGGTGGCCCGGAGGACACCGCGAGCGTCAAGGCCGTGGTCGACTGGCTGAACGGCAGGGCCAAGGCGTTCTACGCCGACGGTCGTGAGGCCAAGGCCACCTGGAGCACCGGCAACGTGGGCATGCTCGGCGTCTCCTACAACGGCACGCTCCCGAACGCCGCCGCGGCGGCCAACATCCCCGGCGTCAAGACGATCGTCCCGATCGCCGCGATCTCCAGCTGGTACGAGTACGCACGCGACCAGGGGATCGGGTACAAGGGCTGGGAGTCGAACTATCCGACGTTCCTCGCCAACTACGTCGTGAGCGCGTCCCAGAAGGCCAAGTGCAAGCCGGTCTTCGACAAGCTGACGGCGCAGGACGGCGACGAGTCGTGGGACTACACGCAGTTCTGGAAGGCGCGCGACTACCGGCCGGGTGCGCAGAACACGACCGCCTCGGTGTTCGTCGTGCACGGGCAGGCGGACTGGAACGTCAAGCCGTCCCAGTTCGGCCGCTGGTGGAAGGAGCTCCAGGACCGGAACGTGCCGCGCAAGATCTGGCTGCACCGCGGCGGTCACCTCGACCCGATCTCGTTCCGGCAGGCCGAGTGGCAGCGCGTCATGGGGCTGTGGATGGACCACTGGCTCAAGGGCGCGAACAACGGGATCATGAGCGAGCCCGTGGCCGACGTGCAGAAGCCCGACGGCAGCTGGGAGCAGGCGGCGAGCTGGCCGCGGCCGAACACGCAGGACACCACGCTGTACTTCGGTCCGGCGGCGAACGGGATGTCCGGCTCGCTCACCACGACCCCGGTCACGAGCGGCACGCAACGCCTGGGGGACAACGCGAACCTCAGCGAGTCGCTCATGATGGCCAACCCGGAGACGGCCGACTCGCGCCGCCTCGCCTACGTGACGGCACCGCTCACCAAGGACGCTCGCCTGAGCGGTGAGGTCCGGGTGACGGCGCGGATCGCCTCGAACCGGGCGTCGACGCCGCTCACGGCGTTGCTGGTGGACTACGGGCCGACCAGTCAGGCGGTGCTGAGCGAACGCAGCCCGCTGCAGCTGTCGACCGAGACGTGCGCGAAGAACGACCTGAAGAACCGCACCGGCTGCGCCAAACCACCGGAGGTCTCGATCCAGGCGGTCAGCGCGACGATGCTGACCAAGGGCGCCATCGACACCAAGAACAGGTCGTCGCTGGAGTCCGCGACCCCGTTGCCCACCAACGGAACCACCGTGGACGTCACCTGGAAGCTGCACGCGCGGGACGCGATGGTCCCGGCCGGGCACCGGATCGGCATCGTGCTCGTCACCAACCACAGCGGGTACATCGCGACCGACACCGGCGCGAGCGGCATCGCGCTGAACGTGTCGCTGGGTGTCAGCAAGGTGGTGCTGCCGATCGTCGGCGGCGCGATCTGATCGGCAGCTGATCGTCCGGGGCCCTGTGTGCCGGAAACGCCGGTGCACAGGGCCCGTTCCCGTTAGCGTGCGACGAATGCTCCTCGCGGCCATTCCCAGTCCTACCCGGGGTGTCTGGCACCTCGGGCCCGTGCCGATCCGCGCCTACGCGTTCTGCATCATCGCGGGCATCCTCGTCGCGGCCTGGCTGACCGAACGCCGGTACGTGCGGCGCGGCGGAAAACCCGGTGTCATCAACCAGATCGCGACCTGGGGCGTGCCGTTCGGCATCGTCGGCGCGCGGCTGTACCACGTCGCCACGTCCTGGCAGCCCTACTTCGGACCGAACGGCGACCCGCTCAAGGCCCTGTACATCTGGGAAGGCGGCATGGGCGTGTGGGGCGCGATCGCGTTCGGCGCACTGGGTGCGTGGATCGGCGCGCGACGGGCCGGCGTGACGTTGCCCCCGCTGGCGGACGCGGCCGCGCCGGGAATCGCGCTGGCGCAGGGGATCGGCCGGCTCGGCAACTGGTTCAACAACGAGGTCTACGGCGGCCCGACGGACCTGCCGTGGGCGCTCACCGTCCACGAGTGGGACCAGGCCGCCGGCAGAGCGGTGATCGGGGCGGACGGGCTGCCGGTCGTGCTCGGCACGTTCCACCCGGCGTTCCTCTACGAACTGCTGTGGACCTTCGGCGTCGCGGCCGTCGTGATCTGGGCCGACCGGAGGTTCCGGCTCGGCCACGGGCGGGCGTTCGGGCTGTACGTGGCGCTCTACACGCTGGGCCGCCTGTGGATCGAGGCGCTGCGGATCGACGACGCCAACACGGTCCTGGGGCTGCGCCTCAACATCTGGACGTCGCTGCTCGTGGGGCTGGGCGCCGCCGCGCTGACGCTGTGGTCGGCACGGCGGCACCCGGGTCGGGAGGACCTCAGCTCAGCTTCGGAGCCGAGTTGTACGCCTCGACGAGCAGGCGGGGACGGCTGACGTCGCGCTGCGGGTCGATCGCGACGGTCCGGGTTTCCCCTGGCAGCAACCAGAAGTAGTTGTCGCTGTACAGGGTCGGCAGCACGCGGTCGGTGCCGTTGCGTTCGCGCAACGACAGCCTGACCATCGCGGCCACCGTCTTGCCGGTGTTGCGGACCACCGCGGAGTAACCGTCCTTCGTCGCGCTCAACGTCGTGGTCAGCTGCGTGTACGCCACCTGGTTGAGCGCGTGCATCGACTCCGGCGTGCGGTAACGCCAGTAGGTGTTCTCGGAGATCTGCTTGCCCTGGGCGTCGGTCATCGTCAACCGCAGCAGGTGGAACGCGGGCAACGAGTCCGCGAACGGCACGGTGAACAGGTTCGTCGCCGTGGTCGCGTTCACGTCGAGCTTCTGCTCCTGGGCCTGCCCGACCGCCTTGCCGTCCAGACCGAACAGCTGCGCCCGCACCGTCACGCCGACCAGGTGCGACGCGGTGTGGTTGACGGCGGTGACCTGCCACGTGGTCAGGTTCGCCTGCACGTGCCGCTGCTCGCACCCCTTGCGGGAGCCGTAGAAGCTGCCGTTGACGTCCATGTCGTAGTCGTAGGTCTGCCAGACGGTCGAGTGCCACGCCGGGTGCGACATCCACAGCAGCACGCCGGTCGCGTCGTTCCACAGCCGGGCGTTCCAGGCCTCGAAGATCGCGCGCATGTTCTCGTAGTTGACGAACTGCGCCTTGCGGCAGAACTCCTCGAGGCTGCTCGACGGCGCGAGGCGGGCGTCGATCGCGGCCTGGTAGCCCTTGGGCTGCTGGTTGCTGTTCTCCGACCAGTCGTGCAGGTACCAGGCGTCGCCGATCGGCCAGCCTGGGTTGCCCTGGCCGACGAGGTTGCGCATGCTCTCGACCGTGGAGACGGTCGGCAGACCGATCTCGCTCCAGAACCCGAACTTGCCGCCGGTGGCCTCGCCGGTGCCGTACGTGCGCGGGTCGACCCAGCGGTACGTGCCGTCGCCGGTGATCACGCCGCTGGCCGAGTTCGGCTGGTACATCAGGTCGGTGTTGGTGTGGACGATCTCCCGCAGGACCTTGTCCACGGCGGAGGGCGGGCTGCCCTCGTTGCAGCCGAACCACACCACGCAGCAGGCGTGCGAACGGTAGCGCAGCACGGTGTCTTCTGCCTGCGCGAAGAACTGCTCGTGGTTGGCCGGGTCGGCCGACCAGCCGAGCCAGAACTCGTTCCACAGCAGGATTCCGTACTTGTCGCACGCGTCGAACAGCTCGTCGCGGTAGGACGAGCCGACCCAGTTGCGGATGACGGTGAAGTTCATGTCCTTGTGCAGCGCCACGGCCGCGTCCGCACGGGAGGCGGGCATGCGGCGCAGCAGCTCGTCCCAGCCCCAGCTGCCGCCGCGGGCGAAGATCTTCACGCCGTTGACGAGGATGATCAGCGGTTTGGGGGAGTTGTCCTTCTCCGCCACGTCGGTCCAGGTGTCGCCGTCCTGCGACACCTGGATCTTGTAGGTGGCCGCGTACGCCGTCTCCCAGCGCAGCACCACGCGGTCGAAGGACGTCACCGCGCCGAGGTCGACCTGCACCCACTCGTTGTCGTTGTAGTTCGACGTCCAGCGGGACTTCGGGTCGCCGTCGGTCACGGCGCCGGGCGAGGTCCAGTCGGCGGCGGACGACGCGGTCGCCGTCCTGCCGCGCGCCAGGTCGGTGTCCGGGGTCCTGCTGTCCGCCACGGACATCGTGAAGATCGAGAAGCCCCAGCTCGTGGCCCGCCGCCCGCCCTGCATCCGGACGTAGCGCGCCTGCTGGTACGGGAACTCGACGGTCTGCTCGGCCGCGCCGTCGACGATCGTGATCGGCAGGTCGTACTGGTAGGTGACCTGGCGGATGCCGAACTTGCGCTTCTTGCGGTCGCTGACGGCGTTGCCGATCGACGCGGTGAGCGTCAGGTCGTGCAGCGTCGGGTCGCCGTACCCGTTGGGCCACCACAGCTTCGGGTTCCTGATCCGCAGCGGGGAGTGCGTCGACGGCGAGAACACGACGTCCTGCGTGGAGTTCGCGGCCACGGTGACGGTGCTGCTCACCTTGACGCCGTCGAACTCGGCGGTGACGGTGACGTTCTTCGCGGCGGCCTCGACGTTGCGGACCGGCACGGTGAACGTGACCTCGGCCGTCGTCCTGTCCGGCAGCACGGTGTCGATGCGCGGGTCGCCGACGACCACGGCGCCGGTCGAACGCAACCGCACGTGGTTCCAGATGCCGGAGGCGCGGTCGCGGACGGCGGGCATCCAGTCCCAGCCCGACACCGCGAGGTAGGTGGGGGAGTTCTTGAACATCGTGCTGTTCGCGCCGACCCACGCCTCACCGCGCGGGCCCTTGTCGCCGGGGCTGCCGGGGAACGGCATCGGCGTGATCTGCACGGCGAGGTTCTGGTCGCCGGAGCGGCGCAACGTGGCCGTGACGTCCAGCGCGGCCCGGCCGAACGGGTTGCTGACCGCACCGATCTTGGCTCCGTTGAGCCAGATCTCGGCCTCGTGGTTGATGCCGTCGAACTCGAGCCACACGTGCCGGCCCGCACCGGTGTCGAGGCCGCGCGGCAGCCCGAACGACCGCCGGTACCACCAGGTGTGCCGCGAGAGCGCCTCGGGGATCTTGAGGTTGTTCATGCCGTACACCGGGTCCGGCAGGTGTCCCTGCTCGACCAGCGACGCGAGCACCGTGCCCGGCACGGTCGCCGGCACCCAGCCGCGCGTGTCGACGTCCTGGCCGGAGAGCGCGGCGCCGTCCTTGCCGGGCGCGAAGTCCTGCATCGTCAGCACCCAGCCGGACTCGAGTGGCACCGATCCGTCCGCCGCCACGGTCAGCGCGGGGTTCGGGTGGTCCTGGACGGGCCAGTTGGTCCAGCCCTTGACCGCGGGCCGGTTGTCCCTGCTCGTGCCGTAGACCTGCAGCCCGTTGAGCCCCAGCGGGTTCGTCGTCGACCTGCGGGTCGCCGAGAACCGGACCCAGCGGGCCTTCACGACCGGCGTGAACGGGATCGTGATCGCCCCACCGGCGCCGGACTCCGTGTGGTGCACCGTCCGCCACACCCGGCCGTCGTCGGAGACGTCGAGGTCGAACGCCACCGCGTAGCTCGACAGGATCTCGGTGCCGACGGTGTCGGCGCGCGAGGCGTTGGCGTCGAACGCGGGGTCGCCGGGCTTGGCCTCGAACGTCAGCACGATCGAGCTGATCTCGCACCGGCCCTGCAGGTCCACGATCATCCACTGGCCGTCGCCCTGCCCGGCCCGCCACCCGGACCCCCGCACGCCGACCTGCGCGAGCCCGTCCACGGCGAACTCGGCGGGCGTCGCCGCGTAGTCCGTGGACGACACCGACACGGGTCGGAACAACGCGAGGTCGATCGTCTTCGGCTGCGCCGCCGACTGCCCGGGCGCGGCCGACGCGGTCACCGGCAGCAGGGTGCTGAGCCCGAACCCGGCGAGCAGCCCGCCACCCATCGTCAACGCCTGCCGCCGCGAGACGCCGCTGCCGAAGTCCTGCGCCATTGCGTGCTCCGATCCCTGTCCTGACAACGTTGCCAGGAAGCTTCAGGCTCGTAACACGAATGGTCAACAAGACAAACGAGACAGGAATCGGCGGCGACGACATCGATGTCATCCGGCTGGATCGGTGCTGGTGCCCTGTGCTGGGAGAACGGTACTGCGCCCGGCCGGTACCGGTCCCACCCGGAGAAAAGACCGGTACAAGAGGTGGACCGGTTTCCGATGGATCCTTGGGTCCACTCCGGTGACCGGCCGGGCGCTGGGCCGGGACTGCCCTTCGTCCTTCAAGCCGAGTGACGGATCGCCGCCGTCACCGTGATGTCGACCCACCGTCCGATCAGGAACGACGGCGCGCGGATCCCGAGCGCCCTGCGGTCCAGCCGGGCGGTGGCGGTCAGCACCAGGTCGTCCACGGTCACCACGCCGGTGATCTCGGCCGCGGTGCCCCGGCAGGTGAGCGTGCCGGTCACCTCCCAGCCGTCGGCGGTGGTCCGCGCCGACGTCGCGGTGAACCTCATCGTCGGATGCCGGTCGAGGTCCAGCAGGCCGGGCCGCCGCAGGTCCAGGTCGCGCTTGGGGACGCCGGTCGCGATGCCGGACAGGTCGAGCGTGCCGCGCACGCCGAGCAACGCGCCGTCGGCACCGATCTCCACCGATCCCGCGGTGACCGGGACCGTGCCGCGGGTCCTGCGGCCCAGGTTGCCCACGGTGAACGACGCGGTGGTGCGGGTGAGGTCGGCCTGCCAGCGGCCGGGGGCGAGGGCGTGGACGGTGGTCATGACGTCGCTCCGTGCTCGAAGACCTCGTGCACCGGGTAGATCTCGACGCGGTCGGGGCCCGGCAGCAGGTCCGGGTCCTCGCCGGGCAGCAGCGAGGTGCCCATGATCGCGTCGCGGCCCGCGAGGAGGTCCTGCTCGGTCTCGGCGAGCGTCAGGACGACCTCGGAGCCGTCGGGCCGGCGCAGCACGTAGGTCCTGATGCTGCCGGCCACCGACGCGACCGCGGGTTCGATGCGGTGGGTCGCCGCGAAGTCCGCGGCGGCCAGCAGTTCGGTGCTGCGGGGGCCGTCGAAGTAGACGAGTTGCGCGTACATGGTCGCCTCCTTGAAGTGGTGGCCACCGAGTCTCGTCATCCCGGGCAGCGGGCGGATCCGTGCCAGCACGGAGGTCACGCGCCGGGCGTCACCAGGCCCGTCTCGTGGGCGAGGACGACGGCCTGCGCGCGGTCCCGCAGGCCGAGCACGGCCGCGGATGAGCTCGCCGCTGGTCTACGGGCAGTCCGCCGACCCTGCCTCGCCGCACCACACCGACCAGGCGCGGCTGTACGCGCGCAAGCAGTGGGTGAAGGGCGAGTTCACCGAAAGCGAGATCGCCCGCAACCCGGACCTGGTGGTCACCCGCCTGCGCTGAACGTGCCGTGCCGGCCGGCGCCGTCAGCGAACCTGGCGGCGCCGGCCGCACCCTCCAGCGCCACGATCGGCACGCCCGCCGCTCCTTCCGCCCTCAACGCCTCCGCCACCGGCAGGTCCAGCCCGCCGTAGGTCGACGCCCGGTCCGCCAGCACGCACTCGAACGGGAACGCGGCGATCTGCTGCGCCAGTGCGAGAGCTGCTTCCAGGGCCTTCCCCGGTTCCACCACCCTGTTCGCCAGCCCGATCGCGAGCGCCTCCTCGGCGTGCACCGGGCGTCCGGTGAGGATCAGGTCCAGCGCCCGGCCCAGGCCGACGATCCTGGGCAGCCGCACGGTGCCGCCGTCGATCAGCGGCACGCCCCACCGCCGGCAGAACACCCCGAACACCGCGTCGCTCTCCACCACCCGCAGGTCGGCCAGCAACGCGAGTTCCAGCCCGCCCGCCACGGCGTACCCGCTGACCGCCGCGATCACCGGCTTGCTCAGGTGCAGTCGCGTCGGTCCCATCGGTCCGGCGCCGCCCCCGCCCAGGTCGAGCTCGTTGCGCCGTTCCGGATCTCCGACGGACGTCAGGTCCGCACCCGCGCAGAACGTCCCGCCTTCACCGGTGAGCACCGCGACCCGTTGCGGGGACGCCTCGAACTCCAGGAACGCGTTCCTGAGCGCCTCGGCCATCGGCCCGTCGACCGCGTTGCGGCGGTCCGGGCGGTTCATCCGGATCACCGTCACCACGCCGACGGTCTCGACCAGCACGTCCAATGTGACCTCCGTGATCAGCAGTGGCGTTCGGCGCGCCGCTGTCGTCTACTGACACGATGCCAATCGTCTCTCCCGGTTTCACCGGGCGACGCCAGTCACCGGACGTGCAGTTGCCGCCCGGCCAGTACCTGGCGGAGGACTTCCCGGTCCTCACCGCGGGCCCGACCCCGCGCGTGTCGACCGACCGGTGGCAGTTCACGATCAACACCGAGGCCGGCCAGCGCTACGACTGGTCGTGGCAGCAGCTGATCGAGCTGCCCGCGGAGAAGATCACCACGGACATCCACTGCGTGACCAAGTGGTCGAAGCTCGGCACCCGCTGGAAGGGCGTGTCGCTCGACGTGCTGCTCGAGGACGTGGAGACGGCCGCGGACTTCGCGCTCGTCCAGTCCTACGGCGGCTACACCACGAACCTGCCGCTCGAGGACCTGATCGACGGCCAGGCGTGGATCGCCTACCGCTACGACGGCGAGGAACTCACCCCCGAACACGGGGGCCCGGCGCGGCTGCTGGTGCCGCACCTGTACTTCTGGAAGTCGGCGAAGTGGGTCCGCGGGATCCAGTTGCTGCTGGAGGACGAACCCGGCTTCTGGGAGAGCGCGGGCTACCACGACTACGGAGACCCATGGCGCGAACAGCGGTATCAGGGCGACTGACCTGGCGGACGGCAGCCCTGGCCGAGGCCACCGACGTGACCGCGAGCGCGCGGAGCCTGGTGTTCGACGTGCCCGGCTGGCCGGGTCACCTGCCCGGCCAGCACGTCGACGTCCGGCTGACCGCCGAGGACGGCTACTCGGTGCAACGCAGCTACTCGATCTCCTCCGCACCGGACGGGGAGCGGTTCGAGCTGACCGTGCAACGGGTCGACGGCGGCGAGGTGTCGCCGTACCTGTGCGACGTGCTGCCGGTCGGTGCCGAGGTCGAACTGCGCGGGCCGGTGGGCGGATGGTTCGTCTGGCGTGCCACCGACCAGGCGCCGGTGACGCTGGTGGCGGGAGGGTCGGGCATCGCGCCGTTGATGGCGATGATCCGTGCGCGAGCTGCCGAGGGGAGCCGGGTGCCGTTCCGGTTGATCTACTCGGTCCGCACGCCGGACGACGTCTGCTACGCCGACGAACTGCGGCGGCGTGCGCGTGAAGATGGTGGGCTGGACGTGCACATCGTCTACACGCGCCGGGCGCCGGAAGGGTGGCCGGGCGTGCCTGGGCGGCTTGGACTTGCCGAGTTGAACACCCATGCCTGGCCGGCCGACTTCGCGCCGAACGTGTTCGTGTGCGGGCCCACCGGGTTCGTCGAGACCGTGTCGGACGTGTTCGTGGCGCTCGGGCACGATCCGCGGCGTGTGCGTACGGAACGCTTTGGCTGACGGGAGAGCACCTATGAGCGACACGCATGTGGACACGCACGTGGACGGCAACGCGCTGGCCGGTGACCTGCGGGAGATCTTCGCCGTGGACCTGACCGTCGCCACTGGACAGTGTTCCGGTTGCGGGTACAAGGGGTCCGTGGCGAGTTTGCGGGTCTATCAGAACGCGCCCGGGGTCGTTGCCCGTTGTCCTGCTTGCGAGGAAGTGGTGCTGCGGCTGGTTCGCGGGCGGGATCGTGCGTGGCTGGACCTGCGGGGCACGGTCAGCTTGGAGATCCCGCTGCCGTCCTGAGTTCGCCCGCGTGATGAGGAGAGCGATGTACCTGCGTTGTCAGGCCGTGCTGTTCGACATGGACGGCGTGTTGACCGATTCGACCGCGGCCGCTGAACGGGCTTGGACGCAGTGGGCCGGTGAGTTCGGGGTTTCGCCTTCGGCGGTGCTGGAAGGACTGCACGGGCGGCGGGCTTCGGACACCGTTCGAATGCATGTGCCGGATTCGGTGCACGCTCGGGCGTTGCGGCGGATCAACGCCATTGAGGTTGCGGATTCCGGTGCTACCACGGCGATTCCCGGGGCCGTGGAGTTGGTGGAGTCCTTGGGGGATCGGTGGGCGTTGGTGACTTCGGCGCCGGTCGAGTTGCTGGAGGCTCGGCTGGCGGCGGTGGGAATTCCGTTGCCTGCTGTGGTGGTGGACGGGGATTCGGTCGGTGCCGGTAAGCCCAGTCCTGAGGGATATCTGAGGGCTGCCGCGAAGCTCGGGTTGTCGGCTGGGGATTGTGTGGTCTTCGAGGACAGCGGCAACGGGGTGGCGGCTGGGATTGCCGCGTTGGCCGGGGCTGTGGTGGGGGTCGGGGTTGCGGCCTTGGAGACGCCCGCTGCCGTCGTGGTGCCGGATTTGAGGGCGGTTCGGTGGGATGGGGGCGGGGTCGAGGTCGTGGGGGCGTTGAGGGGGTAGCGCCGTGACCGTCGGCGGGGGTTGCGTTTCGACGGTTCGGCCGGACCGGACCGGTTGGCATCGCGCCGTCTCAAGGTAAGCCCCCATCGCCAAGGCAGGTGGAACCGGCCAGGTGGTGGGCGTTGGCCCGTTCGGGCTCACTGCGCTTGGATTCGTGGGTGGTCGGCTTGCGTTCACGACTGCGGCTGGCACCGCTCCGCGTTTCTGTTGTCCTCGCCGCGGTGCCCTCTGCCTCGTCAGCGCCGGCGCTTCGCCCTGCCTCTGCCGTTTGCTGCACGGCTGACCGCGCCTGGCTCTTGATCTCGGCGCTATGGTGGGTGCGTGGCCGCCGCCCGACTTGTTGGAGTTGCTCCAAGAGAAGGGAAAGCGCGTTGATGAAGCGGCCCTGGTTCCCCGCTCTTCTTGCCGTGTTGCTGACTTTGGTGTTCGTGCCTGCGGCTTCCGCTCAGGCTTCGCCGCGGTCGGCGATCTTCGGCGGCGGCCCGTTCTACTCCGACGGCCAAGCCGTGATGGACACGCTGCGCTCGTCCGGGTTCACGACCGTGATCCTGTGGAGCGTGCACGTGCACCCCAACGGGGATCTGTACCTGAACGACAAGTTGATCGTGCAGAGCGGCCGGTACGTCGGTGACTCCGGCTGGCCCGCTCGTCTGCGGACGTTGAAGCAGGCACCCACGTCCGTCAACCGCATCGAGGTGTCGGTGGGGTCGTGGGGCGTGCGCGACTGGGAGAACATCGCGGCCCTGATCAGCTCGGGCGGCACCGGCTCCAACTCGATCCTGTACCGCAACTTCCAGGCGTTGCGCAGCGCCACGGGGGCCGACGCGATCAACAACGACGACGAGTCGTTCTACCAGGTGGCGCCGACGGCGGCGTTCGCGCGCATGGCGGCGGAGCTCGGGTACTCGAAGTTCACGTTCGCGCCGTACACGAACCAGTCGTTCTGGGCGAGCCTCAAGTCGAACCTCGGCTCGCTGGTCGACCGCGTCTACCTGCAGGGCTACGCGGGCGGCGCGGGCAACAACCCCGCCACCTGGAACCGGGCGCTGGGCATGACCGTCGACCCCGGGTTGTGGAGCAAGCACGGCAGCGGGTGCGGCGCCGGCGACTCACCGGCGACCGTCGAGAGCAAGATGCGGTCGTGGAAGAGCTCGGCGGGCATCACCGGCGGGTTCATGTGGCTGTACGACGACATGAAGGCGTGCAGCTCACAAGGCAACGCGGCGGCCTACGCGCGCGCCGTCAACAACGGCGTGCGGTGAGTTTCTAGTCGAGCAGCTTGCGCAGCTCGGCCTCGAAGTCGACGTAGTCGTTCTCGCAACCGGGGGCGACTACGTCGTAGGTGGAGTTCAGGAACTCCTGCAGCTCCGACGACTGGACGTGGAACACGGCGTGCGACACGTCGGACCGCAGCTCGAGCACGGCGGTGGTGGAGTTGTGCGGCCGCAACCGCACGTCGCCCGCACCGCTGGTGGTGATCAGGCCGTCGGCGAGCAGGTCGCGGCTCACCAGCCACACCGTCTCCTGCCGTCCCATGCGGAACGTCATGGTCACGGCGTGGGGGTCGTCGGCGCGGTAGCCGAGCTCGACGTCAACGGGCAGCGGGCGCCCGGACGGGGCGATGAAGGCGAATGTCGAGTCGGCGCCCACTCGTGTCACGTTCCTCATGCCCCCTTAGACGTCCGGCAGCCTCCGTGGATGCCTCGATCAGGAAAAGCGATCGGAACGTGATTTTCAATGGTCCTCAAGTATGACTTTTCACATGCAGCGGAACCCGCCAGGTGAGACGGGTGACCACAGGTGTGCTGAGCTGGGATTTTGTTGGATTTGTGCAGGTGGTGTTCGGTCATCTGTGGACGGGATCACGGGCTGAGACGGACGGCTCGCGGCCCGGATGATGGGACTGGTGGGTGCCTCCAACCTTAATTCTGTTTAAAGGTGGAGGTGCTTTCCGTAGCTAATTCGGCACGTTAGGTGACGTTGATCAGGCCGGGTTTCCGCGGGGCCGCAGCCGTCCGCCCGGCAGCGGCGGCGCGGGCAGCCGGTCGCCCGGATAGCCCACGACCCGGCCGAACCGGTCCGTCTCCGCCTGCCACTCCTCGCGGAACGCGGCGATCTCCTCGTGGGTGCGCCCGACGAAGTTCCACCACATGACGATCTCCTCGCCGAAGGGCGTGCCGCCCAGCAGCACGACCCGCGCGCCCTCGACCGTCGAGAGCGTCAGCGAGGTGTGGCCGGTGCCCAGGTAGCCGAGCGAGTGGGGGGCCAGCGCGGTGTCGCCCAGGCGGACGTCGCCGGTGTCGAGGAGGACGCCGTGTTCGAACTCCTCGGACACGGCCAGCGTCAGCGTGGTGCTGGCGGGCAGCACGAGTTCGGCGCCCAGGAGCGGGCTGAAGGTGTGGACCGGGGAGGTGGAGCCGGCCAGGGTGCCGAGGAAGACGCGGGCGGTCGCGCCGTCGACGTCCACGGCCGGTGGGGCGTAGTGCTGGAAGTCGCGCGGGGCGTCGCGGTGCGCGTCGGGGAGGGCCAGCCAGAGTTGGACGCCGTGCAAGGTGGTGGAGGACGGGGTGGACTGCTCGGAGTGGCAGATGCCGCGGCCGCCCGTCATGAGGTTCAGCTCGCCCGGACGGATGTGTGCGTGGACGCCGTGGCTGTCGCGGTGCTCGATCTCGCCGGTGAAGAGCCAGCTCACGGTCTGCAGGCCCGTGTGGGGGTGCGGGGCCACGTCCATGCTGGTGTCGTCCGGGCCGTAGTGGTCGCAGAAGCACCAGGCGCCGATCAGCGAGCGCTGTTTCTGGGGGAGGGTGCGGCGGACCGGCATCGCCCTCGGGCCGCCCAGCGGGACGTCGCGCGGGGTGAGGACCTCCACGTCGCCCGGGCTGGAGGTGCACGTCACTTCTGCGGGCTCGGCCTCGACATTGCTCACGGTGGTGATCGTAGGCTGGCGCGGGGGGTAATTGTGGATCTTCGGCAGCGGGTGTCGGCCAGCGGGTACGTGCTCGACGTCGCGCAGCAAGCGGCCGTCGAACGGTTGGAGGAGCTCCAAGGGCGGCGCAGGGGTGTGTACCTGCACGGGCCCGTCGGGCGGGGGAAGAGCTTCTTGGCCGACGCCCTGTTCGAGGTGGTGCCGGGGCCCAAGAAGCGGGTGCACTTCCACTCGTTCTTCCAGGAGCTGCACCGCCGGATCTCGGCACGGCTGCACGAACGCGGAGCCGCCGCGAAGGCCGTCAAGGAACTCGTCGGCCGGGCGAAGGTGCTGGCGTTCGACGAGCTGCACGTGCACGACGTCGGCGACGCGATGCTGATGACGCGGTTGTTGGAGGAGCTCCAAGAGCGCCGGGTGATGATCATCGCCACGTCCAACTACCCGCCGGACGGGCTGCTGCCCAACCCGCTCTACCACGACCACTTCCTGCCGGGCATCGCGCTGATCAAGCAGATGATGGAGATCGTCCCACTGGACGGCGCCACCGACTACCGGCACCTGCACGGGGCGCCGCGTTCGCGGTTCGAGACCGGTGCGATCGTCCGCGTCGCGACATCGCCGGGGCCGCCCGTCGAACTGGACGTCAACGGCCGGGCGATCACCGCGCTCGCCGTCGACGGGAACGAGGTCTGGTTCGACTTCGGCGACCTGTGCGAGAAACCGACCTCGACGCAGGACTACTTGGAGCTAGTCCAACGGTACGACGACTGGGTGATCACTGGCGTGCCACGGCTCGAGCACCGCGATCGCGAGGCGCGGCAACGATTCTCGAACGTCGTGGACGTGCTGGTCGACGCCGACGTGAGGCTGACGGTGGTGAGTGAGCACTCGCTGGCCGAGATCCTCGGCGGCGAGGTGCGTGACCTCGATCGCACCGCCAGCCGCCTGGAGCTGATCAACACGACCGGGTGAACAGTTGGCCCCGCTCCACCGCCGATAGGTAGCAAAACCCCTGTCGTAGGAGCAGCAAGTGAAGATGGTGCGCGCCCGCGTCGGCTCGCTCGTGGAGAGCAACCGGTTCCAGATGTTCATCGTCGCGGTGATCGTGGTCAACGCGATCACCCTGGGAGCCGAGACGTCCACGGTTCTGCACGCGAAGTTCGGACCGGCCCTGACGGTGATCGACCACACCGCACTGGCGATCTTCACGGCCGAGCTGGCGGCACGGTTGTACGCGTTCGGCTGGAAGTTCTTCAAGGACCCGTGGAACGTCTTCGACTTCGTGATCGTCGCCATCGCGCTCATCCCGACGGCGGGGCCGCTCTCCGTCCTGCGCAGCCTCAGGATCCTGCGGGCGTTGCGGCTCGTCGCGATGGTGCCGAGCATGCGCCGCGTCGTCACCGCGCTCGTCCGGTCCATCCCGGGCCTGGTGTCGTTGTCGGGCCTGCTGGTGCTGCTCGTCTACGTCGGCGGCGTGATCGCCAGCAACCTGTTCGGCGACACCGGCGACCCGCGTTTCACCGGGCTCGGCCCGACACTGCTGACGCTCTTCCAGATCACCACGGGCGACGGCTGGTCCGACGTGATGCGGGACCTGATGGAGCAGAAGCCGTTCGCGTGGATCTTCTTCCTCATCTACCTGATGGTCGGCTCGTTCACGATGCTCAACCTGTTCATCGCGGTGGTGTGCAGCGCGATGCAGGAGGAGATCACGTTGCCGGCACCTCGGTCCGCCGCGCACGACGACCTGCTGCTGCGCGAGGTGAAGGCGCTGCGCGAGGAAGTGCGGGCCATGCGGCAGACCGCCTGACAGGACACCCGAAGACGCGGCGGAGCCCGCACCCCCACCAAGGGTGCGGGCTCCGCGTCCTGCCAGAGATCCCGATCGGCGACGCCGCCGTACACCGATCGGGATCCCTGCAACCCCCGCCTTCTACGGGGTGACCGGGATGTTCGACACGCCCTTCCTGGCCTTGGCGGCCGTGTTCGAGGCGTAGACGACATTGGGGTTGGCCTTGCACTTCGACGTGGATGACACGTACACGGCGTACTCGCCGACGTTGCCCAGGTCCGACCTGTTGTCGCGCCACACGTTCCCGCAGCCGTTGCCGAACGACGGGGTCGTGCTCGGGTTGTGGGTCTCGTAGCCGTTCTTGAACGTGCCCGGCGAGGTGAACGTGCCGGTGTTGTTCTCGATGCGGTAACCGAACCCCTTGACGTCGATCCACGAGTCGGCCGAGTTGGCGCCGGAGATGCCGGTGCCGTTGAAGGTGTTGCCGCTGATCAGGCCGCCCTGCGTGCCCTCCTTGACGTCGATGTGCTCAGCCGAGACGCCGGGACCGATGCGGTTGCCCAGCACCTGCACGCGGTCGGACTTGTCCACGCCGCCGGAGTTGCCGTGGCACTTCCAGTTGGAGTTGGCGGAGCCGATGTAGACGCCCTCGCCGTAGTCCTTGGTGACGACGCCCGCGTCGGTGATCGTGGAGTTCCTGATGACGCCGTCCGCCGAGCTGCGGCGGAAGTGGACGCCCTCCTCGTCGGTCCTGCGGACGGTGACGCCGTCGATCGTCACGTGGTGGGAGTTGTCGAGGACGATGCCCTTCTTCGACTCCGCGATCGTGATGCCCTTGATGTTCCAGTAGGGCGCGTTGTACAACCACAAGCCGTAACCCGAGTCCCAGCCGGAGGTGGGGACCGGGCAGGACGGGGCCGTGCCGGACGGGCCGTCGTTGACCAGCACCGCCGACGACGGCCCGGTGAGCGTGATCGGGTTGCTGGACGTGCCGGCCTTCTGGCTGACGAACGCACCGCGGTAGGTGCCCGGGGCGAGCTGGATGGTGTCGCCCGGCTTCGCGCCCGCCAGTGCGGCCTTCAGCTGGTCGGCGTTCGCGACCGGGACCGTGGCCCGCGCGCCGAAGTCGTCCTCGGTGGACCCCGCGGCGAAGTTCGCCGGGATGTTCTTGAGGAACAACGACTTCGCCGAGTCCGTCCTGGTCGCGTCGAGGCCGTGGCCGCTGGTGTAGTCGCGCTGCTCGTTCTTCGCCCAGTCCGCGATCGGGGTACCACCGACGTCGAGGTGCTGGTAGGCGGTACCGCTCCAGCCGAACTGGTAGACGCGGCCCTGCTCGCTGTAGAACGGGTCGTACGGACCACCGGTCGACAGCTGCTTCGTCATGCCGTTGTTGAAGAACACGTTGCGCGGGCCCGAGGCGCCCGACCACTTGACGGCCTTCTGGCCGGCGCCCCACCAGATCGGGAACCAGTTCGAGTCGTCCGGCCCGCCGCCGCCCTCCTCACCGCAGTTGGCGCGGCAGTTGCCGGAGCGGTGGGCGTAGGAGATCTTGACGCTGTTGTTCTCGAACAGGTTGTTGCGCTCCCAGCCGCCGTGCAGGTTCAGGTCGGAGTCGAAGTCGTTGCCCACCACGACGTTGCCCGACGCGGACCACTGGAACGTGAAGTGGCGCAGGTTGCGCGACGTGTTGCCGGCGAAGAGCGAGTCCCAGACGCGGGAACCGCGGAAGTAACCGTTGCCGCCCTTGCCCTTGTTCCACGAACCGTCGAGGTGGTTGTCGACGATCTGCAGGTTCTTGGCCTCCTCGGTGACGATCGGGTGCGACCCGGTCATCTCAGCGCGGACGCCCCTCACCCACGAGTTGGCCGCCCACTTGAACACGATGCCGTGCATCTCGTCGGCGGGCGCCATGTTGCCGTAGTTGTTGACGGCCTCGGCGGGGTTGAGGTCCGGCATCGCCTGCGTGAAGCCGAAGTTCTCGAACCCGACGCCGAGGACCGGGTCCACCAGCGGCGACACCTTCGAGTCGTACGCCGCCCCGTCGATGGCCGGTGAACCGTCCGAGGTGGAGTTGACCGGGACGTCGAACTCCAGCGGTTTGTCGAGCGTGACCGTCGTGCCCGACACCGATGCCACGGTGAAGATCTGCTGGCGCATGTGCATGTTCAGGTACGGCCACTCGGTGCCGTTCGCGAACTGCTGCTCGTAGAACTTGACCGAGTTGGCCGCGCGGACGTTGACGAGCATGCCCGCCTTGATGGTGCTCGCCGACGCGACCTTGATCGTGCGGTCACCGGCCTTCGCGGCCGCGGAGACCTTCGCACCCGCCTTCCAGTGCACGTTGATCGTGCCCTCGAAGATGTCCTTGCGGTTCTCCGGTGCCGACGCGTGGTCGCTCGCGTAGCTGGAGTGCACGCCGCGCGACTGGACCCGGAACAGCCCGCGGCCCGGCCACAGCCAGCCGCCCTTGCCCTGGCCGAACGTCATGCCGTCCTCGTCCCAGTCGGAACCGTCCGGCGTGAGCGCGTCGTAGCGGGTGCCGGCGTCCGGCGTGTAGACGATCTTCGTGGCGGTCGCGCCGGCACCCCTGATGATCAGGTGGTCGGCGTCGACGTGCAGTTCCTTCGAGACCTC
This sequence comes from Lentzea sp. NBRC 102530, assembly GCF_030269365.1. Classification (GTDB taxonomy): domain Bacteria; phylum Actinomycetota; class Actinomycetes; order Mycobacteriales; family Pseudonocardiaceae; genus Lentzea. The sequence goes on from NZ_BSTF01000002.1 coordinate 358,544, forward strand.
CAGCCGGCCCGCAGGCAGCGTGATGGTGCTGAGCCTCGTGTAGCTCGCGCCCGGTGAGCACTGCGTCCTGATCGCGTCGATCGCTGCCTGGAGCCCCGCCGTGTCGTCGGCCGCGTCGTTCGGGCGGACGTTGAACTGACTCGCGAGTTCGGCCGCCGTGATCTGACAGGCCGCGCTCGGATTCACCTCGTTGTTTCCGGGCAGCACGCCATTGCCGCGATAGCCCGCTTTCGACCAGTCGTACATACCTGAAATAGGCGCACGACGGTTGCCTGACGAGACGTCCAGGCCTGTCAGAGCAGGTGCGGCGGTCGCCGCGGCGGCAGGGGCGGCCAGGGAACCGGTTAAGAGGAGTGTGAGCAGGGGTATGGAGCTTTTCGTCATTGATTACCCTCGTGTGGCAGGTCGGGGCCATTTCTTTGTAGTCGATGGTTTAGATGTGTGTCAAACTTTCACGTCCGTGAAATGGGTAATGTTGCAATGCTTTTCAATGACGAATGTCTGCCTGTTCGGACAGTCGACGGTCCAGCTCACGCGTCTGAATCGAGGGAGGCCGAGAGTCCGGTCGCGACCCGGATGGACGTGAGGAGGCCTCGGGTCGGAGTACCGGGATTTTTGGATTCGTGCCCCGGACGGCTCAGCCGCGGTCGGCGCCCGCGGCTCCGACGATCGGGTGACGCCCATTTCGGACGGCGTGGAATATCGGGGACCTGTGTCATGCGGTTGGTCGTCAGAAACCCACGAAAGTGGGGCTAGCCAAGGGCTTGCCTGCGTTATGGGGCCTACCGAAATGCAGTATCGGGCACACCCGTTCGTGGCCGAACCAAGCCTGAACGGCGGATCGCCGGTTGGGCCGACAGCTGCAATCGTCTGTTCCTGTTCGGCAGTGAGCGTTTCAACGAACAGGAGCCACCTAGGTCATGGCGAGCCCCACTGTGAAGCCGGTTCTGCGCACCGACTACCAGCGTTCCGTCGCGGACTACTGGAACAAGGAGAAGGACCCGGTCAACATCAAGCTCGGCGAGGTGGACGGGCTCTACCACCACCACTACGGGCTCGGCCAGTACGACCCGGCGGTCCTCGAGGCGCCCGCCGACATCCGCGACCAGGTGATGATCGCGGAGATGCACCGCCTGGAGACCGCGCAGGCCGAGGTGCTGCTCGACGCGTTCGGTGACCTGCCGGCGAACCCGCACCTGATGGACGGCGGCTCGGGCCGGGGCGGCACGAGCTTCATGGCCAACGCGAGGTTCGGCGCGCGCATCGACGGCGTCAGCATCTCCGAGGAGCAGGTGGCGTTCGCCAACAACCAGGCGAGGGAACGCGGCGTCGCGCACGACGTGAAGTTCCACTTCAAGAACATGCTCGACACCGGCTTCGAGACCGGCTCGTTCAACGGCATCTGGACCAACGAGACCACGATGTACGTGGACCTCCAGCAGCTGTACGGCGAGTTCGCGCGCCTCATCGCCCCCGGCGGCCGCTACGTCTGCATCACCGGCTGCTCCAACGACCTGACGGGTCTCCGCTCGCGAGCCGTCAGCCAGATCGACCAGCACTACATCTGCAACATCCACCCGCGCAGCGAGTACTTCCGGGCGCTGGCGGACAACGGCTTCGTGCCGATCAGCGTCATCGACCTGACCCCGGAGACGATCCCGTACTGGGAGCTGCGCGCCCAGTCGTCGGTCGCCACCGGCGTGGAGGACCCGTTCCTCACCGCGTACAAGGAAGGCAGCTTCCACTACCTCCTGATCGTGGCGGACCGCATCTGATGAAGGACCTCCTCACCGGGCCGTCCGGGCTGGGCACCTCCGCTGCCCGGCTCGGGCGGCCCGAGGTCGTGGACCTCCCCCCGGAACCGGGCTACGCCGAACGTCCCTGGGGCGACGGCACCGCACCACCGCTCTACGTGCCGGTGCTGGAACGCGAGGACCCGCTCCTGGCCGCCGCCGTGGACGAACGCCTCGTCGCCTGGGCGGACGAGTGCGGCTTCGAGGAGCCGGAACGCTTCCTGGGCGGCATGTTCGGCCGCCTGGCGGTGCTCACGCACGTCGACACGAACGACGTCGACCAACTGCTGATCGCGGCACGTCTCAACGCCGCGTGGTGGGCCGCCGACGACCTCTACGCCGACGACACCGAGATGGGCGCGATCCCAGCCGAACTACCCCCGCGCCTGGCCCTGGCGATGGCCGCGATGGACCCGGTGGCCCCCGCCGCCGAGTTCACCACCGCACTGGAGGAGCGCATCGCCTCCGACCCGGTGCTGGTCGGCCTGCGCTCGGGCATCGCGCACCTCACCTCGCGCTCCACCGCGACCATCGTGCAACGCGTCTGCTACTCGACGTTCGCGATGTTCGTGTCGTGGGGCGCCTACGCGGCGTGGCGCCACACCGGCAACTACCCACCCGCGTGGCAATACCTCGCAACCCGCCAACACGACACCTTCTACACGTCGATGACGCTCATCGACGCCGTCGGAGGCTACGAACTACCCGCGCCGCTCTACTACGACCCCCGAGTGCGCCAACTGCTCACCGCGGCGGGCACGGCATCGGTGATCGTGAACGACCTGGTGTCGGTGGAGAAGGACGCCGCCGACGAGAAACCGGTGTGCAACATGGTGTTGCAGATCGCGGCGGACCGGGAGTGCTCGATCGCCGAGGCGACCGAACGCACCGTGGAGCTGCACAACCAGCTGGTGCGGGACTTCGAGGCGGGGCACAAGGCGCTGCTGGCGGTGCCTTCCGCCGAACTGCACCGGTTCCTGAAGGGCACCAAGGCCTGGATGGGCGGCGGCTTCGAATGGCACACCACGCACCCGCGCTACAAGTGAAGCGTGCGCCTGAGCCACGCCATCCGCGTGGCTCGGGCGCGGCGGGACAGAGCGGCCTCCGGCGCGATCTGGTCGAACCCGTGGCAACCGCCCGGCCAGACGTGCAGTTCGGCGTCCCCGCCCGCGCGCCAGAGCCGCGACCCGAACTCGACCACCTCGTCGCGGAACACGTCGACCGAGCCGACGTCGAGGTACGTCGGTGGCAGGCCGTCCAGGCCGGTGGCACGGGCCGGAGCGGCGTACGGGGAGACGTCCGGACCGCCGCGCGCCTCACCGAGCAACGCCGTCCAGCCCGTGAGGTTGGACGTGCGGACCCAGGTCGTGCCGGCCAGGAACTGGTGGCTGGACGGGGTCTCGCACCGGTCGTCGAGCATCGGGCACATCAGCAGCAGGCCGCGGATCGCCGGTCCACCCTGGTCGCGCGCCATCAACGTCATCGCCGCCGCGAGCCCGCCCCCTGCTGACGTGCCCGCGACGACCGGCGCCGGGAAACCGTTGCGCGCCATCCAGGTCAGCGTTCGGTAGCAGTCCTGCACGGGTGCCGGGTGCGGGTGCTCGGGTGCGAGCCGGTACTCGGGGGAGATCAGCGTGACGCCCAGCTCCGCCACCCATTCCGAGAGGGCTTGCAGGTCGGAGCGACGGGTTCCGGCGACCATGCCGCCGCCGTGGACGTGGAGAACCGGTGGGCTCGCGACGCCGTGCGGGCGGAGCACCAGCACCGGCACGCCGTCGGCGTCCTGCTCGGTGAACGTCACCGCGCCGCCCCGCGTGAGCTCGGCGTCGGTGACCACCCGGCCATTGGCCCGCCGCCACCCGATGCGGTCCGGCGTCAGCGGTGTCAGCGGGAAGTCCATCGCGGCGGCGATCTCCGGATCGATCACCCCTTCACCCCGGTGTGCGCCAGCCCTTCGATGAACTGCCGCTGAGCCACCACGAACACCACCAGGATCGGCACGGCGGTCATGGTCGCCGCCGCCAGCTGGACGTTCCACATGGGCCCACCGTAGATGTCCACGAACTGGGTCAGGGCCTGTGGCAACGTGAACATGTCCGGGGTGGACAGGTAGACGATCGGCTCCAGGTACAGGTTCCACGAGTGCAGGAACGTGAAGATCGCGACCGCACCCAGAGCGGGCCGGGACAGCGGCAACGCGATCCGGTAGAAGATCCCGGCCCGCCCCAGGCCGTCCATCCGGGCCGCCTCCTCCAGTTCCGGCGGCAGCGCGAGGAAGAACTGCCGCATGATGAAGATCGCCAGCACGCAAGGTGCCCCGAAGATCGGCACGATGATCAACGGCCAGTGCGTGTTGGTCATCCCCAACGACTGGAACAGCTGGAACAGCGGCACGATCGTGACCTCGCTGGGGATGAGCAGCCCGGTCAGCACCACGACGAACAGCACGTTCTGACCGGGGAACTTGATCCGTGCGAACGCGTAGCCCGCCAGCGCAGCCACCGCCATCGTACCGACGGTGACGATCACCGCGATGTAGAGGCTGTTCCAGTACTGCTGTCCGAAGGGCTGCATCTTGAACACGGTCGAGTACGTCGAGAACGTCCACTCCGACGGCAGCAACGACTCCGAGAAGATCTCGGAGATCGGCTTCATCGACGACGTGACCATCCACCACGTCGGGAACACGAACGGCACGCACAGCAGGCACAGCAGGCCGTACAGCCAGACCTTACGACTCATGGAGCACCCACTTCCGGCGCATCCGCCACTGCACCAGCGTCAGCGCGGCGACGATGACGAACAGCAGCACCGAGATCGTCGCGCCGTAGCCGAAGTGGTGGAACTGGAACGCCTGCTGGTACAGGTAGTAGATCAACACCGTGGTGGACGTGCCGGGGCCGCCCTGGGTGAGCACCGCGATCTGCGCGAAGACCTGCAACGAGCCGACGATGGTGATGATCGACGTGAGCAGGATCGTCGGGCTGATCAACGGGATGGTGATGCGGGTGAACCGGGTCCACGCGCCCGCGCCGTCGATCTTCGCCGCCTCGTACAGCGGCGCGGGAACCCCTTGCAGGGCGGCGAGGAACAGCACCATGTTCAGTCCGACGTTCTTGATCACCTGCACGACGATCACCGACACCATCGCCGAGGACTCGCCGCGCAGCCAGTTGGGGCCGTCGACGCCGGCCAGGCCGAGCAGGTCGTTCACGCTGCCCTCGGGCTGCAGCATGAGCTGCCACACCAGCGTCCACGCCACCAGCGACACCAGCACGGGGGAGAAGAACAACGTGCGGAACAGGGTGGTGCCGCGCAGTTTCTGGTTGAGCAGCACGGCGAGCAGCAACGCGAGCGTCAGGTTCAGCACCACCAGCCCGGCGGCGAACCAGGCCGTGGCGACGAGCGAGTCGCGCAGCTTCTCGTCGGCCAGCAGGCGCTGGTAGTTCTCACCGCCGATGAACTCGAAGGTGCCGCCGAGCACGTTCCACTCGTTGAGGCTGTACCAGCCGACCATCCCCAGCGGGATCAGCACGAACGCGAGGCTGCCGAGCAGAGCAGGCGCGACGAACAGGTAGCCGACCAGGTTGTCGCGCCTGCGGTACGTCCAGAACGTCACGAGCGCTCCAGCAGCGGCTTGATCTTCGCGCACACGCCGTCGAGCACCGAGGACACGTCCGCGTCCGGCTTCCACAGCGGGTCGAGCGCCGCGCGGATCGTCTGGTTCAGCTCCTCCTGGCCCTGGTGGCTCGGCTTCACGACGCCCTTGCTGATGCCGTCGATCACCACCGACTGCAGCTGCTCGGGCTTGATCAGCGGGTTGCTCTTCGCGAGCGTGTCGGCGTTGAGCAGCGACTGCCGCACCGGCGGGAAGAACTGCGCGAGCTTCGCCGAGTTGGCCGCGTTGGTGAAGAAGCCGAGGAAGTCCGCGGCGGTCTCGGCGTTCTTCGAGCGCTTCAGCACGCCGACACCCGCCTGGCCGATCACCGCGTAGTCACCCTTCGGGCCCTTGGGCAGCGGCAGCAGCGTCCAGCCGAACTTGGCGTCCTTCAACGCCCCCGCCCGCGAGATCTGGCTGATGGCCATCGCCGCGTCGCCCGCGAAGAAGTCCACGGTCGTGCCGGGGCCGGGGATCGCCTTGTCGGTGAAGATCGCCTTGTGGACGAACGTCATGGCGTCCTTCATCTCGGCGCTCGCGAACCCGCACTGCTTGCCGTCGTCGCTCCAGGCCTGAGCGCCCCAGCCGCGCCAGATCGCCGACAGCACCGCCCAGTTCTGGTACTTGAAGTCGGGCAGCACCAGGTTCTTGCCCGCCGCCGCGGCGACGGCCTCGTCCCACGTCGCCGGCAGGTCCTTGACCAGGTCCGTGTTGACGAACAGGCCGAACGGCGAGGTCGAGAACGGGTAGGCGAACAGTTCGCCGTCCTTCTCCCACAGCTTCGTGGCGGACGGGACGAGCTCCTCGGCCTTCTCCACCTTGGCCTTGATCGGGGCGAGGGCGCCGGACGACACGAAGTCCGGCGCGGACTCCTCCAGGATCCACGCGAGGTCGGGGGCGTTGCCGCCGGCGATCTGGGTGGTGAGGGTCGTGGTGTAGCCGTCGGCCGGGATCGAGTCGAACTTGATCTCGGTGACGTCCGGGTGCGCCGCCTTGTACTCGGCCGCGATCTCGTTGAGCAGCTTGAGATGCGCCTCGTTGGCGGTCCACACGGTCATCCGCAGCGTCTTCGGCCCGGACTGCGCCGAAGAGCCGGAACACGCGGTCAACGCGATGAGAGCGGTGCAGAGAAGCGCGAGAAGCCTGGACATCTTTGTCTCCCTGGGCTTTTCAGTAACCGGACACGTCCGGCCAGCGGAGCTCGACCCCGTCGCGTTCCAGCCGGTGCTGGAAGTCCGCGAGCAGGGCGGGGGTGTTGCGCACCGCGCGAGGGGTGACTCGGTGCGCCAGGCAGAAGTCCGCGAGCGCGCCCGCGACCTCGCCGACGTTCCACTCGACCGGGTGCAGCCGGTGGGAACCGTTGGTGATGTGGGTGGTGCCGATGTTCTTGCCCGCAGGCAGGAGGTTCTCGACGCGTTGGGGGATGAGCGCGCCGAGCGGGATCTCGAACGGGCAGCTCGCGACGTCGAGGTAGTTGTCGCCGCCGGTCGACGGGTGCAGGTCGATGCGGTACATGCCCACGCCCACCGCGTCGGCGTGCTGCACCGCGCCCTTGTCGCCGCGCACGGCCAGCGACAGGTCCTGCTCGACGATCGTGTACTCGGTGCGCATCCGCCTCGACTCGCGGATGTACGGCGCCTGCGCCAGCCCGTCCGCGCTGCCCGTGACGTCACCGCGCAGCCGCAGGCCCGGGAATCCCGTGCCGCCGTCGGGCCTGGGTGCCTCGGTCTGCAGCCAGTACAGGACGGACCTCGACAGTTCGCGGGCCGCCGCGATGTGCGCGTCGGCGTCCGGCACGTCGATCACCGGCGACTCGAAGTAGTCGATCATCGGCCAGTTGACCAGGCAGATGTCGCTGTCGTAGGCGCCGTCGACGAAGTTGCGGCGGGCGGCGATGCGGCGGAACGTCCACAGGTTGCTGTCGCCCGCGCTCAGCCTCTGGTCCGAGAGCACGGACAACGGGTCGTCGTCCGGGTTCGGCGTGAACGTGCGCTCGGCGATGTTCAACGTGCGCGGGTCGGGGGAGCGGAACGACAACATCCGGTCACCCCAGTAGGGAGGCTGGTACTCCCGCCAGAAGTCGTAACGGGAGGGCCGGTCGATCGTGTGGTCCCCGTCGACGTGGTCGATCGCGAAGCACACCGACATCGCCTGCATGTTCGCCGGTTGGGCCACTTCTGGCGCGCTGGGCTCGCCGGTGTCCAGGGTGGACTCGAAGCCCGTCACGTACTCCGTGCCGGACAACGGCAGCAGCTCGCCCGTCTCGGTCGCGTCGAGGACGTAGGGCGCCGCGAGCTCGACCTCGGATCCGTTGTGCTCGACGGTGACCGACACGATCCGGTCGCCGTCGGTGCGCGCGGAGACCGGCCGCGCGGGTTGCAGGACCGTGAGCTGACCGCTGCCCCGGTACGGCGCGAGCATCTCGTCGATCACGGCGACGGCGACGCGCGGTTCGTGGCACAGGCGGCTGACGTTGCCCGCGCCGGGGTTGAGCTCACGCCACGCCCTGGCGCGCGGCGTCAGCGGGTAGTGGCGGCGGTAGTAGTCGCGGATGCCGTCGCGCAACGCCCGGTAGGACGCGGTGACGCCGAAGCGCTCCACCCAGCTGTGCTCGTCCGGGGGCACGGCCTGGCTGGTGAGCTGCCCGCCGAGCCACTCGAACTCCTCGGTGAGCACGACCCGGCGACCGGCGCGCAGCACCGCGAGGGCCGCGGCGACGCCGCCGAGTCCGCCGCCGATGACGACGACGTCAGGGTTGTGGGACAAGAGATTCCTCCAGAAACTCAGCCGAGCGTGGTGCCTTCGACGAACTCGCAGGCCAGCAGCTCCTGCGGGGTGGTGCCGTGTTCGAGCACCTCGGTCAGCGCCTGCACGGCCCGCCGTCCCATCTCCCGGCGCGGGATGCGGAACCCGGTCAGCGCGACGTCGTCCGGCGCGGGCCTGGTGGCCGCCCCGAGCGTGAGCACGGAAAGATCGCCGGGGACCGACAGGCCGCGCTCGCGGGCGGCGAGGACGAGCGCGGCACCGTCGGAGACCTCCTCGGCGAGCACGCACGTGATCCCGTTGCCGCGCAGCTGGTCGAGCCCGGCGAACTGCACGTGCGTGCCTTCGAGTCCCTGCGCCGCAACGGCCTGCTTGAAGCCGCGCAACCGGTCTGCCGACGACTCCGCGCCCGTGCCGGCCCCGACGTAGGCGAACTTCCGATGGCCCAGGGCCACCGCCCGGTCCACCAGGTCGCGCACGGCGGCGGGGTAGTCGGCACCGACGTGCGGCACCGGCCCGCCCGCGTCGTCGCGGCGGCCGATGGACACGAACGGGATGGCCTCGGCGACGAGCTGCGCGAGGTCGTCGCGGTCGACCGAACGGCCTAGCAGCACGCACCCGTCCGCGAGCCGGATCCTGCTGTCGTCGTTGAAGATCCGCCGCCGCCCGCCCGCCGCCTTCGCGCTGGTGAACAGCAGCAGGTCGCAGCCCACCTCCTCGGCCTGCTCCTCGATGCCCTCGAGGAACGGCTGGTAGAAGTCGGCGCGGGTGCTCGGGAAGACGGCCTCGTAGGTGAACACGCCGAGGATGCGGTTGCGCTGGTCGTGCAGGCGCCGCGCGATGGGGTTCGCGACGTAGCCCGTCCGGCGGATGACCTCCAGGACCCGCGCACGGGTCTCGTCGGCGATCCGGACGCCGCTGTCGGTCCGGTTGTTGAGCACCAGCGACACCGTGGCCTGGCTGACGCCTGCCATCCGCGCGATGTCCTGCTGGGTGAGCCGCTTCGCCATTGAACACCTGCCAATTCGAATTGGCACGGAGTCTGCGCCAGCACCCGCGCTGCCGTCAAGCCTGTAATAATTCGAATTAGCACCTTGACGGACCGGGTGTGGGGGAGCGAGGGTGCTCCGCCAAGGAGGTAGGCCCGTGAACGCATTCAGTCGTCGCAGCCTGATCACCGGCGCGACCGCGGCCGGACTGCTCGCCGCTCTGCCCGTGACAGCACACGCCTTGCCGGCACCCCCACCCGTGACGCCCGGCCGCCGCGCCTTCGCGCCGGAGGAACAGCGGTTCGCGCAGTACCTGATGCTGGTCTCACCGATGGTCGCCGACATGAACCCGGCCGGGTTCTTCGGCGGTGGCTGGTGGCGCAGCCCGAACGTCCGGTACAACGCCCGCGTCCAGGAGCACGTCTACACGCTGGCGTGGTTCGCGACGCAGTCCCGCCCGTGGAACCCGTACCGCGGCAACGCCGAGGTGCTCGCCGCGCTGGACGCCGGGCTCGGCCACTACCTCGGGCTCCAGCACGCCGACGGCTCGTGGCCCGAGTACTCGCCCGACCAGCACTCGCTCGCCGCGACCGGGTTCGCGATGGGGTACCTGAGCAAGACGAACGCACTGCTCAGGAGCACCCGAACGCTGCCGGCGCGGCAGCGTCAGATCTCCGCCGCACTGCACCGGGCCATGACGTGGTTCCTCGATCCGTCCACCGGCACGGTCTGGCAGTCGCCGCTGACCTGGGCGAACCAGACGACCTCCGGGCTCGCCGGCGCGGGCCTGGCGTTGCGGCAGGATCCCGACCGGGTGCTGCGCGGGCGGTTGACCGAGGCGTTGCGCAGGCTGGCCGTCGCCGGGCAGAGCCCGGCGGGCTTCTTCTACGAGGAGTCCGGCGCCGACACGAACTACAACTTCGAGGTGATGCTGCCCGAGCTCGCCGACGCGTGGCGGCAGACCGGCGACCAGAACCTCGTCACCATGACCCGCCGGTACACCGACTGGCTCGGCTACAACCTGCTGCGCGAACCCGACGGCTCCGGCTGGTTCGCCAACATCGCCACGAACTCGCGCACGTCCTCGAAGTTCTACGCCGACGTCCGCCCCGACCCCGAGCGCACGGCGCTGAACGCCCAGTTCGTGCCGGAGGTGCCGGACCTGGCGGCGTTCGTGTCGAGCCGTGAGGACCTGGCCGCCGCCCGCAGGGCCTGGGCGGCGTCACCGGAACCGATCCCCGCGCTCGCCAAGCAGGACACGTCCCCGCGCATCCTCGCGCACGCGATCTACGGTGAGCGCTACCCGAGTCGTGCCCAGCGCACGGCGGCCATCGCGCGGTTGCCCCACCGGCGGTCGCACTTCACCGAACTGCGCAGCGATCAGGGGCAGGACTTCCTGTTCGTGCGCCGGCCGCGCTGGTACGTCGGCGGCTACTTCGGGACGCGCCGCGCGACCTCGTTGGCGCGCACCGGGTTGACGTTCCTGTGGCATCCGGTCGCGGGCACACTCGTGCAGTCGATGAACAACAACAACCACGCGTGCTGGGCAACCGTGTTCTCCGGCCAGAAGCCGGACTCCGACGGCGTGCAGAGAGCGGAGTTCCTCGGCGGTGAGCCCTACCGGTTCCGCTACCGCACGGCGTCCGGCTCGGTGGTGACGGAGGTGACCGTCGGCGACCGGATCACCCGGACCGTGCGCGCGCAGTCCGCCGCCACCGAGCAGATTCCCTTGGTGGTGAAGGATTCCGACGTCCTCGTACTGGACGGTCGCGGGCTGACGCTCACCCGCGGTCGCACGGTGGTCCGGTTCGACTGGGGCCGGACGCTGGAACCTCAGCTGCGGCCGGCGTCCACGATCAGCTATCCGGGACGGCGCCTGCACGTCCTGACGGTGCCGCACGACGGGACGTTCGACCTCGTGGTGTCGGTGCGTTAGTCCACATTGGACTCACGTTCACCCTGATGTCGCAACGCCGCAACGCATGTCCGTGCAGCTCACGGGGTATTCGAGGTGCCCAAACCCATTTGGTCCCACCGAGTACCACCCGTGAGGGAGTGGTTGTGATGGCTCACGTGCGCCGCATCGTCGACATCCACACCGGAGACGAGTTCGACCAACCGGTTCCCTTCGGTCTGGTGTACCCGGTGTGCACCGCGGACGGGGAAGCACCGCCGAGCCAGCGCGGCCGCACGTGGGAACACCTCGTCGCGAGCGACCGCGAGCTGCGCCAGGTGTCGTGAAGTCCGTGTGAAGAACTCCCACGCCGGGTAGGCCCGGTGCGGGTGACCCGGTCGGGCTACCCGTGCGAAGGGAGTTCGACATGGACTTCGGACAAGGGCTGACCGACGCCTGGCGCGCGGTGGCCACGTTCGTGCCCAAGCTGGCGGCGTTCCTGCTGATCCTGCTGATCGGCTGGTTCGTCGCCAAGACGGTGGCGAAGCTCGTCGACAAGGTCCTCGAACGGGTCGGCTTCGATCGGCTCGTCGAGCGCGGCGGCATCCGGCGAATGCTCGCCAACAGCAAGTACGACGCCTCCGACCTTCTCGCGAAGCTGGTCTACTACGCGCTGCTGCTGATCACGTTGCAGATCGCGTTCGGCGTGTGGGGCCCGAACCCCGTCTCCGAACTGCTCACCGGGATCGTGGCGTGGCTGCCGAAGGCCGCGGTCGCGATCATCATCGTCGTGGTGGCCGGCGCGGTCGCCAACGCGGTGAAGGACTTCATCGGCGGTGCGCTCGGTGGCCTGTCGTACGGGCGTGTGCTCGCGAACATCGCGTCCATCTTCATCTGGGCGTTGGGCATCATCGCCGCGTTGAACCAGATCGGTGTCGCCACGACGGTCACCACGCCGGTCCTGATCGCCGTGCTCGCGACCGTCGGCGGCATCCTCGTCGTCGGTGTGGGCGGCGGTCTGGTGCGGCCGATGCAGCAGCGGTGGGAGGGCTGGCTGGGACGCGCGGAGCAGGAACTCCCGCAGGCCCAGGCCCAGGCGGAGGCCTACCAGCGAGGACGTGAGGACGCGACCCGTGTCGGCGCGGCTCCCGCTGCCCCTGCTCCCGCTGCCGCCGCCGAACCGGTCACGGCGCCGATGCCCGTGGCTCCGCAGGACCCGGTGCTCGGCGAGCGCCGGCCGGACGAACGCTGAGTTCCGCGACGAGGCGCACCCGCCTGGGTGCGCCTCGTGTCACGCGAGCTTCGGCAGGACGGGCACGTCGCCGGTCAGCGGCTTGACGTCGTGCAGGTGCGCGAGTTCGCAGATCGCCCTCAGCCGCAGACCGACCCACGACGTAGGCGTCCAGTCCGCGTCGAGGACGTGGTCGAGCAACCCGCGCCCGTACGAGGCGAGGAGCACGACCGCGCCGACCGCACCGGCGCCTTCGACCCCGATCAGGAGAATGTCGCGCACGGCCGCCGCGTGCTGGTCGACCTCGGCGGCGAGGGCGGGCGTGAGGGCGGGCGCCGCCCACCCGGCCACCCCGATCCGGGCCGACACCTCGGAGATCCACTGCCGCGCGTTCTTCTCGCGCCAGGTCGCACGCGTCCCGCCACGGTAGCGGCGGGTGCCGGAGCACCGGTTTGGGCGCGCTGGACGGGGGTAACCACGCGCGGGCGCGTCAAGCAGTCGGCGCGAGGATTCCGGCTGTGAAGGCAGGCGAGCATGACCACCGAACTCGACGAGCCCGCGTCCCGCCAGGTGCGCGCGACGGCACTGGAGAACCTGGACAACGCGGTCTGCTCCGCTCTGTCCGGGGTCGGCGCCGAGGACGCTCGCAGAGGTCTCGAGGAAGCGCTGGCGGCGTGCTCGGACGTGCACGCGACGGTGTCACCGCAGGTCCTGGGCAGTGTCAAGGCCGCGGGGGAACACCTGCGCTACGGCGAGCGGATGGAGGCGCGGATGCTGCTGACCGTCGCCCACCGGCTGCTGTCGCGCCGGTCCCACCCGGTCGTCCTGCCCGGTCCGCGCGAAGTTGATCGTGTCAACGGCTCCGTGCGCGGGTAACCGGAGAACGTGGACATCAAGCACGAAGTGCCTCAGGAAGTGGCCAGGGTCGAGTCGTCTTTGCTCGCGAGCTACCCCGACTACCTCGACGCCCAGCGGCTCGTGGACCGGATGTCCGACGACGGGTTCCCGGTGGAGAGCGTCAGGATCATCGGCGAGGGCGTTCGCACCGTCGAACAGGTGACCGGACGGCTGACCCGGGGCCGCGCGGCGGTGATGGGCGCGGCCAGCGGTGCCTGGTTCGGTGTGTTCATCGGTCTGTTGTTCGGGCTGTTCAGCACGGACACGGCCTGGGGCTGGTTCCTGGCGATCAGCGTCGTCGTCGGCGCGTTCTGGGGTGCCGTCTTCGGGTTCGTCGCGCACTGGAGCACGCGTGGCCGTCGTGACTTCGCGAGCACCATGACGTTGCAGGCACGCCGGTACGAGGTGCACGTCGACCGGGAACGGGCCGCCGAGGCAGCGCGTTACGTGCTCTGATGCAGACCTTCCTGCCGTACCCGGACTTCGCCGCCAGCGCCCGCGTGCTGGACCGGAGCCGGCTCGGCAAGCAGCGGGTCGAGGCGCTGCAGGTGCACCGGGCGTTGGTGGTGCCTGGCCACGGCTGGCGCCACCACCCGGCCGTGAAGATGTGGGTGGGCTACGAGGAGGCCCTCGTCCGGTACGGCCTCGACGTCTGCGCGGAGTGGCGGTCGCAGGGCTTCCGCGACACCTGCGAGGCCACGATGCGAGCGGACCTGGCCCGCGCCACCGGCGTCGTGCTCGTGCGCACGCAGGACGAACTGGCCGCAGCCGGGGACCTGCCGCCGTGGCTCGGTTACGACGAGGTGCACCGCAGCCACCAGTCGGCGTTGGTGCGCAAGGACCCCGCGCACTACCGCCGGTTCTTCCCCGCGGTGCCGGACGACCTGCCCTACGTCTGGCCGCCCACGCTCACCCGCACGGTGAACCCGTCCCCGTCGCGGCCCATCGCCACGTAGTCGCACGTGCGGTGCAGGATCCACAGTCCGAGCCCGGCCGACAGCGTCTCCTTGGTCGGCATCAGCCCCGCGAGCGGGTCGCCCGGGCCGGGGCCCTGGTCGGTCACCGACACGACCACCCGCGACCCACCGGCCCAGAGCCGGAACCGGACCGGGGCGACACCGTGCGTCAGGCCGTTCGTGACGATCTCGCTGGCCGCGTAGACGACGTCGTGCGCGTCGTCCTCGTCCAGACCCAACGGCTCGATGGCCGTGCCGACGGCCTCCCGCACCGCGCTCGCCGTCGCGTCGAAGAGCTCGACCAGCGGCGTTCCCGCCTCGAGCGCGTCGCTGACCTGCGGGGTGGCGGCAAGACCCTCGCGGTATCCGGGGTTGGCCTCGTGCGTGCCGGGCGCGGACATGATGTTCGGGTGTGTGCTGAGCACGTCGGCGAGCACGTCCGCGGGAGTCGTCCTCGTGTCGTACGGGCACAACCCCCACACGGGGAACTCGGCGTACGCCCGGTTCACCGCGGCCTCGTACCGCGCCCACCAGTCCCAGCACGCGCCCACACCGGAGTGCGGCACGTCGCCGACCACGCGCATCTGCTGCGCGCCGCTCGCCGTGTGCTCCGCGAACAGGGCGCGGAAGCGGGCGATCGACTCGGACGGCCGGGAGTACTGGTCGGCACCCGGCAGGTACATCACGGCGGCGTCGCCGAGCGCACCGCGCAGCAGGGCAGAGTTCCGCTCCGTGCACGCCACGACCGACGGTTCGCCCGCGCGCAGGCCGCCCTCGACGAACGGCACGGCGTGCGCGAGGAACTCGTCGTCAGAGCCGTAGAAGGCGGTCTCGTGGAAGAAACCGGTCACGCCGACCGATGTTACGCGCGCGAGGCCTGAGCCCGTCACGCACGCGAGGCCTTCCGTGCACGCGAAGCCTGAGCCGTCCGAGGGAACCTGCCACGAACGGCACTCACACACCGGGTGCGCTACGGTACTCACGGGTTGAGCAGCCAGCCCGGTGACGGCCGTGCGTGCCGTCCCACCTGGAGGTTGCCGCGTGCTCCCCATCAGCCCGATCCCCTTTCGCACGAGTTGCGAGACCATGGGCGTCTCCACCCTCGTCCGCGTCGGCGGTGAGGTCGACTACACGACGGCCCCTGAACTGGCCGAATGCCTCGTCCAGGCGGTCGAGGCGGTCATCCCGCCCGCGCCCGTCGTCGTGGACCTGAGCGGTGTCCGGTTCCTCGGCGCCCAGGGCATCGGCCTGCTGCTCGACCACCAGGACCTGTGCCTGCGCCGCGGCAGCGCGCTGGTGGTCGTCGCGAACACCGCCGCCGTGCTGCGGCCGTTGCAGGCGCTGGAACTGATGAGCGTGCTGGGCGTCCGGTCGTCGGTGCTCGACGCCGCGGTGCCGCCGGAGGTGCCGGCTTAGGTCTGTCCGGGATGCGGAGGGCAACGGAACACGTTGGCCTCCGCATCCCGCGTCATGTCGTGGACTCAGAGCATCGGCGGCATCAGCCGGTAGCTCTCGGAGTAGTACTCGCCGGTGCGGTCGCGGTAGCCGTCGTGGTCGTCGGGGTCGTACGGCGGCGCGTTCTTGATCTGCTCCTTGGTGCGGTCGACGTGGACCTTGCGTTCCTCGTGGTCCACGTGCCGTACGGTGCCGACGGGCAGCACCACCTTGTTCCCGAAGATCCACGGCCCGGTGTCGACCATCAGGCAGTCGTGCGGCACCTTGGCGTTGTCCTCGTGGATCTTCCCGATGCCGCCGTCGGTCGCCTCGACCTCGTAACCGATCAGGCCGGTGTCGGGCCGATCTGCCAGGTCCGGCTCCGGTTCGCCGGCCCAGGACGGATCGCGCCACAGCCACGGGATGAACGGGACGGGTTGCATGTCGGCCTCCTCAGGTCCGTCCCGGGGTACCCCGTCACACCCGGTCGAGGAACTTCCTCATCATCGAGATCTGTGCGGTCCGCGACTTGTCGATGCGGTCCGCGAGGGCCTTGACCTCCTGGCTCGCGCCGCTGCCGGTCTCCCAGCGGGCCATCTGCACGGCGTCGTCCTGGTGGGCGATCATCACGTTGGCCAGGCGCTGGTCGAACTCGGCGCCCTTCAACGCCGTCAGCCGTTCGACCTCCTCGGGGTCGGACTCGCGCATGCCGCCGTGGCCCGCGTGCGCGTCGGGTGGTGCCGTCAGCGGTTCGCCCCACGACGTCAGCCAGTTCCGCATCGTGTCGGCCTCGGTCACCTGGGTCTGCTCGATCGCGGCGGCGAGCATGCGCAGTTCCTCGTCCTGCGCGCGGTCTTTCGCGAGCGCGACCATCTCCACTCCCTGCTGATGATGGGGGAGCATCATCTGCAGGAACATCACGTCCAGCGGATCGCCGCGCAACACGGTGTCCGGCTGCGTGGAGGCGCAGCCGGACACCACGAAGGCGAGCGCCAGCAAGAAGAACCGCATCAGAGGCGTCGCCACAGGGCGGGCGTGTTCGGCGGTTCCCAGCCGGCGATGGCGGTGTGCGCGAGCTGGCACTCGTAGTTCACGCCGCCGTAGGTGACGCGGTTGCCGATCGAGTACGTCGTGCCCGCGGCCCACGTGCCACCGGCGGGCGGCTGCGTAGTGGTGGTCGTGGTCGTGGGTGGCTGGGGCGTCGTGGTGGTCGTCGGCGGGTTGGTGGTGCCGCCGCCGAAGTCGACGTCCGAGCACGTGTAGAACGCCTCGTTGCTGCCCACCACGCGCTGCCAGATCGAGTAGACGATGTGGCGGCCCGAGCGGTTCGGCAGGTTCAGCGTCCAGTTGGTGAACGTGGAGGGGTTCTGGTTGTTGAACGTCTGGAGGTGCACGAGGTCCGACCAGCGCAACGGCATGGTCGGGTTCCAGCCGTCCCTGGTGATGTAGAACTCGAAGTTGCTGTTCGAGTGAGGTGCGGACGCGTGGTACGTCACGGTCAGCGCCCCCGGCGAGACCCGCTTGGCCGGCCAGTCCGCGCGTTGCAGGTCGAGGCCGCGGTACTTGTCGCGACCGGCGCTGCAGAGCTTGCCGTCGGGGATGAGCTGGCGGTGGCGCCCGCCGGCCTCGAGCAAAGAGACCTCGTTCCAGTCGTAGTACGCCTGGGTGCCACCGGCGGCGACGGCGGCCTTGCAGGCGTCGGACTTCGGCGTCTCCGGACCCTCGTTCTTGCACGTGTAGACCCGGCTGGCCGGATCGGACATCGTGCCGTGGGCGATCGCGGGCGTCGTGGGGACGATGAACGCGACGACGACCGCAGTGGTGGCGGACAGGCTCGCTAGGGCAAGCCGAGTGCGTGTCTTCACTGCGCCTCCTGGCAGGCGGAGGTGGCGATCACTTCCCAGTTCAGGAGGTGTTCGCGTGACGGGTCGGCGGCCCTGGTTCACGAGTGTAAACAAGTGGTTGAACCATTTCAGTGGACCAACCGGGCGAATCGCCCATCCGGCGATGAGTCCTGGAGCCGCTGGCGGTCTGCCTTCCCGACGGAACCGGGGAAGGGTGGATCGACGTGGACCTGCACAGCGTGCTGTGCGTGAGCGACCTGGCGCGCTCGCTGGAGTGGTACGGGGTGTTCTTCGGCCGGGCGGCGGACGAGGTCATCGGTGAGGAGCACCTGTGGCAGGTGGGGGAGAACGCTTACGTCGTGCTCGACGCCCGTGACGTGCGATCTGCCCGTGTGGGCGGGTCCATGCTCACTTTCGGGCTGTCTTCAAGCGAGTTCGATGCCGCGTTGGAGCGGTTTGCGGCTCACGGCGTGACGCATGCAGCCGTGGAGACGTACTCCAACGGCGTGCTGCACGTCGAAGTGCTCGATCCCGACGGCAACAGCCTGTCGCTCGCGGCACTGCCGTAGGTCTTGCACACTCGACGGTGGGCACCGCAGAAGGGACCGCGCCATGACCACCGATCCCACCGTCGAGGCGTTCGTCGCCGCCGTGAACGCGGGCGACCGCGACGCGTTCTACGGGCTGTTGACCGACGGCGCCACGATGTCCGACGACGGTAGCGATCGTGATCTGCGCGCGTGGACCGCCAAGGAGTTGTTCGACGACAACGGGACGATGAAGGTCGAATCGTCCTCGCCGGACGGAATGTCGTTGATCGTCCACGTGCACAACGACACGTGGGGAGAGATGCGCACCTTCTGGCGGTTCGTCGTAGAGTCGGGCAAGGTCAGCCGCTTCGAGACGGGACAGGCGTAGATGAGCGACGAGAACGTGCTGGGACGCATCAACGAGCTGGTCGACGAGGAGCACAAGCTCCGTCAGCAGCTCGCGTCCGGCGAGATCTCCACGGACGAGGAGCACGCGCGGCTGCGGTCGCTCGAGGAGGCACTCGACCAGTGCTGGGACCTGCTGCGGCGGCGCCGGTCGGCGCGGTCGCTGGGCGAGAACGCCGAGGACGTGCCCGCCCGCTCGGTCGGCGAGGTCGAGGGCTACCTGCAGTAGTCAGTTCTTCGTGTCGCGGAAGACGACCCAGCGCAGGACGCTGTACATGAACGCCGCTTCGCACGCCCCGGCCACGATCCGCGACAGGTGGTACTGCAGGCCGAGTTCGGTCAGCGCGCTGCCGACGCCGAGGACGAACGCCAGGTAGTTGATCAGGATCGCGACGGCGTACAGGCCTGCCTGCGGGCCGACCGGGGCGTGGGAGCGGAAGTTCAGGGCGCGGTTCAGCACGAAGCTGAGCCCGAACGCCAGCACGTAGGCGATCGTGAACGCGAGGGGCACCAGCAGGCCGAGGCCGCTGCGCAGCAGCGTGAGCAGCAGCAGGTCGATGCCGAACGTGAAGCCGTTGATCAGGGCGAACCCGAGGAAGCTCGGCGCCACCACGCGGGACAGGCGCAGCGGCAGCCACCTCACCACGACCTCCATCAGGTCGTGGAACCTCGTGCCGAGGTCTCTGTCGTTCGCGTGCATGGTGGGCGTCCCGCCGGTCATGGTCACGACAGTGCCACGTCCGAGAGGGACGAAAACGACGAAACGCCCGGTGATCGACAGGTCGACCACGGGTGTTCAGCGGGTGTTCAGGTGGTTGAACCGCCGCCAGCGCGTGGGGCTCATCCCGTGCACCTTGCCGAACGTGCGGGCGAAGTAGCCGGCGTCCGGGATGCCCACCTGAGCGCCGATGTCGCCCACCGGCAGGTCCGTGACGGCGAGCAGGCGCCGGGCCTGCACCATGCGGCGTTCGGTGATCCACTCACCGACGGTGCGGCCGGTCCGCCGGCGCACGGACGAGGTGAGGTGGCCGGGGGAGACGCTCACCGCGGCGGCGACCTCCCGCAACGACAGCGGCTCGGCGTAGCGGCGTTCGATCACGTCGAACACCGAGGCCAGCAACGGTTCCGCGTTCTCGCGCAGGTCGCCGACCACGTCCGCGGCCAGCCGGGAGACGCCGACCAGCAGCAACGTGAGGTGCGCCGACACCGCCTCGCGGTAGCCGTCGCGGCGATGGTGCAGTTCATCGTGCAACGCCTCGACGCGAGCGGTCCACTCGGCGCGTGCGGGCGCGGGCACCTTGAGCCGGAGCGCGCCCGTGGCGCCGCCGCGGACGAACGGGAACAACAGCGGGTGCGTGCGCCACGCCAGGTGCGTGCCGGGGGTGTCCGAGCTCAGCACGTCGGCGGTGAAGAAGACGCCCCACCCGTGTGCGTCGAGCAGGTCGTCGCCGCGCGCCTGGCCCATCACGTCGCCGGGCGCGATGACGAACAGGTCGCCCGCCTCGACGTGCCGGACCTGGCGGCCGTGCCGCACGATGCCGCCGGACTCCTCGAAGTACGCGATGCCCGGGAAGTCGTGGGAGTGGGCCTCGTGCGCGCCGTTGATCTCCGCGCCGTGGCCGAGCCGCACGGCCGCCACGGACAGTTCGCCGGGAGCGGGTCGCCAGGCGTACTGCGCGGGTTCGTCGCCGCTCATCCGCGTTCGTCGGGTGCGCATCGTCAAATCGTCCCATTCAAACCGTGGATCGGCACAGAAATCCCAGTGCTGCTCAGGCCACACTGGGGCCATGACCGAAATATCGTCCCAGGAGCGCGACTACCTGCCCGGCATGGGCAAGCACTACCTGCTGCCGTTCTACGACCTGTTGCACCGCGTGTCCGCGCTGGGGCGCGTCCACGCCGAGATGGTGGCGCTGGCCCGGTTGCGGCCGGGTCAGCGCGTGCTCGACGTCGGCTGCGGCACCGGCAACCTGTTGCGCGCCACGGCGAAACGGCATCCGGACGTCGAACTCTTCGGCGTCGATCCCGACCTGAAGATGCTGGCGCGGGCGGAGCGCAAGCTCAGGACCGCGGGAGCGCGGCTGGACAGGGGGTACGCGCAGGAGTTGAGGTTCCCCGACGCGTCGTTCGACGTCGTCTTCTCCAGCCTGATGCTGCACCACCTCGACACCTCGTCGAAGGACGAGATGCTGGCCGAGGTCCGGCGGGTGCTGAAGCCGCAGGGCCTCCTGGTGCTCGCCGACGCCGTCTTCCACCACCACGGGACGTCGAAGGAGCACCTGCAGGACAACGTCGGCGACGCCGTCCCGAAGCGGATCGAGGCGGCCGGGTTCACCGCGGAGCCGACCGTGCTGCACAAGTTGCGGATGTTCGGCACCATAGGAATCGAGGTCGCGAGAGTCCACTAGGGACAGGTCCATTGTCGACCGATTGAACCTGCACGATGTTGCTTTGCTCCCAACGGATCCAATGGATCACGAAGTTTCCGGTTCCCGTCGTGAGAGCGTGTCCGCCCATCTAAGCTGCGCGCCGTGACAGATGCGACGGGAAGCCTGGTGGCGCAGCGCTACCGGCTCGTTCAGGTGATCGGTGCCGGCGGCATGGGCCGGGTGTGGCTCGGCCGGGACGAGGTCATCGGCCGTGAGGTGGCCATCAAGGAGCTGTTGCTCCCGGCCGGTCTCGACGCGCAGCAACGGGCGGTGCTGTGCCAGCGCGCCATGCGCGAGGCACAGCTCGCCGGCCAGCTCAACCACCCCGGCATCGTCACCGTGCACGACGTCGTCGAGTACAACGGCACCCCGATGATCGTGATGGAATTCGTCCGCGGCGGATCGCTGTCCGACGCCATCAAGACCCAGGGCGCGCTGCCACCCGACCAGGTCGCCTACGTCGCCACGTCGATGCTCAGCGCGTTGCGGGTCGCCCACCAGGCCGGGATCGTGCACCGCGATCTCAAGCCCGCCAACGTGTTGCTGTCCGGCGACCGGGTCGTGATCACCGACTTCGGCATCGCGCGGCTCACCGGCGACGTGCCGCTGACGACCGACGGCTCGATCGTCGGCACGCCCGCGTACATGGCGCCGGAGCAGGGCACCGGCGCGCCGATCACCCCGGCGACGGACCTGTGGTCGCTCGGCGCCACCCTGTACGCCGCGGTCGAGGGCAGGCCGCCGTACCAGGGCCAGGACTTCATGACGACCCTGTCGATGCTGCTCACCCAGGAACCGCCGCCCCCGCAACGAGCCGGGCACCTCTCGTCGTTGCTGGGCGGGCTGCTGCGCAAGAACCCCGCCGAACGCGCCACCGTCGACCAGGCTCTCGCGATGCTCGCCGGTGCCCCGGTCGTGCTGCCGGTCGTGGCCCGGAAGTCCGGTGTCAGCAGGCGCACCGCGCTCTTCGCGGGTATCGGCGCCGTGGCGGCCGTCGGTGGCGGCGCCGCGTGGTGGATCACCTCTCGCGGGAGCGACGGCGACGGGGCACTGCTGCCGTCCACCAACGACAACAAGGTGGCCTCCGACAAGGAGGGCGGCTCCGAGCAGTCCACGACCTCGGCCAAGGCCGATCCGGGCGCGCCCGAGGAGTTCGCCGACCACGTCCAGCTCGTCGACCACAAGGACGCGATCGCGTCCATCGCCTGGAGCCCGGACGGCAAGATCCTCGCGAGCGCCGAGGACGGCCTCGGCGACGGCGGCGACCTCGTCCGCATCTGGGACACCACCACGAACAAGGTCATCGGCACCGTCCAGCTGCCCGCCGGGCCCGGCGGCGCCGCGGCCACCGCGGTCGCGATCAGCCCGGACGGCAAGATCCTCGCGGCGGGCGGCAACCGCACCGGCGACTTCACCACGTACCTGTGGAACCTCGCCGACCGCTCGATGATCGGCGGTCTCGACGAGAGCCGCTCGATCATGAAGACGCTGCGCTTCCACCCCGACGGCAAGACCCTGGTGGGCGTCACCCACACCGGCCGCATGCTGGTCTGGGACGTCGCCACGCGCAAGGTCAGGATCGGCCTGACCGAGGCGCGCGGCAGCAGCGAGCTGTCGTTCACCCCGGACGGCAAGCTGCTCGCGTACGCGGGCAGCAAGTACCAGGAGATCAGGATCGTCGACCCGGCCACGGGCAAGCTGGTCAAGACCATCAACGACTCCACCGGCGACGGCGGCTCGTTCTCGCCCGACGGCAAGACCCTCGCGGTCGTGGACGGCGACGGCACGAACAGCATGCAGCTCTGGGACGTCACGTCCGGCCAGAGCAAGGCGGTCTTCCCGCGCGCGGACGACGACCTCACGCTGTCGAGCGCGCTGTTCCACCCGGACGGCGACACGGTCGCGGCCTGGGGGCAGGGCAACTTCGTGCAGCTGTGGGACGTGGAGACGAAGAAGATCCGCGCCACCGTGATCGGGGCGGCCGGGCAGATCCAGGCGGTGGCGTTCTCGCCGGACGGCAAGCGGATCGCGGCGGGTGGCGACGACAAGATCGTGCGGATCTGGAAGCTGGCGGACTAGGCACTGTCCGCCTCCGGCTCGCTCACCCGCGCCTGCCACCGGACAGACCAGCAGGACAGGGCCTGAACGTCTTCCAGCGTGTCCGTGAACGCCTCGACGGCGTTGCCGAGGCCCCACTCGCGTCCACCGCGGTCGGTGAACGTAGCGTGACCCGGCCGTCACAAACCGCGTGAACGCTGGAAACGCGCGTTTCGTAGCGTCGGACTCCATGACCCTTGACCAGGTTGCGGAGCGCGCGGAGGCTCCGGCGGCGTCCAAGGAGACGCTGGAGGACTACACGCTGCGGTTCGCCCCGCGCACGTACCGGCGCTGGACGCCGGCCGTCGTCGGGGCGTCCGCGCTCGGCGGGATCGCCTACATGGCGGACTTCTCGATCGGCGCGGGCATCGCTCTCACCCACGGCACCGGGAACGCGTTGCTGGCCATCGCGTTCGCGGCCGTCGTCATCTTCGTGACCGGTTTCCCGCTGGCCTACTACGCGGCCCGGTACAACATCGACCTCGACCTGATCACGCGTGGATCGGGCTTCGGCTACTACGGTTCGGTGCTCACGAGCGTCATCTTCGCGAGCTTCACGTTCATCTTCTTCGCGCTCGAAGGCTCGATCATGGCGCAGGGCCTGCGGTACGCGCTGGGCCTGCCGTTGTGGCTCGGGTACCTGGCGTCGACGCTGGTGATCATCCCGCTGGTGATCTACGGGATGAAGGTGCTCGCGAAGCTCCAGAGCTGGACGAACCCCCTGTGGTTGCTGCTGATGGTGGCGCCGCTGCTGTACCTGGTGATCGCGGACCCGTCGTCGGTCAGCCGGTGGCTGTCGTACGGTGACCAGGGGGTGAACCTGGCGGCGGTGATGCTCGGCGCTGGCGTGTGCCTGTCGCTGATGGCGCAGATCGGCGAGCAGATCGACTACCTGCGGTTCATGCCGCCGCGCACGGCCGAGAACCGCCGGGCCTGGTGGACGTCGATGGTGATGGCGGGGCCCGGCTGGGTGGTCTTCGGCGCGCTGAAGCAGGCGATCGGCGCGTTCCTCGCGATCTACGTGCTCGACGCGGTCGGCAAGGTGGCCGCGGTGGAGCCGATCGAGCAGTTCACCGGGGTGTTCAAGCAGTTCATGCCCGTGTGGCTGGTGGTGCCGCTGGCACTGGTGCTCGTGGTGCTGAGCCAGGTGAAGATCAACGTCACCAACGCCTACTCGGGGTCGCTGGCGTGGACGAACTCGTTCACCCGCGTCACGAAGCACTACCCGGGACGGCTGGTGTTCGTGCTGGTCAACCTCGCGATCGCGCTCATCTTGATGGAAGCCGACATGTTCAGCTTCCTCAACAACCTGCTGAGCTTCTACTCGAACTGCGCGATGGCGTGGGTCGTCACGGTCGCGGCGGACATCGCGATCAACAAGTACCTGCTCAAGCTCTCGCCCAAGCAGCCGGAGTTCCGCCGGGGCATGCTGTTCGCGGTCAACCCGGTCGGCGTCGGGTCGTTCCTCGCGTCGTCGATCCTGTCCATCTCCGTCTACTTCGGACTGTTCGGCGCGGGCATCCAGCCGTACTCGCCGCTGGTCGCCGTCGGGATCCCGATCGTGCTCACGCCGCTGCTCGCGGTCGTCACGCGCGGCCGGTTCTACCTGCGGCGCACCGACGACGGCATCGCGGAACCGCTGCTGGACCCCGACGGCAACCCGAGCGGCACGCGGTACGACTGCGTGGTGTGCGAGGAGTCGTACGAGCGGCCGGACATGACGGCGAGCGCGCAGGGTGGCGAGATCTGCTCGTTGTGCCTGAGCACCGACCGTGACGGGCGCCACGTGCTCCCCGCTTCCTGACCGGCGTGGCTCCCCGGGCGAGGTCCGTCCTGATCGAGCAAACTGCACGTCATGCAGGAATGGGCCTTGCTCGCGGTCGCGGCCGTGCTGATCATCGTGGCGGTGTCGTACTTCGCGCCGAAGCTCGGCGTCGCGGCACCGGTGTTGCTCGTGCTGGTCGGCATGGCGTGCAGCCAGCTCCCCGGAGCGCCGCACCTCGACGTGGAACCCGAGTGGATCCTGGTGATCGTGCTGCCACCGATCCTCTACTCGGCGGCGGTGAACGTGCCGGTCGTGGACTTCCGGCGGGACTTCTCCACGATCGGCTCGCTGTCGGTGCTGCTCGTCGTGGTGTCGGCGTTCGGGACGGGCCTGCTGATCTGGTGGCTGGTCCCGGACATCGGCTTCGCGGCCGCGCTCGCGCTGGGCGCGGTGATCAGCCCGCCGGACGCGGTCGCGGCCACCTCGATCGGCAAGCGGCTCGGCCTGCCACCGCGGCTCGTGACCATCCTGGAGGGTGAGGGGCTGGTCAACGACGCTACGGCGTTGGTGCTGCTGCGCACCGCTGTCCTCGCGATCACGGCCAGCGTCACGTTCGGCGACGCGCTGGGCGACTTCGCCTACGCCGTCACGGTGGGCGTGGCGATCGGGTTCGCGGTCGGCCTGGTGTCGGTGTGGGTGCGGTCGAAGATCCAGGGCCAGCCCGTGCTGACCACCGCGATCTCGTTCGTGGTGCCGTTCCTCGCGTTCATCCCGGCCGAGGAGGCGCACGCGTCGGGCGTGATCGCGGTCGTCATCGCGGGTTTGGTGACCGGCCACCTGAGCGCACGCCGGTTCACCGCGCACGACCGCATCTCCGAACGCACCAACTGGCGCACGATCCAGCTGCTGCTGGAGAACGGCGTGTTCCTGTTGATGGGCTTCGAACTCACCGCCGTCATCGGTGCCGTGGCGGACGAGGGCGTGGTGCGCACGTTGCTGATCGGCGCACTGGCCACGGTCGCGCTGGTCCTGCTGCGCGGGGTGTTCGTCATCCCGCTGATCGCCATGCTGCGCCGCCAGCAACGCCGCGCGGACGCGTTCACCGGTAAGCTCGACTCCTTTTTGGACCGATTCCTCGAACGCGGCCCGCGCCCGGGCGAGGAGAAGCGCTACGACCGAGGAGTCCGTGCCCTGCAACGCAAACAGGCCGACGTGGCGTTCTACGCGAGCGAGGGCCTGAGCTGGCGCGGCGGTGCCGTCCTCGCCTGGTCGGGCATGCGCGGCGTCGTCACGCTGGCCGCCGCCCAGACCCTGCCCACCGACCTGCCGCACCGCGAAGAGCTGATCCTCATCGCGTTCACCGTCGCGATCCTGACCCTGGTCGTGCAGGGCGGCTCGCTGCCGCTGGTCATCAAGTGGCTCGGCATCCGCGGCAACGACGAGGAACACGGCCGTCGCGAATACGCCCGTCTGGCCAACGAGCTCGTCGTCGCCACCCAGGACCTGCTGGCCAGCCCCACTTTGTGCCGCGAGAACGGCGACCCGTTCACCGACGACGTGCTGGAGCGGACCCGCGAGCGCACCGTGTTCATGAGCGAGAACATCGAGAAGATGCTGGTCGAACCGGAGCCGGACAGCGAGGTGCACCAGATCCGGGAGTTGCAGCGGCTGATGCTGGACGCGCAGCAGAACGCGTTGCTGGACGCGCGGGCGGGCGGCACCTACAGCTCGCACACGCTGGAGAAGGCGCAGAACTTCGTGGACAGCTTCTCGGTGCGGTTCACCTGAGTCAGAACGGGTCGCCGCTCACCCTCGCCCGCACGCCCACGGTGCTGCGCGGCGACGCCCCGAGCGTCAGCCTCGACACGATCTTGTACCGGTCGCCCCGGTAGATCGAGTGCACGTACTCCACCTGCCGCCCCTCGGCGTCCGTGGTGAGCCGCTCGAACAGCAGGGCCGGTGCCAGCACGGGAACCGCGAGCAGCGAAGCCTCGGACTCGTTCACCACGGTGGGCTCGATCGACTGCACCGCCTCGGAAACGTGCACGCCGTGCTCGCGCAGCCGTTCGTAGAAGTCGCCGGACTCCATGTCGTGCAACGTCAACGCGGGCGCGACGGCAGCCGGCACGTGCAGGTACTCCAACGCCATCGGCTCGCCGTCGACCAGGCGCAGCCGGGCGATGTAGTGGATCTCGGCGGCGGGGGAGAGGTGCAGCCGCCGGCCGACCCGTGCCCCGGCCGGGATGCGGGCGTGTTCCAGGACGCGCGACGACCAGGTGCCGCCCGCCTGGGGCAGCGACATCGCGCCGGTGTCCGACACCATCTCCTGGGTGATCTTGGCGCGGGCCACGAAGGTGCCCCTGCCGTGCTGGCGCACCAGCAGGCCGGTGTTGACCAGTTCCTCCACCGCGGAGCGGACGGTGGGGCGGGAGACCGAGAGCTGCTGGCACAGCACGCGTTCCGCCGGGATGGGGGCGCCCGCGGGGTGGGTCTCGATGAGTTCGAGCAGGTAGTCGCGGACGCGCTCGCGCTTCAGGATCGCCTCGGCCATGCCTCTCCGCTTCGTCGGCGGCCAGTATGGCATACCACTGGTAAGTAACCAGTCCGTTGAAGATCGAGAGCGCTCTCATGCGTCCGAGCTGGGTATTGACCTGAGAAGTGGTCTATGCCACTTTCTACCTCACCCGTCGAGACCTGACCAATTGGTCACATCCCAGCGAGAGGTGAGTCGTGTCGCGCTCCGCTGCCTTACTGGTTCTTGCACTCGCCTTGTCCGCCTGCGGCACGGAGGCCGGAGGGGGTGAGAAGCAGGAGATCACCGTGTGGCTCATGAAGGACACGGCCACCGAGGAGTTCGTGCAGAAGTTCGAGGGCGAGTTCGAGAAGGACCACGCGGACCTCGACCTGAAGATCCAGATCCAGGAGTGGAACGGCATCACGCAGAAGGTGACCAGTGCGCTGGCCAGCACTGATCCGCCCGACGTGATCGAGGTCGGCAACACCCAGGTCGCGCAGTACGTGGCCAGCAAGGGCGTCACGGACCTGTCCGGCAAGAAGTCCGAGCTGCAGGGCGACGACTGGATCCCCGGCCTCGCCGACCCCGGCGCGGTGGACGGCAAGCAGTTCGGCGTGCCGTTCTACGCGGCCAACCGGGTCGTGCTCTACCGGACCGACCTCTTCGAGGCCGCGCAGGTCAAGCCGCCCAGGACGCGGCAGGAGTGGCTCGAGGCCACCGCCAAGCTCGACCAGGGCGAGCAGCAGGGGATCTACCTGCCCGGCCAGAACTGGTACACGCTGTCCGGGTTCGTCTGGGACGAGGGCGGCGACCTCGCCGAGCAGGACGGCGGCAGCTGGAAGGGCTCGCTCAACACGCCCGAGGCGTTGGCGGGCATGGACTTCTACAAACAGCTCCAGGCGCTCGGCGACGGCCCGAAGGACGCCGACGAGTCCAAGCCGCAGCAGACGGACGTGGTCGCGGGCGGCAAGGTCGCGCAGTTCATCGCGGTGCCCGGCGCGGCGAAGCTCGTCACCAAGGCCAACCCGGCGCTCGAAGGCAAGATCGGCTTCTTCCCGATCCCCGGCAAGACCGCCGACAAGCCCGGCGCGGTGTTCACCGGCGGTTCCGACCTGATCATCCCGCTGGCGTCGAGCAGGCAGGACGGCGCGTACGAGGTCGTCAAGGCGCTGGCCGGCGAGAAGTGGCAGGTCGAGCTCGCGAAGGCGATGAACTACGTGCCGAACCGCAAGTCGCTGGCCGGCTCGGTCGGCGGTGATCCGGGCACGGCGGCGATGGCGCAGGGCGCCGCGAACGGGTTCGCCACGCCGAACTCGCCGAACTGGGCGGCCGTCGAGGCCCGCAACCCGATCAAGGAGTTCCAGACGGCGGTGTTGACCGGCGCCGACCCGAAGACGGCCGCGGCGAAGGCCGACGAAGTGATCACCCAAGCGCTCAACTCCGGCAAATGACGCTCCTCGCCGAGCGGCCGGTGCGGGAGACCGCACCGGCCCCGCCGCCGAGGCGCAGGCGTCCGGTCCTGCCGTACCTGCTGATCGCGCCCACCCTCCTGACCACCGCGTACCTGCTGTTCTACCCGCTGGTGCGCAACGTGATCATCTCGCTGCAGGAGTTCGGGCTGCCGCAGCTCGTCCGGGGCGACGCGGAGTTCGTCGGCCTGGCGAACTACGCGAAGGTGCTGCAGGACCCCGAGTTCTGGAGCGTGGTCAAGCGGACGCTGTGGTTCACCGCGATCAACGTCGTGCTCATCATGGTGCTGTCCACCCTGGTCGCGCTGCTGCTGGTGCGGCTCGGGAAGTGGTTGCGGTTCCTGGTGATGGGCGGCCTGGTGCTGACGTGGGCGACGCCGATCATCGCGGCCACCACGGTGTTCCAGTGGCTCTTCCAGTCGCGGCTCGGCATCGTGAACTGGGCGCTGGTCGCGCTGGGCTTCGAGGAGTACCGCGGCTACACCTGGTTCGCCGACGGCGACGCGACGTTCGGCATCCTCGTCACGCTGATCGTCTGGCAGTCGGTGCCGTTCGCCGCGCTGTCGCTGTACGCGGCGATGATCACCGTCCCGCAGGAGCTGTACGAGTCGGCGCGCATCGACGGCGCCGGCGCGTGGCGGGTGTTCACCACCATCACGTTCCCGATGCTGCGGGCCATGTTCGGGCTGATCACGTGCCTGGAGGTGATCTGGGTCGTCAAGGCGTTCGTGCAGATCTGGGTGATCAGCCAGGGCGGTCCCGGGCAGGCCACGACGACGTTGCCCGTCTACGCCTTCCAGGTCGCGCAGTCGTTGCAGCGCTACGACCTCGGCGCCGCGGTCTCGATGCTGATGGTCGTGTTGCTGGTGCTCGCACTGCTGGCGTACTTCCGCCAGCTCTACCGGCAGGAGCGGGAAGCATGATGCTCGGGAGGATCTCCCGCACGACGGCGGCGCTGGTGGTGTTCGTGCTCTCCGTCTTCCCCGTCTACTGGATGGTGCTGACGGCGTTCAAGCCCACCAAGGACATCCAGAGCGAGACGCCGACGTTCCTGCCGATCCCGCTCACGTTCGACCACTTCGGTACGGCCATCGCCGCGCAGGGGTTCTTCTCGTTCTGGCGCAACAGCCTGCTGGTCGCGGGAGGGGCGGTGCTGCTGGCCCTCGGTGTCGCACTGCTCGCCGCGTTCGCGATCGCCCGGCTGCGGTGGAAGGGCCGCAGGGCGTTCGTGCTGATGGTGTTCATCGCGCAGATGACGCCCTGGGAGGCGTTGCTGATCCCGATCTACGTGATCGCGCGCGACACCGGGATGCTCGACACGCTCTGGATCCTCACGCTGGTCTACTTCATGATGACGCTGCCGTTCACGATCGTGACGCTGCGCGGGTTCCTCGCCGCCATCCCGGTCGACCTGGAGGAGGCGGCGCAGGTCGACGGCTGCACGCGCGGGCAGGCGTTCCGCAAGGTCGTGTTCCCGCTGCTCGCACCGGGACTGCTCGCGACCTCGCTGTTCGGGTTCATCACGGCCTGGAACGAGTTCGCCTTCGCCAACGTGCTGATCATCAAGAACCAGGACGACCGCACGCTGCCGGTGTGGCTGTCGTCGTTCAACAACACCTTCGGCACCGACTGGGGCGCCACGATGGCCGCCTCCACGCTGTTCATGCTGCCGGTGCTGCTGATCTTCGTCGTGTTGCAGGGCCGGGTCACCACCGGCATCGTCGGAGGGGCGGTGAAGGGGTGATCGTGCCACTCCCGACCAGGATGGTCCGTCGCAGCAGGGGTTTCACGCTCGACTGCGGCACGAGCGTCCGGGCCACGCCCGGCGCCGAACCGGCCGCGCGGCTGCTGCGCACGCTGCTCAGACCGGCCACCGGCCTGGCGCTGCCGCTCGCGGACCACGGCCAGATCGTCA
This sequence comes from Lentzea sp. NBRC 102530, assembly GCF_030269365.1. Classification (GTDB taxonomy): domain Bacteria; phylum Actinomycetota; class Actinomycetes; order Mycobacteriales; family Pseudonocardiaceae; genus Lentzea. The sequence goes on from NZ_BSTF01000002.1 coordinate 389,128, forward strand.
TGGCGCTCGACGCCAAGCTCGTCGGGCTCGGCGAGGAGGGTTACGCGCTCACCGTCAACGAGCACGGCGTGCTGCTCAGGGCCGCCACCCGCAACGGCCTGGCGCACGGCGTCCAGTCCATCCGCCAGCTCCTGCCGGCGCAGGCACTGCGCTCGAGCCGGGTGTCCGAAGTGGAGTGGACGTTGCCCGGCGTCGACATCCGGGACGTGCCGAGGCTGCCGTGGCGCGGGTTCATGCTCGACACGGCACGGCACTTCCAGCCGGTGCACGTGGTGCGCCGGCTCATCGACCTGATGGCCCTGCACAAGCTCAACGTCCTGCACCTGCACCTCACCGACGACCAGGGCTGGCGGATGCCGGTCCCGGCCCACCCGCTGCTCACGTCGATCGGCGGCTGGCGCACCGAGACCAACGGCGACGGCGTCCCGCACGGCGGCACCTACACCCGTGCCGAACTGGAAGGACTCGTCGCGCACGCCGCCGAGCGCGGCATCCGGATCATGCCGGAGATCGAGATGCCAGGACACGCCCGCGCGGCGCTGGCCGCGTACCCCGCTCTCGGCATCGCCCCCGAGCCGTTGCCCGTCTGGACCCGGTGGGGCATCAGCGACGCCGCGTTCGGGATGCACGCCCTCGGCTTCGTTCGCGAGGTGCTGGCCGAGGTGCTGGACGTGTTCCCCGGCGAGCACGTCCACCTCGGCGGCGACGAGTGCCTGCTGCCCGAGACCGTCCACGCGCAGTTCCTCAAGCAGGCGAGCAAGTACGTGCTCGACCACGGCCGCACCCCGGCGGCGTGGGAACCGACCAGCGACGTGAGGTCCGTCCTCATGCCGTGGAAGGACGAAACCCAGGCCACCAAAGCACTCGAACGCGGCCAGCCGGTCGTGATGGCCCCGCACACCTCCACCTACCTCGACTACCCGCAGACCGAAGGCGCGCACGAACCACCCGGCCAGCCCGGGTTCGTCGTCACCACCCGCGACGTCTACGACGTGCCGCTGCCCGACGGCGTGCTCGGCGCCCAGTGCCAGCTGTGGACCGAGCACGTCCGCTCCAGGGACCACCTGGAGTACCTGGCTTTTCCCCGACTTGCCGCGCTGGCCGACACCCTCTGGTCCCAGCGCCCCGAGTGGGAGGGCTTCACCACCCGGATGCGCCTCCACTCGTCCAGGCTCGCCGCCCTGTCCGTCCCTGCCGAAATGAGGAGAGAACGTTGCGAGCACTCTTAGCCGCGTCCTGCGCGGCGCTGGCGGTGGCCGCACTGGCCGTCGCACCGAACGCGTTCGCCGCCGACGCGATCACCGCCCAGTACCGGACCAGCGCGTCCGGTGCGACGACCGACCAGGCGGAACCCTGGTTCAAGCTGGTCAACTCGGGCAGCACGAGCGTGCCGCTGTCCGAGGTGAAGATCCGCTACTACTTCAAGGCCGACACCCCGGACGTCGGCTACCGGTTCGCCTGCTCGTGGGCCGTGCGCGGCTGCGGCAACGTCACCGGCCAGTTCGGCACCCTCACCGGTGGCCCCGCCGACCGCTACCTGGAGGTCGGCTTCACCTCCGGCGCCGGCACCCTGAACGCCGGCGCCGACTCGGGCGACCTGCAACTCCGCTTCTACCGCACCAACTGGGGCCCGATCACCCAGACCGACGACTACTCGTTCCGCGCTGACAGCAACTACTCGGCGTCGAACAAGGTGACCGTCCACCGCGGCAGCACGCTGCTGTGGGGCACCCCGCCAGGCGGCAGCCCACCCACCACCACGACGACCAGCTCCACGCCGCCGAACCCCAACGGCCCCAAGCTGTTCGACGACTTCGCCTACACCAGCTCGAGCGACTCGCGCATCAGCCAGCGCGGCTGGACGGTGCGTTCGGGCGCGGGTGGCCCCGGCGTCCCCGGCGCGGAGTGGGACGCCTCGCGCGTCACGTTCCCGACCGTCGACGGCCAGAAGGTCATGCGCCTCGACTCGTGGAACAACGGCTCCGCCGCCAAGCAGACCGAGATGTTCCACCAGCGCAAGTTCTTCGAGGGCACCTACGCCTCGCGGGTGAAGTTCAGCGACGCCCCGGTCTTCGGCCCCGACGGTGACCACGTCGTGCAGACGTTCTTCACCATCACCCCGCTCGACGCGCCGATGGCCCCGGACTACGGGGAGATCGACTTCGAGTACCTGCCCAACGGCGGCTGGGGCGAGCAGGGCAACATCATGTACGAGACCACTTGGGAGACCTACCAGAACGAGCCGTGGGTGGCCGACAACATCCACAACTCCCAGCGCCAGAGCTACAACGGCTGGCACGACCTGGTCTTCCAGGTGGCGAACGGCCGGGTGAAGTACTACATCGACGGCAACCTGGTCGCCGACCACGGCGACAAGTACTACCCGGAGACGCCGATGTCGATCAACTTCAACCTCTGGTTCATCTCGGGCGGCCTGCAGGGCAGCAGCGCCGAACGCGCCTACCAGCAGGAGGTCGACTACGTGTACTTCGCCAAGGACCAGGTGCTGAGCCCGGCCCAGGTGAAGACGGCGGTGCAGGACTACCGCAACGCGGGCGTCACGCACACCGACAACGTCTGACCGCGCACGGGCGCCCCGGAACTCCTTTCGGGGCGCCCGTCTCAGTCCCGCAGCAACTCGTCCACCAATACCGCGATGTCGTGGTCGCCGTACCCGCGGCGCAGGTGGTGGACCTGGACGTGCACCAGGTGGTGCAGCTCTTCCGGCAGCTGCTCGACCCTGAGTGCGCCTCTCAGCCCGACGAGCACTGGAACCACCTTCTTTCCCTGCTGGTGTGCGAGAACCAGCTCCCTGCGCACCCAGTCCTGCGGATCGTCGAGGAACCGCACGCCGTCGTTGTTGGTCTGGCTCTCCCAGCGCCTGCCGACGACGGCGATCAGCGTCTCGCAGTTGCGGACGTTCTCCTCCAGCGCCTCGGTGAAGTCCGGCAGGCCTGGCCGCATCGACCGCACGTCGTAGAAGACGGCCTGCTCGCCCAGCCGGCGGACCAGTTCCCGGTGCAGCAGTTCGGGTACGGCCTCCGCGTCACCGGTGCGGAAGTTGATGAAGAACCTCGGCGGGGCCGGCGGCAGGTCGACCTCCACCCCGTACGGCTTGAGGAGGTCGCCCAGCCAGGACAGCTGCTCCGGCGTGTCGAGCGCACGCTGGACTCCCGACACCGGCGGGGCGGTGCACCGGTGGTCGAAGAGCACGACCGTTTCCCGGGGCATGTCCTCGATCGACTGCCAAAGGATCCCGTCCGCCCACGGCACCTTCTCGTACAGCCACGCGGCCCACTGCCGGGTCTTGGGGAAGCTGTCCGGTGTGGTCGTGGTGAGCCAGGAGTCCTGGTGCACCTGCCCGAGTTCTGGCGTCGTGAGGAGGCGGATGAGGTTGAGCGGGCGGGTCGTCCTGACCTCACTGAGCACCTGACCGGCGAGCGCGGCGCCCGGCAGGATGCGCTGGACCCCGCGGGTGACCGCGAACTCACGCAAGAACCGTTCCGCCACAGCGGTTTCCGGGGCCGCGGACATGCACAGCGTGTGGTGTGAGGCGCCGTTGCACGCGTCGAACCGGCCCCCGCCGAACGCGCTGTCGTGCCGGGGATCGAACATCCGCGGGTCGAGCGTGGCGGCGTGCACGCGGTAGAAGGTCCGTCCGGCTTCGATCGTCTCGCGCTTCGGAGTGCCGGTGAGATGAGGGGGCGGAGCCATGTCGGGCACGGGTCAGCCCTCCGTCAGCGCGACGGCGGCCGCCACCAGCAGGTCGTCGGGTGTCCGTCCGATCAGCTCGTACGGCGGCTCGGTGAGCCAGGCGTTCGCGCTGAACCACCAGTCGGCCGCGCCCCACGGGTCTTCGTGGGCGCGCAGCAACCAGTTCACCCGCAACACGACCTCCAGCGGTGCACCCGACTCGTCGAACTGGAACAGCGGCACGGACGCACTGCCGTCGTCGCGGTGCAGCTTGATCACCCCGAACGCGTCCGGGGCGTGCCCGCGTTCGCGCAGATCGGCAGCCGATTCCCACTCGTGCGTGAGAATGCGTTCTTTCGCGCTGCGCGGCCGCCCGTACAGGTTGACGTCACCGGAGATGGCAACGAGCAGGCGGTCGAGCTCGCGAATTTGTCCCGGGTTGGCATAACGGACCCCGGCGTCGGCGAAAACAGGGTCGTCATGGGGGAGGAGCTCGCCGAGCAACCGCGTCAGGGCGTGTGCGATGGCGGCCCGCTCGTCGGCGCTTTGAGCGGACCGCAGCGCGTCGACCAGCCCGCGCAACCGGGTACGCCCGTGGGATCCGAGCAGGTGGGTGACCCTGTCCCAGTCCGCGACGAGCGCGTCGATGATGTGCTGCACCGCCACGCGCACCACTCCTGTTCCGTAGACAGGACATTCTGCCCCGGCCTCACCGTGAAATTTTGGTCAGAAAGAGGACATTTGATTGTCGTGCCCGGGAAATGCGTGGAGCGGGACGTAGCTTCTTTCTTCGTCCGCACATCCAGGACATGCGTGAGGTTCAATGAGCTCATCCGTCGGTTATTACCTCTCTGCCGCTGACGTCGAAGCGCAACGCAGGCGCGACTTGCGCGCCGGCGTGGCCTCCGCCCTCGCCCGGTACGACGGGGTGCGGGCCAGGGCGCGCGGCATCGGACTCACGATCCCGGCCGTGAGGGCCGGTTTCACCGACGACACGACCAGTGACGAACTGCAGGAGCTGCTGCGGCGCGTGACCACCGCGCTCGACCACGCCGACGAGTCGATCAACGATGCCTGGCGGAGCCGGTGGCAGGCCGAGTTCGGGAAGGTCGCGCGGCACACCGTCGTGACCGGACTGTCCGCGCGGGACGAACTGGCGCGCGCCCAGTCCGAACCGGACCGCGAGACGCTCGCGGTGCGCAGCGCGGTCGCCGACGCCGAGTCGTTGATCGAGAGCCAGGGCCACCGCTGCGACGAACAGGGCGTCGCGTCCGCGCGAGAGGCGTTCACGGAACTCGTGGAGGCCACGACGGTGGTGCGCGCCAGGACGCTGTCGCTGGAGATCGCGGTGATCATCCAGAAGTCGGTCGCGCGCCGCCGCGCCGCCACGACCCTGGAGGCCGAACGGGTGCGGCTGCTGGAGTTGGTGCGCGATGCCGCTGCCGCCGAGCAGGAGTCGTTGCGCGAGCTCGTCATGACCACGGCTGACCTCGACGCGGCAGCGGGCGCCGTCTTCGGCTCGATCGAACGTGAGGACCGCGCCCGCCACCGCGAGCAGGTCGCGGACGCGGCCGCCCAGGCGTTGGAGGAACTCGGGTGCGTGGTCGGCGAGGAGTTCGAGTCGTTGCTGACGACCGAGAACGAAGCCGTCGTCGGGTTCCGCGCCCAGGACGGCTACGGGTTGCTCGTCCGGCTGCCCGAGGATGGTCAGTCGCTGCTCACGGCCGTGGTCCGCGCCGACGACCGGGCGGCGAGCGGCGTGCATGCCCTGGCGGTGCAGACGGCTTACTGCGACGAGACCCTCCCGGAACTGCACGCCAAGCTGCGGGAACGAGGTGTGCACATCGGTGACGCGCCGTTCCTGCGCGGTGAACCGGGCAGACCCGTCCCCGTCGCGCCCTCGCCGTTGCCCGGCAGGCAGCGCAGGCACGAGACGAAGAGGGTGAAGGAGCGGGAACGTGAACGCTGAGGTGCCCGCCTGGGTGCGCGAACTCGACCTCTCACTCATCACCCACCCGCAGGTCCTGCTGGTGGGCAACGTCCGCGACCGCTACTTCCTGCCGGCGGAGACCGGGCCGCAGCTGCTGCCCTTCGACCTCCCGCAGGTGGTCGAACGGTCGTGCCGGAGGCGGGGGTTCGCCGCGCTCTCGGTGTTCGACGTCGCCCGCGACCGGCTGGACGTGTGGCGCCTGCGCGACGACGAACTGCGGTTGCCGGACGCGTTGAAGGAGTTCATCGCCGACGACGCGCTGTCGGCGCCGGGCAGGGACGGAGGGGCGCCCGACGACCTGGTGCTGCGCCGGACGCGCCGGGTGTTGCGCGACATCGTCACGTTCCGCGCCGCGCCGATCGGTCTGCTGTTCCCGTTCGCGGCCAGGCTCGGCTCGCCGCGCGCCGAGCTGACCGGGGAGGGCAAGCTGCTGATGGCGGCGGTGGAGGCACTCGCGCACGAGGCCCGTCCGGTGCCGGGGTCGTCGCCGGTCATGCCCTACAACACGGTCTTCTGGGTCGCTGAACGCGAGGAGCAGCTGCCGGTCGAGTTCGCGATCTCCCCGCGCACCGTCAAGGTGATCACCATCCCGGCCGCGCCCGCCGAACAACGGCTCGCGGCGGCGAGGCACGCGGTCACCGTGGTCTCGAGCAAGGCGGGCCAGGTCGTCGACCAGCGCACCCTCGACAAGGCAGCGGAGAACCTCGTCTCGGTGACGCACGGGATGAGCAACGCCGAGGTGCTCGCGGTGAGCAGCGTGGCCGTCGACCGCGGCCTGCCGGTCAGCAGGCTGGACGAGGCGGCACGGCTGTACCGGGTGGGCGTGCGGGACAACCCGTGGGCCGTGTCGTCCATCGTGGACACGATCGCGAACGCCGACTCCGCCGCGATCGGCGTGATGGGCCAGGACCACGCCGTGAAAAAGGCCGTCGAGATCTTCATGCGGTCGGCGGCCGGTCTGACCGGTGCGCAGTCGTCCAGCTCGCCGAACCGGCCGCGCGGTGTGCTGTTCCTCGCAGGGCCGACCGGCGTCGGCAAGACCGAGCTCGCGAAGGGCGTGGCACGGCTGATCTTCGGCAGGGACGCGGAGCCGGTCAGGTTCGACATGAGCGAGTTCCAGCAGGAGCACGCCCGTGAACGGCTCGTCGGCGCTCCTCCCGGGTACGTCGGCTTCGACGCGGGCGGTGAGTTGACGAACGCGGTGCGCGCCAACCCGATGAGCGTGCTGCTGTTCGACGAGATCGACAAGGCGCACCCGCGGTTGTTCGACCTGTTCCTGCAGGTGCTGGAGGACGGGAGGCTCACCGACGGCCGCGGCTCGACCGTGTACTTCACCGAGAGCGTGCTGATCTTCACCTCGAACCTCGGCGTGACCGATCCGCACGCACCGCCGGGTGCGCCGCCGCGGTTCACCCACCGGGACGACCCGGTCGAGGTGCGCAGGGTGTTGCAGCAGTCGTTCGAGTTCTTCTTCGACAACAAGATCGGCAGACCTGAGCTGCGCAACCGGCTCGGGGACGCGTTCATCGCGATGGACTTCATCCAACCCGAGATCGTCCCCGCGCTGCTGGACAAGGCGCTCACGTCGGTCGTGCGCCGGATGGACGTCGTGCACCGGGTGCGGCTCGAGATCGGGCAGGCCGCGCGCAGGACGTTGTACGACAAGGCGGTCGAGAACCTCGGGCACGGCGGACGCGGGGTGAACAACGCGGTCGAGACGGCTTTGATCAACCCGCTGTCGGAGATGGTGCTGCGGCAACCACCGGTACCCGACGAGACCTGGCGAATCGATGCGCTGGTCGCGGAAGCGCAGGGGTGGCGGGTTGAGGTGACGCGGTGCTGAGAACGAGCAGGGTGCTGCACCCGATCACGTCGCTGGGCCCCGGCCGTCGACTCGGGATCTGGGTGCAGGGCTGCACATTGGCCTGCAAGGGCTGCATGTCCCGCGACACCTGGGACGCCGGCGCCGGAACTCCGCTGAGCGTCGACCATCTGCTGGAGCTGTGGCGAGAGGCCGTGCGGGCAGGTGTCGACGGGCTGACGGTGAGCGGGGGCGAGCCGCTGGAGCAGGCCGCGGCTCTCACCGAGTTCCTGGCGTCCGTGCCACTCGAGGGCAGGGACGTGTTGCTGTACACAGGACACGAGCTCGGCGAGCTGGACGACGAGCAAAGGGCGGTGCTCGGCCACGTGGACGCGGTGATCACCGGGCGGTACGTGGCGGGCGAGCAGCCGGGGCTGATCTGGAGGGGGTCGGCGAACCAGCGGCTCGTCCCGCTGACGCCGCTCGGCGAGGAGCGCTACCGGCCGTTCGTGGACCTGGCGAGCCGGGCGCAGGTGCAGGTCCGGGTGGACGACGGGCTGTTGTGGCTGGTGGGGGTGCCACCGGCCGGTGTGCTGCCGAAGGTCGAAAAACGCCTGCGCGACAACGGGATCGTGTTCGAGGAGGCTGCATGGCGCCCGTGATCTACCGCTGTCCCGACGACCCCGGAGGGTGTCCCTCCACGCTCAGCCCCGGTTTCTGCGCGGTCCACCCGGCGACGATGCTGGAGGCGGTCCGCGCGGCGGCGTTCACCACCGGGGAGACGCCGGCGGCCGCCGAACCCGCTGAGGCGCTGACGTTGCGGTTCCTGGGGCGCCTGATCGAGATCCCGCCCGAGGGCGTGGAGATCGGCCGCGAGACCGGGCCGCTCGCGTCCGTGCCGGGCATGGCGGAGCTCACCCAGGTCTCCCGACTGCACGCCACGATCTACCCGCTCAACGGACGCCTCTACGTCAGGGACGAGGACTCGGTCAACCACACCTACCTGGACGGCAGGCGGGTCACCGTTCCGCGCCGCCTGGAGGCCGGCCAGGTGCTGCGCCTCGGCCTGGACGTGGAGCTGCAGGTCGAAGGAGTGCGGTACGACGAGTTCGGGCTGCCGTCGTGAAGCGCGTGGAGGTCGCGGCGATCACCAGCAGGGGACTCGTGCGCGCAGGCAACGAGGACAGGGTGTCCGTCTTCGGCTGGCTGGCGCCGCGGGAGATGACCGAGCCCGTGCTGCTCACGCGCGCGACGTCCGAACCCGTGCTGGTCGTCGTGGCGGACGGGCTGGGCGGGCACCAGGCGGGCGAGGTGGCCAGTGAGTTCGCGGTGACGGCCCTGCACACCGCGCTGCCGGACGTCGTGGCCGACCCCGCGCAGGCGTTCGGGCGCGTGCACGAGGACCTGCTGGCACTGGGCGCGTCCCAGCCGGAGTTCGAATCGATGGCGACGACGGCCACGGCGTTGCTGATCACCGACGTGATCACGCTCTGCCACGTGGGCGACAGCAGGGCGTACTACGTCGAACCCGGCTTCGTCACGCAGCTCACGACGGACCACACCGAACCCGGTGGCGCCCTCACCCAGGTGCTCGGCGGCCGGCCGGGCCGCGAGGTGGTGCCGCAGGTGCGCGAGGTGGATTCGGCCGACTGCCTGCGCTTCCTGCTGTGCTCGGACGGACTTCACTCCTACGTGGACGCTGCCGTCGTGCGCGAGGAGGCGGCGCTGGAGTCGTCCTTCGGCGCCGCGCGGGCGCTGGTGCGAGCGGCTTTCGAGGCCGGCGCTCCGGACAACGTCTCGGTGTGCGTGGTCACCGTGTGGCTCGAAGGGGAACGAGATGACTGAGCCCGTACCGAGACCCAGCACGCCGACCGTGCAGCAAGGGTCGAACCCGACGGTCGCGCAGCACGGCAAGTCCGTTCCCACCGTGCAGCAGGGCCCGGTGGCCGCGCCGCGGGAGAACCCGGAGACGCCGGAGTTCCCGGACCAGCTGCGGGACCGGTTCGAACCGCTGGCCGTGCTCGGCACCGGGACCGAGGGCGTGGTCTGGCGGTGCCGCACGCCTCAGGGCGACGAGATCGCGGTGAAGGTGCACTGGGCGAACCACAAGGCGGACACGGCACTGCTGGCGCACCTGGACAGGAGTGAGTTCCGGCGGCACGTGCCGCAACTGTGCGGGCACGGCTCGTTCATCAGCCCGTACGGCCCGATCCACTGGGTGGCGATCGAACTCCTCGAAGCCACGCTGGACCAGGAGATCCGCGAGAGGTTCGCCGCCGGGTGGTCCGCGGGCTGGGCGCTCGGTGTGCTGCGCGAACTCGCGCAGGCGTTGCACTTCTGGCAGACGGAGGTGGGCCGCAACCCGATCGACGTGAAGCCGGACAACTGGATGCGACGCGCCAACGGCCAGTACGTCGTCGTGGACTTCGGCGGTGTCGTCGGGTTCACCGCGAGCCAGCAGATCGGCAGCACCACCATGGCCGCGCGGGCCTACACACCGCCGGAGCAGTACTGGCAGGAGAAGGGCGGGCCCTGGCCGTGGTGGACGCTCGGCGAGATCGCCTACCAGCTGTGCACCGGGCACATGCGGTTCCAGCGTCCCAACGGCGAGATGCTGTCCGACGAGGTCATCAACCGCATCCGCGCGCTGGGTGAGCTCGACCTGACCGATGTCGCGGACGAGCGGTGGCGGTCGTTGATCTCCGGCCTGCTCACGACTGATCCCGCCGACAGGTGGGGGTGGGTGCAGGTCGAGGACTGGCTCGCGGGTGGCAACCCACCGGTGGCGGCGCGGGGGCACGCCGCAGCGCCGGGACGTTCGCCGATCACGTTCGTGGACGGCCGGATGTTCACCGACCCCGCAGACCTGGCCGTGGCGATGCTCGACAACCCGCACGCCGCCGAACGCTGGCTGACCGGCGACGGCCGTCAGGTCCTGGACACCTGGTTGAAGAAGGAGGAACTCCAGAACCGGTTCGACGTTCTGCGCTTGCGCGGAGCCACGACGGGTTCGGCACGGCTGCACAGCGGCGTGCTCGCGTTCGGCGCGGCGTTCGCGCCCGAGGTCACCCCGCGCTACCGGGGCCGTCCCGTCGACAGCGACGGACTGGTGGCGGTGCTCGCGGAACCCGACGGCTTCGAGTTCGCGGGCGAGGTCGTGCTCGGGGACGTGCTCGGCACCGCGGGTGGCTATCGCTGCCGTCACCACGGATGCGGTGAGCGGTGCGCCGTGCTGGACCGCGCCGCCGCCGAACTCCCGGTGCTGGTGCAGGACGCCGAACGGATCATCACCGGGTCCGGCTCCGGCGCGTTGCAGAGCGGTGAGCGCGAACGCTTGCACGGCATGGCTTTGCTGCTCGTGCTGCGCCCGGACGAGGCCGCGCGGGTGCTGCGACCGTCGCCGTGGGTGCGGCTGGCGAACGTGCCGTGGTGGCGCCCACTCGCCAAGCAGTTCCCGTCTACCTCGACCGCGCACGGCCGCGCGACCCTGCTGGCCCAGGGGATCCTGCAGGAACGTGCCGCACTGCAACGGCCTCGGCGTGAGACCGGGAGGTTCTCCGCTCGCGGCGTCCTGCGGAAGATCGGTGCGGTCGTCGTGCTCTGGTACGTGATGATCGCCGCCGCGTGGGTCGCGGTGGTGCTGAGCAACGGCGACCTGGCGTTCAACGGTGGTCCCGACGGCGAACGCCAGGCCGCGACGCTCGGCGCGTCGGCTCAGATGGTGCTGGCACTGCCGTTGATGGTGCTGGCCGTCGAGCTCGTGTTGCTGGTGAGGACCAGAGGAGCGGTCGCGGCCGGCGTGGTGTCGGCCGCGGCGCTGGGCGTCGCGCTGCCCCACCTCCCGCTGTTCACCGCCGCCAGCTCGCCGGACCTGATCGCGAGCCAGGTGACCTCGCTCGCCGAGGTGTGGGCGGAGGGCATCGTGGTCGGGCTGGTGCTCATGACCGCCGGTGGCCTCGCGCTGGCGTCGCTGGCCCGGTCGTGGCTACCGGAGACGGCGCCGCGCGGGGTGAGCAGGTGGAGCTCCAACCGGGCGGTGATCGCCCTGATGGCCCTGGTGGCACTGGCTTCGCTGTTCTGGGCGGCCGTCGTGCTGAGGCTGATGATCTACTCCGCCGACGTGAGCACGGCCGACCCCGGTGGCTACGCGGCGTTCCTGCAGAGCGGCTACCTGCTGGCGCTGGCCGCGGTCGCCGCCGCGATCGCGCTGTCGGGACGGAACACGATCGGCACGCTGACGGTCGCCGTGCCGGCCGTGCTCGTGCTGGCTGCGATCGCGAAGCCGTTGCCGGAGTTGAGGTTCCTGTGGCTGCTGTTCCTGCGCGAACCGCTGCTGTCGTTCGCCGGGCTGTGGGGCCAGGCCGCGTTCTGGGCCGCCCTGCTGGTGCACGTGCCGCTGACCGTGGTGTGCGTGCGCGGGATCCGCCGGGCGGTGGACGCCTGATGGCCGACGACCACCGCGAACGCTTCGACCTGGTCGAGTCGTTGCTCTCGGAGTTCGAGACGCGACTGGACGAGGGCGAACCCGGCGACCAGGCGCTCCTCGACGACGTCAGGTACCACCTCGACTGGATCCAGGCCGTGGCGGGAGAACCGTCGTTCGACTGGCTGTGGGCCCATTACCTGAGCGCGTCGTGGCACCGCTGCCGCGCCCAGCTGTGGGAGGACGTGAACGAGATCGACGCCGCCGTGGCCGAACTGCGCCTGGTGGTCGGCTACTCCGACACGTTCTACTTCCGCCTCGACCTCGTCGAGTTGATCCAGCTCCGCTACCACGTCACCGACACCGGCGACCGCCCCTACCTCGCCGAGATCGTCGCGGAGCTGCGTGCCCTGTCCCTGCGCGAGCCCGATGACGAGGAAGACGGAGCCAGGGTGTCGTCCCTGCTGGGGCAGACGCTGCGCGAGCAGTTCCGGCGCGAGCTGAACGCCGACGAGAACCCGGCGCCGGAACTCCTCGACGAGGCCGAGCAGCACCTGTACGCGAGCCTCGACGTGACCGAGGACGTCGAGACCGTGCTGGACCTCGCGAGGCTGTTGTCGTTCCGGTCCGGCACGACGATCGACCTCTACGCGCGCGACCGGGAAGCGGACCGGCAGGAGGCGATCACGCTCTACGAGATGGTCGCGCTGGACGTGCCGGACGCCGCCTTCGAACTGAGCGACCTCTTCACCGAGGACCGCGACGAGATGATCGGCCGTTCGCAGGCGTTGCGGGCGATCGACAGCGTCAAGCACTCGCCCCAGTGGGAGAAGCACAAGGGGCAGTACGCGATCCGGCGCGGCGACCTGCTGATCAGCCAGGCCCGCGAGAACCCGGCGGAGCTGCCCTCGCTGATCGACTACCTCGAGGACGCGTTCGACACCCAGCCGGACGAGGGACTGCTCGGGAGCGCGCTCCTGGAGGCGCACTGGCTGGCGGGCGACGCCGAGGCCACGCTCAGGACGGTCGACCGGCTCACCGGAATCGAGGACGGGCCGCCACCGGAGGTGCTCCTGCCGTTGCGTGCCGTGGCGACGGCATCGCTGGCGTTGCGCGGGCGCGCCGACCGGGCGGAGGCCGAACGGCTGCTGCGGTCGTGCACGCGCGAACCCACCGAGCTGAGCTGGACGAAGCAGCTGCCGTTGGCCTTGCTGCCGATGGTGACGAACGAGCTGGCCGAGGTGCCCGAATCCCTTGCCGCGTCGGTGATCGGCGACGGCGACGTGGAACAGGTGGCGCGGGGCCTGCTCGACTGGCTCACCCGGCACGAGCAGCCCGGTTCCGACTGGCTCTGCGCGGTGGCGATGCTGAGGGCCAAGCTGGCGGACGACCAGGACACCAGGCTGGCCGCGTTGCGCGCCCTGGCCGCGGCCCGCGCCGCCGTCACCGCGGAAGGTCCGCTGGCACTCGAGCTGCTGGTGCGGCACGCGACAGTGCTCGCGAGCCACGGCGAGGAAACGAACGACCGCGATGCGGAGATCGAGTCCGCCGCGCTGCTGAACGAGTACTTCGCCAGGGCGGACGCGGACGATCCACTCCAGACCGTCGCGCTGGCGCTGCACGGCGTGGTCGTGGCGGAGGTGCACGCCCGCGGTGGCGTGGCGAACATCCCCCTGAGCCACGCCAAACCCGCCCTGGAGAAGGCGTGCGCGGACCACGAACTCGACCCGGACCTCCGCTCGACCCTGCTGGTCCAGCTCGCACGGCTGGAGGTGCTGCTGACCGTCCAGGAGCGCGTGGACCACTACCGGGCGGCCATCGGCCACTGCGCGGAGGCGATGAGCCTGGTGGAACCGGGTAGCGAGGAGCACGACCAGGCCTGGCTCATGCTGGGGCTGGTGCTGCTCAGCAGGTTCCACGAGCACGGCGGCCGCCACGATCACGACGCGGGCTTACGACACCTGCACGCGGTGCGCGAGTCGAGGCTCGGGCGCGGGATCGACGTCGCCGATGTCGACGACGTCCTGCGCGCGGTCGAACCGTTCCTCACCGACGGGGGCGGCCTCGACATCGGCATGACGGTCGCCGAGATCTACGCGAGGCTGGCGGAGCTGGACCGCAGCGAACTGGATCCGGCTCTGCTGGTGGCGGAACGGATGCTGCTCCTGCAGGGCCTGCTCAAGCACGGCAGCGACGCGAACGACGTGGCGGTGCTGGCGGACGCCCTCGACCAGCTCGGGAAGACCGCCGACGTGTTCCAGGCGGGCTCGGCGATGTACGCGGCGACCACCGTGGCCGGCCTGTACGGATCCACGGGCGCCGCGGCGGCGAGAGGCGACACCGCGAAGTTCCTCGACGGGATCGCCAAGCTGGAGGCGGTCCGCGACGACCCGGCGACCACGGGCGTCGACCGCAACCTCGCGTCGTTCGGTCTCTCGATCTGCTGGCACGCCCGGCACATGGCCACCCGGAGCACGGCGGACCTGGACAAGGCGTTGCTCCACTACAGCTCCGTGAACACCGACTCGGTGGGCATGCGGGACGCCACCGGGTTGCTGGACGGCTTGGCGGACAGCTGCTGGAAGCTCCTCCCACTGGGGTACGGCACGGTCGCCGTCTCGATCGGTTTCGACACCCTGAAGGTCAGGGCGCGGCACGTGCTGGCGCAGAGCACCGGGGAGCACGCGGCTGCGCAGGCTTCGGACGCGGCTGCTCGCGGTCAGCGCGTGGCGTTGCGCTGTGCCGCGTCGGGTGAGCTCCGCCGGGCCGTCGAGGCGGTGGAGTGGGGGCGTGGACTCGTGTTGCACAGCGCCACGTCCACCGCGGGCATCGCCGCGAAGCTGAAGGCGGCCGGACACCTCGACCTCGCGGCCGAGTTCGAGGTGGGGGAGGATCAGGACCTGGCGCCCAGCGACGTGCGGCGGCGGGCGTTGGCCGCGCTGGGCAGCGAGGTCGAGACGTTGACGCCACCTGCGCTGGAGGAGATCGCCTCCGCGTTGCGGGCGCTGGATGCGGTCGCGCTCGTGCACCTGGTACCCGGTCAGGGTGACCACTCCGGACGGGCGTTGGTGACGTCGGCGGACGGCTCGGTGTCCGAGGTGCTGCTGCCGTTGCTGTTGGACGGTCCGGACGGCGAAGTCGGGCGGTACCTGGCGCTGGACGACCGGCGACGACGTGAGGCGCTGCCCTCGTTGTGCGCCTGGGCGTGGCGGGTGGCGGTGGAGCCGTTGCTGCACAGGACTTCCGGCTGGCTCGTACTGGTGCCGACCGGTGCGTTGGGGGTGGTGCCCTGGCACGCCGCCTCCGGTGGTGGGCGGACCGCGGTGCACGAGGCCGGGTTCACGTACGCGGCGTCCGCGCGCCAGTTGTGCGAACTGGCGCACCGGGAACGGCAGCCGGTGGGGGCCTCGCCGGTGGTGGTGAGCAACCCGGCCGGGACGCTGGCGGCGACGCAGTACGAGGCCGAGTTCCTGCACGGGCTCTACCCGCACGGGCACTTCTACGGTCAGGCCGGGCCCGGAGTACCGGTGCACGGGGTGGGTACTCCCGACGAGGTGCTGGAGGAGATCGGGGCCTCGTTGCTGCACTTGGGATGTCACGCCCGTGCGGGTGCCACGCCGGCCCAGTCGGCGTTGGAACTGGCGCGCGCGGACCTGTCCGTTGAGCGGATGCTGCGGCATGCGGCCGTGCGGCGACACGGGGTGCCGGGTGGGCTTGTGGTGCTGGCGGCGTGTGAGAGCGACCTGACGGCGGGCCTGCACGACGAGGGGCTCACGTTGGCGGCGGCGTACGGCGCGGCGGGGGCCACCGGGGTCGTCGGTACGAAGTGGAAGGTGGACGACGTCGAGTCGGCGTTGCTGATGTGCGTGTTCTACGACTTCCTGGCGCGCGGCGACATGCGGCCTCGCGACGCGTTGCGGGCGGTGCAGCTGTGGGCGTTGGACCCGGACCGGGTGGTGCCGGTGGGCGTGGCGCGGCACCTCGCGGAACGCGGCAGGGCGGCCTCGCTCGCGGATCCCGTGTACTGGGCGGCGTTCGCGCACCACGGGTGGTGATCGTGCTCAGGTGCCGGTCACGGCCTCGCAGGTGACCTTCTCACCGGGTTTGCCCGTGGCGGACGCCAGTTCCTTGACGCCGTCGAGCAGGATCCGGCACGTCAGCACCTGGTCGCCCTTCGGCGTGACGGCGACCTGGGCCTTCTCGCCGGCGTTGACGATGACCTCGGTCGTCCACGGCAGCGGCGCCGCCGTGCTGACGTTCTGCGGGGTCTCCTTGCGGTTGCGGTCGGGCGACTCGGCGTACGTCACGTCCGCGAGGGTGTCCGCCGGTTGGGCCGACGCCTCGTAGGTGATGGCCCAGGACTTGCCGATCAGCGTGTTCCAGCCGCCCAGGTGGTTCACCAGCGCGACGGTTCCGCCGCCGAGCACTGCCAGCACGGCGAGGACGACCAGGAGCGTCTTCATAGGACAGACGGTAGTGGTGGCGGCGTGCGCCGGCATCGTTCGGCGGGGTGACCGGTGGGTCATCCCGCAGGACGACTCACTTGAGCAGCAGGCGGACCGTGAGTTCGAGGCGGTTCGCGACGTCGGTCGCGGTGGCGCGGCGGGTCACCCAGGCGACCAGGTTCGACAGCCACACGTCGCCGATCACGCGGGCGATGGCCTTCTGCTCGTCGGTGGGGGCGTCGTCGCTCATCGCCTTGGTGAACATGCTCTCCATCAGCAGCGAGACCTTGTCGATCTCGGCGCCGGCGGAGGCGTCGGCGAAGGTGAACGCGCGCGTCATCGCCTCGGTGAGGTGCGGGTTGCGCTGCAGGCCCCTGGTGATGCGGCCCAGCACGAACAGCAGGCGCTCGTAGGGGCTCTCGCCGGGAACGGTGGTGCGGTCCATCTTCTCCTGGGCGCGCTCCAGTTCCACCGCGAGGCTCGACACGAGCAGGTGGACCTTCGAGGGGAAGTAGCGGTACAACGTGCCCAGCGCCACGTCCGCGCGGTCGGCCACGGCACGCATCTGGACGGCGTCGAACCCGCCCTTGGACGCCAGCGCGATCGTCGCGTCGACGATCCGCTTGCGACGCTCGCGCTGGGCCGCCGAGCTGAGCTCGTCGCCCGCCATCAACGCGTCCGTGCGCGACTTCGAAGGTGACACGGAGATGATCCTCCTGAAACGTGTTGCAGCTGCGCTCTCATCATACTCGATCGGTTTGGCGGCCATGATCTGTTGCCCGAAATAGAACACGTTCTATAAACTTCTTCATGTACTGGAGGAGGCCGCATGCCGATCGCCACGACCGGGGACCAGCGCGCGTTGCGCGACAGCGTGGACGCCGCCGGGGACGAGTGGGCTGATCTCGTCAAGGTCGGGTTCTTCGAGGTGACGCGGGAGGGCGGCACGGTCGCCGATCTCGCGGTGATGCTGGAACGGGCGGCCGAGAACCTGGTGCCGGGGCCTTTGCTGCCCACGGCGCTGGTGTCGGTGCTGTTCCCCGGCTTCGACGGGATCGCGGGTTTCGGGTTCTCGTCGAAGCAGGTGGTCGGTGCCGCCGAAGCGACGCACCTGCTGGTCAGAACGGACAACTGGATGCTGGTGCCGGTGTCCCGGGTTTCGGTGACACCACTGGAATCCGTGGACCACTCACGTTCGCTCGGTTCGGTGCGCGTCGACGTGCCGGGGGAAACCACGGGTGATCCGACGGACCTCGCGGTGACGCTCATGGCGGCCGAGGCGAGCGGTGTGGCCGCGTGGTGCCTGAACACCGCCGTGGAGTACGCGAAACAACGGCAGCAGTTCGGGCGTGTCATCGGGTCGTTCCAGGCCGTGAAGCACCTCTGCGTCGAGATGCTGTGCCGCGCTGAACAGGCGTCGTCGGTCGCGTGGGACGCGGCGCGGTCGGTGGGGGAGGACGAGCACCCGCTGGCCGCGGCGGTCGCGGCGGCGGTGGCGTTCGACGCGGCGGTGCGCAACGCCAAGGACTGCATCCAGGTGCTGGGCGGGATCGGGTTCACCTGGGAGCACGACGCGCACCGGTACCTGCGGCG
Source organism: Lentzea sp. NBRC 102530 (assembly GCF_030269365.1). Taxonomy (GTDB): domain Bacteria; phylum Actinomycetota; class Actinomycetes; order Mycobacteriales; family Pseudonocardiaceae; genus Lentzea. The sequence goes on from NZ_BSTF01000002.1 coordinate 407,073, forward strand.
GGCGTTGGCGTTGCAGCAGCTCGCGGGTGGTGTGGCGCACTGGCGCCGGCGCGTCGCCTCGCTGGCTCTCGCCGGAGCGCGGCGGTCGCTCGCCGTCCGGGTCGAGTCGGATCCCGAGGTGCGGGCGTTCGCCGACGAGATCGCCGGGCTCGATCCGGCCGGTCAGCGGGAACGGTTGGCGCGCAGCGGGTTCCTGGTGCCGGGCTGGCCCAGGCCGTACGGGCAGGACGCCGGCCAGGCGCGGCAGCTCGTGATCGACAGCGAGTTCGCGCGGGCCGGGGTGCGGCGGCCGGACCTGATCATCGGTGGCTGGGCGGGGCCGACGATCCTGCGGCACGGGACCGCCGAGCAGCAGGAACGGTTCGTGCCGCCGACGTTGAGCGGGGAGCTGACCTGGTGCCAGCTGTTCAGCGAACCCGAGGCGGGCTCGGACCTGGCGTCGTTGCGCACCAGGGCGGACCGCGTCGACGGTGGCTGGAGGCTCACCGGGCAGAAGGTGTGGACGTCGCTCGCACACGAGGCCGACTGGGCGATCTGCCTGGCCCGCACCGATTCCGGCGTGCCGAAGCACAAGGGCATCACGTACTTCCTGGTCGACATGCGCTCCGACGGCGTGGACGTGCGGCCGTTGCGGGAGATCACCGGTGACGCGCGGTTCAACGAGGTCTTCCTGGACGGCGTGTTCGTGCCGGACTCGTGCGTGGTCGGGGAGCCGGGTGACGGCTGGAAGCTCGCCCGCACGACGCTGGCCAACGAACGCGTCGCCATGGGCTCGTCGCTCGGCGAGGCGCTCGAACAGGTCCTGACCTCCCCCGCGGCGCCGGAGCACGCGGAACGGCTGGGCGCGCTGGTGGCGCAGGGACTCGCGGTGTCGGTGCTGGACCTGCGGGCGAGCCTGCGGGTGCTGAGCGGGCAGGAACCGGGCGCCGAGTCGAGCGTGCGCAAGCTCGCCGGCGTGCGGCAACGGCAGGACGTCGCGGAGTTCGCGGTCGAACTGCTCGGCCCGGACGCCGCCGTCGAGGGCCCGCTGATCCACGAGTTCCTGCTGACGCGGTGCCTGAGCATCGCGGGCGGTACGACGCAGGTGCTGATGAACCTCGCTGGTGAACGGATTCTCGGTCTACCGAGGGAGCCCTGATGGATTTCCAGCTCGACGAGACCCAGCAGGAGATCGCCGCGCTGGCGGCCGACGTGCTGGGCAGGGAGAGCGACACCCCCTGGAAGGCGTTGGGGGAGGCGGGACTGCTGGCCCTCGCCGTTCCGGAACGGCTCGGTGGCGACGGGCTCGGCGTGCTGGAGACGGCCGTGCTGCTCACCGAGGTCGGACGGCGGGCGGTGGACGTTCCGGCGCTCGCGACGCTGGCGCTCGGCGTGTTGCCGATCGTGGCGCACGGGACCGAGGAGCAGCAGAACGCCCTGCTGCCGTTGGTGACCGAGCAGCACGGGGTGCTGACGGCGGCGTTGAGCGAGCCGTCCCGGCCGTTGCCGGTGTCACCGCGGACCACGGCGGGACCGGACGGCATCACCGGCACGAAGATCAACGTGCCGTACGCCGGTGACGCCGTGCGGATGCTGGTCAGCACGGACAGCGGCGTCTTCGTCGTGGACCCGGAGCAACCCGGCGTGTCCGTTGTGGACGGTACCGTGACGTTCGAGGACGCCAGGGGAGACCTGCTCGCCGGAGCGGACGTGCGGCGGTTCGCGCTGGCCGGTGCCTGCGCGGTCGCGGACGGCGTCCTGGCCGGAGCGCTCGACCTCACCGTGAAGCACGTGGGCACCCGCCACCAGTTCGGCAAGCCGCTGGCCACGTTCCAGTCCGCCGCCGCGCTGGTCGCGGACGTCTACATCGCCTCCCGCACCCTGCACCTGGCCGCGCTGACCGCCGCCTGGAGCCTCGACGACGCCGACCTCGACACGGCGGCCTACTGGCTCGCGGCCGAAGCGCTGCCCGCCGTGCACAGCTGCCACCACCTGCACGGCGGCCTCGGGCTCGACATCACCTACCCGATGCACCGCTACTACGGCATGGCCAAGGAGCTGACGCGGTTCGTCGGCGGAGTGGAGCACCGCTTGGGGGCCATCGATGTTCATTGATCTCAACGCCGCACAACGCACACTCCGTGACGAACTGCGTGAGTACTTCGCGAACGTCATGTCCGACGCCGAACGCGAGGCGATGCTCACCGAACGCCACGGCACGGTCTACCGCGAACTCGTGCGCAGACTGGGGCGTGACGGCAGGCTCGGCGTCGGCTGGCCCGTCGAGTACGGCGGCCTGGGGTTCGGACCGGTGGAGCAGCAGATCTTCGTCAACGAGGCGGCCCGCGCGGACGTGCCGTTGCCGTACGTGACGCTGCAGACGGTCGGCCCGACGCTCCAGACGTACGGGACCCAGGAGCAGAAGGACTTCTTCCTCCCCAGGATCCTGAGCGGCGACCTGCACTTCGCCATCGGCTACACCGAACCGGACGCGGGCACCGACCTGGCCGCGTTGCGCACCAAAGCCGTTCTCGCCGACGGTGACTACGTCGTCAACGGCCAGAAGACCTTCACGACCGGTGGTCACGACGCCGACTACGTGTGGCTCGCCTGCCGCACGGGTGCCGCGGACTCGCGCCACAAGGGCATCACGATCCTGATCGTCGACACGACCGACCCCGGCTACTCGTGGACGCCCATCATCACGTGCGACGGCGCCCACCACGTCAACGCCACCTACTACAACGACGTGCGCGTACCCGAGTCCCGCCGCGTGGGCGAGGAGAACAAGGGCTGGCGCCTCATCACCACGCAGCTCAACCACGAACGCGTGATGCTCGGCCCGTCCGGCCGCATCGGCGCCCTGATCACCCGCGTCCACGACTGGGCGTCGTCCCGCGGCCTGCTCGACGAGCCGGACGTGCGACGCGCGTTGGCCGAGGCACGGGCCGTCCACCGCGTGAACGAGCTGCTCAACTGGCAGGTCGCCGGTGGCGAACTCGAGGTGGCGGACGCCTCCGCCACCAAGGTGTTCGCCGCCGACCGCACCCAGCGCATCGGCCGGCTGCTCGAAGAACTGGTGGGCCGCCACGGAGCTCCCGAGGACCTGGTGCGCTGGCTGGACGTCCAGGCCCGCCGCAACCTCGTGCTGACCTTCGGCGGTGGCGTGCAGGAGATCCAACGCGAACTGATCGCCAACATCGGCCTGGGACTGCCACGGGTGGTGCGATGATCGACATCGAGAAGGAAGCAGCCCGCATCGCCGAACGGGGTGAGTGCGCACCCCGGCTGGCTCGCGACCCGGTGAACCTGCCGATGATCCGCAACTGGCTGGAGGCCATCGGCGACGAACACCCCGGCTACACCGAGGTGGCGCCGCCCGCGATGGTCCAGGTGTGGACGATGGCGGGCCTGCACGGCCAGCGCACCCTCGACGACCCGCTCGGCGCGATGATGACCGTGCTGGACGAGGCCGGGTACACCTCGGTGGTCGCCACCAACTCCGACCAGACCTACCACCGGTACCTCGAGGTCGGCGAGCAGCTGTCGGTCACGACGAGCCTGGAGGACGTGACCGGGCCGAAGCGGACGGGCCTCGGCGAGGGCTGGTTCGTGACGACCCGCAGCACCTGGTGGGTGGGCGACGAGGCCGTCGCGGAGATGCGCTTCCGGGTGCTGAAGTTCAGGCCCGCGCAGAAGCTCGCTCCCGAACCGGAGGTTCACCAGGCGCCGCAGGCCATCCGTCCCTCCGTCAACCGCGACACCCAGTACTTCTGGGACGGCTGCAACCAGGGTGAGCTGCGCATCCAGCGCTGCGGCGGCTGCGGCCTGCTGCGCCACCCACCCGGCCCGATGTGCCCGGAGTGCGGCGCCACCAAGCCGACGTACCTCGTCTCGGAGGGCTACGGCGTCATCTACAGCTACGTCGTGCACCACCACCCGCAGGTGCCGGGCAAGCAGACCCCGTTCGTCATCGCGCTGGTCGAACTGGACGAGGGCGTGCGGATGCTGGGCGAGTTCGACGGCGAGCCCGGTGTCGGGCAACGCGTCGAGGTCGTGTTCACGAAGGTCGACGACGACCTGACCATGCCGAGCTGGAGGCCCCGTGCGGATCGGTGATTCCCTGCCCGAGTGGCACGTCGAGGCCACGCCGACGTTCGTGATCAGCACCGCGCTGGCCACCCGCGACTTCCAGGACGTCCACCACGACCGCGACCTCGCGGTGCAGCGCGGGTCGAAGGACATCTTCATCAACATCCTCACCACCACCGGCCTGGTGCAGCGCTACGTGACGGACTGGGCCGGGCCACACGCACTCGTCCGGCAGGTGAACATCAAACTCGGCGCCCCCTGCTACGCCTACGACACGCTGAAGTTCTTCGGCCAGGTCGTCGGACGGGAGGACCAGGACCTGACCATCGAGGTCGTCGGCAGGACCGGCCACGGCGACCACGTCACCGGAACCGTGCGGATCGAGGTGCCCGCGTGAACGCCGCCATCGTCGGGATCGGGGCGACCGACTTCTCCAAGGACTCCGGCCGCAGCGAACTCCAGCTCGCCGCCGAGGCCGTCAAGGCGGCCCTGGAGGACGCCGGGCTCACACCGTCCGATGTGGACGGCCTGGTCAGCTTCACCATGGACACCAACGCCGAGATCGCGGTCGCACGCGAGCTGGGCATCCCGGAACTCACGTTCTTCAGCCGCGTCCACTACGGCGGCGGCGCGGCGTGCGCGACCGTCCAGCAGGCAGCGATGGCGGTCGAGACGGGCGCGGCGAAGGTCGTGGTCTGCTACCGGGCGTTCAACGAACGCTCCGGGCACCGGTTCGGCCAGGTCCAGACGGCGGCCGCGGCGAACATCGACAACAGCTGGTCGTACCCGGTGGGCCTGGGCACGCCGGCCGCGATGGTCGCGATGTTCGCGCGCCGGTACATGCACGAGTACGGCGCGACGAGCGAGGACTTCGGCCGGATCGCGGTGATCGACCGCAAGCACGCCGCCACGAACCCGAACGCCTGGTTCCACAACCGGCCGATCACCCTCGACGACCACCAGGCGTCGAGGTGGATCGCCGAACCGCTGCGGCTGCTCGACTGCTGCCAGGAGAGCGACGGCGGGGTCGCCCTGGTCGTCACGACCGCGGAACGAGCCCGCGACCTGCCGAACAAACCCGCCCACGTCAAGGCGGCCACCCAGGGCAGCGGCACCGACCAGTTCACGATGACCAGCTACTACCGCGACGACCTGACCGGGCTGCCCGAGATGGGCGTCGTGGCGCGGGGGCTCTGGGAGAGGTCGGGCATCGGACCGTCCGATGTGGACGTCGCGGTGCTCTACGACCACTTCACCCCGTTCGTGCTCGTCCAACTCGAGGAGCTGGGCTTCTGCGGCAGGGGAGAGGCGAAGGACTTCATCAGGACCGGCGCCCTCGAACTGGACGGCTCACTCCCGCTCAACCCGCACGGCGGTCAGCTCGGCGAGGCCTACCTGCACGGCATGAACGGCATCGCCGAGGGTGTGCGGCAGGTCCGCGGCACCGCGGTGAACCAGGTCGAGAACGTGAACCACGTCCTGGTCACCGCCGGCACCGGCGTCCCGACCAGCGGTCTAGTCCTCGGTCAGGGTTAGCAGGGCGTCCGCGAGCACCGGACGGTCCCCGGCGGACGTCGTCAGCACCAGCTGAGCGCCGTCCCGCCACACCCGCGTGGTCAGCGTCTCGCCGGGGAACACCACCCCGGCGAACTTCGCCCCGAACGAGAGGACCTGCTCCGGCCCGTCCAGCACGGCGTCGATCACGGCCTTGCACACCACCCCGTACGTGCACAGCCCGTGCAGGATCGGCGCGTCGAACCCGGCGCGCGCAGCGAAAGCAGGATCCGCGTGCAGGGGATTCCGGTCACCGCACAACCTGTACAGGTAGGCCTGCTGCGGCAAAGTAGGCGTCTCGATCACGAAGTCCGGTGCGCGCGACGGCACCTCGACCTTGCCCGACGGTCCGCGCTCGCCGCCGAAGCCGCCCTCGCCACGGGCGAAGATGCTCGACCGGGTGGTGTACAAGGCGGTCCCGTCAGCGGTGAAGGCCGTGGCCTCCTGCACGATCACCGCGGCCTTGCCCTTGTCCCAGACGTCCGAGATCCGCGTGCGCAGCACCGCCCCACCCGAAGCGGGCAACGGGGAGTGCACCGTGATCTCCTGCGTCCCGTGCAGCACCCGAGCGAGATCGATGTCCACGCCGGGGAACGACACGACCGGAGCGGCCGTCTCGTGGAAACGCGGCGCCACGACCCCGAACGTCGGCAGCACCCGCAACCCCTGCTCGTACACGTACCGGAGTTCCGTGGCGCCCAATGCCAGGTGGTACAGCAACACGTCGGACTCGGACCACGAGAACTCGACCTCGGGCAGCTCCGCCCCGACGGCGACGGCGGGATCGATCGGCATTCAGGCGCCCCTCACTCGTAGGTGATCTTCACGGTGTCGGTGACCGGAACCGACTGGCACGCCAGCACGATGCCCTCGGCGATGTCCTCGGAGTCGAGCACGTCGTTGTTGAGCATCTTGACCTCGCCCTCGACCAACCGGCACGCGCACGCGCTGCACGCGCCCTCCCGGCACGAGTAGGGCGCGTCGAGTCCCTTCTCCAGCAACAGGTCCAGCAGCTTCGTCCGCGCGGGCCACGGGAACCGGTGCTCCTCGCCGTCCAGCGAGACCTCGACCACGGCGTCCGGCCGGTCGTCGACCGCCACGACCTCGGCGGAGAACGGATCGCTCGACAACGACACGAACTTCTCGACGTGCACCACCGCAACGTCGTGCAACGCCTTGCGGGCAGCCTCCATGAACGGCCCCGGCCCGCATACGAAGGCCTCGTCGCACGAACGCGCGAACGCCCGCAACCCGGCCGCGGAAGGCAGTCCCTGCACCGACTCCAACCAGTGCACGACCGTCAGCCGCTCGGGGTGGGCGCGAGCCAGCTCGTCCAGCTCGCGCGCGAAGATCACCGAGGACTCGTCCCGGTTGGCGTAGAACAGGAACACCCGCCCGGACCCCTGCAGGAGCACCGACCGGATGATCGACATGACCGGCGTGATCCCGCTCCCGGCCGCGAACGCGACCACCGACCCGTCCAGCGACGCTGGCGTGAACACCCCGGCCGGCGCCAGCACGTCCAGTTCCATGCCCTCCAGCAGGGAAGAGCACATCCACACCGACCCGTGCCCGTCCGGCGTGCGCTTCACCGTGATCTTCAACGGCTCGCCCGGCGCGCTCGACAACGAGTAGCAGCGCGCCACCTCGCCGGCGCGCACGGTCAGGAACTGCCCGGGTTTCACCGCGAAGGAAGCTCCCGACAGCACGAACGAGCGCGCGTCGGCGGTCTCCTCGATCACGGCGTCGACCCGCAGCCGGTGCACCTCAGCCATCGGCGACCTCCAGCGTCCCCTCGCGCACGGCCTTCTCGATGCTGTCCCGCAAGCGCAGGCAGGTCGGCACCAACGCCGACCGCGACCCGCACAGCTCCACGCACGTCGAGGTGTCGGACAGCCACTGAACGGACGTGTGCTGCGGGCTGTTCTTCTTCACCAGCACCCGGTTCCCGCAGTCGCACCCCACCGGAACCATGCCGCCCACCAGGAACTCGTCGCGCTCGCTCACGTCGCCTGCTCCTGCGGCTGCTGCTTGGCGAGGTTCTCGGCGACCTCCTTCTCCCAGACCTCGACGGCCCGGCTGGTGTCGACCTCGAACTCGAAGCGCCGCGTCATGTCCTCGGACACGTCCTCGACGTCGACGTAGAACTGCTCGTACCAGCGCCGGAGTTGGTAGACGGGACCGTCCTCCTCACACAGCAACGGGTTGTCGACGCGCGACTTGTTCTGCCAGATCTCCACGTCCTGCAGGAACCCGACGCCGATGCCGCGGGCGAACTTCGCCGCGATCTTGTCCGCGTGGACGTCGTCCACCCCGGGCAGCTTCTTCACGATCGCGCCCCACTGGAGGCGGAACGACGTCGGCGAGATCGGGTAGTGGCAGTTGATCAGCACCGTCTCGATCTCGAGGCCCTTGTAGTCGTTCCACAGGTAGTCGATCATGTACGACGGCCCGTGGTAAGCGGCCTCCGACCGCACCTCGACGTCACCGGTGTAGTTCGAGCCCATCGCCACGTCCGGACGGCCGCGCGTGGTCAGGTACTGAGCGGCGACGTGGCCCTCCATCACGTTCTTGAAGTACGTCGGGAACGCGAAGTGGATGTAGAAGAAGTGGGCCATGTCGACGACGTTGTCGATGATCTCGCGGCAGTTCGCGTTGTCGATCACGACCGAGTCCCAGGTCCAGTTGCTCCACTCGTCGCTGAAAGCCGCGTCGATGCGCGGGATCGTCACGTGCTCCGGCGGCGGGTTGCCCTGCGGGTCGTTCCACACGAAGAGCTGCTTGTTCTCCTCCAGCGTGATCCACGACCGGGTGCGTGCCCGCAGCGGAACCCGCTTGGCGTAGGGGATGTCGACGCATCTGCCGTTGCCCGCCCAGCGCCAGTCGTGGAACGGGCAGGCGATGGTGTCGCCCTTGATCGTGCCCTGGGTGAGGTCGCCGCCCATGTGCCGGCAGTAGCCGTCCAGGACGTTGATCTTGCCGTCCTCGGAGGCGAACACCACGAGCTTCGTGCCGAACGCCTCGATCGCGTGGGGTTCGCCGTCGCGGAACGCGCTGGCGAGGCCGAGGCAGTGCCAGCCGCGGGCGAACCTCGCCGGGGGCGTGCCCGCGTCGATCGTCCGCACACCGTCCTGCGTCATCGCTCTCCTCCAGAGATGTCGAGGCCGGCGAGGTACCCGAACGTCATCGCCGGTCCGAGGGTGGCGCCCGCGCCCGCGTAGGTGTGGCCCATGACGGACGCGCTGGTGTTGCCCGCCGCGTACAGGCCTGCGATCACCGAACCGTCCTCGCGCAGCACGCGGGCACGGGTGTCGGTGCGCAGACCGCCCTTGGTGCCGAGGTCGCCGGGCACGATCTTCACCGCGTAGAACGGGCCGGTGGTCAGCGGCGCGAGGTTGGGGTTGGGCTTGGTGCGCGGGTCGCCGTAGTAGCGGTCGTAGGCGCTGTCGCCGCGGTGGAAGTCCGTGTCCTCGCCGTCGACGGCCAGGGTGTTGAAGCGACGCACGGTCTCGGTCAGTTCCGGCAGGTCGGCCTGCTGGGCGAGTTCCGCGAGGCTCGGCGCGGTCAGCACGGACTCCTTCCAGCGCCGGGGAAGCGGCCGTCGCGGCGGGATGCCGCAGAACGGGTAGCGGCTGCGGTAGGAGTGGTCGAAGACGAGCCAGGTGTCGCCGGTCATCGCGTTGACGACGTCGATGTAGGGCGCGGCCTCGTTGACGAACCGGCGCCCGGTCTTGTCGACGAGCACGCAGCCGGGCAGCGACCGTTCGGCGAGCAGGAAGAACGGCCCGCGCGGCAACGGCACCGACGGCCCCCACCAGGCGTCGTCCATCAGCCCGACCGCGGCACCGGCGCGCTGACCCGCCTCGATGCCGTCACCGGTGTTGGCCTTGGCGCCGACCGTCCACTCCGTACCGATGTTCTGGTGCTGCTTGCGCAGCCGCTCGTTGTGCTCGAAACCGCCGCACGCCAGCACGACGTGCTTCGCGGTGATCAGCTCGTCGCCGGCGAGAACGCCCGCGACCTCACCGTTCTCGAAGTGCAGGTCGGTCATGGCGGTGTTGAGCCTGACCTGGACGTCGAGCTTCTGCAGGCCTGCTCTGAGGCCCGCGGAGAGCGCCTGGCCCATGGTGAGGCGGCGGCCCGGCAGGAACCGGCGCGCGAACACCTTGGCGGCCGTGACGACGCCGCGCGGGTGGCGGCCGATCAGCGTGAGCCACCGGTAGTCGGTCTGGGTGATCACGATGCCCGCGGGCGTCGGCACGTACGGCGGTTCGAGGTTGCGGACCTCCTCGCCGAGCAGCGAGACGTCGAACGGCAACGGCTCGACCGAACGGCCGCGCGGCTGCCCGCCCGGCGCCTCCGGGTAGTAGTCGGAGTAGTCGCGCACCCAGCGGAACTCCAGCGGCGTGTGCTCGGTGATGAACGCCAGCATGTCCGGCCCGCCGCGCAGGAACGCCTCGCGCAACTCGGCCGGGGTCTCGGGCGCGATGTGCGCGAGGTAGGTGCTGGCTCGGTCGGCCGAGTCGGGCACGCCGTTGCCCGCGACCACGGCGTTGCCCGGCACCCAGATGCCGCCGCCCGACCGCGCGGTCGAGCCGCCGAAGTGCGCGGCCTTCTCGATGATCAAGGTCTTCAGGCCGTGTCGAGCGGTGCAGAGCGCGGCTGTCATACCCGCCGCGCCGCTGCCGACGACGATCACGTCGTACATCGCACCCTCCCGGAGCTCAGACTAGAACAGGTTATAGTTCTGAGGCGGTTTGGCGCTATGGTGTAGGAGTTCCAGGCAAGTCGACTCACCAAGAACCTGTTTCTCGCCAAGAACGTGTTCCAGGAGGGTTGCGTGGAGGTCACCGCTGACGTGATCGTCATCGGCTTCGGTGCGGCCGGCGCGTGCGCCGCCCTCGAAGCCGCGGCGGCCGGTGCGTCCGTGGTGGTGCTGGACCGGTTCGCGGGCGGTGGCGCGACCGCGTTGTCCGGCGGCGTCGTCTACGCGGGCGGTGGGACGCGGCAGCAGGTCGAGGCCGGCGTGCCCGACTCCGTGGACGCGATGTACTCGTACCTGCGGCACGAGGTCCAGGACGCGGTGTCGCCCGGGACGTTGCGGCGGTTCTGCGAGGACAGCGCGCAGATGCTGGCCTGGCTGGAGGACCAGGGCGTGCCGTTCGACGCGCGCGTCTCGCCGTTCAAGACCTCGTACCCGACCGACGACCACTACCTGTACCTGTCCGGCAGCGAGGACGTCTGGCCCGACCCGGCACCGCGCGGGCACCGGACCAGGGCGAAAGGCACGTCGGGCCGCGAGTTCTTCGCCCGGCTGGCCGAGGCCACGCGCCGGGCCGGCGTGCGGGTCATGCCGCAGACCCGGGCCGTGGAGCTGGTGCAGGAGAACGGCCGGGTCACGGGCGTGCGGTGCCGGACGCTGACCGGAGTGGTGCGCCTCGTGCACCAGGCGTTGTCCAGGGCGGGCGCGAAGCCGTGGCTCTACTACCCGCCGCTGGGCAGGAAGCTGTTCGGGCTGGCCGCGTGGCTCGAACGGTTCAGCCGCCCGGTGGTGGTCACGGCCGGGCAGGGCGTGGTCATCGCGGCCGGCGGCTTCATCGCCGACCGGGCGCTGGTGCACGAACACGCCCCGGCGTACCGGGGCGGTCTCGCGCTGGGCACGCCGGGCGACGACGGCGGCGGGATCAGGCTCGGCGTCGCCGCCGGTGGGAAGACCGCGCGGATGGACAAGATCTCGGTGTGGCGCTTCGTCACGCCGCCCAGCGCGTTGCAGCGCGGAGTTCTGGTCGACTCACAGGGTCAACGGTTCGGGGACGCGCGGCTGTACGGCGCGGCCAACGGGACGGCGATCGTCGAGCGCGGCGGCAAGGCGTGGCTGCTGATCGACGACGAGATCCTGCGGGTGGCTCGCGCCCAGGTGAGGACGCAGACCGCGCCGTTCCAGCGTTGGCAGGTCCGCTACCTGCTCGGCCGCGGCCTCGTCACCGCTCCGACGATCGAGGAAGTGGCCAGGAAAGCCGGAATCGCGACGCCCGAACCGTTCGGGACGCCGCCCTACTCGTTGATCAACGTGTCGGTGCGCGCGGGGTTCGGCTACCCGTGCCCGATGCTCACGCTCGGCGGACTCGTCGTGGACGAGGACACCGGTCGGGTGCAGGGGGTCGCGGGTCTGTACGCGGCCGGGCGGTCGGCGGTCGGGATCTGCTCGGAGTCCTACGTGAGCGGCCTCGCGCTCGCCGACTGCGTCTTCTCGGGCCGCCGCGCCGGCGCCCACGTCGTGAGGGAGGCCAGGTGCTGACGACCCAGAACAGGGAGGCCGCCGCCGAGTTGCTGCGTGCGGCGGAACGGGACCGCGTGCCCATCAAACCGCTGGTGGAGCTGTACCCCGAGATCGACGTGGTGGACGCCTACGAGATCCAGCTGCTCAACATCCGCCACCGCAACCGGGACGTCGTCGGCCACAAGGTCGGGCTGTCGTCGCTGGCGATGCAGCAGATGATGGGCGTGGACGAACCCGACTACGGCCACCTGCTCGACGACATGCAGCTCGCCGGCACCGCGGACGCCTCGGCGTACCTGTACCCGCGGGTCGAGGTGGAGATCGCCTTCCTGCTGGCCCGCGACCTGCCCGGCGAGGGCTGCACGGTCTCCGACGTGCTGGAGGCCACCGAGTTCGTCGCCCCGGCCATCGAGCTGATCGACAGCCGGATCGAGAACTGGCGGATCGGGTTGCAGGACACCATCGCGGACAACGCGTCGTCGGCCGGGTTCATGCTCGGCTCCGAACGCGTCCGTCCGTCCGAACTGGACATCGGCGCGGTCGCGGCCACGTTGCGGCGCAACGGCGAGCTGGTCGCGGAGGGCCGGGGTGACGCCGTGCTGGGCGATCCGGCGATCGCCGTCGCGTGGCTCGCCCAGAAGGTCGCGGGCTTCGGCGTCCGGTTGCTCGCGGGCGACATCGTGCTGCCTGGGTCGTGCACGCGCGCGATCGACGCCGGTCCAGGGGACGAGTTCCACGCCGAGTTCGCCGGACTCGGCTCCGTCGACCTGAAATTCGAATGAGGTGACTGGGTGAAGGCGGCCATCGTCGGCTCCGGCAACATCGGCACCGACCTGCTCTACAAGCTCCTGCGCTCGCCGGTGCTCCAACCCCGCTGGATGGTCGGCGTCGACCCGGCCAGCGAGGGGCTGCGGCGCGCCGCCGACCTGGGGCTCGAGGTGTCGGTCGAGGGCGCGGAGTGGTTGCTGCGCCAGGACGAACTGCCGGACGTCGTGTTCGAGGCGACGTCCGCGGCGGTGCACCGGGCCAACGCCCCGCGCTACGCCGAGGCGGGGATCCGGGCGATCGACCTGACCCCGGCGGCGGTCGGCCCGTACGTCGTGCCGCCGGTGAACCTCGGCGAGCACGCGGACGCCCCCAACATCAACCTGATCACGTGCGGCGGCCAGGCCACGATCCCCATGGTGCACGCCGTGTCCCGGGTGGTGCCGGTGTCCTACGCGGAGATAGTGGCGAGTGTCGCGTCGGTGTCGGCGGGGCCGGGGACGCGCGCGAACATCGACGAGTTCACCCGCACGACCAGTCGCGGCATCGAGGCGATCGGGGGTGCCGGGCGGGGCAAGGCGATCATCGTGCTGAACCCGGCCGACCCGCCGATGATCATGCGCGACACGATCTTCTGCGCGATTCCCGAGGACACCGATCCCGATCCGATCACGGACTCGATCGCGCGCATGGAGACCGACATCCGTTCGTACGTCCCTGGATTCCGGCTGCTGCGCGAGCCGCAGTACGACGCGGGCCGCGTGGCGATCTTCGTGGAGGTCGCGGGAGCGGGCGACTTCCTGCCGGAGTACGCGGGCAACCTCGACATCATGACCGCCGCCGCGACCAAGGTGGGGGAGGAGATCGCCCGTGCAGCAGCGCCTGAACCTGCGGCTGACCGACACGTCACTGCGTGACGGCTCGCACCACAAGCGCCACCAGTTCACGGCCGACGACGTGCGCTCGATCGTGGCGGCACTGGACGGCGCCGGGGTCCCGGTGATCGAGGTGACGCACGGCGACGGGCTGGGCGGGTCGTCGTTCAACTACGGCTTCAGCCACACGCCCGAGCAGGAGCTGATCAAGGTCGCGGTCGAGACGGCGACGCAGGCCGAGATCGCCGTGCTGATGCTGCCGGGTGTCGGGGTGAAGGACGACATCCTCGTCTCCCAGGACAACGGCGCCTCGATCGTCCGGATCGCCACGCACTGCACCGAGGCCGACGTGTCCGTGCAGCACTTCCAGCTGGCGCGCGAACGCGGGCTGGAGACCGTCGGGTTCCTGATGATGGCGCACTCGCAGCCGCCCGAGGCGTTGGCGAAGCAGGCGCGGATCATGGCGGACGCCGGGTGCCAGTGCGTCTACGTGGTGGACTCGGCCGGAGCCCTGGTGCTGGAACAGGTTTCCGAGCGCGTCGAGGCCTTGGTCGCCGAACTCGGGGACGACGCCCAGGTCGGGTTCCACGGGCACGAGAACCTCGGGCTGAGCGTCGCGAACTCCGTCGCCGCTGCCCGGGCCGGGGCGGTGCAGATCGACGGCAGCGTGCGCGGATTCGGTGCTGGGGCGGGGAACACGCCCCTCGAAGCGTTTGTCGGCGTCTGCGACAAGCTCGGGTTCGAGACCGGCGTCGACTTCTTCAAGATCGTGGACGCGGCCGAGGACGTCGTGCGGCCCGTCATGCCCGACGAGTGCCTGCTCGACCGGATGGCGCTGATGATGGGGTACGCGGGCGTCTACTCCAGCTTCCTCAAACACGCCTACACGCAGGCGGAACGCTACGGCGTGTCCGGCGCGCAGATCCTCGTCCGCGCGGGAGAGCGCAAGCTCGTCGGCGGCCAGGAGGACCAGCTGATCGACATCGCACTGGAGCTGAGCAGGGAGAAAGTCCGATGAGCGAGGAAATCCTCGGCAAGGTGCGGGAGCTGTTGCCGGCGCTCGCCGAACGCGCGGCGGAGGCGGAGGAGCTGCGTCGCGTACCGCCGGAGTCGGTGAAGGCGTTGCAGGAGACCGGGTTCTTCCGGATGCTGCAACCCGCGCGGTACGGCGGCTTCGAGTCGCACCCGCTCGACTTCTACACCGCCGTGCGCCTGATCGGCAGCGCCTGCGGGTCGACCGGCTGGGTCGCGTCCGTGCTGGGCGTGCACCCGTGGCACGTCGGGCTGTTCGACGTGCGGGCGCAGGACGAGGTGTTCGGCGAGGACCAGGACACCCGGATCTCGTCTTCCTACGCGCCGACGGGTCGTGCGACGGCAGTCGAGGGCGGTTTCCGGTTCAGCGGCAAGTGGAGCTTCTCGTCGGGCTGCGACCACGCGACGTGGGTGCTGCTCGGCGGACTCGTGATGAACGACGAGGGCAAGCCGATCGACTTCCGCACGTTCCTGCTGCCGATCTCCGACTACACGATCAACGACGTGTGGGACACGGTCGGCCTGCGCGGCACGGGCAGCAACGACATCGTCGTGAACGACGTGTTCGTGCCGGAGTACCGGGCGCTGAGCATGCAGCACACCGCGCGGTGCGTCTGTCCCGGCCAGGAGGTCAATCCCGGCCCGTTGTTCCGCATGCCGTACGGGACGATCCACCCGTACGCCGTCACCGCGCCGATCATCGGCATGGCGACCGGCGCCTACGCCCTGCACGTCAACGCCACCCGCGAGCGAGTGCGGGCCGCGTACCTGGGCGAGAAGTCGGTGGAGGACCCGTTCGCACAGGTCAGGATCGCGACCGCGGCGGCCGACATCGACGTCGCGTGGTGGACGCTGGAGAAGGACATCACCGAGGAGTGGGAGCACGCCGTCGCCGGCACGAGGATCCCGCTCGACCTGCGCCTGCGGGCCCGGCGGGACCAGGTGCTCGGCAGCGGGCGGGCGCTCGGCGCGATCGACCTGCTCTTCGAGAGCGCGGGCGGCAAGGCGATCAACGCGGGCCTGCCGTTGCCCCGCTTCTGGCGCGACGCGCACGCCGCACGGGTGCACGCGGGCAACGACCCGGAGCGCGTGCTCGTGCTGTACGGCAAGAACGAGCTCGGCATCCAGGTCCGCGACGGGCTGTTCTGAGGGGGCGTTCCATGAGCGTGCGGTTGCACTACCACGAAGCCGGCGCCGGCAACGCCGAGACGCTGGTCATGCTGCACGGTGGCGGGCCGGGCGCGTCGGCGATGTCGAACTTCCGCGCGAACGTCCCGGTGTTCGCGAAGTCGTTCCGGGTGCTGGCGGTCGACATGCCGGGCTACGGGGCGTCCGAGAAGCCGGCCGAGCACGACCAGTACTTCACCTTCGCCTCCCGCGCCTTGAAGGACCTGCTGGACGAGCTGGGGGTGGAGCGGGCGCACATCCTCGGCAACTCCCTCGGCGGAGGCACGGCGGTCCGGTTCGCCCTCGACCACGGGAAGCGGGCCGGTCGGCTGGTGCTGATGGGGCCGGGCGGGTTGTCGCTCAACGTCTTCGCGCCCGATCCGACCGAGGGGGTGCGCAAGCTCAGCGCGTTCGCCAGGACGCCCACGCGGGAGAAGATCGAGGAGTTCCTGCGGATCATGGTGTTCGACCAGTCGCTGATCACCGAGGAGTTGATCGACGAACGGTTCGAGGCCGCGCGTCAGCCGGAGTCGTTGCGGGCGATGGCCGCGCTGGGCAAGTCGTTCTCCGGCCCCGACTTCGAGCAGGGCATGCTCTGGCGCGAGGCGTACCAGCTGCGGCAGCGGGTGTTGCTGGTGTGGGGCAGGGAGGACCGGGTCAACCCGCTCGACGGCGCGCTGCTCGCGACGAAGCTGATCCCGCGCGTGCGGCTGCACGTGTTCGGCGGGTGCGGGCACTGGGCGCAGCTCGAGAAGTTCGACGAGTTCAACAGGCTCGCCCTCGATTTCCTGACGGAGGCGTGATGGGCATCCGGTCTCTGGGTTATCTCCGGATCGAGGCCACCGACATGGACCGGTGGCGCGAGTTCGCGTTGAAGGTCCTCGGCCTGGTGGAGGGCAGGGGATCCACTCCCGGTGCTCTTTACCTGCGGATGGACGACTTCCCGGCTCGGCTGGTGATCGTGCCGGGGGATTCCGACCGGCTGCGGGCGTCCGGGTGGGAGGCCGCGACCGAGGCCGAACTGGAGGAGGTCGCGAAACGCCTGGCGTCGGCCGGGGTGTCGTACGTCGAGGGATCGGCCGAGGATCTCGCCGAACGGCGGGTGACCGGGCTGATCCGGTTCGAGGACCCGTCCGGCAACGTCCTGGAGGTGTTCCACGGGGCGGCGCTGGAGCATCGGCGCGTGGTGTCGCCGTACGGGCACCGGTTCGTGACGGAGGAGCAGGGGCTCGGGCACGTCGTGCTGTCCACTTCGGACGACGAGGCCGCGCTGCACTTCTACCGCGACGTGCTCGGGTTCCGGCTGCGCGACTCGATGCGGCTGCCCCCGCAGTTCGTCGGGCGTCCCGCGGACGGTCCTCCCGCGTGGCTGCGGTTCTTCGGCTGCAACCCGCGGCACCACAGCCTCGCGTTCCTGCCGATGCCGACGCCGAGCGGGATCGTGCACCTGATGCTCGAGGTGGAGAGCACCGACGACGTGGGCCTGACGCTGGACCGGGCGTTGCGGCGCAAGGTGCCGATGTCGGCGACCCTGGGCCGGCACGTCAACGACCTGATGTTGTCGTTCTACATGAAGACGCCCGGCGGGTTCGACGTCGAGTTCGGCTGCGAGGGACGGCAGGTGTCCGATGAGGACTGGATCGCACGGGAAAGCACGGCGGTGAGCCTGTGGGGACACGACTTCAGCGTTGGCCACCAGAAGTGACGGGGTCAGACGTAGCAGCCCGCTACCGTTCCGTGCTCGGTCACTTCTGCACCGGGGTGACCGTGGTGACCGGCACGTCCCCGGACGGCCCCGTCGGGTTCGCCTGCCAGGCGTTCGCGGCGCTGTCCCTGGACCCTCCGCTGGTCGTCTTCTGTCCACAGCGGACTTCGCGGAGCTGGGCGGCGATGGCGTCGTCCGGCGCGTTCTGCGTGAACGTGCTGGCGGAGGACCAGCGGGAGATCTCCACCGTGTTCGGCCGGGCCGGCGCCGACAAGTTCGCCGGCGTCTCCTGGACGCCGTCGGCCACCGGAGCGCCGGTGCTGGACGGGGCGTTGACGTGGGTTGACTGCGAGGTGTCGGTCGTGCACGACGCCGGCGACCACGTGATGGTCGTCGGCGCCGTGGTGGAGCTGGGGCCCGTGCGCGAGGCGCAGCCGCTGCTGTTCTACCGCGGCCGCTACGCCTCGCACGCCGAGCTGGACCCGCGCGGGTGGTCCGGCGAGGTGCTGGACACCCTGCTGACCTGGCAGCGCCAGTCAGAGTGGAGCTGAGGCGGTGACCCGCCAGACCGCGCCGGGGATGCGGACCTCGTCGTTCCCGACGAACTCGTCGAACGCGCCGCGGACCTCTTCGAGGATCCGGTCGGGGGTGGGTGACTCCCTGAGTGCCCGGGCGATGGGGCCGAGGTTGCTCAGGTACGGGATCAGCAGCGATTCCGGCATGGTGCAGACGCGGTCGACCGGTTCCAGTTCGACGTCGGTCCAGCCCGCGGCGCCGAGGATCTCGCGGGTCTTGTCCGGGTCCGCCAAGGCGTGCGGGCCCGGGCCGTCCGGGTCTGGCGGTGGGGCGTCGGGGAAGTACGGGGCGGCCGCTCTGGACGCCGTGCTCATGAACGGGTTCTCGTCCGCGGTGCGCCAGGTGACGAAGCACAGGTCGCCGGTCGCCGCCTTGCGGAGGTTGCGGAAAGCGGCGGTGGGGTCGTCGAAGAACATCACGCCGAAGCGGCTGACGACGAGGTCGAAGCTCTGGTCGAACTCGTGGGTCTGGGCGTCGGCCAGGACGAACTCGCCCGTGTCGTGGGCCCGGGCGGCGGTGAGCATGGACTCGGCGATGTCCACGCCCAGGCACCGGGCTCCGGTGGCCTCGACGAGGGCCCTCGTCACGGCGCCGGTGCCGCAGCCCACGTCCAGGACGGTGTGGCGGGGCCTGCTGGTCGCCGTTTCCACGATCAGGTCCTGGTACGGGCGCAGGACCAGGTCCACGATCTCCTGGGCGGTGGCCCAGCCCCGGCCCGCCGCGTTCCACCAGTCGGCCTGGGCCCGGTTCACGTCAGATGTCATGCTCGTACCGTCCTACTTCAAGTCGGCTTGAGGTCAAGTGTCGTGGACTCTGCTGAGATCGGCATCGGGGAAGTGGTCCGGCGGTCCGGGGTGCCGGCGTCCACCCTGCGGTACTACGAGGAGCGCGGGCTGATCGCCGCTGTCCGGCGGCAGGGGTTGACCCGGGTGTTCTCGGTCGCCGTGTTGCAGCAGCTGGCGTTGATCGCGGTCTGCCGGAATGCCGGGTTCTCGTTGGACGAGATCGCTTCGATGTTCTCCACTGACGGGCGGCCTTCGCCTGACCGGGGGATGCTGGCGGCGAAGGCCGATGAGCTGGACGCCACGATCTCCCGGTTGGCTTCGATCCGGGATGAGCTGAGGCACGCCGCTGCCTGCCCGGCGCCGTCACACCTGGAGTGCCCGTCGTTCCGGCGGGTGCTGGCGGCCGAACTGCCGAGGCCGAGCTGAGAACGTCTAGAGGCTCCACACCTGGGGTGCGACGGTGACCGCGGCCGCCTGGTACGGCGGCAGCGGCCTGCCCTCCACCACGACCTCCAGCGGCCACTTCTCCTTCAGGACCACCCAAAGCCGGCCCGACAGGCCCGAGAACGCGCCCAGCAGGTTCGCGGCCGGGTTGGTCTGCAGGACGTAGACCCACTTGGCGACGTCCGGCGCGCCCTCGAGGGGTTCGCGCCACGCTCGGCGCAGGCGGTGGCCTCCGTGGCGGGCCGCGTCCGCCGACAGGACGATGTCCGCCTTGGACGGGTCCGGGGCCGTCGACGGCGCGTGGGCGGTGAAGCGGTAGGCGACCGGGGGGACCTCGGGGATGGTGGGGACGGCGGCCAGGTCCGTGTCGTGTGGATCGTCCAGGGTGGACGCGATCAGGTCGCGTTCCTCGGGCGTGAGGCCGATGTTCTCGTACGCCATGGACATCAGCAGGGTGGCCTCGGCCTGGGCGGGCTCGCCGCCGAAGTAGTCCTCGCGCACCGAGCGGAGGGTGTCGTCCTCCAGGCGTCCGGCCAGGCGGGCGCACACGTCGGTGACGGTGGCGTAGGTCTTCACGTCCATGGGGATCACTTCTTTTTGTACGGGCCGAGATCGGTTTTGGTGACGTTACCCTGGTCGTCCTGGACTATCCGGATGACGCGGTCGCCCTTGGGGCCCTCCCAGGTCCAGCTGCCGTTGCCGCCGGTGTCGGGGTGGCTGTAGCGGGGCGGGGTGCCCTGCGGGATGCCCTGCGGGGCCGGGTTCGGGGCCGACGGGTTGAGGATCACGCCGGGGTTCGTGGCGTCCGGAGGGAAGGACGTGCGGATCTCGCCGGTGGACAGGACCGTGGTGCGGACCAGCACGCCGTCGACGACGCCCTCGTAGTTGTAGGCCCAGGCCGGGTCGCCGTTGGCGTCCTTGGTGGGTTTCGGGCCCGTCACCGGTGGGCCCTGCTGGGTCACCTGGTGCGAGGCGTCCAGGATCTTGGCCTCGTCCCAGCCCTTCGGGAACTCGGTCTTGCCGGCGAAGCCGGTGCCCGCGATGTGGCCGCCCTGCTTGCCGCCGTCGCCGTGGATGATGTGTTCTTTGGACGCGTCGCTGTGGTGGATGTCGTCCGCTTTGGGCGGCGTGGTCGGCTTGGCGGGCAGCGGTTTCTTGGTGGGCTGGTTGTTCTGCTGGTTGCCGCCCGGCTTGGTCGCCGGGGTGCCCGGGGTGTTGCCGCCGCCCGGGGTGCCGGACTGGGCCGCGGCCTTGGCCGCCTTGGTGGCGCTGGAGAGGCCCGCGCCCGCGTTGATGTTGCCGTGCTGCTGGGACGGTTTCTTCTTCGGGTTGCCGCCCGAGGGCGTGCCGCCACCGCCTGGGTTCTTGGGTTTGGGAGGCATCGGGGGCTATCCGTTCAGCAGCTTGGTGAGGTTGGTCAGGCTGGAGATCAGGGCCGTCGTGTAGGTGAGGATGCGGCCCGCCCACTTGACCACGGCCGCGACGATCTGCGCCGCGATCACCGGGATGGTGACCACGAAGATCGCCTCCACGGCCCAGACGATCACCCTGGCGACCAGGTCGGCGATGAGGTCGCGGACGATCTCGCGGGTCATCTCGACCAGGCCGCCGGCGCCCTCGGTGGCCGCCGCCATGGCGGCGGCGATGGCGGAGAGGCCGCCGATCGCGTCCACGTTGTTGACCATCAGGCGCTGGTAGGCCTCGGAGGCCTCGCCCTCCCAGCCGAGCAGGTCGCTCTCGAGGTCCGCGCGCAGGTCGGTGGCCATGTCGGCGAGTTCGGTCGCCATGTTGTTCCAGGTGGCGGCGTGGGCGCGGACGACGTCGGGCTTGCCGGTCAGCTCGTCGAGCACCTCGCGCAACGGGTCGAAGTACTCGATGGCCCAGCCGAGGCCGTTGGAGAGCAACGCGCTGATCGGGTCGAGGACGCTCGCGGCGACGTCGACGCCGAGGGACGCGCCGGCGAGCGCGTCGTCGACCCAGCCCTCGGTCTTGATGGCGTCGACGACTCCCTGGACGCCGTCGGCGAGGCTGGAGCCGGTCCACGCCCGGCGCGACGACTGGGTCGGCGCGATCAGGGAACCCTCGGTCACCGGTCACCGCCCGCGGCCTTGACGCGGTCGACGTTGTCCTGGTCGGCGGCGGTGTAGGAGTCCGCGCTGGAACGCAGTTCCTTCGCCACCAGCTCCAGGTTGTTCTCGACGTGCGCGATCACGTCGTCGATCTCGGTGTGCCTGCCCTCGAGCACGCCGGAGATCCACCCGCACAGCGCGCCGTACGCCTGGTCGTCGCCGGTGATGTGCGTGCTGGCGGCCTTGACCTTGGCGAACCGCTGCTTGATGGCGTCGATGCTGGCGGCGTGGGCGCGCAGCTGTTCCGCCTCGACGCTGAACCCGCTCACCAGCGCTCCTCGGTGAAGACCTGGCCGGAGTTGTCCTCGTCGTCCGGCTCGGGACGGGCCTTCGGCTTGTCCGGTTCGGCGCCGAGTTGCCGTCCGACGCTCTCCGCGATGGCACGGCCCGCCGCGGACTCCGTGCCGATGGTGTCGGCGATGATCTCCTGCGACTTCTGCGCGAGCTGACGGCGTGCGTCACCGAGGGTGGCCATGATCGTCGAGGCCACGGTCTCGGGGCTCACCCGCGAGATCCGGTCGGTGAGCTTCAGGTCCACCAGCGCGCCGGTCGAGTCGATCCGGACCTCGGCCATGCCGTCGGCGTCCTTCGCGGTCAGCCGCAGGCCCTGCAACTGGTCGCTCATCGACTTCGTGTCGGCGGCCAGCTTGTCGATCCGGCCCTTCCACGCTGCCAGACGCTCGCGGGCGTCGTCGGGGTCCAGGATCGCATCGGTCACGAGTGCGGAGTCTAGGCAGCGTGTTGATCATTTGTGGGCGGAACGAGCGAGCTGCTTCAAGTGGTCCTGCGGGCTGCCGAACAACTGGCGGCTGCCGTGCGCCCGCTTGAAGTAGAGGTGCGCGTCGTGCTCCCAGGTGATCGCGATGCCGCCGTGCAGCTGCACCATCTCCGCCGCGACCGCGAACAACGCCTCCGAGCAGTAGACCTTCGCCACCGTCGCGCTGGTCTCGTCGACGACGGCTCCCGCGGCCGACCGCGCCGTCTCGACCAGCACGTGCATGTCGGCCATGCGGTGCTTCAACGCCTGGAACGACCCGATCGGCCTGCCGAACTGCACCCGCGTCTTCGTGTGCTCGACGGTGAGCTCGAGCGCCCTGGCCGCCGTGCCGACCTGTTCCGCGGCCAGCGCCGCGATCGCCGCCGTCCGGACCGCCGGGTCCCACGGACCGAGCCGCGTGGCCGGGGCGCGGTCGAGGTGGACGGTGGCCAGCCGACGGGTCCGGTCCATCGCCGGGGTGTGCTCGGGGGTGACTTCGCGGACCTCGTAGAGGTGCTCCCCGTCGCTGACGACGAGGATCTCGGCGTGGTCGCCGTCGAGGACGTACCGGAAGGTGCCGGTCAGGTGGTCGCCGCCGGTGACCTGGGTGCCGTCCCACGGCCAGGCGAGGGTGGCGATGGCGCCGTTCGCGATCCTCCGCAGCAGTTCGTCGTGCTTGACGCTGAGCAGCGCGTGCGTGGCGATGGTCGTGGCCAGCAACGGAGACGGCGTGAGCGTGCGGCCGAGTTCTTCGAGCACGACGCAGGTGTCCTGGGCCGTGGCCCCGGAACCGCCGAACTCCTCGGGGATCGGCAGCACACCCATGCCGCTGAGGCGCGCCCACACGTCCTCGTCGTAGCCGTGCGGGGTTTCGACGGCGGCGCGGACGTCCGAGTGCTTGGCGAGCAAGCCGCGGACCGCGTCCCTGAGTGCCAGTTGTTCGGGGGTCACAACGCCTCCAGCACGCGGGCTCGGTGCAACGACGGACTGCCCCACGCCGTGCGCAGGGCTCGGGTCTGCAGGAGGAACCGGCCCAGCTCGTGCTCGGCGGTGTAGCCGATCGCGCCGTGCACCTGCAGCGCGGTGCGGGCGGCCTGCCAGGCGGCGTCGGAGGTGGCGACCTTGGCGGCCGACACGTCGCGGGTGGTGAGGGTGACGGCGGCACCCCGGACGAGCGGGCGGGCGAGTTCGAGTCCTATGAGGACGTTCGCGAGGTGGTGCTTGACCGCCTGGAACCGGCCGATGGGCTGGCCGAACTGGTGGCGCGCCTTGACGTACGCGGTGGTCATCTCCAGCACGGCCCGGCCGAGGCCGAGCAGCTGGGCCGAGCAGGTGAGGACGCCGAGGTCGAACGCGCGGGCGGTGGGGACGCCGGTGGCGATCACCGGGCCGGGGGAGAGTCCGACCAGGTGGCGGGTCGGGTCGACGGACTCCGGTTCGGCGGTGGGGGTGGCCTCGTGGAGGGTGTCGGCGTCGGCGAGGAGGTAGCGGTCGGCTCGGACCGCGTGGGGGAGCAGGGGCGGGAAGGCCACCGACCAGGTCGCCCCGGGCTCGGCCCCGGTCCCAGCGCCAACCCCTGCCCCACCCAGCAGCATCGGCACCACCGCCAGCGTCTCGATCCACGGCCCTGCCAGCGCGTGGTGCCCGATCTCCTCGAACACCACCACCAGGTCGACCGGGTCGGTCACCTCGTCCACGCCGAGCGAGGCGAGATCGGTCTTGCCCGACCCCAGGAACCCGTGCAGCACGGCCGCGAGGTCCGTCTGCTCCGGTGACAGCGTGAACATCATCGCGGCAGCCCCAGGATCCGTTCGGCGATCACGTTGCGCTGGATCTCGTTGGTACCGGCGTAGATCGGGCCGGACAGCGAGAACACCCACCCGTCCCGCCACCCCGGCGCCACCTCGCCGAGCAGGTCGAGCGCCGTCTCGTGCAGCGCCACGTCGAGTTCCGACCAGAACACCTTCGTGACGCTCGCCGCCGGACCGCTGAGAGGTGACGCCAACGCCCCGTAGGTGTGCAGCCGGTAGGCCTGGGCGCCGATCCACGCGTCCACCACGCGGTCGCGCAACGCCGGGTCGGGGTTCTTGCGGTACAGCTCCACCAGCCGGGACGCCGCCGCCGTGAACCGGCCGGGGGAGCGCAGGGTGAGGCCGCGTTCGTTGCCCGCGGTGCTCATGGCCACGCGCCAGCCGTCGCCCACCTCGCCGACGACGTCCTGGTCCGGCACGAAGACGTCGTCCAGGAAGATCTCGGCGAAGCCCGGTTCGCCGTCGAGTTGGTCGATCGGGCGGACGGTGACGCCGGGGGCGCGCAGGTCGAAGAGCAGGTAGGTCAGGCCGCGGTGGCGTTCGCCGGGGCCCGTGCGGAACAGGCCGAACGCGCGGTCGGCGAAGGCGGCGCGGGAGCTCCACGTCTTGGCGCCGTTCAGCAGCCAGCCGCCGTCGCAGCGGGTCGCGGTGCCGCGCAACGACGCCAGGTCCGAGCCCGCCTCCGGTTCGGACCAGGCCTGCGCCCACACCTGCTCGCCGCGGGCCATCGCGGGCAGGATCCGGTCGCGTTGCTCGTCGGTCCCGAAGCCGAACAAGGTGGGCGCCAGCAGGAAGATGCCGTTCTGGGAGACCCGGCCGGGCGCTCCGGCGGCGTGGTACTCCTCCTCGAACACCAGCCACTGCAGCAAAGACGCCTCGCGCCCGCCGTACGAGCGGGGCCACGAGACGACCGAGAGGCGTGCGTCCGCGAGCTGACGTTCCCACGCGCGGTGCTCCGCGAAGCCCGCGGCGGTGTCCATCGAGGACAGTGGACGGACGTGGGTGGCGAGCCACGAGCGCACCTCGGACTGGAAGTCGAGGGTGGCGGCGTCCAGGTCGAGGTCCATCAGCCGGAGGCCCTCTTCATCGCGCGGGCGTCCATCCCGGCCAGCGCGTCGGAACCGACCTCGGCGTTGTGCGCGTGCGCGAAGTGGTGCAGGCCGAAGACCGAGTCCATGCCTGCCCGCAGGCCCATCAGGTCCTCGGACTGGTTCACCGCCTTCTTGGCGAGCGCCAGCCCGAACCGCGGCATCGCCGAGATCCGTCCGGCCAGCTCGAAAGTCGTCGACTCCAGCGCGTCACGGGCAACGACGCGCGAGACCATGCCCCACTCGTAGGCGCGCTGGGCCGAGAAGCGGTCGCCGGTGAAGAGCACCTCCTTGGCGGCGCGCGGGCCGAGGACCCACGGGTGCGCGAAGTACTCGACGCCCGGGATCCCCATGCGCACCACCGGATCGGCGAAGAACGCGTCCTCGGCGGCGACGATCAGGTCGCAGATCCAGGCGAGCATCAGGCCACCGGCGACGCAGGCGCCCTGCACCATCGCGATCGTCGGCTTCGGGATCTCCCGCCACCGCCGGCACATGCCGAGGTAGACCTCCATCTCGCGGGCGAACCGGAGGTCACCGCCCTCGCGGCCGACGTGGTCCCACCACATCACCGCCCTGCGTTCGAAGGACTGGTCGACGTCCCGGCCGGGCGAGCCGATGTCGTGGCCCGCCGAGAAGTGGTCACCGGCGCCCGCCAGGACGATCACCTTCACCTCGTCGTCGTCCACCGCGCGGGTGAACGCCTCGTCCAGCGCGTAGGTCATCGCCGAGTTCTGCGCGTTGCGGTACTCGGGGCGGTTCAGGGTCACGACGGCGACCGCGTCCCGCCGTTCGTACGTGACAGTCACGCGTTCTCCTTGCGCAGTCGGGTTTTGAGGACCTTGCCCATGGCGTTGCGGGGGAGCGCGGGCACGAACTCGACCGCACGCGGCACCTTGTAGTTCGCGAGCCGCTCCTTGCAGAACGAGATCACGTCCGAGGCGTCCAGCGAGGCACCCGGAGCCGTCACGACGAACGCCAGGCCCACCTCGCCGAGACGTGCGTCGGCCATGCCCACGACGGCCACCTCCGCGATTCCGGGAAGCCGGGCCAGCGCCTGTTCGACCTCGGCCGGGTAGACGTTGAACCCGCCGCAGATGTACATGTCCTTGAGCCGGTCGGTGATCGAGAGGTACCCGCGCGAGTCGATCGCGCCGACGTCCCCGGTGTGCAGCCAGCCGTCCGCGTCCACGGCGAGAGCCGTGGCCTCGGGGTCGTCGAGGTAGCCGAGCATCACGTTCGGCCCGCGCAGCAACACCTCGTTCCGCTCGCCGAGCCGCAGTTCGAACCCGGCCATCGGCGCCCCGCACGTGTACGCCACCGTCTCCGGTGAGTCACCAGGACGGCACATCGTCGCGACCACGGCCTCGGTGAGCCCGTAGGCCGTCAGCACGGTCAACGACAACTCGGCGCGCATCCGTTCGACCAGCACCACCGGCACGACCGCGGCCCCCGTCACCGCCAGCCGCAGGCTCGACAGGTCGAACGACGACCGCTCGGGGTGGTCGAGCAACGCCTGGAAGATCGTCGGCGGCCCCGGCAGCACGGTGATCCGCTCGCGCTCGATCAGCCGCATCGTCTCCACGACGTCGAACACCGGCTGCGGCACGATCGTCGCCCCGCTGAGCAGACAGGCCAGAATCCCCGCCTTGTAACCGAAGGTGTGGAAGAAGGGGTTGACGATCAGATAGCGGTCGGCGGCGGTCAGCTCGCCGCACGCCGCCCAGGCCTCCGCAACGCCCAACGACTGCCGGTGCGCACTCATCGCACCCTTGCTGCGCCCGGTCGTCCCGGACGTGTACATGACGTCGCACAGCTGATCCGGCTCCAGCACCGGAAGAGCGGTGTCGGCGTCCACCCACTCGAACGGCAGCCGCACCACCGCGGGCAGGTCCGCGGACAACGCCCGCAGTTCAGCCTCGCGATCCCGCCCGAGGAACCACCCCTCGACCACGAGCACGCGTGCGGCGCTGCGCCGCAGGACGTCCAGGGTCTCGGTGGCCGTGAACCGGGTGTTGATCGGCACCAGCGCCGCCCCCGCGTGCAACGCCCCGAGCGCCGCCACCACCCAGGCCCCGGAGTTCGGTGCGCACAACGCCACCCGGTCACCCGGCCGCACGCCCATCCCGGCGAGCGCCCGCGCGGCCGTCAGCACGGCGGCACGCAACTCCCGGAACGAGAGGCGAACCTCCCCGTCCACCAACGCCTCCGCGTCGATGTACGAAGCAGCGGCGCCTTCGAGCACGGCTGAAACCGTTTCCCTGCTTGGAACGTTCGACACGACGCCCTCCAAAGCAAGTGCTTGGTAGGTTAGAGTATGGCGCATGGAGTCCTTCCGGCGCGAGGTGCGGGAATGGTTGTCCGCCAACCTCGTCGGTGAGTTCGCTGAGCTTCGTGGCCTGGGTGGTCCCGGCCGCGAGCACGAGGCGTTCGAGGGCAGGCTGCGCTGGCACCGGCACCTCGCGCGGAGCGGCTGGACGTGCCTCGGCTGGCCCGGCGAGCGCACGGTCGAGGAACAGGTGGTCTTCCACGAGGAGTACGCCGAGGCCGACGCCCCGGCCAAGGTCGACATCGTCGGCGAGGGCCTGCTCGGGCCGACGCTCGTCGCGTTCGGCACGCGGCAGCAGAAGGAACGCTTCCTGCCCAGGATCCGCAGCCTCGACGAGCTGTGGTGCCAGGGCTACTCCGAACCGGGCGCGGGTTCGGACCTCGCCTCCGTCCAGACGAAAGCGCGCCTCGAAGGCGGCAGGTGGGTGATCGACGGCCAGAAGATCTGGACGTCCAACGCCCACTACTCGGACTGGATCTTCGTGCTGTGCCGCACCGAGCCGGGTTCGCAACGCCACCACGGCCTGTCGTACCTGCTCGTGCCGATGGACCAGCCCGGCGTCGAGGTCAGGCCGATCCGCCAGCTCACCGGCACGTCCGAGTTCAACGAGGTCTTCTTCGACGGCGCCGTGACGGTCGAGGAGAACGTGGTCGGCGAGCCCGGCGAGGGCTGGAAGATCGCGATGGCCACCCTGGGGTTCGAACGCGGCACCGCGATGCTCGGCCACCAGGTCGGCTTCCGCCGGCAGCTCGACGCGATCATGGCGAACAGCGACGACGAACGCCTCACCAGGGCGTGGGTGGAACTGCACGTCATGCGCTCGCACACACTCAGAACCCTCGACGACGAACCGGGGCCGGAGGCGTCCGTGCTGAAGCTCTTCTGGGCGGGCTGGCACCGCAGGCTCGGCGAACTCGCGATGGACTCCCTCGGCCCGGAGTCGATGATCGACGACAACGAGTGGCAGCGGATGTTCCTGTTCAGCCGCGCCGAGACCATCTACGGCGGGTCGGACGAGATCCAGCGCGAGATCATCGCCCACCGCATCCTGGGGCTGCCGCGATGACCGGTCACGACCTGCTCAAGGGCAAGATCGTCGTGGTCACGGCCGCGGCGGGCACCGGCATCGGCTCGGCCACCGCGCAGCGCTGCCTCGAAGAGGGCGCGACCGTGGTCATCAGCGACTGGCACGAGCGCAGGCTCGAGGAGACCCACGAGAAGCTCGGCACCGATCACGCCATCCCGTGCGACGTCACCAAGGAAGAGCAGGTGCAACGGCTCGTCGACGAGACCGTCGCCCGCCACGGCCGCATCGACGTGATGGTCAACAACGCCGGCCTCGGCGGTGAGAAGGCGATCACGGACATGGCCGACGAGGAGTGGGCCAGGGTTCTCGACGTCACGCTCAACGGCACGTTCCGCTGCACCAGGGCCGCGTTACGCCACATGGTCGCCCAGCGAAGCGGTGTCGTCGTTAACAACTCCAGTGTGATCGGCTGGCGGGCCCAGAGGGGTCAAGCCCATTACGCCGCAGCGAAAGCGGGCGTCATGGCGCTGACCAGGTGCGCCGCGATGGACGTCGCCGAGCACGGCATCCGGGTGAACGCCGTCGCGCCCAGCTTGGCGGCGCACCCGTTCCTGGCCAAGGTCACCAGTGAGGAGTTGCTGACGGAGCTGGCGTCCCGGGAGGCCTTTGGGCGCGCCGCCGAGCCCTGGGAGGTCGCGAATGTGATCGTGTTCCTCGCCAGCGACTACTCGTCCTACCTGACGGGCGAGGTCGTCTCGGTGAGCAGTCAGCACCCGTGAGGAAGGACCGAACGATGAGCACCCGGAGGGCCGAGCTGCTGGAGCTCGCCGCGCAGATGTTCGCCGAACGCGGCTACGGCCAGACGACGGTGAGGGACATCGCGGACGCGGCGGGCATCCTGTCCGGCAGCCTGTACCACCACTTCGACTCGAAGGAGTCGATGGTGGACGAGATCCTGCGGACGTTCCTGGACGAGCTGTTCAGCTCGTACCGGGAGATCGTGGAGGCCGGTCTCGGTCCGAAGCAGACGTTGAAGGCGCTGGTGGTGGCGTCGTTCGAGTCGATCGACACCCGGCACGCGGCCGTCGCGATCTACCAGAACGAGGCCAAGCACCTCACCGGGATCGAGCGGTTCGCCTACATCGAGGACCGCAGCGTCGAGTTCCGCAAGCTGTGGACGGTGCTGCTGGAGGAGGGCATGAGCGCGGGCGTGTTCCGCGCCGACCTCGACGTGGACGTGGCGTACCGGTTCATCCGCGACACGGTGTGGGTGGCCGTGCGGTGGTACCGGCCGGAGGGCGACCTGGCGGCGGACGCGGTCGCCGACCAGTACCTCGCGATCCTGCTCGACGGCATCGCCACGGGCCGCCGGAAGAACGCCAAGACGTAGCAAGGACGGACAAGGAGGGCCCTCGTGGCCGAGGCGTACATCATCGAGGCTGTGCGGACCCCGGCGGGCAGGCGTGGTGGCGAGCTCAGCCACGTGCACCCCGCCGATCTCGGCGCGCACGTGATCACGGCGCTGCTGGGCCGCGTCGACGTCGACCCGACGGACGTGGACGACGTGATCTTCGGCTGCGTGGACACCGTCGGCCCGCAGGCGGGCGACATCGCGCGGACGTCCTGGCTCGCCGCCGGTTTCCCCGAGCAGGTGCCGGGTGTGACGGTCGACCGGCAGTGCGGGTCGAGCCAGCAGGCGCTGCACTTCGCGGCGCAGGCGGTGATGAGCGGCACGGCCGACGTCGTGGTCGCGGGCGGCGTGCAGAACATGTCGCAGGTGCCGATCGGCTCGGCGATGACGGCCGGTCCGGGAGCGAGGAGTCCGTTCGAGGGCTGCGAGGGCTGGCAGCACCGCTACGGCGACGAGGAGGTCAGCCAGTTCCGGGCGGCCGACCTGATCGCCGTGCGCTGGGACCTGTCACGGCGCGAGATGGAGGACTTCGCGCTGCAGAGCCACCTCCGGGCGATCACCGCGATCAAGGAGGGGCGGTTCGACCGGGAGATCGCGCCGGTGAACGGGATCGCGGCCGACGAGTGCCCGCGGCCGGACACCAGCGCGGAGAAGATGGCGAAGCTGCAACCGTTGCGGCCCGGGGGACGGACGACGGCCGCGCTGTCGTCGCAGATCTCCGACGGCGCCTCGGCGGTGCTGGTCGTGTCGGAACGGGCGGTGCGCGAGCACAAGCTGACGCCGCGGGCGCGCGTGCACCACATGTCGGCGCGCGGATCGGACCCGATCTACATGCTGACCGCGCCGATCCGGGCGACGAAGTACGCGCTCGACCGGGCCGGGATGTCCATTGCGGACATCGACCTGTTCGAGATCAACGAGGCGTTCGCGTCGGTCGCGATGGCGTGGGCCAAGGAGCTCGAGGTCGACCTCGGGCGCGTGAACGTCAACGGCGGGGCGTTGGCGCTGGGCCACCCGATCGGCGCGACGGGCACGAAGCTGTTCACGACGTTGCTGCACGAGCTGGAGCGCACGGGGGGCCGGTACGGGCTGCAGACGATGTGCGAGGGCGGCGGTCAGGCGAACGTGACGATCATCGAACGGCTCTGAGCCGGTCGATCGCGGTCTCGGCGTCCCGCACGATCGACTCGATGAGCTCGGCGCAGGTGGGCAGGTCGTGGAGGAGTCCCGCGACCTGACCCGACGCGAGCACGCCCGCATCCGTGCGGCCCTCGACCAGTCCTGCCTTGAGCAGCATCGGCGTGTTCGCGGCCATGATCACCTGGGACCAGGTGAGGTCCCTGCCGTGCTTCATCGCCAGGCCTTCGCGGATCATCGTGCGCCAGCTCAGCCCGGTGTGCTGCCGGAACCGGGCTGCGTTCGTGATCGCCCTGGTGAGGCTGCTGATCCGGCCGGCCTTCTCCAGGTGCTCGACCAGGTCCGAGCGCAGGACTCGGTGCGGCAGGCCGTCGACGCGCGTCGTCACGACAGTGCCGTTGAGATCCCGTTGCAGGTAGACCTGTTTCACCGGGTCCGGGACGGTGCTCTCCCGGGTGAGCAGGAACCGGGTGCCCATCGCGATGCCGGCCGCGCCGTACGCGAGCGCTGCCGCGAGCCCCCGGCCGTCGAAGAAGCCACCGGCCGCGACCACCGGGATGTCGACGGCGTCCAGCACGCTCGGCAGCAGCAACGTCGTGGCGACCCCGCCGGTGTGGCCGCCGCCCTCGCCGCCCTGGACGATCACGGCGTGCGCGCCCCACTTCGCGACCTTCTCCGCGTGCCTGGCCGCGCCGATCGACGGGATGACGACGACACCCGCGTCGGTCAGCTTCGCGATCATGTCCGGTTTCGGTGCCAGCGCGAAGGAAGCGACCTTCACCTCCTCGCGGATCAGCAGGTCGATCCGTTCGGGGGCGTCGTGGGCGTCCGCGCGCAGGTTCACGCCGAACGGCGCGGAGGTGCGCGACCGGGTCTCCTTGATCGCCGCTTCGAGTTCGGGGTAGGTCATGGTCGCCGAGGCGAGGACACCGAGGCCACCGGCTTCGGCGGTCGCGGAGACCAGCTTGGGCCCGGCGACCCAGCCCATCCCGGTCTGCACGACCGGGTGCCGCACGCCGACGAGGTCCGTCAGCGCGGTCCTCATGCCGGCACTTCCTTGTCCCGCTTGGCTCCGGGGTCGAGCCTGGTCCTGATCAGCTGCAGCTCCTCGTCGGTCGGGAGCCGGGTCTCGGTGACGTCCTCGGCGACGAGGTCGAACGACGTCTGCTCCCGCACCTCGTCGACCGAGACGCCGGGGTGCACCGAGACGATCCGCATCGAGTGGCCGGGCGTGGCGAAGTCGAGCACGGCGAGGTTCGTGACGACGCGGTGGACGTCGTGGAACGGTCCGGCCGCCTTGTCGTAGCCGACGCCCGAGACCACGTCCACGGCCTCGACCAGCACGCGCGGGCTGTGCTTCGGCACCCAGTAGCTGGTGCGGTGGTTGACGGTGTTGCCCGGTGCGCCGCGGAACCCGAGGAGTTGCCGGGTGGGTTTCGCGTGGTCGCCGATCGCCGAGATGTTCTGGTTGCCGAACCGGTCGACCTGGTTCGCGCCCATCACGACGTGCCGCCGCCCGTGCGCGACCACGTCGAACACCTTCCGGTACGGCAGCCAGCCCTCCACAGTGGACTCCGGCGTGAGCAGGAACGCCTCGCCGTCGCTCAGCAGCAGGTCCGGTTCGGTGGTGAGCCGCGCCAGCCGCGCACCGAGCGACGGGATCAGGCCCATCGGGCTGGCGAGGGTCTCCCCGGCGCCCAGGAACAGGTCGGCGCAGGCGGCGACGCAGACCTCGGCCCGCGTGATGTCGCTCATCGGAGGAACCTCTCGTAGAAGGCGGGCCACTGCTCCAGGTCCGCGGCGGCGTTCGCGTACTCGCGTTGTAGCGCCTCGTCGCGCGGGTAGTCGGGTACGCAGCTCGTGAACCCCGCACCACCAGGGGCCTCCACCACGCCGTCGACCATCATCCGGTTGAGCAGCAACGTCTGCGGCGGGCCGTCGAACGTCTCCACGACCTGCTCGCACGAGACGTAGCGCCGGTCGGCGGCCAGGCAGAAGAGGTCGTCGAAGTACGGGTCGGGGCCGAGGTACTGGGCGTTGCCGTGCCTGTCCGCGCGGTTGAGGTGGACGAGCGCCACGTCGAGCTTGAGCGCCGGCATGGCGACGAGTTCCTCGCCGTCGTCGTAGGGCGACCGCACGGTCTTGATTTCCGGCGCGTACTTCAGGACGTCCGACCCCAGGCCCGCTCTGATCGGCAGGAACGGCAACCGGTGCGCGGCCGCCCGCAGCCCGGTCTGGAACATGCCCTCGTCGAGTTCGAGGACCTCGATCGCGCCGGTCTCGCGCGCCCGTTTGAACCACGGGTCGTACGGGATCGTGTCGAGCGAGACGAAGCCGTAGACCAGTTTGCGCACCTTGCCCGCCGCGCACAGCACTCCGGCGTCCGGGCCGCCGTAGGTGACGACGGTGAGGTCTTTCGCTTCGGACCTCAGCAAGGCTTTGACCAGGGTCATCGGCTTGCGCCGCGAGCCCCAGCCGCCGATGCCGACGGTCATCCCGTCCTTGATCTCGCCGACGACCTCGTCAGCTGTCATTCGCTTGTCGCGCATGGTTTCCGTCCAGGAAGGCCTGCCGGGCGTGGTCCGACGCACCGGTGAGGTTCAGCTCGAAGGTGAAGCCCTGCTCGAAGCGGTAGCTCTGGTGCACGCGCTGCGGGTCGATGCCGTTGATCGCCTCCTTGGCCGCGCGGATCACCGACGTGTCCTTCTTCGCGATCTCTTCGGCGATCTCGCGTGCCGCGTCGTCGAGCTGCGCGCGCGGGACGACTTCGACGACGCTGCCGTGGTGGTGGAGGGTGTGCGCGCTGACGTTGCGGGCCGTGTAGTACAGCGTCCGCATGAGGTGCTGCGGCACGAGCCTGGCCAGGTGCGTGGCCGCGCCGAGCGCGCCCCGGTCGACCTCGGGCAGGCCGAACGTGGCGTCGTCGGAGGCCACGACGATGTCCGCGTTGCCGACCAGCCCGACCCCGCCGCCGAGGCAGAAGCCGTTCACCGCGGCGATCACCGGCACCTCGCAGTCGTACACGGCCGCGAAGGCCTTGAAGCACCCCCGGTTCGCCGCGACGAGCGCGTTGTAGCCCTCGGTCCGCTGGATCTCCTTCAGGTCGACGCCCGCGCAGAAGCCGCGGTTCTCGGCCCTGAGGATCACCACGCGCGCGTCCGGGTCCTCGCCCGCCGCCGTGATGGTCCTGCCCAGCTCGAACCAGCCCTGCGACGGGATGGCGTTGACCGGCGGGTAGTCGATGGTGACTTCGATGATGCCGTTTTCGGTGTGGCTGCTGGAGATTCCCATGGAGCCGCCTTCCGAACCAAGCGATTGCTTGGTAATTTAGCAGTGCCGGAGCGACCGGGGTAGGTGCTGGTGGAACTGGACCTCGACGGAGCAGTGGTCCTGGTGACGGGCGGAGTGCGGGGTGTCGGTCTCGGCATCACCCGTGCGTTCCTGTCGGCGGGCGCTGTCGTTGTCACGTGTGCCCGTCGTCCCGCCGAGGTCGAGGGCGCGTCGTTCGTGCCGTGCGACGTCCGGGACGCGGACCAGGTGTCCGGGCTGGTGGCCGCGGTGGTGGCGGAGCACGGGCGGTTGGACGTGGTGGTCAACAACGCGGGCGGTGCGCCGTTCGCGTTGGCGGACAGGGCTTCGCCGCGCTTCCACTCGAAGATCGTCGAGCTGAACCTGCTGGCACCGTTGCTGGTGTCGCAGGCGGCGAACGCGGTCATGCAGGAGCAGGGTTCCGGGGCGATCGTGAACGTCAGCAGCGTGAGCGGGCGGAGGCCGTCGCCGGGGACCGCCGCCTACGGGGCCGCGAAGGCCGGTCTGGACAGTCTGACGTCGTCGCTCGCCGTCGAGTGGGCGCCGAAGGTGCGGGTCAACGCGCTGGCCGTGGGGATGGTGCGGACGGAACAGTCCCATCTGCACTACGGCTCGGAGGCCGGGATCGAGGCCGTGGCGAGGACCGTGCCGCTGGGACGCCTCGCGACGCCGGACGAAGTCGGTGCGTGCGCGGTGTTCCTGGCTTCACCGCTGGCCTCTTACGTGAGTGGCGCGACGTTGGTCGTGCATGGCGGGGGAGAGGCACCCGCGTTCCTGACGGCAGCCGATGGGGGTAGTTCATGAGCCGGGTCGTGATCGTGACGGGTGCGGGGCGGGGCATCGGCCGGGCGCACGCGCTGGCGTTCGGCGCTTCGGGCGCACGGGTCGTGGTGAACGACCTGTCGGCCGAGGTCGCCGGCGAGGTCGCCGCGATGATCGGGCCCACCGCGATCGTGAACACCGACGACGTGGGCACGTGGTCCGGTGCCCAGCGGTTGGTCTCGTCAGCGGTCGAGGCGTTCGGCGGGCTGGACGTGCTGGTCAACAACGCGGGCATCGTGCGGGACCGGATGGTCGTGGGGTGCGGTGAGGACGAGTGGGACGAGGTCGTCCGGGTGCACCTGAAGGGGCACTTCGCGACCTTGCACCACGCTGCCGCGCATTGGCGTGCCGTGGCGAAGGCGGGCGGGGCGGTCAGCGGCCGGGTGATCAACACGTCGTCCGGTGCCGGGCTCTTCGGCAGTGTCGGGCAGGCGAACTACTCGGCGGCCAAGGCGGGCATCGCGTCGTTGACGCTGGTCGCGGCCGCGGAACTGGCCCGCTACGGCGTGACGGTCAACGCGATCGCGCCCGCCGCGCGGACGCGGATGACCGAGGCGACGTTCGCGGACGTGATGGCGGCCCCTGCCGAGGGGTTCGACGCGATGTCGCCGGAGAACGTCTCGCCGCTGGTGGTGTGGCTCGGCAGTGAGGAGGCCGGGGACGTCACGGGCCGGATGTTCGAGGTCGACGGCGG
The DNA here is from genome assembly GCF_030269365.1 of Lentzea sp. NBRC 102530. Lineage (GTDB taxonomy): Bacteria > Actinomycetota > Actinomycetes > Mycobacteriales > Pseudonocardiaceae > Lentzea. The sequence continues at coordinate 442,841 of NZ_BSTF01000002.1, forward strand.
GCGGGTGTGCGTGGTGCACGGGTGGCAGCGGGGACCGGAGATCGACAAGGGGGCGCGGTGGTCGCCGGACGAACTGGGTGTGGTCGTGCGCAAGCTGGTGGCGGACGATCATCCGACGCCGGTCTACGGAGCCGAGTAACTTCGATCATGTGACCCGTCTCGCCGCGTACGCCACCGTCTCGGCCGCTCTGGCGCGCCTGCGCGACGAGGAGCTGGCTGACCTGGTGGAACGGGCCGAGCCGGCCGGTTCGGGCATCGGCGGGCCGACCGCGTCGCTGGACGTGGAGGGCACGCGCGTGTTCGTGAAGCGTCTGCCGCTGACCGACCTGGAGCTGCGCAACCCCGGTTCGACGGCGAACCTCCACGACCTGCCCGTGCACGCGCACTACGGCGTCGGGTTGATCGGTGCGGCGGGTTTCGGCGCGTGGCGTGAGGTCGCGGTGCACGAGATGACCACCGGCTGGGTGCTGGACGGCTCGTACGACGGCTTCCCGCTGACGTACCACTGGCGCGTCCTGCCACACCCGGACCAGACGTTGCCCGCGGAGCTGGACCAGGCCGTCGACTACTGGGGACCGGAGGTCGCACCTCGCATCGAGGACCTGCGCACGGCCACGTCGAGCATCGCGGTGTTCGTGGAGCACCTGCCGCACGACCTGCACGACTGGCTGAACGCGTGCGACGATCTCGAAAGTGCCTGCGAGATGGTCGAACGGGAGCTGGCGGCCGGGGTGGAGTTCATGAACTCCCGGGGCCTGCTGCACTTCGACGGCCACTTCCGGAACGTCCTGACCGACGGCTCGCGCCTGTACTTCGCCGACTACGGCCTCGCGATCTCCTCGGCGTTCGAGCTGGACGAGGAGGAGATCGCGTTCTTCGCCGAGCACCGGGACTACGACCGCCACTACACCGTCACGCACCTGGTGATGTGGTTCGCGTACGCGTTGCGGGCCGAAGGGGTTCCGCCGCGCGTCGCCGAGGTCCTGCACCGGCACAACGACGTCGCCGCGGTCATGAAGGACTTCTACCGCCGGTTCCAGCACGAGTCGCGGTGTGCGCGGTACCCGTTCAGATCCGTTCGATGATCGTGCCGGTGGCCAGCGCGCCGCCCGCGCACATCGTGATCAACGCGGTGGAGGCGTCCCGGCGTTCCAGTTCGTGCAGCGCGGTCGTGATCAACCGCGTGCCGGTGCTGCCGACGGGGTGGCCGAGGGCGATCGCGCCGCCGTTGACGTTGACCCGGTCCAGGTTCGGCCGGTGCACCGACGCCCACGACAGCACGACGGACGCGAACGCCTCGTTGACCTCGAACAGGTCGATGTCGGCCATCTTCATGCCGCTGCGCTGGAGCAGCCGCGCGGTGGCGTCGACCGGGCCGTCCAGGTGGTAGTAGGGGTCCGAGCCGATCAGGCACTGGGTGACGATCCGTGCTCGGGGCTTCAGCCCGTGGGCTTGGGCGAACTCCTCGCTCACGACCATCACGGCCGAGGCGCCGTCCGAGATCTGCGATGACGTTCCGGCGGTGTGCACGCCGTCGGGGACGACGGGCTTGAGCGCCGCGAGTGCTTCGAGGCTGGTCTCCCTGAGCCCCTGGTCGGTGTCCACGAGTTCCTCGCCGACCTTCACCGGCACGACCTCGGCGGTGAACCGGCCCTCCGTCCACGCGGTGCGCGCCCGGTTCTGCGACTGCACCCCGAACCGGTCGACCTCCTCGCGCCCGATGCCGCGGCGCTCGGCGATCCGTTCGGCCGCCACGAACTGGTTGGGCAGGTCGATGGCCCACGACTCGGGGCGCGGCATGCCGGTCTCGCCGACGTTGGCGCGCAACGGCACCCGGCTCATCGCCTCGACCCCGCACGCGATGCCGGCGTCGATCGCCCCGGCCGCGATCAGCCCGGCGATCAGGTGCGTCGACTGCTGCGCCGACCCGCACTGGGCGTCGACGGTCATGCAGCCCGTGGTCTGCGGCAGGCCCGCGTGCAGCCAGGCGGTTCTGGTGATGTTGTTCGACTGCTCGCCCGCCTGGGTGACCGTGCCGCCGATGGCCTGTTCGATCGTGGACGGATCGACGCCGGTCCTGTCAAGAAGTCCTCGCTGCGCCGCACCGAGGAGTTCGGCGGCGTGCAGGCCGGACAGCCACCCGTTCCTCCTGCCGATGGGCGTGCGCACCGCTCCCACGATCACCGGACTGCCCACGCGAGCCTCCTCAAAACTAGAACACGTTCCTGCCTGGCTCCAGATTGGCCGTGTGGGGGCTTCAGCACAAGCCGCAAGCGTGTTTGAATCGGATAGAACGCGTTCCACCTAGGAGGTGCCTGTGGGCAAGCCCCGCATCCCGGAAGGCTTCGACTTCACCGACCCCGACATGTACGCGAGTCGGTTGCCGTTCGAGGAGTTCGCCGAACTGCGCCGCACCGCGCCGATCTGGTGGAACTCGATCCCCCAGGGGTCGGCGGGGTTCCCCGACGACGGCTTCTGGGTGGTGACGAAGCACCGGGACGTCAAGGAGGTCTCGCGCAACAGCGAGCTGTTCTCCAGCCGCGAGAACACGGCGATCATCCGGTTCAAGGAGGACATGCCGCGCGACAACATCGAGATGCAGCGGCTGCTGCTGCTGAACATGGATCCGCCCACGCACACCAAGCAGCGTGCGATCGTCTCGCGCGGGTTCACGCCCCGTGCCGTCAACTCGCTGCGCGAGGCGCTGGCGTCGCGGGCCGAGCGGATCGTCGCCGAGGCGTTGGAGAAGGGCAGCGGGGACTTCGTGTCGGACGTCGCCTGCGAGTTGCCGTTGCAGGCGATCGCGGAGCTGATCGGGATCCCGCAGGACGACCGGCGCAAGATCTTCGACTGGTCGAACCAGATGATCGCCTACGACGACCCCGAGTTCGAGATCGAGCCGCTGACCGCGGCCACCGAGCTGCTCGGGTACTCGTGGACGATGGCGGAGGACCGGCGGAAGTGCCCGCGCCAGGACATCGTCACCAAACTCGTGCAGGCGGACGTGGACGGGGCCGGGCTGGCTTCCGAGGAGTTCGGGTTCTTCGTGCTGTTGCTGGCGGTGGCCGGCAACGAGACGACTCGGAACGCGATCACCCACGGGATGAAGGCGTTCTTCGACCACCCCGAGCAGTGGGAGCTGTTCAAGGCCGAGCGGCCGGCCACCGCCGGGGACGAGATCGTCCGGTGGGCCACGCCGGTGGTGTCGTTCCAGCGCACGGCGATGGCGGACACCGAGCTGGGCGGCGTGGAGATCAAGCAGGGGCAACGGATCGGGATGTTCTACTCGTCGGCCAACTTCGACGAAGAGGTGTTCGAGGCGCCGGAGAGCTTCGACATCACCCGGGACCCGAACCCGCACCTCGGGTTCGGGGGGAGTGGTGCGCACTTCTGCATCGGGGCGAACCTGGCCCGGTTGGAGATCGACCTGATCTTCAACGCCATCGCCGACGCCATGCCGAACATCAAGCAGGTGGCCGAGCCGCGGCGGCTGCGGTCGGGGTGGCTCAACGGGATCAAGGAGTTCCGCGTCCAGTACGCGTGAGAGACGGCTGAGGGCCCCTCCGGTGTCGCGGAGGGGCCCTCAGCCGTCCGTGCCCTGTTACGATTCGACGCGCAGAGTCGCCATCGCTCGTTCCGTCTCCCAGAACGCCCGCACCGACTTGATCAGCCCGTCCTCGCCCACGTTGTAGACGAACACGCCCTCGGTGTCGACGCGGGCGCTGCCGGGCAGGAACGCGCTGATCGTCCCCACGTTCGCACACTCGCTGCCGGCCGCGAACGAGTCGTGGATCGCGAACTCGAACCGCTCCACGTTGGCGATCGCGAGGTCCCAGAACGCCGCGATCGCCTCCTTGCCGTGGTGGCCCTTGCCCTCGGTGTCGAACATCGACGGCCCCACCGGGTCCTCGACGACGGCGTCCTCGGCGAACAGGGCGAGCCACTCGTCCTTCCTGCCGCTCGACACGGCCTCCATGGAACGCCAGGACGCCACCCGTGCCGGGGTTTCGGTCTTGGACGCCGTCCAAGTCACGGCTGCTGCGGTCACGCGAACTCTCCGATCACCTCGTCGGCGAAGCGCCGAAGTCCGTCCTTCTTGGCCTGGAGGGAGCCGTCGAAGCCGACGCCGTAGAACAGCCACGGCACGACGATCGTGTCGGTCACGCCGACCTCGGCCAGTTGCTTGTAGCCGTCGAGGCCGAAGCGGTCGATGCAGACGGCCTGGATCTCGAACGGCCGCTCGAACGCCCCCCGGTCGTCGAGCGTCGCGATGACCGACTTGAGCTCCTCGAACTTGATCATCGCCGAGGTCCAGCCGTCACCCACGCGGGCCGCGCGCTTCAGGGCCGCCGGGCTGTGGCCGCCCACGTAGAACGGAACGGGAGAGGTGGGGGCCGGGGACATCTGCAGGCGGTCGAAGTCGAAGTAGTCGCCGTGGTACTCGACCATGCCGCCGGCCAGGACCAGCTTGAGGACGTCGATCATCTCGTCCACGCGGGGGCCGCGGTTCTTGAACGGGACGCCGCACCACTCGAACTCCTCGGGGGACCAGCCGAGGCCCACGCCGAAGCCGAAGCGGTTGCCCGTCAGGTGGGCCACGGAGCCGACCTGGCGGGCCAGCAGCAGTGGGTTGCGGGAACCCAGCTTCAACACCTGTGTGTAGAAGTGGATCCGGGACGTCACGGCGCCCATCGCCGCGGCCGCCACGAACGGGTCCACCCACGGGGTGTCGGCGTTCCACATCCGGGAGCCGTCCGGGGTGTACGGGTAGTCGGCGGAGACCTTCTCGGAGAAGAAGAGGGAGTCCGGGAGGGCGATGGACGCATAGCCGCACTCCTCGGCGCACTGGGCCAGCTCGGTCAGTTGGTCGAGCGGGCTCATGGCGATGCCTACGGTGAACTTCACGGCTTCTCCGATCCGACTACCCACATGGCGAAGAACTGCGAGCCGCCGCCGTAGGCGTGGCCCAGTGCTACTCGTGCGCCGTCCACCTGGTGGTCTCCCGCGGTGCCCATGACCTGCATGGCCGCCTCGGCGAACCTCAGCAACCCGGAGGCGCCGATCGGATTGGACGACAGGACACCGCCGCTCGGGTTCACCGGGAGGCGGCCGCCGAGAGCGGTCTCGCCCGCCTCGGTGAGCTTCCAGCCCTGGCCGACGTCGGTGAAACCGAGGTTCTCCAGCCACATCGGTTCGAACCAGGAGAACGGCACGTAGATCTCGGCCGCGTCCACTTCGGACAGCGGGTCGGTGATGCCCGCCTGCTTCCACAGGGCGCGGGCGGCGTCCTGGCCCGCCTGCGGGTTGACCTGGTCGCGGCCGGCGAACGTGGTGGGCTCGGTGCGCATCGCGGTGGCACGGATCCAGGCGGCCCTGCCCGAGGTGGGTTCGGCGGAGATCACCACCGCGCAGGCGCCGTCGGAGGACGGGCACGTCTCGTCGTAGCGGATCGGGTCCCACAGCATGGTGGAGGCCTGGACGGACTCGACGGTGATGTCCGGTTGTTTGAGGTGCGCGTACGGGTTGAGAGCGCCGTTGCGGCGGTCCTTGGCGGCGACCATCGCGCCCACGTGTTCGGGGGCGCCGGCACGGCGGATGTAGGAACGCACGTGCGGGGCGAAGTAGCCACCCGCGCCCGCGTGCACCGGCATGGTGAACGGGGTGGGCACGGACAGCGCCCACATGGCGTTCGACTCGGACTGCTTCTCGAACGCCACGGCGAGCACCCGGTCGTGGACGCCGGACTGGACCAGGGACGCGGCCACGTTGCCGGTGCTGCCACCCACCGAGCCGGCGGTGTGCACGCGCAGCAACGGTTTGCCGACGGCGCCCAGGGCGTCGGCCAGGAACAGCTCGGGCATCATGACGCCCTCGAACAGGTCCGGTGCCTTGCCGAGGACCACGGCGTCGATGTCGGGCCAGTCGACGTTCGCGTCGGCCATCGCCCGGTCGATCGCCTCGCGGCACAGGCCCGCCATCGACACGTCGAGGCGCTTGGCCGCGTGGTGCGTCTGGCCGGTGCCGACCACTGCTGCCGGTCGCATCACGCACGCCCTTCCATGACACAGACGAGGTTCTGCTGGAGCAACGGGCCGCTGGTCGCGTGGCCCAGGACCTTGGAAGCCGAGCCGTCGTGGACGCGGCGGGCGGCCTCGCCGATGCGGGCGAGACCGGCGGAGAACATCGGGTTGCCCGCGAGGACGCCGCCGGACGGGTTCACGCTCACGTCGTCGCCGAGGCCCAGTGCCTGGCGGAGCAGGATCTCCTGGTGGGTGAACGGCGCGTGCAACTCGGCGACCTGGACGCCGTCCACCCCGGCCGCCTTGCCCGCCGCCACGGCGGAAGGAGACGTCGTCAGGTCGCGGGTGCCGAAGGACGGCGAGTCGGTGCGGTGCTGGAAACCCGTGATCCACGCCGGTCGCTCGCACAGCTCTCGCGCGCGGTCCCCGGCGGCCAGCACGATCGTCGCGGCGCCGTCGGTGATCGGGGCGCAGTCGTGGCGCCGCAACGGGTCCGCGACGTACGGCGACGCGAGGAGCTCGTCGGCCCCGACCTCGCCCGAGAGCTGGGCCAGCGGGTTCGAGAGGGCGTTGCGGCGGCTTCGGGCGGCCACGGAGGCCATCGCGCGTTCGTCCCACAGGCCGTTCTCGATGCCCATTCGCGCCTGGATGCCGGCGAGCCCGAGCGTGTCCGGCCACAGTGGAGTGACGAGGTACGGGTCGAGCTGCATCGCCATCACGCGGCGGAGCTGGCCCGCGGAGGACTTGCCGAAGCCGTAGACGAGGGCGGTGTCGACCTCGCCGCAGAGCAGCTTGACCCACGCCTCGTAGAGCGCCCACGCGGCGTCCATCTCGACGTGCGACTCGGCGATCGGCGGGAACGCCCCGATCGCGTCGACCGCGGAGACGAACGAGAACGCGCGGCCCGCCAGGTAGTCCGACGAGCCCGAGCACCAGAACCCGATGTCGGTCTTGGTGAGCCCGAGGCCGCCGAGCACCTCGTGGAAGATCGGGACCAGCATCTCGACACCGTTGGTGGTGCCGTCGGTCTCGCGCACGCAGGGCGTCTGCGCGAAGCCGACTACCGCAATGTCACGCACGCGAGCCTCACAGGTGCTGGGAGTAGGAGTCGAACGGCGCGTCCGGCTCACCGGACGGCCTGAAGTGGTCGATGTTCTGCATGGTCGGGCCCCACTCCTCGCGCGGCTTCCACACGGCCTCGACGCGCATGCCCATCCGCACGTCCTCCGGCGCGACGCCGAGCAGCAGGTGCAGGAACGGGATGTCCGCGCCGTCGAGCAACACGTACGCCGAGACGTACGGAGGCGGGATGCGCTGACCCAGGAACGGGACGTTGACCACGCAGTACGTCGTGATCGTGCCGTGGTCGGCGAGCTCGACCTGGTCCGTCGTCGGCACGCCGTCGGTCGGGCACGCCGGGCGCGGCGGGAAGTAGACCTTCTCGCAGGACGGGCAGCGCTGGCCGAGCAGCCTGCCCTCCATGAGACCGCGCAGGAACGGGTCCTCGGTCGGCGATGCCGAGTGCGTGTAGTGCAGGTTGACCGGGGTGGTCACCATCGTGACGTCGTCGGCCGCCACGGGCTCGTCAGCGGGTTCGTCGGAGATCTCGAAGCACTCGATGTCGGTGATGGCGCCGACGCGTTCCGCACGCCATCGCACCCGCACGCGTGCGCCGGTGGAGATCTGGTCCGGCGTGCCGGCGTCGACGGCGTGCAGCAGCGAGGTGTCCGCGCCGTCGAGCTGGATGAGCGCCCACGCGAACGGCCGGTCGAGCGGCTGTCCCTCGAGGGGCTCGGGAATCCACGACCACCCGCGCACGACACCGGTCGCCGCCACGTCCACGAACTCGTGGAGGCTTTCGGCGGTCACGGGGTCGTACTCGAGCGGCGGCACGTGCACGCGCCCGTCCGAGCCGCGGATCCCGGTCACCCTGCGGCGGCGCAGATCCGAGAGGAACCGGCCCAGCGTCGGGCCGAGGGAGCGCGTGTAGTCGAAGCCAACGTCGAGTGGAGCACTCAGCGGCCGAGTCACAGATCAAAGTGAAACAGGTTCTCGAAATGGTGGCAAGATGGCTGCATGAAGCTCGGTCTGCAGCTCGGGTACTGGGGTGCTCAGCCGCCCCTGAACGCCGCTGAACTCGTGGCGGCGGCGGAGGAATTCGGCTTCGACGCGGTGTTCGCCGCCGAGGCGTGGGGCTCGGACGCGTTCACCCCGTTGGCGTGGTGGGGATCCGAGACGACGAGGGTGCGGCTCGGGACGTCCGTCGTGCAGATGTCGGCACGCACGCCGGCCGCCTGCGCCATGCACGCGCTGACGCTCGACCACCTCTCCGGCGGGCGGTTCGTCCTCGGGCTCGGCGTGTCCGGGCCGCAGGTCGTGGAGGGCTGGTACGGGCGGCCGTTCGCGAAACCCCTTGCCAGGACCAGGGAGTACGTGTCGATCCTGCGGCAGGTCATGGCACGCGAGGCTCCCGTCCGCAACGACGGGCCGCACCACCCGTTGCCCTACCAGGGGCCGGGGGCGCTGGGGCTGGGCAAGCCGTTGAAGCCCATCACCCACCCGCTGCGCGCTGACCTGCCCATCTGGCTCGGCGCGGAGGGGCCGAAGAACGTCGCGCTGACGTCGGAGATCGCGGACGGGTGGCTCGCGATCTATTACGCGCCAAGGCTCGCGGACATGTACAACGAGTGGCTGGACGAGGGCTTCGCGAAGTCCGGTCGGAGCAGGCAGAACTTCGAGGTCGCGGCCACGTGTCAGGTCGTCGTGACGGACGATCCGGCGTCGGTGCGGGCGATGCTGAAGCCGTTCGTCGCTTTGTACATCGGCGGAATGGGCGCGCCCGGGATGAACTTCCACGCCGAGGTGTTCACGCGCATGGGCTACGGCGAGGTCGTCGAGGACATCGGCAGGCTCTTCCAGGCCGGGCGCAAGGACGAGGCCGCGCGGGTGGTTCCGGACGAGTTGGTGGCCGAGATCAGCATCGTCGGGAACGCCGAGCACGTCCGCGAGGAGGTCCGCCGGTGGGAGAAGGCGGGGGTCACGACGCTGCTCGTCGGATGCCGCGACGTTGCCTCGATCAAGGCCTTGTCGGAGGCTTGTCAGTAGGTGAAACGCGTTCTACTTTGAGGGTGTGGTCACAGGACTCTGGAACATCGCCGCCGATCAGCCGGACCTGACCGCGCTGGTCGATCCGAGTGGTCGCGAGATCACCTACTCCGAGCTCGCGGGCGCCGCGAACCGCTACGGGCGCGGGTTCCGGGCCCTGGGCCTGCACCCTGGCGACAGCATCGTGCTGATGCTGCCCAACAGCGCCGAACTGGTGGCGGTGTACTTCGCCGCCTACCAGACCGGCCTCTACGTCGTGATGGCCAACTGGCACCTGACCGGCGCCGAGGTCGCTTACCTCGTGCAGGACAGCGGTGCCCAGGCCGTCGTGGCCCACGAACGGTTCGCGGCGGCCGCCGTGGAGGCGGCCGCGAGCCTTCCCGCGCAGGCCCGGTTCGCGGTCGGGGAGATCGACGGGTTCACCCCGCTCGCCGAGCTCGGGGACGACGGCGAGGGCAGGCCGGAGGGGCGCACCACCGGGTCGCCGATGCTCTACACCTCCGGCACGACCGGACGGCCGAAGGGCGTGCGCAGGCCGTTGACCGGCGCCGACCCCGACACCGTGCCGCCGAGCGCCGCCTGGTTCTTCGGCATCTTCGGGATCAAGCCGCACGACGGGCACGTGCACCTGTGCGGGTCACCGCTCTACCACACGGCCGTGCTGAACTTCGTGACCATCTCGATCCAGCTGGGCCACACCGCGGTGCTGATGGACCACTGGGCGCCCGAGGAGATGCTGCGGCTGATCGAACGGCACAAGGTCACCCACAGCCACATGGTGCCGACCCAGTTCCACCGGCTGCTGGCGCTGCCGGACGACGTCAAGGCGCGCTACGACATGTCGTCGTTGCGGGCGATGATCCACGGCGCGGCTCCGTGCCCGATCGAGGTCAAGCGCCGCATGCTCGACTGGTGGGGACCGGTCGTGGTCGAGTACTACGCGGCCACCGAGGGCGGCGGCACCGCGATCACCGCGACGGAATGGCTGCGGAAACCCGGATCCGTCGGGCTGCCGTGGCCGACGTCGGAGATCAAGATCCTCGGCGAGGACGGCACCGAGCTGCCGGTGGGCGAGCAGGGGCTCGTCTACATGCGGATGGGCGACTCGACGTTCGAGTACCACAAGGACTCCGAGAAGACCCGCGCCGCGCGCGTCGGCAAGCTGTTCACGTTGCAGGACATCGGGTACCTCGACGAGGACGGCTACCTGTTCCTGTGCGACCGCAAGAACGACATGATCATCTCCGGCGGCGTGAACATCTACCCGGCCGAGATCGAGGGCGAGCTGATCTGCCACCCGAAGGTCGCGGACGTGGCGGTGTTCGGTGTGCCGCACCCCGACTGGGGCGAGGCGATCAAGGCGGTGGTGCAGCCGGCGGACGGCGTCGTCGGGGACGACGCGCTGACCGAGGAGCTGCTGGAGTTCGCGGGGACGAGGCTCGCGAAGTTCAAGCTGCCGCGGACCGTCGAGTACCTGGCCGAGCTGCCGCGCGACCCGAACGGCAAGCTGTACAAGCGGAAGCTGCGCCATGCGTGACGCGATCAGGATGTCGGCCGCCGAGGTCGAGGAGTTCCTGCGCGGGCAGAAGACGCTGATCGTCGCCACCATCGGCCGGAACGGGCTGCCGCACCTCGCCCCGATGTGGTTCGCGTGGGTGGACGGCGAGATCGTGTTCTGCACGGACCGCAAGTCGCAGAAGATCCTGAACCTGCGGCGGGATCCGCGCTGCAGCGTGCTGGCCGAGGCGGGGGAGACCTACGACCAGCTGCGCGGCGTGCACATGGAGGGCGTCACCGAGTTCACCGACCTCGGCCCGGTCGTGGACGCCGTGGTGGCGCGCAACTTCGGCGAGGTGGGCGACGACCCCCAGGCGCGTGCAGCGTTGAAGAAGGCGATGGCGCGGCGGGCCGCCGTGATCTTCCGCCCGACCAAGACCGCCAGCTGGGACCACCGGAAGACGATGTCGGGAGTGACACCGTGACCCTGAACCGCCGTCAGGTGCTCGCCGGAGCCGGGCTCGCGCTGGCTTCGGGACTGGTCAAAACCGGGACGGCGTCGGCCGACCTGGGAGAGTTCGACGTCGTGGTGGTCGGGGCCGGTGCGGCGGGCATGACCGCCGCGCTGACCGCCGCCCAACGCGGCCTGAGCTGCGTGGTCGTGGAGAAGGCGCCGACGTACGGCGGCTCCGCGGCCCGGTCCGGCGCGGGCATCTGGATCCCGAACAACGAGGTGATCCTCGCCGCCGGCATCCCCGACACGCCCGCCAAGGCCGCGCAGTACCTGGCGGCCGTCGTCGGCGACATCCCGTTGGCGCGCCAGCAGGCGTACCTGGCCCACGGTCCGCAGATGATCTCGTTCGTGATGCGCAACAGCCCGCTGCGCTTCCGGCACATGGACGGCTACAGCGACTACTACCCGGAGCTCCCCGGCGGCATCGCGAGGGGCCGTTCGATCGAACCCGAGGTGCTCGACGGCCGCGTCCTCGGCGCCGAACTGGCGAACCTCAACGCCCCGTACCTGACCCCGCCCGCCGGCCTGGTGATCTACGGCGCCGACTACAAGTGGCTCGCGTTGGCCCTGGTGAACGCGAAGGGTGCGGCGACGGCCGCGGCGGCGCTGGCCAGGGGGACCGCGGCGGCGTTGGCGGGCCAGAAACCGTTGACGATGGGCCAGGCCCTGGCGGGAGGTCTGCGGGCGGGACTCCTGCAGTCGAACGTCCCGGTCTGGCTGAACACCGGTCTCGAGGACCTGGTCGTGCAGAACGGCGCGGTGCGCGGGGTCGTGACGTCCCGCGGGGTCGTGCGCGCCCGCCGCGGTGTGATCATGGGCTCCGGCGGCTTCGAGCACAACGCGGCCATGCGCGCCCAGTACCAGCGCCAGCCGATCGGTACACAGTGGACGGTGGGCGCGCGCGAGAACACCGGTGACGGCCACCGCGCCGGACTGCGCGCGGGCGCCGCGGTCGACCTGATGGACGACGCCTGGTGGGGCCCGGCCATCCCGACGCCCGGCTCACCGTACTTCTGCCTCGCCGAACGCACCCTCCCCGGCGGCCTGATGATCAACGCCGCGGGCAGGCGCTTCGTGAACGAGGCCGGCCCCTACAGCGACGTCGTGCACGTCATGTACGACGAGAACCCGACGGACCCCTGCATCCCCGCCTGGCTCATCGTCGACCAGAACTACCGCAACAGGTACCTGTTCGCCGACGTGGCACCGGCCCTGCCGTTGCCGGAGGGCTGGTACCAGTCCGGTGCCGTGGTGAAGAACTGGTCTTTGGACGGCCTCGCCGCGGCCATCGGCGTGCCGGGCGCGAACCTGAAGTCGACCGTGAGCCGCTTCAACGGCCAGGCCGTGACCGGCCGCGACGCCGACTTCCACCGCGGCGACAGCGCCTACGACCACTACTACACCGATCCGGCCGTCTTCCCGAACTCGTGCCTCGCCCCGCTGTGGCTGGCGCCGTTCTACGCGTTCAAGATCGTGCCCGGCGACCTGGGCACCAAGGGCGGGCTCGTCACCGACGCGCGGGCACGGGTGCTGCGGCCGGACGGCTCGGTGATCCCCGGGCTGTACGCGGCGGGCAACGTGAGCTCGGCCGTCATGGGCCGCAGCTACGCGGGCGCGGGCTCGACGATCGGCCCCGCCATGACGTTCGGGTACATCGCGGCCAACGACGTCTAGGAACACCGGCAGAGCGCGGGTACGTCGGCGAACCGCACCTGCTCGGTGATCTGCACGAACGGCCAGCCACCGGTCTCCGCGAGCAGGAGATCGGTGGTCGTGCTGTCGCCCGCGACCAGGCACACGGTCCGGCCGTCCGTCAGCGCCGTCCTGACCGCGTCGGTGAACCCCGGCGTGCCTTTGGGGTGCCCGACCTCACCCGACACGAACACCCGCGCGAACCGGTCCGCGAGGCCGGACAGCCGGATCTTGGCGCGCTGCAACGACCGGCAGCCGTCCGTGGCGAGCCACAGCTCGTGCCGTTCGGCCAGGGAGTCCAAAGCGGACTCGACGCCGGGGAACGGCCGCACCAGGGCTTGGCGCAGCCGCCGGAACGCCGACGCGGCGGTGTGAGCGTCGGCCGCGCTCCCCAGATCGGCCAACGCCAGTCGCCACGCCCGCACGTCGTTGCCCACCAACGCCTCGACGACCTCGGGCGGCATCGGCAGTTCGTGGAAGTCGGCCCACAACGCTTCCCAGGAGGCGACCCGTTCGACCTCGCGGTGCGTGGCGGTCCGGTTCTCGCGCCACTCCCGGCGAGCCGCGGCCAGCACGACGTCGACCGCCTGCTCGGTGGCCGGGATCGAGAGCTCACCGAGCACGGCGGCGATGGCGGCACGGGCCGCCGCGCCGTCCGGGATCAGGCAGTCGTCGAGGTCGATGATGACAACGGAACTCACCAGGCGATGCTAACGACCTTTGAACTCCGGCTTGCGCTTCTCCGCGAACGCCCGCGGTCCCTCCTTGGCGTCCTCGCTGGAGAACACCTCCATGCCGAGCCGGGCGTCCACTGTGAACGCCTCGTTCTCGTGCATCACCTCGGTCTCCCGCATGGTCTGCAGGATCTTCTGCACCGCGATCGGTCCGTTGGCCGTGATCAACGCGGCCAGCTCCAGCGCTTTGTCGAGCGCCTGACCGTCCGGCACCACGTGCCCGATCAGCCCGATCTCCTTGGCCTCGGCGGCCCGGATGTGCCGCCCGGTCAGCAGGAGGTCCGCCGCCACGGTGTACGGGATCTGCCGGGGCAACCGGACCGCCGAGCCGCCCAGGGGGAACAGGCCCCAGCGCGCCTCGGACACGCCGAACCGCGCGCTTTCGCCCGCCACCCGGATGTCCGTCGCCTGCAGGATCTCCGTGCCGCCGGCGACCGCCGGGCCTTCCACCGCGGCGATGAGCGGTTTCGTCAATCGACGACCTTTGAGCAGTGGTTCGATGACGGAGAAGTCGAACTTGCCGGCGTTCTCGCTGGGGTGGTTGGACGTCATGGCCTTGAGGTCGGCGCCCGCGCAGAACGAGCCGCCCGCGCCGGTCAGCACGCACACGCGGACGTCCGGATCGGTGTCGACGCGGTCCCACGCGTCCTTCATGATGGCCAACATGGGGCCGGACAAGGCGTTGCGGACCTCGGGCCGGTTCATCGTGACCACCAGGACGTTGCCGACCAGGTCCACCAACGCGTGTGGTTCTGTCGTGGTCGTCATTCGCGCGCCTCCTGGATCGAGTCTGACCGCACGGGGGATTGTCCCGAACAGTAACACGTTCTACTTTGCCTGCTATGGCCCTCAACGTCGCAGACCTCGTTGAACACGCCGCCGACACCGTGCCCGACCGGACCGCGCTCGTGTGCGGGTCCAAGAGGGTCACCTACGCCGAACTCGAGGAGCGAGCCAACAAACTGGCTCACCACCTGGCAAAGAACGGCGTGACGCAGGGTTCGCACGTGGGCCTCTACGCGCGCAACTCGATCGAACTGGTCGAAGCCATGATCGCGGTCTACAAGCTGCGGGCCGTGGCCATCAACGTGAACTACCGCTACACCAAGAACGAGTTGCAATACCTCTTCGGGGAAGCGGATCTGACCGCCCTCGTACACGAACGGCGGTACTCGCCACTCGTCGCGGAGGTCGGGGCGCCCGGCCACACCGTCGTGATCGACGACGAGACCGAGGAACCCTTCGAGGGCGCGGACTACGAGACCGCGCTCAGCGACGAATCGGGTGATCGCGACTTCGCCCCGCGCAGTCCCGACGACCTCTACATCCTCTTCACCGGCGGCACGACGGGCATGCCCAAGGGCGTGATGTGGCGGCACGAGGACGTGTGGCGCACGCTCGGCGGCGGCATCGACTTCGTCACCGGCGAACGGCTCGCCGACGAGTGGCAGCAGGCCAGGGCGGGCAAGGACTACGGGCTCATCCGGCTGTGCCTGCCGCCGCTGATCCACGGCGCGGCGCAGTGGGCCGTGCTGGGCGCGTTGTTCAGCGGCAGCACGGTGGTGCTGGTGCCCAAGTTCGACCCCGCCGAGATCTGGCAGGTGATCGAACGGGAAAAGGTTCAGGTCGCGGTCATCACCGGCGACGCGATGGGCCGGCCGTTGATCGAGGAGTTCCAGCGGGGCACGTACGACGCCTCGTCGCTCTACATCCTCAACAGCAGCGCCGCGCTCTTCTCCTACACGGTGAAGAAGCAGTACCACGAACACCTGCCGCACACGACGTTGCTGGAGTCCATCGGGTCGAGCGAGACCGGGTCGACCGGCATCGGCGCGGTGCCCAAGGAGATGGTCAAGACCGACGGCACCAAGGTGAAGCTCAACGACGACACCATCGTCATCGACGAGGACGGCAACAAGCTGGAGCCGTTGCCCGGTGTCATCGGCAAGCTCGCGCGTGGCGGGCACATCCCGATCGGCTACTACAAGGACCCCGAGAAGACCGCGCGGATGTTCGTGGAGGTCGACGGCAGGCGGTTCACCGTGCCCGGCGACTTCGCCCGGTTCGAGGAGGACGGCGACATCACGTTGCTGGGACGCGGCAACACGTGCGTCAACACCGGCGGCGAGAAGGTGTTCCCGGAAGAGGTCGAGGGCGTGCTGAAGTCCCACCCGGACGTCTTCGACGCGCTCGTCATCGGCATCCCGGACGACACGCTCGGCCAACGGGTCGGTGCGATCGTCGCACCCCGCGAGGGCGCGACCCCGACTTTGTCCGAACTGGACGCTCACGTCCGCGAGTCGCTCGCGGGCTACAAGGTGCCGCGCTCGCTGTGGCTCGTGCCCGAGATCGGCCGCACCCCGAGCGGCAAACCCGACTACCAGTGGGCGCAGCGCCACGTGGAGGACCATGCGCACCAGCCTGTGTGACCAGCTGGGCATCGAGCACCCCGTCTTCGGCTTCACGCCGTCCGAGCACGTGGCGGCGGCGATCAGCAGGGCCGGCGGGCTCGGTGTCCTCGGGTGCGTGCGGTTCAACGACGCGGAGGACCTCGACCGCGCGTTGACGTGGATGGACGAGAACACCGACGGCAAGCCGTACGGCGTCGACATCGTCATGCCGGCGAAGATCCCGGCCGAGGGTACGCAGATCGACCTCGCCGGGCTCATCCCGCAGAGCCACAAGGACTTCGTGGCGCAGACGTTGCTGAAGCTCGGTGTGCCCCCGCTGCCCGACGGAGAGGGCGGTGAGGGCGTGCTCGGCTGGCTGCACTCGGTCGCGCGGTCGCACGTGGACGTCGCCCTCGAACACCCGATCAGGCTCATCGCGAACGCCCTGGGTTCACCGCCCACCGACGTCATCGAACGCGTGCACGCGGCAGGCGTTCCGGTGGCCGCGCTGGCGGGCAAGGCCGAGCACGCGCGACGGCACGTGGCCAACGGCGTCGACATCGTGGTGGCACAGGGTTACGAGGCGGGCGGCCACACGGGTGAGGTCGCGACGATGGTGCTCGTGCCGGAGATCGTCGACGCCGTCGACGTCCCGGTGCTGGCCGCCGGGGGCATCGGCTCTGGCCGGCAGGCGGCTGCGGCACTGGCGCTCGGCGCGTCCGGCGTGTGGATGGGTTCGTACTGGCTCACCACGGCCGAGTACGCCCTGGGCAACTCCAGCACGCAGGAGGCGTTGCTCGCCGCCGGGTCGAGCGACACCGTCCGCACCCGCGTCTACACCGGCAAACCGGCGCGGCTGCTCAAGACCCGCTGGACCGAGGCGTGGACCGCGGCGGACGCCCCCGACCCGTTGCCGATGCCGTTGCAGAACCTGCTCGTCAGCGAGGCGCACCACCGGATCGCGCGGTCCGGCGACCCGTCGGTGGTGTCGATGCCGGTCGGGCAGATCGTCGGGCGGATGAACGAGGTGCGGCCGGTCGCCGAGGTGATGGCGGACCTGCTGGCCGAGTACGCCCGGACCGTCGGGAGGCTCACGGGACTCGTGTGATGCCCGACCCCTTGACCTGGCGACGCGGCGGGTTAGGGTGTGCGTCGGATACATCCGTTCTGGGGGGAACACATGAAGCGCGTCGTTCTGCCATGCCTTGTCGTGCTCGCGTCGCTCGTCGCCGCGCCGCAGGCCTCGGCGGCCGCCTGTCAGTACACCAAGCAGGACCTGCCCGTGCCTGCCGGAGTGGGTGACGTCTTCCTCAACGGCGGAAGCGCGAACAACAGCCGGATCGTCGGTCAGGCGCAGGCGGGGTCGTACACCCAGACCCTCTACTGGGCGAACGGCACCCTGCGGCAACTGCCGCCGGCCGCGCCCGACGCGAGCACCTACGGGTTCGACGTCAACAACACGGGTGTCATCGCCGGCTTCGTGGTGGACTCGGTGAACGGGATCCCGGCGACGACGCGGGCGTTCCGCTACGAGAACGGCGCGTACGAGTTCCTGGAGACCGACGCGGGCAAGGACTCGGCCGCGCGAGCGGTCAACCAGGCGGGTGACGTCGCCGGTCTGCACGGCGGCGACCTCTACCTGTGGCCGCGCGGGGGTGCCAGGAAGCTGATCGCCGCCCAGAGCGGCCAGGTGATGGGCATCTCCGACGACGGCAAGATCGTGGCCAGGTCGTCGTCGGGGATCAAGGTGTTCGACGTCGGCGGTGGCCCGGTGGTGACCATCCCCGGTGGTGGGATCGGCACGGCGGTCATGGACAACGACAGGGTGTTCCTGGTCGCTCGAGCGTCCTCGGGCGAGCTGGTGACCTCGGAGTACGACCTCAACGGGGTGAAGGTCGCCGAGCACCCCGTCAACGGCAGGACGTTCGGGCGCAACGGCAGCGGCACGGTGTGGGGCACCTACTCGCAGCCCGACGCCACGCGGACCCACGCCCTGTGGCGCAGCACGGGCCGCACCGACGTGGTCGCGGACCCGATGCCGCTCGAGAGCGTCTACTCCGACATCACCGACGCCGCGACGCTGATCGGCACCCACCGCACGGACCAGGGCGTCCGCCCAGCGCGCTGGCTCTGGGTCTGCAGCTGATCCTGCTCGCTCTCCGGGGGCTGCGGCGACCACGCCGCGGCCCCCGGTTCGCGGTCGGTCCACACACTGGGGAGCTCGCGTGAAACGTCGTTCCGCCATCGCCGGTCTGCTCGGGGCGCTCGTCCTCGCGTCGGCCGTCGCCACGCCGCAGGCCGCGGCCGCCGCCTGCCGGTACGTTCGCCAGGACCTGCCGCTCCCGGCCGGGGTGACGTCCGCGGAGACCAGGGGGAGCAGCACCGACAACAGCCGCATCGTGGGTTCGTACGCCAATCGCGGTCTGGTGTGGACGAACAGCGCGCTGCGCGTGATGGCACCGCCGGCGTCGCCCTCCGGCACCGTTCGGCCGAGCGCGGTCACC
This sequence comes from Lentzea sp. NBRC 102530, assembly GCF_030269365.1. Lineage (GTDB taxonomy): Bacteria > Actinomycetota > Actinomycetes > Mycobacteriales > Pseudonocardiaceae > Lentzea. The sequence goes on from NZ_BSTF01000002.1 coordinate 461,297, forward strand.
AACACCGGCGTCGTCGCCGGCACGCAGGAGATCCCGCTCGGCGGCGGCGGGTACGACAGCCGCGCGTTCCGCTACGAGAACAACGCCTACCAGCTGCTCGCGGTCGAACCGGGCGAGCAGTCGGCGGGCCACGCGATCAACGACGGCGGTGACGTCCTCGGCGTCGTGTGGCAGACGGCGACTCCCGCCACCCGCACCGTGGTGATGTGGCCGCGCACCGGGCCGCGCAGGTCGTTCGGTGCCGGCGAGGCGGTCGGCATCGACGCCCAGCGCCGGATCCTGATGTCCGCGCCGAGTCCCGGTCAGGCGGGCTGGATCGTCGACGGCAACACCGGCGTGAAGACGACGCTGCCCGACGCGCGCACGCCGATGGTGCTCGACAACGGCCGGGTGCTGCACTTCGAGTTCGGCCCCGCCGGCACCCGGATCGTCGAGCTCGGCCTCACCGGCACGCGGCTCGCGACCCACGACGGCGGCGTGAACGTGTTCGGCCGCAACAACAGCGGCACGGTCTTCGGCACGTACGGCATCCCGCAGCCGAGTCTGTGGCGCCCGAGCGGCCGGACGGACGCGTTGCTGGACAAGACGTTCGACCCGCGCTTCCACGCCGACGTCACCGATGCGGCGACCCTGATCGGCACCTACCGCGAGGCCGACGACAGCACGCACCCGGCCCGCTGGGTCTGGATCTGCAGTTGAGGAACAGAGGAACGATGAGACAGAGACGAGTGCTGGCCGGTCTGGTCGGCGTGCTGACCGCCGTGTCGGTCGTGGCGGCACCGCAGGCCTCGGCCGCCGGGTGCGTGTACAACCGCGTGGACCTGCCGCTGCCCGCGGGCGTCACCAGCGCGCACACGGAAGGCAGCAGCGCCAACAACAGCCGGATCGTCGGTGCGTACCGGGACCCGAACGTCACCAAGGCCGCGCTCTGGGTGAACAGCACCCTGCGCGTGCTGCCCCCGGCCGTGTCGCCGTTCTACGACGTCTTCCCGGAAGACGTCAACAACACGAGCGTCGTGGTCGGCAGCCAGGAATGGCGTGCCTCGGACCGCACGGCGACCCAGGCGTTCCGCTTCGAGAACAACGCCTACCAGTTCCTGTACACCGCGCTGGACGAGAACTCCAGGGGGCAGTACGTGAACGAGGCGGGCGACGTCGTCGGCACCGTCTGGAAGCGGGCGAACCCCACCGAGCGCACCGTCGTGATGTGGCCGCGCGAGGGCGGGCGCAGGTCCTTCGGCCTGGGGCAGGCGAGCGGCCTCAGCGGCCGGAAGATCGTCAAGTACGACGAGGCGAATTCGAAGTCGCTGATCGTCGACGCCGACACGGGCGCCACCGTCGAGCTGCCCGGTGGACGGCCTCCGGCGGTCGTCGACGGCGGACGGGTGCTGACCTACCGGTGGGTCGACCAGGTCGTCGGCGGTGAGATCGCCGAGTGGGACCTCAACGGCGTCGAGGTCGCCATTCACCGGGGTGGTTACCAGCCGTACGGCCGGAACAACAGCGGCACGGTGTTCGGCGTGCTCGAGCCGATGCTCGGCAGCACCCCGAGCCTGTGGAGGCCGTCCGGCCGCACCGCCGTGGTGGCCGACAAGCTGCCGATCGCCCACTACTACGGTGACGTGACCGACGCGGCGACGCTGATCGGCACCTACAACGGCGAAGCGGACCAGCTGCGTCCGGCGCGGTGGCTGTGGGTGTGCAGCTGATGCGATCGACGAACGCGCTCGCGGGACTGCTGGCGGCGCTCGTGGCGGCTTCGGCCTTCGCGGCACCGCAGGCGGTCGCCGCAGCCTGCCAGTACACGATCCAGGACCTCCCGTTGCCGCCGGTCCTCCCGATGAGGGCGGAGACCACCGGCAGCAGCACCAACAACAGCCGCATCGTCGGAGTCCGCACCGACAGCATGAACAAGCTGGGTTTGTTGTGGGTGAACAGCACGCTGCGCGAGATGCCCCAGGTCCCGCTCGTCGACGTCATCCCGGCGGCGGTCAACAACGTCAGCGTCGTCGCGGGCAGCCAGGAGTCCCGGCCGGACGGCGGATCCGTCGTCTCCCGGGCGTTCCGCTACGAGGCCGGCGTCTACACGATCCTGCAGACCGAGCCGGGCGAGCAGTCGTCGGCGCTCGGCATCAACGACGCGGGTGACGTCGTCGGGCTCGTGCGGACGAGTTCCACCGAAGCGGTCGCGGTGTGGCCGCGCACCGGAACGCGCAAGCTCTTCGGCGCGGGCTACCCGCGCGGCATCGACGCCCAGCGCAGGGTCGCGGTGTCGGCGCCGGGGCCCGGTCAGTCGGGCTGGGTCCTCGACACCGACACGGGCACGAGGACCGAACTGCCCGGCTCCCGGGCACCGATGGTGTTCGACAACGGCCGCGTGCTCGCGTTCGAGGGTGGCCCGCTCAACGACCCGGACCTCCCGTACGGGATCGGTGAGTGGGACCTGACGGGGGTGAAGGTCGCCAAGCACCTCGGCGGGCTCGCCCCGTACGGCCGCAACGGCAGCGGCACGGTGTTCGGCCGGTACACCACGTCGGCGCCGAGCCTGTGGCGCCCGAGCGGCCGGACCGACGTGGTCGCCGAGCACCTGCCGCAGCACGGCTACTACTCGGACATCACCGACGCGGCGACGTTGATCGGCACGTACGAGAACGCCGACCGGCAGATGCGCCCGGCCCGGTGGCTGTGGGTCTGCAGCTGATCACATCGCGGCGCTGAGCTTGAGGAGCTGGGCGGTCGCCCCGCCCAGCTCGAACTCGGTGCGCTTGGCCGCGGTGAAGTAGCGGTGCACGTCGTGGCTCATGTCGATGCCGGTGCCGCCGTGGACGTGCACGGTCGTGTGCGCCACGCGGTGCCCGGCGTCGGCGGCCCAGAACTTCGCCGTGGCCACCTCGGCGTCGGCGTCGAGGCCCTCGGACAGGCGCCAGGCGGCCTGCCAGAGCGTGAGCCGGATCGCGGCGACGTCGATGTAGGCGTCGGCCAGTCTTTGGGCCACCGCCTGGAAACTGCCGATCGGGCGTTCGAACTGCACGCGTGTCCGGGCGTACTCCGCCGTCAGTTCCAACGCGCGTTCGGTGATGCCGAGCTGGAGCGCGCACAGGCCGACCGTGTAGCGGGTGATCAGCCAGTCGGGGTGCAGGCCGGGCACGACCTCGCCGCCGGAGCAGGCGAAGGTGCCGGCCTGCGAGCCGTCGACGAGTTCCTGGGACGTGATCTCCAGGTCGTCGGCGGCGGCGAGGAAGACCTGATCTCCTCGTGCGACGAGGAAAGCCGCCGCCTCCTCGGCGAAAGGGACCGTGGTCAGCACGCCGCCGGCCTCCTGCAACGCCACGGACAGCACGGTTCCCGGGGTCAGCCAGCGGTCGCGTTGCGCAGGGGTGCCGAACTCGACGAGCGCGCCCGCCGCGACCATCGTCGGCAGGTAGGGGACCGGGGAGACCGCGCGCCCCAGTTCGACCAGCACCGCGCACTGTTCCAGGACGCCGAACTCGTCGGGCTGCTCCGGTACGACACCGGACTTGACCAGGTCGGGCCAGGGCGTGTCGGACGAGTCGATGATCTTGCGGGTCAGCGCGGCCAGTTCGCGCTGGGCCTCGGTCGGGGTGAAGTCCACGGAAGTCTCCTCTACCGGGGCACGGCGGGCAGTCCGAGACCCGCGCGCGCGATGATGTCCCGCTGGATCTCGTTGGTGCCGCCGCCGAACGTGAGGATCAGCGCCGAGCGGTGCATGCGTTCGACCCGGCCGTGCAGCAACGCCCCCGGTGAGCCGGCGCGCACGATCCCGTTGGCGCCCAGCACCTCCATCAGCAGCCGGTAGCCCTCGGTCGCGAACTCGGTGCCGAACACCTTGGTCGCCGACGCCTCGGCCGGGGACGGCGCCTCGTCGGTGCCGGAGGCGATGCGCCAGTTGACGAGCTTGAGGAACTCGGTCCTGGCGTGCACGCGGGCGAGGTGCAGGCGCACCCACTCGTGTTGTGCGGCACCGGTTTCGTCCGCCCATTGACGAACCTCGCGCAGCGCGGTCTGCAGCGGCGCGGCCGAGCACAGGGCGACGCGTTCGTGGTTGAGCTGGTTGGTGATGAGCTTCCAGCCCTTGTGCTCCTCGCCGATGAGGTTGCCGACCGGCACGCGCACGTTGTCGTAGAAGGTCGCGCTGGTCGTGGGCCCGGACATGGTGGGCACGGGCGTCCAGGAGAAGCCGGGGTCGGTGGTCGGCACCATGATGATGCTCAGGCCGCGGTGCCGCTGCGACTCCTGGTCGGTGCGGCAGGCGAGCCACACGTAGTCCGCGTACTGGATGAGGCTGGTCCACATCTTCTGGCCGTTGATCACGTACTCGTCGCCGTCGCGGACGGCCCGCGTGCGCAGCGCGGCGAGGTCGGTGCCCGCCTCCGGTTCGGAGTAGCCGATGGCGAAGTGCAGTTCGCCGGACGCGATCCTCGGCAGGTAGCAGGCCTTCTGCTCGGGAGTGCCGTAGGCCATGATCGTCGGCCCGATGGAGTTGAGCGTCAGGAACGGCACGGGCGCGCCGGCGGCGGACGCCTCGTCCAGGAAGATCAGCTGCTCGATCATCGGCCGGTTCCGGCCGCCGTACTCCTCGGGCCAGCCGATCGTCAGCCACCCGTCCAGCCCCATCTGGCGGACGGTGTCCTTGTAGACCCCGGCGTCGCCGTAGTCGCTGCCTCCGGCGAGCCCGGCCTTGCGTTCGGGCGTCATGAGCGCGGCGAAGTACGCCCGCAGCTCCTGGCGCAACTGCTCCTGTTCGGGCGTGAAACCGATGCGCATGCCCGCTACTCTAGAACAAGTTCTACTTGATGTCAGGAGGCCGCGATGAAGGTCGGCGTCGACCCTTCGCTGTGCGAGGCGCACGGGGAGTGCATGACCATCCTGCCCGAGGTGTTCGATCTCGATGACGACGAGGTCCTGCAGATCCGGGACGGTGAGCTGGCGTCGGCGGAGGAAGGGCCGGCGGAACGGGCCGTCGCGTCGTGCCCCAAGGGGGCGCTGCGCCTCTCACGCTGATGGGCCTTGTCAAGAACAGGAACAGATTCTAGTGTCCGACGGGTTACTTCGGCCGTGAGCTCAGCGAGGAGTGATACCGGTGAAGGCTGCCGTGCTCAACCAGGTAGGCGACGACAAGCTCGAGCTCCGCGACGACGTGACGACCACACCCGTGGGACCGCAGGAGATCCGCATCAAGATCAAGGCGTGCGGTGTCTGCCACAGCGATCTGTCCGCAATGGACGGAACGCTGCCCGCGCTGGCCCCCGGCGTCGTCGGGCACGAGGGAGCCGGTGAGGTCGCCGAGATCGGGAGCGCCGTCACGTCGCTCGCGGTCGGCGACCACGTGGCGATCACATTCGTGCCGCCCTGCGGCAAGTGCGCCCAATGCGTCACCGGGCAGGCGCACCTCTGCCTGGTGCACACCATCTCCGCGTTCACCTCGCCCCGGTTCGTCGTCGGGGGCAACCCGGCGTTCGGGTACGCGGGGCTCGGCGCGTTCGCCGAGGAGATGGTGGTGCCCGCCGACGCGGCCGTGAAGATCGACGACGACGTGCCGTGGGACGTCGCCGCCCTGCTGTCGTGCGGAATCCTGACCGGAGTCGGCGCGGTGCTCAACACCGCCAAGGTCGAACCGGGCTCCAGCGTCGCCGTGATCGGCTGCGGCGGGGTCGGGGTCGCGGTGCTCCAGGGCGCGCGGCTCGCGGCGGCGGCCAAGATCGTCGCGGTGGATCCCGTGCTGGAGAAGCACGAGGTGGCGCGGAAGTTCGGTGCGACCCACGCGACGGTGCCGGACGGCATCGCGGACCTGAACAACCAGCTGAACACGGGAATGGGCTTCGACTACGTGTTCGACGTCGTCGGCCTGCCCGCGACGATCCGGCAGGCGTGGGACCTGACCCGGCGCGGCGGCCACACGGTCGTCGTCGGCGCCGGCCGCGCGGACGCCATGGTGTCGTTCAGCGCCCAGGAACTGTTCCTGCACGACAAGACGTTGCACGGCTCGTTCTACGGAACGGCGAACTTCCGCCGCGACGTGCCGCGGATGATCGCGCTGTGGCGGCAGGGGCGCCTCGACCTCGAGGGCATGATCAGCAAGCGGATCAGGCTCGAGGACGTGAACGAGGGCCTGCAGGCGTTGCGAGGCGGAGGTTCGTTGATCCGCCAGGTGATCCTCTTCGATTAGGAGTCTGCTGTGGACCTCGCGGGGAAGGTCGCCGTGGTCACCGGCGCCGGTGCCGGGCTCGGCCGGGCGGAGGCGCTGGAACTCGCGCGCGCCGGCGCGTCGATCGTGCTGAACGACCTGCCGGGAGCGGCCGACGCCGCCGCGGCCGAGATCGAGCAACTGGGTGGGAAGTGCGTCGTCGTCGAGGGCGACGTGGGCGAGCGGGCGACCGCCGACGCCCTCGTCACCGCCGCGATGGAGCAGTTCGGCGGGCTGCACGTCGTGGTGAACAACGCGGGCGTGCTGCGCGACCGGATGCTGTTCAACATGACCGACGACGAGTGGGACCTGGTCGTGCGGGTGCACCTGCGCGGTCACTTCCTGTTGTCGCGCAACGCCGTCGCGCTGTGGAAGCAGCAGTCGAAGGCGGCGGGCGCGCCCGTGTACGGGCGGATCGTCAACACCGCGTCGGAGGCGTTCCTGCTCGGGTCGGAAGGCCAGGCCAACTACGCCGCGGCCAAGGCGGGCATCGCGGCGCTGACCGTCGCGACGGCACGCGGCACGAGCCGTTATGGCGTGCGCGCCAACGCGATCTGCCCGCGCGCCCGCACCCGGATGACCGCGCACGTGTTCGGCGACGCGCCCGCGGGCGACGACTCGCTGGACCCGTCGCACGTGGCCCGGTTCGTCGCGCACCTGGCCGGGCCGTCCGGCGAGAGGATCAACGGCCAGGTCTTCGTCGTCCACGGCGGCATGGTCGCGCTGATGGCACCCCCGACCGTCGAGCGGAAGTTCGACGCGTTGGCCGATCTCGACGGCCACTTCGCCGATCGCGATCCGCAGAGGACGTTCGCTTGCACGGAAACGATGGCCCTGTAGGAGGAGCTGTGTCGCTCACCGTCCAACCGCACCGCGAGACCCTGGGCCTCAAGGACGGCCGGCTCCTCGTCGGCGGCGAGTTCCGCGAGGCGGACGAGACCTGGACCCACCACCACCCCGCCACCGGCGAGGAGATCGGCAACTTCGCCGTCGCCTCCGCGAAGGACGTGGACGCGGCGGTGCTCGCGGCCCGCAAGGCGTTCGACGAGGGCACCTGGCCGCGATCGCGTGCCTCCGAGCGCATCAAGGTCCTGCGTCGCTACGGCGACCTGCTGCGCGAGCACTCCGACGAGTTGCGCGGCCTGCAGGCGCTGGACAACGGCGTGCCGCTGTCGTTCGGGCAGATCTACGCCACCTCCGTCGGCATCGCGGCCGACATCTTCGACCACCACGCGGGCTGGATCGACAAGGTCGGCGGCCAGACGCTGCCGCCGTACCAGGGCGGCGACCACCTCGCGATGACGTTCCGCGAACCCGTCGGCGTCGTCGCGGCGATCCTGCCGTGGAACGCGCCGTTCGTGCTGTTCGCCCAGAAGCTCGCGCCCGCCCTGGCCGCCGGGTGCACGGTCGTGGTGAAGCCGTCGGAGTACGCGTCGTTCTGCGTGATCCGCATGGTGGAGCTGCTGATCGAGGCAGGCCTGCCGGAAGGTGTGGTCAACCTCGTCACCGGCCCCGGCAACCCCACCGGCGAGGCCCTGATCACCCACCCCGGCGTGGACAAGATCAGCTTCACCGGCAGCCGCGCCGTCGGCCGCCGGATCGTCGAGGCGTCCGCCGGCACGATGAAGCGGGTTTCCCTGGAACTGGGCGGGAAGTCGCCCGCCATCGTCTTCGCGGACGCCCCGAACGTCGGCCTCGCCGCCATGACGTGCATGGGCATGGTCACGATGGGCCTGTCCGGCCAGGCGTGCGTCGCGCACACCCGTGCGTTGGTGCAGCGCGAGGTCCAGGACGAGTTCATCTCGATGGCCCAGATGCTCGCGGGCGCGGTGACGTTCGGCGACCCGTTCGACCCGGCCGTGCTCGCGAGCCCGTTGATCAACTCCCGCCAGCTCGACCGCGTCCTCGGCTACATCGCCCAGGGCCAGGAGGCAGGTGCCCGGCTCGTCACCGGAGGCACGCGGCTCGACGGCGACTACGCGTCCGGCAACTTCGTGGCGCCGACGATCTTCGCCGACGCCACCAACGACATGGCCATCGCCCGCGACGAGATCTTCGGCCCGGTGCTGACCGTCGTGCCGTTCGACTCGGAGGAGGAAGCGATCCGCATCGCCAACGACACCGAGTACGGCCTGGGCGCGGGCGTCTACACCAACGACGTGCGCCGCGCGTTCCGCGTCTCGAAGTCGCTGCGGGTGGGCATGGTCGGCATCAACGGCTTCCAGCTCGAACCGCACATCCCGTTCGGCGGCTACAAGCAGTCGGGCCTCGGCCGTGAGGGCGGGCAGAGCGCCTACGAGGCGTACACCGAGCTGAAGACCGTGATGATGCCGTTGACCGACGAGATGATGTAGATGCGCCTGTCCGGGAAGGTCGCCCTGATCACCGGCGCTGCCCGAGGTCAGGGCGCGGCCGCGGCCCGCCGCTTCGTCGCCGAGGGCGCGTCGGTGATGATCACCGACGTGCTCGACGACCAGGGCAAGGAACTGGCTGCGGAGTTGGGGGCCGAGTACTGCCACCTCGACGTGTCGTCGGAGTCCTCGTGGGCTGAGGCCATGTCGTTCACCGAGTCCACGTTCGGCCACGTTTCGGTTCTGGTCAACAACGCCGGGATCCTGCACTTCTCGGCGCTGGCCGACACCACGCTGGCCGACTACCAGCGGGTGATCGGCATCAACCAGGTCGGGACGTTCCTCGGCATGCGGTCCGTGGTGGAGTCGATGAAGTCGGCCGGCGGCGGGTCGATCGTGAACGTGTCGTCGGTCGAGGGGTTGGGCGGCATGCCCTATCTGACGGCGTACACGGCGTCGAAGTTCGCGATTCGCGGCATGACCAAGGTGGCCGCGATGGAGCTGGGGCAGTTCGGGATCCGGGTGAACTCGGTGCACCCCGGCGCGATCGACACGCCGATGGTGAGCGAGGCGCTGGGGCGGCCGATCGACGTGTCGCCGATCGGGAAGAAGCTGGCTTTGCGGCGGATCGGTCAGCCTGAGGACGTGGCCAACGTCGTGTTGTTCCTGGCCAGCGATGACAGCGCTTACTGCACCGGTGGGGAGTTCGTGGTGGATGGAGGGGCGACCGCGACGCATGCGCTGAGCGGGTGACATCGCGGCGAGTTCGGGGTTGGCATTCGGCGGATCACGTAGAACTGTCCGGTGGCTGACGGAAGCAGGCTCACCTTCACCCCGACCTGGCCGTTGTGTGCTCACGACGACTGCTCTGGCAGGCGGGTCGAGACGTTCTCGGCCTGCCTCGAACACCTCCGGGGTGGCGACCTGGAGGTGGTCCTGGAGCGACTCGGGCGAGGCGGTGACCTGGACCTGCGGGGAACCACCTTCAGTCCGAAGCTCCTTGACCGGCTCCTGGGAGCGTTGACCAAGAGCGCTGTCCACCAGTTCGAGCGTGCCGACTTCTCCTACTGCACCTTCCAGCGATACTCGGACCAGGACGGACCTGGCTACCGCGCGGAAGGGGTCATTCCGTTCGAGCAAGCCGTCTTCGGTGGTGCGGCCAGATTCGCGGGAGCCACCTTCGAGGGGACCGTGTCGTTCTACGACACGAAGTTCACGGCCGGGGCTACTTTCGAAGGAGCGGTGTTCCGCGGCCGCTTCTACTTCTACGGCGTGGAGGTCGACGACGAGGCGCTGTTCGCCGAGGCGCGGTTCGAGGAGGAAGCCCGCTTCGGCCTGTCGGGTGCGAAGTTCGTGGATCTGCGTGCCTCGATCTTCGTGAAGGCAGCCGTGTTCAGGGTGCGGGGGCGGGAGGTCTCGGCGTACGAGACGCGGTTCGAGGGCGGCGTCGAGTTCCAGGTCCAGGACGCCGAGGTGAGCCTGGGGCGCACGTACTTCGGCGCGCCGTCCTCGGTGAGCGGGGTGGACCCGACGCCCAGGCTGGTGTCGGTGCAGGGCACCGACGTGTCCGAGCTGACGATCGCGGACGTCGACCTGAGCCGGTGCCGATTCTCGGGCGCGCACCAGCTGGACAAGTTGCGGCTCGAAGGCTGGACGCCGTTCGCCGAGCCGCCGAAGGGCTGGCGCTGGGGGCGTCGTCAGGTGCTGGCCGAGGAGTTCCCGTGGCGTCTCGCTCGCACCAAGAACGCGGGCTGGGCCGACATCGACGGGAAGGACGTCGGGGCCGAGCGGTTGGCGGTGATGTACCGGTCGTTGCGCAAGGCCCTGGAGGACGGGAAGAACGAGGCCGGGGCCGGTGACTTCTACTACGGCGAGATGGAAGCGCGACGGCATGCGCGGACCACCAAGACCGGTGAGCGCGCGGTGCTGTGGGCGTACTGGTTGCTGTCGGGGTACGGGCAGCGGGCCAGCCGGGCGTTCGCGGCGTTGGCCGTGTTGGTGGGGGTGTTGTTCGTGCTGTTGACGTCGTACGGGTTGCCGGACGGCACGGCGTTGCAGCAGATGACCGGCACGATTCCGCCCGCCGTGGCCGGGCATCCGCAGCAGGTGACGCTGGAGGTCAAGCCGGGGCCGGTGACGTTGCCGGCCGATCGGTGGACGGCGGATCGGATGAGCAAGGCCGTGCGGATCGCACTCGGGTCGGTGGTGTTCCGGGAGGCTGACCAGCGGCTGGCGCCCGCCGGTGTGTGGACGGTGATGGCGGGGCGGGCGTTCGGGCCGTTGCTGCTGGCGCTCGCGGTGCTGGCGATCAGGGCTCGCGTCAAGCGGTGATGGGCTCCCTTGCGTGGTTCAGGGCGTCGTGGTTACGGTAAGGAAACTGAACCGGTAAGAAAATTGAACTGGGAGGACACCGTGGCTGACGTCCGGACCGTCGCCGAACTGGCCCGTGAGGTCGCGCCCAAGACCGAGGCCGGGGGTGCTCTGGCGCCGGAGCTGCTGGCGGCCATTGGGGAGTCCGGGCTGTTCAGGGCCGGTGTGCCGAAGGATTCGGGTGGGTTGGAGTTGCCGCCTGCCGAGACGTTGGCTGCCGCGTTGGAGATCGCTCGTGGGGATGCGTCGGCTGGGTGGTGCGTGTCGATCGCGGCCACGTCCGGGCTGCTCGGTGGGTATTTGGCGGACGACGGGGCGCGCGAGGTCTTCGGGGATCCGCGGTCGGTCGCGGCCGGGGTGTGGGCGCCCAAGGGGCGTGGTGTCTCGGTCGACGGGGGTGTGGTGGTGTCCGGGCAGTGGTCGTTCTGTTCGGGGATCGGGCACGCCGACTGGTTGTTCGCGGGGTTCGTGCACGAGAAGGCGTTGAAGGTGGCCGCGATTCCGCGGGCCGAGCTGGAGGTGCTCGACACCTGGCACACGACTGGGTTGCGGGGGACCGGCAGTCACGACTGCGTGGCTCGGCAGGTGTTCGTGCCGCAGCGGCGGGTGCTGTCCGTTTTGGACGGTCCGGTGGGTGGCGGGGCGCTGTACCGCTTTCCGGTGTTCGGGTTCTTCGCGTTGTCGGTCGCGGCGGCCGCGCTCGGCAATGCGTTCGGGGCGTTGGACGACTTCGTGGCCTTGGCTGTCAACCGGAGTCCGCTCGGGTCCAGTCGGACGCTGGCTGAGCGCGGGTCCACGCAGGCCGCGGTGGCGTCGGCGACCGCGTCGGTGAGGGCAGCGAGGGCCTACTTCTTCGAGGCCGTCGAGGAGGCTTGGGAGGCGGCGCAGACCGGTGAGGTGCCGGTCGAGCTGAAGGCCGGGCTGCGGCTGGCGGCCACGCACGCGGCTCGGACCGGACGTGCTGTCGTGTCGGAGTTGTACGACCTCGCCGGTGGCGCGGCGATCTACGACGGGGCCGCGCTGCAACGCCGGTTCCGGGACGCGCACACGGCTTCCGCGCACTTCCAGGTCAACGCGGCCTCGTTCGAACTGCCCGGCAAGGTGCTGCTGGGCGTGCAGGCGCGGACGGAGCAGCTGTGAGCTCGGTCGGCGTGGTCACCCCGTTCTGGCTGGACCGGCCGCCCACTGAGGCGCTCGACATCGCCCAGGCGGCCGACGACGCGGGTTTCGAGACGTTGTGGATCGGCGAGATGGCCACCTTCGACGCGTTCGCCCTGGCCACCGCAGTCGGACTCAGGACGTCCAGGATCTCGCTGAGGATCGGGCCGCTCGCCGTGGGCGTGCGCAGCCCGGTGGCGCTCGCCCTGGGACTGTCCACAGTGGTCGCCACCACGGGCAGGCAGGCCGGTCTGGCGCTGGGGGCGTCGAGCCCTCGGATCGTGACGGGGTGGCACGGCCGCGAGTGGGAACCCGTGCGCCGCATGAAGGAGACGATCAGGGACACCCGCGCGCTGCTCGACGGCAACCGCGTGTCGGGGTTCCGGCTCCAGCAACCGGTGCCGGGCACGTCGATCTCGGTGGCCGCGTTCGGGCCGGCGATGACGAAGGTGGCGGCGGCGGAAGGCGACGAGGTGGTGCTCAACCTGGTCAGCGCCGAGCACGTGGCAGAAGTCCGCAAGCGGCTGGTCGCCTCGCGACCTCTACCTCCACCCCTCGCCGTCTGGATCACCGCGGCCCTCGACCCAGGTCCCGAAACCCTCCACCAGATCCGCTCACAACTGGCCGTCTACCTGGCCCCACCCGGCTACGGCGAGATGTTCACCGCCCTCGGCCACGGCGACCTCGTCGACCAGGCCAGGCAGGGCAGACCCCGCACCGAACTCGCCGCCGAAATCCCGCGTGACCTGCTCGAACAGGTCGGCGCGATCGGCTCGGCCCAGACCATCGCCGACCGCGTCGCCGAATACCACGAGGCAGGAGCCGGGCACGTGGGGCTGGTCCCGGCGACGGCCGAGGACCCGGCTGGGCGCAGACTGCTGAGGACACTGGCCCCCTTGCTCGCGGAGGAACGCCGATGACCGACCCGGCCGGCCTGGACCGCCGCTTCCGAGGGGAGTCCGTCGGGCGCGCGCTCGACCTGGTGGGGGAGAAGTGGACGTTGCTGATCCTGCGCGAGGCGTTCTTCGGGGTGAAGCGGTACGGGCAGTTCGTGCGCAACCTCGGCATCCCGCGGCCCACCTTGTCGGCGCGGCTCAAGTCGCTGGTCGAGGCCGGGCTGGTGCGGCGGGTGCCGTACGCGGAGGACCGGGAGGAGTACCGGCTCACCCCGGCGGGGCTGGAGTTGTTCCCCGCCATCGTGATCCTCATGAAGTGGGGCGACGCGCACGTGCCCGACCCGGACGGGCCGCCGATCGTGCTGGAGCACAACGCCTGCGGCAAGGCGGTCGACGCGTTCCTGGCCTGCCGGTGTTGCGGTGGCGAGATCACGGCGCACGACGTGACGGCCCGCGAGGGCTGACCCACGCCGGGACACCTGCTGGCAGCCGCTGACAGCGGGCTGCCAGCGCCCTGCCAGCCAGGAGGCGCACAGTTCCCCCGAGGGACCACAGGGAGGAACGATGGCACTCGCGATCAGGGCTGAAGGCCTGGTCAAGCACTACGGGGAGACCAAGGCGCTGGACGGCGTCGACCTCGAGGTGCCGGAAGGGAAGGTCGTGGGCGTGCTCGGGCCGAACGGCGCGGGCAAGACCACGGCGGTGCGGGTGCTGGCGACGTTGCTGCGGCCGGACGCGGGGCACGCCACCGTGCACGGGCACGACGTGCTGAAGGACCCGCGGGCGGTCCGGTCGCTCATCGGGCTGACCGGGCAGTACGCGTCGGTGGACGAGGACCTCTCCGGCACGGAGAACCTCGTGCTGCTCGCCCGGCTGCTGGACCATTCGCGCGCGGGGGCGAAGGCGAAGGCCGCGGAGCTGCTGGAGCAGTTCGAACTCACCGATGCCGCACACCGGGCCGCCAAGACGTACTCGGGAGGCATGCGGCGGCGGCTCGACCTCGCGGCCAGCCTCGTCGGCAACCCGTCCGTGCTGTACCTGGACGAGCCGACCACGGGACTGGACCCGCACGCGCGCAACGAGGTGTGGGCCGTGGTGCGCAAGCTCGTCGCCAACGGCGTGACGGTGCTGCTCACCACGCAGTACCTGGAGGAGGCCGACCAGCTCGCCGACTCGATCACGGTGTTCGACCACGGCCGCGTCGTGGCCGAGGGACGGCCGGACGAGCTGAAGCGGCGCGTCGGCGGGCAGACGTTGCAGGTGCGGCCCACGTCGATGCACGACCTCGACGCGGTCTACCGCATCCTCGGTGACCTCACCGGCGTCAGGCCGACACGCGACGACGACACGGGACTGCTGACGGCGCCGGTGAACGACCCGGTGCTGCTGTCCACTTTGGTCAGGAAGCTCGACGAGGCCGGCATCACCGCGGACGAACTGGCGCTGCGGCTGCCCTCGCTCGACGAGGTCTTCCTGGCGCTCACCGGCAAGCAGAACGAGGGGAGCCTGGTGTGAGCACCATCGCGTTGGACAGGGGCGTGCGCCACGGCTTCACGCTGGCCTGGCGGGGAATCCTGAAGATCCGCAAGAACCCGGAACAGCTGATGGACGTCACGCTGGCGCCGATCGTCTTCCTGGTGATGTTCACCTACCTGTTCGGTGGCGCGCTCGCCGGCAACACGGACGCGTACCTGCAGATGCTGGTGCCGGGCATCATGGTGATGAACATCCTGCAGGCCAGCATGACCGCGGGCGTGCAGATGAACACGGACGTCTCGAAGGGCGTGTTCGACCGGTTCCGCTCGATGCCGATCGCCCGCTCGGCGCCGTTGGTAGGGGCGGTGCTCGCGGACATCGTGCGGTACGTCGTGTGCATCGTCGTGCTGCTGGTGGTCGCCACGATCATGGGCTTCCGGGTGCAGACGGGGCCCGCCGAACTGTTCATCGCGGCCGGGCTGACGATCGCGTTCGGACTGTGCTTCTGCTGGGCCTCGGTGTTCGTGGGCATGCTGCTCAAGACGCCGCAGGCGGTGCAGGGCCTGATGTTCGTGCTGATCATGCCGCTGACGTTCGGCAGCAACGTCTTCGTCGGCACCTCGACGATGCCGGGCTGGCTCAGGGCGTGGGCGGACGTCAGCCCGGTGAGCCTGCTGTCGGACGCGTTGCGCGGCCTGCTGAACGGCGGGGCGATCGCCGGGCCGCTCACGGGATCACTGATCTGGATGGTCGGCGTGGTCGCGGTGTTCTTCCCGCTCGCGATGTGGGCGTACCGCAAGCGCGTGTAGCGCCAGGGCTGTCCACTTCGTTGTCCTGTCCCGGTTCTCCGGTAACGAGGTCCCGCCGGCCTCCGATCGGACCGACGCGATCGCAGACCGGGAAATCGAGACGACGGAGGCAGCGATGGCTTGCGCCTGCATCAAGGACCGAGGATCGAAGTGCGCGTGGTGCAAGGAGGCCGAGGCGCACAAGATCCCGACCTCGCGCCACAAGTGCCAGTGGGGCACGTGTTCCTGAGAACGACGAGGGCGGGCTTCAGCCGGTGCTGAGGCCCGCTTCGGCGCGCACCCGGCGCATCGCCTCGGCCTTGCTGATCGTCAACGGCTCGGGTTCCCCCAGTTCGGCCACCATCCGCCGCACGTCCGGGTCGCCCAGGTCGAGGCGGCCGCGGATCAGCTGGGCCAGCGCCAGCAACCGCACGGCCGCCTCGGTGCGGCCCTGTGCGAGCCGCACACGGGCCAGGAGTTCGGTCACGCCCGAGAGGTCCGGCATGTCCCCGCGGCCCGACGTGGTGCCGACCGCGACCGCCGCGCACGACTCCGCCTCGTCCGGATCACCCTCGGCGAGCGCGATCCGCGCGTCCAGGATCGCCGACCACTCCGTGACGAACGGCCCGAGGAACGCCGCGACCGAGGCCGCGTCCTTGAACCGCGTGCTCAGCTCGCGCGCCTCCGGAATGCGGTCCGACCGCAGCATGACCTCGGCCTTGGCGTAGCCGATCATCAGGTTCAGCTGGTCGTTCCCGGCGTCGCGGACGAACTTCTCGGCCTGCTCGACCTCGCGCGCCGCCGCCTCGTTGTCGCCGAGCCGGGCGTACTCGACCGCGAGCCGCCACCGCTGCTGCACGGCGTCCTCGACGGACCCCAGTTCCCGCGCCACCTCGAGACCCTGCCGGTACAGGGCGATCGCGGCCAGGTTGTCGCCGGTGTGCGAGACGAACGCGGCCTTCATGCCGAGCGTCATCGCCGAACCCCACCGGTCGCCGACCGCCACGAACTGGTCGTACGCGCGGTCGCGGGCCTGCTCGGCCCCGGCCAGGTCGCCGTCCTCGCTGAGGATGAAGCTCATCGCCCAGTCCGCGCCCGCGCGGGCCCACGCGTCCTCGCTCGCCGCCGCGCGGTGCACCTCGCGCCGCGCGAGTTCCTTGTTCTGGCTCAGGAACGCGAGCATCGGCAGGGCGATCGCGAGGGACGGGTACTTCTGGGTGGCGCCGGTGTTCACGCAGTCCTCGATGACCTGCGAGGCCTCGATCGGCTCCGGCAGGCCGGGGATCGCGGACATGATCAGCCGCATCGCCCGGAACGTCGCGACGACGTCCGGCGGCAGGTCGTCGGCCAGCGCGAGCACCTCGCGCACCGACCGTTCCGACCGCTCGTTGTCGCCCTTGATCAGCCAGTACCAGAACACGCCGCCGAGGATGTCGGCCGCGAGACCCGACTCGCGGTCGTCGATCGCCCCGCGCAACGCGGCCACGACGTTGTCCTGCTCCGCCTGGTAGACCTTGATCGCCTCGAGCTGCCGCGCGGTGCGGACGAACGGCTCCCAGCGCGCGGTCAGGTCCCGGTAGTAGCGCCGGAACCGGCCGACGAACTCCTGCTTCTCCCCGGACGCCTCGAGCTGCTCCGCCGCGTACACCCGGATCGTCTCCAGCATCCGGTACCGCGCCTCGCCGTCCAGCTCGACGACGTCCACGATGGACTTCTCGACCAGCGACGTCAGCACGTACAGCGCGTCCTCGCCGCACACCGCCTCGACCGCCACGAGGTCCGCGCCCGCCGGGAACACCGCGAGCCTGCGCGCGAGCACGAGCTCGTCGGAGGTGAGCAGGTCCCAGCTCCACTCCACGACCGCCCGCAACGTCCGCTGCCGCGGCAACGCGGTGCGACTGCCCGAGGTGAGCAGCCGGAACCGGTCGTCCAGGCGCTGCGTGATCTGCCGGATCGTCATGGACCGCAACCGCGCGGCCGCGAGCTCCAACGCGAGCGGCATGCCGTCGAGCCTGCGGCACACCAGCTTCACGTCCTCCACGGTGGACTCGTCCAGCCGGAACCCGGGCTTGACCGCGTTCGCCCGGTCCACGAACAGCCGCACCGCGCCGAAGTCCGCCACGTCCGCCTGGCCGTTCGGCACGGCCAGCGGCCCGATCGGGCACAGCGACTCGCCGTCGATCGCCAGCGGTTCCCGGCTGGTCGCGATGATCCTGAGGTTCGGCACCCGGCGCAGCAGCAGGCCGGTGAACTCCGCGGCCGCCGAGACGAGGTGCTCGCAGTTGTCCAGCACCAGCACCGACTCGCCCGCGCCGAGCACCTCGGCGATGCGGTCCATGCCCTCGTTGGGCCGTCGCATCGGGTCGCCGGTGGAGGCCATCCGCAACTCGAACGCCTTGAGCACCACACCCGGCAGGTCCTCGGCCGCATGGATGCCGGCGAGCGCCGCGAACCACACGCGACCCTTGCCGTGCAACGGGTGCCGGGCCGCGACCTCGGTGGCGAGCCGCGTCTTGCCGGCACCGCCAGGCCCGACCAGCGTCACCAGCCGCGCCTGCCCGAGCAGCCCGGTGATCTCCCGCAGTTCGTCGTCCCGCCCGACGAAACTGGTGAGCCGCACCGGAAGCCGGTCCACCACCGGCCGCGGCCCGAGTTCCCCGCGCAGCGCCGCGAGGTGCACGTCCTGCAGTTCCTGTGACGGGTCGACGCCCAGTTCGTCGGCGAGCCGGCCGCGCACCTCGGCGTAGACGTGCAACGCGTCGGACTGCCTGCCCTGAGCGCACAACGCCCGCATCAGCAGCCCCGCCAGCCGTTCCCGCAACGGGTGCTTCTCATGCAACGCCGTCAGCGCCGCCACGTCCAGCTCGCCGCGATCTTCCTCCGCCGCCAGCCGCGCCTCGTCGAGCCGGGTGGCGACGGCCCCGGCGAACGGCGCCTCCCGCACGTCGGCGAGCGCCTCTCCCCGCCACAGCGCCAACGCCTCGTCCAGCCGCCCGGCCGCGCGCAGCCGGTCGAACCGGAACACGTCGACGTCCTCGGCGCTCACCCCCAGCCGGTACCCGCCGGGTTCCAACGCGACCGGGCAGACCTTGCGCAGCCGCGAGACCAGCGACTGCAGGGCGTTCGCGCCGTCGGCGGGAGGCTGCTCGCCCCACAGGTCGTCGATCAGCGTCGTCGCCGGCACCGGACGGCCGGGGTCGAGCGCGAGGCGGGCGACGAGCATGCGGACGCGGGCGCCACCGATGTCGACCGGGGTGCCGTCCTCCGCCTCGACCGCGGTCGGGCCCAGCAATGCCACGCGCACCCCACCAGCTTTCCAGACGTCGTCACGACACGGGCGCGCCAGGCCGAACGCCCATGCCAGCCGATCAAGGAATTGGATTTGTTTTTCCTATTGCGGCGAGGTGCGGCACGGCCGAACGGGTGAAGGCGCGAATTCGCGGTAGCTCGGCGTAACGCTCGGAGTGGGCGGCTCGATCACATTGGCGCCTGGACGTCATGAAACGCAGGCGAACGCTACCGGGGCGTTCGCGGGCGGTCTGAAGAAAAGGCCGACAGAATGCGCGAAGCATGTCCGATATCAGCTCTGAGCTGGTGTTATCTGCGAAAGTGGACATCCTGTCGGCGATTTTCTGGACAGAAGTAGGACAAAGTCCTCAATGCTGTCGTCTAACGCTTCGTCGTGCCGATCGGAGAGGACGAGTCGTGCCCGGAGAAAGCCTGAACGTGCTGACCGGATCACCTGAGTCGGGTCAGCGGAGCCCGACTTGCCGCGGGTGTGCCACGCCGAGAGAAAACAGCGACAGGTTCTGCGGGAACTGCGGGCTGCCGGCCGACGCGGTCGTGGTGGCGCGCACGGAGGCCCCGCCGCTCCCGGCGCCGCCGCCCCGGCCGGAACGGAGAGCGGGAGCCGACATCGGCGAGGTGACCCGCCTCGCCGGCACGACGAGGCAGACGCACCTGACGTCGTTGCTGTCCGCTCCGGCGCCCCTTTGCGTCGCGTGCGGTGCGGACATGGCGGACGGGCCGTGCGCGTCCTGTGGCACGCAACCGGACTTCCTGGCAGCACCGCCACAAGACGCCATCGGCGGTGTGTTCGAGTACCGCAAGATGCTGCGCAAGCGCCGGGCGATGCGCATCGGGACGAGCGCCGAGGGACCGTTGTTCCTCCTGCACGACGGCACCGTCGAGGCCCGCGACCCGGCCACGCTGAAGCCCGCGCCGATCCCTTTGCCCGCAGGAGAACACGAGTGGTTGAGCCCGGCGGCCGTGGTGCTGCGGATCGCGCTTGCCGTGGACTCGGCGCAGGTGAGTCTGCCGTGGACGTCCCGCGTGCTGCTCGACCACGCTTTCGCTCACGCCCGGTCGCACCTCGGGCTGGGCCGCCGCCTCGCGCTGGACGCGATGAACCTCGGCCACGTCGACCTCGCCGCCCACTGCGGGCTCGGCGAGTCCGAACAGGCTTGGCTGCGGCTGCTCTCGGCGGCCCGGCGCGGTGACGCCGCCGACCTGGTCGACGCGGCCGCCGCCCTGCCACCGGACCGGTACCGGCCCAAGATCGCGGCACTGGCGGTGTTCGCGGGAGCGGTACGCGGGGTGCGCGGTGCGGCGGAACGACTCGCGCCGTCACTGGCGGCCTTCGCGGAGACGGAACCGCTCGCAGGTCTCCTGCAACGCGCGCTCGGCATCACCGCCACCACGCCCGCTCGCCGTCGCGCGGACGTCGCGTTGCTGGCGGGGCTGGTCAACGCCCCCGCGCCGGTCCTCGCACTCGCCACCGCGTCGTTGCCCGAGATCGGTCTGGAGGACGCGCGACTGCTCGGCGCCAAGGGCAAGGTCGCGGCACTGCACGGCACGCCCCGCTCAGCCTCCGGCCTCGTCTCCGGGAGTGATCTCGACGCCGCACCGCTGTCCGTCGTGGACGGTTTGGCCGATGCGGGAGTGCTGACCGCCCAGCAGGTCCAGGGCCTGCGCCGGACCCCGGACGAGATCGCCTACCTGCTCGCCAGGACCAGTCCGCAGGACCTCACCGACGAGCAGGTGGTCCAGTCGGGCCACGTGGACGAGCAGGTGCGGCGCACGCACGAACGCGGGGTCGCCGACGCGGGCGAGAAGGCACCGGACTGCGCGATGGGCCGGCACCTGCGCGTCCTGGAGGCGTTGTCCCGCAACAGACTCGACGACGTGCGGACCGACGAGGCGTTGCCGGAGCACGCCGAGACCGTCAACAGACTGGTCACGGGCCTGCGCCGGGCCGCCGAGCAGGGCGACGCGACCGCCGCGCTGGACGAGGTCGTGTTGGGCGACCGCACCACCTGGCAGCCGTTGGTGACCGCGCTGGGCGCCAGTGCCTTGCTGCACGGCGAGGTCGCGCGCAGGAGGGTCCCCGCCTTCGCCGACTGGCTCTCCCTGGTGGCGGCCAGGGAACGGCTGTTCGTCGCCGACTGGGCAGGTGCCGCGTACGAGGCGAGGAACTGCCTCGCGCACGCCACCGACGAGGCGGTGCGCGACGAGGCGCACAACCTGCTGGCGTGCGCCCTGCACCACCTGGGCCAGCACGGAACAGCGCTCGGCGAGCTGGAAGCGGCGATCGAGGGCGAGTACTCGGTCGCGCTGCTCGCCAACATCGCCGTCGTCGCGATGCACCTCGACCGGGAACTCGGCGCCCGGCACCTCGCCAGGGTCGTGCGCGAGGCGCCGTCCCAGGCGATGCGGGCCAACGCCGCTTTGCGCGCCATGCGGATGTGGCGCAGCGACGGGTCGAAGATCTGGGAGGGTGAGGACCGCGCGGCCGACAAGCTGCCCGCGATGCTGCGCGAGCCGTTGCGGACGATCGTCACGCAGCCCATCGGTCTCGACGAGTTCCGCGAGGTCGCCGACGTGCTCGCCCGGTTCGACGCGGAATGGCTGCGCGCGCCGCAGAGCCTCGCCGGATCTCCGCACCGGGCCACGCTCGAAGCGACGTTCTACCGCGCCAGGGCCAGCGAGGACATGTACACGGCGATCGTGAACGTGCTCGGCACGATCACCGACTGGGCCGGTGCGCCGGACTGGATCCGCGAGGAACGCGACGACCTGGTGCACCAGACGAAGGAGTACCTGTTCGACCACCTCGACGACCCGGACAACGTCGCCGGTGTCGTGGCGCTCGCGATCGCCCGCCAGGTCACCGGACTCGCGAAGTACGACCACGTCTGCTTGCTGCTGCTGGGAACCGCGACGCTGACCTACCACGTCACCACCCGCGAGGAGGAGATCGCGGTCTCCCTCGTCGAGTCCTACCTCGCGGCCCGGCAGGCGGCCACGACCCTCACCGAGGACCAGCAGGAGAGGCTCACCGGGCTGCTGGAACTCACCCAGCGCCGCATCGGGTTCAACCTCTACCAGGCACGGGAGCGCGAGGTCGAGGCCAGGATCGACACCTACAACCGCGCGCTCGGCCTGCTCAACCAGGCGCAGACGGGCAGTCCCGCCTGGTTCGCGGGGCGGCAGGAAGTCGCCGCGACCGTCGACATGTGCACGCGGGTCCGTGAGCAGCTCACGCCGTGGGTGCGCGGAGCCGACAGCGGAGACCTGCGCTCGTTGCTCATGGACCTCCTCGAGCACGTCCGCGAGCTGGAGACCAAGGCCCGCCGCGTGCTGGGCAACTGAACGGAGGCAGTGCGATGGACAACCGCAACCCGTACCTGCTGCTGGGCGTGGACTACGGTGCCGACGCCGCGACGGCCCGCCGGTCGTTCGCCCGCGCCGCCAGGAGGATGCGCCGCGCGGGCGGGGACGCGTCGATCTCGATCGAGGACCTCAACCGGGCCCTGCACGAGATCCAGCAACGCGACCACGACCCGGCCGACGCCGTGGACCAGTTCCGCGTGCCGGCCAACCCCGAGGTGTTCCGGCCGGGCAGCACCGGCGCGTTCGCTCCCGGCCCGCTGCCGCTGGCCCGCGCGACCGCCGTGAGCGAGTCCGATGTGGACGTTCTGGAGGACTGGCTCGCGGACGACCTCTGGGAACTGCTGGGCGCCGTCGCACCCCGCCTCACCCAGTTCGACGACGGATACCCCCGGTAGGAGAGGACAGTCGATGACGCGCAAGACCAGGGAAGCCGCAGCCCGGCTGGAGCGGCTCGAGCACATGGTCGACGGCATCAGCCGGTCGATCGAGAAGATCGAGGTCGCGACGATCGTGCGCGACCCGTCGTCCGGCCTGGCGGCCGAGGCGTACGAGGGGCTGCGCAAGCAGGTCATCGCTGCGGCGGGTGACCGGATGAGACACCTGCACCAGCTCGCGCGCTTCGCCGAGGCGATCGACTCGGGGCACGTCGCGGCGTTGCCGGACCTCGTGCGCGAGTGGACGGCCCAGGCCGGGCTGCTCAAGATCCACGACCCCGCTGACGTGCGCTGCTACGAAGTGCTCGGCGGCGAGGGAGACCAGTTGCGGGTGCTGAGGTTCGCCTACGTCGACGAGATCACCGGCCGGGTCGTCGTCATGGGCCAGGCAGAGCGTGTGCAGTCCACAGTGGACTCGGGTGCGCACCGGCGGATGGACGTCGGTGACCAGGAAGAGGTGCGTTCGTGAACCCGTTCGGAATCGACTTCGGCACGACGAACTCCGTGCTGGCCCAGTGGAACGGCCGATCGGTGGACGTGCTGCCGATCGACAGCCCTCCGGCGGCGTGGGAGGCGATGGGGTTCGACAAGGTCATGCCTTCCGTCATCGGGATCGAGCCTTCCGGTGCGACGCGGTTCGGGTGGCACGGCAAGCAGATGGACGGGAACAAGCTCGAAGCCGTCAAGCGCTTGTTCGCGACCGAGGAGTTCGTCGAGATCGGCGGGCACTCGACGTCCGTCGAGGAGGCCGCGGCGCTTCTGTTCGGGCACATCCGCAGCGCGTCGCCGGGGCTCACCGTGGACCGGGCCGTCGTGACCATCCCGGCGAACAGCCGCGGGCTGGCGCGGTTCCGCACGAAGCTCTGCGCCGGTCTCGCCGGGATCGAGGTGCAGGCACTGTTGAACGAGCCCACCGCCGCGGCGATGGCGTACTCGGTCGACGCGACCCGCGACCAGAACGTGCTGGTCTTCGACTGGGGTGGCGGCACGCTCGACGTCACCGTGCTGGAGACCATCGAGGGCGTGTTCATCGAGCGCGCCTCGAAGGGCATCCCCCGCAGCGGCGGCATCGACCTCGACGGTGCGTTCGGGCAGGCCGTGCTCGACGCGCTGCCGGTGCGGCCGTCGTGGAGCCCGGTCCAGCAGGCGCAGTTCCGGTTGGAGATCGAGCGCGCCAAGATCCTGCTGTCCACTCAGGACGAAGTGAACATGAGACTCCCGGACGGCAGGTACTTCCCCGTCACGAGGGCGATGTTCACCAAGTCGATCCGGTCGTACCTCGACGAGGCCCGGCGGCCGATCGAGCAGTGCCTCGCGGACCTGTCGATCAGCCCCGACTCGATCGACCAGCTCGTGATGGTCGGCGGCAGCAGCAAGATCCCCGCCGCCCGCACGATGGTGTCGGAGCTGCTCGGACGGGAACCCGCCGGCGGCTGCGACCCGATGACCGCGGTCGCCCAGGGTGCCGCCATCGCGTCGGCGATCCTGCTGGGACAGCTGGACAAGGACTTCTTCGTCGCGACCGAGCACGCGCTCGGCACCGTGATCCACGACGACCACCAGCGGGCGAGCTTCAGCGTGCTGATCCCGCGCAACCACCAGCTGCCCGCCAAGGCGACCGACACCTACAACCCGGCGGTGCAGGGGCAGAAGGAAGTCCGGATCCAGGTCATCGAGGGCGACCCCGACAAGGGCATCGACCACGAGGACAACGTGATCCTGCGCGAGTGGAAAATCGCGGTCGACCCGGATCTCAGCATCATGGAGAACGCCTTCACGATCACCTACGAGTACAACGTCGACGGCATCCTGCACATCGTCGTGACCGAGATCAGGACCGGCAAGGTGTTGCTGCGCGACGACGTCTCGTGGGGTGTCACGAAGGACAGGTCGAAGCTCGTCGAGCTGGCCAAGCGGGTCAGCACCACGATCGACAACGGCTCCGTGAACGGCTCCGGCGCGCGGCACGCGGCCGTGCGCCCCGC
Organism: Lentzea sp. NBRC 102530; assembly: GCF_030269365.1. Taxonomy (GTDB): domain Bacteria; phylum Actinomycetota; class Actinomycetes; order Mycobacteriales; family Pseudonocardiaceae; genus Lentzea. The sequence continues at coordinate 485,632 of NZ_BSTF01000002.1, forward strand.
CGATCCCGAGGTCGCGGCGCTCACCACCAAGGCGCGGTCGAAGGTCGTGCCGTTCGTCGACGACGAGGAGGCGTCGCGGATCGAGGCGATCTGCGCGGACCTGGAGAGCGCCACCGGCGCGGGCGTCGACGAGTGCAAGGAGGCGCTCTCCAGTGCGTTGCGCCCGTACGCCTACCTCCTCGTCTGACAGCGCCCGGATCGTGCCGATCTACCTGGTGTGCGACCTGTCCGCCTCGATGGCGGCCGGTGATCGCACCAGGGCCCTGCACGACTCCGTCACCGCGTTGCGCGACGCGATCTGGGCGAACCCGGTCGTGAGCGACACCGCGCGGGTCGCCGTGCTCGGGTTCGCGACCTCGGCGTGGGTCGTGCTCCCGTTGTGCGACATCGCGACGATCGACGAGATCCCGCCACTCGCCCCGGCCGGACTCACCAGCTACAGCGCCGCGTTCCGGCTCGTCGCCGCGACGATCGAGGCGGACGTCGCGCAACTCGCGGCCGACGAGTTCGGCGTCTGGCGGCCGATGGTGTTCTTCATCAGCGACGGCGAACCGACCGACAGCCGCTCCGAGTGGCAGGCGGAGCACCGGCGGCTGCTGGATCCCTCCCTGCCGTGGCGTCCCGAGATCGTGTCGTTCGCGATCGGGGACGCCAACGCCGCGACGCTCGCCCAGGTGGCGACGACGAGGTGTTTCGCCGCCCGGTCCGGGGAGGTCGTGGAGAACGCGATCGCGGGTATCGCGGACCTCGTGATCCGCAGCGTGGTCGCCTCGGGCACAGCGGGCGCACCCGTGCTGCCCAGGGGCGTGCCCGCCGGGTTCGACGAGGTGGACGTCCTGTGAAGGCGGCGGTCGTGCACGCGGCCGACGTGACCGAGGGCGATGTGCTGGGGGAGGGCGGGCAGGGCAGGGTCACCGAGGTGCGCGCGCTCCGCGGCGTGCCGGTGCGCGACCTCGTGGTCAAGCGGTACCACGACGACATCGCGATCAACCCGGCCGCGCTCAGCCGGCTCGTGGCGGTGCGCCGGTCGATGTCCGAAGCGGACGCGGCGGCGCTGGACGAAGTGGCGTGCTGGCCACACGCGGTGCTGGTCGACGGTGACCGGGCGGTCGGCGCGCTGCTGCCGCGGGTTCCGGCCGGGTTCACGTTCGGGCTGCGCATGCCGGGAGGTGGTAGCTCGGTCGTGTTGCGGGAGTTGCAGTTCCTCATCGCCGACCCGAGGTCGTTGCGACGCAGGGGGATCGAGGATCCCGACGGCGCGACGCGTCTGCGGGTGCTCGCGCACTGCACCGAGGTCGGGGCGCTGCTGCACCGGCACGGTGTGGTGCTCGGTGATCTGTCGGTGAAGAACGTGCTGTGGTGCACAGGTCCCGCTGTCTACCTCGTCGACTGCGACGGCGTACGGCTGGGTGGTGCAGATCCCGTGTCGCCGCAACCGAACTCTCCGGGCTGGGACGACCCGTTGTTCCCCGGCACGCAGAACCAGCAGTCCGATGTGTACAAAACCGCCCTCGTCGTGTTGCGCACCGCGGCGAGGAACTTCCACACCAGAGACCCGGAACTCGCGGCGGACGTGCTGGGCCGCGGGCTCCTGCCGTTGCTGCGGGCCTCGCTGCACGCCGAGCCGGGCAGCAGGCCGCCGCTGCGGGCCTGGCGAGAACCGTTGCTGCGGCGGGCGGACGAACTCAGCACATCCACCACACCGGAAGGGGTGACCGGCCGATGAGTGAGGACAAGGCCAAGCTGCTGCCGTTCTACCTGGTCATCGACGTCTCGTACTCGATGGACGGCGAGAACATCCTGGCAGCCAATGACATCATGCCCTCGCTGCTCGAGGCGCTCGCACAGAACCCGATCCTGAGCGACAAGGTGAGGTTCTGCCTCATCGACTTCTCCGACGACGCGCAGGTCCTGCTGCCGTTGTGCGACATCCTCGATCCCGCGATGACGGTGACCGGCCTCGCGGTGCGGGGCGGCACGTCGTACGCGGCCGCGTTCCGGGTGCTGCGCAAGACGATCGAGAACGACGTCGCCCAGCTCAAGGGCGACCACTACAGCGTGCACCGGCCGGCCGTGTTCTTCCTGAGCGACGGCGAGACGACCGACGAGGACCACGAGTGGCGCGCGGCGTTCCGCGACCTCACAGAGTACGACCGGCAGACCGGCACCGGGTTCGCGATGTACCCGAACTTCATCCCGTTCGGTGTGGCGCAGGCGGACCCGTCGGCGCTGCAGCAGCTGATCCACCCGTCGACCGGCAGCAAGCAGATGCGCATGTTCATGATGGACAAGGGCAACTCGCCGGCCGAGGCGATCAGGGCGATGGCCGAGATCCTGGTCTCCAGCGTGGTGAACTCGGGCAACGTCATGGCGGGAGGCTCGTCCGGCATCGTGCTGCCGGACACCACCCAGCTCCCGGCGGGCATCAGCTCCTACGGCGCCGACGACGACGATTTCCTGTGACCGGACGGACAACGCGCGACGAGGAGACACCGATGTCCCGTGGCAAGCACGCGGCAGGCACCGAACTCGGCGAGGAGCCGGTGACCTGGGAGGAGGGCGCGCGGCCGTGCGCCGTCGGCGATCCCGGTAGGGCGGCGAGCACCGTGCTGACCGAACGGGACAGCAGGTTCCTGTTCCGCAACGACTTCCTGGTCGACGGCGCCCGGCTGCCCCGAGCGGACGCCCCGGTGGCCGACCTGCGCGCCGCGTGCGTGCGGGGCCTGAAGAACCGCTACTACGGCAAGGTGTGCCAGGACGACTACGGGTTCCTGGTCACGAAGGACGAGCAGTGGCTCGTGATCGCGGTGGCCGACGGCGTGGCGCAGGGCTCTCACTCACACGTCGCCGCTGGGATCGTCGCCCGTGGAGGCTGCGAGACGCTCGCGAAGGCGCTGGCCGACGAGCACCCTTCGCGGATCGACTGGACGAGGTTGCTGCACCGGCTCGCCGACGACGTCGTCCGTCACGGGCAGCAGCACCTCGGCCTCAGAGACCGCGTCGACGTCTCGGGTACCCTGGCGACCACGGCGTTGTTCGCGATCGTCGGGCTGCAACCGGACGAGGACGGGTTCCTGCCGGCGTTCGTGCTGCCGTTCGGTGATTCGTCGGCGTGGCTGTTGCGGCCGCGCGACGGCCGGAAGTGGATCCCGTTGCAGGCGGTGAAGAACGAGGGCAACGTGATCGCCACGTCCGCCACCGACGCGATTCCGCTGGTACCGCACGAACTCCCACCGGCTCTGGAGACGAGTCTCGCACCCGGAGAGGCGCTCGTGCTGATGACCGACGGCGTAGGTGACCCGCTCGGCACGGGTGACGGAGAGGTCGGCCGGTTCCTCGCCGACGCCTGGAGCTCACCGCCCGAAGCGCTCACGTTCGCGTCGCAGGCGAACTTCGCGCGGCGCAGCTTCGACGACGACCGCACCGTCGTGGCGGTGTGGCCGGTGCCCCGGCCGTGACCGACGAGGTGGACCTCGCGGAGCTGGGCGAGGTCGGCCGGCAGATCGGCAAGGGCGGCCAGGCGATCGTGTACCTCGCGCCCGGCCTCACCCTGCCCGACGTGTCAGGACCGCTGGTCTACAAGGCATACCTGGGTCAGCAGTCGGCACCGCACGGCCTGCGCGCGATCGTCCGCGTGCGCAGCGCGATGGACACCCGCGACCGGCAACGCCTCGACACCGTCGCGGCCTGGCCGGTCCGGGTGGTGCGGTGCGAGGGACGCGTGGTCGGGGTGCTGATGCCGTTGATCCCGGACTCCTTCTTCCAGGAGCGGTTCCTGCCCACCGGTCGGCCCAGCCGCGATCCACGTGAGGCGCAGAACCTGTTCGTGGCGCCGGAACTGGCGGTGCGCCTGGGCATGCCGTCGTTGACCGGGGCGGACCGGATGGCGGTGTGCCGGGATTTGGCAGGGGCGTTGTCGTTCCTGCACGACAAAGGAATCGTCTATGGCGATGTGAACGCCAAGAACGAGCTCTTTCGGCTTGCCCCGGAGCCGACGGTGATGCTGGTGGACTGTGATGCGGTGAGGATTCGGGGGAGTGCCGCGGTTGTGCGGCAGTTGAGCGCGCCGGACTGGGATCCGCCGGAGGGCGCGGTCCTCACCCAGGCCACCGATGTGTACAAGCTGGCGTTGTTCGTGCTTCGGGTGCTCACGCCGGGTCCGCAGGCCTCCACGGCGCGGGATCCGGAACGGGTGCGGCGGATGCTCGACGGTGCCGGGTGGGACCTGCTGGCGCGGTCGTTGTCAGTGCGGGCCAAGGACCGTCCGCCGGCTTCGGCCTGGTACGCCTACCTGGCTCGGCGAACGCCTCGGCGTGGTTCCACGGCGGTCGATGTGGCGCGGGTGGCGGAGCCGCGGGCGCCGATGGTGACGAGCGGGTGGCGGCGGGATCCGGCTACCGGCAGATGGGTGCCGGCGACGTGAGCCGCGTGGGTCAGGGGGCGTTCTTGGGTCGTGTGCGGGTCCACACCATGCGGCCGCCCTGCTGTTCCCAGCACGTTCGCAGGTCGTCGATGTCGATCATGACGCCGGGTTTCCAGGTGGGGTCGTTGGCGATGAAGCCGACGAGCTTGCCTTCGAACTTGACGGTTCCGGTGATGTAGAGGCTGTGGCGATGCGGATGGGGGTGCGCTTCACTGGCGGAGCGCAGCCGCTCGGGGAGCTTGTCGTAGCGCTCGATCATCTCGTGGGCGTCGACGTCGACCGCGACGCCGTATCCCTTGTCCACAAGTGCCGCCACGTCCTCGACGCCCATGTCGTCCAGCTTGTAGGCGTCGAGACCGAGCGACTTCAGCAATGCGATCTGCTGGTCGCGGGTGGTGCCACCCCACTGCGCCTTGTCCTCGCCGTCCGTCTTGCACAGGCCTTGGTCGATGGCCGATTGCACGTGCTCGTCCGGCGTCCTCTCCACGCCCTGCAGCGCCGCCATCTCCCGCGTGTTCTCGAGTCCGCAGGTGTTCTTGGGTCCCACGTGGTTGTGGTCCTGCCGGTTCCACACCTTGACCGCCTCCAGTGGACGGCCTCCGATCTGAACGTCCGGGTAGTCGTTCAACGCCCCGATGCGCTTCTCGGCGATGATCCGCTTGGTGTAGTCGCGTGCGGTCACGTCGGCAGGGGCCAGGCCGATCTTCTGGAGGAGCCGGAATGCGCCGTCGTCCTGGGAACCGGAGGACCCTGACGAGTCGTCGACGAAGGCGGTCATCGCGTGGTCCTTGGGCGCGAGACGGGCGTCCGAGGACCGCTTCAGCGGCTCGTAGTCGAGTTTACTCGACACGTCCGGTGCCGCGGGCCGTTCGGCGGGCGGCTGGGCGAGGTCGTGCTGGCGGGCGCCGGACAGACCCAGGTGACCGAGCCGGCGTTCGAGCTTGTTGTGTTCCGGAGCGAGCTCGTGGTTCGGGGCTGTTTCGGGTTTGGTCTTCGGCTCCACCTCGAAGGCCGGTCTGAACTCAGGCGTCTCGTGGCCGCCGCCGAACCTCTCCACGGTCATACCTCCCACAGCGGTTTGAGCAGGAACGCGGGCCAGCTGGAGTCAAGTCCTGTCTGGTCCAGGGCACGGGTCAGGCGGAACGCGGGTGCTCCCTCTGCGAGGGACGACGTGAGGTCGTCGATGACCGGTGGCTCACCGCCCAGCACGGCGCGAGTGGGCACCCCGTCGCGGTCGGCGAGATCGGCGACGGCCGAGAGCTGCTCGGCCCAGGTGGTTCCGGGCACGTCGAGGCCCGCCTTCCGCCACGCGGCGGTGCGCGGGTGGGGAACGGCCGGGTCGTCGCCGGGACCGGGTCCGGCCAGCAGGGCGGTGACGATGCGGGCCCAGCGGAACTGGCCGACGCGCCACCGCGGTTCCGGCCTGCCGACGACAGCGCCGGAACCAGCTTGGTCCCGCATCACCTGCCCGACCTGCCGGGCCAGGTCACTCGGGGCGTACCAGCGCAGGACGTGCACGCTGCGGCGCGCGGTCGAGGCGTCGGCGGCCGCGGCGATCGCGCAGTCGAGGATCGGTGGCGGTTCGGCGTGCAGGCGGGCGCGGAACGCCGGGGACAGCGCGCCGAGTTGCTCGCCGCAGAGGTGGGCGATGGTCGTGATCTCCGCCCACAAAGAGATCGCCGGGCCTTCGGGCAGGTGTTCGGCGCGCACGATGCGGTCCAGGGGGCAGGCGCACCGAGATGGGCATGCCGGGCCGCGCGGCGAGACCGGAGGTGTTGTGATCACGGGAGAGCGGGACTCGCGGGCGCGTCCCGCCGCGTCGACGGCCACCAGGACCGGTCGGTCCATGCCGTCGGCGTGGGCCGCGGCGACGCCGGGGGAGAGGCTGACGACGTGCTGCGACTGGTCGTCGTCGAGGTTCATGGTGGCGCCCACGAAGTCGCGGTCGTCCTGGGCGGGCAGGCGGTGCACCAGTTTGACGGCGCTGTTCTTCACCACGTCCGGGAGGAGTTTGGCCGGGATCTGCTCGGCCACGACGATGCCCTCGCCGTACGCGCGGACCTCGGCGAAGAGGTTCGCGAACAGCGTGACGGCCTGAGCTGCGGCGGTGCCCGGTTCCACGTGCCGCAGCAGGCGGTGAGCTTCCTCCACGACGGTCACGTGCGCCAGGCCCGGACGCACGAGGCCGTGTTTCTCGCGCAGGCGCAGCCATTCGAACATCCGCAGCATCACGCAGCCGATGAAGAACGCCTTGTCGTTGTCGTCGCCCAGGTCCTCGATCTCGAAGATGGTGTTGCGGGTCAGCAGGCGGTCGAGGTCGAGGCGGTGGCCGCCCTCGAAGAAACGGCCGGGGGTGCCCGTGCTGAGGCTGCCGATCCGCACGCTCACGAAGCCCCGCATGTTGCGCTCGCTCTCCGGGCCGTAGCCGATGTCGTCGACGGCGGCGAGCGCGTGGCGTTGCAGGTCGCTGAGCGTTGGCCAACGGGGGAGCACGCGCGGCGCCGCGACCAGGGACTCGCCGAGGGGCAGGTTCCAGCCGAGAGACGTGTAGCAGCTCGTCAGGGCGCGGGCGAGGATCTGGGGGAACGGTTCCTGCGCGTCGAACGAGGCGGTGAACAGGGCCCGCACCATGTCCACGTGCGTCTGCAACGGGAAGTGGACGCGCCGGCCCGCCACGACGGTCGAGCTGGGTTCCAGCGGGTTGAGGGAGGCGGGGACGGCACCGGGCGTGCCGGGTCGGATCACCAAGACCTCGGCGGGGGCGATCCGGCCGGCGATCGCCGCGTACTCGGCCTTGGCGGGCTCGACCACGAGCCACGGGATCTTCCTGCCGGACAACGCTTCCAGCAAGGTGCGCACAGTCTGTGACTTGCCCGCACCGGTGGCGCCGGTGACGAAGACGTGCCGGTTCACGCTGTCGGCCGACACGCCGAACGGCAGCGACGGCGTGTCCGTTCCGTCGAGCACGCGGCCGAGCACCAGGTCGCCGGACGTCTCGGGGGTGCGGTCGAACGCCGGGGTGGTGGTGACCCGGATGCCCGGCAGTTCGCGCAGCGGTGGCCGCAGCAGCGCCGTCACGGCGGGCGTCGCCGCATCGCACGCGACGCCCCAGTCCAGGCCCGACCTGGGGCCCGTGGACCGCACCCGCACCGGGCCGTCGACGCCGCTGACCATCGCGGCGAGCGCGCCGGCCACGCCCTCGTCCTGCCCGGCGGTCCACACCCGCAGCCGCCACGCGCCGAGCGCGAACGCCTGGTCGAGGTGTTTGAGCTCGGCCTCGGCCCGCGCCAGGCGGAGGCGTTCCGAACCCCGTCCCGAACGCCGCCGTTCCAGGTCGTCGATCAGGTCGGACAGGTCGGTGACCCGGGATTCCACGGAGGACACCGGGCACGGTTCGGCGACGACGAACAACGCGGCCGGACGGTCCGGCACCAACTCGAACACGTCGTCGAGCACGGGAGGCGGTTCGTCGGGTTCCTCCCGCAGGCCGTCCAGGGCGAGTTCGGCGGGACGCCAGTGCGGCAGCCGGCCGACCGCGCGGGCGAGCTGGTCCGGGCGCAGCGCGGATCCCTTCGCGCCGGGCGGGAACGGCACCGCGGTGTCGGTCGCGACCCCGCCCACCAGCAGCGCGAACCGGCCGTGCGGACGGGTGCGGATCCAGCAGCACGCGACGGTGCGCCCAGCGGCGTGTGCGAGGGCGAGTTGGGGCAGCAACCGGGCGCGCAGTTCGGTCAGGTCTTCCAGGCGTGGCAAGGAAAGCACCTGGTGCGTCAGCAGCGTCGTCTCGGCGGGAGGCATGGTCACGGTCCCAGTGGTGTCGGTGACGTGCGGCCGGACCGGGCGATCGCCGGGTCGCAGAACGTGATCATCGCGGTGCGGCCGTTGCGGTACAGCGCGACACCGTCGTCGAGGCGCTGGAACGTCTCCGGCGGCACCACGTGCTCGTGCACGCGTCCCCAGCTCGTCTGGCTGGTGACGCCCGTCGAACCACCGGTCCCGTGCGTCGTGCTGGTGCTGGTGCTCAACGAGGTCGACACGGACTTGCCGAAGTTGCGGCCGAAGTTGAGCGCGCCGGTGAGCGTCCCGCTGCTGCTGGACCCGGAACTCCGGCTGGTGCTGGTGCTGACCCCGACGGTCTTGGCCTGGGACTCGTTCCACTGCTCGGTCTCGTTCTCCGACAACGAGAAACCGTTGACCACGAAGGTGAACTCCTTGCCGAACTGGTTGGCGGCGAACTCCGCGTCCTGCCGGTTCGGCAGTCTCGCCCACAGCGCGGCGTCGGCGCCGCCGTGCCCGACGACGGTCTGCGCCTCCTGGGTCACCCTGCCCCACAGAAGGACCAGCTGTTTGCCTGGACGTTGCGAGGTGCTCATGAGCGCGTCGAGCACCTCGGGGGCGAGTGCCTCGGCACCCGCCACGACGAGCAGGTCCGGCAGCTTGTACGGGGCCGCGAACGCGAGCATCGACGTGCGGGCCAGCAACTCCCGCGCGAGTTCCGCGTCCTGCGTGCTGCCGCCGCGCTCGGCCTCGTAGGTGCGGACGCGGAACGGGCCGCCGCCGGACGTCCTGGCCGCGCGGGCGGGATCACGGGCGTAGGCGAGCAACCCGGCCAGGTCGCCGTGCAGGTCGTTCAGCCGGGCGGCCACGTGCTGGCTGCCGCTCACGACGTCGGCGCGGTAGTCGCGCAGGTCGCTGTCCTCGCGCCGGCTGAACGAGGTGGTGATCGTCCGCGGCGGGTGCCCGAGCAGCAACGCGATCGCGTCGCGCAGCCGGACCAGGTCGTTGGAAACGTCGAGGAGTTGTTGCACACGGCCGAGTTCCTGCCTGGCCCGCAACGCGTCGTTGCGCCCCTGTCCGCCCGCGGCCGGTCGCAGCACGTCCGTCACGAGCGCCGCGAGCTCGTCCGGCGTGCGCTTGCCGAAGACGTCCACTGTGGAGCCCCGGGCGGACAGCACGTCGGACCGGACGGCAGGAACGCCGGGCGCGCGCCGCACCGGGTCGAACAGGTCCATCTGGGTGAGGTTGACCAGGCGCACCCGGCCGGGGAACGACATCGAGAACGTGACCAACAGGCTTGACCACAACGCCGCCGTGCCACCGAACACCGGCAGCAGGGGCACGTCGTCCCACACCATCACCGGGTACCACGCGGGTTGGGTGTGGTGCAAGGTGATGATCCGCTGCTGGTCGTCCTCGACCTGCTTGCGCCACAGGGCGTTGGCCTGCGCCGGGTCGATGCCGGAGGCGGGTGGCGGTCGGTCGAAGTACGGGCTGACCGGCATCGGACCGTGGGCCACCGCCTGCCAGCCGAGCACGAGCCCGCTCACCACGCACCTCCGGAAGTCGTTGTGCCGGAACCTCTTCCGCAACCGGCGGGTCGGGGCCTATCGTCGGCGGCACCCGGTGCGAGGAGGTCGCGGTGCTCAGCAGGTTCTTCAACCCCGTTGGCGGGCAACCGATCCCGGACCGGCTGCCGAAGGACGGCTGGGTCGACGTGCCCGGTGCGTTCCGGTTCGGCTACCCGTGGCCGTGGCAGCTGGTCGACGGCGGAGGCCTCGTGGACGGCTCCGGAGCGGACCAGGAGAACCACGTCTTCGCAACCCTCACAGCCCCGCACACGACGGTTGTGCCGCAGGTGCAGTTCTGGCCGCAGCACGGCGCGTTCGACGGGTCGGGCTCGGTGGTCCGCGAGTTGCCGGCGCTCTACCGGGGAGTGGTGGTGGAGTCGCGGAGGGTGCTCGTCGGCGGGCAGAACGCGTTCGTCTTCGTCCTCGACCTCCCTGGCGGGTGGCGGGTCTCGCGGCTCGTCGCCGACGGTCCCCGCTTCCCGCTGCACGGCGAGCTGAGGGTGCCGCAGGTGAGTGCGGCCGGGTACGAGTGGCACTGGTGCTCGATGCTGGGATCGATGCAGTGGAGGTGACGGTGCCGCCATCTCATTTCCTCAGCACGGTCGTGCCGGCGGACGTGCCTGTGAGCAGGAGCTTCTTGGCGTAGCAGTCGTCCTTGCCGATGCCCTGGGCGTCGCACCAGGAGTTGGCCTCGGCGCCCTCGCTGAACGTGCGGGGCACCACGGTGACCCAGAAGTCCTTGCCGTCGTAGCTGGCGAACTCGCCGGACCACAGCAGCAGCGCCTCCGGGTAGCGGCGTTGCACGGCGCGGTAGTCGGCCCAGATCTCCTGGTAGCCGAACGTCGCGCTGTTGACGACGAGCCCGTACTTCTTCGAGGAGAGCTGCGGTATCCACACGCCCACGAGCGCGTTGACCGACGCCCGGTCGCGGGCGACCCGCTGGTCCAGGGCCTGCCGCGCGAGGGCGTCGCTGGTGAACACGTCGGGCTGGGTCGTTGTCGTGGGCGGCACCGTCGTCACCGGTGCGGTGGTCTGCCAGGCGGGCGGCGTCGGGCCTGCCGAAGGGGTACCCGCGGTGTTCCGGGTCGAGCCGTCCTGCGCGGCCAGGGCGAACACGATGACGACCAGGACGGCGACGACGGTCGCCAGCCCACCCGTCAGCGCCCAGGACGGGCCGCGTGGCCGCACCGCGCGCACGGGCGGCGGTGACAGCGGTGGCCAGACAGGGGCCCCCACCGGTCCGGGTGCGGTGTGGACGGCGACGGCGGCCGGTGCCTGCCGCAGATGTGCACCACAATTCGTGCAGTAGTTCAGTCCCGGTCGGACGGTGCCACCGCAACTGCCGCAGGCGATCAATCCCGGTCACCTCTTCGTTCCGTCTCCGGCGTTCTCGACGTGCTCTTCTTTCACTTCGTCTGACCGGTGTCTCGGCGTTACCGGGTGCGTCCAAAAAATTGTCACCTATTTCTTGCAACGTCCGGAGAGCAGTCGGCGATGCACCGGTCAGGCATTGACGGGCAGAGGAGCGGAACGTGGAAGCGTTGTGGGTGTTGGTGATCATCTTGTTGCTCGGCTGGGCGATTTTCACCCAGGTGCGGGCGCGTACTCAGCTGGATGTCACGGCAGCGCTGAGCGAGCAGCAGGCCGGGCAGCTCGTGATGGAGCACTTCGGTGTCATGTGGAGTCAGGTGGAAGGCCCCGGTCACCTGAACTTCAAGCCCAGGCTGCGGAAGTGGCCGCCGACGATCTCGGTCAACTTCACCACCAGCGGCACCGCGCAGTGCGAGGTGTCGATCTGGACGTCGCACTGGACGAGCCACTACGGCGTGATGGGTCACGCCCAGCTGGCCTGGCGCAAGGAGGCGGCGCTGGCCCGCAAGCTGAGCAACGCGGACTCGGCGGCGAATTGGCTGAAGGGTGCGTGACCATCAATTCGTCCACGATTTGTCCACTTCCTGCGGACGGATTCGGCGGCGGTCATGATCTTCATCAACTACCGCACCGGCGACGGTGATTTCGCTGCCGTTCTGATCGACCGGCACCTCGCCGGCGTGTTCGGCGAGGACCGCGTCTTCCTGGCGTCGAGATCTATTCCTGCCGGAATGGATTTCGATAGGGAAATCGAATCGAGGCTGGCGGACTGCGTCGTCGTCCTCGCGGTGATCGGGTCGCAGTGGCTCGACGTGCGCGACGCCGCTGGGACGCGCAGGCTCGACCACCCGGACGACTGGGTGCGGCGCGAACTGGTGCTTGCCCGGCAGTGGGGGATCACCGTCATCCCGGTGTTCCTCGACGCCACCCCGCGCCTTCCCGCGGCGCGCCTCCCGGACGACCTGGCCGGGCTGGCCGCCGCCCAGTACTGGCGGCTGCGCCACCGCAACGCCGTCGAGGACCTCGGGGTGATCACCCGGCTCACCGGTGACCTGATGACGATCACCGAACTCGACCTGCGCGCCTACCTCAAGGCGTTGGCGGACCTGGTGAACGGCACCGGCTCCTGGCTGCCGTACCGGACGCTCGGCGACGGCTACCTCGAACGCCGGGTCACCGTGCACGACGAGGTGCCGGAGCGGAGCCCGTTCGTGCCGGAGGGCGAGACCCGGTGGCGCGACGCCGTGCGCGACGTCCGCCTCGGTGTCGTGCTCGCCGACGCCGGGTTCGGCAAGACCTGGTTGCTGCGCCAGCACGCACTGCGCCTGTGCGAGGCCGCACTGTCCGCATTGGACGCCGGAGTGCCGGTGAACGCGGTCGAGCTGCCGCTGTTCGCGCACGCCCATCAACTTGCCGACGCCTGGTCGGACACACCGTCACCGGACGGCATCGCCCGCGCCGCGCTGTGTTCGTTCCCAGAACTCCGCGACAACTCGCGGTTGCGCGCGCATCTGGCCGCCCGCGTCGACTCCGGCACTCCCGCCGCGCACGTGCTGATCGACGCCTGCGACGAGGTGTTCGAGGACGGCGCACGGGACGCGGTCGCGGAAGCTTTGGCGCTGCTCGCCAAGTCCGGTCCGACCGTCTTGCTCACGTCGAGGCCTGCCGGGTTCGTGCCGCCGTTCGGCTCGGAGGAGACCGTCTTCTTCGAACTGGGTGCGTTGGGGGAACGGCAGGTGCGTGCGCTGTGGGAGCGGTGGTACGCGCTGCGCGATGGAGAGGTCCCCTGGGACAGACTGGAAGCGGTGCTCGCGCCGCTGTCCGCGATCCGTGCCGCGACAGGCATCCCGCTGGTGGCGGCCTTCTGCGCGTGGGTCGCGGAGACCGAGCACGTCGTCACCCACCGCAGCGGCCTGTACCAGCAGGTGGTCGACCGGTTCTACCGGCTGGAGTGGAAGAGCGGCTCGCCGTCACCGTTTCCCGCGCTGCGCCAGGACGCCGGACTGCGCGGCCGCTTCCGCACGGCGTTCCGCGAACTCGGCTGGCACATGGCGACGAGCGAGCGGGCGTGGCGGGACGCTGTGCCGATCGACGAGTGCGAGGTGGTGCTCGATCGCGCGCTGGGGTCCGTCACGGCGGCGCGCAGCCGGGTGTTCGACGCCACGCGGGCGTTCGGCGTGCTGGTGCCGTGGGGTGGCGGCGACGACGCTCCGATCGGCTGGATCCACCGCAGCGTCCACCAGTTCGTCGTGGCGGAGAAGCTCGTCACGCTCCCGGCCGCCGAGGTCGAGGACCTGGTCGGCGCACGGGCGTGGGCGTGTCCTGAGTGGACGGACGTGCTGGACTTCGCGCTGGGGATCGAGGCGGAACGCCCCGGCGCGGTCACCGAGGTCGTGCGGCGGCTTGCGTGCGGTGAAGACGGGCTCGGCTGGTTCGCCACGGCGTTCACGGCGGCGAGCGCTGGCACCACGGGCGGGCACGCCGAGATCACCGCACTGGTGCGGCGCCTGCACGACGTGGGGTTCCTGACAGCGGAACACCTGGTCAGGGTGCTCGCGCTGACGCCGGGCGCCGACTCGTCCGAGCTGACCGAACTGGTGCGGGCCGCCGCCGACGACCACGGCTACCGCGCCTCGACCTGGCACGCGCTGGCGTGGTGCGGGCCGCCGGGGTACGCGGCCTTGCGCGCGGCGATCGTCTACCGGCGGGTGGCGGACGGCGCCGCCGCCGCACTGCACCGCGTCGCGCCGGATCTGGCGGTGGCCGCGATCCGCGAACGCCTCGCCCGAGGGCTGCCCGTCAGTCACCCGGACCGGGCGGTGCTGCGCGAACTGTCCACCGAGGACGTCGAGGTGCTGCGGGAAGCGCGGCGCCGCGCCCCTTCGCTGATCGCGACCGCGCAGGCGCTGGGCTGGACCGGAGCCGCCGCGGCCCGCGCCGATCTCACCGAGGCGCTCGGTGCCGGCGATCCACGACACCGGGAAGCGGCGGTCGCGGGCCTCGCGGCGAGTCTCAGCGCCGCACTCGACGACGCTGGCGTGTCCGCACTGCTCGGCGTCGCGCTGAGTGACGAGGACCGGCGGGTCAGGGTGGCCGCCCGCGCGGAACTGGTGCAGATCGGCCTGTGCGTGCCGTGGGTGAACCGCCTGCTGGACGAGGTGCACGCCGACCTCTACCGCGACGACAGCGCACCTCCGCTGGACGACCTGGACGCGCTGGCGGCGCGGCTCACCGAGGTCGGACCGGCCACGGAGACCGTGCTGCAGATGCTGGAGATCGACCCCGGCTTGCTGACCGGACCGGTCGGCGCCGCCCTGCAGAGCCTGATGCTGAGGGCGGTGGACGGAGCGTTGTCACCACAGCTCATCCGGCTGGTGACGAACCTGGCGGGTGAGCAGTTCGTGTCGGCAGCCGTCGACCGCCTCGACGGCACCGTGCCGTTGCCGGTGCACAACCTCCGCCGCATCGCCTGGGGGCTGGTGCACGCCCGGCCGGACGATCCCGAGGTGTTCGCCGCCGTGGCGACCTGCGCCAGGGTGACGTCCGATCCGGCGATGGAGATGGTGTTGCGCACGCACGAACTCCCCGCGCAGGAAAAGGTCCGGTACCTGCTCGACCGGCTGCTGGAGCTGACCACGCCGGACCGGGACGTTGTCGCGGTCTGGAGCGGTGCCGTACGGCACGGGCTGATCCGCCTGTCACCGCAGGCACGGGACGGGTTCCGCGCCGACTGCGCCCGCGCGACCGCGCACGTCCTCGGGATGAACGGAGGTTCCTCGGTCAGCGCAGCCGATCGAGAGCCGTGGTGAGCGCGTCCGTGAGCACCCGCTCGAACGCCTCGTCGGAGCTGCCGCGCGGGACCCGTTCGGTGAGCATGATCGAGTAGAGGTACGCCTGGTAGGCGGCCAGGCGCAGGCGTGCGGAGTCGGTGAACTCGAAGCCGTAGGCCGGAAGGAGGTCGTGGTCGTCCTCGATCGTGCCGAACAGGGCGAGCGACACGAACTCGGCGACCGGATCGCCCCAGAACGCCCGTTCGCCGTCGACCAGTCCGGACAGTCCGGTGTCGGCGAGGACGTTGCCGTCCCACAGGTCGAAGTGGACGAGGGAGGGGCGCCGCACCTCGTCGAACGCCTTCGCGTGCCGGCCCATGTCGGTGGTCGGCAGGCGCACGCCGAAGCGTTCGGCGTCAGCCAGCACGGCCGCGTACATGCCGAGGAACGCCTCGGTCCACGTGCCGTGCAGGCCGAGTTGCGGGTAGCCGAAGCCGGGGCCGGTGATCTCGTGCACCGCGCGGACGGCCTCGCCGAGCTGGCGGCGGATCAACGGCCGGTCGACGTCCCGGCCGAACACCGGCTCGCCGGGCAGGAACGTGGCCAGCAGCGCGGTGGTGTCGTCGGTGTGGACGACCTCGGGGACGGGCGCGACCTTCGACGCGAGCCGGCAGAACAGCGTCTCGGTGCTGATCAGCCGCCGTTCGTAGGTGAGGCCCGGTTGGTCCTGCGGCGCCATCTTCAACACGAACTCGCCTTCGGCGGCCGAGATCCGGAACACCGAGTTGTAGGTGCCGCCGCCCAAAGGTGTCGCCGTCGCGTCGGACAACCCGGCGGAATCGAGGATGCGTTGCAAGGTCACCTCCGCCAAGGTAGTGACCATGGGGACGTTCCGGGGGACCGCTGAACTCGCGTGGCGCTGGGTGCTGAACGAGGTCCGGGAGGACGACGACGGGATCTGGATCCCGGAGTTCCCCGGCGGCGACCTGCCGCCGGAGTGGCGTGCGAGCACGTACGCCGGGGTCGGTGGGCTCGCGCACGTGCTGGCGGAGATCCGGCTCGTCCGGGCGTGGACGGCGCGGGAAGAGGAGCTGGCGGAGACGATCACGGCTCGGGTGCGGGCGAACCGGTCCGGTGAACCCAGCTTCTTCAACGGGCTGGTCAGCTCGATCAGCGTGCTCACCGCGCTGGACGTCGCCGGTGCCGACGACGTCGTCGCGCGGCTGCTGGACCTGGCCACGCCGGACGGCTGGGCACACGAGAGGTTCGGTCCGCCGCGGTACCACGAGGGTGCTCGCGTGCACGACCTGACGGTGGGCACGGCCGGGGTGTTGCTCGGCGCGGTGTGGGCCCATCGGCACGGGGTGACGGGTGCCCGGGAGCTCGCGGGCCTCGCGGCCGACGTGCTGCTGGCGGAACGGGAAGAGGTGCCGGGCGGGCTGAACTGGCGGACGGTGCCGGTCCGGTTCTGCCTGGCACAGCGGGAGTTCCCGAACTTCTCGCACGGGCTCGCGGGTGTCGCGACGGCGCTCGCGCTGGGCGGAGCGGAGTTCGGGCGGGCGGATCTCGTCACCGCCGCTGCCGCGGGTGCCGAGCACCTGGTGTCGCTGGGGGACACCTCCGACGGCGGTTTCCGCGTGCCGGTGCGGATACCGGCGATTCCGGAGGTCGAGGGGTTCAGCTACGGCTGGTGCCACGGGCCGACCGGGACCTCGTTGCTGTGGCCCGCTCTGCGGCACGCCGGAGTGTCCGAAGTGGCCGGTGTCGACGTGGGGGAGTGGCGGCGGCGAAGCCTGCACAGCGTCGTCGTGTCCGGACTGCCGGAACGGAAGTACCCCGGGTTCTGGGACAACGACGGCCGGTGCTGCGGCACGGCGGGCGTCGGTGACGTGCTGCTCGATTCCGGGCAGCACACGGACTTCGCCTTGCGCCTGGCCGACGTCGTGGTGGACCACGCCGTGCGGGACGGGGCGGGCGTGTGCTGGCGGTTCCTGGAGCACCGCGACGACGACCCGGTGCTGCCGCCCGGAATCGGCTGGATGCAGGGGGCGGCGGGCATCGCCGGGTTCCTGTTCCACGCCGACCGGGTGGCGGACGGCGATGCGCGGTCCGTGCCGCGCATCGACACGTGGTGGGCGCAGGACACTAGCTCGGCTGCCAGCCCAGTTCCGGGCCGAGCTTCGTCGCGATGTCGGTGAGGATCTGCACGTAGTCCTCGTGCTCGAAGCTGAACGGCAGCGCGAACGCCACCTCGTCGACCTCCTGGAACCCGGCGTGCGAGTAGAGGCGTTCGGCGATCTCCGCGGACGTGCCGACGATGTCGCCCTCGAACATGAAGTCACGCGGCCCGAACGTCTTGCCCACGCGGTCCGACCGTCCCGCGACGTACGCCTCGTACTTCGCGCGCTGCTCGGGAGTGGCCGAGTCGGTCGGGATCACCACGAGTCCCTGGGAGACGCGGCCGCCGCCGTGCTCGCGGAACGTCTGGATGAGCGTCCTCTGGGTTTCGGCGAAGTCGAGCGACCCCTCGGACTGGATCACGTTGCTGGCCAGCAGGTTCAGCCCGTTCTCGCCGGCCCAGCGCGCCGACCGCAGGCTGCCGCCGCCGTACCAGATCCGGTCGCGCAGCCCGGCCGCGTGCGGCTGGACGCGGTCCGACCAGACCTCGATGCCCTCGACGCCGCTGAACGAGGCGACCTTCTCACCGCCGACGAAGTCCAGCAGCCGCTTCACCCGGTCGTAGCTGAAGTTCTCGACGTCGGCGGTCTCCGGGTAGAGCGCTCCCTTGACGTCGTCCCAGTGCATCGGCGGCCCGACGCTCACGCCGGGGTTGAGCCGCCCGCCGGACAGCACGTCGACCGTCGCGAGGTCCTCGGCGAGCCGCAGCGGGTTCTCCCAGCCGAGCGGGATGACCGCGGTGCCGAGCTGGATGCGGCTGGTCCGCTGGGACGCGGCGGCGAGCACCGCCACCGGCGAGGAGATGCCGAACTGCAGGTGCCGGTGCCGCACCCACGCGCTGTCGAACCCGAGCTCCTCGCCGAGCACGATGACGTCGAGCGTGGACCGGTGACCCGCACCCGGATCCTGCTCGTCGAACAGCCCGATGGTGAGAAAACCGAGCTTTCGCAACGGCTCTGACTTCCGCGGCACGGAACCCTCCTTCAGCGTCTCCTCCCAGTTTAGGTGACGTCTCAACTAAGTCCGGATGCTGAGACGAAGGTGACGGCAAAGCTGCACTTCTGCGCGTACAGCCGGTACTGCGGCAGCACGCCCGGCCCGCACGACGCCGTGCCCAGGCCGTGCTGAGCGAGGTCGAGGTTCAGGAACACCTGGTCACGGGGCTCCAACTCGTCGGTGTGCCGTGCCGCGTCGAGGTCCTCGCTGGTCCAGCGGCGGGCGGTGAAGTCGAAGGTCGGGTCACCCTCCACCTTCAGCCCGCCGATGGTGAGCCAGCGGGCTTCGGCGCGGTTGCCGTTCTCCTGCGGGAACACGTACGGCGTCTGCAGCGCGTCCACGGTCGACGAGAACCGGCCGACCCGAACGGCCTGACGGCTGTCGGCGTACGCCTCGCCCGGTCCCAGGCCGAACCACTCGACGACGTCCGCGCTGGTCAGCGCCATGCGCAGGCCGAGGCGGGGGAGCGGGCACGGCCACTCGCCGTCCGGCGTGACCTCGACCTGGAGCCTGAGGCGGTCGCCGGACGCGGTCCAGTGGTAGTCGGTGAGCAGGCCGAACCCCAGGGCGGGCGGCGCCACGCGGGTGCGGACGACCAGTCCGGACTCCTGGGTGTCGACGTCGATCACCCGGTGCTGGAGGCGGTGCAGGCCGGCGTCGCGCCACGCCCGCTCGTCGGGGTGGTCGCCACCGCGGTCGTTGTCGGTGGGGGCGCGCCACAGGTCGAGGCGCGGCCCTCGCAGCGCAAAGCCGCCGAACCTGGTCAGGACGCCGGTGACCGGGTCGAACTCGCCGGGGCCGTGGCGGAGGACGGCGCCGACGTGGACGAGTTCGGCGCCGGTGAACGGGGTCGGTTCGGCTTCCGCGACGGGGAGCTGGCCCCAGGCGACGACGTGTCCGGCCTCGGCCCAAGGAGTGGCGGAGGTGAGCGAGGCGCGGACGGTGAGCCACGTTTCGCCGGTGGTGCCGGGCAGGTCGGGAAACGGGACTTCCTCGCTCGTCGTCACGTCGAGCGTGCCCGCGGCGACCTCGACGCCCTCCTCCTCCAGCACCCAGTCGAACCTCAGGTGCTCCAGCCCGATGTGGTCGTAGAAGTTCTCGACCCGGATCCCGGTCTCACCCGCCGTGATCCGCACCGGCTCGAAGACCTTGGCGAACTCGGCCAGCCCCGGCGACGGCGTCCGGTCCGGGAACACCAGCCCGTCGATCACGAAGTTCCCGTCGTGCAACGGCTCGCCGAAGTCGCCGCCGTACGCGAAGTGCCCGTCGCGGGCGATCCCGTGGTCGATCCACTCCCAGACGAACCCGCCCTGCACGGTCGGGTACCGCTCGAACAGCTCGCGGTACTCCAGCATCCCGCCCGGCCCGTTGCCCATGGCGTGGGCGAACTCGCACAGCACGAACGGCAACCCGTGCGCCCGCGTGCGGCCGATCTCGTCGACCTCGGCGTGCGAGGCGTACATGCGGCTGTGGACGTCGACGTACGCGCAGTCGTGGTCGCCCTCGTAGTGCACGGGCCGGGACGGGTCGCGGTCGCGGGTCCACTCGGCCATCGCCGCGAGGTTCGCGCCGGTGTGGGACTCGTTGCCGAGCGACCACAGCACGATCGACGGGTGGTTCTTGTCCCGCTCGACCATCCGGCGCATCCGGTCCAGGTAGGACTCGGTCCACTGGGGAGAGCCACTCGGGTTGCCGGACCAGCCGAGCTGGTCGAACCCGTGCGTCTCCAGGTCGCACTCGTCGATCACCCACAGGCCGTACTCGTCGCACAGCGAAAGGAAGTACGGGTCCGGCGGGTAGTGACTGGTGCGCACCGCGTTGACGTTGTGCCGCTTCATCAGCAGCACGTCCTGCAGCGCGGTCTCCCGCGGCACCGCGCGGCCGAGACGGGGGTGGTGCTCGTGCCGGTTCACGCCGCGGAACACGACACGAGCACCGTTCACCGTGAGCACGCCATCGGTGATCGCGACCGTGCGGAAGCCGATCCGCACCGGCACGCGTTCCACGTCGGTGTGCACGACGCCGTGGTAGAGCCGAGGGTGCTCGGCACTCCACGGTTCGACGGGCAGCGAGAGGGACCGCCCTGGTGGCAGGTCGCGCACGCCGAGTTCGGGAACGGACAGCATCCCGCCCTCGACGGACACCGTGCCGGAACCCGAGAGGTGGTCGTAGGAGGCGTGGACCTCGTAGTCCGCGACGCCGCCGCGCGGGCGGGACAGCAGCGTCACCGAGCGGAAGATCCCGGACAGCCACCACATGTCCTGGTCTTCCAGGTAGCTGCCGGCCGACCACTGGTGCACGCGCACCACCAGCACGTTCCCGGTGGCGCGCAGCAGGTGACCCACCTCGAACTCGGTGGGCAGCCTGCTGCCGCGCGTCACGCCGAGCTCGACGCCGTTGAGCCACACCAGCCCGCACGAGTCGACGCCGTCGAACCGCAGCACCGCCGGTTCGGAGGGCCAGCCGCCGGGCAGGTCGAACGTCAGCCGGTGGTCGCCGGTCGGGTTCTCCGTCGGCACGTGGGGTGGATCGACGGGGAACGGGTAGCGCACGTTGGTGTACGCGGGCGACCCGTGCCCCTGCAACTGCCAGTGACCGGGCACGGTGATCGTGGCCCAGCCGCTGTCGTCGAAGTCGTCGGCCTCCGCCCCGAACGGCGCGTGGGCGTGCGGTGACAGCCGGAAGCGCCACTTCCCGTCCAGCGACAGCGAGGCCGCGTCGGACGTGAAGAACGAGCGCGGCGGCACCGCACCGAAGGCGGGGCCCATGTCCTCGAAGTACGACAGCAAGTTGGTCAGCCCTTCACTGCGCCGGCGGCGATGTTGCGGATGAAGTGCCGGGCCCCGAACAGGAACACGATCACCAGCGGCACGATCGCCACCAGCGTCCCGGCCATCACGACCGCGTAGTCCTGCAAGTAGAGGCCGTTCAGCTGGGACAACGCCACCTGCAACGTCGTGTGGTTCGAGTCGATCAGCACGACCAGCGGCCACAGGTAGTCGTTCCACGCGTTGACGAACGTGAAGATCCCGAGGAACGCCAGCGCGGGCCGCAGCACCGGCAGGCCGACCGACAGGTAGGTGCGGAAGAAGCCCGCGCCGTCGACCCGCGCCGCCTCCAGGACCTCGTCGGAGATCGCGCCGCGGGCGTACTGCCGCATCCAGAAGATGCCGAACGCGTTGGCGGCGGCCGGGATGATCAACGCGTTCAGGCTGCCGACCAGGCCGAACTTCGCCATCAGGTCGAACTGCGGGATCGCCGCGAGCTGCGTCGGCACGACGAACGTCGCCAGCAGGATTCCGAAGAGGACGTTGCTGCCGGGGAAGTCGTACTTGGCGAACGTGAAGGCCGCCAGCGAGTCGAAGAACAGCACGAGCACCGTCGTCGCGATCGCCACCACGAGCGTGTTGAGCAGCGACCCGAAGAAGTCGATCTTCGCGAACACCTCGCCGATGTTCTCGAACAGGTGCCCGCCGAACCAGAACGTCGGCGGCGACGAGTAGATGTCCGCGGTGGTGTTCGAGGCCATCACCGCGAGCTGGTAGTACGGGAACAGCGTGATCAGCGCGCCGACCACCATCGCGCCGTAGGTCAGGAGGGTGCCGGGTTTCGCGGTCCGGTTCACTTTTCGCCTCCACGGGCCGGGCGCTGCACGAGCCGCCAGTTGAGGATCGAGAACAGCACGACGACCACGAAGATGCCCCACGCGATCGCGGCGCCGTAGCCGAAGTCGTTGTCCGCGAACGCCGTGTTGTAGAAGTAGAGGACCATCGTCATGCCCGCGCCCTCCGGGCCGCCGCGGTCGCCCAGCAGGATCTGCGACTCCGTGAAGATCTGCAGCCCGCCGATCGCCGACATCACCACGGAGAACAGCAGCACCGGGCGCAGCAACGGGAGCGTGACGCGGAAGAACGTCTGCACGGGACCGGCGCCGTCGAGCTTCGCGGCCTCGTAGACGTCCTGAGGCAGCGCCTGGAGGCCGGCCAGCAGGATGATCGCGTTGTAGCCGGTCCAGCGCCAGATGATCATCAACGAGATCGCGATCCGGATCGCCCACGGATCGGTGAGCCACTGCACCGGATCCACGCCGACGAGGCCGAGGAACCAGTTCAGCACGCCGAACTCGCTGGAGAAGAACGAGCCGAACACCAGCGACATCGCCACGATCGACGTGACGTTGGGCAGGAAGTACGCCACCCGCAGGAAACCCTTGTGCCGCACCGACGAGTTGAGTCCCAGCGCCACCAGCATCGACAGCACCAGCATCGGGATCGTCGACATCACCCAGATGAGCAGGGTGTTGCCGATCGCGTCCCAGAACGCGGTGTCGGTGAGCAGGAACCGGAAGTTCGCCAGCCCGACGAACTTCATCTCGCTCACGCCGTTCCAGCGCTGCAACGACAGCCACAGCGAGTACCCGACGGGGTAGACGCCGAAGATCGCGAACAGCACGAAGAACGGCGCGATCGCGAGGTACTGCGGGAGGTACTTCCACCTGCGGTGCGCGCTGACGGCGGCGGTCATGCGAGCACCCCCTGCCGGCGCAGCAGCCGTTCGACGGCGGTCCGCGCGTCCTCCCAGGCCTGCTCCGGGTCCTTGCCCGCGGCCTCGACGTTGGTGAGCTCGTCGGTGTAGGTGTCGGAGATCGTGATGTCCCAGGGCGAGAAGTAGACCGGCTGGACCTTCTCCGCGATCGCGCCGAACACCCCGATCGTCGCCTGGCCGCCGAAGAACTCCTCGGGTGCCAGCACGGACGGGTCGGAGTAGGCCGCCGGACTGGACGGGAACAGGCCCAGTTCGAGGTAGGCCGCGGCCTGGTTCTCCGGCGACATCAGCCACTTCACGATGTCGTACGCGCCCTGCGGATCGGGGCAGTACCTCGTGATCGCGAGGAACGATCCGCCCTGGTTGCCGGGACCGCCGGGCGCCTGGCAGACGTGCCACCTCCCGGACGTGCCCGGCGCCGACCGCTTGAGGTTGCCGGTGATCCAGGAGGCGTTGACGAACGCGACCTCCTTGCCGTTCGTCCAGGCCGCGCGCCGGTCGACGCCCTCACCGGTGGCCGATCCCGCATAGCCCGCGGTGAGGCCCATCCGGAACGCCTTGACGGCGCGGTCCCATGCCCGCCGCACCTGCGACTGGTCCTCCAGGTAGCGGTTCTGCCGGTCCAGGTACTTCTGCTCCTCCTGCGCGAGCGAGTAGGTGAACACCATCTTCGTGTCGGTGATGAGGTACCGGCCGGGGAGCTTGTCCTTGACCCGCAGGGCGAACTCGAAGTAGTCGTCCCAGGTGGACAGTGCGGCGGCGACCGCGTCCGGTTCGGCCGGCAGGCCCGCCTCGGCGAACAGGTCGTGCCGGTAGTAGAGCGCGGCCGGTCCGGTGTCGATCGGGAAGCCGAGCTGGAAGCCGTCCGGGCTGCGGCCCGCCTGCCACTTCCACGGCAGGTAGTTCGCCTCGTCCTGCCGCGCGCCGAGCGCGTTGAGGTCGGCGAACCGGTCGGTGGCGGAGAAGTAGGTGGAGATGCCGTCGCCGAGCATCGTGATGTCCGGCAGGTAGGCCTCGCCGGACAGGGCGGCGAGCAGCCGCCGGTTCAGTTCGCCGCTCACCTCGTTCGGCGTGAGGTGCTGGGCGGGGAAGCGCCGCACGGCCTGGTCGAGCACCTTCTCCGAGACACCGTTCGTGGAGTACCAGAGCGTGGTCTTGCCCGGGTTCGCGGTGGTCGGGCTGGTGCACGCGGTCGCACCGAGCGCGGTCGCACCCAGTGCTGCCGCGCCGGTCAGGAACCTGCGTCGAGTCAACGTCATCGGGGACCCTCCGGAGAGCCCGTGAACGCTCCCGTGAACGTTCACGGATTGGCGCGAAGCATGGGCCGGTCGAGTGAGCCTGTCAAGGGGTCAGGCGGACTCGCGCACCAAGAGAACGGCGCTGACCTGGAGTTCTTCGGTCGGCAACGGCGTTTCGCCCGCGACCAGCCGACCGGCCTGCTCGATCGCGAGAGTGCCGATCCGGCGGGTGTCGAGCGCGACGCTCGTGAGCGCCGGGTCGACGACCGTGCCGAGCTGCAGACCGTCGAACCCGATCACGGCGAGGTCCTTCGGGACGGCCTTGCCGAGTTTGCGGGCCGCCTTGAGCGCGCCCATCGCGATCACGTCGTTGTAGGTGAAGACCGCGGTGAGGCCGGGGTGCTCGGCGAGCAGCCGGCGCAACGCCTCGGCGCCGCCGTCGACGGACTGCACGGCGTTGCCGACGACCGGCGCGTGCAGGCCGTGCCTGGTCATGGCGTCCTCGAACCAGTCGCGGCGCAGGCTCGGGTCGGCGCGGCCCGCGTGGTCGAGCATGCCGATCCGGCGGTGACCACCGGCGACGAGGTGGTCTATGGCCGCGTGCACGCCCTGCTCGCCGTCGATGCGGATCGAGCTGAACCGCGGTTCGTGGTGGTCGCGGCCGATCAGCACGACCGGCATGCCGCCGAGGTGTCCGTCCAGTTCGGACTCGGGCAGGCTGAAGTACCCGACCACGGCGTCCACCTGGGACGCGACGACCTCCAGCGTGCCGCGTTCCTCGGTGATGCTGTCGGCGGTGTCGTAGACGATGACGTGCCAGCCGTGCGCCCGTGCCGCCTCCAGCGCACCGGCCGCGACCTCGGTGAAGAACGGGTTGAGCAGGTCGGGGATGACCAGGCCGATCGTGGTGCTGTCCTGCCGCACCAGGCCGCGCGCGAACCGGCTCGGCCGGTAGCCGAGCTCCTTGGCCGCGTCGAGCACCCGCTGCTTGGTGCTCGCGTCGATCTCGCCCTTGTCGTTGAGCGCCCTCGACACCGTCTGCCGCGAGACCCCGGCGACCCGTGCGACGTCGTTGATCGTGACGCGCTTGCCCATGATCACCTCTCGTCCGACTGCGACCGAGTATGCAGGGCGGCGAGCACCGCGGTGATCGCGGCGCGCGAGTCGCGGCGGATGGCGGCGGTGATCCGGCGCGTCACCGGCAGCTCCTTCGTGACCACGTCGAACCGGCGGTCGACGGCCAGCGCGGGCAGCACCGCGACCGCCAGACCGGCCTCGACGTGCTTGAGCGTGAGCATGTAGTTGCTGAACCGGCCGGCGACCCTGGGCTCGAACCCCGCCTGCCGGCAGAGCCTGGTCGCGAGGTTCGCCATGTACGAGCCGGGGACGTCGAACGCCCACGGCTCGTCCTTGCACGCGGCGAGGTCGTTCTTCGGCTGGCCCGGTGGGGAGACGAGCACGATCGGGTCCTCACCGAGCGGCACGACGTCGATGTCCTTCGGCACCGGCAGCTCGACGAAGTCGGTGGTCGTGATGATCACGTCGACGTCGCCGGAGAGCAGCGCGGGCATGCTGGCGTGCGGTTCCAGCTCCAGGATCTCGACGTGGAGGTGCGGGTGGCCGAGTTGTCCCAGGGCGGGGACGACGAGCGTGTGGATCGAGCTCTGGAACGCGCCGAGGCGGATGAGGCCGGACGGCTCCTGGCTGAGGTTGCGCAGCTCGGCCTCGACCGCGTCCATCTGGTCCAGGATCGAGCGCGCCCGCCTGGCCAGGATCAGCCCGGCCGAGGTGAGCCGGACGCGCCGCCCGGTCCGTTCGAGCAGCTGCGTGCGCGTCTCGCTCTCGAGCACCGCGAGCTGCTGCGAGACGCTCGAAGCGCTCAGGTTCGCGGCCTGCGCCACGGCCCGCACGGTGCCCAGCGCGTCGAGCTGGCTGAGCAGGCGCAGGCGCCACGGGTTGAGCGTCATGCTGTGCAGTATTTCCGAACAGCGAGCGTGGGATTGTGAGATGGACCTGTTGCTCGGCGCGTCCTAGCGTTTTCGGCATGGACACCTTCTGGGACGACGTCGACCGCCACCTCGTCCGCTACGGCGGCACGTTCACGCGCGAGATCATCGACAGCGCGTCGGGAAGCCACCTGTTCACCGAGGACGGCCGCCGGATCCTCGACTTCACGTCCGGTCAGATGAGCGCGATCCTCGGCCACTCGCACCCGCGCATCGTGCAGACCGTCCAGCGCCAGATCGCGAACCTCGACCACCTGTTCAGCGGCATGCTCAGCCGCCCGGTCGTCGACCTGGCCCGCCGCCTCGCCGGCACGCTGCCGCCGACGTTGTCCAAGGTGCAGTTGCTGACCACCGGCGCCGAGTCGAACGAGGCCGCGCTGCGCATGGCCAAGCTCGTCACCGGCAAGCACGAGGTCGTCGCCTTCGCCCGCTCCTGGCACGGCATGACCGCCGCCGCGGCCGCCGCCACCTACTCCGCCGGTCGCAAGGGCTACGGTCCCGCGACGCCGGGCAACTTCGCCATCCCCGCGCCCTCCGGAGACTGGCAGGCGCAGCTCGACCTGGCGTTCGACCTGATCGACGCCCAGTCGGTGGGGTCGCTGGCCGCGTGCATCGTGGAGCCGATCCTGTCGTCCGGCGGGATCTTGGAACCGCCGCCGGGTTACTTCGCCGCGTTGCAGCGGAAGTGCCGCGAGCGCGGGATGCTGCTGATCTTCGACGAGGCGCAGACCGGCCTGTGCCGCACCGGCACCTGGTACGCGTTCGAACGCGACGGCGTGGTGCCGGACATCCTGACGTTGTCCAAGACGCTGGGTGCCGGGTTGCCGCTGGCCGCCGTGATCACGTCCGACGAGATCGAGGCGGAGGCCCACGCCCGCGGCTACCTGTTCTTCACCACGCACGTGTCGGACCCGTTGGTGGCCGCTGTCGGCAACACGGTGCTGGACGTGCTGGAGGAGGAGCGGCTCGACGAGCGGGCGTTCAAGCTCGGGGCGTTGCTGCGGTCCGGGCTGGACGACATCGCCGCGCGGCACCCGCTGGTGTCGGACGTGCGCGGGCGCGGGTTGCTGGTGGGGCTGGAGATCGCGGACGAGTCGCTGAGCGCCCCGATCACGCAGAAGTGCCTGGAGCTGGGGCTGCACATGAACATCGTGCAGATCCCCGGGATGGGCGGGGTGTTCCGGATCGCGCCGCCGTTGACGGCGTCGGAGGAGGAACTGGGGGAGGGGATCGCGATCCTGGAGGAGGCCATCGGGTCCGTCTGACCACTTGGCCATCCGGCTCGGCTGGAAAGCCGAGGCCCGGTGGAGGCCCGCCTCCTACGATCGACGGGTGTGGGAGAAATTCGTCGCAGGCTGCTGATCGTCGTCACCGTCCTGCTGTGCGTCGAGATCTTCGTCGTCACCGGGCGGATCATCGGCTTCGACCGGGCGATCCACCTGAGCAACACCCGCGGCATCAGCGTGGGCTCCTCGGTGTTCACCCACCCGCTGGTGATCGTCATCGAGGCGTCGCTCGTGCTGGTCGTCGTGTTCGCCCACGCGTGGCGGACACGGCCTCTGGTGGCCGTGCCGCTGGTCGTCGTGCTCGTCGCCGTGGTCGACCACGCCGCGTTCTTCCGCCCGCACCCGGCCCTGAGCCGGGCGGACGCCGTCCAGCTGATCACGTTCCTGAGCGTCGTCATGGCGGCTGCCGGTCTGCTGCTGCGGATGCGGGAACGGTCACGTGCGGCGTTGGCGGCGGCCGCGGAGGAGAGGGCCCGGCGCGACGAACGCCTCGACATGGCCAGGGAGCTGCACGACGTGGTGGCGCACCACGTCACCGGGATGCTCGTGCAGGCCCAGGCCGCGCTCGTGGTGGCGCAGCAGGACAGGGACAGGGCGTGTGCCATGCTGCCGGGAATCGTGGAGGGTGGCACGGACGCGTTGGGGGCGATGAGCGCGATGGTGAGGACGTTGCGGAACAACGGGACCGACACCGCCACCACCGACCTCACCGCCGACCTGCACCAGCTCGCCGAGAAGTCGGGACTGCCGGTGCGGACGAGCATCGAACTGACCGAGGTGCGGCCGGAGCTCGGGCGGTCGGTGCTGCGCATCGTCCAGGAGGCGCTGACCAACGTCCGCAAGCACGCCTTCGACGCGACGAGCGTGGAGGTCGACGTGCGGCTGACGGCCGACGCGGTGCTGCTGTCCGTTGTGGACAACGGCAGGACGCGCCCCGCGCACTCGGGAGGGTTCGGGCTCGTGGGCATGAAGGAGCGGGTGAGCGAACTGGGCGGGCGGTTCTTCGCGGGTGCCACGGGAGAGGGCTGGCTCGTCACCGCCGAGCTGCCGCTGGAGGTCCGCGCGTGATCAGCGTGCTCATCGCCGAGGACCAGGACATGGTGCGAGCCGGGTTCCGGCTCATCCTCGAGACGCAGCCCGACATCGACGTCGTCGCGGACGTGCCGGACGGCGTGAGCGCCGTGGAGCAGGCGCGCAGGCTGGAGCCCGACGTCTGCCTGGTCGACGTGCGGATGCCCGGCCTGGACGGCCTGGAGGTCACCCGCCGGCTCGCCCCGCACACCCGTGTCGTGGTGGTGACGACGTTCGACAGCGACGAGGTGCTGAACAAGGCCCTGGACCTCGGCGCGTGCGGGTTCCTCACCAAGGACGCGAGCCCCGGCCTGCTGGCCGAGGCGGTCAGGTCGGCGGCGCGTGGTGACGTCCTGGTGTCGCCCCAGGTGGTGCTGCGCGTGCTGCGCCGGTCGACGCCCCCGGTCGCCTCGGCCGACGCCGAGGTGCTGAGCGAACGCGAGCTGGAGGTCGTGCGGGAGGTCTCGAAGGGCCTGAGCAACAACGAGATCGCGGTCGCGCTCAAGGTCTCCGTGTCGTCGGTGAAGGCCTACCTGGCGTCGGTGCAGACCAAGGTGGGCGCGCGCAACCGCGTCGAGGTCGTCGCGTGGGCGTTCCGCGCGCACGTGGTGGCCGGATGACCATGGCCATCCGGCCAGTCCCGTCCGCGTCGCTGTCCGAGCGGCCATGATCTCGGTGCCCTCCGGCTGATCCACCGGCACCCCTCGGCCCAGCAGGCTCGTCCACATCGGATTTCGTTGTGGACGAAGGGTTTCGGGCTGTGCTGGAGCAGGTGCTGTGGGCGTGGGACGCCGTCGGGGACGCGCTGGCGAACCCGCTGATCGCGGTGGGCGTGGTGGTCGGGGCCGTGGTGCTGGGCGTCGGCGCGCGGTGCGCGGCACGGCGGTTCGGATGGCGTCCGGTGCCCGCCGTCTTCGCGGGTGTCTTCCTCGGGGTCGTGCTCGGCGTGACGTTCTCGCGCACGCTGCCGGACTGGGCGACCGCACCCGGCCAGGCGTTCTGCCACCTCAACGGGTTCTCGTTGCACGGTTCGGCGGAGCTGCTGAACGCGTTGCTGTTCGTGCCGCTGGTGTGGTGCGCGGTGCTGGCGACGCGCCGCCCGCTCGCGGTCGCGGTGGGGGCCGTGCTGCTGAGCGCGGCGATCGAGGTCGTGCAGCCGCTGACCGGGCGCGGACTGTGCGAGACGCAGGACTTGTTCAACAACAGCGCGGGAGCAGTGGTGGCTGCCGCGCTCGCGGCGGGTTTCGTGGCGCTGCGCGACCGTGCCGAGGTGGCCCGATGACCGTCCAGCGGCGGCTCTGGGCCGCGGTCGCGGGCGGGCTGCTGGTGTGGGTGTTCGTGCGGAGCTTCGGCACCGGTGTGCTGGACCTGCGCGTGTACCTCGCGGGCGGAGAGGCGTGGCTGACCGGGAGCGATCTGTACACCGCCGCCTTCCAGGCCCCGAACGGACTTCCGTTCACCTACCCGCCCTTCGCGGCGGTGGTGTTCAGCGCCCTGGCGCCGCTTCCCCTCGCCGTGGTGGCACTTCTGTTCACGGCGCTGGGCATCGGGCTCTTCACGGCGGCGATGCGCCCGTGGGCCGGGTACGGCCTGGTGGCGTTGTTCCTGCTGCTCGAACCCATGCGCGGGGGAGCGGACCTCGGCCAGGTCAACCTGGTCCTGATCGGACTGGTCGCGCTCGACTGCCTGCTGCCGCGCACGGTGTGGCCCCGCGGCCTGCTCGTCGGGCTGGCCGCCGCGATCAAGCTGACCCCGGCCGTGTTCGTGCTGTTCTTCCTGTGCCGCGGGCGCTGGCGGCCCGCACTGACCGCCGTGGCGACGTTCGCGGCGTGCGGCGCGCTCGGCTGGCTGCTCGCACCGGGGCAGTCCCGGCGGTTCTGGTTCCACGCCATGCTCGATCCCGACCGGGTCGGCGGACTCGCCTACAGCGCGAACCAGTCGTTGCGCGGCTTGCTGGTCCGGCTCGGCGCACCGCAGTTCGTGTGGTTCGTCGCGGTCGTGGCGGTGCTGGCGTTGGTCGTGGTCGTGCTGCCGCGGCTGCGTGACGACTTCACGGCTCTCGTGGCGACCGCCGCCGCCGGTCTGCTGATCTCGCCGGTGTCGTGGTCGCACCACTGGGTGTGGATCGCGCCGGCGTTGGTGCTGCTGCACGGCCGGGTGCGGATCGCGGTGGCGGCGGTGTTCGCCGTCGGACCGCACTGGTTGCTGCCGACTGCGGGGGACAAGGAACTGACGTGGACGTGGTGGCAGCACCTCGTCGGCAACACCTACGTGTGGCTGGCGCTCGCGTTCCTGGTCTGGTGCGCGGTGCGGCCGGGCACGATCACCCGGCCGCGTCCGCCCGCTCAGCCCGTCAGCGCGCGGGAGTCCTCGATCGCCGCCCGCCGGGCCAGCCGGTGGGCCCGCCGGATCTCGGCCTCGCCGTAGCGCCTGCGATCCTCGTCCGTCTGCGGCACGACCGGGGGCACGCCCCTCGGTTCGCCGTGCTCGTCGACCGCCACCAGCACGATGTAGGCCGACGCCACGTGCACGGCGGGCACCGTGCTGTCCCAGCGGTCGGCGAGCGCCCTGACCCCGATCTCCATCGAGGTCGCGCCCGCCCAGTTGATCTGCGCGTGCAGGTGCAGCACGTCACCGACGCGCACGGGCACCCGGAACGTCATCTCGTCGATCGCCACGGTGACCGCGGCGCCCTCGGAGTGCCGTGCCGACACCACCCCCGCGAGGGAGTCGGCCAGTTTCATCAGCACACCACCGTGGACGGTGCCCATCAGGTTGGTGTCGTTGTTGTCCATGATCTGCGACAGCGTCAGCCGCGACTCGGCGGGCGACTTTCCGGGCAGCACCGGGTGGATCACAGGCTCTCTCCTCGCGAGCGTGCGGATGCAACGCCGGCGGCAGGTCTTCGGACTCGTGGGCGCACCGCTCGCTCCTACCGGCCGCCGCTTCCCGGGCTCTCGCCCAGTGCTTCGTTGGCAGCTTTCGTTCCCACTCACCGCTGCGGGGCAGTCCCGGATTCGCACCGGGTTCCCTCTTGCCTCGCTCCCGTCGCGGGGAGCGAACCGTCAGCCCGGTCAGCCTAACCCGCACGCTCGAACGGGGGCCCCGGCGCGTGGTCGGGACCCCCGTCGACGCAGCTCGCTAGCGGGCGAACTGGAACCAGTTCACGTTCGCCAGATCGCCGCCCGTGCCGCCGGTCGCCACCAGGTAGAGCCGGTGCACGCCGGTCGCGCCCGACGCGGCGGCCGTGCGGCTCGTCCACGTCTGCCAGCCGCCGGTGCTCGCCGCGGACACCGTCGCGACCACCGGGCCGGTCGGGCTGTCGAGGCGGTACTGCAGCGTGCCGCCGGCCGTGGAGCCCGACGCGAGCCGCGTGGTCACCGACGTCGGCGGCGTGGCACCGAAGTCGATGTCCGCGTAGGCCACGTAGTCGCCCGGCGTCAGGTAGCCGACGTTCTGGCCGCAGCCGGAGTCGGTGCACCGCTCGACCTGCGTGCCGCGCTGCTCGTCGTAGTACGAGGCGCCGATGATGTTGTAGGCGTTCTGCGTCGCCGGGAACTGCGTGCCGAAGCCGTACGGGAACAGCGGTGCCTTGCCGTCGCCGACGTTGATCGGCTGCTGCGAGGCGCTCTGCATCCACGTGAACGGCAGCGTGCCGGTCGGCTTGTAGTCGCCGAAGAGCACGTCCGCGACGCCGTTGCCCTCGGTGCCGGGCAGCCAGGCCGCGACGAGCGCGGTCCACTGCGGCAGCTGCGCCGCGATGTCCAGCGGGCGGCCGGACACGAGCACCACGACGACCGGGACACCGGTGGCGCGCAACGTGTTCAGCGTCGCGATGTCCTCGGCGTCGAGACCGAGGCCGCCGGGCCGGTCACCCGCGCCCTCGGTGTACGGGGTCTCCCCGATGACGGCGATCGCGGCGTTGTACGTGCCGTCGATGCCGGTGCCGTTGCGGTTGTACGTGACCGTCGTGGACGTCGACACCGCGCCGCGGATGCCCTGCAGCACAGTGGTTCCCGGCGTCACCGCGCCGCTGCCGCCCTGCCACGAGATCGTCCAGCCACCGCTCTGGTAGCCGATGTCGTCCGCGCTCTTGCCCGCCACGAAGATCTTCGACGCCGTCTTGGACAGCGGCAGCACGCCGTTCTGGTTCTTCAGCAGAACCTGCGACTTGCGCACGGCCTCGCGGGCCAGGGCGCGGTGCTCGGCGTTGCCGACGGTCGGCGTGTAGTTCCGGTCGGTCAGCGGCTTCTCGAACAGGCCCAGCTCGAACTTCTTGGTGAGGATGCGGCGGTTGGCGTCGTCGATGCGCGACATCGGCACGCGGCCCGCCTGCACCTCCTGCTTGAGGAAGGTGATGAAGTTCCGCCACTCGGTCGGCACCATGACCATGTCGAGGCCCGCGTTGATCGAGTCGCGCACCTCGGCGGCGGTGAAGCCGGGCTGGCCGTCGATCTGGTCGATGGCGTTCCAGTCCGACACGACGAGGCCGCTGAAACCCAGCTCGTTCTTCAGCACGTCGGTGATCAGATACCTGTGGCCGTGCAGCTTCGTGCCGTTCCAGCTGCTGTAGGTGATCATCACCGAGCCGACGCCCTTGGCGATCGCGTCGCGGAACGGCGGCAGGTGCGTCGCCCGCAGCTCGGCCTCGCTGACCTGCGTGTTGCCCTGGTCGGTGCCGTTGGTCGTGCCGCCGTCACCGATGTAGTGCTTGGCCGTCGCGAGCACCGAGCCGGGGTCCGACAGCTTCGAGCCCTGCAGGCCGGTGATCATCGTCGTCATCGCGGTGGCGTCCTGCGGCGTCTCACCGAACGACTCGTAGGTGCGGCCCCACCGGTCGTTGCGCGCGACGCACAGGCACGGCGCGAAGTCCCAGTCGATGCCGGTGCCCGACACCTCCTCGGCGGTGGCGCGGCCGATCCGCTGCACCAGCCCGGGATCACGCGTCGCGCCGAGGCCGATGTTGTGCGGGAAGATCGTGGCGCCGACGACGTTGTTGTGCCCGTGCACGGCGTCCACGCCGTAGATCATGGGAATGCCCAGCGGCGTGGCCATCGCCGCGCGCTGGAAGTTGTCGTACATGTTCGCCCACGACGTGGCGTTGTTCGGTGACGGCGCGGAACCGCCGCCGGACAGCAGCGACCCGATCCGGAAGTTCGTCAGGTCCGCGTTGCTGACCGCGTTGCGCTCGGCCTGCGTCATCTGCCCGACCTTCTCGTCGAGCGACATGCGGCTCAGCAGGTCAGCCACCCGAGCCGGGACGGGCTGCGCCGGGTCCTTGTAGATCGGGTCGGCCGCGGCGGCCGTACCGGTGGGGATGACGGCGGCACTGAGCAGAAGTGCGGCCGCCAGGAACTTTCTCACAGGGCAGACCTCCGGGGGACGAGGTCCTGTTTACCTTGCGGCACAACAGGGTTGACCGCAGCGTAACCTCGGTCGACCTAGTGGTATAGACCACGGGGGAACCGGAACCAGGACCGGTTCCCCCGCTGGTCCTACCGGCACCAGGACCGCACCGTCTCCGCGAAGTCGGGGAACTCGGCCCGCGCCGCCGCCAGCACCTCGGCGGGCGTGCGCGGTGCGACCCCGGAGTACTTCTCCGCCACCGCCCGCAACCCGGCGTGCTCCACCCCGCCGTCGAACCCGAACTCGACGGCCTCCTGCGGCCCCACCCCGCCCGCGAGCAGCCACAGGAACTCGCCGAGGCTCGTGGCCACCGGCCCGACCTCGCCCTCCGACCCGAAGAACACCACGGGCTGCGCCTCCAACGGGCCCTCCCGCACGATCCAGAGCAAGGCCAGCCCACCCGTCCCGTCCTGCCCGAAGGCCCGGAACGCGGCACCGTCCAACTCGTCGTTGCCGGTCCACGACCGGATCCAGTCGGTGGTCTCCTCGGCCGAGTCGAACTCCTGGTAAGGCTCGTAGTCCATGTTGCCCGGCGAGGGCTCGTCGGCCTTCTCGTCGTACTCCCACGGGAAGTCGATGCCGCCGAGAGCGGCCAGCGCGGCGGGGAAGGCGCGGTCGTCAGTGATCTCCACGCGCGCACGCTACTTCAACAGATCACGCGCCTGCGGCGTCTTGGTGCGGGAGAGGAGTCAGACATGCCCATGCCCAGGTGGTGGGGTCACATCAACAAGCGCGTGTTCAACCCGCACGCGCTCAGGAGCGGCAGGTGGGCGGTGCTCACCCACGTGGGCCGCAGCTCCGGCATGCTCTACCGCACCCCGATGGAGGCGCACCCGGTCGACGGCGGCTACCTCGTGGTGCTGGTGTACGGGTCCCGCTCCGACTGGGTGCGCAACGTGATGGCGGCGGGCCGCGCGAAGCTCACCGTGGCCGGCGAGGAGGTCGAGGTGACGGCGCCGCGGGTGGTGAGCGAGACCGAGGCGTTCGAGGCGCTGGCCCCCGACGTCAAGCGCCCGCCGAAGTCGCTGCGCATCAAGGAGTTCCTCCGGATGGACGTCGTCTAGTCCGAATGCTCGGTCGCGAGCTTGCCCAGCGCGAGCCTGTTGGTCAGCCCCGTCTTGGTCAGCAGGCTCGACACGTGCTTCTCCACCGTGCGGCGCGAAAGGTGCAGCTGCGCCGCGATCTCGTTGTTCGCGAGTCGTGCACCGAGCAGTCGCAGCACTTCGTACTCCCGCACCGTCACGCCCGCGAGCCGCAGTTCGTCGGGCACCTCGTCGACGCCGGTGCGGCGTTGCGTGACGCGGACGCCCATGAGGCGCAGCTGGGCGCGGCAGGCGCCTGCCACGGCCGGGATGCCGGCGTCGTGGAAGTGGTGTTCGGCGGCGCGCAGCCACGACTCCGGGGTGCCCCAGCCGTCGCGGGCGGCGGCCTCGCTGACCAGTCGGAGGCCCAGGTGGCGGGCCATCGGGTAGGGCAGACCCACGTCGCCGCTCTCGGTCACCAGGGCGGTGGCGAGGTCGTGGTCGCCCGCGGCGCCCGCGAGGACGGCGGAGGCGAGCAGGGCGAAGTGCTGGTCCCAACGGAGACCTGCGGCCGGGTCGGCGACGACGGTGTCGTACTCGGCTCTGGTCAGGTCGCCGTCCACGGCGCGCAGCAGCAACGAGAGGCCCAGGCGGCCGGTCAGGTGGTAGGTGGTGGGGGTGGCTCGTTCGGCTTCCAGGGCCGCCGCCAGGTCCGCTCGGGCTCTTGGTCTGTCCTCTTCCAGCAGGGAGCAGAAGGTGGCGGCCAGGCCGTGCAGGCGGGCGGTGTGCTGTTCGCCGCCCGGTTCGACGAGGACGGACCAGGCTTCGGTCAACGTTGTCCGATCGCCGCGGTGGCCCGCCAGCACGGCGCGCAGCACGGCCATGAACTGGCCGATCTCCTGCAGGCCCAGGCGCTTCGCGGCGGAGGAGACGTCGTCGACGACCAGGGAGGCTGCGGCGAAGTCGGCACGCAGGACCAGCTGCAGGCCGATGTTGACCTCGGACTGGTAGCGGGCGATCACGGCGCCGATGCGGGACGCCAGGTCCCGGGCCTGTTCGAGGCGGCCGATGTCGCCGGAGCGCAGGGCGTCGTCCAGGCCCAGGCGGACGAGAGCGTGGATCTCCCAGATCGGCAGGTCGTGGGCGATGGCGAACGCGCGGCTGCGTTCCAGGTAGGCGGTGGCACGGGCCGGGTCGCGGCGGCGGGTGAGCGCGCCGAGCAGTTGCCACGCCTGGCAGGCGACGACCGGGAGCGGCACGCGTTCGGCGACGGTGGCGGCGCGGAGTGCGATCTCCTCGGCGCGTTCGAGGCCGCCCGGTTCGGCCCGGTCGAGTTCCAGGTGGGCCGCGACCACGTCCACGGGTGCGCAGTCTTCCGGTGCCGCGTCGCCGAGCAGGGCGCGGGCGATCTCCACCTGGGACAAGCCGTCGGAGGTGCGGCCCGCCAGGTTCGCCGCCCACGCGAGCTGGGTGTGCAGACGGGCGCGATGCGGGCGGTCGAGGCCCGAGCTGTCGAAGCTCATCGCGAGCGCCCGGTCGACCTGGCCCGCCTCGGTGAGGGCGAGCAGTTGCGCTTCCAACGCCTCGAAGCGCTGCACGGGGTCCTCGACGAGTTCCAGGGACCGGTCGAGCAGGGTGACGGCGGACTGGGCGGCGCCCTGGGCGAGCGCGCGCCGTCCCGCCTCGGCGTAGAGCGAACCGGCCTGCGCGGTCTGGCCCGCCGCCTCGCGCAGCGTCGCGCAGAGGTGGCACCAGTCGCCGGGCACGCCGGGGTAGCGCTTCTCGACGGCGTCGGCGGCCCGGCGCGCCAGCGACGCCTGGACGTCCTCCGGGATGAGGGTCAGCACCGCGTCGGCGACCAGCGCGTGCGTGAAGAGGTACCAGTCCGGCGTGTGGTCGTCGGGGCCGATGAGGTGCGCGACCGGTTCGCTCTGCAGGTACCGCAGCAACGTCCGGTAGTCGAGGCCGGTGACCTCGCGGACGACCGTCAGCGGGAACCTCAGGCCGATCACGGCCGCGACCGACACGAACTCGCGCGCCTGGTCGTTCAGCCGCCCGAAGCGGCCCGCGACGCTGTGCACCAACGCGGACGGCGGCACCCCGGCGTCGCCCATGTTCCACACGTCGCCGGTGCGCACGAGGTGTCCGTCCGAGACGATCTCGTCGAGCAGTTCCTCGACGAACAACGGCAACCCGCCGCTGCCCGCCCACAGCAGGTCCAGTGCGGGCGCGGGGACCGTGCCTTCGAGACAGGCGCCGGCGAGCGCGGAGACCTGCTCGTGTCTCAGGCGGCGCAGTTCGAGGAGGGTGGCGGAGTCGCGCTTGCTGGTGGCGCGGGCGAACTCCAGCGCCGCGCTGTCGTCGTCGCGCATCGTGGCGAGCAGCAGCGTCGGCTGGTGCGAGATGTTGTCGATGACGTATTCGAGCACTGCCAACGTGTCCGGGTCGGCGTACTGCAGGTCGTCGATGACGACGGCGCAGCCTCCGTTGCGCCCCACCAGATCGGTCAGGCGCAGCACGCCCTCGGCGAGCACGATCAGCGAGCTGCCGGACGGGTCGTCGGCCGCGGTGCCCCAGTCGGGGTTGAGGCGGGCGAGTGCGGGGCGGTAGGGGCCCAGCTCGTCGATGTCGACGGTGGTGCCCAGGCGTTGCAGCGACAGCAACGCCTCGCTCAGGCAGCGGAACGGGATCGTGCGGCTCATGGCGCTGCCGCGGCCGCGCATGATGCTCATGCCGCTCTGGTAGGCGAGGTCGGTCGCCGCGGAGGCGAGCCGGGACTTGCCGATCCCGGCTTCACCGGTCAGGAATACGACCTGACCCCTCCCCGTAGCGACTTCCGCCAACGTCGTCCTGATCAGTCCCAGCTCATGGTCACGACCGACGACGACTGGTGCACGCAATGCCACGTGCACATGCAATCACGTCACGCCACAAAAGGGTGACACACGGTCAGAAACCGGACTTCAGTTTTCCGGGCGGCAACACGTGGAACCGTTTCCGCCGCCGGTGGCGGACACGACGGCGTCGAGCACGACGTCGACGTTGGCCGGGGCCGCGGAAACGCTGGGAGCTGCGGCGATGACGCCCGCGGAGAGGACGACACCGGTCAGTGCGGCGATCCGCATGCCGATCTTCTTGGTGGTGGCGCGAACCGAGGCGGACTGGTCGTGGGTCTCCGGCAGTCTCATTGCTTCTCCTGTTGGTGAGTAACGGTTTCCAGCTCTCCCCGGTGACCCGGGAAAAGATCAGTTGCCTGCTTCGAGGAGCAGGACGGACGGCGCGCGCTCCGGGAAACCCAGGCGCAGCAGGCCGATCCCGAGCCCGGCGAGTCCGGTGAGGAGTCCCGGGGTGGGCACGCGGTCGGGGGTGACGCAGCGGGGACCGTCGCGGCGCAACGTCGCGAGCACCTCACCCGTACGGCGGTGCCTGCGTGCGGCGGACCAGCCGCTGACCGACACGTCCGCATGGCCGAGTTCCCCGTGGCACAGGGACAAGTCGTCGTCCGTCCATTTGGAAGCATCGTGCTGGCACCACTGGACGGGCCCGGCGGGACCGTCCGGGTAGCGGTCGGCCAGCTCACGTGCGTCGGAGCAGCCGATTTCCGCGTCCAGTGCGCGCATCGCCGCAGCGAGGCCGTGTTCCGGTTCGAACTCCGCCGCGGCGCGTGCCAACCGAACGGTCGTGCGGGCCCAGCGCGCGACCTCGTCGTCGTTGGTCAGCCTGGCGATCCTGGCGAGCCCGTAACCGATGCCGGCGAAGCCGGTGAGGCCGCCGGAGCCGACCGCGGCGATCAGGTCGTCGTTGTCCTTCAACCCGGCGAGCAGGTCGGGGATCGCGTTCAGCGTGCGGCGGGCGACGTCGGTGTAGCGGGTGACCTCGCTGATCTGGCCCAGCTGCGCGAGGAACAGCGCGACGCCGGTGTAGCCGTGTGCGAGTCCGGCACCCATCGGGAGCACGAGCCAGCGCGTGTCGCCGACGGGCTCGAGGCCGATCCAGTTGACGCGGTCGGTGCCGTAGCTGGTGGTCACGATCCGGTCGGCGATCGCGCACGCCGCGGAGAGCACCTCGTCGGTGCCGACGGCGTGCGGCTGCACCTGCCCAGGACCGGTACCGGTGACCGCGACCCGGCGGGTGGCGAGCGATGCGGCGATCACCCACTCCTGGTCGTCCCGGTCGAACTCGTCGAACGCGGCCAGGCAGGCGAGCGCGTCCTCCAGGCCGGACGTGGCGAGGACGTCGCCGAGGGTTCCGCCGGCGGCGTGCAGGTCGTGGCCGTCGGCCCTGGTCGTGAAGAGCGGGACGTCGCCCGCGTCGAGCTCGGCCGCTTCGAGTTCGGCCAGCCCCGGGAGGGCGGCGGTCGCGCACGCCGTGGTGAACGCGTCGTGCCGGATCTTCGGCTGCCGCAGGAACTCCGGGGCGCGCGCGGCGGCGAGGAGGTCCGCGTACCGGGCCGTCGGCCTCGGCACGATCCGCACCGGCACCGACGCGCAGCCGGCCAGCAGGGCGGCGAACTCCGCGCTGTGGAGGGAGATCGCGTCGTAGGTCTGGCGGAACCCGGTCGTGATCGCGTCGGCGTGGTCGGCGGCCTCGACCGGCTCACCCCGCCAGGTGGGACGGTTGGCCGCCCCGGTCGTGATCTCCGGTCGCTGCACGGCACGCATCCGGTCGGTGCCGGCGTCGAGCCATCCCGTTGTGGTGCTTGAGGTTTCCTGGCCCGCGTCACCGCCGGCGCCGGAGATGTCGACCAGCCCGTGCCGCCCGGCCAGCGCGGGCAGCAGACCCGTGCGGGCGACCGAACGGCCGAGCGCGACGACGGCGGGGTCGGGCCGTTCGCCGGGCAGCTGGGCCTGGAAGAGGGTTTCCACGTCGATCAGCAGCGGCTGGTCGGCGCGGGTGATCACGTTCTGGTGGTGCATGTCGGTGGCGCGCAACATGTGCAGCACGGCGAGCAGGCCGCCGAGGCGCAGGAAGTAGGCGGTGGCGTCCGGGGTGGGCAGCGGCGCCGGCTCGACGTGCTCGGTCCAGCCGTGACCGCCGGACGGCAGCGCCTTCACGGTCGCGAGGCCGAGGTCGACGAGGTCGTTGACGAGGTCGACGACGTGCGCGAGGGCCAGGTGCGCGTCCACGCCGCGCGGCTTGTAGACGAGGCGTTGGCCGTCGGCGAGTTCGACGACCGTGGTGGACCGTCCGCCCCGGTGCCGGTCACCGCCGGGGTGTGCGGCGACGAGCGGGGACTTCGTGTCGAGCAGCGTGCCGGTCAGCCGGTCCTGGTCCTCGGCGTAGCGGGTGGCGAGTTCGGTGACGGTCTCGACGGCGGTGTCGCGTTCCCGGTCCAGGTCTGCTGCGAGCACGGGGTAGCCGGCCAGGTGGTCCCGGGTGAGGAAGTCCTGGAACCGTGCGTGCTCGTCCTCGCCCTGGAGGTCCGTCGCCTGGGCGAGTTCGTGCACGAGGACCGGCGTCGCGATGCGGGCGAGCCTAGTGCCCAGGCGTGCGGCGGTGCCGGCCACGAGGGCGTTCGCGTCGACGGCGTGCTCGGGCAGCGAGGCCAGGCAAGCGTGCAGACGGGCGCTCGCCGCGCTCACCCACGGGGCCACGACGTGCGCGAACACGTCCGTGGGAGCGGGTGTGGCGCGGCAGGCGATCTCCATGAGACGAAGCGTGCCAGGGCGCTACCGGCGGGTCATGCGTGGAGAACACCACCATTGCCCCGCACCTGCGCACGGGCCACTACGCATGCTCACCCATGCCGCTCGGGGACCGCTTGAGCCGGTGGGTGCCGTGCCCGTGCTCCCGGTGGTCCCGAGCTGTGGTTTTCGAATGGTGGTGACCGCCACGGATGAGGTTTTCGCTGGTGGGCGGGAGATTTCTCTCGGGCCGCAACGGGGCCTGAAACACCAGGCAGAACCACTACACGGAGGTGCATTCCGATGGAGAAGATCGTCGACGCGACCGACCTGCTGACCATGGGCTTCGAGGACGACGCGCTGCTGATGGAGGACAACTCCCTCTGCACGCTCTGCTCCTGGACCCAGAGCCAGAACTGACCGGAGCTCCGGTGATGCGGTGGGCCGCCGTCGTGCGGCCCACCGCAAGTCCCTTCTCAGGCAGGTGAGTTCTCATGCGACGACGCGTGGCCCCGGACCCGATCCGGCGCGAGGCGGGCCGGCTGGCCGCCCGCTGCGCCGACACCTACACCGTGCGCGCCGAACCGTACTGGTGGCACTTCGACCCGGTCGCCGACGTCCCGGCCCGCCGGCAGGGCTGGAAGATCCACGTGAGCGCCGCCCCGGCCGACGCCGCCGAGGTCCTGCGCCGGGTGGCCGCCGTCGTCACCCCGCTGTCGTTGCGCTGGAAGGCCGCGCGGTCTGTCGACAAGCTGATGAACCTGAGCGCGCCCCCTTCGCCTTTGACGCAGTCGGGCAAGTTCATCACCATCTACCCCTCTCCTTCTTCCGACGTCGAGCCGCTGTGTGCTGCTTTGGACGCGGTCACCAGCGAGTTCGACGCTCCTGTTGTTCCTTCTGACCGCCGCTTCCGGCCGCACAGCAACGTGTACCTGCGCTACGGAGCGTTCGTCGGCCAGAGCGTGTTCGACCCGGTGTCGCAGAGCCTCACCTATGTGCTGGTGGACCCGTCTGGCCGCCGTGTGGAAGACCGGCGTGCACCTGGGGTCGCGGCGCCCGACTGGATCGACGACGTGGTTCCTCCTGTACCGCGGCCTTTCTTGGAACGCCCGGGGAGTGGGCTGTTCGGGCGCGAGATCGTGGTGCAGGGCGTGTTGCGGCAGTCGGTGAAGGGCGGGGTGTTCCGCGTGCTGCACCGGGGGGTGCCCGCGGTGCTGAAGGAAGCCAGGATCGGCACCACCCCCGACCGTCTCGGCCGCGACTCGCGCACCGCGCTCCTGAACGAGTGGAAGCTGCTGCGGGTGCTGTCCGGGTCCGGTCTCGCGCCGGAGCCGCTGGCGTTCTTCCACCAGGAGGACAACGCGTACCTCGTGCAGGAGTTCCTGCCGGGGCGGACGTTGCGGGCTTCGGTGGAGCGCGCGAACTACCGGTCGGAGGCGTCGCTCGGTTCGTTGACGGAGCTGGTGTCCGGGGTGCGGGGGCTGGTGGCGGCGGTCGAGGCGTTGGGCGTCCGGCTGCTGGATCTGACGCCGAACAACGTGATGGTGGACGGGTCGCGGTTCTACGTGATCGACCTGGAGCACGCTGCGCTGGTCGACTCGGCTGAACCGCCTTTCGTCGCGCACACGCCCGGGTACGTGCCTGCCGATGCGCCTTGGGCTGGGGACACCGAGTACGCGTTGGCCGCGATCGCCCACTTCGTGTTGACCGGGATCGATCCTCATCTCGGGTCTGGCGTGGACTACGCCGCGCACCTGCCCGCGGTGGTGGCGGCGTTCGCGCCGGACGGGGTGGATGCGGAATCGATCCACCTTCGGCCCCTCCGGGGGGTGCGTGAGGCCCCCACTCCCATCGTCGCAGGCAGGTCTGACAGTTTCGGCGGTGCCGAGGTGGGGATGGGCGTTGAGGGCGGTGGACGCGAGAGGCCTGCCGGTTCGGCTGTCGTGGGTGTGGGGCCGGCGAATGACGGTGTGGGCGGTGCTGATTCGGCCGTCAAGGGTGTGGGGCCGGCGGTGGGCGGTGTGGGCGGTGCCGGTTCGGCCGTCGTGGGTGCGGGGCCGGCGCTTGGCGATGTGAGCGGTGCCGATTCGACCGTCGAGGAAGCGGTCGAAGCCGGCGAGGAGCTCGTCCGCCTCACCGAGTGGGACCGGCACCCCTGGCCGTGGCCCCAGCGGTGGGCGCCGGGCGCCATGCACCCCGCCTCCTTCATGGCGGGCACGGCGGGCATCGCGCGTTTCTACCTCGACCTCCACGAGGCCACCGGCGACGGGGCCTGGCTCGGGCACGCCGACCAGCTCCTCACCTGGACCGTCGACACGAATCCCGTCGTGCCGGGGCAGACGCCGCCAGGGCTGTACTTCGGGCTCGGGGCGTTGCCGTGGCTGATGACCGACCTGGCCGCGGCGGGGCACGAGCCCGAGTCGTGGCGGCGGGAGGCGGTGCGGTTCGCGCGGGAGCTCGACGCCGTCGAGGTCGCCGGGTGGGACGTCACCCACGGGTGGGCCGGGGTCGGGTTGGCGAAGGTCGCGGTGCTCAAGGCCACCGGGGAAGGGGCCGGGGACGTCACGAAGGTCATCGCCAAGGTGCTGGGCGGGGTGTCCACGAAGGACGGTCTACCCGCGTGGCCCACCAACGGGTCGGCTTTCCACGGGTTCGCGCACGGGAGTGCGGGGGTGGCGTACTTCCTGCTGCACGCCGGGCTCGCGGTGGACGATCCGGTGGCGGTCGACCTGGCGGTGGCGACCGGGCGGGCGTTGCTGGGGAAGGCGCAAGAAGCTGCCCAAGGGATCTCGTGGCCGCACAAAGCCGGCAGCGACACCATGTGGTCGCACTGGTGCAACGGCGCTGCGGGGGTGGGGATCCTGTTGCAGGCGTTGGCCCAGCACACGGAGGACCCCGAGTTCGCGGACGGTGCGGTGCGGGCCGGGCGGGCGATCACCACGGCCAGGCCGTTCGGGAGCACCTGCCGGTGCCACGGGCTGGCCGGAGACGGGGACTTCCTGCTCGATCTCGCGCGCGAGCACGAGGAGTTCCACGCCGGGGCCGTCCACATCGGACGCAAGCTGGACGCGTTGCGATTCCGGGACGGGTTCGCGGTCAAGTGGGCCCCGGAGGGACTCGGGGTGCCCCGGCCCGACTACATGCGCGGGTACACGGGTGTGCACGCGTTCCGGCTTCGGCTCGCCGGGCACGTCGCCCGGTCGCCGTTGACATTGCGAGTGGAGGAACGGCCGTGAACCTCACCGACGTACTGGTCCACGAGATGGTGGCGGACTGGGGTGGCAACCGCAAGGTCCTCGCCCGGCAGGGCGGCGAGACGGTGTTCGAGTGCGTGGTGCGGCCGGCGCCGGGGATCACGTACGTCACCGAGTGCCTGCCGCAGCGCGACGATCCGGAGACGGTCGGGCACCTGGTGGGCGTGCTCGAGCACCTGCGCGGGCACGGGATGCGGGACGTCGTCGTGGTGCACCCCGAGTTCTGGGACGTCGGGGGGACCGACTGCGGGCGGATCGTGCCCATGTGGTCGCGGCTCGACGTGGAGATGATCGCGTCG
Organism: Lentzea sp. NBRC 102530; assembly: GCF_030269365.1. Lineage (GTDB taxonomy): Bacteria > Actinomycetota > Actinomycetes > Mycobacteriales > Pseudonocardiaceae > Lentzea. The sequence continues at coordinate 529,469 of NZ_BSTF01000002.1, forward strand.
TTCGAACGGGCGCTGCCGGTGGGCTACCGGATCGAGCCGCTCGGTGAGGTGGCGGGGGACGCGCACGACCGGCAGGTGTTCGAAGAGGTCGCGTCCGGGTCGTACGGGCCGATGATCGAGGAGGCCTGCCTCAGCGTCACGGCCGGGGGCACCACCCGCGGCGCCGTCGTCGTGACGCGGGACCGGGGTGTGCCGTTGATCGGGCACCTCGCGATCGAGCAGGCACAGCGGGGCGCCGGGCTCGGCAAGGCGTTGCTGGTGCGGGCCGTGCTCGGGCTCGCGTCGGCCGGGTACGCGGACTGCCGCCTCAACGTCATGGCGGAGAACTTCACGGCTCGGCGGCTGTACCGGTCGATCGGGTTCGTGCAGGACCGCGCGACGCTCAAGGCGAGCAGGGTGACGGCATGAGCGTCACGGTGCTGTCGATCGAGTCCGCGTGGATTCCCGGCGTGCTGGCGGACCTGCGGGCACGCCACGGGCAGGTGCGGTACTACCTGTCGGCGGGACGGCCGGTGTGGCTCAGGCCCGAGGACGACACCACGGACCTGAGCACGGCGTTGCTGCGGTGCCACGACGACCGTGAGGCGCGGCTGCGCAAGGAGGTCAGCGCCGTGCGGTCGTGGCTGGCCGAGGGCGGCGAACGCGCGGTCGTCGTCGAGATGTTCGGGGCACCCACGCACGACGACGTGCGGTTCCTGCAGGAGTGCCGCATGCGGCTGGTGCGCGGGGAAGCGCAGTCGGTCACGGTGCTCCGGCACGTCCTTGCGGCGCTGCCGGTGGAGGGTGACGAGATCCTCGCCATGCTGAAGCTCGCCGGGGGAGCGGTGCCGGAGCGGGAGTTCCAGCAGTGGCAGGCGCAGCACGGGTGGGACGAGGCGCTCGTCCACGCCGTCACGTCCACAAGGGACGGTCTGCGCACCTGGGCCGCACCGGTCGCGCGGCCGTTGCCGATCACGCCCGAGCTCGCGGCCGAGGTGGCCACGACCTCGCGGGTGCCCCTGGAGACGGCGGCGTTGATCACGGACCCGGTGCTGGCGCTGCGGGCGTTCACGGCCGGAGCCGCCGCCGAGGCCGCGGGGCGGGGCAGGGTGCTGAGCCGGTACGCGGGCAACCTCTACCGGCGCGCGCTCAAGACCGGCGCGATCCCGCACGCCACGGCCGCGGCCGCCTACCTCGCCGCGCTCGTCGCCGATCGTCGCCGCGTCTCCGGGCCGCTGGCCGACGTCGTGCTGAGGCAGGCCGCCAGGTGGGACGTCGCGCCGGACCATCGGGCGATGCTCGCCTACAGCCTCGGCCAGTTGCTCGCCAAGGACCCCGACCCGGCGCAACGGGCTTCGGCGGCGCGCTGCTTCGCGCACGCCAGGGAGCTCGACGTACCCCTCGCGCAGGTCGCCGCCTCGTTCAACGGTGCCGCGCTCGCCCTCTACCGCGACCGCGACCTCACCGGCGCCGTCACGACCATGCGCACAGCGCTGGATTTGCTGGAAGGCCACGACACCGTCGCCGACCAGCAGGTGCAGCTGCTCACCAACCTCGCGAAGCTGCGCCGGGGCACACCGGAGGCCGTCGGGTTGTACCGGCGGGCCTGGGGGATCGCGGACGACGTCGCCAACGCCACCTACGTCGCCGCCGACCTCGTGCGGGTGTTGCTGGAGGCGGGGGAACGGCCGGAGGCGGAGGCCGTAGCCACGCGGCTGCTGGAGCTGTCCGACCGCGCCGAGGACACGGGTCAGGCCACCGAGAAGGCCGTGTCGGCCGTGTGCTTCCGGCTCGCCGACCAGCACCTCGCCGACGGCGCCACGGCCGAGGCGGGACGCTGGTACCTCGCCGGGATCAGCCGGATGCGGCGCGGCGCGCCCGACGTGGTCGACGCCGTCATGCGCAACCTCGGCGAGCAGCCGGCCGCGCTGCTCGAACAACGTGCCGCGCACGCCCTCGTCGCCGGCGACCTGCTGGCGTTGCGAGGGTTGCTGGCCGGTGCGGCATGACCGCGCTCTCACCCGGCCGCGACCTGCTCGCCCTGACCAGGCCCGGTGAGCTGGGGGTGGTCGAGGTGGCGCCGGACGGCAGCGCCGACCTCGCCACGACGCACTGGATCGCCGCCGGCGACTGGCACCTCGCCGGCTGGGCCGCCCCGCACCTGGTCGTGTTGCGCCGCCGCGGCGAACTCGGCCTCTTCGACACCGGCCACCGGGTGCTGACCTCGACGCATCCGGTGGTCGGACGCACCCTCCGCCACGACGGCGAGGAAGCACTGCTCGCCGTCGTGCGCGCCGGCCGCCCGATGCTGTGCACGCATCGGCCGGCTGAAGGCACCTACCGGCTCGTCGAGGGCACCGAAGGCGTGCGGTCGGTGGCCACCTGGGACCGCGACACCCTCGTCTTCACGCACGACCGGGGCGTGACGATGATCCGCGACGGCGAGCGGACCGACCTCGACGCGGTCTCGGCCGCAGGCGACGGCCCGATCCTCGCGCTGACGGGCGCCGGGGACGTGCCGGGCACCCTGGACCTCGCCACCGGGCGCACCCGCTGGTACGAGCCGGGCGGCAAGGCCGTCGCCGTGTCGCCGTCCGGGCTGCTCCTCACGCTCACCTGGACCGACCACCGGTACGTCTACCGCGTGCTCGACGCGGACGGTCGCGTCGTCGGCACCCCCGTGCCCGGCCACGGCATCGCCACCGACCTCGCCTTCACCGCCGACGAACGCCACCTGCTCGGCCACCACCAGTCACCGGCCGCACCGCCCGCGCTCGTCCGCTGGAACGTCCGCAGTGGACTGATGACACCGCTCGAAGGCCAGCCGCGCGAGGAGATCGCGGTCCGCTGGTGGCACCGCGAGTCGACCCAGTCCCCGGAATGGGTCTACGAACCGGAGAACGGCCACGGCGGCACGGTCCTGCACCTGCACGGCGGCCCGCGCAGCCAGCTCCGGCAGATCCACGAACCCGTGATCGCGGCCCTGGTCGCGGCGGGCTGGACCGTCATCGGCATGAACTACCCCGGCAGCTCCGGCTACGGCGACGAGTTCCGCGACCAGGTCGTCGGTGACTGGGGCGGTGCCGACGTCAAGGCCGTCACAGCTCGCCTCCGCGACCTCCAAGGCGATCACCCGGTCTGCCTGTACGGCCAGAGCTACGGCGCCTACCTGGCCCTGCTCGCCGCCGACCCGGCACTGGTGGACGCCGTCGCCGTGTGGGCCCCGGTCACCGACGTCGAGAAGCTCCTGGAGTCCGCGACGGGTCTGCACCGCCAGTGGCTCACGACCGAACTCGGCGCCCTCGCCGACGACCGGGACGAACTGGCCAGGCGCAGCCCGATCGCCCGCCCGTGCACCGCGCCGAGGCTGATCGTCGGGCACAGCGCGGGCGACGACAGGGTCCCGGTCGAGCAGTCGCGGCACTTCGTCGCACGCCATGAGACGACCCGGTACGTGGAGCAGCGGGGCAACGGCCACGAACCGGCGGACATGGCCGCGTGGACCGCCGCCGTGGTGACGCACCTCGAGGAACTCGTGCGGCAGGGGGTATCAGTGTGAAGTCGTTGCTGTGGCAGGCGGGACGGGGCCGGTTCGTCCTCTTCTGCGTGCTGGCGGTCCTGCAGGGCCTCGCCCCGGCCGCCGCCATCGCCGCGTCGGGCGTGCTCGTCGCCGGACTCCCGGACGACCCGGAGCAGGCCACGCTAGGACTCGCGCTGTTCGGCGCCGCACTGCTCACCGGGACGGTGTTGTCGGCGGTCCTCGACCACGAGGCCGCCGTGCTCGACGGCGGGTTCGCCCGGATCGTCCACGAGACGGTCGCGCACGCCGCCCTTCGCACCGATGTCGCGCACCTGGTCGCCGACAGGACCACCAGGGAACTCGGGGCGCTGGCCGAGTTCGAGCGCGTCGACGGCTTCGTCGGCACCGCGAGCGCGCTGAAGGAGCTGCTCAGGCAACGGGCCACCGGTACCGGTGCCGCCGTGGTGCTGGCGACGTTCGCCTGGTGGGCGCCGATCGTGATGTTCCTCGGCTGGCGCGGCCTGAGCTTCGGCGTGCGGAAGTGGCTCGACCACGGCATGACCCTCGGCGCCCAGCAAGGTGAGACGGCGTTGCGCCGCGCCCGCTACCTGCGCGGCCTCGCCGTGGACAGCCCCGCCGCCAAGGAGATCCGCGTGTTCGGGCTCGCCGGCTGGCTCGTGCCGCTCTACCGGGACGCCTACCTGAACGCCCTGGAGGTCGTCTGGCAGGGCCGCAAGCTCGGCATGCGCACGGTGTTCGCCGCGACCGGCGGCGTCCTCGCAGCACACCTGGTCGTCCTCACCGCGATCGCGCAGTCCACCACCTCGCCGGCGGAGATCGTCGTCTACGCGCAGGCCGTGCTCACCACGAGCGCACTCGGGTACGTCTTCGGTGCCGAGATCCCGCTGGCCCGCGCCCGCAAGGTCGCCGAACTGGCCCGCTCGATCGCCCGAAGCCTCGCTCCCGCACCGCCGGAGCCGCGCACCGCGGCCGACTCCATCCGGCTGACGAACGTCCACTTCGGATACGCCGGGACGCCGGTGCTGAAGGGCCTCGACCTCGAAGTCCCGAAAGGACAGTCGCTGGCGATCGTCGGCGAGAACGGCGCGGGCAAGAGCACGCTCGTCCACCTGCTCGCGGGCATCCACCGGCCGGACAGCGGCGAGATCACGATGCCCGGCAGGGTCAGTGCGATCGTCCAGCGGTTCACCCGCTTCGAGCTCTCGCTCCGCGACAACATCGCGTTCGGCGGGGAAGGCGCGGAGCAGGCACTCGAACGCGCGGGCGGGCTGGGGTTGCTCGAAGACCTGCCGCACGGCTGGGCCACCGTCCTGTCGTCGTCGCACCCCCGGGGCCGCGACCTCTCCGGCGGCCAGTGGCAGAAGGTCGCCCTGGCGAGGGCGCTGAGAGCGGTCGACGCCGGCGCGGAGGTCCTGGTCATGGACGAACCCAGCGCGAACCTCGACGTCCTCGCGGAGGAGGAGCTCTTCGCGCGCTTCAGTGAACTGGCCGGCGAGACCACCACGATCCTCGTGTCGCACCGGCTCGCGTCCGTGAAGCACGCCGACCGCATCATCGTGATCGCGGACGGCCGCGTCGCCGAGGACGGCACGCACGCCGAACTCATGGCATTGCAAGGGAAGTACGCCGCCATGTACTCGGTGCAGGCGGAGAGGTTCGCGGAGGCCGGCCATGCGTGAGATCCGCCTGCTCGTCGCGACGGCCTGGCGGGCCGACCGCCGGCTCACCCTCGCCCTGATCGCCGAACCGTTCGGCAACACCCTCGTGCTGATGTCCGGGCTGTGGCTCGCGATGCTCACGAACGGCCTGCTCCAGCACGACACCCGCCAGGTCGTCACCGGCGTCGCCGCGCTCGTCCTCGGCGCCGGGCTCGGCTGGCAGCTCGACCTGTCGGCGAGCCAGTGGCGGATGGTGCTGGGGGAGAAGGTCGCGCACGCGTTCGACACCGAGATCGCCCGGCTGTGCGCCGAACTGCCCACGCTCGACCACTTCGAACGCGCCGAGCACCAGGACCACCTCGAACTCCTGCGGCAGCGCCAAGGTCAGCTCGGCAACTCGATGAGCGCGCTCGCGGTCACGGTCAAAGCGGTCTGCGCGGGTCTCACCGTGCTGGTGCTGCTGGTCGTCGCCCACCCGGCGATGCTCGCGCTGGTGCTGTTGGCGTTGCCCGCCCTGCTGATCACGAAGGCCCAGCAGCGGTGGCGCACCACGGCGGAGGACGCCTCGGCGCTGGCCAGCCGCACCGCCCGCCACCTGCGCACCGTCGCACAGGACCGGGACGCCGCCGTCGAGGTGCGGCTGTTCGGCCTCGCCGACGACCTCGAACGCCGCATCGGCACGCTCTGGACCGCCCAGCGCCGCCCGATCGAGCACGCCGAACGCAAGGTGGCGCTCGCCTCGCTCGCCCAGCAGGTCCTCTACGTCGCCGGCGTGGTCGCCGCCGTCGGTTTCGTGCTGCACCAGGCACTGCAGGGCAGGTCCGCCCCCGGCGACGTGGTGCTGGCGATCTACCTCAGCCAGCAGGTCCAGACGGCGGTGATCTGGCCGGTCCAGGCCGTCGCGGGGTTCGGCCGCACCCTGCACACCGTCCGCCGCTTCCGCTGGCTGCAGGACCACGCCCGCAGCGCGTCCGGGACCCTGCCCGCGCCCCGGGAGATCCTCGGCGGCATCACGCTGGAGAACGTGTCGTTCCGCTACCCCGGCACACAGAAGTGGGTGCTGCGCAACGTGGACCTGACCATTCCGGCCGGGCGCGCGCTCGCGGTCGTCGGCGCGAACGGCGCGGGCAAGACCACCCTCGTCAAGCTCCTGACCAGGATGTACGAGCCCACCGAAGGCAGGATCACGGTCGACGGCGTGGACATCGCCGACCTGGACGTGCACGCGTGGAGGCACCGGCTCGCGGCGGCGTTCCAGGACTTCGCCCGTTTCGAGTTCACCGTCCAGCACGCGGTCGGGGTCGGCGACCTGCCCCACCTCGACGACCCCGCGCACGTCCGCGACGCCATCACCAGAGCCGGTGCCGACGTGCTGGCGCAGGACGCCCAGCTCGGCACGGCCTGGGGCGGCACCGACCTCTCCACCGGCCAGTGGCAACGCCTCGCGCTCGCCCGCGGCCTCGCGAGGACCACGCCGCTGGTGCGCTTCTTCGACGAACCGACGGCCTCGCTCGACGCGTTCACCGAGGACGCCCTGTTCGACAGCATGACCAGGGCCACCGACTGCGCACACGGCATGATCACCGTCCTCGTCACGCACCGCTTCTCCACCGTCCGGTCCGCCGACCTGATCGTGGTGCTGGCGCACGGCGGCGTCGCGGAACTCGGTTCGCACCAGGAGCTCCTGGCCCAGGGCGGGCACTACGCGCGGCTCTACCGGTCGCAGGCGGACGCCTTCGCTGACTAATCCGCAAAGGAGGGACGTCCTGCGGTTGCGCTCCTGGGTGAGGTGGCGGCCGCGTTGCGCGAGTTCTTCGGCGGGACGGCCTCCTGGACCTGCGTCCGGGGCTCGGTTCCGGAGAGGGCGCGGCTGGTGCGAGACCTGGAGCCGCAGTGCGACGTCGAGGCGCGGGTTATCGTCCTGATCAGCTGATCGGGAGGGTGCGTTGCCGGGGTTCGTCGCAGGGGTGGAACGTCACCAGGTCGCCGTCTACCTCGGTGCCCTCGCGGCCGGCGGGCTGGCCGGGTGGCTCGCCCCGAGCGCGGGACCAGTGCTGGAACACGCCATCAACCCGGTGCTCGCGGCCCTGCTGTACGTGACGTTCCTGCAGGTGCCGGTGGCGGAACTCGGGCGGTCGCTGCGGTCTGGGCGGTTCCTGACGGCGGCGCTCGTCGTGAACTTCGTCGTGGTGCCGTTGGTGGTGGCGGGGCTCTTCGCGTTCCTGCCCGGCGAGCAGGCCGTGCGGGTGGGCGTGTTGCTGGTGTTGCTCACGCCGTGCGTCGACTACGTGATCGTGTTCAGCGGGCTGGCGGGCGGTGACAGCCGGCGGCTGCTGGCGGCGACGCCGTTGTTGTTGCTGGCGCAGATGGTGCTGCTGCCGGCGTACCTGTGGGTGTTCCTCGGGGCGGACCTGGCGGTGGTGGAGCCGGGGCCGTTCGTCGAGGCGTTCCTGGTGCTGATCGTGATCCCGCTGGCGCTGGCCTGGCTCACGCAGACGTGGGCCGGGCGGGTCATCGGGGCGATCAGCACGTCGATGGTGCCGTTGATGGCGGTGACGCTGTTCGTCGTGGTGGCCTCGCAGGTGCCGAAGCTCGGCGACGTGCGACAGGTCGCGGCCGTCGTGCCGTTCTACGTGGTGTTCCTGGTGGTGATGGCGTTCGCCGGGCTCGGTGTCGCGCGGGCGTTCGGGCTGGGCGGGCCGGCCGGTCGCGCGATCGTGTTCACCGGCGCGACGCGGAACTCGTTGGTGGTGCTGCCGCTCGCGCTGGCGTTGCCCGGTGATGTCGCGGCCGTCGTGGTGGTCACCCAGACGATGGTCGAGGTGGCCGGGATGGTCCTGTACGTGAAGGTGGTGCCCCGGCTGGTGCCGTGAGGCGGCGGCATCAGGCCTGTTGCGCGGCGACCTGGCGGTCACGCAGCGGGGCGAGCGCGCCGCTCCACGTCACGAGCTCGTCCAGCAGGGTCGACAGGGTGCTGACCTGGAAGTCCGACGGCACGAACTCGGAGAAGTTCCGGAACTCCGTGAACATCGACAGCGACACGCTCGTGCGCACGTCGGCCATCTTCAGCTCGCCCGCGATGAGGCGCAGGTGCTCGACGGCCCGCGCGCCGCCGACACCGCCGTACGAGACGAACCCGACGGCCTTGTTGTTCCACTCGGCGAACAGGTAGTCGATCGCGTTCTTCAGCACGCCGGACGTGGAGTGGTTGTACTCGGGCGTGACCATCACGAACCCGTCGAAGCTCGCGATCTTCGCCGCCCACGCCTTGGTGTGGTCGTGCTGGTACTGGCCCATCGCGGGCGGCATCGGCTCGTCGAGGTGCGGCAGCGGGAAGTCCTGGAGGTCGACGAGCTCGAACGTCGCGTCGGCGCGCTGCTCCGCGTTCTCCAGCACCCACCTGGCCACCTGCTCGCCGTTCCGGCCGGGACGGGTGCTGCCGATGATGATTCCGATGTGCGTCATGTCGTGGGTCCCTGTGCGCTGGTCGAGGTAACCGGACCGTACCCCGTTTGCTTAAGTGGACTCTACCCCGGTTGTGCTCGTGATGGTCAAGTGCGGTGGGTCACAGACGCGAGCGGTCAGGAATCGAGAAGCACCGTGCAGGGCTCGGCGAACAGCGTTCCCGGCATGACCTCACTCGACGCGATCACCCTCGAGGTGGCCGACCTCGCGGCCGCCGAACGCTTCTACGCCAACGCTTTCGGACTCGGCTCCCGGCTGCGCCTGCGGGCCTCGCAGGAACCGGCCACCGGGTTCCGCGGCTTCACCCTCTCCCTGACGGTCGCGCAGCCCGGCGACGTCGGCGTCCTCGTCGCCGGCGCGATCGACGCCGGCGTGACGGTGCTCAAGCCCGCCGCCAAGTCGCTGTGGGGCTACGGCGGCGTGGTGCAGGCGCCCGACGGCACGATCTGGAAGGTCGCCACGTCGGCCAAGAAGGACACCGCCCCGGCCACCGGTGCCGTCCAGGACGTCGTGCTGCTGATCGGCGCCACGGACATCGCCGCGAGCAGGAAGTGCTACGTGGAGCACGGTTTCGCGGTGGAGAAGAGCTTCGGGCGCATGTACGTGCAGTTCGCCTCGACCGGCGGCATCAAGCTCGGCCTGTACCGGCGGCGCGCGCTGGCCAAGGACGCGGGCGTCGCGCCGGAGGGGGCCGGTTCGCACCGCGTCGAGCTGCACGGCGCCGGGGAGTTCACCGATCCGGACGGCTTCGCGTGGGCGTCAGGGCAGCCGGTCGGCCAGCTCGGCGCGTGAGCGGATGCCGAGCTTCGTGTAGACCTTGCGCAGGTGGTACTCGATGGTCTTCGGGCTCAGGAACAACGCGGCGGCGACCTCGCGGGTGGTCTTGCCCTCCGCGAGCAGCAGCGACACCTGCAACTCCTGCGGTGTCAAGGTTTCCCCCTCGTCGCGCCGCTTGATCGTCTCGCCGGTGGCGCCGAGCTCGACCGCGGCGAGGTCCGCCCACCTGGCCGCACGGAGGTGGTCGAACGTCTCCAGTGCGGCGTGCAGGTGCGGGCGGGCGTCGGCCCGGCGGCGGGCGCGGCGCAGGCGGGCACCGTAGGCGAGCCGCGTGCGCGCGGTCTCGAACTCGTCCAGAGTCCTTTCGTGGTACCGCAATGACGCCTCGAAGTGCGTCTCGAACTCCGCGCTGAGCATGCCCGCCGTGCGTTCGGCGCGTGCCATCGACCAGGGCTGGCCCTTGGCCGCGGCCTCGTCCCGGAAGCGCCTGGCCATGGTGTGCGCTTCCTCGCGGCGGTTCAGCCTCACCAGCGCGTCGGTGAGTTCCGGGGCGGGGGACACGTCCGGGTCGGTCAGCTTCAACTCCTCCAGCAGGTCGGCGAGTTCCTCCAGGTGCCCTAACGCCCTCGCCGGGTCGCCGCGGCCGAGTTCCAGCTCTCCCAACGCGAACAGCGACCAGACCCGTCCGATGTGGATGTCGCGGGACCGGCAGAGCGGCAGGGCCTCCTCGACCAGGTCCCGGCAGCGGTCCTCGTCACCCAGCCTGGCCTGCAGCCACGCCCTGCCGGCGAGGCACATGGCGAGGTCGGTCTCCTGGCCGGTTTCGCGGGCCAGCCGGGTCGCCTCGTCGTAGGTGGCCTCGGCGCGCGCCCACTGGTTGGTCGTGGCCTCGTCCCTCGCGACGTGGAACAGCAGCGCGGGCAGGGTGCCGACGGCGGCCTCGGTGCGGGCGTGGGCGACGGTGCGGCGCAGTTCCGCGCCGGAGTCGGCGTCGCGCAGGAACATCGGGCCGATCATCAACCACGACAGCCGGCGCCGATCGTCGCGCAGGAGGCCGGAGCCGGTGAGCAGGTCGATCGCGGCGCGGATCTGGTCGGCGCCACCGCGGTTGGCGAGGATCCTCGCCACCCCGGCGGCCATCCGGCCGAGTCCGGACGCCTGGGGCGCCACGACGTCGGGGAGCCGGGCCTCGATCTCGTGGGCGAGTGCGACGCCGCTGGTGGTGTCGCCGAGGTAGAAGCAGGCGTTGACGGCGTCGGCCAGCAGCACGACGGCGGCGTCCGGGGTCGCCGCGGCCCCGGCGGCCTCGCGGCACAGGTCGCGGGCCTCGGTCAGCGAACCGGTGCGGGCCGCGATCGCCGCGCGCAGGTCGACGGCGGTGCCGGGACCTGCCTGGTCGAGCAACGAGACGGCCCGCTTCGTCTCCCCGGCGAGCCACGCCGACTCCGCCGCGGAGACGCACAGCGCGGCGTGCCGTGCGACGTCGGGGCTGAGGCGCGCGGCCCGTTCGTACGCGGCCGAGGCGACGTCGTGCGCACTGCGGTCGTGGGCCCGCACCGCCGCCTGCACCAGCAGGCCGGCGACCTCGGCGTCCGGTCCGACCGACGCCTCCGCCAAGTGCCAGGCGTGCCGGTCGGAGCCCACGCCCACCGCCGACGCCACGGCCCGGTGGATCTCCCGGCGCCGCCGCGGGTCCGCGTCGCCGTACACGGCCGCGCGGATCAGCGGGTGCCGGAACTCCACTCGTCCGCCGGCGATCCGCACCAGCCCGGTGCTCTCCGCCTCGGCGAGCGCGTCCACCGCCACCCCGAGTGCCTCGCACGCCCCGGCCACCACCCGCAGGTCGGTGCCCGCCACCGCCGCCACCAGCACCGCCGCCTGCGCGGACGGGCCGAGCGAGCGGGCCTGGGCGGCGAACTCGTGGGCAAGCGCCGCCGACACCGGCAGCGGGGTCTCGGGCGAGACGTCCCGCACGGGCCGGGCCGCCAGTTCGATCAGCGCCAGCGGGTTGCCGGCGGTGGCCCGGTGCAGGCGGGCGAGGTGGTCGGGGGACACCGGTCCCGCGCGACTCACCACCAGGTCGTGGGCGGTGGCGAGGTCGAGGCCGGTCAGCGCCAGCGCCGGTAGCGGCGGGTCGGGTGCGCGGGTGGTGGCCAGCAGGACGATCGGGTCGGCGCCGAGGCGTCGGGCGGCGAACGCCAGGGCGTCGACGGACGGGCGGTCCAGCAGGTGCAGGTCGTCGAGCAGCACCGCGAGCGGCCGGTCCTCGGCGAACCGGCAGAGCAGGCTCAGCGTCGCGGCGCCCACCGCGAACCGGTCGATCGCGGGACCGGACGAGAGGGCGAGCGCGACGGACAACGCCTGTGCCTGCGGCGCGGGGATCTCGGGCAGCCGGGCCAGCGCCGGTCGCAGCACCTGGTGCAGGCCGCCGAACGGGATCTCGCGCTCGGGTTCGCTGCCCGCGGCCTGCAGGACGGTCATGCCGGCACACCCGGCGGCGGCGAAGCGGAGCAGGGCGGTCTTGCCGACGCCCGGTTCGCCGGTGAGGGCGAGCGCGCCACCGCGGCCGATCCGGGCGCTCGCGACGAGCCGCTCGATCCGGTGCCGTTCCGAGTCGCGGCCCATCAGCACACGGGGGAGTGTAGGTCGGCGAAACCCTAGGTGGGGCACCTGATGCGGCCACGTCCCGCGCGCTCATAGGTTCCAGGCCCTCAGCAGGAGGGAAGAGCAGATGACCACGACAAGACCCGAGGTCGACACCGACAAGCTCATGCAGTTCGTGTTTCGCGCCGTCGACGAGGTGGGCGCCACGCTCAACGCCGCGCTCGTCGTCATGGGTGACAAGCTCGGCTACTACCGCGCGATGGCCGACGGGGAACCGGTCAGCGCCGCCGAGCTCGCCGACCGGACCACCACCGCCGAGCCGTACGCCCGGGAGTGGCTCAACGCCCAGGCGGCGGGCGGCTACGTCACCTACGACCCCGGGACCAGCAGGTACGCGCTGCCGATCGAGCACGCCGTCGCGCTCACGGTCGAGGACAGCCCCGCGTTCCTGCCCGGCATGTTCCAGATCGCGCTCGGCACCGTGCACGACGCCGGACGGGTGCTGGACGCGGCGCGCAGCGGGTCGGGCGTCGGCTGGCACGAGCACAACACCGACGTGCACGTCGGCTGTGAGCGGTTCTTCCGGCCCAACTACGCGGCGAACCTGATCGACGGCTGGCTGCCCGCCCTGGACGGCGTGACGGACAAGCTCCGCGCCGGCGCACGGGTCGCGGACGTCGGCTGCGGCCACGGCGCATCGACGATCCTGATGGCACAGGCCTTCCCGAACTCGACGTTCACCGGCTCGGACTACCACCCCGAGTCGGTCCGCACGGCCCGCGACCGCGCGGAGGCCGCCGGGGTGAGCGACCGCGTGACGTTCGAAGTGGCCTCCGCCAAGGACTTCACCGGCACCGGCTACGACCTCGTGACCATGTTCGACTGCCTGCACGACATGGGCGACCCCGTCGGTGCCGCGCAGCACGTGCGGGACGCGGTCGCGCCCGACGGCACGTGGATGATCGTCGAACCGATGGCCGGTGACCGCGTCGAGGACAACCTCAACCCCGTCGGCCGCACCTACTACGGCTTCTCGACGCTGCTGTGCACGCCCGCCTCGCTGTCGCAGGACGTCGGCCTCGCGCTCGGCACGCAGGCAGGGCCCGCCCGGCTGCGCGACGTCGCGGTCGCCGGTGGGTTCACCCGGTTCGCCGGTGTCGCGCGGACGCCGTTCAACCAGGTCCTCGAAGTCCGCCCGTGAACGCCGAGCCGCGCCCGGTGCGCGAGGCCGACCGGACCGGGTTCGCCGACCGCGCCGGGGTGCGGCTCGCGTTCCGGGTGTACGACAACCCCGGCAAGCCCACGGTCCTGCTCGTGCCCACCTGGTCGATCGTGCCGTCGAGGTTCTGGAAGGCCCAGGTCTCGTTCCTGGCCAGGCACTTCCGGGTGGTCACGTTCGACGGGCGCGGCAGCGGCGACTCGGACCGGCCGCGCGGCTGGGCGTCCTACGTGGACGAGGAGTGCGCGGAGGACGTGATCGCCGTCCTGGACGCCACGGACACCGCGCAGGCCGTCCTGGTGGCGTTGTCGCGGGGTGACGCCTGGTCGGTGCTCGCCGCCGCCCGTCACCCCGGCCGCGTCACCGGCATCGTCGCGATCGGCCCGGCCAGCGGGTCGCTCATCGGCGTGCAGGAACAGGAACGAGAGGCCTGGGAGGCGGCGGACGGCGGCACGCCGTACAACCGGCACCACTGGCTGAACGGCGGCTACGACCAGTTCACCGAGTGGTTCTTCGCCCGGATGTTCGCCGAGCCGCACTCCACCAGGCAGATCGAGGACGCGGTGCGGTGGGCGCACGAGATCGAGCCGGTCACCCTGGTCGACACGACCGCCGGACGACTCGCGTCGAAGTCCATCGAGGACGAATGCCGCCGGCTGACGTGCCCGGTACTGGTGATCCACGGGACCGACGACCAGGTCCGCCCGCACGCGATCGGCGCACGCCTGGCCGAGCTGACCGGGGGCGACCTCGTGCTGATCGACGGCGCCGGCCACGGCGTGCACGCCCGCGACCCGGTCCGGATCAACCTGTTGATCAAGGACTTCGTCGACCGCGTCCACCCGGCGCCGCGCGTCGTCCGGACGTCGCGGGCTTCGGGGACCAGGCCGCGGGCGCTCTACCTCAGCTCACCGATCGGCCTCGGGCACGCCCGCCGCGACCTGGCCATCGCCGGTGAACTGCGCGAACTCCATCCGCGACTGGAGGTCGACTGGCTCGCCCAGCACCCGGTCACCGAGGTGCTCGGGCCGGCGGGGGAGCGGATCCACCCGGCGTCCGCCTGGCTCGCCACCGAGTCGCGGCACGTCGAGGAGGACGCGGGCGAGCACGACCTGCACGTCTTCGAGGCGTTCCGCCGCCTGGACGCCGTGCTGGTGCACAACTTCATGGTGTTCAACGAGGTCCTGGAGACCGAGCGGTACGACCTGGTGATCGGCGACGAGGCCTGGGACGTCGACCACTTCCTGCACGAGAACCCCGAGCTGAAGCGGTTCGCCTTCGCCTGGCTGACGGACTTCGTCGGCTGGCTCCCGATGCCCGACGGTGGCGCCCGCGAGCAACGTCTCACCGCCGACTACAACCTCGACATGATCGAGCAACGGGCCCGGCTGCGCCGGGTGCGCGACCGGTCGGTGTTCGTCGGCAACCCCGACGACGTGATCTCCCTGCCGTTCGGCGAGGGGCTGCCCGCGATTCGCGAGTGGACGGAGCAGAACTTCGACTTCTGCGGCTACGTGACAGGAGTCGACCCGCCTGCCCCACCGTTGGGCCTTCGTGCGGACGAGAGGCTGTGCGTGGTGACGGTCGGCGGTTCCGGCGTGGGCGAGTCGCTGCTGCGCCGCGTGCTCGACACCGTCCCCGAGACCGTGCGACGCGTGCCCGGCCTGAGGTTCCTCGTCGTCACGGGGCCGCGCATCGACCCGGCCGGACTGCCGGCACACCCCGCCGTCGAGATCCGCGGGTACGTGCCGGACCTGCCCCGGTACCTCGCCGCGTGCGACATCGCGGTGGTGCAGGGCGGCCTGACCACGTGCATGGAGCTGACCGCGGCGCGGCGGCCGTTCATCTACGTGCCGCTGCGCCACCACTTCGAGCAGAACTTCCACGTCCGGCACCGGCTCGACCGGTACCGGGCGGGCCGGTGCCTGGACTACGACGAGGTGTCCGGCGGACTGGCCGCCGCGATCGCCGAGGAGATCGGCCGGGAGACGGACTACCGGGAGGTGGAACGGGACGGGGCGGCGCGCGCCGCGGCACTGCTCGCCGAGCTGCTGTAGCGCGCCGCGCGCACTCGCCCGAGGTCGCTCCGGCCCGCCGCCCGGGCGGCCCGTGTCCTTTCACCCCAACGCCTGGGCAGGCCCGAGTTCCTCCACCGCGCCGCCCGAGCGGGCCCGCGTCCTTTCACTCCAACGCCTGGGCGGGCCCGCGTCCCTTCACCCGACCGGTCCTACTCGGCGCGGTCGTCCGCCGCAGCGGTCTGCGTCAGCACCGCGACCGTCTGCTCCAGCCCGCGCTGCACCTCGTCGCCGGACGCCTCCCGCACGCTGTGCAGGCTCACGGTGATCCGCGACCGCCCCGGCGACACCTCCTCGACCTGGAGTTCGCCGTGGTAGTCGTCCGGTCCCTCGGCGCCCCACTCCAGCGTCCGCCGCGAGGCGTCAGGCCGCACCCACGCCTCGCCCTCCACGTGGTGGCCGTGCACCTCGGCCTCGACGTGCACCTGCTCCCCGCCCTCCGGCTCGGCGGCCGTCATCTGCGGGAAGTACCGCGGCAGGTTGCGCGGCTCGGCGATGAACCCGAAGAGCGTGTCGGCCGGGATGTCCGCCTCAGCTGTGTGCGTGTACGTCGTCATGGCGGTCGGGGTACCCGATCGCCCGGTCGGTGAACACGTCCCGCGTGCGCGCCACGTGCTCGTGCCACCCGCGCTGGTCCCGCCGGAAGATCGGCACGACGAACGCCCCGCCGACGTACAGCGCCACGACCACGAGGTCCCACCAGCCGATGTCGATCAGCGGCGACACGACCGTCGCGTACGCCAGGAACCCGGTGAACCCGAGCAGTTCGCGCACCAGCAGCAGCAACGGGTTGGCGCGCGTGCCGTCCTCGGCGCGGACGCGGTAGTTGAACAGCACCCCGCCGAGCGTGAGGCCGTTGAACGCCGCGGGCAGCACGACCCGGAACGCCACCAGCACGCACACCGCCCACAACGGGTCGGAGTGCAGCAGCAGCTTCGCGATCACGATGATCAGCACGAGTTCGGAGATCAGCCCGAGCAGCCGGCGCGGCACGGTGACGGTGGTGGGCGGCGCCTCCGAGTCCTCCGACGACGGCACGCGCGGCACGACGAACGCGGCCGGGGCGAGCATCCAGCCCAGCAGGCCGCCGAAGGTGTTGGAGATCAGGTCGTCGACGTCGGCGATCCGGTACGGGCAGGGGTAGAAACCGAGGTTGCCGGTGTACTGCACGACCTCGACGGCCAGCGAGAGGCCGGCCGCGATGGCGATCACCGCGAGCGGGCCCTTGCCGTAGGCCTTGCGCAGCACGATGCCGAGCGGGACGAACAGCACGACGTTGAACAGCTGCTGGAGGAACGCCTGCGACTGCGCCATGGCGAGGATGCCGGAGCGTCCGTAGGCCGCCATGTTGTTGCTCATGTCGGTGACCCACTGGAACGGGGTGGTGGACAGCATCTGCTCGCCCGTGCACAGCTCGGACACGTCCGACGGGAACGGCAGGAAGATCAACGCCAGCGCGACGAGACCGTAGGCGAGCAGCCCGTACAGCACGAACGCCCGGCGGGGCTCGACCCTGCGGAAGCGGAAGTAGTGCAGCAGCACCAACGGAACCAGGACCATGAGTCCGACACCCACGAACGCCAGGAAACCGGTTCGGGCGGTCTCCCAGTACGACGCCATCATGAGGGGTCCTTTGCCCGCCAACGCCGCGATTCAAACCACAGTTCGGGAAAGATGCCTCGGACGGCCGCACCGCGTACCGCCGGTCGGTCCCGCAGACCGTGCGGGACCGTCGCCTGGCCGTTGTCCGACCTCGTTCAGCCGGCGAAACGGCCGATGGCGACGAACGCCGCCAACAGCAGCAGAACCACGTTGACGGGCAACGTCTTCGTCTCGTTGATCTTCAGGTGCACCCGCGTCGCGACGACCTGCACGATGACGAGCCCGACGGCGGCGATCGGCGTCAGCACCGGCGCGATGCCGAGCGCCCACGGCAGGACGACGCCGATCGCGCCGAGCACCTCGACCGCGCCGATGCCCTTCACCGCCCCGTCGGAGAAGTCCCGGGCCCAGTTGCCGCTGTCGGACGCGGTGATCTGCTCGCGGGAGCGGACCAGCTTCGTCACGCCGCTGCCGAGGTAGACGGCGGCGAGCAGGGCCTGGGCGATCCAGAGGGCGATGTTCATTGCAGGCTCCGATCCTTACTTCTTGTGCGTAGCCTCATGTTGTGTCCGCATTGGATGAGCTGCAAAAGGCACAGGGATGTATGTGTCCAGCACGGGAGGCGTGGTTGTGATGGGGTTCACTCGCGCTCAGGGGTGCCCGCCGCCGATGAACGACGGCGGCGCGGTGCGTCAGGTCTTCGACCGGATCGGCGACAAGTGGAGCCTGCTGGTCGTCGGCGCGCTGCGCGAGGGGCCGTTGCGCTTCAAGGAGCTGGAGCAGACGGTCACGGGCATCTCGCAACGCATGCTCACGCTGACGTTGAAGCACCTCGTCGAGGACGGGCTGGTGGGGCGCACCGCCTACGCCGAGGTGCCGCCGCGGGTGGAGTACGAGCTGACCGGCCTCGGGAAGACGTTGATGCCGTTGGTGATCGCGCTGGCGGAGTGGGCGCTGGAGCACCGGGACGAGCTCAACGCCAGCAGGGGCCGGTGATGCGCCTCGACCTGAACCGGATCCGGGCGGCCCGGCAGGTGATCGACCCGGTGTTCCTGGACACCCCGCTCTACCGGTGCGAAGGGCTCGGCCGCGCACTGGGCTGCACGGTGAGCGTCAAGGTGGAGACGGTGAACCCGGTGCGCAGCTTCAAGGGCCGCGGGACCGAGCTCGTCACGAGCCGGCTCGTCGAGCAGGGCCGCGACGCCGTGGTGTGTGCCAGCGCGGGCAACCTCGGCCAGGCGCTCGCGTGGTCGGGGCGGCGGCGCGGGCTCGACGTGACGGTGGTGGCCTCGAACCGGGCGCCCGAGGCCAAGCTCGCCCGGATCCGCGCGCTGGGTGCCGAGCTGGAACTGGTGGACGGCGACTTCGAGATGGCCCGCGAACGAGCGGTGCGCGTCGCGCGGGAGCGCGGCATCCGGCTGCTGGAGGACAGTCTGGACGTCGAGACGTGTGAGGGTGCCGCGACGATCGGGCTCGAGCTGCGCGGCGAGTTCGAGGCCGTGCTGATCGCACTGGGCGGTGGTGCGATGGCCACCGGTGTGGGCCACGTCGTGAAGACGACGAAGCCCGGCACCGAGGTGATCTGCGTGCAGCCCGCGGGAGCGCCCGCGTTGACGCTGTCCTGGCGCGCACGCCGGGTGGTCACCACCGACACGGCGGACACCATCGCGGACGGCGTCGCCGGGCGGTTCCCCATCCAGGAGGTGCTGGACGACCTCCTCGCCGTGGCGGACGACGCCGTGCTGGTCAGCGAGTCGTCGATCGTCGCGGGCATGCGCCTGCTCTTCGAGCACACCGGCCTCGTCGTCGAACCGTCGGCGGCGCTCGGCGTGGCTGCGGTCCTGGAGGACCGCGACCGCTTCGCCGGGCGCCACGTCGTCACCGTGATCTGCGGCAGCAACGTCGACTCCGGCGCTCACCGCCGCTGGGTCCACCCGTGACGTGTCACTCGAACGAGCAGCCCGGGTTCGGCGTGCTGACCGCGAGCGCGCTGCCCACCGGGTTCCGGTAGAGCACCTCCAGCACCAGCGGGCTGGTCGTCAGGTTCCGTCCGATGTGGACGTAGCCGGTGCCGTTGGGCTCGCTGATGAACTAGCCGGGCCGGTAGATGCCGTCGATCGAGCAGTCCGAGTCGTAGTGGGTCAGCACGCCCTTCGTGACCACGCCCTTGACCGGGCCGGGGTGGTAGTGCCAGCCCGTGGAGCCGCCGGGCGCGATGGTGATCTCGCGCAGCACGTACTGGGTGTCGCCGACGGTGTGGTCGAAGATCGTGACCGCGCTGACCCCGTAGCCCGGTGTCGCGCCGGCGGTTCCCGGGGTGGCGGTGGCCGTCAGGCCGATGATCGCCGTGACCAGCGCGAGCCGGCGAAACGTCCGCATCGGACTCTCCTCAGAACGTGGAACGGGGTGGGAACCTGCTCTGCCAGCATGCTCTTCAGCCGCGTGTGCGTGTCAAGGTCTCCTGGCACACCGCGCGGCCCAGGCGTCCTCGTCCGGCTCCAGCGCGACGGTGTCGCCGGCCGGGCTGCACGACGATGCCGAGGTCGATCGGCCGGTCGCCGTCGTCGGGCACTCCTGCGGCGGGTTCCCGGTGACGGAGGCGACGGCCGGGGTGGCGCACGTGACGCGTCTCGTCCACCTGGCGGCGTGGATGGTCGCACTCGCCGTTCCTGTCGGCACCCGGACCGCTCGCGGCGCTGCTGCACCAGATCACGAAGGTCTAGGAACGGGTCTTCTCGTAGTGCCGGGCCACGCGCGCGCGGTTGCCGCACACGTTGGCCGCGCACCACATCCGGCGCTTGTTCTCGGCCAGGAACAGCATCGAGCACGCCGGGTTCGCGCACGCCCGCAACGACGCCAGGCGCGCTTGGTCGGCCAGCAACCTGATCGCCTCGCCCGCCAGCGCGGCCAGCGCGGGATGGCCGTTGTAGTCGTCGTGCCACCGGGTCTCCGCGCGGGCATCGGCACCCCACCCGTCGAGGCGCGGGCTGGTGGGCACCGCGGCCGCGACCGCGTTCAGGTCCGCGATGAGCGACGGATCGGGCGTGGTTCCGGTCAGGTGCGCGTCGAGCAGGTCCCGCAGCAGTGACCGCAGCCGCCGGGTCGCGCCCAGCGACGGCGGTGGCCCGGCCGGTACGCGATCGGCCTGCAACGCCCACCACTTCGCGTTGTCCTGCTCGTCCGCCAGCAGGTCCCTGACCGGGTCCAGGCACAACGCGTGCGTGTCCACCAGGTCGAGCGCGACGAGCGGCTCGGCCCCCATCGGGAAGCCCGCCGCCTGGAACTCCGTCAGCGTCGTCACGCCCACTCCTAACGGTTGGAAAGACAGTTCACACGTTAGCAGATTCCCGTCTCGGCGCCTTGCGACGAGCAACCTAACGTGTATACGGTCTGTTTATCCATTAGATCGAACCGAGGGAGAACGCCATGCCCGCCATCCGTCACCGCCACGTCGAGATCGACGGCCTGAAGGTGTTCGTCCGGGAGGCGGGCGACGCGGCCAGGCCGACCGTCGTCCTGCTGCCGGGATATCCGTCGAGCACCCGCGCCTACGTGCGGCTGATCGACCGCCTCGCCGCGTCCTGGCACGTCGTCGCCATCGACTACCCGGGCTTCGGCTCGTCCGACCCGCTGCCCGGCACGCCCACGTTCGACCGGCTCGCCGACGTCACCGGCCGCGTGATCGACCAGTTCGGCGTCGGTGACTACGCCGTCTACATGTTCGACTTCGGCTCACCGGTCGGCTTCCGCATCGCGCTGGAGCACGACCGGCGCGTCCAGGCCGTGATCACGCAGAACGGCAACGCCTACACCGACGGCCTCGGCCCGGACATGCAGGGGCTGAACGGCTGGTGGCAGGACCGAACTGTGGACCAGGAGGCCGTGGACCGGGTCGTGAGCCTCGAAGGCACCCGCCACCAGTGGCTCACCGGTGCGCAGGACCCCGAGCACATCGACCCCGAGCAGGCGCTCGCCGACCAGGCCGTGCTCGACCTGCCCGGCCGCGCCGACTACATGAAGGACCTGCTCTGGGACTACCAGACCAACATCGGCCGCTACCCGGCCTGGCAGGCGTGGCTGCGCGAGCGGCAGCCGGCGGTGCTCGCGGTGTGGGGCCGCCACGACACGTTCTTCGTCCCCGCGGGCGCCGAGGCCTACCGCCGGGACGTGCCGGCGGCCGAGGTCGTGCTGCTCGACACCGGCCACTTCGCGCTGGAGGAGGCGGCCGACGAGATCGCCGCGCACGTGCACACCGTGCTGGCGAAGACCTTCGGCTGACCTGAGGCTATGCCCCGAAGGGCATGACCTGCCGCGAGAACGGCATTGGCGGAGCAGGACGGACTCTGTCCACAGTGGTGGGCATGGAAATGATCCGCAACTTCGTCGGTGGCGCCTTCGCCGACCGGGACGCGGCCTTCGGCGACGTCGACCCCGCGACCGGCAGGACGCACGCGGTGGTGCAGGTCGCCGACGAGCCGCTGGTCGACCAGGCGGTCGCGGCGGCGAGGGCGTCGGGCTGGGGCCGGGTGCCGGTGCGGGAACGGGCCGCGGTGCTGCGCCGCGCCGCCGACGGCATCGAGGCGAGGTTCGAGGAGTTCGTCGCGGCCGAGGTCGCGGACACCGGCAAGCCCGTCCGGCTCGCCCGCGACCTGGACGTGGCCCGCGCGGTGCACAACTTCCGGACGTTCGCCGACGTCGTGTCCGCGGCCGGGCAGGAGTCGT
Source organism: Lentzea sp. NBRC 102530 (assembly GCF_030269365.1). Classification (GTDB taxonomy): domain Bacteria; phylum Actinomycetota; class Actinomycetes; order Mycobacteriales; family Pseudonocardiaceae; genus Lentzea. The sequence continues at coordinate 551,111 of NZ_BSTF01000002.1, forward strand.
TCCTCACCGACCTCGCCGACGGCAGGCAGGCGTTGAACTACGCCGTGCGCAAGCCACTCGGCGTGGTCGCGGTCATCGTGCCGTGGAACCTCCCGCTGCTGCTGCTCACGTGGAAGGTGTCGGCGGCGCTCGCGTGCGGCAACAGCGTCGTGGTGAAGCCCAGCGAGTTCACGCCCGGCACGGCGACGCTGCTCGCCGAGGTGCTCCGGGACGCGGGACTGCCCGCCGGCGCCTACAACGTGGTGCACGGGCACGGTGACGTCGGCGAGTTCCTGGTCGGCCATCCCGGCATCGACGGGGTGACGTTCACCGGCTCCACCACGACCGGCACGCGCGTCATGCGGACCGTCGCCCCGCGCGTGCGGCCCGTGTCGTTCGAACTCGGCGGCAAGAACGCGGCCGTCGTGTTCGACGACGTGGACCTCGACGAGGCGCTCACCGGGCTGAGCCGGGCGATCTTCACCAACACCGGCCAGGTCTGCCTGTGCACCGAACGCGTCTACGTGCAGCGGTCGATCTTCGCCGACGTCGCGGACGGCCTCGTGGAACACGCACGGGCGTTGCGGCTCGGCGACCCGAACGACGAGGCGACGACGACCGGACCGTTGATCTCGCAGCAGCACCGCCGCAAGGTGCTCGACCACCTGGCGCTGGCGGAGGAGTCCGGCGCCAAGGCGATCACCGGCGGCGGCATCCCGGACATGGGGGAGGGCCTGGGCGAAGGTTCGTGGATCGAACCGACGCTGTGGACCGGGCTCACCAACGCCGACCGCGTGGTGCGCGAGGAGGTCTTCGGCCCGGTCGCCGCGCTGATCCCGTTCGACACCGAGGACGAGGCGATCGCGCTCGCCAACGACACCGACTACGGCCTGGCCGCCTCGGTCTGGACGAACGACCTGCGCCGCGGCCATCGCGTCGCGCAGGCGATGGACGTCGGCATGTCGTGGGTGAACACGTGGTTCCTGCGCGACCTGCGGTCCCCGTTCGGCGGCATGGGCATGTCGGGCATCGGCCGCGAGGACGGCGAGTCGTCGTTGCACTTCTACACCGAACCCACGAATGTGTGCGTGCAGCTGTGACCATCGCCGAGACCCTCCACGAAGCACAGACGACCGCGACCGAGATCCCGAACTTCGGGGACCTCACGGTCGAGGACGCGTACGAGGTCCAGCGCGCCCTGATCGCCCTGCGGGAACGGGCGGGCGAGACGGTCACCGGCGTGAAGCTCGGCTTCACCAGCGAGGCGAAGATGAAGCAGATGGGCGTGTCCGAGGTGATCGTCGGCAGGCTCACCAGCGGCATGGCGGGCCGCACGAGCGAGAACCTCATCCACCCCAGGGTCGAACCCGAGATCGCCTACCGGCTGCGCCGCGACGTCGACGGGTCCGCGCCGATCGAGGAGTGCGTGGACGCGGTGGCCGCCGCGATCGAGGTCATCGACTCCCGCTACCGGGACTTCCGCTTCACCTACACGGACGTGATCGCGGACAACACCTCCGCCGCCGGGTACGTCCTCGGGGACTGGCAGCCCGTCACCGACGTGGGCGGACGTACGGTGCGGCTCACGTCGGGCACGGCGCACGTCGAAGGCTCCACCAGCGCGATCCTCGGCAACCCCGCGAACGCCCTGAGGGCGTTGGAGGACGTCGCCCGGAGGCGCGGAATCCCGTTGAAGGCCGGGTACGTCGTGCTCGCCGGGGCGGCGACCGTCGCGCTGCCGCTCACCGGGGAGTACGTCGAGTGCTCGATCGACGGGCTCGCCCCCGTCTCGTTCGGAGGGCGGTCGCGATGACAGCGCGCACGATCACCGGACTGGCCCGCCCGCGCGGCCGGTTCCCGCACGTGAAGGTGTCCGGCGACCTCGTGTTCGTCTCCGGCACGAGTTCCCGCAGGCCCGACAACACGTTCGCGGGCGTCGAGGTCGACGAGCTCGGCACCACGAACCTCGACATCCGGGCGCAGACCCAGGCCGTGATCGAGAACGTCGCCGCCATCCTCGCCGAGGTCGGCTGCACGCTCGCCGACGTCACCCAGGTGACCACGTTCCTGGTCAACATGAACGACTTCGGCGGCTACAACGAGGTCTACGCCTCGTTCTTCGACGAGAACGGTCCCGCCCGCACGACCGTCGCCGTCCACCAGCTGCCCCACCCGCACCTGCTGATCGAGATCCAGGCGATCGCCCGCCTGCCCGAGGAGAACCGATGACCCTGCCGCCCGTGATCAACTTCCAGGCCTGGATCGACGAGAACCGGCACCTGCTCAAGCCGCCGGTCGCGAACAAGACCCTGGCGCTCGGCGACGACTTCATCGTCCAGATCGTCGGCGGCCCCAACAGCCGCACCGACTTCCACCACGAGCCCTACGAGGAGTGGTTCTTCCAGATCAAGGGCGACATGCACGTCAACGTCATGACGGAGGGAGGCCAGGAGACGGTCCACATCCGCGAGGGCGAGACGTGGCTGCTGCCCGGCAACACCCCGCACTCGCCGCAGCGCCCCGACCCCGACTCGATCGGCCTCGTGATCGAACGCGTCCGCGAGGAGGGACAGCTCGAACGGTTCCAGTGGTACTGCCTGGACTGCTCGAACCTGCTGCACGAGATCGAGCTCCAGGTGCGCGACATCGTGGCGGACCTGCCGCCGGTGTTCGAGAAGTTCTACGCCGACACCGGCGCCCGCACGTGCTCCCGCTGCGGCGCGCTGCACCCCGGCAAGGGCTGAGCATGGGCACCATCGACGTCCACACGCACCACGTCCCGCAGGCCTGGCCGGCACTGCCCGGTGCCGAGGCGCCGTGGCTGCGGGTCGAGTCGGCGTCCGACGCGGTGATCATGATGGGCACCCGCGAGTTCCGGCGCATCCGGTCGAACTGCTGGGACGCCTCGCTGCGGCTCGCGGACATGGACGCCGACGGCGTGGACGCGCAGGTCGTCTCGCCCACGCCGGCGTTCTTCTCCTACGGCCTCCCGCCTGCCGAGGCCGTCGAGGTCGCGCGGATCTTCAACGACCTCGCGCTGGAGATCGTGGCACCCGCGCCTGACCGGCTGATCCCGTTCTGCCAGGTGCCGCTGCAGGACCCGGACGAGGCGTGCCGCGAACTGGAACGGTCCCTCGCCAACGGCCATCGCGGTGTCGAGATCGGCAACCACGTCGGGGACCTCGACCTGGACAGCGAGGGCGTGGTCACGTTCCTGCAGCACGCGGCGTCGCTGGACGTGCCGGTGTTCGTGCACCCGTGGGACATGGCGAGCACGCCGCGCAACGACCGGTGGATGGCGCAGTGGCTGACCGGCATGCCCGCCGAGACGCACCTGTCCGTGCTCGCGCTGATCCTCGGCGGCGTGTTCGACCGGATCGACTCGCGCCTGCGGATCTGCTTCGCGCACGGTGGCGGTTCGTTCGCGTTCTGGCTGGGACGCACCGAGAACGCGTGGCACCAGCGCCACGACGTGATCGGCACGTCCGAGTTCCCGCCATCGCACTACCTCGGCCGGTTCTACGTCGACTCGGTGGTGTTCGACGAACGCGCGCTGCGGCTGCTCGTCGACACGGTCGGGGCCGAGCGGGTGCTGGTCGGCAGCGACTACCCGTACCCGCTGGGGGAGCGGCCGGTCGGCGAGGTCGTGACGAAGAGCGGGTTCCTGAGCGAGGACCAGCGGGCGTTGATCCAGCGCGGCAACGCCTTGCGTTTCCTCGGTTAGCGACCGTCCATGTCGGACGCGATCTCCGTCAGGCACTCGATGAACGCCTCGGCGGACGGGCTCAGCGTGCGGGAGGGCAGGGTCAGCCCCACGCTGTGCCCCACCTGGTCGAGCTGGACGTTGAGCCGGGTCAGCCGGTCGTCGTCGACCGTGATCAGACTCGGCAGCGCGGCGATGAAGTCGTTCTCCACCAGCAGTTCCCGCACGATCAGGTACGACGTCGTCTCCACCCGGTTCACCGGCAGGGCGATCTCGTGGCGCGCGAAGAACTGCTCCAGTTCGCGCCGCAGCACCGTTTCCGCGCCCGGCATGATCCACGGGTGCTTCGCGAGGTCGGCGGGACCCACCTCGCGGTTCGCCAGCGGATGTGTGGTCCGCACGACGAGGTGCACCGCCTCGTCGTAGAGCCTGCGCCGTTCGAGCTGCTCGTCCGACGGTGCCGTGAGCCGCCCGACGATCATGTCGACGCGCCCGGCCGCCAGGTCCACGAGCATCGGCTCCGGCGCCGCCTCCCGCACGATCACCGTCAGGTTGGGCCGGCGGCGCTTCATCGCGGTGATGGCCCTGGGCAGCAACACGTTGGTACCGGCCAGGTGCGTGCCGACCACGACCGTGCCGCGTTCGGCTTCGGCGAGTTCGACCAGGTGCCGGCCCGCTTCGTTGAGCTGGGCCAGGACGGCCCTGGCGTGCTCGCCGAACGCCGACCCGTAGACCGTGGGCGTGATGCCGCGCGGGCCGCGGTCGAAGAGCGTGACGCCGAGGATCTCCTCGAGTTCGTGCAGGCCGCGGGTGACGACGGGCTGGGTGACGTGCAGGGCGGCGGCCGCGCCGACGACGGTGCCCTGGCGCAGGAGCGCGTCCAGCAGCACGAGGTGGCGCAGCTTCAGCCTGCCGTCGAGCAGCCGGGGCGTTTTCACGATCCGACCTTACGTGCCGGGGGTGCGGGGGACGGTGTCCCGCGCCGGGTGGGAGGGCGCAGGGGCGGGGCGTCGGCTGGTGGCTTCGAGGGCGCGGCGCCTGCTGCTCTCCGGCCCGATCGCGGCGATACTGCCCATTCGCTTTTCGTTGCCCAGGTGGGCCCAAATCGATTTTGGAGCTCCTTTGGAGCTTTCTTGGTGTGCGCGGGCAGACTCCTCGTTGTTCGAAGTTCATCGGAGGGAGGAGCACTCATGCAGAAGCCCAAGGCCAAGATGAAGCGAATCACGATTCGCAAGGTCGGCCCGGTCCGCCTCACGGCGGCCGCCTGCTCGCAGTACAACGTCAAGCCGGCCTAAGGCGGGACGCGGATGCGCTGGGCTCGCGCGCCCAGCGCATCCGACTTCGGCGCAGGGGAGGAACGTCGTGACCGAGTTCGATCTGGACCGGCCGGTGCCGTTGCACCCGCTGGTGTTCCTGGAGGACGGCGACGAGGTGACGATCGGCAGGGCCGACGTCGACTCGTACGGCATCTTCCCCGGTGAGGGCGCCGCACTCGTGCGGCGGCTGGTCGACGGCGACACCCCGCGCGAGGCGGCGGAGTGGTTCGAGCGCGAGTACGGCGAAGAGGTCGACGTCGAGGACGTGCTCGCCGGGCTGGAGGAACTCGACCTCGTCCGCGGAACCGGTGAGGTGGCCGCGGAGAAGGCGCCCGTGCGATTCAGCGGTCTCGGGAAGGCGTTGTTCTCGAAACCGGCGTGGGTGGTTTACGCGGCTTTGGTGATTTGGGGACTCTCCGCGATGGTGTTCAACGCGGATTTGAGGCCCACCTATCACAACATCTTCTTCTCCGACTATTACACGGTCATTCAGGTCGGATTGTTCCTCGCCGCCGTTCCGCTGCTGTTCCTGCACGAGTCGTTCCACGCGCTCGCGGGACGGCGGCTCGGGGTGCGATCGAGGCTGCGAATAGGGCGGCGGCTCTACTTCATCGTGCTGGAGACCTCGCTCGACGGGCTCGTGGCCGTGCCCAGGAGACAGCGGTACCTGCCCATCGTGGCCGGGCTGCTCGCGGACGTGCTCGGGATCGCGGCGTGCACCGTCGCGGCCGACCTCACGCGGCACCCCGACGGGTCGCTGTCCGGGCTCGGGCAGTTCCTGCTGGCCGTGGCGTTCGCCGCGCTGCTGCGGGTGATCTGGCAGTTCTTCCTGTACCTGCGCACCGACGTGTACGTGCTCGTCAGCACCGTGCTCGGGTGCGTCGACCTGCACGGCGCCGCGTTGCAGATCTTCCGGAACCGGGTGCGGCGGGTGTTCGGGCGGCCGGAGACGGACGAGGAGCTGCTGCACCCCGTCGACCGCAAGGTCGGGCGCTGGTACTCGTGGCTCGTCGTCGTCGGGTACACCGCGAGCCTCACGACGTTCGTGCTGGCCGGCGCGCCCGTGCTCTACCGGTTCGTCACCGGTGTCGTCGGGCGGCTCACCGGGGACGGCGTGCCGACGGCCCAGTTGCTCGACTCGATCGTCTTCGGCACCGCGGCGGTCGTGCAGTGCGCGGTGCTCGGCTGGCTCATGGTCCGCGAACGGGTCAAGGCGCGCCGCGACCGTCGTCTGCACCACGTCATTCACTGAAAGGACGCACCATGGACAGCCGCTTCTGGATCCGCGCCGACCGGCGGCGCGACCGGGCCCACGCCCTCGCCGCACTGGAGCTGCCGCCGGTCTGGGCGGTCCTCGACGCCCACCGGCGGCTGCGCGGACCGTACACGGCTGCGGGCGCGTTGTTCCGCCAGATCGCCGACGACCTGCTGGAACGCTGCCCGGACCTGGGGGAGCGGCACAACATCGAGCTGCTGACGACCACGCCGGAGCTCGCCGGGCGGGTGCCGAGCGCCTGGCACACCCTCGAATGGGCCGTGCAGGACAGCGAACGCACCCGCTACTACTCGCGGCTGCACACCCGCAACATCGCGAACGGCCTGGCGGAACTGCTGCGCGACTACCTCGCCACCCTCGGCGGCGGGCCGCGCACGCTCGTGATCGAGAACGCGCACGAGGCCGACGCGTCCGACCAGGAGTTCATCGCGGTCCTGTTGCGGCGTGGCGACATCCCGGACCTGACCGTCGTCGTCGGCACGAGCCGGGAGCCGCTAGCCGACCCGCGCGGCGAGGTCGACGTGTCGCTGGCGCAGACGATCGCCGCCCACACCCGGATCGTCGACGCCGAGCCCGTCGCAGAGCAGCCGGTGGCCGAGAACCCCGCCCAGGCCTATGTGGACAGTGACGGCACGGCGGACGACCCGCGCCTGCTCGCCGCGTACCTGGAACTGCCGGCCGAGACCCGCGCCGCGCTGCACGACGCACGAGCCGAGGAACTCGCCGAGTCCGAGGACTTCTCGCTGCGGCTCGGCGCGATCCCGTTCCACCTGGAGCACGGCAGCGACCCGGCGGGAGCCGGCGCGCAGGCGTTGCGGGTGGCGCTGGACCACTGCCACAAGGTCGGGCTCTACCAGGCCGCGGCGGACCACGGGCTGCGCGGCCGGGCGGCGGCGGACCGCGAGACCGACCCGGACCTGTGGTGGCACCTCACGTTCCAGACGGGCATCGTGCTGGCCGCCGTCGGGCGCGCCGCCGAGGCCGAGACGCTCTACGTCGAGGGCCGCGCCGCCTCCACGGACGCGGGGGTGCACCTGGAACTGGCCTACTCCACGGCCATGCTGCACGCGCGGCACTACTCCGAGGCCGAACGCGACTACGTGCGCGCACGGGCTTGGATGAACCTCGCCATCGCGCTCGCGTCCCAGCTGACCGACCCGAAGATGGAAGCGTTCCAGTCCGTCTTCACCCGCAACGGCCTCGCGCTGGTCGAGGTCCGCGAGCAGAAGCCGCAGGTGGCGCTCGACCTCGTCAACGAGGGGATCGCGCGGCTCGACCGCGACCTCGAACCGGACGAGCAGGTGCTGCACCGCCTCGTGCTGCGCTACAACCGGGCACAGGTCTACGGCGCGATGGGCAGGCTCGACGAGGCGCTCGCCGACTACAGCTACGTGCTCGAACGCGACCCGAACTTCCCCGAGCACCACTTCAACGTCGGCAACGTGCTGCGCAAGCTCGGCAGGGACGAGGAGGCGATCGAGGCCTACCGCGAGGCGTTGCGGCTCTCGCCGCCGTTCCCCGAGGCCTACTACAACATCGGCGACGCACGGCTGGCGCTCGGCGACGTCGAGGGTGCGATGGCGGACTTCGGTTACGTCATCGAACTCGACCCCAAGCACGTCGACGCGCGCATCAACCGCGCCGGGCACCTGCTGGCGAACGGCGACGTCGACGGGGCGTGGCGCGATGTCGCCGCCGCGCTGGAGCTGGCCCCGGACAACGCGCACCTGTTGTGCCTCAAGGGCCAGCTGCTGGTCGAGCAGGACGAGTACGCGGCGGCCTCCGAGGCGTTGGCGCAGGCGGTGCAGCGCAACGGCAAGCTGGCCGAGGCGTGGGCGATCCGCGGCTCGATCGCGGTGGCCTCCGGCGAACTGACCGACGCGATCAGCTACCTGAGCCGGGCGTTGACGCTCGACGACAACCCGGAGGTCCGCTACAACCGCGCGATCGCCTATGAGGAGTCCGGCGAACTCGCGGCCGCGATCCTCGACTACGACGCGGTGCTCGCGGTGACCGACGACGAGGACGCCCGCGAGCGCAGGGAACTCTGCGCCGCGGCGTCGGTCAGCTAGGGGAAACGCCGTGACAGCAACGGAGAACGTGGCCACCGGAGCACCGGTGGCCGCGTTCACCGACGCCATGAGCCGGCTGGTCTCCGGCCTCGCCGTCGTCACGACGCGGCAGGAGACCGGGCGGCCGTGCGGGCTGCTCGTGTCCTCGATCTGTTCGTACAGTGTGGATCCACCTTCCGTGCTCGTGGTGGTCGACCACGCGTCGCGGTGCCGCGAGCCCTTGACGCACTGCGCGGAGTTCGGTGTGCACGTGCTCGGCAGCGCGCAGGAGCGCACGGCGCGGACGTTCGCGAGCCGGGGCGCCGACAAGTTCGCCGAGATCGGGTGGGAGTGGGACGGGTCGGTGCCCCGCCTCTGCGCCGCGCCGATCTACCTGCGGTGCACCGCTTCCGCCGTGCTGGACCACGGCGATCACACGATCCTGATCGGTGAGGTGACGCGGGCCGAGGTCCGCGAGGCCGAGCCGCTGGTGTTCTACCGCCGCCTCTTCGACTGGAGGCTAAGGGGAAACGGTGTGCGCCAGCTGTAGCCCGGTGAGCACCCGTTCGTGCCGGTGCTCCCGGTCGAACGGGTCCTCGCCGTTGAGGATCACCTGGTGCATGGCGCGCAGCCGCGGTCCCGGTTCGATCCCGGCCTGACTCGTGAGCAGCCGGTACGCCCGCGCGTAGGCCGTCAACGCGTCCGCCCGGCGTTCCGCCTGGCACAGCGCCAGCATCAGCTGTTCGTGGAAGCGTTCCCACAACGGGTAGGTCCGGCACAGCTCCTCGAGGTCGAACACGGCCTGGTGCCCGTCGCCGTTGCACAGCATCACGTCGAACCTGTTGCGCAGCAGTTCGAGGTACTCCTTCTCCAGCCGCGCGATGTCGTGCTCGAAGATGCCGGTCTCGCGCAGGTCCGCGAGCGGGGCGCCGCGCCACAACGCCAGCGCGGCGGCGAACTTCTCCCGCGCGTACCGGCAGTCGTTGGTGGACATGGCCAGTTGCCCCTGACGCGCCAGTTCGCGGAACCTGGTCAGGTCGAGCTGGTCGGGGTCCAGGCTGAGGACGTAGCCCGAGGGGCGGGTGTTGAGCACGGGGTGCGTGGTGCGCGAGTTCCAGCCGGGGGCGAGGACGCGCCGCACCGACGTGACGTACCCGTGCAGCGCGGCGATCGCGGACCTGGGCGCGCCCCGCGTCCACAGCTGGTCCACGATGCGACTCGTCGGCACGAACTCGTTGGCGTGCAAGGCGAGCAACGCCAGCAGCGCGCGCTGCTTCAACGCCGTCGGCGTGCACCGGCGGCTGCCCCGCGTCACCTCGAACGTGCCGAGGACCCGGAACCGCGGCGGTTCTTCTCCCGTTGTCACGTGAATCGCCGCCTCCCGGTATGTCCGACTCCGAGAGTGTTCATCAGGCGACGGTCAGTTAGATAGTGGTCACCTCGAAACTGCCGGTCCGTCTTATGGCACACCCCGCCAGGTGATCGGGAGGCCGTGCGTCGGGCCGGGGATCCCGTTCCTGGCAAAGGAGATCCACGAGGAGCGCAGTGCGCGGCCGAACTGCTTCACGTGCTCCCACGGCGTCTGTCCGAGCATGGGCGAACCGGCCCAGGCCCGTGCGGACCCCAGCAGGAGCGGCAACTCGACGCAGTGCGTGGCCCCGTAGGCGGAGCCGGCCGGGCGCCAGGCGTTGTAGTAGGTGAACACCCGCGCGCCGCGTTCCTCCACGCGCCGGGCGAAGTCGGGGTCCGCGAACACGCCGCCGGTGCGGTCGCCGCCGAACGCCGTCATCTCGTCGGCGTTCCACCCGTGAACGATCTCGACACCGGTCAAGTCCTGTGGCTCCCACGGCGTGACGACCGGCCGGAACGGCATGGACACACCTCGGTAACGCCCGGCGACGTGTGCCTGGGCCGCGAGCAGGTCGGCGGGGGAGCGGGAGTGCACGAGTCCGCGCAGCAGCGCGCTGAACGCGGTACCGGTCCCGGCGGCCTCGTTGTGGGCCAACGGTTCGACGCCGTGCGGCAGGCTCTGCAACACCGCGCGCCGGAACAACCGCTCGGGGTGGTCGAGCAGCAGCAGGGCCGACAGCGCGCCCGCCGACTGCCCGAACACCGTCACCTGCCCGGGGTCGCCGCCGAAGCGGGCGATGTTGTCGCGCACCCACCGCAACGCCTCGGCCTGGTCGAGCAGGCCGAGGTTGCCGTCGCTCACGTCCTGCGCGACGAGGAAACCCAACGCGCCCAAACGGTAGTTGACGCTCACCACCACGACATCGCCCTCTGCGGACAACGCCGACCCGTCGTACCAGTCGAGCAGGCCCGCCCCGCTGCTGAACCCGCCGCCGTGCAGCCACACCAGCACCGGGCGCCTGCCGTTGTCGAGCGCGGGTGTCGAGATCGACAGGTTCAGGCAGTCCTCGCCCTGCGGCCGCGGATCGAGCGGCGGCCCCATCACGGCCTCGAGCCGCGAGCGCGGCTGCGGGCAGATCTGTCCGGAGGATTTCTCGGTGCGTGCGCGCACGGGTGGGGCGAAGCGGGCAGCGGTGGCGTAGCGCAGGGGACCGGTTCGGACTGTCACCGGACCACCGTCGCGCCTCGCGTCCTGCACGGCAAATGCGGATTCCGGCAGCCGGTATAGCCGTGCGGGCATGGCGAGGGCGCTGATCGGCATTTGTGCGGCTGTGCGACCGGGGTCACGCTTTCGGCCAACACAACCCCGTCAACCCCGACCCGGGCAGGCCACCATGAGTGAACGAGGCGCCACGTCGCAACGGAAGGTCGCGCTCGCGACACTCACCGGCGCGACGCTGGAGTGGTACGACTTCTTCCTGTACGGCACGGCTTCCGCGCTGATCTTCAACAAGCAGTTCTTCCCGTCGCTGTCCCCGGCGGCGGGCACGCTGGCCGCGTTCAGCACGTTCGCCGTCGGGTTCATCGCCCGCCCGCTCGGCGGCCTCGTCTTCGGCCACTACGGCGACCGCATCGGCCGCAAGATGACGCTCGTGGTGTCGTTGGTGCTGATGGGAATCGGTTCGACGCTCATCGGCGTGCTGCCCGGCTTCGCCACCATCGGCGTGTGGGCCCCGATCCTGCTGGTCGCGTTGCGCGTCGTGCAGGGCATCGGCCTCGGCGGCGAGAACGCCGGCGCGAACCTGATGGCCCTGGAACACGCGCCGCCGGACCAGCGCAACCGCTACGCGGGCTTCCCCCAGATGGGCACGCCGGCCGGTCTGGTGCTGGCCAAGACCGTCTTCCTGATCACCAGCACGGTGATGCCCGCCGCGGCCTTCACGTCGTGGGGCTGGCGGATCCCGTTCCTGCTCAGCGCCGCGCTGGTCGTCGTCGGCCTGGTCATCCGCCTGCGCGTGACCGAGACCCCGTCGTTCGCGAAGGCCGTCGAACGCCACGAGATCGTGCGCTTCCCCCTGAAGGAGGCGCTGTCCGTCGGCGCGGGCAAGCTCGTGCCGACCCTGGTGCTCAGCATCGCGAACTCCGCCGTGGCGTACCTGTTCCTGGTGTTCAGCCTCTCCTACGGCACCGCGCAACTGGGGCTGAACCGGCAGTTCCTGCTGATCACCGTGACCGTGGCGGCTGCCTTGTGGTTCCTCACGATTCCGGTGTGGACGTCCATTGCGGACCGTCGCGGGCGGCGCGGCATGTTCGTGTGGGGTTCGGTGGCGCTGCTGGTGTGGGCGGCCGCGTTCTTCCCGTTGCTCAACACGAAGAACACGGCCGTCATCGTGCTGGCCCTGGTCGGCATGGGCCTGATCATCCCGGTCACCCACTGCGTGCAGGGAGCGATCGTCGCGGACACGTTCTCGGCGAACGTCCGCTACTCCGGCTCGTCCCTGCTGCTGCAACTCGCGGCGCTGCTCGGCGGCGGCCTGGCGCCGCTGGTGTCCACCGCGATCCTGAACGAGACCGGTGCCACGACCGGCGTCAGCGCCTACATCACGGCGGTGTGCGCGCTGAGCCTGCTGGCCGCCGTACTGGCGTTCCGGACGTCACCGGTCTCGCGCAGGGTGGACGCTCCGGTCACCGCCTAGCGCAGGGCGGCCTCGATCGCCTCGGTGATCGAGGCGTCCTCGGGCTCGGTGCGCGGGCGGAACCGGCCGAGCACCTGCCCGTCCCGCGAGACCAGGAACTTCTCGAAGTTCCACTGGACGTCACCGGCGGTGCCGTCGGCGTCGGCGTGCTGGGTCAGCTCCCGGTAGACCGGGTGCTGGTCCGGGCCGTTGACCTCGATCTTCTCGAACAGCGGGAACGACACCCCGTAGGTCGTGGAGCAGAACGTGGCGATCTCCTCCGACGTGCCCGGCTCCTGGCCCATGAACTGGTTGCACGGGAAGCCGACCACGGAGAAGCCCTCGGCCCCGTACTTCTCCTGCAGCCGCTCCAGGCCCGCGTACTGCGGGGTGAGGCCGCAGCGCGAGGCGACGTTGACGACGAGCGCGACCTTCCCCTTGAGCGCGCCGAGGTCGCCGGGCTCGCCCGCGAGGGTGTGGACCGGGATGTCGTAGATCTCCATGACTCGAACCTAGTTGATGGGGCAGAGCCGTTACACAACCAGCACACAACGTGCACGTCGCGCGTGCGGTCCGGCGACATCGCTCCGTCAGGCTCGGTGTCGTGGCTGGTAAGGGACTGTGGATCGCGGTAGTGGTGGTGGCGGTGCTCGCGGGGTGCTCGCCGGGAAGTTCGCCGGGCGGCGCGACCGGCGCGGGGGTGGATGCCGGTGCGCCGAGCGGGAGGGCTGTCGCCGGGGACGGCAGCATCCCCGAGGGGCAGAGCATCTCGCTGGACGACGACCAGCACGCCGCGATCGCCAACCTCGACCCCGCGCTGCTCGCGGCGGTGCGCAAGGCGGCGGCGGACGCGAAGAGCCGCGTGGAGTTCCGGGTGACGTCCGGGTGGCGCAGCAAGGAGTACCAGCAGCGGTTGCTGGACCAGGCCATCGACCTCTACCGCAGCGAGGAGGAGGCGTTGCGGTGGGTGCACCCGCCGGACAAGTCCGCGCACGTCACGGGCAAGGCCATCGACATCGGGCCGACGAACGCCGACGACTGGCTCATCCAGCACGGCTCCGACTACGGGCTGTGCCAGGCCTACGCCAACGAGATGTGGCACTTCGAGCTGCTCACGACGCCGGGCGAGCCGTGCCCGCAGCCGAAGAGCAACGCCTGACCGGTCAGCTGCGGTGGATCACGGTCTGCGCGTGCTCGCGGGCCGGGGCGCTCAGCGTCGTGTTGAGCTGCTCGAACAACGCCTCCGCCGTCACGCCGTTCCACCCCGGCGGCAGCAGCGACAACGGCAGGCCCGGGTCGCTGTACGGCAGGCGGCGCCACGCGGTGAGCATCGGCACGTACAGCTGGAACGCCTGTTCCGGCGTGGTGGCGCCGGCGTCGACGAACGGGCGGTGGCGGCGCAGGAAGTCCGCGTAGAGGTCCGCGAGTTCGTCGAGGTCCCACCAGGTGCGCACCTTGGAGCGCAGGTCGCCGAACGCGAAGTGCTGACCGGTGAAGATGTCGACGTACTCGGCCAGGCCGCGGCGTTCCAGGGTGCGGCGGGTCTCGGTGGCGAGGTTGCCGGGCGCGACCCACACGCCCGGTGCGGCGGTGCCGAAGCCGAGCTGGGTGAGGCTGGTGCGCAGGGCGTGCCGCTTGTCGCGTTCGGACTCCGGCACCGAGAACACCACGACCAGCCAGCCGTCTTCGGCGGTGGCGCGGCGGCGTTCGAAGATGCGGGTGTCGCCCTCGGCCAGGGTTTCGAGGGTGGATTCGGCCAGCACGTAGCCGGCGGCGCCGTCGCGGCGTTCGGCCACGACGACACCCCGGCGCTTCAACCGCGAGATCGACGAGCGGACCGCCTGGCCCTCGACGCCCAGGTCGGCCATGAGCTGCACGACCGACGCCACGGAGAGCCAGTTGTGCTCCGTGCGCGCGTAGAGGCCGAAGATCGTGATGATGAGCGGGCCCAGCCGGTCGCGTACGGCGGGAGCCGCGGCTTCGACGGTCATGTCCGCGACGTTCAGCGGTCTTCCTCCTTGATCAGGTCGCGAGCTTAACGCCCGGGCTCGCGAGGTCCGTCAGCGTGACGGTGTTGCGCAGCTCGCCGAGCCCGCTGACCCGCGTCACGACCACGTCGCCGTCCTGCAGGAACACCTGCGGCTCGCGGGCGTTGCCGACCCCGCTCGGGGTGCCGGTCAGGATCACGTCCCCGGCGCGCAGCGTCATGCCCTGGCTGAGTTCGGCGATGATCTGCGCGAACGGGAACGCCATCTGCGCGCTCGACGCGTCCTGCACCAGCACCCCGTTGAGCTCGCACCGCACCCGCAACGCCGTGAGGTCCGCGATCTCGTCGAGGGTGGTCAGCCACGGGCCGAGCGGCATGGTGGCGTCGAGGCTCTTGCCCTTGAGCCACTGGCCGCCGTGCGCGCGTTGCAGGTCGCGCTGCGAGACGTCGTTGGCGACGAGGAACCCGAAGACGTGGTCGAGCGCCTTCTCCTCGGGGATCGAACGGCCGTCCAGGCCGATGACCATCGCGATCTCCGCTTCGTAGTCCCATTGCCGGGACACGGTCGGGTCGAACGCGATCGGGTCGGACGGGCCGATCACGGTGTCCGGGCCCTTGGTGAAGAACGTCGGCCGCAGCGGGCGGGACGCCGGGTCCTGGCCCTCGCGCTTGCCCGCCGACTCCTCGAAGTGGTCCCAGTAGTTCCAGCCGGTGCACAGGACGTCCCGGTTGAAGCGCCCCACCGGGGACAGCAGGCCGTCCAGTGGCACGACCTCGCCGGTGAGCTCGACGGGCGCGCCGCGCACCACCTCGTCCACCGAGACGGACATCAGCGAGACGACACGGTCCGCCTCGTCGACGACACCCCCGCGGCGCACACCGCCGACGGACACAGACGCGAGCTTCACTCCGGCACCCCTCCGATATCGCGTGAACATTTCGGTGATCGTGGAAACGACATCGATTCAGGTGGGCCTGACGAGGCGTTCCTCCGGGATCACCGCGACGCCGAGGATCTCGATGAGCGCCTCCGGCTGCCACAGCGCGGTGCAGCCGATGCCCGCCATCGCCGGGTAGACCGGTCCGGCGAGCTCGCGCCACACCTTGCCGATCTCCTTGCCGTGCGCCTGGTAGTCCGGGATGTCGGTGAGGTAGATCGTGATGCTGACCAGGTCCTCCGGCTCGCCGCCGGCCGCGCGCAACGTCGTCAGGACGTTGCCGAACGCCTGGCGGAACTGCTCGACGATGCCGCCCGGAACGATCCTCATGTCCGCGTCCAGCGCGGTCTGGCCGCCCAGGTGCAGCGTCGTGCCGGACAGCGTGCCGTGGGAGTAGCCGCTCGGTGCCGGGAGGCCGGCCGGGTTCACTGCCAAAGGCTTCATGAGTATTGACAGTATCTGACGGTCGTGAAGAATACGAGATATGGAGCCCGACTTCAGCAGGTACCAGCTCGAAGGCGACAACTCGATGTACCGGCTGCCCAGCGGCCTGGTGGCGCCCGTCGTCACGCGCGGCGGCGCGGAGAACCCGGACACGGCGAACTCCGGTGGCGCGATCCGGATCTCGGGCGTGAGCATCCAGCACACGCCGGCGACGAGGCTGTGGTTCGGCAAGGTCACGAACGAGCCGGGCTACCGCTCCGTCACCCACCACCACGGCGAGGCCGAGACGGGCGGCTACGTGCTGTCGGGACGGGCGCGGATCTACTTCGGCGAGAAGTTCGAGGACTACCTCGACATGGAGGAGGGCGACTGGGTGTTCGTGCCGCCGTTCATGCCGCACATCGAGTGCAACCTCGACCGCAACAACCCGCTGACGTGGATGACCACGCGGACGCCGGAGAACATCGTCGTGAACCTCGACGACGTGCCGGACGAGGACCTGCGCGACTGGCTGACCCGATGACGACCTCCGCGATCTTCACCGAGGCCGTCACGCTGGAGAAGGCGGAGGCGGAGCACTTCGACCTCGCCTTCACCGCCGTCACCCAGCCCTGCCCGTGGCCCAAGGCGTACGGCGGTGACCTGGTCGCCGCCGCCGCGGCCGCCGCCATGCGGTCGGTGACCGACGGCAAGACCATGCACTCGATGCACAGCTACTTCCTGCGCCCGGCCGACATCGGCGCCCAGGTGCGTTACGAGGTCGAGCTGCTGCGCGACGGCCGCGGCTACAGCACGCGGCAGGTCCGCGGCTACCAGAACGGCAAGCCCCTCTACGTCTGCCTGGCGAACTTCGCGGCGGGCGAGGCGGGCGGGACCTACGCGGCCGAGTTCACCGACGACCTGCCGGCGCCCGAGGAGTTGCCGTCCTCGGCGGACTACCTGCAGGGCCGCGACGGCGGCACGATGACCGGCGAGTCGAAGGCGTACTGGGCCGGGGGCCGCAGCTTCGACATGCGGCACGTGCCCGGCCCGGTCTACCTCGCGGTCGAGGGTGCCAAGGTGCCGCACCAGGCCGTGTGGATCAAGCCGTTCGACCCGCTGCGGCCGGTCGACGGGCTGACCGACGCCCAACGCGACCTCGCCGCGCTCGCCTACGTCTGCGACTACACGATCCTCGAGCCGGTGCTGCGCGTGCTCGACCTGCCCTGGGCACAGCCCGGGCTCGTCACCGCGAGCCTCGACCACGCCATGTGGTTCCACCGCCCGGGCCGCGTGGACGACTGGCTGCTCTACGTGCAGGAGGCCGTCGCCGCCGACTCCGGCCGCGGACTCGGCCACGGCCGCTTCTTCACCCGCGACCACCGGCACCTCGCCACCGTTGCCCAGGAGGGCATGATCCGCGCTTCCTGACCCGCCGCCCGCGGAAGGACTTCACCGATGGACACCTTCGCCCGCGACCACCTCCCCCCGGCGGCGTTGTGGCCGACGATCGAGTTCACGACGCCGGAGCTGACCTACCCCGAACGCCTCAACGCCGCCGTCGAGCTCATCGACGTCCCGGTGGCGGCGTTCGGCCCCGACCGTCCCGCGCTGCGCACCCCGGCGGGCGAGGTCTGGACGTACGGAGAGCTGCGGACCCGTGCGAACCAGGTCGCGGAGGTGCTGACCGAGGACCTCGGACTCCTGCCAGGACAACGGGTCCTGCTGCGCTCGCCGAACAACCCGTGGACCGCGGCCGCGTGGCTCGGCGTCCTCAAGGCGGGCGGTGTCGTGGTCACGACCATGGCGGCGCTGCGGACCCGTGAGCTCACGCCGATCGTCGACCGCACCCGGCCGTCCATCGCGCTCGTGGACCCCCGGTTCGCCGAGGACCTCCAGGACTTCCCGGACCTGAAGGTCGTGGACCACGACGACCTCGCGGCCCGCACGAGCACCAAGCCCGGAGAGTTCGTGGCGGTCGACACGGCCGCGGACGACGTCGCGTTGCTCGCGCCCACGTCCGGCAGCACCGGCGCACCGAAGATCACCGCGCACTTCCACCGCGACGTGCTGTCCATCGACAACACCTTCGGCCGGCACGTCCTGAAGCTCACCGGGAACGACCTCGTCGCGTGCACCGCGCCGTTCGCGTTCACGTTCGGCCTGGGCATGCTGCTCGTGTTCCCGCTCAGAGCCGGCGCCTGCGCGCTGCTGACCGAGGCCGCCACCCCGGCGCAGGTCGCGGACCTCGTGCAGCAGCACGGGGTCACGGTCCTCGCCACCGCGCCCACGGCGTACAAGGCGATCCTGCGCGACGGCCTCGAAGGCAAACTCGCCGGGCTGCGCAGCGCCGTGTCCGCGGGCGAGCACATCCCGCGGGAGACCTGGCAGCGGATCCACGACGCGCTGGGGCTCAAGGTGATCGACGGCATCGGCGCCACGGAGTTGCTGCACATCTTCCTCTCCGCCGCCGGCGACGACATCCGGCCCGGCTCCACCGGCAAGCCGGTCCCCGGCTACCGCGCGACCGTGCTCGGCGTCGACGGAGAGGAACTCGGGCCGGGCGAACCCGGACGGCTCGGCGTGATCGGTCCGGTCGGCTGCCGCTACCTCGACGACCCGCGGCAGGAGGACTACGTGGTGGGCGGCTGGAACGTCACCGGCGACGTCTTCCACCGCGACGAGGACGGCTACTTCCACTACCACGCCCGCAGCGACCACATGATCGTCTCCTCCGGCTACAACATCGGTGGCCCCGAGGTCGAGGAGGCCATCGACACGCACCCGGACGTGCTGGAGTCGGCCGTCATCGCCAAGCCCGACGAGGAACGCGGCTCCGTCGTGTGCGCGTTCGTGGTGCTGCGCGAGGGCGTCCCGGCCGACGACGCGAAGGCGCGCGAGATCCAGGACCACGTCAAGCAGACCATCGCGCCGTACAAGTACCCGCGCGAGGTGCGGTTCCGGACCTCGTTGCCCCGCAACGCGAGCGGCAAGCTGCAGCGCTTCGCCCTGCGCAAGATCGTCGAAGAAGAGGTCCGAGCATGAAGATCGCGTCCAAAAGGATCGCCATCGTCGGCGGCGGCCCCGGTGGGCTCTACCTCGCCGCGTTGATGAAGCAGCTCGACCCCGCCCACGTCGTGACGGTGTGGGAGCGCGAGGCGCCGGACGTCACGTTCGGCTTCGGCGTCGTGTTCTCGGACGAGACGCTGGGCGGGATCGAGAACGCCGACCCGGAGTTCGCCGACGCGATGGCCCGCCGGTTCGCGCGGTGGACGGACATCGACATCCACTACCGCGGCGAGACGCACACCGTGGGCGGGCAGGGGTTCGCCGCGATGAGCCGCAGGGAACTGCTGCACCTGCTCCAGCGGCGCTGCCTCGACCTCGGCGTGGACGTGCGGTTCTCGACACCCGCGCCCGCCGTCCGGGACCTGCGCGCCTCGCACGACCTCGTCGTCGGCGCGGACGGCGTCAACTCCCAGGTGCGGCAGGCGTTCCAGGACGTCTTCCGCTCCACAGCGGACCGCAGGCGCAACAGGTACATGTGGCTCGGCACGGACCTGGTCTTCGAGGCGTTCCAGTTCTACATCAAGGACACGCCGTGGGGGACCGTGCAGGTCCACGGTTATCCCTACTCCGACAAGGGTTCGACGTTCATCGTCGAGATGCACGAGGACGTGTGGCGGCGCGCCGGGTTCGACACCGGTGAACAGTTCCCGCCCGGCGTCTCCGACGAGCGCGCCGTCGACCGGATCCGCGAACTGTTCGCCGCCGAGCTCGACGGTCACGAGCTGTACGCGAACAACTCGAAGTGGCTGAGCTTCACGACCGTCCGCAACGCCCGGTGGCACGACGGCAACCTCGTGCTGGTCGGGGACGCCGCGCACACCGCGCACTTCTCGATCGGCTCCGGCACGAAGCTCGCGATGGAGGACTCGCTCGCGCTCGCCGCGTGCCTGCACGAACACGCCGACGTCGAAACCGCCCTGACGGCCTACGAGGCCGAACGGCGGCCCGTCGTCGAGTCGACCCAGCGCGCGGCCCAGGCGTCGCTGGAGTGGTTCGAGAACATCGGCATGTACACCGGCCAGGACCCGACCCGGTTCTGCTTCAACCTGCTCACGCGCTCGCGCCGGATCACCTACGACAACCTGCGCACGCGCGACGCCGAGTTCGCCGACCGGGTCGACGCCGGGTTCGCCGCCTCCCAGGGGCTCGCGGAGGTGGTTCCGGCGATGTTCCAGCCGTTCCGGCTCGGGCAGCTGGAGCTGAAGAACCGGGTGATCGTGTCCGCGATGGACATGTACTCGGCGGAGGACGGCGTGCCCGGCGACTTCCACCTCGTGCACCTGGGCTCGAAGGCGATGGGGGGCGCGGGCCTGGTCATGACCGAGATGGTGTGCGTCTCGCCGGAGGGCCGGATCACGCCCGGCTGCACGGGCCTGTGGAACGACGAGCAGCGCGACTCGTGGGCGAGGATCGTCCGGTTCGCCCACGAACGCGGCACCGCCCGGATCGGCCTGCAGCTCGGCCACTCCGGCCGCAAGGGCTCCACCCGGCTCATGTGGGAGGGCATGGACGAGCCGCTGCCCGAGGGTGGCTGGGAGGTCTGCGGCCCGTCCCCGCTGCCGTACGGCCCGGCGTCGCCCGTGCCGGCCGAGGTCACCCGCGCGGACCTGGACCGGATCACGGCCGAGTTCGTCGCGGCGGCACGGCGGGGTGCCCAGGCGGGCTTCGACCTGCTCGAACTGCACTGCGCGCACGGCTACCTGCTGTCGTCGTTCCTCTCGCCGGTCGCGAACCAGCGCACGGATGAGTACGGCGGCTCGGTGGAGAACCGGCTGCGGTACCCGCTGGAGGTGTTCGACGCCGTCCGCGCGGTGTGGCCCGCGCAACGGCCGATGATCGTGCGCATCTCGGCGACCGACTGGGTCGACGGCGGCAACACCGAGCACGACGCAGTGGAGATCGCCCGCGCGTTCGTCGCGCACGGAGCCGACGCGATCGACGTGTCCAGCGGCCAGGTCACCGCGGCCGAGCGGCCCGCGTACGGGCGCAGTTACCAGACCCCGTTCGCCGACCGGATCCGGCACGAGGTGACCGGCGCCGCCGTGATCGCGGTCGGGGCGATCGCCTCGTACGACGACGTCAACTCGATCCTGCTGGCGGGCCGCGCGGACCTGTGCGCGATCGGCCGCACACACCTCTACGACCCGCACTGGACGTTGCACGCGGCGGCCGAACAGGGCTACCAGGCCGAGTGGCCGGTCCAGTACCGGGCGGGCAGCCGCAAACCGCCGTCGGCGCGCACGGACGCCGTCAAGCCCCGGCTGTCGCTGCTGCGAGCAGACCCGCCGGACCGCGTCGTCCATCTCAGGTGGACTCCGCACCGCGAGCGCGCGACGCTCGGATGACCCGTCCGGGCGAACCTTCCCGCGTGAATGGGGCCAAACCGATACGCTGAGCGCAGGGCCGGTCGGCATGTGGGGGGACGGGTGCAGGCGCCGTCGACGGTTGTGCAGTTCGTGTTCGTCGTGTTGCTGGTGCTGCCGGGGGTGACTTACCAGTTCGTCCGTGAGCGCGTGCGCGGGCCGCTGCCGGGTGAGCGCGACCTCGGTGAGCGGGTGTTGCGCGCTGTCGTCGCCTCCATCGCCCTGGACGCGGTGTACCTGCTGGCCGCCGGTCCCGCGCTGGTCAGGCTTGCCAAGGGGACCGGCCAACCGGCGTGGAACGGGTTCACCCAGCAGCCTCGGCTGACCGGTGCGGTGGCGGTGCTGCTGTTCCTGGTCGTGCCGGGCGTCCTCGCCGCTGTGGTGTCGCTGGCCGAGCGGAAGCGCCGCACGGCCCGTTACCTGCGCACGCCCACCGCGTGGGACCACGCGTTCCGCGATCGTGAACCGTGCTTCGTGCGCGTGCGGCTCAAGGACGGCAACTGGGCCGGAGGCTGGTACGGCCCGGCGTCGTACGCGTCGTCCTACCCGCACCCTGCCGAGCTCTACCTGGAGTCGGCCAGGGTGATGGCGCCGGACGGCTCGTTCGGCGCCAGGGTGCCCGGCTCGGTCGGCCTCCGGCTGCGTGCCGAGGACTTCGACGTGCTCGAGTTCGTGCGACCCGAGAAGAAGGGGGAGAAGGATGACCTACCCGGAACTGACACCTGAGGAGATGGCGTTCCTGGCGTCGGGCAACCGCGGCTACCAGCCGGGCAAGGACGTCGCGGAGCCGGAGGAGGCACCGCGCGGACCGGCGGGGCCGTCCCGCGCCCCGGACGAGGACTGACCAGGTGGACTGGGGGCGCCGCTTCGAGGAAGCGCTGCGGATCGCCCAGGTCGCCCTGACCTCGAAGAGCCTGGCCGACGCCGTGGTGGCGGGCCGCAGGGCAGTGGCGGCGCCGGGCGGCGGTGTGCACCGCGCACAACTCGCGGCCGTCCTGTACTGGCGGTACCAGCAGGGAGGAGTCCTGGCCAACCTGTACGAGGCGCGCGAGCTGGACCGGGCCGCGGTCGCGGACGATCCGGAGAACGCCTACAAGGCCAGCAACTTCGCGCTGCTGTTGAAGAAGCTGTTCGAGGAGGCCGGTGACCCCGCCGACCTGGCGGAGGCGGAAACGATGGCGCGCCGCGCTGTGGCGTTGAGCCCTCACTCTCCCGCCTACCGCCGGATGTTGTCGATGGTGCTGCGCACCGCTTTCACCCGCACCGGCGACCAAGCCGTTCTCGAAGAGGCCGTCGAGTTGTCGGCGGAGGCCCTCGAACTACCGGACGACCAGGGCGATCCAGCGCACTACCAGTACTCCTTCGCTCTGTCACTCGCCGACTGGTACGACGCCGTGAGAAGCCTGGATGCGTTGGACGAAGCGATCACCGCGGCTCGCTCGGCGGTGTCGTTGTCCCGGCCTGGGGCCCAGGACACCATCGATCGCCAAGCACACCTCTGCGCGATGCTGGACACCCGCTGGGAGTTGACCGGGACCGCGCAACACAAGGCCGAGCTGGTCGACGCGACCACGACGCTCGCGATGATCTCGCCGCATGGACACACGTCGCGGGACATGGCCGAGCGAAACCTGCTCGCGCTGCAGGGCCGCGACCCGCTGAAGCCACTGCCGGACGAGGCCGAACTGCTCGCCGCGGAAGCCGTCCGCCGCCTCGCGCGGTACAAGCAAACAGGCGAAGTTGAGCGGCTGGAAGAGGGGATCGCGCTCGCGAGGGCGGCGGTGCAGGCCGGCACTCCGATCCAGGAGCGCCGCGCGAGCCACCTGGACACGTTGGCCGTCGCGTTGAAGGAGCGGGTCAACGCGGTAGGAGGTGATCTGGCGGAGAGTCTCGACCTGCACCGCCAGGCGATCGAGCTGGATCCGTGCGCGCGCCACCTCTCGAACGCGAGTGGCACGTTGCTCAGAATCTTCCGCGCCAACGGCGAGTTCGCGCTGGTGGACAAGGCGATCGAGCTCACCCGTGCCGCGGTGGCCCAGCTGCCGGACGCCGCCAACCTCGGGATGCTGGCTGTGTGCCTCAACCACCGGTACGAGGTGACCGGGGAACTCGCGGTGCTCGAGGAGGCGATCACCCACGCTCGGGCGGCCACGCGCCAGATCGACGAGGGGGATGCCTGGCACAACGCGGCCAACCTGGCGACGTTGCTGTACAGCTGGTTCGCGCGCACAGGGGAGCTGGCGGGGTTGCGGGAATGCGCCGCGATGCGGGAGACGGTGCTCGCCGGTGTCCCGGTGCGCCATCCGAAACGAGCAGAACACCTCTGCAACCTGGCAGCGGTGCAGCACGAGATCTTCGATCGCTCCGGAGATCAGAAGGCGTTGAACGCCGCGATCACGGCCCGCCGCGCGGCGGTGGAACTCACCCCGGAGTGGCACCAGGACAGGTTCCGGTATCTGGCGGGTCTGAGCAGTTTGATGGTGGCCAAGGGCGAGGTCGGGGAGGGCGTTTCGCTCGCCAGGCAGGCGCTGCGTCACACGGATCCCTACCACCGCGCTCACAGGTTGATGGTGCTCGCTCAGGCGTTGGGCGCTGAGCATGCGCTGACGGCCGACCCGGCCACCTTGACCGAGGCGCTGGAGGTGTTGCGCACCGCGTCCGAGGTGGCGGTGTCACCTGTGGAGGAGCGTCTCGGCGCCGCCGTGAAGTGGGGCGAGCTCGCTGCCCGCACCGGCAGGCGCGAGGAGGCGGCGGTGGCCATGGCCACCGCCGTGGGGTTGTTGCCGCGACTGGCTTCGCGGAGGCTCGGCCGGGGCGACGCCCAACACTTCCTCCGGAGGTTCACCGGCCTCGCGGGCAAGGCGGCCGCGTGCGCGCTCGACGCCGGAGGTCCCGCGGCCGCCGTGGTCGTCCTCGAAGTCGGTCGCGGCGTGCTGTCCGCTCAGGCGCTCGACGTTCGCGAAGACCTGAGTGCGCTGCGCGAGGACGCACCCGCGCTCGCGCAGCGGTTTGACGAGCTGAGCGAGGCGATCGAGAACGACCAGAATGCTGACCGGGTGGCGCTCTCGGCGGCGTTCGACGAGGTGTTGAACGGTATCCGGGCCGTCCCCGGCCACGAGGACTTCCTGCGCCGCCCCACGTTCGCCGAGTTGGTCGACGTGGCATCGGAAGGGCCTGTTGTCCTGGTCAACACCAGCCCGACCCGGTGCGACGCGCTGATCCTGACGCCTGACGAGGTGCTGCCGGTGACGTTGCCCGCGCTCTCGGACGCTGAGCTTCGTCGCAGAGTGAAGGCCTTCCACACAGGGCTTGCCGAGCAGGAGAACAGCGCACGGGAACTCGCTGTGCTGCAGACGCTGGAGTGGTTGTGGCACGCGGTCGTCCGCCCGGTTGTCGCCGCGCTGCCGCCGGCCGGGGCTGAGCTGCCGCGGGTGTGGTGGTCGCCGGTCGGCCCGCTGGCGCTGCTGCCCTTGCACGCGGCCGGCGTCCACGGCGGGGAGTGGATCGGCGACCACATGATCTCCTCCTACACCACGACGATCCGCGCCCTGCGGTACGCCCGGCGCGCCCCTTCGGGGGGCCGTCCGCGGCAGTTGATCGTCTCGATGCCCAAGACCCCCGGCGACGAGGACCTGCCCAACGCGGAACGGGAGGCGGCCGCCGTGGCGATGACTGTGCCCGGCGCGAAGCGGTTGAGCGCGGACGAGGCGAATCGCGCCGCGGTGGTGCGGGCGTTGGCGGACAGAACCTGGGCGCACTTCGCGTGTCATGGGAACGCGGATCCGGCGGATCCGTCTCGCAGCTGCCTCGCGCTCTTCGACGGACCCCTGACGGTGCCGGAGATCGCCCGGCTGCGGCTGGCCGATGCGGAGTTCGCCTACCTTTCGGCGTGCGACACCGCGCGGGCGGAACCGACCTTGTCGGATGAGGCGATTCACCTCGCCGGCGCGTTCCAGACGGCGGGGTTCCGGCACGTCGTCGGAACCCAGTGGGCCGTGAACGACGAGATGGCGCGCTATGCCGCCGGTCTCGTCTACGACGAGGTCATGGGGGAGGGTGAGCCCGACGCCGCTCGCTCCGCGGCGGCACTGCACTCGGTGCAGGCGGCGCTCAGGGAGGGGTTCCCGAACATCCCCTCACTGTGGGCGACGTTCCTGCATGCCGGTGCCTGAGCACATTTGACCTGTGGATGGGCATTTCAGCGGCGTTCAGGTGAAACTTCATTCGGCTATGAATTGGAATCTGTCGCGAGGTCACACGTGCGGCTTCGGCGCGTTGGTCTGATGGGGCAGACATCCGACGCACGCGGGTGAGTGGGTGTTTCACGCACGAGCGGCGTCCCTAGCGTCTGCGGTCTGTTCCCGAACCGCCGCTGAAGGGATTCCGCTCGTGCGAAGACGTTTGCCGGCAATGCTGCTCGCGGGCGTGCTCGCCGGCAGCACGCTGACCGCCGCAGTGCCCGTGGCCGCCCAGCCACCCGTCTCCACCCTCGCCAAGTCCGTGCAGGGCGTGTCCGATCCCGCCTCGCACGGCGCCACCGCCTCGTGGGTCGTGTCCTACGACAACGCCGCGAACGGTGCCGCCACCATCACCGACCCGATCGGCGCGGGCCAGAGCCTGCTCGCCGGGTCGTTGCAGGTCCCGCCGGGCTGGACCGGCACAGAAGGCAATCCGATCACCGCCACGCACCCGGACGTGCGCAACGGCGGCAAGTCCCTCGCGAACGTGCTGACGCCGCCGGTGCAGGCCAGCGCGAGTCCCACCGGCGGTGACGGGTTCATCCCGATCCTGCACCGCACCCCGCAAGGCCGGCTGCAGGCCTGGAACGTCTACCACCACCTGGGTCTCGCCAACGCGAAGCTGGTGTGCACCGACGTCTCGACCAGTTCGCTGTGCGCCGGCGGACCGTGGCCGAAACCGCTCAACACGGCTGCCGGCCCGTTCGGTTCCGGCAACACCGGCGACATCGCCAGCCCGCTCACCGCGCAGTACGTCCGCGACACGGCCGATCCCGCCCGCGTGTACTACTCGGCCGTGACGGCGTCCTCGATCGGCGTCGGCTGCCTCGACCTCGGCGCTCCCGGCAACTGCGGCTACTGGCCGTTGATGAACCGCAGTGGGCAGACGTTCGAGATGGCCGGACTCGTCCAGGTCGGCGGGAACCTCTACGGCGTCGCGAACTCCGGTCAGGTCCTGTGCTGGACGCCCGCGACGCAGACCGCGTGCGGCGGCCAGCCCTACGCGCCGGTCGTGCCGTTCACCAACCACGGCGGCTACTACCTCGGCGCGCTCGCCGTCGCCGGCGGCAAGCTGTTCGCGTCGTCGACGCCGTCCCTGGGTGGTGGCACGCCGACGATGGGCTGCTTCGACCCCGGCACCGCGGCCAGGTGTGCGGGCTGGCCGTCGGCCAAACCGCTGGCCTCCGCCGGCAACTACAGCTACAACGCCTTCACCGCCTACAGCACGACGGGCCAGGAGACCGGTGCGTGCTCGAGCACGGCCGGCGCCACGAACGTCACCACCTGCTTCGCCATCGACGGGACGCCCCTGTCCCACGGCTTCACCGCGCTGGAGAGCAACACGTGGGTGTTCACGCCGGAGGTCGTCCGCACCGGTGACCGGGTGCGCAGCTACTTCGGCATCTGGAGCGGCCCGTACGTCGGCGCGACCCTGTGCCACGACTGGAGCACCGGTACCGCGTGTGCCGGCGTGCCGTCGCGCATCTACCACCCCGGCGTCAACGGCGGGAACACGAGGGACTACGGCTACGCCTACGACGCGCCCACCGGTTGCCTGATCGGGCTCGGTGACGCCGGCGTGCTGTTCTCCATGGATCCTGACACGGGAGCGTCGCCATGCGTGCGCAGTGGCGCTTCCGTGTCGCTCACCCCCTCGCAGTTCTACTGCGACGGCCAGCAGCACGCGACGAGTTACACGAAGGCGCGGCTCGTCGGGGTGACGCCGGCGAACGTGAACTTCGGTGCCTCGAGTGTGCGGGCGACGGACGGCGGCGGCAATCCCGTTGCCGTGCCCGGGTTCGCGCCCGACGGCACGGTCGACCTGTCCGGTGTCACGGCGTCCTCGTTGACGGTCACGGCGTCGCTGGTGCTGAACAACGCCGGGGACTTCGGCAACGGCAACCAGCCGTCGCTGTCCGTCGAGTTCTCCGGTGACGCGCCGCAGGTGTGCTTCCGCACCACGATCTCCGCGGACTGCGCGGTCACGTCCGTCGCGAACACCGCGGGCGGGACCGACGGGACGGGCTCGTTCTCGTCCAACACGGTGACGCGCCAGGTCGCGCCGGGTGCGGCGTGCCTGCCCGACGTGGTGGTGAACAAGGAGATCTGCGGTTCCTACACGCCGTCGCACTGCAAGGCGGGCGGCGCGGGACCGTGGCTCAAGCAGGCGCCGGTCGGTGTGCTGGGCCTGCTGAACGCCACCGCGTACTGGCGGGTGACCGTGACGAACAACGGGCCGATCGCGATCGTCGACGCGTACGTGGTCGACGACGTGGAACCGAACTGCCAGGCCGGGCCGTTCTCGTTGCAGCCCGGTGAGTCCAAAGTGGTGCATTGCTCGACCTACGCGTTGCTGTCGCTGTTCCCCTTGACCAACAAGGCGAAGGCGAAGTACACGCCGGTCGGCGCGACGCGCATGTACACCGAGTGGTCGTCCGCGAAGGCCTGCTCGCTGCTCTGCGTGCTGGGCTGAGCAGGCGCGTGGAGGAGCATCAGCCGTACTCGGCCAGGTAGGTCAGGACGGCGAGAACCCTGCGGTGCTCCTCCACGTTCGCGGCCAGGCCCAGCTTGGCCATGATGCTGCCGACGTGGGTCTCGACCGTGCGTTCGGTGAGCCAGAGCCGTTTGGCGATGGCCACGTTCGTGCACCCCTCGGCCATCAGTCCGAGCACCTCGCGTTCGCGCGGGGTGAGCGCCCCGGTGGTGGGCCGTCCGAGCAGCCGGCCCACCACCTCGGGGTCGAGGGCGGACCCGCCCGCCGCGACGCGCGCGATGGACTCCAGGAACTCGTCCACGTCGAGCACGCGGTCCTTCAGCAGGTACCCGAAGCCGCCCTGGCTGACCAGGTCGACCGAGTGCTTCGTCTCGATGTGCTGGGACAGCAGGACTATCGCGACTCCCGGCTGGGCCTCGCGGATCTTGCGGGCGGCTCGCGCGCCGTCGTCCTTGAGCTCGGGTGGCATCCGCACGTCCACGATGGCCAGATCCGGGTCCGCTGATTTCACGACGCTGATCAGGGTGTCGGCGTCGGCGGCCTTGCCCACGACGTCGTGGCCCGCGTGGGTGAGCAGGCTCGCGAGGCCTTCCCGGAACAACGCGCTGTCCTCGCCGATCACGATGCGCACGGCAGCACCGCCTGGATCGTCGTGCCGCCGCCGGGCCTGCTGGTGAGGCGCAGCTTCCCGCCGATCGCCGCGACCCGGTCGGCCAGTCCGGCCAGCCCGGAACCGTTGTGCGGATCGGCTCCGCCCCTGCCGTCGTCCTTGATGGACACGTTCACCTCGTCGGCCCTGTGCGTGACGCGGACGGTGATGGTGCTGGCCCTGGCGTGCTTGGCGGCGTTGGTGATGGCCTCGGCGGCGACGAAGTAGGCGGTGATCGCCACGTCGTCGGCCAGGTCGACGGCCGTGATGTCCAGTGCCACCGGCACGGGCAGTGTGTGGGTGAGGGCCTGCAGGGCCGCGTGCAGGCCGTCGTCGAGGCTGGTGGGCCTGAGGCCGTGCGCGATCTGGCGCAGCTCCGCGATGGCGGTGGCCAGTTCGGCGACCCCCTGGTCGAGCAGCGCGTGCACGTCGACCTCGCCGCTGGGCAGCCTCCTCTGGGCGAGCCGCATCGCCATGCCGAGGGACACCAGCCGTTGCTGGGCGCCGTCGTGCAGGTCGCGTTCGAGCCGGTGCCGTTCGGCGTCCCCGGCCTGCACGATCCTGGCCCGGCTCGCCTCCACCTCCCGCAGGGCGGCGGCCAGTTCGCCGCGCAGGCGGGCGACCTCGACCAGGTTCGCCGCCTTCTCCGCGACGACCTTGAGCGCTGAGGTGTCCTCGGCCGCGATGACGCCGATCTGCGTGCCTCCCAGCGTGATCGGCACGAGCCCGGTGTCGGTCACCGGGTCGCCGTTCGCGTCCACGAAACCCGGGGTGTTCGGGAGCAACAGGCCCACTCGCAGCGTCGGATCGCGGAGCGCTTCTTTGAGCGTCGCCTCGAGCTCCTCTGGTTGCGCCGCCTGGGTGTGCACGCGCTGCTGGAGCTCCTCGACGGCCTGGAGCGCCGCCCTGGTGCGCGGGAACAGCCTGCGGTCCACGGCTTTCTGCAGGTGTTTCCTGACGGGGGTGAGCAGCACGGCGCAGACCGCGGTCGCGCCGGCCGCGGCGACGGGGGAGTCCCGCCCCACGACGAGGCCGAGCGCCAGCGCCGCCACCCCGTACGCGCCCACGAGGACCAGCAGGACGATCGTGTAGCTGATGGTGTCGGCCAGCACGCGGTCGACGTCGTAGAGGTCGTGCCGCAACATCGCCACGCCGACCGAGCAGAACAAGGCGACGATCGTGACGATCCCGAACACCGTCGCCACCACACCGCTGCGGCCGGTCACGACGATCTCGGCCAGGCACACCACCGGGTACGCCGTCACCGCCAGCCCGGCGAACGCGAGCCACTTGAGCTGGGCCCTGATCACGCCTTCCGCCTTGCGGAACCGCACGGCGAGGGAGACACCGGCCGCGATGACCGTGAAGACGAGCCCGATGGTCACCGCGTAGCTGAGGACGTTGAGGGTGTCCGTGGCCTGCCCCCACGGCTTGGCGAGGTCCTGCATGGGTTCGGTGAACGGTTCCCGCGGCATCGTGCCGAGCGCCTGCTGTGCCAGCGCCAGCACGACGATCGCCGGCGGCAGGGCCTTCCAGCGGCCGGGCAACGTGCCGTTCGGGAAGTGCAGCAACAGCAACGCCACGGCGGCCAGCAGCCACCAACCGCTCTCGTTCAGCAGCGCCACCACGCGGGGGTCGAGCGGTACGGCGTCCGGGTCGTCCAGCCAGGTGCGGTAGTAGACGTCGCGGGTGGCCAGGAAGACCACGATCGCGCCCACCCAGGCCAGCAGCGGGCCCACGGGGTTGTCCCGGACGCGGTACTCGATCGTCACGCCCAGGGCGGCCATCGCCAGGCCGAGGACGGCCGTGCCGGTGAACGCCGGGGTGCTCGCCGGGGTGTGGAACAGCAGCCAGACGCCGCCTGCCGTCATCACGACGGCGGCGCTCAGGAGAGTCAGGCCGACGGGCCGCTGCCACCTCATCGGGCCAGGGTAAGGCCGGTTTCGGCGGATGGCCTCCGTGCTGCCACGGAGAACCGGTCCAGGGGCCGTACCGATGTGGGAGGGAGGGGTTCGCGGGTTCGCTGTGGGCCACGAAAGACCACCGCTCGTCTCGACACAGCCACCAGAGCCGAACCCTGAAAGGGGCGAGACCATGTCCGTCGACCTCACCGCGGCACCCACCGCCGCCGAGACCTCCACCCGAACCCGGACGGCCCTGCTCGCCGCCGTCCTGGGCGTCACCTCGATCGCCGCGGTCGTCGGTGGCCTGCTCTGGCCGGAACCGGCTGCGGGCGGCGAGACCTACGCGTACACCGACATCGCGGCCGGCCGCGAACTCTGGTGGACGCTCCTGACCGGTCTCGCCGCCATGCAGGTCCTCAACATCCCGCTCCAGGCGCTCGCGACGATGGTCCTGGTGCGTGACCGGGGCAGCGCCTGGGCGACCTGGGGCGGTGCGCTCATGTGGACCGGCGGTGGGCTGCAGGGCGCGGCGGTGGCCGGTTGGGCAGCGGCGTACTTCTACCCGACCGACCCCGCCGTGGACCCCGCCGCCGGTACCGCCGTCGTCGAGGCGGCCAACAACGACGCCCACCTGTTCGCGTTGATGGTTCCCGGTGCCGCGCTGGTGTTGCTGGGCACCGTGTTGCAGTGCGTGGGGCTGTTCCGCTCGCGCGCCGTTCCGAGGTGGGTGCCGGTGCTGTCGCTGTTCGTCGTGCTCTCGTTCGTGATCCCCGGCAGCGGCCTGGCCGGCCTGCTGACGAGCATCCCGATGGCGGTGGGCGCGATCGGACTCGGCTACTTCGCCTGGCGCGTCACCGCGCGTCCGGACCGGTCAGGATCCTGAGGTCGTCGACGGTGTAGGACAGCGAGCCGCGGAAGCCGACGCCCGTGCGCTGGATGCGCAGGTCGGCGAGTTCCTCGCCCGGCACGTGCTGGAACGACAGGGATCCCGCGCCCACCCAGGTGTCGGCCATGGTCAGGTTCTTGAGGATCGACTGGGTCAGTTCGTGCACGGCCGGGTCGTCGTGCCGGCCCGCCTGCAGGCGCGGGAACTGGCGCAGGTTCACGATCGGGCGGGTCAGCGCCGGGATCGCGGGCGCGGTGCGTTCCAGGGTCACCTCGGCCTCGGCGAGGCGCCTGCCCGCGGTCGAGGCCGTGGCGGCGAACCTGCCGCCGGGGCCGACGACCGGCGCGGCCCTGCCCGGCACCGCGAAGGCGCGGGTCTGGTGGACGGCGCCGAGCTTCTTCGGGAAGCCCTGGAACCAGCCGCGGGCGAGCGAGGCGTCGTTGTCCACCCAGATGAACGGGCACCAGGCCACGTTCGTGCCGGTGAACTGGGCGTCGAGGAAGATCAGGAACTCGGAGTACTGGCTGCGCACCGGGTCCAGGTAGTCGTCGGCGTCGGTGGAGAACTGCCAGTCGATGAAGATCGCCCAGCCGTGGCCGGGGGACACGGGGTCGGGGGTGAGGCCCGTGGGCAGGGAGGCCGCCGCGGCCTCCGGGGTGGTCCAGAACTCGACGCCCACCGCGTCGCCGACGTAGTGCCACGGCGGCGCCTGGACGATGCTCGCGGTGCCCTTCGCGCTCAGCGGCAGGCTGTAGCCCTTGAGGCGTTCGCTCGCGGACGCCGGGGGACTGGAGGCGACGGCCGGCGTGGCCATCGCCCCCGCGACGACACCGGCGAGACCGGCACCGATCAGGCTGCGGCGCCCGATGTCGTTCTGCTCAGACATGGTTCTCCTCAACGAGATGTGGAAAAGCACTCCACCCACTCGCACGGATCTGAGGACCGTCGCACCTCACCCTTGAGACGCACATCACCGCCGTACCAACGGAAACTGTTCCCGGTCCGCGTTCCGGTCCCTTGTGGACAGCCACGCCACCAGCGCGACCGCCGCGGCCGCGACCCCGGCGAGGGCGGTGAACGCGAGGACCACCAGCACGACGGCGAACGCGACGGCGGCGGCCACCCGCACCCCGCCGGACAGCACCCGCCACGCCGAGGCCGTGCACCCGAGGTACACCAGCAGGAACATCGTGCTCGGCACGGCGACCAGCGAGTCGAGGTCCAGCACCCCCAGGCCGAACAGGCTGATCAACACCCCGCTCGACGCGAGGATCGCGGTGTTCAGCCAGTGCGGCGGCGTGTCGCACTCCCGCGGGTCGCGCGTGAGCGAACGGGCCAGGGTCGCCGCCCCGGACACGTAGGCGTTGATCGTCCCGATGGTGAGGACGACGGCGGACACGGAGGCCAGTGCCACGCCGGCCGGTCCGACGGCGAGCACGAGCAGCTTCGCGACGGGCGTGGAGCCACCACCGTCCGGGCCGAGCGCGCCGATGGTGACGGCCGCGAGCGCCAGGTACAGCACGCTGGTGACGACGAGCGTGATCGCGACGATCCGCGGCAACTGGCGCCGCGGGTCGGCCAGCCGGGCGGTGAGTGGGGCCGCCGCCTCCCAGCCCACGAACGCGAGCATCAACGGCGCGGCGGCCGTTCCGACCGCCGTCCAGCCGTGCGGGGCGAACGGCGTCCAGTTGCCCGCGTCCGAGGACGACGCCCCGCCGGCGACGCTGAGCATCACCACGCCCAGCAACAACACCACGAGCCCGGACTGCACGGCCGAGGACGTGCGCAGCCCGCGCGAGGTGATCACCAGCACCACCGCCGTGATCCCGGCGGCGGCCAGGCACGCCGTCACCCGTCCCGAGCCGGTGAGCTCGGCGACGTAGCTCGCGCCGATCATGCTCACGATCGGCGTGCCGGTGATGATCCCGGCGAGGAACGTCCACGAGGTCGTGGCCGCCGCACGAGCGCCGAGACCGGCGGCGACGTACCCGCGCACGCCGGTCGCGGACGGCAGCCGGACGCCGAGCGCGGCGAAGACCCAGCCGAGCAGTCCGGACAGCACGAGCAGGCCGGACCAGGCGAGGACGGACGCCGGACCGGCGATCGACGCGGTCAGGCCGGGCACGACCAGCAACCCGGGACCCAGCAGTGCCCCGACGTACATCGCCGACGCGCGCGGCACGGTGAGAGAGGAGGACATGCCGTGAATTCTCGAGCGCGAGTCGAGACAGCCGCTGCGAAACTGAAGCGCTCAGAAAGCGTTCGGTGCAATCCTGTTGCGTCGAGAGCCTGATCGTTCGAACATCGTGCACATGGACAGGTTCGACGCCGTCGACCGGGCCATCCTGCGCCGCCTGCAGATCGACGGCCGGGTGCCCAACAACGAACTCGCCGAGGCCGTGCGCCTCTCGCCCTCCGCGTGCCTGCGCCGCGTGCGTGCGCTGGAGAGCGCCGGCATCATCGCGGGCTACCGCGCCGAACTCGACCGCGAGAAGGCGGGCCTGGACCTCACGGTCTTCCTGGAGATCAAGGTGAACAACCACTCCACCGAGACCGCGCGAGAGGTCGAGGACGGCCTGCTCGCGATCCCGGCCGTCGTGGCGTGCCACCTCGTGACCGGTTCGGCCGACTTCTTCGCCGAAGGGGTGCTACCGGACCTGCCGTCCTACGAGCGGTTGCTGCTGACGCACGTCGTCGCCATCCCGGCGGTGAGCGACGTGCGCAGTTCGTTCGCCATCAGGACGATGCGGTCGCGCGGGCCGTTGCCGGTGGACCACCTGCGGTAGTGCTCAGGCCGGCACCGCGTGGTGCGCGAGCAGGCTCTCCGCGGTCTCGGCGATGCTGTCCCCGATCGGGCGCGGCCGCCACCCGAGCACCCGCTCGGCCTTGGCGCTGGTCGCGTTG
This sequence comes from Lentzea sp. NBRC 102530, assembly GCF_030269365.1. Lineage (GTDB taxonomy): Bacteria > Actinomycetota > Actinomycetes > Mycobacteriales > Pseudonocardiaceae > Lentzea. The sequence goes on from NZ_BSTF01000002.1 coordinate 585,316, forward strand.
AAGTCGTGGCCGAGCTGCGGCCGCAACGACCTCATCACCGGGTTGACCATCGCCAGAGCACGCGCGACCGCCAGCGGGATCTCCTTCGTCGGGGCCTTCGCGGCACGGTCGCCGAGACGGGCGCGCAGGATCCGCGAGACCTCGACGATCCGCAGGCTCGGCCCGGCGGTGGCGAGGAACCGCTCACCGTTCGCGGCCGGGTCCGTCATGGCGCGCAGGTGCAGGTCGGCGACGTCACGCACGTCGACCCAGCCCGTGCCGAACGGGGGACAGGCGGGCAGGCGGCCGTCGAGCATGCCGCGGATCGTGCGCAGCGAGGGCGGGTCGTCCGGGCCGAGCACCGGGCCGATGACCGCGGCGGGGTGCACGGCGGCCAGTTCGAGGCCGTCGCCCCCGGTCCTGACGAACTCCCACGCGGCGCGTTCGGCCAGGGTCTTCGACCGCTGGTACGGGGCGATGTCGGCGTCGACGTTCGTCCAGTCCTCCTCGGTGAACGGCTCCGAGCGGCGCGGGTGCCCGTAGGCGACGGCGCCGAGCGCGCTGGTGAGCACGACGCGCTTCACCCCGGCGTCGCGGGAGGCCTGCAACACGCGCAGCACGCCGTCGCGGGCGGCCGAGATCATCGCCTCCTCGCTCTCCGGCGAGTGGCGCAGCGTCGGCGAGGCGACGTGCAGGACGAAGTCACAGCCCGCGACCGCCTGCGCCCAGCCCTCGTCGCTGTTCAGGTCGGCGCGGAAGACGGTCAGCCGCGCGTCCTCGAACTCGGTCGCGCCGTGCAGCAACGCGCGCAGCTCCGGCTCCCGTTTCAGGTCGCGAACCGTCGTGCGGACGTCGTGTCCCGCCTCCAGCAACGCGAGCGCGCACCAGCTGCCGATGAACCCGGTACCGCCGGTGACCAGCACGTTCGACATGGGTCTCTCCTTCAGGCGAACTCGCGGAGGATCCTCCGGGAGTGTCGCCGAAGCTAGCGGAGGATTGTCCGCATGTCAAAGGCAGGGCATCATCTGGAGGTATGAACGAGGAGTCGCCCGGCACGTACGGCACCCAGCGCAAGGCCGCCGCGCGCAACCGCGTCGCGATCATCGACGCGGCTCACGAGCTGTTCGCCGAGAACCCGCTCGTGACGCTCAGCGAGGTCGCCAAGCGCGCGGGGGTCGGCCCGGGAACGCTCTACCGGCACTTCCCGACCCGCGAGGACCTGATCCTCGCGGCCTACCAGCACGACATCGAACGCATGACCACCGACGCCGACGCCGTGCTGGAGCGCCACGCCTCGGCCAAGGCGGCGTTCGTCGAGTGGTTCGAGACGCTCTCGTCCTACATCCGCCTCAAGCACGGCCTCGGAGACGCGCTGCACGGCGACGCGGCCCAGGAGATGGTCCGCGCGGCCTGGGGACCGGCCACGGAGGCGGTGTCGAAGCTGGTCGGCGCGTGCGTCGCCGAGGGCACGATGGCGCCGGGTCACGACCCGGCGGACATCATCATGCTGATGAGCTTCCTGTGGCGCGTCCCGAACGACGAGGCCGGCGTGGCCCAGGGGCGGCGCCTGACCGCGGCGGTGTTCGCCGGCCTCGAGAACGCGCCGAAACCGCTCTAGCGCGCGAACTCCGCAAGTGGATCGGTGTGCTTCGGCGTCCAGCCGAGCTCCGCTTGCGCGCGGGCGGGCGTGAACCGCTGGTCCAGCGCGAACGCGTCGGCGATCGGCCCCATCCGCGTGCGGGCCTCTTCGAGGGACAGCGCGGCGGTCCGGCCTTCGAGGCCCGCGCCGTGGCTGAGCGCGGTGGCGACCTCGCGGGCCGTCGGGTCCACACCGCCTACGCCGAGGTACACCGAACCGGGTCGCGCTTCGAGTGCCGCGACGTAGAGGTCCGCGAGGTCGTCGACGTGCACGAGCGACCAGTGGTTCGCGCCGTCGCCGATGTACGGGATCGCGCCCGCCGCCCTGCCGGGCTGTGTGAAGAACACGTCGATGAGGCGGTTCTCCCTGCCGTACAACAGTCCTGGCCTGATCACGACGCCACCGCCCGCGAGCACCTTCGCCTCGACCTCCTCGCGCCACGCGACGAGCGCGGGAGGGTTCCACGGCGCGTCCTCGTCGGCGATGCCGCTCGTGTCGCCGTAGACCCACGTGCCGCCCGTGTGGACGTACGTGCCGTTGCCCTGCATCGCGGTGGCTGCGGCCAGGTCGGCCTCGCCGCTGTCGGCCTGCGCGAGGTGGATCACGGCGTCGGCCTGCTGCGCGGCGGCGGTCAGCACGTCGAGGTCCGCCAGGCCGCCGCGCACCGGCGTCGCGCCGGACTCGGTGACGGCCGCGGCGGCCACGTCGGTGCGGGCGAGCGCCTCGACGACGTGCCCGTGCCGGCGGAGCGCGGCGACGGTCGCCCCGCCGATGTAGCCGGAGGCCCCGGTGACGAACACCTTCATGGTGGTTCCCTTCCTGAAGTGGTGCCTCCAGCCTCGGCCCCGTTCGCCCGGGCCGTCCAAGACCTGTTGCGTCGTGCCCGATACCCGCAGGGCATCGCTCCACATCGGACTGCGGGCGGGTGGTCCGGTGCCGCGCCGGCAGGCCTTCGCCACGTCTTCGACGCTCGGCGGGAAGCGCCGGCGGTAGCGGGCCGAGCCTGTTCCGGGGTCATTCAGATGATGATGTAATCTGGATTTTCAGAACATTCCAATGGCATCGGGAGCGGTGATGGTCCGGCTCACTCGGGTCGAGCAGCAGGCGCGCACACGGGCCGCGGTACTGGCGGCCGCGCGGGAGGAGTTCGCCGAGCACGGGTTCGGCCCGGCCAAGGTCGACCGGATCGCGGAACGGGCGGACCTCACCCGCGGGGCGGTGTACTCGAACTTCCCGAGCAAGCGCGCGCTGTACCTGGCCGTGCTGATCGACCTGGTCGAACAGGACTCCGGCGAACCGCTCGCGTCGGTGTCGCCGTCGTCGGAGCCGGCCGCGCTCGGGGTGTTCGCGCGGGTGTGGCTCGAGCGGTTGCCGCTGGTCGGCGACCCGGCGCCGGGCGGGCGGTTGCAGCTGCGGTCGCTCGACGGGGTGTTCGACGACGAGACCGAGCCGTCCGTGCTGGCGCAGGTGGCGAGGCTGGAGGCGTTGCTGCTGGCCCTCGCGCTGGAACAGGGCGCCCCGGTGCGGCGCGTGCGGCTCGCCGAACTCGTGCTGACCCTGCTCGACGGGGCGGGGCACCGGGCCGCGACGGCGCCGGGGTCCGGGGACCCGTTCGACGTGGCGCACGCGTGCCGGCACCTCGCCGGGATCGACCTGCAGGACACCTGGGCGCCGCCGCACCTGCCGTACGTCGCGCCGGCGCAGGCGTGCGCGGACGTCTGGTCGCCGCCGGGTGATCTGGTGGACGTGATCAGCGGCGAGCCCGTCGACCTCGGGCGCGGCCTGGTCGTGGTGCTGGGCGCGGGACGCCTCGGCGCGGCCGAGGAGGCCGTGCGCTCGGCGCAGCCCGGTGAGCAGGTCGTGGTGGCGGTCGTGACGGGCGATCCCGAGGAGACCGGTCGCCTCGTGCGGTTGCGGCTGCTCGACGCCGTAGCGAGCCTGCGCCGGGTGTTCGCCGCCTCGTCGTGGCGGCCCGTCCGGCTGGTGCTGGACGACGGCGCGCGGGTGGCGTCGGCGATCGGGCTCGCGGACCCCGGCGACGAGACCGAGTCCGCGGTCAGCGTGCGTGACGGTGTGGTCGTCGCTCGGGCGCACGGCCGCGGCGCCGGTCACGCGGTGGGCGCGCGCGACCGGGAGGCGATGCCGTGAACCCCGTCCTGCACGCCCTGCGCTGCGTCGGCAGCACCAGCCCCGCCCGCGTCGCCTGGTTCACCGGGCTCTCCGAGTCCGACGTGGAGTCCGACCTGATCGACCTCGCGGTGGCCGGCCTGGTGAGCTACGAACGCGCGTTCGGCGCCTGGTCGCTCACCGAGACCGGCCGTGCGCGCGACGCCTTCGACACCAGCGCCGAACTCGACGCCTCCGGCACGCGTCCGGCGCTGGCAGCGGCGTTCGAGGACTTCCTGGTGCTCAACCCGGAACTGCTCGACCTCTGCACGGCGTGGCAGATCCGTTCGGACGGCACGGTCAACGACCACACCGACACCGCCTACGATGCGCGCGTCCTGGCGCTGTTCGCCGACCTGCACGCCCGCGCCGTCGAGGTGATCGCCGCCCTGGCCGCAGCCGCACCCCGCTTCGCCCGTTACTCGCTCCGCCTGACCTCGTCCCTGCGTCGGGCCCAGGCGGGCGAGCTGGACCGGCTGGCCGACACGATGGACTCGTACCACGCGATCTGGGCCGAGCTGCACGAAGACCTGCTGGCCACCCGGGGGATCACCCGATGGTCTGGCTGAAGCACCTCTCCGCGGACCTGACCGACCCGCCGGAGGTGGTGGGCGGCAAGGCGCACGGCCTGGTCCTGCTGCACCGCCTCGGTCTCCCGGTGCCCGCCGGTTTCGTGGTCACCACCGAGGCGTGCCGCGCGTTCCTGCACGACTCGCTCCCCGACGGGTTCTGGTCCTCGCTGGCATCCGCCGTCGACACCCTGGGCGCACCGCTCGTGTCCGTGCGTTCGGGTGCGGCCGTGTCGATGCCGGGCATGATGGACACGATCCTCACCGTGCCGCCGGACGCCGTGCCCGAGGCCGTCCGCTCGGTCTTCGCGTCCTGGCACACCCCGCGCGCCCGCACCTACCGCACCCTGCACGACATCCCGCACGACCTGGGCACGGCCGTCATCGTGCAACGGATGGTGTTCGGTGACCGCGACGAGCACAGCGGCTCCGGCGTGGCGTTCAGCCGCGACCCCGACACCGGCGCGCGCACACCGTTCGGCGAAGTCCTCTTCGGACACCAGGGTTCCGCCGTCGTCTCCGGCACCTCGCTGACCCGCCCGCTGTCCGCCCTCGCCCGCGAACCTGCTGTGTGGCAGGACCTCCTGGCCGCTCTGGACCTGCTGGAACGCCACTACCGCGATGCCTGCTACGTCGAGTTCACCTACGAGTCGGGCACCTTGTGGTTGTTGCAGGTGCGGCCGGGACGGTTCGCCGGGGCCGCGGCCGTCCGCCTGGCCGTCGACCTCGCCGACGAGGGGGTGATCGGCCGGGACGAGGCGTTGGTGCGGGTGTCGCCCGAGGACCTGCGGCATGTCCGCACGCCGCGACTCGTGGCGGGTGCGGAGGTGCTGGGACGGGGAACGGGCGTGTGTCCCGGGGTCGCCGTGGGGCGGGTCGCGGTGACCGCGGACGAGGCGGTGCGGATGGCGGTCGGCGGACCGGTCGTGCTGGTGCGGCCGGAGACGTCGCCGGACGACATCCGGGGCCTGGCGGCGGCGACCGGCGTCGTGACCGCTCGCGGAGGGCCGGCCAGTCATGCCGCCGTGGTGGCGCGGTCGATGGGCAAGCCCGCGGTCGTCGGGCTGGCCGCGCTCGAGGTGGGGCGTGAGTCGGTCGTGGTGGGCGGGCGCACGGTCGGGGTGGGGGAGGTGGTCAGCCTCGACGGGACCAGCGGTGCCGTGGTGCTCGGTGCGGCCGAGGTGGTGGCGGGCGGGGCGGACGGGTCGGTGCGGCGGCTGCTCGGGTGGGTGGACGACGTGGTGGGAGCGGCTTCCGGGGACGACGCCGACCGACTGCGCGCGGCGCAGGTCGAGCTGCGGCGGGCCTGAGCGCGGGCTCTGTCCGACGAGGTCGCCGCGCGGGCGTGATCAGCGCGGCGGCCGCGCCGGGTCAGGGGCGGGTGCCCGGCCCGAAGCCAGTCCACCGCAACTCCTCCGGCAGGTGGCTCATGTCGTTGTACACCACCAAGGTCGGCGGCGTGCCCTCCCGGAACCGGAGCGCCGTCAACGCCGTGTTCCCGCAGCTCATCGCCAGCCACCGGTCGGCCGGCGCGCCCAGCGCGTGCCGCACCAGCCACGCCACCTGGTAGGCGTGTGTCACCAGCACCTCGTGCGCCTCCACGTCGGCGGGCCGGGCGAACCTGTCCGTCAACGCCTGGGCCAACCGCTCCCCGGTCGCCGCCTCCGCGGCGGAGTAGCCGTCGAAGAACCCGGCCCAGGCGGGCGGTGGCGACGCGGGCACGTGCGGCACGTGGTCGACCAGCTCAGGTGCCTCCGAGACAGGCACCCCCGGCAGGTGCTGGCCGAGCAGTTCGGCCGTGCGCGCGGCACGCGCCAGCGGCGAGTGCCAGACGGCGGTGATCGGGGAGCGGGACAGGCGTTCGCCCAGGAAGCGGGTCTGCCGTTCGCCGGCCGGGGTCAGGTCGCCGAACGCGTCCGCGGCGCCGTGGCGGACCACGTAGAGGTGTCGTGTTGGCACCATCGGGATGTTAGCAACATCTGAACACGTTTGGGGTAGTGGTGACACTGCTGCGGACGAGTGAACTCCTGGCCACTCGTCATGCAGCGGCCCCACGGTCGTTTGACCATGTCTGGACGTTGTAGCAACACAGAAGTCGTGCGGGGGCACGCATTCCAGTCGGGGCCGACTGAGTAGGAGGCAGGGAGTCGATGCACCGGCTCGACGACGTGCAGGCCAGGGAGTTGACGCTGGCCGCCGTGGGCGCGGTCAACCGCCGTGATCACCAGTGGTCCGTGGAGGCCGCGAGGTGTCTGGCGGGAGACGAACGGACGCGGGTGGTCGCGATCGACACGTGCGCGGCGGTCCTGCTGCGCGGTGTTCCTCGCGGTGCGCTGGCGCCGTCCGCTCGCATTCCGGTGTCCTTGCCCGGCGAGGACCCCCAGACGACGGCGGTGGCCTCGGATCTCCTGAGCGGCCTGGCGTCCGGTGATGACCAGCGGGTGTCGTTGGTTTTGGCGAGGTTGACGGAGGAGCAGCAGTTCGTCGCTGTGCTCGTGTTGGTGCGTGCGGCGGCGGCGTGGATCGACGCGTACATGGGCATCGACGGTGACACTGTGGACGCCTACTACGCGATCTCCAAAGCGGAGTTGACCTGACCGGCGAAGAAAGATCGCTCGCCGTTGTGCAGAGTCGACGGACCGCCCATACGGTCGTTGTGGGAGGTCCGAGATGCGAAGCCAGTACGAGTACCTGGCGGTTCTGGGTGTGTGCGTGCTCATCACCGTGCCGCTGGAGTGGATGGGACGCGGCGTGTACCGCCGTGCTCCCGAGCTCGCCCGGGCCGTCGCACCCGTGCTGGTCGTGCTCGCGGTCTGGGACTTCGTCGCGATCCTGCGCGGCCACTGGAGCTTCCACCCGGAGGCGACGACGGGGGTGCTGATCGGCGGCGTGCTGCCCATCGAGGAAGTGCTGTTCTTCGTGGCGATCCCGCTGTGCGCGGTGCTGACCTACGAGGCGGTGCGCGGGCATCAGGAACGCTGGTTGCGCAATGGTTGAGGAGTACTCGTTCGCCGCGGCGACGGCGGTGGTCGTGGTGTTGCTGCTGGAGTTCTGCCTGCTGCGCACCGGGTTGTTCAGGAGACCGGCGTACTGGATCACGATGGCGATCGTGCTCGGGTTCCAGGTGCCGGTGGACGGCTGGCTGACGAGACTCGACGCCCCGATCGTGTTGTACGCGGACTGGGCGATCAGCGGGGTGCGGGTGCCGTGGGACATCCCCGTGGAGGACTTCCTCTACGGGTTCGCCATGGTCACCGCCGTGTTGCTGTTGTGGGAACGGGGAAGGCTCGCACGTGAACAAGCTTGAGGTACCGGGGAAGTTCGACCGCGCGGCGCGCGGCTACGACCTCCTCGTCGGGCTCAACCCCGGCTACCACCAGGCGCTGCGCCGCTCGGCGGGAGCGCTCGGCCTGCGGCCCGGCATGCGGGTGCTCGACCTGGGCTGCGGCACCGGCGCGTCCACCGCGGCGCTGCTCACCGCCGCGCCCGGCGTGGAGGTCGTCGCCGTGGACGCGTCCGCGGGCATGATCGCGCGAGCGAGGCAGAAGCGCTGGCCGGACCGGGTGAGGTTCGTCCACAGCCGCGCGGAGGACGTCGACGAGGGCGAGTTCGACGCGGTGTTCGCCGCCTACCTGGTGCGCAACCTGCCCGAACCCGACACGACGCTGACCAGGGTCCGCGAGATGCTCAAGCCGGGCGGAACCCTGGTGCTGCACGAGTACTCGGTGCGCGACTCGCCGATCAGCACGGCCGTGTGGACGGCGCTGTGCGGGTTCGTCGTGCCGATGGGCTGGCTGGTCACCGGTGACCGCAGCCTCTACACCTACCTGTGGCGCAGCGTCATGGACTTCGACGGCGCCACGGACCTCCGGAACCGGCTGCGGCGCAACGGCTTCACCGCCGTGCGCAGCGCGCCCGTGCCCGGCATGCAACTGGGCGTCGTGCACACGTTCCGCGGCCAGGCACCGGAGGCGCGGTCGTGAAGGATCGCAGGGCCGTACGGATCCCGGCACCGGCAGGGCGCGCGCAGTTCGACGGGGACGCGCCCGTGGTCGTGGTGGTGGGTGGCGGCATCGCCGGGCTCGCCGCCGCGACGCTGCTCGCCGAACGCGGCGCGAAAGTCGTGCTGTGCGAACGGGAGAACCACCTCGGTGGCCGCGTCGGCGGGTGGAGCACGAGGCTGAAGGACGGCAGCGAAGCCACGATGACGCGCGGTTTCCACGCGTTCTTCCGGCAGTACTACAACCTCCGGTCCCTCCTCAAGCGCGTGGACCCGGCGGGCCGGGCCCTCACGCCGCTGCCCGACTACCCGCTGCAGCACGCCTCCGGGCACCGCGACACGTTCGCCACGCTGCCCACCGCCGTGCCGTGGAACGCGCTGGCGTTCCTCCGGAGCAGCCCCACGTTCCGCTGGGGCGACCTGCCGGACGTCAACGCCCGCGCGGCCCTGAGCCTGCTCGACGTGTCCGTGCCGCGGGTGTACGAGGAGCTCGACGGCCTCGACGCCGCGACCTACCTGCAACGCATCAGGTTCCCCGAGGCCGCGCACGCCCTGGCGTTCGAGGTGTTCTCCCGCAGCTTCTTCGCGCACCCCACGCAGATGTCGGCGGCGGAACTGGCGCTGATGTTCCACATCTACTTCCTCGGCTCCAGCGAGGGACTGCTGTTCGACGTCGCCGCCGACCCGTTCCCGCACGGCCTGTGGGAACCGCTGCGCCGCCACCTCGCCCTGCTGGGCGCGACGGTGTGCACGGGCACCGAGGTCGGCGCCGTGCGCCCCGGCGAGCGCAAGCGCTTCGAGGTCGGCATCGGCGAGGGCGCCATCGAGGCGGACGCGGTCGTGCTCGCCGCCGACGTCCCCGGCCTGCGCGCCCTGGTCGACGCCTCACCGGCGCTCGCCGACCAGGCCTGGCGGGACAAGGTCGGCGCACTCCGCACGGCACCGAGGTTCCTGGTGTCGCGGTACTGGCTCGACGCCCCGGTCGACGCGGACCGGCCGGGCTTCCTCGGCACCGGCGGCCACGACCTGCTCGACAACATCAGCGTCCTCGACCACTACGAGCACGAGGCACGGGCCTGGGCGGCGCGCACCGGCGGTTCCGTCGTGGAGCTGCACGGCTACGCGCTGCCGTCCGATGTGGATGAAGAGGATGCGAAGTCCCGGCTGTGGACCCAGCTCACCGAGGTCTACCCGGAGACCAAACGCGCGGCGATCATCGACGAACGGCACGAGCTGCGCGCCGACTGCCCGTTGTTCCCCGCCGGTGGCCATGCCGGCAGGCCCACCGTCACGACGCCGGACGAGTTCCTGGTCGTCGCGGGCGACCTGGTGCGGATCGACCTGCCCGTCGCGTTGATGGAACGGGCCGCCACCACGGGTTTCGCCGCCGCCAACCACCTGCTGAGCCGCTGGGGCGTCGCGGGCACCGAGCTGTGGACCGTGCCGACCGAGGGCCGCGTGCCGCTGCTGCGCTCGGCCGCCCGACGCTGGAGGACGCTGTGATCGTCGTGGTGGGAGCCGGGCTGGCCGGCCTGAGCGCCGCGCTGGAGCTGACGGCGGCGGGGCGTGAGGTCACCGTGCTGGAGGCGGCGGACGAGGTCGGCGGCCGGGTCCGGACCGACGTCGAGGACGGCGTGCGGTTCGACCGCGGCTTCCAGATCCTGCTGCCCGCCTACCCGGACCTGGTGCGGCTGAACCTGGACCCGTTGCCGCTGCGGCACTTCCGGCCCGGCGTGTTCGTGCACGACGACGGCAGGCACGACCTGCTGGCCGATCCCCGCAGCGGGCCGTCGGCGTGGGACGGATTCCTGCGCCAGCACGTGCTGAGCGCGCGGGACGTGGCCGCCGTCGCCCGGTTCTCCGGCCCGGACGCGTTCGGCCCGGCCCGGCCGTTGCTCTCCGCCCCCGACCGCCCGACCAGGGACGCGCTCCGAGCCCTCGGCCTGTCGGACCGCGCGGTCGAGGCGGTGTTCCAGCCGTTCCTGTCCGGGGTCTTCCTCGAACGCGAGCTGACCACGTCGTCGCGGTTCTTCCACCTGGTGTGGCGCAGCTTCGCCCGGGGTGGCGCCGCCGTGCCCGCGCTGGGCATGGGGGAGCTGCCGAAGGCGATGGCGGAACGGCTGCCCGCCCACAGCGTCCAGCTGCACACCACCGTGCGTGCCGTCCACGACAACGGCGTGGACCTGGAGGAGGGCGGCAGGATCGCCGCCGACGCCGTGGTCGTCGCCACCGACGGGACGACCGCCGCCCGCCTGCTGCCGGGCCTCGCCGAACCGCGCTGGAACGGCGTGACCACCTGGTACTTCCGTCCGCCGAGGTCCCCGCTGCGGGACGGCTGCCTGGTCGTGGACGCCGGCGGCGGCCCGGTCGCGAACACGGCCGTGATGTCCGAGGTCTCCCGGCCGTACTCACCGAAGGCCCCGCTCGTGCAGGCCTCGGTGCTCGGCGACGCCGACGAGCAGTCGGTCCGCAAGCACCTGGAACGCCTGTACCGCGCCGACACCAGCCGGTGGGAGATGCTGCGGCGCTACGAGATCCCGCGCGCCCTGCCCGCGATGACGGCCCCGCACCGGCTCAAGCAGTCGGTCCGCGCGGGCGAACGCCGGTACGTGTGCGGCGACCACCGCGACACCAGCTCGATCCAGGGCGCCCTGCACTCCGGGCGCAGAGCCGCGCACGCCGTGCTGACCGACCTGAACGGTGCTCGATGACCCTGGTGTTGTTCGGAGACCAGCTCGGCCCCCACTTCCTCACCGGGAACGAGGACGTCGTGCTGGTCGAGTCCGCCGCAGCGTTGCGCCGCAGGCCCTACCACCGGCAGAAGCTGCACCTCGTGCTGTCCGGCATGCGGCACCTCGCCGCCGAGTTCCCCGATCGCGTCACCCTCGTGCGAGCCGAGACCTACGGCGAGGCGATCCGCAAGCTCAAGGGACCGGTGTCGGCGTACCAGCCGGGGTCGGCCGCCGCGGTGCGGATGCTCGAAGACCTGGGCGTGCGGATCCTGCCCACCAATGCGTTCGCGTTGTCCCGCGACGAGTTCGCGGCCTGGGCGGGCACCCGCGAGAAGTTCCTGATGGAGGACTTCTACCACTTCCAACGAGCCCGGTTCGACGTCCTGATGGAGGGCAGCGACCCGGTCGGCGGCCGGTGGAACTTCGACGCCGAGAACCGCGAGCCCGCACCGAAACGCCCCCGGCTGGACGTCCCGGCGCCGTGGTGGCCCGAAGAGGACGAGATCGACGCCGAGGTCCGGGCCGACCTGGACGCGCTGGACCTGCCGGCCGTGGGCAGGGACGGGCCGCGCAGGTTCGCCATCACGCGCGCGGAGGCGTTGCAGGCGCTGGAGGTCTTCGTCCGCGACCGGCTGCCGCACTTCGGCCCGCACGAGGACGCCGTGCTGACCAAGGACTGGACGATGGCGCACTCGCTGCTGTCCGTCCCCCTCAACCACGGCCTGCTGCACCCGCTCGAGGTCGTCTACGCGGCCGAGGACGCCTACCGCGCCGGCGACGCGCCCCTGGCGAGCGTCGAGGGGTTCGTCCGGCAGGTGCTCGGCTGGCGCGAGTACGTCTGGCAGCTGTACTGGCACCTCGGCGACGACTACCGCGACCGCAACGGTTTCCGCGCCACCACCGCACTGCCGCGGTGGTGGACGGACCTCAAGCCCGGCACCGTCCGGGCCGCCTGCCTGCGGACCGCGCTCGAAGGCGTCCGCGACCACGGCTGGGTGCACCACATCCAGCGGCTGATGGTGCTCGGGAACCACGCCCTGCAACGGGGTTACGACCCGGCCGCGCTCAACGACTGGTTCGTCACGTCGTTCGTCGACGGCTTCCCGTGGGTGATGCCGGTGAACGTCATCGGCATGAGCCAGCACGCGGACGGCGGTGTGATCGCCACCAAGCCGTACCTGAGCGGCGGCGCCTACCTCAACCGCATGACCGACCACTGCAAGACCTGTTGGTTCGACCCCAGGAAACGTACGGGCGAACGCGCGTGCCCGTTCACCGCCGGCTACTGGGCGTGGCTCGACCAGCACGAGCAGCAGGTGAGCGGCAACCACCGGATGGTCCGCGCGGTGCAGGGACTGCGCCGGCTCGCCGACCTGAACGAGGTGCGGCAGCAGGAGAAGACGAGGGAGATCTTCTGACGGCACGAGTGGAGGAAGAGCGGGCGATCCCCTGAGCACTCGGCCGGAAGGCCTGTCCATGGTCGCGCCGGTTTCGCGAGCGTGCTTCACGTTGCTGGAGTGCACGCGAGGTCCCCCGCGTGCGGTCAGTGAAACGTGAAGGTGGTTCAGGGGCGCGGCAGGACTGTCGGCCAGATGTTCAGCGCACGCGGTCGAGCACGAGCTGCACGGCGTCGTTCAGCGACGCCGGCCGACGCACGAACGACGGCAGTTGCAGGCCGTGCCACCCGGCGCCGGCGACCGCGACCAGCGCGTCCGACCGCGACCCCAGTTCCGCGAGCGGCACCTGCAGCGCGAGGTCGGGGCTGTGCGCCCAGACCAGGACCACGCTCGGCCGCAACCGTTCCGCGGCGTCGCACAACGCGGGAGCGGGCACCCGAGCACCGAGGTTGCCCCACATGCAGCCCTCTTCGGACAACGCCGCGCCGAGCGCTTCCAGCGGCAGCCAGTGTTGTTCGTCCGGAGCGCACGACAGCAACGCGGCGAGCACGCCCGGTTCGGTGGTGCGGGGGATGCCGCGCAACGCGTGCAGCACGCTCGCGCTGGCCAGGTGTTCTACCTCGACGCCCTGCCCGGTGTCGGCGACCAGTTCCCCGAGCGCGACCATCGCCGGGACGAACACCGACTCCCACGCCGACACGACGCCGTGCCCGTTGAGGAGCTTCGAGGCCACGTCGGACATGGCCGGTTCGTCGAGGCGTTTCGCCGCGTCCAGGAAGTGGTGCTGCGCCATCGCGGCGTCCTCGGCGCAGATCGGCGTGCGCGTCCCCGCAGGAGGCGCGACCGGGCGTTGCCGGGCCAGCACCGCCGCCGCGGCGGCCGCGACGCCCTGGGAGGTCAGCACGACCATCCGGCGCAGGACCTCGACGTCCGCGTCCTCGTACCGGCGGTGACCGCCGTCCGTGCGCGCCGAAGGACCCAGGCCGTAACGCTGGTCCCAGGTTCTCAGGGTGGTGGGGGCGATGCCGAGCATGCCCGCCACGGCGCGGGGCGTGTACGTCACGTCCTGCGCGCGCGTTTCGCCAGAATCTCCCTCAACTCGCTCTCTCCGAGTCCGCCCCAGATGCCGAAGGTCTCCTGGACCTCCAGCGCGTGCGACCGACATTTTTCCATGACCGGGCAGCGTTGGCAGATGGCCTTCGCCGCGGCCTCCCTCCGGTCGCGCGCGGAGCCGCGTTCGTTGGGCGTGTGGAAGAAGTAGGCGCTGTCCATGCCTCGGCAGAGGCCGGCGAGCTGCCAGTCCCAGGACTCCGCGACCGGCTGAGGCAGACGGGACAATTCGGGCATGGCGCACGTCCTCGGATGAGTCGACCTCGGTGGTGGGAGCACCATCCTAAAATCGACTCAGAAACGACGCAACTCGACTCGCTCAGTCCGGAAAACGACCCTTCCGGCGCAGTGAGTACCGACGTTCGGCGTACGCGAGGTCGTCGCGCCACAACCGGGCCGCCGCCCAGCGCATGACCGGCCGCAACGCCCCCGCGGCGGGCCTTGCCAGCGCGAACCCGCGCCGGTGCGAATGCGCGATGGTCGCCTCGACGACGGCGGTGCGACCGGGACCGATCGGCGTCGCGTGGGTCTCGACGACGCTGCCCTCGCCCTCTCCCTCCACGATGTGCATGACGACCGTGCGCGGCTCCGGGCAGGTGAACGCGGCGAGCACCGGCACGCCGACCCGTCCGGCCAGCCGGAACGTCACCTCCACCAGGAACCTGTCCTCGGTCTCGGTCGGCGTCTCCAGCACGTCCAGGTTCGCGAACGAGTACGGGTGGAACCACGCGCCGTGCCACGGGTCGAGCCGGTTCGCGACCACGTCCTCGGGGTCGCAGCGGCCGATCAGCGTGGCCACCGCGTCGATCGACCCGGCCGGCGGGCGCTCGGGGAGCACCGGGGCGGGCAGGGGTTCCTCACCCCCTGCCTCGTCGAGGCGCACCCAGACCAGCACGCCGTCGTCGTGCGCGGGGAACGGCGTCCAGGAACCGAACCGCTTGCCGTTGAGCGCGAGCCCGTGCCAGCGGCAGATGAGCTTGCCCTCGGCCACGGCGCCGTCGCACAGGGGAGCGCCGAGGTGCGGGCACGACCCGGAGCCCGCCAGCAGCGTGTCGTGCGGCCCGCGCCAGAGCACGAGCTCCTGGCCCGCGATGACGCGCCCGGTCGGCCTGCCCTTGACGACGTCCGAGCTCGCGCCCGCGACGAACCAGTTGCCGGACGGCCGGGCGCTCGCACGCTTGAGGGCCGCCTCGATCAACGCCGGTTTGGCGTCCTGCCAGGTGGGGCGCTGCTCGCGCCACGGCGGGCTGGAGTAGATCCGCAACGGGAACCGGTCAGGCAGCACGGGCGAACACCGCCCTCGCCAGCGCGGGCAGGGCGACGGCGAGCCGCCTGCCGTTCGACACGACGACGCGGCGGGACAGCACGTCGCAGTCCGCGTCCTCGACCAGGTCGAGGATCCGCCCGTACAGGCGGTAGGCGGTGAGCACGCACGGCCGGGAGCGCGGCGCGAGCATGCCGATGCCCGGCCACGCCCGCTCGTACACCTGCCGGGCCCGGCGCACCTGGTCCCGCAGGGCGGCGCGGACCTGCTGGTCGGCGTGTCCCCTGGCGCGGGCGTGCAGCAGGCGTTCGCGATCGACCCCGAACGCCGCGAGCTCGTCGGCGGGCAGGTACACCCGGCCGCGGTCGAGGTCCTCGCCGACGTCGCGGATGAAGTTCGTGAGCTGGAACGCGATGCCGAGCGCGGCCGCGGCGGGTTCGGCCTCCTCCCGCGAGGTGCTGGTGCCGAGCACCGGCAGCACCTGCAGGCCGATCACGGCGGCGGACCCGTGCACGTAGCGTTCGAGGTCGGCGTAGGTGGGGTAGTCGGTGACGGAGAGGTCCATCCGCATCGACGCCATGAAGTCCTGGAAGTGCTGGAGGGGGATGTCGTAGCGGTGCACGGTGTCGACGAGCGCCGCCAGCACCGGGTCGTCCGGCGCCTCACCGGCCAGGGCGGCCCGCAGCCGCGCGTCGATCGCGGTCAGCGCCGCCGTCTTCTCGCCGAGTCCACTGTGGACGTCGTCGACCACGTCGTCCACCCAGCGGGCGAAGCCGTACAGCGCGTGCACGGCGGGCCGTTGCTCCGCGCTGAGCAACCTCGTTGCCAGGTAATAGGTCCGGCCGTGCTGGGCGTTGAGCTCGCGGCAGCGCCGGTACGCGTCGCGCAACGCCGGCGCAGTCACGCCCGCGGCGTCCAGTTCGCGTTCAGCCGACATCAGCTGTCCTTTCGCGGAGGAGGTCCCCCTCACGCTAAATCCGCGAGTTGCGCTCCGCACAACGGCGGTGCTCATCATGCAGACCCGCCGGTGCGCTGCTTAGCTCGGACGAGATGAACCCCAACTCCTCAAGGGACCGCCGATGTCGCTGCTGACCAGCGCTTGCCCGTCGCAGGTGGACGACTTCCGCGTCCAGCTCGACGGCGCTCTGCACGACTTCCTGCGCGTCCGCGAGGACCGCGCGCCCGAGCTCGCGGCCGAGCTGACCGGGTTGATCATGGCCGGGGGCAAGCGGATCCGGCCGACGTTCGCGTGGTGGGGCTGGCGGGCGGCCGGCGGGTCGACGCACGCGGACGACGTGGTGCGCGCGCTGGTGGCGTTGGAGCTGCTGCAGTGCTGCGCGCTCGTGCACGACGACGTGATGGACCGGTCTGCGACCAGGCGCGGCAAGCCGTCGGTGCACGAGACGTTCGCGGCCCGGCACCTGCGTGAGCGATGGGCCGGGAGCACCCGCCAGTACGGCGACTCGGCGGCGATCCTGGTCGGCGACCTCGCGCTGGCGTGGGCGGACGACGCGCTCGTCACGGCCGGGCTGCCCGCCGACGCGCTGCACCGCGCGTGGGAACCGTGGCAGTCCATGCGGACCGAGATGATCCTGGGCCAGCACCTCGACCTGCTCGCCGTCGCCCGGCGCGAGGAGTCGATGGAGCACGCCCTGCGGGTGGCCGCGCTGAAGACCGCCGCGTACACCGTGGAACGGCCGTTGCACCTCGGGGCGGCGTTGGCGGGCGCCCCGGAGGACGTCGTGGACTGCCTGCGGGCGTACGGGCACGACATCGGGGTCGCGTTCCAGCTGCGGGACGACCTGATCGGGGTGTTCGGCGACCCGTCGGTCACCGGCAAGCCGGTGGGGGAGGACCTGCGGGAGGGCAAGCGGACGCCGTTGATGTCGATCGCGCTCTCCCGCGCGCAGGGCAAACCTGCGGCGTTGAGGACACTCCGGCGTTGCCTGGAGAGCGGGGACAAGAGCGAGAGGATGATCGACGACGTGTGTGCGTTGCTCGTCGACCTGGGTGCGGTCGCCGTGGTGGAGAAGCACATCGCCCGGCTGGCGGAGTCGGGGCTCGCGGCGCTGGACCGCGCGGCGATCGACGCCGACGCACGCCACGCGCTGGTGCGCCTCGCCGGCCGTGCCGTGGCGAGGACGACCTGATGGTGAACGTGGTGAAGGGCCGCACGGACCACGTGGTCGTTGTGGGTGCCGGTCTCTCGGGCTTGTCGGCGGCGTTGCACCTGCGCGGCGCCGGGCACGAGGTGACGGTCCTCGAACGGCAGCCGCACCCCGGCGGGCTCGCGGGCCGCCTCGACGTGGACGGGCACCGGATCGACACCGGGCCGACCGTGCTGACCATGCCCGAACTGCTCGAGGACGCGTTCGCCGCCGTCGGGTCGAAGCTCGAGGACCACCTGGAACTGCTGCCGCTGCACCCGGCCTACCGCGCGTCGTTCGCCGACGGCACGGCGCTCGACGTGCACACCGACGCGGACCGGATGGAGCAGGCGGTCCGCGACTTCGCCGGGGACCGCGAGGCGCAGGGGTACCGCGACCTGCGGGCGTGGCTGACGAAGCTGTACGAGGTGGAGCGCGACAGGTTCATCGGCGCGAGCTTCGACTCGCCGCTCGACCTGGCCGGGCCGGACCTCGTGCGGCTCACCCGCCTGGGCGGATTCGGGTCGCTCGACAAGGCCGTCGGGCGGTTCCTGCGCGACGAACGGCTGCGGCGCGTCTTCACGTTCCAGGCGCTGTACGCGGGGGTGGCGCCGAAGGACGCGCTGGCCGCCTACGCCGTGATCGCCTACATGGACACCGTGGCGGGAGTGTGGTTCCCGCGCGGCGGGATGCGGGCGGTACCGCAGGCGCTGGCCGACGCGGCCGCGGACGCCGGGGTGCGGTTCCACCACGGCGTCGAGGTCACCGAACTGGAACGCACCGGCGCGCGGGTCAGCGCGGTGCGGGCGGGGACCAGATTCCCCTGTGACGCGGTCGTTCTCGCCACCGGGCCCGCGCAGAGCAGCAGGTTGTTGCGCGGCCGGCCACGCCGGATCCGGCCGCTGCGGTGGTCGCCGTCGGCGGTGGTCGTGCACCTCAGCGCCCGTGCGGTGGCGGACGACCTCGCGCACCACACGATCTCGTTCGGCGGCAGCTGGAACGGCACGTTCGACGAGATCATCAAGCGGGGCAGGCTGATGAGCGACCCGTCGTTGCTGCTCACCACCCCGACGTTGACCGACCCCGCGCTCGCGCCGGACGGGCGGCACCTGCAGTACCTGCTGGCGCCGTGCCCGAACCTCGACACCGCGCCGTTGCGCTGGGACAGGCTGGCCTCGCGGTACGCGGAGGAGCTCGTGGACGAGATGGTGGCGCGCAAGCTCCTCGTGGACGCCGAACCGCTCGCGGTGGTGACGCCGGACGACTGGGCCCGCGACGGCCAGGCCGCGGGAACGCCGTTCTCCGCCGCTCACACGTTCGCGCAGACCGGTCCGTTCCGGCCGGGCAACCTGCCGTTCCGGGACGGGAACGTGGTGCTGGCGGGCAGCGGGACCACGCCCGGTGTCGGGATCCCGCCGGTGCTGATCTCGGGGAGGCTTGCCGCCGAACGGCTCCGCCGGTGAGAGCGCTTTCTCGCTAGGTTGGGCCGCACGACGAGCTGCAGGGGGCGTTGTGCGGTCGGTGAAGCGGGTACTGGCGTTGTCCGTCGCGGTGCTGGTGTTCGCGGGGGGCGTGGCGCACGCCGAGGCGCACTCCCTCGCGTGGGCGCCCTGCCAGGACAACCCGGACGGTGAGTGCGCGACGCTGACCGTGCCGCTGGACTGGGCGAAGCCGCGGGGCGCGAAGATCGACCTCGCGATCGCCCGGCACAGGGCCACCGATCCGTCCCGGCGGATCGGTGTGCTCGTCGTCGACCCCGGCGGGCCGGGCGGGTCGGCGGCGGAGTTCGCGTTGTCCGGGCTGTTCAGCGCGGAGGTGCGGGCGCGGTTCGACATCGTCGGCGTCGACCAGCGCGGTACCGGTGGCAGCCAGGCGATCCGCTGCGACGACCTGGTCTTCGGCGGTCCGTCGATCCACCCCGCGGACGAGGCCGGGTTCGACGCGTTGCTGCGGCACAACCGGGACGTCCTGGAGAAGTGCCGCGAGCGCAGCGGTCCGGTGTTCGACCACGCCGACGGCGCGTCGGTGGCGCGGGACCTGGACGCGGCGCGCCGGGCGCTGGGTGAACGGAGGATCAGCTACTTCGGGTTGTCGTACGGCACGACGTTCGGGCAGGTGTACGCCGAACGCTTCGGCCGCAACCTGAGGGCGATGGTGCTCGACAGCGTGGTCGACCACAGCGCGGACCTCCTGCGGTTCGTGGGAGACCGGGCGGCGGCCTCGGACGACGCGTTCCGCGAGTTCGAGAAGTGGTGTGCGGGCAGCACCGAATGCGCTGTGCACGGTCAGGACGTGCGGGCGGCGTGGGAGGCGGCGCTGGTGCGCGCCGACGCCGAACCGGGTGGTCGGCAAAGCTTGTTGGACAGCATGTACTTCGCGTTGCGCGGCCCGGACTGGTTCTACGCCGCCGATCTCATCACCGGCACGCCGACGGCGAGGGGCCTGGCCTTCGAACCGAACTACGAGTCGGTCCGGCTGGCCAGCGTGTGCCAGGACTTCTCGTTGCGCCTGGAGAACTTCCGCGACTACCAGCGGATGCGGGAGGACGAGCTGCGCCGCGCACCGATCATGCGTGGCAGCTTCCTCGGCCACGACGAGGCGACCGCGTGCGCCGGGGTGGAGGGCAGGCCCGCCAACCCGCCGCACCGCCTCGACATCGGGGACGCACCGAAGATCATGGTGATCAACGCGAGGTACGACCCGACCACCCCGCACGAGTGGGCGGTCAGCATCAGGAAGCAGGCGCCGCGCAACACGGCGTTGCTCACCTACGAGGGCTGGGGCCACATCGCCTACCCGCGCAGCGCCTGCACCAGGTCCAACGTCGACGACTACCTGCTGGACCTGAGGACTCCCGCCGTCAGCTGCCCTGCCGTGCCTTAGCGATGTGCGCCCGGTACCAGTGGTAGCTGGCCCGCGGAGTGCGTTGCAGCGTCTGGTAGTCGACGTGCACCAGGCCGAACCGGTGCTTGTAGCCGTGCGCCCACTCGAAGTTGTCGAGCAGCGACCAGCAGAAGTAGCCCCGCAGGTCGACCCCCGCCGCCTGCGCGGCCGCGATGTGGTCACCGAGGAACGCGATCCGTTCGGCGTCCTCGAAGTCGGCGTTGTCGGGGTAGACGCAGCCGTTCTCGGTGACGTAGACCGGCGGCAGGCCGGGGTGGCGGGCCTTCAGGTCCGCCAGCGCGACCGTCATGCCCTCGGGTTCGACGGGCCAGCCCATGCCGGTGCGCGGGACGTCCGGCAGCCGCGTCGTGTCGACGCCGATGTCGTGGGCCGTGCGCTTGGCCGGGTCTGGCTCGCGGTGCGGGGCGTCGGCGACGTGCAGCCGGTAGTAGTAGTTGAGGCCGACGTAGTCCAGCGGCTGGCCGATCACCTCCAGGTCGCCGTCGTGCCGGAACGAGAAGTCGCTGATGTCGCCGAACATCGACGTCATCTCGTCCGGGTACGCGCCGCCGAACAGCGGGTCGGTGAACTGGCGGCGCAGCAGGACGTCCTGCCGGGTCGCGGCGGCCACGTCGGCGGGCGAGTCGGTGACCGGCACGGCGGGGGACTGGTTCAGCACGATGCCGAACTCGCCGGGCTCGCCGCCCGCGCGCATCGCCTGCACCGCCAGGCCGTGGCCGAGCAGCAGGTGGTGCGCGGCCGCCAGCGAGCCGTGGCCCTCACGGGCACCGGGCGCGTGCCGGCCCTCGCCGTAGCCGACGACCGCCGAGCAGTACGGCTCGTTCAGCGTCGTCCACTTGCGGACGACGTCCCCGAGTTCGTCGTGCACGAGGGCGGCGTAGTCGGCGAACCAGCCCGCCGTCGACCGGGTGCGCCAGCCGCCCTCGTCCTCGAGCGCCTGCGGCAGGTCCCAGTGGTACAGCGTGACGAACGGCTCGATCCCGTTGTCCAGCAACGACTCCACCAGCCTGCGGTAGAAGTCGAGGCCGCGCCGCTCGATCCTGCCCCGTCCTTCCGGCTGGACCCGCGACCACGACACCGAGAACCGGTACGCGTCGACGCCCAGGTCGACGAGCAGCCGCACGTCCTCGGCCCAGCGGTGGTAGTGGTCGGCCGCCACGTCGCCGGTGTCGCCGTTCGCCACGGCCCCCGGCACCTGCGCGAAGGTGTCCCAGATGGACGGTCCGCGGCCGTCGTCCCGTGCCGCCCCTTCGATCTGGAAGGCCGAGGTCGCCACGCCCCAGCGGAAAGCCGGATTGCTCACAACAGTCTCCAAAAGAGGTCAGCCCTTGACGGCGCCGGACATGATGCCGCCGACGATCTGGCGGCCGAACAGCAGGAACACGGCCAGCACGGGTACCGTGCCGATCGTCGCGGCGGTCAGCACCAGCGTGTAGTCGGTGGTGTAGCCGCTGGCCAAGGTGGACAGCGCGGTCTGCACGGTCGGGTTCTCCGGCGTGAGCACGACCAGCGGCCAGAAGAAGTCGTTCCAGGCCTGCATGAACGTGAACAGCCCCAGCACCGCGGCCGCCGGACGGGCCGCCGGCAGCGCGACGTGCCAGAACAGCCGCAGCGAGTGGCAGCCGTCCATCCGGCCCGCCTCCAGCAGTTCGTCCGGGATCGCCCGCTCGAAGTACTGGCGCATGAAGAACACGCCGAACGCGGTCACGAGCCCCGGCACGATCACCGCGTGGATCTCACCGGCCCAGCCGAACTCGGCCATCATCATGTAGAGCGGGATGATGCCGAGCTCGGTCGGGATCGCCTGCGTGCCGATGATCAGCAGCAACAACACGTTGCGGCCGCGGAACTTCAGCTTGGCGAACGCGAACCCGGCGAGCGTCGAGAACAGCACGACCGAGACCGTCACCGTGCCCGCGACGACGATCGAGTTCAGCAACGCCAGCCCGAAGTCGGTGGTGTCGAAGACGCGGGCGATGTTCGCGAACAGGTGACCGCCCGGCACCAGCACGGGCGGCACGCTGTCGATCGCGTCCGGTGTCTGCGAGGACACCACGAACGACCAGTACACGGGGAAGGCCGACCCGGCGAGCACGGCGATCAGGGCGGCGTAGGTCCACGGCCCGGCGACGCGCCTGGCCAGTCTGCGCGCCCTGCCGGCGGGCCCGGTGGGCCGCGCCGGGGCGGGACGTTCCAGCACAGCGGTCATGGGGGTCACTCCGTCCGGATCCGTTTGGTCACCAGGTAGCCGATCCCGGCGACGATCACCGTGGCGACGGCCAGCACGACCGCGATGGACGAGCTGTAGCCGAAGTCGTACTTCGTGAAGCCCTGCTCGTAGAGGTAGAGCGCCGCGGTCTGGAACTGCCGGTCGGAACCACCCGTCGCGGCCGCCGCACCGGGGTTGAACAGCAACGGCTCGGCGAGCAGGCGCATGTTGCCGGTGGTCGCGATGATCGTCGTGAAGATGATCTGCGGCCGCAGCAGCGGAACGGTGATGCGCCAGAACTGCTGACGGCCGCTCGCCCCGTCCAGCGTGGCCGCCTCGTACAGCGACGGCGAGATCGCCTGCATCGACGCCAGGAAGATCAGCGCGTGGTAGCCGGTCCAGCGCCACACCACCATCACGGCGATCGCGATGTGCGACGACGCCGTGCCGGCCTGCCAGTCGATCTGCCCGGCGCCGAACAGCCCGAGCACCCAGTTGATCAGACCGAAGTCGCGGCCGAACAGCTGCGCGAAGATGATCGTCACCGCCGCCACCGAGGTGATGTTCGGCAGGATCACCCCCATCCGGAACAGCGTCCGGGTGCGGACCTTGCGGTTGAGCAGCTGCGCTATGAACAACGCGAACAGGATCTGCGGGACCGTGGTCAGCAGCCACAGGCTGAGCGTGTTGCCCATGGCGTTCCAGAAGTACGGGTCCGCCATCAGCTTCGCGTAGTTGTCGAACCAGACGAGCTTCGCCGCGGCCTCGTCGAGCAGGTTGCGCTCCTGCAACGAGACCCAGATGGTGTAGAGCAGGGGGAACAGCCCGAAGACACCGAAGATCAGGAAGTACGGTGCCACGTAACCGTAGGGCGCGAACTTCGTGTCCCAGCGGTGCCTTCGGGTCGTCTTGTCGATCACTGCCATGTCAGCGGATCACTTCTGCACGTCGCCGACGAACTGGCGCCACGAGTCCTCGCCGTTCTGCTTGCCCTGCTCGACGCGCTGCATCGCGTTGCCGATCGCGGTCTGGATGTCGCCCGCCTTCGGACCCTGGTACTGCGGGTTGAGCTTCTTCGCCGCGTCGGTGAACAGCTTGCCGATCGGGGCGTCGTTGAAGTACGGGTTCTTGAAGTCCACGATGGACGGGTCCTCGTACAGCTTCGGGATCGACGGCAGCAGCCCGGCGCTCTTGAACACCTTGGCCTGCTGCTCGGGCGCGGTCAGCCACGCCGCCAGCTCCACGGCCTTGTCGACGTTCTTGCCGGACTTCGGCACCGTGAGGTAAGAGCCGCCCCAGTTGCCGCCACCGCCGGGCACGGACGTGACGTCCCACTTGCCCGCAGCCTCCGGGCCGGCCTGGTCCTTGATCTTGGCCATCTGCCAGGCGGGGCACGTGACGGTCGCGAACTGGCCCTGCTTGAACCCGGTGTTCCAGACGGGCGTGGAGTACAGCAGCTTCGAGGACAGGCCCGCGTTCACCCCGTCGACGACGAGGTTCCAGGCGTCCTTGACCTCCTTGTTCTCGCCCACGACGATCTTGTCGGACTTGTCGTAGTAGCCGACCGAGGCCTGGCCGACGATCGCGTTGAGCACGGTCGGGCCGCCGTCGAACCACTTCACGCCCTCGGGCGCCTTCTCCTGGAACTTCTTGCCCGCGTTCATGAAGTCCTGCCAGGTCGGCCAGAGCGCGGCGACCTGGTCGCGGTCGGCGGGCAGGCCCGCGTTCTGCAGCAGGTCGCGGCGGTAGCAGATGGCGAGGCCGCCGACGTCGGTGCCGTAGCCGATCTGCTTGCCGTCCTTGCTGAGCGAGCCCTCCCACTTCCACGGCAGCCAGCGCTCCTTGAGCTGGTCACCGCCCTTGGTGTTGAGGTCGACGAACTTGTCGGGCGTGGCCTTGAACTGGTTGATGTACCCCGTGTCGACGGCCTCGATGTCGGCCGCGCCGCTGCTGGTGGCGAGGTGCGCGGCGAGGTTCTTGTGGTGGTCGGAGTAGGAGGCCGTCCGGTCGCTGATCTCGACGTCGGGGTGCGCCGCCGCGTACTCCTTGAGCAGTTCGGCGTACCCGAAGTTGCCGAACAACCCGATGGTGAGCTTGGTCTTGCCGCCGGACGCGGTGTCGCTGCCGCAACCGGCGAGCACCACGGCGGTCGCGAGCGCGACACAGCCGAGTGCGAGTGCTTTGGGGCGCATTTCCAGGCCTCCGTTGGTTTCTGGGCGCGCTGAAGAAAGGTCAAGTGGTGGTGCGGGAAGGTGTGTGGCGCCTATGACAGCGGTGTTGCGCGGCGTCAGTCAAGTAACGAACTGATAAACAGATCAACTTCGGCAGGCGTTTGACTAGGAGAACTGCTGCTCGTACGGTCTATGTAACCGCTTACGATTTCAGTGGAGGCCGGATGGCGACCGGGCGAGAGATCGCCCAGCTCTGCGGCGTGTCCGTGGCGACGGTGTCGCGCGTCTTCAACCAGCCGGAAACGGTGAACGAGGAGACGCGGGCCCGGGTGCTGCGGGTCGCGGACGAGCTGGACTACCGGCCCAACGAGTCGGCGCGGGCGTTGTCGACGAGGCAGTCGACGATGATCGGCCTGGTGTGGGACACCGACCACCGCAGACCGGACTGGCGGCACCCGTACCTCCAGGACCTGTTGATAGGCCTCAAATCCGCGCTGTCCGCGCACGGCTACCACCTGCTGATGCTCGCCACCAGCGGCGACGCCCGTGAGGTGGGCGCGTCGCTCGCGGACCCGGTCGGGTACGTGAACATGACCCGCCGCCACCACCTCGGCGGGCTGGTGCTGATCGACAGCGGGTCGGACGCCGAGGCGTTCGAGGCGTTCGCGCAGTCCGGGGTTCCGTGCGTGGCACTGGACGTGGCCGTGGACGGACCGCGCGCCACCTACGTCACGTCGGACAACGTCGGCGGCGCGCAGGAGGCCGTCCGGCACCTGGTGGGCCTCGGGCACACCCGGATCGCGACGATCACCGGGCCGCGCGGCAACCAGCCGTCGGACGCCCGCGTGTCGGGCTACCGCACGGCGTTGCTCGACGCGGGCTTCCCGTCGCGCGAGGACTACGTGGTGCCCGGTGACTTCTACCGGGCGAGCGGAACCGCGGCCATGCGCCGGCTCCTCGCGTTGGACGAGCCGCCGACGGCGGTGTTCGCGGCCAGCGACGAGATGGCGGTCGGCGCGGTGCTCGCCGCCCGTGCCGCCGGCCTGCGCGTGCCGCAGGACCTGGCGCTGGTCGGGTTCGACGACATCGAGATCGCCTCCGTGGTCGATCCCGCGCTGACGACGGTGGCGCAGGACAAGCCGGGGTTCGGCGTGGCGGCCGCGAAGGCGATCATGGCGATGATCACCGAGGGCGCCCGGGCCGAGCCGATCGTGCTGCCCACGCGGCTGGTCGTCCGGGACTCCTGCGGCGGCCGGGAAGGGGCTTAGGCCGCGCACCGCTCACTCCGTGACCCTCGTCCGGCAGACCTGCGTGACACCGCCCGAACATCTTGCCGAAAGCCCGCCCTTCGCGAGCTCACCTCACGTTTCCCTGCGGCACGCGGGGACCCCGCGTGTCTTTCACGCGAACGAAAGCGCCCCGCGTGCGGTTCAGTGACGTGAAGCGGGCTCGCGAAGAGGGCGGAACAGCTGTCCGCTCATCGTCTACGCCTCGGTGGACGCCGCCGCGATGAGCGCGATCAGCTGCCGCCGGAAGTGCTCGTAGTCGTCGACGGCGCCGAGCAGCGTGTCGGACTCGCGTTCCTCGCGGCGCGCGGCGGCCAGTGCCCTGCGCCCGGCCGGGGTGACCTTCACCGAGGTCCGCCTGCGGTCCTTCGGGTCCTGGCTGCGCACGACGTGGCCGCCGCGGTCGAGGTGCTCGATCGTGCGGCTCATGGTCTGGTCGGTCACCCGGCACAGCACGGCGAGTTCACGCTGCGAGCGCGGCCCGTCCGCGAGGTGGTGCAGGGTGATCATCCCGGCGTGGGTGAGGCCGCGGCTCGCGAGGAACTCCTCGAACCGCTTCTCCACGACGCGGGCCGCGACCGACAGGAGCCTGCCCGTCGGCCAGGAGGCGACGTCCGCGCCCACCTGGTCGGGGCGGTCCTGCACCGCCAGTTCGTCTCCCTCGGCCACGGCCCCATCATCGCAGAGCGGCCCGATCACCCCACGTCGGTCCCGATCGGCATGCCCGTCACGGGCGTGTCGCCGGCCAGCGCCGCCGAGATCGCCGCCGCGGCCGGGGGATAGGCGAGCTCGCCCAGCCCGCCGAGCGGGGCGTCGGACGGCACGATCGTGACGTCGACGTCCGGTGACTGGTCGATCCGCGCCCACGTGAAGTCGCCGAACGAGGACTCCGCGACGTGGCCGTCCCGGACCGTGATCTGCGCACCGAGCACTGTGGACAGCGCGTCGGACACGCAGCCCTCGACCTGGGCCCTGACCCCGGACGGGTGCAGCGCCACGCCCACGTCGACGGCCGCGTGCACCCGCAGGACCCTGCGCGCGGCGGGATCGGCGACGGCGATCACCGCGATCGCGGACCCGTACTCCTCCAGGCACGCGACGCCTCTGGCCGTGCCCGGCGCGGGTGGCCTGCTCCAGCCGGCGCGGTCGGCGACGGTGTCGAGCACGTTGCGCAGCCGCGAGGTCGCGGGCAGCAGGGTGCGGCGCAGCGCGACCTGGTCGAGGCCCGCCCGCCGGCCGATCTCGCTGAGGAAGTTCTCCTCGGCGTAGGCGAACTGGCCCGAGTAGACCGACCGCCAGAAACCGGTGCGCAGCGGGGCCGGGCGCACGGTGACGGTGACCTCGCCCGGCACGGCGTAGGGGAAGTGGTCGCCGCTCGCCTTGATCAGGGCCGGGTTCGAGAAGATCGGCAGGACGGTCAACGGCCAGGTGACGACCTCGTGCGCACGCCGGACGGGCAGGCCGTCCTGCCCGATCTCGGCGGTCAGCCGGTGCACGGACATCGGCCGGTACGAGTCGTGCCGCATGTCGTCGGCCCGCGTCCAGAGCACCTGGACGGGCACCCCGACGCGGCGCGAACAGGCCACCGCCTCCTGCACCTGGTCGGTCTCGATGCGCCGCCCGAACGCCCCTCCGGACGCCGCCGCCTCGACCCGCACGGCCGTCGCGGGCAGTCCGAGTTGCTGGGCCACCAGGGTCTGGATCCGGCCGGGGTCCTGGGTCGGCACCCAGATCGTCGCGCCGTCCGGACGGACGTGCGCGGTCGCGTTCATCGGTTCCATCGGCGCGTGCGCGAGCAACGGCATCTCGAACGTCCGCTGGAGGCCGGTGATCGGGCTCTGCGCGGGCAGGGCGGCGTGCAGGTCGGCGAGCCACGCCCGGCTGTCGGCGGCAGGGGTGCCGCCACGCCAGGTGATCTTCAGCGTGTCGCGGGCCTTCAACGCCTGGTAGGTCGACCGAGCGAGGACCGCCACGCCGCCCTGACCGTCGGCCGGAGCGGCGAGCGTGATCACGTCGACCACACCGGGGATGGCGCGGGTCGCGCTGTCGTCAATGGTGTCCGGGACGGCGCCGATCCACGGCGGGCGCGCCACCACGGCCACCAGACCACCGGCTGGGCGGGAGTCGATGCCGTACTTCACCCGGCCGGTCGAGATGGTGCGGGCGTCCACGCGTCCGGCGCGGGTCTTGCCGAGAAGCCGCCACTGGTCCTGGGGGATGAGCGTCACGGGCACGGTGGCCGGGTCCAGCGCGGCGGCCGCGCGGACGAGCGCGCGGTACGGCAGCCTGCCCCGGCGCGGGTGGCGGACGGCGCCGTCCTTCGCGGTGCACTCGCTCACCGGCACCCGCCACCGTTGCGCGGCGGCCGTGACGAGCAGGCAGCGCGCGGTCGCGGCGGCCGTGCGGATCGGGGTGCTGAGCTGGCGCACCGACGTCGAGTTCGACACCGACTGCGAGCCGTACTTCGCCGAGTCGCCCGGCGCCTGCTCCAGGGTGACGTCACCGACCTCGACCGCGAGTTCCTCGGCGACCATCAACGCGACGACGGTCCGCACGCCCTGCCCGCTGTCGGGCTTCGGCACGGTCGCGGTGATCCGGCCCGCGTCGTCGAGCCGGACGAAGACGTTCGGGACGAGGCCCTCGACGGCGAGCGCGGGTATCGGCACGGCCACCATCAGAGCGCCGGCGCCCGCGCCGCGCAACAACGTCCGCCTGCTGATCACCGTTCCTCCCGCATGATCCGGGCGGCCCGGCGCACGGCGGCGCGGATGCGGGGATAGGTGCCGCACCGGCACACGTTGTCCCGCAA
The DNA here is from genome assembly GCF_030269365.1 of Lentzea sp. NBRC 102530. Classification (GTDB taxonomy): domain Bacteria; phylum Actinomycetota; class Actinomycetes; order Mycobacteriales; family Pseudonocardiaceae; genus Lentzea. Next base: position 613,698 of record NZ_BSTF01000002.1, read on the forward strand.
CGCCTCGGAGATCGCCTCGTCGTCGGGGTCGGGATCACGGGCGAGCAGCGCCGCCGCGGCCATCATCTGACCGGGCTGGCAGTACCCGCACTGGGCCACGTCCAGCTCGCGCCACGCCCGTTGCACCGGGTGGTCGCCGTCGCGGGAGAGCCCCTCGATGGTCGTGATCCGCGCCCGCGCGCTGTCCGCCGCCGTCCGCACGCACGGCCGGGCCGCCTGACCGTCCACATGGGACGTGCAGGCACCGCACAGACCGACCCCGCACCCGTACTTGACCCCCGTGAGCCCCAGCTCGTCGCGCAACACCCAGAGCAGGGGAGTGTCCGCCTCGACGTCCACCTCGTGCCGTTCACCGTTGACGCGCAACAGATATCGGGCCACCGCGTTGCCTCCAGATTTGCTCAGGGTGCTGAACGTAGCACGCGCACCCTGCATAATGCTCAGCATGCTGAACGATGTGCGGCGTGGCCGCGGGCTCCTGGTGTGGGCGGTGGTGGGGAGCGCGGTGCTCACCGGATTGGTGTGGTTGCTGGGACAACGGCTGCACGGGATCACGCTCCTGCCCGATCAGGGGGCCTCCTGGTACTACTGGAAGCTGCCCGATCCGACCTTCTGGAGCAGGGCGTCCGCCTGGGTGGGCTACGCGGCCCACCAGCTGGTGTCGTGGGGGCTGATCTACTACGCCCAGACCAGGGTCCGGCGGTACACGACCGGGCTGCACCGGATGAACGTCGTCGCGCTGCTCGCGAACGGCGCGTTCATCGGGTTGCACGCCCTGCAGACCCAGGTGTTCTACGACGGCCTCGCGCAGGACGTCTCGATCTTCAGCTCGCAGGGCTCGGTGGTGCTGCTGCTCGTCGTGGTGCTGCTGATGGAGAACAAGCGCCGCGGCCTGGTGCTGACCTGGTCGGCGCCGATCTCCGCACAGGTCGTCGCGTTCGCCCGGCGCTACCACGGCTACCTGTTCAGCTGGGCCGCGATCTACACGTTCTGGTACCACCCGATGGAGTCGTCGAGCGGGCACCTCATCGGGTTCTTCTACATGTTCCTGCTGCTGGTGCAGAGCAGTCTGATGTTCACGACGTCCCACACGAACCGCTGGTGGACGATGACCCTCGAACTGCTCGTCGCCGTCCACGGCACGCTGGTCGCGGTCATGAACTCCGGGCCCGACGGCATCTGGCCGATGTTCTTCTTCGGGTTCGTGGCGATCTTCGTGCTCACCCAGATGCACGGCGTCGGGCTGAGCGCGACGACCCGGTGGTGGATCGGCGGGACGTTCGTCGTCGCCGCGCTGGCCGTCTACTCGTGGCGCGGGCTCGACCGGCTGGACGAGGTCGTGCGCATCCCGCTGATCGAGTACCTGCTGGTGGGTGTGCTCGCCGTGCTGATCTGGGCGGGGGTCAGGCTGGCCGCGCTCATCCGGTCATGACCGGGTGGCGGACTCCAGCAGCTTCACGGCGACGTCGCGGAGCTTGGTGTTCGCCCGCTGGGACTGCTCCACCAGCATCGAGAACGCCTCGTCGGCGGTGCAGCTGTGGACGGCCATCAGCACGCCCTTCGCCTGTTCGATCACGGCACGGGACGTCAGGGCGCGTTCGAGGTGGCCCACGTGGTCCTGGGAGCGGCGCCAGCGCTGGGCGTTGGTGATCGTGGCGGACGCGGCCGTGGTGAACAGCCGCATCAGGCCCTCGTCGAACGGGTCGAACGCCGTCGCGGTGTAGCTGTAGACGTTCAGGGTGCCGATGTGGCGTACTTCGGTGTTGTCCGAGGCGGGGAGGACGACGGGCACGGACAGGTACGCGCGGACACCGGCCTTCCCGGCGGCGGCCTCGAACTCCGGCCACTCGTCGCGGTGCTCGCCGACCACGGCCCGGACCGGGACCAGCTTGGCCGCCGACTCGAGGCACGGCCCGCGGCCCGACTCGTACTGCTGCCGGTCCACCTCGACCAGGTCCCGGTCGGTGGCCGCGGCGGTGTGCGGCTGGGTGTCGGTGACGACGGAGACGGTCACGGCGTCGGCGTCGGGCAGGGCCCTCGTGGCTGTGTCGGCCACCCGCTGCAGCGCGTCGTCGAGGGACTCCTCGCCGGTGAAAGCGTCGTGGAGCGCCGTCAGCGCTTCGGTGGTCTCGTCCAGGCGGTCCAACGCGTCGGGGCGCTCGTCGCCCTGCTGTCTCACCGGACCGGTCTGCACGTAGTCGGCCATGCCGCAGCGCCCCTATCCCTCTCACCGGAATCCACGGCGCCGGCTGCTTGACGTCGTCCAGCGCATCGTACGGGGAGAGGCACAGGAACCGCGCCGGCGGCGGGTTGCTGCAAGGTCTCAACGTCCCGTCGCCGGCGCGGCCGGACCTGCCCGAAAGCGGGTCCTCCGGTGCGAACACGCGCGTGTTCGGCGATCTCTCAGTACCCCGGCGAGGCGACGCTCACACCGCCTTTCGAACGACAGCCGTCGTCCCGGTCGTTCCGGAAACTTGTCCGGTTTGACATGACCGATACCTCCGTTCGGCCGTAGCCCGCCGTCCGAGGCCTGTGCGTGGATGTAGGGGAGCGCTCTTACAACGTTGTAAAACGAAGGGGATCTTCACTGATGAAGAAAGCCGGCCCCGTCCTCGTCGCGCTGTTGCTGGCGCTGGGCATAGCGCCCGGGGTGCCGTCCGCGGGTGCTGCTGAACCCGTGCACGGCCTGAAGGGCGAGTACTTCAGCATGTCGGCACCGGGAGCGCGGGACTTCGCGACCCTCGGTGGGACCGTCCTCGACGCCGACGTCAACCACGGTGACCTGACCGGGGTGTTCGGGTTCCTCAACGGCAGGACCGAGCACACGACCGCCCGCTGGACCGGGCAGATCGCCGTGCCGCAGACCGGCGACTACACCTTCCACGCGATCGGCGACAACGGGTTCCGGTTGCTGGTCGACGGCCAGCCGGTGATCGACCACTGGGTCGGTGACTGGGACCGCGAGCAGACCAGTGCCCCGGTCACGCTCACCGCCGGGCGCCAGTACGACTTCAAGCTGGAGATGTTCCAGGACGTCGGTGGCGCCAACATGTTCCTGCGCTGGTCCAGCGCCACCACGCCGAAGCAGCTCGTGCCGACGTCCGCGTTCACGCCGCCGGCGGACTTCAAGGTCCTGCCGCGCACCGCGGAGGTCTCGAAGGACGGCCGCACCCTCACCGCCGACTTCGGCGGCCGGGTCACCGGCGCGTCCGACCTCAGGGACCACCTGCGGGTCGAGGTCGACGCCACCCCGTTCCCGATCTCGGTCATCACGACGAGCCGCACCAAGGCGACGATCCGGTTGTCCGAGCGCGTGCTGAAGGGCCAGCGGGTCCGGATGTACTACGACGGCGCCGGTGCGCTGGCGGTCGACGGGCAGAAGGTCGAGAAGACCGCCCGCACGACCGGCAACGCCTCCACCGAGCGGCTCAGGACGCCGTGGGGCGAGAAGGCCGACCCGCGCAACCCGTTGCCGGAGTACCCGAGGCCGCAGCTGGAACGCGACAAGTGGCTCAACCTCAACGGGCCGTGGGAGTTCGCCGCCGCGAAGGCCGGTGAGCAGCCGCAGTTCGGCAAGAAGCTGCGTGAGAAGGTCGTCGTCCCGTACCCGATCGAGTCGCAGCTCTCCGGGCTCGAACGGCACGAGGACCACATGTTCTACCGCCGCACCGTGACCGTCCCGCACGACTGGAAGATCGGCGGCGGGCAGCGGCTGAAGCTCCACTTCGGTGCCGTCGACTACGAGGCCAAGGTCTGGGTGAACGGCAAGCTGGTCGCCGAGCACACCGGTGGCTACACGGCGTTCAGCGCGGACATCACGGACGTGCTCAAGCGCGGTGAGCAGGAGATCGTCGTCGGCGTCACCGACACGACCGGGCCGCACCAGCCCAAGGGCAAGCAGGCGGTCAACCCCAGCGGCATCTTCTACACCCCGTCGTCGGGCATCTGGCAGACGGTGTGGATGGAACCCGTGGCGGACAAGGGGATCGACGAGATCAAGACGACCCCGGACCTCGCCACCAGCACGCTCTCGGTCAACGTGAAGTCGGCCGGCAGTGGCACCGTCACGGCCGTCGCACGCGACGCCAAGGGCAAGCAGGTCGGCACGGTCACCGGCCCGGCGAACTCCGCGCTCACGCTGCCGGTGCCGAACGCGCACCTGTGGACGCCGGACGACCCGTACCTGTACAAGCTCGACATCACGCTCGGCAAGGACAAGGTCAAGAGCTACTTCGGCATGCGCTCCACCGGCATCGCGAACGTCGGCGGCACGCCCAAGCTGACGCTCAACGGCCAGCCGATCTTCCACCTGATGCAGCTCGACCAGGGCTTCTACCCGGACGGCCTGAACACCGCGCCGAGCGACGAGGCGTTGGTCTTCGACCTGCAGGCCCAGAAGGACCTGGGCTTCAACTCGGTCCGCAAGCACATCAAGGCCGAACCCGCCCGCTGGTACTACCACGCCGACCGGCTCGGACTGCTCGTGTGGCAGGACTTCGTCGCCCTCGAGGACGGCACCGACCCGCTCGCCCAGGAGCGGTTCGTCGAGGAGGGCAAGGAGCTGATGCACCAGCTCCAGAACCACCCGTCGATCTACGCCTGGATCGTGTTCAACGAGGGCTGGGGCGAGTGGGACCGCACCGCCACCGGGCAGATCACCGACGAGGTCAAGGCGCTGGACCCGAGCCGGATCGTCAGCGCGCACAGCGGCGTGAACTGCTGCGCGTCCAAGGGCGACAGCGGCAAGGGCGACGTCATCGACCACCACGACTACAACAACACCGACCCGGCCCGCCCGGACGGCAAGCGCGTCGTGATGGACGGCGAGCACGGCGGGTTCACGCTGCGCACGCCCGGCCACCAGTGGCCGGTCCCGCCGATCGCGATCTACAGCGGTGTGGCGGACAAGGCGGCGCTGACGGCGAAGTACGTCGACAACACCCGCACGTTCTACCTCGGCCAGGCCCGGCAGGAGATGTCGGCGTCGGTCTACACCCAGGTCACCGACCTGGAAGGCGAGCTCAACGGCCTGTGGACCTACGACCGCAAGCGCCTCAAGGTCGATCCGGGGCCGGTCCGCGAGATCAACCGGCGCGTCATCGAGGCCGGGGCCAACGCGGGCAAGCCGTACCCGTACGCGGGCAGTGGCGAGTGGAAGCTGAACGAGACCGGGGGCACCACGGCCAAGGACTCGACCGGCAAGAACCCGCTGTCGCTGACCCCGACCGGCGCCACCTGGAAGGACGGTGCGCTGGAGTTCCGCAACGGCTCGGCGGACACCTACGGCCCGGTGGTCGACACCACCAAGGACTACACGGTGTCGGCGACGGTGCGGCTCGACGAGCTGCCCGGCAACTACGCGAGCGCGGTGAGCCAGGACGGCCGGCAGGCGGAGAACCCCTTCTACCTCCAGTACGGCCAGGGCGCGTTCGCGTTCAGCACGCCCGGCGGCAACCGCGCCCGGTACGAGGTCGTGCCGGAGCTCGGGCGCTGGTACGAGCTCAAGGGTGAGCGCAGGGGCAACGAGATCAGGCTCTACGTCGACGGCGCGCTGGTCGCCACGGCACCGGCCGGACCGGCGCTCGAGAGCACCGGGGCGTTCACGGTCGGTCGCGCCAAGTACAACGGCCAGAACGTCGACTTCTGGAGGGGAGCGATCAAGGACGTGCGCGTCACCTCCTGATCTCGGGAGAACGCTCTCCGGCGTGGTACAACCGTGGCATGAGCAAGGTTGCGCCCACGCTGGAGGACGTCGCGCGCGTCGCGGGAGTGTCGCGCGCGACGGTCTCGCGTGTCGTGAACGGCACGCGGAACGTCGATCCCGACATCCAGGAGACGGTGCGCAACGCGATCGAGCAGACCGGGTACACGCCGAACCGCGTGGCCCGGTCTCTCGTCACCCGCCGCACCGGCACCGTCGCGCTGGTGATCTCCGGCGCCGGCGGGGGATCGGACGTGTTCACCGACCCGTTCTTCGGCCGCGTCACGGCCGGGGTGGTCGACTTCCTGCGCGGTCACAGCGTGCACCCGGTGCTGATGCTCGCGGACACCGACAAGGCGCGCACCGAGGTCGTCGAGTTCCTCCGGCAGGGCAGCGCGGACGGGGCGTTGCTCGTCACGACGCACGCCGCCGAGCCGTTGCCCGGCCGCCTGGTCGAGGCCGGGGTGCCCGCGGTGCTCTACGCGCGGCCCGGCAGCCCGATGCCGATCAGCTACGTCGACATGGACCACCGCGCGGGCGGCAGGCTCGCCGCCGACCACCTGGTGACGTCCGGGCGGTACAACATCGCCACCATCTCCGGCCCGATGGACGTGCTCGCGAGCCAGGACCGGCACGCCGGGTTCCGCGACGCCATGGCGCGGCACGGTTTCCCGTACGTCCCGACGGTCGAGGGCGGGTTCACCGCCGAGAGCGGGGCCGCCGCGACGCACCAGCTGCTCAAGGAGAGCCCGGACCTCGACGCGGTGTTCGCCGCGAACGACCTGATGGCGCAGGCGGCCGTGGACGTGCTGCTGGAACACGGGCTGCGGGTGCCGGAGGACGTCGCCGTGGTCGGGTTCGACGACAGCGCGCCCGCCCTGAACTGCCGGCCGCAGCTCACCACGATCCGGCAACCGGTCGAGCGGATGGCGGCGCAGATGGCCGAACTCCTGCTCGGAGACCTGGAAAAACCGGGACAAAGGCCGAGATCCGTCATCTTCGAACCGGAACTCGTCGTGAGGGCCTCTGCCTGATTGACCTGCCCGACACCCGGCGTTAACGTCCCTTGGGAGAGCGCTCTCACGCCCCTGTCCAAGGCTTTCCGCCCTTCCCCTGTCAGGCAGGACCATGGGATCGACCCTGTCCAGGGCCGCCGCGTTCGCCGCTGCCGCCCTGTGTTTGGTGACCACAGTCAGCGTGACGTCGCAGGCGGGTGCCGCCGCCTGCGGCACCTCCAACGTCGCTCTCGGCAAGACCGCCACCGCGTCCTCGACCGAGAACGGTGGCACCCCGGCGTCGGCCGCGGTCGACGGCAACGCCGGAACGCGCTGGTCGTCGCAGTTCGCCGACCCGCAGTGGCTCCAGGTCGACCTCGGCTCCACCCAGCAGGTCTGCCGCGTCTCCCTGAGCTGGGAGGGCGCGTACGGCAAGGCGTTCCAGGTCCAGGTGTCCGACACGGCCGCCGCGAACTCGTGGCGCGATGTCTACTCGACCACGACCGGCACCGGTGGCACGCAGTCGGTCGACGTCAGCGGTTCCGGCCGGTACGTCAGGGTGCTCGGCACCCAGCGCGGCACCGGCTACGGCTATTCGTTGTGGGAGCTGGGAGTCTTCGCCACCGTGCCGGACACTCCGGGGGTGACGCCGACCGACCCGCGCAACCCGGACTTCGGCCCGAACGTGTACGTCTACGGCCCGGGATCGTCGCAGTCGGAGATGCAGTCGCGGCTCGACACCATCGCCGCGCAGATGAAGACCAACCAGTTCGGGCCGCAGCGGCACGCCGTGCTGTTCAAGCCGGGCAGCTACAACGCCGACGTGAACCTGCGGTTCTACACGCAGATCGTCGGGCTCGGGCTGATGCCGGACGACGTGAACATCAACGGCCACATCCGGGTCGAGGCCGACTGGCTCCAGCAGGGCGACGACCCGAACAACCTCGGCAACGCCACGCAGAACTTCTGGCGCGGCACCGAGAACCTCTCGGTCACGTTGCCTCCCAACCAGATCGAGCGCTGGGCGGTCTCGCAGGCGACGGCGTACCGGCGGATGCACCTGCGCGGCCAGGCGCACCTGTGGAACGGGTACGACGGCTGGGCCAGCGGTGGTCTGATCGTGGACAGCAAGATCGACGGCGTGACCGTCTCCGGCTCGCAGCAGCAGTTCCTCACCCGCAACAGCAACCTCGCCGGTGGCTGGTCGGGTTCGGTCTGGAACATGGTGTTCGCGGGCACGCAGGGCGCGCCGCCCGACAACTTCCCGAACCCGTCGCACACCACCGTCGACACCTCGCCCGTCACGCGCGAGAAGCCGTACCTGTACTTCACCAGCGGGGGTGAGTACCGCGTGTTCCTGCCCGCGTTGCGGCAGAACTCGCGCGGCACGAGCTGGGAGAACGGCAACCCCGGCACGTCGGTGTCGTTGGCCGACTTCTTCATCGTCAAGCCCGGCACCCCGGCCGCGACGATCAACCTCGCGTTGCAGCAGGGCAAGCACCTGCTGCTCACGCCGGGCATCCACCAGCTCGACGACACGATCCGGGTCACCCGGCCGAACACCGTCGTGCTGGGCCTCGGCCTCGCGACGCTGACGCCGACCACGGGCAGGGCCGCGCTGACGACGTCCGATGTGGACGGTGTCAGGCTGGCCGGGTTCCTGGTCGACGCGGGCGTGCAGAACTCCCCGGTGCTGCTGGAGATCGGTGACTCCAGCGCGGCCTCGCACGCCGCCAACCCGACCTCGCTGCACGACGTGTACCTGCGCGTCGGCGGGTCGCAGGCAGGCAAGGCCACCGTCAGCATGCGGGTGAACAGCCGCAACACGATCATCGACCACACCTGGGTGTGGCGCGCCGACCACGGCGAGGGCGTCAGCTGGACGGCGAACCCCGGCCAGAACGGCGTGATCGTCAACGGCGACGACGTGATCGCGTACGGCCTGTTCGTCGAGCACTACCAGCAGCACAACCTGATCTGGAACGGCAACGGCGGCCGCGTCTACCTGTACCAGAACGAACTCCCGTACGACCCGCCGAACCAGGCCGCGTGGATGAACGGTTCGAAGCGCGGCTGGGCCGGGTACAAGGTCGCCGACACCGTCACGACGCACCAGGCGTTCGGCGTCGGCGTGTACTGCTTCAACCAGGCGAACCCGAGCGTGGTCACGGACAACGCCTTCGAGGCGCCGAACCGGTCGGGAGTCCGGTTCACGCACCTCGTGGCGGTGTCGCTCGGTGGCGTGGGCACGATCGCCAACGTCATCAACGGCACGGGCGGTCAGGCGGACCTGGCGAACCAGGTCCGGTACGTCGTGAACTACCCCTGACCGAGCCTGCCGAGCTGCTCCCTGCGTGACGACTCGACGGACGCCGCGAACTCCTTGGTCGCGGCGTCCGTCCCGTTGTCCTGCTCGCTGCGGGCGAGCTTCGCGGTCTGCTCCAGGTGCTCGTGCAGCTTCTTGGGCAACGCGGAGGGATCCGTGCGGATGACCAGCAGGTCGGCCTCGGAGATCAGGCCCGGCATCCGGTGGCCGGCGTGCACGTTGGTGTCCGGCAGCCCGGCCCGGTCCCGCAACCGTCGCAGGTGGATCAGTTCCTCCGAGTGCGACGCCTTCAGGTCGGCGGCGAACTGGGCCAGGGATGCGGGTGCGGCGTCGAGCGCGGGCAGCAGTTGCTCGTTCATCGGGATCATCAGCTGGACCCACGCCGTGTCGGTCGCGTTGAACGGCGAGGCCTCGGCGGGCGGCGGGGGAGCGGGCGCGGCGGCACACCCCGCGAGCAGCAGCACCGCGGAAACACCCCAGGGCACGCGCCGCCCTGGGGTGCATGAGGCGAGGAACCTCACCGCGGCAACCGGTAGTCCGGTCCGAGGGCCGCTCCTCTGTTCGGCTTGTACAGGTCGAACCCGCGCGGATCGCACTGCAGCCCGCCGTTGATGCAGTGGCGGACGAGCGCGGCCTGGGTGGGTGCGTCCCAGGCGTTCATGAAGTCGTAGTGCCAGGTGTAGCCGCGGCCGCTCGACAACCTCACCCGTGACATGTCCCCGGAGACCGGGAACGCCATCTTGAACTCGATCATCGGCACCGCCACGGGGTGCGACGGCGGGCAGACGAGCGTCGCGCGGTCCGGGTAGGCCATGTGGGACCTGTGGTCCGCCGAGTCGAGGTCACGGCCGTTCCAGCAGCTCGGTGCCTGGTAGCGGACGTTGAGCTGGGTGCCGGGCGGGCACCACGCCGGGAAGTCGTAGTTGTGGAAGCTGTCCCCGCACTCCCAGCCCTCGACCGCGCCGGGAGCGGTGCGGAACTGCTCCTGCGTCGCCGTGGGACTGCCGACCACGAACCGCATGCCCGGCGGGAACGGCACCACGTCCTGGTACCGCAGGATGCCGGACTTGTAGTAGATGACCTGCGGGAAGTCCGGCGGCACGAGCTGGTCGCCGTTGTAGACCGACGGGAACCAGTACGCGGACCTGTCGTCCGGCGTCCTGCAGTTGGTCTGAGCTTCCTTCAACGAGTCGTTGGTGCTGCGGGCGTTGGTGGAGGGGTTGCCGAGGAACGTGTGCATGTGCGAGGCGCCCGGCAGTCCCGGGAAGACGATCGGGTCGTCCGGGAGGTGGGTCGTGACCGAGCAGTTCGCCTGGAACTCGTGGTGCGTGACCAGGTCGTCGGCCTTCGCCGACTGGGTCACCACCACCGCTGCCACCAGGGCAGCCGTCATCGTCAACGCGCTGAGTTTTCGGGACACCAATGTCCTCCTGCCGACGTGGGGAACCGGCTTGGAGAGCGCTCTCCCAAACAGCGTCCCGTCACGTCGTGCGAGGTGTCAAGACCGGTTCTTTGACAGGGCCGACGGTCTGGTCGTACCGTGCGTCGGCAGGGTTGTGAGAGCGCTCTCCTCATCTTCCCGGCTGGTAACAGGAGTTCGAAGTGCGTGGATTCATCAGGTTCATCACGGCGGGCGCGGCGTCGGCCGCCCTGCTGTTCGGCGCCGCGCCCGCGGTGCTGGCCGACGGATCGGTCCAGGTGGACGTGGGAGGCTCGGGTGACGCGACCTTCCTGCCGGACAACGGGGCCGGCGGCCTCGTCGACGCGAAACCGGCCGACAAGCGTGCACACACCTCCCTCAGCCGCACGGTGACCAACCCGATCCCCAACGGGATCTGGTACACGGCAAGGCACCTGGAGTCGACCTACGAGCTGACCGGGCTCACCGCGGGCGGCGCCTACGAGCTCAGGCTCTACTTCCTCGACTGGTACTTCACCCGGCCCGGTCAGCGGGTCTTCGACGTCGACGTGAACGGCACCCGCGTGCTGAGCGACTTCGACATCGTCGGCACGGCGGTCGCGGCCGGCGCCGACGCCCCGCTCACGGCGTTCGGCGTGGAGGAGGACCTCGCGGTGACGGCCGACGAGAACGGGACGGTCCGCATCGACTTCGTTCGCGGCAAGGTCAACCAGCCGCAGGTGAACGCGATCGCGCTCGTGCCGGCGTCCTGACCGCCAGGGGCAGGGCAGACGACAGACAGCCGAACACGTCCGGGTGAGTCACCGCTGAGGTTCCGCGCCCGGCTGCTCGGTGCCCTCGAACACGACGGCGGCGTCCGTGCGGGCGGGCTGCCCCCAGACGAAGTCGCGGGCGGCGGCGTCACCGGCGAGGTAGTGGCGGAACCACGACGTCATGACCCGCTTGGCCGCGACGAGCTGAGCGGCCCGGGTGATGGACCCGTTGTCGCAGAACAGGCCTGAGGAGTCCATGAATCCACAGTGGAACCCGCCGGTGATCGTGCGCAGCTGCTTCGCCGGCGGCTTCGCGGTGAACATCGGCCGCTGGTGCTCACCGACCGGCGTGATGGTGTCCTGCGACCCGGCGAGGAACTGCGCGGGCGCGGCGAGGGACGCGGCCGCCGCCCTGGCCGACGGGGTCGTCTCGGCGGCGGCGTAGGTGGACACGGCCGTGATCCGCGGGTTGCGCGCCGCCGCCAGCACGGCCGCGCCGCCACCCATGGAGTGGCCCGCGACGCCGAGCGCGGCGGTGCTGATGTGGTCGCGGAACCGCGAGCCCGCCGTGGTGTCCTGGGCGACCAGCCAGCTCAGACCGGTGTTGAGGTCGTCGGCGAACGTGCCGTGGTTCGGGCTCAGGCCGCCCTGCGTGGTCGGCACCACGACGACGAAACCCCACGACGCCAGGTGGTTGCTGGTGCTCGTGTACTTCGACGTCGCCTGGAAGAAGCCGTGCCCGAAGGCGATCGCGGGGAACCGGCCCGCCGCCACGGGCTGGTTCGTCCCCGCGGCGGTGGCGGGGTAGTGCACGCGCGCGGGCACGGACCTGCCGCCCACGACGGCGGTGACATCGCTGTACGCCACCGGATGGGTGCTGGGCAGGCCGTAGTCCGGTGGCGCCGCCACCGCGCTCGGGGTGGCCAGGGCGGTGGCCACCAGGGCCAGTGTTGTCGCGAGAACTCGCATGAACCGCTCCTCGTGAGAAGGGTGGACCGGCGGCGCTGGTGGCGCCGCGACGTCAGGGCGATCCGAACCTCATGCGCAGACCCGTGACCGCGAGGTGCAGGCGCGGGCGGGCCGTGGTGAACCGGGCGAGGGGGCCGTCCGGGGTGAAGCGCCACTCCAGCCGGGTGCGGCGGACGCGGGCGGAGGTGCTCAGGGCGGTGCGGACGGTGCGGTGGTCCAGCGACTGCCAGACCGAGGCGCCGACGCGCAGGGGCAGGCCGCGTGCCGGGGGAGGGGGCTCGTCGGCACGACGGTCGGCGGCGCCGGGTGGTTCGGTGGTGCCGGGTGGTTCGGTGGTGCTGGGTGGTTCGGTGGTGCTGGGTGGTTCGGTGGTGCTGGGTGGTTCGGTGGTGCTGGGTGGTTCGGTGGTGCTGGGTGGTTCGGTGGTGCTGGGTGGTTCGGTGGTGCTGGGTGTAGTGGTGGTGCCGTGCGGGGCGGTGGTGCCGGGTGGCTCGGTGGTGCCGGGTGCACCGGCGGTGCCGGGTGGCTGCGTGGTGCCATGTGCGCTGGCGGGTTCGTGCGCGGCGGCGATGCTCTCTGCTCGCGCTGCCAGTCGCGGCGAGGACGAGAGCGTGAACTCCGCCATCTCCTTGGGGATCCCCCACATCGCCCGCGCCCCTCGCCGCGACGTCTCGTCGTCCACCCAGATGTCCGTGATGGACAGTCCGAACCGGACTCCCCGGCGCACCACCACGGCCGCCATCAGCTCGCGGTACGAGAGCAGTCCCTCATCCGAGTAGTCGACGAACGCGGTCACCACGACCACGCGGCCGAAGAGGCTGAGCGGCGCCACGCCGGTGGGCAGCAGGGGTACCACCGAGCGCGGCGCCGTCCACACCGTGAGCCAACCCCGGCCGCACAGGGTCCACGGTGCAGGAGGGAAGTCAGGCATTCGAGGCTCCCGGTCGCAGGGCGGCGGGCGCGCCCACCGGCACGGCGGGGCGGAGCGGTGCCACCGCGCGGATCCTCCGGTAGCGCGCGCCGAGAGGGGGGCGCGGGTCCGGATCTCCCTTGCACGGCCACAACGACATCGCCCGCTCGGCGAGCGCGGTGATCGTCAGCGCCGGGTTGACCCCGAGGTTGGCCGGGATCACGGACCCGTCCACGACGTGCAGCCCGGGGTGGCCGTGCACGCGGTGGTAGGGGTCGACCACGCCGGTGGCGGGCGAGTCGCCGATCACGCAGCCGCCGATGAGGTGACCGGTCAGCGGGACGTTCGCCAGGTCGGTCCACGCGCCCCTGGGCACTCCGCCCGCGCGGGCCGCGAGACGCCGTGCCACCTCGTGCCCCGCCGGGATCCACGACGGGTTGGGCGCGCCCTCGCCCTGGGTCGTGGTGAGGCGGCCGCCGCGCAGGCGGGTGGTGAGCGAGTTGTCCAGGCTTTGCATGACCAGCAACGCGATCGTCTCCTCCGACCACCGGCGTGGTGTGTGCGTGCGCAGTGCCGTGCGGACCTCGGCGCGGAGCTGGGAGAGGCCGCGGCGCAGCCGGGACGGGCCGCCGTCGACGAGCGTCGTCATCAGCAGGCCCAGCAGGTTGCTGCCGCGCCCGTACCGCACGACCTCGACGTGCGTGTCCGCGTCCGGGTGGATCGAGGACGTGATCGCGATGCCGCGCGAGTGGTCGATCCGCCCGCCTGTCGTGCGCACCGCGACGACCGCCTCGGAGTTGGTGCGGCACAGGGCCCCGAGCCGTGGCGACAGACCCGGCAGCCCGCCCCGGTCGCGAATGCCGTGCAGGAGCCTCTGCGTGCCGAGGGACGCTGCCGCGAAGACGACCTGGGTGCTCGTGAACACGCGCTCCGCCCGGCTGCCGGTGCGGTGGGTGCGCACGGCGTACCCGCCGGTGCGTCCCGGCCGCACGTCGGTCACCGTCGTCAACGGCCACACCTGCGCGCCCGCCTGCTCGGCGAGGTGCAGGTAGTTCTTCGGCAGCGTGTTCTTCGCGTTGGAGCGGCACCCGGTCATGCAGGCACCGCAGGCGATGCAGCCGGTGCGCCGCGGACCCGCCCCGCCGAAGAACGGGTCCTCGCCGTCCGGTCCGAAGTGGACACCCACGCGGGTCGGCTGGAACGTCTCCTCGACGCCCAGCTCCGCCGCGACCTGCCGCAGCAGCCGGTCGGCCTCGGTGCGCACCGGGTTCTCGACGACGCCGAGCATCCGGCTCGCCTGGTCGTAGTGCGGTGCGAGCTCGGCCCGCCAGTCGGTGACGTGCGCCCAGTGCGGGTCGCGGAAGAACGACCCGGGCGGTTCGTACAGGGTGTTGGCGTACACCAGGGAGCCGCCGCCGACACCGGCCCCGCTGAGCACGAGGACGTCGCGCAGCAGGGTCATCCGCTGGATGCCGGTGCACCCGATGCCCGGCGCGAACAGGTAGTCGCGCAGCTGCCAGGACGTGCGGGGCAGCTGGTGGTCGGCGAACCGGCGACCGGCCTCCAGCACACCCACGCGGTACCCCTTCTCGGTCAGCCTCAGCGCGGTGACCGCGCCGCCGAACCCCGAACCGATGACGATCACGTCGTAGTGCACGTCTCACCCCCGTTCCGCGGCCTGGACCAGCACGTGGTCCCCGGGCCGCAGGCGCGCGGTCCGGCGCAGGTACTCCCCGGTCCCGCCGGGCCAGTTGGTCGTGACCGACCCGTCTCCCGCGCGGTACCAGGAGCCGCAGCCGCTCCACACGCCGTGCGCGAGCCGGGCCCGCATCTCCGCGTCGAACGCGGCCGCCACCTCCGGTCGCACCTCCAGGCCGCCCCCGCCGGAACGGGCGAGGTGGCGGACCGCGGCGACGACGTAGCGGCACTGCGCCTCGATCATCGTGATCACCGAGTTGCCCCCGAGGTTGGTGTTCGGGCCGTACACGAGGAAGAAGTTCGGGAAACCGGGCACGGTCATGCCCAGGTGTGCCCGCGGCCTGCCCGCCCACACGTCGGCGAGCTCACGACCGTGCGCACCGGTCACCTCCACGGGCAACCGGAAGTCCGCCACCTCGAACCCGGTGCCCCAGATCAGCACGTCCGCCGGGTGCACCCGGCCGTCGCGGGTGCGCACGCCGTCGCCGGTGATCTCGGTGATCGGCGCGGTGACCACGTCGACGTTCGGCGAGGTCAGCGCCGGGTACCAGTCGTTGCTGAACAGCACCCGCTTGCAGCCGGCCTGCTCGCGCGGCCGCAGCAGCGCGCGCAACCGGGGGTCGCGCACCCGGACGTGGCGGTGCGCGGCGGCGAGCCCGGCGACGAGGCTCCGCGAGAACCGTCCGGAGTTGAGCAGCCCGGTCAGTGCCTCGCCGGCGAGCCAGACCCCCACGCGGGCGACCCGTGCGGTCCAGAGGTGTGCCGGGGCGCGCGTGGCCGCGTCGGGTTTGGGCAGCACGTGCGGCGCCGACCGCTGGAACACGGTGAGGGTGCTCGCCAGCGGACGGATGCGGGGGACGAACTGCACCGCGCTGGCACCCGTTCCCACCACCGCGACCCGCAGGCCGGTGAGATCGACGTCGTGCCGCCACCGCGCGCTGTGGAACACCGGGCCGTGGAAGCGGTCCACACCGGGCAGGGCGGGAGTCGCCGGCCTGTTCAGCTGTCCGACCGCCGACACGAGCACGTCCGCTTCCACGACACCGCCGCCGGCCAGTGCGACGCGCCACCGGCCGCCGTCGAACGACGCGGAGACGGCCTTCGCGCCGAACCTGATCCGGTCCCGCACCGGTGCCGCCGTCCGCCGGAGGTAGGCGAGCACGTCCGGCTGCGCCGCGTACCGGCGCCGCCGGTCGAGGTGGGGAGCGAAGGAGTACGAGTAGAGCGACGACGGCACGTCGCACGCCGCGCCGGGATAGGTGTTCTCCCGCCAGACCCCGCCGACGTCGTCGGCGCGCTCCAGCACGGTGAAGTTGTCGAAACCGGCTCTGCGCAGGGACAACGCCACACCGAGACCACCGAACCCGGCACCGATGACGACCACTTCCGGGGTAGCAGGCACGAGATCGAAACTAGGAACAACCACCCGTTCGCACCAGGACAACGGCGGCCGGGGAATTGACAATCGCGGCCATGAGGACGTTGGCCGAACCCGCGACCCGGCGCTGGGACTTCCCCCGCGGCATCGCGAGCGTCGCACTGCTGCTGCGCTACGGCGTCGAACGCGGGCTGCCGCGGCACGAGCTGCTGGCGGGCAGCGACCTCACCGCCGGGCAGCTCGCCGACCCGGCGGCCGAGATCACCGCCCACCAGGAGCTCGCGGTCGTGCGCAACCTGGCCGCCCGTCTCCCGGACGCGGGCGTGGACGCGGGCCGTCGCTACCACGCCACGACGTTCGGCGTGCTGGGCCACGCGTTCCTCAGCGCCGCCACGGTGCAGGACGCGGTCGACCTGGCGTTGCGCTTCCTGGACCTCAGCTTCGCGTTCACCGCGCCGACCGCCGCGCTGACCGGAGACAGGCTGGTCCTCTCGCTCGACCCCGGTGCGCTGCCCGCCGATGTGGCGCCGTTCCTGGTCGAACGGGATCTGGCCGCCATCCACACGGTGATCGGCGAGCTCGTCGGCGGCGAGGTGCCGGTCGTCTCCGTGGAGCTCAGCCGTCCCGCACCGGCCGACGTCCGGGCCCACGAAGAGGTCTTCGGTGTCAGACCGGAGTTCTCCGCTCGCCGCGATCAGTCCGTTGTGGACGCCGCGCTGCTGGTGAGAGCGCTCCCGCTCGCCAGTCCGGAGGCGACGGCGTTGTGCGAGCAGCAGTGTGCGGACATCGCCGCACGCCGTCGCCGGAAGCCGGGCGTCGAGGACGAGGTCCGGCGAGTGCTGGAGAACTCGGTCCGGTTCGAGGAGACGATGCCGGACGTGGCCCGCGCGCTGGGCCTCAGCCCGCGCACGTTGCGCCGCAGGCTCACCGAGTCCGGCACCGGCTACCAGGTGCTGCTGGACGAGGTGAGGGCCGCACGCGCGGCGGCGTTGCTGACGGGCGGGGGAGTGTCGGTGGAGCGGGTGGCGGCCGCGCTCGGGTTCGCCGAGTCCGCCAGCTTCATCCACGCGTTCCGGCGCTGGTACGGCACCACGCCGGCCGGTTTCGCGCGGTCGCGCGGCGCTTGAAGCGACTCTGAAGGATCAGGGCCGCGCCCTGGTCACGCCGGGACGTCCCCCGAACACTGTCCGCCATGGTGCAACTGGACGAACGCGCCGCGGTGCGGAGGCTGCACGACCGGCTGGGCACGGGCCCGCGGCCGGGAGACCTGGACAGGACGTTCGGCGCCGCGCTCGACGCGGTGCTCGGGGGTGATGCGGCCGGTGAGGTGCCGCCACCGCGACCGGTCAGCCCCGCCCGCCCGGCCAAGGGCGACCGCGCGGCCAAGCAGGACGCCGCCCACCAGCGCGACGAGGACGACCACGCGCTGACGACGTGGTGGCTCGACCGCATGGTGACCACGAACAGACCGGCGCTCGAACGCATGACCTGGTTCTGGCACGGGCACTTCGCGACGAGCGAGCAGAAGGTGCGGTCGCCCCGGGCGATGCTGGCGCAGAACGAGACGTTCCGCAGGCTCGGGCTCGGGCCGTTCGCGGACCTGGCCCAAGCGCTGGTGATCGATCCGGCGATGCTGGTGTGGCTGGACGGCAACGACAACCGCGCGGGCGCGCCCAACGAGAACCTCGCCCGCGAATTCATGGAGCTGTTCACCCTGGGCGTCGGCCACTACGGCGAACCGGACGTCCGCGAGGCCGCCCGCGCGCTGACCGGCTGGACGGTGCGCGCGGACACCGGCAAGGCCGAACTGGTGGCCAAGCGCCACGACGACGGCGAGAAGACCGTCTTCGGGCAGTCGGCGAAGTTCACCGCGAGGTCGTTGGTCGCACTGCTGCTGGAACGGGCCGAGAGCGCGGAGTTCGTGGTGGGCAGAACGTGGTTCCGGCTGGTGTCCGCGCAACCACCACCGGTCGACGTCGTCGCACGGCTGGTGCCCGCGTTCCGCCGCGACACGCGCTCCCTGTTGCGCGCCGTGGCCTCCGAACCGGCGTTCCGCGATCCGGCGAACGTGCTGGTGAAGCAACCCGTCGAGTGGGCGGCCGGGCTGATGCGCGCGGTGGGGGTGCGGCCCCGCGATCTCGAACGCGAGCAGGCCGACGGACTGCTGAAGGCGTTGCGCGGACTCGGCCAGACGCCGTTCCGCCCGCCGAGCGTCGGCGGCTGGCCGGCCGGGGGCGCGTGGCTGACGACCGCCACCTGGCCGTCGCGGCTCGACCTGGCGAAGCTCGTGGCGGACCGCGCCGACCTCAAGGCCGCCCTGGGCACCGCCGACCGGATCGAGGGGGTGCGGCGCCTGCTCGGCGTGGACTCGTGGTCCGACCGCACGAAGACCGCGCTCGGCAAGGTCTCCGGCAACCCCGCGCAGCTCGTCGTCGTGGCGGCGAACTCCCCTGAACACGTGGTGAGCAGGTGAACTCGTGGACTCCCTGACCCGGCGCC
This sequence comes from Lentzea sp. NBRC 102530, assembly GCF_030269365.1. Lineage (GTDB taxonomy): Bacteria > Actinomycetota > Actinomycetes > Mycobacteriales > Pseudonocardiaceae > Lentzea. Next base: position 632,346 of record NZ_BSTF01000002.1, read on the forward strand.
GTTTCCTGACGCTCTCCGGGGTCACCGCCGCCGGCGCCCTCGCGCTCGGTGCGACGCGGGTGAACTGGGAGGACCTCATGAAGGCGGCGGCCGACGACCCGCTCGACGCGAGCCAGGGCGTGCTCGTCGTCGTGACCCTCTACGGCGGCAACAACGGTCTCAACACCGTCGTGCCCGCCGAGGACCGCGCCTACCAGGACGCCCGCCCGGACCTCGCCCACGAACCGGGCGAGGTGCTCGGCCTGGGCGAGGGCCTGGGCCTCAACCCGGGACTCAAGGGGCTGAAGGGGCTCTGGGACGAGCAGGGGCTGGCCGTCGTGCGCGGCGTCGGCTACCCGCGACCCGACCACAGCCACTTCCGCTCCATGGCCATCTGGCAGACGGCCTCGCCGCGCACGTCCGTCCCGTCCGGCTGGCTCGGCCGGTGGCTGGACGAGACCGCGGGCGGCGACCCGTTGCGCGCGTTGTCCGTAGAACCCCTGCTGCCACCGATGCTCGCGGGCGAGCGCACGGCCGCGGCCTCGTTCCCGCTGAACGGCCTCAAGCTCCCGCAGGGACCCCTGGGTGAGGCCTTCACCGCGCTGGGACAGCCGTTCGGTGGCGAGGACCCTGGCAGGCGAGGGTCTCACGGTCCATCGCCGACCTGCGCCGCACCGCCACCACCCTCACCGGCTCGCCCGACGGCGGCAAGCTGCCCGACGACGACCCGGACGAGCAACGCGACAAGGGTGCCTCGGCGGGCGGCGGCGGTGCGCTGGGCGCCCAGCTCGACGTGGTGGCGCGCCTGATCGAGGCGGGCGCGCCCTGCCGCGTCTACTCGGCGTCGCTCGGCGGGTTCGACACGCACTCCGACGAACGCGCCACCCAGCAACGCCTGCTGACCGAACTCGACGCGGCGCTCACACCGTTCGTCCGCAGGGTCGGGAAACGGGCCGTCGTGCTGGTCTACTCCGAGTTCGGCAGGCGCGTGCGGGCCAACGCGAGCGACGGCACCGACCACGGCACGGCGGGTCCGGTCTTCCTGCTGGGCGCGGGGGTGAAGGGCGGCTTCCACGGCGCGCAGCCGAGCCTGACCGACCTCGACGACGGCGACCTGGTGCAGACCACGGACTTCCGCGACGTGTACGCGACGGTCCTGGACCGCGTGCTGGGCACCGAACCGTCCAGGGTGCTGACCGACCACACCGGACAACTGGACGGCGTCTTCGCCACCTGACCTCTGGCGCATCGCCCGCGCTTCCGCATAATGCTCAGCGTGCTGAACAATGTGGTGCGGTCCGTCGCGGCAGGTCTGTGCGTCGTGGTTCCGCTGTTCCTGCTCGCGCTGGCGTGGCGCCCGTTGACGCACGGCCACCCCGCGCACCTGGTCCTGCTGGGCGCGGTGGCGGTGATCGGCGTCGCGCTGGCGTGGTGGGCACCGCCGTGGCTCGCGGCGGTGCTGGCGGTCGTGCTGCTGGCGCCGGCGGTGTACCTCCAGCCGTTCGCCGCGACCCAGGACACCGGCGACGAGACCGTGCTGCGCCCGGAAGGGCCGGTCCGCGCGGGACTCGTGTTCCACCCCGGCGCCCGCGTCGACCACCGGGCCTACCTGCCGTTGCTCCGGCGCGTCTCCGAGCAGGGGTTTCTCGTCGTCGTGGTGAAGGAGCCGCTGAACATCGCGCTGCTGAGCGGCGACACGGCACCCCTGCGCGCGAGCCACCCGGAGGTGCCGGTCTGGGCGGTCGGCGGGCACTCGCTGGGTGGCGTGGCCGCGTCCGGGGACGTGCTCGCGGACCCGTCGGTGCGGGGCCTGGTGCTGTGGGCGTCCTACCCGACCGGCGACCTGTCGGGCCGCGCCGGGCTCACCGCGTGGTCGATCCACGGCGGGCGGGACGGCTTCACCACGCCGCAGGACATCGCCGAGTCGCGGTCCCGGCTGCCCGCGGACACCCGGTTCGCGGAGATCCCCGGCGCGGTGCACGCGTTCTTCGGCGACTACGGCGACCAGCCGGGCGACGGCGTTCCGGCGGTGTCGCGAGCCGAGGCCCAGGACGAGATCGTCGAGCAGACCGTGGCGGCCCTGGAGGCTGTCGCGCAGTGAACTCTATTGTTTCAGTGTGGACCGAAGTCAGTCCTGGAGGTGGCTGGGCACCGAGACCGGGTTCACCACCCCCGCGACGCTACGACCGCAGCACGAAGTCCGCGCTGTGGTTGACGCACCGTTGCTGCGGGCGGGGCAGGCCCCGGCCCGGCAGGGTGTGGTCGAGGTGGCGGTAGAGGGTGCCGAGGTCGACCGGCCCCGGCGTCTTCTCCAGGAACGCCAGCAGTTCGCCGGTGAACTCGGTGTGGCGGTCCTGCGTGCGGTACTCGGCCTTGTCCGTGCGGTGGGTGGCGGTCAGCAGGTGCAGGTTCGCCGCCGCGGGGGCGTCCATGGCCAGGCCGGAGTAGCAGCAGTCGAGGATCACGACCTTCCACGCCGCATCGGCTCGCGCGATGATCTCGAACACCGAGTCGACCGGCAGCGACGTGCGGCGGACGTGGCCCTCCTCGTCCACGGAGCCGGGCAGTGCCAGGCACAGGCGGTCGGAGTCGTCGCGAAGGCCGTGGCCGGTGTAGTAGAACACCAGGGCGTCCACGGGGGCCGACGTGCGCAGGGTGAGCCGGTCGAGCACGAACTGCGCGGTGGGCGGGTCGACGAGGACGTCCAGGTTGCCGGCACCGTAGTCCTCGACGAGCGCGTCGTGCAGGTCGACGACGTTGCCGGCGGACCAGTCGAGCTGGGACAGTCCCCCGGTGTAGGTGCTGGTGCCGACCAGCACGGCGCGCGTCCCGGACACTCAGGCCTCGTCCAGCATCCGCATGATCCGGCTCCGCAACGCCTCCACGTCCGCCCGGCCCCTGACGTCGACGTCGAGCGTGTCTTCCTTGTGCGTGGCGGAGATCCGCAGGGTGATCCGCCTCGACTTGGCGCGTTCGCTCAGCCAGGTGCAGAACGGCCGGCCGAGCCGTCCGGTGCCCGCCAGGACGATCACGGCGTCCGCGGCCCCGCCCAGTTCTCCTTCACCGGGGCCGTTCATCCGGGTGCGGTTGCTGCCGCGCAGGTCCTCGTCCAGCCACTTGGCCAGGTGCCGGGCGTCGCGGTCGCGGTCGGCGGGGTCGCCCTCCGGCTCGATGATGAACTCGTCCGGCATGGGATCACCTCTCGGCGGTGGTGGTGCCGCGCCCGCGGGGCTTTCCCGTCGGGGCGAACAACGGCAGGTGGCTCTGCACCTGGTACGGCAGGCGGAACGTCAGGGCGGCTTCGTCCACATCGGACAGGTCGCAGAGGATGCGTTCGGAGTCGCGCAGGGCACCGACCGGTGCGCCCTGGCCGTGGGTGAGCCCGAGCCATTCCCGGTTGAGGCCGGCGAAGTTGCGCCAGAAGGTCTCCTGCTCGCCGGGAGGAGCCTCGCAGGCGACCCCGCCGCCGGTGGTGGCGGCGACCAGCTCCGCGAAACCGCTGCGCGGTTCCCCCTGGGAAGCAATGGAGATCCGGGTCCGGAAGCACGGTCCGGACGTGTACAGGGAGGCGGCTCGGTCGTAGAGCGGGGCCGCCTGCTCCGCCAGCGCGTCGGGCTCCATCGACACCGTCCACACCGGACTGGGCGGGCTCGGCCGCGCCAGGTACCGGTACTCCGCCGCGAGCCTGCGCAGGTCGTCCACCAGCGGCGGCGACGGCCGGTACGGCTCCAGGTAGACGCTGAGCACGGTCGGCTCCGGCATCAGCCTCAGTTCGCGCCACAGCGGTTCCCACGACCGGTCCGCGGGCGCGCGCAGCGGAGACACGGCGAAGCAGAACCGCCGCCGCGTCTCCGGCCGTGAACAGTGCGCCCAGGCCAGCCGCTTGCGCACCTCGACGGTGCGGTAGCCGCCGCGCGCACTGGGCACGAGGTGCTCCCTGACCTCGTCCGCGTCGAGCAGAGGGTCGGTCCGCACGTGGATCGGCGCGGCGGCGAGCCGGTCGCGCAACCGAATCGCGGCCTCCGCGGCCCGGTGCGGATCGCCGTCCTCCACCCTGCCGAGCAGCACGCACGACAGCAGCCGGGTCGAGGGGTCGTTGCGGAACCGGAGTTCCCAGCGCGCGTACGACTCGGTCGTCCACAGGCCCGCCAGCCACGCCGTCTCGTGCGTGATGGTCCTGGTGAGCCGCTGCGACTCGTCCACGTCCGGATACGAGCCGGTCTCGCCCAGCTGCAGGGCCGGCCGCACGCGCACGCCGATCCACGCCCAGCTCATCGCGGGCGTGGTCTCGAGCAGGACTCCGGGTGGGGTCACGGCGTCTGCGGGTCCGGGATCCCGTGGCGCCCGGTCTCCTGGACCCCGACCATCGGCGGCGACACGAACCCGCCCGGCACCGGTGCGGCGGCGAACCGGCCCTCCTCGACGGGCGGCAGGCCGTTGGGGAAGCCGAAGTGCTCGGGCACCTGGATCCCGTCCACGGCCACCATCAGGCCCTCGCGGCACGCGGCGTGCACGGCCTCGCGCATCGCCCGCGCGCGGTCGGCGCGCATCATCGCGATCTCCGGGTCGTTGTGCCCGCTCATGCTGCGGAAGATGCCGACGAGGAACTGCCAGATCAGCGTGGCGCCGCGGCGCGAGCGCCACATCTGCCAGCCCAGGTAGAGGCTGGTGCCGTAGCGGAACACCGAGACGTAGATCTGGAAGTCGCCCTCGGTGATGTAGAGCCGGTGGTCGAGGTCCGTCGGAGCGTTGCCCGTGCGGATGCGGCGCGGCCCGCCGCCGACCGGCAGCTGGCGGCGGTACATCGTGCCGGAGATCTGGCTGTAGGCGGACTGCACGAACTCGGCGCGGTCGGCCAGCACGACCCGCCACTCGGCGATCGGCTCCGGCAGCCTGCTCACCAGCACGATCAGCAGGAACACCACAACGGACAGCACGCTTCCCGTGCCCATGAAGAAGGTCGCCGCTCCGGCCGCGCCGGAGTTGCTGCTGCTGCCGTAGTAACTGCTGCTGCTCCCGCTGAAACTGATGACGAGGAGGAACAGGCCGATCATCCAGAACGCCGCCCCGACGACGAACCCGGCGATGGCGCCGCGCAGCCAGAGGTGGAAGACGAACCGCCAGCCGACCGTGTCGTCCAGATAGGTGTCCATCGGCTGATGGCGCAGGTTCTTGTCCAGGTAGGCGGCGTTGCCGTCGCCTCCCCGCCAGCCGGGCAACGGCTGGGCTTGGTTCTCGTGCACGGTGGGTCCCTCCCGGAAGTGGCGTGCGGCCACCGGATTAGTAGCGCTCACCCGGGGCGCTGTTATCCGAATTGGACACGTTCACTCTTCTGCCCTAATTCAGGGATCCGCGAAATGGAATCAACAGCGGCGAACCAGTGTAGGAGAGGACAAAAACGTGACAACGAATGAGGATGCTTTTGTCAATTGTGGACCGTGGGCGATTCGGCGGTTCGGGAGAACGAGGTCGCAGTCGCGGGCGAACACGGTGGTGGCGGCGCGGTCGCGGGCCTGGAGCTTCGCGGTCGGGGAACCGACGTGGGTCTTCACGGTGGTCTCGGCGAGGCCGATGTGCTCGGCGGTCTCGCGGTCGGACAGAGCGCGCGCTCAGGCACTGCCGGACCCAGTCTCGTCCCCGGTCTCACCCTCGACGGCCACGAACGCGGTGCCGTCGTCGAGGTAGCCGCCAGCCACGCGTCGTCCTCGTGGCCCCAGGTCCGCGACGGGCACCCGGCGGACCACCTCGCCGTCCGGGCAGGCGTGGAACGCGACGTCGTCCTGGTCGTGGGCGACGGTCATGAAGTGCCGGGAAGGTAGCTCGATCAGGTCAGTTGCAACGACCTCGGGTACAGCCAGCTGCCGGGCGTTCCCTCGGCCGGGTTCGTGTAGTACTCGTGCACCGCGTCCACGTACTCCTGGAGGCTGATCGAGCCGTCACCGTCGGTGTCGAGGTGGGTGAACGCGAGGCCGCACTCGGCGTCGGACAGGCCGCGGGCCTTCAGCAGGACCTGGAACTCCGCCGCCTCGACCCGGCCGTCGCCGTTCGCGTCGGCGAGCGCGAGCAACGACTCCGAGACCTCCAGGAAGACGTCGTCGAACTCGTCGACGTCCGCGAGCACCGTCGCCATCGCGGCGCGGTACTCGTCCTGGGTGATCCGGCCGTCGCGGTCGGTGTCGCAGCGCTCGACCAGCGTCTCCCAGAACCGGTCTGACGTCTCGATCAGCTCCCGGCCGCGGTCCGAGCCGGCGGGCTCGCCGAAGCCGCGCATCAGCCTGCCCGCGAGCGCGTAGAGGTCCGCGAGTTCGATGACGCCGTTGCCGTTGGCGTCGTAGTGGGCGAAGGTCGCCTCGATCCGGTGCAGCAGAACCTCGTTCATGACCGGAAACCCTGGCTGGCGGACGGCCAGAGCGCAACCGGTCTCGATCGGACGGACCCATCCGGCGGGCGCCCGGCTCCGAAGTACCGTCGTGAAGGCAACACGTTCAGTAGTCATCGGGCTGGTGTCGGTGGCCGCGGCGCTCGCGGCGGGGCATCTCGTCGCGGGGCTCATCAGTCCGCTGGCCTCGCCGTTCCTCGCGGTCGGCAACACCGCGATCGACCTGACCCCGCACCCGGTCAAGGACTTCGCGATCCGCACGTTCGGCGAGAACGACAAGCTGGTGCTGCTGGGCGGCATGGCGGTCGTGCTCGCCGGGCTCGGCGTGGTGGCGGGACTGCTGTCCCGGCGCAGTCCGTGGCCCGGCACGGTGCTCGCCGGGGCGCTCGGCCTGCTCGGCGTCGCCGCCGTGCTGGCGCGGCCGACCAGCACGACCTGGGCCGTCGTCGCCCCGCTCGCGAGCCTCGTGGCCGGTGTGCTGGCCTTCCGCTGGCTGTGGTCCCGGGAGAAGCCCGCCGAGGAACCGGGCCGCCGGAGGTTCCTGGCGTCGACCGCCGCGATCGCTGCGGGTGCCGGTGTCGCCGCGCTGGGTGGGCAGTGGCTCGCCGGACGCGTGGACGTCGAGGCCTCCCGGCGGGCGATCACGTTGCGGCCGCGGGTGAAGGCGCCGGAGATCCCGTTCGACGCGGACTTCGTGCGCGAAGGCACCCCGCCGTTCATGACGCCGCTCGACAAGTTCTACCGCGTCGACACCGCGCTGAGCATTCCGCGCCTGCGTGCGGAGGACTGGCGGTTGCGCGTGCACGGCATGGTGGACAACGAGATGGTGCTGACCTACGACGACCTGCTGCGCCGTCCTCTGGAGGAGAAGACCATCACGCTGGTGTGCGTGTCGAACGAGGTGGGCGGCCCGTACATCTCGACGGCGAACTTCATCGGCGTCTCGCTGCCGGACCTGTTGCGGGACGCGGGGGTCCGCCCGGGAGCCGACCAGCTCGCGACCCGCAGCGTGGACGGCTGGACGTGCGGCACGCCGGTGGAGTCCATCATGGCTCCCGGTTCGAACGCGATGCTGGCCATCGGCATGAACGGCGAACCGCTGCCCCTGGAACGGGGTTTCCCGGTGCGCATGGTCGTGCCCGGCCTCTACGGCTACGTCTCGGCCACGAAGTGGTTGGTGGACATGGAACTCACCACCTTCGACGCGTTCGACCCGTACTGGGTCCAGCGCACGTGGGCGAAGAAGGCGCCGGTCAAGACGATGTCGCGGATCGACCGCCCGAAGTCGTTCGAGCGGGTGCCCGCGGGCAAGTTCGTCGCGGCGGGCATCGCCTGGGCGCAGCACACCGGCATCGACCGGGTGGAGGTGCGGGTGGACGGTGGGCCGTGGCAGGAGACGACGCTGAGCACCGAGGTCAACGTCGACACCTGGCGGATGTGGCGCATCGAGCTGGACCTGAAGGAGGGCAACCACACCGTGGAGTGCCGCGCGACCGACCGGAAGGGCTACACCCAGACCGACCAGCGCGCGGCCCCGATCCCGGACGGCGCCACCGGCTGGCACTCGATGGTGTTCACCTCCGTAGCGGGGTCGTGACCGGCGGTCGCTGAACCGTCCTTCCCGGAGCGCGCAGGTGTGATCAGCCGCCCGATCGGGTAATCCGCCGATCCCGATGGCGGGCTGATGCCCCGAGCAGGACGGTGAACACGTGGCCAAGGCGCCTTCGAGAGACGCGTGGTGTCCGACGATCGGCGTGGAGGAGGAGTTCCTCCTCGTCGACCCGGACACCGGGGTCCCGGTCAACCGTGCGGACGACGTCGTGACGGTCGCCCGCGAACGGCTGGGCCTCGACCTGGACCACGAACTGACGGGTGCCCAGGTCGAGATCAACACCCCGGTGTGCGAGGACGCGGAGCAGGCCCGGCAGGAGTTGCTGAAGGCGCGGCGAACAGTGGCCCAGGCCGCGCGCATCGCCGGCTGCCGGGCCGTCGCCGTGGGCGCGCCGCCGCTGGGCGACGGGTCCGGCGAGATCACCGACAGCCTGCGCTACCGCCGGATCGCCCGTGAATTCGGTGCCCTGGCGGAACAACAGCTGATCTGCGGCTGCCACGTCCACGTCGCCGTGCCCGACCGGGAGACCGCCGTGCAGGTGTGCAACCACGTGCGCCCGTGGCTGCCGGTGCTGGCGGCGGTGACCACGAACTCGCCGTTCTCGGCGGGCGAGGACAGCGGTTTCGCGAGCTGGCGCTCCACGATCTGGTCGCGCTGGCCGGTGTCCGGCCCGCCGCCGATCTTCGAGTCGTGGCAGCACTACGAGGAGGTCTGCGCCACGATGATCGAGGCGGGCACCGCCCTGGACCGGGCGATGGTCTACTGGGACGTCCGCCCCGCGACCGAACTGCCGACCGTCGAGGTCCGCGTCGCCGACGTCGCCGTGACCGTGGACGACACCGCGCTGCTCGCGGCACTCGTCCGCGCCCTCGTCGCCCAGGCCACCGTCGACGTCGCCGAGGGCGTCCCCGTGCCGCAGGTCCCGCAGGAGACGTTGCGGCAGGCCTGCTGGGGAGCGGCGAACGAAGGCCTGCGGGGCGACGCCTGGGACGTGCTGGCCGGCGAGCTGAGGCCGGTGCGGGACCAGCTGGACGACCTCGTCCGGCGGTTGACCCCGGTGCTGGAGGTCAACGGCGATCTGCCCGTGGTGCAACGGGGTCTGCGGCTGCTGGACCGCGAGGGGAGCGGTGCCGAACGGCAGCGCCGGGCGTTCCGCGCGGGCCAGGTGGGGCCGTTGCTGGACCTGCTCGACATCGACAACGCGAATCCCGGCGTGGAGGAGCCCACGGCGTCCTGACCGGAGGCGCTCACCCCCGGCGGCCGGTCGCGGTGTCCTTGCCGCACAACGCGATCCCGGCCGCCGCGCGGTCCTGTTCGTCCTGGTCGCCGGTCTCCGTCGCGATCGCCAGCGCCTCCCGGTGCGCGGCCGGCGCACCCGGACGCCCGGCCGCGCGCAGGGCTTCGGCCAGGCCGTTCAACGCGTTCGCCTCGCCGTAGCGGTGCCCGGTCGCCCGGAAGATCTCCAGCGCCTGCTCGTGCTGAGCGATCGCCTCCTCCGGGCGGCCCAGGTCGACGTGCACCTGGCCCAGCGTCGACAGGGCGGCGGCCTCGCCGTAGCGGTGGCCCAGGGCGCGGAAGTGGACGAGGGCCTGCCGCAGGTGGGCCGCGGCGGTGGTGTGGCGGCCGAGGTGGGTGTAGGCCTCGGCGAGGTTGGTGAGCGCGGTCGCCTCGCCCGCCCGGTCGCCCAGCGCGCGGAACAGCTCGCGGCCCGCGTTGAGGGCCCCGGCGGCTCCCGCGTGGTCGCCGGTCTGGCCCTGCACGGTGCCGAGGTTGGTGAGCGCCGAGGCGGTGCCGTGCCGGTCGTCCAGTTCGCGGTAGCGGGTGAGCGCCTCCCGCAGGTGGCCGAGCGAGGCGGGAACGTCGCCGAGGCGGTCCTCGACGATGCCGAGGTGCGCCAGCGCGCGGGCCTCGCCGGCGCGGTCGGCACCCGTGCGGTGCAGGCGGAGCGACTGGCGCAGGCGGGCGGCGGCGGGGCCGTAGCGGCCGAGCAGGCGGTGCACCGCACCCAGGTTGGTCAACGCCCGCGCCTCGCCCTCGCGGTCGCCGACCAGGCGTGCCGCCCGCAAACCGTTGGTGTGCACGACGAGCGCGTCGGAGTGGTGCCCGGCCTCGAGGTAGCGGTAGAGCACCTCGGCCAGCCGCATGGCCTGGCGCGGGCGGTCGTGGCGGGTGGCGAACGCGCACAGGTCGGTCAGGTTGGCCCGTTCCGCGTCGAGCCACGCGCGCGTCCGGGCCGGGTCGGTCGCCGGCGCGGCCGCCCGGACGGTGGGGTAGACGGACTCCACCGCGGTCGCGGCGGACGCCAGGTAGTGGTCCAGCAGCCGGTCGAACGCCGCGGTCCGTCCGGGATCGTCCTGCGCCAGTTCGACGGCGTAGGCGCGCAGCAGGTCGTGCATCGAACACCGCCCGGCCGGACCGCGATCCACCAGGTGCGCCCGCACGAGCACGTCCACCAGCCGGCGTGCGGTGTCGGAGTCCGCGTCGGCGAGCGCGGCGGCGCAGGCGACGTCGAAGTCGCGGCCGGGATGCGCGCCCAGCAACCGGAACAGCCGCGCCGCCTCGGCCGGGAGGTGCTTGTAGGACCAGGAGAGCACCTCGCGCACCGCCGCCCGGTCGTCCCCGCCGCCGTCGAGCAACCGCAGCCGCCGCTGCCGGTCGCCGAGTTCGCGCACCAGGTCCGCGAGCGGCGTCTCGGGAGAGCTGAGCACGAGTTCCGCGGCCACCCGCAACGGCAGCGGCAGGAACGCGCACTGCGCGGCCAGTTCCGCCAGCGCCGCCGACGGCCGGTCGCCGATCAGCCCGCGCAGCAACGTGATCGCGTCACCCCGCCGCAACGGCCGCAGGTCGAGCCGGCGCGCCCCGTGCACCGCGACGAGGCTCGCCAGGCTGTCCCGGCTCGTCACCACGACCACGCACGACGGCGCGCCCGGCAGCAGCGGCCGCACCTGCTCGACCGCCGCCGCGTTGTCCAGCACGACCAGCAGCCGCCGGTCGGCCACCTCGGTCCGGTACCGGGCCGCCCGCGCGTCCACGCCGGCCGGGATCGCGGTCACCCCCAGCGCCTCCAGGAACCCGCCCAGCACGTCCGCCGCGGCCACCGGTGTGCCCGCCTCGTACCCGCGCAGGTTCACGTACAGCTGGCCGTCGGGGAACTCCGGCCGCAGCCGGTGTCCCCAGTGGACGGCCAGCGCCGTCTTGCCCACCCCTGCCGTTCCGCACACCGCGATCACCGCCGTGGCCGAGGGGTCGCGGCCGGCGAGCACCCCGTCGAGCGCGGCCAGTTCCGCCGCGCGGCCCAGGAAACCGGGTGCGTTGGCGGGCAGCTGGGCCGGGGCCGGACTCCGTCGTGACGGGACCACCGGTGGTTCGTCGAGCAACGCCGCGTGCGCCCCGGCGAGTTCCGGTCCCGGGCCGATCGCGAGTTCGTCGCGCAAGACCCGCCGGGCGCTGTCGTAGACGGCGAACGCGTCGGCCCGCCGCCCGGCGGCCGCGTAGGCGTGGACGAGAAGTGCCTGCACCGCTTCGTCCAACGGTTGTCCGGCCGTGTGCTCCACCAGCAGCGGCGCCACCTCGACCGCCCGGCCCAGCCCGATCATGATCTCGGCGTGCGCGAGCAACGCGGTGCGCCGTTCGCCCATCAGCGCGACGACCTTCGCGTGGCCGGCCAGAGCGGGGTGATCGGCGAACGGCCGCCCCTGCCACAACCCGAGCGCCGTGCCGAGCAGTCCGGCGACCTCCTCCGCGGCCGAAGTCCGCGCGGCCGCCGCGACGAGCGCGCGGAACCGTCCCACGTCGACCTCGTCGTCCGGCAGCCGCAACGCGTACCCGTCGCCGGCGAACGGAATGCTGGTGCTGCGCGCATATCGGTGGCGGTCCGGGTCGAACAACCGGCGCAGGTGCTTGACGTGCGTCTGGATCACGTTGGTGGCGCTGGGCGGCGGGTCGTCGCCCCACAGCGCGTCGATCAGGTCCGCTCGCGGCACCACCCGGCCGCCCGCCAGGGCGAGCAGGCCGAGCACCGCGCGTCTGCCCGCAGGTCCGAGCTCGATCTCCCGACCGTTCCGCCAGGCCCGAACCGGGCCGAGAACCTGGACGCGCAACAGCACCCCCCATGCCACGACCATGCTGGCACGGTCCGTTCGGGCGCGGCAACGCCCGAGACCAGACGAACGAAGGTACACGCGGGGTGGACTGGCGCTCTACCGTCGGTGACTGATCGGAAACCCTGCACCCGACCGCGTCCTGAGCGGCCGGGATTTCCGTGAGGAGCCCAACTTCATGAAAACCCTGCGCCTGGGGGCGCTCGCGGTGCTCACGGCATCGGCGATCGCCCTCACGATGTCGGGCGCCTCGGCGCACGACCCGGACACCCCCGAGGGACAGGCGGCGGCCAGAACGTTCATGGCCGACTTCCAGCCCGCCGAACGGCACTCCGTCACGAACACCGCGGCCGGTGTGCCGTGCGTGAACGGCAAGGCCGACATCTACCCGTGCAAGAACGTCGACCTGCTCAGCGTGCTGCCGCTGGCCCAGATCGGCGGCGGCAACGGCAACGACATCTGGGGCTGGACCGATCCGTCCTCCGGCAAGGAGTACGCGATCGTCGGCCGCACCAACGGCACCGCGTTCGTCGACGTCAGCACGCCCACCGCGCCGAAGTACCTGGGCAACCTGCCGTCCAACGGCGGTAGCAGCTCGTGGCGTGACATGAAGGTCTACAAGGACCACGCGTTCATCGTCGCGGACTTCATCACCGGCCACGGGATGCAGGTGTTCGACCTGACCCGGCTGCGCACGATCACGTCGCCGCAGACCCTCACCGCCGACGCCCTGTACAAGGAGTTCGGCCCGGCGCACAACATCGCCATCAACGAGGAGACCGGATACGCGTACGCGATCGGCTCCAACACGTGCAGTGGCGGCCCGCACATGGTCGACATCCGCACGCCGAAGCAGCCGAAGAACGCGGGGTGCGTCTCGCAGGACGGCTACACGCACGACAACCAGTGCGTCGTCTACCGCGGCCCGGACGCCGGCTACCGCGGCCGGGAGATCTGCTTCAACTCCAACGAGGACACGCTGACGATCGTCGACGTGACCGACAAGGCCAACCCCGTGCAGATCGCGCGCAAGGGCTACTCCGGCGCGCAGTACTCGCACCAGGGCTGGCTGACCGAGGACCAGCGCTACTTCCTGCTCGACGACGAGCTCGACGAGTCGCGCGGCACCGACAAGCGCACCAAGACCTACATCTGGGACCTCGCGTCGCTGGCGAACCCGGTGCACACGGGTGTCTACAGCTCGCCCGCGAGCGCGATCGACCACAACCAGTACATCAAGGGCAAGTACTCCTACCAGGCCAACTACCAGGCCGGTCTGCGCATCCTCGACGTCAGCGGCGTCGCGAACGCGCAGCTGTCCGAGGCCGGGTTCTTCGACATCTACCCGGCGGGTGACGAGGCCAAGTTCAACGGCGCGTGGAGCAACTACCCGTACTTCTCGAGCGGCATCGTCCTGGTGAACGGCATCGAGCAGGGCCTGGTCGTGGTCAAGCCCAACCTCGGCACCACCGAACCACCGCCCGCGGGCAAGAAGTTCGAGAACACCGCCGACGTGCAGATCCCGGACGCCGGCGCGGCCGTCACGTCCCCGGTCACCGTGTCGGGCGTCAGCGGGAAGGCACCGTCCGCGCTCAAGGTGAACGTCGACGTCAAACACAGCTACCGCGGTGACCTGGTGATCGACCTCGTCGCCCCGGACGGCACGTCGTTCCGGCTCAAGGGGTCGGGCAACGACTCGGCGGACAACGTGATCACCACCTACACCGTGGACGCCTCGGCGAGGACCGCGGACGGCACCTGGCAGCTCAAGGTCCAGGACGTCGCCAGGGCCGACACCGGCTACGTCGACGCGTGGAGCCTGCAGTTCTGAGCTGACCGGGGGTGCTCCCGCGGGGGCACCCCCTCCAGGAGTCGATCATGCGCAAACTCGGGGTCACCGACTGGCTCTTCGCCCTCATCGCCGTCGTCATCGTGGGCGCGGGCGGTGTCATGCTGTTCGGCACCAGCGCGCCACCGATGCAACACCAGAACATGGGCGCGGTCGTCCCCGCCTCGCACAGCGACGGACTGTCCGAAGCAGAGGGTGACTATCGGATCGAACGCGTCGCCGTGCCCGCCGAGCGCGGGGCGTCGGTGCCCATCGCGTTCCGCATCCTCGGCCGCGACGCCGAACCGGTCACCCGGTTCCTGGACAACCAGACCAAGCAGATGCACTTCTTCGTCGTGCGCGACGACATGCACGTGTTCCGGCACGTCCACCCGTTGCTGGAGGGCGACACCTGGCGCACGGCCGTCGACCTGCCCGACGGCGGCGCCTACCGGATGTTCGCCGAGTTCGTCCCCCTCGACACCAAAGACCCGCTGCACCCGGTGGTGCTCGGCGTTCCGTTCAGCCTCGCCGGCGACACCGCTCTGGTGCCCGTGCCGGCGCCGGACGCCCGTGCCGTCACCGAGACCGGGTACACCGTCACCCGCGTCGACCAGCCCGCCGCGCTGCCGTTGCTCGCCGAACGCTCGATCAGGCTCGCGATCCGCACCCCGGACGGCACGCCGGTGGAGCGGCTCGAACCGCACCTGGGCTCCAACGGGCACATGACCGGGTTCCACACGATGCTGCTGTCCGCCACCCACCTGCACCCGGTGGAACCGGCCGGGGCGCCGTTGATCGACGGCGAACTCACGTTCCGCTCGGTGTTCGCCGAACGCGGCGAGTACCGGCTGTTCCTGGAGTTCTCGCACGGCGGACGGCTGCACACGGCCGCGCTCACCGTCGCGGTGCAGTGACACCGTGCGGGGACGCCGTTCTCGTACGATTGCGGGGTGTTCGCCCTTCTGCGGTCGGTGTGGGACGAGCCGCGCCCGGCCCGTGCGGCGGCTCGGCCGTGGCAGGACCGGGCGCTCGTCGGCGTCCTGGCGGTGGTCGCCGTGCTGGAGGCGGTGCTGCGGCCGGAGCTGAGCTGGCGGGCGGGATCGCTCGCGCTCGCCCTGGTGCTGCTGCCGTTGCTGCTGGTGCGCCGGAGCCGGCCGTTGCTCGCGGTGGCCGGCGCGTTCGGGACCGCCGCCGCGGCGTCGCTGGTGTTCGGCGGCGAGCCCGGCCTGACCGTGCTGGTGTTCATGGTGCTGTTCCCGTTCGCGCTCTTCCGCTGGGGGTCCGGCCGCGAGTGGGTGTTCGGGCTGGCGGTGATGCTCGGCAAGGTCGGGTTGTCCGCGGCCCTCGGGTACCTCGGCCCCGGCGACGCGGTGGCGGGTTGCGCCGTGCTCGGGACGGCGTGCGCGCTGGGGGCCGCGGTGCGCTACCGGGGCAGGGCGCGGGCGCGGGAACTCGAGCAGGTCAAGCTGCTCGAACGGGAACGCCTGGCGCGCGACCTGCACGACACGGTGGCGCACCACGTGTCGGCGATGGCGATCCGCGCGCAGGCCGGCCTCGCGACGGCGCCGCACCGGCCGGAGGCGGCCACCGAGGCGCTCGCGTTGATCGAGGCGGAGGCCTCGCGGGCGCTCACCGAGATGCGCACGATGGTGCGGGCGTTGCGGCACAACGACTCCGCGGACCTGGCGCCCAGTCCGACCGTCGCCGACGTCGCGCTGCTCGCGAGCGTGGGCAGGCCGGGGCCGGAGGTGGACGTCCGGATCGACGGAGCCGTCGACGACCTGCCGAAGTCGGTGGGCACCGCCCTCTACCGGCTCACCCAGGAGTCGGTCACCAACGCCCGCAGGCACGCCCGGCACGCCACCCGCATCGAGGTGCGGGTCAGCGTCGGCGAGACGGCGGTGCGGCTGCGGGTCAGCGACGACGGCGAGACCGGCAGAACCCCGGCGGCACAAGGGCACGGGCTCATCGGCATGAAGGAGCGCGCGACGTTGCTCGGAGGCACCTGTGAGGCAGGCCCGGACGCGAGCGGCTGGACGGTGACCGCCGTGCTGCCACTGGGAGCTACGCGATGAACGTTCGCGTGCTGGTCGCCGACGACCAGGAGATCGTCCGCACCGGCCTCGCGATGATCCTCGACGCCCAGCCCGGCATCGAGGTCGTCGGCGAGGCCCCCGACGGCAGGCAGGCCGTGGAACTCGCGCGCAGGCTGCGGCCGGACGTGTGCCTGTTCGACATCAGGATGCCCGGCGTCGACGGCATCGAGGCCACCCGGCTGCTCGCCGGACCGGGTGTGGCCGAACCGCTCGCCGTCGTCGTGATCACCACGTTCGACCTCGACGAGTACGTCTACGCGGCGTTGCGGGCGGGCGCCAAGGGGTTCCTGCTCAAGGACGCCGGACCCGCGCTGCTCGCCCAGGCCGTGCACGCCGCGGCCGCCGGTGACGCCCTGATAGCCCCGAGCGTCACCGCCCGGCTGCTGGACGCGTTCGCCGACACCGGCCCGGCGGGCCCCGCCGTCCAGCCGGTCGACCCGCTCACCGACCGGGAGGAGCAGGTCCTCGTGGCCGTCGCGAGCGGCCGCACCAACAACGAGGTGGCCCAGGACCTCCACATCACGCTCAGCACGGTGAAGTCGCACCTCACGAGTCTCATGGCGAAGATCGGGGCGCGGAACCGCGTCGAGGTCGCCATCTGGGCCTACGAGACCCGGCGCGTCCGCCGGTCAGCCGAAAGTACGACGAGCGGGCCCGACCGACGGCCGAGGTGATCGCGGCCCTTGTTCCGATGATCTGACCCCGTCCCGGGCGCCACGCTCGGTGGCATGAAATCCAGGTCCGACAAGCTCGTCCCGGCGGCGATCATCCTGTTCAGCGTCGTTCCGGTGCTCGGCGGCGCACTGCGGCTGACCGAACTCGGCGGCGGCGCGGAGATCACACCGGACAACGCGCGGTTCTTCGCCTCGCCCGTGCCCGTGGTGCTGCACGCCGTCACGGTCAGCGTCTACAGCCTGCTCGGCGCGTTCCAGTTCGCGCCGGGCTTCCGCCGCCGCAGACCGGCCTGGCACCGGCGGGCCGGTCGCGTTCTGGTCCTTTGTGGACTTGCAGGTGCGTCGTCCGGGCTGTGGATGACCGTCTGCTACCCGAAACCCGCCGATGTGGGCCCGTTGCTCACCGGTGTCCGGCTGGTGTTCGGCACGGCCTGGGCGGTGTTTCTCGTGCTGGGCTTCCTCGCCATCCGCCGTCGCGACGTCCGCGCCCACCGCGCCTGGATGGTGAGGGCGTTCGCGATCGGACTCGGCGCGGGCACGCAGGCGGTGCTGCTGAGCGCGTGGATCGCCGCCACCGGCCCGCTCGGCCAGGTCACGAAGGCGGTCCTGATGCTCGCCGCCTGGGTGCTCAACCTCGCCGTCGCGGAGTGGATCATCCGCGGCGCCCGCACTCGACAGCCGCAGGGAGCGACCCGATGAAGGCGATCGTGCAGAACCGTTACGGCTCACCGGACACGCTGGAACTCCGCGACGTGGAACTGCCGTCCGCTTCGGGCACCGAACTCCTCGTGCGCGTGCGCGCGGCGTCCGTGAACGCCTACGACTGGCACGTGATGCGTGGCGACCCCTACCTCGCCAGGCTCACCGGCATCGGCCTGGCACGCCCCAGGGCGACGATCCGCGGCCGCGACTTCGCCGGCACCGTCGAGGCGGTCGGCCGGGACGTGCGCCGCTTCCGGCCCGGCGACGAGGTGTTCGGCGACCTGGGCACCGCCGACGGAGCGTTCGCCGAGTACGTCTCGGTGCCGGAGGACCTGGTGGAGGCCAAGCCGTCCACTCTCACCTTCGAGCAGGCCGCCGCACTTCCGCTGGCCGGGCAGACCGCGCTGAAGGGCCTGCGCGGGAACCTCCAGCAGGGCCAGCGCGTCCTGATCAACGGTGCCTCCGGTGGCGTCGGCACGTTCGCCGTCCAGATCGCCCGGTCCCTCGGCGCCACCGTGACGGCCGTGTGCAGCACGCGGAACGCCGGCCTGGTGCGCTCACTCGGGGCCGACCACGTGCTCGACCACGTCAGTGCGGACTTCACCACCACCGGCGACCGCTACGACCTGGTGTTCGACCTGGTCGGCAACCACTCCCTGACCGGCCTGCGCCGCGCGCTCAGCCCCGGCGGCACGATCGTGCTGTCCGGCGGGGGAGTGTTCGACGGGGGCAGCCTGCTCGGGCCGATGCGCCTGATGCTGGGCGCGAAGCTGCGCGCGCCGTTCGTCCGCGACCGGGTCGTCGTGCTCACCACGGCGGCCGGCTGTGAACACCTCACCGCACTGCGGCATTTGGTCGAGTCGGGTGTCATCGGTCCGGTCATCGACCGCACCTACAGCCTCGCGGAGGCGTGTGATGCCGTCCGATATGTCGAAACTGGTCGCGCGCGCGGGAAGGTCGTTATCGCCCTGTGACCTGGGCGGACTGCGGCCTGGTCACGGTCCGTGTCAACGCGCTCACCAGAAGGGATGTGAGTAAGAACACTCGCCTGTGACTCTCTCGTGTTCATTTCGTAATGTGGCGGGCCGCGTGACCATGCCCTGTCCCCGACGGAAGTTGTTTCCCGAATGCCGGGCCGACATAGAACGAAGCAGGAACCCAACCGGAAGCTGCCCATCGCGGTCGCCGCCACCCTCACGGTCGGCCTCGTCGCGACCTTCTGGGTGGTCCGCAGCTCCGACCAGCCGGTCGATCCGACCGGTGCGGCCGCCCAGCTGGGCGCCCCGACCACCGCCGTGAGCCAGGAAACGCCGTCCCCCGCGGCGTCGAGCTCCGCGCCGTCGTCCTCGTCGGCGGCGCCGGTGACCACCACGCCGCCTCCGGTGACCACGACGACCACGCCACCCCCGCCCCCGCCGCCTCCACCCCCGCCGCCGTGCCCGACCACGCTGGAAGGCACCAAGCCGCACGTGGCGCAGGTCGGTCACCACGTCGCGGGCAAGTTCGGCGTCGACGACATCGGTGGTGCCGCCGGCCGCGCCGGTGGTGGCGAGCACCCGATCGGTCTCGCGCTGGACTTCATGGTGGACACGAACACCGGCAACGCGCTGGCCGACTACGTGCTGGCCAACCGCAAGGCGTTCGGCGTGACCTACGTGATCTGGCGTCAGCGCTACAACGACGGCAGCGGCTTCACGCCCATGGAGGACCGCGGCAGTCCCACGGCCAACCACATGGACCACGTGCACGTGTCGTTCGCGCCGAACGCGACGGTCAACGTCACCTGCTGAGCCGGGTCAAGGGCGGGCACCCGTTCCGCTCGGCGTTGCGGCTGCTCGTCGACCGCGGCCTGCCGGCGCACGAGCGGTACCGGGGAGCGGTCGTCGCGCGGCTCGGCCAGGCCCGCATCGACGAGATCTTCGACTACCGCAAGGTCCTCGAACTCGGCGCGCCGCGCATGGCCCTGGTCTCCGGGGCCGACCTGACCCCGTGCTGGCCGAGGTCGACCACCTCGAGTCGCTGGCCACGCGCACCCCGGCACCGTCGTGGCGCTAACTGACGCGCTTGCGCAGCGCACAAGGTGATCGTCGCGGCGGCCGGCCACCGCCACCTGCTCGTCAGCTACCGCCGCTGCGAGGACGAGGTGCGCCTGCTGCTCACGTTCGTCCGCCCCGACTTCGACGCCGCGAGCCTGACGCGCTGACCCACGACGTCGACCACGCGGGCCGGGCGGCGTTGCCGAGCGCCCTGCGGCGCGCCGAGGAGAGCAGGCGCCTGCTCGGCCGCTGAGGGGCAGCGGCGGGGATGCGCGACCTGTTCAGAGCGGCCTCACCTCGGCGAGCCGCTTGCGCGAGTAGTCGTCGTCCCAGCACACCGCGGCCTCCCACGCCGCCGAGGCCTGACCGGCGACGTCGTAGGCGCGGTCGTCGAGGCCGGCGGCGTTGCCGGGCAGTGCCAGGTCGAAGTCGGGAACGTCGACGTGCGCCTCGTCCCAGTCGATCAGCCCGACGCGCGAGGCGGTCAGGCGGACGTTGCCCGGGTTGAGGTCTCCGTGCAGGACGCAGGTGGGGCGCCCGGCGAGCCTTGCCCACGCGGTGCGGCAGCGGGCCACGGCCTCGGCGGGCATCGCGTCCAGGTCCACCTTCGTGCCGGTGGTGGTGTGCAGGAGGTCGGCCGACGAACGCCAGCCCGGGCGTTGTGGCCAGCCGGTCGTGAGGCTGTGCAGGGTGCGGAGCGTGTCGGCCACGCGGCGCCAGTCGGCCGGTGTTCGCGGTGGTTCGCCCTCCACGTAGGTCATGACGACGAGGCCGTCGGCGAACAGGCGGCCGTCGGTGGTGGGGATCGGGACGGGCACGGTCAGGCCGTGCCCGTCGAGGTGCCGCAGGAGGCCGGTCTCCCAGGCGAGGTCGGCGTCGGTGCGCGAACCCAGCCGGGCGACCGCCCGCTGTCCGTTCACGTGCACGCTCCACACGTCGTTCGCCACGCCGCCGGTGAGCCGTTCCAGGCGCACGGCGCCCCAGTGTTCGAGCGAGTCCCACCCCATGCGCCAGACCCTACGAGGTCTCCGCGACGGGGCAACCGAGTTCGGGGCCATGACCTGTCCGGGTTCGGGACTCACCAGCTCGGTGGTTGGAAAGCGGGCGGGCGGGGTAACTCGAACGGACGTTCGAAGGGAGAACCACGTGAACCGCACGCCCGAGAAGGACCCTCAGGACTGGACGACCGGTGACGAGCCCATGACCGGGCCGCAGGAGTCCTACCTGCACACGCTGGCGCAGGAGGCGGGTGAGGAGGTGCCCGCCGAGCTCACCAAGGTCGAGGCGTCCCAGCTCATCGACGAACTGCAGGACAAGACCGGCAGGGGGCAGGGGTCCTGATCCCGGTCCACTGCCCGGCGACTGCGAGCGGAGCGGTGTCGTGCCGGGGCGGAGGGCATCACCTGCCCGTCTTCCGCCCCGGCCAGCGCCCGCGGGTCTGTTCGCCCGCGGGGTTGGGCTCGTGCACGTTGCCCTCGGTGGGCGCGACCGCGGTCCTCGTGAGCGCGGCGAGGCGGAACAGCGGCCCGACGAGCAGGTCGTACAGGCGAGGCAGCAGCCGGAACGCGGTGACGATGAACGGGTTCGTGACGCCGACCGGGACCGAGACGTGCCGCCGCGGCCGCTCGGCCAGCCTGGTGATCACGGCGGCCACCCGCTCCGGGCTCACGACCGGGAACGGCGGCCTCGGGGCACGCCCGGTGTAGTTCGCGCCCTGGTCGTAGATCGGCGTGTTGACGCTGCCGGGGCTCACGACGCACACGTGCACCCCCGGTTCGTCGCGTGTTTCCTGTTGCAGGGTGCGGAGAACCGCTCGCTGACCCCACTTCGCCACCGCGTAGGCACCCATCTGCGGAACGGTGACCGAGCCGAGCAGCGAGTTCACCCCGATCAGCACGCCCGCGCGCTGGCGGCGCAGCACGGGCAACACCGCTCGAGCGAGGCCGGCCGTGCCGTGCAGCGCGGTGTCCACGACGGCGGTGAACACGTCCGCGGGCATGGCCTCGACGCTGCCGTAGCCCATGACGGTGGCGCTGTGCACGACGACGTCGGCGCGGCCGTGCCGGGCCAGCGTCTCCGTGACGATCCGCTCGGCGCCGCCGGGACGGCTCACGTCCGCGACGACGACGTCCACCGCGGCCGCACCCGCCGAGCGGCAGGCCTGCTCCGCCGCGGCGAGCGCGTCACCGCTGCGCGAGACGAGCACCAGGCGGTCGGCCAGGCGCGCGAACGCGAGCGCGGTGGCCAGCCCGATGCCGCTGCTGGCACCGACGACGAGCACCACACGACCGGTCATGGTTTTAGGCGTTCCCCTCAGTCGCTGGTCTTCCTCCCGGCGAGCGAATAGCCCGGACGAGCGCCGTCAAACTCCGCGGCCGCCGCATGAACACACCGGATTCAGGGAAGGAGGAAGTGCACACGGCTCCGCCACACGGCTCACGGGAGAAGTCATGATGAAGACAAGTCATGTCGTGGACACGAGTCCGGACACCGTCTTCGCCGTCCTGGCCGACGGCTGGTCCTACGCGGGCTGGGTGGTCGGCAACTCGCACATCCGCGACGTCGACGCGGGATGGCCCGCCGTCGGCACCCGCATCCACCACAGCGCGGGGGCGTGGCCCACGCAGATCGAGGACACCACCACGGTGCTCGCCGTCGAACCAGGACGGCTGCTCGAACTGGAAGCGCACCTGTGGGTGCTCGGCACGGCCAAGGTCCGCCTCACGATGTCGCCGGTCAACGGCGGCGCCGCCACGGAGGTGACCATGGAGGAGGAGATCGTGCGAGGACCGGCCCAGCTGGTTCCCGCGTTCCTGCAGGGAGTGCTGTTCCAGCCGCGCAACAAGGAGTCCCTCGCCCGGCTCGGCGATCTCGCCGTCGGCAGGGAGCCGTCGCGGCCGGACGCCGGGAAGCGCCGGTGACCGCGCCCTCGGGCACCGTGGACGCCGTGGTGATCGGTGCCGGTCCCAACGGCCTGGTCGCCGCGAACCTGCTCGCCGACGCGGGCTGGGACGTGCTCGTGCTGGAGGCCGCCCCGCAGCCCGGTGGCGCCGTGCGCACCGCCGAGTTCGTCGAACCGGGGTTCGCGAGCGACCTGTTCAGCTCGTTCTACCCGCTGGGCGCGGCGTCCCCGGTGCTGCGCGGCCTGGGGCTGGAACGCCACGGGTTGCGGTGGGTGCACGCTCCCGCCGTGGTCGCCCACGTGCTGCCCGACGACCGCTGTGCGGTCCTGTCGCGCGACATCGACGAGACGGCCGCGTCGCTCGCGGCGTTCTCCCCGGCCGACGAGGACGCCTGGCGCCGTGAGTTCGCGCTGTGGCAACGCATCCGCGGCGATCTCCTCGACTCCCTGTTCACCCCGTTCCCGCCGGTGCGGCCGGGAGCGCGGCTCGCGAGGACGCTCGGCGTAGCCGACGCCCTGCGGATGGCGCGGATGATCACCATGCCGGCCCGGACCTTCGGCGAGGAACGCTTCACCGGTGCCGGTGCCAGGGTCCTGCTCTCGGGCAACGCCCTGCACTCCGACCTGGGGCCCGGCCAGTCCGGCAGCGCGGTCTTCGGGTGGCTGCTCTGCATGCTCGCCCAGGACGTCGGGTTCCCGGTGCCCGAAGGCGGCGCGGGCGCGCTGACCGCGGCACTGGTGCGCAGGCTGACCGAGCGCGGCGGCCGGGTCGAGTGCGGCCGTGAGGTGACGGAGGTGCTCGTGGCCCGCGGCCAGGCCGTCGGCGTCACCGACAGCAGCGGTGAGCGGATCCGCGCACGGCACGCCGTGCTGGCGACCGTGCCCGCGCCCACGCTCTACGGCGGCCTGGTGGCCGCGGAGCACCTGCCGGCGCGCCTGCTCGAGGACCTGCGCAACTTCCACTGGGACGACGCGACCGTGAAGGTGGACTGGACCCTCTCCAAGCCCGTCCCGTGGCTCAACCCGCAGGCGAACTCCGCCGGCACCGTGCACCTGGACTCCGACGTCGACGGTCTCGCGGACTTCGGCGCGTCGCTCGCCACCGGCCGTCTGCCGGAGAACCCGTTCCTCCTGCTCGGCCAGATGACGACGACCGACCCGACGCGCTCACCGGAGGGCACCGAGGCCGCCTGGGCCTACACCCACGTGCCGCGCCGGATGACCTGGGACAGGGACGCCGTCCTGCGCCACGCCGACCGCGTCGAACAGGTCGTCGAACGCCACGCGCCCGGCTTCACCGCCGCGATCCGCGGCCGCCACGTGTCCGGCCCGCTTGACCTGGAGGAGCAGGACGCGAACCTGGTCGGCGGCGCGACCAACACCGGCACCTCCGCGATCCACCAGCAACTCGTGTTCCGCCCGCTGCCGGGAGCCGGGCGCGCGGACACCCCGATCGACCGGCTCTACCTCGCCGGGGCCTCGGCACACCCCGGCGGTGCGGTGCACGGCGGGCCCGGGGCGAACGCGGCGCGGGCCGCGCTGGCCAGGGCAGGAGCGGCAGGCGCGTGGTACGGCCGGTCGATGCGCGCCTTGCACGACCTGATCTACCGCTGAACCCCGGTCCCGTCCACAGTGGACGGGACCGGGGTCGCGGCCGCCTCACGCCGGCTGGGGCGTGCGGCGGGCACCGCGAGCGAGCCCGGTCAGGCGACCCGGCAGCTCACCGTCGGCCAGTTCCAGTTGCCGCCGTGCTGGATGGTGAAGCCGAACGTGTTGCCGTTGCCGTTGGGGCGCGCGGTCATCACGTTCGCGGTGTCCCAGCTGGCACTGGTGTTCCAGGTGGCGATGATCCGCTGGGGCGAACTCACCGTGACGGTCACGATCCAGTTGTCGGTCCCCGTCACGGTGACGTTGCCGTTGAAGCGGTCGCTCCACTTCTCACCCTCGGAGTACGTCGCGGTGCAGCCCCCGCCGCCGGGGTTGCCGGACGTGGTCGTCGTGGTGGTGGGCGGAGTCGTGCCGCCGGTGCCGGTGTTGAGGACGTTCAGCACCGAGTTGTAGGCGGCCTTCTTGTTGCCGCTGCCGTCGAACAGCAGGGGAGTGCCGGACGCGCGCCACGAGTCGCTGTCGCGGATGCCCCACACCGTGATGCCGGTGCAGCGCGAGACGGAGAGGCAGGCCTGGGTGACGCCCTGGTACTGCTGGGCCTGCGAGCTGCCGGAGCCCTCGATGTCGAGCTCGGTGATCTGCACGTCGACGCCGAGGTTCGCGAAGTTCTGCAACGTCGTGTGGTAGTTCGACGGCACCGGGTTGCCGCTGTTGAAGTGGGCCTGGAAGCCGACGCAGTCGATCGGGACGCCGCGCGACTTGAAGTCCTGCACCATCCGGTAGACGCCCTGGGTCTTGGCGTGCGACCAGTTGTCGGTGTTGTAGTCGTTGTAGCAGAGCTTGGCGTTGGGGTCGGCGGACCGCGCGGCCCGGAACGCGGCCTCGATCCAGTCGTTGCCGGTGCGCTGCAGGTTGGAGTCGCGCCGCCCGCCGCTGCTGCCGTCGGCGAACGCCTCGTTCACCACGTCCCACGCGTAGATCTTGCCGCGGTAGTAGCTCGCGACCTGGGTGACGTGGTTGAGCATCGCGTTGCGCAACGACGAACCGGACATGTTCTGCATCCAGCCCGGCTGCTGCGAGTGCCACGCCAGGGCGTGGCCGCGGACCCGCTTGCCCTGGTTGCGGGCCTGGTTGACGATCCGGTCCGCGTTGCCGTAGCTGAACTGGCCCTGGTTCGGCTCGGTCGCGTCCATCTTCATCTCGTTCTCGGCCGTGACCATGTCGAACTCGCGGTTCAGGATTCCGACGTAGGTCGAGTCGCCGAGCTTGTTGGCGGCGACCGCGGTGCCGAAGTACCGACCACTTTGCTGTGCGGCCGCGCCGAGCGTGGAGGCCGCACCGCTGGCGGGGGAGGCCCCGATGATCGCGGCGCCGGCGGCTGCGGCGACCAGGGCGGACACGAGCGCGGCTCGCGCTGCTGACTTCGCTGTCAGTGACATTTTTTACGGCGCTTTCTGATGAGCACCCGCGGACGGCGGGTGGAACGGATCAGTTCGCATCTGTGCTCTGGTGCTGCGGGAAACCCGGGACTGCGCCGTGTCCGCGGGTCGCTGTGCAAGAGCCACGAACAGTATTGGCAGAAGTTGTGAGCGTTATCAACCTTTCGAAACAGCTGCGGCACAACGAAAGCGACCTGGTGTCCACTGTGGATGCAGAATGCGAGTGCGCGCTTGTCGAACGCGTTCGACAGTTGCTTGACCGGCTGCGGGCGTTACCCCACAGTGTGGTGGCACTTGATCGCATCCTCATCGCCCCTGCGAAGTGGAGCACCTCATGGCCGCATCAGGCCGTCATCCCGTAGCCCGTGCCCTGGCCGCAGTCGCCGTCCTGCTCGGCGCCCTCCTCGCCGGCGTGACACCGGTGTCCGCCGCGACCGTGGACACCACCGCCTGGTACGTCCTGGTGAACCGGAACAGCGGCAAGGCGCTGGACGTCTACAACCTCGCCACGAACGACGGCGCGCGCATCGTCCAATGGGCCCGCAACGACGGGAACCAGCAGCAGTGGCAGTTCGTCGACTCCGGCGGCGGCTACTACCGGCTGAAGTCCCGGCTTTCGGGCAAGGTCCTCGACGTCCACAACTTCTCGACGGCGGACGGCGGCGCGATCGTCCAGTGGGCCGACGGCAACGGCACGAACCAGCAGTTCCGCCTCGCCGACTCCGACGGCGGCTTCGTGCGCCTGGTCAACCGCAACAGCGGCAAGGCCGTCGAGGTCCAGGGCGCTTCGACGGCGGACGGCGGCAGCGTCGTCCAGTACAGCGACTGGAACGGCGCGAACCAGCAGTGGCAGCTCGTCCGGGTCGGTGGCGGCGGCAGCGGCTGCCAGCTCCCGTCGACCTACCGCTGGTCGTCGACCGGCCCGCTGGCCCAGCCGAGGCAGGGGTGGGTGTCGCTCAAGGACTTCACGCACGTCGTCCACAACGGCAGGCACGTCGTCTACGCGACCACCCACGACACCGGCACGACCTGGGGTTCGATGAACTTCGGCTCGTTCACGAACTGGTCGGACATGGGCTCGGCGAGCCAGAACGCGATGAGCACCGGCGCGGTCGCCCCGACGCTGTTCTACTTCGCCCCCAAGAACATCTGGGTGCTCACCTACCAGTGGGGCCCGAGCACCTTCAGCTACCGCACGTCGAGCGACCCGACCAACGCCAACGGCTGGTCGTCCCCGCAGACCCTCTTCACCGGGCGCATCCCCGACTCCGGCACGGGCCCGATCGACCAGACGCTCATCGGCGACAGCACCACCATGTACCTGTTCTTCGCCGGGGACAACGGAAAGATCTACCGCGCCAGCATGCCCATCGGGAACTTCCCCGGCAGCTTCGGCTCGTCGTGGACGCAGATCATGAGCGATACGCAGGCGAACCTCTTCGAAGGCGTCGAGGTCTACAAGGTCCAGGGCCAGAACCAGTACCTGATGATCGTCGAGGCGATGGGCTCCGGCGGCCGGTACTTCCGGTCGTTCACCTCCAGCAGCCTGGGCGGGTCCTGGACGCCGCAGGCGGCCACCGAGGGCAACCCGTTCGCCGGCCGGGCCAACAGCGGTGCCACCTGGACCAACGACATCAGCCACGGCGACCTGATCCGCAGCAACCCCGACCAGACCAAGACGATCGACCCCTGCAACCTGCAGCTGCTCTACCAGGGACGTGATCCCAACTCCGGCGGCGACTACGGCCTCCTGCCGTACCGGCCGGGCCTGCTGACGTTGCAGCGCTGAACCAGCCCGAAATTTTCTCTCCCCGAGAAGATTGATCTTCGGCTCCTCCGGGCATCCCAGTGCCGCAGCACCTGGCACACCGACGGAGGACGACGAAATGGGCACCGACGACAAGATCGACGCCAAGTCCGACCAGCTCAAGGGCAAGGTCAAGGAGGGCGTTGGCGCCGCGACCGACGACGAGGGCCTGGAGGCGGAAGGCAAGGGCGACCAGGTGAAGGGTCACCTGAAGGAAGGCGTGGAGAAGGTGAAGGACGCCTTCAAGAAGGACTGACTTCTCCCAAACCCGCTATGAGCGTGCACCCGTTGGTGCACGCTCATAGACGTACATCAGCCACACAGCAGAAAGCCGAACGCTCTTGCGCACTCAGCACGGTGACGGTCAGACGTCCGTCACGACGCCGCACGCCGGCCTGACCCATGATCTGTTCAGCCACCCCGACCAGGTCGTCGCGGACGGCAGGCCCGGCACGCAGCCCGACGTCCAGTGGGCGCACACCAGCCTCTTCCAGGAAGCGCCCACCGGCTGAACCACGCCTACTCGCTGAACATGGTGAACGAGCGCATCCGTTCGAACCGCTGAGCCGTCAGGTCGTCGGTGCTGATCAGGAAGCACCCGTAGTGGTAGTCGCTCTCGGTGTAGAACTGCGCGAGCGGCACCCACTCCCTGGTCAACCGGTACTCCTCGACGTCGCTCGAGCCGAAGCGCTCCGCGTCGGGCGGTCCCGACTCGTGCCGGCTGCGGACGCCGGCCATCGTCAACTGCGTGAACGGGGTGTCCTGCCCGCCGATTCGCGAGCAGTAGCCGCCGAGGCGCAGCCAGGCACCGCGGTCCTGCTCCGGCCAGAGCTCGTCGACCAGTTCGCTGAGCTCCTCGGCGTGCTTCAGCTCGTCGTTCAGCTCTTCCAGCACCGCGTTGTCGAAGTCGTCCTCCCCGATCCACCTCGGCAGCACCGCCTCGACCGAGGCCGAGAGCGGCCGTGCGTCGCCGGGCTCGCCCGGTCCGGACGCCGGCGCGGTCTCCGTGCCCGCCGGAACGAAGAGGACGCGGGCGAACTCCGGCTCGTCGGCGGTCGGCGGGGCGAACAGGTCGTCTTCGTGGTCGAGGAAGAACAACAGCGTGCCGCCCTCCGGCAGGGCGAGCCCTTCGGCCCGCGGGAGGGCCGCGCAGTCGACGGAGGCGACGAAGGGCAACGGCGATCCGTTGGTGCTGCTGGGCCATTCGGCGCCCACGGGTAACCGCGGCACCCCGCCGAACTGTCCCATGACCTGCTCGCCCTCGCGGGTGATCCCGGCCCAGACCGCGAACCGGAGCTGGTCGGCGAACTGGACGATCTCGTCGTCGGGGAAGCCTCGATCGGTTGCGGCGCGGCGGAACTGCTCGTAGCGATCCATGGCGCCGCATGGTGGCAGATCGAGAAAACCTTGCCGTGACTGGGTATCGGCCGAGTTCCATAGGCCATGAATGGCTCCGGTCCGCATAGGACGCCCGGCATGAGACGATCGTGGGGTGAGCTGGAGAGCGATGACGCCCGACGAGGCCTGCGACCTCATGGACTTCTGGGACGCCGAGCCGTGGCCGCTCACGCGCGACCAGGTCCAGCAGCGCGCGGTCGAGTGGTTCGGGTGGACGGTCGAGGTCGACGACGGCGTCTCGTACCTCATGAACACGGTGTCCGGCTTCACCATCCCCGACGTGTCGACCATCGGCTCCAGGGGAGACCTGTCCTACATCGCCCTCCGCGTCGCGGACACGATCCGCGACGTCACGCGCGAGTCGCGGAGCTTCCTCGGGGACGCCTTCGCGCTCGTGGTGCGGGAAGGGGAATCCCGCTGGGGCGCCCCGGCGCTGAGCGACCGCGAGGAGACGCAGGCCGCGGTCTGGGACACCGCCTCCGGCGCCCAGATCTCCTTCACCCTGGCCCCGAAGGGACTTCGCGCGATGTTCAAGACCCCGCAGGGCGTGCGGCTCGACCGGAAGGTGGACCACTGGTGAGCCGCGACCGCCTGCCGCCGCCCGCCCGGTTCGTGAAGTACCGCGACGTCGCCTACCGGGTGCAGCACATGCCCGGCAAGTGGTGGATCACGGCGGACCACGCGGTCGACGAGTCGTTCGTGCAGAAGGGCCGGCGCACCTTCACGAGACAGCTGACGCACGAGGACGTGCTGGAGTGCTACGACCTCGCCCGCCCCGGCACCTACCGCGGCCTGGTCGTCGAGGTGTCGACCACCACCGCGGGGGCGTACGTGGTGACCACGCGCGACCCGGGGGCGTCGGCCGAGGGCTTCGAACGGCGCGACCACCGGACGCCGCTGGAGAAGGAGATCGCGTTCGAGGACACCGAGCTGGAGTTCACCACCACGCTCACGCCGGTGCCGATGCCGTGGAAGCTGGCGCACGACTGGGATTCGTTCACCGAACGACTGGTGGACGCGTTCCGCGACGTCACCGACGGTGTGTTCCTCATCGTTCACGCGGCGGCGGAACCTCGACGCTACGTGCAGTTCACCGCGGTGCCGGACCGGCTCTACGCGGAGGCGCCGGGCACGGACGTCTGGGCGGACACCGACGAGGTCCAGCTGCGCAGGTTCGACTGGGCCGCGCCGATCGTCACGCAGCCCAACTGGACCGCGGAGCTGCGCCGCCCCGCGCTCACGGCCGAGTTCCGGCGGTTGGCGCGGGCGTGTGCAGCGGCGCTGCACGAGGCGTACGGGATCACGAGCCCGGACGAGCTGACCTACCGGGCGTGGCGCCAGCCGATGGGCGACCAGGCCGCGGCGGTGCGGTTCCTGGCGCTCGGGCTCGGCTGACGGACCGGCTGACGGAAGGACACGGGTGAGCGACTCGTCGAAGGTCGGCAGGCACGCGCGGGCGGTGCTGGCCGCCGCGGAGGCGTTCCGCGCCGAGGTCGCGGAGGTGCGCGGGGAACCGGACCGGTTGCGGGCGCTCGCCACCGCGCGCTACCAGGCGGTGCGGGACGGGCTCGTGGCCGAACGGCTCGGTGCCATGCCGGTGGACAGGCTCCGCGACACCAGGGCGAACCTGCGGCTGAGCTCGCTGAAGGAGGCGGGGTACCGGACCGTCGCCGACGTCGCGCGGGCGGGCCTGGACCAACTCGACGGCGTGCCCGGCGTCGGCCGGCAGTCGGCCGAGCAGATCCTGGAGGTCGTGCGCGCCGTCGTCGACGGGGTCGTGCGCGACACGTCGGTGCGGCTGAACCCGGACCGGGCCGACCACGCCCAGACCGAACTGGTGCAGCTGCTGTCCAAGCTGCGCAGGGCGAACCAGCTCGTCGGTCCGTTGCGCGAGCCGCTCACCGACGTGCTCGGCAGGGTCGACGCCGACGTGCGGGCCGCGTCCCGCGCGTGGAGCCGGCTGCGGATGTTCTTCTCGACGGGCCGCACCCGGCGGGCCGCCCTCGACTCGCTCGACCGCCTCGAGGCGTTGCTGGCCGGCCGCGACGCGACGGCCCTGCGCGCGGTGGGCGCCCAGCTGCGGGTGCCGGACCTCGATGCCCGTGCGCTGTGGCGCGACTACGAGCTCGACGCGGCCGCCTACACCACCCTGCTCGCCGACCTCGCCGGCCGGGACGCGGCGCCGGATCGCAGTGCCGCCAAGGGTTTCGTGCCGGCCGACATCGAGCACGAGGTCGACGCGACCACACTGGACACCAGCCTGCTGAAGGTGTCGTTGCGCGGCTACCAGGTGTTCGGGGCGAAGTTCGCGCTGGCCCGCAGGCGGGTGATCATCGGCGACGAGATGGGCCTGGGCAAGACGATCGAGGCCATCGCGGTGATGGCGAGCCTCACCGCCGGCGGGCGCACCGGGTTCCTCGTGGTCTGCCCGGCGAGCGTGGTCGTCAACTGGGTCAACGAGATCGCGCGGCACAGCGACCTCGTGCCGCACCGCCTGCACGGCGCGGGCCGTGACAGCGCGGTCGGCGAGTGGCTGGCGCGCGGCGGCGTCGGCGTGACGACGTTCGGCACGCTGCCGAAACTGGTGCTGCCGAAGAAGTTCCGCCCGACCCTCGTCGTGGTCGACGAGGCGCACTACGTGAAGAACCCGGACACGCAACGCTCCCAGGCCGTCAACGCACTGGTGCAGCGCGCGGAACGGGCCATCCTGCTCACCGGCACGCCGATGGAGAACCGAGTCGAGGAGTTCCGCAACCTGGTCGCCTACCTCCAGCCCAGCGTCGCGGCCCGCACCGGTGCCACCGACGCCGTGGTGGGGGCCAAGGCGTTCCGCCGCGTCGTCGCCCCGGTGTACCTGCGGCGCAACCAGGAGGACGTGCTGGGCGAGCTGCCGGAACTGCTGGAGGTCGAGGACTGGGTCGAGTTCGGGAAGCAGGACCGCGGCGCCTACCTCGACGCGGTGCGCGCCGGGAACCTGATGGCCATGCGCCGCGCCGCCTTCACCCCGCGCACCCCCACCGGTTCGGCCAAGCTCGAACGGCTGCTGGAGATCGTCGAGGAGTCCCGCGACAACGGCTGGAAGGTCGTGGTGTTCTCGTACTTCCACGACGTGCTGGACGCCGTCGCGGACCACGTGGAGGACGTCGTCGGCCCGCTCACCGGCGCGACCTCGGCGCAGGGCCGTCAGCAGCTGGTGGACGCGTTCACGGCACGCGAGGGACACGCGGTGCTGCTGGCGCAGATCGAGGCGGGCGGCGTGGGCCTCAACATCCAGGCCGCCTCCGTGGTGATCATCGCCGAACCGCAGTGGAAGCCGAGCACCGAGGACCAGGCGATCGCGCGCTGCCACCGGATGGGCCAGGTCCGCAAGGTGCACGTGCACCGGTTGCTGGTCAAGGACAGCGTGGACGCGCGGGTGCGGGAGATCCGCGACCACAAGACGTTGCTGTTCGACCACTACGCGCGGGAGAGCGACACGAAGCACTCCCACGCGAGCGCGCTGGACTCCGCGGTGTCGGTGGAGCAACGGGTGGTGCTGGCCGAACAGCAGCGTCTGGGGCTCTAGTGGTGTGACTCGGAACGTGGGCGAGGCACCACTAGCCAGGGAACCTGGTCCACTGTCCTTCGGAGACCACCGCGACGGCGTCGTCGACGACCTTGATGGCCGTCTGCTCGTCGATCGCGTAGGCCGGGCCGTCGAGGTCGGCGGCCCACCGCTCGGCGTCGGCCGGGGTGTTCGTGGGAAACGCGTTGAGGTGCGGGAAGATCGAGAAGTCGACTACCCCGAGGGTGCGGTCGTCGGGCGCGGACGGCCACTCGACGAAGTACGAGCCGATCCGGGGCGTCATCACCATGCTGCCGGCGCTCACGCCCACCCAGACCGTGTCGGTCAGCGAGGGCAGCAGGTCGGCCAGCCCTGACTCGCGCATCCAGTGGCACAGGTAGGTCGCGTCGCCGCCGTCGACGAGGAGCACGTCCGCCTGCTGGACCCAGGGAATCCACCGCGACGCCCCGATCGAGGGCAGGGCGGTGAGTTCGAGGACGCCGAGCGACTTCCAGCCCAGGCCGGAGAAGTGCTGCCACCTCGGTTCGGCCGCCACGAAACCGCGCACCGACGCCGGTCCGCACAGCGGATGGCCCCACTGGGCCGTGGGCACGCAGAGGGCGTGGCACTCGGAGATCGGCTTGCCGAGGAGCCCCAGCAGTGCCGAGTGGATGGTCGGGTTCGTGACGCCACCCGAGGTGAGCAGGAGTTTCATGAGCCGCCCTACGAGTACTCGATGTCGAGTTGTGCGAAGCCGTGTGCCTCGAACAACGCCTTTCCGGCCTTCTTGAACGGGTTGCCGCAGTCGACGAACTCGACGCTCGCCAGGTTCGGGCAGTCCAGCAACGCTTCGACGTTCACGATCCTCTTCGAGTTCAGGACGGTCAGCTGGGTCAGCGCGGGCAGCTCCTGGAACACCGCGCAGTCGATCTCGGCGCGGATCCCGTTGAGGCGCAACGACTCCAGCGTCGGGATCGTGGTGAGCCGGGCGATCGGGAAGTCGCGTCCGGTGCCGCCGATCTCCAACGCGCGCAGCGGCGCCACCACGTGGGCGACCACGTCGGAGTTCTTCACGTCCACCACCTCGAGGTGCCGCAACGACGGCAGGTCGGCGAGCTGGCGCAGCACCGCGGCGTCCCCGGACACGTTGGTGCGCAGGAACTCCAGCGGCGGCAGCGGGTCGACCACCCTGGGCAGCCGCGGGGTGGTGAACGAGCTGACCCAGAGCAGCGCGCGCAACGCCGGGAGGGCGGTGTCGGCGGCGAGGGGGAGCGGCGGGGCCTGGCCGTCGTCGTTGCCGATCACGAGCGACGTCAACTCCGGCGACTTCAGGTGTGCGACGAGCCGTGCGGGCACCGTCAGGGATCGCAGGTTCACCAGGTCCGGCAGGTAGGCGGGCAGCACCGCCTTGCTCAGCTGTGCCGTCGTGGGGCACAGGGCGAGGCTGCGGATCCGTGCCCTGTGCTCGGGGCGTGGCGCGCGGCCCCACGGGATCCGGACGGCGCCGTCCTCGACGAGGTGGTCGCACTCGTCGGCGTTGCCGACGCAGAAGTACCCGTCGCGGCCGAACGGGCCGAGGTACCGCTCACGGCTGGTGCTGAAG
The DNA here is from genome assembly GCF_030269365.1 of Lentzea sp. NBRC 102530. Classification (GTDB taxonomy): domain Bacteria; phylum Actinomycetota; class Actinomycetes; order Mycobacteriales; family Pseudonocardiaceae; genus Lentzea. Next base: position 666,056 of record NZ_BSTF01000002.1, read on the forward strand.
ACGTCGACACCTGTCACGCCGAGCATCATCCAGCACGGGTTCGGACCGTTCGGAAGTGAGGCCCGCCGCCGAACGGAGTAGAAATGCGGTCGCGGCGAAAATCATTGCATTTGCTTCGGAAGTACCCGTGCCTTGGAATGCTTTTGGATGGCATGATGCCGTTAACGGTGACACGTTGTGGCAGGAGAAGGATGAAGCGTTTGTTCAAGGTTGTCGCTGTGGTGTCGTCCGTGGTCGCGTTGACGTTCTCAATGGGAGCGGCCGCGCAGGCTTCGGTGTCCCAGGGCTACATCAGCGGCGCCGGCACCGTGACCGACGACTGGGGTGACGAGGGCGAGCTGTCGCGGTCCACGTTCCCCAACAGCTCCGCGACGGGCATCTGGCAGAAGGTGCTCTACGCGGACGGGTACCTCACCGTCAACGACATCGACTGCCGGTTCGGGCAGGACACCGAGGCGGCCACCAGGAGGTGGCAGGCGGCCAGGAGCCTCGGCGACGACGGCCGCGTGGGTCCGCAGACCTTCGGTCGTGCCGACAACCAGCTCCGGGCCACCAGTGATCCGGAGATCTTCCGGTACGACGGCACCGCCCGCGACGAGTACTTCCTGCGGGTCAACGGTCGTTACGAATTGTTTCCGGGGCATGTCGCGTACTACCGGTCCATCTCGTCCGCGTGCTGACGGACTCGTGTTCGTGAGTTGAACCGGTACTTTTTCTGAACACGAGCGATTCCGGCGGATCCGCGCATTTCGGTCCGCCGGAATTGTCGTGCGCAATTGAAGGCTAATTGTTCACCGCGTCGGGTGCGGGTTGGTCTCGTCGGAGCAGCTGCCGGACCGGGCGGGCCTGGGACGCTCGCGGAACTCGTTGCGTCGCTGGGGGAACGCGCCTGTGCGGCGACCGCGCCACGCTGCCGATCGCGGGTGACGACGAATCCGCCAAGGCCGAGGTGACGCGGTTGCTGGACGCGCTCGGCTTCGACGCGCTCGACCACGGCACCCCGGCCGGCAGCTGGCGCAGCGAGCGCGACATGCCCGCGTACGTCGTGCCGTACCACGAGCCCGCGCCGGAAGGCGCACGAGGCCGTCGGCATCAGCCGGTTCTGAAGGCTATTGCCCGGCCGTCAGCACGGCGACGGTCTCCCGCAGCACCTCGACGACCTCGTTCGCCCGCAGCCGCACCACGCCCTCGCGGTCGCCGACGCCGTCGATGCGCGAGCGCAGCCGGTACCGCACCGTGCCGTCCGGTTCCCTTCGGGCGGACAGGTCCTCGGTGGTGGGACCCCAGCGCCCGAACTCCGCCGAGCGCCCGGCGATGTCGGCCCGCAGCGAATGCACGAACGCGGGCACGTACGCGGTGTTGTCGAACGGCGTCACGACCGCGTTGTCCAGCCACACCGTGCACGTGCGCAGCCGCGGCCCGAGCGGGTCCACCGGTCCGATCTCCACCGCGAACCGCACCCGGTCGCCGATCAGCAGGTCCGTCACACCCCACCGCGCGACGTCGAAGTCGAAGTCGAGCGCCGCGATCAACTCGTCCGTTGTGGACTGATCGAGCGCGAAGGACTCGGGCACGTCCACGAAACCCAGGCGCTCCAGCGCATCGCGGTCGACGACGTCGAGGTTGCGCAGCGCGGGCACGTGCACGCGGTCGGGTCCGGACAGCCGGACGCCGGCCGCGTGCACGCGTGCGGACCGAAGGTGCGGCGCCGAGTGGTCGGCCGCGCCCAGTTCGACGGCGAAACCGCCGCGGTCGCCGTACACCCCGGCCGTCCGCACACTGGAAGCGCTGCGCAACTCGTCGGCCACCGCGCGGTGCCGCACCGGATCGTCGCCGCTCAGCCGGGTGAAACCCCGGTGCTTCGCGATGTCGGCCCGCGCCCCGGTCAGGCCGAGCAGGCCGTTGCCGCAGTGGTAGCGCACCAGGTACTCCGGGTCGAGCACGCCGCGGTGCAGCGCCGCCACCGAGCGAGGTGTGCTCGGCAGCGCCGCGAGTGCCAACGCCGCGTGGATCCGGTCGCCCCAGTGCCCACCGCCTTCGAGCACCGCGACCACTTCGGACACGTGCTCGTCGTCCCCCGTCATCTCGTGCAGCACCTGTGCGATGCGCACCCGGAGCGTGCCCTCGGCCGACGGCAGGGCGGACCGCAGCACCGCCGCGGTGTCCGACGGCGCACGACCGGCGCGGGCCAGCGCGCCCAGCGACTCGACCGCGACGTGGTCACCCTCGCCGAGGCCGGCCCGCAGCATCCGCTCCGCCCGCTCCGGTTCGCGTGCGTGCTCGTTGACGAGGGCGTCGACGTCGGCGCCCTCGTGCCACACCAGGTACGGGTCTCCGAACACCTCACGGCGGAACTCGTGCCACGCGTCGTTCACGCGGCTGAGACTACTGCCGGCCACCTCCACGCGACGCGGGCGACGACGGCCAGGAGCACCGCTTCGGCGAGGCTGCCGAGGATGTAGTAGATCCACGTCTCGCCGATGCACGACGCGAGGATGCTGACCAGGTAGAGGCAGCTGGCCACGATGTTGACCATGCGGTTGACCCGCGGCCTGAGCGTCAACGTCAGCACGACCATGAGGATCGGCGGCACGATGTAGCCGGTGGTCGCGATCAGGAACGCCTGATCGATGACGAACGGCGTGTTCGCCACCCTGCCGTCGAGGACGCCCTGGATGAGGTCGGCACGGAAGAACCCGAAGATGTCGACGTAGGCGAACAGGAACAGCGTCGTGATCCACAGCCCGCAGAGCACGAGCTTCACGTCGATCGGGGTGTCTTGGTACTGCTTCGGTGTCGTCACGGGGCGTGCTCCTCATGCTTGGTTGAGGAGACCCAGTGTCGGCACGCGGGACCGGCGGCACACCAGGGTGACGGCCAGTGCCGCCCTGGCCGTTCGGCCAGGTCCCGGCCTGTCCGCGCGGGTGATCCGCCGGCCCGTCCGACGCCCTAACCTGGTGCGGGTGAGGACGGATCCGGACCGCGGGGGCGACTGGGCGCTCGCCGCGGTGGTGACGGCGGCGACGCTGGTGGAAGTCGCCGTGCGCGACGAGATGACGTGGCGCCCCGCCGGGGTGCTGGCCGGGCTGACGGTGGCGTTCGCGTTGCTGTGGCGGCGAGTCCGCCCGCTGGCCGCCGTGGCGCTGGGGTTCGGCGGGGTGACGGCGATCGACCTGGCGGCGGTGCTCGCCGGTGGCGGGCCCGTTTCGCTGAACGCCGCCTCGTTCTCCCTGCTGCTCGTGTACTCGCTGTTCCGCTGGGGAACGAGCCCGCAGAAGGCGGTCGGGTCGGTGATCGTGCTGCTGGCGTGGCTCGTGGCGGTGACGACCGACTTCCCCGGTGCCGTCGACGCGGTCGGCGGTCTGGGCGTGTTGCTGTTCGCCGCCGCACTGGGCGTCCTGGTCCGCTACCGCGGCATCGTCCGCTCCCAGGAGGTCGAGCGGATCCGGTCCCGCGAAAGGGAGATGCTGGCCCGGGAGCTGCACGACACGGTCGCCCACCACGTGTCCGCCATCGCGGTGCAGGCCCAGGCGGGACGGTTCCTGGCCGGGTCGCACGACCTCGACGGAGCCGGCCAGGCCCTGGAGGTCATCGAGGCGGAGGCGTCGCGCACGCTGGCGGAGATGCGCACGATGGTCGGTTCGCTGAGGCGGGACGCACCCGAGGTGCTCGTCCAGCGCGGCCTCGCCGACATCGAGGACCTGGTTGCGGTGCAAGGGGATCAGCGGTTGCGGATCGACGTCGAACGGTCCGGCGACCTCGCCGGCCTGCGCCCGTCGGTCGAGGCGGCGCTGTACCGGGTCGCCCAGGAGTCGATCACCAACGCGCAGCGGCACGCCCGGCACGCGAGCAGGGTGCACGTGCTCGTGGACGGCGGCACCGACGCGGTGCGGCTGAGCGTCAGCGACGACGGTGAGCGCGGGCTGTCGAACTTCCGCGTGCCGGGCTACGGACTCGTGGGCATGGCCGAACGCGTGACGCTGCTCGGCGGCACCCTCGAAGCGGGGTTCGGCCCGGACCACGGCTGGACCGTCCACGCGGTGATCCCGAGACGAGAGGCGCTCGCATGAGCATCCGCGTGATCATCGCCGACGACCAGGACATCGTCCGGGCGGGACTGACCACGATCCTGAACGGCCAGCCCGGCATCGAGGTGGTCGGTCAGGCCGCCGACGGCACCGAGGCCGTGGCGCTCGCCCGCAGGCTGCGCCCCGACGTGTGCCTGTTCGACATCCGGATGCCGCGCCTCGACGGCGTCGAGGCCACCCGCCTGCTCGCGGGACCCGACGTCGAGGACCCGCTGGCCGTCGTCGTCATCACCACCTTCGACACCGACGAGAACGTCAGCGGCGCGCTGAAAGCCGGCGCGAGGGGGTTCCTGCTCAAGGACGCCGGGCCGGCGCTGCTGGTCCAGGCCGTGCACGCCGCCGCCGAGGGCGACGCGCTGATCGTCCCCAGCGTCACCGCCCGCCTGCTCGCCCGCTTCGCCGACTCGGCGCCCACCTCGAGGAGGCGGGCCGAGCCGCTCGTCGCGCTGACCGACCGGGAGGAGGAGGTCGCGCTGACCGTCGCGAGAGGACTGACCAACGCCGAGATCGCCGACGAACTCCACATCAGCCTCAGCACGGTCAAGTTCCACCTCGCGAGCCTGATGACCAAGATCAGCGCCCGCAACCGCGTCCAGATCGCCATCTGGGCCTACGAAACCCGGCGTGTCAAGCCCTGACCGGTCAGTCGCTCTGCCCGAGGAGCTGCCCGGCGCGTTCGACGCAGCGCTGCCGGGCGGGGGAGAAGTCGTACGGCATCTTGTGGAACGCCTCGTAGGCGCTCATCACGACCTCGTGCTCCACGTCGTCTTCGCTGTCGAAGAGCGCCTCGTCGCCGGCGTCCAGCCCGGCCGCCACGACGGCCCGTTCCACCGCTTTGAGGTGGGCGAACCGCTGCTGGGCGAGCTCTTCGACGCGCGGGTCGTCCGGGTCGACGCCGTCGTCGAGGGACGCCTCGGTCGCGTCGAGGCGGTCCTCCTCGGCCCGCAGTTCCGGATGGGTGGCCAGCACGATGAACGAGCTGGCCTGGATCGCGGCGGCGACCGGCCCGAAGATCCGTTCCGTCACCATCAGAGCATCCACATCGGACGGTCGCACCGCGCCGGGCGGCAGGTCCGCGAGGCGGTCCGTCACGAGTTCCGACAGCAAGCCCAGCGGGCTGCCCACGGCCCGCAGGCGCCGCACGGCCGCGAGCTGGCGCCGGATCTCGGCCTCCTGCGCGGTCAGGGTCTCCTCGAGGCGGCGCAGGTTCTCGTCCATGTCCCGCGCGTCGTCGAACGAGGCCCGCACGTCGCCGAGTCCCACCCCGGCCTCCGTCATCCTGCGGATCCACAACAGCCGGATCATGTCGTCGTAGCCGTATCGGCGGCGGCCGTCCGCGCCCCGTTCCGGCTCCCGGAGCAGGCCGATCTGGTGGTAGTGGCGAATGGCCCGCGGGGTCGTCCCGGCGAACGCGGCGGCGTCGCCGATCTTGACCTGACGGGGCGGTGTGAAGGAGAGCTGCATCGGTGCCTTTCGCGCTGTGGTGCCTTCAAGGACAGCACATGCCGCTACGTCACCTGCAACTTCAGCCGCCGCGCCTCGGCCACCAGGCCGGCCGGCAGGCCCGGACCGGCGCAGGCCTGGTCGATCAGCATGCGCCGGTACGGCTCGTTCCGCACCAGGGGCGCCACCTCGACGAGCGCGCGCAGGTCGTCGGGCGAGCCGGTGAGCCGCGTCCGGTAGGCGGCCGCGGCCGCGCGCAGAGCGGGTTCGGACGGCTCGTGCGTCAGGCCCTGCTCGGCCGAGCGGACCGCGGCGGCGAAGTCGCCCCGAGCGGCGTGCAGGTCGGCCAGGTCGAGGTGGACGGACCAGTTCGGCGGGTCCAGCTCGACGGCCCGTTCGAACGCGACCGCCGCCTGCTCCAGATCGCCGAGCTTGCGCCAGGTGCCCGCCCGGACGACCTCGGTCATCACGGACCGTTCCACCGAATCGGCCTGGTCGCACAGCGCGAACGACTCGTCGGTGAGCCCGCAGCCCCGCAGGAAGATCGCCATCTTGGCCAGCGCGTCCGCCGACGGCCGCCGGGCGCGGACGGCGTCGACGGCGTCGAACCACGGCCGCAGCCGTTGCCGCATCGGCGCGCTGTCCAGGTCGTGGCCACCGTCGAGCGTGCGCAGCGCGGCCTCGGCGAACGCGTCGGCGCTGACCGCGCCGAGGAACCGCTCGTCGCTGAACCAGGGGGCCGCCGCCCACGCGATGTCGGGCTGCACCCCCGTGACCGAGCCGAGCATCATCGCCGCGGCGTCCGCGTCACCCTCGAGGAAGCTGACGTACGACTGCGCCACCGCCTCCCGCAGTGCGGGGTCTCGCAGGACCTCGGCCAGCTCCGCCGGCCTGTCCCGCCACCACTGCGCCACGATCGCGTACGGCTCCGGGTTCGCCGGCTCGGCGGCCACCGCGCCGACCACGTACCGCACGGCCTCCGCCAGGTCGCCCCCGCAGTGCGCCATGACCTGCGCCATGACCATCCCACGCGCTGCTCGTTTCACGGCTGGAGCGTACGCGCGATCGACGCCCCTCAGCGCGTGGTGGAGCAGGCTCCACCCGGAGAACGCCCCTTGACCGCACTGACGCGCACAAGGTGGATTCCTAGTGTTTCCCGCATGACCCCGACCCCCACCGTCGCTGCCGGGAACCGTTGGCAGGCAACGGTTCAACGCTTTCCGCTGATCACCTTCTTCGCCCTCGCCAACGGCATCAGCTGGCTGGCGTGGCTGCCCTACGTCCTGTCGCTCGACGGGTTCGGCGTGCTGCACTTCCGGTACCCGGACCTGCTGATGGGCAACCAGCTCACCGCGATCCTGCCCGGCGCGTACCTGGGTCCGCTGACCGCGGCGTTCACCGTCACCGCCGTCACCGAGGGCAGGGAAGGCCTGCGGCGGTGGCGCAGGCGGCTCTTCCAGTTCCGCGCCGGCGTCGGCTGGTACGCGTTCGCGTTGTTCGCCGTTCCCGTCGCGGTCCTGCTCGGCACGATGGCGGCGACGGACGCCGAAGGCCTCCGCACCCCCTCGCTGATGGTGCTGGCCGTCTACGTCCCGATGCTGGTGCTCCAGTTCTTCACGACCGGCCTGGCGGAGGAACCGGGCTGGCGCGACTTCGCGCTCAGCCGCCTGCAGCAGCGGCACCACCCGATGGCCGCCACGTTCATCCTCGGCGTCCTGTGGACCATCTGGCACCTGCCGCTGTTCCTCACGCCCTGGGGCGGCCCGGACGTCACGGCCGAGACGATCGTCCGCTTCGCCGTGATAGCCCTGGAGATGAGCTTCCTGATCACCCTGGTCTACAACAAGGGACGCCAGAGCCTGCCCCTGGTCATGCTGTTGCACTGCTCCATCAACAACTTCCAGTCCGTCGCGTTCTCCGAGTTCTTCCCGGACGCCGGCGAGCAGGCGTTGTGGGGCCCCGCGCTCGGGCTCGGCGTGCTGACCCTGGTCGTCGTGGCGGTCACGAAGGGACGGCTCGGCTACACCGCGGAGCCGCGAGCCGAGGTGTGACACACCCTCCCGCGGCCGTCTGTGCGGACCTGGCGTCGAGATCATGAACGACGGACGAGCGATCGAGGCTCTGCACAAGCGCTGGGTGTTCGGCTGGGACCGCCGTGCCGGGGACGCGCCGTTCGACTTCCGCGGCGCGTTCGGCGAGTTCTACGACTTCGGCTCACCGGACCTCCGGCTCTACGACGACTTCGACCCCGGACACCGGGTGGCGACGACCTCGCCGGTCTGGCGCAAGACGCCGGATTCCACCGGGTCACTTGGGGTGGCGGACTCCGGCGTAGAGCACCGTGCCCCCGGCGAACGCGGCCGCCAGACCCGCCCAGCCGCGCTGGTTCGCCGCCAGCACCGCCGGGTCCTGCTCGAGGCTGCCGGCCGTGGTCCCGGTCAGCAGTGGCAACGCGAAGAGCAGCGCCCCGCCGAGGAGCGCGACCACCGCCACCGCGACCGCCCACGCCGGCAGCGTCGGGTCGTCGAAGTTGAAGCCGCCTCTGGTCAGGAACACCGCCGCCACCATGAGAGCCAACGAGATCACCGTCAGCACGAGGTTCGCCGATCTCGGCAGCAGCGGGCTGCCGGTGGCGAAACTCGACAGGACGACGACGGCGTCGAGGACGACCACCACGAGCGCGGCCCACTGCAGCGGCACCAGTTTCATGCCTCAGCAGCCTAGGGTGCCGCGGATCGTGCCGGGGTGCGAACGCGGCCCCTGATCAGTTCCGCAGGGTCGGCGGCACGTACTCGAACGTCGGGCCCGCCGTCGCCGTGCCGTCCGCCAGCGGCATCATCATCAACGCCTGGGCCTGCGCCTTCACCTGGTACATCGTCCCGACCGTGGCACCGAGCCGGGCGGGCTCGCCGTTGAACGCCTGCTCCAACTCCTGCAGCAGCCGGCAGTAGGTGACGTTGAACCGCTCCTGCGCGAGGCGGATCTCGCTGCCCTCCGGGTGATCGCTGGTGCGGGGGTCGGGCCGCATCGGCATGACGGCGTCGAAGTCGACCGCGATCGCCTCGCCGGTCGGACCGGACTGCGGCGTGTCCCCGGTCTGGTAACGGCGGCCGTGCTTGAGTTCCTGGAACCGGTAGTAGTGCGCCACTTCCTCCCGTTCGGGGTGGAAGACGTCGCGGTCGCCGTCCCACACGTCGGTCCGCGCGGCGCCCTCACCCTGTTCGGTGATCTCGGTCAGCGCGGCCAGCGCGGACTTCAGGTCGTGCACCGGGAGGACCGCGCCACCGCCGCCCCGCAGGTGGAACTCGCCGACCTGCCGTGCCGGATCGCCGCTGAACACGGCCTCCTCGCCCAGGTCGTCGCACAGCCGGCGGAGGCCCTGCTCGACGGCGGCGTAGAACTGCCCGATCGTCTCGTAGGAGTCGGCTTCCGGTGGCGCGTCGACCGTGGCGGGCTGTTCGATCCGCAGGAACGTCTCCAGTGCCTCCGGTCCGAACGGCGTGAGGTGCACCTGGAACGAGTTGTCGCTGTGCGGCAACGGATGCGGGTACGCCGGGAGCAACGCGGGGGAGTCGAGCCGCGGGGTGCCGCCGACCGCGTTGAGCAGGTTCGCCGCGAGTGCGAGGTGCAGCATCTCCTCGGCGAGCACGCTGCCCACGACCTGTGCGGCCTCGGCGTTGCGGCCCGGGTCGAGCGAGTACAGCGCGCACAGGTACGGCGGGATCGTCGAGTGCTCCAGTTCGACCGCCCACTGCAGGTGGCGGCGGAGGTCCTCCAGCGACTCGATCCGGGTGGGCGGCCTCAGTTCCACCACCACTCGGTACGACGCGGGCTCGGAGGTGACGTGCAGGCCGGACTCGTCGAACAGGCGCCGCAGCGACGCCTGCCACACCGGGTTGCCGACGGCCTCGTCCAGTTCGCCGCCCGACCTCCACTCCGCGACGTGGACGAACCGCGCGTCCGGTCCGTCGCCGAGGGGCGCGTGCAGGCGGGAACGCACGAAGCCGGGCTGGGCCGACATGATCCGCGCGTTCTCCTGGTACGCCTCGACGAACTGCTCGGCCTCGCCGGCCGGCACGGTGTAGTTCTTGATCACGACGACCGGCTCGTTCGTGCCGGTGGCCGACTCCAGGGATTGGCTCACGTTCAGGAAGACAGGACAGCCCCCGAGCTTGTGACAACGCGCGGCTCTACGGTGGTGGTGTGGCCGACACCCGACAACGCCTCATCGACGGCGCGATCGAGACCCTCCGCACGCACGGTCTGACCGGCACGACGGCGCGCAGCATCGCGGCCACCGCCGGCGTCAACCAGGCGCTGGTCTTCTACCACTTCGGCACCGTCCACGACCTGCTCCAGGCCGCCTGCCTCGCCGCCACGCGGGCGCGCGTCGAGCCGTTCGTCGACCGCCTCGAACAGATCACCGACCTGCGGCAACTCCTCGCGCTCGGCCGGTCCCTGCACACCGAGGAACGCGCCGAGGGCAACGTCATGGTGCTCGCCCAGCTGCTCGCGGGCGCCCAGACCAGTCCCGAACTCGCCGAGGCCACGGCCGCGTCCCTGCACCTGTGGATCGCTCCGATCGAAGGGGCCCTGACCAGGTTGCTCACCGGTTCGCCGCTGTCCGACCTGATCGACACGGCGGGGCTCGCCCGCGCGGTCAGCGCCGGGTTCATCGGCCTCGAGCTGTACGAGGGCGTCGACCCGGACGGGGCGAAGGCGGCGCTGGACGCCCTCGACCGGCTGGCCGTGCTCATCGAGGTCGTGGACGACCTCGGCCCCGTCGCCCACCGGGCCCTGCGTGCCAAGCTCCGCAGGAAGAAGTTTTGAGCATCTGCTCAAAACTGGGTTACCCTTCGATTTGAGCGATCGCTCAAACGGGAGGGGGTCCCATGGCGCGACGACGAGCGCTCTACGTGGAGACGGTGATCCGGGCCGACCTCGACGAGGTGTGGCGGCTCACCCAGGAGCCGCGCCCGCACCAGCGGTGGGACGTGCGGTTCAGCACGATCGACTACCTGCCGAAGGCGAGCGAGGACGCGGAGCAGCACTTCCGGTACGCGGTCCGCGTGCTGGGCCTCGAGGTGGGCGGGGTCGGCGTCAGCGTCGGCGAGCGCGTCAAGCCGGACGGGTCCCGGACGTCGGCGCTGCGCTTCAGTTCGGCGCACCCGTTGTCGCTGATCCGCAGCGGCGCGGGCTACTGGCGGTACGTGCCGACCGGTGACGGCGTCCGGTTCCTCACCGGCTACGACTACCGGCCCGGCTGGGGACGTCTGGGCGCGCTGGCCGACCGCCCGTTCCGCCGGCTGATGGGCTGGGGCACGGCCTGGTCGTTCGACCGGCTCCGGCTCTGGCTCGAACACGGTGTGCCGCCCGAGAAGTCGCTCCGGCGTGCCCTCGCGGACGCCGGCACGAGACTCGCCGTCTGCGCCACCGCCTGGGCGGCCGCGCCGAAACCGGTCGCCGCGGCCCTCACCCTCGGCGCGCTGCTGGCGCCGCCGCTGCCGTCGACCCCGGCCGCGCGGAGGTGCCGGCGGACGCCGCCGGACCGCCGTTCGTCCACCGCGCCGTCCACCCTGTCCACTTTGGAGCGCCCGTGACGTCGATCTTCCAGCGCGCCCTCGGCGCCGACTTCGAGCTCCTGCACCCGCGACTGCGCCGCCGGTTCGGGTTCGGCAGCGACGACGGCATCGCCTGCGTGGGGACGGGGGTGATGGACCGGGTGTGGCACGGCCGCGGCTTCACCAGGCCGTTCCTCTGGCTCGGTGCCCAGCGGCACATCCTGCTGCCCAGCCGGGGCAGCGACGTCCCGTTCACCATCCAGAACTACCCGTACCGCGACTCCCTCGGCCGCGAGACGGTCACCTTCGTGCGCACCTTCGTGTTCGACCGGCCGCGGCGCTGGGACGCGACGATGATCTACAGTCCCGAACGCGGCTGCGTCGTGGATTACCTGGGGACGCACCAGCACGTGTCCGTGGACCTGCACCTGTCCGTTGTGGACGGTGCGCTGGTGATCCGCAGCGGCGAGCAGCGCTTTCACGAAGGGCCGCTGCACTTCCGCATCCCCTCGTCGGTCACCGGCACCGCCGAGGTCCGCGAGTCCTACGACGAGGGTGCGGGGCGGTTCCGCATCGACGTCGAGGTGTCGAACCACCGGTTCGGGCCGCTGTTCGGGTATTCCGGCACGTTCACCTGCGCGTTCCCCCAGGTCGCGGGTGTTCCGGAGGAGATCAGGCCGATCCGGGAGCAGGCGAGGGTCTGAGGGGCGGAGGCGGCCGGCTTCGAGGTGGCGCCGGCGACCATCGAGATCGCCGGCCCTCCGTCGCTCTGCGAGAGCTGTTTCGGCCCGCGGAGCCGACCTCGCGCTGATCCTGGGGTTCACGCCACCGTTCGGGCGCTGACCTCCTTGCGGGACTTCACGAACCCGATGATCCCGTCGAGGACCAGGAACGCCACCAGGCTGATGCCGAGCAACGGCATGGCGATGCCGAGCGCGATCAGCACGAGCGGTGCCGGGATGACGAACCACAGCGGCAGCTGCTGCCAGCCACCGCGCCGGGGAGCCGTGCCGAACGGCGCTGTGCGGTCCGCGCGAGTGGGACGGCGCTGCCACCACATCCGGTAGCCGAAGAAGATCAGCGTGAGGATCGTGGCGGCCAGCAGCAGGAGTGCGATCTGGTTGGCGAGGCCGAACAGCAGGCCCATGTGGGCGAGAACGCCCAAAGTGGACAGTTGGGCGAGGAACGGCCGGTCGGCGAAGTCCGCGCGGGCCGTGACGGTGCCGGTGGCGGGGTCGACGGCGGCCTTGTCCTGCCGGACCGGCCAGAGCTGGTCGGTCTGCGCGACGGACCACGCGGTGCCCGGTGCCGTGGCCGGGGTGAGTTCGAGCGGCCCGTCGAGACCGGCCCCGCGACCGGCGGCGAGCACGGTGTCGAACGTCCTGGCGTCGACCGGCCCGGAGGTGCCCGCGCTGCCGTCGTGCTGCGCGTGTTCGCTCGTCGCGGCGGGTGCGGAGCCGGGCAGCGCGGTGTCGAGGGCAGGCGCCTTGGCGTTGAGGGCGGTCAGCACGGCGCTGAAGTTCTCGCCGGCGTAGTTCGACCACGTCAGTCCGGTGGCGGACAGGAACAGCGCGCCCACCAGGGCCCAGACGCCGAGGCTCGCGTGCCACGAGCGGCTCCCGCGCACGCCCTTGGCGCCCTTCTCCGGCAGCAGCACCGCGCGGACCCGGCGCTGGGCGGTGCGGCGGCGCTGGAGCCACAGCACGAGGCCGACGACCGCGAGCACCCAGAGCCAACTGGCCGCGAGCTCCGAGTAGAGGTTGCCGACCGCGCCGAGCTGGAGGTCGCGGTGGAACTGGTCGAGCCACGTGACGGCCGGTGTCGCGCCCGCCCACGTCGTGAGCTCGCCCTTCACCTCGGCGGTGTACGGGTCGACGTAGACGGTCTTGCTGTACTCCTCGGCGAGGCCGGGGGCGGCGAACACGACGCGCGTGGTGGCCTCGGGGTCGTCGAAGAGCTGCACGGCGGTCACGGTGCCCTCGGGCAACGCGGCCTGCGCGGCGGCGACCTGGTCGGAGACGGGACGGGCGGTGCCCGCGGGCTCCACCCACAGCTTGTCGTCGTAGAGCACGTCGTCGATCTGGGGCGCGAACGCGTACAGCATGCCGGTCACGGCGGCCACGACCAGGAACGGGCCGATGAGCACGCCGGCGTAGAAGTGCAGCCTGCGCAGCAGCGGTACGACGGAGATCTGGCCGGCGCGGGGTGTCTCGTCTGTTCTTTCGAGCTCGAGCAGGGGAGCGGACACGGGGGACCTCGGTGGTGGGGAGGGAGTGCGGGGGTTGGAGACGTAGTCGGCTGCGACCCGCGTCTGGTTCCCCGATCGGTTCAGGTCAGCGGATGGCCTGGGTCACGTAGAGCAGCGCCAGGCCGACGGCGAGGGCTCCGAGCAGCCGCCGCAGGAGGAGTTCGGGCACGCGGGGCTGGAGCCGGGCACCGAGGTAGCCGCCGAGCAACCCGCCGACGCCGCAGGAGAGTCCGAGCAGCCACTGCGGTGCCGAGCCCGCCGTGGTCGTCACCGCGAGCACGGCGTAGGTGAGGGCGCCGACGACCGAGGTGACGAACGTGGAGGCGAGCGCCGCCGGTGCCACCACGGCCAGGGGCAGACCCAGCCCGGCGAGCACCGGTTCGAGCAGCGAACCGCCTCCGATGCCGTAGATCCCGCCGACCACCCCGGCCGCGAGACCCAGCACCGCGATCGTCCTGGACGACGGCCGCCCGCGCGGCGGAGTTCGGTGTGGCTTCAGGGTTTGCCAGCACAGCCAGGCACCCAGCGGCAGCAGGACCGCGGAGACGACGAGCCGGAACTCGCGGGCGCCCGGCACGGCGAAGACCCTGACCAGCGTGCCGAGGACGACGCCGGGGAGGGTGCCGGCGAGGAGTTCGCGGGTGAGCCCGTCGTGCGGGCGGCCGCGGTAGCGGAGCAGGGCGCCGGGCGTGGCGACGATGTTGAACAGCAGGTTCGTCGGCGTGACCGAAGGACTCGGCACGCCCAGCACGCTCAGCTGGACGGGGAGCAGGAACACCGCGCCGGACACGCCGACGGGCGCGATCACCAGTCCGGCCGCGAACCCGGCGGCGCACTGGTACCAGGTCACCGCTTCCGACTTTCCACGTCGAGGATCGAGCGGGTCCGAGACTGCCGTGTGGTGGTGACGCCCGCCAACCACTCGATCATCGATCTCACGACGTGGTACGCCGTTGCCCCCCGGACCGGCCCGACGAGACCGGCGCCGGCGTGCGCGCCGGGGTGGACCGGCCCGCCGGCCGTCCTCAGTGGACCTGCTGCTTCGCCCAGTCCGCGAACGAGGTCATCGGAACGCCGAACCGGGCCGCGACCGCAGGGTCCGCCGAGATCTCGGTGGTGTTCATGCCCGCCTGGTTGGCGAGCAGCAGCGGGAGCATGCCGCGGGCCTCGCCCTGTTCGACCGTGACGTGTTCGACGTGCGCGGGGAAGCCGGCGGCCGTCAGCGCCTCCGCCATGTCCCGCAACGACAGCAGCTCGCCCGCCAGTTCGATCGCGTGGCCGTGGAACCGGGCGGGGTCGGCGAACGCGGCCGCCGCGGCCGTGCCGATGTCGTCGGGGACGATGACCGCCATCGGCTTGTCCGGGTCCAGCGCGGTCACGATCGTCTCGCCGGTCATGCCCTCGAACCAGATGGACGGGCGGCGCAGGTTCGTCGCGAAGAACGCGGGCCGCAGTTCGGTCCACGCCTCGAAACCGCTGTCGGGCAACGCCTGCCCGACCGCCGCCTTGCTCAGCCAGTAGTGCGGGTCGCCCCGGTGTGCCGCCCGCCCCAGCGCGGCGGCGCGCAGGTAGTCGCCGACACCGGACACGGAGGAGTGCACGAACTGCGCCACGCCGGCCTGGCGCGCGGCCGCGACCAAGTTGAGTCCCATCACCTTCTCGGCGTCCGAACCGACGTCCGCGAGGCTGGGGGTCTGCACCGAGAACACCGCCCGCGCGCCCCGCAACGCCGCCACCAGCGAGTCCGGATCGGTCAGGTCGCCCGTCGCCAGGTCGGCCCCGGCGTCGGCGAGGGCCTGCGCCGCCTCGGGGCGCCGCACCAGCGCGCGCACCGGCACGCCGTTCTCGAGGAGCCGCCGTGCCACCGCTCCACCCTGCTGCCCGGTCGCGCCCGTCACGACCACCACGTCCGTCATCACTTGCCTCCGTCTAAATGGGGGGTGCCCCCGTTTGTCGTTGCTACGATATGGGGCCTGACCCCAGTTGGCAACGGAGCGGTGGATGAAGACCTTGCGGGCCGACGCCCTGCGCAGCCGTGAGCGGATCGTGCGCGCCGCCGAAGCCGCGTTCCGCCGGCACGGGGTGGACGCCTCCCTGGAGGCGATCGCGAAGGACGCGGGGGTGGGGTCGGCCACGCTGCACCGCCACTTCCGGTCGCGGCGCGAACTCGTGGAGGCGGTCTTCCAGGACAGCACCGGCGCGGTCGCGGCGGAGGCCTCCCGGCTGGCGGCGGAACACCCGCCGGGACCCGCGCTCTTCCACTGGTTGCAGGCGGTGCTGGACCACACGCTGGCCAACCGGGGGCTCGCCACGACCCTGGTCCCGGCGGCGGACGAGCACCACGGGGGTTTCTGCGGCCACGACGCCCTTGAGGCCGCGGTGGCACCCCTGCTGGTGGCGGCCAAGGGGGCGGGGCAGGTGCGGGCGGACGTCACGGTCGGGGAGGTGCTGTCCCTGGTGAACGCGATCTCGCTGCTGGCGGACCACGACCCCGGCGCGGATCCCGAACGCCTGCTGGGGCTCGCGATCACCGGCTTCGGCCCCAGGCAGTGCGAGCAGCACTAGAGTGCGATCGATGCCCGCCGGGCATCGGTGTGGTGTGCTGATGGGCGTGGAGCTCAGACAACTCCGGTACGTCGTCGCGGTGGCCGAACACCGCCACTTCCGGCGCGCCGCCCAGGCGCTCGGGTTGACCCAGCCGTCGCTGTCGCGGCAGGTCGGCGCGGTCGAGCGCGAACTCGGGACGGCGCTGTTCGAACGGACGCCGCGCGGCGTCGTGCCCACCGCGGCGGGCGAGGTCTACGTCGTGCACGCCCGCAAGGTGCTCGAACAGGTCGAGGCGGGGGCGACGGAGGCCCGGCAGGCCGCGCGCGGGCAGACCGGGTCGTTGCGGCTCGGGTTCGTCAGCGAGGCGCTCATCGAACTGCTGCCGTCGCTGCTGGCGCGGTTCCGTTCCGTGCATCCCGCGGTGAGCCTGGACTGCCGGGAGATGTCGACGGTGCAGGCCGCCACCGCGCTGCTCGCGGGGGAGGTCGACCTGGCGTTCTGCCGGGGCGCGCCGACCGGGGACGGAGCCGAGCGGCTCACGTCGGTGCCGGTGGCCGGGGACCACCTCATCGCCGTGTGCCACCGCGGGCACCCGTTCGCCGGGCTGCCCGCGCTCTCTCCCGAGCAGTTGCGCGGTCAGCCGCTCATCGCCGCGCCCGCCGCCGACGAACCGGCCGCGGTGCGGGTGCTGGCGCCGTTGCTCGCCACCGCGGGCGGGGTCACGCAGGCGCGGGACGTGCACACGGTGATCGGGCTCGCGGCGTGCGGGATGGGGGTCGGGCTGGTGCCCTCGAGCGCGCGGCGGGCGGTGCGGCAGGAGACCGTGGCGGTGGAGATCGGCCCACGGTTGCGGTTGCCGGACCTGACGATGGCCTTCCGCCGCACCGACGGCTCGCCCCCGCTCGGCGCGTTCCTCTCCGTGACGCGGGAACACTGCCCCGGCACCGGGAAGCGGCTCGCCCGACTGATGCCCGGCGGGCATCAAGCGTCCCGTTGACGGGTATCGGCACCACCGGCGCTCGCTGCGGCGGGTGACATGGAGGCATGTCGATCACTACGCGAGCTGTGCGGTACGGGGTCACCCTGGCGGGCACGGGCGGCACCAACCTGGTGGAGGCCGCCGTCGCCGAGGCGCGGGAGGCCGCGGCGCACGGCGTCGATTCGGTCTGGATGGGGCAGCGGCTGGACTACGACGCCGTCGGACTGGCCGGGCTCGTCGGCACCCGCGTACCCGGTGTCGACGTGGGGGTGTCGGCGGTGCCCGTGTTCGGCCGCCACCCGCTGCTCGTCGGCAGCCAGGCCCAGACCGCGCAGGCCGCGACGGGCGGGCGCTTCCACCTGGCCGTCGCGCTGGGCGCGCCGCCGATCGTCGAGGAGGCGTTCGGGCTGCCGTGGGAACGGCCGGTGGCCCGGCTGCGGGAGTTCCTGACCGCACTGGGACCGCTGCTGCGCGGCGAACCGGTGGCGCACGAGGGCGACCTGATCACCGCGCGCTCGCTGCTGCCGACCCACGTGCCCGGCGCCACCCGCACCCCGCTGCTCGTCGCGGCCATGGCGCCGCAGGCCCTGCGCGTCACCGGTGAGCTGGCCGACGGAACGGTGCCCTACCTCGCCGGACCGCGGGCGCTGGCGGAGCACGTCGTCCCGGCGATCACCGCTGCCGCGAACGCCGCCGGACGGCCGGCCCCGCGGGTGGTCGCCCTGGTCCCGGCCGCGGTCACCACCGACGTGGAGGCGCGGCGCACCATGGCGGACGGCCTCGCCTTCTACACCCGGTTCAAGTCCTACCGCAGGGTTCTCGAGCTCAACGGCACCGAGAACCCCGTGGACCTCGCCCTGATCGGTGACGAGGACGCGGTCGCCGAGGGGGTGCGCGAGTACGTCGAGGCGGGTGCGACGGAGGTGGTCCTGACCGCCCACCACGACCTCGACGCCGCCACCCAGTCGAGGACCCGCGCACTGGCCGGAGCGCTCGCCCGGCGGTGACCGTGCCGAGGAGCCGTAGGCTGGTCGCGTGGCCACGAACTCCGACGCCCGGACGATGAAGATCGGCGAACTGGCACGGCTGACCGGCGTCAGCGCCCGGTCGCTGCGGTACTACGAGCAGCAGGGGCTGGTGCACAGCACGCGGTCGACCGGCGGGCAACGGCACTACGCGGCCGGCGAGGTCGCGCGGATCGAGATCATCCGCAGGTTGTTCGACGCCGGCCTGAGCAGCAGGGTGATCGCCCGGCTGATGCCCTGCGTCGACACCGGTGGCACCGAGGTGGCGCAGGACGCGTTCACCACGATGCTCGGCGAACGCGACAGGCTGACCGCCGACATCGGCCGGCTCGTCGAGGCCAGGTCGGCGCTCGACGAGCTGATCGAGATCAACACGCGCTACCGGCACCAGGCCGGCGCCGCCTGAGCAGCCCGGTCAGAGGCTCAGGTCGAGGACGAGCTTGCCCGTGGCGTGCCCCGACTCGACGAGCGCGAGCGCCTCGGCCGCGTCCGCCAGCGGGTACGTCCTCGTGATGTGCGGATCCAGGCGTCCTTCGGTCATCAGCGCGGCGACGCGTTCGAGGTTCGCCCGGTCGAGGCGGCGGCGCACCACCTCGCCGCCCAGTTCGGTCACGGCCGGGTCGCCGACGGAGACGATCGCGCCCCGGTCCGCGACCAGCGAGGCCACCGCGCGCAGCGAGTCACCACCCACGTTGTCGGCCACGGCGGCGAAACCTCCGGGAGCGAGCGCGCGGAGCCGTTCCACGACGTCGCCCCCGGTGTAGTCGACGAACGTCGCGCCGGTCGCCGTCACGAGGTCCCGCTTGGCCGGCCCGGCCGTGCCGGTCACGACCAGTCCCCGGTCCCGCGCGAGCTGGGCCAGCGCGATGCCCACACCGCCGCCGATGCCGTTGACCAGCAGCGACGCGCCAGCGGGCAGGTCCAGCTGGTCGAGCACGTCGAGCGCGGTGGTGCCGGCGACGGGAATGGTCGCCGCCCACGTCTCCGGCAACGCGTCCGGGATGCGCGCGGTGGACTCCCCGAGCAGCAGCGTGGTCTCCGCGTACGTGCCCGCGCCGGTCAGCGCGAACCCGGTGACGCGGTCGCCGACGGCCAGCCCGGTCACGTCGGATCCCACGGCCAGCACCGTGCCGGCCGCCTCCATCCCGAGGACCTGGGGGAACGGCACGTGGCCGTTCAACGCGGTGCCGTGGCCCGACCGCAGCTTGTGGTCGAGCGGGTTGACCCCGGCGGCCGCGACGCGCACGAGCACCTCCGCCGGTCCGGGCACGGGATCCGGCCGCTCGAAGGACAACTGCACCTCGGCGCCGCCGAACTCCTTGTACCCCAGCACTTCACCCATGATCGCCTGCTCCTCGGCCGTCGGTTCGGGACGACGCGAAGCTATTCGATGACACCGGTGTCAGCTTCCACCCGTTGTGACGACCGCCACCCGGGGTGTCCGCAGTCAGGGGCTGTCTTCGTTCTTCAGGACCTTGCCCGCGATGTCCTTGCGCGGCACGCCGTCCACCTCCACGCAGAGCCCGAAGACCCGGTCCCTGGACGTCCAGCCGTTGATCCCGCCCCGGTTGTTCCCGATCTGCACCCGCTGGCCCGCGATCGCGGTGACCCGATGCAGGTACACGGTTCCGGCGACCCGGACCAGGACGATGTCGTCCACCTCGAGCTTCGCCGTGTCGACCGGGGCGACGGTCACGAGCTGGCGGCTGACGATCAACGGCACCATCGACGAGCCGGTCGGCCGGAACTGCACCCTCTCGCCCTGCGCGACGCGAGCCGCGACGGCGTCCATCATTCCCACACGCCGTAGCTTCGGCGGCACGCCCGGTGCCGCGCAACGCATTTGTCCGCCTTGTCGGGCCCCACCGCATGCCGGACAATGCGGACGTGGGGGAGTGGAAGCGGATCGTGCCGGACGAGAACGAGCTGCCGGGTGTCGTGATCTTCGCGGTGATCTTCGCCGCGTTCGCCGTGTTGTTCGCGGGGATGGTCCTGGTGGCGCCGGGCAAGGTGGTCGGGTGGTGGGGGATGTCCTCCGCGATCGCGCTCTGCGCGGGGATGGCCTGCTTCCTGTGGAGGGCGGGGCGCACGGGTGTCCACTTCGGACCGCGCGGTGTGCTGGTCCACCCCGCGACCCGCGCCGCCGAGGTCGTGCCGTGGGACGAGTTCGTCCGGTTCGAGGTCCGCCCGGAGCGGGCTGCGGGCGTGGCACCGCGAGGTGCCGTCGTGCACGTCGTCCGCACGACCGGGGACCCGGTCGCGACGCCGCTCAAGCAGTCGATCGACGCCGACTGGAACCGGACGTTCTACTTCTTCGAGGTCGTGCTGTCCGAAGTGGAGTTCGCCGACGCGCTCGCTCGCCTGAACGCGTGGGCGGTCGCGTACACCTCGCGGGAGTGACCGCCGGCTACACCGTCGTCGAGTGAATCCCCGTGCCGTACACGAAGCGCAGCCCGGCCTCCGCGATGAACCGCTGGGCGTGCGGCAGCACCGGCCGGGACCCGATCTTGTCCACCGCCCTCCGCCGGATCGCCCGGTTGAGTCGGCCGGAGGCGCTGGTGACGGCGGCCCAGTCCCACTCGGCGGGGTCACCCAGTTCCGGGTTGGTCGCCGCCCACGCGGAAGCGCGCTTCTCGGAGTTGTGGTTCGTGTGGCTCCACCCCAACTCCCGCACCCCGTCGACCCTGCCGCGATCGAGCTGGATGAGGCCCCAGCCCTCGCAGGTGTAGCGGAACGGGGCCTCCGGGGACACCCCGGGCAGGAAGTCGATGCGGCTGCGCAGAGGTTCCGGCCCCGCCCCGTCGACGAACAACGACAGGTGCCAGGCCCGCTGATCACCCGCGGCCTCCGCGGCGGAGCGGAACTCCCGCAACTCCGTCCCCGGTTCCGAGTCGGACTCGAACACGCGGAACACCCCGAGACCGAACACGGTCTCCAGCACCGCGGTCCAGTCGTCACCGGCGGCGAAGAAGTCGAGGTTCGGCACGATCACACCCTAACCCGGTGCCGGGTGACGCCGGACGTTCCTCGTGCGGCATCACGGGCGAGATGGGGAACTCGCCCGTGCACGCCACGATCGACCACGGGACCGTCGACTGGCAGCTGACCACCGTGCTGCGGGCCGTCGACGGTCCCGGGGCGTGAGGCCGGTCAGACGCTGAAGCCGCCGTCGACCGTCAGCAGCGCGCCGGAGTGCATCGGGCGGCGCCTGGACGTGGTGCAGCGCAACCGCGATGCCGTCAGGTCGTCCCTGCGGTCCTGGGAGGACACCCTCGCCCGGAAGAGGACCGGCCGGTCCGCGAACCGACCGGCCGGTCCTCCACGAGGTCAGGCGATGCGCAGGAAACGGCCGATCGGGTACACCCAGCCGCGGGTGAACTCGAGTCCCAGCTGGTGGTCGTACACCTGGCACCCGCTCGGCTGGGGCAGGTCGGGGCAGAAGTACACGGTGAGCGCCGAGTACGTGAGCACGTCGTTCGGGTCGACCGGGGCGATCCTGTTCCTCACGGCGAACGCCACCGACGCCAGGCGCGGGTCCTGCACGCCGTTCGGGTAGTACACCTCCGATTCGGGGTCGTACACGAGGATCTGGTCGTTGAAGATGCAGACGTTCGCCCCGAAGAAGAAGTCGTACATCTTCGTGCCCTGGCTGGTCTCGTAGATGGACTCCACGACCTCCTCGCGGTAGCAGGGAGTGCCGGGCGGAAACGCGCGGGGCGGGCTGATCGGCCACGCGGTGGTCTTGACGTCGCCCGCGCCGGCCGACGAGACCGCCTCCAGCGCGGGCTTCTCCGACGACGCCGAGGCCGCCGGAGCCGCGATCACGATCAGGGTCAGGGCCGCCACGGCTGCCGCGGACAGGCGTGTGAAGCGTGTGAACACTGGAACACCCCTCTGGTTGCAGTGTCGAACAGGCTTCAGCCTCGCCGGGCGGACTGGACGCAGATTGGACGGAGACTGGTTTCGGCCGACGCGCCCGCACGCGCCGACCGGTTCCACTCCACTGTGGACTCAGAGGTGACCCGTCACTCGAACACCCCGTAGCCCGCGACGGCGTGCGCCCGCACACCGTCCATGTCGAGCTCCACGCCGATCCCGGGGGTGTCGGGCAGCGTGATGTAGCCGTCCTTCACGATCGAGCCGCTCCCGTCCGGGGCGTGGACGTAGCTGTCCCACACCTCCCGCTCCTCCAGGGCGTGCCACTCCTGGACGTAGAAGTTGGGGATCGCCGCGCACTGGTGCGACGTGGCCATCGTGCCCAGCGGCGTCGACACCAGGTGCGGTGCGAACGGGACGTAGTGCAGCTCCGCCAGGTTGG
The DNA here is from genome assembly GCF_030269365.1 of Lentzea sp. NBRC 102530. Classification (GTDB taxonomy): domain Bacteria; phylum Actinomycetota; class Actinomycetes; order Mycobacteriales; family Pseudonocardiaceae; genus Lentzea. Next base: position 688,265 of record NZ_BSTF01000002.1, read on the forward strand.
CGATCTTCTTGGCCTCCGCGAGGCCGCCGCACTTCGGCACGTCCGGTTCGATCACGTCCACGGCGCCGCGTTCGAGCAGCTCGCGGAACCCCCAGCGCAGGTAGAGGTTCTCACCCGCGCAGATGGGTGTGCTGGTCTGCGACCGCACCCGCACCAGCGCGTCGACGTTCTCGGCCGGCAGCGGTTCCTCGAGCCACATCAGGTCGAACGGTTCGAGCGCCCGCGCGATCCGGCACGCGCTCGGCACGTCGTAGCGGGCGTGCAGGTCGATGGCGAGGTCGACGTCGGGCCCGATCGCCTCGCGGACGGCGGCCACGCGCGCGACCATCGACCGCAGCTCGGCCGCGTTGACCGTGTGGTTGAAGTCGTCGAACTTCGCCGGGTGGCTCATGTCGTCGACGTCGAACTTGAGCGCGGTGAAGCCCTCGGCGACCATCCGCTGGGCCCGGTCCACGCACCCGGACACCGACCCGGCCGGGTCGTCCCCGTCGCCGCAGTCGGCGTAGAGGCGGATCCGGTCGCGGAACTTGCCGCCGAGCAGCCGGTGCACGGGCTGGCCCGCCGCCTTGCCCGCGAGGTCCCACAGCGCGAGCTCGATGCCGGACAGGGCGATCACGAACACCCCGCCCTGGGGTCCCGCGAACACCTTGCCGCGCCGGAGCTTCTCCCAGCACCGCTCGACGTTGCGCGGGTCCTCCCCGATCAGGAGGGGGGTCAGGAACTTGATCATCCCGACCACGCCGGCCGCGCCGGCGTCGGGATTGGCCTCGCCGTAACCACTGAGACCCTCGTCGGTGTCGATCCGGACCAGCGTGGCCTCACCGTGGTAGGCGACCACCGCCGTACTGACGTTCACGATCCGCATTGCTCTCTCCCGCCACCGGGTTGTGCATATGAACGGACGAACGCGATTCCCAACTTGTCCTATAAGCTGATGACATGCAAAGGGGACAAGAGTCTTCGGACGCTGTCAAGGTCCGGACCCTGCCCGTGCAGGTGGCCGCACACCTGACCCGGCGCATCGTGAGCGGCGAGCTCCAGGACGGCCGGGGGCCGTCGGAGCTCGACATCTCGCGCGAGTTCGGGGTGTCCCGCGTGGTGGCGCGGGAGACGCTGAAAGTCCTGGCGTCGCTGGACATCGTCGAGGTGGCGCAGGGGCGCCGCGTCGTCGTGCGCCCACCGGCGGAGTGGGACTACCTGAGCCCGTTGCTGATCGAGTGGCTGCCCGCCGAGGTCGTGGGCGAACTGCTGCAGGAGCTCGACCAGATGCGGATGCTGCTCGAACCGGAGCTGGCCGCGATGGCCGCGGCCCTCGTCACCGACGAGACGCTCGACCGGCTCCGGGACGAGATCGGCCGGATGGAGGCGCTGGAAGGAGATCCCAACGCCTACCTCGAGGTCGACCACGAGTTCCACATGGAGATCTGCCGGGCGGCGGACAACCGCATCCTGGACCGGATCATGTACTCGGCGCGCTGGCTCGGCACGGCCAGCCGCCGCATCACCAACGAGGCGCCCGCCGCGCTGTGCAAGGCCACCGCCGACCACACGGAGATCTACGAGGCGCTCGTGGCACGCGACCCCGACCGGGCCCGTGCGGCGATGCGCAAGCACCTCGCCAACAACTCCAACCTCCTCGCGGAGAAGAAGCGGCAGACCAAGCGGTCACCCCGCCGGCGTTAGCCGCGACGAGCACCAGAACACCGCGTCAGCAGTCCTTCACCACATGCACGACCCGGCAGCGAAGACCTCGCTGTCCCGCCGGTAGCAACGTCGCCCCGTCGGACGCGTCCGCCTGACCGGACGCGGGAGGAGTTGTTGTCATGGAAGCGAAAACGGACTTATCTCGGCGTACCTTCCTCGGCGTGAGCGCGCTCGGCGTGCTCGGTCTCGCCGGATGCGGGGGTGGCGGCCCCGCCGCCCCGCAGGTGGACGTCCAGGTGCCCCAGGCACTGCTCGACCAGGCGGCCTCGCTGCGCGGCGGGTCGGTCGGCATGCTCTCGCAGAAGCTGTACTCGGAAGCCGCGAACAAGGCGCTGGACAGGTCGTTGCAGGTCTTCGCAGAGGCCACCGGCACCACCGTCCGCAACGACCTGGTCTCCGGCGACGCGGGCGACATGGTCGCGAAGATGGACGCCGAGGTGAAGGCGGGCACCAGCCGCGACTTCGCGTTCGTGAGCGACCGGCGGTTCGTCGGCCAGCTGCACAACCTCGGCGCCCTCACCGACGTCACCGACGTGGTCGAGGAGATGCGCAAGCTCTACGGGGAACCCGCGACGGAGGCCACCAACTACTGCGTCTTCGGCGGCCGCTGGTTCGCGATCCCGTACCACTTCATCGCGACGGCGATGTACCTGCGCAAGGACTGGTACCAGGAGAAGGGGCTCCCGCTCAAACCGCACTACACGTGGGAGGAGTTGCGCGACAACGCCCTGGAGGTCTCCGACCCGGCGAAGAAGCGCTTCGGCTGGGGTCTCACGGTGAACCGCTCGGGCGACGCCAACGGCTTCATCGCGAACGTCATCAACTGCTACGGCGGCGCGCTCGCGGACAACACCGGCACGAAGGTCGTGCTGAACTCCCCGGAGACCGTCGCCGCCGTGACGTTCATGGGCGACATCTACACGAACCCGAAGTACGCGCCGATGCTGCCGCCCGGCATCGGCAGCTGGACCGACTCGAGCAACAACGAGAACTGGCTCGCCCAGATCCTCGGGCTCACGCTCAACCAGTTCAGCGTCTACGCCGACTCGAAGACCAAGAACAACCCGGTCTACGGCAACACCCACGCGTTCAACGGCGCGACCGGGCCGGCGCTCGACAAGCCGCTGGCGTTCGGCGAGTCCAACTCGTTCGTCGTGTTCAAGGGGGCGAAGAACCCCGACCTCGCGAAGCTCGTGGCCAAGTACATGGTCAGCGGCACCGCGCTGCTCGGTGTCGCGAAGGGAGCGCCGTGCCTGGTGAACCCCTCGTGGGACAAGGTGTGGGACTCCGACCCGTACTACACCAGCGGTGACCCGGCGTTCCCCGCGCTGCGCGAGCAGACCCGCACGCCGCTGCCGGTGACCACGAAGACCGGCTTCAAGTTCCCGCAGGCGCCGAGCCCCGGCGAACAGGCGGCCACCGCCGCGTACCTGCTCACCGACATGATGCAGTCGGTCATCCAGGGCACCAAGCCGGCCGACGCCGTCGCGGCGACCCACGCCCGCATGGTGCAGGTCTTCGAGCAGCAGGGCTACAAGCAGTGACCGACCTGCGCACACGGCCGGCGCCGGCTCGTCCGGCGCCGCGCACGTCGAGTTCACTGACCCCGTCCCAACGGCTGCTCGGGCGCGACTGGCGGCTCGCGGCGGCGTTCGTGGGACCGACGCTGGTGCTGGTCGCCGGCCTGATCCTCGTCCCGATCGTCGACTCGGTGGTCACCAGCACCACGGAACGCCACGGCGCCGAGACGGTCTTCGTCGGACTGGACAACTACACCGCCCTCATCGGTGACTCCCTGTTCCACAAAGGAGTGCTGAACTCGTTCGTCTTCACCGCGTACGCCGAGATCTTCAAGGTGACCCTCGGCCTCATCGCGGCGTTGATGCTGCACCACATGCGCCGCGGCCGCGCGATCGTCGCCGGCGTGATCCTGCTGCCGTGGGTGGTGCCGACCGTCGTCACCGCCTTCACCTGGCGGTCCCTGTTCGACCCGATCTTCGGCAGCGTCAACGTCCTGCTCACCGACTCCGGCATCGGGCCCGTCCTCGCGTCGATCGGGCTCGTCGACCGGTGGCCGGCGGAGTGGCTGTCCGATCCGGCGCTCGCGATGCCGTCGGTCATCCTGGTCAACGTCTGGAAGGGCATCCCGTTCTTCACGGTGACGTTCCTGGCCGGGCTCAAGGCGATCGACAGCCACCTCTACGAGGCGGCGATGGTGGACGGTGCCTCGCCGTGGCAGCGGTTCGTCCACATCACACTGCCCGGCCTGCGGCACGTGATGATCGTGACGGTGCTGCTGTCGTCGATCTGGACGTTCAACAACTTCGACCTGATCTGGCTGATGACCCAGGGCGGGCCGGGCGACGCCACCGCGCCGTACGTGATGGTGGCCTACTCGAAGGCGATCCAGCAGTTGCAACTCGGCGCGGGCGCCGCGGTCACGCTGGTGATGTTGCCGATCATCGCCGTGCTCGTCGTGGTCCTCGTGCGGATGATGCGCCGCAACGAGGTTCCGGGCGCGAGCGACCTGGGCCGCAGGCGGCTCACGCCCGCCCAGCGCCGCGCGGTGCCGTGGGTGGTCGTGCTCGTCTCGGTGCTCCTGCTGATCTGGGCGTCGCCGAACATCGTGTGGAAGGCCGCGCTCGTGCTGGGCGTGTTCGTGGTGCTCGCGGCCGCCGTCGGACGGGTCGTGTCGGTGTTCGCCGCACGGGGCAACAGGTTCGCGGCCCGCCTGATCGGCGGCACGGGGTCGGGCATCGCCCTGATCGGGCTGCTGGGCTTCGTGCTCGCCCCGCTGTACTGGATGACGGTCACGGCCTTCAAGTCCGACGACCAGATCGTCGCGCGCACCGACGACCTCTGGCCGACCCCGTGGACCACCGAGCAGTTCACGAACCTCTTCACGGACAGGGCGTTCGGCACCTGGTACCTCAACACCGTCCTGGTGTCGGTGGCGTCCACGGTGATCGCGCTGGTCTGCGCGGCGCTGGCCGGGTACGCGTTGGCGCGCCTGAAGTTCCGGGGCTCGGAGAGCTTCACGGTGACGATCCTGCTCACCTACGTGATGCCGGGCGCGTTGCTGTTCATCCCGCTGTACCAGTTGATGAGCGGCATCGGCCTCAACGACTCGTTGTGGTCGCTCGTGCTCGCCTACCCGACGTTCACGCTGCCGTTCGCGACGTGGTTGCTCGTCGGGTACTTCCGGTCGATCCCGGCGGACCTCGAGGAGGCCGCGCTGGTCGACGGCTGCACCCGGTTCGGGGCGTTCCTGCGGATCACGTTGCCGCTGGCCAAACCTGGCCTGCTCGCCGTCGCGCTGTTCACGCTCACCAACGCGTGGAACGAGTTCCTGTTCGCGTTCGTGTTCATCACCCAGGACGACTACAAGACGTTGCCGGTCGGCATGCAGTCGATGATCTTCGGTGACGTCGTGCCGCAGGGCCAGCTCGCCGCGGCCTCGCTGCTGATCAGCATCCCGGTCGTGACCATGTACGCGTTCGGGCAGCGGTTCCTGACCGAGGGCCTCACCGCCGGGGCGGTGAAGGGGTGAGCGAGGCGATCACGGAGGAGCACGTCGCCACCGCGTCGCGTCCGAGTGCCTTGCGGATCACCGATCTGCGGGTGGCGAACCTGGCCGGCGTGCCCTTCCACTCGTCGATCGTCCGGATCGAGACGAACCAGGGGCTGGTGGGCTACGGGGAGGTGCGCGACCAGGCCAGCGCCACCTACGCGTTGATGCTCAAGAGCCGGCTGGTCGGCGAGAACCCCTGCAACGTCGAGAAGATCTTCCGCGGGATCAGGCAGTTCGGGCACCACGGACGGCAGGGAGGGGGAGTGTCCGGCGTCGAGATGGCGCTGACGGACCTCGCGGGCAAGGCGTACGGGGTGCCCGCGCACGCGTTGCTCGGTGGCCGGTACCGCGACCGGATCCGGTGCTACGCCGACACCCCGTCGCTGCCGGACCCGCACGAGATGGGAGCCCGGCTGCTGGAACGCAGGCGGCGCGGGTACACGATGCTCAAGATGGACGTGGGCGTCGACCTGTTGTGGGACGTCCCGGGGGCGTTGATCGCGCCGCCCGGGGCCCGCGAGGACCTCGCGACGATGCACCCGTTCACCGGGATCCAGGTCACCGATCTGGGCGTGCGGCACCTGGCGTCCTACGTGGACGTCGTCCGGTCGATCGTGGGCTACGACGTCGCGCTCGCCGCCGACCACTTCGGCCACATCGCGCTCGACTCGTGCATCCGCATCGGCCGAGCGCTGGAACCGTTCACGCTGGCGTGGATCGAGGACCTGATCCCGTGGCAGCTGACCGACCAGTGGCGCCAGCTCACCGAAGCCGTTGCCGTCCCGACCTGCACGGGCGAGGACATCTACCTGCTCGACGGGTTCCGGCCGTTGCTGGACACCGGCGCCATCCGCGTCGTGCACCCGGATCCGGCGACGGCGGGCGGGATGGCGGAGACCAAGCGGATCGGTGATCACGCGCAGGAACGCGGGATCCCGATGGCGTTGCACCTCGCGGCGTCCCCGATCGCGACGATGGCGTCCGTGCACCTGGCCGCCGCCACGCAGAACTTCCTCGCGCTGGAGCACCACGCGGCCGAGGTCGAGTTCTGGAGCGACCTCGTCACCGGCCTGCCCCGGCCGTTGATCGAGGACGGCCACATCGCCGTGCCGGACACACCGGGGCTGGGGTTCGGGGACCTCGACGAGGAGTCGGTGCGCTGCCACCTCGACCCGCGGGACCCGGTCTTCTTCGCCGAGACGAAGCACTGGGACCGCGAGTCGAGCCACGACCGCCTGTGGAGCTGACGAGCGGTTGTGGAGCTAGCGTCCCTGCTCGGCGCGCCACTTCTCGTACTCGGGCCAGGCGTCCTCCGACAACGGGTAGTACCGCCGCAGGTCGCCGCCCTCGGACAGCCGGATCCGGGAGAACTCCTCCCACTCCGCGTGTTCCCGGGCGGCGGCGACCAGTGCGGGCGCGAGCTTCACCGGCACCACGACCGCCCCGTCGTCGTCCGCGACGACGATGTCGCCCGGTTCGACGAGCGTGCCGCCGCAGGCCACCGGCACGTTCACGGCGGTCGGGACGATGCCGGTCTGGGCGTGGTAGTTCGGGGTGGCACCGCGGATCCACAGCCCGAGCCCGAGCTTCTTGGCCTCGCCGACGTCGCGCAGGCACCCGTCGATCACCACGCCCGCGCCGCCGCGACCCTTGAAGTACGTCAGCATCATCTCGCCGAACACCCCGCTGCCCATGTCGCCGCGCGCGTCCACGACGATCATGTCGCCCTGCTGGGCGTGGTACATGACGTGCCGGTGCAGTTGTTTCTCCGGCTCGGCGTACTCCTCGTCGGGGTAGAGGTCCTCCCGCTTCGGCAGGAACTGCAGCGTCAGCGCCGGACCGGCCACCCGCACGCCGGGCGTCACCGTGACCGGGCCCTGGATGAACGCGCTGCGGATGCCCATGCGGCTCAGTTCGGCGCTCGCCGTCGCGCTGCCGAGAGCCGCGAGGGCGGTGCTGAGTTCTGCGGGCGGGCGAACGATGTCGTGCGTCTCGACCACGTCGGCAACTCCCTCGGATTCGCGATGACCGCCGGTGAACCTCGATGAGCCTGCGATCCGAGCCTAGTGCAGGAAACCGCCGGGCAGAGCCGGGAGTTGTTTCGAAAAGTCAGGAGACGTTGTGCGGCAACGAGTTCGCGCGAGTCAGCGGAGCTGGTCGTCGGTGTAGTAGCCGGAGTCGACGAGGACCTGGTGGTAGTTGGCCTTGTCGACGCTCACGGGGTTGAGCAGGAAGGCCGGGACGATCTTGACGCCGTTCTCGTAGTCGTTGAGGTTGTTGAGCTGCGGCGGTGTCCGTCCCTTCAGCACCGCCTCCGCCATCGACGCCGTGGCCGTGGCGAGTTCGCGGGTGTCCTTGTAGATCGTGGAGTACTGCTCGCCCGCGATGATGGACTTCACCGAGGGCAGTTCGGCGTCCTGGCCCGTCACGATCGGCAGGGGTGCGCCGTAGCCGTTGTTCTTCAGCGCGGTGAGGACCCCCAGCGAAATGCCGTCATAGGGCGAAAGCACGCCGTTCACCTTGTTCTTCTTGTACGCCGTGGTGAGGATCTCCTCCATGCGCTTGCGGGCGGTCTCGCCGTCCCACCGCAGGGTCGTCACGGCCGTGAAGTCGACCTGACCGCTGCGCACCACCAGTTTCTTCTCGTCGAGATAGGGCTTGAGCACGGACATCGCGCCGTTGAAGAAGAACGCCGAGTTGTTGTCGTCCGCGGAACCGGCGAACAGTTCGACGTTGAACGGGCCGGGCTGGGGACCGGGAGTGCCGTCACCGTTGCGCAGGCCCAGGCCGTTCAGCAGCGACTCGGCCTGGTAGACGCCGACGCGGAAGTTCTCGAACGTCGCGTAGTAGTCGACGTTCGGGCTGCCGCGCAGCAGCCGGTCGTAGGCGATCACCGGGATCCCGGCCTCCGCGGCGGCCGCCAGCGGTTCGGTGAGCGCGGAGCCGTCCACCGAGGCGATGATCAGGAGTTTCGCGCCGGCGGCGATCTGGCTCTGCACCTGCCTCACCTGCGTGGGCACGTCGTTCTGCGCGTACTGCAGGTCGACCTTGTGGCCGCGCGACTCGAGGTCGCGCTTGATGTTGTCGCCGTCGCTGATCCAGCGTTCCGACTTCGTCGTGGGCATCGTGACACCCACGAGAGCGCTCTCAACCGGTTTGCTCTGCTGCCCCGCGGCGGGCGAGCCGCACGCCGCAGCGAGCAGCGCGATCACGGGAACGACGAACTTCGGTGATCGCATTCATGCACCTCACGCGCTGTTTTGTGACCTGCGCCACAAGCGGGATGTGCACGTTAACAACTGATTGCCGGAGGATCAAGCGGTGCGTGCGCAACGGGTTCCGGCCATCAAAGACCCGAATGGGTCAGCGGCGGTCGCGCTCCCACAACAGTTCGGTGAGGTGCGTGACCGCTTTGTCCCGATGCCGCCGGTAGGTGTTGAAAGACAGGTGCAACGACTCCGCGACGCGCTCCTGAACACCGACCGGTCGCAGGAACGTGCGCTCGACCAGCACCCGGAACTCGGGCTTCAGCCCGGCGGCGGTGTCCTCGAGCAACTCCCGCAACGATTCAGCGGGCGTGCGTCCCGCGCCTCCGTGCCGCGCGACCATCCGCGACCGCAGCAACGGGTTGTGGTGCAGCAGTTCCGGGGAGTGCAGGGCGCGCAGCGCGGAGCGGACGGCCTCGGTGAACTCCGGCCGGGACAGCACCTCGCCGGGCTCCTGCCGCACCGGCGCGCCGATCTGGTTGGCGTGCAACAGATCCGTGTACTCCTCCACGTCGGCCCGGCGCCAGTCGCGGGCGAACAGCGGACGGGACGACGCGCCGACGGCCCGGAACCCGAGCGACTTCAGCGCGGGTGTCCACAGTGCGCCGTCCTCGAACGCGTCCACGAAGGTCCACGCCGTGTCGTCGCCGATCAGGACGATCTCCAGCATCTGCCACGCGACGAACAGCGTCAGCGACGGGGACGGGCGTTGCCCGTGGTCGCGGTCGAGGAAGAACCGCCACGCGCGGACCCGTTCGCCGGCGCGCGGAGGCCCGAACTCCTCGGCGTGCCACCACATCGCGTCCGTGCGGGGGTCCGCGCCGAGATCGGCCTCGGCCAGGTCCAGGCACGCGCCGAAGCCCTGCGGTGCGCCGTTGCCGGTGCGGAAGACGCGGAACGCCTCGGGCCGGCGCTGCAGCCACCGCGCCACCGAGGCGGCCTGGTCGTGCCCCTGCCACCGGGCCGTCATGGCGACGATTTCCGGCTGATCGCCCTCGCGCAGCGAGTCGGCGTGAGTCCGCAAGGTCGGCGGGAGCGACGCCAGCGCGGCGAAGCGCGACCGCGTGCCGTTGAGCACGACCGTCATGACCATCAGGTCGAGCCGGTGCCGTTCGTCCGCCGTGGCCCGGACCTGGCCCTGGAACAGCGCGAGCTTCCTGCGGTAGAGGTCGGCGTAGCGGCTGGGATCGCGCCAGCGCAGGTCCGCGACGACGGCGTCGCGGACCACGTCGTGCGGGTACAGGCCGTACGGCGACTCGTCGACGAACACCTGTGCCCGCAACCAGGCGAACAGCTCCCCGGTGTCGTCGCCGGCGAGCGTGCGCAGCAGGTCCTCGGTGGTGACGAGCAGCAGCGCGCACACCTCCAGCGCGGTGCGGTGGCGGGCGCTCGGCACGTCACCGATCAGCTGCGTCAGCAACGCGGCCGCCCCGCCGGGCAGGTCCGCCAGGGTGCGGGGCGACGCTCCGCGGCGCACGGCGTCCACCACCATCGACAACGTGAGGGGGTGACCGCTGCTGATCTTCAGCAGCCGCTCGTGCTCTTCCTCGGGAACCTCCTGAGCGCACAGGTAGGCGCGACCGTCCCGCTCGGACAGGTTGCCGAGGGCGACGACCTCCATCACCGTCCGCCACGCCGGGTCCGCGCGCCACCGCGGGCCGGGGCCACGCCGTCCGGCGATCACCACCAGGCACGACGCCGGGAGCGACGGCAGGTAGTGCTCGCGGATCCAGTCGTCGAGCGGTTCCAGCAGTTCGTAGGTGTCGAGGAAGAGGAGCGAGGGCGCGTCGGCGGGCGCCGGCAGCGCGCTCCGGCCGAGCGCCAGGTGGCGGGCGTCGATCCGGACCGGTTCGACCCCCTTCCCGGCGGCCACCTCGGCGAACACGTCGAGCAACGTGCTCTTGCCCACCCCGCCCGGTCCGTGCACGAAGACCACACCGGAACCGCCCAGCGCGTCCCGGAACAGGGCGACCTCGTCGTCACGACCGGTGAAGGACCGCAGCCGCAGCTCCCGCAGGGTGTGTCCGAGTGAGGGCATGCACCCGACAGTAACCAACCCGGGTTTGGGCACCGGATGGGCAGCGGCCGGGCTGTCGGCGGGGCGCCGGAGCGGTGACGATCTCGACCAGTCCTGTCCCACCGCGGAAACGAGAGACACCCACCATGGACGAGAAGCCTGCCGAGTTCCCGAGCAACTGGGGACGCTGGGGCGGCACGGACCAGCTCGGCACCGTCAACCTGATCACGGCGGAGGCCCGCGCCCGCGGCGTCGCCCAGGTGCGCACGGGACAGTCGGTGTCACTGGCCCGCAAGACCCCCACGGCGCCGCTGATGGGCGGCCCGATGGCCGCGCTGCACGCGGACACCACGGGCGTGCAGACGATCATGTCGTTCACCGGCGCGCCCCCGCTGGCGATGGCCGAGCTGATGCTCGTGACGACCCACCACCCCGAGGTCACCCACCTCGACGCCCTGGCGCACATGGTGGTCGACGGCCAGGTCTACCCCGGGATCGCGCAGGCGGAGAGTTCCGGCCCCGCCGGGGTGACCCACGGCGCCGCCGACGCGTTCGCCGGCGGCATCGTGACCAGGGGAGTGCTGCTCGACCTCGCCCCCGCAGGCGCGCTGCCCGACGGCCACGCGGTCACAGCCGCGGACCTGGACGCCGCCGCGGCGCGCGCGGGAGTCGTGGTGGAGTCCGGTGACGCCCTGGTGGTGCGGGCGGGCTGGGACCGCGTGGCCGACCACGGCCGGCCACTGCCGGGGATGACCTCGGGCGCGGTCCGGTGGATGCACGACCACGAGATCTCCCTCTACGCCGGGGACATCGGCGACGCGTCCCCGCCGGTGCGCGACGACGTCCCCGGCGCGTTGCACCGGCTCGGGCTCCTGCGCCTCGGCCTCGTGCTCGTCGACGGCGCCCAGTGCGAGGAACTCGCGGCGGCCTGCTCGGACCAGGGCCGCCACACGTTCCTCTTCGTGGCCGCGGTGCCCCGCATCCTCGGCACCACGGGCCTGCCGGTGAACCCGCTCGCGGTCTTCTGACCCGTCAGCCCAGCAGCCCGCGGGCGGCGAGGTTCGTCATCAGCGCGGTGATGCCGAACGTCCAGTCCTGCGCGTCCTCGGCGGTGTTCACGACGTTCGTCAACGAGCCCAGCCGAGGAGACGAGATGCGCACGACGTCCCCGACCACGTGCGTGAACCCCTCGCCGGGCCGGTCGCGGTCCTCGGTCGGCGCGAACATCGTGCCGGTGAACAGCACGAACCCGTCGGGATAGCGGTGGTGGGCGCCGAACGCGTGGGACACCAGGTCCTCGAGCTCCCGGCTGATCTCCGACACCGCGCTCACGCCGTGCAGCTCGAACCCGTCTGGACCGGTGATGTCCAGGGAGATCTCGGTGGCCTTGGCGTCCGCGAGCGTGAACCCGTCGTCGAACAGCCGCAGGAACGGCCCGATGGCGCAGGAGGCGTTGTTGTCCTTGGCCTCCGTGAGCAACAGGGCGCTGCGGCCCTCGAAGTCGCGGAGGTTGACGTCGTTGCCGAGAGTCGCGCCGACCGGTGTCCCGCGCGAGTTCACCACCAGCACGAGCTCGGGTTCGGGGTTGTTCCAGGTCGAGCGGGCGAGCACACCCACGTCCGTCCCGACCCCCACCGCCGAGAGCACCGGCGCCTTGGTGAAGATCTCGGGGTCCGGCCCGATGCCGACCTCGAGGTACTGCGACCACAGCCCCTCCGCCTGCAGCACCCTCTTCACCTCCGCGGCCTCCGCCGAACCGGGCTTCAGCTTCGAGAGGTGCCCCTGGACGATCGCGCCGATCTTCGCGCGCACCTCCTCGGCCCGCGCCGGATCCCCGTCGGCCCGCTCCTCGATGACCCTTTCCAGCATGCTGCGGACGAACGTCACGCCCGCGGCCTTGAGCACCTGCAGGTCGACCGGAGCCAGGAGGCGCGGCACGGCACCGTCCGGGTTCGTCGTGGCGGCGAGCACTTCCGCGAGCGGCCACGAGGTGCCCGGGTGGGTCCTGGCGATCTCCAGCGCGTCCGGCCGTTCGAGCAACGACGACATGGTCGGTGCCAGCGCCGAGAGATCCACGACCTCCTCGCCGCGGATCGCCACGACCGAGGGGCCGTCGACGGACGGGTCGAACACCCGCGCGACCAGGGTGGCGGATGCCGCGTCCTGGGGAAGGACGTCGGCGGCGGTCAGCGAGATCCCCATGGAATTCCCTCCTGCTCCGAACCGCAGGTCAGTTCGAAGCCTTCGCAGAGCAGTCAACCGCAGACTTCACGGCTCGCCCACCTGCTGTTCGCGCAACCAGTGCTCCGCCGCCTCCCGCACCGCCGCGTCCGGGTCGCCCACCGCCTCCCGGACCACCTCGGCCAGGTGGCGCGAGTCCCGCCGCCACCACAACAGCGACAGGACGGCGAGACGGCGCACCGACGCGTCCGGGTCGTCCCGCATCACCCGGCACAACAACGGCAGCACCCGCCGCCCGACCTGCCTGCCGAGCTGCCGCCGCCCCAGCACGCTCACCGCGTGCCGGCGGATCAGCGCGTGCGGAGAGCCCAGCCCGAGGACGGCGACGTCGACCTCGGCAGTGGTGATCTCGCAGCAACCGGTGCCGGGAGCCAGCCTCGCCTCCACCGCCGCCAGGTAGGCGGGCTTGCGTTCGGCCACTTCCGCCAACGGCCGGTAGTCGAGCGGTGCGGAGACGACCCCGTGGTCGCGGAACGAGGTGTAGGGCGCCGCGACCGCGCCGGCCACGACGTCCGCGGGCAGGCTGTCGGCGCGGGCGAGCACGAGGTCGAGGCGGCCGAGGCGGGACAGCGCGACCGCGGCCCAGTGCCGCGCGCCGGCGTGGGCCAGTGTGGCCTCCAATGCGGTGATGACGCTGTCGGTGGGGCGGCCGATGTCCGCGAGCAGTTTCGCGGCTTGCCAGGCTCGGTCCGCGCTGCCGCCGAGCAGGTCGAGCAACGCCGAGAACGCCGCCGGGCCGAGTTCGAGCAGCAGGGCTGCGGCGTTCTCCGAGCCGACCGGGCCCTCGAACGTGCCCAGCAGGCCGGTCAGGCGGGCGGCGCGGTCGGCCGGGGGGAGTGCCGCGAGTTCGGCCAGGGCTACCGTGCGCTCGTCCAGTTCCGGGAAGTGGCGGCGCACCTCGGCACCGGTCAGCACGCGCTTGATCAGCGGCTCGTGCAGCTCGTCGTCGAGCAGCAGCACCACGAACTTCCGGTCGGTGACGCCATCCCGGCGCAGCGTCGTGCGTGCTCGGCGGCAGACGCGGACCAGCGTGGTGACGTAGCGGTCGAACGTCCGTTGCCAGTGGCGGGTCGTTCCGGCGCACGCCAGCGCCGTCAAGGCCTGCTCCCAGCGTTCGGCAGACCCGGGTGGCAGCCAGTCGTCGAGGTGGCGGTCCCAGTCCGGGGCGCTCCACCGCAGCTGCTCCCGGACCTCCTCGGGTTCGCGCGCCAACGCCTCGACGCTGTTGACTCCCAACAGGGGCAACGCGATCAAGCCGTCCTGCTCGCGGTGGACGCGGTGCAGCGCCGCCGCGTAGAACCGCTCGCCGGGGTGGACCGCCGCCTCGACGGACCGCACCACGCCGTCGTGCAGGGCCCGCTCGAACTCCGCCCAGTCAAAGCTCGCCGTCACGGGAGCACTCTACGGCGCGTCCGATGTGGACGAAGCGGAACTCAGTTCTCCTCCTCGACCACTTCCTCCTCGATCGGGGTGTGGTCGCGCCGCCACCGCAGCTTCACCTCGAACTGGCCCTGCACGCCGGTGCGTGCGATCACGGCGCCGGCCTCGGCGTCCAGCTTCACGCCGAACTTGAGCTCGACCTCGTCCGGCGGACGGGACATCGCGCGGAACTGGTCGAGCGCGGTCGAGGCGGCGTCGCGCACGTCGGTCAGCGCCTTCTCGAAGGACGCGCGGGCGTCGCGCAGCACGCGGCCCGAGCGGCTCGCCCGGGAGACGCCCGGCTCCTCGTCGACCTCGACGACGACCGAGCCGCCGCCGTCCAGTGCGAAACGCGCCAGTTCAGTCATGCACCACTCCTCATCGGCACGGGAACTCCACCCGTTCTTCTTCCGGGACACCGGATCGGACGATCTCCAGCTTCTCCAGCAGTGACTCGAGCCGGGACGGATCGTCGACGTGTTCGAGCACCGCGCGGTAGAACGCGGTGCGCATCTTCGGGGGCATGAGGTCGGAGGCGTCGAAGCACAGCGACTGGTCCGAGGTCAGGATCGTGGCGATCTTCTTGCTGACGTCGTCGCGGTGCTCCGACGGCCCGACCTTGCGGTTCGTCGAGAACGCGCCGCCGTTGCGCGGCCAGATCCGTTGCGCCTTCTCGGAAGCGAGGTAGCTGATCAGCCTGCGGGCCTGCGGGGTGTCGGTGAACATGGCCGCCAGGTCGGCCGAGACCACCGAGGCGGGTGGCTTGCCGGCGAACGCGGGGAACGGGAAGAAGTCGAAGTCCCGCGCGACCTCCGGGGCGGTGTCGTAACCCTGGTAGACGCCCATGATGAACGACGCCTGGTGGTCGAGCAGGCACCCCGGCTGCGGGCCGAACAGGGCCCTGCCGGAGTCGACGAAGTCCGTCAGCAGCGCGGACTTCGGACCACCGCGCACGGTCGTGGCGCCGGCCAGCCGGCTCCAGGTCGTCCACGCCTCGCGCACCTGCGGCGACGTCCACGGCAGCTTGCTCGCCGCCCACTGCCGGTAGACGTCGGGGCCTGCCTGGTGCAGCAGGACGTCCTCGATCCAGTCCGTGCCGGGCCAGCCGGAGTCCGGGGTGGCGCCGAGGCCCATGCACCACGGCGTGCGGCCGCCTGCCGCGAGTTCGTCGCTCAACGCCAGCAGTTCCTCGCCGGTCCGCGGCACCGGGGAGCGCAACGTCCCGGGGTTGAACCAGATCGCGCTCTTCAGGTCGGCCTTGACCGCGACGGCGAAGCGCTGCTCGCCGCCGTCGCGCAGCGCGACCTTCTCGAGCGCCAGCCACTGCGCGCTGTACTCGTCCTGGCCGGAGGGGACGATGCCGTCCAACGGGACGAGGTGCCCGTCGCGCGCGTAGGCCGCGAGTTCCCCTGGACTGGGCAGCAGGGCGATGTCCGGGGGAGTGCCCTGCCGCACCTCGGACCCGAGCACCTGGCTCAGCGCGCGGGTGCCGACGTACTCGACGACGACGTTCTCGTCCTTCTCGAACTCCGCCAGCACTTCGAGGAACCGCTGCTCCTCCTGGCCGGTCCAGGACGCCATGATCTGGACCTTCCCCGCGGCGCCCGCGCCGGAGCAGGCGGGCAGCGCGCTCAGCAGGACCAGCACGATCAGCAGTCGGATCATCGTCGCTCGTACCTGTATTCCTGGATGCGCGGGTGGAGGCCGAGGAGCACGGACAGCCCGATCAGCACGGCGCCGATCGGGATCAACGTCTCCAGGCCCGCGTGGTCGTCGGCCGCCGCGACCGAGGCGTTGACGTGCTTGGCCGCGTCGGTGAGCTCCTTGTCCGACACCGGGTCCGGCGTGCCCGTCTGGCGCAGGTCGGACAGGAATCGGACGACCGTGTCGCCGCAGCCGCCGTCCGCGGCCGCGCAGAGCTTCGTGACCAGGTTCTTCAGCTCGTCCTGCGCGGCGGCCCTGGTGGTGGAGGTCCGTCCGTCCCAGGTGGACGTCACGTCGCGCAGTTCGCCGGCCGCCGTCTCGACCTCCTGCTGCGCCAGGACCCCGAACACCGCGATCGCACCGCAGCCGGCCAGCACGACCGTCGCGAACACCAGCGGCAGGTTCCACGCCCGGCGGAACCGGCGGCGCAGGAACCGTTGTGTGACAACGAGGAGCACGAACAGCGCGATGATCGGCACGGCGACGAGCGCTCCCCGCCAGAACGTCGTCGAGCTGCCGTCGAGCTGGTCGCCGAGCGCGGCCTGCTGCGCTTTCACCAGCTCGTCGAACTGGGCCAGCACCCCGCTGCCCGGTTCGTGCAGCAGCCGGGACGCGTACCAGAGGTCGACCGCCGCCAGCGACGTGCTGCCGCCGCCCTGCCGGTAGTGCGCGTCGGCCTGCTCGATCCACCCGGTGTACGCGACGACGAGTCCGGCCACCACGCGCAGCTGCTTGCTGCCGGACTCGCCCAGGGTGTTGTCCTCGGCGACCTGCGCGATGCTCTGGCTCGCCACCGCGATCTGGTTCTGGTAGCGGTCACCCGGCCCGATCAACTGGGCCTCGCCCGAGCTGAAGCTCCTGATGGCCACCGAGTCCGCCTCGGCGAGTGCGGACCGGGCGACGGCGGCCTCCAGCAGCGCGGGGGCACTGCGGTCGCGCACGGTGTCGATGGTGTCGTGCACGCTGTCGAAGGCGTACCAGGACGACAGCAGCACCAGCGCGGTCACGCCCAGCAGCGCGGCGCGCAGCCGCAACAGACCGCGCCGGGTGGTGGAGCGGGCGTCCGTCCGGGTGGCGACCACGCCGGGGGCCGTCATGCGCTCACCTCGAACGCCTGGCCGCACCCCTCGCAGAACGCGGCGCGGGCGGGGGAGACGTGCCGGCAACGCTCACACGTGCGATCGGGACCGGTCTGCTGCGGGCCGGGGTCCTGGGCGGCATCGGGGCCGCGCGTGCCGTGGCTCCGGCTGAGCTCGCTCAGCTTGACGTCGAGCAGGTCGAGGTCGGTCCGGACGCGCACCTCGCCGCGGGCCGGATCGCCGACGACGTCGACCAGCCGGTGCAGCCGGGTGAGCACCTTCTCGTTGCGCTGCGCGGAAGCCAGCGCGACGGCCCTGCCCCACTCCAGCGCGGCCCGTTCGGTGTCGCCCTCGTCGTACGCCTCGCACCCGGCCATCACCGCCCGGCCGAGTTCGGCCTGGTTCGTGGCGTGCGCGACCCGGGAGTCCATCACGCTGGAGAGGACGGTGTTCTCGGTCCACTGCGCGACGATCGGCCGCACGTCGCCCGCGACGGCGGCCGGGGTTTCGCGTCCGGCGCGGACGGGCACCAGGGAGGCCTCGGCGATCTGGTACTCGAGCAGCCCCAGCCCGTCCGGCCGCACGTCCAGGCAGATGTGGAAGTCCCGGCTCTCCTCACCCCAGGAACCCGTGGGGAACAGGGTGGTCAGCGGGCCCGTGGACGTGCCGAGCGCGGTCAGGTCCGTCTGCGTCGGGAACGTCTGCCGCAGGAAGCGCACGCGGGCGAACGGCGTGGTCTCGACCTGGACCAGCAACTCCGGCACGACCTTGCGCATCGCGGCCCGCATGATCGCGGTGAAGTCCTCGGCGAGTTCGTGCTCCTCGCGGACGGCGTCGGCCGTGCCGTTCAACGCGGACACGATGCGCAGCAGCTCCTCGGGCTCCCAGCCGTCACCCACGCCGCGCGCGTCGCAGACGAACCGGCCGGAACATCCCGCCAGCACCTCGTCGAGTTCCCCGGACGTCTCGTGCTCGTTCTTGCCGTCGGTCAGCAGCAGGACGTGCCGCACGGCCTCCGGGTGGGCGGCCAGCAACCGGTCCGCCAGCCGCAGCCACGACCCCATCGCGGTGCCGCCGCTGGCGGTCAGGCGCCGCACCGCCCGCTTCGCCGCGGCCCTCGTCGCGGCGGTCGCCGCGACCAGGCGGTCGTCCTTCGGGTAGATCACGCGCGCCGCGTGCGTGCCCTCGACCACCGCGAAGAACGCCCCGTCGCGCAGGGCGTCGATCGCCGCGGCGGTGGCCTCCTGCGCGGCCCGCAGCTTCGCCGGAGGGCTGTGCATCGAGCCGGAGCAGTCGATGGCGATCACCTCGGCGGCCTCGGGGACCTCGCCGCCGGTCAGGCCGCCGAGGCCCCGGGTCGTCACGGTGAGCACCGCGTGCATCTCGGTCTCGCCGGCGAACAGGTACGGGTTCTGGCTCACCTCGAGGCTGAAGGCCGGCTGCGCGTCCGCTGTCATGACCACGTCCTCGGGCGAATCGTGTTGGCCAGGTCGATGAGAATGCCGTGCTCGTCCTCGTTGCGGGCCTGTCCGGCCAGGCCGCGGTACGACTCCTCGAGCAACCGCCGCAGTCCGTCCGCGCTGGGCACGGCGCCGAAGACGTCGGCGGCGTCGAACCGGGTGCCGGGTTCGCCGACGAGCGGCAGCGCGGCCTCCCGCAGGATCGTGACGAGCCGGTTGCGCCCGTCGGTGTCGAGGTAGAGCGACGGCAGGCGTTCGGCCGCCTCGCCCAGGTCGCCGACCGCCGGGGTACCCGACGCCAGCCGTCCACAAAGGATGATCACGGCCGCGACGGCGGCGGCGTCGAAGTGCCGGGACACCTTGGGCACCTCGTCGAGCACGGCCACCGCGCCCGCCCGGTCGCCCTCGGCCAGCCTGATCCTGGTCAGCCCGAACGCGGCGCTGCCCTGCGACCGGTCCCGGCGCCAGACCGCCTCGTAGAGCCGCCGGGCCCGGTCGAGTTCGCCCTCGTGCTCGGCGCAGAAGCCGAGCGCGAGCTTCGGTGCCTCCTCGCCGGGCAGCGCGTCGTAGACGGCGGTGAACTCCAGCCGGGCCTGGCCGACCTCGTCCCTGGCGAGCGCGATCAGCCCGCGGTGCCACGCGATCCGCCAGTCGCCGGCCTCGCGCCCGGCCGCGCGCAGGCTGTCCGCGGCGAGGTCGAGCCGTCCGATCTCGATCTCCGCCCGGCAGCGGGCGAACCAGCTCTCCGCGGTGTCGAGGTCCGCGGTCGTCAGCTTGTCCAGCAACCGCAGGGCGGTCGGCTCGCCGATGACGGCGAGGTACTCGGCGGCGTCGTCACCGGGATCGACCCGCGGCACCGGCAGCCCGATCGCGACCTCGGCGGCACCCGGCCGTCCGTCCGGCAGCGGCACGCCGGTGCCGCTGTACCGGTCGGGCCTGGTCCACCGGTGCAACGGGGGCACGTCGCCGAGTCCTGAGTCGAGCAGCGCGGCCGTCGGTGCGAAGACGGTCGACGGATCGGGCCGGGCGACGCCGTCGCGCAGGGACGCGATCTCGCGCCGCACCCCCTTGAGCTGCTCGGCCATCTGGGCCGCCGAGTCGAAGCGCTGGTCGGGGTCCTCGTGCCGGGCCCTGGCGATCAGCCGGCGGAACGACTCCAGGCCGAGCGC
This sequence comes from Lentzea sp. NBRC 102530, assembly GCF_030269365.1. GTDB lineage: Bacteria > Actinomycetota > Actinomycetes > Mycobacteriales > Pseudonocardiaceae > Lentzea. The sequence continues at coordinate 707,895 of NZ_BSTF01000002.1, forward strand.
GAGGTGCTCGTCGGTCGCGCCCGTCTGCTGGTCCAGCCAGTCGGTCGTGCCGGTGTAGAGCCGTTCCAGCGTGACGCCCACGGTGTGGATGTCGGACTGCACGGTCAGGCCGCGGGCCTGGAACTCCGCCTCGTCGACCTCGAAGGGCTTGGTGCCGATCCGGCTGCTCTCGCGGTCGTCGGCCTTGCGCACCGCGCCCAGGTCGATGACCTTGACCCGGTCCTCCTCGCCGCGGTGCCCCGGCCGGACGATCACGTTGTCCGGCTTCATGTCGCAGTAGAGGTAGCCGCGCCGGTGCAGGTACTCCATCGCCTCCAGCACCTGCAGCACGCAGAAGATGACGTGCTCGACCCGCAACGGCTCGGTGCCGAGCGCGCGTTGCCGGGTGGCCTCGCGCAACGTCAGCCCGTCGACGTACTCCATGACGATGTACTCGCGCTGCTTGCCCGCGCTGTCGGGGTGGGCGACGAAGTTGAGGATCCGCACGATGTTCTTGTGGTCCATCATCGTCATGGCGCGCCGCTCCGCCGTCGCGAGCGCGGCGTAGCGCAGGTCGATCAGTCCTTTGAGGACGACCAGGTTGTCGTCCAGTCGGCGGTCCCGCGCCAGGTACACCCAGCCGAGCCCGCCGCGCGCGAAGCAGCCGATCACCTCGTACTGGCCGTCGACCAGGTCACCCTCGTGCAGGTTCGGCACGAACGAGTACGGGTGCCCGCAGGCGGGGCAGAACCCCTCGCTGATGGCGGGCTGACCCGCGTAACTGCGGCCGACCGGCGCCCCGCAGTTCTCGCCGGGGCACTTGCGGCTCTCTTCGGGAACGTCGGTGTCGTTGAGGATCCGGCTCGACGGGTCGGGGAACTCGAACACCGGCAACGCGAGCGGATCACCGCTCGAGTGGCTCAGGACGGAGGTGGCCGGCACCGCGGTCACCTCCGCGAGGGCCTCGTCGGACAACGGCCGCAGCCAGCACGTGCCGCAGAAACCCGTGGCCCGCACCGTTCCGGTGCACCCCGGCCGGTTGCACGCCGTCACCGCCGCTCCCTCCCCGCGTCGCCGAGCGCCCGCCGGACCGCGGCCCCGTACCCGCGCACCGCCTCCTCGGCGAGCGCGAGGTCGTCGAGCCCGCGTCCCAGCAGGTCGTGCGCCCGCCGGTACAGCCCCGCCAGCCCGGTGTCCTCGACGAGACCACCGCCGTCGGCCTTCGCCTGGTAGGCGTCGAGCAGCCCACCCGCCTCCCGCCGACGTTCCAGCAACTCCTCCACCACCCGCGCCGCACGCCCGGTGCGCCTCAACGCCCGCGCGAGCGAGACCTCGGTCTCCTCCAGCAACGGCCGCACCGAGTGCGCGTCCGGCCGTCCGAGGGCGGCCCGCAGCCGCACCAGACGCATCCGCAGCCCGGCCGCGCGATGATCGACCTCACGGTGGTGGCGGTCGAGCAGTTCCTCCTGCGCCGCAAGCACCTTGATCTCGTCCGCGAGCCGGTCCAGCCGCGCGGTGAGCGACCCGAGCTCCCACGACCGCGCCGCCGTGAGGCTCGGCGACGACTCGCGCCGGAAGCCGAGCACCACCCGCGACCCCTGCTCGACGAGAGGCTTCAGGACCTCCTGCAACAACACCTCGGGCTGTTCGGCGTCGTCCACCCCGTCGACCACGACGGTCATCGGCGGTGTCCCCGCCCGCACCTGCTCACTGGGAGTGCTGCTCTCGTCGGCCCCCACCCCGGCGCGGTCGATGATCCGCCGCGACACCTGGTCGGCGGTCCGGCTCGACGCGTCCACCGCGAGGTCGACGCTTCCGACCGAGGGCACCGTCCCCTCCGGCGCGCCGTTCGTCTCCGGCCGCGACTCCACCGCCGACAGCCCGACGGCGCGGTGCAACACCTCGCGATCACGGCCCACCAGCACCATCACCACGTCGCGCGAGTGGTGCCGATCGAGCCACCCGGCCAGCGCCCGAGCCAGCCCGACCTGCTCGACGTGCGCGTCGGGCGTGCCGGTGAACCCGTCGTCGAGCGGCGCACCCCCGACGGCCCACCGCGCCACCCCGGGCAGGTGCACCAGGATCGTCTCCACGGGGATCATCCAGGCCAGGTGCGCGATGTCGTTGGCGAACTCGCCGACCACGATCCCGATCACCGCCCGCGACCCGTCCGCGTCGTCCACCACGCCCGCCCCGCTGAACCCGCTGGTCACCGGAAACTCGTTCGCGGAGTCGCGGTTGAGCTGCACCCACTCGTGCCCGGGCCCGCCCCGCCCGGCGAGCCGCGCCAGCACCGACACACCGTCGTGCACCCGCCGGGGAAACCCGACCGTGCGCACCACGAGGTTCCTGGGCAACGCGGTCCGGCGCAGCAGCGCACCGGCACCGTCCACGGGCCCCGCCAGGTCCAGCAAGGCGACGTCACCCCGGCGGTCCTCGAGTGGCGGCACGAAGTGCTCGTCCGCCACGTCGGCGCGCACGGCGGGCCCGCGCATCCGGTCGACGAACACGTGGTCAGCACCCGCGGGCACCACGTGCGCGCAGGTCAGCACATGCGTCTCACCGAGCAGCACACCCGCGCCGAGGACGCCGCCGTCGGCGTCGAGCACGCGCACCCGCCACGGCTCGTCGTCGGGCATGTGATCGGCCACGCGGCCGACACTATGGCGGATTTTGGGACGTTCGGGGCCGTTTGGTCGTCAATCGCTCGTATGGACCAAAGACGCGGCCGGGCGCCGCCGGATGGAATTTTCCCTGCTCTGCCCAGTCGTGGGACATCGTGACGACGATCTTGCCGATGTGGTTGCCCGCCTCCACGTACCGGTGCGTGCCGACGATCTCGGCGAGGTCGGAGGTGTGGTCCGCGGTCGGCCTGGACAAACCGGAGGCGAGCCCGGCGTTGATGAACGCCACGGCGCGGCGCAGCCGCGTCGGGCGACGTTCGCACTACGACCGCGATCGAGCCTCCGGCGGTCGGTAGCCTTCCCGGTCATGAGCAGAAAACTGCTGGTCGGGCTCGGAGTCGTGCTGCTGGTCGTCGGCGGGGTGTGGACCGCCCAGGGGCTGGGTCACCTCGAGGGCAGCTTCATGACGGGGCAGCGGCTGTGGACGACGATCGGGTTGCTGTGCGCCAGTGCCGGCGTCATGATGCTCATTCCGTGGCCCAAGAAGAAGTGACGGAGCGTGCGCCGTCAATCACTGAACCGGCTGTTCTGTGAATGACGGGCCAATCTGTGAATGAACGTCTTCGTCTTCGGCGCGTATCTAGTCGAAGAACGGAACGCACGTTTTGTGTCATGGATTGTCCGACGCCGGGGAGCGCCATTGCCCAGCCCAGCCGACTCCGCCGCTCCCGAGGCGGGAATCGTCCGCCGCTTCTGGTGGCGCACCAGCCAGCCCGCGCGGCTCGCGATCGGATGCCTCGGCGTCGTCACGGCGCTGGCCGCCACCGGCGCGGTCGCGTTCAGCGGTGACGACCTCTCGCGAAGCCGGGGTGACGGCGCGCACGAGGCGAGCGGGTTCCGGGGTGACGCCGTTCAGGTGACCGTGAGCTCGGTGTCCGAGGTCGACCTCTTCGAGGGCGCGGAGCCCGTCAGCGGTCGTGTCGTGCGCGCTCGCGTCGCCGGGGTGCGGGCGCTGCCGGACTGCTGGGTGTCGCAGTCCCGCGCCGCCGCCCAGGACCTGTTGCTGGGCAAGGACGTGCGACTGGTGGTGAAGCGCGAGGACGGGGGCGATCGGATCCTGGTCGACGTCGAACTGCCGGGCGGGGCGGACTACGCGCGGACCGTGGTGAGCGGCGGCGCGGTGCAGGCCGACCTGGCGGCGCGCGGCGACCTGGCGGACGACGAGTCCGCCGCCCGGCTGGGGCGCCTCGGCCTGTGGGCGGCGGGTTGCGTGCCCGGCGCGGTGACGACGACCGTCTCCACCGCGCCGACGTCCTCCTCCGTGCCGAGCGCACCTCCTGCGACGACGACCACGACCGAACCTTCCCCCGTTCCGCCACCACCTCCGCCGCCGCCCGCGCCCACGACCACCGAGCCGGCGCCGCCGGACGAGGAGTGGGACGACTTCCGGCTGGGCAAGCCGTGCCTGTTCGAGGGCGCGCGGAGGACGACCAGGGACGGCTACGAGATCGTCTGCTCCCGCAACGGCAGGAACCAGCTGAGGTGGCGTCGTGCGGACTGAGGACGAGGTCGACCTGTTCAGCAAGGCCGATCCCGCCGGCGGGACGGGGCCCGGTCTCGCGGACGGTGCCGCCCCGCGAGGCCTGACGCCCGGTGGCTGGGTCCGCACGACGGGCTGGCTCCAGGTCGGCCACCACCCGGTGAGCTCGGTGCTCGTCGCCGCGCTGGTGGGCCTGCTGGGAGCCGTCGTGGTCGCGGCCGCCCTCGTGCGCACCCACCCCGTCGCCGCCGGAGTCCTCGTGCTCCTGACGCCGGTGGCGTGCGGCGGCGCGTGGTGGGTGTTCACCACCCGGCTCAAGCCCGCGTCCCCGGCGCGCAACGTCGGGACCGTGCCGGCGAACGAGCTGTCGCCGGGAGATCACGTCCGCCTGCACGGCTCGATCGGACCGGTCGGCCAGGTGGTGGCGGTGGTGGCCGGCGAGGAGGTCCAGGTGGACTTCCGCGGCGGCATCCGCCGGACGTGGCCCGGTGACCGGGCGGTGCACGTCGTGCAGCTGCTCGGCTGAGGAGCCGATTCGGAACCGCGCCGTTCACCAGCATGATCACCGTGTGTCGAGGTGAAACGCGTTCAATTGTGTCCCAAAGTAGTTGGAAATCGGTGTTTGAAATTAATCGACGCCGTTGAGCTGCCTATTTGAAATAACTCCCACTTTCGAGTGAACCGGCCTGTCTGGGGTGCCGAATACCTCGATGTACAGGTGCTGATTCGACGAGAGGGGGTGATTACATGAAGTCGACATGCTCCAGGATGATTCGGCGGACGCTCGGCGTGGCCGGGTTCCTGATCGGATTCGGTCTCCTGTCCGCGGGAGTCGCGAGTGCCGACGAGGGCGATTCACCCGGTCTGCTGGGCGGGGTCGCGGACCTCGTCGCACCGGTGACCGACACGGTCGCGCCGGTCGTCCGGGACGTCACGGCGGTCGCGGACCCGGTGGTGCGGCCCGTGCTGGCGGTCACCGAGCCGGTGACCGACCCGGTGCTGGCTCCGCTGGCGCCCGCCGTGGACACCGTCACGAAGGCCGCGGGGCCGGTCCTGGACCCGCTCCATCCCGTCACGGCGCCGCTGCTCGCCCCCGTGGCGGACGCGGTGCAGGACGTGCCGGTGGTGCGTCAGGTCGTGGAACCGTTGGTGGTCAAGCCTTCCGCTGCGGCGGAGGTGGCTCCGCCGCCGGTCGCCGCGCCAGTGGTGGCAGAGGCTCCCGCGGCCCCCGCGGTCGAGACGCGCTCTCCAGCGCCGATCGGCCGGGTCGCGGCGATACCTGCCCCGCAGCCGCACGAGGTTCTCGCACCTGACGTGGCGCCACCCGTTGAGGCGCCGCACCAGCAGTCGCCGGAGATGCCGTTCGCCCTGCCGGGCGCGACGGGCTCGGCGTCGTCGAGCGGATCGGCCGGACAGACCGTCTCGGACCTCCCCGCCGTGCGAGGGGACCGGTCGGGCAGCCGATCGCTCCTGGTGGTCGCGGATCACCAGATTCACGGGTCGTGGTGCTATTACTACGGCCGCAATCATCCGAGTTGACCACTCCTGCCAGCCAAGCCGACCAGATCACCCAAGCTTGATTGACAGGAAGAGTCGACATGCACAGCTATGTGAAACGCGGCCTGTTGGCCGCAGCGTTCTCGGGAGGATTCCTCCTGGCCGGAACGGCGATGGCGAGCGCTGACACGGGCGGCAACGGCCTGCTCGGTGGCGTCGGCGACGTCGTGCACTCGGTCGTGAACGGTGGCAACGGCGGCGATTCGGGCGACGGCGGCAACGCCACCAGCTCGAACAACGCCACGTCCGGCAACTCGGGCAACTCCGGGAACTCGGGTGACACCGGCGGCAACAGCGCCTACGGCGTCTGCGTGCTCGCGGAATGCCACACGAACGTCAGCTCGGGTGACTCCGGTGACACGGGTGCCACGGGCTCGACCGGTGACGCCTCCAACCACAGCACCACGGTGGGCGGCAACTCCGGTACGGCGGGCAACGGTGGCGACGCCACCGCGGCCGGCCGTTCCCAGAACGCGGACGCGACCGCGGGCAACGGCGGCGACTCGGGCGACGGCGGCGACGCCACCAGCTCGAACACCGCGCGGTCGGGCAACTCCGGGAACTCGGGCAACTCGGGTGACACCGGCGGCAACAGCGCCTACGGCGTCTGCGTGCTCGCGGAATGCCACACGAACGTCAGCTCGGGTGACTCCGGTGACACGGGTGCCACGGGCTCGACCGGTGACGCCTCCAACCACAGCACCACCGTGGGTGGGAACTCCGGTCCCGCCGGTGACGGAGGCGACGCGGCGGTCCTGACCAAGGACCAGAAGTGGGGCCACCACGGCAAGTCCGGCTCCACCGAGGCGACCGCGGGCAACGGCGGGAACTCGGGTGACGGCGGCAACGCCACCAGCTCGAACAACGCCACGACCGGCAACTCGGGCGACTCCGGGAACTCGGGCGACACCGGCGGCAACAAGGCCGTCGTGCGCACCATCGGCCAGGACAAGGGTCACGGGAAGTCGTGGCACAGCAGCAAGTCCTGGACCACCGTCACGTCCGGCGACTCGGGCGACACGGGTGCCACCGGCTCGACCGGTGACGCGTGGAACCACAGCGCCACCAAGGGCGGCACCTCCGGCCCGGCCGGTGACGGCGGCGACGCGTGGGCGATGACCGAAGGCCAGAAGTGGGGCCACCACGGCAAGTCCGGCTCCACCGAGGCGACCGCGGGCAACGGCGGGAACTCGGGTGACGGCGGCAACGCCACCAGCTCGAACAACGCCACGACCGGCAACTCGGGCGACTCCGGGAACTCGGGCGACACCGGCGGCAACTCCGCGGTCGTGAAGACCGAGAACAAGAAGTCGCACGACCACCGCGGCGACGAGTGCCACGGCTGGAAGCACCACAACTGGAAGCACGACGGCGGGAAGCACAGCCGGCAGAACCACGGCACCAAGTCCTGGACCGAGGTCACCTCGGGCGACTCCGGTGACACCGGTGCCACGGGTCCGACCGGCGACGCGTCCAACCACAGCAACACGGTCGGTGGCCACTCCGGTCCGGCGGGCGACGGCGGCGACGCCGCGTCCTGGACCCACGGGAAGAAGCACTCCATGAAGGCGTGACCACGAGGTGATCAGGAAGGCGGGGTCGACTCCGGTCGGTCCCGCCTTTCGCCGTCCGACAGCAGAAGCCGCGCACACCGGCCGGCCACGACGTCCAGCGGCCCGTCGTCCCCGACCACCACCCCGGCCTCGTCGCCGCCCAGCGGTTCGAGCGCCGCGAGCTGGGAGTCGAGCAGGCTCACCGGCATGAAGTGCTCCCGCCGCGCCATCCTGTCCGCCAGCACCGCGCGGTCCACGCGCAGCTCGACGAACACGGTGCCGGGCGCGAAGCCGCGCAGGTGGTCGCGGTAACGGCGTTTGAGCGCCGAACAGGCGATCACGACCCGGCCCCGCGCGAGCCTCTCACCCACGACGTCGAGCCACGGCCACCGGTCCGCGTCCTCCAGCGGTGTGCCTGCCGCCATCTTCGCGCGGTTGCGTTCGGGGTGCAGGGCGTCCGCGTCGACGAACGGCAGTCCCAGCAGAGCGGCCAGCGCGCCGCCGACGGCGCTCTTGCCCGCCCCGCTGGGACCCATCACGACCACGGCGTGATCACCAGTCATGCATCGACCCGTCCAGCTTGAGGCGGTTCACCGGCAGGTAGGCGCGGGAGTACGGGTGCCGGTCCGCCTCCGCGTCGTCGTGGTCCACGCCCAGGCCCGGCTCGTCGGACGGCGCGAGCAGGCCGTCGGTGAAGCTGTAGGTGGGGCGGAAGACCTGGTCGGTGGCCTCGGTGTGCTTCATGTACTCCTGGATGCCGAAGTTCGGGATCGCGACGCCGAGGTGCAGCGCCGCCGCGAGGCCGACGGGGGAGATGTCGGTCGGGCCGTGCACACCGGACTTGATCTGGTAGACGGAGGCGTAGTCGAAGATCCGGCGCAGCGCCGTGATGCCGCCCGCGTGGGTGACGGGGGAGCGGACGTAGTCGATCAGCTGCTCCTCGAACAGCTCGCGGTAGTCCCAGATCGTGTTGAACACCTCGCCGATGGCGAGCGGGGTGGTGGTGTGCTCGCGGACCCGGCGCAGCACCGCGGTGTTCTCGGCGGGCGTGACGTCCTCCAGCCAGAACAGGTCGTACGGTTCGAGCTCCTTGCCCAGCTTCGCGGCCTGGATCGGGGTCAGGCGGTGGTGGGCGTCGTGCAGCAGCGGGAGTTCCGGGCCGAACTCGCTCCGCACGTCCTCGAACACGCGCGGGGCGTGCCGCAGGTAGGCCCTCGTGTCCCACTCCTCCTCGACCGGGACGGCCGCGCGGCGGGCGGGCTCGTGGTCGTAGCGCGAGGTCGCGCCCGCGTCGCCCACCGCGGCGTTCGCGCTGGACGCGACGCCGTAGACCGAGCCGAGGCCGGGCACGCCGGTCTGGATGCGGATGGCGCGGTAGCCCTGGTCGAGGTGGGCGCGGATGGAGTCGAACAGCTCGGGCAGCTCGGCGCCGCTGGCGTGGCCGTAGGTCAGGCAACCGCGCCGGCTGCGCCCGCCGAGCAGCTGGTACAGCGGCATCCCGGCCATCTTCGCCTTGATGTCCCACAACGCCGTGTCGACCGCGGCGATGGCCGCCATGGTGATCGGGCCGCGCCGCCAGTAGGCGCCGCGGTACAGGTACTGCCAGGTGTCCTCGATCGCGTGCGCGTCGCGGCCGATCAGCAACGGCGTCACGTGGTCCCGCAGGTAGGACACGACGGACAGCTCGCGGCCGTTGACCGTGGCGTCGCCGAGACCGGTCACGCCGTCGGCCGTGCGCAGCCGCAGCGTCACGAAGTTGCGGCCCGGCGAGGAGACCAGGACCTCGGCGGAGACGATCCGCGTGCCGTTGTCGTCGGTCATCGAGAGAACCCCCGGTGGTGGAACGTGGTGGTCATGGCGGTGGTGTGCGCGGCGATGCGCGCGGCGGGCAGTTCACGGTCGTAGACGGCCACCTTGCCGACGGCGCCCGCGAACCACGAGCCGAAGTCCCTGGTGCCCACCCGGAACGGTGCGGTGCCGCCCTCGGGCGTGATGACGACGTCACGGATCACGAGCTGGTCCTGGTCGCGCAGGACGCCGTCGCGGTAGATCTTGACGTAGCCGTGCGGGTACTCGGCGCTGACGGCGGCCGGGTTGATCACGAGTGCGTAGTGGATCCACTGGCCCTCGACGATCGCGTCCTGGAAGTAGGATCCCGCCCCCAGGCCGCCGTCGCGGTTGAAGGCGTAGCCGGAGATCCGGTTCGGCCGGTTCTCGGTGTTGGTCTTCGAGTACATCCGCGCGACGTACTCGTGCTGGCCCGGCGCGCCCTTGCCCATCCAGTGCACGTACCCGGACGACTCGGCGTGCGGGAACTCCAGCGCGTCGGGCCGCATCCACGCCTCCAGGGTGAACGCGCCCGTGGTGGCGGGGCTCAGCGCGTCGCTGTCGGGCACCTGGAGGTAGCCCGTCGCACCGTCGAAGTCGGTGGCCCGGTCGCCGTTGGGCAGGAACGCGACCGAACGGCCGCCCGTGTAGGTGCCGGTGCGGCCGTGGCCGCTGACGTCCTGTTCGGACGGTGACGTGCCGCTGGACATGCGCCAGTACGCGACCGGCGAGTCCGCGAGCACCGCGGCGTCGTACCCGCAGTGCGGCGGCCGTGCCGAGGCGGCGGGGGAGACGCCGGCGAGGAGAGCGGCGGCGGTGACGGCGACGAGCAACCTTCTCATGATCTGCACCTTCCGTCGTGGTGGATCCGGGGGTCGGCCGCCCAGCCGGGTGCGAGGCGGTCCAGCGAGTCGGTGTTCTGTCCGGTGTGGACGAGCCAGGCGTCGACGACCCGCAACGCGGGGCCGGGGTCGGCGCCGTCCGCGAGCAGGTCGCGCACCAGCGGCACGACCCGTTCACGGAGCTTGTTCTCGGCGTCCAGCGCGATCTGGGCGAGCGCGTGCCGGATGCGGCCGTTGGTGAACCGGGTGCGCAGCTGCCGCACGTACTCGTCGGCCTCGGGCACGCCGCGGGACGCGACGGCCCAGTACTGCTCCACGTGCTCGGTGAGCACCGGGTCGGTCATCGCGTCGGCGACGGTGCCGTGCCCGCGGGCGAGACCGGCCAGGGCCAGCAGCAGGTGCGCGCCGTTGAGCAGCCTCAGCTTGCGCCGCTCGAACGGCCTGATGTCGTCGGTGAACACGGCCCCGGCCCGCTCCCACGCGGGACGCCCGGCGGGGAACTCCCCGGCCAGCACCCACTCCGCGAACGGCTCGGTGACGACGGGCGCGCGGTCCTCGACGCCGAGCGCGGCGAGCCGGGCGACGTCGTCCGCCGTGGTGGCCGGCGTGATCCGGTCCGACACCGTGTCCACGAACGACACGTGCTCGTCGATCCAGCCCGCCAGGTCGCCGTCCGCCTGGTCCAGCAACGCCGACCGGGCGCGGGCGCCGTTCGCGAGCACGTTGTCGCACGGCACCACCGCGATCGGCCCGGCGCCGGAGCGCCGCCGCGCGTCCAGCGCCTGGACGAGCCGCCGGGGCGCGGCCGGGTCCGCATAGCCCGCCTCGGTGATGGTCAGCGTCACCACGGCCACCTCGGGACCGGCGACCAGCCGGTCGAGCACGTCCTGCCGGTCCGCGCCGTACGCGGCGACGAGCGAGGACATCCGGTGGTGCGCGTCGAACTCCGGGCCCCGCTCGACGAGGGTGTAGCGGCAGTCCTGGGCCGTCAGCGTCTCCGCCAGCCGGGCCGACCGGCCGCTGAACGCCGCCACGCCCCACTCCGGGTCGCCGTGCTGGGTGAACCACACCTGGTGCGCGCGGTGGAACGCGCCGAGTCCGATGTGGACGATCCGCACCGGTGGGCGGTCAGCGGAGCCAGTCATCGCGGTGCTCCTCCACGAACTCCTCGTCCAGCAGCGCCGGGAACCGCTTCCGGGCGTCGGCGATCAGGTCGGCCTGGCCGGGCGACAGCACCTCGGCCGGCGCCAGGCACACCGACGACGCGAGCAGGCCCTGTTGCCGCAGCACCTCGTTCACCCCGGCCACGCACCCCGCGAACCGGTGCGCCACGTCGAAGACCGCCGCGTTCACCTCGACCAGGTCGGCACCGGTCGCGAGCAGTTCCCCGGTCAGGTCGGCGGCCCGGCGCCGCAGCGCGACGGCCGCGCGCGTCCCGACCGCCCACTGGCCGAGCAGCCCGCCCGACACCCGCAACGTCCGTTCCTCGCCGCCGACCACGGCCCGCCACGGCGTCACGAGGTCGGTGACGATGGTGTCGTCGTTGCCGGTGAGCAGCGCGATCCGGTTCCACCGGTCGTGCTCGACCAGGGCGCGGGCGATGTCGTTGGTGCGGTAGCGGTCGAACGGCGCCGCCTTCACGCCGACGACCGCGTCCAGGTCGAACAGCCTGCTCCAGTACGACTTGGGCAACGGCCGGCCGCCGACGGCCTCCTGCAGCGCGAACCCGATGACCGGCAGCACCTCGCCGACCGCGCGGGCCCGGTCCAGCTGGGCCTCCGGTCTCGGGTCGCTCATCCCGAACGGGCACAGCAACACGGCGTCGTAGCCCGCCCCGGCCGCCACCTCGGCCTCCCGCACGGCCTGCGCGGTGTCACCGATGACACCGGCCACCAGCAACGGCCCGGTGCGCGCCGCCAGCCCGAGCACCGCCGCGAACAGCCCGGGGTCGTCGTGCAGCTCGAACTGGGTGGTGTGCACCCCGACCGCCAGACCGTCCACTTCGGACGCCAGGTAGTACCGGGTGAGCGCGCGCTGGGCGCGTTCGTCGAACACGCGGTCCGGCGTCAGCGCGAGGGGGTGCGCCGGGATCGTGACGCCCGCGAGCAGGCGGTCCCGCACGTCGGTCGTCATCAGTACCGCCCCTGGCGCTGCTCGAACTTCGTGGCCTTGCCGAGCCGGCGCCCTCCCGCACCGATCCAGTCGGCGGTCCAGTCGATCAGGGTGCGCGCGGCGAGGCTCGGGTAGCCGAACCGCGCGAAGCAGTCGCCCGCGTCGTTGAGCAGCGCGTCGGAGGCCTCGGTGCCGGTGAACTCGACCTCGCGGCCCATCGCCTCGCCGAGCAGCGACGCGATGCGGCGCACCGGGATCGTCTCCGGTCCGGTGGCGTTGAGCACGGGTGCCGACGGGTCCGCGAGCAGGATGCCGCGCAACGCCCAGGCGGACACGTCCCGCTGCCACACCACGTTCACCGCGGGCATGGTCACGTCGACCGGACGGCCGTCGGCGATCCGGGCGGCGATGTCCGCGATCACGCCGTAGCGCAGTTCGCAGGCGTAGTTCAGCCGGAACATCAACGAGGGCGTGCCCCACCGCTCGGAGGCGCCCGCGAAGACCCGTTCGCGGGCGAGGCACGACTGGGCGTACTCGCCGAGCGGCCCCGGGGCGTCCTGCTCGGTGCAGCCGCCGCGGGCGAGCGGCGTGAACGGGTAGACGTTGCCGCTGGAGTACACGACGGTCGGCACACCGCGGTAGCGCGAGGCCACCAGCGCGGGCACGGCGGCGTTGGTCCACCACATGCGGTGCTCGGCGCCGGTGGTGCCGAACTTCATGGCCGCGAGGTAGAACACCCCGGCCGCGTCGGGCAGCGCCGCGTACGCCGACGGGTCGCCCAGTTCGGCGCTGTGCGTGCGGATCCCCTTCTGCTCCAACGATTCCCGCACGTCCACTTCGGACCAGCGGGACACGGCGTGGACGGTCGCGGACGAGCCGGCTTCCTCCAGGGCGCGCTTCGCCATCACGGTCATCGTCGGGCCGATCTTGCCGCCCGCGCCGAGGAGCACGACGTCACCGCCGAGCGCCGCCAGGTCGGCGCCCACGCCGTCGAGCGGCGCGGAAAGCAGGTCCTCGAGCTGTTCCTCGTCTGCGGGAGCGGGTGGCCGCGCGGTGGTCTGCATCAACATCCTCCGATTCAAACGTTTGCACGGTAGAGCGCGAAAAGGGCCGGGGTGGGGGAGCGGGAACTCAGGCGCGGGGCTTGCCGACGCTCGCGCGCCAGATCACCTTCGTGCCGACACCGAGGTGGTGCGGATCGGCCGTGACGCCGGGTTCACCGGCCTCCAGCAGGCGGTCGACGGCCAGCTGGCCGACGCGGGCGCTGAGCCCCTCGACGGTCGTCAGCCCCGGCTGCACCAGCCCGGCCATGACGTCGTCGTGCCCGGCGACGCTGACGTCGTCGGGCACCGAGAGCCCGAGCCGGCGGAAGCCCTCGATCAACCCCGCGGCGAGCACGTCGTCGAACGCCACGACCGCCGTCGCGCCACCGTCCGCCACCGCGCGTGCCGCCGTGACGCCGTCCTCGTGCCGGGCCGCGGTCGGGTCGAGCTTCACCAGTTCGGCGCCGTGCCTGCGCACCCGGTCCGCCACCGTGCGGGCGCGGACCTTGTTCGCCCAGGACCCGACGGGGCCGGGCAGGTACGCGATCGTCTCGTGGCCGAGCTCGCACAGCCGGTCCACGAGTTCGGCGACCGACGCCGTGGAATCGGTGTAGACGCAGGGAATGCCGTCGACCGGCCGGTTCACCAGCATCAACGGGATCATGTCCGCGATCTCGCGGATGTGCGAGACGCTCATCCGCGGCGCGCACAGCAGGATGCCGCGCGTCTGGCGGGCGAACTGTTCGCACACCTGCCGTTCGACGTCGGCCGCGTCGTCGGTGTCCGCCACGAAGACGCCGATGCCGCGCGCCCGGGACCGGGACTGGGCGGACTTGAGCAGCATCGTCATGTACGGGTTGCTGATGTCCGGCACCACGACGCCGATGTAGGGCGAGTCGCCCGCCCGCAGCGCGCGGGCCATCGGGTTCGGCGTGTACCGCAGCCGTGCCGCGACCTCGCGCACGTTGCGGACGGTCTCGGGCGAGAGCAGCTCCGGGTTGGAGAACACCCTGGACACCGTGGAGATGGAGACCCCGGCCTCGGCCGCCACGTCGGCGAGCTTGGTCTTGCGGGTGCGCCCGGTCATGCCGCAACCAGTTCGGGGTGCATCAGGCCACGGTACTCGGTGACCTCGATCCGCCTGGTCGAACCCGCCCACTCGGGAGCCACCTCGGAGAACAGCGCCGCCCGGCGCGCGCAGGCGGCGACGAGCCGGCCGAGCCCCGCCACCCGCTGTCCGTCCCATGTGGACTGACGGGGTGGTGTACCGGGTGCGCCGACGGCCTGGGCCACGGCGTTGGCCGTGAGCACGAGGTTCCTGGTCGAGCGCAGGGACAGCACCGGGTCGCCCGGCCCGCCCGGGTCGGTCACGGCGCGTTCCAGGGCGGACGCCACCGGAACAGCGGACGGCACCGGAACCCTTGCCCTGCCTCGGTACGCGACCACGCGTTCTCCTCCGTCCGTCACGCGGATGGTGCCGTTGCGCGTGTGCACCAGCACTCCGGGGCGCACGACCACGTCGGTCGAGGTCGTGCCGACCGCCACCACCCTCGGGCCGCGGTGCGGGGTGACGCGCAGAGCGGAGATGTCGTCGCCTTCGATCGGCCGGGCGTGGAAGCACTCGGCCTCGACGGACGCCGGCGCCCAGTCCCGTTCCACCTGGCCCGCGAACAGCAGCGCCGCCTGCACGACGTGCGCCAGCGGGTTGAACAGCGGCCCGTCCAGCACGGCCTGCCCGTCGAGGAACCACGTGCCGGCCCACCTGCTGCGCCGGTAGTACTCGTCGGGCCGCGTCAACGCGCCGTGCGCCACCACGTCGTCGACCGGCGGCCTGCCCAACGCGTCCCACGCCCGGTGCAGCGCGCCGACGGTGGCACCCGCGGCCTGGAACCCCACCTCGACCCGCCGGGCCGCGGGCAGCGCGGCGAGCGCGTCGAGGTCCTGCAGGAGCGTCACGGGCGGTTTCTCCAGGTACACGGCCGTTCCCGCGCGGATCGCCGTCCGGGCGAGCGCGAAGTGAGTGTGCGGCGGGGTCGCGATGACCACGCTGTCGGCCTGGTGCGCGGCCAGTGCCCGTCCGAGGTCGGCGTACCGGGCCGGAGCGCTCTGGTGCTCGGCGAGCAACGCCGTCGCCTGCTCGCCGACGTGGACGTCGACCAGCGCCACCAGCCGCAGGCGCCCGGAGCGCTCCAGTTCGAGCAGGCTGCGCAGGTGCCGCAGCCCGTAGCCGCCGGTGCCGACCAGAACCGTGTCGTTCATCCCTTCAGCGCCCCTCCGGCCAGTCCCGAGAACACGTGACGTTGCAACAGCAGGTACACCAGCAGCGGCGGGACGATCACCACGAGCGCCGCGGCGGAGATGACCCGCTGGTCGGCGGAGAACGCGCCGGACAGGTACTGCACACCGACGTTCACCGGGTACTTGTCCGGGCTGCTCAGCACGACCAGCGGCCAGATGAAGTGGTCCCACGAGTCCAGGAACCCCAGCACGGTCACGACGGCCAGCGAGCCCTTGACGTTGGGCAGCATGATCCCGAGGAACGTCCGCACCGGACCCGCGCCGTCGATGGTCGCGGCCTCCTCCAGCTCGTCCGGGATGGCCCGGAACGCCTGGCGCATCACGAAGATCGAGGTGATCGACACCGCCTGCGGCAGCACCACGCCGAGCAACGTGTCCTGCAGCCCCAGGTTCCTGGTGACGAGCAGCGTCGACACGAGGATCACCTCGAACGGCAGCGCGGCCGTGGCCAGCAGCGCCGCCATGTACAGGTTGCGGCCGCGGAACGGGATCCGGGCGAGCGCGTACCCGGTGAGGGTGGCGAGCAGGAGGTTCGTCGTCACCCCCAGCGCGGCGATGCCCGCGGAGTTCGCCAGGTAGCCGGCGAGCGGGATCTGCGTGAAGGCGGTGGTGAAGTTGTCCAGCGTGGGGTCGCTCGGCACGAGACCGCTGAGGAACCCGGTGGTCGACTCGCCCGGTCCTTTGAGGGCGGTGCTGAGCTGCCACAGCAACGGGCCGAGCACCACCGCCGAGGCGAGGAGCATCAGCACCCACCGCAGCGTGGCTTCCCCGCGCGAGACGGTCTGCTCGTTCATGCGGCCCTCCTGCGGCTCGCACCCCAGGTGACGGCGGCGGCCGCCAGCACGAACACGAACAGCACCAGGCTGATCGCCGAGGCGTAGCCCGCCTGCGTGCCGGGGGCGACGCCCTTCTCGAACAGGTAGAGCACGATCGTCTCCGTCGCGTCGCCCGGCCCGCCGCCGGTCATCACGTAGGGCTCGGTGAACACCCGCAGCGCGCTGATCGAGGTCAGCACGGCGACCAGCACGGTCGTCCCGCGGACCTGGGGGAGCGTCACGCTCCACGTCCGGCGCAGCCAGCCGGCGCCGTCGATCCGCGCCGCCTCGTCCTGCTCCCGCGACACGTTCTGCAGTGCCGCCAGCGTGATCAGGGTGGCGAGCGCGCAGCCCCGCCAGACCGTGACCAGCGTCAGGCTGATGAGTGCGAGGTGCGAGCTCGTCAGGAACGGCAACGGGTCGCTGATCACGTGCAGGCCGCGCAGCAGCTGGTTCGCGAGGCCGTCCGAACGCAGCACGAACTGGAACATCACCGCCACGGTCGCGAGCGGCATCACCATGGGGGAGAACAGCAACGACCGGACGATGGCCGAGCCGCGCAACGACGTGTTGACGAGGATCGCGAGCGAGGTCGAGATCGCCACGATCAACGGGACGGTGATGAGCGCGTAGAGGAACGTCCTGCCGACCGCGGCCCAGAACTCCGCGTCCGCGAACAGGGTCGTGAAGTTGTCCAGCCCGGTGAAACGGCCGCCGCCGACCGTGCTGGCGTTGGTGAACGCCAGCACGAACGTGTTGACCAGCGGGGTGAACAGGAACGTGCACTGCACCACCAGGATTGGCCCGACGAACAGCAGCGGCACGTACCACCGGTGGCGGGCCGCGATCACTGGCGCGCCTTGAGGATCGAGTTCAGCTTCGTCTCGGCGTCGGCGAGCGCCTGGTCGGCCGGTACCTCACCGACGATCGCCCGTTGCACGGACGACCACAGCGCGGTGGTGAACTCGGAGTCGACCGCGGCGGGGGTGGCGTTCGTGGTGCCGTTCTTCAGGCTGGCCGCGGAGATCGCGCGGGCCTGCGCGACCAGGTCGCCGCCCTCGGCGGTGAAGAACGCGTCCTCCAGGGACTTCGCCGTGCTGGGGAAGACGCTCGACTGCTTCGCCAGGGCGAGCTGGTTGTCCGCCGACGTCAGGAACTTCGCGAACGCCACCGCCGTCGGCAGGTTCTTCGACGCCTTCGGCACCGCCACCCCGTGCGCGACGACCCAGGTGCCCTTGCCGTTGACCGCCAGCGGTTTCGTGAGCGTCGTCCGCGCGTACACCGCGGGCGCGTTCTGCTGGATGATCTTCAGCCGGGAACCGCCGGTCTCCAGGTAGGCCGTCTGCCCCTCCTGGAACGTCTCGATCTCGCCGCGCTGCTGGGCGGACACGGCGTCGGCGGGGATGCCCCCGGACTTCTGCAGCTTCGCGAGCGACTCGACGAACGCGATCGCCTCGGGGGTGCGCACGACCGCCTCGGTGCCCTGGTCGTTCACCAGCGGCACGCCGAGGCTGCGCAGGTAGGTGTGGAAGCCGAGCTGGGTCGGCTGGAAGCCCGCCTTGCCGGTGGCGGCGGCGATCTTCGCGGACGCCTCCACCAGTTCCGGGTAGCTGGTCGGGTCCGGCGCGGAGGCGAGTCCGGCCTGCTCCAGCAGCGCGGAGTTCTTCATCAGCACCGGGGTGTTGAGGTACCAGGGCAGGGCCGAGGCGGACGACCCGCCGAAGCTCACCGACTTCCAGGCGGACTCGACGAACCCGGCCTTCAGGTCGTCCGCCGCGGCGCCCATGTCGACCACGAGTCCCTTGCGGGCGAGGGGTGCGAGCGTGCCGGTGTCGAGGTCCACCACGTCCGGCAGCGACCCCGCCACGGCGTCCGCGTTGGTCTTGCGCGCGGCCGAGTTGCTGGGGATGTCGGTCCAGGTGACCTTCGTGCCGGGGTGCTGCTTCTCGAACTCGGCGATGACCCCGCGCAGGTAGCCGTCGAACGTGGGGGACAGCTGCAGGGTCTGGAACGTGATGTCGCCCTTGACCTCGCCGGAGGTGTCCACGCCGCCGGCGGTCTGGGGGCCGTCGCCGAGCCCGCACCCGGCCAGGGCCAGTGCGCCGACGGCGGCCGTGAACAGCCGGAACGCCCTTCTGCGAGCCATGGTCCCTCCGATGTGAGGTTGGTGTTTACTGATCGTGCAAACGTTTGATAGAAACTAGATATGCGTTCTGGCAATCGTCAAGCCCCCTTCGCCGATCCGCTCGGTGACGAGGCGGAGACCTGGGTCGACCGGTGGCTCGGCCGGCTCACGCCGCGGCAGAAACTCGCCCAGCGGCTCGTCGTCCTGCCTGGTCAGATGGCAGACGGCCGTCCTGACGCCGACGTGCGGGCCGCGCTTGCCGCCGGTCTGGGCGTGCTGCACGGCCTCGTCGGGACCTCGGTGTCGGGCGCGGGCCGCTACCACGCCGAGGTCGACGACCTGTGCGCCGGACTGGGCGTGCCGCCCGTGCTGGTGGCCGCCAACCTGGAGTCGGGGATCGGTTACACGCTCGGCGGGGGCGGCACGGACTTCCCGTACCCGCGCGGTGTCGGGTTCAGCGGATCGGCCGAGGTCGCGCGGAGGGTCGCCGAGGCCGCGGCCAGGGAGGCGCGGCTGGTCGGGTTCCACTGGACGTTCAGCCCGTGCGTCGACGTCCTGACGAACCCCGACGACCCGATCCTCGGCGTGCGGGCGTTCGGCGTGGACGCCG
Organism: Lentzea sp. NBRC 102530; assembly: GCF_030269365.1. Lineage (GTDB taxonomy): Bacteria > Actinomycetota > Actinomycetes > Mycobacteriales > Pseudonocardiaceae > Lentzea. The sequence continues at coordinate 726,820 of NZ_BSTF01000002.1, forward strand.
CACGCACCGGTCAGCTCGGTGCGGCGCAGGTGCGGGGCTACCAGGAGGGTGGCCTGCTGGCGACCGCGAAGCACTTCCCCGGTCACGGGGACAGCGCGCAGGACACCCACTCCGGGTCCGCCGTGCTGGCGCGGACCCGGCGGGACCACGACCGGCTGCACCTGCCGCCGTTCCACGACGCGGTCGCCGCCGGGGTCGCGTCGGTGATGGTGGCGCACGTGGCGTTGCCCGCGCTCGGCGTGGACGGCCCGGCGAGCCTGTCTTCCCAGGTCAACCGCACGTGGTTGCGCGAGGAGATGGGCTACGACGGCCTGGTCGTCACGGACTCGCTGCGGATGGGGGCGATCGCCGCGCGCTGGAGCACGCCGGCCGCGGCGGTGGCGGCGCTGGCCGCCGGAGCCGACGTCGCCAACGTGAAGTGCCCGGCGGGGGAGGTGCCCGCCCTGCTCGACGCGCTGGAGGAGGCGTTGTCGGCCGGGGTGCTGGACAGCGCCGAGCTCGACCGGTCGGTGGCGCGGTTGCTGCGGGCCAGGACGTGGCTCGGCCTGCACCGCGGGCACGGGATCGACCTCGGCCGCTGCCGCGAGCTCGACGCCGGAGGGGAGTGGGAGGACCCCGAGCTGGCACGGACCGTGAGCGCGCGGGTCGATCCGGTGGCCGGGCCCCTCGTCGTGGTCGGCGACAGCGACCTGGCCGCGCGGGTGGCGGCACGGCTGGGCGTCGCGCACGTCGCCGTGCGGCCGGAGGAACCCGGTGCGCTGGTGCGGCCGGGAACCACCGTCGTGGCGGTCACCTGCCCGTTGCCCGTCGACGGCGGACGTGACCCCGAGGCGTTCGCGGCGGCGGTCCGGTCCGCTCGCGCCGCAGGTCAGGACGTCGTGGCGGTGGTCAACTCCACCTGCGCCGCCGAGGACCTGCGCGTCGGGGCGCCCTCGGTGAGCGTGCCGGCGGTCGACGCGTTCGGGATCGTCTCGCGCGCCGCCCTCGCCGCCGTGGCCGAGGTCCTGCGGTGAGGTCAGCCCAGGATCCGTTCGAGCAGCCTCACCGGCTCGACCAGCGCTTCCGGGTCCGCGGTGCCGAGTCCGCGCTCGACCGCGTCGAGGAACGCGGCCACCTGGTCCTCCAGGTAGGTCGCGGGGGCCTCGATCCGCAGCCGCTCGCCCGCCGTGATGGTGAAGGCCTCGGCCTCGGGGCGGAAGACCAGGTCGACGGTCAGGTTCTCGCCGGTCAGCCGGGCGCGTCGGTCGGTCGCGCTGTGCACGTCCAACGGCCGTGCGGCCAGTTCGCAGGCCAGCTCGACGTGGTGGACGCCGTAGTGCGCGAGTCCGCCGTACGGGCTGCGCGGGTCGGCCGGTCCCTCGATCGTCACGGTCACCGGTCCGGCCTGGTCACGCACCCACGCCTCGGCCTCGCGCGTCGCCGCGGCGTCCCGGAAGCCCGACCGGCAGGCGAGCACCACCCGCGTCGCCGCCGCAGCGCCGACCATCGCACGCGCGTCGGCCTCGCGAGTGGCCAGCGGCTTGTCGACCCACACCGAGATCCCCGCCCTGAGCAGCGGCAACGCCTGGGCGGCGTGATCCCGCCCGTCACGCGTGCACAGCAGGACCGCGTCCACCTGCCCGATGAGGTTCCCGGCGTCCTGCGGGGTCACCAGCGCCACCGGCCCGGCCAGGAACTCCCGCAGCCGCGCGGGGCGTGAGCTGTCCAGTCCGACGATCGCCAGGCGCGCGGTCGAATTCAAACGTTTGCACAAGTCCACCGGCTTTTAGTACCACACGGAGGGTTCATGCTCATCAGGGCCGAGAGTGCGATGACGGTCGTCGGAGCGCCGACGCGGGAGGAGATGGGCGCGCTCGCCGGGGCCCACGCGGGCCGGGTGCTGCGCGACGTCCTCGCCGGGCGCGCCACGGCACGGGTGATGCTCGCCGCGGCGCCCAGCCAGAGCGCGACCCTGGCCGCCCTCGCGCGGGAGGACGTCGACTGGACCCGCGTCGAGCTGTTCCACATGGACGAGTACATCGGGCTGCCACCCGGTGCGCCGCAGGGCTTCGCCACCTGGCTGACCACGCACTTCGTCCGGCACGTGCCCGGCGCGGTGCTGCACCCGATCGACCCGTCCGGGAACGCCGAGGCCGAGGCCGCGCGGTACGAGGCGTTGCTGGGCGACGAGCCGTTCGACCTGGTGCTGCTGGGACTGGGGGTCAACGGGCACCTGGCGTTCAACGACCCGCCCGCCGACTTCGCCGACCCGCGTGGCGCCCGCGTCGTGGCACTGGACGCGACCAGTCGCACGCAGCAGGTCGAGGAGGGCCACTTCGCGACGTTCGGCGACGTGCCCGCGACCGCCGTGACGGTGACGATCCCGAGGCTGCTCAACGCGGAGGTCGTGATCGCCTCGGTGCCGGGACGCGCCAAGCGGACGGCGGTGCGCCAGACGCTGACCGAGCCGATCGGCCCGATGCACCCCGGCACCGCGCTGCGCACGCACCCGGACGTGACCCTGTACCTCGACGCGGAGTCCGACCCGCGATGACCGCGCTGCTGAGGACCTACGCGGACCGGTTGTGCGCGCTCGTCGACGCGATCGTCCGCGACGAGGCCGAGTCGATCGCGGCGGCGGCCGCACTGGTCGCCGGCCAGCTCCGGCGTGACCGCCTGGTGCACGTCCACGGCCCCGGCGGCCACTCCGCCCTGGCCGTCCAGGACGTCTTCTACCGCGCGGGCTGCCCGGTGCTGATCGCTCCCGTGACCGACCCCGGCACGTCGTTGCTCGGCGGCGCGCTGAACTCGACCGCGACCGAACGCCTGGACGGCAGAGGGGCGATGGCCGTCGAGGGCCTGGTCGAGGGTGACCTGCTCATCGTCGTGAACGCGTTCGGCGTCAACGCGGCCTCGGTCGGCGCGGCCAGGTCCGCCCGGGAGCGGGGCGTGCGGGTGATCGCGGTGTCCTCCCGGACCGCCGCGGCGGACCTGCCCGCCGACCACCCGGCCCGTGCGGGAGAGCTGCCGTCGCACGCCGACGTGCACATCGACACGCACGTCCCGCCGGGCGACGTCGTGCTCGAAGTGGCACCCGGTGTTGAGATGGGCGGGGTGTCGACGGCGCTGAACTCGTTCGTGCTGCACGCGGTGCTCGCGGCGGCGGTCGAACAGGCGCCCGGGACGACCGTGTGGCGCTCCAGCTACACCGAGGGGGGCGACGCGCACAACGCGCGGGCCGCCGAACAGGTCAGGGGAAGGGTGCCGCAGCTGTGAAACCGTCCGGAGTGGCCGGCCGCACCACCGCCGGCGCCGTCGAGGTGACCTGGCGCGACGACGTGATCACGTCGATCACCCCGATCGACACGGCGTCCGACCTGCCGTTGCTCGCGCCGGGCCTGGTCGACCTCCAGGTCAACGGCTACGGCGGCCTCGACGTGAACGCGGAGTCCGTCGGCCCGGACACCGTCGCCGAGCTGTCGCACCTGCTCGCGACCCACGGCGTCACGACCTGGCTGCCGACCGTCATCACGGCGAGCGAGGACCGCATCGCCCACGCCCTGAGGTGCGTCGCCCGGGCGCGGGCCGACGATCCGCTGGTGGCGCGAGCGGTGCCGACCACGCACGTCGAAGGCCCGTTCATCTCGGACCGCCAGGGTGCGCGCGGCGTGCACGACCCGGCGTTCGTCCGCCCGCTCGACCCCGCCGAGGTCACCCGCTGGCGCAGGGAGGGCCCGGTCGGGATCGTCACGATCTCCCCGCACGGCGAGCAGGCCCCGTCGCGGGTGCGCGAGCTCGTCGCCGCCGGCGTCACCGTCGCGATCGGACACACGCACGCCACCCCGGACGAGGTGACCGCCGCCGCCGACGCGGGCGCCACCCTCTGCACCCACCTCGGCAACGGCATCCCGACCACGCTTCCCCGCCACCCCAACGTGCTCTGGCGGCAGCTGGCCGATGACCGGCTGAGCGCGGGCCTCATCGCGGACGGCCACCACCTGCCGTTCGACACCCTCGAGGTCATGCTCCGCGCGAAGGGGCCGGACCGCGCGTTCCTGGTCTCGGACGCGACGGAGATCGGCGGCAGGCCACCGGGCCGGTACCGCACCGCGGTCGGCGCGGAGGTGGACCTGGACGCGCACCAACGGCTGTCCGAGGTGGGCAGCGACCTGCTCGCGGGCGCCGCGGCCACCCTGCTGGACGGCGTGCGGAACGTCGCCGCGCACACCTCGTTCGGCCTGGCGGCGGCGCTGGACCTCGCGACCAGGAACCCGGCCCGCCTGGTCCCCGGCGCACGGCCGGGCGTGGGGGAGTTGCGCGTCGGCGGCCCGGCCGACCTCCTGCTGCTGGAGCCGGGTCCGGCCGGACCCTCCCTGGCGGGCGTCGTGCAGTCCGGACGCCGGGTGCGGTGACGATCGACGGCTCCCGGACCAGCCGCTGCCCGCCCAGGTGGTCTGAACCTTATGCCCAATTGGTATGTACCACTTGGGGTGATCCTCGTCGTACGGTCTTGCCCGCAATCACCCTGCGTGCAAGGAGCGGACATGAACCGCAAGCTCATCGCCGCCGCCACAGCGGCGGTCACAGCGGCCGGGCTGACCATCGCGGTGGCGCTGACGACCAGCGCCACCGCCGCCAACTCGGCCGACCCTGCCCTGCTCGCCGCGATGGCCCGTGACCTGGGCATCTCCTCGGACCAGGCGCGCGACCGCCTGGCCGCCGAGAAGGTCGCGGGCCAGACCGACGCCACCCTGAAGGCGCAGCTCGGCCCGGCCTACGCCGGGTCGTGGCTGGACGGCACCGGCCACACCCTCACCGTCGCGGTCACCGACCCGGCCTCGGCGAACGCGGTCCGCTCACGCGGCGCCGTCGCCACCACGGTCAAGCACAGCGCGTCCGCACTGGACAGCGCGAAGACCAAGCTGGACGCCCGGGCCACCACCGTCCCCGACGCGGTGCCGGGCTGGTACGTCGACGTGCGTGCCAACAAGGTCGTCGTGCTCGCCCGCTCCGGCGGCGAGCAGCAGGCCAGGACGTGGGCGGCCGAGGCGGGCCTGGGCGGTGACGTCGTCACCGTTGAGGCCAGCACCGAGGACCCCAAGCCGTTGGTCGACGTCATCGGTGGCAACGCCTACGGCGTGCCCGGCGGCGGCCGCTGCTCCATCGGCTTCGCCGTCGAGGGCGGCTTCGTCACCGCGGGCCACTGCGGTTCCACCGGCGGCCGCACGTCCAACCCCGGCGGCACCATCCAGGGCAGCAGCTTCCCCGGCAACGACTACGCGTGGGTCCGCGTCGACGCGGGCAACACCCCGCGCGCCCTGGTCAACCGCTACCCCGGCACCGTTCCGGTCGCGGGTTCGCAGGAGGCCGCGGTCGGCTCGTCGGTCTGCCGGTCCGGCTCCACCACCGGCTGGCGCTGCGGCACCATCCAGCAGAAGAACGCCTCCGTCACCTACCCCGAGGGCACCATCACCGGCCTGACCCGCACGAACGCCTGCGCCGAGCCCGGTGACTCGGGTGGTTCGTGGCTGACCGGCGACCAGGCCCAGGGCGTCACCTCCGGCGGGTCCGGCAACTGCCAGTCCGGCGGCACCATCTACTTCCAGCCGGTGACCGAGATCCTGCAGGCCTACAACCTGCGCCTGGTGACCACCGCCGGTCCGACCACGACCACCCCGCCGACCAGCACGACCACGACGACCCCGCCCGGCGGTGGCTCGTGGGCCCCGTACACCACCTACGCCACCGGTGCCCAGGTCACCTACGACGGCGCGACCTACCGCGTCATCCAGCCGCACACGTCCGTGCCCGGCTGGGAGCCGCCGAACACCCCCGCCCTCTGGCAGCGGCTCTGAGCTGGAACGCCTCCCGGCGGCTGCCCCCGCCGGGAGGCGTTTCGCTGCGAACGGGATCACTCTTCGGGGATACCGGGTGCGGCGCGATCACCGGCTGACACAATGGGCGAATGGCACTGGGTTACGTCTTCGCTGTGCTGGCCACCCTGGCGTCAGGCAGTGGGTCGATCCTGGAGTCGTTGGGCGTCAAGCGTGCTGGCGCATACGGCGGAAGGTCCCTCGACCTCATCGCGCTGAGGCATCAGTGGCTCTACTTCCTCGGCCTGGGGGTGAACCTCCTGGGCTTCGCCTGCGCGTCCGCAGCCCTGCACCGGCTGCCGTTGTTCCTGGTCCAGTCGATGCTCGCGTTCAGCGTCGGCGTCACCGCCATGATCAGCGCGTTCATGGGACACCACCTGCGAGCACGGGGCTGGGGCGCACTGTTCGTCGGCGCGATCGGCCTGCTGCTGCTGGGCGTCTCCGCGGAGCCTGGCCCCGCCCAGGCCCTCTCGTCGCACTGGCGGTGGATCCTCGTGGCCACCCCGATCCCGGTGCTCGCGCTCGCCGCCTACGCCCGCCGCCACCGGCACGTCTGGGCCACGGCCGCACTGGCGTTCGGCTCCGGCATCTCCTACAGCGTGGTCGGCATCTCGGCCCGCACCCTGCACCTGCCGGACGCCGTCTGGAAGCTCGTCCTGGAACCGGCGGCCTGGGCCATCGCGCTGAACGGGGTCACCGCGGCGGTGCTGTTCGCGATGGCGTTGCAGCGGGGCGGCCCGACCGGCGTCACCGCGATCATGTTCACCTCGAACACGGTGCTGTCGTCGTTCGTCGGCCTCGTCTACCTCGACGACAAGGTCCGCGACGGCTACTTCACCGCCGCGACCATCGGGTTCCTCCTCGCGATCGCCGGCGCGATCGCCGTGGCCCACTACTCGGCCGAGACCCGGCAGAAGTCGCCGGAGAAGGTGCCGGCTGGCACGTCGGCCTGATCCTCAGACGTCGCTCCGGCCGATCCACTCGACGGTGGCGACGACCTGCCCGTCCGGCTTCACCCGGAGAGCCTCGGCCGCCGCACGTGCCCGGGCCTCGCGGACGAGATCCGGCCAGGGCCTCGTGAAGTCGAGCTCGGCCTCACCGCCGGGGTTGCTGATCCCGCGCATCCGGCCGTCCGCGGTGACCTGCCAGAGCTGGAAGTAGAGCGTCACCTGCCCGTGGGCGGCGAGGTCGTCGACCACCTCGGTGAGCCGTGCGAGAGGCCAGGCGTTCTCCCCGCCGTTGGGCGTGGTGACGCGAAGTCCGGCGGTCAGCGGCGGGACGACCGGGTGCCGGGCGCCCAGGTCGGTCAGGGCGGCGCGCAACGCGACCGGTTCGCTCCAATCCGGACGGTCGCCGCGCTCCTTGGTCGCTTCATGGGCCCGTTGCAGCGCGGGCACGGCCTCGAAGACCCGCGTCCGGCTCAAAAGGCCGGCCGCCCAGTCGCGCACCGTGTCGTGTGCGCTGTCCAGCAGGGCGATCAACGGCTGGGCGGCGCGGGGATCGTCGAGCTCTTCGAGGATCTCGATCGCGCACAACTGGCCGTACCGGCTCAGGCCGGGCAGGGCACGCAGGAGCGGACCGACGACGTCCGCCTCGCGGCCCCGATGCGTCAGTTCCGCCTGCGCGTCCATGGCCTCTTCGGCGGTGCTCGCGTCGAGCCGGTGGATCAGCTCTTCGAGTTCGTCCTGCTCCGCGGTGTCGACCGTCCTGCTCCATCCGTGCGCTGCGGCCCTTGAGGTAACGACCGTAAGGCAAGTGAAGGCTTGCAGGCAAGTCGCCACTTGCCTATGGTGGCGGGCGTGGAAGACGGGCTCTTCAAAGCGCTGGCGGATCCGAACCGGCGGCGCATCCTCGACGAGCTGACCGAACGCGACGGGCAGACGCTGTTCGAGATCTGCACGCGGCTGCTGACCAAGCACGGTCTCAGCCTGACCCGTCAGGCGGTCAGCCAGCACCTGGCCGTGCTGGAGGACGCGGGGCTGGTCCGCTCGCGCCGCGAAGGCCGTTACAAGTTCCACCACCTCGACACCGACCCGCTCGAGCACATCGTCACCCGATGGCTCAAGCCGCGACCGCCGGAGAGCACCCCATGAGGATTCATCTGACCAGTGTTTTCGTCGACGACCAGGACAAGGCGTTGCGCTTCTACACCGACGTCCTCGGCTTCGTGAAGAAGACCGAGGTGCCGCTCGGTGCCGACAAGTGGCTGACCGTCGTCTCGCCCGACGACCCTGACGGCACGGAGCTGCTGCTCGAACCCGACGGTCACCCGGCGGTCGGGCCGTACAAGACCGCTCTGGTGGCCGACGGCATCCCCGCGGCCCAGTTCGCCGTCGACGACGTCCGGGCGGAGTTCGACCGGCTGAGCGCGTTCGGCGTCCGGTTCACGCAGGAACCGCTGGAGATGGGGCCGGTCACCACCGCCGTGCTGGACGACACCTGCGGCAACCTGATCCAGATCGTGCACCACCAGGGGTGACGGCACCGCCGCGAGCGGGTCCGGCGGGCCGAACTGACGCACCGTGACGGTCATTTGCTCCGTTTCTGCAACTTTCGTTGCATTCGTCCGATAGGTGGACGAAGTCAACCGTCAAGAGCGTTGAATCGCGTCACGCCAATGGCGGACGAGTGGGCGCGGTGACCTTCTTTACGTTGGACGACGGAATCCTGAGATTCCATTCTTCGCACCCTGCAAGCGAGGAGAAATGATGTTCAGGAAAGTCGTCCTTTCTGTCGCGCTCGCCGCGGCCACCACCGTCATCACCCCTCTGACCGGCCAGGCGTCGGCCGCCGAGGGCCCGATCACCGCGGCGGCGGTCAACGTCTACTACGACGTCAGCAGCGCACCCACGTTCGCGAGCGCCATTCGGCAGGGCGCGGCGAACTGGAACGCGCGGGTGAGCAACGTGAAACTGGTGGAGAACCGCAACTCGGCCACCCTGCGCTACCGCGAGGGCAATGACCCGCGCGGTTCGTACGCTTCCACCAACGGTCACGGCAGCGGCACGATTTTCATCGATTACACGCAGGCGCGGCAGTACTACGTCACCCGCATCACCGCCCACGAGACCGGGCACGCGCTCGGTCTGCCGGACCACTACAGCGGTCCGTGCTCGGAACTGATGTCGGGCGGCGGTCCGGGCACGTCGTGCACCGTCGCCTCGCCGAACGCCAACGAGGTGGCCCGGGTGAACTCCCTGTGGGCCAACGGGTTCGTCGGCACCTACGAGTGGAAGGTGATCTACGAGCAGGTCCCCGTCCACTCCTGAGGGCGGAGGGTCGTCAGGGCATGATCCGGGGGTGGCGACCACGCGTCGCCACCCCCGGATCGGTGAGCGCGTACAAGACCACGTACCCGTCGCGGCGTGCGGAGACCAGCCCGGTGACCGCCGCGATCCCCGGCCCCGTTACTCCGTTAGGGTTGTGTGGCCGCATAGCGCAACTGGCTGTAGCTGTGCTGCGACAACCTTGAGCCAATGCCTGGCGGACTGATGGGGGAGGCTGCGCCGTGGCCGCACGCTGTGTGCTGCGTGGACCCTGGTCGTGCGAGGGTCTGCGATGACGACCCCGAACCCCCTGGTCGTCAAGCCTGACGCCGAGCCGGGCGGGGTCTTCAACGCGGGCACCGGTGACAACGGCTGGGCGACCGGCATTTCGATCGCCGAGTCCGCCATGGACACGTTCAACGGCGTCAAGGACGGCAACTGGATCGAGGCCGGCCTGGGCATGGTCGGGCTGGCCGCGGACGCCGCCGCGATGGCCATCGACCCGTTCGGCACGCTGTTGTCCTCCGCCGCGTCGTTCCTGATGGAGCACGTGCAGCCGTTGAAGGACATGCTCGACTGGCTCGCGGGCGACCCGCCGGTGATCGAGTCGTACTCGGCCACCTGGGGGAAGGTCTCCCAGGAGCTGGGCAAGATCGCCGAGGACTACGCCGCGCAGGTGACGAACGGCACGCAGGGCTGGACCGGGCCGGCGGCGGACGGTTACCGCGCCAACTCCCAGGCGCAGAGCGACGCGCTGACGGGCGCGGCGTCGGCGGCCGGCACCGTGGGCACCGTCGTGGGCATGATGGGCATGGTCGTGGCGTTCGTGCGCGAGATGGTGCGCGACCTGATCGCCGACCTGGTGGGCAAGCTCATCGCCTGGGTGCTCGAGGCCGTGTTCTCGCTGGGGTTCGGCACGCCGGTGATCGTCGCGCAGGCCGTGACCGCGATCTCCAAGTGGGCCGCCAGGATCGCGAAGGTCATCCAGGACCTGCTCAACACGATCAAGAAGGTCTCGCCGCTGCTCAAGCGCCTGGTCGAGGTCTTCGAGAAGATCATGAAGGTGGTCGGCAAGCTCGCCGGCAAGGTCACCGGCCTCGACGTGCTGAGCACGAAGAGCATCAAGCCGGGCGGGTTCCTGCAGACCGGCCGCGCCGACGTCGACCTGCCCCCGGGCAGCCCGGGCCGTGGCAACGGCGGCCCGCCGTCCGACCCGGACACCCCCGACACCCCGAGCCCGACCACACCCGGCTCGAGCTCGCCGAACTCGAGCTCGCCGGACCCGAGCTCGCCGTCCGATCGCCCTCGCGACACGACGACGGCCTCGAACACCGCCACGTCGACGAGCGACCCCGCGACCTCCCGCCCAGGCCCCGGCGACCCACCTGCCGCTCCGCGCCCCGGCCGCGATCCGGACGCGCCGCGCGACAACACGCCCGGCCCCGGCACCGATGCTCCGCGAGGTAGCACGCCCGGCCCCGGCACCGATGCTCCGCGCGGTAACACGCCCGCCGGCAGCAACCCCGGTCTCAGCACCGATGCTCCGCGTGGCAGCACGCCCACAGGTAGCAACCCCGGTTCCGGCGCCGACGCTCCGCGTGGCAGCACGCCCACAGGTAGCAACCCCGGTCCCGGCGCCGACGCTCCGCGTGGCAGCACGCCCACAGGTAGCAACCCCGGTCCCGGCGTCGATGCTCCGCGTGGCAACGCGCCCACCGGCAGCACTCACAGCCCTGGCGGCGACGCCCCGCGCACCACCGCACCGTCGGCCGAACACCACGGCGGAGCGCCGGGCCAGCACAGCAGCCCCGGCACCGGAAGCGGCTCACCCGCCGGTGGCCCCGGTGCACCGCCGCCCCGCGTCGACAACACCTCGGCGGCCACCGCCGCGGCCCCGGAGGCCCCGAGCCGCCCAGTCCAGCCCCACACCACGAACACAGGTCCGCAGGGCAGCACGCCCACCGGCCACCCCACCCCTGCCGGCGCACCGGGCGGCATGTCCCCAGCACCGGGCGGCATGCCCCACGCCCCCGGAGGCTCGCCGGGCGGTGGCCCCGGCCCGAGGCCAGGCAGCGGAGGCGGCTGGACCGGAACGCCCGGCAGCCGCGGCGACCTGGGCTCCGGCATGCCGCCGGGCCGCACGGCGGACACCTCCCGCCCGTCCTCCTTCTCCCCGGCGAACGCAGGCCCCGGCCACCCGGCCGCACCACACGCCGGCCCCACGCCCCACGGCGGTCCGACTGGTCCTTCGTCGCACGGTGGCCCGACCGGTCCCTCGCCCCGCAGCGGCCAGAACGGTCCCTCGCCGCACGGCCCCGGCCCGTCCTCCACCCATCCCGGCACGCCGCCGAGGCCTCACACCGCTCCGGGCGGTCCGCCGCACCCCGGCCCGAACCCCCGAGGCGCGGGCCCGTCCCACCACGCCCCGCCGCGCACCCACCAGCCCAACCCGGGACCGCACCCCGGCCCCCAGCACCCAGGCCGTCCCCAGCACCCAGGCCGTCCCCAGCACGCCGGCCCGTCGCACGCGGGCGGTTCGCCGTCCGGCCCCGGCTCGCACCCCGGGGACGCCGCACCAGCACGCCACCCGAACGCCCCCGGCCCCCGGCCGCACGACGGCACACAGCCGTCGCGCCACGACGCCGGCCCGTCCCGCGCCCCGGAGACGCCGTCTCGCCGCGACCCGGCCGGCACGCAGGGACCGTGGCGTGAGCCCGAGCAGGGCACGTCGCCGCGCCACGACACCAACCGCGACCCCGGCCACCACACCGACCGCGACACCGACCGCGACACCGACCGCGACACCAACCGCGACACCAACCGCGACACCAACCGCGACCCCGGCCACCACACCGGCCACCACACCGACCAGGGTGGGCAGCCCGACGCGCACCGCCCGGACGCCGACCGGCCGAGCATCGACGAGGCCCACACCCGGCACGGCGAGACGACGCCCGCCGGCATCTCGCACCACCGGGGCGACCCGGAGATGGGCGACCTGCCGCAGCGCGTTCCGCCCGACCCGCGCTACTTCACCGCCGACGTGCACGTCACGCAGGACGGCCGGGCCCGCATCGGCAACCACACCTACAGCCCCGAGGAGTACGGGGACCTGTTGCGGCGCGGCGGGTGGGACGGCAGGACGCCGATCCGGCTGATCGGCTGTGACGCGGGCTCCAACGACTTCGCCAACCGCCTCTCCCGGCACACCGGCGCCGACGTGCTCGCGCCCACCAAGCCCGCCTGGACCGACAGCAGCGGCCGCGTCTACACCAGCGACGCCGAGATCGGGCCGGACGGCAACCGCCAGCCCAGGATCCCGCCGAACGGCGAGTGGGAAACCCACCGTCCCGACGGCACGAGGACCAAGGCGGGTGAGGACGGGTTCGTCCCGGGCACGCGGGACGGCGACAAGGCCGGCCTGACGCCGGACGACGCGGTCGACCGCGGCCAGCGTCCGCGCGACCTGATCACCGACCCGCCCGCGGGGCGCGATCCGACGCCGCAGGCCTCGGTCGACTGGGACCCGCCCACCAGGCCCGACGGCAGCCCGTTGCCCGAGGTGCCGGTGCAGGTGCCGAGGGACCGCAGCGTGTTCGACCTCAACGGCGGCGAGCCGTTGCAGCCGAACTCGCGCATGGTCGTCACCGACGCGGACGGCAACCCGCGCGGCACCTACTACACCGACGAGAACCGCAACATCACCCACGTCGACAGGCAGGTCCCGAACACGCCTCTGCGCGCCGGGCTGCACCTCGACCCGGACGCGTCACGTCTCCAGCCGGGCGTGACCTACCGGCTGGAGACCGGTGTCGGCGACCCGCACGTGCTGGTCGGCCGCGACTTCACGCCGTTCCCGGAGGTCGGCTCGTCACGACCGGGCGTGGACGCGCCGGACGCGAACGGCCCGAACGCCCCGGACTCCAGCGGCCCGAACGCTCCGGACGCGGACCAGCCGGGCACCCGCTCGCCGGACCGGTTCGAGGGCTTCGACAACGGCCAGACCCCGCCCGCCGTGCATTGGGATCCTCAGGGCGACCCGGAGCTGGGCGGCCGCTACCACGACCGGCCGGCAGTCGACGGCTACGACGCTCGTCCCGAGCCGGACGGCAGCGGTCCGTTCAGCACGCGCGCCCACGAACCGCCGCTGCAGCCGCACTCGTGCTACGAGGTCAACGGCCCGGACGGCGAGTGGCACGGCACGTTCTACACCGACGCGGACGGACGGATCTCGCACGTCCAGACGTGGTCGGGCAACCAGGCGAACGGCTTCAACCCGGAACTGGGCGACGACGTCACCTGGGGCAGGTGCCCGCTGCCCGACACGACGTACGCCGTCGGCCCGCGGCACGTGGACGGACTCGACCCGCGCACGCCGATGCAGATGTACCGCACGGACGTCCACGGCGACACGATCGCGGCTTCCGGACGGCCGCACTACGCACCCGACGGCGTCGACACCAGGTCGTACTACGAGGGGCGGCGCGGCGAGACCCCGGGCAAGATCGCCGAGGGCGTCCAGTCCGACGTGGGCCGCGTCGCCGGTGGCGGCTCGTCCGGCAAGACCGACCCGAGCGCGGGCGAGTACGCCGCGGCGAACTACGACCCCGCGGACGTCAAGCAGTTCAAGTGGGCCGGTGGCCACGTCGTCGCCTACGAGATGGGCGGCCCCGGTGAACGGATCAACCACGTCCCGCAGTGGGCGCACGAGAACAGCGGCTACAAGATCGACGGCCGGGGCCGCCCGGACACCTGGTACGGCATGGAGACCGACATCGGTAAGCTCGCCAGGCAGGACGGCACGTCGGTCGACCGCATCGACTTCTTCGCCGAGCGGAGGACGCCGGACATCCACACACCGGACGTCCTGCACACCCGTGTGCAGGTCACGGACGCGTCGGGACCGGGTACACACACGAGGAGCTTCCACAATGTCCCACCCGCGGCCCGGGGTCCCAAGTACAACCCCGCCCCCGACCCCTCCTAGTCGCCGCGAAGAGCTGCTCCAGGGCATCGGGCGCGACCTGGCGGCGGTGCTGCCGGCCGGCTGGTACCGGGCGGACCTGCGGTTCTTCGACGCGTCGGTGGTCAGCGACACGAAGCTCGCCGTGCTGATGCGCGACGGCGGCAGGCCGTACGTGGACGCGCCGACGTCGGTCGTGGAGGCGGCTAGGGAGCTGCGCGGACTGTCCTACCGGGACGGTGCGGGCACGTGGTTCTCCTTCCGCTACCTGCTCGATCCGCCCAGCCGGTACACGGTGGTGTTCAACCACGACTTCGATCCCCTGTGGAATCCGGAGATCCCCGCCGAGGTGTGGCGGACGGACCTGGAGGTCTACCCGCGCGACGAGGCGCACACGCCAGGGTGGCTGCGGTCGAAGCTCGTCGAGGGGGAGTCGTGACGCTGAACCCGGTGCAGCAGGACGAACTGCTGCAGAAGATCACCGAACGCCTCGTGTACCTGCTTCCCCTGGGCTGGCACCACGTCCAGCTCGACTACCGGGCGCTGGGCGACCACGTCTCCGCGGGAGTCCTGCTGCGGATGGTCGACGGCGGCGTGTCGGGGTGGCCGCTGCCCGCCGAGGTGGTCGACATGTTCAGCGAACTGAGGGCCGGCACGGCTCGTCCGGAACGCGGCGCCTGGGTGCAGGCGACGTACTGGCTGACCTACCCGAACGAGTACCAGGTCGAGTACAACCGCGACAAGGACCCGGGTTTCGCGACCCCGCCGCCGCCCGAGCAGTACCGGCGGGAGCTGGAACGCTTCCCGCGCCGGGAAGAGCACGTCCCGGACTGGCTGCGCGACACCGCAGCCCTGGCCTGACCCGGCTCGTCCGGCACCCCGGAACCGCGACGAGCAGCGACAGTTCGGTCAACGACGTCGTGCGCAGATCGAAGTGCGAGGTCCGGGTCACCCGCTTCCGCAGCGTTCCGCCGGCCTGGCTCGCGAGCAACGGGCTTCACGCCGCGTGCCGTTGCCGCACCTCCTCGGCGATCCAGGTGATCGCCTCCGCCGTCGTCAACGGCAGACGAGACGTCCGCAGCAGTGCGGGCGCGTTCCGCCAGACGTGCGTCCACGCGTCGAGGGCGGCTTCCTCGGCCACCAGCGAGTCGACCTGCCCGGTCGGGGTGCGCAGCGCGTCGGTCACCAGGCCGAACACCAGCGCTCCCAAGCGGTCGTACAGCCCGCCGAGCGCGGTGCGGTCACCTCGGGCGACGGCGGTCAGGAGATCACCCGCGGACGTCACCGGCCCTGCACGGAGCGGGAGGGCGCGCATGAGACCACCTTTCGCCGTCGATCTCTTCACCCAGAACGCTATGGCCGTGGGGGAGTGCCTGCATGACGGCGAGGCGGCGAGATCGGTGTGGCCCGGCTCACGGTGATCCACCGGGACCAGATCGAGGCGGCTCGGTGGCGGGCGGAGCGGTGGGCGGTGGGCTGCCGTGCCAGCGCCAGCCGTCCTGCGGGGTCCGGCCGGGCAGCTGGACCCGGTTGGTGGACCAGAGCAGCGCCGTCCACGGTTCGACCTCGGTCAGGGTCGCGGCGGTGTGCGGGAACAGCCGGCCGAGGACGTTCCGGCACAACCCGGCGGGCGGGCTGAGGCGCAGGCCGAACCCGTGCGCGATGTCGTGGCCGTGGACGAGCGCCTCCACGCACCCCATCGCGGCGAAGCCCTCGGGATCGGCCAGGCCCGTGGGGTGGTACGCCCTCGTGGCCGGTGGGCAGGTGCGCACGACCGAGGCGAGCACGCGACCGCCCAGCGCCAGGAACTCCAGCACCTCGGCGGCCGAGGCGTCCTCGTCGGCGACAGCCATGAAGCGCGCGTAGCGGTCCTGCGGTGCCGCGGTCAGCTGGCCCGCGTAGGAGAGGAGGCAGTCGCCGACGTGGTCGGCGGTCGTGCGCGCGGTCCAGTCGCCGGTGCCCGGCGTTGCCCGCCAGTCCCGGTGGACCTCTGGCGCCAGGGTGCTCTCCACGGTGTGGATCGCCAGGTCGAGGTCGTCGGCTGTGACAGCCACGGGGGCTCCCAGGGGGTGCGGCGGTCAGCTGCGAAGGTACCGGCATTCCTCAGTGCGGCCAGGACCGCAGTGCGGTGTCCGCCATCTCCTGGAGTTCCCCGGCGCTGACGCCGCTCGCCGCCTGCACGGCGATGCCCGCCTGCAGGGTGTGGACGTAGCGGGCGAGCGACGCCGGGTTCGCGTCCGGTGGCAGGTCGCCTTCGTCGACGGCGCGCTGGAACCGGTCGCGGATGCGTTCGTGGCCCTTGTTGCGCCAGTCGACCAGGAGCGCGCGGATCTCGCGCCCGGCCTCACCGGTGGCCAGAGCCGCTTGCACGCCAAGGCATCCGTGGGGCTGCTCCGGGCAGGTGGTCGTGCGGATGGAGCCGGCGAGCAGTGCGGTGGCGACGCGCAGCGCGGTCGGTTCGGCCAGGGCGGCCACGACGTACGCGCTGGGGCCTTCGTCGTAGCGCCGCAGGGCTTTGCGGAACAGCTGCTCCTTGTTGCCGAGCGTCGCGTACATGCTGGCCGTCGAGATGCCCATCGCCTCGGTCAGGTTGGCGAGGCTGGCGCCTTCGAAGCCCTGCTCCCAGAAGACGAGCAGGGCGCGGTCGAGCGCCTCGTCGACGTCGAACGCCCGTGGGCGCCCGGTCGCCCGTCGTCGTGTCTCCATGCCGCGAGTCTACGTGTTCTGAAGCGATCGATGCAGAACGTGCTACGGTCGCCTTCTGAAGCGATCGATTCAAAAGTGGGCGTTGTTCGTCCGAGAGGAAGACGCATGACCATCACCCTGATCACCGGCGCCAACAAGGGCATCGGCCACGCGACCGCCGAGCGGCTGCGGGAACTGGGGCACACCGTCTACATCGGAGCGCGTGACGCCGAACGGGGCGAGAAGGCGGCGGCCGACCTCGGTGCCCGGTTCGTGCAGTTGGACGTGACCGACGACGCCTCGGTGAGCACCGCGCTGGCGAAGATCGACGCGGAGGAGGGGCGCCTGGACGTCCTCGTGAACAACGCGGGCGTGCTCGCCAACGAGTCCCTCGACGGACCGTCGGCGTTGCGGGCGTTCGACGTCAACGCCGTCGGCGTGGTCCGGGTGACGGAGGCCGCCCTCCCGCTGCTGCGCAGGTCCGGGAACCCGACCGTGGTGACGGTGTCGAGCAGCATGGGGTCGTTCTGGGCCGTGACCAACCCCGACCGCCCCGAGTACCAGATGCACCTGGCCCTCTACGCCGCGTCGAAGGCGGCGGCGACGATGCTGACCGTCCAGTACGCCAAGGCCCACCCCGGCATCAAGTTCAACGCGCTCGAGCCGGGCACGACCGCCACCGACATGACCGCGGCCTTCGGGATCGGACGGCCGGTCGAGCAGAGCGCGGAGGTGGTGGTGCGGCTGGCGACCCTCGCCGGGGACGGTCCCACGGGAACGTTGCAGGACGAGAACGGCGTCCTCGCCTGGTGAGCCCGGAGGACGGGCGAGGGCCTCAGCAGGCCCTGACGATGACCGCGTGCGCCTTGGGGCTGACGTCGAGGACCTTGACGGTCTTGGCGCCGGCCGGCACGCGCACCACGTAGGTGCCCGGGTAGACCGGGTAGCCGAAGCTGCTGTCCGCCGGTGCGGCCGCGGTGCCCGCGATCATCGCACCGCTGGTGCGGTGGATCGTGGTGGAGACCGCCTTGCCGCAGTTGTTCTTGATGATGATCCTGCCCTTGGTGGCGGCGGTGGCGGTGCCGGTGGTGAGTGCCGACATGACCAGGGCCGTGGCGGCCAGGCCGGTGATGAGGCGCCGGGTCGTGGTCATGGTGCTCCTCCAGGCTTCCGGGCGGGATCGAAAGATCAAGATATCGACGCGCGCGGCGGGGCGCAGTGGGTCGAACGACCGACATGGGCCACTGTCGCGGCACCCGGGAGGCGAAGGTCGGCTCCGCCGCCTTCAGTCGCGGCACGGACACGCCGAGGCGTCTGGCCACCGCCAGGGTGTCGCGGCAGACCTCGCGCGGTTCGGCGGTGTCCGGGTCGGCATGCGCCTCCAGGCCGCGGCGGGCCGGCGCGCCCGGCCTCAGTCCCCGGACGAACATGCCGGCGTCGGGCGCGAAGTGGATCCACAGCCAGTCACGGAGGTCGGGGTGTTCGCGTGGCGTGCGTGGTCGGGAGCCCCCTGTCCGATGCCTTCCTCAAATTCAGGAACGTTCGTTCTTGACTGACCGTTCCTAAAAACGTTAGGGTCGTGACATGGGACGACGAAGGTCCTTCGACGAGGACGAGGTCGTGGAGGCGGCGGCGGAGTTGTTCGCCCGCCGCAGCTACGAGGGCGTCTCGATCGACGACCTCGTGAAAGCGGTCGGAGTGCATCGCAACAGCCTCTACGGCGTGTTCGGCAGCAAGCGCGGGTTGTACCTGGCGGCGCTGCGGCGGCACGTCGAGCGGGAGGTGCGGCCGCACCTGGCTCGCGCCGCGCGGGAGGGGCAGGTCCCGAACTGGGACCTGCTGCTGCTCGCCGCGGTGGATCGGGCACCGGAGGACCCGGACGTGGCCGAGCTGGTGTCGTCGGTCTTCGCCGAGCTCGACGTGGCGACGGGTGATCCGGTGGCCACGGAGGTGCTGCTGGGCCGCTGGCTGCGCGGACGGCCCGACCGCGGCGTCCCCGCCGAACTCGACGCGCTGGAAACGGCGCCTGGCAAGGAGGAGGTCTGACATGGCCGTGGTCAGTGTGCAAGGCCAGGACCTGGTGGTGGAGATGGAAGGTCTGGACAAGCTGTGGGCGCTGAAGAGCAGGCTCACGATCCCGCTGGAGAACGTGCGGGGAGCCACCGTGGATCCGGGGATCGTCGGTGAGCCGAAAGGAATCCGGGCTCCGGGCACGCACCTGCCCAAGGTGATCACCGCGGGCACGTTCCACCACGAGGGCGAGAAGGTCTTCTGGGCGGTGCGGGACGCGCAGAAGGCCGTGGTCGTGGAGCTGGCCGACGAGAACTACACCCGGCTCGTGGTCGAGGTCGACGACCCGCGCGCGGTGGTGGCCATGGTCGAGAAGGCGACGCGCCGGTGATCGTCCGGATCGCGGTGGCGCTGGCGACGGTGGTCTCGTCGGTCGCCCTGCCGCCCGTGACCGCCGTCGCCGCCTCGGTGCAAGCCGCGCCGGGCAACCACGACAAGGGGTTCTGGCTGCCGGCGCACGACGAGGAGGTGTCCTTCGTCGTCGACGGCACCACCACCTACGGGACGTTGCACGTGCCCGCCCGCCTGCGCGGCGAACGGCTGCGCGCGGCTCTCCTGCTGCCCGGCAGCGGGCCCACCGACCGGGACGGCAACCAGCTTCCCTCGCTCACGCCGAACACCCTCCGCGATCTCGCCCTCGTGCTGGGGCGCGATCGCGTGGTGACACTGCGCTTCGACAAGTACGGGACCGGCCGCACTGGGCTGGGGGAGTGGGCGGGGCGTCCGCAGGAACTCGACCACCCGGCGTTCGTGCGGCAGGCCGCCGCCGCTCGTGACTACCTGCGGGACCGTGGCGAGGTGGCTCCGCGGCGGGTGGCGCTGGCCGGTCACAGCGAGGGGGCGCTGACCGCGCTGGTGCTCGCCGCCGACGCGCCTCGCGACCGGCGTACCGCCGCCCTGATCCTGTTGCAGCCACTGGCGTTGCGGATGCTGGACGTGCTGGCCACGCAACTGCACGACCAGACCCGGCAACTGGTCGAGTCCGGCGGTATGTCCGAAGAGGACGGTCGCGTGGTGGACCGTGCGATCGACGTCGCCGTGGCCGACCTGCGCGGAGGCCGTCCGGTGGACACCACGGCCATGCCGCCGGCGCTCGCCGCGCTCTTCGGGTCGCTGGCGGGACCGAGCCGCCGGTTCGTCACCTCACTGGACGCCGTCTTCCCGCCGGACGTCGCGCGTCGGCTGCCGCCGATGCCGGTGCTGCTGACCTGCGGTGAGCTGGACCCGCAGGTGCCCTGCCAGGCCACCGACCAGCTCGCGTCCGTGGTGGGCCACCGGGTGGTCCTGCCGGGCGTGGGCCACGCGATGACCACGGCCGACGGCACGTTCTCGCCGGTGCTGACCAGCCGGCTCGGCGCCTTGCGGTGGTGACTACCGCATCGTGGTGCGGAGGGCTTCAGCGGCTCGGGTGAGCGCGGCGCTCATCGTCGCCAGGTCGGCGTCCTTGCGCCACGAGGTCAGCAACGTCACGGCGTACGTGCCGTCGAGCTTGACCAACCCGGTGCTGTTGAGCACTTTGCGATCACCCGAGCTGCCCCAGCCCTGCTTGATCGCCCAGGTCGCGCCCGGCAGGCCGCTGGGGATGCCGAAGTGCTGGTCGACCCCGTCCGCCGCGGCGCGCGGGGCCTCGGCCATCGCCGACGTCAGCAGCGCGCGGTCCTCGGCGTCGAGCGTGCCCGCGATGTGGCGGTAGACGCGGGAGACGTCCGAGGCCGACGTCGTCGTGCTGCCCCACTGCCCCGGCACCGCCGGCGGCCGGGTGTGGCGCAGGCCGAGCGCCTTGACCTGGCGAGCGATGATCTCCGAGCCCCCGCCCTGCTGCCACAACCGGCTCGCCACGCCGTCGTCGCTGCGCGTCAGCATCGCGGTGACGTCGTGCTGCACCGCGTCGGAGTTCGCGGAGGTTCGGTGCAGCAGGTCCAGCGCGATCAGCAGCTTCACCACGGAGGCCGTCGGCGTGGCGAGGTCACCCTTCCAGGACAGGACCGTCGCGCAGGTCTCCAGGTCGACGACCTCCATCGACAGCACGGGATCGTGCCCGGCGCTGAGCAACGCCTTGCGCGCCTGCTGCACGGCGGGCACCTCACCGGTGGCCGGCGTGAACTCCGTGCAGCGGGTGCGCCAGTCGTCCGCGCCGGTGCGGAGGACGACCACGACGAGCACCGCGAACAACGCGATCACGAGCCCGCTCGAAGCGACCCACCTGCGCCGCCGCCGGTTCGGCGGACGCCAGGTGCCCGGCCGGGGGAGGAGCTTTTGGGTAGGCGAATCCGCATCACCGTGCATGGGCGTTGGTCCAATCCGGAAGAAGGCAGCAGAAAGCCGCACAGCAGAGCCGAAAGGCGAGCCGTGTCAACGAGAAGTGATCAGGCGCGGTTTCCCGCGATGTCCGCTATCGGCGGGGAGCGGACGTCCGTGCGCGCGACGCGCGGAGGTAGCCCATCACGAGCGACTCCAGGTCGGGTTCCGCGTCGCTCCAGCCCTGCGGGGCGGGCCCGGAGTCCTTCAGCAGCAACGTGGCCTGGCGCTGGGTGCGGGTCGCGCTGACGAGCGTTCCCTCCACAGCGGACTCGTCGGCGGCCGGACCGACCAGGATCCGGTGCCGTGCCAGGACTTCCTCGATGTCGCCGTCGACCTGGACCCGGCCGTCGTCGACCAGGAGCAGGTGGTCGCACACCTCGCGCAGGTCCGCGAGCAGGTGCGAGGACATCACCACCGTGGTGCCCCGGTCGGCGACCTCGGCCATGATGATCCGCAGCGTCTCGTCGCGGGCCAGGGGATCGAGGTCGGCCAGCGGTTCGTCGAGCAGGAGCAGCCGGGGCAACCGGCCCAGTGCCAGTGCGATCGCCACCTGCGTCCGGGTGCCCGCGGACAGGGTGCGGATCTTCGCGTCCTGGTCGACGCCCGCCTGCAGGCCGAGCACCTCCTGGACCCGTTCGGCGGACCAGCGGTCGTTCATGCCCGCCGCGACGCGCACCATCTCGCGCACGGTGAGGTGGCCGTAGAGCGGCCGGTCCTGGGCGAGGAACGAGACGTCCGGGTGGGTGCCGCCGCGCACCGGCGTGCCGAAGACCCGCAGTTCCCCGGCGGTCGGGCGGACGAGACCGGCGGCCATGCGCAGCAGGGTGCTCTTGCCCGCGCCGTTCGGGCCGACCAGGGCGATGACCTTGCCCTCGGGGAGGGCGAAGGTGCAGTCGCGGACCGCCCAGCGGCTGCGGTACTGCTTGCCGACGGCGGAGGCGCTCAACGGGATCATGATCGTTCCTCGACGGGGTAGTGCTCTTCGCGGACCGCGGAGTACAGGGCGTCGACGTCCTCGACGACCAGACCGCCCTCCCGCGCGAGCTTCATCCAGCGCGCGAGTTCCTTGCGCAGCGGTGCGTCGTCGCCCGCGGTCGCCTCGGAGGCCAGCGACTTGGTCACGAAGGTGCCCAGACCGCGCCTGCCCTCCACGAGGCCCTCGCGTTCGAGCTCGCGGTAGGCCTTGAGCACGGTGTTGGGGTTGACGGCGGTGGCGTCCACCACCTCCCGCGCTGAGGGCAGCCGGTCGCCGGGGGCCAGCAGTCCCAGTCGCATGGCCTGCTCGACCTGGTGGACGATCTGCATGTACGTGGAGACCCCGGAGTGCCGGTCGATCCGGAACTCGATCACGTCGATCAGCATAGGTGCTCTCCCGCTCCAGGGCGTCCACCACGCACTCGGCCCAGCTCAGCTCTGCCTGCGCAGGGCCCAGACCGTCCCCGCCAGCAGCAGCACCGCGAAGCCGCCGAAGATCGCCGCGTCGTACAGGTGCGCGATCCAGGTGCTGCTCTCCGGCAGGACCAGGGAGTACCTGTTCTCGAGGCCGGACTCCCGCATGCACGCCAGGAACTCCTCCTGCCCCTGGGTCGCGGCCGACGACGTCGTCCGGCAGGCGTCGGACACGGACACGGCCCTGTCCCACGGCACCTCCAGCCCGGCGGCGTCGAGCCAGCCCCTGCCGACCGACAGGGCACCGTCGCGCATGTCCACGGTCAACCCGTCCGCGGCCACCCGCCGTTCGGGCGTCACGAACCGGTTCACCTGCCCGTCCAGCGCGAACCGCGCGACGACGAACACGCCGAACGCCGCGGTCATCGCGACGAGCGTGCGGCGGGCCACCACGCCCACGAAAGCGCCGACGGCGAAGGCGAAGAGCGTGTAGGCGACCGGCGAGACGTGGTCGATGCCGAAGTTGACGGGGTGCCACGCGCCGTTGATCCGCGGCCCCAGCGTGCCCGCAGCGGTCAGCCACCACCAGACGAGGTACTGCAGCACCGCCACCACGACCAGGGCCGGCACCAGCGCGACGACCAGCTTGCTGAGCATCCACCGCGTCCGGCTCACCGACTGGGTGAACGCCAGGACGTGCGTGCCGTGCTCCAGCTCCTGGGCGAACAGCGGAGCCCCGACGAACACGCCGATCAGGATCGGCAGCACGATGATCAGGATGCGCGCGACCTGGAAGAGGTTGCTCCAGTCGTCCAGGAACGCGTTCTGGTCGACCGACGCGCACGCCGTGCCGCCGCGCTCCACGCACTCGGTGAGCCGTGCCGAGGTGATCGCGCCGACCATGCTCGAGCGCAGCAGCACGAGCGCGCCGCCGCCGACGACCAACACCCCGAGGAGGGTGAGCAGCTGTACGCGCTGCAACCGGAACGATGCCCAGATCATGCCGCTGCCTCCTGTGCCGCCGCCGCACGCATGTGGTGCAGAACCAGTTCCCCGAGCGGGGTGCCGTTCGTGCTGAGCCGGTCGACGTCCCCGGCCAGCAGAATCCGTCCTTTGTGGAGCAGCACGAGGTGGTCGCACACACCTTCCAGCTCCGCCAACACGTGTGAGGACAACACCACGGTAATGCCCTGCGACCGCGCCTCGGTCATCAACGCGCCCAGCACCGCCTCCCGCGCGAGCGGGTCCAGATCGGCCAGCGGCTCGTCGAGCAGCACCAGCCGGGGCCGCTTCCCCAGGGCCAGCGCCAGCGCGACCCGGGTCCGCTGCCCACCCGACAGCGTGCCGACCTTCGCGTGCAGCGGCACCCCGGCCTGCTCCACGAGGTGCGAGGCGTAACCCTGGTCCCAGGTGGGATTGGTGCGCGCGCCGAACGTCAGCGTCTCGGCCACGGTGAGCTGCTTGTACAACGGCTTCGGCTGGGCCAGGTAGGACACCGCGGGGTGCATCCCCCGGCCGTTCGGCTGGTCGCCGAACACGGCGATCGAGCCGACCGTCGGGCGCAGCATGCCCGTGATGAGGCCCATCAACGTGCTCTTGCCGGCGCCGTTCGGGCCGACGAGGGCCACGATCCGGTTGCCGGGGATCGTCAGGGACGTCTGTTCCAGCGCCCAGCCCCTGCGGTACCGCTTGCCCACGCCCTCGGCGAACACCGGCAGCTCGGGGACCGGCACCCCGGGGGCCGGCAGTTCTGGGTGCGGCAGCCTGCGCATGGTCACGGCCACCTCCTCTCGTCATCGACGAGCCGAAGGTAGCACGGTTCACTATTTAAATAGTGAACCAGGTGACCGTTGCCTCCCGGAGGCAACCGGCAGGCTGCTGGGGCGTCCTGGGAAGGCTCAGGCCGAGTCTGTTGTGGACGGTGTGGATGCCGTGGGCCGGTTCGGGTCCGGCGTCACGTGCCGGTCGTCGCCCTGGTCGTGACGCGGGAGATCTCGAGGCACGCCAGGTCGCGGACGTAGCGGCTGGAGCGGCCGTCCCGCGGGGTGACGAGCGTGGGGCGGGTGAGCCTGCGACCGTTGTAGCGGGTGGCGAGCAGGGCCGCGCAGGAACCGAACTCGGGGTCGACCTCGGCCCAGGACAGCGCGACGCGGAAGCCGTCTTTCGAGGTCGCGATGACGACGAAGCTGAGCTCGTCCATCTTGCCGGTCCCGTCGAGGCGCAGGACGACCCTGCTCAGGACGTCGTGCAGGGGCACGCCCTGGACGCAGTGCACCTCGGTCACACGGGTCGTGCGGTACTGGACGTTGACCGGCTCGCGGGCGTGCGCGTCGAGGTGCGCTGTGGAGAACGTCCAGTCCTCGCGGATGTCCCCGGTGACCAGTACCTGGTCGTCCGGGACCGGTGTGCGTGGCGTCGGTACGCGGGCGAGCGAGAGGTCCACGCCACCCACGGTACGACGCCGGACGGTCCTGCAGAAGACAAATCCCGGAGTTCGCTCGTTTGAACGCATCTGCGGGTCTGATCACCTATGTGTTCCGCGATCACGTGTTCACATCACGATTGTCTCCGCAAACGCTGCTGGGCTTTGTCTCCGCAAAAGCGGAACCTAGGATGCCTTCGAGCCGAGGTTGCGGATCGCTCGTCGCTTCGGGTCGAACTCGCTCGTGCAGTCGTCGAAGTCCCGGAGGCCTGAGGTCATGTCCAGAATCGCGCGTGGACTCGTCGTCACCGCCACGGCCGCGCTGGCGCTCGCGGGCTGCGGGTCCGGTGGGCAGAGCGGCGGTGCGCCGGCGTCCGGTGCGGGGGCGCCGAAGGTCACCGGTGACGTCACGGTGTTCGCGGCGGCGTCGCTCACGGAGACGTTCACCCAGCTGGGCGGGGACTTCGAGGCCGCGAACCCCGGTACGAAGGTCAAGTTCAACTTCGGCGGCAGCTCCGCCCTGGCGCAGCAGCTCAACCAGGGCGCTCCGGCCGACGTGTTCGCTTCGGCCGCGCCCGCGAACATGAAGCAGGTCACCGAGACCAAGATCATCACGGACGCGCCCACGACGTTCGCGCGGAACAAACTCGCCATCGCGGTGCCGAAGGGCAACCCGGGCAGGATCGCCGGGCTGCCGGACTTCGCCGACGCCGGCAAGAAGATCGCGTTGTGCGCCGAGCAGGTGCCCTGCGGCGCGGCGGCGAAGAAGGTCTTCGAGGTCGCCGGGGTGACGCCCGCGCCGGACACGCTGGAGCAGGACGTCAAGGCGGTGCTGACCAAGGTCTCGCTGGGTGAGGTCGACGGCGCGCTCGTGTACCGGACGGACGTGAAGGCCGCGGGCGACAAGGTCGAGGGCATCGACTTCGCCGAGGCCGACCAGGCGGTCAACGACTACCCGATCGCGCCGCTCGCCAAGGCGCGGAACGCGGCCGCGGCCAAGGCGTTCGTCGAGTTCGTGCTGTCCGGCAAGGGCAAGTCGGTGCTGAGCGCGGCGGGCTTCGTCAGCCCGTGAGGGCGTCACCGGCCACGAGCGCGAACCCGCCCGCCACGTCTGCTCCGGCGTGGCGGATCAGCGCACCTGCTCGGCCTTGAACTGCATCCGCGGCGTCGCGTAGAACTCCTGGGCCTGCACCAGTCGCAGCTCGCGCTCGCCGGAGCGGTAGGTCAGGTCGATCAGGTCGAAGACGCTCGACGCGGTGCGTTCCAACGCCAGCGCCGCGTCCTTCGTCCGCACGTAATGGGCGGTGAACAGCGCGGCCGTGACGTCGCCGGACCCGTTCGCCTTGAACGGCAGGTGCGGGGTGCTCACGAGCCACGACCCGGCGGTGTCCACGACGAGCATCTCGATCGTGCCCTCCTCCCGGTCGGGCCGCTCGACGCTCGTGACCAGCACGGTCGACGGGCCCATCGCGCGGGCGAGGTCGGCCGAGGCCAGCGTCTCCTCGACGCTCGCCGGCTCGGTGCCGGTGAGGAAGCCCAGCTCGAACTGGTTCGGGGTGATGATGTCGGCCACCGGCACGACCCGGTCGCGCAGCAGCACGGGGATCTCGGGCGCGACGAAGCACCCGGACTTGGCGTTGCCCATCACCGGGTCGCACGCGTAGAGCGCCGCCGGGTTCGCGGCCTTCACCCGGCGCACCGCGTCGATGATCACGTCGGCGATGCCCGTGCCGCCCTGGTAGCCGGACAGCACGGCGTCGACCTGCCCGAACACCCCGCGCTCCTCGACCCCGAGCAGGATCTCGGCCACGTCCGAGGGCGGCAGCAGCGGACCGCGCCACGCGCCGTACCCGGTGTGGTTGGAGAAGTTCACCGTGGGGATC
The DNA here is from genome assembly GCF_030269365.1 of Lentzea sp. NBRC 102530. GTDB lineage: Bacteria > Actinomycetota > Actinomycetes > Mycobacteriales > Pseudonocardiaceae > Lentzea. The sequence goes on from NZ_BSTF01000002.1 coordinate 753,651, forward strand.
GGGACGACCTCGACCCCGATGCGCTGCAGCGGGAACACGGCGGCGGAGTTGCCGACGTGGCCGTGGGCGACGACCGACTGGATGGACAGAACCTTCATCCGTCCACCCTAGACGGACTCCTGAGCGCCGCCGTGCGACCGGGCCCGGTCGACGCGGACCCTCGGGTCCGCCTGGACCTGGGACGTGCATAGCCTGGGCCGATGAGACCGCTGACCTTCAGTGACGACGGGGACGACGAGCAGGACTGGCTCCCCGGCGGGAGCCGGTCCGCCGCGGACGCCTTCCTGGAGTTCGTGGCCCGGCGCCGCGGCGAGGACACCACGTCGTTCTCCATGGAGGACTCGGCGGCCGAAGAAGCACTGGTGTTCATGCTCGACATCGGCGCCATCTGCCGGGTCAGGGGGTGGCAGGACCCGCACACCGAGTACCGGGTCGTGACGAGCAGAAGCGACCACCACACCCTGGCGACGGAGTTCGCCCGCGGCGGGTTCGCCGCGCTCGACCTCCACGGACCCTGGCTGCCGGACGCGGAGAGCTTCCTGCAGGCCCGGTCGGCCCACCTCGGGCAACGGGCCGCCCGCAACAGGGCGGGTCGTGACGAACGCGGCGCGGAGCTCCGATCCGAGTTCGACCGCTCCGTGCTGCGGCGGACCCACCCGCGCGAGCTGCGCCGCCGTCTGGAGGTCCTGACCCGCGCCGGCGGACGCGAGCCGGCAACGGTCACCGGCGTCACCCACTACCGCACCGGTGACGCCGTCAACGCCTGGTTCACGGCCGGCGGACGCGGCATCGTGGTGACGTTCGACCCCGCCGGCCCTCTCGGTTCCACAGAGGACGCCCGCGCGCACGCCGCCCTGTACGACGGCGTACCGCCAGACCTGCTCGCCCTGGTGCGGAACGTGCCGGAGACGCGCGCGGTCCCGCACCCCGACGGCGGCACGCTCGTGGCGGCCACCGGGATCTTCACCTTCTCCGGGCCGTGCGCGATGGCGGACGGCCTGGTGACGCGCCTGCAGGAGGACGGCCTGGGCATCGAGGCCACCGGACTCGGCCTGCTCGAAAGCCTTCTCGAAGGGCCCGCACCGGACGCTGAGCCTGCCGCACCGCTCGACCCCGAGGCGCTGACCCGCTTCTGCCGGATCTGGGCCGACACCGGGTACAACGACCGCTGGGACACGCACTACGTCCTCTTCGACAGCAACACGGTCGAGGAGGCCGGCCCGGCCCGTGACGACCTCCTGGAGCTGGTCCGCACACTCGGACTCGAGCGCGTCGACGCTCCACCCGGAGCTTCCACGGGCGAGGTGTGGGTCCGCACGGACCCGCGCATCGACGCGGAGCTCGGCAACTGGTCGTGACCGGTGGCCGTCGCGGGATCAGCCGGTGAGTCCGGGCAGGTGGTAGCCGGTGTGCTCGTCCCACTCGATCTCGAGGTCGTCGAGGGTGAAGGTCCAGTCCGCATCCGGCACCGCGCCGCGCAGCGCGGTGACCGCGGCCAGCCAGTGCACCAGTGACGGGACCACCCTGTCGTCCGTGAAGGGCAGCTTGGTCGACCCGTCGAGCACCGTTCCGGGCTCGAGCCGGTCGTAGAGGTACAGGCCCTCTTCGTCCGTCGAGAACGGCGCGTTCGCGTTGGCGGTGTCGACGGCCTGGCCGACCGCCGCCAGTTCGGCTTCGTTCAGCGGGGTCGTGCGATGAGCCGCGTAGTAGAGGGATACGCCCACGCGGACCACCCTAACCGGGCTCGCCCCGCGGTCCTGCCCTCACCCGCCCGGTGTCAACCGGCACCGGGCAGACCGCGTCCAGGAACCGCTGGCTGTGCTCGTCGCTGGGTTCCCTGCAGGCCCGCAGGAACCGTGCCTCCAGTAGGCTCGATGACTTCAGTGTGGATCGAACTGAAACCTTTCGGCGACGTAACCTGCGAAGACCCGTCGCGTCACCAAGATGACAGCGACATGAAGCCGCCCCGCACAGTGCTGATCACATGATCGAGTTCTGGGGGCTCCATGAGGGATGACGGGCTGAGCAGGCGGACCCTGCTCAGCCGCTCAGCGGAAGGACCGCGACGATTCCTGGGTAGCCGTCGTCGAAGGTGTGCGACTGGCGCATCTGCTCGGGCGTGCGAGGCTCGAGCGTGTCCATCAGGTCGCCCGCGCGGCGCAGCGCTCCCAGCGGTTGCACGTCGCGGACGAGCACGAGGTCGAAGATCTCACCGAGGAAGGGCCCGGGGCCCATCGAGGCGTCCACCCAGGACAGGTCGTGCTGGTTCACGTCGGTCCCCAGTGCGGTGAGGGTGTTCGTCCCTCGCCGTGAATTCGAGTCGTGCTGTGGTCAATGCTTCCGGCGCCGCGGGATCGCCCCTGCGGGCCAGCGCTCGGTCACGACCATTCTGCTCGTTGCCCGGACGCCGGTGAGCCTGGCCAGCAACTCGAGCGTGGCCGGCCCGAGGTGGTCGTGTTCGCTCGAGCCGTCTGGGTCGATGCCGACGGCACGCATGTCGTCGACGAGGTGATCTGGACTGCTCCCGGTTCGATGCGCGGCCAGGGCGGGCTCGAACTCCGTCACCACTTCGCCGTCGACCGCGAGGGAGAACCGTTCCAATCCGCCTCCTGTGTGGTAGTAGCTCACAGCGGTGCGCTCGCGTGAGATCTCCCGCAGCCAGTCTCCGTCGGCACCCTTCAGGGAGTGGAACTCGATCAGAACCGACCACTCGCCTGCCGGGGCGACCCGAAGCCCGGCGTCTCCCTGCCTGAACGGCACTACCTGGGCATCTTCCGCGTTCCAACGGGTGTCGCCGATCCTCGTCGCGCCGACGGCTGACAACAGGTCCTCGGCAGACATGTTCTGGACGCAGGTCACGCAGAACATGACCGTCGCCGGATCGCTCACCCACTCGAAGTCGTCGCCGGTTTCTGCCGCTGGAGCCACGCGAACGACCCTAACGGAGCGGGCGAGCCGGGCTGACGATCAGGCCGGGGGATCGGTGACGTGCAGGGTCAGCTCCTCGTCGACGACGGTCACCAGGACGTGCTGCCCGCCGCGCAGTTCGCCCGCCAGCAGTGCGCGGGACAGCCGACGGTCCAGTTCCCTCGCGATCGTGCGGCGCAGCGGCCGGGCGCCGTACTCGGGCACGTGGCCTCGTGCCGCGAGCCAGTCGACCGCCGGGTCGTCCACGTCCAGCGTGATGTCCTGCTCGCGCAGCCGCTGGCGGGTGCGGTCGAGCAGCAGTGCCGTGATCTGCCTGAGCTGGCCGGGGTCGAGGCCGCGGAACAGGATGATCTCATCGACGCGGTTGAGGAACTCCGGGCGGAAGGAACGGCGCACCGCGGCCATCAGCGGTTCGCGCAGCTGCTCGACTTCCGTGCCCGAGGTGGCGGCGGCGAGCAGCTGGTCGGCGCCGATGTTGCTGGTCATGATGATCACGGTGTTGGTGAAGTTCGCGGTGCGTCCCTGCGCGTCGGTGAGCCGGCCCGCGTCGAGGACCTGCAGCAGCGTGTTGAAGACGTCCGGGTGCGCCTTCTCGATCTCGTCCAGCAGGAGCACCGAGTACGGGGTGCGCCGGACGGCGCCGGTGAGCTGGCCGGCGTCCTCGTAGCCGACGTGGCCCGGTGGTGCGCCGATGAGGCGGGAGACGGTGTGCTGCTGCCCGAACTCGCTCATGTCGAACCGGATCAGGTGGTCCGGTGAGCCGAACAGCGCTTCCGCCAGGGCTCGCGCGACCTCCGTCTTGCCCACGCCGGTGGGGCCGAGGAACAGGAACGAGCCGACGGGCCGGTTCGGGTGCTTGAGGCCTGCCCGGCCCTGGCGGACCGCGTCGGCCACCGCCTCGACCGCCTCCTCCTGCCCGACGATCCGCCGGTGCAGGTGGTCCTCCAGGTGCAGCAACCGGTGCCGTTCGGCCTCGGTGAGCTGGGCGACCGGGATGCCCGTGCTGCGTGACACGACCTCGGCGACGTCGTTCGGCTCTACCTCGGGCGCGTTGGCCTGTGCGGCCCTGGCGGCCTCCAGTTCGGCGACCGCCCGGCGGAGGTCGTCGTCGAGGAACGGCGCGTCCTCGGCCTGGGCGGCGTCCCGTTCCCGCGTCAGCCGGCTCACCCGCTGTGCGAGCTCCGCCGGGTCCGGTGGCATCGGGGCCTTCTCGCGCAGCCGGACCCGCGCGCCCGCGCGGTCCACCAGGTCGACCGCCTTGTCCGGCAGGAACCGGTCGGTGAGGTAGCGGGCCGACAGTTCGACGGCGGCCACGATCGCCTCGTCGGTGATCCGCACCCCGTGGTGCGTCTCGTACCGGGCGCGCAGGCCGCGGAGGATGGCGATCGTCTCGGCGGGCGACGGCTCGGCGACGAGGACGGGCTGGAACCGCCGTTCGAACGCCGCGTCCTTCGCGATGTGGCGGCGGTACTCCTCGGCCGTGGTCGCGCCGACGACCTGGAGCCGTCCGGTGGTGAGCGCGGGCTTGAGGATGTTCGCGGCGTCCATCGGCGCGTCCTCGGCGCTGCCCGCGCCGACGACGGTGTGCAGTTCGTCGATGAACAGGACCACCATCCGGTTCGACGCCGCGACCTCCTCGATCACGTCGCGCAGGCGTTCCTCGAACTCGCCCCGGTACTTCGACCCGGCCACCAGGCTCGCCAGGTCCAGCGAGACCAGCCGCCTGCCGCTGAGCGTGGCGGGCACGTCGCCGGCCGCGATCCGGGCCGCGATGCCCTCGACGATCGCGGTCTTGCCCACCCCCGGATCGCCGATCAGGACGGGGTTGTTCTTGGTGCGTCGCGACAACACCTCGAGCACCTCGTCGACGACGTCCTCCCGGCCGATCACCGGGTCGAGCAGGCCGTCACGCGCCGCGGCGGTGAGGTCGCGTCCGTGGTGATCGGTGCGCCTCGTCGCGGACGAGGGCCGGCCGAGCCCGCCGAACACCTTCCCGAGGAGGTCCTCCCACGAGGTGGAGCCGAAGCCGAACACCCAGTCGTCACCGCTCACGGCCCGCCACCTTCACCCGGTCGAGGGACTTCCACTCCGATCCTCCTCCGTGCGGGGCGCGTGCACAGACCAGACACGGCAGGAGCGAGCGCCGTGCACCGTGCCGGCCCAGTTCCTGCTCAGGCGCGTCGGACGGTCGAGAGCAGGTTCGTGGCGACGTCGCGGAGCTTGACGTTCTCGCGCTGCGACTGCTGCACCAGCTTGGTGAACGCCTCGTCCGCGGTGCAGGAGTGCACGGCCATCAGCACTCCTTTGGCCTGGTCGATGACCGCGCGGGAGGTGAGCGCCCGTTCGAGCTGCTGGACCTGGGCGCGGGAGTGCTGCCACCGCCGGGCGCTGGTGATCGCCGCCTGTGCCGAGGCGGTGAACAGGCGGAGGAGACCTTCGTCGAACGGGTCGAAGGCGGAGGCGGTGAAGCTGTAGATGTTGAGCGAGCCGATGTGCCGCTCGGGGTCGCCGTCCGTCGCGGGCAGCACGACCGGGACCGACAGGTAGGCGCGGACGCAGTGCTCCTCGGCGGCGGCCTCGAACTCCGGCCACTGGTCGCGGTGCTCGCCGGTCGCCGCGCGTACCGTGCGCAGCAGCCGCGCGGAGTCGAGGCTCGGGCCGCGTCCGGCGCGGTACTGCCGCTCGTCGACGTCGGCCAGCCGGGAGTCGGTGGTGGCCGCGGTGCGCGGGCGGTCCTCCGTGACCAGGGAGGCCGTCACCGCGTCGGCGTCGGGGACCGCTCTGGCCGCGGTCTCCGCGATGCGCCGCAACGCTTCCTCGAGCGGTTCCTCGCCGGTGAAGGCCTCGTGCAGGGCGGCCAGTGCCGCGGCGGTGTCGTCGAGGCGGGCCACGGGGTCCGGCCGGTCGTGGTGGGACGATGGCGTCGAGCCCGGACTCGTGCGGTCGGCCATGCCGCGGTGCTCCTCGGTCGGCGAGTGGGAACCACGGCGCCGACTGCTTGACGCACGTTGCGCGAACATCATAAGTGGACCGTGCCGGCTGCCCCGGACCAGTCAGATGAGTGGAGAACGGCCGGCCGCCGGCGGAGGGGGAGGACCGGGGTGGAAGACGACCTGATGGCCAGGGTGACGGCGACGGTGCAGCGTGGGCGGGCGGGGGAGCGGGTCGCCGCCCGCGAAGAACTGGAGTCGATGTGGGCCGAGGTCGAGCACGGCGGGGGCGACGACTTCCACCGCTGCGTGATCGCGCACTTCCTGGCCGACCTGCAGGACGATCAACGCGACGAACTGGCGTGGGATGAGCGGGCCCTCGCCGCGGTTCGCGGGGTGAGCGACGAGCGCGCCCAGCGGTTCGACCAGTCGTTGCAGGTGCGGGGGTTCATGCCGTCGCTGTACCTCAGCCTCGCCGACGACCACCGGCGGCTCGGCGACGCGGCCCGCGCCCGCGAGTTCCTCGAGAAGGCCCGGGCCGTGTCCGACGCTCTGGGTGAGGACGCCTACGGCGCGCTGGTCAAGGGCATCCTGGACAAGTTGGAGCGAGCGGTGGCCGAGGGTTCGACCGAGCCACTACCGGCCGACTGACGCCGGGCGCGAACGGGAACTCGTGCCGAACTTCCGGCCGGACCACTCGATCAGGCGGTTTACCCGTCGCGCGGCGCGTCAGCACGCGGGCCCGTCGCGGCCCGGCGGCAGTCTGGAACGCGAGGGTGGACCGAAGAAGTGCGGAAGGAACGACGACTCGATGATCCGGATCCTGCACACCAAGGACCAGCAGGTGCGAGTGACGTGGGCGCTGCCCCGGCACGAGCCCCCGGGCCCGGTCAGCGTGGTCGGTGACTTCAACGACTGGACTCCCGGGACGACCGCGCTCCGGGCTCGTTCCAACGGCAGCCGCACCGCCTCGGTCGTCGTGGCGCGCGGGACCACGCTGTGCTTCCGCTACCTCGGCCCGAACGGCCACTGGTTCGACGACGAGGACGCGGCGGACCGCGACGACCAGGGGTGCCGGATCACGGTGTGACGCCGCGGCGACCGGCACCGCGCGGACGACCGGGGATCTAATCGTCCACTGTGGACTGCGATGTCCGGTGCGAGCCAAGTCTGCGCCAAAACGTTGACGCGGCACCTCCTGATCGGAAAGTTCGACGGAGATGACGTCGACGACAGGAGACCTGGTGCGACTCGGGTTAGCGATGTCCCTGGTCATGGCGGCGGTGCTCGGCGCGCCCACCGGTGCGCTCGCGGACCCTCCGCCGGAACCGGTGGCCGATCCGGCCGCGTACGTCGACCCGATGATCGGCACCGGTCGCGGTGGCGCCACGGTAGGCGAGATCAACAACTTCCCCGGCCCGTCCAGGCCGTTCGGCATGATGCAGTTCTCGCCGGACACACAGGGTTCCTACGCGGGCTACCAGTACCACTCCGACCGCATCCGGGGCTTCAGCCTCACCCACGCGTCGGTCGGCTGCACGGCGTTCGGCGACGTGCCCCTGCTGCCCGTCGCCGGTGAGATCGGGGCGGCTCCCTGGGACCGCACCGAGCCGTTCACCCACGTCGGCGAGCAGGCGGAGCCGGGCTACTACGCGGTCACGCTCGGGAACGTCCGCGCGGAACTGACCGCCAGCACCCGCACCGGTCTCGCCACCTTCACCTACCCGCAGGGCGCGACGCCGCAGGTGTTGCTCAAGGCGGGTGGCAGCCTCGCCGGGAACTCCCGTGCCGACGTGCGGATCACCGGTGACAGGGAGCTCAGCGGCTCGGTCACCACCGGCGACTTCTGCGGCAAGGGCAACGACTACACCCTCTACTACCACGTCACCTTCGACCAGCCGTTCACCGCGCACGGCACGTGGGACGGCCGCACCATCACGCCCGGCTCGGACAGCGCCGACGCGCCCAGGGCGGGCGCGTACCTGACGTTCGGCTCCGGCGCGGTCGTGCGGGCGAAGGTCTCGATGTCGTACGTGAGCGTCGACGGCGCGAAGGCGAACATGGCGGGGGAGGTGCCGGACTGGGGCTTCGACGCGGTTCGGCGGGCGACCAGGGACGCGTGGTCGGGTGCGCTCGGCAAGATCGGGGTCGCCGGCCGGGACCAGGCGCAGCTCAGGACCTTCTACACCGCTCTGTACCACTCCTTGTTGCACCCCAACGTCTTCGACGACCTGGACGGCCGGTACATCGGGTTCGACGACCAGATCAGGACGTTGCCGAAAGGCCGCCACCAGTACGCGAACTTCTCCGACTGGGACACCTACCGCTCGCTCGCACCGTTGCAGGCCATGCTCTTCCCGCGAGAGGCCAGCGACATGGCGCAGTCGCTGACCAACGACGCCGTGCAGGGCGGCTGGTGGCCGCGGTGGCCGATCGCGAACGACTACACCGGCCAGATGACCGGGGACAGTTCGGTGGCACTGGTCTCCACGCTGCACGCGTTCGGAGCGAAGGACTTCGACGTGCGGACGGCGCTGAAGTACCTCGTGAAGGGCGCGACCTCGGTGGACCACACGCCGGGCGCGTACCAGGAGAGGCCCGGCATCGAGCAGTACGTCGCCCGCGAGTACATGCCCAACAACGACGCGGCGCGCGGCGACCACGCCCGCGTCGGCGCGTCGATCACGCTGGAGTGGGCGGTCGACGACTTCGCCATCGCCCGGTTCGCGCAGGCCATCGGGGAGCACGCCACCGCCCGCGAGTTCACCCGGCGCGGCCAGTACTGGCAGAACGTCTTCAACCCCATCACCGACCACGTCGCGCCGCGCGGGCAGGACGGCCGGTTCCCGGACGGGCCGGGGTTCGTGCCGCCGCGGCCCGGCAGGTTCGGGCAGAACGGCTTCGACGAGGGCAACGCCGCCCAGTACTCCTGGATGGTGCCGCAGAACCCGGCGGGCCTCGTGACCGCGATGGGCGGCCCGGCGGCGGTGTCGCAGCGCCTCGACACGTTCTTCCAGAAGCTCAACATCGGCCCGAACGAGCCGTACATGTGGATCGGCAACGAGCCGAACTTCGGCGTGCCGTGGCTCTACAACCACGTCGGGCAGCCGTGGAGGACGCAGGAGGTCGTGCGCCGCATCGCCACGACGTCGTTCAGCGCCACACCCGACGGCGCACCGGGCAACGACGACCTCGGCGCGATGTCCTCCTGGTACGTCTGGGCCGCGCTGGGCGTCTACCCGGCCGTCCCCGGCACCCCGGACCTCGTGGTGCACAGCCCGTTGTTCGAACGCGCGGTGCTCTCGCTGCCGACCGGACGCAAGATCGACATCCGGGCGCCCGAGGCGTCCACGACCACACCGTACGTGCAGGGGCTCCGGCTCAACGGCCTCCGCTGGGACCGCACCTTCTTGCCGCGCAACGCTTTCCGCGACGGCGGCCGGCTGGACTTCTCCCTCGCGGCCACGCCGGACCGGACGTGGGCGGCGACGAGCACCCCACCGTCCTATCGCGACGGTGAGAAGCCCTTCCTGGCGGCGGCCACCAGCCAGATCACCGTCGCACCCGGTGGCACGGGCCGGTTCGAGGTGAGCGCCCAGCGACTGGGCGGTCGCGACCGCGTGCTCGAGGTGACGGCGGCCCCTCCGGCGGGCATCACCGTCACCGGGCAGGGCCCGCTCGCGCTGGACGATCGGACCGGCAGCGGCGGCGTGCGGCCGACCGTCACCGTCGCACCGGGCACCGCCGAGGGCTACTACGAGGTGCCGGTGATCGTCACCGGCGGCCGGACGGCGTCGCCCAGTTCGGTCATCGTGTTGGTGGCCAAGGAGAACAGCCTCGCCGCGGCGCTCGGGAACGTCGGCATCTCCGACGACGGCGACGTGGGGTCGGCGGACGTCGACGGCGCCGGGAACAGCTTCTCCCGTCAGGCGCTCGCGGCCGCGGGACTCGTCGGCGGCAGGACGCACGAGGTCGCGGGCACCTCGTTCGTCTGGCCCGCCGCACCTCCGGGCCGCGCGGACAACGTCGTACCCGCGGGCCAGACGATCGCGGTCGACGCACCGGCGACCCGCCTGTCGTTCATCGGCGCGGCCACGAACGGCGACCAGCGCGCGACCGCGACGGTGACCTTCACCGACGGCACCACGGGCCAGGCCGACCTGTCGTTCGGTGACTGGGTGCTGCCCGGCGGCGGCCAGGAACCGGTGTTCGGCAACGCGGTCGTCGCCCGCGCCGAGTACCGCAACCGCCCCGACGGCGCGCGGCCGGGCGCGATGGTCTTCGCGACGGCACCGTTCGAGGCGCCCGCAGGGAAGCAGGTCGCCTCGGTGACGCTGCCGTCCAACGGGAACATCCACGTGTTCGCGATCGGCCGGTCGTGACGGTCGTGACGAGTCGTGGGCTTGCCGGTCAGGACTGCCTGGTCTGCCGCCCCCGGTAGCCGCGTGGCGGGACGGCTGTTGCCTCCCAGGACAGGAGCCCGGGAGGCAACGGCGCTCGTGCCGCCTCGATCAGCCCCGAGCCTCGTCCTCGGTCGCGCCGACCAGCTCCGGGTCCTCCGGAGCGGGCATGTGGCGGATGCTGTCACTGCCCTTGTGGTCGTGGGCGCGGTCGTACCGGGAGTCCAGCACCCTGCCCAGCTTGTGCGCCGCACCGGTGTACGCGTCGTCCACCGTGGTGGCGTGGTGGGTGACCGCGACCGGCTGCTTGCCTCCCGGGCGTGCCTCGATGACGCACTTCTTGTCCTCTGGCTTGCCGCCGCCGTCCTCGCTGAGGTGCACTTCCACGCGGGTCAGCCAGCCGCTGAACCGGGACAGGCTGCTTTCCAGGTCGGTGGTCACATAGGTGGCCAGTCGTTCGCCACCATGGATGTTGTGGTCGGTGTTGACCTGGATCTGCATGAGCACCCTCCGGAACGGGACTGAGATGGTCTTGGTCGATACCACCGGAGCATCGGTTTCAAACGTGGCCGAGTTCCCACCGTCGTGACGGGGATCGGTGACGTGGCGAATGCTCAGGGTGGCGGTGCAGCAGCTGGGTCAGCCGGTGTTCCGGCGATGCGCGGTGGGTGTCGCCGACGAGGTCCAGCGCTCACCCGTGCCGGCGGCAGTGGTCGGACGCGTCCCGGCCACCTGTGCCGGGACGTCGCCGGGCAGCGCGCAGGCGTCGATGACCTGCACGGCGTGGGGCTGGAGCGCGACCGCGCGGGTGGTCACCTCCAACAGCGACCGCAGGACGACCAGGCGTGCGGCGGAATCCCGCGCAGGCGCCGTGTCCGGGCCTCGCCGCGGGCGACGCCCCGGGATCCGCAGGCGAGCCACCAGCCTCGGCCAGCCGGCGTCCAGCACGTCCCCGGCGTACCCGTCCCGGCCACGATTCCACGCGAGAACGCCCGCATCGACGCGCTGGTAACACGTGCGACACAAGATCGAGATTCTGCTAGACAGCGGTGTGGACCGACGTGAACTCAGCGCTCTCGCGCACGCAGACCATCCGATCTCGGCTCCGCTGAGCGACAGCACAGTGGCGCACCTCCTGCACCGGGCCGTCCGCGGCCAGAACGATCACCTGATCGACCTGGGCTGTGGCGACGGCACCTGGTTGCTGCGCGCGCTGCAGACGTACGGCGGCGCAACGGCTGTCGGGGTCGACATCTCGGGCGCGGGCTTCGACGACGTCCTCGGCGAGGCCGCCCGGCTCGGTGTGGCGGACCGGCTCGAACTGCGCCGCCAGGACGTCGCCGAGTACCGGTCGTCCAGGAAGGCGGACCTGGTGCTCAGCGTGGGAGCCGCCTACGCGTTCGGCGGGCTGCTCGAGACGTTGAACGCCGCTCGGGAGCACCTCGCCGAAGACGGCTTGCTCCTGCTCGGCGACTGCTTCTGGGAGCACGAGCCCGACCCCGCCGTCCGGGCGGAGATCGAGAGCGGCCCGCAGAAGTTCGCGGACCTCCCGACCACCGTGGCCCAGGTCGTCGCCGACGGGTGGACACCGGTCTACGGGCACACCAGCACCATCGAGGAGTGGGACGAGTACCAGTGGTGCTGGACCGGCACCCTCGCCCAGTGGGCTCTCGACCACCCCGACCACCCCGACAGCGAGGTCGCCCTGCGGATGTCGGCGGACCACCGCACCGGCTGGCTGGGCGGCTACCGCGGAGTCCTCGGGTTCGTCGTTCTCCTGCTGCGGCGCACACCTCCGTCGGCACCGACCGAAGCGTCCTGACGCTTCCCCTCTGCGCACAACCGTTTCGTGCAGCCTCCAGCAGGTCAGTCCGATGAGGACTCCGTGCGGCGCCGGGCCGGCGCCTCCGTGGTCTGCGCCTACCCGCTGGGCGGCTGGTGACACCCGTCCGGGCCGTGTTTGTGCCGGTCGGTCGCGGGAACACGATCGCGAAGTGGCCGCTGAGAGGAGAACTGACGTGAAGGCTGTCGTGTGGCACGGAACGGGCGACATCCGCCTTGACGACGTGCCCGATCCGCAGTTGTTCGAACCGACGGACGCGATCGTGCGCATCACCCGCAGCGCCATCTGCGGCACGGACCTGCACATGGTGCGGGGCACCCTGCCGGGCATGATGGAGGGCACCGTGCTGGGGCATGAGGCCGTGGGTGTCGTGGTGGAGGTCGGCGACGCGGTGCGCGGGTTCTCCACAGGCGACCGCGTGGTGGTGACGTCGACGATCGGGTGCGGTACGTGTTCGTATTGCCGTGCGGGGTATTACGCGCAGTGCGACAAGGCGAACCCGAACGGTCCGGCGGCGGGCACCTGTTTCTTCGGCGGGCCTCAGTCGACCGGACCGGTGAACGGCCTGCAGGCCGAGTTCGCGCGGATCCCGCACGCCTCCACGACGCTGGTCAGGGTTCCCGACGAGGTCACCGACGACCAGGCGATCCTGCTCTCGGACATCTTTCCCACGGCGTGGTTCGGTGCCCGGCTGGCCGAGGTCGGCGACGGCGACACCGTGGTGGTGCTGGGCGCCGGTGTGGTGGGGCAGCTCGCGATCGCCTCGGCCAAGCGGCAGGGGGCCGCGCGGGTGCTCGTGGTGGACGGGAACAGGTCCCGGCTGGAGAAGGCACGGGCGCAGAACGCGGAGGTCGTGGACTTCAGCACCGAGGACCCGGTCGCGGTGGTCAGGGAGCTGACCGGTGGTGTCGGGCCGGATCGGGTCGTCGACGCAGTCGGGATCGACGCGGAACGTCCCTCGTCCGGGCCCGCGGCGGACGGGGTGGAGGACCTCGCCGACTTCGGCGAGGAGAAGGAGCTGGCCGCGCCGGACGCGTCGCCGGACGGCGAGTTGTGGCAGCCCGGGTCGGCGCCGAGCCTCGCGCTGCGGTGGGCGGTGCAGATGGTGGCGAAGGCCGGGTCCGTCGGCGTGATCGGGGTGTACCCGCCCGGGTTCGACCGGTTCCCGATCGGCGAGGCGATGAACAAGAACCTCACCGTGCGGATGGGCAACTGCAACCACCGGCGTTATCTGCCGCGGCTGATGGACCTGGTGCTGACCGGGGTGGTCGACCCGATCCCGTTCATCACGCAGTACGAGAAGCCCACGTCGGCGATCGACGCGTACCGGACGTTCGACCTGCGCGAGGACGGATGGCTCAAGACCGTTCTCGAGGTCGCGTGACCGCCCGGCGGTACCGCCGCGCCGCTGACTACCTCGCCGCGGCCATGATCTACCTCAGGGACAACGTGCTGCTCGACGAGCCGTTGCGGGCCGAGCACCTCAAGCCGCGGCTGCTCGGCCACTGGGGTACGTGTCCCGGGATCACGTTCGCCTACCGGGGTCTCAACAAGCTCGTCAAGGACAGCGGGCGGCGCACGTTGCTGGTCACCGGGCCCGGCCACGGCGCCCCGGCGGTGCACGCCAACCTGTGGCTGGAAGGCACGCACGAGGTGTTCGACCCCGCGTTGGGCCGGGACCGGGCAGGGCTGACCGAGCTCGTGCGGCGGTTCTCCTGGCCCGGCGGGTTTCCCAGCCACCTTTCGCCCGCCGTGCCCGGTGTCGTCAACGAGGGCGGGGAACTGGGGTACGCGCTCTCCACCGCTTTCGGGGCGGCGGCGGACGATCCGGGACTGCTGGTCGCGTGCATCGTCGGGGACGGCGAGGCGGAGACCGGGCCGACGGCGGCCTCGTGGCACGGTGGCACGTTCTTCGACGACCCGGCGCACGGCCAGGTGCTGCCGATCCTGCACCTCAACGGCTACAAGATCTCCTCGCCGACGGTGTACGCGTCGATGGCCGACGAGGACCTGATCGCGCACTTCCGGGCGCTGGGATGGGCGCCGCGGGTCGTCGACGTGGAGTCCACGGCGGACCCGGATGCCGAGCTGGACGCGGCGCTGGCCGCGGCGGACCGCCGGACGATGGTCCTGCTGCGCAGCCCCAAGGGGTGGGGCGTTCCCCGCGAGGACGCCGGTGGGAGGCCGCTGGAAGGCACCTTCCACGCCCACCAGGTGCCGCTCGAACACGACCAGGTCGAGCTGGTCGAACGCTGGTTGCGTTCGTACCGGCCGGAAGAGCTGTCGCCGACGGGGTGCCGCACCGGGACCTGCTGGACGAACTGCCGCCGGAGGACCTGCGTCTCGGCCGGGTACCGCAGGCGAACGGGGGTGCGCTGCGGCGGGAGCTGCCGTTGCCGGACCTCGCGGAGTTCGCCGTGGCCACCGACGAGCCCGCCAGCCCGACGAGGACCGCCGGCGCGTGGCTGACCGCGCTGATGGCGGCCACCGAGGACCGGCGCGACTTCCGCATCGTCTGCCCGGACGAGCTGGCGTCGAACAAGCTCGACGAGGTGCTGACGGTCACCGGGCGCGCCTTCACGCGGGACTTCCAGGGGTACAGCGAACACCTCTCGCCGGACGGCCGCGTGCTGGAGGTGTTGTCCGAGCACTTCTGCCAGGGGGTGCTGCAGGGGTACCTGCTGACCGGACGGCACGGCCTGTTCCCGTGCTACGAGGCCTTCGTGTCCATTGTGGACGGCATGGTCAACCAGCACGCCAAGTTCCTGACGATGGCGCGCGACGTCCCGTGGCGGGAGCCGGTCGCGAGCCTGAACTACCTGCTGACCAGCGAGGGCTGGCGGCAGGAGCACAACGGCTACAGCCACCAGGGACCGGGGTTCATCAACAACGTGCTCACGAAGAAGGCCGCTGTCTCGCGGATCTTCCTGCCGCCGGACGCGAACACGTTGCTGGTGACGCTGCGGGAGTGCCTCGCCTCGACCGGCCGGATCAACGTCGTCGTGGCGAGCAAGCACGAAGGGCCGCAGTGGCTCGACCTCGACGCGGCGCGGCGTCATTGCGCGGCGGGCGCGGGGGTCTGGCAGGACGCCGGGGAACCCGGCGTGGTGCTGGCCTGCGCCGGGGGAGTGCCGACGGTCGAGACCGTCGCGGCGGCACGGCTGCTGCGCGAACGGGCGCCGCGTTTGAAGGTGCGGCTGACCAACGTGACCGATCTGTTGTGCCTGGCACCGGACGGTCTCCCCGACGACGAGTTCGCGCGCTGCTTCGGCGGTGACGACGTCCCCGTCGTGTTCGGCTTCCACGGTTATCCGTCCGCCGTGCACATCACGCTGCACGGCCGTCCGCGCCCGGATCGCTTCCACGTCCACGGCTACCGCGAGGAAGGCACGACGACCACGCCGTTCGACCTGTTGGTGAGCAACGAGATGAGCCGCTACGACCTCGCGGCCGACGCGGCGCGGCGAGCGGGCGTGGACGTCGCGGACGACCTGCTGGCCGAGCGCGACCGGTTGCTGGAGCAGGCCCGCCGCGACGGCCAGGACCCGCCGGAGGTGGGGGCGTGAGCACCGTGCTGACGATCAACCCCGGTTCCAGCAGCCTGCAGGCCGAGGTCGTGGACGCCTCGTCCGAGCGGGTCCTCGCCCGCGCGGAGAGCGAGGCGGAGCTGGACGACCTGCTGGAGCACGACGTCGACGCCGTCGGGCACCGGCTCGTGCACGGCGGACCGGAACTGCTCGCTCCGACGGTGGTGGACGACAGCGTCGTCGAACTCGTGCGCGACGCCTGTTCGCTGGCACCACTGCACGTACCGGTCAGCCTGAAGTTGCTCAGCGCGTTGCGGGACAGGCTTCCGGATGTCCCGCACGTGGTGTGCCCGGACACGGCCTTCCACCGCGACCTGCCGGAGGTGGCGGCCACCTGGGCGGTGCCCGAGTCGTGGCGGACGAGGTTCCGGTTGCGGCGCTACGGGTTCCACGGCCTGTCGTACGCGTGGGTCGCGAGCCGGGTCGACGCACCGAACGTGCTGGCCGCGCACCTGGGCGGTGGGTGCTCGGTGTGCGCGATCGAGAACGGCCGCAGCGTCGACACCTCGATGGGGTTCACCCCGCTCGACGGCGTGCCGATGGCCAAGCGCTCCGGCAGCGTCGATCCCGGCATGGTGCTCTGGTTGCTGGAGCAGGGGCTGACGCTCGACGAGGTGCGGGACGGCCTGTACCGGGAGTCCGGGTTGCTCGGTCTGTCCGGCGGCCTGTCGGACGACACCCGCGAGCTCGTGGCGTCCGACGACCCGAAGGCGGCGTTCGCGCTCGCCGTGTTCGCCCACCGCGTCAGCCGTGAGCTCGCGGCGACGGCGGTCTCCCTGCGCCGGGTCGACGCGCTGGTGTTCACCGGCGAGATCGGCTGGGACCAGCCCGAGGTCCGCGAGGCCGTCCTCGCCGGACTCGGGATCCTCGGCGACGTGCCCGTGCACGTGGTGAAGCCGGAGGAGAACCTGCAGATCTGCCGGGAGACGCTGCGCGCCCTGCGGTGATCAGCCGACGATCAATGCCTGGGGCGCGCTCTGCTTGATCCTGGTCTTCAGCCACGCCAGCTGCCGGGCGGTGTCCTGCTCGCAGGCGTGGACGACCTGGATCAGTTCGGTGTCGCGCAGCCCCTGTGCGGCCTGGCCGACGACGGTCCAGGTGATGTCCGTGAACGAGGTCAGCGCGTAGAGGTCCTGCAGGTCGCGCAACAGCCCGACGCCACCGCCGCGGGCCGAGTCGAGGCCGGCCGCGTGCAGCCGCTCCGGTTCGGCCTCCCGGTGTTCCCCGTACCGTTCGACGACGGGAGCGAGTTTCTCGGCCTGCCGGTCGATCCGGTTCGCGAGGGTGTGGCACGTCAGCCGCACGTCTGGTTCGTCGCCGTGCCCGGACGCGACCTCGCGGAACGCGTCGGCGAGCGTGCGCAACGAGCCGTGCAGGAGTCCGAGGTAGGTGGCGAGGTGCACGGTCAGTCCTTCCTGGTGATCCGCACGGCGCTGATCTTGAAGAGCGGCTGCTTCGACACCGGGTCCCACTCGGTGAGCGTCAGCTCGTTCGCGGCGCGGTCGTGCTCGCCGGAACCGGAGTCCCAGTAGCCGTAGTGGAACGGCAGGAACACCACGCCGTCGCGGCACCGTCCGGTGCGGACCGGCACCTCGACGCCGCCGCGCGCCGACTCGACGCGCACGACGTCTCCTTCCTCGACGCCGAGACCGGCCGCGTCGGCGGCGGACAGCTCGACCCACGGCTCGGGGGCGGCGTCGCGCAACGGCTTCGACCGGCCCGTCTTCGTGCGGGTGTGGAAGTGGTACGCGGTGCGCCCGGTCGTGCACAGGAACGGGTACTCGGCGCTCGGGGACTCCGGCGGTGGCGTGTGTTCCAGCGCCTTGAGGAACGCGCGTCCGTCCGGCCGGGCGGCGCGGTACTGCTCCGGCGTCACGCCGGCACCGGTGAGGAGATCGTGGCCGTAGTCCTCGCACTCCTCCGCCGCCGTGGGGAAGACGTTGTCGGTGTAGAGGCGTTCCTGGCCGTGCGGCCACGGGATCCCGCTGCCGCCGCGCAGCTCCGCGTAGGACAGGGAGGTGTAGTCGCAGGGGCGTCCGCGGCTGCACTCGCGCCAGGCGTCGAACGCGCCCTCCGGGTCCTTCCAGGTGATCAACGGGTTGCCGTCGCGGTCGCGGAACCCCATGCGGTGCGCGTAGTCGAGGAAGATGTCGAGATCGCTGCGGGCCTGACCGGGCGGCAGCACCGCCTGCTCGGACAGGTGCACCACGCGGGAGGCGTTGGTGAACGTGCCCTGCTTCTCGCCCCACATCGCGGCGGGCAGCACCACGTCGGCCAGTTCGGTCGTCTCGGTGCGGAAGGCGTCCTGCGCGACGACGAACAGGTCGTCGCTGCTCAGGATCGACCGGATCCGGGACAGCTCGGGCAGGGAGACGGCCGGGTTCGTCGCCGAGATCCAGAGGAACCGGATCGAACCCTGCTCGGCGTACCGCCAGATCTGCATCGCGTGGGTGGGCGGTGCCCAGTGCGGGATCGTGAGCGGGTCGACGTTCCACAGGTTCGCGAGCTCTTCGACGTGCGCCGGGTTGTCCCAGTTGCGGAAGCCGGGCAGGTCACCGTCGGCGCCGCACTCGCGGGTGTTCTGGGCGGTCGGCTGGCCGTTCATCTGCAGCACGCCGCAACCCGGTTCGCCGATCAGGCCGCGCAGCAGGTGCAGGTTGTTGACCTGGCAGGCCGCCGCGGTGGCCTGGTGGGACTGGTAGAAGCCCTGCAGCACGGTGGAGAGCACCCGCCGGCTCGTGCCGAAGATCTCGGCGGCGCGACGGAGGTCGGCGGGGGAGACGCGGCAGATCTCGGCGACGTGCTCGGGGGTGTAGGGCTCGACCGTCGCGACCAGGTCGTCGAACCCGATCGTGTGCGCGGAGACGTAGTCCCGGTCGACCCAGCCGTGCTCTACCAGCTCGCGCAGCAGGCCGTTCATAAACGCCAGGTTGGTGCCGGGCAACGGGGCGAGGTGCACGTCGGCGGCTTCGGCGACCTTCGTGCGCCGGGGGTCGACGGCGACGAGAAGAGGCCGGTCGGGGCCTTCGAGGCGGTCCAGCACGCGCGACCACAGCACGGTCTGCGTCTCGGCCATGTTGTGCCCGAACAGGAACAACGCGTCGCACGCCTCGACGTCGGCGTAGCAGGCGGGCTGGCCGTCCGAGCCGAAGGTCTCCTTCAACGCCGCGGCGGCCGTCGCGGTGCACAGACGGGTGTTGCCGTCCATGTGCGGCGTGCCGACACCGGCTTTGCCGATCACGCCGAGGGTGTAGTACTCCTCCAGGAACAGCTGCCCGCTGGTGTAGAACCCGTGCGAGAGCGGCCCGGACTCGCGCAGCAGCTCCTGCGACCGGCGCACCACCTCGGCCATCGCGGTGTCCCAGTCGGTCTCGACGAGCCGGCCGCCGCGCCGGATCAGCGGGGTGGTCAGGCGGTCCGTGCGGTGTGCCTGCCACGAACCGAAGAGCCCTTTGGGACCCAGCCTGCCGCGGTTCACCACGTCGGCCGCCCGGCCGCGCACCCCGACCACCCGGCCGTCCTTCACCGCGATGTCGCAGCCACACCCGTTGCTGCACAGCACGCAGGCCGACTGCACCCAGGAGTCCACATCGGACTCGGCGAGGCCGTCCGCCAGCTGCAGGTCGACCCGCTCCGGCCAGGGCGTGTCCCGGGCGTGCGGGGTCCGCGCGCCCCAAATCTCGGTGATGCGGTCCATCCCGTGGCGGTACCCGGCACGGGAGCCTCGAAACTCCCGGTCCGGCATCGCCCACCCGGGACTGGTCAGGAGGGGGAACGGGTACCCGTTCGAGTACAGGGTGGCTGACCGAAGGGGCACGGACATGAGGGTTGTCGTCACCGGTGCGAGCGGGAACGTGGGCACCGCGTTGCTGCGCAGGCTCGCCGACGAGCCGGACGTGGAGGTCCACGGCCTCTCCCGCCGCACCCCGGATGACGTGCCGCCCTACCAGGGGGTGCGGTGGACACCGGTCGAGCTGGGCAGGGCCGGCGCCGAGGAGGTGCTGAAGAGCGCGTTCGAGAAGGCGGACGCGGTCGTGCACCTGGCGTGGCTCATCCAGCCCTCCCGCGACGAGCGGCTGTTGTACCGGACGAACGTGGCCGGGTCGGCTCAGGTGTTCGACGCCGCCGTCGCCACCGGGGTGCCGCACCTGGTGCACATGTCGTCGGTCGGCGCCTACTCGCCGGGCCCGAAGGACCGCCGGGTCGACGAGTCCTGGCCGGTCGGCGGCGTGTCGACGTCCTCCTACAGCAGGCACAAGGCCGCCGTGGAGCACATGCTCACCAAGTTCGAGTCGAAGCTGCTGATCTCCCGCGCCCGGCCGGGACTGGTCCTGCAGTCCGACGCCGGTGCCGAGATCCACGAGTACTTCCTGGGGCCGTTCGTGCCGAGGTTCCTGTTCGGACAGCGGATTCCGGTGGTGCCGGTGCCGCGCGGCCTGGTGACGCAGTTCGTGCACTCGGACGACGTCGCCGACGGCCTCGTGCGGATCCTGCGCCGACGCCCGGAGGGCGCGGTGAACTTCGTGGCCGACCCCGTGATCACCCCCGACGTGCTGGCGCAGGTGCTCGGCGGCAGGCACGTCGCCGTCCCGCCGCGGTTGCTGCGCGGCCTCGCGAACGGGACGTGGCGGCTCCGGATGCAGCCCACTGCACCGGGATGGGTAGACCTGGCCCTGAAATCGCCGCTGCTGGACGCGTCACGCGCCCGCACGGAACTCGGCTGGGAACCGCGCCACGACGCCCGGGAGACGTTGCGGGCGCTGTTGCGGGGCATCGCGCGGGGAGAGACGGTCGAGGCAAGTCCGGCGCTGTGAAGTCCGGCCCTGTGAAGTGGGTACCCGGCCGGGCATGGACGACAAGACGACCGATGCCGTCGGCAAGCTGCGCAAGGCCCTGGAGACCACCGAACGCGCCCGCGGCCACCTGTACTCGTTCCACCAGCTCACCGGCACCGCCGACTTCGAGCTCGGCGACGCGGTCGAGGCGTTGCGCGCCGCCGGGCACGAGGACCACGCCGACCGCGTGCAGCGCGAGCTGCTCGGGCACGACGTCCTTTCCGGACGGTGGACCTTCCAGGTCGTCGAGGAGTACGACGACTCCTACTACGACGTCTTCCGCGATGTCGAACAGGCAGTGCGCGACGACCTGGCCGACGGGGAACGGCACGGCCTGGAGAAGCGGATGAAGGAGGAAAGGCAGCGGAAGAGCGACGAGGCGCGGTGATGTTTCCCGGCGGGTATTCGTCGCTGCAACCGTGGAAAGGACTTCCGATGACCACCGTCTCCCGCACGTTCACCGTCACCGCCGCGCCGGACGTCGTCGTGCCGTACCTGGCCGACTTCGGCAACGCCGTGCGCTGGGACCCCGGCACGCAGAGCTGCACCCGCAACGACAGCGGTCCCGTCCAGGTCGGTGCGAACTGGCACAACACCTCGAAGATCGCGGGCATCACCACCGAGCTGACCTACACCCTCGAACAGCTGACCGGTGACCGCGTCGTCCTGGTGGGCCGCAACGACACCGCGACCTCCACCGAGACCATCGACGTCGTCCCGGACGGCACCGGGTCGAGCATCACCTACACCAACGACCTGGAGTTCCACGGTGCGGCCAAGCTCGCCGCACCGGCGGCGAAACTGGTGTTCGAGAAGCTCGGCGACGACACCGAGGAGCAGCTGACCGAGGTCCTCAACGGGCTCGCGCGCTGACGGCCCTGGACTTCCCCGCGGCACGGGCCGCCGCGAACCTGTCGGCGGCCTCGCGCAGGTCCACCAGGGGCGGCGGGTAGTCGAGCGCCGCGCGTTCGTCGTCGGGGAGCGTCCACGGTTCGTGGAGGTATCGGACGTCCACATCGGACAGTTCGGGCAGGTACCGCCTGACGTAGGCGCCGTCCGGGTCGTAGCGCTTGGCCTGCGCCACCGGGTTGTGCACCCGGTTCGGGCGGGTGTCCGTGCCCGTTCCGGCGATCCACTGCCAGTTCATCTGGTTGTTCGCGAGGTCGCAGTCCACCAGCAGGTCGGTGAAGTGCTGGGCACCGCGCCGCCAGTCCACGTACAGGGTCTTGCACAGGAAGCTCGCCGTGATCAGACGGGCCCGGTTGTGCATCCAGCCCTCCTGGGCGAGCTGGCGCAGGCCGGCGTCCACGATCGGGTAGCCGGTGCGGCCGTCCCGCCACGCCTCGAAGTCGCGGTCCGACCTCCGCCAGCGGTCGTGGCGGGTGCGGTAGTCCCGCGAGGCGGACTCGGGGCGGGCGGCCAGCACCTGGTGGTGGAAGTCGCGCCAGGCGAGCTGGCGGGTGTAGGCCCTGGCCCCCTCGGACGCGGTGCCGACGCGGTCGAGCAGTTCGGTCACCGACACCGTGCCGAAGTGCAGGTGCGGGGACAGGCGCGAGGTGGCGTCGTCAGAGAGGGCGTCGTGCAGGTCCGCGTAGCCGGCCACGCCCGTGCGCGCCCAGTCCGCCATGAGTTTCCGGCCGGCGGTCTCGCCGCCCGCGGCCAGGTCCGGTGACGTGGCGCCGCGGTGGAGCTCACCGGGCAGGTCGCCGGCCGGTGCGGGCACCGCGAACCGCCGGGGTGCGCTCAGGACGCCACGCCGGTGCGCGGTCTCCCACCGGCGGAAGTACGGCGTGAACACGGCGAAGTGGTCGCCGCCGCCGGACGGGGTGAGCGAGAGGGGCGGCACGGCGTTGATCGACGCGTCGTGGACGTGCACCGCGACGCCCAGTTCCCGCAGCGCCTCCTCCCGGCGGCGCGCGAAGCCGCTGACGTCGGCGGCCAGGTGGATCTCGTCGACGCCGTGGTCCCGCACGACCCTCGCGACCTCGTCGACGAGCTTTCCCTCGCGCACGAACAGACCGCCGCCCCGTTCCCGCAGCGCGGCGTCGAGGTCCCGCAGGCAGTCCAGGAGGAACGCCGCGCGGTTGGCGTTGAAGAACGACGACGAGGTGATCGCGCTGTCGAGCACGAACAGCGGGACGCACCGGTCCGCGGCGGCCGCGGCGTGCAGCACCGGGTTGTCGTGGACCCGCAGGTCGCGGGTGAACAGGGCGATCGAGGTCCTCATCGGCGAGCGGTACCCGCAGGTGGCGCCGGGCAATCATGCCGTCGCCCGATCAGGGGAGCGGTTGTGCCGGGACGGACAACGGCCTAGCGTGAGGTGGAGGAAACAGACCACCGATCTGCGTCTTGTGAGGTCATCGACAGGTTCTCCGGGTTGGGCAGCGGCTCGCGTCGGCGCTTCGCGCGGTTTGCCGGGAGGAGCGCGCCATGAACGAGCAGCCCAGCGGAACAACCGCCGTGCTGACGGCCCGGACGGAACACCAGGACGGGGTCGCGGTCCTGGTCGTGACCGGTGAGATCGACCGGATGACCGACGAATCACCGTTGCGCGAGGCGTTGGACGCCGTGCGGCGGGGCCCCGCGGCACTGGTCATCGACCTGGACGCGGTCAGCTTCTTCGGTTCGACCGGGATCAACCTCCTCATCACCGTCGAGCACCAGGCCAGGGCGATGGACGTGCCGTTCGCGGTCGTCGCGGGCGCGCGGAGGGTGCTCAAGCCGCTCGCGATCACCGGGGTGGACGCGCTGCTGCCGTTGTACCCGAACAGGGTCGAAGCGTTCCTCGCCCTCCGGTCCGTGCCGCGGCCCCGGCGGGGCTGACCGGAACGGAAAGGGCGGCACCGCCCACCCGAACGGCGTCCACTGGTGTAGGCGGTCGTCACGTCCACATCGACGTCGACGGTCCCGGTGATCCCGCCCAAGGGGGCGTCACTTCTCAGCCAGCCGGGTGGAACACGACTTTCTGAGCCCCGTGGAGCTTCTTCTGGAACATCTCGTAGGCGCGCGGCGCGTCCTGCAGCGGCAGTCGGTGGGTCGCGAAGTCGTCCACGCCGAGGGGATCGTCGTCGCCGGAGAGCAGCGGCAGGATGTCGTCGATCCAGCGGCGGACGTTGGCCTGTCCCATGTGGAGCCGGATCTGCTTGTCGAACAGCTCCATCATGGGCATCGGGTCGATCATGCCGCCGTACACGCCCGACAACGAGATCGTGCCACCGCGCCGGACCGAGTCGATGGCCGCGTACAGCACGCTCAACCGGTCGATGCCCGCCTTCTCGGTGACCAGCGCGCCCGCCGCCTGCGGCAGCAGCGCCACGAGGTTGTGCGCGAACTTGGCCGCCGGCGCGCCGTGCGCCTCCATGCCCACCGCGTCGATGACGGCGTCGGCACCACGGCCCGAGGTGAGCGCCCGGACGGCGTCGCCGATGTGGTCGTGGTCGCGGGTGTCGATCACGGTCGCGCCGTGCGCCTCGGCGCGCGCCAGTCGTTCCTGCACGAGGTCGACACCGATCACCAGTTCGGCGTCCTGGTGGCGAGCGATGCGGGCGCACATCTGCCCGATCGGCCCGAGGCCGAAGACCACGACGGAACCGCCCCGCGGGATCTCGGCGTACTGGACCGCCTGCCACGCGGTGGGCAGCACGTCGGACAGGTAGACGAACCGGTCGTCGGGTGGCCCGTCCGGCACCTTGATCGGCCCGTACTGGGCCTGCGGCACGCGCAGGAACTCGGCCTGCCCACCGGGCACCCGGCCGTAGAGCCGGGTGTAGCCGAACAGCGCCGCACCCTTGCCCTGGTCGGTGACCTGCGTCGTCTCGCACTGCGACTGGAGACCGCGGTCGCACATGAAGCAGTGCCCGCAGGAGATGTTGAACGGCACGACCACGCGGTCACCGGGCTTGAGCGAGGTGACTTCGGCCCCGACCTCCTCGACGACGCCCATCGGCTCGTGGCCGAGAACGTCCCCCTCGGTCATGAACGGGCCGAGCACCTCGTACAGGTGAAGGTCCGAACCGCACAGCCCGGTCGACGTGACCCGGACGACGGCGTCGGTGGGGGACTCGATGCGCGGGTCGGGCACGGTGTCGACCCGGACGTCGCGCTTGCCGTGCCAGGTGACGGCCTTCATCAACGCTCCTCTTGGCAGAGAACGGGGTTGCGGGCCGGGTGCCCACGAAATCGCCGGGCAAACACCGTCGCACGACCTTGTTTCAAGGTCGTGGAACTGGCCGACTCGTTGTTCGTGATGCTGCTCAGAGCGCGAGGTGTCTACGCGCCACAGGAAGACACGTCTTTTCTCCTGGAAGCGCTGCGCCAGGCGGCGGTTCCCGCGCGCGCCCGCGTCCTGGACATCGGTACCGGCACGGGCGCTCTCGCGCTGGCGGCGATGCGCGCCGGTGCCGCCGAGGTGACCGCTGTGGACGTCTCACGGCGTGCGGTGTGGACGGCGCGGGTCAACGCGGCGCTGCACCGGCTGCCCATCAGGGTCCGCCACGGCGACGTGCTGGACGTCGTGGGGGACGAGAGCTTCGACCTCGTCCTGGCGAACCCGCCCTACGTGCCCGCCGACCGGGCCGCGCGAGGTCCTGCACGGGCCTGGGACGCGGGGCTGGACGGCCGGGTCCTGCTCGACCCGTTGTGCGCCAGGGCGTTCGACCTGCTCAACCCGGGCGGGGTGCTGCTGATGGTCCACTCCGCACTGTCCGGAGTGGACGAGACGGTGCGCCGGCTGCGGGACTGCGGGCTGAAGGCGGCGGTGGTGCAACGCCGCACGGTGCCGTTCGGGCCGGTGTTGCGGTCCAGGACGGCGTTCCTGGAGGAGCAGGGCCTGATCGAGCCCGGTCAGCGAGAAGAGGAACTGGTGGTGATCCGCGGTGACCGAGCAGAACCCGCGCCGGGTGACGATCGTGCCGAACGGCCCGGTGCTCGTCGAAGGTCCGGTCGAGCTCGTCACCGATGACGGCGTGACGCACACCAGCGACCGTTTCGTGGTCGCGGTGTGCGCCTGCCGCCGCAGCAAGCGCTACCCGTTCTGCGACACCAGCCACCGCAGGCGCGTCCGCAGCGACGACTCGCCCGCGTCCCACGACGACCGCAGGTGATCGGCCAGCCGCGCCTCCAGCAGTTCCGTGGCCTGGATGCCGAACACCACGTCGGCGCGCAGTGAGGGTTCCTGCTCCAGCAACGAACCGATGACGTCGTTGCGCATGATCTGCTCGTGCACTGCGTCGGCCTCGATGTGCTCGGTGAAGAACTCGACGCACCTCGGGTCGGCGCCCAGCCGGGTCAGCGCCTGCGCCATGCGGTGGGCACTCGGGGCCGTCGTGATCTCGGCGGCGGCGAAGTGCCCGACCAGGGCCCCGCGCAACGACCGGTGCAGGCCGAAGAGCGACATCATGTTGACGATCGCGATGGCGGGTGCCGGCACGTCGTCCAGGTAGTGCAGGTAGTCCGCCGACATGCCCGCTCCTTCGAGCAGGTCGGCGTACAGCCGCGAGTGCATCCGGTCGGCCCGTCCGCCACCGAACTCGTCGAACTCCACCGCCACCAGCGCGGCCTTCGCCCTGCCGCGCAACCGGGGGATGACCCAGGCGTGCGGATCGGCCTCCTTGTGGTGGTAGACCGAACGATGGGCGAAGTACTCGCACATCTGGTCCCAGGTCCCGTGGTCGCGCAGGTGGTGCGACACCCCGTTGCCGGGCACGTGTTCGACCAGCAACGCCCCCAGGGCGCCGTCCAGGTCGTCCCCACCCTCCACATCGGACCGGAGTCCGGTCAGGAAGACGTCCTCGGCGCGCGACCGGAGCCGCAGCAGTTCCGGGTCCCACTCCCAGGCCGGGTCCACGCCGGTGAACCCGCCGTAATGCAGCTCGTACAACGTGTACAGCGCGATGGCGAGGTCTTCGCTGTACGGATCGGCGGGCACGAACTCGATGACGCGGCCGTCCGGCGTGCCGTTCAGCGCGGCGACGACTCGTTCGGACAGAGGACCGCGAGGTGAGGGAAGCTCCACTCCGCAGTCATACCCGGCGATCCAGCAGCCCAAGCACGAGAGCCAGCTCGCCGCGTTCCTCCAGCGCCGGGGTCACCCGCGAGACCAGTTCGTCCAGCACCGCGGTGGCGGGCACCCGGCACTCGCGCCACGGGTGCACCGCGGCGCCGTCGAGGCCGTACCGCGACGCCGTCCACACGGCCGCCGCGAGCACGTCGTCGCGCACCGCAGGGGGCTCGGCACCGGCCTCGACGTCCTGGCACGCGGTGTGCACGAGCGCACGGCACAGGGCGGACTGCAGCACCGCGTCGTCGACCTCGGCCGCCGCGTCCGCCACCCGGAACTCCACCGTCGGCACCTTCGTGCCGAGCCGGACGAGCCAGAACGACTGCGCGGCGTCCACGAGCGCCCCGCACGCCACCGTCCGGGCGATGTGGGCGTCGTAGTCCGCCGCGCCGGCGAACAGCGGCGGCACACCGGAGCCGGGGAAGCGGGACTGCTGCACCATCCTCCAGCTCGCGTAGCCGTGGTCGGGGGAGTTGGCGGACAGCGCCAGCAACGTCGGCAGCCACGGCCGGACGTGCCCCAGCACCGCCACTCCCGTCTCGCGGTCGGGAACTCCGACGTGCACATGGCAGCCGCACGCTTCGTAGTCCTCGACGACACCGGCGTACGCGTCGAGGATCCGGTGGAACCGCGCGCCGGGTGAGATCACCGAGTGGGTGGCGGCCTTGCGGGGCGTGCCACGGGAAAGCAGCTCCAGTCCCTCCTCGCGGGCCGCGTCGGCGAGCAGGCCACGGGCGGTCGCCAGTTCCTCGCCGAGCTTGGCGGCGCTGGTGCACGGCCCGGTGGCCGCCTCCACCTGGGTTCCGGCCAGCTCGGCGTGGAACCGGGTGAGCGCGGTGTCCCGCACGCGCGCCAGCACCGCGTCCGCCCGCATCACCGTCCGCCCGGAACCCGCGTCGACGAGCAGGAACTCCTCTTCCACGCCGACGGTGTCGGCACAGCGTTCTGGCACCCGGCCATCTCCGCTCTTCGGGGGACTTCGTGGCGCACGGGTACCCATCCCGCGCCACCGGCTACTCGTCGAGCTCGTCCCGGCGCGCCGCGACGGTGCGGGCGATCTCGACGAGCTTGGTGTTGAGGTGCTGGGACGTCGTGCGCAGCAGGGCGAACGCCTCGTCGGCGCTGATGCCGAGGCGTTGCATGAGAACGCCCTTCGCCTGGCCGATGACGTCGCGGCTCTCGATCGCGCGCCGCAGTTCTGCCTGGCGCAGTCCGGCCTGTTCGGCCAGACGTGCGTGGGCGAGGGCCAGCGACCCGTGCATCGCGAGCAGCACCGCCATCCTGGCGTCCGCGCTCGACAGGCCGTCCGGACGAGCCGACCAGACGGTCAGCGCCCCGGTGCGGTCGTGCAGCGCGGTGGTGAGCAGCGCGCGGTGGCCCTGGGCGACGGCCGCCTCCGCGAACTCGGGCCACCGCTGTTCGGCGGCGACGTCGTCGCACTGGACCTGCGCGGGCGCTTCGGGCGTGGTGACGTCGAGGCAGGGGCCTCGTCCAGCGACCGCCTGGATCCCGTCGAGCTGCTCGGCCCCGGCACCGCTGGACGCCGCGGTGGTGAGTGCGTCGCCGGACCGCAGCGTCACGCTGACGAGGTCCGCCCCGGGGATCACCGCGCAGGCCGTGCGGACGAGGAACGTCAGCGCGTCCTCCGCCGTCGCGGCGCCGAGCAGCGCACCGGTGAGCGACTCGAACTGGTCGAGCACCGCCTCGGTGAGCCGGTCGTGGTCCGCCCTCGGACGCAGGCCCCGGCGTGCGGGTTCGTCGTCGTGCAGGGTCTGCCGCGGGGTGACGCCGTAGGTGGCGCGGTAGTGCGCGGCGAACGCGGCTTGCCGCTGGTAGCCCCACCGCGTCGCGATCCGGCCGACGGCGGTGTCGCCGATGTCGCCGGTGTCCGAGGCGCGCAGGTCCGCGCGGGCGCCGTCCAGTCGTACGCGCCGCAGGTGGGCCATCGGCGTGGTGCCGAGGTGGCGCCGGAACGCCTGCTCGACGGACCGCGGGGAGACGCGTGCGGCGGCGGCGATGTCGGCGAGACCGATCGGGCGGTCCGCGTTCGCCTCGACGAACGCGATCGCCCGCCGCACCACGCCCGCGTGCGAGTCGCGGCCGTCCAGGCCGGAAGCGCTGGTGGGGAAGGCTTTCAGCACGGCTGAGGCGAGGTACTGCGTCGCCGTCGCCACCACGAGCTCGTCGTCGCCGACACCGGGAACGGCGAGCACGTCGTCCCGCAGGTGCGCGATGGCCCGGCGCACGTGCCGCGCACCGGCCTCGTCGACCGGGCGGTGGTCCAGCAGCCGGACCGGTTCGCCGGCGACCTGCTCCAGCAGCGCGGGATCGAACATCGTGATGCCGTAGCGGGCGCGGACGATCCGGCCGACGTAGGCGCGGTCGGGCGGTGAGAACGAGAACAGCTCACCCGCACCGAACGACCGCTCCTCCCGCCATTCCTCCACCCGATGTCCCTCGACCGTGCCCTCCTCGATGTCGCACAGGCAGATCTGCCCGAGCGGCTGCACGTCGTAGCTCATCTCGAAGGTCAGGTCGAGGCGGTCGATGCTCAGGCCGCTCGTCGCGACCCTGGTGATGTGCGCGCCGGAGGTCCCGGTGTCGCTGCCGATCCGCATCGGGGCGTAGGACGCGCTGAGGAACTCCTCGGTCACCTCCAGATCGGTGCTGTCGAACGCCAGGGTGTTCACCGCGGAGCCGAAACCACTGGTGTCCGCTGACCTCCTGGTCGCCGCGTCCGCGAGCGCCTTGGCGAACGTCTTGTGCCGGGAGAGGGCGTGCTGGGCGTCGAAGTGGTCCAGCACCGCGTCCGCCGCGCGGCTCGACGGGGCCATGACCAGCGAGCACCCGCCGCCGCGACGCAGGACGGACCCGCCGAAGCCGACGACGGCCCGTGCCATCGCCACGGACAGCAGCGTGACCTGTCTCAGGTCGAGCACGACGTGCGCGGCGTCCCCTGCCGTGGCGTTCAGCGCTTCGACGAGGGACGCGGCGTCGTGCGACACGTCGGGCAGCGCCAGCACCTGGACGGAGCCGATCCGGCGTGCGCTGATCTCCACGTGGTGCATCGGCCAGTTCCCCTTATGTGCTGGGTTCTCTTCACGGCCGCTGCTTGCTCAACGAGAGGTCCAGCATTCCCGACCCGGGAGTCGTTGTCGACTCGCCGCAAACGACCCGAGTATTCGTGGTTTAGAGCGGCCGTCACCGGGTACACCGGCTCGTTTGCGTCCTCGGCGGGAAAAGAGCAGCCATGGCCCACCAGGTTCCGTCCGTGGTCCTGGACCTGCGCATCGACCGCGACCTGGTGCTGACGGACCTGCGGCACGACGTCGGCAGCGCGTTGACCGGACTGGGCGAGGACCACCTCTACGACGTGTTGATCGTCGTGACGGAGCTGGTGAGCAACGTGCTCGACCACACGACCGGGCACGGCCGGGTGCGGGTGCTGCGCCGCCGCACGCCCTGCGAGGTCACGGTCGAGGTCGACGACACCTCCTCCGAGCACCCGGTCTACGGGCGCTCCCGGCTGGGCGAGCACCGGGGCCGGGGCGTGGTGATGGTCGAGGGCACCTCCAGTGCCTGGGGCATCACCCTGCTGCCCGACGACGGCAAGACCGTGTTCGCGGTGGTCCCGTGTCCCTGAGGAGGAACACGATCACTACCCGGTCGGGGCGATCTCGAAACCGATCTCGGGCAAGCCGGTTGAGGGGCTGCTAGACGTGGAACGCGCACAGCCGACGAGCGGGACGGAGGCGGGATGACCGGGGCGGGGAGTGCGATCCGGTGGCGGGTGCTGGACGCCGTGACGGACGAGACGCTCAGGGACCTGGGCGTCGACGAGCTCCTGCGGGTGCTGCTCGACCGCGTCCGCGCGTTGCTCGCCGTCGACACCGCCACCGTCCTGCTGGTGGACCAGGACGGCGTGCAACTGGTCGCGCGGGCGACCTCCGGCCTCGACCAGGAGGTCTTCCAGGGCGTGCGCGTCCCGCTCGGCAAGGGGTTCGCGGGCCGGGTGGCGCAGACCCTGCGCCCGGTGCAGATCGAGCGCGTCGACGAGTCCACCGTGGTCAACCCGCTGCTGTGGGAACACGGATTGCGGGTGCTGCTCGGCGTGCCGATGGTCGCGGAGGGCGAACTGGTCGGCGTCGTCCACGTCGGCAGCACCACGTCGCGGCGGTTCACCGACGAGGAGGCCGACGCGCTGCGGCTGGTCGCCGACCGCCTCGCGATGGCCGTGTACGTCAACCGGATGCGGGCCGAACGCACCGCCGCGACCCTGCTGCAGGAGAGCCTGCTCCCGTCACACCTGCCGAGCACCCAGGGCTGGGAACTCGCGGCCCGGTACGTCCCCGGCGCGGGCAACGGCGTCGGTGGCGACTGGTACGACGTGTTCGAACTGCCCGGCGGGCGCACGGGCGTGGTGATCGGCGACGTCGTCGGCAGCGGGCTGCGAGCCGCGGTCGTCATGGGCCGGTTGCGCAGCGCGTTGCGCGCCTACGCCCTGGACTACGCCGATCCCGCCGTGGTGCTGGGGAAACTGGACCGCAAGGCGAGCCACTTCGAGCACGACACGATGGCCACCGTCGCGTACGCCGTCATCGACAGGGCCGCGCGATGCATGCGCCTGTCCGTCGCCGGACACCTGCGGCCGGTCGTCGCGGTGGAGGGTCAGGACCCCGCGTTCGCGAACGTGCCCGTCGACCCGCCCGTCGGGTTCGAACTCGTCACCGGCGGGCGCCGCGCCACCGACGTCGACCTGCCGCCGGGGACCGTGGTCGTGCTCTACACCGACGGCCTGGTGGAACGGCGCGGCGAGGACCTCGACGCCGGCCTGGAACGGTTGCGGCACACCGTCACCGCGACGGATCCGGAGGCGGTGTGCGCGCGGGTGATGGCGACGATGGTCGGCGACCAGCAGGCCGCCGACGACATCGCGCTCGTGGCGCTCCGGCACAGCTGACCAGGTCCGGCACGGTCGCCGGGTAGGAGGCGCCCGACTGCCGCCGTCGCCCGCCGGACGTGCCGGACAGGGCTAGGACACGGCCTGGGGTGACACGGCGACCGGCACGTCGGCGACGCGCGCGTAAACCGACGTCAGCTCCCGCGCGAGGCGGTCCCGCGAGTACCTGGCCGTGGCCCGGTCCCGTGCGGCGATGCCCAGCTGCTCGCGCGCCGAGACCTCGTCGAGCAGCCGCGTCAACGTCCTGGTCAGGGCGCGCGGGTTGCCCGCGGGCACGTGCAGTCCGCTGACGCCGCGCACGACGGCGTCGGCCAGCACGCCGACCTCGGTGGCGACCACCGGGGTCCCGCACGCCATCGCCTCCAGCGCGATCCGGCCGAACGGCGCCGTCTCGGGCAGGCAGACGACGACGTCGGCCGACCGCAGCAGCGCGGGCCGCGCCGAGCGCGGAACCCGCCCGGCGAGGACGACGCGCTGCGCGACGCCCGCGTGCCGGGCGAACGACCTCAGCTCGCGTGCTTCCGCACCGGCGCCGACGACCACCACCTCGGTGTCGTCCAGCAGCGGCAGCACGGAGACCAGCTCGGCGACGCCACGACTGGACTCGGCGTTCGCGACGGTGACGATCCGGCGGGCGTGCCGCTTGCGCGCGACGGCACCGTCCGGGTGGAACAGGTCGAGGTCGACGCCGCCCGGGACGATGCTGATCCTCGCCCGGTGCACCCCGGTCCTCGTCAGCTCGGGTACCTCCGCGGCGCTCGTGGTGACGAACCGGGCCACCTCACGGGCGAGCAGTCTGGCCGCGTCGCCCGACCGGAGCGGTTCGGGCGAGTCGTCACCGTGCCCGGAGTGCACGACCGGCGTCCGCGTGCGGTCCACGCTCGTGACGGCGGCCAGCCCGGCCAGTTTGCCGTGGGAGTGCACCACGTCCGGCGGACTGCTCCGCCACCGACCCGCGAGGAACTCGGCGATCTCGCCGAGGTGCCGCTCGGCGTCGTCGTCGCGCGGTTGTGGTGTGCCGGTCGGCACGAACACGACCTCGTAGCCTTCGCGGGCGATGACGCGCTCAGGAGCGGCGGGGTCCGATTTGTGACGGAACACCGTCGGTTCGTGGCTGTGGCGGCTCAGCGCGACGGCCAGTTCGGTGACGTGGGCCCGTTGTTCGGACGAGCGGGTGGGCAGGTCCACCAACGCGATCTTCAGCACGTGGGCAGGGGAACGTTCAGGCATACCGGCGACTCCCTCGTCGAGGTAGTTCACCGGGCTTCCATCTCAACCCGACTCACTGGAGGCGCTTCCCACCGTAATCGTGATCTTGTAGGTCGACAAGTCGAGCGGATCTCACGGGGTGCGGCCGGAATCCGGGTCCTGCCGTCACGTGACTCGCGGCCGCCGGTGCCGGCGTAATCGGAACCCTCGAGTTCTGGTGGCGCAGGAGCCGGTTGTCTAAGGTGTCCGCCATGGTGCGACCACGGCGGGTGACGGCGCCCGTCGTCGGCCTTTCGGTGCTGCTCGTGTTGTCCGTCGTCGCCTGGATCGGCGGTGACGCCGTCATCGACCGGCTCACCGCGACCCGCTGCACGGACCCGGCGACGGTCCTGGTCACCGCCGCGCCCGCGGTCGCGCCGGCGCTCAGCGAGGTCGCGGAGCAGGTCGGCACGAGCGAGGACTGCTACCGCGTCGAGGTCAGGGCGGAGCCCGCGCGCGAGACGATGACGAGGCTCGTCGACGGAACGGGGTCGCCCTCGGTGTGGGTGCCCGAGTCGACGATGTGGTTGCGGCAGGCGCGGGACTCCGGCGCGTGGCGCGTGCCCGAGTCGGGCACCTCGGTGGCGCTGTCGCCGGTCGTGCTCGCCGTCAAGGACCCGGCGAAGGGCAAGAACTGGCGCGAACTGATCGGGCCCGGCGCACAGGCCGTCGGCGGGATCGCCGATCCGGCCAGGGACCCGGCCAGTCTCTCGGCGTTGCTGGCGATGCGCGGGTTCGCGGCGGGGGAGCAGGACCCGGCGGCGGCGACGGTCGCCGCGATCAGGCCGGTGTCCGCCGACTACGCCGACCGCGCGGACGACCTGTTCGCCCGGCCGCTCGACGTGTTCCCGACGTCCGAACAGGCCCTGGAACGGCACAACTCCACGCCCGGCGCGGCCCGGCTCACGGCGGTCGCGCCGGAGAACCCCGTGCCACCGCTCGACTTCCCGTACGTCGTGCTGCCCGACGCGGGGGAGGCGCAGCGGGCCGGTGCGGAGAAGTTCCTGTCGCGCCTGCGGTCCGCGCCGGACCTCGGCAGGTTCGGCCTGCGCCCGCCCGACGACGGTGCCGCCGCGCTGGACCAGGGTTTCGTGGACGAGACGCTGCGCCTGTGGAGCGGGCTCACGCTGACCGCGCGGGTGCTCGGCGTGCTGGACGTGTCCGGCTCGATGAACCAGGCCGTGCCCAGGACCGGGACGACGCGGATGGCGCTGGCGGTCGCCGCGGCCGAGCGCGGCCTCGGCATGTTCAAGCCCGGCACCCAGATCGGCCTGTGGAAGTTCTCCACGAGGCTGGACGGCGACAAGGACTACAAGGAGATCATCCCGTTCGCGTCGGTCAAGGACCACCTCGCGAGCGGCCAGGCCGTGGCCGCCGTCCGGGCGACGCGCGCGACCGCGAACGGCGCCACCGGCCTCTACGACACCACCCTGGCCGCCTACCGGGAGGCCAGGAAGAACTGGGAGCTCGGGCGCATCAACATCGTCGCGATCATGACCGACGGCCGCAACGAGGACCCCGACTCGATCAGTCAGCGCGAGCTGCTCGACGAGCTGGCCAAGCTGCAGGACAAGCGCAGGCCGTTGCCCGTCATCGCGATCGGCATGGGACCGGACGTCGACGTGGACGAGCTGAAGAGGATCGCCGACGCCACCGGGGGCCGGTCCTTCACGACCGTCGACCCCGCCGGCATCAGCGACATCTTCGCGCAGGCGCTGAGCACGATGCTCTGCCAGCCGCCCGCCTGCCGTCCGCAGTAGCCGGACACCGCAGCCGGGCACTGTGGCCGGACACCGCAGCCGGGCACTGTGGCCGGACACCGCAGCCGGGCACTGTGGCCAGGCGCGGCAGCCAGACACGGCAGCCAGACACGGCAGCCAGACACGGCAGCCGGATCAGTACGGGTCGTACTCCCCTTCGTGGCCGAAGAACCGCGCGACCGGCCGCAGCCGCAGCCGGAGCAGGACCTTGATTCCCACGTTGCGCAGGAACCAGGGCATCTCGGCCAGCAGGCGCCTGCGATCGGCCCAGCCCGGCTGCGCCAGGCGGAAGCGCGCGAGTGAGCCCGCCCGGTCCACGTACACGTACCGGTTGCCGCACAACACCTTCGCCAGGATGCCGCTGGTCACCCCGATGGACGAGAACGCGTCGTGCACCAGGATCTCCCCGTCGGGCACGAGGTTCTCCGACCACAGCATGTCGTCGGTGTAGGTCCAGTAGTCGTGCTTGCCGTCGATGTAGAGCAGGTCGATGCGCTCGTCCCAGCGCCGGCGCAACTCCGTGCTGTAGGCCGCTTCGAGCCGCACGACGTCCGTCAGGCCTGCGCGGGCGACGTTCTTCTCGAACCGGACGCGGGTCGGCGTGCCGCCGAACAGCCTGCCCTCGACGAACGGGTCGACGGCCACCACCGTCGCGCCGACGGACCTGGCCGCGATGCCGAGCACGGTGGTGGAGCGGCCCTGGTGGCTGCCGATCTCGACGATCCGCGCGCCGGGCCCGAGGCGGGACGCGGCTCTCCACAACGCGGTCGCCTGGTCAACTGTCAACCAGCCGGGAACCTGGTCGCCCAGTTCCCACGCTTGCTCGAACGTGGTCGAAGAAGTCATCGCCACCTGCCTGGACGTGCCCCCAGAACGGTCGTGGTGGCCCAAGATAGCGATAGTCGCCCGCGAGCACTACCCGGTGGTAACTTCCTGCGCCATCAAGAGCCTGAAGATCGCGCACCGGAACCCGACGACGTGGGTGCTCCTCGCACTCACGGTGCTGTCGTTCGCCCAGCGCTTCGGCACGGCCACCTTCGACACGAAGCTCGACCTGGTCGTCAACCCGGTCGGCTTCCTCGGCAGGGCACTGCACCTGTGGAACCCCGCGGCCACGGCGGGCGAGTTGCAGAACCAGGCGTACGGCTACTTCTTCCCGATGGGGCCGTTCTTCGCGGCCGGCCAGATCCTCGGCGTACCCGCGTGGATCACCCAGCGGCTCTGGTGCGCTCTCCTGCTCTGCCTCGCCTTCTACGGCACGCTGCGACTCGCCCGCGCGCTCGGCATCGGCCAGGAGCCCACGAGGTACGCGGGTGCGCTCGCCTACGCGCTCGCGCCGCGGGTGCTGACCGAGATCGGGCCGCTGTCGGCGGAGATGCTGCCCGCCGTCATGCTGCCGTGGGTGCTGCTGCCGCTGGTGCTGGCGGACAGGATCGGCTCGCCCCGCCGTGCGGCCGCCCTGTCCGCGCTCGCGGTGCTGGGCATGGGCGGCGTCAACGGCGCGATGGTCGTGATGGCGCTGGTCCTGCCCGGGATCTGGCTGCTGACGCGCCGGTGGAACCGCGCGCACGTGCGGCTCGTGCTGTGGTGGGCGGGCTCGGTCGTCGCGGTGGCGCTGTGGTGGATCGTCCCGCTGCTGCTGCTCGGCCGGTACAGCCTGCCGTTCCTCGACTACATCGAGTCCGCGGCGAACACCACCGCGCCGATGTCGCTGTTCCAGGTGCTGCGCGGCACCAACCAGTGGGTCGCGTACGTGCTGCAGGGCGAACCGTGGTGGCCCAACGGGTTCCTCCTCGTCGACAACCCGGTGCTGATGGCAGGCACGGCGGCGGTGGCGCTCGTCGGCGTCGTCGGCCTGGCCCGGCTCGGGCTGCCGGAGCGCCGCTTCCTGGTGCTGGGCACGCTCGCCGGACTGACCCTGCTGACCGTCGGCTACGTGGGCTCGCTCGACTCGCCGCTCGCGGAGGTCGTCCGCGGACTCCTGGACGGTCCGCTCGCGCCCCTGCGCAACGTGCACAAGTTCGAACCCGTGCTGAGGTTGTGCCTGGTCCTCGGGTTCGTGCACGGCCTGCACCTGTCCCGGCCGGCCGGGGTGCGGGCGGCCCCCGAGCACTGGCGGCGGCGTGTGCGCGCGGGGGTGGCGCTGCTGCTGATCGCGGTCGTCGCGGCCCCCGCGTGGCTGCTGACCCTGCGGCCCGGGCTCGGCTGGTCGGACGTGCCCGGCCACTGGCGCGAGGCGGCGGGATGGCTCGCCGGGAAGGACGCCCGCGCCCGGACGTTGTTGCTGCCCGCCACCGGTTTCGGCCAGTACACCTGGGGCAGGACCGTGGACGAGCCGATGCAGTCGCTCGCGGAGGCGCCGTGGGCGGTGCGCAACCAGGTGCCGCTCGGCTCCGAGGGCAACACCCGGTTCATGGACGCCGTGTACGACGCGCTCGCGGACGGCCGCGGCTCGGCGGGGCTCGCCGACTTCCTCGCCCGCGGCGGGTACCGGTTCCTGCTGCTGCGCAACGACATCGCCCGGGAACAGACCGGCTCACCGCCGCTCACCGTGCTGCGCCAGGCCCTGCAGGGCTCGCCCGGCGTCGAACGGGTCGCCGAGTTCGGGCCCGAGGTGCGGATGAGCGACCAGCGGCTCGTCAGCTCGGTCGACGCGGCCGCGACCGGCAGGGCGCTGGAGGTCTTCGAGGTGAAACGGCCCGTCCCGGCCGTGACGGCGGTCGACGCCGCGGACGTGCCGACGGTGAGCGGCGGGCCGGAGTCGTTGCTGCCGCTGCTGTCGCAGGGACTGCTCGGGGCCGACCAGCCGGCGATCCTCGCCGGCGACGCGACCGAGGAGTCCGCCGAGTTGCTCGTCACCGACGGCCTGCGGCGCAAGGAACGCAACGTCGGCAGGGTGACCGACAACCTCAGCCAGACGATGTCCGCGGACGAGGCGTCCCGGCAGGGGCGGGTGGCGCTGGACGTGTCGCCGTTCCAGGACGTGCGGCACCAGACCGTGGCGGAGTACCGCGGCATCCGTGCCGTCCGCGCGTCCACGTCGACCGCGTACGCCGACGCGGCGGGGGCGATCGACCCGGCGAACTCGCCGTTCGCCGCGGTGGACGGCGACGGTGGCTCCGCCTGGCACTCGTCGAGCTTCACCGGCCCGGTCGGCCAGTGGCTGGAGATCGACCTGGACACCCCGCGCTCGGTCGGCGAGGTGACGCTCGACCTCGTCGACGACCTGCGGGTCGGGTGGGCGGTCACCCGGATCAGGATCACCACCGACACGGGTGCGACCGACCACGACGTCCCGGCGGGCGGCGGCCGGCACGCCTACCCCGTCAGCGCCGGGCTGACCGGCAGCGTGCGCGTCACGGTCCTCGGTGTCGCGGCGGACCGGCAGGACGGCAACGTCGGCGTCAAGGAGCTGAGCGTGCCGGGCATGACGGCGCAGCGGGCGTTGCGCGTGCCCCGCGACCAGGAGGCGGGCAAGCCCGGATTCTCGTTCACCAGGGGGAGCCAGTCGCGCCCCGCCTGCTACCGGACCGACGGCGCGGTGCGGTGCGACGCGTCGCTGTCCCGGCTCGGCGAGGAGGTCAACGGGCTCACCCGCCTGTTCCGCACCTCGGCCGCCGGGAAGTTCGCCGTGAACGCCACCGTCGTGCCCGCCGCCGGCGCGCAGAACCCGGTCACCGCGGCCGGCGTCGCCGTCACGGGCACGTCGTCGCTCGCGGGTGACGTCGCGGCGAGCCCGCTGTCCGCTGTGGACGGTGATCTCGGCACGGCGTGGGTGCCGGACGTGACGGACCTGCGGCCGACGCTCACCCTGGCGTGGAAGGGAAAGCGGACCGTCGCCGAGTTCCGCGTCGAAGGCGGGGCGGGCTTCCGGGCCCCCGTGGAGCTGGAGGTGCGCACCGACGCGGGCACCGAGGTCGTGCGCGTCGGCGCGGACGGGCTCGTCAGGATCAGGCCGGCGGACACCGAGAAGCTCGAACTGGTCGTGCGCGAATCCGGCGGCAGCGGGCCCGCCGAGATCGGTGAGCTCCGGGTGCCCGCGCTGGACGGCGCGCTCGCGCCGGTGCCGGCCGACACCCCGTTCACCGTGCCGTGCGGCCGGGGGCCGGTGATCGACGTCGACGGCGTCAAGATCAACAGCTCGGTCACCGGCGTGCTCGGCGACGTCGTGAACCACCGCCCGCTCAAGGCCGTGCTGTGCGAGGACGACCTGGCCACGGCGCTGGAGCTGCCGGCGGGCGACCACGTGCTGACCACCTCGCGGTCCGACTCGTTCGTGGTGCAGGACGTGTCGGTGACCCACGTCGATCTTGCGAAACCCGCTGCGACGCACCGGGAGGTGACGATCGGCAGGTGGGACGCGACGGACCGGCAGGTCACCGTGGCGCCGGGTGCCCGCGCGTTGCTCGTGGTGCCCGAGAACGTCAACGACGGCTGGACGGCGACGCTGAACGGCCGGGAGCTGGAGAAGGTCAGGGTCGACGGCTGGCAGCAGGCGTACGTCCTGCCCGAGGGCGACGGCGGCGTGGTGGCGCTGGAGTTCGGCCCCGACGCGCGGTACCGGACGGGCCTGCTGGCCGGCGCGCTCGGCGTGCTGGTGGTCCTCGTGCTCGCCGCGGTCCCGGTGCGGCGGCGGGTGGCGTTCGTGGCGCCGTCGCAGAGCCGCGGGCTGATGGTCGCGATGCTCGTGCTGCTGGCCGTGCTCGGCGGGATGCTGCCGATCGTGGCCGTCATCGCGTGCCTGCTGGCGCGGGAGTTCTGGGCGGCGGCGCCGAAGGTGGTCGCCGTCGGCGGGATGGCCCTGGGATCGGTGGTGGCGGTGCTCGGGCGGGTGCTCGGGCACGGGCAGGAGTGGGCGTACGTGCCGGTGGCGCAGGCCGCGCTGCTGGTGGCGGTGTCGGCGGTGGTGGCGGCCGCGTTCCGGCCGTTCGGGCGGCGCGACGATCCCGCGGCGGTGGAGACCGTCACCGAATGATCAGGCGCGGCGGGTCCCGCGCGCCTCGATGACCGCTCCCGCGACGACCAGCCCCGCGGTCGCGAGCAGCGCGCCCGTCACCACCTGGGCGACAGACCCGTTGAGCCACACGGTGATCAGCACGATCTCGACGCCGACCGCGATCCACACTGCGACGGTCGACCGCCGGTCGCCGCTCGCGATCCGGGAGAACAGCAGCAGCTGCACCAGTGCCAGGCACGACCCCACGAGGGCGAACTGCCACAACGGGATCGCGTCGCCGTGGTAGTGCGCGCCGCCGATCAGTGACACGCCCAGCGGGCCGAACAGGGCGCAGCCCGCGACCACGAACGCGTCGAGGCCCGCGCACACCGCCAGCGCCCTGGGCAGCATGCGGCGGCGGTCGTCCGCGTCGGCCATGCGCGGCAGCACCAGCACCCCGACCGCCTGCGGCAGCCAGTACGCGATCTTCGTGACGACCGCCCCGACGGCGTACCCGCCCGCCAGGTCCGCGAGCTGGTGCCGGGCCAGCACGAGGTCGAGGTTGACCAGCAGCACCAGCGCCAGCATGGCCTGGGAGGCGTGCAGCACGTCGGGGCCGCCCGCGGGACGGGCCGGGCGGGGCGAGCCGCAGAGCCGCCACCCGGTGAGCACGACCAGGAACGAGCCGATCGCGGTGCCCGCCAGCACCGAGGCCGAGGTGGGGGAGAGCCACAGGCCGATCACCCCGCCACCGACCTTGCCGAGCCCTTCCAGCGACACCAGCAACGCCAGCGCGCCGAACCGGTGCGTGCCCTGCAGGAGACCGTGCAGCACGCCGAGGACCGTGAGCGGGGCCAAGGAGAGCGCGAGCCACACGACCGGCCACGGTCCGTCGAGATGCAGCAGGCGGGTGAGCAGCGGCACGAGCGCCAGCGTCAGCAGGGTCATGCCCGCGCTCACGCTGAGACCCAGTCCGAACAGCGGGCGCGGGCCGAGGCTCGTCACCCGCAGGGCGGCGACGGTCTGCAGGCTCATCGCGGGCACCACGCCGATGACCACGAGCGCGAGCAGTGCGCTCAGCTCGCCGAACACCGCGGGCGCCAGGGCCCGCGCGGCCGCGATGGTGAGGACGTAGCTGGCGGCGTTGGCACCCAGCAGTGCGCCGGTGATCAGCAGGGCGTCCAGCCGGGTGGTCGTCGGCGCCGGTGCGGACACGCGAGATCCTTCCGGTGGACGGCAGGGCTACCGACGAGTACTACTGGCCGGTAGTTTCGGCGACTGTAGCCCCGGGGCGACCGGAGGGGGAGCAAGTGCGGCCGAACGGACTGACGCTCTACGCCACGTGCGCGGCGCTGGCCCTGGCCGCCCTCGCTCCTGTGCTGTGGCCGGGTCACGTCCTCGTCTACGACATGGTGTTCACGCCGGAACAACCGCTCAACGCGGCGGCGTTCGGGCTCGGGGACGCGTTGCCGCGGGCGGTGCCGGTCGACGCGGTGGTGGCCCTGCTGACCCAGGTCGTGCCCGGCCAGGTGGTGCAGAAGGTGGCGCTGCTCGCGATCGTGTTCGCCGGTGCGCTGGGTGCCGGACTGCTGGTGCCGACGGAGAAGACCGGCGTGCGGATCGTCGCCGCCGTCGCCTACTCGTGGAACGCCTACGTCGCCGAACGGCTGTTCATCGGCCACTGGACGCTGCTGCTGGGCTACGCGGCGCTGCCGTGGATCGCCCTGGCAGGCCTGAGGATGCGCAACGGCGAACCGCACGCGTGGACGCGGCTCGTGCTGGCGAGCCTGCCCGCCGTGCTCTCCGCGCCGGGCGGGATCCTCGCGCTGGGCACCGCGCTCGCCACCGCCGGGCGCCGGAAGGCCTGGCAGGTCCTGGCGATCGGCGTCGTGCTGAACGCGCCGTGGTGGGTGCCTTCCTTGCTGCAAGATGGGCTTTCGGACCCGGCGGGCGTCGAGGCGTTCAGCGCGCGGGCCGAGAACTGGGGCGGACCGGTGCTGAGCGTGCTGGGGCTGGGCGGGATCTGGAACGCCGAGGTCGTGCCCGCGAGCCGCGCCAACCCGGCGCTCCCGGTGATCACGCTGCTGCTCCTGGGAGCGGCTGTCCTGGGACTGCGGGAGCTGTCGAAACGCCTGCCCGTGTGGCCGTTGGCGGGCCTGGGGGTGCTGGGTGCCGTGCTGGCCCTGGTCGCGGTGCTGCCGGGCGGGGTGACCGCGCTGGAGGCGTTGATCGAGCACGTGCCGGGCGCCGGTCTGTTGCGGGACGGTCAGAAGTGGGTCGCGTGGCTCGCGCTGCCGTTCGCGCTCGGGCTCGCGGCGGCGGTGGAACGGCTGCGCGCGCGGCTGCTCGTGGCCGTGCTGCTGCTGGGACTGGTGCCGGACCTCGTCTGGGGCGGCCTGGGACGGCTCGAACCCGTCGACTACCCGGCGGACTGGGCCGCGGTGCGTGAGGAACTCGTCGACCAGCCCGGTGACGTGGCGGTGTACCCGCTGTCGGCGTTCCGCAGGTTCGACTGGAACGACCGGCGCACCCAGCTCGACCCCGCGCCGCGCTACCTGCCCGGCACCACGGTCGTGGACGACTCCCTGTCGGTGGGCGGCAGGGTCGTGGCGGGGGAGGACCGCCGGGCGGCACGGCTGCGCGCCGGCGACCTGACCGGCATCGGCTGGGTGCTGGTCGAGCACGGCACACCCGGCCGGGTCGACGAGAACCTGCTGGCACGACTGGAGAAGGTCCACGACGGTCCCGAGCTCGCGCTCTACCGGGTGCCGGGAGCAGTGGCCGCTGAACCGAACGGCCCAGCGGCCGCGCCCGTTGTGCTGGCCTGGGTCGCGGCTGGGTCACTGATCGGCGCGAGCCTGTTGTGGAGATGGTTACCGGTCGGTAGATTCGCGGCACCCCGACGTGAGGAGTAGACGTGGAACTGGTTTCGGTGCTGGTGGCGATCGTTGCCGGGGCCGCTCTCGCCGGAGGGGTCGGCGTGATCGTCGTCGAGCAGAACAGCCCGGACAAGGTGGTCGAGCAGCGGATCGAGGAGGGCGTGCGGGCCCAGGAGCCCGAGGTCCTCGACTACGGCTCCCGCTGACCGGGTGACCGTGGCCTTCTCCGGTGACCCGGCGGCCTCCTGGAGCATCCTGCTCGAGGCGACCCTGCGCGAGGCACCGGACCCCGCGGCGGTGGCCGCGCGGATGTCCCGCGCCGGCGCGGAGTTCCCGAACCTCGGTCCCGCGGCGGTCGTGCTGCGACCGTCCGATTGGGACCTGACACGCGCAGAATTCGCCGACGGCCGTTACGGCGCAGGCGATCCGCTCGTCCGGGTCGCGCTCGCCGGTGAGTCCCTGATGATCGCCGCGCACCACGGCGCGGTCGACGGGCTCGGGCTGATCGCGTTGCTGGGCATCGCACTCGGTGAGCCGGTGCGGAGTTCGGCGACCGGAGTGGCCCTGCGCCGCCCGGACCGGCCGTACCTCCTGAGCGCTCTCGGCCGCGTGCGCGAGGCGGTGTGGACGCCTCCCACGCGCATCCAGCCCTCG
Source organism: Lentzea sp. NBRC 102530 (assembly GCF_030269365.1). Lineage (GTDB taxonomy): Bacteria > Actinomycetota > Actinomycetes > Mycobacteriales > Pseudonocardiaceae > Lentzea. Next base: position 796,669 of record NZ_BSTF01000002.1, read on the forward strand.
TTGCAGGGCAACGACTCCGGCGACCACCTGGTGTCCCGCGCGCTGCCCGCGCTGAAGCTGGGCAGTGCCAGGCTCACGTCGGCCGCACTCGACGCGACCCGGCGGTGGAACGCCGCGCGCGGCGCCGGGCACGGCCGCGTCGTCGCCGCGATCGGCGCTTCCTGGCGCGGTGGCGCGGATCCACGTCCCGAGGCCGGCAGCGCGCTGCTGAGACTGCGCCTGCCCGCCGGGGCGGGCGAGGACGACGTCCGCGCGCTGCTGGCGGCCGCGGCACCGGAGGCGGGCTTCCCCAGCGCGCACAACCCGGTGGCGCGGTGGGGGATGCGGGTGCTGGCGTCCCGGCTGGGCAGCACCTTCCTGGTGTCGAACCTCGGTGTGGTCGAGGCGGACGTGGCCGCCCTGCGCTTCTACCCGGCGGCGAGCGGCCGGTCCGGCGTCGCGTTCGGCGTGGTGACGACAGGGGAGGTCACCACGGCCACCGTGCGCGTGCGACGCAGGGACTTCGACGCGGCCGCCGCCGCGGGGCTGCTGGACCTGCTGTGCGATGCGGCTCTTGCGGGTCTTGGGGTGCGGCGGTAGTCGCACCGTGCGGCGGCGGAACTCAGGGCGAGAAGTACGCGCGGCACCGACTGTCACCGCATCGAACCCACCAGGGCGTTGCACGGGCTTTGCTGCGTGGGTCACAGTGGAAGCCTTGTCAGCTGCCAAAAGGGGACAGGGGGCCGTTGCCCGATGATGTGGTTCCGCGAGCGTCGTAGGGTCAATGCGCGGCGAACGCACCTTTCGGAGGTGGCGGACAGCGTCGGCGCGAGGCGGGGAGTGCTGCTGGCGGAGAAGCGCACCGGCGGGGCCGGGATCGGGAACTCGCCGGTCAGCCTGGTGATCATCACGCTCCGCCCCGGCTCCGAGAACGAGGTGGCCCGGGCACAGATCGAGTCCGCTGTCTCCGCGGGCTACACGAAGCCGCCCGAACCTCCTTGCAGCAAAGGGCGGGGCTGCTCCTTCTACGGCCAGCCGCACTTGCCCATGCTGACCATCGAGACGTACTCCTCGGGCGTACCGATCTCGTCGTTCGGGCCGGTTCCCGAAGGGCAGACCGGCGTCATCATCAGCCTGAGTTAGCGCCTGGTCGTCCCACGGCGGACTCACCGAGGAATCCTTGGGCGTGGCGACGAGGCGCGGCGGTGGCCGGTCGCAAAGCGCTGTGCACGGCGCTCTCGAACGCGTCGAGGCTCTCCTCCCAGCTGAACCGCTGGGCGCGGTCCCGGCCCGCCGCGCCCATCGCCTTGCGCAACGGCTTGTCCCGCAACAACTCCTCGGTGTGCCGGACGAAGTCGCGGAAGTCGTCGGCCAGCAGGCCCGTGCTGTGCTCCACGATCGCCTCGGCCACGCCACCCGCCGACCGGTACGCGACCGTCGGCACGCCGTGCGAGGCCGCCTCCATGATGACGATGCCCCAGCCCTCCTTGACCGAAGGGCACACGTGCACCCAGGCACCGGCGAGGATCTCGTGCTTGGTCTGCTCGTCGACCCAGCCGTGGATGACGACGCTGTCCTCGACGCCGCGGTCGATCGCGTGCCGGCGCAGCACGTCCTTCCAGGGGCCCTCGCCGACGAGTTCCAGCCGCAGGTCCGGCCACTTCGGACGGAGCTCGGCGACCAGGTCGATCGCGTGCTCCAGCCGCTTGTGCGGCACCAGCCGGGACACCGCGACGAGCACCGGTGCCTCGGTGCGGCGCGTGGTGACGGCGGGGGGCGCGTCCAGCCCGTTCGGCACGACGACCGTGCGCCGCAGCTCGACGCCGAGGGCGCCCAGTTCGTCCCGCGTCACGTTGGACACCGTGATGTAGCGGCATCTGCGGTACAGCCGGGGCGCGAGCCACGACTCGATCCACCAGCCGATGCGCCCGAAGAACGGGCCCAGCGCGCTGTGCCACTGCTCGCGGTGCACGTGGTGCACGAGAACGAGAACGGGGCAGCGCGCGACCAGGCGGCTGAAGAAGGGCATGCCGTTCTGCACGTCCACGATGACGTCCGCGTCGGAGCGCAGGATCGCCAGCAGGGCGTGCAGGTAGACGGTGAACTTGTTGCCGCGCCTGCGGAAGCGGACGCCCGCCACCCAGTCGCCGGACGGGGCCCGGTTGTGGTCCGCGCACTGGATCGCGACCCGGTAGCCGAGCCGCGCCAGCCCCTCGGCGATGCGCTCGACGTACCGCTCGGAACCGCCGCCCTCGGGGTGTCTCGTGTCGCGCCAATTCACCAGCAGAATGCTCGGCCGGTAATCAGGGCAACGCGACATCTGCCTCTCCCGGTGCTAGGTTACTGTCAAGTAGCCATGGTAGACGGAATGCGGGAGATGGCAATGGTCGAGATCGGTTCAGTTTCGACCCCTGGAAAGTTGTGGAAGCCAACTTTCCGGCGTTCTGTTCGGCTTTTTCGCGCATTTCTGAAAGAACAGTCCGACCCCGACCACTTCTACCGGATCCTGGCGGATGACTCGGTCGCCCAGGTGTCGTCGTACGTGTCCCTGCAGGGCGCGGTCGTGCTGGACGTCGGGGGCGGTCCCGGGTACTTCGCGGAGGCCTTCCGCGGTGCCGGCGCCCGGTACGTGGGTCTCGACCCGGACGTCGGCGAGCTGTCGGCGCGGGGTGAACCCGACCCCGGCATGATCCGCGCGAGCGGGACGGCGCTGCCGTTCCGCGACGGGTCGGTGGACGTCTGCTACTCGTCCAACGTCCTGGAGCACGTCGGTGACCCGTGGCTCATGCTGGCTGAGATGGTGCGTGTGACCAGGCCCGGAGGGACCGTCTTCCTGTCGTACACGCCGTGGTGGTCACCCTGGGGAGGCCACGAGACGGCGCCGTGGCACTTCGTCGGCGGTCACTACGCGCGACGCCGTTACGAGCGCCGCAACGGCAAACCGCCGAAGAACGCGTTCGGCACGTCGCTGTTCCCGGTGGGCGTCGGGGCGGTCCGGCGGTGGGCTCACCGCCAGACCGTCGCCGACGTGGTCGAGACGTTCCCCCGGTACCACCCGTGGTGGGCGAAGTGGATCACCCGCGTGCCGGTGGTCAGGGAGGTCGCCTCGTGGAATTTCGTGGTCGTGCTCAGGCGGCGTGCCTAGCGCGTCGCCCGAGGACGCCGATCGCGATTCCGGCGAGCAGCAGCACCAGGCCGACGGAAAGCAGGACGACCGGTCCGGTGCTGCTGATCAGGGTCAATTTGTCCCGCGCTTCCGAGGCGCGTTCCACCGATTCTTTGACGGTCTTCTCGTTGAACGTCAAAGTGGCGTCGAGCAGCACCGTTCCTTCTTTTCCATCCGGCCCGACGAGCACCTGCCGCTGCTGTTCGGAGCCCTTGATGATGATGCCGCTGGCCGGCTCCACCCACATGGTCCGGGTGTTCTGGTAGCGGCGCTCCGCCTTGACCGAGGCCTCGGTGCTGTTCACCAGGGTGCCGGGCACCTCCTGGTCGCGGAACTTGGTCGACGGGATCTTCTGGACGAACTTGTAGACCTCGAGCCCGTTGAGCTGTTCCGTGCCCTCGTACCGCGCGGTCGACGCCTTGCGCAGCGTGGTGTCGAAGTACTCGTAGTCCTGGGGCTGCGTGCCGAACGGGAACTTGTAGTTCAGCCCCTCCTGGCGGACCTTCTTGTCGTCCTCGGTCGGGTCGCCCTCGGCGTCCGTCACGTACTGCTGGGTGCAGTTCTGCAGCGCCATGTTCGTCCGCCGGTCGAGGCACACGCGGTGCTTCATCGCGGAGACGAGCTGGTTCTCCGAGTCGGTGACGACCAGGCCCTGGTCCCACACCATCACGTCACCGTCGACCTGGGCCTCCGGCCTGGTCAGGTTGCTCTCGACCTTGCGGGTCGCCGTCAGCCGCGCGTCCCGGACGACGAGTTCCTTGGGGTAGAAGACCTTCGCCGCGCCTTCCGCGACGGATTCCGTCTTCTGGTCGAGCGGCACGACGGCGAGCTCGGGGTACACGTAGAAGCGCAGGACTGCTCCGAGCGCCAGCGAGAAGATGCCCAGTCCTACCAGCACGAGGCTCGCAACACGTCGCACTCGTCCTCCTTCCAGGTGTGTGCCGACTGTGAGAGGGAGGTCACAGTGGCGAGGAAACTACCGGACAGTAACCTCTGCGCAACCCTTCGGTCGGGGTGACTCAGGTCATCTTGATCGGTCCGCGTGGAGAAAGAAGCTACTCGGCCGCCGCAACGTGGAGCCGTTCGGCGGAACCCCTGCTGTCCAACGGGTAGCGGCTGAATGAAGGAGTTCCTTACTCGTCGGCGACGATGCCGGAGGAAGAGACACGTGGAAGAAACCCCTGTGTGCTATCCCGGAGCAGTTGAGCAGGCCCGGCTGCTCGCGCGCGGTACGACGACCGCAGCAGAACTCCTTGCTGCGGCGCAACATCGGCTGGGTTCCCGGCGTCACGTTTTCACAGATGTCGATTTGGTGGCCGCCCGGCGCAGTGCTGAGGAGGCCGATCGGCGGTTGGCGGCGGGGGAGCGCGGACGACTGCTCGGCCTGCCTTTGGCGGTCGAGGATTCCTTGCCCCGTTCGGCTTTCGACGCACTGGCGGCGGCCGGAGCCGTCGTGATCGGACGGACCTCGTCGGCCGAACGCCACCGCAACCCCACGCCCGGCATCCCCGCCACGGCGCTCGATCCGAAGGTGTCCGGCACCGCGGTCGCCGTCGCCACCGGCGTGGTGTCCGGGGTCCTGGCCCGCCGCGCGCCCGGAGCCGGGCAGGTGCCCGCGGGCGGTGCCGGTGTGGTCGGCTTCGAGACGTCCGGCGGATCCGGTGTGGTGGCGCGGAAGGTGGCCGACGTGGCGCACGTCGTGCACGGGCTCGGCTGGGAGGCCGCGCCCGCGGACCGTCCACTGAGGATCGGTGTGTCGTTGCGCGGCGTCTCGGTGACCACTCGAACGCGCGCGCCCATGCGGCGGGTCGTCGAGGACGTCGCCGCGCTGTTGTCGTTGCACGTCGACGAAGTGGTGGACCACGACCCGCACCTCGCCAGCGAGGCCCGGCTCCTGCTGGCGCCGCACCTCGCGGCCGGGCCCCGGGAACTGGAACTGCTCGGCCGGGTCGTGCCCGGGCCCCTGAGGGGCGTCTGCCGATCGCTGCGTGCCGCGGAACGGGAGATGCTGAACCACATGTTCGCGGGTGTCGACGTGCTGGTGACACCGGGGCACACCGGCCCGGCCGAGACGACGTCGCTGCCCGGCGGTGTCCTGGTGCGCAACGGCGCCACGTCGCCGTTCACCCCGCTCTGGCGGGTCAGCGGCTACCCGGCCGTGTCCGTGCGCGCGGGTTCCGACGCCGACGGCAATCCGTTGCCGGTGACGCTGATCGCCGTCCCGAGGGCGGAGGGAGAACTGCTGAGGGTCGCCCGGATCGTCGAGGCGGAAGGCACTGCTCATCGCAGCCCGTAGTCGACGTTCGTCGACGACACGACGTTCTTGAGGTCGAGCGAACCGTCCGGGTCGCTGGCGTTGGTGACGCCGTAGGTGATCGCGCCCGCGAGGCACGCACCGAACACCAGCGCCAGCGCTCCGGCCACGAGTCCGCGCCGCCACCGGAGCAGCAGCACGGCGCCGGCCGCGAGCAGAGCGGCGCCGGCGGCGAGCAGCACCGCGGGCAGCACGGTGATCATGAAGAGCTTCGGCAGGTTCTGCTTGACCTGGTCCACGTTCGCGGTGACCGAGGCGTTGGTCAGGCCCAGTTCCCCGGCGAACACCGGGGTTCCCGCGCCCTCGGCCTGCGCGGCGGTGCGCAGTTCCTGGCGGATGTCCTCGCGGACCGAGAGCACGGCGCCGGTCCTGGGTTCGACCAGCAGCGTGCGGGTGACGCCGTAGTACTGGGTGACGTCCACCGACGACTCGGCGCTGCCGACGAGCGCACCGGGAACCGCGAACCGGCCGAGCGCCGTCGGCGGGATCGTGTGCGCGAACCGGTACACGTCGAGTCCTTGCAGCAGCTGCTCGCCGGCGAAGTGGATGGCGACCGGGCGGTTCAGCACCGTGTCGTACCAGTCGTGGTCGCGCTGCTCGGTGCCGAACGGGAAGACGAAGTTGAGGCCCGGCTGCAGGAGTGACCGGCCCTCCGCGGTGATCCGCTTGCCCTGCTCGGTCTCGTAGAACTCGCCGCGGCAGGGCGCGACCGCCTCGCCGGTGCGGCGGTCGAGGCAGACCTTGCGCACCTCGGCGCTGAGCACGAGCCCGTCCGCGTCCTCCTTGACGATCGTCGCCCGCTTCCACACGGTGACGTCGCCGTTCTCCTTGACCTCCGGCGCGGCGAGGTCTCCCTCCACGTGCGTGGTCGCGGTGAGGCTGAGGTCGTGCCGGACCTCCGGCGCGGCACCCGGCGGGTACACGACGGCGGTGACCCCTTCTCCTCGTGAGATCGAAACGGTGTTGATGTCGTGCTGCAGCTTCGCCAGCAGGGGATAGGCGTGCAGCTGCAGCACGAGGCCCGCCGCGGCGGCGAAGGCGCCGAGTCCGAGCAGGGCGGCGACGACTGCGGTTCGCACAGGTCCTCACAAGTATTCGGTTGGCAGGGAGGCGTGTCCGTGAGGCGCGATTTCCGGTAACCGTGCGTTCAGTTCTACCCGGTTCGTGAGCTAGATCACAAGGGCATACCTGAATCCCATTCGGGTTACCTCGCCGCGACGGCTGGGACACGATCACCGCTCGGTTGGGTCAAGGTGCCCCGAACCCCTGGTGTGCCACCGGTTCGCGTGGCTGGATCGACCGCGCACCAGTCCTGTTCGACTCGAAGAGCTTGGGGGATCCATGAGAGTTCGAAGATGGTCGGCCGTCGCCTTGTCGGTCGCGGCCGTCGTGTCCGCCGCGATTCCGGCCACCGCGCAGCCCGCGTGGCGCCTGGGGCAGATCCCGCAGACCGCGGTGACGAGCATCCTCCGCGACGTGGCCGCCGTCGACGCCGGGAACGCCTGGGCGGTCGGCACGGAGGCGTACGACCCCGCGCAGGAGAGCTCGACCGGCGTTCCCCTGATGCTGCGGTGGGACGGGAGCGGCTGGTCGCGCACCTCGCTCCCGGTCACGCCGGAGCGGGTGGCGTTCCAGCGCGTCGCCGCGTCGTCCGCGCAGGACGTCTGGGTCAAGGGATCGCCGCTGTACCCGAACGGCAGCGTGGTGCTGCTGTGGCGCTACGACGGCCAGACGTGGACCGAGGTGCCGTTCCCGCCCGGAGCCACGCCGAGCGAGCTGTCGATCCGCGACATGTCCGTTGTGGACGGTCACGTGTGGCTGGTGGGTCACCGCGGCAACGCGCCGGTGTTCCACGAGTGGGACGGGACCTCCTGGGTGGAGCACCGGCCACCGACGGAGTGCGTCGCCGGTGGCGGTTTCCCGAACTTCTGCTTCGTCAACACCGTCAAGGCGTTCGCTCCCGACGACGTGTGGGCGGCGGGCAACGGGTGGTGGAACGGGTTCATGGGCCCGGTGCTGTTCCACTGGAACGGCACGGCGTGGCGGACCGTCGACATCGGACTGAACCAGCAGCAGCTGACGATCCAGTCGCTGGACGGGGTGTCCTCGAAGGACATCTGGGCGGTCGGGGACAGCGGGGGCATGGGTTCCGGCAACGTCGTCGTGCGGGGAGACGGCACCACGTGGCAGACCGTCGGGGGCTTGCAGACGCCCAGCACCCCCGCCGTCGCCGTCGGCGCGAACGGCGTCCCCCAGGTCGTCGCCCGCATCCCGCTCCCGACGTTCCGCTCGTACGGCCCGGCGGGCTGGACGATGGCGATGGCACCCGTCCCGGCGGGCACCTCCAGCACGGAGTACACGGCCATCACCGCGGTGCCGGGGACGAACCGGATGATCGCCGTCGGGTCGGCGGGGGTGCAGGGCACGAGCCCGCTCCGGCTGCGGGCGGTGATCGCCGAGTACGTGAGCCGGTGAGTCCCGTGCCGCGGCCGTCCGCTCCGGCGGGGCGGCCGCGGCCGCCGCGGGGGAGCAAGGACGGAAACCGCGGCGACCGCGTCGCGTGCCACTCGGGTGACGGGAGAGGCTGCTGCCGAGGGCCTCTCCCGTCACGCGTGTCAGCGATGCGCCACCGCGAAGTCGTCGAACGCGGCACCGGTGCCGAAGACGCGGACCCCGTTGGCGCCACTGGCGAAGCTCGTGTCGGTGACCGAGATCTTCGGTGCGGTCAGGTCGCCGACATACACCCTGATCGACGAGCCGACGGCCTCCACCCGCAGGTGGTGCCGGACGTCCGGCCGCACGGTCACCGGTGCCGACGCGAGCTGCGTCCAGTTGTTGTCGGCCTTGCCGAGCACGACCCGTCCGCTGCCGGTGATCCCGGCGTAGTAGCCGCGGTAGGCGTCCGTGCCGGTGGCCGCCTGCGTCACGCGGAACACGACCCCGCTGTCACCGTTCGCCGACCGGGGCGTGACGTGGGCGTCCTGCACGAAGTCGGTGAAGTTCGTGTCCAGCAACGACTTCCCGCCGAACGACGCGCCGGTCTCGTACCGTCCGCCGCGCGCTGTCCAGGTGCCGCCGTGCGTGGTCCAGCCGATGGCGTTGCCGTCGTCGAAGTTGTCCTTGACCCGCATGGTGACGGGCTGGATGGTGCCGTCGGCGTTGAACGTCATGCGGTCGTAGGCGAGCTGCCGGTCGTTGGCGCCGGAGCGGCTCAACGGGCGGCGGTGGTAGACGATGTACCAGATGTCGGTGCCGGGCACGTTGATCACGGAGTTGTGGCCGGAACCCCGTGCCACGGCGGAGTCCTGGGCGAGGACGCGGCCGATCTTGGTGAACGGGCCGGTGGGGGAGTCGGAGATCGCGTACGCCACGGCGTAGTTCGGGCCGGTCCAGCCGTCCTCGGACCACATGAAGTAGTACCTGCCGTCGCGTTTGAACATCTGTGAGCCCTCGGTGAAGTTCGCCGGGGTGATCTCCTTGTACGTGCTGCCGTCGGGGAACGTGCCGAGGCTCGTCATGTCGGCGTTGAGCTTCACGACGTTCGCGTGGCCCCAGCCGCCGTAGTACAGGTACGCCTGGCCGTCGGAGTCGACGAAGACGTCCTGGTCGATGGGCTGCGCGCCGTTGACGAACTGGCTGATCAGCGGCTTGCCGATGGCGTCGCGGTAGGGGCCTTCCGGGCGGTCGGCGACGGCGACGCCGATGCCGCCGAGTTCGGAGTTGCCCTGGATGTCGTTGGCGCCGAAGTAGAGGTAGTACCGGCCGTCGCGTTCGACCGGGGCGGGTGCCCAGACCGCGCGGCGGGCCCAGGAGACGTTCGCCTTGGTGAGGACGTCGGGGTGCTTGGTCCAGGTGACGAGGTCGGCCGAGGAGAAGGCGTCGAGGTAGGTCTGCTCGTCGTAGGGGCGCGACGAGGTGGGAAAGACCCAGTACCGGCCGCCGTAGACCGCGACGTCCGGGTCGGCGTACCACCCGTCGACGAAGGGGTTGCCGGCCTCGGCCGTCGAGAAGTCGGGCGGTGCGGGCACGGCGGCCGCGGGCACGCCGCCGAGCAGGGAGAGCGCCAAGGCCGTCACCACGATCTTTGACGTCACGTGTCGTCCAATCCGCAGGGGAGTGTTTACAACGTTGTAATCACGTCGTGCACCGATCCAAACACTCTCCGTCGACGACTGTCCAGCAATCAGCGCGGACGCCGCCGCACGGCCTACGAGGCGGAGGGTGGTGTGAGCGCGTCCAGGCCGTCCTGCCACCGCCGGCGCCGCTGCCCGGGAGTCTGTTCCCACCAGGGGGTGCCGCGCTCGCCGAGGGCGGTCTTCGCGAGGTGCACCCGTGCCCGGGCATCCCGCTCCGCGCCGGCGTCCTGGGCGCGCAGGGCGGCGCCGACGTCGCGGCGGGCCGCCATCAGCAGGCTGCGCAGCCGTGCGGCCTGCTCCGGAGGGACCTCGGGGTCGGTCGCCCGCCACCGCCGGCCGTTGATCACCACGAAGTGCCCGTCCGGGGTCAGCTCCGGTTCAGTCACCACACCAGGATCGCACCGATCGCCGGAGCACGCGGTCCCGGACGAACACGCATGCTTCGCGGACGCGCTGCGATGTTGCGCCACGCCGCCGCGGACTTCACTGGGATCATGACGATCGTTCATCCGCCGACGCCGGGCAACGCCCTGTGGGTGTACGCGCACCCGCGCCGCGACTCGCTGAACGCCCACCTCCTGCACGCCGGCTCGAAGGCCCTGTCGCAGCGGTACGACGTGACGGTCTCGGACCTCTACGCCCAGGGGTTCGACCCGGTCCTGTCGAACCGCGACCTGGGAGAGTTGTCCGGGAAACCGGGCAACCTGGTCGAACTGGTCGCGGACGCCTACGCGAGCGGTCAGTTGCCCGCCGACGTGCGGGAGGAACAGGCGAGGCTCGCGGCGGCCGAACTGCTGGTGCTGCAGTTCCCGCTCTGGTGGTACGGGCCGCCGGCGATGCTGAAGGGGTGGTTCGACCGGGTGCTCACCGGCGGGTTCGCCTACGGGGACGACGATCCCGAGCTGGGTGTGCCGCGCCGGTACGGCGACGGCGGGCTGGCCGGGCGGAAGGCGTTGATCGTGGTCACCGCCGGCGAGGACGCGAACTCCATCGGCCCGCGCGGCATCAGCGGCGACCTGGACTCCCTGCTGTTCCCGATCACCCACGGCGTTCTCTGGTACGTCGGGATCGAGGCGCTGGACCTGCACGTGGTCCACGACGCCGATTCGCTCGACGCCGCCGGGGTGGACCACCAGGCCGAGCGCCTGGCCGCCAGGATCAGCGGCCTCGCGGACGAGCAGGGGCGCCGGTTCCGGCGCCTGCGGGACGGTGACTACGCGGGCAGCCGGGCGTTGCACGAGGACCTGGCGCCCGGCCGCACCGACCTGGGGATCCACCTGGCCGACGAGCACGGTGGGGGAACGTGACCGCGAACCTCCCCCACCGCACCCCTCGTCAGTCCCGGGTCGCGGCCGCTGCCGTGCTTCCCGGTTCGGGCGCCCGCACGCCCTGAAGCAGCGCCAGCATCTCCGGGAGGTCGAAGAAGCGGGCGACGTCCACCGCGGACCTCGGTCCCAGCGCCGGGTCCGCCCCCGCGTCGAGCAGGAGCTCGACGACGGGCCGGGAGCGGCGGAAGACCGCCGCTCCCAGTGCTGTCTGCCCCCGGTCGTTGACGCGCCCGGTGTCCGCGCCTCGTGCCAGCAACGCCCGGACGGTGTCCGGATGGCAGTGGTAGGCGGCGAGGATCAGCAGGGAGTCGCCCGCGCCGTTGGTGAGGTTCACCGGCACGCCGTCGTCGATGCACGCTCCCAGCCGGCTCGCATCACCCGAGCGGGCCAGGTCGAACATCGAGCGGAGGAAGGAGAGCTCCTGCTCGGTCAGCGCGCTCGTCACGACACGGCCGCCGGGAAGCGGTTCCACACGCGGTGGCCGCCGAGCAGGGTCGCGACCGCGCCGAACACCTTCGACGCGTCGTCGCCGGTCACGACTCCCTCGCCGGTGCACCCGGCGGCGTCGACGACGGCGCGTCCGGCACCCCAGGCGCCGATGGCCTTCGCGTGGCGGAAGCACTCCTGGATCATCAGGTCGACCCGCGGGTCCGCGACGCCGCCGGTCACCAGCAGCGCGTCGAACTCGACGGAGCGCGCGGTGAGGAACGTGCGCTGCGCGACCAGTCCGCTGTCGCCGATCGGGCCGCCGGTCGGGGCGATCAACAACGGCACCATGCCGCCCGCGAGGATCGTCTCGCGGACCGTGCGGACACCGTCGAGATCGGCCGGGTCGACGACGATCCCGATCATGCGGCCGTCGGCGGGCCAGGTCTGCCCGAGCTGCGACAGCGCGGGGCTGGGCGCGACCTTCCTCGTCCGCGCGGCGGCCGGGGCGGGCAGGCCGAGGCCGAGCGCGACCCTCTCGCACAGCACCGGGTCGACCTGGGCGAGCACCTGCAGCTCACGTTCCTTGATCGCCTGCTCGTAGCACTTGCCGAGCTCGAACGTGAACGCGTCGACGAGGTGGTCCTTCTCGGTGGGCGAGAGGCTCAGCCAGAACAGCCTCGGCTGGGTGAAGTGGTCGGCGAACGACGCGGGTGCCTCCCTGACCTTCACCGCCTTCGGCAACGGCTGCGCGACCTCGACCAACGGGCGGTCCTCCGGCTTCGCGACGAACGGGTTGCCGCCGTCGAGGGTGTTCGGCCGGTAGGGGGCGACGCCGGCGTGCACCGCGTGCTGGTGGTACCCGTCGCGGAACATGTCGTTGACCGGCACGTGCGGGCGGTTGATCGGGATCTGGTTGAAGTTCGGCCCGGCGAGCCTCGTCAGCTGGGTGTCCAGGTAGGAGAACAGCCGCGCCTGCAGCAGCGGGTCGTCGGTGACGTCGATGCCGGGCACGAGGTTGCCGAGGTGGAACGCCACCTGCTCGGTCTCCGCGAAGTAGTTGGACGGGTTGCGGTTCAGCGTGAGCATGCCGACCGGCTGCACCGGCGCGAGCTCCTCCGGCACGATCTTGGTCGGGTCGAGCAGGTCAATGCCCTCGAACGTCTGCCGGGGCGTGTCGGGCATGACCTGCAGGCCGAGCTCCCACTGCGGGTAGGCGCCGGACTCGATGGCGTCGGCGAGGTCGCGGCGGTGGAAGTCGGGGTCGAAGCCGCCGAGCATCTGCGCCTCCTCCCAGACCAGGGAGTGCACGCCCAGCTTGGGCTTCCAGTGGAACTTGGCGAGCGCGGTCTCGCCTTCGGCGTTGACGAGCCGGAACGTGTGGACGCCGAAACCCTCCATCGTGCGGTAGGAACGCGGGATGCCGCGGTCCGACATGTTCCACATGACGTGGTGGGTGGCCTCGGTGTGCGTGGACACGAAGTCCCAGAACGTGTCGTGCGCGCTCTGCGCCTGCGGGATCTCGCGGTCGGGATGTGGCTTGCCCGCGTGGATCACGTCCGGGAACTTGATCCCGTCCTGGATGAAGAACACCGGGATGTTGTTGCCCACCAGGTCGAAGTTGCCCTCGGAGGTGTAGAACTTCGTCGCGAACCCGCGGGTGTCGCGAACGGTGTCGGCCGAGCCGCGCGAGCCCAGCACCGTCGAGAACCGCACGAACACGGGTGTTTCGACGCCGTCGCCGAGAAAGCGCGCCATGCAGACATTCGCGGCCGTGCCGTAGCCGACGAACACGCCGTGCGCGCCGTAGCCGCGGGCGTGCACGACGCGCTCCGGGATGCGCTCGTGGTCGAAGTGCATGACCTTCTCGCGCAAGTGGTGGTCCTGCAACAGCGTGGGGCCGCGTTCGCCCGCCTTCAGCGAGTGGTCGGTGTCGCGCAGCCGCGCGCCGGCCGAGGTCGTGAGGAACTCGCCCTGCTGTGCCATCGACGCCTGCGGGGCACCCGTCGGCGCGCCGGTGGGCGTGACCGTCTCCGGCCCCTTCTGGTCGGGCTTGGGCGGCAACGGGCCGCGCGGCTCGGTCGGCTCCTCCAGCGACGGCGGTTCACTGGCGGGAGCGCCGGGGATCGGCGGGTTCACCAGTTCGGTGACCTTGTCGACCGCCTTCTCCAGCGCTGCTTTCACGAGCTTGCCCGGCTTGTGGGTCGCCACGGCATCCTCCTCGACAACGGGAACGTCGCCGATGCGGTACCCGGCGGTGCGCGGCTCAACCACTTCGGCCGGATTCGTTTGTCCCGCTGGGTCGCGGGTAGTCGCGGCGACGGCGGTGGTCACGCGGGTGGTCGCCGCCGGCTGCGGCGTGCGCGACGTATTGGAGCCGGTTCATGGCGGCTGGCGGCCACTGCACCTCGACCTGCGGGAGGGCGAGCGGACGCGCCTGATGGCCGTCGCGCTGTCCCGGACGAGGGAGGTGCCCGGCGCGAAGAAGCTGCTGTGCCGCTGTCTCACGGGCAGCGCGGTGGGGCAGCGCACCGTCGACGACGTGCGCGCGTTGCCGGTGGAGCTCGGTGCCGTCGCCGCGGGGGAGCACATCGGCCTGCTCACCGCGTCCGGCCTGGCGGCGCTGGACGGGGTGGAGCTCGACGGCCGGGCCCGCGCCGAGCTGGTCCGGCTCGCGCACCGGGCCGGGGCGAGGGCGGCCCGACCGTCCTGCTCACCCCCGGACGCGGTCGCCCGCGGCGGTGACCGGCAACCGGAGCCCGAAGTGGTTGAGGGTGGCGGGCAGCGGCGCGGACAGCACCGGCAGGTCGAGGTGCTCGGTGAGCACGTCCAGCAACGTGCCCGCCGCGGTGAGCACGAGGTCGCGCCCGGGACACTCGCCGGGACCCGCGCTGAACGGGACGATCGCCGGATCGCGGGGGCCGTCCCAGATCTCCGGGGCGTACCGGTCGGCGAACGGCAGGCGGTCGGGGTCGCGGTGGAAGAACGGGGTGAACACCACGAAGGACGTGCCCGTCGGCAGCAGGGTTCCGTGCCACCGCGTGTGTTCGGTGCTCTCCCGCAGCAGCAACGGCGTCGTCGGCCACAGGCGAGCCGACTCCAGCACGCCCCGCGCACCGGTACCGCCGATCGCGAGCGCGCGCATGAGGACGATCCCGGCCGCGTCGAACGCGAACAGCCAGTGCGGTACCTGCTCGACGAGCTGCTCGGGCTCGGCGGTGGCCGCGAGGCTGCCCGCTTCGCGACGGTCGAGGTGGGCGCGCAGCCGTCGGCGGAAGCGGTCCTGCGCGGCCTCGGCCCGCGGGCTGAGGTACGCCCAGTTCGCGCGCTGCCGCAGGGCTTTCAGGGCGTCGGTCAGCTGGTCGTCCTGCCGGGCCGCGTTGCCGAGCACCAGGCGCCGCACGATCCGCCACCACGCCTGGTTCAGCGCGTGCCAGGTCAGCTCACCGGTGCTCCTCGCGTGCCGCACGAGGAGGTCGCCCTCGTCCCGCACGACTTCCTCGGCCGGGATGTTCGGCGGGCGCAGCACCGTTTCGTTGAACTCGCGCAGCTGCCGGCGGTGCGGCCCGCGCGTCACGATGAGGCCGTGCGGCTGGAAGTGCTCCAGCGCCGCGTTCTTCTCCTTGGTGGCGATGGAGAACGGCTCGGGTGACTCCGCGAGCAGCCGGCCCACGTCGGCGGGGTCGAGCAGCAGCGCGAGGCTGCGGCCCGTGACGCGCAGCCGCAGCGGTTCGGGACCGTAGCGGTCCCGCAGGGCGCGCATCGTGGCGATCGCGGTGGCGTCCGACCGCAGCTTCTCGGCCAGCGCCATCACCCGCGGGCGACGGACGACGGCGCCTTTGGCGATGGTCGGGAGCAGAACCGTGCCGAACACCCGGACCGTGTCGAAGCGCGACGCGATTGCCATGGATCCTCCTGGAACCTCGGATCTGAACGGCTACCCGGCCGCGAGCGTCGTCACCCCCTTCGCGTGTACATCGGTTCGCCCCGGGTAGTCGGGGGCTACGAGCAACCACTGTGGAGAGTTCACCCGTGCCCGGAGTCAGCCACGCCGACGAGTGGAACCGGGTGGTGGTCGAGTTCCGGCGAGAGGAGAACTGACATGAGGGCGGTCGTCCACCGGGACAACGAGGACACAGCGGCGCGGGAGGCCCTGGACGCGCGCGGAGACGGCTGGACCGAGGTCCTGCTGAAGCCGGGCCGCTGACATGGCGCGCACCGAGACGGACGAACGCAGGGCGGTCCAGAAGATCGCGCTGGTGGCGAGTGCGGTCTTCGCACTGGTGGGCATCGCCGGGTTCGTCCCCGGCCTGACCACGAACCACGACGGGCTGATGTTCGCCGGGCACGAGTCGCACGCGATGCTGCTGGGAGTGTTCGCCGTGTCCGTGCTGCACAACATCGTCCACCTCGCCTTCGCGGTGGTGGGGTTCCTGATGTCCCGCACGGTCGACGGGGCACATCGGTTCCTCATCGGCGGAGGAGCGGTCTACCTGGTGCTGTTCGTGTACGGGCTGGTCTTCGGGCACAGCACCGACCTGAACTTCGTACCGGTGAACCCGGCCGACAACTGGCTGCACCTGTTCCTGGGCGCCGGCATGATCTTCCTCGGACGGGCGGCGGGCCGCGGTCATGGCACCCACCGGCGGTGAACGGGTCGTCGTCACGGGCGGCGCGGGGTTTCTCGGCTCGCACGTCTGTGACGCGTTGACGGCGGAAGGCGCGCGGGTGGTCTGCGTGGACTCGTTGCGCACCGGGTCGCTGCGGAACGTGCCGGACGGCACCGGAATCGTGATCGCCGACGTGTCCCGGCCCCTGGACCTGCTCGGCCCCGTCGACCTGATCGTGCACCTGGCGTGCCCGGCCTCGCCCCCGGACTACCTGCGCACCCCGGTGGACACGTTGAGAACAGGCGGGTTCGGCACCTACCACGCGCTGGACCTGGCCCGCCGCAAGGACTGCCGGGTGGTGGTCGCGTCGACCAGCGAGGTCTACGGGGACCCGGAGGAGCACCCGCAGCGGGAGACCTACTGGGGTCACGTGAACCCGGTGGGGCCGCGCAGCGTGTACGACGAGGCCAAGCGGTTCGGTGAGGCGATGGCCACGGCCTTCCGGGCCGAACACTGTGTCGACGCCGGGATCGTGCGGATCTTCAACACCTACGGGCCGCGGATGCGCGCGCACGACGGGCGGATGATCCCGACGTTCCTGCGGCAGGCGCTGGCGGGCGAACCGCTGACGGTGCACGGGGACGGCCTGCAGACGCGGTCGCTGTGTCATGTGGACGATCTGGTGCGGGGGCTGCTCGCGATGGCCCGCAGCCGCCACCCGGGACCGATCAACCTCGGCAACCCGGCCGAGGTCACCGTCCTCGACGTCGCGCGCCGGACCATCGAGGTCACCGGCAGCGGGTCGGAGATCCGGCACGTCGAGCCGATGGTGGACGACCCACGCCGCCGGCGGCCGGACATCGGCCTGGCACAGGAGGTCCTCGGCTGGGAACCGAAGATCTCGCTGGAGGACGGGCTGCGCTCGTTTGCCCGGGAATTCGCCGGGTAGCCGCACGTCATGCGAGTTCTCGGGATCAACGCCGTGTTCCACGACCCGGCCGCGGCGCTCGTCGTCGACGGGGAGATCGCCGCCGCCGCGGAGGAGGAACGGTTCTCCCGCCGCAAGCACGGCAAGCGGCCGGTGCCGTTCTCGGCGTGGGAACAACCCGAGCTCTCCGCCCGCTGGTGCCTCGAGCGGGCCGGGCTCACGGCCGCCGACCTCGACGCCGTCGCGTACTCGTACGACCCGGACCTCGTCGACGCGGAGTACGCGCCGTGGGAGGACCTGCGCACGACCTACGCCCGCAAGGCCCCGAACTTTCTCGCCACCGCCCTGCCGGGACTCGATCCCGCGATCGTGCGGTTCGTGCCGCACCACGTCGCGCACGCCGCGTCCACCGGCCTCGCCGCGCCGTTCGGCGGGAACTGCGCCGTGCTGGTGGCGGACGGCCGCGGCGAATGCGGATCGCACCTCGCCGGCCGGTACGTGGACGGCGCGCTGACCACCCTCGCCTCGCAACGACTTCCGCACTCGCTCGGCCTGATGTACGAGGACCTGACCGAGCACCTCGGGTTCCTGCGCTCCAGCGACGAGTACAAGGTGATGGCCCTCGCCTCGCACGCCGAGCCCGTGCACCTCGACCTGTTGCGAGAGCACGTGGTGGTGCGCGACGGGGGGTTCGAGATCCGTCCGCTGGACTGGAACACCCTGGCCAAGCGGCGCGGGAAGCACGACGACCTGGCACAGGAGCACGCGGAGCTGGCGGCGAGCGTGCAGGCGCGCCTCGAGGAGGTGCTGCTGAGCCTCGTGACCTGGTTGCACGACCGCACCGGCGAGACCAGGCTCACGATGGCCGGCGGCGTCGCGCTGAACTGCGTGGCCAACACCCGGATCTTCGCGGACGGCCCGTTCGACGAGGTCTGGGTGCAGCCCGCCGCCGGCGACGCGGGCACGGCGCTGGGCGCCGCCCTGCACGTCAGCGAGGACGAGCTGACCCCGATGCCGGGGGCCGACCTCGGCAGGGGGTTCTCCGACGAGGAGATCGAGGCGGTCCTGCGGACGGCCGCCGTGCCGTACAAGCGGTCCGACGACATCGCGCTGGAGGCCGCCGAGGCGCTGGCCGCGAACAAGATCGTCGCCTGGTTCCAGGGTCGCTCCGAGTACGGCCCGCGGGCGCTGGGCCGCCGCTCGCTGTTCGCGAACCCCTGCTACGCAGAGAACCTGACGCGGCTCAACGACGTGAAGGGTCGCGAGCAGTTCCGCCCGGTGGCGCCGGTGGTGCTCGCCGAGCGCGCGAGCGAGGTGTTCACCCGAGGACCGATTCCCAGCCCGTACATGCTGTTCGTGCACGACGTCCGTCCGGAGTGGATTGACCGCGTCCCGGCCGTGGTGCACGTGGACGGCACGGCCCGCGCGCAGACCGTCTCCGGCGATCCGTTGCTGGAACGGCTGTTGCGCGTGTTCGAGGACCGCACCGGCGTCCCGGTCGTGGTGAACACCAGCCTCAACACCGCGGGCCGTCCGATGGTCGACACCCCGCGGGACGCGCTGGAGTGCTTCGGTTCCTCACCGATCGACCTGCTCGCCATCGGCCCCTTCGCGGTGCGCCGATGAGGTACTCGGTGGTCATCCCGACCGTGGGCCGCCCGAACCTGGACCGCCTGCTGGACTCCCTCGCCGAAGGCGACGGACCGGAGCCGCACGAGGTCATCGTGGTGGACGACCGCGTCACGCGGCTCGGCCCGGCGGCGGCGCGCAACACCGGCTGGCGCGCGGCGAGCGGCGACTGGGTGGCGTTCGTCGACGACGACGTGGTCCTCGCCTCCGACTGGAAGGCGCGGCTGTGCGCGGACCTGGCGGACCTGCCCGCCGACGTGGGCGCGAGCCAGGCGAGGATCGTCGTCCCGCTGCCGGGAGGCCGCCTGCCGACCGACGCCGAACGCGGCACGGCGGGGCTCGCGTCGGCGCACTGGATCACCGCGGACATGGCGTACCGGCGGGAGGCGCTGGCCAGGGCGGGTGGCTTCGACGAACGGTTCCCGCGCGCCTACCGGGAAGACGCCGAACTCGCGTTGCGCGTGCAGGAACTGGGATACCGGATCGTGCGCGGGTCCAGGGTGACGACACACCCGGTGAAGCCCGCGACCTTCCTGACCAGCGTCCGCGACCAGCGCGGCAACGCCGACGACGCGTTGCTGCGACGGCTGGCGGGACCGCGGTGGCGCTCCCGGATCGGGGGAGCGAGCGGACGGCTGCGGTCGCACGCGCTGACCACCGCGGCCGGTCTGCTGGCGGTCCTCTGCGGCGCACTGGGCCTGCGTCTCTGCGCCCGTGCGTGCGCGGCGGTGTGGGGCGGGCGAACGGCGTTGTTCGCGGCCGAGCGGATCGCACCCGGCCCGAAGACGGTGGACGAGATCGCCCGGATGGTCGTGACCAGCGCGCTGATCCCGCCCGTCGCGTGCTGGCACCGGCTGCGCGGGGAACTGAGGCACCGGCGGGTGCGGCCGTGAGGATCCTCGTGCTCCGGGCGCTCGGACTGGGTGACCTGCTGACGGCGGTGCCCGCGCTGCGGGGACTGCGGACCGCGTTCCCGCGGGCGGAGATCGCCCTGGCCGCACCGGCGTGGCTCGCCGACGCGGTCGACCGGGTGGACGCCGTGGACCGCCTGGTGCCGACGGAGGAACTCGCGCCGATCGACTACGACCGGCCCGATCTCGCGGTGAACCTGCACGGCCGCGGGCCGCAGAGCGTGCGCAGACTGCTCGACACCGGCCCGCACCGGCTCATCACCTACGGCGAGCAGGACGGCGACGAACGGGTGCTCGCGGCGCGGTGGCCGGACCAGCGGCACGAGATGCTGCGGTGGTGCGACCTGCTGCGGGGCAAGGCCATCCGCTGCGACCCCGACGACTTCCGGCTCCCCCCGGTGGGAGCCCGCACCGGCAAGATCGTGATCCACCCCGGTGCGAGCACGGGGGCGCGGCGGTGGCCGGTGGAGAGGTACGCGGCGGTCGCGCGGGCGCTGGGTCCCGAGGTGGTCGTGACGGCCGGACCGGGGGAACGGGCACTCGCCCGGCGGGTGAGCCGCACCGTCGTGGCCGGCACCCTCGCCGAACTCATGGACCTGGTCGCCACCGCGCGCCTGGTCATCTGCGGTGACACCGGTGTCGCCCACGTCGCCACCGCCTACCGCACACCGTCGGTCGTCCTGTTCGGCCCTGTCTCCCCGCGGCTCTGGGGACCTCGCCGGGGCCCGCACCGGGCGCTCTGGCACGGCAGGACCGGCGACACGTTCGCGGACGACCCCGATCCCGGCCTGCTGCGGATCACGGTCGACGAGGTCCTCGAAGTAGCCGGAGGTGTGTTGTGCGGATCGGCGTCATCGGTGCGGGCTACGTCGGCCTGACCACCGCCGCGTGCTTCGCGCGCCTGGGCCACCGGGTGGTCTGTGCCGACGTGGACGGGGCGAAGGTCGAGGCCCTGCGGGCGGGAGAGGTCGGGCTGCACGAGCCAGACCTGCCGGAACTCGTGGCCGAAGGGCTCGCGAACGGGCGGCTGGAGTTCGTGCACGGCACGAGTCTGTCCGATGTGGACTTCACGTTCGTCTGCGTGCCGACCCCGGAGGGCGACGACGGCGCGGCCGACCTCACGGCGGTCGAGGAGGTGCTGGGCCAGGTGACCTCCCGGGTGGTGCTGAAGTCGACCGTGCCGGTCGGCACGGGGGCACGGCACCCCGGCGTCGTGTCGAACCCCGAGTTCCTGCGCGAAGGTCACGCCGTCGAGGACTTCCTGCGTCCGCAACGGATCGTGGTCGGCGCCCGGCACGAGCGCGACGCCCGCGCGGTGGCCGACCTGTACGCGCGCACAGGCGCGCCCGTCGTGCTCACCGACAACACGAGCGCCGAGCTGGTGAAGTACGCCAGCAACTGCTTCCTGGCGCTGAAGCTGTCCTACGTCAACACGCTGGCCGAGCTGTGCGAGCGACTCGACGCGGACGTCGACGCGGTGACCGGGGGCATGCGGCTCGACGACCGGATCGGCGCGTCGTGCCTCGCACCGGGGCCGGGCTGGGGAGGTTCCTGCCTGCCCAAGGACACCCTCGCGCTGCTCGCCACGGCGCGCGCCGCGGACGTCGACTTCGCCACCCTCGAGGCCGCCGTCACGACCAACCGCCGCCAGCCGCACCGGGTCGCCGACGCGGTCCGCGCCGAACTCGGTGCGCTCACCGGCAGGCGGATCGCGTTGCTGGGGCTGACCTTCAAGGCGGGGACGAACGACCTGCGCGACTCACCGGCCCTCGCCGTCGCGGCCGTCCTGGCCCAGGAAGGCGCGGAACTCGTCGCCTACGACCCGTGCGTGAACGCGGACCTGCCCGGCATCACCGTCGCCGGCACCGCGGCGGAAGCCGCCACCGGGGCGGACGCGCTGCTGGTGCTGACGGAGTGGCCGGAGTTCGCGGAGCTCGACTGGCCCGACCTGGTGCGGCGGGTTCGCGGGCCGTTGATCGTCGACACCCGCGGTGTCGTGCCGGGGGACAAGGCGGTCCAGACGGGGTTCCGGCTCGTCAGGGGGTAGGCCGTGGCCCCAGGGGCGCCCGTGACAGGCGCGGTGTCCCGGGCCTCGGCCGCTGCTGCTCGCCGGGCGGGACCTGGTCAGTCCCGGGCCTCGGCCGCTGCTGCTCGCCCGGCGGGACCTGGTCAGGCGTCGGGAACGCCCAGGTGGACCACCTTGGTCGTCGTCATCTCGTCGAGCAGTTCGGGGCCGTAGCCGTACCCGGTGCCGGACGCCCCGCGCGGCTGGGCCGCGCCACCCGGTGCGCCGCCGAAGACCGCGTT
The DNA here is from genome assembly GCF_030269365.1 of Lentzea sp. NBRC 102530. Lineage (GTDB taxonomy): Bacteria > Actinomycetota > Actinomycetes > Mycobacteriales > Pseudonocardiaceae > Lentzea. The sequence goes on from NZ_BSTF01000002.1 coordinate 818,403, forward strand.
GACCTTCACCGTGCCGACCGGCAGCGCCCGCCACGCCCGCTGGGCGTGGGCCATGGACCCGGTCAGCACGGTCGCGGCCAGGCCGTAGTCGCCGGAGCAGGCCTCGGCCAGTCCCTGGTCGAACGACGGCACCAGGCGCACGGGCGCGACCGGCCCGAACGTCTCCTCGCGCAGGACCCGCATCGACTCGGTGCAGTTCACGAGCACCGTCGCCGGGTAGTAGGCGCCTTCACCGGGCGGCACGGCCCCGCCCACCAGCGCGCGTGCCCCGTCCGCGACGGCGGCGGCGACCTGGCCGTGCACGAACTCGCGGTGCCGCGGGTCGACCAGCGGCTGCGGGTCGGCGTTCCACTCGCGGGCCTGGTGGCACAGCGCGCTCAGGAAGGCGGGCGCGATCGCCTCGTGCACGTAGATCCGTTCGACCGACGTGCAGAGCTGGCCCGCGTTGGTGAACGCCCCGAGTGCCGCCTGTGCCGCGGCCCAGGCGGGATCCACGTCCTCGTCGACCAGCAGCGGGTCGTTGCCGCCGTTCTCCAGCAGGAGTTTCGCGGACGACGACCGCGCGATCGCCCGGCCCGTGGCGGTGCTGCCGACATGTGCGACGACGTCGACCTCGGCGGACCGCACCAGCTCGGCACCAGTCGCGCCGTCCCCTTCGACGGTGTGCAGCACGTCGTCGGGGAAACAGGGCTGGAGAACGGCTCCGAGCAAGCGGCCGGTCCGCGGACAGCGTTCGCTGGGCTTGTGCACCACCGCGTTGCCGGTGACGAGGGCCGCGCCGAGGAGCCCGCACGCCACCGCGACCGGGTCGTTCCAGGGCGTCAGTGCCACGACGACACCGCGTGGTTCGGGCACCATGAAGTCGACCGCGGAGCCCAGCAGCGACCGTCCACGGTGGACCGGTCCGAGCTCCGCGTACTGCTCCAGTGTGGACGCGCCCGCGAGCACACCTTCCAGCGCGGAGCCGAACGGCCGCCCGGTGTCCGCTTCCACGGCGGCCGCCAGGTCCTTCGCCCGGTGCCGCACCGCGGTCGCCGCCTCCTTCAGCGCGGCACCGCGTTCGGCGGCGGGGACCTCGGCCCAGGTGGGGAAGGCGGTGCGGGCAGCGGTCAGCGCGGAGGCCGGCGTAGCGGTCATGGCACGCGGGTACCCGTGCGTTCGCTCTGAAACATGGGAGGACGGCAATGCCCGGACGTGAGGAACTGCCCAGCACCGTGGCCCGCTCGTCGCAGAAGGCCCAGGACACGTGGATCAAGACGCACGACTCGGCCGTGGAGTCCTACGGCGAGGGCGAACGGGCCCACCGCACCGCGTTCGCCGCGCTCAAGCACAGCTTCGAGAAGGTCGGGGACCACTGGGAGCCCAAGGAGGAGAAGGGCCCCTCGGACGCCCAGGCCGAACGCGGCACGCCGGCCAGGGGCGAGACGGCCGGGGGTGTCGACGCCAACGCGAGCAAGGAACACCTCTACGGGATCGCGCAGCGGTTGGAGATCGAAGGCCGTTCGCGGATGAGCAAGGACGAGCTCGTCGAAGCCATCCAGAAGGCGAACGACCGCGCGACGGCGAAAGCGCGGTCGTGAACCGCTTCACCGAGTAGCGTTTCAAGCCGTTTTTCCCGGCTAACTCTCCTCTATGGACGAGCCTTTCGGCGCGGTGCTCTTCGACCGCGACGGCACTCTCATCAGGGACGTGCCGTACAACGGCGATCCCGCCCGCGTCACGCCGATGCCCGGAGCGCGGGAGGCCTTGCGCACGCTGCGTGCTCACGGTCTGCGCACGGGCGTGGTGAGCAACCAGTCCGGCATCGGCCGCGGCCTGCTCACCGAGTCGCAGGTCGGCGCGGTGAACGCGCGCGTGGAGGAACTGCTCGGCAGGTTCGGCACCTGGCAGATCTGCCCGCACCTGCCCGGCGACGGCTGCGCGTGCCGCAAACCCGCGCCCGGACTGGTGTTCGCGGCCTGCGAGGCGTTGCACGTCGACCCCCGGCGGGTGGTCGTCGTGGGCGACATCGGGGCGGACGTGCGGGCGGCGGAAGCGGCCGGTGCCGTCGCCGTCCTCGTGCCCACGCCCGTGACGAGGCCGGACGAGGTCGCCGATGCCACCCGCACGGCACCGGACCTGGCGACCGCGATCGAGATGATCCTGTGAGGACCCTGGTCGCCCGGCTCGACAGCGACGGCGACGTCCTGCTCGCCGGGCCGGCCGTGCGCGCGGCCGCCGCGGCGGGCGAGGTCGTGTTCCTGTGTGGTCCGCGCGGTGTCCGGGCGGCGGAACTGCTGCCCGGCGTCACCCGGATCGTCGAGTGGGAGTGCCCGTGGATCGCCAGCCCGGCGCCCGAGGTGCGGCCGTTCGACGTCGAGGCCGTCGCCGCGTTGCTGCACGGCGTGCGCGCGGACGTCGCGTTGATCCTGACGTCGTTCCACCAGAGTCCGCTGCCGCTGGCCCTCGTGCTGCGGATGGCGGAGGTGCCGAAGATCGTCGCGCGGTCGGTCGACTACCCCGGATCGCTGCTGGACGTCCGGTTGCGCGACGACCCGGACGTCCCGGAATCCCTGCGCGCGCTGGAAGTCGCGCACGCGGCGGGATTCGCGTCGCCGGAGGGCGACGACGGCCGCCTGGCGATCGTCGAACCTCCGCGGACGCCATTGGACCATCCGTACGTGGTGGTGCACCCCGGTGCGTCGGCGCCCGCCCGCACCTGGTCGCCCGACCGGTGGGCGAAGGCCGTGGTCGCGCTGACCGCGGCCGGGCACCGCGTGGTCGTGACCGGGGGACCGGCCGAGACCGGGCTCACCGGACACGTCGCGGGCGCGTGCGGATCCGATCTCGGCGGGCGCACCAGCTTCCGCGACCTGGCCGGGGTGCTCGCGGGCGCCGGGGCCGTGGTCGTCGGCAACACCGGTCCCGCGCACCTCGCGGCCGCAGTCGGCACACCCGTCGTGTCGCTGTTCGCCCCGGTCGTTCCCGCGGCCAGATGGGCGCCACACGGACGGCACGTGCTGCTCGGTGACCAAAGCGCGCCGTGCCGCGGCACGAGAGCCCGGGACTGCCCGGTGGCCGGACATCCGTGCCTCGACCTGGTCGACCCGGCGGAGGTCGTGGCGGCCGTGGAGGAGTTGACGACGTGAGAATCCTGCTGTGGCACGTGCACGGCTCCTGGACGCACGCCTTCGTCCAGGGCGGTCACGACTACCTGTTGCCGGGGCCACCGGACGGCATCGGCCCGGCCGGCCGTCCCTGGCGCGCCACCGAGGTCCGTCTGTCCGAAGTGGACGCCGACGTGGCGGTCGTGCAACGGGTCGAGGAACTCGCCCGGGTACCGGACGGGATTCCGGTGGTGTACCTGGAGCACAACACCCCCGGCACGCCGGGACAGCGGCATCCGCTCGCCGACCGGGACGGGACGCTGGTCCACGTCACCCACTTCAACGACCTGATGTGGGACTGCGGTTCCACCAGGACCGTCGTGATCGAGCACGGCGTCGTCGACCCCGGACCGCTCTACACCGGCGAGCTCCCGCGCGCCGCGGCTGTGATCAACGACCCGGTGCGGCGCGGTCGCGCCGTCGGGGCGGACCTGCTGCCGAGGTTCGCGCCGGTCGACGTGTTCGGCATCGGCACCGAGCAGATCGGCACCGAGCGGATCGGCGGCCTGGGAGACCACGGACTCGAAGCGTTGCACCGGGAACTCGCTCGTCGCCGCGTCTACGTGCACACCGCGCGGTGGACGTCGCTCGGGTTGTCGCTGCTGGAGGCGATGCACCTCGGCATGCCGGTCGTCACGCTGGCCTGCACCGAGGCGGTACGAGCCGTGCCCGCCGGAGTCGGTGTGGCGTCGGCGGACGTGCGGGAGCTGGTCGAGGCGACGCGGGAGCTGATCGCCGACCCCGCTCTCGCCCGCGAACGAGGACAACGGGCCCGCGAGTTCGCGCTGGCCCACTACGGGCTCGACGCGTTCCTGCGCAACTGGGACGTGCTGCTGAAGGAGGTGATCGGATGAGGATCGCGATGGTGTCGGAGCACGCCAGCCCGCTCGCGGCGCTGGGAGGAGCCGACGCGGGAGGGCAGAACGTCCACGTGGCCGCACTCGCCGCCGCGCTGGTGCGGCGGGGTCACGAGGTCTCGGTGTTCACCAGGCGCGACGCGCGCGAACTGCCGCGCCGCGTCGGCACGCCGGACGGCTACGACGTCGTGCACGTGGACGCCGGACCGGCGCGGCACGTGCCCAAGGACGACCTGTTGCCGCACATGACCGACTTCTCCCACTTCCTGGCGCACGACTGGAGCCGGACACCACCGGACGTGGTGCACAGCCACTTCTGGATGTCCGGCCTGGCGTCGGTGCTGGCCGCCCGGCGGTGCCGCGTGCCCGCCGTGCACACCTACCACGCCCTCGGCACGGTGAAGCGCCGTCACCAGGGATCCCAGGACACCAGCCCCGCGCAACGGATCGCGGTGGAACGGCTCATCGGCCACGAGGTCGACGCCATCGCGGCCACCTGTGACGACGAGGTCCGCGAGCTGCTCGCGATGGGGCTGCCGCGCCACAAGATCGCAGTGGTGCCGTGCGGCGTCGACACGGAACTGTTCTCGCCGGCCGGACCCGTCGCCGGGCGGACCGCGCCGCACCGGGTGGTGTCGGTCGGCAGGCTGGTGGCGCGCAAGGGTTTCGACGACCTGATCGCCGCGCTGCCCCTGGTCCCGGACACCGAGCTGGTGATCGCGGGCGGTCCGCCGGACCTCGCGGACGACCCGGAAGCGCGGCGGCTGCGGGCCCGCGCGCAGGCTCTCGGCGTCTCCGGTCGCGTCCACCTGACCGGGCAGCTGGCGCGCGCGGACATGCCCGCCCTGCTGCGCTCGGCCGACGTCGTGGCGTGCGTGCCGTGGTACGAGCCGTTCGGGATCGTGCCACTGGAGGCGATGGCCTGCGGTGTCCCGGTCGTCGCGTCGGCGGTCGGCGGACTGACCGACACCGTGGTCGACGGTGTCACCGGTGTGCTCACCCCACCCAGGGATCCGCGACGCCTCGCCAGGGCGCTGCGGAGCGTGCTCGGCGAACCCTCGCTGGGACTGGCCTGCGGGATGGCCGGGCAGGACCGGGTGAACGCGCTCTACACCTGGGACGGGATCGCCGCGCGCACCGAGCAGGGCTACCTGCGGACGCGGGCGAACGACGACCTGGCGGTGACGCGGTGACGCTCGAAAGCCACCTCGACGGCCTGACCGGCACGCTGGCCGGTCTGCGGGCGCAGGCTCCGCGCATCCACCGCTGGGGCACCGCCCTCGCCACCGCGCTGCTGGGCGGCGGCAGGGTGCTGGCGGCGGGCAACGGCGGCTCGGCGGCGGAGGCGCAGCACCTCACCGCAGAACTGGTCGGCCGCTACCGGCACGACCGCGCGCCGTTCTCCGCGCTGGCGCTGTGCGCCGAGACCTCCAGCGTCACCGCGATAGCCAACGACTACGGCTACGACCAGGTGTTCGCGCGCCAGGTCTCCGCCCACGCGCGGCCGGGCGACGTCGTGATCCTGCTGTCCACCAGCGGCAGCAGCCCGAACCTGCTGGAGGCGGCGCACGCCGCCCGGCCGGCCGGGGCGAGCGTGTGGGCACTGACCGGGCCGCTGCCGAACCCGCTGGCCTCACTGGCCGACGACACCCTGGCGTTGCCCGGCAACCCGTGCCACGTGCAGGAAGCGCAACTCGTGGTGGTCCACGCGCTGTGCGAGGCCTTCGAAGCGGCGCTTCCCTCCACGCACCGGAGGGCGTCGTGAAGCTGGTCGTCGTGGGCGACTCGTTGCTCGACGTGGACGTCGAAGGCACGGCGGACCGGTTGTGCCCGGACGCCCCCGCTCCGGTGCTGGACGTCGTGAGCGAGCACGCCAGGCCGGGTGGCGCCGCGCTGGCGGCGACGATGGCCGGACGGGACGGCGTGGACGTGACGCTGGTCAGCGCGCTGTCCCACGACGAGGCGGGGGAGCGGCTGCGGTCGCTGCTCGACGTCCCGTCGCTGTTCGGTCACGTCGACTCGGTACCGGTGAAAACTCGCCTGCGCTGTGCCGGAACGTCGTTGGCGCGGTTGGACAGCGGTGGCCACGGCGTGCCGCGGGTGTCCGACGACATGCTCGACGCCGTGCTGTCCGCCGACGTCGTGCTCGCGTCCGACTACGGCAGGGGACTGCTCCGCGACGAACGGCTGCGGTCGGTGCTGTCCCGCGTCCCGGTGGTCTGGGATCCCCACCCGCGCGGGCCCGCACCGGTGCCCGGCGTCCGGCTGGCCACCCCCAACCTCGCCGAGGCACGGGCGTTCAGCGGGCTGGCCGACCCGTACGAGGCGGGCCGGGCGCTGCTGTCGCGGTGGCGGGCACGAGCCGTGGTGGTGACCCTCGGCGGTGACGGCGCTCTGCTGCACCGCGGATCGTCCCCGGTGGCGGTGCCCGCTCCACCCGTCCAGGTCCAGGATCCCTGCGGGGCAGGGGATCGGTTCGCGGTGACGGCGGCCGTGCGGCTCGCCTCCGGAGCCGCCGCGGACGAGGCGGTGGCCGACGCGGTCCGGGACGCGGCGGGCTTCCTCGCCCGCGGCGGCCTCTCCGGACCCCGGTCGGAAGCACCGTCCACAGTGGACGAGGTGCGGTCGCGAGGTGGCGTGGTGGTGGCCACCGGCGGGTGCTTCGACGTGCTGCACGCCGGTCACGTGCGCATGCTGGCCGCCGCACGGGCGTTGGGCGACTGCCTGGTGGTGTGCCTCAACTCGGACCGGTCCGTGCGCCGGCTGAAGGGCGACGGCAGACCGGTCAACGGCGAGGCGGACCGCGCCGAGGTGTTGCGCGCGCTGGCCTCCGTGGACGACGTGGTGGTGTTCAGCGAGAACAGCCCGGAGAACGTGCTGCGGCAGCTGCGCCCGGACGTGTGGGTCAAGGGCGGCGACTACACCGCCGAACTGATGCCGGAAACCGCCGTGGTGAGCAGCTGGGGCGGCCGCACGGCGGTCGTGCCGTACCACCGGGGCCGCTCGACGACCGAGATCCTGACGAGGAGGACGTGATGCTGGGCAACGTGCTGGTCAGCGGAGGCGCGGCGGGCCTGGGCGCCGCCGTGGCGGAGGCCGTGCGGAACCAGGGCGGAACGCCGCTGGTGCTGGACAAGTCGGCACCGGCCATGGGCGAGTTCGAACTGGCCGACCTGACGGACGGACGTGCCACGGCGGCCGCCGTGCGTGCCCTGGCCGGTCGGCACGGACGCTTCGGTGCCGTCGTGACCGCCGCGGGCATCGACCGCTGCGGCACGCTCGCCGAGGTGCCGGCGCACGAGTGGGACCGCGTCGTGCAGGTCAACCTGCTGGGCACCGCCGCGGTGATCAGGGCGGCCCTGCCGTACCTCGACCGCGGCCGCGTCGTCACGATCGGCTCGACGCTCGGCCTGCGTGCCGTCAGCGACGCGACCGCCTACTGCGCCTCGAAGTTCGGCGTCGTCGGCTTCACCCGTGCCCTCGCCGCGGAGACGGCCGGACGCATCGGGGTGACGCTGGTGGTGCCCGGTGGGATGCGGACGGGTTTCTTCGACGACCGCACCGAGCAGTACCGGCCGAAGGACCTCTCCAAGCTCAATCCGCCGGACCACGTGGCGGCGGCCGTCGTGTTCGCGCTCGGGCAACCGCAGGACTGCGAGATCAGAGAGCTCGTCATCGCGCACGCCGAAGAACCCTCGTGGCCCTGACCGGGGGCGAGATGCCACCCGGGCGTGCCGGACGTCGGGTCGAACTCCGCGCAGCTGCCGGTGGTCGACGTGAGGCGCGGTCGCCGCGACCCGGGGACTCGGCGTCGGCAGCCGCACCCGTTCGCGACCTCCGCCGTGCGGAACGCGACGACCGCCTGCTGTTCGACATCGGCGGCGCCTGGATGGAGGTCGCGCTCGGCCGGGACGCCGAACCGGAACTGGCGCTGTCGCCGCCGACCGGCGCGGCACGGCTCACGCGCGCGTTCCTCCAGCACACCCCACCGAACCGGCCGGAGGTCAGGGAGGTGCGCCCGCACGTCCCGGGGGACCTCGGCGAGGTGATCGACCGGTTGCGCTGGGAGGGCAGCCTCCGCGACGCCGTCGCCACCTCCAAGACGGCCGAACAGCTCGCGCGTGCCGTCCCTGATCGGTCTGTTTGGTGTCGTGCCGGGCCGGGTAGCCCCAAAGCCTCATCTCCTGGTGCGCCGTGCTCGCCGTCTCCGCGTTCTCGAGCCGTGAGCGGTGCATGGCCGGGGTGAGGGAGCCGGCGAGAGGCTGAGCTGTGCCGCACCTGATGATCCGCCAGAGGCAGATCGGTGACGTTCTGGTGCTCACCCTGCCCAGGGCCGTCGGCGAGTTGGGGTCCGGGCTGCTGGCGACCGCGCTGGCGGAGGCCGTCGTTCCCGCCGCCACGCTGGTCGTGCTCGACCTGCGCGGGGTGGCGCTGGTGTCGGTGCACACGGCCAGGACGCTGCTCGCGTTCGCCGACGGGCGCGCCGACCGCGGCGTGGAGTGCGTGCTGGTGCCCGATCCGGCCAGCACGGCGGTGTCCGTGGTGCTGGACGCGGTCGATCCGGGTGCCTCCGTGCCGAGGTGCGGCACCGTCGACCAGGCACTCGCCGGACGGGTGGACACCGACCTGCAGTCGCTGCGCCTGCCCGGCTCGGTGACGCGCAGCGTGTCGTTCGACGGGACCGACGTGGAGCGCGTGGAGGAGCTGCTGAGCACCGCCTACGCGCCGATGCGGATCCGGAGCGCCCAGGGGCGGCCGCGAGTGAGCTTGACCAGGGTCGCCGCCGGTGAGATCAGCGTCGACGAGCTGGAACTCGGCTTCGGCGTGACCTACGACGCGGCGCCGCTCGGCAGGGTGTGCCTCGTCGACGTCGAGGCGGGCGCGGTGAGCGAGCACCTGCTGCGGGGAGGGCGGGAACCGGCCGCCTTCGAGCCCGGCGAGCTGTTCGCCTTCGGCCCGACCGATTCGCCGGTCAGCGGCCGGGCCGACGACGTCCGTGCGACCGTCACGCTGCTCGGACCTGATCTCTTCGCCAGGGTGGTGGGCCACCGGGTCAGGCTGCTGGGCCACCGCCCGCACGACGGCGGTGCCGCGGCCGGGCTGCGCACGGCGATCGCCCACGTGCGCGACACCGTGCTCGCCACGGCCGATCCCGATCCGCTGCTCGTGTCGACGGCGTCCCAGTACGTCGCCGCGTCGGTGTTGCGGGCGTTCCCGAGCACGGCGCTTTCCGCATCGCCCGTGCACGAGAGTGACGCGCACTTCCAGACCTTGCGGCGGGCGATGGCGTTCATCGAGTCCAACGCCGACCGGGACATCGCCGCCGCCGACATCGCCACGGGCACGAGCGTGACGGCCCGCGCCGTGCAGCTGGCGTTCCAGCAGCACCTCGGCATGACGCCGATGGCCTACCTGCGCCGCGTCCGGCTCGAGTGCGCCCGGACAGACCTGCAGGCCGCCGACCCCGGCGAGGCGACGGTCACCCGGATCGGGGCGCGGTGGGGGTTCAGCCGGGCCAGCACGTTCGCCGCGCAGTACCGCGCCGCCTACGGCGAATCGCCGTCGCAGACCCTCCGCGCGTGACGCCGCTTCGCTTTTCCGTCAGGCCGGACTTCGTTTTCGCGGTATGCGCCGCCTGCCCGCACTGGTGCACTGGGTGACGAACGATCCATCGCCCAAGAGGAGGCGCGTCATCGCCAGGACCGGCAACCAGCAGGGCAGCGCCGCCGAGGTGGAAGCAGACCAGTTCGAGGCGCTGACCCGCAGGCTGCTCCACACGTCCACGGTGGCCGAGGCGCTGCAACAGGTCGTGGACGCGGCCGGGTTCGTGGTTCCGGGCGCGGACCTGGTCAGCGTGACGGTGCTGGCTCCGGACGGCACGTTCCACACCCCCGTCCAGACCGCGGAGGTGGCGGTCGAGCTCGACCAGGTCCAGTACCGCTCCGGGCGTGGTCCGTGTCTGGACGCGGCGCGCGCCGACAGCCCCGGTTACGTCGAGAGCGCAGACCTGGCGACGGAGACGAGGTGGCCTGAGTTCGCGTCCTCGGCTTCCGGGTACGGCTTCCGGGCGATCCTGTCCAGCGAGCTGTTCCCGGCCGAGGGCAGGGACAAGCTGTCCGGCGCGTTGAACATCTACTCACGGCGGGTCAACGGTCTCGGTCCCGCGGATCGGCATTCGGCCATGCTGCTGGCCACCCACGGGTCACTGGCCCTGGCGCACGCGCGGGCGACCGAGCTCGCCGACCTGACGCAGGCCCAACTGCGGCGGGCCATCGACAGCCGGGACGTCATCGGGCAGGCCAAGGGAATCCTGATGAACCGGCAGGGGATCAGCGCGGACGAGGCGTTCGACCTGCTCCGCCGCACCTCGCAGCACCTGAACGTGAAGCTCGTCGACCTGGCGAGCACCCTCACCGCTCACCACGGAGAGCTCGACGAGGGCTGAAGAGTCCAGTTCTTCCCGCGCGGTTCAGCCGGTAGCCGCCTTCCGACCCCGTGCGCTGACGCGCGCTGGAAGGGGCTGATCAGCAAGATCTTCGCCTGCCCTGGTGCCACCTCACCCGTGACCGTCGATCTGACCGGCGGTGACGTCACCGTCGCCACCGTCTCAGGTGAGCTCGACAGCGTGTCGTCCGGCTTCCTCTCGCGGCACCTGGAGGCCGCGGTGGCGGCCAGGCCGCACGCGCTCATCCTCGACTTCGCCGCGGTGGGCTTCTGCTCGGCCGCCGTGCTGAGGGTGCTGGTGGAGACGACGGCCGCCGCGGACTCGGCCGGCGTGCGGTGGGCGCTCGTCAGTGATCACCGTGCCGTGTTGCGCCCGATCGAGCTCACCGGGCTCGAGGTGTCGCTGCACCCGTTGCCGACCGTGGCCGCTGCCCGTCAGTGGCTCACGGCGGCTTAGGGCGCATCCCGAAAGTCCGTCGGGCGACAGCGGCGGAGGGCCCCGGAGACGGCACCGCCGCGATGCCCGAACACGCCAGGGCGGGCCCGAAAGCCTCTCGCCCGCACCCGCCACCGGACGCACGTCCGGGACACGCCCCAGCAGCGAACAGGAGTGCTCATGAGGATCTCGATGGTGTCCGACGAGGTACCCGGTGCCCGGCAGGTGACCGAGCTGGCCGCCGCGCTCACCCGCTGCGGTCACGACGTGTCCGTCCATCTGCGACAGACGGACTCGGATGGGTTTCGCGACCTGCTGGCGCGGCAGTGGCGGCGCCGCCGCCCCGACGTGGTCCACGCGCACTTCTGGGAGTCGGGTCTGGTCTCGCTGCTCGCGGCACGCGGACTGGGCCTGCCGGTGGTGCAGACCTTCCACACGTTCAGCGCGCTCGCGCGAGGTCCTGCCAGGCCGCGTGAGGAGCGGATGGTCGCGCGGCACGCCACGCAGGTCGCCGCCACCTGCACCGAGGAGAAGTTCGACCTGATCAGGAGCGGGGTGCGGCGTCCGCGCGTCTCGGTGGTGCCGTACGGGGTCGACCTGGTCAGGTTCACCCCGGACGGACCTGTCGCGAAGCGGGGGGACCGGCCGCGGATCGTGTGCGTCACCCGCTCGGCCACCAGGCAGGAGCACGACGTCGCCATCGCCGCGCTCGCCCGGATCCCGGACGCCGAACTGGTCGTCGCGCAGGACCAGACCTCCCTGGCGGACGGGCCGGACACGCGTCGGCTGAAGGAAGTCGCCGAACGCCGCGGAGTGGCGCACCGGGTCGTCGTGGTCCCGCGGCTGCGCCAGGACGCGCTGCCGGCGTTGCTGCGCTCGGCGGACCTGGCGCTGTGCGTGGGAGGCCCTGCGCTGGCCAGTTCGCTGCCCCTGGAAGCCATGGCCTGCGGCGTTCCCGTGGTCGCCGCCACGCCGAGCGACGTCGACGCGCTGATCGACGGTGTCACCGGGAACCACGTCCGGTCGCAGGAGCCCGCGGAGATCGCGCACGTGGTCCGCCGGTTGCTGGCCGATCCCGGCCGGCGCGAGAGCTACGGGGTCGGCGGACGGGACCGGGCGCAGGCGTGCTGTTCCTGGAAGCACGTCGCGCTCGAAGCGGTCCACGCCTACGAAGGCGCTGGGGCGTGATCGGCGCGGTGCGGCGCGAACTCCTCCCGGCGGAACTCCCGGTGCTGCCCCGTGTGCAGTTCGCCGCGAGCCATCTGCTGTCCCACGCGGGCACCACGGCGGGAGCCGACTGGTTCGACGCGCTGCGCCTGCCAGACGGGCGCGTGGCGATGATCGTCGGGGACGTCGTGGACCACGGTGCCGCGGCTTCGGCGACGGCGGCGCGACTGCGGATCGTGCTGCACGAACGCCTCGCCGCCACCGCCGACGTGACCGCCGCGCTGGCCGCGGTGAACGCCGCCGCGAGCCGGCCCCGCGGTGCCGGACCGGCGACGCTGTGCGCCGTCGTGTTCGACCCGGAGTCCGGCGAGGTGGAGTACTGCACCGCCGGGCACCCGCCGCCGCTCGTGCTGTCTCCGAACGGCGAACACCGCTACCTGGCCGGCACCGGCACCGGCCCGCTGGGCGTCGGCGGCGACTTCACGACCGGCGTCACGGGCGCGGACCGGCTCGCCGAGGGCGAGATCGTCCTGCTCTACTCCGGCGGCGTGCTGGAACGGCCGGTCCTCGACCTCGGACAGGCCTCCGCCGCACTCGCCACGGCCGCAGGGGGCACCACCGCGAGCCGGGCCTCTCGCGACGACAGCCGCCACCCGGTGGAACGCGTCTGCGCGCGAACCCTGGAAGCCCTCACGAGCGACACCGGGCACGCCGGCCACGTCACCGTGCTCGCCGGGCAACGCGTCGCGCGGCCGGCCGATCTGAACCTGTGCCTGGCCGCTCACCACGAGGTGCTGCCGGAGGTCCTGGACGGCCTCGCGCGCTGGCTCGCCGGCGCCCGCGCCCACGAGAGGGACGCGGAGTCGTTGCGGTACGCGGTCGGGGAGCTCGCCGCCAACGCGATCGAGCACGCCTACCTCGACTCGGCGGGCCCGGACACCTTCACCGTGACGGCCACGCTGACCGACGCCGGTGACGCTCGGGTCCAGGTGTCCGACCGGGGACGCTGGCGCGCACCCGCTCCGTCCGGTGACAGGGGTCTGGGTCTGCAGGTGGCCCAGCGGATGGTCGACACGCTGCGCGTCGACCACGACGAGCACGGCACCACCGCCACCGTGCACCGCCGGCTCGGCAGTTCCGCCCACCTGCTGACCGCGAGCCACGTGACCTGGACCGGGCACGGCGGGGAACCGGACGTGCTGGAGACCGCCGTCCGGACGTCGCCCGCCGGACCGCGGCTCGTGGTCGGCGGTCCGGTGCACGCCGGCACGATCGCCGAGTTCGTGGCCGCGGTGCGCACGGCCGGAGCCACCGGGACCCGGTCGCTGCTCCTGGACCTCTCCGGCGTCACGCAACTGGCGGGCGCCGGGGTGTCCGCGCTCTACCGCCTGGCCGCGTCGCACGCGGGAAGCCACACGTCGCTGCGCGTGTACTGCCCGGCCGGAAGCCGGGCCGACGTCGTCCTGACCCTCGTCCGCCTCGACCACGACACCGTCGACCCCGATGCGACGGGTTGACCCGGGTTCCGGCGGTTGTGGGGCTCCGCCCGGGGTACCTGGGGCCATGACAGCGAGCGAGAGAACCGTCACCGAACTCCTCCACAACGGGGCCGTCGTCACCTACTTCGACCCCTCGCCGTTCGCGGAGGACGTGTTCCGCCGCGCGGTCGCGGTGGGTCCGGAGATCGTCGATCCGCAGACGAACCTGCGCTGGATCCCCCTGGTGCGCACCGATGCCCGGATCGAGCTGGTCGTGTGGGCGGTGGTCGTGGACATCGCCCCGTGCGCCTGAGCGTCCGGCGTACCGCGGGGCACCTCACCTGATCCGGTGAACGATTTGATCTTGGCGCCTGCCGTGCCGCACTCTGCCGCAAACCGACGAGGTGCGAGCGAGAGGTGCCATGGAGCACGAGGCGAACTGGTTCAAGGGCGCGGTCTTCTACGAGGTGCTGGTTCGCGCCTTCTGCGACTCGAACGGTGACGGCACAGGCGATCTGCGCGGGCTGGCGTCCAAACTGGACTACCTGGAGTGGCTGGGCGTCGACTGCCTCTGGCTGCCGCCGTTCTACGCGTCGCCGCTGCGCGACGGCGGGTACGACATCAGCGACTTCCGCGCGGTGCTGCCGGAGTTCGGCACCGTCGAGGACTTCCAGCACCTGCTGGACGAGGCGCACCGGCGCGGCATCCGGGTGATCACCGACCTGGTGCTCAACCACACCAGCGACGCGCACCCGTGGTTCCAGCAGTCGCGAGAGGACCCCGAGGGCCCGTACGGCGACTTCTACGTCTGGAGCGACGACGATTCGGCGTACAGCGACGCGCGGATCATCTTCGTGGATACCGAGTCGTCGAACTGGACCTACGACCCGGTGCGCGGGCAGTTCTTCTGGCACCGCTTCTTCAGCCACCAGCCGGACCTCAACTACGACAACCCCGCCGTCCAGGACGCGATGCTGGACGTGCTGCGGTTCTGGCTCGGCGTCGGCATCGACGGGTTCCGTCTCGACGCCGTGCCGTACCTGTTCGAGCGCGAGGGCACCAACTGCGAGAACCTGCCGGAGACGCACGACTTCCTGCGCAAGTGCCGCAAGGTCGTCGACGACGAGTACCCCGGACGGGTGCTCCTCGCGGAGGCGAACCAGTGGCCGTCGGACGTGGTCGAGTACTTCGGCGACCCCGGGGTCGGTGGCGACGAGTGCCACATGGCGTTCCACTTCCCGTTGATGCCGCGCATCTTCATGGCGGTGCGGCGCGAGTCGCGGTTCCCGATCTCGGAGATCCTGGCGCAGACGCCGTCGATCCCGGAG
>NZ_BSTF01000003.1 GCF_030269365.1 Lentzea sp. NBRC 102530
ACATCGACTGGTACAACACCACCCGCATCTCCACCACGCTCAAGGGCCTGAGCCCGGTCGAATACCGAGCCCAGGCCCTCACGGCCTAACCTTCAGTTAGCCAGTCCAACTTCCGGGGACCAGTTCAGGAGCAGCCCCCTCTTCTTCGTTTCGGAACTAGACCGCGATGGCCTCGGCGTCCGCGACCCGCTCCAGACCCGACCTGGTCGACAGCGGCTTCTCGCGCAGGAACCACACGAGGACGAACGCGACGATCATCACGATGCCGCCGGTCATGAAGACCGTGTCGATCGCGCTGGAGAACCCGTCGAGGAACGGCTTGGCCAGCACCGGGTCGAGACCGTTGAGGAACTCGGTGTTGTTGATGTCCACGCCGGACCCGCCACCGCCCTGCAGCATCTTCGCGAACTCCGGGTTCTGGCCCAGAGCGGCGCGGAAGGCGTCGGTCTGCGCGGCGGCCTTGAGGCCCTCGGCGATCTTGTCGCCGACCGTGCTGAACAGGATCGACAGGAACACCGCGGTGCCGACGGTGCCGCCGATCTGGCGGAAGAACGTCGCCGAAGCGGTCGCCACGCCCATGTCCCGGGGCTCGGCATCGTTCTGGATCGCCAGCAGCAGCGTCTGCATGCACTGGCCGAGGCCCGCGCCCATCACGAACATGTAGCCCATGACGAGCCAGGTCGGCGTGTCCGTGCCGATGGTGCTGAGCAGGAACAGCGCGAGCGCCATCAGGCCGGCGCCGATGATCGGGAAGATCTTGTAGCGCCCGGTCGTCGACGTGACCTTGCCCGCGATCGCGGTGGCCGACATGATCCCGAACGTCATCGGCAGCAGCATCAGACCGGCCGTGGTCGGCGTGACGCCCTTGACGATCTGCAGGTAGAGCGGGATGGAGACCATGCCGCCGAACATGCCGATGCCGAGCACGAAGTTGATCGTGTTGCCGAGCGAGAACGTGTGGTTGCGGAACATCCGCATCGGCAGCATCGCCTCGTCGCCCATGCGGTTCTCGACCCACACGAACGCCACCAGGCCGAGCACGCCGATCACGTACATGGCGATCGACAGACCCGACGCCCAGCCCCACTCACGGCCCTGTTCGGCCACGATCAGCAGCGGCACCAGGCCGACGGTCAGCGCGATGGCGCCACCGAAGTCGATGCGGTGGTTCACCCGCTGGTGCGGGATGTTGAGCACGCGGGCCACCACGAACAGGGCGAGCAGCGCGATCGGGACGTTCACGAGGAACACCCAGCGCCACCCGGTGACACCGAGGAACGAGCTGAGACCGGCGAACACGCCGCCGATGACCGGGCCGAGCACGCTGGCCGAACCGAACACGGCCATGAAGTACGCGGAGTACTTGCTGCGCTCCCGCGGCGAGATGATGTCCGCCATGATCGCGAAGGCCAGCGACATCAGACCACCGGCGCCGAGACCCTGCACCGCGCGGAACGCGGCCAGCTCGTACATCGAGGTCGCGAGGCCCGAGAGCAGCGACCCGACGAGGAACAGCGAGATCGCCGCGAGGTACATCGGCTTGCGCCCGTAGATGTCCGACAGCTTGCCGTACAACGGGGTGGTGATGGTCGCGGTGATCAGGTAGGCGGTGGTCGCCCACGCCTGCAGCGTCTGGCCGTGCAGCTGGTCGGCGATGGTCTTCATGGCGCTGGCGACGATCATCTGGTCCAGCGCCGCGAGGAACATGCCCAGCAGCAGGCCGGACAGCACCGTCATGATCTGGCGATGCGTCAGGGAGACCCCTGGCGTGGGTGTCGCCTCGGCTGTTGATGACATCTCTAGTCTTTCCCTCCGTCGCGGGGCCCCGTCCCGCGGTTGTTCAGAAAGAGCGCTGGAATCACGCGCTCGTAGTCCTGGACGAAGCGTTCGAACAGGTCCGCGAAGCCCTTGAAGTCCTCGTCGACCCAGTCCGCGAACACCTGCTCGATGGCCTCGTTGCGCTGACGCCGACGCGTCAGGATCAGCTCGCGGCCCGCTTCGGTGACCGCGAGAACGCTGGCCCGGCCGTCCGCCGGGTCGGCCCGCCTCTCGATCAGCCCGTCCTTCACCAGACCGGCGACCTGCCGGCTGATCGTGGACGGGTCCGAGAGAACCGCCTCCGCGAGCGCGCTCGACCGGCATTCCCCGAGACCGGAGAGCGTCGCGAGAAGCACGAAGGCGGACTTGTCCATGCCCTGCTTCGCCATCTGGTGCGACACCTGGGCGTGCATCTTGTTGAGGCGCACCATCGCCATCCCGACCCGGTCCGCGAGCTCGTGCTCGGGATCGACGTCGAAGGTGACGCTGGGGCACCTGCCCGGCTCGACCATCTGACACCTCGTTGCTTGTATCACCCAACTAGTTGCTCGGTACAAGCATCCATCCCGGTCCACCGGATTGCAAGTGAGTTTCAGGTCTCACTCCACGGCGGAGTGGTACGGACGCTCCGAGTAGCGGTTACTCGCGGGTAGCCCCAGGAGTTACCCGCCGGTAGCATCCGTCCCATGAGCCAAGACGTGTCGTTCATCGCCGACGCCATGAAGCAGGCAGTGCCGTACGTGAAGACGACCGGCATCGAGTTCGAGGAGGTGTCGGCGAGCCGCATCGTGGCGTCCCTGCCCGACACCCCGGAGCTGCACAACCACATCGGCGGCCCGCACGCCGCGATGATGTTCGGTCTCGGCGAGTCCGCGTCCGGCGCCGTCGTGATGGCCGCGTTCGCCGCCCACCTCGCGAAGGTCACGCCGCTCGCCGTCAGCGCGGAGATCTCCTACAAGAAGATCGCCATGGGACCGCTCCGCGCGGAAGCCGTGCTCGGGCGTTCCGCGGACGAGGTCCTGGCCGAACTGGAGGCCGGCACGCGGCCCGAGTTCCCCGTCACCATCACGATCAGCAACGCCGAGGGCGTCACCACCGGTGAGATGACCGTCGTCTGGACGCTCAAGCCCGCACGCTGAACTGGGCATCTCCGTATTTCGGTTGGAAATCGCGGTGAACCGAACCGCGCGAAATACGTAGCCTTGGCGACTCTCCGCCCCGCGTGCACCATCGAGGTCATGTCGGGGTGGAGAACTGTGGGCGGGGTCGTGCTGGTCCTGCTCACCGCGGGGTGCGCCGCGCAGGTGCAGGAGTCGAGACCGGTGGCCGTCGAGAAGCCGGCCGAGGACGCGCCGGTGACGGCGTCGTCGCCGACCTCGGCGTCGATCCCGCCCGCCCAGCTCGGCATCAGCGTGGCCTCGATCGTGGACGGCCGGTCCGTGATGCTCTCCGACGGCTCGAAGGCCGAGGTCAGCGGACTCGCGCAGCCCGGCGCGTGCTGGGCGGACGCCGCCACGAGCTTCGCCAGGAGCATGCTGCTCAACCAGCAGGTGCGCTACGACCGGGCCACCGGCGTCCTCTCCCTCACCGACGGCACCGACTACGCGTTGCTCGCGCTGGGCAACGGCGCCGGTCGCACCGCGGGCACCCCCACGCCGGGCCAGAAGGAGGCCGAGGTGGCCGCCCAGCGCGTGCCGATGGGCCTGTGGGGCACGCCCTGCGGCGGCAAGGACGTCCTGGAGACCTCGACTCCCCCGCCTCCGCCACCCCCTCCGGCGACGACGACCACGACCAAGAAGCCGCCGACGACGACGCAGACGCCGAAGCCCACCTACTTCGCGACCTGCGACGACGCCCGCCGCGCCGGTGCCGCCCCGCTCTACTGGGGCCAGCCGGGCTACCGGGTCGAGCTCGACGAGAACCGCAACGGCATCGCGTGCGAGTCCCGGTACCGCTAATAACCTCAGCGGTATGAAGCTGGACAAGGCCGCCGTCGACTACAGCCCCGCGAGCGCGGGGGACATCGCCAAACAGGCGGAAGAGCAGGGCTACGACGGGTTCTGGCTCGCCGAGACCAAGCACGACCCGTTCCTCGCGCTGGCCGGAGCCGCCGCGGCGACCGAGCGGATCGAGCTCGGCACGGCGATCGCGGTGGCGTTCGCACGCAACCCGATGACCGTCGCGACCACGGCGAACGACCTGCGGCTGCTGTCGGGAGGCCGGTTCAACCTCGGCCTGGGTTCGCAGGTCGAAGCCCACATCACCAAGCGCTTCGCCATGCCGTGGAGCAAACCCGCCGCACGCATGCGCGAGTTCGTGCTGGCCCTGCGCGCGATCTGGCACGCCTGGGAGACCGGCGAACGGCTGGCGTTCCGCGGCGAGTTCTACAAGCACACGCTGATGACACCGTTCTTCGACCCCGGCCCGAACCCGCACGGCCGGGCGCCGATCTACCTCGCGGGCGTCGGCGAGCGGATGACCGAGGTGGCGGGCGAGGTCGCGGACGGCTTCCTGTGCCACAACTTCACGACCGAGCGGTACCTGCGCGAGGTGACGCTGCCGGCGTTGGAACGCGGCCGCGCGAAGGTGGGGAAATCGTTGGAGGGCTTCGAGATCAGCGGCCCGGTGTTCACCGCGACGAACGACGAGGAGATCGCCGACGTCAAGCGGCAGATCGCGTTCTACGGGTCGACGCCCGCCTACCGGCCGGTGCTGGACCTGCACGGGTGGGGCGCGCTGCACGAGGAGCTGCACCGCATGTCGCGGCGGCAGCAGTGGGCGGAGATGAGCGAACTGGTCACGGACGAGGTGCTGGCCGAGTTCTGCGTGCTCGGCACCCCGGAGACCGTCACGGCCGCGCTTCTGGACCGCTACGGCGACGTCGTCACCCGGATCTCACCGTCGCGGAACGTGCTTCAGCGGCCGGAGAAGTGACTGAGCCCCTGGCGGGCCAGCTCGGCGTGGAACCCGACCAGTTCGGCGCGCACCCTGGCGACGCCCTTCTTGCGGATCCACCGGCGTCTGCCGACGTTGGCGGCGGTCAGGGCGAACGGCAGGGCGAGCAGGGTCAGGATCAGGGCGATGGCCATCTCGTCTCCTCAGGGGGTTGCGAACAAGCAACGACCAATCGAGACATCGCTTACGGTACCGGCTCGAACGCCACCCAGGTGGAGCAAAGTCACCGACAGACGACGAGTTCTTGACTAATATTATTTTCGGTGTGACGCTTGCGGCATGTTCGAAGTGGCGGTGATCGAGGACCCGTCCGCGGCCGAGGTGTCGCTGGACCCGGTGCGGGCGAGGCTGCTCGCGGAGCTGGTGGAGCCCGGATCGGCGACGATGCTCGCCGCGAAGGTCGGGCTGCCGCGACAGAAGGTGAACTACCACCTGCGCACGCTGGAGCAGCACGGCCTGGTGGAGCTCGTCGAGGAACGGCGCAAGGGCAACGTGAACGAGCGCCTGCTGCAGGCGACCGCCGCGTCCTACGTCATCTCCCCGACGGCGCTCGCGGCCGTGCAGCCGGACCCGGCGCGCTCGCCCGACCGGTTGTCCGCGCGGTGGCTGCTCGCCGTCTCGGCCCGGCTGGTGCGCGACGTCGGCACGTTGATCACGGGCGCGACCAGGGCGAAGAAGCGGCTCGCGACGTTCGCGCTGGACGGCGAGGTCCGGTTCGCCTCGGCGGCGGACCGCGCGGCGTTCGCCGAGGAGCTCGCGGGGTTCATGACGCAGCTGGTCGCGAAGTACCACGACGAACAGGCCGAAGGGGGACGCCCGCACCGAGTCGTCGTCGCCCTGCACCCGCGCGTGGCCGCCAAGGAGGAAGAGTCGTGACGCACGAGTTCGAGATCGCGAAGGAAGTCGAGGTCGAGGGGACCCCGGAGCAGGTCTGGGACGCCATCGCGACCGGACCCGGCATCGACTCGTGGTTCATGGGCCCGCACACCGTCGACGGACGCCTCGGCGGCCGGATGACGCTCGACATGGGCTTCTTCCAGGAGTCCTCGACGATCACGACCTGGGAGCCGGGCAAGCACCTCGCGTACTCGAGCGCGAAGGGCGAGGACGGCACGTTCCACGCCATGGAGTACCTGATCGAGGCCCGCGAGCAGGGCACGACCGTGCTGCGGTTCGTGCACAGCGGCATCCTCGCCGACGGCTGGGGCGACGAGTTCGTCGACCAGCAGTCGAAGGGCTGGGACATGTACCTGTTCACGATGGCCGAGTACGTCAAGCACTTCGCCGGACGACCCGGTACGTACGTCTTCGCGCAGTGGCCCGAACAGCCGGAGGGCGCGGACAACTGGCCGGTGCTGCTGGCGGCGCTCGGGGTCTCTCCCGACGCCGAGGTCGGCGACGAGGTGACGCTGCGACCGTTCGGCATCCCCGGCGTCGTCGACTACGTGGTCCGCCACGACCTGCACAACTTCCTCGGCGTGCGCGGCCCGGACGGCCTCTACCGCTTCCACGGCACGAGCGCGTTCGGCCACCACGTCTTCGGTGACGCGACCGGTGAAGCCGAGCGCTGGCAGGCGTTCCTGACTCAGACCGTCGGCGTGCAGACCTCGTAGACGTAGTCCTCGTGCCCGTACGGCACGATGTTCCGGTCGCGCCGGATGATCGACACCTTCCCGGCGCGATCGGCACAGGACTTGTTGAAGCCCGCCTCGGTGTACTCGATCTGGAAGAAGTCGTTGCCGAACGCGTTGGCGAACGTCCCGCACTCGTTGCGCGCCTGGCAGTCCTCGGTGATCGCGAAGTCGAAGCCGATCTCCTTCTTGCCCGCGTCACCCAGTTCCGCGGCGTTCTTCTGCGCCACCGCGAGCCCCTGCTCGTGCGCGTACCGCACGAACGCCTTCATGTACTCCTTGGTGGCGTTGAGGTCGAACGCGCCCTGCGAGCGCTGGTAGGAGTCGAGGTTGTCCGGCTCGACGCCCTTGAAGTACGACGTCTTGCAGTCCTTGATCCACTTCTTCTGGATCTCCAGGATCTTCGCGCGCTTCTCGCCGGTGGAGATGTCGAGGATCCCCTCCTGCCACTCCGGGTCGATCGCGACCTGGCCGTCCTTCTTGACCAGCAGGTCGTCGTGGTTCGCGCGCCACCAGTCGAGCCCGCCCTCCGCCTTGTTCGGCTGCGTCTGCAGGGCGTTGAGGTAGCAGATGTTGTAGCGCCGGCCGTCAATGATCTTGCTGCGGTCCCTGACGACGATCTTCACCGGCACGTCCGGCTGGTAGGCGCCCCCGAGCTGGTAGTCGAGCTGGCCACCGGCGGGCGGTTTCTCCCGCGGCGGCAGCTCGGGTTCGCTCGCACACCCGCTCAGCAAGACCAGCACGGCAAGTGCCGCAACAGGTTTGACCAGTGTTCCGAGATCCACGCGACGACCTTCCCGGTCTCGACGCCCTCAGGCCGTTCACAGCAGCCACACAGCCTGCTCCACCGCATGTCTCACCGGCGTGAGGATTAGGCCGTTGGGCGGCCATCAGTTCAGTGCCGGCCGGGTACCACCCGTCCATGCGGTGGTTGCTGCTGATCCTCGTCCTGGCGGGCTGTTCCGCGATCCCCCTCTCCCCCTCGGCGTCCTCCGCGGCCCAGGTCGACCGAGTCCCCCGGGGAACCCTCGACGCCGTCGCCGCCCGCACCTCACTGGCCGCACTGCCCGTGGCGACACCGGGCCGGATGGACGGCTACGTGCGGGACTGCGACGACGGCAAGGCGTGCGTCTTCGGCCAGCCCTGGTTCGACACCGACGGCGACGGCTGCGACCAGCGCAGCCAGGTGCTGGCCCGCGACCTCGCCGAGGTGACCCGCAAGCCGGGCCGCTGCGGCGTGCAGTCCGGTGTCCTCGACGACCCGTACACCGGCACGCAGGTGACCAGCGTGTCGAAGATCCAGATCGACCACGTGGTGCCGCTGGCGGCGATGTGGCGCAGCGGGGCCGCCTCCTGGGCGCCGGAGCAGCGGCTGGCGGCGGCGAACGACCTGCGGAACCTGGTGGCGGTGTCGGGCAAGGTCAACCAGTCCAAGGGAGACAAGACGCCGGACGAGTGGATGCCGCCGTCCGCCGGCTACGCGTGCTCGTACGGGCGGATCTACGTGACCGTGAAAGCCGCTTACAGCCTCTCCGTGACGCCGGCGGAGCGTGCGGCGCTGGAGCAGGCCCTCACCGCCTGCGGGTGAGGGAAACCGGCTGTGGGGAGCGCCTGAGAAATGCGGGAGGGCCAGATCAGCGAGTGATCTGGCCCTCCCGTCTCACCGAGCCGCCTATCGGAATCGAACCGATGACCTGCTCATTACGAGTTCCCTGGTGTTCGTGTTGAGTGCTGACGGGTAGTACCGCACCGGTCTGATTGATCCTGGTCAGGCCGGTGCGACTGCCGTTCGGTGCCGTTGTCGATCAGCTCGTTTCAGAGCGTTCGGGCACACAATGGGCACACTTTGCGTGCCTCCATCTCGTCCCCGCTGACCAGCACGGATGCCGCTCCGCAGACGGCGAACCAGAGTGTGATCCCCCGGAAGTTGATCGGGCGTGCCGTCGCTTCGACCGCGTGCAGCAACGACCGGAAGACACCGGCTGCCGGTCTGACTACGGCGTCCACAGGATCGGCCCAGTCGCCTTCACGAGCCGAGGCGCGAGCCGATCGCCAGGAACAGGAACGCTCAGCAACTCCTGAACCACGTGCGTCAGGGAACCCGTGCGCTCCCACACGATGCCGGGCGGCTCATCCCCATCGGTGCGCAACGCCATCGCGTCGTCCTCGTCGCGAACGCGGACAGCGTCGATCCATCCACCCGGCCAGACCCTGTAGCCATCGACCTGTGTCGGCACTCCCTCGACCGCGTCGCGGTGGACGAAACTCCAGCCTGCGTCTCTGATCGCGATGAGCGCAGCGAGCACGGGAAAGGCACGGATCGCCGCGTCGTCATTCATGCGGCATCACTCGACGCCCGGACGCGAACACCAGTCGCCACAACCAGTTCCGGCAACGGATCGCCGTTCACGCGGTGAACCACGCGCTGTCCGGTGAAGGCCCGTCGACCGTGCAACCAGCGGTGATTGTCCAGGACGTAGCCCTGCCCGGCAGTGAGCCTGAACTCGAACGCATGGCGGTCGATCGCGGCCCTCAGCACTGGAATCCAGCGGTCGACCTCGGGCGCGAACTGAGCAAGCTCGTCGAGCCGAAGTCTGACAGCGATCCGGCCGCCGCCGTTGTCGCTGAAGATCGAGCTGAGGTACCCGGCCGCGCCGCCGAACAAGACGGAGCGCGGAGTACTCAAGGCGGTGAGCGCTTCAGGCTCCGACTCGGCGAGATCGTCGTACACGGCCTGGCCGTCGATGAGCACGCACTCGCCGCCGGTTGTCGCTGCCTGCGTACAGCTCATCATCAGCAGCGCGGGCGGATGCGGAACGCCCGAGCGATCGGTGTGCGGGTTGAGCGCACAAGCGCTGAAGCCTGCGAACCCACTGCGCACGATGGACTCGCCGAGGTCAGCGATCGTGGTGACGCCGTCAGGTCCGCTGTCGCGATGCGGAACGACTATGGCGATCGACTGCGCGAGCCTCAGCAGGTCCTCGGGGCCGTCGAGACCGTCGACTACAGCGAGTCCCTGCTCGGCGATCAGCCCGACCAGGTTGGCGGAGTCCGCGTTGACGCGATACGGCTCGATCATGGCGTCTACCTCCCGAAACGACTCGTCTACGGGATCAGCAGAACGCTGTTCTGTCCACCACGTCCAGTGACAGGTTGTCAACACCGCGCTGCCTCGGCATGGTGGGTTCCGGTGCTACTTTGCCGTTGAGCAGCCTGCCCGCGAATCACGGAGGACACCTCGATGAGTCAGCTTGCCTACCCCGTCTCGATCAAGGGCGTGGTGGTCCGCGACGGCAAGGTGTTGCTGCTGAAGAACGAGCGCGAGGAGTGGGAACTACCGGGCGGCCGCATCGAGCCCGGAGAGACGCCGGAAGAGTGCGTTGCCCGCGAGATCACCGAAGAGACGCAGTGGAAGGTGACGACCGGGCCGATCCTCGACACGTGGATGTACTACATCAACGTTGCCGAGAAGAACGTGTTCATCGTGACCTACGGATGCCACCCGGTCGGCGATAGCGAGCCCGTGCTTTCCCACGAGCACAAGGAAATCGGCCTGTTCGCCGAGGACGAAGTATCCGGCTTGAACATGCCCGAGGGCTACAAGCGCTCGATTGCGACGTGGTTCGAGCGACTGCGCGCGAACGCGGTTAGGTAAGCCATGACGGGCGGACGGTGTGACGCGTGTGGAGCCGAACTCAGTCGGCTCGCCGTCGAGCCGATCTGTCCCACCTGTCACGCCAGTGCGCGTCACGTCGCCCCGGTCGTTCCAACTCGTCGACTCATGCCCGCCGTGTGGTTGTGGTCAGCGCCAGAAGCAACCGCGGCCCTCAGGAGTCGTGACCTGGCAACGATCCTGCGGGTGTACCGCAGGCTGAACAAGCTCAGCCAGGAACGGCTCGCCGCACTGCTCGGCTACGACAAGACCTACGTGTCGATGATCGAGACCGGTCGCCGGAACATCAGCGATGTAGCCACGCGCCGGCACATCGCCCGGACGCTCGGACTCCCGATGCACGCGCTTGGCGTGACCGACAATGACGATGCCGACTTCGCGGCGATGATCCAGTTCGGTGACTCGACCATCCGACTTGCTGAGATCGCCCGCCAGGCCGGTCGGGCAGTCGATGCGGTCAACGAACTGTGGCCGCTGGTGGCTCGGCTTGAGGCACGAGCCGCTGAGGGGCGAGCCGAACGAGACACGATGATCCTGCTCGGGCAGGGCCGTGCCGCGCTCGGTGTATCGCTCGGCACGGTGCTGCCCGAGGAGCGGCTGACGGCTGCTGCCCGCTGGACGGGCAAGGCACTGGTGATCGCCGAACGCCTCGGCGACCGGGCGTTCCTTGCTCACGCGCTCCGAATGCACGGGAACGAACTGCGCAAGGCTGACCACGTCGGCGCAGCAATCGCTCGACTCAGCCGAGCTGTTGCTGTGTCCGAGGATCGGGAAGGGCAGGGAGCCGCGTTCGCGCTTCTCGCTCGTGCGGCAGGCGAACACCGCGACCCCGACCTGTTCGACCTCGCGATCAACGGGTATCGCGAACGACTCGACCACGGTGGCGGTCGAAGCATGTTGTTCAACCCGTTCACCTTCCGGGAGATCGAGCTACGCGGCCTGGTCGCGACCGGTCGAACTGCGGCCGCTGCGCGCGTCATGCAGGCGGGGCAACCCGATGCCGCACCCGTGGCGCCGCAGTGGCACATCATCGAGCGCGTAACCGCTGGCAAGGTTCTGCTCGCCGCCCGGCAACGGGATGGCGCCGAGGCGTCATTGCGCGCCGCGCTCTTGGCGGCCGAGGTACACCGACTGCCCCACCAGATTCAACGCACGATCCGTGCTGCGAAAGCTGGCAAGTTGTCCCAGGTCGAGGTCGAAGGCCTTGCCGCCCTCCAGCGATTGAACGACTTGCTGACGGTTCGATAGGCACGACGCGGCCACGCGCCCGCGTCTCCTAGAACCCCAGCACAGATAGCTGCTCTGAGATCTCCCAGTTCCGTACACACCGCGAGCAGCTATGACGTACCGGTGCGCAGATTCATCCGCTGTGGGTCACCCCCCACCCCGGTCAGAGCTGTGTCGGCGCGGCATAGACGGCTTGCGGAGTGGCATGATCCGATGCCATGCCAGCCGCCACACCACCAGATCGCGCAAGCGGAGCCACGCCAGAGCGTCCCAGAGCACCGCAGTCAACTAGGAGCCTGGTTCTTACTGCGGCAACATTGATGACGATTGTGGTCATCCTCGTCATCGTCGCGCAGGTCTGGACCAAAGAGCCATCTGCCGCGAACTGGATCAACGGCATTGCCGCAACACTTTCAGGACTAAACGTTGCGCTCACGTTCTTCATCCTGCGAGCCGCACTAGGGCAACTCGATATTCTCCATCAAGACATGAACAACCAGGAGGATCGACATCGCGAGGCATTGCAAGCTCAAGAGCAGCGCAGAGTCGAAGAAGCGGAGCAGGCACAGGCCGAGCTAGCCCGCCAGGAAAGGCGGCACACGGACGAGTCTGGTCGCGCACAGGCACAACTTGCCAACGCACAAGCACAACTAGCACTACAAACGAGCTCGGTACAGATCGCACAAGCCAGCGCTACAAGCACAACGGGAAGCAGCGAGAACACGCCTAGACCTGACCGCCCCTCGCTGCTCTATCGAACTCACGAGCGCACTAGTCAACCTGTACCGACAGGGAAGCCAAGAACCACAACAAGTCCAAGACGAGGACCTCAAGCTAGACGAGGACGTCAACAAGCAATATCTAGAGGTTATTCTCACCTTTACCATCAAGAACTGGGGCCGCGAGCCGGTCATATATTCCCTGGGAAGCCCCTGGGAAAACACCGGATCCCACATCCTATATCCAGAGGTCCCGCAGAACCTCTGGTGGAAGTACAGGACCTCTGTCGATCACTGGATGCGAATAGCCGAAGGGCAAGCCAGCATTTACCGAAGCGAGGAAAAGCCGGACGGTCCTCCAAATCTGATCACGCTGCTGGTTCCAGTCAATAACCTCGACAACACCGTGAACGACATGCATCGATGGGACTCGTACATCATGCCGATAACCGTCAATCGCCTGAGCGTGGTGGCGCACCCAGGATCGAACATATTGAGGACCGCCCGGAAGATTACCTATTTTGAGCGGGAGTGGATACCTCTCCGGGAAGAGAAGGCGTCGCCATCGACTTAGGCCCGTCCGCGACACCTACACAGAGAAGCCTCGGGGCCGCCCCTCGTGCGCGCGAGACTGTTGGCGACCGGTCGAAACGGTCGCGTTCGGATCACCATTGCTCATTCGGATCAGCTCTCGGGACGTGATCCGAACGGTCTGAATGGTGATCCGGACGGCTAGGGCTACAAGTCGAGCGTCCACACCGAGCCCTGCCCGAAGCCCTGCCGGGTAGTCGCGATGCCCGCGCGCTTGCGGGCACGCTTGAGCGTCGCCTCGGCGATCCCGTCGGCTCGTGCGGCCCGAAGAATGTCGGAAGCCTTCGCGCTGCCGCCCTGCTGAATCAGGTAATCCCGCAACCACGAGACGGCCTCGTCCCGCTCCGACCGGGCCTCGGGATCGCTGCCAGACTCAGCGAGAATGTCGCGCACGTTGCGCTCAGTTTCGCCGACCATCACCAGTCGCCCGACCTCGGCAGGACCATCGTCGGTCTCGATCACATGGGACTCGATGCGATATCCAAGCGAAGGCAGATCGAGACGCCCGAGGTTGTTCTTCGCCTGGCTGATCACGCACGAGCCGTCCTCGCTGTCATCGTCGCGGGCGACAGCGAGCACAGCACGGGCGACGGCAGAGAACGCTCGGCTTCCGGTGATCAGGTTCAACGGGTCAGGACTCGCCGACTTGTTGAAGTGAGCGAGCCCGATCACTGCACATCCGGTGCGATCTGCCATGCGCACCAACGGTTCCAGTGCCAACCGCAACTCGCGGTCCCGGTGCGTGTCGATCCCGGAGGCGATCGCCGACAACAACGGATCGAGCACGAGCAAGCCGACACCTCGGGCGGTGATCTCGTCGCCGAGCCGCGTGTTCACCGAGCCCAACGGGACGCTGCTACACCCAGGCAAGGTGTCCGAGGCGTTCGAGAAGATCGTGCGGACGTCGAGCCTGCCGCCGATCCGGCTGCACGACCTGCGGCACGGTGCCGCAACGCTCGCACTCGCGGGCGGTGCCGACATGAAGACCGTGCAGGAGATGCTCGGTCACTCGTCCATCACGATCACGTCGGACATCTACACGAGCGTTCTCCCCGAGGTCGCTCACCGGGCCGCCGAAGCAGCGGCCAAGCTCGTCCCGCGCAGGTCCACCGGAACCGATGGGCACACTTCGGGCACACACGAGGCCCCGAGCAGTGCAGCTCTACAACTCGTCACGGACCTGGGCAAAAGGAAAGACCCAGGTCAGGAAGCCTGACCTGGGTCTTATCTCACCGAGCCGCCTATCGGAATCGAACCGATGACCTGCTCATTACGAGTGAGCCGCTCTGGCCGACTGAGCTAAGGCGGCGAGACGCGATAACTATAACCGACCCGCAAGCGCGTTACTCACGGGGGTCCCTCTCGTTGTACGGACAGTGACCGAGGTCACCACCTCCCCACCGTCGAGGAGTGCTCCGATGCGCCGTTCGTTGTCCGTGCCGCTGGCTGGGTTGCTGCTCGCGCTCGTCGCGACGCCCGCGCTCGCGCAGCCCCCGACCACTCCGGTGCCGGGGCCGCGCGATCCGAACCAGCCGCCGGCGTCGGCGCCGAACGGGCCCCAGCCCCTCGGGCACGCGGTCGGGGACGCGGGGACCGGGTTGAGCGTGCTGCGGCTCGGGCCGCAGGGGGTGCCCACGAACACGATCCTGCCGGGGTTCGGGGACCAGTTGCCGAAGCAGTCGGTGACCGAGTTCGGGTTGGGGCTGGCGAGCGCGCAGGTCAACACCGAGGCGTTCCTCGCGACGGAACGGGTGGTGACGCAGGCCAACCCGTTCGGGTTCGCGGTGGCCGGGCGGGCGCCGCAGACGCCGGGGACGTTGGTGCAGACGGCGATTCCGGACAACCCCCAGCCGACCAACGGCGGGTTGCCGATTCCGGAGACGCCACTCGCGAAGCTCAGGGCGTTGAACGGCAGCGTGCAGGCCCGGTGGGACGAGAAGGTCGGGCCGTGCGTGAGTCCGCTGGCCACGGCCAAGACGTCGTTGGCCGGGCTGGAGGTGCTCAGCGCGTTGCCGGCCGAGGTGCCGTTGCCGGTGAAGACGAGTCTGATCAGCGTTCCCGACACGTTCGAGGCGAGCTCGGTGGTCAAGCTCGTGGACCTGCCCGGCAGCAGGAACAAGGCAGTCGAGTCGACGTCGACGATGCGGGCGGTCAGCGTGGAGCTGGCCGGTGGCATCAAGATCGACGTGGTCACGCCGCCGACGCTGACGGCCACCGCCACCGGGGACGAGAAGACCTCGAAGATCACGTACTCCGCGCCGGTGCTCAAGGTCAGCCAGAACGGCAAGGAGCTCGGCACGCTCGACGCCGCGCACCCCGCGTTGGACATCCCGCTGTTGCTGGACCTGGTGGTCGTGAAGCTGCAGATCGCCGGGTTGAACGAGAAGAAGGCCGCGTTCACGGGCAACGGGTTCAGCGGGTTCCAGCTCGGGGCCACGGCGCGGATGCTCGACGTGCAGCTGCTGCCGACGGACAAGCTGAAGCTGCCGAGCCTGCCGGCGGCGCTCGCGCAGATCTCGCTGGGCGAGCAGATCGTGCGGGCCGCGGCGCCGCAGGGCGGCGTCGTGTGCGGGACGTCGCAGCCGCCGCAGACCACCGTGCCGCAGCAGCCCGGCGCGCCGGCCGCGCCGCCCAAGGGTGCACCGCCGCTGGCCTACACCAACGCCGCGTACAACTCGATCCCGTTGTTCTGGACGGGAACGGCGTTGCTGCTCGCGGGTGTCGTGATCTTCGCGGCGCTGCCGTCGCGGCGGCGGTCCGAGGTAGCGGAGCCGTCCCAGCTGCCGGACTGAGGGTTGTTCCGGCTGGCGGAACGTAGTTCCATGCGGAGAGCCATTCCGCCGCCAGATCGGAAGGCACGCAATGCAGGTCAGGCACTCGACCAACCCGGCCCAGCTGCCGGGCTTCGACACGGAGGGACTGCGGCGGCACTACCTCGTCGACGACCTCTTCGCACCGGGCGAGATCCGGACCGTCTACACGCACGAGGACCGCATCGTGCTGGGCGGAGCGACCCCGCGACCGGGCGGGCCGCTGAGGTTGGAAAGCGCTTCCCCCCTGCGTTCGCAGCACTTCCTCGAACGGCGCGAGCTCGCCGTCGTCGCCGTCCGGGGCAGCGGGACGATCACCGTGGACGGAGTCGCGCACGAACTCGGCACGCGCGACTGCCTCTACGTCGGACAGGGCTCGCAGGACGTCGAGTTCCACGCGTCCGGTGAGGACACCCGCTTCTACCTGTTCTCCACGCCCTCGCACGCCCCGCACCCCACGGCCGTCGCACGCTACGACGAGGTCGACGTGCTGGACGCGGGCGACCAGAGCACCGCGAACCGCCGGGAGATCCGCAAGTTCGTGCACGCCGACGGCATCCGCTCGTCGCAGCTGGTGCTCGGCGTGACGTCGCTCAAGCCGGGCAGCGTCTGGAACACCATGCCGCCGCACACGCACGACCGGCGCACCGAGTGCTACCTCTACTTCGACCTGCCGGAGGAGCACCGCGTCGTCCACCTGTGCGGGGATCCGCAGAACACGCGGAACATCGTGGTGCGCAACGAAGAAGCGGTGATCTCCCCGTCCTGGTCCGTCCACAGTGGAGCAGGTACGCACTCGTACGCGTTCGTCTGGGCGATGGGCGGCGAGAACCAGGCCTACGACGACATGGACCAGGTCGCCGTGACGGAGCTGCGATGAGCTTCTCGTTGGCAGGCAAGACAGCGCTCGTGACGGGCGCGCGCACGGGCATCGGCCGTGCCATCGCCCGCGGCCTGCACGAGGCGGGCGCGCAACTGGTCCTCGTCGGGCGCGGCGACCTGTCGGACGTGGCACCGGCGCTCGCCACGGTGTCCATCGACCTCTCGCAACCGCAGGACGTCGAACCGGCCCTCGGCCCGATCCTCGCCGAGCACCGCGTCGACGTCCTGGTCAACAACGCCGGCACGATCCACCGGGGCGCCGCCGTCGACGTCTCATTGTCCGACTGGCAGCGGATCATGGCGGTCAACCTCGACTCGGCGTTCGAGATCTCAAAGCTCTGCGGCCGCCAGATGATCGCCAATGGCGGTGGCAAGGTCGTCAACATCGCGTCGATGCTGTCGTTCCAGGGCGGCATCCTCGTCTCGGCCTACACCGCGTCGAAGCACGCCCTGGTCGGCATGACCAAGCTGCTCGCCAACGAGTGGGCCGAGTCGAACGTGCAGGTCAACGCCATCGCACCGGGTTACATCGCCACCGACAACACCGCACCGCTGAGGGCCGACCCGGACCGCGAACCGGCGATCCGCAGCCGCATCCCGGCTGGCCGCTGGGGCACGCCAGAAGATCTGGTGGGCCCGGCGGTGTTCCTTTCCTCGTCCGCATCCGATTATGTGACCGGACACGTTCTGGTCGTGGACGGAGGCTGGCTGGCGAGATGACCGACATCGCGCGGGTGACGGGCCTGCCGCAGTCGACG
Source organism: Lentzea sp. NBRC 102530 (assembly GCF_030269365.1). Classification (GTDB taxonomy): domain Bacteria; phylum Actinomycetota; class Actinomycetes; order Mycobacteriales; family Pseudonocardiaceae; genus Lentzea. The sequence continues at coordinate 17,065 of NZ_BSTF01000003.1, forward strand.
GTCCACCACCTCCTGCCGACGACGATGGTGGACGCGGTGGAGCGGGCACGGCCGGCGTTGCACGCGTTGCGGCGGTCGACGGGCTGCACCGTGCACCTGGCCGTGCTGTTGGGCGACGAACTGGTCCATGTGGACGAGGTCGAGAAGCCGTACCGCACGGCGTGGCGGCTGGGCACGTCCCTGCCCGCCCACGGCACCGCCATCGGCAAGGCCGTGCTGGCCTCGTTCTCCCCTGCCGAACTGGACGCCCACCTCACCCGCACCGGCCTGCCCGCCCGCACCCCGCACACGATCACCTCCGCACCTCGGCTGCGGGCGCAGCTCACGCGGGTGCGCCGGTCCGGGTTCGCGCTGGACGACGAGGAGAACGAGGTGGGCGTGCGCTGCGTCGGCGCCGCGGTCCGGGACCACTCGGGCGCGGTGATCGGCGGGCTGTCGGCGTCCTCGCCGGCGCTGGAGCACTCGCTGCCCGAGCTGATCGCGCTCGGGCCGCGGGTGCTGCGGGCGGCGGACGAGGTGTCAGCCGCGCTGGGGTGGCTCTGACCGCGCGGCGACGGCGGCGAACAGGTCCCAGCCGTCGAGTTCGGCGACCTGCCACCCGGCTTCGTCGAGCAGCGCGCGGATCACCCCGGGCCGGTTGAGGTTCAGACTGCGGCCACCACACGCCACCTGTCCGGCGTGCCGGAAACCGTCCGCGACGAGGCGCCCGTCGCCCGCCTGGAACACGATCACGAGCTGTCCGGGCTCGCCCTCGCGACGCAGCCGCACGACCTCGCGGCGGCCGTCGCCGCAGGAGTGGCGCACCGACCAGACGAACCGGTTCGCGCCGATCAGCAACGACCTGATCCCGCGCCGCGCCACCGGTTCAGCCCCGCTGGGGCGGTGCGACCAGGTCCGGCCGCAGCCGCGACGCCGTCTCCGCGGTGACGGTGGCCCCGTGGTCAGCCACGGTGCAGGGTGGTGACCATCGCCTCGACGGCGATCCGCGGCTTCACGTTGACCTCGATCGCCTCGCGGCACGCCAGCACGGCTTCCAGCCGCCGCAGGATCGACTCCGGCGTCCACTGGGCGGCCGCGGTCTTCGAGTCGCCGGAACGGTCCGGGTGCATCAGCGCCGCCTCGGACCCGGTCCTCGTGACCAGGGCGTCGCGGTAGAAGCCGGCCAGGTCGACCAGCGCCATGTCGAGCGAGTCGCGCTGGGTGCGGGTGGCGCGGGACTTCTGGCGCTTCTCCAGGTCCTTCAGCGCGCCCTTCGCGCCTCGGGTGGCGGCGGCGGTGCCCTTGCCGGTGCCGCCCGCGCCCATCGCGGTCTCCAGGGCTTCGCGCTCGGCCTCGTTGCGGGCCTCGTTGGCGGTCGAGGCGTCGTCCTCTGCCGCCTTGATCAGTTCGTCGGCGCAGGTGAAGACGTCGGCGGGCCTGCGCAGGGCGAGCGGAATGCGCAGGACGGCCTCGCGGCGGGCCCGGGACTGCTCGTCGGAGGCCAGGCGACGGGCCCGGCCGACGTGGCCGCCGCAGACCGAGGCCGCCCACTTCGCCATCTCGGGCGAGACGCCGTCGACGGTCTCCAGCGCTGTGGCGATGTCGGCGGGCCGCGGCGAACCCAGCGACACCAGCCGGCAGCGGGAGCGGATGGTCACCGACACGTCGTCGGGGTGGTCGGAGGGGGCGCAGAGCAGGAAGACGGTGCGCTCCGGCGGTTCCTCGACGGCCTTGAGCAGGGCGTTCGCGGCGCCCTCGGTCAGCCTGTCGGCGTCCTCGATGATCACGACCTGCCAGCGGCCCGAGGTGGGGCGGCGGGCCGAGATCTGCACCAGGGACCGCATCTCGGCAACGGAGATCGAGAGGCCCTCGGGCGCGACCACGCGCACGTCGGCGTGGGTGCCGTGCAACGTCGTGCGGCAGCCGGCGCACTCACCGCAGCCGGGGCGGTCGTCGGTCACCACGCACTGCAGCGCGGCCGCGAACGCGCGGGCGGTCGACGAACGACCGGAGCCGGGCGGGCCGGTGAAGAGCCATGCGTGCGTCATCACGCCTGGTGCCGGCGTGCCACCGGAGACGATCGTGGCCGCCGCCTCCGCGGACGCCGCCAGGGTCGCCACCGCTTCGGGCTGGCCGACCACCTCGTGCCACACGCTCATGGGTGCAGTCTTCCAGCGGCGGGTCAGACCGCGGCTTCGGGGACGGCGCGCCTGCGACCGGCGAGCAACGGCACCACGGCGGCGCGCACCCGCTCGGCCACCTCGTCGGTGTCGCCGTCCGCCTCGACCACGAGGTACCGGTCGGGGTCGGAGGCGGCCATCTCGCTCAGCAGCCGCTGCACCCGCCAGTGGTGCTCGGGCCCGATGCCCTTGCCGTCGGCCACCGGGCGGTCCAGCAGGATCGTCAGGTCGGGACGCAGGCGGCCGGTGGCCCAGTCGACCAGGCCTTCGAGCTCCTGGTGTTCCAACGAGCTGGTGGCGGTGAAGTGCGCCAACGGCGAGTCGACGTACCGCTCCATCACCACGACGGAACCCGAGTCCAACGCGGGACGCACCTGCCGTTCGACGACGTCGGCACGGACCGCGGCAGCCACGAGGGCCTGCGCGCGCACGCCCGCCAGTTCGGCCGACGACAGCATCGTGCGCAACCGGCGTTCGTCGTGCTCGGGATCGGCGGCCAGCAGCACGTCGAGCCCCTCCGCGCGCAACGCGGCGGCCAGGCGCCTGGCCTGCACCGACGTGTCCTCACGGGTGTCGCCCTCGACCGCGATCAGCATGCCCTTGGTGTGCCGTCGTCCCCGGATCGCCGCGAACAGCGACGACAACACCGGCTCCTCACGACGGTCGTCCATCTGCCGGTACGCGACGAGGCCCAGCACGATCGCGATCACCGCGCCGCCGAGCATCACCGGACGGCTCGCGTCGACCTCCATCGGGTGGCCGAACACGCTGACCTGCCGCTTCTGCAGCAACGTGAGCAGCAGCGGCGCGCCGGCCGAGGCACCGAACAGCACGACCTTCAGCAACGTCTGGATCAGGGCGACCGTGCGGCCGCGCATGTCGTCCTCGACCTGCGAGCCCACGATCGTGAGGCCCGTCAGGAACGCCACGCCCGCACATGCGCCGACCAGCGCCACCGTCAGCAGCGCGATCCACAGGTGCGGAGCGAACGCGACCAGCGCGAGCGAGATGCCGGCGAGCACGATCGTGACGCCGAACAGGCGGTTGTAGGCGAGGCGCTGGGCGAGCCGCGGTGCCGTCGCCATGCCGACCGCGAGCCCGAGGAACACGGCCACGAACAGCAGACCGAACGTCGAGGCGCCGCCCAGCAGCGACAACGCGTAGAGCTTGGCCGTGCCGATCACGACACCGGCTGCGGCGAACGCGCCGATCATGCCGATGAGCAGGCCGCGGACCAGCGGCGTCTTGCCGGCGAACCGCAGTCCGTCGCGGAACATCGCGATGAAGCCGAGCTTGTCCTGGTCGTCCTTCTTGCGGGCCGACGAGACGCGGCCGGACAGCTCCGGCAGGCGGGTCGCGACCAGGACCGCCGAGGTGAAGTACAGCAGGCCGTTGATCACCACCGCGATCGTCGCGATGCTGAACTCCAGGTTCCCGCCCTGCAGGTTCAGGTACGCGGGGATGCCCGAGATCAGCGAGTACAGGCCGAAACCGCTGATCGTGGAGATGCCGTAGGTCATCACGAGGCCGAGCTGGTTCGCCGACTCCACCTGGTCCGGGCGGCGCAGCAGGTTCGGCACCGCCGACTCCTTGGCCGGGATCCACAGCATCGCGCAGCAGCCGACCAGGAAGTTCGCGACGAAGAGCCAGATCGGCGAGCCGACCAGCGCGATCGAGATGAACAGCGACCCGCGCAGGACGTCGCAGACGACCATGACCTTGCGGCGGTCGAACTTGTCCGCGAGCACGCCCCCGATCGGCGCGAAGAGGATGCCGGGCAGCAGCTGCGTGAGCACGACGAGCGGCAGGGCGAACGACTGCCACTCGTAGCTCTTCATCATCGTCGAGACCAGACCGGTCAACGCGAGCAGTGACAGCCAGTCACCGACGCTGCACAGGTAGGTGACGAGCCAGAGCCGCCGGAACGGCCGGATGGCGAGTACCGATCGAAGCCGGTGAACCGTGGACACGCTGGACTGGGCCTGCCCTGCCTGGCCTGCCTCGGTCGCCGGTGTGTCCGCGTCCTGAATTTCCGTCACCCCTAAATCGCCACTCCCGTGCGATCAGCGTAACCGGATGTGGTGAGTCAGGTTGACGGACTCAGAACACGGCTAGCTGAAGATCGCTCCGAGGATGCCGACCAGGACCAGCACGAAGAACCCGATGACGACCAGGCAGCCGATGAACGCGGCCACGCCACTCGTCTGCTGCGCGGGCTGTTGTTGTTGCGGCGCAGGGTTTTGCGCCGGCACCTGGTAGGCGGGAGCGAACTGCTGCGGAGCGTACTGGTGCTGCGCGCGCGGCGCCCGGCCACGCGGCCGCCGCTGCTCCTGCTGCATCTGCGCGTGGATCGCCTGCCGCATCTGCTCGGTCGGCGCCGGAGGTGTCGGCACCGCCACACGTGAGCTGAACGACGTCCACTGAGGAGTGACGTAAGTGTCCGCCGTGACCAGACCGGCCAGCGGGTCCGGGTACAGCCGGGGAGGCGGCGGGGCCTGAGTCCCGTCGGGTCCGAACTCGTTGATCGGCACCGCCACCCCCTGCGACATCAGCTCTTGGTCTTGGCCGGAGCCTTCTTCGGCGCGGCGGGCTTCTTCGCCGCCGGCTTCTTGGCGGGGGCCTTCTTCTTGACCGGTCCCTTGGCGCGCTTCTCGGCCAGCAGTTCGGCCGCGCGCTCGTCGGTGATCGACTCGACGCTGTCGGTCTTGCGCAGCGACGCGTTCGCCTCGCCGTCGGTGACGTACGGGCCGAAGCGGCCCTCCTTGATCACCATCGGCTTGCCGGACACCGGGTCGTTGCCCATCTCGCGCAACGGCGGCGCGGCGGCCGCGCGACCCCGCTTCTTCGGCTCGGAGTAGATCTTCAGGGCCTCTTCGAGCGTGACCGTGAAGATCTGCGCCTCGTCGGTCAGCGACCGCGAGTCCGTGCCCTTCTTCAGGTACGGGCCGTAGCGGCCGTTCTGCGCGGTGATCTCGGCGCCCGTCTCCGGGTCCTTGCCCACCACGCGCGGCAGCGAGAGCAGCTTCAGCGCGTCGTCGATCGTGATCGTGTCGAGCGACATCGACTTGAACAACGAGCCGGTGCGCGGCTTCGGGGCCTTCGCCTTGGACTTCGCGGCCGTGCCGTTCTCGGCCGGTTCCGGCAGCACCTCGGTCACGTACGGGCCGAAGCGGCCCTCCTTGGCCACGATCTCATTGCCCGAGACCGGGTCGGTGCCCAGGGAGCGGCCCTCCTGCGGCGTCGAGAACAGCTTCTCGGCGATCTCGCTGGTCAGCTCGTCCGGCGCCAGGTCCTCCGGCAGGTTCGCGCGCTGCGCGGCCTCGTCGACCTCGCGCTCCAGGTACGGCCCGAAGCGGCCGACGCGGACGACGACCGTGCGGCCCTCGTCGTCGCTGAACAGCGGGATCGAGTTGACCTCACGCGGGTCGATGTCCTCGACACCCGTGCCGACCAGCTTCTTCAGCCCGCCGGAACGGCCGATCGAGCCGTCCGGGCCGACGTCGCCACCGAAGTAGAACCCGGACAGCCAGTTCGTGCGGCCCTGGCGACCTGCGGCGATGCCGTCCAGCTCGTCTTCCAGGGCGGCGGTGAAGTCGTAGTCGACCAGGCGGCCGAAGTGCTGCTCCAGCAGCCCGACCACGGCGAACGCGACCCAGGACGGGACCAGCGCCGCGCCCTTCTTCCACACGTAACCGCGGTCCTGGACCGTGCTGATGATCGACGAGTAGGTGGAGGGACGGCCGATGCCGAGCTCCTCCATCGTCTTGATCAGCGACGGCTCGGTGTAGCGCGAGGGCGGCGAGGTGGTGTGGCCGTCCGCGGACAGCTCCGCGATCGTCAGGTCCTGGTCCTTGACCAGCAGCGGCAGGCGCGACTCCGCGTCGTCCGACTCACCGCCGGCCTCGGCGTCGACGGTCTCGACGTAGGCCTTGAGGAAGCCGGCGAACGTGATCGTGCGGCCGGAGGCGGCGAACGTGACCTCCTGGCCCGTCGCGGCCCGCCCCTGGATGCGGATCGAGGTCGTGTTGCCTCGCGCGTCGGCCATCTGGGAGGCGATCGTGCGCTGCCAGATCATCTCGTAGAGCTTGAACTCGTCCGAGTCGAGCTCCGCGGCGACCTGGCCGGGCGTGCGGAAGACCTCTCCCGCCGGCCTGATGGCCTCGTGGGCCTCCTGCGCGTTCTTGACCTTGCGGGTGTACTGGCGCGGCTTGTCCGAGACGTACTGCGCGCCGTACAGGTCCGTCGCCTGCGTGCGGGCCGCGTTGATCGCGGTCTCCGACAGCGTCGTGCTGTCGGTTCGCATGTAGGTGATGTAGCCGTTCTCGTACAGCTTCTGGGCCGTGCGCATGGTCCGGTCCGCGGAGAAGCGCAGCTTGCGGCCCGCCTCCTGCTGCAGCGTCGAGGTCATGAACGGCGCGTACGGCTTGCGCGTGTACGGCTTCTCCTCGACCGAGGAGACCTTGACCGGCGCGTTCTCCAGCCCGGCGGCGATGGCGCGGGCCTGCTGCTCGTCCAGCACGACCACCTCGGCCTTGCCGGTGAGCTTGCCGTCCGAGCCGAAGTCGCGGCCCGTGGCGAGCCTCGTGCCGTCGACGGCCACGAGACGCGCGCCGAACTGACGCGGCGTGGCGTCCGCACCGGCGTCCATCTGCGCGGAGATGTCCCAGTAGCTCGCGGAGACGAACTTCATCCGCTCGCGTTCGCGCTCCACGACCAGACGCGTCGCCACGGACTGCACGCGGCCTGCCGAGAGCTTCGGCATGACCTTCTTCCACAGGACCGGGCTGACCTCGTAGCCGTAGAGGCGGTCGAGGATGCGGCGGGTCTCCTGCGCGTCGACCAGGTCCTGGTCGAGGTCGCGGGGGTTCGCGGCGGCGGCCTGGATCGCGGACTCGGTGATCTCGTGGAACACCATCCGGCGGACCGGGATCTTCGGCTTCAGGGTCTCGAGGAGGTGCCAGGCGATGGCCTCACCCTCGCGGTCACCGTCTGTCGCGAGGTAGAGCTCGTCGACGTCCTTCAACGCTTCCTTGAGCTCGGTGACCAGCGACTTCTTGTCGGCGGAGACCACGTAGAGCGGTTCGAAGTCGTGGTCGACGTCCACGCCGAGCCTGGCCCAGGACTGGCCCTTGAACTTCGTCGGAACGTCGGCGGCACCGCGCGGCAGGTCCCGGATGTGTCCCCTGGAGGACTCCACGACGAAGTTGCTGCCGAGGTACGAGGCGATCTTGCGCGCCTTCGTGGGCGACTCGACGATCACCAGTCGTCGGGTGCTGCCCCCGCCTCCGCTGCTCTTTCTCGTCCGTGTCGATCCAGCCACTCGCCGTCCCGCTCTCTTCCAAACCCGGTTCCCAGGCCCGCCAGTGTTGCCCAGCGTCGGCCGAAAAGCACACCTGTCCGTCATGTCTCCGCGACGCCCGTACGACGAGACAGAGTGACACAACCATGCCGGACCGCCCGCTCAGGCCGCCGGCCAGGTGCTCATCGCCACTCCCTGAGGAGGGCTTCCGACCAGCTCAGCGAGCCTTGCCAGCCGTCGCCGGCCGGTCACCCGCAACGCCGGTGCCCCTACCAGGGTGCACGGAAGTCCGGACGCGAGCAGGGCATTTTGCAACGGCAGGTGTGTCTGCGGTGCGTTGGGGTCCAAACCGAGCAGGTACGCGGACTCCATCCAGCTGCCCGCGGCCAGCGCCCAGACGCGCAGCACTGCTCCGTTCAGCTCGAAGTCGGACGGCACGGTCTTGCCCGATCCGGTCAGCCAGCGGGCGGCCAGAGGGGTGAGATCCGTGCGGAACGGCGTGCGGACGAAGTGCGTGCCCTCCTCGTTGACGCACAGCTCCGTGGTCACGCCGCGCTCGGTGCAGGCCTGCTTCAGGGGCTGGTGGCGCCACTGATCGCGCAGCTCGACGTAGACGCGGGCGGCCGTACCGCGCGCGAAGCTGACGGCCTGCCCCGGCCCGCAGAGGAAGCCGGCGAGGTCCGCCTTGGCCGGCGTGCGCGCCTCGGCCGAGAAGAAGGACAGCTGCCCAACCACGGCCGACAGCGTAGAACAGACGTTCGACTGTGACCAGTGGTGCGCCTGTGACTACGCCGGTCGAGCTACCCCGCCTTGAGCTCGTCGCACGCCGCCGCCCGGCCGATGGCGCCGGCGTACTTCGGCGACTTCTCGAGCGCGTCGAACGTCGCCCGCAGCTGCTCGGGGTTGCTCACCTGCGAGGTGTCGGCGAGCGCCTTCTCGGCGGCGTCCCAGAAGCCCGCGTTCGGTTCCAGGGCCGTGACCGGCGCTTTCGCCGCCTCGTAGGACCTGGCCGACTCGCCGACGTAGGTGAGCAGCCGCTCGTGCACGTCCTCCAGGTCGTCGGACGGCGGCCCGAGCTCCTTCAGCTTCTTCTCGGCCGCGGTGAACGCCGCCGCGTTGTCGTCCACGAGCTTCAGGTAGGCCGTCTTGACCGCCGCCGGGTCGGCCGCGTTCTGCGCCTGGAGCGCCTTGCCCGCCTTCAGACCGGGCACGAACGCGCCGCAGAAGGCGTCCACCCAGCCGCCCTGGGCGTCGCTGAGCGGCTTCTCCTCGTCGGACGCGCACGCGCTGGTCAGGACGGCGGTGGCGGCCAGCAGGGCGGCGATCAGGCGTGTCCTCACCCGGCTAGTTTCCCCTGGCCAGTTCCTGCCATCCCAAGCAGACCTGGTTCGCCCGGAACGCCTCGCCGTACTTCGGGACGTCGACGATCTGCTTGAAGAGCGCTTGGGCGTTCTCACTCGCGACCGAGATCATGATCTGCTCGTACCGCTCGGGGAACTTCGCGTCCGCACGCTCCGCCTGCAGGCGCACCGCCGCCTCGTCGAACCTCTTGGCCTCGTCGCGCAGCGCCTTGACCAGCCGTTCGTGCGGGTTCTGCACGTCGGACCCCAGCGGACCGAGTTTCTCCAGGTCGTCGGCCATCTTGCGGCCGGACGTGGCGGTGAGCTGAGCCCAGCCCACCACAGCCGTCCTCATCGCTTCCGGGCCTGGTGCCGCCTTGCTCGGGATGTCCCTGCGCGCGAGTTGCGTCACGCCCATCGGGCCGCAGTAGGCGTCGAACCACGCCGCCGGATCGGCGCCGGGCACGGTCACCGTCGTGGTGGTCGTGGGTGCGGCCTGCGGCACGGGAGCAGGCGGCGGCGTGCTGCCGCACGCGGCGAGAGCGGCCGCGCCCAGCACGGCCGCTACCAGGGAGAACTTCATGACTCCGCCAAGTACTTCAGAGGCCCGCAGAGGGGTTCTTCGTCAAAGGCCTTGCCGTAGGTGCTGCTCTTGGAGAACTGGAGGAACTCCTTGAGCACCTGTGCGTCCGCCGCCCCCGCCTGGTCGTCGAGGACCTGGCGGAACGCGTCGGCGTCGTCCGGCGTGCCCGGGATGAGCCGCTCGGCCGCGGCGTAGCCGTCCGCCGCCGAGCGCAGCGCGTCGATCACGCGCTCGTGCTCGGCCTCGGCCGTCGAGTTCGGCGGGCCGATCTCCGCGATCTCGTCCGCGATCTCCGTCAACGCCTTCGTGCCGGACGTGGCGACGTTCATCGCCGTGGTCCGCAGTGCCGCGGGGCCGGAGTTGCTCCACTTCTCCAGGTCGAGCTTGGCCCGGAGAAGTGGGCTGTAGCCGCCGCAGAAGGCCTGCGCCCAGTCCTGCGCCACGTCGAGCGAGGCGTTGGTGGGCGCAGACCTGTTGGCGCCGCAGGCACCGCCGAACGCGAGCAGCGCGAAGAGCGCCGCGACCAGTCGGGCCCCGGTCACTTGCCGAGCAGCGAGCCGAGCTTGGTGCGCATGTCGGTGCACTCGGGCGCCTTGGCGATGGCGTCCTTGAGCTTCGGGTCGCCGTCGAGCTTCTTGATCTGGTCGGAGAGCTTCGACGGGTCGGCGGAGTCGCCACCGATCTTCTCGACCTGGTCCATGAAGTCCGGCGCGGCCGCGTCGATCTTGCTGATCTGCTCGTGGACCGACTTGTACTCCTTGGCGCCCTCGCCGAACATCTTGACGAGCTCGTCGTGGACCGCCTGGTGCTCGGGGCCGGGCGCGCCGACCTCCTTGAGCTTCGTCTCGGTGTCGGCCATCGCCTTGCTGCCGGTGTCGAGCAGCTTGAGCATGCCCTCCTTGATGGCGGCCGGGTTGTCGGCGTTCGACGCGACGACGGTGATGAGCTCGACCGCACCCGTGAGGACCGGGGTGGTGCCGGCGCAGAACGCACCCGCCCACTTGATCGGGTCGGCGGCGGGCGCCGTCGTGGTGGTGGTCGTCGGCGCGGCCGAGGACTGCGAGGACGGCGTGGCGCTGCCGCCACAGCCGGTGAGGACCAGAGCCACGCCGGCGCAGGCAGCAGCGATCGACAAACGTGCGTTCACGATGATTTCCCCCAGAAACGTCTAACCGGACCGCCGAACAGTACACGTTCGGGCGATCCGGTCAGACGTGATTTCCGCTTGTCAGGTGGTGGGTGGCGAAGTCTGCAACGCCTTGCAGTTGGCCGCTTTCGCAGCGGCACCGCCGAGGCCCGTCTCGTTGAACTTCTTCTGCACGTCGGCGCCCGCCTTCTCCAGTTCGCTCGCCCGCCCCACCATCTCGGTGAAGGCGGCCACGACCTGGTTGACGTCGGTCGCCGAGTCGAGCTTCGACTTGGTGCCGGCGAGCAGAGACCTGATCTGACCCATGCCCTCACCGGCGGCGGTGGCCAGCTCCTTCGACTTCGGGTGCGGGCCGTCCTCGAGGCCCTTGAGGTCCGCGATCGACTTGTCGACGGCGGTGACCTTGGTGCCGAGCCACTCGGACATGCCGGTCTTGAGCGTGGACGGGTCGTTCATGTCGATCGGGGGCTCGTCGGACATGGCCTTCACGGTGCCGCCGACGGCACCGCAGACCTTGTCCATCCACGCCACGACGTCGGCCTCGTTCGGGGTGGCCTGCGTGGACGTGGACGAACCTCCGCTGCTGCACGCGGAGACCACGAGCAGACAGCTCGTCACGACTGCGATGACTGTGCGACGCATGGGCCGGAAGCTACTCCGCACGGCCCCGCTCAGCTCGTCGGCGTGACGTTGAGGCGCTGCATCTCCTGGCACTTGCCCGCGGTCTGCGTGGCCTTCTGCAGCTCGGGAACGCCCTGGAGGTCGCGCAGCGGGTCAGCGAGTTCGGAGAGCTTCGCGATGGCCTCACCGGCGGCCTGGATGCCGCCCGTGGCGTCGTTGCCGTCCGCCTGCTCGATCTTGGTCTTGGCCTCGGTGAACACCGTGCCGAGGGAGGTGAACGTCTCGGCCATCTTGTTCACGGCCTCCTCGCCACCCGCGACGGGCGACGGGCCGACGTTCTTGAGCCCCTCCGCCGACTTGGCGAAGGCGTCGGCGAGCTGGCCCATGTAGGCGGCCATCTCGGCCTTGAGCTTGGAGGTGTCCGCGGGATCGACCTTCGGGGCGGTCTTCTCGATCTTGGCGAACTCGGACGCGGCGGAGCACACCTTGTCCATGTACGCGACGGCTGCCGCGTTGTTGACGCCGCTCGAGGGCGTCGGGGAAGTGCCGGAGTTGCCGCCGTTGGTGCACCCGGCCAGCGCTAGGGCGGCAACAGCGGCAGTGGCGACGAGGCTGCGCCTCATGTCGGAACTCCTCGGTCGGGGTACGTCGGGGGATACCCGAACGTACCCCGGCCGGGGGTGCCGGACCTACGCGGCGCCGTTGCTCACGGCCTCCGCGGGGCTGTCCGTGATCGACGTGCTGCGCCGCTTCGACACGACGATCGCACCGACGATGATCAGCGCCGCGACGACCGCGATCAGGACGCGGATCGCGTCGGAGGCGCCGTCACCGATGGTGAAGGTGACGATGGCGGGCGCGATCAGCACCGAGACCAGGTTCATGACCTTGATCAGCGGGTTGATGGCCGGGCCGGCCGTGTCCTTGAACGGGTCGCCGACGGTGTCGCCGATGACCGTCGCGGCGTGGGCGTCGGAGCCCTTGCCGCCGTGGTTGCCGTCCTCGACCAGCTTCTTGGCGTTGTCCCAGGCACCACCGGAGTTGGCCAGGAAGACCGCCATGAGCGTGCCGGTCGCGATCGCACCGGCGAGGTAACCCGCCAGCGGGCCGACGCCGAGGCCGAAGCCGACGGCGATCGGGGCGAGCACGGCCATCAGGCCGGGGGTCGCGAGCTCGCGCAGCGAATCCCTGGTGCAGATGTCGACGACGCGGCCGTACTCGGGCTTCACCGAGTAGTCCATGATGCCGGGGTTGTCGCGGAACTGACGGCGCACCTCGAACACGATGGCACCGGCGGCGCGCGTCACGGCGTTGACCGCGAGACCCGAGAACATGAAGACGACCGCGGCACCGATGGCGACACCGACGAGCACGTTCGGGCTGAACACCACGAACGAGAACGACGACACGTCGCCGACGACCTCGCCCGTCTTGGCCACGGCCTGCTTGATGGCGTCGCTGTAGGAGCCGAACAACGCCGTCGCCGCCAGCACGGCCGTCGCGATCGCGATGCCCTTGGTGATGGCCTTGGTGGTGTTGCCGACCGCGTCGAGTTCGGTGAGGATCTGCGCGCCCTCGCCGTGCACGTCGCCGGACATCTCCGCGATGCCCTGCGCGTTGTCCGAGACCGGGCCGAAGGTGTCCATCGCGACGATGACGCCGACGGTCGTGAGCAGACCGCAACCGGCCAGCGCGATCGCGAACAGCGCGACGATGGCCGAACCCGAGAGCAGGAACGCGCCGTAGACGGCGGCACCGATGACCAGGGCGGTGTAGACGGCCGACTCGAAGCCGACCGAGATGCCGGAGAGGATCACCGTGGCCGCGCCGGTCCGCGAGGTCTCGCCGACCTCCTTGACGGGCTTGTGGTCCGTGCCGGTGTAGTAGCCGGTCAGCCAGAGGATGACGCCGGCCAGCACGATGCCGATGATCACCGCGACGGACGCGATCAGCGCCGGGTTGCCGCTGACGGCCTTGATCTCGTCGCTGATGCCGTTGAGGTCCGCGAAGGAGCTCGGCAGGTAGGTGAACGCCGCGATCGTGCACAGCACCGCGGAGATGACCGCGGAGATGTAGAAGGAGCGGTTGATGGCCGCGAGGCCGCTCTCGCCCGCCTTCGCCCGCGTCGTGTAGACGCCGATGACCGCGGTGAGCACACCGATCGCCGGGACGATCAGCGGGAACAGCAGGCCCTGGACGCCGAACGCGGCGGTGCCGAGGATCAGCGACGCCACGAGCGTCACGGCGTAGGACTCGAAGAGGTCCGCGGCCATGCCGGCGCAGTCACCGACGTTGTCGCCCACGTTGTCCGCGATCGTGGCGGCGTTGCGCGGGTCGTCCTCGGGGATGCCCTGCTCGACCTTGCCGACGAGGTCGGCGCCGACGTCCGCGGCCTTGGTGAAGATGCCGCCACCGACGCGCATGAACATCGCGAGCAGCGCCGCACCGAAGCCGAAGCCCTCCAGGACCTTCGGCGCCTGGCCCGCGTACACGAGCACGACGAGCGCCGCGCCGAAGAGGCCGAGGCCGACCGTGGTCATGCCGACCACGCCACCAGTGCGGAACGCGATGCGCGTCGCCTTTTCGCGACCGCCCTCTTCGTTCGCGGCGGCGGCGACACGCACGTTGGCGCGCGTGGACAACCACATGCCCAGGTAGCCGATGGTCGCCGAGAACGCCGCACCGACGATGAAGAACAAAGATCGACCGATTCGCTCGGCCAAATCATCTGCCGGGAGTGCGAACAGCAGTACGAACACGATCACGACAAAAATGCCGAGCGTGCGGAACTGCCGGTTGAGGTAGGCCGCTGCGCCCTCCTGAACCGCCTTGGCGATGTCCTGCATCTTGTCGGTGCCCTGGCCGGCGGCCAGCACCTCCTTGAGCAGCACGTACCCGACGGCGAGAGCAGCCAGGGCGACCACGGCGACCACGGCTACGACGCCGCGATCACCCCCGGAGAGCTCGAGGCCCTCCGCGAGGAAATGCCGGGACATCCGTCCTCCTGGTGAGTTGCCATGTGCAGCGCCAAGGCAGACCAGCCGCCCAGCGCGACGTGACGCATCCCTCATTGGATGCGATGAGCGGGGAGTCTAGGGGCTGGTTGCAAGGAGGCAACGAAACGTCCCGATCCGTGCACACACCGTTATCTGCGCAGGAAGTCGAGTGCGGCCCGGTCAGGACTGTCGGTGGTGTATGCGAAGCTCGATCCCGTGGTGGATCAGGGACGCCGGCTGCTGGACCGCGTGCTGGCGGGGGTTCCCGCCGGGGAGTCACCCCTCACGCATGCGCGCGATCTGCCGTTGCGGCAGGCAGATCACGTGGACTGGCCTGCGTGGACGGCTCCCGCGGTCGTCGAGGCCTTCGTGGAGACGGGCGTGCGCGAGCCGTGGCGGCACCAGGCCGAGGCCGCCTCGCTGGCGTGGTCCGGGCAGCACGTGGTCCTCGCGACGGGCACGGCGTCGGGCAAGTCACTTGCCTACCAGTTGCCCGTGCTTTCCACTCTTTTGGCGGACACGAAGGCCACCGCGCTGTACCTGTCCCCGACCAAAGCCCTTGGGGCGGACCAGCTCCGATCGCTCGAGGAGCTGGGGATCAAGGGGGTGCGCGCGTCGGCCTACGACGGTGACACCCCGATGGCCGAACGCGACTGGGTCAAGGCCCACGCCAACTGGGTCTTCACCAACCCGGACATGCTGCACCGCGGAATCCTTCCGCAGCACCCGAAATGGCTGCGCTTCTTCCGCCGGCTGAAGTACGTGGTGATCGACGAGTGCCATTCCTACCGCGGCGTTTTCGGGTCGCACGTCGCGTTGTTGATGCGGCGCCTGCGCCGGGTCGCCCGGAAATACGGCGCGGATCCGATCTTCGTTTTGGCATCGGCCACAGTGGCTGATCCTTCTGGATCCGCGGAACGATTGCTCGGGGTGCCCGTTTCCGCTGTCGTGGACGACTTCTCGCCACGCGCTTCGCGCACCGTCGCCTTGTGGGAGCCCCCACTGACCTCTCTGGAGGGTGAGAACGGCGCGCCCGTCCGGCGGTCGGCCGGCGCCGAGACGTCGCGCATCCTCGCCGACCTGGTCGTCGAAGGCGCACGTTCGCTCGCCTTCGTGCGCTCCCGCCGCGGCGCCGAGCTCACCGCGCTGGGCACGCAGCGCATTCTGTCCGAAGTGGACAGTGAGCTGCCACCGCGGGTCGCCGCCTACCGGGGCGGTTTCCTGCCGGAGGAGCGCCGGGCGTTGGAGAAGGCCCTGTCCACCGGTGACCTGCTCGGCGTCGCGACCACGAACGCCCTGGAGCTCGGCGTCGACATCGCGGGCCTGGACGCCGTGGTGGTGGCCGGTTTCCCCGGCACGCTGGCGTCGTTCTGGCAGCAGGCGGGCCGTGCAGGCCGTTCCGGTGACAGCGCCCTGGTGGTGTTCGTGGCGCGCGACGACCCGTTGGACACCTACCTGGTGCACAACCCGGCCGCCGTCCTGGACCGGCCGGTCGAAGCGACCGTGCTGGATCCCCTGAACCCGTACGTGCTGGGCCCGCAGCTGGCCTGCGCGGCCTCGGAGATGCCGCTGACCCCGGCGTGCCTGGACGATTTCGGCGGTCCGCTGGCCGAGGCCGTCCTCGCCGACCTGGTGGCCGAGAAGCTCCTGCGCCGCCGCCCGGCGGGCTGGTACTGGGCCTCGCACGACCGCCCGCACGCCGGCGTCGACATCCGCGGCTCCGGCGGCGACCAGGTGGCCGTCGTCGAGGCCGACTCGGGCCGCATGCTCGGCACCGTCGACCCCGGCTCCGCCTCCTGGCAGGTGCACCCCGGCGCCGTCTACCTGCACCAGGGGCGTGCCTACGTGGTCGACGAACTGGACTTGGAGAACGGCCTCGCGATGGTGCACCGCGAGGACCCGGAGTGGACCACCCAGCCCCGCGACTGCGTCGACATCACCGTCGTGCACGAACACGAGCGCTCGTCGTTCGACGGCGTCACGGTGTCTCTGGGCGAGGTCGAGGTGACCACGCAGGTCGTCGGCTACCTGCGCCGCCTGCCGTCCGGCGTGGTGCTCGACCAGATCCCCCTCGACCTGCCGGAACAAACCCTGCAGACCCGTGCCGTCTGGTACACCGTCGACGAATCGCTGCTGGTGGCGGCAGGTGTCGACCCGAAGCGCATCCCCGGCGCCCTGCACGCGGCCGAACACGCCGCGATCGGCCTGCTGCCGCTGTTCGCGACGTGCGACCGCTGGGACATCGGCGGCGTCTCGACGGCCGTGCACCCCGACACCGGCATGCCGACGGTGTTCGTGCACGACGGCCACCCCGGCGGTGCGGGCTTCGCGGACCGGGGCCACTCGGCGTTGCGGGCCTGGCTGACGGCGACCCGTGCGGCGATCAGCGCGTGCGCGTGCCCGATGGGCTGCCCGTCGTGCGTGCAGTCGCCCAAGTGCGGCAACGGCAACGAGCCGCTGGACAAGGCGGGTGCCGTGCTGGTGCTGGACGTGGTGCTGGGCAAAATCGCCTGACCGGGGTCGCTCCGCCCGGTTACCGTGGTGGACGTGAACGCATGCGACTGCAACGCCACCGACCGGACCCGTCGCCTCTGAAACGGCGAGCTGGAAGCCGTCGTGCCACTGGGCGCGGCGAGCTGGAAGCCGTCGTGCCCTGGCGCGGCTGACGTCGATCGCTCCGCCGCGCCCGTCCACCTCCTGGCCACGGGTTCTTCGGAGTCTGCCTTGTTCACGCCCTTTTCCGACCTGAACGCCCTTCTCGCCGACCTCGTCGCCTCCCAGCGCGAGATCCTCGGCCCCACCTACGTCGGCACGTACCTCCAGGGCTCGTTCGCCCTGGGCGCCGGCGACGTCCACAGCGACTGCGACTTCATCGTCGCCTGCACCGAACTCCCGTCCGGCGACCGCGAAGCCGGCCTGCGCGCGTTGCACGACGAGCTGCCCCTGCGTCCCGGCCGGTGGTCGACGGAGATCGAGGGTTCCTACGCCGACGTCGGCTCCCTGCGGTCGGTCGCGGGCCTCGGCGTGCCGTGGCTGTTCAACGACCACGGCACCCGCACCCTGGAGTGGGACCTGCACTGCAACAGCCCGCACGCCCGCTGGATCCTGCGCCACCACGGCATCGTGCTGGCCGGGCCACCGATCACGTCGCTGGTCGACGAGGTGCCGGCGTCCGTGCTGCGGGAGTCGATGCGGGCCGAGCTGCCGCACGTGCTGTCCGGCATCGAGGAGTGGGCGCCGATGGGCAACGCCTGGGCGCAGCGCTACATCGTCTCGGCCTACTGCCGCACGCTCTACACCATCCACACCGGGGAGGTGGAGTCCAAGCGCGGCGCCCTGCTCTGGGCGATGAAAATGCTCGATCAGCGGTGGCACCCGCTGATCGAGCAGGTCCTGCAGGACCGGGACCTCGGCTGGGACGCCGACGCGGTACCGCGGCCCGGATCCATGGAGCAGACCTTCGCCTTCGCGGCCTACGCGGAAGGACTCTGGTTCTAGCTCTCGGGTTCTCCCTGTTTTCGTGGGCGCGGCGGGGGCTCACGGGTACCCCCGCCGCGCTCTCCACGTGCCGAACACTGTTTTCCCGCCTGCTACCGCTTCGTGACCGGATCCCTTGGAACATCGGTGGAATCAGGTTCGTTCGTCTGGACAGGACACGCGGGAGGCGACGGTGTCCACTGTCTTCTGACGAACTCCGGGGAGGAGCCGGCTTCACCGACCGCGGCGGAGCTGGTGCTCCGCCACTAACGTTCCTCGGCCCGGTCACTACAACGGGAGGCTGTCCTTCGGGGTGCGTGTTCGGCTTTTCACCCGGTCCTCTGCGGCCCCCGACGTGCGGGGTGCGGAGGCCGATCATCGGATCGGGTTTGGTGGAACGGCCGCGCAGGGCATCGTCTTCGGGGTTGTCGGGGAGAGTCCACGACGACACCCAGCGCGGCCGGGCTTGTTCTTCAGTTGTGGGTCAGACGGTTTCGAGCTGGAAGCGCGACGGGGCGTGCACGGCCTCGACGAGCGCGTCCTGCACGACGTGCGCGTCCGGCAGGTTCCAGCCGCAGACCTGCGGCTTGACCCGCCAGTGCACGACACCGTGCGCCATCGTGGTGGGCGGCAACGGGATGTACTCGCCCTTGCCGTACAGGTGGACGTCCGCGTTGTTCGCGAGCTCGGCGTTGAGCTTCGAGCCGGACTTCACGAGGAACATCCACCGGCCGGACGGGGTCGCGGCGATCGGCACGGGAACACCGATCTGCCGCAGTGCGACGGCCGCGCGGCGACCCAGGCCGGTGCCGACCTCGATCGCGTCCACCACGTGGCCGGTGGCGACGAGAAGGCTGTAGGACGCGCCGGTCCACCACGTGGCGACCTGCTCGGGACGGGTCCCGATCCGGTCGACCCAGTCGCGGTGCACCGGGATGGGACCGTGCTGCTCGAGGCCGCTGCGGCCCGCCCACTGCGTCACGCCGTTCTCAGAACCGGCCGGGTACGTGCCGGGCAGTACGGGCCAACCGCGGTACGCGAGGCTGATGGCCTCGGCACGCAGTTCGATGCGGAAGGCCCCGCGCCAGCTGTCCGACCAATCCATCTTCCGTCGCCTTCTTCCTAGGCTCTGACTCGACATCGACGTGGTGCCGGTTTCCGTAGGGACACCGCGTCGGTGCCGCCACTACAACTAACGACACCGGCACCGGCCTCCGTAACCCCCGCTCGACAACTGGTAGCTACGGGACGGCGAACGTCCTTTGCCAGAACGGGCCACTGAACTCCGCGCGTTTGGTTCGATCACCGTTCAGCATGTCCCGGCGCGGGTGTGAGTCCGCTCACCGCTGTGAGCCGACCGCTCGTCGTGCTCCAAACGCTTCGATCTTCGGCCGGACCTGCCCTGGCTCGGGCGTTCACCGGGCCGAACGGCGTAATCGCCGACACCTCGACCACCACCTCCCATCCGCTCACCGCACAGCTCGTCAGCTCGGCCCCGTTCTCCAGGGCCACGCGTTTCGCCTGCTCACAAGCACTTTCGTCGCCGTCGGCCAGCCGAGCGGCAGCGGCGAGCGCCGCCAGATCGGCCGCACCGGTCACCTGATGCCGCGCCACGACCGCCGACCCGACCTGCGCACCGGCCACCACGACGATGATCAGCAACAACATCGCCACCACACCGCTCACCGCAGCCGAACCCCGGTCGCAACCCGACCGTTCACCGTTCATCGCGGCTCCGGCACGGCGAACGCCCGAGCGCTGAGCGGTAAGCCCAGCGGCCCCCTCTTGCTGACCACGACCGAGATGGCGTCGCCCTGGACCTCGACCAAGACCTGGGCACCACCCACGATCCGCCCGGCCGCCTCCTCGCCGCGCTGCCGTTCCCCGCGGGCCGTGAGCCGGGCGGCCTCCCGGGCGGCGTCCGCGCACCGCATCTGCTCGGTGACGGCCACCAGCCCGTTCGCCCCCAGCCACACGGCCACCAGCAACGCGCTGACCGCGACCGCCGCCTCGACCGTGACCATCCCCTGGTCGTCAGACCGCCTCCAGCGCACGCTGTATCAGCTCCTGCACCAGGTTCCGCAGACCGTCACTGGTCACCACCACGTACAGCAGCCCGGCGAACGCGGCCGCGGCCAGCGTCCCGATCGCGTACTCGACGGTGCTCATACCGCTGTCGTCCTTGAGCAGTTCCATCTCTCTCTTCTCCTATCTCAGGAATTGACCGGCCAGCCCCAGCACCACCGGCGCGACGCCGAGGCACAGGAACGCCGGCAGGAAACACAGTGCGAGCGGCGCGGCCACCGCCACCGCGGCCCGCTGCGCCTTCGCCTCGGCCTCGTCGGCCGCTTCTTGCCTGGTCCGCGCGGCGAGCTCAGCCGTCTGCCGCGCCAGCGCCGCCCCGGACCGCGCGGTCCGTCTCGCTGCCCTGGCCAGCAACGCCGTCCCGGGCTCGTCCAGCGCGGACGCCCAGGCCGTGACCGGGTCAGCCCCCAGCCGCAGCAGCTCCGCGACCCGCGCGAGCTCCTCGATCTCCACCGCCTGGATCGCCGTGGGCACCGGCAACCCGGCCTTCAGGCACGCGGCCAGCAGGTCCCAGGCCGCGGCCCGTTCGAACGGCCCGTACTGCTTCTTCTTGCCGGGCGGCGGATCGTGGGAGCGCGGCCGGAGCCTCTCCACGGCTTTCGGCGGCAGTGGGAGCGCGAGCACGGCCAGCGCCAGCAGCAGGAACGTCACGTCCGCACCTCCGTGATCCGCTGCGTCCACCACACCCCGGCCGCCACGAACACCGCCCCGGTGGCCAGCAGCACCTGCCCCGCGGGCGACGCCGTGAGGACGTGGAACGGCCCGGCCCCGCTCAGCTCCCCCAGCACCACCCCGATGACCGGCAACACGGCCAGCACCGCCGCGCTGGCCCGGGGCCCGGCCATCCGCGCGTGCACCTGCCGCGCGAACGCGGCCCGCTGGTCGAGATCGCGCCTGGTGGCGTCCAGCACGTCCGCCAACGCCACCCCGTGCCTCGCCGACACCCGCCAAGCCCTGGCCAACTGCTCCACCGCGGTGCCCAGCAGGGGTTGTTCGAGGTTGCGCAACGTCCGTTCGACGTCGCCCCCGAGCTTCTCCGCGACCGCCGCCGCCCTGAGCACCTCCCTGGCCGGCGCCGGCGTGTCCTCGGCCGCACCTTCCGCCGCGTGCGCCGGATGCGCCCCGGCCCGCAACTCGTCGATCACCCCGCCCAGCCCGCTGCTCAACGCCTCGGCCGCTTCTCTTCGCTGCTTGTTCTGCCTGTGCTGCTTGATGATTCTTCGCGCGGTGACGGTCAGCACCGCGGCAGCGACAAGTCCGCCGACGCCTGTCAGCAGGTAGATCGCCGCGGCTGCGACTGCGAGCCAGATGTAGTGCGGCACAACGACTTCCCGCTTGTTCGCCGGTCTCAGCCGCCTGATCGACCTGACGTGCGGCCACACGAGCAACGCCACCGCCACCAGCAGAAGGCTCACCACAACAACTCCTTCGCCAGCCACCCGTGCTCACGCGTCCAGACAGGACGGACGCTGAGTCCTTCGCGGCTCTCGATGACCCCGATCTCGTTGAGGTACCTGGTGGTTCCGTCGCGGCGCATGTGCAGCACGACCTTCACCGCCGCCGCGACCTGGCTGCGCAACGCCCGCGGCTCCAGTCCGCCCAACGCCCCGAGCGCCTCCAACCGCGCCGGCACCTCACCGGCCGAGTTGGCGTGCAACGTCCCGGCACCACCTTCGTGCCCGGTGTTCAAGGACGTCAGCAACTCCCTGACCTCGGCCCCGCGCACCTCCCCGACCACGATCCGGTCGGGCCGCATCCGCAACGCCTCCCGCACCAGCTGCCGGGTGGTGACCTCGCCGGACCCCTCGACGTTGGCGGGCCGCGCCGTGAGCCGGACGAACTGCGGGTGGTCGGGATTCAGCTCGCTGGCGTCCTCCACGCACACGATGCGTTCGTGTTGCGGCACGCACCCCAGCAACGCCGACAACAACGACGTCTTGCCCGACCCGGTGCCGCCGATGACGAGGAACGCCATGCGACGCCGCACGATCGCCCGCAGGGTGCCTGCCGTCTCCGCGTCGAACGTGCCCAGCTGCTGGAGGGCGTTCAGGTCGTGGGTCGCCGGTCTGAGGACGCGCAGGGACAGGCAGGTCTGGTCTGCGATCGGAGGTAGGACGGCGTGCAGCCGGACACCGCTGCCGGGCAGCCAGCCGTCGACGCAGGGGGAGGCGTCGTCGAGCCTTCGGCCCGCTGCCACGGCCAGGCGTTGGGCGAGGCGGCGGACGGCGGCTTCGTCGGGGAACGCGACGGACGTGCGGTGCAGGCCGTTCGTGCCGTCCGCCCAGACCTGGTCCGGAGCGGTGACGAGGACGTCCGTGGTGCCGGGGTCGGCCAGCAGCGGGTCGAGGGGACCGGTGCCGCTGAACTCCTGGCGGAGGACCTGGAGCGCGTCGAGGACGTCGGAGTCGGCCAGGACGCCGCCTGCTTCGGAGCGGACCGCGTGGGCCACGACGGCGGCGGTCATCTCGATGTCGGTTCCGGTGCCGGCGAGGCGGTGCCGGACTCGGTCGATGAGGGTGGAGGTCATGGCGAACACCTCGCGGAAGTCGGTGCTGCGGCGGGAGGTCGGGGTGGGCGGAGCCGGGATGGGCGGCTCGGGTGAGAAGGCTCGCGGCGGGTGGAGGCGCTCAGCGGAAGGCAGCCACGGCTTGGGATGCAGGGTGGCGCGTGGCAGGCAACGGCTGGTCTCTGAACGCGGAGGGCCTCGTGACCGGGCGGCAGCCGGCGCTCTGCGGCGGCATGGCCAAAGCCGGGTGCTTGCGGTGCGCAGGCTTCGTGGCCGGCGGCGGTGTGGCTGCGTCAGGCGGGGTGGGGTGGTGCCGCCGTTGGGCGGCGGGCGTGGCGGCCGTAGGTCGGCTCGTGGCCCCTCAGGCGGAGCCAGGTTTCTTGGCACCAGGCGAGGAAGCGGCTCACTTCGACTCCTTCTTGAAGACGTACCGGGGCGGGAAGGGGCGGCCGTAGCGCCACAGGTTGCGGGCCATCCCCCACAGGATCTGGAGGACGATCACGGCTCGAGTTCCTTTCGCGCCGACGGGATCTCGGGGAAGACCGGTACGCAGCCGCAGGCTTGCCACGGGGACGGCTCTGGTTCCGGTGGGGCGGGCGGGGTTGCCGGGTAGTCGGCCTCGTCGGCCAGGTCCGGGGTGGTCATGGGCGCAGCTCCTTCAGGACCGCTCTGGCCGCTGTCGCCAAGGGGCCCTTGGGGTTGCGGGGGAAGCGGCCTCGTTCGAGGACCTCGGCCAGGCCCGGTTCCGCGCGCATCGAGGTGAGCAGGGGGACGCCGATGACGTCGGCCATCTCGGACGGGCGGAGGTTGCCCGGGGACGGGCCCCTGACCACCAGGCGGAGGGTTCTGCCGTTGGTCAGGAGGTGGGTGGCCACCCGGCTGGCCGCCGCGGTGGCCCGGACCTCCGCTGGGACCACCAGGACTGTCAGGTCTGTCCGGTCCAGCGCCGCCGAGGCCGCTGAGCTCGGGTGGCGCGGGAGGTCGCAGATCACCGTGCAGCCCGCTCGGCGGCCCGCGTCGAGGACGGCCGCCACCGCTGCCGGGCTCGGGTCCGGGGCTGCGCGGTCGCAGGCCAGGACGCTCAGGTTGCCCGTGGTGGGGAGGGCTGCTCGCAGCGCCGACATCGGGACTCGGCCGCCGGTGGCGTGGACGCCCGGCCAGCGGGCGCCCTCGTCGGACTCGGTACCCAGGGCCAGGTCTATGCCGCCGCCCAGCGGGTCGCAGTCGACCAGCATGGCTTCGCCGCCGGTCAGGACCGCTTCGCGGCCGCAGGCCACGGCGAGGGTCGAGGCGCCTGCTCCTCCTCGGCCGCCGATGAACGAGACGACCCTCCCCCGGTCCGAGGGCGGGCCCTCACCCAGGTCGGTCAGGGCGGTGACCAGGGAGCGGGCCTCCACCGGGAGCTCCAGGACGCCGTCCGCTCCCAGGGCCACCGCCGGGGACCACGGGGGATCGCCGCCGTGGACCACCAGCACACCGGGGCGGCGTGGGAGGCCCGCGTCCAGGCAGGCGACGACCGCTGCCGGGTCGAGGAGGACGAGCGGCGCCGCGTGCCAGGCGGCGCGCAGGGCCGGCACGTCCGGGGCGCAGGTGAGGTGGCAGTCGGCCGCGGCGGCCACGCGGAGGACCTCGTCGAGGAGGTCCTGGTCGGTCACCAGGGCGGTGGGGTGGGTCATGGGATCGACGGTGGTCGGTCGTGATGAACGACACAACGGGGTGAAGATCCACATGTGGACAAACCAGCGGCTGTGGACAAGTCGCGATCTTGAAAGCCTTGCCAGCGCGGAAGTGTCGGGGGTGCGTGCGACTCTGGAGGGTTCAGCACACGACGGGACGGACGCGCCCCGCGAGAGCGGCAGAGGTCCAGTCCCGGTCAGGACGAAACGGGGTCTGGATATGGGACGACCCCCGCCAGGGGGGAGGGACGGGGGTCGTCAATGGTTCAGTCCCGGGGGGTCGGACTGAACCCGTCCGTCGAACCGGACTCTCCTACTGTATCCCCATGCGCCAGTGCCGCGCGCAACTTCCGCAACAGCTGGGGGCCAAGTTTCGGTAACCGTGCACCGCAACGGTTTCGTACACGAACGAAATGCCGCCCGAACGGCCTACTGGCGAGTACACCTAAGCTGAGCCACATGAGCCGGATCGCCGCCTTCTTCGACCTCGACAAGACCGTGATCGCGAAGTCGAGCACGCTGGCGTTCAGCCGACCCTTCTTCCAGGAGGGACTGATCAATCGCCGCGCGGTGCTGAAGAGCGCATATGCGCAGTTCGTCTTCATGCTCGCCGGCGCGGACGCGGATCAGATGGACCGGATGCGGGCGCACATCACGGCGCTGGCCGCGGGCTGGGACGTCGAGCAGATCCGCAGCATCGTCAACGAGACGCTGCACGACATCGTCGACCCGCTCGTCTACAAAGAGGCGACACAGTTGATCGCCGACCACAAGGCAGAGGGCCACGACGTGGTCATCGTCAGCGCGTCGGGCGAGGAACTCGTCGCCCCCATCGCCCAGATGATCGGGGCGGACTACAGCGTCGGCACCAAGATGGTGATCCAGGACGGCCGCTACACCGGCGACGTCGAGTTCTACTGCGCCGCCGACAACAAGGCCGTCGCGATCAAGCAGCTCGCCGCCGAGCACGGCTACGACCTCGCCAAGAGCTATGCCTATTCGGACAGCGTCACGGACCTGCCGATGCTCGAGGTCGTCGGCCACCCGACGGTCGTGAACCCGGACCGGGGCCTGCGCCGCGTCGCGACCGAGAAGGACTGGCCGGTCCAGCAGTTCGTCGACCCGGTCAGCCTGCGCGGCCGCATCCCCACCCCGTCGGGCAAGGCGGTCGCCGTCACGGCGATCAGCCTCGGCGCCGTCGCCGCCGCGGGCGCCGCCTGGTACGGCCTTCGCCGCCGCCGCAACAGCTGAAAGTCAAGGCCCGCCACCCCGGAACACCGGGAAGTGGCGGGTACCGGCGAGTAGCGGCAACGCCCCGCACACGTGGTGCCCGCGTGGGTGCACGGCACCGCCCTCCCAGCGGTACCCGAACACGAACACGAGCTCACAAATCCAGAAACGCCAGTACTTTCCTTACTGAACGTGGCTTGAACGGTGCACCCGTCCGAGCCCTTGCTGTGACCGGGCCCACGCACTTAAATGGGTGGTGCGGAACTCGGGTCGGCCAGGGACCTGGCGAAGAGAAGCCAGAATCCACCCCGACAGGGCTCCGTGCGCGGACTTCGAGTACCCACGCGCAGCACGCCGCGGGAGGCTTGTCGTCTAGGGCCTGCGTACCGGGACGCCGGACGCCGAGGCCAGGGTTGTACGACTGGAGTTGCACGCTTGGTAACTCGCAAGCCCGCGCTGAAGACGGGGCACCCTTTCGAGGGTGCCCCGTCTGCTTGTTACGGCAAGAAAACCCACCGAACGGCAGAATGTCCGCCCGTTGACCCACCACGCAGCCGTGAGTAACTTGCGAAATACGCCAGTTACCTGTGGGAACATCACCGGGAGGCACGGACAAGTGCGGAAGTTCGCCGCGTTGACGCTGGTCACAGCCATGGTCGCCCTCACGCCGGTGGCGAGAGCGGACGCCAGCGTGACCACCCTGCGCGGGATGTCGCTGGAACAGAAGGTCGGCCAGCTCTTCGTCACGTACGTCAACGGCCAGGCCGCCGACGTCCCGCACCCCAAGAACCAGACCGACTTCGGAGTGGCGACGCCCGCGGAGATGGTGCGCAAGTACCAGCCCGGCGGCGTCATCTACTTCAACAACTCGAGCCGCGACAACATCGACACCCCGAAGCAGATCGCGCAGCTCTCCAACGGCCTGCAGAAGGCCGGCAAGATCCCGCTGCTCATCTCGACCGACCAGGAGATGGGCCTCGTCACGCGCATCGGTCCGCCGGCCACCCAGCTGCCGGGCAACATGGCCCTCGGCGCGGGTCGCAGCGTCCAGGACGCCGAGGAGGCCGCCCGCATCACGGGCCAGGAGCTCCGCGCGATGGGCATCAACCAGAACTTCGCGCCGGACGCCGACGTCAACTCCAACCCGGCGAACCCGATCATCGGCGTGCGCAGCTTCTCGAGCGACCCGAAGCTCGCCGCCGACATGGTGAAGGCGCAGGTCCAGGGCTACGAGGGCCGCCGCTGGTTCGACATGGACTCGGTGACCTCGACCGCCAAGCACTTCCCTGGCCACGGCGACACCTCCGAGGACAGCCACACCGCCCTCCCGGTCTCGAACCGCAGCCTCGAGCAGTGGCGCACCATCGACGCACCGCCGTTCCAGGCCGCCATCGCCGCCAAGATCGACTCGATCATGACCGCGCACATCCAGGTGCCGCAGATCGACCCGTCGGGCAACCCGGCCACGCTCAGCCCGAAGATCATCACCGGGTTGCTGCGCGACGAGCTGAAGTACGACGGCGTCGTCGTCACCGACTCGCTGGAGATGGCGGGCGTGCGCAAGCTGCACTCCGACGCCGAGATCCCGGTGCTGGCCATCAAGGCGGGCGTCGACCAGCTGCTGATGCCGCCGAACCTCGGCCTCGCGATCGACAGCGTCGTCAAGGCGGTCCGCGCCGGTGAGATCACCGAGCAGCGCATCGACCAGAGCGTCCTGCGCATCCTCAAGATGAAGCTGCTGCGCGGCGTCATGCTCACCGCCGAGGTCGACCTGAACAAGGTCGACCAGATCGTCGGCTCCAACGCCGAGAAGGCGCAGAAGATCGCCGACCGCACCATCACGGTCGTGCGCAACGACGGCCAGGCGCTCCCCCTCAACGCCACCGCGCCGCTGGTCATCGGCACCAGCGACGCTCCCACCACCGCCCTGGCCACGCGCCTCAAGGGCACCAAGGTCGTCACGGCGACCAGCCCCACGCCGGCGCAGATCCAGCAGGCCCTGGCCGCGGCGGCAGGCGCCGACAAGATCGTCGTGCTGACCAACAACGCGAGCACCAGGCCCGCCCAGGTCGACCTGATCAACCAGCTCGTCGCCACCGGCAAGCCCGTCGTCGCGGCCGCCACCGGCAACCCGTACGACGTCGCCCACGGCAACGCCAAGACCTGGCTCGCCACCTACTCGACCACCACGGTGTCGATGGAGGCGCTGGCGAGGATCCTGCTCGGCGAGGCGAAGCCGCAGGGCAAGCTGCCGGTCGACGTCCCCGGCCCGACCCCCTACCCGTTCGGGCACGGGGTGAGCTGGTGAGGCGGCGCAGCTTCCTCGCCGCAGGCGCCCTGTCCGTCCCCCTCCTCAGCACCGAAAGCGCCCACGCGGCCCCGAAACTCGCCACCGCCTCCGAACAACTCGCTCAGGACGGCTGGCGCAAGTTCAAGGGCCGCAAGGTGGGCGTGCTCACGAACCCGACGGGCATCCTCCAGGACCAGACCCACATCGTCGACTCGATGGTCGCCCACGACGCCAAGCCGACCGCCGTCTTCGGCCCGGAACACGGCTTCCGCGGCACCGCGCAGGCAGGCGGTTCCGAGGGTGACTACGCCGACCCCCGCACCGGCGTCCCGGTCTACGACACCTACCAGGCCACCCCCGCGAAGATCCGGGCGATGTTCGAGAAGGCGGGCATCGACACCGTCGTCTTCGACATCGCGGACGTCGGCGCGCGCTTCTACACCTACATCTGGTCGCTGTACCAGGCGATGGAAGCCGCGCAGGACCTCGACTTCGTCGTCCTGGACCGCCCGAACCCCATCGGCGGCACCGCGAACGGCCCGCAGCTCGACCCGGCCTACGCGACGTTCGTGGGCCTCAAACCGATCGTGCAGCAACACGGCATGACGGTCGGTGAACTCGCGAGGCTCTTCAAGGGCGAGTTCGACCTCGGGACCAGGCTCGAAGTGGTCAACGTCCGCAACTGGCGGCGGAACCAGCTCGACACGGGCCTGCCGTGGGTCCCGCCGAGCCCGAACATGCCCACCCAGGACACCGCGCTGGTGTACCCCGGCACGTGCCTGTTCGAGGGCACGGTGCTGTCCGAGGGGCGCGGCACCACCAGGCCGTTCGAGACGGTCGGCGCCCCCGGCATCGACTGGCGCTGGGCGGAAGCGCTGAACGCCCTGGGCCTCAAGGGAATCCAGTTCCGCGAGACGTACTTCAGCCCCACCTTCAACAAGTTCCAGGGCAAGACCTGCGGCGGTGTCACCCTGCACGTCACCGACGCGGCGGAGTTCGACGCCGTCCAAGCGGCCGTGGCCATGCTGATCACCGCGAAGTCCTTGTACCCCGGCGTGTTCGCGTGGCGTCCCGACAACTGGATCGACAAGCTCAGCGGCTCCGACCGGCTGCGCAAGATGATCGACGCCCAGGCACCACTGGCCGAGATCACCGGTGCGTGGCGCCACGAGCTCCAGCAGTTCCGCCGCACCCGCCTGCCCTACCTGCGCTACCGGTGAGGACGCCATGCTCATCCCTGCCCTGGCCGTCGCACTCGTGACGACCGCGCTCCCCGGCCACTTCGACCAGCCCCAGGACGGTTTCGCGCCCGCGTGGACGACCCTGCGCGAGTCGAACCCGTACTGGGCGAACCTCGACCCCGAACCGGTCAACACCGCCCTGCGTCAGCTCCGCGACTTCCAGAAACCCCAGGCCAACGGCAAGCCGCTGTTCGCCGGCGCCGTCACGATGTACGTGCACGACGGCAAGATCGTCACGCACGACCGCACGGGTTACGCGGTGCTCTACGAAGACCAGCAAACCCAGCTGCCAGAAGAAGAGCGCGTCCCGATGAAGAAGGACACGATCTTCGACTTCGCCTCCATCTCCAAGCTCTTCACGTCGATCGCGGTGATCCAGCAGGTCGAGCAGGGCCGGGTGAGCATCGACGAACGCGTCGCCACCTACCTGCCCGAGTTCGGCGTGAACGGCAAGGAGAACATCACCGTCAAGCAGTTGCTCACACACACGAGCGGCCTCGAACCGTTCATCCCGTTGTGGCAGAAGTACCCGGACGTCCCGTCGCGCATCAAAGCCGTCATGGACGTGACGCCGAAGTCGACGCCCGGCACCACCTACGTCTACTCGGACCTGAACCTGATCACGCTCGGCGAGCTGGTCTTCAAGGTCAGCGGGAAACGCCTCGACCAGGCGGTGCAGGACGGCATCACCAGGCCGTTGAACATGAAGGACACCGGCTACAACCCGAAGGCCAAGGACCGCACGGCCGCCACGGAGTTCCAGACCGCACCACCACGCGGCATCGTCCGCGGCGAGGTGCACGACGAGAACGCGTGGTCCCTCGGAGGAGTGGCCGGACACGCCGGTGTGTTCGGCACGGCCAAGGACCTCGCGATCCTCGGCCAGACGATCCTCAACGGCGGCATCTACAACGGCCGCCGAATCCTCAGCGAGCACTCCGTCGAGCTGATGCTCACGAACTTCAACCAGCAGTTCCCCGACAACGCCCACGGCCTCGGCTTCGAGCTCGACCAACGCTGGTACATGGGCGCACTGAGCGGCCCCGGAACCGCAGGTCACACGGGCTACACCGGCACGTCGTTCGTGATCGACAAGGCCTCGCGCTCGATCGCGATCCTGCTGACCAACCGCGTCCACCCGAGCCGTGACTGGGGCAGCGTCAACCCCGCACGCCGGGCGGTCGCCGACGGCCTCGCGCACGCACTCGCCGTGCAGTCGCACGGAAAGCATTGGCGGGCAACGACTTCCGGCGCGACCCTGATCGCCGAACGCCCGGTCGAGGTGTTCGTCGACGTCGACAAGGGCGACAAGCTCACCGTCCAGCACTGGAACGGCACGGACTGGCAGGACGCCCGCACCATCACCACGACCGGACGTCGTTGGGTGCCAACGGAATCCGCGAAGTCCAGGTTCGTCTACACCAAGGCCGGCCAGTACAACGGCCGCGGCGTCTACGTGCACGCCCGTGGCGACGTCACCGCCGACGGCTGGTCAGTGGCACGCCGCTAGCGCCTCGACGAAGGGGCGGAGCGCCCGTGGGAACGCGGGCGCTCCGAAGCTCACCACGACCCCTGACCGGTCGTCGTCGCTCTTCTCGTGCCGGAACCACGAAAGCGGACTGACCTCGATGCCACGTTCACGAGCCGCGCGCACGACCTCTTCTTCGTAAGGCGTCTCCAGCACAGCGTGCATCCCGGCCGCGATGCCCGACACCGAGACGTACGGCGACACCGCCTCCACGAGCTGGTCACGCCGCCGCTGGTACTTCAGCCGCATCCGGCGGACATGGCTGTCGTAGGCCCCGGACTCCAGGAAGTCGGCCAACGTCAGCTGGTCGAGCATGCTGATGTGCTGCTCACGGTCGGTCTTCAGCGCCAGGACCGGATCGACGAACCGGTCCGGCAGCACCATCCACGCGATCCGCAACGCCGGTGACAACGCCTTGCTCGACGTCCCGAGGTACACGACGTGCTCGGGGTCCAGCCCCTGCACGGCCCCGACGGGCTGGCGGTCGTAGCGGAACTCCCCGTCGTAGTCGTCCTCCAGCACAAGACCCCCCACGCGCCGTGCCCACTCCACGGCCGCAGCACGCCTACGAGGATGCAACGGGCCGCCCAACGGAAACTGGTGCGCCGGCGTCAACACACACGTGCGCAGGTCATCGGGCAGTTGTTCGGTGTTCGCACCGTGGTCGTCCACCGCCAACGGCACGGTCGCCTTCCAGAACGCCCGGTGGAAGCCGAGCCCGTACTCCTCGACGACGACCGGCGGCCGCAGCAGCCGGTTGAACATCTGGACGGCGCCACCGAACCCCGAGCACACGACGATCCGTTCGGGATCGGCCCGCACGCCCCGGGCCCGCGCCAGGTACTCGGCCAGCGCCGTCCGCAGCTCGATGCGCCCCTGCGGGTCTCCTGGCCCGAACGCCTCCGAGGGCGCCGCCGTCAACGCCCGCCGCGTCGACCGGATCCACTCGGTGCGCGGGAACTCGGTGACGTCCGGGGTGCTCACCTGCAGGTCGTACCTCACCGCCGGTCCGGCAGCCGCGCGCGTCACCGGCTGCGGCGGCGCGACCCGTTGCGCGACAACGGTTCCCGAACCCTGACGGGCGGTCAGCCACCCCTCCGCCACCAGCTCCGCGTACGCCTCGGCGACGGTGTTGCGCGCGATCCCGAGATCGGCGGCGAGCGACCGCGAGGCGGGCAGCCGGGTACCGGCCGGCAGCCGTGCCGAGCGGACCGCCTCCCGCAGCGACGCCGTCAACCGCTGGCGCAGCCCACCCGGACCGGACAGGTCCAGGTGGAAGTCGAGATTGGCCCACGATTCCACGTGAAGATTGCACCATGCTCGGGGACAATCCGGGTCATAGGTTTCTTCCCATGACGAACCGCATCGACTTCCCCAAGAAGGCCCCGAAGGTCTACCGCGCGATGATCGCGCTGGACGCCGCCGCCCGGGAGGGCCTCGACGAGCAGCTCGCGGAACTGGTCCGGATCCGCGCGTCGCAGCTCAACCACTGCGCCCACTGCATCGCCATGCACACCGCCGACGCCCGCAAGCTGGGCGAGTCCGAGGCCCGCGTCTACCTGCTCAACGCGTGGGAGGAGGCCGGCGACATCTACACGGAGAAGGAGCGGGCCGCGCTGCGCCTTACGGAGGCCATCACGGTCCTGAGCAGCCACGAGTACGTGAACGACGACGTGTACGCGCACGCCGCGAAGCACTTCGAAGAAGAGGAACTCGCGCAGCTCATCGCGCTCATCTTCACCATCAACGCGTGGAACCGGATCGCCGTGTCCACCCGGATGACCCCTATCGTCCACTGACCACCTGCCGAGAGAGTGACTTTCGGACACAGTCCGTTGACCGTTGGTGTGGCGGTTAGTAAGTTTCCCACGTGTCCACTGAGAGCAGTGCCGAGTCCAGCCCCCTGGTGAGGATCCGGTCGTTGTTGCCGGGTCTCGCGCGCGCGGAGCAGCGCGTCGCGAAGGTGGTGCTGGAGAACCCGGCGACGGTCGCGCACCGCAGCATCACCGAGGTCGCCGAGCAGGCGGGCACCAGCGAGACGACGGTGACGCGGTTCTGCAAGGCCATCGGCGTCGGTGGATATCCCGAACTGCGCATCGCACTGGCCGCCGACACCGCGCGCAGCCAGGCACGTGCCAACCACGACATGGGCGGCGACATCGGCCCCGGCGACGACCTCAGGCAGGTCGTCGGCAAGGTCGCGTTCGCCGACGCCCGCGCCGTCGAGGAGACCGCGGAGCAGCTCGACGTCGAGTCGCTCGACAAGGTCGTCCAGGCCGTCGCGGGCGCCCGTCGCGTGGACGTCTACGGCTTCGGTGCCAGCGCGTTCGTGGCGTTCGACCTCCAGCAGAAGCTGCACCGCATAGGGCTCACCTGCTTCGCGTGGAACGACACGCACATCGCGCTGACGTCGGCCGCCGTGCTGACCGAGGCGGACGTCGCCGTCGGCATCTCGCACACGGGCTCGACCGCGGAGACCGTCGAGGCGCTGCGGGTGGCCCGCGAGTCCGGCGCCACCACCGTCGCGCTGACGAACTTCCCGCGCTCGCCGATCACCGAGGTCTCCGACCACGTGCTGACCACGGCCGCGCGCGAGACCACGTTCCGCTCCGGCGCGATGGCGAGCCGGATCGCCCAGCTCACGGTGATCGACTGCCTGTTCATCGGCGTCGCCCAGCACCACGTGGACACGGCGAAGACGGCACTCGAGGCGACCTACGAAGCGGTCTCCGGCCACCGGCTGGGCGCGAGACCAGACGGCCGGCGACGGCCGCGGGAGACGTCTAAATGACCTCCCCCCGGAACGGTGTGGTGGTGCGCGTGGAATCTCCGACCGAGCAACGGAACCCGCGCACCGCGGACATCGACCGGGTCTCCACGATCGACGTGCTCCGCATGATCAACGAAGAGGACCGCACGGTCCCGGCCGCGGTCGCCCAGGCCCTCCCGGACCTGGCCCGCGCGGTGGACCTGGGCGTCGCGGCGATCATGTCCGGCGGCCGCGTCCACTACGTCGGCGCGGGCACCTCGGGCCGTCTCGCCACCCTGGACGCGGCCGAGCTCGTGCCGACGTTCAACGCCCCGGCGGACTGGTTCGTCGCCCACCACGCAGGCGGTCCGGAAGCCCTCGTCCGTGCCGTCGAAGAGGTGGAGGACCACTCCGGCGCCGCCCAGATCCGCCGCCACGCCGCAGCGAAAGACCTGGTCGTGGGCGTGACGGCGTCCGGGCGCACGCCGTTCGTGATCGGCGCCCTGCAGGAGGCGCAAGCGCTTGGCGCCCACACCGTCCTGGTCTCGAACAACACCTCGGTGCCGTTCACGCCGGACGTCCTGGTCGTCCTCGACACCGGCCCGGAAGCCATCGCGGGCTCGACCAGGATGAAGGCGGGCTCGGCCCAGAAACTGGTGCTGACCTCGTTCTCCACGGCGGTGATGGTCAAGCTCGGCCGCACCTACTCGAACCTGATGGTCAGCATGCGCGCCACCAACGCCAAGCTGCGCGGCCGCACGATCCGCATCCTGCACGAGGCCACCGGCCAGCCGGAGAACGCCTGCGAACAGGCTCTCGCGGACGCCGCCGGCGACCTCAAGGTGGCCCTGGTCCACCTGCTCGCGGGCGTCCCTGCCGAACGCGCCGCCGCCGCGTTGGAGGACACGAAGGGCCACGTCCGCAACGCCCTGGACCGGCTAGCGGGTTAGGTCGGGCCCGAACACCTCGTAATGGATGTCCGCGACCCCCGCCGCGAGCAACTGCGCCCGCACGGCCTGGAGGAACGGCGTCGGCCCGCACAGGTACGCCGTGGTGTCCTGCGGAACCTCGATCCCCGCGAGGTCCACGTACCCGGTCCGTTCGGCGGGCCACTCCCCGACCGGCCGCTCGTAGAACACGTGCGCCTGCCCGCGGTCGAGCTTCCCCACGAGCTGGGCGAGGTCGGCGCGGAAAGGGTGCGTGAACTGGTCGCGGTCACCGTGCACCGCGATCACCTGGCGCGGCGACCCGACCGCCGCGAGTTCAGCGAGCATCGCCACCATCGGGGTACACCCGATCCCCGCCGAAGCCAGCAACACCGGCCCGTCCCCCGGCAGCAACGTCACGTCCCCGGACGGCCGGCTGACGTTGACCACGTTCCCCACCGACACCTCGTCGTGCAGGTGGTTCGACACCTCGCCGTCCCGCTTGACCGAGAACTGCACCGCGTCGTCGGTCCGTCCCGACAGGCTGTACTGCCGGATCTGCCGAGCGCCGTCCGCCAACTCGACCTGCACCGACACGTACTGCCCCGGCGAACTGGGCGGCACCGGCCCGTTCAACGGCCGCACCACGAACGTCACCACGTCGTCGGTCTCCTGGAACCGGGCGATCACCCGGTGCTCCTCCCACCCGCGCGGCAGGAACCTCTCCATCCCGATCAACGTGTCGGCCATCAACCAGTAGACCTCGCTCCACGCCTCCGCGACGTCCTCCGACACCTGGAGAACCTCGGCCACAGCTCCGAGCAAGTGCTTGTGCACCACCGCGTACTGCCCCGGCGTCACACCCACCGACACGTGCTTGTGCGCGATCCGGCGCACCATCGCGTCAGGCGTCCGCCCGGCGAGCAACCCGGCCGCGAAGGCCGCGACCGACCCGGCCAACGCCTGCGGCTGGGTCCCGTTCGCCTGGTTCCCCCGGTTGAACAGATCGCGCTGCAACACCGGGTGTTCCTCGAACATGCGCGCGTAGAACAACTTGCTGATCTCGCCGATCGCGGCGGCGACCGCGGGCAGGCTGGCCTCGACCAGCTCCGTCGACTTCGGGGACAGCATCGTCTTCCTCACTTCAGCTGCAGGGTGAGCAGCACGGGTCCGGTGGGATCAGCGACGAGGTCCTCGACGCTCAGTGGATCGAGCGAGGCGTAAAAGGCTTCCTGCGCCTGGCGCAACGCCCGCCGCAACCGGCAGGCGGCAGCCAACGGACACGGCACGTCGCCCTCACAGTCGACGACGTCCCCGACACCTTCGAGCTGCCGCACCAACTGTCCGATCGAGGAGGCGCGGCCGGTGCCGGTGAGCGTCAGCCCACCGCCCCTTCCCCGCCTCGCCTCGACCACACCCAGGTGCTGGAGCTGCGCGACGACTTTCGCGGCGTGGGTGTACTGCACGCCCATGACCTCGGCGACTTCGCGGGTGGTCGGGTTCGCCTCGTCGGCGACGGCCAGCCGCATCACGATCCGCAGCGCGATGTCGGTGCTCTTGGTCAGCCTCACAAGATCGAGGCTAACTTAATTGGCATCTCAGATGCATGTTATCTGGGCCACGAGTCCCACCGGCGGACTTCAGGCTCCCCCGCGACCCAACGTACCGAGAGGGTCTGACACTCCGGCCAAACCACGAACCGCACTCGCCAACGCAGGCCGACCACCGTCTTGGCCAGGCGCGCGCACTCAACCGGACAGCCGACATCGCCAGCCAACCACCTACGAGTCCTGGCGTGGCGAAGCGCAGCGAGCCCGAACGGGCTGCTTCACACCAGGCCAGCCGGTTCCCCCTGCCTTGGCGATCGGGGCTTTACCTTGAGGGGGCGGGGTGCCAACCTGTCCGGTCCGGCCGGGGCGTCCTTCACCCCGGCTTGTGAGGCCGCGAACGCGCCCCGCCAGAGGCTCAAGGTCAAGCCCCAATCGCACCCCACATCATTCGAACCGGCCCGCGCGCCCACCCTCGCAACCGCAGCCCAACCCCAGGAACGCGACCAACCCCGCTGGAACCGGAACGGACCTACGGAACGTCACCCCGGCAGAACGGGCCGCCACGGAATCGGCGTGGACAGCACCATCGCGCTGGACGTCTCCCCATGCGCCGCCAACCGCACCAGCAACCGCTCCAACTCCACGATCGAAGTCGTCACGACCTTGACCACCGAACAGATGTCCCCGGTCAACCGCACCACCTCGACCACCTCGGGCAGGTCGTCCAGCAACTCCGGGTGCACGGTGATGCACCGGGGCCCGTAACACTTCATCCGCACCAACGCGACCACCGGCCGTCCGACCACGGTCGGGTCGACCACGGCCCGGTACCCGGTGATGGCCCCCATGTTCTCCAGCCGCCGCACCCGCTGGGCCACGGTCGGCGGTGACACGTGGACCCGGCGCGCCAGTTCGTTGTACGACAGTCGCGCGTCCTCTTGGAGGGCCTCCAACAGGGCCTTGTCCACCTCGTCCAGCATGACCGCAAAGCTACAACCCGAAATCCTTCACGATCGGAAGAAGTTCGGGCCGAACGCCTTAAGACGCCCATTCAGGTGACCGCCCACAGCGGCGACGATTAGCACCATGAGCTGCCCCGTGTCCCCCAAGCTGGATTTCGGCGGCACCACGCCGTACGAGGACTACGTGCACGCGTCGGTGTTGCACACCCTTCAACAGCAGTGGTCCAAAGATCCCCGCGAGATGTCGTTCCTGGTCATCACGCAGGTGATGGAGCTGTACTTCGGCCTGCTCTGCTTCGAGTGGCGGCAGGCCCAGTCCGAGCTGCGCAGGGACGACATCCGCGCCGCCGTCCGCACTCTCCGCAGGTCCGACCTGCACCTGCAGGCGTTGTCGGCGGCGTGGCGGCCGATCGCCCGGATGACGCCGACCGAGTTCAACTCGTTCCGCGACGCCCTCGGTGAGGGCTCGGGATTCCAGAGCGGCATGTACCGCGAGATGGAGTTCCTTCTCGGCGAGAAGTCCGCGTCGATGCTCGTGCCGCACCGCGCGGTGCCGGCGATGCACGACCAGCTGGAGAAGTCGCTCAGCCTGCCCTCGCTCTACGACGACGTGCTGGCTTCGTTGAAGCGCAAGGGTTTCGACATCCCGCAGAGTGTCCTCGACCGCGACCTGACCAAGGCGTACGAGCCGTCGGCCGAGGTCGAGCAGGTGTGGGCGGGCATCTACCGCGGCGACGACCGGGACCTGCTGGAACTCGGTGAGGCGTTGACCGACATCGCCGAGGAGTTCGCGCGGTGGCGGTACGACCACCTGCTGGCCACGCGCCGGTCGATGGGCTCGAAGGTCGGCACGGGCGGGTCCGCTGGTGTTGCATGGCTGGAGAAGCGCACCCAGCGTGCGGTGTTCCCCGAGCTGTGGACCGCGAGGAGTCACGTGTGAGGCGCGAGCTGTTCGACATCCCCGAAGGGGTCATCTACCTCGACGGCAACTCCCTCGGCGCACCACCGAAGCACGTCGCCGAGCGCATGAAGCAAGTCGTCGAGCACCAGTGGGGCAACCGGTTGATCCGGTCGTGGAGCGAGGGCTGGTGGGAGACTCCGCAACGGGTCGGTGACCGGATCGGGCGGCTGATCGGCGCGGCCGAGGGGCAGGTCGTCGTCGGTGACTCGACGTCGGTCAACGTCTTCAAGGCGTTGATGGGCGCGGCCAGAGGCAGCACCCGCACCGAGATCGTCGTCGACGAGGCGACGTTCCCGACCGACGGCTACATCGCCCAGTCCGTGGCCTCCCTGACGCAGAAGACCATCCGCGCGGCACATCCGTCCTCTTTGGACCTCACCGGGGACACCGCGGTGGTGCTCCTCAACCAGGTCGACTACCGGACCGGTGCGCTGCACGACATGCGGGCGCTCACCGAGCAGGCGCACGCCGCCGGGGCACAGGTGGTCTGGGACCTCTGCCACAGCGCGGGCGTGCTGCCGATCGAACTGGACGCGCTCGGCGTCGACTACGCGGTCGGCTGCACCTACAAGTTCCTCAACGGCGGACCGGGTTCGCCGGCGTTCATCTACGTCCCGCACCACAGGCAGGGGTCCTTCGAGAACCCGCTGTCGGGCTGGAACGGCCACCGCGAGCCGTTCGGCATGAAGGCGGACTACGAACCGGATCCCGGCATCGCCAGGGCCCGCGTCGGCACCCCGGACATCCTGTCGATGCTCGCCCTCGACGCGGCGCTGGACGTCTGGGACGACGTCGACCTGGCCGAACTGCGCGACCGAGGTCTCGCGCTCACCGCGCTGTTCCGCGAGCACGTCGAGAAGCTCACCGGCCTCGAGGTGATCACGCCGGAACAGCGCGGCAACCAGATCTCCGTCCGCTCCCCGCAGGCCAAGGCGGTGATGGACGAGCTGATCAGCCGAGGGGTCATCGGCGACCACCGGCCGCCGGACATCCTGAGGTTCGGCTTCGCCCCGCTCTACGTCACCGACGACGACGCGATCAGGGCGGCCGAAACGCTCGCGGAGATCGTCAACTAGCGAGAGCGGCGTCCGCGATGCTGCGCGCCTCGCGGGCGCCCGCCTCCAACGACGAGCAGACGAACAGGATCCACTGCGCCAGGCCTTCGAGCGATCCGGAGGCGAACGCCACCGACGCCGCCTCGTACTCCGCCGAACGGCGCAGGCACGCCACCTCGGGCACGCCGAGCCCCTTGGGGTCGAGCCCGGTGGAGATCGACGTCATCCGCGCGGCCGCCCGCGCGACCACACCGTTGGCGACGTCGAAGGGGGCAAGCCCGAGCAGTTCCCCGTGCACCACCGCGACGACGACGGGCGCGGGCACGGACGTCCCGCCGGTGACCAACGACCCGAGCAGGTCCAGTCGCGTCGACACGTCCCCGGACACCCGCGGCCGGCCGACGTCGGAGGTCAGGTCCGCGGCGGCCAGGACGTGCAACCGCGCCAGCGCCTGCAACGGCGCGCGCTGCCAGGTGGCCACGAGACCGCCCAGCGCCTCGGCCACCCGCAACGACCCGGCGAGCACCGGGTCGGAGACCTCGCCGGACTCCGGGATCTCGGTCGGACCGCCCTCGAGCGCCGCCGACGCACGGGCCGCGCGGACGGACGCTTCCGCCGCCGTCGTGGCCCAGCCGCGCAGGTTCACCCGATGGCGGTGCACCTGGAAGACGGCGTCCTTGGCGGCGTTCGCGGCGTCTGCCACGCCGGGCAAGGAAAGCAGCGGAGCGAGAGGATCGGTCACGGTCGCGCAGAGTACCTGACCAGGTGAAACCGGTGACCCAGCTCACTAGGGGGACCGTTGAGCGCGCAACTTCGCCCGTTCAACGCGCCACACGTGCCTGGACCAGACAAAACGGGTTACAA
Source organism: Lentzea sp. NBRC 102530 (assembly GCF_030269365.1). Classification (GTDB taxonomy): domain Bacteria; phylum Actinomycetota; class Actinomycetes; order Mycobacteriales; family Pseudonocardiaceae; genus Lentzea. The sequence goes on from NZ_BSTF01000003.1 coordinate 56,310, forward strand.
CGTGACAGCCGTGTAACCGACCTCCCCAGATTGGTCTGAACCTTTTTGGGGAGGAACCTGTTGGAAGTGAACTGGCTCGCACTACGGTCAGTACCCGCATCCCCAACCGGTCTGGACTTTCCAGGAGGTCTCGCACCATGACGCAGTCGCCAGGCCAGGGCAACGCTCTGGACAACCTGCTCACGGAGAGCAGGACGTTCCCGCCTTCCGACGAGTTCGCGGCACAGGCGAACGCACAGCCCGCGCTGTACGAGGAGGCGAAGGCCGACCGCGAGGCGTTCTGGGCGAAGCAGGCGGAACGGCTGCACTGGGACACCAAGTGGGACCAGGTGCTCGACTGGTCGGACGCGCCCTTCGCGAAGTGGTTCGTCGGCGGCAAGCTCAACGTCGCCTACAACTGCGTCGACCGCCACGTCGAGTCCGGCCACGGTGACCAGGTCGCGATCCACTGGGAGGGCGAGCCCGGCGACAGCCGCGCCATCACCTACGCCGAGCTGCAGCGCGAGGTCTCCAAGGCCGCGAACGCGTTGACGTCGCTGGGAATCGGCGCCGAGGACCGCGTCGCGATCTACATGCCGATGGTCCCCGAGGCGATCTTCGCGATGCTGGCCTGCGCCCGCGTCGGCGCGATGCACAGCGTCGTCTTCGGCGGCTTCTCCGCCGAGGCGCTGCGCACCCGCATCGAGGACTCCTCGTGCCGCCTCGTGATCACGACCGACGGCCAGTACCGCCGCGGCAACCCGGCGCCGCTCAAGCCCGCCGTGGACGAGGCCGTCGCCGGTGCGCCCTCCGTCGAGAAGGTCATCGTCGTCAAGCGCACCGACACCGAGGTCGCGTGGACCGACAAGGACGTGTGGTGGCACGAGCTCGTCGACTCGCAGTCGGACCAGCACACCCCGCAAGCGTTCGACTCGGAGCACCCGCTCTTCATCCTCTACACCTCGGGCACCACGGGTAAGCCGAAGGGCATCCTGCACACGTCCGGCGGTTACCTCACGCAGGCGTCGTACACGCACAACTACGTGTTCGACCTCAAGCCGGACACCGACGTCTACTGGTGCACCGCGGACATCGGCTGGGTCACCGGCCACAGCTACATCGTCTACGGCCCGCTGTCGAACCGCGTGACACAGGTCGTCTACGAAGGCACGCCGAACACCCCGAACGAGGGCCGGCACTGGGACATCGTGCAGAAGTACGGCGTCTCGATCTACTACACGGCGCCGACGCTGATCCGCACCTTCATGAAGTGGGGCGCGGACATCCCGGCCAAGTACGACCTGTCGTCGTTGCGCGTGCTGGGGTCGGTCGGCGAGCCGATCAACCCCGAGGCGTGGATCTGGTACCGCGAGAACGTCGGTGGCGGCAAGGCCCCGATCGTCGACACGTGGTGGCAGACCGAGACCGGCGCGATCATGATCTCGCCGCTGCCCGGCGTGGTGTCGACCAAGCCCGGTTCGGCGCAGCGCCCGCTGCCCGGCATCGGTGCGAAGGTCGTCAACGACGAGGGCGTCGAGGTCGAGCACGGCGGCGGTGGCTACCTGGTGCTGGACGAGCCGTGGCCGTCGATGCTGCGCGGCATCTGGGGCGACGAGGAGCGCTACAAGGACACGTACTGGTCGCGCTTCGGCGAGCAGGGCTTCTACTTCGCCGGTGACGGCGCGAAGTACGACGCCGACGGCGACATCTGGCTGCTCGGCCGCGTCGACGACGTGATGAACGTGTCCGGTCACCGCATCTCGACGACCGAGGTCGAGTCGGCGCTCGTGTCGCACCCGACCGTGGCCGAGGCCGCCGTCGTGGGCGCGTCCGACGAGACGACCGGCCAGGGCATCGTGGCGTTCGTGATCCTGCGCGGTGGCGCGGGTGCGGACGCCGGTGGCGCGGACGCGATCAAGGCGCTGCGCGACCACGTGGCCAAGGAGATCGGCCCGATCGCGAAGCCGCGGCAGATCATGGTCGTGCCGGAGCTGCCGAAGACGCGCTCGGGCAAGATCATGCGCCGCCTGCTGCGCGACGTCGCCGAGAACCGCACCGTCGGTGACGTGACGACGCTGGCCGACTCGTCGGTCATGGACCTGATCTCGGCGGGCCTGCAGTCGGGCAAGTCCGAGGACTGATCCAGGGCTTGAAACGTGACGGGCGTCCTCACCGGAGGGCGCCCGTTCGCGTTAAGATCGCAGCAAGTGCTGTGGCGCGGAACCTTGCGTCGCAGCACTCGGTGAGCCGGGAAGTCTGGTCGGCACGAGTATTCGTGTACCTCGACCGCTTCGGGAGCGCCGTGTCCAGCAAGATCGCCGACTTCGCCCGTTACCTCCGCACCGAGACCGTCGGTGGCACCGTTCTGCTCGGCGCCACGGCCGTCGCGTTGCTGTGGGCCAACTCCCCGCTCGCGTCCGCCTACTTCGGACTGCGTGACCTCCACCTGGGACCGTTGAGCGTCGGCGACTGGGCCAAGGACGGCCTGCTGGCCATCTTCTTCTTCGTCGCCGGTCTCGAGCTGAAGCGCGAACTCGTCGTCGGTGAGCTGTCGAACTTCAAGGCCGCGGTGCTGCCGATCATCGCGGCGATCGGCGGGATGGTCGTGCCCGCGCTGATCGCCCTCGGCGTCGGCTGGGGTCAGCCGGGCATCGAGAAGGCGTGGGCGATCCCGGTCGCGACGGACATCGCGTTCGCGCTCGGGGTGCTGGCGCTGACGGCGTCCGGGCTGCCGTCGAGCCTGCGGGTGTTCCTGCTCAGCCTCGCCGTCGTGGACGACCTGGGGGCGATCATCGTGATCGCGATCCTGTTCACCGCGAAGTTCAACCTGCTCGCGGCGGGCGCGGTCGTGCTGCTGCTGGCGCTGTACTGGTTCCTCCAGCACAAGAGGATCACCAGCCCGTGGCTCTACGTGCCGATCGCGCTCGCCACTTGGTGGTTCATGCACGAGTCGGGCGTCCACGCCACGATCGCGGGTGTCGCGCTGGCGTTGCTGACCCGCGTGCGGCGCGACCCGTACGAGGCGCAGGCGCCCGCGGTGCGGCTGGAGCACCGGTTGCAGCCGTTCTCGGCAGGCGTGGCGGTGCCGGTGTTCGCGCTGTTCGCGGCGGGTGTGCCGGTGGGTGTGGAGGCGTTCGGGAAGCTCTTCTCCGACAAGATCGCGCTCGGTGTGATGGCCGGGCTGATCATCGGCAAGGTGATCGGGATCGTCGGTGCCTCGGCGCTCGCCGTGTGGTTCAAGGCGGCCGTGTGGCCGTCCGGGGCCGGGCCGCGCGACATCGTGGCGGTGGCGACGCTGGGCGGCGTCGGGTTCACCGTCAGCCTGCTGATCGCTGATCTCTCACTTCAAACCCCGGAGACCGCGAAAGCCGCTGTGTTGCTCGCCTCGATGATCGCGTCGCTGCTCGCCGCGGTGTTGCTCATTCGTCGCAGCCGGGCTCATGGCACCATGTCCGAGTGACCACCAGGGAGCACATCGCGTCGATTCCGCTGACCGCAGACGACCCCACCGCCGAGGCCTCGATCGGCGGCCTCGTCCGCGACGCGACCGCGCACGTGTCGACCTTGGTCAGAGCGGAGGTCGAGCTCGCCAAGGGCGAGATCACGGCCGAGATCAAGAAGGGCGTGAAGGGCAGCGTCTTCTTCATCGTCGCGCTGACCATCCTCTGCTTCAGCCTGTTCTTCCTGTTCATGGCCCTCGGCTTCGGCTTCGCCGAGTGGTTCGGCTGGGGCTACTGGGCGGGCTTCGGGCTCGTGTTCGGCGTGATGCTGCTGAGCGCCGTGCTGTTCGCCTTCCTCGGCTACCGCAAGGTCAAGAAGATCAGGGCGCCGGAGAAGTCGATCGCGGCCGCGAAGGACACCGTCGCGGCCCTCACGCACCGCGACTCCAAGAGCAGGGGCGACGACAACTGAGCCGCAAACCCGACCCGTCCGTCGTGCGGGTCGCGGGTCCGTGGACGCACCGCGACGTCTCGGCGAACGGCATCCGCCTGCACGTCGCCGAACTCGGCGAGGGCCCTCTCGTGCTGCTCCTGCACGGGTTCCCCGAGTTCTGGTGGTCGTGGCGGCACCAGCTCACCGCGCTCGCCGAGGCCGGCTACCGCGCGGTGGCGGTCGACCTGCGCGGCTACGGCGACTCGGACAAACCCCCGCGCGGCTACGACGGGTTCACGCTCGCGGGTGACATCGCGGGCCTGATCAAGGCGCTCGGCGCCCAACGCGCACACCTGGTGGGGCACGCGTGGGGCGGCGCCACGGCGTGGACGGTCGGTGCCCTGCACCCGCGCCTGGTCTCGTCGGTCTCGGTGCTGTCCGCACCGCACCCGCTGGTCACGCGCCGGGCGTTCCGCAGGCATCCGCGCCGCAACGCGCACGTGCTGCGGTTCCAGCTGCCGATCTACCCGGAACGCTGGCTGACCGGCGAGAACGGCCTGCAGGTCGCGAAGCTGATCTCGGCCTGGTCCGGGCCGAAGTGGCGGTCCGCGCCGGAGTTCGACGAGGTCATCCGCCGCTGCCGGCAGGCCATGACGGTGCCGGGCGTCGCGCACAGCGCGCTGGAGTACTACCGCTGGGCGGTGCGCTCGCAGCTGCGCAGCGACGGCCGGCGGTTCGCGGAGGCCGTCGACAAGCCGATGCAGGTGCCGGTGCTGCAGCTGCACGGCTCGGTGGACCCGATCGTGCCCGAGTCGGCGGCACGCGACTCGCTGCCGTGGCTGGGGCCCGAGTCGGAGTTCCGCTACCTGCCCGGGGTGGGGCACTTCCCCAACCAGGAGGCGTCCCACACCACGAGCAGGCTGATCACCGAGTTCCTGCAGAAACTGACCTGAACGCGGCTTCGAGGGCACCGGCCGGGTCGTCCGGCAGGTCGGTCGAACGCCAGGCCACGTAGCCGTCTGGCCTGATCAGCGACGCGCCCTTGGCGGACAGTCCGAACAGGTCCAGCTGCTCGATCCGTTCGCAGTGGACGGTCAGGCGCTCGGCGGCCTCCTGCCACTGCGGGTGGTCGGCGATCAGGACCCAGTCGCGGCCGAAGAGGTCCACAGTGGACCTGCCCGGCTCGATCCACGCGTGCGGGGCGCGCGTCCCCGGCTGGCCGTTCCACTCCTCCGGCAGCGCGGCGGGTGGGAGTTCGGGACCCGCCCCGAGCACGGCCGACGAGCGGTAGAGCACGCCGTAGTGCATGGCGTTGTTGTCGTAGAGCGTGGCGTCCTCGGGTTCGCCGTCGCGGTTGTGGCCGTCGTTGCGGGCGAAGATCTGCTGGTGGCAGAGGGTGGCGACCGGCCGCCGTTCCTCGTCGTAGGTGTCCAGGAGGGACGGACGCGACTCGCCGCCGATCACGGCCGCGAGCTTCCAGGCGAGGTTGTGGGCGTCCTCGATGCCGACGTTCGCGCCGAACCCGCCGCGGCTCGGCGGCAACGTGTGCGCGGCGTCGCCCGCGAGGAAGATCCGGCCCTCGGAGAACCGGTCCGCGACCGAGGCGCTGATCGTCCAGCGGCCCGTCGTGATGATCTCGATCTCCAGGTCGTCCCGGCCGATGGCCTGGGTGATCTTGTCGAGCAACTCCGGCTCGGTGTACTCGCGGTCGTCGAGCATCAGGACCCAGCGGCCGTCGCCGTAGGTGGTCAGAAAGCCGACGCCCTCGACGGCGAACTGGCCCACGCCGTCCTTGAGGTACTCCTCCAGCGGCGCGCGGAACAGCACGCTGCGGGACGTGTGCAGGAACCCGCGGCCGGCGCGGGTGATGCCGAGCCGCTCGCGCACCGGGCTGCGGTGGCCGTCGGCCGCGACCAGGTAGTCGGCGCGGATCTCGTACGGCTCGCCGTCGCCCTGCACGAGCGCCGTGACGCCCTCGTCGTCCTGCGCGAACTCCAGCATCCGGGTGCTCATCCGGACGTCCGCGCCGAGTTCGCGGGCCTTGTCGCGCAGCAGCGGTTCCATCCGGTCCTGTGCCACGCCGACTCCCGCGGTCGGCGAGTACTCGACGTCCGAGAGCTGCGCCGGAGGAGTCCAGAACGTCTCCTCGTAGCGTTCCCCGACCAGGCTCGCGCACCGCACCCGCCGCACGCCGAATCCCTTCGCCATCCGGCTCGGCGGCAGTGCCCCCTCCAGGCCGACCGCCCGCAGCAACTCGCCGACGCGGCCGTTGAAACCGACCGCCCGCGGGTGCGGTGAGCTGCCGGGATGCTTCTCCACCAAGATCACGTCCACCCCGCGCCACGCCAGGAACAGCGCGGCCGACGTACCCGCCAGGCCTCCCCCGACCACCAGCACCGAAGTCCTCATCGCATCCTCCCAATACGCTGTATCGCTCAATACACTGTATCTCGATGAGACGCTGTACTGTCCAGTCCGATGTCGAACGAACCCGTGTGGGACCGCCCAGAGCCGCCCAGCAAGCCGTCGCCGACCCCGTTGAGCAGGGACCTGATCGTGCGCGCCGCGATCGGGCTCGCCGACGAGGGTGGCCTCGACGAGGTGTCGATCCGCAAGGTCGCCGGGGCGTTGGGGGCCGGTCCGATGCGCCTGTACGGCTACGTCGAGACCAAGGACGAACTGCTCGACCTGATGGTCGACGAGGTCTACGGCGAGATCGAACTACCCGAGCCCGGCGCCGAGTGGCGGGATGCCCTCACCCGAATCGCGCACGGCATGCGCGCGGCCGCCAAGCGGCACCCGTGGTTCGTCGACCTGCTCGGCGGCAGGCCGCACCGGGGACCGAACTCGCTGGCGCACATCGAGGCGTCGCTCGCCACGCTCGACGGCCGGCCGGAGTTCCCCACCATCGACCACGTGCTCGGCGCGGTCAGCACGGTGATGGCGTTCGTGCACGGCGCCGTGCGCAGCGAGATCTCCGAACTGCGCGACGAGCAGGCCACCGGCCTGACCGAGGAGCAGTGGCAGGCCGCGTCCGGGCCGTACATGCGCAAGGTGCTCGCCACCGGGCGGTTCCCGAGGCTCGCCAGGGTCATGTTCGACGCCGAGCACACGAACGCCGCGGCGTTCTTCGACACCGGCCTGACCTACGTGCTCAACGGCATCGCCGCTACGACGCGCACCCCTGGGTAGAGGCCCGCTTCGTCAGCGTCGGCGCCTTCTGCACCATCGACTGCACCTGCTGGGCCGTGAGCACGAAGCCCGTCTCCGGGTCGTCGACCGCGGCACCGAAGACCACGCCCATCACGCGCCCGTTCGGGTCGACCAGCGGGCCGCCGGAGTTGCCCGAGCGGACCTCCGCGCGCACCGTGTAGACGTCACGGGTCACCGTCTGGGCGTCGTAGATGTCCGGGCCGCGCAGCAGCGGGATCCGCTCGCGGACGCGGGCCGGCGAGGCCTTGTACGGGCCGTCGAGCGGGTAGCCGAGCACGATGCCGTCCTCGCCCGGCTGCACCTCGTCGGAGCGGAACTGCAGCGGCGTGGCCTCGAGGTCCGGCACCGCGAGCACCGCGATGTCGGTGCGCGGGTCGTAGGAGACGACCGTCGCGTCGAACTGGCCGCGGCCGACCTCGACCGTCACCTCGTTGGTGCCGGCGACGACGTGGGCGTTCGTCATGACCCGTTCGGGCGCGATGACGAACCCGGTGCCCTCGAGCGCCCGCGAGCACGACGGCGCACGGCCGCGGACCTTGAGCACGGAGGCCTTCAGGCGTTGCGCGACCGGGGAGTCCGCGAGCTGGTTGTTCGGCGGCTCGACTTCCTTGAGCGGCGTGCGGTTGAACGGGTCCATCGCCTGCGGGAAGCCGGAGACGTCGAAGAGCTTCTGCAGGTCGCCGGACAGCACGCGGGCGGCCTGCGGCATGGTCTGGTCGACCTTGCCGAGGATCACCGACTGCTTGAGCGACGACGTGAGGTCGGGCAGGCCGACGACCGAGGTCAGCGGCAACGCGATCATCCAGGCGACGACGAAGACGACGAAGCCCTGCACGATCGCGCCCAGGGCGTTGTCCGCGCCCCGCAACGGCGACGCGTTGACCCGTGCCTTGATCGTCCGCCCGATGTAGACGCCGATGGTCTCGCCGAGCGCCACGAGCAGCACGACGATGCCGACCGCGAACACGACCTTGGTGACGACGTTCTCGAACTGGGACACCAGCAGCGGCGCGATCTGCGTGCCCAGGATCAGGCCGACGAGCACACCGACGAACGCGGGCAGCGCGACGACCATGCCTTGCCTGGCCCCTGACACCGCGGCGATCGCGGCAAGGCCCAGCACCAGCAGGTCAACCCAGTTCAACCCGAAACCTCCGCCTCACTGTGTAGCGCGCAACGCTAGTTCAAGGTCACGCACATCGGTCGCATCCCACGGCTGTTCCCAGCCGCCGAGTGCGATCAGGCCGTTGATCAACCCCGCGGTGAAACCCCACACCAGCATGCCCGGCGCGGAGAAGGCCGCCGCGACGTAACCCGAGGGGTGACGCACGCGGAACCTGTTGGCGGGGTCCGCGAGGTGCGCCACGGGCACGCGCGCGACAGCGGCGGTCTCCGCCGGATCGACCGGTGCGACGGGGCTCGGCTGTTCCCAGTAGGCGAGCACGGGCGTGACCGCGAACCCCGACACCGGCACGTACAGCTCCGGCAGCAAAGCCAGCGGTCTCACTCCTGACTCAAGTACACCGGTCTCCTCGTAAGCCTCGCGTAATGCCGTGCCCACCGGGCCGTCGTCCGTTTCGTCCGAAGCGCCGCCGGGGAACGCCACCTGCCCCGGATGCGAGCCGAGCGTGTCCGCCCTGCGCAGCAGCAACACGTCCGGCCCGTGCTCCTCGGACTCGCCGAACAGCATCAGCACGGCCGCCTTGCGGTAGGCCCGCTGCGAGGTGCGCGGGTCCCGCATGAACGTTCGTGCGTCGATCTGCTCGGTGGCTTTGGCCAGGCGCTGCATCCAGTCGGGTGGCTGTACCGCCTCCGTCATCGAACCGCCTTCTCCACCTGGTCCGGAGCGGTGAAGACCGGTGGATCGGTGATCCGCCGGACTTGACCGTCCGCTGATACGTAATACGTGGCGGGGAGCGTCTTCGGCGCCTTGACTTGCTTGCGCAGCTCGTCGGCCTCGTCGTGCACGGACGGCAGCCGCACGCCGAGCCGGGCGAGCAGCTCCAGGCCGTCCGCCTCCCTGCTCTCCACAAGAACTGGGACGACCGGCACGGCACCTGGTTGCTTCGCGTACGAATCCAGCACCGGCAGCTCCTCCTGGCACGGCTGGCACCAGGTCGCCCAGAAGTTGATCAGGAGTGGGCCCTTCAGCGCGAGGGCCGTCCGGGTGCCGTCACCGAGGCACGTCACACCGATGCCTTCTTGCGCGCCGGGCACGCACGGCCGCAGCTGGGCCTGCCCGCGCAACGCGGCGATGTCCTGCGACGGACGGGAGGGCGTGGGCGGCGGCGGTGACTCGTCACGGGGCCACAGCGCGACCACGCCCGCCACGCCCAGGACGAGCACGACGACGAGCCAGCGCGTGCGGTTGTTCACGCTCCCAGCTTCTCACCCGCCCGCACCCGCTCGGCGAGCTCGATCAGGTGTGGTTTCTCATCGCCCTTGACGAGCTTGGCGGCCTTGTCCGGGTCCTCCGGGCCGAGGCCGTACGACGGGCAGTCCTTCATCAGCAGGCAGGCACCGCAGGCTGGGGTTTTGGCGTGGCAGACGCGGCGGCCGTGGAAGACGATCCAGTGCGAGGCCATGGTCCAGTCGCGCTTCTCGATCAGCTCGCCGACGGCGTGCTCGACCTTGACGGCGTCCTCGAGGTCGGTCCAGCCCCAGCGGCGCACGAGCCGGCCGAAGTGGGTGTCGACTGTGAGCCCGGGCACATCGAACGCGTTGCCGAGAACCACGTTGGCCGTCTTGCGTCCTACACCGGGGAGCTTGACCAGCTCCTCCATGTTGTCCGGCACCACACCGTCGTGCTGCTCCACAAGGGCGGCACCGAGACCGAGCAGAGACGTCGCCTTGTTCCGGAAGAAACCGGTGGGGCGGAGCATCTCTTCGAGTTCCGTCCGATCGGCACCGGCGTAGTCGGCGGCCGTCGGGTACTTCTTGAAGAGCGCGGGAGTGACCTCGTTGACCTTCTTGTCGGTGCACTGCGCGGACAGGATCACCGCCACGACCAGTTCCAGCGGCGTGGTGAAGTCCAGCTCGCAGTGCGCGTCGGGGTAGCCCTCGGCCAGCACGCGCACCATCCGGCGGGCCCTGCGCGTCAGGCCTAGCTTGGTTTCCGGCTTCTTGGTAGCGGGCACTGATCCAGAGTAGTCAACACGCCGGAACCGACCCCTAGATCCGCACTCGAATCCCTCATGCGCCACACTTCGGAGCATCATGACTGCCTGGCTTGTGATCGTCGTTCCGATCGTGATCATGTTCTTCGCGCTCTTCATGGAGCGCGTCGAAGCGAAGCTCCGGCACGTTGCCGTGCAGGAGAACGAGGTCGAGGAGTTCCTGGAGTCCGCCAGGCCCGAAGAGGTCAAGGCGCTCTACGGACACGGCATCGGTCGCGCGCTCGACATGTTCCGCCTGCGTCGCCGTGGCCGCGGAGGTGCGCGCAAGCGCGTCCGTTAGTCCTGGCCCCGTGCTGACCGACACCCGAATGGCGTAGACTGGTTCGTTGGGCTCTGGATCGAGTCAGTCTTGTTGTTCCTACTAAGACGGCGAGCCGAGCGGCGATCCACAAGAGAGCCCTTAGACTGCAACGCAGTGATCGGCGGCACGGCGCTGACTCCACCAAAGATGGTGGTAGGCGTGCCGTCGCGTCGATTAGGAGGGACGAGGTGGACGAGACCCTGGCGCGAGCGGGCATCTTCCAAGGGGTGGACCCAGCAGCTGCAGAGGCGCTGGCGACGACCCTTGAGACGGTGGAGTTCCCGCGTGGCCATGTCATCTTCGCGGAGGGTGAGCCGGGCGATCGCCTGTACATCATCCAGTCCGGCAAGGTGAAGATCGGCCGCAAGTCGCCGGACGGCCGCGAGAACCTGTTGGGGATCTTCGGGCCCTCCGACATGTTCGGCGAACTGTCCATTTTCGATCCCGGCCCCCGCACGTCGACCGCGACGACGGTGACCGAGGTGCGTGCGGTGTCCATGGACCGCCCCGCGCTCCGTCAGTGGATCACCAACCGGCCGGAGATCGCCGAGCAGTTGCTGAGGGCTCTGGCCCGCAGGCTGCGCCGGACGAACTCGATGCTGGCCGACCTGATCTTCACGGACGTGCCCGGCCGCGTCGCCAAGGCGCTGCTGCAGCTCGCGCAGCGCTTCGGCTCGCAGGAGGCCGGCCTGCTCCGCGTCACGCACGACCTGACGCAGGAGGAGATCGCCCAGTTCGTGGGCGCGTCCCGCGAGACCGTGAACAAGGCTCTGGCCGACTTCGCGCACCGCGGCTGGCTGCGGCTCGAAGGCAAGAGCGTGCTGATCCTGGACCCGGAGCGCCTCGCGCGCCGCGCCCGCTAGTCAGCTCACCCCGCTGGTCGGTTCACGACCTAACGCAAGTGAAGCCCCGGCAGCCGCCGGGGCTTCACTGCTTCGGGACCCAGGCCGTACGTCACTACTGGGCTGACTGGAGTGGTTCAGCCTGGCTGCCCCGACCTGGCTGCCTCGAGTCAAACCGCGAGTTCCCGCTGGTCGTCCGCCAGTTTCCCGGCGAACTCACCGCCGCCTGCGGAGCAGCGACCAGACAAAAAGGACCGGGCGCCACCCCCGACGTGGCGCACCGGTCCTTTGTGTTGCACGGCCCATCCCCCGACGAACCGTGCCTTCCATCCCTCTGGCGCGTAGGCCCCGACCCTCAAGCCAGAGGTTGGTCTCGGTGGATGAGTCAACTTTCGCATGTCTCCACCCCGGCCACTCAAGCCCTTTCACCCTCAAGGACCTCGTCCGAGGCCGATTCGTTGCATGTTTCACCCGGTCATCCCATTCCCGTGACCCAATCGCAATCATCGTGACCCTGCGCACCCGATCTGGTACGTGCGTACCAACTCTGGCATACTGGTACACATGTCCCACTCTGCTCGTCTGTCCGACTACCGTGCTGCCCTGACGACCCCTGGTATGCGCGGCCCGGTGGTCGCGTCCCTGCTCGCCCGCCTCCCCATCGCGATGGTCGGGCTCTCGCTCCTGCTCTACGTGGAGCGCGCCACGGGTTCGTTCGCGGTTGCCGGCATGGTCTCGGCGGCGGCGTTGGTGGGCGTGGCGCTCGGTTCCGTGGTCCAGGGCCGCCTGATGGACCGCTTCGGTCCCACGCGTCCCCTCCTCTGGGTGACCGGTCTGTTCGCCGCGTTCGTGGCCGTGTCCGTGCTGGCCGTGGAGGCTGGTGCGTCGGTGTTCGTGCTGGTCCCGCTGGCTCTGGGCGTGGGCGCGACGGAGCCGATGGTGGGCTCGGCCTCCCGTGCGCTGTGGGAGCGCATGGTGCCGGCGGGCCCGACGCGGATGGCGGGCTACGCGTACGAGGCGATCAGCATGGAGGTCTTCTTCATCCTGGGTCCCGGTCTGGCCGGGCTCCTGCTGGCCGCGCCGTGGGCGGGCACCGGCGTGGTCGTCGGCGCCGTGCTGATGGTGATCGGCGCCCTCTGGTTCGCCTTCAACCCGGTGGTCCGGGCGTGGGGTCCCGTCGAGCAGGCGCCCCGGCCGTTGCTCGGTGCCTTCGCCTACCCCGGCATGCGCACGGTGGCCCTCGCCGCCCTGGGCTTCGGTGTGACGATCGGTTTCGTCGAGGTGGCCGTGCCGGCGTTCGCGAAGGCTGCGGGCCACGCCTCGATGGGTGGCTTGATGCTCTCGCTGTGGTCGATCAGCTCGGTGATCTTCGGCGTGCTCTACGGCATGCGCCCGTGGCCGCGGCCGATGCACCTGCGCCTGCCGGTCCTGCTCGGCGGCTTCGCCCTGCTCGCGTTCCTGCTGGCCATCCCGGCGACGCTCGTGGGCCTCGCCGTCGCGCTGTTCCTGGTGGGCACCCTGATCACGCCGCAGTCGACCGCGCACTCCGCGGCGATCGAGCAGGTCACGCCGAACGGCATGGCCGCGGAGGCGTTCGGCTGGGTGATCACCTCGGTGACCGTCGGCCTCGCCATCGGGCAGGGCCTGTCCGGGCAGCTGATCGAGCACTTCGGCACGCGGCCCGCGTTCATCGCGTCCGGCGTGGCCGGGCTGCTGATCGCGCTGGCGGTGTGGCTGCTGCGCGGGACGGTGCGGCGCGGGGTGCCGGCCGAGGTGCCGGCGCGCTCCGAGATGGAACTCGCCTCGCGCTAGACGTTCTTCCACCGAAGGGCCGGTCTCGTACCGGCCCTTCGGTGTTTCAGGCCACGGACCGCATCGGCACGACGAGGTAGGTGAGTTCGACGCCGTCCTCACCGGGTTCGGACGTCAGCACCGTCGAACGCAGGCCGTCCTGGATCTTCAGCTCGATCCGGCGGCCGGCGAACGCCTTCAGCGCGTCCGCGAGGTAGCGAGCCTGGAACGTCTTGGTCAGGTGGTCGCCCTCGACCGTGGCCTTGACGAACTCCTCCGACTCGCCCTGCTGCGGGTCGTTGCCCTTGACCCTGACCTCCGAGTCCTCGACCTGGATGGTCACGGCCTGGTGAGGTCCGCCGTAGGGCGTGGCTCGGCGAACGGCGCGCGCCAGCGCGTCGGCGTCCACGAGCACCGTGCTGTCGATGACTGCCTCCAGGAGTCGGCGCGCGCGGTCGTCCGGGAACGGAGCGGCCAGGAGCGCGGTGGAGATCGAGTTGTGTCCCCAGGCAAGACCGATGCGGTCCTCGTTCGCGTGCAGGGCGACGAGGCCGCGGGCCTGCCGGGCTGCTTCGACGATCGCCTTCGCAGGGACCAACAGGTCGAGTGGACCTTCCTGTTCCCACGGCACGGTGCCGTGGGCCATCCGGTAACGATCCGTGGCCAGGAAGTGCAACCTGTCCTCGTCCGACCAGACCCGGATGCCGGTGAAGATCGGCAACGCGTCGTCCCTGCTGGCCGCGCCTGCGACCGCCGCGATGATCTTCAGCTTATCGGCGTCGACGTGACCGCGGACCACCGGTAGTTCCGGCACGCCGGGATGGTGATCAAGATCAAGCAACGGGAGGGCGAACCGCGACGTGGGCGTGCGGACGGCCAGGCGCTGACCCTCCACCTTCAGGCGCACCTGCGGCTCGTCCAGCGCCTGCAGGGTCGCGGCCAGCGGCTTCGCCGGCACGAGGACCTCTCCCCCGGCGTGCACCGTGGCGTGGACGGTCAGGCGCACGCCGTGTTCCTGGTCGCTGCCCGCCACCTCGACGTCGGTGCCCGCGCGCAGGCGCAGCCCGGCCAGCACCGGGTCGAGCACGCGCGTGGGCAGCAGGCGCGCCACCTCGGCGGCGGCTGCGGCCAGGTCGGCCGTGGTGGCGGTGAGGTCCATGCTCCGGACGCTAGCGGGCACCCCTGACAATTTTCGACGGTCAGCGCGCCGCCCGACGCGCCTCCACCGCCCGCAACGCGATCCGCGTCGACTCGACCAGCGCCGGGTCGCCGCCCTCACGCAGGTCCAGCGCCTTCCGGAAGTGGGCGCGGGCCTCCTCGAACCGGCCCTCGTCGAAGTAGCACTTCCCCCAGTGCTGGTGCACGAAGTCGGCGATCTCGCCGCTGTCCGCGCACCGGGCGAACTCGGCGTGCGCCTCGGTGAACCTGCCCTGCCACTGGTAGACGTGGGCCAGCCTCAGCCGTGCCGCCGTCGAGGGGCGCAGCGCGAACGCCGTGGTGAGCGCCTCCTCGGCCAGGTCGAGCCGGCCGAGCACGCGCGCGGCCACCCCGATCTGCGTCCAGGCCTCGTACTCGTCCGGGACCTCGCGCAACGACTCGGGGTCGATGCCGAACTTCACGCACCCGCCTTGTGGCGGGCCAGTTCGATGATCCGCTGCAGGTGCAGGCCGCGGCGCGCGTCGCACTCGTGCGTGACGGTTCCGCTGTGCACCATCGCCACGAAGTCGTCGAGCAGGTTCGTGAAGCACTCGGCGGCCGGGGTGTCGCGGTTGGTCAGCGTGCGGTGGCCGTTCTCGCCGAAGACGGTGAGGTCCGCGAACGGCGGCTGCACCGGCAGCGACAGGCACAACGACACGGTGCTGGTGGCACCGCCGGCGTGCTGCAGGATCACCTGCCACAGGCCCTTGTCGGTGACGTTCGCCGCCAGCACGTCGGTGATCTCGCCCAGGGCCGCGTCGAGCAGGTCGAACGCGTGCGGGCCCACGTCGTCGAGCGCGCCCTTGTCGTGGCGCCACGGGGAGTCGGAGAACGGGCCGGACAGCAGGGCGCCGGAGATCCAGCGGCTGTCGGCTCCGGTCCAGCCGCCCGTGCGGTGCAGCTGCGCGAGCATCTCCTTGGTCTCCGGGGCGTAGCGGCGGGTCAGCACGACCAGGGACGCGACGCCGGCTTCCTCGACGGCCGCGACCAGGGCCTCGGCTTCGGCGACGGAGGACGCGATGGGCTTCTCCAGCACCAGGTGCTTGCCGGCGCGGGCGGCTTCCAGCGCCATCGGGCCCTGCACGCCCGGCGGCACGGAGAACGCCACGGCGTCCACAGTGGACAGGAGCTCGGCGTAGTCGGAGAAGGGCTCGGCGCCGAAGGACGAGGCCAGGGAGGAAGCGGCCTCGGGACGGCGGGCCCAGACGCCGGTCAGGGTCGTGCCGGGGTGGTTGGCGATGCCGGGGGCGTGGATCATCTGAGCCCACGGTCCGGCGCCGACAAGTCCTACGCGCAGCTGTTCGTCCACTCGCCCATCCTGCCTCAGGAGTAACTGGCCTTGGGGACGAAGATCTCCCCGCCGTTGCCGAACTTCAGGCGCATGCCGTCCGATGAGGACTCGCGCCGCGGGTCGTGGTCCCACCCGTTGGGCACCGTCACGACGTGGCCGTGGTCCGGTGACGAACCGAGCCAGATCTCGTAGTAGGTGCCGCCCACGAGCCGTGAGACCTCTTTGACGTACACGCCGGGTGCGTCGGCGGTCGGATCGACGCTGATCACGGTCGTGCGGTCGGGCACGAACATCACCACGCCCGCCACCGCCGTCAGCCCGGTGGCCAGCACCGCTCCCAGCAGGAACAGCAGCACCTGCACCAGACAACCGGAGACCTTCGTCGCCATCACACCATCCTCGGGTTAGCGCGGTCGTACGCTCGGAGGATGCCCGACGACATGACCTTGCCGGGAAACCTGGTACCCACAACGCCCTCCGCCGAACCCGCCACGCCCAGGGACGCGGTCACCGTCGTGCTGCTGCGCGACGGCGACGAGGGCCTGGAGGCCTTCCTGTTGCGCCGCGTGAAGGGCATGGCGTTCGCGGGCGGCATGAGTGTCTTCCCCGGCGGAGGGGTCGACCGGCGCGACGCCGACACGTCCGTCGCGTGGACCGGCCCGGAACCGAAGTGGTGGGCCGAGGTCTTCAACGTCGACGAGGCGACGGCCAGGGCGTTCGTGTGCGCGGCTGTGCGCGAGACGTTCGAGGAGTCCGGGGTGCTGCTCGCGGGCCCGGACGCCACCTCCGTCGTCGCGGACACGAGCCGGTACTCGCAGGCACGGCAGCAGCTGGTCGACCGCGAGCTCTCGCTCGCCCGGTTCCTCACGGACAACAACCTCGTCCTGCGCGCGGACCTGTTGCGCCCGTGGGCCAACTGGGTCACCCCGGAGGACGAGCCGCGCCGCTACGACACGAGGTTCTTCGTCGCCGCGCTGCCGCAGGGCCAGAACGCGGACGGCGAGACCACCGAGGCGTCGGACGCGGCCTGGCAGCGGCCGGAGAACGCCATCGAGGACGCTCAGCAGGGCCGCCGGATGCTCATGCCGCCGACCTGGCGCACGCTCGACGAGGTGGGCGCGCTCGGCAGCGTCGGCAAGGTCATGGCCGAGGAACGCAGCGTCGAGAAGATCATCCCCAAGCTGATCCGCGACGGCGACGTCATCAGGGTGGTGTTCCAGTGAGCGGCTCCCCGCTGATCGGCGCCCGCGCCGCGCACCCGCGGTACGGCGAACTCAGGCAGGTCACGCCGCACGCCGCCGTGCTGCTGGCCGACAACCCGTCGCCGATGACGCTCGACGGCACCAACACGTGGCTGCTCAAGGCCCCGGACGCGACCTCGTTCGTGGTGATCGACCCGGGCCCGCTGGACGAGGCGCACCTCGGCCGCATCGCGCAGCACGGCCCGATCTCGGAGGTCCTGCTGACCCACGGCCACCCGGACCACTCCGAAGGCGCCAAGCGGTTCGGCGAACTCGTCAACGCCCCGGTGCGCGCGCTCGACCCGACGTTCACCTACGGGTCGGAAGGCCTGGCGCACGGAGATGTGATCACCAGCTCGGGCCTGGAGCTCAGGGTCCTCGGCACACCCGGCCACACCAGCGACTCGCTGTGCTTCGTGATCGACGGCGAGGCGGTGCTGACCGGCGACACCGTCCTGGGCCGCGGCACCACGATCGTCGCCCACCCGGACGGCAAGCTCGGCGACTACTTCGAGTCGCTCAAGGTGCTGGCCGAACTACCGGAGAACACGGCGGTGCTCCCTGGCCACGGCCCGGAACTCGCGGACGCCGGCGAGGCGGCACGGATGTACCTGGCGCACCGCACGCAACGGCTGGAACAGGTCCGCCAGGCCGTCGCACGACTGGGCGGCGCCCCGACCCCGCGTGAGGTCGTCGAGGTCGTCTACCAGGACGTGGACCGGGTGCTGTGGCCCGCCGCCGAGTGGTCGGTGCGGGCCCAGCTGGAGTACCTGCGCGACTACTGAGGCTGGTGGCCGTTGTTCGTGGCCCCGAACGCCGACTGGCGTGAGGAGGACCTGTCGATCTGCCACCGGCCGCTGTCGGGACCCTGCGGCCCCGACTGCTCGCGCTGCGCCAGCTCCTCGTGCAGCTGCTGCAGCAGGGCCCGTTCGCGTTCGCTGAGGTTCGCGTCCACCGTGGACGGCTCGGCGGGCTCGGCGAGCGCCGCCTGCAACGCCGCCAGCTCGTCGGCCTTGAGCTCGGTGGTCACCTCGGCCCGGTTGATCGGGACGGGCTCGGGAAGCGTCTCGATCTCGGGCTCCTTGGAGGCCATCGGGATGCGCTTCACGGGCTTCGGCGGGAAGGGCTGGGAACCCTCCAGCGCCGGGGGTGCGGAACGTGTGCGTCGTGAGCCGGTCTCTTCCCGTTGCTCCGGCGCCGGTGTCGGCTCGGCCACCGGCGCCGGAGCGGGAAGCTCCTCTACCGGCTGGTCGAACCACGCTTGCTGTTGCTGCGACACGTGGTCGGCCGGCGGGACGGGTGCCCCGGAGATCGGTATGGCACGCGACGACGTGACCGCGGCCGCGTGGTAGTCGCTGAGCTGCACACCGGTCGTCAGCACCTCGACGGCCGCGCGCACGCCCGCCTTGCGCAGCACGGCGTCGACCCGGTACGCGGTCGCGGGCGGGAAGCCCTGCGGGCCGACGTCCACGAGCACGACGCGCTGCGGCAGCGGACCGGGCGTCGACCCGGTCGGCGACGACCGCCAGACGCACCGCACGGAGCGGATGTCGGGCAGCACGGAGACCGCGCGGACCAGGTGACCGGCGATGTCCGAGGCCGGGTCGGTCTCGGAGGTGAAGCGGTGCCGCAGGAACGGCAGCATCTCGACCACCGGCAGGCGGTCGGTCAGCGACGCGTCCGAGCGGACCTCGTGGAGGATCCACGTGATCGCCGCGCGCTCGTCGGGCAGCACCGGGATGGCGCCCGCGAGGAGCGTTCCGACGAGCAGCTCGATCGAGCGGTCCAGCTCTCCGACCGCGAGGAACTCGCGGGCCTGCGACAGGGCGTCGTCGTCCACGCGCCCGGCCATAGACAGCAGGAGATCGTGGAGACGGACCGGCAGGCCGACACCGTCGTTCGTCACGTCAGCTCTCCTTAGCTGAGCACCAGGTGCTCATCGGACTCGGCGCCGGCGCACACCAGCTCCGATGCCGCCAGCGCCGCCCGGTGGTAGGGCGGCAGGTCCAGGCCGGACGGCACGACCTCGACGCACGGGTCGTGTTCGCCCAAGGCCCGCAGAACGCGCTGCAACTCGCCGGTCAGCCGGGCGTGGCCGGTCGTGGCCGCCACCAGCAGGACGCGGTTGATCCCGTCGGGATCGATGCGCCAGCAGGAGCGGACCTCGCCGACACCGTTCCGGCCACGCAGGGTGGCACCGAGAACGACGGACGCGGAATCCCCCATCGGCACCCGATCGGGTGATTCCGGGGAAAAGGTGTAGTCGGTGGGCGGCAGTTCGTCCAGTCCTTTGACCGAACTGAGGGAACCGGGATCCGCCCCGTAGGGCACCAGCGCGTCCTGCAAAAGGCGCAGTTCGTGATCCGTCAGAGGGATGCGTCCGTGCAGCAGCGTGCGGGGCAACGACCGCGCGAGCACCGCGTACGCGTCCGACGCGGCCCAGTCCCGGTACCGCCACAGCAGGTCGTCCGGGATGCGCCCGGCCAGCCTGAAGAGCAGTTCGTGGCACGTGTCCGACATGTCACACCTCGACGATCAGTTCGATCTCCACTGGAGCGCCGATCGGCAGCTCTGCGACCCCCACGGCCGACCGGGCGTGCTTGCCCAGGTCCCCGAAGATCTCGCCGAGCAGTTCGGAGGCACCGTTGATGACGCCCGGCTGCCCCGTGAAGCCCTCGGCGGAGGCCACGAACCCGACAACTTTCACGACTCGCTTGATCGAGTCAATCCCCACGAGCGCGTGCACGGCCGCGAGGGCGTTGAGGATGCACGTCGCGGCGTACTGCTTCGCCTCCTCCGGGGACACCTCGGCGCCGACCTTGCCGGTGGCGGGCAGCTTGCCGTCGACGAACGGCAGCTGGCCGGAGGTGAACACCCAGGAACCGCTCTGCGTGGCGGGCACGTAGGCGGCGAGCGGGGCGGCGACGCCCGGCAGCTCGATGCCGAGTTCCTTCAGGCGGGCGGACCAGTCGCTCATGCCTTCACCCGCTTCAGGTACGCGACGTGCTGCTCACCGGTCGGGTTCGTCAGCACGGTGACCAGTTCCCAGCCGTCCTCGCCCCACTGGTCGAGGATCTGCTTCGTGGCGTGGATCAACAACGGCACGGTCGCGTACTCCCACTTCGTCATGCGCGGAAGCCTAACTTGCCACCCGTGCGGCGCCTGGGCGGTTGTCGTTGTTGGAGCTACCTTGATCACATGGAGACCTGGCGGATCATCGCCACCGGCCTGTTCGCGGTGGGTGGGCTGGTGATGGTGCTCGTCGCCATGGCGCAGGTGCGTGACCGCAAGCACAGTCAGCGCATCCAGGTGGTCCAGGCCGGTCTCATCGGGCTCGTGGTCGTGGTGGTCGTCACGGCGAGCATCGCGCTGTTCCTGCCGTCGGTCGTGGCCTGGGCGCTGGTGGCCGCAACGGCGATGGCCGTTCTCTTCCTCACCATGGTCGATTGACCGACCGATCCACGTTCGACCGAATTCACACATAGTCTGGACGTGTGACGTCGTGGACCGAGGAGCTGACCCGAGCCCGCCTGCACGTGGTCTCCGGCAAGGGCGGCACGGGCAAGACCACGGTCGCCGCCGCGCTGGCCCTCGCGCTCGCGACCGGTGGCCGCCGGGTGCTGCTGGTCGAGGTGGAGGGCAGGCAGGGCATCGCCCAGCTCTTCGACCGCGCGCCGCTGCCGTACTCGGAGGAGCGGATCGCGTCCGCGCCGGGCGGCGGCGAGGTGCACGCGCTGGCCGTCGACGCCGAGGCCGCGCTGCTGGAGTACCTGGCGATGTTCTACAACCTGGGCTTCGCGGGCCGCACGCTGCGCAAGATGGGCGCCATCGAGTTCGCGACCACGCTCGCGCCCGGCCTGCGCGACGTGCTGCTGACGGGCAAGGTCAAGGAGTGCGTGAACCGGGTCGGGCCGGACGGCCGCCACCTCTACGACGCGGTCGTGCTGGACGCGCCGCCGACGGGACGCGTGGTGAAGTTCCTGGACGTCACGAAGGCCATGGCCGACCTGGCGAAGGTCGGTCCGATCAAGGGGCAGAGCGAGGGCGTCGTGCGGCTGCTCCACTCGGGTGACACGGCGGTGCACCTGGTGGCGTTGCTGGAGGAGATGCCGGTGCGCGAGACCCTCGACGCGGTGGCCGAGCTGGACGGGGCCGACCTGCGGCCGGGCGCGGTGTTCGTGAACCGGGTGCAGCCGGCACGTCTGCCCGCGCGGTCCGTGCCGGTCGCCGCGCAGGGCAGGCTGGACGAGTCGCGGGTGCGGACGGGCCTGCAGGCCGCCGGGCTCGACCTCGACGAGTTCACGCTCGAAGGCCTGGTCGACGAGACCGTGGAGCACGCCATCCGGGTCCAGTCGCAGCAGGAGGCGAAGGAACTGCTGTCGCACTCGGACCTGCCGACCCTGGACCTGCCGGACCTCACGGACGGGGTGGACGTGGCCGCGTTGTACGAGCTGGCCGAGGTGCTGGTCGCGGCAGGAGTCCGATGAACAAGCTCGATTTCGACCCGTTGCTGGACGACCTGGAGACGCGCGTCCTCGTCTGCTGCGGCTCCGGCGGGGTCGGCAAGACGACGACGGCGGCGGCGCTGGCGGTGCGCGCGGCCGAACGCGGCAGGCGCGTGGTCGTGCTGACGATCGACCCGGCGCGGCGGCTCGCCCAGTCGCTCGGGCTGCGGGAGCTCGACAACCACCCGCGCGAGGTGGTCGTGGACGGCTTCGAACCCAAGGGCGAGCTGTTCGCGATGATGCTCGACATGCGTCGCACGTTCGACGACATGGTGCTGACCCACGCGGGCCGCGACCGGGCCGACCAGATCCTGTCGAACCCCTTCTACCAGACCATTTCCTCGTCGTTCTCCGGCACGCAGGAGTACATGGCGATGGAGAAGCTGGGCCAGCTGGTGGCGCAGGACGAGTGGGACCTGATCATCGTCGACACCCCGCCGTCGCGGTCGGCGCTCGACTTCCTGGACGCGCCGCAGCGGCTCTCGACCGTGCTCGACGGCAAGTTCATCCGGATGCTCTCGGCACCGGCGCGCGCGTCGGGCCGCGGGTTGTTGAAGATCGTCGGAACCGGTTTCAGCCTTTTCACGCGGGCTGTGTCGACGATCGTCGGCGGCCAGCTGTTGCAGGACGCTTCAACTTTTGTTCAGGCTTTCGACAGCATGTTCGGAGGATTCCGCGAGCGCGCGCAGCGGACGTACGAACTCCTCCGTTCGCCCGGAACCGGTTTCGTGGTCGTGGCGGCGGCGGAACCGGACGCGTTGCGCGAAGCCAGCTATTTCGTGGAACGGCTCAGCGCCGAGAACATGCCGTTGTGCGGGCTCGTCGCGAACCGGACGCATCCGGTGCTCGCGGCGGACCTGCCCGCGGCGAAGGCGCTGGCAGCGGCCGAGGACCTCGACCGCTCCGGTGACGCGCCCCTCGCCGCGGCAGTGCTCCGGCTGCACGCGGACCGGGTGGCAGTCGCCGATCGTGAGAAGCGGCTGCTGGCCCGGTTCACGCGTGCCCACCCCGGTGTCGCGCTGGTCGGCGTGCCTGCGTTGCCCGCCGACGTGCACGACCTCGACGGCCTCCGGGAGATAGGTCGTCGACTGGCCGGGGAGTAGTGCCCTCGGCCCTAGCCGACTCGAGAGTCCTCGACGTGTTCCTGACGTGCGTTGTCGAGCAACTCGTGCCATGAGTCGACGTCCGGGCGACGGCGCAGCAGAGCACGGCGTTCGCGCTCGGTCATGCCTCCCCAGACCCCGAACTCGATCTTGTTGTCGAGCGCTTCGGCCAGGCATTCCATGCGCACCGGGCATCCCAGGCACACGAGCTTCGCCTTGCGCTGCTCCGCGCCACGAACGAAGAGCTGGTCCGGCTCTTCGTCACGACACGAAGCGTTGATACGCCAATCCCCCTGGTTCATATCCCCCACTCCTCAGTGCTGTCCAAATGTGGAAATCCGCCACACCCCTGCCACGGATGCCGTAGCGTTCGAGCTACGGCTGCATTCCTTGGACGTTGACGGACTGTAGTGCCGTTCGGTTCCCTGTCCAAGCCTGGGTCACCCGACTGTTACCTGTCGTGCGTATCTCTACTCATGCTGAGTAACGGCACTTACTGATCACCTTCACCCGTTCGTGTACGGCGTACGCTGAGGCGCGTGCGAGTCAGGAATGGCGTGCTCAAGATGCTCGGCCTGTGCCTGCTGGCTGGGGTTCTCCTCGCCGGCATGCTGTTCCCAGTCGTGGGCGCGACAGGTCTCGTCTCGAACAGGGCCAGCGACACCGTGGACAGCATCTCCGCCGACCTCGTGACGACGGACCCACCGTTGATCACCACGGTCACCGACAAGGAAGGCGCGCCGATCGCCTACCTGTTCGACCAGTACCGGGTGCTCACACCACCCGAGAAGATCTCGCCGACGATGAAGGCGGCGCTGATCTCGGTCGAGGACAGGCGCTTCTACGAGCACCAGGGCGTCGACTGGAAGGGCACGATCCGGGCGGGCCTGACGAACCAGGTCAGCGGCTCGGTCTCGCAGGGCGCCTCGACGCTCACCCAGCAGTACGTCAAGAACTACCTGGTCCACGTGGTCGCCAGGAACAACAAGCTGGAGCAGGCCAAGGCCCAGGAGCAGACCATCGCGCGCAAGATGCGCGAGGCCCGGATCTCGTTGCAGCTGGAGCGAAAGCTCGGCAAGGAGGAGATCCTCGCCCGGTACCTCAACGTCGTTCCTTTTGGTTCGACCATTTACGGCATCGCGGCGGCCGCCCAGGCTTACTTCGGCACGACGCCGGACAAGTTGACGGTTCCGCAGGCGGCGATGCTCGCGGGAATGGTGAACAGTCCGTCAGCACTCGACCCCGAAGCGTATCCGGACAAAGCTTTGGACCGGCGCAACAAAGTGATCGACAGGATGGTCGAGAACGACAAGCTGTCGCGCGACGCGGGTGAGGCGGCGAAGAAGGAAGGCCTCGGTCTGCAGAACCCGGTGCGCACGCCACCGAACGGCTGCGTCGGCGCCGGACCGGAAAACGGTTTCTTCTGCTCGTACGTCGTGAACTACCTGCAGCGCGCGGGTTTCAGCGAGGAGCAGCTGCGCACCGGCGGCTACACCATTCAGACCACTTTGGACCGCGGGGTCACCTCGCAGGCCAAGGCGGCGGCCGAGGCGGGCGTCGGCAAGACCGTCGACGGCATCGCGAACACGATGGCCGTCGTGAAGCCCGGCAAGGAGCGCCACGAGGTGCTCGCGCTGGTCGCGAACCGCGACTACGGCCTGAAGGCGGACCTGCGCCAGACCACGTACGACCTGCCGAGCGGCGTCGAGAACAAGTTCGGCGCCGGCTCCATCTACAAGGTGTTCACGGCCGCGGCGGCGCTGGAGAAGGGCCTCGGCATCGAGAACGTCATCCCGACGCCGACCTCGCACGTCTCGCGCGTGTTCAAGGGTGGCGCCCAGCGCTGCCCGAGCACCGGTGAGCCCGGCACCCGCTGGTACTGCCTGTCGAACTTCGACTCGAGCTACCCGTCGTCGATGACGCTGCAGCAGGCGCTCGCGACGTCGCCGAACACCGGCTTCGTCATCCTCGAGGAGCAGACGGGCATGGACGCGGTCGTCGACATGGCGTCGCGGCTCGGCATGCGCGAGACGATGGCGACGAACCTGCAGGGCACGCGGCCGGACCCGAAGGCCAAGGACAAGCAGAACCGCATCTCGCAGACCGAGTTCTACAAGCAGAACGGCGGCAACGCGTCGTTCACGCTCTCGCCAGCGCCGGTGTCGACCCTGGAGCTCGCGAACGTCGCGGCGACCATCGTGAGCGGCGGCAAGTGGTGCCCGCCGACCCCGATCGCGAAGGTCCTGGACCGCAACGGCAAGGCCGTCACCGTCAACGAGGCGCCGTGCGAGCAGGTCGTCGCCGAGGGCCTCGCGAACGGCCTCGCGGTCGGCATGAGCAAGGACGACGTCGGCAACGGCACCGCCGCGGCCGCCGCCCGTGCCGCCAAGTGGACCCGCCCGATGATCGCGAAGACGGGCACCACCGAGGAGTACAAGTCGGCGGCGTTCATCGGCGCGACCCCGGACTTCGCGGGTGCCGTGCAGACGTTCAACGACGGCACCTCGCCGCGGCCGATCTGCCTGGGCGCGCAGCCCCGGTTGTGCGGCAACGGCAACATCTTCGGCGGCACGATCCCGGCCAAGACGTGGTTCGAGACGATGACGAAGGTGCACGGCGGGATCGCGGTGTCGCCGTTGCCGCAGGTGGAGCAGCGGTACCTGAAGGGCGGCCGGGAGATCCAGGTGCCGGACGTGGTGGGCAAGCAGGTCAACGACGCCACCCGGATCCTGGAGCAGGCCGGCTACAAGGTGAGCCAGCAGTCGGTGAACTCGGAGCAGCCGAAGGGCACCGTCGTGAGCCAGACGCCGCGCGGCAACGCGTTGCGCGGCACGGTGATCACGCTGTCGGTGAGCTCGGGGTACGTGCCGCCGCCGGTGGCCTCGGAGCCGCCCGCACCGCCGTCGAACCCCGGCCAGCCGAACCAGCCGCCACCGATCACGCTGCCGACCGAACCAGGCCGTTAGTTCTTCAGCACGGCCTTGAGGCGCTCCACGCTCACCTCGACGTGCGCGTGGATCTCGGCGACCGCCCGATCGCGGTCGCCGAGCCGGACGGCGTCGAGGATCGCGCGGTGCTCGGCGATCACCTCGTCCGCCGTCTCGTCCTTGGCGAGCACGGTCAGGTAGAACCGCAGCTCCTGCGTGAGCGAGGCGAAGAACTCGTCCAGCCTGGTGCTGTCGAGCAGCGCGACGATCGCCTGGTGGAAGGCGAGGTCGCGGTCGACGATCGCGCTCGGGTCGTTCGTCGCGGCGTCGCACAGGGCGTCGAACGCCTCGGTGATCGCCGCGAGCTGCTCCGGGCGCGGGGTGCGGACCAGCGCGGCGGTCTCCAGGCGTTCGCGGGCCGTGTAGAGGGCCTCGATCTTCTCGGCCGTGGGCGCGATGACGACGGCGCCGCGGTTGACCTCGTAGCGGACGAGGCCGGTCAGCTCCAGGATGCGCACGGCCTCGCGGATGGTGTTGCGGGCGACCCCGAGCTCGGCCGCGATCGCACTCTCCCTGAGCCTGTCACCAGGGCCGAAGGCGCCGGCCATGATCCGTTCGGACAGGCCGTCGGCGAGCTGCTGGGCCGTGGTGGTGCGCCGGACTTCGAGGCCGTCGAGGGCTGACATGGGGCCAGTTTACCCAGTTGCCCTACAGTTGAACTGTACTACAGTTGGTCGGCATGGATCTGACGACGTTCAAAGCGCTCAGCTTCGACTGCTACGGCACGCTCATCGACTGGGAGGCGGGCCTCGTCGCGGTGCTCTCACCGTGGGCGCGCGAACAGGGACTCGCCCTGTCCGACGAGGAACTGCTGCGCGCGTACGCCTCCGCGGAGGCGTCGGTGGCGGCCACCGAGTTCGCGCTGTACCCGGACCTGCTCGCGGCCGCGTTCCGGCGGACCGGATCCGAACTGGGGCGCGAGGTGGACGACTCGTGGGCGGAGCGCCTGGGCTCCTCGGTGCCGGACTGGCCCGCGTTCCCCGACTCCGCGGAGGCGTTGGCGCGCCTGCGTTCGAGGTACCAGCTGATCATCCTGTCCAACGTGCACCGCGCCGGGTTCGCCGGGAGCAACCGGCACCTGCGCGGGGACTTCGCGGCGATCATCACGGCGGAGGACGTCGGTGCGTACAAGCCGGCGGAGAACCACTTCCGGGCGTTGGACAAGACGCTGGCATCGCTGGGAATCGCACGTTCCGAACTGCTGCACGTGGCGCAGAGCCTGTTCCACGACCACGTTCCGGCGCGGCGGGAGGGCCTGCGGTCGGTGTGGATCAACCGGCGGCACGACCGGCCGGGCTGGGGTGCGACGCCGGAGCCGTCCGGGGAGTTCTCCTACGACCTGGAGTTCGGCTCGATGGGCGAGTTCGCGGACGCCGTCGACAAGGCGTTCTAGGTAGTGGTGCCGCAGCGGTTTTCCCTACCGCTGCGGCACTCTGCGTTCAGCTGGTCAGCTTGGCCTTCACCGCGGCGGCCACCCGGCCACCATCGGCGCGCCCGGCGACCTCGGCGTTGACGGCCTTCATGACCTGGCCCATCTGCTTCTGCCCCGGCGCCTCACCGAGCTGCGCGGCCACGGCGTCGTACGCCTTGTCCACAATGGACTTGAGCTCGGCCTCGTCGAGCTGCTTGGGGAGGTAGACCTCCAGCACCGCGAGCTCCTGGCGTTCCAGCTCGGCCTTCTCGGCCCGGCCGGCGCCGTCGAAGGCCTCCGCAGCCTCCTTGCGCTTCTTCGCCTCGCGCGAGAGGACCTTCACGACCTCCGCGTCGCTGAGCTCACGGGCCTCCTTGCCGGAGACCTCCTCGTTCGTGACGGCCGTCAGCGCCATCCGCAGCGCGCCGGCCGTGACCGTCTCCCGCGCCTTCATCGCCGCGGTCAGGTCGTTCTTCAGCCGCGTCTTCAACTCCGCCATGAGGCAGAACGGTACCGCCCGCCGGATGCCGCGCCGATCGAGTTAACGCCCTTCCGTACCCTTGACACGTGAACAAGCTGGGCCGCGCCCTCCTCGCCACGACCGCTCTCGGTGCCGCGACCATCGCGTACGCGGCGGGAATCGAGAGGAGGCACTGGACCCTGCGCACAGCCACGGTGCCGGTCCTGTCCCCCGGCGCGAAGCCGATCCGCGTGCTGCACGTCTCAGACCTGCACATGACACCGAACCAGGTCTCGAAGCAGCGCTGGGTGGCCGCCCTCGCCGACCTGAACCCGGACTTCGTGGTCAACACGGGCGACAACCTGGCCCACAAGGACGCCGTACCGGGCACGCTGCGCGCGCTCGGCCCGTTGCTCGACAAGCCGGGCGTCTTCGTCTTCGGCAGCAACGACTACTACGCCCCGAGGCTCAAGAACCCGGCCCGCTACCTCCTGCCGTCCGCCAAGACGAAGCGCATCCACGGCGTGACCCTCCCGTGGCGCGACCTGCGGGCCGGCATGATCGAACGGGGCTGGGAAGACCTCACGCACGTCCGCAAGACCATCATGGTGGCGGGCCAGCCGATCTTCTGCGCGGGTCTCGACGACCCGCACCTGAAGCGCGACCGCTACGCCGACATCGCGGGCACCCCGGATCCGTCCGCCGCTCTGCGGCTGGGCGTCACGCACTCTCCCGAACCGCGCGTGCTCGACCCGTTCGCGGCCGACGGCTACGACTTCGTGATGGCCGGCCACACCCACGGCGGCCAGCTGCGAATCCCGTTCTACGGCGCTGTTGTCACCAACTGCGAACTGGACCGCGGCCGCGCCCGTGGCGTTTCCCGCTGGGGCTCGCACATGTGGATGAACGTGTCGGCCGGCATGGGCACTTCGCCTTACGCCCCGGTGCGCTTCTGCTGCCCTCCGGAGGCGTCGCTGCTGACCCTCGTTCCCAGGCCCGTTACGCCTGGTCAGGGGCGAAATGAGGGGGTCCGATTCGGAGCTGGGGCGGACATGATGTAGAGTTCTACATGTTCCCAGCCGGGGTGTGGCGCAGCTTGGTAGCGCGCTTCGTTCGGGACGAAGAGGTCGCAGGTTCAAATCCTGTCACCCCGATTGAAATAACACGGGTCAGCCCCTGTTCGCAGAAATGCGGACAGGGGCTGATTTGTTTTCGCGGTCATTTCGGGAGAACCCGGGGAGACGTCCAGCTCGCCGCCTGAGTCCGACGGACGCCCGCACGTGCCCGGAGCCGACCAGACTCCCGGCGGGCGCTCCCGAGCCTCCACGGCCGAGTGTCGACGAGCCGTCCGCCGTCGACGAGAGCGAC
This sequence comes from Lentzea sp. NBRC 102530, assembly GCF_030269365.1. Classification (GTDB taxonomy): domain Bacteria; phylum Actinomycetota; class Actinomycetes; order Mycobacteriales; family Pseudonocardiaceae; genus Lentzea. The sequence goes on from NZ_BSTF01000003.1 coordinate 85,048, forward strand.
AAGCGCCGGCGGGTGCGCGAGTCAACTCGCACCTAGTCCATTCGAGTGCGAATTGGCCATTCGCAACTTGCATCCCGCACATCGACCAGAAGCCACGCCTGACCACAGAGGCAAAGGTCCTTTCCGGTCACGGAAAAGGACATCGGAGTTCCCTGCAAGCCACCCGATCGTGTGATGCGTCTCGACACGAGCAGCCGCAGACGCCACCGTACTTCTATGACGCTGCGCCATCGTTCCAGGCCAAATCATACGGAACGACCACGTAGCGTTAACCCTTACGAGTGAAGGTTAACGGTTCCACTTACGTTGCGTAACGGCTGTCTAGATCCAAACGACGTAGGCAGTGGTTCAAGCCACGTTGAACAAATCGGGAGATGTTTGTGATGGACTCCGCCTCCGCAGCCAATCCCTCTCACAGGTCGTGGATCGTCGTCGCGGCCAAGGCAATTGTGGTGTTGCAGTCCCTGGGGATCGTTTACATGCTGACTTCGGCTTGGGTCACCCTCGTGGTGGCCGGTGGTTTCGCGGTCGTCTTCTTCGCGGTCCGGGCGCTGTCGCGGGCCTCGCGGACGGTCGACCGGATCTTCGACGAGGAGCTCGGCCGGCCATAGGCTGGGGACGTGCTGACGCGTGTGTCCGAGGCCCTGGTGAAGCCGGGGCGGGAGCAGGAGTTCGCGGCTCGGGTGCGGGACCTCGTCCTGACGTTCCCCGAGACCTACGACGGGTTGGTGGGGCACGAGGTGCTCGTGGACCTCGACGACCCGCTGATCGTGCGGTACGTGAGCCGGTGGCGTGACGAGCAGGCCCTCGAGAACTACGCGGGGCCCGGCTGGCGCACCGACGCGGTGACCTTTCCCGACGAGGACGATTACCTGCAGCAACCGTTGGTGCTGCGGCACTTCCGGCACATCAGCCGATGAAGCCCCGCACGGGCAGGCCCTCCGGGAAGCGTTCCAGCGCGTCGCCGGCGGCGCGGGCCAGTGACTCGAGCGTCTCGGTCTCGGCCGCGGTCGCGGTGTGCGGGACGGCCCAGTAGCAGCCGATGGCGCCGATCGGTTCCGGGCGCAGGATCGGGGCCATCAGCAGGCTCCGCACAAATGTCGGGCGATACGCTTCTTGAGGAATCCTCGAATCGAAGCGGACGTCCCTGATCGCCACGGTCTGACGATTCATCATCGCCCATCCGCTGATGCAGTTGACGGCGGGGAAGCGCTGGCCCTTCCACAGCGGGCTCATCGAGTCCTCGTCGGCGTAATAACAGAGATCACCGTCGAGCAGCACCAGCGTCGCACCGTGCGCGACCAGCGCGGATCTGGCCGTCGTGCGAACGACCCGTTGCACTTCCTCCAACGTGGCCGCCCCGGCGAGGCGTTCCGTCGTCGTTTCGAGCATCCCCCAACATTAACGCCCTCGGGGCCGCACACCTAGATTTTCTGGCTCGATCAACCAATCGGCGTCGCGCGTCCGGGCGTTGGCTGCGCGATAAAGATTGCTGATGCTTCATGAATCCACCGCTGCCCGGCCGGGCGGTGGTGGCGGGTGGCGGTGGCGCACCCCACTGCGGTGGTTGTGCCGTCGGAATCCCCCCAGAGGCAGCGCCTGACTCTAGTGTTGAACCGTGACCACGCACCCTTCTCCCGCCATCCCGGACCAGCTGTTCGAAGACCCCGCCGCCGAGACCCGGTGGCGCGAGCGGTTCACGGCTCCCCGCATGAGCCTGCCCGGCTGGGCCGACGACGCACCGGACCGCACCCTGTACGTCTCCAACGCGAGCGGCGTGTGGGAGATCTACTCCTGGGACCGCGCGACGGACGAGCACCGCAAGGTCACCGACCGTCCGAACGGCACGTCGCACGGCACGCTCAACCCCGACGGCACCGAGATCTGGTGGTTCGACGACCACGACGGTGACGAGTTCGGCATCTGGGTCCGCGAACCGTTCAAGGCCGACGGCAGCAAGGCCGAGCCCGCGGTCGCCGACGTGACCCCCGGCTACCCGGCAGGCCTGGAGATCGGCCGCACCGTCACGGCCGTGGCCGCCTCGACCGACGACGGCACCACCGTCTGGCTGCACCGCAACGGCACGAGCGAGGTCATCTACCAGCACGTCAACGACGCCGGCGTCACGGCGCTCGCCAAGGACGAGTCGATCGTCGTGATCGCGCACTCCGAACACGGCGACAACCGGCACATGGCGTTGCGCGCGCTGAACGCCGAGACGGGCGAGACCGTCGGCGAGAAGTGGGACGGCAAGGGCAAGGGCCTCGACGCCATCTCGTTCAGCCCGGTCCGCGGCGACCAGCGGCTGCTCGTCCTGCACGAGCGCCGCGGCCGTGAGGAACTGCTGATCTGGGACGTCGCCGCCGGCACCGAGACCGAGATCGTCCTCGACCTGCCGGGCGAGGTGGCCGCCGACTGGTACCCGGACGCCTCCGCGTTGCTGATCGTGCACACCCATCACGCCCGCAACACCGTGCACCGCTACGACCTCGCGACCGGCGAACTGTCCACTCTGGACACCGCGCCGGGCGTGATCGGCTCCGCGGGCGTCCGCCCGGACGGCACGATCGAGTACTCGTGGTCGTCCGCCGAGAAGTCGACGGTGATCCGCGCGCTCGCCACTGACGGCACCGAAAGCGTCCTGGTGGAGCCCGTCGGCGCCGTCCCCGCGACGTCGCTCCCGCTGGAGGACGTGTTCGTCGGCGACGTGCACGCCCTGGTCTCGAAGCCCGCCGGCGAAGGCCCGTTCCCGACCGTCTTCCTGATCCACGGCGGCCCGCACTCCTCCGACGAGGACCGCTTCTCCGCGTACCGCGCCGTCTGGCTGGACGCGGGCTTCGCGACGGTGCACGTGAACTACCGCGGTTCCAGCGGCTACGGCTCGAAGTGGCGCGACGCCATCGAGGGCAGGCCGGGCATCACCGAACTCGAGGACATCGCGGCCGTCCAGGACTGGGCGATCGAGTCTGGCCTGACCGACCCCGCGCGGTCCGTGCTGAACGGCGCCTCGTGGGGCGGTTACCTGACTCTGCTCGGCATCGGCACCCAGCCGTCGCGCTGGGCCGTCGGCGTCGCGGGCGTGCCGGTCGCCGACTACCTCGCCGCGTACGAGGACGAGATGGAACCGCTGCGCGCCTTCGACCGCGCGCTGTTCGGCGGCTCGCCGGAGGAACTGCCGGAGCTGTACAAGGAGTGCTCGCCGCTCACGTACGTCGACCAGGTGACCGCGCCGGTGCTGATCCTGGCGGGCGAGAACGACCCGCGCTGCCCGATCCGGCAGATCGACAACTACCTGGACGCGCTCGCCGCTCGTGGGCACACGTACGAGATGTACCGGTACGACGCGGGGCACGGGTCGCTGGTGGTGGCGGAGACCATGCGGCAGACGGCGGCCGAGGTGGACTTCGCACGGAGGCACCTCGGGATGTGAGGTGTCCGGGGCCGGTTCCGCGATCCCCGGAGAACGACGAGGCCCGCTCCGTCGAGGAGCGGGCCTTTCGTCTGCTGTCGTCCCAGCCGGACCGGTGTCCTACGCGGACCGGTGTCCTAGGCGGACTGGGCCTGCCACATCCAGTGCGCCTGCTCCAGTTGCTGCGTGATGCCGATGAGCAGGTCCTGGGTGACGAGGTCCGGCTTGTCGGTCTCGTCGATGCGCGAGCGCATGCGGCCGATGAGGGCCGCGAGCGACGCCGTGATCGACGTGACGACCTGGTCCTCCTTCAGCCAGCCGGACGCGATGTCGGGGACGCCGGACGACTCGGCGATGGTCTTCGCCGTGCCGTTCGGCGTCACGCCGATGGCCGCTGCCCGCTCTGCCACCTGGTCGGCGGCGTCGCGAGCGAGGACGACCAGTTCGTCCAGCTGCAGGTGGACGCTGCGGAAGTTCTTGCCGATCACGTTCCAGTGCGCCTGCTTCCCGATCAGGGACAGGTCGACCAGGTCCACGAGCGTTGCCTGCAGCACGGCTCCGACCGCGTCGCGGTCAGCGTCGGCCAGCGGGCTGGTGATCGGGTGCTTGGCCATGGTGAAACGCGCCTCCTCAGACGGTGACGGTGAGCGCCACCTCGATGTTGCCGCGCGTCGCGTTGGAGTACGGGCAGACCTGGTGGGCCTGCTCGACGAGCTTCTCCGCGACCGCCTGGTCGAGTCCGGGGATGTTCACGGCGAGCTCGACGGCCAGCTGGAAGCCGCCCGCGCCGTTGGACCCGATACTCACCTTGGCGGTTACCTCGGAAGACGCAACTTGAATCTTCCCGGCGCGCGCGACGGCTGCGATGGCGGAGTTGAAGCACGCCGAGTACCCGGCCGCGAACAGCTGCTCAGGGTTCGTGTGGTCGCCGCCGGGGCCGCCCATCTCCTTCGGGACCGACAGGATCTCGTCGATCACACCATCGGATGAACGCACCTCGCCGTTGCGGCCTTCGCCGTAAGCAGTCGCCTCAGCCGTGTACAGCGCTTCCATTCCGCTCTCCCTCGCAGTCAGTGACAAAGCCTTTCACCGAGGAAGAACGCATCGTGCACGACTTAAATGCCCGGAAGTGACTCAGTTCACTTCCGAGATGGGACGACGCAGGGCGAACTCGGCCACCTGGCGGCCGATGAGGCGCAGGTTGCGGTCCACGTCGACGTCCGAGCAGGCGCCATCGCCGTCGAACTTCACCTGCGCGGAGTTGATCGCGGAACCCAGGGGCGTGGGCCAGCCGCGCAGCGCGTGCACGATCGAGCGCACCGCGGAGAGGGTGTTCACCGCGGCCTGCCAGCCGTACGCGGCGGTGATGGTGCCCACGGCGCGGCCGTCGAGGTACGGGCGGTCGTCGTCGCGCAGGTCCTCGATGTAGTCGAGGGCGTTCTTGACCAGGCCGGACACGGTGCCGTGGTAGCCGGGCGACACGACGATCACGCCGTCGCACCGGCGCAGGTCCTCGACCATCCGCAGGGCGATGTCCGTGCGGTCCGGCACGGACGGGTCGTAGAAGGGAAGAACCAGGTCAGGCCCGCTGTACTGGATCGTCTGGGCACCCAGCTCCCGAGCACCCTCCAGGGCCACCCGCAACGCCCTCTCGGACTGCGAGTCGTTCCTGATCGAGCCCCCGATGCCCACCACCGTCACCGTCATGCCAGCGATCCTTCCACCTCCAGATAACTGGAGATCCAGCGCTACTCGCGAGTAACCTGCACCACATGTCGAACTTCCAGGCGGCCGTGCTGGCCGGTGCTCTGCGCTTCGCGTTCGGTCTTCCCGGCCCCGTGCGCCGCCTCATCGCCGGCACGCCGATCCGCCTGGACGGGCAGGACCTGCACCCCGAGGCGCAGCTGCTGCTCCGGCTCCAGCACCTGTCCGGGACGGAGTGGCGCACGAAGACAGCATCCGAGAGCCGCCTCGACCTGGAGTTGAGTTCGAAACTCGTCTCCGGGCCGCGGATCACCGGCGTCACCGCGCGCGAACTCACGATCGGCGAGTTCGCCGGACGCCTCTACACGCCGAACGGGCTCGAGAAGGGCTCGCCGTTGTTGATCTTCTACCACGGTGGCGGCTGGGTGACCGGAAGCCTCGACAGCCACGACAACCTGTGTCGCTTCCTCGCGAAGGAGACGAACGTCCGGGTGCTCGCGGCCGACTACCGGCTCGCCCCGGAGGCGCGGTTCCCGGCCGCGGCCGACGACGCCGCCGAGGTGCTGCGGTACGCCATCGCGAAGGCCGAGGACCTCGGCATCGACCCGAAACGCATCGCGCTCGGCGGCGACAGCGCGGGCGGCAACCTGGCGGCCGTCACGGCCCACAGCGCCGAGATCGACCTGGCGTTCCTGCTGCTGCTCTACCCCGGCGTGGACGCCTCGGTGCGCCGCCGGTCGCGGGAGATCTTCGGCAACGGCTTCTTCCTCACCGACGAGAAGATGGACTGGTTCCTCGACCAGTACACCGAGGGCGGCAAGGACCGGCACGACCCGCGGTTGTCGATCATGCTGGCCGACGACCTGTCGAAGATGCCGCCCACCTACATCGCGACCGCGGGCTACGACCCGTTGCGCGACGAGGGCGAGGCCTTCGCGGAACGCCTGGCCGCCGAGGGCGTGCCGGTCGTGCTGCGCCGGCACGAGGGCCTCTTCCACGGCTTCGCGAACGTGCTGGGTGTCGGCGGGATCTTCCGCGAGGCCGTGTCGGAGGCGGTCGGCGCGCTGCGGACCGGGTTCGCGCTGGCCAACTCGGCTCAGGACGTCGAGGAGACCGCCTGACGCTGGCGCGACAGCACCCAGCCGACGGCGGCGATCACGAGTCCGGCCAGGCCTGCGACGAGGAACCCGAGCGGGGGTCCGCTGTGGTCCACGGCGATCCCCGCGAGCGGCTGACCGGCGGCGACACCGAACGTGAACGCGGAGCCCTGCAACCCGAGGGCCAGTCCGCGCGCCGTCGGGGGCGCGCTCTTGGCGATCAGTTCGGACGACGCGGTGATCGTCGGCGCGCACGCCAGGTTCATCGGGATCAACGCCAGCGCCAGCAGCAGCACGTTGCCGTCCCCGAGGCCGACCGGGATCTCCAGCAACGCCATGCACGCCAACAGGAACACCCCGGTCGGCACGGCCTTCAGGCTGCCGTAGACCAGGCCGCCGAGAGCCGAGGCCGCGCACATCACCACGAAGATCACGCCGAGCCAGCCCTGCTGACCTGACCTCTCGAGCGACGCGATCGCCGAGATCTCCATGCCGGACAACACCATCGTGGCGCCGAACGGGACGATCAACGCGGCGATCATCGGCCCGCGCAGCCACGTCCGCACCGGGGGCGGCGGTCCTTCCACGACGTCGTCCTCGTGCAGCAGCACGGGGTTCACCAGGAACAGCACGGCGCTCGCCGTCAGGATCGCCAGACCGATCACGACCAGCGCCGTCCCGGTCGAGAACTTCGTCGCGATCAGCACGCCCGCCGCGGGCCCGACCATGAACGACAGCTCGACCGAGATCGAGTCCAGCGAGAACGCGGGCCTGCGTTGAGGTTCCGGCACGATCGCCGTCAACGCCTGCCGCCCGATCGACATCACCGGCACGGCCACGAGGCCGTTGGCGAACGCCAGCACGAGCAGCACGTAGTAGTCCATCAGCGGCGCGGTCACCCAGAACGCGCCTTCGAGCAGGCTCAGCAGCAGCACGAACCGCAGTCCGCGCGTGTCGACGAGTTTGCCCATCAACGGCGACCCGAGCCCGAGGCCGATCATGGTCGCGAACCCGACCGTGCCCGCCGCCGCGTAGCCCTTGTCGAGCGTGGTCACGACGTGCAGCGTCACCGTCACGCCCGCCGCCGTCGGGGGGATCCTGGCGAACAGCATCAGCAGCATCAGGGGACGAACCCCCGGCAGCGCCAGGACCGACTTGAACGGGGCGAGGTTCACGAGGACATCGTCACCCGGCCGGCAACGGGTTTACGAGCCATCAGCCCCGCCACGCCCGCGACGACCAGCCCGACGACGCCGACGATCGCGAACCCGGCCGCAGCTCCCCCGTGGTCGATCGCGACGCCGGCGATCGGCTGTCCGATCGCACTGCCGACGGTGAACGCCGACCCCTGCAGCCCGAGCGCCAGCCCACGGGCCGTCGAGGGCGCCAGCCTGCTGATGTGTTCACCGGACGCGGCGATCAACGGCGCGCACATGAGGTTCATCGGCACGAGGAGCAGGCACAGCAGCAGCACGTTGCCATCGCCCAGTCCGACCGGGATCTCCAACGCCGCCATGAGCACCAACAGCACGAGAACGCTCGGTACCCGCTTCACGCCGCCGTAGACCAGGCCGCCCACGATGGACGCCGCGCACATCGCGAAGAACACCGCGCCGAGCCAGCTCTGCTTGCCGATGTGCTCCAGCGACGCGATCGCCGAGACTTCCATGCCACCCAGGCACACAGTCGCGCCTACACACACGACCAGCACACCGACGAGCCGTCCACGCAGCCACTCGAACAACCGGGGCTGCGGCCCGTCCACGACCTCGTCCTCGTGCACCATCGGCGGGTTCGCCCAGTACAGCAGCACCCCGGCGACCAGGATCGAGACGCCGATGAACATCAGCGCGGCGTTCGTGGAGAACTTCGTCGCGACGAACACGCCGAGCGCCGGTCCGCCCATGAACGACAGCTCGACCGAGATCGAGTCGACCGACAACGCCACCCGCCGCTGACTCTCCGGCACCAGCGCGGTGATCACCTGACGACCGATCGACATCATCGGCACACCCAGCAACCCCACCAGGAACGACGCCACGAGCAGCGTCCAGTAGCCCATCAGCGGCGCGAGCAGCCAGAACGCCGCCGACGCCGTGATGCTCAGCCCCAGCATCGACCGCAGCCCCCGCGCGTCGACGAGCTTGCCCATCAACGGCGCGCCGATGCCCATGCCGATCGTGCCCATCGCCCCGACCAGCCCCGCCGCGCCGTATCCCCGGTCCAGCGTGACCGCGACGTGCAGCGTGAGGACCACGCCGGTGGCCGCCGGTGGCATCCTCGCGAAGAACATCAGCAGGGCGAGCGGCCGGACTCCGGGCAGCATCAAGACGTGTTTGAAGGGGGCGAGGTCCACACCGCCATCCTCGTACGGATGGCAAAAGGTTTTCTTTGCTAACGATGTGATTCGCCGTACAGGTCTTCCAGTGCCCGGTAGGCCTTCACGACGAACGGCCGTGCGTTCGCGTATCTCTCGACGAGTTCTTCGTCCGGTGTGATGGTCTGCGTCGGTTCGACGAGGTCGACGGTCAGCGACTCGATCTCGTCCAGCGCCCGCCACGCCAGCAGCGCCGCTCCCACGGCCGACCCGCCGCTGTCCTCGGTGAGGTGCAACGGCATGCCGAGCGTGTTCGCGAGCGTCTGCGCCCAGATCGGCGCGCGGAACGCACCGCCGGTGATCCGCAACGAGTCCACCTGCGGCACCGCGTCGAGCACGAGCGCCAGCTGCTGACACACACCCTCGACCAACGCCTTGGTGATCTGCGGAGGGGTGTGTTCGCGCCGAAGACCGAGCAACGCGGCGTGCGCGGTCGGGTCCCACCACGGCGCCCGCTCGCCCAGCAGGTACGGCAGCGCGACGAGCCCGTCGGAGTCGGCGTCCGCGGCCGACGCGAGCAGCTCGCCCACTCCGACGTTGAACGTCTCCGCGGCCCACTGCGCGACCACGCCGCCGTTGCTGATCGCTCCCCCGCGCACCCACAGCCCCTCACCGATGGCGTAGCTGAACGTGCGGCCCTCCTCGTCGATGCCGGGGCCCAACTGGGCGACGCGCAACGCCCCCGACGTGCCGAGCGACACCGCCCCCGCGCCGGGGGTCGCCGCGCCGACGCCGAGGTTGCCCAACGGTCCGTCGCCGCCGCCGACGACCACCGGGATGCCCGGTCGCAGACCGGGGATCGCGGCGGTCAACGGCGTCGAGTGCGTGGGTTCGACGAGCGGCGGGAGCTGGTCCGCGGAGACGCCCGCGAACTCCAGCGACGGCTCGTGCCACTGCAGGGTGTGGATGTTCATCAGGCCCGTGCCGGACCCGGACGAGTGCTCGTTGAGCAACGCGCCGGTCAGGTGCAGGTGCACGAAGTCCTTGATCTCGCACCACTTCGCCGCGCGCACGCCGTTCTCGTGGAACCAGGCGAGCTTCATCAGCGGCGTGAACGAGTGGATCGGCGCACCGGTCTGCTGGTGCAGCGCGCGGCCCTCCGGCGTGCCGCGCAGCCGTTCGGTCTGTTCGACGGCACGGTTGTCGGCCCAGCTCAGGGCGTCCGTGACGGGCTTCAGGTCCGAGTCCAGGCCCATGATCGAGTGCATCGCGCCGGTCAGCGCGATCGCCCGCACGTCCTCGGAGGCCAGTTCGCGCAGCGCGTCGAAGGCGGCGTCGAGCACCTGCCGCGGATCGTGCGTGGCCTCGAGACCGCTGGTGCGCATGGGATAGGCGCGTTCGGTCGAGGCCACCACGCGGGCCTGCGCGTCGACCGCGACGACCTTGGTCGCCGTGGTGCCGAGGTCCACCGCCAGAACGATCACGCGGCACCCCGCACGGCCGTGAAGACGCCGAAGCTCGGGGACGTGCGCAGCGGACCCCAGAACTCCTCGCCGCGGTCGTCGTCCGGCGTCACGGCCGGGTGCCTCGCGACGTCGAGACCGGCCCGGCTCAACGCGCCGTCGAACACCCCGCGCTCCCAGTAGAAGGAGTCGAAGTCGAACGGCGGGTCGCCGAGCACGTGCACCCTGACCGGCTGCTTCACGTTCATCGTGCCGGTGCGGACGACCTCGTAGCCGTAGCGGCCGTACTGGGCGAGCAGGTCCCAGTCGGCGTCCGGGTTCGGCACCAGCACGACGAGCCGGCCGTCGGGGGCGAGGTTCGCGGTCAGGTTAGTGATCATGGCGTCGAGGGCGGGCACGTCGTCCGCGTAGCCGAGCAGCCACACGGCCGTGACGACGTCGAACTCGCCGAGCACCGGCAGTTCCATCGCGTCGTGCTGCGCGTAGGTGATGCCGCGCGGTTCGCGGTTCTCGACGTACCGGGCGTAGCCGATCATCTCGCCGGCCGAGTCGACGCCGAGCACGCGGGTGGCGCCGAGGTCGTGGAAGAGCCGCGCGTAGAACCCGGTCCCGCACGCGACGTCCAGCACCGACTTGCCGCGCAGGTCACCGACCGCGGACAGCAGCGTGGCGCGTTCGGCCAGGCCGGTCGGGATGTGCTTGGCGCGTTCGTAGATCGCACCCAGCGCGTCGTACTGATCGTCGCTCTTCGCCATGAACATCACCCTAGGACGGTGGATACCGGACGAACCACTCCTGTCCCACGGGCGCGGCCTGCGAGGTCTCCAGGTCCCAGTCCGCCACCATCCGGTCGATGACCGGCCGGAACTGCACGCGCTCCACCCAGTCCGGGCGCAGTTCCTCGACCCCGTACAGCGCGCCGGCGAGGTTGCCGGCCATCGACGCCGTGGAGTCGTTGTCGCCGCCGTGGTTGACCGAGACGAGCAGCGCGTCGGTGGGGTTGTCGGTGGCCAGCACCGAGTACAACGCGATGGCGAGCGCCGTGTCGCCGACGCCTCCCCTGCCGATCTCCTCGACCTTCGCGACGCTCGGGTCGCCGGACGCGGCGAGTTCCAGCGCGTGCTCGATGCCGGCGACGACCTCCTCGTGGCCCTCGCGACGGACCAGGGAGTCGATGGCGACGTCCAGGGCGGCGGGCAACGCCTTGCCGCGCAACAACTGGTGGACGAGCACGGCGAACACGCCCGCCGACAGGTAGCCGCTCGGGTGGCCGTGGGTCAGGGCCGCGTTGGCCGCCGCGAGCGCGAACACGACGACCGGGTCCTCGCCGGTCAGGGCGACCGGCGCGACCCGCATGGCGCCGCCGCAGCCCTTGGAGTCGTTGACGGGCTTGGTGATCGTCGCGTGCTCGCCGGTGCGGGCGTACTCCTGCAACGCGCTCGTGCAGGTGAGGCCGGGGGCGCGCATCCGGAAGAGTTCCTGGTGCGAGACGAGCCAGCCGTCGGGTTCGTCCGCCGTGGAGTGAACGCCGCGGGCCTTCTCCCACGGCGTTTTCTGCGTGTGCAGCCAGCGCTGGTAGGCGTTCTGCGTGATGCCGGTGAGGTCGCGTTCGCCGGTGATCCGTTCCCGCACGTGCGCGCGGATGACCGCCTCGAACGTGAACAGCGTCATCTGCGTGTCATCGGTGATGTCCGGCTTCTCCGGCAGGTCGGTGATGCCGTCGGGGCCGTGCCGTTCGTACACGACCTCCATCGGCAGGTTCTCGGTGTTCGCGCCGAGCGCGTCCCCGATCGCACCGCCGACGAGGCAGCCGCGCAGCCGGGAGTTGTTGTGCGGCACCAGGAAGAAGCGGCGGCCGGCGTCGTCGAGCCACCGGCTCGCCTCGCGGGTGGCGGCCGGGCGTTCGGCGCACCCGCAGATCTGCATGTGCTGCGCGGCGGCGTCACCGAGTTCCACGAAGTCGAACTCGGCCTCGAACGGCAGGCCGGGGTTGACGTGGATGCGCGGCTTGGACGCGATCAGCCTGCTCAGGATCGTGTGCAACGGCAGGCGGATCCACTGCTCGACGCCCGCGGGCAGCCGCGACTCGTCGGTGTAGACGCGCAGCACGTCGGACTCGCTCAGCAGCACCTCGCCGGGCAGCAGCACCTCGCCGTGCGCCGCGTGGTGGCCGAAGCCGCTCACGTCGCCCTCGTAGTCGTGCAGCAGCTGTTCCATCGGCGTCAGCGGGCTCACCACGACCTCCGGTACAGCTCTTCGGCGATCTCCCGGACGTCGTGCTCGGGACCGCCCTGCAACGCACCGGCGACGGCACGGGCGACCCCGCGTCCCTCACCGCGCACGGCCTGCGCCAACGCACCCGCGGCCGTGCACGGGTCGGCGTCCGGAGGGTCGAGTTCCTGGGCCGTGAAGAGGTGCGCGGCCAGCGTGATCACGGCGTCGGCGGCCGGTGAGCCGGGGCCGTGGGTGAGGGCGACGAGGTCGCGGATCCGGTCCTCGTCGAGCCGGGCGACGGCGGCGGGCAGCGCCCAGATCAACGCGCCGGGCCCCTGCGAGGTGATCTTGCCGCGGTAGGTGTTCCTGCCGATGTCACGGGCGCCCTGCCGCGACACGAGATCGGGTTGCACGCCGGGCTCCGCGGCCCACTGCGCCAACGCCGCCGCCGGGTCCTCCGCCGAACACGCGACCAGCTGGCCGACGAGTCCTGTTCGGACACCCGCGCCGAAAGCGAAACCCTGGTAGGCGGCCACGACCTGCGAGAGGCGGGGCGGCCTGATCCACTCAATGTCCCCCATCGCCGCCAGACCCTACCGGGCCTGGCGGCGAGGCGAGACCGCAGAACTCAGAGGCGCTTCGCGAGCTCTTCCGCGACCTCGTAGGTGTTGAGCGCCGCACCCTTGCGCAGGTTGTCACCGCACACGAAGAAGTCCAGCGTGTTCGGGAAGTCCAGCGCCTGGCGGACGCGGCCCACGTACGTCGGGTCGCCGCCCACGACGTCGGCCGGCGTCGGGAACTTCTTCGCCGCCGGGTCGTCGATCAGCACGATCGTCGGCTGCGACTCGAAGATCTTGTGCGCGGCCTCGACGGTGACCTCGCGCGCGAACGTCGCGTGGACCGACAGCGAGTGCGTGGTGACGACCGGGACGCGCACGCACGTCGCGGAGACCTTCAGGTCCGGGATGCCGAGGATCTTGCGGGCCTCGTTGCGGACCTTGAGCTCCTCCGACGACCAGCCGTCGTCCTTGAGCGAACCGGCCCACGGCACCACGTTCAGCGCCAGCGGAGCGGGGAACGGCGAGTCCTCGGAGGTGAGACCGGCGGCGGCGAGCGCCTCGGCCACGTCACCCGCGACGACACCCGCTTCCTTGCCCGCGAGCGCCGCGATCTCGGCGTACAGGCGGTCGATGCCGGACTGGCCGGCACCGGAGGCGGCCTGGTAGGAGGCGACGACGAGTTCCTTGAGCTCGAACTCGCGGTGCAACGCGCCCAGCGCCGCCATCATCGACAGCGTCGTGCAGTTCGGGTTCGCGATGATGCCGCGCGGGCGGTTGTCGATCTGGTCGGCGTTGACCTCGGGCACGACCAGCGGCACGTCGGCGTCCATCCGGAACGCGCCGGAGTTGTCGATCGCGATGGCGCCGCGCTCGGCGGCGATCGGGGCCCACTCGGCGCTGATCTCGTCCGGCACGTCGAACATCGCGATGTCCACGCCGTCGAACGCCTCGGGCGAGAGCGCGACGACCGTGAGGTCCTGGCCCCGCACGTTGATCTTCTTGCCCGCCGACCGCGCCGACGCGATCAGCCGCACCTCGCCCCACGGGAAGTCGGAGCGGGTGTTCATGATGTCGATCATCACGGTGCCGACGGCACCGGTCGCGCCCACCAGCGCGAGTACAGGCGCGGTCATCGTCCAGTCCCTGCGTAAACGACGGCCTCTTCGTCGGTGCCCAGGTCGAACGCGTCGTGCAGGGCACGGACGGCGTCGTCGAGCTGGGTGTCGCGGCAGATGACCGAGATGCGGATCTCCGAGGTGGAGATGATGTCGATGTTGACGCCGGCCGTGGCCAGCGCCTCGCAGAACGTCGCCGTGACGCCGGGGTGCGAGCGCATGCCCGCGCCGATCAGCGACACCTTGCCGACGTGCTCGTCGTAGAGGACCTGGTCGAACCCGATCTCACCACGGGCCTTCTCCAGCGCCGCCACGGCGCGCGGGCCGTCGTCCTTGGACAGCGTGAACGTGATGTCCGTGCGGCCGGACGCCGCCTGGGACACGTTCTGCACGACCATGTCGATGTCGAGTTCCGCCTGCGCGACGACGCGGAAGATCTTGGCCGCGATGCCGGGGTGGTCGGGAACCGCCGTCACGGTGATTTTGGCCTCGGACCGGTCGTGCGCGACGCCGGTGATCATCGCCTGTTCCACGGGAAGGTCCTCCACTGAACCGGACACGATGGTTCCGGTCTTGTTGCTGAACGACGAACGGACGTGCACGGGGACGTTGTAGCGCCGGGCGTACTCCACGCAGCGGAGCATCAGCACCTTGGCGCCACAGGCGGCCATCTCGAGCATTTCCTCGTAGGTGATCGTGTCGAGCTTCTTCGCGTTCGGCACGATGCGCGGGTCGGCGGTGTAGACGCCGTCCACGTCGGTGTAGATCTCGCACACGTCGGCCTTCGTCGCCGCCGCGAGCGCCACCGCGGTGGTGTCGCTGCCGCCACGGCCGAGCGTGGTGATCTCCTTGGAGTCCTGGGAGACGCCCTGGAAGCCCGCGACGATCGCGATGGCCCCCTCGGACGTCGCGTCCTGGATCCGGCTCGGTGTCACGTCGATGATCCGCGCTTTGCCGTGCACCGACGTCGTGATCACGCCTGCCTGCGAGCCCGTGTAGGAGCGCGCCTCGGCACCGAGCGAGTGGATCGCCATCGCGAGCAGCGACATCGAGATCCGCTCACCCGAGGTGAGGAGCATGTCGAGTTCACGCACGGGCGGAACCGGCGAGACCTGGCGGGCGAGATCGAGCAGTTCGTCAGTCGTGTCCCCCATGGCGGACACGACGACAACGACGTCGTTCCCCGCCTTTTTGGTCGCGACGACGCGCTCGGCCACGCGTTTGATCCGCTCGGCGCTTCCCACCGATGAACCGCCGTACTTCTGGACGACGAGCGCCACCGACCTGACCTCCTTCGCGCGACTAAAACCCCACGTCGAAGGCAGCCTACCCGGACCACCTGGTGAGACTCTGGAGCCGTGATGCGCATGACTACACCGTGAGATGCGCCTGACTACTCTGTCCGGGTGTCGTCAGGTGTCGATGTCGTGGAGGCCCCAGCAGCCGTGCATGAGAGCAGTGCGCGCTCGCGGATGGCCGATGCGCTCAGACACCCGGCGGCCCTGTGGACGGCGCCCGCCCTCGTCTACCTGTTCGTCCGCCAGGTCGGCCTCTTCGTCCTGCAACTCGTCGTCGAGTACCAGAACGAGCTGACCGGCAAGGCCGACACCTCCGTCGGCAACCTCAAGTCGTGGGACGGCGACTGGTTCCTCGGCATCGCCGCCGGCGGCTACCACGGGGTGCCCGCGCCGCCGTACGACGCGTTCGGCCGCCGCACCGCCGAGACGCCGCTGGCGTTCTTCCCCGGCTACCCGGCGCTGATCAGGTGGGTCGACGGGCTGCCCGGCGTGGACGTGGTCGGCGCGGCGTTCGCGGTCAGCCTGATCAGCGGCGTGTTCTGCGCCTACGGCCTGTTCGTGCTCGGCCGGGTCGTGCGGGACGGGTCCTCGCGCACCGGGTTGATCCTGGTGACGTTGTTCGCGGCGTCGCCGATGGCCGTGGTCCTGTCGATGACCTACTCCGAGGCGACGTTCTGCGCGTTCGCGGTGTGGGCGCTGGTGGGCGTGGTCAAGAAGCGCTGGATCCTCGCCGGGGTGTGCTGCGCGGCGGCGGGCCTGGTCCGTCCGACGGCGGCCGCGTTGATCGTCGCGGTGGGGCTCGCCGCGCTGGTCGCGGTCATGGCCGACAAGCGCGACTGGCGGGCCTGGGTGGGCGGCGCCCTCGCCCCGCTGGGTCTGCTGGGCTACCTCGGCTGGGTCGGCGTGCAGACCGGGGACGTCATGGGCTGGTTCGGCGTGCAGCAGCGCGGGTGGGGCTCGAAGTTCGACGGCGGCGCGGCCACGTGGGAGTTCGTCGGGGACCACCTGGGCAACCCGCGGTCCGTGCTGGAGACCGGGACCGTGTGGCTGCTGGCGTTCGCGATCGTGCTGGTGTTCTACGCGTTCCAGCGGCGGCTCGAATGGCCGTTGATCGTCTACGGGATCGGTGTGCTCGTGATGGACATCGGCTCGAACGGCCTGATGAACTCGAAGGCGCGGCTCCTGCTGCCGGCTTTCACGTTGTTGTTGCCGCTCGCGTTGGTGCTGGCGCGGCGCCGGCCGTCGACCGTGCTGACGGTGCTGGGGATGGCGACGCTGTTCAGCGCCTGGTTCGGGGCCTACTCGCTCGCCGTTTGGCAGTATGCGATCTGATGAACGAGCTGATCTCCGCGCGGCGCAGCCCTCGTGCGTTCGACGCCTCCGCGACCGTGTCCGACGCTGATCTGCGGGTTCTGCTGGAGGCCGCCCGGTGGGCGCCTTCGCACGGCAACACGCAGCCCGCGCGGTTCGTCGTCGGGCACCGGGGGTCGCCGACGTTCGACGCGATCTTCGAGACCCTGACGCGAGGCAACAGGACCTGGGCTTTTCGGGCGTCGGTGCTGCTGATCGGGTGCGTGATGACCGCGGACGACCGCGGCGACATCCCCAACGTCGAGTTCGGCCTGGGGCTCGCGATGGAGAACATCGCGTTGCAGGCCGTCGACCTGGGGCTCATCACGCACATGATGGGCGGCTTCGACAAGGCCGCCGCCGCCTCGGCCTTCGAGCTGCCTCCTGACGCGCGTCCGCTGGTGGCCATGGCGGTGGGGCGTCCGGGCGCGCTGTCCGACCTGCCCGAGGACCTGCAGGCCCGCGAGCAGCGGGAACGCACGCGCCTGCCGTTGTCGGAGACCGTGTTCACCGGCGTCTGGGGCCAGTCACAGTTCGGTTGAGAAGTACTTCGTCGCCACCTCGTTGTGCAGCGGGAACGCCAGCGGCACGCAGTCGAAGATGATCGTCCGCTCGGAGGCCTCGTCGTTGGGCACGAACGGCGGCATGTCCTCGGCGTTGATGGCGGGCGCGGTGGCGAACATCAGCACCGTCCCCCCGTCCGGCGTCGAGACGAAGTGCAACGGCCGCAGGTCGTCCGGCGGGATGCGCACGCCGGCTTCCTCTTCGAGTTCCCGCACCGCGCTCTGCTGCCAGGACTCGCCGCGGTCCATGAACCCGCTGACGAACGCCAGCTCACCGACCGGCGGAATGGCCCTGCGGACCGTGAGCAGCCCCGTGCGGTGCCCGTCCTTGACCGGCACCAACAGGACCACGACGGGCGATGGGTTCGCCCAGACCATGTGCCCGCACTGACCGCACGCGCGCGGGTACGCGGCCGTGTCGGCGTACGGGGCACCACAGCTGTTGCAAAAGTCGTCACGCGCCATGTGTTGGAACCTAGTTCAGGCGCCTAACGAGCTTAAGGACGATCGCTCGAACGCCGAGCCAGAAGAGCGCCGCCAGCCCGAAGTTGACGATCACCTTGAGCTTGGCGTCCTCGGGGTCGAACAGGTCCCGGAAGGCGAGCGCGAGGGGCTCCGCGAGTTCCTTGACCGTGGTGGTGATGGGGTTCGCCGGGTTGGCTCCGCCGACGGTGAGCACGACGTGGACGACGAGCAGCACCGCCAGCGCGAGGCCGACCCAGCTGATGATTCCGGCGGCGATCCCGACCGCACGAGTCCGCATACCGCCGGAATCTACTACTCAGTAGCGCGACACCGCACGTGCGAGCAGACCGGTCACAACCAGCCAGAACACGGCTGCGAGACCGTAGTTCAGGAAGACGTCGAGGTTGTAGTTGCCGGTGCCGAACAGTCCTGGGAAGAACAGCGCCAGGGGCTCGGCGAGGGACTGGACGAACTTGAAGAAGGCGTTTCCCTGGTTCGCACCAAGGATGATCATCAAGATGTAGAGCACCTCGATGAGGGCGAAGAGCGCGCCGATGCCGCTGATCACGCGGGAAGCCGTGCCGCGGCCACTGGTGGTACGTAATCTGGACATGGCTGTTCAATTCCCGGCTGCGCGCACCCCAAAACTTGCGAACTGACCTGCTTTGCGCAGGTGAGGCCGGATGGAGCAACCGCAGATCCGCCGTGCGGCGACGTCGGGCGAATCGGGCGGAGTCCCCCGCGGTGTGTCCCACGATCCGGTCGTCGAGTTCCATCGGGCCCGCCTCTGTGGCTAGGCTGTCCGGCGTGTGGCGTTCCCTCCTGCTTCGCTGCCGTGACGGGGTCTGATCAGACCGGCCCCCCGTCGCGGGACTCAGCGTTGCCGCCGGTCGTTCCCCAGCGACGACCCGCAGGAGTACGAGGACCATGACCTCCAACGAGGCCTTCACCACCGTCAGCCCTGACTCGCCGGACGCCTACAGCTCCGGCTCGAGCAGGATTCGCAAGCCCTCCCGCAAGGCGCCCGAACAGCAGCAGTCGTGGAACCGGCAGCTGGGCAGCAGCATGCCGTTCCACCGGTACCGGCCGTTCCACGAGGTGGTGGAGGTGGTCGACCTGCCTGACCGCACCTGGCCGGCCAAGCGGGCGGAGACCGCGCCGCTGTGGTGCGCGGTGGACCTGCGGGACGGCAACCAGGCGCTGATCGACCCCATGTCGCCCGCGCGCAAGCGGAAGATGTTCGACCTGCTGGTGCGGATGGGCTTCAAGGAGATCGAGGTCGGCTTCCCGGCGGCCAGCCAGACGGACTTCGACTTCGTGCGGGAGATCATCGAGGACGGGGCGATCCCGGACGACGTGACGATCCAGGTGCTGACGCAGTGCCGTGAGGAGCTCATCGCGCGGACGTTCGAGTCGCTGCGCGGGGCGAGCAAGGCGATCGTGCACTTCTACAACTCGACGTCGGTGTTGCAGCGGCGGGTGGTGTTCCGCAGCGATCGGGACGGCATCAAGAAGATCGCCACCGACGCGGCGCGGTTCGCGAAGACGCAGGAGAAGGACTACCCCGAGACCGACTTCCGGTACGAGTACTCGCCGGAGTCGTACACGGGCACGGAGCTGAGCTACGCGCTCGAGGTGTGCAACGCGGTGCAGGAGATCATCGCGCCGACGCCCGAGAAGCCGCTGATCATCAACCTGCCGGCGACGGTCGAGATGGCCACGCCGAACGTGTACGCGGACTCCATCGAGTGGATGTCGAGGAACCTGGCCAACCGCGAGGCCATCATCCTCAGCCTGCACCCGCACAACGACCGGGGCACCGGCGTCGCCGCCGCCGAGCTGGGCTACCTGGCCGGGGCCGACCGGATCGAGGGCTGCCTGTTCGGCAACGGCGAGCGGACCGGCAACGTGTGCCTGGTGACGCTGGCCATGAACATGTTCAGCCAGGGCATCGACCCGCAGATCGACTTCAGCGACATCGACGAGGTGCGCCGCACGGTCGAGTACTGCAACCAGCTGCCGGTGCCCGAGCGGCACCCGTACGGCGGCGACCTGGTGTTCACGGCGTTCTCCGGCTCCCACCAGGACGCCATCAAGAAGGGCTTCGAGGCGCTGGAGGCCGACGCCAAGGAGGCCGGGACGCACGTCGACGACTTCCAGTGGGAGGTCCCCTACCTGCCGATCGACCCCAAGGACGTCGGGCGCAACTACGAGGCCGTCATCCGGGTCAACTCGCAGTCCGGCAAGGGCGGCGTGGCGTACCTGATGAAGCAGGAGCACCACCTGGACCTGCCGCGCCGGCTGCAGATCGAGTTCTCGAAGGTGATCCAGGAGGTCACCGACACGCAGGGCGGCGAGATCAACCCGAAGGAGATGTGGGACGCCTTCGCGGAGGAGTACCTGCACGGCCGGGTGCCGCTGTACCTGTTGAAGCACAAGGCGAGTTCGGACGGCAGCGGACGCGAGGAGATCACCGCGACCCTGCTGATCGACGGCGACCAGCAGGAGATCACGGGCTCGGGCAACGGGCCGATCGCGGCGTTCGTCGACGCGCTCGCGTCGGTCGGGTACGACGTGCGGGTGCTGGACTACGCCGAGCACGCGCTGTCCGCCGGTGACGACGCCCGCGCGGCCGCCTACCTCGAGTGCGCCGTGGGCGACCGCGTGCTGTGGGGCGTGGGCATCGACTCGTCCACGGTCGCGGCGTCGTTCCGCGCGATCGTGAGCGCCGTCAACCGCGCCAACCGCTAGGAGACGACGGACGGGGAGGACGCGTGCGGCACCAGTTGCCGCGGTGCGCCCTCCCCGTTGGCCTGCACGGCCCAGATGCCCTCTCCCGGCAGGCCGTAGGCGATGGTGTCGTTGTCGAGCCACACGACCTGGTCGTCGATCCCACGCGTCTCGGCCAGCGGTGTCTCCACCATCGTGGTCAGGTCCAGCACGTGCTGGCGCCACGGCCGCGCGCCGTCGCCCGGCACGCGCTTCTTGAACGCCACCCGCGTGCCGTCCGGGGACAGCGACGGGCACTCGGCGTTCTCCCGCAACGTCTTCGCGGACTCGTCCACCGCGTCCCCCTGCACCAGGTACGTCTTGCCGCCGGTGCTGAGCGTCGCGTAGTAGGTGCGGTCGTCGGGGGCGAACGTGACGCCCCACCAGTTCATGTCGTTGGTCGTCTTCATGCCGGCGACCCGCGTGCCCTCGATGTTGCTGGAGTAGACCTCGGTCTCCTGGTCGAAGATCGCGGTCCGCGTCGAGAACGTGCCGGCCTGGGCGTACGAGTCGCCGGTCACGAACGTCGTCCACGACGCCATCCGGCCGTCCGCGGACAGCTTGGCGCGGTTCGGGACGCCGTCCACCTCCACCCGGCGGCGTTCGGTCAGGCCCCGGTCGACCCACACGGCCGCGGCACCCGGAAGCGGGCCGGAGGCGTCCGCGAGGCAGAAGCCCTGTCCGGCCGCGGTGTAGAAGCGCTTGCAGGACAACGAACTCACCCTGCGCGGACCGCCGGGCGAACTCAACGGCACGGACGCGACCTTGCCGCTCGCCTCGTCCACGAACAGCAGCCGACCGGACGACAGCTCGACCGGACCGGCCTCCACCGCGACGGAGACCTCCTCCGGAGCGCGCAGGGCGTAGGCGGTCGCACCCGCGCCCAGAACGATCACGGCGGCGATGACGATCAGGATCCTCACCACGCGAACCACGTCCAGAGTGCGCCGAACAGAACCGAGGAAGCGGCACGGGCGAGCACCTGCCCGGTCTGCAGCAGGGCCAGACCGGACGTGCGCAGTTCGTCGGGGATCAGCGGCCCGGCGACGGCCATCAGCACGCCGTCGGTGCACGCGTAGAACAACCCGTGCAGCACCAGAACCCCCACGAGCAACGAGATCCCGGACGTCCCGGCCAGCAGCACGTACGCGCCGAGCAGGGCGACGTGACCGGCCAGGAAGATCCGCCAGCGCCCGACCCGGTCGGCGAGGGACCCCAGCGGCACGGCGGCGAGCAGGTACACGCCGGCCGTGCCGAGGGGCAGCAGTGCGATGTAGGCGAGCTCGACGTCGAGCTTCTTCTGCAGCAGCAGGTAGATGAACCCGTCGCCCAGCGTCAGGAACCCGAGCCCGCACGCGACCAGGCAGACCCGCCGGAACGGCCTGGAGCGCAGCAAACCGAACGCCGATCGCAGCGACACCGCGACGCGTGGCAGCACGTCCCGGTGATCCCGCACGAACAGCACGAGCACCAGAAAACCCAGTGCGGCGAAGCAGAAGCTCACCACGAACACCACGTCGTACCGTGCCGGGAGCGTCCACAGGAGGCAGAACGCCAGCAGCGGTCCGAGGAACGCGCCGACGGTGTCCATGGCGCGGTGGACACCGAAGGCCCGTCCGAGCGCCGAGGGCTCGCTGCTCAACGTGATCAGCGCGTCCCTCGGCGCGGTGCGCAAGCCCTTGCCGGTCCGGTCCCCGGCCAGCACGAGCCCCATCGCGGTGGCCGAGGTCCCGGCGGCGAGCAGGCCGAGCTTGCCCAGCGCCGAGATCCCGTACCCGAGTCCGGCCACGAACTTGCGCCGTTGCCAGCGGTCCGCCGCGTGACCGCCGGCAACGCGAACGAGTGCTGTCACACCGGTGTAGATGCCGTCGAGCACACCGAACTGCAGCGGGGAGAAACCCAGCCCCAGCACCAGGTACAGCGGCAGGATGGCGGTGACCATCTCGGACGAGACGTCCGTGAGCAGGGACACCGCGCCCAGTGCGAGGACGTTCCCCGCGATCCTGCCGGTGCCACCAGATGCCGGAGCTTGCCTAGCGGTTGCGATGTACACGACGGCCTCCGATCAACAGCCAGATGCGGTCAACAGCCAGATGCGATCAACGACAGGTGTAAGGACCGGCCTTGTCGCGCACCTTGCCCGCGGTGTCGATGACCTCCCACGAGTAGGAAGTGCCGGACAGGGTGAACTTCACGACGCCGTGCGAGTCGGCGAACCACTTCTCCACGCCCGTACGCGGCTTGACGTTGGAGTAGAGGTAGTCACCGCCGATGCCGATGATCGCGGCGCGCAGGCCGCTGGCCTCGTCGACCGAACCGCTCTTGTTCAACGGCTTGAGCCGCTCGTAGTGGTGGTCGTGACCGCTGAGCACCAGGTCGGCCTTGGCGTCCGCGAACGCGTTCCACAGCGGGGCCATGACGGACTTGTCGCCGTACTCGCCCGAGTTGAACCGCGGGTGGTGCCAGTAGCCGACGACGCACTTCTTGGTGTTCGCGGCGAGGTCGGCCTTCAGCCAGTTGAGCTGGGTCGAGTCGCTGCCGGTGTCGTAGAGCTTCTGGGAGTCGAACGACACGAAGTGGAAGTCGCCCGCTTCCCAGCTGTAGTACGGCTTGCCCTGCGGGTAGGCCTGCGCCCCGAAGTAGGACTTGTAGCCGTTGAGGTTGTCCTCCCACTCGTGGTTGCCGGTCGCCGGGTGGGTGATGCTCTTGTAGCGGCCCCACGACTTGTCGTAGTGCGCCTTGAACTCCGTCAAGGTGCCGCTGTCGTACTGGTTGTCGCCGACCGTGAGGATGTGGTTCGGCTTGATCTGGTCGATCAGCTTCGCCGTCTCGTAGTGCTCGGTGTTGGTCAGCGACGCGATGTCACCGGCGGCGACGACCGTGATGGTGTCGCCGGGAGCGGCGGGCTGGGTGGTCGCCTGCACCGCGTTGCTCGCCGGGCCGAGGTTGCCGGCCGCGTCGCGCGCCTTGACGGTGTAGGTGAACGCCGTGCCGGACGCGAGGCCCGCGTCGGTGAACGTGGTGCCGGTCGGCGAGCCCACGACGCTGCCGTTGCGCAGCACGTCGTAGCCGGTCACGCCGACGTTGTCGGTCGCGGCCGTCCACTGCAGGCTCACCGAGCTCGACGTGGTGCCCGTGCTGGTGAGCCCGGACGGGGCGGTCGGCGCGGTGTTGTCGCCGTTGGGGTTGCTGCCCCACACCTCCAGGTCGAACATCGAGTAGCCGTACGACGTGCCGCGCTTGGTGCCGTAGATCCGCACGTAGCGGCCCGACACGCCGGTCAGGCTCGTCTCGTCGATGCCACCGTTCTGACCGGTGAGGGTCTTCTTGGTGCTCCACGACGACCCGTCCGCCGAGGTCTGGATCTTGTACTCGGAGGCGTACGCGGCCTCCCAGTTGATCTTGACTTTGGAGACGGTGGAGGTGCCGCCGAGGTCGACGGCGATCCACTGCGGATCGACGCCCTCGAGGCTCGCCCACCGGGTGGACGAGTCCCCGTCGACGGCGTTGGCGCCACCGAAGGTCTCGGCCTCGACGGACGAGACGGTGGTGGGTTTGTTGGCCGACAGCAGGGAATCAGCCGCGTTGGCCGTGCCCGACGCCGCGATCTGGGGGACCACGAGCGCCAGCAGGGCTATCGCGACACCTGTTCTGGTGTGCTTTTTGATCACTTCGTTCCTCCTGGGCAAAGGCGGCGGCTCGAAGGATTGGTTAA
The DNA here is from genome assembly GCF_030269365.1 of Lentzea sp. NBRC 102530. Taxonomy (GTDB): domain Bacteria; phylum Actinomycetota; class Actinomycetes; order Mycobacteriales; family Pseudonocardiaceae; genus Lentzea. Next base: position 109,087 of record NZ_BSTF01000003.1, read on the forward strand.
GAAGCTTTCCAATTGAGTTCGGACGTTAAGACGGCAGGAATCAGGAGGTCAACGGCAGAAGCCCAGGAAGAACGGGTGACAGATCGGAGGTCTAGCGGCCGGAAGACGTTGTCATCGGAAGTCACGACGTGACTGGCGGACCAGCCAGAGGACGGCGTGCGCGAGCAGCGCGACACATGTGCCCTGGATCACGCCTAGTAGGAGGCGTCGGACCCAGTCGTAGAGGCTCACCTGGCTGACCGGATCGGACAACGACCAGACGGCGCCGGCGACCGCGACAGCTCCGATGAGGACCCGGATCCAGTGCCGGGACGTCCCGGTCCACGCCGGCCAGTCATGCCCTTTCGGACAGCGGGCCGCCATCCAGCCCAGCAGGACCATCCCGCCGAGCGACGACGTGTACCCGATCACGTTGTAGAGCCGGTGCGGGCCGACGACCGAGAGGTCCAGCCAGTCCCACTGCCGCACGAACCAGCCGTCCGTCTGCGTGAAGGCGTCCCACAACAGGTGGGTGAGCACGCCGACCACAATGGACAACGCCCGCACGAACGGCCTCTTCAGATCTCCCGGACGAGACACCCGCGCTCGCACGAACGTCGGCGCCAACGCCATCAACGAAGGCAGCATCAGGCGTCCGACCAGCAACAACACCGCGGCAGCCAGGGACGCGCCGAGGACGTTGTGGGTGGGCACGAGCGGCAGGTAGTAACCGACGTCCGGGGCGACGGCCCCCGCGACCAGTCCGGGGAACCAGAACCACCGCCGCAACGGCAGCACCGCTGCCGGATGGGCGAGGGTGAACGGCACGGACTTCAGCCTAGATCCACTCTGGATCCTGTGGACGCGCTGAAGAAAGCCCCTGGCCGGGATTGTTCACCTGGGTCACGTACGTTCACCGATCATGAGCACCGCAGCCAGCCTCGTAGTGCTGTTCCTGGTCGCCGTCGTGCCGCTGGCACCGACGGAGGCCGTGCTCATCGGCGCCGGGGTCCTGGCCGCGTCCGGTGAGGTGCCGCTCTACCTCGTCGTGCTCGTCGCCGCGGCGGGGTGCCTGGTCAGCGACATGATCAACTTTACCGCAGGCCGCCGAATGGGCATGAAGGCCCTCGACAAGGTCAACAAGAACGCCAAGGCGCGCGCCATGGTCGTGTGGACGGCAGACCAGCTCGCGTCCAAGGGCGAGACGATCCTCATCGCCGCGCGGTTCCTGCCGGCGGGCGGCATCGTCGGGGCGTTGCTGACGGGGGCGCTGAAGTGGCCGTTCCGCCGGTTCGTGCCGGTCGCGGCCGTCGGCTCGGCGCTCTGGAGCCTCTACCCCGCGACCGTCGGGTACATCGGCGGTCAGCTGGTGGACGAGGCGTGGCTCGCGATGCTGCTGTCGTTCGGTGTCGCCACGCTCATCTCGATCCCGGTCGGCATGGCGATCCGTGCGCGCAACGCCAACCGCACTCTCTCGTACGCCGAGGCGTCGTCGTAGAGCACCAACGCGCCACTCAAGACTCACGACCTGGCCATGTGTCTTGATCGCTAGGAGGTCGCGTCGGCTGAGCGACGCAGCACAGATCGCGGTTGCCACTCGACAACAGTTGGACGTGTGCCATCTGAATTCATGAATTCTTCGCACGCCTGCCACACGACGTCGACCGGGTATTCCGCAGAGGCTGGAAACTCCCGATCGCTGGACATGTAGTAGTAAAGGCGAGGTTCTGGCGCATGGTCCTCGCTCGCTGGGTTTTTGCTGTAGACCCCTTCCCTGTGCTCTGCTCCTGAGTAGAACAAGACCCCGCGGTCTCCGTGAAAACCAGCATCGAGAATCACACGATGCGGATGAGCCGCGTCCAGCATCTCCAGCACGACCGGGTAGTCGAGCACACTCACCGCCTCTCGCAATGCGGCCAACTCGTCCTGCGTCCGGACGATCGTCGGTTCGTCGCTGTCCTCGTCCCACCAGACCTTCAGCTCCACGACGCCCTTGCTCCTCCGGTCTAGGTCTTCTTCACGGTCATGCCGCGCCGGTTGATCCCGTAGACAGTCAGCGAGCTTCCTTCCGGCAGCACGACGGGAACCAGCGTGTCACAGCCGAAGTCACCCTTGCACGGCATGTGGTTGATGACCACGGTCGCATCCCTGATGCCCTGCTGTGCCATGTGCACGGCCAGCTTCAATTCAACGTCTGACGTGGTGATGGGAACTGCCGGAACACCGATGCCGGCAAGGTGTTGCTCGGCTGCGGCCGCCATGTCGTCGACACCGCTGACGATCGACTCGGCCTCTCCCGCCGCACCGGTGAACCAACGACCGTGAGTCTTCTGCCCCGACCGCGGTTGAACCGGTGGAGGTAGTTCTTTCCGGAGCTGACTCGCCCGCTCATCTTTGTCGCCCCTGCCGGAATCTCTGTTGCCACGGGAATCATCGCTGCCGAGCGGCCCCACCCTCAAGTTGTGCAGGATTTTTTCGACGCCGGAAATGGCATTGCCGAGAAGCCGGTGAAGTCCGGCGGCACCGTCGACGACCTGGACGAACTGATCATTGGTCGCATCGACGTCCGCCTGCAGGCTTCCTTCACCCGCACTCGCGAGAAGTTTGTTGCGCTTCCTCGGCCAGTTCAGCAGCGTTCCGGAGCGCTTTGCCCGCTTCCGCAGCCTTGTCGAGCACGTCGTCAAGACCGTCGCTGATCTTCCGCAGCGATGCCACACCGTGTCCCCTTCTCACGATGGGCCGATCGTTGCACGAAGCAACGTTTTCTTCAGAGCCGTGCGCGCAACGCCAACCGCACTCTCTCGTACGCCGAGGCGTCGTCGTAGAGCACCGCGAACCGGTCCGCGGCCGCCAGCAGGGCGTCCACCTCGAACGCCAGCTGGGCGTCGCCGCACAGCCGTTCCAGCAGTGAGATCCAGCGCAGGTTGAAGAGCATCAACGCGTCCCGCACCCGGCCGGGCCTGGCGGCGAACTCCGACCGCGTGACGACGAAGAAGCAGCCGCCGGGGAACACGCGGCGCTTCGAGTAGTCGAGCCAGCGGTCGGCCAGGTCGAGCACCGTGCCGCCGGCGACCACGACCTCGTTCGCGAAGATCTCCGCCGCCGTGTGCACGGTCGAGATCTGGAGCTCTTCCTTCGCACCGAAGTGCGAGAACACCCCGCTCTTGCTCATGCCGAGTTCGACGGCGAGCCGCCCGATCGTGACGCCCTCGAGGCCGTCGACGGACGCGATCTCCGCCGCGCGGAGAAGGATCGAGCCACGACTGTCCATCCCTGAACTGGACCACCACCCCCTCAAGCCCGCCTTGCGGAACGCACGCGGGGACCTTTCGTTCGCGTGACGCGAACGAAAGGTCCCCGCGTGCGGTTTCGAACTAGGGGTTCAGCGCCTCGGTGACCGAGGCCGGGCCGACGAGCGGCACGTCGGGCGACAGGCCGTCGCCCTCCTCCACCAGGATCGGCTTCACCTCGTGCGGCTGGATCTCGCCGGACTGGATCTGCTCGGCGTAGTGGCACGCCACCTTGTGACCCGGCTTGAGCTCGCGCAGCGCGGGCCGTTCCGTGTCACAACGAGTCGCCTGCCGCCACGGGCACCGGGTGTGGAACCGGCAGCCGTTCGGCGGGTTCGCGGGCGACGGCAGGTCACCCGCGAGCAGGATCCGTTCGCGCCGGTCCTCGACCACGGGGTCGGGCACCGGGATCGCCGACAGCAGCGCCCGCGTGTACGGGTGCAGCGGCTCGGCGTAGAGGTCGTCGGCGGAGGCCTCCTCGACCAGGCCGCCGAGGTACATCACGCCGACCCGGTCGGAGATGTGCTTCACGACGGCGAGGTCGTGCGCGATCACCAGGTAGGTCAGGCCGAACTGCTCCTGGAGTTCCTCGAGCAGGTTCACGACCTGGGCCTGCACCGACACGTCCAGCGCGGACACCGGCTCGTCGGCGACGATCAGGTCCGGGTTGAGCGCCAGCGCCCGCGCGATGCCGATGCGCTGCCGCTGACCGCCGGAGAACTCGTGCGGGTACTTGCGCAGCGCCGTCGTCGGCAGGCCCACGGCCGTCAGCAGCTCGCGCAGCCTCTTGGCGGTGGACTCCTTGCCCTCGTCCAGGCCGTGCGCCCGCAGGCCCTCGACCAGGATCGACTCGACCGACTGACGCGGGTCGAGCGACGACAGCGGGTCCTGGAACACCATCTGGATCCGGCGCCGCATCTTGCGCAGCTCCTCGCCCTTCAGGGTCGAGAAGTCCTGCCCGTCGAAGACCATCTTGCCCGCGGTCGGCTCGTTGAGCCGCAGCATCGCCCGCCCGAGGGTGGACTTGCCGCAGCCCGACTCGCCGACGAGGCCGTAGGTCTCGCCGCGCTTGATCTCCAGGTCGACGCCGTCCACCGCGTAGACGTGGCCGACGGTCCGGTCGAAGAACACCCCCCGCTTGATCGGGAAGTGCACCTTCATGTCCTGGACGGAAACCAGGGTCTCGCTCATACCGGCACCTCCTCGGCCGCGGGAGTTCCCGGCACGACCGGGTTGTGGCAGCGGAGCAGACGGCCCAGCTGGTCTTCCTCGGCCGGCGTCTCCGCGCGGCAGACGTCCAGCGCGTTCGGGCACCGGGGAGCGAACGCGCAGGCGCTCGTCCACGGGATGTTGTCCGCGACGGACCCCTTGATGGGCGTGAGCTTCTCGCCCCGCCCGGCGTCCAGGCGCGGGATCGACGCCAGCAGGCCGTGTGTGTACGGGTGGCGCGGCTCCGCGAAGAGCGGGTGCCGCGGCGCCTTCTCGACGACCTTGCCGCCGTACAGCACGTTGACCTCGTCGCACAGGCCCGCGACGACACCCAGGTCGTGGGTGATCATCACGAGCGCGGTGCCGAGGTCCTGCACCAGTTCCTTCATCAGCGTGAGGATCTGGGCCTGGATGGTCACGTCGAGCGCCGTCGTCGGCTCGTCCGCGATCAGCAGCTTCGGCCGGCACGCGAGCGCGATCGCGATGAGAGCGCGCTGCCGCATACCGCCGGAGAGCTGGTGCGGGTACTCCTTGAGCCGCCGGTTCGGGTCAGGGATGCCGACCTTGTCGAGCAGGTCCTTGGCCTCGATCATCGCTTCCTTGCGGGCCAGGCCGCGGTGACGTTCGAGCACCTCGGTGACCTGCAGGCCGATCGGGATGACCGGGTTGAGCGACGACAGCGGGTCCTGGAAGACCATGCCGAGATCGCGGCCGCGACGGTCGCGCATCTCCCTGTCCGACAGCTTGAGCAGGTCGGTGCCGTCGTAGGACACCGTGCCGGTGATCTTGGTGCCGCGCTTGGGCAGCAGACCCATGATCGCCAGCGAGGTCACCGACTTGCCGCAGCCCGACTCGCCGACGAGCCCGACCGTCTGGCCGGGCTCGACGTCGAAGCTGACGCCGTCGACCGCGGTGAACGGTTCCTCGCCACGACGCTGGAACACGACGGAGAGGTCACGAACTTCGAGCAGTGCCACGACGACTCACCGCCTGTTCTTCGGGTCGAGGGCTTCGCGCAGGGTCTCGCCCATGAGCGTGAAGCCGAGCGCGACGATGATGATGCAGATGGCGGGGTACGCGGCGAGCTGCGGATGGGTGTCGAACACCTTCTGCACGTCGCCGAGCATCTGACCCCACTCCGGGATCCGGTCGTCCGGGTTGCCGAGGCCGAGGAACGACAGCGCGGCCGCCTCGATGATCGCCGTGGCGAGCACCAGGGTCGACTGGACGATCACCGGGCCGAGCGAGTTCGGCAGCATGTGCCGGAACACGATCGCGCCCTTCTTCACGCCCAGCGCGGTCGCGGCCAGCACGTGGTCGCTGTGCCGTTGCGCCAGCATCGAGCCTCTGAGCAACCGGGCGAACACCGGGATCTGCACGATCGCCACCGCGAGGATCACGGTGAACTGGCTGGGCCGCGCGAACATCGCCGCGATCGAGAACGCCAGCAGCAGCGACGGCAGCGAGAGCATGACGTCGACGACACGCATGACGATCGAGTCGACCCAGCCGCCGAGCGCGCCCGCGAGCGTGCCCAGGATCAGGCCGCCGGTGAGGCCGATGATCGTCGCGCCGATGCCGACGATCAACGTCTGCTGCGAGCCGATCAGCAGGCGCGACAGGAAGTCGCGGCCCTGCAGGTCGCCGCCGAGCGGGTGGCCCGGCTGCGAGGGCGGGATCTCGTTGCGCGCCTTCACGACCTGGTCGATCAGCATCGGGCTGGACGGGTCGTGCGGTGCCAGCCACGGCGAGAGCACCGAGATCGCGACGAAGATGCCGATGATCACCGCGCCGGTGAGGAACACCGGGCTGCGCTTCAACCGCTTCCACGCGCTGGCCGCGAGCGAGACGCCCGCGGTCTCGGCGAGGCCGTCGATCTTGTCCTTCTTGGACTTCACACCAAGTGCCACTGGTCTCACCTCGTCCTGATGCGCGGGTCGATGAGCGCGTACGAGAGGTCGACCAGCAGGTTGACCACGACGTAGACGCTCGTGGCCATGATGATCAACAACAGCAGCACCGGGTAGTCACGCCGTTCGAACCCGATGGCGAGCGCCTCACCGACACCGGGGAAGCCGAACACCTTCTCGGTGAGCACGGCACCGGACAGCAACGCACCGGTCTGCAGACCGATCGTCGTGACGACCGGGAGCATCGCGTTGCGCAGCACGTGCCGGCGGCGGATCACCGGTGCGGTGAGGCCCTTCGACTCGGCGGTGCGCACGAAGTCCTCGTCGAGCACGTCGAGCACGGCCGCGCGGGTGATCCGGAAGATCACCGCGAACGGGATCGTGGCGAGCGCGATCGACGGCAGGATCAGGTGTTCCAGCGCGTTGAACGTCGCGTCCCACTCGCCGGTGATGATCCCGTCGAGCGTGAAGAAGCCGGTGACGCGGGTGGCGTCGATGGCGTCCTGACGGCCGCTGGAGGGCAGGCCGAGCGCGGACGAGGCCACGCCCTTGAGCACGAAGGCCAGGAAGAACACCGGCACCGCGACGCCGATGAGCGAGCCGACGACGCTGAGGTTGTCGAACACGCCACCGCGGCGCTTGGCCGCGAGGTATCCGAGCGGAACGCCGACCGCGATCGCGATGAGGATCGCGAAGAAGCTCAGCTCGAGCGTCGCGGGGAACCGCGTCAGGAAGATGTCGAGCGCCGAGTCACCGGGCTGAACACCGGTGGAGACGCCGAAGTCGCCGGTCGCCGCGCGACCGAGGAACTTGAAGTACTGGAGGACGATCGGTTGGTCGAGGCCGAGCTGCTTGGTGAGCTCCGCCGCCTTCTCCGGAGTAGAACGATCTCCCAGGAGGGCCGAGACCGGCCCTCCTGGGAGTACGCGCAACCAGGAGAAGAGCAGCAGCGAGAGCACCAGCACCACGCCGACCAGCTGGACCAGCCGTCGAATGGTGTAGCGGAGCACTTGAGCTACCCCGTTGTTCTCTTGTGGTGGGAGCTGGTTCGACTCAGCCCTTGGAGACGGGGCCGAACTTCTCGTCGGTCAACGGGCTGGGCACGAGACCCTTGACGTCGGACTTGAGCACCAACGCGGGCGGGGAGTGCGAGATCGGGATCGCCGGAAGGTCCTCTTCCATGATCTTCTTGTTGATCTCTTCGTACATCTTGGTGCGGTTGGCCTCGTTCGGCTCGGAGTTGGCCTTGGCCAGGTCCGCGGCGAGCGTGGCGCCCCACGGCGACACACCGGTGTTGAAGCGGTTGTCGGTGCGGCCGAAGAACGTGCCGACCCAGTTGTGCGCCGTGCCGTTGTCGCCGGTCCAGCCGAGCAGGAACAGGTCCGGGATACCGCCGTCGACGTCGGTCAGGTAGCCACCGTTCCACGGCTTGGTGACGACGTCGATCTTGATGCCGGCGGCCTGCAGGTCACCGGAGATGGCGCCGAACAGGTCCTTCGGGGACGGCATGTACGGACGCGTGACCTCGGACGGCCAGTAGAACTTCAGCGTCAGGTCGGTGGCACCGGCCTCGGCCAGCAGCGACTTGGCCTTGTTGACGTCGTAGCCGACGGCCTTCAGGTCCTTGTTGTAGCCGTTGACGGTGTCCGGCATGAACTGCGTCGCGACCTTGGCGCCCTCGGGCAGCTGCGACTTGACGAGCTGCTCGCGGTTGATCGCGTACTGCAGCGCCTGGCGGACCTTGAGGTCGGCGAGCTTCGGGTTGTTCTTCTGGTTGATGCCCAGGTAGAACACGTTGAACGCCGGGCGGATCGCCACGTTGAAGCCGTCGGTCTTCAGACCGGCCCAGTCCGCCGCGTTCGGCAGGTCGTAGCCGTCGATGTCGCCGGCCTTGAGCGCCTGCTTGCGGGCGGTCTCGTCCGGGATGATCTTGAAGACGATCTTGTCCAGCTTGGCCTTGTTGCCGTGGTAGCCGTCGTTCTTGACGAGCTCCACGGTGTTGTTGGCCTTGTCGTACTTGCTGAACTTGAACGGGCCCGTGCCGGTCGGGTGCTCGTTCGCGTACGCCGGGAAGGTGAACGCGTCACCGGCGGCCTGGACGTTGTCCGCGTCGTACTTCTGCAGCGCCGTCGGGCTGGAGATCGAGAACGACGTGAAGCCGAGGACCGACGGGAACTGCGAGGTGACCTCGTTCAGCTCGACCACGGCGGTCTTGGCGTCCTTGGCCGTGCAGGACTTGAACAGGGAGGGCTTGTCCGGCGTGCTCGCGAAGCCGCCGAAGTTGTCCAGCCAGTACTGGGAGACGGCGTCGGACGTGCCGGCGCCCTTCTGGTTGTACCAGCGGTTGAAGTTGAAGCACACGGCCTCAGCGTTGAACTCCGTGTCGTCGTGGAACTTCACGCCCTCCTTGAGGGTGAACGTCCACGTCTTGCCGTCCGCGGAGGGCTCGTACTTCGTGGCGAGCGCGGGCTCGACCTCGGCGGTACCCGGCTTGAAGCCGACCAGGCCCTCGAACATCTGGCGTGAGACCCGGAAGGTCTCGCCGTCAGTCGCGTAGAACGGGTCGAAGAGCTTCGGCGCGCCGGCGGCGCCGAAAGTCAGCGTGCCGCCTTCCTTGCCGCCGCCGCCAGAGTCGCGCTGGGATTGCGCGCAACCGGACAGGGCGAGCGCGCTGACGCTGAGGAAGCCGATCGCGGCAACCCAACGGCGGCGAGCCGTTACTGAGTGGACCATCAAACACCCCTTGGACAATCCGCACATCTCACGGTGTGGTCGCCGACCATAACCGTTGTTCATACCCCCTCCGGGGTTACTCAGGTCACGATCCGGCCACTAGACCAGGCATTCTGATACGTCCGGCGCACGGCCGCTGACCCAACGTGAGCACGGCAGATGCGTCGGACGCTCTCCTAGGCTGTAGAAACAACAACGACACGCGGAGGAGGTCGCATGAGCAGATCGGTCGAGTTCCGCGTGCTCGGCCCCCTCCAAGTACTCCTCGACGGTGAACCGCTGCTGGTCAGAGCCGGTCGGCAGCGTGCGTTGCTGGTGTCACTGCTGCTGCGCGCGGGCACGTCCGTGTCCGTGGACGAGCTCGCCGGCAACGTGTGGGGAGTAGACCCTCCCGCGCGAGCGCGCGCGACCCTCCAGACGTATGTGATGCGTCTCAGACAACTGCTCGGGCCGTCTGTTCCGATCAAGACCGTCCCCGACGGCTACCTGATCGACATCGACGAGAAACACATCGACCTGCTGCGCTTCGAGCCGTTGATCGAGCAGGGCGAACAGGCCCGCGCCGCCGGGAACCTCCAGGCCGCGTCGGCCGCGTTCGCCGCCGCGCTCGCCCTGTGGCGCGGTCCGGCCCTGGTCGACGTGCCGTCGGAGGTCCTGCACCGCGACGAGGTGCCGCGGCTCGACGAACGCCGCCTGCACGTGCTGGAACGCCGGGTCGAGGTCGACCTGGAACTCGGCCGGCACGGCGAGCTCGTCGCCGAGCTGTCCCGCCTGACCAGCGAACACCCGCTGCGCGAACGGTTCTGGGCGCAGCTGATGGTCGCGCTGTACCGCTCGGGACGGCAGAGCGAGGCGCTGGCCGCCTACCAGCGCGTGTCCCGGCTGCTCGGCGACCAGCTGGGCATCGACCCCGGCGACGAGCTGCGGCGCGTGCACGGCCAGGTGCTGTCCGGGTCGATCGGCTCGGTCGCGGCCTCCTCGGGTGCGCCGGTGGTGGCCGCGAAGCCGGAACGGGTCGTGCCGTCGCAGCTCCCGGCCGACATCCCCGACTTCGTGGGCCGCGACGAGGCCGTGTCGCTGATCGTGGCGCTGCTGCGGACCGCTCAGGGCGTTCCGGTCGTGACGCTGGCCGGGCCTCCGGGGGTCGGGAAGACGGCACTGGCCGTGCACGCTGCGCACCGGATGCGCGCGGACTTCCCGGACGGCCAGCTGTACGTCAACCTGCGCGGATACGCGCCGGGGCCGCCGTTGAGCGCCGTGGACGTGCTGCCGCGCTTCCTGCGTGCGCTGGGCACCGAACCGGACCAGGTGCCTCTGGACCAGGACGAGCAGGAGGCGATGTTCCGGTCCACGCTGACCGGCCAGCGCGTGCTGTTGTTGCTGGACAACGCTTCCTCGGCCGAGCAGATCAGGCCGTTGCTGCCGGGCTCGCCGGGGTGCGCGGTGCTCGTGACGTCCCGCGACACGCTGCGGGGTCTCGCCGTGTCGCACGCGGCGTCGAACGTGCGGCTCGACGTCCTCGACTGGCACGAGACGAAGTCGTTGCTCGCGGGCATCCTCGGTGCCGACGAGGTGGCGTCCCAAGAGGACGCGGCGGCCGAGCTGGCGTCGTTGTGCGCGCACCTGCCATTGGCTTTGCGTATCGCGGCCGCGAACCTCGTGTCGCGGCCGGAGCTGTCCATCGCGGACTACGTGGAGGAGCTGAGGGCGGGCAACCGGCTCGCGGCCTTGGCCGTCGAGGGCGACGAGCGGGTCGCGGTGCACGCGGCGTTCGACCTGTCCTACACGGCCTTGAAGCCCGAGCTCGCGCAGATGTTCCGGTTCCTGTCGCTGGTTCCCGGCACGGACTTCACGCCCGAGATGGCCGCCGCGTTGTCGGGACTGACCACACAGGACGCTCGCCGTCGTCTCGACCGCCTGGCCACCGCGAACCTGATCTCGAACCACGCGCCGTCGCGCTACCAGTTCCACGACCTGCTGCGGGACTACGCGGCCGAGCGCCTGGCGTTCGAGGAGGGCCGCGTCGACTCGCGGCTCGCGCTGCGGCGGTTGCAGGACTGGGCGGTCCGCTCGGTCGACAACGCCACCGCCGCGATGAAGTCGACGCTGTTCCGCTTCCCGCGCCCGGCGCCTCTGGACGGCGTGGTGCCGCGGACGTTCAGCACCTCCACCGAGGCCCTGTCCTGGCTCGACGTCGAGCGCGCGAACCTGGTGGCGCTGGTCACGCACGCCGTCGAACGCGATCCCGAGAACTCGCCGTGGCAGCTGGCCGACGCGCTGCGCGGCTACTTCTACACCCAGGGTCTGACGGCGGAGTGGCGCGAGACGGCCAAGGCAGGCCTCGTGGGCGCCCGCGCGCCGCGCGACGAACTCGGCCAGCTCGCGATGCTGTCGTCCCTGGGCACGCTGTACTGGGTGACCGGGCAGCACCGCACCGCGCTCGGCTACTACCAGCAGGCCATCGCGTTGCAGGAACACATCGCGCTGCCCGAGGCCGAGGCCGCCGTGCTGTCGAACGCCGGCAGCGTCCTCATCGATCTCGGCGAACTCGAACACGCGGCCGACCACCTGGAACGCGCGCTGGTGATCGCCCGCCAGATGGGCGCGTTGCAGGTGCTCGCCAACGCGTTGTTCAACCTCGGCGGCGTCTACATGCAGCTGGGCCACCTCGCGCGCGCCGCCGCGACGTTCGAGGAAGCCCTGGAAGTCGGCACGCGCATCGACTCGTGGATCACCCAGGCGAACTCCATGCGCGCGTTGGGCGAGGTCTACGCGTACCGCGGCGAACCCGAACTCGGCGCGTCGTACTTCGTGCGCGCGAGCGACCTCTACGAACGCGCGGCGGCCCGGAACTTCGGCCACACCCAGCACGAGGGCATGGCCATCACGTTGATCATGCGCGGCCGGTTCGAGGAGGCGGCCGTCGAGGCGGCCGCGGCGATGCGGATCGCGCAGGACCTGGAGAACGTGAAGAGCGTCTGCGACGCCCGGAACCTGCTCGGTCGCGCGCTGGAAGGCGCCGGCCGGTACTCGGAGGCCGCTGAGCAGCACTCCGCCGCGTTGGCGATCGCGGTGGAGACCAGTTACTCGTGGGGCGTCTGCTCGGCTCGCCGCGGGCTGGCTTCCGCTTACCGGGCTGCGGGTCGGTACGAAGACGCGTTGGCGATGGCCAGTTCGGCGCTGGTCGAGGCGGGGCGGTCGCAGTTCCGGCAGGCCGAGATGGAGGTGCTGCTCGTGCTCGGGCGCACGCACCTCGACACCTCAGACTTCGCTGGTGCCCTGGAATGCGCCTTGCGGGCCGTTGCCGTCAGTTCGGACTCCGGCAACCGGTGGGTGCTGGGGCGCGCGGTGCAGCTCGCCGGGGACGCGTCGTTTGCGTTGGGAGACTTGGCTTCCGCTCGTGCGCACTGGGCTTCGGCGTTGGACGTGTTCGTCGCCATCGGGACGCCCGAGGCTTCGGTCGTGCGCGCTCAGCTGCTCGACGTGACGACGTAGTCGGCTCGCTGCCGGGTCTCGTCCACGGCGAACCAGCCTCTTTCGTACTGCTGCCAACGGATGAAGTGCTGCCGTTGGTGTTCGCCGTCTCTTTTGACGGCTCTTTCCAGCCTGGCTCGTTCGTCCTCGTGGTCGACGAAGATGGTCAGGCTCGTCCTGGTGTTCGCTTTCCTTGCACTGGAGAAGCCTTCCAGGATGATCGTCCTTTGTGGAGTGATCCGGACCTCGTCGCCCGCTTCGACACACGGAAAGCCTTGGGACCAGTCGGTTTTCCGGTAGGTCGCCGATTGGTTGCGCTCGATCTGGTCGAGTGCTTCCTGCAGGCGGCGCCACCACTTCGTCGTGGGGTCGTCCCAGGTGGCGAAGTGGTCGGTGCTGATGAGCTGAGCGTCGAGTTGGGCGGCGAGGTGCCGCGCGAACGTCGACTTGCCGGCACCGGACGGGCCGTCCACCGCGACCAGGCGGGTCTCGCCCAGCCGCGGTGCGGCCTTCGCTACATGCTCCGGCGACCAGATAGCGCACGCCCGAGCGTCAGTTCGTCGGCGAACTCGAGGTCGCCGCCCATCGGCAGCCCGCTCGCGAGCCGCGTGACCGTGAGCCCCGGGAAGTCCCGGAGCATCCGGACGAGGTAGGTGGCCGTCGCCTCGCCCTCGGTGTTCGGGTCCGTGGCGATGATGACCTCGGAGATGTCGACACCGTTCGTCGCCGTCCCGATGCGGTTCAGCAGCTGCCGGATCCTGAGCTGGTCGGGCCCGACGCCGCTGAGCGGGTCGAGCGCGCCACCCAGGACGTGGTAGCGCCCCTTGAACTCCCTGGTGCGCTCGATCGCCTGCACGTCCTTCGGCTCCTCGACCACGCAGACCAGACTCAGGTCGCGCTTCGGGTCCCGGCAGATGCGGCAGGTCGTCTCCGCGGACACGTTGCCGCAGACGTCGCAGAACACGACGCCTTCCTTGACCTTCTGCAGTGCGTTCTGGAGCCGCTCGATGTCGGCGGCCTCCGTTGCCAGCAGGTGGAAGGCGATGCGCTGGGCGCTCTTCGGGCCCACGCCGGGCAACCGGCCCAGCTCGTCGATCAGGTCCTGTACCGGGCCCTCGTACATCTCGTTGGCCTCTCAGCCTCTCAGCCGAGCAGTCCGCCGAGACCACCCTGGGCCAGCGGACCGAGCTTCTGCTCAACCAGCTGCTGCGCCTTGGTGTTGGCGTCCCGGATGGCGGCGATCACCAGGTCCTGGAGGGTTTCGACGTCCTCCGGGTCCACGATCTTGGGGTCGATGGTGATGTCCACCAGCTCGCCGCCGCCGGTGACCGTCGCGGTGACCAGGCCGTTGCCCGCGTTGCCGGAGATCTGCGTTTCGGCCAGCTGCTGCTGGGCTTCCGCCATCTGCTGCTGCATGGACTGGGCCTGCTGGAGAAGGGCCTGCATGTCGAACTGACCGGGTTGCACCGCTGGTCCTCTCGGGGTTCGGGCTTGGATTGTGTCCAGCGTACGGGCTTGAGGGCGTGGCGCTGTGGCGGTGGCCGGGTTGGCCGGCGCGTTCCTGTTTCACGCGCGGGCTCCGCTCCGGACCCGCCGGTCGGCTACGCCTTCTTCAGCGGGCGGGCTCCCAGTTCGTCTTCCAGGAGTTTCAGCATCGCTGTCTCCGGGTCGTTCGCCTGGGCCGCCGGGACGGCGTCCGGGTCTGCCGGGCGCGCGGCCTCCGCCAGCATCGCCTCCTCGTCGTCGGGCTCCGGCGGGAGGGGGTCGTCGGGCTCTGGCGGCTCCGGCGGGGGTGGGACGTCGTCCGCCGGTGGGCGCGGGGCTTGCGGCTGGTGCGGTTCCGGCTGCGGGCGGGCCGGTTGGTTGGCCTGGCTCGGGCGGGTCGGGGCCGGGCGGGCCGCCTTGGGCGGGGTCGTCGCCTGCGGCGTGGCGCCTGGGGTGCCGTGGGTGCAGCGGACCTGCCAGGTGCCGCCCAGGACCGAGGACAACGCCGTGGCGATCGCTTCTGTGTTGCGGGACTCCGCCAGGCGGCGGGCCAGCGGGGCCGAGGTGTGGGTGATCGTGACGACGTTGCCGTCCACCTCGCTGACCATCGCGTTCGTCAGCATCGCCTCGGTGCTGCGGCTGGTCGCGCGGACCGCTGCCAGCAGTTCCGACCAGATCCGGCGGACCGCTGTCGCGTCCATCGCCGTGGTGGTGGCTGCTGCGGGCGCCGCTGCCGCAGGGGCGGCCACTGGCTGTGGCGCGGCGGCCGGCGTCGGGGCGGCTGCTGGTGCCGGCGTGGCCTGGGGCTGCGCGGCCGGAGCCGGGGCTGCCGCCTGCGGTGCAGGCCTTGCCGGTGCCGGTGCCGGGGCTGCGGCTGCGGCCGGCGCGGTGGGCTGCGGCTGTGCCGGGGCTGCGGCCGGAGCCGGTTCCGCCGGCTGTTGGGAGCGGCGGGTGAAGACCGGGGCGCCTGCCGGTAGCGCGGCGGCCGGGGCGTCGCCGCCTGCCGCTGCGATGGTGGCCGGGGGGCGCCGTTCCAGCTGTTCGAGGCGTTGGAGCAGGGCTGCTTCCGACTGGCTCACGGACGGGAGCAGCATTCGGGAGACGAGGAGTTCCAGGAGCAGGCGGGGGGCGGTGGCTCCGCGCATGTCGACCAGGCCCTGGTGGACGATTTCGGCGTAGCGGGTGAGGGCCGCCGGGCCGATTCGTTCTGCCTGGGCCGACATGGTGGCCAGCTCGTCCTCCGGAGCGCTGACCAGGTTGCGGTCCGCCGCGTCCGGGACCGCGCAGAGCAGGACCAGGTCGCGGAGGCGGTCGAGCAGGTCCGAGGCGAAGCGGCGGGGGTCGTGGCCCGCGTCGACCAGGCGGTCGATGGTGCCGAAGACCGAGGCTCCGTCGCCCGCGGCGAGGCCGTCGACCACGTCGTTGATCAGGGCAGAGTCGGTCACGCCGAGCAGGGTGATGGCCCGCTCGTACTTCACGCCGTCCGGGCCCGCGCCGGAGAGGAGCTGGTCCATGACGGACTGGGTGTCGCGGGCCGAGCCGCCGCCCGCGCGGATCACCAGCGGGAAGACGGACGGTTCGACGGCCACGCCCTCCGCGGCGCAGTTGCGTTCCAGCAGGGTGCGCATGACGCCGGGCGGGATCAGGCGGAACGGGTAGTGGTGCGTGCGGGAGCGGATGGTCGGGAGGACCTTGTCCGGTTCCGTGGTGGCGAAGATGAAGATCAGGTGGTCCGGCGGCTCTTCCACGATCTTCAGCAGGGCGTTGAAGCCCTGCGTGGTGACCATGTGCGCCTCGTCGATGATGAAGACGCGGTACTTGGACTCGGCCGGGGCGTAGAAGGCCTTGTCGCGGAGTTCGCGCGCGTCTTCGACACCACCGTGCGAGGCGGCGTCGAGCTCGACCACGTCGACGCTGCCCGTGCCGTTGGGAGCGAGGCCGATGCAGCTGTTGCACTCGCCGCACGGGTCGGGCGTGGGGCCCTTCACGCAGTTCAGCGAGCGGGCGAGGATGCGGGCCGACGACGTCTTGCCGCAGCCTCGCGGGCCGCTGAAGAGGTACGCGTGGTTCACCCGGCCCGCCGCCAGCGCGGTGCGCAGCGGGTCGGTCACGTGCTCCTGGCCAACGACCTCGGAGAACGTGGCCGGGCGGTACTTGCGATACAGAGCGAGGGCCACGCCCGGAACAGTACCGGTGGGCACCGACACAAAAAGGGGACCCCGTGCACCCACCAGAGCCCGCTTATCCTTGCTGCCTTCCGGCCCTGGGGAGGTTCGCGAGATGTGTGCCGCACGAGGTCCGACGCAAGTGTAGCGAACGATCTACTTCGAACGTGTGTTCGAGTCGTCCACAGTGTTGTCCCCACCTGTGGACAACTTCCGGCCCGTGGCGAGGAGCAGCAGCTCAGGGGCCGGAAGATCGGGAATTCCGGTGTCGCGGAAACGCTTGCGAGCACCCCAGAACGGGCTCTTCAGCACGTGCTCGAGCGCGGCCCGGGCGGGTTCGGGCGGCATCTCGCGGACGCGGCCCAGCGGGCGGGCGACGTCCTGGCCGTGGACCAGGAAGTCGACCAGCGGATCGATCGGCGCGGCCATCGGGGCGCGCTTCGGGGAGGCCGCCGTCGCGCGGATCTGCGCGATCAACTCCGACCGGGTGAACCGCGCGGCGATCGCGCGGGCCTTCAGGTCCTCCATGCGCTCCCAGTCGAACCGCGCCCGCACGATGCCCGTCAGCACGTCGCCCCAGCCGGTGCGGGTCGACGTGGTCAGGTGCGCGGCCATGACCTGCACGGTCCAGCCGGCGCAGAGGGTCTCGCGCTGCCACTCGTCGTCGGTCAGGTCCTCGAGGAGGTCCGCGACGCCCAGGCGTTCGGCCTCCAGCCACTTCATGATCATGATTGCCCCTCGACGGCCGCCAGCCTGCGGCGCAGGAAGTCCTGTTCGGAGTCGGTGCCCGCGAGCGCGATGGCGTCGCGGTAGGCCTGGGCGGCCTCGGCGTCGCGGCCCAGGCGGTGCAGCAGGTCCGCCCTGGCCGCGCGGTACGGGTGGTAGTCGCGCAGCCTGGGTTCGCCGGACAGCGCGTCGAGCAGTGCGAGCCCGGCCGCGGCCCCGTCGCGCATGGCGATCGCGGCCGCCCTGTTCAGCGCGACGACCGGCGACGGCGCGAGCTTCGCCAGCACGTCGTAGAGCGCCACGATCTGCGTCCAGTCGGTGCTGTCGAAGTCCGGCGCCTCGTCGTGCAACGCGTTGATGGCCGCCTGCACGCCGTACGGGCCGTATCCGCCCGTCAACGCGCGTTCGGCCAATGCGGTGCCCTCGGCGATCATGTCGCGGTCCCACAGCTCCCGATCCTGGTCTTCGAGGAGTTCGCCGCGGGCGTCCCGCCGGGCGTGGAGCAGCAGCATCAACGCCAGCAGCCCCGCGACCTCGCGTTCGGGCAGCAGGCCGTGCAGGATCCTGGCCAGCCTGATCGCCTCGTCGGCGAGGTCGTCGCGCCGCGCCGCGTACCCCTCGGTGAAGATCGAGTAGACGGCCTGCAGGACGCCGGGCAGGCGTTCCGGGAGCTCGTGCGGGTCCGGCACGCGGAACGGGATGCGCGCTTGGCTGATCTTCTTCTTCGCGCGCACGATCCGTTGCTGCATGGTCGTGACCGGCACCAGGTAGGCCCGCGCGACCTCGGGCGTCGTGAACCCGGCCAGGCAGCGCAGGACGAGCGCACCCCGGTCCTCCTCCGCGAGCGCGGGGTGCGCGCACGTGAAGAACAGCTCCAGCCGCTCGTCCGGCAGCGCGTCCCCCACCGGCGGGTCCGCCCGGTCCACCTCGACCTGGAGGATCGCGAGCCGCGCCGCGTGCACCCGGTCCCGCCGCAACCGGTCGACGGCCTTGCGGCGCGCGGTCGTGAGCAACCACGCGCCGGGGCGGTCCGGCACCCCGTCCACCGGCCAGTGCCGCAGCGCCGCCTCGACGGCGTCGGAGGTGACCTCCTCGGCCAGGTCGAGGTCGCCGAAGCGCTTGACCAGGGTGGCGAGCAGCCGGCCGCGCTCCTCCCGGAACACCTGCTCGACGTTCATCGGCTCAGAAGTCGAACTCGGCGATCGGCCTGACCACCACGGCCCCGCCGTCCCGCGACCCGGGGCACTTCGCGGCCCATTCCAGTGCGGCGTCGAGGTCGGGCACGTCGATGACGTCGTACCCGCCGAGCACCTCGCGGGTCTCCGCGAACGGTCCGTCGGTGACGCTGCGCCTGCCGTCCGGTCCGACCTGGACGGTGGTGGCGGTGACGAGGTCCGCGAGCGAGTGGCCGGAGACCAGGACGCCCGCGTCCTTCATCTCCTTCTCGTAGGCGATCCAGTCCTCGACGGTGCACGTCGCCTGCTGGTCAGAGGCCGCGTAGATCAACAGCATGTACTTCACGTTTGCCCTCCTCGGTCCGGTCTCACGGGATCACGACGAGCGGGCACCCGCCAGATCGACACAGGTCTTCAAGATCTTTTTCGACGCTCTCGGAGCCCTCGATGCCGGGTGTAAAGTGCCGATGCGTTGGTCGATTGATCGACAAAAAAGCGAAACGGTGCCGGATCGCTCATTTCCGAGGTCTGCCAACCTCGGCGCTTTCCGAACACCGCTCCGCATTTTGTGGTGAACGTGCCGCTAAGCCAGCGGCGGATAGCCTCCGCCCTGGCTCAGCATCGCGAACCCCTGCAGCAGCAGGGCTCCGGCCAGCACGGCCAGATGACGTACGACGCGCCGCATCTCCTTGCAGCAGCACGATTTGTGACTGGGCACCACACCTCCCTTCGCATGACAGATCGTGCCGAGAAGGCACGGCTCGAGGACGCGGCAAGCCTAGTCACTACTGATCGGTAGGCCCTTTCCGATGGACCACTCAGGGTGATACCGCCGCGCTGACGTCGCCATTTCACGGCCCCCTCGAATCAACGGGTGCTTTTCTGCACGGGGCCCGAGGGATGCAACAGGCCATCCCCGAACGCTGCGGCGCCACCGCAGCGACGCCCGCCGAGCCTGCGACCAAGGGCCCCGGGCACTCCCCTGACCGGCCGCGACTTCGCCTGCCGACCCCCGTTTTGGGTCCCGGAACACCCGTCCGGTAAGGTTCTCCACGGAGGATTCGCATAGCGGCCTAGTGCGCACGACTGGAAATCGTGTTGGGTTCACCCCCTCACGGGTTCAAATCCCGTATCCTCCGCTCTCGTTGCCGAAGGGCGTCGGACGTTCAACGTCCGGCGCCCTTCGCGCGTTGTGGGTACATGCTGTCCGAAGACCTGATGCTCCTGTTCCTCGACGAGGTGGCCGGTGGCGTGCGCGCGGACGCCTCGTCGGTCGAGCACGCGCTCGCGGGGGCCGCGCTGCTGGACCAGGTCCGCTCCGGGCTGGTCCCCGAACCCGCCCGGCCGCACCGGGCCGTCGCGAAGCTGCGCAGGCACGTGCGGCGGGACGTGATGGCGCGGCTCGAGGCGCGTGGTGTGCTCACGGTGGAGCGGACCAGGGTTCTCGGGATCTTCTCGGTGCGGACGCACTCGCTGCACGCGCCCGACGAGGTGCGTGAGCTGAGGCGGCTGGTGGGTGACGTCGCGCTCGGGCACAAGGCGCCGGACGAGCGCACGACGGCGCTGATTTCCGTGCTGTACGCGGTCAGGGCGTTGCACAAGGTCTTCGACGGCGACAAGCGCGAGATGAACGCTCGCGCCAAGGAGATCACGCGCGGCGAGTGGGCCGGTGATGCCGTGCAGAAGGCGATCAGAGCCAGGCGCGCGGCCGCGGCCGCCGCTTCGTCCTGAGGAGGCGGGGATGACCGAATATCGTGGGCGCATGCTGGCTGAAGACCTGATGCTGCTGTTCATCGACGAGACCGACGGACGCGTGCTGGTGGACTCGACGTCGATCGGCAACGCGCTGGCCGGGGCCGTGCTGCTGGAGCTCGTCAACTCCGGCCGGGTGGCGTTCGAGGCCGACGGCAAGAGGCTCGCCGTGGTCGATCCGACGCCGTTGCGCAGCGAGTTCCTGCAGGAGTCGTTGTCGCGCATCGACAAGCCCATGAAGCCGCAGCGCGCGGTGGAGCGGTTGCGCAACCACGTGCGGGACAACGTGATGGCGCAGCTTCAGGGCCGTGGTGTGCTCACGGTCGAGAAGTCCAAGGTGCTCGGCCTCTTCCCCAAGACGCACTACTCGATCCAGGACCACAAGGCGTTCAGCGAGATCCGTGACCGCGTCGGCAACGTCGCGCTCGGGTACGCGGCACCGGACGACCGCACGGGCGCGCTGATCTCCTTGCTGTACGCGGTGAAGGGGCTGCACAAGGTCTTCAAGGGCGACAAGCGCGAGATGAACGCGCGGGCCAAGCAGATCTCCGCGGGCAGCTGGGCGGGCGACGCGGTGAAGAAGGCGCTGGAAGCGGTGCAGGTCGCGGTCATGGCGGCCGTGGTGGCCTCGACGGCGGCGACGGCCTCGACGGGCGGTTCCAGCTGATGCTGCACGGAGACCTGATGGTCTTGTTCATCGTTCCGGAGACCGGACGGCTGCACGTCAGCGGCTCGGCCGCGGAGAACGCGCTCGCCGGCGCCGTGCTGATCGAGCTCGTGGAGGCGGGCCGCGTCGCGTTCGAGCCCAACGGCAAGAAGATGCGGGTCGTCGATCCGACGCCGGTGAACGACCCGGTGCTCAACGAGGCGCTCGGCCTGCTGACCAAGCCGCTGCGGCCGCAGTCGGCGGTCGAGCGGGTGCGGAAGCGGTTGTGGGACAACGTGGTCCGGCAGGCGCAGGACCACGGGACGATCAGGGTCGAGCCGCGCAAGGTGCTCGGGATCTTCCCCGCGAAGAGCTACCCGATCGTCGACGAGGCCGGGGCGGAGAGGCTGCGCAAGGCCGTCGGTGAGGTCGTGCACGGGTATCGGGGTGCGGACGCGCGGATCGGGTCGCTGATCACGTTGCTGTACGCGGTGGACGCCGTGCACAAGGTGTTCCCCGGCGACAAGCGCGAGATCAAGCGGCGCGCCAAGGAGATCGCGCGCGGCAACTGGGCGGGTGACGCCGTTCGCCGTGCGGTGGAAGCGATCCAGGCCGGGGTGACCGCCGCCGCGTCGGCCGCCGCGTCCGGGGAGTGACGTTGCTGCCCGAGGATCTCCTGCTGCTGTTCGTCAACGAGCAGACCGGCCATGTGCTGGCCGGGCCGGAGACCGTGACGAACGCGCTTTCGGGCGGCATGCTGGCCGAACTGGTGCACTCGGGGCGGCTGGGATACGACCCGCACGCGAAGCAGTTGCGGATCGCCGATCCGACGCCGTTGCCGCACCCGTTCCTGCACGAGTCGCTGACGAGGTTGCACGTGCCGCTGACACCACGCCGGGCCGTGTCGAGGACAAGGCGGTACGTGCGGGACACCGTGCTGACGGGGCTGGAGGCGCGGGGCGTCCTGACGACGCAGAAGCGGATCTTCGGCGGCTTCGTGATCCGTGACGCCGGGGCGGTGCGCGAGGTGCGCACGGCGACCGGCAGCGTGCTGTTCGGGCATCGGTCGCCGGACGTGCGCGCCGGGACGTTGATCTCGTTGCTGCACGCGGTGAACGCGGTGCACAAGGTGTTCGGTGGGCCCGAGCACGAACTGACGGCCCGGGCGAAGCAGATCGCCGACGCCCAGTCCCCTGCCGTCGTCGCGATCCACGCCGCCGTCGTCGCGGAGATGGTGGTCGCGAAAGTGGCCGCCACCTCGGAGGGAAGACTCCTGAGGTAGCGGCCACCAGTGCCGTGCTTGAAGAAGTACTTACTTCTTCAGGCAGTCGAGGATGTCCTCGATCGCGAACACGACCTTGTCGACGTTCGCGTCACCCGTGGACGGGCGGGCGCGCACGATCTGCGGGTCGTGGTCGCTCGCCTGGTCGGCGAACTCCGCGTTGATGTGGACCACGTCGTAGCTGAAGCGCGTGATGTTCTTGCTCATCACGAGGTGGTCGAGCGTCTGCGAGTTGCCCTCGAAGACGTAGCTGTACCGCTCGTTGGCGGGCAGCGTGTCGATCAGCGCCTTGAGGTTGCCGTCGCCGGTCAGCGTCTTCAGCGCGGGCGAGAACTGGTAGTCGTTCAGGTCGCCCGCGAGCACCACGTTGGCGCCCTTGTCGATCGCGCGGATCTGCTCCGTGAACGTCTTCAGCGACGCGGCCTGCTTGGCGCGCTGCACCTCGGACGTGCGGTTCGGCGGCTGGAAGCGGCCGTGGATGGCCTCGTCGCCGCCCTTGGAGTTGAAGTGGTTCGCGACGACGAAGACTGTGCGGCCGCGGAACTTGAACTCGCCGGCGAGCGGCTTGCGGCTGCTGGCCCACGCGTCGTTCAGCGGGTCGATGCGGCCTGGTGACACGGAAAGCGCGGCGCGGCCGTTCTTCTTCACGACCTGGACGGGCGTGGAGAAGTCGCCGCCCGGACGGTCCACGAAGGACACGCGCTGCGGGTTGAAGAAGAAGCCGACGCGGATGTTGCCGCCGGGCTCGCCGCCGTCCTTGAGGTTCTCCGGGTCGATCTGCCGCCACTGGTAGCGCGGGCCGCCCTTGTCGAAGATCGTGTCGGAGAACTTCTGCAGCGTCTGGTCCGCCGCGACCACGCCGTCGTTGGTGGCGCCGTTGTTGTCCTGGATCTCCTCCAGGACGACGACGTCCGGGCTGCGCAGGTTGGTCGTGACGCCGTCCGCGAGGCGGTCGAACTTCTCCTGCGGGTCGGACGGGTCGAGGTTCTCGACGTTGTAGGTCGCGACCGAGAGCTCGGACTCCTTCTGCTGCGCGGTGATCTCGCGCTGCAGGTTGGACGACGCGTGCCGGCCGAGGGTCAGCGCGGCCAGCGTGTAGCCGCCGAAGTTCGTGTACTCGATGGCGCCCACGGTCGCGCCGGCGAACACGTCACCGACGTTCGCGGCGGGCAGCGTGCCAGCCGTCTTGATCTTCAGGCGACCGCTGTTCTGCTGGTCGTAGCTCGTGTACGTGGTGCCGCCGCGCAGGTTCTTGTTCTGGTCGGGGTTGACGGTCACCCAGACCTCGCCGAACGCGTTGGACGGGCCCACGACGCGCGCGTCGTCGACCTGGACGAGCGTGCCCTCGAGCGACTCGAAGTAGTCGAGGCCGTACTTCTCCGGCTCCAGCGGGAGCTGTTCGATGCTGCCGCCGGGCGCGGGCAGGTAGCCCGCCGGGATGTTCTTCACGACGACCGGCGCCGGGACGGGGTTGCCCTTGGAGACGGTGATCGTGGTGGGCGTGGTGATCTCGGTGAGGGTCTGGTTGGAGCCCGTCTCACCGCCCGGCCGGTACTCGGCGATCGTGCCGCTCACGACGACGCTGTCGCCGACGGCCACGGTCGGCGCGGTGCCGCCGGTGTAGACGAAGACGCCCTCGCTGGTGCGCGGGTCGTTGTCCGGGGCCGTGTCCTGGATCCAGAAGCCGCGGTCACCCGTGGCGCGCGTGCCGGTGACGACGCCGGGGACGTTGGTGACCTTCTGGCCGACCAGCGGCGAGGTGCGCGTGACGCCCTGGACGTCGCGGATGCGCTTGTCGCCGGGGGTGGGGTCCTCCGGGTCGGGGTCCGGGTCGCCGCCGCCCGGGGTGGTCTCGCCCTTGGAGTTGACCGGGCTGGGGGCACCGGTCGTGAAGTCGGCCGAGTTGTCGTCGGTGTCCGGCAGGCCTGCCTTGCGCGACGCCGAGGTGGTGTTGGTCAGGGCGGCCGTCGCGGCGCCCTCCCGGACCACCGCCGTGCCGAAGCCGACCAGGTCCTTGATCCTGCTGTCGGCCGCGCAGTCCGCCGCCGTCTTGCAGGTGAGCGGCGTGGTGCCGTTGACCAGCGCGATGGTGCCGCCGGTGGCGCTCATGGCGATGGTGCCGGTGGCGTCCGGGGTCGGCAGCGCGACCGTGCCGCCGGTGCCCTTGGCCTCGGCGACGAGGTACGTCTTGCCGGGCGCGATCGAGCCGGTCAGCGGGGTGACGCCCCACTGCGTGCTCGCGCCGGGGCTGGCCGAGATGTACTGGACGCTGAAGCCGTCGACGGAGACCGGGGTCGTGCCCTTGTTGGCGAGCTCGACGAAGTCGTTGGTCAGCGTGGCGCCGGAGTTGCCGCCGCCCCCGTAGACCTCGGAGATCAACGCGTCGGTGCTGGGTGCGGCGACGGCGGGGACGGCGGCGAGCACGAGTGCCGCCACCGCTGTCCCGACGACGGGCAGGGTGGGTCTCAAAACTTCCTCCAGGGGATGCGGCGGACCGACGCATCTTTCCTCGATCGAGTGAGCTTTGGTAGCCGTTGTTACTAACGGTTAACCGGTTGGCCCATCAAACATCACTCGAACAAGTGTTCGATCATGGTGTATGCTCGATTTCGGAACGCCGGCCAGTGGGCCCCTCCCAGGCACCGGCCGGCGTCCCTACATTGGGGCGTGTGGGGATCCCGAGCTACGAGCGCCGCTGCGCTGAGATCGTCAACCAGACCGAACTGCTGGTCTCTTCCCTGACCGACGCTGACCTGGGCATTCAGGTCCCGTCGACGCCGGAGTGGACCCTCAACCAACTGCTGCGACACGTCGGCCACGCACACCGCTGGGCTGACTCGATGCTGCGGGACAGACTTCCGGAGATCGACTTCTCCCGCAACGGCGCGCAACTCCTGGCGTCGTATGTGGGTGAGTCGGCGTCCGTCCTCGTCCCGTGGCTGCGGGAGGGCGCGGCCTCGCTCGCGGAGGTGCTGCGCGAGGTCGACCCGGACGAGATGATCGCGCCGCTGGGCGGCTATCCGGGTCCGCGGGTGTGGTCGCGCCGGATGACGCACGAGACCGTGATCCACAGGTGGGACGCGTGCAACGCCCTGGGCGTGCCGTTCGCGCTCGACCCGGAGATCGCGCAGGACACCCTGCGCGAGTGGACCGGTCTGGCGCTGCCGTACGCCTTCACCCGGTGGCCGGCGGAGACCGAGGCCCTCGTCGGCAGCGGCACCGTGCACCTGCACGCGACGGACGTCGAGGCGGAGTTCGTGATCGATCTCACCGGTCCGGCGCCGGTGGTCGAGGAGGGGCACGCGAAGGCGTCGGTGGCCCTGCGCGGCCCCGTCGTCGATCTGGTGCTGACCGTGTACCGGCGGCGATCTCCGGACGGGCTGGAGGTGTTCGGCGACCGCGCGCTGCTGGACCTGGTGCTGGACCGCGTGAGGTTCTGACGGAACAGCGGGCCCTCCTCTTCGAAGGGCCCGCTGCCGTTGGCGTCCTACTCGGTTCTACTCGGTGCTGAACGACACGTAACTCGGAACGACGCTGCGCAGCGTGCCGAGCGACGAGTACTGCCCGGTGCAGTCGGGCGTGGAGTAGGCGCGGACGTTCTCCAGGCCGCTCCAGCCGACGAGGAGGTCAGCGCCCTTCGGGAAGAGGTGGCACCCGGTGTCGGGCTGCGGGAAGTTCGCGACGAACTTCCACTCCTTGTAGACGTAGAACGACAGCCCGGTCTCGGGGTCCGCGGGCGCGGCGGCCGCGGGCATGGCCGCGCCTCCGGCGAGCGCCGCGGCAGCCGCGAGGCCGATCGCGGTGCGGGTCAACGCGTTGCGCATCCTTCGCTCCTTCGAGGTAGATCGACGTGCGCCCGTCGACAAGCTCTACCGAGCGGAGGTTGAAGTATCAACCTTTTGTGCGGAGTCGACAGTCAGCTCTCAGGCAGTGGTCACGTACGTGAACGGCGTACGTTCGTGACCATGGGGATGTTGAGCTACCCGGACCGCCTCGCCGTGATCGTCTCCGAGACCTCGCTGCTGGTGGACGGCCTGGGCGACGCCGATCTGTCGGTACCGGTGCCCGCCACGCCGGCCTGGACGCTGAACCAGCTGCTGCGGCACGTCGGCTACGCGCACCGCTGGGTCGCGCAGATGGTCGCCGAGCGGTTCCCGCAGATCGACAGGTCGCTGAGCAAGGCCCACTCCGTCGACGGCTACGCGGGCGAGACCGCCGCCGAGCTGAAGCCGTGGCTGACCGAGGGCGCGGCGCTGATCTCCTCGGCGATGGCGGCCGTGGCACCCGACGAGATGATCGCCGTGCTGCGCCCCGGCAGGCCCGGCCCCGACTTCTGGTCGACGCGCATGGCCCAGGAGACGGTCATGCACCGCTTCGACGCCTTCGAGGCGCTCGGTCTCCCGTTCGCCGTCGAGGACAGGCTCGCCGACGACGCGCTGCACGAGTGGATGACGACCATCGTGGACATCATCTTCGAGCTGCGCCCGGCCGCGGGCGAACTGCTCGGCACCGGACGGCTGTGCTTCGAGGCGACCGATGTCGGTCGCCAGTGGACCGTCGACCTCACCGGTGACGCCCCGCAGGTGGCGCCGGACCGCTCGAAGGCCGACGTGACGGTGCACGGCCCCGCGTTCGACCTGGTGCTGGCGCTGTACCAGCGGCGTGGCGCCGAGGGGCTCGCGGTCAGCGGGGACGCGGGGCTGCTGGAGAAGTTCCTGGCGGCCATGAGGTTCTGATGACGCTGACCTTCACCGGGAACGAATTCGTCAACTTCGGGGACGGCAGTTTCGAGTGGGTCTGGATCGACCACTACCAACTGACCGCCGTCGACGACCAGCGCGCGCTCGCGGCGATGATCGCGCACGAGCGGTTCGGCGACAACCACGCGGGCGGCGATCCCGGCGACGACCCGACCAGGCACGGACCGTACTGGCGAGACCGCGTCTCGCTCGGCAGCTACGAGCTGGTCGAGGCCGCGGCCGCCGAGTCGGAACTGCGGGCGTGGGCGACCGCGGTACCGCACCCGGACCGGGTGTCCGAAGCCATGCGGGGCGTCTACCAGTTGCTGCGCGCGGCCGACCGGGTCTACCGGCTCCGGGACCTCGGCGAGCCGGCGCAACACGACTGGGGTGGCGTGCTGTTCGAGTACAGCGAGTTCGTGCTGATCGGCTCCGGCACGCTGACGGTGGTCATCGCGGGCCTCGACTGAAGACGCAAGAAGGGCCCCGGATCGCTCCGGGGCCCTTCGTCAGCGGTGGCGGTGGGATTTGAACCCACGGAGGCTTGCACCTCACACGCTTTCGAGGCGTGCTCCTTCGGCCGCTCGGACACGCCACCGATAAGAACAATACACAGCCGCCCAAGGCGGTTTAACGCTGGGTCCGGAAGAAGCGTTCCAGCAGGTCAGCGCACTCCTGCTCGAGCACGCCGCCCTGGACCTCCGGTCGGTGGTTGAGCCGGCGGTCGCGCACGACGTCCCACAGCGAGGCCACGGCGCCGGTTTTGGGCTCCCAGGCGCCGAAAACGAGACGCGAAACACGTGCGAGCACGAGAGCGCCGGCGCACATCGTGCAGGGTTCGAGGGTCACGGCGAGGGTGCAGCCGTCGAGGCGCCAGCCGTCGCCGTACTTCGCCGCCGCCTCGCGCAGGGCGAGGATCTCGGCGTGCGCGGTGGGGTCGCCGAGGGCCTCGCGGGCGTTGCAGGCCTCGGCGAGGACGGTGCCGTCCGGGGCGAAGACGACGGCGCCGATCGGGACGTCGGGGCCGGACGCCGCTGCCGCCTTCAGCGCGGCCCTGACCATGTGCTCGGAGGAGATCACGCTTGGATCGTGTCGAGCAGCTTCGTGAGCTCGTCGATGAAGCCGATGCGCTGGGCGATCATCTGGAGCTGCTCGTCCGGGTAGAGGTCGACCTCGTCGACGATGATCTGGAGTTCGCCCGACGGCATGCCGAGGTCCGCGAGGATGCCGAGGTCGCCCTCCGGCCAGATGTCGTTGTCCTCCTCGTCGGGAGGGTCCACGCGCAGGAGGTCCAGGACGTCCGCCGCGATGTCGTAGTCGAGGGCGGCGGCCGCGTCGGACAGCAGCAGCGCCACGCCTCCCGGTACGGGGCGGAGGATGATGAAGAACTCGTCGTCGACGGCGAGGAGCCCGAACACGGCTCCCGTCGACCTCAGTTGGCGCAGCTCCGTGATCGCCGCGTCCAGCTCCGACAGCGCGGAGCTGTCCATCCTGCTGCACCGCCAGCGGCCGTCCTCCCGGACCACCGCGACCGCGAAGCCGTTGACCGGCTCCTGCTGTGTCATGTGCACACCGTAGGGCCCAGACGACCTTCCCGGTAGCCGAGGTGGTGGCACCATCGGTAGATGAGCACAACTACGCCGGACCCCCGTCTCGCCGGACTGCTCGAAGGGGCTCGCTCGCTGCAGCCCCGCACGGTGGCGCTGCGACGGCAGATCCACAAGCACCCCGAACAGGGGTTGCAGAACCCCAGGACGCAGGCGGCGATCCTGCACGCGTTGGACGGGTTGCCGTTGAAGATCACCAAGGGCGAGTCGACGACCTCCGTCGTGGCGGTGCTCGAGGGCGACCAGCCGGGCCCGACGGTGCTGCTGCGCGGCGACATGGACGGCCTGCCGCTGCAGGAGGAGACGGGCCTGCCGTTCGCGTCCGAAGTGGACGGGAACATGCACGCCTGCGGGCACGACACGCACGTGGCGATGCTGGCCTCGTCCGCGCGGCTGCTGGCGGACCGGCGCGACGCCCTGCGCGGCCGCGTGCTCTTCATGTTCCAGCCGGGCGAGGAGGGCCACCACGGCGCCCGGTACATGATCGAGGAGGGCCTGCTCGACGACGGCGTGGAGAAGGCGTTCGCGCTGCACATCACCTCGACCATGAAGTCGGGCGTCGTCACGTGCCGGCCCGGCCCGATGATGGCGTCCGCGGACACGTTCCACGTGCACGTGAAGGGCCGCGGCGGCCACGGCGCGATGCCGCACAACGCCCTCGACCCGGTGCCCGCGGCGGCGGCGATGGTCGGGGCGATCCAGACGATGCTGGGGCGGCGGGTGAGCGTGCACCAGCCGGCGGTGGTGACGGTCGCGCAGATCAACGCCGGCACGACCACGAACATCATCCCCGAGGTGGCGACGCTGGACGGGACGATCCGCACGCTGTCCGAGGAGACGCGCGCGCTCGTGCACAAGGAACTCAAGCAGGCCGTCAAGCACACGGCGGCGGCCTACGGGTGTCACGCCGAGGTCAGCATCGTGCCGGGGTATCCGGTGACGGTGAACGACGACGTCGTGGGCGCGCACGTCGTCGATCTGGCGGCGACGGCGATGGGCGCGTCGTGGAGCGAGCCCATGCAGGACCCGTTGATGGGCGCCGAGGACTTCTCGTACGTGTTGCAGCGGGTGCCGGGCGCGCTGGCGTTCCTCGGGGCCTGTCCGCGCGGGATCGAGCTGGACGACGCGGCGCCGAACCACTCGAACCGGGTGCTGTTCGACGAGGCCGCGATGGAGCACGGGGTGGCGATGTACGCGGCGTTCGCGCTGGACGCCCTCCGATAGGAGCAGGTACGCGTCGCACGGAATGATGGGCGCCGTGCGAGACGTGTGCGTGATCGGACTGGGACTGATCGGCGGCTCCGTGCTGCGGGCCGCCAAGGCTGCCGGGCGCACGGTGTGGGGTGCGACGGCGAGCAAAGAGGACGCGGAGAAGGCACGGGCCGAGGGCTTCGACATCGTCACGGTGGACGAGGCCCTCGGGCGTGATCCCGAGGCCCTGGTCGTGCTCGCCGTACCGCTGCCCGCACTGCCTGACCTGCTGCGCAAGGTTCCGAAGGGCACGAGACTCACGGACGTCACGAGCGTCAAGGGGCCCGTCCACGACGCAGTGCACCGCTACGCGCCCGAGGTGAGGTTCGTCGGTGGGCATCCGATGGCCGGCACCAGTCGGAGCGGGTGGGACGCGGGCACGGCGGACCTCTTCCGGGACGCGGCCTGGGTGGTCACGCCCGAGGAGGCCGACGACCACCTCGACGACGTCATCCAGCTCGCGCTCGACCTCGGGGCGCACGTCGTGCCCACCACGCCCGAGGAGCACGACGAGGCGGTCGCGCGGATCAGCCACCTGCCGCACATCATGGCCGCGGTCCTCGCCGCGGTCGGGGCTGACGGCGGGCCGCTCGCGATGGCGCTGGCGGCCGGGAGCTTCGGGGACGGGACGCGCGTCGCGGGCAGCCGGCCGGAGCTCGTGCGGGCGATGTGCGAGGGGAACCGGGACGCCCTCCTCATGGCTGTGGACGACGCTCTCGGACGGCTCGGGGCGGCGCGCGGGTCGTTGGCGTCCACCGGTGGGCTCGCCAAGACGATCGAGGCCGGGCACGCGGGGCGCAACGCGCTGGTCAACCAGCCGAGCAGGACGCCGATCACGATCGACCTGACCAAGCCGGGGGCGTTGGCGGCGCTCCGGAACCTCGGGTCGCGCGGCGGACGGGTGGTTGGGCTGAACGGCAGCACCGCCCACGCGGAAACGTCGTAGGGTCGCCGGGTGGATCGACGGACGCTCGCCGGTGGGCTCGGTGGTCTCGCGCTCGTCGTCGGTGCCGTCGTGGCACTTCGGAGCGGGGACGCGCCGGACACGCTGAAGAAGGAAGTCGCCGACGGCGTCGAGGTGGTGGCGTCGCAGGAGCCGACGAAGCCCGCCAACCCGAGGGCCAAGGCGCTGGACGTGGACGCGCTGCAGATCGCGTGGAACGGGTCGGCGTCCGCCTACGAGGTGCGCTGGAACGGCAACGAGCAGCTCGTGCCGACGCCCGAGGTGGAGCTGCCGGGGCTGAACCCCGACGAGGAGACGCAGGTCGAGGTCCGGGCGGTCAGCGCGACGGGCAGGCGCAGTGAGCCGCTCAAGATCGCCGCGCGACCCAAGGACGTCTACGACGACAAGTGGGACGACCTGCTGGTCGGCCAGGTCGACAGGTTCGACGGGCCGGAGTCGCTCGACCCGCGCAAGTGGCGGGTCGAGGCGGAGCCGGAGTGCCTCGGGCTGCGGCCGTTCGGCGCTTCGAAGCGCATCGACGTCGACTGCTCGATGGCGGCGTTCCAGTCCAACACGCCCCTGCGGTTCGGGGTGCCGGCGGGCGACGGGGCGACCGGCCGGGCGATCATCAGCGTCGCGGGCGCCGTCGAGTCGAGCCACGTCAGGCTGACCCTGCTGCCCGACCCCCACCAGTACCTCAGGGAGACGGACGCGCAGCCGAAGGGCGCAGTCAGCCTCGACGTCACCACGCAGGGCACGCGGATCATCGCCGACCCCGAACTCCCCCGCACCGGCAAGCAGGTCGAACTCGGCGACGCCCCCATGACCGGGCTCGTGGCGGGCGTGCGGCACCGCTGGGAGATGCGCGTGCTCCCGGACGCGGTCGTCGCCCTGCGGGACGGCGTCGTCGTCGCCTACGAACCCGTCGCGGTCGAGGATCGGCTGATGCACCCGCGCGTGCGCATCGACGGCGGCGGGTTCCTGGACGCGTTCGGCGTCGGCGGTGTGCCGGAACGGGTCGTGCCCGCCGAGGTCCTGCCGCTCACGCAGGAGGTCGAACTGCCGCCGGACGCGGTCGCCGCGAAGCTGGTCCGCGGCAGCACCGTCACGGACCTGCCGCTCGGGGTCCGTTCGATCGCCCCGGCCCAGGACGCCCAGCTCGTGGTGATCCGCAGGCCCGAGAGCCGCCCCGGCGCGCTCCCCCGCCTCACCGACCGGCCCGCGGGGCTCAAGACCGGCGGGCCACGCCTGCACGTCATGCACGAGGACGGCACCAGGCCTCCACAACCGTTGCCGCGCAACGGCCGTGTGCTCGTCACGGCCGAGGTCAACGCCATCGGTCACCGCGGCATCGAGCTGGAGCTCGACGGCCGGCGGATCGTCGCGCTGCCCACGAACGAGCAGGGCCAGGGCGTCCCGGGCAGGCACGAGTTCTGGATCGACGCGGCCGCGCTGCCCGCCGGGTCGAACGCTCGGCTCAAGCTCAGCGTCCTTCCGGCGGACGGTGGCGAACCCGTTATCGCGGAAACCGTGTTCGAGCTGGGGTGAACGCCCTAGCGTGACCGCTATGAAGCGGGTCGCCTTCGCCGTCGTGGGCCTCGCGCTGGTGGCGGGCGTGGTCGTGCTCCGCGACACCGGCGGGAGCGACGGTCTGCCGTCCGCACCTCCCCCGCCGACGAAGCTCAAGCCGTACGCGTCCGACCAGCTGCTGGTACCCGGCCCGCAGACCAGGCCGAACGTCCCGGCGGGCGTCAGGGCCGACCCCGGCAACCACCGGCTGCGGCTCTCCTGGACCGGCGACGCGCCCGCGTACGAGGTGCGCTGGGCGGGCGGGGTCAAGCTCGTCACCAGGCCCGGCACCCAGCTGAACGGCCTGGACAACGACCGGCCCGTCGACGTCGAGATCCGCGCGGTGGACGAGTTCGGCCAGCGCTCCCAACCGGCGAAGGCCACCGCGAGCCCGCAGGCGGACCGCACCGAGTACACCTACGCCGACCGCTTCGACGCGTCCGACGAACCCGACCTCCAGCGGTGGAGGCTCTCCAAGCGCACCGACTGCGCCCGCGCGACCTCGGGCGACGGCGAGGACGCCAAGCGACTGATCATCAGCAGCAGCTGCGGGACCCGCGCCGTGACGCTCCGGTCGCGCACCCCGTTCGTCCGGACCGACGGCGAGAGCAGGCTGGCCGTCGAGACCGACGCCCCGGGCACCGGCGGCAAGCTGCTGCTCGACCTCGTGCCGGGGCCGGTCAGCGTGCAGGGCGAGCCGGTGCCGCCGAACACCGTGCGCGCCACGGTCTCGACCGACAACTCCGGCAACTCGATCGTCGAACTCACCCCGGACGGCACCGCGGTCAAGGCGATCCCGCCCGCCGTGCCGGGGGTGAGCGTGCTGTGGGAGATCGCGCTGACCGCCGGGGGCACGAAGGTCCTGCGCAACGGCGAGGTCGTCGCCACCTCGCCGTTCGTGCCGCAGTGGCGTGAGGCGACCGCGCTGATCGGCGTCGCGGCGCTGGCGGGCGACCGGATCCGCGCGGGAATCGACCTCGTCGGCTACCGCACCGCCAAGGCCGACGTGCCGAGCACCGGCCCGACGCCGCAGGTGCGCGTGGACGGTCCCGCCGCCACCAGTGCCCAGCCCATCCCGGACGTCACCGCGGGTCAGCTGCGCATCGCGATGATCCCGTCCCGCGAGAGCCCGCCCCTCACGTCGATCAAGGTCAACGGCATCGCGGTGCCGCTGCGCCCGGCCGTCGAGGGCACGCCGTGGAAGCCGGGCGCGGAGTACCCGGCGGTCGCCGACCTGCCCAGAGAGGCGTTCACCGACAACGTGAACGTCCAACTGGAGACGCAGGAACGCATCCAGGTCACGCACACCGACGTCGAGCTGACCGGCTCGAAGCCCGTGCCGCAACGCCAGCCCGGCACCCCGCTGGTCGACGCCAGGCCGACGCTCGCGGACCCCGTTCCGGAGATGCTGGACGCAAGTGGTCAGCCCGTCGAGAACGGCGCCGCCTTCAACCGCGGCCGCGTGGTGCTGGAGGTGCGGATCGCCGCGCTCGACGCGTCGGTGGCGGGTCTCGCCGGGTTCGAGGTGAGGCTCGACGGCAACCACATCGCGACGGTGCCGACGACCGCCGACGGACCGTCCGCCGCGGGCCGGTGGCGGATTTCACTCAACGCCACGGCCCTGAGCGCCGGGGCGCACGCCATCGAGGTGAAGGCCTTCAGCACCGATTCAGAGGTGCACCCGGAAACGGGGTACGTTCCCTTTTTGCTCAAGCCCTGATTACTCCAAGATGGGGTGCATGGCTCGCGCATTCATCATCGACGCCGCCCGCACGCCGTTCGGCAGGTACCGGGGAGGTCTGTCCGGCATCCGGGTGGACGACCTCGCGGCGCTGCCGATCGTCGACCTGCTGCGCCGCTACCCGTCACTCGACCTGGCACGCATCGACGACGTGCTGCTGGGCGACGCGAACGGGGCCGGCGAGGACAACCGCAACGTCGCCCGCATGGCCGCGTTGCTGGCGGGGCTGCCGGTCTCCGTGCCGGGTGTGACGCTGAACCGGCTGTGCGCCTCGGGCGGCGAGTCGATCATCCAGGGCGCGCGGGCGTTGATCACCGGGGACGCCGACCTGATCGTCGCGGGCGGGGTCGAGGGGATGTCGCGGGCGCCGTTCGTGACGGCGCGGCCGGACAAGGCGTTCCCGGACCGGATGGAGACCGTGTCGACGGCTTTGGGCTGGCGGCTGGTGAACCCGCGCATGCCCAAGCACTACACCGTGCCGTTGGGGCTGGCCGCCGAGAACGTCGCCCACGAATTCGGGATCACGCGCGAGCAGATGGACAACTTCGCGTTGCGCTCGCACCGTCGTGCGGCGGCGGCGTGGGACGCCGGGGTGCACGAGGGGTTCGCGTTCCCCGTGCAGCTGCCGGACGGGACGGCGATCCGGCGCGACGAGAACGTCCGCGCGGACACGAGCATCGAGAAGCTCGCGAAGCTCAAGCCCGCGTTCTCCGAGAACGGGTCGGTGACGGCCGGCAACGCCTCGCCGCTCAACGACGGTGCTCTCGCCGCCTTGCTCGGCACGGAGGCGATCGCGTCCGAGCTGGGTGTGGAGCCGCTGGGTGAGGTGCTGGGGTCGGCGACCACCGGTGAGGAGCCGCACCGGTTCACGGTCGCGCCCGTGTCCGCGATCCGGAAGCTGCTGAAGCGCCTGCACATCGAGGCTTCGGACGTCGCGCTGTGGGAGATCAACGAGGCGTTCGCGGCGATGGCGTTGTCGGTGGTGCACCACCTCCCCGAGATCGACAAGGAGAAGGTCAACGTCCACGGCGGCGCGATCGCCTACGGCCACCCGCTCGGCGCCTCGATGCCGCGGGTGATCGTCGACGTGTGCCGCCACCTGCGGGCACGGGGTGGCGGCATCGGGATCGCCGCGGCCTGCGTCGGGGTCGGGCAGGGCGTGGCCGTGGCGGTGCGCGTCTGAGGTCCTACTCCTCAGCCTGGGCGTTCGGGTGCAGGATGTCGCGGGCCTGTTCGGCTGCCCGCACGATGCTCTCGCTCACGAAGTCCAGGAACCGCGCGATGTTCTCCAGTCGCGTCGCCGCCGGGGTGCCGGGGCCGAGGCTGCTCACGCCCTGGCGGGCGGCCTCGGCGAGCGACGTCGTACCGGCGGCGCTCGCGATCATCGACTGGTACCAGATGTCGCCCTCGTCGACGACGTACCGCTCGCGGCGGCGGTCGTCGCGGACGCGGCCGATCAGTCCCTGACCCTCCAGGTACGCCACGGCTTTCGACACCGACGCCGGGCTGACCTGCAGGTGCGCCACCAGTTCCGCCGCGGTGAGGCTGCCGGAGTCGGTGGCGTAGAGGCTGGCGAGCGTCCTCGCCGTCATCTTCGGCAGGCCCTGGCCGATGAAGATCTCCGAGAACACCTCCTCGAACTGCCTGACCGCCTCCGGGTCACGTCCGTCGGCGCGCTGCGCGGCCGGCCTGGCGCGGGGGGTCGCCTGCTTGCGGCGCTGGGCGCGGCGTTCAGTGGTGAGCTGGGCGATGTCGGCCTTGTAGCCGACCGGACCGCCGTTGCGCATGACCTCGCGGGTGATCGTCGAGGTGGGCCGGTCCAGGCCGCGCGCGATCTCCGCGTAGGCGAGGCCGTCGGCGAGACCAACAGCGATCTGGCGGCGTTCCTGCTGGGTGAGTCGACCTCCTGGCATGCCTGCGAGCATAGCCTTCATCTCCATCTCATTGCAACGTTCGTTGCGTTAGATCTACAGACCGTTGCAACGAAATAGTGCCTTTGAACTGTGTATTCATTGGCTCTATGCAACGAACTTGTTGTCGAGATCCGGAAACGCAACGTAGCTTTTGGCACATCGGAAACAACGAGTCACAGGAGATCGAGATGCAGACGTTCGCCACCCCCGCCCCCATCGCCGCCGTCCTCGACATCCCCGCCGGCCGGGTCCAGTTCATCGCCGCGGACCGCGCCGACACCGCCGTCGAGGTCCTGCCCCTGGACGCCTCGCACGGCCGCGACGTGAAGGCCGCCGCGAAGGTCGAGGTCTCGTTCGCCGACGGCGTGCTGCGGATCAACTCCCCCGCAAGCAAGCTCCTCGGCTCGTCCGGGGCCGTCGAGGTCACCGTGCAGCTGCCCGCGGGCTCTCGCGTCGAGGCCAAGGCCGCGAGCGCCGAGTTCCGCGGCGTGGGTCGCCTGGGCGACATCGCGTTCGAGGCGGCGCAGAGCGACATCAAGATCGACGAGGCCGCCGCCGTGCGGGTGACCACGCAGGCCGGTGACGTGACGATCGGCCGCCTCACCGGATCCGCCGAGATCACGACCCTGAAGGGCGACATCACCGTTGCTTCCTCCGCGTCGGCGTCGCTGGACGCCGGCACCTCGTACGGCCGCGTCACCAACTCGCTGCGCAACGACGGCACGGACGTCATCAACATCCGCGCCACCACGTCGTACGGCGACATCACCGCCCGCAGCCTCTGACCTTTCGACCTCTGGGGAGACTTCCGTGATCACCGACGCTCGTTACCTTGCCGCAGAACAACTCCTCCGCCGCCCCGCGGCACCCGGCGAACTCGTCGTCGGTGACCGAGTCCGTCCACAGTGGATGGACGACGGCCGCTTCTGGTACCAGGTCCGCGACGGCGCCGCCCGCGAGTTCGTGGTGGTCGACCCGGCCGCGGGCACCCGCACCCCCGGCTTCGACCCGACGCCGTTCATCGCGACCCCCGGCAACCCGCTGGAGGTCACCTCGCCGGACGGCAAGACCGCGGTGTTCCGCACCGGCCACGACCTGTCGGCGCGCTCCGGCGACCGCACCTGGGCGCTGACCACCGACGGCGTTCCTGGCCACGGCTACGGCCACGGCCCGGACGCCATGAGCTACGGGACGCTGATGCGGAAGTTCGGCATGCCGCACCTGCCCCCGGCCGTCGCGTGGTCCCCCGACTCGTCGAAGGTCCTCGCCCACCGCACGGACCAGCGTTCGGTGCGGCAGACGGTGCTGGTGGAGTCGCGCCCGGCCGCTGGTGGTCCGCCGGTGGCGCACACCCAGCACTACGCCTACCCCGGCGACGAGTCGATGCCGCTGGCGTCGCTGGTGGTGTTCGACGTGGAGGCGGGCACCTCCGTCTTCGCCCGGTGCGACCCGTTGCTGATGCCGGAGTTCTCGCCGATCACGGCGGGCTGGGCGTGGTGGTCGGCGGACAGCACCGCCGTCTACTTCCTCTCGCGGCCCCGCGACCAGCGCACCCTGACGTTGAACCGCATGGACGCGGTTTCCGGCGAAGTGCGGGTCGTCGTCAGCGAGACGTCCTCCGACCGCTTGGGGCCCAACCAGTTCATGTACGGCACGCCCCTCGTCCGGGTGCTCGCCGACGAGGTGCTGTGGTTCTCGCAGCGCGACGGCTGGGGCCACCTCTACCGCTACTCGCTGACCACCGGCGAACTGCTCGGCCGGATCACGTCCGGTTCCTGGCTGGTCCGCGAGATCCTGCACGTCGACGAGAGCAGTCGTGTCGTCTCGTTCGTGGCCTCGGGTCTGGTCGCGGAGGACCCGTACCGGCGCACGGTGTGCCAGGTCGGGCTGGACGGGGCCGGGTTCCGGATCGTCACCGACGACGCGCTGGACCACGTCGTCACGGTGTCGCCGGACGGTTCGTGCTTCGTCGACTCGGCGTCCACTGTGGACACGCCGCCGGTGATCTCGCTGCGTTCGTGGGACGGCTCGGTGCTGGTTCCGTTGGAGACGGCCGATGTGAGCCGTTTGGTGGCAACGGGATGGACTGCGCCGGAACGGTTCCGCGTGAAGGCGGCCGACGGCGTGACGGACGTCTACGGCGTGCTCTACAAGCCTTCGGGCTTCGACCCTGCTGCCAGCTATGCCGTGGTGGACAACGTTTATCCCGGTCCGCAGGTCACGCGGGTCGACCCGTGCTTCGACCCCGGTGGCATGGGCCTCGACGCGGAACCGTTGGCAGCACTCGGCTTCGTGGTCGTCGCACTGGACGGCCGCGGCACGCCGGGACGTTCTGCGGCGTTCCTCGAAGGCAGCCTCGCTTCTGCGGGAGGCCTGGAGGATCACGTTGCGGCGTTGGAACAGCTTGCCGTGTCACGGCCGTGGATGGACCTTTCACGCGTGGGCGTCATGGGCCACTCGGGCGGCGGATTCGCTGCGGGACGGGCGATGCTGGCGTTCCCGGAGACGTACAAGGCCGGTGTCGCGCTGTCCGGCTCGCACGATGCCCGGTACATCGGCCTGGGCTGGGCCGAGAACGTCGACGGCGCCGACAACCCTTCCGCCTGGCTGCGCGCGTCCAACGTCGAGATCGCGGACCGGTTGGCAGGCAAGTTGCTGCTCGTGCACGGCGAACTGGACGACACCGTGCACCCGGACCACTCGCTGCGGCTGGCCGACGCGTTGATCACGGCGGGCAAGGAGTTCGAGCTGGTGATCGTGCCGGGCGCCGAGCACCTGTTCATCGACCGGATGGCGTACGTGCGCACGAAGGCGTGGGACTTCCTGGTGCGCGCGCTGATGGGCGTGGAGCCGCCCGCGTACCGGCCGGCGCCGATCGTAATCGACCCGGAGGTGCTGGGAGAGATGCTCTAGCGCGACTTCACGATCGTGAGGAACGCCGACCACGCCTTGTCCGACACGGGCAGGTGCGTGGTCGGCGCCTTGCCGCGCCCAGAATCGATACAGCCTGACAAGCCCCCTGGGGGATGCGGTCCCCACTCCAATCGTCCCAAGGAGGTCTGACAATTTCCGACGACTCAGGGCAGGAGGCTGCTGATCAGCCTTCTCGACTGCTCCTCGTCGAAGGCCAGTTGATCGAGACCCTCCACCACGCGGTGGAAGTAGGCGACGCTCTCGTCGTCGTCGAGGAACAGACCCGCTCGGCTGGCTTCGGCGGAGATCACCGGCTTGAGCTTGTCGTACTTGAGTCGCGTGAACGAGCCCGCCGCACCCGGATGGGCGCCGGCCTCGACGGGCACGACGCGGACGGTGACGTACGGCCGGACGGACATCCCCAGGATGTGAAGCAACTGCTCCTTCATCACGTCCTGACCGCCGACTGGAAGCCGAAGGGCGTTCTCGTGGATGTAGAAGACGAACTCTCGGCTGCGGTGGAAGATGGCTTGGCGCGCGAGCCTTTCCTTGATCTCCGCCTCGATGTCGAACGGATCGGCTCCTGGAACCGATCGTTCGTACAAAGCCCTTGTGTAGTCGGCGATCTGCAAGAGGCCTGGGATGAGGTTCAGCGACCACACCACGAGGTCGTTGGCGTAGCGCTCCTCCGCCGACAGGGTGCGCTGTGGACTCAGGGCGTCAACCCCGACGAACTGGAGATAGCCCTTTTCGCGGGACTCGCGGTAGAGGGCGAGCAGGCGGTGCACCTCGTCCGGCGGGGTGTGGCAGAGGCCGAGCAGCAACGCCAGCTCGACCTCGGTGACCCCGCCCTTGCCGTTGACCAGGTCGGAGACCTTGGCCTCTTCCCAGCCGACCCGCTCAGCGGCCTGCCTCTGGGTCATCCCGGCAGCGTGGACGGCGTCGCGAACGCCATCACCGAAGGAGCGGCCGACCACGCTCGAATGTCTTTTCGGCATGGCCGGACGCTAGAACCCCAGAACCGTGCTCTTCCATCGTTTGGATGCGACTCGCCACGAAGGAAGTACTTCTTGGAAGCCTTCTAAATCCGCTTCGAGATGAGCGGGTACTCGAGGACGAGCCCGTTCGGGTCGACCTTGATGTTCTGCTCGAAGCCGCCGCTCTTGAACCGCACCACCGAGACGTCGTCCCCCACGGACACCGTCTTGTACGTCTGGGTGACGGCCTTCACCGACAGGTCGGGCAGCGACACGCGGACGACGGGCAGCGCGTGCTCGCCCGGTTCGCGGTGCAGGCCCAACCGCCTGATCGGGATGGCGTTGAACAGCACGGCGAACTGGACGTCGACGTCGAGTGCGCCGTTGAACGTCTCGCGCTTGCTGCCCTGGCCGTGGTCGCACAGCCAGGCGCCGTCCTCGGTGCGCGACAGCGAGCACTGGCGTTCCTCGAGAACGGTGGCGGTGCGCAGCAACAGGCGGTTGACCTGGCCGCTCTCGCCGACCGACACCTCGAAGGAGGCGTTGAACTGCTCGTCGGGGCCTGCGGCCACCAGCCGGCCGGACGCACGCAGGCGCTGGTCGCTGGAGAGGAGCAGGCGGACCTGCTCGAGCCGTGGCTCGTGGATGCCCTGCCAGGTGATCATCTCTGGCCTGCGGGCAGAAGGAGAGCGGGTCTCTCCGGAAGAGGTGACCCGCCCTGCGTCAGTGGCGTTGAAGGAGTTCACTCATCCACCTGGAAGGATGTCCTTGATCTTCTCGGCAACCGAGTCGACCTGCTCTTCGTGACCGAACTTGCCTGCGACGAAGTCCGCCGCGGCATCGATGCCCTGGTCGACCTTCTCGTGGTTCTGCTCAGCGAGGTCGAGGGCCTTGTTCTTGATCTCGTCGAAGTTCATGTCCTGCTCCTTCACTCCTGACGCAGGGTACCCGAGTAGGCCCCGCGTGTTGATAGCCAGCGATCACGCTAACTGTGCCTGGACAAGTTGGCTGGGTGACAACGAGGATGTCGATACCGCCGCCTGGGTCGGCCGCCGTCGCGGTCAGAACCAGGAGGAAGTTCGATGACACGGCTCCTGCGTGGAGTTATGTCCGCAGTGCTGCTGTTGCCGCTCGTCGCGGTCTCCCCGGCCAACGCCACGGCCGACGTACAGGGGAACGCGAAGTTCACGGTGACGACCACGGCCTCGTCCGTCGCGGCCCGCAGTGACCGGCGTCCGGTCGCAGGCGGTGTCTACGACAAGAAGGTGAACAAGACGTTCATCTCGTGGGCAGGCCAGTACGAGGACAGCTACGTCCAGACGTACGACCACCGCAAGTCCACGTGGTCCACGCCCAACCGCATCGCGGACGGCGCCAACGACACGCACAACTACCCGACCATGGTCCAGGCCCGGGACGGGCACCTGCTGATCTTCCGAGGCATGCACAACGTCGAGTTGCGCATGTCCCGTTCGCCGCAGCCCAACTCGGCCGACGGCGTGTGGGAAGAGACGCTCCTCTCGAAGAACGCGGCCACGTACCCGATGCCGTTCGTCACGCGTGACGGCACGATCTACGTGTTCTACCGCGAGACGACGCGTGACCTCGACGGCACGACGCCGACCGACACGCGCCCGATGCTCTACGTGGTGTCCAAGGACAACGGCAAGACGTGGAAGACCTCCACGGAACTGACCGGTGACCGCTTCGCGATCGGCTCGACCGCCCGCGCGGACAACATGAACGAGATCTACATCGGTCAGCTCCGCCAGGAGGACGACGGCCGCGTGCTGATCGCCTACACGCTCGCCGGCGGTGGCCCGGAGGGCAACAAGCACGACCGCTACCACCGCAACATGTACTACACGTGGTTCAACCCGCAGAACCGGCACTTCTACGCGGCGTCCGGCAAGGACCTGGGCACCCAGATCGACGACGCCGACCAGGAGAGGCACCTGAAGATCGCGGAGACCCCGCTGACGCTGCCGAACAACGTGAAGTCGCCCGACTACATCCAGCAGGTCGGCTCGACCCTGGGGCAGCCGTTCGTGCTGTGGTTCATGGGCGACGAGGCCGGTGGCCCGCTGCACAACTTCCTGTCCGTCTGGAACGGTCGCAGGTGGGAGACCAAGGAGGTCGCACGGGGTCTGCGCACCCGTGAGGTCGAGAAGGTCGACCTGTTCACGTGGCGCGTCTACGCCACCGAGGACGGCAAGCCGAACGTGAACACGTATCTGGTGCGGCTGGGCCGTTTCTGGTCGCCGGAGACCGTCATCCCGACGGCCAAGCCGGTGCAGCGCGTCGAGGTCGTGGAGAACTTCCGCGACCCTGCCCGCGCGATCTTCTCCGGCGCGTCGTCCGCCCGGGACGCCGCGATCGCCGACGGCGACATCTCCGTGGCGGGCGTGAAGAGCCGCTGGTAGGTCGTCGCAGAACGTTCTGAGAAAAGGCAAACGCCCCCTGCTCCGGCGCGGAACCAGGGGGCGTTCGTCTTGGGGGCCGACTAGCTCAGATCCTCAGATCAGAGGCCGGCCTTCTTGCGACGGACCACGAACAGCGCACCGACACCGGCGCCGACGAGGACCAGACCGCCGAGCAGCGGCCACAGGATGGACGCACCGGTCGAGGCCAGGTCGTCCTCGCCGCCACCCGGAGCCGGGTTGGCCGGGGTGGTGGAGGTGGCCGGCGTGGTGGTCTCCGGCGTCGTGGTGGTCGTGGTGGCGGTGGTCGTCGTGGTCGTGGTCGTCGGGACGACGCCGGCCTTCCAGGACGCCTTGGCCTCCTTCTCGACCTTGGCCTTCTGCGGCTGCGCGACGACGAGCGACTGCGCGGACTTCGTGTTGTCGCCGTTGCTGGCGACGAACAGGCGACCCACCGCGATGTCGGCCTGGGCCGAGAGCTTGAAGCTGGCCTCACCGTCGGCCGTGCCCTCGGGGACGTTCACGTAGAACTCGGTGACGTTCTCGAGGCCCTTGATCGAGAGGCCGTCGGCCTTCTGCTTGACCTCGAGCGGGGTGCCGTTCTTGTCGACGATCGTGACGCCGGCGGGCAGGTTGCCGGTCAGCTTGACCTCGGTCGCGGTGGTCTTGACCGTGAACGGGCCGAGCTTCTGGCCGGGCTTGCCGTCGAGGGACGTGGGGTCGATCGACAGGGTCGGCTTGACCTCCTCCTCCGAGGTGGCCTCAGCGACGAACTTCTTGTAGAGCTCGACGACCTGGGGGTCGTTCTGCTTGTTGTCGACGTCCAGGCCGAAGTTGTCGGAGAAGTGCCAGAGCGCGGCCTGCGTGGCGGCGATGACGTCCTGCTTGTCGAGGTCCTTGACCTTGAAGGCGTCGCGGACCTCCTTCACCGGCTTGTTCGGGTAGGAGCGGTTCAGGATCCAGAGGATCTTGCCCGCGTTCTCCTTGAACTTGGTGCCGCTGCCCGGGTGGTCC
This sequence comes from Lentzea sp. NBRC 102530, assembly GCF_030269365.1. Classification (GTDB taxonomy): domain Bacteria; phylum Actinomycetota; class Actinomycetes; order Mycobacteriales; family Pseudonocardiaceae; genus Lentzea. Next base: position 152,000 of record NZ_BSTF01000003.1, read on the forward strand.
TTCCAGGGCACTTCCTTGAGGACGTCGCCGTCCTTGAGCGGGGTCGGCAGCTCGACGCAGTACGCGAGGACGTTGGAGCGGTCCTTGTCGTCCTCGATGCGGAGCTTGATGACCCAGGTGGTCTCCTTCTTGAACTTCGGCTCCGGGTCGGACGACTTGAGGTGCACGTCGTGACCCTGCTCCTGACCACCGCGGTCGGGCGTGATCTTGACCTCGGCGTGGGCCGGCAGAGCCGAGAACGTAAGGGCGGCGGCGGCACCTAGCAGCGCGGTGCCGATCCTGAACCGGGAAGCCATGGGTCTCCTTGCTCACTGAAGTTAGCCCGAACGCGGCGGGAAGTCAGTCATCCGTCGGGACGGTCGGCTCGTCGACAGCGACACAGAACCGACAGGAAGCGATCGGGACGTTAGCCGATGGGGTGACACACGTATGAGTGAGGTGAGGTGAGCATCACCCACTATGTGTGAGCAGCCAAAACATACTCAGGGTGTCCACAGTGGATAGGGCTGCGATGCATTCATTCCGTCAGGTGACGTTAAATTCGTTGCCGAACAGTTACCAATGGGGGCAACCCGCTACGGATGATCACCGTTAGGGGTTCAACCGACTACGCGACCAATTCGGCGACTTCGGTAGGACGAATGTCACCCGGACGCAAGGAGGTGCCGCGCAGGCACATCTCGCGGGGCTCCGGGCGGTCGCCGGTGAGAATCCACCGGGTCAACCCGGCCAACTGGTAGGCGATGAGCGGCGGAACGGCGTCGCCGACATGCCGGTAGGCGTTCCCGAGAATCGAGACGTCGAAGCGGAACTGGCGCGGAAACCCTTGCAGGAGTGCCATCTCGCGGACCGTGCACAGGCGGTGCTGGACGGGGTGGGCATAACGCCCGTTGCCGACGTGCCCGCATTCCCGCTTGATCGTCCGGGCCGGTTCGTCCCACCACATCCGGCCGTAGACGTCGGGGTGGGAACCCCAGTTCTGCTGTTCGACGATCTTGCGTTGTGCAGGATTCAACAACTCGGCGGTCTCGGGTGAGCGGAGCAGATCAGCCCACGATCCGCCGTTCGCCGGAATCGCCCGCATTCTTTCGAGGCTGCGGTCCTGGGAAAAGGTCGGCGAGACGTGAATGGGGTCTTCCTGGTCGGCCACGCCCGCCTCCACGGCGGGGAGCTTGCCGATGGCCCTGCGGACCGTGGTCGCGGACGGGCGGATCACCCGGCCCTCCCACAGGTCGTCCAAGGTCAGCAGCGGCAGGCCGCCGTCGACCGCGACCATCAGGGTCCGCTCGCGCAGTTGCGGCAGGCCGAACTTCGAGAGCATGTGCGTGCCGCCCCAGACGGAGTACCCGATTCGGGTGAGCTCCTCGGCGAGGCTGTTGAAGTGGTGCCGCTGCTTGCCCTTGACGAGCTCGCGGGCGTTCTCCATCAGCACGACCTTGGGGCGCAACTCCTGCGCGTACACCGCGATCCGGCCGACCAGCGAGTTGCGCGGGTCGTCGCGCAGGTGGTTCAGGGAGCTGATCCGGCTGAAGCCCGAGCACGGCGGGCACGCCAGCAGCACGTCCAGTTCGCCGCGGCGCAGGCCCCACACCTCGCGCAACGCGGCGGGCGAGACCCTGCCGAGGTCGACCTCCAGCGGGTCGACACCGATGTTCACGCGGTAGGTGTCGTTGCAGCGCAACGAACCCAGCTTCGAGCTCGGCTTGCCGATCTGCGCATCGGCGGCACCGACCACCCGGAAGTCGCGGTGGGCGTGGAAGCCGAAGCTCATGCCGCCCGCCCCCGAGAAGATGTCGGCCACCGAGAAGGACACGGCGAGATCGTACGGGCGAGGCGCCGAGGAGGTTTCCCTGCCATCCCGTACCTTTCCCGCCTATGGAGCTGCCGCGCGCCTGGCAACGGCCCGACCCGTTGCGCGGCCTCGACAGGATTTCCTGGACCGAGGTCTACGACGGCCGGGGTGGCGCCGGTCGCGTGCCCCGGCTGCTGCGCTCCCTGATGGACCCGAACGCGGACGTGCGCCTGGATGCGCTCTCATCGCTCGCAGAACGGCTGCTGACCGACGACACGGTGTCGGAGGCCTCTTTCTGCGCCGTGCCGTTCCTGGTGGAACTGGGGGCGTCCTACAAGGTCGCCGGCGACGTGCGGGACCGGGTGATCTTCCTGCTGGCCGCCATGGCGTTGGCGGGCAAGGGGTTCACCGAGGACGGACGGCGCACGCACCGCCGCTGGAACGCGCTCGGCCGCGAGCTGCCGCGCACCGCGCCGGACTGGCTGACGCAGACCCGCCACGCCGTCGCCCAGGGCGCGCCGAAGATCTTCGAGGCGCTGGCGTCGGAACGGGTCGCGTGCCTCGTCGCGCTCGCCTGCGCGGTGCCGGAGAAGCTGCCGTCGTTCGTCGTCGGGCTCATGAACGAGATGGTCGAGCTGCCGGGCGAGGAGATGCTCGCGGACGCCGCGGAGATCGCGGTGGCGCTGCTGAAGGACGAGCCCGACTCACTGGGCGTGGACCTGCCGAAGGTGCTCGGCGAAGGGCTGGTGCGGCCCGCGCACCAGCCCCGTGAGGTCACCGCCGCCCTGCTGGGCTACCGGTCGGCCCTCGTCTCCGCGTACGGCGACGAGGGCGCCTGGTAACGCCTTCTAGGCGATCACGGCCTCTTCGAAGGTCTCCTCCACCGGAACGGTGTCCTCGACCGCGATGGCGGGCTCCAGGGCACCGAGGCCCGTCCCCCACTCCTGGTCGGCCAGCGCGAACGCGGCGACCGTCAGCGCGGCCACCGGAGCACCCACCGGCATGTTCTCGCGGTGCAGGTCGAGGTCGAGGCGGCCACCGATCGGCGACGGCGACAACCTCAGCGTCGCCTGCGCGGGCTCGTCGGCGTGCGCGAGGCGGCACGCCCAGCCCGTGAAGACCACCCGGCGCTCGTCGACCTCGGTCGGCTGCACGGCGCGGACGTTGGCGCCCACGGCACCGGCGCGGTGGTTGTCCGCGGCCTGCAGCACGAGCTCCTCGAACTCCATCGACGAGATGCCGAGGTCCCAGCCCGCCACCAGGGCGACCTGGACGAGCGCGAGCGGCAGGGTCGGGACGGCGTCCTCGAAGCACACCATCGCGCCGCCGTAGCGGGTGTTGATCTCGGTCGGCAGGAAGCCGTCCTCGGTCGCGATCCCGTCGAGCGTGAACGTGCCGCGGTAGCCGACGGTGCCGCGCAGGTGCTCGCCGACGCGGCGGGCCAGGTTGCGCATCTCGTCGCGGATCCACACGGGCGGGTCGTAGAACGACGCGCAGCCCGCGTAGAGGAACTTGGCCTGGCCCTGGCGGCGCGGCACGACCATCTCGATCGGGCGCAGCACCGCGGTGCCGTCCGGGAAGACGATGCCGTGCACGCTCACCGGGATGCCTTCCAGGAACGGCATGACGCGGACCTGGTCGCACTTGGGCGCGAGCACGTCGAAGGCTTCCTTGGCCTCCTCGTACGACCGCACGCGGCGCACGAAGTTGGCACCGCCGTTGATCGCGGGGCCGTCACCGGACCAGACGACGCCGGCACCGCGGTCCAGCATCTCCGAGGCGCCCCAGAGGCGTTCGAAGTCGAGGTCGAACACCATCGCGGGCGCGCGGCGAGCGCTGAGCTCGTCCCAGAGCGCGTCGATGGTGGTCTTGTTCTCCAGGGTGACCCAGTCGTGCTCGCGGGCGTTGATCACCGGACGGCCCTGGAACTCGCTGATCTCGTTGTAGGGCGTGCTGATCACGACGGCCTCGCGCTGCGCGTCGAACTCGCCCAGGATCGCCTTCACCTCGGCGCCCGGCTTGGTCAGCAGCTTGCCGAGACGGCGCTGCTCGACCGCGACCAGGCTGCCCTTGATGCCCAGCGAGACCCAGCGGGCGATCTGCGAATCATGCAGCGGCGCGTGATCGTCGGTATCGAGCACGAGCGTATGGCGAGCGCCGAGCGTATGAAGCTCCTGTGCGCGCTTAGCCAGACGGGTGCCACCGGCCAGCACTACCAGCCGGTCACCGAACAACTTGCCGAGGCGCTCGTTGAGCGCGGTGAGGACATGATTCATCGCCGAAAACTCGCTTAAGAGAAGCGGAGGACGTGACCGGCGAATGCCGGGTAGCGCGTAGCGTAGAGCCACCCGGTATGTGTGTCGAAGCACGGTCCGGCAACGGCCGGATGAATCTTGCTGCGGGCCTGTCGGCTCAAGCCCGCTCTCAAGAGGAACTGCTGATGATCTCGCTGCTCAGAGCGAGCGTGCCGCGTCCCGGAGGACCTGGTCAACGCGGTTGAGGAAGCTGCGCTTCGGGTTGATCGGCGGCAGCGGCGCCGTGAGCTCTGCGGGCTGGGGTGCGGGTGCGGCTCCCACGATCTCAGCCACGTTGCGCAGGAACTCCTGCCGCTTGAACTCGTGCACGGCGTGATCGTGCAGGAGTCCGGCGATGCTCGTGTGCACAGCGCGATGGGGGTAACTCACTTGGGTGTTATCGGCGCGGTCGGCGTCGACCTTTAGGGTCAACTCGTGCGAGTTCTGGTGACCGGCGCCACCGGGTATGTGGGCCGCGAGGTAGTGCGTGAGCTGCGGGTTCACGGTCATGAACCTGTTGCGTGGAGTCGGCGCCTGTCCCAACCGGTCGAAGTCGAGGGCGTCGACGCCGTCGTCCACCTGGCCGCGGCGGCCCGCGTTCGGGAGTCGTTCCATGACCCGGTTTCGTACTACGAGACGAACGTCGGCGGGACGCTCAACACGCTGAAGGCGTTGAAGGGGCAGCGATTCCTGCTCGCTTCGACCGGTGGGGTGTACCGCCCCTCCGCAGACGTGCTGACCGAGGACTCACCCCTGGAGCCCTCGTCCCCGTACGCCGCGACGAAGGCCGCCGCCGAGGAGTTGGTGGCGTGGACGGCGAGGTCGGGACGGATCGGGGCGACCACTCTCCGTTTGTTCAACGTCGCTGGAGGTGGTGACACCGACACCAGTCGGGTGATCACCCGGGCCGTCGCGTGCGCCGCCGGGACCGTGCCCGGCATGGAGGTCTACGGAGACGGCGGCGCGGTGCGCGAGTTCGTGCACGTGCGCGACGTCGCCGCCGCGTTCGTCGTGGCGCTGGAGGCGTGCGAGGTCGGCACGTCGTCGGTCTACAACGTCGGCGGGACGGCCGCGTCGGTGCGGGACGTGCTGGACACCGTCGAGGCGGTGACCGGGCGGGCCGTGGACGTGACCTGGAAGCCCGCGAACCCCGGCGAGGTCCGCTCGCTGCGGGCGGACACGTCGCGGCTGCGGGCGCTGGGCTGGGAGCCCCGTTTCCCGTCGCTGGAGGAGATCGTCACCGACCAGTGGCGCGCTTCGGCACCGGAACCCGGTCCAGGTCCTTCGCGATGACGATCTCGCCGTCGAACTCGGCGGCGGCCTCGGCGTGGAACTCGGCGGGATCCTCGTAGCGCTGGCTGAAGTGGGTCAGCACGAGCTTGCGGACCCGGCAGTCCCGTGCGACGCGGGCGGCCTGCTGGGCGGTGAGGTGGCCGTGGTCGCCCGCGAGCTTCGTGTCGCGGGCGAGGTAGGTCGACTCGATCACGAGCATGTCGGCGTTGTCGGCGAGCTCGAAGACGTTGTCGCAGAGCCTGGTGTCCATCACGAACGCGAACCGCTGGCCCTTGCGGGGTTCGCTGACGTCCTCGAGCCTCACGCCGTTGAACTCGCCCTGCTGCTGCAACGTGCGGACCTGCGGGCCCTGGATGCCGTGTTCCGCGAGCTTCTCGGGCAACATGCGGTGGCCGTCCGGCTCGGTCAGGCGGTAGCCGAAGCTGTCGATGCCGTGGTCGAGCTCGTAGGCCTCCAGCCTGCCGAACTTGCCGTTGGCGATCTCGCCGTCGTCGGTGACCGGCACCTCCTTGATGTCCGCCGCGTCGTAGAACGCGCTGGCGTAGCGGAGGCGTTCGAAGAAGTGGGCGCCCGAGGCCGGGTAGTGGGCGTGCACGGTGTGCGGGACGCGGTCGAGGGACAGCCGCTGCACGATGCCGGGGACGCCCAGGCAGTGGTCGCCGTGGAAGTGGGTGATGCAGATCCGGGTGATGTCGCTCGCCGCCGCACCTGATCTGAGCAGCTGGCGCTGGCTGCCGTCGCCCGGGTCGAAGAGGAAGCCCTCGCCGTCCCACCTGAGCAGATAGCCGTTGTGGTTGCGCTGGCGGGTCGGGACCTGGCTGGCCGTTCCCAGGACGATCAGTTCCCGGACTGTCACCCCCTGACGTTAACGTCTGTCCCATGCGGAGCGTGGAAGTTGCGTCGACTTGGCCTGTCGAGAACGTCGCCGTGGCCGTGGTGGCGGCCGGCGAGGGCGTGGTGGGCTCGCTGGGCGATCAGCGGCGCGTGTTCCCGCTGGCGTCGGTGACGAAGCTGCTGACCTCGTACGCGGTGCTGGTGGCCGTGGAGGAGGGTGCGGTCGAGTGGGACCAGCCGGCGGGGCCCGAGGGTGCGACCGTGCGGCATTTGATCTCGCACACCGCCGGGTACGCGTTCGACAAGGCCGAGGTGCAGGCCGCTCCGGGTACGCGGCGCATTTATTCGAACGCCGGGTTCGACGTCCTGGCTTCTTTTGTGAGCGAGGCGTGCGAGATGCCGTTCGCGACCTATCTGCACGAGGCCGTTTTCGAGCCGTTGGGCATGACATCGTCGGCGTTGGTCGGTTCAGCGGGGGCCGGTGCCGAGTCCAGTGCCGCTGACCTGGCGTTGTTCGCCGCCGAGCTGTTGTCGCCGCAGCTGGTTTCGGTCGAGCTCGTTTCTCGGGCGACTTCGGTGGTCTTCCCCGATCTGAACGGCGTGCTGCCCGGTTACGGAATGCAGAAGCCGAACGACTGGGGGCTCGGTTTCGAGATCCGCGCCTCGAAGTCACCGCACTGGACGGGCGATTCCTTCTCGGCCTCGACCTTCGGCCACTTCGGGCAGTCCGGGACGTTCCTGTGGGTCGACCCGACGATCTCGGCGGCCTGCGTGGCGTTGACCGACCTGCGGTTCGGGCCGTGGGCGGTGCAGGCGTGGACGCCGTTCTCCGACGGCGTCCGCGCCGAACTGGTCAGTCGGCGAGCCTGAGGGCGAGCTGGCGCAGGATCTCCTGCACGTCGGCCTCCTCGTAGTCGTTCTCGTAGGCCTGCGCGACGCCGTGGAAGGCGTAGAGCAGGCCCGCGGTGAACCAGCCGAACTGCGACAGGACCTGGTCCATCGCCTGCTTGAGGGCCTGCGCGCCCGCCTCGTTCAGCTCGCCGTCGACCTTCACCTCGTAGCTGAACACGCCCTCCTGCAACGACTTCAGCGCCATCCGCAGGTAGTCGTTCGAGCCGGCGCCGTCGTAGGTGAGCGTGAGGACGCCGAGCGCCCGCTGCATGATCTCCCGCTGCTCCACGCCGCCACTCTGCCTGTTGATCAGGCGCCCGTCACCTTCCGACACCCCATCGGACCCAGGCCGGGTCCTCCTGCTCGATCCGCTCCTCGAAGGCGTCGGCGATGTCGTCGACGTCCCAGACCTCCCGTTCGAGGACCGGGTCCAGCGGCGAGGTCTGCCCCATGACGTGCAACCTGCCGTGCGCGAACCGGATGAGCTGCCCGGTGACCTTGGCCGCGCGGTCGCTCAGCAGGTACGTGACCAGCGGCGCGATCGTCTCGGGCGGCCCGCTAGGGACGGCTTTCGGGTCGGCGGCGGCCATCTGCGTCCAGGCGACCGGGCACACGGCGTTGACCCGGACGCCCTTGTCGTGCAGCTCGGCCGCCGCCCCGGCCGTGATGCTCGCCACGGCACCTTTGGAGGCGGAGTAGGTCAGCGCGGTCGGCTGGCCGACCATCGCGACCGACCCGAGGTTGACGATCGAGCCGCCGCGCATGCTCCGGACCGCCGCATTGGTGCAGAAGAGGGTGCCGAGGACGTTGACCTCGATCAGCTCGCGGATCCTGGTGGGGTCGTCGTGGCCGAGTTCGGCCTGGTAGCGGATGCCGGCGTTGTTGACGAGCCCGTCGATGCGGCCGAACGCCGCCGTGCAGGTGTCGACCACCGCCTCGGCCTGGTCGGGGTCCGCGACGCTGCCCGCGCTGACGACGGCCTTGCCACCCATGAGCGTGATGAGGTCGGCGACCTGCCGGGCGAGCGGCTCGCAGAGGTCGTTGATCACGCACGCGGCCCCGGCAGCCGCCGCGTGCATCGCGAACGCCCGCCCCAAACCCTGCCCGGCGCCGGTGATGACCACGGCCTTGCCCGCCAGAATCGCCATCCGTCGATGATGGCGATCCCGGCGGTGCGAACGGCCCGTCGCGTCGGTGAACGACCGCTGTCCGCGCCGAACGGCGTACGCGGCACGACGACCGGTCTCGCCCCGTTTCCGCAGATCAACCACTGTGGAATCGATTGCGAGCCAGACCCGTTCGCAGTAGAAGCTCTAGCCGGGCTTGCGCGCGACCCACCGCGCCACCGAGAACACCCCGGCGGCCCGCGCGGCGTCGAGCACCCGCTTGCCGTCGTGGATCACGGTGTTCTGCTCGCCCTCGTACTCGCCCCAGCCCTGCCCGTCGTCCGGAGGCGTGCTGCCCCAGCACTCGACGTCCGGGAAGAGGTCCTCGGCAGCCTCGATGATGAAGCCGGAAGCCGACATCATCTCGCGGTACTCGTCCAACGTCCCGAGCTGCGGGATGGAGATGACCTCCTCGACGGGCCCGATGAACGGCGCGATCTGCTCCTCGGTCTGGTACTCCCCGAACGGACGGCGGATCCAGTCGACCCCGATGAGCGCAGCGCCGGGCTTGAGCACCCGGAACGCGGCCGCGAAGAAGGCCGCCTTGTCGGGCAGGTGGCACACCGACTCGTAGAAGCTGACCATGTCGAGCGAGTTCGTGGGCCAGGGCGTGAGCGTCTTGTAGTCCTCGTCGCCGACCGTCAGGAACACGGCCTGATGGCTGAGGCCGTGCTCGGCCGCGTACTGCCTCGCCTGAGCCGAAAGCCACTCGTTGTTGGAGATGCCGACGACGTTCGCGCCGGAGATCTCCGCGGTGTAGACGGCCGTGCCGCCGACCCCGCTGCCGAAGTCGAGCCCGGTGTCGCCGGGCCGCAGACCGGCGGCGTCGACCTGCTTGCGCGCCAACGCCTTCGCGGCGTCCTCGGGCGACAGTCCCGCCCGGTCGGCCGCCAGGTCCCCGTGGTGCCAGAACTGCCCCATGAGCGCGTGGTAGGCGGGCCCTGCGTGGTTGTAGTACTCGCGGACCTGTTGCTCGACAGTGGTGTTCACCAAAACCCGGCCTTTCGTTGGGCTCCGACACGGGCGATTCGTCGGCGCGAGGTGGCTCAGGCCGACGATTCCCCACGCTAGTGTCCTGTTCAACCAGTTGTCCACGATCCCGGTCGCGGCCCGGACCCGGTCACGCCGTAGGCCCTTTCCACCGCTTCCCGCCACTCGGCATCGGAGAGCGGCGGAGGTTCCTCGGCCTGGAAGAACGCCTGTGCCGCCCCGGTTTCGGCCGGCAGGCGGGTGAGCCAGCGGTCGGCCACGAGCGCCGCCGCATCCTGGTCCACGGCGATGTCGATCGAGACTCCCAGCACCACCCCGTCATCCCGCTGGAACGCGACGATCACGAACTCCAGTTCCGGCGGGACGAGGCCCTTCGAGCCGCGGCTGTACAGCACCTCGCCGGAGCAGGAACCGCTGAGGCCGGCCTCCAGGATTTCGCCGGCACCTTCGGACAGCCACGCATCCGGCTCTCGCCAGGACGGCACGTGCCGTTCCAGAAAGGCCTCCACCGCGGGGCGGTCCAGGTGCGGCAGGCGGACGTAGATGTCGAAACACGGGGCCACGCGGGCCATCATCACCGCTGTTTCAGCCGCAGCCCACTCCATTTCGGCGCGGCAGCCCGGCAATTCGACGTTCACGCCACCGAGGCGAGACGCTCGGAGCACCAACAGCGAAGGTGATCTGAACAACACCGGACGTGCGCGCCTGCCGCACAACGAAAAACCCCGCACCGACCGGAGTCTGTGCGGGGCTTGCAGCGCGCTCGACAGGATTCGAACCTGTAACCTTCTGATCCGTAGTCAGATGCTCTATCCGTTGAGCTACGAGCGCAGACTATTCAATTGTAACCGATCCCCTAGAGGCTCGGCCTTGCGGAGGCTCCGGGATTTGAACCCGGGATGGGGGGTTACCCCAAACCGCATTAGCAGTGCGGCGCCATAGACCAGACTAGGCGAAGCCTCCCGGGACCATCCTTGGCCACGGGACATAGGTTACACAGGTCTTCAACCGAGTTGCAAAACGCCCCCCTCCAACACCTGAACCTGCTGGTCAGAGCACGTTCAGGGAGCCGGAGAGGGGCGTTAAACGCCTGGTCACCGCGCGCGGAGTGACCTAGATCATTCCGAGGCGATTTCCAGGAAGGGCCGGAGGGCCTCCGGGTTGCGCAGCGCGCCCCTGCTGACGGCCTTGTCGGGGTCGACGCCGGCGAGGATCTTCTTGACCGGGACCTCGCACTTCTTGCCGTTCAACGTCCTGGGGATCTCGGCCACGGCGACGAACCGGTTCGGGACGTGGCGCGGCGACAACGAAGAGCGGAGTTCCTTGCGCAGCAAGGGTTCTACGTCTGACAACGCCACGCCGTCGAGGACGACGAAGCAGAGGAGTTCGCCTTCGGTCACGCCCGAGGTGTCGATCACCAGGGAGTCGACGACGCCGTCGATCGACTCGACCACGCGGTAGAACTCCGAGGTGCCCATGCGGACGCCGCCCCGGTTCAGGGTCGAGTCGGAGCGGCCGTAGATCACGGCCGAGCCCCGCGGGGTGATGCGGATCCAGTCGCCGTGGCGCCAGATCCCCGGGTACGTGTCGAAGTAGGCGTCGCGCAGGCGGGAGCCGTCGGTGTCGTTCCAGAAGAAGACCGGCATGGACGGCATGGGCTTCGTGATCACCAGTTCGCCGACGGCGTCGGCCAGCGCAGCGCCCGCCTCGTCATAGGCGAAGACGGCGGCTCCCAGGGCCCGGCAGGAGAGTTCGCCGAGCCAGACCGGGCGGTCCGGGGAGGCGGCCACGAACGCCGTGCAGAGGTCGGTGCCGCCGGAGACCGAGGCGATCTGGACGTCCTTGCCGATGGCGGAGGCGATCCAGCGGAAGCCTTCCGGCGTCAGGGGTGCGCCGGTGGAGCCGACCACGCGCAGGCCCGTCAGGTCGTGGCTGGCGGACGGGTCGAGGCCCTCCTTGAGGCACGACTGGACGTACGGGGCCGACGTGCCGAAGTAGGTGACGCGGTGTTGTTCGGCCAAGCGCCACAACGTGTTCAGCGACGGGTAGGCCGGGCTGCCGTCGTACAGCACGATGGTCGTGCCGACCATCAGGGCGCCGACGAGGTAGTTCCACATCATCCAGCCCGTGGTGGTGAACCAGAAGAAGCGGTCGCCGGGGCCGAGGTCGCTGTGCAGGCCCAGCATCTTCAGGTGTTCCAGCACGATGCCGCCGTGGCCCTGGACGATGCCCTTGGGCAGGCCGGTGGTGCCGGACGAGTAGAGCACCCACAGCGGGTGGTCGAACGGGACCGGCGTGAACTCCAGCGCCGCGCCTTCATGCTCCGAAACCAGTTCGCTGAACGACAGCGTGTCCGGCAGCGTGGAGCCGTTGTCCAGGTAGTCGACCAGGACGGTGGCGCGCAGGCCCGGCAGCTGCGCGCGGATCTCCTCGACGACCGGGCGGCAGTCGAACGACCGTCCGTTGTAGACGTAGCCGGAGACGGCGACGAACACCGCGGGCTCGATCTGGGTGAAGCGGTCGGCGACGGCCCGCGCGCCGAAGTCCGGGGAGCAGGACGACCACGTGGCGCCGAGGGAGGCGGCCGCCAGGAACGCGATGAGGGCTTCGGGGGCGTTCGGGACGAGTGCCACCACCCGGTCGCCCCGGGAGACGCCCAGGGACGCCAATGCGGCCCGGAAAGCGGCCACGCGGGAACGCAGGGCGCCGAACGTCAAAGAAGATGCGACGCCGTCTTCGCGATGGAAGATCACGGCGAGGTCGTCGTCGGCTCCGCGACGCAACGCGTGCTCGGCGTAGTTCAGCGTCGCGCCGGGGAACCACTGGGCGCCGGGCATCTCGTCAGACCCCAGAACGCGCTCGTAAGGCGTGTGGAACCGGACGTCGAAGTACGAAGCTATGGCGCCCCAGAACCCCTCGAGGTCGGCGACGGACCACTCCCACAACGACTCGTAGTCGTCAAAAGAATGCCCACGGTCAGCGAGCCACGAGCGGAAGGCGGTCATCCCGTTGTCCCTTGTGGGGTCCGGGCGCCACAGCAGTTCGACGTCGGTGTCGGTCATGCCCCATGTCTAACCGAGGCACAACCGCACGTCCATGTGTGATTGGCGGACTTGCGGTAGCCCACCTGTGTGGTCTCAGCCCGCCGCGATCAGCTCGTCGACGGCGCTGGTCAGCCGCGAGGCGTCGGCCGGTGCGAGCACCAGCCAGCCGTCCTGCTTGCGCAGGAGGTAGCGGCCCTCGCGGGTGTCGAGCCACGAGACCGAACGGCCGGTCGGGCGCGGCACGCCGTCGCGGTTGCGGGCGGTCAGGCCCAGCTCGCCGCCGCCGATGCGGGACGTGATGATCCGCATCAGGTTGTGCGCCTCGGGCTCGCGGATGCCGGCGTCGCGCAGGACGTCGAGGAACGCCTGCTTGCCCTCCTGCTCACCCGCCTGACCCGCGCGGACGTAGTCGTCCCAGCGCACGTTCACGGCACGGCCGGTGCCGGGCTGCAGGCCTGGCAACGACGACACCGTGGCCGAGGCGAGGGCGGTCGGGTGGAACGGGTAGAGGTGCACCTGGTCGTTCACCCGCGCCGCGAAGGCACCGCCCCAGCCCGCGCAGGCGATGCCGCGGGCCAGTTCGGTGCCCTTGAAGTACGCGATCTCCAGCGCCCGGTCGAACTCCCCCAGGCCTGCGACGAGTGCGCGCAGGTCGGGGTCGGGACGCTGGATCGTGCCGAGCCGCCGCGCGCTGAGCGTCTGCGAACTCTGTTCGACGAGGCGCAGCCGCGCCGCCCTGGTCGCGCCCACGTGGGGCGTGCCGAGCGGCACGACGCGGTCCTCGCCGTGCACGGCTTGCCACAGCAGGAAGAACTCCTGCGAGCTCACCGTGTACTGGCGTTGGTTCACTGACCGATCACCGGCGGGGCCGCCTTGCGGTCCAGGCCGAAGACGTTGTCGTCCTCTTCCAGGTAGCTCGCCGTCTTGTGCTCGCGGGAGTCGTTCTGGCCACCGGCACCGGGGGCACCGGCCGCCATCGGAGCGCCGCCCATCGCGAGCGGGTTCTGGAACGCCTTGGTCGTGTTGCCGGGCGCCGCCGAAGCCGCAGCCGCGGCACCACCGGCACCGCCGCCACCGCGCGAGCCCTCGCTCACGCCGGCCGCGCCACCGCCGACACCACCACCGGCTCCACCGCCACCGCCACTGGCCGCCGCACCCTGGTTGCCGGAGCCGAACGGACGGGCCATGCCGCCGAAGCCGCCGAACCCTCCGGCGCCACCACGGCCACCGCCCCCGCCGCCGAAGCGCGAGGAGGTGTTGGTGGTGCCGCGGTTCTGGTTCGCGTTCTGCGGCGTCGCGACCGGGGCACCGGCGCCACCGCCGGCGGTGCCGTCACCGGCGCCGGGCGTGCGGGTGGTGAGGTCGGGCGTGGTCGGCGTCGGCGCGAGCGGGTTGACCGGGGGCGTGAACTGCGACGGCACGGTCTGGTCGACCGCGGCCGAGTTGCGCTGGAACGCCGCCATCACGTCCGCGGCGGCGCGGTGCGAGGCGTCGTTGGACGCGAGCTGGTCGACCGGGCTGCTGCCGACGGTCTCGAAGCCCGCGAACTCACCGGGGTTCTGCGCGATCAACCGGTCGCGCAACGCGGGGCTGGTGAAGCCGTCGACCTGGTCGACGGTCTGGAACCTGTTCACGAGTGTCGGGTTCGCCACCGCGGCGTCCGTGGGCACCGGCGGTTCCGGCGCTTTGGGAGGCGGCGGCATCGCGGTGCGCGCGGCCTCGACGTTGCTCGTCTCCGTGGTGATCGCGTCCGCGACCTTGGTGGCGTAGTTCGCGGTGTCGTCGACCCAGTTGGTGACCTCGGTGATGCCACCGCGGGCGAGCCGCGCGGATTCGCTGTCCCAGCCGACCGAAGAGTCCTCGACGGCCTTGAGCAGGCTCGTCCGGACACCGGCGATGTCCTCGCCGATCTTCTTCCAGTTCGTGGCTGCCTCTTGGGCACCGGCGAGGTTCACGCCCGTGTGCACCATGTTGTAGAGCTGCTCGTGCGTGTACGTCATCCAGTCGACCGGCTCGTGCAGGTCGTTGCGGTCGTACTTGTCGTCGTCGTGGTGCGACGACTTGTTGTCCTTGTCGTCGTTGTTGCCCTTGTTGCCGTGCGAACCGTGGCTCACCAGGACCCCCCGGCGTTCTTCATCGACTTCTCGGCTTCTTCGTCGGCGTCGCGGATGCTGTCGCGGTTTCGGCGCAGGGCGTTGCCGATGTCGTCGAGGACCTTGAACAGGTCCAGCAACGCCTTGGCCGCACCGGAGTCCTCACCCACGGCCAGGTCGGAGAACCGCGCGCTGATCGCCTTGGCGACCGGGTTCTCCCCCAGCTGCAGCGGGGTGGCCAGTTGGTCGGTGGCGCGCTTCCACAGGTCCATCACCTGGTCGCGCGCGGCATCGACGGCCTTGATCAGCGCGTCGGCGGCCTCGACGTCGAGCGTGAGCTTGCCCGAGTCGGCGGCCTCGTCGAGCTTGGCCGCCGCGTGGCTCGCGTCCGCCTTGTCCGCCAGCATCTGCTGCTGGAGGACGGGTTTCGCCGCGGCGAGCTGCTCGGCCGTGATCGGCGCGGTGACCGACGTCGAGACGTCAGGAGTCACCGGCGGTGGTGCCTCCGCGCCGGTTGTCGTTGTCGTGCCGGTCGTACCAGTCGTCGTACCAGTGGTGGTGCCTGTCCCAGTGCCTTCAGCCATCCCTCATAACCCCCTGCACTGCATAACTCGTCACCGCAGCACTGGGCGTTACTCAGAGCTACACCCAGTCAGCCGTCCGAAGCACTCCTTAGATGTACCTGGACGACGGTTCGGTTCCAATCCGCCGGAAAGACTCTTACCTCATGTGAGCGTCAAACCAGTTCAACGCACGAACCCATGCTTCGTCACTCGAAACGTTGAAACGGACCAGATCTGACGCGGTTTCGGAACTGATCACAGCATCGCGAAGCTTGCTCACATCTTCCGAGTCCTCGTCCTGGTAGATGCCGAGCCACGGGCAGGTGAGGTCGCCGGCCACGTCCACCAGGGCGGGAAGGCCCTCGGACAGCGGTTCGAGGATGCCCGGCGCCTGCACGGTGACGGCCGCGCCGATCGTCCGGCTCGCGGCCACGACCATGGCGATGGTGCCGCCGATGTCGAACCCGACGACGCCCATCCGGTCAGCGCTCACGCCCTGCTGGCCCAGCCACACGAACGCGACGTCGGTGTCCGCGAGCAACCGGTCGCCGTTGAGCTTGCTGACCTGGTCCCTGATGTCGTCGCCGTGCACGCGGTCGGCGTCGTAGAGATGAGGCGCGATCACGAGCCATCCCTCGTCCGCGAGGCTGCTGACGAGCGTGCGCACACCGGCGGTGATACCGCGGGCCTCGTGCAGCACCACGAGTCCGCCCCGGACGGCGGAGTCGGGTTCGGCGATCGTCACCCTCAGCTCACGGCCGTCGGTGAGGGAAAGCGTCTCGACGCGGGTACTGGTCATGATTCCCACCCTTCCACGACGGGGTGAACTCCAGTCAACGTGACCAATCGGACGGAGCAATGCGAGGATCGGTGACATGACCGTGCGAACCCGTGCTGACCTGGCGTCCCTGCCGTCCTACGTGCCCGGCAGGTCCATCCCCGGCGCCATCAAGCTCGCGAGCAACGAGGTGTCCGCCGGACCGCTGCCGAGCGTCGTCAAGGCGATCGCCGACGCGGCCACCGGTATCAACAGGTACCCCGACTCGGGCTGTGTCGAACTCACCGACCGGCTGTCGGACCGGCTCGGCGTCCCCGCCGACCACCTCGCCCTCGGCTGCGGCTCGGTGACCCTGTGCCAGCAGCTCGTCCAGGCGACCTGCACCGAGAACGACGAGGTGCTGTTCGCATGGAGGTCCTTCGAGGCCTACCCGATCGTCACGCACGTGGCGGGCGCGAAGCAGGTCCGCGTGCCGTTGAACTCGGAGCACACGCACGACCTGGACGCGATGCTGGCGGCGATCACGCCGAACACGCGGATGGTCTTCGTCTGCAACCCGAACAACCCGACGGGCACCGCGCTGCGCACCGAGGAGATCGAGGCGTTCATCGCTCGCGTGCCGCGGGACGTGCTCGTGGTGCTGGACGAGGCCTACAAGGAGTTCGTCGACGACGCGCACGTGCCGGACGGCGTCGAGCTCGCGAAGCAGCAGTGGGCCGCGGGCCACGACAACGTCGCCGTGCTCCGGACGTTCTCCAAGGCGTACGGCCTCGCGGGCCTGCGGATCGGCTACGCGGTGGCCCCGCCGGCGGTCGCGGACGTGCTGCGCAAGGTCTACGTGCCGTTCTCGGTGAACGCGCTGGCCCAGGTGGCCGCGATGGCGTCGCTCGACGCCGAGGACGAGCTGATGGTCCGCTGCCGTGCGATCGTCGCGGAACGCACGCGCGTGCGTGGCGAACTGCTGGCGATGGGCTACGACGTGCCGGAGACGCAGGCGAACTTCGTGTGGCTGCCGCTGCGCGAACGCACCGCCGAGTTCAACGCGCACTGCCTGGAGCACAAGGTCATCGTGCGCGCGTTCGTCGACGAAGGCGCGCGAGTGACGATCGGCGAGCCGGACGAGAACGACGCCTTCCTGGCCGCCGCCCGCGCGTTCCTCGCGTAGGAACCGCCTGGGAACCGCTACTTGGTGAGCAGCTGAACGATCGCCGCGACTCCCACCACCACGATGACGCCGCGCAACACGGCGGGTGGGAGTTTGCGGCCGATCTTCGCGCCGATCTGGCCACCGACCACGGACCCGACGGCCAGCAGCAGCACGACCAGCCACGCCACGTCGGCGATGAAGATGAACAGGACGCCGGCGACGAGGTTCACGAACGCCGTCAGCACGTTCTTCAGCGCGTTCATCCGCTGCAGGTGCTCGCTGACCAGCACACCCATGATGCCCATCACCAGCACGCCCTGCGCGGCCCCGAAGTAGCCGCCGTAGATGCCTGCGGCGAAGACGCCGAACCACAGCAGCACGCCGCCATCGTTGTCGTTGCGCCGGTGGGAGAGCTTGCGGTTGAGCCACGGCTGGATCACCACGAGCACCAGCGCGATCACGATCAGCACCGGCACGATCGCGGTGAAGGCCTTGTCCGGCAGCGTGACCAGCAGGATCGCCCCGATGACGCCACCGAGGATCGAGGCGGGCAGCAGCCGCTTGACGCGGTCGCCCTGCCCCTTGAGCTCCTCGCGGTAGCCCCACGCGCCGGACAGCGAACCGGGCACGAGACCGAGGCTGTTCGACACGTTCGCGACCACGGGTGGGTAACCGACGGCGAGCAGCACGGGGAACGTCACGAGAGTGCCGCTGCCGACGACGGTGTTGATACCGCCCGCGAACACACCCGCGATGACCACGGCAATTGCTTCCCAGACCGTCATGTCACCCCCAGGTACCCGATGGTTCGCGACGCTAACACTTGACCCGGGACCACGAACTGTGGCGCTCATGACAACAGACCCGGCACTCAGAGTGAGCACCGGGCCTGCGTTCTGCAGCCTTGATCAGGTTCGGCGGCGGGCCGCCAGGCGGGCACCGAAGCCGAACGCGACGAGGAGTGCGGCGACCAGGCCGAGGCCGAGCACGCTGGCCCCGGTCCTGGCGAGCGCCTCGCGCACCGGCTCCGGTTCGGCGCCGGGCGGCCGGGTCGGCGCCGGGCCGGGCACGACCCAGAGCGCGCCGCCCGGGTCGAATCCGATGGAGACCACCACCTGGGGCGAGTTGTCATCCCTGTTCTTCCAGGGGCCGTCGAACTGCGGCCAGTACTCACCGGGCTGCAGCTGCTCGAAGACCACGGTGCCCTCGGCGTCCGAGACGGCCTCGGCGACGATGCCGCCGAACTCCCTCTCACTCATCAACACGACGCGGACGTTCGGAACGGTCTCGCCGGCGTCGACCACGAGGTTCTCGTTCTCGTCGTACGCGAGCGTTCCCGTGAACGTGCCGGTCTGGCCGGAGATGGTCGCCCAGTCGTACACCGTCGCGCCGTCCTCGTTCGACTCGACCCACGGCGCGAAGGAGCACTGCACGATGGCGCGGGTGCGGACGAACCGGATGTCCTCGGACACCTTCTCGGTGACGGTGAACGTCCTCGTCTCACCCGGTCCGACGTCCACACCCCGGTCGCGGAGATCACCCCAGCCGTCCACCATCGGCTTGTTGCCGAACCCCTGGCCCACGCCCACGGGGCTGCAGAAAGCCTGAATGCCGCGCATGGGGTGACCGGACTTGTTGGTGAGGGTGATCGTGATCTCGGCTTCCTCACCGAGGGCGTAGGACGACTTGTCGAGCACCGCGGTCGCCTTGAGTTTCTCGTAGTACGGGCGTTCGGCGCGGACGACGAGGTCCAGCGGCTCGACCGGGCTGACGATGTGCTGCGGGGTGGCGGTCTCCACGCGCACGATCCAGCCGTCGGCGAGCGTGTAGGCGATCAGGTAGCCACCGGAGGGGACGTCGCGGAACGAGAAGCGGCCTTCGGCGTCCGTCGTCGTCTGGAAGTAGTCGTAATTCACACCGCCGTTGGCCTCGACCACGGCGTCCGGGGCGGCCTCGCCGGGATCCTGCTGACCGTTGGAGTTGCGGTCGACGTAGACCACGCCGGTGATGTCGCCGTTGGACTGCACGACCTCGGTATCCGCGCCGACCTTCAGCACGCTCGGCATGCCGATGTAGCGGATTTCCACCGTGGCGGCGAGCTTGTCGGGGACGCCGGTGATCGCGGCCGTGACGGTGAACGTGCGCGACTCCCCGGCCGCAATGCGCGTGCCGGGCCCGTCCGGCCCCACGTCGTGCCACTGCTCGCCGGGGTACTCGAGGTACGGGAAGTAGCCGGACAACTTGACGCGTTCCGCGGCCTGGCCTCCGGTGTTCGTCACCGTCACGTCCACACGCGCGGTCTCGTGCGACTCGTACCGCGGCTTGTCGAACTTCATCGTGGCGCTCAACGACGCCGGTGCGGCGCGTTTCAGGAACTTGGTGATGTCACCCTGCGCGGGGACGACCACCCGTTGCTCGCCCTCGTCCGTGAACGCCCATGAACCGAGCACCACGACCTGGTACTCGCCGTCCTTCAGGCCGGTGAACTCCACCACGCCGTCAGCGCCGCTGGTGCGTTCGGTGATCGGCAGGCCCTGCACGGAGTCGAGCAACACGACCTTCGCGCCGCTGACCACCTCGGAAGCGTCGATCCGCTGGTCGGCGTCGCGGTCCTCACCGAGGACCATGCGGTGGCCGAGGCCGCCGGTGACCTTCGCCTCGACGCGGGCCTTCGCGCCGTCCTCGTTCAGGTCGGCGTACGGCGCGAACAGGAGGTCGAGCACGAGCGCGCCGTCCGGCAGAGCGTTCGGTGGAATCGTCTCGTCGACGGTGTGGGTGAACTGTCCGCCGGGGTCGAGCGAGATGCCGTTGTCGCCGCCCAGGCGCCACCATTCGCCACTGGAGCAGCTCGTGCCATGGGTGCTCACGCGGGCGCAGGTGGCCTTGATGCCGTCGATCCTGCGGCTGCTGACGTTGGTCAGCGTCACGGTGATCTTCACCGTCGCCGGGTGCGCGTAGCTGTCGCGGTCGATCGACGTGGTCAGCTTCAGCTGTTCCGTGTACGGGCGCTCGGCGCGCGCGGTCACCCGGGCGGTCGTGCCGTGGTCGACGAGGAGCTGGTCTTCGAGGCCCGGGCCGACGGTCCTGCGGACGATCCAGCCGTCCGCGATTTCGTACGACGGCCGGTACCAACCGGGTGGGAGGTCCGCGAAGACGAACCTGCCATCGGCGTCGGTGGTCGTCTCGAACTTCGTGGGGCCGTCCTCGTTGGTGACGGACACCTTGGCGCCCTGGACGACCTCGCCGGGGTCCTGCACGCCGTTGTTGTTCCTGTCGGCGTAGAGAAGTCCGGTGATGCTTCCCCCCGGCGCATCCTGCGCCAGGGCTGGCACTGAGCCGAACATGAGCACCACGACGGTCGTCAGCGCACCGAGCTTGAGCACGGGCGGACCGTAGCGCAGGCTCGTGACCTGCCGAAAGGTCTTTGGCCAACGTCAAAAGCCCGGTCTTTTTTCTTGGTGACCAGGGCAACCGTCGGGGGTCTTCGAGCGTGAGCAACGCGGGGGTTTCTCTGCCTTCGGGGTGGCATGCTGGTCGTCGTGACGCCCGAGGACCTCGCGCACCTGCGCCGGGCGCGTGACCTGATGGACCGCGAGTACGCGCGGCCGTTGGACGTGCCGGCGATGGCCCGTGCCGCGCTGATGTCGCCGTCGCACTTCGCCCGGCAGTTCCGCGCGGCCTACGGCGAGACGCCGTACGGGTACCTGATGACGCGGCGGATCGAACGCGCGAAGGCGTTGCTGCGGCTGGGGAAGATGTCGGTGACCGAGGTGTGCGTCGAGGTCGGCTGCACGTCGCTCGGGTCGTTCTCGGCGCGGTTCACCGAACTGGTCGGGGAGACTCCGTCGGCCTACCGGGCGCGCTCGCACGACGCGCTGGCCGCGGTGCCCGGATGCCAGTTGAAGGGGCTGACGCGACCGAGCAGGTTTCGAGAAGCGACGGGCTCAGCGCGTCCCTAGGGTTTCGGCCATGAAGCTCTCGCACACGTTCCTCTTCGTCCACGACCAGGACATCGCGTTGAAGTTCTACCGCGACGTCATCGGGCTCGAGGTGCGCACGGACGCCACCATCGAGAACGACTACCGGTGGCTCACCGTCGGTCCTCCGGAGCAGCCCGACGTCGAGATCGGGCTGGCGCTGATCGGCCCGCCCGTCCCGCCGACCGACCACGAGGCGCTGCACGCGTTGCTGGCCAAGGGATCGCTGCAGGGGATCATCTTCGCCCACGACGACGTGGACGCGAAGTTCGACCAGGTCCGCGCGGCCGGGGCCGAGGTGATGCAGGAGCCGGTCGACCAGTACTACGGCGTGCGCGACTGCGCGTTCCGCGACCCGTCCGGCAACATGGTCCGCTTCTCGTCGACGCGCCGAAATCCGTTTCCCGGGTAGGACGCCGCTGTGCTTCAGTAGTGCCCCAAGGCGGTTACACAGACAAGGTCGATGCCATGGCAGCCCCCGGACGCACCGGGTGCTTCAGCCGTGCCCGGTGACTCTCGCGCACTGATTCTCGCGATCACCAGGAGCATCACCTTGAGTTGGTACACCTCGTTCTTCACCGATCTCGCCAACAGGTTCTGGCGTGGCGCCGTCCTGCCGGAGCAGACCTCGGCCGAGATCGACTTCATCACCTCGTTCAGCGCCGGTCCGCGTGTGCTGGACGTGCCGTGCGGCAGTGGCAGGCACAGCATCGAACTGTCCCGTCGTGGCTACACGACGACCGGTGTCGACATCTCCTCCGAAGCCATCGCGCACGCCCGTGCGTCGGCCCCGGAACTCGACTGGCGGCTGGGCGACCTCGCGTCGCTGGGCTCGTTCGGCGTGACCGCCGACCTGGCCCTGTGCCTGGGCAACAGCTTCGGGTACCTCGACCACGAGGGTTCGCAGCGGTTCCTCGGCGACCTGGCCGCCGCCGCGCCCGTGCTGGTGATCGACTACGGCTGCACGGCCGAGTCGTTGTTGCCGAACCTGCCGGGTGAGCTGCGGATGTCGTTCGGCGGCGTCGACTGCGTCGCCGTGAACACCTACGACGTCGCGACCGCGCGGTTGGTGATCGACTTCGTGTTCGGCGACGGCGAGCGGACGCAGGAGTCGACCTGCGTGCAGCACGTCTACACGGCCGGTGAGCTGACCCGGATGCTGAACTCGGCCGGGTTCTCGTCGGTCGAGCTGTTCGGCGACGTCGACGGCAGCGCGTTCCGGCTGGGCGGCCACCGGTTGCTCGCCGTGGCACGTCGTTGAGGCCGAGCGGCCCGTCCCCTGCCTCGGGGGCGGGCCGCTCGTTCGTCGTCAGCCCAGGTTGTTCGTGTCGAACGTGTTGCAGCGGGCCGGGTCGCCGGTCTGCAGGCCGAGCGTGAACCACTTCTGCCGCTGCTCCGAGCTGCCGTGGCTGAACTTGGTCGTGTCGACCCTGCCGCCGCCGAGCTCGCGCTGGATGAAGTCGTCACCGATGCGGGCCGCCGCGTCGAGGGCCGCGTTGACGTCCTCCTGGGTGATGTTCGTGATCAACGGCTGGCCGTTGGAGGACGGCACGGTCGTCGCCGCCTTGCCCCAGGCACCCGCGTAGCAGTCGGCCTGCAGCTCCAGGCGCACGCCGTCGGACGTCGGGCCGGTGCCGGGACGGACGCGGTCCGAGGTGCCGAGCAGGTTCTGCACGTGGTGGCCGTACTCGTGGGCGAGCACGTAGGCCTCCACGAACGGGCCGCCGGTCGCGCCGAACTTGGTGCGCAGCTCGTTGAAGAAGTCCAGGTCGATGTACACCTGCGAGTCCGCCGGGCAGTAGAACGGCCCGACCGCCGAGGTCGCGTTGCCGCAGCGGGTGTTCACGCTGTTGCGGAAGAAGTTGGTCTTGGTGACCTGGTAGGTGTTGCCCGAGCGGGCGAACTGGTCGGTCCAGAAGCCCTGGATCGAGTTGATCGTCGCGACGACCCGGCAGTCGCTGTCGCGGTTCGCGTCCGCGCCCGTCTTGCACTTCTCCGCCAGCTGACCGGACTCGACCTGGGTGTTGCTGCCCAGGCCCTCCAGCCCGCCCGCGGGCAGCTGGATGCCGGTGAACTGCTGGAACAGGAAGTAGATGATCAGGCCGACCACGCCGAGACCACCGCCGACCCCGGCGACCCGGCCACCGACGCCGCGTTGGTCCGAAACCTGCGAAAGGTCGAGTTCCGCGCCTTCGTTGAACTGCACCGCGTGCCTCCATGCCAAGGACCCGTAGGCGGCACACGATAAAGCACAAAAGACGCCCAGGTGCGGGACCCGACGTCGGGGCACCGCACCTGGGCTTTCCCATTTGGTTGTGACGACTACGGCCCACGGAGGTTGGCGTGGCGCTCAGCCGGTGACGCCTCGAGACGACACCGATGCCGAGCTCAACAGCGTCGAAGTGCGCCGAGCGACGCCAGATGGCGCCTGGGCACCCGAAACCTCGTGTCCGCCGCTACACAGTCGCGCCCGGACCGGTCACGTCCGATCCGCTCGCGGGGATGCGACAAACCGCGTTTCGCCACAGCGAGGAGATACCTGCACAGCACCACCTACCCCTTCTGGGCGTGGCCACCGGGCGGTCCAGTTCATTCACCTGCCGGTTGCCAGCTCGTTATCGACTATGCGCTTGATCGCCACATTTCACAACACCTCACCGCAAACCTGAATTGGTGAAGTCAGACGGGTGACCTGCGGAGATCGACACTGCAGACAGCAATCGCCCGGCGAGAAAGAATCTCGCCGGGCGATTGTGAGAAAAGATCGTGAATTGTTGATCAGGCGTTGGTGCCGCGGCGCGCGCCACGACGTGCCATCACGCCGGCGGTCATCAGACCGAAGCCGACCAGCAGGAACTCCAGGGGGTCCGCGCCCGTCTTCGACAGGGTCGGGATGACGGCGGCGGCGTGCTCGGAGGCCTTGGTGCCGGTCTGCGGGAGGCCCGCGCCCGAGTCGTCACCGGTGGTGCCGCTGCCGGAGTTGTCGCTGTTGTTGCCGCCGCCGGGGTTGCCGGTGCCCGGGTTCTGGCCGGGGGTCTCGCCGCCGGGGGTCTGGCCCGGGTTCTCGCCGGGGTTCTGACCGGGGTTCTCTCCCGGGTTCTCGCCCGGCTGCTCCGGGTTCTCGCCCGGCTGCTCGGGCGTCTCGGTCTTGCCGCAGTCGCCGGTCGCGGTGCCCAGCACGCCCGCCGCCGTGCCGCAGACCGTCAACGGGGCCTCGACGGTGCCGTTGGCCTGCTCCGGCTTGGTCTCGCCGCAGCTGCCCGCGCCGCCGCCGGCGACGCCGGCCGAGTTGCCGCAGACCGTGACGGGGGCGGAGACCAGTGCCTTGTCGGCCTGCAGGCGCTCGGCGGGCTCGGTGTCGCAGGTGGCGTCGCTGTGGCCGAGGACGTTGATCGCGTTGCCGCAGACCTTGACCGGGACGCTCAGCAGGTTGCCGACGCGGACCTCGTCGTCGACGTTGATCGGCACCGGGACCGCCTGGGCCCAGCCGGCGGTCGCGACCATCAGGCCACCGGTGAGCAGGGCTGCGGACATGGTGCGGTTGAGGTTCTTGCGCATGACTTCTGGTTCTCCCTGAGTTGACTGATCCCTTCCGGCGCGTGTGGCTCGGGAGGGTCAGTCGGGGGAGAACGTCGGCTTGTCGGCGCGCACGGTGTGCGGCGCGTCGTGGTGTTCGTCGTTCGCGAGCTGTGCTGTGGTGGCGGGCGGCCTCGTTGCGTGCGGCAGCGTGCCCACCGGGGCCTGGTTGCTCGTGCTGCTGCCCGCGCCGCTCTGCGGGAGCGTGCCGGGGACCGGCTGCTCGGCCTGCTGGGGCTGCGGGACGGGTACGGGTTCTGGCTCGGGTTGTGTCGTCGTGGGAGGCGCCGGCGCTCCCTGCTGTTGTTGGGGCGCTTCGGCGTGCACGACGGGTGCTGCGGGCTGCCGAGGTGCGGGCTGGGGCTGCGGAGGTTCGGCGGCCGGTTCGACGCGCGGGTCCGGCGTGGACACCGGCGGCACCGGAGTCTGCGGCTGCGTGGTCTCCACCTTCAGCGCGATCTCGACGACGGGGAGCCCGACCTCGACCTCGAGCCGGTCGATCCCGACCTTCACGTCGGCGTTCGCCTGGCCTGCGCCGCCCAGCAGCCAGGCGCCGGTCACCAGACCGGCGAGCAGCAGGAGCCGACGCAACCACGACATCGGCCCTCACCCTAGATCAAATGGAGCAGTCCGACATCCGAAAAAGGCCATCCCGGCGACTGCGCGTCGCCGGGATGGCCTTCAGGTGCGCTCTTCGGTTACGGCGTGACCGTGATGCGGTCGAGCGCGGGAGCGGACTGGCCGGGGTTGGCCGTCAGGTACGCGGAGAACGCGTCCAGGTCGATGCCACCACCGGTGATGGCGGTGCCCTTGGTGAACTCGCTGAAGCCGTCACCACCGCCCTGCAGGAAGCTGTTGATCGTCACGCGGTAGCTGGCGTTCGGGTCGAGCGGCACGCCGTTGAGCGTGATGTTCGAAACCTTGGAGCCGAACGGCGCGGACTGCGACCAGCTGTACTTCAGGCCGGCGGACGGCTGGAGCACGAACTGGCGGGCCGCCGTGAACTGCTGCTCCAGCACGGCCTTGAGGTTCGTGCCGGTCAGCGTGATCGTCTGCAGGATGTTGCCGAACGGCTGCACGGTGAACATCTCGCCGTACGTCACCACGCCGGGGCCCTCACCCACGGGCGAGGGAGCGAACGTGAGGTCGGCGCGCACGCCACCGGGGTTCATCAGCGCGAGCACGGCGCCGTTGCCCTTGGTGGCCTCGAGCTGCGAGTCGGCGATGAGGTTGCCGAGCGGCGACTCACCGGCGGGGTTCTGCGCCCGCAGGATGTCCGAGCCGATGGTGCCGACCTGACGGTTGGCGATCGGAGCGGCCTTCGTCTTGGCGAGGTCGACCAGCGCCTGGATCTGCGGATCCGGCGTGACCGTGCGCGTGACGATCTTGTTGTCGGCCTTCGTCTCGCCGCGGATGACGTCGCGCGTCCGGCGGTCGATCTTGAGGTCGACGACGCTCAGCTCACGGCCGAAGGCCAGGCCCTCGATGAACGGCCGCGGGTTGCCCGCCGGGTCCTTGACCACGCAGTTGTAGTGCTGGTGGCTGTGGCCGGAGAAGACCGCGTCGATCTTGGGGCTGACCTGCGTGGCGATGACGCTGCCGGGGTTGTTGGGGGCGACGTTGCACGCGTTGGGGCCGCCACCGGACGAGGTGACCTGGTCGCCCTGGTGCACGAGCAGCACGATCGACTTCACGCCGATGGCGTCGAGGAGGTTGGCGTACTTGTTGGCCGCCTTGACCTCGTCACCGAACTTGAGCTCCTTGATGCCGTTCGGGTCGACCAGGATCGGCACGTCCTTGAGCGGCATGCCGATGAAGCCGATCGGAATCCCGTCCCGGATCTCGATCCAGAACGGCGGCAGAGCAGGCAGCCCGCTCTTCGCGTGCGTGACGTTCGCACCGAGGATCGGGAAGTTCGCGCCCTTGTACTTGTCGCTGAACTGGCACCCGTCCGTCGGGTGGCAACCGCCGCGCTGCATGCGCAGCAGCTCCTTGTAGCCCTCGTCGAACTCGTGGTTGCCCGCCGCGGTCGCGTCCATGCCGACCTTGTTGAGCACCTCGATCGTCGGCTCGTCGTGGAACAGCGCCGACACGATCGGCGACGCACCGATCAGGTCACCCTGCCCGACGATGACGGAGTTCTTGACCTCCTTCTGGAGGTTCTTGATGTGCGTGGCGTTGAACGCGGCACCACCGGCGTCGACCGTCGTGCCGTCGGGGAGGATCACTCGACCCGACGACCCGCTCGGCGGCTCGATGTTGCCGTGGAGGTCGTTGATGCCGATCAGGCGCACGTCAACCGTGCCCCGACCGCGCAGTGACTGGACATCGGCCTGGGCAGGCCCGGTAGCGCTGATGACAGTGGCCGCGGCGGCGGTGATCGCCAGAACGGAAAGCCGTCTGAACGAACTCATGGGTAGAGCCTCTCGAAGGCGTGGTTAACGCGCGTGTACGGCGTGGGAGTCTGCCTTTTTGAGGCGCCGTTTTCCAGAGGATCGACAGGATCGTCATCTCGCCGACTAGCCTTGTTCCCGTGACACCAAGTGAGCAGGAGCCGCACTGGCTCGACGAGGGCGAGATGCGCGCGTGGCGCACCTACGTGAACGGTTCCTCGATGCTCATGGACCGTCTGCACCGCGAACTGCAGGACACCCACGGGGTGTCACTGGCCGACTACGAGATCCTGGTGCGCCTGTCCGAGCAGCCCAACCACCGCATGCGCATGACGCAACTGGCCGAGGACGTCGCCTCGTCCAAGTCGCGCGTCTCGCACCAGGTGGCGCGGATGGAGAAGGCCGGGCTCGTGTCTCGTCGTGAGTGCACCGAGGACGGGCGCGGGGTGCTGGCGGAGCTGACTCCTGCCGGCCTCGCCCAGTTGGTCGCCGCTGCTCCCACGCACCTTCGCGGGGTGCGGGCGCACATCGTGGACCTGATCTCGCCCGAGGAGGGTGAGGTGCTGGCCAAGGTGTTCGACCGGGTCATGACACACCTGCGGGATGCGAACGGCTAGGCTTTGGGCTTGGCGCTGTTCGGCGTCGTTGGAAGCGTGGCAGAGCGGCCGAATGCACCCGCCTTGAAAGCGGGAGACGGGCAACCGTCCGGGGGTTCAAATCCCTCCGCTTCCGCAGTTCAGAGGGGTTGTGAAGGCCGTCGGGAGGCCTTCACAACCCCTCTGGTGTAGCAACGGGTGTAGCAACGCCCTCAGCTGGCCGATTGTCGCTGTGGGCACTAGCGGAGGCCATCCTGATCATGACTAACCCCGAGTACGATGTCTGCCTCTCATTTGCGGGTGAGCAGCGAGCGTATGTTGATCAGGTTGCCGAACTGCTCAAGCAAAAGAAGATCGAAGTATTTTACGATCGGTACGAACAGGTCAACTTGTGGGGCAGGGATCTTTATGAACACCTTGACTCCGTATATCGAGATCAAGCTCGATACTGCATAATCTTCGCTTCGAAGCAATATGCGGAGAAAGTTTGGACCTCACACGAACGCAGGAGCGCTCAAGCTCGGGCCCTGACTGAAAACTCGGAGTACATCCTCCCTGCGCGGTTTGATGATACGGAAATCCCTGGTGTTCGACCGACTGTTGGCTACATTGATCTTCGTGTGACGACACCAGAACAGCTGGTCGCGATGTTCGCAGAGAAGCTGAATGGAGTCCGGGCGACCGCATCCGAAGCTCCCCTGGCGGCCAACTACTCACTCGCGCCGGTATCTGACAACGAGCAGGCCACGCTTCTCTCGGTTCGCCCCGAGGCGTGGGAGTACATGCTATTCGCTGGCGTAATTTCGCGCGGCAAAATCAAGCTTCAGTCCAAGCTCAGGGATCACCAGATCAAGTATGCCAGGAGGATCCGCAGGATATCCGACGATATAGAAGCAGTTAACTACCTAGCCGACCGAATGGGCAGCGTTGTTGATATTGCGGAATCATTTATGAATATCTTCTCCCCCGAGGCCCAGGAGTGGGCTTTCGGCGCACAGGGAGAGCCTGGGGATCCCGAGAATATAATCCATCTCGGAAACCGTTTTACCGACTGTTACGAGGACTTTCTCGATTGGGCGGCCGATCTGCGTGGCATTGGCGTAGACGATGGACTAAAGAAACTGTATGAACTTGGCGCCCTCTTTGTGGAACTACCAATTAGACAAATTGGCGATTTCATCAATTCTTACGTTTCTCAGCTTTCGGGCATCACTGAACGAATCGCCGCCGGAGAAACGGAGGTCGGGCTTGAGGTTAACTTCACCTTGAGTGTCGATGAGTCAGTCTCCGAAAAGTACGCCAAAGAACGAGATCGTGTCATGAGAAGCTTGGGAAAATAAGTGGCTTAACCCAAGTTATCCGCCAAGCTCTTCAGTGAGCCTCTTCAAGGCCTCCCGCTTGTCTTCAAGGGAGACGGCCGCGTAGATCATCATCGTGACCTCGATGTTCGAGTGACCGACAATGTCCCGGACGATGTGCGGCGGCACGCCGAGCCTGAGCAGCAGTGTCACGCACGAATGCCGGATGTCGTGAAAGCGCACCTCATCGAGGCCGGCGCGCTTCCGGATCGGGTACCAGCTCGACCGGAGGTAGGTCGGATCGATCGGCCCGCCGAGGACCGTCGTGAAGATCAGCCCTGACTCTTCCCACCGCTCCCCCGCAGCCTCCACTTCGTCGTCCTGGAGGTCCCAGTGATCGACGAGCGCCCAGGCGACGAGCAGCGGCAACGGCATGACCCGCTCTGACCGGTCCGTCTTCGGCGGGACGAACACGAGCTTGGTCCCAACCCGCTGAAGCGTCTGACGGATCTGCAACGTCGGTGCGTGCTGCTCCGCGCAGTCCTCGCAGAAGTCGTCCCCGTGTCCAGCGCAGGGCTCATCCCACCCGTCCCAGTCGATGTCCTTCCACCGAAGGCCGAGCAACTCACCGCGTCGCATTCCGAGGTAGAGCGCCAGCACGTACAGCGCCTTCAGCCGATCGTTTTCGGCCGCCTTGAGCAGTCCTTTTGCCTGATCGGCGTTGAGGCCCCGATTCACGTCGTACCGAGGCGACCTGACCTGAACGAGCCGGGCGACGTTGCGCGGCACGACCTCCTCCCGCATTGCGTGCGCCAGCGCATTCCGCAGAACGGCGTGGATCTGCTGAATCGTCCGGTCGGAAAGAACCGTCTTGCAGCACTTCCCCTTGGCGCAGCAACGCCGGGCATCCTTCGGCCGGTTAGCGTCGATCTTCTCCGCGCAGCACCGGCAGTCGTTCCGGAGCCGCGTGATGAACGTCCGGACGTCTTGCGCCGACAACCGCTGGAGCTTCTTCGTCCCGAGGTTGGGCACCAGGTGCCGCCGCACGACCACGCCGTATCCTTCGACCGTCCGAGGCCTCTTCGTCGCGGCCACAGTGGACAGCCAGTACTTGAGATAGCTCTCCAGCGTCCACGTCTCCGCAGCTACGGGGATGCCGGCATCGGAGTCCGCGATCTTCTTCCTGAGCTTCTTCCAGGCCTCCGACTCCGTGGTTGCCGAAACAGTGACGCGTTTGCGGTGCCCGGTCGTGGTGAGCACGTAGGCCGCGCCGATCCACATCCCGTCTTTGCGCTGGTAGACCGAGCCCTCACCGTTGGACCGCTTGCCCCCGGCCATCACGCAGCCTCCGCGATCAGCCGAGACAGGTACGCCTGCACCGACGAGGCCGGAACCCGACGACTCCCGCCGATCTTGACGGACACCAGCTCACCAGCCCTGATCAAGTCGAACACCTTCGTCCGCCCCACCCGAAGGGCCCGAGCGACTTCCTCAACGCGATACGCGATGTCGTTCATGTCTTCCCCCTTGGTTGATCAGGCCGCAGTTGCCGAAAGATCTGGAGGCCCAGCCGCGAGCAATGCGCGGTCGTACTCGGCCTTCCACGTCACGCGTTGAGCGATCGCATGCATGAGCAGGTGAGCCCGTGGAGGCACGTTCGGATCACCGGGCCGCACCTTGTGCCAGACGAGCCGAGCCGGGTCCTTCTCCGGTTTCTCGATCCCCACGGCCTTGAGCGCCTGGAGCACGAACCGCTTCCGATCGGCCTTGTGGTCCGCGAGCGTCTTCCCCGACCACTTGCGGGACACCAGAACCCGCCGCCCAGGCAGCCCGAGCGTGGCCCTGCGGTGAGCCCTCCCCTTGCACCGCCCAGCGCTCATCCGCGAGTTCGCGCCGCGAGGCTGGACGCCGTAGAGGAGCCAGTTCGCGCACCGGTCCGAGCAGGGCGTGACAGCCAGCTCGTCCGCCAGGCGGTCCGCATGCCGGCGTTGTCGTTCGGTGTCCTGCTCGACCACCTCGCCGATGGATTTCGTGAGGTACTTCGTCAGGTAGCCAATGTGCCGCCCAGCTTCCTCAGAGCCGCCGAGGATGCCCTTGGAGTGCACCTGACGACCGAACTTCGCGACGTGCGCCGGTTCCTCGACCTCCGCGTCTTCCCAGGTGGTCAAGGCCTTTCGGGTATCGGGGTCGATGAACGCCTTGGCGTTGAAGTCCCAGACCGGCAGCTGGTCCACGTAGACGCGTTCGTCGTGGTTGGGCCACCACACCTGGTGGTAGGTGGCGGCCGTGACCAGGCGAATCAGCTCGTGGGGGATCGAACCGCGGAGTGCCGCGTGCAGATGCGGAGCAGCGCGTTTCTGCGGTTCGACCGTGGCGAAGTACTGCACGTCCCAGCCAGTGACCCGCCGAAGGTTCTGCCACCACCGGTCAACGAGCGACGCGAAGTGCACGGCATCCCTCGCGGCACGGCGGTAGTCGTAGCTGTCCGGATCGACCGGGGTGCCGTCGTCGCGCACCCTGCCGTAGGTGTCGAGCGTGAGCGTCACGAACATCGAGGGACGGAAGGCTCCAGCGAACTCCCGTCCAACTGTCCGCTTCTCGACTCGCCGCCGAGGCAGGTCCGGCGCGTCCTGCCGACGCTTCGTCGAGCGCTTCACGGGCCGCTTGCCGGGGTCGTCCGGCGAGGGCAGGCGACCACGAACGCCGAGTTGCCGAAGTTCTTCGTCGACGCTGTGAATCTCCTCCCGCAGCTCGTCCGCCTCAGCCGAGTTGCCTTCCTCCTTGAAGGCCTTCATGAGGTCAGCGCGGTACTCCAGCAGCTCCGTCTGGTCCTTTGTCGGCGGTTTCGGGGTGAAGTCAGGCTCTACGTCCATGTGCCAGCCCTCGCGACACTGAGCCATCCGCAACGCCTTGGCCTTCTTGGCACAGGGCTTGCAGACGCTCTCTACGGTCGAGCCGCACGGCACTGCGACGTAGCGAACTTCGTAGGACTCGTGGTCCTCGACTTCCATCGTGAACGGCCGGACGCACACGCCATGCTGCTCAGCGGCAGCCTTGGTGACGTCGAGCGCGGCAGGCTGCCTCATCCGTTCCGCGCGGGTCTGACCTGCAACATCGCCGGGAAACGCAGTGATGTTCGTGCTCATGCCGCCCTCCGCTCGCTGCTTGCCGGGAAGTCGTGAACGGTGGCCGGAGCGAAGTAGACGCCCAGCTCGACCAGGTCCGCGTCCGTGACATGGAAGGCCCTCGCGCGTTCCGGTTCGCGCTGCCCGTCCTCCTTGAGCCACGCGACACCAGGCGTGTTCTCGCTGATCTCATGAGCAGCCGCGCCACGTTGCCGAACGCCATCCCCAAGCACCATGTCCACCTGAATCGGCTCGTCCAGGCGCAGCGCCACCCGAGTGGTGAACAGGTGCCGGAAGCTCACGACCTCCTTGCGCGGGTCCTGCACCAGCGCCACCGTGGCCACACCAGGAGCTCGTCCCTGCGAGCTGATCGTCTGGACAGCACGCCCAGCGCGTTCCCGGAGCTGCTTGTCCTGTTGGTAGGCGACCAGGTCCGCCAGCTCGTCGACCACCAGGACCGTGAACGGCTCACCGGCCGTGCGAGTCCACAGCCGTCGAACACCCCGGTACCGCGAAGCGCGAGCCTTGACCTCCGCAGCGATCTCTTCCAGCAGCTCGACAGCTTCCGGCCCGTTGTCGTAGACGACCTTGTCGAAGGCGTCGGGACACTGGCCGAGTTCCATCCCGCCCTTGGGATCGATACCGACGAGCCTCACCAGGCCGGCGCGAATGGCGGGGGCGAGCTGCCAGACGATCGACCAAAGCACCGAGCCCTTACCCGCGCCAGGGACGCCGACGACGAGGATCTGAGAGCCGAGCAGCTTCAACCGCCACGGCTTGCCGGTCTCCGTCCTCCCGACGACCAGCTTCTTCAGGTCGACCTCCGCGGAATCCCCCAGCGGCGGAACAGGCACAGGCCGAGCCAGCGGGTCAGCGTGGATGAAGTCGAGCTCAAGCAGCCGAGGCTTCAGCACCCGCACCCGGCAGGATCGAGCGTTGAACGAGTGCGCCAGGTTGTCCCGACGCGCTTCCCACTGCTCTGGAGACTGCGCGGGGATCATCCGCACCCGGACCTTGTCCCGCCAGCCCTCAGCTCGGACGCGACGCAGCTCAGGCAGGTACTCCTTGCGCCGGTGCTCCTTGGCCAGATCAGCCAGCCGCATGACCGTGCGCCACTTCGGCACGTAGACCGTGGCCCGCCGCCACTCAGTGACCGCGCGGTACCAGCAGTGCCGCAGAAACGACGGCTGGTGAAGCCCGAACCAGATCAGCAGCACAGCGACGAGCGTGAGCAGCGCCAGCACGAGCGGCGAGAGCCCGAACTTCCGATAGGTCGCAAGACCGGCGACGGCCAGGCCGGCAACGACCGGGTACCGCACGACGGCGAGCACCAGGCGGACGCCGAGCCACACGGCGAAGCCCGCCAGCACGAAGGGTGCCGCAACAACCTTCGTCCACCGAGGAAGCCAGATCCACCAAGGGAAACGCGGCCGAGCACCCTCGAACGGGGCCGGATCGACCCACTTCGTCCCGCTCATGCCGCACCGCCCAGGCACGAGACGCAGCGGAACACCATGCCTGTACTAGGGATGAACCCCACGGGCTTGAATGCGCTCAACCCGTTGCCGCACAGTCGCTTGCACGTCAGGCATTCGAACCCTTCAGCCTGAGCCTGGGTGAGTTCGAGGCTGACCAGCTCGCCGCCGTCGACCATCACCGTGTAGCTGTCGACCGCCTGCAAACGCCCCACCATCGCGGCGAACCGGTCCTGTCGACTTGACGCACCCCAGGTGCGCACAGATACCCTATGCATGACTCGAATCTCCTTGTGTCCCAACGATTTCAGGGTCGTTCGAGTTGGTGTACGTCGCCGGGAACAGTCAAGGCCCGCCAAGACTTTGGACTGTTTCCGCGCGACACACACCAACGCTGTTTGTTCAGTTGTGGATCAGCTCTGACCGAGCTTCTTCGCGAGCGCCCTGCACCAGGAGCAGAGCGGCCGTTTCTCCGTCTTGCGGAACCACCCGCCACCCAGACAGCGCGAGCAGTTCCGGTACTCCATCCGAACCCGCCCGGTCACCGGGTGCTTCGCGGTCAGGTTCATTCGGTACATCAACCGAGCCAGCAGGCGAGGCCTCACCGGCACCACCGCCTAACGCGGCTAGATGTGCGGAAGCCCGCAGCAGCACCGGCCACAGTCACACCGGCAGGCGTCGAGGACCGGGCCGAACCCCAACGCCTTGCGCACCGACAACCCGAGTGGCACCGCCATTACGTGCAGCACCTCGAAGTTCGCGCGAATCAGCCACCGCGACGACCGCAGCCCATCCGGCGAGACCCAGTACCGCCAAGGCCGTTCCTGCTCCGGCCAGAACGGCACCCGCTGCACCAACCCGCAGCGGCGCAACCGCTCCATCCGCCGATAGACGGTCCACAGCGGTTGTCGAAGAAACTCGGCCAGCTTCGGCACGGTCCACAAGCTCCACGGATCGTCGAGCAGGGCCACCAGCATCAGCTGAACCTGCACGTCGTCCGCGAACTCACCGATCACCGCGTCAGACAGTTGAAGTTCGTCGAGCATGGCTAACCCCACTCAGTCAGTGGCCCAGGCGTGTTGCCAACCCAGCCAGCGCCCTTGGACGGGTCGAGCACCGCAGCCAACAGGCCGGCGTGCTGCGACAACGTCCGCAAGAACGCCGCCAACTGCTCCCGACCTTCAGGCCCGTCCGGCACATGGATAGCGATCTGCGCCGGATCGAGGTTCAGCCGCAGGCAATGTTCCGCAGCGGCCGAGTCAGGCCACGCCACGATGTCCGCCGACGCCGCAGGACCAGGCGAGATCATGAGCTTCAACATCACGACTCCTCCCCAGAACGGGACTGTTCAAGCCGCGCGCGGCGCTCAAACTCCTCAGCGGCGATGGAGCAGGCGTGACGAGCCCACAGCGGCACCGCCAGATCAGCGGCCAAGATCCGCCACGCCTCCGCCACCGCGGAGTAGCCCAGAGCCAGACGAAGAAGTGCCTGCTTGTCGCCCGTACGGGACGCCGCAAACAGGGCCGCCGTCTGCTCCGCATACGCGGTGTTCCACCGGGCGACCGCCTCACGCGACGGCCGCGCCACTGTTAGGCCGCCGACTTCTGATCGGTCTGACCCTGCTGACCCGCAGGCTTGTTCTCACGCTTGGGCGGAGCCCCAACCTGGGGCGCGCTGATACCCGTGGCCCGGATCGTGAAGCCCTGGTACTTGAACCGGTCTCCCATGACGCGCGGCTCGACCGTCAGTCCCTCGAACGCGACGGGCCGAACCTCAACGCCGGGCATGACCTGCACGGCCTGAGGCGGGACGGGCTGGACGTCCGCGAGCACGGTGATCGTGACCGACGCGTCCCGCTCCTTCTCTGCCGACGGGTCAGTGACGACGACCTTCCACTGACGCTTGCCGGACCGCTCGTCGACCTTCTGCTTGGGCTGCTTGCCGCGCGCCTTGTCCTCGTTGCTCATGTACTCCATGTCCGGAGCGACGACGCCGACCATCAGCGCGCCTTGCGGAAAGACCTGGTCAAACGACGCCTCAAAGCGAGTGCCGTACGGAACCGCCATGACTGCAACCTCCCTAGCCTCGCTAGGCCGTCTGTACGACCTAGACAAGTTACAAGCTAGCTAGGTTGTCTAGCCAGGTCAAGCAGATCCACGTTTTCGCAGGTGAGCTAGCTCCCTAGGCGGGCTAGACAAGTCGCCCTATCATGGCTTTGTGCATGCATGCAGGCTCATGTGCGTGCACGCACGCAGGCTCCACAAGGAACCTTGTGGAGGTCGAAGATCGAGAGGGAGTCATGGCACTGGACCCGGACGACCCGCGCCCGCCATACGTGCAGGTAGCGAATGCTCTGCGGGCCTCCATCCTGACCAAGGTCTTTAAGGCCGGCGACAAGCTGCCCTCGCGCGCCGAGTTGGCGAAGAAGTACGAGGTTGCGCCGATGACCGTGCAGAACGCACTGCGCGAACTGCGCGACGAAGGCCTGATCGTCTCCCGACAGGGCAGCGGCGTCTTCGTTCGTGAGCGCACCGAACGTCCAGTGGGTCTCCGCCCACACATCGAGCGCGCGTTCGAGGCTGAGCGCGTCTCCATCGACTTCGCCGGCTTCTCCGGGGAGACGCTTCAAGGCGTCATGCAGGAGCCGTTGGACAAGATCCGAATCGGCCGACTGACACCCGCTTCAATCAACATCCGGATGCTCGTCCCGGACACGTCTCAGCCGTGGGCGATCCCGTGCCAGGTCGAGGACTTGCAGGACAGCCCGGGCTTCCGCAAGCGCATGGACGAGATCATGCGGCGCCACACCCTCGCGATCGTCGACAACGTGCAGGAACTCGGAGACCTTGGCCTGGTCAAGGACGTCTCCGTCGAGATCAAGGTTCACCGCGCCGCACCGCTGTTCAAGCTATACCTGCTCAACAACGAGGAAGCCTTCTTCGGCTTCTACCCAGTCCGAGAGCACGTCATCCGCTTTGGCAGCGAGCCCAAGCCGATCTACGACCTTGTGGGCAAGGAAGCCATCCTCTTCCATCACAGCGTCACTGACGACGACACCAGTACCGGCAGCCAGTACGTCGAGCAAGCTCGCATGTGGTTTGAATCTATGTGGACGACCGTCTCTACGGAGTATCAACGATGAGCGGCTGTACAGAACCATCTACCAACCCCGAAAAGATTAAGGCGGTTCTGTCAGACGCCGAAATTCTAATGCTTGACTTTGATGGCCCTATCTGCTCGGTATTCGCAGCACTACCCGCCTATGTCGTGGCAGATCAACTTCGAGAGATCCTCGAAAGCGGAGGACACACAAGATTCCCGGCAGAAATCCGCGCCAGCAGCGATCCGTTCGATGTCTTTGCCTATGCGGCATCAAAAGGCAGCAAGGAAGCGAAGTTCATAGAGGCGGCACTGCGCGCTCACGAGGTCGAAGCGGTCGTGAATGCAGAACCGACCGATGGAGCACTAGACCTTATTCAGGCCTGGAACAGCACGGGCAGGCGGATTTCAATCGTAAGCAACAACTCCGCAGAAGCAGTCGAAGTATACCTAGAAAGATTCGGCCTGCGCGACCAGGTGCAGCTAGTTTCCGCTCGCGAAAGCCCCGATCCAGCACTCCTGAAGCCTGCACCATTCTTGATCCGGAATGCGGCAGAGAAGCTTGGCGTATCATCCGAATCGTGCGTGCTGATCGGCGATTCTGCTTCTGATATAGAAGCGACGCTTTCTGCAGGAGCGGTTCCCATTGGATACGCAAACAAGCCGGGGAAGGCCAAAGTCTTCAGGGATCGATACTCAACACTGATCACGTACAGCATCACGAGTCTCGTGGAACTCTTGAAGCCTGCTTAACGTCGCCCTGGTCGCGCTTGCACAACGTCTGCGCAGGTAAAAGCCCTGGTCCGTCAATGAGTAGGGGCAGGCTCCGTCAGATCGTACCCATACGCGGGGTTGCGTAGACGGCGAAGATGTGGCTGCATACGCCCATGAGTCGCCAGGTCGATGAGGATGACGAAGCTATCGAGCCGGACGCGGATGACTACGAGCCTCCGCTGTTCGAGCTAGAGACCGCAGGAAGCGAGACTGAGGGTGATATCGAGAACCCTCAGGATATTCACTATAACGATGTCGTTCTAGCTCCATCTGACTGGACCGTTGAAACCATCCTCAGTCAGCTCAAAAGCGGATCATTTGAACTTGACCCTGACTTCCAGCGACGAAACGCCTGGACTGATATCCGCAAGAGCAAGTTCATCGAGTCACTAATGCTCGGCCTGCCGATCCCGCAGATCGTTTTCGCAGAGCGAGACGAAGATGATGAGTTCAACGCACGGTACGTCGTGATCGACGGAAAACAGCGACTTCTAACACTCGATGCATTCTATTCCGAGTCGAGCCCGCTGAGACTCCAGGGGCTCACCGTACTGCCCCAGCTGAACGGAATGACACGAAGTGAGGCGGCAGACGATCCATCAGTGAGCCGTTACATTAGACGATTGGCAAACCGCACGATTCGCACGGTAGTAATCCGCCGGTGGCCCGATGACTCGTTCCTTCATCTAGTTTTTCACAGGATCAATCATCAGACGTTGGCGTTGTCAGCGCAGGAGCTTCGGCAAGCACTGCAACCAGGGCGGTTCACCAAGTTTGCGGACATATTCGCTGGCAGCAGCAGTCAATTGCACGATATCCTAGGTGCAACTCAGCGACCCGACTTTCGAATGCGAGACGTCGAACTTCTAGTTCGTTTTATGGCCTACCGCTTTCGACTTAGTCACTAC
Source organism: Lentzea sp. NBRC 102530 (assembly GCF_030269365.1). Lineage (GTDB taxonomy): Bacteria > Actinomycetota > Actinomycetes > Mycobacteriales > Pseudonocardiaceae > Lentzea. The sequence continues at coordinate 190,106 of NZ_BSTF01000003.1, forward strand.
AAAGGTAATCTAAAGAAGTTTCTTGACGAGACCTGCAAGGAGTTCAACTCAGCCTGGCCGTCAATGGAACAGGAAATCACCGAAAGCGCTATCGCTTGCAACGCCGCTATCGACTCCACGCGAAAGATCTTTGGCAATCGCGCCTTCCGTCGGTTCACGGAAAATGGTACGTGGGAAACGCGGTTTAACCGCGCTGTGTTCGATGCGATGCTCTACTACTTTGCCGATCCTAATGTTGCAACTGAGGCAGAGTCGAAGTCAGGCGATGTACTCGCTGCATACGAACTACTGAGCGCAGAAGATCGGCGATTCACGCAATCACTGGCCTTGAGCACCAAGACGGTTCAGGCCACCGAATACAGGCTTGAGGCATGGGGCAGAACGCTACAGAGCGTCCTCAGTGTCGAACTAAGCATCCCAACGCTTTCCGCCAACGGTAGATCTATCATCGTTGGAGAAGGTGATTGATGCGCGCCAAATATGTATTCTTACTTGCGCAAATAAGGCTTCTCTCAAACGAATTACTGCCAACCCCTAGCCCAACCTCCAGCTATACACCTGGCGAGGTGTTGCGGATGTTTGCCTTCCGCATCTCTGCTCACGCAGAGATAGAGGGCTTCATCGAGTACTGCGCTGAAACACTGATGACACATCTCGCCACCAAGAACAACGCCAAGACGCTCGCATACTCGACCCAGAAAGCACTACTGTTATATAAAGACATGAACAAGCAGTTCCCACCTCAATCAATTAGCTTTCAGGTGCCATCTGGCGGAACTGCAGATAAGATCAGATCAGTCCTCAACGCCGTTGAATCCAGCATAGCGACCAACAACGGGGTATCAGAGAAGGATATTTTAAAGCTGTTCGTGCCTCTCGGCGTAAGTCTAAATTTTTTCGAGGAGAATTGGCTGCGATCAATGACCGACCTCGCGCGAGCCCGAGGAGAGGCCGCTCACAACTCTTGGGTGTCAAGCAATACTGTCCAACAGCCTGATCCGATAACAGAGCGAAGCCGACTCGTCCTCCCGCTACGAGGCATTGGAAAACTAGTTGATGAGCTAGAACGACTCAGGGCAGTCGCATAGTCGACGACCGTGCTCACACCGACGGTCGTAGCCGTCCGTTGGTCGTCACTCCTCCTGTCAGCTGCCGAACTTGGCTCTATGGGATCAAGGCGCGCCGCCGTCGGCGGCGCGCACGGGGCCTGTCACGTTGGCACCGGCTTCCCATCCATCACGGCACGCCGGGCTCCCGCTTCGCTCCGCCCGTCGGCCGTGCGGCGCGGCCGGCGTCCCTCCACGGCAGCGCGCCACCGACGGCGACGCGTAGGGAGCTCCCAGCACCCAGGCGTCAGGACGATCGCGCGATCCAAGACCTGACCGAGCCGGGCACGGCGATCGACGCCCGCCAACGCTCCGCGTCATCGGCTACCGGACATGCCAAAGCCGCCCCAGCGAGAACCAGCGGGACGGGACAGCTACCAGGAAGCCCCCTAGGACGAGGTGTAGCGACGGGTGTAGCAACGGTCCGGGACGGGTTGGGACGGGACAACACCCCTGACCAGGCAACACCATCAACCGCGGACTAGCCCGAACTAGCCTGGACAGCCGGATGCAGCCTTGAAAGCGGGAGACGGGCAACCGTCCGGGGGTTCAAATCCCTCCGCTTCCGCAGTTCAGAGGGTGTGAAGGCCGCTGGCGGCTTTCACACCCTCTCTCTTGCTCGGCAGGCACACTCAGACGCGCTGCGGCTGTCTTCCTTCGAGAACGTCCTTCAGGGCCAGGGTCAGGCCCACGCCTTTGGCGTGGCGCACCAGGCGGCGGCCGGGGAGATCGGTTCGCCAGTACTCACCGTGCTCGTGGGGACCGTCCATTACGCCGTTTCGAAGGTCTTTGGAGTAGTCGAAGACCATCACGTCGCCGTCGGTAAAAGCGTCCAGGCGGTGTCTCATCTCTGTGGTGTTGTGCATGGAGGCAGCTGGGAAGACGTCTTCTTTGACCACCAGCACGCGCACAAGTTGACCGTCGGGCAGCAGGGCGTAGGTCACGTCTTCTCTCAGCTCGGTGTAGCGCTGTGGGGTGACCTGGACTTCGTCGGCGTAGTAGCGGGTGTCGAGCACCCAGTGCTTGCCGAGGACTTCGACTCGCGTTCGGGTCTCCTTGACCGCGTACCTCGTTTCTCGATGCACGCGGAAGAGCTTGCGAGTGGTGATCTCTTCGGAAACGCTGCGCTTGTCGACCTTCTCGTAGGCGAAGGCGGGTGCGGGTGGCAGCTTGGCTTCGCTGGCTACCCGTTGGGCGTACTTGAGTAAGCGAGTCCAGTCGATTTTGCTCGACTCATAGCTGTTCTTGTCCGCCATCTAGGGCTTCTTGGCGTCGCATTTGCCGCAACGCTTCCAGGCACCACCGTTGTCGGCGCCGCACGACGAACACTTCCAGTCGTTCCACCGGTTGTGGGCTTCGGACATGTTCGGGTTCCGAAAGCCGCAGTGAACGCAGTTGTACTTGTCGCTGGGCGTTTCCTTATGACACCGATCGCACTTCATGTGACCCCCTCGGCTCACCGTCCTGCGGACTGTCCGGCTATCGGCAGGTTCTGCCGGGGCGTTACGAAGTGCTGTCGGGAGGACTGAGGGGACCGACAAAGAAACGGCGGCGGTGCCCGAGTGGGCACCGCCGCCGGTGTTCAAAGGGGAATTATGAGGTGGCTGCGTGCGAGTGGTCGTCCACCGAAGCCGACTTCATCAGCGTGGCCGACTTGCGGACCTCCGCCCGCTTGGCACGCGGCGGCACGCCGTTGACGTCCTCGGTCGAGACGCCGTAGGCCGCGGTCACGAAGGCGATGGCGCCCGCGTTGCGGCCCAGGGCCACTCGGTCGATGTTGCCGAGGTTGTCGCACTTGGCGTGGTAGCAGGGGTCGTAGGCGACGCCTGCGGTGCCGCCCCACTTGGCTGCCTGGGCCGGGGTCTTGACGCCTTCGGCGCCGGTGAAGAGGCCGCCTGCCGGAATGCCCTGCGCGATGAACTCGCCGTAGTCGGAGCGGCCCGAGAAGTCGGTTCCTTCGGTGGGGACGCCCTTGGCGGCGAAGTAGTCGGCGAACGCCTTTTCGATCTGGGCCGAGCCGTAGGGGCCCGCGCCGGCGCCGACGGCGTCGCTGTCGTCGCCGTCGTAGATGAAGTAGGCGGCGTTCGGGGAGCCGACCATGTCGAAGTTCAGGTAGAGGGCGATGTCGAGCTGCTGCTCGAAGGTCAGGGAGCGGACCCATTCCTCGGAGCCGATGAGGCCCCGCTCTTCAGCGCCCCACCAGGCGAAGCGGATGGCGTTGTCGACCTTCGGCTTGGAGCCGAGCTGGAGCGCGGTCTCCAGCAGGGCCGCGGAGCCGGAGCCGTTGTCGTTGATGCCAGGGCCCAGCTCGACGCTGTCGAGGTGGCTGCCGGCCATGACGACGTTGTTCTTGCGGCCCGTGCGGGTTTCCGCGATGACGTTGCGCTGGGTGACGGTCTCGGTGTGGAAGCGCATGTCCACGGTGACCGAGGCGCCCGCCTTGCCGGCGAGGGTGGTGCCGTCGGCCTGGGAGATGCCGCCGGTCGGGATCTTGCCGGGGTTGGTGAGCGTGACCTCCTTCAGCGGGCCCGCGGTGTTGTTCGAGACGAGGACGCCGATGGCGCCCGCGCTGAAGGCGTTGAGGTGCTTCTGCTCGAACGTGCAGCCGCCGCGGCGGATCAGGGCGATGGAGCCGGTGAAGTCCTGGCCGGCGAAGTCGGTCGCCTCGCAGCCCGTGGTGGCGTCCTCCGGGACGACGCGCAACGTGCCGGTGATGCCGCCGACCGGGGTCTGCGGCGATTCGATCATCGGGATCGCCTGGTAGTTCACGCCGTCGACGCGGGCGGTCTCGGCGTCGCTGACCGGGGTCTCGAAGCTGAAGTTCGGGGTGGTGACGATGAACCCCGCGTCGCGCAGCTTGCCCGCGACGTAGTCGACGCTCGCGTCGTAGCCGGGAGTGAGGGCCGCGCGGTTGCCGCCGTTGCGGTCGGCGAGGCGCTGGAACGCGATGAGGTGCCGGTTGACTCCTTCGGTCGTCACCTTCTTCGCGAGCTTCTTCGCGAGAGCGGGACCTGCCGGCTCAGCGGCGGCGGACGCCGTGGCGGTAGGGGCAGCGACTAGTGCCGAGATGGCAAGCACAGCCGCCAGCTTGGATCTGCCGGACATGAACGTTCCCCTTCGTTCGAGATTGCTGAACCCTCACAAAAGGGAGACCCAGGACACAATCCGTCGGTCGGCGGGAGTTCAGCTGGTGATCAGCTGAACACACTCCGCTAGCCCTTCGACGGTGACGTTCCAGTCCGGGCGCACGAAATCGGCGGCGTCCAAGCGGAGTCGCACGTGCTCAAGGCGTTCTCCGCGTGGTGCCATGCGCAAAGTGCCGTCGGGCACGTAACCGAGTTTGGCGCTCACACGGTTGGACGCGTGGTTACCGAGCCATGCCGCCGAACGAGCGACGTCCGCACCCAGGTGGTCGAACGCGAACTGCAGCACGGCGACACGCATCTCCGTACCGAAACCGTTGCCCTGGAACCTCTTGCCGAGCCACGACCCGGTACCCACCTCGCGCAGCACGGAGAAATCGCGCGCGCCGATGTCCTGCACGCCGATCGCCCTGCCCTCGTACCGCACGACGAACGCGATCACCCAGTCCTCGGGCGAGAACTTCGCCCGCTGACCCCAGAAGTGCTGCAGCAGGCCGCGGCCGTCGCCGAGGTGGTCGGTCCACGGCACGTTGAACGGCATCTCGGACGGGTCGTGCACGCCCTCGCGCGCCACCTCGATCAACTCGTGCAGCGCGGCGTCGTCGTCCGGGCGCAGCTCCAGCCGCGGTGTGCGGAGGACCAGGTGTCGCAACGGCCAGGCGTCCATGATCCGATGGTGCCGGACGTGTCGAACGGTATTACGGTCGACTGTATGCGTGCCATCACCGTGAGCGAACCCGGCGGACCAGAAGTGCTCACCTGGACCGAGGTCGCGGACCCCGAACCGGGGCCGGGCGAGGTGCTGATCGACGTCGCCGCGAGCGCGGTCAACCGCGCCGACCTGCTGCAGCGCCAAGGCCTCTACCCGCCGCCCAAGGGCGCGTCGGACATCATCGGCCTGGAGTGCTCCGGCACGATCGCGGCGCTCGGCGAGGGCGTCACCGGCTGGCAGGTCGGCGACGAGGTGTGCGCGCTGCTCGCGGGCGGCGGCTACGCGGAGAAGGTCGTCGTGCCCGCCCCGCAGGTGCTGCCGATCCCGAAGAACGTCGACGTCGTCACAGCCGCCGCGCTGCCCGAGGTCGCCTGCACGGTGTGGTCGAACGTCGTGATGGACGGCCGGCTCAAGCTCGGCGAGCGGTTCCTCGTGCACGGCGGCGCGGGTGGCATCGGCACGCACGCGATCCAGGTCGCGAAGGCTCTCGGAGCGACGGTCGCGGTCACCGCGGGCTCCGACGAACGCCTCGCGAAGTGCAAGGAACTCGGCGCCGACATCACGGTCAACTACAAGACCCAGGACTTCGTCGAAGAGGTCGGAACAGCGGACGTCGTCCTCGACAACATGGGCGCCTCCTACCTGGGCCGCAACATCGACGTCCTGGCCCCCGACGGCCGCCTGATGATCATCGGCATGCAGGGCGGGGCGAAGGGCGAACTGCCGATCGGCAAACTGCTCACCAAGCGCGCGTCGGTGATGGCGACCGGCCTGCGCGGCCGCAGCGTCGAGAGCAAGGGCGCCATCGTCGCTCAGGTCCGCGAACACCTGTGGCCGCTGATCGAGAGCGGCGCCGTGCACCCGATCGTCGGCGAGGTCGTGCCGATGTCGGACGCCGCGCAGGCGCACCGGCTGCTCGACAACGGCGACGTCTTCGGCAAGGTCCTGCTCAAGCGAGAGCGGTAGCCGCCGCCAGCGAGGTCCGGGGAGCCGTGCGGAACTCCAGCGCGAACTCCTCGGACCACCGCGTCAGCACCGCCGCCTCGTCGGGCCGGTCCACGTCGTCGGCCAGCACCGTCGCGCCCGGCGCCAGCACGGCCCGCAGCACGGGCAACGCCGGATAGCGGGAGTCGCCGAGTCCCGGCCCGTCCACCAGCAGCAGGTCGACCAGGCCGAACCGCTCGACGTACCCGAGCACCTCGTCGTGCACCTGCTGCGGCGCGTACCACTGGCCGTGCCGCGACAACGCCGCCGGATGCCGCGACAACGGGGCGTGCACGACGCGTGCCACGGAACCCAGGCCTTCACGACGAAGTTGCGACGCGACGAAGGCGGCGAGCCGTTCGTCGTGTTCGATCGACAGCAGGTGCCCGAACCCGCGCTGCTGCAACAACCGCGCCAACAGCACCGAAGAGGATCCGCAGCCCAACGCCACCAGAACGGTCCGTGCTCCGAGCACGACCTCGTCCATCACCGCGACGAGTGCCGCCGGGCGCAGGTCGCCGACCGTCACCGGCAGGTACTCGGTGTTCAACGAGCCGATGCGGTGCAGGGCCGAGAGATCAGCCAGCTCGCGAGCCAGCGAGTCGTCCAAGAAGATCTCTCCACCCTGTCAGCCCAGCTCGGCCACCGCCCGCACCAGGTCGTCCATCTCGACTGCGTTCGTGTAGTGCGCGAGCCCGATCCGGATCGCACCGCCGATCTCTCCGACGCCCAGCACCGAGAACACCCCGTGCTGGCCGGGGTCGGCGAACGCGCAGACACCCCGCGACGCGAGGTGCTCGACCCCGTCCGCCGCCTTGACCCCGGCGATCGAGAACGCCAGCGCGGGCACCCGCCGCATGGCGTCGCCGATCACCATCACGTGCCGCAACGACCGCAGTTCGTTGATGAGATTAGCGAGCAGTCCCGCCTGGTAGGCCTTCACGGATCCGAGCGACGTGAGCAACCGCTCGCGCCGCGTACCGGAGGCCGCGTCGTCCAGCTCCGCGAGGTACTCGACCGACGCAACGAGCCCGGCGAGCATCGGATACGCGTGCGGGCCGAGCTCCAGCCGCTCGGGGCCGCGCGCCATCGGATCCACTGATACCGACGGCAGCCGCTCCAGCACCGAGGGGTCGCGGAACACCAGCGCGCCGACCGGCGGCCCACCCCACTGGCCGGCGGACAGGGCGATGACGTCGGCACCCATGCCAACGATGTCCAGCGGCACGAACGGCGCCGCGGCGGAGGCGTCGACGACCATCAACGACCCGTGCGCGCGAGCCACGGCGGAGATCTTGGCCAGGTCGGGCCGGGTGCCGACGACACCGGACGCCGCCGTGATGGCGATCAGCTTGGTGCGGTCGGTGACCAGCTCGTCGAACTGCCAGCCGGGCAGCTCGCACGTCTCGATGTCGATCTCGGCCCACTTGACCGCGCTGCCGGTCCGCTGTGTCGCGCGCAACCAGGGTGCGATGTTCGCCGGGTGGTCCAAGCGGGAAACCAGTACCTCGTCACCCATGAACCAGTCGTCCGTCATCGCGTCCGCGAGCCGTTGCAGCAACACCGCCGAGGACGGCCCGAGCACCACTCCGGCGGGATCGCCTCCGACCAGGTCGGCGACCGACCGGCGGGCGGCGTCCACGATGCCCTGGGCGCGCTGCGAGGCGGGGAAGATGCCACCGGGCCCGGAGACCGGGGCGCGCAACGCGGTGGAGACGGCGGTCGCGACCTGCTCCGGCACCTGCATGCCGGCCGGTGCGTCGAGGTGGACCCAGCCGTCGCCGAGCGCGGGGAAGAGCCCTCGTACCCGTGCGACGTCGAACGCCATGACACACACCGTACGTATATGGGCAAACACAGCAACTACCAGCCCCACCCCGATTGGTTTCGAAAACGTGAATGGCGCGAGGATGGAGACCATGAACCAGGAGCAGCCCGTCGTAATCGTCGGCGGCCAGGACGGCGACATCGCCGACCTCGTCGAACAGCCGGCCAAGGTCATGCGGATCGGCACGATGATCAAGCAGCTGCTGGAGGAGGTGCGCGCGGCTCCTCTGGACGAGGCCAGCCGCAACCGCCTCAAGGAGATCCACAAGCGGTCCATCGAGGAGCTCGAGGACGGCCTCGCGCCCGAGCTGCGCGAGGAGCTGGAGCGGCTGTCCCTGCCGTTCACCGAGGAGGGCACGCCCTCGGACGCCGAGCTGCGGATCGCCCAGGCCCAGCTCGTGGGCTGGCTGGAGGGTCTCTTCCACGGCATCCAGACCGCGTTGTTCGCCCAGCAGATGGCGGCCCGCGCGCAGCTGGAGCAGATGCGCGGCCGCGCACTGCCCGCGGGCAGCGGTGCGGAGGGCGCCGAAGGTGGCATCACGGGCAAGGGCACCGGCCAATACCTCTAGCCGAGACACCAGGGGTTGGTTCTACGATGCCCGCTGAACTTTCCCTGAGAGGAGCCACCGTGCTCGAGCAGGTGCGCCGCGGTCTGTCCGCCCAGCAGTTGCGCCACAAGCTGCGTGTCAAGGCCATCGAGCTCGTGGCCGACGCCGTCGCCCCCGTCCGCGCCCAGATCGCCGACCTGCAACGACAGGTCGACGAGCTGCGGGACGAGGTCCGGCACCAGGGCGAGAGGTCGGTGGACCAGACCCGGCAGCTGGAGATCCGCACGCGCCGCGACCTCGTGTTCGCGGGCGAGCAGGAGGCCGCGCTGCAGAGCGCGCAGTTCGTGCGCGACCACATGCCGCACACGCCGCAGTTCGGTCACCCGCACCAGACGCTCGAGCACGCCCTGTCCCTCGCCCCCGAAGGCGGGATGGCGCTGGAGTTCGGCGTCTTCCAGGGCACCACGCTGAAGATCATCGCCACCGCCCGCGGCGGCGAGGACGTCTACGGCTTCGACTCGTTCGAGGGCCTGCCGGAGAACTGGCGCAACGGCTTCCCGGCCGGCGCGTTCAACGTCGACGGCCTGCCCGAGGTGCCGGGCGCGGAACTCGTCGTCGGCTGGTTCGACGAGGTGCTGCCGGGCTTCCTGGCCGAGCACGAGGGCCCGGTCACGTTCCTGCACGTCGACTGCGACCTCTACTCCTCCACGAAGACCGTGCTGGAACTGGTCGGGCCGCGCCTGGTCGAGGGCAGCGTCATCCACTTCGACGAGTACTTCAACTTCCCCGGCTGGCGCGAGCACGAGCACAAGGCCTGGACGGAGTACGTCGAGCAGACCGGGATCGAGTTCAGCTACGAAGCGTTCACCTACGACAACGAGCAGGTGACCATGAAGGTGATCAAGATCCCGGGGCGTTGACCACTCCGTGACGTACCGGCGTCCAGGTCGTTTCTGAGACGCCGGTACGCTCAGTCCTCGTGCAAGCCACCAGTACCCTCGACCATCCCGAGGCGCCGCCTGCCGTCAAGTCGCGCAGCTTCAAGCGCGCGTTCGCCGACGTGCGAGAGGCGTGGGACCACCGCGAACTGTGGGGCCACCTCGGCTGGCAGGACATCAAGCAGCGCTACCGCCGATCGGTGATCGGTCCCCTGTGGATCACCATTTCGATGGGCACCACGGCCCTCGCGCTCGGCTTGCTGTACTCGGTGCTGTTCAAGACCGACGTCGCGACGTTCCTGCCGTACGTGACGGTCGGCTTCATCGTCTGGAACTTCATCGTCGGCTGCGTCACCGAGGGCACCGACGTCTTCATCGCCAACGAGGGGCTCATCAAGCACCTCCCGGCCCCGATCACCGTCCACGTGATGCGCATGGTGTGGCGGCAGGTGCTGTTCCTGCTGCACAACCTGGTCGTCTACGCGGTCGTGCTCGCCATCTTCTTCGGTTCGCTGAGCGGTGAGTACCGCATCGGTGAGAACAGCCCGCTGCAGCCGGGTCTGAGCTGGACGATCGTGCTCGCGATCCCCGGTTTCGTCCTGCTCGCGGTCAACGCCGTGTGGGTGTCGCTGCTGTTCGGCGTCATCAGCACCCGCTTCCGCGACATCCCGCCGGTCGTGAACAGCTTCATCAACCTGGTCTTCTTCATGACGCCGATCGTCTGGGACGCCGGCGTGCTGAACCGGGTCACCGGCGGTGGCGACGGCGACTGGCGGATGCTGATCGCCGAGCTCAACCCCGTGTACCACTTCGTCGAGATCGTCAGGGCCCCGCTGCTGGGCCACGTGGTGGACTGGCACCACTGGGCGATCGTCGGCGGCTTCACCGTCTTCGGCTGGTTCGCCGCGCTGGTGATCCTGCGCAACTACCGCGCCCGCGTTTCCTACTGGGTCTAGAAGGGGGTCGACGAACAATGGTCAGCATCGACGTCTGGAACGCATCGGTCGACTTCCCGATCTTCGACGCCAAGTCGAGGTCGTTGAAGAAGCTCGCGCTCGGCAAGGTCGGCGGCAAGATCGGCTCCGAGGGCCGGGTGCCGATCATCGAGGCGCTGCACGACATCACGCTGTCGCTCAAGGACGGTGACCGCGTCGGCCTCGTCGGCCACAACGGCGCCGGCAAGTCCACGCTGCTGCGCCTGCTGGCGGGCATCTACGAGCCGACCCGCGGGCACTCCCGCATCGTCGGCAAGGTGGCGCCGGTCTTCGACCTCGGCGTCGGCATGGACCCGGAGATCTCCGGCTACGAGAACATCATGATCCGGGGCCTGTTCCTCGGCATGACCCGCAAGCAGATGGAGAAGCGCGTCGACGACATCGCGGAGTTCACCGAGCTCGGTGACTACCTGCAGATGCCGTTGCGCACGTACTCGACCGGCATGCGCGTCCGGCTCGCGCTGGGCGTCGTCACGTCGATCAACCCCGAGATCCTCCTCCTGGACGAGGGCATCGGCGCGGTCGACGCGGCCTTCATGGCGAAGGCCCGCGACCGTCTCAAGGACCTGGTGGCCCGCTCCGGTCTGCTGGTGTTCGCGAACCACTCCGACGAGTTCCTCGCGGAGTTCTGCGACACGGCGATCTGGATGGACGAAGGCCACGTCAAGATGCACGGCGGTCTGCGCGAAGTGCTGACCTCGTACAAGGGCTTCGACCCGTTCGAGCGCATGCACGAGCACAACCCCACGCCCGTGCTCAGCGGAAATGGTGGCGACTAAGTGATCTCCGAGGCACTGCCCAAGGGCTCCGTGGTGGCGGTGGTGGTCACCCGCCACCGCCGTGAGCTGCTCTCCGAGTCGCTCAAGGCCCTCTCGACGCAGACGCGCGTCCCCGATCACCTGGTGGTCGTCGACAACGGCCCCGACCAGCCGGTCAACGACCTGGTCGAGCAGTGCCCGCTGCCCACGACGTACCTCGCGTCCCACCGCAACCTCGGTGGCGCCGGCGGCTTCGCGCTGGGCATCCTGCACGCGCTGTCGCTGGGTGCGGAGTGGGTGTGGCTCGCGGACGACGACGGTCGTCCCGCCGACGAGAACGTGCTGGAGGTCCTGCTCGGGGAGGCCGAGCGCCGGGGTCTCGCCGAGATCTCGCCGGTCGTCACGAACATCGACTCGCCGGACAAGCTCGCGTTCCCGCTGCGCAGGGGCCTGACCTGGAAGCGTTCGGCGGCCGACCTCGGCACCGACTTCCTGCCGGGCATCGCCTCGCTGTTCAACGGCGCCCTGTTCCGCGCCACGACGCTCGACGTCGTCGGCGTGCCGGACTACCGCCTGTTCTTCCGCGGCGACGAGGTCGAGGTGCACCGCCGCCTGGTGCGCAGCGGCCTGCCGTTCGGCACCTCGCTCAAGGTCGCGTACGTCCACCCGGACGGTTCCGACGAGTTCAAGCCGATGCTCGGCGGCCGCTTCCACGCGCAGGACCCGGAGAACCCGGTCAAGCGCTACTACACCTACCGCAACCGCGGTTACCTGCTCGCCCAGCCGGGCATGCGCAAGCTGGGCGTGTTGGAAGTATTCCGCTTCGGCCTGTACTTTCTCGGGGTCCGCAAGGACCCGAAGGCCTTCGTCGAGTGGTTGCGCCTGGTCCGCCTGGGGCGGCGTGAGCAGTTCTTCCGCAAGTGAGCGCTTCGAAACCGATTGCTTGAGATGACTTCGACTCTGAGCCCGGCAGTGGCGTCGGGCAAACCCGGATTCCGGGAACGGGTGACACCACCGCTCACGATGGTGGCCCTGGTACTGCTCGGTGCGGTCATCCCGATGTACCGCAACCACATCTTCTACTTCTGGGACGACACGGCCGCGGCCGCCGTCCCGGTGTGGCAGCGGGTCGGCGAGGCGTTCAGCGAAGGCCGGATGCCGCTGCTCGAGCTCGACATGTGGCGCGGCGGCAACTTCGCCGCCGAGGTCGCCACCGGCATGTGGAACCCGGTCGAGGTCCTCCTCGCCGTGGGCACCGGCTGGATCGACAACATCGCGCTCGGCATCACGATCGTCAAGCTCGTGTTCCTGGTGGCCTTCTCGGTCGGCGTGTTCCTGCTGGCCCGCGAGTACGGCGCCAAGCCGTGGATCGCGGCGGCCATCGGCACGGCGCTGCCGCTGTCGGGCTACATCCTCTTCATGGACGGCACGTCCTGGATCAACGCCCTCACGACGTACGGCTTCCTCCCGTACGTGTGGTGGACGGCCAGGCGCACGGCCAGGCTCGGCAAGTCGACGGCGTGGGTGGTCCTCACCGGCTTCCTCGCGGCGACCACCGGCAACCCGTACGTGCTGGTCTCGATCTTCCTGATCGTCCTGGCCGTGGCCCTCGAGGCCTGGCTGGCGTTCGACAAGCGCAAGATCATCAACCTGTTCGCGGCCGGCTTCGCCGTGCTGATGCTGAACGTGATCGTGTACCTGCCGTTCTCGCTGACCTCGTCGGTCAGCTACCGCAAGGACAGCAGGACGTTCAACGACGGGTTCCTCTCCCCGCAGCTGCAGGACTTCTTCGGGATGAGCAACCCGGCCGCGCAGCCGCTGATGAACATCTGGAGCGGTCTCAACCCGACGTTCCCCGCGCTCTACCTGGCCTGGTTCTTCCTGCCGCTGCTCCCCTGGTTCCGCTGGAGCGTGCTGTTCGAGCGGCGCAAGGAGTACCTGGGCCTGTACCTCTACACGCTGGCCTACCTGTTCCTGGTGCTCGGCCCGTCGAACCTGAACGTGTTCCGCTGGCCGGCCCGCCTCATCCCGTTCTTCTTCATCCCGCTGGTCATCATCTGGGCGATCCTCGCCAGCGAGGGCCTGCAGAAGACGAAGAAGAAGGCCCGCACGCTCGGCTCTCTCGGGATCGTGCTGGTCGGGGCGTACTCCGGGTGGGCCTCGCTGCCGCAGACCAACCTCCGCCAGGCCTACACGATGGTCATCGTGGCGGTCGCGGTGCTCGTGCTGCTGCGCGTCGGCATCGGCTCGTTCAAGGGCTACGCGGTGATGGCGGTCGGCACGATCGGCTTCCTCGCGATGCAGACCGTGTGGTTCCCCGGCAACTACAGCGTGGCGGACTACAAGTTCCCGACCAGCGAGAGCAAGCTCGAGCAGCGCTTCGAGAAGCGCTACGAGGGCGTGACGGTCTCGCTGAGCGACATCGGGAAGGTGAAACCGGGCGACCTCTACCCCGGTGGCGCCTACCAGGACTTCATCTTCGGCACGAACTTCAGCGTCGCCAACGTCGAGGCCCTCACCGCGTACAGCGGCGTCGGCTTCAACGCCATGGACCAGGCGCTGTGCACCGCCTACAACGGCGCCGTCACGTGCCCCGAGGCGTGGAAGACCCTGTGGTCGACCCTGCCGGGCTCGGACAAGCCGCTGGCCGACCTGCTCCGCGCGGAAACGGTCGTCGTCCAGAACAACCTCATCGACACCCGGAACGTCCCTGCACCGGAGGGCTGGCGCCAGGCCGAGTCCTCGGACCGCGTGGTCGTCTGGAAGCGCATCGACAAGCTCGAGTTCCCGGACGGCAGGGTGTCGTCCTACCCGGACGGCATGAAGATCGAGTCCGACCGCATGACCGGCAAGGTCAGCGAAGAGGTGAAGTTCAGCGACGCGAACGGCGGCAAGCTGGTCTTCTCCCGCCTCGCGTGGCCGGGCTACGTCGCGAAGGTGAACGGCCAGGACGTGCCCGCGAAGCTCGGACCTGCCGGTTTGCTCGAGGTCGAGCTGCCGAAGGGCGTCCGGGAGGGCACACTGCAGATCGACTGGGTCATGCCTGGAATGACCATCGGCCTCATCACCGGCGCGATCGGCATCGTGCTGACGCTGGGGCTGGTCGTGCTCGACCGCGTTCAGCGCCGCAGGCGGCGTGACGAGCCACAACACAACTCAGACCTTGAGCCACTGGACGACGTGATCCGCGAGACCGTCGGAACAGGAGACCGAAAGTGACCGACCAGGCGCGCCGACCTCTGGTGTCGATCGTGGTGCCGGCCTACGACGAAGCCCCGAACGTGAAGGGCACCGTCAACCTGTTCCGGCAGATCAAGGAGTCGCAGCCGGACGTCGACTTCGAGCTCGTCCTCATCGACGACGGCTCGTCGGACGGCACGGCGGACCTCTTCATCGCCGAACTCGGCGAGCAGGACGTCGCCCGCGTGGCGTCGTTCTCGCGCAACTTCGGCTCGCACGCGGGTCTGAGCGCCGGCTTCGCGCTCTGCCGCGGCGACTGCGCCCTGACGCTGTCCGCCGACCTGCAGGAGCCGGTCGAGGTCATCGACCGCTTCCTCGCCGAGTGGCGCGCGGGCAACGACATCGTGTGGGCCGTTCGCGCGGTCCGCTCGGTGCCGAAGGGCCTCGCCAACAAGCTCGCGCTGAAGTTCAACGACTTCTTCGCCAAGCACTCCGACGTGCCGAAGACCTTCCCGAAGGAAGGCCCGTCGCAGATGCTGGTCAGCCGTCCCGTGCTGGACGTCGTGAACCAGATGCCGGAGCTCAACCGCAACATCCTCGCGCTGGTCGCGTGGGCGGGCTTCAAGCAGACGACCGTCGCGTTTGAGCAGAAGCCGCGTGCGGCCGACGACAGCAAGTGGACGACCAGCAAGAAGATCAAGCTGGTCTTCGACTCGTTCGTCGAGTTCTCGGTCATGCCGATCATGCTGATGATGGTCGCGGGCGTCGCCTTCACGGGCATCGGCCTCGCCACGGTCTTCGGCTTCCTGCTCGGCGCGCTGATCACGCTGTCCGCGCCGAACGCCATCGGCATCATCGTCGGTGTCGTGCTCTTCGCGGCCGGTGCGAACCTCGGCTGCACGGCGATGCTCGGCCAGTACCTGTACCGCGCCGGTGACGACGCCCGCCGCCGCCCGCTGTACGTGATCCGCCAGGTCCGCGACGTCAACGCCCTCGCCGGTCAGCCGCCGCAGGGTGTCGTCAACGTGAACCCGCTGGACATCCCGGGCCTGACCAACGTCAACGGTCTGGGCCGGCCCTGATAGAGGCACTCGCTCTCACGGCGGCCCTGCTCTGGGGCCCCGGAACACTGCTGGCAGCCATCCTCGGTCTCCGAGGGTGGCTGCTCGCAGGTTCGGCCCCTGCCATCACCATGGGCGTCGTGGGCGTGGGAGCGCCGCTGACGTCGGCCGCCGGGATCCGCTGGAACGTCTGGGTCCTGCTCGGCTGCACCGTCGCCATCGCGGTCGTGGTGCTGGTCGTGCAGCGCTTCGCCCGCAACCCCCTGACCCAGCCCGCGTGGTCGCGCACGGGGTCGCTCACCGTCGCCGCCGGTGTGGTCGCGGCGGGGGGCATCGCCACGCTGACGCTCCTGCGGGGCACCTACGGGCTCGACTCGGTGCCGCAGGGCTGGGACGCGCCGTACCACGGCAACGGGATCCGGTTCATCGCCGAGACGGGCAACGCCGGGAACAGGGCGTTCGGCTGGATCGACGTGCCGGACAACCCCGCCGGCGCCTTCTACCCGAACGCCTACCACGCGTTCGAGTCGATCATCTACAAGCTCACCGGCGTGACGATCCCGCTGGTGATGAACACCGGGATGGTCGTCACCGCCGCCCTGGTCGTCCCGCTGGGCACCGTGGCGCTCGTCAAGGCGTTCGGGGGCCGGGCGGGCTTCGCGGCCGCCTCGGCGCTGGTCTCGACGTCGTTCGCGGCCTACCCGTTCGACCTGTGGCAGTGGGGGCAGCTCTACCCGTACGTCGCGGGGCTGTCGCTGATCCTGCCGTTCCTGGCCCTGTTCGTGCGGTGGCTGGACGCGCGGGCCGACCGGCTCGGCGTGCTCGTGGCCGTCGTCGCGGTGGGCCTGGCCGCGGTGCACTCGGCGATGATGTTCGTCGCCGTCCTGCTCGTGCTCTGCTACCTGGTGCAACGGGCCTGGCCAGCGCCTCGGGAGTTCCTGCGCCGCGACCTGCCCCGGCTGGGCCTGCTGACCGTGGGTGCCGCGGTCATCGCCATCCCGTACCTGATCGGCGCCTCCACGATGGCCGGGCGGACGTCGGCCTACAACTGGCCCGCCGTGACCACGCCGTCGCGCGCGTTCGGGGACGCGGTGCTGCTCGGGCACGAGGCGGAGGCCCCTCAGTACCTGCTGGCGGCGTTGTCGCTGTTCGGCTTCTACCTGATGCTGCGCGAGCCGGTCTGGCGGTGGGCGCTCGGGGCGTACGTGGTCTTCCTGGGCCTGTTCGTCGCGGCCGACTCGGTGGACGCCGCGTGGGCCACCGCGATCACGTCGCCGTGGTGGAACGACCGCTGGCGACTCGTCGCCGTGCTGGTCCTGCCCGCGACGCTCGCCGCGGGGTGGGCGCTGAACCACCTGGTCAAGCTGGTGGAACCACGCGGGCAGGTCGTGCTGCTGGTGGTCGCCGCGCTGGTCGCCGGCGGGTACCTCGTCGTGACGCACGGGTACGTCGGGCGCAACGCGATCCGGCTGCACTGGACGTTCCGCAGCACCGTCGTCACCGACCAGGAACGGCAGGGGCTGCTGGAGCTCGGGAAGATCGTGAAGCCCGGTGAGCGGGTGATGAACGACGGCGTCGACGGCACGGTGTGGATGTACGCGCTGAGCGGTGCCGAGCCGATCGTCGGCCACTACCCCAACCCCGCGACCATGAGCCCGCGGCGCAAGCTGCTGCTCGACCGCTTCAACCAGATCACCACGGACTCGGCCGCGGCGCAGGTCGTGCGCGACCTGAACATCCGCTACGCCGTGGTGTCGAGCGGGCTGATGGCCGACTTCCGGCGCTCCCCCGGCATGGTCGACCTGGACGACGTCGCGGCGTTGAAGGCGGTCTACCGCAACCGCGACTTCCAGCTCTACGAGGTCGACTGGTCCCGACTCGCACGGTAATCGCTCGCATACGAGCCGTGATCGGAGTAAGACGGGACGGGTGATCTCCCGACGCAGGCTCCTGACGGCCACCGGTGCTCTCGCGCTGCTCTCCGCGTGCGGTTCGAACACCGGTCGTGGCTCCTCCGAAGGACTTCGCCAGTGGTACCACGCCTACGGCGAACCCGGCGTGCAGCAGGCGGTCGAGCGGTACGCGCAGGCGTACGGCAAGGTGCCGGTGGACGTGCAGTGGAACCCCGGCGACTACGACTCGAAGCTCGCCACCGCGTTGCTGTCCGGCACCGGGCCCGACGTCTTCGAGGCCACCACGCAGGTGAGCGCGGTGCGGGCCGGTCAGCTGGTGCCGCTGGACGACGTGATCGCGTCCGCGCGTGACGACTTCACCGCCTCGATCCTCGCCGGACACACCGTCGACGGGCAGCTCTACGGCATCCCGCAGGCCGTGGACATGCAGATGTTGTTCTACCGCAAGAGCATGCTCGCGGCAGCCGGGGTGTCACCTCCCTCCACTGTGGACGAACTGGTCGACGCGGCGCGGCGGCTGACCGCCGGTGGCGTGAAGGGGTTGTTCGCGGGCAACGACGCCGGCGTGAAGGTGCTCGCCGGTCCCGCGCTGTGGTCGGCCGGCCTCGACTACGTGACGCCGGAGCACCAGGTCGGGTTCGACGACCCCGTTGCGGCCCAGGCGATCGGCAAGCTGCGCTCGTTGCAGGAGAGCGGGTCGCTGCTGCTCGGCGCGGTGAAGGACTGGTCGGAGCCGGACGCGTTCACGCAGGGGCTCGTGGCGATGCAGTGGACCGGGCTGTGGACCGTTCCGGCCGTGCAGAAGGCCCTGGGTGACGACTTCGGCGTGCTGCCGTGGCCGCGGCTGAACGACGCCGGCAAGCCGTCCGTGCCGGTCGGGGCGTACGGCGCGATGGTGAACGCCAAGTCGGCGAAGGTGGCCGAGGCCAAGGAGTTCGTGCGCTGGCTGTGGGTCGAGAAGACCGAGTACCAGGCCGACTTCAACCAGTCCTACGGCTTCCACATCCCGCCGCGGAAGTCCCTCGCCTCCTCTGCGGACAAGCTCAGGACCGGTGCGGCCGCCGATGCCGTGAAGTTCGTGCAGGACAACGCTCGCTCGTCCAACCCGCCGGACTGGACGTCGGCGATGCGGACGGCGTTCGAGGACGCCGTGGCCCGCGTGGTGCGCGACGGCGCCGACGCGTCGTCCGAACTGCGTGGCGCTGTGTCGAAGGTGCGGGACGAGTTGAAGCGCCTCTACGGATGACGCGCACCTTCTGGCTGTTCGTGGGGCCGTTCTTCCTGGGGCTGTTGGTGTTCGTGTACGTGCCGATCGGGTGGAGCGTGCTGCTGTCGTTCTTCGACGCGCGCAACACGGTCACGCCGACGACGTTCATGGGGTTCGACAACTACGCCGACATGCTCACCGACGGGCCGTTCCTCGAGTCGCTGGGCACGTTCAGCGTGTTCGCGGCGTTCGTGGTGCCGCTGACGTTCGTGCTCGCGCTGGCGCTGGCGTTGCTGGTCAACGGGATCCGCTTCATGCAGGCGTTCTTCCGCTCGGTGTTCTTCCTGCCGTTCGCCTGCTCGTACGTCGTCGCGTCGCTGGTGTGGAAGCTGTCGCTGTTCAACGGCGTGCGGTACGGCCTCGCGAACACGGTGCTGGGCTGGTTCGGCGCGGACCCGATCGCGTGGACCGTCACGCCGCCCTGGTACTGGTTGGTGCTGGTGACGTTGCGGCTGTGGCTGCAGCTGGGGTTCTACATGATCCTGTTCATCGCGGGCCTGCAACGGATCCCGCACCACCTCTACGAAGCGGCGTGGATCGACGGCGCACGGCCGTGGCAGGCGTTGCGGCACATCACGTTGCCGCAGCTGCGCACGACATCGGTCGCGGTGCTGCTGCTTCTGCTGATCGCGGCCTATCAGGCGTTCGACGAGTTCTACAACGTGCTGGGCTCCGGCCCGTTCGGCAGGCCTCCGCTCGTGTACCTCTACTACACGTCGCTGGGCAGTGGCGGGCAGGACTTCGGGCACGGCAGCGCGGGTGCGGTGATCCTGTCGTTGCTGATCGCGGGCGTGACGCTGGTCCAGGGGCGGGTGTTCACGCGATGAAAGCCTTGCGGTACACAGCTTTGACGGTCGTCGCGTTCTTCTTCCTGCTGCCGTTCTACCTGGTGCTGCGCAACGGGCTCGCGCTGGAGTCCGAGATCACGGCCGCCGACTGGACGTGGTGGCCTTCCGAGATCCACTGGGAGAACTTCGCCGAGCTGTTCAACGATCCCGCCGTGCCGCTGCTGCGGAGCATGCTCAACTCTCTCGTCGTCGCGGTGCTGCAAACGGTGGGACAACTGCTGTTGTGCTCGTTGGCGGGCTACGGCCTGGCGCGCATCCCGTACCGGTTCTCGAACGTCGTGCTGTACCTGGTGGTCGCGACGCTGATGATCCCGGCGGCGGTGACGTTCGTGCCGTCGTTCGTGGTGGTGTCGACCCTCGGCTGGATCTCCGACCTGCGCGGACTGGTGATCCCGGGCCTGTTCAGCGGGTTCACCGCGTTCCTGTTCCGGCAGTACTTCCTGACGTTCCCGCGGGAGCTGGAGGAGGCGGCCCGCATCGACGGCCTCGGCCACTGGGGCACGTTCTGGCGGATCGTGGTGCCGAACTCGCGCGGGTTCTTCGCCGCGCTGGGCGTGATCTCGTTCGTGACGTCGTGGAACCAGTTCCTGTGGCCGTTGGTGATCGCGCAGGACCAGGACTCGTGGACGGTGCAGGTGGCGCTGTCGACGTTCCTCACGGCGCAGTCGCTGAACCTGCACGAGCTGTTTTTGGCGGCGGCCGTCTCCATCACGCCACTGGTGGTCGTGTTCGTCGCGCTGCAACGGTTCCTGGTGCGCGGCGTGACGGAGACGGGCATCAAGGGATGAAGAAAGGGCCCCCGGAATTCCGAGGGCCCTTTCTGCACAACCGGATCAGTTGTTCTCGAAGACCTTGCGCCACGACTCGACCGAGGTCAGCTCGGGCAGGGCGTCGCGGTAGACCTTCTGCATCCGCGGCCACTCGGAGGACAGCCGGCGGTAGTTGCGAACCGCGCGCTTCATCAGGGCGCGGAACTCCTTCGGGTCGCGCTTGCGGAACGCGACACCGCTGCCGTCGGCGTTGGAGACCGTGGCGCTGTCGAGGTTGCCCAGCAGGAACCAGCGCGCGTTGGACGCCGGCACGTTGATCTGCGGACGCTCGGTGGTGGCGGCCTGCGGCTCGCGCAGGTTGTGCACCAGGGCCTTGGCCGCCTCGGAGGCGATCGTCACCGGGTTCGTGGGCGGCGTGAGCATCTGCTCGGCGCGGACCATGTCGAACGTCGGCGCCGGGAACTCGCGGGCTGACGGCAGGACCTGGGCGTCCGAGTAGTCCTTGCGCAGCTCGCGGATCTCCGGCAGCGCCGTGCGCAGCGAGTCGAACAGGCGCGACGGGCCCGCCAGGAAGTCCTCGATCGCCTTCTGCTGCACGGCGACCGTCGAGTACTCCATGGACAGCAGGTGCCGCAGCGACAGCTTCAGACCCTGCTTGAGCAGCGTGGACCGCACGTCGTACGGGCTGTGCAGCGCCGCGAGGACGAGCCGGTTGCGGGTGTGGAAGTACGCCTGCCAGTCGGTGGCGTCGTTCTTGTCCGTCCACGGCATGTGCCACACGGCCGAGCCGGGCAGCGACACCGTCGGGTAGCCGCGCTCGAGGGCGCGCAGCGAGTACTCCGCGTCGTCCCACTTGATGAACAGCGGCAGCGGGTAGCCGGTGCGCTGGACGACCTCACGCGGGAACAGGCACATCCACCAGCCGTTGTAGGTGGCGTCGATGCGGGCGTGCAGTTCCTCGGTCTCGCGCAGCGACTCGGCACCGAAGTCGTGGTCGGTGACGGCGCCGGGCGCGGCACGCCAGTAGCAGGTGCCCAGGTCGACGACCTCGCCCATGGAGTGCAGGCGGGCGCGGGCCTGGAGGTTCAGCATGTGCGAACCGACGATGACCGGCTGGGCGGCCGCACGCGCGAACGCGTTCGAGCGCAGGACGGCGTCCGGCTCCAGGCGGATGTCGTCGTCCATCAGCATGATCTGGTCGGCGTCGGTGTGCTCGATCGCCTCGTACAGACCGCGGGTGAAGCCGCCGGAGCCACCGAGGTTGTCCTGCTCGATGACCTCGAGCTTGTCGCCGAGCGCCTTGACAGCCTCGGCGTAGCCCTCGGTGTCGCGGACCTTCACGGCGCCCTGGTCGGCGACGAAGACCTTCTTGAGCACCGCGAGGACGGCCGGGTCCTCACCGAGCGCACGCAGTGCGATGACCGCGTCGACCGGGCGCATCGTCGTCATGCCGATGGCGACGGACTGGGCCGGGAGCTCCTGCTCCGTGGTCCAGGCGGCCTCTTCGATCTCGATGGTGGTGTCGTCGGTGAAGACGTCGAACCAGATCCAGCCACCGTCCTCGAACGGCTTGAGCGAGATCTTGATGGCGACGTCGGTGTACGACTTCGCGCTGCGCACGACGTTGCCGTCGAGGTGCACGATGTCGCCGTTGGGCTTGGAGCGGTAGACGTCGATGCGTCCGGCGCCGCGCACGCGCATGCGCAGCACGACGTCCTCGATGACCGTCCAACGCTTCCAGTAGCTCGCGGGGAACGCGTTGAAGTACGAAGCGAAAGACACCTTCGCCGAGGTCGGAACCGTCACCGCGCGGCGGCCGGAGACGTGGCTGTGCACGTTCGTCGGCTCGTCGAGGTACAGCGGACGCACGTCCAGCGGGTCCTCGTCCCGCGGCATGATCACCCGCTGCAGGACCTGGGTCGGGTTGATCTTGATGGCGCTTGCGGCTTTGGCCTGCTCGGTCACGTGCTTCCTCCGGCGAACCGCACGCGGTCGGTTCGGGTCAGCTTCATGGATGGCTTCCGCCACGGGAGAGAGTGTCGTGGCGCGGCGCGTCAAGCGCCCATAGTACTCATTGTGCAAAGACGATCGCCCGGCCGCACAGGTTGTACGGCCGGGCGAAAATGCGAGTTAAATCGTCGTCACCATCAGTCGAGGTCGCCGTTGATCGGCGTGCCCTCGGTCAGGTGCGGCGCGATCTTGTTGTCGAACGCGCTGAGCGCCGAACCGATCGCCATGTGCATGTCGAGGTACTTGTAGGTGCCCAGACGGCCGCCGAAGAGGACGTTCTTCTCGGCCGCCTCCTTCTTGGCGAGCACCCGGTACCGCTCCAGCTTCTCGCGGTCCTCGGCGGTGTTGATCGGGTAGTACGGCTCGTCGTCCTTCTCCGCGGCGCGGGAGAACTCGCGGACGATGACCGTCTTGTCCTTCGGGTAGTCCCGCTCCGGGTGGAAGTGGCGGAACTCGTGGATGCGGGTGTAGGGGAACTCCGCGTCGTTGTAGTTCATGACCGGCGTGCCCTGGAAGTCGCCCGTCGGCACGACCTCCTGCTCGAAGTCGAGCGTGCGCCAGCCGAGCCAGCCCTCGGAGTAGTCGAAGTAGCGGTCGACCGGACCGGTGTAGACGATCGGCGTGCCCGCCGGGATCTCGTCCTTCACGTCGAAGAAGTCGGTGTCGAGCCGCACGTCGATGTTCTCGTGCTCCGCCATCTTCTCGAGCCACGCGGTGTAGCCGTCGACCGGCAGACCCTCGTAGGTGTCGTTGAAGTAGCGGTTGTCGAAGTTGTAGCGGACCGGGAGGCGGCTGATGACCGCGGCCGGCAGCTCCTTCGGGTCGGTCTGCCACTGCTTGGCGGTGTAGTCGCGGATGAACGCCTCGTAGAGGGGGCGCCCGACCAGCGAGATCGCCTTCTCCTCCAGGTTGGAGGCGTCCTTGGTGTCGATCTCCGACGCCTGCTCGGCCACCCACGCGCGGGCCTCGTCGGGCGACAGGTACTTGCCGACGAACTGGGTGATCAGACCCAGGCCCATCGGGAACTGGTACGCCGTGCCCTTGTGCATCGCGAAGACGCGGTGCTGGTAGCCGGTGAACTCGGTGAACTGGTTGCAGTACTCCCAGACCCTCTTGTTCGAGGTGTGGAAGAGGTGCGCGCCGTAGCGGTGCACCTCGATTCCTGTCTCGGGCTCAGCCTCCGAGTAGGCGTTCCCGCCGATGTGGGCACGACGCTCAAGCACCAGAACCCGCTTGTTCAGCTGCGAGGCGGTGCGCTCGGCGACCGTGAGACCAAAGAATCCGGATCCGACGACGATCAGGTCATAACCTGCGAAGCTCACGGCAACGGAGGATACCCGGCTACTCTGCGCCACCTCGACGGCCCCTCAGCGTGCATATCCGCTGATCAAGAACCCCCTAATGAGGTCTTTCGGTGATCAATGCGGGGAGGACCTCGTCGGCCACCTTCTCCAGCACCGACTCCTGGCCCATGTAGATGCCGTCGTGGCGTGGCCAGTGCGAGACCGCGTCGGTGAACCCGAGCTCGCGGGCCCGGCAGGCGGCGTCGCGGAAGCACTCGACGCTCGACAGCGAGTACACGGGCGCGGAGTCGAGGTTCAGGTAGCGGTCGATGGTGTGGCTCGCCCTGCCGATGGCGTTCAGCGCCTCGTCGAACCTGGCCGCGTGCACGGCCACGCCGCGCCACCACTCGTCCATGGTCTCGACGGTGCCGGTCGGCGGGCCGGTGGTGACCCAGCCGGTGCCGTAGCGGGCCGCGATGGCCATCGCCTTCGGGCCGTTCGCCGCCAGCACGAACGGCACCCGCGGCCGTTGCACGCAGCCCGGCGCGTTGCGGGCCTCGACGGCGGAGAAGAACTTGCCCTCGTACGACGTGCGGTCCATGGCCAGCAGCGACCCGAGCAGCTCGACGAACTCGGCGTAGCGCTGGGTGCGGTCGGCGGGCAGCAACGGCTCGGTGCCCATGACCGTGGTGTCGTACCCCGCCCCACCCGCGCCGAGACCGACCGTGAGCCGCCCGTCGGACAGGTCGTCGATCGTCATGAGCTCACGCGCGAACGGCACGGGGTGCCGGAAGTTCGGGGAGGCCACGAAGGTGCCGAGGCGGATGCGCGTGGTCACCAGGGCGGCCGCGGACAGCGTCGGCACCGCACCGAACCAGGGACCGTCGACGAGGCTGCGCCAGCCGAGGTGGTCGTAGGTCCACGCGTGGTGGAAACCCATCTCCTCGACAGCACGCCACTTCGGTTCTGCGATCCACCAGCGGTGTTCAGGCAAGATGACGATGCCGATACGCACCACCGAACAGTATCCGCACGTCCGTAGCTCGGCGAAGCGGCAAGGCAGGATGGACCCCGTGGAAACTCCCCGGCTGGTCGCATCGGACGTTGACGGCACCCTTCTCGGGCTGAACGAGAGGGTCAGCGACCGCACCGCCGCGGTGGTCTCCCGCGTGCTCGCCACCGAAACGCCGTTCGTGCTGGTCACGGGCCGTCCGCCGCGCTGGGTCCCGATCGTCGCCGAGCAGGCGGGCCTGCAGGGTTACGCGGTCTGCGCGAACGGCGCCGTGCTCTACGACATCGGCCGTGACGAGGTCGTCTGGCAGCAGACCCTCGGTCCGGTGGAGCTGAACGACATCGCCCACGCCCTCGGCACCGTGCTGCCGGGCGTGACGTTCGCCACCGAACGCGTCGGCGACGAGCCGACGTTCCTCGCCGAGCACGACTACCTGCACGCCTGGGCGGAGAACTCCGCGCGCTACTCACGCGCCGAGGTCTTCGGCTTCCCGGCGGTGAAGATGCTGGTCAGGCTGCCCGGGATGCACAGCTCGGAGATGACGGAGGCCGCCACGGCGGTGCTCGGCGACGAGGTCACCATCACCTACTCGACGGGCAACGGCCTGATCGAGATCGCGCGGGCGGGCGTGACCAAGGCCACCGGCCTCGCCGACGTCGCGGCGCGCTTCGGTGTCGAGGCGGCCGACGTCATCGCGTTCGGCGACATGCCCAACGACGTGCCGATGCTGGGCTGGGCGGGGCACGGCGTCGCGATGGCCAACGCCCACCAGGACGCCCTGGACGCCGCCGACGAGGTGACGGCGTCCAACGAGGAGGACGGCGTGGCCCAGCTGCTGGAGCGCTGGTTCTAGGTTCTAGCGCTGCTCGGAGAACGACTGGGCGAGCGGGCGGGCGGGCTCGACCGAGTTCCACCAGGCGAAGGCCTCGGCGAGCGACTCGGGCACGTCCGTCGGCACGCGCAGCTCGGCGTAGGCCGCGTCCAGCAGCCGCACGACGTCCTCGGGCACGCCGGAGCGGGTCATGCCGACCGCGTTCACGCCGTGCAGCTTGGCCGGGCTGCCGTAGGCCTTGGCGAACGGCGGCACGTCGCGCGTGACGGCGCTGCCCATGCCGACCATCGCGCCGGTGCCGATGACGCGGCGCTGGTGCACGACGGCGTTCATGCCGACGTTGACCCGGTCGCCGATCTGGACGTGCCCGCCGAGGCTCGTGCCCGCGGACAGCGTGACCGCGTCGCCGACCTGGCTGTCGTGCGCCACGTACACGCGGTTGAGCAGCCAGCAGTCGGCCCCGATCCGGGTGGGCCGGTAGCTGCCCTGGTGGATGGTGCTCAGCTCGCGGACCACCGTGCGCGCGCCGATCTCCACGCCGGCGTGCGCGAGTTCGCCGTCCCAGGCGCGGTTGTGCGGCTCGCTGCTGATCTCCGGTGGCGTGCCGATGACGCAGCCGGGGCCGATCCACACGTCGTCGCCGATGCGCGCCGGACCGAGCACGACCGCGTTGGGCCCGATGGTGACCCGCTCACCGAGTTCGACACCTTCGCCGACGAAGGCGCTGGAGTGGACCTTGCTCACGATCATGCTCCTCAGGGACGTGGGGATGCCGCGAGTGTACGGAGAAGGGGCCGGCGCGGGTCGTCCCGCACCGGCCCCGACGTGTCCGGCCCGGGTCAGCGGCGGGCGATGGCGACCCTCGTGCCCTGCGCCCGGACCTGCTCCACGGTCATGTGCAGGCCGTAGCGGCACTCGGCGAGCCCGTGGTCGCAGACGATCCAGCCGTGGTTGTAGGACTGCGCCCAGACGTTCGGCTCGATCTGGCGGCGGTTGGCCGTGGCCATGCCGAGCCCGCTGCTCGTGCCGCCGGTCAGCCACCACACGTCGCGGAACTCCCAGCCGAGGGTCAGGGCCGTGCCGCCGGAGACGAAGATCGAGGCCTTCTCGAACTGCGCGAAGCCGTCGTCGCCCCAGGTGAGCCCGTGCACGTGCTGCGGGAGGCCGTACGCCGCCACGTCACCGCCCGCGCGCAGTTCGGCGAGCGCCGGTCCGCGCAGGGCGTGACCACCGGTGCGCGGACCCCACAGCAGCACGGCGCCCAGGTCCTCGTCGAACAGGACGTACTGGCCGTCCGTGCCCTGCGCCGGGGGCGGGGTTGGTCCTCGGGTCACCGAGGCGCTGACCGGAGCTGGTCTCGATCGCCTCGTAGGTGTCGCGGAGACCGCCACCCATCCAGTACGTGCCGCGGACGTGGTCGGCCTGGTAGAGCCCGTAGTTCTGGACGAACTCGGTGACGTTGCTCTGCTCGCCCGGTTCGCCGGAGCGCCGCCTGGTGTCCCCCTTCGGGTAACCGAACGGACCAGCCGGACCGCCCTTCGCCAGGTAGACCTCGTTCGGGCCGGAGTGGACTAACGCCGCTCCGGTCGCCGGCGACCAGTAGATCCCCTCGTTGCCGTGGATCTGGACGCTCCAGCCGCCACCGGGCTGCTCGACCTGGTCCGACGTGAGCCAGTCGACGCGTGAGGTGGGTTCCGGACCGCCCAGCGACCGGTACTTGTCGCGCAGGGCACCGCTGATCCAGAACGGCGGCATCTCGCCGGCCTGGTCGAAGAAGCTCACGGCCTCGCTGAAGCGCTGCTCGGTCCCGGTGCCGTCACCGATGTCGAGCCGCCCGCTGGTGGGCCAGCCGAACCGGCCGGTGACGCTGCCGTTGGCCCAGTACTTGTCCCGCGTCGGGCCCCCGACGGCGTGGGCGCCGTACGCGTCCGAGTAGTAGACCGAGTAGCCCGTGTCGTACGCGATGGCCGCGCCCGCCTGCGCGCCCCGGTTCACCGGCACCTGGTCCATCGTCGCGGCGGACGTGGCGGGGCTCGTACCGAGCCACAGCCGCGAGATCGCACCGGACATCCAGTGCGCCCCAGCGCTTTCACGCCACGTGATCACGATGTCGTACCTGGAGAACCTCGCCCAGCGGATCCCGTTCTCGAGGACGACCTCGTCGCCCACCTTCTCGCCGGCGAACGAGGCACCGCCGAGTGCCTCCCACTTCGCCTTCACCGGCGAGCTGTTCCAGTCAGGAGCAGCCTGCGCGGTTCCCGCCACGGCCGTCGCCGCCACGAAGGCGACGACGACCGCGGCGCAACGTCTGACGAACACTCCTACGCACCCCCAGGACCGCGAAATCAATTGCGCGGAGAATACGTCCTGGCGTGAATTCGGGTGCCGATTTCCCGGGCCTTCTCCAGGCTGAGACCTGCCTGCGCCTTCCCGGTTCCCCAGTACCACTCGTCGACGTCGGTGTAGTACGCGATCCAGCCGTCCTCGAAGTCCTGCCCCTCGACGTCGGGCGTGACCGCGTGGACGTTCGAGATCGGCATGCCGAGCACGCTCCCGGTGCCGCCGAGCTGCCACCAGATGTCGCGCCACGTCCAGCCGAGCGTCGTCACCGCGGCGCCGCTGTTGAAGAGCGTGGCCCTCTCGAACTGCTGGAACGAGTAGTTGCCCGTGAACAGCCTGTCGGTCTGCGGCAGGCCGTAGACCGCGACGTCACCACCCCGGCGCAGCGGGGTCAGGAAGTCCTCCACGACGAAGTGCGTGCCGGTGCGCGGCCCCGAGAGGAGCGCCGTGTTCCGCGCCTGCCCGAACAACGAGTACCTGCCGTCCGTCCCCGGCGCGGGCGTCGGGTCGATCTGCGGCCAGTCGAGGTACCCCTGGGGACCACCGTTGCGCACGTACTCGGCCCGCATGGCCTTGTCGAGGTACACCTCGTGCGTGACGCCGGGTCCCTTGTAGATCGACGCGTTGCGGGCGAAGTCCGTCACCGTGCCACGAGTGGTCCCGTTGCCGGCGTGGTACGTGTCCGTCATCGGATATCCGAACGAACCGTACGGCCCGTCGAGGCTCACGTACTTGTTGTACGCGCCGGCGTCGAGCAAGCGCGCACCCGTCTCGGGCGACCAGTAGATCCCGCCGGTGCCGAAGAGGGGCACGTTCCACCCGTTGCCCGGCTGGGCGGTCTGGTCGTACGCGAGCCAGAGCGAGTTGCCGTCCGGGCCACCGGGACCGCCGATCTCGCGGAACTTGTCCCGCAACGCGCCGCTGATCCACCGCGCCGGTCCACCGGGCTGGCGGAAGGTGCTCACGGCCTGGCTGAACCGCTGCTCGACACCACCCGGCCTGCTGGGCGTCGCCAGCGGTCCGCTGACCGGCCACCCGAAGACGCCGTAGACGCTTCCGTTGCGCCAGTACGCGTCCCGCTCCTCACCGGAGATCGGGAACGCGCCGTACAGGTCGGAGTAGTAGACCGAGTAGTCCGTGTCGTAAGCGATCGCCGCTCCGGCCTCCCCGCCCCGGCTCAACGGCACCTGGTCCATCGTCGCCGCCGCCACGGCCGGCTTCGTGGTGAGCCACAACCGCGAGATCGCACCGGACATCCAGTGCGCCCCAGCGCTTTCACGCCACGTGATGACGATGTCGTACTTCGAGAACTCGGCCCACCGGATGCCGTTGGCCAGCACGACCTCGTCGCCGACCTTCTCCCCCGCGAACGAGGCACCACCCAGCGCCTGCCACTTGGCCCGCACCGGCGAGCTCTCCCAGTCGGGAGCGGCCGCCTGGGCGGTGCTCGCTCCCACCACGGACGCCACCAACGCGGCGACCAGAACCACAGCACGTTTGACGAACATGTCCCCCAGAACCCCCATATCCACCAACGTGAACTGTCCCCGCCGTAGATACGCGCGAGGGCCGGCGCGGGGTTGTCCCGCACCGGCCCTCAAGGCAAAAACCTTCGATCAGCTCATCGACGCGAGACCCGGAACGTGGGTCCCTCGGCGCGGCCCTTCTTCGCGACGGCCAGCGACCCGCCGTCGTTGAGCGCGTAGGAGCACTCGCCGAACGCGTAGTCGCACCACATCACGCCGTTGTCGAAGTCCTGCACGAAGAAGTCGGGCGAGTCGCGGTACACGTCCCCGCGCGGAATCCCCAGCGGCCCACCGGCTCCACCGATCTGCCACCAGAACGCGCGGAAGTCGCCGGCGAGGGTGGGCACGAGCCCGTCCGGCCGCAGGAACACGGTGGCCTTCTCGAACTGCTGGAACTCGAACGAGGTCCCGACGGCCATCTGCCCGTACTGCGGCAGGCCGTACACGGCGACGTCACCACCGGCGCGCACCTTCTGCAGGACCGGCCCGGACACGACGTGCGCCCCGGTGCGCGGACCCCACAGGATGACCTTGTCCCGGTCCTCGCCGAACAGCACGTACTGCCCGTCGGTCCCGGAAGCGGCGGTCTGGTCGGACTTCGGCCAGCCGAGGAACGCGCCGGGCCCACCGTTCATCCCGTACTCGTCCCGGATCCGGCCACCCATCCAGAACGCGTCGCCCAGCGGGGAGACGTACACCGACTTGCCGGCCGCGAACTCCGTGATCTCACCCTCGACCGCGTCCGCCGTGTCGGTGGTCGGGTATCCGAGGTGCCCGCTGACGCCTCCACCCATGTTCAGCTTCGCGTTGGTCTTCGGGCTCACCGCGTGCGCACCGGTGGAAGCCGACCAGTAGATGCTGCCGTTGTCGGTGTGCACGGCCCAGCCGTTGTTGTGCTGGACGTCCTGGTCCCGCCACAGCCAGCCGAACCCGTTGGGCCCGCCCTTCTCGCGGTACTTGTCCCGCAGGGCTCCACTGATCCACATCGCCTCGGACTGCGCGGGCACCTGCTGGAACAGCGACACGGCCTCGCTGAACCGCTGCTCCACGCCGCCGCTGTCGGCCAGCGCGATCTGGTCGGTGGTGGGCCAGCCGAAGAGGCCGGTCACGGCACCGGTCGCCCAGTACTTGTCGCGCTGCTTGCCACCGACGGCGTACGCGCCGTAGGCGTCCGAGTAGTACACGGAGTAGCCGGTGTCGTAGGCGATGGCGGCGCCGGCCTGCGACCCGCGGTTCGCCGCGACCTGGTCCATGGTCGCGGCCGAGGTGGGCACGCTCCCACCGCTCTGCCACTTGCGGGCGATCGCGCCGGACATCCAGTGCGCACCGGCACCTTCACGCCAGCTGATGATGATGTCGAACTTGGCGAACTTGGCGTAGCGGATGCCGTTGGAGAGGACGACCTCGTCGCCCACCTTCTCGCCGGCGAACGACGCGCCGCCGAGCGAGACCCACTTGGCGTGGACCGGTGAGTCCTCCCACCGGTCGGCGGCGAGCTTCGTGACCTGGCCGGGCTCGGCCGCGGCGGTGCCCAGCGTGATCGGCAGCAACGCCGCGGTCGAGGCCGCGAGAGCGACGACCAGGGCGGTACAACGTCGGACGGACATGCTTTCCAGAACCCCCGAAATCTGTGGCGGACGTGCGAGAGGGCTGGCGTCCACTGTGGACACCAGCCCTCGTCTAGCGGGAACTGCTCAAGATCACTTGCGCGGCGCCTTGGCGGTGGGGATGAGCTTCTTGCCCTCCGCACGCGCCTTGTCCAGCGTCACCTTGGGCTGGTCGGCCGACGCGGTCTTGGCAGCGGCCGAGTTCCAGGTGTTGTAGTAGCACTGGCCCTCGTTGTAGTCGCAGTACAGGTAGCCACCGTCGAAGTTCTGACCGATGACGCCGTCCGCGATCCAGTACACGTCGGTCGTGGCCATGCCGAGGAAGCCGGAGTAGCCACCGAGCTGCCACCAGCCGCGGCGGAAGTCCCAGCCGATGGTGATGGTGTTGCGACCGTTGCCGTCGAAGATCGACGCGTCCTGGAACTGCTGGAAGTTGTACGGGCCGACCTGGGCGATGCCGGTCTCCGGCAGGCCGTAGTCGCGGACGTCGCCGTCCGCGCGCAGCTTCGCCAGGTACTGGTCCTGGACGACGCGGGCGCCGGTCGTCGGGCCCCACAGGATGACCTTGCTCGGCCCGAACAGGACGTACAGGCCGTTGCGGCCGGTCGTCGCGAACTGGTCGGAGGTCGGGAAGCCCAGCGGACCCGTGACGCCGCCGTTGACCTGCAGGTGGTCCCGCAGACCGCCGCTCAGCCAGTGCGCACCGGTCGCGGCCGAGTGGTAGATCTCGACGGCGTTGCGGAACTGCGCGTAGGTGCCGGTGCCGACCGGCTTGACGCCGCTGATCGGGTAGCCGGCGTGGCCACCGGGGCCGCCCTGCTGCACGAACTTGGCCTCGATGTCGCCGGTCAGGCGCTGGGCACCGGTCGCGGCGCTCCAGTAGATCGTGCCGCCGGTGATGCCCGCGGTCCAGCCGCTGCCGGGCGCCTCGACCTGGTCGCGCGTCAGCCAGCCGGCGGGGCCGCTGGGGCCGCCGTCGGAGTGGTACTGGTCGCGCAGCGCGCCACTGATCCAGTACGGCGTGTCGGTGCCGTCCTTCTTGTAGAACACGACGGCTTCGCTGAAGCTCTGGGACTTGCCGCCCGCGGAGTGGATGTGCTCCTCGGAGGTCAGCAGACCGAACCGGCCGGTGATGCTGCCGTTGGCCCAGAACTTGGCGCGGTTGGTGCCGCTGATGCCGTAGGCACCGTAGGCGTCGGAGTAGTAGACCGAGGAGCCGTCGAGGAACGCGGTCGCGGCACCGGCCTGCGCACCGCGGTTGGCCGCCACCTGGTCCATGGTCGCGACGGTGCTCGCGATGCCGTCCTTGACCGAGACGAACTCCCAGCGCGCGGCGATGGCTCCGGAGAACCAGTACGCGCCGACGCCGTCCTTCCACGTGATGACGACGTTCTTGGAGAACTTGGCGTAGCGGATGCCGTCCGACTGGACGACCTCCTCGCCCACCTTGTCACCGGCGAAAGCGGCGCCGCCGAGGGCGACCCACTTCTTGTAGACCGGCGAGTCCTCCCACTTCTCGGCCGCCAGCTTGGTGACCGAGTTCTGCTGCTGCTGGACGACGGGCGCGGCGTTGGCCGCCGTGGACGTGATGATCGGCAAAAGTCCCGCAGTCGCGGCCGCAACGGCAGCGACGAGCGAGACAGCACGACGAGACATGCTGATAACTCCCCCAGGGCAAATTGTACGTCTGCCGACGAACCCGAAGGCCCCACCAGAGGGTTCGATCAGCAGGATTGCGGCCAGTCTGCACGAAGAATGGCGCCCTGGCGAGAAAAATCTGTAGATGCTCTAAACACATCCGGCGGACAGTTTCGCGTGTAACGAAACTGCCCGCCGGATCGATGGAATGATTCTATTGGCGAGAAACGATCAGTCTTGAATGGTCACTGACCGGCTGCCGCGGCGGCCGCGGCGATGCGCGCTTCCGCCTGGCGCTTGCGGTAGGTCGCGATGGCGGCGGCCGCACCCGCGGTCACGACGTCGGCGATGATGAACATCAACCGCGAGGCGACGGCGAACGCCAGCGCCTGGATCGGGTCGATGCCGCTCGCCGCGAGCACCGCGACGATGACGCCCTCGCGCACACCCGCACCGGACGGCAGGAAGAACGCGAACAGACCGGCCGTGAGGCTGATCGCCATCGCACCGATGCACAGCACCAGACCGCTCACGCCGGGCGCGCCGACGGAGTTCGCCAGCAGCCACATGTGGGCGCCGAACGCGATGTAGCCGAGCATCGAGAAGCCGAGGACCTTGCCGATCGTGCCCCAGCGCAGCTGGTGGTCGAGCGGCGGGCGGCGCAGCGTCTTGAGCACCAGCGAGGTGCCCCAGGTCAGGATCTTCGGGTGCAGCGCGATGAGGCCGATGGGCAGCAGCGCGAACAGCCAGACCGCCTGCGGGGTCTCCTTGAAGATCACCGGCAGGGCCAGGACGCCGAGCAGCAGCGACGCGACCGTGGCGATGCCGAGCTGGATCAGCGAACCGGTGAAGATGCGGGCGCGCGGCAGGCCCGCCTTGCGGCCGAGCTCCATCTGCAGCAGGTAGGCCCACACCGAGCCGGGGACGTACTTGCCGAGGCCGCCGACGAGGCAGATCATGCCGCCGCGGAACACACCGATCGGCTTGCCCAGGTCGTCGATGATCGTCTGCCACGCGAACGTGTTGAACCCGATGGCCGCCATCACCGCGAGCTGACTGAGCAGGCTCGACTGCCACGCCACCGCGGAGATCGTGTGCCACACGTCGTTCCACTTGGTGATCAACGCGTAGGCGGTGAACCCGATGACCAGGACCACCATGAGCCGGCGACCCCATTGGATGATCTTGCCCTTGGTGGTCTTCGTGCTCTCTGGCGGAACCTCTGCGATGTCCGCATCTGCCTCGACAGTGGTCATCTGGTGGTCTCCGGTGGAGGTTGGTGGTTGAGGCGGCATCGACTCAGACGGTGACCGTCGTGATGCGACTGAACTCGGACAGCAGATCGTAGCCGTCCCAAACGGCCGCGAAGCTGAGGGCCGATCCGAAGGGGACGACCCGGTCGATGCCACGCCCGGCGAGCCGGCGGGTGAAGGTCATCACCTCGTCGCGGTCGAAACCGAACACGCTGAGCGTCTGGTCCTTGCGCTGCACGATCCGGCCGAACTCGGCCAGGTCGCTGATCGTCGCCTGCGGGAACGTGCCGACGCCGAGCCACTCGCGCGGCACGTCGGCGGCCTCGACGAGTTCGAGCGTCGCGACCGCGTTGCCCTCGAACCGGATCTCCGTGGCGTGGCCCTCGGCCGCGACGCCGTACGCGGAGACGCGCTTCTGCACGGCCATGGCCGGTTCGACGACGAACTGCTTGCTCGCCACGACCTCGGCGAGCAGCGTGCGGAACTCCTCCCTGGCGGGCTTCGCGCGCTCGTCGTCACCGACCCAGAACAGGGTGCGCGGCGAGGAACAGGCGGCCTGGTCGAACCAGTAGGAGTCGTTGTAGAACCCGATCGCCGCGTCCCTGCGCTGCTCGGGCGTCGCGGCTTCCCAGCCGGCGACCGAGACGGCGGCGAACGACGCGCGGTCCGGGAACGTGAGGTCACGGGCGTGCGGTGCCAGCGCGGACTTGCGCACCTCGGCCACCGACCGGTCGCCGCCCCAGATGACCCGCAGGTCGCAGGCGGCGGACAGCGCGGACGTGACGGCCTCGTCGCGCCCGTACGTGATCATGCGCTGGGTCTGCGCGATGGCCGGGTGGGCCTCCGCCAGCGACTCGTTCAGCGCCTCGATGACGGCCTGCGCGGCCCCCTGCGAGCGCGGCGAGATGCGCACGACGTTCGGGTTGCCGGCGAGCGCGGACAACGCCCAGGAGTAGACGAAGATCGTGTCCACGTTGGCCGGTGGCACGTGGAAGACGACGCCGCGCGGGAACCTCAGCTGGTCGCCGCTGGTCTCCAGCGTGGACAGGGCCTTCGCGATCTCGCCCTTGCGCAGGAAGAAGCCGAGCGACGCGAGCTCCGGGTAGCGCCGCGCGGTGGCGGGCGCGAGGAGCTTGCGGGCGAACTTCACCAGGAACTGCACGACGCGCTCGTCGCCCACGGACAGGTAGCCGCCCTCGGGCTCGGCCGTGATCTCCGCGAGCAGGGCGTCGACCTCGACGGCCGGGCCTGCCGGGAAACGCTGCTCAACACTCACGCCGGGCTCCCGCTGAACGTGTCGGAACATCCGCGCGCCTCGGCGCGGGGCAGGCGGCCGAGCACGGAGAAGCGCTTGCCGGGCCAGTCGCCGTCGTCGATGCCGTGGACGACACCGAGGTCCTCGGTGAGC
The DNA here is from genome assembly GCF_030269365.1 of Lentzea sp. NBRC 102530. Classification (GTDB taxonomy): domain Bacteria; phylum Actinomycetota; class Actinomycetes; order Mycobacteriales; family Pseudonocardiaceae; genus Lentzea. The sequence goes on from NZ_BSTF01000003.1 coordinate 225,065, forward strand.
AGCACGTGGCCCGGGTAGGACCGCGGCACGGTGCTCACCACTTCGATGACGCCCGGGACGCCGACGGGTTGCTCGCGCCACGTCTCCGGGTCGCGGATGACGACGTCCGCGAAGTCCGGGCAGTACAGCGAGTTGCCGCTCGGGCCCTCGACGAAGACGGTGCCGAGCTGCTCGACCATGCCGTAGTAGTTGTGGATCCGGGTCAGACCCGTGTCCGCGGCGAACGCGCGGCGGAACTCCGCGTTGTCGACGGCGCGGTCGATCAGCTTCTTCCAGCCACCGGAGTGGATGAGGATGCCGTTCGAGAGGTCCAACTCGTGCTCACGGGCGACCTCGTAGAGGTACTGCCACACCATGAACGTGAAGCCGAAGATGAGGAACGGCTCGTTGCCGTGGTTCGCGAGGAACCCCTTGATGGCCTCCACGTCCGGGCGGTCGTTCTCGTCGAGCGCGTAGACGTGCTTGCGGCCGAAGTTGGCCATGCCGAGCACGCCGGCGCCGCGGGCGGAGAACGAGCGGCGGTTCTTGATGATGCCGATGGTGTCGACCATCAGCATCGGCAGGCGCTGGTCGCCGAGCACGGTGCGCAGCGTCTTGCCGAGGTAGCGCGGCTGGTCGGCCGCCGCTTCCTTGTCCAGGTAGATGCGCGACACCTCGGCGCCGGTCGTGCCGGACGAGGTCAGCACCTTGAAGACCTCGTCGTCGGGCACGGACTTCAGCACGTGGTGCTTGAACATCCGCACCGGCAGCCACGGCAGCTGCTCGACCGAGTCGAACGAGGCACCGCGCGGGATGCCCAGCGAGCTCAGGATGCGGTCGTAGGGCTCGCCGCCGGTGCGGTGGTGCTCGGTCAGCTCGGTGAGCACGGGCAGCAGCGCCGCCTCGCGCTCGGCCTGGCTCAGGCCGAACACGCTCTCGGCAGTGGTGGTCACGCGCGTCCCTCCAGGGAGCGGTAGTCGATCTTCCCGCTGGGCAGCAGCGGGAGTGCGTCGATGTCCCGCACGTCGAATCCGGACACGTGCATGTGCAGCTTCTCGGACAGTGCCTTGGCAGCCGCCTTGCGCGTGTCGGCAGCGCAGTTCTCGGCCCAGACGACGACCTTGTCGCCGGCCGGCACCGCGGCCGCCGCACCGATGTCCAACCCGGAACCGCGCAGCATTTGTTCCAGGTCGTCCAGGTTGACGCGGTTGCCGAAGACCTTGCCGATCCGCTTCAGCCGCCCGGTGATGAACAGGTAGCCGTCCGCGTCGAGGCGGCCGAGGTCGCCGGTCTCCAGCAGTCCACCTCGGACGTCCGGTTCGGACAGTTCGGCCTCGGACTCCGCGTACCCCATCATCACGTTGGGGCCTCGGTAGAGCACCTCGCCCACGACGTCCGGATCGGACGTTTCGGACCCGTCCTCGAGCCTGATGGAGAACGCGCCGCCGGGCAGCGCGGGACCGGCGCTGCCGATCTTCTCCGCGAGCTTCTCCGCGGGCACGGTGGCCATCCGCGGGGCCGCCTCGGTCTGGCCGTACATGACGTACATGCGGCCGCCGACGGCGAGCATCTTCTCGTTGAACTCGACGACCAGGTCCTCGCGCAGCTTGCCGCCGGCCTGCGTGATCGTGCGCAGGCTCGGGTACTTGGCCGGGTCGAACCGCAGCCGCTTGAGCATCTCGTAGTGGTACGGGACGCCGGCCAGCGACGTGATCTTGTGCTCGTCCACCGCGGTCCAGAACGCGCGACCCATGACGCCGGTCGGCTCGACCACGACGGTCGCGCCGCGCAGCAGGTGGCTGTTCAGCACGGACATGCCGTAGCTGTAGTGCAGCGGCAGGCTCGTCGGCGCCACCTCGTCCGCGGTGATGCCGAGGACCTCGGCGATCGCCTCGGCGTTGGCCAGCACGGCCTGGCGGGAGAGCCGGACGAACTTGGGGTTGCCGGTCGAGCCGCTGGTCGGCAGCAGGACGGCGAGGTCGGGGTGCGGCACGACACCGGCGGCGTCCTCGCGGACCCACTCGGCGGTGTACCCGGCAGGGGGCTCACCCTCCGCGCCGAGCACGGCGGCGGGGCGGAAGCGCTCGACCAGGCCGAGCAGGACGTCGCGGTCCTGACCGGCGTCGAGCAGCGCGACGGCCCGGCCGGACTCGAACGCGGCGACGTAGCGCAGCACGCTCTGGACGTCGACCGACGTGCGGGCGAACAGCACACCGGCGGGCAAAGCGGACAGTTCGGCGGAGATCTTCTCGACGGCAGCGCGGAGCTCGGGTCCGGCGAGCACCTCGCCGGACGTCGCGTCCACGAGGCGTGCGCCGGGGGCCAGCAGGCTCACTGCACGAGCCCCCCGTCGACGCCGAGCACCTGCCCCGTCACGAACGACGCCTCGTCGCTGACGAGGAACCTGATGACCTTGGCGACCTCGTCGGCGGCACCGAGGCGGCCGAGCGCGGTGTCCTTGCGGACGCGGTCCAGGACCTCTTCGGACTGACCGGCGGTCAGGTCGGTCTCGATCACGCCGGGGGCGACCGCGTTGACGCGGATGCCGTAGCGGCCGAGCTCCTTCGCGGAGGACTTCGCCAGCGACGTGACGGCGGCCTTGGTGGCGCCGTACACGGACTGGCCGGCGTTGCCCCGCTCACCGACGATCGAGCCGAGCAGCACGATCGAGCCGGTCTTCTTGCGCATCATCACGCGGGCGGCGGCCTGCACGGACACGATCGCGCCCGTGACGTTGGTGGCGAACTGGCGCTCGATGAGGTCGTCGCCGATCATGCCGATCAGCGCGCCCTCCATGACGCCCGCACTCGCGACCAGCGCGTCGATGCGGCCGTGCTCCTTGGCGATCGCCTTGAAGGCGTCCTTCACCGCGGTGGTGTCGGTCACATCGAGCCCGAGCCCGCTGACCTGCGGGCCCAACTCGGCGGCGATCTGTTTCGCGGAGGTTTCGTCCCGGCCGGTCAGCACGACCGTCGCGCCGGCTTCGGCCAACGCGGCGGCGGTAGCGCGACCGATGCCCCTGGTACCACCGGTGACGACTGCGACCTTGCCGGAGAGAGTCACTCCGCGCCCAGGTCCTTGATCATGTCGAGCGCGACCTTGAAGCTGCTCATGTCGATGACCTGCTCGGTTTCGAACTGGACGTCGAACTCGTCCTCGATGGCCGCGACCAGCGCCATGTGGCCGACGGAGTCCCACTCGTCGATGTCGCGGTACTTCAGGTTCTCGACGTCCACGTCGTCACCGAGCGCGAGCGCCTCGACGAACGTGTTACGCAGCCGCTGCTGCAAGTCCATGCTGTGCTCTCCCGTGTTCAGGCCTGCGTGACGTGCGGCCGCCCGGACTACGAGGGTAACGGGTCACGGAGTGTCGACTTGCCGTGGTACGGGGTGAGGCTCCTTACGCCCCCGACCCCGGCCGTTTCTCCGCGCGTAACACAGGTAGCCTGCGACGGTGTTCGCGGCGCTGACGTGCCCGGCAGCCCATGACAATCCGCATCCGCCCAGGCCGGACCGGTCGAAGCGGCAGTGGTCTCCAGAGGGAAGTACGGAGTAATGATCCCAATCACCGTTGTCGACGTGAGCGACGCGGAGCCGTATGTGCTCGAAGTGCTTCGCTCGGGCGTCATCGCGCAGGGTCCGATGGTCAAGCGCTTCGAGGACACCTTCGCCGAGATCGCGGGTGTCGAGCACGCCATCGCCGTGAACAACGGCACCACGGCGCTCGTCGCGGCCATCCAGGCCCTCGACCTGCAGCCGGGTGACGAGGTCGTGACCTCGCCGTTCACGTTCATCGCGACGCTGAACGCGATCCTCGAGGCCGGTGCCACGGCCCGGTTCGCGGACATCCGCGAGGACGACTTCTGCGTCGACCCCGAGTCGATGGCGGCCGCGATCACCCCGCGGACCAAGGTCCTCATGCCGGTCCACCTCTACGGCCAGACCGCGGACATGGGCAAGATCGCCCCGCTCGCCGAGGAGCACGGTCTCGCGCTCGTCGAGGACAGCGCGCAGGCGCACGGCGCGACGTTCGACGGCAAGGGCGCCGGCAGCTTCGGCCTCGGCTGCTTCTCGTTCTACGCGACGAAGAACATCACGACCGGCGAGGGTGGCATCATCACCACCAACGACGCCGAGATCGCGGACAAGCTGCGCGTCATGCGCAACCAGGGCATGCGCGCCCGGTACGAGTACGTCATGGCCGGCCACAACTACCGGCTCACCGACCTCGCGGCCGCCGTCGCCATCCCGCAGCTCGCGAAGATCGACGAGATCACCGCGAAGCGCAAGGCCAACGCCGCCAAGCTGAACGAGGGCCTCGCGGGCGTCCAGGGCCTGCGCACGCCGTCCGAGCTGCCCGGCCGCTCGCACGTGTGGCACCAGTACACGGTCCTGATCGGCGACGACGCCGCCCTGACCCGTGACGAGTTCGCCGCCAAGCTGACCGAGCGCGGCATCGGCAACGGCATCTACTACCCCAAGCTCGTCACCGACTACGACGCCTACCGCGACCACCCGCAGGTCGTCATGTCGGAGAACCCGGTCGCCGCGAAGATCGCGCAGCAGTGCCTGTCGATCCCGGTGCACGCCCACCTGACCGACGACCAGCTCGACACGGTCATCGGCACGATCCGAGAGGTGCTGGGCGCGTGACCGCGAACCCCCGAATCCTGCTCGTCGGCACCGGCACGATGGGCTCGCTGCACGCCCGCGTGCTCGCCGGGTCCGACCGCTGCGACCTGGTCCGCGTGGCCGAGCCCCGCGAAGAGGCCGGCCGTGCGATCGCCGAGCGCTACGACGCGCAGTGGAGCCCGGAGATCGGCGACCTGTCCGACGTGGACGCCGTCGTCATCGCCGCCGCGACCGAGTTCCACCACGGTCTCGCGCTCGAGGTCCTGAACCAGGACAAGCCGCTGCTCATCGAGAAGCCCGTCTGCCCCGGCATCGAGGCGTCCGAAGAGGTCGTGGCGCTGTCGGCGAAGCGCGACGTGCCGTTGATGTGCGGTCTGCTGGAGCGCTACAACCCGGCCGTCCTCACCGCACTGTCCCTCGTGGACAACCCGGTGCACGTCACCGCGACGCGCCACTCCCCGTACGCGCCGCGCATCCGCACGGGCGTCTCGTGGGACCTCCTGGTGCACGACGTCGACCTCGCGATCCGCGTGTTCGGCGGCCAGGACCCGACGCACGTCCAGGGCACGTTCGGCTACTTCCACCCCACCTCGGTGCAGGGCGCCGAGGACGTGGCGGAGACGGTGCTCGGCTTCTCCGACGGCGGCCTCGCCACCGTGTCCGCGAGCCGCATCGGCCAGCGCAAGGTCCGGTCGCTCACGATCACCGAGGTCGACCGCCTGATCGAGGCCGACCTGCTGCGCCGCGACGTGACGATCTACCGCCACGTCTCGAACGACGCCGCCACGCCGGACGGCCGCGGCTACCGCCAGCAGTCGATCATCGAGATCCCCGAGCTCGTCTCGGCCCGCGAGCCGCTGGCCGCCCAGCTCGACCACTTCCTCGACATCGTCGCCGGCGAGGCCGACGCGGACGCTGAGCGCTCCGCGATCCTTCCGTCACACCGCGTTGTGGCGAAGGTGTTCGACCAGCGGCCCCAGGCCGCACGCGTCTGATCGGGTGAAACGACGGCCGGAACGCGCTTGATCAGCGCGTTTCGGCCTTCTTTTTGTTTCGGGGCGGATACGTTTTCGTCACGACGCGAAGTTGCGGCAAACGCCGCATCGTCCTCCAGCGACTCGCACATACCAGGTCACCGCCTGGGCGAGCGCATAGGGGGATTTCATGGCGTACGACCAGCACCAGAGATTCGTGCAGTTCGTTCCCGGGGGGAACGGCGTCATCTACGCGATCCAGTCGGACGGCAAGCTGCTCAGATACGAGCACGCGGGCTGGCTGACCGGGACGGCGTCGTGGGCGAACGGCGCGGGGGCGCAGATCGGCGACGGCTTCCAGCAGTTCCGGACCGTCTTCGCGGCGGCGGACGGCCAGATCTTCGGCGTCACCGAGAGCGGTGACCTGCGCTGGTACAAGCACCTCGGGGGCGGTGCCTGGCACGCGAACAGCGGCTCGACGATCCGGACGGGCCTGCAGGTCTACCCGCGCATCTTCGGCGGCTGGAACGGCGTCTTCTACGCCGTCGACACCAACGGCAAGCTGCGCTGGTTCAAGTACCTCGCGGGCGACGGCACCAACTCGTGGCACGCCAACAGCGGCAACATCATCAGCAACAACAGCTGGAAGCCGTTCTACGAGCTGTGGGCCGACCCGAACGGCGTCATCTACGGCATCCACACCGGCAGCGACGTCCTGTACTGGTGGCGCTACACCTCCGGCGACGGCACCAACGGCACGTGGGTGAACAACGGCACCGCGTACGCCATCGGCAGCGGCTGGGGCGACGACACCCAGAAGACGTGGCTGTCCAACACCAACGGCACGCACTACCTCGTGTGGCTCGACGGCTCCACGACGCCCGGCTTCGACGACAAGCTGATGTGGTTCCGGCTGCTCAACTCCGAGACCATCAGCGGCAACCTCACCGGCCAGTGGGTCAACGGCGGCGCACCGCTGCAGGTCGGGTCCGGCTTCAGCATCGAGAAGACCGCGGCGCTGCAGGGCTACGCGAGCGACACCAGCCCCCGCCCCGGCTACCCGCAGAACTTCCGGGTCTCCAGCACGTTCACGACCGTCGAGGCCACCATCGAACGCCTCGCCGTGCCGGGCCAGACCGCCGGCACCGTCGTGTGGGGCCCGGTCTCGGCCGCGGGCACGATGCAGCCCGTGCCCGGCGACTACCGGTCGGGCGGCTGCGACTGGGCGAACACGTTCACGATGACCATCCCCGCGGGCTGGAAGTCCGGCGCGTACGTCTGCCGGCTGCGCGGAGTGCTCAACGGCGTCCAGCACCTGCGCTACGACATCCCGTTCGCCGTGAAGCCGCCCGCGCCGGTGGCCAAGCTCGCGGTCATCCTGCCCACGAACACCTACAACGCCTACAACACGTGGGGCGGCCACAACAACTACACGACCCAGGGACAGCTTGGGGTGCAACGGGTCTGCACCTCGTACCGTCCCAACAACGCCGTGTGGACCAACGACCGCGCCATCATGAGCCACACCTACTACTCGGACCTGTTGCTGCTGCGGTGGATGGTCGCGAACAACATCGAGTTCGACCTCTACCAGGACGGCGACCTCGACGCCGACGGCACGTGGCTCCCGCAGTACAAGGGACTCGTGCTCGGCAGCCACTCCGAGTACTGGTCGCAGCTCATGAAGGACCGGCTCGACACCTACCTGTCGAACGGCGGCCGGGTGATCAACACCGGTGGCAACACGTTGTTCGCCAAGGTCTCGTGGAACGCGGCCGGGGACGCGGTGATCTTCCGTGCCGCCAACGGTTCCCAGACCGGGAACTGGTTCGCGAACCTCGGCCAGCCGGGCGCGGACGTCCTCGGCGCCGACTGGGACAGCTCGGAGTTCCTGACGTTCGGCGCCTACGAGACCCTGCTGCCGGCGCACGCGTTCCTGTCCGGCTGCGGGCTCGCGCTGGGCGGCACGTTCGGTGCGGCGTCGTACAACATCGCCGGCAGCGGGTGGGAGACCGACCGGTGCCCGACCCCGCCCAAGGCCGGGACGGAGATCATCGCCGTGGGCAACAACAGCGGCGGGCAGAACGGCGGCCACATGTACAAGTGGACGCGGCCCGGCGGCGGCTGGGTGTTCAGCGCCGGGTCGATCGCGTTCAACGGCACGCTGGCCGTGGACGCGGTGGCGTCGAAGGTCCTGCTGAACGTGCTGACGGCAGCGGCTCTGTAGGACCACCCCCAGGGGCCGGGCCGACTCCCCTCACGGCCCGGTGCGGGTGACCGGCTTGTCCGCGCGACAGGCCGGTCATCCGGCTCAGGCCTCTTCGGTCTTGTCCGCCTTGACGAACTCGCCGGCGGGCGCGCCCCACACCACGGTGTCGCCGCGCTCCTCGGCGAGTTCGCGGCGGCGCTTGTTCTCCGCGCGCACCCGCTCGATCTCGGAGTCGATGTACTCCTGCTCGTACTTCTGGAAGACGCGCGCGGGGTTGCCGGCCACCAGGGAACGGGCCGGGACGTCCTTCGCCACCACGGACAGCGGCTGGACGGTGGCGAAGTCGCCGATGGTCACGCCCGGCATGATCACGCTGTTGCCGCCGATGAAGCAGCCCTTGCCGATGCGGACCGGCTTGCGCTCGATCAGGTCGCTGCCGGAGTGGTTCTCCAGCGCCATGTTCGCGAGCCAGCTGGAGTGCGTGAAGATCAGGCAGTTGAGGCCGATCGAGGTGTGCTCGCCGATCTCCATGCCGCCGCTCGCGTCGAGCACGGCGCCCTCGCCGATCCAGCAGTGGTCGCCGATGGTCAGCTGGTCCGGGCTGATCACCTTGGCGCGCTCGCGGATCCGGGTGGTCTCGGGCAGGCCGTAGAGCGCGGCCCGCTCGGAGTCGTTCATGTACTGCCCGACGAGGTCGGTGAGGATGTGCTTGCGGAGGCGGTTGCTCCGCTCGTCGTCGAAGAACATCAGCGCGTACCTGCCGGGGTCGGAGCGGTCATCAGGTCGAACACGGCGAGGTGCTTGTCCGTCACCACGTCGAGCGTGAAGTCGGCGAGCACCACGTCCCGCTGCCTGGCGGCGATCCGCTCCCGCTCGGCCGGGTCGTCGAGCAACCGGGTCAACGTCGCCGCGAGGTCGTCCGCGTCGTCGGGACGAACCAGCAGCGCGTTGTCCCAGTCGCGCAGCTCCACCCAGGGGAAGTTCGTCTCGCGCACGGCGCAGACGGTCGCTTTGCCGACCGCCATCGCCTCCAGACTCGCAGTGCCACACCCTATGCCCTGCAAGTCGTGGGCGACGACATCGGCCTCCGCCAGGTAGGCGGGCACCTCACCGCGGTGGACGGGGCCGGTGGTGACGAACGCGTCCCGCACGCCGAGCTTCTCGGCGAGCTTGAGGAACCTGTCGTAGTAGACCTGGCCCACGACCAGGACCTTGGCCTTCGGGTGCTTCTCCAGCACTGCGGGCATGGCCTTGACCAGCGACAACCGGTTGCGCAGCGGGATGACGTGGCCGAGCGAGACGATCAACGGTGCGGCGCGCAGGTCGTGCCGCTCGCGGACGTCGATCGGCGGCCGGGCGCTCAGTTCGCGGGGGTCGACGGCGACCGGGATGTGGTCGAACTCTCCCTCGGACGCCCCGTAGCGGCGCTGGCAGTAGGCCGCCGCCATCTCGTCCATGATCACGTAGCGCGGCCGGTAGCGACGCAGGACAGGACGCACCAGGAAGCGGTCGAGGAAGCGGAAGAACAGCGAGTAGAACCACGCCGTGCTTTCCAGTCGCGTGTGGACGGACAACAGCACGGGAACGTTGCGGCGACGGGCGTACGCGCCGCTGATCCAGCTCAGGTCCAGGAACTGGCCGTGCTGGTGGATGACGTCCGGCCGGAAGTCGTCGAGCACGCGGAAGACGCGGCGGACGTTCGAGGGGCGGGACGCGAAGGTGATGTCGAAGTCGATCGAGAGGCCGAGCTTGGGCATTCCGAACGCCGGTAACCGGTGCACCCGGTAGCCGCCGACCTCTTCTTCGGCCGGGGCGTCGCGGTAGGCGGCGGTCAGCACGACGACCTCGTGCCCACGCGCGACGAACTCCCTGGCCAGCGATTCCGCGAGGTGCGCGCTCCCTCCCACCCGAGGCGGGAAGAAGTTGTTCACGACCGCGATGCGCACCTGGGCAGGCTCCAATCCGCTTCCCGTGGACGCGGCCGGGTTGCCGCGCCCACGTTGTTCGGTCGCCGAGCGTCAGCTGGAGGCGCTGAGCTTCACCAGCTCGGTCATCCCGTCCTCGACGGAGATGGTCGGCTCCCAGCCGAGCACCTCCTTGGCGCGGGTGATGTCCGCGGCACGACGGGAGACGAGCACGTCGCGCGGGTTGAACTGCGGCTCGACGTCCACGCCGACCGCGTTGATCAGGATCTTGGCCAGGTCGGCGACCGTGGTGTCGATACCCGTTCCGATGTTGACCGGAACGTTGTCCTTCTCGGACTCCAGCGCCGCGACGACGGAACGCGCGATGTCGGTGACGTGGATGAAGTCCATCGACTGCTCGCCCTTGCCGTCGATGACCGGCGGCAGGCCCTGGCGGAGGCGGTTGACGAAGTGGTTGATCACCGAGGTGTAGTACGCGGTGGTCTTCTGGCCGGGGCCGTAGACGTTGAAGAAGCGCAGGCCGACCCAGGACAGGCCCTTGGTCCGCTCGTAGAAGCCGAGCAGGTCCTCACCCGAGCGCTTGGCGATGCAGTACGGCGTGAGCGGCGAGAGCTCGTCGTCCTCGTGCATCGGCAGCTTCTTCGGGTCGCCGTACACCGAGGCGGACGACGCGAAGACGAGACGGCGCACCTTCTGGTCCGCGGCGGCGGCGAACACGTTGTGGTTGCCGACCATGTTGATGTCGACCGACTCGTACGGGTCCGCGACGCTCTTGTTGATGGAGACGGCGGCGAGGTGGATGACGCTCTCGCAGCCCTTCATCGCGTTCTGCACCGCACCGCCGTAGCGGACGTCCTGGTCGATGAGCTCGACGTTGCCCGTGTTCACCAGGGCCGCGACGGCGTCGCGGTCACCGCGGAACATGTTGTCGAAGATGCGGACCTTGTAGTCGCGCTCGAGCAGCATCGGGATGACGTGCATACCGATGAAGCCCGCGCCACCCGTGACGAAAACGGTGCGCTGGGACGAGGACATGCGGGAACTCCTGTTGATGCTCGGGATCTCTAGCGGACGGTGCTCAGCACTTCGCGGAGGGTCTTGGCGACCCGCTCCACCTCGTCGTCGGTCAGGTTGGCGTGCATCGGGATCGCCAGGTGACGACGGAACAGGTCGGCGGACACCGGGCACGGCGTCGACTGGCCGTACACGGGCTGGACGTGCGAGGCGTACGTGCCGAAGTTGCACTGCACGCCGTTCTCCCGCAGGCCCTTGGCGACGGCGCCGCGGTCGATGCTCGCGTCGAGCGTGATGACGTAGGACTGCCACGGGTGGACGCGGTCGTCCAGCGCCACCGGCAGGGTCACGCCCTCGAGGTCGCCCAGGAGCTGCTCGTAGCCCTTGGCCACGCGGGCGCGGTTCGCGAGCAGCGTCGGCAGCCGGTCGAGCTGCGCGAGCATGATGCCGGCCATGACGTCCGACATGCGGTAGTTGTAGCCCGCCTCGTTGAACGACGGCACCGGCAGGTCGTTCGAGCCCTCGCGGTTGATCGCGGGCTCGATGCCGTACGTGTGCATCTTGCGGGCCTTGGCGGCCCACTCGGCGTTGTTCGTGGTGAGCGCGCCGCCCTCACCGGCCGTGATGCCCTTGCGGCCGTGGAAGCTGAACGTCGCCATGTCGGCGAGGCTGCCGGCCGGGCGGCCCTTGTAGCTCGCGCCCGCGGAGCAGGCGCCGTCCTCGATCAGGAACAGGCCGTGCTTGTCCGCGATCGCGCGCAGCTCGTCGTAGTCGGCGGGCTGGCCGAACACGTCGACGGCGAGGATGCCCACCGTGTTCGGCGTGATGGCCGCCTCGACCGCGGCGGGGTCGACGCTCCAGATGTCCGGGCGCACGTCGGCGAACACCGGCTTGGCGCCGGTCCACACGACGGAGTGGCCCGTGGCGGGGAAGGTGTAGTCGCCGACGATGACCTCGTCACCCGGCTTCACGCCCATGACGTCGAGCGAGAGGTGCAGTGAGGCACCGCAGTTGTTGGTCGCCAGCACGTGGTCGACACCCGCGACCTCGGCGAACCGCTGCTCGAACTTGTTGCAGGTCGGACCGGCACCGGAGAGCCAACCCGATTCGAAGACCGCGGCGACCGCCGCGAGCTCTTCCTCGCCCACCGTCGGCTGACCCAAAGCAATGCTGTCGGACATACCTCTCCCTGGCTGGATGGCCGAAGTCTATAGGTGCCGGAGTCGATCACCGGCGCAGCCCCGTACTGTCCACATAACACGAGCGGACCCGGAAGACGAGGATTTGACGTGCGACACATCGCGGTGATCGGTGGCGGGATCGTCGGCCTGGCGGTGGCCAACGAACTGGCCGGCCGTGGCCACCAGGTGACCGTCCTGGAGAAGGAATCGCACTGGGCGGCGCACCAGACGGGGCACAACAGCAACGTCGTGCACGCCGGCCTGTACTACAAGCCGGGCTCGCTCAAGGCGAAGATGTCCGTGGCGGGCAACGCTTCCATCATCGACTTCGCCAAGGAGCACGGCGTCCCCTACGAGGTCTGCGGCAAGCTCGTCGTGGCCACCTCCGAGGACGAGGTCCCGCGCCTCAACGTGCTCGCCGAGCGGGCCGAGGCGAACGGCGTCCCCGCCCGGATGATCTCCGCCGCGGAGGCTCGCGAGTACGAGCCCGAGGTCGCCACGGTCGCCGCGCTGCGGGTCGAGTCGACCGGCATCATCGACTTCCCGGCCGTGTGCCGCGCGCTGGTCCGCCTGCTCAACGCCCACGGCGCTGACCTGCGGTTGAACAGCCCGGTGCTGGGCATCCGGCAGTCGCCGGCGGGTTCCGGTGTGGAATTGGCCACTCCGCAGGGGATCGTGCGGGCCGACGCGCTCGTGAACTGTGCCGGACTGCACAGCGACCGCATCGCGCGGATGGCCGGTCTGGACCCCGCCGCGACGATCGTCCCGTTCCGCGGCGAGTACTTCGAGCTGACGCCGGAGCGGCGCGGCCTGGTGCGCGGCCTGATCTACCCGGTGCCGGACCCGACGCTGCCGTTCCTCGGCGTGCACCTGACCCGCATGCTCGACGGCAGTGTCCACGCCGGACCGAACGCCGTGCTCGCGTTGCGGCGCGAGGGCTACAAGTGGTCGCAGGTCTCCCCCGCCGACCTGTTCGAGGTCGCGAAGTTCCCGGGGACCTGGCGGCTGGCCCGCAAGTTCGCGAAGACCGGGCTCGAAGAGGTCGTGCGGTCGTTCTCCCGCAAGCGGTTCGCCGCGTCGCTTGCCCGGCTCGTGCCCGCCGTGCAGGAGGCCGACCTGGTCCGCGCCGAAGCCGGTGTGCGCGCCCAGGCGATGCTGCCGGACGGGTCGCTGGTGGACGACTTCCTGTTCGAGACCGCCGCCCGCCAGGTGCACGTGCTGAACACGCCCTCGCCCGCGGCCACGTCGTCGCTGGAGATCGCGAAGCACGTGGCCGACGAGGCCGAGCTGTCGCTGAACTGACCTGAGACGCGAAACGGCGGGGGTTCCTGGTCGGAACCCCCGCCGTTCTTCGTCGGGCTAGCGGGGCTTGATGACGTCCGTGCCCATGAACGGCCGCATGGCCTCGGGGATGGTGACCGAGCCGTCGGCGTTCTGGTGGTTCTCCAGGATCGCGACGATCCACCGGGTCGTCGCGAGCGTGCCGTTCAGCGTGGCCGCGATCTGCGACTTGCCGTTCTCGTCGCGGTAGCGGACGTTGAGGCGGCGCGCCTGGAACGTCGTGCAGTTCGAGGTCGAGGTGAGCTCACGGTACTTCTGCTGGGTCGGGACCCACGCCTCGCAGTCGAACTTGCGGTGCGCGGACGTGCCGAGGTCGCCCGTGGCCGTGTCGATGACCCGGTACGGGACCTCGATCTTGGCGAGCATCTCCTCTTCCCAGCCGAGCAGCCGGGCGTGCTCCGCCTCGGCGTCCTCGGGCTTCACGTACGAGAACATCTCCACCTTGTTGAACTGGTGGACGCGGATGATGCCGCGGGTGTCCTTGCCGTACGAGCCCGCCTCGCGCCGGTAGCACGACGACCAGCCCGCGTACCGGCGTTCGCCGTCGAGGATCTCGTCGGCGTGGTAGCCCGCGAGCGGCACCTCGGACGTGCCGACGAGGTACAGGTCGTCGTTCGGCAGGTGGTAGATCTCGGACGAGTGCGCACCCAGGAACCCGGTGCCCGCCATGATCTCCGGCCGCACCAGGGTCGGCGTGATCATGAGCTCGAAGCCGTTGGCCGTGGCCTGCGCCGCCGCCATGTTGAGCAGCGCGAGTTCGAGCTGGGCGCCCACGCCCCTGAGGAAGTAGAAGCGGCTGCCGCCGACCTTCGCGCCGCGCTCCATGTCGATGGCGCCGAGCTTCGTGCCCAGGTCGAGGTGGTCCTGCGGCTCGAAGTCGAACTCGCGCGGCGTGCCCACGGTCTTGACGACGACGAAGTCGTCCTCGCCGCCCACGGGCGCGTCCGGGTGGACCAGGTTCGGGATCCTGGCCAGCAGCTCGTTGACCTCGTCGGCGGTGGCGTTCTGCTCGGCCTCGGCGGCCTTGACCTCGGCGGCCAGGTCCTTCGCCTTGACGAGCAGCGCGGCGCGGTCGTCGCCCTTGGCCTTGCCGACCTCCTTGCCGAGCACCTTCTGCTCGGCGCGCAGGGTGTCGGCGCGGGAGATGGCGGAACGCCGGCGCTCGTCCGCGGACAGCAGGCTGTCCACGACGGCCTCGTCCTCGCCACGGGCACGCTGCGAAGCGCGCACGATCTCCGGGTTCTCGCGCAACACCTTGAGGTCAATCACCTGGGAAAGGGTAGTCGCCACCCGTTCCCCGTTTCATCCGGATATGCGGAACGCGGGACGGTCAACGCGAAGGGACCCGGCGCCAGGTCGGCACCGGGTCCCTTCGCAGGCTCGGGCCTAGTAGATGGCGAAGGCCACCACGAGGCCGAGGGCGACGTGGGCCGCGGCGACGACGACGGAGGCCGGCGCGAACTGGTCCGACTCGATGATCGAGCCGATGTCGAGCTTGGTCACCCACTCCAGCAGCCGGACGGCCGCCACCTGCACGATGATGCCGACGATGCCGTAGATCAACGCGGTGAGCAGGCCCTCGTCGAGCTTGCCGACGGCGTTGAGCATCGCGACGACCACGATGAACGCCATCGAGACGAGGCCGGAGGCGGTGACGATCACGGCGTTCGGGGCACCGTTGCGGACCAGGAGCGACAGCTTGCCCGGCGTCGTCCAGTCGATCGCGTAGAAGCCGAACACCATGAGGACCAGACCGACGACGGCGTACAGCGCGATCGCGCCGATGCCCCGGCCGATGGCCGAGCCGAAGCCGGGGTCCAACGCGAGCGTGTAGTCCATTTCCCGTTCCCTTTCGGAGTCTTACTCAACAATTCGATGCGGCACGAACGCCGCGCCGTCGTCGGTCACCAGACCGACCGTTTCCCGGATGCCGAGGCCTGCCGACGTGTCGCCGACGACCCAGGCACCCAACGCGGGGCGGTAGCCGTCGAACTCCGGGAGCGGATCGAACAGCTGGTACACGAAGCCTTCTTTGCCGTACACGCCACCGGTCTGCGTCTCGTAGCCCGGTGCGACGATCTGGATGTTCGCGCCCTCGCGGCCGAGCATCGGCTTGCGCACGTACTCGGTGAGCATGCCGGGGTCGTTGAGGTACGCGGGGAGCAGGTTGGGGTGGCCCGGGTACATCTCCCACAGGATCGCGAGCAGCGCCTTGTTCGAGAGCAGCATCTTCCACAGCGGCTCGATGAACAGCGTGCTGGGCAGCGTCTCGACGGCGTGGCGGCCGAACTGCTCCTCGACCACCCACTCCCACGGGTAGAGCTTGAAGAGCGTGCTGATCGGGGCCTCTTCGAGGTCCACGAAGCGGCCCAGCAGCGAGTCCCAGCCGATGTCCTCGATCGCGATGCCCACGGTGTTCAGGCCGGCCTCGGCCGCCGTCTCCTGCAGGCACGCGGTCGTCAGGTGGTCCTCACCGGACGGGTCCGCGCCCGACCAGCTGAAGTGCAGCTCGCCCGACGGCAGCTTGGCGCCGATCTCGGTCCAGCGCTCGACCAGGCGCTCGTGCAACGAGTTCCACTGGTCGTCGTCCGGGAAGACCTCTTCCTTCCAGTACCACTGGATGTACGCGGCCTCCAGCAACGAGGTGGGGGTGTCCGCGTTGTACTCCAGCATCTTCGCCGGGCCCGAGCCGTCGTAGCGCAGGTCGAAGCGGCCGTAGAGGTGCGGGTCGCGGCGGCGCCACGACTCGGCGATGTGCGGCCACACCCACTCGGGGATGCCGAAGTCGCGGTACCGCTCGGTGAGCACGACGTTGTCCACCGCGTCAAGGCACATGGAGTGGAGGAGCTCGACGTCGGCTTCGAGCGAGAG
Organism: Lentzea sp. NBRC 102530; assembly: GCF_030269365.1. GTDB lineage: Bacteria > Actinomycetota > Actinomycetes > Mycobacteriales > Pseudonocardiaceae > Lentzea. Next base: position 241,190 of record NZ_BSTF01000003.1, read on the forward strand.
GATCTCGCTCATCTCGAACACGTAGTGCACCGACTCGTCCCAGTAAGGACGGTCGGCGCCGTTCGCGTACTTCGCGGGCAGGCCGAAGACCAGACCCTGGTCGGAGACCGTCCGCTGCCAGTTCGGCCGCGGGTGTGAAGCTTCCCGGCGCAAGTGTGCTCAGCCTCCGCTGCTCTTCGATCCGCTGCTGATGCCGAACCCGCCGCGCTGGACCGAGGTGCCCGACTTCGTGCTGACGTTCGCACCCTTGGGGATCGTGTAGCTGCCGCCGGACACCTTCTGACCGACCGAGCCCGAGCCGCCGTAGTTGTAGCGGTACGACGAGCCACCGATGTAGATGAAGCCGCCGCTGCTGTACCCGCCATGGCTGCGGTAGTACGACTCGTCGCAGTAATCGTCGTCGACGATCACGTTGTTCGAGTCGGTGCACTGCGCCGTGACGTTCTTCGGGCTCGCGGCCGCGTACCAGATCGCGACGAGCGCGACCACGCCGACGGTGACGCCACCGCCGATGAGCAGGCGCTTGCGCTTCTTGCGCTTCTTCTCGAACGCGGCGGACTCGGCGGCGAACCGCTCCTGCTGCGCCTTGAGGGCGGCGGCGCGGGCGCGTTGCTCGGCGACCGTGGCCTGGCGCGGCTTGGTCACGCCCGCCTGCTGCTGGCGCATCTTGCCCTTGGTGGGCGCGCCCTGGTTCGGCCTGGGCCCCTGGTTCGGGGCAGGCTGGTTCGGCGCAGGTGCCGGCTGGTACGGCGGCGGCTGCTGCTGCGGCTGTTGCGGCTGGCCGGGCTGTCCCGACGGCGGCCCCTGCTCGGGCGTCGGCTGGCCAGGTCCTGGCTGGTTGTTGTCAGTCATCACCACTCCCGCGGGCAAGGTACCTAGCGAGACAGCTCCAACACGGCCAATTGAGTGACGAGTGTCCTAATAGCAACACTCGGCACCCAACCCCCCGGCGCACAGCGGTCTCACACGGCACGGGCATCATGGATGAGATGTCTTCGAGCGCCGGTTGGTTGAGTCGATCTGGTCACATCCGCGACACGCGGCTTGTGATGGTCGGCGCGTTCGTGGGCGCGTTCGGCTTGTTGATGTTGTCCGCGTTCACGTCCGTGCTGGCAGGAGGCCCGCTCAGCACCAAACGCGAGCTCGTCAACGCTGCCTACCAGGCCGTGACGGGCGAATGCCTCAACTGGGAGAAACCGGATCTGTCGGACGCGCAGAAGGTCGACTGCACCGCCGCGCACAAGTTCGAGGTCACCGGAACCGCCGACATCACGGCCGCGTATCCGAGGGAAGCGCCGTTCCCGAACGGCGAGACCTGGGAGAAGATCGCGCAGGAGAACTGCGCCCAGGCCTCCACGACGTACATGGCGGGCAAGCTCGACCCCGAGGGCAAGTACGGCGTCAGCACCCTCAACCCGGACGAGACCCGCTGGAAGAGCGGATACCGGCAGCTCAGATGCGGTCTGCAGGTCACCGCCCCGTCCGGCGCCGCCCTGCCGTCGTTCGGCAGCGCGAAGACCCAGGACCAGTCGAACGTCTACGACCCGGGCGTGTGCGTGGCGCTCGGCGAGAACAACACGGTCGGTGACCCGATCGAGTGCGCCAAGCCGCACGCGTTCGAGATCGTCGGCGTCGTCCAGCACCCCGAGGGCCCGTTCGTCGCCCCGGAGGCCCAGGACGCCGCCATGTCCGAGAAGTGCGCGGTCATCGCCGCCGAGTACACCGGCGGCGCCGACCTGAAGGCTAAGGGCCTGCTCGTCACCTGGGACACGCGCGTCGAGGCGAGCTGGGCCGTCGGCTCCCGCAAGGCCAACTGCAAGATCGGCGCCGTCCCCCAGGGCAACAACCTCGTCGCCTGGGAAGGCACCGTCCGCAACCCCAACGGCGCGCCGCTGACCACCGCGAACCCGCCGCAGACCACCTCGGTCAAGGCCCAGGACGAGCCAACCGGCGCACCGCTGCACTCCGAGAGCAACGGCTCCCAGTCCTCCGAGCCCGGCAAGCCCTCCGACTCCGACAAGCCCGACAAGCCCTCGTCCAACGCGCCACCTTCGAGCACAGAGAACCGATGACAGTCGAGATGACCCGGGCCCGCTTCGAGGAGCTGGTCGAGGAAGCCCTGGACCTGCTGCCCGAGGACTTCATGCACGCCATGAACAACGTGGTGGTGCTGGTCGAGGACCGCAACCCCGAGGAGCCCTCGCTGCTCGGGCTCTACCAGGGCATCGCGCTGACCGAGCGCAACTCCGACTACGGCGGCACGCTGCCGGACCACATCTTCATCTACCGCGACGCGATCCTCGACATCTGCCAGACGGAGGAGGACGTGGTGGAGGAGGTCGTGGTCACCGTGCTGCACGAGGTCGCGCACCACTTCGGGGTGGACGACGCGAAGCTGCACGAACTCGGCTGGGGCTGACCCTCCCCCGCGCGGGTGAGGAGGTTGGACCGTCTGGCAGGTTGTACGGGTGCCAACGAACCGTCGTCTGGGTCTGCGCGCACCCGTCCGCCGCCGCAAGGCGCCGAACTGGCAGACCGTCACCTCCGTCGTCACGGCCGTCACCGCCGCGGGCGCGCTCGTCTTCACCGGGCTGTCGCTCCAGGCCACCCGCGACCAGGTCACCGTGGCGTTGAAGCAGCACGAGCTGACCGAGCAGGGCCAGGTCACCGACCGGTACACCAAGGCCGTGGAGCAGTTGGGCAAGGCCGGGCCCGAGAACCTGCACAGCCGGCTGGGTGCCGTGTACGCGCTGGAACGCCTCGGCCGCGACTCACCGCGCGACCAGACGACGGTCCTCGAGGTGCTCCTGGCGTTCGTCCGCACCACGGCCCAGGGCGTACCCGACGACTCCCCGGCACGCCGGGAGAAGTGCGGTGCCACCACGGTGGACGTTCAAGCCGCGCTGACCGTGCTGGGACGTCGCGACCCGCAGCAGGACCGGGGCTTCAAGTTCGATCTCCGCCGTCTCTGTCTGGCCGGCGTGAACCTCACCGAAGCAAGTCTGGAAGGCGCCGACCTGCGCGGCTCCGTGCTGTCGGAAGCGCTGTTGTTGCGGACGAATCTCAGCCGCGCACAGCTCGACCACACCGATCTGTTCAGGGTCCAGGCGGATGACGCGCGCTTCGTTTCCGCCTCACTGAGCAGCGCCGTCTTCAGCTCGGCACTTCTGGAGAGGACCGACTTCACCGGAGCCACCCTGTCCTACGCGAAGATGACCGAGACCTACCTGAAAAACGCGATCCTCGATCGCGCATCCCTCAACTCCACCGATCTCAGTGGAGCGCGGTTGCACGACGCCAAGCACCACCGCACCAGGGTCGAGGGTGTCGTGGTCAACGATCAAACCGAGGGCGAGTGGTGGTGAGGCTTAGATCTCGACGCCCGCCCACGAACGGCACACCCACGTGTCACCCTCGGTCTCCAGCACCACGACCCCGGTGTTCGGCAGCAGGTTCTCGGCCAGCTCCACCGGCACGTTCGACGCCAGCGCCAGCGCCCCCATCCGCCCCGCGCCACCGTGCGTCACGACCATGACGGTGCCCTCGGCACGGATCGACGCGATGGCCGCGAGGAACCGGTCCAGCACCTGCTGCCCGCTCTCCCCGCCACCGGGGAACGGCACGTCCAGCGCACCCTCGGCCCACTGGATCACGGTCTCGAGGTAGGTCTGGTACGCCTCGGGGTCGTTGCGGCCCTCGAGCGAGCCGACCTGGATCTCCTCGATGCCCTCCAGGACCTGGACGGGCAGGCCGAAGCGTTCGGCGGTGGGGAGCGCGGTTTGCTGGGCGCGCAGGCCGATGCTCGCGTAGACCGCTGTCAACGACTCCGAAGCCAGGGCGTCGGCCAGTTCGCGGGCCTGTTTGTGGCCCAGTTCGGTGAGGGGCGGGCCTGGCATGGCCGTGTCCAGCCTGCGTTCGGTGTTCGACGCCGTCTCACCGTGCCTGACCAGCAGCAACCTCACCCGCGCTCGCCCTTTCTGACAGCATCGACCCAGGAGGCGGCTGCGGCGAACTCGGCGTTGTGAGCCTCGACGGGCTCGTGGTCGGCCTTCGGGAAGGACCCGAGGAACCGGATCTCGCGCGAGTGTCGGTGCAGCGCGGCCAGCGCGTCACCGATCCTCGGCTCTGCGATGTGCCCCTCGACGTCGATGTAGAAGCGGTACGTCCCCAGTTTGCCCTTCTGCGGGCGTGATTCGAGGCCGGTGAGATTGATGCCACGCAGCGCCAGTTCGGTGAGCAGTTCGGACAGCACACCCACGCGGTTCGGGGTGGTGACGACGACGCTCGTGCGGTCCGCGCCGGTCGGCTCGGGCAGTGCGCCCGGCCGGCGCAGCAGGAGGAAGCGGGTGCGGGCGTCGGGGACGTCGAGGACGTCGGTGGCGTACTCGTCGAGCTTGTAGTGGTTGACGGCGACCGGAGCGGAGACGGCCGCGTCGAACTCGCCTCGTTCGACGGCTGCCGCTGCGGCCGCGGTCGACGAGGTGGCGATCGAGGTGGCGCCGGGCAACGACGCGGCGATCCACTCGCGGACCTGGGCGAGGGCGTGCGGGTGCGAGGCGATCGTGGCGATCGACGAGGTACCCGGACGGACCAGGACGCTGAAGCGGACGTCGAGGACGGTCTCGGCCACGGCCACGACCGGCTCGTCGCGCACCAGGGCGTCCAGGGTGGCGGGGACGGCGCCCTCGACGGAGTTCTCGATCGGCACGCACGCGAAGTCGGTCTCGCCGGAACGCAGTGCGGCGAAGGCGAGCGGGATCGTCTCGACCGGGACGAGCTCACCGGAGAACCGCATGGCGGCCTGCTCGGTGAAGGTCCCCTGTGGTCCGAAGTACGCAATGCGAGGCACCGAGTCAGCGTAGTGCGGCCCACGAGTGGCGAATCACGCCTGTGTCAGGCGCCAAACCTGGGTTCCGTCAGGACCGTTCGAACTGGAATGCTTGGGGCGTGCCCGCTCTAGCGCCAGAACTCGTGTTGTGCGCGGTCGACGAACCGATGGCGAACGCCTGGCTCACCGTCGCGGACGGACGCACCGGGGTGAGGGTGCACCGCGGGTCCGTGCTGGACATCCACGCGCAGGCCATCGTGAGCCCCGCCAACTCGCAGGGCTGGATGCGCGGCGGCATCGACGCCGTCTACGCCACGGCCTTCCCCCAGGTCGAGAACAACGTCCGCAGCGCCGTCCTCGCGTTGCACGGCGGTGAGCTCCCGGTGGGCGAGGCGCAGATCGTGGCGACGGGCGAGACCGAACCCGCGTGGCTCATCAGCGCCCCGACCATGCGCCTGCCCGGCGAACGGCTGCCGGTCGACACCGTCCACCCGTACCTGGCCGCGCGCGCCGTGCTGATGCTCTGGCTCACCGGGCGCCTGGAGGACGGCACGCCGGTGCGCGACGCCGTCCGGACGATCGCGATGCCGGGCCTCGGCACCGGGGTCGGCGGCGTCGCACCGTCCACGTGCGCGCACCAGGTCGCCGCCGCGTGGGACGAGGCGTTCAACCCGCTGCACGTCTGACTGTCCACAAGACCTGTGCACAACCCTGTGGACAGAGCTGTGGGCAGCTGTGGACTACTGCCGTGGCGCTACCCATCGTTCGAGGTCCAGCTCGTCCGTGATGGGGATGCCGAACTCACCCACAGCCGGGATCTCCGGTTTGAGCTTGCGGGCCTCGCGCACCGCGTCCGGTCTCAGCGCCGCGAGTTTGAACCCGCGCCGCTGGTAGAAGCGGATCGCGTCCAGGTTGTCGTTGGTGGTCGTGAGGCGCACCCGGTTGCACCCGAGCGTGCGCGCCTGGCGGACCGCGGCGTCGACCAGCGCGGTGCCGACGCCGCGGCCCCGCCGGAGAGCGTCGACCGTGACGATCTCCAGTTGGTGGTTCGCCACGGCGTAGGTCAGCAGACCCAGCACGTGACCCTGCTTCTCCACGAGGAAGCCCGGCAGACTCGCGGGGAAGAACACCTCGCCGTGCGCTACTGAGGTGTGCGCGCCCCACAGCTCCAGGACCAATCGCGCGACAACTATGCGATCCGCTTCCTCGATCGGTCTCACCGAGCCTTCTGCCATGACAAGAACTGTGCCAATCCGAGTCACGCTCAGGAACAGCCATTCGACGTACGGTGGATTCGTGCCAGTGCGCGTTTTGTTGGTTGACGATCACGAAGTGGTGCGCAGAGGACTGCGCGAGATGTTGGACGACGAGGCGGACATCTCGGTCATTGCCGAGGCTGGGTCCGTCGACGAGGCGGTGACACGGGCTCAAAAGACCACGCCTGACGTGGCGGTGGTCGACGTTCAACTGCCGGACGGCAGTGGTGTCGACCTCTGCCGAACGCTGCGGGACCTCGGCATCCGCTGCCTCGTGCTGACCGCGTTCGACGACGAGGAGGCGCTCGTCGGCGCGATCATGGCTGGTGCCTCGGGGTATCTGCTCAAACAGGTGCGCGGTCAGGACGTCGTCACGGCCGTGCGCGAGGTCGCGGCTGGACGGTCCCTTCTGGACCCCGCGACCACAAGCCGAGTACTCGAACGGATGCGCAATCCAGCCCCGATCGGACTCACCGACCAGGAACAGCGCGTGTTGGAACTCATCGGTGAGGGCCTCACGAACCGCCAAATCGGTGAACGGTTGTTCCTCGCGGAGAAGACCGTGAAGAACTACGTGACGTCCGTGCTCTCGAAACTCGGCATGGAACGGCGCACGCAAGCCGCCGCATGGGTGGCTAAACGGGGACGGACCAGGTGAGCGTCGTCCCGTTCGGCGAACTCACGACGCGGAAATCGCCACTCGCGGACTTCGCCCGTTCGGCGAGGTGCCGCAATCCGCGCTGAGTCACGCCGGACGGGATGCCGCATCCGTTGTCGGCGACGCGCAGCAGCAGATGCTTCTCATCGCGCCGTACGTCGATCTGGAGGTTCGTGGCGCCTGAGTGCCGCACGACGTTCGACAGCGCCTCACGCAACGCAGCGCGCGCGTCGTCGGCGTGCCGCTGCGGCACGTTCGCCAGGTCGCCTGCCACGTGCAGGCGTGGCGCGAACCCGAGCAGCTCGCCGGCGGTGCGGACCTCGGCCTTGATCGAGTCGAGCAGGTCGGCGCCCTCGGCCGGGTCGGTGTTGCGCAGCTTGCGGACGGTGCCGCGGACCTCGGCGATCGTCTCGTCCACCAGGTCGACGGCCTCGTTGATCCGGGCCCGGTCGGTGTGGTCGAGCTTCTTGCCCAGGCGCCGTTCCAGCAGGCTGAGCTGCACACCGGCGCCGTAGAGCCGTTGGATGATCACGTCGTGCAGGTCGCGGGCGATCCGTTCGCGCTCCTCGTAGACCGCGACGCGCTGGCGGGCCGTGAAGCCCTCGGCCAGCACGACCGCGAGACCAGCCTGGGCGGCGAACGCCGACAGCACGTCCACGGTCTCCTGCGTGAACGGCGCCTTGTCCCTACGTCGATAAACCGCCAGAGCGCCGATCTTCCGGTCCGAGGTGCCGAACGGTGCCACGGCGAACGGTCCGTACGTCCGCAGCGCGTGCGGCACGTACGGCGCCGTGCGCGGGTCGTTCGTGACGTCGTCGGCCATCACCGGAACGCCCGTGCGTGCGGCCTTCGCAGCAGCACTGCGCGGGCTCAGCGTGGCCACGACCGGTTCGCCGGAGGACGCCTCGACGGTCAGCGTGCCGTCGTCCTCGGCCGTGGCGAGCATGGCGAGGCCGAGGTCGGCGTCCGCGATCTCCGCGGCCGCCTCCACCACGAGCCGCAGCACGTTCTCCGGGTCTTCCAGCGCCGCCGACGTGATCTCGGTGGACGCGACGAGCACGCGCCGCGCCAGAGAGGGGTCCATGGCTCTCAACGGTATGCGGCGGTGCCGAGGTCCAGCACCAGGTCCGCCCTCGCCGCCTCGTCCGGGCGGTGCGTGATGTGCAGGACGGTCCTGCCGTCGTGCCGCAGCCGCTCCAGCAGCCGGCGCGCGGTGGGCTCGTCCAGGTGCGCGGTGGGCTCGTCGAGCAGCACCACGTCGGCGTCGTGCAGCAACGCCCGCGCGAGCGCCAGCCGTTGCGCCTCGCCGCCCGACACCTGGTCAGGCCTGATCACCGTGTCGAGGCGGTCCGCCCAGTCGTCGAGGCACGCGTCGCGCAGGGCCTGCCGCAACGCCTCGTCGTCGTGCTGACCCGACATCCGCAGGTTCTCCCGCACGGTCGTGCTGACCAGCATCGGTTCCTGCGGGCACCAGGTGGCGCGCGGCAGTTCGACGATCCCGCGTTCCGGCGGCAGGAAGCCGAGGAGCAGCGCGAACAGCGTCGACTTGCCGCTGCCCGACGGACCGACGATGGCCACGTGCGTGCCGGGCTCGACGGTGAGGTGCAGTTCGCGCAGCGTCGGCTCGGTCGCGCCGGGCCAGCGGACGTCGACGTTCTCCAGCCGGATGCGCTTGCCCCGCGCGGGCTCCGGCCGTTCCGGGGCGTCGAACCGCAGCCGTGCCGAGGCCTCCCGCAACGCCCTGCGCTGCTGCGCGGCCAGCGGCAGGGCGGCCAGCGGTTCGGCCAGCGCCAGCGGGACGAGGCCCAGCACCGGGTTGCCGCTCAGGGCGCAGAGCAGCGCCGCCGCACCCGTCGCGAGCAGGACGATCGCCGTGGCAGCGCCGGTGCCAAACGCTTGCCTGCGGGTCTGCGCGGCGAGGTCGACGTCGTCGGCGTGCAGGCGGGCCAGCAGGCGGTGGTGGGCGTCGTGCGCGATCAGGTCCGGCGCGGCGGTCAACGCGTTGATCGTGTCCGCGGCGATCTGACGGCGACCCCTGGCGAGCTTCGTGCTGGCCCGGCGTTCGGTCCAGACGGCGACGGCCGGGGCGGCGAGTCCCGCCGCGAGCAGGAGGACGCCGAGCACCAGCGCGGCGCGGAGGTCGATGAAGGCGAACAGGACGGTGGTCGCGATGCCCGCGCCCATGGCGACGATCGGTGGCACCAGGACGCGCGGGATCAGGTCGCGAACGGTGTCGGTGTCGTCGACGAGCCGTTGCAGGCCATCACGCCGTTGGGTGCGCACGAGCCGCAACCACAGCTCGGCGCGCAGGTCGTTCGCGAGCCGGAACGTCTCGTCGTGCGTGACCAGGCGCTCGAGGTAGCGCAGCACGCCCTTGCTCAGCGCGAACGTCCGCACGCCCACGACCAGCACCGACAGTGTCAGGATCGGTGGCATCTCGGCGGCGCGGGCGATCAGGTGCGCCGCCAGCGCGGTCAGCGCGATGCCCGCCATCGCCGCGAGCACGCCGAGACCGGCGCCCTTCCACGGCACGGGCAGGCGCTTCGGCCGTTCCGCGGCGGTCTCCTCGGTGACGACCTTGGCGAACGTCTCCTCCTCGGCCGCCTCCTTCTCGCGATGCGAGGCGAGGACGACCGCGGCCGTGGCGCTTGCTCGCTTGATCGCTTTGTCGACTTTGCGACTTGTCACCGGGTCGAGGTGCGCGGTCGGTTCGTCGAGCAGCAACACCGTCGCGCCGTGACGCACCCTCAGCAGAGCGCGCGCTACCGCGACGCGTTGGCGTTCGCCGGTCGAGAGGTCGGTGATCCGGCGGTCGAGCAGATGAACGGCCGCGACCTCGTCAGCGACCTGCTCGATGTCGTCGGCATCCGGCACCGTGAGTTCCAGCTCGGCGCGGGGTGTGGTGGCGGCGAACGCGGGCTTCTGCGGCACGTAGGCGATGTCGCCGGCGACGAACGCCGTGCCGTCGGTCGGTTCCAGGAACCCCAGGAGCACCTGGAACGTCGTCGACTTGCCCTCACCGCTCGCGCCTTCGAGCCGGTGGACCTCCCCCTGCCGCACGTCGAAGCTGACGCCGTCCGGGGCGAACCCGCCACGCCGCAGCACGCGCAGGTTGTCGACGTGGACCGAGCCGCCGGGCAGCCGCGGCCGCCCCGAGCCCTCGTGGTCCACGACCTCGGCCACGCGCCGGACCGCTTCCAGGCCGTCCTCGCTGGCGTGGTGGGCCGCACCGGCCGCGCGCAACGGCAGGTAGCACTCGGGCGCCAGGATCAGCACGACCAGCGCCGTCATCAGCGTCATGTCGCCGTGCACCAGCCGGATGCCGATGCCGACCGCGATCAGCGCGACGCTCAACGACGCCGCGATCTCCAGCACGAGAGCGGACAGGAACGCGATCCGGAGCGTGCCCATCGTGGCCTTGCGGTGCTGCTCACCGATCTGCCGGACCGCGCCCGCCTGCTGCTCGGCGCGGCCGAAGACCGTCAGCACCGGCAACGCGCGGAGCAGTTCGAGGAGCTGCGCGCTCAGGAGCTCCGTGACGTCGGCGGCCTTCTGCACGCGCTTCTCGGTGTACCAGCCGATCAACGCGGCGAAGATCGGGATCAGCGGCACGGTGACGGCGATCAGCACGGCCGAGGGCCAGTCGGTGAAGAGGATCCACGCCCCGGCCAGCGGCGGCACGACCACGGCCGTGACCAGCGCCGGGAGGTAGCGGGTGAAGTAGGCGTCGAGCGCGTCGAGGCCCTTGGTCGCGAGCACCGACAGCTCGGCCGTGCCGCGGTCGGCGATCCAGCCGGGGCCGCGTTCGAACGACTTGGCGAGCAGCTGGGTCCGCAGCTCCTCCTTGGCACCGGCGGCGGCACGAGCGGCGGTCGACTCGGTGGCCCACGACAGACCTGCGCGCGCAAGGATCGCCACGGCCAGGAGCGGCAGGCCTTCGCGGGTCGTGATCACCGACGCCAGCGCGACGGCCTGGGCGACGAGCGCCAGGGCGTTGAGGAACGCCAGCGCGCCCACCCCGACGAGGGCGCGCCTGGCGTTCTTCGAAAGCTGGGGCAGAGCTCCCAGCGGGCCTCGCTTCATCAGTGCGCCGCCGGGATGTGCTGGACGCCGATCCTCTTGCGGAACACCCAGTAGGTCCAGCCCTGGTAGACCAGCACGGCAGGAGTGCCGAAGCCGGCGACCCAGGTGATCACCTGCAACGTGTACGGGCTCGACGCGGTGTTGGCGACGGTGAGCGACCACGCGTCGTTGAGCGTCGACGGCAGGACGTTCGGGTAGAGCGAGCCGAACAGCACCACGACCGTGGCCGCGATCGCGAGCCCCATCAACGCGAACGACTGCCCGTCGCGGTCCGCCGCGAGCCGCCACATCGCGAGGCCCAGCACCACCACGACCACCGCGGCCCACAGCCCGGCGACGATCGCCAGCAGCGCGACCAGCGGCAGCAGCACGACCGGCGCCATCAGCAACGCCACGCGGCGGGCCCGTTCGCGGATCTCGCCCTCGGTCTTCAAGGCCGTGAACACAGCGCCGTGCACCAGCGCGTAGCCCGCGAACGCAAGCGCTCCAACGACTGTCTCCAGCCGGATGGCCGCGAACGGCGAGCCGACGCGGTCACCGTTCGCGTCGATCGGCAGGCCCAGCACCGTCGTCGAGATCAGCAGGCCGACGCAGAGCGTGGCGACCCACGAACCGATGACGATCGTGTGGTCCCAGGCCTTGCGCCAGCGCGGGTTGTCGACCTTGCCGCGGTAGTCGAACGCGACCCCGCGGCCGATCAGCGCGATGAGGAACAACGTCAGTGGCAGGTACGCGGCGCTCAGCAGCGCCGCGTACCAGCCGGGGAAGGCCGCGAACGTGGCACCGATCGCGACGATGAGCCACACCTCGTTGCCGTCCCAGACCGGCCCGATGGTGTTGATCATGACTCGGCGTTCTTCGTTGCTGCGCCCGAGAACCGGCAGCAGCATGCCCACGCCGAAGTCGAATCCTTCGAGGAACAGGTAGCCGAGCCACAGCACGGCGATGATGACGAACCAGAGCGTTTCCACGTCGCCTCTCCCCTAGTACGCGAACGCCAGGGCGCCGTCGTCGGTCTTCTGCGGCAGCACGCCGGGTATCCCGCCCCGGACGTACTTGCGGATCAGGTAGAACTCCACGACCGCCAGCACGGTGTAGACGGTGGTCAGCGCGATGAGCGAGGTCAGGATCTCGGCGGGCGAGACCTGGCTGACCGCCTGCGCGGTGAACATCCAGACCCCGTCGACGCCCGTCGGGTTCGGGACGACCACGAACGGCTGGCGCCCCATCTCCGTGAAGATCCAGCCGAAGCTGTTGGCCAGGAAGGGAGTCGCGATGCCGGCGAGACCGAGAGCCGGGAACCACCAGCCGGTGGGCGTCCGGTTCTTGCGCGTCAACCAGAGCATGAACACCCCGAGACCGGCCGAGATTCCGCCGAACCCGATCATGAGGCGGAAGCCCCAGTACGTCACGGGAAGCGCGGGCACGTAGTCGATCGGCTTGCCGCTGAGCTCGCCCAGCCGTTCGTCGACGGGGTAGAACTCGCCGTACTTCTCCTGGTACATCGGGACGAGGTCCTGGATGCCCTTGACCTCGCTGCTGAAGTCGTTGTGCGCCAAGAAGCTCAGCAGTGCCGGGACCGTGATGCTCTTGACGTTCTCGCAGTCGGGGCGCGTCACGTCGCCGACCGCGAAGACGCTGAAGCTCGCCGGTTGTTCGGTGTGGCACAACGCTTCCGCGGCGGCCATCTTCATCGGCTGCTGCTCGAACATCAGCTTGCCCTGCAGGTCACCGCTGATGCTCAGCGCCGCGAACGCGACCACGCCGACCCACGTGCCGAGCTTGAGCGAACTGCGCCAGACGCGTTCTTCCTCCGACCTGCGCCAGAGGTGCCAGGCGGCGATGCCCACGAGGAACGCGCCGACCACCGCGAACGCGCCCGCGATGGTGTGCGGGAACGCGGCGAGCACCGTGTTGTTGGTCAGCACCGCCCAGATCGAGGTGAGCCGCGGCCGTCCGTCGTGCATCTCGATGCCCACCGGGTGCTGCATCCACGAGTTGGCGGCGAGGATGAAGTACGCGCTGGCCACCGTGGCGAGGCTGAACGCCCAGGCGCACGCGAGGTGGATCTTCTTCGGCAGCCTGTCCCAGCCGAAGATCCACAGGCCGAGGAACGTCGACTCGACGAAGAAGGCGACGATCCCCTCCATCGCGAGCGGCGCGCCGAAGACGTCACCGACGAACCGCGAGTAGGCGCTCCAGGCCATGCCGAACTGGAACTCCTGCACGATGCCCGTCACGACACCCATGGCGAAGTTGATCAGGAGGAGCTTCCCCCAGAACTTCGTCATCTTGTAGTAGCGCTCGTTGCCCGTGCGCACCCAAGCCGTCTGCATACCGGCGACCAGGATCGAGAGACCGATCGTCAGCGGCACCATGAGGAAGTGGTAGACGGTGGTGATGCCGAACTGCCACCGTGCGAGTTCGAGTACGTCCACGCTTCCGAGCGTAGGTGTGGATCATGGTCTTCATCAGGTACGACGGTCCCGTCCACGTTCGGGACCAAGGTCCCGTGCGCGAAGTCACGCCTTGTGGGTGACATGCGTCGGTTACGATGTGAGCGCCAGAGGGGAGTAGTTCCCACCGGAGTTCTCGGCCGGTGGCGTGGTGATCGACATACTGATCCGCCTTCGAGCGGATCCGGTCCCACACTCGATTTCGATCGGGCGAACGAGACCTCCGGCCGGGTTGCAGCATGCCCGGTCGGGGTCTGTTGCGCCTCCGTCCGGGTTCGTATTCGGACGTGGAGGACCTCGTGGCCACTTCATTGCTCGCGTTCATCACCGCCTTCGCGGTGGTGTTCCTCGTCGAGCTCCCCGACAAGACCATGGTCGCCACCCTGGTCCTGACGACGCGCTACCGCGGGTGGCCCGTCTTCGTCGGCGTGATCGCCGCGTTCGCCGTGCAGACCGTCGTGGGCGCCGCGTTCGGCACCGCGATCACCCTGCTGCCCGACCGGGTCGTGGCCGGCATCGTGGCCCTGCTGTTCCTCGCGGGCGCGTTCCTGCTGCTCAAGGAGGGGTTCTCCAAAGAGGAGGACTCCGCGGACGAGGCGGGGGTGCGCACCGCCGTGCCGTTCTGGCGGGCGGCGCTGACCTCGTTCGGCGTGCTGTTCGCGGCCGAGTGGGGCGACGCCTCGCAGCTCGCCACCGCCGGCATCACCGCCCGGTACGGCGAGCCCGTCGCCGTCGGCCTCGGGGCCTGGCTGGCGTTGGTCGCGGTGGCCGGACTGGCCGTGCTGGTCGGGCGGAAGCTCGCCGGGCGGTTGCCGACGCACTGGATCCAGCGGGTCGCGGGCGTGGTCTTCGCGGTGTTCGGCGTGATCGCTCTGACGCAGGTGTTCTAGTCCGTCACCAGACCGGGCGCAGGCCCGGCTGGTCCTCGCCGTGGACGTGCCGGAGGTACGCGGCGAGGCCCTGCTTGACGGTGTCGAGGGTGTCCGCGCCGATCGCTTCGGCCATTTCGGACTCCAGGTCCGTCCACAGGTTGTCGGCGAACTTCAGGTAGTCGCGGCCCTTGGTGGTCAGGGTGACGTACTGGGCGCGCTTGTCGGTGGGGTGCGGCTCCCTGAGCACGTACCCCCACCCGTCGAGCTCGTTGACGATCTTCGCGGCGGCCTGCTTGGTGACGCCGAGGTGGTGTCCGATGTCGACGGTCGTGGCGCGCTTCTCCTTGAGGAACCGGAAGACGTAGCCGTGCGCCGGGCGGAGCGGTTCGAGGCCGAGCTGGGCGAGGCGGTCGTGGAACTGGTCGCCCAGGGCGCGGTACGTCATCGCCAGCAGCATCGGCACCGGTTCCATGTTCGCCGCCTCGGGTAGACAACCAGGTTGACCTTATTCTAAGGTTGGACAACTTGGTTGACTACTTTGGAGGTTGTCGTCGTGCTGATCACGGGGGATTCCGCCGCTGCGCACTCGTTCGGCGGGTTCGAGTTCCGGTCGTTGGCCGTGCCGTCGCGCGGGAGTGCGGAGATCGCGGTCTGGACGGTCGACGTGCCGGAAGGCGGGGACGGGACGCCACACCGGGCGTCGAAGGAGGAGGTGTTCTACGTGCTGTCCGGGTCGGTGACGATCCAGGGCCAGACCGCTTCGGCCGGCGACGCGATCGTGGTGCCGCCGAACACGGAGCTGGCACTGACCGGCGGGCCGGCACGGGTGCTGGTGGCCACGTCGGTGGGGATCCAGGGCACGCTGGCGGACGGGCAGACCATCACGCCGCCCTGGTCGCTCTAGCGGACGGCGGACAGGGGCCCACCCTCCCAGGGGGCGGCCCCCGCTTCCATCTTATCGGGGCTTGAGCTGCGGCAACGACCGTTCAGCGATCTGTGGACAACTCGCGTCAGACTGCGGCAACGACCGTTCGGCAACCTGCGGACAACGCGCGTCAGACTGCGGCAACGACCGTTCGGCGACCTGCGGACAACGCGCGTCAGACTGCGGCAACGACCGTTCAGCAACCTGCGGACAACGCGCGTCAGTTCGCCGGGGAGCCTTCTTCGCGCGGCGTTTCCGGCTTGCTGTCCGGAACCTCTTCGCGCGGCGCTTCGGGCGTGGTGTCCGGGACCTCTTCGCGGAGGTCGTGGGCGATCTTCTTCGCCTCGTCGATGAGCTGCTGGGACTCGTCGAGGCGGTCCTCGTCGGGCGGCGTGAGGTCACCGGGCGGCTCGGCGGACCGTTCGGCCGGCGACACCCCGGCCGTCGCCGTCGGTGACGCCCC
Source organism: Lentzea sp. NBRC 102530 (assembly GCF_030269365.1). Taxonomy (GTDB): domain Bacteria; phylum Actinomycetota; class Actinomycetes; order Mycobacteriales; family Pseudonocardiaceae; genus Lentzea. The sequence goes on from NZ_BSTF01000003.1 coordinate 256,731, forward strand.
GGTCGTCGCCCTCGTGGCGCCGTCCGGGAGCACTGCGGACTCACCGTCCGGAGCGCCTGCCGGCTCGTCCACCGCGCTGGCGGGCTCCTCGTCGACTGACACGGGCCGCTCTCCGTCCGGTACGACGGCACGGTCCTCCACCGGCTCCACGGCGCGCTCGTCGTCGGGCACGGTCACGCGGTCTTCTCCTGGTGCGGTCACGCCTCTGGGATCACCGCATCCGGCGGCCTCGAAACTCCCGCCATCAGGCCGCGGACGTGGGCGGCGAGGCGTTCGGCGATGGCGAGGTCCCACTCGTCGTCGGACGTCGGCTGCGGGGTCTCCCCCGCCACGACGCGTTCGCCGAGCAGGCGGCGTTCGGCCGGGGTGAAGTCGGTGATGGCCCGGCGGAGCAGGGGCAGGGCGTCGTCGAACGCCTCGCCGCGCAGGCCGCTGAGCCACTCGTCGATCAGGCCGAACAGGCGCGGGTCGGCGGCGAGCAGGGTGGCAGAGCCGCGGAGGAAGCCCGCCACGAAGGCCGTGGCCACGTTGCGGTGCAGGCGGGTGGCGACGTCGTCGCTGGTGACCTCGCCCGCCTCCCACAGCAGGCGGGTGGCCCTGCCGGTCGGGAGGCCGTGGGCCTCGGCCTTGACCAGCGCGTGCAGGGCGCGCCACCAGGTCTTCTGGTGGTCCTCGTCGGCTGCCAGGCGGGTGGCCTCGTGGGCGCCGTCCACCACCTGGAGGGCGTGTTCTGCCGTTTCGTCGTCGACGTTGCGGCAGGCGATGGGCAGACCCACGGCGCCTCGGGTGAGGAGGCCGTGCAGGGCTACCCGGAGGAGTTCCGGGTCGGTGCCGCGGACCGAGCCGTAGCGGACCGTCCTGGCCAGGTCCGGGAGGGCGGCCAGGAGTTCCAGGGCATCGGTGGCGAGGGCGGCGCAGCGGTCCAGGGCCTTGCGGGACTCGGCGACGGCGGCGGGGAGTTCGCAGCCGACCGACCTGGTGAGGGTGGCGGCCGCGTCGGCCACCCGTTGGGCGTCCTTGGCCGACTGGGTCAGGACGTTCTCCGCTGCCGTGTGGACGGTGGTGCCGTGGCGGGCCGCCACCGCCACGGAGACTGCGAAGACCGGGTCCCAGCGCAGTTGCCAGACCTCGGCGAAGGTGCCGAGGGAGTTGGAACGGTCCGGCTTGCCCCACGGGACGCCGAGAACGTCCAGGCGTTGCAGGAGTTTCGAGCGTTCCCGGTCGGTGTCCTTGCGGAGGTCCAGCTTCAGCTGCTTGGGCTGGACGTCCGCGGGGAGGCGGAGTTTCCGTTGCAGGCGCTGGAGGTCCGCGGCCAGCGGGGAACGCGGGACGGCGTCGCCCACCTCGCCCAGGCGTTCGCCGACGACCAGTTTGCGGTGGACCAGCCGGAGGTGGATCTCCTCGCCACCGCAGAGGACGGCGAGGGCCGCCTCGTTGACCTCGCTCAGGCCCGCCGAGGGGCGTTCACGAAGGGCCGCAAGCGTTTCCGCCAGGCGGACTGCCTCGACGGCGCTCGCGGTGGAGGCCGGGAGGTCCTCCTCGCGCAGGACGGCGGCGGCCTTCGCGAACCAGCGCGGGACCACGTCCTGCTGGTGTTGCCAGAGGTGGGCGTACCAGCCCGGCGAGTCGATGCCGGCGCCGTAACCGGACGCGGCCGCGAGTTGGCCGTGGCTCCACGGGACCCAGGTGCCGGAGATCTTGCGGCGGCGCAATCCCTTCAGCAGGGCCGTGTCGGAGGCGACCGTCGGTTTGGTGAGCAGCGCGGGAACGTGCCAGGCGCCGCAGACGACGGCGATGGGGCCGTCGGTCTCCTTGCGGGACTTGCGGATCGTCTGGCGCATGAACGCTTCGCGGCGCAGGGTGCGTTCGCCGACCTCGTGTTCGAACTCCGCGCGCACGGCGACCATGGCCTCGGCGATGGCGCCGGCCAGGTCGAGCGGGTCGGACGCGCTGTGCTCGACGACGTCCTCCCACCAGCGTTCCGGGTCGTCGAAGCCCGCGGCCTCAGCCAGCAGGCCGATCGGGTCGACGGCGCCGCTCGGACCGTCGTCGCCGATCGACGCCGCGGCCGGCAGGTCGAAGAACCGCGCCTGGACGCCGTTCTCGGCCGCGTAGCGCAGGGCCTGCCACTCCGGGGAGAACTCGGCGAACGGCCAGAACGCCGCGTTCTCCGGTTCGGTCTCGTCGTGCAGCAGGATCGCGACCGGTGGGGTGAGGGCGTGGACGTGCTCGAGCAGCGCGTCCGCTTCCGGCGGGCCCTCGATCAGGATCAGCGACGGGCGGGTCTGCTCCAGCGCCCGCGAGACCATCCGGGCCGAGCCGGGGCCGTGGTGCCGGATGCCGAGCAGGACCGGGCCGGGGTCCGCCTCAGTCACCGCTGGCGTCCAGGCAGGCGCGGTAGAGGTCGCGCCACTCGGAGCGCTCCTTCAGCACCGTCTCCAGGTACTCCTGCCAGACCGTCGCGTCCGACACCCGGTCCTTGATCACCGAACCGATCAGGCCACTGGCGAGTTCGTCGGCGCCCAGGGTGCCGTCGCCGAAGTGGCCCGCGAGCGCCATGCCGTTCGCGATGACCGAGATCGCCTCCGCCGTGGACAGGCTGCCGCTCGGCTTCTTCAGCTGGGTGCGACCGTCCACGGTGGAGCCGTTGCGCAGCTCGCGGAAGATCCGCACGACCCGGCGCACCTCGTCGAGGGCGGGCGGTTCGGCGGGCAGCTGGAGCGCCTTGCCGAGCTGCTGGGCCCTGGTGATGACGATCTCGACCTCGGCGTCCTCGGTCGCGGGCGGCGGCAGCACGACGGTGTTGAAGCGCCGCGCGAGCGCGGACGACATCTGGTTGACGCCCCGGTCCCGGTCGTTGGCCGTGGCGATCACGGTGAACCCCGGCACGGCCTGGACCTGCGTGTTCAGCTCCGGCACCGGCAGCGACTTCTCGCTCAGCACCGTGATGAACGAGTCCTGCACCTCGGACGGCATGCGGGTCAGCTCTTCGACGCGGACGATCGCGCCGCTCTGCATGCCGCGCAGCACCGGGCTCGGCACCAGCGCGTTCTCACTCGGGCCCTCGGCGATCAGCCGGGCGTAGTTCCAGCCGTAGCGGACCTGGTCCTCGCTCGTGCCTGCCGTGCCCTGGACGACCAGCGTCGAGTCGCCGCTGATCGCCGCCGCCAGGTGTTCGGACAGCCACGACTTGGCCGTGCCCGGCACGCCGACGAGCAGCAGCGCCCGGTCCGTGACCAGGGTGCCCACCGCGACCTCGACCAGCCGGCGCGCGCCCACGTACTTCGGCGTGATCACCGTGCCGTCGGGCAGCGTGCCGCCCAGCACGTAGGTGACCACGGCCTGCGGCGACAACCGCCAGTTCGGCGGCCGCTGCCGGTCGTCCTGGGCGGCGACGGCCTCCAGCTCGGCGGCGTACTGCTGTTCGGCCGTCGGCCTGAGCACGGCGGTCACTGTGCCTCCTCGGGTCTGTGTCGAAGTCCGGTTCGACGAGGGTCGCGCCCGGGGTGGTTCCTGGCGGTGCGGCCGGACGGCCCGCATACCGGAGTCGTACGTGGGTCGTCCGGCCGCACCGCCGAGGGCCGCTGTCGCGGACCGGACTTCGACGCAGACCCTACGGCGGTGGGGCGAACGATTCACGCAGGCGGATGCGGAGCCGGAGCACCTCGAGCTCGAGCGAGTTCTCCGGCCAGCGACGGGTCAGAGCCTCCCAGCTGGCGCCGAGCAGGTCGGCGTCACCCCGCGCCAGCAGCACGGCGGGCGGCCGCCCCGAGCGCCACCGGGGATCGGGCAGGGCGGCGTAGCGGTGCATCAACGCGCGGGTCGTCTCCGGCGACCACGGCGCCGGCAACTGCGCGCACGCGTGGTCGAGCAGGTCGTAGTGCCAGTTCTTCGACACGGCCACCACCGCCTGCTCGGCGACCTGGGCGGGCAACGCGGCCAGCATCTCGAGCTGCTCCATGCCCGTGAGCGTCTCGGCGGCCGCCACCGCCCACGGCCTGGGGTCCTTCGCGGCGGCGAGCTGGTCGGCGACGCCCCTGAGCAGCGGACCCGCCCACGGACCCCTGCGCAGGATGCCGGCGGCCTTCTCGTCGTCGGCCTTCAGCGTCGAGGTCCAGTACGACGGCGGCACGCTCGCGGCGGCCGCCCGGATGCGGCCCGCCACGCCCTTCTCCGAACCGTCGCGCATGAGGTCGCGCAGTTCGGGGTCCTCGGGCTGGGCGGTCCACAGCTCGCCGGGCCGGATGTCGAGGCCGTCGGCGGTGAGCCTCAGGCCGTGCCGCAGGCGGTGGGCCGCGCGGGCGCCGAGACGGGTGGGCTTCAGCCGGCGCAGGAGTCTGAGCGCCTCGTCGTGGACGGCGGCCGACTTGTCGTCGAGCGCCGCCTCCAGCAGGCGTTCGTCCTGGGGGCCGAGGCCGGTCTCGAGGGCGCTGATCAGCACCTGCCGATCGGCCGACCGCCGGGACTCGGCGAACTCGCGCGCGATGAACGCACCCACCTGCAGCGGATCGGCCTTGCGCTTGCGGCGCAGCGCCCGGACCCGCTGGGCGCTCGGCAGGTCGAGGACCTCCTCCAGCGGCACCTCGTCCACCAGCGGCGCGGCCCCGCTCGCCCACGACCAGCCGGGACGGGTGCCCGCCAGCCAGCGGCCGCGGGTGCCGAGGACCTCGACCACGGCGGCGCGCAGCCCGGGGCGGGCCGTGCCGATGGCGAGCAGGGACGGCAGCATGCGGTGCTCGGCCACGACGTCGTTGGCCTTGGCGAGCGCGCACCACTCCGTCAGGAGCACCTCGTCGTCCAGGCTCATGATCGCCTCCAGAACGGCCCTGGCGGCCGGGCGGGGGCGGGTGGCGGGTTCGGGTGGGGCCAGTGCCACCGGCTCGGCTGTGGCCTCCTGGGGCAGCGTGGCGCCGAACGCCGCCACGCCGAGGGCGGCGCAGTCGGCCAGCAGGGCTGTCGGGTCGCCGCCGCCGCGGGTGGTGCCGATGAGGAGGTCCTGAACGGTCCTGGACCACTCGTCCTTCACGCCACCACCTCCGGGGTGTCGCCCGAGAAGCGGCACGGGTCGGGCACGGGGGCGGTCACGCCACCACCTCCAGGACGCCGTCGATCGACACGGCGCCGAGGCGCAGGGCGTGCCCGTCCCACAAGCCCCAGGCGTCGAACGGCACACCGCCCGTCAACGCCAGCGCCATGTCCAGGCCCGTGTCGTCGCGGACCGGCAAGCCGTGGCCCGAAGCGTCGACCAGCGACGACCCGTGCAGCCGCACCTCCGCGCACCCCAACGGGAACAGCCGCTGCCAGGGATCGGCGACCAGCATCGGTTCCAGCGACGCCAGCGACGTGCGCCACGAGACGGGCGCCGGGACGTGGGCGGGCGCGACGGACTCGGTCAGCTCCCCCAGCGCCACCCGGTCCGACGCCGGATACGGGTGGACCAGGGCCGTGGACTCCAGGCCGTGCGGCAGCAGCGGCACGGGCGCGCCCACGGCGGAGTGCCGGATCGCCACGACCCAGCGCTCGGAAGTACGACCCCAGCACCACTGGCGGACCGTGCGCACGCGGCCGTCGTCGGTCTCCATGCGCAGCAACGCCACCCAACTGTCGGTCACGCCGGGGGTGGCGCGGACCGTCTCCTCCGGGATCGTCACGCCCAGGCGGGCGCGCGGTTGCACGAAGCAGAGCAGGTGCAGGCCGCCCAGGCGGTCGGCCACGTCGGCGGTCCAGCGCGGGCCCGAGCGGGCGACGATCTCCTGGACCTCGGTGACCGCGGCGGCGATGCCGGGCACCTGGGCGTCGATCATGCGAGCGGTGAACGCCTGCCACCACGAGGCCGGACGGCCGGGCAGGGAGGCGATGCCGGCCGAGGCCACGTCGAGGAGCCAGTCGCGCAACCCGTCGATGCCCGAGGACATCGCCAGCGCGCGGTTGGCGGCCGTCTTCTCGCGGGCGCGCAGGCGGCGGGCCACCGCCTCGGGGGACGAGTCGAGTTCGCGGGCGGCCCGCTTGGCCGTCCACTCCGCCACCCACTCGGGCGGCGAGGCGTCCGGGAGATCGAGTTCCTGCAGGCTGATGGCGTGCTTGCAGGGGAACTTGCGGGACGGGCACGTGCACTTGGCGGAGCCCGCGGCCAGGTCGACGCACACGCGGTACGGGGTCGAGCCGGAGCCCGCGTAGAGGCCCCACAGCACCGGCAGGGCCTTGCCCAGGCCCTGCCAGCGCATCGGAACGGCTCGTGTCCTCACCAGACCAAAGTAGCGAGGACCCCCGACAGAAAATCAGGCCGGACCGCGACGGGCCCAGGTCCACGCGTAGGCGGGGTCCTCGCAGGCTTCCGCTGCCTCGCCCAACTCCAGCGGGCGGAACGTGTCGACCATGACCGCGGTCTCGTCGAAGTAGTCCACGCCGAGAGACGCCTCGACGGCGCCGGGCTGCGGTCCGTGCGTGCAGCCGGACGGGTGCAGCGACAGCGAGCCGACGCCGATGCCCGAGCCCTTGCGCGCCTCGTAGTTGCCGCCCACGTAGAACATCAGCTCGTCCGAGTCGACGTTCGCGTGGTTGTACGGCACCGGCACGGACAACGGGTGGTAGTCCACCTTGCGCGGCACGAACGAGCACACGACGAAGTTCGGGCCCTCGAACGTCTGGTGCACGGGCGGCGGCTGGTGCACGCGACCGGTGATCGGTTCGAAGTCGCGGATGTTGAACGCCCACGGGTACAGGTGCCCGTCCCAGCCGACCACGTCGAACGGGTGGTTGGCGTAGGTGAAGCGTGTGAGGCCCGCGCGGTGCCGCACGAGCACGTCGACGTCCTCGCCGTCCACGAGCAACGGCTCGACCGGCCCGCGGATGTCGCGCTCGCAGTAGGGCGAGTGCTCGAGGAACTGTCCGGCCTTCGACAGGTACCGCCTGGGCGGACCGATGTGCCCGGTCGCCTCCATCACCAGGATCGACATCGGCGACGACGGCACCACCCGGTACGTGCAGGAGGTCGGGATCACGACGTAGTCGCCGTCGGCCACCTCCAACGCCCCGTAGATCGTCTCGATGACCCCGGAACCGGACTGCACGTACAGCAGCTCGTCACCGAAAGCGTTGCGGTACAACGGGGACGGCACCGTGGCGACGACGAAACCGATGGTCACGTCCGGGTTGCCGAACAACCGGCGACGGCCCGTGACGGCGTCCACCTCGTCGGAAGCCCAGGTCAGGTCCTGCGTCTTGAACGCCCGGGGCTTCAACGGCAGGTTCGGCGCCACCGACCCGCGCTCGTCCTTCACGGTCTCCGCGTTGACGATCGCCGTCGGCAGGTGCCGGTGGTAGAGCAGGGCCGAATCGGCCGAGAACCCCTCGACCCCCATGAGCTCTTCCGCGTAGAGCCCACCGTCCGGTTTGCGGAACTGGGTGTGGCGCTTTCGGGGGATCTCCCCGACCTGGCGGTAGTAAGCCATGACCTCTCCGAGGGCGTTCGATTATCGGACATCTTTGTTCACTTACCGATACCCAGCTAGCGTGTCAGCCGTGTCAAGCGCTGTCGAACTCCGTGCGCCCGGTCCGCGCGGTACTCCGCCCCTGCTCGCGAGGCTTGTGGACGATGCCGCGCTGTTCCCTCCGGGGAACGCGTCGATGCCCGACGCGGTGCGCGGTCACCTCGACGGACGCGTCGGCGAGTGGTCCGGCGTCATGGGCCTCTTCCTCTGTCCCGCCTCCCGTCTGGCCGAGCTGATCACCGAGCTGATCAAGGTGAAGCCGGCCAAACCGATCGCACTGAGCCTCGTGATCGACACCGGCCTCGGCGGCGTGCCGAAGGCCGTCTCGATCGTCGAGAGCCGAAGCGAACTCCTGGCCCTGCGCATGGTCGAGATGCCCGCACCGTCCGATGTGGACGAGGTGTGGCTCGAGCGCGTGTCCGAGTTCGTGCCCGAGGACGTCATCCGCGTCGTCGAACCCCGCCGCGGCGGTGCCGAGTGGCTCGACGGCGTCCGCCGGGTCATCGAGCACGGCAGCTGGCCCAAGCTGCGCTGCGGCGGTCTCTCCCAGGAGAACTTCCCGAGCGTCGAGGAGGTCGGTGACTTCCTCAGCGTCGTGAGTGGCGGCGGCGTCGCGTTCAAGGCGACGGCGGGCCTGCACAAGGCCGTCCGCTACACCGACGAGCAGGGCTTCACGCACCACGGTTTCCTGAACCTCCTCGTGGCCACCGCCCGCAGCCTGAGCGGCCGCGACGTCCGCGAGGCGCTCGCGAGCACCGACGCCGAGGCTCTCACCGCCGAGGCGAAGGCGCTGAGCGACCAGGCCGCGCACGCCGTCCGCGGCGTGTTCGCGAGCTACGGCTCGTGCTCGCTCGCCGAACCGATCGAGGACCTCGAAGGGCTGGGGCTGCTGTGAGCTGGATCAGCGACCCGGACTTCACCGAGGACCAGCCGTTCGGACCGCAGACCCTGCCCTACGGCGTCGTCGACGGCGGTGTGGCGGTCCGCGTCGGCGGCCAGGCGTTGCTCCTGAAGAGCCTCGCGCTGGGCAAGTGCAGCGAGTACGTCCAGGGCGACTCCCTGGACCCGCTGCTGGCCGCCGGACGGCCGGTCTGGAGCGTGCTGCGGGCCAAGCTGCGGGAGATCGTCACGGCGAGCTCCGCCCCCAAGGGCGCCGAGCTCGTCGGCATCGAGACGGCGAAGCTGCCGTTCACGGTCGGCGACTACGTGGACTTCTACTCGAGCAGGCACCACGCGGAGAACGTCGGCCGGATGTTCCGCCCCGACGGCGACCCGCTCACGCCGAACTGGACGCACCTGCCGATCGGCTACCACGGCCGCGCGGGCACGGTGTACGTCTCGGGCACCGAGATCGTCCGCCCGAACGGCCAGAAGCGCGGCAGCGAGGGCCCGAAGTTCGGCCCGTCCGAACGCCTCGACATCGAGGCCGAGGTCGGGTTCGTCTGCGGCGGCCCGAAGGCGGCAGGCGTGTCCACGAGCCGCGCCGCCGAGCACGTCTTCGGCGTCGCGCTGGTGAACGACTGGTCGGCGCGCGACATCCAGGCGTGGGAGTACCAGCCGCTCGGCCCGTTCCTCGCCAAGTCGTTCGCGACGTCCATCGGCGCGTGGATCACGCCGCTGGAGGCGTTCTCAGTTGCACGCGTGCCCACGCCGCCGCTGCCGAACAAGCTGCACGACTACCTGACGTGCGACCAGCCCTGGGGCCTGGACATCACGATCACCGTGGAGCTGAACGACACGATCGTCGCGCGGCCTCCGTTCCGGGAGATGTCGTGGTCGTTTGTGCAACAGCTGGCGCACATGACGGTGAACGGCGCTACGGTGCGCCCAGGTGATCTGTTCGCCTCCGGCACGGTCTCGGGACCGGAGAAGGACGAGCGCGGCTCGTTCCTCGAACTCAGCTGGGGCGGCAAGGAACCGTTCAAGCTCGACGACGGCTCCACGAGGTCCTTCCTGGAGGACGGCGACACGGTCAGGCTGACCGCGACCGCCCCCGGCGAAGGCGGCTCCGTGGTCGGTCTCGCCGAGGTGGTGGGAACAGTTCGGAGTGCGTGATGGTCGGAGCGACGAAGGAGAGCTCGCTGACCCTGGAACGGGGTCTGGCGCTGCTCCAGGCGGTCGCTGAGGCGGAGTCCGAGGCACCGTCCATCTCGGAGCTCGCCACGGCCATCGGTGCGTCCAGGGCCGCGGTCTACCGCTTGCTCGTGCCCCTGCAGTCGCGCGGTCTCGTGCGGCGCGAGGGCTCGAAGGTGCGGCTCGGCCTGGGCGTGCTGCGGCTCGCCTCCAACGTCCTCCCCCAGCTGCGGATGGCGGCGAACCCGGCGCTGCGCGAGCTCGCCGAGAAGGTCGGCGCCACCGCACACCTCACGGTCGCGGACGGCAGCGAGGCGCAGGCCGTCGCGGTCGTCGAACCGTCGTGGACCGCTTTCCACGTGGCGTACCGGGTCGGCTCGCGCCACCCGGTGCAGCGCGGGGCCGCCGGCAAGGCCATCTCGCAGCCGTCCGAGCTGTGGGTCGTCTCCGCCGGTGAGCTGCAACCGAACGCGTACGGCGTCGCGGCACCGGTTCGAGGCGTTCCGGGTCTCCGGGCGTCCGTCGGTGTCGTGGCGCTGGAGAAGCTCGACGCGGACGTCGTCGGCCCTCACGTCGTGCGTGCGGCCGAAGAAGTGGCGGCAGCACTCAAATGACCGACGAACGGCTGCGGCGCTGGCGTCTGCTGCTGGGGCCGAGCGCCGAGGACGTGTCCGAACTCGGCGAGGACGACCAACGGCGTGATGGCGCGCTCACGGGCCTGTACGGCGGCGGTGGCGACCGGGGTGCCGGGCTGGGCGCGAGTTCGCCGCAGCTGCACCGCTGGCTCGGGGACGTCCGCAAGTACTTCCCCACGTCCGTCGTGCAGGTCATGCAACGCGACGCCGTCGAGAAGCTCGGCCTGAAGCAGCTGCTGCTCGAACCCGAGCTGCTGCAGTCGGTCGAGCCGGACGTGAACCTCGTCAGCACGTTGCTGCAACTCTCCCGCGCGATCCCCGCCCGCACCCGCGACACCGCCAAAGCCGTGGTGCAGAAGGTGGTCGAGGACATCGAGCGGCGCCTGAAGGACCGGCTCGTCGAGGCCGTGCGCGGTGCCGTCGACCGCTCCAAGCGCACGCACCGGCCGCAGCTGCCGGACGTCGACTGGGCCACGACGATCCGCGCGAACCTCAAGAACTACCAGCCGCAGCACAAGACCGTGATCGTCGAGGACCTGATCGGTCACCGCAGGCGCAGCCGGACCGCCGCGATGCGGGACGTGGTCCTGCTGGTCGACCAGTCGGGTTCGATGGCGGAATCCCTGGTGCACGCGGCGGTTCTCGGTTCCGCGCTCGCGAGCATCCGGTCGATCTCGACCCGGCTCGTCGTGTTCGACACCGAGGTCGCGGACCTGACGGACCAGCTGAGCGACCCGGTCGACCTGCTGTTCAGCGCCCAGCTCGGCGGCGGCACGGACATCAACCGCGCGGTCGCCTACGCGCAGACGCAGATCCGCAGGCCCACCGACACGGTCGTCGTGATCATCAGCGACCTGTACGAGGGCGGGTCGGAGACCGAGCTGCAACGGCGGGTGCGCGAACTCGTCGCGAGCGGCGTCACGGTCGTGAACCTGTTGGCGCTCAGCGACTCCGGCACCCCGTCGTACGACCACGAGCTGGCCGCGAAGCTGCACGCCCTGGGCGCGCCGGCGTTCGCCTGCACGCCGGACAAGTTCCCCGAACTGCTGGCGGCCGCGCTGCGCAAGGACGACCTCACCCAGTGGGCCGAGGCCGAGGGCATCGCCACCGGCCGTTAGCGCTCCACGACCCGGCCACGCGTGAGGAACGCCAGGCCGCGCGTCATCACGGCCACGCGCCCGCGTTCGTCCGGACCGGCGATCCACACGCGTCCGGTGTGCCGCACCAGCACCCGTGCGCGCTCGGGGAGCTCGGGCAACCGCAGGTTCTTGTCCGACCCGTCGACGCTCAGGTACGCCGACCGCCCGATGCGCCGGCCGGGCACGAACCTCGCCGAGACGGGACGCCACGGGAACTGCTCGATCAACGCGAGCGTGCCCCGCCGCGTGACGAAGTGGCGGATGCCGGGCGCCGCCAGTTCGAGCACGACCGGCACCGACAGCACGATCAGCCAGAGCCAGCCGATGAAGAGCACGACACCGAGCACGGCGAGCGCGAAGAAGATGTACCCGACAGCGCGACGGTCGGCCCGCGCGAGGCACGTGTCGCTCCAGGTCTCCAGGATCATCTGCGCACACGCGCCGGGATCAGCTGCGGCACCCCGCGGAACGTGACGACGGTGTTGCCCGACGCGTCCGGCGGCACGAACCACACGCGCCGATGACGCGCGATCCGCCCACGCAGCAACGGCCCCACGCGCAGGGTCAGCAAAAGCGGTGGTGAGCTCAACACGACCAGACGCCCTCCTTCCCACTGCACATGGGCGAAATGCCACGGTTCACCTTCCGGTAAACGCACCGGACGGCGACGCGTCACCACCCACAGCACGGCCGCGGCGAAGAAGAGCAGCACCAGTGCCACCGGTGAAGACCACGACCACACCAGTACCAGCAGGAACTGGAGCGCGAAGGCCGCACCCGCGACCACCGTCCACACCAGGGCGCGACGGCTCGCCCGGGCGACGCAGTGCCGGGTCCACCGATCGTCGAGCGCCGTCACCTCGGTGGACGGCTTGTTGGGCACGACCACCTGACCAAGGTACAGGTGATGCTTCCCTTGATGAGCGAAGCTAAGTTAGGCTTACCTAACCTTCGAGGAGGTGGAGCGGTGACCGACACCCAGACCAAGCGCCCGCCGGCGCCGCACGCGGCTGAACGCGCCCGCACGATCGCGGAGCGCCACGGGGCGGCCGCGCTGCTTCCTCAGTCCGGGTCCCGCACCAGTCCGCTGTTCCACCACGTGCACCCGTGCGGCACGACGATCTTGCTGCTGGCCGACGAACACCCGCTGGTCGGGCAGTTGTGGCAGACGCCGCGGGCGGAGGTGACGGCGATGCTGGAGATCGCCGACCAGGCGCCGGTGCCGTTGCGCGAGCCCGTCCGCGGGCTGTTGTGGCTCACCGGCTGGGTGGCCGCGCTGGACGGCGCGGAGGCTCGTGACGAGATCCTCGCGGTGGCCGACGTGCGGCCCGACCACCGGTTGCTGGACGCCGGGCACGGGGCCACGGTGCTGAGGCTCACACCGGCGTCGATGGTGATCGCGGACGCCGAGGGGACGTCGTCGATCCGGCCCGAGCAGTTCGCGAGCGCGCAGCCGGATCCGTTCTGCCGCAACGAGGACCACTGGCTGCGACACCTGGAGGCGGCGCACCGGGACGTCGTCGGGCAGCTCGCGCGGCACCTGCCGGAGGAGTTGCGGGCGGGGCACGTGCGGCCGCTCGGCCTCGACCGGTTCGGGCTGCGGTTGCGGGTCGAGGCCGAGTGCGACGACCACGACGTGCGGATCGCGTTCTCGAAGCCGGTCAGCACGCCGCAGGAACTCGCCGCGGAGCTGCGGCGGTTGATGGGCTGCCCTTTCCTGTCCCAGCGGTAGCCTCGCGCAGGTGATCGAACCTGCGGTGGTCCCCGACGCCGAGAAGCGCGGGTACAAGATCGAGCTGCTGATCGTCTTCAGCATGACGCTCGGGCTGTCCGGGCTGCGCAGTCTCGTGCGGTTGATCGACAGCCTGCTGCAGCCGACGCCGCTCAACCAGCAGTCCGTCGCGATCAACGTCCCGCAGGCGCGCGCCGACCTGCTCGACCTGGTGGCGCAGCTGCTGGGCGTGTTGCAGCTGGCGGCGTGGGGCGGCATCGGCCTGTACCTGTTGTGGCGCACGGGGATCAAGCTGCGCGTCATCGGCCTGGACGGGACGCGCAAGCTCGCCGACTCGGTCGGTGCACTGGGACTCGCGGCGGTCATCGGCATCCCCGGCCTGGGGTTGTACTTCGCCGCGTGGGCGCTCGGGCTGAACCTCGCCGTCCAGCCGTCTACTTTGGACGACCAGTGGTGGATGAGCGTCGCGTTGGTCCTCGCCGCCGCGGGCAACGCGTGGGCGGAGGAGGTGCTCGTCGTCGGGTACCTGATCACGCGGTTGAACCAGCTCGGCTGGCGGCAGCGCACCGCACTCCTGGCCGCCGCCGTGCTGCGCGGGTCGTACCACCTCTACCAGGGCTTCGGCGGGTTCGTCGGCAACGTCGTGATGGGCCTGGTGTTCGGGTACTACTGGCAGCGGACCAGGCGTTTGTGGCCGTTGGTGATCGCTCACACGATCCTCGACGTCGTCGCGTTCGTCGGTTACACAATACTTCGCGGCAAAGTCAGCTGGTTGCCCTAACGTTTCGAGGGTGTAGCGCGGGTTCACATGCGATTCGTTGCCAATCAGAGCCCGTGAGCGGCGATTTGTGCTGTTCAGGGTTACGCTCGACCGGTGACTGCGCACACGATCGCTGAGACGGAAGCACTCCCGGACGCCGCGCCCCGCGTGGACAGCGAGGTCGGGCCGTTGCGCACGGTGCTGCTGCACCGGCCGGGCAACGAGCTCAAGAGGCTCACCCCGCGCAACAACGACCAGCTGCTGTTCGACGGCGTGCCGTGGGTCGGCCGCGCCCAGGAGGAGCACGACGCGTTCGCCGCGACGCTGACCTCCAAGGGCGTCGAGGTCCTGCTGCTGGCCGACGTGCTGGTGCAGGCGCTGGAGGACAACCGAGCGCGCATCGCCGGCATCCACAGCGCCGTCAACGAGCGCCGCCTCGGCATCGACCTGGCCGACGCGCTGCGCAGCCACCTCACCTCGCTGCCCGCACCGCAGCTCGCGCAGGTGCTGATGACCGGCATGACGTTCGAGGAGCTGCCGGCCGCCGAGGGCGCGTCGCTGGTGCGCAAGATGCACCTGCCGATCGACTTCGCCGTCGACCCGCTGCCGAACCTGCTCTTCACCCGCGACTCGTCGGTGTGGGTCGGCGACCGCGTGGCCATCACGTCCCTCGCCCTGCCCGCGCGCGACCGCGAGACGACGCTGACGGACCTGATCTACGCCTACCACCCGCGGTTCCGCCGCACGGGCCGCGCGTACGGCGCGCACTCGGCGCCGCTGGAGGGCGGCGACGTGCTGCTGCTCGCCCCCGGCGTGATCGCGATCGGCGTCGGCGAGCGCACCACCCCGGCGGGCGCCGAGTCGTTCGCGCGCTCCGCCCTGGCGGACGGCCTCGCGCACACGGTGCTGGCGGTGCCGATCGCCCAGGAACGCGCCACCATGCACCTCGACACCGTCTGCACGATGGTCGACCGCGACGCCGTGGTGATGTACCCGGCGATCAGCGACTCCCTCACCGCCTACCCGCTGCGGTCCGACGGCGACGGCGGCGTGCGCGTGGACGGCCCCGTGCCGTTCCTGGAGGCGGCGGCCGAGGCGATGGGCATCGAACGGCTGCGGGTGATCGACACGGGCCTGGACGTCGTCACGGCCGAGCGCGAGCAGTGGGACGACGGCAACAACACCCTGGCCGTCGCGCCCGGTCTCGTCGTGGCCTACGAACGCAACGTGGAGACGAACGCGCGCCTGGAGGACCAGGGCGTCGAGGTGCTGCGGATCGCCGGTTCGGAACTGGGCTCCGGCCGCGGCGGCCCCCGCTGCATGTCGTGCCCGATCGACCGCGCGCCATTGGTGTGATTCTTAGGAACGCCTAACCTTTGTTTGGATCACCTTTCCAAACAAAGGTTAGCTTTTCCTGGAATGCGGGGATGCCCGTTTTCGGTTAACGTACTCCTCATGGCCTCGAACGTGAAGAAGATCCTGTCCGGAAAGTCGAAGTTCCACGAGCTCCTGCAGGCTCAGGTCGGCAACGAGTTCTCCGCTTCGCAGCAGTACATCGCTCTCGCCGTGTGGTTCGACAACGAGGACCTCCCCCGCCTCGCGTCGCACTTCTACAAGCAGGCCCTCGAAGAGCGCAACCACGCGATGATGATCGTGCAGTTCCTGATGGACAACGACATCGCGATCACCATCCCCGGGGTCGAGACGCCGATCAACGAGTTCAAGTCGCCGCGCGACCTCGTCTCGCTGGCCCTGACCCAGGAGCAGCAGGTCACCGACCAGATCGTCGCGCTCGCCAAGGCCGCCCGCGAGGAGGGCGACTACATCGGCGAGCAGTTCCTGCAGTGGTTCCTGAAGGAGCAGGTCGAGGAGGTCTCCTCGATGAAGACGCTGCTCACGATCATGGACCGCGCCGACGGCAACATGTTCTACGTGGAGACGTTCCTCACCCGCGAGAGCGTGGGCGACGAAGGTGCCGACTCGGGTGCCCCCAGCGCCGCCGGCGGAGCGCTCTGAAGCTTTCCTCTGCACGCTTGAGTGCCTGATCACAAAGGCCCGCCTACCCTATTCGGGTGGCGGGTCTTTTCAGTTGTTGAGCCGGGCCGCCTGGCGGGTGAGGTAATCCCGTTCGGCGAGGTTCGAAGCTTTCCCGGCGGCCTCGACGTAAAGGCGGGCAGCCGTTCGGAGGTCTCCGTCCCGCTCGTGGAGGTAAGCGGCCACGGCCGAGTAGCGGGGCAATGACTCGTCCAGTTCCGCCAACGCCTTCAGCCCGGCGCGCGGCCCGTCCGCCTCGCCCACGGCCACCGCGCGGTTCAGCCGCACGACGGGGCTGCCGGTGAGCGCGAGGAGTTCGTCGTACCACTCGACGATCTGCACCCAGTCGGTCTCCTCGGCCACGAACGCGTCCGCGTGCAGTGCCGCGATCGCCGCCTGCGCCTGGAACTCGCCCAGCCGGTCCCGTGCGAGCGCCGCCTGGAGGATCTCGACGCCCTCCGCGATGAGCCGCGTGTCCCACTGGCCGCGGTCCTGCTCGGCGAGCGGCACCAGCGCGCCGTCGCGCGTCCGCGACGCACGGCGGGCGTGGTGCAGGAGCATCAGCGCGAGCAGGCCCGAGACCTCCGGGTGGTCGATCGCGGTGGCGAGCCTGCGGGTGAGCCGGATGGCCTCCGCCGCCAGGTCGACGTCACCGGAGTAGCCCTCGTTGAAGACGAGGTAGAGCACGCGCAGCAGGGTCGCGACGTCACCGGGCTGGTCGAACCGCACGTCGCCGACGGTCTTCTTGGCCCGGCTGATGCGCTGGGCCATCGTCGCCTCCGGCACCAGGTAGGCCTGCGCGATCTGCTTCGTGGTCAGCCCGCCGACCGCGCGGAGCGTGAGCGCGACGGCCGACGACGGCGTGAGCGACGGGTGCGCGCACAGGAAGTAGAGCTGGAGCGTGTCGTCGGTGTCGGGGGACGGACCCCGCTCAGGTTCGGCGTTGACGACGTCCTCACGCCGGCGTCGCGCGGTGTCCGACCTCGTCGCGTCGAGGAACTTCCGCCACGCCGCCGTGACGAGCCAGCCCTTCGGGTCGCGCGGCGGATCGTCCGGCCACGCCTTCACCGCCTCCACCAACGCGTCCTGCAGGGCGTCCTCGGCCGCCGCGAAGTCGGCTCCGCGACGGACGAGGATGCCGAGCACCGCCGGCGTGAGGCTCCTGAGCAGCGCCTCGTCCACCCGTCACTCCGTGATCGTCGGCGCGTTGCCGTAGAACGGCCGGATCTCGAGCCACTCGTGGATCGGCCTGCCGTCCTTGCCCGGCGCCGCCGACAGCTCCCCGGCCAGTTCGAGCGCACGCTCGTAGGAGTCGGTGTCGATCACCATCCAGCCGGCGATCAGGTCCTTGGTCTCCGCGAACGGACCGTCGGTGACCGGCGGGCGGCCCTCGCCGTCGTAGCGGACCCAGGTGCCCGTCTGCTCCAGCGCCTGACCGTCGACGAACTCGCCGGTCTCCTTGAGCTTGTCCGCGAAGTCGTTCATGTACTTGATGTGCGCGGTGATCTCGTCCTGCGACCACTGGTCCATCGGGACGTTGTTGACCGGCTCAGGAGCGCCGCGGTAGTGCTTGAGCAGCAGGTACTTGGCCATCTCTGGTGTCTCCCTCGGTGCTGGTGCGACCCATCCTGGTCGCTTCACACCTCGGGGACGGAGCCGAAACGCGGATCTCGACACCGTCCCCCGAGATTTTTCCGACTAGCTGTGGCAGTCCTGGTCGACGTGCCTGAGCAGAGCCCCGTCGAGCGTGTCCTGCGGGTTGCCGCTGAAGTCGAACCAGGCCGTCGGATTGCCAGGCGCCGGCACGGTCCAGCTGTCACCGCCGTGTCGCTCCACCAGGTTGGAGTACTTCGCCTTGAGCGCGGCCTCGGTACCGCCTACGCCCACGCCGTCCGAGGTCATGGCCGCCGTGAAGTAGATGTTCGCGACACCGATCTTCTTGGACACGTAGACGGACTGCCCCGTGCCGAGGAGGTCGTGGAGCGTGCAGAGGTCGGCCGGATTGCCCGGCTTGGCGGGACCGATCAGCTTGGTGTCCAGCGCCTGCTGGAGCGTCATGCCGAGCTTGAGCGGGCCGTAGCCGAACGAGTCCATCACCGGCTTGGCGGGCGGCGGTGCCTCCTTGGTCACGGTCGCGGTCACGACCTCGGTGACCACCGTCGCGGCGGTCGTCGGGTCCGACGTGGTGGTGGTCGGAGTGGCGTCGGGCGTGGGCGTGGACGTGCAGGCGGTCAGGCCGAACGCGGCGGCCACGGCGAGCAGGACGATCGAGCGCTTCATCTTTTCTTCTCCCCAGGTAAGACTTGTGATCAGTTGTGGCAGTCCTGGCCCTTGAGGCTGATGAGCGCCTCGGTGACCTTGCCCTGCTCCACGCGGAACATGAAGGTCGCCTTCGGGTTGCCATCGGCCTCGGCCGTGTAGGAGTAGTTCGGCCCGGCGGGCACGAGGTTCGAGTACTCGGCCTTGAGCTTGGCCTCGGTCGCGCCGACGCCCGCCCCGTCCGACGTCATGGCGGCGGTGAAGCCGATGGTCGAGACGCCGAGCGTCGGGGACACCCAGACGGACCTGTTGGTGCCCAGGAGCGGGTGGCTCGTGCAGCCCCCGGCGGGATCGGTGCTCGGGCCGATGAGCTTGGCGTCCAACGCCTGCTGACGGGTCATGCCGAGCTTCAGGTCGCCGTAGCCGAACGAGCTGATGACGGGCTGGGCAGGCGGCGCGACGGGCTTGGTGACGGTGTCGGTGACGACCTCCGTCTCGACGGACACCGGTGGCGTTCCGCCGGACGAGGACGTGGTCGGCGCGGCATCGGGCGACGGCGTGGACGTGCACGCGGCGAGCCCCAGAGCGGCGACGGCGACGGTCAGGACGATCGAGCGGTTCATTTCTTTCTCCCCCAGGCCAAAAATTGCTACAGAGCAGCATTCGCGCAGTCGATGCGATTTGCAATGATCTTGATTTCGACGATTTCGTCGTCGTCGGAGTTTCCGTAGGTCGAGAACTGGTAACCGCCGACGGAGTTCAGCTGCGCCGCGAGACCCATTCGCGTGGGCACGGCGTTCGCATAAGCCCGCTTCACGTCCGCGACCGTCGAACCGACCCCGATTCCCCTCGACGTCCTGGCGCCGGCGGGCAACGTGATCCGCTCGATCCCGTACTTCTTCGAAATGGCGACGTTCTGCGCCCCCGTGCAGGTGACGTTGCCGTTCGGACCCCAGTTCAGGCCGGTCAGGCCGACCGCGACGGCCTCGTCCACCGACATGCCCAGCTTGAGCCTGCCGTAACCGATGCGCTCGTCCACCTGCACGAGCGCCTCCGGCTGCTCCGGCTGCTCCGGCAGCGGGACACCTGCGGGATTGGTGACCGCGGTGGTCTCCGCCGAGGTCGGCGGAGCGAGCGTGACGGACGGCAACCGGGTCGCGGGTGCCGCGTCCTGGACCGGCACAGGGCTCGACGTGCAGGCGGTGACCGCGGTCAGCGCGATTCCCGAGACAATTGCGATCTTGAGAGCGTTCTTCATTTCCAGTTCCCCCCGGCACTGTTCGCTTTCGAGACACCCATAAGACGTCGCCATCACCAGGTGGTTGCGAACTTCGTTGTCACGGAAAAGTCACGAACAGTCACGGGATCGCCGACCGGAAAAGTGGACGCCGAAGTCCCGCTGCACCCCCAGGAGCAGCGGGACTTCGACGGGCTTCGTCGGTCAGACGGTGGCGCAGTCGTTGGCGTCGAGACGCATGAGAACGCGCGTCACCGTGTCACCGTTGCTTTCGAAGACGTACGACCAGGGCGGGCTCGCCGCCATTTTCACGGTCGTCTTCACCTCGGTCTGCACCGCGTTGGCGTACGCGGTCTTCACCTCGGTGACCTTGGAGCCCTTGCCGACGTTCTTCGGGGTCTTGGCGTACTCCGGCAGCGTGATCCGCACGATGCCCCGCTCCGGCGAGATGACCACGGCGTCGTCGACGGAGTTCGACTTGGTCGCGTAGTTCTTGCACTTGTTGTCGGGGTCGGCCGGGGTGCCCGCGCCGACCAGCGACCCGGTCGCCACCGCGTCGGCCTCCGACATGCCCAGCGCGAGGGTGCCGTAGCGGCCCGGTTGCGCTTCCGGCGTGGCCGGGGGCGACGAGGTGCCGTTCGACTTCGGGGTGTTCGTGCCGCTGGACTTGGTCTCCTCGCCCGAGGGACCGCTGCCCGTCGGCGCGTTGACCGTCACGGTCGCCGTCGAGGTGAACGTGCTGACGGAGACCGGCGGCGGGGTCGTGGTGGCGACCGAGGAGGACGTCGTCAGCAACGCGCCGATCGAGTCGTCCTGTCCCATCCTGCTCACCTGGAGCACTCCGGTACCGGCACCCACCAGGGCCACCAGGGCGAACGCGCCGGCCACGGCGGTGCGCCGGTGGCGGCGCCGGGTGGCTCCCGCCACCACGGATTCCGTCGAGATCGGCGTGGAGTGGACGTCCAGCCGATCGTCGCTGAAGAGCTTCCTCAGCTCGTCGTCGAGGTCGTCCACGGATCAGTCCTTTCCCAGGCGCGTTCGAAGACTCGCCATCGCCTTGCTGCTCTGACTCTTCACGGTGCCGCACGAGATGCCGAGCGCGTGCGCGATCTCGGCCTCGGACAGGTTCTCGTAGTAGCGCAGCACGACCACCGCGCGTTGCCGCGGCGGGAGTTCGCGCAGTGCCTGCCAGAGCGGTTCGTTCTCCAGCCTGTTCAGTTCGGGAGCAACGGCTCCGGTGTCCGGGAAGTCGGCCACGAGGCTCTCCCGGCGACGCCTGCGCCAGATGCTGATGTGCGTGTTGGCCATCGCGCGGCGGACGTACGCGAGCGGGTCGTCGCCCTTGCGCTGCACCGCGACCCAGCGAGAGCCGACCTTCTCCAGCACGGCCTGCACCAGGTCCGCCGAATCGTGCGGGTTCCCCGTCAGCGCATGCCCGTAACGAAGGAGTCCGGGCATCGAGACGCGCACGAACTCAGCGAAATCCCCCACGGCTTCCGCTCTTCCCCCGCCGCGTTCGGCGGCCAACTCCACACCCAGCACTGCCGTCACGGCACCCCCCTCCCCAGAAGCAGCGAACTGCGTTCGGGGAGTCCACGCCCAGGGGTGCCGGACGGTTGCCTCACTCAATCACAGAACGGCAACGGCTTCCGGGAGAACGAACGAACCGTCCCGCTCACTGGGGAAGTCGTGCACCTCGGTCACCGCGGCGACCGGGATCGGGCCGTAGACGTGCGGGAACCACAGCGGCGAATCGGCCACGGGCTCCCAGCGCACCGGTGCCTCGATCGCCTTCGGGTCGATGACGAGCAGCAGCAGGCCGCTCTGCCCGTGGAAGAACTTGCCGGCCGAGGTGTGCACGACACCCCGGTCGGAGCAGTGGACGAACTCGTCACCCTCGGCGGGCGTGATCGCCCCGGCCGACTGGGCAGCGTCCCAGCCGGCCTTCGTGATGATGTGCAGCAGCACTTATCCACAACCCCCTGTGCACAACCTTGTGGACAACCTGTGGACCAGTGGCCTGACTAGCGCAGGGTGATCTGACGTCCCCGCAGGCCCTCGCGGGCGCGCCGCTCGGCGTCCGACAGCTGCTCGTCCGAGGCCAGCGCCTCCAGCAAGCGCTTGCCCAGCGCCTCGGCGGGCTCCGCCCACTCACGGGCGTGCATCTCGCGGTCGAGGTCCCACACCGGCACGAGCAGGCCGTGCGCCCGGAACGACCCGGCGTAGCGCGAGCCCTCGCCGAGGTCGAGCTCACCGCGGGCGGCCAGGCGGGCCATCGCGTCCAGCAGCTTCTCCTCGGCCTCCGGGCGAACCCAGCGCAGGTGCGCCTTGTCGCCCGCGTCGACCCAGTAGGCGGCCTTCACGCCGGGCGCGTCGAGGCGTTCGGTCGGCAGGATCGCGGCGTTCGCGCGCTCCAGCGACAGCGCGACGTCACCGGTCGGCTCGGTGCCCTCCGGCATCCACCAGATGAAGTCGGTGTGCAGCACGGGCGTGATGTCGGCGTCGACGTCCAGCAGGTCCTGCAACCGGCCGGGGTTCTCGCCGTTGTCGGGTCCGACGACCGGCAGCACGTCACCGGTCTTCGCGTCCTGCGCCCACCGCACGGCGCGCGCGAGGTCGCGGCTGATGTCGCCGGACCGCGTCTGCACCTGGAGGCCCACGAACGGCACGTCGTCGCCGCGGATCAGACCGGCGGCGGCCATCGGCAGCACGGTGGCGAGCGTGACCTCGCGCCCGTCCTTGAGCGGCAGCTTCACCACGGCCGACGGCACGAACTCGCGCAGCGCGATCAGCTCGCACTCGGCGGCGAGACCCTCGAACGGCCGCGACACGATCACGTCGGTCGCGCCACCGGGCGCGCCGTGGCAGGCCTTGTAGCGCTTGCCGGACCCGCACGGGCAGGGCTGCTTCGGGTTGATCCCGTCCTTCGGTGCGTCCTTGACCGCGGTCCGCTTGGCCACCTTGGCCCTCCTCGTGCTCAGGCGTTTCTAGGTGGCCAAGTTAGCCGTCAGCAGGCGGCGGGTGTTCGCCGGGGCGTTGGTCGCGAGGTAACGGACCCCCAGGTCACGGCACAGGGCGACGTCCTCGGCGCTGTCCACCGTCCACACGTACGTCTCATGGCCCGCGCGCCTCGCCCGATCGACGTACCCCGGGTCGTTGCGCAGCAGGTGCACGCCGGGGCCGGTGTAGTCGGCGAACGCGGGCAGGGCACCGGACTTGTACCGGCCGAGGCGGTCGAGCAGCAGCACCGTGCGGATGTCCGGTGCCTGCGCGCGGAACGCCTGCACGGCCGTCGGCGAGAACGACATCATGACGATCTGGGCTGCGAGGTCGTGCCTCTTGAGGGCCTCGACGAGCTTGCGCTCGACCTCGTTGCGGTAGCGGACCGGGTGCTTGGTCTCGACGAACAGCGTGACGTTGGTGCCCTTCACGAGCTCCAGGAGTTGGTCGAGCAGCAGCAACTCGGCCGGTTGCCCGTAGCGGTGCCAGCTGCCGTAGTCGTGTCGCTGGAGCTCTTCGAGAGTGAGAGCGCTCACGGTGCCACGGCCGTTGGACGTCCGGCTGAGCGTGCGGTCGTGCACACACACGATCGTGCCGTCCTTGGACAGGCGGATGTCGCATTCGAGCCCGTCCGCACCCTCTTTGAGCGCGAGTTCGTACGCGCCGATGGTGTGCTCAGGACGGTCTGTGGACGCGCCACGGTGCGCGACGACGGCAGGCTGCTGCACACCCCGAACCATAGTGCTGTGGCCGCCGACCTTCACCGCGCGCTCCGGCGCCCAGAGCACTGCGGTCTCCGCAACAATTTGAGTCATCAATCAAATGGACGTGGACGAAACGCCGATCGCGACTTACCGTCCCGCCTTGTGACGTTCGACCAGCGCGATCCCGCGTTCATCGCCGACCCGTACCCGGCCTTCGCCGCCCTGCGCGAAGCCGGTGAGGTGCATCACCACGAGCAGATGGGCGTCGCCGTCGCCGTCTCGCACGCCGCCTGCTCCGCCGTCCTGCGGCACCGCTCGCTGGGCCGCATCTGGTCGGACGTGAAGCCGGTCGAGCAGTTCATGTCGTTCAACCTCCTGCACCGCAACTCGCTGCTGGAGAACGAGCCGCCCACCCACACCCGCCTGCGCCGCCTGGTGGCCGCCGCGTTCGGCCGGGGCCACGTCGAACGCCTCCGCCCGTGGGTGGCCGACCTCGCCGACAAGCTCGTCGACGACCTGGCCGAGAAGATCAAGGACGAGGGCCAGGCCGACCTGCTCGCCCACGTGGCCGCCCCCCTGCCGGTCGAGGTGATCGCCGAACTCCTCGGCGTGCCCGGCCCGGACCGCCACCTGCTCCAGCCGTGGTCCAACGCCATCGTGAAGATGTACGAGTACGGCCTGCCCGCCGACCAGCAGGCGGCCGCCGAACGTGCCGCGACCGAGTTCGTCGCCTACCTGCGCGAACTGGTGGCGCTGCGCCGCGTCTCCCCCGGCTCGGACCTGGTGTCCGACCTGGTGGCCGTCACCGACACCGACGGCGCTCGCCTCACCGAGGACGAACTCGTTGCCACGGCCGTGTTGTTGTTGATGGCGGGACACGAGGCGACGGTCAACGTCATCGGCAACGGCGTGTACGCGCTGATGCAGCACCGGTCGCAGTGGGAACGGCTTTCGCCGGCCTTGATGCCCACGGCCGTCGAGGAGCTCATCCGCTTCGACTCGCCGTTGCAGCTCTTCGAGCGCACGGCCACCGAGCGCGTGGAGATCGCCGGGCACGTGATCGAGCCCGGCGAGAAGATCGCCGCTCTGCTCGGTGCCGCCGCGCGCGACCCGCTGGTGTTCGAGAACCCCGACTCGCTGGACATCGGGCGGGAGAAGAACCAGCACCTCGGGTTCGGGATGGGCATCCACTACTGCCTCGGGGCGCCGTTGGCCCGGATCGAGGTGGAGGCGGCGCTGTCGTCGTTGCACCGGAAGCTGCCCGGGGTGGTGCTGGCCGAGGAACCGCACCGGCGGGCCGAGTTCGTGATCCGCGGCCTGCACTCGCTGCCGCTCAGCGCCGAGTGACTCCTAACGCCTCGGGTAGCGCTTCGGGAGCTTGAACCCGCGGTCCTCCATCACGTCGCGCAGCCGGTCCGGGTAGTCGGTGATGATCCCGTCCACGCCGTCGTCGATGAGCTTGTGCATCGTCGCCGGGTCGTTGGTGGTCCACGGGACCACCTTGAGACCCTGGCGGTGTGCGTCAGCCACCAGCGCGCGGGTCGTGAACGGCACGTAGTCCGGGTCGCCGACCTTGCCGTTCTGCGGGTTGCCGTGCACCGGCGACAGGGCGGAGGCGCCGAAGGACTTCACGGCTCGCGCGACGCTGCCGCCGAAGTCGGCCAGTTCCAGGCCGCCCGTCCACGGTGAGCCGGGGCGCAGCATCTCGGGCTGGGTCAGCGCGACGAGCGGGAGGCGCGGTTCGACCTGGCGCATGCGCATCAGGGTGCCCCAGTCGAAGGACTGGACGGTCACGTTCGGCAGGAAGCCGGAGCGGCGGACCTCCTGGGCGGTGCGCTGCACGAACTGTTCGCGCGGGGCCGTTTCGTGCGGGGCTGCGGCTTCCACCTTGGTCTCGATGTTGAAGCGGACGCCCCACGCGCGGTGCTTGCGGGCCAGGTCGAAGAGTTCGGCGAGGGTGGGCATGCGGGCGCCGGGCGAGAGTTCCTGGTCCGGGTACTGCGACCAGCGCGTGCTGCCGCAGTCCAGTGTTCTGACCTGGGCGAACGTCAGGTCCTTCACGTACTTGCCTGCGTACGGGAACTCCGGGTCGCCGGGGAACGCGGGCGCCGTGTCCAGGCACTTGGAGGGGTTCGTCCTGCGGTCGTGGGTGATGACCTCACGGCCGTCGCGGGTGATCTGGACGTCCAGTTCCAGGGTGGTCACGCCGAGTTCGAGCGCCTTGCCGAACGCTTTGAGCGTGCTCTCGACCGTCAGGCCGATGCCGCCGCGGTGGGCCTGGAGGTCGAAGTCCCGGTGGTGAGCCTGAGCGACGCCCGGAACGGCCAAAGCGATCACCAGAGCCCCGATGAGTGTCCGCATGAACCCAACCTGGCACTCGCGCGGTGGCGCCGGAAGGTCCGCGAGGGCGAACGCGGGCTGAACTCAGCGGGGCGAACCGGAGGCGCGCACGGCCCGCAGCGGCGGCTCGGGAGCGTCCTTGACCTCGACCACGCGCATCAGCCGGACGGACGCGGCGTCCACCGGCAGCAGCAACGTCGTGATGCGGCGGATCACCAGCAGCGACGTCACGGCGAGACCGGCGAGCACCAGGTCGGCGAACGCGTGCAGCAGGACGCCGTCCGCCCTGGCCTGCGTGCTGTCCCGCGCGCTCCACATCAGCATGATCCAGAAGAGCAGGCCGGCGGCGACCCAGAAGCCCCACCACCAGCGCAGCACCTTCGACGGCTGCGGGCGCTGGTCGGCCGGACGGCGGGCCACGGCGTGTTCGAGTTCCGCGAGCACCGAACCGGGCACCACGAGGTTCACGCCGGGCACGAGCATCAGCAGCAGGGAGGTGACGCCGGACCGCGACGGCCCGTAGCCCGCGAGGCCCGCGGCCACGTTCCGCGCCCGCCACAACCACAGCAGGACGGGGACCTGGGCCAGGACCACGACGCACATGTAGAGCACCCCGGACGCGACGACCATGGCGTCCGAGGTGTTCACGACGGTCGGCGACAACGCGCCGAAACGGCTCTGCGCGACCAGCACGTAGCGCCAGATCTCGGAGCCCGCCGCCCACACGGCGAGGACGGCCAGCACGAACTGGGTGTTCTGCGCGAACCGGCCCAGCCGCCGGACGTTGTCGACGGAGTTCGCCGTCTCCGAGGCACCCGGCACCGCGGTCGGCCAGCGCCACGCGAGCAGCGGGAAACCCCACCGCGGCGGGACCGGGTAGGTCGGCGGACCGGCGTAGGACCGCCGCTGCGACCGGCGCGACGGCTGCGGGTACGCACCGGGTGGCGGGGTCGCCACCCAGTCCACGCGCATCGGCTGCAGCGGCTGCACGATCAGATGACCTGGGGTTCCGCGCCGTCGGTGCCGCCTTCGAGCGGACGGCCGGCGGCCTCCCAGTGCTGCATGCCGCCCTCGACGTTGACGGCCTCCCAGCCGTTCTCGTTGAGGTACTGGGTCACGCGGGCGGACCGGCCACCGGCGCGGCACACGACGTAGAGCTGCACGTCGTTCGGCACCTCCTCGAGGCGGGCGCCGATCTCGCTCATCGGGACGTGCACGGCGCCGGGCGCGTGGCCCGCGTCCCACTCGTCCTGCTCACGCACGTCCAGCAGGACGGCGCCCTCGGGCAGCTCGGCAGGAACGTCGGTGATACCCACGCTTGGAACAGTCACGCCGTAGATGTTCCCATGCCGGAGGTTGCACGGACGTGAACCTCCGGCACGGGTCCACCCTCAGAGCCCCTCCGCGACGGCGGCTCCGAGCTTCACGAAGTCCGCCTCGGACAGCGGCAGCGACCCGGCCTCCGACGCCACGCTGACCTGTTCCAGCTGCAGCGAGCGGCCGTCGGCCCGGAAGACGTACAGGGCCTGTCCCGTCGGGGCGGCGTCGTAGAGCTGGAACACGGTGCCCTCGGCGTTGGTGGTCCGGCGTGGCGGCGTACACCCGCCGGACGCCCACAGCGCCCGGTCCGCCGCCGCCGACGGGCTGAGACCGTCGAACCGCACCCTGGAGAACCGCACGGCGCTGGAGGTGCCCACGTCGACCGTGAACACGCGGACGAGGTCGTACCCGATGGGCGTCGAGGTGAGCTTCTCGTTCGGCAGCAACGACTGCGTCAGGTCCAGCCACGCGTCCGTCTGCTTCCGGTCCAGCGACTCGCCTCCCCTGCTGAGCACGGGCGGCGGGTTCGGGTTCTCGCTGCACGCCCGGCTGTCCCGGGGAGGGTCCGGCTGCTGCCCCGGCGCCTGGGTCGCACGAGCCCAGTTCACCGGGTCGGCCGGACCCGCCGACCTGAACGGCAGGCCGAGCACACCCGCCGCGACCACCGCGACGACGACCAGCACGCTTCCCGCGACACCGGCCCGCCGAACTGCGACCTTGCGCTTGCCGCGCCTGAGCACGTCTTCGAGCGTGGTGGCGGCTGGTGGCGCGGGCACGTCGAGAGCTCCGCGCAGCTCGTCTTCGATCCTCATGAGGCACTCTCCGATTCGACCGGGCGGCCGTACGCCTCGCGGAGCGCCGACAACCCCCTTGCTGACTGGCTCTTCACGTTGCCCTCCGAACAGCCCAGCTCAGCGGCTGCCTGCTCGATGGACAGGTCGTGCACGTACCGCAGCACGAGCACGGCCCGTTGCTTGGGCGGCACCTGTTGCAACGCCCGGTGCAACTGGGAGTCGGGCTCGCCGAAACCCCCGGCGACACCGCGTTCCGGCACCTCGGCGACGGGGTCTTCACGTCCGCGCACCCGTCGCTTGGTGTCCAGGAACAGGCGGGTGAGGATCATCCGCACGTACGCCTCGGCACTGTCGCGCCGCACGCTCGGCCACTTCGCATACGCCTTCACGAAGGCGTTCTGTGCGAGTTCTTCCGCTTCCGACCAGTCGCCGCACAACGCGTACGCCGTGCGCCTCGCCCAGTCGAACCTGCTCTGGAAGAACTCCGAGAACTCTTCGTCTCGTCGCACTCCGGTCCCCCAAGTTCTTGCCGCGGTCGCGTGCAATACGCCAACCGCGAGCTCAGGGTTGCACGACGACGAACGGGCCGCCCCTGGTGAGGGACGGCCCGTTCGCGGTGCTGCGGGGGAACTAGTGCGCGATGGCCTTCTCGGCGCCCGCACCCGTGAGGGAGCGGACCTCCATCTCGGCCTGCTTGGCGGGGTCGGCCTTGTCCTTCGAGAGGATCGTGCCGACGTAGCCCAGCAGGAACGCGACGGGGATCGAGACGATGCCGGGGTTCGACAGCGGGAACAGGTCGAAGTCGGCGTTCTTGAACATCGAGGTCGGCTTGCCGGAGACGGCGGGCGACAGGATGATCAGGGTGATCGTCACGATCAGACCGCCGTAGATGCTCCACAGCGCGCCCGAGGTGTTGAACCTCTTCCAGAACAGCGAGTAGAGGATCGTCGGCAGGTTCGCCGAGGCCGCGACCGCGAAGGCCAGTGCCACGAGGAACGCGATGTTCTGGCCGTTGGCGATGATGCCGCCGCCGATGGACACGAGGCCGATGACGATCGCGGTCATGCGAGCGACCTTGACCTCGGAGTCCTTGTCCTCCTCCTGGCCCTTCTTGATGATGTTGGCGTAGATGTCGTGTGCGAACGACGCCGACGCCGTGATCGTCAAGCCCGCCACGACCGCGAGGATCGTCGCGAAGGCGACCGCCGCGATCAGGCCGAGCAGGATCGGGCCACCCAGTTCCAGCGCGAGCAGCGGGGCGGCCGAGTTGGCCTTGCCGGGCGCCGCGTTGATCTTGTCGGGACCGACGAGCGCGCCGGCGCCGTAGCCCAGGACCAGGGTGAACAGGTAGAAGATGCCGATCAGCCAGATCGCCCAGACGACCGAGCGACGGGCTTCCTTCGCCGTCGGCACGGTGTAGAAGCGCATCAGGATGTGCGGCAGACCCGCGGTGCCGAGGACCAGGGCGAGGGCCAGCGACAGGAAGTCCAGCTTGCTGGTGCCGGTCGCGCCGTACTGCAGGCCCGGGCCGAGGAGCTTCTCGCCCGCCTTCGGGGCGGCGTCGACCGCGGCACCGAGCAGGGACGAGAGGTTGAAGCCGTACTTGGCGAGCACCCAGACGGTCATGATGCCCGCACCGGCGATCAGCAGGACCGCCTTGATGATCTGCACCCAGGTGGTGCCCTTCATGCCGCCGATGAGGACGTAGGCGATCATCAGGGCGCCAACGACGGCGATGACCAGGGCCTGGCCGCCGGTGCCGGTGATGCCGAGCAGCAGCGCGACGAGACCGCCGGCACCGGCCATCTGGGCCAGCAGGTAGAAGAACGAGACCGCCATGGTCGACGTGGCGGCGGCGGCGCGGACCGGACGCTGGCGCATCCGGAAGCTCAGCACGTCGCCCATCGTGTACTTGCCGGTGTTGCGCAGCAGCTCGGCGACCAGCAGCAGCGCGACGAGCCACGCCACCAGGAAGCCGATCGAGTACAGGAAGCCGTCGTAGCCGTTGAGGGCGATGGCGCCCGCGATGCCGAGGAACGACGCGGCCGACAGGTAGTCACCGGCGATCGCGATGCCGTTCTGCGGACCGGTGAACGCGCGGCCCGCCGCCAGGTAGTCGGCGGCGGTCTTCGTGTTGCGGCTCGCCCGGATGACCACGATCAACGTGGCGATGACGAAGACACCGAAGATGCTGATGTTGAGGATCGGGCTGGACTCGTTCACTTGCCGTCTCCCTCGATCTCGTTGCGGAGCTTCTCCGCGAGCGGGTCGAGGTTCTTGTTGGCGTGCCGCACGTACAGCGTCGTGATGACGAAGGTCGACACGAACTGCAGCAGGCCGAAGATGAGCCCGACGTTGATGTTGCCGATCACCTTGGTGGACATGAAGTCGTGTGCGTAGTCAGCCAGCAGCACGTACAGCAGGTACCAGGCGAGGAACAGTCCGGAGACGGGGAACACGAACTTGCGCAGTCGTTGCTTCAGCTCGGTGAAGTCAGCGCTCGCTTGGACGTCGGCCCACTTCTGTGCGTCTGGGGCCGACTCAGACGGGGTGTGTTCAACGCTGCTCACAGGCCCCTCCTCGCGGTACTCGTCGTAGGTGTCAGCAACGTGACGTGCACGTAATGCCTCCAGGTGCGGTCCGTTCTTGGTCAGGAACCGTATGGAGACTTGAGTCACTCAGGTAAGGCCCCGTTCGTGCCGTTGCGCCCAGCAGTCGGGTGATGCGACGAACGGTCAGTATGCGTAGACGAAGGGCACTCTGCGTGACCGGAATCACCGTTCACCGATTCGAGTGACCAATTTTCACCCATTTGAAACGGTGGTGACTCACAGTGTTCGTCCAGCTCCCCTGCGCTTGTCCTCGGCCATCCTGGCCTTCTCCTCGGCGGTCCCGAAGCGGGCGACGTCGCGGTCCCGGATGAAGCCCAGTGGGTCCGGGGCGTGCAGCCGCAGCAGGATCTGGCTGACGTCCGGCGGCACCCGTCTGCGGGTCGCCTTGCTGACCACGATCATGGTCGCGAACGCGATCGGAACGGTGATCAGCGCAGGTTGCGTGATGAACGCGGGCGCCCAGCGGCCGGTGTACGAGCTGACGACGCTGACGGCCTGGGCCGCGATGACCATGCCACCGCCGAGCACGAGCCCGCACACCGCGCCCACCCAGGTGAGTCCCCTCCACCAGATGCCCAGCACGAGGAGCGGGCAGAAGGTCGAGGCCGCCAACGCGAACGACATGGCCACGGTCAGTGACGCGTCCGAGCGCGGCAACAGCAGAGCGAGCCCGATAGCTACGAGTCCGGTGAACACGGTTGCCCACCGGAAGTCACGAACCTTGCCCGGCATGATGTCCGTCGACACGACGCCGGCGACCGACACCACGAGTCCCGAACTGGTCGAGAGGAACGCCGCGAACGCACCCGCCGCGACGATCGCGCCGACGATCTGACCGCCGAGGTTCGGCAGCATCGTCTCCGGCAGCATCAGCACCGCCGCGTCGGTCCGCCCGGTCACCAGCAGCTGCGGCAGGTAGAGCCGCGCCAGCACGCCCAGCACCGTCGGGAAGATGTAGAAGAGGCCCAGCAGGTAGAGCACGTGCAACGCCGTGCGCCGGGCCGCCTTGCCGTCCGGGTTGGTGTAGAAGCGGACCAGCACGTGCGGCAGGCCCATCGTGCCGAGGAACGTCGCGAAGATCAGCGAGTACGTCCTGATCAGCTCGGAGATGCCGCCGGTCTGCGGGCGCGTCCAGTCGTAGTTCGACGTCGGCGAGCCCTCGACCACCGGCACCGGGCTGCCCGCGGTGAACTCCATGGTCGTGCCGGGGCTCAGCTCGTAGACGCCGCGACCCCAGAACACCGGCCCGTCCGCGTCCCTGCCGTCGATCTGGCCGCGCACCCGCAACGTCAGCGGCTGGTCGACGCGGACCTTCACGACCTGTTCGGCGATGGTGACCGACTCGGACTTCGGGAACCGCACCACGCCGTCGTCGCTGATCGGCTGCGTGCCGCGGTCCGGCGCGGCCAGGAACACCACGAACAGCACGAACGTCGGCGCGGCGATCGCGAAGAGCTTGCCCCAGTACTGGAACGCCTGCACGAGCGTGATCGCGCGCATGCCGCCGCCGAGCACGTTGATCACCACGATGGCCGTCACGATCAGGCCGCCGAACCACGCGGGCAGGCCGGTGATCGTGGTCAGCGTGAGACCCGCGGACTGGAGCTGCGGCACCAGGTACAGCACGCCGATGCAGACCACGAAGAACGTGCTGAAGTGCCGGACGTTCGCCGATCCCAGCCGGGCCTCGGCGAAGTCGGGCAGCGTGTAGGCGCCGGACCGCCTGAGCGGTGCCGCCACGAACAGCAGCAGCGCGAGGTAGCCCGCCGTGAAGCCGATCGGGTACCAGAGGGCGTCGACGCCGTCCTTCAGCACGAGCCCGGCGACGCCGAGGAACGACGCCGCGGACAGGTACTCGCCGGAGATCGCGGCGGCGTTGCGGGTGGCCGGGATCGCGCGGCGCGCCACCAGGAAGTCCGGGGTGGTGTTCGCCTTGCGCGACCCGACGTAGCCGAGCAGGAACGTCACGGCCGCAACGGCGACGATGGCGCTGAGGCTCCAGTAGGTGGCGTTCACGTCAGCGGTCGACCATGTTCACGAAGTCCCGCTCGTGCCGTTCGGCCTGCCTGCGGAACACCCACCCGACGCCGTAGAGGATCGGGAAGGGCGCGAGACCGAGCACGAGCCACGGGAGGGGGATGCCGAGGATCTCGAGGTCACCGATGGACGGGACCAGGTAGAACGTGATCGGCAACAGGCACATGCCGATCAGGACCGCGAACGCGAGCCCGAACGCCGACTTGAGCTGCTGGCGGATGAGGTCGCGCACCAGCTTCTCACCGACGCTGGTCTGCTCCTCCAGCTCGATGATCGTGCGTAACGCCTTGCCGCTCTTCTTCGTGGAGTCCGCGAGCACGACCCGGCGCCGTCGTGGCCTGCTGCCCTGTTCACCCAGCCAGGCCTCGCGGGCGGGCTGCTCCGGCTTTCCCGCGTCGTGCCTGCTCACCAGCCGCTCTTCGGCGGTCGCACGATCCGTTCCTTGAGCTCCTTGGTGTGCCTGCGGCTGACCGGGAGCTCCTTGGCCCCGTCCCCGGTGCCGATCACGACCGCGTAGCCGTTCGCCGTCATCCGCAGCTCGCTCACCAGCGGCAACGCCACCAGGTACGACCGGTGGATGCGCACGAACCCGGCGTTCGCCCAGCGCTCTTCGAGCTGCGCCAGCGGGATGCGGACGAGGTGGCTGCCGTCCTGCGTGTGCAGGCGGGCGTAGTCGCCCTGCGCCTCGACGTACCGCACGGACGCGCGCGGGACGAGCTTGATGGTGCCGCCGAGCTCGACGGGGATGACCTCGTCGTCGGTCGGTTCGGCGGGGTTCTGGGCGGACTGCGCCGCCGGCGTGCTGGGGGCAGCCGTGCGCCCCACCCGGTCCGCGACCCGCGAGATGGCCTTGAGGACGCGTTCCTCGTTGATCGGCTTGTTGATGAAGTCGAGCGCGCCGACGTCGAAGGCCGTCACGAGCGCGTCCCGTTCCTCGACACCCGTCACGAACACGAGCGCGGGCGGGTACCGGAACGCGCTGAGCACCCGCGCCAGGTCCATGCCCGACAGCCCCGGCATGTTGATGTCGGCGAAGACGGCGTCGACCGGCGGCAGGCCTGCCTTGGTCCGAGCCATGACCTCCTGCTCGTAGTCACCCCTCAGGATGCGCAGTGCCTCGGCGGCGTCGAACGCCGTGAGGACGCGCCGGATGTGAGGGCTGCTCTCGAGCAGGAACTTGATCTCGCTCAGGCCAGGGGCCTCGTCATCGACTGCGAGGACGAGGAGACCGGCGTTGTCTTGGGTACTCACTGTGTCGGGCATCTTGCCCACCAATGTGCAGCCGTGTCTACGCCGGGGCAGGTCTCGACACGCCCGGTGAAACCGAACTGATGCTCACAGCCCGAATCGGGACCAGCGAGCACGTTCCTCGACGCTGGCGAGCACCTGCGTCACGAGATCGCCCGATCGGGTGGACGCGCCGGTCAGCCCGAGCTTGGCCAGCAACGGCTTGCGCGGCTCCGCGATGGTCAGCTCGGCGTCCGGGAACCGCTTCGCGATGACGGTCCGGATCGTGCCGAGACCGTCGATCAGGCCGAGTTCCTGCGCCTTGCTGCCGGTCCACACCTCGCCGCTGAACAGGTCGGCGTCTTGGGAGAGCTTCGCGCCGCGGCGTTCCGTCACCCACGCCTTGAACTGCTCGTGCAGATCGGCGTGCAGGCCCTTGAGCCACTCGACGTCCTCCGGCTTCTCGGCCTGGAACGGGTCGAGCCGCACCTTGTTCTCGCCCGCGGTGTAGACGCGGCGCTCGACGCCCGCCTTGTCCAGCAGGCCGTTGAGACCGAACCCCGAGCTCACGACACCGATCGAACCGACGAGGCTCGTGCCGTGCGCGTAGATCTCGTCACCGGCGCAGGCCAGCCAGTAGCCACCGGACGCCGCCACGTCCTCGCAGAACGCGAGCACCGGCACGTGCTTCTTGGTGGCGAGCTCGCGGATGCGTTCGGCGATGAGGGCGGACTGCGTCGGCGCGCCGCCGGGAGAGTTGATGAGCAGGGCCACGGCGATCAGCCGCTCGTTGTCGAACGCCCGGTTGATGGCCGACTCGACGTTCTGGAGGCTGATCGTGTTGCGGGCGACCGGCGAGGACTGCGGGGTGATGACCCCGTGCAACCGCACCGCAGCGACGACCGGAGGCCGTTCACCCCGGTCCATGACCCTCGGGAGACGGGCCGCGATCTTGTCCGTGACGCTCATGTACTCGACAGTACGTGCGTTTCGCGGTGACGCGGGAGCCTCGATGGTGGTCGGGTTGCTCCCACGTGACCTGGAACACCTTTTGGGCTGCTAGGTTCGGTCGGTGACGTTCAACCCGATCCGGTGGCTCGAACGGTACGTCGAGTGGTGGGACGACCGGGGACGGCAGAACGCGGCCGGGCCGACGCCGATGCACATCTACTGGATGTGGGTGAGCTGGGGGGTGTGCGCGGTCGTGCTGATCACGACCCTGGCGGTCGCGGCGCGCTGAACTGCGGGTTCACCGTGGTGCCGGGTCAGCACTTGCAGCTGTTGAAGCCCTTCGCGGTGCACTTGATGCAGACGCGGACGCGTTCGGGTGCTTTGGGTTCGTGCACTGGATGTGGCCTTTACTCGCGGCCGGCCTCTGGTTGCTCAACGACCGGCGGATCATTGGTCAACACCACAATCGGCACGATGCACGCCGGGGTTGAGCATGCTTGACCTTGCAACTTTCGTTGCGTCGGCGCGGGTCAGTCCGTCTCGGTCCAGTCCTGACCGACGGGCCGCTCGCCGCGGCTCTCCAGCAGCCCCCACAGGACTTCCCGGACGCGCCTCAGTGGTACCTCGGCGTCAGGCGGGAACTCCTGTGCTGTCCCGAAGTAGCCGAACGAGATGTTCTCGGGCCTGATGTGCTCGCCACGGACGTACCAGGTACCCGCCTCTGCGCTGTAGCGCACGGCCCCGAGCCCGGTCACCGCGTTCGCGCCGATCAACAGCTCGTGGTCGGGGAGGTCTTCGCTGTCTTCCTCCACCGCATACGCGGTGGCGGCGTTGTAGGAGGGTCCGAGGGTCAGCAGTTCGTCGACGAACGCGTCCACGTCCTCGCGGCTCCGCAGGTGTCTGGGCTCCTGATCGTGCCGATAAGCGATGTCGAGCACATAGCCCACGGTCAACGCTCCTTGCCGATGTACGACTTCACTCCGCCCGGCCAGTAGACCGTAAGCCGTTGGCCAGGCCGCAGCACCCTCGGTACCACCCGGTCGCAGGAGAACGGACCGACGTCGCACGGGCGGTTGTTGACCGCCAACATCGTGTCGGCTTCCCCGCTGAGCTCCGTTTGGACGGCGATCTGCACCTCGACGTGGTCCGCGACCGTCAAGGTGCCCTTCCCGGACACGAGGCCGAGCCGGCGAAGCCCTTCGACAGCTTGATCGCGCAGCGGCCCCCGACCACTCACGACCGGCCCTCGCACCCGTCCGTCCTGGTCCAGCCAGAACCCCGTGGTCTTCCCTCCGGGTTCCTCACGCTCGGGGAGGACCGAGAGAAGTCGCTCCTGCGGTTGCGCCCCAGCGGCGTCTTCGGCACGGGGGGTGCGGTCTTGCTTCGCACCCTGCCCTTCCAGTCTGTTCGCGGTCTCGACGACCGAACGCTCGATGCCGGTGAGCCGTTCCTGCAGTTCACCGATGCCGTCGACTGCCTGATCGAACGAACCGATGACCTGGGCGAACTCATCCTGCCCGCTGCCTTCGGCGACACGTTCGACCAACGCCTTCGCGCCTTCAGCCAGTTCGAGCGCATCCGCGAGCGCAGCGAACGGCAGGTCAGCGACCACGTGCCGGAGGGCGGCGACCACCTCGCCGATGCTCGCCAAGGCGTGGTCAGGCGCGGATCGCCGGCTGCTCGTTCGTCATCGGCTCGTCCGTCATCTGCGATCCGATGTTCAGGTTCGGCAGCACGTTGCGGGCGAACTTCGGCACGTTGAGGATCACCTTGGTGCCTGCGTTCGGCGCCGTCTCCACGACCAGGGCGTACTCGACGCCGAACACGGTGCGCATCCGGTCGTTGATGTTGCCGATGCCGACGTGGGCGCCGGTCTGGTGGGCGTCCTTGATGTCGTCGAGGCGTTCGGGGTCCATGCCCACGCCGTCGTCCTCGACGCTGATGAGGGCCTCGTTGCCGTTGTCCTCGGCGGTGATGGTGAGCATGCCGCCGCCGGGCTTCTTGGCCAGGCCGTGCCGGACCGCGTTCTCGACCAGCGGTTGCAGCACCAGGAACGGCAGGACGACCTGCAACACCTCGGGGGCGATCCTCAGCCGCACGTTCAACCGCGAGCCGTACCGCGCCTGTTCGATGGTCAGGTAGCGGTGGATGTTGGTCAGTTCGTCGGCGAGGGTCGTGAACAGGCCGTCGGTGCGGAACGAGTAGCGCGTGAACTCCGCGAACTCCTGCAGCAGCTCACGGGCGTGCGCGGGGTCGGTGCGGATCAGCGAGGAGATCGTGTTCAGGGCGTTGTAGACGAAGTGCGGCGAGATCTGGGCCCGCAGGGCCTTCACCTCGGCCTGGGCCAGGGCCTGGCGCTGCTTCTGGACGACCTCGAGTTCGAGCTGCGTGGAGACGAAGCGGGCCGTTTCCTCGGCCATGCGGATCTGGCGCTTGGAGGCGACGCCGGAGACCACGATCAACGTGCCGGCCACGTCGCCCTCGACCACCAGCGGGACCACGACGACGCTGTGCAGGGAGCACGGGCCCTGCAGCTCGCAGCCGAGCTTGCGGTGGTCGACGTGTTCCTTGTGGCAGTTGTTGATGGCCCGGGCCACCGTGTCGCGGAGGTACTCGTAGTGGTCGTTCGCGCCGCCGTCCCACGAGAGGACGGTGCCTTCTTCGTCGGTGATGGCGACCGCTACGCACCGGAGCATCTCGCGCAGGTGAGGGGTGGCCTTGTTGGCCGCCTCCTCGGTCAAGCCCGCGCGGAGGTCGCTCGACGCCCTGGACATGCGGTCGAGCATGTCCATCACAGCATCCTCGACGGAGGTGCTGACTCGTCGAGCGCGGCACAGCATCACGAAGAGGCCCAGAACGGCCAGGGTCGCGATGACACCGAGCACGGCGCGCTCGGTCAACAGGTCGCCCACGGTGCACATGCTGTGCTGTGGGGCGCCCCTATAGCAAGAGGCGCGCCCGGCGTACCCCCGGACGGTCCACCGATCCGGGTAGACATCGGATGAATTCAAGGAGAGGGTGTGCGGGTGAAAGTGGCACTGTTCGCGACCTGCCTGACCGACACGTTCTTCCCGGAGACGGCCCGGGCCGTGGTGCGTTTGCTGGAGAGGCTCGACTGCCAGGTCGAGTTCCCCCTCGACCAGACGTGCTGCGGCCAGATGCACTTCAACACCGGCTACCGGGAACATTCGAAGCCTCTGGCGCGCAAGTACACCGACGTCTTCGGGAGCTACGACTACGTCGTTGCGCCATCCGGGTCATGTGCGGGCATGGTTCGGGAAATCCATCCCACCCTCGGTGAGTCTCCGCCGCGCACTTTCGAGCTCGCGGAGTTCCTCGTCGACGTGCTCGGCGTGACCGACGTCGGCGCCTGGTTCCCCCACCGGGTCACCTACCACCCCACGTGTCACTCGTTGCGCATGCTGGGGGTCGGCGACAAGCCGTTGGCGCTGCTCAGAGCGGTGAAAGCACTCGATCTGGTGGAGCTGCCCGACGCGACGCACTGCTGCGGGTTCGGCGGCACGTTCGCGGTGAAGAACGCCGAGACGTCCACGGCGATGCTCGCGGACAAGATGCGGTGCGTGCTCGACACCGGCGCCGAGGTGCTGTCCGCGGGCGACAACTCGTGCCTCATGCACATCGGCGGCGGGCTCTCGCGGTTGCGCGCGGGCGTCCGGCCGGTGCACCTGGCGGAGATCCTGGCTTCGACGGAGGAGGAACCGTGGCTCGCAACCCGGTGACGTGGCTGGGCAGCCCGACGTTCCCGAAGGCCGCCAGGGAGGCGCTGCAGGACACCCAGCTGCGGCAGAACCTGCGCAGGGCCACCGGCACGATCCGGGGGCGCCGGGAGGCCGCGGTCGCCGAGATGACCGACTGGGAGATGCTCAGGGTCGCCGGCGAGCAGATCAAGAACGACGTCCTGGCGCGCCTCGAACCACTCCTGCTCCAGCTGGAGGAGCAGGTGACGGCCAGGGGCGGAACGGTCCACTGGGCGCGCGACGCCGAGGAGGCCAACCGGATCGTCCTCGACCTGTGCCGGCAGGAGAACGCGAACGAGGTCGTCAAGGTCAAGTCCATGGCCACGGCCGAGATCGGGCTGAACGAGGCGCTCGAAGCCGGCGGTGTGCACGCGATCGAGACCGACCTCGCCGAGCTGATCGTGCAGCTCGGTGACGACCGGCCGTCACACATCCTGGTGCCCGCGATCCACCGCAACCGCTCGGAGATCCGCGAGATCTTCCAGCGCCGCATGGGCGTCGAGGTGTCCGACGAACCGGCCGACCTCGCCGAGGCCGCCCGCGTCTACCTGCGCGAGAAGTTCCTCACCACCAAGGTCGCGATCTCCGGCGCGAACTTCGCCGTCGCCGACACCGGGTCGATCGTGGTGCTGGAGTCCGAGGGCAACGGCCGGATGTGCCTCACGCTGCCGGACACCCTGATCACCGTGATGGGCATCGAGAAACTCGTGCCGACGTGGCAGGACCTGGAGGTCTTCCTCCAGCTGCTGCCCCGCTCGTCCACGGCCGAACGCATGAACCCGTACACGAGCGTGTGGACGGGCGTCACCGAGGGCGACGGCCCGCAGCGGTTCCACCTCGTGCTGATCGACAACGGTCGCACCGCGACGCTCGAGGATTCCGTTGGGCGCCAAGCACTTCGCTGCATCCGGTGCAGTGCGTGCCTCAACGTCTGCCCCGTCTACGAACGCACCGGCGGCAAGTCGTACGGCTCGGTCTACCCCGGCCCGATCGGCGCGATCCTGACGCCGCAACTGGTCGGCGACATGCACGACCCGCAGGCGGCCTCGCTGCCCTACGCGTCGTCGTTGTGCGGCGCGTGCTTCGAGGTCTGCCCGGTGCGGATCGACATCCCGTCCGTCCTCACGCACCTGCGCGCCGAGGCAGTGGAGGCCAAGGGACGTACGGCGGAGTCGGTCGCGATGGCCGCCGCCGCGTGGCTGTTCGCCTCGGCCTCGCGCTACGAGAAGGCGCAGAAAGCCGGTTCCCTGGCCCGTTTCCTGGCCCGCGACGGCAGGATCACGTCGCTGCCGTGGCCCGGTTCGAAGTGGACGTCCTCGCGGGACGTGCCCGCACCGCCGGCCGAGTCGTTCCGCACGTGGTGGAGGAAGAACCGTGGCTAGCGCCAAAGAAGAGATCCTCAACCACATCCGCAACGCGAAGGTCCCGCCGGCGCCACCGACCGTCCGCGGCTACAACGCTGAGGGCCCGGGAGGTGTCGAACTGTTCGCCGAACGGGTCGCGGACTACCGCGCGATCGTCCACACCGTCACCGACGTGCCGGCCGCACTCGAACGCCTCAAGGGCAAGCGGATCGTTGCGCCCCAGGACGTTCCGGCCGAGTGGCTGATCGACGGCGTCACGTGGCTGCACGACCCGCTGACCATCGAGGAGCTGGACCAGGCCGACGGCGTGCTCACCGGGTGCGCGGTCGCGATCGCCGACACCGGCACGATCGTGCTGGACGGCGGCGAGGCCCAGGGACGCAGGGCGCTCACCCTGCTGCCCGACTACCACCTGTGCGTGGTGCGCACCGACCAGATCGCCGGTTCGGTGCCGGAAGCGTTGCGGCGCCTGGAACCGACGCGCCCGCTGACCTTCATCAGCGGGCCCTCGGCGACGAGCGACATCGAGCTCAACCGGGTCGAGGGCGTGCACGGCCCGCGCACGCTGGAGGTGTTGATCGTCTAACCGCAGTGAACGCCGACGGCGTCCTTCACGCCCACCTCGTCGTAGTAGTAGGTGGTCGCGCGGATCGTCACGCACTTGCCCTTGGCGTACACCTTGACCGGGCCGGCGTAGTACTGGAACTTGCCGGAGTCGAAGTCGTTGTTGTAGCCGGGACGGTTGTTGTCGTCCTCACGGAAGTCCTGGTTGTACATGGAGATGCTGGCCTCGTGCTTGAACTGCGAGTAGTAGGCCGTCTTCACGTTCGACGCGCAGTTGTAGCCCGTGCTGGAGTTGTAGTAGAGCCGGATCGTGCTCAGGTGGTTGCCCACGCGGGACTTCACCGCGTAGGTGTCGATCAACGTGCCGGTGCACCCGTACTCGGCGGCGTTCGCGGTGGTCGGTGCGATGACGAGGGCCGCGGCGGCGGCCAGCACGAGCGCGGCGGCTTTCCTCAGACGTGTCATGCCACTGAGGAAAGCCGGGTGCGGTTAAGCGGCGGTTATTTGAGCAACCGGGACAGCCGGCGGTCGGCGAGCGGTTTGCCGCCGGTCTGGCACGTCGGGCAGTACTGGAACGCCTTGTCCGCGAACGACACCTCGCGCACGGTGTCACCGCAGACGGGACAGGGCAGCCCGGTGCGCGCGTGCACCCGCAACCCCGAGCGCTTCTCGCCCTTCAACCGAGCCGCGTCCTGACCGACGGACCGTGCGACGGCATCGGTCAGTGTCGTCAGCATCGCCTCGTGCAGGTGGTCGAGCTGCTCGTCGTTCAACTTGCCCGTCGTCGCGTACGGCGAGAGCTTCGCCATGTGCATGATCTCGTCGGAGTACGCGTTGCCGATGCCCGCGATCAGGGTCTGGTCGGTCAGCGAAGTCTTGAGCCGCTCGGTGCGCCCGGCGAACAGGTCCTCGAGCTGCGTGCGGGTGATCCCCAACGCGTCGGGGCCCAGCCGGGCGACGCTCGGGATCGTCTGCGGGTCGCGCACGATCCACGCCGCGAGCCCCTTCTTGGTGCCCGCCTCCGTGAGGTCGAACCCCGGCCCCTGACCGGGCGGACCCAGGTGCACGCGCAACGCGAGCGGCCCGCGGCCCTGCTTGGGCGGCGGTGCGGACATGGTGTCGGCCCAGCGCAGCCAGCCGGCGCGGGCGAGGTGGACGACCAGGTGCAGGCCGTCCGCGACCTCCAGGTCGAGGTGCTTGCCGTGCCGGTGCGCCGCCACGACCTCCTGGCCGTGCAGCGCCGTCCACGGCGGGTCGAACGTCTTCAGCACCTGCAGGGACGCGACGTCGACGCGATGCACCGTGCGGCCCACCGCGTTCTCACGCAGGTGGTGGACCAGCGCTTCTACCTCGGGTAGCTCGGGCACCGGTCCAGTGTCGCATCAGTCGACGGGTTGCAACGGGCCTTCGACGTCCGGCAGCGAGTGCATCTCGATGGTGCGGGCGACCCGGGAGGCCTCCTGGCGCACCGCGAGCGGGCCTCGCACGGACCCGATCCACCGCTCGGGCGGCAGTTCGTCGGCGGTGGCCTTGCTCTCCGCGACCAGCGTGTGCGGGCGGCGCAGCGCCCAGCGGACCGGGAAGAAGGCGAACAGGAAGATCAGCGCGAGGATCAGCCACGCCGGCACCACGACCTGCTCCGGCGTCCAGGCGATCAGCACGACGACCATCACGACGAGGAAGCCCGCCATCATGATGCCGGGCAGGACGCCACCGCTGACGTCGTGCTCGAAGTCGTCGGACTCCACCGGGTTGCGCCACTCGATGCGGCTGTGGACCGTCCACATCCGCCCGTCAGCACCGCGCACCAGCCGCGTCATGTACCCGTCTCCCACGCTCGGTCGGTCTTGGTCAAACCGTACCTGGCGCGGGCCGAGCCTTGTGGGTGAACTCGGCCGGGCTTGATCGTCACCGTCAGTTTTCGAGCGCCGGTCGCGGGTAGAGCGTGATGGTGGTGGTCGTGGTCTGCGGCGTCGAGCAGGGGTCGGTGGTCGTCGTCGGCGTCTCAGTGGGTGACGACGGCGTGTTGAGCGAGTTGATCCCCCGTGACGACGGCGTGGTCTGCACCGTGATGTCGCCGGCCTGGTCCGACGTCTGCACGGGCGTCTCGGCCCGTTCGGTCGGCTCGTCCCGCCCTTCCTGGCTGGGAGGCGGCGGCACGGACGACGACGTGCGGCGCACGGTCTCCTGCTGCTGCCGCGGCGCACCGGGGTTGGCCACGTTCGCCTGCGGCTTGACCTGCTGCTGGACGGGCGGCGGAGGGGCCACCACGAGTTCCTGGCTGTGCTGCGAACTCGCCGACCCCGACGTGTTCATCGCGATCACCGGGTTCTGGTCCGGCTGCAGCACGGCCACGCCGGGGCCACCGTTGAACACCGCGGCCATCGTCCCGACCAGGCCGACGGTCGCCACGCTGGCCGCTGCGAACGCGAGCTTCGCCTTCGTGAGCAGGACCTTGCCGGCGAACGCCAGCCCGAGCGTCGCCGGCACGACCACGAACGCCGCGTTGGCGCGCAGCGTCGCGCAGACCTCGTTGAGCTCGGTGTAGAGCTGCGTGCACGCCGAGCAGGTGTCGAGGTGGGCGGCGATCCGCCGTTCCTCGACGCCCTGGACCCCACCCGCGGTGTAGGTGCCGAGCTTGGAACGGATCGCCGCGCACGACGAACGCCCGTCGTCGGCGGCGAGGTGAGCCTGCAGGTAGGCCGCACGCAATCCCTCACGCGCGCGGCGCGCCAGCGCCGACATGGCGTTCGGCGAAAGCCCGAAGTGCGGTGCCACGGAGGCGGGGCGTTCGCCCTCGACCTCGACGCGCCACAGCACGACCCGCCAGCGTTCCGGCAGGCTGGAGAAGGCCCTGGTGATGAGGTTGTGCTCGGCCCGCTTGTTCGCGTTGTCGCTCACCGGCTCGACGCGGCGGCCCAGCTCCTCGTCCTCCACCGGCACGTCCCGGCGCCGCCCGCTCCACTCCCACGCCACCCGGCGCGCGACGGTCAGCAGGTAGGTGCGGACGTGGTCGGTGGGCCCGCTGCCGCGGCGGATCGCCTGCAACATGCGGAAGAACGCCTCGGCGGTGAGGTCGTCGGCCTCGGCCGCCTCCCGGACGTGCCTGAGGGAAAAACGGCGGATCGCGTCCGCATGCCGGGAGAACAGTTCGCCGTAGGCCGAGTCGTCTCCCTCGCGCACCCTGGCGAGCAGGTCCCGGTCGACCTCGTTCTCGTCGACCATCACAGGCTTCAACATGCCACAAGGGGCCAGACCTGCTCCTTGTCGAGAACAGGTCGATACACAAGACCATCCGTTAGTAGTGGGCTGATCAGCGCAACGCGATCGGTGACAGGACGGTCACAGGTGGGCGTCGGAGGATCGGCCGGACAAGATCGAGCGACTATCGTCACGCCCGTGGTGGACTGGCGGGAACGCGCTTCGGCCCTCGTGCCGGAACTTCGTGCTGTCGCCGAGACCGAGGAGTGGTCCTGCCACGTCTTCTTCTCGGAGCTGTCGCAGCTGGCCCAGGAGGCGCACCGCGAGCACGACGACGACGTGCTGCGCCGGGCGTACGGCTTCGCGCACTGGTGCTTCCACCAGCCGGAGCAGTTCCTGGAGAACGCGGCGCTGGTGAGTTTCTACGAGCACGTGTTCGACGACTGGGACCTCCGCGAGGAGGTCGCGGCCTGGCTGCCGGTCGACGTGCTGCCGAAGGTGCGGGCGCTGTGGGAGTGGCGCTGGCCGAAGGAGCAGTTGTCCGAGGTAGATCAACTGCTGGCCGGATTGGCACCCCCCTCGCAAGACGCCGTCTGAGGCCCTGTATAGTTCTCTCCCGTAAGGCAGTGCGGATGTAGCGCAGTTGGTAGCGCATCACCTTGCCAAGGTGAGGGTCGCGAGTTCGAGTCTCGTCATCCGCTCCACTCGTGGTGGCCCATGCTCATGGAGAGCATGGGCCATCCTCGTTTCGCCATCGTGTTGGGGGGACGACCCCCCCCAAACCCCCCGCGTTTCGCCTTGTTCTCAGCTGACTGCCGGGCCGACGGTGAGCGTGCCCGCGTCGGCGTCCAGCACCGCGATCGGTCCGAGCGCCAGGGACAGCGGCGCGTCGCCGTGGCCGGCGTCGAGGCCGCCGAGCACCGGCACGTCCAGGAGCTCCAGCCGGTCGCGCAGCACGTCGAGAACGGTCCAGTCGCGATCGGTGTAGTCCTCGAACCCCGGGAACCGGCCGAGCGCGACACCCCGCAGCCCCCGCAGCGAGCCCGATCTGATGAGTTGCGTCAGCTGCCGGTCGACGTGGCCCAGCCCGACCGCGCGCGGCGCCTCCAGGAACAGGATCGCGCCGTCCAGGTCGAGCAGCCCGGTGCCCACGGACCACGCGATGGTGCCGAGGTGGCCGCCGACGACGTTGCCCGTGGTCACGCCGTCCACGCGCACGGCCGCCGTGAGCGCGGCGGGATCGCGGTGCAGCACGGCGGGTCCGGTCTCCAT
Source organism: Lentzea sp. NBRC 102530 (assembly GCF_030269365.1). Classification (GTDB taxonomy): domain Bacteria; phylum Actinomycetota; class Actinomycetes; order Mycobacteriales; family Pseudonocardiaceae; genus Lentzea. Next base: position 301,234 of record NZ_BSTF01000003.1, read on the forward strand.
CAGCAACGACCTGGTCGAGGCCGCCGAACGGGAGGAGGCCAGGGAACCGTGCACGCCGGCGACCCGGCAGTGCCGCCACAGCGCCAGGTGCAGGTCGGTGATGTCGCTGAACCCCACCAACGGCTTGGGGTCGGCCCGCACGACGGCGAAGTCGACGGTGTGCGCGATGCGGTAGGCACCCGCTCCGCCGCGGGTCGCGAAGACCGCCCGCACTCCGGGATCGCGATAGGCGGCGTCGAGATCGGCCAGCCGGTCCTCGTCGCGGCCCGCCAGGTAGCCGTGGCGGTCCAGCGCGTGGGCACCGACCTCGACGACGAGTCCCCAGCCCTCCAGCACCCGCACGGACTCCGTGAGCTCCTCCTCGCCCGGGAAGCTCGCCGGTGACACGAGACGGACGCGATCTCCGGCGACGACACGTGGTGGCAGCACGACGTTCACCCGGCGGACTCTCGCAGATCCCGTCCAGTGGTTCTCGAGGTGATCTCCTGGCCCGCCCGTGAAAGGGTGGTGCCGGAAAGCTCGTTCACCCCGATCGAGCCCGTTCGACAAAGGACCTGGAGACCATGGCCATCAAGCAGACGGCAAACGCGCACTGGGAAGGCTCCCTCGTCGAGGGCAAGGGAAACGTCAGCCTCGCCACCTCCAACAGCGGCAGCTTCGACATCGACTGGAAGGCGCGCGCTGAGGAGGCGGGCGGCAAGACCAGCCCCGAGGAGCTCATCGCCGCGGCGCACTCGTCCTGCTACTCGATGGCGCTGTCGCACGGCCTGACCGGTGCGGGCACGCCTCCCACCTCGATCGACACCAAGGCCGAGGTCAGCTTCCAGGCCGGCGTCGGCATCACCGGCATCCACCTCACCGTGCGCGCCAACGTGCCGGGCCTCTCGCAGGAGGACTTCGTCGCGGCCGCCGAGGGCGCCAAGGCGAACTGCCCGGTCTCCAAGGCGCTCGCGGCCGTCGAGAACATCACCCTCGACGCCGCCCTGGTCTGAACCGCAGTGCCGCGGGCCCGTGACTGATCAGGTGCCTGCGGTAGCGGACGTCGCCCGGCTGCTCGGCCACCTCGGCCGAGCGGTCGAGCAGCTCCGCGGCGACGACGCGGCCCTGCAGCCGGGCCAGCCCGGCTCCGGGGCAGTAGTGCGGCCCGTGCCCGAAGCCCAGGTGAGCGGGCACGGACGGCCTGCCGGGGTCGAAGTCCTCGGTGAACACCTTCGGGTCGCGGTTGCCGGCCGCGTAGTCGAGGAACAGGTGCTCGCCCTGGCTGATCTGCACCCCGCCCACGGTCACCGGGCAGGTGGCGGTGCGGAAGAAGCCGGCGAACGGCGCGTCGAGGCGCACGACCTCCTCGACCACTCCGCCCAGTCGGCGTTCTGAGGGATCCAGCCGCAGGAACGTGCCGGCGAGCATGTTCGTGGTCGAGTCGGTGCCGGCCACGACGATCGCGAGGCACAGCGAGAGGCGTTCCTGTTCGGAGAGCCGGCCGCCGCGGAACGCGTCGGAGCGGCCGAAGTAGGCGCAGAACTCGTTCATACCGGCGAAGTACGACCCCAGCACGCGTTCGCTGACCTCCTCGCCGCTGGTCAGTTCGAGCACCGGGGTGACGAACTCGCGGAACAGCGGGAAGTCCGCTTTCGGCACGCCGAGCACGTCACCGACCACTCCCAGCGCGAACGGCGCGGCGAACTCGCTGACGAAGTCGGCTTCTTCCGGCAGTTCGTCCAAAAGAGTCCTCGCGCGTTCCCCTAATGAGTCAGCCATTCGGCGCACGGCCGTTGGAGTGAATTTCTGATTCGCCACCGCACGAATTCGGGCGTGCCTGGTCCCGTCCGCCGCGTTGAGCGAGGACATCAATTCGAGCAATCGCCGCTGCTCCGGTGCCAGCATCGCCGCCACGGCCGCGACCTGCGGACCTGTCATGTTCCGGGAGGAGAACGTCGCCGGATCAGCCAGCACGGCACGCAGCTCGGCGTATGCGGTCACCCGCTGGGCGTTGATTCTCGGGTCGAATTCCATTGCGATATCTTTGCGCGGTTCCGGCCTTTGTCGGGGGCTGACGACAGGACCAATGACGTGATCATCCGGCTGCTCGGACCGCTCGAACTCACCGGTCCGAACGGAGCAGTTCAACTCAGCAGTGCCGGTCAGCGGACGCTGGTCGCACGGCTGGCGCTGAACCCGGGAGAAACGGTGCCGAGGAGCGCGCTCGTGGACGCGCTCTGGTCGGACGAGGCACCGGCGACCGCCACGAAGACCTTGCACAGCCTGCTGGCGCGCCTGCGGGGGCAGATCCGCGACGCCGGGCTGGGCGAGCTGATCATGACCCGCGAGCCGGGTTACGTGTTCAACGCGTCCGCGGACACCGTGGACGTCGCACGGTTCGAAGCGCTCGTCTCATCAGCACGGCAGAGCACCGAACCGTTGGAGAGCGCCAAGATGCTCCGCGAGGCACTGGCGTTGTGGAACGGGGATCCGCTCGCGGACTGCCGTCCCGGCGACTGGACGCGGCAGGAGTCGGCGCGCCTCATCGACCTGCGGATGGACGCGACCGAGGACCTGATGGACGCCTCGCTCGCGCTGGGCGAGCACGCCGCGGTGGCGCCGCTGGTCAACTCGCTGGTCGAGCAGCACCCGTTCCGCGAACGGCTGTGGGAGCAGCTGATGCTCGCGCTCTACCGGTGCGGGCGGCAGGCCGAGTCGCTGGGGGCGTTCCAACGCGCGCGCGGCGTGCTGATCGACGAGCTCGGCATCGAACCGGGCACCCGGCTGCGCGATCTCGAACAGGCGGTGCTGACCGCCGATCCCCGCCTCGACCTGGCCGAACACGTCCCGGTGCCGGTGCGCGGCAACCTCCCGGCCGACAGGTCGAGCTTCGTCGACCGCCCGGAGGCCGACCACGTCGCCGACCTGATCCGCCGGCACCGGCTGGTGACGCTGATCGGCGTCGGCGGGGTGGGCAAGACGCGGCTCGCGATGCACGTGGCGCGGGGCGAGCAACCGCCCGACGGCGTGTGGCTGGTGGAGCTCGCGGCGTTGCGCGACAGGGCCCTGGTGCCGCACACCGTCGCCGAGGCGCTCGGGGTGGTGGACCAGACGGGGCGTGGCCAGTTGAACGTCCTCACGGAGTTCCTGACGGGCAAGGACGCGTTGCTGGTGCTCGACAACTGCGAACACGTGGTGGCCCACTGCGCGGTCTTGGTGGACACGCTGCTGCGCGTTGCACCGAAGCTCCGTGTCATCGCCACGTCCCGGCGCGCGCTACGCGTCTATGGCGAGCAGGTCCTGTCCGTAGCGCCGTTGTCCGTGCCGTATCCGGCGGCGACGTTGTTCGCCCAACGCGCTGATGCTGCCATCCCCGGTTCGTTCGTCATCACGCCCGAGAACGAGCGTGCCGTGACGGACCTGTGCCGCAGGCTGGACGGCATCCCGCTCGCGATCGAGATGGCGGCGTTGCGCGTGCGTGCGCTGACGCCCGCACAACTCCTGGAACGCCTCGACGACAGGTTCCGGGTGCTGACCGACGACGGGCGCACGGCGTTGCCGCAGCACCAAACCCTGCTGGCGACCATGGACTGGAGCTTCGACCTCTGCTCGCCGCGCGAACAGCTGTTGTGGGCGCGGGCATCGGTGTTCGCCGGCAGCTTCGACCTCGGCGCGGCCGAGGCCGTGTGCTCGGACGACGCGCTGACCGCGGACTTCATGTTCGACGCGGTCGACGGCCTGGTCGACAAATCCGTGCTGCAACGCGAAGAACACGCGGGTGTGGCGCGCTACCGGTTGCTGGAGACGATGCGCCAATACGGGCAGACGCGCCTGCGTGCGAGCGATGAGGAGCCACGGCTGAAGGCGCGCCATCGTGACTGGTACGCGGGCATTGCGCGGCAAGGGGAACAGGCCTGGTTCACGCCCCGGCAGGCCGCGACGGTCGGGGCGATGGCGGCGGAACGCGGCAACCTGCGCGCCGCTCTGGAGTATTCGCTGACGACACCGGGCGAGGCGGATTCGGGGCTGCGGCTGGCGTCGACGCTGTGGTTCTACTGGGTGGGCTGCGGCCGGTTCGCCGAGGGACGGCACTGGCTGAACTGGGCGCTGTCACTGGACACCGAACCGTCGAACGCGCGCTGCAAAGCGTTGTGGGTCAACGGCTATCTCGCGACCCTGCAGGGCAACACGGCCGCGGTGCCGGCGCTGCTGGAGACGTGCCGGACCGAGGCGGCGGCGCTGGGCGACGAGGACGCCGACGTCTACGCGACGTACGTGCAGGGCGCGGCGGCGGTGTTCGACGACGACCTGCCGTTGGGCGCGACCCTGCTGGCGGAGGCCGATCGCCGGCACGCCGAGCTGGGGCACATGGACAGCAACGTCGTCATGGCACGGGTGGCGTTGGCGATCACCGTGGCGTTCGGCGGGGAACTCGACCGTGCGGCGGAGATCTGCTCGAACGCGCGCGCTGTGTGCGAGGAGAACGGCGAACTGTGGGCGCGGGCGTTCGCGTTGTACGTCCTGGCGTTCGTGGCGATGGGCCGCGGTGACGTCGCCGAGGCCCGCGAGCTGGCCACGACCTCGTTGCGCATCAAGGAGAGCTTCCACGACCTGCTGGGCATCGCGGTGTCCGTGGAGCTGCTGGCGTTGATCTCGGTGATCACCGGTTCGGCCGCGCACGCCGCGGTGCTGCTGGGTGGCGCGGACCGGGTCTGGCAGTCCGTCGGGCTGCCCCTGTTCGGGTCGGCCAACTTCGCCGCCTCGCACGACCAGTGCGTCGCGTTGTGCCGGCAGGCGTTGGGGCCGGAGGGGTACGAGGAGCACTTCGCGCGTGGTGCCGCCATGACCGTGGCCTCGGTGGTGGCGGCCGCGCAGTCGTGACGCAGGTTCCGTGCAACCGGTGCGCGCGACGCTGGCGGGATGAGGACCAGCGTGCGCACACCAGACGCGGGAGTCGTCGAGGAAGTCCTGAAACTCGCGGCGCGGGCGCCGTCGTTCGGCATCGTTCCGCCGTGGCGATGGCGCAACGGCACCGAGTGCCTTGAGCTGGTGACGACGCGCACGGACCAGATGGCGTTGCTCGCGTGTGGTGCGGTCCTGCACCACGTGCGGGTGGCGTTGTCCGCGATGGGCTGGGACTGCCACGTGCTGCGGGCCGCGCAGCCGGACGGCCAGGTGGCGTCGGTGCACCCGCGCTGGGAGCTCGACCCGTTCTCCTGCGAGGTGGCCTCCGCGGCGGCGATCTCGTTGCGCAGGGCCGATCCCCGTCCCTACCTGTCCGACGAGGTGCCGGACTCGGCGCTGACGTGGCTGTTGCACGCGGCCCGCGCCGAGAACTGCGAGATGGAACTCGTGGCGCGGCGCAACGGCGTGCTGCTCCGGATGGTCGGCGAGGACTGGCTGAGCGTCGGTGAGGCCGTGAGCGCCGTGGTGCTCGCATCGACCGTGTGGGGACTCGCGTCGCAACCGCTGCTGCACGAGGGCGAGGTGCTCGTCCGGGTGGGCTGGCAGTCGCCCAATGCCGAACCGTTGCCTCAGTCGGCCCGCTAGCGCGCCGGTTTGCGGGGACCATGGGTGCGTGGACCGGGACAGGACGCTGGCGCACCTCAGCGACGACGACTGGCGCAGCCCCGACGCGTCGTCGACCCAGCTGTACCGGGACCTGTGCGCGTTGCGCGATCTGCCGGTCGGGCAGCTGACCCCGACGTCGCTGCACCTGCTGGTCACGCACCAGGTGGGGCTCGACGTGACGGCGCTGCTGGCGTTGGAGGAGGTCGAACGCGACCCGCTGCGGTCGGTCTCCCTCTACCCCGGTGACCTGCTCGCCGCTCTACTGAGAGTAGATCACTCGTTCTGGGCCGATCACCCAGCGTTGCTGGCCAGGATGTCCGCTCTGCTGGACCGGCTGCGGACGTTGCCCGACGGCGACTGGCACCTGCTGGTGTCCGCGGCCGACCAGTTCCCCGGTTAGGTGCGCTTTAGGCGTCCCTTTGCCACGGCGTGAGTTGCTTGCAACATGACAAAGACCCTCGCGGCCGCCGGCCTCACGCTGGCGTCCCTCGCCACCTCCGCCGTGCTGTTCTCCCCCGTGGCTTCTGCCGAGACCTGCAAGGCTTCCTACTACTCCGGCGGCGGCACGACCGCGAGCGGCGAGCGCTTCGACCCCGACAAGCTCACCGCCGCGCACAAGACCCTGCCGTTCGGCACCCGCGTGAAGGTGAAGAACCGCGCCAACGGCAAGACGGTGACCGTGCGGATCAACGACCGCGGCCCGTTCATCACCGGCCGGTGCGTCGACCTGACGCCCAAGGCGTTCAAGACGATCGCGACCCTGTCACAGGGAGTGGTCGGGGTGACGGTCACCAAGGTGTGAACGAGTAGAAAAAGACCGGTTTCCTTGACCCAATCGAGTGAACGAGATACTCAATCTGGGTGTTCGGGGCAATGAGTGGGCCTGCTCGGCTCGCAACCGGAGCTGTGGTCGGCGTTGTCGTCGCCGCGTTTGGCGTGCTCGGGACCTATGCCGGGGGCCTGATGGGGGCTGAACCGGAAGGTCCCGGCAGCGACAGACCGGCGCGCGTTTCGCTCATCAACACGCCTTCGTTGCTGCCGACGGAATCCGAGCTCCCGTCACAGACAGTGGCGTCGAGTTCGTCGTCCGCACCGTCGTCCTCCGCGTCTTCGTCCTCCTCGGCCACCACGACGACGAAGACCACCAACACGCCTTCGAGCGTCGTCGTCACCACGACTCCACCGCCGCCCGTCACGACAACGACCCCGCGATCGCGGCCGCCGGTGACGACGACCACGACCACGAGGCCGTGTGGACTGATCTTCTGCTGAGCTAGGCGGTCCTGCGGCGCGCGAGGAAGATCGACGCGCCACCGAGCAGCAGGGTCAGCGCACCCGCGAGTGCCAGACCCTCGACGCTCGCACCGGTCTGCGCGAGCGGGCTCGCCGTCGCCGTCGGGCGGAACGTGTCGACCTGCACGACCTTGGCCGGCTCGGGCGTTTCGGGCTGCGAGTCGCCACCACCCGGCGTGCCACCGGGCTCGTCAGCGGGAACGACCTCGACGGCCCAGCCGTAGTTGCACCACTCGGGGCAGGACGCGGCGTTGATGAACCACTCCGGGTGCTTCAGCTTCCACGGCCCCTCGACGACAGGCCGGTAGAGCCCGACCGGGATGTCGGTGAAGAAGGCCCGTCCGAACTCGTCGTCCGTGGTGGTGGCGGTGGCGACGACCGCACCGGTCTTCGGGTCGACCAGGCTGATCGAGACGCCGGTCAGGTGCTCGGCGTCGTTCATCCACCCGTTGCCGTCGCGGTCCACGTAGACCGAACCGTTGGTGTCCGTGCGGCGGTCGCCGACCTGGACGTACTCGAAGACGCCGGGGAAACCGTCGAGGATGCCGTCACGCGGACCGAAGTCGCACCCGATGAAGGCGTAGCCGTAGACGTCGGCGTTCTCCGGAATCACCGCCGCGGCCGTGAACACGCGGGTCTGCCCGGCGGGGATGGTCGCACCCTTGTTCCAGTCGAGGTCGCTCAGCCCGTTGGGGAACGTCAGGTGCGGGCCCATGCCGGCGCGGTTGCAGCCCTCGACGACGTCGACGACGTCGGCGCCACCCCGGTTGGACAGGGTGATCTCCACGGTCGCGGACCCGCCGGGCACGGGATCGGTGGCGATGATGCGCGCGGACGCGGACAGCTGGTCGGTCAGCGGCCGGACCGCCTGGAAGCGCAGGTTCGAGGTGGCCCCGGTGCCGTCCACGTTCTGGTAGTTGTTGCCAGGGGTCAGGACCCAGCCACCGGGCAGCTCGGTGAAGTTGAGCGACCAGACGCGCAGTTCGAGGTCGGCGAGGGTGAAGCGGCCGTTGGCGTCGGTGCGGGTGCTCGGGTCGCCGTTCGGGTTCCAGCCGGCGTTCGCGTACACGCGCGCACCGGCGAGGCCCTCACCGGCGTCCTGCACGCCGTTGCCGTTCGCGTCGCCCCAGAGGACGCCGCTGATGGTGCCCGTCTTGACCGTCTCCCGCACCGCGAACTCGATGGTGGCGTGACCCTCGTACGGGTTCGCGTCGTTGGCGGCGTAGACGCGGATCATGAACTTCGAGATGCCCGGCGCCACGTAGGTCTGCGGCTTGCCCGTGAGGGTGTAGGTCCGCGTCTCGCCGGCCGCGAACTTCGTCGTGCCCCGCAGGTCGCCCCAGCTCTCCAGGTCGACGCCGTAGTACGGCCCCGACTGGTGGTCCTGGTACGCGTAGACACCGGTGGCCTCGACGGCCGAGGTGTTCGTGACGGTGAGCTTGACCGTCACGGTCTGACCGACGAGGAACGGACCGGAGCCGACGACCTCGGCCGAGGCCTTCATGTCAGCCTGGGCGACGGGGTTCTGCTGCTGCTCCTGATCGGCCGGCTTCTCGCCGGCCTTCTCCTCGGGCTTGCCCGCCGGGGTGTCGGCCGGGGCGTCGGCCGGCTTGTCAGCGGGCTTGTCGGCCGGGGTCTCGGTGGCGGGCGTTTCCGTGACCGGCGTCTCGGTGACCGGCGTCTCGGTGACCGGCGTCTCGGTGACCGGCGTCTCGTCCGGAGTGGACGGTGCGGTGGTCTCGGCCGGCGTGCTCGGCGCCGTGACCTCGGTGGTCGGTGTGACCGGGTCTTCCTGCGCGGATGCGGTGAAAGTGGTGGTGGCCGTCAACGCCAGAACGGCCGCGAACACGGCCGATCTGCGCGCGGCACCACGCGCACGTGATGCGGACAAAGCAGAGCTCCCCAGAGATAGGCCACCGCGCCGACGCGACACGACCCCCGACGTACCGCGCAATACCCCCGCCGTGCGGTGTGCATGGCTTCAGGCGTGGACGCTAAGTCGGCCGACCTGGGAAAACAAGTCTCTTTTAGCTCACAATCGGCGAACTGCGCCGCTCGTAGATCAAGTCGAACCGGCTGGTGTCGGTGAGCCCGTGCCGGAGCAGTCTCGCCACGTCGACCAGGTTCTTGTCGGCGCGGCACAACGGTTCGCTGACCTGGTCGAGGCACGCGTTGACCAGGTCGTCGTTGCTGGGCAGGGAAAGTCCGAAGTGGAGCTCCTCCAGCCGGGCCACGAACTCGGCTCGCAGGAAGGCGATTTCCTTGTCCGTGTACACACGTTCCGCACGTCCGTGCTCCCACATCCAGAACACGAAGTCCACGAACCGCTGTCGCTCAGGCACTTCGTCGTGCGACGAGGTGCGCGCCGCGGCCAGCCGCGTGCAGTACCGCCACCACGAACGGAAGTCCGCGGGCGCTTTCGTTGCCGCCCAACGAACCCGTTGCTCGACGGGCATGGCGGCGACCGCTTTCAGCTGCTGCCACACGATCTTGGGGTCGCCGTCGAACGTGATCGTGAGGTCGCGCCCGAACGCCGTGCAGACCTTCTGCACGCTGCCGGGGTGGTGCTCCTCGCCCACGCCCACGAACAACGTCATCTGCGACTCCGGCGCCCAGTACTCCTGGAGCCCCTGCCTCGGCCCGCCGAGCGCGACGAGGTCGACGCCGCGCCGGGTCAGCTCCGCGGCCAGGTCGTCGAACATCATCAGGCCCTCGAACCGGCCGTGGTGCGCGGCGACGGCGTCGTCCACCCACTCGGGACCGTGCTCGAGCCGGTGCGCCTGCACGGCGAGGTGCTCGCCCTGCCAGCCCAGGTCGCGTCGCCGGAGGTACCAGCCGACCTCGACGAGTCCGTACGAACGCCAGTAGGAGCGGCCGCTGCGGTTCTCGCCGCCGAGCCCGCCCATGACCGTGGCGGCGGCGTCCGGGCCGAGGTTGGCGTCGAGGCCGAGGACGGTGCCGGTCTGCACGACGTCCGCGAAGAAGCCGGTCTTCCCGCTCACCGCGGGGCGTCGACGTTCAGGCCCACCGGGCAGCTGACGCCCGTGCCGCCCAACCCGCAGTAGCCGTAGGGGTTCTTCACGTCCGACAGGTACTGCTGGTGGTAGTCCTCGGCGTAGTAGAACTCGCCGAGCTCCTCCACCGTCGTCGTGATCTTCCGGGCACCGGCGGCATCGAGCGCCTGCTGGTAAACGTTCAGCGAAGCTTCAGCCGTGACGCGCTGGCCCTCGTCGGCCACGAGCACCAGAGATCGGTACTGGGTGCCGATGTCGGCTCCCTGCCGCATTCCCTGGGTCGGGTCGTGGCCCTCCCAGAACACCCGCAGCAGCTCCGCGAACGGCAGCGCGGTGGGGTCGAAGACGACCAGGACCACCTCTGCGTGGCCGGTCAGGCCGGAGCAGACTTCCTCGTAGGTGGGGTTCGGGGTGGTGCCGCCCGCGTAGCCGACGGCGGTGGTCCAGACGCCCGGCGTCTGCCAGAAAAGGCGTTCGGCGCCCCAGAAGCAGCCGAGTCCGAGGACGGCGGTCCGATGACCGGACGGGAAGGGCGGCTGGAGCGGCCGGTCCGTGAACACCGCGTGGGACGGCGCCACCTGCAGCGGTTCAGTTCGGCCCGGTAGAGCGTCTGCCGGGGCCACCACCTGCGGTTTGTTGCGTCCGAACCAGGCCATGCGGCCAATATATCGGTGCGAAGCGCCACAACCAGGTCACGACTTGAGAGGCCCGCACGAAGGCCTTACAGGACACGGGCACAATGTCCGAGTCTCATGTTCGCGCGGAAGGGGGTGCCAGGGGTGACCTGGCAAGACGAGCTGCAGAAGCTCGACAACGAACTCGCCTCTGGTCGGATCTCGGCTGACGACTACCGACGTCGCCGGGACGAGATCCTCTCCGGTTCTGCGGGTGGTGCACCTGCTCAGGCGGCACCTCAGGCTCCGTTCGCTCCCCCGTTCAAGTGGGAGGCGAAGCCGCCCAGCGCCTCGAACTCGGACGCCACCCAGGTGGTCCCGAACCAGGCGCCGCCCCAGCAGCAGCCGCAGCAGCAGAACCCCAACCCGGACGCCACGCAGGTGGTGAACACGCAGAACCGGTCGAGCGACGCGGAGCGGACGCAGTACGTCACGCCCGTGCAGCCCGGTCCCGGCGGGTGGGGCCAGCCCCAGCAACAGCAGTCGGCGCCGCCGCCGTGGATCGGTGGCGACTTCGACGCGATCAACCAGCCCTCGCCGGGCTGGAGCCACGGACCCGAGGTCTTCGACGAGGGTTCCAAGGGCGGCAAGGGCAAGGTCATCGGCATCGTGCTGGCCGTGGTCCTGCTGGCCGGTCTCGGTTTCGGCGCCTACTGGCTGTGGGGCCGGGGCGGCACCGACACCACCGCCGGTGGCACCACGACCACGACGTCGACCAGCACCACGCCGAGCGCGCCGCCGGACCCGTTGCCCGCGGGCAAGCTGCCCGGCAAGGTCGCCGAGAACAAGCAGGTCAAGGACTTCACCCCGGTTCCGACGCTCAAGTACCTGCTCGACAGCGAGGTGCTGTCCTACAACGTCGCCGGCGCGACCAAGACCAAGCTCGTCCAGTTCACGACGGACGACGGTTCCAAGGGCATCCTGCTGATCGTCCAGGCCAAGGACGCCGCGGCCGCCAAGACCGCCGCCAAGGAACTGGCCGACATCCAGATCAACAACGGCATGACCGAGGCCACGGGCGCGCCCAACGGCGTGCTGGTCGGCAACCTCGAGGCCAAGGCTCCGGACAACGCCCGCGTGCGTGGTCACTACACGAGCAAGGACCTCATCATCCGGCTCGACATGTCCTCCAAGACGACCGAAGCCGCGCAGAAGAACTTCAAGGACGCCCTCGACGCGCAGTTGAAGGCCCTGTCTGCCGATGAGTGACGAGCGCCGGGTCACCGCCTGCACGGTGGTGGCCGGCAACTACCTGCCCGCTGCCCGCGTCCTCGCCACCTCGTACCTGGAGCACCACCCCGGTCACCACTTCGTCATCGCTGTCATCGACGCGGAGTGGGACCGGACCGAGGAGCAGAACGGCTGGACGATCGTCGGTCCCGGCACCGCCGGGATCGGCGAGGACGACTACTTCCGCATGGCCACCGGCTACTCGGTCACCGAGCTCGCCACGGCCGTGAAGCCCTACCTGCTGCGTGAGCTGCGCAAGTCCAGCGATGTCGTCATGTACATCGACCCGGACATCGAGGTCTTCGCCCCGATGCCCGAGCTCGCGGACCTGGCGATGGCGCACGGCATCGTGCTCACGCCGCACTTCCTGCAGCCGCTGCCCCGCGACGGCAAGGAGCCCAGCGAGGCCGCGATCATGGGGTCCGGCATCTTCAACCTGGGCTTCGTCGCGACGGGTCCGGGTTCGGAGGCGTTCCTCGACTTCTGGGCCGAACGCCTGCGCCACGACGCGATCGTCGCGCCGCACAGGCAGCTCTTCACCGACCAGCGCTGGGTCGACCAGGTCCCGGCGTTGTTCCCGAACACCGTGCTGCGCGATCCCGGCTTCAACGTCGCCTACTGGAACGTCCACGAGCGTCCGGTGCGCGAGGAGAACGGCGTGTTCACCGCGGGCGGGGAACCGTTGCGGTTCTTCCACTACAGCGGTTACCGCCCCGAACGCCCGTGGATCCTGACGAGCCACGCGCCGTTCAAGCCCCGTGTGCTGCTGTCCGAACACCCGGTCGTGCGTCAGCTGTGCGATTCGTACGGCGCCAAGCTCAAGGCGAACGGCTACGCGCAGACGCTGGAGTCGATCCCCTACGGCTTCGCGAAGGCCGCGGACGGCACCAAGATCACCCCGGCGATGCGGACGCTGTTCCGCGACGCGTGGGTGAAGGCGGAGCGCGAGAAGGAGGACGCGCCGCCGCACGCGTTCGACGCCGAGCACCACGCCGCGCTCAAGCAGTGGCTGACCGAACTGCCCGAGAACGCGCCGAAGGACAGCGGCCTCAACCGGCTCGCGCTCGCCGTCTGGGAGTCGCGGGCCGACCTGCAGATGGCGTTCCCCGCACCGCACGGCGCGGACGCGGAGGGCTTCCGGAGCTGGTGCCGCACCAGTGGCATCCGCGAGGAGGCGTTGCCGGCGTGGGCGCTGCCCGGCGAACCGGCTCAGCTCAAGGAGCCCGTGGACGCGTTCGGCGTCAACGTCGTCGGCTACCTGACGGCGGAGCTCGGTGTCGGCGAGATGGCCAGGATCGTGCACGACGCGATCGACCAGGCGGGCGTGCCCGTCGCGTCGGTCGTCGAGGACGAGCTGGTCACCAACCGCAAGGGCATCGACCGGCCGGGCACCGTCGGCGAGCCGCGCTTCCCGGTCAGCCTGCTGTGCGTGAACGCCGACCAGACGCAGGCCGTGCTCCGGCACCGCCCGCAGGTCGGTCACCACCGCTACCGGATCGGCCTCTGGGCGTGGGAGCTCGAGGACTTCCCCGAGCACATGCACGCCGCGTTCCGCGAGGTCGACGAGGTGTGGACGGTCAGCGACTTCGTCCGCGACGCGCTGACCAGGCACTCGCCGGTGCCGGTCAAGACGATCCCGGTGCCGGTGCGCGATCCGGGTGAGCCGGACCGCCGTCCTGACCCGGCGCAGGCGCGGTTCCTGTTCGCGTTCGACTTCGCGAGCATCGGCGAGCGCAAGAACCCGTGGGGCGTCGTGACGGCGTTCCAGAAGGCCTTCGAGGGACGCGACGACGTCCGGCTCGTGCTGAAGGCGATCAACGGCGCGAAGCACCCGCACACCGCGGAGAAGCTGCGCGTGCTGATCGCGGACGACGACCGGATCGAACTCGTCGAGCGCTACCTGAGCGTGGCCGAGCTGGACGAGCTGTACGCGACGAGCACCGCCTACGTGTCGTTGCACCGCAGCGAGGGCTTCGGCCTGACCGTCGCCGAGGCGATGGCCCGCGCGCTGCCGGTGATCTCCACGGACTACTCCAGCACCACGGAGTTCCTGGACGAGCGCACCGGCTGGCCCGTCCCGTACCGGCTCGTCCCGGTGGGCAAGGGCAACTACCCGTACCCGGAGGACTCGCACTGGGCGGATCCCGACCTCGACGCCGCGGCCGCCGCGATGCGTGAGGTCGCGGACAACCCGGAAGAGGCCGCACGGCGCGGTAAGGCTGCACGCACGCACGTCCTGCGCACGAGGTCGATGCGCGACGCGGCGACGTGGATGCGCGAGCAGCTCGAAGCGGCCTACCAGATCTGGAAGTCCCCGCACGCGTCCCAGACCGGGCAGAAGATCGACGACCCGCTGCAGCCGTTGCGCGACTCCCGGCAGGCTCTGCTGTGGCGGGCGGAGGTGGGCACCGCGTCCCGCATCCCGCTCGCCCCGGTGCTGCGCAAGGCGGTCCTGCGTTCGATCGACCACTACGACGTGCACCAGCGCAAGGTGCTCGGCGCGGTCGTCGACGGCGTGGAGCACACGCTCGGCTCGATGATGGCGCGGCTGGAGGCGGTCGAACGCGACACCGAACGGCTCACGCTGATCGAGCACGAGATCTCGGACCTCGCCGACCAGGGCCGTGAGCTGGGCGAGGACTTCGCCCGGCTGGACAAGTCCGTCACGGACCTCGCCGCCGACCGGGGTGACGAGCTCGCCGCCGCCATCGACGAACGCCTGGGCAAGGTCTGGGAACGGCTCGAGGCGAGCGACCGCAAGACGTTCGAGATGTTCGCCGACCGGGACCGCAGGCTGGACGACGACGAGGCGCGGTTCGCGCACGTGGTCGAGGACGTCGAGGCGGTCTACCAGGTGCAACGCCTCCGGCACGCCCCCGTGCCGCCGGACGCCGACGTGGTCGTGTGCGACGCGGGCACGTTGCTCATGCCGAAGGACGCCGTGGTGTTCCCGTGGCTGCAACACCACCGTTCGTGGGAGATCGGCGAGGCCGATCTCATGGCGGAACTGGTGGGCGACGGCACGTTCCTCGACATCGGCGCGCACGTCGGCTATCACACGTTGCGGCTGCTCCAGCGCACGTCGGGCATGGCGGGCGCGGTCGCGGTGGAGGCCAACCCGGTCAACGCCGACTTCCTGAGCCGCAACGTGCGGGTCAACATCGGCGACCGGGCTCCGGTCACCGTGCTGGCCATGGCCGCGTGGGACTCGGAGACCGAGATCCGCCTGGTGCAGGCCGAGGAGAACAACAGCGGCGACTACCGGGCCCACGAGGGTTCGGGTGCCGGCGTGGTGATCCCGGCGGTCCGGCTCGACGGCCGCGACGAGGTGACCTCGCAGCGGATCTCGCTGGTCAAGATCGACCTGCAGGGCCGTGACCACCGGGCGTTGAACGGGCTCACCGGCATCGTCGAACGGGACAGGCCGCACGTCGTGTGCGAGTTCGACCCCGGCGCGATCGAGGAGCTCGGCGACGACCCGGCCGAGGTGCTGGCCGAGTACCGGGCGCTGGGCTACGACCCGTCACCGGTGCGGGAGAACGGGACCACGGGTGGTGACTACACGGACGCGGAGCTGATCTCCGAGGCGATCAACTCGGAGTCCGGGTTCACGACTTTGTGGCTGCGACCCAGCTCACCTGCGCAAAGCTAGGAAATTTGGCGTAACGTCCTGCGACAATCGACGGGTGGCGACGAAGGTTGCCACCCGTTCGTCGTCTTCTGGGGGAAGGATTGACCGCGTGGAGGACGGTCGTCGCAACGTCCGGCCTGCCCGGCTGCTGAGTGCGCTCGCGGTCGTCGTCGCGCTGGCGGGTGTCGCGTTCGGGGGGTGGCTGATCTGGGGAGGACAGCCGTTGCCCGCGACCGCGCGCAACCTCGAACCGACCGGCGAGGAAGGCCGGCTGGCCGCTGATCCGCTGGCCCTGGCGGACTTCGACTCCGGGCTGGAGAGCTACGCGTTCGTGCGCAGCTGGCCGGAGGTCGAGAACATGCAGTTCCTCAGCCCGGTGGAGATCGACACCTACGAGGCGGGGGACGCCGGCGCGGCTCGCGTGGCCGTCTCGTCGCGCCGTCCGGAGGGCAAGGTCATCGTGGCGGTCGTGCAACTGCGTGACCGGGACGCGGCGATCGCGGCTGCCGACGGGCTCGACGCGTACCAGTTCGAGGCGGGGTTCCAGCGGCGTGATCCGGAGCCCGCGTCCGTGCAGCGGCAGGCGGAGGTGTTCCCGGTGAGCGGGACGTCCGACCCGGAACGCAAGCCGGTCGTGCGCGCGCACTACGTCCACGGCGACCTGGTGGTGCGGCTGGAGTTGCACGCCAACACCGCCGAGGACGCGCGGGACCGGTTCGGCGCTCTGCTCGAGCGCCAGCTGAAGGTGTTGCCCGCCGATGGTTGACCAGGTGGTGCGGACCGAACGCGTGGCCGGGCTGTCGGTGCTCGCGGCGGCGGGGGTCGTCCTCGTCGGCTACAGCTACCTCTTCGGGCTCTGGACGAGCCGGTACGGGCAGTCGCCGGACCTGCTCGTGACGATCCGCGGCTGGGTGAACCAGCCGACCGGCATCGGTGAGGACTTCGGGTTCCTCGGCGTCGCGCTGCTGCTGGTGGTGGCCGGGTACGTGCTGTCGGAGTCGGCGGCACAGCGGTCGCCGCGGCAGTTCCTGACGTTGCTGGGGCGGACCGTGCTGCCGGTCGTCGTCGGCGCGGTGCTGCTCAGCACGGTGCTGGTGCTGGTGGGCGCCACGCCGTTGACCGAACCCGCCGAACCGTCGCTGTCGTTCGGCGCGGTGTTCGCGAACCTCTGGCTCGTACCGGGTCTCTTCGGGCAGCCGTCGTTGCTCGGACTCAACGCTCCTGTCACGGCTGCTTTGTTGTTCGTGCTGCTGTTGCTCGCAGTGCGGCCGTTGCTGCGCTATCCGAAGATCGCCGCGGTCGTGCAACTCGAGGTCGTCGGCGGGCTGATCCTGCTGGGCGGCTGGTCGAACGAGGTGGACGCGTCCTCGTTCCTGCACTCGCTCGGGCTGGTCGCGGGCTACCTGCCGCTGCTGCTGATCGGCCAGCTGGCCTGGATGTTCCGGTCGGGCGGGCTGAACGCGCGGTTCGGCGTCGGGTTCGGAGTGGCGAGCCTGGTGCTGCTCGTCGTGCACGACCGGTTGTTCCCGGAACTGGGTGGCTGGTGGCACCCGTTGAGCGGTGCTTATGCCGTGCTGCTGATGCTCATCGCACTGCCGCGTGGCGCTGCCGTCGCCGGCAAGGCCCCGGTGCGCTGGCTCGCGAGCCGCGCGCTGCCGTTGTTCTTCTCGATCCTGGTGGTCGGCTACGCCGTGCTCGGACTCCAGCGCGGCTGGATGCCGCTGGTGCTGGCGATCCCGATCGCATTCGCCGTGGCAGGTCTCTGCGCTGAAGGCGTGCATCGCGCCGTGGGGCGGCTGTCGTGACCGATACCTTGACCAAGCCTGTCGTGCCGCCGGCCGCCAAGCCCGCGACCGGGTACATGCACGGCCTCGACCTGCTGCGCGTCATCGCGTCGGTCTGCGTGGTGCTGACCCACCTGACCGCCTGGTTCACGTTGCGGGACAAGGACTTCTGGCTGGCGCACTGGGTCGAGCGCGACGTCGTCGGCACGTTGCACCTGAACCCGCGGCTGTCGTTCCTGGGTGTGGCGCTGTTCCTGGTGGTCAGCGGTGTCGTGGTGACGCACGTGGCCGACCGCGAGAAGCCGCTGCAGTTCCTGCGGCGCCGCGTCGTGCGGCTCCTGCCACTGCTGTGGGTCGTCACGCCGCTGGTCTGGCTGCTGATCAACCTGGGTTTCCAGGTGTCGTCGGCCAAGGAGAGCGACCTGACGTTCGGCGACATGATCAGCGGCATGTTCCTGGTGAACTACTTCCAGGACCCGTTCGTCGCGCTGGTCGCGGTGACGTGGACGCTGACCATCCAGATCGTGTTCTACGCGTACGTGGCGGCGACGATCCCGGCGCTGCGCCGCTGGCCGTGGATCCCGCCGCTGGCCGCCGCACCGTTGTGCTTCATCACGCTGCTGATCACCGACCAGTTCTCGACCAACACCTCGCACCAGATCGGCCAGTTCGGCGCGTACCTGCCGGTGCTCGTCATCGGTCAGCTGATCTCGCTCGTGCACTCGCGCAAGGTGCACCCACTCGCGGGCGTGGCCATCGGCGCGGTCCACTTCGTGCTGTTCACCTGGGCGGACAAGGTCGGCGGCTACACCTCGCAGGGCGATTCGGTGCCGCGGACGTTGTTCATCGCGGTGCTGCTGACGATCGTGCTGGTGTCCGCGTCCGGGCCGGTGACGCGGTCGGCGTTCGTCCGGGGCTGGTCGAAGCGGACGTACGCCATCTACCTCGTGCACCTGTCCTGCATGTACCCGCTGTTCGACACTCTCATGGGTGTGCTCGACCCGAACCTCGTCGCCGTGATGGGGCTCGCGCTGACCGCGTTGGTGGCCGAGGTCCTGCACCGCCTGGTGGAGATGCCTGCCCACAACGCCACCCGACGGTGGGAGAAGCGGACCAAACGCTGATCTGAACCGTATCCACCAGGTGCACCGATCGTTACCCCTGGTGTGCAACACCCCGCCCCAGACGTCGGTCAGAAGACCAGAGTCGCGTTCGTGGACATCGGCCGGGCGGTAGCCGCGCTGCTGGTCGTCTACAGCCACCTCTCCGAGCAGTGGGTCGCCAAGGTCGAGGGCGACGACGCGCCGGTCTTCTCCTTCGTCGACGCACTGACGTCCGACCCGATGCACATGGGACTGCAGGGCATCGGGCAGATCGCCGTGCCGTTCTTCTTCCTGGTCAGCGGGTTCGTCGTGACGCCGATCGCGATGAAGCAGGGCCAGTGGCGGTTCGCCGTGAACCGGTTCGTGCGCGTCTACATCCCGATGACGTTCGTCGTGCTGCTGACGGCGCTGGTGATGACGCTGGGCGCCGACGCGCACTCCGTGGTCGTCGGCAAGAACCACGACATCACGCTGTGGACGATCATCACCAACTCGCTGGTGGTCAACTACCTGATCGTGCCGCAGGTCGTGCTGGTCGGCGTGGCCTGGACGCTGGTCGTCGAGGTCATCTTCTACGTCCTGCTGGTGTTGCTGCTGCCGTTGCTGCGCAAGCACGTGTGGCTGGTCATCTCGATCCTGCTCGTGTTCGTGTTCGTCGTGCTGATGTCGCGGCGCGAGTTCGGGCCGTCGTGGGCGTTGTTCGCGGTGAACGTCTCGTACCTGCCGATACCGATCCTCGGACAGATCATCTGGGCGACCACGACCCGGCGGATCCCGCTGTGGGCCGGCGGGGTGTTCTTCGGCGTCGCGTGGTCGTTGTACGTGCTGGGCGAGCACCTGAAGCTCGGCCGGCTCGACACCTCGTACCCGCTGGCGCTGATGGTCGCGGTGCTGTTCTTCTTCGTCGGCCTGTTCGCCGAGCCCCGGCTGCGCGAGCGCAAGGTCTGGATCGCGTTGTCCGAGCGCAGCTACTCGATCTACCTGTTGCACGGTCTGGTGGCGTTCGGGCTGCTGAGCCTGATGCGGCCGACGCTGCCGCTGTGGCTCGCGATGGTGCTGGCGATGGTCGGCCTGGCCCTCGTCGTCGAGGTGAGCTACCGGCTGGTCGAGAAGCCGAGCCACGTGCTCGCGCGCAAGCTGTCGCGCCGCAGGCGGCCCGCCGACACCCCGTCGTCGCCCCAGGTCGTCACGGCCGAGGTGACCGTGGAGATCCCGCGGGTCCGCAAGCCTGCGGAGTCCTCCGAGGAGTCTCCCGAGGAACAGACGGCGTTGCTGCCCCGCGTGCCGGCGTTCCCCGCCGACGACCCGGACGAACGCCGCCGGCGCCGGCTGGAGGACAGCGCGACGCAGGCGATCTCGGTGGCCTCGTTGCTCGCCAAACAGGAGCAGGAAGGGCAACGGCGCGACCGCCGGCCGACAAATCGCCCCGTGCAGTGAGTCGGTCCCACCTGCAACCGCGAGCGAGTGCTACACGTCTACTACGGGTGTAGGAGCCACTCGGAGGCGACAATGTTGATCACCGTGACATTAGTCACATTGGGCGGTTTGGCGTTCTTGGTGCGAACCGTAGCGGTCCTCCTGGCCGTTTCCTCTTCCAAGAAGACCAACGATTACCCTGCGCCACAAACGTCCACCAATTGAGATACTCGTTCGGAGTACGTCTTACGGCGGAACGTTGACTTACCGTACGATCCTTTCGGGTCGTATGACTGATCAGTCACCCGAAGGGGACCTCACAGGGGTAGGTGCGCCATGGACCACGCACTGAACAAGGTCATCGAGCTGCGCGAGAGTGGCTTTCAGTTCCTCCACCTGAGGGACGACGCCGGGCAGCTCGACCGAATCATGGCGTTCAAGCAGCGCAGAGGCTTCATCGACTCGATCCTGTTCTGGTCGGAGACCGAGGCGCGCGCGGGACGACTTCCCGCGGTGCGCGACTCCGCTCGTCCGGCCCAGGCCGTGTGGATCTACGAGGGCCCGTTGGTCGAGGCCGTGGACAGGCTGCTGGACCTGCCTGAACCCGGCGCGCGCAACGCTCCCACGTTGATGAAGGCGACGGCATCCGATCTCGCCGTCGTGACGACGTTGCCGTTCAAGCTGAAGTTGCCGCCCGGCGCCATCGCCTAGGCCGGTCCCGTCAGTTCTTTTCGAAGTCGCCGCGTTTCACGGCGCCGATGAACGACGCCCACTGGGGCGCGGCGACTTCCGAACTCGCTCGGTTCTTGGAGTCGCGCACGCGCGCGGCCTGGCCGTTCAGCGCGATTTCCACGCAGTTGCCGTTTCCGCCGTTGTTGCTGCGGCTGCTCTTGCGCCACACAGCAGACACCTGGACCCCTACCTCTCGGCAGCCAACCCCTCGATCCACGCGGCGGACTCTTCGGCGGTCAACGCCAGCTTCGAGAGGTGCTTGAAGGTAAGGGTAGCGGCCTTGACCCGGTGCTGGTCCTCGATGTGCATCGAGCCACCGGCGTGCTCGACGTAGAGGACCTGAGGGTCTCCGTCGAACGGGAAGTCCAGCAAAGTGAAGGGCCCGTTGTGCCCGTCGTGCAGGCCGGCTGTGTCCAATACGACCTGAATGGTGACGTTCGGTAGCAGGCAGAGCTCGGCGATGTGCCGCAGTTGCCCGCCATCCGCATGACGAAGCGCGGATTCCGCGATGATCGCGTGATAGCTCACCGGGTCGGCGCCGAGAAGGCGTTGCTGCCTCCGGACCCGGACCTCGATCTGGTTGTCGATCCACTTCTTGGACCGTTGCGTCCGAGCACCCGCGAACACCGCGCGCATGTACCCCCTGGTCTGCACCATGCCGGGGAGGTAGCTCGACTGGAACTCCTTGATCGCGGACGCGTCGTGTTCGAGGCTGATGTACCCCTGATCCTCCAGGCGGTACTGCTTCCACCAACCCTTTTCCTTGGCGAGCTCCCACATCTCGACGTAAGGCGCTTCTTCGTCGGCGATGACGCCGTAGATGTCGAGCATGGCCCGCAACGCGTGGATGTCCGGCACCTGACCGTTCTCGATGCGGCTGAGCTTCGGGACGTTGTAGTCGATCCGGTCGGAAGCTTCCCGCTGGCTCAGGCCCGAGCGTTCGCGCAGCAGTTTCAACGCCTCGCCGAGGCGCCTCTGCCGGAACGTGGGTTCAGCCACGGCCCAAACGTTACGGGCAAGATCCGGAAATTGAGATTCTCACTCGCTGGGTGCGGTGAGGAACGTACTGGTCATGGACCACCTCCACCGCATCGAGTACCACCGGCGCCTCCCCGACGGCGCGCTGGTGCTCGAGCACACCGAAGAGGTCGTCGACCACGGTTGGTACATAAAGAAAGGCGATGACTGGCGGCAGCAGTACACGCGGGAGTGCGCGTACGACTTCATGTCGCGGGCCGGAACGAAACCGGGGCTGTACGCGATATCCGTGTGGCGTGGCGGGGAACGGGTTTGCACGGCCGCTCTGCGCTGGCGCCCCCTGAAAGAATGAAGAACTTCCCCCGCCTGAGTTACGGAGCTTGATGTAGAGGGTCCGGACACGAAACGTTCGCGCCCATGAACCTCAGGAAGACCGTCGCGGGGGCCGCTGTCGCCCTCGGCAGCACCGCCGTCATGCTCGGCCTGGGTGGTACCGCACACGCCGCCGACCACGCGGACGTCACCGCCAACACGCAGCCCGACCTCGGTGGTCAGCTGGGCGACGTCGCCCAGGTCGGCAACCTCGCGTCCGTCGACACCGCCGACGCCACCGGCAAGATCCAGGCCATCAACGCGGAAGAGGCCAACCTCGACGCGATCGTCGAGAACGTCGACGCCGGCGCCACCGGTCTCCCGGCCGCGACGCTGCTCGGCCTCAACGAGCCGCAGGGCGACCCGCACGGCTTCGCGCACCTCGACATCTGATCCGACCGGTTCTTCCCTGGCCGGGGCGGCGCCCGATTCCCTCCCCCTCGAATCGGGCGCCGTTCCACTTTCTTCAGGAGCGAAACGCCTTGGGCATCAAGAAGATCGTCGCTTCCGCCGGTATCGCCGCGGGCGCGCTCGCCGCGCTGGCCGGTACCGCGCACGCCGCGCCGCAGCTGCCGGACGTCGACCCGATCGGCAAGATCAGCGAGCTCGGTGACAGCGCCGGGGTGTCCACGCTGCACAACTTCGGTGGCGCCAACGTGGAGATGGTCCACGACGGCTCCAAGGTCGTCGACAGCCGGCCCTAGCGGCCTGCTGCGTACCCCTGCGCGCCGCGTGGATTCGCCCCGGCGCGCAGGAGTCCGTCTGCGGCATCCCGTGCCACGGCGGACATCCGGCCGAGCGTCCACTCACCCGCGTCCACGACCTCGTGGCCGCGTGAGCGCAGTTCCGCCAGCACGTCGGCACCGACGCGCGATTCGATGACCAGTTCCCCCGGGGTCCAGGCCCTCGGGTAGAACGAGCTCGGGAACGCGTTGGAGTGCCACATCGGCGAGTCGATCGCCTCCTGCAGGTTCAGACCCGCCTGGTGCGCGAGCCAGAACCCGAGCTGCCACTGGTCCTGCTGGTCACCGCCGGGCGTGCCGAACGCGAGCGCCGGACGGCCGTCGCGCAGTGCCATCGACGGCGACAGGGTGATCCGCGGCCGCTTGCCGGGGGCCAGCGAGTTCGGCAGGTCCCGGTCCAGCCAGAACATCTGGGCGCGGCTGCCCAGGCAGAAGCCGAGCGACGGGATCGTCGGCGAGGACTGCAACCAGCCGCCGGACGGGGTCGCCGAGACCATGTTGCCCCAGCGGTCCACGACGTCCACGTGCACCGTGTCGCCGCGCGTCACGCCGGAGCGTTCCACCGTCGGCTCCCCGATCGCACCGGTCGGGTCGGAGACCAGGTGGGACGGTCCGCTGGTGATGTGCTTGGGCAGCAACGGGTTGCGGCCGTCGGGCGAGCCGGGCCGGAGTTCGAACGAGGCGGTGTCGCCGATCAGCGCGCGCCGCTGCGAGGCGTACTCGCGGGACAGCAACGTCTCCAGCGGCACGGCCGGGTCGTCGCCGTACCAGGCCTCGCGGTCGGCGAACGCGAGCTTGGCCGCCTCGACGGCGAGGTGCAGCGTCTCCGCGGTCGGCTTGCCGTCCACGTAGGACAGGTCGTAGCCCTCCAGCAGCCGGAGCTGTTGTGCCAGCACGGGTCCCTGCGTCCAGGCACCGGCCTTCACGACCGACCACTCGCCGAAGTCCGCCACGACGGCGTCCTCGTAGGACGCCTCCCAGGACGCCATGTCGGCACCGGTCAGCACACCCGCGTGGTCGCGGCCGGAGTCGTCGCGGAACTCGGAGCGGCAGAACTCGTCGATCTGCGCGGCCACGAACCCCTGCGACCACGCCCGGCGCGCCGCCTCGATCTGCGCCTCGCGGTCGGACCCCGCGGCCTCGGCGGCGGCGAGCAGCCACTCCCAGGTGTCGGCGAGCTTGGGGTTGCGGAACTTCCCGCCGGGCGCGGGCAGGACGCCGTCGGGCATCCACTGCGCGGCCGAGGTGGGCCAGTGGTCGCGGAAGAGGTCCGAGACCATCGAGATCGTGTGCACCGCACGTTCGACGAGGGGAAAGCCCTCGCGGGCGTAGCCGATTGCCCGATCGAGCACGTCGCGCAACGACTTCGTGCCGTGGTCACGCAGAAGGGTGAGCCAGCCGTCCCACGCGCCGGGCACCGTCGCGGACAGCAGACCGCTGCCGGGGACGAGGTCCAGACCGAGGTCGGTGTAGTGCTCGATGGACGCTCCGGCCGGCGCGACGCCCTGTCCGCAGAGCACCTGCGGGGCCGCTCCGGCCGCCGAGAAGAGGATCGGCACCTCGCCGCCGGGGCCGTTGAGGTGCGGTTCCACCACCTGCAACACGAATCCGGCGGTGACCGCGGCGTCGAAGGCGTTGCCGCCGTCCTCCAGGACCGCCATGGCCGACGCGGAGGCCAGCCAGTGGGTCGAAGCGACCATGCCGAAGGTGCCGACGAGTTCGGGGCGCGTGGTGAACACGATCTAAAGGTACGCGAGGCTAACTATCTTGCATGACTCCGAGTGACGCACACCCCACCCCCGAATGGAGCAGTCGCCCGTCCGGCGGATCAAGAACCTCGAACGGCCGCACACCCTGACCTCGTACAACTTTGGTCGTAGCCGAGGGCGACAGATCTCCTACCAGAGGTCTACCGGCGCGGGCGATGTTTCAACCAAGATCAAACTGCACACTTCTAAGCATGGGAATTCTGACCATCGCAACGATCTTCATCGGTCTCGCGTTCGTGGCAGCGGTGCCGCTGGTGGCACTGCTCCACTGGTCCGACCGTTGATGTCGAGGTAACGACCGTTAACCTCCTCGCGAGCACTTCGCTTCGAGGAGGATGAAGGCATGGAGATCTCGGGTACCGCGGCCATCGTCACCGGTGGCGCGTCCGGTCTCGGCGGCGCCACCGCCCGTGCGCTGGCGGCGCGGGGAGCGCAGGTGTTCGCCCTCGACCTGCCGAGCGCCATCGAGCAGGCCGACGCGATCGAGAACGTCACCTACCTGGCCGCCGACGTGACCTCGGGCGAAGAGGTCCAGGCCGCCGTCGACACCGCCGCCGGCTCCGGTTCCCCGCTGCGCATCACGGTCAACTGCGCGGGCATCGGCCCGTCGTCGCGCACCGTCGGCAAGACCGGCCCGCACGACCTCGACCTCTACCGCAAGATCATCGAGGTCAACCTCATCGGCACGTTCAACGTGCTGCGCCTGGCCGCCGCGGCGATGGGCAAGACCGAGGAGCTCGAGCACGGCGCCCGCGGCGTCATCATCAACACCGCGTCCATCGCCGCGTTCGACGGCCAGATCGGCCAGGTCGCCTACGCCTCCTCCAAGGGCGGCGTCGTCGGCATGACCCTCCCGGCCGCCCGCGACCTGTCGAACGTGGGCATCCGCGTGCTGACGATCGCGCCCGGCATCGTCGACACCCCGATGCTCGCCACGGTCTCCGACGAGTTCCGCGCGGGCCTCGCCGCCGGCGTGCCGTTCCCGAAGCGCCTCGCGCAGCCGTCGGAGTACGCGCAGCTCGCGCTCTCGATCATCGAGCACGACTACCTGAACGCGGAGGTCATCCGCATGGACGGCGCCCTCCGCATGGCCCCCCGCTAGCACCCTCCGCTGAGGGCACGCGGGGGCCTCGCGTGTCCTCAGCGCGAACGAAAGGTCCCCGCGTGCACTTTGAAAGCGGGGAGCGGTCCGGTTGTACGGGGGTCAGAGGTCTCCCGCGTACGGCAGGCGGGACATGGCGTCCGAGGTCATCCACTCGCGCAGGCGGTGGGTGGCCAGGACGTCGTCCTCGTTGTACTCCAGCAGCCGCTGCCGCTGGGCCACGTCGAGCTCGTCACCCTCGTTCAGCCCCACCGCGGCCCGGTACCAGCGCATCGAGTTCTCGCCACCGGCCTCGGGGTCGCGCCACGAGAACCCGGCGACCGGCGCGATGACCTTCAGGCCCTTGCCGTGCGCGCACAGGAACTGCTCGCGGACGATGCCGAACAGGTCGACCCAGGAGTCCGACTCGATGAACTCCTTGATCTGCGCGACCGTCGGGATGCCGGGCTTGCCCGCGAACCGTTCCGCCGACGCCAGCAGCCAGCGGTTCTCGGCCAGCTCGTTGTAGCAGTAGGCGCGGAACGAGAGGCCGCGTGCCTTGGCGCGCAAGCGGATGCCGGTCAGCCAGGTCCAGAACTCGGCGAACGAACGGGCCTCGTCGTCGCACGGCAGCGCGTCCCACGTGACGAACGCGCGGTAGCCCTGCGGTTCGTCGATGTCCTTGCCGGACAACAGACAGCCCCACATGTACGCGCCGAGGTCGCCGAAGCTCTCCATGTCGACGTCGACCTCGACGTCCGCGCGCGGCACGTTCATCTCGGGCACGCGGCGCACCAGCGTGAGGTCGCGCAGCCACGCGCGCGCCAGCACCACGGCGTCGCCGAACGGCATGCCGACGAGCTGGATCGGCCCCTCGGCGGCGGGGTCGAGCTCAGCCAGCTTGTCCACAGTGGACAGACCGATCTTCCGCAACGCCACCGCGTCCTCGCCGCGCACGACGAGGCTGACGTCGCGGCCCTGCTTGAGGTCGTTGTCGCAGGTGGGCCACCACGGGCAGGTCTTGCAGTCGACGATCCGCGACGGCCGCGCCAGCGGTTCCTTCTGGTTCGCCGCCGCCAGTGCCACGGACAGCCGGTCGCTGAACCGCGCGTCGTACTCGGCCAGCGCGTTGCGGCCGCCCGGCCAGGTCGGCGCCTCCAGGTCGTGCCACAGCACCACGTCGGCGTCCATGCCGATCACGCCGCCGGTGGCCCTGCCGTTGCGCGCGTACCCGGCGGCCTGCAGCTGCCGTTGCGCGTGGGCGAGCCTGAGCTGGTCGCGGGGCTGGGGCCGGACCTTGCGGTGCGGGTCCGTGCGGCTGCCGTCGGGCAACGGGATGCTGAGCGGCGAGGTCTTCGCGCCCTGACCGGGGTCGGTGATCTTGTGCCGCACCACCAGCACCGGCACGTAACCCGTGGAGTCCTTGACCAGCAGGTCGATCCCGCCACGCCGGCCACCGCGGGCGTCCCGGGGCAGCGCGGCACCCCAGATGTACGGCGTGCCCATCTCCATCGCCGCGAGCGTCACCCGTTCGCGGTCGGCCGTGCGCACGTCCGGCCCGTTCGGCACCTCGAAGAGGTTGGAGCCGACAATTCTGCCGAGCGCGTCCGCCACCGCACGACGGTGGTTCGTCGCGTCCGCTTTCCGTTGCTCCGAAGCCGGATCCGGCGCCGCCTTGGGAGCGTCGCGCATCTCCGGATCGTTTTCGAGGTGCACCCGCCGCCGACAACGAGTGACCACGCCGGCGTCTAGCTGCACCTGGGAAGTCACAGGATGCAGGGTATGTCGCGCGTCCACCTGATGTGTCAGCAACCTGGGCAGTAAGTTTCACGTGACGGAGGAGGAGTACCCGAATGGCGCGCAAAGCGAAGTCCGGCTTCACGCCCGGCCGAGCGAAGAACCTGGTCGGCATCGCGAAGGTGGTGGGGCCTGCTCTCATTCCGGTGCTCGCCCCGGCGATCGTGCGCGGAGCTGGGGTTTTGAGCGAGCAGTACGACCGCTATCGCGCCCGTAGGCTCGGCATCGACGTCGCCGACATCGGCAAGTACTCCGGCTACGGCGCTCGCCTGCACGCGCGAATTGTCGGCTTTTCGGAGTCGTTGGAGACATTGCGGACCGCAGATTCCGATTGGGTTTCGAAGACCGAGTCGCGGCTGGCTCAGTTGCTCGCGGCGGTTCGCGCTTCCGAACGCATGCCGACGGCCCGGCGCAAAGCAGCGCACCGGGCCGTCGGGACTGATCTGGACGTGCTGGAGCAGGAACTGCTCAGGCGTTTGAACGTTCGCTGACGTTCGGCACCTTGCCGGTCACCTCCGCAACGGCCTTCACCGCCGCCTCCTCGACCACCTGACCGGGGTCGAGGTGCGCGGTGACCTCCTCCATCACCTCGGCGACGCGTTCCTCGCGCCGGATCATGGGGTCGGAGCGCAGGTCCTTCGCGAGCGAGACGCAGAGACCGACCATCACGACCATGAACGGCAACGCGACGATGATGGTGAGGTTCTGCAGGCCCGTCAGCGCGTTCGACCCGCCGACCAGCAACATCACCGCGGCGACGGCACCGGTGAGCACACCCCAGAAGATCACCACCGGCTTCTGGGGCGCGATGGTCCCCTCCTGCGAGAGCGTTCCCATCACGATCGACGCCGCGTCCGCGCCGGACACGAAGAAGATCGCCACGAGGATCATGACGATCACCCCGGCGACGGCGGCGAGCGGGAACTGGTCGAGCAGCGTGAAGAGTTGCGACTCCGGCGTCGACTGGCCGGCGATGTCCACGCCCGACCGCTGCTCGAAGATCGCGGTGCCGCCGAGGATCGCGAACCACACCAGCGAGACCGCGGACGGCACCAGGATGACGCCGGCGACGAACTGCTTGATCGTGCGGCCGCGCGAGATGCGCGCGATGAACATGCCGACGAACGGCGTCCACGAGATCCACCACGCCCAGTAGAAGATCGTCCACCCGGACAGCCACGTCTCGGTCGCGTCACCACCGGAGGCGGCGGTGCGACCGGCCATCGTGGCGAGTTCGCGGAAGTAGTCGCCGAGCGCGGTGGGCAGCAGGTTCAGGATGAAGATCGTCGGGCCGACCACGAACAGGAACAGCGCGAGCACCACGGCCAGCACCATGTTGATGTTCGACAGCCACTGGATGCCCTTGGCGACACCCGAGACGGCGGAGGCGACGAACGCGACGGTCAGGATCGCGATGATCGCGACCAGCGCACCCTTGCCGACCTCACCGCCCCAGCCGGCCGCCTCCAGCCCGCTCCCGATCTGCAGGGCGCCGAGACCGAGGGAGGCGGCCGAGCCGAACAGGGTCGCGAAGATCGCCATCACGTCGATGGCGCGACCCCAGCCGGAGGCGGCGCGCTTGCCGAGCAGCGGCGCGAACGCCGAGCTGATCAGTGACGAGCGGCCGCGGCGGAAGCTCGAGTAGGCGATCGCGATGCCGACGATGGCGTAGATGGCCCACGGGTGGAGCGTCCAGTGGAAGAGCGTGGTGGCCATCGCCGTTTCCAGCGGGTCGCCGTCGGTGCCGGGCGGCGGCTTCACGAAGTGGGTCAGCGGCTCGTTGACGCCGTAGAACATGAGGCCGATGCCCATTCCGGCGCTGAACATCATCGCGACCCAGGACACGGTCTTGAACTCGGGTTTTTCGTCGTCCCGACCCAGCGGGATCTTCCCGTAGCGGCTGAACGCGAGCCAGAGCGCGAACACCACGAAGCCAGTGGCGGAGAGCACAAAAGCCCAGCCCAGATGCTGGATGATCCAGCCGAGCGCGGCCTTCGAGGCCGACGCCAACGAGTCTGTACCGACGATCCCCCAGGTCACGAACGCAAGCGTGAGACCTGCGGCAACGCCGAAAACAACCCGGTCGGTACGTCCCGGCTTGTCGCATTGAACGGTCATGCGGGCGTGAATACCCGCTCGTAGACCTGGTCAAACTCCTCCGATTACCCTCAAGTCCCGTGAGCACCTGGTCGAGTGAGTTGCGCACCCTGCGTGGTGCCGCACTTGCGCTGACCTCTGCCGCGCTGACGATCGCCGCCCACGGCCTGGGCGGCGGCGAGCTGTCGGAGTTCATCCACGCGCTGCCGCTGGTGGTGCTGATCGCGTTCGCCGCGTCGTCACTCGCCGACAAGCGCTCCGGGAAGCTCTCGGTCATCGCCGGGCTCGGCACGGCCCAGCTCGCCCAGCACCTGCTGCTCACCTGGGTCAACCACGAGCACACGAACACGCTGACGTGGCAGATGGTCGTGGCGCACCTCGTCGCCGCGACGCTGACCGGCATCCTGCTGTTCCACGCGGAGAACGCCCTGTTCAGGCTGTTCGCCACACTCCGCCGCCTGATCCCCCGCAGGCTCGCGCCGCTGCCGGTCACCGTGCCGGCGCGGACGTTCACCGGCAAGCCGTACGTCCGGAGCGCTCACCACCTGGACCTCGTGCGGGCGAATCGGCGGCGCGGTCCACCCATCGGCTCCTGATCATCCGTATCCCCTTGCAAGCCCCCTTTGGCATCAGGAGCCACAACTTCATGTCGACAAATCGCTTTGGCGTGCGCACGCTCGCCGTCCTCGCCGTTGCCGGACTCGCCGTGCTCGGCACTCCGACCATCGCCTCGGCGCACGTCAGCGCCCAGCCCGCCGAGTTCACCCAGGGCGGCCGCGCCACGTTCGCGTTCCGCGTCCCGAACGAGCGGGACAACGCCGGCACCACCAAGATCGAGGTGACGCTGCCGCAGGACACGCCGCTCACGTCGGTGCGCACCAAGCCGCTCGCCGGCTGGAAGGCCGAGGTCGTCAAGGGCAAGCTCGACAAGCCCGTGACAATCGCCGGCAAGGAGGTCACGGAGGCCTTCAAGACCATCACCTGGACCGCGGAGCCCGGTGTGAAGATCAACGTCAACGAGTACCAGGAGTTCTTCGTCGCCATCGGCACGCTGCCGGAGGGCAAGGACAAGCTGGAGCTCCCGACGAAGCAGACCTACGAGAACGGCGAGGTCGTCGACTGGGCGCAGGCCACCGGCGCGGACGGCAAGGAGCCGGAGCACCCGGCGCCCGCGCTGAAGCTCGCCCCCAAGGCCGCCGGTGACGACGGCCACGGCGGTCACGGCACGACCCCGGCCGCCACCAGCACGGACACGCACGAGGCGTCCGCTGCGGGCACCGACAACACCGCCCGCTACCTCGGCGGTGCCGGTCTCGCCATCGGCGCGCTCGGCCTGGGCTTCGGCGTCGGCGCCATCCTGCGTTCGCGGCGCAAGGCATGAAGCGCGCTCTGATCGCGTTCCTGTTCGCCGGTGCGGCCGTGCTCGCCACGGCCGCCCCCGCGGCGGCGCACAACGCCCTCATCGGCAGCGACCCGAAGGACAAGACCTCGCTGGAGGTCGGTCCGACGACCGTCACGCTGACGTTCGACCAGGACGTCCAGGGTGGGCAGGGCATCAACGAGATCACGGTGACCGACGCCGCCGGCGGCCACTACGAGGTCGACGGCGATCCGGCGATCAAGGACACCGCGGTCACGCAGAAGGTCAACGCCCTCGGCAAGGCCGGTGAGTACAAGATCGGCTACCGCATCCTGTCGGCGGACGGCCACCCCGTGTCGGGTGAGCTGACGTTCACGCTGACCAAGGACGGCACCGGCACGGCGACCGCGCCGGTGAGCTCCGAGGCGCCGAGCGACTCCGGCGGTGGCCTGCCCATCTGGGTGTGGATCGTCGGCGCGGTCGTGCTGCTGGGCGGGGGCGTGTTCTTCGCCCTGCGCGGTGGCGGGGACGCGAAGGCATGAGCGACGTCCGGACCGCCGCCCCCACCCACTACCGGGTCCTCGCCGGACTGCTGTTCGGCGCGCTCGGTGGCATCGCGCTCGGCCTCGTGCTGGCACCACCCGTCGTGGTCGCCGGGGTCACCGATGCCGGGGCGGTGGTCCGGTTCGGGCTCCCCGTCACGCGAGTCCTGCTCGACGTCTCGGCGACGATCGTCGTCGGGCTCTCGATCCTGCCGAAGCTGCTCGGCTTCGACCGGCCCACGCACACCGAGCCGGTCATGCGGCTGGCACGCCCGGCCGCGGTCGTCGCCGCCGCCGTCTGGGTGGCCACGGCGCTCACGGCGATCGTGTTGCAGGCCGCCGAGCTGCGGCCGGGCAGCAACGTCAGCATCGGCAACGCGATCGACTACATCGGATCAGTGGGCGCCGGCAAGGGCCTGCTGTTCAGCGCGGCCTGCGCGTTCGTCTACCTGATCGTCGGCGTGATGGCCGTGCGCAGCGGCGAGTCCGTGCCCGCTGAGCTGCGGATCCTCGTCTCGATGTTCGGCCTGCTGCCGATCCCGGTGACCGGGCACGCCTCCAACTGGAAGTACCACGACTACTCGATGGTCTCCATGGAGCTGCACGTGCTGGGCGCGGCCGCGTGGACCGGCGGGCTCGGCGCGTTGATGGCGCTGGTGGCCTACCGCAAGGGACTGCTGGCGATCGCGCTGCCGCGGTTCTCGAAGATCGCGACCGTCAGCCTGGTCGTCGTCGCGGTGACGGGCCTGTTCAACGGCTTGCTGGAGCTGGTCCTCAACCCGGTCGTGCCGTTCCCTCAGTCGCTCTTCACCACCGGCTACGGCCTGCTGTTCCTCGGCAAGTTCGTGTGCGCGGGCCTCATCGCGCTGCTGGGCGCGCACATCCGGTGGCGGTTGCTGCCGAAGATCGCCCAGCACAAGGTCACCGCGATCGTCGGGTGGGCGGTCCTCGAGGTGACGATCATGGGTATCGCGTTCGGGCTCGCCGTCGTGCTGAGCCGCGCACCCGTCAGCTGAACCCCGTCGCCACCCTGACCAGGTCCGCGACGGCGCGTGACCTGCTGTGCGGTGGCCACGCGATCACCGTCGTCACCTTCGGCGCGTCCGCCACCGGCACGGCGACCAGGCCCTCCGGCAGACCGACCCGGACCACCTCGGGCATGACCGCGGCGGCACGGCCGAGCGTGATCATCTGGAACAGCTGCGTCAGGTTGTGCACCTCCACGCCGGGGCCGGGCAGGTAGCTGCCGTCGGGCTCGGGCCAGCGGGCGAGGTCCGGCAGGTCGGCCATCCGCACCTGCGTCTCCCCCGCCAGCGGGTGCGAGGCCGGCAGGATCGCGTACTGGCTCTCGGCGTGCAACGGCTCGACGTCGAGGCCGGCCGTCGAGTCGAACGGCTCGTGCAGGATCGCGACGTCGGCCCGGCCGTCGAGCAGCGGCTGCCAGGTGTGCGCCTCGCAGAGCAGCAGGTCGACGGCGACCGCGCCGGGCTCGGCGGCGTAGGCGTCGAGCAGCTTCGCCAGCAGTTCACCCGAGCCCCCTGCCTTGGCGGCGAGCACCAGCGACGGCCGGTCGACCGTCCGGGTCCGCCGCTCCGCAGCGGTGACGGCGCCGAGGATCGTCCTGGCCTCGGTCAGCAGCACCGCTCCCGCCTCGGTGAGCGACACCTTGCGGCTGGTGCGGGTCAGCAACGCGACGCCGAGCCGGTGTTCGAGCTGGGCGATCGTCCGCGACAACGGCGGCTGGGCGATGCCGAGCCGGTCGGCGGCACGGCCGAAGTGCAGTTCCTCGGCGACCGCGACGAAGTACCGAAGCTCCCGGGTCTCCACGCGACCACGGTATCGATACCCGCGAGGTATCGCCGCCAGACCGAAGCGGTGTTGGTTCCGCCGCGCTGTCCGAGCACGATCAAATGCATGAGCGAGCAGACGATTGCGCTGGTCACGGGCGCGAACAAGGGCATCGGGTACGAGATCGCGGCAGGGCTCGGCATGACCGTCGGGGTCGGCGCGAGGGACGCGGGGCGTGGAGAGGAGGCCACCGCGAAGCTGCGGGCGACGGGTGTGGACGCGTTCTTCGTGCCGCTGGACGTGACCGACGACGAGAGCGTCGCGGCTGCGGCGAAGCTGGTCGAGAAGCGGTTCGGCCGCCTCGACGTGCTGGTGAACAACGCCGCGATCGCCGGAGGCTGGCCGGACGCGCCGTCGACGGCCACGCCGGAGGGCATCAGGGCGGTGATGGAGACCAACGTGATCGGCGTCGTCCGGGTCACCAACGCCATGTTGCCGCTGCTCAACCGGTCGTCGAGGCCACGGATCGTGAACCTGTCGAGCCACGTCGCGTCACTGACCTTGCAGAGCACGCAGGACCTGGGCGGGGTCAGCGGGACCTACTCGCCGTCGAAGACGTTCCTGAACGCCATCACCGTCCAGTACGCCAAGGAACTGGAGAACATCAAGGTCAACGGCGCGTGCCCCGGTTACGTGGCGACCGACCTCAACGGCTTCCAGGGGAGGGACACCCCCGC
This sequence comes from Lentzea sp. NBRC 102530, assembly GCF_030269365.1. Classification (GTDB taxonomy): domain Bacteria; phylum Actinomycetota; class Actinomycetes; order Mycobacteriales; family Pseudonocardiaceae; genus Lentzea. Next base: position 334,925 of record NZ_BSTF01000003.1, read on the forward strand.
GGAAGGGGCCAGGATCGCGATCGAGTTGGCCACCCTGCCCGACGACGGCCCTACCGGCGGTCTGTTCGACCACGCCGGAGCCGTGCCGTGGTGAGTGCCACCGGGATGTTCAACGTGAAACATCCACGGAACCGGCCGAACTCGGTGAGTGGTCCGATCGGCGCGACGAACTGCGCACGAACGGACTAATCGGTGATCAGTCGAGCCGAAGATTCTTCGCGCATGCGGGCCAGGCGGTTCATCGTCCGCTGACCGCGACGGTCCAGCTCACGGCTGTCGATCCAGCCGTTGGCGTAGTAGCGGTAGTCCTGGGCCAACGCCACGAGCTCGGCGAGGTAGTCGGCGGATCGTCGCCGGCGCTCCTCGTCAAAACCCGCCAGCAGCGGTAGCTGGGTGTCCACCACCTCGTCGAGCAACTGCGCGGATCGCAGCGCTCTCCTGGAACGCCACCTCCGAGTAAGGCTCACGCGCCGCACCTCGTCCTTCGCCCCGACCTGCCGCACCTTAGGCGTGGATTTCTCGCCCGTCGATGCTGCATTCGTGGGAGAAGGCTCTGGCGTTACCGGTTCGTGTCCCACACCATCCAATCGTGGTGCTATAGGACCCAAACGAGTTCGCAGGTCAGGCGGCCGACTCGGTGCCCGTGAAGCGTGCGACGCGGTCCGCGAGCTCGCGGGCCTCGGGGTTGTTGCGGCGCTTGTCGGCTTCCTGGCGAAGCGGCTCCATGCGCTGCTTGGTGCGCACGGACTTCAGGCTTTCCGACAGGTCAACGGCCTGGCGACCGATCTTGGCGCCGTGGTCGACGTCGCCTTCGAGCAGGTGGTTGATCGCCATGGACGTCAGGTTGAACGAACGGCTGCGGGCCATGTCGTCGCCGAAGCTGTTGATCGCCTTGGAGAGTGCGGGGATCGCGGTCCTCGTGTACTTGACGTCCACCGTCTGCGCCAGCTCCGTGTGCACCGTGCCGATCATCGACGAGAGGTCGATCTCGTTGAAGAACTTGGCCCAGGCGGGGGCTTCGACGACGTTCGCGCGGGAGAACTCGTCCCGCGCGCGGCCGAGCAGCTTGAGCGCCTGCTCGTCGGACCCCATCTTCGCGTAGGCCCAGGCCTCGTTCGCGCAGAGGATGCCCACCGCGAGCTCGGAACCGGAGTTCTGCGCGGCCAGTTGGCCGAGCTGGAACACCTTGAGCGCGTCGTCGGGGGCGTTCTGGTGCAAGTACACGCGGCCCATGCGGTACAGGATGTTCGCCATCAGCGCCTCGTTCTCGCCCTGCTTGGCGAGGTCGAGCGCCTGCCCGAAGTGGTTGCGGGCGGAGTCCATCAGGCCGGTGTCGAACGACGTCCAGCCGGCGAGGTTGTGCAGGTCCGCCAGTGCGACGAAGAGTCGCTGGCGCACGATGTCCGTCGAGCTCGCCCCGAGCATCTGCTGTCCCCAGGACAGCTGCGCGACCACCGCGTCGCGGCAGGAACCGCCGCCGTACTGGTAGTCCAGCGCACGCAACGCGCGAGTGGCCGCTTCGACCTGGCGCACATCGGTCATGCCGATGCGTCCCGGAGCCGGAGTCTGTGTGGGGTGTGAAACCCACGACCCGGAGTCCGCTCCGAACACGGCCGCGCCGACTGTCACGGCGGCGGCGTGCGCGAGGAACTTCCGACGCTTCACCGACTCGTCCTCCTCAGGATGGGGTGAGTCCGCGGTTGCGGCCACCCGTACTGCCGTTGTCTCGTCATAGGCGAGACCCATGTATCCACGTGGGACACCCAGGCCGACGGCGATCCTGGTCAGGACGTCATATGCCATCACCTGGCGTCCCTTGAGGATCTCCGAGACCTCGGACTGCGACTGCCCAGTGAGCGCCGCGATCTGGCGCTGGGACACGCCGTGCCTTCGGAGCAGCCGGTAGACCGAGCTGATCTCTCGTCGGGCCAGTGCGTCCCGCATCTCCTGGTTGTCCCACACCTCGGCGGGGATAGGAGAGCCCTGGGAACTCATGGTGTTCATCGCGCACCCTCACAGTCCGTTGGGCGTCATCGGCAGACTAGGGGCAGGTCCCCGAGCCCGAGAAGTCCTCTTCGGCGGAGCTGATCGGCCCTACCGAACACCGCTTACCGCTCACCGTAAGACTTCCACCGGTGGGCGCTGTGACGTCCCGTTCCGACATGAATCATCGCAATCTAGATTCCGGTAAGCGAGTGAGCACGGAGAGGAATGACCAATCAGATGGACAGCTCCTCCTCGTACTCCACCTCCATTGTGGAGACGGGTGACACCGACTCCACATGGCGCGGCACGACCGGGCAGCGTCGGACGTGGCAGATCAGCTGCGGCGACGTGGTCGACCGGGACCGCCAGCTCACCGTGAAGGTCGTCCAGGGCCAAGTGGTCCTGGTGGGACCTCCCGGGGAGACGGCAGTCTTGTCCCACGACCAGCTCGTACAGCTCAGGGCTGCGCTACGCGAAGCCGCCGACCAGGCGGAAAGGTGACGGTGACGTTTCGATGGACGCGATCCTCGGACAGGTTCTTCGCAACGCTGTGTGGGAACGCCTCGACCTGCTCACGGAGCTGGCGAGCCGCGCTGACGCCCCGTCCCTCCTGTCGGTGGCTCGATCCGAGCTCCCTCGGCTGACCGAGGGATGGCGTGCTCTGCTGGCAGCGCACGAGCCGGACGAGAAGGGCAACTGCCCTGAGTGCTCCGGCCGCTGGCGCCAGCAGAAGTCACCTTGCTCGGTGTGGCGCGCCGCGTACGAACACCTGGTTGCGGGCGGACTCGCCCCGCGCCCGGCTCGCCACCTGCGCGAGGCCCCGGTGACTCCTCCTGTCACCCGGTCCCGCCGCGCGGTGGCTCGAGCCCACTAACGGGCGTTTGCGACTGACCTGGCGTCCCCCCGACACGACCAGGTCTGCAAACCGCCTACTGACCGGTGGTCCGCGATGTGCGAACCCCCGACCGCGACATCGCGGGCCCCGGTCAGCTTCACAACTCCACAGATTCCCGCGGGCCGGTGACGTGCACACACCCTTCCCCGACCGTTGTCGGCCCGCGGTCACCAACCACGGCCCTTGTCTGCACCTCCCGCGCAGGCAAGGGCCCCATTTTTTTGAACGCTGCCACGTTCTTCAGCGGTGGGTGCCGGTCTTCCAGGCCAGGTACGAGGTCAGGCCGGGGAACAGCCGGCCGGAGATCTCGAACGCCTTGAGCTGCCACGGGAACAGGTGCTCGGCACGTTCCTTCTCCACGGCGTCGACGATCGCCTTCGCGCACTGCTCCGGGGTGACCGTGGGAATCGCCAGCCGGGCGATCGCGGGGATCCGTTCCTCCGCACCGGGGTTGTTGACGAAGTACTCGCTGCTCACCTTGCCGGGGATGACCTCGCTGACGCCGACGCCGGTGCCGCGCAGGTCCTGCCGCAGTGACGCGGTCAAGCCGCGCAACGCCCACCGCGCCGACTGGTAGCCCACGCAGCCGGGGATCGGCAGCCGGGACACCGGCGAGTTCACGTTGACGATCCAGCCCGCACCCCTCGCCCGCATGGCGCCCAGGTACTCCCTGGTCAGGAGCAGAGCCGCCAGGTACGGGACGGCGGTCATCGACAGCAGCTCGTCCGGCTCGGTGTCGTCGAGGAACAGCCAGCGGCCCACGCCCGCGTTGTTGACCAGCACGTCAGGGGCCGGAACGGCCTCGGCGAGCGCGCGGATCTGCGCGCCGTCCGCAAGATCGGCCTGATGAGCGGTCGCCGAGCCGCCGAACTCGGTGATCCGCTTGACCTGTTGATCGAGCAGTTCGGCGCTCCGGGCCACAAGGTGGACGTGCGCGCCGCGACCGGCGAACCGGAACGCCGCCTCTGCCCCGATGCCCTGGGACGCGCCCGTGACCAGAACCGTCTTGCCCGAGACCTGCATCAGACCACCGATCGCACTCGACTCATCAACACCGCCGCCAGCGCCGTCGCCGCCGCCGAGACCGCGAACAGTCCGCGGTACCCGCCCAGGTTGGCCAAGATCAATGCGGTGAGCAAGGGTGCGATGACCTGGGGCAGAGCATTGGCCACGTTCAGCACACCCAGGTCCTTGGCGCGGTCCGACGCCGCCGGCAGCACCTGGGTGAGCAGCGCGATCGCGACGGCCCAGTACGTGCCGAAGCCGACGCCGAGCAGCGGCGCGGCGACCAGTGCGGCCTCCCACGTGGGGAAGGCGACCAGCAGGAGCGCCGCGATGGCCATGACGACCGACGCGAGGTAGACGTACGGCTTCCGGTGGCCGGAACGATCACTCCGTGCGCCGAACAGCACCGCTCCTGCGGCGAGCGCCACCCCGTAGAGCGCCATGAGCACCAGCAGACCGTCTTCCGGGGACGGGTGGTGGACGACGTCGCCGAGGAAGTACAGGAGGTAGAGGGTGCCGAACGCGTTGCCGAGGTTGATCATCAGGTGGCCGAGCCACGCCCAGGCGAAGTCGGGGTGCTCGCGCGGGGAGATCCAGAACGTCGGCTTCACCGGCTTGGCGATGAGTTGCATGTCGGGTGTGCGCCACACGAACAAGGCAGCGCCCACCACCACGATGAACGCGCACGCCAGGTAGCCGTTCGTCAGGCCGCTGACCAGCAACGTCACCACGACCGCGCCCAGCACCGTGCCGAGCATCTGGCTGATGCCGATGAGCCCGCCGACCTGTGCTCGTTGCGCGACGGGCACGCGGTCCGGCACCGCCGAGGTCAGCGCGGCGAGCATGCCGCCGATCCCCGCCTGCACCAGGCACCAGCCCACGGTCATGACGAACACCGACGGCGCGTTGGCCAGCACGGCCAGACCGGCGGCACCGAGAGCAGCGCCGGCCAACGTCCACGGATGACGACGACCGAACCGTGAGGTCGTGCGGTCGCTCAGGAACCCGATGAGCGGTACGACCAGCAACGACACCAGCGCGCCGACACCGGTGACGATGCCGAAGACGAACTCCTTGTTCGCCTTGTCGAGCAGCTCGGCCTGCTGCGGCAACAGCACCTGGATCGGCGCGTAGACCGCGAGCCACAGTCCGAGGTTCGCCGCGAAGAGCCAGGCCATCCAGCCCCTGCGAACCGGGACCACCGGTTCGGCGAGCGCCTCACTCACCTCTGATCACCCCGCGGTACCAGTGGAACGAGTCGCGCGGCGTGCGGGCCTGCGTCTCGAAGTCGACCTCGACCAGGCCGAACCGCTGCGAGTACCCGGCCTCCCACTCGAAGTTGTCGATCAGCGACCACACGAAGTACCCGGAGACGTCCGCCGCCTGCGCCGCCTTGAGGTGCCCGTCGAGGTAGGCGACCCGGTCGGTGTCGTGGAGACCGGCCGGGAAGCTGCAGCCGCTCTCGGTGACGTGCACCGGCGGCAGGTCCGGGTGGCGTTCGCGCAGGGCCTTGATCATCTCGGTCAGCCCGGACGGCACGATCGGCCAGCCGAAACCGGTCCGTTCGTACTCGTCGATCTCCGCCAGTTCGAACGGCAGGGGGTTGCCCTCGGACGGCGCCTTCAGCCGCGTCGGGTTGTAGTAGTTCACGCCGTAGAAGTCGAGCGGTTGGTTGATCGTGCGCAGATCTCCGTCCTGAACGGGCAGAAGATCGGCGACTGCGTCCGGATATCGGCCCGACAGCACCGGATCCGCGTACAACCAGTTGTGGATTTCGCTGTAAGCCTCGGCAGCTGCCACGTCGTCGGGCCCCGCGGGCCACGCCGGCGTGTGGTTGTTCGCCGTGCCAACCGCTTGCGCGCCCGCCGAACGGAGCACTTCGACCGCACGGCCGTGCGCGAGGTTGAGGTGGTGGGCGGTCGGCAACGCGTCGAAGAGCAACGTCTTGCCGGGGGCGTGCTCACCGATCGCATAGCCCTGCAACGTCACCATCGCGGGTTCGTTGATCGGGATCCACAGCTTCACCCGGTCGGCCAGCCGGTCCGCGACCAGTGCCGCGTAGTCGGCGAACCGGTCGGCGATGTCCCGGTTGAGCCAACCGCCCTCGTCTTCCAGCGCCGCGGGGGTGTCCCAGTGGTACAACGTCACCACTGGGGCGACACCGACGTCGACGAGCGCGTCGACCAGGCGGTCGTAGAAGTCGAGTCCCTCGGCGTTGACAGGTCCTTTGCCGGTCGGCTGGATGCGCGGCCACGCGATCGAGAACCGATACGCGTTGACGCCGAGCTGCGTCATGAGCGCAACGTCCTCACGCCACCGGTGGTAGTGGTCGCACGCAACGGAAGCGTTCTGGTTCTCGTGTACCGGAGAGAAGTCGTCCCACACGGAGGGACCCCGACCGCCGGCATCGAACGCGCCCTCGATCTGGAACGCGGACGTCGACACTCCCCACAGGAAGTCGCTCATCGATCCTCCAAATGTGAAACTTGTTCGGATCGTAGGCGTGTTGACAGGTTCAGGGAAGTGAAAGAGCCGTACAACGGGCAAGATGGAAGTACCCGAACTACTGGGAGTCGCCGTGACGAGCACCACCCCGCTTCGCCGCCAGCCCGTCCAGCAGCGCAGCGCCAAAAGAGTCGAGCGGATGCTCGAAGCCTGCGCCACCCTGATCGACGAGGTGGGCTACGACGGCGTCACCACGACGCTGATCGCGGAGAGAGCGGGCGTCGCAGTCGGTTCGCTCTACCAGTTCTTCCCCGACAAGCGCGCCGTCGTGCAGGCGTTGACCCTGCGCAACGTCGACAAGTTCTCCCAGGGCATCACCGAACGTCTCGAGCAGGCGACCCTCGAGCACTGGTGGGACGCCGTGGACACGGTGTTCGACGTCTACGTGACGATGCACCGCGAGATCCCCGCGTTCGGGAAGCTGCACTTCGGTGACGTCGTGGACATGCGGCTGCTGGACGACCGCCGTGACAACAACGCCGTCATCTCCGACAAGATCTCGGAGCTGATCTCCGGCAAGTTCAGCATCCCGTTCGGCGAGGTCGGCCTGCCGATCGCGATCGCCGTCGAGGCCGCGGACGCCGTGCTGAAGATGGCGTTCCGCAACAACCCGAACGGCGATCAGGCGATCCTCGTCGAGGCGAAGGCGCTGGTCAGGGGTTACCTGTCGTCGCGCCTGCCCGCCTAGACCTAACCGAAGTTCCTGCGCTCGCCGCGGTAGGTGGGCACGGTGCGCTCGATGCCGTCGCCGCGCACCAGGTGCACCTCGTCGAACCGCTCGAACAGCTCGCCCGCCTTGGCGTGCCGCATCCAGACCCGGTCCCCGATCTTCAACAGCTCCGCGGCCTTGCCGGTGACCGGCGTCTGCACCTCGCCGGCACCTTCGAGGCCGAGCGTCTTCAGCCCCTCCGGCAGGTACGGCGACGGCTGGCGGTCGGGGGTGGAGGTGCCGGACGCGATGTAGCCACCGGCGAACAGGGTCGCGACCCGCTTGGTCGGCTTGCGCACCACCGACAACGCGAAGAGCGCCGACGGTTCCGGCTTGAAGGCCTGGTAGCCGTCGAACAGCGTCGGCCCGAAGAGCCCGCTGCCCGCGGCGAGTTCCGTGACGGACGGGTCGGTGCCGGTCAGCTCCAGGCTGCCGGTGCCACCGCCGTTCACGAACTCGAGGTCCGCGACCTGCCTGACAGCGTTGACGACGGCCGTGCGCCGCTTGATCAGCTCGGGTCCGGACTTCGACTGGATGAACCGGATGCCGAGCGCCCGCAGCGGCCGACCGGGCGGGTTGTCGCCGAGACCGGCGATCTGCCCCTCGTACGCCATGATCCCGACGAGCTTGAACCCGCTGCGCCGCACGATCTTCGCGGCCACGGCCCCCGCCTGCTGCGCGGTGAAGACCGGCGAGCGGCGGACTCCGATGTGGACACCGGGCAGCGGCCGCCACGACACGTCGAGCTCCAGGCAGACCCGGATGTCGGCGTGCGGGCCGATCGCCGCGTCGACGAAGTCGAGCGACTCCACCGAGTCGACCATGATCGTGACGCGCTGCCGAGCCGTCTCGTTGGCCGCGAGCTTCTGCAGGCTGGCGCGGTCCGCCGTCGGGTAGGCGACCAGCAGGTCCTCGCTGACGTTCTGCTCCGACAACCACAACGCCTCGGCCAGCGAGTAGCACATGACCCCGGCGAAACCGGGCCGTTCGAGCACCCGGCTCACCAGGTCACGCACGCGGATCGACTTGCTCGCCACCCGGATCGGATGACCGGCAGCGCGACGGGCGAGGTCCGCCGCGTTGTGGTCGAAGGCGTCCAGGTCGACGATCGCGAACGGAGGATCCAGGTCCTTCGTCGCGGCATCGAGGCGAGTTCTGCTGCGCATGCTCTGACGGTACGTCCTCAACCCTTGAAACGTGAAGAGCTTTCACTTACGTTACTCGCAGGTCACACTCTCTCGTGGAGGTTCGCGTGTGGACGAACTGGGCTAAAACGGCGTCGTGCTCAGCGCGGATCGTCCACCCGTCCAGCACCGACGAGATCGCCGAAGCGGTCCTGTCGGGTTCCCGCGTCCGCGCGCGAGGCAGCGGTCACTCGTTCAACGACATCGCCGTCGCCTCCGACGTCGCCCTGGACCTGGACCGCTGGACCGGCATCGTCCGCGCGGACACCGAAACCGGCCTCGTGACCGTACGCTCCGGCACTCCCCTGTGGGCGTTCAACGCCGACCTGCACCGCCTCGGCCTCGCGATGCCGAACCTGGGCGACATCGACGCCCAGACCGTGGCCGGCGCCGTCTCCACCTCGACCCACGGCACCGGCGCCAAACTGGGCGTCCTCGCCACCGCGATCCACTCGCTGGAACTGGTCCTGGCCGACGGCTCGGTGGTCTCCTGTTCACGCACCGAGCGACCGGAACTGTTCAACGCCGCCCGCGTGGGCCTGGGGGCGTTGGGCGTCATCAGCACCCTGACCCTGCAGTGCGTGCCGTCGTTCGTCCTGCAGGCGTCCGAGTCCCCCGGCCGCCTCGACGCCGTGCTGGACCAGTTCGACGACCTCTGCGCCGTCGAGGACCACGTCGAGTTCCACTGGTTCACGCACTCCGACCGCGTGATCCTCAAGCGCAACAACAGGATCACCACCCCGGCCCGCCCGCTGTCGAAGCTCCGCCAGGCCTGGGAGTACGAGGTGATGGAGAACGCCGCGTTCGGCGCCGTCACCAAGGTCGCCAAGACCTTCCCCCGCTACACCCAGCGCCTCAACGAACTCTGCGGCGCCCTCATCTCCGAGCGGTCCTATTCGGACTACTCGCACAACGTCTTCGTGACCCCGCGCCGAGTGCGCTTCGTCGAGACCGAGTTCTCGATCCCCCGCGAGACCCTGACCGACGTCCTGCGCGAACTCCGTGCCGTGGCCCGGAAACTGGACGCGCGCGACCACCTGATCGTCCCGTGCGAGGTGCGCGTCGCCCAAGCCGACGACATCTGGCTGTCCACGGCGAACGGCCGCGACACCGCGTACATCTCGATGCACCAGGCACTCGGCATGCAGTACAAGGCGTTCTTCGACGCGTACGCGAGCATCGCGGCCTCGGTGGGCGGCCGCCCGCACTGGGGCAAGATGCACGACCTCACCGCAGACGACCTCCGCCCGCTGTACCCGCACTTCGACGACTTCCTGCGGGTGCGCGACGAGGTCGATCCGGGCAGGACGTTCACGAACGCCTACCTGGACCGGGTGCTCGGCAGTTAGAAGGCGCGGACCGCCTCGGCGATCGGCGTCTCGCCGTTCACCAGCTCGATCGTCTTGCCGATCGTGTTGCGAGCCTCCGGCAACTCCGCCAGCACGGCAGCGACATCGGCACGAGTGACCGGCGACCGAGGCAACCGCGGCGCGCCCAAAGTGACCAGCCCAGTCCCCGGATCGTTCACCAGCGGACCGGGCCGCAGGATCGTCCAATCCAGATCCCGCGACTTCAAGTCCTCCTCAGCCAGCTTCTTGGCCTTGAGGTACACCGCGAACTCAGGATCCACCTCGGGCGAGTCGGCAGCCTCGATCCCGACCGTCGACACCTGGACGAACCGCCGCACCCCGGCCTCCACGCAGGCAGAGGCGAAGAGCGCAGCGGCTCCGTAGTCCACGGTGTCCTTCCGGGCGGCACCGGATCCAGCGCCTGCACCAGCGGCGAACACGGCCGCATCAGCACCGTTCAAATACTCGGCGACCGAGTCCAGCGAAGCGGACTCCAGGTCGCACAGAACCGGAACGGCTCCGGCTTCTTGCACGTCAGCGAAGTGATCGGGGTTTCGGACCAGTGCGGTGGCGGCGTGTCCACGGGTGGCCAGCTGCTGCTCGAGAAGCAGCGCGATCTGCCCGTGTCCACCGGCTATGACTACTCGCATGGACCGACCGTAGATCAGGACGCGGTGGCGAGCACCTGCTCGTAGACGAGCTCGTTGACCCAGCGGGTGATGGCGGTGTCCTCGGCGGGCACCAGTTCCTGGCGGCCCGAGACGTCGACCGAGAGGTCCTTCTCGTCGTCGGCCAGCAGCACGGAGACGCCGTAGCGGCGGACTCGCGGCAGGCAGTTCGCCAGGTAGTCGTGCGAGAAGGCGACCGACTCGGGGAGGACGACCGCGGCGTTGCCGTAGCGGGCGAAGGGGACGGCGGACGCGAGCGCGGTGCGCCAGTGGCGGGCGACGGCGAGGACGCCGACGATGCGCACGGCGGCCGGCGGGACGCGGCCTTCCATCTCCGGCCACACCCAGGTGGAGACGGTGGTCTTGTCGGCTTCGGGGGCCGCACCGACGCAGACGCGCTCGGCGTGGGCGTCGGCCAGGAGCTCGGCCACCACGACGACCTTGCGGCCCATCAGGACCATCTCCGGGAGAACGACTCCGTGCCAGCCGAGGCGGATCGCCGCAGCGGCTGCCAACTCCTCGACGGACGCGGGCAGTTCCGGAACCGGGACCGGGGTGGTCGACAGTCCGTTCGAGCTGTCGAGTGCCGCGATCCTTGCTGGGGTGCTGCTCACGCCAGTGCCTCCTCGTCACCCGCGGCGGGAGATCCGCCGCGTTTCGACTCGTGCTCTGGATAAGAATTAGCAGGAAGCCCGCGGCCCGCCCCCAGGTCAGCGCACCCCCTGCGATCGACGGCGCCGACCGGTCGGTGACCGGTCGAAGAGTGGTGCGGCGAGTTCGGTCCTACGGTGCTGCCGTCTGGGTGACGTTAATCCGTATGGACGCACCAAAAGACCTGCTCAGGGTGTGTGCGTCAGGCGTGGCGGGAAAAATCCGCCGAGCGGTGCCGGTCACCGTCCGCCGACCGTTCACCGCTCCAGAACGACCACCTACATGATGATCACTGTCTTACCGTGGCTGTGACCTGCGAAAACATCCACGGCCTCGCGCAACGGCACGCGCCGGGCGATCGGTACTTCGAGGTCGCCCGCCTGGACCATGGACGCCAAGCGCACCAACGTCTCCCGCGAGCCCTTCATGCTGAAGTTCTGCGCTTTGTCAGCGGAAACGAAGTTGGTGTTGAACGCCAACGGCGCGTAGCGCGCGTTCGCCTCGAACGACGAACGGTCGGCGCTCACGAGGTCGATCAGAGCGTCGGCCTCCACGAGAGAATCGCCACGGCCGATCGGGATCACCTTCTTGCCGGCCGCCCGCGCGATCTGGACGGCGAACGACCCCACACCACCCGTCGCTCCGACGATCAGGACGGATTCCGCGGCGCCGAGCGACTCGACCAACTGCAACGCCGTCATGCCGGCCGTCGGCAGTGCGGCGGCGACGGCGGGATCGAGCTCTTCCGGCAGCGGCGCCAACGCGTTGCCGACCGGAACTGTGACGTACTCGGCGTAGGTGCCGCGGCCGACCGGCCGGTGGAAGAACGTCCCGAAGACCCGCTCGCCCGATCCTTCGACCTCACCGGCGCCGTCGGTGCCGGGAACCAGCGGGAAGAGGTGCTCTCCGGAGTCGCGCAGCATCCCGTCGACGACCTTGCGGTCGAACGGGTTCACGCTCGCCGCCAGCAACCGCACCTTGAGCTCGCCCGCGCCCACCTCAGGTTCGGGCAGCTCGACGAGCTCGAGCCCGGCTCCGAATTCCGCAGCAGCTACCGCCCACATCTCATTCCTCCGCAGCACCGGCACCACTTCCGAACGCGGTCACCAACCTAACATTTGCCCGCTCGCACCAGACCTGCCGAATTCGGACATGCGATTCACCGGAAAATCGACGCTCAATTCCTGCGCGCGACCTTTCCGCTGCGCAGCGACCGCTGCCACGGCCTTGCAGCGCACGGATGTCCACCTGCCCGGCGCCGCCGCGCAGCCGCTCGAGGCCAGCCGCTCCGCCGACGCCTGACGCCGCCGCGCCGTTCCCGGTGGTCGCGCTGTTCCACGACGACTTCGAGAAAATCATCGATTCTGGATTCAAGTCCGTGAATCCGATGATTCCGAGCATCGGAAGACGATCAAGCGACTGAGCCTCGAGCCGGCCGGAGCTCGTTCGGGCCCGCTGCAGGTTCCGGAACGCGACGGGGGCCGGTCCGCGCCGGACATCGGCCGGCGCTGTCGCCCACATGCCGACCCCCCGAACGAGTGACAGACATCACCCGGTGGATCAAGGAATCCGATACTGCCGATCAACGAAAGAACCCCCCTCGCGATTCCGCGAGGGGGGTTCCATCTGTCTTTCGATGGGCAAGGGGGGAGTTGAACCCCCACGTCCTTTCGGACACACGGACCTGAACCGTGCGCGTCTGCCATTCCGCCACTTGCCCCTGGAGACGTTGGAAACACTAGCACGCGTCCAAACCAGCTTCCTAATCGCCCCCCTGTAAGCGTCGTCGTACCCGGATACGATCGGGGTGGGAGCCCGTCCGCGTGGAAGGAGTCGACATGGGCCTGCAACGCTTCGAGCGCAAGCTCGAGGGCCTCGTCGGCAACACCTTCGCGCGGGTGTTCGGCGGCAGCGTCGTGCCCCAAGAGGTGGCACAGGCACTGCAACGGGAGGGTGACGGCAACATCCGCGAGCTCGCGGGTGGCAGACTGCTAGCCCCCAACCACTACAAGGTGCTCCTCGGACCTCAGGACCACGAACGTCTTGCGGGCGACGAGCAGGATGAACTACGCATCACACAGCTTCTCGCAGAGGGCCTGCGAGAGCACCTGGCCGAGTCCGGATGGGATACCTATGGTGACGTCGTAGTCTCCCTGGAGCGCTCCGAGGCGCTGCACACCGGACAGTTCCGAACCAGCTCGTCCGTCGACCCCGACGTGAAAGCGGCCAGCCGACGGTCAGCACAACCTCGCACCGCAGGAGACCGACCCATGAGCCAGCCACCCGGCTACGGACAAGGACAGGGCCAGCCCGCCCAGGACCCTTATGGTCAGGGCGGCTACGGCCAGCAGGGCTACGACCAGCAGGGCTACGGCCAGCAGCAAGGCGGCTACGGCCAGGACCAGGGCTACGGCCAGCAAGGCGGCTACGGCCAGGACCAGGGTTACGGCCAGCAGCAGGGCTACGGCCAGCAGGGCTACGACCAGGGATATGGCGGCGGCCAGCAGGGCGGCGGCTACGACCAGGGTTACGGCCAGCAGCAGCAGGGCTACGACCAGGGCTACGGCGGCGGCCAGCAGCAGGGCTACGGCCAGGACCAGGGTTACGGCCAGCAGCAGGGCTACGGCCAGCAGGGCTACGACCAGGGTTACGGCGGCGGCCAGCAGGGCGGCTACGACCAGGGTTACGGCCAGCAGCAGGGCGGCGGCTACGACCAGGGTTACGGCCAGCAAGGTGGCTACGACCAGGGCTACAACCAGGGCGGATACGCCCCGCCGGCCACCCAGGGCGGCAACCGTCAGCTCAACGCGACGCTGCACCTCGACGACGGATCGAACCGCACGTACAACCTGAAGCAGGGTGGAAACGTCGTAGGACGTGGGCAGGAAGCCGACTTCCGCCTCCCGGACACGGGTGTCTCCAGGCGCCACCTGGAAATCTCCTGGGACGGGCAGAATGCGATGCTCGCTGATCTCGGTTCGACGAACGGCACCACGGTGAACGGGACGCCAGTGCAGACTTGGCAGCTCGCGGAAGGCGACGTCGTCCGCATCGGCCACTCTTCTCTGGTCTTCCGCACCGCGGGCTAGTGGTCGATACGGGCATCGGTAAGCAACTCAAGGCAGGAGCGGTTACAACCGGTGCAAGAGCTGGTGATGCAGCTGACCAGAGCGGGCTTTCTCGTGCTCCTCTGGCTCTTTGTGCTGGCCGCCCTACGTGTGGTCCGCTCTGATCTATACGCAGCCTCAGGGCTCCGGGCGTCAGGTCTGCCCGGATTCCGGAGGTCCGAGAAGTCGGCGAGGGGAAGCAAGGCACCTCGGCAACTCGTGGTCACCCACGGGGCGCTGACGGGCACCCGCATCTCACTCGACGGCAGGCCGATCCTGATCGGCCGCGCTGACGACTCCACCCTCGTCCTGGACGACGACTTCGCGTCGACCAGGCACGCGCGGCTGTCCATGCGCGGTACCGACTGGTACGTGGAGGACCTCGGCTCCACGAACGGCACCTACCTGGACCGAGCCAAGGTCACCGCACCCCTGCGCGTACCTCTCGGCACCCCGATCCGCATTGGCAAAACGGTGATCGAGCTGCGCTCATGACCTTGGTTCTTCGATACGCGGCCCGCAGCGACAGGGGCCTGGTTCGTTCCAACAACCAGGACTCCGTGTACGCGGGCCCCCGCCTGCTCGCAGTCGCCGACGGCATGGGTGGCCACGCCGCCGGTGAGGTCGCGAGCAAGGTGGTCATCGCCTCGCTGGCCCACGTCGACGACGACGAGCCCGGCGACGACCTCCTCGGCAAGCTGCGCGACGCGGTCGCGAGTGGCAACGGCGCCATCTCCGAGCTCGTGACGAGCGACCCGGACCTGGAGGGCATGGGCACCACGCTCACGGCCATCCTGTTCGCGGGCAACCGCCTCGGGCTCGTGCACATCGGCGACTCGCGCGCGTACCTCCTGAGGGAGGGGTCCTTCGCGCAGATCACGCACGACGACACGTTCGTCCAGTCGTTGATCGACGAGGGCCGGATCACGCCGGACGAGGCCGCCACGCACCCGCAACGCTCGTTGCTGCTGCGCGCCCTCACCGGACACGACTTCGAGCCCAGTCTCACGGTGCGCGAGGCGCGCTCCGGTGACCGGTTCCTGCTCTGCTCGGACGGTCTGTCCGGTGTCGTGAGCCTGGAGACGCTCGACGAGGCGATCCGCATCCCCGACCCGCAGGCCTGCGCGGACCGGATGATCGAGCTGGCGCTCAAGGGCGGCGGTCCCGACAACGTCACGGTGATCGTGGCGGACGTCGAGGACGTCGACTTCGGCGACAACTACCCGATCGTCGGGGGCGCGGCCGGTGACGGCAGCGACCAGCACGACACTCCCCCGGACTCGGCGGCTTCGCGGGCGGCGACGCTCACGCAGCAGCGTCCGCCCATGCCGCAGCGCATGGACGCACCGCCGCCGCCTCCGCCGGACCCCAAGCGCAAGAAGCGCAACGCCATCAAGGCGTTCGCGATCATCTTCGTGCTGCTGCTGCTCACGGCGGTCGTCGCGGTCGGCGGCAAGCTGTGGATCAACACGCAGTACTACGTCGGCGCCACCGAGGACGGTCAGGTCGCGATCTTCCGCGGCCTCAACGGTTCGGTGCTCGGCTTCAAGCTGTCGTCCAAGGTCGAGGACTCGTGCCCGCCCGGTTCCACGGGCTGCACCCCGATCACGCTGAAGGACCTGCAGGAAGCCGGCCGCACGACGATCACCGCGGGCATCCGCAGCGACAACGGCCTCGACGGCGCGCGCGCCGCGGTCCGGTTGCTGCGCACCGAGCACCTGCTGCCGCTGTGCAAGGACACCTCGTCGACGTCGACCACCCCGTCGACGCCCTCGACGACGCCGTCCACCCCGAGCAGCACGCCGCCGACCTCCGGCACCGGCACGCCGCCCGCCAACGGTTCGGGCGCACCGCAGACCGGTACCTCGGAGCCTTCACTCACCCCGTCCCAGCAGCAGGTCGGTGTGGAATGCCGGGAGGGTCCGTAGTTGATGGGCTCGCCCGCCCCCACCGGGGAAGGCTCACCAGGCGCGTCGGTGGCGACGAGCACGTCGCCAGGGCTGAAGGCGCCGACGCGACGCGGCACCGAACTGGTGATGCTGTCGTTCGCCGCCGGTCTCGTGACGCTGGCGCTGATCCTCGTCGAACTGAACCAGGAACGCTCGCTGAGCCTGCGGATCCTCTACCTGGGTCTCGCCTACCTGGCTCTGTTCGCGTGCGCGCACCTCGCCGTCCGCAGGTGGGCGCCGTACGCCGACCCGGCGATCCTGCCGTGCGTCGCGTTGCTCAACGGGCTCGGGCTGGTGGTCATCCACCGGATCGACCTCGCCATGGAGGGCACCGTCTTCCTGGACGGCTCGACGTGGGACCCGGTGGCGTTCAAGCAGGTCATCTGGACCGCCATCGGGTTGTTGCTGTTCGCGGCGACGCTCAAGTTCCTGCCGGACCACCGCATGCTCGCGCGGTTCGGCTACACGTTCGGCCTCGTCGGTCTCGTCGCGCTGATGCTCCCCGGTGTGCTGCCGGGCTTCATCGCGCCCGAGATCAACGGCGCGAAGATCTGGCTGCGCCTCGGCCCGTTGTCGATCCAGCCCGGTGAGTTCGCCAAGATCCTGCTGATGGTCTTCTTCGCCGCCTTCCTGGTGTCGAAGCGGGACCTGTTCACCGTGGCGGGCCGCCGGTTCCTCGGCATGGACCTGCCCCGCGCCCGCGACCTCGGCCCGCTGTTCGCGGCCTGGGGCGTCACGGTCGCGGTCATGGTGCTGCAGAAGGACCTCGGTTCCTCGCTGCTGTTCTTCGGCATCGTGCTGGTGCTGCTCTACATCGCCACCGAACGCGCGGCGTGGGTCGTGCTCGGGCTCGGCCTGTTCTCCGGCGGCGCGATCATCGCGTGGAAGCTCTTCAACCACGTCCAGCAGCGCGTGGCGAACTGGCAGGACCCGATCGCCCGCTACGAGGTCATCGGCGGCGGCTACCAGATCTCCCAGTCGCTGTTCGGTCTCGCGACCGGCGGCATCGGCGGTGCCGGGCTCGGCGCCGGCCGACCGGAGATGATCCCCGAGGCCAACACCGACTTCATCACCGCCGTCATCGGTGAAGAGCTCGGGTTCGTCGGCTTCGCGGCCCTGCTGCTGATCTACATGGTCTTCGCGTTGCGCGGCCTGCGCGGTGCGATCTCCGTGCGCGACAGCTTCGGCAAGCTCCTGGGCGGCGGTCTCGCGTTCGCGGTCTGCTTCCAGGTGTTCATCGTCGTCGGCGGTGTCACGAAGCTGATCCCGATGACGGGTATCACCGCGCCGTTCCTGTCCTACGGCGGTTCGTCGCTGCTCGCGAACTACATCCTGGTCGCGTTGCTACTGCGAATTTCTGCGGCGGCGAGGGCCCCGCAGCGGGTCGCGAAGCCGAAACCGCAACAACCGGCTATCGCCGACCAGCACACTGTGATGGTGGAGCGTCCCAAATGAACACACCGCTCCGCCGCGTCGGCATGGCCATGATGGTCATGATCGTGCTCCTGCTGGGCAACGCCACGTGGGTGCAGGTCATCAACGCCGACGAGTGGCGCAAGAACGCGTACAACCGCCGGGTGCTGCTCGACGAGTACGCCCGCAAGCGCGGGCTGATCATCGCCGCGGACGGCACCACGATCGCGGACGTGAAGGAGACGACCGACCGTCTCCGGTTCCTGCGCACCTACAGCAACGGCCCTGTCTACGCGCCGGTGACCGGGTACCTGTCGGTCACCTACGGCACGTCCGGCATGGAACGCGCCGAGAACGACCTGCTCAACGGCTCGGACGACCGGCTGTTCACGCGCCGCGTCTCGGCGTTGATCACCGGTCGCGACCCGGTCGGCGGCAACGTCCAGCTCACCCTGAACGCCAAGGTGCAGCAGACCGCGTACGACCAGCTGACCGCCAAGGGCTTCACGGGATCCGTCGTCGCGATCAAGCCGGACACCGGCGAGATCCTCGCGATGGTGAGCACCCCGTCCTACAACCCGAACCTGCTCGCGAGCCACGACTCGAACGAGCAGGTGTCGGCGTGGAAGCAGCTCAACGCGGAGGACTCCGGCGACCCGCTGCTCAACCGCGCGACGCAGGCCCTGTACCCGGCCGGGTCGACGTTGAAGGTCGTCGTCGCGGCGGCCGCGCTCGCCGACGGCAAGAACAAGGAGACGCAGTACACCGCCAAGGGCTCGATCACCCTGCCGGGCAGCCAGACGCCGTTGCCGAACTTCAACGGCACCCCGTGCGGCCCCGGCGAGACGGTGTCGATGGAGACCGCGCTCGCGAAGTCGTGCAACACGGCGTTCGGTGAGATGGCGGGTCAGCTCGGCGCGAACAAGCTGCGCCGCCAGGCCGAGAAGTTCGGGTTCAACGACGCGGACCTCCAGATGCCGCTGCCCGTCGAGACCTCGACCCTCGGCCCGATCAAGGACGACGCTGCGCTGTACCAGACCGGCATCGGCCAGCGCGACGTGCAGATCACGCCGCTGGAGAACGCGGTGATCGCGGCGACGATCGCGAACAACGGCAAGCGGATGCAGCCGTACCTGGTGTCGAAGATCCTCGGCCCGGACCTGAAGTCGATCGACGACACCGACCCCGACGAGGTCGAGACGGCGATGAGCACGGCGAACGCCAACGCCCTGCGGGACATGATGATCCAGTCGGAGATCAACACCGGTGGCGAGGGCCGCCTGCAGAACGTGCAGGTGGCGTCGAAGACCGGTACCGCCGAGCACGGCGCCGACGTGACGAAGAACAACCCGCACGCCTGGTACATCGCCTTCGCGCCGGCGCAGAAGCCGGAGATCGCGATCGCGGTCATCGTGGAGGACGGCGGCGACCGCGGTCTGGGTGCCACCGGCGGCAAGGTCGCCGCTCCGATCGGGCGCGCCGTGATGAACGCGTACCTGGCAGGCCGCTGATGCTGACCAAGGGCCAGCTCCTCGCCGACCGCTACCGCCTGACCAGGCGGATAGCGGTCGGTGGCATGGGCGAGGTCTGGGAAGCGGCGGACGACCGGCTCGATCGCCGCGTCGCCGTGAAGGTGCTCAAGGCGGAGCTCTCGGGCGATCCCGAGTTCCTGCACCGCTTCCGCGTCGAGGCGCGGATGACCGCCTCGCTGAACCACCCCGGCATCGCGTCGGTGCACGACTACGGCGAGACCGCGTCCATCGCCGAGGGGCCGGAGGACACGGCCTACCTGGTGATGGAACTGGTCGAGGGCGAGCCGCTCGCGACGATCATCTCCCGCGGCCGGCTGACCGCCGAGGTGACGCTGGACCTGCTGGAGCAGACCGGAAACGCGTTGCAGGCGGCCCACGAACGCGGGCTCGTGCACCGGGACGTGAAGCCCGGCAACATCATGGTGACCCCTTCGGGCAAGGTGAAGATCACCGACTTCGGCATCGCGAAGGCCGTGGACGCGGCACCCGTGACGCGATCCGGCATGGTGATGGGCACCGCGCACTACATCGCACCGGAACAAGCTCTTGGCGGTGAGGCCGAACCGGCGAGCGACGTCTACTCGTTGGCCGTGTGTGGCTACGAGTGCTTGGCCGGTCACCGGCCGTTCCTCTCCGACAACGCGGTGACCGTCGCGATGATGCACATCCGCGACATCGCGCCGCCGTTGCCGCGCGACGTCCCGCCGGGTGCGCGGGCGTTGATCGAGGCGACGCTGGTCAAGGACCCGAGGCAGCGCTACCGGACCGGCGGCGAGTTCGCCGCGGCCGTCAGCGCGGTGCGGGTGGGCCAGCCGCTGCCGACGCCGTCGGGGTTCACGATGCCCCCGCCGATCCCGCAGCAGGTGACGCAGGCTCCGCCACCGCCCCAGGTGTCACAGCCGCTGCCGATCCCGCCGCAGATGCAGCACCACCAGAGCGGTCCGGTGCGTGCCGGTACCCATCCGGCGATGCAGCCGGCGCACCAGACCGGCATGCAACCGGTGCACCAGACCGGAACGTTCACCCCCATGCCGACGCAACCGGGGAGAAACCGCACCGTCGTCTGGGTTATGGTCGCTTTTCTGGTGGCTGTGCTGCTCGTGCTCGGCGTGGTCGTGTTGTGGAAGTTCACCGTCAAGCAGAACGACGGCACCGGGCAAGGCAGCCGGGCGACGTCCTCCAGCACGGCGAACCCGAACGCTCCGGCGAACGGACAGGCGAAGCCCGACTCCGCCGACCGGATTCCGGGCAGTGCGCCGCAGCGCATCAACGAGGACGACTACATCGGTCGTTCCGGCGACGAGGTCAGCATCGATCTGATCGGCCACGGCCTGGAACCCGAGGTGCGCAGCGCGCAGGGCACGGCACCGGGCGACCTGAAGAAGTGCCGGGTCACCGCCATCGCGCCCACGGGCGAGGTGCCGGTCGGCTCGAAGGTGAAGGTGACGTGCGCGCCATGAGCAAGACCAGAACCGAGTTCGGAACACCGTCGACTAGGAGCGGGACGAAGCACCGATGAGCACTCCGCGACTGCTCTCAAACCGCTACGAACTGGGTGAGACTCTCGGGTACGGCGGCATGTCCGAGGTCCACAAGGGGCGGGACGTCCGCCTCGGCAGAGACGTGGCGATCAAGGTGCTTCGAGCCGACCTCGCTCGTGACGCCCAGTTCCAGGAACGGTTCCGGCGTGAGGCGCAGAACTCCGCCGCCCTGAACCACCCGGCGATCGTCGCCGTTTACGACACCGGTGAGACGCAGACCGAGTACGGCCCGTTGCCGTACATCGTGATGGAGTTCGTCGACGGACGAACGCTGCGCGACATCGTGAAGACGCAGGGCCCGCTGTCGGGCAAGCGCGCGATGGAGGTCATGGCCGACGTCTCGGCCGCGCTCGACTTCTCGCACCGCCACGGCATCGTCCACCGCGACGTGAAGCCGGCGAACGTGATGATCACGAAGTCCGGTGCCGTGAAGGTGATGGACTTCGGCATCGCGAGGGCGATACACGATGGTCAGGCCGCGGTCACACAGACCGCCGCGGTCATCGGCACGGCCCAGTACCTGTCGCCGGAGCAGGCGCGCGGCGAGTCCGTCGACGCCCGTTCCGACGTGTACGCGGCCGGTTGTGTGCTGTTCGAACTGCTGACGGGCGAGCCGCCGTTCACCGGTGACTCGCCGGTGGCCGTGGCGTACCAGCACGTCCGGGAGGACCCGAAGGCGCCGTCGCAGCTCAACCCGAAGGTGTCGCCGCAGCTCGACGCGATCGTGCTGAAGGCGATGTCGAAGGGTCCGGCCAACCGTTACCAGTCGGCCGCGGAGATGCGCGCCGACCTGGTCCGCGTGTTGTCCGGCCAGCGCCCGTCCGCCCCGGCCGTGATGACGGCCGAGGACCGCACCGCCGTGATGAACGAGCAGGCGTCGCGCGCACCGCGCACGCAGGTCGTCTCCAGCGGTGGCGGCGGCAGGCACCGTCCGGCGGCGCTGAAGTCGGAGCCGGACGACTACGACCCGATCGCGGACGAAGAGGAAGAGCGTCGCGCCCGCCGCAAGAAGGCGATCATGGTGACGCTGGTGGTGATCCTGTGCCTGGCCGTGCTCGGCCTCGCCGCGTGGATCACCAACAACCTGATGAACCAGAGCAGCGAGTCGACCGCGAAGGTCCCCATCCCGTCGGTCGTCGGACTGAGCCCGGTCGAGGCCAGGGAGAAGCTCACCAAGGCCGGTCTGCAGTCGTCGCAGCAGGAAGTGGCCTGCGAGCCCGGCGCGGCAGGCACCCAGGCGACGTGCAACGCCGACCAGATCAACAAGGTCATCAACTCGGACCCGCCGGAGGGCACCGACGTCCCCAAGGGCAGCACGGTCAAGATCTCCGTCGGTGCGCCACCGGGAGAGGGCACCGTGCCGGACCTCGCGGGCAAGACCCCGCAGGAGGCCCAGCAGCTGCTCGACAAGGACCCCAACGGCTTCAAGCTGCAGCAGAGCGACCAGGCCGTCGAGGTCGACGACCCTGCCAAGGCCGGCAAGGTCGCGCAGCAGAACCCCGCCGTGGGCCTGAAGCTGAAGAAGGGCGGCACGATCACCATCCAGCTCGGCAAGGCGCCGGACAAGGTGAACGTGCCGGGCGTCGTCAACGACGACAAGGACAACGCGCAGCAGACCCTCGAGGGCTCCGGCTTCAAGGTCGTCATCGAGCCGGTCGACAGCCCCAAGCCGGAAGGCACCGTGATCCAGCAGACCCCGGTCGCCAACAGCAAGGTGGACAAGGGCGCGACGGTCACGCTGAAGGTCTCGAAGGGCAACCAGTTCGAGATGCCCGACCTCGTCGGCATGGACAAGCGGGAAGCGGAGCAGAAGCTGCGCCAGCTGGGCTGGAACGCCTCCTTCAACGTGCAGAACGAGCAGACCCTCGACCCGTCGAAGCGCGACAAGGTGCTCACGCAGCAGCCGGCGAAGGGCACGCTGATCACCAAGGGCACCGCGGTGACCGTGACCGTGGCGACGCTGGGCGCCGGCGGTAGTTAGGCCGGATGTGACAAGGGGCGGCTTCCCGGTCGGGGAAGCCGCCCCTTTTTCGTTGCTCTCAGAGGCGTGCGGCCGCGGCGAGCGTGCGCATGCCGTTCTCCAGCTGGGCGACGGTGGCCTCGGGAACCTCGAAGCCGCAGACCTTCAGCCAGTTGGCCAGCATCCGGTGGCCGCCGTCGGTCAGCACAGACTCGGGGTGGAACTGCACGCCCTCGACCGGCAGCTCGCGGTGCCGCATGCCCATGACGATGCCGGACTCGGTCTTGCCGGTGACCTCGAACTCCGCGGGGATCGTCTCCGGCAGCACCGTCAGCGAGTGGTACCGCGTCGCGATGAACGGCTGCGGCACCCCCTTGAGCACACCGCTGCCCTCGTGGAAGACGATGCTCGTCTTGCCGTGCAACAGCTCGGGCGCACGGTCGACCGTGCCACCCCACACGACACCGATGGCCTGGTGGCCGAGGCACACGCCGAACACGGGCTTCCCGATGTCGGCGCACTTCTTGATGACGTCGATGCTCGCACCAGCACGCTCCGGCGTACCGGGGCCTGGGCTGACGAGCACACCGTCGACCTCGTCGATCTCGTCGAGGTCCACCTCGTCGTTGCGCCGCACGACGCACTCGGCCCCGAGCTGGGCGAGGTACTGGACGAGGTTGTAGACGAAGCTGTCGTAGTTGTCGACCACGAGCACGCGCATGAAGAGAGCTTAGTTGGTCGGCGCGAGTGAGTTAGCTCTCGTCCGCGTTCAGGTTAGGCTTCCCTAAAATAGGTGTCATGAGTCGCCCCTTGCGCGTCGCGATCGTCGGCGCCGGACCGGCCGGCGTCTACGCCGCCGACATCCTGACCAAGTCCGACGTCGACGCGCAGATCGACCTCTTCGAGAAGCTGCCGGCCCCCTACGGCCTGGTGCGCTACGGCGTCGCCCCCGACCACCCCCGCATCAAGGGCATCGTCGGTGCCCTGCAGAAGGTGCTCGACCGGCCGTCCGTCCGGTTCTTCGGCAACGTCGAGTACGGCGTCGACATCAAGCTCGACGACCTGCGCCAGTTCTACGACGCGGTGATCTTCTCCACGGGCGCCTCCGCTGACCGCGCGATGGACGTTCCCGGCATCGACCTGCCCGGCAGCTTCGGTGCCGCGGACTTCGTGTCCTGGTACGACGGGCACCCCGACGTGCCGCGGACCTGGCCGTTGACCGCCACCTCCGTCGCGGTGCTCGGGGTCGGCAACGTGGCCTTGGACGTGGCGCGGGTGCTGGCCAAGACGGCGGACGAGCTGCTGGTCACCGAGATTCCCGCGAACGTCTATGAGGGGCTTCGGTCGTCACCCGTCACCGATGTGCACGTGTTCGGGCGTCGCGGGCCCGCACAGGCGAAGTTCACGCCGTTGGAGCTGCGGGAGCTGGACCACTCCCCCAACGTCGAGGTGATCGTGCACGCCGAGGGCATCGAGTTCGACGAGGCCTCGATGCACGCGATCCGGACCAACAAGCAGGTCGAGATGATCGTGAAAACGCTGCAGGAGTGGGCGATTCGCGATGTCGGGTCGCGGCCGCGGCGGTTGCACCTGCACTTCCTGGAGGCGCCGGTCGAGGTGCTCGGGTCCGATTGTGTGACCGGGCTGCGGACCGAGACCCAGGAATTGACCGGGGACGGGAACGTGCGCGGCACCGGCGTGTTCACCGACTGGGACGTCCAGGCTGTTTACCGGGCCGTCGGATACCTGTCGACGCATTTGCCGGACATTCCGTTCGACCACGTTTCCGGGACCATTCCGCACGAGGCCGGGCGAGTGCTGGACCTGGACGAGGTGCCCATGCCCGGGGTGTACACGACCGGCTGGATCAAGCGCGGTCCCATCGGGCTGATCGGGCACACCAAGGGCGATGCCCTGGAGACCATCACCAGCCTGCTGGCCGATGTCGACGGGTTGCCGCAGGCTGTCTCGCCGTCGGCGGACGCGGTGGTGGAGTTCCTTCCGCACGTGGGGTGCCGTTCGTCACCAACGAGGGGTGGGGCCGACTCGACGCCCACGAGATCGCGCTCGGTGCCGCTCACGGGCGTGAGCGGATCAAGGTCGTCTCTCGTGAGGAGATGACTTCAGTCTCGAACGGCTGACGCCGTTCCTCGATGGAGCCGCCATCGCGCTTTGCGCGGTGGCGGTTTCACCTCTACTGGGTCGTGACGTTGTTGAACGGGAGCTTCGGCTCTGCCCACGGGAACACGACGAACATCAGCAGGGCCACGACGGCCAGCGCCAGGACCACGGCTTCGAGCACCCGCACGACTGTCGGGCCCGGCAGGTGGCGCCAGATCCAGCTGTACATCGGACTAGGCCCCCGTCATCTCGGGTGGCACGAAGCCGTCGGCCACCGGGTAGCTCTTGGTTTCGATGGCGTGCACGATCAGGCGCTGCTTGTCCGAGAAGCGCGGGTGGCACGTGGTGAGGGTGAGCAGGCGGGCCTGCTTGTCCGCCGGGACGGTGGCGCCCACCTGGTGCGGGATCGGTGCGATCACCTCGCCCTGGCTCGGGACCACGATCTCCTGGCCCACGGTCTTCGCGTAGACCTCGCCGAGGGTGGTGGAGAGCGGGGCCACGCCGGCGCAGGCCGCTTCCTTGGACTTCGGGTTGGTGGCCCAGCCCTGGACCTCGCTGCTCATGGGGAGCACCCGGTAGACGAACCACTGCGTCTGGGTCTGCACGACGATCGAGTTGCAGGACTCGAGCAGGTCGAGGTCGTTGAACGGCGCGCCCTTGCCCACGCGGTGGCCCGCGATGGAGAAGTTGCCCGCCTCGCCCGGCTGCGCGGTGTCCTTGTAGTGGCCAGGGCCGATTTCGAGGTGCTTGTCGGTCGTGCCCTCCACGACGGAGAACTTCCAGTCGTTGCCGAAGACCGGGATGTACATCTTCGCGAAGGCCTTGCCCTCGATCAGGTTCAGCTGCGACTTGCGGTTCGGGTCCGCCGGCGGTGGCGTGACGACGTTCGAACTCCATTCGGAGTCGAGAGCCGCGGTGGCGTCCTCCTGCTTCGCCGCGGAGAGCAGGTCGGTCACGTAGACCTCGTAGACGACGAAGAGCAGAACGACGAGGCCCATGGTGATGAGGGCTTCACCCACACCTCTGACCGTTTTGCGGGCCAGGCTGTCGGGAGGCAGGTCGTCCTTCTTGGCGGCCGGCTTCTCGTCGTCGTAGTAATCGTCATCGTCGTAGTACTCGTCGTCGTAGTCGTCCTCGACGCGCGGGATCACCTCGGTGGGCGGGTCTACCGGGCGTGGGCGAGGAGGCATTTGACGCGGGGGCATTCCCCTCGGCGGCGTACCGGGCGGCGGACCGGGACGGCCCGGCTGCGGCATGCCCCTGGCCGGGGTGCCGGGCGGCGGGAAGTTCGGCCGCTGCTGCTGCGGGTTCGGGGGCAGGCTTCCGGAGAAAGCGCTGGTGAACTGCGTTGCGTCCGCCGGAGGCATGGGCCGGGGAGACGGTGTTGCCCGCACGTGCTGAAGGTCATCACGACGGGGTGCAGGGCGCCTGGGAGGCGGCTGCTGCGGTCCCGAGTTCACCTGAGAACCTCCGCGCGGACTGTGAACTGAAAACAACTGCGTCTGCAAGGTGGTTCGCTCACCACCGCCGCTACGTTAACGTGTCTCCTGAGTAGTGCACGTAAACTCGCGTCACTCACGGATATCCACGTCAGGCGAGGACAGCATGCCCAAGTCGAAGGTCCGGAAGAAGGCGGTCTACACCGCACCCACTGACCGCCGCACGCCGGTCAAGGTCAAGGCAGCGGGGCCGTCTCACCCGGTCTACGTCGTTGTCATGCTCGGCTTCATGCTGCTCGGCCTCGCGTGGCTGGTCGTCAACTACATCGCGGCCGAGAAGATCCCGTTCATGCTGGAGCTCGGGGCGTGGAACTTCGCCATCGGGTTCGCACTCATGATCATCGGCCTGCTGATGACGATGCGCTGGCGCTGAGCGCACGGCAGCTCACAGTTCGTACTGGTCGGCCCGGACGTCACACGTCCGGGCCGACCTTTGTTCGCTCCGGGTTCACCTGGTTCATCCGAGCGTCACGGAAGCACACAGCTGTAAGTCATCCCCATTGGGGACAAGTCCTGTGGACAACTTTGCACCAAAATGCACAAGCGACGGTTTTCCCTCATGCGGACCCGTTCGGTTGTCCACATTTCATGCGGCACACTCGACAGTGTGACTCGCACCTGGTCCACCCCAGCCACGGTCGTCCTCCTCGGGTGGCTGGCGGCCGCCTCGCTCGCCATCGCGACGCTCGTCGCCGACGACAACGCCGGTCGTCTCCTCATCGGACTGGCGACGCTGCTGGTCGCCTACCTGGCCGCGTTCGCCTCGCTGGCGCGCCCGCGGCTCTCCGCCGACGCGAACGGCCTGGTCGTGCGCGGGTTCGCGAGCAGGACGCAGCTGCCGTGGCACGAGGTGAAGGTCAAGCTGCAGACCACGCGCCGGCTCGGGCGCGAGCAGCAGACGCTGGAACTCGACGCCGACGACCGGCTCGTGGTGCTCACGAGGCTGGACCTCGGCGCCGATCCCGAAGAGGTGGCCGGAGTGCTGCACGCACTGCGGCCGTGAATCGCCGCTAGCGGCAGGTGTTGTACTCCAGGAGGAACTCCGCCGCCGTGTCGAGCTGCGCGGCGCGCAACGCGAACATGCCGACGAGCAGCACGGCGGCCGCCACCACGGCACCGATCTGGTAGGCGTTGCGGTTCTGTCGCGGCGCCTTGACCATCGCGAGCGTCAGCAGACCGCCGATCACGAGGCCGCCGAGGTGCCCGAGCAGTGACGCGTTGGTGAAGAGGTTCGACACCAGGTTGAGCACGACGATCACGACGATCGTCGAGATGTCCCGCTGCTGCCGCTTGAACACGATCAGCAGCGCGCCCATCAGGCCGAACACCGCACCGGACGCGCCGGCGTACGTCGGGCAGACGCTGCCGAAGAGGAACGCCGACGCACTGCCGCCGAGCAGCGACAGGAAGTAGACGGCGCTGTACCTCAGCTTGCCGAGTTCCTGCTCGATCACCGGGCCGACCACGAACAACGCGGCCATGTTGAGCGCCAGGTGGATCAGGCCGAAGTGCATGAAGCCCGACGTGACGACCCGCCACCACTCACCGGCGGCGGTGAGGCCGGGGATCATCGCGGTCTCGACGAAGATGCTCGACCGCTGGTTGTTCATCGGGCTGCCGGACTGCACGACGGTGGCGATGTACGCCAGGACGTTCACCGCGATCATCAGCTGGGTGATGATCGGCCGGCCACCCGAGGCCACCGCGCCCGCGGACGTGCGCGCCTGACGGACCGAGCGAGAACCTTCGTTCACGCAGTCGACGCACTGCATGCCGACCGACGCGTCACGCAGGCACTCAGGACACGCCGGGCGGTCGCACCTGGTGCAGCGCAGCCGGGTAGGCCGATCGGAATGACGTGCGCAGACCGGGGTTTCCGGCTGTGCTCCGATCGGCCCTTCCGGTGGCACGGATGCGTTGCTCACGCGCGTTCGATCGTGATCCGCTCGATCTTGATGTCGTTGACCGGGCGGTCGCCCGCACCGGTCGTGGTGTTGCCGATCGCGTCGACGACGTCGCGCGACTCCTGGTCCGCGACCTCACCGAAGATCGTGTGCTTGAAGTTCAGCCACGTCGTCGGCGCCACGGTGATGAAGAACTGGGAGCCGTTGGTGTTGGGCCCGGCGTTCGCCATCGCGAGGATGTACGGCTTGTTGAACTGGAGTTCCGAGTGGAACTCGTCGGCGAAGCGGTAGCCGGGGCCACCGCGGCCGGTGCCCGTCGGGTCACCGGTCTGGAGCATGAAGCCGGCGATGACGCGGTGGAAGAGGGTGCCGTCGTAGAACGGGCCCGACTTCGTGCCACTCGCGTTCGCCTCGGAGTAGTCCTTGGTGCCCTCGGCGAGCCCGACGAAGTTCGACACCGTCTTGGGCGCGTGGTCGGGGAGCAGGTTGATCCGGATGTCGCCCTGCGTGGTGTGCAGGGTCGCCGTCACCTTGGTCCCGACGAGGGATTCGTTGCTGTCAGCCACCACCCCATCGTGCCATCACAGGCGGAGATGTTCAGAAACGGGCACGATGGGTATCTCTATGGCATCACCGGACGACAACGTGTGGAGCACAGGATGGACGAGGTGGACGTCATGACCCGCGCCGGCGAGAACGTTGGCAAGGCTGTCGGCACCGGTCTGAAGGCCGCGCGTCAGGGTGTCGTTCGCGCTGGTCACGTCGCTGAGGCCAAGCTGGCCGACCGCGGCATCACAACCGACCAGGTCCGCGGCGCACTCGTGGAGCGGGCCGACGCGCTCATGGGCAAGGCCGAGGACTGGGAGAAGCAGACGCGCCGCTCGCGCAAGCGGCTCGCGAAGAAGAGCGCCAAGACACGCGCCGACCTCATCGGCAAGGCGGAGGTCGTGCGCAAGGAAGTGAAGAAGGCGGCCAAGCACGCGCGCAAGGACGCCAAGGTGCGCGCCAAGGAGATCCGCAAGGCCGCGGCCCAGCTCGGTGCGGACGCGCCGAAGCGCCGCCGCTGGCCGTGGGTGCTGGGTCTGCTGATCGCGGCCGCCGCGGCGGGCTACGTCGCGATGACGCGCAGGCCGCAGGAGGTGCACCTGCAGGACGAGGAGGCGGTTCCGCACGCGGAGCCGGTCCTCAACGGCCAGGTGCCGTCCCAGAAGGAACCCGCGAAGTAGGTTCTGAACGCTGAACGCCCCCGTCGTCTCCCTGCAGGTGGAGACGACGGGGGCGTTCGGCGTTCAGAGCTCGAGCCCCTTGATCGCCTCCTCGGCGATGCGACGAGCCTTGATCGACTGCTTCTGGTTGGTCGTCACCACCACGGCCGCCTCGCCCTTGCCGACGGCGTAGACGACGCCGGCGTCGCTGCTGACGTACCCTCCGGTCCACCCGGTGGGCGCGGTGGCGGGCTGCGAACCGTCCGGCGCCGCCTCGTTCACGATGAGCTTCGCGACCCGCTCGTCCCCCACGTAGACCCGCACGGTCAACTGGACCTCAGTTGCGTTGGCGTAGAAAAAGCACGCAGGGTGAGGCTGATCCGTTGACAGTTTCACTTTGGGTACACGCTGCCCGTTGGCCTCCGCGACGAATCCGGTCGCCAGGTACGGGCACGTGCCGTCGGTCGCGGGCTGGGGCGCGGGCGGCACGGTCGGAGCAGCGCTGGTCGTCGTGGTGACCTGCTGGGTCTGGGTGGTCGGCACCGGCACGTCTTGGGCGACCTGAGAGCCGCAGGCGGCGAGGACGCCGAGCAGGGGCAGCAACAGTGCTCGTTTCATAGGGGCAACAGTCAACCAGATACCAAAAGCGCCTCAACCGGGACACTCTAAATTGGTCCATACCTTTTGTGCCTTTGCCCCCTCCCCCGCCATGGAAGGACTCAGCGCATGGAGTTCCTCGAGCAACGACGTGAGCACGCCCTGGCTCTCTTCCGCATCATCATCGGTCTGTTCTTCGTGTTCCACGGGGTGCAGAAGCTCTCCAAGGGAGTCGACTTCCTCGCCTGGCCGTCGGGCCCGGTCACCCTGATCGAACTGATCGGCGGCGGCCTCATCCTCATCGGCCTGTGGACACGCTGGGCGGCCCTGATCAGCTCCGGTGCCATGGCCTACGCCTACTTCGTGGTGCACCAGCCCAAGGCCCTGCTGCCGATCGAGAACGGCGGCGAACTGGCGGCCGTCTACTCGTGGGCCTTCCTGCTGCTCGTGTTCACGGGCGCCGGCGCCTGGAGCATCGACACGATCCGCAAGTCGTCGAAGAAGTCACTGGCTGCGGCGTGACGCCATGACCAACACCCGCTGAGGCCCCGTTCGCAACGCCGCGAACGGGGCTTCCGCACATCCAGCCGGCTACTGCTGTCCGGGAGAACGCACCCGCGGCGCATGACGCTCCCCCGGCTCCAGGGCACCTCGCCAGTACCGGAAGACCGTTCCCTGAACCACCTCGACCCCACCGGCCGCCACCAGACACGTCACCGGTTCCACGCCACCGGCCTCAGCTTCGAAGGAGACCAGGATGCCCGGTGCTTCGCCGAACCGCCGCGTGACGGCCTCGATCTCGTCCGGTCGCGGCGCACGGAAAACGGGGTCCTGGAACGCGGTTGGGCACTGCACGAACAAAGGATCCGAGAACACGAGCTCGAGCCCATGTGAGTAGGTCAGGTCGTGCCCGGCACCCAGCCGCAGCTCCCCCGCATCGCAGGAAACCACGTCCCAGTCCCACCAGGACCCGTCCGGCAGTTCGACCACGGCACCAACAACCTGGCGCTCTTGCGGCAACACGGCGCACCCCCCACGCTCAACCGCCCCGAAGCTACGCCGAAGGCAGGGCACCGCGCGACGGGATGAGGCCTGCCGACGCCGAAGGCGAGGCGGCCTGGGGTCCGGGGGCCTTGCCCCCGGCATGGGGTTCTGGGGGCTCAGCCCCCAGAAAACACTTCGGGCCGAGGAGGTCTGCGCTTTCCGCAGACACTCCTCGACCCGAGGAACGAAATGGAGACGAGGGGAATCGAACCCCTAACCCCCGCCTTGCAAAGGCGGTGCTCTGCCAATTGAGCTACGTCCCCGCGCCTGAGGGCGGCTGGCCGCCCGTCAAGGCAAAGATCAGTCGGTGGGGGCGGTGGCCTCGCGCCACAGGTCCGCGTCGGCCTTGGCCGAACGGCTGCGCTTCACGAAGAACAGGACCGCACCGGCGACCACGACGAGTGCGATGATCTTCTTAGCCACTTCGAATCCCTCCCAAGACCAAAAAGTAAGCGACCCCATCACGTTACAGCAAGCAGAAACCTACCGGCTGATCAACTGTGATGGGGGTCCGGGGGTGTCCCCCGGCCGGGGGTCTGGGGGCTCGGCCCCCAGAGAAAGAAACGATGATTCGGCTAACGGTTGGCGCATTCCGCCAACATGAATATCCGCCGAATCGAGTGGGCCTAGGAGGACTTGAACCTCCGACCTCTTCATTATCAGTGAAGCGCTCTAACCGCCTGAGCTATAGGCCCTCGATCATCACCCCTTGGGGCAACGAGGAGAACCTTACAGGATCGCCCTTCGCTGCCCCAAATCAGGGGGTCACTCTCGTTCGGACAACGTCAGTTCGAGGCCACCGGCCAGGTCCGCGGACACGTTGTAGACGAACGCGCCGACGGTTGCGAGGGCCGTGAACAGGACGATGTTGACCGCGCCGATGATCGCCGAGACGCCGAAGACGCGACCCGCGCTGATCAGCGGTTCACCCGGCTCGTTGGCCTGGAGCAGGTCGTTCGCGGTGCTGTTGATCTTGTCCCAGACGCCCATGCCGTGCAGGACGCCGTAGAGGACGCCGACCGCCACGAGCCAGACGAAGAACAGGGCCACGCCCAGCACCAGGGCGAGCTTGAGGACCGACCACGGGTCGACGCGCTTCACCTGGAGCGAGGCGCGGCGGGGGCCGCGGCCGGGGCGGCGGGCCGACGGGGCGGAGGCCGCAGGGCGTGAGCCGCCGGCGCCCATGTTCACGGACGTGCGGCTGCTGCCCAGGCCCACCGGCACCGCGGAGCCCGTGACCACGGGCTTCTGCACCTTCACGGTGTCCGGGTCGGTGACCGGGAAGGCCGGAGCGGACTCCGCGGCGGACGGGACCGGGGGTGCGGCCGGGGCCGTGTACGTCTCGGTCGCGTCCTGCTGGGCGGCTTCCGTGTCGTTCGTCACCCGCTGCCAGGGCGGCGGGGCCGAGACGACGACCGGCTCGTCGGCGACGGGCGCCGAGGTGACCGGAGCCGACGTCGGGGCCGGGGTGGCCGCGGGCGCCGGCGTGGACGGCGGGGTGTTGAGCGAGACGGTCTTCTCCCCGACTGCGGGAGCGGCCTTCTCGACCTTCTCCGCCGGCTTTTCCGCCGGCTTCTCTGCGGGAGCGGCGGCAGCGGTGGTGGCCTCCTTGGCCTTCTCCGCCGACACCGGCTTGGTCTTGTCCTGCGCGGTTCCACCCGAGGAACCGGAGGCCGGTGCCGCGGCCGAGTCCGCCTTCTTCTCCGCC
The DNA here is from genome assembly GCF_030269365.1 of Lentzea sp. NBRC 102530. Lineage (GTDB taxonomy): Bacteria > Actinomycetota > Actinomycetes > Mycobacteriales > Pseudonocardiaceae > Lentzea. Next base: position 367,457 of record NZ_BSTF01000003.1, read on the forward strand.
TGCTTGGACGCGGAGTTCTGCGGAGTCGGCTTGGTGATGACCGCGGTCTTGTCCGCGTCCCGACCTTCGCGGTTCTCGGGTGGAGTCACGAGCTTGTCCTTGACCTCTCGCTAACGATTCCGACTACTCAGCCGAGTCGGTGGGGGTGGCTGCCTGGTCAGCGGCAGAGTCCTCCGCGGCAGACGTCTCACTGTTAGTGACGTCGCTGGGCTCGTCCGCGTTGCGTGCGACGGCGATCAAAGTGGTGCTCTCGCCGAGGTTCATCAGCCGCACGCCCTTCGTCTGCCGTCCAGCCTTGCGCACCTGCTCGGCCTTGGTCCTGATGACCCCGCCGGTCGAGGTGATGGCGTAGAGCTCGTCGTCGACGTCGACGATGAGCGCGCCCACCAGCCTGCCACGTCGGCGGTCGTGCTGGATCGTCAGCACACCCTTGCCACCCCGGCCTTGGACCGGGTAGTCCTCGATCGGCGTTCGCTTCGAGTACCCACCGTCCGTCGCGACCAAAACGAACAGACCCTCCTGGACGACGCCGACGGAAAGCAGCTCGTCGTCGGCGTTGAAGCGCATGCCCTGAACGCCTGACGTGGCACGACCCATCGGGCGCAGCACGTCGTCGGTCGCGTGGAAGCGGATCGACTGGCCGTCCGCCGACACCATCAGCAGGTCGTCGTCGGCCGAGCAGAGCACGGCGCCGACCAGCTCGTCGTCCTCGCGCAGGTTGATGCCGATAAGACCACCCGATCGGTTGGAATCGAAGTCGGACAGCTTCGACTTCTTGACCAGGCCCTTGCGGGTGGCGAGCACGAGGTACGGCGACACCTCGTAGTTCTTGATCTGGATGACCTGTGCGATCTCCTCGTCCGGCTGGAACGCGAGGAGGTTCGCGACGTGCTGACCGCGGGCGTTGCGGTTCGCCTCGGGCAGTTCGTACGCCTTCGTGCGGTACACGCGGCCCTTGTTCGTGAAGAACAGGATCCAGTCGTGCGTGGAGCACACGAAGAAGTGCGCGACGATGTCGTCCTGCTTGAGCTGCGCGCCCTGGACGCCCTTGCCGCCGCGCTTCTGCGCCCGGTACAGGTCGGTCTTGGTGCGCTTCGCGTAGCCGGTGCGCGTGATCGTGACGACCACGTCCTCGACCGCGATCAGGTCCTCCATGGACACGTCGCCGTCGAACGGGATGATCTTCGTCCGGCGGTCGTCGCCGAACTTGTCCACGATCGCCGTGAGCTCGTCGCGCACGATCTTGCGCTGCCGCTCGGGCTTTTCGAGGATGTCCTTGAGGTCCGCGATCTCCAGCTCGATCTCGGCCAACTGGTCGATGATCTTCTGGCGCTCCAGGGCGGCGAGCCGGCGGAGCTGCATCTCCAGGATCGCGTTGGCCTGGATCTCGTCGACCTCGAGGAGCTCCATCAGGCCCGAACGCGCGATGTCCGGCGTCTCGGAGCGGCGGATCAACGCGATGACGGCGTCGAGCTGGTCGAGCGCCTTCACCAGACCGCGCAGGATGTGTGCGCGCTCCTCGGCCTTGCGCAGGCGGAACCGCGTGCGCCGGACGATGACCTCGATCTGGTGCTTCACGTAGTGGCGGATCATCTGGTCGATCCGCAGCGTCCGCGGCACGCCGTCCACGAGGGACAGCATGTTCACGCCGAACGAGTACTGCAGCTGCGTGTGCTTGTAGAGGTTGTTCAGCACGACCTTCGCCACGGCGTCGCGCTTCAGCGTGATGACGATGCGCATGCCGATGCGGCGGTTCGACTCGTCGGCGATGTTCGCGATGCCGGTGAGCTTGGCGTCGCGCACCAGCGAGGCGATGTTCTCGACCAGGTTGTCCGGGTTGACCTGGTACGGCAGCTCGGTGACGACGAGAATCGTGCGGCCCTTGGCGTCCTCGTCCATCTCCACGACGGCGCGCATGCGGACCGAGCCGCGACCGGTGCGGTACGCGTCCTCGATGCCCGACGTGCCGAGGATCTGGCCGTACGTCGGGAAGTCCGGGCCCTTGATCCGCGCGATCATCGCTTCGAGGGTCTCCTCGTCGGAGGCCTCGAAGTTGTCCAGCGCCCACACCACGCCGTCCGCGACCTCGCGGAGGTTGTGCGGCGGGATGTTCGTCGCCATGCCGACCGCGATGCCGGAACTGCCGTTGATCAGCAGGTTCGGGATGCGCGACGGCAGGACCGTCGGTTCCTGGATGCGGCCGTCGTAGTTGTCGCGGAAGTCGACGGTCTCTTCCTCGATGTCCTGCAGCATGTGCATGGCCAACGGGGAGAGCCGGCACTCCGTGTACCGCATGGCGGCGGCGGGGTCGTTGCCGACCGAGCCGAAGTTGCCCTGCCCCTGGATCAGCGGGTAGCGCAACGCCCACGGCTGGGCGAGACGCACCAACGCGTCGTAGATCGCCGAGTCACCGTGCGGGTGGTAGTTGCCCATCACGTCGCCGACGACGCGCGCGCACTTGTTGAAGCCGCGGTCGGGGCGGAAGCCGGAGTCGAACATCGAGTACAGCACCCGGACGTGCACGGGCTTGAGCCCGTCCCGCACGTCCGGCAGCGCGCGTCCGACGATCACGGACATCGCGTAGTTGATGTACGAGTTCTGCATCTCCTGCTGGATCTCGACCGGCTCGATGCGGTCGTGCTCCGGGGGCAGAGTCGTCTCGCTCACTGTTCTCTTTCCTTCTCGCCAGAAACGATCACGTGCCTAGGGATCGAGCTCGGACTCAGATGTCCAGGAACTTGATGCTCTTGGCGTTGCGGGTGATGAACGAACGGCGTGCTTCGACGTCCTCGCCCATGAGCACGCTGAACAGCTCGTCGGCGGTGGCCGCGTCGTCCATGGTGACCTGGCGCAGGATCCGGTTCGCCGGGTCCATCGTGGTCTCCCACAGCTCCTCGGCGTTCATCTCGCCGAGACCCTTGTACCGCTGGATGTTGTCGTCCTTGCCGAGCTTCTTGCCGGACGCGATGCCGTCCTTGATCACGGCGTCCCGCTCGCGGTCGGAGTAGGCGTACTCCGGCTCCGCGCGCTGCCACTTGATCTTGTAGAGCGGCGGCTGCGCGAGGTAGACGTGGTTGTGCTCGATGAGCGGCTGCATGAAGCGGAACAGCAGCGTCAGCAACAGGGTGCGGATGTGCTGGCCGTCGACGTCGGCGTCGGCCATCAGCACGATCTTGTGGTAGCGCAGCTTCGTCAGGTCGAACTCGTCGTGGATGCCGGTGCCGAGCGCCGTGATCAGCGACTGGACCTCGGTGTTCTTGAGAACGCGGTCGATGCGCGCCTTCTCCACGTTGATGATCTTGCCGCGGATCGGGAGGATGGCCTGGTACATGGAGTCCCGGCCTTCCTTGGCCGAGCCACCTGCCGAGTCACCCTCGACGATGTAGAGCTCGCAGCGCTCCGGTTCGGTGGAGCGGCAGTCCTTGAGCTTGCCGGGCAGGCCGCCGATGTCCAGCGCGCCCTTGCGGCGCACCAGTTCGCGGGCCTTGCGGGCGGCGATGCGGGCTTGCGCCGACGACACCGACTTGGTGACGATCGTCTTGGCCTCGTTGGGGTGGCGCTCGAACCAGTCGGCCAGGTGCTCGTTCGTCGACTTCTGCACGAACGACTTGGCCTCGCTGTTGCCCAGCTTGGTCTTCGTCTGGCCCTCGAACTGGGGCTCCTTCAACTTCACCGAGATGATCGCGGCGAGACCCTCGCGGATGTCGTCACCGGTGAGGTTGGCGTCCTTCTCCTTGAGCAGCTTCTTCTCGCGCGCGTACTCGTTGACCACACGGGTCAGCGCGGCGCGGAAGCCCTCCTCGTGGGTACCGCCCTCGTGCGTGTTGATCGTGTTCGCGAACGTGTAGACCGACGCGGTGTAGCCGGTGTTCCACTGCATCGCGACCTCGACCTGGAGGTCCTCCCCCTGCGCCTCGAAGCCGATCACCTTCTGGTGCACGGCCTCGCGCGTGTGGTTGATGTGGCGGACGAAGTCCTCCAGACCGCCCGGGTAGTGGAAGGTGCGCTCCTTGACGCCGGCCTTGTGGCCCTCGGCGTCGGCCTCCTCGTCCTCCGGCGAGACCCGCTCGTCGCGCAGGATGATCGTGATCCCCTTGTTGAGGAACGCCATCTCCTGCAACCGGCGCGCGATCGTCTCGACGTTGTACTCGGTGGTCTCGAAGATCTCCGGGTCCGCCCAGAACGTGACGGACGTGCCCGTCTCCTCGGTCGGCTCGATCTGCTTCAACGCGTGCGCGGGCTTTGAGGCCTCGTAGCGCTGCGTCCAGACGTGGCCGGCGTTCTTGATCTCCAGGTCGACGGCGGTGGACAGCGCGTTGACCACGGAGATGCCGACGCCGTGCAGACCGCCGGACACCGCGTAGGAGTCGCTGTCGAACTTGCCGCCCGCGTGCAGCTTGGTCATGACGACCTCGACGGTCGGGACGCCCTCGACGGGGTGGATGCCCGTCGGGATGCCGCGGCCGTCGTCGATCACCCGGACACCGCCGTTGGCCAGCAGGGTGACGTCGACTGTCGTCGCGTAGCCCGCCATCGCCTCGTCGACCGAGTTGTCCACAACCTCCTGGACCAGGTGGTGCAGACCGCGTTCACCGGTCGAGCCGATGTACATGCCTGGCCTCTTGCGCACTGCCTCGAGGCCTTCGAGGACGGTGATCGAGGACGCGTCGTACTGGTTCTTCTGAGCTGACACGGGCCTGGAGTCTCCTCGCTGATGCGGGCAGGACCCGCACGATGTTCCCCGACTACTGGGATTGGGGTTGAAGCTCTCCCGTTGATTCTACCGGGGCACCCCGACAGAACGGGGTCAAGGACACCTTTGATTCGGTCACAGAGCGCCTCAAGCGGCGCCGGACGGGTCAGGACGGCTGAAACGGGGGTTTAAATCCGCAGGTGAACGCTCATTGAGCCACAGAACGGCCGCTGAGCGCCTCGCGGGACCTCACCCGTAGGTGTCACGCGGACCGCGCCCAGGCGCGTGCCTGGGGCCGTGTCGCCAGCTCGGCGCGTCCGGTCCCTTGATCTTGAGCCGTTTGACGACGCCGTGGCCGACGCCCGCGGCGATCCGCTTGAGCAGGTCGCGCTGCAGGAGGCGCAGCTGGGTGGCCCACGCCGTCGACGACGCCTGGACCGTCAGTTCCCCGTCACTGAGCGCGATCGGTTTCGCGTGCTCGGCGACGTCCTCGCCCACTAATTTTGCCCAACGACCGAAGACCTGACCACCCTGGAGTTGCTCGACCCAGCCCCGGTCGGCGGCGATCCTGGACGCGATCCGGCCGAGGGGCTGGGGGTCGCGGTCGTCGGGGCCGGCACCGGACCAGCGACGCCGGCTGCGGTTGACCGGACGGCCCTTCGACTTGCTCCCGGGCACCCGCCCGCGGGCCTTCGCGCTGGCTTTCGCGGCCTCCAGAGCGGCCCGCGCGAGGTCCGACCCCTTCAGTGGCTCACCCTCAGGTGTGAATGAACCTGTGGACAAGTCCGGATTTGTGACGGAGTTATCCACACCATCCACAGACTTGTCCCCAGATGTGTGGGCGGACACACCCGATCGAGCTACATGTGGGGACTTCGAACCCCCAGAGTCAGCCTCTGAGTCAGACACGTCGCACCTCCCCGCCGTGCACCTCGAACCGGGCACCGTTCAGCTCGTCCGGAACGTCCTCCGCCACCGCCGCGGTGATCAGCACCTGCTCGGCGGCGGCCGCCACCTTGGCCAGTTGCTGACGCCGGCCGCGGTCGAGTTCCGCGAACACATCGTCCAGCACAAGCACCGGTTCGATGCCGTCGACACGCATCAGCTCGTACCCCCCGAGCCGCAGCGCGAGCGCGAACGACCATGACTCTCCGTGACTGGCGTAGCCCTTCGCGGGGAGTTCGCCGAGCGTCAGGTCGAGGTCGTCCCGGTGGGGACCGACGAGACACACGCCGCGTTCGATCTCCTGCTTGCGCACCCGGTCGAGCTCCGCCAGCAGCAGGTCCTCGATGCTCTCCCTGTCTTCCGGCAGGTCGCCGACGCTCGACCGGTACGAGATGAGCGCCGGACGCGACTCCGGAGCGACCTCCGCGTACGCCGAGGTCACGTGGTCCGCCATGTCGCGGACCAGCTTCAACCGCGCGGCCAGCAGCTCCGCGCCGTGCTTCGCGAGGTGCCCGTCCCAGACGTCGAGCGTCGAGAGGTCCGCCGACCGCGAATGCTTCACCGTCTTCAACAACGCGCTGCGCTGCTTGAGGACACGGTCGTAGTCACTGCGGACACCGGCATAACGCGGCGCGCGCAGCACGAGCATCTCGTCGAGGAACCTGCGCCGGTCGCTCGGATCGCCCCTCACGAGAGAGAGGTCCTCCGGTGCGAACAGCACCGTGCGAAGAATCCCGAGCACGTCACGCGGACGCGGCACCGGACCCCGGTTGATCCGCGCCCGGTTCGACTTGCCGGCCGTGATCTCCAGTTCCACGAGCAGCTCGCGGTCCTCGTTGACCACGGCCGCCCGCACCACGGCGCGCTGGGCGCCGTGCCGGATCAGCGGTGCGTCGCTGGACACGCGGTGCGACCCCAGCGTCGCCACGTACCCGATCGCCTCGACCAGGTTCGTCTTGCCCTGGCCGTTGCGGCCGACGAGCACCGACGCGCCGGGGTCGAGTTCCAGGTCAGCGAGCTGCCACGACCGGAAGTCGCTGACCTGGAGGTGTCTGACGTGCAACTTTGTCAGCCCTGGGTGCTGCCGCCGCCGGACGACGGCCCGGCGAGGTGCACCGCGTGGCCACCGAACTGGTTGCGCAGCGCGGCGACGGCGCGCATCGCGGGCGAGTCCTCCTGCCGCGACTGGAACCGCGCGAAGAGCGCAGCGGAGATCACCGGGAGCGGCACCGCGTTGTTGATGCCCTCCTCGACGGTCCACCGGCCCTCGCCCGAGTCCTCGACGTACCCGCGCAGGTCGTCGAGTTCCGGGTCGGACTCCAGCGCGCGCACCAGCAGGTCGAGCAGCCACGACCGGACGACGGTTCCCCGCTGCCACGCCGAGATGACCGCGGGCACGTTGTCCACGACGTCGGTCTTGTCGAGGAGTTCGAAGCCCTCGGCGTAGGCCTGCATCAGGCCGTACTCGATGCCGTTGTGGACCATCTTCGAGTAGTGGCCGGCGCCGACCTTGCCCGCGTGCGCGAAGCCTTCCTCGCGCGGACCCTCCGGGCGGAGCGCGTCGAAGATCGGCATTGCCTGCTCGACGTGCTTCGCGTCGCCGCCCACCATGAGCGCGTAGCCGTTCTCGAGGCCCCACACGCCACCGGACACACCGCAGTCGGCGTAGCCGATCCCCTTCTCCGCCAACAGGTCCGCGTGGATCCGGTCGTCGGTGAACTTGGAGTTGCCGCCGTCGACGACGAGGTCGCCCTCTTCGAGCAGCTCGGACAACTCCTTCACCGTGTTACGGGTGATGTCGCCGGCCGGCACCATGACCCACACGACGCGCGGCGCCTGGAGCTTGGACACCATGTCCGCCAACGACTCCGAGTCGCTGACCTCGGGGTTGCGGTCGTAGCCGATCACCTCGTGACCGGCCCGGCGCACCCGCTCGCGCATGTTGAAACCCATCTTGCCGAGGCCGACGAGTCCGAGCTGCACGGTGTTCTCCCCTACTACGTTTCTGTTCCCCGGTAAGGGTTTTCTCAGCCGGGAAGGCGAACGGGCATCAGCAGGTACAGGTAGCCCGGCGCCACGTTCCCATCCTCGTCCACCGGCTTGAGCAGCGCCGGTCGGCTCGGTGTGGTGAAGGACAAGTGGACTTTCTGCGTGCGGACGGCTCCGAGACCGTCGAGCAGGTAGCCCGGGTTGAACGCGATGGTGACCGCTTCGCCGGTGTACTCGACCGGGAGTTCTTCCTCGGCGGAGCCTTCGTCGTCGCCACCGGCGGAGAGGCGCAGGCCGCCGTCGACGAACTCGAGGCGCACCTGCGTGCCGCGCTCGGCGACGAGGGACACGCGCTTGATCGCCTGCTGCAGCGCGTCGATGTCGATGATCGCCGCGGCGCTGTGCTCGGAGGGCAGCAACTGGCGGTACTTCGGGAAGTCCGCGTCGAGCAGCCGGGTCGTCGTGCGCTTGCCGGAACCGGAGAGGCCGAGCAGTCCGTCGTTGGCCGCGAGCGACATCTCGACCTTGCCGCCGGACGAGCCGAGCGTCTTGGCCGCGTCGCCGAGCGTGCGGGCCGGGACGAGGACGGCGACGTCGCCGAGGGTCGCGTCCGGCTCCCACGGGAACTCGCGCATCGCGAGGCGGAAGCGGTCGGTGGCGACGAGCGTCAGCTTGCCCTCGCCGATCTCGACGCGGACGCCGGTCAGCATCGGCAGCGTGTCGTCCTTGCCGGCCGCGACGGCGACCTGGCTGACGGCCTCGCCGAAGATCTCGCCGGGGAGCTCACCGATCAACTGCGGCATGGACGGGAGCGCCGGGTAGTCCTCGACCGGCATCGTCGGGAGGCTGAACCTGGCGCTGCCACAGCTGATCATCATGCGAGCGCCGTCGACCGCGATCTCGACGGGGTGGTTCGGGAGCGCCTTGGTGATGTCGGCGAGAAGACGCCCGGAGACCAGCGCGCGGCCGCCGTCGGCGATCGTCGCGGGGACACCGACCTGAGCGGAGACCTCGTAGTCGAACCCGGAGACCGTCAGCGAATCGTCCGACTCCGCGTCGAGCAGCACACCGCCCAGCACGGGAACCGGCGGACGGGACGGAAGGCTGCGAGCGACCCAGGCGACAGCGTCGGCCAGGCCGTCGCGTTCGACGCGGATCTTCATGAGGCGTCCTTTCCTCGACAGTCGACAAGCCCAACCACGACAACGTGCCAGTGGGGGTTAGGGAGCCTCGTCCCTCGGCAACCCGAGGTGCGGAGCAACCACGTTAGAGCGTCCTGGCCCTTCCCGTCACTTCGGGGTTCGGCCACCGATCCCCGGGAACCATCCACGCTGTTTTGCTTTTGAAGATCTTCCTTGAAGAGATCCAACAGCAGTAACAGTAAGGGCTGTGGATTGTGGGGACAGGTGTTAAACGCGCAGGTCAAGGTGTCACCCACCATGTGGACTAAGGGGGGATGGCACCCGGGGACAGATCGGCGCACCCGGGGACAGCCAGTTGTGCACAGCTCTCGATCCACAGATCGTCCACAGTTGTCCCCGGGTGCGTCCCCGGGTGCGGGCCAGTTGTACCCGGGTGTTCAACAGGCTTCTGTGGCCAGATCGTGGCCGGGGCCACAGACTTTTCCAGTTGTCCCCACCCCTTCGAGTGCAGGGGGTGAACAGAAACCTTCGTCGCGCGGCCGATCCGGGCTCGTTCACCCGGGTCCGTGCGGCGCTCGTGGTGGTGGTTGGGCACGCACGTACTGATGCAGTCCCATAGGTACGGCCAAGTCGTGCCCAGGTGGTGGCCGGTCGGATCGCGATCACGTCCCCGGGTGCTCGCCGTCGGGCCGCGCCACCGTCCCCGGGTGGCGGTCAGCGGGTCGTGCCGTCGTCCGAGGGGCGGCGGCACGACGGCCGCGGGTGGGGGTTGCCGGCGACGGCGGCGTCCCCGGGTGTTCGGCGGCGCGGCGCCCGGTCGCCTCCCGCCGGGTCGGCCGGCACCGTTCGCCGTCCCCGGGTGCGGACGAAAAAGGGGCCCTCCGCGGCGGAGGACCCCTTCGTGGCTACCCGGGTGGATCAGGGAGCGTGGCGAGCGCGCTGCTTGATCCGCGACGTCAGTTCCTGGACCTGGTCGTAGATCCGGCGGCGCTCCGCCATCTCCTTGCGGATCTTCTTGTCCGCGTGCATGACGGTCGTGTGGTCTCGGCCGCCGAACGTCTGGCCGATCTTCGGCAGCGACAGGTCCGTCAGCTCGCGGCACAGGTACATGGAGATCTGCCGCGCCTGCGCGAGCGCCTTCGTCTTGCCGGGCCCGCACAGGTCGTCGATCGAGACGCCGAAGAACTCGGCGGTGACCGCCATGATCGTCGGGGCGGTGATCTCCGGCGCGTGCGAGTCGGGGATCAGGTCCCGCAGCACGATCTCGGCGAGCTGGATGTCGACCGGCTGGCGGTTGAGCGACGCGAACGCCGTGACGCGGATGAGCGCGCCCTCGAGCTCGCGGATGTTCCGCTCTATGCGCGAGGCGATGAACTCCAGCACGTCGGCCGGAGCGGCGAGCCGGTCCTGGGCCGCCTTCTTGCGCAGGATCGCGATCCGCGTCTCCAGTTCGGGTGGCTGGATGTCCGTGATCAGACCCCACTCGAACCGCGTGCGCAGGCGGTCTTCCAGCGTCTCCAGCCGCTTGGGCGGCCGGTCGCTCGACACCACGATCTGCTTGTTCGTGTTGTGGAGCGTGTTGAAGGTGTGGAAGAACTCCTCCTGCGTGCCTTCCTTGCCCTCCAGGAACTGGATGTCGTCGACGAGCAGCACGTCGATGTCCCGGTAGCGGCGCTGGAAGGCGACCTTGCGGTCGTCGCGCAGCGAGTTGATGAAGTCGTTCGTGAACTCCTCGGTCGACACGTACCGCACGCGCATGCCGGGGAACAGGCGCTGGGCGTAGTGCCCGACGGCGTGCAGCAGGTGCGTCTTGCCGAGGCCGCTCTCACCCCAGATGAAGAGCGGGTTGTACGCGCGGGCCGGTGCCTCGGCCACCGCGACGGCCGCGGCGTGCGCGAACCGGTTCGAGGCGCCGATGACGAACGTGTCGAAGTTGTACTTCTCGTTCAGGCGCGTCTGCGACGGCGACGGGTTCGCGGGCCGCGTGTACGGCAGGTTCGCGTTCGGCGTCACGGCGGCCGCCGTGTTGGCGGTGTTGAACGTGGGCCAGATCTCGGAGACGGCGGCGAGCGCGTCGCCGGCCTCGTCCACCTCTTCTTCAGCGCCGTCCGCGGTCGTCGACCCCGGCTCGTCCGTGATCACGGGGCCGGGCGTGTCGCCGTTGGGGACGATCGGAACGGGCGGGATGACCTGCGGCGCGACCGGCGAGATGACCTGCTGCTGGATCGCCTGCATGGAGATCGGCGTGGTGGGCGGGCTGACGGGCGGCGCCGGCGGTTCCGGGGAGTCGACCTTCACCGCGAGCGAGACGGACCGGCCGAGCCGGCGGGACAGCGCGTCGGTGATCGGGTCGCGCAGCGCGCGTTCGATCGCTTCCTTCGCGAAGTCGCTCGGAGCAGCGAGCAGTGCCGTTCCATCCAGCAAACCGATCGGACGGGTGACCCTCATCCACGCGCGTTGCTGAGGGGACAGGTGGCTGGTCGCCAACTCCTGCACCACCTCGGCCCACACGAGACCAAGATCGACCTGCTGGTTCGACACCTCCGCGCTCCCCTCCCCTCCGCCGGAGCCCAAGACTCCACATGTGGACACGGAGAATAGAGGTATCCACAGAGTTATCCACAACTGTGCACTAAAAGGTGCGTTGTGTTGCCGGTGCGATGGCGGCTCCCACGCCGGCCCGGCACGCGCGAGGGGAGAACGGTAACAAGGCCCGGGACGCCTCACAAGACGTGGGCTGGGGCACCCCGATTTGGTCGTGGCACCCGGGCGTGCGTACCCTCAAAGGAGTCTCCCGCTTGCGACGGGCGCCTTTCGCGCGCCTACGTCCACTGCCGTCGGGGACAACCACAAGGCTTTGTCAGCAGTGAAGCACCGGGAGACCGACCGTGAGCAAGGGTAAGCGCACCTTCCAGCCCAACAACCGCCGCCGCGCGAAGACGCACGGCTTCCGGCTGCGCATGCGGACCCGCGCCGGCCGCGCCATTCTGGCCGCGCGCCGCAGCAAGGGCCGTGCCACGCTGTCCGCCTGACAGCGGCTGGTAAGCGCAGCGTCGTCGTGCTCCCACCGGCCGCCCGGCTCACCCGCAGCCAGGACTTCGGCCTGGTGGTCCGCCGAGGCCGCCGCGCCGGACGACCCCGGTTGGTCGTCCACGTCTTGAAGCCCGACGTGCCCACCTTGGATTCGTCCAAGGTGGGCTTCGTCGTGAGCAAGGCAGTTGGCAACTCGGTGGTCCGCCACCGCGTGTACCGCCGCCTGCGCCACGTCGTGCGCCCCTCGCTGGCAGAGATGCCGCCGGGAACTCTCGTCGTGGTGCGCGCGTTGGCACCAGCAGCCGATGCGACGAGCTCGGAGCTCGCCGCTGACTTCTCTTCCGCTCTGCGCAAGGTGCTGCGATGACCACGTTGCCCGCGAAGGTCGCGCTGCTGCCGGTGCACTTCTACCGGAAGTTCATCTCGCCGCTGCTGCCACCGACCTGTCGCTTCTACCCGAGCTGCAGCGCGTACGCGGTGGAGGCGTTGACCGTCCACGGTGCGCTGCGAGGAACCTGGCTGACCATCCGCCGGTTGCTGCGCTGCGGACCCTGGCACCCTGGAGGCCTGGACCCCGTTCCGCCGAGGCGGCAGGTCCCCGACGTATCCACCGAGGAGTAGCTCCCGTGCTCAACTTCATCTACTACCCGGTGTCCTTCATCTTGTGGTGTTGGCACTGGGTGTTCGGCAAGGTCTTCGGTGAAGCGAGCGGGTTCGCCTGGGCGCTGGCCGTGATCTTCCTGGTCTTCACCCTCCGCGCCATCCTCTTCAAGCCGTTCGTCGGCCAGGTGCGCTCCATGCGGCGGATGCAGGAGTTCGCCCCGGAGATGCAGAAGATCAAGAAGAAGTACCCGAACGACCGCCAGCGCCAGGCTCAGGAGATGCAGAAGCTGCAGTCCGAGCACGGCGTCAACCCGCTCGGCGGCTGCCTGCCGATGCTGGTGCAGATCCCGGTGTTCATCGGTCTGTTCCACGTGCTGCGCTCGTTCAAGCCCGGCTGGGGCGAGGTCTACTTCTTCGACAAGCAGGGCGTCGACTCGTTCGTCAACGCCAAGCTCTTCGGCACGAACCTCTCGACGTTCATCACGATGCCGTCCGACCAGCTCGCGCAGTTCGGCACGGAGCGCCTGAACGTCATCCTGCTGTCGGTGCCGCTGATGATCGTGGCGTCCATCGCGACCCACTTCACGGCCCGCCACTCGGTGGCCCGCCAGAACCAGGCCGCGCTGGACAACCCCCAGACCGCCATCATGAACAAGCTGACGCTCTGGATCTTCCCCCTTGGCGTCCTCGCCGGCGGTTTCTTCTTCCCCGTCGCCATCCTCCTCTACTGGCTGTCCAACAACGCGTGGACGCTCGGCCAGCAGCACTTCGTCTACAAGCGCATCGACGCCGAGGAAGAGGAGAAGAAGGCCACGGTCGTCGAAACCCGCCAGGCCCTCGCCCCCAAGCCGGGCGCCAAGCCCGTCAACCCGAAGAAGCCCGCCCCCGGCGCCAAGCCGGCCAACGGTGCCAAGCGCATGCCGACCGCGGGCCCGAGCGGCCCCTCGAAGTCCGCTGCCGCGTCCTCTTCGGACTCCCCCGCCGCCACCAACGGCAACACCGAGATTCCCGGCCTGACCCCAGGCCGATCCACCAGCAAGAAGCCGGGCAGCAAGAAGCGCCGCTGATTTCGGGCGCAGCCCCGGAGAGGAGACATCGTGTCGGAGACCTTGCAGGCGACCGACGACGTCGAGGCGTCGTCCGAGGCCTCAGCCGAGGCCACGGCAGAACCGCAGTCGCAGAGCAAGACCGAAGACCTGCTCGTCCAGGAAGGCGACATCGCAGGCGACTACCTCGAGCGCCTGCTGGACCTGCTCGACTACGACGGCGACATCGACCTGGACGTCGAGAGCGGCCGCGCCATCGTCAGCATCGACGGCGGCGAGGACCTGGCCAAGCTGGTGGGCCCCCGAGGCAACGTCCTCGAATCACTCCAGGAACTCACCCGCCTGGCAGTCCAGCAGGAAACAGGAGTCCGCTCCCGCCTGATGCTGGACATCGCCCAGTGGCGAGCGGGCCGCCGAGCCGAACTGGCGGAGATGGGCCGCACCACCGCGGAGAAGGTCGCCGCCTCAGGCGAGCGCGCCCGCCTGCACCCGATGACCCCCTTCGAGCGCAAGGTGGTCCACGACGCCGTAGCCACGGTGGCGGGCGTGCACAGCGAAAGCGAAGGCGAAGAGCCGCAGCGCCGGGTAATCATCTTCCCGAAGCCCTGACAGCTCCAGCCGCACAACGGCCCCCGGTTCCTCGGAACCGGGGGCCGTTTGCTGTCTGCGAGGAGGGGACGCGAGCCCACCGAGGAGAGAAGAGACGGAGATCGGCGGGACGGGAGGCGGCGGGAAGAGGGGCAGCGGGCCGAGAAGGGACGGAGCGGGAGGCCGAGCAGCGGAGGGCGGGAGCACCGAAGTTGAGGTGACGCGTGGTGAGGAGATGCCGGAGTGAGGTGTCTGACGGGACGCCAGGTGCGAAGGGGGCGAGGCGGGCGTGCAGGGCGGCACAGGTGGAGCGCAAGGCCGCTGTCGTGTCTGGCGCCAACCGCAGTCGTCATCTCAAGGGCGACCACCTACGCAGGCCCGGCAGGCGGTGCCAGCCGGACAGCCGACATCGCCGGTCAACCACCTACGAGTCCTGGCGTGGCGAAGCGGAGCGAGCCCGAACGGGCTGCTTCCCATCACCGAGCCGGTTCCCCCTGCCTTGGCGATTGGGGCTTGACCTTGAGGGGCGGGATGCCACCATGTCAGACCGGCCGGGGCGCTTCTGTCCCCGGCTTTTGAGGTCGATACGCATCCCGCCCGAGGCTCGAGGTCAAACCCCAATCGCACCCCGCATCATTCGTCCCGACCTGCTGGACCACCCTCGCAAGGTGACGGACCCCAACTCAACGAGACCACCTCGGCACAAGGTGACGGGACGTACGGACCACCGGCGCAACGCGACCGGAAACCTACGAGCCAGATGTTCCACGTGAAACCCACCAGGCATCCAGCCAGTCAGCCTGCTCGGCCGTGTCCGGCACCGCCCTCCCCCGAGCCTCCCCGAGCAACCGCCACGCCTCCTCCGGCGCAACCCCCTCCAACCCCAACAACATCCCCGCCATCAACGATGACCGCCCCACCCCAGCCCAACAGTGGAACACCACATGCGCCCCACTCAAATAGGCGTCATGCACCCGCCGAACCACCACCTCGGCCGCATCAACCGATGGCACAGTCCGATCAGGAATCGGGAAGCACAGGTACTGGATCCCAGCGGCGCGAACCACCCGCTCCTCATCCTGCAGGTCGCACTCAACCCGCTCCGAGTCCGTCTGCAGCGAAACCAACACCCCAACGCCGGCAGCGCGAAGCCCGGCCACCTTCCCCTCCAGCAACCGCCCACCCGCCGGATGAGCCATCGTCGAAACCACTCCGGGACCGGTGTGAGCAACGGTGTAGAGCTGAGGCAGCAACTTTCCCCCAAGTTTCACGTGAAACGGCGCTCAGGATTTGGCGTCGCACACGGTCGATCCGTCATGATGGTGCCCTGGCATTCGCCAGCTTTTCCACCGGCCGCTGGGACACTGCCGCCGCGTGGTTTCACGTGAAACGTGGACGGAGAACATGGCCGGGGAGTTGCCCGACAGCGCGAAGCTCGTCTTTGGTGAGCACGTGGAGCGTGCCGCTGAGTTTGTCCGGCTCCTGGAGGAGCACGGCGTCGAGCGTGGACTCATCGGTCCTCGCGAGGTCGAGAAGATTTGGGATCGGCACGTGCTCAACTCGGCGGTGATCGAGGAGCTCTTCAAGCCGAACGAACGTGTGGTCGACGTGGGGTCGGGTGCCGGATTGCCCGGCGTGCCGTTGGCGATCGCGCGGCCGGACCTTCGCATCACGCTGCTGGAGCCGATGGCGCGTCGCATCGCCTGGCTCGAAGAGGTGAAGGAACGCCTGCAGCTCGACAACGTGACGGTGCTCCGCGGGCGGGCTGAGGAGGGGCCGATTCGCAAGCAGCTCCTCAACTGCGATGCGGTGACCGCGAGGGCCGTGGCGCCGTTGGAGAAGTTGGCGAGGTGGTGTCTGCCGCTCTTGAAGGGTGGTGGGCGGATGGTGGCGCTCAAGGGCGAGCGTGCCGAGGAAGAGTTGGAACGCGACGGCGCCGCGGTGGCCAAGGCTGGGGGTAGCAATGCCGAGGTTGTCGTCGTCGGAGCTGACGTACTTGAGGTGCCTACGACGGTGCTCATCATCGAGCGCCAGACGAGGAGGGATCGGTGAGCGTGTACCCGGAGTTCCAGGCCGCTGACGCTGCCGGCAACGGTGCTGCCGGCGCTGCTGCCAACGCGGGCCGTGCGGCCAGGGCTGCCGATGTTCCACGTGAAACGACGACCTCCAAACCCAAAGCCAAGCCGACCAACAACGGAGATGACAGCGCCGTGGTGTGGACCCCGATTGCAGAAGAGGCGGCTCGTGCGGCAAGTGTGCTGCACCCCGACGAGTCGCTGCTCCCCCGCCCGACCCATCGCCGGGTGATCACCGTCGCCAACCAGAAGGGTGGCGTCGGCAAGACGACGAGCACGGTGAACCTGGCCGCGGCGCTCGCCATCCACGGGCTCAAGACGCTCGTGATCGACCTCGACCCGCAGGGCAACGCCAGCACGGCGCTCTCCGTCGAGCACCGCAGCGGCACGCCGTCCGTCTACGAGGTGCTCATCGGCGAGATCTCCATCGCCGAGGCGGCTCAGGTCAGCCCGACGTCCCCGAACCTCTACTGCGTGCCCGCGACGATCGACCTCGCCGGCGCCGAGATCGAGCTCGTGTCGATGGTGGCGCGCGAGTCGCGGCTCAAGGAAGCCCTCTCCCCCGAGGCGCTCGACCAGTTGCAGCCCGACTACGTCTTCATCGACTGCCCGCCGAGCCTCGGCCTGCTGACGGTCAACGCGATGGTGGCCGCGCAGGAGGTGCTGATCCCCATCCAGTGCGAGTACTACGCGCTGGAGGGTCTGAGCCAGCTGCTGCGCAACATCGAACTCGTGCAGCAGCACCTCAACCCCGACCTCTCGATCTCCACGATCCTCCTCACGATGTACGACGGCCGCACGAAGCTCGCGGACCAGGTGACCAGTGAGGTCCGCGGTCACTTCGGCGACGTCGCCCTCAAGACCGTGATTCCGCGCAGCGTGAAGGTCTCCGAGGCACCAGGATTCGGGCAGACGGTGTTGACGTACGACCCGGGTTCGCGCGGTTCGATGAGCTACCTCGACGCCGCGAAGGAGATCGCGATCCGCGGGGCCAAGAGGGAGGGCGCATGACGGAGCAGCGCAAGGGCGGACTCGGGCGCGGCCTGGCCGCACTCATTCCGCAGGGTCCGCCGGCCGGCGCGCCCAGCACGATCCGGCCCGCCGTGGCTGGCAACGGCACCACGACGAAGACCCAGCCGCAGCAGCCTGCCGGTGAGGTCGCGGGGGCGGTGTACCGCGAGATCGCGGTGACGGCGATCCGCACGAACGCCAAGCAGCCGCGGCAGGTGTTCGACCAGGACGCGATTGACGAGCTCTCGTTCTCCATCAAGGAGTTCGGGCTCATGCAGCCGATCGTGGTCCGCGAGCTCACCGGGGACACCTTCGAGCTCGTCATGGGCGAACGCCGGTGGCGCGCCACGCAGCAGGCCGGGCTCAAGACGATCCCGGCCATCGTCCGGCAGACCGCCGACGACGTCATGCTGCGCGACGCGTTGCTGGAGAACATCCACCGCGTCCAGCTGAACCCGCTCGAAGAGGCGGCGGCGTATCAGCAGCTGCTCGAGGAGTTCGGTGTCACGCACGAGGAACTCGCGGACCGCATCGGTCGCAGCCGGCCCGTCGTCACGAACACCATCCGGCTGCTGAAGCTCCCCCTCCCCGTCCAGCGGCGGGTCGCGGCGGGCGTGCTGAGCGCCGGTCACGCGCGGGCGTTGCTCGGCCTGGACGACGCCGGGACGCAGGAAGACCTCGCGGCACGAATCGTCGCCGAGGGCATGTCGGTCCGCGCGACCGAAGAAGCGGTCACGATCGCCAAGAACGAGAAGCCCAAGAAGGAGAAGGCAGCCCCGCGCAAGCAGATGCACGCGCCGGGTCTGCAGGAGCTCGCCGAGCGCCTCTCCGACAACTTCGACACCCGCGTGAAGGTCGAACTCGGGCAGCGGAAGGGCCGGATCGTCGTCGAATTCGGGTCAGTTGACGATCTTGAACGCATCGTCGGCATGATCAGCCCGAATACGACAATTCGGACTTCGGAGTAGGCCCATAGGATCACCCACGGGCCTTATGTCACGGTGACGATGACGCCCCGCATCCGGAAGGGTACGGGGTGTCACCTATGAGCAGAACAAAAAGGGGCGGCACCGACAGCGTCGGCACCGCCCCGGCAACGCGAAAATCAGCGAGCGACCGCGCGCTCGATCAGCCCGGCATAGATCTCGCCCAAAGACTGCCCCGCCGCTTCGACGGCCATCGGCAACAACGACGTCTCCGTCAGACCCGGCGACACGTTCACTTCGAGGAAGTAGACCGTCCCGTCCTCGGCGACGACAGCGTCGGTCCGCGACACGTCCCGCAGCCCGAGCAACCGGTGCGCCGCGACCGCCAGCTCCCCCACCGACTTGGCGGCGGCCGCGTCCAGCCGAGCCGGCGCGTGGAAGTCCGTCAGCCCCGCCGTGTACCGAGCGGTGTAGTCGTACACCCCGCTCTCCGGAACGATCTCCACGGCCGGCAGCGCGTACGGACCGTCCGGCCCGTCGACGACCGACACCGCCACCTCCACCCCGGAGATGAACTGTTCGGCCAGCACGGTGTCCCCGTACGCCAGGCACCCGACCATCGCCGACGGCAGTTCCGCGGCATCGCGCACGACCTGAGCGCCGAGGGCAGACCCGCCCTGGTCCGGCTTCAGCATCAGCGGCAGCCCCAAAGTCGAGACCATCGCGTCCAGTACCGGACGAGCACCCAGCTCCCGGAACGTGGCGTGCGGCAGCACGACCCACTCCGGCGTCGCGAGCCCGGCACGGGCCAGCTCCGCCTTCGCGGTCGGCTTGTCCCACGCCCGGCGGCACGCCCGCGAGTCCGTCCCGACGTACGGCACCCCGAACATCTCGAGGATCGTCTGCACGGACCCGTTCTCGCCCTCGCCGCCGTGCAGGGCGACGACGACGGCATCCGGGCGCGAAGCCTGCAGGCGCGACACCAACGACGCGTCCGCGTCCCACTCCTCCACCGTCACGCCCACAGACCGCAGGGCAGCCGACAGACGGCGACCCGAGCGGATCGAGACCTCGCGTTCGTGGGAGAGCCCACCGGACAGCACAGCGACCATGCGGTCAGCCACAGCACAACTCCAAAGAAAGATCAGGCGGTGTCAGGCGACGGGGTCTGCGGACCGGACAGCTGACGGCCCGGCGTCGCCCCGAAGGTCGCGGCCAGTTGCATCTCTTCCTCGATGACGTTCGCCAGGCGGCGCACGCCCTCGCGGATGCGTTCCGGCGTCGGGTAGCAGTACGAGATCCGCAACTGCCGCGACCCGAAGCCGTCCGCGTAGAACCCGGTGCCGGACGCGTAGGCCACGCGGGCCGTCACGGCCCGGGGCAGCATCGCCTTCGTGTCGATGCCCTCCGGCACCGTCACCCAGACGTAGAAGCCGCCATCCGGAATGTTCCACGTGGAACCTTGCGGCATGTGCTGCTCCAAAGCGGAGATGGCCGCATCACGCCGATCCCGGTACGCCTCGCGGTACGTCTTGATCTGACCCTTCCAGTCCTGGGTCGACAGGTACCGGGACACGATCATCTGGTTCAGCGTGGGCGGGCACAGCGTGGCCGACTCGGCCGCCAGCACCAGCTTCTCGCGCACCGCGTGCGGCGCCAGCACCCAGCCGACCCGCAAACCGGCCGCGAACGTCTTCGAGAACGACCCGAGGTACACCACGTTGTCCGGGTCCATGGACCGCAGAGCGGGGTACGTCTGCCCGTCGAAGCCCAACAGCCCGTACGGGTTGTCCTCCACCACCAGCACGCCGTACGACCGGCAGATCTCCAGGATCTCGGCTCGCCGTGAGACCGCCAGCGTCACGCCGGCCGGGTTGTGGAAGTTCGGGATCGTGTAGAGGAACTTCACCCGCTGTCCGGCGCGCTTGCAGGCCTCCAGGGCCTCTCGCAGCAACGACGGCACGAGCCCGTCAGCGTCCATCGCGACGTGCACGACCTGCGCCTGGTAAGCCGTGAACGACCCGAGAGCGCCCACATAAGAAGGTCCCTCGGCGATCACCACGTCGCCGGGGTCGCAGAAGATCCGGGTGACCATGTCGAGGCCCATCTGCGAGCCCACGGTCACCACCACGTCGTCCGGGTGGCCGTTGATGCCTTCCAACGCCATGACGTCGCAGATCTGCTCGCGAAGCAACGGGACACCGTGCGCCGAGCCGTACTGCAGGGCCACGAGCCCCTCGGACGCCACCAGCTGACCGATCTCCGCGGACAGCGACTCCAGCGGCAACGCGGCCAGGTGCGGCATGCCACCGGCCAGCGACACGACCTCGGGACGGGACGCGACTGCGAAAAGTGCCCGGATCTCCGATGCCGTCATCCCTGCCGTGCGCGCTGCGTAGCGGCGGAGGTGGGGGTCAAGGCTTCTGGGGCCCTGCTTGGCAGGCTGACCGGGCATAGTCATGGGGACTCCTGTATGGGAAATGTCCCGAGCGAGTGTAACCGTCGTCCCGTTCAGGGCACGCGCCTTCCGGGTTCCGTCACATTCGCCTACCCTCGTATGGGTTCACTATGTGTGTGCCAAGGGGTGGAGGTCGGGGTGTCGCGACGCGTCGTGGGCGTCACGTTGGACAACCTGGAACATCTGTCCAAGCACAGCAGGACGTGCGTCTTCTGGGAACTTGCTCCTCACCTGCGAGAACAGGCTGAGGAATACGGCGACACCGAGTTCGAGAAGGAAGCCTGGGTCTCCAGCGTCCTGCTCGAGTGGGGTTCGTGCGGCCGCCTCATCTACTGCGACGGCATCCCCGCCGGTTCGGTGTTCTACGCACCACCGGCCGCCGTTCCGCGCAGCGCCGCCTTCCCCACCTCTCCGGTGAGCCCGGACGCGGTCCTCATGACGTCGCTGGACGTCCTCCCGGAGTTCCGAGGGGGTGGACTCGCGCGCGTGCTCGTGCAGGCCGTGGCGAAGGATCTGACGCGTCGTGGCGTGAAGGCCATCGAGGCGTTCGGCGACATGCGCCCGGACGACTCCGAGCCCAGTTGCGTCACGCCGGCCGACTTCCTGACGAGCGTCGGCTTCAAGACCGTGCGGCCGCACCCGCGCTGGCCCCGGTTGCGCATGGAGCTCCGCAGCTCCATCACCTGGAAGGAAGACGTCGAGGCCGCTCTCGAACGCCTCCTCAACAGCGTCACCGTCTCCACCGCGGAACCCAGCTTCCGCCCGGTCTGAGACAGCGAAAAGGCCCCCTCCGCGTTGGCGGAGGGGGCCTTTTCGTCAGTCAGAACCAGCTCAGCTCTTCGACATCTCGTACCGCAGCAGGTCGTTGAACGTGAACGTGCCCGTCGGCTGGTCGTCCTTGCCGAGCAGGTAGAGCCGCTTCACGGCCACGAGGATGCCCTCGGCCACGATGTCGCGGAACCCGGGAGTCGCCAGTCGCGCGCGGTCCTCGGCGTTCGTCAGGTAACCCACCTCGACGCGGACGGCCGTGCAGCGGGTGAGCCGCAGCAGGTCCCACGACTTGGGGTGCGACCCGCAGTTCGACATGGTCGTGCGGGCGGTGACCTCGCGCTGGATGAACCCCGCGAGCGCCTCGCCGACCGTCGACGACGTGCCGTTGCCGGTGCCGTAGTGGAACGTCGCCACGCCCTGAGCGTTCGGCGACGAGTTGCCGTCGCTGTGCAGCGACAGGATCAGGTCGGCACCCGCCTCGTTCGCGAACCGCGCGCGCTCGGCCTCGTCCGGGCAGTTGTCAGGACCGCGCGTGAGCAGGGCCTCCATGCCGGTCGCGGCCATCTTGCCCTCGAGGCGGCGGGCCAGGTCCAGCATCAGATCGGCCTCGGACAGCCCGTCCACGACCACGCCGCGGTCCTGGCCGCCGTGGCCGGGGTCGATGACGATCCGCTTGCCGGACAGACGGGAACCGGCGCCCCGCAACCGTTCCTGCTCGCGCAGCAACTGGGGACGGCCACCGCGGACCTTCGGCTGGAGCTGGCGCAACGCGCGCACGGTGTCGGGACCGCACATGCCGTCCACGATCAGTCCGTAGTCGCGCTGGAAGTTCCGCAGCGCCTGCTCGGTCTGCTGACCGAACACACCGTTGGCGCGGCCGACGTCGTAGCCGAGCTCCAGCAGTCGTTCCTGCAGCATCAGCACGTCGTCACCGGTCGTCGGCTGCGACATCAGGAACGCGAGCGGCCGGTCCCCCAACCGGAACGTCGCGTCACGCAGCGAGCGGTAGGTGGCCGGGCCGACGATGCCATCGATGATCAGCCCCCGCTGCTGCTGGAACGCGCGCACGGCGTGCTCGACCTGCTGGTCGAACACCGGCGGCGCCTGTGGGTCGGCCGGCGGAAGCAGTCCGAGCCTGGTCAGGATCGACCGGATCTCGGCAACATCACTTCCGACGTCCCCGCGGCGGAGCAGCTGCATGCACCCTCGCTCGACTAGGGCGCCGAACCTGGTCGGCGCGTCAGTTGGGAAGTCTTCATTGTGCCCTGCTGCGCTCAGTGATCGATGCAGGGCTACTCACAGTCGTACCGAGATCACCGACCCGGCACCGAAAACGAACGTGACCCGCCCGTCTTATCGATAGACGGGCGGGTCACGTTGCTCGTTGCAGAGGACTTCGTGGCCAATGCAACTCTTTTGTGTCTCAGGCGAGGACGTCCTGCAGGTCGTTCAGCAGAGCGGCCTTGGGCTTCGCGCCGACGATCTGCTTCACCGGGCGGCCGCCCTGGAACAGGATCAGCGTCGGCACGGACATGATCTGGTAGTCGCGGGCGATCGCCTGGTTGGCGTCGATGTCGACCTTGGCGATGGTGAGCTTGTCGCCGTGCTCGGCGGCGATCTCCTCCAGGACGGGAGCGACCATCTTGCACGGGCCGCACCAGGTCGCCCAGAAGTCGACCAGCACGGGCTTCTCGCTGGTCAGCACGTCGTCCGCGAACGACTTGTCGGTCACCGTGATGGTGGCGCCTGCCATGTTGCTCTCCCTAAAAGATCTCGCAGAAGGAACTTCAGTTGCTCTTGCCGTAGCCGCCACCGACGGCCTCGGCGGCGATCTCGGCCTGCTCGGTGCCGTGCTCGGCCAGCCACCGTTCCGCGTCGATCGCGGCGCTGCAACCGGAGCCGGCGGCGGTGATCGCCTGGCGGTACTCGTGGTCGACGAGGTCACCGGCGGCGAAGACGCCGTCCAGGTTCGTGTAGGAGGACTTGTCCTTCGTCAGGACGTAGCCCTCGGCGTCCAGGTCGACCTGGCCCTTGACCAGCGCCGAGCGCGGGTCGTGGCCGATCGCGAGGAAGAAGCCGGTGACGGGCATCTCGGACTCGGCGCCGGTCTTGGTGTCCTTGATCTTGATGGACGACACGGTGCCGTCACCCAGCACGTCGGTGACCTGCGTGTTCAGCTGCCACTTGATCTTCTCGTTGGCCCGCGCGCGTTCCAGCATGACCTTCGAGGCGCGGAACTCCTCGCGGCGGTGGATGACCGTCACGGACTTGGCGAAGCGCGTGAGGAACGTGGCCTCCTCCATCGCCGTGTCACCGCCGCCGACGACCGCGATGTCGTGGTCGCGGAAGAAGAACCCGTCACAGGTCGCACACGCGGACACGCCGCGGCCGAGCAGCTCCTGCTCGCCCGGGATGTCGAGGTACCGAGCCGCGGCGCCCATCGCGAGGATGACGGCCTTGGCCTCGTAGGTGACGCCGTTCGCGACGACCTTCTTGATCTCCCCGGTCAGCTCGACCGACTCGACGTCCTCGGCGCGCAGCTCGGCGCCGAAGCGGGTGGCCTGCTCGCGCATCTGCTCCATGAGCTCGGGGCCCATGATGCCGTCGCGGAAGCCGGGGTAGTTCTCGACCTCGGTCGTCGTCATGAGGGCGCCGCCGTACTGCGAACCCTCGAAGACCAGGGGCTCCAGCTGCGCACGTGCCGCGTAGACCGCAGCGGTGTACCCCGCGGGTCCAGATCCAATGATGATCACGTTGCGCACGCTCACGGCTGATGCAACTCCTCGATCTCGTCGTCTGACTGGCTCAACGGATCGTAGGTGCAGCTAATTCCGTGACTTGAGCGACTACCTCTGGCCCACGGTCGTGTCCGCGAGAACGCCCTGGGGCTCGTCCGGTCCGCAGGTCTCCGGGTCCAGCACGACCAGCCGGTACTTCCCGAGGCCCGCCGGCAGGATCGCCATCACGGCGTTCTTGCCCTCGAGGTTGATCGGGCTGATGCCGAGCGGGGTGCCCGAGCTGGTGATGCCGCCGCCCTTCAGACAGCCCGCCAACCGGTCCGGGGTCTCCAGCGGGCCGTAGTTCTGGGCCTTGAGCACCTCGCCGACCGCGGTCCCCAGTTCGTCGCGCTTCAGCGACAACGGCGGCTGCGCCGACCCGGCCGAGTTCTGCGTCGTGGGTGCCGGAGCCGCGTCACCGGGCGTGTTCGCCTGCTGCCCACCGGGGGCGACGGCGAGCACGATGCCGAACGCGGCCGCGGCGGCCACCAGCACGCCACCGCCGAGTCCCAGCCTGCGGTTGCGGCGCTTGCGGGCGTCGTTCAACGACACGACCGGGGCGATGCCCGGACGTGCCTCAGCGGCCAACGCGGCGTCGATCCGCGCGGCCACGTGGTCGGGCATCGGAATGGGGGGCAGCGACTGCAGGTCCTCCAGCGTGGCGTCGAGCGCCCGCAGGATCTCCCTGGCCTCGGCATCCGCCTCGACCCTCGGGCGCAGCTGTGCGGCGACCTCAGGGGGCAGCACGCCCGCGTGCAGGTCCGCGATGAGGTCAACCGACCACGGCGGACCCATCGGCACGCGCTCCATGCCGGTCATCGGCCCTCCCACTGACGTTGCTCTTGCACATTCACACCGTCAGCTCGGACGTTCGCATCTGCGATTCGGTTCCTGAGGTGCCCGAGAACTTTGGCGAGCTTGGCGCGACCTCGCGCACACCGGCTCTTGACCGTGCCCTCCGCGATGCCGAGGAGCTTGGCCGTCTCGGCGACCGAGTACCCCTCGACGTCGACGAGCACGATGGGCGCCCGCTGCTCCTCCGGCAGCTCCATCAACGCCTGCTGCACGATCAGGCTGGTCTCGCGGTCGCTCATCGCGTCGCGGGGCGCGACGGGCTCGCCGGGACCGGCCTCGGGCAGCGGCACTGTCGGTCTTGTTTGTCGGCGTCTCATCCGATCGAGGCACGCGTTGACCACGATCCGGTGAAGCCAGGTGGTGACCTGTGACTCCGCGCGGAACGACGAGGCGGCGCGGAAGGCCGAGATGAACGCCTCCTGCAGCGCGTCCGCGGCCTCTTCCGGGTCACGCAGCGTGCGCAACGCCACCGCCCACATCCGGTCGCGGTGCCGTTTGACCAGCTCCGAGAACGCGTAGGGGTCACCTGCGGCGTGGGCCGAGATGAGGTCGGCGTCCGAGCTGGCTGCGGCGGTCACGTGAGGAACCATAGCGAGCGTGATCACAGATCACCCGGACAGGTCTACCCAGCGTGGCTGAGTACTTCTACCCGGCTTGCCGCGTTGGCGGCCGACGTCACTGCGCGCGGGTGTAGAGGATCTCGCGGATCTCGCTCTGGTTCTTGCCGCCGCCCGAACTCGACAGCTGCGTGATCCAGATCAGCACGTGCCCGGTCGGCTCGTGGTCGTTCAGCTGGATCTGCGTCTGCCCGTCGGACAGGTCCGCGACGCCGATGACCTTGGTCTCCTCCAGCGGCGAGTCGAGCGCCGACGCCACCCGGATCTCGACCTTCGTGCCCTTGCTCGGCGAGGTGATCGTGATCGAGGCCAGCTTCACCGGTTCCGCGAACGACCCCATCAGGCCGATGCCGGGCTTGAGCGCCGGGAACTGCTGGAAGTAGTTGTCGGTGCGCCAGAACGTGCCGGCGTTGTTGTCCGCCGCCCTGCTCGCCTGGTTCGCGTTGTCGGGCTGGTTCGTCACGTCGTAGACGCCGAGCGCCGCGGGCTGCACCGGGCCGGCGGGCGCCGGCGGGGGTGCGGTCTGGCCGTTCGACCCCGGCTGGTTGATGACCACGGTCGGGCCGCCGCCCTTGGACGGTTCGTCGCTGAAGAAGCCGACGATCTGCACGCTCAGCCAGACGATCACGGTCAGCGTGGCCACGGCCAGGACCGCGACGCTGATCCACAGCTTCTTCTTCTGCTGCTTGTCCTGCCGCGGCTTCTGCGTCGTCCACACGACCTGGTCGTCGTCGTCATCGCCACGCGCCGCCACGGCCGGGATCAGCGACGTCTGCGCCTCTTCCGCGGCGATCTGGTCGAGGACCTGCAGGATCGCCGCCGACGTCCGGATGCCGCCCACGGAGGTGTCCTCCAGCGAACGGACCGCGACGGACGACAGGTCGTGCGGCAGGTACGGGTGCAACGCGTTCGGGGCCACCACGGACCCGTCCGGCCCGGTCGGGGCCACCGGCACGCCCTGCGGGCCGTTCGGCAGCGCCCACCGGCCGGTGAGCAGCAGGTACAGGATCGCGCCGAGGCCCTTGACGTCGTCGCGCGCGATCGCGTCCGGCCGCGGACCGGGGAACGCGAGGCGCAGGCGCCCGTCCGAGGTGACCCGGATGCGCTGCGGGTGGTCGGCGCCCAGCACCAGACCGGCGTGGTGCGCGCCCTCGATGGCGGCGCCCAGCGGTTCGAGCAGGCGGGTCGCGGCGCCCGCGGGCAGCGGGCCCTCCGCGATGAGGTCCATCAGGTCGGTGCCCTGGGTCCACTCGGCGATGACCATGCCGAGGATGCCCTCGTCGGGACGGATGCCGGTGCCGGGCGTCAGCACGTCGATGACCCGCGAGACGCCGGGGTGCGTGAACGACGACGCGTGCATCGCGCGTTCGACCGTGCGGCGGGCACGGGCGGACGCCTCGTTGTCCGCGAGGTTGCCCAGCAGGACCGTCAGCGCCACGTCCCGGTTGAGCTGACCGTCACGCGCTCGCCACAGTTCGGCGTTCGACCGTGCGTCCGCTCCGGATTTCGCGAGCAGCCGGTAGCGGCCGTTGCCGATGACGCCGCCGGGGACCAGGGCGGCGTGGACTCCGCTACTCACAGGAACGAGGGTACGGGACGTCGTTCACGGACCGGGGTCACCGTCGCCGCACCAAACGGTTGATCTTCGCGATCGCCAGCGCCATCTCGGGTACCCGGAACGCCGCCAAAAGGCCGAACGCGAGCGGCAGCCCGATCAACGTCACCAGGACGACCTCGACCCAGCTCGACACGATGAGGCTCGAGAACGCGAACATGTCCTGGACCAGCCAGTTCACGCCCTTGGCCGCGCCGAACGCGAGCGAGGAGGCCACGACGGTGAGGCAGACGGTCCAGATCGTGAACCCGGTGCGCAGCCGCCCGAGCCGGACCCGCAGCCAGATCTGCCCGACGATCGCGCCGAAGACGAAGCTCAGCGACATCGCGAGCGACACGCCGACGGCGAGCTGCGAGGCGTCGCCCGGCGTGGAGATGTCGAGGAACAGGTAGAGCAACGCGATCCGCACCGCCACGATCAACGCCTGGATCAGCGTCGGCGTGCGGGCGTCCTTCATCGCGTAGAAGACCCGCAGCTGGAGCAGCGTGATCGCGTAAGGCACGAGTCCGAACGCCGACAGCGCCAGGGCGAGACCGATCCTCGTGCCGCCGTCCACGCCCGAGTTGCCCCAGGCGAACGCCGCGAGACCGATGGACAGGCCGGACACCGTCATCAGGGCGCTGAACGGCATCAGCAGGATCGCCGACATGCGGTTGCCGAACAGCAGGTCGCGCACGATCGACTCGTTGTCGCCGTTCGCGGCGGCCCGGCTCATCTTCGGCATCAGCGCCGTGAGCAGCGAGACACCCAGCACGCCGTAGGGCACCTGGGCGATGAGCCACTGGTAGTTGAACGCCACGAGCGTGCCGATCGCGCTCGTCGCCACCTTGGTCAGCACGGTCATGCTGGCGAGGCCGAGGGCCACGTAGAGCAGCACCCAGAACGCGAGGCTGCCGAACTCCGACAGCCGCGAGTCCCAGCCGAACCGCCACTTGAACTTGAAGCCGGTCTTCTTCAGCGCCGGGAACAGCACGGACGCCTGCACGAGCACGCCGAGCGCGGTGCCGAGACCGAGGACCAGCAGGTGCGTGTCGGTCATGCGGACCGGGTTGAGCGTGAGCTCGCCCGGCAGCAGCGCGTAGACGCCGAGAACACCGATCACGACGACGTTGTTGAGCACCGGCGCCCAAGTCGGGATGCCGAACACGTGCCGTGCGTTCAACACGGCGCTGAGCAACGCCGTCAGGCCGTAGAACACGATGCCAGGCAGGACCAGGTACGCGAACGCCGTGACGAGCTCGGGGTTCGCGTCCTTCGAGTCCGAGATGTAGATCTTGGTGAGCAACGGCGCGCAGGCCATCGCGAGCACCGTGCCGATGCCGAGGATCAGCGTGCCCATCGAGATCAGCCACTGGGCGTACGACTCGCCGCCGTCGCCGTCCTCCTTCTCGGCGCGGACCAGCAGCGGAATCGCCACGCTGGTCAGCACGCCGCCGAGGAGCAGCTCGTTGATCATGGTCGGCAGCGTGGAGGCCGCCTGGTACGAGTCACCGAGGGTCTCGGCGCCGATCACCGCGATCAGCAGCACCTTCGACAGCAGGCCGGTGGCGCGGCTGACGATCGTCGCGATCGCCATCGATCCGCTGGCCCGCGCGACCGATGGTTCCTGCTTCTGCTGCTCTGGCTGGGTGGTCGTGGCTGTCTCGCTCACGCGCTCGACTTCTCCGGTGTGACGTTCTCGATGGACGGTGCTTCGCCGTTCTCGCCGTTGCGAGCACGGACCCGCTTGTAGATCCGGCGTCCGGAAAGCAGCACGAGCGCGACACCGGCGATCATCGTGATGATCACCGTGATCGTGCCGTACGCGGACGACGACACCTCCAGCTTGACAGTGTCGCCCAGTGGAACGCCCTCGGGCGTCGTCAGCCGGACGTTGACCGGGAACCGGCCGGACCGCAGCACCTCGACGGGCACCCGCACCACGCGTTCGCCGCGGGCGGGGAGCACCTGGTCGGCGAGGTCGAGCTTGCGGATGCCGGGGGTGTCGGCGAGGTTGATCCGGACCGTCACGCGGACGTCGAGCTTGTTCGTGATGGTGACGGGGATCGGGCTGTCGCCGGAGCCGAGCAGGATCGGGCTGTTCGGCTGGGTCACGCCGACCATGCCGGTCAGCGCGTTCAGCTCGCCCTGGCTGACCTGGGCCGCGAGCTGGGCGCCCTGCTCGTTGCCGCGCCACGCCCCCGACATCACCCGCAGCAGGCCGAGCCACAGCGGGTCGGCGAGGTCGGACGGCGCCGCGTGCGCGCTGTCCTCCTGCTGCATGGCCGCGACCAGGCCGTTGAGCTCGATGCTCTGGTTGGTCACGGAGCCGGTGATGGCCGGCGAGACCTCACGCGCACCGGCCTCGGCCGGGTAGGTGATCTTGGCGTTCGTGGTCGCCGGGGTCGTGCTGGTGAGCTCGGACAGCCCGGTCTGGGTCGCGTACCCGCCGGCCAGCAGCTTCTGCGCGGTCGTCAGGAACTCGGTCATCTCCGACAGCGGCGCCTGCCACCGGCGCGGCGGCGCGACCAGCACGTTGCGGCCGTCGCCCTGCCACCCGGCGCGGAACACCAGCGCCGCCAGCGCGTTCTGCACCGACACCGGCTGGCTCTCGCCCGCCAGCGTCGCCCCGGACAGCGTGCGGGGCCGCGAGTCGCTGCCCACCAGGGCGTCCGAGACCATCGAGTCGATCCGGACGGCGGTGACCGGGGTCTTGCCGGCGATGCCCGCGGGCGCGGTGCCCGGAGCGTCGGAGACACCGGTCGGGTCGAGCAGCAGCGCCTTCGCACCGGCGTACTTCTTGTCCGGCTGCGGGGTGACCAGCTCGTCGAACGTCGACTGGTCGAGGACGCCGTCCTCCGGCCACACGAAGTCGGGCAGCGGCTGCACGGACAGGACGTCCTGGATGAGCTTGGGACCGTCGGTCACCGCGAGCGTGCGCATCGTGCCGAGCTTCGCCCTGTTCAACGCCACGAGGTCGGCGTCGGCGTAAGGCAACGCCACGACGCATCGGCCCGTGACGGCCAGCTTGAGCCGGTCGAGCCACAGCTTGGCCTCGGTCCTGCCCTTGCCCTCGGCACCGCCGCGCACCCTGTACCCGGTGCTCATGGCCTGCACGGTGCGCAGCAGGTCGGGGTCGATGGCGAGGCACATGGCCGTGCTCATCGACGAGATCGACTGCTCGTAGGCCTGCAGCAGCCCGTACAGGCGGCCGTTGACCGAGAGCGACGTCGCGAGGTCGTCGTCGATCAACTCGGACTGGCCCTCGCCGCCGAGCCGGACGAGCCGCGGGCGGTCCGAGACCGGCCACAGCATCGTGAGCTTCGCGCCGGCACCGGGCTTCGCCTTGGTCTCGCCGCCGGGCACGCCCAGCACGGGCAGCAGCGTCGAGAGCGCCGCGAGCCGCGCCTGGCCGCCGAAGTCCGGCCTGCCGTTGACGTTCGCGAGGATCGGGTAGATGCCGGGCTGGTCGACCTCGAGCGACGTCGGCTCGGTCCCGCGCAGCGGCACCTCCAGCGTGAAGTCCTTCTGCGCGCCGGCTTCGAGTTCGCTCGCGATCGGGGTGAACTTGGGCTGCACGGCCTCGGCCGCCGCCGGTTCGCGCAACGCCTTGCGCAGGTCGTCCTCGGTGCCGAGCGGCTCACCGCGTTCGAGCCGCAGCACGATGTCGAACACCTTGCGGTCGCCGACGTTGACGATCTTGCCGGTGATCCGGACGGTGCCCGGCGAGTCGCTCGTGACGAACCGCGGGGTGAGCTGGTCGATGTCGAGCCGCACGAACTGCGGCTGCGCCTGGCCCGGCTGGGCCGAGAGAGATCTGGTCGCCCACACCTGGGTGGCGGGCGCGGGCATGAACGGCAGCGCGTCGACCTCGTCCGGTTGTGACTGCTGGGCGCCCGCGGGGGGCGCCGCGATCACCACGAACGCGACGGCGGCGGCTGTGCAGACGAGCTTCTTCAGGCTCACGCCGGCCTCGCCCCGTTGCGGCAGCGGTCGGCGAGCAGTTCGGCTGCTCGGCGGACCAGACGGCGTTCGTCGGCATGCGCCAACCGCCCGTCCAGCTCGCCGAGTGGCACCCACGCCACCTCGGTGACCTCCACGTCTTCGTCGGAAAGCTCTCCCCCCGTTGCTTCGAGGAGGAAGTGGTGAACCGTCTTGTGCACCCGGCGGTCGTCCGCGACGAACCAGTAGTCGATCGACCCCAACGGGCGCAGCACCCTGCTATGAATACCGGTCTCCTCGGCGACCTCGCGCACCGCGGTCTGTTCCGCGGTCTCGCCGGCCTCGATGTGACCCTTGGGCAAAGACCACAGCAACCGGCCGCGCCGGTCAAGTCTGCCGATCACCGCGGCCCGTTGTTCTCCGTCGAGCACCAGGCCACCCGCCGACGTCTCGTCGACGGTCTTGAGCCTCCGGCCCCGGCGCCTCTTGCGGCGCCCCGGCTTGGAACCTCCGGAACGTGCGGCTGACGGGGGCATGGACCCGATCGTACTTACGAACCTTGAGTACGCTGGTTTCTCGTGTCTCGATCGCTCCAGCAGAATGCGGTGGTGGAAAAGCCCGCCATCACACCTGTCGTCGCCGAACTCGCCGCTCGGTTCGCTGCCGAGGGCAAGCGCCTCTACCTCGTGGGTGGAAGTGTGCGCGACGCCGTGCTGGCGCGCCCTACGAACGACTTCGACTTCACCACGGACGCCCGGCCGGCCGAGATCCAGCAGCTGCTGAAGGGCTGGGCCGACGCGCAGTGGGACACCGGCATCGCGTTCGGGACGGTCGGTGCGTCCAAGAAGGGCGAGATCATCGAGATCACGACCTTCCGCGCGGACGTCTACGACGGCGTCACCCGCAACCCCGAGGTCACGTTCGGCGACTCGATCGACGGTGACCTGGTCCGGCGCGACTTCACCGTCAACGCGATGGCGTTCGACATCGCGGCCTCCGAGTTCGTCGACCCGACCGGTGGCCTGCAGGCGGCGCACGAGGGC
This sequence comes from Lentzea sp. NBRC 102530, assembly GCF_030269365.1. Classification (GTDB taxonomy): domain Bacteria; phylum Actinomycetota; class Actinomycetes; order Mycobacteriales; family Pseudonocardiaceae; genus Lentzea. Next base: position 399,565 of record NZ_BSTF01000003.1, read on the forward strand.
GTGCTGGACACCCCCGCGACCCCGCAGGAGTCGTTCGGCGACGACCCGCTGCGGATGCTGCGGGCCGCGCGGTTCGTCTCCCAGCTCGGCTTCACGGCGGCGCCGCGGGTGGTCGAGGCGATGCGGTCGATGGCAGCCGAACTCACCCGCATCACGCCGGAGCGCGTGCAGGTGGAGCTGTCGAAGCTCCTGTGCGGGGCGCACCCCCGCCGCGGCATCGAGCTCATGGTCGAGACGGGCCTGGCGGACATCGTCCTGCCGGAGCTGACGGCCATGAAGCTGGAAATCGACGAACATCATCAGCACAAGGACGTCTTCGACCACTCGCTGGTTGTGCTGGAACAGGCAATTGATCTTGAAGAAGTTGATCAATCACCCGATCTGGTGCTGAGGATCGCCGCGTTGCTGCACGACATCGGCAAACCGGCGACGCGGAAGTTCGAGCCCGGCGGCGGAGTCTCGTTCCACCACCACGAGGTCGTGGGCGCGAAGATGGTCCGCAAGCGCTTGCGGGCGTTGCGGTACTCGAAGGAGATCACCGAGGACGTCGCCAAGCTCGTCTACCTGCACCTGCGGTTCCACGGGTACGGCAACGGCGAGTGGACCGACTCGGCCGTGCGCCGGTACGTGACCGACGCCGGTGACCTGCTGACGCGGTTGCACAAGCTCGTCCGCGCGGACTGCACGACCCGCAACAAGCGCAAGGCGAACCTGCTCAGCCGGACTTACGACTCCCTCGAGGAACGCATCGCGCGCATCGCGGCGGAGGAGGACCTGGCGCGCGTGCGTCCGGACCTCGACGGCAACGAGATCATGAAGCTGCTCGGCCTGCCGCCGGGCCGCCAGGTCGGCGCCGCCTGGAAGTTCCTCAAGGAGCTGCGGCTGGACCGCGGTCCGCTGGACCGCGACGAGGCGGAGGCGGCGCTGCTCGACTGGGCGCGCGAACAGGGGATCACTCCCCCGGCCTAGTACAGGTCCTGGTTACTCATAGTGAGTGAATGCAATCCCCGCGTTAGCGAAGTGTCAGCGGGGACCGGCACCATGTGAAGTGCGCCAGGGGGCGCATGGGGGTGGTGCAGATGTCTTCTCAGGGACTTTTCGCAGGTCCGGCGGTGTACGACCTGGCGGTGCTGACGGACGACCAGCGCGCGGTGCTGCGGTGCATCGCGCGCGGTCACGCCGACCACGAGATCGCGCGCGTGCTCGGTCTCGGGCAGCAGCGGGTGCTCGACGAGGTGGCGGAGATCCTGCGTCGGCTGGATCTACCCGATCGAGTGGCTGCTGTCGTTTTCGCGCACGAGGCCGGCATGCTCCACCTGCCGTTTCCGCGTTGACATCGTGAGGAAGCCGGCCAGGCCGACGAGGTAGAGCACGGCGGCGGCGACCATGAGGCCGGGCGCGCGGCCGTTGAGGGGGACGACCATCGCCGTGACGGTCACCGCGGTGACCTGGGCGACGTTGAACAGCGTGTCGTAGAGCGCGAACACGCGGCCGCGCACCTCGTCGGGGATGTCGTGCTGCACGGCGGTGTCCACGCACAGCTTGATGATCTGACCGGCGAAGATGATGAAGAAGCTGGCCGCGAGGATGGTCGGCAGCGTCATCGGCAGCCCGAGGCCGAGCTGGGCGGCGACGCTGAGCAGCAACGCGCCGCAGACCGTGCGCGTCACCCCGAACCTGTCGACGATCCGGTCGGTCAAGATGCCCGCGAGCAGCACACCGGCACCGCCCGCGACGGCGACCTCGCCCAGCCCGCCGATGCCTGCCTTGAGGATGCCGACGTCCTCGAGGCTGTAGCGCATCAGCAGCAGCGTGATCATCAGACTGATGCCGAACGCGGCCCGGTGGGCGAGCACGGCGGCGAGCGCGGCCGTGACGCTGGGGGTCCGCCAGGTGGCCTTGGCACCGTCCAGCAGACCGCGCGCGACGGCCATGAACGCGTTGTTCGGCTCGTCGACCTCGTCCGGCCCGAGCACGCCCGCCTTGAACCGGCTGGCGATGAACGCGCTGGTCAGCAACCCGATGACGGCGATGCTGGTGGTCCACCCGGACCCGCCGTCCCCGGCGCCGAGGATCGTGCGGAAGCCGATCGCACACGAGGCACCGACCACGGCCATGATCGCGCCGGCCGTCGTGGCCAGCGCGTTCGCCTCGACCAGGTGGTCCTCCGGCACGACGTGCGGCAGCGACGCGCTCAGCCCGGCGCCGACGAACCGCCCGATGCCCATGACGATGAGCGCGGACACGTACAACGGCCCCTCGCTCAGCCCTGCCCCGACCGCGCCGGCCGTGAGCAGCACGAACACCGCCCGCGTGACGTTCGCGACGACGATGACCTTCTTGCGGTCCCACCGGTCGAGCAACGCGCCCGCGAACGGTCCGATGATCGAGTAGGGCAGCAGCAGCACGGCGAACCCGGTCGCGATGGCGAGCGGGTCGGCCTGGCGTTCGGGGTTGAAGAGCACGGCCCCGGCGAGGCCCGCCTGGAAGAGCCCGTCACCCCACTGCGAGGCGAGCCTGGTGGCGAGGAGTCTGCGGTAGGCGGGGATGCCGAGGAACCGGCGTGATCCCCAGTGGTGCTTCTCCACCGCAAGCGTTGTCACCATTGCACTCTATGCGCGAGGTGGTGAAAACCACGAAAGCCGGACCTCACGGTCCGGCTCCCCTGGTGCCGGATGCCAGGTCGCCTCACGGCGCGTTGCACTACGCGGCTCCAGCCGAACGGTATTCCGCGAAGGCGGTTGTCTGTTGAGCCCGGGGGACACAAAGACATCCGACACCTCAGTCTAACGGGGCGCGGCCCTGAGTTGTTCCGGCGATCACGGGTGATTTCATGGTGACGTGCGTCCCGATGACGAAGTCGAAGTCGAGCCAGGCTCCCTCTTGGTGGCCGCTCCGAGCCTGAACGACCCGAACTTCACTCGCACCGTCGTCTACATCATCGACCAACGCCCCGAGGGGACCCTCGGCGTCGTGCTGAACCGACCGTCCGAGGTGGCTGTCCACGACGTACTCCCGCCGTGGGGCCCGCACGTCACCAAGCCGCAGGCCATCCACATCGGTGGTCCGGTGGAGCAGAAGACCGCGCTGTGCCTCGCCGCGTTGAAGCCCGGCACCGATCCGTCCGCTGTGGAAGGTCTGGTCAGCGTGCAGGGCCCCGTGGCGCTGGTGGACCTGGACGCCGAACCGGACGAGCTGATGCCGTTGGTGCGCGGCCTGCGGGTGTTCGCCGGCTACTCGGGCTGGGGCGAGGGCCAGTTGCAGGGCGAGATCGACCGCGGCGACTGGATGGTCGTCACCGGCCTGGCCGACGACGTGCTGGTCGGCGCTAACGTCGACCTCTGGGGCAGGGTGCTGCGCCGCCAGGGCATGCCGCTGGCGTTGCTCGCGACCTACCCGAAGGACGTCCGCGACAACTGATTCACGTGAAACGTGGGCACGAAAAAGGCCGGACCATCGAGTGATCCGGCCTGATCTTGAAGGTGGCTAGAGACCGGCGAGCGGCGAGCACCCGCCACCACCGCAGGCGCACCCGCCGCAGCCCTTCGGCTTGACCGGCTCGGGCACGAGCGCCGCGGCCTTGCTGCCCATCACGCCACCGGCGAACGCGATCACCAGCGCGCCGACCAGCCCGATGACCCCGGCCGTCACGGCCAGGTCCTCCATCACGAACGCCATGGCGCCGGACACGACCGCGACGACACCCGCCGCGACGTTCGGCACGCCGGCGACCCGGTTGGCCAGAGCGAACGTCTCCTCGTCACGCACGGCGGCAGCGGTGCGCACGCCGACGTAGCGGTTGCGGCGCAGCTTGCCCTGCAGACCCAGCAGACCGACCGCGCCGAGAGCGACGCCGAGCAGACCCAGGACGACCGACAGCACGATGTTCACCTCATGAGGGTAAGGCGCGGCCGGGGGTCGCAGGGAACGAGCCCCGGCCCGATGTGCCCCACGCCACCGCCCGGTGCAACGCGCTTGCGCTGCGCTGATACCGTTGACGACATGAGCACGGCCCGCCTGCTCCTTATCTAGCCGCGGCGACCTGATCGGAAGACGGTCGGCGCGGCCACCCTCCATGCCCTTCTGGGCTGGGGGGTTTCGTCATGTCAGGGGCAGGAACAGACGTGAGAGGGACGCTGAAATGAGTACGGACGCGGCGGAGATTCCCGCCTACCGCTACACCGCCGAGCTGGCGAACCAGATCGAGGAGCGGTGGCAGCGGTACTGGGAGGACCACGGCACCTACCACGCTCCCAACCCCGTCGGTGCGCTCAAGGGCGACGTGCCCGCGGACAAGCTGTTCGTGCAGGACATGTTCCCGTACCCCAGCGGCGCGGGCCTGCACGTCGGGCACCCGCTGGGCTTCATCGGCACGGACGTCTTCGCGCGGTACCACCGCATGAACGGCCGCAACGTGCTGCACACCATGGGTTTCGACGCGTTCGGCCTGCCCGCGGAGCAGTACGCGGTGCAGACGGGTCAGCACCCGCGCAAGACCACCGAGGACAACATCAACACCTACCTGCGGCAGATCCGCAGGCTGGGTCTGGGTCACGACGAGCGCCGTCGCATCTCGACGATCGACCCCGAGTACTACAAGTGGACTCAGTGGATCTTCCTGCAGATCTTCAACTCCTGGTACGACGCGGACCTGAAGCGCGCTCGTCCGATCGCCGAGTTGATCTCGCAGTTCGAGTCTGGAGAGCGGGACGTTCCGGGCGGCCACACGTGGTCTGAGCTGTCTTTTGCCGACCAGCAAAGGATCTTGGGCGATTTCCGCCTGGCCTACATGTCGGAGGCGCCCGTCAACTGGTGTCCCGGACTGGGTACTGTCTTGGCGAACGAAGAGGTCACCGCGGACGGTCGCAGTGAGCGTGGCAACTTCCCGGTGTTCAGGAAAAACCTGCGCCAGTGGATGATGCGCATCACCGCGTACTCGGACCGGCTGATCGACGACCTGGACCGGCTGGACTGGCCGGACAAGGTCAAAGCCATGCAGCGCAACTGGATCGGGCGCTCGCACGGTGCCCGAGTCCGATTTGCGGTGGGAAGCGAGAACATTGAGGTCTTCACGACCCGTCCGGACACGCTGTTCGGCGCGACCTACATGGTCCTGGCACCGGAACACGAGCTGGTGGACCAGATTGCGACGCCCGATCGCGTGGCAGACATCGCCGCGTACCGGCGCGCAGCGTCCCTGAAGTCCGAACTGGACCGGCAGGAGAACAAGGAGAAGACCGGCGTCTTCATCGGGGCGTACGCCACGAACCCGGTGAACGGCAAGGAAATCCCCGTCTACATCGCCGACTACGTCCTGATGGGCTACGGCACCGGCGCGATCATGGCCGTGCCCGGTCAGGACCAGCGCGACTGGGACTTCGCGAAGAAGTTCGACCTGCCGATCATCCGCACGGTCCAGCCGTCGGAGGGTTTCGAGGGCGACGCCTTCACCGGTGACGGCCCGGCGATCAACTCGGGCTTCCTGGACGGCATGGCGATCGACGACGCCAAGAAGACCATGATCGGCTGGCTGGAGGAGAACGGCCACGGCCGCGGCACCGTCCAGTTCAAGCTGCGCGACTGGCTGTTCAGCCGCCAGCGCTACTGGGGCGAGCCGTTCCCGGTCGTCTACGACGAGGCGGGCACCGCCATCGCCCTGCCGGAGTCGATGCTGCCGATCGAGCTGCCGGACGTCGACGACTACTCGCCGCGCACCTTCGACCCGGAGGACGCGGACACCGAGCCGTCGCCGCCGCTGTCGCGCGCCACCGAGTGGACGACCGTCGAGCTGGACCTGGGCGACGGCCTGAAGACCTACCGCCGCGACACCAACACCATGCCCAACTGGGCGGGTTCCTGCTGGTACCAGCTGCGCTACGTCGACCCGGTCGAGACCGAGCGGTTCGTCAACCCGGAGAACGAGAAGTACTGGCTGGGCCCGCGCACCGAACAGCACGGCGTCAACGACCCCGGCGGCGTCGACCTGTACATCGGCGGCGTCGAGCACGCCGTCCTGCACCTGCTGTACTCGCGCTTCTGGCAGAAGGTCCTGTTCGACCTGGGTCACCTGTCCGGCGACGAGCCGTACCGCCGCCTGTTCAACCAGGGCTACATCCAGGCCTACGCCTACGTGGACCCGCGCGGCGTCTACGTCCCGGCCGACGAGGTCGTCGAGCAGGACGGCAAGTTCACGTACAACGGCGAGGAAGTCCGCCGCGAATACGGCAAAATGGGCAAGAGCCTGAAGAACGTCGTCACTCCTGACGAAATGTGCGCGCGCTACGGCGCAGACACCTTCAGGTTCTACGAAATGTCCATGGGCCCCATGGACGTCTCTCGCCCGTGGGCGACCAAGGACGTGGTAGGCGCGCAACGCTTCATGCAGCGCCTGTGGCGCAACCTGGTCGACGAGACCGACGGCTCCCTGCGCGTCACCGACGAGGAAGCGTCCGTCGAGGCCCTGCGCCTGCTGCACAAGACGATCGCCGGCGTCCACGACGACTACGCCAACCTGCGCTACAACACGGCAGGCGCAAAGCTGATCGAGCTGAACAACTACGTCACCAAGCACTACCCGGCAGGCACCCCGCGCCCGCTGGCGGAAGCCCTGGTCCTGATGCTGGCTCCGCAGGCCCCGCACGTGGCCGAGGAACTGTGGGCGAAGCTGGGCCACGAGGGCTCGCTGGCCCACGGCCCGTTCCCGGCGGCGGACGAGCAGTACCTGGTCGAGGACACGGTCGAGTACCCGATCCAGGTCAACGGCAAGGTCCGCTCGCGGGTCGTCGTCTCGGCCTCCGCGGGCCAGGACGAGATCAAGGCCGCGGCCCTGGCCGAGGAGAAGATCGCGGAGCTGGTGGCGGGCGGCGAGCCCCGCAAGGTGATCGTCGTCCCCGGCCGCTTGGTCAACATCGTTCTGTAGCAACAAAAAGAGAGCCGGTGCCGCCCGCGAACAGGGGCTGCACCGGCTTTCGCCTTTCGCGCACGAAGCCGAAGTTCGCACCCCAACGCAGCCACCAGCAAAAGGTGACTGACCGGAGTCCTCACACGTCAGCCGGGCCAATCTGCTCAGGCCAAGCCTCAGGCGCCGGCCCGAACGCCCGCCGAGCAGCCCGAACCGCCAGCGTGGCGACGGTCGCATTGGCGGCACCGCCGATCAACGCGCCAATGCCGAACGGAACCGCCCGCCCGAGCACGATGATCCCCTGCTTGGTCCCGTACTTGGTGACGAAGTTCTTGCCCAGCACCTTGTTGATCTGCTTCAGCGTCGACAACGGCAGCGCGCTCACGAGCTGCCGAGCCCAATGCTGACCAGTGCGCTCAGCGATCTTCCCGACGCTCTTGGACCCGGACTCCCCCAGCAGGATCCCCAGCACGAGAGTCCGTCGACGTTCGATCTCGTCGAGCGGAACCCCGTGGACCTCGGCGACCGAGAGCACGAACAGGGTGCTCAGTTCCAACGACGACAACGCCTCACCCGCCGACAAAGCCAATGAGATCCCGGTACCGACACCAGGTGCGGCAGCGGCACCCCCGACCGCGGCCCCGGTGCTCGTGAGGGCACTGACGTACATCTTCTCGAGAACGCCGACGACCTCTTCGGGCGTGGCCGAGGGGTTGCGCTGCCGGGCGCGGGCGATGTTCTTGCGCACCAGCGACGTCTGAAGACCGATGGCCTTGTCGACCAGGTCGAGAACGGCCTGACCAGGTCCACCTGACGACGGGACGGGTTCTTCGATGGCAAGCTCTGCTGCGTTGTTGGCGTCGACCACGGGTCGTATGTCGCCGAACACCCGACAAGCGCTACACGGCCACTGAACCCGTCAGCCCTCGTCGAACCCGATGTCGGACAGCATCTGGTCCAGCATCGAGTCGAACATCGGCTCCGGGTTGCTCACCGCGAACGGGAACCGCCCGAACACCTCCAGAGCCACGTGCCCGTACAACCGCACCCATGACTGCACGACGTGGTAGATCTTGCCGAGGTTCAGCACCTCGTCCGCCAGCGTGACCCCGTGCTCCGCCACCGCGTCCCGCAGCACCTGCTGGAACCGCACCAGGTCCTCGTGCAGCACCGCGGGCACCTCCTCGTGCACGTGGTTCGCGTCCTCGTTGGACGCGATCAGCGGGCCCGCGAGCTGCAGGAACACCGACCCGAACTGGTCGGCCCCCAGCGGGTCCCGCGGCGAGGCGAACACCAGCGCGAACTCCTGCGGGTGCGCCAGCGCCCACCGTCGGAACGCGTGGCACACGGCCCGGACCTTGCACCCCACCTGACCTGACGTGTCAGCAGCAAGATCCGCGTACAGAGCAGCCGCCATGTCCGCGCAGATGTCGTCGCAGAGTTGCCGCAGCAGCGCGTCGTGCGAGTCGTAGTACCGGTACAGCGCCGGCGCGGTGATGCCGAGTTTGCGCGCGATGGCACGCAGGGTAACCGCATCGCGGCCGCTTTCCACCAAAAGGGCGCGGGCCGCCTGCCGAATCTCACGCTCGGTCTCTGCGCGGAGTCGTTCTCGGCGAGTGGCCTCGGTCATATGTCACTCCATCGGGTTGTAGACCCCGGTCACGGCCCCGTACGGTTTCAGTGAACGGTGTTTACAAGAGTTCACGGGATTTACAGCACGGTAACCCAGGAGGCCGTCGTCGATGTTCGCGAAGTGGGGCTCGATCGCATATCGCCGCCGATGGGTGGTCTTGGTCGCGACGGTGCTGCTCGCCGTGCTGGGTGGCGTCTGGGGCCTGGGGGTGTTCGACAAGCTCAGCCAGGGCGGGTACGAGGCTCCTTCCAGTGAGGCTGCGCGGGCCGACAAAGTAGCCGAGCAGGCGTTCGGGCGGCAGAACGGTGACGTGATCGTCATTTATCGCGGCGATTTCGCGAACCCGCTCGAACTCAAGAAGGTCGCCGACCACATCAGCGGCTTCCCGAAGGACGACGTGCTCAAGGCCGTCGGACCGGTGCCTTCGGACGACCAGCGGCAGGCTCTCGTCGCCATCACGCTGAGCAGCGGCGACTCGAACGAACAGATCAAGCAGTTCCAGGACATCGAGTCCCAGCTCGAGATCGACGGCTTCACCCAACAGGTCGGCGGCCTGGTGCCGACCCAGAAGGCCATCAACGACATGTCCCAGGAGGACCTGACGCGCGCGGAGATGTTCTCGCTGCCGCTGGTCCTGCTGCTGCTCGTGATCATCTTCGGTGGCCTCGTGGCCGCGTCCCTCCCCGTCGTCGTCGGCGGCCTGGCGATCATGGGCTCGCTCGGCGTGCTGCACGCCGTCGCCCTCTTCACCGAGGTCAACTCGTTCGCGGTCAACGTCGCGTCGCTGCTCGGCCTGGGCATGGCGATCGACTACGGCCTCTTCATGGTCGGCAGGTTCCGCGAGGAACTCGCCCAGGGCCGCACCACCGAACAGGCAGTCAGCCGCACGGTCGCATCAGCAGGACGCACCGTCGTCTTCAGTGCGACGCTGCTGGTCATCGCGCTCGCAGGCTTGCTGCTCTTCCCGCACGGCTTCCTCAAGTCCCTCGCGTACGGCGGTGTCAGCTCGGTCGCCATCGCGGCACTGGTCTCGGTGACGCTGCTGCCCGCGTTGCTCGGCGTGCTCGGCAAGCGGGTCGACAAGCTCGCCATGCCGTGGCGCAAGAAGGAGCCGAGCGAACGCGGCTGGCGCAAGCTCAGCGGCGCGGTCATGAAACGACCCGTGCTGATCGCGCTGCCGATCATCGGCGTGCTGGTCGCGCTCGGCTCGCCGTTCCTCGGCGTCCAGTTCGGCCAGGTCACCGAGAAGGTGTTGCCCGAGGGCAACGCCGTCCGCGTGGCCGCGGAGAACATCAACCAGAACTTCTCGGCGCTCTCCAACACCGGCTTCAAGATCGTTATCCAGGGCGGACGGGAAACCGAGGTCCAGAAGTACCTGAGCGAGGTCGCGAACGTCCCGGGCGTCGGCGAGGTCCAGCCGACCGGCCAGGGCAACGGCGTCACGGCCGCGTCGGCCGGACTCGAGCACGACGCGCTGAGCGAGGAGTCGAAGCAGGCGCTCAAGGACGTCCGCGCCCTCGAACCGCCGGCGAACGCCGAGGTGCTGGTCGGCGGCAACACCGCGATGGTGAGCGACTCGCTCGACGCCATCGCCGAAGGTCTGCCGCTGATGGTCACGCTGCTCGTCGGCGCGACGCTGATCCTGATGTTCCTGGCGTTCGGCTCGGTCGTGCTGCCGATCAAGGCCGTGCTGATGAGCGCGCTGTCGCTGTCGGCGACGTTCGGCGTGCTGGTCTGGATCTTCCAGGACGGCCACGGCGCGGACTGGCTCGGCGTCACGCCCGGCCCGCTGGAGTCCGGCATCGTCGTGCTGATGGCGGCCATCGTGTTCGGCCTGTCGACGGACTACGAGGTCTTCCTGCTCAGCAGGATGGTCGAGGCCCGCGGCCAGGGCGCCACGACGGAGGAGGCCGTGACCACCGGCCTCGCGAAGACCGGCCGTGTGATCACCTCGGCGGCGTTGCTGCTGATCGTGGTGACCGGCGCGTTCGCGTTCTCGCAGGTCGCGATGATGCGGTTCGTCGGCGTCGGCATGATCCTCGCGCTGGCGCTCGACGCCACCGTGGTTCGGATGCTGCTGGTGCCGGCCGTGCTCAAGCTCCTCGGCAACGCCGCGTGGTGGTCACCCGGTCCGCTCAAGCGCATCCAGGAACGCCTCGCGCTTCACGACGAGCCGGTGGACGACCTGGACGACTTCGACGACGAGGTCCGCAGGCCCGTCCCGGTGGGCTGAGGCGGGAAGGCGATCAGGGCCGCGTCGAACCGGCGCGGCCTCGCCTCCAGGTCCCCCGTCGTCATCCGGTACGTCGTGAGCACCGCGTTCGTGCTGTCCAGCACCGTCGTCGTCGCGCCGGTCGCGAGGAACACCCTCGAGTCCCCCGGCGCGATGGCGACGGTCGGCGCGTCGAAGGGCAAACGTTCGCGCACGGTCATCGACGCCGCGTCCAGCACCACGACGGACCGTTCCTTCGGCAACGTCAGGTAGACCGTCGAGCCGTCGGGGGTGACGGCGATGCTGCCCGCTCCCCTGCCGACCTCCACCGCGCCGACGACCTGGTTCGTGGTCGTGTCGATCACCGACACCGTGCCGGGCGTCTTCTCCCCGAGCCGCAGGCTGCTCACGTACAGGCGCCGACCGTCCGGTGAGAGCGCCAGGTGCTGCGGCAACCCGCCGACCTGCACCGTCGCCGTCTGGAACGCCGTCGCGGTGTCGATCAGGCCGACCGTGCCGTCCTGCGAGTTCGCGACGTAGAGGATCCGGTTGTCCGGGTGCGCGGCGAGCCCCTGCGGCTGCCCGCCCGCCTTGACCACGGCCACGAGCTGGAAGTTCTCCGGGTTCACCACGGCCACGCCGCCGCTGGCCGAGACGTAGAGCCGCTGGCCGTCCGGGCGCATCGCCGCGTGCGAGAGCTGGACCCAGGTGAAGATCCGGTCGACGATCTCACCGGTGAGGGGGTCGACGGCGGTGATCGTGCCGGTCCACCCGTTGATCACGTAGAGCCGCCGCCCGTCGGGGGACACCGCGACGCCGGTCGCCCTGCCTCCCGTGTCGGCCTCCACGAGCACGGCACCGGTGCTGGTGTCGACGACCTGCACGAGTCCGGTCCTGCCGACCACGTACGCCAGCGGCGTGACCGATGCGGAAGAAGTCGTCGTGTACTCGTGCCCTTGGTGAACACCCATCGCCGCGAAGGCCGCTGAGAGCGCTAGAACCGCGGCCACGAGGCGTGGCTTTGCCATACGCCCGATGGGAACACTTCCGGGTGCTTTCGATCCACTTCAGTCACTCGACCGAGGGAAATCTTTGCCTGGACGTAGTACGACCGTGGCCCGCGACGGCGGTGCGGGCCACGGTCCGGAAGTGCTGGGACCACCGACCACCGCCGCGTCTTCGACGGTCAGCAGGGCACCTCGCGGCACCGGCCCCGCGCCCCCATATGACCCGATATGAGGACGCGGGGCCGGCACCACGATGCGCCCGTCTGACCGCCGAATACGGGGCGGAGGCCGGTGGTCCCAGCACTTAGTGGGAGTGCGGAGCAGCTGGTTTGGATACGTATGACTCGGGGTTGTTGGCCGATGTCACCAGTTTGGCGTAACGGGTGCCCGCGGTGAGCAGGACCAGACCGGCGCCGAGGAACGCCAGCACGCGGGCGATCCCGTCCAGCGCCGAGAGGTCGAACAGCACCAGCTTCACGACCGCCGCGGCCACCAGGATCAGGCCCGAGATCCGCAGCGCCTTGTTGTTGATCCCCTTGACCAGCAAGAACAACGCGGCGACCGTCCACGACACGGTGACCACCGAGTGTCCGAAGAGGAACCCGGTCTCGTCCGGCGACGCGAGCAGCGCCGCGCACAGCACCGCACCCGCCGCGCCGTAGAGCAGCATGAGCCCGGCGGCGATCCACGGCACCGGGTGCTTGGCCGGCTCCCGCAGCACCTGCATCTTCAGCGCGGCCCACGGCAGCACGGCCGCGAACACGCCCAGCACGAGCGCCGTCACCAGACCGGCCGCGTAGTCACCGGGCTGGACGTTGTTGAAGAACCGCGGCTCGTCCAGCAGCCACGTGATCGGCACGGCCATCCCGATCGTCATGGCGAACCCGAGGAAGCCGAACGCGATGGAGCCCACCAGCGCGGCCTTCTTGTTCAGCCGCGCCGCGAGGAACGCCAGCAGCACGGCCTCGGCCAGCACGATCGCCGTGCGGATGTTGCCGTCCAGTGCCATCACCGTGGTCTGGAACAGCGCGAGCATGCCCATCGCGCCGGCGGAGAGCGAGAAGCCGCGCGGAAGGTCCGGGATCATCCAGATCGCCAGCAGCACGGCCGCGACGACACCGGCGAGGATCGAGTTGGCCGGGGCGTTCAGCAACGTGGTGGCGAACAGCGACGGCAGCGCCGAACCCGCGATCAACGCGACGGCCACGGCGTCGTCCGGACGCTTGCGGATCGTGAGGAACGCCACGGCGATGCCGACGACGGTGGTGGCACCGGCCACGCCGACGACGGTCCACTCGTACGAGCGCGGGATGGCGTTCGCGGTGGTGAGCAGCGAGGCGAGGATCGGCGGGAACCCACCGGCGACGGCGAGACCCGGCCAGTTGCGCTTGATGTGGACCGGAGTGCTGGCCGTCTTGAGCACCAGCAGGAAGCCGACGAGCAGGACCGTGAAGCCCTCGGTGATGATCGGCGAGCACAGCGCGCAAGCTGCGACGACGGTGACCGCGAGCGCTTGCGACTCCCACTTCAGCGCGAGCACGACACCGGCCGCGGCCACGGCGAGCCCGATCAGCAGGCCGATGCTCTCCGGCAGGAACCCGTACAGGCTCGTGGCGGCGATGACGTCCAGGTAGAGACCCGCGAACCCGGTGAACGCGAGGGCCATCGCCCCGGTCCGGCCGGCGGGCGTGCGGTGCAGCCACATGCCGATGCCGACCAGCGCACCGCTGAACACGGCACCGCCGACCACTCGCGGCACGGGGCCGAGCCAGCCGCGCTGCACGGCCAGGACCAGCAACAACACGAACCCGAGCACGGTGATCGCGCCACCGACCCAGGCGAGCAGCTTCGAGCCGGCGCCGTCCTTGCCGAGCTTCTCGAACAACGACTCGCGCGGCGGCGGGGGCGGACCCCACGGCTGCTGCGGAGGCGGCCACTGCTGGCCGGGAGGAGGCGGGAGCTGCGGGCCGGGCGGCGCGAACGGCGGGGCCGCCGGCGGGAGCTGGGCCGAGGCCGCGGTCTGCCGCGCCCAGGGGTTGGGCTGCGGCGGCACGCCTGCCGACTGCTGCGGCGGCACGCCGGCGGGCGGCTGCTGCGGAACGCCGACAGGAACCCCTGCGGGCGGCGTCGGGACGGTGGTCACCGGAGGCTGCGGCACCTCGACGGGCCGTGCCACCTCGGGCGCCTCGACCACGGCGGTCGCGGTCGCGCCGGAGTGCTCGCGCATCTCCGTGCTGATCGTCGAGAGCCGCTGCCCGATGGCCGCGAGCTCCAGTGCGAGGCGCTGCTCGTACCCGAGGCGATCCTGTCCGTCCATGTGATCAGAGTGAGGCAGCGCACGCCGAGTGACATCCGTACACCTACTCATCCACACATCTCAGCTTGACTACATCCATGTGTAATCGATTAACTACGGCCTCGTGACGACCATGAAGGATGTCGCCCAGCACGCCGGAGTCTCCACGGCCACCGTGTCGCGAGTGCTCAACGGCCACGCCGCGCCGACGCCCGAGACCCGCGAGCGGGTGCTCGCCGCGATCGAGGAACTCGGCTACCGGCCCAACGCCCTGGCGCGATCCCTCAGGACCACCAGCACCCAGACCCTCGGTCTGGTCATCAGCGATCTGCTGAACCCGTTCTTCGCCGAGATCGCCCGAGCGGTCGAGGACGAAGCCCGGTCACACGGCTACTGCGTCGTGATCGGGAACGCCGACGAGAACACCGAGCAGGAGGCGACCTACGTCCGCACCCTGCTCGACCGCCGGGTGGACGGCCTCCTGCTGTGCCCCGCGACCGACGACCCGAGTCTGGTTCGCGAAGTGAGCGCAGGCGGCGTGCCCGTCGTTCTGCTGGACCGGACGGTCAGGGGCGCCACATGCCCCGTCGTCCGGGCCGACGGCAGCGAGGCGTTGACCGCGCTCGCCCGGCGGCTCGTCGGCGCCGGCCACACCCGCATCGGAGTGATCGCGGGTCCGCCGAACACCTCCACTGGAAGAGAACGGACCGACGTGCTCACGGGCTCGCTCGGCGGCCTCGCGCAGGTCGTGCACGGTGACTTCCGGCAGGAGAGCGGCAGCCAGGCCGCCGCGAAGCTCCTCGACGACGGCGCCACGGCGCTGGTCGCGATGGACAACCTGATGGGCCTCGGCGCGCTCGGCGAGGTTCGGGCCCGCGGCCTGCAGATCCCGCACGACATCGCGTTCGCCGTGTTCGACGACCAGCCGTGGTTCCCGCTGCTGGACCCGCCGATCACGGTCGTCGCGCAGCCGACCGTCGAGATGGGCAGGGCCGCCGCGCGCAGCCTCCTCGCCCTGATCAACGGCCAGCAGCCCGACGACGTGAAGCTCACCGCGAAGCTCGTGCTGCGCGGCTCGCTCGGGGAGGCCGAGCTGTGATCACGGCCCGCGGCATCACCAAGCACTTCGGCAGCACCAAGGCCCTGGACGGCGTCGACCTGGACATCAACGCCGGTGAGGTGCACGTCCTGCTCGGCGAGAACGGCGCCGGCAAGTCCACCCTGGTCAAGATCCTCGCGGGGATCCACCGCCAGGACGCGGGCACCATCGAGGGGCACACCAGCCTCGCCGTCATCCACCAGGAACTGGCGCTGGTCCCGGAGCTGTCCGTCGCGGAGAACCTGTTCCTGAACCGCCTTCCGCGCCGGTTCGGCTTCGTCGACCGCGCCGAGATGCGCCGCAGGGCACCGGAACTGCTGCAGCGGGTCGGCCTGAGCGTCGACCCGGACGCCAAGGTCAAGGACCTCGGCATCGCCCAGCAGCAGATGATCGAGATCGCCCGCGCGCTCGACAAGAACGCCGGCGTGCTGATCCTCGACGAGCCCACGGCCGTGCTCACCGAGACCGAGACCGACCGCCTGCTGGAGATCATGGCCCAGCTGCGCGACAACGGCGTCGGCCTCGTCTTCATCACCCACCACCTGGACGAGATCCAGCGCGTCGCCGACCGCATCACCGTTCTCCGGGACGGCAAGTCCGTCGGCGTCCTCGGCCCGAACGCCACCACCCAGCACATGATCGAACTGATGGTCGGCCGCCCGATCGACGAGCAGTACCCGCGCGCGCAACAACGCCTGGGCCAGCCGCTCCTCAACATCCAGGGCCTGACCAGGCGCGGGGCGTTCGAGAACATCAGCATCGAGGTCCACGCGGGCGAGGTCGTCGGCATCGCGGGCCTGGTCGGCGCGGGACGCACCGAGGTCGTGCGGGCGGCGTTCGGCGTGGACGCCTATGACCACGGCACGGTCGAGGTCGACGGGAAACCGTTACCCCGCCACAACGTCCAGGCCGCGATCGACGCGGGCCTCGGCCTGGTCCCCGAGGACCGCAAGGGCCAGGGCCTGGTGCTGACGGCGACCGTCGGCCAGAACCTCGAACTCGTCACGCTCGGCAACCGCGACCAGCAGCGCCTGCACGACATCGCGGGCAAGCTGCGGATCAAGGGACGGGTCGAGCAGCCGGTGAAGGAGCTCTCCGGCGGCAACCAGCAGAAGGTCGTCATCGGCAAGTGGCTGCTGGCCGACCCGAAGGTGCTGATCCTCGACGAACCGACCCGGGGCGTCGACGTCGGCGCCAAGGTCGAGATCTACGAGCTGATCAACCGCATGACCGCGCAGGGCAGGGCCGTGCTGCTCGTGTCCAGCGACCTGCCCGAGGTGATCGGGATGAGCGACCGCGTCGTCGTCATGGCCCACGGCCGGGTGGCCGGTGAGCTGCCCAGGGGCGCGACCCAAGACCAGGTGATGGCACTCGCCGTGCAGGAGATCTCAGCGTGAGCACGATCAGCATTCGCAAGTACGCAAGTGAGAACGGTGCCCTCGCAGGACTCGTCATCCTCGCGCTCGCCATCGCGATCATGCAGCCGGCGTTCCTCAACGCGCAGAACCTGCTGAACGTCGGCGTGCAGGCTGCGGTCATCGCGATCATGGCGTTCGGCATGACGTTCGTGGTGGTCGCGGGCGGCATCGACCTGTCCGTCGGCAGCATCGCCGCGCTGGCCGCGATGGTCGGCGCGCTCACCGCGGGTCCGCTCGGTCTCGTCGTGGGTGCGTTGTGCGGCCTGGTGAACGGCGCGCTGATCAGCTACGGCAAGCTGCCGCCGTTCATCGCGACGCTGGCCATGCTGAGCGTCGCCCGCGGTCTCACCCTGGTGCTCTCCGAGGGCCAGCCGCACGAGACCGACGCCCTGGTGACGTTCCTCGGCTCGAACCTCGCGCCGATGGTTCCGTTGCCGCTGCTGCTGATGCTCGCGTTCTTCGGCATCACCGGCCTGGTCCTCACGCGCACCAACCTCGGCCGTCGCATGTACGCGATCGGCGGCAACGAGGAGGCCGCGAAGCTCAGCGGCATCGACGTGCGCCGCAACAAGCTCTGGATCTACGCGTTGTCCGGCCTGTTCGCCGCCGCCGCGGGCCTCGTGCTCGCGGGACGGCTCGGGTCCGCCGGTCCGCAGGCCGCGGTCGGCTACGAGCTCGACGCCATCGCCGCTGTCGTCATCGGTGGTGCGTCGCTGTCCGGTGGCGTTGGCCGCGCCACCGGGACGTTGGTCGGCGCACTTGTGCTCGCCGTCCTGCGCAACGGCCTCAACCTGCTGCAGGTCCCGCCGTTCTGGCAGCAGGTCGTCATCGGTGCGGTGATCGCTCTCGCCGCGCTGCTCGACTCACTTCGCCGTCGCTGAGAAAACCCGCAACAGGTAAGGAAGACACCAATGAAGGTGACCCGACGGATCGCGTTGACCCTCGGTGCCGCAGCACTTGTGGCCACGGGATGCAGCGGAACTGGGGCGTCCGGAGGCGACATCACCATCGGCCTCGCCGTGTCCACCCTGAACAACCCGTTCTTCGTGGAACTCCAGCAGGGCGCACAGGAGATGGCGGACAAGCTCGGCGCCAAGCTCACCGTGGTGGACGCGCAGAACGACGCCACGAACCAGATCAACCAGGTGCAGACGCTCGTCACGCAGGGCGTGAAGGCGATCATCCTGAACCCGGTCGACACCAAGCAGTCGGCGCCGGCGGCCAAGGCCGCCGAGACCGCGAACATCCCGCTGATCTCGGTCGACCGCGCCGTCGAGGGCAAGGTCGCCGCCGAGGTCGCGTCCAACAACGTCTCGGGCGGCAGCCTCGCGGCCATCGAACTGGGCCGCGCCACCTCCGGCGACGTCGCGCACCTCAAGGGCATCCCGGGCGCGTCCGCCTCGCGTGACCGCGGTCAGGGCTTCGAGCAGGGCCTGAACAGCGGCAACATCAAGGTCACCGCCTCGGCCGTCGCCGACTTCGACCGTGCCAAGGGCCTCAACGAGACCACGAACCTGCTGCAGGGCAACCCCGGTATCAAGGGCATCTTCGCCGAGAACGACGAGATGGCGCTCGGCGCGATCAAGGCGCTCGGGGCCAAGGCCGGCAAGGACGTCATGGTCGTCGGCTTCGACGGCACCCCGGACGGCCTGAAGGCGATCCAGGACGGCACCCTCGCCGCGACCATCGCGCAGCAGCCGAAGCTGCTCGGCTCGAAGGCCGTCGAGCAGGCGGTGCACGCCGCCAAGAACGAGCCGGTGCAGCAGGTCGTGGACGTCGAGGTCAAGGTCATCAACCAGAAGAACGTGGCAGAGTTCGTCAAGTGACACAGACTCTGCTCGTTCTCGGGTCCGCCAACGCCGACCTCGTGGTCGAGGTCGGCAGGCGGCCCGCCGGCGGTGAGACCGTGCTCGGCGGCGACACCGTCGTGCTGCCCGGCGGCAAGGGCGCGAACACGGCCGTTGCCGCCGCACGGGTCGGCGCCGCGGTTTCGCTGGTCGGCGCCCTCGGTGGCGACGGGTACGGCTCGTTGCTGCGCGAGTCGCTGGAGTCGTCCGGTGTCGGCACGGCCCTGGTCAAGACTTCCGGGCGCCCCACCGGGATCGCGTACATCACCGTGACGCCCGACGGCGAGAACTCGATCGTCGTCTCTCCCGGCGCCAACTCGGACGTGCTGAAGTCCGATGTGGACGGTCTGGAGCTCGACGGCGTCGCGGTGCTGACGTGCTCGCTGGAAGTGCCGCTGGAGACCGTGGTCCACGCGATCGGTGTGGCGTCCGAAGCGGGCGTCCGCACGGTGCTCAACCTGTCGCCGGTCGCCGAACTGCCCGCGGAGACGTTGCGGCAGCTCAGCGTGCTGATCGTCAACGAGCACGAGGCCGCGCAGCTCGCCTCGGACTGGACCGGCCTGCTGGACCTCGGTCCTCACGCCGCGATCGTCACGCTCGGCGCGCGCGGTGCGGCCGTGGTGGAACGCACCGGCGTCACCGAGGTGCCGTCGATCGAGGTCGCCGAGGTGGTCGACACGACCGGCGCCGGTGACGCGTTCGCCGGAGCGTTGTCCGCGCGCCTGACCGAGGGCGACGACCTGGTGCAGGCCGCGCGGTACGCCGCGAAGGTCGCCGCGCTGTCCGTCACGAAGGCGGGCGCACAGCCGTCCTACCCGACCGCCGCCGAGGTCGGCGCAGCGGCGGGGTGACTCGGCAGCACGTACTTGTCGACGTTCGGCGTCATCTCCGGCAACGGCCCGTCTGGCATCTCCGGCTGTAGCGGTGGCGAGGCGACCTGGTTGAACGGGATCCCGCGCGGCGCGGACGACCTCGGCAGCGGATCGCCGACACCGTCGTAGCAGCGTTCGCGGTCGAAGCAGTTGTTCCGGCCGGGCGCCCGGCGCGAGGCCGCGTACAGCACGTCCTGGCCGTTGCCGGTGATCACGTTGTCGAAGAAGCGGTTGTCCATCGGCGCCAGGTCCTCCGCCGACCCCAGCGCCACGCCGACGCCGGGGTTGCGGGTGATCAGGTTGCGCGCCACCAGGTTCTTCGTGCCGCCCACGATGCCGAACCCGAGCCCGAACGCGCCGTCGGCCTGCGCCGGGGAGAGCGCCTCGGCGTTGTCCGAGACCAGGTTGCCGACGAACGTGGCGTCCTCGGCGTTCGTCGTCACGCCGACCCGGTTGTCGCTGAACCTGTTGCCCAGCACGAACATCCGTCCGGACGCGTTCACGCCCTCGTACCCGACGGCGTTGCGCTCGGCGACGTTGCCGCGCACCACGACGTCGCACGGCTTGCACTGGCCGACGTAGAACCCGGAGTCCGCGCTGCCGCTGGCGTAACTCTGCTCGATCACGCCGTGCTGGGCGTCGGTCGCGTGGACGCCGTGCAGGGCGTTGTTGCTGGCTGTCACGTACGAGATGCGGAACCCCTGCGACCGCGTCACCGCCACGCCGTTCTCCGTGTGGTTGCGCACCGTGAGGTTCTGGACCGAAACGTCCGGCGCGCTGAGCACGATCCCGCTGGCGCGCTTCACCTCGCCGTCGATGATCACGCTGCCGCGCTGGAGCCCCCTGATGGTCAGCGCCTTGGTCCTGACCTCCACCGACTCCTTGTAGACGCCGGGTGACACGAGGATCGTCGCGCCTTCCCGTGCCGCGTCCACCGCGGCCTGGATCGTGCCGAACTGGGCCGGGACGGTGATCTCCGCGCCCAGGTCGGGGGTCGTCGGCGAACAACCGGCGAACAGGAGCACTGCGGCGAAGGCGTACGGGGCGCGCACGGCTGGCACCGTACTGCTCCGTTCGGCCCATCGGGGCACTGCCCCTCTTTTCGTTCGTGTTACGCCATGAAGACGAGCTTCGTGTCGGTCCGCGCCGTGTGGGCTCATTGGTCACACTGAACTGTCCTGGGTTCCCGGTGGGAGGGTATGGTCTAGACCATGTCGAGCGCGCGGCTGAGCGGTGTCGGTGTCAGCAGCGGCCGGGCAACCGGTCCCGTCGTCAGGGTCACCGAGGCCCTGCCGGAACCTCCTGCCGGCCAGCGAACAGCGGATACGAAGATGGAAGCGTCGCTGATCCGGCCCGCGACGGAGGTCGTGGCGCAGCGCCTGATGGAGCGCGCGAAGACGGTCGAGGGCGACGCCCGCTCCGTGCTGGAGACGACGGCGGCGATGGCGGGTGACCCGTCCCTGATCAAGGCCGCCGAGAAGCTCGTCGTCGAGCAGTCGCTGACCGCCGCCCGTGCCGTGCACGAGGCTGCCCAGAAGTTCATCTCCGCACTTCAGGCCGCCGGTGGCTACATGGCCGAACGCGCCCGCGACGTCCAGGACGTCCGCGACCGCGTGGTGGCCGAGCTGCTCGGCCTGCCCGCCCCCGGCGTGCCCGACCTGGCCTCCCCGTCCGTGCTGGTGGCCCGCGACCTCGCGCCCGCCGACACCGCGGGCCTCGACCCGGCGAAGGTCCTCGCCCTGGTCACGGAGGAGGGCGGCCCCACCTCGCACACCGCGATCCTCGCCCGTTCGCTCGGCATCCCGGCCGTCGTCGCGTGCCGCGGCATCCTGGCGTTCGAGGCCACCTCTCTCGACGTGGACGGCGACACGGGCCAGGTCCGCGAGTCGGACGGCAAGGTCCGCGCCGCCGGAACGGGCAAGAAGGCGGAGTGGAACGGTGTCGGTGTCCTCAAGGACGGCCACCGGGTGAAGGTCCTCGGCAACGTCGGCTCGCCCGCCGACGCCCAGGCCGCCGCCGCTGCCGGTGCGGAGGGCGTGGGCCTCTTCCGCACCGAGTTCTGCTTCCTGGACGCAGCTGAGGAACCGACCGTTGCTGAGCAGACTGCTGCATATGAGGCTGTGCTGGCGCCGTTCAAGGGCAAACCGGTTGTGGTGCGCACCCTCGACGCGGGCGCGGACAAGCCGCTGGCGTTTCTGAACCCGGACCCCGAGCCCAACCCGGCCCTGGGCGTCCGCGGCCTGCGCGTCGCCTTCGACCGCCCCGAGATCCTGGACCGCCAGCTCGAAGCCATCGCCGCGGCCGCCGCCTCCTCGGGCGCCGACGTCAGCGTGATGGCGCCGATGGTCGCCACCGCCGCCGAGGCGGCGTGGTTCGTCGAACGCGCCCGCAAGGCCGGCATCCAGCGCGCGGGCGTCATGATCGAGGTCCCGTCGGCCGCGTTGTCGGCCCGCGAGATCCTCCAGGTCGTCGACTTCGTCTCCATCGGCACCAACGACCTGGCCCAGTACGTCTTCGCGGCCGACCGCCAGCTCGGCGGCGTCGCCGCCCTGAACGACCCGTGGCAGCCGGCGTTGCTGCGGCTGATCGCGCAGGTCGGCGAGGCGGCCACCGCCACCGGCAAGCCCGTCGGCGTCTGCGGCGAGGCAGCGGCCGACCCGTTGCTCGCGTGCGTGCTCATCGGCCTCGGCATCACGTCGCTGTCGATGAACCACACGGCGCTGACCGGCGTCGGCGCGAAGCTCGCGACCACCAGCGTCGACATCTGCCAGCTCGCGGCCCGCGGCGCACTGGCCGCACCGGACCCGGCCACGGCGAAGCTCGCGGCCCGCGCCCCGCACTAGCCGACCGCGGTCACGCGGATCTCGATGCGCATCTTCGGGTGACCGAGGGCGGTGACCCCGCTCTCGGTCCAGATCGGCGCACGGTCGCCCATCCGCGCGCGGAACTGCTCGACCATCACGCGGTTGTGGTCGTCGAACGAGTCGTCGCCGAGCACGTGGTACGAGTTCACGTGCACGACGTCGGCCCACGACGAACCCGCCGTCACGAGCGTGCGCTCGACGTTCTCGAACGCGCGCACGATCTCGTCCTCGAGCGACTCGGGGAACTCGAACTCGTCGTCCCAGCCGCCCTGGCCCGAGATCTCGACGCGGTCGCCGATGCGCACGGCCTGGCTGTAGCGCATGTTCTTCAGCTGCGTCTCGCCGTAGCCGGGGGTGGCGAAGAACTCCGGCTTGCTCATGATCGGTCCTCTCGTTGACTTCACGCTTGAAGTCAACCGTACATGACTTCAAGCGTGAAGTAAGGTGACCGCCATGGACTGGCTGAACGCCGACGAGAAGGAGACCTGGACCGGCCTCGTCTCGATGCTGCTGTTGCTGCCCGGCCGGCTGGAGGCGCCGTTGCAGCAGGAGTCGGGGCTGAGCCTCTTCGACTACCTGGTGCTGAGCCACGTCTCGGAGGCGCCGGACCGCCGCATCCGGATGAGCGAGCTCGCGCACCTGGCGAACGGGTCGCTGTCGCGGCTGTCCAACGTGGTCAAGCGCTTCGAGCACCGCGGCTGGGTGGCGCGCGAACCCGATCCCGAGGACGGCCGCTACACGATCGCGATCCTCACCGACGAGGGGTTCGAGGTGGTCAGGGCCGCCGCGCCCACGCACGTCCGCGCGGTCCGGCAGTTCGTGCTCGACCCGCTCACCGCCGCCGACCGCCAGGCGTTGACGCGCATCGCGGCCAAGCTGAACGTGACGATCCCTAACGCTGGAGCTGCTCGAGAACAGCCCTGATCAACGGGTGGGCCTCGGACCCCCGCCGCACCGCCGCCACCACCCGTCGCAACGGCGCCACGCCCGCGACCGCTCGCCTGATCGCCACCCCGCCGACGGCGTTGCGCGGTGCGAGCGCGACCCCGGCGCCCGCCGCCACCAGGGCCTCGATCGCCCGGAAGTCGTCGGAGTTGTGCCTGATCCGGGGCGTGAAACCGGCCTGTCGGCACGCCATCTCGACGACGTCGCGCAGCGGGTTGCCGGGCAGTGTCACCACCCAGTCCTCGTCGGCGAGCGTCGCCAGGTCGACCGGACCGCTCACGGCGTGTCCCGGCGGCAGCAGCACGTCGAACGGCTCGGTGTAGAGCGGGAAGCGCGTGACCCGTTCCGTGGCGCGGTGCTCCTCGGTGATCGCCACGTCGATCTCGCCGTCCAGGAGCAGCCGCACGCTCTCGTGCCCTTCGGCGTCGCGCACCGACAGTTCGATCGAACGCTCTTTCAACGCTGCCAACGCCGGCGCGACGACCTGCGTGATGGCCGACGCGAACGCCGCCACCGCCACCCGTCCCGCCGAACCGGACGCCAGACCGTCCAAAGTGGCCTGCGCCCGTTCCAGCTCCGCCGCCACCACGTGCGCGTGCTCCACCAGCAACGACCCGGCCGGCGTCAGCGACACCCGGCGTCCCTTGCGCACCAGCAACGGATGCCCGGCCTCGGACTCCAGCGCTGCCAGCTGCTGCGACACCGCCGACGGCGTGAGGTGCAGCGCGGCAGCCGCTGCCGTCACGGTGCCGTGGTCAGCCAACGCGCGCAGCACGCGCAACCGTCGTGGGTCGATCACCGCTCAATGATGGGGGATTCCACTTCGCTGTTCACGGTGACGCCCAGCGGCAGGACGGGCTCGACGTTCGTCTTCTCCAGCAGGAGGTACTCCTCCTCGGAGATCGGCGTGCTCGCGGCCAGGCCGTGCTGGGGCTTCGTGATGATGTTGCGCCGCACGATCGGCTTGCCGGTGTCGGGGTTGATCACGAACTGGGTCTCGACGTCGCCGAACTGGAACTGCGGCGGCGCGGGAATCGCCACCCCGACACCGACGCGCTCGTCGCGCAACTGCACGCGGTCGAGGTACCGCACCCCGTCGAACGACCTGAGCAGCTCGAACGCTGCCCGCCGCTGGTCGTCCCGCACGTCCGCGACCAGCACCGCCATGACGAGTTCTGCCAGCTGGTAGGTGCTCTTGCCCTCGGGCTTCAGCTTCTCCAGGATCCCCGCCGGATCCGCGGGCAGGTCGTCGAACGACTCCAGCCGGTCCCAGTACATCGAGGTCAGCGAGAGCCCGCTGACGTAGGACTCCTTCGCCCCCGGCACCATCGAACCGAGGCGCACCCACCGGCTGCCGCCGACCTGGGGCACGACCTCGGGCCGACCCGCGGCCTCCCACTTCGCGTCGTCGTCCGGCGAGAACGGCTCGACCTCGCCGTCCTTCTGCACCACCGCGATCTCGCGCGTCCCGGCCTGCCACTGATCGGTCTTGGAGTCGAACCGCACGACGTACGGCTTCGCCGGCTCCCCGACCACCATCAACGACGACTGCTGCCGCAACACCCGCCACCACTGACCTGGTGCAGCGGGCTGCACGGGCGGAGAAGGCTCAGGCAGCACCACGACCGCAAGCGCGATCACGGCGGCGACGACGGCCAACGGGGCGAACCGCCGCACGAACACCTTCCGCGCCGGCTTCTCCCGCGGCAACGCGACGATCCTCGCGAGGTCGCGTTCCATCCGGTCCTGGTTGACCTCGGGTGTCGGCGGCTTGGCCCCGGCGAGGTCCTTCATGAGGTCTTCCATGACTCCCTCGCACGGTCGAACTTCGGTGTCCAGAGGGCAGCCTGCAACCGCCGCCGAGCCCGGTGCAGCCGCACGAAGAACGTCGCCGTCGTGCACCCGAGCACCTGCGCCGCCTCGGCGGCCGCGAGCCCGTGCCACGCGATCAGCGTGAGGACTTCCTGGTCGGCCTCCGACAACGTCGACAACGCCGCCCGCAGCTCGATCACCGCGAAGTCGTCGTCGGCGGGGAAGTCGGTCAGCTCGTAGTGCGTGGTCTGCCGGACCGCCGCGCGCACGAGGTTGCGCGCGATGCCGAGCAGCCACGGCAGCGCGTTCGACGGCATCTGGCCGGACTTGCGCCAGGCGATCGTGAAGGTCTCGCTGGTGATGTCCTCGGCCAGCCGCGCCCCCGCGTGGCTCGCGGCATAGGCGAGCACCCGCGGGTAGCACTCGCGGTAGACGGCCGAGAATTCCTCCACGTGAGGTAGTGCGCCGACCGCGCTGATTCTTACCGCTCTGTGACTCGGGTCACATCGTTGAGGAAGGCTGACCACGCCTCGATCGAGACCGGCAGGTGCGTGGCGGGCGCCTTGCTGTCCCGGATGCCGACCCCGCGCCCGACCTCGACGCAGTCACTGGAGTCTGCGCTGTACGAGCTCTTGCGCCAGGTCACCATCTGGAACTCCCTCAGATCAAGAGGCTGTTGATCAGCTCCCATGATTGTCCCGGATCCAGGGCCTGAGCGTCGAGCATCTTCAGCACGGAGGCGTAGACCGCCAGTGATTTCGGGTCGTCGAGGAAAAGGCCGGAGTTCTTTCCTTCGAGGAAGATGACCGGCTCGAACTTCTCGTAGCTCAAACGGAGAAAAGATCCGGAGAGTCCGGCGTGCGCTCCAATGGCGGTGGGTACGACCCGCACGGTGATGTAGTTTCGTTGTGTCATGGCCAAGATGTGGAGGTACTGATCCTTCATGACATCCGGCCCGCCCACAGGTAGGCGCAACGCTTGTTCGTGAACGTAGAACACGAACGTCCGGCTCCAGTGGAAGAGGTTGCGGCGTTCGAGCTTCGCCGCGATGACCTTCTCGTAGTCGACCGACTCCCTGCGAGCCTCTCCGTCGATGACGGCCTGCATGTAGTCGGCGATCTGGAGGTGGCCGGGGACGAGGTTCATCGACCAGACGGCGATGTCGTTGGCCAGTCGCTCCTGCGTGAGCAGCGTCGGGACCTGGTCCGGTGGGCCGTCGGGAAGCTTGAGGTAGCCGAGTTCCCGCGTCTTGCGGTGCAGCGCGAGCATGTGCTGGAGCACGTCCGGCTTGACCTGGCAGTAGCTGAGCAGCTGGATCACGTCGGTCTCGGTCACGCCGCCCTTGCCGCGGACCATGTCCGAGAGCTTGCTCTCGTCCCAGCCGATTCTTCCGGCGAGTTCGCGGTGGGTCATACCGGTCTGGTTGATGATCTCGCGCATCGCGTCACCGAACTCGCGGCCCACCACGCTGGACTTTCGTCTTGGCATGGTGATGAAAGTAGAGCTGGAGCTGTACCGGCTCCATTGTTTCCTTCCGAATTTCCCCGAAGGAAGTAGTTTTTGGAGCCGGTACAAGTCCGATGTCTACATCTTTGCGCGTGCGGCGATAAACGCGTCCACAGCGCGGTTAACGTCCTCCGTGCTGTGTGAAGCCGACATCTGCGTGCGAATGCGCGCCTTGCCGTGCGGCACCACCGGGTACGAGAACCCGATGACGTACACGCCTTCCTCCAGCAGGAGGTCGGCCAGCCGGGCCGCTTCCGCAGCGTCGCCGATCATCACCGGGATGATCGGGTGCTCGCCGGGCAGCAGGTCGAAGCCGGCCGCGGTCATCCGCCGCCGGAACAGCTCGGTGTTGGACCGCAGCTGGGTGAGCAGCTCCGAGGACGACGACAGCATGTCGAGCGTCGCGATGGCGGCGGCCGTGATGGACGGCGCGAGCGAGTTCGAGAAGAGGTACGGCCGGGACCGCTGCCGCAGCAGTTCGATGATCTCGGCGCGGCCCGAGGTGTAGCCGCCGGACGCACCACCCAACGCCTTGCCGAGGGTGCCCGTGACGATGTCGACGCGGTCCTGGACGCCGAACAGCTCGGGCGTGCCGCGGCCGGTCGGGCCGGTGAAGCCGACGGCGTGCGAGTCGTCGACCATGACCAGGGCGTTGTAGCGCTCGGCCAGGTCGCAGATCTCGTCGAGCGGCGCGAGGTAGCCGTCCATCGAGAAGACGCCGTCGGTGGCGATCAGGCGGTAGCGGGCGTCGGAGGCGTCCTTGAGCTGGCGCTCCAGGTCGTCCATGTCGCGGTTCTTGTAGCGGAAGCGCTTGGCCTTCGACAGGCGCACGCCGTCGATGATCGAGGCGTGGTTCAGCTCGTCGGAGATGATCGCGTCCTCGGCGCCGAGCAGCGTCTCGAACAGGCCGCCGTTGGCGTCGAAGCAGGAGCTGTAGAGGATCGTGTCCTCGGTGCCCAGGAACTCGGAGAGCTTGCGCTCGAGTTCCTTGTGGGGTTCCTGCGTGCCGCAGATGAACCGCACCGAGGCCATGCCGAAGCCCCAGTCGTCCAGCGCCTTCTTCGCCGCCTCGATGAGCGTCGGGTGGTCGGCGAGGCCGAGGTAGTTGTTGGCGCAGAAGTTCAGGACGTCGTCGCCGGAACCGACCCTGACGCTGGCGTTCTGCGGGGTGGCGATGACGCGTTCGGACTTGTAGAGCCCGGCCTCCCTGATCTCCCCGATGGTCTTGAGGAGGTCGGTCTTCAGCTCGCCGTACATCAGGCTCCCGTCCAGTCGAGGATGACCTTGCCGCACTTGCCTTCGCGCGCGGTGGCGAACGCCTCCGCGTGCTGCGTGTGGTCGTACCGGTGCGTGATGACCGGTGCGAGGTCGAGGCCGCGCTGCAGCAGCACGGTCATCGAGTACCAGGTCTCGAACATCTCGCGGCCGTAGATCCCCTTGATGTGCAGCATCTTCAGCACGACGCTGCTCCAGTCCACGGAGAACTCGTCGGCGGGCAGCCCGAGCATCGCGATGCGGCCGCCGTGGGCCATGTTCGCGATCATGTCGCGCATCGCCACGGGCTTGCCGGACATCTCCATGCCGATGTCGAAGCCCTCGGCCATGCCGAGCTCGCGCTGGGCGTCCGCGATCGTCTGCTCGGCGACGTTCACCGCGAGGTCGACGCCGACCTTGCGGGCCAGTTCGAGGCGGTGCTCGGAGATGTCGGTGATCACGACGTTGCGCGCGCCCGCGTGCTTGGCGACGGCGGCGGCCATGATGCCGATCGGCCCGGCGCCCGTGATGATCACGTCCTCGCCGATGACCGGGAAGCTCAGCGCGGTGTGCACGGCGTTGCCGAACGGGTCGAAGATCGCGGCGACGTCCAGGTCGACCTTCGTGCGGTGCACCCAGGCGTTCTGCTCGGGCAGCACGACGTACTGCGCGAACGCGCCGTCGGAGTGCACGCCGAGGCCGCGCGTGTTCGCGCAGAGGTGGCGCCGACCGGCCTTGCAGTTGCGGCAGGTCCCGCAGACGAGGTGGCCCTCGCCGCTGACCAGGTCGCCGACCTTCACCCCGGTGACGGAGGCGCCGACCTCGACCACCTCGCCGACGAACTCGTGGCCGAGGACCAGCGGCGCCTTGATGTTGGCGGCGGCCCAGTCGTCCCACGAGTCGATGTGCAGGTCGGTGCCGCAGATGCCGGTGCGCAACACCCTGACCAGCACGTCCGTCGGACCGGGGGTGGGGTCGGGGACGTCGGTCAGTTCGAGTCCAGGCCCAGCGGCGACCTTGACGAGAGCCTTCATGCGGGAAGTCTCACCCTTTGCGGCTTGTGCAGTCCATCAGGACTTTCTTCATTTCTTGTGAAGCTCGGCTTCATTGGCGATGTTGCGCACCATGCCGCCGAACACGATGCCGTGGAAGGGGTAGACCGCCGCCCAGTAGAGGTGGCCGGCGAGCCCTTTGGGTACGAACACGGCGCGTTGGCGGTAAGTGGACCCGTCTCCCTCGTTGCCCGCCACTCGAAGCTCCAGCCAGGCCTTCCCGGGCACCTTCATCTCGGCGCGCAGCCGCAGCAGCGAGCCGCGTTCGATCTCCTCGACCCGCCACCAGTCGAGCGCGTCACCGGTGTGGAGGCGGTGCGGGTCCCGGCGGCCCCGCCTGAGCCCGACCCCGCCGGCGAGCCGGTCCATCCAGCCGCGCACCGCCCAGGCCAGCGGGAACGAGTACCAGCCGCGCTCGCCGCCGATGCCCTCGACCACCTCCCACAGCCGTTCGGGGGAGGCGTGCGTCCTGCGCTCGCGTTCGTCGATGTAGGCGGACCCGCCGGACCAGTCGGGGTCGCTCGGCAGCGGCTCGCTCGGCGCACCCGGCGTGGACGCCCCCGACCAGCGCGTCTCGACGTCGGCGTCCCGGATCTTGTCCAGGGCCAGCTCGACGGCCTTGTCGTAACCGATGTTCTCGCCGGGCAACAACGTCCGGATGTCGTTCTCGCGGCACACCACCTCGTGCACCAGGGACTCGATCAACGGCCGCGCGATCGACTTCGGCACCGGCGTGACGACGTTGACCCAGTGCGACGACAACCCCGGCGTCAGCAGCGGCACCGGCAGCACCCGGCGTCGCGGCAGCCCCGCGACCTTGGCGTACCGCATCATCATTTCCAGGTAGGTGAGGACGTCCGGCCCGCCGATGTCGAACGTGCGGTTCTGGCCTTCGAGCGTCGTGGCGTCGACCAGGTACCGCAGCACGTCCCGGACGGCGATCGGCTGGATGCGGTTGTGCACCCACCTCGGCGTGACCATGACCGGCAGCCGTTCGGTGAGGTAGCGCAGCATCTCGAAGCTGGCAGAACCCGACCCGATGATCACCGCGGCCTGCAGCACCACGGCCTGCACGCCGGAGCGCAGGAAGACCTCGCCGACCTCCTTGCGCGACGCGAGGTGCGGCGACAGCTCGGTGCCCTCGGGGTGCAGCCCGCCCAGGTAGACGATTCGGCGCACCCCGGCCCGTTCGGCGGCGTAGGCCAGGTTCTGCGCGGCCTTGCGGTCGGCGTCCGCGAAGTCCTTCGAGTGCAACGAGTGCACCAGGTAGTGGACGACGTCGATGCCCTTGAGGGCTTCGTCGAGGTCACCGAGCACGTCCCCGCGCACGATCTCGACGTCGGCCGCCCACGGCACGTCGCGCAGCTTCTCCGGAGATCGGACGAGGCAACGGACCTCGTGCCCTTCGGCCAGCAGCCTGGGCACGAGTCGTCCGCCGAGGTACCCGGTCGCGCCGGTAACGAGACACCGCATGTCCCGATCCTGCGGGTTGCCCGGCCTCCGTGCAGATCAGCGCTTGGAGCGCTTGATCACCACCGTGCCGCCCCTGACCACGCCCTTGAGCTGGAAGTGCGGGTTGCCGACGGTGTTGCGGACCTTGTCCTTCAACTCGCCGGCGGTGATCTCCACGGCGTCGAAGTTCACCGACGACCCGGCCGGCACCAGCATCTTCACCGTGCCGAGCGACACGTCGAGGTCGACGTTCACGACCGGCGGCACCTCGGCGGCGGTGAAGTCGAGGTTGGTGGTGCCGAGGGTGTTGCGGATGACGAGCTCCTGCGGCACGACCCAGTGGCCCTTGCGGGTCGTGGTGCTCATCGTGTTCTTGAGTTCGGTGCGGGCGTGGGCCAGTTCGTTGTTGACCATGCCCGGCAGGTCCATCAACACGCCGTTGAGGTCTGCCCTGGTCTTCGCGGCGAGAGCGGTGTCCGTGCGGACGGTGAACTCGTCCAGCGTGATCATGCCGCGGCCCACCGCCTTGTTCAGCAGGCTGACGACGTGCTCACGTTCCGCGTCGGACACGCGTAAGTCTCTGGGGTCTGTCATTTCTCTGCCTCCGGTTCGGCGTCGAGACCGTGCTCGATGGCATAACGCGCCAGCTCCACCCGGTTGTGCAGTTGGAGTTTCCGCAAAGTCGACTGGACGTGGTTTTCGACCGTGCGGTGGGAGATGACCAGGCGGTTCGCGATCTGCCGTGCGGTGAGACCCTTGGCGACGAGCCGCAGCACCTCGGTCTCCCGGTCGGTGAGCTGGGGCTTCTCCTCGGAGCCGTCCGGGGCGGCGGCCATCCGCCGGTACTCGCCCAGGACCAGGCCCGCGAGGCCCGCCGTGAACACCGCGTCGCCCGCGGCCGTGCGGGAGACGGCCTCGACCAGTTCCTCCGACGACGCGGACTTCACGAGGTAACCCGACGCTCCGGCCTTCACGGCCTGCAGGACGTCGTCGTGCTCACCGGACGCGGACAGCACCAGCACGCGCGTCTCCGGCAGCTCGCTGGTGATCATCGCGGTGGCGTCGACGCCGGAGAGTTCGCCGAGGTTGAGGTCCATCAGGACCACGTTCGGACGCACGGCCTTCGCGATGCGCACGGCCGAGGGCGCGTCGCCTGCGGTCGCCACGATCTCGAAGCCGCGTTCCTGCAGGTCGCGAGCCACGCCTTCGCGCCACATCGGGTGGTCGTCCACGACCATCACCGAGACCGTCATCTTGCCGCCCCCTTCCTGTACACCCGAACCTCCCACTCCGTGCCCTCCCCCGGCCCGGTCTGGAGCTCGAGCGTGCCGCCGAGCGACTCCACCCGGCCCTTGATCGACTTCGCGATCCCCATCCTGCCCTCCGCGGCGGCCAGCGCGATCCGGCCTTCCGGGATGCCGGGACCATCGTCCCTGACGCTGAGCACTATCTCCTCGCCGAGGTCTTCGAGCAGCACCCACGCCCGTGCGTCCTCGCCGGCGTGCTTGTCCACGTTGGACAGCGCCTCGCGGACCAGCGACGTCAGTTCGTTCGCCGCCGCGGCCGCGAACATCACCTGCGTCGCGGGGGTCGAGATCTGGATGCGGGGCGTGGCCAGCAACTGCAACCCGGGCCGCAGATCGATCTCGCCGTCCACAGTGGAGTCCGCGGGCGCGGCGGCGACGAGGTTCCGCAGTGCGACCTCCTGCTCGCCGGCCATCTTGGCCAGTTCGGCGGCCTCCCCGCCGACCTCGAGCCCGCGCTTGCGCACGCGGGCGAGCACCTGGAGCACGCTGTCGTGGATCGACCGGGCAAGCCTTTCGCGTTCCGCGGTGGCCGCTTCCGCTCGGAGGGCCTGTGCGAGGAGGACGGCCGACCTGCGGGCCGTGGCCGAGGCCATGCCGACGACCATGCCCGCGCCCGCGAGCAACACGACGTCGCGCAACAGGTCGAGGCTGGGCACGCCCTTGCTCAGGTACGTGGAGAGGCCGACGGCCAGCCCGCCCGCGAAGCCCGCGTACGGCCCGCCCAACGCCCCGAGCGCGACCGCCGGAACGCACGCCCAGATCGTGGTGATCAGCGGGACGTTCAGCGTCAGCAGCTGTTGCTCGGACATGATCAACGGCGACAACGACATGAGACCGCAGGTCAGGGCCAGGTCCACGAGGACCAGCGGCCACCGCCTGCCCCACGTCGTGCTGTACGCACGGCTCGTGAAGACGGACCACAGCGCCATCGCTCCGAGCGTCGCCCACGCGAGCCACGGCCGTACGTAACCGGACTGGTTCGCGATGACGTTCGCCGCCGCGAAGAGGAATGTGACTATGCGTAGCGCAATCGTCCCGCGCCACAGGGGCGTGGCCGGGTCCTCGATCACCTTCGTCACACGTTCGGCAGGCTCTTTGGGCACGCTGTGCTCCTTTCAGGCACCATCCTGCCGGGTGAACGTGTGCCAGCTAACCCCCAGGTGGCCGTCTTCTGCCGAACGGAGGAATGTGCGACGCTCTCCGGGTTCGGGGGAGGGGCGATGCGGGTGCGCGATTGGCCGGTGTGGACTTTGCGGCGGCCCGCGCTCTGCTACTGGCTGTTCATCGACGTGGCAGCCCTCGCCACCGTCACGTACGCGAT
The DNA here is from genome assembly GCF_030269365.1 of Lentzea sp. NBRC 102530. Lineage (GTDB taxonomy): Bacteria > Actinomycetota > Actinomycetes > Mycobacteriales > Pseudonocardiaceae > Lentzea. The sequence goes on from NZ_BSTF01000003.1 coordinate 432,363, forward strand.
CGTTTCGTCCGAAACGCCGTCACCCTCCGAAATCGCCAGGTTCGCCGCCATCGCCGGCACCGCGGGCGCGGTCATCATCGCCAGCGCCATGTACAGCCACCGCCTGGGCGAGACCGAGCGCAACCCGTGGGCCGCACACCTCTCCTACCTGACCGCGGGCATCATCGCGCTCCCCCCGAACCTGATGGTGCTGCTGCTCTTCGGCCCGGCCCTGCACTGCCTGCTGGCGCAACGCCCGGAAACCCACCGCTGGCTGTTCACCCTGAGCGCCACCACCCTGGCCGTCTTCACCACCCGCTACCTCCTCGGCTGGGTCAACCCCGACGGCAACCTGCTGATCATGACCGTGGGCGCGACCATCCTGCTGATCCTGCGCGCCGGCCTGATCGCCTTCGGCCTCAAGCTCCGCCGCCCCACCGCGACGTTCGAGGAGAACGTCGGCGAACCCATCGACGCGGTCCTGGGGATAGTGGCCGTGTCGATCGGTGGCCTCATGGGCTGCGTGGCCACCTCGAACGCCGTCCACGCCCTGATCGCCGGACCCCCGCTGGCCCTGCTGGAACGAGCGGCCCAACTCCCCCAATGGCGCCGCTCGGCCCAGCGCGACGCCAAGACCGGCCTCGCCAACGCCGTCCACTGGGACAGCCGGGCCCGTTACGAACTGACCAAGGGCGCGGGCCGCACCCGCCCGATGGCCGTGATGCTGCTCGACCTGGACCACTTCAAGAAGGTCAACGACGAGGTCGGCCACCTGGCCGGGGACGCGGCGCTGGCCGCGATCTCGTTGCTGCTGCGCGGCACCGTCCGGCGCGGCGACCTCGTCGGGCGGTTCGGTGGCGAGGAGTTCGTGGTGCTGCTGCCCGAGGCCACTCCCGACGAGGCCGAGTCGGTGGCGGAACGGGTGCGCAAGGCCGTGGCGGCGTTGCGGGTGCCCACGATGGCGTACGACGGCAAGCCGTACGAGCTCCAGGGGCTGACCGTGTCCATCGGGGTGTCGACGACGACCCGGTTCGGGTACGAGCTGCCGGACCTGCTGGTGGCGGCGGACGCGGCGTTGCTCGCGGCGAAGGCGTACGGACGCAACCTCGTGTCGATGGCCTAGCGCCCCACCGCGATACGCCGTCCCCCCCCCCCCCCCCAGCCGCGACACGCCGTCCACTCAGTGCACGCGGGGCGCTTTCGTTCGCGTGGACCGCACGCAGGGGCCCCGCGTGCGTCACACGACGGCGGCGCTGGGGTGCGGGACGGCGCTTAGGCGTTCAGGTACTTCGTGATCTCCGTGCGCATGTGCTCGTGCGCGAACCGCGCCTTCGCGAACCCGTAGGAGAAGAGCAGGCTCGGCGACTCGAACGTGATGCCCACGTCGATCCGCACCTGCCCGGTCCCGGCCTCGGCCACCTTCACGTGGCTGCGCAACGTCGTCCGGGGCTGTTGGTGCGCCACGGTGAGCACCTCGTCGTCGCCGCGCAGCACCAGGTCCGCGCGGTAGGTGATGTGCATGCCCACCGGTCCGAACTTCAGCCGCGACGTAACGGCGGTGCTGCGCAGCACGCCCGGACCCGGCGGCACGGTCGCGGTCGAGACCGCCAGCGGGTGCATGGTCACCAGCCGCGGGACGTCGGCCATCAGGTCGACCGCCGAGGCGACGGTACCCCTGCCGGTGATCGTGTAGTCGAACGTTCCAGTGCGCACGTTCAGAGTTCCTTCACCCGTTCGCTCTTGTCGTCCTTGGGTGCCGTGTCCTGCGGGTTCAGCACGTCCACCTGCTCCGGCTCCTGCGCCGCGTCCGCATCGGACACCAGCGACCGGATCCCGGAGTTCAGCACCGCCAGCAACGGCACCGCCAGCAACGCCCCGGCGATCCCGCCGGTCACCAACCCGCCGGCGATGGCCAGCACCACGGCCAGCGGGTGCAGCTTCACCGCGCGCCCCAGCAACAACGGCTGCAGGACGTGCGACTCCAGCTGCATCACGCCGATCAACACGGCCAGCACCACAAGCGCAGCGATAGGCCCGTTGGTCACCAACGCGATCAACACAGCCACAGCGCCCGTGAACACCGCACCGATGATGGGGATGAACGCCCCGAGGAACACCAACGCCGACAGCGGCACCACGAGCGGCACCCCGATGATCGCCAGCCCGATGCCGACACCGACGGCGTCCACGATCGCGACCACGGCGGTCGCCCGCACGTAGGAGACGAGCGACCCGAACCCGCGGCGCCCGGCCACGTCCACCCGCTGCCGCACGTCCCTGGGCACCGCGCGGGTGACGAACCGCCAGATCCCGTCGCCGTCGTGCAAGAAGAAGATCAGCGTGAAGAGCGCCAGCAGCAACCCGGTCAGCAGCTCGCCGAGGGTCGCCGCGGTGGTGAGGGCACCGGACGTGATCTCCGCCTGGTTCTCCTTGATCGTCTTGACGACCTCGTTGACGTACCCCTGCAGCTGCTGGTCCGACAGGTGCGCGGGCCCGTCCTTCAGCCACTTCTGGATGGTGTCCAGCGACGCGGCCACCTGCGACTGCAGCTCCGGCAGACCGCGGGAGAACTCGCTGATCACGAACGTCAGCACACCGCCGAGCACGCCGATGCCCAGGATCATCATCACCGTGGTCGCGACCCCGCGCGGCACCCGCCACTCGACGAGCTTCGTCACCCCCGGCGACAGCAGGGCGGCGAGCAGCAGGGCGATTGCGACGGGGATCACGATCGACGCGAGGAAGCCGAACACGTACGCGACGACGTACAACGCGGCGATCACCACGACGAACCGCCAGCTCAGCGCGGCGCTCACCCGCAACAGCTTCGGAACGCGGTTGCTGATCTCCGACTCCGGCGTGCTCATGGACCTCAACTTAACTGTTCGGACCCTCGCCAACCCGGAACTCCACCAGGGATGATCCGACTCGTCAGGGGGAGGACGAAGTGATCAAGCCGGAAGACTTGACCGAAGTCGAGCGCCAGGTCGCGGGCGCCTACGCCGGCGGCACCGAGATCGACCTGACCGGACAGAGCGCCCGCGGCGAGGTGCTCACCGGTCTGCTGACCGGTATGTACCGCGTTCCGCGCAAGGGACTACCCGCTTTGCGCCTGCGCAACGCGCGGATCACCGGGAAGTTCGAACTCGAGGGCACGCGCGTCACGCGGGTCATCGACCTGACCCACTGCGCGTTCGAGGAACCGCTCGACCTCCGCATGGCCCGCCTGATCGGCCTGCGCCTGCGCGGTACCCGCGTGCCGGGTCTGCAGGGCCGCAACCTCAGGGTCTTCAGCGACCTGGTGCTCGAAGCCGGCTTCACCTGCACCGGCACCGTCGACCTCACCGACGCGGCGGTGGACGGCACCCTCCGGCTCGCCGGCGCGGTGCTCCGTTCCAACACCCACCACGCGCTGCTCGGCGCACGCCTGCGGGTCAGCGGTTCCGTGCAGGCCATCGCGATGCGCGCGCAAGGTGAGGTGAGGCTGCGCGGCGCGAACGTCGGCGGCAGCGTGCACCTCGGGGGTGCGCGGCTGATCAACACCGGCAAGGACGCGCTCGACGCGTCCGGGCTCGTCGTCGCCGGCAACGTCTTCTGCAACGCCGAGGGCGGCCGGTTCACCGCCGACGGCCGCGTCCTCTTCGACGGCGCACGGATCGGCGGCAACGTCGAGTTCACCGGCGCCCGCCTCAACTCCACCCACCGCGTCGACAACCAGGTGCTCGTCCTGCCGCACGGATCGGCGGACGAGGCCGCGACGCTGGTGGCCGACCGCATCCGGGTCGAGGGCAACGTCGAGCTCGACGACGGGTTCACCAGCACCGGCACGGTCCGGCTGCCCAACGCGAGCGTCGGCGGGTACCTGCGGATGTCCGGCGCGGTGATCGGGCCGCGCGAGGTCGCCGAGGAACTCGCTGGTGACGTCACCAACCGCATCCCCGTCGCACTGCACGCCGACGGCATGCAGGTGCGCGGTGACGTCGAGGCGCGCAGCGCGGTCAACGGCGCGGGCACGCGTTGCCCGGCGTTGCAGACCTACGGCCAGGTGCGGTTGTCCAACGCGACGATCATGGGCAGCGCCAGCATGTCCGGCGTCTCGTTGCACGGGCCGGGCATCGACGTCCTGTTCGCCGACCGCCTCCAGATAGGAGGCACGCTCTTCCTGCGCGAGCTGAAGGCCAAGGGCTCGATCCGCCTGCAGAACGCGAACATCGGCTCCACGCTCGACCTGTCCGGCGCCGAGCTCACGTTGCCACGCCTGCGGCCGAACGGCACGCAGAAGCCCTCACTCGACGCCCGCGCCATCACGATCGGCAAGGACCTGTTGTGCAGCCGCGGGTTCACGGCCGTCGGCGGTGTGCGGATCAGACTCGGCGAGGTCGGCAAGATGGCCACGTTCAGCGACTCGCACCTCGGCTCGACCGCCGCCGACATCGCGTTGAACGCCTACGGCCTCACCGTGCACCAGTTCCGCCTGCACATCCCCGAGGGCCAGGAGCCCAAGGGCAAGGTCGTGCTGAGCCGCCTCAAGGCCGTGTCGGTGACCGACGGGCCGGGGCTGTGGGACGCCAGGGGCGGCGTCGCCGTGGACGACTTCGAGTTCGCCGGCATCACCGCCGACCCGGACGTGCCGGTGCAGACGCGGCTGAAGTGGCTGCTCAAGGTCCAGCCGGACTTCGCGCCCGGACCGTACGAGCAGCTCGCCGCCGTCTACCAGCAGGGTGGCGAAGAGGAACTCGCGCAGAAGGTCCAGCTGGAGAAGCAGCGCCGCCGCTACTCGGAACTCGGCAGGGCCGGTCGGGTCTGGGGCATGGTGCAGCGCTTCACCGTCGGGTACGGCTACCGGCCGTGGCTCGCGATCTGCTGGCTCGCCGTCTTCTGGCTCGTCGGCGCGCTGTGGTTCAACTGGCACCCGATGGTCCGGCTCAACAAGGACGAGGACCCGGTCTGGAACGCCGCCCTGCTCGCGCTCGACCTGTTGATCCCGATCATCGACTTCGGTCAGGACGGGAAATGGCAGTTCACGGGTGCGTCGCAATGGGTCGCGGCGCTGCTCGTGGCCGTTGGCTGGGTGCTCGCTTCTACTGCTGCTGCGGGAGCCGCACGCGTTCTTAAACGCGTGTAATTCCGCGCGATTTCAGGCGGGGCGTTCACACGATGTGGTTAACCGGGCGCTCAGAGCGTGCATTCGGGGTGGATGGACTGGCAGAGTCGCCGACGTCGACTTGATCAGCTTGATCTTGATCGTCGGCGATTCCCTTGAGTGCCACCGAGTAGCGAGGTTTCCTGCGTTGTTCTCCGCTGATCTGCGAGCGAAGACGGGAGCGTCCGGCATGCGCCGGTTCGCCACCCGTGCGCTGCTCGCCGTCGGTGGGGCGATCGCGGGAACGGCCGTTGCGTGGGCACTCGGCACGTCGTCGGCCCACGCGGCCGAAGGCGCTGACACGCAGCAGTTCGACATCGTCAGCAAGGTCGTCGCGTCCAGCGACGAGAAGCTGCCGGTCGTCGTCGTTCCGGCTGCCAAGGCAGTGCACAAGATCGACGAGACCTTGCGCGCCGAGCAGGAGAAGGCTCGCGCCGCCCTGCCGAACGTGCAGGTCCAGCAGGCGGTCGAGACGATCGCCGAGCGCATCCTGCCGCAGGTCACCAGGATCGGTCAGACGCAGGCACCCGCCGAAGAGCGGATGCTCGACGTGACGTTCCCGGAGATCCCGGCCCCTGCCACCGGAGCCGTCCAGTCGGCGGACCCGGTGGTCTCGCAGTACACCGGCCCGTCCGGTGCTTCGTGGACTGACCTGTTGGAGCACCACAACTTCGTCGTGCCCTCCGAACAGCGTCCGTCCCTGCCCAGCAACCCGTTGCCGAAGCTGCCCGTCCCGGCCCCCGCGCCGGTGCAGTGCTCCTCGTGCCACGACGGTTCTGGCTCTGCCAAGGGCAGCCTTCTCGCTGCTCTCGCTGCTCCCGGCAACGCTCACGGCATCTCGTCGACGGCTGCTCTCGCGCCGTCCACCGACGAGGTCACCGTGACGCCGGGCAAGCAGCCCGGTATCAACCCCGACTGATCACAGCGCGCGGTCCGCGACAGCCTTCCTCCCCACGGCTGTCCGGGATTCGACCGACGCGCTTTTTTCTTGCGCTCCTTTCGGTCGATCACCGCGTGCGACTCCCCCGGTGAAAGACGCGCCTTCCCCTGCGCGTTCTCGGCCCCACCTCCCATGAACCCCCGTTTCTCTGAACGGGAATTTGGAAAAAGGAGATCTAATGCAGACCTGGGCAAAGCGCGGACTTCAGACCGCGTTTGTCACTGGTGGTTTGCTGATGCTCGGTACGGGCATCGCTTCTGCCCAGGAGAACGTCGACCCCGACGCCGCCCCGCCGGCCGTCGACGTCGCCGCTTCGGTCCCGCTGAAGGCGGACCAGAACAAGCTGGCCACCCCGGTCAAGGAGATCACTCTCCCCAAGGTCGACCGCACGATCAGCACGGACCGCGTCACCAGCGCGGTGCCCACCCGCACGGCTGCGCCCGTCGCGAACCCGCTGGTCCGCCAGGCCGGTGAGCGCCTGCAGGGCACCGCGCTGCAGGGCCTCATCCGCGGCAACACGATCCAGGCGCACGTCGATGTGCCGATCAACATCTGCGGCAACGCGATCGCGGTCCTCGCGAACACCGACGCGACCGCCGACTGCTCGCAGACCACGCACCGCGACGGCACGATCGTCACGGACGGCGCGGGCCAGGCGCTGGCCGGCAACGTCGTCGCCGTCAACCACATCCTGCCGGTCCAGATCACCGGCAACGCCATCGCGGCGGGTGGCAACGCCACCACCAACACGGCCGCCGAGCAGGTCTCGACGACCGGCGGCGACATCACCACCAACGGTGACCGCGGCGCCATCTCCGGCAACGTCGTCGCCGAGCAGGGTGCGACCCCCGTCCAGATCACCGGCAACGGTGTGGGTGCGGCCGGCATCGCGCAGGCCAACTCGACCGCCGACACGTTCGCGTCCTCCGAGGGCGACGTGCTGACGAGCGGCAAGAGCAGCTCCATCTCCGGCAACGCAGTGCCGATCCCGCTGGCCCCGCTGGCCGAGGTCAACGGCAACTCCGCCGCGGGTGCGGGCAACTCCGGCACCGACTCGGTGCAGACCGGCACCGCGATCGCCGGTGGCAAGACCGACACCAACGGTGACCCGGCCACGCTGGCCGGCAACGTCGTGGCCCCCGCCCTCGCGGGCCCCGTCACGGTGGACGACAACGCCGCCGCGGTCGGTGGCAACGCCGCCGCTGTGAGCGACACGTCGAACTGGTCCGACGCCGGTGGCCACATCCACACCGACGGCCGCGGCTCCACCGCGTCCGGCAACATCGCGGGCGTCCCCGTCTCGCTGCCCACCTCGGTCGGCGGCAACGGCGCGTCCCTGGTCGGCAACGCGCTGACCGACCACGCGAACGAGGTCACCTCGAACGCCGGTGGCGACGCCTACACGCTGGGCGACAAGTCGGTCCTCTCGGGCAACATCGCCGACGTTCCCCCGGCCACGGCCGTGGACGTGTGCGGCAACGGTGCGACGCTGGCCGGCCAGGCGGCGGGCACCTGCGTCAACGACGTCGACTCGGAGACGGGCGGCTACCAGGGCACCACCGGCAACGACTCGGTGATCTCGGGCAACATCGCCCAGACCCCCGTTGCCACCCCGGCCGAGGTCTACGGCATCGCCGGCACCCTCGGTGGCCAGGCGTCGGGCTCCGCGGACGAGACCAAGTCGGTCCGTTCCAGCGGCCAGCCGAACACCGAAGACGACAACGGCACGGTCTCCAGCAACATCGTGACCGCCCCGACGGCCGCCGCGCCGCAGGTCTTCGCGGTCACCGCGGGCCTCGTCGGCAACACCACGTCGGACACCTCGAACGACACCAAGGTCATCGCGGGCGACGACCCCAAGGCGTTCGGCAAGAAGTCCTCGGCCTCCGGCAACATCGTCCAGGTCCCGACCTCGACGCCGGCCCAGGTCTTCGCCGACGGTGCCACCCTGGTCGGCAACAACAAGACCACCGGTGACAACGCCACCGACATGAAGGCCGGCGGCGACGCCATCACCACCGGCGAGGCGGGCTCCATCGCGGGCAACGTCGTGTCGGCTCCGGTCGCCACCGGCACGCAGGTGCTCGGCTGGTCGGTCGGCGGCGGCAGCAACGTCGACGCCTTCTCCACCAACTCGCTGTCGTCCGTCGCCGGTGGCGACGTCAACAGCAACGGTGACAAGGGTGCCGTCTCCGGCAACCTGATCGGCGCTCAGCCGGCCGTTCTCCCCGCGGTGCCGGGCAACACGGTCGCCGCGGCCGGCATCACCAACTCCGACGTGGTGTCCGACACCAACGTCATCTCGGGTGCCGACAGCTACTCGACGGCCGACGACGCCTCGGTGTCCGGCAACCTGATCCACGTCCCCGCCAACGCCTTCGCGGGCGTCTACGCGGACGCGGTCGCGGCTGCGGGCAACGCGACGACCGTCACCGACAAGTCGTCGTACACCCAGGCCGGCGGCGAGATGCTGACCGAGGGCTCCGGCCCGCTGACCGCCCGCGAGATGACCGTTCCGGTCGAGGCGGCGGCCAAGGTCGCGCGCATCCCCGTCGAGGTCGTCGGCCAGGCGACCACGCTGGGCCAGAGCGACGACACGCAGCTCACCGGCGAGGACACCGACGGCACCCTGCGCGCCGCGCAGCTCAAGGGCCTCGAGCTCCCCAAGGGCGTCGACAGCCTGCTGAAGGCCAACCAGGTTCCGACCTTCCACGGCCTCGACAGCAAGCTGCCGGTCAACCAGTTCCCGAACCCGGCTGACCTGACCGCGATGGCCGGCACGCTGCCCGTCCCCGCGCTGCCCGGTGTGGCGCAGGAGCGCACCGCTCTGCCGGTGAACGGTGGCCTCGCGAGCCTGTCCCCGAACGTCCAGGGCCTGCCCCTGGGCCAGCTGCTCGACGGTGCCAAGGACCTGGTTCCGGCCGGCGCCACCGAGCGTTCGCTGCCGTCCCTGCCCGTGACCGCCCCGGCCCTGCCGGTGCCGGTCCAGCTGCCCGCCCTGCCGACCGAGCGCTCGCTGCCGACGCTCCCGGTCGACGGCCCGGCCTCCCTCTCGGGTCTCAACCTGAACCCGACCCAGGGCCTGGCCCCGCAGGCCGACGAGCGCGCGCTGCCGCAGCTGCCGTTCGGTGCCCCGGCGCTGTCCGCGCTGGACACGGCCAACGTCTTCAAGACGGTGTCCGGCCTGCTGTAAGCAACACCCGCTAGACGCAACACCCTCCTCCGGTAAGAAGCTGAGCCCCAGCGACACGACGGTGTCGCTGGGGCTCAGTGCCGTTCCGGGGGAGTTCGTGCTGTCTCGATGACGTCGTGCGGCTGCGCGTCCCCGTCACTGGTCACCCAGTGCACGTGCGGACTCTCCCCCACCAGCTGCCGGGTGAGCTCGGCGATCGGCTCCCCGTCCCCGAAGTCGTGCTCCGCCAGCACCGCGAGCGCCGAGTCGCTGAACCGCGCCACCGTGAAGTCCGGCCGCAACCCGTTCCGCAGTCGCTTGGCCGCCTCGATCACGTCGTCCGGCCCGCTGATGAGGACCAACGTGACGAGCGTGCCCCGTGTCCGCGCACGAATCAGCGCCTGCTCCAGGCGGTCGAGCAGCAGCGCGTGTCCGGGCAGCCCCGTGAGCGGGTCGTGCAGCACCCTCCGGTTCTAGCCGAGCCTCGTGCTGTTGACCAGCACCACCACCACGACGGGTGAGTGCCGTTATGCGTTGGGGTTGGGCACGGCCTTCTCCGCCGCCCGACTCGTCTCCTCCCAGGCGGCCCACGTCTCCATCCGCTGCTTCGACAGGTAGAACGCGACGTCGTAAACCATGCTCCCGAGCAACAGCCGCAACGGCGGCTCCTCGGCGTCGACCAGCTTCAGCACCGCCTCCGCGGCCAGCCGCGGCTCGCTGTCCACGGACCCCTCGGCCCACTGCTTCTCCAGCTCAGTCCGCAGATCCTGGTAGACGGGATCGGGCGTCGTCGCCTGGCTGCTCGCGTACAGGTCGGTCCAGTACCCACCGGGCTGCACGATGGTGACCTTGACCCCGAACTGCTTCGCCTCAGCGGCCAACGCCTCGCTCATCCCTTCGAGCGCGAACTTGCTGGCGCTGTACAAGCCGGTACTGGGAAACCCGCCGAGCGCCCCGATGCTGGAAACCTGCAGGAGGTGCCCACTCCGCTGCTTCCGCAGCTGCGGCATCACGGCCTGACTGACCCACAACGCCCCGAAGAAGTTGAGCTCCATCTGAGCCCGGGCCTCGGCCTCGCTGAACTCCTCGACCATCCCGGCGTGCAACACCCCGGCGTTGTTCACCACGACATCAAGCCGCCCGAACCGTTCCACGGCCTGGTCAACGGCCTCGAACACCTTCTCCCGATCCGTCACGTCAACGGCGAGCGCCAGCACGCGCTCCGGGTGCTCCGCGACGAGGTCGTCCAGCCGCGACACATCCCGAGCCACCCCGACCACCACGTCGCCGGCACCGAGCGCGGCCTCCGTGAACGCCCGCCCCAGCCCACGGCTGGCACCAGTGACAAACCAAACACGAGCCCCAGCGACGTTCATCTGCTTCTCCCCTTGATCCAACGAGACGAGACGTCTCGTCTCGTTGAGTGGAAGCATGCCTGCTTCCTTTGGGTTTGTCAACGAGACGAGTCGTCTCGTCTCGTGACCTGCTAGATTCCCCGAGTGCCCACCAAGGTCGCCCCAGATCCCACCCGCCGCAGCGACTCCTCCCGCCGCGCGATCCTCACCGCGGCCCTCGCGCTGGTCAGCGAGATCGGCTACCCCAACGTCACGATGGTCGCCATCGCCAAGGCAGCAGGCGTCGGCAAACAGACCATCTACCGCTGGTGGCCGACGAAGGGCGAACTCCTCTTCGACGCCTTCCTCTCCCTGGCAGGAGACGGCGGAGCAGCGTCACTCCCCGACACCGGCGACCTGGCCACGGACCTGAAGGCAGTACTGGACGCCACCGTCGACGAACTGAACGACCCGGGCCTGGACCAGGCGATGCGAGCCATGCACACCGAGGTGGTCCACGACCAGGACCTGGCCGCTGACTACGCCACCAGACTCGACGGCCCCATGCGCGCCCTGAAGAAGGCCCGCCTGGCAGCAGCGCAAGAGGCGGGCCAGATCGCGGACGACGTGGACCTGGACGTGGCGGTGGACCTGATCTGGGGCCCGATCCTCACCCGCTGGCTGCACCGCACCGAACCGCTGACCAGCGACTACGCCCACAGGGTGGTGGACACGGCCCTGCGAGGCCTGACCCCACGCGCCTGAGGTCCGACCGAGCGCCAGCATCGCGACGGCGCAGCCGAGCCCGCCAAGACCCAACGCAATGCCGCAGGCGAGGCGTCAGTCTTGGCTGAACCGTCGAGCTGGTGTGGTGACGTACGCGCCCAACCCGATCCCTACCGTCGCGCAGCGGCGATGAAATGGCCCGGCTCGTCAAAGTCTTTGCAGCCCAACGCAACCACCACCCGAAGGCGACCTGATCAGGTCTGGGCCAGGTCCGTGAACCGCGAGTAGTGCAGCTGGTGCGCCACGGTGATGGTCGCCGTAGGCCCAGCACGGTGCTTGGCGATGATCAGGTCAGCCTCACCGGCCCGGGGATCGTCCCGCTCCCAAGCGTCAGGCCGGTTGACCAGGATGACCATGTCGGCGTCCTGCTCCAGCGACCCGGACTCACGAAGGTCGGACAGCATCGGCCGCTTGTCGGTCCGCTGTTCCGGACCACGGTTCAGCTGCGAGATCGCGATCACCGGAACGTGGAGTTCCTTGGCGATCAGCTTCAGGTTTCGGGAGAACTCCGAGACTTCCTGCTGGCGGGACTCGGTCTTCTTGCCGGACGACATCAGCTGGAGGTAGTCGACGACGACGAGCTTGAGGTCGTGGCGCTGCTTCAACCGACGGGCCTTGGCCCGGATCTCCATCATGGTGAGGTTGGGGCTGTCGTCGACGAACAGGGGCGCTTCGCTGATCTCGCTCATGCGGCGGGCCAGGCGGGTCCAGTCGTCGTCGCTCATGGTGCCGCCTCGCATGTCGCTGAGGCGGATGCGGGCCTCGGCGGAGAGCATGCGCATGACGATTTCGGTGCGGCTCATTTCCAGGCTGAAGATGGCGCTGGTCATGCCGTGCTTCACCGAGCACGACCTGGCGAAGTCCAGGCCGAGCGTCGAGTTGTGGGTCGGGATCATGGTCTCGCCGGCCAGGTACAGGTGGTCGTGGTTGTCGACCTCCACGCAGCGGACCGGGACCGAGGCGACCGGGCGGACGGCGAGGATCTCCACCTGGTCGTGCCGGCCGAGGCTCGCGGTCAGCTCGTCCACGTCGCGGCGCAGGCGGGCGAAACGCCCGTCGATCTGCAGGGCGGCGAGGAGTTCGGCCCGCTGCTTGTGCGACGCGCGCAGGTACGCGGCCGGGATGTGCGGGTCGTCGGCCACGTCGAGGTCCTTCGCGACGCGGAGCTCCTCGTCGGTCAGTTCCAGGTCGCCGAGGCCCGAGAGGAACAGGCCGAGCGCGCGCGGCGACAGCGGCAGCGCGGCAGCAGGCAGTTCCCAGGCCGAGGACAGGCGCACGTACTGGCGGCAGAGGCCGACGCGATCGAAGAGCTGTGCGGTGGTGCGGATGGCCCAGAAGCCACCGGTCTCGGAGCAGGACTCGGTCAGCCACTGGTGTTCGGCGTCGGCGGTGATGACGGTGCCGTCGGAGAACTCGACCTCGAAACACGGGCGCCCAGTCATCACCTCGGTCGCGGCGACGACGCGGGTCGGGCGGCCGTCGGCGCCGATCAGGTACGAGCCGACCGCGACGGAACCCATCGTCGTCCAGCCGGACGGGGTGGGCAGCGGGGTGTCGAGAGCCAGCGCCTTGCCGACACCGGGGCGGGCGGCGACGATGATCATCTGGCCGCCGTGCAGGCCGTTGGTGAGGGCGTCGAGGTCCGCGAAGCCCGTCGGGATGCCCTGGGAGATGCCGCCCCGGGACGCGATGGCGTCGATCTCGTCCATCGTCGGCTGGAGCAGGTCCTCGAGGGCGACGTAGTCCTCGGTGGTGCGGCGGTCGGTGACCTCGTAGATCGCGGCCTGGGCCCGGTCGACCACCTCGTCGACGTCCGCGCCCTCCGCTCCGTTGTAGCCGAGCTGCACGATGCGGGTGCCGGCCTCGACGAGGCGACGCAGAACCGCCTTCTCGGCGACGATCTCGGCGTAGTAACCCGCGTTCGCCGCCGTGGGGACCGTCGCGATCAACGTGTGCAGGTACGGTGCGCCGCCGACGCGCAGCAGTTCGCCGCGGCGTTCGAGCTCGGCGGAGATGGTGATCGGGTCGGCCGGTTCGCCCCGGCCGTAGAGGTCGAGGATGCAGTCGTAGATCGCCTGGTGGGCAGGGCGGTAGAAGTCGTTCGGGGCGAGGGCCTCGATGACGTCCGCGATGGCGTCCTTCGACAGCAACATGCCGCCCAGCACGGACTGCTCCGCGGCCAGGTCCTGAGGCGGCTGGCGCTCGAAAGCGGGTTCCGCCATGCCCCGGTCGTCCACGAGCGCCACTGCTGAATCACCCCTGCGAAGAGTCGAGAAGCCGGTGCCTGAGTCCCCTAGTTGTACCTCGCGGCACCGACAATGTCGGGCGGCCACGCTGCGCGATGGGGCGCCCTGGTAGCGACGCTAGAGGGACCCGTCCGGAGCAAGCAAACCAGCGTGTGGATCGTCCTGTGGACAACTGGGGGACAACCTGTGGATGGTTGCTCACAGGGGTGAGGGCGCTGGGGACAACCTGTTGACAACCAGTGGAGTGACAGAAATAACCCCAGCTCAAAGGCTGTGCACAAGTTGTGGAAAAAGTTGTGTGGCACGCCCTCGGCGTGTCGCGAAAAACACTCTCGTCGGCGTGTCGCGGCGTCGGTAAACCTTCGGTTTATCCACAGGACGTGGACAAGCGCGCACTGGTCCGAACGAGCGAAAGCGCCACCCACCCGGAGCATTCCGGGTAGGCGGCGCTTCAGCAAACTCAACCGTGGGCGATCCCCACCATCGGGTGGTGATCATGGCCCAAAGTCAATTACTCGCCGGCCGTGACGTTCAGCGGCAGGGCGACGGTGACCTCGGGGTGGAGGCGAACCGTCACCGAGTGCTTGCCCGTGGTCTTGATGTGACCCGGCAGCTCGATGGCGCGCTTGTCCAGCACCGGACCACCGGCGGACTTGACGGCAGCCGCCACGTCCGCGTTGGTGACCGAGCCGAACAGCTTCTTGGAGCCCGAGGCGGCCTTCGCGGTCAGGGTGACGCCACCCAGACCCTCGAGCGCGGCCTTGATCTCCTTGGCGTGGTCCAGGTCGCGCACGCGGCGGGTGTCCTGCGCGCGGGTGATGACCTGGATCTGCTTCTGCGCACCGCGGGTCGCGACGATCGCGAGACCGCGCGGGAGCAGGTAGTTGCGGCCGTAGCCGTCCTTGACCTCGACGATGTCGCCGGGAGCGCCAAGGCCGGAAACGTCAGCGGTGAGGATGAGCTTCATCGCGAATGTCCCCTTTCTTAGCGAGCGGTCGAGGTGTAGGGCAGCAGGGCCATCTCACGGGCGTTCTTCACGGCAACAGCGACGTCGCGCTGGTGCTGCGAGCAGTTGCCCGTGACGCGGCGGGCACGGATCTTGCCGCGGTCCGAGATGAACTTGCGGAGCAGCGTCGTGTCCTTGTAGTCGATCAGGGACGCGCTCTTGTCCTTGCAGAAGGCGCAGACCTTCTTCTTGGGCTTGCGCACAGGCGGCTTGGCCATGTGTCTCTAACTCCTGGATACGCAGTGAATGAAGTACTGGATGACCGGTGCGGTTCGGTCTAGAAGGGGGGCTCGTCGGCAAAGCCACCGGAGCCGGCCGGCGGGGCGGAACCCCACGGGTCGTCTGCCGGCGCGCCGCCGCCACCGCCGCGAGACTGCTGACCGCCGCCGCCGCCGAAGCCGCCGCCACCGCCGTCTCCACGGCTGACCTTGTTGACCTTCGCGGTCGCGTAGCGCAGCGAGGGGCCGATCTCGTCGACCTCAAGCTCCACGACGGTGCGCTTCTCGCCTTCCTTCGTCTCGAAGGAACGCTGGCGCAGCCGTCCGGAGACGAGCACTCGCGAACCGCGGGTGAGCGACTCGGCCACGTTCTCGGCGACCTGCCGCCACACGTTGCACCGCAGGAACAGCGCTTCGCCGTCCTTCCACTCGCCGGACTGGCGGTCGAAGGTGCGGGGCGTGGAGGCCACCGTGAAGGAGGCCACCGCGGCACCGCTCTGGGTGAAGCGGAGTTCCGGGTCGGCAGTCAGGTTCCCGACCACCGTGATCGTCGTCTCACCAGCCATGTCTTGGGAGCTCCCCTAATCGAGGTTCGTCAGGCCTTGACGGCCGACTTGGCGGGCTCGCGGCGCAGGACCTTCGTCCGGAGCACCGTCTCCTGCAGACCGAGCTGGCGGTCCAGTTCCTTCACCGCGTCAGGCGTCGAGGTCAGGTCGAGCACCGCGTAGATGCCCTCGCTGTTCTTGTTGATCTCGAAGCTCAACCGGCGCTTGCCCCACACCTCGACCTTCTCAACGTTTCCGCCCGTGGTGCGGATGACGTTGAGGAACGTGTCGAGAGACGGCGCGATCGTGCGCTCGTCAAGGCTGGGGTCGAGGATGACCATCACTTCGTAATGACGCATGAGGACCACTCACCTCCTGTGGACTCGCGGCCACGGGCTTTCCGTGGCAGGAGGGTCGTCGCGTCAGCAACTGACAAAGGTTAACAGAGCGCGTCCGGCGACTACGCAGGGGTGCGGCGGAGCACCCAGGTCCGCACCAGCGCGCCCGTGACCAGCGCCAGCATCAGCACCGCGACCAGCACCGGAGCGCCG
The DNA here is from genome assembly GCF_030269365.1 of Lentzea sp. NBRC 102530. Lineage (GTDB taxonomy): Bacteria > Actinomycetota > Actinomycetes > Mycobacteriales > Pseudonocardiaceae > Lentzea. The sequence goes on from NZ_BSTF01000003.1 coordinate 448,283, forward strand.
ACACCGCCGGGACCCGAGAGCCGCGGCAACGCCGTGGCGCGACCGGCGGCCTGCACCGAGTCGCCCTCGATGCCCGTGCCGTTGGACGCGCGCGGCACCTGCGAGCCGTACCGGACGCCGGGGGACGGCGAGTACAGGCCCGGCATCGCGAACGGCAGCGAGCCGTAGCTGAACAGCGGCACGCGCCCGAAGTTCGAGCCGATCGGGTACAGCGAGAAGTCGCGGTTGCTGGGCGCACCGGCTCCGACGCCCGGAACGCCGGGCTGAGTGCCCGGCTGCGTACCGGGCTGGGTCCCCGGCTGACCGCCGGGGGGCTGCTGACCAGGGGGTTTCGGCTGGCCGGGCAGTTGCGGCGTCAACGCCTGCGACTGGTCGGCGATCGCCTTCGACCCGTCCTGGATCGGCGCCGCGACCTGGTTCACGCCGGTCACGACGATCTGGCAGCCCTGGCCCAGCGTCTGCCGCACCGTCTTGTCGAGGGTGCCGAGGATCGGCCCGAGCAGCGGGATCTTGTTGACCTCGGCCATCACCGCGTTGGCGATCGTCGCGCCGGAAATGGTCTGCGTCCCGACCTGCACCGCACCGATCGGCATGGGCTTGGCCTGCGCGAACGCCTTCTGGAACGGCTCGGCGAGCGGCGGCCCGAGCAGCGGCACGGCGCGCACCAGGTCGGTGATCGGCTGCGTCACGGCGGCCGGACTGAGAGAGATCGGAGTGCCGGGCGCGCCCTGCACGGACGTGGCACAGCTCCCGACCACGATGGGATCAGCCGCGTGCGCGACCCCGCCCACCGAAGCGGACGCCAGGGCCAGCAGCGCCGTGGCGGCGACGCTCAACAGCCTCATGCGAACCCCTTTCCTACTCTCAAGTAACGACCGTAGGTCCTGGTGGTGACGCGGGCCACCCCCAGTTTTCGCAATTACTCCTATCGGCGGCGGCTGCGATGACGTTATGGGCGGCGACTACCCTCCTGCGTATGCGCATCGGGGCCCATGTACGCGACGACGACCCGGTCGGCGCCGCGGCCGAACGCGGGGCCGAGGTCGTCCAGTTCTTCCTGTCGGATCCCCAGGGTTGGAAGAAGCCCAAACCCCACCCGCAGGCGGAGGCCCTGCTCGCCTCCGGCCTCGAGGTGTTCGTCCACGCCCCGTACCTGATCAACATCGCGTCGTTGAACAACAAGATCCGGATTCCGTCCAGGAAGAACGTGGTCCAGCACGCGGAGGCGGCCGCGACCGTCGGCGCCAAGGGCCTGGTCGTGCACGGCGGCCACGTGACCAAGGGCGAGGACCCGGCCGACGGCTTCGCGAACTGGCGCAAGTTCTTCGAACGGCAGGTCGCCGAAGGCGGCTTCGCGGTCCCGGTGCTGATCGAGAACACCGCGGGCGGCGACAACGCGATGGCGCGCTCGTTCGACAACATCAAGCGCCTCTGGGACGCGGTCGGCGAGTTCGGTTCGGGCTTCTGCCTGGACACCTGCCACGCGTTCGCGGCGGGCGAGGACCTGGTCGGCATCGTCGATCGGGTGAAAGCGATCACCGGCCGGATCGACCTCGTGCACCTCAACAGCTCGAAGGACGACTTCGGTTCGGCGCGCGATCGGCACGACAACATCAAGACTGGCACCATCGACGCCGATCAACTGGCGGCCGTGGTCGCCAGCGCCGGGTGCCCCGTCGTGGTGGAGACACCGGACGAGGGCCAGGCAGAAGACATCGCCTTCCTGCGCGACCGCGCCGGCCGGTGAACTCCGTGCACGAGGTGGTGAGCGTGACGCCCGAGCGAGGCGACGCCCGGCGTTTCGCGCACCGCTTCGGCAGCGCCGCCGCCGTCGTGCTCGTGCTCCTGTGCGGGCTCACGCTGCTGCTGGGCTTCGTCAACAAGGACCGCTGCACCGGTCCCTCGTTCGACCAGTGGGGCCGCACGCAGCCCGACTACGACGAGCGCAACAAGGAAGACGTCTGCTACTCCGACATCCAGCACCTCTGGATCGGGCGCGACATCGACCGCCACGTCTTCCCCTACGTCGACGGCAACATCAACGACAAGGGCGTCCTCATCGGGGGCACGGTCGAGTACCCGGTGCTCTCCGGCCTGCTGATCTGGGCGGGTGCGATCTTCGCGCACAACGACGCGGAGTACCTGCTCTACTCGTCGCTGCTGATGGCGCCGTTCGGCCTGCTCACCGGCTGGCTGCTGGGCAAGCTCGCCCGCTGGCGCGCCCTGCTCTGGGCGATCGGGCCACCGCTGGTCCTCTACGCGTTCCACAACTGGGACCTGCCGGTCGTGCTGTGCTCGGTCGCCGCGGTCTTCGTGGTGCACCGCTGGAACCGTCCGCTGGTCGAGAGAGCGGTGGTCGCGTCCGTTCTGCTGGGCCTCGGGTTCGCGTTCAAGGTCTACCCGGCGGCGTTCGTGCTGCCGCTGATGCTCTTCGTCGCCACCGGTGGCTGGCGCGGCCAGGAGATGCCCGACGGCAAGAAGGTCGACGTCGCCGGCGCGATCAAGGTCGGCCTCGCCTCGATCGTCACGGTCGTGCTGGTCAACCTGCCGTTCGCGATCGCCGGGTACGACGGCTGGGCGGCGTCGTTCGAGTTCCAGTCGCTGCGCCGGGTCGACATCACCACGAACTCGATCTGGTACTGGGGCCTGCGGCCGTTCATCGGCGACGACGCGATGCAGTCGCTGGTCGGCGTGCTCTCGCCGATCGCGATCCTGGTCTCGTTCGCGATCGCCGCGGGCTACGGCTGGGTGCGGTTCCGCCGCGAGGGCAGCTACCCGTGGATCGCGGTGTCCGGCGCGATGCTGTGCGGCTTCATGCTGCTGCACAAGGTCCACTCGCCGCAGTACACGCTGTGGCTGGTGCCGTTCCTCGTGCTGCTGCGCGTGCGGCTGATGTGGGCGTTCGCGTACTACGTCGTCGACATCGCGATGGGCATCGGCATCTTCCGCTGGTTCTGGGCGATCGAGTTCGGCCAGCCGGCGGGGATCTACGACAGCTTCTCCGCGCAGGCCGTGATGATCGGCGTGTGGGGCCGGGCCGCGCTGCTCGCGGCGTTGTTCGTGGTGTTCCTGAAGTCGAGGGACGTCACCGAGGACGACCACGAAGATCTGAAGTTCGTCCGCGGGACTGTAGCCGCGAGGGCCTGACCCGACGCAGACTGCAAGCGTGAGGGTGATCATCGCGCTGGCGTTGCTGCTGGTCTGCGGTGCCTCCGGCGTGCCGGTGCGGTCGGAGGTGATCCGCTGGCTGCCCGTGTGGCAGGCCGTGCCGACCCAGTCGAGCGCGGTACCGGACCAGAGCGTGCGCACCACCGTCGACCTCGCGGCGGGCGGCACGTCCGTGCGCGTCCGGCTGTCGAACCTCATGGGCATCAAGCCCGTCCGCGTCCAAGAGGTCGTCGCCACGGCGGACGGCGAGATGCGGCGGCTCACGTTCAACAGGTCCACGGCCGTGACCATTCGTGCGCGCGGTGAGGTCTACAGCGACGCCGTGCAGCTCAAGGTCACCGACACGCTCGACATCCGCACGTACACACCGGCCGGAACGCCGTGCCAGGCCCGTGCGCACCGCACGATCACCTCGACCCGCGAGCAGATCTGCCTGATCTCCGCGGTCGAGGTCGCGGGCTTCACCGCACCGGGCGCGGTGGTGATGTTCGGCGACTCGATCACCGAAGGCTGGTACGAGAACACCTGGCCGTCCCTGGTCGAGACCGACTACGCGGTGCTCAACGCCGGCATCAACGGCAACGGCGTGGTGCTGGGCAACGCGCCGATGGTCACCCGTGTCCACCGGGACGTCCTGTACAGCAAGGAGGTCCGCAAGGTCGTGCTGCTCGGCGGCATCAACGACATCCAGAACGGCGTCAGCGCCGAGAACGTCATCGCGGGCATCCGCACCCTCCAGGCGCGGTGCCGCACCGAGGGCGTGGAGTTCCGCGTCGGCACCATCACGCCGTGGCGCGGCTGGTTCGCCTGGACCGAGGAACGCGAGCAGCAGCGGCAGGAGGTGAACGCGTGGATCCGCGCCACCTTCCCCGACGCCATCGACTTCGACGCGGCCGTCCGCGACCGCGCCGACCCGCTCAGACTGCGTCCGGAGTTCGACTCCGGGGATCACCTGCACCCGAACGGGACCGCATTCGGTGCAATGGCTCGCCTCGTGAGGGTCTGACCAGCGGCCGGTCCGGCGCGTCGGCCAGCACGCCCGCCAACGGGTCGTCGCCCGCCATCCGCACCAGGTCGCGTTCCGGGTGGTAGATCTCCTTCAGGATCAGCACGCACAACGCGATGACGGCCGCGTCCCGCAGCAGCACGGCGCCGAGGAACCAGTCGATCGGCAGTCCCTTGTGGTCCGTGCCGAGGTAGAAGTACATGCGCGGCACCCACACCAGCGCGTCCACGGTCATCCACGCCAGCAACAGCTTCCAGCGCGGCAACGCGAGCACGGCCAGCGGCACCAGCCACAGCGAGTACTGCGGGCTCCACACCTTGTTCGTCAGCAGGAACGCCGCCACCACGAGGAACCCGAGCTGGGCCAGCCGCGGCCGGGTGGGCGCCGACAGCGCCACGTACGCGATGCCGGCGCAGCAGACCAGGAACAGCACCATGCTGACCGTGTTGAGCACCGTCGGCGGCTGCCCCTGCGTGAGGCCGGGGTCGAAGCCCTGCCAGCCCGTCCACTGCACGAGGACGTTGTAGAGCGTGTCCGGGTCCGCGTTGCGTTCGGTGTTGAGCCTGAAGAACTCCCGCCAGCCCGTGTGCGACGCCGGGTTCAACGCCAGCGGTGCGTTCACCAACGCCCACGCGCCTATGGCCGCCGCAGTGGTGGTGAGACCGACCTTGAGTCTGTTGGACCGCCAGCACAACAACAGCAACGGCCCGAGCAGGAACAACGGATAGAGCTTCGCCGCGCCACCGAGCCCCAGCAACACACCGGCGAGCACGGGTTTCTTCCGCGCCCACGCCAGCATGCCTGCCGTGGCGAACGCCGTCGCGATCGTGTCGAAGTTCGTGAACGCGTGCACGATGACCAGCGGTGACACCGCCACGATCGCCGCGTCCCAGGTCCGTCGCCGCGCGATGCGGGCCACCGAGAACACCGTCACCAGCCACGCCACCGCGAGCCAGAACGCCGTGACGTTGAAGAACACGATGACCGTCATCGGCAGACCGGGCACCAACGCCACGAGGCCCTGCGCAACGCGCGCGTTGAGCCACATGAACAAGCCCGTGACGACCGGATACTCCATGTACCGGACGTGCTCGGTCGGCTTGCCCTCGTCGTCCTTCCACGACGTGATGTACGGGAAGGAGCCCTGCTGGTCGAGCCGTTCCGCCGTGTAGAGCGGCACGGTGTCGGAGTAGCAGAGCGCGACGAACTGACGGCTCCCCCGCCAGTCGAGCTGCACGACGCCCTTGTCGTCGACGTACTGCTGGATGCACGGCGACTTCTGCACCCATCCCAGCAGCAACGTGACCACGGCGAGCATCAGGACGACCCGCACGGCCGTCCAGAAGTAGTTCCTGCCGACCAGCGCGTGCTCGCCCAGCGGACCGCCGAACGGTCTGCTCAGGCCGCGCGCCAGTGACTCGGTCCACGTCGGTGCGACGCGCTCCTCGGGCGTGAGCGAGTCGGTGTCCTCGGCGAGGTCCTTCTCGGAGGACTCGGCGGGAAGCTCGGCAGGGCTGCTGGGCACGGGGCGGATGTTACGGCCAAGACCGTTTCGCCGTGGTCAACATCCCAGGTAACGGCACAAAGCGAAGGGGCCCGGTGCGCTGTGCACCGGGCCCCTTCACTGGTCAGCCTCCTGGATTACCACCCCTGGGCCTCGTCTGCGACGGGTCCGGGGGCTCGTTCGACGGGTCCTCACAGGTGATGCCGGGGATGCAGGGCTTCGACGGCTGCGTCTGCGGCGGCTTCGTCTCCGACGTCTGCGGAGGCGGGCTCGGGTTCGACGGCTGGTTGTTGCTCGACGGCGGTGCCGGCGGGTCCGACTTCTTCGGCGGGTTGAAGTTGCCCAGCGGGACCGGCGTCGGGAACGCTTCCTTCTGCGCGTTCGCGAGGGCCGCGTCCATGAACTTCTTCCACATCAGGCCGGGCAGACCGGAACCGAAGACGGCCTTGCCGCTCTTGTCCCTGATGGCCACGTTGCCCTGGTCCTTGCCGACCCACACGGAGGCGGACAGCTGCGGCGTGTAACCGACCATCCAGGCCTTCGAGTTCTGGTCGAGGCTGCCGGGGAGCTCGTGCGTACCGGTCTTGCCCGCGCACGGACGGCCACCGGCACAGGCGATCGCGCCGGACGGGATCGCCTTCAACGTCTCGGTGACGTTGTCCGCGATGTCGCGGCTCTTCGTCTCGACCGGGTCGAACGCCGGCACGGCCTGGTCGACGTGCTGGTAGAGCACGTCACCGGTCGGGCCGACGACCTTCGCGACGAAGAACGGCTGGCGGTACATGCCGCGCGCCGCGAACGTCGCGTACGCCGAGGCCATGTCGAACGGACGGACCTGCGCGCTGTCCGCGCCGATGGCGATACCGGCGGTGGGCGGGTTGCCGCCCTCACCGACCAGGGTCTGCTTCTCCTGGCCACCGACCCGCACGACCTTCGGGATGCCCGCCGCGTGCGCCGCGTCGGCCACGGCCTTGGTGCCCGTGCCCTCCGGACCCGCCACCATGTCGTAGAACACGGTGTTGAGGGACTCCTTCATGGCCTGCTTGATCGGGCACTGCTTGCCGCACGTGGTGTTGCCCGCGTTGCGGACCTCGACGCCGGCGATCTTGCGCGGGGTGGCGTCGTAGGTGTCGCCGATGCCCTTGCCCGCCTTGAGCGCGGCCACCAGGTCGAACGGCTTGAACGACGAGCCGGCCTCCTGGATCGTGCCCTTGGCGTAGTCGATGCCCTTCAGGCCGTCCTTGCCCGGGTAGTAGGCCCTGACCGCGCCCGACTGCGGCTCGATCGCGCTGAGCGACGTCCGCAGTTCCGGGTCCTGGCCCTCCATCACGGCGGTCACGGCGTCGAGGGCGGCCTGCTGCATGCCCTTGTCGATCGTCGTGGTGATCGTGACGCCGACCTTCTGCGCACGCTCCATGCTGAGGTTGCCGATCCCGCTGTCGATCTCGTTCTGGACCTGCTGGCTCACGCGGGCGAGCGGGCCGTCGAGACCGGCGGGCTGCGTCTGCTCGAACGGCAGCGGCTGCGGGTACTGGCGGGCGTCGTAGTCGGCCTGGCTGATCCACTTCTTCTGAAGCATCTGGAGCATCACGAACTCCCAGCGCTTCTTCGAGTACTCGACGTCCTCCGACCAGGAAGGCGTCTGGATCATGCCGGCGATGAGCGCGGCCTCGGACGGGGTGAGCTCCGCCATCGGCTTGTTGTAGTAGACCTGCGAGGCGGCCTTGAAGCCGTTCGCGCCACGACCGAAGTACACCGTGTTGAGGTACGCGGTGAGGATCGTGTTGTGGTCCGACTCGTTGCTCATCTTGTAGGCCTTGACGAGCTCGGTGAACTTACGGGTCAGCGTCGCTTCCTCGTTGCCCGTGGCCTTCTTGATGTACTGCTGCGTCAGACCGGAACCACCCGAGCTGCCGCCCGTCGCCTGGATCCAGACGGCGCGCACGATCGCCTTGGCGTCGAAGCCGGGGTTGTCGTAGAAGTTCGCGTCCTCCGCGGCCATGACCGCGTTCTTCACGTTGTCCGGGATCTCCTCGTAGGTGAGGAGCGTGCGGTTCTGGCCCGGCGAGGTGATCTTGCCCATCTCGGAGCCGTCCGAGTAGAGCAGCGTGATCGTCTTGTCCTGGGCGTCCGCGATCTCGTTCGGGCGCGGCCAGTCGACCAGCGGGTACGCGACCGCGATGGCGATCACCGGACCCAGGATCATCATGCCGATGGCGACGAACGCGCCGATGCGGACGCGCTTCCAGATCTTCTTCTTGCGCAGCCGACGCTCCTCCTCTTCGGTGAGCTCCGGCTCGTCGTCGTAGTACTCGTCGTCATCGTCGTCCACGCCGGCCATGAGGAACTCGTCGTCAGGCTCGCGGTGGGTGATGAGCTCGGGCTCGCGTTGCGTCGGCCGGTTGACCGGCGGCATCTGCGTGGTGCGCTCTTCGCCGGGGTTGCGCGGGGGCATGCCGGGACGGCCGGGGCCACCCTGCGGGCCGGGACCACCCGGACCGGGGCCACCGGGACCGCTGGGACCACCGGGGCGGCGGGCGCCGGGAGGCGGGGCGATGGGCATGCCACCGGGAGGCGTCGGCGGACGGTTGCCGCCGGGGCCACCGGGCCCGCCCTGCGGACCGGGGCCACCCATGCCGGGACCGCCCTGCGGGCCGGGACCGCCCGGACCGTTCATCGGCCGGCCGGGACCGCCCTGCGGCCCACCCTGCGGCCCACCCTGCGGACCGCCTGGTCCGTTCGGGCGGCGCGGAGGCTGTTGCTGTGGGAAACCACCGGGCGGCGTGCCACCCTGGGGAGGGCGCGCGAAACCGCCGGGCGGGGTGCCCGGTCGCGGCTGATTCGGGACATCGCGCCTCGTGCCGCCGCCGTCCGGGTCGTCCCCGGTCGGCCACTGCGGCTCGCCTCCGCGCTGCCGGTCATCATGCTGGTCGTTCACGTGAAAAGGCCTCCCAGACCGGCGTGCATCAGCACACGGTTCGGTGGTCGTACTTCGTTCGGAGCAGTGTCACCTGAGCGTCATTCCGCCGCAGTCCTCCTGCGTGGCTTTTCCAGCCCACGCTTCCCCAGGACGTATGACTGCACCAGGTGGTTCCAACTGCACGTGCGGCAAACCTCAACGAGGTACACGGAGAACTCGTCGAAGAGGTTCGCCATCTTCACCAGTTCTTCAGGTGTCCGCGCCGACCCGGACGCGTGCTTGAGCTCGTCACCGTAGACCCACGACACGTGCGTCAGCGGTTCCTTGCGGCACACCGGGCAGGGCACGTCGGTCGCCGTACCGTGGAACTTCGCAGCTCGCAGCAGGTACGGGTTCGCGTCGCAGACCTCCATGGTGCCCGTGCGACCGGCATGGACCTCCGCCAGCAGCGCACGTCGCTGCAGCGAGTAGTCCACCACCTGCCGTTGGGTCAACACGTGACAAGAGTACGTGCCGGGCGCTTTTCGATGATGGGCCGTTCAGGGCAGCGGTCGGCGACGCGGTATCACGGTGTGCCACATCCCACAGTTCTGAGGAGCACACGATGTATCGCGCCGATATAATCACCTCACCTATCGGTGCAGGTGCGGGGAGGTGACTCGTGTTCGAGTTCGCGCTGCTCGGCCTGCTGCACGAGGCGCCCATGCACGGCTACGAGCTGCGCAAGCGCTTGCATGACCTGCTCGGAGCGTTTCGCGCGTTCTCCTACGGATCGCTGTACCCAACACTGCGGCGACTCCAACGGGCGGGCCTGATCGTGGAGGAGGGGCCGGAGGAATCGGCTCTTTCTTGGGGACGTCGGGCTCGCAAGGTCTACAAGCTGACCCCGGACGGCAAGGAGCGGTTCGCCGACCTCCTGGCCAACGCGGGGCCGCAGACCTGGGACGACGACTCGTTCGGGGTCCACCTGGCGTTCTTCTCACGCACGCCGGCCGACGTCAGGATGCGCATCCTGGAAGGCCGCCGGCGGTGTGTCGAAGAACGCAGGGAGGGCCTGCGCGAGCGACTGACGCGAACCGGTGAGCAGATCGATCGCTACACCCGTGAGCTGCACAGCCAAGGCCTGGAAAGCACGGAGCGCGAGGTGCGGTGGCTCAACGAGCTCATCGCGCACGAGAAGTCCGAGCAGGACGAGCAGTAACTCACATGTTGATCAAGGAGGACTCGGCAATGGGCGAAAACCGCCGCACCGTTCGAGTGGCCATCGTCGGGGTTGGCAACTGCGCGGCGTCGCTGGTGCAGGGCGTCCACTACTACCGTGACGCCGACCCGAGCACCCGCGTGCCCGGTCTGATGCACGTGCAGTTCGGTGACTACCACGTGCGCGACGTCGAGTTCGTCGCAGCGTTCGACGTGGACGCGAAGAAGGTGGGTGTCGACCTCTCCGAGGCCATCGGCGCCAGCGAGAACAACACCATCAAGATCGCGGACGTGCCGCCGCTCGGCGTCGTCGTGCAGCGCGGGCACACCTACGACGGCCTCGGTCGCTTCTACCGGGAGACGATCGAGGAGTCCGACGCGGCACCGGTCGACGTGGTCGCCGCTCTGCGCGAGGCCGAGGTCGACGTGCTGGTCTCGTACCTGCCCGTGGGTTCCGAGGACGCGGACCGCTTCTACGCCCAGTGCGCCATCGACGCCGGTGTCGGCTTCGTCAACGCCCTGCCGGTCTTCATCGCGTCGGACCCGGAGTGGGCGGAGAAGTTCCGCGCCGCCGGCGTCCCGATCGTCGGTGACGACATCAAGTCCCAGGTCGGCGCCACCATCACGCACCGCGTGCTGGCGAAGCTGTTCGAGGACCGCGGCGTCCAGCTCGACCGCACCATGCAGCTGAACGTCGGCGGCAACATGGACTTCCTGAACATGAAGGAACTGGAGCGCCTGGAGTCCAAGAAGGTCTCCAAGACCCAGGCCGTCACGTCCCAGGTGGACCGCGAGATGGGCAAGCGCAACGTCCACATCGGCCCGTCCGACTACGTGGCGTGGCTCGACGACCGCAAGTGGGCCTACGTGCGCCTCGAGGGCCGCGCGTTCGGTGACGTCCCGCTGAACCTCGAGTACAAGCTGGAGGTCTGGGACTCCCCGAACTCCGCGGGCATCATCATCGACGCGGTCCGCGCGGCGAAGATCGCCCTGGACCGCGGCATCGGCGGCCCGATCCTCTCGGCCTCCTCGTACTTCATGAAGTCCCCGCCCGTGCAGTACTCGGACTCCGAGGCGCACGAGGCCGTGGAGAAGTTCATCCGCGGCGAGGCGTAGTTGTTGTTGGGGCCGCCTCTCTCGTTCGGGGCGGCCCCTTCTTCTACCGCTTGGACAGGCGCAGCTTCTGCCAGCTGCCGTCCGCGGTCCACCCGCCGTCGACCGGCAACGCGACCCCGTTGACGTACCTGGCGTTGTCGCCGGCCAGGAACCGCACGGCCTGCGCGATGTCGTCCGGCGCCGCGAACCGCCCCATCGGCACGTGGTCGGTGATGTCGTCGTCCACGTAGTACCCGCCGGCCTGCGACTCGACGTCCATCTCGGTCTTGACCCACCCGGGACACACGGCGTTGACCCGCACTCCCCTCCCGCCCCACTCGACGGCCAGGGTGCGCGTGAGGCCGATCAGCCCGTGCTTGGTCGTGTTGTAGGCGGCCCGATCCGCGACGCCCTGCAGCCCGGCCACCGACGCGATGTTGACGACGCTGCCGCTGCCCTGTCGCAGCATGATCCTGCCCAGCGCCTGCGTGAGCAGGAACGGCCCGGTCAGGTTGACCGCCATGATCCGTTCCCACTGCTCCAGGCTCGTGTCCTCGAACGGCACGATGCCCGCGATCCCGGCGTTGTTGACCAGCACGTCCACCCTCTGATGGGTGCTCATGACGTGCTCGGTGAGCCTCTCGACGTCCGCGGCGCTCGCGACGTTGCCGACGACCCCGTCCTGGCTCTCCTGCAGGTCGAAGCCGACGACGGCGAACCCGTCCTCCCGCAGCACCTCGGCGATCCGCAGCCCCATGCCCTGCGCGGTACCGGTGACCACAGCAACTCGTTGCGTCATACCGGCCACGCTAAGGACGTGTGGCCGTCCGGCGACAGACACCTGCGTGTGTTCCCAGTCTGAGCGCCAGCGGGTCTGACGCTCACGTGAGCGGAAGCCGGAATCTCCACGAGCCGACCGAGGCGGGTGAACTTCGCGCGGGACTCGCTCGCGGGCGCCGATCACCGCTAGCTTCAGGCCGTGCGCACGCTGCTCGTCGCCCTCCCCGGCCTGGTCCTGGCGGGAATCGGCCTGACCCACCCCCACCACCTGGACGCGTCGACCGCCCAGTGGTGGCAGAACATGCACGTCATCCTGGCGGTGATCTTCCCGCTTCTCGGTGCCGCGCAATGGGTCCTGCTCGACGACAGCCCGAAATACGTCCGCTACCCGGCCAGGGTCGCGGCCTTCGGTTACGTCGTCTTCTACGGCGCCCTGGACGCGTTGGCCGGCATCGGCGGTGGCGCGCTGGTCCTGCAGAACGGCGGCCGCGCACCGGGTGACGCGGCCGTCTTCCGGATCGGCAACCAGCTCGGAACCGTTGGCGCGTGGTGCTTCTTCGCCGCCAGCCTCGCGATCGCGGTGTGCGCGCTGCTCCAGAGCCGCCTCAAGGCCGTCCCCGGTGCGCTCTTGCTGATGGCGGGCAGCTACCTGTTCCTCAGCAGCCACATCTACTGGCCGAAGGGCGTCCTCGCCTGCGCCTGCATCGCCCTCGGCATGGCCGCGACCAGCTACGCGAGCGCGTCCGGCAACTCGGCGATCGACCCGAGCACCCGCACCTGAGCCAGCACGTCCTCAGCCGGCGGGAAGTGCGGGTTCGGCACGGCCAGCACCGTCATCCCCGCGGCCAGCGCCGCCTTCAGCCCGTTCGTCGAATCCTCGACGGCGTAACAGGCAGCAGCTGCAACACCCAACTGCTCGGCCGCTGCGAGGTACACGTCCGGTGCGGGCTTCCCCGCCGCGCAGGACTCCGACGAAACCGCAACGGGCACCGGCAGCCCGGTCACGTCGAGGAACACCCTGATGAGCACGGCCGGCGCGGACGAAGCGATGGCGACCGGGTAGCGGGAGGCCACCGCCTGCACCGCCTCGACGGCCCCGGGCAGCACCGGCAGGTGTGCCGCGTAGGCCTTCTGCATCTCGGCGATCACCCCGGCCGAAACCTCATCCGGCTTCAACTGGACGCCCACGTCGGACACCAGGTACGCGGCCCACTCCGGCGTCGACATCCCCTGCATCGCCCGAGTCGCTTCGGGAGTCCAGGTCCCGCCATGAGCAGCGGCGAACGACTGGCGCACCTCGTCCCACACCTGCTCGGAGTCGATCAGCACGCCGTCGAGGTCGAAGATCACCGCATCCACGCCCCGAACCGTACCCTGTGGCGCACGATACTTCGCTATGCTAAGCAAAATCGGTTAGGCTGGCTAAGTGAATTTCAAAGCTCAGCCCAAACAGGTCTGGATCACGGCGTTCGCCGCCGTGATCGCCTTCATGGGGATCGGGCTCGTGGACCCGATCCTGTTGTCCATCGCAGAGGGTCTGCACGCGACACCGGCGCAGGTCACCCTGCTCTTCTCGTCCTACCTCGGCGTCCAGGTCGTGGCGATGCTCTTCACGGGCGCGGCCACGGCGCGATTCGGGGCCAAGCGCACGCTCGTCGGCGGGCTCGCGCTGATCGTCGTCGCCACGCTGCTGTGCTCGGCGGCAGGGAGCATCGGGCAGCTGGTCGGCCTGCGGGCCGTGTGGGGGCTCGGCAACGCGTTCTTCATCGCCACCGCGCTCAGCGTCATCGTCGGTGCGGCGAGCGGCGGCCAGAAGGCGGCGATCCTGCTCTACGAGGCCGCGCTCGGGCTCGGTCTGAGCGTCGGGCCGCTGCTGGGTGCCCTCCTGGGCAGCATCTCGTGGCGCGGACCGTTCCTCGGCACCGCGGTCCTGATGGCGGTGGCGTTGATCCTTTGTGCAACGTTCCTGGCCAGGGACTCGCACCAGGAACGCCCGAAGATCGGCCTCGTCGACCCCCTCAAGGCGCTGAGGAACCCGACCCTGCTCCGCACGAGCATCGGAGCGGCGCTCTACACGGCGGCGTTCTTCACCGTGCTGGCCTGGTCGCCGTTCGTCCTCCGGTTCGGCGCCGTCGAGATCGGACTGATCTTCTTCGGCTGGGGCGTGTGCGTCGCGGTCTCCAGCGTCTTCCTCGCGCCGCGGCTCGCGGACCGGATCGGCGAGAAGCGCGCGATCATCGCGTCGGTGCTCGCGTTCGCCGTGCTGATGCTGCTGATGGCGGTGCCGAGCAAGCCGTTGCTGGTCGTGGCGATCATCGTGAGCGGCCTGGTCAGCGGCCTGCTCAACACCCTGTTCACGGGTACCGCGATGAGCGTCGGCGACGCGCCGCGGCCGGTGGCGAGCGCCGGGTACAACTTCCTGCGGTGGCTCGGCGGCGCGCTGGCCGCGACGTTCGTCAGCCACCTCGCCCAGCCGTTCGTCGTGGCGGCGGTGCTGTGCGTGGGCGCGGCCGTCCTGCTCGCGTTCAACCGAACTGATACGCGCGAGGTACCTACGGAAGTCGTGATCGCGAGCGAGCAGCTAGTCGGTTAACAAACGGTGAACTACGGTCGGCTGCGGTTCCCGCACCGACCGTAGGAGGCCACCACCATGATCCCCCTGCCGCTCGTCAACCACCGCGTCGGCAGAGCAGCGGTGACATGTGAATACCGCTGCGGCGACGCGTGTTTCCACGACGTTCCGAACACTTCGGACAATCCGTACTTCGGCGACCTGGTCAGTCGCCGCACCGCGCTCAAGGCCGGTGCGGTCGTCGCGGCCGCCGCCACGATCGCCACCCCCGCGACGGCCGCGGCCGCCGCACCCGCCGAGAAGTCCCAGGGCCGCCCACCCCGGGGCCTCGACTTCAAGCCCGTCCAGGTCAACACCAAGGACGAGGTCGTCGTCCCGGAGGGCTACGAGCAGGGGATCGTGATCCGCTGGGGCGACCCGCTCTTCCCCGGCGTCCCCGAGTTCGACTTCGACAACCAGACCGCGGCCAAGCAGGAGAAGCAGTTCGGCTTCAACTGCGACTTCGCCGCGATCCTGCCGCTGGACCCGTTGGAGCTCAGCGGGATCATGGTCACGAACCACGAGTACACCAGCGAGCCGTTCATGTTCCGCGGCTACGACGCGAACAACCCCACCGAGGAACAGGCCAGGATCGGCTGGGCCGCGCACGGCCTGTCGGTGTTCATGATCAAGCGGTCGCTGTTCACCGGCCACTACAAGCCGCGCTTCAGCAAGTACAACCGCCGCATCACCCTCAACACGCCGTTCGAGGTGCGTGGCCCGGCCGCGGGCAGCGACCTGCTCAAGACCTCGGTGGACCCCACCGGCAGGAAGGTCTTCGGCACGATCAACAACTGCTCCGGCGGCGTCACGCCGTGGGGCACGATCCTGTCCGGCGAGGAGAACTTCAACCAGTACTTCGCCAACGCCGCCGGCCGCAACGACCCGCGCCTCACCCGCTACGGCGTCACCGGCACCGCGACGACGCGCAAGTGGGAGCGCTTCGACAAGCGCTGGGACCTCGCGAAGGAACCCAACGAGGTCAACAGGTTCGGCTGGGTCATCGAACTCGACCCGCACGACCCGGACTCCACGCCGGTCAAGCACACGCACCTCGGCCGCTTCAAGCACGAGACCGCGAACATCCGCGTCGCCGACGACGGCCGCGTCGTCGCGTACTCCGGTGACGACGAACGCTTCGAGTACATCTACAAGTTCATCTCCACCGGGAAGATGAAGCGCGGCAACAGCAAGGCCGCGCGCCGCCACAACATGACGCTGCTCGACGACGGCACGCTCTACGTCGCGCGGTTCAAGGGCGACAGCCCGGCGTCCGAGATCGACGGCACCGGAAAGCTGCCCAGCGACGGCAAGTTCGACGGCACCGGCGAGTGGATCCCGCTGGCGGCGGGCAAGAAGTCGTTCGTGCCGGGCATGACCGCCGAGGAGGTCTACGTCTTCACGCGCATCGCGGCCGACAAGGTCGGCGCCACGAAGATGGACCGCCCCGAGGACATCGAGTGCCACCCGCGCACCGGCACGGTCTACTGCGCGCTCAGCAACAACGTCGAACGCGGCGTCACGGCGGGCAAGGAAGGCGCGACCGAGCCGAACCCGCGCATCAACAACCGCCACGGCCAGGTCCTGGAACTGCAGGAACGCCGCAGCGACGCGCTCGCGCTGACGTTCAACTGGGGTCTCTTCCTGGTCTGCGGCTTCCCGGACGACCCGAACACGTACTTCGGCGGGTACGACAAGTCGCAGGTCAGCCCGATCTCCAGTCCGGACAACGTGGCGTTCGACCGCTACGGCAACCTGTGGATCTCCACCGACGCCGACGGCAAGCTCGACGGCCTGAACGACGGCCTGTACGGCGTGCCGCTGGAAGGCCCGGAACGCGGTCACCTCAAGCTGTTCCTCACGGTCCCGCGCGGTGGCGAGACGTGCGGCCCGGTGATCGGCGAACGCGTGATCACGGTCTGCGTGCAGCACCCCGGTGAGGTGGACGGCGCGAACGCCGACAAGCCCGTCTCCAACTGGCCCGACCGGGGCACCAGCAGGCCGCGTCCGTCGGTCGTCGCGGTGTGGCGCAAGGACCGGGGGCGACTGGGCGAGATCGGCTGATCACTACGCGTGCTGTGATCGTTCGGGTGTAGTACGAGTTCGCCCGCCGTTCATCTGCTGGACGGCTGGCGAACTCGTTCGGCTCTTAGGTTCGGCCAGTTCCCACACTGACCGATCTCGGAGGCCTGCGTGTCCTCACCCACCGATCGGGGCCGTCGCCTGCTGCCCCTGCTCCCGACCAACCACCCGCTCGGGCGTCAGGCCGTCACCTGCGAGTTCCGCTGCGGCAACGCCTGTGCCCACGAGGCGCCCAACACCACGGGCAACGCCTACTTCGGCGACGTCGTGAAGGAGGTCGTGAGCCGCCGCGGCATGCTGAAGGCCGGTGCCGTCGTCGCGGTCGCCGGTGCCGGCGCGCTCGCGTTCTCCGGTGCCGCGGCCGCCGCCCCTCCCGCGCACGCCGAGCCCGCCGGTCGTGGCGGTGCCAAGGACCCGGGCGGTCTGAACTTCGAGCCGGTGCAGCCCAACACCCTCGACCAGATCACCGTGCCCGAGGGGTTCCAGCAGGACGTCGTCATCCGCTGGGGTGACGGGATCCTCGACGACTCGCCGGAGTTCGACTTCGACAACCAGACGCCAGAGGCGCAGGCCAAGCAGTTCGGCTTCAACAACGACTTCTGCGGTCTGGTCCCGGTTCCTGGCTACCACGACAGCTGGCTCATGGTGAGCAACCACGAGTACACGACCGAGTCCTTCATGTTCAAGGACTGGTCGCCCACCACGATCACCGAGAAGCACGCCAAGATCGCGTGGGCCGCGCACGGCCTGTCGGTCGTGATGGTCGACCGCGACCCGCGCACCGGCAAGCTCTTCGTCTGCCCGGACGACAAGCGGAAGTACAACCGCCGCATCACCCTCACCACGCCGTTCGAGGTGAAGGGCCCGGCCGCCGGCTCGAAGTACCTCAAGACCTCCGCCGACCCGACGGGCCGTCGCGTGCTCGGCACGCAGAACAACTGCGCCGGTGGCGTCACGCCGTGGGGCACGATCCTGTCCGGCGAGGAGAACTTCAACCAGTACTTCGCCAACGCGAGCCTGGTCACCGACCCGGACACGAAGGCTAAGTTCGCCCGTTACGGCATCAGCGGCGGCGCGTCCCTGCGCCAGTGGGAGCGCTTCGACAAGCGCTTCGACCTGGCCCAGGAACCCAACGAGGCCAACAGGTTCGGCTGGATCGTCGAGATCGACCCGCTCGACAAGCACTCGACGCCGGTCAAGCACACCGCGCTCGGCCGGTTCAAGCACGAGGGCGCGAACATCATCGTCGCCAAGGACGGCCGCGTGGTCGCGTACATGGGCGACGACGAGCGCTTCGACTACATGTACAAGTTCGTCTCCGACGAGAAGATGCAGAAGGGCGGCTCGAAGCGCGCCCGCGAGCACAACAAGCAGCTGCTGGACAAGGGCACGCTGTACGTCGCGCGCTTCACGGGTGACAGCCCGGCCGCCGAGATCGACGGCACCGGCACGCTCCCGGCCGACGGCGAGTTCGACGGCTCCGGCGAGTGGATCGCGTTGGCGCACAACGACAAGTCGTTCGTGCCGGGCTTCACCGCCGAAGAGGTCTACGTCTTCACGCGCCTGGCCGCGGACAAGGTCGGCGCCACCAAGATGGACCGCCCGGAGGACGTCGAGCCCTCGACGCACAACCGCCGGATCTACGCCGCGCTGACGAACAACACCGACCGCGGCAAGGCGGGCAAGGAAGGCCCGACCGAGATCAACCCGCGCAACGGCAACAAGCACGGCCACGTCCTGGAGATCGAGGAGCGCCGCAGCGACAACACGGCGACCACGTTCTCCTGGAAGCTGCTGCTCGTCTGCGGCGACCCGAAGGACCCCGGCACGTACTTCGGCGGCTTCGACAAGTCGCAGGTCAGCCCGATCTCGTGCCCGGACAACGTCGCGTTCGACACGCACGGCAACCTGTGGATCTCCACCGACGGCAACGCCCTGGCGTCCAACGACGGCCTGTTCGCGGTGCCCGTCGAGGGCCCGAAGCGCGGCCAGGTCAAGCAGTTCCTCACCGTGCCGAGGGGTGCCGAGACCTGCGGTCCCGTCATCACCGAGGACTTCGTGCTGGTGTCCGTGCAGCATCCCGGTGAGATCGACGGCGCGTCGGCCAACAACCCGCTGTCGCACTGGCCGGACGGTGGCACCTCGCAGCCGCGTCCGTCCGTCGCGGTGGTGTGGCGCAAGGACCGCAGGAAGATCTGCGACTGATCTCGTGGCCTTGTGTCCTGGCTCACTCTGATCATGTGAACCGGTGCAGCCGCCCGCCCGTGTCATGGGTGGCTGCACCGCGGACAGCCAAAACCCCCGAAAGTCCACTTTGGCTGTCCACTTTGGAGTGAGTTGTGAATGTTCGTCTTCTCGTTGGTGCTGCTGCTCTTCTGGGTCTTGCTGCGTGTGGCACCCCCACGGCCGGCAGCGCCGTCCCCACTCCCGTCGCTCAGGCCCAGGACGCGCCCGTCGCGGCAGCGGTCCAGGTCCCGGCGGGCCAGGAGCTGGTCGGCAAGTACCAGGCCACGGGCGTCCAGACCTACTCGTGCCAGGGCAACGCGTGGAAGGGTCTAGAGCCCACCGCCACGTTGGTGGACAAGGACGACAAGCCGATCGTCATCCACTCGCGGGGTCCGGTCTGGATCTCCACCGTGGACGGCAGCGCGGTCGAGGCCACCCCCGTCGACGGCGCCAAGAACGACGTCAAGGGCGCGGTGCCCGAGCTCCTGCTCAAGACCAAGGTCGCGCGCGGCGACGGCCTGTTCGGCAAGGTCTCCTTCGTGCAGCGCCTCGCGACCGAGGGCGGCGTCGCCCCGGCCGGTGGTTGCAAGGCCGGCGCGCAGACCTCCGTCCCGTACAAGGCCCTCTACACCTTCTACGCCGCCAGCTGAGACGGTACTGAACCGGTCCGCATTTCGTTCCGTACGACAGCAGGTGATGAAACGAACTGGCATCGTCCTGGTCGCATCAACCCTTCTGGGCATCCTCGTCGGAGGCGTGAGCTCCACCGCCGCGCCGACCGAGGCTGCCACGAGCGAGGCCTCCGCGAGGGTCGCACCCGCGGTACAGGTCCCGTCGGGCCACAAGGTCGTCCAGAGGCTCCAGGCCAAGGGTGTGCAGACCTACACCTGCACAGCGGGGGCCTGGAAGGGCCTCGAACCCGCGGCCACCCTGGCGGACCGGCTCGGCAGGGCGGTCGGACTGCACTCGCGCGGTCCGATCTGGGTCTCCACCGTCGACGGCAGCGCGGTCGAGGCCGCCCCGGTCGACGGCGCCCGCAACGACGTCCCCGGAGCCGTTCCGGAGCTCCTGCTGAAAGCCAAGTCCACCAGGGGTGACGGCGTCTTCGCGGGTGTCAGCTACGTGCAGCGCCTCAACACCAGGGGCGGCCTCGCACCGACGGGCGGCTGCACCGAAGGCGCCCAGACCTCGGTCAAGTACGAGGCGCTCTACACCTTCTCGGTGCCCGCCCTCTGAACGAGCGCGACGGCCGCCGCCGCGACCATCGTGATGCCGACGACCCAGAGGCCGGTCTTCTGGGTCCCGGTGAGGTCGCGCAGCGACCCGGTCACGTAGGGCGCGACGAAGCCGCTCAGGTTGCCCAACGAGTTGATCAATGCGATCCCGCCCGCCGCCGCAGCACCGCCGAGGAAGCTCGTGGGAAGCGCCCAGAACGTCGGCAGCGCGGCGCAGACACCGATGGCGCAGACGGAGACCGCGACCATCGCCGCGACGGGGTTCTCGAGGTAGAGCGCGAACGGGATCGCCACCCCGCCGAGCAGCATGGGCGCGGCGACGTGCCACTTCCGTTCTCCGGTGCGGTCGCCGTGCCTGGCCCACAGGACCATGGCGACCGCACCGAGGACGTACGGAATCGCGTTGATCAACCCGCGCTCGACGATGCCCGCGTCCGGCGCGAGCCCCTTGATGATCGTCGGCAGGAAGAACCCCAGCGTGTACAGCCCGTAGACGATACCGAAGTACACGAAGCTCAACGCCAGGATGCGCGGATGCGTCAGGGCCTTCTTCAACGGCCAGTGCTCCTCGGTGGCGGGTTCTTCGGGAGCGTTGCCGGGCTTGTCCGGCAACCAGAACCACGTCACGAACGCCAGCGCGATCGCCGGCAGCCCCTCGACGAGGAACATCGTCCGCCAGTCGGTCCACTGGATCAGCAACCCGCTGAACGTGGCCCCGAGCGCCGTCGAGATCGGCACCGCCACCATGAACAGCGCGACGATCCGCGCCCGCTCCTTCTGCGGGTACCAGTACGTCAGGTACAGGATGATCCCCGGGAAGAACCCGGCCTCCGCCACACCCAGCAGGAACCGCAGCACGATCAGCACGGTCCCGTTGGGCACGAACGCCATCGCCGTGGCGACGATCCCCCAGCTCACCATGATCCGCGCGATCCACCGCCGCGCCCCGAACCGGTGCAACGCGAGGTTGCTGGGCACCTCGAGCAGCAGGTACCCGATGAAGAACACGCCGGACGCGAACCCGAACACGGTCGCGCTGAGCTGGAGCTCCTCCGACATCCCGTTGGGCCCGGCGAACCCTATGTTGACCCGGTCCAGGTAGTTGACGAAGTAGAGCAGGCACAGGTACGGCAGGATCAACTTCTTCGGCACTAGAGTTCCCCCATGACTGATCGTCCGGTCGCCCTCGTCACCGGGGCATCCAGCGGAATCGGCTCGGCCATCGCTCGCAGTCTGGCCCCGACGCACGACGTCCTGCTAGGCGGACGCGACGAGGACTCCCTCTCCGTCCTCGCCGCCGAACTCCCCGGCTCCCAGCCCTGGCCGTTCGACCTGACCGATGTCGCCTCAGCGGACCTCGGACCGCTGTCCCGCCTCGACGTCCTGGTCCACAGCGCCGGCATCGCCCTGCTGGGCCCCCTGGCCGAGGCCACGTCCGACGACTGGCGGAAGACCTTCGACGTGAACGTCTTCGCCGTGGCCGAACTGACCAACCTGGTCCTGCCCCAGCTCCGCGCCGCCGCGGGCCACGTAGTCCTGATCAACTCGGGCGCGGGCCTGGCCGCCAACCCGGGCTGGGGCGTGTACGCGGCCTCGAAGTTCGCCCTCCGCGCCTACGCCGACGCCCTGCGCGGCGACGAGCCGGCGTTGCGCGTGACCACGGTCTACCCGGGCCGCACCGCCACCCCGATGCAGCAGGACGTGCGCCGCCAGGAGGGCGGCGACTACGACCCGTCCAAGTACATCGACCCGGCCTCGGTGGGCCGCGCCGTGGCGTCCGCCGTGCTGGCGACGCCCGACGCGCACATCACCGAGATCAACGTGAGGTCGCGCCCGCACTAGGGCCCCGCGCCGGAATCCGGTGCCGAACGAAAGCTCCCCGCGTGCGGTGGGGTGCGGCGTGTCGCGCCCCGCCACGCCGTACCCGGAAGTCACGCGGGGACCTTTCGTTTCCGCCACCTGCACGTGGGGTCCCCGCGTGCAGCAAGCCAGGACGGGGCTACTTGGGGGATGTTGGGCGCAGGTGACTAGTTGTCCACAGGCTTGTCAACAGCCTGTGGCTAGAGGTTGACGGACCGTAGTATCGAAATGGGGGAACCCGGCGCGCACGTGCTGCTGCGCGCCGCGCACGTCCCCTATGCGCTGCGCAGACGGGCGGCAACCGCAGCGACTCCCGCCTGCGCCTCGTGCCGGTCCACCCGAGTCGACTCCCCACCGGACACGACCTGCTCCCCGGCCACCCACACGTCGGTGACCCGCCGCGACCCCGCCGCCCACACCAGGTTGGCCAGCAGCTGCGCGTCCGGCGCGTCCAGCCCGGTCGCGAACGCCGGGTCGTCGGCGGACACGTGCACCACGTCCGCCCACCGACCGGCCTCCAGCGAACCGATGTCGTTCCGCCCGAGAGCGTCGGCTCCACCGCGGGTGGCCATCAGCAACGCCTGAGCGGCCCCGAGCACGGTCGCGTCCATGGTGGAGACCCGCGCGAACATCCCGGCCAGCCGCGCGGCCCCGAGCAGGTCCAGGTCGTCGCTGGAAGCAGGCCCGTCAGTTCCGAGCCCGACCGGAACGCCGGCGGCCAGCATGTCCGGCACCCGCGCGATGCCCGAAGCGAGTTTCGCGTTGGACGCCGGGCAGTGCGCCACCCCGACCCCGAACGACGCGTAGACCGCGATGTCGTCGTCCGACAGGTGCACGGAGTGCGCGGACAGCACGCGCCCGCCGAGCACGTCCGAGGCCTTCATCAACGCCGGCACGGACCCGAACTCGGCCCGAGCCGCCTCGTCCTCGAACGGCGACTCCGCGACGTGCACCATGAACAGGGCGCCCCGAGCCCGGGCCTCCAGAGCGATGGCGGTGAGCTGCGGCGCCGAGAGCGTGTAGGCGGAGTGCGGTCCGTACGCCACCTCGACGCGCTCACCAGGTCCGAACCGCAGGCCTTCGGAATCGATCCACGACGAGATCTCGTCGGTCTGCGCCTTCCAGTCCATGCCGGGCACGTCGAGGATCGCCCCGCCGAACACCACCCGCGAACCCGCCTCCAGCACGGCCGAGGTCACCTCGCGGCCGTGGAAGTACATCTCGGCCGAGGTGGTGACGCCGTTGCGCAGCATCTCGACGGCGCCGAGCAGCATGCCCGTGTGCATGTCGGCGGGCGTCATCTGAGCCTCGTTCGGCCACATCGCCTCCTGCAACCACCTCAGCAGCGGCAGGTCGGAGCCGAGGCCGCGCAGCACGGTCATCGGGGTGTGCGCGTGGGTGTTGACCAGGCCGGGCATCAGGATCCCCGACAGCTCGCGAACGGGGCCGTCGAACGCGGGCGCCGAGGCAGCGGGACCGACGAAGGTGATCCGGCCGTCGACGACGTCCACGACCGCGTCGCGCACCACGGCGCAGGACGGGTCGCAGGGCAGGACCACCGGGGCGTGCAGACGCAGTGACATGCGTTGAATCCTGCCATTGTGACGCCAGTCACATGCGTGCATAGTTCGCGAACCGCTGGGCATCCTCGTTCTGTCGGGCGCGGGCCGACCCCCAGGGTCCGCCCCGGCCTAAAACTTTTCCCCATCCAAGGGGCCCGTCACGCGTGAGCGACGGGCCCTTTGTGCATCCATGAGCAACCACGGGCCGGACAGGGGCGTCTCAAGATCATGTCGAAGAAGTCGTGCACGTCCGCCGGGCAGTTCCGTCGCGCGCAGAAGCCCGCCACCCCCAAGCCGCCCACCCGGCGTTGAGTTGGCATGATCACACCTCACGGTACGGGCGTGATCATGCGGAGGCATCAGTGGCCGACATCGACCCTCAGAACGACGACCAGTTCAGCGATGTCGAGATGACTCAGGAGTTCGAAGTCATCCGCGACGACATGTGAGCTAGGAAATCGGCAAGTCGGCGCGGACCGTCCACCCGGTCGGTTCGCGCCGGCCTGCGGAGAAGGTTCCGCCCAGCAGTTCCGCGCGCTCGCGCATGCCGACCAGGCCGTAGCCTCCCGATCCGCCCACGGGGACGCCGGACGCGACGCCGTCGTCGTACACGGCCAGGTGCAGCACACCGTCCATCGAGGACAGTGAAACGTCCACCGAGGACACGGCCGCGGCGTGTTTCGCGGTGTTGGTCAGGGATTCCTGCACCAGCCGCAGCACCGAACGCGCCAGCTCCTGCGGCACGGCGTCCTGCAGGTCGAACGACAACCGCACCGGCAGCCCGGACTCCTCCGCCAGCGCGCGCACGTCGTCCACCAACGACGATGACGCAGCCGGGGAAGCGGCTCCGGACGATTCGCCGTCGCGCAACGTTCCGACGAGCCGCCGCATCGCGGTCAGGGCCTCGTTCCCGGACGCCGCGATCGACGGCAGCACGTCCACGGACGGGTTGAGCTGCCCGGCCTGCGCGTGCACGACGATCGCCGTCACGTAGTGCGCCACCACGTCGTGCAGTTCGCGCGCCAACGCCATCCGCTCCGCGTTTTGGGCAGCCGCAACGGAAGCAGCCAGCTGCGAGGTGCGTTCGGCGTCCCTCGCCCGGAAGTACAGCCCGGTGCCCAGCGACAGCACGAGCAGGACACCGGCGGGGATGACGTAGTTCCACGCGTCCGGCGTCCAGTCGCGGTAGTACCGGGCCGCGACGATCGGCCAGCCCAGGACCTCGGCGAACGCCAGCGCGGCGAGCACGGCCAGCACACCGACGACCGAACGGAACCGGGAAGCGACGCGCACGAGCGTGGCGATGGTGGCCATCGCGGCGCCGGTCATCGAGATGCTGGCACCGCTCCAGAGCAGGTGCGGTTCGATCGCCACACCGAGCAAGCGCATGTAGACGGCCACGCACGCCACGGCGAACGCCAGTGCGAGGGCCGCGTCGAACGGTCTGCGCGGGGCCAGCACCGCGAGCACGCAGATCACCGCGATACCCGGGACCTGCCACCAGCCTGCGCCCGTCGAGATCGCACCGATCTCGGACGTCGCGATCACGGCGAGAGAGATCGCCAGCGGCCACTGGCGTTTGGCGAGCAGCCACCAGTTCAAGTCCGTGCTCTCCACCCGAGCAACCCTATGGCCGGTCGGGTGATCCCGCGTCCGACCGGGGGCCGACTCCGGCATCAGCCAGAAGGCTGAGGTGGCGACCTGCGGAAACACCCTCACGGCGGATGCCAGATCACGCCCCGGTCACGGACTCTGGAGGAGCGGAAGTCGGGGAAACGGAGGACGCCATGTTGTCAGTTGTGTTCACTTGGGCCGCCGCGGTGGTCGGCCTGTTGGTCCTCGCGCTGATGGCCCTGTCAGGCGTGATGATCGACTCGAAGTAGTCGGCTGAACCAGCGTGTGATGGGGAAGTCAGACGCTGGTCAGGGAGTGTTGCTGGCGGAGGAGCTCCGCCAGCCTGCTCGTCGGTTGAGGACGGGTTTCGTCCAACGCGGCCGTGAAGCGCGCCGGAGAACCGTTCCGTGCGCGCGCCGCGGCTGCGCCGTCGAGCCGGAACGCGGGACGTGCGGCGGACGGCCGTTGCCGCGAACGCAGCCAGGCGAGGCGGTGCAACGCCTCGGCGTGGTGGTCCGTGATGGTGACGGCCGCCTTGTCGAACGAGTGCAGCACTGCCGCGTTCAGGTGAACGGTCGCGAAGTCCCGCCACAGAGTGCGTTCGGACGAGGTGTCCAACCCCAACGCCTCGGCGACTTCACGGGCCACGCCGTAGGCGCCTTCCTCGGCCAGTGACCGGGTGCCGATCTCGGCGCCGACGAACCACGAGTTGAACGGCGCGGCGGGGTAGTTGACGCCCCCGATCGACAGCTTCATGTTCGCGATCACCGGCACCGCGTGCCAGCGCAGGCCCATCTCGCCGAACCACGGCAGCGTCGGGTGCTCCAGCGGCACCTCGTGCACGATCTCGGACGGCAGCGTGAACAGCCGCGGCCCCTCGTGCTGCGTCTCCACCACCAACGGCAGCAGGTCGAACCGTGAGCGCCGCACGGGCGGACGCCACCCCATGCCCTGCATGGTCTCGGTGAACCCCGCGTACCGGCGGTCGCCCATCCCGTCGGCGTACCCGGCGTACCGGATCAGCTGCTCGTTCCAGATCACCGGGCCGGGGGAACCGGGCGCGTCCGGCGCGAACACCGTGACCAGCGGCCGGATCTCACCGCCGTTGGTCGCCAGCCTCAAGTGCTCCACGCACTCTCCGGCCACGGCGGCGGCGTTGCGGTAGCCGCGCAGATCGCGGACCTTGAGCCGCCGCCAGGGCAATCCTGAGGTGCACCAGCCGGAATCCCGCAGCGCGATGCGCGCGCCGTACGCGAGTTCGTTGGTGGTGTGGCGGTAGGTTCCGGTCTCGGCGATCTCGGCGCGCACCTGGGCGATGCGGGCGGTCAGCGAGCCTGCGTCGGAGTGCGCCGCGTGGAACATGCGGACGAACTCCTCCGCGACGGGGAGGACGTCGGGGGTCACGGAGCGAGACGCTAAGCCC
The DNA here is from genome assembly GCF_030269365.1 of Lentzea sp. NBRC 102530. Lineage (GTDB taxonomy): Bacteria > Actinomycetota > Actinomycetes > Mycobacteriales > Pseudonocardiaceae > Lentzea. Next base: position 474,569 of record NZ_BSTF01000003.1, read on the forward strand.
GGATCGGCCTCACGCGTCACTGCCACTCGGGGCATTTCGGGTGATCAACACCGGCCACTCCAACGAGTGAACCGTAGACCCAAGGTGTTCACTCGAACGGCTTGAGGCCTCGATCAGGTGAGGTCGTTCCGCCGGAACATCAGGTCGTGCGAGACCCGGTCCTCGTTCACGGCCCGCTGCTCGAACTTGGTGACCGGCCGCCAGTCCGGCCGCGGCGCCCAGCCGTCGTAGACGTTGGTCAGCAGCCGCTCGCCGGAACAGACCTCCAGCATCTGCTCGGCGTAGTGCTCCCAGTCCGTCGCGAGGTGCAGCACGCCGCCGGGCTCGAGCCGCGACGCGATCAGGGACACGAACTCGGGCTGCACGAGCCGGCGCTTGTGGTGCTTCTTCTTCGGCCACGGGTCCGGGAAGAAGATCCGCACGCCGTGCAACGACGCGGGCGCGATGTGGTCGGTCAGCAGCACGACGGCGTCACCGCGCAACACGCGCAGGTTGTCGAGACCGCCGAGGTGCTCGGCGCGCAGCAGCAGCTGGGCGAGGCCCGGCTTGTAGACCTCGACGGCGACGTAGTTGAGCTCGGGCGCGGCGGCCACGAGCTGCGAGGTGGTCTCGCCCATGCCGGACCCGATCTCCAGCAGCACGGGCGCGGAACGGCCGAACCACGAGTCGAAGTCCAGCGGCCCCTCGGGCAACGACTTGACGTCGTTGCCCATCTTCTCCCAGTACGTGTCCCAGGCACGTTCCTGTCCCACGGTCATGCGCTCGCCGCGCTGGACGAAGCTGACGATGGAACGGGGGAACTCAGGGCTGGTCACGACGAGACATCTTAGGCAATCAGTTCGATGTCCTCGATCTGAGCACGCAGGTCAGCCACGGTGAAGTCGATGGCCTGCGGCTCACCCGGCCCCCGGTGGGCGGCGACCAGGTGCACGAAACCGCGGTGCGAGTCCGTGAACTGCACCGTAGTGGGGGTGGCGGGGCCGTACACACCGCTCTCGGAGGGCACGAACTCCCAGTAGCCGACCTCGCCGAGGTCGACCCACGGCACGAACACCCAGCCGGGGCGTGCCGACAACAACTCGCTGACCGCGTCCTCGACGGCGTGCCCCTCGGCACGGGAGTGGAGTCTGCCTCTGTCCAGCGCGCGCAGCCACCACGGCGCGGGCGCGTCCTCGACGGACCGCACCGCGCGGTACATCGCCAGGACCTCGTTCTCGGGAGCCTTGTTCACCCACGAACGGCGGGCGTCCGCCGGCGTCAGGGGGATCTCGGCGGGGTTGGGAGCTTCTAGGGCACTGGACCACTCAAGGCCGAGCATTGCTTCAACACGGACCACTGGCCACCTCCGCGGCGGGGATAACCCCATTGAACGTGAAGCCAAACGTCGATGATGTCCAAAATGCCGTTTTTCACGGCTTGTTAACAGTGCTCTTACGCAGGCTGTGACGCCAGGCACGTTGCGCCCTGACCTGGAAACACGATGTAGCTGACGTGCCCCTGCTCCACGCCCTCGTCGTCGCGCTGCCGTTGCTGCTCGCCGCACAGTCGATCGAGGAACAGGAGTGGCACCTCGACGCGCTCGACGTCTACTCGGCTCAGGACCAGACCCGCGGCGAAGGCGTGGTCGTTGCGGTCATCGACTCCGGCGTCGACGCGAAACACCCCGACCTCGCGGGGCAGGTGGTACCCGGTACGGGCTTCGGACGGTCGAAAGGCACGGACGGCACGACCGACACTGATGGCCACGGTACCGGAATGGCGGGCATCATCGCTGCTAACGGGCGTGGCGGTGGTGCGCTCGGCATCGCCCCCGGCGCCAAGATCCTGCCGATCGCGAGCGCCGACGAGAAGGAGCAGTTCGGCCTCGACATCATCGGCGAGAGCATCAGGTGGGCCGCCGACCACGGCGCCAAGGTCATCAACCTCTCGCTCGGCTTCTCCAGTTCGATGACCCCGTCGCTGGTCAAAGCCGTGAACTACGCGATCGAGAAGGACGTCGTCCTGGTCGCCGCCACCGGCAACGAGGGAGGCGAGGTCTCCGCGCCCGCCAACATCAGCGGCGTCATCGCGGTCTCGGGCACGACCAAGGACGGCAAGCCCTGGGCGTCGTCCAACGTGGGCGAGGACACCGTGCTCGCGGCACCGGCCGTCGGCATCGTGACGCTCGCGCCGGAGAGCGTCTACGCCAGCGGGTACGCCGAGATGGACGGCACGAGCGCCGCGTCGGCCATCGTGTCCGGCGTCGTCGCGCTGGTGCGCGCCAAGCACCCGCAGATGGCCGCGAAGGACGTCGTCAACGCCCTGATCAGCACCGCGACCGACATGGCGGAACCCGGCCGTGACGCCACGACCGGGTTCGGCATGGTCAACCCGACGGCCGCGCTGGCCGCGCAGCTCCCGCCGGTGGAGCGCAGTCCGCTGCTGCCGCCGCCGAAACCCGCGACGACGCAACCGGTGCCGACGCTCGCGGCGGAGAAGCCGCGCGAACCGGTCGACGTCGCCGCCCGGCTGCCGTTCGTCGCGGCGGTCTCCGGCGGCACCGCGCTCCTGACGGCGTTGCTGATCGTCCTGCCCGCCGTCAGGTCACGGCGGCCCAAGGCGATCAGTGCGCCTGATACTCCACCGACTCCCTGGTGAGCTGCATGAACGCCTCCTCCAGCGACCCGCGCTGAGGGCTGAGCTCGTGCAGCACGACCTGGTTCTCCGCCGCGAGCTCACCGATCTGCTGCGCGGAGATGCCCTGCACGACGAGCGATCCGCTGACCGAGTCGTCCGTCACCGTCGCGTGCGCGGCGAGGATCTCCCGCAGCTTCGCGGCGTGCGGCGACCGGACCCGGACGGTGTCCTGGGTGGCGTCGGCGATGAACTGCTCGGTGGACGTCTGCGCGATCAGCTGTCCCTTGCCGATCACGATCAGGTCCTGCGCGGTCTGCGACATCTCCGACAGCAGGTGGCTCGACACGAACACCGTGCGGCCCTCGTCCGCGAGCCGGTGCATGAACTGCCTGATCCACAGGATGCCCTCGGGGTCGAGGCCGTTCACCGGCTCGTCGAACAGCAGCACCTCGGGGTCGCCGAGCAACGCGCCCGCGATGCCGAGCCGCTGCGACATGCCGAGCGAGAACCCACCGGCGTTCTTGTGCGCGACCTCGGACAGGCCGACGATCTCCAGCACCTCACCGACCCGGCTGGACGGGATGCTGTTGGACGCCGCGAGCCACTTGAGGTGCGAGCGCGCGGACCGGTTGGGGTGCACCCACTTCGCGTCGAGCAGCGCGCCGACCTTGGTCAGCGGCCGCTTGAGCTGGGCGTAGTGCTGCCCGTCGATCCTCACGTCGCCACCGGTGGGGGTGTCGAGGCCGAGGATCATCCGCATGGTCGTGGACTTGCCGGCGCCGTTCGGGCCGAGGAAGCCCGTGACGCGGCCGGGCCGGACGGTGAACGACAACTCGTCGACGGCCTTGGTCCGGCCGTAGTGCTTGCTCAACCGCACTGCTTCGATCATGGCCTCTCCCGGTTCGCTCGAAGAACTGACAGGGACCTGGGTCATCCCCCGACGGATGACCCAGGTCCCTCTCCCCCTTATTCGGAACGGGTCACGCGTCCCGCCGCTTCGCGACGACCAACGCGACCACCAGGAGCGCGACAGCGACTCCGGCGAAGTAACCGAGCGAACCCCATTCGCTCAGCTTGAAGTCGACTCCCGTGCCGCCCATCTCAGGGCTGTCCGAGCCCATCGACAGGAAGTGGTTGGCGTTGATGAACGGCAGCCACGCCTGGATCTTCACGCCGGCCTTCGGGATGATCCCGATGAGGCTCTCGGCGAGCATCTGCCACACGAGCAGGATCGCGACGGCGCCCGCGGTCTGGCGGACCAGGATGCCGATGGCGACCGCGATGACCGCGCCGATCGCGTAGACCAGGCCCACACCCGCGACGTGCCGCCACTCGGCCGACGTGTTGATCGCGAGGTCGGAACTGGGCGAGATCACCTTGGCGACGCCCCACGAACCGAACGCGATGATCTCGCCGAGCAGGCCGGCGATGAACGCGACCACGACGGTCTTCGCGACCAGCGCGGACGTGCGGTTCGGCACCGCGAGGAACGTCGAGCGGATGGTGTTGAAGCGGTACTCGGTGGTGACCGCGATCGCCGCCATCACCAGCACGACCGCGATGGCGAGCTGGCTGCTGCCGATCTGGGTGAGGCCGAGCGGCACGGGGCCGTCGGTCGCCGCCGCGAAGATCGCGGTGAGCCCGATGCCCATGACGATGGCGAGCGCGCTGCACCAGTAGGGCGAACGGGTCGAGAAGAGCTTGATTCTCTCAACTGCCAACAGGGTCATCAGACTCACTTCCCGATCTCTGCGTGGTACTCGACAGCATCGCCGGTCAGCTGCATGAACGCCTCTTCGAGCGAACCGCGCTGGGGGCTCAGCTCGTGCAGGACGACACCGTTCGCAGCGGCGATGTCCCCGATCTGGTCACTGGTGGCACCCGATACGGAGAACGAGCCGTCCGCACCGTCACGAACCGTGAAGCCCTTGTCGACGAGCAACGGGCCGAGCTTGAAGAGCTGAGGGCTGCGCACGAGAACGGAGTTACCCGTTGACCGGTCGATGAACTCCTGCGTCGTGCTCTGTGTGATCAGCTTCCCCTTGCCGATCACCACGAGCTCGCTGGCCGTGAGCGCCATCTCCGAGAGCAGGTGGCTCGACACCAGGACCGTGCGGCCCTCGGCGGCGAGGTTCTGCATGAACGTGCGGATCCAGAGGATGCCCTCGGGGTCCAGGCCGTTCACCGGCTCGTCGAACAGCAGCACCTTCGGGTCGCCCAGCAGTGCCGCGGCGATCCCCAGCCGCTGCGACATGCCGAGCGAGAACCCACCGGCGTTCTTGCCCGCGACCCCGGTGAGGCCGACGGCTTCGAGCACGGCGTCGACGCGGTTGTTCGGCAGCCCGTTGGACTTCGCGAGCCAGCGCAGGTGAGCGCGGGCGGAGCGGTTCGGGTGCACCCACTTGGCGTCGAGCAGGGCGCCGACCGTCCTCAGTGGACGGCTCAGTTCGGTGTAGGGCTTGCCGTCGATCAGCACGCGGCCTGCCGTCGGACGGTCGAGCCCCAGGATCATGCGCATGGTGGTGGACTTGCCGGCGCCGTTCGGACCGAGGAATCCGGTCACCCGTCCAGGTTGGACGGTGAACGACAGGTCGTCGACCGCGACCGTCCTGCCGTATCTCTTGGTGAGGCCGATTGCCTCGATCATTGGCTTTCCCCTCTCGGTGATGGGAATACCTTCCCGTCCCGAGGGGTCATGGCACATCGCCCTGCGGTCTGCGGTGTGCGTCAACTTCCGTCGTCAGGTGCCGCTACCTCCGTCGTAGTTGAATGAGCCACATGGGATACACGGAAGCTCCGGAAGGCTGGTGGCGCGAGTTCGTCCTGGCCAAGCCGGCCCGCACCGGCAAGCTCGCGGTCACCCGCAAGGACGGATCACCGCACGTCGCACCGGTCTGGGTGGACCTCGACGGCCCCGACGTCGTCTTCCTGACCGCGCGCGACACGATCAAGGGCAAGTCGATCCTGCGCGACGGCCGGGTGGCCATCTGCTTCGACGACGAGACACCGCCGTTCACCTTCGTGACGATCACCGGCCGGGCCGTCGTCGACGAGGACCCCGACCAGCTGAAGTACTGGGCGGGCCGCACCGCCGCGCGCTACATGGGCGACGACCGCGCCGACGAGTACGCCGACCGCAACGGCGTGCCGGGCGAGCTGGTCGTGCGCGTGAAGGTCGACAAGGTCGTCGCCGTGCAGAACGTCTCCGACTGATTCCGGTTGCCGTCCTGGCACCGGCCGGGTCACGCTGAACCGGTGCCAGGACAGAAGAAGCGCAAGGACCGCCAGGCGGCGCTGGACTGCAGGGCGGCCGCGCGCACCGCACCGGGAACCGGCGAGTGGGTCGTGCGTTTCGAAACGCAGGACCACCGCGAGTTCCGTGACCACATGCGCCGCCTGGAGGTGGAACGCCCGCCGGACTTCGATCCGGAGCTCAGCCGGATCGACACGTTCTGCGGCCGCGAGACCCACCCGACCACGTGCCGGCTGAGCGTGTTCGTCCCTCAGGCGAAGTAGCGGTTGATCACCCGGGCGGCGCCGTCCTCCAGCACGGTGGGCGCCACCTCGTCGGCCACACCCTTGACGTGCTCCGGCGCCTGCCCCATCGCGACCCCGAGCCCGGCCCACCGCAGCATCTCGACGTCGTTGGCCCCGTCCCCGACCGCGAGCGCGTCCTCCGGTCGAACCCCCAGCCGTGCGGCGAGTTCGTCCAGCTCAGCGCCCTTCGAGATGTTCGCGGGCACCGCCGTCAGCCACGCCTCGGTGTGGTCGACGGACCACTCGACGCCGGGCAGTTCCAGCTCCCGCACGGCGAACGACAACTCCGCCGGCGTGTGGTCGAGCCACCGCATGACCAGCCGAGGCGTCGGCGTGGCCACCATCTCCTCGAACGTGGCCTCCGAGGTCATGCCCCACAGGTCGCCCGGCAGGAACGAGCCCATGTGCAGGCTGCCGACGCCGGTCTGCTCGACCGCGAAGACCACGTCGGACAGCAACGCCTGCAACGCCTTGATCGTCGGCCCGGGATCGAACGTCGTGCGCTTCGTCACCTCGCCGCTCACCGGGTCCCACCACACCGCGCCGTTCGAGCAGAGGGTCTGCGCGACGGGCAGTTGGGCCGCGATCGGGGTGGTGCCGATGAGGCTGCGACCGGTGCACAGCACGACGTGGGTGCCGTGGTCCGCAGCGCGCACGATGGCCGCTTTCACCGCGGGAGACATGTCGTTCGAGCCGACCGGGGTCAGGGTTCCGTCGATGTCGAGGGCGATCAAACGCGGTCTCCAGGTCACGTGACACCACCCTAGGCGAAGGTTAGTGAATTGTGGTTCACTAACGGTGTGGCACGACCTCGCACCATCACCGACGAACGGATCCTGAACGCCGTCGCGGCCGTCATCGACCGGCGCGGGCCGGAGTTCACCGTCGCGGACGTGGCGGCGGAGGCCGGGGTGTCGGTCGGCGCGGTGGCGAAGCGGTTCGGCTCCAAGAGCGGGCTGCTGCAGGCGCTCACGAAGGCGGGCACCGACGAGGTCGTGCGCAGGATGCGCGAGGCGGGCAACGTCCGCGACGCGTTGCTGCTCTGGTTCGACCGCCTCGCCGATCCGGTCGTCGCCACGAACAACCTGGCGCAACTCGGGGTCGATCTGATCAACCCCGACCTGCGCGCGTTGCTGGCGAAGCACTACGCGGCACTCGAGGACGAGTTGGAGGTCCTGTGCGCGGCCGAGGGGCTGCCGCGGACCGCGGCCCGCGTCCTCGCCGCGCTGGTCTACGGGATCTCGATGGACTGGTCGGTGCGGCCGCGTGGCGACCTGCTGGCGCGCATGAGCGAGGACATCGATCTGGTGCTGGAGGGGATGCGCTGAAATGGCTACCTGGGCGGAGTTCGCGGCGGAACAGCCCGACATGGCGGCGTTCGTGGAGGCCCGGTTCGCCGCGGACCGGCACGCGTTGCTCGCGACGCTGCGCAAGGACGGCTCGCCGCGCATCAGCGGCGTGGAACCGGACTTCACGCGGGGTCAGGTCTGGGCGGGCATGATGCACGATTCGCTGAAGTCGAAGGACTTGCGGCGCGACCCGAGGTTCGCGCTGCACTGCATGAGCACGACCGCGTCGGTCCAAGAGGCGGGGGACGCGAAGATCAGCGGCACCGCCGAGTTCTGGACCGACCAGGCCGACTACCTCAAGGACCTGTTCGACCGCACGGGGTGGAACCCCGACGAGCTCGACCTGTTCCGGTTCGACGTCACCGAGGTCGTGCAGCTCACCACCGAGGGCGACGAGATGGTCGTCCTGTCCTGGCACGAGGGAAGGGGAACTCGTCGTGTCGTCAAGAAGTGAACCCGATCTGAGCGGCAAGGTCGCCGTCGTCACCGGCGCCACGCGTGGTGCGGGGCGCGCGATCGCGATCGAACTGGGGGCGGCGGGCGCGACGGTGTTCGTCGCCGGCCGGACCACCCGTGAACAGCGGTCGGAGGTCGGCCGGTCGGAGACCATCGAGGAGACCGCCGAGCTCGTGGACGCCGCCGGTGGCAAGGGGATCGCGGTTCGCTGCGACCTCACGGTTCCGTCCGATGTGGACGCACTGGCCGCGCGCATCGAGAAGCTCGACATCTTCGTCGACAACGCGTGGGGCGGCGAGAACCTCGTCGAGTGGGGCAAGTTCTGGGAGCACGACCTCGACAAGCAGCTGCACATGTGGCGCAACGGCGTCGAGACGCACCTCATCGCCATCCACAAGCTGATGCCGTTGCTGCTGAAGTCCGACGACGGCCTGGTGGTCGAGGTGACCGACGGCGAGGACGGCGAGGCCTACTTCGTGAACCTCCCGTACGACGCGGTGAAGAACTCGGTGCGCCGGTTCGGCGAGGTGCTCGCGAAGGACCTGAAGGACCACCCGAACGTGACGGCGATGGCGGTCACGCCGGGCTTCCTGCGGTCCGAGCAGATGCTCGAAGGCTTCGGCGTCACCGAGCAGAACTGGCGGGACGCGATCGAGAAGGTGCCGGACTACGCGATTTCCGAGACGCCGCACTACCTCGGCCGCGGCATCGCGCACCTCGCCGCCGACGAGAACCGCGCCAGGTTCTCCGGGCAGTGCCTGTCGTCGTGGAAGCTCAAGCGCGAGTACGGCTTCACCGACCTCGACGGCTCGCAGCCCGACTGGGGCCACTGGTGGGACGACGTGGTGAAGCCCCGCACGGAGGGCAAGGTCGTCGACGCTGACCCGGAGAAGTACCGCTAGGCGTCGCCGGGGCGGACGAGACCGGTCTCGTAGGCCAGCACCACGGCCTGCACCCGGTCTCGCAGCTCCAGCTTCGCCAGGATGCGTCCGACGTGCGTCTTCACCGTCGCCTCCGACAGGAACAGCTTGCGGGCGATCTCGGTGTTCGACAGGCCCTTCGCGATCAGCACGAGCACCTCGCGCTCGCGTTCGGTCAGCACGTCGAGCATCGAGGCGTCGCGCAGCTCACCGCCGCCGTCGCCGAGGAACCGGCCGAGCAGCCGCTTGGTCACCGACGGCGAGACCACCGCGTCGCCGGAGGCCACCGCGCGCAGTGCCGACACCAGGTCGGACGGCGGGGTGTCCTTCAGCAGGAACCCGCTGGCGCCGTTGCGCAACGCCGACAGGGCGTACTCGTCCATGTCGAACGTCGTCATGACCAGGACCTTCGCCGTGTCGGCCTCAGCGATGCGCTTCGTGGCCTCCACGCCGTCCATCACGGGCATGCGCACGTCCATCAACACCACGTCGGGCCGCAGCTTGTCGGCCATCTGCACGGCGTCGAGGCCGTCGGCCGCCTCGCCGATCACGTCGATGTCTTCCTGCGCGCCCAGCACCATGCGGAAACCCATCCGCATGAGTTCCTGGTCGTCTACGAGCAGCACCCGGATCACGTGATCACCCTATGCGGCCAGCGGGAAAGTCGCGCGGACGCGCCAGCCCCCACCGGGGTTGGGGCCCGCCTCGAACTCGCCGCCCAGCACCGCAGCCCTTTCCCTCATGCCGATCAGCCCGTTGCCGCCGGACACCTTGACCACGTCGTGGGGCGTGCCGAAACCGTTGTCGGTCACCTCCAGCCGCAGTTCTTCCGGGGTCCTCGCCAGCCGCACCAGGGCGGTGGTGTCGGAACCCGCGTGCTTGATGACGTTCGTCAGCGCTTCCTGCACGATCCGGTAGACGCTCAGGCCCACGCCGACGGGCAGGTCGTCCACGTCACCGGTGATCTCCAGCTGCACCGGCACGCCGGCGGCGCGGGTGTTCTCGGCCAGTTCGACCACGCCGCGCGCGTCCGGCTGCGGCGCCCACTGCGTCTCGGCGTCCTCGCTGCGCAGCACGCCCAGCAGGCGGCGCATCTCGGTGAGCGCCAGCCGTCCGGTGTCGGCGATGGTGCGGACCGCGTTCTCGGCCATCTCCGGTTGCGACCGGATCGCGTAGGCGGCGCCGTCGGCGTGCACGATCATCACGCTCACCGCGTGCGCCACGACGTCGTGCAGTTCACGGGCGATGCGCGAGCGCTCCTCGCCCACCGCGATCTTGGCCTGCTGGTCGCGTTCGGTCTCCAAGAGCACCAACCGTTGCTCCATCTCGCGTTGGTAGGCGCGGCGGGCGCCGACGAACTCGCCCATCGCCCAGCTGAACCCGAAGATCACCAGGATCAGGAAGACGAAGAAGACGGCACCGATCTCGCTGACCCGGAAGACCGCCCACAGCAGCGTGCCCGCGAGCAGCCAGCCCAGGTAGATCAACGCCGTCTTGCGGGTCGTGTTCGCGACGAGCGTGTACAGCGCGATGGCCAGCGCGAAGTCCGACATGCGGACAGGCAGGCCTTCGGTGCCGATGCCGTGCGTGAAGAGCTGGAGGTACCCGCCCGCGAGGATCAGGTAGCTCGTGCCCAGCGGGTGGTAGCGGCGGAACGGCAGTGGGCCGAGCATCAGCACCGTCACGGCGAGGAACGCCGAGAACGACATGCCCTGGCCGGCCATCGCGACCCCGATGCCCAGGTCGAAGATCAGCAAGATGCCGGCGATCAGGGAGTCCCCGAACGCCGGATGAGCCTTCATCCACAGGCTGAACCTCCGCACCGGACAAGGTTAGGTGCGGGTCGAACTTCCGCGCGTCGCGCCACGGGTTGACGCTCCGTACGACTTCAGTGTGAGTTATTGTGTCGAGGGGTTGGTACAAAGTTCGGGGGTTCGCCATGTACGACGTCCTGTGGGCGGCCGGTGTCGGCCTCTTCCTGCTGCTCCTGCTGTGGCCGACCCGGTCGACCGGCAAGCGTTTGCTGAAGAGCTGGGAGGTGCCCGACCCGACGCTCGTCCAGATCGACGACGCCGTCCGGTACCTGAAGCGGCGGAGGTTGCTCTACCCCTGGCTCTACGTGGGGTTGTCGTTCCTGCCGATCGCGTCCGGCCGGGGTGTCGGGTCGCTCGCGGCGACCGTTCTCGGCGGCACGTTGCTCGCCGAACTGATCGCGACGCAGCTGCACCGCGAGGGCTCGCGGCGGGTCGCCTCGCTCACGCCGCGCGGCCTGTTCGACATCGCCTCGCAGTACGTGCTGATCGCCTACGCCGCGATCGTGGCGATCGGCGTGACCGTGCTCCTGGTCACTCTCCGCATCGAACAGCTGCCCGTGCTCGTGGTGTCCGTCGCCGCGGTCGCGGTGATCACGTGGGCGGCCGTGGCCCGGCCCGCAGACGGGGACGAGCAGGTCGACCGGGCCCTGCGCACCCGCAGCGTGCACGTGTCGGCGGGGCTCGGCGCGGCCGTGGTCGGCGCGCTGGTGGGTGGTGGGTTCGGACTCTTCTGCGTCCTCGCGTGGATAGCGATGGCGAACACGCACTACGTGTCCAAGAAGATCTTCTGGTGACAGGTCCCCGAATCGTCGTCGACGTCGAGAACGGTGTCCCGCCCTGGCGTCAGGTGCGCGACCAGCTGGTGAGGTTGATCGGCGGAGGAGTGCTGCCGGTCGGGTCGAGGCTGCCGACGATCCGCCAGCTCGCCGCGGACCTCGGGCTCGCCGCGGGGACGGTCGCGCGGGCGTACCGCGAACTGGAGGTGTCCGGCGTGATCACCACAGGACGGAGGCAGGGCACCGTCGTGGCCGCCCTGCCTCCGCATGATCCGGACCCGCTCTCCGCCGCCGCGGCGGAGTTCGTCGCCATCGCTCGGTCACTCGGCGCCAGTGAGGGGGAGGCACTGAACGCCGTGCGAGCCCACTACTTGTTGGGTGAGTAAGGCGACTCGATCTTGGGTGCGGGCCTCGGTTCGCTGATGTGCGCCTGGCGTTCTTCCTGGCGCTCCTCGTAGATCCGGTGTTCTTCGGCCATCTGGTCAGCGAGCTGCTGCTGGAGCTGGCGATCCCTGATCCTGGCCAGGATCGCCATGGTCGCGCCGTGAGCCAGTGCCAGCAGCAAGAGCACCACGCCCAACTTCAGCACCAGGTCTTTCGCCGCGTTGCCCGTGTTGACCTCGACGGTCGACACGATCGCGAGCAGGCCGAGCACGACGAGGTGGAACAGCACGGCCGTCAGCTTCATCATGCCGCTGGCCTGCTCGTCGTCGTACGCGGCGCGCCTCAGGTATCCCTTGCCGCCGTGGTAGATCAGCTGGCCGTCAACGACGACCAGGACGATCCCCAGCACTAGGAACGTCACGTAGCTGTCACCCATGCACGGTGGCTACCCGTGCACGCACGCCCACAAACCGTGGCACGATCAGTGCTCGTGACGGCGTTGCAGGGACAACAGCTGGCCGGTCCGCTGTGCGCGGCGGTGGCCAACCTGTGCGTTGCGCTGCAACCGCAGGTGTCACCGCAGACCGCCGCCGGGTTCGGGGAGGTGCTGCGCCGGCTGCACGCGCCGTTGCAGGTCGCGGTCGCCGGCCGGATCAAGTCGGGCAAGTCGACGTTGGTGAACGCGCTGATCGGCCGTCGCGTCGCGCCCACGGACGTCGGTGAGTGCACCCGGCTCGTCACGCGCTACCAGTACGGCACGGTCGACCGCATCGAAGTCGTGCTGAGGGACGGACGCCGCCAGGTGCTGCCGTTCGACGCGCACGGCATGATCCCCGCCTCTCTTGGCGTGCAAGGTGTTTCGCACATCGAGGCGTACCTGACGAACGCCGTGCTGCGCGACATCACCGTCATCGACACACCGGGCCTGGGTTCGCTGGACGCCGACTCGGTCGCGCGGACCGAGGAACTGCTGGACCCCGTGTCGCGCAACGCGGTCGCGGGTGCCGAGGCCGTTCTCTACGTCGTGACGCAGGGCGTGCGCGCGGACGACCACTCGACGCTGGCCGCCTTCACCGCCGCGACCGCGTCGCGCGAGGCGGGCCCGGTCAACGCCATCGCCGCGTTGAACAAGGTCGACAACGTGGCGCCGGAAACCGTTGAGGGCTCGGAAGGTGACGTGTGGCGGGCCGCGCAGATCCTCGCCGCGAAGCAGGCCGCGCTGCTCAAGCCGCGGGTCGCGGACGTGCTGCCGGTGATCAGCCTGCTCGCCGAGTCCGCGGAGACCGGTGAGTTCACGTCCGCCGACGCCGAGGCGTTGCGCGCGCTGGCCGCCCTCGACGCGGACACCCGCTCGATGATGCTGATGTCCGGCGACCTCTTCACGTCGTGGGACTGCGACGTCGCGGCCGGGGTGCGGTCGAGGTTGCTGGAGAAGCTCGACCTCTACGGCATCGCGCGGGCGGTCGACGCGCTGGACGCCGACCCGTCCCTGACCGCCGGTGCGCTGCGGCGGGTGCTGTTCGACGCGTCCGGGTTCGCCGCCGTCCGCGGTCGCCTCGACGCCGTCTTCCGGGCCAGGGCCGACGGCATCAAGGCCGCCGCCGCGCTGGCGTCGATCACGTCGCTGGCCTCGGGGGACGTCGGTGAGCGGCAGCGCGTGCACGACGCGATCGAGGTCCTGCTGGCCCGTCCGGAAGCGCACCAGCTGCGGTTGCTGGAGGCGTTGACGCTGGTCTCGTCCGGCACCGTCGAACTGGCCGCCGACCTCACCGAGGAGGTGCTGCGCATCGGCAGCACCGGGGACTTCGCGGCCCAGCTGGGCCTGACCGGCCGTCCGGTCGCGGAACTGGTCGCGTACGCGCTGGAACGGGCCGGCTGGTGGCGTTCGTTCGCCTCCTTCGGCGCGACGCCGGCGCAAGCTCGGGTGGCGCACGTCGTCCACCGGGCGTATTTCCTCATGTGGCAGCAACTACGTGCTGGGGGGCACCGATGAGCGGAAACGGAACCGAATCGGCGGAGCTGGCGTCGGACGACGGTGTGGAGACCATTGCCGACGAGCTGCTCGACCAGGCGCTGGCCGAACGCCGCGCGCTGGTCCAGCTGTGCCTGTACGCGCTGGACCGCGCCAGTGCCGGCGTGGTCGAACGGATCGAAGAGGGCCTGTCGTCCATAGGGGTCGTCGCGGTGCGCGCCGACGGCCAGCGCTTCGACCCGTCGCGGCACGAGGCGGGCGGCGCCGTCCCCACCGACGACCTGGCGCTGCAGGGCCTGGTCGCCGAGACCGAGGTCCCCGGCTTCTGCGACCGGGGCCGAGTCCTGCGCGCGCCGATCGTCACGGTCTACACGGCCCGATGAGCAACCTCTCCCAAACGGTCCGCCAAACGCGCGAGCGCCTGACCGCGCTGGTCCGCGACCTGGACCCGGCGATGGCCGACTGGGTGGCCCGCCGCGCGACCCCCGAGGTGTCCTCGGTGGTGATCGTCGGCGAGACCAACAGGGGCAAGTCCTCGCTGGTCAACGCCCTGCTGTCGGCACCTGGGCTCTCCCCGGTGGACGCCGACGTGGCCACCTCGACGTACCTCGTCTTCCAGCACGGCCCGACCTGGGCGGCCAGGGCCTGCTACCCCGGCCTGCTCGCCCCGGTCACCTTCCCGCTGCCGGCGTTGATCAACTGGGTGTCCGCGGCCCACGACCTCCCCGAGGGCGAACTCCCGCCGCGCTACGTCGAGGTGGACGCCCCCATCCCGCTGCTGGAACGCATGTCGGTCGTCGACACCCCGGGAGTGGGCGGCCTCGAATCCGTGCACGGCGAACTGGCCCTGGAGGCTGTCACCTCGGCCACCGCCCTGGTGTTCGTGGTCGACGCCTCCTCCCCGTTCACCAGAGGGGAACTCGACTTCCTCAAGCGGGTGGGCGACCGCGTGGAGACCGTCGTCTTCGCCCTCACCAAGACCGACCAGCACCGGGGCTGGCGCCAGGTGCTGGACGCCGACCAGGCCCTGCTGGCCCAGCACGCCCCGCGCTTCGCCGACGCCACCTGGCACCCGGTGTCGTCCCGGATGTTCGGCATGGCCGCCCAGGCCCCGAACCCGGACGCCGCCGCCATGCTCCGCGAACGCTCGGGCATCTCCACCCTCCAGACCGCTTTGCAGGAACTCGTCACGGGCCGCGCCGGAATGCTCGCCGAAGCCAACGCCCTGCGTGCCCTCACCACGGTTCTGGCCGAACTCGAAATCCGCCTGGACCACGAAAAGCGCGCCCTTTCCGTGGGCGAAGACGAAGCGGCCCTCCTCCGCACCCGCCGAGAAGAACTGCACACCGAACGCCGTTCCTCGACCCGGGGCTGGCAGGTCCGTCTGCGCGGTGAGGTCCAACGCGCCCGCATCGAGAACTCCCACGAGATCTCCCGCCAGATGCGAGACCTCCAGACCTGGTACCGCCAGGCCATCGACCAGGCCGACCGCACCGCCCTCGCCACCCTCCCGCAGCAGGTGGACACGGCCCTCCAGGTCGTCTCCGGCCGGATCTCCACAGCGCTGTCCGTCCGCCTCTCCCAGGTGACCGACGCCGTGCTGGCCACCCTGTTCAGCGCCGAGGAACTGACCCTGATCCGAGGCCAGTTCGCGAGGGGCGAGCAACCCCCGGTCATCCTGCGTCCCAAGGAAAAGCGCCCACCCACGGCCGAGGACAAACTCCTCGTCTTCATGGGCGTCTCCGGCGGCCTGGGCGCGGGCAAACTGGCCGTCATGCCCCTGGCCGGCCTCGGCATAGCCGCCCTGAACCCGATCGTCCTCCCGGTGACGATCGCCCTGGGCCTCGGCGCGGGCTGGTGGATGGCCAGAACCCGCACCCACACAGCCGAGAAGCAACACGTC
The DNA here is from genome assembly GCF_030269365.1 of Lentzea sp. NBRC 102530. GTDB lineage: Bacteria > Actinomycetota > Actinomycetes > Mycobacteriales > Pseudonocardiaceae > Lentzea. The sequence continues at coordinate 490,296 of NZ_BSTF01000003.1, forward strand.
AAGCAATGGCTCTCCGACGCCATCGCCGACGCCCGCTCCACAGTGGACCAACTGGCCGCCGAACAACTCATCGAGGCCGAACAGGCGTTGTCCCTGGCCCTGGACGAGGCCCTCGCCAAGCGCATCGAGGCCATCGAGGCCGAACTGCGCGAGGTCGACCGCGCCCTCCGCATGGAGGCGGGAGAACGGGGCCGGGAACTGCAGGCCGCCACCCGCCGGCTGGCCGAGGTGGAACAGGGCAGGTCCAAGGCCGAGGAACTGCTGGGCCGCATCCGCTCGGTGCGGGACAGGGCCTAAGCCAGCAGGTAGCCGACCGCACCGAGTGCCAGCGCGGCCACCACCTCCAGCAGCAGGAAGAAGTAGGCGGTGCGCCGCGCCATGCGCGGAACCCCGGAGGCGTAGGCCGCCACCACCCGCTGCACCTCCTCGCGCGTGCTGTCGTCGTTCAACAGGAGCCGGACACCGTCGGCGTCGACCAGCTCGACCCAGTGCTGCTCACCGCTGGTGGTCGGCAGCCGCAGCCGCCTGACCTCCACCAGCCTGTCCAGGTCCACCGTGCGCGGACCGGTGAAGGTCCGGCAGGTCAGGTACCGCCCGTCGCGCAGCTCCACGAACCGCCCAGCCGCCAGGTAGACGACCCACTGCCCGACCATCGCCCCGAGGAGGACGATCATCAGCCCGACCGCGACGTCCCTGCCCAGCAGCCAGCCGCCGAACACCGCCAGCCCACTGCTGAACAGCACCAACCCCACCACCGCGACCCGAGCCCGCACCCGTGGGCCCGCCGCGGTCCCCACCTCGTCAGTCATGAGCACCCCCGGCACTCCAATACCCCGTGACGCGCGAAACGATGCCGCAACGGTTGGCGATGGAACCGAACCGGCATAACGTGGGTCATACCGGTACAGAGCCAGTAGGAGGTGTGTCCCGGTGTACATCGACGAGAACGGTGCGGCCGACGCCGAGCTGAAGGTGACCGTCGAGGACGAGGAGTACACCGCAGACGTCACCTTCGACCTCGACCAGGACGGCGTGAACGACTCCGCCGTGGTCGCGACGGACGACGGCGGACACCTCGCGTTCACCGACACGAACGGCGACGGCGACGCCGATCTGATGAGCACGTTCGACAAGGACGGCAATCTCCTCAGCCAGGCGCGCTTCGAGGAGAATTCCGGCGAGTGGGTCGCGGTCGATCCGAACGACACGAACGCCGAAAAAACCAATTCGTCTTCCAAACAGGCGATTGTCGTGGTCACCGAGGACGGTGAACGAAACGTCGGTCAGGCCACCGAGGACACCGACGGCGACGGCAAGGCCGACACCGCCGTGGTCAAGGACGACGAAGGCGACACCTGGCTCTTCACCGACTCGAACGGCGACGGCAAGGCCGACGTGGCGACCGAGATCACACGATCCGGCGAGGTCACGATGTCGGAACACCGAGGTGACGACTGGGTGGAGGTCGAGCACGGCCACATCGAGGCGGACGGCAGGTACGTCACCGACTCGAAGAGCGGCATTCTGGACGACTCGGACGACTGGCTCGAGGAAGAACGGTTCGACGGCGTCGTCCGAATCGATTCCACAACGGGTCAGTGGATCAGTCCGAACTGACGTCTGACTGAAGCGCAGGTCACAGGCCCCGGTGTGGTGAGAACCGCACCGGGGCCTCTTGTGTTTTTCCAACCTCAACCGCGCCTTAACGCCGTCCGAGTGCTGAATCGATTCCAGAATCGGTTTTGTGAGGGAAGCGACAGGCTGGGGGTGCTTTACCTGCCATTCACCGGGCTAACCTCGGTCCATCCCCTTCCCAGTACGCCCGGCCCCACCGGGCGTCTGGCGCTATTCCCGAGGACGACGAAGTCCTGCACCGGACCACCACGTGCTCGGGTTGCCGAGGCGTTCAGTCAGGAGACGAGACGAGATGACGGCAGTGACCATTCCCGGTCTCGAACAGGCACCTACCAACCACGCGCAGTTGCTCGCCTGGGTTCAGGAAGTCGCGGAGCTGACCTGCCCTGATGAGGTTGTTTGGGCTGACGGGTCTCAGGGTGAATGGGACCGTCTGACGCGCAAGCTCGTCGACGCCGGCACGTTCGTGCCGCTCAAGAAGAAGCCCAACTCGTTCTGGGCCGCCTCGGACCCCAGCGACGTGGCCCGCGTGGAGGAGCGCACGTACATCTGTTCGGTGCGCGAGGAGGACTCGGGCGCGACGAACAACTGGATGGACCCTTCCGAGATGAAGGCCATCATGACCGAGCTCTACCGGGGCTGCATGCGTGGCCGCACGATGTACGTCATCCCGTTCTGCATGGGCCCGCTGGACGCGGAGAAGCCGATGCTCGGTGTCGAGATCACCGACTCGGAATACGTCGTCGTCTCCATGCACATCATGACCCGCATGGGCACCAAGGCGCTCAACCTGTTCGGTGAGGACGCCCCGTACGTCCCCGCGCTGCACTCCCTCGGCGCCCCGCTGGAGCCGGGCCAGGAAGACGTGCAGTGGCCGTGCAACACCACCAAGTACATCTCGCACTTCCCGGAGACGCGCGAGATCTGGAGCTTCGGCTCCGGCTACGGCGGCAACGCGCTGCTGGGCAAGAAGTGCTTCTCGCTGCGCATCGCGTCCGCGATGGCGCGCGACGAGGGCTGGCTCGCCGAGCACATGCTGATCCTCAAGCTCACCTCGCCGGAGAACAAGGCGTACTACATCGCCGCCGCGTTCCCGTCGGCCTGCGGTAAGACGAACCTCGCGATGCTCGAGCCGACCATCCCCGGCTGGAAGGTCGAGACGCTCGGCGACGACATCGCGTGGATGCGCTTCGGTGAGGACGGCCGCCTCTACGCGGTGAACCCGGAGAACGGCTTCTTCGGCGTCGCGCCCGGCACCGACTACCACACCAACCCGAACGCGATGCGCACCATCGCCAAGGGCAACTCGCTGTTCACGAACGTCGCGCTGACCGACGACGGTGACATCTGGTGGGAGGGCATGGGCGAGCCCCCGGCCCACCTCACCTCGTGGAAGCACCAGGACTGGACGCCGGACAGCGAGGAGCTCTCCTCGCACCCGAACTCCCGTTACTGCACGCCGATCGAGCAGTGCGACATCAAGGCGCCCGAGTGGGACGACCCGAAGGGCGTGCCGATCAGCGCGATCTTCTTCGGTGGCCGCCGCGCCACGACGATCCCGCTGGTCACCGAGTCCCGCGACTGGCAGCACGGCACCTACATGGGCGCCACGCTGTCGTCGGAGACCACGGCCGCCGCGGTCGGCAAGACCGGTGTCGTGCGCCGCGACCCGATGGCGATGCTGCCGTTCATCGGCTACAACGCCGGCGACTACTTCCAGCACTGGGTCGACCTCGGCAAGCGCGCCGACGCCGACAAGCTGCCGAAGATCTTCTACGTCAACTGGTTCCGCCGCGGCGAGGACAAGCGCTTCCTGTGGCCCGGGTTCGGCGAGAACTCGCGCGTCCTGAAGTGGGCGATCGAGCGCATCGAGGGCAAGGCCGCAGCCCAGGAGACGCCGATCGGCTACGTGCCGACCGCGGCCGACCTGGACCTGGAGGGCCTGGACGCGTCGCGTGAGGACATCGAGGCCGCGCTCGAGTTCGACGCCGACGAGTGGCGTGCCGAGATCCCGCTCGTCGAGGAGTGGTTCGCAAAGATCGGCGAGAAGGTCCCGACCACGCTCCGCGACGAGCTGGCGGCCCTGAAGCAGCGCCTGGGCTAGTTCTCTCAGGTGTTTCAGTGATGACCCAGCGGTCAACGGCGACCGCTGGGTCATCTTTTTGAGGTACTACTGATCGTGTGACGAACGATCTCCCCGGCGGCCTGAACTACGACGGCTCCACGCGTGACGTGGAGGTCGGCCCGACCACGGGCATCGTGCGTTACTACCCGGTCCCACCCGCCCCGCCGGTCCGCACGCCGTGGTGGCGGTTCGCGCTCGTGTTCGGTGCGGGTTTAGCGGTCGGCGTGGTCGCGGGCGTGGTCCTGTGCAGCAATTTCCTGTGAGTCGGCGCAGCTCATCGTCCACATGAGACGAAGTTGTCCACAGGTGTGGACGGCTTTGTGCACATGTTGTGGATAGCTGTGGACAAGCCTGGGGGCAACCGATGACGGACCGTCCGCTGGTGTTCCTGGACATCGACGGCACTCTCCTGCCGCACACCGGGGTGGAGCTCCCCACGACCGTCGAGGGGTGGGTGGCGTGGCAGCTGCCGTCCAACCCGCACCTGACGACGATCGACCGCGGTCACGGTCCGCGACTACGCGCCCTGCCGTGCGACCTCTACTGGGCCACGGCCTGGATGCACGACGCCAACGCCGTGATCGCACCGCTGCTGGACCTGCCGCCACTCCCGGTAGCCGCCCTGCCCGACGCGCCGTTCGAGGACGACACGACCGTCGTGCACTGGAAGACCCGGGCCCTGGTCGACATCGCCGCCGGACGGCCGTTCGCGTGGGTCGACGACGAGATCGGCGACCTCGACCGCGAGTGGCTGGCGGCCCACCACGACGGCCAGGCGTTGCTGCTCCGCGTCGACGCGCGGACCGGCCTCACGAGCGAGGACCTCACCGCCGTCGAGGACTGGCTCAGGCGGGCAGCGGGTTGTCCCTGATGCCCTGCAGCGTGCCGCTGAACGCCCTGTTCGCCTCGGCGTAGCAGACGGCGTTCGTCCAGCCCTCCGACCAGGCCTGCGAACCGGGGTTGCGCCACGCGGGGAACACGTCGGTGCGCTTGTCCGAGCCCAGGTAGTCGTGCACGGCCTTCGTGCACTTGTCCTTGGCGACCGAGTTCATCTGCTCCTTGGACGGAGCGGGGTCGGTCGACTTGCCGAGCGACACGACACCGGCGGGCACGGCCTCCGACAGGTGCGGCGTGGTGCACGCGACGACCTTGACCTCCTGGTCCTTCGACGGAGACCCCTGCGTGCACGTCTGGAAGGTGCCGAACCCGTTGTCCTTCAGGGTGTTCCGCACAGAACCCTTGCGCGCCAACGGCTTCTCGTCCGGGCTGATCTCCACGACGGTGCACAGCCGCCAGCGCTGCCCGTCCTTCCAGCCCTGCTCGTTCGGCCAGAACGCCCAGACCCGCAGGCGCGTCGAGTCCGAGTCGCCCCCGCCCAGGTAGTCGCCGAGCGCCTGACGGCACGGCGGCAGCGCTGCCTTGCGCAGCACCTGCGTGTCCGGGTAGGTCGACGGCAGGCCGGACATCTCACCGACGCTCATGACCTCGGCCTCGTGCGATTCGGTGCACTGCAGCGTCTTCAGCTCGTACGCGTTCATGCACTGCCCGGCCTTCGGCAGCGTGGGTGCGGAGGCGGAAGCCGTCGAGGGCAGCGGCCCGGGGACCGCCTGCCCTCCCACCTGAATCGCGCACGCGGACAGCGTCACCGCGCTCAGGACAATTGCCACCGCCAGCCGCACACGAGTCACACCACAGAGACTAGGGCCTTGACCTGATCGGCGATGTCCCGACGCTGCTTTTCGAACGCCGGATCGGTGAGCGCGGCCGGGTCGGCGGGTTGTCCGAGCACCGGCGTGTGCAGGTGACCGCCCAGCACGTTCGTTGCGCCGTAACCGATCCGCAGCCGGTTGGCCCGGTACATGCTCTCGTTGGAGAGGTAGTCACCGCCGCCACCGGACGCCGCGATCCGCCCCGGGGTGGGGGTGTCGGTGCGGCACGACTGCTGCGAGCCGACCACGACCCACTCGCAGAACGCCAGGTTGTAGTTCACCGCGAACGGGCCGGTGCCGGCGTCGATCATCTTCTGGAACGGCAGCGACGTCTCGATGAACTCCGTCGTCGGCTGCGGCCAGCCCGCCGCGTTCGGGACGCTGCCGTAAGAGTTCACGTTGTTGTTGTCCGCGAACCCACCACGCCAGCGCGCCGCCCACCGTTCGACGTCGAACCTGCCGGGGCGGCCCTGGCTGATCGTCACGAACGCGTCGGGCTTCTGCTGCAACGCCTGCCCGTAGAAGTCCTCGACGACGCCCTCGTCGAAACCGCCCCACAGCACGGGAAGCACCGCGGCCTGGAGCACGACCTTGCCGGTCGGCGTGGAGATCTCGCGTCCGTCGAGCTGCAGCGCCGCCGCGCCGGCCGGGTTCGCGCGGCGCACGTTCACGCCGGTGAGCTGGAACGGGTCGAAGCCGGTGACCGCGATCCTGCGCACGCCCGGCTTGGCCGGGAACTTCGCGTCGCTCAGCCCCCGCGACGCCCAGTCGAACCGCTGGATCAGCTTCGCGCGGTCGTTCGGGGACATCGTGAACCGCGGCTTCCACTGGCGCAGCGCGGAACTGAGCTGCAGCCGGGCCCAGTAGAGCGGACGGTCGTCGTAGGCGTCGTGCGCTGTCGGTGTTGTGCTCTGCGCGCGGGCCACGGCGGCCTTCCACAGCGCGTTGCCTTCGCGTTCCACGAACTGCTGCGCCTGCTTGGAGACGACCTGGCGGCACAGCTTCGCGGTGAAGTCGGTGACCCGGCCGTCGAACCCGGCGAGCTCCACCAGGGAGGGCCCGACGGCGGGGCCGCCCGCGACGAGGGTGTCGTCGAGCCGTTGCTCCTCGACGGTCAGCGGGACGGTGGTGTCGTAGCAGTTCGCGTCCTGCGCGTGGGCGACGGCAGGGCTCATGGTCAAGGCGAGTGCGGTCAGTCCGACCAGTCCGGCGATGGTTTTCACGACTTCGATCCTCAACGCAAAGGGCCACCCGCCGTAACCGACAGGTGGCCCATAGTGTTGCCGACTGCGTCTCAGTGGGCCGCGATGGGCTTCACCCTGGGGTTGTCCTCGTCGACGTGGTAGTCCGACGGGTCGGTGTGGTCGACACCGTTGGACACCTTGGCCTGCTTGGCGACCAGCGTGACGATCACCGCGACCAGCAGGTTGACGAACAGCGCGACGATGCCGACGTAGATCTGCGTCGTCGAGGTGCCGAACGGGTGCCACCCGAAGATCGAGATGTTGCCCAGCGGCAGCGCCGAACCGGCGAAGTGCGCCTTGCCGACGGCCGGGTTGCCGATGTTGTAGAGCAGCCACATGCCGTAACCCATGCCGCCGACCCAGCCCGCGACCAGGCCGTACACGTGGAACCAGCGCGTGTAGAGCGCGATCGCGACCGCCGGCAGCGTCTGCAGGATCATCACACCGCCGATGAGCTGCAGGTCGATGGAGAACTGCGGGTCGACGAACACGATGAACGCCACGGCGCCGAACTTCACCACCAGGGAGGCGAGCTTGGCCTGCTTGGCCTCCTCCGCCGGGGTGGCGTTCTTCTTCACGTACTCCTTGTAGACGTTGCGCGTCCACAGGTTCGCCGCCGCGATGGACATGATCGCCGCCGGCACCAGCGCGCCGATGCCGATGGCCGCGAACGCGATGCCCGCGAACCACGACGGGAAGTTCGCGCCGAAGAGCTCGGGGACGATCGTGTTGGTGTCGGGACGGCCGGTCGCCTGGTTGACGATCGGCTTGGTGCCCGCGCTGATCGCGACGAAACCGAGCAGTGCCAGCAGACCCAGCAGCAGCGAGTACGCGGGCAGCGCCACCATGTTGCGCTTGATGACGTTGCGGCCGCGGCTCGCGAGGATGCCGGTCAGCGAGTGCGGGTACAGGAACAGCGCCAGTGCCGAACCGAGTGCCAGCGTCGCGTACTGCAGCTGGTTCGTGCCGGTCAGCAGGATGCCGTCGGTCTTGCTGGGCGTCGCGTCGAACTTGGCCTGCGCGTCGTTGAAGATCTCGCCCCAGCCGCCGAACTTCGACGGCAGGTAGATGATCGCCACCAGGATCACCAGGTAGATCAGGATGTCCTTGACGAACGCGATCAGCGCCGGCGCCCGCAGACCCGACTGGTAGGTGTAGAGCGCGAGGATCAGGAACGCGATGAACAGCGGCAGGTGCCCGAGGATGCCGGAACCGTTGAGGCCCATGGACCGCAGCACCGCTTCGAGGCCGACGAGCTGCAACGCGATGTACGGCATGGTCGCGACGATGCCGGTGATCGCGATCAGCAACGCGAGCCAGTGCGAGCCGTAGCGGCCCTTCACGAAGTCCGCGGGCGTCACGTAGCCGTGCACGCGGCTGACCGACCACATCCGCACCAGCGGCAGGAAGACCAGCGGGTACAGGATGATCGTGTACGGCAGCGCGTAGAAGCCGAGCGCGCCCGCGCCGAACATCAACGCCGGCACCGCGACGAAGGTGTAGGCCGTGTAGAGGTCACCGCCGACGAGGAACCACGTGATCCAGCTGCCGAACTTGCGGCCGCCGAGACCCCACTCGTCGAGGTGGTCGAGGGTCTCGCCCTTCTGCCACCGCGCCGCGACGAAGCCCATCACCGTGACGAGGAGGAAGAGAGCGCTGAAGACGATCAGCTCGGTCCACTGCATCAGTTCGCTCCCTCGTCCAGGTCGTCCACGCCGAGCTTGTCGGGCTTGCCGGTGACCACGGGCTCGTCCTTGGTCTTGACGTAGACGATCCCGACGCACGCGACGCCGAGCGGGACGAACAGGAACTGGTACCAGTAGAAGAACGGCAACCCGAAGATCCTGGGCTCGTCCATGTTGAACCACGGCGTGATGAGCATGAACAGCGGAAGTATCAGCAGCAGGTTCCAGTTGCTCCAGCGCAAGCCGGTCTTGTGATCCGACGGCATGGTGGCCCTCCGTGTACGCGGTGTTGCGCGGATGTTAGGCCTGGTTGACGTGGTCGTCAGCCCCGTGATCGCAATCGTTGCCGTCGGCTTAACGTTCCCTTTGGATTAATCCGCCGTCAGACGGCTGGCGAGGTCCTGTTCGGCCGCGTCGAAGTACTCGTCGAGCTGCCCGACCGCCTCGTCGACCGTGCCCTTGTTCAGCAGTTCGACGATCCTGCGGTTCCACGGCAGGTACGTCCGGTGGAAGGCGTCGACCTCGCGCGCGACCCGGAACGCGAGCATGAGCTCGGCGAACAGCCGGTCCGACTCGTCGCTCAGCCGGACGCTGCCCGCGAGGCCGACGATGCCGCGGTGGAACTGGATGTTCGCGCTGCCGGTCTTGCTGAAGTCGTTCTTCTCGGCGCGGGCCACGGCCTGGCGGACCGGCGCCCGGACGGCTTCCCGCTGCGCCTCGGTGACGTCGTTCCACAGCCGGAGCGAGCCACCCTCGATGACCCGGCGCGCCGCGTACAGGTCGCACACGTCCTCGCTGGTCGGCCTGCGCACGAACACGCCGCGGCTGTGCTCGTGCACCAGGATCCGATCGCGCGTGAGCAGCCGGAACGCCTCGCGCAGCGTGTTGCGGCTGACCCCGAGCGCGCCGCCGATGGCCTCCTCGCTCAGCCGCAGACCGGGCTCGAGCTCCCCGTCGAGCACCCGCTCCCGGAGCATGTCGGCGACCTTCTGCGCGGTGCTGGCGCGCTCCAGGTCGGACTTGCTCTGGGCCAGCGTCGACACCCACGTCTCGGTCACCGGGGCAGTCTATTCCCAGGATCGTTCAATTGCCCTATCGTAGAATCGTTCAACAATCCCACAAAACAGAGCGCGCCACCGAAGGGGGAGATCAACATGGACCTGAACGCAGACCTGGGTGAGGGCTTCGGCCACTGGACCCTGGGCGACGACAACGCGTTGCTCTCGGTGGTGACCAGCGCGAACATCGCCTGCGGCTACCACGCGGGCGACGCCGACACGATGCGCGAGACCTGCGCGCTGGCCGCCGAGTCAGGCACCGCGGTAGGCGCCCACGTCGGCTACCACGACCTGGCGGGCTTCGGCCGCCGCTTCGTGGACGTCGCCCCCGACACCCTGACCAACGAGGTCCTGGCCCAACTCGGCGCATTGCAGACGTTCGCGAGGGTCGCCGGCACCCGGATCTCCTACGTGAAACCGCACGGCGCCCTCTACAACACCCTGGTCCGCCACGAGGCCCAGGCCGACGCCGTGGTGGACGCCGTCCGCATGTTCGACCCAACCCTCGCCGTACTGGGCCCGCCGGGAGCCGTCTGGCTGAAGCGCGCCTCGGTGGCGGGCCTGCGCGTGTGGCACGAGGCGTTCGCCGACCGCGCCTACACCTCGTCCGGAACCCTGGTGCCGCGCACCGAACCGGGCGCCGTCCTGCGCGACCCGGCCGAGATCGCGGCGAGGTGCGTCCAACTGGCCACCGAGGGCTGGGTCCGCAGCGTCACCGGCAGGCCGGTCCGCATCCAGGCCGACTCGATCTGCGTGCACGGCGACACCCCAGGCGCCGTGCACATCGCCCGCACGGTCCGCGCGTCCCTGGAGGCAGCAGGAGTGACGGTGACCAGGGTCGAGTCGCCTTTGAGGCACGCCCGCCAACCGGCCTGACTCGCCAACCGGCCTGACTCGCCAACCGGCCTGACTCGCCAACCGGCCTGACTCGCCAACCGGCCTGATCCGTCAGCCCGCAGCTTCCCCCGCGCGATTCCTCATGACGCAACGCGCGACCGCCGGTTTTGGTTCCCGCTCCATCCACAGGTACAGAACCCGCAGCTCAGCGTACCTGTCGCACCAGCGCCGCCGCCCCGACCAGTCCGGCCTCTCCGCCCAACTCCGCGGCCCGCACCTCGAGCCCGTCCAGGTAGGACAACCCGGCGTGCGTCTTCAACGTCCGCCGGATCGGCTCGAACAGCAGCTCCCCGGCCTGCGCCACCCCACCGCCGACGACGGCCAGTTCCAGGTCGCACACCGCGGCAGCCCCGGCGATCGCCATCCCCACCGCCCGCCCGGCCCGGTCGAAGGCCTCCAGCGGGATCTCCTCCCCGGCCAACGCCGCGGCAGCCAGCAAAGCCGCGTCGGCGTCGTCCGGCGCCTGCCACCCGGCCCGCCGGGCCCACTCGACCATCCGCGGCCCACCTGCCACGGTCTCCGCGCACCCGCGCCCACCGCAGGAACACGGCAAACCATCCGCCTCCACCACGACGTGCCCGATGTGGCCCGCGTTGCCGGTGCGCCCGCCGAACGGGCGGCCGTCCAGCACCAGGCCGCCGCCGACGCCGGTCGACACCACCAGGCCCACCATGTCCCGCGCGCCCTGACCGGCACCGCACCAGTGCTCGCCCAGCGCCATGCACACGCCGTCGCCCGCCAGTTCCACCGGCACGCCGGGGAACAGCGCGGCCACCGACGACCGCAGCGGGAAGGCCCGCCAGGAAGGCACGTTGATCGGCGAGACGGTGCCCGCGACCGTGTCCACCGGGCCGGCCGAGGCGATGCCGACCCCGGCGACCGCCGAGTCCTGCACCACGGTCGACACCACCGACACGACGGCGTCCCACGGGTCGACGGCAGGGGTCGGCACCCGCGACGAACGCACGACGGCGCCGAGCGGGTCCACCAGGGCAGCGGCGATCTTGGTGCCGCCGAAGTCCAGTGCCAGCACCAGATCAGTCACGGTGACCGAGCTTAACCAGCCACGACGAGCCGGATGGGGGCAGTGGTCCGAACCAGGTCGCCTGCGGTCACCCGCACCACCGCCGTCCACTCGTCCGGCGTCGCCCACGCGGGCGCAGCCAGCGTGAAGTCCAGCGGCAGCCGTCCCTGCGCCGGCAGCAGGCCGCCCACGCAGAACGGCCCGGCGAACTCCCACGACGACCGCGGCGACAACAGCCTGGCCTGCACCGGCAGGTCACCCAGGGCGCCGGAGGCCAGCTCCACCCGCACCAGCGCGGACTCCCCGGCCCGCACCGAAACCGCAGAAGGCGAGGACGCCACCCACAGCACCTCGACGGGATCGGCGCCGTCCCACTCCGGCACGGTCAGCAGCGCCACGTCGTAGACCTCGAACGGCAGCCCCTCCAGCACCGCCCGCACCGGATGGCACCCCGGCGTGCGCGGCCCGGCCAGCCCGACCTCGGCCGAGACGTACCCACCCGCGGGCAACGACACCGGCAGCGACTCCCACGACGCCGACCAGCCGGAAGGCAGCACCAGCCGGACGACCCCGTCGAAAGCCGTCCCGTCCGACACCGCCACGACCCGCAGCCGCGAGGGCCCCAGCACCTCGACCCGCACGTTCGCGCCCAGGCCACCCAACGGCGCGGGCTCGTGCAGCCAGTACCGCCCGAACACCGGCGTCACGGCAGGCGAACCAGGCCCCAACGGCTCTCCGGCCACCGCCAACCGCGACGGCACCGCGTCCAACGCCCCGCAGGAAGGTGACCGCGACCCCAGCACCGCGAACAGCCGGGACGGCCCGAGATGATCAACCGAGTTCCACAACACGAACACGGAAGAGCCGACCATCTTCTCGCCGACCTCGCTGTGCCACACGCTCACCGGCCCTACCAGCCGAGGCGCCTCCAACGCAGGCCCGTCCACGGCCACAAGCGACGCGATCGGGTCGTAGGACAACACGTAGTGAGTGGACGCGATCTCCGCACCGAAACCGCGCTTCCACCCGTGGTCAACGGAATCCTCGACCAACGAGAACGTCCGCCACCCGCGCGCGGGCACGTCACGCGCCAAGAACGTGACAGTCACGCCATCCACCAACGTGGGCAGCACGACCCCGTCGAGTTCCACGTGCACGTTGCGCTCGTACGGCAGATGCACGGACACGATGTCGGTGCACGCCACGGCCAACGGGTTCCACACCACCACCGACGAGTCCACAGTGGATGTCAACGCCGCCAAGGACCGCGCCACGACCTCTGACTGCAGGTCGAAGGCCTCTCGAGGGTGCGCCACCGAAGCACGCGCCAACGCCGAAGAAGGAAACGCCGCCCCGCTCAACCGTGCCGCGTGCGACGCGAACACAGCAGCAGGCGAGTCATCCTCAGCAGCACGCGGTACGGGCACAGAGCCACGCACGTAGTAGTCGCGCGGCAACGAGCAGACGACGCGTGGCCACGTGTAGCGCGCGCTCCAGTCGTGATGGACGGCGGTGATCCACGGGCTAGGAGCCTCGTGAGCAGCACCGACGGGCATCATCACGTGCGGCGCCACAGCGGCAGACCGCAGCTCCAGGAACGCCGCGTAAACCGACCGCGAAGCCTCACCCAGCGACGAGGCCGCCAGCGACGGCCCGGAAGGCAGCGACGACAGCACCGGCGCCACACCGACCACGTTGGACTCGGACCCGACGACCTCGACCCGCCCCTCCGAGATCAGCCGCAGCAACGACGACCGGTGCTCCGGAAACGTGTCCCAGTACGGCTGCAACAACTCGACCGAGGTCACCGCGAACCGGTACGCCGGATCGGTCAGCGCCAGGTCCAGATGAGCCCGGAAAGAAGAGAACGGCGCGTCCCCGGCCACGTGCCCGACGAGGTGCACCGTCCACCCCGGCGAGCCCACGACCAGCGAGAACGCGCACGACTCCTCACCGGCGTCCGACCGCACGACCGCGACCGCCGGCACCACCGCACCGGGCTGGTGCCCGGACACGTCGACCGCGAGCTCGTACCCGAACGGCCCCGGCCGCAACGACCCGCCGTGCCGCGGCGAGCGCAGGCCCGGCCCCGACAGGTGCGCGCGCACCGGCCCCGCCAACGCAGGGGACGTCAGCCGCACCACCTGCAGCAGCGCGGTCCGAGGTCCGACGAACAGTTCGGTCGACTCGGCGACGATCACCGGAGAATCGCACCACTGATCACCACCGGGCGGAATTCCCCGATGGTGTGCGAAAACCAGCTAGCGCTTCAGCATCCGGGTCAGGCCGGCCGCGACCGTCGTCGCGAGGATCCACCCCGTCACGATCAGCCCGGACGCGATGTACTGCGACGCACCCGGTGTCTGCCACCGGTTCTTGTTGCCGAAGTCGACGATCGGCACCACCAGGTCGATCGTGTAGATCCACGCGTTCCACGGCAGGTGGTCGTCGTCGTTGATCTCGACCAGCGGTCCCCTGAACTGGAACCACAGGCTGCCCACGACCCACGCCGCGATCAGCCACCCCAACGCGCGCGCCGGCCGGTAGCCGTAGCCGACCATCGACCGTTGCAGGAAGCTCCACAGCAGCACCAACGGCCCGAAGAACCGCATGCCCTCGGCCACCGCCTTGTACCGCAGGCGTTGCTTCTCGATCAGCACGGTCGAGGCGTGCTCCTCGTTGCCCGCCGCCGTCAGCATCTCGGCGAACTGGTCGTACGGCCGCGGGTGGTAGCTGCGCCGCATCGCCTGCCGCAGCCAGCGCAACCGTTGCTGCACCTGGTCGTCGTCACGCAGGTCGATCGGGTACGCGAGCGAGTCGTAGCGGAAGTCGTCGAGGTCGATGAACCCCGTGGCGTTCCAGAAGTTCTCGTTGTCGTCCAACGAGGTGCAGCGCGCCTGCCGCAACGTCACGAGCCCCTTGGGCGGTGACACGACGTTGAGCATCAGCTCCTGCACCTGCATGCCCATGGCGTTCAACGCGTGGCTGTCGAGCTTGTAGCCGAGCACCGCGCCGTTGAAGTTCGCCATGCGACCGATCACGGCACGACGGCACCGCACGCCGCCATGCGCGACGAACTCCTTGTCGCCGCGCGCGCAGATGAGGTCGCGTCCGATCGTGGCGCCACCGATGTCCAATGACGGCTTCTCGCGCGGCTGGTGCCGGTACTTGCCGGGCTTGATCAACCGGCTGCCGCGCAGGTCGAGGTTCGCGCCGACGGTGATGCCGCGCAGCTCCAGCCCGCCGGACACCTCGGACTCGCGGACCACGAAGTTGCTGCCGATCTGGGACCGGTTGGCCAGCACGGCGTCGGCGGCCGGGTTGTGCACCACGGCCCGTTCGATCGTGATGCTGCCGCGCACGTGCGTGTCGACCATGCGCAGCTGGCCCTTGATCTGCACGCCGCGGCCGACGACGTCGCCGCCGATCTCCGCGCCGTCGACGTGCAGCGCGCGTCCCGAACCGGTCGGGTCGGTGCCGACGGAGTTCGGCGAGACGGCGTCCAGAACCGCCTCTGCCAGCGACAACGTGCCGCCGATCTTGGCGTTGACCGCGCGGATCGTGCCCTGGCTCGTGAAGCCGCGGTCGAGTTCGAGGTCACCGGTGACGTCCACGCGGTCGAGGACCAGCGTCGCGGACGGGTCGGCGTGCGGGTCGTTGGTGTGCTCGAAGTCGGAACCGCGCGAGAGCTGCGCGCCGCTCAACGACAACGTCGAGCTGATCCGGGCGTTCGACAGGAACACCACGCCGTGCGAGGTGAACGCGCCGAGCAGGTTGCCGCCGACCTGCATCCCGTTGCCGTTCAACGAGAAGCCGTCGCCGTTCTCCAGCACCGCGCTGCCGAGGTTGACGTTGCCGCCGATCCGCGCGCCCGCGAACCGCACCTCGCCCTCGGTGATGATGCCGAACCCCAGCAACGCGCCCGCCACCGTGAGCCGGTCACCGTGCAGGCACAGCCCGCCGGGCACGCTGAACCTGGTGTCGCGCAACAACACCGAGCCCGCGATCTCCGCGTCGGTGAGGTCGGTCAGGCCGGACACCCGGCAGTCGAGCAACGAGACGTCGTTGCTGCTGTGCAGGTTCCGCGCCTGGAACCCCGGCAGGTCGCAGTCGGTGAACGAGATGCCGGCGAGGTTCGCCTGCCGCACGTCCGGCGCCGCCTCGAAGACGCAGCGCTCGAACTCCAGCACGTACGGCACCTCGACCGCGCGCAGGTCGAGGACGTCGGTGACCACCCGGTCCACCACGCGGATGACGGGTGGGGTGCTCGGCTTGCGCCGCGGCAACCTCCACCCGCCACCACCTGAGTTGTCGTTCTCCCCCAACAGCCCCCGCAGCACGTCCGCCGCGGAGACCCTCCCCCTCGCCACGGACCTAGACCGGGTCGCTCGGGCCGTGGTGCGTCGGGTCCAGCACGCGGGCCAGGAACTCCTGGGTGCGCGGTTCCTGCGGGTTGCCGATCACCTCGGCCGCCGGGCCCTCCTCGACGATGTAGCCGCCGTCCATGAAGATCACCTTGTCGGCGACCTCGCGGGCGAACTGCATCTCGTGCGTCACGACCAGCATCGTCATGCCCTCGTCGGCGAGCTGGCGCATCACGCCGAGCACGTCACCGACGAGTTCGGGGTCGAGCGCGGACGTCGGCTCGTCGAACAGCATGACCTCGGGGTCCATCGACAACGCGCGGGCGATCGCCACGCGCTGCTGCTGACCGCCGGAGAGCTGCGCGGGCATCGAGTGCGCCTTCTCGCTCAGCCCCACGCGTTCGAGGTTGTGCAGCGCGACCTTCTTCGCCTCCTCCTCGGAGCGCTTGAGGACCTTGCGCTGCGCCACCGTGAGGTTCGCGAGGACGTTGAGGTGGGAGAACAGGTTGAAGCCCTGGAACACCATGCCGATCTTGGTCCGGGCGGAGTCGATGTCGACGTCCGGATCGGTCAGCTCGACGCCGTTCACGACGATCTTGCCGCCGTTGGGCTCCTCCAGGACGTTGACGCAGCGCAGCAACGTCGACTTGCCGGAACCCGACGGGCCGATGATGCAGACCACGTCGCCGCGCTGGACGGTGAGGTCGATGTTCTTGAGGACTTCGAGCGGGCCGAACGACTTCTTCAGCCCGGTGATCTCGACGGCGACATCGCTCATGCCGACACCTTCTTCTTACCGCTGGTGCCACGACGCTCCAGGTACCGGGACAGGTACCCCAGCGGCAGCGTGATGATCAGGTAGCACAGACCCGCGATGAGGATCGGCGTGAGGGACGGGCTGCGGCTCAGCGTCTCCCGGCCGAACTTGGTGAGCTCGTACTGCTCGCGGAACAGGCCGAGGATGTAGATGAGCGAGGAGTCCTTGGTGAGCAGGATCAGCTCGTTCGTGAGCGGCGGCAGGATGATCCGGAACGCCTGGGGGATCACGATCGTGATCATCGCGCGGCCCTGCGACATGCCCAGGGACCGGGCGGCCTCGACCTGGCCCTTCGGCACGGCCTGGATGCCGGCGCGGATCGTCTCCGCCATGTACGCGGCACCGACGCCACCGAGCGCCAGCATGACCGTGGTCAGCGGCGGGAACTGCATCTGGAACGCGATCGGCACGCCGTAGTAGATGCCGATGAAGACCAGCAGCGCGGGGACGCCGCGGAAGAACTCGATGTAGACGGTCGCGATCCAGCGGTAGGGAGCGACCGACGAGAGCTTCATGAGCGCGAGCACGAGGCCCAGCGCGAGCCCGAACGCGAAGCCGAGCGCTGTGTAGATGATGGTGTTCTTCAGCGCCACGGTGATGACGCTCGGGAACATCGAGGCGGCGATCTCGGTGTTGAAGAACGCGCCCTTGATCTGCCCCCAGTCGGCCAGGAAGGCGACCAGGGCGGCGATGACTACCAGAAGTCCGTATTGCGCGTAGCGGATGTATTCCGCGCGCTTGCGCTTGGACATGGCCATTGCGGCTCCTACCGGAGGTGGTTCGGACAAGCGGCGGGGCCGGCGCGTTCGAACTCGCACCGGCCCCCACAACCGCGACTACTTCGACGTCGGCTTCTTGCCGAACCACTTCTCGTAGATGGTGTCGTAGCGGCCGTCTTCCTTGGCCTTCTTCAACACCTCGTTGACCTTGTTCGCGAGGGCGGTGTTGCCCTTCTTGATGCCGATGCCGTACTGCTCACCGGTGTCGAACTCGGTGGTGACCTCGGTGTCCGGGAACTCCTTGGCGTAGTCGTAGAGCACGCCGTTGTCGTTGATCACGGCGTCGACGGCGCCGGTGCGCACGGCGGTCTCCGACAGCGGGAGGTCCTCGAACTGCACGACGGTGTAGCCGTTGGCGGCCGCGTTGTCGTTGCCGTACTTCTCACCCGTGGTGTCCTGCTGGACGCCGAGCTTCTTGCCCTTGAGGTCCGCCAGGGTCTTGATGTTCGACCCCTTCTTGACCAGCAGCGCCTGCGAGGCGTCGAAGTACGGGTCCGAGAAGTCGATCGCCTGCTTGCGCTCGTCGGTGATCGTCATGCCCGCGGCGGCCAGGTCGCACTGGTTCGCGTTGAACGACGTGCCCGACGTGATCGTCTCGAACGGCGTGTCGAAGATCTGCTGGGTGACGTTCAGCTCCTTGGCGACCAGATCGACCAGGTCGACGTCGAAGCCGACCGTCTTGTCGCCCTCGCTGAACTGGAAGGGCTTGTAGGAGAGGTGCGTGCAGGTGACGAGCTTGCCGCTCTGCACCAGCGTGACGCCCGAGTCGCCAGCGGGCTGGTTCACGGGAGTCGCGCAGCCTGAAGCTGCCATCACGGCCAGCCCCAAGGCCGGGATCATGGCCATCAACTGCCTGGTTCGACGAGCCACTGCGTCACTCCTCGTAACTGTCGCGGACGAGTGAACGGGATCCTGCCACTCGGGTGACGCCCTGGACAGCACGTGCGTGTTACAGGCCACTCGCCTGCAACATTTTTGCGTCAAATGACGCGTTCTGGCACAGAATCTTGCGTGATTTGGCTCAGATCACACAGCATCTGCACATATTGCGCACGAATGGTTACTACCAGCTAGTACTTTCTTGATCAGGATTTGATCACGACGGTGCTGGTCAGCGTGTTCTGTCGACCATCAGACCCGCCACCAGGGCGGTCCAGCCGGTCTGGTGCGTCGCCCCGAGACCCTCACCGGTGTCGCCGTCGAAGTACTCGCTGAAGGTGACGTGCCTGCGCCAAAGGGGTGATTCGGAGGCCTCGACGCGTTTGCCGTCCGCCGGCCTGCGCCCGTCGTGGTCGGGCAGGAAGAGCCCGACGAGCCGGTCGCTCAGCTCGTCCGCCACCTGGCCCGCGGTCACCCAGCGTCCGGAGTGCGTCGGCATCTCGACCTGGAACATGCCGTCGTGGAACGCGCAGACCGTGCGCAACGCCTCGACCAGCAGCGCGTTGGTCGGCAGCCAGACCGGCCCGCGCCAGTTGGAGTTGCCACCGAACATCGGCGTGTGCGACTCGCCCGGCTCGTACCCCATGCGGTGGTCCTGGCCCGCGACCTTGACCTCGAGCCCCTCGCGGTGGGCGGCGCTCAGGCTGCGGATCCCGTGCGGCGACAGGAACTCCTGCTCGTCCAGCATCCGGTGCAGCACGCGCTTGAGCTTGCCCTCGTCGAGCAACGACACGAACGCGCCGCGCTCGTAGTGGAACGTGATGAACTGCCGCAGCTCAGGCCGTCGCTTCAGCAGGTGTTCGAGCCTGCTGGTGAACCCGTGCAACTCCTCCAGCACCCACGGTTCGAGGACGGCGGACGCCAGCAGCGGGATCAGCCCGACCATCGACCGCACGCGCACCGGCTCGGACTCGACCGAGCCGTCGTGGTGGCGCCTGGACACCCGGTCGTAGCAGAACCCGTCCTCGTCGTGCCAGATCCCGCCGCCGTGCGACCCGAAGTGCGTGAACGCCTCCGCGATCGACAGGAAGTGCTCGACGAACTTCGTCGCGACGTCCTCATAGGACTCGTCGTCGCGCGCCAGTTCCAAGGCGATCTGCATCAGGTGCAGGCTGTACGCGGCCATCCACGACGTGGCGTCGGACTGCTCCAGCCGCCACTCGCCGAGCATCGGCTCCGACCGGTTGACGGGCCCGATGTTGTCCATGCCGAGGAACCCGCCCTCGAACAGGTAGCTCCCGTCGGCGTCCTTGCGGTTGACCCACCACGAGAAGTTGAGCAGCAGCTTGTGGAAGACCTTGGCCAGGAACCCGCGGTCCCGGCTCCCGTCCGCGCGGTACACCTGCAACGCCGCCCAGGCGTGCACCGGCGGGTTGACGTCCCCGAACTCCCACTCGTAGGCCGGGATCTGACCGTTCGGGTGCATCATCCACTCGCGGCAGAACAGCAGCAGCTGCTCCTTCGCGAACGCGGGATCGACCAGCGTGAACGGAATCGTGTGGAACGCCAGGTCCCAGGCCGCGAACCAGGGGTACTCCCACTCGTCCGGCATGGAGATCACGTCGGCGACGTCGAGGTGCCGCCAGTGCACGTTGCGCGCCTCGGGGGTGCGTCGTGAGCTGGGTGCCTCGGGCTTGGTCGGGTCGCCGTCCAGCCAGTCCCGCGTCCGGAACCGGTAGTGCTGCTTGGTCCACATGAGACCCGCGAGCGCCCGCCGCAGCACGTGCTTCTCTTCTTGGCTCGTCTGCGGTGCGATCGCGTCGTGGAACTCGTCCGCCTCGAGCTTCCTGGCGGTCATCGTCTCCGCGAAGCTCGGCCCGAACGGGTCCAGGTGCCCGTCCCCGCCGACGAGCCTCAGCCGGATCGTCACGGTCTCGCCCGGCTCCACCGGGTCGAACGAGTACCAGGCCGCGAACTTCGTCCCGGCCGCACCGGCGTCATCGGGTCCCACGACCTGGCAGGCCGACGTGCTCCCGCCCACCACGTAGTCGCAGATGCCGTCCTTGGCCCACGGCGACGGGTTGCGCTCGGCCCCGAACAACGCCATCTCGTTGCTCTCGTTGTCCGTCATCAACATCGACGGACGGTCGTCGAGGTGCAGCGTGTACCGGCCGAGGTTGCCGTGGTCGGCCGTGACCTTGCGGCCGGCCGTGGTGCTCGCGACGAGCTGGCACGGCCGCTGGTCCCGCCCCCACGCCCACGTGTTGCGGAACCACAGTTGCGGCAACAGGTGCAGCGGCGCGTCCTCAGGACCGTGGTTGGTGGCGCTGATCTCGACGCAGATGTCGTCCGTCTCGGCCTTCGCGTACGTGACCTGCACGTCGAAGAACCGGTTCTCGTCCAGCACACCGGTGTCGCTCAGCTCGGGCTCGCGGTTCTCCCGGCCGGCGTGGCGCGCCATCTCCCGCAGCTGCCCGTACGGGAACTCCCTCTGCGGATACCGGTAGACCATCTGCATCCACGAGTGCGTGGGCGTCCCGTCGGTGATCCACCAGTGTTCCTTGACGTCCTCGCCGTGGTTGCCCTCTTCGTTGGCGAGGCCGAAGTACCGCTCCTTGAGGATCGGGTCCTTCCCGTTCCACAGGGCGAGCGCGAGGTTCATGAACCCGTGCACGTCGCAGATGCCGGCGATGCCGTCCTCGCCCCAGCGGTAGGCACGGGACCGGGCGTGGTCGAACGGGAACGAGGCCCACGCGTCACCCTCGGGCGAGTAGTCCTCGCGGACCGTCCCCCACTGGCGACCCGACAGGTACGGCCCCCACAGCCGCCACGGCGAAGTCGGTGAGTCCGACTCCGCGAGACGCGCCCGTTCCGCTTGTTCGCCCATCGCCCCAGTGTGGGACACCAGCGGGGACGCCTGGTCGGGCGCACGTCTTGTCTGAGTTTTTCCTCACTAAAAGACGGGTGGAATGGCGGCCGGGTGTGCCCTGAACGGCGCATTTCGATCGTGCCCGTACGAGCGGACGATGCACGGGTGACCGAGGACGAGGTCTTCGACGAGGCCGTCGAGGTGGCGCTGGAAGCACCACCGGGCGAGCGCGAGGCGTTGCGGGCCGTGTTGCGCGATGCCAAGCCGTGGATCGTCGCTTCCGCGCGTGCGCACCACGACCGCTACGCGAAGCTCAGGGGCAGGAACCTGCGTGCTCTGGCGCTCGCTCGCATCGCGGCGAGGCGCCCGTTCCTGTGGCGCTGCGTGCTGCTCGTCGTGGTTCCGGTGACGGATTGCGTGTTCTGGTCCCTGCTGTTCAAGTACGGGGTCAACGGCGACCCGGCGCTGCCCGTCGGCCGCAACGCCGCGATCGCCGCCGGGATCGCCGCGCTGGTGCTCGGGGTGTCGTACCTGACCGTGATCGGCAGGACGGTCGCGTGGTTCTGGGGAGTCCTCGGGCTGAGCTGCATCACCCTCACCGCCCTCATCGTGAACCTCGCCGCGGTGTTCGTGTGGCCCTGGCCCTGGGTGCTCGCCACCGCGCCGCTCGGGCTCGGGCTCATGTGGGGAGCGGGCATGCTGATCGAGGTCACCACCGCGGTCCTGCCACCGGCGATGATCGCCGGCAGGACCGCCGCGACGGACCAGGCGCTCAGGGAATGGCGGTCGGCGATGCTGTACGACGGCGTCCTGCCCGCACTGCGCGCCGAGCTGGGCGGTACCCGGATCGTGCCCGGCACCGAGCTGAGGTTCGACGACGCCCGGAACCTGCACCGGGGCGGGTCGCTGATCAGCCACCAGCCGGTGCCCGCCGGCAGGGAGCTGGCCGACCTGGTCGACTCCCTCGACGGCGGCAGCTTCGCGCTCGCCGGCCCGCGCGGCTCCGGCAAGACCAACCTGCTGAGGGCCTTCTGCCGGGGCGCCTACCGTCGCCGGGGCCAGGCCGCCGACCTGAGCGTGCTGGTCGCGGCGCCGGTCGACTACGTCCCGCGCGAGTTCGTGCTGCACCTCTACGCGCAGACCTGCCACGCGGTGCTCGCCCACCTCCGCGAGTCCGCTCCCAAGATCGTCTGGCGCCGCCGGCACGACGGACGGGTCCAGCTGGCCAAGGCGGCGCAGCGCGGTCTGCGCGACATCGCCTACGTCCAGACCCTGACCGGCGAGACGAGCGGCAAGTTCGGCTTCCGGGGAGCCGAACTCGCCTACAAGCGCGCGACCAGCCTGACCGGCCGCCCGCCGACGTATCCCGAGGTGGTGGACGACTTCCGCACGTTCGTCCGCGACGTGGCCCGCACGCTGGACCCGGTGCGCGTGGTGATCGCCATCGACGAGATCGACCGCATCGGCGCGGGTGAGCCCGCCCGCAGGTTCCTCAACGAGATCAAGGCCGTGTTCGACGTGCCCGGCTGCTACTACCTGATGTCCGTGTCCACCGAGGCCCAGCACGACTTCGAGCTCGCGGGCATGGGCCTGCGCAGCGTTTTCGACAGCTCGTTCGACGAGGTCGTCCGGGTCGACTACCTGGACTTCCAGCTGGCCCGCGGCCTGATCAGCAGGTCGGTGGAGGGGCTGCCGGAGGTGTTCGTGGCGCTCGCCTACGCGTTCTCCGGCGGGCTTGCCCGGCAGCTGAGCCGCTCGGCCCGCGCGATCGTCCGCCAGCCGCGTGGCAGTGCGCTGGCCGCCGTGACCGAGAAGCTCGTCGCCGACGAACTGGACCGCGTCTGCAAGACGACGGGCGACGCGCTGACCGCGCTGGACGACCGTGACGGCGTGACGAAACTGCTGCGCGTGCTCGCCGATCCGGACCCGGACCTGCACGTCCTGCGCGACCGCGTGCAGGGCGCCTACTCCAAGGAGCACACGGCCATCGGGGACCTCGCGGACAGGGCGGCGGCGCGCATCGCGTTCCTCGCCGCCGTCCGCGACCACTTCACCGACCTGACCGAGGTCGTCCCCGCGCAGGTCGACGCACTCGCGAGAGCGCGTCGCTACGCGGGGAGCAACCCGGCGACGGGGTTGGCGCTGCTGGAGGAGTTCAGCTCTGCTTCGACTGCGCGTCCAGCACCAGAGCGATCGCCTCGGTGACCCTGGCCGCGTGCGCGAGGTGCAGCCACTCGTCCGGCACGTGGCAGTTCGAGTCCGGTCCGATCACGCCCGTCACCACGAACTGCGCGTCCGGGTAGGCCTCGTGCAGCAGTCCCATGAACGGGATCGAGCCGCCGAGCGACACCGTCCGCCACGGCGCCCCGAAGATCTCCTTGCCCGCCTCGTCCAGGGCTTCCGACAGCCAGGGCGCGAGCTCGGGCGCGTTCCAGCCGTCGGCGGACTCGACCCGGGACAGCTCCACGGTCGCGTTGTAGGGCACGTCGGTCGTGAGCTTCGCCCGCACCGCCTCCAGCGCGGCGGTCGCGTCCGCCGTCGGCGGCAGCCGGAACGACAGCACCAGCGAGGTGAAGGGCCGCAGCACGTTGCCCGCGTCGTCCGGCAACGGCAGCCCCTCGGCGCCGGTCACCGACAACGTCGGCCGCCAGCCGGAGTTCAGCGCCAGTTCGACCTCGTCGGAGGACATCGGCTGGAGGTCGCCGACCCGGGGAACCGGGTCCCACAGCGCACCCGGCGCGGCCGCGACGGCGTCGCGAACCTCGGCGAGGCGCCCTGCCGGGATCTCGACGTGCATCTCCGGCACCAGGATCTCGCCGGTCTCCGAGTCCTCGATCCGGTCGAGCAACTGCCGCGCGATGCGGAACGACGAGGGCACGATGCCCGAGGCCATGCCGGAGTGCAGTCCGCCCTCCAGCACCCGCACGGTGGCTGTGACCTGCACCAATCCACGCAGCGACGTCGTCAGCCACATCCGGTCGTAGTCGGAGCCGCCGGAGTCCAGGCACACGACGAGCGACACCCGGCCCAGGCGGTCCGAGAGGTGCTCCAGGTAGGCGGGCAGATCGGGCGAACCCGACTCCTCGCCGGTCTCCAGCAGCACCACGCACCGCGCGTGCGAACCGCCGGCCGCGCGCACGGCCTCGATCGCGGCGATTGCGGCATAACCGGAGTAACCGTCATCAGCGGCGCCGCGTCCGTAGAGACGTCCGTCACGCAGCACCGGGGTCCACGGACCGAGCCCTTCACCCCAGCCACCCACCGGCGGCTGCTTGTCCAGGTGTCCGTAGAGCAACACGGTGTCGTCGGAGGAGTTACCGGACGCGGGCACGTCCACGACGAGGAGAGGCGTGCGTCCCGCCAGTTGGACGACGTCGAGCTGCGCGCCGGGGATCGAACGTGACTCGATCCAGAGGCGCACGTGCTCGATCGCGGCCGCCAACTCTCCGTGTTCTTCCCAGGCGGGATCGAACGCGGGAGAGATCGCCGGCACGGCGACGAGCTGAGACAGGCTCGGGACGATGTCGTCGTCCCAGAGCGTCCTGACGGTGCTGGTCACAACTGAGCGGTCCACCTCTCGATCCTGTCACGACTCCGCCTCCGCCCGCGTCCGTAGCCTCTTCCCTGAGACCTCGAACAGAGTTAACGATCGGTAACCGGGACAACGACGTCCGATAAACGGACGGCCTAGTCGGAGGACAAAAGGTCGAACTTCCGACTGTTGTCGCTGATCAGACCGTTGACTCGTGTGTTACGAAGTGGGACGGGTCTCACCAACTCGGGTGAGGCCGTGTCAGGATGTGGTCGTAAGCCACCGTCACCGTCGACGGCTGCCTCCGGCCCCACAGGGTTGGCGGCGACCGCCGACGTCGCCGCACGAGGTCGTCACGAGCGATCAGGCGGTCGGAGTAGACAGAGGAGAAGGCGCATGTCGTCCCCTGAGCAATGGACGCACCCTGAGCCGGATGCAGCGCCGGCCGCCACTGCCGCGAAACCGACGGCGGAACAGGTGATCGCAGGCTTGCGAGCGACCGACGAGGGCGGTGCCGACCTGGTGCAGCTGCTCACCCCCGAGGGCGAGCGGGTCAGCCACCCCGACTTCGACATCGACATCACGGCGGAGGAGCTGCGCGGTCTGTACCGCGACATGGTCCTGATCCGCCGCGTCGACCGCGAGGCGAACGCGTTGCAGCGCAAGGGCCAGCTCGGCATCTGGGTGCCGCTGCTCGGCCAGGAGGCCGCCCAGATCGGCGCCGGCCGCGCGATGCGTCAGACGGACATGGCGTTCCCGAGCTACCGCGAGCACGGCATCGCGTGGACCCGCGGGATCAACCCGACGGAGCTGCTCGGCATCTTCCGCGGCACGGACCAGGGCACCTGGGACCCGGTCGAGAAGCGCTTCCACCCGTACACGATCGTCATCGGCAACCAGGTCCTCAACGCGGCCGGGTACGCGATGGGCCAGAAGTTCGACGGCAAGGTCGGCGACGACGAGGGAGAAGCCACCATGTGCTTCTTCGGCGACGGCGCGACCAGCCAGGGTGACGTGCACGAGGGCTTCGTGTGGGCCGCGGTCTACGACGCGCCGCTCGTCTTCTTCTGCCAGAACAACCAGTGGGCCATCTCCGAGCCCACCGAACGCCAGTCGCGGCTGCCGCTCTACCAGCGCGCCCGCGGCTACGGCTTCCCCGGCATCCGCGTCGACGGCAACGACGTCCTCGCGACGCTCGCCGTCACGAAGTGGGCGCTGGACGAGTGCCGCCACGGCAACGGCCCGATCCTCATCGAGGCGTTCACCTACCGGATGGACGCGCACACCACCTCCGACGACCCGAGCCGCTACCGGCTGTCGGACGAGCTCGAGATGTGGAAGCTCAAGGACCCGATCGAGCGCGTGAAGGTCTACCTGGTCCGCCAGCAGTGGGCCGACCACGACTTCTTCGACGGCGTCGAGGCCGAGGCCGACAAGCTGGGCGAGGAGTTGCGCGAGTTCTGCACGAACATGCCCGACCCGCCCGCTGAACGGATCTTCAGCAACGTCTACGCCGAGGGCAGCCCCGTCCTCGACGCGCAGCGCGACGAATTCCTCGACTACGTCTCGGGTTTTGCTGGAGGTGAGCACTGATGGCTGCTCCGACCATGGACCGTTCCACGGCCGCTGCCCCGGCGTCCCCGGTGCAGACGCTCACGATCTCCAAGGCCCTGAACCTCGGGTTGCGGGCTTCGATGGAAGCCGACCCCAAGGTCATCATGATGGGCGAGGACATCGGCAAGCTCGGTGGCGTCTTCCGCATCACCGACGGCCTGCAGAAGGACTTCGGTGAGCAGCGCGTGCTCGACACGCCGCTCGCGGAGTCCGGCATCATCGGCACCGCCGTCGGCCTCGCGATCCGCGGCTACCGCCCGGTGTGCGAGATCCAGTTCGACGGCTTCATCTTTCCGGGCTTCGACCAGATCGTGTCGCAGGTCGCGAAGCTGCACTACCGCACCCAGGGCAAGATCAAGCTGCCCATGGTGATCCGCGTTCCGTTCGGTGGCGGCATCGGTGCGGTCGAGCACCACTCGGAGTCCCCGGAGTCGTACTTCGCGCACACCGCCGGCCTCAAGGTCGTCTCGTGCTCGAACCCGTCCGACGCGTACTGGATGATCCAGCAGGCGATCGACTGCGACGACCCGGTGCTGTTCTTCGAGCCGAAGCGCCGTTACTACGAGAAGGGCGAGGTCGACACCACCGCCACGCCCGGCGAGCTCTTCGAGTCGCGCGTGCTGCGTTCCGGCACGGACGCGACGCTGGTGGCGTACGGCCCGATGGTCCGCACGTCGCTCGACGCCGCCGCGGCCGCCGCGGAGGACGGCACCTCGCTCGAGGTGATCGACCTGCGCACGCTGTCGCCGCTCGACCTCGCGCCGGTCTACGACTCGGTGCGCCGCACCGGCCGTCTGATCGTCGTGTCCGAGGCGCCGTCCGAGTCCTCGATCAGCAGCGAGATTGCAGCGAAGGTCCAGCAGGAGTGCTTCTACTCCTTGCAGGCACCGGTGCTGCGGGTGACCGGTTTCGACACCCCGTACCCGCCGTCGAAGCTCGAGGAGGAGTTCCTCCCCGACCTCGACCGGGTGCTGCACGCCGTCGACCGCTCTCTCGCCTGGTAAGGGGACAACCGGAAATGCCGCAGTACAAGCAATTCCCCCTGCCCGACACGGCGGAGGGGCTGACCGAGGCCGACATCCTCACCTGGCACGTCAAGCCGGGCGACACCGTCACGGTCAACCAGATCATCGTCGAGATCGAGACGGCCAAGGCCGCCGTCGAACTGCCGTGCCCGTGGGCGGGCGTCGTGACCGAGCTGCTGGCCGAGCCGGGCCAGACCGTCGAGGTGGGCGTCCCGATCATCACGATCGACACCGACCCCGGTGGCGCGGCCGCCCCTGCCGCTCCCGTTGCGGCAGAGGCGAACGGCACCTCGTCCGGCAAGATCGGCGAGGAGATGCCGGGCGGCCGCATCGCGACGCTCGTCGGCTACGGCCCGAAGTCCGGTGCGGCGAAGCGCCGTGCCCGCAAGGACTCCGCGCCCGCCGCTGCTCCGGCCGCCGCCGTCGTGGCACCTCCGGCTCCTGCTCCTGTCGTGGCGCCGCCTGCTCCTGTCGTGGCGCCGCCTGCTCCGGTGGTCGTCGCTGCTCCGGTGCAGGCACCGGGCGGGTACGTCCCGCTGGCCAAGCCGCCGGTCCGCAAGCTGGCCAAGGACCTGGGCGTCGACCTGCACGCCCTGACGGGTTCCGGCCCCGGCGGCGTGATCACCCGCGAGGACGTCGAAACCGCCGTCTCCGCCCCGGCTGCTCCCGCCGCTGTCGCGTCCTATGTGGACAACGGCACGCGTGAACGCCGGGTCCCCATCAAGGGCGTCCGCAAGGCCACCGCCCAGGCGATGGTGGACAGCGCGTTCACCGCACCGCACGTCACCGAGTTCCTGACGGTCGACGTGACCCCGATGATGGAACTGCGCGCGCGCCTCAAGAACGCGCCGGAGTTCCGCGGCGTGAAGCTGACCCCGCTGGCGTTCTGCGCCAAGGCGGTCGTCCTCGCGGCCCGCCGCACCCCCGACGTCAACGCGACGTGGGACAGCGCCGCCAACGAGATCGTCTACAAGGACTACGTCCACCTGGGCATCGCGGCAGCCACGCCGCGCGGCCTGGTGGTCCCGAAGGTCCGCGACGCCGACCGCATGTCCCTCAAGGAACTCGCGGTGGCACTGGACGAACTCGCCACGGTCGCCCGCGACGGCAAGACGTCACCGGCCGACATGATGAACGGCACCATCACGATCACCAACGTCGGCGTCTTCGGCGTCGACACCGGCACGCCGATCCTCAACCCGGGCGAGTCCGCGATCCTCGCCCTGGGCGCGATCCGCGACATGCCGTGGGTGGTCGACGGCGA
The DNA here is from genome assembly GCF_030269365.1 of Lentzea sp. NBRC 102530. Lineage (GTDB taxonomy): Bacteria > Actinomycetota > Actinomycetes > Mycobacteriales > Pseudonocardiaceae > Lentzea. The sequence continues at coordinate 518,816 of NZ_BSTF01000003.1, forward strand.
GATCAAGGTCCGCAAGATCTGCCAGCTCGCGCTGTCGTTCGACCACCGCGTGGTGGACGGCCAGCAGGGTTCGCAGTTCCTGGCCGACGTCGGCGCACTCCTGGCCGAGCCGGGCATCGCGATGACCTACTGAGAACCCGGAAACGGGGTGCCCTTCCGTCGTTTCGAACGACGGAAGGGCACCCTGTTTCCCTTGTGCGCTACTGGATCGTGCCGGTCAGCGCTTCCATCCGCCGGAACTGGCTGATGGTGCCGACCGCGGTGAGGATGCCGGCCCCGTTGCACCGGTACCCCATCCAGCCGAGGTCAGCCACGTGCGCCTCCGCGCAGGTGGTCCGGACGGTGCTGCCGAACCTGATCGCCTCGATCCGGCGGAACTGTCCGGTGGTGCCGACCCGGCCGACCCGTCCGTCTCCCATGCACAACGTGGCCTGCCAGGCCACGTCCTGGACGTGTGCCTGCATGCAGGTGTGACCGCCGGTGTTGTTGCCGAAGAACTCGACTGCCTCGAGCCTGCGGAACTGGCCCGTCGTGCCGGCGAACGCCCAGCTGCCGTCGTCGCTGCAGTCCCAGCCCATCCAGCCGAGGTCCTGGACGTGGCCGCGGAAGCAGACCACGGGGGCCGCGCTCAGCCCCAGGTCGGTCGGGGCGTTCACGGTACCGGCAGGCTCCGGGCCCACGGCGCCGATGCTGACCGGAGCGTCCCACGACTCGTCCGCCGCGCTCGCGGGTGAGGCGGGAAGCAACGTGGCGATTAGGCAGGCCGCACCCAGCGTCAATTTCAGTGCACGCGAAAAACTACCCATCAATTTCCCCCAGAAAACGTCGGGAAGCACGCCGAAGAGACCTTCTCCACGAAGGTCGCGAATCGGCTTTGCCCCCCAGGCAATCCCAACTCGATCAAAATTCCACAGGTCGAGCCGTGTCGTCACTCGGTCATTCGGGGCAATCGTCCGGGAGTCCCTCGTTCGCGTGAAGTTGATCGAGGGCTCCCTCTGCACTTGCGGGACGCCACCGGATGACGTGCGACGCTGGCTTCATGATCGAGGACAACGGCGGGTACTTCATCGGCTGGGGCACGTTGAGTTTGATCAACGCGGGCCTGGCGCAGGCCAAGGGCCGCAGCGGGCTCGCCTGGTTCCTGCTGTCGTTGCTCCTGGGGCCGATCGCGACGTTCCTGATCGTCGTCATGGGCCCGTTGGTTCCTCGCCGCGAACCTTGAGCCATTTCGCGGGCTTCGGGCTGATCTCGAACGTTCCGCCGGTCACGGCGTTGTCCCGCCACCACACGAACTGGTGCTCGGGGTCGAGGGACCTCAGGAGCACAGTGCACTCCACCAGGGTGCAGGCCTCCACGAAGAGGAATCCGAGCGAGCCCCGGTCGGCGTCGGCACCCAGCATCTCGGTGAAGTTCAGCGTGCTGTCCGTCAGGGCCGAGTGCTCGATTCGGACGGCTGCGGTGTCGACGTTCATGTCTTCCGCCTGCAGCTCACTGCTGACGAACTCGCAGCGGTCGAAGTGCAGCCGACGACTCCGCAGTTCGCTCCCGCCCAGGTCGATCGTCGTGCGGTCGAAGGTGCAGCCGACGAAATCCGAGGGCCGCCCGGCGAAGACCGCGTCGCGGAAGTTGACGACGGTTTCGGTGAACGTGGCGCCGGTGAACCGCAGTGGTCCGTGGAAGACGGTGCCGTCGAACGACGTGAGTTCACCGGTGAACTCGGCGCCGTCGAAGATCACCGGACTCTCGAACCTCAGGCCGCCGAAGTCCGCACCGTCGAACTCGAAGCCGCTGAAGTCGAAGGTCAGCGCTGACCAGGAGACCGCTTCCCGCTGTCCGTCGAGCCTGGACCGCATGGCTCGGAAGATCTTGGTCACGACCTCGGTGTCGTCCTTTGCGAGTTTGGCGGCGTCGATCAGGGTGTCCACGCACATCTGTCGCTGTGCTTCCCAGTCGTCGGCGAGGGAGGCCATCGCGGAGACGCCGGCGACGCGCAGACCGATCTGCTCACCGGCAAGCAGTTCGGCCGCGACCTTGAAGCGTTCGTAGAACAGCTTGGTGTGCTCGCGTTCCTCCTGGTTGAGAGCGTGCAGGTGCGCCGCCTCCGTGACGCGCTGCTTGCGGTAGTTCACCGCCAGCGCCACCACACCGCCGAACCCGGCCACCACGGCGAGCCCGATCTTCAGCAGGTCCAGCATCTCGGTCGTCGTGAACGCGGCCTGCTTCGGCATCGTCGGCCAGCCGAGCAGCCACAGCAGCCCGCCACCCGCCGCCGCAGCCACGAGTGCCGCGATCAGCAGCCAGCTGACGATCGACGTCCAGACCGGGGACTGCGCCTCCCGCCTGCTCCGCTGCCAAAGGCGCAACAGCAGCCACATCGCGAGCGCCCCCAGCGCCCAGTACTGCCAGGTGATCGTCCCCACACAGGTGATCGTGCCTCATTCGGGTTGACCCTCCAGCAACTGGAGGGTTCACAGTAGTTCTCGTGACGCGCTACCAGATCGGTGAGCTGGCCAGGATGACCGGACTCACCGTCCGCACCATCAGGTTCTACTCCGACTCGGGCCTCATCCCGCCCGCGGACAGGACCACCGGTGGCTACCGCACCTACGACGTCGAGGCCGTGGCGAGGCTGAAGCTGGTCCGGACGCTGCGAGACCTGGGCGTGGACCTGCCGACCGCCGGCCGCGTGCTGGCGCGGGAGGTGTCGGTGACGGACGTGGCGCGGGCACACGCGGACGCGATCGACGCGCAGATGAGGACGTTGCGGCTCAGGCGAGCCGTGCTGCGCGCCGTCGCCAAGGGAGGGGAGATGGAACTGATGAACGAACTGGCTCGGATGTCGGACGAGGAGCGCCAGCGCATCCTCGACGACTTCTTCGAGGAGGTGTTCGGGCCGTACGAGCTGGATCCGCAGTTCGAGCAGCACATGCGGTCCGTGCGCGTCGAGCTGCCGGACGACCCGTCGACCGAGCAGCTGGAGGCGTGGGTCGAGCTCGCGAAGCTCGTGCAGGACCCGGACTTCCGCGCGACCGTCAAGCGGATGTCGCAGCAGCACGAGGAACAGCGCCGCAGCGGCAAGGACATGAGCCCGCCTGGGGACAACCAGATGGAGGCGTTCAACTTCGCCATCGCCCAGGCCCGCGAGGCGCTCGACGCCGGCATCGCGCCGGAGTCCGCCGAGGCGCGGGCCGTGGTGGACCGCGTCAACGCCAACTGGGCGCGGGCGCTGGACCTGCCGAACGACGAGACCCTCGTGGCGAAGCTGCGCGAGCTCTCCGACTTCGCCGACCCGCGCGCCGAGCGCTACTGGGTGCTGATCGCGAGGATCAACGGCTGGCCCGCCATGCCGGACCACTCGCGCGAACGCGCCTGGCTGCGCGAAGCCGGCCAGCCCTTCGGCTAAACACCTCTGAACCTGCGGGAACCAGCTGGGCGCCCAGCTCGTTTCCGTGGCAACGAAGGGGGATCGTCATGTCCGCACTGTTCGAGATCTTCGGAGCCGTCCTCGGCGAGACGTTCGGCCAGTCCGAGGAGGACCGTTCACGCGGCGACGCCGATGTCCTCATCGACGGCGAGTGGCAGGAGGGCGAACTGTTCTTCGGCCCCACCAAAATCATCTGGGACGAACGCATCATCTTCAGCGACGCCGAAGGCCGCGTCGAGCAGATCGTCGACCAGGACCCGCCGCACCCGAACTTCGTGGTGCTCCGCTTCCGCCGCCCGCACGACGTGGTCCACCTGGCCGTGCACCACCGCGAACTCAAGCGCGTAGGCGCAGTCCTGACCCTGCCGCTCTAACGCAGCCCTTTGACGACGTTCCGCAGCTCGGCTTCCTTGCGGTACAACGTGGGCACCGCCTTGGTGACCTTGGACAACAACACCGTCTGCTCCACCGGCGCCACCGCGTCCCAAGTGAGCCCACCAGGCTTGGCCAACTGCTCCACCAACCCGATGGCGCTCTTCGCCGTGTCCGCGGCCACCGTCAACTCGGTCCTGCCGGCCCGCAACGACTGAGCCTCGACCACAGCCGCAGCATCGGTGATCGCCTTCACCCGCCCGGGCAACGTGCAGGGCACCTCAGGCGAGTGCAACCCCTTCCGCAACTCCACAGCGGAGTTGTTGGCCCGCTTCACCGCATCCAGGAACCGAGTGCCCTCGGCAGTGGGCACGGCCAACCCCTCACCGACCACAGCGGCGTTGACCAGACCGTCCTGTGTGGACAGCGCAGCGAGCGCCCCGTCCCACTCGACGGTCACCGGCGTCCCCTCGGGCAACAACTCGCCGAGGAACTTCCGCGACTCCGCGTACAAACACTCGTCCGCGGCAGGAGCGACAACGTTCGCGAGCTTCACGGTCACGACCCGATCGCCCTCGCGCACCTCGACCGCACCGGCGTCGACCACCCGAACCACCTGGCTGACCACTGGTCCAGGCTCGGGCCGGTCCACGAGCACCACGACGCAGGCGCTGCCTGCGGCCCCGACCAGGACCGCAGCGGCCATCAACACATCCGGGAGCACCACGATCCCCCTAACGCCGACCTACTGGGCTGATCGGCGTAGTGGAACCCCGCGTTACTCCTCGCGGTCGGCAGCTCACAGCCAGCTGATCGGAGTTGGGCCGATGGGGTGCTCGGCAACGCCCAGAGTTGCGTCCTCGGTGAGCCCGGCGATGGGGAACGACAAGCCCACAAACCCGGGAGACGAGATGTCCTGGACCTGCAACAAGTGTCGCCACACCAACCGCGACGATGACGCCGCGATCTGCGGGGGTTGCCGCAAGACCAACCCCGCTCGCAACCCCCACAACCCGCACACGCCTCAGCACCAGTCGCTGGGCAGGGTCACGTGCCCGCACTGCGGCTACTCGAACGCGAGCGGCCAGGACAAGACCTGTTACAGGTGTGACAAGCAGTTGAGATCGAAGCGCTGACGGCGTGGGCTCGCCGTGACGGCGAGCCCACGCTCAGCTCACTTGATCTGCATCCCGGAGATCATCCGCGACACCACCAGCCGCTGGATCTCCGAGGTCCCCTCGAAGATGGTGAAGATCTTGGCGTCCCGGTGCATCCGCTCAACGGGGTGCTCCCGCGTGTACCCGGCCCCACCCAGGATGTGAATGGCCCGCTCGGTGGCCCAAACCGACACCTCAGAGGCCTTGAGCTTCGACATCGACCCCTCACCGGCGGTGAACGGCACGTTGTTGCGCCCCATCCAGGCCGCCCGCCACACCAGCAGCCGCGAAGCGTCGATCTCCATCCGCATGTTGGCCAGGTCGAACGCGATCGACTGGTTCTCGATGATCTTGCGCCCGAACGCCTCGCGATCCTTCGCGTACTCCAAGGCGTAGTCGTAGGCGGCCCGAGCGACACCGACAGCCATCGCGCCGACGGTCGGACGCGTGGTCTCGAAGGTGGCCATCGCAGCCTGGCCGCCGGCCTTCAGCCCCTCCCGGGCACGGGCGAGCCGGGCCTCCAGCCGCTCGCGTCCACCCAGCACGCACCGCCCAGGCACCCGAACGTCGTCCAGGAAGACGTCGGCCGTGTGCGAAGCACGCATGCCGTGCTTCTTGATCTTCCCGGGCGACGACAGCCCGGGAGTGCCAGGGGGAACGATGAACCCGGCCTGCCCGCGCGATCCCAGGGCAGGATCGACGACAGCGGTCACGACGTGCACGTTCGCGATGCCGCCGTTGGTGGCCCAGGCCTTCTGGCCGTTCAGCACCCACTCGTCGGTCGCCTCGTCGTAACGAGCCCGCGTCCGGTACCCGGCCACGTCGGAACCCGCCTGCGGCTCGGACGCGCAGAACGCCGCCAGCTTCGGGTCCGACTCGTCGCCGAAGCACTCCGGCACCCACTCGGCGAGCTGTTCCGGCTCGCCGCCGGCGAAGATGCCGGCGACCGCGAGACCGGTGCCCATCAAGGACAACGCAATCCCGGCGTCACCCCAGAAGAGTTCCTCGGTGGCGATGGGCAGGGACAGGCCGATCGGGTCGGCGAACCAGGTCGCGAGGGCCTCGAAGCCGTAGAGGCCGATCTTCGCCGCCTCCTGGATGACCGGCCACGGCGTTTCCTCGCGCTCGTCCCACTCGGAGGCCGCCGGCCTGATCACGTCACGAGCGAAGCCGTGCACCCAGTCGCGCAGGTCGGTCTGGTCTTCGTTCAGTTCGAGCGAGAAGCCACCCACAGCGCAGAACCCTTCTCCGTCAGGCCTTCGGGATGTTGAACAGGCTCATGAACCCGGCCGCGAAGCCGAGGTCGCCCTTCACCTTCAGCTTGCCCGTCATGAACAGCACGGGGGCGGAGGCGTTGCCGGTCGCGAGCTTCAGGAAGTCGGCGGGCGTCAGCGTCACGATCGCTCGGGCCTCGCGCGTCACGCCCTTGTTGATCGAACACGTGGCGTCCTCGATCACCGCTTCGTAGACGTCTTCCAGCACGTGGAAGTGCACGACGGCACGGGTGGCGCCCGCGCGGTCCGCGCGGAAGTGGACCTCCATGCGGCGGAACACCTCGTCCAGCACCCGCACGCGCAGAGAGGCATCCGCCACGACAGCCTCGATCTGGTCCTTCGAGGCGCGCGAGATGATGCGGGCGAAGTTGGACGGGTCCATCTTCGCCAGGTCGAGGTCGGCGCCGCCGTCGGCCAGCGCGCCCAGGGCGTTCAGCAGCGCGGCGAAGTCGTCGCGGCCCAGCTTCTTCGGGTCGATGCCGCGGGCGATGACGTCGATGTCCACGTCCTTCAGCGCCGGGTCGTCGGGCGAGACCTGCTGCAACGTGCTGATCAGCTCGGCAGGACTGAGCTTCGCGATCGCCTCGGTGGTGAGGTCGAGCGTCATGCGGAACACCTCCTGGTACCTACTCGCGAGTAAGACTACTCACCAGTAGATTGAGCGGCAAGCCGATCGGATAATCTTGCTGCTCCGAACCGAGGGGTAGTGATGCGCACAGAAGGTCGAGCCAAGCGCTTGCCACGCGCCGTGCGTGAGCGGCAGATCATGGACGCCGCCGTCGACGTGTTCTCGCGGCTCGGCTTCCACTCGGCCTCGATGGACGAGATCTCCGAGGTCGCGGGCATCTCCAAGCCGATGCTCTACGCCTACCTGGGCTCGAAGGAAGAGCTGTTCGCGACGTGCATCCGGCGCGAGGCCACCCGCATGATGGAGGCCATCGCGACGGGCGTCGAGCCCGACCAGGAACCCGACGTGCAGCTGTGGAGCGGCCTGCGCGCGTTCTTCGGGTTCGTCGGGGAGAACCGGGCGAGCTGGCAGGTGTTGCACCGGCAGGCGTCGGCGCAGGGCGGTCCGTTCGCGGTGGAGCTCACGGACATGCGCGGCCGGGCGGTGTCGCTGGTCGCGGCACTGCTCACCCAGTCGACGAAGGCTCCGGCGACCAAGCTGGAGGCCGAGTCGCTGGCCGCCGCGCTGGTCGGGGCGGGCGAGTCGCTCGCGGACTGGTGGCTCGACCACCCGGAGGAACCCGCCGGGGTCGTCGCGGCCCGCCTCATGAACCTCGTCTGGATGGGCTTCGGCAACCTCGTCGACGGGAACGTCTGGCACCCGCCGTCACGACGGTGAGTTCTGGGTCGAGCCGAGCAGGTGGGGCCCCTTGCCCCACACGGCGAACTCCCAGCCGGTAGCGCCCTCCACCGCCGAGAACTCGACGCGACCGGGGATGAACAGCGGCTTCTTGAACCGGACGTCGACCGTCACGGCCTCGGGCAGCCGTCCCTCGAGCGCGGCGACGCAGCGGGCCTTCGTCCACATGCCGTGGGCGATGGCTCGTGGGAAGCCGAAGACCTTGGCGCCCAACGGGTGCAGGTGGATCGGGTTGCGGTCGCCGGACGCCGTGCCGTAGCGCCGCCCGATGTCCGCGGGCACCTTCCACACCGCGGACCCGGCCGGTCGTTCCAGCTCCTCGCCCTGGCCGCCGGAACCGCCCGAGCGGCGCAGGTAGGTCGAAACCCCCTCCCACACACCGGAAACCGACGTCACGACGTCGACCTGGGTGCCCTGCGGGTGGGGGCGCAGGTCGCGCGCGGACACCGTGATCTCCAGCCGCTCGTCCGACGTCAACGGCCGCGACTGCGTGATCCGGTTCGCCACGTGCACCAGACCCGGCAACGGGAACGGGAACCCGGCACCGGACATCAGCTTCATCTGCAGCGGGAAGCCAAGCACGTGCGGGTACGTCAACGGCAACGCGTCGCGCAACCCGAACCCGCACACCGCGTTGTAGGCGGCGAGGTGCTGCAAAGACACGTTCAGCACGGCCGACACCGGTTGGGCGGCCAGCGTTTCCCCGCGCCGGAACGACGTGAGGGCCGCGCGCAGCAACATCACGCCCCCAGCAGCATCTGGCCGCACACGCGCACGACGTTGCCGTTCACGCCACCGGAGCCCGGCGAGGCGAACCACGCCACCGTCTCCGCCACGTCGGACGGCAGCCCGCCCTGCGACAGGCTGTTCATCCGCCGCCCGACCTCGCGCGTCGCGAACGGCACCGCCGCGGTCATCTTCGTCTCGATGAAACCGGGCGCCACGGCGTTGATGGTGGCTCCGCGAGCAGCGAGAACGGGCGCGAGCGTCTGCACCATGCCGATCACGCCGGCCTTCGACGTGGCGTAGTTGGTCTGGCCGACGTTGCCCGCGATGCCCGCGATCGACGACACCCCGACGATCCGGCCGCCTTCGCGCAACACGCCGCCGTGGATCAACGCGTCGTTGACCCGTTCCTGGCAGGCGAGGTTGACCTCCAGCACCGCGTCCCACTTCGCGGCGTCCATGCGCGCCAGCGTCTTGTCGCGCGTGATGCCCGCGTTGTGCACGACGACGTCGACGCCGCCGTGCCGTTCCAGCAGGTACGAGGTCAGCCGGGCGGGATCGCCGGTGATGTCGAGCTGCAACGCCGAACCGCCCACGGCGTTCGCGACCTTCGACAGCTCGTCGCCGGCGGCGGGGACGTCCAGGCACACCACGTGCGCGCCGTCGCGGGCCAGCGTCGCCGCGATCGCCTCACCGATGCCCCGCGACGCGCCCGTGACCAGCGCGACCTTGCCCTCCAGCGTGCCGGCGGAGGCGTTGCCGGTGACGTGGACGACCTGCCCCGACACGTACGCGGACCGTCCGGACAGGAAGAACCGCAGCGTCGACTCGACGCCGTCCTCGGCACCGTCCGCGACGTGGATCAGGTTCGCCGTGCCGCCGCGGCGCAGTTCCTTGCCGACCGACCGCACGAACCCCTCGAGCGCCCGCTGCGCCACGGAGTCCGGCGACCTCCCGATGACGATCACCCGCCCGCACGGCCCGAGCTGCGTGATCGTGGGGTGGAAGAACTCGTGCAGCTGCTTCAGCTCGCCCACCGTCCTGATCTCCGACGCGTCGAACACGAGCGCGCCGTAGGGGGCTGCACCGGTTTCGAGCTGCTTCAGGAAGGGCAGCCTGTCAGCGCCGCCGACCAGCACGGATGTGGCCAAAGCGGCGTCGCGGCGCAGCGGGTGGGGGTTCGGCAGGCCGAGCCTGCGGACGAGCTGGCGGCCCAGCCCCGACGTTGCGAACTTCTGGTACCTGTCCACGCCCCACAACCTACTCGCTAGTAAGTCTACCCGCTAGTAGGTAGTATGGCGGCATGCGCGTAGCGATCATCGGCGGCAACCGCATCCCGTTCGCCCGCTCGAACGGCCCGTACGCCACCGCCTCGAACCAGGACATGTTCACGGCGGTGCTGGACGGCCTGGTCAGCCGCTTCGGCCTGCAGGGCGAACGACTCGGCGAGGTGGTCGCGGGAGCCGTGCTGAAGCACTCGCGCGACTTCAACCTCGTCCGCGAGTCGGTCCTCGGCAGCAGGCTCAGCCCCGAAACCCCCGCCTACGACCTCCAGCAGGCGTGCGGCACCGGCCTGCAGGCGATCATCGCCGTGGCCAACAAGATCGCGCTCGGCCAGATCGAGGTGGGCATCGCGGGTGGCGTCGACACCACCAGCGACGCCCCGATCGGCGTGAACGAGAACTTCCGCAAGCTCCTGCTGGAGTTCAACCGGACCCGCAAGCTCAGCGTGCTCGCCAAGCTCAGGCCCAGCCACGTCGTCCCGCACCTGCCGCGCAACGGCGAACCGCGCACCGGCATGTCGATGGGTGAACACGCGGCCATCACCGCCGCGCAGTACGAGATCACCCGCGAGGCGCAGGACGAACTCACCGCCCGAAGCCACCAGAACCTGGCGCGTGCCTACGACGAGGGCTTCTTCGACGACCTCGTCACCCCGTACCTCGGCCTGACCCGCGACCAGAACCTCCGCCCGGACAGCAGCGTCGAGAAGCTCGCCAAGCTCAAGCCGGTCTTCGGCGACACGATGACCGCCGGCAACTCGACCCCGCTCTCCGACGGTGCCTCCGCGGTCCTGCTGGCCACCGAGGAGTGGGCTGCCGCGCGCAACCTCCCGGTGCTGGCCTACCTGACGTTCGCCGAGACCGCCGCCGTCGACCACGTGCACGGTGACGAGGGCCTGCTCATGGCCCCGGTGCACGCCGCGCCGCGGATGCTCGACAAGGCGGGCTTCACGTTGCAGGACTTCGACTTCTACGAGGTGCACGAGGCGTTCGCGTCGCAGGTGCTCGCCACGCTCGAGGCCTGGGAGAAGGAACTCGGCGAGGTCGACAGGTCCAAGCTGAACGTCAACGGCTCCTCGCTGGCCGCGGGCCACCCGTTCGCCGCCACCGGTGCCCGAATCGTGGCGACCTTGGCGAAACTGTTGCACCAGAAGGGGAGTGGCCGGGGCTTCGTGTCCATCTGCGCCGCGGGCGGTCAGGGCATCACGGCGATCCTGGAGCGATGAGTTCCGGCAGCCCGCGAGGTCTGCACCTCCGAACCCGATCCGGAGAAGGATGGCGACCATGACCTTGCGGGCAGTGCTGGAGTCCCACCGCGACACCGTTCCCACCTCGGCGGCTTTGGTCCTGAAGGGCGACGACGTCGAGTTCGCGGCGGTCGGCGAGGCGCGCGAGGCGGTCTTCCCGATCGCCTCGATCGCCAAGCCGATCGTCGCCACCGCCGCCGCGCTCCTGGTCCGCGACGGCGAGATCGCGCTCGACGACCCGATCGCCCGCTGGCTGCCGGAACTCGCGGCCCCGCTGGTCGTCCGCACGCCGGCCGGCGAGATCGACGACCTGGTGCCGCTCACCCGCCCGATCACCGTCCGGCACCTGCTGGCGTCCCGTTCGGGCTGGGGCTTCACCGCGGACTTCTCGTTGCCCGCCACCACCAAACTCTTCGAGGTCGCGCACCTGCACGGCCGCCCCGACCTGCCGCCCCCCGGCGACTGGCTGAAGAGTCTGGCCACCGTCCCGCTGCTGCACCAGCCGGGAGAGGGCTGGCTGTACAACACGTCCTACGACGTCCTCGGCATCCTGATCGACCGCGCCACCGGCTCGCTCCCGTCGTTCCTCGCCGACCGCTTCTGCGCACCCCTCGGCATGACGAGCACGAGCTTCCTGAGCGACGTCCTCCCGTCCGGCGCCGGTGGTCTTCAGTCCACAGTGGACGACCTGCTGGTGTTCTTCCGCCACCTGCTCACCAGCGACCTGCTGCCGGACCTCGCCACCGACACGACGTCCGCGGCCGAACGCGCAGCAGCGCACGTCTTCCTCGAAGGGCAGGGCTGGGGCTGGGGCGGCAGCGTCGACGTCGCCCCGGTGGACCCGTGGAACGTCCCCGGCCGCTACGGCTGGGTGGGCGGCTCCGGCACGGCCGCGCACGTCGTCCCCTCGCGGAGCGCGGTCACCGTCCTGCTCACCCGAACAGCCATGACGAGTCCCACCCCGACCGCGATCATGCGCGATTTCTGGCGCTACGCGGCGGACTAAGGCTTGCCCAAGTAGACGGTCCCTCATGCACACTCAGAGTGTCGTTTCGCAACGACACTGGGGGTGGGATGCAGGACCTGCAGGTTGATCCCGTGCAAGATCCGGTGCTGGCGCGCGCACTCATGGGGACCCTCCGCGACGAGTGGCGCCCGGCCGCCGACGCGCTGAGGTCGGCCCGCGAGTGGGAGCGCCGCGCCTACATCCTGCTGGTCCTGGCGGCCGCGGCCCGCCGCCGTGCCGCGTGGCTCACCAACTGGCTCACGGCCCGCCCGGACGACAGCGACGCGGCGGCGGTGCAGCACGCCGTGGAGTCGCTCAACGGCCACTAGGGCTGCATGGCGGCGTAGAACTTCTTCGCCAGCTCACGCACGGCCGTTCGGCACTGCTCGCCCTCCGCGCCGCCGGTGAGCGCGACGGTCAGCACGGCGTTCTCGTCGAGAGCTTCCAACGCACAGGCCGAAGCTCGAGGCTCCCGCCAGCGCGCGTCCGACCCGATGCCCACGCCGCCGTCCTTCTCCCACGACGAGGTGCGGTCTGCGAAGTACCTCTTCGCGTTGTCGTTGCCGGACGTGAACCCGGTGGCGTCGTCCGTGTTCTCCCACGAGCGGATGGCGAAGACGACCGCCTGCTCGGCTGTCTTGTACGTGCAGGTCCTTGCCCAGGAGCCAGCGCCCGGCTGTTGGTCGCCGTCCGGTTGCGGGTCAGGAAGATCCGCACCCACCTGCTGCCGGACGTCCGCGCAACTCCTCGTGTTTTCGGCCGTGTACTTCACCGGTGTCGCGGAGCCGCCCGGCTTCATCGAAGGTGTGGACACCGGCGTCGACGCCGAGTCGAACTCAGGCGTCTCCACGCGTTTGGCGCTGCAGCCGGCGAAGAGAACGGCCGAAGTGACCAGGCCGACGACTGCCCTCACCCCTTCACCGCCTGTGGCCAGCCCTGGTTGGGCAGCGCCTTGTCAGTCGTCATGCTCAGCAGGTCCCGCACCTTGCTGAGCGCCTCGACGAACCGCTTGGCGATGCCGACCAGGTTGTTCAGCGACTGGGTGACGAGATTGCCGATGGCGCCCGCGAGGTCCTTGACCGAGAACACGATGCCGACGACGGTCGCGCCTTCGATCGCGGCCGTGACCAGCGCACCGAGGAACTCGGTCGCCATCTTCGACAGCTCGGTCATGTACTCGACGTTGTACTTGGCGATGTCCATCAGCCACTTGCTGACACCGTCGGCCTTGGTCGAGATCGCGTTCATCGCGTCGTTCTGCGCACTGAGCTTCTGCGAATACACGGCGGCGGCCTCGCCGGACCACCGAGCGGCCAGGTAGGTGTCACCCGGCACGTGGCTGAGCCCGTTCATCGGCTGCTGGACGTTCTCGACCCAGTTGAAGGACTGCAAGATCAGTGACACGACCGGTGTGTGGTGCTCCACCGCGGTCCTGATCAGCTTGAACAACTTCTGCATGGCTTCGCCGATGGCGTCGAGCGCCGGGTTGATGACGAGCATCGCGGGACCGAGCACGAAGCGCCAGTCGTTGATGTGGTCGACGCCGGCGTTGAACCTGTCGCCGCACTCGCGAGCTTTGTCTTCGAGCCCCTGGAAGCCGCGCTCGAACAAGTTGGTCAGTTCACCTGCACTGCTCATTGGACTGTGCTCCCGCTAGCCGTAGAACTCGCGAAGTTCGATCTCGTTGACGCTCTCGGTGCGGTCGTACTCGTCAGCGATCTTCCGTAGCACGTCGTCGATCTGGTTGAACTCGGTGACGGCTCCGCTGACGCACTTCTCGATGTACGCGCGGAACTCCTCGTACTGACCCGCTTCGAAAACAGCGTTGGCGATCCCGGCACCCAGGGTTGCGAGGTCGCCCACGAAGAACGCCGGTGCGGAGAGGTACGTGTCGCGCACGGCCTGCACGATCGGCTCTGCTCTGTCGACCTTCCCCTGCCAGAGCTTGGCCTCTTCGCGCAGGTCCTGGGTGACGATCTCGTAGCCGGCCATGTCAGTCTCCCCTGCCGAGGACGCGGAAATCGGTGTAGTAGTCGTCGTCTCCCTCGTCGCCACCGGTGCGCGGCCGCGGGGTCGGGCGCGGACGTTCACCGGGGTCGACGCCGAGACCGGCGCGCACGAAGAGACGCAGGACGTCCTCGGCCAGCACGGTGTCGGACGGGTTGTCGAGTGCTCGCGGGTCGCCGTTCAACGAGATCGGCCCGCCGCCGCGCAGCTGCATCGACAGGTAGCCGAGTGGGCTGCGGATCTCCGTGACGTCCGTCGACGCCGGTGCCTGCTCCCGGCGGCGGATCGCGTCGTACTCGGCGTCGATTGCGTCGAGCCGGGCTCGCGTGCTCGCCATCCACTCTTCGAGCGGCGTGTCCGTGGGGTCCGGTCTCTGCGTGGGAGGTGCGGGCTGGGTGTGGGCGTCTGGACCGCGGTGAGCGGACTCCACGGCGATCGAGCGCTGCACAGCCGTCACGTACGTGTTGTAGACGGTGGCGGGGAAGGCTTCCGGTCGCAGCTTTTCGAACCACCGTCCGCGAATGCGCACGTCGGTCACCATCTGGCGCCTGTCCACGACGACGGTGATGATCCCCGCCGGGTCACGGGCCTCGTACGTGTCGGCCAGCTGAAGGGCGACGCCGCCGGGATGGGTGAGTTCGGCCAGCCGCGCTCTGATCTGCGGGTTGTCCGGGACGCTCAGCTTCGCCAGCTCAATACGCCCAAGCGGCACAGTGGATACCCCCGAATTCCGTAGCGATCACTGGTACGGAACGACGATAGCGAGTCGCGGAGGGGGACGCAGACGATTTGGGTGATCAACTGATTGCTTTGGGTGAGCTAGTCCAGCAAGGTCCAAGCCGCCGTACATGTAGCCGAAACGGTGATCTGCTGCGCCTTCAGGTTCAGCTGGTCGACCATCCCCGCCGGCCCGGCCATCTCGAACGACGCCGCCCCGCTCATCATCCGCGGTGAGTAGTGCGCGCCACCCTCCGTGTCCCCGATGCGCAGCAACGGCCCGAGCCGCCGCCCCAGCGCCGACGCGTACCCCTCGGCCCGTCGCAACGCGTCGGCCACGGCCTCGCGCTGCGCCTCGCGGATCGCCTCGGTGTCGTCGACCAGGGTCCACGACGGACCGTTGATCCACGACGGCTCGGCCTGCACCAGCTCGGCGAGCAGGGCGTCGAGGCGTTCCAGGTCCTTCACCCAGATGACGTACTGCTGCGACGCGCGGCTGCCGACGCGCGTGTTGTTGTCCCAGTTGTCGTGCGCGGACAGCTGCCGCGACCGCACCTCGAACTCCTCGAGCAGCGGCTCCACGGCGGAGATGCGCTGGTTGAGCGTGCTCACCGCCTCGGCGCGATCGGCACCGAGCGCCTCGAACGTCACGTCCACCTGGGCGCGGTCGGCGGTCCGTTCGACCTCGCCGGTCCCCTTCGTCACGACTTCAGCCATGTGATCCAGCGAACCGGTACGGCCCACCATCCGCAACTATTAGGCCGTATTGTTCAATCACTAGATAAACGTAGAGAGCGGCATCCGGCCGCAATCCGAGCGATGTCTGCGCGTCTCTACGAAGGCCGCTAGAAACGCGGATACGGTGCGAGCCATGGACCCGGTGCGCAACCCGTTCGTTCCCGGTGCAGGCCAGCGGCCTCCTGAGCTCGCCGGCCGGGACAAGGAAGTCGGTGCGTTCGAGGTGGTGCTCGAACGCGTGGCCCGCGGCCGTCCCGAACGCAGCCTCGTGCTGACGGGGCTGCGGGGCGTCGGCAAGACCGTGCTGCTCGGCGAGCTGCGGTCGATGGCGCTGAAGCGCGGCTGGGGTGCGGGCAAGGTCGAGGCGCGCCCCGACGCCGACCTCAGAAGGCCGCTGTCCGCGGCACTGCACCGCGCGATCCGCGACCTCGCCGTCCGCCACCGCGCACCGGACCGCGTCGAGTCCATCCTCGGGATCCTCAAGGCGTTCGCGCTGCGGGCCGCCCCGGACGGCGCCAAGCTGCGCGACCGTTGGCAGCCCGGCATCGACGTGCCCGCGGCGAGCGGCCGCGCCGACTCCGGTGACATCGAGATCGACCTCGTCGAGCTGTTCACCGACGTCGCCGAACTCGCGCAGGACGTCGGCACGGGCGTGGCGCTGCTCATCGACGAGATGCAGGACCTCAAGCCGGACGACATCAGCGCGTTGTGCGCGGCCTGCCACGAGTTGTCGCAGCTCGGCGCGCCGCTGGTGGTGGTCGGGGCGGGGCTGCCGCACCTGCCCGCGGTGCTGTCCGCCAGCAAGTCGTACTCGGAACGCCTCTTCCGCTACGTCCGCATCGACCGGCTGAGCCGCGAGGACGCCGACCGCGCCGTGCTCGCCCCGGTCGACCGCGAGGACGCGGGCATCACCGACGAGGCACTGGACGCGCTGTTCGACGCGTCCGGCGGCTACCCCTACTTCATCCAGGCCTACGGCAAGGCCGCCTGGGACGCCGCGCCGGCCGATCCGATCACCGCGCTGGACGTCTCCGTGGCCGCTCCCGAGGCCGACGCCGAGCTGGCCGTGGGCTTCTTCGGCTCCCGGTACGAGCGTGCGACGCCCGCTGAACGCGAGTACCTCCGGTCGATGGCCGAGTTGACCGACGGAAAGGACGCGGGCGTCAACACCGCCCAGGTGGCCGACCACCTGGGTCGCAAGCCGTCGTCGCTGTCGCCCGCGCGGGACTCGCTCATCAAGAAAGGCCTGGTCTACAGCGCGGAACGGGGTCAGATCGCGTTCACCGTGCCGCACTTCGGGCGGTTCCTGCTCGGCCGTGAGGAGTGACGGCGGCCACCTACAGTTGTCCGGCCGTCCACGTTGTCAGCCGATGATTCATCGGCATGTGCCCCACCTCACCGGATAATCGCGTGCTTTCACGCGCGTGAAGGTGCATACTTGGGTTACCAACCAAACAGACCTCACAGAGGGAAGTGCAGACCGAGATGAACTTCGCAGCGAAGCTCCGCGCCCGTCGTGCCGAGGCGCGCAACCGGAAGGCCGTGGCTCGCGCGATCGACATGGCGACCACCCCGTCCATGCGTCACGAGCTGATGGCCATCGCCCAGGCTCAGGTCACCACCCTGCGCTGAATCTGAAGAAGACCCGGCACTCGCACGGCGCCCCGTTCGCGAGTGCCTCCCTACGGGAACCCCTGGAGCACCTCCCGCGCTCCAGGGGTTTCATTCTGTTAAACGTGATCCACGCCACAGTACGATGGCGTTGTAACAGCGCACGTCGGTCCGCCGATGTCACTGTTGACCTCGCGGTGCTGTCGGACCCCCGACCTGGCAGCACCGCGAGGTTTCTTGTTTGCTGGGGGACATGAAGATCGCCGTGCTCGGCACCGGCCTCATGGGTGCCCCCATCGCAGCCAACCTCGCCGCGGCCGGACACGACGTCCGGGTCTGGAACCGCACGCGTGCGAAGGCCGAACCGCTCGCCGCTCGGGGCGCCACCGTCCTCGACACACCCGCCGAGGCCGTCGAAGGCGTCGAGGTCGTGCTGACGGTCCTCAACGACGGCCCCACCGTCACCACCACCATGCAGGCCGCCGCGCCGTCACTGCCGCACGACGCGGTGTGGGTGCAGGCGTCCACGGTCGGTGTCGACGCCACGGAGGACCACATCGCGCTCGCCCGGTCGCTCGGGCTGGAGTTCGTGGACGCACCGGTGCTCGGCAGCACCAAACCGGCGGCCGAGGGCAAGCTCGTCGTGCTCGCGTCCGGCGCCGAGGGGCTCCGTCCGCGCGTGCAGCCCGTTTTCGACGTGATCGGCGCACGCACGATGTGGGTGGGCGAGGCCGGCCAGTCGTCCCGGCTGAAGCTCGTCGCGAACAGCTGGGTGCTCGCGCTGACCGCCGCGGTCGGCGAGGCCGTGTCGCTCGCGGAGGCGTCCGGGCTCGACCCGAAGCTGTTCCTGGAGGCCATGTCCGGCGGTGCGATCGACACCCCGTACCTGCAGATGAAGGGCGGCGCGATCATCGCCCGCTCGTTCGACCCGGCGTTCACCGTGGAGAACGCGCTGAAGGACGCCCGCCTCGTCGGTGAGGCCGCGGACCGGGCGAAGGTGCGCCTGGACGTCGCACAGGCCTCCGCCGAACGCCTCAAGCGCGCGGTCGACGGTGGTCACGGCGACAAGGACATGGCCGCGTCCTACTTCGCGAGCTACGAATAACCCCCGACGATCGGCGGGTCCGGCGGGGCGTGCGGGCTCAATAGTTTGGCCTGTGTGAACAGACTCGCACGCTCCCTGCTGGCGTTCGGCCTGGCATCGGCGCAGGTCGTGGCCACCGCCGCAGTCGTGTCCGCCGCACCCGACATCAAGGACCGCATCGCCGCCATCCCCGGCGTGCGGATCATCAGCGAGGGGACGTCCGGCACCGCGCGGACGTTCGTCCTCGGCATCCAGCAGCCCGCCGACCACCGCAGGTCGCGCGGGCAGCGGTTCGAACAGCGCTTCTCCTTGCTGCACAAGGCCGAGTCCAAGCCGATGGTGCTGCACACCACCGGCTACCACCTGCCCGGCTCGGTCAGCCCGTCCGAGCCCGCCCGGCTCGTCGACGGCAACCAGATCAGCGTCGAGCAGCGGTTCTTCTCGCCGTCGCGGCCCGCGCCCGCCGACTGGGACGACCTGAACATCTGGCAGGCCGCCAACGACCACCACCGGATCGTGCTGGCGTTCAAGAAGATCTACGGCGCGAAGTGGCTGTCGACGGGTGCCAGCAAGGGCGGCATGACGTCGATCTACCACCGCCGGTTCTTCCCGCGCGACGTCGACGCGACCATCGCGTACGTGGCGCCGAACGACGTGGTGAACGACCGCGACGTCTACGGGAAGTTCATCAGGGAGGTCGGCGACGACCCGTCGTGCAACCGCCGCCTGGAAGGCGTCCAGCGCCAGATCCTGGAGCACCGCGACGAGTTCGTGGCGCGCCTGGAAGCCAAGGGCTACACGTACGAGCAGTTCGGCAACGCCCACCGCGCGC
This sequence comes from Lentzea sp. NBRC 102530, assembly GCF_030269365.1. Taxonomy (GTDB): domain Bacteria; phylum Actinomycetota; class Actinomycetes; order Mycobacteriales; family Pseudonocardiaceae; genus Lentzea. The sequence continues at coordinate 537,660 of NZ_BSTF01000003.1, forward strand.
TCGAGGTGCTCGTGCTCGACACGCCGTTCACGTTCTGGCAGTACGGCACGCAGTCGCAGTGCGCGCTGGTGCCGGGCGCCGGTGCGTCCGTGGACGACCTGTGGAAGTTCATCGACGCCACCGTGGGCTTCGACTTCTACACCGACGCGGGCGTGGCGCCCTACGACACCTACTACTACCAGGCGGGAACGCAGCTCGGCTGGCCCGAGGCCGACGAGTCCGCGGTGCGCGACCTGTTGCGCTACCCCGGTTCCAGCGTGCCGCGCACGATGGTCCCCGCGTCGGTCGAGTTCCCGCGCTTCGACAAGCACACCATGGCCGACATCGACCGCTGGGTGCGCCACCAGGGCTCGCGGCTGCTGTTCGTGAACGGCGAGAACGACCCGTGGAGCGCCGAACCGTTCACGCTCGGCCGCGGCACACGCGACTCGCTGTCGTTCACCGTCCCGGCCGGCAACCACGGCGCGAACATCGCCCGCCTGCCCGAAGCGGACCGTGCCGCGGCGACGGCGGCCGTCCTGCGCTGGGCCGGGGTTTCCGCCGCGCCGCGGACGTTGTCGGTGCCGGCGTCGGCCGAGGAGGGCCCCGACTCGCTCGAAGCGCTGCGGGCTCGCCGGGGCTGAGGCACGCTGGAGGCGTGCAGCCGTTGCTCGTGGTCGACGCAGCCAACGTCGTGGGGTCGGTCCCCGACGGGTGGTGGCGCGACCGGGCGGGCGCGGCTGAACGCCTCCGCGACGCGCTGCGGGGCCGGGACGAGGAGGTGGTCCTGGTCGTGGAAGGCAAGGCGCGCACCGTTCCCTCGATCCCCGACGTCCGGGTCGTCTCCGCCCCGGGAGAAGGCGACGACACGATCGTCGAGGTGGTCCGCACCGAAGGCGCGGGCCGTCCCGTGACGGTGGTGACCGCCGACCGGGAGTTGCGCGCGCGGGTGATCGCGCTGGGAGCCGAGGTGGCCGGACCCACCTCGATCCCGCGCCGTTAGAGGCGGAAGAGCCGTTCCAGCACCTGCGCCACGCCGTCCTCGGTGTTGGGCGGCGCGTGGTTGCGGCAGGCCTGCTTCACCACCGGGTGCGCGTTGCCCATCGCGTAGGCCGTGCCGGCCCACCCGAGCACCGACAGGTCGTTGGGCATGTCCCCGAACGCGACGACCTCGCTCTGCGCGATGCCCCTGGTGGTGCACAACGACTCGAGCGTCGCCGCCTTGGACACCCCGGGCGGACTGATCTCCAGCAACCCGAGCCCGCCGGAGTGCGTGACCGACACGTGCTGTCCGACGGCCTCCCTGGCGACCTCCATCATCTGGTCGCTCTCGCCGTCCGGTGCCCAGGCGAGCATCTGCACGACCTGGTGCGCCTCGTCGATGACGTGGTCGAGCAACTCCAGTGTCCGATGTGGATTGCCGGGCCCGAAACCCTGGAAACCGGGCTCCGCCAACACCTCCAGCCCGGTCTCGACCGCGATGCCGACGTTCGGGATCACCTCGGCCAGCGCCTCCGACACCTTGCGCACCACGTCGAACGGCACCGTCTGCGCGTGCGTGATCTCGCGGTTCGTCAGGTCGTAGATCATCGCCCCGTTGGAGCAGATCGCGGTTCCGGTGAGGTTCAGGTCCTGCACGAACCGCGGCGGCCGCGCCGTCACCACCACGACATCGGCGCTGACGGCGTCGAGCGTGGCGCGCGTGCGGTCGCTCAACACGCCACCGGGGTGCAGCAGCGTCCCGTCGAGGTCGGTCGCGATCAGCCTGATCATCGCCCGATTATCGGGGCCGTTGCTCGCGGGCGAGAAGACCTGAGACGGTCACCTCCGTGGTGCGGCGCACGACGTCGGCGAAGTCGACGCACATGACGGCCAGGGCCGGATCGGCGGCGTAGGCGTCGAGAACCGCCTGCGGGGGTCGGCTGCCCGGCCAGGCGGCGACCGCGATCAGCATGACCGTCTGCATCAGCGCGGCGGCGTCCTCGTCGCCCAGTTCGGGCAGGTGCCGTGCGGTGAGCCGGACGAGCCCCTGCAGGTAGCCGTGGACGGCGCGCTTGTGCCGCAACGCGGTCTCGGCGGAGATGTTGCGTTCCAGCACCGTCGACTGGGCGCTGATCAGGTCGCACAGCACCGGGCGGCGTACCAGGGAGGAGGCCAGGAGCGCGGCCAGCCGGTCTCCGCGCTCACGGGCGGAGCCGTCGCCGCCGACCTCCGCGGACTCCAGTTCGGTGATCCACTCCGCGACCTCCGCCTCCAGCAGGTCGAGCAGCACGGCCTCCCGGGACTCGAAGTAGCGCAGGACGTTGGCCTTGGCGAGGCACACCCGGCGGCTGAGCGCGGTGAGGGTCAGGTCGGCGACCGGCACCTCGGTGAGCATCGCGGCCGCGGTGGCGAGGATCTGCCGCCGCCGTTCGCCGCGCTGCTCGTCGGTCCGCGCCCGCTGGAAGCTCATGTCCCGCATGTTACAGACCGACGGTACTTTACTAAGAGACCGATGGTCCGTTATATTGGAGGCATAAGAGACCGGCAGTACTTAATGGGGAGCGGCCATGTACGAGGTTCCTGACCAGCACGGCAAGCGCATCGTCGTCACCGGAGCGAACAGCGGCACCGGCAAGGAGGCGGCCAAGCGCCTCGCCGGAGCGGGAGCCGAGGTCGTGCTCGCGGTGCGCACCGAGGCCAAGGGCGAGCAGGCGAAGGCGGAGATCCTCGCCGCCCACCCCGGCGCCGTGCTGGAGGTCCGGCGGCTCGACCTGGCCGACCAGTCGTCGGTGCGCGCGTTCGCCGAGGAGCTGACCGGGCCGGTGGACGTGCTGGTCAACAACGCGGGTGTGATGAACGTGCCCGCGCGGACCGAGACCGCCGACGGGTTCGAACTCCAGATGGCCAGCAACTTCCTCGGCCCGTTCGCGCTGACCGCGCTCCTGCTGCCGACGCTGCTGGCCGCACCCGCGCCGAGGGTCGTGACGATGGCCAGCGGCGCCGCGTACCGCGGCCGGATCGACCTCGGCGACCTGCAGTCCCGCCGCCGGTACAGCCCGACCCTGACCTACGCGCACTCGAAGCTGGCGGACCTGCTGCTGATGGTGCGGCTGGCCGACCTCGCGGCCGAGCACGGCTGGCCGCTGCTCTCGGTCGGCGCGCACCCCGGCTACACGCGCACCAACCTGATGACCTCGGGTCCGCACCTCAACGGCGGCAAGCCCGGTCTCGTCGAGTCGATCGGGTACCGGGTCGTGCCCTCGCAGGGCGTCGAGCAGGGCACCGAACCGCTGCTGTTCGCGGCGGCCGATCCCGGCGCGGTCGCCGGCGGCTACTACGGGCCGCGCTGGGCCCTCGTCGGTCCGACCAGGCCCGCCTCGATGCCCAAGGCCGCGCGGGACAAGGCGCTCGCCGCCCGCCTGTGGGCCGAGGCGGAACGGCTCACCGGCACGTCGGTGGAGGCGGTGACGCGGCGGTGAGAATTTCGGGCAGGATCGAATCATGACTCACCGCGTTGACGACATGCCGTTGCCGCTCTGGCTGCCGGAGTCCGGCTCCGGCCCCGGCATCGTCCTGATCCAGGAGATCTTCGGCCTGGACGCCTACCTCACCGGCATCGCCGAGAAGCTCGCCGCGCTCGGCTACGTCGTCGCCGTCCCCGAACTCTTCCACCGCTTCCAGCCCGGCTGGGTGGGCGAGCACGACGAGGCCGGCATCGCGAAGTCGATGGAGGTCGTCGGCAACCTCGACTTCCCGCTCGCCGTGCAGGACGTCGTGAAGTCCGTCCAGTACCTGCGCGGCCTGCCCGAGGTCACCGGCGGCGTCGGCGTGTTCGGCTTCTGCCTCGGCGGCACGCTGGCGTACTCGGCGGCCGTCGCCTCCGACCCGGACACCGCCGTCGCGTTCTACGGTTCGGGCGTGCCGGACCAGATCGGCGCGCTGGACCAGGTGTCGTGCCCGATCCAGTTCGTCTTCGGCACCGAGGACTCCTTCATCACCGAGTACCAGAAGGTCGTCGACGCGGTCGAGGACCACGACCACGCCGAGGTTCACCTGGAGCCCGCCGGGCACGCGTTCCTCAACCACCTCGGCCCGTGGTTCGACGCCGCTGCCGCCGACCGCGCGTGGGACATCTCCGTCCAGTTCCTCGCGCGCACGTTGCCCGCCTGAGGTTCATCGGCTTCACGCGATGCACGGCACCGCGAGCTGCTGCGAGAAGAACCTCTCCAGCGGCTTGCGGTGCAGTCGCCGTTCGACGGCGATCAGTTCGTCCCGCCGGTAGTGCCGCACCTGGGTGCGCGTGACGACGAACCCGTTCCTGCTCGTCGTGGGCATCTCGTCGTAGAGCAGCGCGTGTTGTCCTTGCGTCACAACGACGTCCGCGAGTCCGTCCGGGATCTCCCCGGCCCGCGTCGCGATGGTCGCGGCGAGCGCGTCCGGTCGGTTGCGCAACCGGCGGTGCGGCCACGGAACCCCGTGGTGCTCGGCCTCCAGCGTCCGGTGCAACGCCCGCGCGGCGTGCCGGATGGCCTTGATCGAGTCGCCCGCGAGCACGTGCACCCCGGGACCGTCCAACGCGGTGTCGCGCCGGAACCCTGTGCACACGATCACCTTGTCGTAGCGCAACTCGCCGGTGCCGTCGATGGAAGCGACGAACCCGTTGCCGTCCTTGACGATCCGCTGCACGGTCCGCCCCACGGTGTGCGTGAGCCGTGCCGTGGCGGCGATGTGGTCCGCCGTCTCGAACGCACTGGGCCCGCGCCCGATGATCAGCACCCGCTTCCCCGCGTACGCGGTCGGGTCGGTCGAGGCGCTCGCGTACGTCTCCGCGTGCTCGACACCGGGAATCGTGGGCAGGTGCGGCTTCTTGCCGGTGGCCACGACGACGTGCCGGGCCCCGAACGCCTTCGGATCGCTGACCTTCGTGTTGTAGCGGACGTTCAACGGCCGCGCGAAGTCCTCCAGGTACCGCACCAGGTCGTCCGCGCCGGGAAAGGACCGCTTGCTGTACCGCGCGAACGGCGGCCCGTCGAACAACGAGTTGTCGTCCGTGGAGAGCACGCGGTGCCGCGGGAACGTCCGGAAGAAGCTCGCCGGCTCCGGCCCCGCCTCGACGACCAGGTAGTCGCGCCCCGCCTCGTGCAGGAACCGCCCCATCTGCAAGCCCGCTGGACCCGCACCGATCACCAGGTACTCCACCATCACGCACCTCCCGGCGTCCTCTACGCCGAGCATGGCGAAAAGGTTCAGGCGGGCGGCCAGAGTTCCATGATGCGGTCTGGCAGCGGGTTTCGCCGAAAACCGTCTCGCTGGGCGAGACCGGGTTTTTGTCGGTGCTGCCTGCCATGATCACCCGCATGGGCACCTGGGACATCGGACACTTCGACAACGACGCCGCCGCGGACTTCTCCGGCGCGCTCGACGACGCACCGCAGAACGAGCGCGAGGCCATCATCCGCACGGCCTTGGTCACGACCATCGAGACCGAGGGCTTCCTCGACAGCTACGACGCGTGCAAGGTCATGGCCTCGGCCGCCCTGATCGCCGCGCAGCTGCCGGGCGGCACCCCGATCGTCACCTCGTACGCCCCCGACGAGCCGATGCCGGTGTTCTCGCCGGAGTTGCGTCCACTGGCGGTGCGCGCGCTCGACCGCGTCTTGGAAAAGGACTCGGAGCTGGCCGAACTGTGGGACGAGACGGAGTACGCGGAGAAGTGGCGGCAGAGCGTCGCCGAGCTGCGGGCGGTCCTTCTCACCTGATGGACGCCGGAACAGCGCCGAGGACGTGCGCGACAGGATCGTGCTGTTCGACTTCTTGACCTTCTACTGCCTGTAGGTCACCTTCTCCAAGTGCCGAACGCGCTGGCGCTGCGGAGCGCTTCGGCGAATCCGTTGCAGCGGTGACCCTCGTTGGCCAGGATGTCGAGCAGGTCGTCGACGGTGCGCGGTGCTCGTCTGTACCGAGACACCTGTCGCCGGAGCGCTGCGATCACCAGTTCAGGGGCGAGATCGAGTTGATCGAGCAGGAACTCGTCCTGGTGCAGCACTTCGATGTCAAAGCTGCTGACGGCAGCAGCCGGGAAGTCCTTCAGGTTCTCGGTGATCAGCAACTCGGCTCCGCCGCACACGGCTGCCGCGAGAACGTGCCGATCCTTGGGATCGTTCTCCATCGCCTCGACGAGGTGCTGATACCCGGTCACCTCGGCGTCGGGAAAGTGTCGTCGCATCTGCCCAAGCCTGTGAGCCACCTGGTGTTCGGAGGCGCCTCGTTTGCGCAAGTTCCGATCGAGCTCGGCCAGCACGTCGGTGGACCAGAGCGGACGATAGACGCCGCACTCGCTGATCGTCAGCAGCGTGTCGCACAGGTAGGGCTTGAGAAGGACGCACGTGTCGATGAAGACGGGAAGCACTGATCACCTGAGGTCGTCGTTCGTCGGCAACCGTTCGAACGGCGTCTCAAACGGGAGGTCGTAGAGGCCGCTGTCCTCACCGTCACGGACCATCTCGTCCAGTCCTGCGGCGCGTGCTCTGCGGGAACGGTCCTGGTAGGCGAGGAGATCCGCCAAACGGACTCGGCGATGCCTGTTGGGCTGTTCATACGGGATCTCGCCCGCTTCCAGCAGTCGCACCAAGGTCGGCCTGGAAATGCCCAGCAGGTGTGCGGCTTCGCTGGTGGTGAGAATGGTGTGCTGAGGGGCAACCGTGATCGCCAAGCCCCGCGACATCGCGAACACGACGTCCCGCAGCACGTCGAAGATCTCCGGTGGTAGCGGGAGATGAGTGCCATCGGGTGCGACGAGTGCGGCGGTCTCGTTCCCTGAGCGAGTCAGCGCGGCAACCCACGCGGACAAGCTCTCCGGCCGCGCCGGGGGCAGCACCGTTCGCTCACTCGCGCCTGCCGTCATGTGGTCATGCTAGCTCAAAACGAACAAAACGAAAGCAGTCCACCTGATGGACGCCGGAACAGCGTGACCGTCCACGGTGTTGGATACGGCCGTGACGACTGCCAAGCGCCGTGCCCGTGTCCGTGCTCCCGAACTGGCCGGACGCGGCTGGCTGAACACCGGTGGCGAGAAGGTCAGCCTCAAGGACCTGCGCGGCAAGATCGTGCTGCTCGACTTCTGGACCTTCTGCTGCATCAACTGCCTGCACGTCCTCGACGAGCTTCGCCCGCTCGAGAAGGAGTTCGAGGACGTCCTCGTCACCATCGGCGTGCATTCGCCGAAGTTCGTGCACGAGGCCGACCCCGAGGCGCTCAAGGCCGCCGTCGAGCGCTACGAGGTGCACCACCCGGTCCTGGACGACCCGGAGCTCGGCATGTGGGAGCAGTACGCCGTCAAGGCGTGGCCGACGCTGACGCTGATCGACCCCGAGGGGTACGTCGTGCACGTCGCCGCTGGTGAGGGGCACGTCGAGGCGCTCAGGACGATCATCGGCGAGCTCGTCGAGGAGCACGACGCGAAGGGCACGCTCCACCGCGGCAGCGGTCCGTACCAGGCTCCGGAACCGCAGAACACCACGCTGCGGTTCCCGGCCAAGGCGATCGTCACGCCGAGCGGCACCATCCTGGTCAGCGACTCGGCCCATCACAGCATCGTGGAGCTGGAGGCGGACGGCGAGACGGTCGTCCGCCGCATCGGCACCGGTGAACGAGGCCGGGAGGACGGCCTGAACCCGTCCTTCTCCGAGCCCGCGGGCCTCACCCTGGTCCCGAACACGCACGGCTACGACGTGGTCGTCGCGGACACGGTCAACCACCTGCTCAGAGGCCTGAACCTCGACACGGGCGAGGTCACGACCCTCGCGGGCACCGGCGAGCAGTGGCGCGACGGCGAGACGGACGGGCCGGCCGACAAGATCGAGCTGACCAGCCCGTGGGACGTCGCGTGGTGGAACGGCGGCGTCGCCATCGCCATGGCCGGCAACCACACGCTGAGCTTCTTCGACCCCGGGACGAACACCGTCGAGCGCCTCGCCGGCACGACCGTCGAGGGCATCAACGACGGGCCGGCGGACGGCGCCTTCTTCGCGCAGACCTCCGGGCTGGCCGCGGACGGCGAACGGCTCTGGATGGTCGACTCCGAGACCAGCGCGTTGCGGTACCTGGAGAACGGCGAGGTCACCACGGTCGTCGGCAAGGGGCTGTTCGCGTTCGGGCACAAGGACGGTGACGCCGGCGAGGCGTTGCTCCAGCACCCGCTGGGCGTCACGGTGCTCAAGGACCACTCGGTCGCCATCAGCGACACCTACAACAACGCGATCCGCCGGTTCGACCCCGAGACGAACACGCTCACGACCATCGCCACGGACATCGCCGAGCCGTCCGACGCCCTCGTCGTCGACGGCGAACTCGTCGTGGTCGCGAGCGCCGCGCACCGCCTCGAACGGTTCGCCGCCACGGCCGTCAAGGTCGACGGCGAGGCCCACGAGGTCAAGCGGCCGTCGACCGACATCGCCGCGGGCAGCTTCGAGCTCGCGGTCGTCTTCACGCCGCCGACCGGCACCAAGCTGGACGAGCGGTACGGGCCGTCGACCCGCCTGGAGATCACCAGCTCACCGCCCGAGCTGATCCTCGAGGGCGCGGGGGTCGGCACCGAACTGGTACGCGCGTTGCGGATCAACGATCAGGTCACGAACGGCGTGCTGCACGTCGTGGCGCAGGCCGCCAGTTGTAGTGACGATCCGGCCGACGAGCACCCCGTCTGCCGCCTGACCAGGCAGGACTGGGGTGTGCCCGTTCGAGTCGTTGCCGATGCACCTACCCGGCTCCCGCTGCTCATGGGCGGCATGGACGAGGAGGGTCGGCAAGCCACGTAGACTCCCGGGGTGCCTGATGTCAAGCTAGAGATCCAGATGCTGTACGACCGTGTCATGGTCCGCATCTCGCCGGAGGACGGCGAGCGGCGCTCCAGCGGAGGCATCGTGATCCCCGCTACGGCCCAGATGGCGAAGCGGTTGGCGTGGGGTGATGTGTTCGGAGTCGGTACCAGCGTGCGCCACGTGAAGGTCGGCGACCGGGTGATGTTCAACCCGGAAGATCAGCTTGAGGTCGAGGTGCAGGGCACCACGTATCTCGTGATGAGGGAACGCGATCTGCACGCGGTTGCGACTGAGCTCACCGAGCACGGTACTGGTCTGTACCTATGAGCCGCCGGTTCGTGATCTGCGCCTGATAGCTACACACATATGCCACCTCAGGAGAGACAGGGCAACGGGGAGAGCTGTGCCGTACGACGCTGACAAGACGAGAGCGATGCCTCCGGTGGGTCCCGGCGGCACGTCCTCGGAGCAGACGACCAAGATGTCGCCGGTCCAGGTGGACGCCTCGACCGAGGCGTGGCCGTCTGAGGAGCCGGACGCGAACGAGCCGACCGTCACCGCGGCCGTGCCCGGTGTCGGTTTCCCGGCCGGCGAGGACGCCACCGAGTACATGAGGCCGGTGGCGCCGCCCGAACCGCCGACGCAGCAGGTGCCGCCGCCGCAGATGCCCGAGGACTCCAGCGTCTACGGGCCCGTGATGATCGAACCGGGTGAGGACGAGGCGAAGCCGGGGTTCAACCGGAAGCGCGCGCTGATCGTGGCAGCGGCCGTGGTCGGCGCGTTCGGCCTGCTCTACGGCCTCGACATCCTCGTGTCGAGCGGCAACGTGCCGCGCGGCGTGACGGTGGCGGGCGTCGACGTCGGCGGCCTCAGCCACTCCGAGGCCGAGAAGAAGCTCCGCGACGAGATCGGCCCGCGCCTCGACAAGCCCGTGGCCCTCAAGGCCGGTGACGTCACGGCCGAGCTCGACCCCAAGGCGGCGGGTCTGGAGCTCGACTGGAACGCGACGATCGATCGTGCCGGCAGCCAGCCGCTCAGCCCGTTCACGCGCGTCACCTCGTTCTTCACCAGCCGCGAGGTCGGTGTCGCCACGAAGGCGGACGACACGAAGGTCTCCGGCGCGCTCGAGGCCCTGCGCCCCAAGCTCGACCACGAGCCGATCGAGGGCACCATCAAGTTCGAGGGCGCCACCCCCGTCGCCGTCGAGCCGCACGCGGGCCAGAAGCTCAAGACCGAGGACGCCACCGGCGCGGTCGTCGCCAACTGGGCGTCCGGCGGTCCCGTCGACGTCCCGATGGACTTCACCCCGGTCAAGACGACCAAGGAGGGCGTCGAGAAGGCGCTCAACGACATCGTCAAGACCGCCGTCTCCGGCCCCGTCGTCATCAAGGGCGAGGGCAAGGACGCGACGCTCACGCCGGAGATGATCGGCGCCACGCTGGCGTTCGCGCCGGCCGACGACGGCTCGCTGGCGGTCACGCCGAACAAGGACAAGCTCGCCGAGGTCACGACGCCGCAGCTCAAGGACACGATCAAGGAGGGCAAGGACGCCGAGATCGTGTTCGAGGGCGGCAAGCCCACCGTCAAGCCCTCGGTGGACGGCCTCGACCTCGACTGGGACAAGAACCTCCAGCCGTACTTCGACACGCTGAAGAAGACCGACGGCCGCGAGATCAAGTTCGAGTACAAGCACACGCCCGCGAAGGTCACCACCGAGCAGGCGAACAAGATGGGCATCAAGGAGGTCATCGGCGAGTTCTCGACCGGTGGCTTCGCCCCCGCCTCGGGCGTCAACATCCGGGTCGTGGCCGAGAAGGTCAACGGCGCGATCGTGAAGCCCAAGGAGACGTTCAGTCTCAACAAGTACACGGGTCCGCGCGGCACCGCGCAGGGCTACGTCGAGGCGGGCATCATCGAGAACGGCATCCCCGGCATGGCGGTCGGCGGTGGCATCTCGCAGTTCGCGACCACCCTCTACAACGCGTACTACTACGCGGGCATGAAGGACGCGGGCCACAAGGAGCACAGCTACTGGATCACCCGGTACCCGAAGGGCCGCGAGGCCACGGTGTTCATGGACGGCAACGGCAACAGCCTGATCGACATCGCCTTCACGAACCCGGACGACACGGGCATCGCGATCCAGACGATCTGGACCGGCTCCTCGATCACGATCAAGCTCTGGGGCACCAAGAACTACGACGTGACCGGCTCCACCAGCGGTGACTTCAACCCGACCCAGCCGCAGGAGAAGAAGGTCAGCAAGGCGGGCTGCACGCCGAGCAACGGTGCTCCCGGCTTCTCGGTGACCGACACCCGCACGATCACGGACCGCCGCACCGGCCAGTCGCGCAGCGAGTCGCGCACGGTCCGCTACGACCCGCAGTTCAAGATCATCTGTGAGCCGCCGCCCGGAGGCTGACACAAATGCTGGTTCAACAGTGGCCACGCGCGGGTATTCACCCGTTCGTGGCCACTGTTGCGCATGAGGCGAGAAGACACCCCGTCGTCCAGACGCTGGGGCGCGCGGGGATGGTTTTGTACGGGGTCGTGCACGTCCTGGTGGCGTGGCTCGCGATCCAGGTCGCGTTCGGTGACTCCGAACAGGCCGACTCGAAAGGCGCGGTGAGCGACATCGCGCAGGGCGGCGTGTGGTTGCTGTGGGCGCTGGGCATCGGCCTGGTGTTCTTCGCGCTCTGGCAGCTGCTGCTCGCGTTCGTCGGTTACACCTACATCGGCAAGAAGCGGAAGCGCATCTCGAAGCGCATCGGCTCCGCCGCCCGCGCCGTCACGGCGACCGGTATCGCGCTGGGTGCGTTCAAGTACGCCACCGGCTCCGGCGGGGGCGGTGACCAGAACCAGCAGCAGCAGGAACTCACGGCGCAGGTGCTCGCGTTGCCCGCCGGGCAGTTCCTCGTCGGCGCCGTCGCGATCGGCATCCTCGCCATCGCCGGCGTGATCATCTACAAGGGCATCAAGAAGTCCTTCGAGAAGGACCTCGACATGGGCAAGGCGCCCAAGTGGATCGAACCGGTCGGCAGGATCGGCTGGATCGGCAAGGGTGCCGCGTACGGCGTGATCGGTGTCCTCGTCGGACTGGCCGCGATCAACGCGGACCCCCAGCAGTCCGGTGGCATGGACAAGGCCCTGAAAACGTTGGCAGCACAGCCTTACGGCATGTTCCTGCTGTCCGCCGTGGCGATCGGCATCGCCGCGTTCGGCGTCTACTGCTTCGCGGCGGCCCGCGCGCTCAAGGAGTGATGCCGGTCCGCGGCCGTCTGCGCCGCCACCGTCATCGACGACAGCACCTGACCCGGCGCGACGTAGAAGACGTTGGGGCTGCTGACGTCCGGGCCCCAGCCGGGCCCGCCCCGCAACAGCAGGAGGTCGCCGGGACTCGTGGTCATCCCCTCGAACCACGAGTCCTGCGCGACCCCGGTCCGTTCCCACACGATCCTGGCCTTCGTGCCGCGCTTGGCCCTCTGGTACACCTCGGCGACCCGCGCCAGCTCCGCCTCGGGCGAGACCTCGCGCAGCTCGTCCATGTGCCGCCGGTACATGAACCACAGCTCGTCCTGGCGCACGTGCCGGTTCTTCAGGCGGCGCAGGACGACCACCGCGAGCGCCACGACACCGACGCTCGCGCACGAGATCAGCAGCTCCAGGAACACCGGCCAATCTTTGATTCCGAACGAGGAGCTGTCAACTGACAACGAAATCAGGATGCGTGATGTGAGTCGCTCACGCTGACGTCCGCCTGACGTCGAGTCCTGAGGCGAGCAGGTCCGGGTCTGCGGTCCAGCCGTCGGCCCCGAAACCCGCAGCGCTTGTGCACCTTTCCCTGTCTCTGCTCGCCCTTGTGTCTGGCAATGGGCAGTTCCGAATTCGTGCTCGGCGGGCCGCTCGTGCTCGCCGGGTGGCTTGGCCTGGACCTGCTCGTGACCGGGCCGATCTCGTTGCTCCGCCTGGTGTTCGTGCTCGGCGCCTCGTCGTTCGCGACCGGAGCACTCACGATGGCCGGCTCCTACGCCACGGCGGCGTTCAACATCGGCGCCGCACTCGGGCCGGTGCTGCTCGCCTGACAACTGAAAACGGGTCCTGTCACCTCGGGCAGGAGGTGACAGGACCCGTAGTCCGTTGTGGCGCTTAGAAAACGCTCTCGTCGATGTCCATCAGCGCGTTGTCCGTGGACTCGGCGATCTTGCGACGCGAGCTGAGCTCCGGCAGCACGTTCTTCGCGAAGAACGACGCGACGGCGATCTTGCCCTCGTAGAACGCCTTGTCCTTGGCGGACGGGGCGCCGTCGAGCTTCTGCAGCGCGACCTCGGCCTGGCGCAGCAGCAGCCAGCCGACGAGGACGTCACCCGCGGTCATCAGCAGGCGGACCGAGTTCTGGCCCACCTTGTAGAGGTTGCGGACGTCCTCCTGCGACGAGGTCAGGAAGCCGACCAGGGCGCCGAGCATGCCCTGCAGGTCCTCGAGACCCTGCTTGAGCAGCGCGCGCTCTTCCTTCAGCCGGCCGTTGCCGCCCTCGTTGTCGAGGAACGACTGGATCTCGCCGTTGATGAACGCGAGCGCCTGGCCCTTGTCGCGGATGATCTTCCGGAAGAAGAAGTCCAGCGACTGGATGGCCGTGGTGCCCTCGTACAACGAGTCGATCTTCGAGTCCCGGATGTACTGCTCGATCGGGTACTCCTGCAGGAAGCCCGAACCGCCGAGCGTCTGCAGCGACTGCGCGAGCTGCTCGTACGCGCGCTCGGAGCCGACGCCCTTGACGATCGGCAGCAGCAGGTCGTTGACCTGGGCCGCGAGCTTGGCGTCGTCGCCGCCGAGCATCACCTTGTCCTGGAACGTCGCGGTGTAGAGGTACACCGCGCGCAGGCCCTCCGCGTACGCCTTCTGCAGCATCAGGCTGCGGCGGACGTCCGGGTGGTTGGTGATCGTGACGCGCGGGGCGGTCTTGTCCGTCATGCGCGTGAGGTCGGCGGACTGGACGCGCTCCTTGGCGTAGGACAGCGCGTTCAGGTAGCCGGTCGACAGCGTCGCGATGGCCTTCGTGCCGACCATCATGCGCGCGTACTCGATGACGTCGAACATCTGCGCGATGCCGTCGTGCACCTCGCCCAGCAGCCAGCCCTTGGCGGGCGTGCCGTGCTGGCCGAACGTCAGCTCGCACGTGGTGGACGCCTTGATGCCCATCTTGTGCTCGACGTTGGTGACGAAGGCGCCGTTGCGCTCGCCCAGCTCACCGGTCTGCGGGTCGAAGTGGAACTTCGGCACGAGGAACAGCGACAGGCCCTTGGTGCCGGCCTTCGCCTCGACGCCGTCGCCCTCCGGACGCGCGAGCACCATGTGCATGATGTTCTCGGTCAGGTCCTGGTCGGCGGACGTGATGAAACGCTTCACGCCCTCGATGTGCCAGGAACCGTCGTCCTGCTTGATCGCCTTGGTGCGGCCGGCGCCGACGTCGGAACCGGCGTCCGGCTCGGTCAGCACCATGGTGGCGCCCCAGCCGCGGTCGATCATCAGCTGCGCCCAGTGCTGGTCGCGCTCGGTGCCGTTGTTGTAGACGACCGTCGCGAAGCTCGGGCCCGCGAGGTACATGTAGATCGGCGGGTTGGCGCCCAGGATCATCTCGGACGCGGCCCACGCCACCGAGGGGGGCGTGCCGAAGCCGCCCAGCGCCTCGGGCAGGAACATGCGGTACCACTCGCCGTCCCACACGGCCTTGTACGACTTCTTCAGCGACTCCGGCAGCGTGGCCGAGAAGGTCGCGGGGTCGTACTTCGGCGGGTTGCGGTCGGCGTCGGCGAAGGAGTCCGCGAGCGGACCCTCCGACAGCGTCTTCATCTCGGCCAGAACGCCGCGCGCGGTGTCCTCGTCGGACTGCTCGAACGGCCCCTTGCCGAGGTGGTCCTGCACGTTGAAGACCTCGAACAGGTTGAACTCGAGATCCCGGACGTTGCTCTTGTAGTGGCCCATCTCGTCGCTCACTCCTCAGGGTCGCGGCGCCTTCGCCTTACTGACCGGTAACAACAGAGTATTACCCGGCAGTAACCCCGGCAAGGCCGACCACCCACTGGTGGCGAAGCAGACACTCCTTCAAGCGACCTGAATCGGGCATGAGCGCCGGTCAGACGCGTATCGGGCGCTCGGGGACCATCTCGAGGAGCGCAGGGTTCGTCCGCTCGGCGAAGCCCACGCTGCGCGGCAGCATGACCGATTCGTAGGCCCGCACCCCGTCCCGGACACCGTGCCCGGCGATCGCGAGCGCCAGGTCCGCCGCGTCCTGCATCGCGAGGTTCGCGCCGACGCCCAGCGGCGGCTGGAGGTGGGCGGCGTCGCCGAGCAACGTCACGCCGGGCGTGTTCTCCCAGGTGTGCGGCACCGGCAACGAGTACAGCGGCCGGTGGATCAGGTCGCCGTGCAGGAACGCCGTGAGCGACGGGTGCCAGTCCGCGTAGAGGTCCAGCAGTTCGGCGTTGGAGGGCTTCCAATCCGCACGCGCGCGCAGGCACGCGTACGCGCGGATCTGGTTGCCGCTGTTGCGCTGCGACCAGATCATCAGGCCCTCGCCGTCGGCGACCATCGTGCCCTGGCCGGTGAGTTCCAGCAGTCCTGCGTCGTCGTCGTGCCGGATCTCGACGAACAGCACGCCGGTGTACTCCGGCTGGGCCGGTGAGACCGCCCCGCGCACCCGTGACCAGGCGCCGTCCGCGCCGACGACCAGGTCGAACGTGGCTCGCGAGCCGTCGGCGAAGGTGACCTCGCCGCCGGGTGCGGCAGAGGCGATGCCGAGTCCCCAGGTGACGGTGCCCGGCGTGAGCGAGTCGAGCAGGAGCGTGCGGAGCTGGCCCCGGTCGATCTCCGGCCGGAAGTCGCCCTCCGCCGGTTCGTGCTCGACCAGCGCGGCCGTCACGTGGTCGACCCTGCGCTGCTCCTGGCCCTCGAACCGGGCGAGTGAGCGCCACTGGTCGAACAGGCCGGCGGTGCGGACGGCGAGCTGGCCGCTGTCGGCGTGCAGGTCGATGGTGCCGCCCTGCTGACGGGCCTCCGGCGAGCTCTCCCGCTCGAAGACGGTGACGTCGTCGAAGCCCTGCAGTTGCAGGACGCGGGCGCAGGTGAGGCCGCCGATGCCGGCCCCTGCGATGGCGATGCGCGGTGTGGTCATGCCACCGATGAAAGCGTATTCGCTACAAAAGTGCAATCACTACACTTTTGAAGTGGCTCAACTCGCACGGTAGGATCGAGCGGTGACCGAGCCCGGCCGCCGTGAGCGCAAGAAGCAGCAGACCCGTCAGTCGATCGCCGACGCGGCACTGGAGCTGTTCCTGGCGCGCGGGTTCGACGACGTGGGCGTGAAGGAGGTCGCCGACCGCGCGGACGTGTCGGTGACGACGTTGTTCAAGCACTTCCCGAGCAAGGAGTCGCTGCTCTTCGACGAGGACGCGGAGATGGAGTCGTCGCTGGTCAGGGCGGTGCGGGAACGTCCTGGCGGCCAGTCGGTCCCGGAGGCGCTGAAGCAGCACTTCGTGGGTGCGGCCCGGGGTCACGCCGACCACCCGTTGTTCGCGTCGTTCGTGCGGCTGGTCGAGAGCACGCCCTCGTTGCGCGCCTACCAGCGCTCGATGTGGACGCGCCACGAGACCGCGCTCGCGCACGCCATCGCGCAGGACATCGGCGCACCGCTGGACGACGTCAGGTGCGCCGGCCTCGCCCGGTTCGCGCTGGAGTCCCGCGACGTGATCTTCGGACGGCCGGACCGCGAGCAGGCGGCGGAGGCGTTGTTCGGGCTACTCGAACGCGGCTGGGCGGCCGATCAGCAGACCTGACCGGTAGGCGAGCGACACCGCGTGCGTGCGGTCCCGTGCGCCGAGCTTGCGCAGGATGCCCTTCACGTGGGTGCGCACGGTCTCGGTCGAGACGACGAGCTCGGCGGCGACCTGCTGGTTCTCCAGACCCTCCGCGATCAGCGTGAGCACCTCGTACTCGCGCTTGGACAGCGTCGGCCGGTCCTTCGGCCGCAGGTCGGGGTGCACGTAGCCGCGCGAACGGCAGGTCTCCGCGATCACCCGCACGATCTGCTCCGGCTGGGCGCTGCGCGGCACGACGCCGCGGACACCCGCCTCTAACGCGGTCGTCACGTAGTTCGCGTGCGAGTGCGCGTCGCGGACGAGCCCGACGACGAGCAACGTCGGGTCGCGGTCGACCAGCAGCCGCGTGACGTGCCCCACGGGGTCGAGCACGGAGTCGATGAGCAGCACGTCCGGGCGGAGTTTCTGCTGGAGGCGCACGGCCGCGTGCGGATCGCCGGTCGCCCCGAGCCAGCGCAGCCCAGGAGTGCGCCTGACCAGTGCGGACAGGCCTTCGCGGTACAGCGGGACCGGATCGATCAGCGCGACGCCGGGGGCAGGCCTGGCGGGCGGGAGCATCAGCACCTCCGTTCGTGCATCCAGAGGAGTGACGCCGTTCCTCCTTCCGCGTGACGCGGAATCAGGCCGGGAATGGGGCCGGGAATGACAATCGGACAAGACGGTTCATGTTCATGAACAAGGGTCACGAATGTGATTCAAGACCGCCGAAACCCTTCCGTTACCCGGCAACCGTCTCGTAAGACCTACGTCACATATCCCGTGCGGGATGTGCCAGGTTCCGCCGCCCCCGAGGCCTGGTGCGCTCTCGCGGGCACACGTGTGTGCACGCAAGGAGGTCACATGGGCACCCTCGATTGGGTCGTGGTTGTCGGCTATTTCTTCGTGATGGTCGCGATCGGGCTCTGGTCGCGCGGGCGAGTCCAGAACATCGCCGACTTCTTCACGGCCGGCGGCAAGATGCCGTGGTGGTTGTCCGGCATCTCCCACCACATGTCGGGCTACAGCGCGGTCATGTTCGTGGCGTTCGCCTCCGAGGCGTACCGGCTCGGGCTGACCGTTTACGTGTGGTGGTCGCTGACCATCGGCATCGGCGTGGGCATCGGTGCGTTCCTGTTCGCGCCGCGGTGGAACCGGCTGCGCTCGAAGCACGACGTCAAGTCACCGCTCGAGTACCTGGCCAAGCGCTACAACCTGCCCACCCAGCAGGTCATGGCCTACGCGGGTGCGCTGCTCAAGGTCGTCGACATCGCCGCCAAGTGGGCGGCCGTCTCGATCCTGCTGCGCGGCTTCGCGGGCGTCCCGATCACCTGGGGCATCATCATCATCGGCCTGGTCACGATGGTGTACTCCGTGCTCGGCGGCCTGTGGGCCGACGCGCTCACCGACTTCGGCCAGTTCATCATCCAGGCCGCTGCGGGCTTCGCGATGCTCTTCGCCGTCGCCGGCACCCTCGGCTGGGACTTCCCGATCACGATCTGGGACAAGCTCCCGGAGAGCCACAGCGACCCGCTCGCCGGTCCGTACACCTCGACGTTCCTGATGGCGCTCTTCCTGATCAAGACCCTCGAGTACAACGGCGGCATGTGGAACCTGGCGCAGCGCTACATGGCCGCGCCGTCCGGCTTCGCGGCCAAGCGGTCCGCGCTGCTCTCGTCCGCGCTGTGGCTCGTGTGGCCGCTCGTGCTGTTCTTCCCGATGTGGGCCGCGCCGCTGATCGTGCCGGGCCTCGAAGGCGCGCAGGCGGAGAACGCCTACATCGAGATGGGCAAGCAGATGCTGCCCGCCGGCATGATCGGCCTGGTGCTGGCGGGTTTCTTCTCGCACACCATGGCCATGGTGTCGTCGGACGCGAACGTCATCGCCGCCGTGATCAACCGCGACATGCTGCCGCACATCTGGAAGAAGGTGAAGACGTTCTCGGCGGACAACCAGCTGTTGCTCGCCCGGATCACGACCTTCACCTTCATCGGCGTCAGCATGATCATCGCGATCGCGTCGGGCGGTCAGGGCTTCGTGCTCAAGGTGGTGGTCGACCTCGTCGCCGCCACGATGGGCCCGATCGCGATCCCGTTGATGCTCGGCCTGCTCCCGTGGTTCCGCAAGATCGGCTCGACCGCGGCGATCGCCTCGGTCGTCGGTGGCCTGGGGATGTGGGCGTTCCTCTACGTCTCGCAGATGAACAAGGCCGAGTGGGTCACCAAGGGCGTGCTGGTGTCGTGGCCGCTGCTGCTGTCGCTGGTGCTCTACCTGGCGATCGGTTTCCTGAAGAAGGAACCGTCCACCGAGCGCGACGCACTGCTCGACTCGCTCAACTCCGATGAGCCGGAACCGGAGAGGGTGAAGGCGTAAGCCTTTCGTTCCGCATGATCCTCGCGGCGGCGCACCCGAACAGGGTCGCCGCCGCGAGCCACACGTAGGGCATCGGCGTGCCGGTGTAGGTGCCGGCACCCGCGGCGAGCACGACGGTCGCGCCGCTCACCACGCCGATCGTCTGGCTCACCGGGAACTCGCTGCGCAGCACGGTCCACACAGCGACGGGCACGAGCAGGAAGCCGTAGGCGAACACCCGCGTCAGCAGGTTGGCGTGGTCGGTGATCTCGTACTGGAGCGCCGGCAACGCGAGCAGGGTCAGCGCCACGCCGAGGGCGAGACCCTTCAGAACGCTCTTCACGCTTTGTCCTTGCCAGGAACGCGTCATGCGGTACAGGACGCACGTGTGGCGCATCGGTTCCGTGGCGTGCGTCATCGTCACGAGACTCTCGACCGCTCCGCATGCACAGTGGATGCATGGGTAAGTGGTCTCCCGCAGACGACGCGGAACTCGCCACCGGCTGGCGGCTCTGGCTGGAGCTCAGCGACCGCGTGTGGCCGGACCCGTCGTGGGACGGCACCCCGGCCGACGCCATCCGCCAGGTCCGCGCACTGCTGACGGCGTGCGAGGAGATCCGCCTCTCCTACCTGGCCGAGACCGCTCGGCCGTCCATCGCCCTGTTGCAACTCCTGCAGTCGATGTCGTTCGTCGCGTCGTTCGCCGTCGACCTGTGGCACGACGACACACACCCGTTGGACGTGGAACGCGCCGAACTCCTGCACGGCGACCTCGCGTCGTTCGCGGAGCACGTGGCCGGAGTGCGCGCGGCCCTGGCCCGCGGGGGCGGCTGGGTGGAACTGGACCGCCGCCCGTGGGGCCTGCCGGTCGACTGACCTCGGGTCACACCTGCAGCTCGGACTCGATCCGCTTGAGCTGGTGGCGGGCCATCGCGAGGTTGGCGTTGTCGCGCTCCAGGACCAGGTAGAGGAAGAGCGAGCCGCGCGTCTTCACGCTGCTCATCAGGCGGATCAGGTGGTATTGGCGGTGCAGCGTGATGAGGATGTCCTCGATGGTGTCGTTGAGGCCCAGTGACGCCATCACCCGGAGTTTCGAGCGAATGACCTCGGTGTTGCCGGCCGCGGCCACCTCGAGGTTCAGCCAGTCGCCGCCGCCGCTCGTGCCGAGCGACATGCCGCTGTCGTAGTCGACGAGCGCGACACCGACAGCGCCGGAGATGGACATGGCTTCCTTCATTGCGATATCGATGTTCACGGGGCTCCAATTCTTTGAAACAACTGGTGGCGGAGACGACGCGGCCGCTTTCCGGTGTCGTGATGGCATGCGGACGCGTCTCCAGGTCGAAGAAATCAGTGTCGAGAGCGATGAGCCGAACATGCCGCGTTCCGGAGTCCGGCGCGCTAGGCGGCCAGAATCGCGCCGACCCGTTCGATCACGGGACGGGACTCGTGCAGCAGTCGTCCGAGGTTGAGTCCTTTGTCGCCGAGCACGACGAGCAGTGACAAACGGCCGATCGCGTACACGGCCATGTAGCCTTCGCTGCTGAAGACGACGGTTTGGCTGAGCGTGCCCATTCCGATCACCTCCGCCGACTGCCTGGCTATTCCCAGGCTGCTGGCGGCCAGTGCGGAGATGTGCGCGGGATCGACGTTCTTGGCGACGTCGGCGACGATGGGAATGCCGTCGGACGCGGCGATCATGGTGTCGGTCACTCCGGCGACGGCTTCGCGGAGTTTCCGCATTTCGGCGTTGAGGGCGTCGTAGTCCAGTTCGCTCCAGTCCTGAATGGGGAAGGGCGAACCGCTCAAGACCAACATTCCACCTCCGGCGGGTTCAGGCGATTCCCGAGTTCGACAACGCCTGCCCCGGCTGGCGCAGGGGCAGTGAACTCGGCTGGGTGGTGCCGACGTCCTGAGCAGTGGCTTTGCGGGGACGCAACCGGGAGAGCCCCCACCGTGAGAAGCCGGACGACGTCGCGGGCGCGACGACCTCCAGCAGGCCGGCACCGAGCATCCGGGACACCTCGACCGTGACGGGGTGCAACCCGCGTCCGAGCGAGAAGGCCAGGTCCCGGGCGGTCCGCCGCCCGGTGGCGAGCGCCATGATCTCCCATTGCCCCTCCGTGGCAGCCTTCTTGTCCGTGGCCACCAGCCGGTCCCGATAAGGCGACACGGCAACCGGCAGCCCGGCCACGCCTTTCATCAGAACCGCCGTTTCCGACAACAACAGGTCCACCGCGATGCCGTTCCTCGCGGGCAAAAGAGGTGAATCGGCGTTCTCGTCCAGAAAACACCGTTCAACCTCACCGGCCACGACGGCGAACGTCCCGTCACGAATGGCGCCGGCCGCACAACGCTGGATCTCGGCAGAACCGATCACCCCACGTCCGACGAGTGCCGCGTGCAACGACCGCATCTTGACACTGCTCACCAGTGCCGCGATCCAGTCGTTCTCCTTGATCCGTCCGGATCGCCGCAACAGCGTTTCGATCCCGGGCGAACCGGGACTGTCCACACCCACCACGGCGCCGTCGCGCAAATGAAACAGTCCACCCGCGTTGCCGGCAACGCGCAAAGCGCCGGTGACTCGATCCGCCTGGCACTGCGTCAGGGCGTACGCGAGGACGTCGAATGAGGTTCGATTGTCGCGTCTCAGAGGTCACTCCGGGTTAAATCGGACTTACCGAGCGGGTATGTGACGAGCTGATCATTCGATCGAGGTACACGGCCTATATCGAAAGAGCGACTGGCCGGGTTACTTCTTACCCGCAGAAACCGTCCGTGTCGCTTAAGCATCACACGATCGAGTGAAGCATTCCACGGCGCGCAGCAACCTTGTTTTCATTCTCTATCCATTGGATTCGCACAGGTGGGTCGACGGCGACCCGCTCACCGCTGGGCGGACCCGATCCGTTGCCGAACCGCCTCGACGAAGTCCTCGCCCAGCGGCGTGCCGGTCAGCGACGCGCCGCGGTAGGCCGCACACGGCACGCTGGAACCGTCGGTCAGCACGAGGTTGACGCGCTGCATCCCCAGGACGTTCTCCCGCTCGACGTCGGCGATCCGGTCCCAGGTGAGGTGGTGGTCGCGCCAAGGGTTGCGCACGACGACCTTCTCGGGAGTGAGCACCACGCACACACGCCACAGCTGCCAGATGCCGAACAACGTGCCCAGGACGTAGAGAGCGCCGCCCATGGCCACCAACGTCGAGTCGCCGAAGTTGACCGCGAGGCGCCAGGGCACCACCACCACGCCCAGAACCATGATGGCCGTGACGAACCAGCGTGGACCTCGCCGGGCAAAGGTCACGTGCTCCCCCATGCGTCCTCCCTCTCTCGCGAGAGTCACGCGGGGCGGGGCGGAAAGGTTGCCCGGTGCAGGCCGTCGGCATGGCCCGGAAAACACCGAAGCCGGTGTGCGACTGCGAAAGCAGACGCACACCGGCTTCGGGTCTGGAGCGGGTGACGGGAATCGAACCCGCCTCTACAGCTTGGGAAGCTGTCGTTCTACCAATGAACTACACCCGCGTGAGCCAAGCTCGTTGCCGATCATACACAGAGGGGCAACGAGCGGTGCGCCCGTCCGCCCCACGGCGTCGGTTAGCCTGTCCGGGTGCTGCTGAGTGACCAGGATCTGCGCAAAGAGGTCGAGTCCGGCCGTCTGCTCCTCGACCCGTTCGACGTGGAGATGCTCCAGCCGTCGAGCATCGACGTGCGGCTGGACCGGTTCTTCCGGGTCTTCAACAACACCAGGTACACGCACATCGATCCGGCGCAGCAGCAGGACGACCTGACGAGTCTCATCGAGACGCCGGCGGGCGAGCAGTTCGTGCTGCACCCCGGTGAGTTCGTGCTCGGCAGCACCTACGAGATGGTCACGCTGCCGGACGACCTGGCGGGCCGGCTCGAGGGCAAGTCGAGCCTCGGCCGGCTCGGACTGCTCACGCACTCCACGGCGGGCTTCATCGACCCCGGGTTCTCCGGCCACATCACGCTGGAGCTGTCGAACGTCGCCAACCTGCCGATCACGTTGCACCCCGGCATGAAGATCGGGCAGCTCTGCCTGTTCAAGCTCAGCAGCCCGGCGGAGCACCCGTACGGCTCGAAGCAGGCCGGCAGCCGCTACCAGGGCCAGCGCGGGCCGACGCCCAGCCGCGCGTACCTGAACTTCCATCAGACCGACACGCGCCGCTAGTCGGCGGAGAGGTCGCCGTAGCGCTCCAGCACGCGGCGGCGCAGGTCCGGGTCGGTGCGCGGGACGGGTTCCAGGAAGATCTCGTCGAGGTCGGGGAACTCGGCCCGCAGTTCGGACGACACGCGCACGCACGCGTCTTCCAGCTGGTGCGCGGTGAGCGAGTCGTCGAAGTCCAGGCGGGCGCACAGCAGCACGCGGTCGGTGCCGATGAGCATCGTCAGGACGTCCACCACGGCGTCGACCTCGGGCACCCCGGTCAGGCGCCGCCAGATCGCCTTCACCATCACCGGGTCGGCCTGGCGTCCGATCAGCAGGCCCTGGTTGGTGCGGGCCAGGGTGTACGCGACGAGCGCCAGCAGGACGCCGATCGCCAGCGACGCGAGGCCGTCCCACACCGACGAACCGGTCAGCTGGTGCAGGCCGAGGCCGGCGAACGCCAGCACCAGACCGGTCAGGGCCGCCGAGTCCTCCAGGAAGACGGTCTTCACGGTCGGGTCGTCGGACACGCGCAGGAAGTCCCAGAACCCGCGGCCGTGCGCGGCGGACTCGGAGCGGACCTGCCGGAACGCCTGCGTCCACGAGATCGACTCCAGCACGAACGCCAGGCCCAGCACGATGTAGCCGACCAACGGCCGGGTCTGTTCCTCCGGCTCGCCGAAGACAGTGCGGAAACCCTCGTAGAACGCGAACATCGCGCCCGAGGCGAAGATCGAGACCGCGGCGAGCAGCGACCAGAAGTACCGCTCCTTGCCGTAGCCGAACGGGTGCCGGCGGTCGGCGGGACGGTCCGAGCGGCGCAGGGCGGTCAGCAGCAACGCCTCGGTGAACGTGTCGGCCACCGAGTGAGCGGCTTCGGACAGGATCGCGGCCGATCCGGTCACTATGCCCGCTATGGCCTTCATGACCGCAATAGCCAGGTTGACCAGCAACGCGAGGACGACGGTCAGCGTGCTTTCGCCCGAGCCCTGCGGCTTCTCGCTCATGTCGATCAGCCTAGGCCGCCAAGGGCGAACCACCCGTTCACTACTGCATTCGAGTGACATTCGGAGCGAAGAGCAACATCCCGCACGGCCCAGGTGTCTTACATGCGGGATCTGCACCGGGGGGACGCTGATCACCAGGGGGTAAGACGGAACGGCCCGCGTCCGGGAGAGACGCGGGCCGTTCTGCATGCGGGCGCAACTACCATCGTGGGATGGGAAAGCGTGGTGCGGACGACACCGACGCCGAGGTCGAGGCGTGGAGGGCCATGGTTCCGGCGATCGATCCGGTGGTCGAGGGCGTGGTCGACCGGGTGCACCAGATCAGCAAGTACCTCGACTTCCTCGCCACGGAGATCGCCGCGCCGCACGGCCTCAACCGCGCGGACTACGAGATCCTCGCCCGGCTCTTCTGGATCGGGCCGCCGCACCGCCTCACGCCCAAGCAGCTCGCGAACGGCACGCTGAGCCCGGCCACCACGATCACGAGCAGGCTCGACCGGCTGGAGAAGGCGGGCCTCGTCGTCCGCGAACTCGACCCGGCCGACCGCCGGTCGCTACCCGCCACGCTGACGGACGAGGGCCGCGAGATCTTCCTGCGGATCGTCGCGGGGCAGGCGGAACGCGAGCGCGACCTCTTCACCGCGCTGCCCGGCGGTGACCTCGAGAACCTGCGCGACCTGCTGCGCCAGGTCATGGAGGTGCTGTCCGGCGAACTGGGCCCCGCGCACCGTCGCACCCGGCTCGCACTCGACGGCAAGGAGTAATTGCTACGAACTCGTACTATCCGATATCGTGCTAAACGAGAGGGAGGGGTGCGAGATGGGTGGCTATCCACTGTCCGAGTGATCGGGATCACGCAACGCTGGTCCCCCGGTGTTCCGGTGTCCAATGTGGAGCAATCGGGCACTGGGGGATCGGTGAAGAAGTTCTTCGCCGCTGCGCAGGACGAGACGATCACCGTCGAAGACCTGTTCTGCATCGACCGCGACGGTGACAACGCCTTCACCGCCGGTGAGAACGTCCGCGCGAACGGGCCCGGCGTGCAGATCCGCGTGCAGGGTGCCGGCGAGCTCGTCGGCACCTACCCGACCGGTCCGGACGGCCGCTACAAGGCCGTGCTGCCCGAGGGGCCGCAGTACGTCACGAGCAACCTGGAGACGGACTACTCCAGCACGAAGATCGGGCACGACGCCTCGGAGTCCAGGACGGGTCTCGCGTCGACCGGTGCGTCCGTGTTCGGCTTCCTCGGCCTCGGCGCGCTGCTGCTCGCGGGCGGTGCGGCAGCGTTCTTCGTGGCGCGTCGCCGCCGGGCCTGACCACTTAGGACCCGTCACGGTTAGTCTGCGGCATGGGCATCTTGGTGCAAGTGCTGCTGACTGCCGTGGCGGTCTGGGTGTCGACCGCCCTCCCCGGCATCGACCTGGGCGAGGGCTCCACCGGTTCGAGGATCCTCACGCTGATCGGTGTCGCGGTGATCTTCGGCCTGGTCAACGCGATCGTGAAGCCGGTCGTGAAGTTCTTCGGCTGCCTGTTCTACCTGCTGACGCTCGGCCTGATCGGGCTCGTGGTGAACGCGCTGCTGTTCATGCTCACCGGGTGGCTGGCCGAGCAGTTCGACCTGCCGTTCCGCGTCGACGGCTTCTGGCCCGCGTTCTGGGGCGCGATCATCGTCGCCCTGACCGGCTGGGTGCTGAACGTGGTCTACGACAAGATCACCGACAACGACTAGGCACACCAACGAAAAGGCCCTCGGTCCACAACGGACCGAGGGCCTTTCTCGTGTGACGGTCAGACCTTCGACTTGTCCTCGTCCGGCAGCGGCGTGCCGGTGGGGACCTCGTCGGTCGGGGTGTCCTTCTTCTCGGTGCCGCGGCGCACCGACTCCAGCAGCATCTGCGCCACGTCCACGACCTCGACGTGCGCACCGGCCTGGCCGTCGGACTGCCGCGCGGTCACGCCGTCGGTCAGCATCACGCGGCAGAACGGGCAGCCCGTCGCGATCTTCGACGGCGCGGTGCCGAGCGCCTCGTCCACGCGGTCGAGGTTGATGCGCTTGCCGATCCGCTCCTCCATCCACATGCGCGCGCCACCGGCACCGCAGCACATGGACCGCTCCTCGTGGCGCGGCATCTCGCGCAGCTTCGCGCCCGACGCCCCGATGAGCTCACGCGGTGCCTCGTAGACCTTGTTGTGGCGGCCCAGGTAGCACGGGTCGTGGTAGGTGACGTCCTCGGTGACCGGCGCGACCGGCACCAGACGGCGTTCGCGCACCAGCTTGTTCAGCAGCTGCGTGTGGTGCACGACCTCGTACGTGCCGCCGACCGACGGGTACTCGTTGGCCAGCGTGTTGAAGCAGTGCGCGCAGGTCACGACGATCTTGCGCTGACCGGCGGGCCGGTCCTCGAACACCGAGTTGAGCACCTCGACGTTCTGCTGCGCGAGCATCTGGAACAGGAACTCGTTGCCGGCACGGCGGGCCGGGTCACCGGTGCAGGTCTCCTCCGGGCCGAGCACCGTGTACTTCACGTCCGCGGTGTGCAGCAGTTCGGCGACGGCGCGCGTGGTCTTCTTCGCGCGGTCCTCGAACGCACCGGCGCAGCCGACCCAGAACAGGTACTCGGCGTCGCCGAGTTCGCCGTCGAAGACCGGCACCTCGAACTCGAGACCCTCGGTCCACGCCAGGCGGTCCTTGGCGTTCTGGCCCCACGGGTTGCCCTTGTTCTCCAGGTTCTTGAACATCCCGCCGAGCTCGGTCGGGAAGTTCGACTCGATCAGCACCTGGTAGCGGCGCATGTCGACGATGTGGTCGACGTGCTCGATGTCCACCGGGCACTGCTCGACGCACGCGCCGCAGGTCGTGCACGACCACAGCACCTCGGGGTCGATGACGCCGAGCTCGTCCGGGCCGCCGATCAGCGGGCGCTCGGCCTCGGCCATCGCCAGCACGTCGATGGACTCGAGGCGCTTCTTGTAGTCCTCGTACTTGTCCTCGGTCAGACCGACCTCGTCACCGGCCATGTCCTTCGAGCCGCCGGCCAGCAGGTACGGCGCCTTGGCGTACGCGTGGTCGCGCAGCTGCGTGATGACCAGCTTGGGGGACAACGGCTTGCCGGTGTTCCAGGCCGGGCACTGCGACTGGCAGCGTCCGCACTCGGTGCAGGTGGAGAAGTCGAGCCAGCCCTTCCAGCTGAAGTCCTCGACCTTGCCGACGCCGAACACGTCCTTGTCGGGGTCGGCCTCCTCGAGGTCCAGGACCTTGCCGCCGGACATCATCGGCTTCAGCGCACCCAGGGCGACGCCGCCGTCGTCCTCGCGCTTGAAGTAGATGTTGAAGAACGCCGAGAACCGGTGCCAGGCGACGCCCATCGTGAGGTTGCGCCCGACGACGACCAGCCAGATCATGCCGCTCAGCAGCTTGACCAGTGCCATCACCGACACCCAGATGGGCGCGGCGGGCAGGATCTGCGCGAGCGGCTGCGTCACGAACGACGTCCACAGCGGGGCGGACTCGAGGCCGCTCGACTGCTTGAACGCCTTGACCATGAGGATGCCGATGCCCTCGATGATCACGACCGCCTCGACGAAGTAGGCGGACTTGAAGTCGGAACCCTGGAAGCGGGAGACCCGGTCGGCGCGGCGCGGGTGGTTGCGCTGGCGGATGACCGCGAGGGCCACGCCACCGACGACGGTGCCGAGACCCAGCAGTTCGATCAGCAGCAGCCAGACCGACCACGTGCCGATGATCGGCCAGTGGAAGTGCGGGTCGAACACCTCGCCGTACGCCTCGAACAGCACCGCGGAGCCGATGAGGAAGCCCCACATCACCATCCAGTGCCACGGGGCGACCGAGCGGAACTTCGCCATTCTGGTGTGCGCGACGAACTCGACGATCATCGTCTTCATGCGCGGCACGAACGGCCCGAACCGGGTGCCGTCCGGCTGACCGAGTCGGATGATCTTGATCTGCTTCAGCACCCCGGCGACGAACACGCCCCAGGCGACGACGCTCACCGCCACGGCGACGAGTCCGAGAACCAGCTGGAGGGTCATGGCGGGAGTCTAGGCCAGGTTACTGCTGAGTAACCACTTGGACGTGGCCGGTGTCTCCTCACGTACCGGTCAAGTACCCATAAGTTGATCAAAAACTTATGGAACACTTGTTCAGGTAGTTGTTCTGGGCAGCCTGGAGGTCGCCGTGCTGTACCTGCTCCTCCTCGCGGCGATCGCGGCGGAGATCGTCGCCACCGTCTCGTTGAAGCTCTCCGAGGGCTTCAGCAGGCTGTGGCCGTCCGTGGTCGTCGTCATCGGTTACGCCATCGCCTTCACCGCACTTTCGCGCGCGTTGAAGTTGGGTATGCCCGTGGGCGTCGCCTACGCCGTATGGTCCGCAGTCGGCGTTGCCGCCGTGGCGATCATCGGCTGGAAGTTCCTCGGCGAAACCCTCAACCCCACGATGGTCGTCGGACTGGCGTTGATCATCGGAGGCGTGGTGACGCTCGAACTCGGGAGGACGCACTGACCGCCGTGGTGGAGGCGCAGAAGGTGGACGGACGCAAGGCGCGCGGCGAGAAGAAGCGGCGTGCCATCGTCGAGGCCACCCTGCGCGTGATCGAACGAGAGGGCGTCGCGGGCGTGACGCACCGCAGCGTCGCCCGCGAGGCCGGCGTGCCGACGACGGCACCCACCTACTACTTCGCGACGCTCGACGACCTGCTGATCGCCACGCTGCTGTGGTCGGCGGACGAGATCTGCGACGACATGCTCAAGATCGTCGCGTCCGGCGGCACCGCCGGGGAGATCGCGCGGAGCCTCGCCCAGGCCGTGAACGAGAACCGCGGCCGCACGCTCGCCGAGTACGAGCTCTACCTGCTCGCGGGCCGGCGTCCGGAGCTGAAGCCCGCCGCCCGCCGGTGGCTCGACCTGGCCGTGGAGCTCGCGCGCCCGGCCGACCCGGTCGCGTTCCGGGCGTTCCTCGCGGCGATCGACGGCCTGCTGATCCAGGGCCTGATCGCCGACGTTGCTCCGAACGAGGACGAGCTGGAGCCAATCGTGTCCTTCTTGATCCGCGGCCGCGACGATTCCACCGCCGTCCCGCGGGAAGAATAGGAACCATGACGTTCGCGCGAGAGGTGTCCGGCATCAGCCACGGGGTCAGCCTCGGGCTGCTCGCCGCGCTCTACGTCCGCGACTCGCTGGCGCTGTCGGTCGACGTCGAGCCGCACGTGCCGGGCCTGGAACCGTCCTTGCCGGTGCAGGTGCCGATCGGGACCGACCGCGCGGCCGTGACCGCCGAGTGGCCCGGCTGGTGGGCCGACGCGCTGGACGCGTGCACCCGCGGCGCCGAGTCCCCGGCCCCGGAGGACGCGCCCGCCCTGCTGACCCGTCCGGCCAGCCGTGCCGCCGTGCTGGCCCTGAAGCCCGGCATCGAGCAGCTGCACCGCGGGCAGAGCCCCGCCGCGTTGCCGATCGGGGACGTGCTGCGCGGGGTCGAGTCGCGCATCGGCCGCTGGGCGCACAGCGTGGAGCTGCACATCGCCGAGGTGCCGGTCGAGGGCTTCCTCTGGGAACGCATCGCACCCGCGCACGTGCTGGCGTCCAGCCGGTTCCTCAACGACCCGGCCCGCACCGCGCCCGCGTTGCGCGCCGTCCTCGAGGACCTGGCCTGACCGCCCGGTAGGGGTAGCCCCACCCCGCCTCCGGGGGCTTGCAGCCGTGTTCCTGAGCGCCGCCGCCTCTAGTTTTGTCGTCATGATGAGGACGGCGCTGGTGGCGTTGGTTGTGGGGGCGGTGCTCGCGGTCGCGACCGGCTGCGGTGGCATCCGCATCGTGAAGTACGAGTTCTCCGACGACACCGTCGTCGCGGAGGAGGTCACCGAGGTCCGGGTGGAGAACGGGTCCGGCGACGTGTCGATCCGGTACCAGAGCGGGCTGAGCGAGACCAAGGTCCACCGCAGGGTCCTGCACAGGAAGAACCAGAAGCCCGAGGGGGCGACGCACCGCGTCGAGGGCGGCAGCACGCTGGTGCTCGCCGAGTGCGGCAGCGGCTGCGACGTCGACTACGACGTGCTGGTCCCGGACGACAAGATCGTCGTCAAGGGCAAGGCGGGCTCCGGCGACACCACCGTGGAGGGCCTGGCCTCGGTCGACCTCGTGGTCTCCTCGGGAGGGCTGACCGTCCGGGACATCAAGGGAGACGTCAAGGCCAAGGTGAACTCGGGCGAGCTGAGGGCCACCAGGGTCGGCGGCAGCCTCGTCGCGGACGCCGACTCCGGCGAGATCATGCTCGACACGATCAAGGGGAAGATGATGGTCGTCGCCCATTCCGGCGACATCGTCGGCACCGGGCTCGACAACGAGATCACGGCGGTCGCGGACTCCGGCAACGTGTCGCTGACGCTGGCCTCGGAGCAGTCGGTGCGCGCCGACGTCTCGTCCGGCGACATCACGGTGCGGGTCCCGGGTGGTCCGTACAAGCTCCTCGGGCATTCCGAGAACGGCGACCGCACCATCGCCGTGCCGACCGATCCGGCGGGGAAGAGCGAGCTCAAGTTGACGACCGCGTCGGGGGACGTGCGGGTCACGGGCATCTGAGAGGCGGACTGTGTCGAGGGCCACTCCACAAGGGGTGGCCCTCGACGCGTTCTGAGGGAACAACCAGACTTTCCCAGCCGTTGTGCCAGTCAGAAAGCTTGAGTCGGGTAGGCTCAGGTTTGAGCGGGTGGCAAACTTGAGCCACCAACGCTCAACAAGTACTAGCGGAAGGAACTCCAATGGCGCGTGCAGTCGGCATCGACTTGGGGACGACCAACTCCGTCGTCGCTGTTCTCGAGGGCGGTGAGCCGACGGTCATCGCCAACTCGGAGGGCTCGAGGACGACCCCGTCCATCGTCGCGTTCGCCAAGAACGGCGAGGTCCTCGTGGGTCAGCCCGCGAAGAACCAGGCCGTCACCAACGTCGACCGCACCATCCGGTCGGTCAAGCGCCACGTCGGCACCACGTGGCAGACCGACGAGATCGACGGCAAGAAGTACACCTCGCAGGAGATCTCCGCGCGCGTGCTGATGAAGCTCAAGCGCGACGCCGAGGCGTACCTCGGTGAGGAG
Organism: Lentzea sp. NBRC 102530; assembly: GCF_030269365.1. Classification (GTDB taxonomy): domain Bacteria; phylum Actinomycetota; class Actinomycetes; order Mycobacteriales; family Pseudonocardiaceae; genus Lentzea. The sequence continues at coordinate 568,922 of NZ_BSTF01000003.1, forward strand.
ATCACCGACGCGGTCATCACCGTCCCCGCGTACTTCGAGGACGCGCAGCGCCAGGCCACCAAGGAGGCCGGCCAGATCGCGGGCCTCAACGTGCTCCGCATCGTCAACGAGCCGACCTCCGCCGCTCTGGCGTACGGCCTCGACAAGGGCGAGAAGGAGCAGACCATCCTGGTCTTCGACCTCGGTGGCGGCACGTTCGACGTCTCGCTGCTCGAGCTCGGCGACGGCGTGGTCGAGGTCCGCGCGACCTCCGGTGACAACCACCTCGGTGGCGACGACTGGGACCAGCGCGTCGTCGACTGGCTGGTCGAGCGCTTCAAGCAGGCCAACGGCATCGACCTGACCAAGGACAAGATGGCCCTGCAGCGGATCCGCGAGGCCGCTGAGAAGGCCAAGATCGAGCTGTCCAGCTCGTCGCAGGCGTCCATCAACCTGCCGTACATCACGGTGGACGCGGACAAGAACCCGCTGTTCCTCGACGAGACGCTGTCGCGCGCCGAGTTCCAGCGCATCACCAACGACCTGCTCGAGCGCACCCGCGCGCCGTTCAACAACGTGATCAAGGACGCCGGTGTCTCCGTCGGCGACATCGACCACGTCGTGCTCGTCGGTGGCTCGACCCGCATGCCCGCCGTCGCGGAGCTCGTCAAGGAGCTGACCGGCGGCCGCGAGCCCAACAAGGGCGTGAACCCGGACGAGGTCGTCGCCGTCGGCGCCGCCCTGCAGGCCGGTGTCCTCAAGGGCGAGGTCAAGGACGTCCTGCTGCTCGACGTCACCCCGCTGTCCCTCGGCATCGAGACCAAGGGCGGCATCATGACCAAGCTGATCGAGCGCAACACCACGATCCCGACGAAGCGTTCCGAGACCTTCACGACGGCCGACGACAACCAGCCGTCCGTGCAGATCCAGGTCTTCCAGGGCGAGCGCGAGATCGCGGCCCACAACAAGAAGCTCGGCATGTTCGAGCTGACCGGCCTGCCGCCCGCCCCCCGTGGCGTGCCGCAGATCGAGGTCACCTTCGACATCGACGCGAACGGCATCGTCCACGTGTCGGCGAAGGACCTCGGCACCGGCAAGGAGCAGTCGATGACGATCACCGGTGGCTCCGCGCTGCCGAAGGACGACATCGACCGCATGGTGAAGGACGCCGAGGCCCACGCGGAGGAGGACAAGCGCCGCCGCGAGGAGGCCGAGGTCCGCAACCAGGCCGAGACGCTCGTCTACCAGACGGAGAAGGTCGTCAAGGAGAACGACGACAAGCTCCCGGCCGAGATCAAGGACAAGGTCAACGCCGCGATCGCCGAGGCGAACGAGGCGCTCAAGGGCACCGACATCGCGGCCATCAAGTCCGCGGTGGAGAAGCTCGCCACCGAGTCGCAGGCCATCGGCCAGGCGATCTACGCCAACGCCCCCGGCGCCGCTGGTGCCGAGGCCCCCGGTGCGGACGCGCCGGGTGCCGCGGGTGCCGGCGCCGGTGCCAAGAAGGACGACGACGTCGTCGACGCCGAGATCGTGGACGAGGACGAGAAGAAGTGACCGAGCCGAGGCACGCCGCCCCCGACGAGGAGCAGCCTCAGGTCGTCGTGAACGACCGGCGCCGGATCGACCCCGAAACGGGCGAGGTCCGGCCGCCGGCCCACGCGGCCCCCGAGGAAGGCGCTGCTCCGGTTTCCGAAGAGCCCCTGGTCGCCGAGGTCGTGGACGAGGTGGCCGCCGAGCTGAAGACCCAGCTCGACGAGCGCACCGCCGACCTGCAGCGGCTCACCGCCGAGTACGCGAACTACCGCAAGCGGGTGGAACGCGACCGCGAAGCGGTGATCACCAACGCGAAGGCGTCCGTCGCCTCCGAGCTGCTGTCGGTGCTGGACGACATCGAGCGGGCCGCCGCGCACGGCGACCTCACCGGTGCGTTCAAGGCCGTGGCGGACAAGCTCGTGTCCACGTTGCAGAAGAGCGGCCTCGAGCCGTTCGCGCACGAGGGCGAGGCGTTCGACCCGTCGGTGCACGAGGCCGTGCAGCACAGCACGTCCCCGGACGTCGAGGGTCCGACGGTCACCGCGGTGCTGCGCCGCGGCTACACCTTCGGCGAGAAGCTGGTCCGCCCCGCGCTGGTCGCGGTGACCGATCACGAGCCCGGTGCCGCGCCGGCTCCGGCCGAAGAAGCGTAGGGAGGAGGAGACGTCCGGTGAGTGCTAGGGACTGGATCGAGAAGGACTTCTACCGCGAGCTGGGCGTCTCCTCCGACGCGTCGGCCGACGAGATCAAGAAGTCGTACCGCAAGCTCGCCCGCGAGCTGCACCCGGACGCGAACCCCGGTGACGCCAAAGCCGAAGCCCGCTTCAAGGCGGTCTCCGAGGCCTACGGCGTGCTGTCGGACGCGGCCAAGCGCAAGCAGTACGACGAGGCCCGCCGCCTGTTCGCGGGCGGTGGCGGCTTCCCCGGCTCCGGTGGCTTCGGCTCCGGCGGGTTCGACGTCAACGACCTGTTCGGCCGGGCCGCGCAGAACGCCGGTGGCGGCGGCCTGGGTGACCTGCTCGGCGGCCTGTTCAACCGGCGCGGAGGTGGCGCGGCCGCCGGTGCGGGCACCCGCCCGCGCCGCGGCGAGGACGTCGAGACCGACGTCCGCATCGACTTCACCGAGGCGGTGAAGGGTGCGACGGTGCCGTTGCGCCTGTCGTCCCCCGCCGCCTGCACGACGTGCAACGGTTCCGGCGCCAAGCCGGGCACCACACCGCACACCTGCGCCACGTGTTCGGGCTCCGGCCTGGTCACGCGCTCGCAGGGCGCGTTCGCGTTCAGCGAGCCGTGCCGCGACTGCCGCGGCACGGGCCGGATCATCGACGACCCGTGCCCCGAATGCGGCGGCGACGGCGTCAGCACCCGGACGCGCACGCTGACCGTGCGCATCCCGTCGGGCGTGGACGACGGACAGCGCATCCGCCTTGCGGGACAAGGCGAACCGGGCCGCAACGGCGGTCCGTCCGGCGACCTGTTCGTGCGCGTGCACGTCAACCCGCACAGCGTCTTCGGCCGTCAGGGCAACGACCTGACGCTCAAGGCGGCGATGACGTTCGACGAGCTCGCGCTCGGAACGACGTTGACCGTGCCGACGCTGGACGGCAAGGTGACCTTGAAGGTGCCGGCGGGTACCGCCTCCGGGCGAGTGCTGCGGGCGCGGGGCAAGGGGATCGCGAAGCGGGACGGAACCGCCGGCGACCTCCTGATCACCCTGGAGGTCGCGGTGCCGAACAACCTGTCGTCCGAGGCCCGCAAGGCCCTGGAGGCGTACGCCGAAGTGACGCGGGACCACGACCCCCGCGGTGAGCTGAACGCACTTCTTGAAGGGCGGTGAGTTCGGTGGGTTTTCCGTTCCCTCCCGGGACCGATGAGGACACGCCGTTCTTCGTGATCTCGGTGGCAGCGCAGCTGTCCGGCCTGCACGCCCAGACCCTCCGGTCCTACGACCGGATGGGCCTGGTCTCCCCGGGCCGGACCTCCGGCGGCGGCCGCCGCTACTCGATGCGCGACATCGTGCTGCTGCGCGAAGTCCAGCGCCTCTCGCAGGACGAGGGCGTGAACCTCGCCGGCATCAAGCGCATCATCGATCTCGAGAACCAGGTCGACGCGTTGCGGTCACGGGTCGTAGAACTCCAGCAGGAACTCGCCCAGGCGTTGGCAGCGGCCGATTCCACCGCCGCCGCCGTGCACGCCTCCTACCGCCGCGACCTGGTGCCGATCCGGCAGGAGACCGCCCTGGTCGTCTGGAAGCCGAAGCCCCGCAAGTGATCGACCGTCTCCACGAGGTCTTCGCGATGCCGCGTCCGCGCGTGGTCGAGTTCTGCGACCACTGCGTGGACGCGGCATCAATCGCACCGTTCACCACGCTTCCGTTGCGGGAGCTGACTTCCGGACAGATCGAGAAGTTCTGGCTCAAGTCGGGAACGATCGGCGACGAGCACTTCGTGCGGTACCTGCTCCCGCGCGTGCTGGAGCTGATCGCGCTGGGCGAGCTCGACGCGGACTTCTACTGGCTGCGCCTCACGTCCGAGGTCTACGCGAAGGCCGATCCGCGCGAGCGGGCGGCCATCCACGACTACTTCCTCGGTACTCCTGTCGCTCTGGCAGGCCTGGTGCTCGAAGGCCCGGACACCGGCCCGCTGGCCGAGTGGCTGCGCTCACCGGAAACCCTTGCGGTGCTGGAAACCGCCGCGCTGACAGGACCGGACCCGAGCGGGGCCCTGTCCGAGGCCCACCTCAGGCTCGAAGCTCAGCTCTCCTCGAAGTAGAACCCGCTCTCCAGGTCCTCCAGCAGACCGGGCTCCTTCGGCTCCCACCCCAGCAACGCCTTCGTGCGCTCAGCGGACGTCGGTGCGTCGCGCGACACCATGAACGCCAACGGACCGAAGTGCTCCTGCGCGCGTTCGGCCGGGATGCTCTCGACCGGCACGCCCAGCTTCCGCCCGATCACCTCGGCGATCTCGCGCATCGTGATCGCCTCCTCGGCGACCGCGTGCAGCACCGACCCCGCCGGCGCATTCTCCGCCGCCAGCCGGTAGAGCCGGGCCGCGTCCCGCGTGTGGCCCGCGGACCAGCGGTTGGTGCCGTCGCCCGGGTAGCCGGAAATACCGGTGGCGCGGGCGGTCCTGACCAGGATCGGGATGAAGCCGGCCACGTCGAGTTCACTGTGGACGGTCGGCGGCAGCACGACGACCGAGCCGCGGACGCCGGTCGCGTCGACGATCGCGTTGCGGGCGGCGCCGCGCGGGCCCTCGCTGGACGGACGCTCCTCCTCGGTGGCCGTGCGGCCGAGGCCTGAGTACGCGAGCGTGCCGCCGGTGCCGACGAGCGCCTTGCCGGTGCCGGACAGTTCGTCGAGGAACGCGTGCACCACGGCGAGGTCGGCGTCCGAGGCGCCCTGGTAGTCGCCCGCGTACATCTCCTCGTGCTTGAACGCCAGGTGGATCACGGCGTCCGCCTCGGCCGCGCCCTTGCGCAGTCCGTCGAGGTCGTCCAGATCGCCGCGCCGCACGGCGGCTCCCCGGGCTTCGAGCTTGGCCGCCGAGGCGTCCGAGCGGGCCAGGCCGACGACCTGGTGGCCCGCGTCCAGCAGTTCGGGGACCAGGGCCGAGCCGACGTGACCGCTGGCACCCGTGACGAAGACCTTCATGACGACATCCTCCGGAAGTGATGGGACTTGGTCTCATCAACCGTAGCAGAGTGATGGGACCAAGTCGCATCACTTAGGATGTGGCCCATGGGTCGATGGGAGCCGGACGCACGGGAGCGGTTGGTGCGCGCCGCACTCGACCTGTTCAGCGAGCAGGGGTACGAGAACACCGCGGTCGCGCAGATCGCCGAGCGCGCGGGCCTCACGAAGAGCACGTTCTTCCGGCACTTCCGCGACAAGCGCGAGGTGTTGTTCGGCGGCCAGGACGTGCTGGCGGAGTTGATGACCGGCGCGATCGCCGGCGCGCCGGAGGACGCCACGCCGCTCGACGCCGTCGAGGCCGCGCTGGTGGCGACCGCGGAGACGTTCACCGAGGAACGGCGCGCACACGGGCCGCAGCGGCTGGCGGTGATCGCGGGCAACGACGAACTGCGCGAGCGGTCCGCGTTGAAGATGGTCGGGTTCGCCGTCGCCATGACGGACGCGCTGAAGCGGCGCGGGGTGCCGGAGCTGGAGGCCGCGGTGGCCGCCGAACTCGGCGTGCTGGCGTTCAACCACGGCTACGAGCGCTGGCTGCCGACCGGCGGGGACTTCGCGGAAGTCGCCCGCCGGACGTTCAGCGAGGTGCGGGAAGCCGTCGGGAAGCTAGTGTCCTGCGTCGGAAATCCGCCAGGTAAGTCTAGTGTGGGGTGATGGCGCGGATTGGACGTCCTCCTGCTGAGGTGACGTTGACCGAGCAGGAGCGGGAGACGCTGCAGCGGTGGGCGCGGCGGGCGAAGTCGTCGCAGGTGCTGGCGCAGCGGTGCCGGATCGTGCTGGCGTGCGCAGAGGGTGTGCCGGGCAAGCAGATCGCCGAGGACCTGCGGGTGCACGAGGCGACGGTGACCAAGTGGCGCAGGCGGTTTCTGCGGGATCGGCTGGACGGCCTGGTCGATGAGCAACGGCCGGGCCGGCCGCCGTCGATCACGGTCGATCAGGTCGAGGAGGTGATCGTGGCGACGCTGGAGGAGACCCCGCGTAACGCCACGCACTGGTCTCGGACGTCGATGGCGGAGCGGACCGGGTTGAGCAAGTCGACCATCGGCCGGATCTGGCGCGATTTCGGTCTCAAGCCCCATCGGGCGGAGACGTTCAAGCTCTCCACTGATCCGCTGTTCGTGGAGAAGGTCGTGGATGTTGTTGGCCTGTATCACAATCCGCCCGAGCGGGCGGTCGTGCTCTGCGTGGACGAGAAGTCTCAGATCCAGGCGCTGGACCGGTCTCAGCCTGTGCTGCCGATGATGCCGGGCATGCCCGAGCGACGCACGCATGACTACGTCCGCAACGGCATCACCAGCCTGTTCGCTGCGTTCAACGTCGCCGACGGCACGGTGATCGGCGAGTTGCACCGCCAGCACCGGGCCGCGGAGTTCCGCAAGTTCCTGATCACGATCGACAAGACCGTGCCGGCCGGGTTGGACGTGCATCTGGTCTGTGACAACTACGGCACGCACAAGACCCCGTCGATCAAGGCCTGGCTGGCCCGCCATCCGCGGTTCCACATGCACTTCACCCCGACCGGATCCAGCTGGATCAACCAGGTTGAACGCTGGTTCGGATTCCTCACCGACCAGCAGATCACCCGCGGCACACACCGCAGCGTCCAGGCGCTGGAGAAGGACATCCGCACCTGGATCGCCGACTGGAACACCCACCCACGGCCGTTCATCTGGACCAAGACCGCCGAAGAGATCCTCGAATCACTCACCCGATTTTGCAGGCGGATTTCCGGCGCAGGACACTAGTGGTGTGACTCGGAACGTTGGCGAGGTAATCGGCATTCAGCAGGGCGCCTCGCGGCACCGCCCGCGACGCACCCGTCTGACCGCGAATTCCCCCGGCAACGTTCCGAGCCACACCACTAGAGCGCGGCGAGTAGCTCGCCGACCTCCGCGGCGATGCGGTCGAGCGCCTGCTCGTCGTCGTGCGCGGCGATCGCGCGGTCCATCCAGTCCGCGATCAGCGGCATCTGCTCGGGCCGCAGGCCGCGTGTCGTGATCCCCGGCGTGCCGAGCCGGATGCCGGACGGGTCGAACGGCTTGCGGGTGTCGAACGGGACCGCGTTGTAGTTCAGCTCGATGCCCGCGCGGTCCAGCGCCTGCGCGGCCGGCTTGCCCGCGATCAGCTTGGACGTCAGGTCGATCAGCACCAGGTGGTTGTCGGTGCCGCCGGAGACCAGGTCGAACCCGCGCTCCAGCAACGCCTCCGCGAGCGCCTGGGCGTTCCGGACGATCAGCTGCGCGTACTCGCGGAACGCCGGTTGCGCGGCCTCCCGCAGAGCGACGGCGATGGCGGCCGTGGTGTGGTTGTGCGGACCGCCCTGCAGGCCGGGGAAGACCGCGCGGTCGATCGCCTTCGCGTGCGCGGCGTCGGTGAGGATCATCGCGCCGCGCGGGCCGCGCAACGTCTTGTGCGTGGTCGTGGTGATCACCGGCGCGTGCCCGACCGGCGACGGGTGCGCACCGCCCGCGACCAGGCCCGCGATGTGCGCGATGTCGGCGACCAGCAGCGCACCCACTTCCCGGGCGATCTCGGCGAACGCCGCGAAGTCGATCGTGCGCGGGATCGCCGTGCCACCGCAGAAGATCACCTTCGGGCGTTCGACCTGCGCCAGCGTGCGGACCTCGTCCATGTCGACGCGACCGGTGTCCTTGCGGACCTCGTACTGGACGCTGCGGAACCACTTCCCCGTGGCCGAAACGCTCCAGCCGTGCGTGAGGTGACCGCCCATCGGCAGGGACATGCCCATCACGGTGTCGCCGGGGTTCAGGAACGCGAGGTAGACGGCGAGGTTCGCGGGCGAGCCGGAGTACGGCTGCACGTTCGCGTGGTCGACGCCGAAGAGGGCCTTCGCCCGTTCCTGCGCCAGCAGTTCGACCTGGTCGATGACCTGCTGGCCCTCGTAGTACCGCTTGCCGGGGTAGCCCTCGGAGTACTTGTTCGTCAGGACCGAGCCTGTTGCCTCAAGCACGGCCTGCGACACGTCGTTCTCCGACGCGATCATGCGCAGCTTGCTGGCCTGACGTCGTTCCTCGGCCTGGATCAGGGCGGCGATCTCTGGATCGGCTTCGCGCAGCACGGCATCACTCCGTGCCGGGCACCCAGGCGTTCGGTGCGCTCGGCCGTCGCTTCCCGGTGGTCAGTTCCACCCTCGGCACGCCAGTCGCTTGTCGACGTGCCGAGCTTAGTCCAGCGTGAACGGGTCGTACTTGATCCGGTCGAGCGGAGTTCCGGCGACCAGCATGCGGGACACCGTGGACCTGATCATGGCCGGGCTGCCGCAGACCAGGACGTCCCGGTCCTCCCACGCGCCGTAGCGGGTGACCACGTCGGCGAGGCTGCCCTGCTCGACCCCCCGGACACCGGGGTCCGACTCCAGCACCGGCACGACCGTGAGCCACGGGTTCGTGGTCGCGATGCGCTGCAGGTTGTCGAGGTCGTACAGGTCCTCGCGGGTGCGGCCGCCGTAGAACAGGTGCACGCGCGGGTTCTCGCCGTACTGCGCCATCTCGTCGATGATCGCGTGCATCGGCGCGATACCCGTGCCACCGGCGACCATGAGGATGTCCGTGCCGGCCGTGCGGTCGACCGACAGACGTCCCATGGGCGGCCCGATGCGCCACGTGTCACCGGCCTGCGTGTGGCCGACCACCGAGCGGGACACCCAGCCGCCGTCGACGGACCGGATGTGGAACTCGATGACGCCGTCCTCGCGCGGTGCGTTCGCCGGCGAGTAGTACCGCCACAAGCGCTTGCGCTGCGGCGTCTCCACGCTGACGTACTGACCGGCCTTGTAGCTCACCGGGTGGTCCGGCTGCAGGCGCACGACCGCGAGGTCCCACGAGACGCGCTGGTGCTCCAGCACCGTCGCGTGCCAGTAGGCGGGCCCGTTGTCGGCGTCCGCGGCCTCCTGCATGGCCCTGGCCATGAGGGTGTAGGCCTCGGCCCACGCCATCTCGACCTTGGGCGTCCAGGCGGCGCCGGAGAACTTCTTCACCGCGGACAGCAGCGCCGTCCCGACCGCCTCGTAGTGGACGTTGATGACACCGAACTTGCGGTGGTCACGCCCCAGCTGACGCAGGAAGGGGATGAGGTCGTCCGGGCGGTCGACCATCTGCACGACGTGCACGAGGGCACGCAGCAGACGGCTGCGTTGCACCTCCATGTTCGCGGGGAACATCTCGCGTGTGGCAGGCGAGAGCGAGAAGAGCATCCCGTAGAAGAACTTCGCCACTTCTTCGGAATGCGGCTCCACCACCGCGAAGCTCTCCCGGATCATGCGCACCATCGCGGTGACGCCAGGCGGGGGTTCCCGGTGGGGCGGGGTAGGGATGGGGCTCAGCACAGCGTTCGCAGTCATGGTCCGCGCGCAGTCTCCACGTTCTCATTGGGTGTTTCTGAGTAGCGCCGGCTGGGGCGCTGTCGTTACTCGTCAAGCATCCGTCCCCCGACAGGGTGGACAGTAACCCCTGATCGGGCCTCCTGACTCCTTGATGCCACCTTCGAGCGAAGCATGGTTACTCTAGGTGAGTAGTTGTTACCGCAACAGTGTGAATGTGAGGGTCCGTCTGTACCGGGTTGCGTGCTTGCGTGCTTGGGTTGGGCGCGTGTCCCTGCCAGAGTTGACTGAAACCACCTCACCCGACCGTGTCGACCTTCCCGGCTCACGAGGTGAGCACTTCCTCCAATGTGCCCTGGAGACGACGGATCGCGCTACGCGCTTCTACTCGGACCAGGTGCTGGACCACCTCAACCCGCTGATGGAGTCGTTCGTCGCCCGGATGGAGATGGCGTTCATCTCGACCGCCGATGCGGACGGGGAGTGCGACTCCTCGCTGCGGGCGGGGCCGGCGGGGTTCCTGCACGTGGTCGACTCGCGGACGGTCGTGTACCCCGAGTACCGGGGGAACGGGGTCATGGCCTCGCTGGGGAACATCATGGAGAACCCGCACGTCGGGATGCTGATGGTCGACTTCACCGAGGACCTGATCGGCCTGCACGTGAACGGCAGGGCGAGGATCGCGCCCTTCGAGGAGTTCGCCGAGCTGGCCGGGGAGAACCGGAAGATCGAGCGGTGGGTGGTGGTGTCCGTGCAGGAGGCCTACATCCACTGCCGCAAGCACATCCCCCGGATGGTGCCGGTGGACCGGATCCGGGACTGGGGGACGGACGACGTCCGTCGCAAGGGAGGCGACTTCTTCGAGGTCAAGGCCGGCCGGAAGGACGCGGCCGAGTCCTGACGCGGTGACCGCTCGCCCAGGGCCCGCCTTCGACGTCGAGGGCGGGCCCTGAGCGTCCGCCGACCTCCGCTCGAGCGGCCGGCGCGACCCTGGGTGTGACCCATCAGCCACCCGAATTCGTTGTCCTGGCTAACTATCTCCAGATATAGTTGTATGACATCAACTAACTACTGGAGGTGTGCCGGTTTGAGTCGGCCCTCGTCGCATCGGGAGATCCTCGAAGCGCTGTCCGGAATCTGGGTGGCGTTGCTCGTCGCGATCCTCAGCTCCACCATCGTCTCGAACGCCCTCCCGACGATCCTGGCCGAGCTCAAAGGCACGCAGACCCAGTACACGTGGGTCATCACCTCGATGCTCCTCGCGTCCACCGCCAGCACGCCCCTGTGGGGCAAGCTCGCGGACCTCTTCGACAAGAAGCGGCTGTTGCAGTCCGCGATCGTGCTGTTCGTGATCGGCTCGGTGTTGTCCGGGTTCAGCCAGAACATGGAGCAGTTGATCGGGTTCCGGGTCGTGCAGGGGCTCGGGATGGGTGGTGTGCAGGCGCTGGGGCAGGTCGTCGTCGGCGCGCTGCTCAGCCCTCGTGAGCGGGGCCGGTACAGCGGGTACACCGGCATGGTGATCTCGGCCGGGACGGTCGGCGGGCCGTTGGTCGGCGGGTTCCTCGTCGACTGGCCCGGCTGGCGGTGGTGCTTCTTCGTCTGCGTGCCGTTGGCGCTGGTGGCGCTGGCCGTGCTGCACAAGACGCTGCACCTGCCGGTGCGCAAGCAGCACGTGAAGATCGACTATCTCGGTGCCACGCTGATCACGGGTGGCGTGAGCCTGGTGCTCATGTGGGTGTCGTTCGCGGGCAAGGACTTCGCCTGGATCAGCCGCGAGAGCGCGCTGTTCGTCGGTGGCGCGCTGATCGCGATCATCGGCGCCTACTTCGTCGAACGCAGGGCGTCCGCGCCGGTCATCCCGTTGCACCTGTTCAAGAACCGGACCGTGGTGCTGGCGATGCTCGGCGGTGTCGCGGTGGGGACCGCGATGTTCGGGGCCTCGGTGTTCATGGGGCAGTACTTCCAGATCGCGCGTGGGTTCTCGCCCACCAAGGCCGGGTTGCTGACGGTGCCGCTGGTGCTCGGGTTGAGCATCTCGTCGACGGTCAGCGGGCAGTTGATCGCCAAGAGCGGGCGGTGGAAGAGCTTCCTGGTCTGGGGTGCGTTCTCGCTGGTCGCGGGGCTGGCGTTGCTCGGGACGATCGACCACCGGACGAACCTGGTGCTGATGGGGGCCTACCTCGCGCTGGTGGGGGTCGGCGTCGGGCTGACCATGCAGAACCTGGTGCTGGCCGTGCAGAACGGCGTGGGGATGGCCGACCTCGGTGCGGCCAGTTCCACGGCCACGTTCCTGCGGTCGCTGGGCGGGACGGCCGGCGTCTCGGTGCTCGGGGCCGTGCTGGCCGCCCAGGTGAGCACCAAGACGCTCGACCGCGGGTCGCTCTCCCCGGTCGTGCGCGACTCCTACGGGGACGCCATGGGCGAGTTGTTCCTCATCGCCGCTGGTCTGGCCGTGTTCACGGTCATCGCGGTGTTGCTGATCAAGGAGCAGCCGCTGCGCGACTCGGTGGAGGATGTCACCCCATCGGGTTCTGGTGCACAGACGGTCGCCACTGAACTTGATTCACCTGTGGATACTGAACAGCGGATTGTGGATAACTCCACACCTGCTGTGGACAAGCTGTTGGTGCTTTCGAGTGACGCTGGTCAGGACGTCGCGGCTCGTTCGGCTGCGCTGCGTTCCACGCAGAACTCGTTGCCCTCGGGATCGCGCATCGTGACCCAGCCGGTGCCGTCCGGCCTGCGCTGATCGTCGAAGACCGTCGCGCCGATGCCGACGAGGCGTTCCACCTCCTCGTCGCGGGTGCCGCTCACCGGCTGCAGATCGATGTGCAGCCGGTTCTTGAGCTCTTTGCCCTCCGGGACGTTGATGAACAGGTAGCGGATGCCGCTCGGCAGGTGGATCAGGCACTCCGGGTCGCCGGGGTTGTCCTCCGGGTCGAGCGGCAGGCCCAGCACCTGGCCCCACCACGAGGCGATCTCGTAGGAGTCGCGGGCGTCGACGGTGATGTTGTGGATGATGGACGTCATGGGCTGATCTTCGCCTAGTCGGCGTGTGATCTGGGCCGATTTAAAGGTTGAGCGGAACAGACTCAACTTTTCTGACGTTGTGCGGGATGATGGTCCATGCTGGAGGCTGACCACGAGGTGGAGGAATGGACGCTTTCAACCCGACGACCAAGACGCAGCAGGCCGTGTCCGCGGCGGTGCAGGCCGCCACGCTGAACGGGAACCCCGACGTGGGTTCCGTGCACCTGCTCAGCGCACTGCTGGCGCAGACGGACGGGTTGACCGCGCCGTTGCTGTCGGCCGTGGGCGCCGACCCCGGGCAGGTGCGCAAGGAGCTGGAGCAGCTCTCCCGCGGACTGCCGAGCGCTTCCGGTTCCACCGTGTCCGCCCCGCAGTTCTCGCGCGACGCCGTGCGGGTGATCAACCGGGCGCAGGAGCTCGCCACCGAGATGGGCGACGAGTACGTGTCCACCGAGCACCTGCTCGTCGGGCTCGCCCAGTACGGCGGGCTGGTGGCCGACCTGCTGCGGCGCAACGGCGCCACGCCCGACGCGCTGACCGAGGCGTTCACGAAGGTGCGCGGTTCGGCGCGGGTGACGTCGGCCGACCCCGAGGGCACTTACAAGGCGCTGGAGAAGTTCGGCGTCGACCTGACCGAACGTGCGCGCAAGGGCGAGCTCGACCCGGTGATCGGCCGTGACGCCGAGATCCGCCGCGTCGTGCAGGTCCTGTCCCGGCGCACCAAGAACAACCCCGTGCTGATCGGCGAGCCCGGTGTCGGCAAGACGGCGATCGTCGAGGGCCTGGCGCAGCGCGTCGTGGCCGGCGACGTGCCGGAGTCGTTGCGCGGCAAGCGGGTCGTGTCCCTGGACCTCGGCTCGATGGTCGCGGGCGCCAAGTACCGCGGTGAGTTCGAGGAGCGGCTCAAGGCCGTGCTGAAGGAGATCACCGACTCGGCCGGGCAGGTCATCACGTTCATCGACGAGCTGCACACGATCGTCGGTGCGGGCGCGACCGGTGAGTCGGCGATGGACGCCGGCAACATGATCAAGCCGATGCTGGCCCGCGGCGAACTCCGGATGGTCGGTGCCACGACCCTCGACGAGTACCGCGAGCACATCGAGAAGGACGCCGCCCTGGAACGCCGCTTCCAGCAGGTGCTGGTCGGCGAACCCTCGGTGGAGGACACGGTCGGCATCCTGCGCGGCCTCAAGGAGCGCTACGAGGTGCACCACGGCGTGCGCATCACCGACGCCGCACTCGTCGCCGCCTCAACGCTGTCCGACCGCTACATCACCGCGCGCTTCCTGCCGGACAAGGCCATCGACCTGGTGGACGAGGCCGCGTCCCGGCTGCGCATGGAGATCGACTCGCGGCCCGTCGAGATCGACACCGTCGAACGTGCCGTGCGGCGCCTCGAGATCGAGGAGATGGCGCTGTCGAAGGAGTCCGACGCGGCGTCGGTCGAACGCCTGCACGCGTTGCGCGCCGAACTGGCCGAGAAGCGCGAGGAACTCTCCGCGCTGACCGCCCGCTGGCAGAACGAGAAGGGCTCCATCGACCGCGTGCGCGCGTTGAAGGAGCAGCTCGAGTCGTTGCGCGGTGAGTCGGAACGGGCCGAGCGCGACGGTGACCTCGGCCGTGCCGCGGAACTCCGCTACGGCCGGATCCCCCAGCTGGAGAAGGAACTCGCGGTCGCGGCGGAGTCCACACAGGACGCTGCCATGCTCAAGGAGGAGGTCGGCCCGGACGACGTCGCGGACGTGGTGTCGGCGTGGACCGGCATCCCCGCGGGCAGGCTGCTGGAGGGCGAGACCGCCAAGCTGCTGCGGATGGAGGACGAACTCGGCCGCCGCGTCGTCGGCCAGGCCGAGGCCGTGCGCGTCGTGTCGGACGCGGTGCGCAGGACGCGCGCCGGAGTCGCCGACCCGGACCGCCCGACGGGGTCGTTCCTGTTCCTCGGCCCCACCGGTGTCGGCAAGACGGAGCTCGCGAAGGCGCTGGCGGCGTTCCTGTTCGACGACGAGCGGGCGATGATCCGCATCGACATGAGCGAGTACTCCGAGAAGCACTCGGTGGCCCGCCTGGTCGGCGCGCCTCCCGGCTACGTCGGCTACGACCAGGGCGGCCAGCTCACCGAGTCGGTCCGCCGCCGCCCGTACTCGGTCGTGCTGCTGGACGAGGTCGAGAAGGCGCACCCGGACGTGTTCGACGTGCTGCTGCAGGTGCTCGACGACGGCCGCCTCACCGACGGCCAGGGCCGCACGGTCGACTTCCGCAACACGATCCTCGTGCTCACCTCGAACCTGGGTTCGCAGACCATCGTGAACCCGACGCTCACCGAGGTGGAGCGCAAGGACGCCGTGATGGCGGTGGTGCAACGCCACTTCAAGCCGGAGTTCCTGAACCGGCTGGACGACGTCGTGGTCTTCCACGCGCTCGCCACCGAGGAACTGACGTCCATCGTGGACATCCAGATCGCCCGCCTCGCCGACCGCCTGGCCGCGCGCAGGCTGACGCTCGACGTCACGACGGCCGCGCGCGACTGGCTGGCGCTCAACGGCTTCGACGCGATCTACGGGGCGCGGCCGTTGCGGCGGCTGGTGCAGTCGGCGATCGGTGACCAGCTGGCCAAGGAACTGCTGGCCGGCGAGGTGCGGGACGGCGACACGGTGCGGGTCGACGTGGTGGACGACCAGAGCGGCCTGATCGTGGGCCGCACCGCCTGAACCACGGGAGAAGCACGCGGGACGGGGATCCGGACGGGTCCCCGTCCCGTTTCGTCTTCAGCGGCTCTCGACCGTCAACCCCGGGTTCCCGGTGAGCTGCGCCGGGCAGATCGCACTCGGCTTCGAGCCCCCGGGCCGCTGCGGAACCCCGGCCAGCCGACCGCGGCGAGCCGGGCCGCCGTCGGGCTGCTGAACCGGGGAAAGGCACGCCGAGGTCACGACGCGCGGAAGTGATCTTCGTTCCTCGCCTCCGACCCACTACGCTGGCCTCGTGGGCATACCGGCGTGGGTCTGGTTCACCGTCGCCGCGGTGGCGGGTGTGGCGGGGTTCGCCCTGCTCGCGACCGACCGGGCGCAACGAACCGCGCGTAATCGTGAACGGCGCCGTTGGGCTGCCCTGCGTGGCTGGCAGTTCGAGGAGACAGACCACGTGCTGCCGACCCGGTGGGAAGCCGGGGCCATCGCGTACTACGGCACGGGCCTCGCCCGCGACGTCGTGGCGGGCTCCACCTTCACCGCCGACGGCCGCAGGCAGGTCTACGTGCTCGACCACGAGACCGGCGGCAAGGTCAACTCCGTGCTGGTCGGCGTGCGCTGCCGGCGGGCGTTGTCGGTGGTGATCGAACTCTGGCTGTCGACCGTGCCGTTCCAGCGCGACGACGACAAGAAGCCGATGCCCGACATGCTCGGGCCGGTCGGGTCGCGGTACGCGTTCGTCACGGACGTGCCCGCCGCCCGCAAGATCATCACGCCGGACCTGATCGACGCCGCCGAGGAGATCGGGGGCGACGTCACCGTCGTCTGGATGGAGAACGACTGGGTGCTGGCCGCCGCGCCGCCCAACTCGTCGCCCGCGCGCCTGGAACGGCTGCTGCGCGACGTCGGTGAGCTCGCGGACGTCATCGACCCGTTCGACCCGGACCCGTCCGAGCGCGAGGAGCCGGTGGCCGAGGACGACGAGGGCGGCGAGGTCTACCGGCCGTCGTTCGGACGCAAGCAGAACTGACGGTGGGTGACCGGCAGGCGTATGTAGCGCCTGTCGTACCGCCCCGGCCAGCGGCATTCCAGACCGCGACTAAAGTGCTGTGATTCACGTCACATAGCGCTCCGTGTAAAACATCGGCGCCTGATTCAGATACTCCGTTCAGTTGAACCGTCGTGTCCCCGAACCCCCCGAAGGGAAGCACGATGTACGGAGGAAAGATTGTCCCGCCCGTGGCCGTGGCCGGTACGGCGTCCGTCGTGACGCTGGCCAACACGGGTGCCTCGGTCGGATGGATGCTGTTCGGCGGGGTCGCGCTGGTCGTTTCCGGCCTCGCACTGCGCCTGTTCGTGCTGCGCCGCCCGGCGAAGCACGAAGCGTGATCATCGGCGGCCTTCGACCCCGGCGCCCGACCGACTACCGTGCGGACGTATGCCAACCGCACTGGTGACCGGATCGACCGTCGGGATCGGGGCCGCCTTCGCCCGCAGGCTCGCGGCCGAGGGGTACGACCTCGTGCTGGTCGCGCGCACCGCGCCCGCACTCGAGGAACTCGCGAAGCAGCTGCACGACAGGCACGGCGTGCACGTCGACGTGCTGCCGGCCGACCTCAGCGACCACGACGACCGGCTCAAGGTCGAGCAACGGCTCGCCGAGCAGGCCGTCGACCTGCTGGTGAACAACGCGGGCTTCGCGAACAGCGGCGAGCTCTTCGCCACGGACGTCGAGAAGCTGCAGAGCCAGCTCGACGTCAACGTCACCACCGTGCTGCGCCTGTGCCGGGCCGCGATCCCGGCCATGATCGCGCGCGGCAGGGGCGACGTCATCAACGTGTCGAGCGTCGCGAGCTTCCTGCCCGGCCGCGGCACGAGCTACAGCGCCGACAAGGCGTGGGTGACGGCGTTCTCCGAAGGCACGGCTCTCGCCGCCGCGGGCACCGGTGTGCGGATCATGGCGCTCGCCCCCGGTTTCGTGCGGACCGAGTTCCACAAGCGCGCGCGGATCGACATGACCAAGACGCCGAACTGGCTCTACGTGCCCGTCGAGAAGCTGGTGCACGAGGCCCTGCGCGACCTGCGCCGCGGCAAGGCGCTGTCGGTTCCCGGCCTGCAGTACAAGGCGATCGTCACCATCGCCACGCGGCTGCCGCGGGGGCTCGTGCGCAGGATGGCCTCGCGGTTCGCCGGCGGCCGCGGTCGCACCTGACCGGAACCGTTCGGCCGAACGGCGCGTCGGAGGGCACGTGAGCGAACAGTTCCACGTCGAACCGAACGAGTTGCGGGGCTACAGCGAACTGCTGGACCGCAACGCCGGGCACTTCCTGACCATCAAGGACCACGCGATCTCCAAGGGCGGTGACACCAGCGGCTTCACCGGCCTGCTGACGTTGCTGCACCCCGTCGTGACCGGTGTCGCGAGCCTGTACGGGGAGACGTTGGACTTCGCGAACAAGATGATGACCAAGGACGCCGACGCGCTGCGCAAGACGGCCGACTCCTACGAGAAGGTCGACCTCCACGGCGTGCAGCTGATGAAGCAGGCGGGTGGGGGCCGATGACCACGGCGTACGCGGACGTCCAGGACCCGGCGGTCGCGCTCAACGCGGCCGCCGAGAACCGCCCGGGCAGGCAGACCACCAAGGAGCTCATCGAAGCCGCCGGGTGGAAGCTGCAGGGCGTCAACTGGATCTACGAGAAGGTCACCGGCGAGAACCTGATCGAGTCGCTGATCAGCCCGCTGGTCGGTGACTTCGAGAAGATCGACGCCAACGCCAACGCGTGGGACCAGGTCGCGAAGGCGCTGGACTCCGTGCGGCACAACGTCGGTGACGGTGTCGGTCAGCTCAACCCGCACTGGAACGGTGGCGCCGCGCAGGCGTTCGAACGCCGCATGGACACCATGTGGGTCATCGCGATCGAGGCGGACTCCCAGGTCGCCCGGATCATCGGCAACAAGTTCCAGTCGATGGCCTCGGCCTGCCGGTCGGCCACGAAGGTCGCGCTGTTCCTGCTCGACAAGCTCTGCACCATGCTGCTCGAAGCGGCCATGACCGCGGTGATCCCGGTCGTCGGCTGGGGCCGCGCGGTGTGGATGGTCTACGACGCGATCCAGATCGTCGACGCCATCCGCAAGATCATCCAGTCGATCATGACGCTGATCGAGGGCGTCAAGGGCATGGTCGACGGCATCGTCGCGATGGGCACGGCGCTGATGAAGCTCAAGGACGTCCGGGACGTCAACGACGCGCTCGACGTCGTCGACGGCGTGCAGGACGGCAAGCAGAAGTTCGACAACGGCGTGGCGGCGGCGAAGTCCGGCGCGATCGGGGTCGGCCTCGGCGCCTACAGCCTCGGCAAGGCGGGCTCGGCCGCGTCCGGCAGGTACAGCACGCCGAGCACGGGCAGCGGCGGCGGAGCCGGTGGTGGCGCACCCGCACCCGCCCCGGCGCCGAGCGGTGGTGGTCAGCAGTGACGTTCCCCTACGACCAGGCACGCCTGCAGGCGCTCTTCGCCGAGGTCGACTCCAGGGTCGACGACCTCGGCAAGGTCGCGACGGCCGCCTCCCAGGTGCAACGCCGTTCGCGCGGACTGTCCGAACAGGACCTCGCCGAGATCGAGCGGTTCGCGAAGTCGCCGAAGGCACCGCAGGAGCTCAAGGACCTGCAACGGCGGGTCGACGCCGGCGAGATGTCGTGGGCCGACGTCGCCGCCGGACGGGCCATCCACGATCCCGGCGTGCAGCAGGCACTCGCCGTCGGCGTCCCCGACCTCCAGCGCGCCTACCAGGCGCTCGAAGAAGGTCAGGACCCCGAGGACGTCATCGCCTCCGGCACACCCGCCCCGCCGCCTCCCCGCGACGACGACGAGGACGACGGTCCGAGCCACTTCCGCAAGGACGCCTGGTAGGTCAGACGGGCCAGTCCACGCCGCCGCTGCTGGTGTGGCTGGTCCCGGTACCCCGCACGACGTCGAAGGCGACCGCGCACGCGGTCGCCAGCGACCGCACCGGTTCGGTCACCGCGGGGTTGATCCGCACGACGTCCCGGCGCACCCGCGAGCCGTTCCGCTTGGCCCGTGCGCCGGTCTGGATCCGCGCGACGTCACCGAAGAAGCAGAGCTGCTGCCCGGTCGCGTCGTGCAGTGACTGCTGCCACGCGCCGTGCGTCTTGATGGTCCCGATGAGCTGGCCCTGCGGCGTGGTCACGCGCACGTGCGGACGGCGGCCGAAGCCCTTCTCGATGCCCATGATCGGCTGGCCGTTCGGCGCGACCACGTCGAGGTCGAACGTCGTCCAGCCGGAGAACCCGGTGTGCCGCAACGGTCGCTGGACGCCGGGGCCGCTGCGCTCGCGCACCACCATGACCGGCACGTCCCGTTCGTCGAACACCTCGACCCGGTAGTGCGGCCGGGCCAGCAGGCTCAGGAACGTCCACGGCTGTTCCACGTACAGGGTGCTCACGGTGATGCAGCGTACGAGGCGTCGCCCGCTCATATGTGCGAAGCTGACGACCCGTGCGAACTGAAGTGGTCTTGGACGCGAACGCGAAGTCGGAACTCGCTCGTCTGGTGAGCGAATTGGCCGTGGTGCACGGCAAGGTGACCCTCTCCAGCGGCAAGGAAGCCGACTACTACGTCGACCTGCGGCGGGCGACGCTGCACCACGCGGCGGCTCCCCTGATCGGCAAGCTGCTGCGGCAGCTCACATCGGACTGGGACTTCGTCGCGGTCGGCGGTCTGACCCTCGGCGCGGATCCCGTCGCCTACGCGATGATGCACTCCGCCTCGGCGGACGGTGACGTGCTCGACGCGTTCGTCGTGCGCAAGGCGAACAAGGCCCACGGCATGCAGCGGCAGATCGAGGGCATCGACGTGCGCGGCCAGCGGGTGCTCGCGGTCGAGGACACCTCCACCACGGGCGGTTCGGTGCTCACGGCCGTCACGGCGTTGCGCGAGCACGGGGCCGAGGTCATCGGCGTCGCCACGGTCGTCGACCGCGGCACGGGCGCCAAGGAGGCCATCGAGGCCGAGGGTCTGCAATACCGCTACCTGCTCGACCTGAACGACCTCGGTCTCGCCTGAGGTTTTGTCGAGAGCGGTTCGAGCCATCCCGTCCTAGTCTGGAACAGGGACGGGGTGGTGCGAATGGCCAGATCTCTTGCCGAAGCGGTCATGCTCCTGCACTTCGCGGTGCTGGCGTTCCTGCTCGTGGGCGGATACCTCGCCTGGCGGTGGCGCTGGGTGATCTACCCGCACCTGGCCCTGGGCGCGTGGGCGGTCCTGAGCATCCTCACGCCGACGGTCTGTCCCCTCACGACCTGGGAGAACGACCTCAGGGCGATGGCGGGCCTGCCCGTGCTGGAAACCGGGTTCATCGACCACTACATCGACGGCGTCTGGTACCCGGAGAGCGCGTCGACGCTGGTCCAGCTGGTGCTGGGGTCGATCGTGATCGTCTCCTGGATCGGCTTCTATGCTGGTCACCGTGCTGCTCGAAGGCTTTCACGCTGTTAAGCACGCGCTGCGCTTCGGCGGGCACGTGGACCCGTTGATCACGACGGACCTCGCCGCCGCGGTCGCCCTCGCCGAGACGCACGCCCCCGACCTGCGCGAGCGGTTCGCCGCCGCCACCGAGGTCGACCAGAGCCACTTCAAGCTGCGGGTGGGCCGCACGCACCCGACGGGCGTGGCCGGGTTCGCCGAACGGCCCGAGCTGGCGTTCGACCGCCAGGCCCCGGTCGTGCTGCTGGACAACCCCCGCAACCTCGGCAACTTCGGCGCGGCCATCCGGGTGGCGGCCGGGCTCGACGCGGGTGGCGTGATCTCCACCGGTGACGTCGACCCGTGGCACCCGAACGTCCTGCGCGGCTCGGCGGGGCTGCACTTCGCGCTGCCGGTGGCGAAGGTCACGAGCCTCGACTTCGCGGGCGAGCTGATCGCGTTCGACGCGGACGGTGACCTGCTGAAAGGCCCGATCCCGGACGACGCCGTGCTGGCGTTCGGCTCGGAACGCCACGGCATCTCCGACGAGGTGCGCGCACGGGCGTCCCGGATCGTCCGGCTGCCCATGCGCGAGAAGGTCAGCAGTTACAACCTGACAACTTCTGTGGCGATGGGCCTGTACCACTGGGCGATTCACCGAGCTTCTTGATCGGTCAAGCGCGCACCATGATCGGGTGGCGATCGCGAAACTGCTGGCAGCGCGTGCGGGTGTCGCGGAGCGCGCGGTGTACTCCAGGCACCTGCGCAGGGTCTGGGGTGTGCCGGGCACGCTCCTCGGGGCGCGGGCGTGGCCCCCGCTCTTCCGGGACAAGATCCACACCAGCTTCAACTACTGGTGGCAGGCGCACCTGCTGGACTGCATGATCGACGGTTACCTGCGTTCGCCCAACGAGCTGCGCAAGACCGCGATCACCAAGGTCGTGCGCGGCATCCGGGTCCGCAACATCCTGGGCTGGACCAACGACTTCTACGACGACGTCGCGTGGCTGGGCCTGGCCCTGCAACGCGCCGAGCGCGAGGTCGGCATCGCGAAGCCCAAGGCGGTGAACGCGATCGCCGAGCAGCTGCGCGACGGCTGGACCGACCACGCCGGCGGCGGCATCTGGTGGAAGCGCGACGACGACTTCAAGAACGTCCCCGCGAACGGCCCGGCGGCGATCTTCCTGGCCCGCCAGAACGAACGCACCGACCTCGCCCGCGCCCGGTCCACTGTGGACTGGATCGAGGAGCACCTGGTCGACCCCGGCAACGGCCTCGCGTGGGACGGCCTGCACGTCCACCCCGACGGCGAGATCCGCGAGTACGAGAAGAACATCTTCACGTACTGCCAAGGAGTTCTCATCGGCGCGTGCGTCGAGCTGGCCCAGCACGGCCAAGCCGAGAAGTGGCTCGACAAGGCCGCGCGCACGATCACGGCCGTGCACGACGACCTCGCCACCAACGGCGTGATCCGCGGTCAGGGCGGCGGCGACGGAGGCCTGTTCGCGGGCATCCTCACCCGCTACCTCGCCCAGGCCGCGCTGATCATCCCGGACCTCGACCCCGACCGGCACGAGACCGCCGACCTGGCCCGCGAACTCGTGGTGCAGTCGGCGGAAGCCGCGTGGACCAACCGCGTGATGGCGGTCAGCGGTCCGCTGTTCGGCCCGGAGTGGACTGTTCCGGCCGATGAGGTGGAGGGCCGCGACCTGTCCGTCCAGCTCGGCGGCTGGATGTGCCTGGAAGCGGCCGCCCTGCTCGAACGGCGCGGGCTGGACGTCGCTACGGCTTGATCCAGCTCAGCAACGCCTTGGCGTCCTCGCGGAACTGCTCGGGTGAGTCGTCCAGCACGAACTCCAGCAGCGCGTTGCGCTCGACGCCGTCCTTCGCGAGCTCCGAGAGCACCGGCTTCCACAGGTCGCGGCGCTCGGCGAGCGGGAACCGTTCGGTGAAGCCACCGGGACCCCACGAGAAGACGTGCGCCGTCACGGGTTCGAGCGTCCGCACCTCGTGCACGGCCGAGAACACGTCCTGACCGCCGCGCGGCTGCCAGTACGACACCACGCCGTCGACCTCGTCCAGCAGCTGCACCGTCGAGTCGAGCGTGTCCGTCAGCGTGTTCCGGTGGTACTCCAGCGCGATCTTGGTGCCCATCGCCTCGGCGTGTTCGACGGCGTGGTGCAGCGCGTCGACCACCGGCCCGCGGTCGGGTGTCTCCTCGGAGCCGGACGTGCCCGCCCAGACCCGCACGAACGGCGCGTCCAGCTCGGCCGCGGTCTCGAGGACCGGCGCCAGGTCGGCGCGGTCGGAGACCCCGGCGCGGTAGTACGACCCGTACGCCGCCACCTTCAGGCCGGTGTCGAGGGCCTTGCGCGCCGCCGCGAAGTCACCGGGCGGCACGTGCACGTCGCCGCCCCACTCCACGGCCTGCAGGCCGCACTCCGTCGCGAGCTCACCGATCTCGGAGACCGTGAGCTGCCGGAACGTCACCGAGACGAGGCCGGGGATCAACATCCGCACGACTGCCGGTGCATGAGGGAGGGCGCGAGCCGGATGGTCTCCGGTGGCCTCTCGGGGTCGGCGATGCGGGAGAGCAGCAGTTTCACCGCGGTCCGTCCGATCTCCTCGACCGGCTGGGCCAGTGTGGTGAGCGGCGGTTCGATCAAGGTGGCCCACTCGACCTCGTCGTAGGCCACCACGGCCAGGTCCGTGCCGAGCTTGAGACCGCGGGCGCGCATCTCGTGCAGCATGCCGACCGTGACGAGGTGGTCGGCGGCGACGACGGCGGTGGCCGGGTCGTCCTGGTCGAGCAGCGGCGCGAGCCAGCCGCTCTGCGAGACCAGGGCCTCGTCCCACTTGAGGCCGGCGCGGCCGAGGCCGAGGCGGTAGCCCAGGATGCGTTCCTCGGTCGTCGCCACGCCCGCCTTGCCGCAGACGATGCCGATCCGCCGGTGCCCGAGTTCCGCGAGGTGCCTGACCAGGCCGGAGGTGGCCTGGACGTTCTCCGGCCCGACCTGGTCGATGTCCTTGGCGACGGTCAGCCGGTCCACCAGCACGGTCGGGATGCTGAGTCTCTTGAGTTCCGGCAGCACGAGACTCCCGCCGCCGGCCGAGGGTGTGAGCAGCAGCCCGTCGACTCTGCGCGAGCGCAGCATTCGGACCGCGGCCTGCTCGGACTCGGGGGTGTCCCGCGTGTCGATCAGCACGAGCGAGTAGCCGTTGCGAGTCGCTTCCGACTCGATGGCGGCGATCAGCTCGGCGAAGTACGGGTGGGAGACCAGTGACACGGCGAGGCCCAGCGACTTCGTGCCGCCCATGACCAGCGAACGCGCGATGGCGTCCCCCGTGTACCCGGTCTCGTCGATCGCCTTCTGGACGCGCTCACGCGTGTCCCCGGCGACCGGCCGCGTCTCGTTGATCACGTGTGACACCGTGGTGATGGAGACCCCCGCGAGAGCCGCGACATCCCGCATGGTGACCATGACCTGGGACCATACCCGTTTGGAGGAAGCCCAGATGGCAGCCGTGCTGTGTGTCGGGCTCACAACTCTCGACGTGACCCAACGGGTGGACGAGTTCCCGGATCCCGGGCAGAAGATCCGCTCGCTCGGCGTGGCGCTGACCCCCGGTGGTCCGGCGGCCAACGCGGCACGGGCCGTCGCGGCGCTCGGAGGACGGGCGTCGCTGCTCACCGCGTTGGGCGCCGACGCACTGGGTGAATTCGTCCAGGCCGCCTTGGAGCCCGTCCAAGTCACCGCGGTCGAGGGAACGACGCCGGTGAGCATGGTCGTCGTCCGGGACTCCGACGGCGAACGCACGGTCGTGTCCCGGAACGCATCGGTGCAGGTGGTCGCGCCCGATCTGGCCGAACTGCTGGCCGCGGCGGACGTGGTGCTGGTGGACGGGCACCACGACGGGCTGGTGATCCCCGTCGCTCGTCAGGCGAAAGCTCTCGGATTGCCTGTGGTGCTCGACGCCGGGAGCTGGAAACCTGTCCTGGATCACCTGTTGCCGCTGGTGGACGTGGCCGCCTGCTCTTCCGGGTTCGAGCGGTCCGAGGCCGAGGTGCACTCCTTCGGGGTGCCGCTGGTCATTCGCACGCAGGGTGCGAAGCCGGTCACCTGGTCGCGGAACGGCTCGCGCGGAGAGCTGCCCGTGCCCGTGGTGGAGGTGAAGGACACGAACGGTGCCGGAGACGTCTGGCACGGCGCGTACGCCTTGGCGCTCGCGTCGGGGGCGGACCCGGTGGAGGCCATCGGCTTCGCGTCGGAGGCGGCCGCCGTTCGCGTCGGTGCGGTCGGGGACTGGGTTGAGAGGCTGGCGCGGTGGCAGGACAGCAGGTCAGGTTCGACGAGCTGCTAGAACGGGCTCGGGCGCTCGCGGACATGGGTGAGCGCAAGATTCTCGGCATCGGCGGCGCACCCGGTTCCGGCAAGACGACACTCGCGCGGCGGCTCGTCGAGGCCCTCGACGGCCAGGCCGCGCTGGTCGAGATGGACGGCTTCCACCTCGCGCAGAGCGTGCTCGAACGGCTGCGGCTGGTCGAACGCAAGGGCGCGCCCGACACGTTCGACATCCCCGGCTACGTGGACCTGCTCGGCCGGATCAAGGCGTGCGGGCCGGACCTGATCTACGCGCCGGAGTTCCGCCGCGAGATCGAGGAACCGGTCGCCTGCGCCGTGCCGGTGCACCCGGACGTCCCGCTCGTCGTCACCGAGGGCAACTACCTGCTGCTCAACTACGACAAGTGGAAGCGCGTCCGGATCATCCTGGACGAGGCGTGGTTCCTGTTCATCGACGAGGACGTGCGCGTGCAGCGCCTGATCGACCGGCACCTGCGGTACGGGCGGACCCTGTCGGAGGCGGAGGAGAGGGTGCTGCACGGCACCGACCACGTCAACGCGTTGATGGTGAACTCGTCGAAGGGATCAGCGGACCTGCTGATCACCGAGGTGCTCTAGGAACAGGTCAGGCCGGAGCAGCCGAGGGCGTCGTTGCTCGAGGAGTTCCCGCCGCCGTCGGTCACGGCACCCTCGGGCGCCCACATTCCGTACTGGCCGTTGTTCTCGCTGGTGTTCCTGCGCACGGTGATGTCGAGTGGAATCGGGACGTCGATTCGCAGGCCGTCGCGCCGGTTGTCGGCGAACGTGTTGCGCTCGATCAGCAACGGGCCGTTGAGCGTCGTCTGGGCGCGCACGGCCAGGCCTGCCTGCTGCATCTTCTCGAACCTGTTCCCGCGGATGATGCCGCTGACCGGCCGGTGGACGCCGAGCCAGTTGCCGGTGCTGAACGTGTTGTTCAGCAGTTCGACCCGGCCGCTCGCGATCACCTCGGCGCCTTTGAGGTCGCTGCCCCGGATGGTCAGCCGTTCGAGCCCGCCGATGGTGAGGGAGTGCAGCGTGGTGTTCACGACGTCGGCCTTGATGGCCCCGACGAAGTTGATGCCGTGCCAGCCGCCGCCTCGCAGGACCAGGTGGTCGGAGTAGATCTGGTTCAGGCTGGACGTGCTGTCGACCAGTTCGCAGCGCGTCCCGCAGAACAACCGCCACATGGTGATCCTGCTGCGCACGAACGTCACCGTCGAGCCGGTCCAGTCGCCACCCGAGGCCGAGCTCGGCTGCCCCATGGTCAGGTCGACGAACCGGGTGCCGGTCGCGTTGACCGCCTCGACGTTGCTGGGGATGGTGCCGTTCCGGACCGTCGTGCCGTCGACGTCGACCATCCTGATGGCGGGGGTGCCACTCAGGGTGTGTCCGTTCAGGTTTATTTTCAACCCATTCGCACCGACGATGAGCGCGGGCGCGTTTCCGCAGCTCCAATCGCCCGTCAGCGTGAAGTTCTGCGTGATGACCTGACCGCATTGCGGCATCGGTTGTGCCTGCGCCGGTGTTACTGGGCCGAACAGGGCAATTAATGCGATGAATGCGCCGATGAATCGCATGAAAGGCCTCCCCGCCTTTTCTCGTGGAAAGGACAGGTAAGCACTGTTCGAACGATTTGTCGCTAGTTCGTTCCGACTTCGGCCGTTTCGTCGATCGGCTTGGCCATCTCCTGGCGGTAACGCCAGATCCCCCAGCCGGTGCCGCCCAGGAAGAACGCGATGCTGACGATGATGGCGGCCGTTTCGAGCCACGGCACCGACTCGATGATGCCCGCGCCGTAGTAGCCGGCCAGCACCAGCGTCGGCACCCACGCGACGGCGCCGAAGGTCGTGGCCACGGTGAACTTGCGGAGATCCATCCGCGCGGCGCCCGCGATCATCGGGGCGAGCGTGCGGATCCACGGGATCCAGCGGGCGAGCACCACCGCCCAGAACCCGCGGCGGTCGAGGAAGTCGCCGGCGCGTTTCAGGTTGTGCCGGTTCAGCACCTTGCCGCCCTTGCGGGCGAGCACGCGCGTACCGGTGCCGCGGCCGATGTAGTACCCGACGAGGTTGCCGACGACGGCGATGACCAGTGCGGCGAGGGACAGCAGCCACGCGGACAGCTCGCTGTTGTGCGTCGCCAGCACCACGCCCGCCGCGAACAGCAGCGAGTCACCGGGCAGGAACAGCCCGAAGATGAATGCGCACTCGACGAAGATGAAACTGAGCACGATGACCCAGACGGCCACCGGACCAGCGGACTCCAGCGAGGCGAAAGCGTGCGCCACGGTGAACCAGCCTACGTCGTGCCGTGCGGGTGGCATGGCGACATCGGTCTGACGGGTTGTCCAAATCTGGGTTGAGCACACCGGATCACCACGTGAACTCCCCTCCGCCGAGATCGCCGTCGAGTGGAACGGCCGGTTCGGGCTAGCGTGGCTCCATGGAGACCTTGCTCGCGGAACTCCGCGCCGCCGTGGGTGATTCCGGCGTGTTGACCGACACCGACGTCACCGCGAGCTACCGGCGCGACATGATGCCGCTGGCCCCGCACGGCAGTCCGCTGGCGGTGGTGTTCCCCCAGAACACGGGGCAGGTCCAGGCGGTCGTGCGGGCCTGCGCCGCCCACGGGGTCCCGATCGTGCCTCGTGGTGCCGGCAGCGGCCTCTCCGGTGCCGCGAACGCGATCGAGGGCTGCGTCGTCCTCGTCCTGACCAAGATGAACGCGATCGTCGAGGTCGACCCCGACAACCGCCTCGCCGTCGTCGAGCCGGGCGTGGTCAACCTCGACCTGCGCGGCCGCGTCGAGAAGGACGGCCTGTTCTACCCGCCGGACCCGAGCAGCTACGACTGGTGCACGATCGGCGGCAACCTCTCCACCAACGCCGGTGGCCTGTGCTGCGTGAAGTACGGCGTGACCACCGACTCGGTGCTCGGCCTCGAGGTCGTGCTGGCCGACGGGGAAGTGCTGCGAACCGGCCGCCGCACCGTCAAGGGTGTCGCGGGCTACGACCTCACCAAGCTCTTCATCGGCTCCGAGGGCACGCTCGGCGTGATCACCCAGGCCACCCTGGCCCTGCGCCCGTTGCCGCAGGCCCCGGCCACGCTCGTGGCCGCGTTCAGCACCACGGCCGCCGCGGGCAGGGCCGTCAGCAAGATCGTCCGCGAGGGCCTGGTGCCGTCGTTGATGGAGATCATGGACCGCACGTCGATCGAGGCGGCCGAGACGTACCTGAAGACCGAGCTCGGCGCCGGACCCGGCTGCGCGGCGTTGCTGATCTGCCAGTCCGACGCGGGCGGCGAGCAGGCGCGGCACGAGCTGGCCCAGATCGAGGAGATCTGTCTGGAGGCCGACCTCGTCTACGCGACCGAGGACGTCAACGAGGGCCGCGACCTGCTGACCGCCCGCCGCGCCGTGCTGACCGCGCTGGAGATCTACGGCTCGTGGCTGACCGACGACGTGTGCGTGCCGCGCACCCGCATCGCCGAGCTGATCCAGGGCTGCGAGGACATCTCCGCCGAGGTCGGCCTCAAGATCGCCGTCGTCGGTCACGCCGGTGACGGCAACATGCACCCGACGATCGTCTACGACCCGGCCGATCCCGATCAGTTCGCGCGGGCGCAGAAGGCGTTCGACGACATCCTGGCCGTCGGTCTTTCCCTGGGTGGCACGGTCACCGGGGAGCACGGAATCGGCAAGATCAAGCGCGAGTGGCTCGCGAAGGAGATCGGGCCGGTCGGGTTGCGGGTCCACCGCGAGATCAAGCGCGCGCTGGACCCCGGCAACCTGTTCAACCCGGGCTCGATGTTCTAGTGGTGTGGCTCGGAACGTTGCCGGGGGAATTCGCGTTCAGACGGGTGCATCGTGGTGCCGCCCCCACGTCCTCGTACTGGTGGTACGGGGGCGTGGGGGCGGTGACGGGAGGCGCCCTGCTGGGCGTGGATTACCTCGCCAACGTTCCGAGACGCGCCACTAGCAGCAGGTCCGTGCCGCCGGCGGGAACGGTTCGGCGGCGGCCTTCTCGACTTCCGCGAGCATCTTCCGCCGTTCCTGCGGCCCGAGGACTCTCCCTCGGGTCAGGACGGTGTGGATGCGTGTGGTGTTGCGGATGTCCGCGAGCGGGTCGGCGTCGAGCACGACGAGGCTGGCTTCGGCGCCGGGCCTGATCTTCGTGTTCCTGGTGGCGGCGTCGAGGACGGCCTTGGGCGAGAGGCCCGCCTCGGTCAGGAGCTCCAGTTCGTCGTGCACGGAGAAGCCCGGGAACGCGTACGGGTTGCCCGCGTCCGTGCCGACCAGGACCTCCACGCCGTGGTCGTGCATCTCGGCGGTCTGGTCCATGCGGCGCTTGAGGAAGTCGGCCTGCTGCCGGATCTCCTCGTCCGTCGTGGGCGCCCAGTTCTTCAGGCTGTCGCGCCAGAAGTCCCGGTAGGAGGCCGGCAGGTACTTCGTGTTGGGGCTGTTCGCGAACCGGTCCGCCGGGCTGGAGAGCACGCGCATCGTGACCATCGTCGGGCAGAGCGCGGAGTTGTTGCGGCGCAGGCGGTGCGCGAGCCTCGCGGCCTTGCTCCGGCTGTGCGACAGGGCCGCCTGCCGTTCGAACTCCAGCACCTGCCTGAACCAGGCGAACGGGGCGGCCGGGTCGAGCGGCAGGGTCGCGATCGCTTGGCGCAGCTGGGTTTCGTTGCTGCTGGTGGCGAGCGGGAGGCCGTACATGTGCTCGAACGTGCGCTGCCCGAGGTCGCTCGCGTCACCCATCGCGACGTGGGCCGAGCAGTGCCCGGCGAAGGTGATGCGCTGTCTCGCGCACTCGTCGGCGATGGCGGCGAGCGTCGGCCGGTCCAGGTACGAGTAGACCTTCACGAAGTCCGCGCCGGTGGCGTTCCGGACGGCCTGGCGGCCTTCTTCGGGCGTGCTGACGATCGTCGCGCCGGGCAACGTGGAGTGCGGCCCGTCGATGATCGCGCTGGCCACCACGAGCCTCGGGCCCAGCACCTCGCCGCGTTCGATGCGGTCGCGCAGGTCGTGGAGCTGCGGGAAGCCCCACATCTCCCGGATGCCCGTGACGCCGTTGACCAGGCACAACGGCAGGGTGATCCGGTCCAGGTACGCGCCGTGCACGTGCATGTCCCACAGCCCGGGGATGACGAACTTGCCGTGCAGGTCGAGCGTCGTGGTGTTCGGCGGCAGGTTTGTGGGGTTCGTCGCGAGAACCCTGTCGTCCGCCAGCACGATGGTGGTGTTCGGGCGGACGCCGGACGAGTCGATCACCGTCACCCCGCGCACGGCGGTGACGTTCGTCGTGGCCCCGGCCCGGCCCGGCAGCGCCACCGCCGCGCCGAGCCCGGCCAGCCATCCCAGCACTTCACGTCGTGTGGTCATGCCGTTCAACCAACACCTTGACGTAACGGGAGACTCAAATCCTTTCGAGCACTTCCCTGGTCTCGGACGCCCACAACGGGCTGGCGCTGAGCTCGACGAGGTCAGGAACCAGCCGTCGTCTCAGCTCCGGCTCCAACGTGTCCCCGACGTACTTCAGGGCGGCCGCCACCTGCCACGCGTCCGGACTCCGCAAAGCCTGGCGCAGCAACGCGATCCGGTCCTCCTGCCGCTGCACTAGCGGGACATGGCTTTCAACAACGAGTGCTGCGCGTCGTCATGCCCCAACGCCCACATGAACGTGCCGAGCAGGCCGCGTGCTTTCGCGTAGTCCGCACGGAGCTTGATGGACCGCGGGTTCTCGAACGACACGAACTTCTTCTCCGCCGCGTTGTACAACCACGGCGACTGCGCCACGGGGTGCCAGTACTCCTTCCACCCCGGTGCGTTCCTGAGGTTCCGGACCTCGTCGTACCCGTCCACCCAGAACGCGCTGTCGTACGGCTGGTAGAGGCCGTGCTGCCGGCCCTCTGCCTTGACGTTGAAGCCGCGGCCGTAGAAGGGCACGCCCAGCACCATCTTGTTGCTGGGGACGCCGTGGCGCTCGTAGTAGTTGATGGCGCCCACGACGTTGTTCCACCTGCGGTCCTCGCGCGGCATCGGGTCGTTGGCGACCTCTCTGAAGCCGGCGTTGAAGGTGGCCACGGGCGAGAAGCCGGTGCCCAGGTCGTAGGTCATGACGTTGATGAAATCCATGACCTCGGCCAGTTCCCGGAGTTCGAAGCTCTTCGCCGGGTCGTAGGGGCCGTCGGTCTGCAGACGGCCTGCCGGGAGGGCTGCGGTGACCAGCTTCTTGTTGCCCAGGGCCGTGCGGAAGTCCTTGGTCAGCAAGGTCATGTTGCGCTTGTCCGCCGGGCGGTCGGTGATCTCCGTCGGGCCGCCGTAGACCGGGAACTCCCAGTCGATGTCGATGCCGTCGAAGGTGCCGTCGGTGAAGAACAGCTCCTTGCAGGAGTTGATCAGGGTGTGGCGGGTGGCTTGGGTGAGAGCCGCGTCCGAGAAGCCGCCTGCGCCCCAGCCTCCCAGGGAGATCAGGGCTTTGAGGCTCGGCTTGCGTTGCTTCAGGGCTCTGATGTCGGCGAAGTCCTTTTGGGCGGTGGTCGCCGGCATCGTGCACTTGCCGTTCTCGATGGTGGAGAAGGCGTAGAAGAGGTGGGTGATGGGGGTGTCGGTGGGGATCTGGGAGATGGGCTTGGAGCCGCTGAACCAGTTGCCGTAGTAGGCGCCGACGATCTTGGTGCGGTGTGTGTTGGGCGCTGCTTCGGTTGGTGCCGTTGTGGCTGTTGAGACGGCCAGGGCGGTCAGGGTGACCGCCAAGCTTGTGCGGAACAGCGACATCTTTGCGGTCCCCTCCCCGGTGGTCCAGACCACTTCGAACCTAGGGGCGGTGTCCGGTTCGCCGCAAGGTCGCGGGTGGAAACCGGTCCGATCGGCCCCGTCTTGACTGCGTCCCCGGGATTCCGTCACCTTGCGAGGGTGGTCCGGTTGGGGCGGGACGAAAGAGAGTTGGGGTGCGGTGCCGGCTGTCTGGTTAAGCGCGCGCCTGGCTTGAGTGGGTGGTCGGCTTGCGTTGACGACTGCGGTCGGCAGTGCAGGTTCGCGGCCCCAGCCTCCTCGCCCGCTCCCTCCCCTCTTCCCTTCCCCCGCAACGCAAAAGGCCCACCTGCTCCGAGAGCGGGTGGGCCTTCTTGGCTTGCGGTGTGCGGTCAGCGCTCCACGCGCGGGATGACCTGCGTCGCGTCGTCGTGGTGCACCTGCGCCTGCATCACCTGGGTGATGTCGTCGGCCTCGGCCTCCACCAGCGTCTTCTTCTCCTTGCGTGCCTTGATGACCTCGATGATGATCGGCACGATCGACAGGAAGACGATCGCCAGCAGGGTGATCTCGAGGTTGTTCTTGATGACCGAGACCTGGCCGAGGAAGTAGCCGAGGATCGTCAGGCCTGCCGCCCAGGCGACGCCGCCGATGGCCGAGTACGTGAAGTACTTCTTCGGGTCCATCTTGCCCACGCCCGCCATCGCGGTGATGAAGGTGCGGACGATGGGGACGAAGCGGGCCAGGACGATGGCGCGGGCGCCGTACTTGTCGAAGAACTCCTGCGTCTTGTCGACGTACTCCTTCTTGAAGATCTTCGACTCCGGCTTGCTGAAGAGCGCCGGGCCTGCCTTCTGGCCGAT
Organism: Lentzea sp. NBRC 102530; assembly: GCF_030269365.1. Taxonomy (GTDB): domain Bacteria; phylum Actinomycetota; class Actinomycetes; order Mycobacteriales; family Pseudonocardiaceae; genus Lentzea. The sequence goes on from NZ_BSTF01000003.1 coordinate 601,642, forward strand.
GTAGTAGCCGACGACGTTGCCCACGAAGGCGCAGATCGTCAGCAGTACGCAGACCAGCCACAGCGGGGTGTCGATGGTGCCGGCGGCGACGAAGAGGCCCGCTGTGAACAGCAGGGAGTCGCCCGGCAGGAAGAAGCCGACGAGGAGCCCGCACTCCGCGAAGATGATGAGGCACAACCCGATGAGCATGTACGGGCCGAGCCCGTTCAGCAGCACGGTGGGGTCCAGCCAGTCAGGGCCCAATGCAATCGTCACGCGCCCAACGGTACAGGTCAGCCGAGCGTGATCACCGCCGCCACCGTGCCCGCGGCCAGGCCGAGGAGCAGTGCGAGGCCCAGCACCCACCACGCTGACATGGGTGCCGGGGGCTCGTCGTCAAAACGGACAGGTACGGCAAATCCGGCATTTGTGCTGGTGGCCTGGGCTCTCAGAGCGTCGGTCACCAGTCGTTCCGGATCGTCTGCCATGCACCTAGTCCTTCACCCACTCGCCCTTGACCATCACGTCCCGGGGCTTCAATTCTGCATCCAGGACTACCAGGTCCGCGGCCAGGCCGGCGGCGAGCCTGCCCGTGTCGAGGCCGAGGAGTTCGGCGCCGCGGGTCGAAGTGGCGTGTGCGGCCTCGACGAGAGAGAGGCCGCACGAGTTGACGGCGTTGCGGAACGCCACGTCCATCGTGAGGGTGCTGCCGGCGAGGGCGGCGCCTCCTGCCAACGTTGGAACGCCGTCGACGACTCGGACTTCGAGGCCGCCCACGTCGTACACGCCGTCGCCCACGCCTGCCGCGGCGATGGCGTCGGTGATGAGGATCGTGCGGTTCAGGCCCGCGTGCCGGGCCGCCAGGCGGACGGCCGTGGGGTGCAGGTGCACCAGGTCGCAGATCAGTTCGACGGTCACGCGTTCGTCGTCGAGCAGCGCGCCGATCGGGCCCGGCTCGCGGTGGTGCAGCGGGCGCATGCCGTTGAAGAGGTGCGTCGCGACGGACGCGCCGGCGTCGACGGCCGGTCGGACCTGCGCCTCCGTCGCGTCGGTGTGGCCGATGGCCGCGATGACGTTCGAGTCCACGAGCTGGCGGACGGCCTGGACGGCGCCTTCCAGTTCGGGCGCGATGGTGATCATGCGGACGGTGCCCTTGCCCGCGTCCAGGAGCTTGGTGACGGCGGTGTGCTCCGGCGGGCAGAGGATCGCCGGGTCGTGCGCGCCGCAGCGGGCCGCCGAGAGGAACGGGCCCTCCAGGTGCACGCCCGCGACGACGCCCTCCTGGACCAGTTCGGCGAGTGCCGAGACCTGGTCGGCGAGTTCCGGGACCGGGCGGGAGACCAGCGACGCGAGCAACGTCGTGGTGCCGTGCCTGCGGTGGGCCGCGGCCGCCTTGCGGATCTTCACCGGGTCGCTGCTGGTGAACGCGTCGCCGCCACCGCCGTGACAGTGGATGTCCACGAAGCCGGGCACGATCGTGCCGCCCGCGACGTCCATCGTCTGTCCGTCCGGTGCGGTGCCCTCGCCCACGGCGGCGATGCGGCCGCCCGAGATGCTCACCCACCCGTTCTCGAGCACCCCCTCCGGCGTGACGACCCGACCACCGGTCAGGGTCACGTCGACTGGTCCACCCCACGTGCTCATCACGCCTCCAGCGTGTCGATGGCCAGCAGCGCCGCGCCGAGGAAGCCCGCCTCGTCGCCGAGCGCCGCGAGCCGAAGCTCCGGTCGGCGCTGGAAGGCGATCAGCCCGTCCAGCCTTTCCCTCAGGGGCTCCACCAGCAGGTCTCCTGCGAGTGCGAGCCCACCGCCGAGCACGACGGCCTCCGGACCGAGCAGCGTCGCCAGCACCAGGATCCCCCTGGCGAGCGCGTCCACGGCCTCGTGCCACACGGCGACGGCGTCCTGCTCCCCGTCACGGACCCTGCGCGCGACTTCAGCGGCGCCGTTGACGGGGGTGCCGGTACGTGCGGCGTACCGGCGGGCGATCGCCGCGGAGGACGCCACTGTCTCCACGCAGCCGATCTGGCCACAGGCGCAGGGCACGCCGTGGCCGACGTTCACATGGCCGATCTCGCCCGCGTAGCCCTCGCCGGCGAAGATCTTCCCGTCCAGCAGCAACGCCCCGGCGATGCCCGTGCCGATGGGCATGATCACCGCGTTGCGCAGGTCCCTGGCGGCACCCATGCGGCACTCGGCCAGGCCCGCGGCCCGCACGTCGTGACCGAACGCGGTGGGCACGCCCAGCCGTTCGGACAGGACGGTGGCGAACGGGAACCCGCTCCACGGGAGGTTGGCCGTGTACACGCCGACGCCCCTGGCCTCGTCCACGATGCCCGGCGCCACGACTCCCACGGCGTCGATCTCGTGCTCGGAGGCGTTGCTGAGCTCCTCGACGAGCTCGGCGATGACGTCGAGCAGGGGCTCCAGCTCACCGGGAGTCGCCCGGCGGGCGTGCTTCACCGCCGCCACCGCGTCCGAGGTGCCGGTGACGAGCGCCGCCTTGGTTTCGGTGCCACCGATGTCGACGGCGACCACGTGTCTGCGTGCCACGGGGACTGATCCTGCGGCATGGGGGGCCTATTGGTCTATACCAAGTACCGATTTGGGCGCGTGGTCTTACGAGCTGAAACCGCCCGCAACGGGCAAAACGGCCTCAACTGGGGAAACGGTCAAGTTGCCTTACTGTCGGCTCAGCCCGCCATGATCTTCTGCAGGGCGTCGAGCGCACGGGACGCCGTCGACTTCACGGTGCCCTTCGAGATGCCGGTGGCCTCGGCGATCTCGGCCTCGGACAGGTCGCCGTAGTAGCGCAGCACGAGCACCTCGCGCTGGCGCGGCGGGAGCTGCTGCAACGCCTTGACCACGGCCTGGTGCTCCGCCGTCAGCATCGCGAGCGACTCGGCCGAGCGCGCGTTCGCGACGTGCGGGGGCGTGTAGTCGCGGGCCGTCTTGCGGCGGCGCAACACGCTGCGGGAACCGTTGACCACGGCCGTGCGGAGGTACCCGACCGCGGCCTGGGAGTCGCGCAGACCCTTCCAGTTGCGGTGCAGGCCGGTGAAAGCCTCCTGGACCACGTCCTCGGCGGTCGACGGCTCGTCGACGAGCAGCAGCGCGAGCCTGACCAGGCGCATGCGGTGCTGCTTGTACAGGTCTTCGAGCGTGAGGGGCCCTGTGGGAGGTCCTGCGACGCCGTCCTTGATTCGCAGGTTGGTCAGGGTGTCCTGCACGGTGCGCGGGGTTTCTTCGCCAACCACAAGGTAGGACGGTACCGGTCAGCTTCACTACGGTGGTGGCATGGCCCGCTTTGCTGTCGAATTGGTGTTCGCCCCGGATCGCGACAACCTGCTCGCGACCCGCCCCTCGCACCGCGAGTACATCGCCTCTCTCGTCGAGAAGGGCGTGGTCCTGGCCGGTGGCCCGTTCGCGGACGACGCCGGCGCGATGATCGTTTACGAGATCGCCGACGAGGCGGCGCTCAAGGAGGTCATCGCGGCCGACCCGTACACGGCGGCGTCCGTCGTCGCGGAGTGGAAGATCCGCGAGTGGAACGTCGTCACCGGCCTCTGGCTCACCGACTAGCAGCCTGCCCGCCGGGCCCGACCAGGCCTGATGTGTCGCTCGCGGCCATCTGCCGGTCGGCGTCCGCGATCTCCGCGACCGCCTGGCGGTCCACGACCACCGGTGTGAACGCGCGGAAGTACTTGAGAGCGCCGACCCAGCCGGGGACGTGGACCGCCTTCGACCGCTTCTCGATGCCCCTGACCACGGCCCTGCCGACGTTGCGGACGGGGTACTTCTTGCTGGCGAGCCCCGGCATGCCCTGGCGCAGCTTGCCGAACACCGGGTGCTCGTCGGCGCTGTTGACCATGTCCGTGGAGATCCACGAGAAGTACGCGGTGCCGACGCCGACGCCCAGGTGCCTGACCTCGGCGCGCAGGCTGTCCGCAAACGCTTCGCAGCCCGCCTTGGCGGCCGAGTAGGCCGCGTTGCCGGGGATGTGGACGATCGCCGCGAGCGACGACACGACCAGGCAGTAGCCGCGGCTCTCGATCAGGTGCGGCAACGCCGTGCGGACCGTCCGCCACACGCCGAGCAGGTTGACCTCGATGACCCGTTCGAACGCCTTGGGGTCCATCGAGCGCACGAACCCGGTGGCCGCGATGCCCGCGTTCGCCACCACCACGTCGATGCCGCCGAAGTGGGCCGCGACCTCGTTCATCACGCGGTCGAGCACGTCCCAGTCCGTGACGTCGGCTTCCCACGCCTTGCCGCCGGTCTGCCTCGCCACCTCTTCGAGCTGGGCTTTCTCCAGCCCGACGAGCGCGAGACGAGCCCCGCGCGCGGCCAGTTGCCTCGCCACCTCGGCGCCGATGCCCCTGGCCGCGCCGGTGATCAGTACCACCTTGCCCGTGACGTCCATGCCCGCCACGGTAACCCAACCTACTCCCAGTAAGCTACTGGCAAGTTAAATTGCACTCAGGCGGTCCACCTCGGCCTGGGTGAGCTCCAGCGTGAGCACCGGCGTGAGGTCGCTGAGCTGCTCCAACGTCCGTGCGGACGCGATCGGCGCGGCGATGGTCGGCTGCTGTGCGAGCCACGCCAGGGCGACCGCGGCGACGGTCGTCGAGTGCGTCTCGGCCAGCTCGTCGAGCACCTCCAGCACCTGCAGGCCGTGCTCGTCGAGGTACTGCGACGCGGCGCCGGCCCGAGCGCTCTCGACCTCGACGCCCGGCCGGTACTTGCCGGTCAGGAAGCCGCGCGCCAGGCCCCAGTACGGCAGCGTCGCGAGCCCGTGCCCGGCCACGACCTGCTGCAGGTCACCTTCGAACTTCGAGCGGCTGACCAGGTTGTACTCGGGCTGCAACGCCACGAACTTCGCGTAGCCCTCGCGCTCCTGGATCTGCAACGCCCGCGCGAGGCGTTCGGCGGAGAAGTTGGACGCGGCCACGTGGCGGACCTTGCCGTCGCGGACGAGCTGGTCGTACGCGGCGAGCGTCTCCTCCAGCGGCGTGTTCAGGTCGTCGCGGTGGTTGTAGTAGAGGTCGATGTGGTCGACGCCGAGCCGCTTCAACGAGCGTTCGGCGCTGGTCAGCACGGTCTCGCGCTTCTGGTTGTCGAACCCGGCGAGCATGCCGACCTTCGTGGCGACCACGACGTCGTCGCGGTTGCCGCGGGAGGCCAGCCACCGGCCGATGATCGTCTCCGACTCACCACCGGAGTTGCCCTCGCCCCAGGCCGAGTACACGTCGGCGGTGTCGACGAAGTTCCCGCCCGCCGCGACGAAGGCGTCGAGCACGGCGAACGACTGGTCCTCGTCGGCGGTCCAGCCGAAGACGTTGCCACCCAAACAGAGGCGTGAGACTTCCAGGTCTGTGGTGCTCAAGATCGGCATACTGCGCAAGGTAGTCCGCCACGACGAATGGGGTTCGAATGCTGGGAACGTTCGGTGTCTGGGGCTCGCACTACGAGTGGGCGGGCAAGATCGACCGGATCGCGGAGCTGGAGGCCCTCGGTTTCGGCGCGTTCTGGATCGGCGCGTCGCCCGACATCGCCCTCGTCGAGCAGGCGCTGGACGCCACGACCTCGATGACCGTCGCCACCGGCATCACCAACGTCTGGCAGACCGAACCGGAGGCGATCGCCGCCGAGTTCCACCGCCTCGCGAGCGACAGGTTCCTGCTCGGCGTCGGCGTCGGCCACCGCCAGCTCGACCAGGCCTACGAGAAGCCGTACGGCAAGCTCGTCTCGTACCTGGACCGGCTCGACGTGCCCGCCGACCGGCTGGTGCTCGCCGCGCTCGGCCCGAAGGTGCTGAAGCTCGCGGCCGACCGGACCGCGGGCGCCCACCCGTACCTGGTGCCGGTCGAGCACACGGCCGAAGCCCGCGAGGCGCTGGGCGACAAGCTCCTCGCGCCCGAGGTGACCGTGGTCGTGGAGGAGGACCCGGAAGCCGCGCGGGCCATCGCCCGTGAGCAGCTGGCGCTCTACTTCACGCTCACGAACTACGTGGAGAACTGGCGGCGCTACGGGTTCTCCGAGGAGGACGTGCAGGGGTCCGACCGGCTCATCGACGCGTTGGTCGCGCACGGCACGCCGGACCAGGTCGCCGCGAAGCTGCAGGCGCACGTCGACGCGGGTGCCGACCACGTGGCCGTCCAGTCGCTGAACGGCCACTACGCGGACATCGCCGGAGCCCTGGGGCTCAAGCGCTGATCTCGACGCCCTTCCAGAACGCCACGTGGCCCTTGATCTCCTTCGCCGCGTCCTTCGGCTCGGCGTAGTACCAGGCCGCGTTGGTGTTCTCGGCGCCGTCCACCACCAGCGAGTAGTAGTTGGCGTTGCCCTTCCACGGGCAGTGCGAGGTGTGGTCCGTCGGCTTGAGCACGGCCGGGTCGACGGACTCCAGCGGGAAGTAGTGGTTGCCTTCGACGACGACGGTGTCGTCGCTCGAAGCGATGATCTTGCCGTTCCACTGCGCGGTTGCCATGCCTTCCACTATGCCCCTACTCACGGGTAGTGCAGACCGGCTGGTCAGCTGGTACTTGATCGATCCCTCTGTGAGGGCGGCCACTGTTACGGCCCCGTGACAGCGGCTCGTAGGATGCGGGCTGACACCCGTTCAGGGCGCCTGAGGAGGACCACCGATGCCCATCGCAACTCCCGAGGTCTACGCGGAGATGCTGGACCGGGCCAAGGCGAACGAGTTCGCCTACCCCGCCATCAACGTCACGTCGTCGGAGACGCTCAACGCGGCTCTGCGCGGCTTCGCCGAGGCTGAGAGCGACGGCATCATCCAGGTCTCGACCGGCGGTGCCGAGTTCGCCTCGGGCACCAAGGTCAAGGACATGGTGACCGGTGCCGTCGCGCTGGCCGAGTACGCGCACGTCGTCGCCGCGAAGTACCCGGTGAACATCGCGCTGCACACCGACCACTGCCCGAAGGACAAGCTCGACGGGTACGTGCGTCCGCTGATCGCCATCAGCCAGGAGCGCGTCGACAAGGGCGGCAACCCGCTCTTCCAGTCGCACATGTGGGACGGCTCCGCCGTGCCGCTGGAGGAGAACCTCCAGATCGCCTCGGAGCTGCTCGACCTCTCCGCCAAGGCCAAGCTGGTCCTCGAGATCGAGGTCGGCGTCGTCGGTGGCGAGGAGGACGGCGTCGACAACGAGATCAACGACAAGCTCTACACGACGCCCGAGGACTACCTGAAGACCGTCGAGGCCCTCGGCGCCGGCGAGAAGGGTCGCTACCTGCTCGCCGCGACCTTCGGCAACGTGCACGGCGTCTACAAGCCGGGCAACGTGAAGCTGCGTCCCGAGATCCTCAAGCAGGGCCAGGACGTCGTGGCGGAGAAGCTCGGCCTCCCGGCCGGCTCGAAGCCGTTCGACCTGGTCTTCCACGGCGGCTCCGGCTCGCTGCTCGAGGAGATCCACGAGGCCGTGTCGTACGGCGTCATCAAGATGAACATCGACACGGACACGCAGTACGCGTTCACCCGTCCGATCGCCGCGCACATGTTCGCGAACTACGACGGTGTGCTGAAGATCGACGGCGAGGTCGGCAACAAGAAGACCTACGACCCGCGCAGCTACCTCAAGGCCGCCGAGACGGCCATGGGCGCCCGCATCGCGCAGGCGTGCGAGCACCTCAAGTCGTCGGGCCGCATGATCGCGGGCTGATCTTCTTCGGCTTGGCTTGGTGAAAGGCCCCCGGCTTCGTGCCGGGGGCCTTTTCGTGTCAGCGGAACGCTTCGACGTGGCGTGCGGTCCAGTCGGCGAACGTGCGCGGAGCGCGGCCGAGGACCCTCTCGACGTCCGGGCTCACCGCCACCTCGTCCGCGGTGGGCGCCCCCAGGATGTCCAGGGTGTCGTCGGCCAGTTCGCCCGGCATCAGCTGTTCCAGGCCCGCCTTCGCCTCGGCGCGGGTGAGCTCGTGGAACCGCACGGGCTCGCCCAGCGCGTCCGCGATCACCTCCGCCTGCTGTCGCGGTGTGATCACCTCCGGCCCGGTGAGCTCCAGGACGCCGTTGCGGTCGCTGAGCAGGGCGGTGGCCGCGACCTCGGCGATGTCCGAAGGGTCGATGATCGGTAGGCCGACGTCCCCGAACGGCGCCGCGACGGTCCGGTGCGTGCGCACGGATTCGGCCCACCACAGCGCGTTGGACGCGAACCCGCCCGGCCGCAGGACCGCCCAGTCGAGGCCGGACTCGCGCAGCACGTCCTCGAGCCCGCGCAGTTCGATCCGCGTCGTGCCGAACGGCCTGGTCCGCACGCCCAGCGACGACAGCAGCACCACCCGGCGCACGCCGTGCGCGGCGGCCCGTTCGACCAGAGCCGCGGGGCCGGCGCCGACGGCGTGCGCGTCGCCGGACAGCAACAGGAACAACGCCTTTGCGCCCTCGAGGTCGAGGCTCTCCGGATCGGCGAGGTCCGCCACCCGGTGCCGCACCCCGGCCGGCACCTCCGCCGCGTGCCGCGACACGGCCACCACCTGCTCGCCCGCCTCGGCCAGTGCCTTCGTGAGGGGTCGTCCGATGTTCCCGGTCGCCCCGGTCACCACGATCATGTCCAGCTCCTTCGTCGTCTGTGGTGGCGACGTTAGGAACCGGGCTTACCTTTCGTAAGGACTTACCTGGAGGTAAGCTCCGGACGTGGAGGTCGGAAAACAGTTCACGCCGGCCGGTCCGACGGGGCGGTATGAGGTGTTTCACACCACCTGCCCCGCGCGCGAGATGGTCGACCACGTCACCAGCCGCTGGGGCATCTGGGTGCTGATCTCGTTGCAGACCAACGACCTCAGGTTCTTCGAACTGCGCGAGAGCATCGTCGGCATCAGCGAGAAGATGCTGTCCCAGACGTTGCGCGGGCTCGTCGCCGACGGCCTGGTCTGGCGCAGGGTGGAGCCGACGACCCCGCCCCAGGTCACCTACGGGTTGACCGAGTTCGGGCGGGACGTCGGCGAGCCGCTGGCCGACCTGTTCGGCCGGATCACGACGAGGCTGTCAGCCCAGCTCGAGGCGTGAGAGCCGCCGGCCTGCGGATCAGCAGGTCCCCGGCCGTCCACAGCACCGCCAGCAGCACGGCCGTGACCGCCGCCGACGAGAACGAGATCGGCGGCCCCCACAGGTACTCCTGCTGGAACCAGATCCCGACGTACCCGACCGTGGTGACGGCGGCGGACCCGAGCACCGCCTTCGCGGGCGTCGGCATCTCGAGCGCGTGCGCCGCGTCGATCACGAGCCCGACGAGGACGAGGAACAGGGGCACCGCCGACTTCGGGAAGTCGATCCCGGCGAGCAGCGGCCAGATCAGGCACCGGTACGCGACGTACCCGGCCGCGACCGCCGTGGCGGCCCAGCGCCGATCGATCGTCCGGCGCGCGACCACCAGCACGAGCGCGGCCGCGACGAGCCCCCACACCGGGTAGACCCAGTCCGCGATGGGCAGCGCGAAGTGCACCACCGCCTCGCGCCCCACCGGAACCCCGAGCTGGTCGGCGGCGAACTGCAGCAGGATCGGCTCCGCCTCGGCCCTGCCGCTGTCGTAGGCCTGCAACGCGCGCACGCCGTACTCCTGGTGCTGGTTGGGGAACCAGACGTTCTCCAGGAAGAAGAACCACAGCGCGGCCAGCCCGAGGACGTGCGCGCGGCCCTGCGGATAGTGCTTCATCCACCCGCGGATCGCCCCGGCGAGCATCACCGCGGTGCCGAGGTACAGCAGCGCGTGCGACCCGCTCCAGCTCGTGATGTCGAGCCCGTTGATCCGGTGGTTGATGACGTCGATCGGCAGCGCGATGAGGAAGATCCCCGACCCCACCTGCATCAACCGGATCGTCAGCCGGTCCCCGCCGTACCCGGTGAACGTGTGGAACAGCGTGAGCCCCACCACGATGACCGTGCCGACCGTGTTGATCAGGTGCGGCGGCGCGAGGTCGTCGCGCAACCACTTGAAGTGCCAGCTGACGTCCCACGACGACCCGATCAGCTTGAGCAGCAGACCGACCAGCCACCACCGGTACAGCAGACGCGTGAGCTCGGCGGGTGTCTCCCTGCCCAGGACCCCACGTGCCCAGTACTTCGCCCTGAAGTCCCTCGCCCCCTGGATCATCCGCACATCATGAGCGCAGCTCAGGTGTTCAGACAGGGCGAATGCCCCTGGTTTTACCCTGATGTTTCCAATTCGTGTGCACGATGGAGTGAACGAGGTTGAAGTTCTGTGCTCCGGCTCGGCAAGGTGCACGGCCATGAGCTCATCTGACATCGACGACCGTTACAAGGCGACCACGAAGCAGCGGATCATCGCCGGCGTGCTCGTCGCCGCGCTGATGCTGGCGGTCGTGGCCGCCGTCGTGCAGATGTTCGGCTAGCCCGGACGTTCGTCCAGCCCGGTTCGCCGCATGCGGCACGATGGGTCGCATGGTTGAGAACCTCCTCGGGCCCGAGCCGACCCGCCTTCCCGACCGTCCGGAGGCGCAGGCCGCCGCAGACGGTGGCACCGACCCCGCCAAGATCGTTCGCGCGTACCCGGACTTCTCCGAGGCCTGGGCGTTGCTGGCCGAGCGCGCCCTGCACGCCGGTGACCCCGTCGCCGCCTACGCGTACGCCCGCACCGGCTACCACCGCGGCCTCGACCAGTTGCGCCGCTCCGGCTGGAAGGGCTTCGGCCCGGTGCCGTGGGACCACCGGCCGAACCAGGGCTTCCTGCGGGCGCTCGCCGCGCTGGCGCTGGCGGCCAGGGAGATCGGGGAGGACGAGGAGTGGGACCGCTGCTCGAAGTTCCTCGCCGACAGCGACCCGAAGGCACCGGCGGCGCTGGGTCTCGCCTGACGTGAACCGCGGGAGGGTCGCCACGACGACCCTCCCGCGGCAGTTGTGACCTTGGCCCCGCCGGTTGTGACCGCTCGCCGTTGCCTCAAGACTGGCGGCGGCACAGTCGAGCGGAACGCAGGGGTGACGTGGTGGGCGCGGTCAGGGAAGCGGTCGGCCGGGGGTTCGGCCGGTGGCGTGCGGCCGCGTTGCCGATCGTCCAGTGCGGACTGTCGGCGGGCATCGCCTGGCTGGTGGCGACGATGGTCATCGGGCACGCGCACCCGTTCTTCGCTCCGATCGCCGCCGTCGTGTGCCTCGGTGTGTCGTTGGGACAACGGCTCCGTCGCGTCGGTGAGCTGGTCGTCGGTGTCTCGGTCGGTGTCGGCGTGGGGGACGCGCTGATCGGCTGGATCGGCAGTGGTCCGTGGCAGATCGCGCTGGTGGTGGTGCTCGCGATGTCCGCGGCCGTGCTGCTGGACGGCGGCACGGTGATCGCCCTGCAGGCGGGCAGCAGCGCGGTGCTGGTGGCGACGCTCCTGCCGCCCAGCGCCGGCGGCGGGTTCGACCGCATGATCGACGCGTTGACCGGCGGGCTGGTCGGCCTGGCGGTGGCGGCGTTGATCCCGGCGAACCCGGTGACGGTGGCGCAACGGCAGCTCAAGACGTTGACGGCCACGCTCAGCGGCGCGCTCAGGAACATCGCCCAGGCGCTCGAGGAGAAGGACGCCGTGAAGGCGGCGGGCGTGCTGGCCGAGCTCCGGACCAGCCAGAGCACCATCGACGACTACAAGTCCGCGCTGCAGACCGGCAGTGAGATCGCGAAGATCGCGCCCATCCGGTGGCGGTCCAAGGACGAGCTGAGCCGGTACCAGACGGCGGCCGGGCCGGTGGACTACGCGATCCGGAACACCAGGGTGCTGGCGCGCCGGACGATGGCCGCGCTCAAGGCCGACGAACGGATTCCGGACGGCGTGCCCGAGGTGCTCGTCGAGTACGCGAAGGCCGTCGACTGCCTGAAGGGCGAGCTGGAGAAGGGCAAGGAGCCCAGGGCGACGCGGGAGGCCGTGCGGGACGCCGCGCGGAACCTCACCGCGCGGCGCCTCGGCGGGGACGGGTTCTCGTCCAAGGTCGTGCTGGCCCAGATCCGCAGTGTCGCGGTGGACCTGTTGCAGGCGACCGGGTTGAGCAGGAGCGAGGCGATGGAGGCGTTGCCGCCCCTCATCCCTCCGGCCGGTGCAGGAGACCGTGCAGAAGGGAATGCACCTGCTCGTGATCACGAGGGTCGGCCAGAACGCACGAACCGCCCGTGATCGCGTACCACTCCTCCGCGCCCTCGTAGCGGACCAGCGCGCGGAGCTTTCCGTCCTCGGAGAGTTCCGTGCACAGTTCGAGGTCTCCGGTGACGACGCCGACCTCGTCGGTCATCACGCCACCGGGGCCCGCTACGAAAAGCGTGGAGTGGGACGCCATCAGCACCTTCCGAGCATGCCCGTCAGTTCGGTCTTCTCCGCCGAGTTCACGCTGAGGTTCCAGCGGTACTTGGTGTGTACCCACATCTTGGCGTAGGTGCACCAGTAGGACGTCAGCGGAGGCTTCCAGGTCGCGGGCGTCTGGTCGCCCTTGGCCTGGTTGACGTTGTCGGTGACGGCGATCAGCTGTGGGCCTGACATGTCGTTCGCGAACGCCTGGCGCTGGGCGGTGGTCCACGACGACGCGCCCGAACGCCAGGCGGCGGCCAGCGGGACGATGTGGTCGATGTCCACGTCGGAGGCCGCTGACCAGGTCGCACCGTCGTACGGCGAGAACCAGCGGCCCGAGGTGGCGGCGCACGACGAGTCCGTCACGACGTTCGTGCCGTCGCGCTTCAACACGGCCTCGCGCGTGTTGCAAGAACCCGACTGGGTGATCCAGTGCGGGAACTTGTCGCGTGAATAGCCGGTCATCGCACCATCGGTGCGGACGGTGAGCCCGGCTAATTCCGACTTCGCCGTGGCGGCGCTGGGGATGTTCGGTGGTGTCGCCAGTGCAGGGGTAACAAAACCAAAGGTCAGTGCCAGTGCGGCAACGGAAACACCAATGATTCGGTTAACTTTTGACATCGTCCCGACCTTCCTTGTTGGAAAGTGATCGGGACCTACCCTCAGTCACATTATGAAATTGCGCAATGCCTTCGAGTGACCCTCAAGTGAATGAACGGCGGATTGCTAGAGCCCTCGCACGAGCCTCAAGTCCTCGGTGTGGCGGTACCAGGTCCACTTGTCCATCGGTCGCGGGTGCTTCACGCCGTCCTGGACCACCGTCGTGGGCAGGCAGCCGAGCTGGAACGCCCGGGGCTTGCTCACCCGCACCTTCGACCCGAACAACCGCTTGTTGACGATCCGGATCTCCAGGCCGAGGCCGCCGTCCGGGTCGGGCGTGCACTCCACCCGGGACGCCTGCCCGCGCAGCACGTTGTCCGCGTCGCTGTAACCAACGCCACGCACCGGCGACAACACGCCGAGACCCACCAGCACGCCGCCGACGTCGTCACGGACGAGCGGAACGGGATCGACGTCACCGTTCAGGGCGACGTCCAACGCCCGCGCCGGGTCGGTCGAAAGCCCCCAGAGCGCGGCGACGGACGAATCGGCGACCGGCACGTACCCGAGCGCCACCGAGCCGAGCTTCTCCTTGCGCAGCAACCGCAACGCGACGGCGGCGAGGTCCGCGTCCGTGCCCGCGACGACGAGCCGCGGGGCGTCCAGGTGGTGATCCACGTGGTCCTTGCCGGGGCGGGCCGGGACGGCCACCACGTCGTCACGTTGAGCGATCATTGGCAACTGCGTGTTTCCGCAGGCCAACACGATTCCGCGCACGGTCATCTCCTGGTCTACCCTCACTTACCGGCATTCGCTCGAACCAGTCCAAGTGCTTGGAGTTTCACATGCCGGCCGTCGTGCTGATCGGTGCCCAGTGGGGCGATGAGGGCAAGGGCAAGGCCACCGACATCCTCGGTGAGCGTGTCCAGTGGATCGTTCGCTACCAGGGCGGCAACAACGCGGGTCACACCGTCGTCCTCCCGGACGGTCAGAAGTTCGCCCTGCACCTCATCCCGTCCGGCATCCTCACGCCCGGCGTGAAGAACGTGATCGGCAACGGTGTCGTGGTCGACCCCGGCGTGCTGCTCACGGAGCTCGCGGGCCTGGAGGAGAAGGGCGTCGACACCAGCGGTCTGCTGATCTCGTCGGACGCGCACTTGATCATGCCGTACCACGTGGCCATCGACAAGGTGACCGAGCGCTACCTGGGCAAGGCGAAGATCGGCACGACCGGCCGCGGCATCGGCCCGGCCTACCAGGACAAGCTCGCCCGCGTCGGCGTCCGCGTGCAGGACCTGCTGGACGAGAAGATCCTGCGGCAGAAGGTCGAGGCCGCCCTGGACTTCAAGAACCAGGTGCTGGTCAAGGTCTACAACCGCAAGGCGCTCGACCCCGAGCAGGTCGTCGACCAGGTGCTGGAGCACGGGCAGCACTTCGTGCACCGCATCGCCGACACCCGCCTGCTGCTGAACCAGGCGCTCGATCGCGACGAGATCGTCGTGCTGGAGGGCTCGCAGGGCACCCTGCTCGACGTCGACCACGGCACCTACCCGTTCGTCACGTCGTCGAACCCGACCTCGGGTGGCGCGACCGTCGGCTCCGGTGTCGGCCCGACCCGCATCAGCACCGTGATCGGCATCCTGAAGGCGTACACGACCCGCGTCGGCTCCGGTCCGTTCCCGACCGAGCTCAACGACGACCAGGGCGAGTACCTGCGCAAGCAGGGCGGCGAGTTCGGTGTGACGACCGGCCGCAGCCGCCGCACCGGCTGGTTCGACGCCGTGATCGCCCGCTACGCGAGCCGCGTCAACGGCATCACCGACTACTTCCTCACCAAGCTCGACGTGCTGTCCGGCCTCGAGAAGGTGCCGGTCTGCGTCGCGTACGAAGTGGACGGTCGCCGCGTCGACGAGATGCCGATGACGCAGACCGACGTGCACCACGCCGTCCCGGTCTACGAGGAGCTGCCCGGCTGGTTCGAGGACATCTCGCACTGCCGCACGTTCGACGAGCTGCCCGCGAACGCCAAGGCGTACGTCGAGTACCTCGAGAGCATCATCGGCGCGCGCGTCTCGGCGATCGGCGTCGGCCCCGGCCGCGACCAGACGATCGTCCGCCACGACGTGCTCAGCTGAGAGCCCGCTTCTGCGCCTCGGTCAGCCCGGTCTGCACCTTGCCGAGCTGACCGAGGCCGCTGCTGAACGCGGTCCAGGTCGAGCCGTCGTCGGTCCTGCCGTCCCGGTACACCGCGACGCACGACCTGGCGGCGGTCTCCAGATCCGCCAGCGCGGTGCGCCACTGCTCCGCGATCACGGCGGACGGCGGTTCCGGGAACTCCTCGCGCAGCGCGGGGATCAGGTTCTCGCAGCCCCTCAGGATGGCGGCCGGGTCGCTGGCCCTGACGCCGACGAACACCTGGTCGTTGGCGCGCACCACCGTCATCATGCGGTCCCAGCCGCCGCCGTAGATCCACGTGTTCACCGCGTCGTCGGTGTTCAGCTCGGTGCTCGTGGGTGCCGGCGGCTGCATCGAGGCCGACGCGGACGTCGCGCCGGGCTGCCACGCCACCATTGCGACGCCCAGAACGGCCGCTGCGACCGCGAACCACGGCCGGGAGGGGTGACGGGGCCGGGAGACGTGCGCGAACCCGCCCAGGAGCGCTGCGAGGGTGCCCAGGACGGGCAGGACCTGGAGCGGGCGCGACGCCAGCACGCTGTCGACCTCGGTGCCGTCCAGGTGGGTCAGCCAGATCGCCGCCGTCGCCACGAGACCCGTCAGCCAGGTGGCGAGCAGGGCGCCGACGCGGTCGAGGTGCCGTGCCGCCGTCAGCACCAGCAGGACTTCGACGCCGACCACCGCCACGATCTGCCACGCGGTGGCGACCAATGGCGGATCGATGTTCCCCAGCAGCACGACCGCGACCGCGGCGAGCACCCCGCCGGCGGCTCCGGCGATGACGGCCTCGCGCGGGAACTCACGGCGCAGGACCAGTGGCACCAGCCACACCAGGGCGAGAGCAACGACCGTGAGCACCCGGTTGAAGTTGAGCAGGAACGGGAGCGAGACGGCCTGGAGCGCGACCGCGTCCACAGTGGATGACGCGTAACCGGCCAGCAGATCGAACACGGGCACGATGTT
The DNA here is from genome assembly GCF_030269365.1 of Lentzea sp. NBRC 102530. Taxonomy (GTDB): domain Bacteria; phylum Actinomycetota; class Actinomycetes; order Mycobacteriales; family Pseudonocardiaceae; genus Lentzea. Next base: position 617,646 of record NZ_BSTF01000003.1, read on the forward strand.
GTTGCGCCACACCGCCTCCACCGCCCGTACCTCGGGGAACCAGCTCAGCAGCGAGTAGACCACCAGCGGGATCGACAGGCCGAGCAACCACGCCTGCCCGCGGTTGCGCACGAGCGTGGCGCAGTGCCCGGCCCAGACGGTCACGAGCACCGCGGTGCCGGTCAGAGCGGCCGAGGCGAGCACGCCCTGGACCGAGAACTCGTTGCGGCTGTAGGCGTCCAGCTGGTCGCCGAGCACGAGTCCGGTGCCGATCGCGAGCCCTGGTACCAGGAACGTGCCGCGGCGCACTTCGCCCGCCGCACCGCGCCAGGCGACCAGGCCGATCAACGCGGCCGCCGGGACCACCCAGACGATCCTCATGACCAGGAACGACTCGTTGCCCTCGTGGTACCAGCCCAGGTTGCGCAGGCCCGTGGTCGAGTGCCACCAGGCGATCTGCACGGCGAGCGCACAGGTCAGCACCTCCCAGAAACCCGGCCGCAGCAACGAGTCCGGGTCGCGCATGGCCGTCGACCGCGCGGCAGGCGCCGGGTGGTGACCGAACCAGCGGCGGTACCAGCTCCTCGCGGGCAGCAGCCGGTACGGGTCCTGGTCGCCCGTCCAGCGCACCACCAGCACGTCCGCGTACTTCTCCCTGGCGCGCAGCACCGCGACCCTGGCGAGGAACACCAGCAGCACCATCACCGCCAGCCGCGAGCCGAGGCTCAACGTGAAGTAGCCCGGGGTCAGGACGACGGGCACCTTCCACGGGGTGCGGGACAACAGCCAAGGGTTGATCAGGGTGAGCACGTACGGCGACAACACCACGACGACGAACGCCCGCCAGACCGCGAGCGTCGCGTACGTGACCGTGACGTCCGCCCGGACGTGGGCGAGCTCGTGCAGCACGATCGCCCTGAACGTCTCGGGCTTGTCGCGGTGGACGCTGAGCATTCCCGCGTTCAGCGAGACGTACTTGCGCCGGTGGTTGCCGAACGCCGTTCCGCCCTCGCGCAGCGCGGTCGGTTCGAGGAGGAAGACCGGCGCCTTGGCGAGACCCGCCTCTGCCACCAGTGCGGCAAGGGTTTCGTGGAGCTCCTCGGGGGCGGGCACGAGTCCGCGCCGGAAGATCCGCCACCTCGGGCGCAGGAAGTAGATCAGCAGAGCGACAGCGGCGAGCAGCGCCAGCCCGCCCAGGATCCAGAACCCCCGCGGTACCAGGAACGGCGCCATGCACGCCCGATAAGCGGCCCACTTGGACTCATCGGGATCCACCGCGTACGTGGTGGTCAGGTAGAGGCCGGACCGCACCTGGCACCGGGCCTCGTCGAACGAGGTGGTCACCGGCCACGTCGCCGCGTAGTGCCCGAAGATCTGCAACGTCGTCGCGACCGCCAGCAGCACCAGCGACGCGAACCTCAGCGTGGTGCCCGAAGGCACCCTCGGTCTGTCCCCCTCCGAAACCATGCCTGCATGTTGATCGTCAAGGACCGCACTTGTCACTCGGCCGTTGGCGGGAAAATGTCCGTGCGGGGATCATCTCGTGTTGCGATGTATTTTCACGATTTGGGCGTCGTTGACTCGTCTCGTGGGCTCGCCTGTACTTCGGCCCATGACCTTGTCCATTGCAGGAGTGGCCGCGCGGCCGAAATCCGCGCCGCCTGTTCAGGCGCGGAAGTTCAAGCTGCCACTGCGGTGGATCAGCCCGGTGGCGCTGGTTCTGCTGTGGCAACTGGCCAGCTCAACGGGTGTGCTGTCACCCGACAAACTCGCTTCTCCGGTCACCGTCGCGCAGTCCGCCGGTGAGCTGATCGCAGACGGCCAATTGGGCGAAGCGTTCGCGGTGTCCATCACGCGCGTTCTATTCGGGTTTCTCATCGGCGGTGTGATCGGCGTGGTTCTCGGGCTCGCTTCCGGCCTTTCCCGCTGGGGTGAGACATTGCTCGACCCGCCGGTGCAGATGCTGCGGACGTTGCCGCACCTCGGGCTGATCCCGTTGTTCATCCTGTGGTTCGGCATCGGCGAGGAGCCCAAGCTCGCGCTGGTCGCGGCCGGTGTCGCGTTCCCGCTCTACCTCAACCTGCACGCGGGCATCCGGCAGACCGATCCCGGCCTGGTCGAGGCCGCGCGGGTGCTCGGCTACAGCCGCGTCGAACGGGTCGTGCACGTCGTGCTGCCCTCCGCCGTGCCGCAAACCCTGGTGGGACTGCGGATCGCGCTCGGCACGGCCTGGCTGTCGCTGATCGTCGGCGAGCAGATCAACGCCGACGCGGGCCTCGGCTTCCTGATCAACAACGCCCGTGAGTTCCTCCGCACCGACGTCGTGGTCGTCGGCCTCGTGGTCTACGCGCTGCTCGGCCTGACGACCGACGCCCTGGTGCGGCTGCTGGAGAGGAGGGTCCTGCGATGGCAAAAGCGGTGAGCGTGCGCGGCCTGCACAAGGCTTTCGGCGCACGGACGGTGCTCGACGGCATCGACCTGGAGGTCGAGCCCGGCGAGTTCGTGGCGTTGCTCGGCCGCAGCGGCTGCGGCAAGTCGACGCTGCTGCGGATCCTCGCGGGCCTCGACCGGGACGTCGAGGGCACGGCCCAGGTCCCCGGCACGGTGTCGATCGCGTTCCAGCAGCCCCGGTTGCTGCCGTGGCGCAAGGTCTGGAAGAACATCTCGCTCGGCCTGCACAGGCCGGACGGCCGGGCGGTCGCCCTGAAGGCGCTGGAAGAGGTGCGGCTCACCGATCACGCCGACGCGTGGCCGCTCACGTTGTCCGGCGGTGAGGCGCAACGGGTCTCGCTCGCCCGCGCACTGGTCCGCGAGCCGGACGTGCTGCTGCTGGACGAACCGTTCGGCGCGCTCGACGCGTTGACCAGGCTCGCCATGCACCACCTGGTGGAAGACCTGTGGGCGCGGCACAAGCCCGCCGTCCTGCTCGTCACGCACGACGTCGACGAGGCGTTGCTGCTGGCCGACCGGATCCTCGTGCTCGACGAGGGCCGGATCGTCGCCACGCACCACGTCGACCAGCCCCGCCCGCGCCGCCGGGCCTCCGTTGTGGAGCAACGCGTCCGCGTGCTCGCCGACCTGGGAGTCGAAGTTGAAGAAGCCGCATAACAGGAGCTGGCTCGGCCTGCTGGCCGCGATCCTCTTCACGACCGGGTGCTCGACGGCCACGCAGTCGCAGGACACCCCGCCCGGTGACGTCGTGCTCAAGGTCGGCGACCAGAAGGGCGGCGCGAAGGCGGTGCTCACCGCCGCCGGGCTCCTGAACGACTTCCCGTACAAGATCGAGTGGGCGACGTTCACCTCCGGCCCGCCCCTGCTGGAGGCCGCGTCCGCGGGGGCGATCGACCTCGGCGGGGTCGGTAACACACCGCCGATCTTCGCCGCCGCAGCGAACGCCAGGATCGCCGCGGTCGGTGCCTCCAAGGGACAGGTCGAGGCCGACGCGATCCTCGTGCCGGAGAACTCGCCACTGCGGGCGGTCACCGACCTGAAGGGCAAGAACATCGCGGTGGCCAAGGGGAGTTCGGCGCACGGCCAGGTCCTGCTGACGTTGCGTGAGGCCGGCCTCACGACCAAGGACGTCACGCTGAACTTCCTCCAGCCGGCCGACGCTTACGGCGCGTTCACCCAGGGCAAGGTCGACGCCTGGGCCGTCTGGGACCCGTACACCGCGCAGGCGCAGCAGGAGGCCAAGGCCCGCGTGCTGACCACCGGCGAGGGCAAGTCCAACGGTTACGGCTTCCAGGTCGCGGGCCGCAAGGCGTTGGACGACAAGGGGAAGAACCCGGCGATCAAGGAGTACCTGATCCGGTACTACAAGGCGCAGAAGTGGGCCGACACGCACCGCGAGGAGTGGGCGAAGGCGTGGGCGGCGGAGACGGGACTCAAGTACGAGGTCGCGCTCGCCGCGGTGAACCGCAACGGCGACCAGAACGTGAAGATCGACGACACCCTGCTGAAGTCGCAGCAGGAGCTCGCGGACGCGTTCACCGAGGACAAGACGTTGCCCGGCAAGGTCGACTTCGCGAAGTTCGTCGACACGCGGTTCCAGGGAGATCTCTCATGAGCATCACGCTGCACTGGTTCCTGCCGACCTCCGGTGACGGCCGCACGGTCGTGGAGCACTTCCACGCCAACCGCGCGCCCGCGGCCGGAGCCCGCCGTGAGCCGGACATCGACTACCTGGCGCAGATCGCGCGCACGGCCGAGCAGGTCGGGTTCACCGGCGTGCTCACGCCGACCGGCACGTGGTGCGAGGACGCCTGGCTGACCACGGCTGCGTTGATCGCGCAGACGAAGACGCTGAAGTTCCTGGTGGCGTTCCGGCCCGGCGTGCTCTCGCCGACGCTGGCCGCCCAGATGGCCTCGACCTACCAGCGGATCTCCCGCGGGCGGTTGTTGCTCAACGTCGTGACCGGTGGCGATTCCGTTGAGCAGCAACGGTTCGGCGACTGGCTCGACAAGGACCAGAGGTACGCGCGCACCGACGAGTTCCTCCAGGTCGTGCGCGGCATCTGGACCGGCAAGCCGTTCACCTTCCACGGCGACCACTACCAGGTGCGGGACGCGGCCGTGCTGGCCGCGCCGGACCCGGTGCCGCCGATCTACTTCGGCGGGTCGTCGGACGCCGCGCTGCCGGTGGCGGCCGCGCGCGCCGACGTCTACCTGACCTGGGGCGAACCCCCGGCGGACGTGGCGGAGAAGATCGCGCGGGTGCGGGCGTTGACGGACCGGCCGATCCGGTTCGGCATCCGGCTGCACACGATCAGCCGGGACACCTCCGAGGAGGCGTGGGCGGCGGCCGCGAAGCTGCTGGACGCCCTGGACCCGGCGGCGGTGGCGCAGGCGCAGGCCCAGCTCGGCGCGTCGGAATCCGTCGGCCAGCAACGGATGCTGGCGTTGCACGGCGGTGACCTCAGCCGGGGCGTGCGCGGCCTGGAGATCCACCCGAACCTGTGGGCGGGCGTCGGCCTCGTCCGCGGTGGCGCGGGAACGGCGCTGGTCGGGTCTCACGAGGAGGTCGCGGACCTGATCGAGGAGTACCACTCCGTCGGCATCGAGGAGTTCGTGCTGTCCGGCTACCCGCACCTCGAAGAGGCGTACTGGTTCGGTGAGGGCGTGCGGCCCCTGCTCGAGCAACGCGGGTTGCTCTCCGGGGACCGCACGCTCGCACTCGCTAGCGCTTGACCTTGGCCTCGACGGCCGTGTCGGGGTTGTCCGCGAACACGCCGTCGATGCCCTGCCTGAAGAACAGGTCGTACTCCTCGAAGGCCCGGCCGTACGCGGCCGGGTCGGTCGAGGACCGGAAGTCCGCCGGCAGGAACGAGTTCTCGTTGCGGAACGTCCAGGAGTGCACGGTCAGGCCGACCCCGTGGGCGTCCTTCACGACGGTGGTCGGCGCCTTCAGGAACCCGTTGGCATCCCGCGGGATGATGATGTCCTTGGTGAGGCCGACACCGTCCGCGTACGACCGCACCTCGCGCAGCCCGGCCGGGGTGACCAGGTCGGCGTAGGTGCGCTTGTCCCCGGCGACCACGAAGTCGTAGGGCTGGCCCGAGCCGTTGACGAGCTGGACGATCGGCACCCGCAGCGAGCGGTTGAGCTCCTTGAGGTTCGCGACCTCGAACGACTGCACGAAGACCTTGGCGCTGCCGCGGTTCAGCCCGTTGCGGTTCAGCGTGTCGACGAGCTTCGGCTCCAGCGCGAGACCGATCGACTTGAAGTACGTCGGGTGCTTGGTCTCGGGGTAGATGCCGATCTCGCGGTGCAGTTCGCGGGACAGGCGCCGGGAGAGGTCGATGACCTCCTGCAGCGTCGGGATCTCGAACCGGCCGTCGTAGAGGGTGTTGCGCGGGCGGATCGCGGGGATGCGTTCCTTGGCGCGCAACGTCTTCAGCTCGGCCAGCGTGAAGTCCTCGGTGAACCAGCCGGTGACCGCGACACCGTCGATCGTCTTGGTCTTCCTGCGGTCCGCGAACTGCGTCTTCTCGGCGACGTTCGTGGTGCCGCCGATCTCGTTCTCGTGCCGGGCGACCAGCTTGCCGTCCCTGGTGGACACCAGGTCGGGCTCGATGAAGTCGGCGCCCATGCGCGCGGCGAGTTCGTACGCGGCGAGCGTGTGCTCCGGCCGGTACGCCGACGCGCCGCGGTGCCCGATGACGATCGGGCCCTTGTCGTCGTGTGCCGAGGCGGAAGGCAGCGACGCCACCACCGCACCGGCGAACACGAGCACTACGGCGGCAAGACCTCTCCGGTACATCGATCGACCTCCCATTTCGTGGTGAGAGCGCACCCAAGCATCGCAACACGAAATGCAGGTGAACGGTTACTCACGGGAGAGTGCGGCTTCCTCCAGGTCCAGTTCCCGCATCACCCGGAACAGCACCTCGTCGTCGATCTCACCGGCGTCGCGGGCCTTGACGAACTCGTCACGTTCGGCGCTCAGCATCACCCGCCGCAGCCTGCGGTACGCGGCCGCCGGGTTCTCCTCCTCCTGGCGCCCCAGGCGTTCCCACGCGGCGTTGCCCCGGTGCTCGGCGAGCGCGCGCAACTGGTCGCGCACGTGGTCGGGAACGTCCTCGACCTCCTCGTCCAGCCGCGTCACCGCCGCCTGCGCCGCCCGGTGCTGCACCTGCGCCTCCGCCAGCGCGTCCTGGCGCGCGTCGTCGCCCGCGAAGCCGATCTTGTTGATCAGCCACGGCAACGTCATGCCCTGCAGCAGCAGCGTCGCGACCGTGACCACGAAGGCGCAGAACAGGATGATGCTCCTGCCCGGCACGTCCTGCGGGATCGCGGCGGCCGCGGCGAGCGTCACCACGCCGCGCATGCCGGTCCAGGCGATCACCGTCACCTGGCCGAGGTGCGGTTCGCGTTCTTTCTCCTGGATGCGTTTCGACAGGTACCAGGGGATGTACGTGGCCGGGTACATCCACACGAACCGCGCGAGGATCGCGGCGAGCAGCACGGCACCGGCTCCGAGCAGCAGCGCGGCGTCCAGGTCGACGTCGGCGATGATCGCCGACACCTGGAGCCCGATGAGCGCGAAGACGAACGCCTCCAGCAGCACGTCCAGCGCCTTCCAGAGGGCCGCGTCCTGCAACCGCGTCGAGTACCGGCCGCGCGGTGAGTGGTGCCCGACGTACAGGCCCGCCACGACGACCGCGAGCACGCCGGAGACGTGCGCGACCTCTTCCGCGAGCAGGTAGGCGCCGAACGGCACGAGCAGTCCCAGCGCGCTCTCCAGGACGCCCTCGCAGAGCCGCTTGCGCAGGAACCTGACCACCACGCCCACGAGCAGACCGACCGCGATGCCACCAGCGGTGACCAGCAGGAACAGCCCGACGCCCTGCCAGGGGGCCATCGCGGCACCCGCCGCGGCCGCCACCGCGACCTTGAACGCCGTGAGCGCGGTGGCGTCGTTGATCAGGCTCTCGCCGACCAGCAACGTCATCGCCCGCCGTTGCAGGCCGAGCTTGCGTCCGATCGCGACGGCCGCGACGGCGTCCGGCGGTGCCACGACCGCGCCCAGCACGAGCGCGGCGGCGAACGGCAGGTCCGGGAACACCAGCTTGGCCACGACGCCGACGACCACGGTCGTGAACAGCACGAGCCCGACCGCGAGCAGGCCGATCGGCCGCAGGTTCGCCCGGATGTTGAGGTAGGAGCTGTCCAGCGCGGCGCTGTAGAGCAGCGGCGGCAGCACCACCAGCAGGATCAGGTGCGGGTCGAGCTCGAACTCGGGCACGCCCGGTATGAACGAGACCACGAGACCGACGGCGACCAGCACCAGCGGTGCCGACCAGTTGAGCCGGCGCGCGATCGCCGTGACGATCAACGCCCCGAGGAGCAGCAGCAGAAGTTCAGGCCCGTGCATGCTGCTCATTCTGCGTGTTCCGGCAGGCCGCGCAGTCTTTGCAGTCCCTTTGGATTGATCCTCTGGGGCTGTGATCGGCCCCACAGTACGGTCGGTCCGTGGCCAACCCGGACCTCGCCCGCATCGTCGCGGAGCACGACGAGGAGATGCCGTCGCGATCGCTCTCCCCCCGGTGGGAGCGAGCGCTGTGGATCGCCGGCCTGCTGATCGCACTGCTGGTGCTCAAGCAGGTCTTCTTCCCGTTCGCCAAGGGCAGCCAGTACTACCTGATCATCTTCCTGGCGGTGACGCTGCCGCTGGTGTTCCTCGCCTACGGCCGCGGGCACACGCCGCCGTGGTGGGACTGGGTGCTGGCTTTCGTGTCGTTCGTGGTGGGCGCCTACCCGCTGTTCGGCGGCTACGACGAGTTCCTGAACCGGCAGGGCCAGCTCACGACGCTGGACGTGCTGGCGGGGTCGCTGCTGCTGGTCCTGATCCTGGAGGCGTGCCGGCGCACGACCGGCTGGGTGCTCCCGGTGGTGTGCCTGGCGTTCATCGCCTACGCCTACTACGGTGGGTTCCTGCCGCCTTCGTGGTCGATCTCGCACTCCGGCGTCGACTTCCCGCAGATCATCAACGGCTTCTTCAACGACTCCAGCGGGTTCTACGGCACGCCGCTGGACGTGGCCGCGACCTACATCGTGCTGTTCACGATCTACGGCTCGGTGCTGAACGCCTCCGGTGCCGGGAAGTTCTTCGTGGACATCAGCTTCGCGGCGTTCCGCAAGTCGCGGACGGCTCCCGGACGCACCGCCGCCACGGCCGGATTCCTGCTGGGCACGGTCTCGGGTTCCGGTACGGCCACCACCGTCTCGCTGGGTGCCGTGACGTGGCCGATGCTGCAGAAGGCCGGTTACCCCAAGGAGAACGCGGGCGGGCTGCTCGCGGCGTCCGGCATCGGCGCGATCCTGTCGCCGCCCACGCTGGGCGCGGCGGCGTTCATCATCGCCGAGTACCTCGAGGTCTCGTACCTGTCGGTGCTGGGCTGGGCGATCATCCCGACCCTGCTGTACTACCTGGGCATCGCGCTGGCCGTCGAGGCCGACGCGCGGCGCTTCGGTGCCCGTCCGGTCGACGTGGACGCGCCGCGGTTCTGGGACGTGCTGAAGCTCGGCTGGTACCACTTCCTGTCGCTCGGGATCATCATCGTGTTCCTGGCGATGGACATCCCCGTCTACAAGGCCGTCGTGTACGCGACCGGGGTGGCCGCGCTGTTCGCGTTGATCAACCACCGGCGCGAGTGGCCGCGGCTGATCGCGGACGCGCTGTCGGTGGGCGTGCGGTCGGCGTTCCCGGTGATCGCGGTGTGCGCGGCGGCCGGTGTGGTGACGTCGACCATCACCAAGACCGGGCTGGGGCAAGCGCTTGCGGGGTCGTTGGTGGACCTCGCGTCCGTGATCAGCTCGGAACCCGTCGTGGTGCTGATGCTGACGGCCGTGCTCGCGGCCGTGGCGGTGTCGGTGCTCGGGCTGGCCGTACCGGTGACGGCGTCGTTCATCATCTCGTGGGTCGTGATCGGGCCGGCGTTGATCACGCTGGGCGTCGAGCCGGCCGAGACGGCGATGTTCATCTTCTACTACGCGGTGTTGTCCGAGGTGACACCGCCGACTGCCCTCGCGGCCGTCGCCGCCGCCGCGCTGACCGGCGGCGACGTGATGAAGACCATGTGGCAGACGTGGAAGTACACGCTGCCCGCGTTCCTCGTGCCGCTGGCGTTCGTGCTCACCGACGCCGGTTCGGCGCTGTTGCTGCGCGGGCCGTTGCTCGACTCGGTGTGGGCGTTCGGAGCGTCCGCGCTGGGGGTCGCGGCCCTGGCCGTGCTGACCGGCGGCTGGCTGTTCGGTCCCGCGCGCTGGCCGGAACGCGTGCTGTGCGCGCCGGCCGCCTTGTTCCTGCTGTACCTGCAACCGCTGACGATCGCCGTCGGGGCCGCGTTCCTCGTGGCGGCCGTGGTGGTCCACCTGGTGACCCGTGGGAGGGTTCGTGATGCTGCGTAAGTACGCGATCGGCGCGATCGCTTTGGCGCTCGTGGTTTCCGGGTGTGGCGGCAAACGCACGCCCACCACGCCGGACGCCTCCTCGGGCGGCGCGTCGTGCGAGGCGTCGGACGGGCGGATCACGATCGCGACCGGCAACTCCGGTGGCGTGTACTTCGTGGTCGGCGGCGGCCTGGCGAAGCTGATCTCCGACAACTCGAAGCTGAAGGCGTCGGCGGCCGAGACCGGTGCGTCCGTGCAGAACATCCAGCAACTCGTGTCCGGCACGTACGACATCGCCTTCTCGCTGGCGGACACCGCCGCGGACGCCGTCAACGGCACCGGGGCGTTCAACGGGCAGAAGCAGAAGGTCGCGGCCCTGTCGCGGATCTACCCGAACTACACGCAGGTCGTGGTGCGGGCGGACTCCGGCATCAACTCGATCGCGGACATGAAGGGCAAGCGGATCTCGACCGGCTCGCCCAAGTCCGGCACGGAGGTCATCGCGGGCCGCCTGCTGAAGTCGGCCGGTCTCAACATCGATTCCGACGTGCAGGCGCAGCGGCTCGACCTGACGAAGACCGCGGACGGCATGAAGGACGGCAGCATCGACGGTCTCATCTGGTCCGGCGGCCTGCCCACGCCGCAGATCACGGACATCACCACGTCCATGAAGGACCGGGTGAAGTTCATCGACATCACGCCGTTGCTGCCGGAGATGAAGAAGCTCTCCCCGGTCTACGACACGGCGCCGATCCCCGCGGCGACCTACGGGCTGGCCGAGGTTCCCACGATCGTGGTGCCGAACCTGCTCCTCGTGCGGGAGGACTTCGCGGCCAACAACGCCTGCGCCGTCACCAAGTTGATCTTCGACAAGAAGGCTGACCTGGAGAAGGTGCACCCGGCCGTGAAGGACATCGTCAAGGACAAGGCCTCGGCCTCCGAGCCCGTCCCGCTGCACCCTGGGGCGAAGCAGGCGCTGGGCTGAACTACGCTGGGTCATCGTGCGCGTCCTGGTCATCGGGTCTGGAGCCCGTGAGCATGCCCTTGTCCTCGCGTTGTCGCGCGACCCGCAACTGACTGCTTTGGCGTGCGCGCCGGGCAACGCAGGCATAGCCGGTCACGCCGAGATCTACGGCGTGGAGGTGTCCGACGCCGCGGCCGTGGCCGGCCTGGCGAAGGAGTGGAAGGCCGACCTCGTCGTCATCGGCCCCGAACAGCCACTGGTGGTCGGGGCCGCGGACGCGGTCCGCGCCCTCGGCATCCCGTGCTTCGGCCCGTCGAAGGCCGCCGCCTGCATCGAGGGGTCCAAGGCGTTCGCCAAGGACGTCATGAACGCGGCGGGCGTGCCCACGGCGCACAGCGAGGTCGTGGACAACCCGGCCCGCCTGGACGCCGCCCTCGGGCGCTTCGGACCGACCTGGGTCGTCAAGGACGACGGACTCGCCGCCGGCAAGGGCGTGGTCGTCACGTCCGACCTGGCCGCGGCCCGCGCGCACGCGATGACGTTGCTCGACGGCGGCCACCCGGTGCTGCTCGAGTCGTTCCTCGACGGCCCCGAGGTGTCGCTGTTCTGCGTCACCGACGGCGTGTCGGTGGTGCCGCTGATCCCGGCGCAGGACTTCAAGCGCGTGGGCGACGGCGACGCAGGCCCGAACACCGGCGGCATGGGTGCCTACGCGCCCCTGCCGTGGGCCCCTGAGGGCCTGGTGTCCGAGATCGTGACGCGGTGCGTGCAGCCCGTGGTCGACGAGCTGCGCGCCCGCGACACCCCGTTCGTCGGTCTGCTGTACGCCGGTCTGGCGCTGACGTCGTCCGGCGTGCAGGTGATCGAGTTCAACTGCCGCTTCGGCGACCCGGAGACCCAGTCGGTCCTCGCCCTGCTGAAGTCGCCGATCTCCGCTCTGTTCCTGGCCGCTGCCAACGGGTCGCTCGGTTCGTTGCCGGCTCTGGAATGGGAGAACGGCTACGCCGTGACGGTCGTGGTCGCGGCCGAGGGCTACCCGAACCGCCCGCGCACCGGCGACGTGATCACCGGCGCCGAGTCCGAGGGCGTCCTGCACGCGGGCACCCGCCGCCGCGAGGACGGCGCCGTGGTCTCCAACGGAGGCCGCGTCCTGTCCGTCGTGGGCACCGGCAAGTCGCTGGCGAAGGCCCGCGAGCGCGCCTACAAGCGCGTCGCGGACATCCACCTCACCGGCTCGCACCACCGTTCGGACATCGCCCTGAAGGCAGTGGAAGGAAAGATCACCCTGCCGTGAGCCTCCTGGGTTGCGTGCTCGGTGGAGCCGCGGGAGACGGCCTCGGTGCGCCGATCGAGTTCACGTCGATCGACAACATCCGCCGCTCCCACGGCCCCGCCGGCGTGGTCGACCTCCCTTCGCTGGAGATCACCGACGACACCCAGATGGTGCTGTTCACCCTCGAAGGCCTGCTGCTGGCCCGTCAGCACGGCATCGACCCCCGTCTGACCGTGCGGGCGGCCTACGCGCGCTGGCTGCACACGCAGGGCGGCCCGCCGGTCGCTGATGACGGCTGGCTGATGGCGGACCGGCGCCTGCACTCCCGCCGCGCCCCGGGCCACACCTGCATCACGGCCTTGAAGCACAACGAGAAGAACAACTCCAAGGGCTGCGGCGGCGTCATGCGCGCCGCCCCGGTCGCCGTCTGGTCCTCAGACGTCCGCGAGGTCTTCTCGCTGGCCGTCGACACCGCCCGGATGACCCACCACCACCCCAGCGGCTACCTGTCAGCCGGCACGCTGGCCGTGATCGTCCAGGCGCTCCTGGCCGGCGCGGACCTGCCGTCCGCGGTAGGCGTGGCGCGCGCCGAACTGGTCCGCTGGGACGGCCACGAGGAGCAGTCCTCGTTGCTGGACAAGGTGATGACGCTCGGCCCGCTGACCCCGGAGGAGATCGAGTCCTCCCTGGGTGGCGGCTGGGTGGGCGAAGAGGCCCTGGCCATCGGCCTGCACGCCGCCCTCGTCGGTACCGACTTCGCCTCCGCCGTGCGCATCGCCGTCAACCACTCGGGCGACAGCGACTCGACGGGTTCGATCTGCGGCAACATCCTCGGAGCCCGCGACGGCGTGGACGCGATCCCGGCGCCCTGGCTGTCCGTCCTGGAACTGCGCGACGTGATGGAACGCCTGGTGCTCAGCTGGTGACGGGAATCCACAACTCGGCTTTGGCCTGGTCCCCGTCGATCTGCGTGCGCAACATCTGCGGCCCCTCCGCGCTCTCGTAACTGTTGGACGGGAACCACTGCGTGTAGATGTCCCGCCACATGTACTGAATGGTCTCCGGATAGGGCCCCTCAGCGGTGAAGACCGCCCACGTGCCTTTCGCGACTTCGAGGGTCTCCATGTCCTCGGGCGCTGCCTGGCTCGTCACCACACCCTGGAAGTAGTCGAGCATCGAGCCCTCCTCGACACCTTCCTGGTTGAACGTGAGCGCCAGCATCCCCGCCGGTTCCCCGTCGCTGAGCGCCTTCATCCGTTCCAGCGTCGGCATCCCGATGCCCTTGACGAACTCCACGATCGCCGGGTTCATCCCCACGTGCACCAACGGCACCCGCGTCCCCCGCCCGACAACCCGGAACGCGTCCTTCTCGACAACCCGGTACTCCATGCTCGTGCTCCCCTCGATGGTCAACCTGAACGTGAGGATCTGCTGCGACCGCAACGCCTTCTTGTCCTGACGAGCCTCCTGGGGCCCAACCCCGTGCATGGCCCTGAAGGCCCGCGCAAAAGCCTCGTTGGACCCGTAACCCCACCTGACGGCGATGTCCAACAACGACCCCTGTCCACTGAGGACCTCGCTGGCCGCCTTGGTGAGCTTCCGCCGCCGCACGTACTCGCTGATCGGAATCCCGGCCAGCGCACTGAACATGCGCCGGAAGTGGTACTCGCTGGTGCCCGCGATCCGCGCGAGCACCCGGACGTCGACCTCGCCTTCGAGGTCGTCCTCGATGCGGGCCATGGCCTCGTTGAGTCGCTCCAACACGTGGTCAACGCTATGGGCTCAGGTCGCCGCACACCCGACAACCTGTGCCCTATCCGATCGCCTTCCGCACCTCGTCCGCGAGGCGGAGTTCGGGTCGCAGTCGGGTTCGTTGATCGGGGGCATCGTGGCGTACCGGCGGATGGGCAGGTCCGTCTTGAGGCCGTTCCCGCGACCGCGGCGGTGCGACTCGGGCGTCGACCGCCTGGCACACCGTGATGGCTTCCTTCACCCTTCACCCTTCACCACGGCCTACGGCGCAGGCTCGAGCGTGCAAGCATCGATCAAGGCCACATCCGCGATGATCAATCAAACCCGCCGTTTCTCAGGGCGCCTGAAATAGCGGCACGGTATGCGGCGGGAACGGATGAGGCTGCTGATGCCAATGGTGCGGCCGACAGGGCTGTTGCGGGCCGTTCACGTGTTCCCCCAGGCAGTCGAGCGCGTTCGTCCTCTCCCGGCTGCCGAACGTGCCGGAATCGGCGCGGTGCGCCACCAGGAACGACACTGAGCGTGAGGTGGAACCGACGGCGGGTGGTCTTCGTCCAACCACAGGTACGTCTTACGCAGGCGTTGGTAACCTGCGAAGCGGGACCGAACCGTTACCGACCGTACGGGGGTATGACGTCGTGACACAGGAGAACGCGGGGGCGGGTGCCGTTCTCGGTGCCGCTTCGGCAGTGACGGGCGGCATGGCGGGTGTGGCGTTCGGCGCCCTGAAGGCCGCCGACGCGGTCATGGACCGCGTCACGCAGGGCTTCGGGGGTGGCGGGGGGACCCAGAAGTTCCACGTCGAGAAGGACACCGTCCTCCAAGCGGGCAAAGTCGTCCACGAACAGTGGATACTCCTCAGCAAGGCGTACGACCGCTGCGCCGGCAAATTGCGCATCGTCACGACTGACGGAAAGGTGACGTCCGACGTCGTCACCGCTTGGAACGATCGGCTGGTGTTCAACCCCGATTCCTATGCCAAGCGAATCCGGGCCTACATGACCGTTCTTGAGAGCCTTTCCGACCAGTTGAAGGCGTCGGCCGAGCAGTACGGGCTCAGCGAGGACGACATCAAGGCGACGTTCAAGCCGAAAGCGTGAAGATGCAGATTTCCAAGCTCGCTGCCGTCGCGGTTTTCGTGGCGGCTCTGTCGGCCTGCAGCACCGGCGGGGAAAAGGGAAACCCCACTCCCGCGCCGCAGACCGGCAGTTCCACCGGCAACGACTCGGGGGGCAAGTTGCCCGAGCGTCCGGGCAGCCTCCCGGTGAGTTCGGTCGACCCCTGCAAGCTGCTGACCGCCGATCAGATGAAACAGATCGACACGCTCGACAGCAGGCCGGAGAACCTGAAGCTCGTGGAAGGCGCTGATTCGCCCGTCTGCCACTACTCCAACGCCGGTCGGTTCACCTACACCATCGGCGCCGTGGCGCACAAAGGCGTCGATTACTGGCTTTCGGGTGGTGGAAACGTTACGACTACCGCCACCAAGGTCGGTGACTACGGTGCGGTGAAGATCGAGCTCACTGGTGGTAGCGGATTCGACTGCTCTTACGCGGTCGACGTCGCTGATGGTCAGCAGCTGATGGTCAGTTACATCCCCAAGACGACTGACGAAAACGATCAGGCGGTGCTGTGCGGCAAAGCTGAGAAGGCCGCTGGTCTGGCGCTCGCGACGCTCAAGACATTGAAGTGAGGGGGAGCCATGTCGGGATATCGGCAGCTCACTGACTGGAACTTCGACGGTTGGTCCAACGAGGATCTCGCGAACGAGGTCCAGAAGCTCTCGGGCACCACGGCGGCCACCCAGTTCGGCGAAGCCTCCGCCGCGCTGCGCGACCTCGCGAACACCCTGGAGTCAGTCGACCAGACGATCCGGGACCAGCTCAAGGTCCTCAAGATCGACTGGGGTGGCGCCACCGCAGAGAAGAGCCACACCAAGACGGACGTGGTCGCCGCGGGGTTGGACGACAGCAGCCAGGCGTCCAACGAGAGCTCCAAGGCGATGACGCAGCAGGGCGAGAGCACCAGCCAGGCCCGCTACAGCACGCCTCCGTCCCAAGACCTGCGCGGTGACACGGAGCAGAACTTCGGCGACAAGGTCGGCGGTTTCTTCGGCATCGAGACCGACCACGCCAAGGAGGTCGCGGCCACCAACGCGGCCCGCCAGCAGGCCATCGACAGCCTCAACGGCTACGTGAACGGCAGCCAGAACTCGCTCAACGGGTTCCGCGCGCCGAACACCCCGCCGGACATCGTCGTCGCCAGCGGCGCCGTCTCCACCTCGGTCGGCCCCGCCGTCACCCCCGGCACCGGCGCCACACCCGGCATCACCGGCGGCCCCGGCTACACGGGCAGCCCCGGTGGCACGCCCGGCTTCACCGGCACGCCGGGCACCTCGATCCCGAACATCCCCGGCAACTCCACCGGCGTCATGCCCGGCACAGGCCCCGGCACCCCCATCGCGGCGGGCCCTGGCCTGCCCAAGCCGATCGGCACCCCGCCCATCGGTCTCGCCGCCGCTGCCACCGGCGCGGCCGCACTCGCCGGTGGAGCGACGGGGGCGCGCGGCGCCCAGGTCGTCGGCGGTGGACGTGGTCCGAGCCAGGCGCCCAAGACGCCCATCGCGCCCACCGGTCCGAAGGGGGCGCCCAGCACCATCGGCGCGGGTGCCAAGGGTGGGCCCGGCGGTGGAGGTGCCGGTGGCGCGGGCGGTACCGGTGTCGCGGGCAAGGGGCCCGGTGGCGCGATGACCCCTGGCGGTGCCAGTGGTGTCGGGCCCGAGGCGAACCGTGCCGGTGCTGCTGCGGCCGGCAAGGGTGGCGTCGGTGGCAAGGGCGCCGGATCGCTCATGTCGCCCGCTGCCAGCGCGGCCAAGGGTGAGGGCGAGGAGGATGGCGAGCACGTGCGCAAGTACGGCGTCGACTCCGACGAGATGTTCGGTGATGACCGCATGGTGGTTCAGTCCGTCATCGGCGAAGACCCGAAGGACAAGTAGATCCCTTTGAGCTCACCAGGTTCTGTGGTTCTGTCCACAGTGGAGTTCGCCGTGGTCTGGGAGGCGCAACGCCTCCCGGCCGCGCACGTCGCGCTGGACACGCGGATCCCCTCCATCACCCACACCGAGAAGGCCGAGGTGGTGAAGCGGGCCTGGGAGTCACTCGAGGCGCGCGGCCTCGCCCGCAACGGGCGGGTCGTGCCGGAGCTCGCGGACGGGTTCGCCCTGCTGGCCAACCACCAGGTGGCCATCGACCTGTGGATCTGGGCCGACCGGCAGATCAGCGGACTCGCCGCGGCGATCGGCGACGAGGCGATCCTCGCCGTGCAGGACCGCGACGAGATGTGGTTGATCGAGGCACGCGGCACGGCACTCGCCGAGGCCGCGGTGTCGGTCGCCGGTGAGATGCCCGCCGGGTTCGGGCGGTCGATCAGCATGCCGTACGACGAGCTGGTCTCCGCTGCCAAGAACGTCGGGCTGGACGCACAACGCATGATCACCTCGTTGGAGCGGCAGGGAATGCGGCTCGGCGACGCTCAGGAGCTCGCCGGCATGCTCGACGGCATCTCGACGCGCGGGCAGTTCGGCGTGCAGCGCAACGGACACCGCGCCGCACGCGTCGTTTCGTTCCACGACACGCACAACGGGCGGTACCTGCGCCAGCTCAAGCCGAGCAGCGACGGCCGTCAGTGGTGCACGATCACGCCCGTCGACAACCACCGGCTCGCCGGGTCGATCTGGGAACTCCTGCAAGAAGTCTGATCACGGAACCCCCGTTGATGCCCGCCCGTCGAACTCGACGGGCGGGCATCGTCGTTCGAAAGAGCGAATCGCCGCACCGCCCGGCGCAATTCGTTCTAAGGTCAGCGAGCAGACGTTGAGGGGGTAGGCGCGCGTGGCTGCGACGAAGTTCAACACGGAAGCCATGGAACAGTGCCGAACGACCGTGAGCAGTCAGGCCGGGCAATTCGGCGCGATCGGTGACGGCTTTTCCGGCCAGTACGGCAATCCGGACATTTTCGGGAAACTCGGCTCTTCCGGTGCGATCTCGGGCGCGGTGTCCGCATTGGACCAAGCGGGCGCCCAGGAGTTCGAAGCGGCCGAGAAGGTGCTGCGCAAGGTGGAAAGCGCACTCGACGCGATCCAGACCAACGTGGACGACGTCGAGGAAGTCAACAAGAACTCCATGAGGGCGGTGTAGCCGTGAGTGCGATGGACGAAGTCGCGGCGCTGCCTGGCGGCGCGGAACTGGCCGCGCTCGCCGACAAGGTCGAGACCGCCCAGCCCCAGGCCGTCCGCGACATCGCGACCCGCTGGAAGCAGGCCGCCGGCAAGTGCGGCGACCAGACAGGCGTCCTGCAACGCTCCGTCGCGCAGCTCGACGGGGGCTGGGAAGGCAAGTCCGCCGACGGCTTCGTCGCCTACATGGGCAACGTCACCAAGTGCGGCACCTCGATGGCCGAAGCGCTCACCAACGCCGCGACCGACCTGGAGGCGGCCGCGAGCGCACTGGAAACCGCCAAGACGTCGATGAGCCGCATCTGCGAGAACCTCCTGAGCCGAGCCCGCCAGACCCGTCGGCAACTCCGCGGCCAGCCCCAGGAGGACGTCGACAGCGTCATCCGCAGCTACGTCGCCGAGGCCCTCAGCGACGCCAACCCGGTCATCTCCCAGGCGGAAACCGCCGTCAACGCCGCAGCCGGCACCCTGAAGGGCCGCCCCGCAGCCCTGACCCCGAAGTTCTCGACCCTGGCGGACCCGAACACCCAGTCGTTCGTCCCGGCCCCCGGCAAGCCCGTCGACTGGGCCCCGACCGCCCCGCCCGACGACTCGACCAAGGCGTCCTCCACCGCCACCTCGACCCCGCCGGCGCCCGCGCCTTCGGGCAACGGCGGCGGTGGAGGTGGTGGCGCTTCCGGTGGTGGTGGAGGCGGCGGTGGTGGAGGCGGCGAGGGCGGTGGCATGGGCGGCCTCGGCGCCAGCGGCGGCCCGCCCTCGGGCAGCCCGCCTCCGGGCAACGTGGAGGAGTGGATCCGCGAGGCCATCAAAATCCTCCAGGCCAATGGCATCCCGGTCACCGAAGAGAACATCGACGAGATCTGGAAGATCATCGAGAAGGAGTCGAGCGGCAACCCGCACGCCATCAACCTCTGGGATTCCAACGCCCAGGCGGGCACACCTTCCAAGGGCCTGATGCAGTGCATCGACTCGACCTTCAACGCCCACAAGCTGCCCGGCCACGACGACATCTGGAATCCGGTCGACAACATCATCGCCGGCGTCCGCTACACCTTCTCGCGCTACGGAGGCTTCGAAGGCCACCCAGGCCTGAAGGCAATGGCCCAGGGCGGCGGCTACCAAGGGTATTAACGCCCACGATCGGGTGAGCTTTGTCCTGAACCCGGCCCTTCTCCGTCAGATATGTCGTGACGGAAAAGGGCCGGGTTTTGGTTGTCCACACCCACATGGGTAGTGAATGTCCCAAAACACTGTTCTCGTTCCTCCCGCTATACGGAAGCGCGGGGGGCGGACCGGAGGGTGCCGGGCGGACGGAGGGGCGACGGGCGGACGGAGAGGGCAACGGCAGGGGACCGGGTGAGAGCGACGGCAGGGGCCGGGTGAGGCTGGTGAGGGAGGCGCTGGCGGTCGGCAGGCCGGCAGGTGGTGGGTGGCAAGGGGTAGGACGGTTCGCGTGGGCTGGGCCTGCGTGGTGGGTGGGGAGTTAGCCTGGCGGCATGCTGACCGTGGCTGCCCGCGCCGACGTCCCGCCCTTCCACGTCATGGACGTGCTGTCCGCCGCCGCCCAGCGGCAGCGCACGCACGGGGACGTGATCTCGTTGGCCGCCGGACAGCCGTCGAGTCCTGCGCCGCGGCCCGTGCGGGACGCTGCGGCGCGTGCCCTCGAGCAGCACTCGCTCGGGTACACCGAGCAGCTGGGGATTCTCGAGCTGCGGCAGGCGATTGCCGGGCATTACCGCCGGCAGTACGGGCTTGAGGTGGCCGCGGACGACGTGGTGGTGACCACCGGGTCGTCGGGGGCGTTCACGTTGGCGTTTCTGGCCGCCTTCGACGCCGGGGACCGGGTGGCGTTGGCGCGGCCCGGGTATCCGGCTTACCGGAACATCCTCAAGGCGTTGGGGTGTGAGGTCGTCGAGCTGCCCTGTGGGCCGGAGACCCGGTTCCAGCCCACGGTGGAGATGCTCGATCCCGGGCTCAAGGGCGTGATCGTCGCCAGCCCTGCCAATCCCACCGGGACGGTCGCCGACGTCGAGCCGATCGCGAAGTGGTGTGCCGGCAACGGGGTTCAGCTGATCAGTGACGAGATCTACCACGGGATCAGCTACGGGGAGCCGTTGCGGTGTGCCTGGGAGACGAGTCGGGACGCGATCGTCGTCAACTCGTTCTCGAAGGCCTTTGCGATGACCGGGTGGCGGCTGGGGTGGATGTTGTTGCCGGAGAGGCTGCGGAGGGCCGTGGATTGCCTGACGGGCAACTTCACGTTGTGTCCGCCGGCGTTGGCGCAGTACGCGGCGGTTGAGGCGTTTCACGCCGATTCGTACGCGGAGACGGCCGGCCACCTCCAGCGGTACAAGGTCAACCGGGATCTGCTGCTCGAGGGCCTGACGGACCTGGGGATCGGGAAGTTGGCGCCCGCTGACGGGGCCTTCTACGTGTACGCGGACGTGCGGCACCTGACGGACGACTCGATGGGGTTCTGCCGGAAGTTGTTGGCGGACACCGGGGTCGCGATCGTGCCCGGCATCGACTTCGACCCCGTGGACGGGCACCAGTTCGTGCGGATGTCGTTCGCCGGCGCCACGCAGGACGTCGAGGAGGCTCTTCGGCGGTTGAAGGCCTGGCTCTGAAGCAAGACGCGTGCAACAAAAACGCGGGGCCGGACGTTCACGGAACGGAGCAGGGAGGTTCCTATGTGGGCGATCATCGGGTGGCTGGTGGCGATCTGGATCGTGCTGGCCGTGGTGGGGGCTGTCGTGAAAGGCCTTTTCTGGCTCGCTGTGATTGGAGGACTACTCCTCGCAGGCACCGCGGCTTACGGTGCGATCAAATCCAGGCGATGACCCTGGATAAATGACGGCGCACCGCTCACCATGGGGCGGTGTTGCTGGCGAACGAGGCCCGCCTCGAGCGGTGGGAACGAAAGGTCGAGTGGCCGTTGACGGCACTCGCCGTGGTCTTTCTCGCCGCCTACGCGTGGCAGGTTCTGGACGACCACGGGGCCATGCACTTCACCCTCGAAGTGGTGTTGTGGCTGGTCTGGGCGGTGTTCGCGGCCGACTTCGCGACCAGGATGATGTTGGCGCAGAACAAGTTGAAATTCCTCAGGACGCACCTTTTCGATCTTGCCGCGGTCATCCTGCCGATGGTTCGGCAGCTGAGAGTGCTCAGGCTGATCACGGTCATCACGTTGCTGAACAAGAAGTTCCAGGACAAGATCCGGCAGCGGGTGAGCATTTACGTCGCGGGCGTGACGGCAATAGTCGCGTTTTGTGCGAGCCTCGCCGTGCTGGACGCGGAAAGGCACGCGGAAAACGCCAGCATCACCACGTTCGGCGACGCGCTGTGGTGGACGCTGACCACCATGTCGACGGTCGGGTACGGCGACCGCTACCCCGTCACGGGTGAGGGGCGGCTGGTCGCGGGGCTGCTCATGGTCGGCGGGATCGCGTTGCTCGGTGTCATCACCGGAACGATCGCGAGCTGGCTCGTCGAGAAGCTGCGCGGCGTCGAGAACGCCGAGCTCGAAGCGGCCGAGGAGCTCAGGAACCTACGCGCGGAGATCGCCGAACTCCGCAAGGAGCTCAATGCGCGCAGCAGCGGCTGAGGTCCACAACCGCGCGTCCCAACCGGCCGCCAGTGCACCATCTACATTGGACTGCCGGTCGTCGAAGAAGATGACGTCCTTCGAGCCGATCAGCGACGACGTGTGCTCCCAGATCGCCGCGTCCGGCTTGGCCAGCAGCAGATCACCGGAGAACACCAGGTGCCGGAAGTGCCCGGCCCACGAGGATTCCGAGGCCAGCCGTGCGAACGTCACGGGCGCGTTCGACAGCAACGCCAGGGGAACACCCAGGGCAGCCAGGTCCTCGATCAACGCGACGGTCTCGGGCACCGGATCGTCCAGCCACCCGCCGTTGTCGAGCGCGGTCATCTCCCGCACCTCGTCCGCCGAGAACGACCGCCCCAGCACCGACCCGATCAACGCCCAGTAGTCGGCGTCCGAGGAACCGCGGTCGTAGGCGTCCCGGTTCCAGTAGGCGGCCTCGAACGCGTCCAGCGACACCCCGAGCCGGGCCGCCATCGCGGGCAGGGCGGGGTTGCGGCGGCTGATGACCTCGCCGAAGTCGAACACGATCCAGCGCATCAGACGCTCTCCCGCACCCGGCGCAGCACCTCGGCGATGTCGGACGAGTCCACGTCGCCGTGCGTCACGAACCGGACCTTGCCCGACATCGGACTGGCGAGCACCCCGGCCTCGCGCAACGACAGCAACGTCTTGTCCAGTTCGGGAACGGACGCCAGCACGATGTTCGTCGCGGGCTCCTCCACGTCCCACCCGAGCGAACGAAGCCCGGCAGCCAGATCGGCGGCACAAGCGTGATCAGCGGCCAACGACGAGATCCGGTCCAGGGCGACGAGCCCGGCCGCGGCCAGCACACCGCCCTGCCGCACCCCGCCGCCCAGCATCTTCCGCACCCGCCGAGCCTCGACGACGAAGGCGGACGACCCGGCCACCACGGACCCGACCGGCGCCCCGAGCCCCTTCGACAGGCACACCTGCACGGTGTCGACACCAGAGACCAAAGAAGAAGGCGGCACACCGAGCGCCACGGCCGCGTTCCACAACCGGGCCCCGTCCAGGTGCACGGCCAGCCCGCGGGACCGAGCAGCGGCGACCAACTCGCCGTGAGCGGAAGCCGAGGTGACCGTGCCGCCGGCAGCGTTGTGCGTGTTCTCCAAGCACAACAACGTCGTCCGCAGCCCGTAGTAAGGCGACTCGCCACCAGCGGCCGCGACGACGGCGGCAGGCGTCACGTCGACCAGCGCGTGCGGCATCCCGCCGGCCAGCCAGGCCGCGGTCCCCAGTTCGGCGTCCAGCACGTGCGCCCCGAGCGGCGCGAGGAACCGGTCCCCCCGCGACAGGTGCAGGTACAAAGCGATGAGGTTGCCCATCGAACCGGAGGGAACCCACAGAGCGGCCTCGACGCCGAGGAGCGCGGCCACCCGCTCCTCCAGGGCGGCCATCGTCGGGTCGTGGTCGAGGACGTCGTCGCCGACCTCGGCCGCCGCCATGGCCCGGCGCATCGCGTCGTCGGGCTGGGTGACGGTGTCCGAGCGCAGGTCAATGGGCTTCACAACCCCGATCACATCACATCAGGTGAACGACCGAGGGGGTGATGTAGCTCTCGCCGGAGGTTCGTGCAACCGTTGGTGGCCCAGGTTCCGTCCAGTCAGTGCAACTCGATGAACGAGCGGAGAGCAGTCCGCGTGGATCAGCGCGACGAGCAGGAGTTCGCGGAGTACTTCGTGGCTCGCCGTGAGGCTGTGCGCCGAACGGCATACCTGCTGTGCGGCGACTGGCACCGCGCTGACGACTTCGCGCAGACGGCGTTCGTGGCACTGCACAGGAGGTGGCGGAAGATCCGGGACAAGCAGGCTCTGGACGCTTACGTCCGCCGCAGCGTCGTGCGCGCGGTGATCGACGAGTCCCGCCGGCCGTGGCGGCGCGAGAAGTTCACCGACGACATGCCCGAGTCACCGACGACGGACACCGAGATCGGCGAGACGGTCGCGACGCGCGAGGCGTTGATGAAGGGCCTGCGCAGAGTCCCGCCGAGGCAACGGGCGGTGCTCGTGCTGAGGTTCCTGGAGGGCCTCGACGTCACGGCCACGGCCGAGGCGCTGAAGTGCTCGGAGGGAACTGTGAAGAGTCAGACCGCGCGCGGGCTGGCCGCTCTCAGGGAAGCTCTGGGAGACACCATCGACGACCTGCGACCGGCGTCGTGACCAGCGAGAGGAGGACGTAGATGGACGAGCAGAAGCTCGCGGACCTGTTCCGCGACGCCGCACACGACGCGCCACCGGCGTCCTTCGACGTCGGTGACATCCGCACGGGCTCGCGCAGGGCCACGCAGCGCAGGCGCAACTCGATCGCCGCCGGCACCGCCTTCGTCGTGGTGCTCGGCTTCGGTGGCGTCTTCGCCGTGAACAGCGGGACGAGCCAGGACACGAGCGCCATGAACAGCGCCGGTTCTGGGCAAGACCGGAACGAGGCGGCAGAATCGCCGATGTCGCCGCAGAAGGCGAACCCGCCCACGAACTTCGCCGGCAAGGAAACGTCCACGCAGGGGGACGGGTCCACGCTGGGAAGCACCGGCCTCGGTGCCGGTGACAGCACAGTGCAGGGCTGTGCAGGTGTGAACCGAGAGCTCGCCGACGCCCTCGCCGTCGAGCTTTCGGTTCCACCGGACACCGCGCAGACGCCCACGTTGAGCTGCTCCCCCGACAGCCGCTCGGCCGCGTTCAAAATCGACGGCCTCACCGTCACCGCGATCGTCACGCCGCAGCAGTTCGAGGCACCGCAGGGCACGGAGAAGCGCGAGACCGCGAAGGGCCAGGACCTCTACGTGTACACGGAGGGCGAAGGGCAGCTGAAAGTGCAGGTCCGCAGGGTTGCGGACGCACTGGCGCCCAAGTTCTGACCGAACGCCCAGTACCCTGGCTCGACTATGACGGCAGCAACTCCCAAGGGCGAGCGCAGGCGGCAGGCGCTCGTGGAGGCCGCGTCCGGCCTGTTCGCGGAGGGCGGTTTCGACGCGATCAGGCACCGCGCGGTCGCCGAACGCGCTGGTCTGCCGCTCGCGTCGACCACGTACTACTTCGACTCCCTCGACGAGCTGATCACCGCGGCCGTCGAGCACCACGGCCGCAGCGAGCTCGCGAGCTTCCGCGAGCGGCTCTCGTCGATCTCCGAGCAGATGACCGACGACGTGCTCGTCGAGTTCATGCTCGACCTGCTCGTCGGCGAGGACGCGACCGACGTCGAGGCCGTGCTGCTGCGCTACGAACGCCTGGTCGCGACCGGCCGCCGCCCGTACCTGCGGCCGTTGATGCGGGTGCTGTCGACCGAACTGCGCGGGCTCATCGCGGACGTGTTCACGCGCTCGGGCCGGGACGTCGGCCCGGAACGGATCGAGGAGCTGATTGCGCTGGTCGACGGCTCGGTGGTCAACTCGTTCATCGAGCTCAAGTCCGATCCGCGCGGCGTCGCGGGCAGGATGCTCCGTTCGGCCCTTTCGCGTCACGGGTGATGCAACCCCACGTTCCTCCGCTGCGTTCCCCTGGTTGAGGACGCGAGAGGGGATCGCATGCGCAAGGCCGATGAACAGGGCTTTCGTGAATTCGCGGCAGCCAATGCCGCGTCTTTGCGACGTACTGCGTACCTCTTTTGTGGCGACTGGCACACAGCGGAAGACCTGATGCAGTCGAGCCTCATGAAGATGTACCTCGCCTGGAAGCGGATCAAGGACCTCGACAACCTGATCGCCTACGCCCGCAAGGTGCTGCTGCGCACCTGGCTGGACGAGAAGCGCAGGCCGTGGCGCAGAGCCGAGCAGCGCGACGGAGAGCTGCCCGACGCCGCCGACGCCACCGTGGACCCGGACACGACCAGTGCGAAGTTGTGGGCGCGTGAGTTGGTGCACACCGCGTTGCTCCAGGTCCCGCCGCGCCAACGGGCGGTGCTCGTGCTGAGGTACTTCGAGGACCTGTCGGTCGCCGAGGTGGCGGTGGCCATGGGGTGCACCGAGGGCACGGTCAAGAGCCAGACAGCGCGCGGTCTCGCCACGCTGCGCACCATCGTGGAGAAGCTCGACAGCAGTTCGGGGAGGGTCGCGTCGTGAGTGAGCAGGAGATCCGCGAGGGAATGCTGCTGGCCGTCTGGGACGAGCCGCCGCTCGACTTCGACCCCGACACCCTGATCAGGCGGGTGGAGCAGAAAAAAAGTCGACGACGAGCCCTGGTCGCTGTGGGCGTGGCTACGGCGATGATCGCCGTCGTGTCGCTTTCGCTGCCCGGCCTGCTGCCGCGCGAGGACAACGCCCAACTCGCCACCGAGTCGCCGTCCAGCGCGTCGGCCGCGCCGACCGAGTCGCCGGAGCGGCGGGCCCAGCGCCTCGGCGACGGCCTGGTCGCCGGGCTCCGGGCCCGGATGCCGAGCACCAAGGACTCCTACGCGTCGTTCGGCCCCGGCCGCAGCGGGATGTCCCTGCCGTATGAGACGAAACCCCCGCGGTGGAAGGAAGGCGACACCGAGTTCTCCGGCTTCGTCTACTTCTCCGACGAGATCGGGCCGACCGCGCTGAGGGTGTCGGTGCGCAAGGAGAGCTTCTCCAGCGAGCTCTTCTGCTCCGGCGCGGACACGTGCCAGCAGCTGTGGAAGAACAACGGGTCGTTCGTGTACGGGGCCGAGTTCCGCTACAACGACCCGCAGGTCCAGCAGGTGGGAGTGCTGCGCTCGTTCGACAGCGGGCTCGTCGTGGAGATCACGGCCTACGCGCACAACCCCTCGAACGGCAACGGGCAGCGGCAGACCGTGCCGGTGGGCGTGGCTGTGCTCACACAGCTGGTCACGGACCCCGGCGTCGTCTGGGAGACGGGCTGAGGTGCACTAACCTCAGTGACGTGACGAAGCCCCGCATCGCCAACGTCCTCGCAGGTCGGTACGCCTCCACGTCGCTCGCGACGCTGTGGTCCGCCGAGCACAAGATCGTGCTGGAGCGCCAGCTCTGGCTCGCCGTGCTCAAGGCGCAGGCGGCCGCGGGCATCGAGGTCCCGGCCACGGCGGTCGCGGACTACGAGCGCGTGCTGGAGCAGGTCGACCTCGAGTCGATCGCGGCGCGCGAGCGGGTCACCCGGCACGACGTGAAGGCGCGCATCGAGGAGTTCAACGCGCTCGCGGGCCACGAGCAGGTCCACAAGGGGATGACCTCGCGCGACCTGACCGAGAACGTCGAGCAGCTGCAGGTGCTGCGGTCGCTCGAGCTGATCCGCTCCAAGGTCGCCGCCGTGCTCGGCCGCCTCGCGCGCCTCGCCGCCGAGCACGCCGACCTGGTGATGGCCGGCCGTTCGCACAACGTCGCCGCGCAGGCCACGACGCTCGGCAAGCGGTTCGCGACGGGCGCCGACGAGCTGCTGGTCGCGTTCTCCCGCCTCGACGAACTGATCGCGCGCTACCCGTTGCGCGGCATCAAGGGCCCGGTCGGCACCGCCCAGGACATGCTCGACCTGCTCGGCACGCCGGAGAAGCTCGCGGAGCTGGAGCGCACGGTCGCGGGCCACCTCGGCTTCGAGCGCGTGCTCACGTCCGTCGGCCAGGTCTACCCGCGCTCGCTCGACTTCGACGTCGTCTCGACGCTGGTGCAGCTCGCCGCCGCGCCGTCGTCGGTCGCGAAGACCATCCGGCTGATGGCGGGCCACGAGCTCGTCACCGAGGGCTTCAAGCCCGGCCAGGTCGGCTCCAGCGCCATGCCGCACAAGATGAACACCCGCTCGTGCGAGCGCGTGAACGGCTTCGCGGTGATCCTGCGCGGCTACCTGTCGATGGTCGGCGAGCTCGCGGGCGACCAGTGGAACGAGGGCGACGTGTCGTGCTCGGTCGTCCGCCGGGTCGCGCTGCCCGACGCGTTCTTCGCGTTCGACGGCCTGCTGGAGACGTTCCTGACCGTGCTCGACGAGTTCGGTGCGTACCCGGCCGTCGTCGCCCGTGAACTGGACCGCTACCTGCCGTTCCTCGGCACGACGAAGGTGCTGATGGCGGCCGTGCGCGCGGGCGTCGGCCGGGAGACCGCGCACGAGGCCATCAAGGAGAACGCGGTGGCCGTCGCGCTGGCGATGCGCGAGCAGGGCCTCGCGGAGAACGACCTGCTGGACCGCCTCGGCGCCGACGACCGCCTGCCGCTCGACAAGGCCGCCCTGGAGGCGTTGCTGGCCGACCGCCTGTCGTTCACCGGCGTGGCGTCGGCGCAGGTCGCGGCCATCGTCGAGCAGGTCGCGGCGGTCGTCGACAAGTACCCGGCCTACGAGCCGGAACCGATCCTGTGATCGTTTCCTCGCTGGTCGTCCACCCGGTCAAGGGATGTGGCGGGTACCCCGTCACGTCCCGCGCCGTGGAGCCCACCGGGCTGCGCGGCGACCGGATGATGATGCTGGTCGACGAGGACGGCGTGTTCCTGTCGCAGCGCAAGGTGCCGGAGATGGCGGCGATCCGTCCCCGGCTGACGGACGACGCGCTGCTGCACGGCGGATCGGTGTTCCCGATCATCACCGACGGGCCGCGTGTGCCGGTCGTCGTGCACACCTGGCACGGGTTCGGCGTGGACCAGGGCGACGAGGCCGCGGAGTCGTTCTCCCAGGCACTGAAGCGATCCGTGCGGCTCGTGCGCACGCCACCGGACATCCACCGCGAGACCACGGGTGAGACCACCGGCGTCGTCGGGTACGCGGACGGCAACGCGCTGCTGGTGCTCTCGCTGTCCTCATTGGACGGGTTGAACGAGCGCATCCTGGAACGCGGCGGCGAACCGGTGCCGATGGACCGCTTCCGCCCCAACGTGGTCGTGTCCGGCTGGCCGGAACCGCACACGGAGGACCGGGTGCGGCGCGCCGCGATCGGGGACGTGGAACTGGCCTACGCCAAGGACTGCGTGCGGTGCGCGGTGCCGATGGTGGACCAGGGAACAGGGCTGAAGTCCGGGCCGGAGCCGATTCGCACGCTGGCGACCTACCGGCGCGACCCCGACGGCGGGGTCACGTTCGGGATGAAGGCGCAGGTGGTGCGCACCGGCACCATCTCGGTGGGCGACAAGGTCGACGTGCTGGAGTGGCGCGCCTAGGCCGTCTGCCCGCTAGGCCTTCTGCCAGCGCAACCGGTCGCCGCGCTGAGGATCTTTGCGGCACACCAGGTTCTCGCCGAGCAGGCCGATGCCCTTGGCGCCCTCGGGGTCGCAGCGCGCGCCCTCGTTGACCAGCAACCCCTGCTGCGGGGGCGGCTCCGAGGTCGTCGTCTGCTGCACGGGCGCGGGGGGCTGGACCGGCGGCGGCTTCTGCGAGGTCTTGGGCGTGGTCGTCGTCGGGGAGGGTGATGACGACGATGTCTTGACCGTGATGTCGGCGACGTCGGGGGTCGGCACGATGCTCACGGCCTGGGGCACGCTGGAGTTCAGCGAGCCACCAGGAGCAGGAGACGAAATGGGGCTGGAGTCGAAGCTCCACCCGGCCACACCCAGCACGATCAGCAGAGCAGCACTGGCCAAAGCTGGGATCCACAAGGCCTTTCTTGTGAGCACGGGTGCACCTTAAGCTTCTTTTCCTCCGATCTGTAGTGGTGAGGGCCTGTTCGTGCTTCCTGGAACCTGGCCCGTAGGCTCAGGTCGTGCCCACGCTCGCTGACTACCAGCACGTCGCCCGCGGCAAGGTCCGCGATCTGTACGACGTGGACGACGAGCTGCTGCTGTTCGTCGCGTCCGACCGCATCTCCGCGTACGACCACATCCTCAGCACGGAGATCCCCGACAAGGGGCGCGTGCTGACCGCGATGAGCGTGTTCTGGTTCGAGCGGCTCGCCCCGAACCACCTGGTGGCGTTCGACGACCCGCGCATCCCCGCCGAGGTCCGCGGCCGGGCGCTGCTGGTGCGCAAGCTGCGGATGGTCGACGTCGAGTGCGTGGCGCGCGGGTACCTGACGGGCTCCGGCATGGCCGACTACACGGCGACCGGCGCGGTGTGCGGGATCGAGCTGCCGGCCGGGCTGGTCGAGGCGTCCGAGCTGGACCCCCCGATCTTCACGCCCGCCTCCAAGGCCGAGATCGGCGCGCACGACGAGAACGTGTCGTTCGACGTCATCGCCGCGAAGCACGGTGTCGAGCTCGCGTCGAAGCTGCGTGACCGCACGATCGAGCTGTACAGCGAGGCGCGCGCGTACGCGTTGACGCGGGGCCTGATCCTGGCCGACACGAAGTTCGAGTTCGGCCTGGACGCCTCGGGTGAGCTGATCCTCGCGGACGAGGTCTTCACGCCGGACTCGTCGCGCTACTGGCCGGCCGAGGGCTACGAGCCCGGCCGCGTGCAGCCGTCGTTCGACAAGCAGTTCGTGCGCGACTGGCTGACGTCCGCCGAGTCGGGCTGGGACCGCAAGTCGGACGTGCCGCCGCCCCCGCTGCCCGCGGACGTCGTCGAAGCGACCCGTGCGCGCTACATCGAGGCCTACGAGCGCCTCACCGGCCGGTCCTTCGCAGACTGGCTCGCCTGAGTTCTCGCCGGTTTCACGCGGATGTCACCACGGCGTGGCGCACTCATCAGGTGCACTCACAGCTCGTGGTCTCCCTGTCCGGCATCGGTCCGCAGACACTCGACCGATGCGCTGATCTCGCCGCGGCCCTGACGCCGCGGCGCGTGCCGTTGTCGCTGCTCGTGGTCCCCCGCGAGCTCGACAGGGCGCAGGAATGGGTGCGGCAGCGGGCCGCACTGGGTGATGCGGTCGTGCTGCACGGCCTCGGCCAACGGCGGTTGCCCGCCTACGAGGCCGGGCTGCTGCTGACGGGGGCCCGCCTGCAGTTGGACGCCCTCGGGCTCGTCGCCGACACGTTCGCGCCCCGGCGGTGCGTGGCGTCGCCCGGGACGTTGCTCGCGCTGGCCAAGCACAGGTTCTCCCGCTGCGCCGACGCCCACGCCGTGCGCGAGGTGGGCAGCGGGCTCGCGACGCTGGGCCGCCTGCACGCGCTGACCGAACGCAGCAGCTTCGGCGAGCTGAGGTCGTTGGCGCTGGTGTACGCGACGGCCCGGTCCGCGCGCCGCGGTGGGCTGACCCGGGTCACCGTCGACGCCCGTGACCTGCACCGGCCGGGCGCGCGCCAGGCCGTGCTCGACGCCGTGGACATCGCTCTCGCCCACGACGCCGTGCCGACGACCTACGTCAGACTTCCGTCACCTCGCCAGGCGTCAGCGGCCTGACCTCGGTGCCCTCCGGCTTGAGGTTCGTGATCATGCCGTAGACGAACTCGGGCATGGCCAGCAGCTTCTCGTGGATCGGCACGGCCACCCGTGGCTTGACGGCGCGCAGGAAGTCCACGGTCTCGGCGAGGCGCATCCACGGCGCCATCGTCGGCAGGCCGAGCACGTCGACGTCCTCGTCGGGCACGAACAGCGCGTCGCCGGGGTGGTAGAACGCGCCGTCGTTGATCACGTAACCCGCGTTCGCGATGACCGGGACGTCCTCGTGGATCACCGCGTGCGTGCCGTTGACGACCTTGACGCTGATGTCGCCGACCTTGAAGGTGTCACCCGGCCGGGCGACGGTCGTGTTCTCGACCTTGGGTGCGCTGCCCTCGTCGACGATGAGCTGCGCCCGCGGGTTGGCCTCGAGCAGCGCGGGCAGCCGGTTCTCGTCGAGGTGGTCGAGGTGCTGGTGCGTGACCAGCACGGCGTCCAGGTCGGTGACGTCCTCGAACCCCGCGGAGAACGCGCCGGGATCGATCAGCACGCGGGTGGTTCCCGAGTCGAGAAGCACGCAGGAATGACCGAAATGGACAACTTGCATCGAATCCTCCATTACCGACGTTCGGCGGGCTGACACGGCCAGGTGACGTCGGAAGTATCAAAAGGCATGAGGAAAACCCTGCAACTCCTCACGGCACTGGCACTCGCCCTGCCGATGACGTCCATCGTCCCTGCTACCACCACCTCTACTCCTGCTCAGGCCTCTTCGCCGCAGACGCAGGAAATCGGAACTGAGGAAAACGTCTCAGTCCGCGTGGGTGGCGCGAATCGTTCGACGGTGATCGAACGACCGGGCTCCGGCTACGTGAAGCTGCATTTCACGGACCTGCGGATCCTGCCAGGTGACGTGCTCACGGTGTCGAACCCCGACGGCACCGAGAAGTACACGTACACGAGAGATCTCAAGGCCTCGCTCACGGCCACGGTCGACGCGTCCGGCTTCTGGGCCATGTCGATCACCGGGGACCGTGCTCTCGTCTCGGTGACGAACCCGCTGTCGCGCGTCCGGATCGACAAGCTGACGCGCGGCTACACCGAGGCCGAGATGTCGTCCCAGCCGTCCGTGCAGAGCATCTGCGGCACGAACGACTACAAGGACGCCGTCTGCTACCAGTCCAGCAACCCGACCGAGTGGGGCAAGACCGCGTCCGTGGCGAAGCTGCTGCGCAACGGCAGTTCGCTGTGCACGGCGTGGCGCGTCGGCCCCAACAACCGCATGCTCACCAACGAACACTGCTTCACGAGCACCAGCGGCATCGAGGTGTGGTTCAACTACCAGTGCCCGACCTGCGGCGGCACGAACTCGGCCACCGTCACCAAGGTGCTGGCGGCGTCGGTGCTGAAGTACAGCGCCGCGCTCGACTACACCCTCTTCACCGTGAACAACTTCGCGGCCATCAGCTCGTTCGGCTACCTCGAACTGGACGCGCGCGTCCCGGCCGTGGGCGAAGAGATGTACATCGTCGGCCACCCGGCCGGGAAGCTGAAGAAGCTGTCGTTGCGTGACAACAACAACGGCGGCGGCTACTGCGTCGTGCGTGCCGTACGCGTCAACGGCAGCTCGTCGCAGTCCGACATCAGCTACATGTGCGACACCGAAGGCGGCTCGTCCGGCTCACCCGTGCTGTCGAGGCGCACGCACAAGGTGATCGGGCTGCACCACTTCGGCGGCTGCCCGAACCAGGGCGTGCGCATCGACCTCGTCGCCGCGCAGGTCAACTCACTGCTGTAAGGATCTCCTGCTCTTCCTCGGCCGTCAGCCCGGCCTTCCGGGCCCGGTCCAGCCCGAGGCCGCGCTCGTACTCCAGCGAGTCGAGCGCGGTCTCGGCCAGCGGCCTGGTGCGCAACCCGTTGGCGAGCGCGTTGCTCACGTCCCGGCCGACCATCTTCGCCCACTCCTGCGGCAACCACAGGGGCAGCGACCGCGGCCCGGCCCACGGGTTGACCTGCAACTCCTTCAGCACGCTCTCCTTGACCGGCACGAACTGCGTCCCGGGCGGCGCCGTGGCCCCGGCGATCTCCCCGATGGCCATCTGGAACGGCATGACCGGCCCGGTCGAGTCGTACGTCCCGGTGACCCGCTCCTCGGCCGCGAACACGATCCACTGAGCCAGGTCCCGCGCGTCGATGTGCTGAAAACCCAGGTCGGGACTGTCCGGCACGACGACCTTGCCGCCGCGCGCCATCCGCGCGGGCCAGTACCCGAACCGGTCGCTCGGGTCGCCCGGCCCGGTGATGAGCCCCGCCCGCACGATGAACTCGCGGCCGGCCATCGCCTCCCGCACCGCGTTCTCGCTGGCCACCTTGATGCCGCCGTACCGCTCGGACGTGAACTCCTCGTTCGGGTCGTCCTCCAGCGCAGGGAGGAGTTCGTCGCTGCCCGTCCCGTGATCGGCGTAGACGGAGATGCTCGACACGAACGTCCAGTGCGGCGTCGTCCCGCCGAACGCGGCGATCGCGTCCCTGACCCAGTTCACCGAGTACTTGGACACGTCGACGACGGCGTCGAACTGCTCGCCGGCCAACCGGTCGAACGCGCCGGGCCGGTCCCGGTCGACCTGGACCAGCGTGGCGCCCTCCGGCACGCCGCCGGAGGCGCCGCGGGCAGCGCAGAACACTTCGTGGCCGCGGCGGACGGCCTCCGCCGTGATGGCCTTGCTGAGGAACACGGTTCCGCCGAGCACGAGGATCTTCATGATCCCCAGCATCCGTCCGATCGGGCGGGGCTGCCACTGGTCTCGCTTTCGGCGAAATAGCTCGTTGGAATAGGTCCAACGTGCAGTCGTTCGGTCCCGATCGGTTGGAGTTCTTGAACTGGTGTTCGGGGGTGTCGCGGGCGTGCCGATGGACGTTCCGTGAGTCTGCACGCCTTCGTCGACGAGTCGCGGCGAAACAACACGTACCTGCTGGCTGCTGTCCTCGTCGATCCCGGTGACCTGACGCGCACGCGCAAGGCGCTGCGCAGGTTGCTGTTCCCCGGTCAGCGAGAGCTCCACTTCAAGAAGGAGAAGACCGATCGACGCAAGCTGATCGTGTCCAGGCTGGTGTCCATCGGAGCCACCGTGCACGTCTACACCGGCAACTGTTCCGCCGGAGAGGAGGTCGCTCGCCAGGAGTGCCTCATCGCCCTCGTCAACGACCTGGTCGACCTGGACACGAGGAGGCTCGTGCTCGACAGCCGCGAGGAGCGCAACCTCCACGACGCCCAGACGATCCGTGCGACGCTGGGCAAGCGCCCGAGTCACTCGAAGATCATCTACGAGCACCTCGAGAGCACTCACGACGAATTGCTGTGGATCCCGGACATCGTGGCCTGGTGTCACGGTGCGGGCGGTGACTGGGCTCGGCGCGTGCGCTCGCTCGTCGTGAAGGAGACCGCCGTCGACAAGTGGTCCAGATAGCGCAAAGCACAGCGGCCGACCGTCCGGACGGGCACTGTGCTCACTTCCTCGGCCTACGGGGCCTTGGCAAGACCGACTCTACCAAAAGGCCTCGCCGCGGCAAGCTCGTTCACCCGAAGGTGGAGCGGTGACGATGTGCCCCCGAACACGTGTCGGGAGGACGAACTCCCAGGTCAGGTAGGCTCCCGAGGTACCGCCAGCCCCTCTCCGAACACCCAGGAGCAGTCTGTCGTGGCCCGAGTCGTCGTCGACGTCATGCCGAAGCCCGAAATCCTCGACCCCCAAGGCCAGGCGGTGGCGAACGCGCTGCCTCGTCTCGGCTTCGACGGTGTCACCGCCGTCCGCCAGGGCAAGCACTTCGAGCTGGAGGTCGCCGACGACGTCGACGACGCCACGCTCGCCAAGATCGCCGAGACCTTCCTCGCCAACCCCGTGATCGAGGACTGGACCGTGCGCAGGGTCGAGGCATGAGGGTCGGTGTCATCACCTTCCCCGGCACGCTCGACGACGTGGACGCCCAGCGGGCGGTGAGGTACGCCGACGGGGAGGCCGTTCCCCTCTGGCACGCGGACCGCGATCTGCAGAACGTCGACGCCGTGATCGTGCCCGGCGGGTTCTCCTACGGCGACTACCTGAGGGCCGGGGCCATCGCGCGGTTCGCGCCCGTCATGCAGGAAGTGGTCGAGGCGGCGCACAAGGGGATGCCGGTCCTGGGCATCTGCAACGGTTTCCAGGTCCTCGCCGAGGCTCACCTGCTGCCCGGCGCGCTGACCCGCAACCACGAGCTGCACTTCGTGTGCCGCGACCAGTGGCTCCGGGTCGAGAACAACACGACGGCCTGGACCACCAGGTACGACCGCGACGCCGAGATCCTCGTGCCGCTGAAGTCCGGCGAGGGCAGCTACCAGGCCGACGCCGACACGCTCAAGCAGCTCGAGGACGAGAACAGGATCGTCTTCCGGTACGTGGGCGAGAACCCCAACGGCAGCCTGAACGACATCGCGGGCATCTCGAACGCCAGGGGCAACGTCGTCGGCCTCATGCCGCACCCCGAGCACGCCATCGACGCGCTGACGGGACCGACGGACGACGGCCTGGGCATGTTCCTGTCCCTGCTGGACCTGGTGGTGAACGCGTGATCGACACCGTCAAGAACGCCGAGGCGACGCCCGACCAGGAGCAGCCCTACAAGGAGCTGGGCCTCAAGGACGACGAGTACGCACGCATCAAGGAAATCCTCCAGCGCAGGCCCACCGACGCCGAGCTGGCCATGTACTCGGTCATGTGGAGCGAGCACTGCTCGTACAAGTCCTCCAAGGTGCACCTGAAGTACTTCGGTGAGACCACCACGGACGAGATGCGGAGCAAGATGCTGGCGGGCATCGGCGAGAACGCCGGCGTGGTCGACGTCGGCGACGGCTGGGCCGTCACGTTCAAGGTCGAGAGCCACAACCACCCGTCGTACGTCGAGCCCTACCAGGGCGCCGCGACGGGCGTGGGCGGCATCGTCCGGGACATCCTCGCGATGGGCGCGCGGCCGTTGGCGGTCATGGACCCGCTGCGGTTCGGCAAGCCCGACGCGGAGGACACCAGGCGCGTGCTGCCCGGCATCGTCGCGGGCGTCGGCGGCTACGGGAACTGCCTCGGCCTGCCCAACATCGGCGGCGAGGTCGTGTTCGACGAGTCGTACCAGGGAAACCCGCTGGTCAACGCCCTGTGCGTCGGCGCGATGCGGAAGAAGGACCTGCACCTCGCGCACGCCAGCGGCACCGGCAACAAGGTCATCCTCTACGGCGCGCGCACGGGCCTCGACGGCATCGGCGGCGTCAGCGTCCTCGCCAGCGAGACGTTCGACGACACGGCCGGCAAGCGCAAGAAGCTGCCGTCCGTCCAGGTCGGCGACCCGTTCACGGAGAAGGTGCTGATCGAGTGCTCCCTGGAGCTCTTCGAGCAGGGCCTCGTCGTCGGCATCCAGGACCTCGGCGGCGCCGGGTTGTCCTGCGCCACGAGCGAACTGGCGAGCGCGGGCGACGGCGGCATGCACGTGTACCTGGACCGGGTGCCGCTGCGGGCCGCGAACATGACCCCCGCCGAGATCCTCAGCAGCGAGTCGCAGGAACGCATGTGCGCGGTCGTCGAGCCGGGCAACGTCGAGGCGTTCCTGCGGGTCTGCGCCAAGTGGGACGTCATCGCCACCGAGATCGGCGAGGTCACCGAGGGCGACCGCCTGGTCATCACCTACCACGACGAGGTCGTCGTGGACGTGCCTCCGCGCACGGTCGCGCACGAGGGCCCGGTCTACCACCGACCCATCGAGCGCCCCGCTGACCAGGACGAGCTCCAGGCGAACACGCCGGACGGCCTGCCCAGGCCGGAGAACCTGCTGGAACTGATCAAGATCATGGCGGCCAGCCCCAACCTGGCCTCCAAGAAGTGGGTCACGCAGCAGTACGACCGGTACGTCCGCGGTGGCACGGTCCTCGCGCAGCCGAGCGACAGCGGCATGATCCGCATCGACGAGGAGACCGGCCGCGGCGTCGCGCTCTCCACGGACTGCAACGGCCGCTACACCAAGCTCGACCCGTACGAGGGCGCGAAGCTGGCGCTGGCCGAGGCCTACCGCAACGTCGCCACCACGGGCGCCACGCCCGTCGCCGTCACCAACTGCCTCAACTTCGGCTCGCCGGAGGACCCGGCGGTCATGTGGCAGTTCGAGCAGGCCGTGAAGGGCCTCGCGGACGGCTGCGCGGAGCTCGGCATCCCGGTGACCGGCGGCAACGTCAGCTTCTACAACCAGACCGGCTCCACGGCGATCCTGCCGACGCCGGTCGTGGGCGTGCTCGGCGTCATCGACGACGTGCGCCGCCGCATCCCCACCGGGATCGGCGCCGAGGCCGGCGAGACGTTGCTGCTGCTCGGCGAGACCAAGGCGGAGTTCGGCGGCTCGGAGTGGGCGCACCACGTCCACGGTCACCTGGGCGGACTGCCGCCGAAGGTCGACCTCCAGCGCGAGAAGCTGCTCGCGCAGGTGCTCGTCGCGGGCTCGCGGGACGGCATGGTCAGCGCCGCCCACGACCTGGCCGAGGGCGGGCTCGCCCAGGCGCTGGTCGAGACGTGCCTGATCGGCGAGGTCGGCGCGCGGGTGTTCCTGCAGGGCGACCTGTTCACCGAGCTGTTCAGCGAGTCCGCCGGGCGCGTGCTGGTCGCCGTGCCGCGCACGGAGGAGCAGCGCTTCGTCGACATGTGCACGGCGCGCCGCCTGCCGTGGCGCAAGGTCGGTGTCGTCGACCCGGAGTCGAAGGCCCTGGAGATCCAGAGCCTCGGCGAACTCCCGCTCGACGAGCTGCGCGAGGCGTGGGAGGGCACCCTCCCGGCCCTGTTCGATTAGGAATTGCTGAAGGGGCCCCGCGACACGTGGGGCCCCGATCAGCTCGAAGCGATCCGTTGCAGCTGCTCGAACCTGCCGTTGAACAGGTTCTGGTCGCCGGGGAAGAGCCCGGCCGCCTGCCACTGCCAGATCGTGTGGAAGTCGAAGCCCACCGGCAACGGCCCGAGCTTCGAGTTGTAGTGCGCGACCCACAACGGGTTGTTGTCGCCGAACTTGTACGAGCCCCCGACGCACTTGTTCCACCAGCTCGTGGACGTGTAGATCGTCGGATGACGCTTCGTGCGCGCGTAGACCGTGTCGCTGAACGCGCGCACCCACGCGGTCATGGCGGCCTGGCTCATGTTGTAGCAGGTGTCGCCGTACGGGTTGTACTCCATGTCCAGCGCGGGCGGCAGCGTTCGCCCGTCGGGTGACCACCCGCCGCCGTTGTTGACGAAGAAGTTCGCCTGCTCCGCGCCACCGGCCCGGTCCGGCAGCGCGAAGTGGTACGCGCCGCGGATCATGCCGATGTTGAAGGAGCCGTTGTACTGCTGGGTGAACTTGGGGTTCCGGTAGTGGGTGCCCTCGGTCGCCTTGACGTAGGCGAACCGCGCGCCTTTGTCCCAAGAGGACTTCCAGTCGACGTCACCCTGGTGGCTGCTGACGTCCATGCCGGGCACCTTGCCCTCGGTGGGCGGGGATTCCGACGCCGAACGAAGGTCGCCCGTGCCTTCGTGCTTGAGGATCTGGGAGCCCGCTGTGTGGTCCGCGGAGCCCTCGGGCAAGGGCGCCGCGGACGCGGGTGCCGGCGTCATGCCGGCGACGATCGCCACGATGCTGATCAAGGTCCGCATGGACTAGATCGTGCGACCATTTGTCGCAATTTGCTACCGGGGTCACCCGTCCAGGCGGGACAGTTCCTCGGCGGTCAACTCCAGGTGGGTGGCCGCGGCCGAATCCTGGATGCTCGCCGGGCGAGATGCACCCGGAATGGGGACTACCACTTCCGACTTCGCGAGCATCCACGCGAGACAGACCTGGTGAGCGCTGACGCCGTGGGCGTCACCGACCTCCTTGAACGGTCCGCTCAGCGAACCCGCCTTGCCGATCCCGCCGAACGGGCTCCACGGCAGGAAGGCGATGCCGAGCTTCGCGCACAGCTCCAACTCGGGTTCGCTCGATCGGAACAACGGTGAGAACTGGTTCTGCACCGCCGCGAGCCGCCCGCCGAGGATGTCGTTGGCGAGCACGATCTCGTCCGGGTTGAAGTTCGAGACACCGGCGTAGCGGATCTTGCCGCTGTCCAGGATCTCCTTCAGCGCCCCGACCGACTCGGCGATCGGCGTCTTCGGGTCCGGCCGGTGGAACTGGTACAGGAAGATCTGGTCCACGCCGAGCCGCCGCAACGACCCGTCGACGGCCTTGCGCAGGTACTCGGGCCGCCCGTCGAGCGCCCAGCCGCCACCGGCGACCCGCGTGTGACCGCCCTTGGTGGCCACGAACACCTCTTCGGAACGGCCGCGCAGCCCCTCGGCGATGAGCTCCTCGTTGTGCCCGAAGTCCGAGTCGTCGAGCGAGTAGGCGTCGGCGGTGTCGATGAACGTCACGCCCGCGTCCAGCGCGGCGTGGATCGTCTCGATCGCCTGCGAGCGCTCCGGCCTCCCCTCGACGGAGATGGGCATGCCGCCCAGGCCGATGGCGCTGACTTCCACTTCTCCGATGCGACGCTTCTGCATGCCCTCCACTCTGGACCCTGGCGATTAAGCTGTCCAACGCAGAGAAGTGATCTCATTGAGCACTCAGGATGATGAATCGTGGAACTCAGGCAGCTCGAACACTTCCTCGCGGTCGCCGAAGAAAACCACTTCACCAGGGCCGCCCGCCGGATGCACATCGCCCAGTCGGGACTCTCGGCGTCGATCCGGGCGTTGGAGGTCGAACTCGGTGCGCCGCTGTTCCTGCGCACCACCCGCCAGGTCGAGCTGACCCAGGCCGGCCGCGCGCTGCTGCCGGAGGCGCGCAGGGCGCTGGCCAGCATCTCCTCGGCGAAGGACGCCGTCGCCGCCGTGCAGGGGCTGCTGCGCGGCACGTTGTCGGTCGGCAGCCTCCAGTGCCTGCACGTCGTGCACCTGCCGGCCGTCCTCGCGCGCTTCCACGAACTACACCCGGGAGTGGAGATCAGGATGCGCCAGTCCGGCAACGCCGACCTCGTCGAGGAGGTCCGCGCGGGCAGGCTCGACCTCGCGTTCGTCACCCGCCAGCCGAAGATCGCGGACGACCTGCGGGTGTCCACCCTGGCCGCTGAACCCCTGGTGCTCGCGTGCGCGCCGGGAAGCCCGTTCGCGGGCAGGGATTCGGTCGCGCTGGAAGAACTGGCCGGTCAGCCCTTCGTGGACTTCAACCCCGACTGGGGCACGCGCGACCAGGTCGACCGCACGCTCGCCGCGGCCGGGATCGACCGGCACGTCGCCGTCGAGGTCAACGACGTGCACTCGTTGCTCGACTTCGTAATCTTCGGGCTGGGGGTCGCCCTAGTCCCGCAGTCCTTCGCCCTCAAGACCGACCGCGCGCACTTCATCGGCCTTCGCGGGGACGTGCGCGCCGTCGAGACCGTCATCGTCACCACCCACGCGGTCGGCGCGGCGGCGAGCGTTCTCCTCGAGATGACGCTGGAGGCCAAGTCGGGCCGCCTCCTCAGCGCCGGTTAGCCGCCACCCGGTCGCGGAGTCCCGGAACTCGGTTCCCTCCAGCACCTTCAGCGAGCCGCACTGGCCGGCGGGTGGTTTCGGCGACGGGTGGAAGAACCGGCCCACCTCGGAGTCGCCGAGGTCACCGCTCAACTGGACCTCGCGGGCGAAGGTGACCTCCTGGAACGAGATCCCGCCGGGGAACCTGCCGTTCTCCAACTGCAACCGGCCGTGGAACGTGCCGCCGGAGAACAGCGTGACGCTCTGGACGTGGACGTTGCGCAGGTTCGTGATTCCGTAGAACTGCGCCCGCCGCGCCACGAGCCGGTTGACGTGCCTGCCGTCCAACGAGAAGTACTCCAGGACGGCGCCGGTCAGGTCGAGGTCGTAGTGCAGGTGCTTGCGCTTCTTGCCCCACGACAGGGTGTCCTTGATCAGGCGTTGCGCGGTCAGACGGACCTGGTGTTCCAGCCGCTTGTCCTCGTCCACGTCGCCGAAGTCCTGGTCCGGGTCCTCGGGGTTGCGCTCGTGCGGCGGGTAGTCGAACGGTCTGCGGAGGTAGGCGCACAGCACGTCGAGCACGGTCTGCCGGTACCGGGGCGTGGACCTCGCGAGCCACGCCAGCGCGTGCATCGCGCCCACCCGCACCTGGTCCGCCTCGTTGCCGAGCAGTTCGACGGATCGCGCGAACCGTTCGTCGGCGACCTTCTCGCTCTCGAGGAAGTGCTTGCGGTCGTTGAGGTACAACGCGTAGAGCGCGACGATGGCGCCACCCGCGACGCCGGCGGTCTTCACGATCTCCACGGCCGGCGCCTTGAACAAGTGCAGCAGCACCGCTGTAGCCGCGGTCACCACGGCCGCGGAGAGAACCGCGAACAGCCACTTCACGTCAGTTCCTCCACGCCTCGGGAAGATCGGCTTCCACCGCGAACGTACAGCCGTCGGCCTTCACCTCTGCCCACTCGGAGTTCGCGAACTTGGTCTCCCCGAGGAACTTCGTCTCGGTGAAGATGGCGAGACCGCCCGCCTTGAACCGGCTGAACCAGCCGCGTCCGACGACCTCGGTGTGGTGCATGTGGAACCGGCCGGTCATGGTCGCCTCGGTCACGTAGAAGTGGCCGTGCACCTTCATGTGGTGGAACGAGTTGGAGTCCTCGAAGTGCGCGACCCTCATGTAGAGGTCGCCGACCTGCCGGTACGACAGGTCCATGAACTCCAGGTGCGCCTTGGTGAGGTTGAGGTCGTAGATCGGCGGGTTCTTCTCCTCCAGCCGCGGCAGCAGGTCCTCGATCAGCCGCTGCGAGGTGAGCCGGACCTCCAGCTCGATCTCCTCGGGGTCGCCCGCCGCCTTGCGGTACGGCTGCCGCAGGTACGCGCAGAGGATGTCGAGGACGGTCTGCGTGTAGTCGACCCGCGACTTCGCGAGGCCCGCCAGCGCGTGCATCGCGCCCACCCGCACCTGGGCCGTCTCGTGGCCGAGCAGTTCGACGGCGCGCGCGAACCGTTCGTCGGCCACGCGTGACCGGTCGTGGTCGATGCGCTGGCTCTCGAGTTCCTGCCGCGCCTCCTCGACCTTGCGGCGCCGGTCGTTCAGCCAGAGCGCGTACAACGCGACGATCGCACCGCCCGCGAGGCCGCCCGTCTTGATCGCCTCGTGCTTCGGCGCGCCGGGGTCGACGAGCAGCAGCGCGCCGCCGACCAGCAGAAACGCGCCGATGGACGCGAGAATGGTCGACAGCAGCAAACTTTTCCTCACGAGGTCCGCATTCTGCCAAGGGGCGGGTGCATGATGGGCTGGAACGGTTCGAACTCGGGTGGGGTGAGCGAGTGGAGCGGCCGAACTGGGCGCCGGGGGACATCGACCTGGAACGTCCGAGCGTCGCGCGCGTGTACGACTACTGGCTCGGGGGTGCCCACAACTTCGCCGCCGACCGCGCGGTCGCCCAGAAGACCCTCGAGACCATGCCCGAGCTGCGCGGGGTGGTGCTGAACCACCGCGCGTTCCTGCGCCGGGCCGTGCGCTACCTGCTCGCGCAGGGCGTGCGGCAGTTCCTCGACCTCGGCTCCGGCATCCCGACCGTGGGCAACGTGCACGAGATCGCGCAGGCCACCGACCCCGGCGCCAAGGTCGTCTACGTCGACATCGATCCGGTCGCGGTCGCGCACAGCAGGTCGCTGCTCGGCGGCAACGACCACGTGAGCGTGCTGCAGGCGGACGTGCGGGACTGGACGGGCGTGCTGGCCTCGGACGAGGTCGACAAGCAGCTCGACTTCGACGAGCCCGTCGGCGTGCTGATGATCGCCCTGTTGCACTTCGTGTCGGACGAGGACGACCCGTGGGGCATGATCGGCGGCTATCGCGACAGGCTCGCGCCGGGCGGTTTCCTCGCCGTCTCCCAGGCGGGCTACGAGGCCGACGAGGAGCCGGACGCCTCGAAGGAGGCCCGCCGGATCTACGACCGCAGCGTCACCCCGATGACCTTGCGCGACCGTGCCGGGGTCACCAGCCTGTTCAAGGGGTTCGAGCTGGTCGAGCCCGGCGTGGTGCGGGTGCCGGCCTGGCAGCCCGAGTCACCGGCCGACGTCGGGGAGTCGGGACAGCGTTTTCCGGGGTACGCGGCGGTAGGCCGGAAGGCGTAGAGATGACTGCGGACGGCGACCGGCCGTATGCTGCGCGTTCGTGGCGTTAGGGCCGAGAAGATGACCGATCGGGTTGACCAGCGGGTGCGTGAGGATCGCTCAGGACTGAGCCCGGCCGTACTGGCCGGGGCGGGTTCGTTCGCGCGCAGCTGGGCCACGGCCGTGATCGGGTCGAGTTACGTGCCGATGACCAGGGCCGAGGTCGCGCAGCACCTCCAGGACCTCACCGAGATGCTGGTCGAGGCCCTGTTCGCGAGCCCGTTCCGCACCGCGCCGGGCTACGAGATCGGCTCCCGGCTGGTCGACGCGCACTTCACCGGCACCGACACCCTCGGCCGCACGGTGCAGCTGCTCGGCGACGACCTGCTGGTCGAGCTGGGCTTCCCCGGCGACGACCGGCTGCAGTCCCGGCTCGCCGCCCTGCAGGGCGCGCTGGCCGCCGGGTACGCCCGCGCGTTGCGGGAACGGACGCTGGCCGAGCAGGAGGCCATCAGGGCCGCCGTGCTGGACGCCCGCGACCAGGCCGAGTCGATGCTGCGCGCGTCCGAGGCCCGGTTCCGCGCCATGTTCACCGAGGCCGCGATCGGCATCGGCATCGCGGACATCGACGGCCGGATCCTGGACGTCAACCAGGCGTTGCAGGACATGCTCGGCTTCAGCGTCGACGAGATGCGCCAGTACAACGTGCGCGACCTCATGCACCCCGAGGACGCGGGTAGCGTGTGGCGGCTCTACGACCAGCTGATCGCGGGCGAGTGCGACCACTACCGCGCCGAGAAGCGGTTCCACCGGGCCGACGGCGAGCAGGTGTGGACGCACCTGACGTTGTCGCTGGTCCGCGACGACCACGGCGAGCCGCAGTACCAGGTCGCGATGATCGAGGACGTCACCGACCGGCACCTGCTGCAGAACCGCCTGCGCTACCAGGCGTTGCACGACCCGCTGACCGGCCTGCCCAACCGCGCGCTGTTCCTCGAACGCCTCGGCCGCGTGTTCAAC
Organism: Lentzea sp. NBRC 102530; assembly: GCF_030269365.1. Classification (GTDB taxonomy): domain Bacteria; phylum Actinomycetota; class Actinomycetes; order Mycobacteriales; family Pseudonocardiaceae; genus Lentzea. Next base: position 661,667 of record NZ_BSTF01000003.1, read on the forward strand.
AACCGCGCCAAGCACGTGCGGGCCGGCCTCTGCTACCTCGACCTGGACGGCTTCAAGGTCATCAACGACTCGCTGGGCCACGACATAGGGGACCAGCTGCTGGTCGAGGTCGGCCGCCGGCTCGACCACTCGGTGTCCGGCGAGGGCAAGCTGGTCGCACGCATGGGCGGCGACGAGTTCGTGATCCTCGTCGAGGGCTCGTCCGGCGAGCAGGACATCGTCGACGTGGCCGACCGCGTGCTGACCGAACTCGAGGCGCCGATCCGCATCGCGGGCCACGAGCTGTCCGTGTCGGCGTCGATCGGCATCGTCGAACGGCAGCTCTCCGGCACGACGTCCGCGGACCTCATGCGCGACGCCGACATCACGCTGTACTGGGCCAAGGCCGACGGCAAGGCGCGCTGGGCGTTGTACGACCCGGAGCGCAACGCCAAGGAGGTCGCCCGCTTCACGCTGTCGGCCACGATGCCGCGCGCGTTGGAACGAGGCGAGTTCTACGTCGAGTACCAGCCGTTGGTGCGCCTCGAGGACTCGACGGTGACGGGCGTCGAGGCGTTGGTGCGCTGGCAGCACCCGGAGTTCGGGCGGCTCGCGCCGGACCGGTTCATCGAACTGGCCGAGGAGACCGGCCTGATCGTCCCCTTGGGACGGTGGGTGCTGCGCAGGGCGTGCGAGGAGGCGCGGCGCTGGCTGGAGGAGTTCGGTGACGCGGCGCCGTTCGTGTCGGTGAACCTCGCCGTGCGCCAGTCCCGCGACCCCGAGCTGGTCCGCGACGTCAAGCAGATCCTGGACGAGTGCGGCCTGCCGCCGCACCACCTCCAGCTGGAGCTGACCGAGTCGGCGATCATGGGCACCGCCGACGAGCCGCTGGAAGCGCTGCGGGCGTTGTGCGACATGGGTGTGCGCATCGCGATCGACGACTTCGGCACCGGCTACTCGAACCTCGCGTACCTGAAGCACCTGCCCGTGCACGAGCTGAAGATCGCCGGCTCGTTCATGGAGGGGCTGCGGGCCGAGAACGAGGAAGACCCGGTGGACGCGCAGATCGTGGCGACGCTGGTGCAGCTCGCGCACGCCCTGTCGCTGGGCGTCACGGCCGAGGGCGTGGAGACCCCGGCGCAGGCCGCGCGGTTGCTGAGGCTCGGTTGCGACACCGGGCAGGGGTGGTTCTTCGCCCGGCCCGGGCCGCCCGAGAACATCGACAGCCTGCTGCGCGGAGACCTCTAGCCGGCCGGGCCGCGTGGTGATCTCCGATGCGGGGAACCCCACGCGGCATGAAGCCCCTGGCCCTGGTCGCGCTGCTGCTCGTCATGTCGGCCCCGATCGCCCGCGCCTCCGTCGAGGTGGTTCCGTTGCCCGCGGACAAACAGGCGTTCGGCACGGCCAGGTCGGCGGCGAGCCCCGTCTGGTTCACCCTGGGCCACCAGGGGCTTTCCGAGATCTTCCACCCCGACCTGAGCACCCCGGCGACCCGCGAGACCCGGCTGCTGGTGGACGGGAAACCGGGTAGGGCCTACACCGAGCCGGCCGACGGCAGGTCGCTGACGTTCCGCCAACGGGTGCGCGGCGACGGCTGGCAGGCCGAGATCACCTACGTCACCGATCCGCAGCGCGCGGCCGTGCTCGCGGACGTCGACCTGAAGGCACAACGCCCGGTCCGGCTGACGATCGACCACGTGCCGATGAAGCCAGGCAGCTCGGTGGCCAGCACTTTGCCCGGCGAACCGGTCCGGCGCGCCCGCGGCACGGTCGCGGTCGGCTTCGGCGAGGGCGTCGCCGAAGCGGCGTTGAAGAGGGGTTTCCGGGACGCGGCGAGGGAGTACGCGCAGGGCTGGCACACGTACCTCGACGGGCTTCGCAGGCCGAAGTCCGCCGACCGGCGCCTCTACGACATGTCCGTGATGGTGCTCGCCGCGACCGAGGACAAGACCCACCCCGGAGCGTCGATCGCGTCGCCGAGCTTCCCGTGGGCCTTCGGGACCGACCGCGAGCTGGCGCCCGAGCTCGGCCCGTACGCGCTGGTCTGGCCGCGCGACCTCTACCACGTCTCCACGGCGATGATCGCGGCCGGCGATCGCGGGTTCGCCGAACGCTCGTTGGACTTCATGCTCCAGAAACAACAACAGCCGGACGGCCACCTGCCGCAGAACACGCGGGTCGACGGCACGCCGGTGTGGCTCAAGGTCCAGCTCGACCAGGTCGCGGCACCGCTGCTGCTGGCCTGGCACCTCGGCCGGACTGATCAGTCCACAGTGGACGAGTTGCGGCTCTCGGCCGACTACCTGCTGAACTACCCGAACGCGCCGTTCAGCGAACAGGAGCGCTGGGAGAACCAGGACGGCTACTCGCCCGCCACCATCGCGTCCACGATCGCCGGCCTCGTGTGCTTCGCGGACCTGGTGCAGCGCAACGGGCAGAACGCCGACAAGTACCTGCAAGCCGCCGACGAGTGGCAGCGGAGGGTCGAGGGCTGGACGGCGACGAAGACCGGCCCGTACGACCCGAAGCCGTACTACCTGCGCCTCACCAAGGACGGCAACCCGGACGCGGCGACCGAGTACGACCTCGGGGACAACAACCCCACCGACATCGACCAGCGCGCGGTCGTCGACCCGAGCTTCCTGGAACTGGTGCGACTCGGGGTGAAGCGCGCCGACGACCCGGTCATCCGCAACACCGTGCGAGTCGTGGACCAGCAGTTGAAGGAACAGGGCTACTGGCACCGGTTCACGCAGGACGGCTACGGCGAGACGGCGGACGGCAGGCCGTGGGGCATCAACTGGCCCACGCCCACCCGCACGTACGGCAGGTTGTGGCCGTTGCTGACCGGCGAACGCGGCGAGTACGAGCTGCTCGCCGGCCAGAAAGCCACTGCTGCGCAACGCCTGCGGGAGATCGCCGCCACCGCGAACAGCGGGCTGATGCTGCCCGAACAGGTGTGGAACGGCCGCGGCACCCAGGCGGCCACCCCGCTCGCCTGGACGCACGCGCAGTACGTGCGGCTGGCGTGGTCGCTCGACGCGGGCCGTCCCGTGGAACGACCCGACGTCGTAGCGACCCGGTACAACTCCTAAGGCTTCGCCACGTTGTGCCCGCTGACCTCGACCACCGGCTGCGCGCCGCCGAGGTCAGCGGTCCGGTACTCCGCCCGGATCGTCTGCGTCTCGCCGGGGAACAGCGTGATGTAGTTGTCGGACCAGTCGGCGGGCAGCACCTCGGGCCCGCCCTGCCCCTTGCGCAGCGACGCCCGCAGGAAGAACGCCACCGACGTGCCGGTGTTCCTCACGGTGACGCTGGTGGCCTGCTTGCCGTCGGTACCCGGCGTGGTCGTCGTGGAGACCGACACCTGACCGGCCTTCAGGGAGCTCAACGACTTCAGGTCCGTGTACTGGGCCTGCGGCGTGTACCACCAGTCGCCGGCGTTGTAGTTCAGCGTGTCCGCCTTGGTGGACAGCCAGTAGACGTTGCGGTCGACCACGGCACCGCTGGAGTCCTTGAGCAGCAACCGGACGAAGTACGCCGTCGACAGGCCCGACGGCTGCGGCAGGTTCCCGACCCGCACGGACCCGTTGGCCTTGGCCGGGACGGACCGCGTCTCGTTCGCCTTCTGCGTGCCGTCGGAGTTGAAGACGGTGACCTGCAACTGCAGGCCCTGCTTGGCTTCCAGGCCCATGTTCACCACGGCGAGAGACTTGTCGTCGTAGGAGTACTGGGCGTGCAGCGCCTTGTTCGCCGTCTTGGCACCGAAGTACGACCCGGCCGTGGCGAGGTTGTAGTTGTAGAGGTGCCAGAAGAGCTTGGGCCACGGGTCGTTCTGCATCCAGTAGATGACGCCCTGCGCCTGGTTCGCGCCGGTGTCGGAGAAGTCGCGGCCGAACGCCTCGAACTGCGCGCGGTTCGTCTCGTACTGCTGCAGCTGGGCCTTGCGCACGAAGTCCTCGACGTTCGACGGCTTGCCGTAGCGGTTGTCGAGCGCGGTTCCCCAGAAGCCGATCTTGCTGAAGTTGCCGGACGGCGACAGGTGGTACTGCTGCGCGTTGTAGTCCGTCAGCCTGTTGATCTCGTTCTGGCTCAGGAACTTCTTGAGCTCGTCCATCTCCGGGATCGCGAGGCCGGGACCAATTTCTGAGGCGAAGCCCGCGCTGCCGCCCTTCTGGTTGTTGTACCAGTAGACCGGCGGCTCCCACCAGTACGGGCCGTCCATCTTCATGCCCGAGTCACCGAGCTGCGGGGAGCTGCGGCGCGCGGCCGCCGTGACGACCGGGGTCTGCCAGTCGGCGCGCTTCAGGGCGTCCAGGTAGATCTTCTCGACGGCGGCGACGGGCGCCTCGTCCGAGCCGATCAGGAACGTGAACACGCTGGGGTGGTTGCGGATCCGCTTGGCCTCGCCCTCGGCGGACGCGCCCGCGACGCGCTTGTCCTCCTCGGTGAACCCGCCGGTGTTCTGCCACTTCGAGCAGCACTCCCAGCCGGTCATGAGCAGGATGCCCATGCGGTCGGCCAGGTCGTAGATCTCGTCGTTCTCGGGCTTGCCTTCGAGGCGGATCGTGTTGAGCCCCATGGACTTCGTCAGCTGCATCTCGTCGGCGATCTTCCGCGCGTTCGTGCGCAGGAAGAGGTCCGACGCCCAGCCGCCGCCGCGGATCAGGATCGGCTTGCCGTTGATCTGGTACTGGAGGTTGCCGGAGATCATCTTCGAGGTGACCTCGCGGATGCCGAACGTCGTCCGCTGCTGGTCCGACGCGGCACCGGACACCGTCGCGGCGGCGGTCGCCTCGTACAGCGGCTGCGCGCCCATCTGGTACGGCCACCAGATCTGCGGGTTGGTGACGTTCAACGTGAACGTGACGGTCCTGGTCTCGTTCGCGGCCAGGCTGACGTTCTGGCTGTAGTTCTGGCCCGCGGCGCTGCCGGAGACGGTCGTGGTGACCGCGCTGCCGGTGTTGTTGCGCGCGTCGACCTTCACGGTGACGGTCGCGGTGTTCAGGTTCGGCAACGGCAGGTCGGACAGCACGTGCAGTCCCCGCAACGAGACCGCGCCGCTCTGCGCGAGGTCGACGTCGCGGAACAGGCCCTGGTTGCGGTCGGGCGGGAGCTGCGCCCAGTCGATGAAGTGGATCACCAGGTCCCTGGCCGGGTCGGACGGCGACGCCTTGATCGCGATCGCGTTGTCGCCCTTGCGCAGCAGGCTGGTCACGTTGAACTCGTGGGTCGGGTACGCGCCGATGACGGTGTCGGTGCCGGCGACCTTCGTGCCGTTCAGCCACACCTCGCCGCGCGCGATCACGCCGCCGTTGAGCTTGAGGAACGTGTTGACGCCCGGCTGCGGGTCGGCCTGGAAGACCTTGCGGTACCACCACGGCACCTTGAAGTCGTCGGCGTTCGCCTTCTTCAGGTTCTCCGAGTAGTTGACGTCGCCGTACCTGTTGTTGGCGATGAGGCCGGCCATCACGGTCGACCGCGCGGGCACCGTCAGCCAGCCGGCGTCGGAGTAACCGGGGCCGGAGATCACGGTGCCGCTCTGGGTGGCGGTGGCGCTCGTCTGCATGCGCCAGTCCGGGATCGTGGAGGTCTGTCCTGGGGCGGCGGCCACCGTGAGCGCCGCCCCCGTGCCGGGCACGGGGCCCGCGTTGGCTGAGGTGCCTGGCACGAGCAAGGCCAGACCCACCGCCGCCACGACCAGGGTCGGTAGTGGTCGGTTGCGCAGCATGTCGCTCCTCGACGCATCGGGGCGGCGGCGCTTCGGGGTATCGTAAAGAAGGTTTCCTTTTGGTGGGGCCACCGGCAATGCGCCTTACGGGTGACGCGGGACACGCCATTAGCCACCCTCCGTGCCCGGTGATCCGATAGCTTGGCCGCCATGCGTCGACTTGCCGTCCCGTTCCTGCTGGCAGCGGTCCTGACCGGGTGTTCTTCGACAGAGCCGGGGAAGCCCTCCGCGGGGGACTCGGGCACCGCGACGCCGCCGACCGGAACTTCAGCCGGGACGGCGCCGGTGAACAGGCCGAAGGCAGTCGACCTGAAGGCGATCGACCCGTGCGCTCTCATCACCCCGGAAACGAAGGCGGCCCTGGGTTTGAACGTCGTCAAAGCCGGGGACCCCCTCGCCGATTACGGGGAGGGGAGCAGGCGTTGCAACCAGACCTATGTGGACCACCTGTACATCGCGAACATCCACACGCTGCTCAACGGCGGGGTGGACCGGCTCAAGCGGACGACGGGTGAGGCCAAGCTCACCCCGGCGAAGGTCGCGGGATATCCCGCCTACCTGACCCAGCGGGATTCGCCGGGGACCGCCGGCGCGTGCGAGATCTACATCGATGCGAACGACGGTCAGTTGTTGCTGGTCAACGGGGTTGCGGGGCTCGGAGAGGACAAGGCCACGCTGGACGGCGCGTGCGAACGGGCCAAGGCGCTGGCAGAGGCCGCCGGCGCTGTTCTCGCGACGAAATGACAGTTGAGTAGAACTACGCGCCTTATACCGGGAACCGGTCACTCGCGTAATGCATCAGAGCTACAGTCGTCCCAAAAGCACACATGGCCCGTTCCCTGAGGGCCGTACTGAGGAGGGTGTGCCGTGTTTCTCGCGGATGGTGGTGGAGGCGCCTCGTCGCCGCCGGAGTTCGGTCAGCGCAAGCTGAAGGTGGACCCGTCAGCCATTCCCCAGGCGAGGAAGGCTTTTGAGCAGGCGCTCGCGGAGTTCGAGGCGAAGGTCACGCCCGCGGTGGACGACCTGCCCACCAGGCCGTGGGCCGGAGACCCGATCTCCAGCGAGACCTCGAAGGCGTTCAACGAGCAGACCTCCGAGAAGGCGCTCGCCGCACTGAAGATCTACAAGCAGCAGCTCACCGGCGTCATCGACCAGCTGAAGATGATCGAGGAGCAGTACCGCCAGGTCGAGGGCGACAACGCGGCCATGTGGGGCAAGCACCTGCGGGACCAGGACTGAGAGGGGGGACTGACCGATGACTGACCACCGCTTCCAGGGGTACGGACACCCCGAGCTGTACAAGATGATCAACTCCGGTCCCGGCGTCTCCGCCTCCATCCCGGTCGAGGCCGGCTGGAAGAAGATCGCCGCGACGCTCGCGCAGATCGACGCGGACCTGCACGAGGGCTTGAAGAAGATGGGCGCGGACTGGGAGTCCGACGCCGCCGACGCCGCCATGGGCGCGTTGTCGCCGCTGGCCGAGTGGGCCGGGTTCGCCGAGACCGGCGCGACCACCATGGAGTCCTCCGCGCGCCTGCAGGGCGAGTACATCGCCGAAGCGCGCAAGAAGATGCCCGAGGTCGTCCCCGTCACGACCGAGAAGCCCGGCATGCTCGACATGGCCGTCGGCGCGCTGACCGGTCCCGTCGGCATGGCGCACGTCGTGGGCCAGCAGATCGACCACGAACGGCAGGAGGCCGCGGCCGACAACGCCGCCGCCCAGGCCGTCAAGGTCATGGAGAACTACCAGTCGGACAGCCGCTGGAACTCCTCGACGCTCGGCGACTTCCCGACGCCGCCGACCGTCGTCATCGACACGCCTCCGCCCGGCGACACGGGCACCGGCAGCACGCGCGTCGGCTACACGCAGACGAGCAGCGGCGCGCCGACCGGCACCACGACCTCGCCGGCGTGGACGTCGGGTCCGACGAACACCGGCCCGCAGCAGCAGGTCTCGACCGGCTGGACGCCTCCGCCGACCGACACCACGCACACCTCGTGGACGCAGCCGCCGACGCACACGCCGACGCCGCCTCCCACCTACACCCCGCCGCCCACGAACACCCCGCACCCGACGCCGACCCCCACCCCGGTTCCGCCGGGTGGCCCGGTGTTCACCCGTCCCGGCACCACCGGTCCCGGTGGCCCCGGTTCGGGCAGCCTGCGCGGTGGCCAGCTGGGCACCGGCGGTGCGGGCAAGGCCTTCGGGCCGATGTCCGGTTCGCTCGGCGCGTCCGGCCAGCAGGGCGCGATGAAGCCCGGTGGCATGCCCGGCGGCCTGTCCGGTGCCGGCGGCCACGGTCCTGACGCGGTGCGCGGCGGAGCCCTGGGCTCCGGTGCCGGTGGTGGTGCCGGAGCGGGCAAGGCCGGTGCCGCGGGTGCCGGTGGCGCAGGCGGCGCCCACGGCCAGAAGGGCGAGGGCGAGGACGACATCGAGCACAAGGCGGCCGACTACCTGGTCGAGACCGACGACGTGTTCGGCGACGAGCGCATGGTCGCTCCGCCGGTCATCGGCGGCGCGGCGGAGTGAGTCTGTTCGGCGCTCCGGCGGAGAGGGAGCCGATCGCTCTCTCCGCCGAGGAGTTCGACGTGGTGTGGGAGCGGCTGAACGCCGGTCCCATGCCGCTCGTGCTGAAGGTCCCCACGCCCGGCAAGACGCGGGACGAGCGCATCCAGCTCGAGAACCGCGTCTTCCAGCAGCTGGACCAGCGGCGCCTGGGCAACTCCCGCGCACTCTCCTCCGACCTGGAGGGGTTGCTGCGCATGTTCGTGAAGCCCGAGCGGGAGGCGGACGGCCGCCTCTGGCTCGGCAGGAGCTTGCGCGTCCTCGCCGTCGCGAACGGTGACCGGGGCGCGCTGGCGACGTTGCAGGACGACCGGCTGACGTTCCAGCCGTGGGCGGGCTCCGGGCTCGCCTCTGCCGTGCTGTCGGTGCTGCCGCAGCACCCCGCGGGCACCGGGCTCTCGGTCACGTTGCCGAGTGCGGACATCGAGAAGGCGATCGCGAACACCGACGGCTCGCCGAAGTCGATGGAGGCCGCGTTCCGGGGCATCGGGCTGCGCGAGGACGACGCGAAGGCGCTGGTGAAGATGTTCACCGGGCTCGTGCACACCGGGAACTTCGGCGCCGCCGCCCGCGACAAGTACGGCAAGCGCTGGCGGCCCGAGCGCGTGGTCGCGTTCTTCGACACCGAAGAGGGCCGCTACCTGCAACAACGCCGTGCGACGAGCGGCCAGCCGCCGTGGAGCACGTTCACGCCGACCGACGGGCGCCGGATGATGCACCAGGTCGACGAGCTGATCGCCGAAGCGGTGCGTTCCGCCGGGCTCTGATGTCTGGTTTGATCTGATCACCGCCGCCGTGGCCAAGACCCCTTGGAGACGGCGAAATGAGCATCGACAGAAGGCTGTTCCTGCTGGCTACAGGGGCTGCACTGGTCGGGACGTCAACGATGACGGGGACTGCTTCCGCGCAGTCCTCCGCCTCGCTGTGGCAAGAGTTCGTTGCCAATCCCTTCAACCACCCGCAGATCCCGAACATCGCCTACGCCGGCTACCGCACGGGTGAGAAGCCCGCCCGCCGTCCCGTGCTGGCGAACGTGCTGTTCTTCGGAGCACGCAAGGACGGCTCCGCCGACGCGTCCGCCGCGATCAACAAGGCTGTCGAGTTCGTCGGCCGGTTGGGCGGGGGCACCGTGTACGTGCCGCCCGGCCGGTACCGGATCGACGACATCATCCGCATCGGCCACGACAACGTCGTGTTGCGCGGCGCCGGCAGTTCTCGCACCACCTTCTACGCGACGCGGTCGCTGGAGGAGATCGTCGGCATCAACCGCAGCCGGTACGGCTCGGAGAACTCGGCCTGGAGCTGGTCCGGCGGCCTGGTCTGGGTCTGCCACCGGGACCGCTACCTGCCGCTGGTCGACGCGATCAAGGCGCGGAAATGGCCTTTCGAGGGCTGGACGGGCAACGAGCTGGAGCAGGGAACGCTGCTGACCGACGTCGTCGGCTCGGCGGCGCGCGGGTCGTTCGTGCTCACCGTCGCGAATGGACGGTCGCTGCGCGCGGGTCAGCGGGTGTTGTTGCGGCTGGACGATTCCGAGTACTCGCTGCCGAAGCACATGTGCGGTGACGTGCCCGGGACGGCGAGCTACCGGTGGGACGACAAGGACAAGCTCCTGTCCTACTTCCCGTTCCTGTGGCCGGTGCGGGTGGAGTGGGTGCGGGGCAACAGGGTCAAGCTCGCCCAGCCGTTGCCGCTGGAGATCCGCCCGGAGTGGAAGGCGCGGCTCACCACGATGGCCCCCGTGATCACGGGGGCGGGCGTCGAGGGCATCAAGATCGAGATGTTCAAGGTGCCGACGCCGAAGCACCTGCTGGACAAGGGGTACAACGGCGTCGCGTTCCAGTGCGCGTGGGACTGCTGGGCCGACGACGTGCACGTGCAGGACGTCGACAACGGGTTCCTGCTGGTGTCCTCCAAGGGGATCTCGCTGCTGAACACGCGCGTGTCCGGCCGTGGTCACCACCACGCGTACGCCGTGCGCGAGCAGTCGCACGACAACCTGACCGACGGGTTCGTGATCGAGGCGCCGTCCGAACCGTCACAGGCGGGCGCGGGCAACCACGGCCTGAACGTCGAAGGCCTGTCGTGCGGCAACGTCTGGACCCGCGGCCGGATGGACCACGACGTCTTCGACACGCACCGCGGCCTGCCGTTCGCCAACGTCCGCACCGAGATCACCATCAACAACGTCGGCGCGCACGGCGGCAGCGCGAACGCGGGACCGTTGTACGGCGCCCGCTTCACGCACTGGAACGTCACCGTCACCAACCAGCGGGCCGGCAACGTCCGGATCGACCAGGTGGCGCCGTGCAGCGCGACCGTGGCGATCTCCGAGGTCCGCGACTTCGGCCAGATCGACAAGCCGGACTTCGCCGGCGAGCTGAACTCGCGCCTGGAGTTGTACGGCACGACCTCCGTGACGCCGCGCAACCTCTATGACGCACAACGAAAGCTGCGCCGGAGCTAGCTCATCGCGACGGGCAGCGACCACGTCCGGTCGTTGAGGTCGGTGGGGAGCACGACGTTCTCCACCGACCGCCCGATGCGCCGGTGCCAGCCGTTGTCGTACTCCAGCCGGTACGACGTCTGCACGCCAGGCAGCTGTACGGGCGTTGTGTCGCACAGCAGCAGGTGTTGCCCGTAGGTGCGGCCTTCCCGGCTGAGCGTCTGGAGTGCGTCGAGGAGTTCTGGTCGTGCGGCGGCCGCTTCGCCGGCCCTGTCCAGGCAGACCAGCAGCTCTGGCATCGAGCCGTGGGCCGCCCGGAAGTCCCAGGTGCTGCGGGACCTGGACTCCGCCAGCGTGCTGACCCGCGTCTCGTGGTCCGCCAGCAGGTCGACGAGGCCGTGCCGGACGTGCGGAGCGCCGTCGAGGCCCGCGAACAACTCGCCGCCGAGGAAGACGACCTGCAGGTCCTCCGGTGAGTGCCGGGCCATCAGACCGAGCACCAGCGCTCGCACGCCCTCCGCCCGTTCGCCGTCCGGCGCGATGATCTCGCCGTGCGGGCCCATGCCGTCCTGCAGGTGGGCGGACTTGAGGTCGATCTCGATCTTCTGCCCGAACTCGTCCACGCCCACCGCGACCCGGTACTGCAACTTCATCGGGCGTGGCCGCCACACGTGCTTGTTCGGCATGTCGTGCAACGAGAAGAAGTCCGGCGCGGGCTCTTCCGCGAGCATCAGCGGAATCAGGGTGCTGACCGCTTCTTCGAGGTTCGCGGGCGCCTCGCAGTCGTCGACCAGCACGTCCGTCAGGTCGCTCGGCCGGTCGAACAGCAGCTGCACGCCGGACTTGCCCACCTCCGCGGCGATGGCGGTGAACGCGCTGAGGTCGTCGAACCCGGTGACGCAGACCAGCAGTTGCGGCAGCACCTGGTCGAAGCCGCGGTGGTCGAACACCGTCCAGGTGTTGCCGACGACCTCCAACCGCCGTTCCACCTCGGCCGTCAGCGTTGCGAGCACGGCGGTGAGATCGGCGTTCCGGTGGTGCGCGACGACGTGCGGTGCCTGGTCGAGGCCGTCGAACACGCCGCTGTCGTGCGCGTCGACGAAGACCGCCTGGAAGAGCTTGGGCGAGTGCGTGCACATCAACCCCAGCAGCAGGCTCCGGAACGCGTCTGCCCGCGTGACGCTCAGATGTGACCCGGTCCGCCACTTGCCGTCGGCGAAGTGCGTCAGCTCCACGACCACCGGCGTCCCGGCCGCGTCGACGCCGACCGGGACCTTCCACCAGCGCCCCTTCCACGCCAGGGCCTTGGTGAACCGCGTCCTCCCGTGCAGCGCGAGGAAGTCGAGGACCTCGACCCGCAGCGGCACCCGGTCGGGCAGCTCGTCCACCGACCGGGCGGTGATGACCACCCGGACGTTCCACGAGGCCGCCGCGATCCACCGGACGGCCTCGGCCAGCCCGGGATCCGTTGCGCTGCAGTGCTTCCAGTCGTCGACCAGCAACGTCGCACCCGGCTCCGCGCCGCGTTCGAACCAGGCCAGCAGGTTCTGCCGCCGCCGTTCGTCAGCGGGGTCGAAGCTCACCGCGACACCGGGCAGCTCACCGCGTCCGATGCGGTAGACGCCCTGCACGCCCGCGATCCGGCGCGCGACCAGGTGAGCAGGGCCGATGAGCGCGAGATGGGTCATGGGCGAGCGATCCGGGCGTGCAGCCGGTGCGGCACCGACAGCCCGAAGCCCGGCCGGTCAGGCACTTTCCCCGCCTCATCAACGTCCACAATGGATCCACCGGGGTCGTCCAGCCGGAACTCGATCCCGAACGCCAGGTTCTCCCGGATGAACGGCGGCACCTGCTCCCAGGTGTAGGCCGTGACGATGATGTGGCGTTGCAGGTCGAGCGGCTCGCCGGGGCCGTCGAGCAGCTGGAAGCGCCCGAGGTCGTCGCCCAGCACGGCGGCCAGCGTGCGCAACGTCGTGGTCTTGCCCGTGCCCGGCTTCCCGACGATCGCGCCGTGCCGCAGTTCCGCGGTGAACCCGTGGAACAGCACGTCCCGGCGTTGCTCCAGGGGCACGTCGAGCAGCCCGATCCCGCCCGGCGGCAGCACGTCGAGGGTGAGGTCCTGCGGCAACGGCGGCGGGACCGGGACGTGCGCCGGCGGGCTGGTGCCCGCGAGCGACCCCGGCAGGACGTCCGCCCACTCCTCCAGGTCGTGCGGCGGGATCGCGGACGGCCACGCGGGCGGGTGCGACACCGGGAAGGTGTCGCCGGAGAACAGCACGTGCACGCCGAGCGCCCGGCCGGCGGTGAGCTGTTCCAGCACGTCCTGGTAGCCGGGGAACCGTTCCAGCAGCACCTCGGCGCTGTCGATGCAGACCAGCAGGGCGGGCAGCGGTTCCCCGGTGTGCTCGCGGCGCCGGGCGACCTCGCCCGCCAGGCCGTCCCGGAACCGTTCGAAGAGCGCGGCGTCGTCCTCGCCGGTGAGCGCGAAAGCCACGTGCGGCGCCGCGTCCAACCCGTCGAACACGCCGATGTTCTTCAGGTCGAACAGGGCGAGGTTCAGGTGCACCGACGAATGCGTCGCCATGAGCCCGAGCAACGCGGCCAGCAGCAGCTGTTCCCGTTGCGCCGCAGGGCCGACGCACGACCCGCACGTGGTGATGTCGAGGTACACCGGCCAGCCGCGCGCGTCCGACCCGATCGCCGCCAACAGGTCGTCCCGCTGGTGGATCCCGGTGAGGTCGGCCTCGATACCGTGCAGCGCGAGGAAGTCCGTGGCCTCGCCGTGCAGCTGCCGGCGCAACTGGTCAGGCAGCGCACCCCACTTCCGCGCCGTGACGACGACCTGCACACCTCTCGGCGGCCCGAACGCCGCGATCCACTCGATCGTCGTCGCGAGCTCGGGGTCGAGGTCCGCGCACAACTCCCAGTCGTCCACCAGCAACACGGCCCCCGACGGCGCCCCGCGCTCGAACCAGTCCAGCAGGCTCCGGCACCCCGGCTGGTCGGCCGGGTCGAACGACGCGGACACCGGCAACGGGTCGGCACCGCGCCCGATCCGGTAGACCGCCATGTCCGGCGCGGCCGCGAGGGCCGTCGTCAACGTCTCCCTGGTGGCGCGCCCGGGACCGACGACGGCGAAGTTCCTGATCACCGCCCAGATATACCAACAGCCCCGGTAGCCCCGCAGCCCCTTCGCTAGGGTGGGCGACGTGCCAGCGAAGCCCGTCGACCCGGCCGAGATGCGAGCCGCCGTGCAGGCCGTCCTCCCGTGGCTGCACGGCGAGGCCGACCAGCCGGAACGCCCGGTCCTGGCCGCCGCCGTCCGCCTGAGCCTGCGCACCCTGGAACACATCGCCCCAGGCCGCAGCGTCGAGGTCCGCGTCCCGCCCTTCGCCGCCGTCCAGTGCGTGGAAGGTCCCCGCCACACCAGGGGAACACCCCCGAACGTGGTGGAAACCGACCCCCGCACCTGGCTCGAACTGGCGGTGGGCGCGCTGACCTGGCCGGACGCCCTGGACGAGGCCCGGGTCACCGCCTCCGGCACCCGAGCCGACCTGTCCGCGCTGCTGCCGGTCGTGAAGTTCTAGCGTTCTAGAACCACGACCCGATCGTCTTCACCGCGCCACCGACACCCTCGACGACATCGCGCCCGAGCTCGACCGCGTTGCCCACGGTGTCCACCACGACGTCCCCGGCGTCACTGGCCAGCTCACCGACGGTGCCCAGGGCGTTCCGCCCGGCATCCCCCCACCGCCCGTTGGCGATGTCGTCCACGACCTGCCCGCCACCGCGCCAGACGTCCTCGCCCATGTCGACGACCTCCTTGCCGGTGTTGACCCCCCAGTCGATGACGGGGCCCACCCCGGGCAGGTCGGAACCGGGCACCTCGACGGGCACCGGCGAGTCCTGCCAGCGCTGCTCGCTGACCGAACCGCCCTGGCCGGTGGCGATCTTGGCGAGGTTGTCCAGCGACTCGGAGCCCTTGTCGTAGTAGGCCGAGTGCGCGTGCCCGATCCAGCTCTCGCCGGACGTGCCGAACTGCGTCGCACCGAACGAGGAGTCGTACGGCCCGGTCGACGAGCCGTCCTTGGTGAACCAGTCGCCGCTGGTCCCCTGGATCACCGGGTCGTGCTCGGTGCCACCGACGTACACGTGGCCCGCGCCCGGTCCGAGCTGGTTCACGTTGGACGCGCCGACACCCGGCGACCCGACGAACGCGATGTCGTCCGCCTTCAGGCCGTTGTCCATCGCGGAATAGCCGACGACCGTGCTGCCGTAGCTGTGGCCGATCACCGTGACGTGCGCGTTGGGGTTCGCGACGCGGTAGCCCTCGACGTCCGCGGCCAGGATGCGGCCGCCCTCGATGGCCTGCGCCGGGTCGTTGACCTGGCCGAGCGCGGCGGCCGGTGCGTCGTAGCCGAGCCACTGGATCGCGGCGCCGTCCGGACCCATGGCCTGACTGAGGTTCGCGGCCTGCGACATGCTGAAGCCCTTGAGGTCCGATGTCGTGCCGGGGACGGCGACAGCGAGGTGCTTGGCGGTGTCGGGGTTGCCGAACGCCACCGCCATCGTGCCTTCCTTGTTGCCGGGACCGTCCGGGCTCCAGTGCAGGAGGTACACCGGCTTCCCGCCCGACACCTCGGGGGTTTCCGCCTCCCGGAGCCGGGCGGCGGCGTCGTTCGAGTTCTCGAGCCGGCGAGCCGCTTCGGCGTGCTGCTCCATGAGCTGTGACCCCTGCGGGTCGTTGCGCAAGGCTCGCTCGGCTTCTGCGGTCCGCGGCGTGACGCCGAGTTCGCGAGCGCGGGCGTCGAGCTGCGCCTGGAGGTCCTTCTCCTGTTGCCCGAACCGCCCGATGTCGTCGGTGATGCGCTTGCGGTTCGCGTCGTTCAACACGTCGGCGGGGAGGCCGCGGAGCTGGCCGAGCTCCTGGAACTTGGTGTTCTTGAGCGCGTCCTGCTGTTCCTTGCTCAGGGACTTCCACCAGTCGGCGACCGCCTTGGGGTCGCTGCCCGGTGGTGGCACCGGAGGAAGCGCGCCGCCGAGGGCACCGAGCTGGACGGCCTTGCTCCAGCCGCTGTCCGAGCGTGCCGACTCCTCGAAGCCCGGTGGGATCTTCGTGAGAGCACTCGCGTAGGAGCGCAAGACGTTGTCGTAGCCCGACTTCACCTTGTTGAGCTGCTCGTTGACCTGGTTCGCGAGCTGACGCGTCTGCTGCTCGTCCAAGCCGGGGGGACGGCCGCGCCACACGCCGATCGCCTGGTCTGCCGCGCCGCGCATCTGGCCGTAAGCGCGCGACGCAGCCTGCACGATGTCGACGCCCGCGCCCAGTCGTTCGACGGCGGCCTTCGCGGCGGTGGCGGACAGTTCAGCACGCGCCGTGAACCTCGCGGCGGCGTCGCCGGTCCAGTTGCTGACCGCGGTCTTGCCGCCGTTGGCGACCAACTCGCCCGCACGCCCGACCGCGCTGATCGCGCCGGTGATGGGGTCGGCGGCGGAGGCGATCCGGCCGACGTCACCCGAGGCGAGCCTGCCGTACAGGCCTTCCGGATCGGTGTAGCTCACTGTCCGCCCCCAAATCCGGAGAAGAGCTTCTTCAGCGACGTCGCGTGGTCCTCGTCGGTGCGCTGGTAGGCCTCGGCGTTCGACACGAGACCCTCCGCCGCGTCGGTCATCCAGGCGGATCCGCGCTGGAGGTCCTGGGAGTGGGTACCGACGAACTTCGCCAGCGCGTCCGCGAACTCGCCGGCGGCGTCCACCTCGCCGAGCGCGCTCGCGTCGAGCCTCAGCATCGAGATCATCTCCGCCGCCTCGCGCACCGCGTCGGAGCCGTTGCCGAACTCCTTGGACGCGTTGCGCAGCAACTCTGGCTCAACGCCGAACATCGCCACCCCCCTGTAGGTCCTCAGCCACTGCGACGCGAATACATCATCGCCGGTTCCCCACTCGCCGGTGGACGGTTTCGGGCACGATGTCGTTCATGGTGCAGACGGGGTGGACGGCTCAGCGGTGGACCGCTGTGTTCATCGAGCAGGCGGAGTTGTTCCGCAGGGCAGTGGCGGAGGCGGACCCGGCGGCCGAGGTGCCGACCCGCCCTGGGTGGACCGTTCAGGACCTGGTCATCCACGTCGGCAGGTTCCTGGAGACCTCCACCGAGTACCTGCGCACCGGCAGCCGCAACCCGATCAAGCCGACGCCCCCGCAGAGCGGTTTGTCGCCGCTCGAGTACCTCGACCTCCAGTTGGTCGGCGCGGCCGAGGTTCTGACCGCAGTGCCGGGGAACCGACCGGTGTGGACGTTCTCGCCGTCCGCCCCTGATCTGGCGTGGGTGTGGCATCGGCGCATCGCGCACGAGACGGTGCTGCGTCGCTACGACGCGCAGACGGTCGTCCGTCAGGTAGGTGCCACAGACCCTGACCTCTGCGTCGACGGCATCGACGAGGTGCTGACGACGATCGTCGCGGCGAAGCTCGACGGCGACAGCCCGCACGACGTGACTGGCTCTGCCCTGGTCCGGTCGACCGACGTACCGGAGTCCTGGCTGATCTCGCTGACCGCCGGAGAGGTGCCGGAGGTCCGTTCCGCCGCGCCTGGCGAGGAGGGCGACGCGCAGGTGGTCGGGGAAGCCGAGCTCGTCTACTTCTGGCTCTGGAACCGGATGAACCTCAAGGAGATGGCCGGCGACAAGCAGGTGCTGGACGTTCTTCGGGTCGGACGGGGGCACTGATGCGCAAGCTCGCTGCGGTCGTGCTCGGCTGCCTGCTGCTCACCGGATGTGCGGCGAACTGGCAGCAGGAGGTTCGCTACAAGATCGTCTCCATTCACCAGGGCAATCCGACCGAGTACTTCAACCTGGAGTTGGTGGGTGAGGCGCCATCAGGAGCGCTGGCGCCCGAGAAGCTGAAGAACATGATCAAGGAGACGGCGACGCTCGAAGGCGCTCAGATCGGCGACGAGGTGATTTGTGTCGTGGAACAGAGGAAGCGCAGCGCCATCGAGGACTCGAACGTGGTGACCGACCTGACGAGCTGCAAGAAGGCGTGATGCGCAAGGTTGTCGCAGTCCTCGCGTTCGGCTGCCTCGCACTGACCGCCTGTGGCAACGGGCGATTCGAAGGCGACGTCAAGTTCAAGGTCACCGAGAAGGACGCCCTGGGGTACGAGCTCGTCCTGGCGCAGAAACAGCCCGTCGACATGGTCAGCGACTGGTACTCGGGCCGCGTCAACATCAAGGACTTCACGGAGACCGTGGAGGTCGGCGACGAGGTCGTGTGCCACGTCGTGCAGCAACGCGTCAACGAGAAGCACATCGCTACCCGCAGCGAGACCACGAACTGTAAAAAGGCGTAGTGCGGAAGACCGTCCTGGCCTCACTGGCCCTGTTAGTCCTGTCCGGCTGCGCCTCCACCTGGCAGTCCGAGATGACCTTCAAGGTCACCGAGTTCTACGTCCACGAGGCCGGCGGCGGTACCGAACAGCGGGTCCGCCTCGAACCCGTCGGCGACCTCCCAGAGGACGCGGGCCAGGAGGACCTGAAGGGCGTGTCGATCCTGGAGACCGACATGCCCGGCAACGTCGGGCTCAACGACGGTGTGGTCTGCACCGCGCGCCACGACTCCGGCACCACCACGCTCAGCGGGTGCAAGAGGGCCTGAAACACCGCCAATGGCATGAGTTTCATCACCTCACCAGGGGTCGGAGGGGGGTCTACCACGGGGTGCTCCACTTACACTCGGGGTGCAGCCAGCCCCATCGTGAGGGAGCCAATTCGGTGGTCGACGACCATTCCCAGTCCGAACAGGAACCCCGTGAGGAGTGCGGCGTCTTCGGCGTCTGGGCTCCCGGTGAAGACGTCTCCAAGCTGACCTACTACGGCCTCTACGCCCTGCAGCACCGCGGGCAGGAGGCGGCGGGCATCTCCGTCGGCGACGGTTCCCAGGTCGTCGTGTTCAAGGACCTCGGGCTCGTCAGCCAGGTCTTCGACGAGCAGGTCCTGCAGAGCCTCAAGGGACACGTCGCCGTCGGGCACTGCCGTTACTCCACGACGGGATCCACGACCTGGGAGAACGCACAGCCGACGTTCCGGACGACGGCGGCCGGCAGCGGGTTGAGCCTCGGCCACAACGGCAACCTGGTGAACACCGCCGAGTTGCAGGAGAAGGCGAAGGCGCTGGGCATCACCAGCCGCAACGGCGCCACCACCGACTCGGACATCCTCACCGCGCTGCTCGCCCACGCGGCGGCGGACAAGGGCATCGAGCAGGCCGCCCTGGAGCTGCTGCCGACCGTCAAGGGTGCTTACTGCCTCACGTTCTCCGACGAGTCGACGCTGTACGCGGCGCGCGACCCGCACGGTGTGCGGCCGTTGGTGCTGGGCCGGCTCGAACGCGGCTGGGTCGTGGCGAGCGAGACGGCGGCGCTGGACATCGTCGGCGCGAGCTTCGTGCGCGAGGTGGAGCCCGGTGAGCTGATCGCGATCGACGAGGACGGCCTGCGGTCGACCCGGTTCGCGACGCCCGAGCCCAAGGGCTGCATCTTCGAGTACGTCTACCTGGCGCGGCCGGACACCACGATCTCCGGGCGCGGCGTGCACGCCACGCGCGTCGAGATCGGGCGCCGCCTCGCCAAGGAACACCCGGTCGAGGCCGACCTGGTCATCCCGGTGCCGGAGTCCGGCACGCCGGCGGCGATCGGGTACGCGCAGGCCAGCGGCATTCCGTACGGGTCGGGCCTGGTCAAGAACGCCTACGTCGGCCGGACGTTCATCCAGCCGTCGCAGACCATCCGCCAGCTCGGCATCCGGCTCAAGCTGAACCCGTTGCGCGACGTCATCCGCGGCAAGCGGCTGGTCGTCGTGGACGACTCGATCGTGCGCGGCAACACCCAGCGCGCGCTCGTCCGCATGCTGCGCGAGGCCGGTGCCCTCGAGGTGCACGTCCGGATCGCGTCGCCGCCCGTGAAGTGGCCGTGCTTCTACGGCATCGACTTCGCCTCGCGCGCGGAGCTCATCGCGAACGGCCTGGACGACGACGGCATCCGGCGTTCGGTCGGTGCCGACTCGCTCGGGTACGTGTCGCTGGAGCAGCTCGTCGCGGCCACCGAACAGCCCAAGACGCGGCTGTGCTCGGCGTGCTTCGACGGCGAATACCCCATCGAACTGCCGCAGGACGCGCTCATCGGCAAGCACCTGCTCGAAGGCCTCAAGGGCGTGTCGGGCTCGGCGGCTCCCGTCCTGCCGAACGGCTATGGTGCCGAAGACGCCCTGCGTCGTCCCTAGGCACCCAGATCCAAGTGGAAGAAGTTGACGTGACCGACAGCGCCAAGGCCACCTACGCCGCCGCCGGAGTCAGTATCGCCGCAGGTGACGAGGCGGTGGAGAAGCTCAAGCCGTGGGCGGCCAAGGCGCACCGGCCCGAGGTGCTCGGTGGCATCGGCGGGTTCGCCGGCCTGTTCCAGCTCAAGCTCGACCGCTGGAAGGAGCCGGTCCTCGCCTCCTCCACGGACGGCGTCGGCACCAAGATCGCGATCGCGCAGGCGCTCGACAAGCACGACACCGTCGGCATCGACCTGGTCGCCATGATCGTGGACGACCTGGTCGTCTGCGGTGCCGAGCCGCTGTTCGTGCAGGACTACATCGCGGTCGGCAAGGTCGTGCCGGACCGGATCGCGTCGCTGGTCAAGGGCATCGCCGAGGGCTGCGTCCAGGCCGGCTGCGCGCTGCTCGGCGGCGAGACCGCGGAGCACCCCGGCCTGATGGGCGACGACGACTACGACATCTCCGGCACGGGCGTCGGCGTGGTCGAGCAGTCCAAGCTGCTCGGCCCGGACCGCGTCCGCGACGGCGACGTCGTGATCGCGATGGGTTCGTCCGGCCTGCACTCCAACGGCTACTCGCTCGCGCGGCACGTGCTGCTGGAGATCGCGCGGATGCCGCTCGAGGGCCACGTCGAGGAGTTCGGCCGCACCCTCGGCGAGGAGATGCTGGAGCCGACCAAGATCTACGCCAAGGACTGCCTGGCGCTGATCGCCGAGACCGAGGTCCGCGGGTTCTCCCACGTCACCGGTGGTGGCCTGGCCGCGAACCTGGCCCGCGTGCTGCCGGAGGGCCTGCACGCGAAGCTCGACCGCGGCACCTGGACCCCGGCGCCGGTCTTCCAGCTCATCGCCCAGCGCGGCCGCGTGGAGCGCGAGGAGATGGAGAAGGCGTTCAACATGGGTGTCGGCATGGTCGCCGTCGTCGCGCCCGAGGACGTCGACCGCGCGCTCGCGGTGCTGACGGCCCGCCACGTCCCGGCGTGGGTGCTGGGTGAGATCACCAAGTCCGAAGAGGGCGGCGCGGCTCTCGTCGGCGATCACCCCCGCTTCTGAGGCAACCTCCTGAGCCGGTCGCCGCGTACTAAGCGGCGACCGAGGAGGGGGCACTTGGACCGCGATCGCGAGTTCGGGGAGTTCGTCGACGCACGCGCGCTCGTCATGCGCCGCACGGCCTACCTGCTGTGCGGCGACTGGCACCGCGCCGAGGACATAGTCCAGCAGGCGTTGATCAAGATGTACGTCGCGTGGTCGCGCGTGCGCAAGGACAGCGTCGACGCCTACGCCCGCAAGGTGCTGGTGCGCACCGCCATCGACGAGACCCGGCGCGGGTTCTTCCAGCGCGAACGCACCGTGGACGCCGTACCGGAGAGCGCGGTCACGGACGCCACCACGGACCTCGACCTGCGCGGCGCCCTCGACGCCCTGCCCGCCGGGCAACGCGCCGTCGTCGTGCTGCGGTACTGGGAGGACCTGAGCATCACCGAGACCGCCCGCATCCTCGGCAGGACGGAGGGCACGGTGAAGAGCCAGGCCGCCAAGGGACTCGCCGCGTTGCGCGACCTGCTGGAGAACGAGCCGGTGTCGCGGATCTACACCTCCGAGGTGATCCGCAAGGGCAGGACCAGGCTGGTCCGCCGGCGCACGGCGATCGCGGGCGCGCTGGCGTTCGTGCTGCTGGTGGGGGCCGGCACGGTCGGGTACCTGGCGGCGCCGCACAAGACCGCAGACAACGCGGCGGCCTCGGCGGGTGGCAACGTCGACCGCAACGCCCAGCTCACCGCGATCCTGCGCGACGCCGACCTGATCCCGGCCGGAGTCACCGTGCAGGACGCTCAGGGAGTCCCGGCAGGCGCACTGCAGTTCTTCGACCTCATCGGCACCCGCCGTGCAGTGGCGCTGGTGACGGACGCTCAGGGCACCAGCGCGCTGACGATCGAACTCCACCGCGACAACGCCACGGACTTCAGCACGTGCTTCGAGCCCGAGGTGGCGCCCTGCGAGCTGCGCGAGATCGACGGCATCAAGGTCAGGTCCAGCATCGCGGGTAGGCAGGACGGCGTCCACATCTACCAGGTCGAGGCGCTGCGCACCGACGGCACGTACGTCAAGGCCAGCAGCTTCAACGTCGGCGGGTTCCGCACCAACGCGGTCGGCACCCCGGACCTGGAGGGCCCGAAGAGCCGTCCGGCGCCGCTGCCCGACCGCGAGACGCTGATAAAGATCGCGACACTTCCGGGTCTGACCTTCTAACCTGGAGGCATGAACGACGTGACCGTGACTCGGACGCTGGTGCTGCCGGCGTCCGAGTTGCGCGAGCGTTTTTCCAGGTCAGGTGGGCCGGGCGGGCAGGGGGTGAACACGGCGGACAGCCGTGTGGAGCTCTCGTTCGACCTGGCTGCCTCGCCGAGCGTCCCCGAGCACCTCAAGGCCAGGATGCTCGAACGGCTGGCCGGTCGCCTGGTCGACGGCGTGATCACGATCGCCGCCTCCGAGCACCGCGCGCAGCTGCAGAACCGGGCCGCGGCGCGGGAACGGCTCGCGGCGATCCTGCGGGCAGCCGCCGCTGCGCCGCCTCCGGTGCGCCGGGCCACCAAGCCCACCAGGGGTTCCAAGGAACGCCGCATCGCGGGCAAGAAGCGGCGCGCCGAGACCAAGCGCGGCCGTTCAGGCTCCTGGGACTAAGCCGTAGATCCGTTCCGGGCGACCGGTTCCGCCGTACCGCAGCCGCACCTCGGCCCGTCCCGTCGACACGAAGTGCTCCAGGTACCGGCGTGCGCTGACGCGAGCCACCCCCGTCGAGGAAGCGCACTCCGACGCCGACAGGCCGTCCGGGTGCGACCTCAGGGCGTTCTCCACGAGCCGCGCGGTTTCCGGCGTCAACCCCTTGGGTAGCAAGGGTTTCGAGGTCGGCCGCGCGCCGAACACCTGGTCCACGTCGGCCTGCCCGGCCGAGTCGAGCCGGTGCAGCTTCTCCCGCAACGACGCGAAGTGCGCGAGCTGGTCGCGCAGCGCCGGGTAGTCGAACGGCTTGATCAGGTAGTGCAGCACGCCACCGCGCATCGCACCGCGCACGGTCTCGACGTCGGTCGCCGCCGTGATCACGATGACGTCCACGTCCTCGTTGGCGCGCAACGACTTCAGCACTTCGAGCCCGCTGACGTCCGGCAGGTAGACGTCGAGCAGCACCAGGTCGGGCTTCAACGACGCGACCAGCTTCAGCGCGTCCCCGCCGGTGTGCGCCACCCCGGCGACCTCGAACCCGTCCGTGCGTGCGACGTATCCACTGTGGACCTTCGCGACCATGAAGTCGTCGTCGACGACCAGCACCCGGATCACCGCGGCAGCCTTGCCGTGAAGACCGACCCGGACACGCTGACCGCCCCGCCGCGCCGCAGGCACGCCCGCCTGATCAGCGCGAGCCCGATGCCTCGTTCGCCGTGCGATGCCGCCTTGGTCGTGAACCCGTGCCGGAACACCTCTTCGGCGAGTTCCGGCGCCACCCCGGGACCGGAGTCGCGCACCACGACCTGGACCTCGTCGTCCCTCTGCACCACACCCACCTCGATCCACTTGCCGCCACCGTTGGTGCCGCTCAACGAGCTGAGCGCGTCCAACGCGTTGTCGACCAGGTTGCCCAGCACCATCACCAGGTCCGCGGACAACGCCTCGTCGGCCCTGCCCAGCACGCTGTCCGGGGCCATCCGCAACGCCGTGCCGCGTTCGGCGGCGAGCGACGCCTTGGCGATCAGCAGCGCGGCCACGGCGGGGTCGCCGATCGACGAGCCGACCTCGGCCCGCCACTGGTCCTGCGCCGAGCTGATCTGGTGAATGTAGTGGGTGACCTCGTCGTACTCCTTGAGCGAGATCAGCCCGGCGATCGTGTGCAGCCGGTTCGCGAACTCGTGCGCCTGCGCCCGCAAGGTGTCCGTCGCGTGCTGCGAGGCGTCGAGTTCGTGTTGCAGCGCAAGGAGTTCCGTGCGGTCCCGCAACGTGACGACCGCGCCCTCGCCGCCCTCGATCGGCATCCGGTTCAACGTCAGCACGACGCCCTGGCGCAGCACCAGCTGGTCGACACCGGTCGCGCGGCCGGTCAGCACGTCGCGCAGGCGGTCGTTGAGCTCCAGTTCCTCGACGGACCGGCCGACGGCGTCCTCCGGCAACGCCAGCAGGTCGCTCGCGTGGTCGTTGACCAGCGTGATCCGGTTCTGCCCGTCGAGACCGACGACGCCCTCGCGGATGCCGTGCAGCAACGCCTCGCGGTTCTCGACCAGCGCGGTGATCTCGTGCGGCTCCAGCCCGAGCGTCTGGTTCTTCACCCTGCGCGCCAGCAGCAACGACCCGGTGACGCCGATGATCAGCGCGATCGCCAGGTAGCGCAGCACGTCGACGGGTTGCTCCAGGGCGCCCGCGAAGATGCCGGGGTCCTCGGCGCCCGCGATCACCATGCCGTTGACCTGGCGGCTCGTCGGGTCGAACACCGGCACGTGCGCCTCGATCGAGTCACCGGTGCTGCCCGTCCACGACCTGCCTTCGAGAGCGGTGGAGCGGGTGTCCACAGTGGTCCCGATCTGCGCCGGGTCCGGTGAGGCGATCACGAGCCGCTTGTCGTTGAGGATCAGCACGTAGGAGGCGCCGGAGAGGCTGCGCGCGGTCTCGGCGGGCGCGGACAGCAGCCGCCAGTTGCCCATCTCCTCCTGGACCAGCGTGTTCGCCGCCACCGTCTCGGCGACCGAGAGCATCCGGCGTTCCTCGTTGGAGCGAAAGTTGTTGCCCGTCTGGACGACCGTCAGCGCGCCGACTGCGCAAAGTAGCAGCGTGACGACTACGAGTTGCCAAGCGAGGAGCTGACTGGCCAGGGAACGGCGGCGACGCATGAGACCTCCCGTGACCAGAAAGACCGAAAGAAACCTTAGAAGCGCAAGAGCGACATCAAGGTTTACACCAGAGCAACATGTTCAACCACGCGGATGAGAGGCGGGGATCACAGTGCCGGTGAAGGTGTGGGTGTCGGTGGCGACGGCGTTGCTCGCCGTCCTGCTGGTGCCGCCGCTGCTGTCGCCCGGTGCGGACAGCGGTGAGAGCAGTCAGGTGCGGTCGCTGCGCGTGCTCGTGCCGAACGCGCCCGGCGGCGGTTACGACATCACCGCCCGCACGGCGGCGAAGGCCATGGAGGACGCCGACCTGCTGCGCAACGCCGAGGTGTTCAACCTCCCCGGCGCGGGCGGCACGGTCGGGCTCGGCCGCACGGTCGGTGAGCGCGGCAACGGCAAGCTGATCATGTCGATGGGTCTCGGCGTCGTGGGCGCGGTGTACACGAACAAGTCGCCGAACTCGCTGCTCGACACCACGCCGATCGCGAAGCTGATCGAGGAACCGGACATCGTCGTGGTCGCGAAGGACTCGCCGTTCACGTCGATGCAACAACTCGTCGACGCGTGGAAGGCGAACCCCGGCACGGTGACCGTCGGCGGCGGCTCGGCTCCCGGCGGCCCCGACCACCTGGCGCCGATGCTGATGGCGAAGGCCGTCGGCCTGCAGCCCAAGACCGTCAACTACATCCCGTTCGACGGCGGCGGCGAACTGCTGGCGTCCGTGCTGGGCGGCAAGGTCGCGTTCGGCGTCTCCGGCGTCGGCGAGTACCGCGACCAGATCCAGGCCGGCACGTTGCGCGTGCTCGCGGTGACCAGCAAGAACCGCATCGAGGGCATCGACGCGCCGACGTTGCGGCAGTCCGGTGTGGACGTCGAGTTCACCAACTGGCGCGGCATCGTCGCGCCGCCCGGCATCTCGCCGACCGACAAGGCGAAGCTGGTCGAGGTGTTCCAGAACCTCCAGAGGACGCCGCAGTGGGCGGAAGCCCTGCAGCGCAACGGCTGGACGGACGCCTTCGCGCCGGGAGACGAGTTCAGGACCTTCCTGGAGAACGAGAACAAGCGGGTGGCAACGGTGCTCAAGGACTTGGGGCTGGCATGACGACCGTGACCGAGCCGGAACAGCGCAAGGGCTGGTTCCGCGAACACTCCGAGCTGGGCATCTGCGTCCTGCTGGTCGTGCTCGGCGTGCTGGTGCTCACCGACGCCGTGCAGATCCCGACCGACTTCGCCCAGCGCGGCCCCGTGGGCCCGAAGGCGGTGCCGATCCTGGTCGGCTCGCTGCTGCTGGTCGTCGCCGCCCTGCTGGCCCGCGACGTGCTGCGCGGTGGCAAGGGCGAGGCCGAGGGCGGTGAGGACGTCGACCTGTCCGCACCGGCCGACTGGAAGACCGTTCTGCTGCTGTGCGGGGCCTTCCTCGCGAACGCCGCGCTCATCGGCGTGGTCGGGTTCCCGATCTCCGGCGCGATCCTCTTCTGGGGGTCCGCCTACGCGCTCGGCAGCCGCAACCTGGTCCGCGACCCGTTGATCGCGGCAGGTCTGTCGATCTTCACCTTCGTCATGTTCAACAACCTGCTCGGCGTCCCGCTCCCCGGTGGCCCGTTGATGGAGGTGTTCTAGGTGGAACAACTGCTCGACGGTTTCGCGACCGCGCTGACGCCGACGCACCTGCTGCTCGCCGCGGTCGGCGTGCTGCTGGGCACCGCGATCGGTGTCCTGCCGGGCATCGGCCCGGCCATGGCGGTCGCCCTGCTGCTGCCCGTCACCTACGGCATGGAGCCGACCGGCGCGTTCATCATGTTCGCGGGCATCTACTACGGCGGCATGTTCGGCGGTTCCACCACGTCGATCCTGCTGAACACACCCGGCGAGAGCGCTGCCGTCGTAGCCGCGTTCGAAGGCAATCCCATGGCCCGCAAGGGACGGGGAGCGCAAGCGCTTGCCGCCGCCGCCATCGGTCACTTCACCGGCGGCATCATCGGCACGATCCTGATCGTCCTGCTGGCCCCGTTCGTGGCCAAGCACGCCGTCGACATCGGCGCACCCGACCTGTTCGCCGTCATGGTGCTGGCGTTCATCGCCGTCACCTCGGTGCTCGGCGCCTCCCGCATCCGCGGGTTCGCGTCGCTGCTCATCGGCCTGACGCTCGGCCTGGTCGGCCTGGACGAGATGACCGGTCAGCAACGCCTGACGTTCGGCTCGCTGCACCTGGCCGACGGCATCGACATCGTCGTGGTCGCGGTCGCCCTGTTCGCGGTCGGCGAGGCCCTGTGGGTAGCGGCCCACCTGCGCCGCAAGCCGTTCGAGCCGATCCCGGTCGGCCGTCCGTGGCTGTCCCGCGCGGACCTGAAGCGCACCTGGAAGCCGTGGCTGCGCGGCCCGGTGATCGGCTTCCCGTTCGGCGCGATCCCGGCAGGCGGCGCGGAGATTCCGACGTTCCTGTCGTACGTGACGGAGAAGCGCCTCTCCAAGCACAAGGACGAGTTCGGCAAGGGCGCCATCGAGGGAGTCGCGGGCCCGGAGTCCACGGCCTCCGCCTCGGCCGCCGGCACCCTCGTCACGATGCTGACCCTCGGCCTGCCGACCACGGCCGTCGCGGCCGTCATGCTCGCCGCGTTCCAGCAGTACGGCATCCAGCCGGGCCCGCTGCTGTTCCAGCGCGAGTCGAGCCTGGTCTGGGCCCTGATCGCGTCGCTGTTCATCGGCCTGACCCTGCTGCTGGTGCTCAACCTGCCGCTGGCCCCGCTGTGGGCGAAGCTGCTGCGCATCCCGCGGCCGTACCTGTACGCGGGCATCCTGTTCTTCGCCTCGGTCGGTGCCTACGCGGTCAACGCGGACATCTTCGACCTGCTGCTGATGTTCGTGATCGGCCTGCTGGGCTTCGGCATGCGCCGCTACGGCCTGCCGGTGCTGCCCGCGATCATCGGCGTGATCCTCGGTCCGGCCGCGGAACAGCAGATGCGCCGGTCGTTGCAGCTCTCCGACGGCTCGCTGACGGGCCTGGTGAACAGCCCGATGGCCGTTGTGGTGTACGTGGTCATCCTGCTGATCCTGTTCTTCCCGCTCATCAAGCGGTTCCTGCCGAAGCCGGCGCCTCCTGCTGCGGCGGCGGAGGAACGCGAGAAGGTCGACGCCTGATCGCGGCTTGCGACGAGGAAGCCCCCGCTCTCCCGGCGGGGGTTCCTCGTTGGCTCAGCCGTGGGGAAGCCCAGGTTCACGGCTGAGCCGATGCGGATCCAGCAGGTTATGAAGCGCGCGACCCCAGGATGTTTGACCAGCGAACCCGCGGTGCGTAGTCCTCGTGGAACTTGCCGTGCAGCTCGACGTTCGTCACCCAAGCGCCACAGATAGGACACTCTGTGCCGGTCGATGGGCTGGTTGGTGATTCGGACTGAGGGTCTGCACCCTGACTTCGTGTCCGGCGTCGAATGGGATCTTTGAGACTCTTGATCTCGGCCCAGCGAGGCAGCCAGTCCTCGGCGATGGTGCTCTCGCTGACCCCGAAGGCGTTCAGCAATGCCGCGACCACTCGCCACTCCGGAAGCGTGGTGGTGCTCTTGAGTGCACGGTGGATGGTTGAGACCGAGTAACCAATCCTGCGCTCGAGGCTTCGGTACGACTCAGCACCCGAGTAGCGATGCAGATGGCAGAGGTCACTGGTGAACTGGCCACTGTCGACCATGTACTGCGGCAGATTCAGATGATCTTGTGGGACGCCCATGGCGACCTTTCAGATGAGGTGTCGGGGCGCCTGGGCGTACGGCGCTGACGCCCCGACACGTGAGATCGGTGATCAGGAAGGCAGGGCCTGCGGGCCGCCGAGGCCCCGGCCGTCGTCGCCACCGAAGTAGCGGTGAACGAACTCCAGCAGGAACGTACAGATCGCTGCTGCGGCGACAGCTGCCTCGTTCGTGCTGATGTTCATGTCAGCCAGTGCGTACATGATCAGGGGGAAGTATCCCAAGATCAACAACTGCGCCAACCGGCGCTCGTCCATTCGAAAGTTCCCTTCGGATACTGACCTGTGGCGTGGGTGAGGCAAATTCGGATCAACAAACTGCGGCTTGGACGTGTCCGCAGCAAAGAGGTATCACGACAGTGATCGTCTCGGCAAGGTTTGCCCTTGTTTCATTGCTTTTCTCGCCATGCAACGGCTGCGTCGGCGAGTTGATCACACAATACCCCATGGTTCGCGGATCTACCTGTACAAGACTTGCTGAAACTGGTTAGCGAAGCGCACAAAGTCGCGAGTCTGGTCCAGCGGATCGAGATGGGATTGCTCGGCCACGCCAGGTGGTCTGTGCTTGGAAAGCCCAACGGCGCGCCCGGTTGGAATAAATGGATCGCTGCGGTCTCGCTACTATTTCCATTCCGATTGGAATGTTGGTTTGATGGACTACGGACTGCTATGCCTGTGGCGCTCGGTGGTCTATGCCAATATCGGGCGTATCGATGATGAAGCGTGATTCCATGTCCGCATGGAATCACGCTTCGCTCAGTGATGGTGATCTTCTACCTGTTCTGATTAGCAAGAAAGGCCCTCCGGTGTCCAAGCCGGAGGGCCTTCCCTATTAACCCGAATGCCTCACCCACGCCAATAGGTAAGTGTCCGGGAGTCTTCTGTTATGGAGACACGAGTTGATCAGGAGATTCTGTCTTGTGGCAACTTCAAGTGTCCGCTGTGACTCTCGCTCGTCGCCGCTGTCTCCAGTTGTCCTGCATCGTAACGCTCGGAGGCGGCAGAAAATCAAGTCCTAGGGAAGAGCTCGCATGCTGACCTGCGGTTATCCCTATGTTCACCCGCGGTGACGGCGCGGCTTGCTGCCATGCTCGCTCACCTGGAGGGCGCAATCCGCGCGCGGGTACTCGAGATCGATTCACATTTCAGCGCGGTTTCAGGCCGGCTTTTTTGCGAAGGTGGTCAAGTCGCGTTGCTGGTTGGCGACATTCAATCGCCTCGTTGATCGCCGTCGCGCCCGTTGGGGAAAAAGTGCCGTGAACAGGAGATGAATTATCTCGACCGGTCACAGGGATTGTCGCGTGCAGTATCCGGTGTTGCGTAGTGCTTGCCTGTCCCGCCGTCTTGGAATTTGATGCGACCGGCAATGGAAGGAGTATGAATGATTGGAGTCTGCAAAAGTATTGATGCGCTTTGCATGCGGGTTTCGTCGGGTGTGCGTGGTTTCGGGACTTTGTGGTGGTGCTTGGCCATTTGCAAGAAGAGGCGGGAACAAGAAAAAAGACCGACGGAACCTTTAAGATTTGCCGTATTCGGTTGATGAAAAGTTTGAACTGAAGCTCTGAAGCTACAAATATTCGATTTATTGGAGCAATCTCGAAGAGTCTTGCGGTATATGTGCGACGGCGTGTGAAAGAAGATGCAACTAGCCTCAGTCTTGCGAATGCAAGCGCAAGAGCAGATTTTGGCATTGGCTTCACCTCTTTCGGTACAATCGCTGCGACAACTAGAAAGTTGGACCCGGATTGGGTGTTGTGAGTGCAACAGAGCTATCGGGCTGGGTCAACCGGATGTTGATGCCGTGAAACGATATGACTGCAAAGTGGCACGATCTGACCACTGCTTGGTACGGTCTGACTATAAAGTTCTCGGGCGACAGCGAGTGATCATATTCCTCGCGGGCAAGAATGAGCTTCGTTGGGGTTGATTGTCGCAGTCTTTGTATTGGCCTGCTATGGACTCTAGTGTGCCGGAATTTAATTCCGGCCAGTGCGGTTGTGTCAGGGAGGTGCTGTGGCGGGGCATCTCTTTTGGAAAATACCTTTTCGTTGTGAACGTGTTGCTGCATGCGTGTGCTGTTTTGATATCTGGTTGCGGTGATGCCTTGATTAATGGCGGCCACCCCTGGGGGTAGCCGCCTTCGCAAGGTTGTTTCAGCCGTGGGTCGGGAAGCCGAGGTTCACGCCGTGCTGCTGCGGCCACCGCGCCGTCACGGCCTTGGCCCGCGTGTAGAACTTCACGCCCTCAGCCCCGTGCACGTGCGTGTCCCCGAACAGCGAGTCCTTCCACCCGCCGAACGAGTAGTAGGCCATCGGTACGGGGATCGGCACGTTGATGCCGACCATGCCGACCTGCACGCGCCGCTGGAACTCCCGCGCCGCCAGCCCGTCGCCGGTGTAGATGGCCGTGCCGTTGCCGTACTGGTTGGCGTTCACCAGCTGCAGCGCGTCCTCGAACGTGTCGACGCGCACCACAGACAGCACCGGCCCGAAGATCTCGTCGGTGTAGATCGTCATGTCCCGCGTCACGTGGTCGAACAACGTCGGCGCCAGCCAGAACCCGTTCTCGGCCCCGGCAGGCGCATGCCCACGGCCGTCGACCACCAACGAGGCACCGGCGGCCTCACCCGCGTCCACATAGGACTGGACGCGGTCCCGGTGCACGCCGGTGACCAGCGGTCCCATCTGCGCGGACGGGTCGGTGCCGGGCAGCACGGACGGGTGCAGGTCGCGGGTGCGAGAAGCGATCTTCGCAACCAGCTCGTCTCCGGTGTCGCCCACGGCAACGACGACCGAGATGGCCATGCAGCGCTCGCCCGCGGAGCCGTAGCCGGCCGACACGGCGGCGTCGGCGGCCACGTCGAGGTCGGCGTCGGGCAGCACGACCATGTGGTTCTTGGCGCCGCCGAGGGCCTGCACGCGCTTGCCCGCCGCCGTGCCGCGCGCGTAGACGTGCCGGGCGATCGGGGTCGAGCCGACGAACGAGGCGGCCGAGACGTCCGGGTGGTCCAGCAGGGCGTTGACCGCGAAGGCGTCGCCCTGCAGGACGTTGAGCACGCCGTCGGGCAGCCCGGCCTCCTGGAAGAGCTCGGCCAACAGCAGCGAAGCCGACGGGTCGCGCTCGGAAGGCTTCAGCACGAACGTGTTCCCGCATGCGATGGCGACGGGGAACATCCACATCGGCACCATCACGGGGAAGTTGAACGGCGTGATGCCCGCGACGACTCCGAGCGGTTGCCTCAACGAATAGGCGTCGACACCTCGCGAGACCTGCTCTGAGTGCTCGCCCTTCAGGAGCTGCGGGATGCCGCACGCGAACTCGACGACCTCCAGCCCGCGCTGCACCTCGCCGGCCGCGTCCGACAGCACCTTGCCGTGCTCGGACGTGATGATCGCGGCCAGTTCGTCGCGGTGCATGTGCAGCAGGTGGCGGTACTCGAAGAGGATGCGCGAGCGCGTCGACAGAGACGACTCCGACCACGACTGCGCTGCCTTCAGAGAAGAAGACACGGCGAGGTCGACGTCGGCCTGCTCGGCCAGCACGACCTGGGCGGCGACCGCACCGCTGGCCGGGTTGAAGACGTCAGAGGTCCGGGACGACACCCCGGTGGTGCGGGCGCCGTCGATCCAGTGGGGGATGGTGCTCAACGCAAGCCTCCTGGCGGTGCGGTGGTGTTGCGAACAACGAGCGAGGGGGTGAGGAGATGGCGCACGGGCTCGGTGCGCTCCGAACGGACGCGCTGCAGAAGCGCGTCCGCGGCCAACCGGCCGAACTCGGCACGGGGCTGGTCGATCGTGGTCAGGGAGACGTGCCGCAACGCGGCCAACGAGGTGTTGTCGTACCCCACGACGGAAACGTCCGAAGGAACGCGCAGCCCGGCGTCTTCGAGAGCCGAGATCGCGCCAACGGCGTTGAAGTCGTTGCAGGACAGGATCGCGGTGGGCAACGCGTCCTCAGCGATCAGCGAACGAACCGCCCGCGCACCAGCGGCGTCGGTGTACTCGGAGGGAACGACCTGAGGCGCGAGCCCGAAGGACTCCATCGCCGCGACGTACCCGCGCCGACGCGGGCCAGCCTGAGTGCCTTCACCGCCGTCCAAATGCGCAATGCGCTGATGCCCCAGCGAAACCAGGTGCTCAACGGCCAGCCGCGCACCGACCTCGCCGTCGTCGTTCACGGTGTCCACAGAGGACACACGGGACGAGCGGGCGACCAGGACGATCGGAAGTTGTTCCGCCGCCTTGCCGATCGCGCCACCGGGAACGACCGGTGACAGCAGGACCAGGCCCGCGGGCCGGAAGGAGAGCAGCGACTCCAAGGCACGGCGTTCGCGGGCGGGTGAGCGGCCGCCGGTGTTGATGATGATGTCGAAGCCCTGCTCGCGCGCCACCTCGTCGATGCCGTCCACGACCTCCGCGAAGAACGCGTTGTGCAGATCGGACACCATCACGCCCAGCACGGTCGACGTGCGCGAGGCCAGTGAACGGGCCATGGCGTGCGGCGAGTACCCCAGCTCCTCCGCGGCCTTCAGCACCGCGCTGCGTCGCATCTCGCTCACCTTGGGTGAACCGCGCATCACCAGGGACACCAGTGCACGGGACACCCCGGCGCGCAGTGCGACGTCCTCCATCGTCGGTCTGACCACTTGAAACACCTCCCCTCGCGTTACGGGCAGGAAACGGACCCTTGACACCCGTGTGGCCGAAGTTACAGCATTGGAGCGCTCCAACCAATAGAGCGCTCTAACAGTTCAAGGCGATGAACAGGGGAAACCTGCGATGCGGATCGGAGTAGCGGGTGTCGGCAGGATCGGCACCATGCATGCGACCAACCTCGCCGCACTGGATCGGGTCGACGAGGTGCTCCTCTTCGACCCGGTGCCCGGCAGGGCAGCGCAGGCGTCGGCCGAGCTGAGCGGCACCAAGGCGGTCGACGATCTCGACACGTTGCTGGGCAACGTCGACGGCGTCCTGCTCGCCACGCCGACGAACACCCACCCCGAGATGCTGCGCGCGGCCATCGCCAAGGGCGTGCCCACGCTCTGCGAGAAGCCGATCGCGAGCGACGTCGCCGAGATGGCCGCGCTGATCGAGGACGTCGAAAAGTCCGGTGTCGAGGTGCTGGTGGGCTTCCAGCGCCGCTTCGACCCGGCCATCTACGAGCTCAACCGCCGCATCAGGGCCGGCGAGGTCGGGGACGTCTACCTGGTCAGGGCCGTCGGCAACGACGCGAACCCGCCGGACTTCTCCTACCTGCCCGCCTCCGGTGGCATCTTCCGCGACCTGCTGATCCACGACCTCGACTGCGTGCCGTGGCTCGTCGGCGAGCCGGTCGTCGAGGTCTACGCGAGCGGGTCCGTGCTGGTGCACCAGGCGTTCGCGGACGCCGACGACGTCGACAACGCCGTCGTGATGCTGAAGTTCGCCGGTGGCGCGCACGCCACGCTCGCCGGCGGCCGGCACGACCCGGTCGGCTACGACCACCGCATCGAGGTGCTGGGCAGCAAGGACTCGCTGGTCGCGGGCGTCGACCCGAAGACCCCGCTCAACTCGCTGGAACCCGGCGGCCACGTCGCCGGACCGGACGCCTACCCCGGCTTCCCGGAGCGCTTCCACCGCGCGTACGTCAACGAGATGAACCTGTTCACGCAGGTCATCAAGGGCGAGGTCGCGAACCCGTCCCCGGCGCGGGAGAGTTTGATCAGCCTGCGCCTGGCCGAAGCATGTGAGCAGTCGCGTCGCACCGGCGCGCCGGTGAAGATCGAGGAACCGCGTCGGTCGTCCGGTCACCCGCTCTCACCGAATTCGGCGGAGCCCAATTCGGTGAGAGCGAGTCGGCCGGACGACCGACTGGAAGGCGGTTCCTCCGCGACGCCGGAGGCGGCGCAGTTCAACACAGAGGGGAACTGAGGGCATGGCGAAGATCGCGGGAGCACCCATCTCCTGGGGCGTGTGCGAGGTGCCGGGCTGGGGCGACGTCCTCCCGTCCGAGACGGTGCTGAGCGAAATGCACTCCCTCGGCCTCATCGCCACCGAACTCGGCCCGCCGGACTACCTCCCGGCCGACCCCGAGCAGCTCAAAGCGCTCCTCAGCGGCCACGAGCTCACCCTCGTCGGCGGTTTCCTCGCCGTGACGCTGCACACCGACGTCCAGTCCACTCTGGACGAAGCCGACCGCGTGGCCGCGATCCTCAAGGCGGGCGGGGCCGAAGTGCTCGTGCTCGCCGCGGCCACCGGCCTCGACGGCTACGACGAGACGCCGAAGCTCAGCGACGACGAGTGGAACACGCTCGTCGACACCTGCGCGAAGATCCGCGAGATCGCCGCCGGGCACGGGCTCAGGACCGTGCTGCACCCGCACGTGGGCACCCACGTCGAGCGGGAGGCGGAGGTCGACAGGTTCCTCGCGGACTCCGATCTCCAGCTCTGCCTGGACACGGGCCACCTCCTCATCGGTGGCACGGACCCGGTCGAGCTGGCGCGCCGCTACCCGGACCGCATCGGTCACGTGCACCTCAAGGACGTGCGTGACGAGATCGCGGCGAAGGTGCGCAGCGGCGAACTCAGTTACACCGATGCCGTGGAACAGGGCATCTACGTGCCGCTCGGGGACGGCGACGTGGACGTCGAAGCGCTGGTGCAGCTCGTTCAAGAGGCGGGTTACACCGGTTGGTTCGTGCTTGAGCAGGACACCCAGCTCAAGGATGGAAGTCCCGTGGACAAGCCACTTCAGGACACCGCGCGCAGCCTTGCGCACCTCAGCAAGATCCTCTGAAGGGACTGGAGACGATGAAGTCTCGTCTGGTTCTCCGTGCGGGCGTCGCGCTCGCCGGGGTTGCTCTGCTCGCCGCCTGTAGCGGTCCCACCGGTACGAACACGCAGAACACCGGCAGCAACAACAGCTCGCAGGCCTCGGGCGACCTCAAGGTCTCCGTCATCACCCACGGCACCGCGGGCGACGCGTTCTGGAGCGTCGTGAAGGTCGGCGCCGAGGACGCGGGTAAGCAGCTCGGCGTCGGCGTCACCTACAACTCCGACGGCGACCCCGGCGCCCAGGCCAAGCTGATCGACAACGCCGTGTCGCAGAAGGTCGGCGGCATCGTGGTGTCGATGGCGAACCCGGACGCGCTCAAGACGTCCATCGAGAACGCCGTGAAGGCGGGCATCCCGGTCATCACCATCAACTCCGGCAGCGCGAAGAGCGCGGAGTTCGGTGCCATGGCGCACGTCGGCCAGGAGGAGACGATCGCCGGTGAGGAAGCCGGCAAGAAGCTCAAGGCCGCGGGCAAGACGAAGCTGCTCTGCGTGATCCACGAGGCCGGCAACTCGGGCCTCAACCAGCGCTGCGACGGTGCCCGCTCCGGCTTCGGCGGCGCGGTGGAGAACCTCCAGGTCGACATCTCCAACCCGACCGACATCGAGGCCCGCATCAAGGCGAAGCTGCAGTCCGACGCCGCCGTCGACGGCGTGCTGGCGCTGAACCCGCAGGTCGCCGTGAACGCGGCCGCCGCCATCAAGGGCGCGAGCTCGAAGGCCCAGGTCGCGACGTTCGACCTGAACGCCGACGTGGTCACCGCGATCAAGGCCGGCGAGGTCCTCTTCGCCGTCGACCAGCAGCAGTACCAGCAGGGCTACCTGCCGATCGTGATGCTGAAGCTCTTCAAGGACAACGCCAACACCCTCGGTGGCGGCAAGCCCGTCCTCACCGGCCCCGGCTTCGTCGACAAGGACAACGTGGACAAGGTCGCGGAGTACGCCAAGAACGGCAAGAGGTAAGGAGGAGGCGGGGAGATGACCGTGACAGCCACAGCTCCACCGGCTGCCGACGAACGGCTGGGCAAGCCGAGGGCGATGGATCAGCTGATCAAGCGCCCCGAGATCGGCGCGATGCTCGGCGCACTGCTCGTGTTCCTGTTCTTCTCCGTGGTCACCGAGCAGTTCCTGAGCGTGGGCGGCGCGGCCACCTGGCTGGACGACGCCTCCATGCTCGGGATCATGGCGGTCGCGGTGGCACTGCTCATGATCGGCGGCGAGTTCGACCTGTCCGCCGGCGTCATGACCGCGTCGACCGCGCTCGTCACGGCTCTCCTCGCCACCCAGCTCGGACTGAACGTCTGGCTGGCGTTGCTGGTGTCGCTCGCCTTCGCGCTGTCGGTGGGCGCGCTGAACGGCTGGCTCGTGATGCGCACGGGCCTGCCGAGCTTCATCGTGACGCTGGGCAGCTTCCTCGCGCTGCAGGGCCTGAACCTCGGCATCACGCGCCTGGTCACCGGCAGCGTGCAGGTCTCGGGCATGCGGGAGACCGCCGGCTACGAGTCGGCGGGCTTCCTGTTCGCCTCGACGTTCCAGATCGGCGGCACGAGCTTCTACGTGTCGATCATCTGGTGGGTGCTGTTCACCGTGGTCGCGTCGACGTTGTTGATGCGCACCAGGTTCGGCAACTGGATCTTCGCGATCGGTGGCGCCGCGCAGAGTTCGCGCGCGGTCGGCGTGCCGGTCGTGCGGTCCAAGATCCTGCTGTTCATGACCACGGCGTTCGCCGCGTGGCTGGTCGGCTCGATCAACATCCTGCGATACGCGAGCGTGCAGGCGAACCAGGGCATCGGCCTCGAGTTCCAGTACATCATCGCGGCGGTCATCGGCGGCTGCCTGCTCACCGGTGGCTTCGGTTCCGCGGTCGGTGCGGCGATCGGCGCGCTGATCTTCGGCATGGCCCGGCAGGGCATCGTCTACGCGGGCTGGAACAGCGACTGGTTCCAGCTGTTCCTCGGCGTGATGCTGCTGGCCGCCGTGCTGGTGAACAACATGCTGCGCCGCCGCGCGGAAAGGGTCAGGCGATGACGTCACTCATCGAGACCGAGAACATCGGCAAGACCTACGGCAGCGTCATCGCGCTCAGCGACGTGTCCACCGTGGTCAACGCGGGTGAGGTCACCTGCGTGCTCGGCGACAACGGCGCCGGGAAGTCGACCCTGATCAAGATCCTGGCCGGTGTCCACCAGCACGACCAGGGCTCGTTCCGGGTCGAGGGCGAGGAGATCCGCTTCTCGTCGCCGCGCGAGGCCCTGGACCACGGCATCGCGACCGTCTACCAGGACCTCGCGGTGGTGCCGCTGATGTCGGTGTGGCGCAACTTCTTCCTGGGCTCGGAACCCACCACGAAGTTCGGGTTCCTGGACCGCAAGAAGGGCAAGGAGATCACCAAGAAGGCGTTGTCCGACATGGGCATCGACCTCCGCGACGTCGAACAGCCCGTCGGCACGCTCTCCGGCGGTGAACGGCAGTGCGTCGCCATCGCCCGCGCCGTGCACTTCGGCGCCAAGGTGCTGATCCTCGACGAACCGACCGCGGCGCTCGGCGTGAAGCAGGCCGGTGTGGTGCTGAAGTACGTGGCCCAGGCCCGTGATCGTGGCCTCGGCGTCGTGCTGATCACCCACAACCCGCACCACGCCTACCCGGTCGGCAACCGGTTCCTGCTGCTCAAGCGGGGCCGCGCGCTGGGCTCGTACGAGAAGTCCGAGATCGACATCAACGAGCTGACCAAGCAGATGGCCGGCGGTGCCGAACTCGAGGCGCTGGAGCACGAGCTGCGGGGTGTCGAGGCGTGACGTCCCTGGAAGTGCTGACCGTCGGCCGGGTCGGGGTGGACCTCTACCCCGAGCAGTCCGGGGTCCCGCTGGCCCGGGTCAGCACCTTCGCCAAATCGCTCGGCGGCACCGCGACCAACGTCGCGGTCGCCGCCGCGCGCCTCGGCCGCCGGGCCGGTGTGCTCACCAAGGTCGGCCCGGACGGGTTCGGCACGTACGTCCGCGAGGCGCTGGAGAGCTTCGGCGTCTCGTCGCAGCACGTCGGCACCTCGCCGGACCTCCTGACGCCGGTGGTGTTCTGCGAGCTCAACCCGCCCGCCGACCCGCCGTTGCTGTTCTACCGGCTGCCGATCGCGCCCGACCTCACGATCTCCGAGGACGACGTGCCGTGGTCGGTGGTGCGGGACGTCCCGTTGTTGTGGGTCACCGGCACGGGCGTCTCCGCCGAGCCTTCCCGTGGCTCGCAACGGATGATGCTGGCTTCACGGGCCCGCCACGGCCACACCGTGCTGGACCTGGACTACCGGCCGATGTTCTGGCCCGACGTCGAGACCGCGCGCGCCGAGATCGGCTGGATGCTCGACCACGTCACGGTCGCCGTCGGCAACCGGACCGAGTGCGAGGTCGCGGTCGGCACGTCCGACCCCGACGAGGCCGCGGACCGGTTGCTGGCACGTGGGATCTCGTTGGCGCTGGTGAAGAAGGGCGCTGACGGCGTGCTCGTGGCCACGCCGGAGGGACGCTGGACGGTCGCCCCGAACCCGGTCGAGGTGGTGTGCGGACTCGGTGCCGGCGACGCGTTCGGCGGGTCGTTGGTGCACGGCCTGCTCTCCGGCTGGGACCCGGTCAAGATCGCCCGCTACGCCAACGCGGCCGGCGCGATCGTGGCGTCCCGGCTGGCCTGCGCCGACGCGATGCCGGACCAGGAAGAGATCGAGGAACTGCTGTGATCACCGATGGCCAGTGGCGCGAGTTGTTGTGGCGGCGGGCGGAGGACCCCGGCTCGATCCGGCGGGCCTACCAGTCCCGCAAGCGCCGGCACTCCTTGCTGAACGGCAAGTCCACGCTGTTCCTGGTCGCCGCGGACCACCCGGCCCGCGGCGCGCTGGGCGTCGGCGGCGACCCGCTCGCGATGGCCGACCGCCGCTCGTTGCTGTCCAGGCTGCTCACGGCGCTGGCCAACCCCGACGTCGACGGGGTGCTCGGCACGCCGGACGTGATCGAGGACCTGCTGCTGCTGGACGGCCTGAACGACCGCGTGGTCATCGGTTCGATGAACCGCGGCGGCCTCGCCGGGGCGGACTGGGAGATCGACGACAGGTTCACCGCGTACGACGCGGCGTCCATCGCGACGTTCGGCCTCGACGGCGGCAAGATGCTGCTGCGCCTGGTCGACTCGGACCCCGGCACGATCCCGACCCTGGAAGGCTGCGCGCGGGCCGTCACCGAACTCGCCGAGCACGGCCTGATGGCGATGGTCGAGCCGTTGCCGTACAAGCGCGACCACAACGACAAGCTGGTGCTGCAGAAGGATTCCGCGGCTCTCTCGCGGGCTTCGGCCGTGGCCGCCGGGCTGGGCGCGACCTCCGCGTACACCTGGCTGAAGCTGCCCGCGCCGGAGGAACCCGAGGTCGTGCTGGACACCACGGCGTTGCCCGCGCTGGTGCTCGGCGGCGTTCCGTCCGAACGGCCGGAGGACGACCTCGAGTCGTGGGGACGCTCGCTCAAGCACCCGACCGTGCGCGGGCTGGTCGTCGGTCGCGCGCTGCTCTACCCGCCGGACGGTGACGTCGCCGCCGCGGTCGCCGCCGCCGCCGAAATCCTCCGCACCGCGAAGGGACCCACGGAATGACGCTGCACCGTCCACACGGGACTCTCTCGACCGACACCGACGTCGTGTGGCTGACGCCGGAGGACGCGGAGTGGACCTACACCGGTCTGCGCGTGCTGCGGATCGAGCCCGGCTGGGTGCGCACCGTCGAGACCGGCGAGTTCGAGGCGTTCGTGCTGCCGCTGGCCGGATCGCTGACGGTCGAGGTCGACGACGAGCGGTTCGAGCTGCAGGGCCGTGACTCGGTGTTCACCCGCGTCACGGACTTCGCCTACGTGCCGCGCGACGCCTCCGTCCGACTGTCCTCAGAGGACGGCTGCGAGATCGCGCTGCCGATGGCGCGCTGTGAGAACCGCCTGACGCCGAAGTACGGTCCGGCCGAGGGCGTCCCGGTCGAGGTGCGCGGCTCCGGCAACGCCACCCGCCAGGTCACGAACTTCGGCGTCCCCGGTGTCTGGGACCACGCGGACAAGCTCAACGCGTGCGAGCTGATCACCCCGGACGGCAACTGGTCCTCGTACCCGCCGCACAAGCACGACGAGTCCGAGCCGTGCGAGGTGAACAACGAGGAGATCTACTACTTCCGGATCGCCGACCGCGACGGCGTCACGCCGTCCAGGACAGGATTCGGGTTCCACCGCACCTACACCGACGACGGCACGATCGACGAGGACGTGACCGTGCGCGACGGCGACGTCTTCCTGATCCCGCGCGGCTACCACGGTCCGTGCGTCGCGGCGCCGGGCTACCCCATGTACTACCTGAACGTTCTCGCCGGTCCGGGCACCGAACGCTCGATGGCGTTCTGCGACGACCCGGCCCACACCTGGATCAGGGACAGCTGGGCGACCCAGGAACTCGACCCGCGCTGCCCGGTCACGACTGCCGAGGGGCGGACCAAGTGAGGCTCACGACCGCGCAGGCGCTGGTCCGCTGGATGCTGGCGCAGCGCACCGAACTGCAGGACGGCACCACCGCACCGCTGTTCCCCGGGGTGTTCGCGATCTTCGGCCACGGCAACGTGCTCGGCCTCGGCAACGCCCTGGAGGAGGTCCGCGACCGCCTCCCGGTGTGGCGCGGCCAGAACGAGCAGGGCATGGCGCTCGCGGCCGTCGGCATCGGCAAGGCCACGCACCGTCGCCAGGTCGGCGTCGCCACGTCGTCCATCGGCCCCGGCGCGCTGAACATGGTCACCGCGGCCGGCGTCGCGCACGCCAACCGCCTGCCGCTCCTGCTGCTGCCCGGCGACACGTTCACCGGCCGCGCGCCCGACCCCGTCCTCCAGCAGGTCGAGCACTTCCACGACCCGACCGCGACGGTCAACGACGCGTTCCGCGCGGTCAGCCGCTACTTCGACCGGATCACCAGGCCCGAGCAGCTGCTCTCGACGTTGCCGCAGGTCGCGCGCGTCCTGACCGACCCCGCCGACTGCGGCCCGGTCACGCTCGCGCTGCCGCAGGACGTCCAGGCCGAGTCCTGCGACTTCCCCGACGCCCTGTTCGCGCCGGTCGTGCACCGCCCGTTGCGGCAACGCCCGGACCTGACCGCACTGACCGAGGCCGCGACCGCGATCCGCAACGCCACCAAGCCACTCCTGGTCCTCGGCGGCGGCGTCCGCTACTCGGGCGCGGCGGGCCGGGCTCTGCGGTTCGCCGAGCAGCACAACATCCCCGTCGTCGAGACCACGGCGGGCCGCACGCTCGTCCCGCACGAGCACCCGCTGCACGCCGGTCCGCTCGGCATCACCGGCTCGACCTCGGCCAACGTCCTCGCGGGCGAGGCCGACGTGGTGATCGCCGTCGGCACCCGCCTGCAGGACTTCACCACCGCGTCCTGGACCGTCTTCTCCCCGGACGCGCACCTCGTCTCGCTGAACGCGGCCCGCTTCGACGCCGTGAAGCACGGCTCGTTCGCCCTGGTCGCCGACGCCGACGAGGGCCTGCGCGAACTGACCGACGCCCTCGCCGACTGGCAGGCCCCGGCGACCTGGTCCGCCCGTGCCGAAGCCGAACGCACGAAGTGGGACGCCCACATCACGTCCCTGCGCACCCCTGGCGCCGGCCTCCCGACGTACGCGCAGGTCGTCGGTGTCGTGAACGACGTCAGCGAGCCCACCGACTACGTCATGACGGCGTCCGGCGGCCTCCCCGGCGAACTGATCGGCGGCTGGCGCGCGACCGGCGAGTCCACGATGGACGTCGAGTACGGCTTCTCCTGCATGGGCTACGAACTCGCCGGTGCCTGGGGCGCCGCGATCGCCCACACCCGGGGCGTCGTCACCACGCTGCTCGGCGACGGCAGCTACCTGATGCTGAACTCCGAACTGTTCAGCGCGGCCTTCGCGGGCCACGGCTTCGTCGCCGTCGTCTGCGACAACGACGGCTTCGCGGTGATCCACCGCCTCCAGACGGGCCAGGGCGGCGCGGGCTTCAACAACCTGTACGCCGACTGCACCACCTCCCACGCCGAACCGCCGCGCACGGACTTCGCGGCGCACGCGGCGGCGCTGGGGTGCGCGGTGTTCGCCGTGGACTCGCTCGCCGACCTGGAAGGCGCTTACCGCAAGGCCCGCGAGGTGGCCGTGGCCGAGCACCGCCCCGCCGTGGTCGTGATCCGCACGCACCCGTCGTCGTGGACGGAGGCCGGGGCGTGGTGGGAGGTCGGTGTGCCGGAGGTCTCACACCGCGCGGAGATCGCCCAGGCCCGTGAGGACGTGCTCGGAGGCAAGGC
Source organism: Lentzea sp. NBRC 102530 (assembly GCF_030269365.1). GTDB lineage: Bacteria > Actinomycetota > Actinomycetes > Mycobacteriales > Pseudonocardiaceae > Lentzea. The sequence goes on from NZ_BSTF01000003.1 coordinate 704,457, forward strand.
CAAGCAGGTCCGCTATCTGAGCTGAACTCCAACAGCGGATACCGCGACACCGAGGACTGTGGCGAAGATGGCCTGCAGTGAACAAGCGGATGTTCCGGCTCGGGGCCGTCGCCCTGGTCGTACTCGGTGTCGCCCTGGTGGTGCCGCAGGCCTCTCCGCGATCGATGGTCTTCGGTGGACTGCTGGTCGTCGCGGGGGCCGCGCTGGCCTGGCGCCAGGTCAGGGACGGCCAGTTCGTCGACCGCTACCGCAGGGCGATCGAGCTCCTCGGCAGTGAGCTCACCGAGGACCGGATCGAGGGACTGGGCCTGCTCGACCAGATCGCGAAGGACTCGGCGCGCAGCCGTCCGCTGGTGGACGACACGGTGTCCGACTTCCTGCGCGACCGCTCACCCTGGCCGACCGAGGAACCGCCGTCCGGTGACCGCCCGGACGTCGAGGCCGCCCTCGCGCTCCTCACCCGCTGGCCCGCCGTGGGGCTCGACCTGTCGCACGTCGACCTGCGCGGCGCCGAACTGGGCAAGCTCGAACTCGCGGGTGCGGTGATCCGCCGGTCCAACCTCACCGGCGCGCGGCTGCTCGGCACGTGCCTCGACGGGTGTGTGCTCGACGCCAGCGAACTGCGGGACGCGGACCTGCGCGGAGCCTCGTTGCGCAACGCCTCGCTGCGGGTCGCGTGCCTCGAGGGAGCAGACCTCCGGGCCGCTGACCTCACCGACGCCGACCTGCGCGGCGCCGACATGCGGGCAGTCAACCTGGACAAGGCGGCGCTGGCGGGCGCCAGGGTCAACCGCGGGACGCTGTGGCCGCCCAACTTCACGCCGGCCCGCGTCTCCGCGTCGCTGTTCACTGACTGAGACGCCCCACACGCCGGGAACAACCCGCCTGCGCCGTCCCTTGAACGATTCGTCAGGACTCGAACGTTCTCAAGGGAGCCCCGAAGTGAGCCAGCTCTTCTCCCCGTTGACCCTGCGCTCGGTCACGTTGCCCAACCGCATCGCGGTCAGCCCGATGTGCCAGTACTCGGTGTCGAAGGAAGACGGCGTGCCCACCACCTGGCACCTCGTGCACCTGGGTTCCCGGGCGGTCGGCGGAGCGGGTCTCGTCATCGCCGAGGCCACCTCCGTCGAGCCGCGCGGCCGGATCTCGCCGCAGGACACCGGCATCTGGAACGACGAGCAGGTCGAGGCGTGGAAGCCGATCGTGGCGTTCATCAAGGAGCACGGCGCGGTGCCCGCGATCCAGCTCGCGCACGCCGGTCGCAAGGCCATCGGCGACTGGGTGCCGGTGTCGTCCACGACCGAGTCGTTCCCCGGCGGCAACCAGCCGGAGAAGCTGACCGGCACGTCCGAGATCGTCAAGGCGTTCGTCGACGGCGCGCTGCGGGCGCGTGAGGCGGGCTTCGAGGTCATCGAGATCCACGCCGCCCACGGCTACCTGCTGCACCAGTTCTACTCGCCGCTCACGAACGAGGGCAGCCTGGAAGAACGCATCGCCCTGAGCGTCGAGGTCACCGCGGCCGTCCGCGCGGCCGTCGGTCCCGAGGTGCCGCTGTTCGTCCGGATCACCGGCAGCGACTGGGTCGAGGGCGCGTGGACGTCCGACGACAGCGTCGTGCTGGCACAGGCGCTCAAGGCCGCGGGCGCGGACCTGATCGACGTGTCCAGCGGCGGCATCGTGGCGCACGCGGACATCCCCGTCGGCCCCGGCTACCAGGTGCCGCTCGCCGAGGCGGTGCGACGCAAGGCAGACGTGCCCACGGGTGCGGTCGGCCTGATCACCGAGGCGGTTCAGGCCGAGAAGATCGTGACGGACGGCTCCGCCGACCTGGTCCTGCTCGCGCGCGAACTGCTCCGCGACCCGTACTGGCCGCTGCACGCGGCACAGCAGCTGGGTGTGGAGGTCAGGGCGCCGAAGCAGTACGCCAGGGCGTTCTGAAAAAGCCCTCAGAGTTCAAGGGCTGGGCGCCGGGGTTACCGGATGCCCAACCCTTGAACTCCGAAGGCTGAATTCAGCGACGGTAATCGTCGTAGTCGTCGTACGGGTCGTCGTGTGGCTCGTCGCCACCACCACTCCCGTTCGCCGACCTTTCATCAGTCGACAGCTCGCGCTGCAACGCAGCGAAGTCGGTCTCATGAGAGCTGTATTTGAGCTCCCTGGCGACCTTCGTCTGCTTGGCCTTCGCTCGGCCGCGCCCCATGGCTCGACCCCCTCGCACAGGGACGGGGGCGGCCGGGGGAACGGCGGCCCCACTCGTCTCGACAACTGATTCCTGGTAACTACCGTACCGTGCCGATGGGGTTCCTCGCGACGCGGTAGGCATGAGACGTACCGCCGAATCTCGCGGTGGCCCCCGAGTGGAAGGATGCACAGGTGCCAAGACCGTTCGTCGCCTACCTACGGGTGTACGAACCGTTATCTGTGTTGGACGCACCGCTAGCCTCCAAGGTGGAAAAAGCCCTGGAAGCAGGCCCCGTCCCCCGCTCGGAGGCAGGCGAGAGGGAACGGGAGCTGTGGTTGCGATCACAGTTGGGACAAAAGCTGCTCCCGGGCGAGTCGTTCGACGTGATGACGATCAGTCCGGCCGAGGTGCCGACCTCGGAGGCCGCGCGCGTCGGGCCCGGTCCGCTCGTCTGTCCCCTCGACCTCCGGGCGCGCTCCGCCGCCGCTCTGGTCGGCTTCCTGGCCACCGCGCCGCCGATCCTGCAGGACGCCGCCCTCGACCTGAGCGCCGAAACGGTCCGGGCGCGCGCGTCCGCCGTGATGGCCGAACTCTCCGGTGGTGCGGTCCACGTGATCTCCACGACCTGGACGGTCCCGCTGCCGTGGTTCGCCCTCGTCGACCCCGCCCAGCGCCGCGTCGTGCTGGCGAGCGCCCAGGACGACCCGGAACGGCAGGTGTCGTGGCGCGTGGCGATGGCGGACGCCCGGCGCAGGGTGGCGAGGGCGCACAAGATCGTCAAGGGCTCCCTGGGCGACGAGGGGCCCGCCAAGATCCTCGCCGACACGGGCCGCTGGCTCGAGCACTTCCACCCGCACTCCGCCGTCGAACTCGACTACGGCGGCCTCGTGCAGCTGATGCAGGACAAGGACCTGCTGGAGGACAGCTCGGCGGCCGACGTCAACGCCATCGTCGACGCCCTCGAAGCGGACGACGCCGAGGAGGTCGCGCTGCGCTACGAGGCGTTGCGCGAGTTCTGGGCGGAGCTCGCCCGCAGGGAACGCCACGGCTGAAGCAGCACCCTCGCGGTCACGGCCGCGATGGCCGCCAGCGCCATCGCCGCCGGCCAGCCCACCGTCACCGCCACGAAGCTCGCGACGAACGGGGTGACCGCCGCGCTGAGGTAGTTCGCTGAGTTCTGCATGGCGATGGCGGTGGCGCTGCGGCCCTCCGGCGCGAGCTCACCGGCTTCGGTGACCGCGAGCCCGTTCCAGCACAGCGCGAGCAGCGAGGTCGGCACCAGCGTCGCGACCAGCACCGGCAACGGCGCCTGGTCCAGCGCCGCGACCAGCACGAACCCCACCGCGGTGAGCAGCGAGACGATCTTCAGCGGTCCGACCCGGCTGCGCGCGCGGTCCGACCACACCCCGGCCGCCAGCCGTCCGGCTCCGCCGAGCACCTGGGCCACGGCGAAGACCGCAGCGGCCGCCGTCACGCTCATGCCGCGGTGTTCGTGCAGCAGCGGCACGGTCAGGGCCGTGGCGGTGAACTGGGGCACCACCAGCAGCCCACTGGCGAGCGACAGCCGGAGCAGCCGGGGGTCCCTGAGCACCAGCCCGTGGTCCGACCCCGCCCGGACCGCGCCGGGTGGTTCCCGGACCAGCAGGGCCACCGCGAGCGCCACGAACGCCGTCACCCCCGCCAGCACGACGAACGCGACCGGCACGCCCGACGAGATGGCGATGCCGGGCAGGACGGCCGCGGTGAACGCCGCCCCGAGCGGGGTCGCCGTCTGCCGGACGCCCATCGCGAGCCCGCGCGACTCCTTGCTGAACCACGACATCACCGCGCGCCCGCTGGCCGCGTTGACGCTGGCCCCGAACAGGCCGGCGCCGAGCAGGGCGAGCCCGGCGATCCAGGCGTTGCCGAGCGCGACCGACAACAGGCACGCGGCGGCCCCGACACCACCGATGGTCATCACGAGCCGTTCGCCACGCCGGTCCGCGACGACCCCCCACGGCACAAGAGCGATCATCGTGCCGAGGTTGACGGCGCCGAGCAGCAGCCCGACCTGGGGCAACGTCAGCGAGAAGTGCTGCTGGAGCTGCGGGCTGATGGCGGGCAGACCGAGGAAGACGGCCGCGTTCGTGCCCTGCGCCAGAGCCCCGATGCACAGAACGACCCAGCGGTACCCCATGAGGGCACGCTAGGTCGCCTGTTCAGAAAGTGGAACTTCCGTCTTATCTCTTGGGACGGTGGTGGCCGCGCTCCGCAGCCAGCAGCTCGTCCACCGAGGCACTCCCGCGCTGGTAGCGCGAGGCGATCTCGGCGTTGAGCTTGTCCACCACCACCTGCACCTCACGCCGGCGCACCGACACGGACGCTTCCTCCGAGATGAGCGTCTCCAGCACCTCGCCGAGCTTGGGATCGGCCAGCGAGCTCACGTCGGAGAGGTCCACGTCGGAGATGAGCGCCTCGACGTGCCGTTGATGCGCATCAGCCCGTGACGGCTCATGGGTCTGGTAGCGACCGAGACCGGTCGCGGGACCCACGGCGTTCGTGGAGAGAATCGTGGCCAGCTGCTCTACGACGGCCGAGCCACCGGAGCTGCGACGCTCCTGCTCCGCGCGCACGATGTCGATGCGCGCGTGCAACAGCCGTCGCAGGTAGGACAGATCTGTCTCTTCCTGCGCAGCCTCGTCGCGGAGTTCGCGCACCTCGACGAGCGGGCGCTGCTCGACGCCCTCCGTGTAGTCGGGGGCGAGCACCCTGTCGATTCGGCGGCGCCCGCCAGGACGCACCTCGATCACGTGTCCATCCTGCGGTAGATCCTCCTCACCCGCCAACACATCCCATGCACCAAACTTGTCTCAAATGTGCACGCCCAGGAGCTTTCGCGCCTCGTCCGGTGTCAGAGCGGGTCGCTGGGCGATCTTGGACAAGCCCGCGGCACGTGCCACGAGCTGTGCGTTGTCCCGCACCGGCACCCCCCGCGAGTAGCTCACGGTGTCTTCCATACCCACTCGGAGGTGCCCACCCGCACCCAAAGCGGTGAACATCACGGGCAGGGTCGTCCTGCCGATCCCCGTGGCGGAGAACGTCGCGCCGTCCGGCAGCGCGTTCACGGCGGCGACCAGCGTCGCCGCGTCACCGGGCATGCCGCCGGGCACACCCATCACGAAGTCGACGTGCACGTGCCCGCCGGCGGGCAGGCCGTGCTGGTCCAGCAGGCGCTTGAGCGACGCGAGCTGCCCGATGTCGAAGATCTCGTACTCGGGCACGATGCCGCGTTCCTGCATGCCCTTGTGCAGGGAGACGATGAACTCCCAGCGGTTCATGAACACGTCGTCGCCGAAGTTGACGGTGCCCATCGTGCAGGAGGCCGAGTCCGGTGCCGCCTCCAGCACGCGCAGCCGATCGGCCTCGGGGTCGTGCACCGAACCGCCGGTCGACAGCTGCACGACGAGGTTGGTCTCGCTGCGCAGGGCGTCGACGGTGGCCTTCAACCGGCCGAGGTCCAGCGACGGCTTGGTGTCCTCGCCACGGATGTGGACGTGGATCATCGCCGCGCCGACCTGCTCGCAGCTCTGCGCCGTCGAGACCAGCTCTTCCAGGGTCACCGGAAGCTGCGGGACGTCGGCTTTCGCGTGCTCCGCTCCTGTTGGAGCGACAGTGATGAGCGTGCCCAGGGACATGTCCCGGGACTTTAGCGGTCCGCCGGGGTCATCCCCTCAGGTTGCGCACCGCTTCGCGGCCCAGTCCGGGGGTGTCCGCGGGCACCGAGTCGGGGTCGATTCGTGCCGGAACCTCCCGTTCGGGGGCTCCCGCGAGCAGTTCGGCGTCGACCGGCACGGACCGCTTGACCAGCGCCAACGCGATCGGACCCAGCTCGTGGTGCTGCACCACACTGCCCACTCGGCCCACCGCGCGGCCGTCCAGCGTGACCGGGTCACCGGTCTCCGGAGTGCCGTCCGCAGAACCATCCAGGTGGAGTAGGAGCATCCGCCTGGGCGGGCGTCCCACGTTGTGGACCTTGGCGACCGTCTCCTGGCCGCGGTAGCACCCCTTGTTCAGGTGCACGGCCGGGTCGATCAGGCCGACCTCGTGCGGGATCGTGCGTTCGTCGGTGTCGACGCCTTGGCGTGCGCGCAGCGACTCGACCCGCAGCGCCTCGAAGGCGAAGCTGCCGGCCGGGCGCGCGCCCGCGTCCGTGATCCGCTGCCACCACGCCGCCTTCTCGGCGCGCGGGACGAGCAGGTCGAACGAGTGCTGACCGGGCCACGACGTGCGGCGCACGAAGCCCTCGCCGAGCACGTCGGCGTCGGCCGGCACCGGGACACCGAGCTTCTCCAGCACCGCGGGTGCGTCGGGTCCGGTGATCGTCAGCAGCGCGAACTCCGCCGTCGCGTCGCGCGGCTCGACCTTCGACCAGAAGACCATCTTCTTCAGGTACGCGAGCAGGTCGTCGACCTTCTCCACGTCCAGGAACACGGTGCCGCCGACGTTCGCGACGACCATGTGGTGCTCCAGGCGGCCCTGCGCGTCCAGGATCAGCGCCTCGGTCGCCGCGCCCTCGCCCAGCTGCTCGAAGTGCTGGCTGGTGAGCTGGTGCAGCCACGTGAGCCGGTCCACGCCCGGGATCGCGATGACACCGCGGTTCGAGCGGTCCACCACGACCACCGAACGGGCGGCCGAGCGCTGTTCGGCGAACGGGTCCCCGTAGTGCCAGGCGACGCCGGCGTCGGTCGTGTCGTCGGGCGGCGGGACGGCTCCGGGGAGAGTCACTCGGTCTCCTGGTTCAAGCAGTCGCGGCACGTGCCGGACAGGGCGAGGTGGGTTGCATCAAGTTCGAACCCGTCTCGCGCCCGCAATGTTCCGACCAACGGGTCGAGAAGCTCACACGGGATCTCCTCCACCGAGCCGCACACGTGGCACACGAGGTGCACGTGCTGGTGGTCGTCGACCGAGTAGCTCGGCGCACCGTGGCCCAGGTGCGTGTGCCGGACCAGCCCGAGCCGGTCGAGGAGGTCGAGCGTCCGGTAGATCGTCGTGATGTTGACCGTCGGCGCCGTCTCCTGGACGCGCTGACAGATCTGCTCGGGCGTCGCGTGTTCCAGCGACCTGACCGCGTCCAGCACGAGCTGACGCTGCGGCGTCATCCTCATGCCGCGGTCGTGCAGTGTTTTGCGCAGCCCTCTTGCGGTCTCCACACCACCGATGTTAGTAGGCTCGCTCACATGCGCGTGCTGGCACTGCTCGACGGAACCCTCGCTGACCCCGACTCGCCGCAGATCCGCGTCGAGGACCTCGGGCTCATGCGCGGTGACGGCGTGTTCGAAACGATCCTCGTGGTCGACGGGAAGCCCCGCGAACTCACGCCCCACCTGGACCGGCTCGACCGGTCCGCGGCCATGCTCGACATGCAGCCCCCGCCGCGGGCGGAGTTCGAGCGCGCGGTCGAGCTCGTCATCGGCAACTGGGCCGGCGGCGCGGAGTTCGCCCTCAAGCTCGTCTACACCCGCGGCGTCGAGGGCGGCGACGGCACGCCCACCGGCTTCGCGCTGGGCATGGAGATCGGCGCGAAGGTGTTCAAGCAGCGCGCCGAGGGCCTGTCCGCCGTGACGCTGGACCGCGGCATCGACGCCGACCTCGCGTCGCGCGCGCCGTGGCTGCTGCTGGGCGCCAAGTCGTTGTCGTACGCGATCAACATGGCCGCGTTGCGCGAGGCCGAGCGCCGCGGTGCCGCCGAGGTCGTCTTCACGACGTCCGACGGCTCGGTGCTCGAAGGCCCGACGTCGACGTTGATCCTGGTCCGTGGCAAGACCCTGGTGACGCCGCCGTCCGAGCTCGGCATCCTGCCCGGCACCACCCAGTACGCGTTGTTCCGCGCCGCCGAGCGCGCCGGCTGGACCGTCTCCGTGGAGCCGATCCAGACCAGCGAGCTCTACGACGCCGAGGGCGTGTTCCTGGCTTCCAGCGTCCGCAAGATCACGCGGGTGAACGTGCTGGACGGCAAGCAGCTGGCCGACTCGTCGGCCCTGCTCACCGAGCTGCAGGGCCTGTACGAGTCGGAGTACTGATCTTCTAGCGGAGACCCGCGTCGACCGCGGCCATCAACGGGCCGCGGTCACCCGACATCTCCCAGAACATCGCGCCCAGCAGGTTCTTCGACTTGAGCCACGCGGTCTTCTTCTGGATCGACCAGGCGTCGTCGAAGGTCCACCACTGGTTGCCGGTGTAGCAGGACGTCGCGACCGCCACCTCGTCGTGGAAGACGGTGCAGTTCGGCACCGACGCGACGAGGTTGGCGTACCCGCGCGTGCCCGCCTCCTCGGGGAACTGCCCGGGAGCCGCACCTCCCGCGGTCTGCCACTCGCCGTTCTTGCCGCCGTTGGCCACGTTCTGCCAGCCACGCCCGTAGAACGCGAGCCCGAGCGTGATCTTGCGGGACGGCACGCCCGCGTCGAGGTAGGCCTGCACGGTGCTCTCGACGCTGAACTTGGTGGTGTACGGGTCGTCCGGGTCCGGGTAGAGGTTGCCCTGGTGGCCGGTCCGGTTCGGCTCCCACGAGTTGTCGCTGCCGGAGCCGTGGAAGTCGTAGCCCTGGACGTTGAGGATGTCCATCGACTGCGCGACCCGCCCGAGTTCCCACCCGGCGTCGATCTTGCCGGGGTCGGCCGGGGTGAACGCGGTGAGCTGGTAGCGCTTGCCGGTCGTGGTGCTGTAGGCGTCCATCTGCCGGCGGAACTCCTCGATCAACAGGGTGTTGTTGACCTTGTCCTGAGGCCCGAAGTGGTTGCCCGCGTGGCCTTCCGCGCCCGGCCACTCCCAGTCGAGGTCGAAGCCGTCGAAGATGTTCGCCGCCGTGCCGGGGCCGCCCGCGCCGTTGTAGACGGGCAGGTTTCCCTTGAGGTAGATGTCGATGCACGACGCCACGAACTTCTTGCGCGCCGCGTCCGTCGCCGCCACGTCGGAGAAGTACTTGGAGTACGTCCACCCGCCGAGCGAGATCAGCACCTTGAGGTTCGGGTGCCGGGCCTTGAGCTTCTTGAGCTGGTTGTAGTTGCCGCGCAACGGTTCCCAGCCGCTGTCCGCCACACCGTCGACGGATTGCGCCGCGCTCATCGGCCTGCTGTAGTCGGCTTCCGCGTCGCCCGCGCCGTCACCCTGGTTCGGGTCCTGCGGGTTCGGGCTCGTGCCCTTCGTGACGCCGTGCAGACACGTCAGGTTGACCGGGTCGATGTTGCCGAACGCGTAGTTGACGTGCGTCATCTTCGCCGCGTCCATGTCCTTCACGAAGTACTGGCGTCCGTAGATGCCCCACTGCACGAAGTACCCGACACGGGCATAGCCGCCGACGATGTCCCCCGTGCGTTCGTTCAGCGCGTTGCTGGGCTGCGAGACGTTGTCGTAGACGTCCCTCGCCCGGACGGTGAACGTGTAGTCGGTCGACGGCGAGAGGCCCGCCACGACCGCGGTGGTGCCGGTGACCGTCGTTTTCAGCGTGCTGCCCACGTAGACGTCGTAGTTCGCGACGCCCCTGTTGTCCGTGGAGGCGTTCCACGCCAACGTGATGCTGCCCGCGTCCTTGGCCGTCGCCCGCAGGTTGCCCGGCGCGGACGGCGGCGTCGTGTCGTCGGCGGGGTTGTTGGTGGTGACGCTAAGGGCGTTGCTCGCGGGGCTTTGTGTGCCCTTGGAGTCCTTGGCCCGCACCGTGAACGTGTACGCGGTGTTCGGGTTCAGGCCCGTGACGGTCGTGGACGTGGTGGTGGAGGTGCCCACGACGTTCGTGCCGCTGTAGACGTCGTAGCTCGAGACGGGCAGGGACCCCGGCATGGAGGCGTTCCACTGCAGGCTGACCGTGCGCGTGGTCTTCGACGGCGACGTGAGGTTCGTCGGCGCGGTCGGCGGGGTGTCCGCACTACCGTCGCAGTTGGCGTTGCTGATGCGGCACGTCACCGGGTCGACGTTCTGGCTGATGGAGAACGTCGGGCTGTACGGCTCAGTGCTCGCACCGGGGTTGATGGTCTTGTTGTAGAAGGCGGGGGTCACGGTGACCTGGTTGCCGTTCTGCGCGACCGTGCCGTTCTGGCCGTTGCTCACCGTCACGCCGCTGGGCAGCGTGAACTGGATCGACCAGTCGCTCACGGCCGCACTGCCGTGGTTGCGCACGACGAACTTCGCACTGCCACCGGCGACCGAGTACTCGGCGGTCAGCCCGGTCGGAGGCGGCGGCGCGGTGCCACTGCCGTCGCACGCCATGTTGTTGATGGTGCAGGCGGTCGGGTCCACCGCCTGGGTCATCGTGAACGTGGGGCTGTACGGCTCGGTGTTGCGCCCGGCCGGCAGGTTGTTGATGTAGAAGGCGGGAGTGAGCGTCACCCGCGTGCCGTTCTGGGTGATCGTCGCGTTCTGCGGGTTGCTCGCGGTCACCCCGGCGGGCAGGTCGAACTTGACCGACCACCCGTTGAGCGCGGCCGTGCTCGCGTTGGCGACCACGAACTTGCCCGTGGTGCCGGAGCGCGAGAAGGTCGCGGTGATGCCCGTGTCGGCCTGTGCAGGGACCGCCAACGCGAGGAGCGCGACCAGACTTGTTAGCAGGGCAGGGATTCGGCGCATGCGGAACTCCAGTTTGGTAGAGATTCCGCGGCGGCCTGGACGTTACGGTATTTGGTCTGGACCACTGACGTCAATGGCCTTCGAGCTCAGTCGACGGGCTTGAACCGGACGGTCGTCCCGGGTCGCGCCTGCCCGAGAAAGTGCAGGTGGTGGTGGTCGACGACGCCGATGACGGGATAGCCACCGGTCGTCGGGTGGTCGTTGAGGAACACCACGGGCTGCCCGTCCGGCGGCACCTGCACCGCGCCGGTGATCATCCCTTCGCTGGGAATCTCCCCGTCACGACGATTCAGCTTGGTGCCGTTGAGCCTCGCGCCGACCCGGTTGCTGCGGTCCGACACCGTCCACACGCCTTGCCGCAGCTGGGTTTCGGCGTCCTCGAACCAGTCGTCCCTCGGGCCGAGCCGGATCGGGATGACCAACGTTTGCAGCGCCTGTGCCGGTGGCACGACATCCGCGTGATTCGGTTGCCCCGGTGTCCCAAGTCGTAGGACGTCGTTGTCCCGCAACGGGTCTGGACCGATTCCGCTGAGCAGGTCGGTGGACCTGCTGCCCAGTTCCTCCTCCGCGTCGATGCCGCCGGAGATGGCGACGTACGTGCGCAGCCCGGTTGCCGGCGTGCCGATGCTGACCGTCCGGCCGGGGGCGAGGTGGAGCGGCTGGTGCGAGTCTTCGAGCCTGCCGTCGACGCGTACCTCTGTGCTCGGCCCGGTGACCGCGATCGTGCAGGCCGTCTCGGTCCGCAGTTCCGCGCCGCCGAGGAGCAGTTCGAGTCCGGCGGCGCCTTCCTCGTTGCCGACGAGGCGGTTGGCGAGCTTGAGGCTCTGCTGGTCCAGTGCGCCTGACGGCGGTACGCCGAGGTGGGCGTTGCCCGGCCTGCCGAGGTCCTGGACCAGTGCCTGGGGGCCGGTCTTCAGGATGGTGACGGTTCTGGTGCTCGTGTTCCCGCTCATGCGATCACGAACCTGACCTGGTCGCCCGGCTGCATGAGGGCCGGGGTCTCGGCCTTGGCGTCGAACAGGGTGATCTCGGTGCGGCCGATGAGCCGCCAGCCGCCCGGTGTCGACCTCGGGTAGGCGGCGGTGAACTCGCCGGCGATGCCCACCGAACCCTGCGGCACCTTGGTCCGCGGCGAGTCGAGCCTGGGCTGCCGGAGTTGTTGCGGGAGCCCGGTGAGGTAGGCGAAGCCGGGGGCGAAGCCGCAGAACGCGACCTCGTAGGTGGCGGCGGTGTGCTGCTTGACGACGTCGTCCGGGGTGGTGCCGGCGGTTTCGGCGACCATGTCCAGGTCGGGGCCGTCGTAGATGACCGGGATGGTGATCTCGCGCGGGGTCGTCGGCGGGACGTTGGCGAGGTCGACGGTCCTGAGGACGTTCCTGACCTCGGTGAGCGCGCCCTTGACCAGGACTGTTCGTGCCGCCGGGACGAGTTCCTCGATGCCGTCCAGGTGCTGGAGGGCCGCGCGGACGGCCGCCACCTCGCTCAGGGAGTCGACCTCGACCAGGAGGGCGTCGGTTCCGCAGCGCCGCAGAAGCATGCGCCCATGTTACGGGGAATCGTGGGATTGTTGAACAATCCGACACGCGGATCGTTGAACGATCCTGCGATCTGGTGGGTTGGGGCTGGTTCGGTGGGTCCGTGAGGGTGCCTCACACACCTGCTCTGGGGCTCCGGCTCCGGCACCGACTTCGGATCTCCGGCTGCGGCGCCTGCTTCAGGCCTCCGGCCGCACCGCCTGCTCCAGATTTCCAGTCGTAGCGTTCGCCCCGGACCTCCGGCCACAACGCCCGCTTCGGATCTCCAGCCGCAGCGCCGGCTCCGGACCTCGAGTCGTGGCGTCCGCTCCAGGCCTCCGGCCGCGGCGTCGGCTCCGGGCCTCCGGTCGCGGCATCGGTTCCGGACCTCCAGCCGAAGGCACCTGCCGAAGGCCCATCGGTGCCTCATGCCCCCGGTCCGGCGAGCCTCGTGTGCTGCTCCTGACCACCCTGCGCCCTGTCGGCCGGGCTCAACAGGCGTGCACCGGATCGCCGGATCGTTCGACGATCCGGCGATCCAACAGCCCGAAGGCTGCCCGGCGAGCTAGCCGACGATGCGCTTGAGGTGCGCCGAAGCGTGCGGCTGCATGTCCTGCCCGACCATGGCGCGCTCCTCGACGTACGCGAGGTCGCCGTTCACCACGCCGTACAGGCGCTGCGCGGCCTTGACCTCCTTGGCCGTGGCGGAGCGGATGACGGCGTCCGTCTCGAACTCCCACGACGTCTGCGTGCGCACCTTGCCGTAGTACAGCTCCACGACACCCGTGTTGTGCGTCAGCAGCAGCTCGATCGAGTCGTCCGCCTGCGGTCGCCAGAAGCCCTGCTCGCGTGCGGCCGGGCGGATGACCTCGCCGGCCTCGTTGAGCAGCCAGGAGCGTGCCTCGTACACGAGGAACGGCCGGCCGTCGTGGGCGAACGTGATCTGCTGGCCGAAGCGGAACGGGCCCTCGATCGTCGGGTAGACGATCTCGCCCTCGCCTCGCCAGACACCCACCAGGGGGAGGACGCCCAGCAGCGCGTCGTTCAGGTCCGCGCCCTCGCGGAGGTTCGCCGTGTCGCCCGGGATGGGCATGTCGGCGAACTGCGGGAGGTTGCGTTCCCTCGTGGCGGCTGCGCGTTCCTCGGCCAGGCGGATGGCCTCGTCGCCGCTGCTCATCGCTGGTCGGAGTAGAGGCGGTAGACGACGTAGCCGGCGAACCACATAACGGCGATCGTCACTAGCACCAGGAGTCCGGTGAAGATGTGTTCCACGGGGAGAGGATATCTCGGGTGGGTTGACGTGCAGGGTTGTGGTGGTGGACGACACCGGGCCGGGGGCGCCTGGGGTGGTTGCGGGCGGCCTGTCGCGTTGGTGGGGTGGCTTCACCGCCCCACCCGACCTGTTCCAGGAAAGACGGCTCGCCGTCGACTTCGCACGTGGAAGACCCCGGCACGGGGAAGGCCCCGGCGGTGAGACACCGCCGGGGCCCTCGTCATACCGACCGGGTCAGGTCAGGCGACCGCGATCTCCACCGCGTGCACGCCGGGGCCGGAGGCCGACACGTCGGCCTGCCCGTTGCCGGAACGGTGCAGCGCGCGGACGGTCCAGCTGCCCGGTGCGGCGAAGAAGCGGAAGTCGCCCTCCGGGGAGGTGACCACCTCGGCGGTGAACTCGCCGGTGGAGTCGAGCAAGCGGACGAACGCGCCGCCCACGGGCGTGCCGGAGGACAGGACCTTGCCTTCCAGCACCGTCTCCGTCGTGGAGACCTCGATCGTGCCGCCCTGAGCGGGGGCGCCGCAGCCGTTGGTCATGGTGATCAGGCCTCCTTGCCGGAACCGAGCTCGATCGGCACGCCGATCAGCGAGCCGTACTCCGTCCAAGAACCGTCGTAGTTCTTGACGTCTTCGTGGCCGAGCAGCTCGCGCAGGGCGAACCAGGTGTGCGAGGAGCGCTCGCCGATGCGGCAGTAGGCGATGGTCTTGCGGCTGCCGTCGAAGCCCGCCTCGGCGTAGAGGGCGCGGAGTTCGTCGTCCGACTTGAAGGTGCCGTCCTCGTTGGCCGCCTTGGACCACGGGACGTTCACCGCGGACGGGATGTGGCCACCGCGCTGCGCCTGCTCCTGCGGGAGGTGGGCCGGGGCGAGGAGCTTGCCGGAGAACTCGTCGGGGGAGCGGACGTCGACGAGGTTCTTGTTGCCGATGGCGTCGACGACCTCGTCGCGGAACGCGCGGATCGACAGGTCCTGCTCCTGCGCGGTGTAGGAGGTGGCCGCGCGGACGACCTCTTCCTTGTCGAGCGGGCGGCCGTCGAGCTCCCACTTCTTGCGGCCGCCGTCGAGGAGCTTGACGTTGGTGTGGCCGTAGAGCTTGAAGTACCAGTACGCGTAGGCCGCGAACCAGTTGTTGTTGCCGCCGTAGAGGACGACCGTGTCGTCGTTGGAGATGCCCTTGGCCGAGAGCAGCTTCTCGAAGCCCTCGCGGTCGATGAAGTCGCGGCGGACCGGGTCCTGCAACTCCGTCTTCCAGTCGATGCGCACGGCGCCGGGGATGTGGCCGCCTTCGTACGCGGTGGTGTCCTCGTCGACCTCCGCGAACACGACGCCGGGCGCCTGGAGGTTCTCCTCGGACCAGGCGGCCGAGACCAGCACGTTCTCACGGCTCATGGGAAGTTGCTCCTGTTAGTAGTGCGTGTGTCTATTGCGGTCGAGCGAGGGCAGGTACGTACCTGCGCAGAACGAGGTACATCTCGCACCCGAGGCACAGGCCCAGCGCGGCGTTCAGGAGCGCTGCCACCAGTGCCAAACCGGTCGCCACCATGCCGAGCGTGGTGAGGCCCGTGGCGTAACCGAGGGTGCCGATCAGGGCGAAGACGAAGCCGACGCCTTGCGCGAACCGCAACGGGGCGGCTTCCTCGCGTTCGGTGGTCGGGGTCAGGCGGGGCTGGATCGCGTAGCGGTAGACGTGACCCCACGGGTTCAGCTTCAACGAGATGAACGCGCACATCGCGAAGAGCACCGTCTGGGCGGCGAGGAGACGCCACCAACCGGTGAGCAACACGATCGCGAGGATGACGGTGGTCATCCAGGCGGAGAAGCGCGGTCCGCGCGGGTCTACAGGGGAGTCTTTGAGCACGACGACCTCCGGGCAAACGGACGAGAGGAAATCAGTCCGGCAGAGGTAGCTGGTGGGCGTCAAGCAGCCCAGTCAGCTCGTCGTGCGACACAGGCTGCTGCGCACGCGGCACAGGTCAACCGCGCGTCGCTTCGTGAGCAGCATGGTCATGGCAGCGAGGGTAGCCCTCAATCCCTCGGTGCGGGAGGTATGTCCATCTGGTGGAACAACGCAGGTTCACCCGACCGGATTAGGGCAAATGCGGGCGCAGCGCGGCGAGCAACGTGTCGCGTTTCGGCACGCCGCCGACCCGCAACACCTCGGTGCCGTCGGCCGTCAGGGCCAGCGTCGTGGGGGTGCGCATGACGCCCAGCGACGCGGCCACGTCCGGGAGGTTCGTGACGTCCAGTTCGGCGTGGGTGAGGCCGTCGGTGCGGTCGGCCAGGTCGCGCAGGACGACCTTCGCGTGCCGGCAGGGCGCGCAGAACGTCGTGGAGAGCTGGACCAGCGTCACCCCCGGCGCGACCAGCAGGTCGCGCACGGGAGCGGGCAGGTCGGGAACCGCGGAGGCCTTCGACGAGGAGATGCGGCCCTCGCGGACCTTGAGCAGCACACCGATCGCACCGGCCACGGCCAGCGCGCCCAGCAGCGCCCACACACCTGTCATCGCTGGACCAACGGTACATCCGCGATCTGGCCCGACAGCTTGAACGAACCGCTCTCCACCTCGACGGCGGTGGGCACGGCGCCGAACGGCAACGTGCCCGGGTCGATCTTGATCGCGAGCGCCTGGCGCAGCTGCGGGATGATCTGCTTCAACGACGCGTCGTTCAGCTCGATGTCGTCGATGTTGATCTGGATGGCACCGCTGACCAGCGCGATCTGCCCGTACGCGGTGAGCGTCACGACCTTGCCGGCCACGTTCGTCTCGCCGGAGAGCTTGATCGCGGCCGTGGTCTTGGGGGCCGCGGGGTCGGTCTGGGCGGGCGTGGCGACGCGGTTGTCCGGCTCGATCGAGAGCTTGTCGAACGGCGTCACCTGGTTCGCGAGCCGGTTCAGGTCCAGCGCCTTGATCCGCACGCTGCCCTTCACGGTGTCGATCGTCGCCTTGGAGACGTTGCCCGCCAGCAGGTCCGCGAGTTCCACGCGGGTGTGCAGCAGGTCGGCCTCGACGTCCAGGTCGCGCAGGTCGACGCCCTGCTGCTCGTCCTTGACGGGCACGCCGGACGCGCGGATCTCGACGTGCTGGTAGTCGCCGCGCAACGCCTGCAGCGCGAACGGGAACCCGTTGATGCGCACCGACGGGTCCTCGCTGAGCTGGAGCTTCTCCCGCATCCGCTGCGCGATCTGGTACTCGCCCGCCGCGGCGAGCGCGAAGTCGGCCGCCACGAGCAGCACGCCGAGCACGATCACGGTGACGATGAGGAACTTCCCGCGCCGGGACTTCTTCTTTCGCGGCCGTGCAGGGGTCTGGGCAGTCATTCCTCGTCCTCGACGTTAACGGCGATCCATGCCGCCATCCGGTCTACCAGGTCTGGAGTCGCGGCCGATTCGGCGTGCCGCATGCCGGGTTCGATCCACAACTCGGCATGTCCGGAGGACGCGCGGTGCAGCGACCTGGCGTGCTCCACGGAGAAATAGTGGTCCAGGTCACCGTGCACGATCAGCAGTGGGGTCGGTGTGATGCGCCCGACCACCTCCAGCGGACTCTCCGGCGCCTGTACCCAGCTCTCGCCCAGCCGAACCCCGAGCGCCCGCGCGGCGAGCTTGCCGTGGGGTTGTTCGAGCAGCCAGTGCACCCGCCGCATGGGAGCGGTCTCGCGCGACCACCAGCGGGCCGGGCCGCTCACCGACACGACCGCGTCCGGCCTCGTCTCCCCCAGCGCCGCGTGCCGCAGGACGATCGACGCGCCCATCGAGAACCCGATCGTGGCGATCTTCGAGTAGCCCAGCGACCGGGCCAGCCGCACGCCCGCCTCGATGTCGTGGACCTCGTCGGCGCCGACCGTGGAGCGTCCGCCGGACCGTCCGTGGCCGCGGAAGTCGAACGCGACGACGCCGGCGTTGCGAGCCAGTCGGGCCAGCACACGGGCCACGTACGGGCGCCGCACGTTGTTCGTGAACCCGTGCCCCACAACGAAAGCGAGGTCGCTTTCGCTCTTGTGGTGGACGCCGTGCAGCAGCACCCCGTCGTGTGACATCGATGTAACAGGCATGACGCCTGTGGAAACAAATGTGAGCACGGCTTCTTGACCTGGGACTTTCTCGACCGGCACCGGTAGTCTCTCCGTCATCCGCAGGCAACGGGGCCCGGTCACCGTACGCCGCTGGTCTGGTCGTGGGTGACCGACCACGGCCGATTTGGAGGGCGCCGCGATGAGCATCGACGTGCTTCTGCTGACGACAGACCCGGACCCGGAGGCCGTGCTTCCCGCGCTGGCCCTGCTGCCGCACGCGGTACGCCCGCTGCGTCCCGAGGTCTCCGCGCTCCTCGAAGCCGGACCCCACGACATCGTGTTGATCGACGCCCGCACCGACCTCGTCGGCGCGCGCTCGCTGTGCCGCCTGCTCGACTCGTCCGGCGTGGACGTGCCCGTCGTGGCCGTCGTCACCGAGGGCGGTCTGGTCGCGGTCAACTCCGACTGGTCGGTCGACGAGATCCTGCTGCCGAACTCCGGCCCCGCCGAGGTCGACGCCCGCCTGCGGCTGGTCCGCTCGCGCCGCGGCACGGCGGCCCCCGGCGGCGACGGCGCGTTGCAGCTCGGCGACCTGGTCATCGACGAGGCCACCTACACCGCGCGCCTCAAGGGCCGCCCGCTCGACCTCACCTACAAGGAGTTCGAGCTCCTCAAGTACCTCGCGCAGCACGCGGGCCGGGTGTTCACCCGCGCGCAGCTGCTGCAGGAGGTCTGGGGCTACGACTTCTTCGGTGGCACCCGCACGGTCGACGTCCACGTGCGACGGCTGCGCGCGAAGCTCGGCCCCGAGCACGAGGCGCTCATCGGCACGGTCCGCAACGTGGGCTACAAGTTCGTCCGCCCGCCGCGTCCCGGCTCGTCGCGCCGTCCCGAGGTCAGCGAGGTGGAGATCGACGACTCCGCCCGCGTCCTGGATGAGCGTTTGATCGCGCGGTAGGTTCGCCTGTGTGGCGCAACTGAGCTGGTTCGAGGAGCTGTCGGCCGAGCAGGCCGCCGAGGTGACGGGGCTGTTGCAGGCCGCCGAGAGCACCGACGGCGTGCCGCCGGTCGGCGAGGCCGTGCGGCTGCGGATGCGTCCCGGTGCGACGGGCAGCCGGCACCTCCTCGCGCACGTGGACGGGGAACTCGCCGGGTACGCGCACGTCGACCTGGTCGGCGACTCGGCGGGCAACAAGGTCGCCGAACTGGCCGTGCACCCGAAGCACCGCCATCAGGGCGTGGGCGCGGCGCTGGTCGACGCGCTGCCGCGGGAGACGCTGCGGATCTGGGCGCACGGCGGGCACCCCGACGCCGAGAAGCTCGCCCAGAAGCTGGGCTTCCGCAAGGTGCGCGAACTGCTGCGGATGCGGTTGCGCGTCGAGAACGACCTGCCGGAGCCCGTGCTGCCCGAGGGCATCACCATCCGCCCGTTCGTGCCGGGGCAGGACGAGGCCGCGGTCGTCTACGTGAACCACCGCGCGTTCGACTGGCACCCCGAACAGGGCGCGATGTCGGTCGAGGACGTCCAGGCCAAGGAAGAAGAGGACTGGTTCGACGCCGGGGGCTTCCTGCTCGCGGTCGACGCCGACGACCGGCTGGCCGGCTTCCACTGGACCAAGGTGCACACGCCGAAGCTCGGCGAGGTCTACGTCGTGGGCGTCGACCCGGACCGGCAGGGCGGCGGCCTCGGCAGGGCACTGACCCTCGCGGGCCTGCGGCACCTGCGCGAACAGGGCGTCAAGGAAGTGATGCTCTACGTCGAGTCCGACAACACCGCCGCGGTGCGCGTCTACACGAAGCTCGGCTTCACCCTTTGGGATGCCGACGTCCAGTACGCCCGGTAGTCAACGGACCGTCACAAAACGCATACGCCCAGGTCACGCAGTCACTCATTCGGCCGTGTGACCCGTCACTTCCCGTCCTGTGTTCACCTTCCGTTCACCTTGTCTAGGTGGGTTGTCCACTCTGGCTACCTACCTTCCACAGCGAGCGGCGACGCCCGTCGCGACTCGCTAATGCTTCCGCAAGGTGGAGGACCAAGGTGAAGATCCAGCGGCACGGTGCCGTGCTCGGCCTCGTCGCGGCCAGCGCGCTGCTGCTCGGTGCATGTGGCAGTGACAACAACGCTCCGGCGGGTGGTGACAACGCCGCGTCGAACGCTGCCGCGGCGCCCGTCGAGTGCGGTGGCAAGACCAACCTCAACGCCGAGGGTTCCTCCGCGCAGAAGAACGCGGTCGACGCGTTCGTGCAGGCCTACCAGGCCGCCTGCCCCGGCGTGAACGTCGCGTACAACCCGTCCGGCTCCGGCGCGGGCGTGAAGAACTTCAACGCCGGCCAGGTCGACTTCGGTGGCTCGGACTCCGCGCTCAAGGAAGGCGCCGAGACCGAGGCCGCCGCCAAGCGCTGCCAGACGAACCCGGCCTGGAACCTGCCGCTGGTCTTCGGCCCCGTCGCCGTCGGCTACAAGGTCTCCGGTGTGGACAGCCTCGTGCTGGACGCCAAGACCACCGCCGCGATCTTCTCCGGCGCGGTCAAGAAGTGGAACGACCCGGCCATCAAGGCGCTGAACGGCTCCGCGACCCTGCCGGACAAGGACATCGCGGTCATCTACCGCTCGGACGAGTCGGGCACCACCGACAACTTCCAGAAGTACCTCAAGGTCGCCGGTGGCTGGACCAAGGGTGAGGGCAAGCAGTTCAAGGGCGGTGTCGGCGAGGGCAAGGAGAAGTCCGCCGGTGTCGCGCAGGCCGTCGGCTCCATCGACGGTGCCATCACCTACGTCGAGTGGTCGTTCGCGCAGGACAACAAGCTCTCGATCGCCAAGATCGACGCCGGTGCCGGCGCCGTCGAGCTGACCGCCGAGTCGGCCGGCAAGGCCATCGACGAGGCCAAGATCAAGGGCCAGGGCAACGACCTCGTCCTCGACCTCGACTCGATCTACGGCACCAAGGCCGCCGGTGCGTACCCGCTGCTGCTCGCGACCTACGAGATCGTGTGCTCTAAGGGCTACGACGCCGACACCGCTAAGGCCGTCAAGGCGTTCCTCACGGTCGCTGCCACCACCGGTCAGGCCCAGCTCGCCGAGGCCGGCTACGTGCCGCTGCCCAAGGCGTTCCAGGAGAAGATCCTGACCGCCGTGAAGGCGATCGCCTGAGGTTGATGCGAGACTTCGGCCAACGCTGACGCGATGAACGATCCCGTCGTGGCCAAGCGCCCCGCCGGTTCCGGTGACACCGGAACCGAGCGGGGCGTCGCGGCTGCTCACACCGCCTCGGAGGCTCCGATTCCCCCGACACCGGAAGCTTCAGCTACCACCAAGGCACCTCACGTCCGGCCCGGTGACCGCATCTTCCGCGGCCTGGCGACGGGATCCGGTGTCTTCATCGTCGTCCTCATCGGCGCGATCGGGCTGTTCCTGATCCTGCAGGCCATCCCGTCGCTCGGGCTGGACAACGTCAACTTCCTGACCAGCCGCGAGTGGAACACCACCGACCCCACCAACCTGCGGTTCGGCATCCTCGACCTGACGCTCGTCACGGTCGTCGTCGCGCTGCTCGCCCTGCTGATCGCCATGCCGATCGCGCTGGGCATCGCGTTGTTCCTCACGCAGTACGCGCCGCGCAACCTCGCCCGGCCGTTCGCGTACGTCGTCGACCTGCTCGCCGCGGTCCCCTCGATCGTCTTCGGCCTGTGGGGGCTGTTCGTGCTCGGCCCGGTGCTCTTCCCGTTCTCGGAGTGGCTGATCGAGAACCTCGGCTGGATCCCGCTGCTCGCCAAGGGCAACGTGAACGTCCAGCTGGGCGGCACCATCTTCACCGCGGGCATCGTCGTCGCGGTGATGATCCTGCCGATCATCACGGCCGTCAGCCGCGAGGTCTTCGAGCGCACGCCCACGATGCACATCGAGGGTGCGATCGCGCTCGGCGCGACCAAGTGGGAGGTCGTCCGCACGACCGTCCTGCCGTTCGGCAAGGCCGGTTACGTCAGCGCCTCGATGCTCGGCCTCGGCCGCGCGCTCGGTGAGACCATCGCGGTCGCGATCATCCTGAGCACGGCCACCAGCGCGTTCGGCTGGTCGCTGTTCGACGGTGGTTCGACGTTCGCCTCGAAGATCGCCCTGGCCGCACCCGAGTTCAACGACCCGCGCTCGGCAGGTGCCTACATCGCCGCCGGTCTGGTGCTGTTCGTGCTGACCTTCGTCGTGAACGCCATCGCGCGTTCGATCGTCGCCGGCCACAAGGAGTACGAGTGAGCACCAACCTCGCTGACCCCCAGCGCCTCGCGACGCCGCCGACGTTCCAGGCCGTCAGCGTCTCCCGCCGGATCAAGAACGGCATCGCCACCGGGCTCGTCTGGGGCGCGTTCCTGATCGCGGTCATCCCGCTGGTGTGGGTGCTCTACACCGTCATCCAGCGCGGCTTCCCGGTCATCCTCGACGGTGACTGGTGGCAGAAGTCGATGTCCGGTCTGCTGGCCCGCCAGCAGGGCGGCGGCGCGTACCACGCGATCTACGGAACGCTGGTCCAGGGCCTCGTCTGCGCCGTGATCTCGGTGCCGATCGGCATCATGATCGCCATCTACCTCGTCGAGTACGGCGGCCGCTCGAAGCTGGCGAAGGCCACGACGTTCATGGTCGACATCCTCACCGGTGTCCCGTCGATCGTCGCGGCGCTGTTCGTCTACACCGTGTGGATCACGTACTTCGGCCTCGGCCGCAGTGCGCTCGCCGTGTCGCTCGCCCTGGTGCTGCTGATGGTGCCGGTCATCGTGCGCACGACCGAGGAGATGCTCAAGATCGTCCCGGACGAGCTGCGCGAGGCCTCGTACGCGCTGGGCATCCCCAAGTGGAAGACGATCGTCAAGATCGTCATCCCGACCGCGCTCTCCGGCATCCTGACCGGCATCATGCTGGCCCTCGCCCGCGTCATGGGCGAGACCGCGCCGGTGCTGGTGCTCGCCGCGTACGCGCCGTTCATCAACTACAACCTCTTCGACGGCCCGATGGCCTCGCTGCCGTTGATGATGGTGAACGAGCGCAACAACCCGACGCAGGCGGGTTTCGAGCGCATCTGGGGCGCGGCGATCACCCTCGTCGTCCTCATCACCCTGTTCAACCTCCTGGCGACCGTGATCTCGCGGGCGCTGGCGCCGAAGACGAAGTGAGCGGGCGGACATGGCCAAGCGACTCGACATCAAGGACCTGAACCTCTTCTACGGCAAGTTCCACGCCGTGGAGAACGTCTCGCTCGCGGTGCCGCCGAAGAACGTCACGGCGTTCATCGGCCCCTCGGGTTGCGGCAAGTCGACCGTGCTGCGTTCGCTGAACCGCATGCACGAGGTCGCGCCCGGCGCCCGCGTCGAGGGCAAGGTGCTGCTGGACGGCGAGGACATCTATGCGTCCACTGTGGACCCGGTCGAGGTGCGCCGCACCATCGGCATGGTCTTCCAGCGCCCCAACCCGTTCCCCACGATGTCCATCCGCGACAACGTGGTGGCGGGTCTGCGCCTCGCGGGCGTGAAGGACAAGAAGAAGCTCGACGAGGTGGCGGAGCGCTCGTTGCGCGGCGCCAACCTCTGGAACGAGGTCAAGGACCGGCTGGACAAGCCGGGCGGCGGCCTCTCCGGTGGTCAGCAGCAGCGTCTGTGCATCGCGCGTGCCATCGCGGTGCAGCCGGACGTCCTGCTCATGGACGAGCCCTGCTCGGCCCTGGACCCGATCTCCACGCTGGCGATCGAGGACCTGATCACGGAGCTGAAGAAGGAGTACACGATCGTCATCGTGACCCACAACATGCAGCAGGCCGCGCGCGTCTCGGACCAGACCGCGTTC
This sequence comes from Lentzea sp. NBRC 102530, assembly GCF_030269365.1. Lineage (GTDB taxonomy): Bacteria > Actinomycetota > Actinomycetes > Mycobacteriales > Pseudonocardiaceae > Lentzea. The sequence goes on from NZ_BSTF01000003.1 coordinate 727,869, forward strand.
TTCAACCTGCTGGGTGTCGGTCAGCCCGGACAGCTGATCGAGGTGGACGACACGGAGAAGATCTTCTCCAACCCGAGCCAGAAGGCCACCGAGGACTACATCTCCGGCCGGTTCGGTTAAGCCTTCTGGTTGCACTAGATTGCTGCGGGTGAGCCCGCAGAGCAAGAGCCGTAAGAAGAAGCAAGGCAAGGCGCCCGGCCGCAGGCCCGAGCAGCAGTCCCCGTACGGGGCGCTCCTCGAGTCGGCGGCCGCTGTGCGTTCCGAGTCCTGGTTGCTCGCGGACGCCTGGGCGAGCGAGCTGTACGCCACCCTCTGGCTCGCGGGTGCGGGCCACGCGCCGATGGTCGAGGCGTTGCGGGCGATGGACGACCCGGCGGCGCTCACCGCACTGCGCGCGCTCGCCGGCGTCGGTTCCGCCGAGCACCGCGCCGAGGCGTTCGCCGCCGCGGAAACCGTTGCGGCCCGCGGAGTCGCCGAGCCGTCCTGGTACGTGCCGGGCGTCGTGCCGGACTTCCGCGACGCCTTCCTCGTCACGAACCTGCTGGGCGACGTGGAGGTCATCGCGATCACCCAGGAACGCGCGGGCGTCGGCGAGACCGTGCTGTTCATGCGCCAGCCGGTGCTCGGTGCCACCGCGATCGAACTCTTCTCCACGCCGGACGAGGGCACCGTCGCGTTGCTGGAGGACATGATCGCCTCCACGCCCGAGGCGTTCCGCGACGAGATCACGCCGCTCAGCGCGACCGACGTCTACGACCGCGTGTGGCCGGACATCGAGCAGTTCTGGGAGGACGGCCCGGACGAGGAGGCCGAGGAAGGCCTCATGGGCGACGAGGACGTGCGGCACCCCGTGCAGCTCATCGCCCTCGCCGACGCGCGGGTGAGCTCGCTGGTGCCCAGCGAGTACGCGATTCCCGTCATCGGTCCGGAGAGGACGGACGAGGTCGTCGAGGCGTTCCTGGCTTCACCGCATGGAATCGCGGACGTCGAGGCGGCGCGGGCGTTCGCGCGGGTCGTCGTTTCCGCTGCGGTGGACCAGAACCGCGACCCGGTCGTGTACGGACCGGCGTCGCTGACCGCCGTGCTGATCCTCAACGTGGCGGCGAAGCTGCACGTGTCCGAGGCCGATCTGGCGTTGCTGCCGGAGCTCGTGCGGGCGTGGGCCTACTTCACCGTGGACGCCAGGGACCTGCCGCGGGACGAGGCGCGGGCGGAGTGGGACGAGGAACTGCCCACCGTGCTCGCCGAGTTCTCCGAGGCCTACGCCGATCCGGAGCTGGTCGCCGAACGCGACGGGCAGTTCCGCTGAGCTGGAGATGACACCGGCCCCGCACCCGTGGAGGGTGCGGGGCCGGTGCCGTGAAGGGACCCTAGAGGTTGTCGTCGCCGCCGTAGCCGGGCATCCGGCCGGTGACGACGAACACCGTGCGCTTGGCGACCGACACGGCGTGGTCGCCGTAGCGCTCGTAGAAGCGGCCGAGCAGCGTCACGTCGACGGCCGCCGCGACACCGTGCTGCCACTCCTTGTCCATGATCACGGAGAACAGGTGGCGGTGGATGTCGTCCATCGCGTCGTCCTCGGCCTCGAGGCTGCGCGCGCGGTCGACGTCCTTGGCGCGGATGATCTCCGCGGCCTCGGTCGCGAGCTTGACCGCGATGCGGCCCATCTCCTCGAAGTACGGCTTCACGTCGTCGGGCAGCGCCGACGCCGGGTGACGGCGCCGCGCGGCCTTCGCCACGTGCAGGGCCAGGTCGCCCATCCGCTCGACGCTCTCCGCGGCGTGGATCACCGCGAGCACGGTGCGCAGGTCGGTCGCGACCGGTGCCTGGAGTGCGAGCAGTGCGTACGACTGCTCCTCGATGCTGGAGCGGACGTCGTCGACCTTCTGGTCGCCGCTGATCACCTGCTCCGCCAGGCCGAGATCGGCCTGCAGCAGTGCCGCAGTCGCGTTCTGCATCGCCTCGGCGACCATGCCGGTCATGTCGGCCAGTCGTTCGGCGAGCTCTTCTAGAGAGTCGTGGTAGGCCTCGCGCATGGCGCTCAGCCTACGTCCCGACCATCGCGGCAGCGACATGCCAGCATGAACCGCAGGTGAACCCCAGGCGAATCACTTCGCCGCGCAGGGGTCCTGGGCCGCGTTCACAATGGACAGATCGCTGCCCGCCTGACCTTGGCCTTGTCCCTGCTGGTTGCCCGGCTTGGGGGCCCCGATCCGCTCGTCGAAGTTGGCACCGATCACCAGCTGGACCGCGCCGCCCATCTCGGGCGCCTCGACCAGTTCCGCGATGGGCACGGCCGCCTTGAGCGTGGCCGCCTTGTTCTCGTTGCCCTTCGAGTACCTGATGATCGTCTTCGGCGCCTGCTCCGGTGCGTTGCCCTGGCGGACGACCTTGAAACCCTGCTGCTGCAGGGCGTTCGAGGTGCTGGCGGCCGCACCGCCGTTGCTCGAGTCGCCGTTGAGCACCTGGATGCTGACGTCCTTGGGATCGACCACGGTGCCGGGCTGCGCGGGAGCGTTGTTCTCGCCGGGCTTCGGTTCCGCGACCTTCTCCTGCGGCAGCGGCGTTCCGTCGATGATCGTCTGGAACAACGCCTTGATGTCGTCCATCTTGAGGCGCTCGATGTTGTCGTCGTTCGACTTCGTCGGGCCCTCGTCGGTCCAGTGCGGCATCGTCACGAACGACACGCGGCCCGCGTCGAGGCTCTGCAACGAGTTCGCGAGCTCCAGCAGCGAGGCGACGTCGATGTTGTCGCCGACCGTGGACTTCGTGAGCGCGTTGATGAAGTTGTTGAGCTTCGTCGGGCTGAGCAGCACCTCGTTCGACAGCGCCTGGCGCAGCATCGCCGACAGGAAACCCTGCTGCCGCTTGATCCGGTCGAAGTCCGTGCCGCTGTCACCCTTCGCCTGCACCTTGCGGGCCCGCACGTAGGACAACGCCTGGTCGCCCTTGAGCGTGTACTTGCCCGCCTTGTCCAGGACGACACCGAGTTCGTCGTCGATGATCGGCGTGGGCGAACAGATCTCCACGCCGCCGATCGCCGTCGACATCTCGCGGAAGCCCACGAAGTCGATGCTGACGAAGTGGTTGATCTTCAGGCCGGACAGCTGCGTCATCATGTTCGCGACGCACTCGGGACCACCGTCGTTGTAGACGGAGTTCGCCATGACGTCCTTCGCCGGCTCCAACGGGCCCGCGTACTGCCCGTTGTCCGGGTTCCACTGCCGGCACGCGGGCCGGTCGACCCGCACGTCACGCGGCAACGACACGATGACCATGCGCTTACGGTCCTTGGGGATGTGCGCGAGCATGATCACGTCAGACCGCGCGCCACCCTCCTGCGCCTGCGTGCCGACGTTGTCGCCCGCCTTCGCACCGGCCCGCGTGTCCGAGCCGACCAGCAGGAAGTTCTCGTCACCGAGCTGCTTCTCGGCCTGCTGCACGGCCTGCGAGTTGCCGCCGAGCGCGTCGATCCGCTGGATCTTGGAGTCGGCCCACTTCATCGCGGCCCAGCCCACGCCCGTCGACGCGAACACCACCGCGGCGGCGGCGATCGCGCCGATCCGCGCGGTGCGCATCATCTTGCGCTGCTGGGGCGTGCGACCGGTGGCCCGCGGCGCGCCCTCTTCCTCGCTGGCGGCGACCGGCTCGGCGAACTGGGTCGCCTCGTCGACCTCCAGCCCGTCTTCCTCTTCCTTGACCCACGGCATGAGCTTGGCGCGCCGTTCCTTGCGCTGGCGCTCCTGCTCGAGCAGTTCGTCGTGCACCGCGGAGAACCGCGCGAGGGTGTGGTCCACCTCGCGGCGCTTCTTCACGTCGTCGCCGATGGCCTCCATCTCGGTGGTGAGGCTCAGCGGGTCCATCTCTTCGCGCTTCTCGACCTTGGCCACACCGGCGGCCGAGGTGATCTGCGTGGCCTCGGGACCGGGCGCGTCGGCCTGCGGTTCGTCGGCGGGGTCGGCGCCACCGAGCCGGCCCGCGAGCGCACCACCGGGTGCCGGGCGAGGTCCACTCGACTCCGCCCGCGGGGGCATCGGCCGGGGACCGCTCGACTCCGCGCGCGACGGCATGGGCTGCCTGCCCGTCACGTCCCCGGTCGGGGGCAGGGGACGACGGCCGGTTTCCGGCCCCTCGCCGGGGCCGGGCGGACGCGGAATGCTGTTCGAGGACGGTGCGTCGCCCGGCAGGAGTCGGCGGGGTGCACCGGCTGCGGGGCCTTCCGGCGTCCCTCCCGGCGCAGGGGGACGCGGGAGGCCGCCCTGGGTGTTCTGCTCACCGGGCGCGGGCGGGCGCTTGAGGCCGTTGGGGCCCTGGGCGTCGCCGGGCGCGGGTGGGCGCGGGATGCCGTTCTGGGACGGCGCGTCGCCAGGAGCGAGCCGGCGCGGCGGAGGCCCGTCGGGCCGGCGCACGGTGCCGGTCTGCATGCCCGCCTCGGGCACGCCGTTCGGCGCGGGACGGCGCGGGACGCCGTTCGAGGACGGAGCGTCGCCGGGAGGCATCCGTCGCGGGTCGCCGGGAGCCGGCGGGCGGGAGATGCCGTTCTGCGACGGCGCGTCAGTGGGAGGCATCCGGCGAGGCGGAGCACCGTTCTGCGGCACACCGCCGTGGGGTGCCCCGTTCGGCGGCGCCCCGTTCGGGGGTACCGGGCGGCGCTGCATGCCCGTCCCGTCCGGTCGCGGCCGCGGGCCGGTCTGCTCACCGGGAACGCGATGAGCACTGCCTTGTTCCGGGTTCACGCGGTATGCGCCGCTTTGGTCCGGATTGACCCGATAGGCGCCGCTCTGCTCGGGGTTCGGTGCCGGGTTCTGCGCGGGCCTGGACCGCGGACCCGTCTGGTCGGGCCTCGGCCGGGGCTGCTGCGCACCGTTCGGCTGCGGCACACCGTTCGGCTCGGCGGGCGCATCCGCCCTGCGTCGCCTGCCGGTCTGCTCGCCGGTGAAGTTCTGCGGTCCCGGCTGTTCAGGACGCGGGCGCGTACCCGTCTGCTCACCTGGCCGGTGAGCCGCGGGTGGCTGCTGCCGCGGTGCCTGGGGCTGCTGGACCTGCGGTTGTGGTGCCTGTGGTGGTGGCGCCGGCGGTTCGGGCAGGGCGCGCCTGCCGGTCGTCGCGGGCGGTTCGGGCAGGGCACGCCTGCCTGTCGTGGGTTCGGGCGAGCCTGGCGGGACGGGTCGGGGGATGTTCGTCCTGCTGTGCTGCTCGATGAGGTCCGAGACGCTCAGGCCCCCAGAGCCATCCATCGAGCGACGTCTACGGCCGGTCGGCTGGTCGTGCTGGGGATCCTGATCACCGCGGGAAGAGGGGCCGCCACGTCGGGGGTCGTCGGGCACCCAATCTCCCTTCTGGGTCAGAAGCAAAAGCGGTTCGTCATTACGAAGTGACGACGACCGGGACACAAGGGTTGCATCACCGGCGTGTCAGTTGCGCCCGCGATACTACGGATGTAGCCGAGTTCTGACGACCACTCCGGGTGATACGACTGCGATCTGTACGCGATTACGCGCAGTCCGCTTGCCCTGAACGGGTGAGCCAGGTCACTCAGTAGTAACCGAGAACACGTGTTTCAGCGATCGCGCGCCTGCCAGAAGCGGCACCCGCGAGGCGAACCCGTCCGTCGGCACGGTACGCCACCGCGTTGCGTCCCGACTGCTTGGCCGTGTACAGGAGGCTGTCGGCGCGCAGCAGCTGTTGCTCGGCGCTGACGGCCGGCCGCTTCGGCGCCTCGTGCGCGGGCGGTTCGTAGGCGAGGCCCGCGCTGACGGTCACGCGCAACCCCGGTGCGATCTCCTGCCACGGGTGACGCTCGACACGTTCTCGGGCGGCCTCGACGACCTCCACGGAGCTGAACGCGTCCACGCGGGGCAGCACGAGCACGAACTCCTCGCCGCCGTAGCGCGCGCAGAAGGCGTCCTCCGGCAGGCCCTGTTGCAGCAGCTCCACCACGCGTTGCAGCACCCGGTCGCCCAGGAGGTGGCCGAAGGTGTCGTTGACCTGCTTGAACCAGTCGAGGTCGATCAGTGCGATGGCGAGCCCGTGCCGGCACGCTCCGTGCTCGGCCAGCAGGTCCATCAGCCGTTGGTCGAGGTAACGGCGGTTGTAGGAGTCGGTGAGGCTGTCGCGCAGGCTCTGCTCGCGTGCCTCGGCGTGCTCCCGGCGCAGCAGTTCGACCTCGCGGCGCAGCTGTTCCGGAACGTGCGGCTCCTCGGCCTGGTCCGCGTGGACGAGGTCGAGCGCGGAACGCAGGTGCTGGTACGCCTGGCGCCACTGACCGCGGGAGGCGAGCAACGTCGCGATGGACTCGTGCACGCCCACCAGGCCGGGACCCTGCTCGTCGACGCTGACGTCGGGCTGGGTCGCGGTGGTTTCTGGCTGAAGCGCGGTCATCGCGGTCACCTCCTTACCTGCCAGGTGTCGTCTCCTGAGAGGCGACGCTTGAGCTAGAAGGACGCGTGGGGGCCTGATTTCCCCCGTCCGGTTGACCGTCAGCTGCTCCGATCCAGTGAGCTTGGAAGATCAACAACCCGTTCAGCCACCGAGGCAGGGCGCGAACCCGTACACCTCTTCGTCGAGCAGGACCACGTGCATCGATCCGATCTGGCTGCCGATGGTCTGGTCCTCGCGGCGCAGCGTGATCGTGACGGCGACGACGTAGACGTCTCCGCGCGGATGGGCCTTCTCGCCGGGGGGTGCCCAGTCGGCGTCGGCACGAAGCGTCGTCCACGTCGGGTCGACCTCGATCGTGGCGCCGCGCAGGTCGCAGGTCTTCTTCCGGAAGTCCGGGTGCTGAGTCTGCTTGAGCAGGTCCGCCTGGTTGGACGCGCTCTCCTGGCCGGCCTTGTTGAGGCGCGCGTAGTAGTCCTTGAACTTGGCGCGGTGGTCATCGGTGAGCTGGACCGGCCGGGCCGTGCCCGCGATGGGACCACCGCAGCCCGTGAGGAGCACGAGCGCGGTCAGCAGGACCGCGATCCGCTCAGCCACCGGAGTGCATCACGTCCGCGCCGGACGGCACCGTGGCGTCCTCGGGGTCGTCCAGCCAGCCCTCCGGCAGCACGACCTTCGCCGACGACCCCTGTCTGCCGCGCGGCCCCTCGGCGTTCGCGGGGAACGGCACGTCCCCGTCGAGCGTGCCGATGAGGTCGTCCAGCTCCTGCAGGCTCGACACCATCGCGAACGCCCGCCGCGTGTCGCCGCCGACCGGGAACCCGTGCCAGTACCAGGCCATGTGCTTGCGCAGGTCGCGCAGGCCCTTGTGCTCGCCGTCGTGCGCCGCGAGCAACCGCGCGTGCGTCCTGAGCACCTCGGCGACCTCGCCGAGCGTCGGCCCCTCGGGGACGGGTTCGCCCCGGAACGCCGCCTGGAGGTCCCGGAAGAGCCACGGTCGGCCGAGGCAGCCGCGTCCGACGACCACGCCGTCGCACCCGGTCTCCGCGACCATGTCGAGCGCGTCCTGGGCGCTGAAGATGTCGCCGTTGCCCAGCACCGGAACGGTCGTGACGGCTTCCTTGAGGCGGGCGATGGCCGTCCAGTCGGCCTTGCCGGAGTACCGCTGCGACGCCGTGCGGGCGTGCAGGGCGACGGCCTGCGCGCCCTCGTCCGCGGCGATGCGGCCGGCGTCGAGGTACGTCAGGTGCTCGTCGTCGATGCCGATGCGGAACTTGACGGTGACCGGCATGTCGCCGGCGTTGCGCACCGCGGACCGCACGATCTGCCGGAACAGCTCCCGCTTGTACGGCAGCGCCGCCCCGCCGCCCTTGCGGGTGACCTTGGGGACGGGACAGCCGAAGTTCATGTCCATGTGGTCGGCGAGGTTCTCGTCCACGATCATCTTCGTGGCCTCGCCGACGTTCTTCGGGTCCACGCCGTAGAGCTGCATCGACCGCGGGCTCTCGCCCTCGTCGAACGTGATCATGTGCATGGTCATGGGATCGCGCTCGACCAGGGCACGCGCAGTGATCATCTCGCAGACGTAGAGCCCGGCCCCGTACTGACGGCACAGCTGCCGGAACGCCACGTTCGTGATGCCCGCCATCGGGGCCAGCACGACGGGCGGGTCGACGGCGAACGGGCCGATCTTCAGCGTGGAGGGAACGGACACGCCCTTCAGGTTACGGCACTGACCTGCCGTGATCTTCACCGAGAGTGACCGCGGAGGCATCGCCGCTGCGAGCTTGCTCACACGCCTCGGTCAGGGCGTCGAAGGTCTCCTGGTCGAACGCCACGAGCCGGATCTCGTCGACCACCGGCAGCGAGCGGACCGCCGACACCGCGATCCGCGCGGCCCGGCCGGTGGGGAAGCCGTAGACCCCGGTCGCGATGGCCGGGAAGGCGATGCTCGCCGCCCCCAGCTCCTCGGCCAGGCGGAGCGACTCGGCGTAGCAACTCCGCAGCACCTCGTCCTCGCCCTGCTCGCCGCCCTCCCACACCGGCCCGACCGTGTGGATCACGTGCCTGACCGGCGCGAGGCCGAACGCGGGCGTCGCCACCGCCCGGCCCGGCGGGCACGGGGCCAGCCGCGCCCCGGCCTCCGCGAGCAGCGGCCCCGCCGCGCGGTGGACCGCCCCGTCCACCCCGCCACCCCCGAGCAACGACTCGTTCGCCGCCGTGACGATGATGTCGACTTGCTGTCGAGTGATGTCGCCGAGCACCGCCGCGATCGTCCCCATGCTGACCAGCGTGGCAGCGGATTCGTTGCGGCAACTGGGGTCTTCACTCACGGCGAACACCCCCGGTGCCCCGATCGGGTGTCGGGGGCGTCTGCCAACATGCCTGTGGAGGTGGCCTAGCTCATGGGGGCGGTTGCACTGATCAGGTCCGGGTTCGAGCGGTTGTTCGTGGACGGGCCGGTGGGCTCGTCGACCGGCGGTGGCGAACAGCAGGTCATCACCGTCGAGCAGGTGGGCGAACTGGCCCTGCCGACGGGCAGGCTCGTCGCGGCTGACCCGTTCGTCGTGTGGCCGGAAGACGCCGAGCCGTTCACCGACGAGGTCGAACCCGGCAACTACCCGGTGTCGGTCTCGCTGGTCTCGTACGTCGACGGCGACGGAGTTCCCGACGAGCGGCAGGGGTACCGCGTCGCGGCCGCCAGGGTGGTGATCCGCGACGAGCCCGCGTACTCGTGGCGGCCCGCCGTGACGGCCGGCGAGCACGTGCCGATGCTGCCGGTGATGCCCGAGTTCGGCTACGACGTGAAGTCGAGCACCGGTGCGTTCTTCGACGTCGTCACCGCCACGGCCCTCGACCGGCTGGTGAGCGACGACGAACTGGGCAACTGCGACCTGATCGACGCCCTGGGCGCGGTCGGCGGCGGCCGCGGCCCCGCCAACGTGACCGACGCCCGGTCGGGGCTGAACGTCGTGGCGTTCTCGACCGGGTGGGGCGACGGCGTCTACCCGACGTGGGTCGGCCGCAACACCGCGGGCGACCCCGTCGCGTTCGTGACCGACTTCTTCGTCGTCAACAAGGTCTAGAAGCCGACGTTCGCGCACCCGAGTCGTGGCCCGGCGGTGCCTGCCTCGCCGGGCTTGGTGTGCGTGTGTTCGTCGTGCAGCACCACGGACCGCGCGTGGCGTTCGGTGAACTGCCAGTCCACAGTGGAGGAACTCTGCGCGAAACCGTGGGCGTCGGTGTGCACGTCGAGCCAGATCTCGTTGCGGGAGTTGGCGTACGCCGGGTCGACGGACGGCTGGACCGGGTCCTCGACGTGCTGGAAGTGCGGCCCGGAGTCGGCCGGGTTCGCGCCGCACGCCTTGACGTGGACGTGCGCGCCGTACGCCCGGTTCGGCAGCAAACCGTTGAGCACCAGCATGACCGTCGTCCCACCGCTGATCGTCGGCACCCCGACGACGGTGATCCGCGCACCGACCGGCACCTTCGCCGGGTCGTGCGTGACGGCCCCCGCCGCGGCGCTGTAGGTCGCGAACTTCGCGGATGTGTGGGCGACGGGCGCGGGTTCGGCGTGCGCGGTGCCGGAGACCACGAGGCCGGCGGCGACCACGACTGCAAGCGTCTTCATGGATCTCTTGCTTAGTGGCACCGGGTCCGTCCCGCCATTTCGGTACTCGTACGGGTGTTTCACCGGTCCGGGGCTGGGTACGCGGGGAAGGTGAGCGAACCCGAGGAGTCCGATCAGCGCAGACTCGCCAGAAACCTCAACGAGCTGCTGCAGGAGCTCCGCGTGGCGCAGGCCGGTGTGCAGATCCTGTTCGGCTTTCTGCTCTCGATCGCCTTCACCGACAAGTACGCCGCCGTCGGGTCGTACGTCCGGGTGACGCACCTGGTCACGGTGCTGTTCGCGGCGGTGGCCGTGGCGTTCCTGACCGCGCCCGCCGCGTGGCACCGGGTCCTGTTCCGCCAGGGCCGCCGCGAGGACGTGGTCCGCTCCGGCAACACGTTCACGCTGGTCGGCCTGGCCTTCCTGGCGCTGGCGATGACCGGCACGGTGCTCCTGCTGGCCGAGGTCGTGCTCGGCGGGTGGCCCGCGGTGCTGGTCGGCGTGCTGGCGTTCGTCGTGTTCGCGGGCCTGTGGTTCGTCGTCCCGTTCGCGTCATCCCAGCGTGCTGAGCACCGCCAGCGCTCCTAACCCGATCGCCACCGGCACGGCCGTGAGCACGTTCTTCTTCGTCGGCCTCGGCTGTTCCTTGATCACCTGAACCCCCAGCGGCACCAGGGCGACGCACAACCCGGTCGTGCCGACGATCGACAGCACCTCGGTGCCCTTGAGCACGCCGAGCGGCAACAGTCCCGTGGTCGCCAGGGCCACCGACCGGACCCTGCCCAGCCCGCCCCGGTGGGCGGCGAACGCCAGCACGCACCAGCCGAACATGATCGTGAACGCCAGGAAGCTGAACAGGTGCAGGTCGCCGTACCCCCGCGCCACCAGTTCCGTCGCCTCCTCGACGCCCAGGTGCTTCGTGGCGCTGAACGCCGCGTGGTCGACCCCGGCGTGGAACGTCCGCGCGAACAGGCCGACCGTCACCAGCACCCCGCCCCACGCCGCCCACCTCGTCGCCCCGAGTCGCTGCGCGAGGTGCGCCACCGCCGCCCACATCACGACGTGACCGGCCAGGAACGCGGTGTAGGCCGCCTGCATCAGCGCGGGATTCTCAGCCACCGCTCTCAACTGGTCGGGGAAGAAGAAGTGGAAGGGCGACCGCAACAGCGTGCCCACCAGCAACAGCACCGGCCCGGCGATGAGCGCCGCACCGCCTACCCACCCGTTGGGAAACCTCATGGGGTGCGACGCTGCCAGCGTCGTCCGGCTCGCGGATCGGCCCGAGGTCCGACCTCCGCCTCGGACTCGGGTCCGAGCCCCTAGACGAGTAAGTCCTAACTGATCAGTGGTCGTAGGCGATCAGTGATCGGGTGATGGGCTGGCCGGTGGCGCGGTTGTGCCAGATGGCTGCGGTTAGGGCGAGCAGGCGTTGGGCGATGCGGGCGG
>NZ_BSTF01000004.1 GCF_030269365.1 Lentzea sp. NBRC 102530
AAGGCCCCCAGCTAGACCACTGGGTTGATAGGCCAGAGGTGGAAGACCGGTAACGGTTGGAGCTGACTGGTACTAATAGGCCGAGGACTTGTTACAAAGACGCTACGCATCCACTGTGCGGTTCTGGAAGAACCGAGCGGCAACCGATCGCCGCAGGTACAACTCCACAGAGTTTCGGTGATAATAGCGTTGGGGAAACACCCGGTCCCATTCCGAACCCGGTAGTTAAGCCCTTCTGCGCCGATGGTACTGCACTGGTTACGGTGTGGGAGAGTAGGTCGTCGCCGAACATTAATTCCGGAAGACCCCTGAGGGTCGAGCACTTCGAGTGCTCCCCTCAGGGGTCTTCTGGCATGTCCGGACTATTTCGCTTGCCCCCGCTGGTCTCATGGAAGCCATGGACGCGGTCGTGCACGCCAGCCTCGAGTCGTTCGACGTGGCGACCCTCGATCGGCTGGCAGCCGATCCGGTGCGCAACACGGTGGCCTTGACGACGTTGGACCGCGTCCGCCGAGCGCCGGCCGCGGACGAGGTGCTGACCCTGATCACCTTTCACGCCGACGGCGCGGTGATCGGTTCCCTCGTCCGCATCGGTGGCCGGCCGTTCCAGACGGCAGATCTCCCGATCCCCGCGGCAGGCCTCGCGGCGAACCTCGTCGCGAGGATCGATCCGGACTCCCCGGGGGTCACCGGCCCGTGCGAAACGGCTGAGGCTTTCGCCACAGCGACGGGAAGGGCCTACCGGCAGGCCTTGCACACGAGGCTGTACCGGCTCGGCACCCTCGTCCTGCCACAGGCCGGCGGTGCCGGTCGCTTGGCCACCGAAGACGACGTCGAACTCCTGGGCGTCTGGCGCGTGGCCTTCCTCGCGGAAGCCGTCCCGGAGCTGCCACCCGAACCGGCGACCGAAGCCATGCGCACCTCGGTGCGCCTCTGCAACGGCCACCTCCTCTGGGAGGTCGGCGGCACACCGGTCGCCTGGGCGATGGCCAGCCTCCCGCAGTTCGGCATGACCCGCATCGGCCCCGTCTACACCCCACCTGAGCACCGCCGGCACGGCTACGGAGCCGCGGCCACCGCCGCCGTCACGCGGTGGGCGCTCGACCGGGGTGCCACGGACGTTCTGCTCTTCACCGACCTGAGCAACCCGATCTCGAACTCGATCTACCAGCGCATCGGCTACCGCCCCGTCGAGGACTGGGCCGAGTACTGGTGGCAGGACTAGTCGAACAGCTCGGGTGCCAGCGGCCGGTTGCGCACGTGCGACGAGAACACCAGTGAGGTGGTCGTGTCGCCGTACCGCTGCATCACCTCGACGAGTTCCTCCAGTTCCACCATCGACCGGCAGACGACCCGCAGCAACCAGCAGTCGTCGCCGGTCACGTGGTCCGCGTCGAGGATCTGCGGCAGCACCAGCACCTGCGAACGGAACCGCGGCGTGTCCAACGACCGCACCCGCACGCGCACGATCGACTCGATCGGCAACCCCAGCCGGGCCGGCGACACCACCGCGGTGAACCCGGTGATCACGCCCAGGGACTCGAGCCGGCGCACCCGTTCGGTCACGGCCGGCGCCGACAACGACACCTGCCGCCCCAGTTCCGTGAACGACATCCGCCCGTCCCGCTGGAGCAGCGACAGGAGCTTCCAGTCCACCGCGTCGAGTCCCACCTGGAAATCATAGGAAGAGCAGCCGGAACGCCTGGACTTCAGCATGTCCGCACACCACCCGCCGCCAGCAGGATCAACGGCATGACGAACGCACTGCGCTTCCCCGCCGCCGATCCGCACACCGCGGCCGCCCACTTCGCCGCCGAGCTCGCGTTCGAGGCCGACCCCGACGACGTGCACCGCGACCTGCGGGACGGCAACGTCACCGGTTACGTCCTGGTGGAGACGCGCGCCCCCGAGGCGTTCGCCCAGGCCCGCATCCCCGGCGCGATCAACCTGCCCTACCGCGACCTCCCGGAGACCCTCGACCTCGACCCGGACCTCGTCTACATCTGCTACTGCGAGAGCTTCCAGTGCAACGCCGCCACCAAGGGAGCCCTCGCGCTCGCCCAGCGCGGCTACCGGGTGAAGCGGCTTTCCGGCGGCATCACGGCCTGGCGGGACGCGGGCTACCCGGTCGAGTCCGACGAGCTCGTCGGCGCCGCCGTATCCAAGGTCGCGTGTCACTGCTGACCTGCTCCCACCTAGGCTCGATGCCGTGAACGCACCGCGCCTGCTCGTCCTGCAGCCCTCGCAGTCAGACCCGCTGGCCAAGCTCGGGGACTGGCTCGACGCCGAGGGCGTCGAACTCGACCTCGTGCCGCTCAAGGACCAGCCCGCGCCGGCGAACCTCGACGGCTACGACGGCGTGATCTGCCTCGGCGGGGAGATGGGCGCGCTCGACGACCTCGACCACCCGTGGCTCGCGGACGTGCGCCGGCTGCTGTCCAGCGCGGTCGCGAAGAAGCTGCCGACGCTCGCGATCTGCCTCGGCGCGCAACTGCTCGCGGCCGCCACGGGCGGGCAGGTGCGCAAGGGTCCACAAGGGCCGGAGGTCGGTGTGCTGCTCGTCGCGAAGCGGGACGCGGCGGGCATGGACCCGTTGTTCGCGGACCTGCCGTTCACGCCCGACGTCCTGCAGTTCCACAACGACGAGGTGCACCTGCTGCCGCCCGGCGCGGAACACCTGGCGGCCTCTCCCAAATATCCGAATCAGGCGTTTCGGGTCGGTGCGAGTGCTTACGGCCTCCAGTTCCACATCGAGACGACGCCGGAAATCGTCTTGAACTGGGCCGCCAAGGACCCTGATTCGGCGGCCTGTGCGCGAGCTCACCACTTCGACCAGGAGTTCCTCGAGCAGGCGCACCGGGACATCGAAGAGGTGTGGCAACCCTTCGTCGCCCGCTTCGCGAAACTCGTTCGGGGAGAACTGTTGCCCGCAGGCGGGTTTGGCACACAACTTCCGTTGGTGTGACATAACTTTCGTAGGTTTTAAGACTTCCTCCGTTAGCGGTACCGTAACCTCCTGGACAGCTTGTTCGATCCAGCCGGAGGATCACTGTGGATCCCGCTCTTGTAGTGATAATCGTCGTCGTCACTGCTCTCATCTTCGACTTCACCAACGGGTTCCACGACACGGCCAACGCCATGGCCACCTCCATCGCCACGGGTGCGTTGAAGCCCCGCACGGCGGTCGCGTTGTCGGCGGTGCTCAACCTCGTAGGCGCGTTCCTCTCGGTCGAGGTGGCCAAGACCATCTCCGGCGGCATCGTCGACGACGCCAAGATCACGCCCGCCATCATCTTCGGCGGGCTGGTCGGCGCGATCATGTGGAACCTCGTCACCTGGTACGCGGGGCTGCCGTCGAGTTCGTCGCACGCCCTGTTCGGCGGCCTGATCGGTGCCGCCTGGGTCTCGTCCGGTGTGGACGCCATCCACTTCGCCAAGGTCGTCGACAAGGTCCTGGTGCCCGCCATCGTGGCGCCGCTCGTCGCCGGCCTGGTCGCGGCCATCGCCACGATCATCGTGTACCGCCTCAAGAAGGCGGCCGACCCGCGCACCGCGCACACCGGCTTCAAGGTCGGCCAGGTCGCGTCCGCCTCGCTGGTCTCGCTCGCGCACGGCACGAACGACGCGCAGAAGACGATGGGCATCATCACGCTCGCGCTGATCACGTCCGGTTCGCTCGCGCCCGGCTCCGGCCCGCCCACCTGGGTGATCGTCAGCGCCGGTCTCGCGATCGCGCTCGGCACGTACCTCGGCGGCTGGCGCATCACCCACACACTGGGCCGCGGCCTCACCACGATCGAACCGGCGCAGGGCTTCGCGGCGCAGACCTCCACCGCCACCGCGATCCTCGCGTCCTCGCACCTCGGCTTCGCACTGTCCACGACGCACGTCGCGTCCGGCGGCATCATGGGCTCCGGCCTCGGCCGCGACCGCCGCGGCGTCAAGTGGGGCACCATGGGCAAGATGGCCGCCGGCTGGCTGCTCACCCTGCCCGCCGCGGGCATCGTCGGCGCGCTCGCCGGCAAGTGGGCCTCGACCGGCACGGTCGGCATCGTCGGCGTCGCCGTCATCGGTTCCGTCGTCTCGTTCGGCATCTGGCTGCTGGCCCGCCGCGAGCCGGTGAAGCCCGAGCAGATCGTCGACGAGGTGGCCGCGCAGGCCGAACTGCACAAGGTGGCGGCATGAAGGTCGACTGGATGGCGCTCGTCCAGGTCTTCGGCGCCACGCTGCTGGTCACGGTTCTGGTCGTGACGTTGTTCGTCGTCGGCATCCGCGCGCTGTCGGGTGAGAAGAAGGTGCCCGCCTACGCGAGCTTCGCCGGGTGCGTCGCCGTGGTGCTCTACGGGTTGTCTCTGATCGTCTTCTGACGTTGCACGGCATAGGGTTGGCTCACGATGAGCGAACCAGTCCGCCACGCGTCTCCCGCACGATTCGGGCTCACCGAGCCGCGCAGCGAGGAAGTGCTGCGCGGCCTCGGTCTGTGGGCTGACCGCAGGCCCGCCGACGGCGCCGAGCCCGTGCTGTCCGCGCTGTCCCGCTGCCCCGATCCCGACCTCGCGCTGCGGGGCCTCGAACGCCTGCACGACGTCGCCGACTGGGACGCCCTGTCGGCCGCGCTGCACGACGACGTGGTGGTGCGCGGGCGGCTGCTCGCCGTGCTCGGCTCGTCCACGGCCCTCTCCGACTTCCTCGTCGCGAACCCCGACCGGTGGCGTTCGCTGACCGACGACGTCGACGTGTCGCTGGAGCTGGCCGAAGACGACGTGCTGCGCACGGAGTACCGGGCGAAGCTGCTGCTCGTGGCAGCCAACGACCTGGCGCACGTCGTCGAGCCCGACCTGCCGTACGTGCCGTACGACATCGTGGCCGAGCAACTGTCCGAACTGGCCGTCTCGGCGTTGCGGGCGTCGTTGAAGCTCGCGGCCGAACGCGTCAACGGCGCTGACCGCTGCCGGCTCGCGGTGATCGCGATGGGCAAGTGCGGCGCCAACGAGCTGAACTACGTGAGCGACGTCGACGTGGTGTTCGTCGCCGAGGGCGAACTCGGCGTGGCGACCCGGCTGGCCAGCACGATGATGCAGATCGCCGGCCAGTCGTGCTTCGAGGTCGACGCCGCGCTGCGTCCCGAGGGCAAGGCGGGCGCTCTGGTCCGCACGCTGGACGGGCACGCGTCGTACTACAAGAAGTGGGCGCGGACCTGGGAGTTCCAGGCGCTGCTGAAGGCGCGGCCGGTCGTCGGCGATGCCGAACTCGGGCAGGCGTACCTCGACGTCGTGCGGCCGTACGTGTGGACGGCGGCCGAGCGCGAGAACTTCGTCGAGGACGTGCAGGCGATGCGGCGCCGGGTCGAGGACCACGTGCCGTCCGGGCTCGCGGACCGCGAGCTGAAGCTCGGCCGCGGCGGGTTGCGCGACGTCGAGTTCGCCGTGCAGCTGCTGCAACTCGTGCACGGTCGTTCGGACGAGGACCTGCGCATCCAGGCGACGACGGCAGCGTTGGCCGCGTTGGGCCAGGGCGGGTACGTCGGCCGTGAGGACGCGGCGGAGTTCGGGCGCTCGTACCGGTTCCTGCGCACGTTGGAGCACCGGCTCCAGTTGCAGCGGATGCTGCGCACGCACCTCTTCCCGGCCGACGACGACGCGACGGCGTTGCGGTGGCTGGCGCGGTCGGTGGGGCTGGCGGCGGACGGGCGCAAGTCCGAGGGGCAGGTGCTGCTGGCGGAGTTCCGCAGGCACGCCAACCAGGTCCGGCGGCTGCACGAGAAGTTGTTCTACCGGCCGCTGCTGCAGTCGGTCGCCGGGGTGCCGACGGAAGCGTTGCGGCTCACCACCAAGGAGGCCGTGGCTCGACTCGCGGCACTGGGCTACACCTCGCCGGACGGCGCGTTGCGGCACATCCAGGCGTTGACGCAGGGGATGTCCCGGCGGGCGCGCATCCAGGGTGCGTTGCTGCCGGTGCTGCTGGACCTGTTCGCCGGCACGCCCGACCCGGACGGCGGGCTGCTCGCGTACCGGAAGGTGTCCGAGGCGCTCGCGGAAACCCCCTGGTACCTCCGGCTCCTGCGCGACGAGGGCGCGGTCGTGGAACGGCTCGCGGTGCTGCTCGGCACCTCGCGGCTCGTGCCGGATCTGCTGGTGCGCGCGCCGGAGGTGTTGCGGCTGCTCGCGGACACCGAGGCGTTGGTCGGTGGTGATCCGCACGCGATCGGGAAACCGTTGCGCAGCGCCGTTTCCCGCTACGGCGACGCGGCGCGGGCGATCGCGGCGGCGAGATCGTTGCGGCGCCACGAGCTGCTGCGCATCGCGGCCGCGGACCTGCTCGGGTTCATGCCGCTCGAGACGGTGTGCGTGTCGCTGTCCGAGGTGTGGAGCTCGGTGCTGCAAAGCGCGTTGGACGCGGCGGTGCGCGCGTCCAGCGAACCGGTCGCCGCGTTGTCGGTGATCGGCATGGGCCGGCTCGGCGGCCACGAGCTCGGGTACGGGTCGGACGCGGACGTGCTGTTCGTGTGCCGGCCGCACGAGGGCGTGTCCGACGCCGACGCGGTGAAGTGGGCGAGCGGCGTCGTCGAGAAGATCCGGCGGCTGCTCGGGGCACCGTCGCAGGACCCGCCGTTGCAGGTCGACGCGGACCTGCGGCCGGAGGGACGGCAGGGGCCGCTGGTGCGGACGCTCGAGTCGTACCGCGCGTACTACCGGCAGTGGGCCGAGATCTGGGAGAAGCAGGCGCTGCTGCGGGCCCGGTTCATCGCGGGCGACGCCTCGCTGGGCGCCGACTTCGAGGCGTTGATCGAGCCGTTGCGCTACCCGGCCGACGGTCTGGACGCGGCGTCCGTGCGGGAGATCCGGCGGATCAAGGCGCGGGTCGACGCGGAACGGCTGCCGCGCGGCGCTGACCCGAGCACGCACACCAAGCTCGGCCGCGGCGGGCTCGCGGACGTCGAGTGGACCGTGCAGTTGTTGCAGCTGCAGCACTCCGGCGCGGTGCCGGGGCTGCGTACACCGTCCACAATGGCCGCGATGGCCACTGCCGTCGAGGCCGGGCTGCTGGCGGAGGAGGACGCGGCGGCGCTCACGGCCGCGTGGAACCTGGCGACGCAGGCGCGCAACGCCGTGACGCTGGTGCGGGGCAAGGCGTCTGATCAACTGCCGACGTCCGGGCGCGACCTCGTCGCGGTGGCGTCGGTGATGGGGCACGAGCCCGGCGGAGACCCGGGGGAGTTCCTGGAGGCGTACCGCAGGACCACTCGCCGTGCGCGTGCGGTGGCGGAGCGTGTCTTCTACGGTGAGAAACCGTGAAAGCGATCGCGTTGACCCGCTTCGGCGACGCCGAGGTCATGTCGTTGCAGGAGCTGCCCGACCCGTTGCTCGGGCCCGACCAGGTGCTGGTGGAGGTGCGTGCGGCCGGGGTGAACCCGGTGGACTTCAAGATCAGAGCCGGGTACCTGAGCGGCCTGATGCCGCACCACATGCCGTTGATCCCCGGCTGGGACGTCGCCGGCGTGGTGCGGGCCGTCGGCATCGGCGTGCAGGACTGGAAACCCGGTGACGAGGTGCTCGCGTACGCCCGCAAGGACCACGTCCAGTTCGGCGCCTACGCCGAGTTGATCTCGCTGCCGGACCGGCTGGTCGCGCGCAAACCGTCCACCGTGGACTTCGTGACGGCGGCGGCGCTGCCGCTGGCGGGGCTGACCGCGCTGCAGGCGTTGAAGGTGGCCGGAACCGGTTCCGGGGACGTCGTGCTGGTGCACGCGGCCGCCGGTGGCGTCGGGCACCTGCAGGTGCAGATCGCGCGGGAGCTCGGGGCGTCGCGGGTGATCGGGACCGCGTCGCCGCGCAACCACGACTTCGTGCGCTCGCTCGGCGCCGAGCCGGTCGCGTACGGAGACGCGCTGGTGGACGCGGTCGCGGAGCTCGTCGGCGGCGACGGCCTGGTGGACGTGGTGATCGACAACGCCGGCGGGCTCGCGTTCGACCAGTCGTTGCAGCTGGTGCGCGACCGGGCGCGGATGACGTCCATTGTGGACGGACCGAGGGCGCTGGAGAACGGCGTGGTCAACACCTGGGCCCGGCCGAACGCCGAGCAGACGCAGTGGCTGGTGGACCTGGTCGCCGCGGGGCGGTTGCACGTCGAGGTGCAGCAGACTTTTCCCTTGGCGGAGGCCGTTAAGGCGCACAAGCTGCTCGAAGGTGGCCACGTGCGCGGAAAAGTTGTGCTGACCGTCTGAAACCTTCAGGTATTTCTTCAGGTTCGGGGGCACTCCTGACGGGGTGCCCCCGGTTCTGGAACTGCTCAGTCCTCGTCGGAATCGGGGTCCACCGCCGGAGCGCTGGTGTAGACCTCGACGACCCACTCCTCCTCCAACGCTTCCGCGTCGTCGACGTCGGGCACGAGCCGGTTGTAGACGCGGACACCGAGGTCGAGCACGTCAGCGGCCTGAACCGCTTCGAGCGCATCTCCCGCGGAGTCGAAGATGTGGGTGGTGAGCAGCTGCGGAGCCGTGAATTCGGCGACATCTTGAGACACGCGCGGACACTAGCGCATTGACGTTTCACCCAATCGAGATGAGACTAGGCGCGCCCAGAGGGGGAGCTGTGGGCACATCCCGGGGGTCGAACGAAGGAAGTCATGCAGCATCGTCGGGTCATGCGCGGAACGAAGACCGCGGTCACGATCGCGGGTGTTGCCGTTGGTGTGCTCGCGCTACTGGGTGTCATCCAGTTCGCACTGAGCGGTGAGAACTCGGCCGCTCAGCCCAATCCGACCGGTACGACGACCACGACGAACGTCGTCGAAACCCCTGACGGCGCACTGGAAACGACGGAGCCGTCGGCCGAGGTGAAGGTCGGGACGGGCTCGTTCAAGCAGCAACGCGGCATGCTGACCATAGAGGTCACCCGCGTCGAGGTGGCGAACAGCCGCGTCAAGCTCTTCGTGACGGCCACGAACGCCTCCCAGGCCCGCATGACCCTCCCCGTGGTCGGAATCGCGGTCCTGGACGATCTGAACCGGACCTACGCGGCATCGAGCAGCAAGTGGGAAGGCCCCATCATCCAGGGCACCACCGCCTCGGGCATCGTGGTGCTCGACGAGAAGCTCGGCGCGAATGTGAAGTCGCTCACCCTGACGTTCTCGTCGATCTCCGGCCAGTTCGCCCCGACCGGCGCCGCGATCACGGTCACCGGAATCCCGCTGCCGAAGTGATTTTCTGACATGACCTGGGTACGCCCTGGACATGACTCAACGCGGAAGTGACCAGCACGGCTTCGCGAAGGACGACCTCCTGAAGAAGGAGATCGAGAACGAGTTGCGCGCCAACGGCCCGACGCGTGCGGAGGCCTGGCGCGAACCGGAGATGCCCGAGCCCGACGAAAACCCTGACGACTCACTGCGCTAGGACGCCTAGTCTTCGGGCCGTGAAGTACCTGTTCTTCTGGGGACACCAGCCCGAACGTGACGGCGGCATCGGCAAGGGATGCCTGTCGCAGTGGTGGCCGTGCTCCTTCGAGGCGGACGGCGAGACGTTCACGTCCGCCGAGCACTACATGATGTGGCGCAAGGCGTTGCTGTTCGACGACGCCGGCATCGCCGCGCGCGTACTGGCGGCCCGAACCCCCGCCGAGGCCAAGGCACTGGGCCGCCAGGTCTCCGGTTTCTCCGACGCCGCGTGGGTTTCCGCGCGCATGGAGATCGTCGTGTCCGGCAACCTGGCGAAGTTCGGGCAGGACCCGGCACTGCGCACCTACTTGCTGGCCACGGGGTCGCGGGTGCTGGTCGAGGCCAGCCCGCAGGACCGCGTGTGGGGCATCGGCCTCGTCGCCACCGACCCGCGAGCGGCGGATCCGTCGCAGTGGCTCGGCCTCAACCTGCTCGGCGAGGCCCTGATGGAGGTTCGCGCGAAGCTCGCGACGTGATTCCGCGCGCAATCAGTCCTCTTCGGATCGGCGCGGCAATCTCGTTGAGCGGCAACCTCACCAGACCCAGCAGTAGAGCCCGAGCTCGTCCTCGGCCAGCGTCGCGACGCCGTGCACGACCTCCAGCCTCTCCCCGGCGGTCAGCTCGTCCTCGTCGATCTCCACGAGGAACTCGCCCCACCGTTGCGCGACCCCGAGCAACTCGTCCCGCGTGGCGTTCGCGAGCGCGGCGCGAAGCTTGTCCGGCATGACGAACACGCCGATGCCGTCGTTGCGGTACTCGGCCACGTACCGCGGCCACTCGCCCCTGGTCTTCTGCTCGTCGCCGGTGAAGGGCCGTCCCGGTGCCTCGAGGTGCCTGGCCCACTCGACGACCGCCATGTCCGGGTCGAAGTTGTGGAACTCCAGTCCCTGGAACTCGGGCGTGGGATGCCGGTCGCGCGTGGCGGCGGCGCTCTCGTCATCGGGCGCGAGGAAGAACACGATGTCCCTGGGCACGGTTTTCATTGAACAGGAAGTGCCTCCGCGTCCGTGTACACGGTGACGCCGACCTGACAGGGAGAACCGCGATGTTCAGCTACTCCGGCCCCGCCCGCCTCGTCTACGCGGACGGCAACGCGGTCGAGCTGGACCGCGTCGACCTGATCGAGACGGTGAACGACGCGGGCATGTGGCAGCTGTCCGGCGCCGGCTCGGCCGCGGACGAGCTGACCGGCGGCGAGGCGCGCATCAAGCTGCCGACCGGCGGCGAGGCGGACGTGGTGGTGTCGAACGTGCGGGTGAGCGAGGGGATCAACGGCGTCTCGTCGAAGGCGACGCTGATGGGGTCCTAGACAGCCGGAAGGCCCGGCAGGAGTCCTGCCGGGCCTTCCAGGTGGAGTTCAACCGATCACACGTCGTAGTAGAGCGCGAACTCGTAGGGGTTCGGGCGCAGGCGCAGCGGGTCGATCTCCTGCTCGCGCTTGTACGAGATCCAGGTGTCGATGACGTCCGGCGTGAACACGCCGCCCTCGAGCAGGAACTCGTGGTCCGCCTCGAGGTTGTCGAGCACGGCGTCCAGCGTCGCGGGGACCTGCTTGACGTCGCGGGCCTCCTCGGGCGGGAGCTCGTAGAGGTCCTTGTCGATCGGGGCCGGCGGCTCGATCTTGTTCTTCACGCCGTCGAGGCCCGCCATGACCATCGCCGAGAAGGCGAGGTACGGGTTGCCCGAGGAGTCGGGGCAGCGGAACTCGATGCGCTTGGCCTTTGGGTTGTTGCCCGTGATCGGGATGCGGACGCACGCCGAGCGGTTGCGCTGGGAGTAGACCAGCGAGACCGGGGCCTCGTAGCCCGGGACCAGGCGGTGGTACGAGTTGACCGTCGGGTTGGTGAAGGCCAGCAGCGACGGCGCGTGGTGCAGGATGCCGCCGATGTAGTGGCGGGCGGTGTCGGACAGACCCGCGTAGCCGCTCTCGTCGTGGAACAGCGGCGCGCCGTCCTTCCACAGCGACTGGTGCGTGTGCATGCCCGAGCCGTTGTCGCCGAACAGCGGCTTCGGCATGAAGGTGACGGACTTGCCGGCCTGCCACGCGGTGTTCTTGATGATGTACTTGAACAGCATCAGGTCGTCCGCGGCGTGCAGCAGCGTGTTGAACTTGTAGTTGATCTCGGCCTGGCCGCCGGTGCCGACCTCGTGGTGGGCGCGCTCGACGGTGAAGCCCTGGGCCTCCATGTTGAGGACCATCTGGTCGCGCAGGTCGGCGTAGTGGTCGTTCGGGGTGACGGGGAAGTAGCCGCCCTTGTACTTGACCTTGTAGCCGAGGTTGCCGCCCTCTTCCTCACGGCCGGTGTTCCACCAGCCGGAGACCGCGTCGATCTTGTGGAACGCGGAGTTGGCGGTCGTGTCGAACTGGACCGAGTCGAAGATGTAGAACTCGGCCTCGGCACCGAAGTACGCGGTGTCGGCGATGCCGGAGTCGGTGATGTACTGCTCCGCCTTGCGCGCGATGTTGCGCGGGTCGCGGCTGTACGCCTCACGCGTGAACGGGTCGTGCACGAAGAAGTTCACGATCAGCGTCTTCTCGATCCGGAACGGGTCGAGGCGCGCGGTGTAGAGGTCGGGCAGCAGGAGCATGTCCGACTCGTGGATCGACTGGAAGCCGCGCACGGAGGAGCCGTCGAAGGCGAGACCCTCTTCGATGGCGTCAGCGTCGAACGCCTTGGCGGGCAGCGTGAAGTGCTGCATCACGCCCGGCAGGTCGCTGAACCGCACGTCGACGAACTTGACGCCCTCGTCGGTGATGAACTTCAGCACCTCGTCGGAATTCTTGAACACCCTCGTCGACTCCTTGACTATGGACAACGGCTTGTCATCACGAGCGACCGTATGTCGGCGGTGTTGCCCGTCCGTCACTCGGATGTTTCGCCAGTGTTAACGGGGTCGTCCGAAGGGGCAAGACGACCTGGACGTGCTCACCCGGTGAGCACGGCTTTACTCTGGTGGGGTGAGCAGGTGGACCGGTTCGTGGCTGTCAGGACCCGACTCGGTGCTGTCGCCGGGCGAAGGCTCGAACGACGGCACGCAACAGCGGTGGCGCGGTGAGCGGCACGGCTTCCCCAAGGACGGGCCGGGGTCCATCGCCTCGATCGGGCGGCGCACGTTCGCCATCCTCGTCGACTTCCTGCTCTCGGCCGGTGTCGCCGCGCTGTTCACACAGCCCGACCTGCCGAAGAACTGGAGCCTGCTCGCCTGGTTCGTCATCACCACCGTCGCGGTCGCGTTCTTCGGGTTCACGCCCGGTCACGCGTTGCTCGGCCTGCGGGTGGCCCGGATCGACGGCAAGCAGTTCGTGCACCTGCCGCGTGCGCTGCTGCGCACCATCCTCATCTTCCCGCTGATCCCCGCGCTGGTCTGGGACGCGGACGGGCGCTGCCTGCACGACAAGGCCGCGGGCACCGTGGTCATCAAGGTCCGCTAGCCGCGCCGGAACCTGCCGGGCGCCACGCCGAACTCCCTCTTGAACGCCGCCGCGAACGCGAACCCGGACGTGTGACCGACCTGCCGCGCCACCGCGGCCAGCGTCTCGTCGCCGTCGCGCAGCATCTGCGCGCCGCTGCTCAGCCGCCACCGTGTCAGGTACGCCATCGGCGGCTGCCCCACCAGCGTGGTGAACCGGCGCGGCCCACGCGCATCGTCGCGATGACAACGACTCCGACATCGCCGACGACGAGGGCTTCCAGCAGTACGTGGACCAGGTGTTCCCGCTCATGGCGAAGGTGGGCGCGCGCAACGTCCTCGACGCGGCGGCCCCGCAGGTGCTGGAGGGCGACTGGTCGTGGCGCAGGCTCGTGATCCACGAGTCCGAGAGCATGCAAGCCGTGGAGGACTTCTGGAACTCGCCGGAGTACGCGCCGCTCAAGGAGCTGCGCAGGCGCTACTCGACGGTGCGGGTCGCCGTCGGCGGCGCCTGACGTGAAGAGGCCCGCCGCACGAGATGTGCGGCGGGCCTCTTCACGTGGTGGGAGCAGGTGCAGATCAGCGGCGGCGCATCGCGCGCTGGACGTTGCGCATCTTGGCGCCCGCCGGCATCGGGCCCTTGGGCAGGGCCGGGCCGCGGCTGGCCAGCGCGGCGAGGCGGGTCTCCAGGGTGTCGACCTGGGCGGCCGTGATGTTGCGCGGCAGCTTCATCAGGGTCGACTGCAGCTTCTTCAGCGGGACCTGGCCCTCTTCGCTGCCGATGATGAAGTCGTAGATCGGGGTCTCGCCGACGACGCGGGAGATGCGCTTCTTCTCCTGCGCGAGCAGCGGCTTCACCCGCTGCGGGGCGCCCTCGGCGACCAGGACCACGCCCGGACGGCCGAGCACGCGGTGCACGGCGTCGAGCTGCGTGGTGTTCGCGACGGCGGGCGTGACGCGCCAGCGGCCGCGCAGGTTCTCCAGGGCCCAGGCACCCGCGCCCGGCTGGCCGTCCGCCTTGCGGAAGACGTTGCTCTGGACGCGGCGGCCGAAGATGATCACGGCCAGCAGCGCGCCGATCGCGACGCCCAGCGGCACGAACATCCAGACCGCGTCGAAGACCAGGCCGAGGACCACGGCGATGGCGGTGACGCCCAGGACCGCGCCCAGCATCAGCGGCACGAGCGCCTTGTCCTCGCGGCGCTGCATCTTGAACGCCTCGAAGATCTGCTTGCGCCGTTCGCGTGAAGCCGCGCGGCGAACCTTCGCCGCTTCCTTCGCCGCCGCCTTGTCCTGCTTACCAGCCATGTGGACAGGATACGGCGCGGTGGTATCAGACTCGCATCGGCCGTCTGCGAGACTGCCGGGATGGACGCGTTGCTGGAGGGTCTCGATCCGGAACAGCGCGCAGCGGTCGAGGCTCCGCGCGGCCCGGTCTGCGTGCTCGCGGGTGCCGGTACCGGTAAAACGCGCACCATCACGCACCGCATCGCCTACCTCTGCCAACGCGGTCACGTCGCTCCGTCGCAGGTCCTGGCCGTGACGTTCACCAAGCGCGCCGCGGGGGAGATGCGCACGCGTTTGCGTTCTCTCGACGTGCACGGCGCACAGGCCGTGACGTTCCACGCCGCCGCATCACGCCAGCTGCGCTACTTCTGGCCGCGCGTCATCGGCG
Organism: Lentzea sp. NBRC 102530; assembly: GCF_030269365.1. Lineage (GTDB taxonomy): Bacteria > Actinomycetota > Actinomycetes > Mycobacteriales > Pseudonocardiaceae > Lentzea. The sequence continues at coordinate 14,522 of NZ_BSTF01000004.1, forward strand.
GACCGCGCTGGGAGCTGGTCGACCAGAAGATCCGCGTCGTCGCCCGCGCCGCGACCAGGCTGGGCATGCCGACCGAGTCGGACGCGCTGAGGGACCTGACCAGCGAGATCGAGTGGGCGAAGGCGTCGCTGCTGGCGCCGGAGGACTACCCGGCCGCCGCCTCTCGCGCCGCGCGGGACATCCCGGCGCCCGCCGAGCAGATCATGAAGCTCTACCGGACCTACGAGGAGCTCAAGAACGAGGCGCAGCTGCTCGACTTCGACGACCTGCTGCTCTACACGGCGGGCGCGCTGGAGGACAACGCCGAGGTCGCCCAGGAGTTCCGCGACCGCTACCGCTGCTTCGTCGTGGACGAGTACCAGGACGTGACGCCGCTGCAGCAGCGCGTGCTCGACTCGTGGCTGGGTGCGCGCGACGACCTGACGGTGGTCGGCGACGCGAACCAGACCATCTACTCCTTCGCGGGCGCCTCGCCGCAGCCGTTGCTGAACTTCGGCCGCCGGTTCCCCGAGGCGGTCGTCGTCCGGCTGGAACGCGACTACCGGTCGACGCCGCAGGTCGTGGAGCTGGCCAACGACGTGATCAAGTGGGCGCGCGGCCGCCCGGCGGGCTCGCGGCTCAACCTGATCGGGCAGCGCCCGGAGGGCCCGAAGCCGCGGTTCCACGAGTTCGACGACGAACCGGCCGAGGCCGATGCCGTCGCCGGGCGCGTCAAGGCGCTGCTCGACGAGGGCGTAGCCGCGTCCGAGATCGCGATCCTCTACCGCGTCAACGCCCAGTCCGAGGTGTACGAGCAGGCGCTCGCGTCGCTGGGCATCCCGTACCTGGTGCGTGGCGGCGAGCGCTTCTTCGAACGCGCCGAGGTGCGCCAGGCGATGATCACGCTGCGCTCGGCGGGCGACGTCGCCGGCAGCCTGCCCGAGGTGGTGCGGTCCGCGCTGCACCGCGTCGGGCTGACCGACGAACCGCCGACCGGTGGCAGCGCGCGGGAGCGCTGGGAGTCGTTGCTCGCACTGGTCGAGCTGGCCGAGGAGTTCGCCGCCGCCTCTCCCGAGGCCGACCTGCCGCGCTTCTGCGTCGAACTGGACGTGCGGGCCGAGGCGCAGCACCCGCCGACGGTCGAGGGCGTGACGCTGGCGTCGCTGCACGCCTCGAAGGGCCTCGAGTGGGACGCCGTGTTCCTCGTCGGCCTGGTCGAAGGCACCATGCCGATCCAGTACGCCGACGGCGACGAGGCCAAGATCGAAGAAGAACGACGCCTTCTCTACGTGGGTGTCACGCGCGCGCGTGAGCACATCTGGCTGTCGTGGGCGCTGGCGCGCGCCGCCGGTGGGCGCAAGTACCGCCGCCGTTCGCGCTTCCTCTACAGCCTCGTTCCCGAGAACCACCCGGCCGCACGGGTATCTGCCGGCGCGGCGCGGCCACCTCTCATGAAGAAGGAGAAGCCGACCTGCCGGGTGTGCGCGTCGACGCTGGTCGAGGCGCAGGCCGTCAAGCTCGGCCGATGCAGGTCCTGCCCGTCCGATGTGGACGAAGAGCTGCTGGAGACCCTCCGTCAGTGGCGTGCGGGACGCGCGCGGGAGCTGAAGGTGCCCGCGTACGTCGTCTTCACCGACGCGACCCTGATGGCGATCGCCGAGCAGCGACCCACGGATTCGGCCGGACTGGTCGCGATCTCGGGCATCGGCGCCTCGAAGCTTGATAAGTTCGGTGACGACGTGTTGGGCCTGGTCCGAGCCGGTGTCGGGTACTCCGCCACCTGATCGGGACAAGTTTCGTTAAATAGGTTGCGAGCCTGTGGGACAGGGTCATAACCTGCTCATGCCGGGTCCGGAGGACCCGTCTGGGGAAGAAGAACTACTACTCGCTCTCTGCGCAGAGCTCTCTTGAGGAGGTGGCCGTTGTGAAGCTCACCACGACTTCGCGCGCGCTCGGCCTCCCGTTGACCGAGGGCTTCTGCGCGTCTGCCTCCGTTCAAGCGATGTGGCAGAGCTCTGCCCTGAAGCCGGTCGGCTTCAAGGGACGCGAGCGCGGCACCGCTCTGCGGGGCGGCAGTGCACTGATCGGCGCCGAACTGCGCAACGAGCAGCCCATCGTGCTGCCGGTCATCGATGCGGTCCACAACTACACGAATGCGCTGTCCGCGCATCAAGTGAGAAGGCTCCTGCCGACCCCATAGAGGGGTCGAAGGACCACCAGGCTCACGAAAGCCGCGGACTCGCACAGAGTCCGCGGCTTTCGTGTTTTTGCAGTACCCCACACAAGGAGAAACACCTGATGTTGACGGCGACTGTCCCGCTCACGGGCGAGACACTTCCGGACCTCGCGGAGGGGCTCGACATCCCCTGCCGCACCCACAACCCCGACCTCTGGTTCGCCGACGCTCCAGCTGACCTGGAGAAGGCGAAGTCCTTCTGCGGGACCTGCCCGGTCCTCGCCGAGTGCCTCGCCGGCGCGATCGCGCGTCACGAGCCGTGGGGCGTCTGGGGTGGAGAGATCTTCGAGCGCGGTGTCGTCATCGCGCGGAAGCGGCCGCGTGGCCGTCCGCGCAAGGACGCGGCAGTTGTTCCGGCCAGCAGGACGGAGTCGGCAGCGTGAACACCGTGCAGCTCAACCACAACGCAATGCCCGCCTACCTGAACGAGGGCCTGACTCCCATGTCTCTGTCCGAAGAACTCGTGCGAATACGAATACAAGAAGCCCAGAGGTTCGCTGAAGAGCAACGCGTGGCGAACCGCCTCGCGGCAGCGCAACGTTGGCGCAGGTTGTCGCGATGGGCGGGACGCAGAGCGGCTCGCTTCGACCTCTGACAGTCACGAGCTGAGGCCGTCATCCACGAGAAGGTGGATGGCGGCCTTCGCCGTTCCTCCGTACCGTCCCCTTTGTGCCGCAACACACACACGACGGAATCGACTGGTCCTCCCGCCTCCACGCGATGAGGCGCTACGGCTCCCTGCAGGCGGAGGCGCTGACCTCAGTGGCCCGCAGACTCGTCGAGCCACTACCCGACTCACCCGTGGTGATGGACGTGGGCTGCGGCGCCGGCACCATGAGCGTCCCCCTCGTCGCAGCCCTGCGAGAGCACGGCGGAGGCGTCCTGGTCCTGGTCGACGCCACCCCCGAACTGCTCGACGCAGCCTGCTCCGCGGCCAGAGCCGAAGCCGACGGCGTGGTCCAGATCAAGCCGGTCCTGGCCGACCTGGCCTCGGAAGACCCGCTGTCGTTCGTCGGCCCGGTCGAGCTCATCTGGGGCTCCCGCGTCCTCCACCACCTCCCTGACCAGCAGCGAGGCGTCCGGCGCCTGGTTTCGGCGCTGGCACCCGGTGGCTGGCTGGCGCTGGCCGAGGGCGGCCTCGAGACCCGCTTCCTGCCGTGGGACCTCGGCGTTGGCGCCCCCGGTCTGCAGGACCGGTTGGCTGCGGCTCGCGCTTCCTGGTTCGTGTCGATGCGCGAGGGCATGTCCGGCTCGGTGCGCCTGCCGGTCGGCTGGAACGTGGCCTTGGCCGATGCCGGCCTCGGTGAGATCAGCGCCTTCAGCTTCGTGGTCGACCATCCGGCGCCGGCCAAGCAGTTGGTGCGGGACTGGGCCGTTGACCGGCTGACCTGGTTGGCCGAGGTCGCCGGGCCTCAGTTGCACCCTTCTGATCGAGAGGCGTTGCGTCGGCTGCTCAACCCGTCCGATTCCGAGTTCGTCGGGCTGCGGGAGGACGTGTTCCTGCTGGAGACCGACACCGTTCACGTCGGGCTTCGGCGGTGAGTTCTTCCGCAGTGGTGGGGGAGGCTTGTCATCGGTGTGGGCGGTTGAGGTCCTCCGTTTCCGATTTGGAGTTCTTGGCTTGGTCTTCGGAGCGGGTTTCGGGTGGGGTGCGGTGGTTGTGCCAGGTTTGCGCCAAGGCCCATGTTCGGGACATCGAGGGCAAGTTGCCCGATGAGTACTGGCGTTGACCTGCCCGTTTGCGTGGGGTTGAGGCCCTGGGGATCCGTCGCCTTGCGAGGGTGGTCCCGTTGGGGCGTTTCGACTGTGTGGGGTGCGATTGGGGCTTGACCTTGAGCCTCTGGCGGGATGCGTTCGCGGCCTCACAAGCCGGGGATCAAGAGCGCCCCGGCCGGACCGAGCAGGTTGGCATTCGCCCTCTCAAGGTCAAGCCCCGATCGCCAAGACAGGGGGAACCAGCCAGGTGATGAGGATCGGCCCGTTCGGGCTCGCCTTTGGCCTCGCCGCGCCGGGATTCGTAGGTGGCTGGCTCACGCCTTCGGCTGTCCGGTTGGCGCCGCGCGCCGGGCCAAGATGGTGGTCGGCTCGTGTTGGCGACTGCGGTTGGCACCGCCAACCCATCTGACGTTCTGCTCGCCGTCGCCTCTGCGGCTGCTCTTCCCGTAGTCCGGCCGTCGGCCGCCCGTCCGCCGGTCCGTGCCCGCCCATCGGCCGCGGCTCGCGGCCGTCACGGTGGGTAGAGGTGGCTCAAGGCCTGTCTGGCCAGGGCTGTTCCTCGGCGGCAGCCCGTTTCCAGCTCCTCCCGCAGGTCGCGTGGCGTGCACAGGCGGGCGTCCACCACGGCGTCGAGGATCTCCACCACCGCTCGTGGGTTGGTTTCTCGGCGGGCCAGGTCCAGGGCGGCTCTGGCTGGTGCGGCCAGGCGCAGGCCGTGGCGTTCGACCACTTCGGGTGGGCGGGATGTTCGTTCCAGCAGGATCCAGGGGTGGGCTCGGCGCGCGTTCATGCCCGCCAGCACGTGGATGTGGCGGGGGAGGGGGAGGGTGGCGCCCTGGCGGATCAGGGCGTCGGCGCCGGTGATCACCGCGGAGAGGCCCACGAACGAGAGGACGGCTCGTAGGCGGTCGAGACGGGTCGGTGGGGACAACGTGGTCAGGACTACGCCGGGCAGCAGCTTTTGCCACGGGCCCGACGGGGTGCAGGCGTGGTGGATCGCTCGCGGGGAGAGACCGGATTTGCGCAGTTCAGCGGTGGTTGCGATCGAGGTCATGGACCCATCGTGGACCAAGCTGAAGGCGTCGAACCGGGGTCGAGAGCAACCTGTGGACAACTTCGGGACAGTTCACTCGAACGAGTAGATCGGACGAACTAGTCGTCGAAGCCTGGTTGCCAGCGGGCCACGATTTCGCGGGCGGTCACATGGGCGTCGAGCTGGCAGAGGATGCCGGTGGCGCCCATCGTCACGCGGTGGATCAGCAGGTACTGCGGCGGCAGGTTCAGGGAGCGGCCCGTTTGTGAGTCCGGGCTGCGGAGGTCGCCCACCCGTTCCGCCTGCGACTGGAGCCAGCGGCGGGTGAAGTGGAACGACTCGGTGCGCAGCGGTTCCACGAACGGGGCCAGGTAGCCCAGGACGTCCTCGCCGTGCAGTTCCATGCCTTCGCGGATGAAGTTCTCGGTGCGCAGCAGGTCGACCAGGTCCGCGGACCGGCCGTCGAGCGCCAGGCGGGTCATCAGGCCCAGGGTCTTCGGGAGTCCGTCGGGGAGACGGGCCACGGCGCCGAAGTCGATCACGCGCAGCCGGCCGTCGTCGCCCAGCATGAAGTTGCCGGGGTGCGGGTCGGCGTGCAGCAGCCCCGAGCGGGACGGGGCCGAGAAGTGGAACTCGGCCAGGAGTTGGCCCGCCAGGTCGCGGTCCTCGGCGGAGCCGTCGCGGATGATCTTGGACAGGCCGACGCCCGAGGTCCACTCCGTCACCATGACCTTGGGGGCCGAGGCGATCACGCGGGGGACCAGCACGTGCGGGTCGTTCTCGAAGGCCTTCGCGAACGTGCGCTGGTTGGCGGCCTCGTCGCGGTAGTCGAGCTCCTCCAGGTACCGGTCGCGCAGCTCCTCCAGCAGGGGGCGCACGTCGGTGCCGGGCATGATCGCCTGCAGCAGCCGGGAGAACCGGAGCAGCTGCTTCAGGTCGGCGCGCAGGGCCTCGTCGGCGCCGGGGTACTGGACCTTCACCGCCACGTCGCGGCCGTCGTGCCACACCGCGCGGTGCACCTGGCCGATGGAGGCCGAGGCGGCCGGGTCGTCGTCGAACGACTGGAAGCGCTTCGTCCAGGACGTGCCGAGCTGCTCGGCGAGCACGCGGTGCGTGGTGCGGGCGGGCATCGGCGGGGCCGCGGTCTGCAGCTTGGTCAGCGCCTCGCGGTACGGGGCCGCCAGCTCGTCCGGGACCGCCGCCTCGAACACGCTCAGGGCCTGGCCGAACTTCATCGCGCCGCCCTTGAGCTGGCCGAGCACCGCGAACACCTGCTCCGCCGTCTTGGCCGTCACCTCGGCGTTGACCTCGTCGGCCGCGCGTCCGGTCAGTCGCTTCCCCCAGCCGCCGACAACCCGGCCTGCCACCCCGAGCGGGAGGCTCGCCAGCTTGGCGGTGCGCTGCACGGCCTTGCGCGGAATCTCGGTCACTCGGCCATGTTATGTGCGGAGCACTGACAGTCAGGGTGCGGATACCAGCTACGCCTCTCAGCGACGCCGGTCGCGAGGTCGAGCTCGACAGTGGCGTTCACCACGGGAGGAGGTGCCTGGTCGCGGCCCGTCAGGTAGTTCAGCGACTCCAGGATCTGCGCCACGGCCAGCGCCGCCGTTCCCGACGCGAACAGCACGTCGTACGAGGCGGGCCTGCCGACCAGCTGGGCCGCGATGACCGGCCACTGCGGATCCTGGTCGGTGCGGTGCAGGTCGGCGCAGTTCAGGCACGAGGAACGGCCGGGCAGCACCAGCGGCCCCACGATCGCCACGCCCTCACGCACGCGCACGGCCAGATGTGGCGTCCGGAACGCCATCAGCGTGCTCACGAGGTTCGGATCGGGGACGAGCGTCGCCGCCAGAACGGTCAGATCGGCGTTGTGCGCGAGCTGCACGCCTGATTCAGCTAGAAGCGAAGTAATTGAAAGCGCAAGGTGTCCCGACCCGTGCACCGCGGCCGTCCCGCTCCTCGCAGGGGAGCCGGGTTCCAGCAGGCCCGCCTGGTCGAGCGATTCGAGAACTTCACCCAACCGGGTGGGGCTCTCGCCTCGGGATTTCAGCTTTTCACCCAGTTCAGCGACGGTGAGCCGGCCGTCGAGGTTGATCAGCTCTTCGACCAGGGCGTCGGACAGCGAGTCGATCACCACGGCGTGCTTCGGGTCGGTTCCGACCTGCACGACACCGGCGGACCTGCGGGTCACGGCCAGTCCGGCACGCACTCTGGGTCTTGTCTCCACAGCGGTACAGACTGGCAGGGGGCGAGGCCCCCTGCCAGCCAAAACGTCAGACCTTGGCCTTGCCGAGGATCCGCGTCATCTTCGTGCCACAGACAGGGCAGGTGCCCTTCGCCATGCGCCGACCATTGGTCTCCTCGACGTTGCCGTCGAAGTCCCGCTTCTCGCGGCACTTGACGCAATAGCCGTTGTAGGACTCGGCCACAGCCCCTCCCTTGCAGTTGTGAGTGCGGACACACTCGGGGACCTTGGCGCGACGGTACCTCCGCAAGCGTGCGAAACCGCGCATGTCGTTTTCGCGCGTGTCCAGCCGCCGTTCGGTGGAACTTCACCCGCCGGGTGCGTGCCTGCCGCCGGTTGGGGGCGGAAAATTGTCGGTGGCGGCGTTTACGGTGACTCCATGGCCGAACCGCGGGTGGAAGTGCGGCGGAGCCCCCGGCGCCGCCGCATGGTCAGCGCGTACCGGGAGGGTGACACCGTCGTCGTCCTCCTACCGGCACGGATGACCAAGGGGGAAGAGAAGCACTGGGTGGCGGAGATGTTGAGCCGCCTCCAGCGCAGCGAGACGCGCAGGAAGTCTCCTGCGCGCACATCGGACGAGGCGCTGATGGCGCGGTGCGCCGAGCTCTCGGCGCGCTACCTGGACTCGCTGGCGGAGCCCGCGAGCGTGCGCTGGGTGCCGCCCATGCGCACGCGGTGGGCGTCGTGCACGCCGACGGAGGGCACGATCCGCGTGTCCGAGCGGCTGCGCGACGTGCCGCCGTGGGTGCTCGACTACGTGCTGGTGCACGAACTGGCGCACCTGCTCGTCCCAGGGCACGGCAAGGACTTCTGGGAGTGGGTGCATCGCTACCCGAAGACCGAGCGGGCCATGGGCTACCTGGAGGGTCTCTCGGCCGCCGCGGGCTTGGGGATCACGGAGGACTGAGCGTCGGGTAGGGCGAGGTGTGCTCGCGGAGAGCGCTCGCCGTGTCCTCGGTCAGGTATCTCCTGGGGGCCGAGCCCCCAGATCCCGCGCCGGGGCAAGACCCCGGACCCCCGAGACGCTTGGCAGGGGTGTGCTGGCGGGGAGCGCTCGTCGGGTTCGCTTCACGTGCCTGCTGGGGGCTGAGCTCCCAGACCTTGCGCTGGGGTAAGCCCCGGAGTGCCGAAACGCTCGGCGAGGGTGTGCTCGCTGGACCTGGAACGCGACGCGCCCGGTGAGGAAGGTCCTCACCGGGCGCGGTGCTCAGGTGTCGAGGTGCTGGTCAGGCCCCTTCGGGCTGGTCCCCGCCCTCGGACTTGCCCTCGTTCTCGCGCATGGTGCGCTCCAGCTCGGCGATGGGGTCCTCCAGCGCCTTGCGGGTGTTCGTCAGGCGCTCGGCGAACTCCAGCGGGTCGTCCAGGTCGGCCGCGGTCGGGACGAGCTCGGCGTGCTCCCACACGCTGTCGCGCACCTCGACACCGTGCTGGTCGCCGATGAGCTTCCACAGCGCGGAGGCGGCCCGCAGCTTGCGGGGGCGCAGTTCGAGGCCCACGAGCGTCGCGAACGTCTGCTCGGCCGGGCCACCCGAGGCGCGGCGGCGGCGCAGCGTCTCGCGCAGTGCCGGCGCGCCGGGCAGGCGGTCGGCGACAGCGGCGTCGACCACGACGTCGACCCAGCCTTCGACGAGAGCGAGGAGGGTTTCCAGCCGTTCCAGAGCGGCCTTCTGCTCCGGGGTGGTCTGCGGTTCGAGCAGGCCCGAGCCCATGGCCTCCTCGATGGAGGCCGGGTTCGACGGGTCGATCTGACCCGCGAGCTGCTCCAGGGCCGACGTGTCGACCTTGATGCCCTTGGCGAATTCCTCGACGGTGTCGAGCAGGCGCTGCCGCAGCCACGGCACGTGGGTGAAGAGGCGCTGGTGGGCGGCCTCGCGGGCAGCGAGGAACACCATCACCTCGGACGCCGGGCGCTCCAGGCCCTCGGTGAACTTCTCGATGTTCGCCGGCAGCAGGGCCGCGGTGCCCTCGGGACCGAGGGGCAGGCCGACGTCGGTCGAGGTCAGGACCTCGGAGCCGAGCTGCGCCAGTGCGTTGCCGAGCTGCGAGCCGAAGGCCATGCCGCCCATCTGGCCGAGCATCGCGAGCAACGGCCCGGCGGCCTGCTTGGCCTCGGCCGGCATCGCCTCGACCCACGCGCCGGACATGCGCTGGGCGACCGGGTCGCACAGGCGTTGCCAGGTCGGGATGGTGCGCTCGATCCAGTCGCGCGCGGTCCACGCCTGGGTCGTGCGGGTGCCGGCGGGCAGCGACGTGACCGGGTCGAGCCACATCTCGGCCAGGTGCACGGCGTCGGTGACCGCGCTCGACTGGTCGGCGCCGAACCCGATCGTGGTCGTCGTCGAGGACAGCTGCTGGAACGCGATCTGCTTGGCGAGGTCGTAGTTGACCGGCCCGCTCGACGACCCCGCGTTGCTCAGCATGGAGCCCAGCTGGCTGAGCATGTTGCCCAGCTGACTGAAGTCGAACGGGTTGTCTCCCGGCTTCCCGCTCTTGTCGTCGGGGTCGTGCGGGCTGAACCCGAACGGCACGTCACTCATGCCTCTACCGTACGCGGATAGACATGGTCGTACGCTGTTCAGCCGTGAGTGAAACCGTCACGACCGCACCCCCACCCGCGCTCCCGCCGAGGGAGCGCGGACTGACCCGCCGGACGTGGACGCTGATCGTCAGCTTCCTAGTGGTGGCGGCGCTCGGACTGCTCGGCGGTTTCGCCAGAGTCCCGTACGTCGCGCTGGGCCCCGGCCCGACCTACGACGTGCTCGGCAAGGTCAAGGACACCGACGTCGTCGCGGTCGACGGGCAGGACACCTTCCCCACCAAGGGGACCCTGCGCATGACGACGGTCTCGCTCACCGACGAGGTCTCGCTGTTCGGCGCGCTCGGGCTCTGGCTCTCCGGCCGTTACGCGCTGGCCCCGCGCGAGGAGTTCTTCAAGCCCGGCGAGTCCGAGCAGGAGGTGCAGGAGAACAACGAGCGGGCGTTCAGCGAGTCGCAGACCGCAGCCGAGGTCGCCGCCCTGCACTACCTGAAGTATCCGGGCATGGTGGTCGCGAACCAGGTCACCAAGGGCAGCCCGGCGGACAACGTCATCCCGCTCGGCGCCCGCATCATCTCGGTCAACGGCAAGCAGGTGCAGAGCGCCGCCGACGTCAGCGCGGCGCTGGAGAACACCAAGCCGGGCGACCGCATCGAGGTGGCGTTCGAGAAGGACGGCACCTCCCAGTCGACGCAGCTCACCCTCGGCACCCGCGACGACGGCCGTCCCGCGGGCTTCATCGGCATCTCGCCGGTCGACCGCGCCGACGTGCCGTTCAAGATCAAGATCAGCCTGTCCGACGTCGGCGGCCCGTCCGCCGGTCTGATCTTCGCGCTGGCGATCGTCGACAAGCTGACGCCGGGCGAGCTCAACGGCGGCAAGGCCATCGCGGGCACCGGCGAGATCGCGGGCGACGGCAAGGTCGGCCCGATCGGCGGCATCGCGTTCAAGATGGTCGCCGCGAAGGAGGCGGGCGCCGAGGCGTTCCTCGTGCCCGCCGCCAACTGCAACGAGGCGAAGCAGCAGACGCCGGAGGGCCTCAAGCTGATCAAGGTCGACACGCTGACCGACGCCGTGTCGTCGCTGGAGGCCCTCAACGCGGGCAAGGAAACGCCGAAGTGCTGAGGTGGGGGACCCGCTGGGTCCCCCGCGCTCACTGCACGTCCAGCCTCGGGGTGTGGCGGGGGTCTTCCGGGCACGCGAAGACGTTCACCGTGTCGTCCCTGCCGTCGAGCGTCCAGCCGGCCCCGCCCTCCGGCCGGCCGCACTCGGCGCACTCGTCCTCCGAGGACGCCAGCGCGAGCAGCTGAACGCGGGTGGCACCGCAGTCGGGGCACTCCTCGCCGCCCGGCATCCCGCGGTACCACCGGGTCCAGCCGCCGATCTTCGTGCTGTCGCCGAGGCCCGGCCAGCACTCGACGCCGCCTCCGCGGAAGTCCGGTGCGCTGGCGAACTCGAGTCCGTCGAGCAGTTCGTTCGGCAGCTCGTAGTACATCGGGTACTCGTGGGAGCGGCACGGGCTGAACACGCACGGCCGGATCCCGTAGACGGGTTCGACCGCCGCCGGGACGGGCGGCTCCGCCAGCGGATCGGTGACCTCGCCGGCGGCGCGCCACACCAGGTGGACGTTCGGACCCCAGATGTCCTCGTGCTCGAGCAGGCACAGGAAGACCTGGAGCAGGTCGGTGCCGTCCGGGAACGGGAGTTCGGGGAAGTCGCGGCGGTACAGCTGCATGCCGCCGATGAGCGGCGTCGAGACGCTGCGGACCAGCTCGACCTGCTCGTCGGTGAGCTCGTAACCGTCCGCGTGCGCCGGCCCTTCGCAGTGCGGCCAGGGCTCGTCGCTCGGCCACAGCATCGGGCCGCCGCTGTGGCTGTCGGTCCGGGCCGGCGTGCCCGGCGAGGGGTGGAGGCGGACGACCGGGCGCAGCCAGTCGTCGATCCACGGGATCTCGCGGCCGTTGTCGGTCGGTTTGATGATCAAAGTCCGCTCCCCCAAGCTGACGCAGGGGTACCCCTGAGCTGGGATCCCCTCGCATCTCAACGTACTCGGGGGGTCTGACAGTTTTCGCGCTCCGGCCGCCGGGGTGAGCACGAGGCCTGGTGGGCAGGGGCTGGGAGAGGCGCGGCGGCTACAGGAGGCGTGGAGCTGGGAGAGGCGCGTGCTGGGAGAGGCGCGGCGGCCATAGGAGGCGTGGAGCTGGGAGAGGCGCGGGGCTGCGGAGAAGCGGCATCGGGTCGCGCGGGGCGGGGCCGGGAGCAGACCAGCGGGCAGCGCATGTCCGCAGGTGAACGCGGGTCTGCCGGTGAGCGCGGGTGCGCGGTGGGCCAGGTCGGCGAGTCTGGTGCGGTCACGCGGTCGGGCTCGGGCCGGCCGCGTTCGGGTGGGTGGGTCGCGGCGGAACGCACCGGGTCGCTCGCAGGCGCGGGTCGGTGTCCGCTTGCCGCGAACAGCGCGCAACGACTTGACAACCCCGGCGCGAGGTCGTGCCGGGGTTGTGCCAGCCTGGGGGCGTGACGACTAGGGCCGCAGCGTGGCGAGCAGGGCGTCGGTGAGGTTGGGCGCCAGCTCGGGGTGCTCGACGACCTCCTCTGGCACCTCGACCGTTCCGCGCAGCCTCAGCACGCACGAGACGGTGCCGTCGCGCAGGACGGCGGCGACCAGGCGGGCCTCGCGGCGGGCCGGGTGCGCTGCCGCGAACTGGCGGGCCGCCTCGTCGTCGAGTTCGCCGTGGCTCAGCTCGGTCTCGGCCTCGGGCGGCAGGACGACGATCTCCTGGGCCAGGGCGCAGCCGGTGACGGCCGGGGGCCATTCGATGCCCGCCAGCGCGTCGCCCAGGTCGCCCTCCAGGGAGTCCTGGGCGATCGGGGTCAGCGGGCTCGACTCCGGGTCGAGTTGGCCGGCCAGTTCCGGTTGCTGGGCGAGCAGGTCCGAGGTGGCCACTAGGGCGAACAGTTGCGGGGGCTGCTCCCAGCCGCCCGACCCGACGAACTGCTCAACCTCACGGGCGACCGTGGGGAGGATGACCGCTGGCGTTTCACTCGCTGACACGCGTGTCATCGTAAGACGGCGGACTTCACGGGAACCCAGGGCGTCGTCCGTAGAGTTGGACTAAACGTACGTATCGATTTACCGCGATCCAGGAGCGTGCCTCGTGGCCACACGGCCTCCGGTCGGACTGCCGAAACTGTCCCGACGCAGCCGAATACTGCTCATCGTGGGTGTTGTGCTCCTGTTCGGTCTCATCACGGGATCGCGGCTGCTCGACACCTACGTGAACTGGCTGTGGTTCGGCGAGGTGAAATTCCGCGACGTCTACAGCACAGTCCTGCTCACCCGCCTGGGGCTGTTCGTGGCCATCGGCGCGGTGGTCGGTGGCATCGTCGCGCTCAACCTCTTCCTCGCCTACCGCGCCCGGCCCGTGTTCGTGCCGGTGTCCGGGCCGGACGACCCGGTGGCGCGCTACCGGACCGTCGTGATGCGGCGGATGCGGTTGTTCGCGATCGGCATCCCGGTGTTCGTCGGGTTGATCGCGGGCGCGTCGGCGCAGAACGACTGGCAGCAGATCCAGCTGTTCCTGAACTCCGAGCCGTTCGGCGTGACCGACCCGCAGTTCGGGCACGACATCGGCTTCTACGCGTTCCAGTTGCCGTTCTACGAGTGGCTGCTGTCGTGGCTGTTCATCACCACGGCGGTGTCGTTCATCGGCGCCGTGATCGCGCACTACCTGTTCGGCGGCATCCGGCTGGCCGGTCGCGGCGGTCAGCTCTCGGGTCCCGCGCGCCTGCACTTGGCGCTCGTCGCCGGGACGTTCGTGCTGCTGAAGGCCGTCGCGTACTTCTTCGACCGGTACACGCTGCTGCTGCACGAGAACGAGAAGTTCGTCGGCGCCAGCTACACCGACCTCAACGCGGTGCTGCCCGCCAAGCTGATCCTGCTGTGCATCGCGGTGTTCTGCGCCGTGGCGTTCTTCGCGGGCGCGTTCATGCGCAACGTGCAGCTGCCCGCCATCGCGACCGTGCTGCTGGTGCTGTCGAGCGTGCTCGTCGGTGCCGCGTGGCCCGCGGTGCTGGAGCAGTTCTCGGTCAAGCCGAACGCCATCCAGAAGGAAGCCGAGTCGATCACCCGCAACATCGCGGCGACGCGGCAGTCGTTCGGGCTGACCGACGACAAGGTCGAGACGAAGCCGTACGAGGGCAAGCAGAACGTCACGAACGACCAGATCAAGACCAACGACGCGGCCACCCTGGGCAACATCCGCCTGCTCGACCCGGCCGTGCTCGCGCGCACCTTCACGCAGTTCCAGCAGCTGCGGCCGTTCTACGGCTTCCCGAACAAGCTCGACGTCGACCGGTACACAGTGGACGGCAAGCTCCGCGACTACATCGTCGCGGTGCGCGAGCTGAAGCTCGACAGCCTGCCGCAGGGCCAGCGCGACTGGATCAACCAGCACCTCATCTACACGCACGGCAACGGCTTCGTCTACGCCGAGGCGAACAAGGTGAACGCGGTCGCCGACGAGTCCAACGGCGGCTACCCGGACTTCAAGACCGGTGAGGTCAAGTCCAACGGCGAGGTCGGCAACGACCCCAAGGGCATCAAGGTCGACCAGCCCCGCACGTACTACGGCGAGCTGTTCGGCCAGAACGACTACTCGATCGTCGGCGGCCGTCCGGCCGGTTCGGCGGCGGAGTACGACACCGACGCCAAGTCCTACACCTACACCGGCACCGGTGGCGTCCCGATCGGCAGCCTGTTCAACAAGCTGGCGTTCGCGGCGTACTACGGCGAGCGGAACATCCTCTTCAACCAGTCGATCGCGGACGAGTCGAAGATCCTGTTCAAGCGCACCCCGCGCGACCGCGTGCAGGCCGTCGCGCCGTGGCTCACCGCCGACAGCGACCCGTACCCGGCCGTCGTCAACGGCCGCATCACCTGGATCGTCGACGGCTACACCACGCTCGAGAACTACCCGTACGCGCAGCGCACCCAGCTCGGTGACGCGACGAACGACTCGCTCACCGCGGACGGCGTCGTCATCTCGCAGGCCAACAAGCCCGTCAACTACATCCGCAACTCGGTCAAGGCCACTGTGGACGCGTACGACGGCTCGGTGAACCTGTACCAGGTCGACGACAAGGACCCGGTCCTCAAGGCGTGGATGGGCGTCTTCCCGGGCACGGTGAAGCCGGGCAGCGAGATCTCCGACGAGCTGCGCCAGCACTTCCGCTACCCCGAGGACCTGTTCAAGGTGCAGCGGCAGATCCTGTCGAAGTACCACGTCTCGTCGCCGTCGGACTTCTACTCCGGTGTCGCCTACTGGGCACCGCCGCAGGACCCGACGATCGACAACGTGACGACGGCCGACGCCCAGCGCGACGCGGCGAGCAAGCGCCGGGACGCCCAGCCGCCGTTCTACGTCCTCGCGGGTGACCCGAGCGACCCGAGCAAGGTCCGCTTCCAGCTGACCAGCCCGCTCGTGCGCGAGAACCGCGAGTTCATGGCGGCCCACGTCTCGGTCGGCTCCGACCCGGACAACTACGGGAAGATCAGCGTCCTGCAACTCAGCCAGGACGCGAAGGGCCCGCAGCAGATCCAGACGCAGTTCCTCACGTCCGACAACGTCAGCCGTGAGCTCAACCTGCTGACGCAGCAGAAGACGACGGTCGTCTACGGCAACCTGCTGACCCTGCCGCTGGGCGGAGCGCTGCTCTACGTCGAGCCCGTCTACATCGAACGGGCCTCGAACAACACGTCGTACCCGCAGCTGTCGAAGGTGCTCGTCTGGTACGGCGACCGGGTCGGCTACGCCTCCACGCTGAACGAGGCGCTCGACCAGGTGCTCAGCGGGGCCGGCGCGGTCGTGCCGCCGCCCAGCGACAACAACGGCAACGGCAACACCAGCAACCCGTCCACGCCGCCGTCGACGCCGCCCTCCAACGGGAACCTGAACCCGGACCTGCAGAAGGCGATCAACGACATCGACACCGCGCTGGCCGACATCAAGCGGGCGCAGTCGAGCGGCAACTTCACCGAACTCGGCCAGGCGTACGCCAAGCTGGACGAGGCGTCGAAGCGGTTCAAGCAGTACAACACCGGTGCGCCGTCGTCGCCCTCCACCGGGCAGTCGTCGGTTGTGCCGAGCCCCACACCGTCAGGCTGACCTGACGATTTGCATTCCCCGCTCCACCCCGCGTAGAGTTCTAATTACCGACGCGGGGTGGAGCAGCTCGGTAGCTCGCTGGGCTCATAACCCAGAGGTCGCAGGTTCAAATCCTGTCCCCGCTACAAAGTGAGAGAGCCCTGTCAGCGGAAAACGCTGACAGGGCTTTTTCGTGTTTCACATTGGGGGCAAGCCCCCAAACCCCACCCCGGGGGCAAGCCTCCGGACCCCCGTGGGTTGCCCGGAGCGTCGGCCGGCGGCGGGTTTGCCAGATTTTGCCTCTGCGTGGCCCTCTACCTGCGGAAACGTGGTTAGTGGGGGGTGGTGAAAAACGGGTTTTCAGGGCGTGTATAGTTCTACTTACAACAGCAAGACAAGCTAGAAGCGGCGCGGGGTGGAGCAGCTCGGTAGCTCGCTGGGCTCATAACCCAGAGGTCGCAGGTTCAAATCCTGTCCCCGCTACTAGACAGAAGGCCCGGTTCACGGTCAACGTGAACCGGGCCTTCTGCGTTGTGCATTGAGGGCCGAGCCCCCGAACCCCAATCCCCCGCAGAGCAGTCGTACGGGGGCTGGTCGCGCGCGGGCGGGGTCTTTCAGGTCATGTTCTCCGCCCAGTACTGGGCGCACAGCATGCTGGAGCAGATGCGGCCCTCGCCGTTGACGGTGCGGTGCTTGCGGATCTGCTTGCCGCACACCATGCACTCGTCCTTGCCGGCCTGCTCCGGGATGCCACCGGTCACCCACGCCCTCGTGTGCGCGGCGACCTTCTTGTGGTCCAGCCACTTCAAGTTCAGGTTCTTCACGGTCCCCGACCTCCGTAGTCCAGCTGCGCCTTCCTGGCAATGATCATTTTCCCGGAACTTCAGGCGTGGGAAAGAGGCCAGCGCGGGCTTCACCAGGTCGAGCGACGAAGGCGCGCGTCCGTCCATTCGGGTGGCTCCGGCCGGTGAGTCCCGTACCGCCGATCGAGTGAGGGCGGGGGACTTTCGTTTCTGCGAAAGGACTTTTCCATCCGGGATGGACACAGACGGTCAAGAGGCCAAACGCGTGAGGCTCGGAAACTGCCGCTTACTCAGCGAGACTTTTCGTTGCTCCGCATGGCCCATCAGACTAGCCCGGTGATCAGCCACTGTGGACAGAACGGCTGACCATTGTGGACAGCTTCCCCCAGACGTGGGAACGTTGTTGGTGTGTCAGACCTGAATGCGACCGCAGCCGCCCTGCTCGGGCTGCTGCACGACGGACCCAAGACCGGTGGCCAGTTGGTGGCGGAAGCAGGAGACCGCTTCGGCGCGTTCTTCAGCGTGACCCGCTCCCAGGTGTACCGCGAGCTGCCCGCGCTGGCTGACCAGGGCCTGCTGCGCCTCGGCAAGCAGGGACCGCGGTCCAGCCAGCAGTACGTGCTGACGGCCGCGGGCAAGAAGGCCTTCAAGAACTGGCTGCTGTCCGAGCCCGGCCCGGACCACCTGCGCAGCCCGCTCATCCTGCGCCTGGTGCACGCCGGTTCGCTGACCGCGAAGCAGCGCGAGTCCCTGATCACGACCGCACGCTCGACGTACGGTCAGGAACAGGAGAGCGCGAAGAGCGCGGCCAAGACGGCGGAGGACCCCTACGCCAAGGCCGTGGCCGAGTTCGGTCTCGCCCACGCGAAGGCCGTTCTCAAGCTGCTCGACGCCATCCCCACGGCGTAAGACGTCCTCCCCTTTCACACGAGAGGGGACGCCAGCGAAGCACCGGTCGCGACTGACGACCGGTGCTGGCGTAATCTTTTTGCGTGAACCCGGACGTCGAAGCAGACATCAAGGACCTCTCCGCGACGCTTTCGAGCATCGAGGCGGTGATGGACCTCGATGGGTTGCGCGCCGCTGTCGCGGACCTGGAGACGCAGGCCACCCGCCCTGACCTCTGGGACGACCAGGAAAAGGCGCAGAAGGTCACCAGCCAGCTCTCGCACAAGCAGGGCGAGCTGCGCCGCGTCACCGGCCTGCGCGCGCGCCTCGACGATCTCCCGCTGCTCTACGAACTCGCGGAAGAGGCCGAGGACGCCGAGGCCCAGGCCGACGCGGACAACGACCGGGCGAAGCTGCGCGAGGAGATCGCGAGCCTCGAGGTGCGCACGCTGCTGTCCGGCGAGTACGACGAGCGCAACGCGCTCATCACCATCCGCGCCGAGGCCGGTGGCGTCGACGCCGCGGACTTCGCCGAGATGCTGCTGCGCATGTACTCGCGCTGGGCCGAGCGCCACCAGTACGGCGTCGAGGTCTTCGACACCTCCTACGCGGAAGAGGCCGGCATCAAGTCCGCCACGTTCCGCGTCACCGCGCCCTACGCCTACGGCACGCTGAGCGTCGAGCAGGGCACGCACCGCCTCGTGCGCATCTCGCCGTTCGACAACCAGGGCCGCCGCCAGACGTCGTTCGCCGGCGTCGAGGTCGTGCCCGTCGTCGAGCAGACCGACCACGTCGAGATCGACGAGAAGGACCTGCGGGTCGACGTCTACCGCTCGTCCGGCCCCGGCGGCCAGGGCGTCAACACGACCGACTCGGCGGTGCGCCTCACGCACATCCCGACCGGCATCGTGGTGTCCTGCCAGAACGAGCGCTCGCAGCTGCAGAACAAGGCCACGGCCATGAACGTCCTGCAGGCCAAGCTGCTCGAGCGTCGCCGGCAGGAGGAGCAGGCGAAGATGGACGCGCTGAAGGACTCCGGTTCGAGCTGGGGCAACCAGATGCGCTCCTACGTCCTGCACCCGTACCAGATGGTCAAGGACCTGCGTACCGAGCACGAGGTCGGCAACCCGTCCGCGGTGCTCGACGGGGAGATCGACGACTTCCTCGAGGCCGGCATCCGGTGGCGCAAGCAGTCCCAGCAGGCCTAGCCGCCTTCCGGGGCCTCGTCCACGAGGCCGCGAGGCGTGCCGGGGGAGCGGTGACGCGCTGGTGCGAGCCACGGGTCACCCCGAACTTCCACGCGGCTTACGTCGAGTACCGCGACCACAGGCCCACGGTCGCGGTACTGCGTACGCACGCAGGTGACGTGGCGTTCGCACTCGACCACGAGCAGCAGCCACTCGAGTTCGTCGACGACGCGGCGCTCACGAGCGTGCTCGAGGAGTTCGGCCTGGGCGTCTGGAGAACGGCCGAGCTGCACCGGCCGTTCAAGGCGGCGGACTGGCCCCTGCTCGACGTGCGTGATGTGCGCTACTGGCGGCCCGAAACCGCAGGACAAGCCCTCTTCAACTGGTGGGATTGACCCCTTCCGGGGCGAGAAGTTAACCGGAACGGGGGCTTTACCCCGGCCATGAGTAGACTCGCGCCTCGTGATTCGTCTCGAACACGTTTCCAAGGTCTACAAGACCTCCACGCGTCCTGCGCTCGACGACGTGTCCGTCGAGATGGAAAAGGGCGAGTTCGTCTTCCTGATCGGGCCTTCCGGCTCCGGCAAGTCGACGTTCCTGCGCCTGCTGCTGCGCGAAGAGGTGCCGACCAGGGGACGCGTCTACGTCTCCAACTTCGACGTCGCCAAGATGTCGCGCCGCCGGGTCCCCCGCCTGCGGCAGTCGATCGGCTGCGTGTTCCAGGACTTCCGCCTTCTGCCCACGAAGACGGTCGCCGAGAACGTCGCCTTCGCGCTCGAGGTCATCGGCAAGCCCCGCAACACCATCGTCAAGGTGGTGCCGGAGGTGCTGCAGCTGGTGGGCCTCGACGGCAAGGAGGACAGGTTCCCGACCGAGCTGTCCGGTGGTGAGCAGCAGCGCGTCGCGATCGCCCGTGCGTTCGTGAACCGCCCGCTCGTGCTGATCGCCGACGAGCCGACCGGAAACCTGGACCCCGACACGAGCCAGGACATCATGTTGCTGCTGGAGCGGATCAACCGCACCGGCACGACCGTCATCATGGCCACCCACGACCACGGGATCGTCGACTCGATGCGCCGCCGCGTCGTGGAGCTCTCGTACGGCAAGGTCGTCCGTGATGACGCGCGCGGCGTTTACGGCGTTGGCCGTTAAGCGTCCCTAGATCCCCGACCCCCAAGGAACCCCGCCCCCGATGCGTACCAGCTTCGTGTTCAGCGAGGTCATCACCGGACTTCGCCGGAACGTCACGATGACGATCGCGATGATCCTCACGACCGCCATCTCGCTCGGGCTGCTCGGCGGTGGCCTGCTCGTCGTCCGCATGGTCGACAAGATGCAGGCCAACTACGCGGGCAAGCTCGAAGTCTCCGTGTTGCTCACGAACGACGTCAGCGCGAACGACAAGGACTGCACCCAGCAGCCGTGCGCGGGTCTGCGTTCGCAGCTGGAGCAGACGTCCGGCGTCGAGACAGTGGTGTTCCAGAACCGCGACGAGGGTTTCGAGCGCTTCAAGCGCATCTTCGAGGCCCAGCCCGAACTGCTCAAGCTCGCCCGGCCGGAGGCCATCCCCGCCACGTTCCGGGTGAAGCTCGAGGACCCCGAGCGCACCGACGTCATCAAGACGGCGTTCGAGGGCAAGCCGGGTGTGAAGGGCGTCGACGACCAGGGCAAGTTCCTGGAGAGGTTCTTCGAGGGCCTCAACGGCATGCGCGACGTCGCCCTGATCCTCGCGCTCATCCAGGCGTTCGCCGCGCTGCTGCTGATCTCGAACACCATCCAGGTGTCGGCGTTCACCCGCCGCGTCGAGGTCGGCATCATGCGACTGGTCGGCGCGACCCGGTGGTACACGCAGCTCCCGTTCCTCATCGAGGCGGTCGTCGCGGGCATCATCGGCTCGGTCACCGCGGTCGGCGGCCTGGTGCTGTTCAAGGCGTTCTTCCTCGACCGGATCACCAGGAACCTCACCGAGTCGGGCATCATCCCGCCGATCGGTTACCTGGACATCCTGATCGTGTCGCCCTGGCTGTTCCTCGTCGCCATAGTCATCTCGGCGACGACCGGCTACGTGACGCTTCGTCTCTACGTGCGGCTTTAAGAATTTTGCCGACCACCTAAACTGGTCGTCATGGTCAAGGAACGCGGGCAGAAGGTCATCGCGTCGAACCGCAAGGCTCGGCACGACTGGTCCATTCTGGACACCTACGAGGCGGGCATTCAGCTCGTCGGCACCGAGGTGAAGAGCCTGCGCATGGGACGGGCGTCCCTCGTGGACGCCTTCGCCCAGGTCGACGACGGCGAGATCTGGCTGCACGCGCTGCACATCCCGGAGTACGTCGCGGGCACCTGGACGAACCACGAGGTCCGGCGCAAGCGCAAGCTCCTGCTGCACAAGGCGGAGATCGAGAGGCTGATCGGCAAGACCAAGGAGTCCGGTCTGTCGCTCGTGCCGTTGCAGATGTACTTCAAGGACGGCTACGTCAAGGTCGAGATCGCCCTCGCGAAGGGCAAGAAGGCCTACGACAAGCGCCAGGACCTCGCGAAGCGCGACGCCAACCGAGAGATCGCCAGGGCCCACGGACGCGCCTTGAAGGGCCGCTACTGATGGCTTTGGTGGACGTCCACGTCCACTTCATGCCGCAGAACGTCCTGGACAAGGTCTGGGCCTACTTCGACCGCGTGCGCGAAGCCGGGGTCGACTGGACCATCCGGTACCGCACCGACGAGAACGCCCGGCTCACCGCACTGCGGGAGCTGGGCGTTTCCGCGTTCGCGCCGCTGGTGTACCCGCACAAGCCGGGCATGGCGCAGTGGCTGAACGACTGGGCGGCGGACTTCGCGGCACGGGTGCCCGAGGCCGTCCCGACGGGCACGTTCTACGCCGAACCCGGCGCCGAGGCGTACGTGCGCAAGGCCCTGGAGGCCGGTGCACGGTGCTTCAAGTCGCACGTCCAGGTCGGTGCCTACGACCCGCGCGACCCGCTGCTGGACGGCGTGTGGGGACAGTTGGCCGAGGCCGGCGTGCCCGCGGTCGTGCACTGCGGCGACGGGCCGTACCCCGGTGAGCACACGGGGCTCGGCGTGTTCGAGGAAGTGCTGAAGAGGCACCCGCGGCTGACGGCGGTGCTCGCGCACGCCGGGATGCCCGACTACTCGGGCGCGTTGGACCTCGTGGAGCGCTATCGGAACGTGCACGTCGACACGACGATGGTGGGCGTTCCGTTCTCGGAGGACATGGCGCCGTTGCCGGCCGATTGGCGTGCGCGCGTCGCCGGACTCGCGGACCGGGTGGTGCTGGGCAGCGACTTCCCGAACATCCCGTACCCGTACGAGGTGCAGATCGACGCCATCAGGTCGTGGGGCTTGGACGCCGCCGCCCTGCAGATGGTGCTGCACGACAACGGCACCCGTCTGCTTCAGCTGTCGAGGTAGGCGAGCACGGCCCGCACGCGGCGGTGCTCGGAGTTCGACGGCTCCAGGCCGAGCTTCGCGAAGATGTTGCCGACGTGCTTCTCGACCGCGCCGTCGGACACCACGAGCGTGCCGGCGATGGCCGTGTTGGACAGTCCCTGCGCCATCAGGCCGAGCACCTCGCGTTCGCGCGGCGTGAGCTTGTCGACCGGGCTCTTCTTGCTGCGCACCATGAGCTGCGTGATCACCTCGTGGTCGATGCTCGTGCCGCCGTCCGCGACCCTGCGCACCGCGTCGACGAACTCCTTCACGTCCGCCACCCGTTCCTTGAGCAGGTACCCGACCCCGCTCGCGCCGCCCGCGAGGAGTTCCACGGCGTAGCGCTCCTCGACGTACTGCGACAACACCAGCACCGGCAGCCCCGGATAGCGGCGGCGGCACTCGATGGCGGCCCGCAGCCCCTCGTCGGTGAACGTCGGCGGCATCCGCACGTCCACCACGCACAGGTCCGGCCGGTGCTCGGTGACGGCGTCGAGCAGCCCGTCGCCGTTCTCCACCGCCGCGACGGTCTCGATGCCCTCGTCGGCGAGCAACCGCTGCACGCCTTCCCTCAGCAGCACCGAGTCCTCGGCGATCACCACGCGCACGGCAACTCCGCTCGAATCACGGTCGGCCCACCCACGGGGCTGACGACGACAACCACACCGTCGATGGTCGCAGCACGGTCCGCGAGCCCGGCGAGACCGCCGCCCGGCTTCAGCTCCGCGCCGCCCTGACCGTTGTCGGTGACCTCCACCAGCACCCCCGTGTCCACCCGGTTGACCCGCACGGTCGCCCTGGTGCCGTTGGAGTGCTTGGTGATGTTCGTGAGCGCCTCGCCGACGGTGAAGTACGCGGCGCTCTCCACCGCCGTCGGCGGCCGCGGCTCGACGTCGACCTGGAGATCGACCTCGATCGGCACGCGGGCGGCGAGCGCGGACAACGCCGCGTCGAGCCCGCGGTCACCCAGGACCGAGGGGTAGATGCCGCGCGCGAGGTCGCGCAGCTCCTTGATGGCGAGCTTCGCGTCCGCGTGCGCCTCCGCGATCAGCTCGGCCGCACCCTGCGGGTCCGTGTCCATCTTGGACTTGGCCCGCCCCAGCCCCATCGCCACGGCGACGAGCCGCTGTTGCGCGCCGTCGTGCAGATCGCGTTCGATGCGCCGGCGCTCCGCCTCCGCCGCCTCGACACCCCGCGCCCGGCTCGACTGGAGACGTTCCGTCTCGATCGCCAACTGGTCGGCACGGCTCGGCCCGAGCATCGCCTTGGCGAACCTCCCGTGCAGCATGCCGATCCACCGCGTGCCGAGCGCCGCGAACGGGATGAGCGCCAAACCCACCACCGCCATCGGCAACGCCGACACGAAGCTGTCGATCGTCCAGAACTCGCCCACGACCACCGCGAACGGCGCCTCACCGATCCAGAACGGCACCGCGACGAACGCCGCCACCACCGCCCACATGGCGAGCACCGAGGCGAACTCGACGATGCCGATCGGCAACAGCAGCACGAGGTAACCGAAATCCCGCCACGTCGCCGGATCCGTGAACTGCGCCTTCCAGCGCTGCCACAACGTGCCGACCGGCTTCTCCCGGTAAGGCTGCTCGATGTCCGTCCGCAACGCCGCCCGCACCCACGAACGCTCGATCGTCGCGGCACCCCGCACCACGTACATCGACGCCCACAAGATCGGCAGACCCACCCACAGCACCGACGTCGCGAAGCCCACGACCGTCAGCACGACCGTGAGGGTGAACCACAGGATGCCCGTCACCAAGTTGGTCAGCAGGTAGACCCCGGCTGCGAGCGCGTTCGGTTTCCTCATGACGTCCATGGTGTCGTTCCCGCTGGTCAGAGACCATCTGGCTAGCTATCCGGTCGGTGGTGGGGACAGCCCTACCTGCCTCGGGAAGAACTCAGTGGCCGCAGTCGTTATGCTATGCGTACCACTACAAGGGGGTGAACGGTTTCGACTGTGGACGTTGATTCAGGGGAAGCGTGCCGGTGCAGGCGAGAGACCACCGCAAGCGTCATCGCAAACCAATAAGCGCCACGTCTAACGACAAGCGCACCGCTTACGCTCTCGCTGCCTGACAGCAGAGCTAGTGGTTGTCGACCTAGGAGTGCCTTCGGCCTAGTGTTCGGCATCAGCTAGAGGGCTTACTCGCAGTCTCGGTCGCGGAGACTGTCGGGGAAACTCACAGCGACTGGGCCCGTCACACCAGCTCGTCCGCATGACTGGTGGGGTCAAGCAGAGACATCGCGGACTGCGCACGGAGAAGCCCTGATGAGCCGCCACAGGACCCGGGTTCGATTCCCGGCACCTCCACTCTGGTGAGCGCTGTTCGCGGACAGCGCTCACCTTTTTCGTTCTCGGGTGTCTTCTGGGGGCCGAGCCCCCAGACCCCCACGCCGGGGGCAAGCCCCCGGACCCCCGGCCACCTCGCCTTCGGCGTCGGTAGGCCCAATTGCGTGCGGGCTCTGTCGCCTCGTCGCTTCGCGACATCGGCGTTGGGTGGGCGGCTTCTGGTGAAGGGCGGTGGTGGTGGAGCGCGAGGTCGTCTTCCTGGTGTTCGACGGGATGAAGATGCTCGACGTCACCGGGCCCGCCGAGGTATTTGCCGAGGCCAATGCGGCTGGGGGCGGGTATGTGATCAGGTACGTGTCGCCGTTCGGGGCTGCTGTTGACACCTCGGTCGGGATCCGGTTGCCCGTCGACGGCACGCCCGGTGATGTGGCGGAGCCCGACACCGTCGTCGTGGCCGGTGGTGAGGTGCTGGTCCGGCGGGCCGTGCCGGTGGAACTGGTCGGGGCGGTCCAGGAGTTGTGGCCACGGGCCCGGCGGCTCGTGTCGATCTGCACCGGGTCGTTCGCGCTGGCGGCGGCCGGGGTGCTGGACGGGCGGCGGGCCACCACGCACTGGAAGCAGGCGCCTCGGCTGGCTCGGGGGTACCCCGGGGTCGAGGTGCTGCCGGACGCGATCTTCGTCGAGGACGCCGGGGTGTTCACGTCCGCCGGGGTGTCGGCCGGGATGGACCTGGCGCTGGCGCTGGTGGAGCAGGACTACGGGGCCGATCTGGCGCGGACCGTGGCGCGGAGCCTCGTGATGTTCATGCAACGGCCCGGCGGGCAGTCGCAGTTCTCGGCGCCGCTGGAGGCGCGGCGGCCCGGCACGCCCGCCCTGCGGGAGGTCGTGGACGTGGTGGCGGCGCAGCCCGCGCTGGACCACAGCGCTGCCGCCCTGGCGGCGCGGGTCGGGGTCAGCGCCCGGCACCTGGCCCGGTTGTTCGCGAGCGAGTTGGGCACCACGCCCGCGCGGTTCGTGGAGCAGGTGCGGCTGGACCACGCGAAGGCGCTCCTGGACGCCGGGCACGGGGTGGCCCGCGCGGCGAAGCTGGCCGGGTTCGGGAGCTCCGAGACCATGCGGCGGGTGTTCGTGGCCCGGTTCGGGGCGTCGCCCAGCGAGTACCGGGCCCGGTTCGGCAGCACCCGCGGGTGACGTCCGGATCTGTGGGGTACAGGTCGGGATTGACGGTGGGGAGACGGCTCGGCCAAGTCGACGATGGAGACATGGCAGAGGTCATCGCAGGTGTGGTCGTTCCTGACACGGAGTTGGCGCGGGCAGCCACCTCGCTCGTGCGCGAGGTCACTGACGACACGTTGTTCCACCACTCGCGGCGGGTGTTCCTGTGGGGCGCGCTGAAGGCGGCCCAACGGGGGTTGGACGTCGATCTCGAGTTGGCTTACGTCGGTGGGCTGTTCCACGACCTGGGGCTCACGGAGTCGTACGCGTCCAGCGACGTTCGGTTCGAGATCGACGGGGCCGAGGCGGCGCGGCAGTTCCTGCTGGAGCACGGACGGTCCGAAGAGGACGCTCGCACCGTGTGGCTGGCCATCGCGTTGCACACGACGCCCGAGGTGCCGTTGCACCTGTCGCCGGAGGTCGTGGCGGTGGCGTTGGGGGTCAAGACGGACGTGCTGGGGATCGGACTCGACGAACTGACCGACGGGCAACGCGCCGAGGTCGTGGCGGCGCACCCCAGGCCCGACTTCAAGAACCGGATCCTGAAGGCGTTCTACGAAGGGATGGCCCATCGGCCGGACACGACGTACGGGACGATGAACGACGACGTGCTCGCGCACTTCGACCCGTCCTTCCAGCGCAAGGACTTCGTCGACATCATCACGAAGAGCGCTTGGCCTGAATGACGTCGGAGAGAGACGCCAGGAAGTCCGGGGCGTCGAACATCGCGCCGGCCGAGGCGACTCCGGTGGCGTGGAAACGACCGGACAGCAAGCGTTCCACCGCTTCCACGGCCAGAGGGGCGCTCACGGCGTAGATGTCCCGGCCGGTGGCGGTCAGGCGGCGTTCCTCGGCGCCTGACCGCACGCGGACGTCGACGACGAACGACTCCGGCTCGGTGCGTTCCGAGGCGGACCGGAGGCCCTCGGCGGCGGTGACGGACATGTAGTCGGTCACGGACGGGATCGCCAGGTGGCTGGGGATGGTGACGACGTCGGCCATCGAGAACTCACCGATCACCTGGCGGGTGCGGTCGGGGAACTCCCAGGCCAGGGTCGGTGGGGTGTCGTCGTGGTAGCTCAGGGCTCCGTCGCGGTACCGGACGCGCTGACCGGCGCGCCGGTCGCGGGAGACCCGGCCCGCTTCCAGCGTGCCCGCGGTGGGCTGCCAGCCGCTCAGGCCGTACGCGACGTGCGCGGAGTCGGCGGACGTCCACGTGCCCATCGCGGCGGTGACGAGCAGGTCGGCCAGGCCGCCGAAGAACGCCATCGCGGGAACCGCCGGGATCGAGGCGCCGCGGGCGAACGTGTCCGCGTTCGCCTCGATCTCGGCCGCCACGTCGACGTACGGGACGCCCGCGCGTTCGGCGGCGGCGAGCAGCGGGAGGGCGGTGATCGCGAACGGGCCCGCCGTGTTGATCACGGCCGAGGCGCCTGCCAGCGCGCGGTCCAGTGCTTCGGGGTCGTCAGCCGTCGCCTGGGCGCGGCCGAACGGCAGTGGGGTGTGGCCGCGCTTTTCGAGTTCTGCCACCACGAAGCGGCCCGTCGTGCCGGAAGCGCCGTACACCGCGATCTTGTGTCCCATGTGGACCAGTCAAGTCGCAGGAGCCGGTACGAGCCAGTGTCTGGAACGACACGATGCGTACACTTTCGGACATGCTCGCGTTCGCCGTCACCACCGGGATGCTGCACTTCGAGCTGACCGCCGCGTACGAGATCTTCACCGCGCCGCAGCTCGACTACGAGGTCGCGATCTGCGGCAACGCGCCGGTCCGGGTCGGGCGGTTCACGCTCGAGCCGGACCTGCCGCTCGACCGGCTGGACACCGCGGACACCGTGGTCGTGCCCGCGATCGAGGACGTGGACCAGCCGCTCGACCCCGATCTCGTCCTGGCCGTGAAAGCCGCCCACGACCAGGGCGCGCGGATCGTGTCGTTGTGCACGGGCGCGTTCGTGCTGGCCGAGGCCGGGCTGCTGGACGGGCTGAGGGCGACGACGCACTGGGCGCACACCGACGAGCTGGCCAGGCGGTATCCGCGCGTCGAGGTCGACCCGGACGTGCTGTACGTCGACAACGGCCGGGTGCTGACGAGCGCGGGCAAGGCGGCGGCGATCGACCTGAGCCTGCACGTCATCCGCGGCGACCTCGGCACGGCCACGGCGAACACGGCGGCGCGCCGGCTCGTGGTGCCGCCGCACCGCGACGGCGGGCAGGCGCAGTTCGTGCTGGCCCCGGTGCCGTCCGGCGAGGGCCACCCCCTGACCGAGTTGTTCGAGTGGGTGTCGAAGCGGTTCGACCAGACGATCACCGTCGAGGACCTGGCGCGGCAGGCCAACATGAGTTCGCGACACCTCGCCCGGCTCTTCAAGGCCGTGACGGGCACCACGCCGCTGCAGTGGCTGCACACCCAGCGGATCCGGCGCGCGCAGGAGCTGCTGGAGATGACCGACGACAGCGTCGACCAGATCGCGGAGGCGTCCGGGATGGGCACCGCCACGACGTTGCGACGGCACTTCCACCGGACCGTCGGTGTGCCCCCGGACACATACCGCCGCACGTTCCGGCCCGTTGGTGGCCGTTAGCCACATCGGTCAGCGTTAGGTTGTCCGGATGAGCAACGAACAGCGCATCGGGGCGCGGCTGTTGCGGCGCAAGCCGATCGACCAGCTGACTCATCCTGGCAGCGAACTCAAGCGCACCATGGGTGTCGGCCACCTCACCATGATCAGCATCGGGGCCACGCTCGGCACCGGCATCTTCGTCGTGCTGGGGGAGGCGGTGCCGCTCGCCGGGCCCGCCATCGTGCTGTCGTTCGTGCTGGCCGGCATCACCGCGTTGTTCTCCGCGCTGTCGTACGCCGAGCTCGCGGGCCTGATCCCCGCGTCCGGCTCGTCCTACTCGTACACGTACGCGACGCTCGGCGAGATCGTCGCGTGGGTCTGCGGCTGGTGCCTCGTGCTGGAGTACGGGGTGTCGGTCGCGGCCGTCGCGGTCGGGTGGGGGCAGTACGTCAACGAGTTGCTGCACCTCGTGACCGGGCTGCGGATCCCGGACGCGCTGAGCCAGTCGCCGGGTGCGGGCGGGATCGTCAACGTGCCCGCCGTCGTGGTCGTCGTGATCGCGATGGTCGTGCTGCTCGGTGGCGCGAAGGGCAGCGCGCGCACCAACACGGTCCTGGTGTGGGTGAAGGTCGGCGCGCTGCTGATGTTCTGCGCCGTGGCGTTCACCGCTCTGAAGGCCGGCAACCTGCAGCCGTTGTTCCCGCTGGGGCTCGCGGGCATGAGCGCGGGCGCGGCCACGTTGTTCTTCTCCTACATCGGGTTCGACGCCGCGTCGACCGCCGGTGAGGAGGCCGAGAACCCGCAGCGCGACCTGCCGCGCGCGATCATCATCTCGCTCGTCGTGGTGACCGTGCTGTACTGCGCCGTCGCGCTCGCGGCCGTGGGTGCCATGCCGTGGCAGACGTTCGAGGGCACGGAGGCGGCGCTGAGCCGGGTGCTGACCGACAACACCGGCAGCACGATCTGGCCGGTGCTGCTGTCGATCGGTGCCGTCGTCGCGATCTCGTCCGTGGTGCTGACCGTCCTCTACGGACAGACGCGCATCCTGTACGCCATGTCCCGCGATGGACTGGTGCCGTCGATCTTCTCCAGGCTCAGCCCGCGCACCGGGGTGCCGTTCGCGAACACGATCATCGTCGGCCTGTTCATCGCGGTGCTGGCCGCGCTGGTCCCGCTGGGGGCGCTGGCCGACGCCACCAGCATCGGCACGTTGTTCGCGTTCGCGCTGGTCAACATCGCGGTGATCATCCTGCGTCGCACCGAACCCGGCCGCAAGCGCAGCTTCCGGGTGCCGTTCGCGCCCTGGACGCCGTTGCTCGGCCTGGGGTTCTGCGTCTACATGATGTTCAGCCTCGGGCTGGACACGTGGATCGCGTTCCTCGCCTGGATGGCGCTCGGGTTCGTCATCTACTTCGCCTACAGCGTCCGGAAGGCACGCCTGGCGCTGGTGGACGATCACGTCAGGGACTGAAGCTCCCTGGCCAGGTTGGTCCGCGCGGCGGCGTCCCACAGCTGCCGCGCGGGCTCGGTCACGAACAGCACCTCGCGGTCCAGCAACGTCTTCAGCACCTTCGACCGGCCCGCGCGCCACGTCTCGTCGTCGTACCGCGCGTACTCCTGCCGCACCGCCGCGCTGTACCTCTCGTAGTGCTCCGGCTCCGAGCCGAGGATCGCGAGGTCGGCGTCGAGCAGCACGTGCGCCAGCGGGTCGTCCGACGAGTGCGTGATCGTGGCCAGCACCAACGACTCCACGCGTGCGATGTGCGCTTCTTCCAGGCCTGCCAGGCGTTCGCGGGCCCACGCGGCGGAGGCGCGTTCGTCCTCACCGGGGTTGCCGTCGTAGATCACGTCGTGCGCGCAGGCCGCCAGCGCGAGGATCGCGCGTTCCTCCACCGTGAACGCGAACGCGTCCGCCAGCGCCGACGAGTCGCGCACGACCGAGACCACGTGGAACGTGTTGTGGTACGTCCGGTGCGGTTCGGCGTAGCGCTCCATCAGGTCACCCGCGTCCGGTGTCCCGCCCAACGTGCGGACCGCGTCGTCCCAGCTCCGTCTCACCGCGCCAGCTCCTCCTCGACGACGTCCGCGGCGGCCGTGCTCCCGCCCGCCCGGTGGATCATCCGCTGCATGTCCTTCACGCGAGCGGAGATCGCGGAGTCCGACGACAGCTGACCCACCAACGAGCGCACCCCCTCGACGGTCACGGTGTCGAGCAGCACACCGAGTCCGAGCTCCTCGACGCGCTGGCCGTTGAGCCGCTGGTCGGCCATGTGCGGTATGACGATCATGGGAACGCCGTGGTGCAACGCCTCCATCACCCCTCCCATGCCGCCGCGTGTCACGAACACACTGGCACGTCGCAGCACCGCGAGCTGCGGCACCTCGTCGTGCGTCTCGACGTTCAGCGAGGGACTGAGCACCTTGCCCTTCGTGACCAGGTGCCACGGCATTCCCCGGGCCGCGTCCGCGCACACCTGCGTGCCGGTCGTCGCGAGCACGACGGGACGATCGGCCGGAGGTTCCCACGTGCCCTGGAACTCGCGCCCGGTCAGGCACGGACCGGCGAACGTGACGTGCTCGCCGAACGTGTCACCGTGCGGCTGGAACTCCCTGGGGAACAAGGCGATCCGGCGGTGCGCGCCCGCGACGAACTCCGGCAGCGAGCTGCCGATGAAGGCGTGCAGCCTGGTGAAGAGCCGGATCACGGCCGGGTCGAACGTGCTCGGCGGAACCAGTTCGGTGCCGAGCGACCAGTGCTCGTTGCTGGTCAGCAGCACCTCCAGCAGCGCGTTCGGCACCTCCAGCCGGTGTGCGATGACGCCGCCGCACCAGGCCGCGATGTCCCACACGACGAAGTCCGGCGGGTCGTCCCGGAACGTGCCTTCCAGCTGGGGCAACGCCGACTCGGCCTCGGCGAGCGCGAGGCGGGCGGTGTCGAGCAGCGAACCGGGCAGGTCGTCGGGCAGCGTGGACGTGCAGGGGATCGCGGTCGCGCCGCACTCCGCCACGGCGGCGGCGAACCGCGCGGTGGCGGGAACGCTCACCCGATGGCCCCGGCGCACGAGTTCCGCGATCATTCCGAGCGCGGGCAGGAAGTGTCCTCGCTCGGGCATCAGGAAGATCGCGATGTGCGCCATAAGAGAGATTAACGTTGTTCGATTCCTAATGGTTCAAAGTGGTTTCTTGCTCTTGTCCCAGGGGCGTTCCGGCCAGTGGTGCTTGGGGTAGCGGCCCTTCAGCTCGCTGCGAACCCGCAGGTAGCCGTTGCGCCAGAACGTCCTGAGGTCGCTCGTCACCGCGGTCGGGCGGCCCGCCGGTGAGAGCAGGTGCACGACCACCGGAATTCCGGCGATCTCCGGTGTGTCGGCCCATTTCATGGCGTCCTGGATGCGGACCGAGAGAACGGGCTGGTCCTGCGTGTAGTCGACCTTGCCCTGCCCGATCCGTTCCGGCGCGAGCTTGTCGAAGTCCGCCGCCTCTGGCCACGGCAGCATGCTCCGCAGCAACGCCGTCGTGTCGATCTTGGCGAGGTCCGCGCGCTTCTTCGCCTTGCCGAGGTCGATCGCGCGGATCACGGCCTCGTCGTCGACGCTCGGCCAGTCGCGGGTGCGGTGCAGGAACGCCATCCGCTCGCGCAGCCGGAGCGCGCTGTCCGGCCACTTGAGCAGGCCCAGGCCCTCGGTTTCGAGGCCGATCCGGAGGGCCTGCTGCGACTTGGCCAGGTCGTTGAGCGGGCGTTCGTCGAGGGTGATCGCGCCGAGCTTGCGGACCTCGTTCGCGATCACGTCCTTCTCCCACCGGATGTCGTCCTCGGTGTGCACCAACGCTTCCGCCGCGGTGATGGCGAGTTCCTCGTCGGCGGGGGCGGCCAGCCGGACGCGGCCGTGCTTGCTGCCCGGTTCGCGGTCGGCGATCGCGACGGCGAGCCACTTGGCCTGCGAGTCGGTGTGCTCGACCGCGGTGCCGTTGGCCATCAGGTAGATGTTGCTGTTCTTGGAGCGGCGCTTGGCCAGCCGTTCCGGGTAGGCGAGGGCGACGACGAGCGCCGGGTCGCCGTTGCCCTGAGGGTTGCTGCCGAGCTTTTCGAGCTGCTTGACCTCCTGGCGCCACTTGCCGGGGGCCTTCAGCGCGTCCGCGAGGTAGCTCGTGCTGTGGTGCGTGCTGTCGTCGAGCAGCGCCACGACCTCGGCGGCGGTCCGGTTGCCGGCGAGCGCGCTGCCGTCGATGAGCGCACGGCCGAGCCGCGGGTGCAGGCCGATGTTCGCGATGCGGTCACGGCGGTCGGGTTCGAGCGCGCCGATGGCGTTCAACGTCTCCTGCGCGGCCTTGAGCGCCCCCTCGGGCGGGGCGTCCCACCAGTTCAGGGCGCTGCCGTCCGGGGTGCCCCACACCGCCAGTTCGAGGGCGAGCCTCGTCAGGTCGGCGGTCTTGATCTCCGGTTCCGGGTAGCGGGGGAGGGTGCTGTGCTCGTGTTCGGGCCAGCAGCGGTAGACGCGGCCCGGTGCCTCGCGGCCCGCGCGTCCGGCGCGCTGGTCGGCGACCGCCTGGGACACCCGGATCGTCGCGAGACCGGCGAGGCCGCGGCGGTGGTCGACGCGCGGGACCCTGGCGAGGCCCGCGTCGACGACCGCGCGGACGCCGGGGACGGTGAGGCTCGACTCGGCGATGCTGGTGGCGAGCACCACCCGTTGCCGGTTGCCCCGTTTCAGCGCGGCGTCCTGCGTCTGCGCGTTCAGCTGGCCGTGCAGGATGACCGTGTCGGCGCTCAGCAGCCGGGCGGTGCGGTTGATCTCCTTGACACCGGGCAGGAACGCGAGCACGTCACCGTCCACTTCGGACAGCGCCTTGGTGATCGCCCGGGCGACGGTGTTCTCGATGTGCTCGTTGCGGGCCGGGGCGACGTAAATGGTCTCCGTCGGGAACATGCGCGACTCGGAGGTGAGGACCGGCGCGTCGAGCAGGTCCGAGAGCCGTTGCGCGGCAACCGTCGCGGACGTCGCGAGCAGCCGGAGGTCCGGGCGCAGGCCCGCCTTGGCGTCGAGCAGGAGCGCGAGCAGCAGGTCGGCGTCGAGGTGGCGCTCGTGGCACTCGTCGAGCAGGACCGTGCCGACGCCCTTGAGCTCCTGGTCGTGCTGGAGCCTGCGGACCAGCAGGCCGCTCGTCACGACCTCGATGCGGGTGTGCCTGCTGGTCTTGCGGTCGCCCCTGACCGAGTAGCCCACGGTGTGGCCGACGGGTTCGCCGAGCAGGCTCGCCATCCGCGCGGCGGCGGCCCGTGCGGCGATCCGGCGCGGTTCGGCGACGACAACCTTGCCGTCGAGGGCGAGTGGGACCAGCGTCGTCTTGCCGGTGCCCGGAGGCGCGACCAGCACGGCCGCCCCTCGCTCCTGGAGTTGCTCCAGCAGCTGGGGGAGTACGGATTTCACCGGGAGATCAGGCAGGTCCACGTCCGTGAGTGTGTCAGGGTTGGCGCATGGGGATGATCGGCGTGGTGTCGGCGATCGCGTCCGTGGCGCGGTCCGGGCGGACGTTCGCGCAGTGGAAGCACGTGCCTTCGGTGTCGACGGCCTCCGTCGAAGCGCCGGTGCTGGCCGTGGTGCCCGCACGGGACGAGGCGCTGACCCTGCCGCGGCTGCTGCCCGGGCTGGTCGGTCAGCCCGGTGTGCGCGTGGTGGTCGTCGACGACGCCTCTTCGGACGGGACGGCTGCCGTCGCGCGGTCGCTCGGGGCCGAGGTGATCGAGTCCTCTGGACCCGCGGACGGGTGGGCCGGCAAGACGCACGCGATGCACCTGGGCGTCGCGGCCGCCCAGGACGAAGAGTGGTTGTTGTTCGTGGACGCCGACGTGACGTGCACGCCTGACCTGGTCGGACGGCTGGTGGCGTCGGCCGTCGAGTTGGGTGCCGATCTCGTGTCGTCGTCCGGGCGCGGCTCCGGACCGGCCTGGTGGTTCCTGCTGCCCGCGTTCAACACGCTGGTGTTCGAGGGGTCGCCGCCGGACGGGCGCGGGCCGACCGCGCTGGCCGTCGGGCACTGCGTCCTCGTGCGGCGGGCTGCCTTCGAGGCCGCCGGCGGGTGGCAGGCGCTGGCCGGGACGCACGCGGACGACGTGGGGCTCGCGACGTTGATCAGGGACACCGGAGGGGTGCCGCGGTTCATCGACGCCTCGATGCTGCTCACGACCTCGGGCATCGACACGTTCGGCGACTGCTGGCGGTCGTTGCGCAAGAGCATCCAGCCGGCGTTCCGGGAGATGTTCGGGCCGTGGGGCCGTCCGCTGCTGGTCGCCGCCGGGCTGCTGCACCTCGCGTACGGGCTGCTCCCGGTGCTGCGGCCGCGGTCGCCGTGGTCGTGGCTCGCCTGGTTCGCGCAGGCCGTGCCGCACCGCGAGTTCGTGCGGCGGATCGGGCTGCCGCAGACCTCGGCGGTGCTCGCGCCGTTCGCATGGGCGACGATTGGCGTGTTCCTGTTGGACTGCGCGTTGCGTCCAGGTGCCCAGTGGAAGGACCGCCGCGTTGGTTGACCCGTTGCGCGACCCCGACGACCCGGAACTGCTCGACCCCTACCAGTCGCGCTCGCTCGCGATCCTGGTGGAGGGCGCGCGGCTCGCGTCCGGCGCGGTTCGCTACGGCAAGGTGGGCAAGGTCGGCAGCGCCGCCGTGGTGATCAACCGCGAGAACCCGCTGCCGTCCGGCAACTTCGGCTGCGCCCTGGACGGCACGTCGGTCCAGGTCGCCTCGACGCTGTTGCAGCTGGAGCAGACGTTCGCGGACGTGGGGCGCGCGGAGGCCGTCGTGTACGCGTCGCCGACCACCGTGGACGAGATCGAGGGCATCGCCGACGACGCGGGCTGGTACGCCGTCGAGGAGTTGCTGACGGTCGTGCACCGTGGTTCCGCGGAGGTGTCCGCCGAGGTCAGAAGGGCTGTCGACGCGGATCTGGTGGGGATCGTCGACCTGCTGTCCGACGAGCTGGTCGGCAACCGTGCACGACTGGGGCGCTGGCTCGGGCATCGGTTGGACGACCCGCGGTGTTTGCTCCTGGTGGTGGACGACGGCGACCGGATCGGCGGATTCGTGTCGGGGTTCGCCGAGCGCGGTGTGGGCCTGGTCGAGCAGTGCGTGGTGCGTCCGGCGCGGCGGCGTCGGGGCGTGGGGCGGTCTCTGGTCGTGTCCGCGGTTTCGGCCTTGAAGTCTGCTGGCGCGATGTTGGTCGCGTCGCAGGTGGACGAGGGTCCCGGGGAGCGGTTCGCCGAGGCGTGCGGGTTCGTTGCGGCGTATCCCGTGACTGCCTATGTACGCAGAGTGGATGAGCTACTCGACTGAGTTACTTAGTTGCCGCGTGACATATCCTTAGCAGGGCTAAGGGAGGCTTTGTGCGCGAGCGGTTACCGGTCGAGGTGTGGGTTCTGGTCGCGGCGAGCTTCATCATCGCCGTGGGATTCGGGATCGTGGCACCCGTTCTGCCGGTGTACGCGTCATCGTTCGGTGTCGGTCACACCGCTGTTGCGGCTCTGATCAGCGCATTCGCGTTCGTTCGGCTGGCGTTCGCGCCGGTGAGCGGCAAGCTGGTCAACCGGTTCGGCGAGCCGAAGATCTACATCATCGGCATCCTCATCGTCGCCGTCGGCACCGCGATGTGCGGGTTCTCGTCCAGCTACGCCGAGATGCTGTCGTGGCGGGCGCTGGCCGGGGTCGGGTCGACGATGTTCACGGTCGCGGCTCTGGGGCTGCTGATCCGGATCACGCCGGCGCCGATGCGCGGCCGGGCGTCGGGGATGTGGGCGGCCGGGTTCCTGATCGGCAACATCGCCGGGCCGATCGTCGGCGCCGGGCTCGTGCCGTTCGGGCTGTGGGTGCCGTTCGTGTCGTACGGCCTGTTGCTGTGCCTCGCGGCGTTCGTGGTCTGGTTCTTCCTGCGCCGTTCTACTCTGGTGGAGATCGACCGCACCAACACCGAGGTGCCGATGTCCGTGCGCGAGGCCGTCCGGCACGGTGCGTACCGCGCGGCGCTGGCGTCCGGGTTCGCGAACGGCTGGGCCGTGTTCGGCGTGCGGATCTCCCTGGTGCCGGTGTTCGTGATCGAGGCGCTCGAGCACAGCGCGGCCGTCGCGGGCATCTCGATGTCGGTGTTCGCGGCCGGCAACGCGGCGATGCTGTTCCTGTCCGGCCGGATCGCCGACACCCGCGGCCGCAAGCCGGTCGCCATCGCCGGTCTGATCATCAGCGGTCTCGCGACGGTCTGGATGGGCTTCAGCGGCGACCTGTGGACGTTCATGGCGGCCTCGCTGGTCGCGGGCGCCGGTGCCGGGTTGCTGAACCCGCCGCAGAACGCCGTGGTGGCGGACGTCATCGGGGCGCGCGGCAAGGGCGGACCGGTGCTCGCCGGGTTCCAGATGGTCACGGACCTGGGCGCGATCATCGGCCCGATGATGGCCGGCGTGCTCGCCGACTCGTTCGGCTTCGAGGCCTCGTTCGCCATCACCGGTGCCGCGCTGCTGCTGTCCGTGCTGTTCTGGTTCGCCGCGCCCGAGACCCTGCCCACACATGAGGAGGAGCACACGGCCGCCGCGGTGGCGCCGGAGTGCGGTGCGCTGGACGAGAGTGCCGAGGTCCCGACCGGCGAACGCGTCGGCGGCAAGCCACGTCACCCGGAAGCGTGATTGCGCGCTCAGCTTTCTTTTAGTTTGTGTCGCTACCCTCGTCGCCGTGGGTGGAGCAGAGCGCAGTGCGCGGAAGAAGAAGCAGGCCGCGCTCGCGGTGGCTGCGGCACGCGGCACGGGTGGCGGTTCTGACCGGACGAAGGTCATCGCCGGCATCGCCGTGGTCGCCGTCTTGGCCGTCGCCGTCATCGGGTATGTCGTCTTCCAGCAGATGAAGCCGTCGTCGACCGGCACGGAGGCCATCCCGCTGGCACCG
This sequence comes from Lentzea sp. NBRC 102530, assembly GCF_030269365.1. Lineage (GTDB taxonomy): Bacteria > Actinomycetota > Actinomycetes > Mycobacteriales > Pseudonocardiaceae > Lentzea. The sequence continues at coordinate 51,737 of NZ_BSTF01000004.1, forward strand.
GCAGACCACACGATCTCGGCGCCCGCCGTCCGCGAGGGCAACACGGTCCTCGTCGGCAAGGACACCGCCACCGTGACGGTCGACGTGTACGAGGACTTCCTGTGCCCGATCTGCGGCACGTTCGAGAAGACCTACGGCACCGACATCAAGAAGGCCGTCGAGGACGGCAAGGTCAAGATCCGGTACCACATCCTGCCGATGCTGAACCGCCTGTCGAGCCCCGAGGGCTACTCGACGGACTCGGCCAACGCCGCCCTGTGCGTGGCCGACGACGGCAAGTTCAACGCGTTCCACGCGGCGCTGTTCGCCAAGCAGCCCGAGGAGGGCGAGGCCGGCTACACCCAGGACCAGCTCATCAAGCTGGGCAAGGACGTCGGCGTGACCTCCGCTTCGTTCGAGTCCTGCGTGCGTTCGCAGACCTACAAGTCGCAGCTGGACGAGCTGATGTCCAAGACCAGCAACGACCCCGCCCTGCGCGACGCCGAGACGGGCCGCTTCCGCGGCACGCCCAGCGTCGCTTCCGGCGGCAAGTTGATCGACCTGGACAACAAGAACTGGCTGTCCGACCTGACTAAGTGAGGCCGTCGATCGGCGCCTGGCCCTGGGTCCACCGGGCCAGGCGCTGTGCTTTGCCCACCTCGGTCCGCGGCAACTTCCCGGGCTCCAGCACGTGCACCAGGCACGTGATCCCCAGCCGTTCCTTGAGCTTCTCCACCAGCCTGCTTCGGACGTCCTCAGTGGACTCCACCACGACGTGCAGCTGTGCCGTCGTCGTCCGCCGGTCCTCGACGATCAGGTAGTGCGGGCTCGCCAGCTCCAGCACCACCGCCTCGATCTCGGTGGGGAACACGTTCACACCCCGGATGACCAGCATGTCGTCCTTGCGCCCCTTGAGCTTGCTCATCCTGCGCAGCGGACCGTTCCTCGGCTGGTGCACCGTCGCCACGTCCCCGGTGCGGTACCTGAGGAGGGGCATCCCGGTCTTGGTGAGCGTCGTGAAGACCAGTTCGCCGTCCAGCGTCTCCGGGTAGAAGTGGTCCTCGGCGATGTTGAGCAGCCCCTCCGAGTCCAGCGACTCACACGCCACCCCGGGCCCGATGATCTCCGACAGCCCGTAGATGTCCAACGCCCTGATGTTCAGGCGCTGCTCGATCTCCCGCCGCATCTCGTCGGTCCACGGCTCGGCCCCGAAGACGCCGACCTCGATGGAGTTGTCCGCGTCGAGGTCCTCAGCGAGCCGGAGCGCGTACGACGGCGTGCAGCACAACACGTCCGGCTTGAGGTCCTCGATGAGCCGCACCTGCCGTTCCGTCATGCCGCCGGACATGGGGATGACCGTCGCCCCGAGCCTGAGCCCACCGTGGTGCACCCCGAGCCCGCCCGTGAAGAGCCCGTACCCGTACGCGTTGTGGATGACCGAGGTCTTCGTCGCCCCGGCCCCTTCCAGCGCCCTGGCCATCACCTCGGACCACACCGCCACGTCGTTGGCGGTGTAGGGGATGAGCGTCGGCCTGCCGCCCGTGCCCGACGACCCGTGCACGCAGACGATGTCTTCATCGGCTGCTGTCCGAAGCCCGAACGGGTAGTGGTCCCACAGGTCCTGCTTGCTGATCGTCGGCAGCCGGTCGATCTCGTCGAGCCGCACATCTGTGCCGCGCGTCACTCCGATTTCCCTCAGCCTGCGCGCCTGCAGGTTGTCGGTGCTCAGCAACAGGTCGATCAGGGCGCGCAGCCGCTGTTCCTGCAGCTCGCGCAGGGCCTCGGGGGCCATGTCCCCGATCTTGGCGTTGGGAGGTGCTCCGGCGGTCATCACCCGGTCCTACCAGGCCGAATGCGCTTTGGGTACCCCCGATTTTTATCTTGTGGCACAGGTGATGTACGGTATTGCCACACGAGAACGACGGGGAAACCCGCCGGGGAACGTGGACCTTCAAGGGGCTGTGGCGCAGCTGGTAGCGCATCACACTGGCAGTGTGAGGGTCAGGGGTTCGAGTCCCCTCAGCTCCACAATTTCATACAGCATACGAATCGCCCGCTGGACCTGCGCAAGCAAGGTCGGCGGGCGATTTTCGTTTCTGGTCCGCTGTGGACGGTGGTTCGTCCAGCGCGCGGCCGATGTGGAAAGGCCGAAACCGGGGTCGGCGCGGTTCCAGAGGAAGTCCTTCTGCCGCGGCGATCTGTCGTGGGAACCCGCCGTTGTCCAGTGCGGTGCTCGCCGAGGTGCCGATCGGTAACGGCAGTGCGGGTGTGGCGATGCAGGCGGTATGCCGATGACCGACTTGACGAGGTTGGCGCTGCCTGCCTGGGCTGGTCCCGCTCCACCCCGCCGCGAGGCGGTTGACGAGCATGAGATCACCATCAACGGACCCTGGTGGCGCGAAGCGGTCACGGCACGGCGCCTGCCCGGCACGCCACCGTCAGGACCGACGCTGACCCGGGCCGAGGTGTGGGCGGCCGCGTCCGATGACGTGTTCACCCTGCTGTGGCGCAGCCTGGCTTGGGGATCGGGCAGGTACCTGCGGTTGAACGCGCGGCGGCTGGACAGCATCGCCGCCGACGTGCCGCGCGCCAGCAGTCTCCTCACCAGGGCGGCGGAGGTGTCCCGGCGTGACCCGCTCGAGGCGTACACGTTGCTGCGGCCGGGGCCGCACAACGCGATCCGATCGCTGGGCCCGTCGTTCTTCACCAAGTTCCTGTACTTCGCCGGCGGCGGCGCACCGGACCACCCGTGCCTCATCCTCGACCGCGTCGTGGCGACCGCGCTGCGTGACCGGTGCGGCTGGACATCGTTGCACCGCACAGGTCCCTGGCCGGCGGAGACCTATGGACGCTACTGCGACCTGCTCACCCGCTGGGCCCAGGCCGGCAGCTGGGCACCCGACGAGATCGAACGCGCCCTCTTCGCCGGTGGACAGGAGGAACGATCGTGATCATCACCTGTCCGAAGTGCTTCAGCGCCGACGACGTGCTGCCGCCGCGGCGGCTTCCGGATCGGCTGCTGCAGTACCGCTGCACCAACCAGGAGCATGGCGACCACGAGTGGTTCGCGACCCGCGAAGCCGTCCAGTCACCGGGCGAGGTACGAGAGGGGGTGACCGACGAACTGCTCGAACCGCTCAACCGGTGTGTGGACGCCGGTGACCCCTTCGTCGAGTACGGCATCGTCGAACACCGTCTGCGCGCACGGTTCCCCGATCTGTTCGCCGCGCACGTTGCCGATCAAGGCCATTCCATGTTCGGCCCTCGCGCTTACACGGCGTCCAGTGTCCGTTTCGGTGTCGCGCTTGGCCGGCTGGAACGGATGGGCGTGCTGGTCAGCGAGTACGGACCAGCGACCGGCGCCTGGCGCTACAACGGCCAGGTGACGTACTGGGCCCGAGCGACGCCGTCAGATCGGAGCCGCAGGACGTGGGCTGAACACTGTGCGGAAATCGGTCGGTCCTCGGAGTGGACGGACGACGACCGCCGCGGCCTGCGTGCTCGGTGAACCTCTTGGAGCAAAGCGGCAACGCGGCCGTGGAGGGCGTCTTCGTGTTGCCGCACAACGATGTTCTCGACCGGCGTGCCTGGTCCACCCCTGCCGGGCCACGCACGGGCGGGGAGGTGATCAGTATGGTGGACGCGCCCCTGTCGCCACCGGGAGGAACCAGATGATCCGCGTGCTCATCGCCGACGACCAGCCGTTGGTGCGGGCCGGTCTGTCGGCGCTGCTGCGGGCCGAACCCGGCATCGAGGTGGTTGGTGTGGCGGCGGACGGCACCGAGGCGCTCGCGCTGGCGCTGGACCTCGTTCCGGACGTCGCCTGCCTCGACATCCGGATGCCGGGCCGCAGCGGTATCGAGGTGGCGCGGGAGCTGTGCGCGCCGGATGCCGAACCCCGGGTTCCGGTGCTCGTGCTCACGACCTTCGACCTCGACGACTACGTGTTCGGGGCGTTGGAGGCCGGGGTGTCCGGGTTCCTGCTCAAGGACTCCGAACCGGAGGACATCGTCCGCGCGGTGCGGCAGGTGGCCGCTGGTCTGGGGACGGTCGACCAGACGCTGACCCGCCGCATCCTGCGCGAGTTCGTGCACCGCCGCCGGCTCCAGCCGGTGAGCGGGAGGCGGGTGGAGGAGCTGCTGACCGCTCGGGAGCACGAGATCCTTTTGTTGCTCGCCCAAGGCATGTCCAACGACGACATCGCCCGCAGCCTGGTCGTGGAGGTGTCGACGGTGAAGTCGCACCTGGCGCGGATACTGCCCAAGCTCGGGGTCACCTCGCGGCTGCAGGCCGTCGTCTGGGCCTATCAGAACCACGTCGTCACGGTTCCCGGCCCGAGCTCCTGACACCCGGGCCGGGACGCGGCGGTCATCGGGCCGGTGGGCGGTAGCCGAGCCGGCCGCGGGTGCCGGCCAGCACCAGGACCGCGGCGACGACGGAGCCGGCCGCCATCACCTGCATCGCGCGGTCGGCGGTGATCGTCGGGAACGTCTGCGTCCAGATGATCGAGGCGAAGTTGTTCGCGCTGACGTGCAGCAGCATCGCGAGCGGCAGGCTTTCCCCGGTGCGGTTGAAGACCCACGTCATGATCACGTTGAACGTCACGCAGAACACCACGAACACGACCGGGCGGGTCCAGTTCGCGTCGGACCAGCCGCCCCAGTCGGTCAGGAACAGCGGCAGGTGCCACGCCGCCCACAGCGGACCGAGGATCATCGTTCCGGCCAGCGGCCCGAACCGGCGTTGCATCCGGGGCAGCGCGAAGTCGCGCCAGCCCGGTTCCTCCGCGAGCCCCGTGGTGATCATCTGGAGCAGGAGGCCCGGGACGTAGGCGGCCACGGCCACCATCGAGGGAGCCGCGATCTGCCCGCCCGTGTAGGCCAGTCCCGCGAGCAGCATCGCCACCGGTACCGCCAGCAGGCAGAACGCGTACCAGCGCCAGTTGACCCGCCAGCGCCACATCCGGCCCAGCCACCGCCGCAGCCCCGCTCGCCCGTCCGCGACCGCGGTGACCACCAGGGCCGAGACGATCGGGCCGAGGTAGGCACCGGGCAGCACACCGGCGAACTGGCTGGTCCCGAACACCTCGGGGAAGCGGTGGTCCCACAGGCCGAGCCCGTTCCCGGACAGGATGTAAGGGGTCCAGGCGAGCCAGCTCAGCAGGTTGGCGAGCACGAAGAAGCTCAGCAGCGGATGTCGGCGCAGCGGTCCGAGCAGCCCGCCGGAACCGCGCGGATCCGTTGTCAGGTGACCGGGTGTGGCCGGCGGCGGGGTGTGTTCCGAGATCGTCATGCCGCAATCCTCTGCGGCTGACGGGCCGGTACCGAGATGCCAAAGACCGAAGCGTTGCGGTGCCATCGAAAGGTGCAACCGAGTCGCTCACGCACGTCGGTTCACCGGTGGCGGGCAGGCTCCTCGTGGGCGTCGCCGGCCCCGTTCGCCGCACCGACCGTCTCGCCGAGCGGCAACCTCAGGCGCACCTCCCAGCCACCTTCCGCGGTGGGGCCGTGGTCGAGGGCAGCTCCGACCAGCTGAGCCCGTTCGGCCATGCCGACCAGGCCGAAACCGCTGCCGGGGCCCTGGTCCGGAGCGCGGGGCACTCCGTTGCGCACGCTGATCGGGAGCCATCCCCCTTCGTCCGTGCCGACCTCGACGGTGCAGGGTGCGCCCGGTGCGTGCACCGCCGCGTTCGCCAGCGACTCCTGCACCATGCGGTAGGCGACGAGCTGGGCCAGCGGACCGGCCTCGGCCCGCTGATCGGGCAGCACGAGTCGGATCTCGGCGCCCGCGGCCCGGTGTGCCCGCACGAGCGCGGTCACCGCGTCGAGGGTCTCCGCCGGGCGGGCCACGTCGGCGCCCTCGCGCAACAGGCCGACCAGCCGGCGCAGGTCGGTGAGCACGGCACGGCTCTGCTCCCGGATCTGACCGACCGAGAGCTTGGCCGTGGCGGGGTCGGTGTCGATCTGCCGGGCGACCGCCGCCGCCATCATCGCGATGCCGGACAGGTGGTGCGCGGCGATGTCGTGCAGTTCCCGGGACATCGCCGCACGCTGCTGTGAGATCGCCGCCTCCAGCAACGCCTCCTGTTCCCGGCGCAGGGCCTCGAGCTCCAGGCGTCGTGCCTCGTGCAGGTCCCGGCGTGCCACGAGCACCGAACCGGCCAGCAGCGGCAGTCCGATCACCAGCAACGCCTGCGGCACCGCGCCGGCGACGGCCGCACCCGTGCCACGGGCGTTCGCGGTGACGAACTGCCCCACGGCCAGCAGCACTCCCGCGGCGAGCAGCGATCCCCGCAACGGCCGCACGCCGCGGGCGGCGACAGCGACGAACACCGAGGCCATGACGGCGACGGCGGTCAGCGAGAACGCGGGCCCCGGTGACGCCGGGATCAGCACCAGCGCCATTCCCGCCACCGCCGGCACCACCGCCCCCGGTGCGCGAGTGGTCCAGGCGACCGTGGCGGCCTGCATCGAAAGGACTACGGCGACCGCCCACCACGCGGCGTCCCCGGGGGCGGGTACCAGGCCGGAGCCGGTCCCGGCCGCACCCGGGAGCAACAGCAGCATGCCGACCGAGGCCACGCCGGTGCCGAGCGCCGCCCACCGGTGCAGCGGCCGGAACTGGTGTGCTGGCTGCGAAAAGGGCGGCATGACGGCCTCCGCGGATCTGCTCGGCACGATCGCCCACGGATTCCCGGACCGGGCACCGCGGTGGCCGGCGTCGGCGCTCGACGGACAGGTGACCGTTCCATCATCAGCCACCACGGCCCGCGAAAGGCGTGCGGAGAACCAGTTTGCATCGAAAGTAGGGCCGGCTGACTGTACTTCCTGGTGTGGCGGCCACGACCGAGGTAGCGCGACCGGACGACCGAAGTCGACGCGGACCGCAGACCGCAGAGCGATGTGGAGCGACCTCCTGGTGGCGGAAGGTGATCGCCACCGCTGAGAGGAGATCGGGAAGTGAGTCTGACGACCCTGTTGGCAATGGCGAGGATCAAGCTCTTTTCGGAAGGACGACACTTCAGCGGCATCCGGCCTGGGCGCTCCCATGCTTTTCGGTGGGTGGCGGCAGTTGCTGCCGTCGCCACCCTCACCACCGTCTCGCCGGCGGTGTCGTCAGCCGCGGCGCTGGCCTGGGAACCCTGTCCCGATCGCGCCGGCTTCGACTGCGCTGTGCTGAACAGGCCGATCTCGGTGAAGCAACCGGGTCTCGGCACGTTCGGGATGGCGCTGGTCCGCCACCGGGCCACGGATCCGAGCCGCCGCATCGGGGTGCTGGTGGTCAACCCCGGCGGGCCCGGACAGTCCGGTGTGGACTTCACGTTCGCCGTCGAGCAGAAGTTCAGCCCCGAGGTGCGGGCGCGGTTCGACGTCGTCGGGTTCGATCCCCGCGGTGTCGGCCTGAGCCAGCCGGTCCGGTGCTCGGCTGAAGTGCTGTTCGGAGGGCCCACCACGCACCCGGCCGACAAGGCGGGTTTCGACGCGTTGGTCAAGCACGGCAAGGAACTGCGTGAGGACTGCGCGAGGCGTTCAGGTCCGATCATCGACCACGTGTCGACCGACGAGGTCGTTGCCGATGTCGACGCGCTCCGCCGTGCGCTGAAGGAGTCCCGGATCAGTTACTACGGGCTGTCCTACGGCACGGTCATCGGCCAACGCCTCGCCGAACTCCACGGGGCACACGTACGGGCGATGGTGCTGGACTCGGTGGTCAACCGCGGGGTGAACGCCCGTGCCCACGTCGCCTCGGTCGCCCGTGCGGCCGCCGACTCGTTCGAGCAGTGGCGACGGTGGAACGAGCGCACGGCGTCGTCTCCTCTGCACGGCAAGGATGTTGTTGCGCTGTGGGACGAACTGATGGCGAAAGCAGCTCGTGGTGAGCTCGTCGCGCCGGACGACCCCGATCGTCGTCTGACGGTTCACGACCTCAGCAACACGGTGACGTCCCTCGCTTCCGTTCCGGACTGGGCCGAGCTCAGTGCTCGCGTGCACGCGATGCACATGGGTGGTGTCGTGCCTCATGCGACCGCGGGTGACGACACCTTCCTGTTCCCGATGGCGGCCACCGCGATCAGGTGCGCCGACCGGGGGTTCCGCGTGCGCGCCTTCGCCGAGTACCGGGCGCTGACCCGGCTCGAGAACAGGATCTCCCCTCACACGGACGGATCCCTGCGCGGCAACCTGGCGATGACCGAATGCCTCGGTGGCCCGGACGCCCGGTTGCCGCAACGGCCCGGTGTGATGCGCACCGAACTGCCCGCTCTGCTGCTCAACAGCAGGCACGATCCCGCTACGCCGCACGACGAGGCGATGTCCGTGCGTCGCCGGCAACGCGACGCGACCGTGTTCGTGACGTACGAAGGCGCGGGACATGGTGTGTACAACCGCAGCGAGTGCACCCGACGGGTCAGCGACAGGTACCTGGTGTCGCTGGAGCTGCCGGCGGACGGGTCCTCGTGTCCGTCCGCCGATCGCTAGCTCCAGGGCCGGTCAGCCGGGGTTCTGCTCCAGCCACTTCAGGATCGCCTGGGTCGTCTCGTCCGGCAGTTCCTGCTGGATCCAGTGGCCGCAGTCCAGGCTGACCACGTCCACCTCGGGCACGAAGTCCGCCAGGGTAGGCGACTTCGGGATCGTGTCGCGGTCGCCGTAGATCATGAGGGTGGGCTGGCGGACGATCGGGTCGGCGCGCTGGAGCAGTTGCACGTTGCGGTCGAAGTTGCGGTACCAGTTGATGCCGCCGGTGAAGCCCGACGACTCGAAGGCGGCGGCGAGGACGGCCAGTTCGGGCTCGGGCAGCACGGGCTCGCCGGGCTGGAGTTCCGCCGTGGCCAGGTCGATCAGCGGGACGGCTGACGCGGGCGTTCGGTACAGGTTGCGGAGAAAACGGGCGGTGTTCGCTTCGAACGCCGCGTCGGCGACGCCGGGGTGCCGGTTGAAGTGCACGAAGTAGTAGTCGCCGCCCAGGACGCTCTCCATGAAGTCGATCGACGGCATCGCCGCGGGGTCGGGGTACGGCAGGCTCAGGTTGATCACCCTGTTGACGCGCGTCGGGTGCAGCAGGGCCATTGCCCACACGACGTAGGCGCCCCAGTCGTGACCGATGAAGGTGGCGTCCTCGTAGCCGTGGTGGTCGAGGAGGGCGACCAGGTCGCCGGTCAGGTGTTCGATGTCGTAGGCCGTCACCTCGGACGGGCGTGCGGAGTTGCCGTAGCCGCGTTGGTTCGGGGCGATGACGTGGTGGCCCGCGGCGGCCAGGGCGGGCATCTGGTGACGCCAGGAGCGGGCGTGTTCCGGCCAGCCGTGGCAGAGCACCACGGGCTTGCCGGTGCCTGCTTCGAAGACTTCGAGCTCCACGCCGTTGACCGGGATCAGGGTGGGCGTCGGGAAAGTGGTCATGGCGGGATCTTGCGGGGTTTAACCGGTCAGCTCGTGACCGGTTTTCGTGCGAGTGTTGCCGGTGTGGGGACTGACCGGTTGGTGGCGGTGCTGCTGCTGTTGCAACGGCGGGGGCAGGTGACGGCGGCGGAGGTCGCGCGGGAGTTGGAGGTCTCCGAGCGGACCGCTCGCCGGTACCTGGACGCCTTGGGCATGGCAGGCGTGCCCGTGTACTCCGTGCAGGGACGTGGTGGTGGGTGGCGGCTCGTGGGGGGTGCGCGGACCGACCTGTCCGGGTTGACCGCCGGTGAGGCGCGGGCCTTGTTCCTGGTGGCCGGGCAGGCTTCGGCGGCCACGCCGGCGGTCAGGGCCGCTCTGCGCAAGCTGGTGCAGGCCCTGCCGGAGCCGTTCCGGGGGCAGGCCGAGGCGGCTTCTTCGTCGTTGGTCGTGGATCCGCAGCGGTGGGGTGCGGGCCGGGTCGAGCAACGGCCGCCGGGCTTCCTCGACGAGGTGCAGGACGCGGTGATCCGCGGGGTGCGGGTGCGGCTCGGGTACGTCGACCGCGCCGGTGCCGAGACCGTGCGGACCGTCGACCCGCTGGGCGTCGTCGCGAAGGGGCCGTCGTGGTACCTCGTCGCGGGGACGGAGGCGGGGCGGCGGACGTTCCGGGTCGACCGCGTGTGGAGCGTGGAGCCGACCGACGAACCGGTGGACCGGCCCGAGGGGTTCGACCTGGCCGCCTGCTGGCGTGAGATCGCCGACGAGGTGGATCGCAGGCGCACGCCCGTCGAGGCCTGGGGGCTGTGCGTGCCGCACGCCACCGGGTTGCTGCGGACGGTGGTCGGGGACCGGCTCGAGGTGGGTGCCGCGGCCGGTGGGCGCGTCGAGGTCGTGATCCGCGGGTACAGCGAGTACGCGCTGGCCGGTGAGCTCGCCGGGCTGGTCGACTGGCTCGAGGTCACCGGGCCGCCCGGGGTGCTGGAGCACCTGGCGTCGATCGGCACGGCGCTGGCCGCGCGGTACGGTGGGCTGTCCGCTGTGACGGAATCGCGCGGTTGATCGTCCTTTGTGGACGCTAAAGTGCCCACATGGTGGGCACTTTAGGCTGATCGGGTGGTTCGATCGGCAATTAACCGCCGTGACATCACGCCACGCGCGGCGCGCGGGTAGGTTCGCGGCTGGCGCTGCCTGGGGAGGCCGGCGCCCTTCGAATGCCAGTGGGGGCAACAACTTTGGACGACGACTTCGTCGTGCTCGTGGACACCTACGAGACGGCTGACCACGGCGTGCCGCAGACCGCGCGGCACATCGCTCCCGCCTTCATCGCGGCCGGCGCGCGGTGCGTCCGGGTGCAGAGCGCGCCCGACGCGCCCGGCGTGTACCGGTCTTCCTCGCCGACGCTGGAGAACTACGTCGAGAACGTGGTGCACGACGGCGACCTGGAGAAGACCGTCGAGGTGCTGCGCCGGTACGACCCGGTCGCGGTGGTCGCGGGCGGCGAGTACGGGGTGGCGTTCACCGACGTGCTCGCCGAGGCGCTCGGCGTGCCCGGCAACGGAACCGCTCTCAGCCTGGCGCGCAGGGACAAGGCGACCATGGTCGAGACCGTCCGGGCCGCTGGGCTCAAGGCGGCGAAGCAGATCCGCACCGGTGACCCCGAAGAACTCGCGGAGTGGCACCGGCGGCTGCGGGGACGCGCCGTGGTCAAGCCCGTGCGCAGCGCCGGCGGCGACGGGGTCTCGTTCTGCGACACGCCCGAGCAGTCGGTCGCGGCCCTCGAGGCGATCACCAGCAGGCAGAACCTGTTCTCCGAGGACAACGACGTCGTCGTCGCCCAGGAGTACCTGGTGGGCGCCGAGTTCATCGTCAACACGGTGAGCCTCGACGGACGGCACCACGTCTGCGACATCTGGAAGAGCCAGCGGTTCTCGGTCAACGGCATCACGGACCTGTCCGGCGCCTGCTACCTCGTGCCGCGCCGGGGCCCGCACCACGACGCGCTGGTCGAGTACGCGTTCGCGGTGCTCGACGCCGTCGGCATCCGGCACGGGGCGGCGCACGTCGAGCTCAAGCTCACGCCGCAGGGGCCGTGCCTGATCGAGGTCGGCGCCCGGCTGTCCGGCGGCGACCTGCCGCACTACGCGCGCCTCGCGATCGGCGAGTCGCAGTTCGACTGGCTGGTCGACGCGTGCCTGCGTCCCGAACGGTTCGAGAAGCGGGTCGACGAGGACTACGAGATCCAGCGCCACTACTCCTGGGCCGCACTGATCTCACCGGTCGAGGGCACCCTGAAGAGCTACCGCGCGATCGAGCAGATCAAGGCGCTGGAGAGCTTCCACGAGATGTGGGAGCTCACGAAACCGGGCCAGCACCTGCGCCGCACGGTGGACGACACGACCTATCCGATCATCGTCACCTTCATGCACGAGGTGGACGAGATCGTCATGCGCGATCTGGGCACGACGAGGTACCTGGACGGCGCGGGCTTCTACGAACTCACCGAATCCGTTTGAGGGGACCGCTCAGGTGACTCAGGGACTTGCCGCCTTCCACGAGGACCTCGCCTTCGACCCGCCGTTCGACTCCGTGGCCACGCTGGCCGACGACGCCGCCGGACTGACCTGCAGCGTCACCGTCGGCCGTCAGTGGGCTCGTGGCCGCGCCAGATCGGTGGTCGGTTATCCGGCTTTCGAACTGGCCGCCGACGGGGTGCGGGAGGGACGGCACGACGTGCTGCTCGTGCCCTCCGCGTACCCCGAGATCCGCGGGTTCTTCTTCGACCCCGTGCTGCACGCGGTCGAGACGTTCCTGGGAACGTTGCCGGACATGGTGTTCGCCGTGCCGGAGGGGACGCAGGAGCACGAACTCGACGTCGTCTACCACCACCCGGCCACGCGCACGCTCGTCGAGACCCTCGGCGTGCGCAAGGCCGTGCACTCCACGTCGAACAGCGCGGCCTGCCGCGAGGCCGTGGAGCACGACGGCCCGGCGGGCGCCGTGACGAACCAGACCTCGGCCGACCACTACGGTCTGCGGACCGTCAAGGTGTTGTCCGCGGGCACGCCGATGGGGTTCGTGGTGTTCCGCCGAAAGGATCAAGTGTGACCGACCTGCTCCGTGCCGCCATCGTGGTGCACAAGACGCTCGACGCCGCCGCCGTGGCCAACGCCGCCGCGATCCTGATGGGCCAGCTCGCTCACCTGGAGCCGGACCTGTTCGAGGGCAAGGGCGTCACCGACGCCGACGGTGTGCGGCACGCGGGCATCCGGTTCAACACGGTGGTCCTCACCGGACGGCCGGGTCAGGTCACGAAGCTGATCGGCGCCGCCACCGAGGTGGGCGTGCCGAACGCGGTGTTCAGCAGCGCGGGCAGGGGACTGAGCAACAGCTTCGACTCCTACGTCGAGCTGGTCGGGAAGTCCGGCACGGAGGAGCTCGGCGTGATCGCCGTCGGGCTCGTCGGGCCGGACGAGACCGTGCGCGCGCTGACCAAGTCCTTCAGTTCCTTCAAGGGATCGAGCGGTGACGGCAACAGCTGAGTTCGTCCACACCAGACTGGGCGGGCTGCCCAGGGCGTTCTGGTTCCTGTGGACCGGCACCCTGGTCAACAGGCTCGGCACGATGGTGCTGCCGTTCCTGTCCCTGTACCTGACCAGCGGCAGGAACCTGCCGGTCACCACGGCGGGCGTCGTGCTCGCCGTGGTGGGTGTCGGCCAGATGTTCTCGCAGCTCATCGGCGGGATCCTGGCCGACAGGGTCGGCCGGCGCGCCACGCTGACCGGCGGCATGCTGGTCACCGGCGCGACGATGCTCGCCCTCGGGTACGCCGAGAGCCTCACCGCGATCGTCGTGTGCTCGGCGGTGCTCGGCCTGGCGATCGACTCGTTCCGCCCGGCGTCGCAGGCGATCGTCGCCGACCTCGTACCGGCCGCCGAACGCACCCGCGCGTTCGGGTTGCTGCTGTGGGCGGTGAACCTGGGCTTCTCGGTCGCCATGGTGCTCGGCGGCACGATGGCCAAGGCCGGGTTCAGCACGTTGTTCTGGGCCAACGCCGCCACGTGTGTCCTCTTCGGACTCCTGGTGTGGCGGGCGATCCCGGAGACCGGCTCGCGGGTCGTGGCCGCGGACACCGAACCGGGCAGCTTCGCGGACGTGCTGCGGGACCGGGCGATGCTCGCCGTCTTCGTGATCACGCTGATCGCCGGGTTCGCGTTCCTGCAGTGCCTCGCCACGCTGCCGCTGGCGATGAACGCCGACGGGCTGTCGACGGCCTCCTACGGCGTCGTGATGGCGATCAACGGCATCGCGATCGTCGTGATGCAGCCGTTCCTCGGTCACCGGCTCGGCGGGCTCGACCGCTCGCGGACGCTCGCCGCGGGCATCACCGTGCTCGGCATCGGCTACGGCGCGATGACCTTCGCGTCCACGACGTGGGCGTACGCGGTGTGCGTGGTCGTCTGGACGCTGGGCGAGATCATCATCCACTCGGTGGGTGTCGCTCTGGTGGCCGACCTCGCGCCCGCCCACCTGCGTGGCCGCTACAACGGCGTGTACGGCACGGCCTGGGGCGTGGCCGCGTTCGCCGCGCCGCTCGGCGGCACGCAGCTGCTGGTCCACGGCGCGCCGGTGCTGTGGCTGACCTGCCTCGGACTGTGCCTGGCCGCCGCCTGCGGTCAGCTCCTGCTCGGACCCACGATCCGCCGCCGCACCCAGGAAGGGGCCGTCGGGTGAACCCGCTGGCGACCGCGTTGCCCGCCTCCGGCATCCGCGAGGTGATGGACCTGGCGTTTGGCCGCCCGGACGTGATCCGGCTGGAGATCGGCGATCCCGACTTCGCCACGCCGCCGCACGTCGTCGAGGCCGGTCTGCGGGCGGCCTCGGACGGTGCCACGCACTACGTGCCGAACACCGGACTGCCGTTCCTGCGCGAGGCGCTGGCCGCGAAGGTGCTGGCGCGCAACGGCTTCGCGGCCGATCCCGGGCAGGTCTTCGTCAGCCAGGGGGCGACGCAGGGCATCTACGCCGCGCTGGCCGCGGTGGCGGCGCCCGGCGACGAGGTGCTGCTGCCGGACCCGGCGTGGCCCAACTACGTGATGATGGCCCGGCTCCAAGGGCTGTCGGCGGTGCACTACCCGCTCACGGCCGCGACGGGGTTCCAGCCGGACCTCGAGACGCTGGAACGGCTGGTCACGCCGCGCACCAAGGTGCTGGTGGTCAACTCGCCGTCGAACCCGATCGGCACGGTCGCGGACCGCGACCGCGTCGAGGCGCTGGCGGAGTTCGCGCGGCGGCACGACCTCTGGCTGATCTCCGACGAGTGCTACGACGAGATCGTGTTCGACGCGCCGTGCACCAGCCCGGCGTTGTTCGCGCCGGAACGCACGATCGCCGTCTACAGCTTCTCCAAGACCTACGCGATGACGGGCTGGCGCATCGGCTACCTCGTCGTGCCGCGGACGGTGGCCGCGACGATCACCAAGGTGCAGGAGACGATCGTCGCGTGCGTCAACGCGCCGACCCAGCACGCCGCGTTCGCCGCGCTGGACGGACCGCAGGACTGCGTCGCGCACATGCTGGCGTGCTACCGCGAACGTCGTGATCTCGTGACGCAGCAGGCGAAGTCGGCGGGGCTGGTCATGCCGACACCCGCCGGTGCGTTCTACGGCTGGGTCGACATCCGCGACACCAGGCCCGGTGCGGCACGGGACTTCGCGCTCGGGCTGCTGGCCTCGCACAAGGTCGCCGTGGCACCGGGAACGGCGTTCGGCGTCCTGGGCGAGGGGTACGTGCGGTTGTCGCTGGCGGCCTCGCCGGAGCACCTGACCGAGGGCGTGCAGCGGGTCGCGGCGTACCTGGAGGCACGTGCCGAACGGCACCCCTGACGGCGTGACCTCCGGCGTTCGTGGTGGCCGGTCGGGACTTCTGGGCACCGGTGGGGTCTTCGTAGCTTCGGTGGCGTGACGGACAACATCTTCTTGCCGAAGTTCGGGGCCGTGTGCGGGATCGTGCTCGCCCTGTCGATCGGGGTGCCGGGGGCCGTCGAGGCCTTCACCGGCGAGACGGCGTTCACCAGCGCGGTGATCGGGCTGGGGACGGCCTTCGGGGCACCGGCGGTGCTCGCGTTGCACGGGCACCAGGCGCACGCGTCGGGACGGTTCGGGGCGTTCGCGTTCGCCGCGAACCTGCTGGGGCTCGGGGTGTTCACCGGGGTGGCCTTCGCGGTGAACCTGGTGATCTTCTTCTCGGACGGGCCGGTGGCGCCGCTGACGGCTCTGGTGCTGAAGGCCGGGTCGGTGGTGTTCGTGCTCGGCAGCGTGCTGTTCGGGGTGTCGCTGGTGCGGGCGAAGGTGTTCCCGGTGGTGCCCTCGTGGGGGTACGGGATCGGGTTCGTGCTGCTGGCGGTGTTCGCGGTGCTGCCGGACACGCCGGTGTCCGCGCTGGTGCACGTGGCGTGCGCGGTGGTGCTGGTGTGGCTGTCGGTTTCGGTGTGGTCCGCTCGTCCGGCACTAGCCTGAGCGGCATGAACACCTCGCGGCCGGCGTTCTGGGTGTCGCCGGTGATGTGCGCCGCCGTGCTGGTCGCGGGGGTGTACGCCGGTGTGTCCGGGCTCGGCGACACCCGGCTGCCGTGGTTCGTCGGCGGGCTCCTGCTGCTGGTGGCCGTGGACGTCTTCGAGTTCCGCCGGTATCCGGTGCGCACACCTCGTCCGGTGGCTGTTCTCTTGTTGCTGTCGCGGACGGCTTTGTACACCGGACTGGCCTTTGTGGACGGTTCCGGGCTCGCGCGCCTGTTGTTGCTGCTGGTGCCTTTCACGGCCTACTTCGCGTTCGGGCTCCGGGTGGCCGTCGCGCTGGCCGTGGCGTGCCTGGGTGTCGCCGTGGTGAGCACGCCGGACTGGTACGCGCACCTCGAGCAGACGTCCGACCTGGTGATGTTCGTGGTCGGGCTGGTGCTCACGCTGACGATGGCGGCGGTGGCCGTGCGGGAACGGGACGGGCGGGTCCGGCTGCAGGAGTCGCAACGGACGATCGCCGAGCTGTCGGCGGCGGCGGAACGGGCGCGGGTGGCGCGGGACCTGCACGACGACCTCGGCCACCACCTGACCGCGATCGTGGTGCAGCTGGAGAAGGCCTCCGCGTTCCACGACCGCTCGCCGGACACGTCGAAGGCCGCCCTGCTGGACGCTTCCCGGTCCGCGCGACGGGCGTTGAGCGAGGTGCGCGAGTCGGTGAGGTCGCTGCGGTCGTTCTCGCTGCCGTCCGCTTTGGAGGAACTGGCCGCGGGCGACGTGACGCTGACGGTCAGCGGTGCACCGGACTCCTTCGGCACCGGCGCGTTGCACGCGTTGTACCGGGCAGCCCAGGAGGGCATCACCAACGCCCGCCGCCACGCCGAGGCCACGCACATCGCCGTCGCGGTCGCGCTGGACGCCGAGCGCGCGGTGCTGACCGTGACCGATGATGGGCGGGGCATGGGCGCGGCGGCGGAGGGGTTCGGGTTGCTCGGGATGAGGGAACGGGTGGCGCTCGCGGGCGGCCGCGTCGACCTGGCCAGCTCCTCGGCCGGAACGGTGCTGACCGTGACGATCCCGGGGCCTGCGTGACGCGCGTGCTGGTCGTCGACGACCAGCGCCTGATCCGCGAGGGCATCGCGTCGTTGCTGGGACTGCAACCCGGCATCGAGGTCGTGGGCACCGCCGCCGACGGGCACGAGGCCGTGGAGCAGGCCGTGCTGCTGACCCCGGACGTGGTGCTGATGGACGTGCGGATGCCCGGCATGGACGGTGTCGAGGCGGTGGCGGTGCTGCGCCGCCGCGCGCCGTCGTGCCGCGTGGTCATGCTGACGACGTTCGACGACGAGGACTACGTGGTGCGCTCGTTGCGCGCGGGCGCCACCGGCTACCTGCTGAAGGACCTGCCGTCGCAGGAACTCGCGGCGGCCGTGCGGCTGGCCGCCGCCGGCGTGGCCCAGTTCGACCCGGCCGCGGCTGCCCGGCTGGCGGCCGCGCTGGAACGGACCGGGGACCGCGAACCGTTGACCGTGCGGGAGGCCGAGGTGCTGCGGCTGGTCGCCTCGGGTGCCACGAACCGCGAGATCGCCGACCGGCTGCACCTGTCCGAGGGCACGGTGAAGAACCACATCTCGCGCATCCTCGGACGGCTCGGGCTGCGGGATCGCACGCAGGCCGCGCTTTATGCCCAGTCGAATGGACTTGTGTAACAACGGATGGTGAAGGTCGCGATGTGGCGGCCATGACCGTTCTCACGCAGCTGTCGAAGGGCGCCGCGGTCGCGGCCGGGGTCGTGCTCGTGGTGTCCGCGTGCGGCACCGCGGAACCCACCGGGCTCGCGTCCGGCCTCTCCTCGTCCACCACGACCACCACCACGACCACGACGACGACCACCGCGCCGCCGGTGACCGTGCAGTCCGTTGTGGACGGCCGGACGGTGATGTTGTCCAACGGGGGCAAGGTCCTGCTGGCCGGGCTTGCTCAGCCGGGCGAGTGCTGGGCGGCGTCGGCCGTCGAGTTCGCGACGAAGACGCTGGTGGGCAAGCCCGTCAAGGCGGTGTCGTCGAGTCTCGTGCTCGCGGACGGCAAGGACTACGCGACGCTCGCCGTGAGCCAGGGCGTCGGCCGGGCGGCCGACGGCGCGGACGCGGCGATCCAGACCGCGCAGGCGACGGCCAAGGCGGCGTCGATGGGCTTCTGGGGGCCGTCGTGCGGCGGGCTCGACGTGAAGCCCGCGCCGGTCGTGGCACCGCCCGTGGTGCAGCAGCCCGCACCGCGACCCGCCGTGCCGCAGCCCCAGCCGCAACCGGCGCCCGCACCGCCCGCGCCCGCACCCGCCTACTACGCGAACTGCTCGGCCGCCAAAGCAGCGGGCGCAGCGCCGCTCTACCGAGGTCAGCCGGGCTATCGGGCCGCGCTCGACCGGGACAACGACGGCGTCGCCTGCGAGTAGTCAGAAGCCTCGTTCGATCACGTGCCGCGCCTCCCGCAGCTCCCGGTCGCCCTCCGCTTCCTCGATGGCACCGGGCACGGGGTTGGTGTCCTTCTCGGCCACCCACTCCGCGGGCTCCGGGCGTTCGGGCAGTGCGCTCCACCTGTCGCTCATGCCTCCAGTGTGCCCTGACAGATCGGTTGCTGCCGGTGTCAGCGGGATGTCAGCGCGCCTCGGAATCCTCGGTCCCGTGCTGAAGAAAATGACTTTTGTGGCGTTGATGGGCGCGCTGGTGGGCGCGTCGTTCGGGGCGGGCGTCGCGAACGCGGCGACGGACCGGAACGGGTCCTGCGAGACGGGCGAGTTCTGCCTGTTCTACAACAGCGACCAGGCCGGGTCGGTGTCGGACTTCGCCGACTCGGTCGCCGACTACGGTGACGCGCAGCCGAGCTGCTACGAGTTCAAGAGCGCGGGCAACGGGCAGGGTGTCTGCGTCAAGAACAACGCGGCGTCGGTCTGGAACAAGACCAACAAGGCCGTCACCGTGTTCTACAACAGCAACTACGGTGGCGCGAAGCAGACGTTCGCGGCCGGTGCCAAGGGCAACCTGAAGGCGGAGCTCAAGAACGAGAACGCCTCCCACCGCATCGGTGACGCGGGCAACGACCCCGACCCGTCGCCCGGCACCTACCCGGCGCCGGAGACCAACCCGCACCCGTCGGCCACGGCACGCGCGCCGCAGGCGACCAAGCGCACGCAGTTCATCGACGACCAGATCGCCTCGAAGACCGGCGAGAAGCAGTGCTGGGTGGGCGACTACCGCAGCTACGAGTCGTCGACGAGCAACCACAACACCGGCAACGCGCTCGACTGCACTATCTCCAACGCGATCGGCACCTACCCGACCGAGGCGCAGAAGGCGCAGGGCTGGAAGCTCGCCTACTGGCTGCAGAAGCACGCCTCGAAGCTCGACGTCCGGTACGTCATCTGGCAGGGCAAGATCTGGAGCGTCGCCCGCGCGTCCGAGGGCTGGCGCAACTACAACGTCGGCGGCGTGACGGCCGGCCACTACGACCACGTCCACGTCTCGGTGCAGAACCCGCACGGCGACTGAGCTGAGCTGACACCCCCAAGGCGAGCGCACTCCGGTGCGCTCGCCTTACAGCCGTTCAGGCGCGGAGGTCGTGCACGATCAACGACGCCGAGAGCAGCCTGATGTCGGTGGGGTCGGCCGGGTTGTAGCCGGTGAGCTCGGCGACGCGGCGCAGCCGGTAGTTCAGCGTGTTGCGGTGCAGGTGCAACTCGTCGGCCGTGCGGTGGCGGTTGTGGTCGCTGTTGATGAACACCCGCAACGTGTGCAGCAGGTCGGGGTGCTCGGACAGGCTGTCCACCACGCGTGCCAAACGCTTGCGGCCGGGGCCGGGGCGGCAGAGCTGGTACTCCAGCAGCACGTCGTCCAGCACGTACGCGCCGGGAGCCCTGCCCAGCCGCTGCGCGAGTTCCGCGATGTCCGCCGCCTGCCGGGCGGCCGCCGGGATCTCCTCGCGGCTCTCCGCCGCCGCGATGCCGCCGATCAGGCCGGTGCCCGCGGCGGTCAGCAGGGTGCGGACCAGGTTCGCGGCCGCGTCTATCTCCAGGTCCAGGGAGTCGGCCGTCGTAGGTAGGAGCACTGTGCCGCCGTCGTGATCCAACGCCGAGAGGGCGTGCTTGGGCAGTTCTGCCCGTAGGCGTCGCACGAGTCCATGAACGGCCAACCGTGCGTCGGAGCCGTCGGCAACGGAAGGTGCTTCGACCCGTACGGCGACCACGACGTGGTGCCCGGACAGCTCCAGCCCGATCCGTTCGGCGAGCGGCTCGGCCTCTCGGCCGGTCAGCAACGCCGCGACCAGCGCGCGACCGGCCTCGCGGCGTTCGGCGTGCAGGGCCTGCTGCTCACCGAGGTACGACCCGGCGACGGCGGGCACCGCGACGCTGAGGTACCGCAGCAGCGCGGGCACGGTCGCCAGCAGGTCTCCGATCTCGTCCGGCTCGGCGACGGCGGCCATCGCCTCCCAGCCGACGGTCGCCGCGACGTGGTACGTGCTGAGCACGATGTCGAGCGGAACGCCCTGCTGAGCGCGCCGCACGGCCGTGGCGATCTGCATGTCCAGCTCTTCGGCCGCAGGAGGCCGTTGTTCCCGCAACGCGCGCAGGAAGACCTGCAGGTGCCGCGTCACGGCCTCGGTGATCTCGCGGTCCACGAGCTGGTGCGGCAGCTGCCGGTAGGTGGCGGACCGGGCGAAGAACGCCTCCAGCACCTTCTCGGCGATGCGCGGGATCTGCGTCGCCGCGCGGTCGTAGAGGGGAGCGTCGGGCTTCGGGGCGGGGATGTCGACCACCGCCAGAGGCTTGCGCATCCGGTCCGCGGGCGCGATAGCCCGTTCCGGTCTGGTTCTCTGCACGAAAGAGGGACAGCCCGGTTGTGCACGTGCCCGAAAGTTTTGACCCTATCGAGTGATACACGGTGGGGTGCACGCCTGCGCCCAGGCAGGATCGGTGACTGTGAGCAGCGTCGAGGAATGCATGAAGTTGTTGCTGCGTCGCGGGTTCCGGCGAACCGTCGTGCAAGATCGTTTCACCTGCGTCAACGCCGTGATGTTCAGGCGCGTGTGGCGCGGCACCAACGAGACGGTGCTCGCGTACTCCGAGCGGGAAGCGCTCGCCTACCGCGTGGCCGAGCAGGACGCGGACCCCAGCGACCCGTTCGTGGTGGACCCCGACCTGACGATGTGGCAGTGCGGCGGCGAGTTCCTGGACGTCGCGAACCAGCTGCTGGAGCTCCCGGTCGCGCCTGGTCACTCGACCTTCGAACGGAAGTAGTAATCTCGACCGGTGGGTGAGACCGTCCGGATCGGAGTGTTCTACGACGGCACGTGGTTCGCCTACCTCAGCGATTTCTACGCCACCGCGCACCCCAGGGGCGCGCGCGTCTCCCTCGACGGCCTGCACGACGCGCTGCGCTGGTACGTCCACACCGAGACGGGTCGTCCCCTGGACGAGTGCGTGGTCGCCGAGGCCCACTACGTCCGCGGCCGCATCGACACCCCGGCGGAGTCGTTCGACCGGGCACTGGCCGCCGCCGGCATCACGCGGCACGACCTGCCGTTGCAGGGCGGCAAGGAGAAGGGCGTCGACGTCCAGCTCGCGCTGGAGGCGTGGGACCGGGCGATGACCGTGCCGCTGCAGTGGGTCGTCCTGCTGACCGGTGACTCGGACTTCGCCCCGCTCGCGCAACGCCTGACCGAACGCGGCGTGCACGTCATCGTGCCGGTCGTCGACGTCCAGACCATCGAGAAGCCTCCCGCGTGGACCCCGCGCACCGCCGCGCCGCTGCGAGCCGCGACGCCGTTCACGCCCGGCTTCGACTCCCTGTTCGCCCCCGGTGACCAGGCCGACTACCCGCTGCGGCGCGCGTTCGTGCGGTCCTCGCAGGCCGTCGCGTCCCCGGTCGGTGCGCCGCGCGGCCGCCGCAGGGGGACGGTGGCCAGCTGGAAGACCGGGCAGGCACACGGGTTCATCACGGACACGCGCGGCAGTTCGTGGTTCGTCTCGCGCGACGAGCTGCCGAGCGGGCTGACGTTGCTGCTCGCCGGTACACCCGTGTCGTTCACCGGCTCGCCCGCCCCGATGCCCGGCCGCAAGTACCCGAGGGCGCAGGCCGTCCGCCCCGAATGACATTTGTCATCCGGACCTCGTGACTCCGCTTCACTACTGCCGGAAGCCCGCTGCGATCAGGCTTTGAGGCATGGAAACGGTGCTCGAGGTCAGAGGGGCGCGACACGACTACGGCGCCACCAAAGCGTTGGACGGCGTCGATCTCGACGTCGGCGCGGGGGAGTGCGTGGCGTTGCTCGGGCCGAACGGCGCGGGCAAGACGACGCTGGTGAACCAGATCGTCGGACTGCTGCCGCACCACGGCGAGTCGGTGCGCGTCGGAGGAGGAGACCCGCGCATCGCGGCGACGCGGCGGCAGCTCGGGGTGGTGCAGCAGTCGCTGGGGTTCCCGACCACGTTGAAGGTGTCCGAACTGGTCACCGGTGCCGCGGTGCGCGCGGGCAAGCCCAGGTCGGCGGCCGGGCCGGTGATGGCCGAACTCGACCTCACCGACCTGGCCGGACGGCGCGCGGTCAAGCTCTCTGGCGGCCAGAAGCAACGGCTGCAGCTCGCGATGGCGCTCGTCGGCGACCCGAGGCTGCTGGTCCTGGACGAACCGACGGCGGGCCTGGACGTCCCGGCGCGCAAGCGGTTCTGGCAGATCCTCGCCGAACGGCGCGAGCGCGGCGTCGGCGTCCTGCTCACCACGCACCTCATCGAGGAGTCCTCGGCCGTCGCCGACCGCGTCGTGGTGCTCGACCGCGGCCGGGTCGTGGCCCAGGGCACGCCGGACGAACTGGTCGCGCGGCTGCCCGACCGCACGGTCATCGCCCGGACGGGGCTGGCCTTGGAGCAGCTCCAAGCGCTGCCCGGTGTCGTGTCGCTGCGCACCGACGGCGACCACGTGCACCTCGGCACCCGCACGCCGGAAGCGCTGCTGCGGGTGCTGCTCGTGCAGGACCCCGGACTCACCGGCCTGCGGGTCGAGGGTGCCGGGCTGGAGGAGGCGGTCGCGGGACTGATCGAGAGGGGTGCGGCATGACCAGGCAGGTCTTCGGGGTGGAGGTCGCGGACGAGCTGAGGGGTATCGTCCGCGAACCCGCCGCCCTGTTCTTCTCGGTGGTCATGCCGGTGGCGTTCTTCGCGCTCTTCGTGTCGTTGTTCGGGAAGTTCAGCGCCGGCGGGTTGTCCGCGGGCACGCAGATGATCGCCACGTTCGGCGCGTTCGGCGTGATCTCGGTGGTGCTGATGAACCCCGGCCTCGGGGTGGCGGCCGACCGGGAACGCGGGTGGCTGCGCGCGAAGCAGGTGTCGTCGGTGCCGATCGGCGTGACGCTGGCGGCGAAGGTGGTGGCGGCACTGCCCTACGCGGCCGGGGTGCTGGTCGCGATGACGGCGACGGCGGCGCTGACCGGTGCGTTGAACGCGCCCGCGCTCGCGTTGCTGAGGCTCGGCGTCGTGCTGGTCATCGGCTCGCTGCCGTTCGCGCTGGTGAGTCTCGCGATCGGGTTCCAGGTCAAGGCGGGCGCGGGGGCGGCCATCCTGAACGCGATCATGATCCCGACGTCCGTCGTGTCCGGACTGTGGATGCCGCTCGACATCATGCCGCCGTTCTTCCGCGACATCGCGGCGTTCCTGCCCAACCACCACCTGTCCGAACTGGCTCGCGCGCAGCTCAACGGCGGTCCGGTGCTCACGCACGTGCTGGTGCTGCTGGCGTTCGCCGGGGTGGCTGCGGTGGCCGCGGGCGTGTCGTATCGTCATGCCCGGTCATGAGAAAAGCCGTGGGATTCTCGCGCTGGGTGCACCTGATCTACCTGGGCAACCTGCTGTGGGCACCGATCTTCGACCCGAGCACGGACTGGGTGGACTGGGCGCTCGTCGCCGTGGTGGTCGCGGCCTTCGTCCCGATGTACGTGCTGGCCTGGTACCGCCCGGAGCTGATCCGCTGGCGCTGCCTGGTGCCGACGGTCGTGCTCGGCGCGCTGGTCACGCCGTTCAACACCGGTGCGGCGGTGCTCTTCGTCTACGCCGGGGTGTTCGCGGGGCTCGCGGAGTCGCGCCGGGTGGCGATGCGCTGGTTCGTGGCGTTGACGGCGTTGATCTGCCTGTTCGGCGTGGTGTCGGTGGTCGAGTTGCCGTACCGGATCTGGGGCCTGCTGCCGTCGCTGATCTTCCTGTGGCTGATCGGCGTCGTGCAGGTCGACTGGTCGGAACGCGAGCGCGAGCAGTCGGACCTGCGCATCCGCACCGCCCGCATCGAGCACCTCGCCACCCTCGCGGAACGCGAACGCATCGCCCGCGACCTGCACGACCTGCTCGGCCACACGCTGACCGCGATCATCGTGCGGGCCCAGCTCGTCAGCGCGGACCCCTCCCGGGCCCGGGAGGAGGCCGCGGAGATCGAACGGGCCGCGCGGGCGGCGCTGGGCGAGGTCCGCGACGCCGTCAGCGGCTGGCGCACCGCGTCCCTCGACACCGAACTGGAAGCCGCCCGAGCCGCGTTGTCGAGCCTGGGCGTGGAGGTCGTCCTGCGGCGCGACCCGGAACTCGCGATCGTCGGCTCGACCGAGCACGAACTGGCGCTGGCGTTGCGGGAAGCCGTCACGAACGTGGCGAGGCACGCCCGCGCCAGGACGTGCCACATCGCCGTCGAGGCCCGCGACGGCGAGCTGCGGCTGGTGGTCGCGGACGACGGCGTCGGCGGCCACGCGCCGGAGGGCAACGGCCTGACGGGCATGCGCGAACGGATCGCCGCGCTCGGCGGCCTGGTCGCGCGCACCGCCGCTGCCGGCACCACCGTCACCATCGCCGTCCCGCTGAAGGTGGCCACGTGATCAGGGTCGTGCTCGCGGAGGACCAGGCGATGGTGCGCGGCGCGTTCGCGCAGTTGCTGGACCTGCAACCGGACGTCACGGTCGTCGCGACGGCGGGAGACGGCGACGAGGCGCTGGCCGCGGTGGCGGAACACCGGCCGGACGTGCTGCTGACCGACATCGAGATGCCGCGCCGCACCGGGCTCGACGTGGCTCAGGCGTTGAGCGAACGCGGCGACCCGACGCGGGTCCTGATCATCACGACGTTCGCGCGCAGCGGGTACCTGCGGCGCGCGATGGACGCGGGCGTGGCGGGGTACGTGCTGAAGGACGCGCCGATCGCCGAGCTGGTGTCGGCGCTGCGGCGGGTGCACGCGGGCGAACGGGTGGTGGCACCGGAACTCGCGATGGCCGCGTGGGACAGCGCGGACCCGTTGACGCCACGGGAACGCGAGCTGCTGCAGGAGGTCACGACGGGGGCGAGCAACGCGGACATCGCGGCCAGGCTCAACCTCGCCGAGGGGACCGTGCGGAACTACCTGTCGACGGCGATGGCCAAGCTGGGGGCGCGCAACAGGTCTGAGGCGGCGAACACGGCACGGGAACGCGGCTGGCTCTAGGGACTATCCCTTGCGCCGCACCATCTCCGCGATCCAGATCGGCGCGAACGGCGACGTGCACCCGGCCGGCGTCGGGTAGTCCTTCAACACCTCCAGGCGTTCGCCGATCTCCACCGCCCGCGCCCGCAGCTCCGGCCGTTCGATCCCGATCTGCGCCAGGCAGTGGTTCATCGCCCACTGCAACCGCTGCGGCGCGTCCTTCATGTCCTTCTCGATCCGGTCGAGCAGCCCGTCGAGGTCGAGCCCGTCCGGTTGCTTCGCCACCCGGTCGACCGTCAGCGCCCAGCCCGCACTCGCGACCACCGGGTCGTCGTCGGCGAACCACAGCACGCGCAACGCCTCGCAGTGCGGCGACTTCTTGACCACGTAGTTGACGAGCCAGTCGTGCACCTTGGGGCGCACGGCCTCGCGCAGCATCGCGTCCAGGTCGTCCTGCGAGAAGGCCTTGGGGCGGTTGACCAGCAACGCGAGCAGGCGCGCGGCGGTGTCGCCGGTGGACCAGAGTTCGACCGCGAGGTCCTGCTGGGTCTTGAGCCGCTTGGCGATCGCGCGGAGCTTCGTGAGGTTCACGCCGTGGTCGTCGCCGTGCTTCTCGTTGACCACGCGCATCTTCGGGTCGTCGAGCGCGGCCAGTTCGGCCATCAACGCGCTCACCGTCTCGCTCGCCACCGTCCGACCTCCCGTTCGCCACCGACGCCCGACAGCCTATGGGCGAACACCGAAAAAGGCGGCTTGTGCCTCTTGCCGGAGGCACAAGCCGCTGTGACGATCGCGGCCTTGTTGCTGTCGCTGCCGTCCGCGACGTCGAGGCGCTCAGTCGCTCAGCGCCGCGACCACCGGGCACTGAGCCCGGACGCCGTTCTCGGCGACGTCGAGCAACGCGAGCCGCACCTTCTCCAGGTCGCGCATCCGCTGTTCGATCTCGGCGACCTTGACGCCCACCACGTCACCGACGTCGGGCTCGACGGAGGCGGCGAGCAACTGCTCGACCTCGGTGAGGGTGAAGCCGAGCCGGGCGGCGCGGCGGATGAACTTCAACCGCCGCAGCGCCTCCTGGTCGTAGTGCCGGTAGCCGCCGTGGGAGCGGGCGGAGGGGAGGACGAGGCCCCGGCGTTCGTAGAACCGCACGGTGCTGATGCCCACCCCGGCGGCGCGGGCCAGTTCGGATATGCGCACCACCGGAAACTACCTCCGCACCAAGGCGCGCAGCTGGGCCGCGCCCCAGAACAGTTCGAGGGCGAGGAATCCTGCCAGCGCCGGCGTGTGCCCCTGCCACAACGCCCACGTGAACCACACGCTGAACAGCGCGCGGCCGACCGTGTCGGTCGCGATCAGCAACGGTTCGGGGCGCAGCCACCGCACCACGGACCACATCACCACCACGGTGCCGAACAGCGTGGCGAACAACAACGTCTGCGCACTGTGGGGCGTGCCCAGCAGGTCCAGCGCGAGAGCGGCGCTCCACGGCGTGATGAACGCGATGCTCGCCACGAGGTCGTACAGCGCACCGGCTTTGCCCCAGCGGGCCACAGGAGTCATGTGGGCCACGATCGACCCTGCACCACGGTGCCGAGTCAAGCCGGGGACCGGCTGCTGGCCCGCCCGTCGACCCCGACGCTGCTAGCCTGCGAATCCGGGTGACCGGAGGGAGGCGCGTGACCGGCCAGATCGTCCGTCACGCCGGCCGGGTCGAGGCCGTGCGCCTGCGGTTCGCGGCCGTGCACGAGGCCAGCGCCGTCGTGGTCGGCGACGAGACCGTCTACGGCCGGCTGTGCCGGTGGATCATCCACCCCGTGCTGGAGAAGCACGCGCGCCAGGACGAGCTCGTCGCGTACGTCGAGGAGAACCTCCGCCTGATCGTGGCCAGTCTCTACGACCTCTACGGCGTGCGCGCGCCCGCCCAGGACCCGGTCCGCGAGGCGGCACTCCCGTCGCTCGTCGCACCGGTCGAGGAGACGACCACCGCCGCGCTGGAGCGGATCGCGCCGCTGCGGGCCGTGCTGGACGACCTCACCGGCCTGCCGGACGTGATCGCCGCGCACGCCGAGACCTGGTACAACATCGCCGCCGAGCAGCAGGACATGGCCGACGAGCTGGAGGACTTCCTCGCGCTCGACGTGCCCGAGTGGACCGGCGCGGACGAGCACGTGCGGTTGATGAGCCACAACGTAGAGGCGCTGCGCGGGCTGAGTTCGGTGTCGGCGGCGTTCGGGGAGATCACCGAGAGCGTCGGGGTGCTGGTCGCGCAGACCCGGCGGCTCGTGCGGGAACTCGTGGTCGGCCTCGCCGTGGCGCCGACGGACGCGACGCTGTGGTGGCTGGCGTGCCGGATCGCGGTGTACGGGGTGGCGCTCAACACCACCCTCGACCACATCCGGGCACGACTGGACGGCTAGGCCCTGCGCGCCCGGCGGCGGGCGAGCTGCGGCAGGAACCACATGTAGACGCCCGTCCCCATGAGGACGAACAGCGGCAGCAACGGCACGTACGACACCCAGACCGCCTCGGCGTCCACGGTGAGCGCGACCGCGGTGAACACCACGGTGGCCATGAAGACCATGCTCACCACGCGGTGGAACTGGCGAATCCCCGAGCTAGCGGCCATGTCACTGCCCTCCCTGTCGTCTGGTGAGGACAACGGTAGGAGCGCCCGCCGACCCGCGCTTCTCGATTCCTGACCACCATCAGGGCTAGTACCCTCGGGCGCCATGCAGTCCCCGGTGCTGGTCGGTCGTGACGAGGAGACCTCCGCGCTGCGGGCCGCCCTCACCCGCGCCGAGCAGCACGAGGGCGGCGCCGTGTTCCTGGTGGGCGAACCGGGGATCGGCAAGTCGCGGCTGGCGTCCGCCACCGCGGCGCAGGCCACCAGAAGCGGGTTCCGGGTACTCAGGGGCCGGGCGAGCAGGGCGGTGCCGCTGCGGGCGTTGTGCGAGGCGGTGCTGTCGGCGTTCCGGAAGGTCGCGCCGGACGAACGGCAGCTCGGCGCGTACCTGCCGGTGCTGCTGCGGATGACCCCGGACGCGCCGTCGGCGGTGCCGGACCCCGCGATGGTCAGGGCCGAGGCGGTGCTCAGGCTGTTCACGGCCGAGAAAACCTTGCTGCTGCTGGAAGATCTGCACGAGGCCGACGGCGAGACGCTGGCCGTCGTCGACTACCTGCTCGACCACGTCGGGAACGAACCCGTGCTGGTCGTCGCCACGCTGCGGCCGCATCCCGAAGGCGCGCAACGACTCGCGGACGCGGCGACGGCGAGGCGCACGGCGACGACGGTGCGGCTCACCGGGCTGACCGACGACGAGGTCGCCGAACTCGCCCGCCACCGCCTCGGCGCACCGCCGCCGGAAGACGTGCTGCGGCACCTCGTCAAGGTCTCCGACGGCGTGCCGTTCGTGGTGGAGGAGCTGCTCAACGGCGACCTGCGCGAGGTCCCGCCCACGGTCGCCGCCGCCACGGTGCAACGGGTCGACGCCCTCGGGCCCGAGACGGTCGCGGTGCTCGAAGCCGCCGCGATCTTCGGGCGGACGTTCCCGCTCGACGTCGTCACGGCCCTCACGGGCGCGCACTCGTTCGACGCCGCCGAGCGCGCGCAGCTGGTGCACGGCAACCAGTTCCGGCACGCGCTGACCGCCGACGCCATCACGGGCCGGATGACGCCGACCGCCCGCGCCACCCTGGCCCGCAGAGCCGCGCAGACCACCGAATCGTTGCGCCCCAAGGAACTGGAGCTCATCGCCGAGCTGTGGGAGCGGGGCGGCGAACCGGCGAGAGCCGTCCGGACCCTGGCCGCGGCGGCACGGCACGCCGCCGCGCTCGGCCGGTACGGCACCGCGGTCGAACTGCTTGAACGGGGCCAGGCCCTCACCACCGATCCCGACCTCACCGCGGACCTGCTCACCGCGCTCGCCGACGTCCTGCCGCTGGCCGCCGTGGTCGTCCCGGCGGACAACGGCGCACGGGCCTTCGCGCTCGGGGAACGGCTCCAGCAGGCCCTCACGGCGGCCGGGGCCGAGCCGGAACGCCGGGCTGCGGTCACGCTCGCGCAGGCCAGGGTCGCCGCCGTCGCGGGGCAGTGGGAACGCGGCCTCGACCTGCTGGCCGCCGCCAGGGAGACCTGCGCGGAGATCGACGTCGTCAAGGCGACTCTCCTGCTCGGCCTGAACCAGCTCGACCTGCTGCCCAAGGTCCGCGCCCTGGCCGAACGCGCCGCCGCGACGGGCACCCCGGAGGTCGTCTGCGAAGCCCTCGAAGTGCTCACCCGCTGCACGAGGGGGCAGGACCTCGCCGAGGCCCGGCAGCACGTCCAGCGCTGGCTGCACACGGCCGAACAGCACGGGCTCGCGGCGTGGCGGCTGCGGGCGTTGCTGGAACTCGGGATCACCGACAAGTACCTGACCACCGGCGTCGACAACCTCCTGGCCGCCCGCCAGGCCGCGCAGGACACCGGCGCGATCGTGATCCTCATAGCCGCCGACCTGCACCTCGGCGCGACCTACCTGGTGCGCGGCGAGTACGAGGAGTCCGCGCGGTACGGCAGCAGCGCCGGGGAGGCCGCCGCGAAGCTCGGCCTGCACGCCCTCAAGGCACTGGCCGTCGCCATCGAGGCCGGCATCGCGGCCATGCACGGCGACCGCAGGGCGACCGACCGGGCGCTGACCCGGCTGCGCGACCACGGCGGGTCCGAGGAGATCTGGTCGTACAGTTCGGCGGTCTGCGCGTTGATGGAGGAGCAGCACGAGCGGGCGCTGGCCGAGTTCGACGAGATCGAGAACGCCGTCACCGAGCCGCGCATCCTGCGCGGCACCTTCTACCAGGGCCCGAGGCTGCTCACGAGGGTCGCGCACGGCCTCGCGGGCCGTCCGGAGCACGAACGGCTGGCCGAGTCGCACCTGTCGCAGGTCCAGCTGCACCGCACCTACTTCGCGTGGAGCAACGCGATCCTGCACGGCCGTGAGGGCAACACGGCCCAGGCCACCGCCGCAGCAGCAGAGGCGCTGGAACTCAGCAGAGGCCTCGGCCTGCCGCGCTACCTCGGCCTCAGGCTCGCGGGCCAGGCAGCGCTGAAAGACGGCTGGGGCGAGCCCCTAGAGTGGCTGCGCGAGGCCGAGGAGTACTTCCACGCCCTGAGCGTGCCCGCCGTCGCCGCGGCCTGCCGGGCCGCGCTGCGCGAGGCGGGCGCACCCCAGCAACGCCGCCGCCGCGACCACGACACGGTCCCGGCCGAGCTGCGCAGGGCGGGCGTGACGGTCCGCGAGTACGAGGTCCTGCGGCTGGTCGTCGAACGGTTCGGGAACGCCGAGATCGCCGAGCGGCTGTTCCTGTCGCCGCGCACGGTCGAACGGCACGTGGGGAGCCTCAAAGCGCGGACCGGCTGCCAGAACCGGGCCGAGCTGATCGCCCACGCCCGCCCGTTAATTGGGGGCTGAGCCCCCATGTCAGCGCGCCGACCAGCGGGAAGACTCTCGCACCGGACGGCGGCGCTGGACTCGGTGGGGTGTTCAGCGCCGCCGGCACGCGTCCCGGAAAAATTCCTCGCGGCGGATGTCGATTTACGTAGTCTCCCGTTCGACGCACTGATGACAGCAAGTGCGAACACCGAGGAGAACCACAATGCGCACCCTGATCGCCACCGCGTTCATGTCTCTCGACGGCGTCATCGA
The DNA here is from genome assembly GCF_030269365.1 of Lentzea sp. NBRC 102530. Lineage (GTDB taxonomy): Bacteria > Actinomycetota > Actinomycetes > Mycobacteriales > Pseudonocardiaceae > Lentzea. The sequence continues at coordinate 82,758 of NZ_BSTF01000004.1, forward strand.
GGCGCCCGGCGGCGAGCCCGGTCACCGCAGCTCCGGCTGGACGTTCAAGGACATCGAGTTCGACGAGGCCGCCTACGAGCTCAAGGGTCGTGAGCAGGACGAGGCCACCGCGATGATGATGGGCCGGGTCAGCTACGAGGGCTTCTCCCCGGTCTGGCCGACGCTCGACTACTTCCCGAAGTACAACGTGATGCCGAAGTTCGTCGTCTCCAGCACCCTCAAGGAGGACCAGCTGGTCGACAACTGGGGCGACATCACGATCCTGCGTTCGCTGGACGACGTGGCCGCGCTGAAGGAGACCGAGGGCGGCCCGATCTCCATCCACGGCAGCGCGACGCTGAACCGCAACCTGTCCGACGCCGGCCTGATCGACCGCTACCACCTGCTGGTGTTCCCGGTCCTGCTCGGCGCCGGCAAGCGCCTGTTCAGCGAGACCGACAAGGACAAGCAGCTGCTCAAGGTCGTCGAGAGCGAGACCTACGGCAACGGCATCCAGAAGTTCGTCTACGACGTCGTGCGCTGAAGTTCGCGCACGGGTTCGTCGAGCACCGGCTTCCTCGTCGGCGTGAGCTGCACCAGCAGGATCGCGCCGATGAGGATCGCCGCGCCGACGAACTGCAGGAACGACAAGGTCTCGCCGAGGAACACGAACCCGAGGACCGTGGCGATGATCGGGCTGCAGAAGCCGAGGAACGACAGGCCGATCGCGGGCACGCGGTCGGTGCCGCGGAACCACACCGAGTAGCCCACGAGCGAGCCGAACACGATCAGGTAGCCGAAGCCGAGCGCGTTGGTGCCGTTGATCGAGCTCGGCAGGCCCTCGAGCAGGAACAGCGCGGGCAGCAGCACGAGCCCGCCCGCGGTCAGCTGCCAACCGGTGAACATCAGCACGTTGACCCCGGCCGGCCGCTGCCACCGCTTCGTGAGCACGACCCCGGACGCCATGCTGACCGCCCCACCGATCGCGGCGACCACGCCGACCACGTCCAGCGCCGCGGTGGCCTTCAGGACCAGCAACGCGACACCGGTGGTGGCGGCGAAGCAGGCCAGCACGTGCGGCAGCCGGATCTTGTCGCCGAGCACCAGTGCCGCGAGCCCCAGCATGATCACCGGCTGGACCGAGCCCACCAGGGCCGCGACCCCGCCGGGGAGCTTGTAGGCGGCCAGGAAGAGCAGGAAGAAGAACGCGCCGATGTTGAGCGTGCCGAGGACCAGCGCACGCCACCACCACAGGCCCTGGGGCAGGACCCGGCCGACCAGCAGCAGGATCAGGCCCGCCGGCAGCGCGCGGACCACCGAGGCGAGCAGCGGCCGGTCCGGTGGCAGGAGTTGGGTCGTCACGATGTAGGTGCTGCCCCAGATCATCGGCGCGAGCGCCGTGATCGCGGAGTCGGCCAGCAGCCGGTTGCCCTTCATGGTCGTGCCCCCGTCAGTCGTCCGTGCCGAAGAACCGATCGCCGAAGTCACCGATTCCCGGCACCATGTAAGCGTTCTCGTTGAGTCGCTCCTCGATCGCCGACGTCACGATCCGCACCCGCGGGAACCGCGAGCACACCGCCTCGATGCCCTCCGGCACCGTGATGAACGTGACGAACACGATGTTCTCTTCTGACACACCGCGGTCGAGCAGCACTTGAATCGCGGCGTTCGCGGTGCCTCCGGTGGCGAGCATCGGGTCGAGCAACAGCACCTGCCGGGACGCGATGTCGTCCGGCAGGTTCGAGTAGTAGAGCTGGGGGAGCTTGGTCGTCCTGTCGCGCTGGATCAGGATCTTGCCGATCCGCGCGCCCCGCACGACCGCCCGCAGCCCTGCCTCCATGCTCTCGCCGGCCCGGATGATCGGGACGCCGACGAGCCTCTCCGTCGCGCGCAACCCGTGGTAGGTCGCGCCGACGGGCGTGGTGACGTCGTGCGGTTCGAACGGCAGCAGGTCGAGGCCCGCCTCGATGAGCAGCCGGTTGATCCGCTCGGTGTAGAAGACGAAGTCCTCGCGCGAAACGTGCCGGTCGCGGACGATCGTGTGCATCGCGCGCAGTTGGTTCGTCTGCGGCAACACGTGGACGTTCTTCTCCAGGTACGCCTCGATGGAGGTCACGAGCACTCCTTGACGGCGGCCACGACTCCGGGGAAGGAGTCGACGAGCCAGGTGGGGTTGGCGCCGAGCAGTTGGTCGACGCTGTGCACGCCGTAGGAGACGGCGATCGACCCCATGCCCGCCCCGTGCGCCATCAGGACGTCGTGCGTGGTGTCGCCGACCATCACCGCGTTCGCCGGTGCCACCCCGAGTTCGCGCAGCACGACGAACCCCGACTCCGGGTCCGGCTTGGGCTTTGCCACCTGGTCCGCGCCGACGACGAAGGCGAACTCCTCGCGCAGACCTGCCGCGGTGAGCAGCGCCTCGGCGTTCACGATGAACTTGCTGGTCGCCACGGCGAGCAGGAAACCCTCTTCCCGCAAGGACTTCAGCCCGTCGTACACGCCGGCGAACACCAGCTGCGTCGCCATCGGCAGCACGATCCGGCGGAACGTCGCCTGGTACAGCTCGACGCACTGCGCGACGACCGGTTCGTCCTCCGCTGTCCCGAGGACCTTCGCGAACGCGGCGGGCAGCGGCAGCCCGATCGTGCCGCGAATGGCTCCCGAGTCCACTGTGGGCAGATCGAGCTGGGCGAACACGGCGGCGAACGTCGTGACGATGCCACGGGGTGTGTCGACGAGCGTGCCGTCGAGGTCGAAGATGGCGCACCGGCGGGTCATGAGGCGAACTCCTTCGCGTGGGCGGCGGCGAGTTCTCCGGCGACCTCGGCGGTGCTGATCAGCACCGCCATGTTGGCCTTCGCGGAACGCCCCTCCGTCGCGCGGTCTACGGCCCTCATAAGGTATTTCGTGATCGCTTGTCCTGACACGCCTTCTGTTTCAGCCCGTGAGACGGCCTCGGCGATCACCGACTCGACCTCGGCGCCGTCGATCGCGTCGGCCTGCTTGGTCGGCGTGGTGACGAGGAACGAACCGGGGTTGCCGAGCGCCCAGTGGTTCTCGATCGCCTTCGCCAGCACCGTCGGGTCGTCGATCCGGTGCGGTGCGCGCAGACCGCTGGACACGCAGTAGAACGCCGGGAAGTCGTCCGACCGGTAGGCCACGACCGGAACGCAGTGCGTCTCCAGGAACTCCATGGTCAGCCCGAGGTCGAGGATGTTCTTGGCGCCCGCGCACACCACCGCGACCTTGGAGCGGGTGAACTGCACGAGGTCCGACGAGACGTCCATCGTGCGTTCCGCGCCCCGGTGCACCCCACCGATTCCTGCCGAGGAGAAGAACTTCAGCCCGGCGAGCTGTGCGGCGATCACCGAGGACGCGACGGTGGTCGCGCCCATCCCGCCGCGGGCCAGCACGATCGGCAGGTCGCGGCTGCTGACCTTCGGGATCCCCTTGACGGTCGCGAACCTCTCGATGTCGGACTCGGTGAGACCGATGAGGATCCGGCCGTTGTCGATGCCGATGGTGGCCGGGACCGAGCCGCTCGCCCGGACCGCGTCCTCGACCAGGCGTGCGGTCTCGGCGTTGTCCGGGTAGTCGAGGCCGTGCGTGATGACGTTGGACTCCAGGGCCACGACGGGCTGCCCGGCCGTGATCGCCTCGGCCACTTCCTCGCTGTAGACAAGGGGGATGTTCATCGGCACCTCAGTAGCTCGGGGTCTTGTGCAGGAGGTGGTGGCGTTGCACGATCTCCGGCGCGTAGACCTGGTCCTGCCACGCCCGTTGCTCGACCGGTTCGAGGGCGATGGACACGACGCCCTCGTCGCAGCCGAACGCCTTCGTCACCGCCTCGGTGATGGCCGAGACCAGCTCGGACGCCTGCTCTTCGTTGAGCGGGGCAGGGAAGTGCTTGATGTTCACGTGTGGCATCGGAACTCCCTCACGACCGGCCACCCGCGATCGCGAGCGTGACGGCCTTCGTGACGGCCGCGATCAGCTCGGCCATCTGCTCGTCGGACAGCAGCACCGGTACCTGGGCGATCTCCTTCTGCACGGTCTCGTTCCGCCGCATCGACGCCAGCAGCTCGTCGATGTCGGGCTCGCGCAGCAGGCTGTAGTGATCGGCCTCCAGCTCGACGACCGTGGGCTCGGTGATCGAGAAGCCCTCGCTGCCCTCGATGAACGAGTAGTCGTCGCCCTGCGCCTTGAAGATCGTGAGCGGCGCGGTGATGGTGCGCTCGGCCAGTTCGCTGAAGGTGTACTTGAAGGAGAACGTCTCGGTGACGATCTTGATGATCCGCCGCACGAGCTCGCTGTCGAGGTCGCGCATCTCCGCGCTGATGAACGCGGCGAAGCTGTCCTCGTCCTTCGCGATCTCCAGGCACTGCTGCAACCGCGGGTCGGTGATGCTGCCCGCGAACACCGAGAACAGGATCGTGACGAACGCGGTGTTGGCGTACGAGGCCTCGTCGCTGTCCCGCTCCGACCGCACCTTCGGTGAGCCCGGCGCGATCAGGTAGAGGTTCTCGACCTGCTCGCCGGCCTGCTCGAGCTGGTAGGCCGTCTCGAACGCGACCCGCGCGCCGAAGGAGTAGCCCCACAGCGTGTACGGGCCCTCCGGCTGGACCTTCTTGATCGCCTCGATGTCGGCGGCGGCCATCTCGCGGATGGTGCCGTACGGCGTCTCGCCCTCGTTGATGCCGTGCGCCTGCACGCCGTAGAACGGGCGCTCCGAACGACTTGCGAGCGTGCGCAGGTTCATCGGGTAGCCGCCGAGACCGGGCCAGCAGAACACCGGCACGTCGTCACCGCCCGGCTGCAACGGGACCAGCCGCGAGATCGGGCCCTCGTGCAGGCCGTCGACGCGGCGGGAGAGCTGCTCGATGGTCGGCGACTCGAAGAGCACCTGCAGCGGCAGGCTCGTGCCGAAGTCCTTGTTGATGCGGTTGACCAGGCCGACCGCGATCAGCGAGTTGCCGCCGGTCTCGAAGAAGTCGTCGTGCGTCGAGACGGTCTCGCGCTTCATCAGCTTCTTCCACATCTCGCTGATGCGGCGCTCGGTGAGGGTGCGCGGCGCGACGAACGGGCGGTCCTGGTCGTCGACGTTGGTCTTGTCCGACGCCTCCAGGGCCTTGACGTCGATCTTGCCGTTCGCGGAGAGCGGCAGCGCGTCGAGGACCACGACCTTGTTCGGGATCATGTAGTCCGGCAGGAAGTTCACCAGGTCGTCCCGGATCAGCTCGGCCGGGCCCTTCATGTGGACGACGTCTTCCTTCATGCCGGGGCTGCGGCGCTGGTCGTAGGAGACCTTGCCGCCGAGGAAGAAGTACGACGGGCCGGGCTCCTCGCCGATGTCCGCGAGGATGCCGTTGACGCGCTTGGCCGACGGCAGGTCGTTGTCCGACTTCGAGCTGTAGCCCGACGACATGAAACCGAGGTCGACGTCGTTGGCGGAGAACCGGTGCATGGTCCGGCCGAGGTCGACGTAGCGCCGCCAGTCCTCCGTGGACCGGCTGATGGCGGTGACGCCGAAGCTCGCCCGCTCGTACACGGCCTGGTTGATGGCGATGACGTGCTTGCGCAGCACCAGTTCGTCGGACACCCGCTCGAACTCACCGTCGGCGTAGCGGTACTGGCCGCCGGGCAGGTTCGTGACGCGGCCGGGGTGCGTCTGGACGTAGACGTCGACGTCGTCCTCGCGCAGCCCGGTGTAGGCGCACAGCTCGAACGTGCCGAGGTAGTAGTCCTCGTCGGCGACGTCGAGCAGGTCCTTGGTCTGCGGGGTGTGCTCGGAGGCCGTGATGTCGAGGCCGTAGCCGGGCAGGACCTCCTCGAAGAGCCCGACCATGTGGCCGGTCTCGATCTCCAGGACCTCCTGGATGTTGTTGAGGTACACGGCCTCGATGGCGGCCTTGCGTCCGATGAAGTGCAGCTTGGCCTTGGCCTCGAAGCTCTCCTGCAGTTCGTGGACCAGCACGAGCTGGTGGCGCAGCGGGTGGTAGTAGTACAGCCCGGCCGGCAGCCCCGCGATGTGGTGCAGTTCCAGGTGCAGCTGCGTCGCGTAGAGCGAACCCGGTGAGGCGTAGCCGTACTTGGGCAGCAGGCGCTGGTCGCTGAAGTGCGCGCCGAAGTACCGCAGGATCTCGCCGAGCTCGGCGAAGTGGATGCTCTTCGGGTCCTTCGAACCCGCGCCGATCGGCTTGCGCTCCAGCAGTCGCACCAGATCTGCGTCGGTGACCTGGCCACCTTCGTAGAAGCGGTAGGACTTGCGGCTGAAGACCACCTTGCGCTGCAGGCAGCTCGCTTCCTCGCCGGGCAGCTCGAAGCTCTGCCGGCCGCCGAGGTCGTCGCGCACACCGGGGTTCGACAGCTGCGCCCGCACCTGCAGGCGGCTCGACTTCGACTGGTGGTGCGAGCCCGCGTTGCCCTGGTCCATCAGGGCGGCTTCCTTGGGGTTCAGCTCGACGCACGCGATCAGGTTCTGGAACCCGGTGCGCTCGTCCTCCTTGACGATCACGGCCGCGTTGCGCACCCAGTCGTGCGTCTCGATGGCGAGCCGGATCTCGTCGAGCTCCACCCGGTAGCCGCGCAGCTTCACCTGGCTGTCCGCGCGTCCGGCGAACTGCACGGTGCCGTCGAGGTTCTGCGTGACGAGGTCGCCGGTGCGGAACATGCCGTCCACGAAGCGTTCCCGCGTGAGTTCCGGCTGGTGCAGGTAGCCGCGTGCGACCTGGATGCCGCCGATGTACAGCTCGCCGATCTCGCCCGGTGTCACCAGGTCCCGGTTCTCGTCGAGCACCAGGTACGTCGTCTGCGCGACCGGGAGCCCGATGGAGATGGATTTCGGGGCCTCGGCCAGCCCGGCCGGGTCGACCACGTACGACGACGAGTTGATCGTCGTTTCGGTGGGGCCGTAGAGGTTGACGAGTTGGACGTTCGGCATGTCCGCGACGAACGCCTGCGCGAGCGTGCGGGAGAGCGCTTCACCGCCGCTGAAGACCTGCTTGAGCGACGTGACGGTGTGGAACTCCTCGGTGTCGATCAGCGCCTGCAGCAGCGTCGGCACGCACTGGAGCGTGGTGACCCCCTGCTCGCGCATCGTCTCGATGAGCATCTCGGGGTCGCGGTAGATGCCGGGCCGTCCCATGACGACCGTGCTGCCGACCGCCGGCGCGAGGATCTCCCACTGCGCCGCGTCGAAGCTCATCGGCGTCTTCTGCACGACGCGCTTCGTGCCGTCGATGCCGTGTTCGTCGTGCAGCCACAGCATCTGGTTGACGATGCTGCGGTGCTCGATCATCACGCCCTTGGGCCGGCCGGTGCTGCCCGAGGTGTAGATGATGTAGGCGAGGCTGGTGTGCGAGGGGGAGAAGCCGTCGTCGAACGCCTCGTCGCAGTCGTCGAGCGTCACGATCCTCGTGGTGGCCGGCGCCAGTTCCTGCAGGCGCTGCTTGAGTTCGCGCTGGGTGACGACGACCTTCGTGCGCGAGTCCTCGATCATGTAGCGCAGGCGCTCTTCCGGGTACTCCGGGCTCAGCGGCAGGTAGGCGCCGCCCGCGCACAGGATGCCCCAGGCGCCGACCACGAGGTCGAGCGACGGCTCCACGAACATGCCCACGCAGTCGTCTTCGGTGATGCCGAGTCTGCGGAGGTGGGTGGCCAGTGCGGAGCTCTGTTCGAAGAGCTCGCCGTAGCTGATGCTCTCCGCACCGAAGACTACGGCCGTGCGATCGGGGTGTTCCTCGACCTGCTTGCGCAGCAGGTCGGGGAGGCATCCGCCGTCCACTTCAGCTTCGTGCGACATCTCAGAAATCCCCCAAGCGGTCAGCAGGCGTGGGCGGGTGCGGAACGTTTCTCGTTTGTTGAAGAACGTATGAGTCCGGCCTCGAAAGCCGGTGGAGCGTTCCGGGGGCTGACCAGCTGCGGAGGTGTACCAGAAGTACCTCGAAGAAGGTTTGAAACTCGTCCGTTCGGGTACTTGCTTCGGTGACGAATGGTTGCCGCACTGTCCACAATGGTGTTGGGTGGACGCCAACTTCGAGGGCGGGGCCACGAGGATGAATGTTCTTGAGTACGTAGCCGATCGCTGGGACCGGCTGTCTTTGCAGGCTTTCCTGCACGTCAGCGCAGTTGTGCAGTGCACGGTCCTGGCGGCAGTGCTCGGGGTGCTGATCGGTGTCGCGGTGTACCGCAGTCCGGCCGGCTCGGCGCTGGCCACGGCGTTGGCGAGCACGATTCTGACGATTCCGTCGTTCGCGTTGCTGGCGTTGCTGATCCCGGTGTTCGGCCTCGGCGCGGACACGACGGTGGTCGCCCTGGTGCTGTACGCGCTGCTGCCGATCGTGCGCAACACGATCGTGGGACTGGCTGGAGTGGACCCCGCGGTTAGCGATGCCGCGAGAGGTATCGGAATGAGCAGAATCGGGGTGCTGACCCGCGTCGAGTTGCGCTTGGCGTGGCCCGCGATCCTCGCCGGAATGCGCGTCGCCACGCAGATGCTGATGGGCATCGCGGTGATCGCGGCCTACGCGAAGGGACCGGGTCTCGGGTCCGAGGTGTTCTCCGGGCTCGCCAACGCCGGCAGTGCGAACTCCATGAACCAGGCTCTCACCGGGACGATCGGCGTGGTGATCCTCGCGCTGGTGCTCGATGGCGTCTACGTGCTGGTCAACCGTTTCACCGTGTCGAGGGGCGTCCGTGGCTGAAAAAGGCATTGAGATCGAGCTCGACCACGTGACCAAGCGGTACGCGGGGCAGAAGGCCGCGGCGGTCGACGACTTCTCCATGGTGGTGCCCGCCGGGCAGATCGTGGTGTTCGTCGGACCGTCCGGCTGTGGCAAGACGACGACCATGCGGATGATCAACCGGTTGATCGAGCCGACATCAGGGAAGATCACCATCGGTGGCGAGAACGCGCTCAAGATCGACCCGGACGACCTGCGGCGGCGGGTCGGGTACGCGATCCAGCAGGCCGGGTTGTTCCCGCACTTCACGGTGGCGCAGAACATCGCGATCGTGCCCGGGTTGCTGGGGTGGGACAAGAAGAAGACCTCGGCGCGCGTCGAGGAGATGATGGACCTCGTCGGGCTCGATCCCGGCGAGTTCGGTGATCGGTTCCCCCGGCAGCTCTCCGGCGGGCAGCAGCAACGGGTCGGGGTGGCGCGGGCGCTGGCGGCCGACCCGCCGGTGTTGCTGATGGACGAGCCGTTCGGCGCGGTCGACCCGATCACCCGAGGCCACCTGCAGGATGAGTTGCTGAGGCTGCAGAACGAACTGCGCAAGACGATCGTGTTCGTGACGCACGACTTCGACGAGGCCGTGAAGCTCGGCGACAAGATCGCCGTGCTGGGCGACCGGTCCACGATCCTGCAGTACGACACGCCGGACGCGATCCTGGCCAGTCCCGCGGACGACACGGTCGCCGGGTTCGTCGGCGAGGGCGCCTCGCTGAAGGCGTTGACGTTGATGCGCGTCCGGGACGTCGAGCTGGGACAGGCGGTCACGGTCAGGGCGGACGCCAATCCGTCCACTGTGGAGTCCGGGGACGCGAAGTTCGTGCTGGTGCTCGACCGGCGAGACCGGCCGGTGCGGTGGGTGCGGGTGAACGACCTGCGCCGCGCGACGTCGCTGGAGCGCGTCGGGCAGCCGGTGCGGGACATGGTGTCGTTGCAGTCGACGTTGCGGGACGCGCTCGAGGCCATCGTCAACGAGGGCGGCCGCGCGGTCGTCACGGGCGGTCGCGGCGAGTACGTCGGCACGGTCGACCTCGCGACGGTGACCGAGGTCGTGCAGCAGCTGAGGGCGAACGCGTGACGGCCGAGCGGATCCGGTTCTGGGCACAACCGCTGGCGGTGCTGCTGATCGTCGGCGGTGTGCTGGTGTGGGTGTTCAGCGGAGAGCTGACCGCGACCGAGAAGAGCACGCTGAACGCGAAGTCGTTGCTCACGGCGTTGTACGACCACCTGATGATGACGATCGTGGTGACCGTGATCGTGCTCGCCGTGGCCGTTCCGGCGGGCGTCCTCGCCACCAGGGCGTGGGCGCGCTGGCTCGCGCCGGTGCTGCTGGCGATCGCGAACGTCGGCCAGGCCGCGCCCGCGCTCGGCGTGCTGGTGCTGTGGTTCCTCGTTACCGGCGCGTCCGGCGGCCTGTGGGTGGCCGCGTTGCCGCTCGCGTTCTACTCGTTGCTCCCGGTGCTGCGCAACACGATCGTCGGCATCCAGCAGGTCGATCCGTCCCTTGTGGACGCGGGGCGCGGCATCGGCATGTCGGCGTCGAGCGTGCTGTGGCGGGTGGAGTTCCCGCTCGCCACGCCGTTGATCCTCGCCGGCCTGCGCACCTCGCTGGTGCTGGCGGTCGGCACGGCGACGTTCGGTCTGTTCGTGAACGCCGGTGGGTTCGGGTTGCTCATCGACACCGGCTACAAGCTGAACCTGATGAAGGTCCTGGTGACCGGCTCGGCACTGGCCGCGGGTCTCGCGCTGCTGGTCGACTGGGCCGGCGCGGTGATGGAGCACTGGTTCGGCCCCAAGGGGGTCAGGTGAAGAGGCTGCTGCTGGTCGCGTTGCTCGTGTTGTCGGGCTGCGGCCTCGACGTCAACAGCGCGTTGCCGTACAAGGTGCTGCCCGGCTCGATCAAGCCCGACCAGGCGTTGCAGGGCGTCGAGATCACCGTGGGGTCCAAGGACTTCACCGAGAACATCCTGCTCGGCTACCTGGCCGAGATGGCGTTGTCCGCCGCGGGCGCCGACGTCATCGACCTGACCGACCTCAAGGGCTCGCAGACCGCGCGGCAGGCCCTGCTCAACGGCGAGGTCGACGTCACCTGGGAGTACACCGGCACCGGCTGGATCAACTACCAGGGCAACGAACTGCCCGTCACCGGCGGCGAACAGGCCCAGTACGAGGCGACGAAGAAGGCGGACCTGGAGCGGTTCGGCGTCGAGTGGCTCGCCTACTCACCGCTGAACGACCAGTACGCGTTCGCCGTCACCGAGGCCTACGGCGACCAGCACGGCCTCAAGACCACCTCGGACCTGGCCGCGTTCCTCGTCCAGAACCCGGACCAGGCGGTGTTCTGCCTGGAGACCGAGTTCACCAGCCGCCAGGACGGCTTCCCGGCCGCGCAACGGGTCTACGGCTTCCCGACCACCGAGGTGAAGAACTTCGGCATCGGCACCATCTACTCGGCCATCGCGGGCGGCACCTGCCCGATCGGCGAGGTGTTCACGACCGACGGCCGCATCGCCGCGCAGGAGCTCCGCGTGCTGGAGGACGACAAGAAGGCGTTCCCCCAGTACAACGTGGCGCCGACGGTGCGGTCCGAGTTCCTGGAGCGGTACCCGCAGATCCGCGGGCCGCTGGAGGAGGTCAGCGCCGCGCTCACCAACGAGCAGATGATCGAACTGTGCCGCCAGGTGGACGTGGACGGCAAGGACGCGGGCGAGGTGGCCCGCGACTGGATGGTGTCGAAGGGGTTCATCTCGACGGCCTGACGTGCGTGCCGCCGGTCACCGCAGCGCGCGGCCGACCGGCGGCAGCACCGACACCATCGACGCCGCGAGCCACAGCATCAGCGCGATCCCCGGCACGACGATCAGCGTGCCGCCGTTGCTGATCGTCAACCGGACGACCGCGAACACGTAGTACGCGACCACCAGGAACCCGAGTCCGGCGAGCACCCACCGCGCGAACCCCAGTCGTGCGAACAACAGGGCGGCGAACAGCAGCACCACGCCACCCGCGACGTACGTGGCGACGATCGCCGGATCGCCGTTCGCGATGAACCCGCGCCCGAACGCGAGCCCGAGCAACGCGACGGCGGCCTCCGGGGTCTGCCGGATCCCCTTGCCGTCGGCGGAGTTGAGGCCCGCCAGCACGAAGCACAGCACGGAGACGGCGAGCCACAGTCCACCCGCGAGGAACGCCGGCGCGACGCTCGGCCGCAACGGCTGCTGCCCCCAGCCGGGCGGAGGGCCGTACCCCGGACCGTGTCCCTGCTGGAGCTGCCAACCCTGGTTCGGATGCACGGCCGTCACGATACGAGCAGCGGGCCCTCGTCGCGGGGAATTCGCGGAAGGCCCGGTGCGGCAGGCGTTCAGGAGTCGGACGCCCTGCGATCGGTGTGGCCCAGCGACCGTTCCGGTGCCACCCGGTCGCGCACGAGCTGCTTGAGCACGGCGAGGTCCGGGAAGCCCTCCTGCTCTTTGCGCGACCACAGGGTCTCACCGTCGAGCCGCACGTCGAACACTCCACCGGTGCCGGGGATGAGCGCGACCTCGCCCAGTTCCGCGACGAACGTCGTCAGCAGCTCCTGGGCCGTCCAGCCCGCCCGCAGCAGCCAGCGGCACCGGGTGCAGTACTCGATCTCCAGACGTGGTGTCCTCATGCTTGGGTCTTAGCAGACACCCGCGTCGCGTCCTTGCCCCAGCTCGCCAGCAGCTGCAACGCCTCGGCGGACGCGGTGCCCGGTTCGGCGTGGTAGGTGCTGAGGAACAGCTCGGGTTCGCTCGGCATCCGCAGCGTCTCGTACGACAGCGTCATGTCACCGACCAGCGGGTGCCGGAACACCTTGGTGCCGAAGGACTTCTCCTTCACGTCGTGCCGCGCCCAGAGCTGGCGGAACAGCTCGCTCTTGAGCGACAGCTCGCCGATCAGCTCGGTGAGCTCCGGGTCGTTCTGGAAGCAGCCGGCGTCCATCCGCAGGAACGCGACGATGTCGGCGGCCTTGCCCTCCCAGTTGACGAAGAGCTGCTGGACGGTGGGGTTCAGGAAGATCAACCGAGCCCAGTTCCGCTCGCGCGGCTCCAGCTCGCCCCAGTCGCCGAACAACGCCGCCGCCATCGGGTTCCAGGCGTAGATGTCGGTGCGCCGCCCGCCGATGTACGCGGGCACGCTGACGGTGTCGAGCAGGTTCCTCAACGCCGGCCGGACCTCGCGGGGGTGGCTCTTCCGCTTCTTCCTGCTGGTCGCGTCGTACGGGCACGCCGTGAGGTTGCGCAGATGCGTGTGCTCGGCGTCGTTCAGCCGCAGGGCGCGGGAGATCGAGTCGATCACCTCGTCCGAGACGTTGCGGCCGTTGCCCTGCTCGAGGCGCGTGTAGTACGCCACGGAAACGCCCGCGAGCTGCGCCAGTTCCTCGCGGCGCAGGCCGGGCACGCGGCGGGTGCGGCCGTACCGGGGCAGGCCGACGTCGTCGGGGGACAGCCGTGCCCGACGGCTGCGCAGGAACTCGCTCAGCTCGGTGCGCGGGTCTACGTCCATGTCCTCGAGTATCCCCGGACCTGCGGACCCGTGCCTGCTACTGCCAGTGGTAGGCACGCCAGGCGTACGAAAACCAGGTGTCTGGGTAGCTCCCGCGAACCGGAGCAGTGTCGTCATCGACACCGGAACCGAGGAGACACCGAGAATGAGCACCGTCGCTGCCTACGCCGCTCCCGCACCCAAGGCACCGCTGGAGCGCACCACCATCGAGCGTCGCGCGGTCGGCGCGCACGACGTCCTGATCGACATCAAGTTCGCCGGCATCTGCCACTCCGACATCCACCAGGTCAACGAGGGCTGGGGCCAGGCCACCTTCCCCATGGTGCCCGGCCACGAGATCGCGGGCGTCGTCACCGAGGTCGGCTCCGAGGTGACCAGGTACGCCGTCGGTGACCGCGTCGGTGTCGGCTGCTTCGTCGACTCCTGCCGCGAGTGCGACTACTGCCTGCGCGGCCTGGAGCAGTACTGCGCCAAGGGCAACGTGCAGACCTACAACGCCACCGACTACAACGGCGAGGTCACCTACGGCGGCTACTCGAAGCAGATCGTCGTGGACGAGAACTACGCCGTGCGCATCCCCGACGCGCTGCCGCTGGACGTGGCCGCTCCGTTGCTGTGCGCGGGCATCACGCTGTACTCGCCGCTCAAGAACTGGAACGTCGGCCCCGGCACCAAGGTCGCGATCGTCGGCCTCGGCGGGCTCGGCCACATGGGCGTCAAGATCGCGGCCGCGCTCGGTGCCGAGGTGACCGTGCTGTCGCAGTCGTTGCGCAAGAAGGACGAGGGCCTCAAGCTCGGCGCCCACGACTTCCGCGCCACCAACGACCCGGCGACGTTCGCCGAGCTCAGGGGGAAGTTCGACGTGATCGTCTCCACGGTCTCGGCGCCGCTGGACTTCAGCGCCTACATCTCGCTGCTCAAGACCGAGGGCACGCTGGTCAACGTCGGCGCGCCCGAGGAGCCGATCTCGCTGAACCTGTTCAGCCTGATCTCGCAGCGCAAGACGCTCGCCGGTTCGATGATCGGAGGCATCGCGGAGACCCAGGAGATGCTGGACTTCTGCGCCGAGCACGGCCTGGGCGCCGAGATCGAGCTGATCAGTGCCGACGAGATCAACACGGCGTACGACCGCGTGCAGTCGAGCGACGTGCGCTACCGGTTCGTCATCGACACCGCCACGATCTGATCCCCTGGTGTGTCCTGTCCGTTCGCCATGTGACAGGACACACCGGTGTCGTGGCTGGTCACGGCGTTGGCCATGACCGCGTCGAACCGCAGCAGGGTGTCCTGGAGCTCGGCGATCTGCCGCACCACCGACGCCCTGTGCTCGCGCATCCGCTCCAGCATCTCGGGTGTCGCGATCCCGGTCACCACGCACGGCAGCAGCTCCAGGATCGACGCGCTGGACATGCCCGCGCCGTAGAGCTGCTGGATCAGCCGCACCCGGTCGACCGCCGGTTCGCCGTACTGCCGCTGCCCGCTACCGGTGCGTTCCGAACCGAGAAGGCCCTGCTCTTCGTAGTAGCGCAACGCGCGCACGCTCACGCCCGTGCGTTCCGCCAACTCACCGATCCGCATTGAGACCTCCGCCACAAAAGCTACCTCTGACGTCAATGTCAGGTTTCTAGCGTAGAGGGCATGCTCCTCACCAGCTACCGACTCGGAAACCTGACCCTGCCGAACCGCCTCGTGATGGCGCCGATGACCCGCGCGCGGGCCGTTGACGGCAAACCGACGGCGGAGACGGCCACCTACTACGCCCAGCGCGCCACCGCCGGGCTCATCGTCACCGAGGGCGTGCACCCCAACGCCGTCGGCCAGGCCGGTCCGTCCATGCCCGGCGTCCACGACGACGCGCAGGTCGAGGCGTGGCGGGTGGTCACCGACGCCGTGCACGCCAACGGCGGCCGGATCTTCGCCCAGCTCATGCACGGCGGCCGCATCGGGCACGTCGACGTCGCCGGGCACCACCCCGTCGGTCCGTCGGCGATCGCGGCCGGCACCGACGTGTTCACCCCGTCCGGCATGGCGCCCGCGCCCGTTCCGCGTGCGCTGACGACCGCCGAGGTCGTGGAGCAGGTCCAGGCGTTCGGGGACGCGGCGCGCCGGGCCGTCGACGCCGGGTTCGACGGTGTGGAACTGCACGGCGCCAACGGGTACCTGATCCAGCAGTTCCTCTCGTCCAGCGCGAACGAGCGGACCGACCGGTACGGCGGTGCGGGGCGCGTCCGGTTCGCCGTGGAGGCCGTCGAAGCCGCGGTCGACGCCATCGGGGCGGACCGCGTCGGCATCCGGCTCTCACCCGGCGGTGAGATCCAGGGGATCGTCGAGGAGGACGTGCCGGCGCTCTACGGCTCGCTGCTGAAGGCGTTGCCGGACATCGCTTACGTCCACGTGCTCGCGACCACCGACGACGAGACGTTGATGGGGCTGCGCAAGGCGTGGCCGACGGCGTTCGTCCTCAACCCCGGTGGTCAGATCGGGCCGGTCGAGAGCACGCAAGAGCAGGGGGAGCGCTGGCTCGCCAACGGCGCCGACCTGATCAGCTACGGCCGCGCCTACCTCGGCAACCCGGACCTGGTCGAACGGTTCCGGCTCGGCCTGCCGCTCGTGAGCACGGAGCGGGAGACGTGGTTCTCCGCGCCGTCCGGGTACGTCGACTACCCCAGCTACCAGCACTGATCAGGGCTGAAGCGCGCGCACCAGGTGGTCGACGAGCCGGTCGAGGTAGTCGGGCTCCACGGGCGCGCGGCGGACGGACAGCCGCCAGTAGACGGGCGCCGCGACCAGGTCCAGGGCGATCTCGACGTCGAAGTCGGCCGGTAGTTCGCCGCGCCGCACCGCGCGCTGCAACGTCGTGGCACCGAGCGCGCGCCGGGGTTCGCCGATCGTCGCCGCGATGGCGTCGGACAACGCCGGGTTGCGGACGGCCTCGGCGGTGAGGTCGGGCAGGACCGTGGCGAACCGCGGGTGCGTCAGCCAGTCGTGCACGGCCTGGACGGTCGCTCGCAGGTCACCGCGCAACGAGCCCGTGTCCGGCACCTCGGCCAGCGGCACGGAGAACTCCGACAGGGCCGCGACCACCATGTCCTGCTTGGACGGCCAGCGCCGGTACAGGGCGCTCTTGCCGACCTCCGCGCGTTTCGCCACCGACTCCATCGACAGCCGCGCGTAGCCGTGCAGGGCGAGTTCCTCGAACACGGCCTCGGTGATCGCCTGCGTCACCTGGGGCTGCAGGACGGCGGCTCCGGTGGGGGTGCGCTTCGTCATGGCGCACATCATAGGACTGGACGAGACGGTCCCGTTCTGTCTACGGTGGTGTGGACGGGACGGTACCGTCTCGTCCACTTCGTTTCGGAGGAGCCTCCGTGGACCTCATCCCGAGGGCGCTGCGCCTGTTGCTGGACAAGGACATGATCGGGTTCGCCGGCCTGTGGGCCGAGGACGGCGTGATGGAGTTCCCGTTCGCGCCGCCGGGCTGGCCCTCCCGGCTGGAGGGCCGCGCCGCGATCGAGGACTACCTGCGCGACTACCCGAAGATGCTCGACATCAGGTCGTTCCCGAAGCAGGTCGTGCACGAGACCCCGGACGTGCTCGTCGCCGAGTTCGACGCGGAGGGCGTGGTCGTCGCGACCGGAAAGCCTTACCGCGCCTCGTACATCGCGGTGATCACGGTCCGGGACGGCGAGATCGCGCACTACCGCGACTACTGGAACCCGCTGCTCGCCCAGGAGCTGGCGGCATGAGCGTGCTGATCGTCGGAGGCACCGGTACGACCGGCAGCCGGCTCGCGTCGTTGCTGCCCGAAGCCCTGGTCGGCACCAGGAAGCCGGTGGGGGACAACCACGTCCGGTTCGACTGGGACGACCCCTCGACGTTTGAAACGGCGCTGGACGGGATAGAAAGGATCTACCTGATCCCCCCGATCGGAGTCGTCGACCCCGTTCCGGCGGTCGAGTCGATGCTCGCTCGAGCGCGACTCGTGCGGCGGGTGGTACTGCTGAGCTCGTCCGCGGTGCCGGAGAGCGCCACGGGGATGGGCGCTCTCCCCGCACTCGTGCGCACCCTGCCGGAGTGGGCGGTGCTGCGCCCGTCCTGGTTCATGCAGAACTTCACCGGTGACCACCCGGTGGCGGCGGGCGTGCTGGCCGGCGAGATCGTCACGGCCACGGGCGACGGGCGGGTGGGGTTCGTGGACGCCGCCGACATCGCCGCCGTGGCCGCGCGGGCGCTGACCGATCCGGTGCCGCACAACGCGGACCACGTGCTCACCGGACCCGAGGCGTTGAGCTACGCCGACGCCGCCGCGATCATCACCGACGTCACCGGACGGCCGGTGCGGCACCGCTCGGTGAGCACCGCCGAGTTGGCCGACCGGATTTCCCAAGGCCTGCCAGAGGAATTCGCGGCCGTGCTGGCCCGGCTCGACGAGGACATCCGCGGTGGCGCGGAAGACCGGGTCACCACGACGGTCGAGGACGTGACGGGAAAGCCGCCGACCTCGTTCCGGGACTTCGTCAGCGCACCGACTCGCACGGGACGATGAAGAACCACCCCTGCGGCTCGTGCTCCAACCGCGCTTCCGCCGCGCCGGCGGAACATTCCGCCCGCGCACGGGCGAGGCTCTCGTCCCACGGGATGCCGTCCAGCACGGTCCTGGGCACCCGCAGGTGCGCGAAGACGCTCACCACCACGAGGATCCCGACCAGGTAGCGGCTCCCGGCGACGACCGCGCGTTCCCAGGTCTTCGCGGGCGTCGCGTCCAGCCCCACGAAGATCGCGGTGAACAGGAACAGGCACGGCGCGATGCTGTACCGCTGCCCGGCCATCACGGCCTCGGGCGCCTGCACCTGCAGCACCTGAGACCAGTTCAGCACCAGGCACGCCACGATCAGCACGACGCTGTACGCGGAGGCGACGAGCGCGAGCGTCCGCCCGGCCCGGTCGCCGAACCGCAGTCCGGCCGCGATCGGCACGGCCGCCACCAGCAGCGCGGCGATGATCACCAGGTTGCCCTGGGCGGGGTAGAGGTCGCTGACCCGTTCCGAGCCCGTGAACGCCACCACGGGCACCCGCAGCAGGCTCGCCAGCAGCACCTGCACCGGGTCGACCTCGTCGTGCGAGTACGGCGTGCGGTCGGCGAACACCATCGTGACGCCCTGCACGACCAGCGCGGCGAGGAACGCGATCGGCACCTCCCGGCGTGGCTGGAAGAGCCGCACCAGCGCGATCGGCGCCAGGATGAACACCAACGGGCTGGTCAGCGCCGAGAGCACCACGAACAACGCGACCGGCACGCGTGGGGCGTTGCGCCACAGCAACGCCCAGAAGACGCCGTAGAGCAGGAACCAGTGCAGGTTGGTGACGTTGTTCAACGTCTCGGAGTTGCCCGCCGGCAGCACGATCACCAGCGCCGCGAGCGCGAACCGCATCGGCGTGGAGCGGAGGTACGCCTTCGAGGCGGCGAACGTGATCAACGCGATCAGCGCGCGGAGGACGGCGGCGCCGATCGCGAAGCCCGCGGCCGTCCACTCGAACGGCAGCAGCGCCACGACCTGCGCGACCAGCCGCGGGAAGGCGTGCAGGTAGCCGCCGTACGGGTCGACCAGGTTCGTGAGGACGGGGGAGCGGACCGCGTCGACCATGAACCGGGCGCCGTCCTCGGCCCACAGGTGGTCGAGCCGGGACCACCCGGCCGGGATGAGCAGCAGGAACGCCACCGAGGCCACGAACGCGGCGGAGAAGCCCAGCCAGGCCAGTTCGTGCCGCGGTTCGTCCGGCACCGGTACCACGCTGTCCGCGAGCGCCCTCGGCCGTCGTGCCGTGATTGCCACTTCCCGGTCCCCCATGTCCGATTCGACCCTCGGTGGAGAACGTATCCGGTCAGCGCCGGACGAGATCCGGCAGGCGTTCGTACTTGGCCCACTGGTCCATGGACACCGGCGTGATCTGCGAGGAGTTCAACGTCGCGACCTGCGCCGAGCCGACGACCCACAGCTTGTCGCCGAGCAGCAGCCCGACTTCACCGTCCGGGTTCGTCACGGCGGGAGCGCCCGCGGGCACGGTGACGGTGAGCTTGAGCGAGTCGACGCCCTGCGGCCGCGTGCCGAGCACACCGCGAGCGAACTTCTCGGCCACCGAACGGCGTTCGAACCGCATCACGTTGGTGCCCACGACGACGTCCAGCGTGCGTTCCGGGGACGGCACCGCGTAGCCGTTGAGGACCTTGGCCTCGGCCGCCGTCGCGCAGCCCTTGAGGCCGACGGCGTCGAAGCCGAAGTGGGAGATGTTCGTCGGGCCCGCCGGGCCCTCGATCGTGCCGCGCAGCACGTCCAGCGCGACCCGGCCGCACGGGTCCTTCGGGTCGACCGGCGCGTGCCCCTCGGGGGTGCGCAGCAGGCCGGGACCTTCCTTCCAGGGCCCGGTGATGGTCACGGGCTCGAAGGGGTGCCGGGTGAAGTCCTTGTTCCAGAACGTGATGGTCGTGCCCGCGTCGGTCTCGTGGGCGATGGCGAACGACGAGACCGCCTCGATCCACATCCAGTCCGCGCTGAACGCCTCGACGATCGACCTCGTGCGCGGCTGGTTGTTCGACGTCACCGGCTTGAAGCCCTGCTTGCCGAGCGCCTCGACGCCCTTGGCGAACGTCGGGTCCTTCGACCGCAGCACGTACTGGCCGGCGCCGTTCTGGTGCGAGGCGAGGCCGGTGGTGTCGGTGAACATCAGGTACACCCAGCCGTCGACGTAGACGGCCGACTGCTGCCCGGCGCCGTAGGTGTTCTCGCGGAAGTTGTCCCCGGCGGGGGCGACGATCGACTGACCGCCGTTCTCCCTGGTCCAGCTGATGCCGTCCTTGCTGGAGGCCACGCCGACCGAGCTGCCGTTCGCGTGGTTGTCCCGCGCGGCGCCGGTGTAATACAGGTAGTAGGTGCTGCCGACCTTGATCAGCGACGGGTCGCAGGTGTGGATCGCGTCGAAGCTGCCACCGCTGCCCGAGAACACCGGAACGGCCGTCGTGAACGGTCCACCGACGGCCGGTCCCTCGCTGTAGAGGATGTCGTCGCCACCGGGTGGCGCCGCGCTCAGCTGGCTGCACCACCACGCCCGCACCCGGCCGTTGTCGATCATGACGGCGGGCGCGTAGTTGTACGGCGCGTCCCCGGCGCCCGCGAGCACGGTCCCGGCGCTCTGCCTGCCGTTCTCGGTGGTGAGGTTGATCTTGTCCCTGGGAGGTGCCGCGGGTGGTGCCTTCTTCGTCGACGTGGGCTTCTGCTCGTCCAGCTGGCTCCCGACCGGGTCGCCGACCGCCGCGTTGGTGCACGCCGTGACCGCACTGAGCAGCGTGAGCGCAGCGAGTAACGCGAGAGGTCGACGACTCAGGGGCACCCACCCATCATAGTGATCAAGTCCTCCGTCCGGGTGAAGTCGTCACGAGCAGCGCGATTCCGCCGCCCACCAGCGGCAACCCACCGCGAGGGCCACCAGCGGCGATGCGCGTCGCCGGTTTCGTGGCCGGACGTGGCTGTTCGGGCAGCTGAGCGCAGGACGAACCCAGCGTGGGCGTGAGGTCGTCGAGCTTGTCGCCCGCGCGGTAGAAGCCCGTGAATGCCTCAGAGTTCGTGAGCGTCGACCTGATGCCTGTGACGGTGAGCACACCGGCGTTGTCGCTGGTCGTGGCGTTGCCGAGGTTCAGGTCGGCGAGGTCGACGCCGGTCAGCTTCGCCGGTGTGCCCGGCGTCTGGCCGCTGGCCTGGAGTTCGACGCCGACCTTCCGCGTGCCGGTGGAGCCGGTGACGGAGCCCTTCGGGTCGCTGAGGTGGATGGTGAAGAAGTCACCTGGCGCGACCACCTGGAGTTCTCCGGCCGCAGCTTCGACGCCTTCATCCCGGCGTGCTGGCAGTGGCTAGCCGAGTGGTGGGTGTTCGCGCACCGCGCAGCGGCGCCGGAACCAGGCGAGGAACCTCGCCGGGTCGCCGCCCTGCCGGAGCGCGGACACCGCGCCCGTCAACGGGAACATCGCCGCGTGCGTGAGCGCCCGCTCGTACAGCTCGGGCCTGACCCGCCTGACCAACGGCCAGCCGTAGTTCGCGAACGCCGCCGCGTCGAGCGCCGGGTCACCGGCGCAGGCGAAGTCCCAGTCGATGATCCCGCTGACCTTTCCGTTGCGCCAGCGCAGGTTCACCGGCGCCAGGTCGCCGTGCACGAAGCCCCTGGCGGGTGGCAGCTCCGCGAACCGTCGCAGCACCTGCGAAGCCTGCCCGCGCTCGTCCTCGGTCAGCAGCGGGAACACGAGCTCGCTGATCGACTCCGCCGCGTTCCGGCCGCCGGCGTGGAGCAACGGTTCGTCCAGCAGCGCAACGAGTTCACCGCTCAGCTCGACGCTCTCGAGCGCGTCGAGCACCTCGCGGACGGCCTCGTCGCTCGCCGTCTCCGACTGCTCGCCGCCGACGTACGAGATGACGACGTGGGCCTCGCCGAGCGGCAGGTCCAGCCTGTCCTCGACGACCTCCGGCACCGCGAACGGCAGCTCCAGCGCGGAGATCAGCCGCAACGCCCGTGCGCGCCGCCTTGCGTCGGGAAGGCTGTGCCTCGGGAACCGCGCCACCCACTCTCCTGGCAGCACAACGGCATCGTTGAACAGACCGCGGGCGATCTCTGTGCCCGGCGTGGCGAGCAACTCCTCGACGCCCATCAGCTGCCCAGGTAGCGGACCACCGCCAGCACCCGGCGGCTGATGCCCGACGACCCGGAGAGGCCGAGCTTGTCGAAGATCGCGTTGATGTGCTTCTCGGCGGCGCTCTGCGAGATGTGCAGCTGGGTGGAGATGCGGGCGTTGGTGAGCCCTTGCGCCATCAGTTCCAGAACCTCCTTTTCTCGCACGGTCAGGGCTTCGAGCGGGTCCACGTGGGTCGTTCTGGTCAGCAGCCTGCGCACGACCTCGGGGTCGAACGCCGCGCCGCCCGCCGCGACCCTCTCCAGGGCCTCCAGGAACTCGTCCACCTGCGCGACCCTGTCCTTGAGCAGGTAGCCGACCTTGCCGCCGGTGCTGGTGATCAGCTCGGTGGCGTAGCGGTTCTCCAGGTACTGCGACAGCACCAGCACGCTCACCTCCGGCCACCGCTCGCGGATCTCGAGCGCGGCCCGCATGCCGTCGTCCTTGTGCCCGGGCGGCATCCGGACGTCGGTCACCACGATGTCCGGCCGGTGTTCCTCGGTGGCCTTGAGCAGCTCCGGTGCCGTGCCGACGGCGGCCACGACCTCGTGCCCCTCCTCGGCGAGCAACCGGATCAGGCCCTCGCGCAACAACGTCGAGTCCTCAGCGAGGATCACGCGCACGGCAACCTCGCGGAGATCACGGTGGGACCACCGGCCGGGCTGAGCACGTCCAACGCCCCGTCCACCGCCTTGACCCTCCTGTCGAGCCCGGACAACCCGGACCCGGTGGGGTCGGCGCCACCGACCCCGTCGTCCTGCACCCGGACGGCGACCTCGGACCTGCTCGACCACACGGAGATCTCGACCACCGACGGATCGGCGTGCTTGGCCGCGTTGGTGACCGCCTCCGACGCCACGAAGTAGATCACCGCCTCGAGCGCCTTGCCCGGCGACTCCGTCAGCTCGTTCCTGATGTCGACGCGCACGCTCGCCCGCTCCGCCAACGCCTCCAGCGCCCGGGCCAGCCCCGAGTCGTCGAGCACAGCTGGGTAGACGCGCGTCGCCACCTCGCGCAGCTCGTCGATCGCCTCGCCCGCGGTGTCGTGCGCCTGCTGCAACAACGCGTGCAAGTGCCCCTCGCTCTTCGCCCGCTTCGCCCTGCCGATCAGCATGCCGAGCGCGACCAGACGCTGCTGGACTCCGTCGTGCAGGTCGCGTTCGATGCGCCGCCGCTCGTCGTCGATGGCCTCGATGACCTCGGCCCTGGTGCTCGTCAGCTCGGCTACACGCTGCCGCAACAACGTCTGCTGACTCGTCCCGAGCAACGCCGTGGCGAGCCATCTCTCCAGCACCGCCACACCCGCCACACCGACCGTCGTCACGAAGATGACCAGCACACCCGGCACCGTCACCAGCAGGATCAGCCCCAGCGAGACGCGGTCGTCCTCCTCGATGAAGCCCCAATCACCTCCTGACAACCAGGCCGTCACCATCGAGACGGCGACGACGTACCAGAACGCCAGCATGTAGATCACGCCCGCACCGAGCGCTCCGACCAGCCACCGCACCGCGAGGTAGCGGCGGCATCCCCTACGCGTCAAGGGATTGGTGTGCACGGCCTGGTCGAAACGCGCGATCCGGCCCAGCTCGTACTCGGTCAGCCTGACCACGCCGACATCCACTGCGGCGGCCGCGAGCCCGGCCATTCCCGTCACGGACCCGATCGTCAGCCCGAGGAGCATCCGGAACCAGCGCCGGACCAGCGAACCGGCACTGAGCTGCCCTTCCTGATGCACATTCGCCACCGTACCGACCCCCAGCCCGCCCGGCATTGCGGTTTACCACAGTATTGCCCTGCGGCTTCCCCCACGATTTCCGACGGACAACCTCATGGTCCGCCACCCGCCCCGTTCCTAGCGTGATTCCCACCAGACCGCACCACCACCCGAGGGGAAACAATGCTGGCTGAATGGGCCGTCTCGCTGATGGAGTCGCTGGGAGGCGTGGGCGCCGCCGTAGTGGTGGGCCTGGACAACCTCTTCCCGCCCATCCCGAGCGAACTGGTGCTCCCCCTGGCAGGTTTCTCGGCCAGCAAGGGCGTGTTCAGCCTGCCCGCGGCACTCTTCTGGACCACCCTGGGCTCGGTGGCCGGCGCCGTGATCGTCTACCTGGCGGGCATGCTCCTGGGCCGCACCAGAACCCGAGCCTTGGTGGCGCGCATTCCCCTGGTCCGCGTCACCGACTTCGACAAGACCGAAGCCTGGTTCACCCGCCACGGCACAAAAGCGGTGTTCTTAGGTCGAATGATTCCGCTGTTCCGCAGCTTCATCTCCTTACCCGCTGGTGTAGAACGCATGAACTTCCCGAAATTCCTCGTGCTCACCACTTTGGGCAGCCTGATCTGGAACACGGTGTTCGTGGTGGCCGGCTACCAGTTGGGCGAGAACTGGCACCGAGTCGAGTCCTACGCGGGCGTCTTCCAGAAGCTCGTGATCGCCGCGGTGGCCCTCGCTCTGACGCTGTTCGTGGTCACCCGCCTGCGGCACCGCGGCAAGGGCGACCCGGAGTCGACGGAGGTGTTGCCCCGCATCAGCCGATGACCGACCGCACACCAGGTCCGACCGCACCACCGCGCGCTGACGCTGACTCGCGTCGTGTGGCCCTGCGGGCCTCGTGCATCGGCTGGGCCGGACGATGATGCTGTCCTGTAACGGGTTCAGTCGCGTCACGCGTGTGTTGGATGTCAGTCAGCGTGTGCTCTGGCGGACCTCGTGTGCTGGCTGGGCTGGGCGTGATGTTGCCGCACACCAGGCCTGTTCGTGCCACCCGTGCTGGTGTTGTGGCAGCACCGGTGGCGAGGGCGCATGGCCGTCGAGTCAGGCGATGACCTTGCCGCGCAAGATGATTCGGCCCGGCCGCGTCAGCACCGAAGGGTCCTCGACCGGGTCCGTGTCGTAGGCGACCACGTCGGCGTACCCGCCGTCGGCCAGGCCCGGCAGGCCGAGCCACTCCCGCGCGGTCCACGAGCCGGCGCCGATGGCCGCCTCCACCGGCATGCCGGCCTTGACGAGCCAGGCGATCTCGCCCGCGACTTCGCCGCAGGGCTTGTTGTCGGTGCCCGCCAGCACCGTCACGCCCGCCTCGTGGGCCGCGCGGACGGTCGGGAACGCGTGCTCCCAGCCGGTGAGGAGCCAGTCGCGCAGGCGGGGGTCTGCGGTGTCGGGGATGCCGGCGCTGATCTTGGCGAACGTGGTGAAGGTCGGGACCAGGGCGGTGCCCTGAGCCGCCATCTGAGGAAGGAGTGAGTGGTCCAGGTGCATACCGTGTTCGAGGCTGTCGGCGCCTGCCAGGACGGCGTTGCGGCAGCCGGCTTCGGTCTGGCAGTGCACGGCCACGCGGGCGCCGATGGCGTGCACCGCGGTGACGACGGCGGTCAGCACGTCCAGCGGTACCGGGGGATCGTCCGGCATCCAGTCGCCGATCACCTTGCACCAGCCCGTGGAGGCCTCCTCGACGGCGGCGGTGACCAGGTCCGCCTCGGTCACCTGGCGGCCGTAGCCGGGGAAGAAGCGGCCCGGGGTGGCGAGCCACGCCCCGGCGCGCACCAGGCGGGGGAGGTCGGGGTCGTCCGGGCGGTCGCGGACCGGGTCGGGCGAGCCCGGGGAGCGGACGGTCAGCACGCCCGCGGCGAGGTGGTCGAGCATGTGGCGGCGGAACCGGGCGTGCGAGTAGGCGTCGCCCGGCTGGTCCATGCCCGCGTGCGAGTGCACGTCCACGAGGCCGGGCAGCAGCCACCAGTGGGAGTCCTCAGTGGACGGTACGGCGCGCAGGCGGTCACCGGACACGGCGAACGAGACCTGTTCGCGCGACGGCAGAGCCGTGCCCGCGATGCGCACCCCCATGAAGACGACGGTACCCCAGGCCGGGGGAGTGGCCTGGGGTACCGGGGTGGAGCTGGATCAGACGTCGTAGCGGTCCGCGTTCATGACCTTGTTCCACGCCGCGACGAAGTCCGTGACGAACTTCGAGGAGGCGTCGTCACTCGCGTAGACCTCGGTGATGGCGCGGAGCTCGGAGTTCGAGCCGAACACCAGGTCGTTGCGGGTCGCGGTCCAGCGGACGGCACCGGTGGCGCGGTCGCGGCCCTCGAAGTTCTCCTGGTCCTCGGTGACCGACTTCCACTCCGTCTCCATGTCGAGGAGGTTCACGAAGAAGTCGTTGGTCAGCGTCTCCGGCTTGGCCGTGAGGACGCCCGCCGTCGAACCGCCGTGGTTGGCGCCCAGCACGCGCAGGCCACCGACCAGCACGGTCATCTCCGGGGCGGAGAGGCCGAGCAGGTTCGCCTTGTCGACGAGCAGGTACTCCGACGGCAGCGGGTTGGCCTTGTTGCCGTAGTTGCGGAAGCCGTCGACCTTGGGCTCCAGGACGGCGAACGACTCGGCGTCCGTCTGCTCCTGGGTGGCGTCGGCGCGGCCCGGGAGGAACGGCACCTCGACGTCGTGGCCCGCGGCCTTGGCGGCCTGCTCGATCGCCGCGGCGCCGCCGAGGACGATCAGGTCGGCCAGCGAGACCTTCTTGCCGCCGGACTGCGCCGCGTTGAAGGCTTCCTGCACGCCTTCCAGCGTGCGCAGGACCTGGGCGAGCTGGTCGGGCTCGTTGACGTCCCAGCCGCGCTGTGGCTCGAGGCGGATGCGCGCACCGTTGGCGCCACCGCGCTTGTCGCTCTGGCGGAACGACGCGGCCGAGGCCCACGCGGTCTTGACGAGCTGCGAGACCGAGAGGCCGGTCTCCAGGATCTTCGCCTTCAGCGAGGCCACGTCCTCGGCGGACACGAGCTCGTGGTCGACGACCGGCAGGCGGTCCTGCCAGATCAGCTCCTCCTGCGGCACCTGCGCACCGAGGTAGCGCTGGATCGGGCCCATGTCGCGGTGCGTCAGCTTGAACCACGCGCGGGAGAACGCGTCGGCGAACGCCTGGTGGTCCTCGGCGAACCGGCGCGAGATCGGCTCGTAGATCGGGTCGACGCGCAGCGACAGGTCCGTCGTCAGCATCATCGGCTGGCGGTTGAGGGTGCCGTCCTCGGGGTCCGGCACGGTGTTGGCGCCGCCGTTGTCCTTCGGCTTCCACTGGTGCGCGCCGGCCGGGGACTTGGTGAGCTCCCACTCGAACTCGAACAGGTTCTTGAAGAACAGGTTCGTCCACTTGGTGGGCTGCTGCGTCCAGGTCACCTCCAGGCCGGAGGTGATGGCGTCACGGCCCTTGCCGGTGCCGTGCGTGCTGACCCAGCCGAAGCCCTGCGCGTCCATCAGCGAGCCTTCGGGCTCCACGCCGACGAGCGACGGATCGCCCGCGCCGTGCGCCTTGCCGAAGGTGTGGCCACCGGCGATGAGGGCGACGGTCTCCTCGTCGTTCATGCCCATGCGGCCGAACGTCTCGCGGATGTCGCGGGCGGCGGCCAGCGGGTCCGGGTTGCTGTTCGGGCCCTCGGGGTTGACGTAGATCAGACCCATCTGCACGGCCGCGAGGGGCGACTCCAGGTCGCGCTCACCGCTGTAGCGGGCGTCGCCGCCGAGCCACTCGGTCTCCGGGCCCCAGTAGACGTCCTCGTCCGGCTCCCACACGTCGTTGCGGCCGCCGGCGAAGCCGAAGGTCTTGAAGCCCATGGTCTCCAGCGCGCGGTTGCCCGTGAAGATCATGAGGTCGGCCCAGGAGACCTTGGCGCCCCACTTCTTCTTGACCGGCCACAGCAGACGGCGGGCCTTGTCCAGGTTGCCGTTGTCCGGCCAGCTGTTGAGAGGGGCGAAGCGCTGCATGCCCGCGCCCGCGCCACCACGACCGTCGTGCGTGCGGTAGGTGCCCGCGCTGTGCCACGCCATGCGGATCATGAACGGGCCGTAGTGCCCGAAGTCCGCAGGCCACCAGTCCTTCGACTCGGTGAGCACGGCGTCGACGTCGCGCGCCAGCTCGTCGAGGTCGACGGTCAGGAACTCCTTGCCGTAGTCGAACTCGCCACCCATGGGGTTCGCCTGGACGGGGTGCTTGCGGAGGATCCGGAGGTTGAGCTGGTTGGGCCACCAGTCGCGGTTGCTGCCGCCCTCGCTGGGCTGGCTGCGCCGGGTGTGGGCTACCGGGCACTCACCCTTCGACTCGCTCACCTTGGCGTCAGTGCTGTCGGACACGGGAATCCTTCCGGGTGTTCAGGAACTTTTCGCGGCGGTCGTGCACTCGGGGCAGGAGCCCCAGTAGATGACCTCGGCCTCGTCGATGACGAACCCGCGGTCGTCGGATGCGTCCAGGCATGGCGCGTGGCCGACCGCGCAGTCGACGTCGGCGATGGCGCCGCAGGATCTGCAGACGACGTGGTGGTGGTTGTCCCCGACGCGCGCCTCGTAGCGGGCGACCGAGCCCTGGGGCTCGATCTTGCGCAGCAGGCCGGCTCCGGTCAGCGCACGGAGCACGTCGTACACGGCCTGGTGGGAGACCGCGCCGAGGTTCTGACGCACGACGCCGATGATCGAGTCCGTGTCGGCGTGCGGGTGGGCGTGCACCGCGGACAGCACAGCTATCCGCGGAGCCGTCACCCGAAGCGACGCTCCACGCAACAAGCGCTCGAAATCGGAAGCCGTGGGCACGGCAGCCACCCTGCCGTCTTTTCTGGATTGAGTCAAGTTAACGAACGATGCAATTCACCCGAAGCGGTCATCTCCGCACGGTGGACACGGCGAGGGCGAGACGCCGGACCCCTTCTGCGAGCACGTGTTCCGGTGCGCCGCCGTAGGTCAAACGAAGAAAACTGCCCGGCGGTTCAGCGGCGAACCACGACCGTCCCGCAACGACGACGACATCGCGTGCCGCGGCGGCCGTCGTCAGCTCCAGGTCGTCCACACCGTCCGGGAGCGTCGCCCACAGGTGCAGGCCGCCGGACGACCTGGCGATCTCGAACTCGGGCAGGTGCTCGGCGACCGCGCGCGTCAGAGCGTCCCGCCTGGACCTCAACGACTGCTGGAGCGTGCGGAGGTGCCGCCGCCAGACGGGGGAGGTCACGAAGTCGATCGCCGCCTCCTGCAGCGGCCCGGCGACGTACAGGTCCTGCCGGGACCGGGTGTTCTTGAGCCTCGTGCCCGCGGGGCCGCGGGCACCGATCGCGGCGACGCGCAGACCGGGCGCGGCGACCTTGGTGAGCGAGCGGACGTAGACGACGTGGCCGTCGGTGTCCTGCGAGACGAGCGTCGGCGGGGCGGTGCCGTCGATGGTGAAGCCGCGCGCCCAGTCGTCCTCGACGAGGAACGCGCCTGCCCCGCGGACGATCCGCATGACCTCCGCGCGGCGTTCGTCGGACAGCACGGCACCGTGCGGGTTCGCGTGCAGCGGTTGGCAGTAGAAGACCTTCGCGCCGGTGCGTTCGAACGCCGCCTGGAGCAGGTCGGGGCGCACGCCGTCCTGGTCCGCGGGCACGGGCACGACCTTGAGCCCCGCGTCGCGGGCGGCCGCGATCGCGCCGAGGTAGGTGGGCGACTCGACGAGCACCGCGTCACCGCGCTCGCCGAGGCCGCGGAACACGGTCGCGAGTGCTTCCTGGGCACCCGCGCAGACCGTGATGTCGCCTGCCCTGAGTTCGCCGCCCGCCTCCTTGGCGAACCACGCGCGCAGTTCCTCCTTGCCCTCGACCGGCACGCGGCCCCAACTCGCCGGGCGGCGTGCGGCACGACTGAGCGCGGCGCCGAGCGCGTCGGTCGGTTGCAGGTCGGGGTCGAGGTAGCCGCTGGTCAGCGGGATCGCCTCGGGCTTGGGCACCGCGACGAGGTTCGCCACCAGGTCCTCGCCGGGCCTGCCCTCGCCGAGCGCGACGGCCTGCCAGGAGAGGTCGTGGCTCGCCGCGGTGGCGCGCCGGGCGACGTAGCTGCCCCGGCCGGGCCGCACCTCGACGAGGCCTTCCGCGGCGACGCGCTGGATGGCCTGCTGGACCGTCGCGGGCGAGGCGCGGTGCCGTGCCATCAGCTCGCGCACCGAGGGCATGCGGTCGCCGGCGCGACCGGCGCGTGCCGTCGCTCTCAGGTCCTCGATAACGCGGATGGCTGCGTTATCCTCATTCATGAGAGCCAAGAGTAACGTTATCGTGCCAGCGGGGGTAACACTCGGCGCGCTCGGCGTGCTGGGGTTCAGCTTCTCCCTGCCCGCGACCCGGCTGGCTGTCGCAGGTCTGGACGCGTGGTTCGTCGCGTTCGGACGCGCGTTCGTCGCCGGTCTGCTGGCGATCGGCTACCTGGCGTTATCGCGTGCGCCGCTACCGTCGGCCGCGCAGGTCCGCCGCCTGCTCGTCGTCGCTCTCGGCATCGTGATCGGCTTCCCGCTCTTCACGTCCCTGGCTCTCACCACGCAGACCTCGGCCCACGGCGCCGTCGTGATCGCGGTGCTGCCGATGTCCACGGCAATCTGGGCCGTGGTGCGGGCAGGGGAACGCCCGCCGCTCGCGTTCTGGCTCGCCAGCGGTGCCGGACTGCTCGCGGTGCTGGCGTTCGTGGCCACCGGCGGCGGTTTCTCCGGCTCGCTCAGCCTTGCCGACGCGTACCTGCTGATCGCCGTCGTGCTGTGCGGCCTGGGTTACGCGGAGGGTGGCGCGCTCTCCCGCGAACTGGGCGGCGCACGCACCGTCTGCTGGGCGCTGGTCGTCTCGCTGCCGGTGACCGTCCCGGTCTCCTGGTACACAGCGGACTTCTCCCGCGCCGACACCGTCGTGTGGCTCAGTTTCGCTTACGTGGCACTGATCTCGATGTTCCTGGGCTTCTTCGCCTGGTACGCGGGCCTGGCCGCGGGCGGCGTCGCCAAGATCGGCCAGATCCAGCTGGCCCAACCGGTTCTGACGCTGCTGTGGTCGGCGCTGGTGCTCGGTGAACCGGTTGGCTGGCCCGCCCTCGCCACCGCCGCCGTCGTGCTCGTCTGCGTCGTGCTGACCCAGCGCAGCCGTGTCACACCGACGAAGGCCGCCCTGGACCAACCAGTTCGCTGACCCCGGCCCGAAGTGGGCTCGTGCGGCCGAAAATTGTCAGACCCCCCTGCCATCCTCGACCCGTGCCGATCGAAGTCGCG
Organism: Lentzea sp. NBRC 102530; assembly: GCF_030269365.1. Lineage (GTDB taxonomy): Bacteria > Actinomycetota > Actinomycetes > Mycobacteriales > Pseudonocardiaceae > Lentzea. The sequence goes on from NZ_BSTF01000004.1 coordinate 113,738, forward strand.
AGCAAGCGTCGCAAGGTGAAGCGCCCGGACGCGGTGGTCATCGACGTGACCTCCCGCGGCCCCGAGCCGTGGGTGCGCTTCAGCCCGTTCTACCCGCACGGCCAGATCCCGGTGCCGCTGTCGCCGGGCGTGACGAGCGAGTCCGTCGAAGGCCTCTGGCAGGCGCTCAAGGTGTTCGAGGGCGCCGACGTCGACCCGTCGAAGCTCACCGTCACCTCCATGAAGGGCCTGAAGCGCACGGTCCGCCGCTTCGGGCCGGTGCGCGGCCACCGCGCGGGGCTGGAGGGCGAGCGGCTGCTCGACTACCGGGCGGCCCGGCAGGAGATCTACCTACCGGCGTACCACTGGGTGCTGGAGCAGAGGCTGCAGGCCGAGGTGGAGCAGCTGCGCGGGCTGGCGGAGACCGCCGACGTCGTGCTGCTCGACTACACGACCAACGGTGACGTCGAGGACCTGGGCACGCCGTTGTCGCACGCCGCGTTGGTCGCTGATCAGGTGAGGAGGCTTGCCGCTCACCGGGCTTCCAGCGCGAGCGTGCGTTCTGCGGACTCGATCAGGTCCTGATACGTCATGACCTCTACCCGGCTCAGGGTCGCGTTGTACGTGCGGAACGCGTCGGAGATCTGCTTTGCCGAGTAAGGGCCGGTGACGAAGTCCGGGTGTCCGATCAGCACTGTGGCGAATGCTCGTCGGCACTCGATGCCGTGATTGGTCAGGATTTGCGTGCGGTGCTCGTCCAGCGACCTGAGATAGTTCGCCACCTGGGTCATGGCCCGGTGCACGTCAATTCCGACCGCGGGGTGCGAGCGGGGCTGCTCGATGAGGTTCGGCACGTCGGCCTTCTTCAACTCGACCACGTGCAGTGCTCCGTCGCCACGCAGCAGCGGGATGTCGAGTTCGTCGCCAGGCGCCAGCCGCCGACGAGAGAGTTCCTCGACGTAGCGCCCGCCGAAGATCCAAGTCTGCTGCTTGAGTTCGTGGTGGATCTCCTTCTCGGTGCTGCCAGGGGTTTCCACGACCATACGAAGCCGGTTCAGGGCTGTCTTCCGGCGGTGCCACTGAACGGCCTGCGCCAGTGCTTCAGCGCCGGGCACGTCTGCGAGTTCTTCTGCGAGTTCGTCGGTCAGTTCCGGCTGATCGGGTGCTTCTGCCAGCACCAGTTGGATCCTGCTGAACCAGGTCATGTGGTCGTCGACGTTCCTCTGGAGTTTCACCCCGCCGAGCCTGTCCTCGCCGATCTTCCACCGCTCCATGGCCCTGGCGATGTCACGGATCCAGCGGCGAGCGTCGTTGGCGGTGGCATCTGGACGATGCCGGGTGAACTCGGCAAGCAGTTCGGTGCAGCGTTGAAGCCCGATCTGGAGGAGCGTCCGCATGAGTTGCTCAGAAGATTCGCGCTGACCGGGTTGGTACAGGGTTTCCAGCAGCGTAAGAGGTATCTCGCCCGCCGCGTACTCGGCGAAGTCCGTGAGGCGGTCGCTGATCTGGACCTCGTCGGCGTGGCCAGCCGCCAGCGCGGCCGCTCGCAGGTGCTCCACGAGCGGCTTGCCTTTGTGATAACGCTGCCCTGACTCGGTGCGGCTCGTGGTGAAACCGATCGCGGCATCGAGGTGGCGGATGACCTCAGGTGACACCGTCATCTCCTTGGTTTCCTGGAGGAACTGCAACAGCACGAAGCCGGATCGGTAGTTCATCCATGTAGTTTGGCATGGAACGATATGGTGCGGGTCATGGTTGATGAACTGGGCCGGGAGTTGCGCAGTCTGCTCGCCAAGATGAGCGGCTACTCGATCGAGGACTCGGACTACGTGTCGTACTTCGTGAATGAATACGGAGAACGGCTGGTCTTCGTGCGCAGGCCGAAGAAGACCGCCGTTCTGCTGCACTCGGACCTCGGGTGGGAACCGAAGGAGATCGCGGGTCCGCCGGCCAGCGGCGGTGCGAACAAGGAGCTTCCCCCTGAGGTCCGTCGATTCCTGAACGACGTGCCCGTGGTCGGAGACATCATTCTCAACCACCCGGAGGCCCTGTGGCTCAAGGCTTGCCTGGCGGCGACCGACTGATCGCACGAGTGCGTCGCAGTGGGTTCGAGGATGAGCGGACCACCCCGCCGTGACGGATTTATACTTCTGCCTTCGGCTTTGGGGGTCGGTAGTGGCTACGACGAACAAACAGCTCTTCAAGATCGTGGACGGGCTCGCCGAGGCGACCCGGTCCTCCGGGCAGCAGTACGACACGTTCCGCGTGCGCGGCAAGGTGTTCGGGTACTACTGGCCGCGCACCCAGACGGTCGGGCTGAAGCAGACGCTGTCCGAGCAGCTGGCGCTGGTGGCGGAACGGCCCGACGTGTTCGAGGTGCAGTTCACGGCCGGCGGGTTCGGCTGGGTCGTGGTGTACCTCGAAGGTGTCGAGGCCGACGAGGTGAACGAGCTCGTGTTCGAGGCGTGGCGGTTGTCGGCGCCCGAGGAACTCGTCGCCGCGGTGCCGGACCTGGCGCGATGAGGCGGGTCAAGTTCGAGGTGCCCGCGGACGACCTCGAGCGGGCCACGGCGTTCTACCGCGAGGTGTTCGGGTGGTCGGCGCAGCGCCTGCCGTTCGACTACGTGCTGGTCAACGCGAGCGGTGAGGCCGTGGACGTGCGGGACGCGGACGGCGGGATCTCGCCGCGCACCGAGTTCGTGCGCGGGCCCGTGCTGATCGTCGACGTGGACAGCGTCGACGACACCGCGCGCAAGGTCGTCGCGGCGGGTGGTGAGCTGCTCAACGACAAGGAGCAGGTGGGGGAGTTCGGGTTCTCGCAGTACGTCAAGGACAGCGAGGGGTCCGTGCTCTGCCTGTGGGAGTCACCAGAGTCCTGAGTGGACTAGCGGAAGAGGATCCGGGTGAGTTCGGTGTCGGTGGCGCGGCCCTCGTCGTAGGCGCCTTCACCCTTGAGGTTGTTCATGATGGCCACCGTGTAGCGGGCGTCGGTGCCCACGAAGCCGACCGAGTTCATCACCCAGCCGCCGTCCTCTTCCGACCAGCCGTTCTTCGCGCCGGCGTCCGGTCCCCAGACGCCCCACTGCTGTTCGGGACCGACCTGGCGCATCTGGCCCGTGATGTAGTCGCGGTCTTCGGCGGGGACCTGGTCGAGGACGTAGTTGATCAGGCGGTCCAGGTCGTCGGCCGTGCACTTCTCGAAACCCCAGTAGGGGAACGACGAGGAGTAGCCGCGCTGCGGGACCAGTCCGGTCATGCCGTACTTGCCGAACGCCGCGTTGAAGGTGGCGCCGTCGTAACGCTTCCAGAGGGTGTCGGCCGCGTTGTCGTCCGAGCTGTGCAGCATGGCGGTCATCAGGCGGCGGTCCTCGCTGCTGAGCTTGATGACGCCGGTGCGGTGGCGCTCCAGCAGGTTCACGACCATGGCGAGCTTGATGGTGGAGGCGGTCCACGTCATGTCGCCCGCGTGGGAGTTGCGCCAGACCGCGCCCGTCTTGCGGTCGCGCACCACGAAGCCGACCGAACCCGGCCTGGTCTCGGCGTAGTCCTGGGCCGCCTTCAGGCGCTTCTGGACGTCGCACTCGAAGCCGCTGTCGGGCAGCGGGCACACCTCGGGCGTCGCGACCAGGGGTGCGGCGGCCGGGGTGTGCGACGGGGGCTGCGTGCGCGCGACGGCGGGTGGTTCCGCCGTCACTGCGTGGCCGCAGGCCGTGAGGGCAAGCGCGCACGCAACGAGGATCGGACGGAGCATGCGCCGCACGCTAATGGGTCCGATCGGAGGTAGTCGACCGCCATCCGGACGCGTCGATCACCGGGTGGGTGAGTCAAAGATGTTTGACACGATGTCCAAGTAGCTTTACTTTGAGCATGTCAGGTTTCTTTGACATCAGGAGCGGGACCATGGCGTTCGAGGAAAAGCGGGCGTGGGCCCTGGGGATCATCTCCCTGGTCGGTTATGGCGTGTACGTCGTGCTTGTCCTGACCGGAAGAGCGAGCGGTCCGTTGAGTGATGCGCCTTACATCGGGGCGATGCTGTGGACGATCGGGTTCGGCATCGTCGCGGGCATCGCGTCGGGCATCTGGTTCGGCATCGCCTCCCGCAACGACGGGCTGCAGGCCGACGAACGGGACCAGGCGATCGCCCGGTTCGGAGACCACGTCGGGCAGTCGTTCGTCGTCATCGGCGGCATCTCCGCGATGGCCCTCGCGATGCTCGAAGCGCCCTACTTCTGGATCGCCAACGTCCTCTACCTGGGCTTCGTGCTGTCCGCGGTGCTCGGGTCGATGGCGAAGATCGCGCTCTACCGGCGAGGAATGCTGTGAAGCCCACGAAGGTCACGAACACCATCCGCGCGCTGCGGTTCGCGCACGGCGAGATGACGCAGGCCGACCTCGCCGCGGCCATCGGCGTGACGCGGCAGACGTTGATCGCCATCGAGCAGGGCAAGTACTCGCCCTCGCTGGAGGTGGCCTTCAAGATCGCGCGCGTGTTCGGGGTGTCGCTCGAAGACGTGTTCCAGTACCCGGAGGAGGAAGAGCTGTGAAGGCTGTCGTGCAACGAAGATACGGATCGGCGGTGTTCGGTGACCTCGACGTGCCTGTGCCTGGGAAGGGCGAGGTTCTGCTGGAGGTGCGGGCGGCGGGCGTTGACATGGGCGTCTGGCACATCCTCACCGGCAGGCCGTACCTGTTGCGGATCCTCGGTTTCGGGCTCCGCGCGCCGAAGTCGGTCGTGCCGGGACGCGACGTCGCCGGTGTCGTGCGGGAGGTCGGACCGGGAGTGACCGAGTACGCGGTCGGCGACGAGGTGTTCGGCACGTGCGAGGGGTCGTTCGCCGAGTACGCCGTCGCTCCCGCCGCGAGGCTCGCCCGCAAACCGCACAACCTCTCGTTCGCCGAGGCGGCCGCGGTGCCGATCTCAGGCGGAACGGCGCTGCAGGGCCTGCGCGAGGTCAAGGCGGGGCAACGGGTTCTGGTGCTCGGTGCGGGCGGGGGAGTCGGCTCGTACGGCGTGCAGATCGCCAAGGCGATGGGTGCGCACGTGACGGCCGTGTGCAGCACACGGAAGGTCGAACTGGCCAGGCGGCTCGGGGCGGACGAGGTCTTCGACCACACCGTCGCGGACTTCACCGGCACCTACGACCTGATTCTCGACTGCGGTGGCGCCAGGCCGTTCGGCAGGTTGCGGAAGGCGACCAACGACCGCGGCCGGATCGTGCTCGTCGGCGCGGAGACCGGCGGCAAGATCACCGGCGGCTTCCACAAGCTGATGGCCGCACCACTGCTGAACCTGTTCTCCTCCAAGAAGTTCGTCGCGCTGATGGCCTCCGAAAGCACCGACGTCTTCGACGAGCTGCGTGTGCTCGTCGAGAACGGCCAGGTCAAGCCCGCCGTCGACGAGGTCTTCCCGCTCTCGGAAGCGCTGAACGCGGTGGACCACGTCTACTCGCGACGGTCGGTCGGCAAGACGGTCGTCGCGATCTGACCACCGATCACCACGGTCCCAACGTGGTGCAACGCCGTGATGTCCCGCATGGGATCTCCCTGCACGGCGATCACATCCGCGTCCCAGCCGGGGCGCAGCACCCCCTTGCTCACCCCCAACGCCCGCGCGGCCTGACTCGTGGCGCTCGCGAGCACCGCTGCGTTGGGCACGCCGGCGTCGACCATGTCGCCGAGGGCGTGAGCGGAGATCCCGTGCGCCTTGCCGGGGCCGATGCCACCGTCGGTCCCGGAGACGGTGCGCACGCCGTGGTCGAACATCCGGCCGACCGCGGCGATCTTGGCGGCGATGCTCATCCCCACGCGTTCGAACGCCTCCCTGATGTGGGGAGGCGGGGGAACCGTGGACCCGAGCGTGTGGCAGACGGCGATGTCGGCCTCCGCCAGGGCGTCCATCAGTTCGACGGGGACCACCATGCCCCCGCCGGACAGGCACGTGCAGTGCTCGACGCCGTCGACGCCCGCGGCCACGGCCCGCCGCACGGCGGTGAGGCTGTGGGCGTGGGCGGTCACCGGGAGACCGAGCGAGTGGGCCTCCTCGACCACCACACGCAGTTCGTGCTCGGTGAACTGGCAGTCGTCGACGATCGTGCCGGGGGTGGCGAACCCGCCGCTGGCCATGATCTTGACGACGTCGACCCGGTGCTCCGCCCGTTCGCGCACGGCACGGCGGAGCGCCTCGTCGCCGGTCGCCTCCCCGCCCATCGACCAGCAGTGGCCGCGCGGGCTCGTGATGGGAGGCCCGGAGGCGAGGACGCGCTGCCGGTGCCGGTCGCGCTGGTTCGTCACCGCCCAGGAGCGGTCACCGAGGTCGCGCACGGTCGTGACGCCGGCTTCGAGGTGTTGGGCGAGGCCGTCCACGATCACCGAGTCCAGGTGTTCGGACGTGAACGACGGCAACCGGTCGAGGGCGTCGACGCTGTTGTCCCCGCACAGGTGGACGTGGGTGTCGATCAGTCCCGGTAGGACGGTGGCGGTGCCGAGGTCGACCACCTCGGCACCGGCGACGTCGGGACGCCCCTGCTCGACGGCCTTGATCTTCCCGTCCTCGGTGATGACCGTGACGGGCCCGGCGATCGACCTCTCACCGTCGAACGCACGCGCAGCACGCAGCGCCAGCATCGGCACATTCTGTGCTTGACGTGCAGGGAAATCAACGGTCAGCGGCGTGCGGCAACGTGAAGGAGTCGACCTGCGGCAGGTCGTGACCGAGCCGGTCGCGCTTGGCCGTCAGGTACGCGATGTTGTGCTGGTTCGGCGTCATCAACGACGGCACGCGCGCTGTCACCGGAATGCCGTTGGACTCCAGCGCCGCGATCTTGTCCGGGTTGTTGGACATCAGCCGCACGGACTGCACGCGCAGATGCTTCAGCACGCGCGCGGCGGGCGTGTAGTCGCGGACGTCGACGGGCAGGCCGAGCGAGGTCGCCGAGTCCAACGTGTCCAGTCCCTCGTCCTGCAGCACGTGCGTCCGGATCTTCGCCACCAGCCCGATGCCGCGGCCCTCGTGCCCGCGCAGGTACACGAGGATGCCGCTGCCCTCCCGCACGATGGTGTTCAACGCCGCGTCGAGCTGCTCGCCGCACTCGCAGCGCATCGCCCCGAAGATGTCACCGGTCATGCACTCCGAGTGGATGCGCACGAGGACGTTCTCGCGCAGCTTCGTCTTGCCGTACACCAAAGCCATGTGTTCGCTGCCGTCCGCGCGGAACGCCACTGCGCGGAAAGTACCGCGGCGGGTCACCAGGTCGGACTCCGCCACGTCCTCGTCACTGAAGGCCTGTTCGAACATCTACGGTCCCCTTGTCACCTGGCGCCTTCCGAACGTGCAGCTACGCTCGGATGGAGGTCGCACCGTAACCCGACCGCACAGCGGAGGTCATCCTGTTCAGCATCACCGTCCGCGATCACGTGATGATCGCGCACAGTTTCCGCGGCGAGGTCTTCGGTCCAGCACAACGTCTGCATGGAGCAACGTTCCTGGTGGACGCAACGTTCAAACGGACTGAGCTCGATTCGGACAACATCGTCGTCGACATCGGACTCGCCACCCAGGAGCTGAACAAGGTCCTGGCCGTCTTCAACTACCGCAACCTGGACGAAGAACCCCAGTTCGCGGGCATCAACACGTCCACGGAATGGCTCGCGAAGCACATCGCCGACCAGCTGGCGGACAAGATCGCCGAAGGCGCTCTCGGTGAGGGCGCTCACGGGATCGATGCGATCGCCGTCACACTCCACGAGTCGCACGTGGCGTGGGCGGGCTACGAACGTGCACTTCGTCCTTCCGGCTGACGTCGAGGACCCCGGCAGTCCCAGCGGCGGCAACGTCTACGACCTGCGCGTGAGCGCCGGCATGACCCGTGTGACCGTCGCTGGTGACTGGCCGCGTCCAGCCGACCCCACCGCGTTGGAGCAAGCGCTTGCGGCCGTGCCGCACGGAGCCGTCGTGCTCCTCGACGGTCTCGTGAGCTGCGGACTACCCGAAATCGTCGTGCCTCACACACGACGTCTGGAAGTCGCCGTCCTCGTCCACCTCCCGCTGGCCGACGAGACCGGGCTCGACCCCGCCACCGCCGCCCTCCTGGACGACAAGGAGGGGCAGGTCCTGCGGGCCGCGAGTGCGGTCATCGCGACCAGTCCGACGGCTGCGAGGAACATCGCCGAACGGCACGGGCTCAGCGAGGTCCACGTCGTCGTCCCCGGTACCGATCCAGCCCCGCTCGCCCACGGCACGGACGGTGTCCACCACCTGCTCTGCGTCGCGTCCATCACACCCCGCAAAGGCCACGACCTGCTGGTCAGAGCGTTGCGGCGGATCGAACGGGACTGGCGGCTGACCTGCGTCGGCCCGCACCGGCCGTTCCTGCGCGAACTCCCGCGCGACGACCGCGTCAGCTTCCCCGGCCCGCTCGCCGGCGAGGCTCTGGCCAGCGCTTATGCCAGCGCTGACCTCTTCGTGCTGGCCTCCCGCAACGAGACGTACGGCATGGTCGTCACCGAGGCCCTCGCGCGCGGTCTGCCGGTCATCGCGAGCGCCGTTCCGGACGCGCTCGCCGACGGGGGTCTGCTGATCCCGGCCGGGGACGAAAATGCATTGGAAGCTGCACTGACGGGCTGGTTTCAAGATCAGGATCTGAGGGCCGAACTGCGGTCCAGAGCACTCGCCAGGCGGGCTCGACTGTCCACTTGGGAACAATCCACAGAGGACCTGCGGAGGGTGCTGGCTACGCTCCGGCCATGACCTTCGCCCCGGAATGGCTGGCACTGCGGGAGAACGCCGACGCACAGGCACGCTCGACCGAGCTCGCCGACGACGTCCGCGAAACTCTGGTGAACCGAAACCCCCTGACGATCCGTGACCTCGGTTGTGGCACGGGATCGATGGGACGATGGCTCGCCGGCAGGCTCGGCGGCGTGCAGCACTGGGTGCTGCACGACCGCGACCCCCGGCTGCTCGGGCTGGCGGAGGCCAGCATGAGCGCGCTGCCGAACGTCACCGCCGAAACGCGTGAGGGCGACCTCACGTCCCTGAAAGCCGCCGACCTCGCGGGTGCTGACCTGGTCACTTGCTCCGCACTGCTCGACTTGCTCACCACTGACGAGATGAACGCTCTGGCGGTTGCATGCGTAGAAGCACATGTGCCCGCTCTGTTCACGCTCTCGGTGGCAGGCCGGATCGACATCGATCCGGCCGAGCCGCTCGACGCCGCCTTCCAGGACGCGTTCAACGCTCACCAGCGCCGCGTCGTGGACGGACGTCGTCTGCTCGGACCTGACGCACCAGCCGCTGCTGAAGAGGCGTTCGTCGCGGCAGGCGCTTCGGTTCGGACGGCTTCGAGCCCCTGGCGCATGAATGGCGACGCCCTGCAGCGGGAATGGCTGAAGGGCTGGGTCGGTGCCGCGGTGGAGCAGGAACCCGCACTCGCCTCCGAGGCCTCCGAGTACCTGCGCCGCAGGTCAACAGCCTCCGCGGTGGTCCACCACGTCGACCTGCTGGCACTACCGGGAGCTGTGTGATGAAGAAGTTCTGGCCTTGGCTTCGCCTGCTGCTGGCGGCCGGGATCCTCGTGGCGCTGGGCGTTCGCCTGGGCACCGGGGCGTTCCTCGACGGACTGCGCGCCATCGACGCGTTCTCCGTCACCGCCGCGCTGGCGATCGGGCTCGTGACGACGGTGCTCAGCGCGGGTCGCTGGGTCCTCGTCGCGCGCCGCCTCGGCCTGCCGCTGACCCTGAGGACCGCGGTCAGCGACTACTACCGCGCCCAGCTCGTCAACGCCGTGCTGCCCGCCGGCGTGCTCGGCGACGTGCACCGCGCGGTCAACCACGGCCGGGAGTCCGGTGACGTCGGACGGGGCGTGCGCGCCGTGTTCTTCGAGCGCATGGCCGGCCAGGTCGTGCTCATCGGGATCGGGCTCGCGGTGCTGCTCACGCACCCCGCGCCCGGCCTCGACCTCGAGCTCAGCGGCACCACCGTCGCCGCGATCCTCGCCGGTCTGGCCATCGCCGTCGTGATCGGCTGGAACGTCCGGCCGGTGCGGAAGGCCCTGGTCAACACCCTGGCCGACGGCATCAGGCTGCTGTCGTTCAAGACGTGGCCCGCGGTCATCGGACTGTCGGCCGCGACGGTCGCCGGGTACGTGGCGATGTTCCTGGTGGCCGCCCGCGCCGCCGGGTCGGACGCCACGGTGACCCAGCTCGCGCCGGTCGTCGTGCTGGCGCTGCTGATCATGGCGATCCCGGTCAACATCGGCGGCTTCGGCCCGCGCGAGGCGTTCCTCGCGGTGGCGTTCGGTGCCGCCGGTCTCGGCGCCGCGCAGGGGTTCACCACGGGCATCGTCTACGGCGTGCTGGCGCTCATCGCCGCACTGCCCGGCGCGGTCGTGCTCTTCCTGTCACGCCGTGCCGGGACGGAAGAGGTCCAGGTAGTGGCGGAACGAGTCGACGAGTCCCGTGAGCAGGAGCTCGCCCTTGCGCGCTGACGCGAGGGACGGACGCCCGATGACGCCGGAGGACGTGTACGGCGCCAGACCGAGGGTGAGCATGTGCCGCCGGTCCTCAGCCAGGTGATCAGCGGTTTCGTAGCCGGGACGGATCAGATCGGGGTGGGCGTGCAGCAGGATCGAGGTCTCCAGCTCGCCCGCGTGCATGTCGCTGTACGCCGAGGTCTCGATGCCGGCCTTCTCCCGCGCGAACGCCCAGTCGTCCCGGCCGGGGAACAGCGCCAGCCCCTCGCCCTCCTGCACGACGTTCGACAGCACGTAGTTGCCGCCGTGGCCGTTGACCAGCACGACGTGCGTGACTCCCGTGCGCCGCAGGGACTCGGCGATGTCGTCGACGACTGAGATCAACGTGCGCGCGGAGATGCTGACGGTGCCCGGCCAGCCGGCGTGCTCCTGCGAACACGAGAACTGGATCGGCGGCAGCAGGCGGACCTCGTCGTACCGCTCGGCGATCGCCGACGCGATGGTCCACGCGATCACCGAGTCCGTCGCCAGCGGCAGGTGCGGGCCGTGCTGCTCGGTGCTGCCGACCGGGAGCACGGCCACGCTCTTACCGCGGACGTCGACCGTGGTGTCACTCGGAAACATGGTCCTGACCGTAGTCAATGCGGTGGCACAGCGCCGGAATCTCCCCGTCGGCCAGTTTCGGCATGACCTCGGGCAGTTCCTCGAACGGGCTGTGGCCCGTGATGAGCGCGTCGAACCTGGCGTCGGCCAGCAGGTCGAGCGCGACGGCCATGCGTTCGCCGTAGGTGCGGTCGGGACGGCCGACGACGCCGACCTGGCTGCTGCGGATCGTGAGCCGCCGCGAGTGGAAGAACTCGCCCAGCGGTACGGAGATCCTGCGGTCCCCGTACCAGCTCAGCTCGACCACCCTGCCCTCCGGCGCGAGCAGGTTCAGCGCGGTGGACAGACCCGCCTCGGTCGCACTGGCGTGGAAGACCAGATCGCACCCGTCGAGGGCGTTGCCCGGGAGTGCGAAGCCGACGCCGAGCTTCCGGGCGACTTCCTCGCGCGCGGGGTCGGCGTCCACGAGCTCGACGCGGGCTCCGGGGAACGTCGCGAGCACCGCCGCGATGCTCGACCCGACCATGCCGCCACCGACCACCGCGATCCGGTCACCGATCAACGGCCGTGCGTCCCACACGGCGTTCACCGCGGTCTCGACGGTGCCCGCCAGCACCGCGCGTCCGGCCGGAACCGCCTCCGGCACGAGCGTGACCGACGTTTCCGGGACGACGTACCGGGTCTGATGTGGATAGAGGCAGAACACGGTGCGGCCCTTGAGGTCCCCGTTCTGCACGACGCCCACGTTGAGGTAGCCGTACTTCACCGGCCACGGGAAGTCGCCCTCCTGGAACGGCGCGCGCATCACCGCGTACTGGTTCTCCGGCACGCCACCGCGGAACACGAGCGTCTCCGTGCCGCGGCTCACCCCCGAGAACAGCGTGCGCACCTCGACCTCACCGGGACCGGGCTCGGCCAGTGTGACCTGCCGAACTTCCCCTTTTCCGGATTCATTGAGCCAAAAGGCACTCGCCGTACGTGTCACTCACAACACCTCCGCCGCACGAAGTTCGTTAGGGGCACCTGATGATCACACTTCAGCACACCAGGACGGCACCCGTCCTGCGGGAGCCTGCCATCTGGGCCGGGTTCCAGGTCCTCGCGCTGGCCGTGGTCGGTGCCACCGCCGGTCTCGGCCCGCTCGGCTGGGCCGCCGGTCTCGCCTACGGCTTCGCCACCTGGGCGTTCCTCGGCTACGGCATGCAGCGCCACCGCGTCTCCTCGTTAGGACCCGCTGACCGCGTCACGCTCGCCCGCGGCCTGATGGTCGGCGCGGTGACCGCGTTGGTGGCCGACCGCGCAGGTCAGGACGTTCCGGTCGCTCTGGTCGTGACGCTCGCCGCCGTCGCGTTGTCGCTCGACTGGGTGGACGGTCAGGTCGCCCGCCGCACGGGCACCTCGACCGCCTTGGGCGCGCGGTTCGACATGGAGGTCGACGCGTTCCTGATCCTCGTGCTGAGCGCGTACGTGGCCGTCCACATGGGTCCGTGGGTGCTCGCGATCGGTTTGATGCGGTACGTGTTCGTGGCCGCGTCGTGGCGGTTGCGCTGGATGAACGCGCCGCTGCCGGCCAGCTACGCGCGCAAGGTCGTGGCCGCGGTGCAGGGGATCTTCCTCGTGGTGGCGGCGTCCGGGCTGCTGCCGTTCGCGGGCGTGCTCGTCGGTCTCGCGTTGGCATCGTTGGTGTGGTCGTTCGGTCGCGATGTGCTGTGGCTGTACAACAACGCGCCCGTGTCGGTGGGAGGATCCCGCCATGTCTGAGCAGACCTCTACCGCGGCGAAGATCGGCAACGTCGTCGTCTGGATCCTCCAGATCGTGCTCGCCGTGGAGTTCGTGCGGAACGGCTACTCGCTGTTCACCGACCAGTTCGTCGCGAAGTTCGACGACATCGGGTTCGGCCAGTGGTTCCGCTACCTCACCGGCACGCTGGAGATCGCGGCCGCGATCGGCCTGCTCATCCCGCGCATCTGCGGGCTGGCGGCGCTGGCGCTCGCGGGCATCATGGCCGGCGCGGCGTTCACCGAGGTGTTCCTGGTGACCAACGGCGGCTTCAAGGGCGCGATGTGGCCGTTGATCTACGTGGTGTGGGCGCTGGTGATCGCCTTCTACCGCCGCGAGCAGATCCTCGGGGCGCTCAAGCTCGTTCGGAAGTGACTTTCGGGAAGTAGCGGAGCACCGCGACGTCTCCGAGTTTCGTGACGTCCTCCAGGTGGAATCGGCGCGCCGGTCCACCGGGGAATTCGGCGGGATTCACGAAACGCGGGGCCGTCGCCTGTCCGATCAGCATCGGCGCCACCGCGACCCGGATCTCGTCGGCCAGTCCGGCCCGCAGGAACGCCGTGTGAATGCTGGTGCCGCCTTCGACCATGAGCTTTCTCACGCCACGTGCGCCGAGGTCGTCGAGAATCTCGGAGAATTCGCTGAAGGTCTTGGTTTCGGTGAGGTGGTCGACCGTCGTCTTCGCGGTCCGCGTGTAGACCAGGCTGGCACCGCCGCAGTGCCAGAACCGCAGCTCAGGGTCGAAGTCGCCACTCCTCGTGACGGTCACCCGCAGCGGGAGTTCGGGTTTGCCGTCGGCTGTTCTCCGCGCGCGTCGTTCTTCGCTGTAGACGAGCAGCCGCGCGTTGTCGCGGCGCAACGTCTCGGCCCCGGCCAGAATGGCGTCCGACTCCGCGCGCATCCGGTCGACGTGGTCGAAGTCCTCGGCGTTCGAAAGCGGAAACCTCTCGGTGCCGCGGTCGTCGATGTGGCCGTCGAGGCTGACGGCGACGCTCAGCAGAACGTGCGGGCGGGTCACGAACTCGATGGTAGAGCAGTTGAACCGGCCACGGGCCGCGCCGCGTTTACCTCATGGGGTCCGGAAAGGGGTTGCTCGGTGAGGATGTTGCTGCGGCGAACGGTCACGGTGCTGGCCGGCCTGTTCGTGTTGTTCGTGCTCATCGCCCCGAACGACCTGGAGAAGTTCTCGTGGGAGGCGTTCCTGCGGGTGCCGCTCGAGGGCCTCGTCGGCGTCATGGTGCTGGTGCTGCTGCCGGACCGCTACCGCAAGCCGTTCGCCGTGGCGGGCGGCATCGCCCTGGGCGTCTTCACCGTCGTGAAGATCATGGACATCGGCTTCGACGTGGTGCTGTACCGGCCGTTCGACCTCGTGCTGGACTGGCCGTTGCTGGTGCCCGCCATCGACTTCCTGGACGTGACGTTCGGCCGCATCGCCTCCGTGCTCGCCGTGGGCCTGGCCGTCGCCCTGGTCGTCGGCATCGTCTGGCTGGCCGCGCTTTCCGTGCTGCGCCTCAGTTCCGTGGCCGCAGGACGCCGTCCTGTCGCGATCCGCGCGGTGGCACTCGTCGCCGTGGCCTGTGTTTCGCTTGCGGTGCCCGGGATCCCCGTCTACTCCGACGCCGCCGCGACCTCGCTGGTCGACCACGCGCGGCGCGTCCAGGCCGGCCTGCACGACCAGGAGGCGTTCGCCGCCGAAGCCTCGGTCGACGCGTTCCGCGGCCAGGCCGGCCTGCTGTCCTCGTTGCAGGGCAAGGACGTCGTCTTCACGTTCGTGGAGAGCTACGGCAAGTCCGCCCTCGACCTGCCCGACGTCGCCACGAAACTCGCGTCCGGCAACGACCGCCTGAAGACCGCCGGGTACAGCGCGAAGTCCGCCTACCTGACCTCGCCGACCGCGGGCGGCGGCAGCTGGATGGCGCAGGCGACCCTGCTGTCCGGTCTGTGGATCGACAACCAGCAGCGCTACCGCAACCTGGTCGCCTCCGACCGGCTCACGTTGCCGCGCGCGTTCCGCGAGGCCTCCTGGCGTTCGGTGGGCGTCGTGCCCGGCATCACGCAGGCGTGGCCGGAAGGCGACTTCTTCCACTACGACAAGATCTACGCCGCACAGGACCTCGGCTACCGGGGCCCGCGCTTCGGCTACGCGACCACGCCCGACCAGTTCACCTTGGAATCGTTCCAACGCAACGAACGCTCGAAGGTGGACGGACCCGTGATGGCCGCGATCCCGATGGTGTCCTCGCACGCGCCGTGGTCGCCGACCCCGGACTTCGTCGACTGGGACGAGCTCGGCGACGGCTCGATCTACCGCACCATGCCCGCCTCGAACGACCCGCCGGAGTCCATCTTCGGCCGCGACCCCGGCGCCGTCCGCGCCGACTACGCGCACTCGATCTCGTACTCGCTCGAGTCCGTGCTGTCGTACCTCGAGGAGTACGGCGACGAGAACCTGGTGATGGTGTTCCTCGGGGACCACCAGCCGGCGCAGATGGTGACCGGCGAGGGGGCGTCGCGGGACGTGCCGATCACCATCGTGGCCAAGGACCCCGCCGTGATGGCGAAGGTCGCCGACTGGAAGTGGGACGACGGGATCAGGCCGGGCGCGACGGCCCCGGTGTCGCGGATGAGCGACTTCCGGGACCAGTTCCTCTCGACCTTCTCGCCACCGAGGCCGTGACGGGCCTCAGCCCATCGTCTTCTGGCCGTCGATCGTCTCCCGGATGATGTCCGCGTGCCCGGCGTGCTGCGAGGTCTCCGCCACGATGTGCACGAACACCCGCCGGGCCGACCAGGTCTTGCCCTCCGGGAACCAGGGCGCGGCCGGCAGCGCGTGCGACAGGTCCATGTCGACCGTCTCCACCAGCTTGTCGGTGTAGGCCGCGACCTCGTTGTACCGGGCGATGATGCTCTCCAGCGTCTCGCCCGCCTCCATCCGGAAGTTCGCCTCGTGGTTCTCGTAGTCCGTCGACTCGGGGTCGGACTCCATGGCCGACGTGCCGTGCTCGATGAACTTGACCCAGTTCTCCTCGACCGACGCGACGTGCTTGATCAGCCCGCCGATGGACAGCGCGCTGGCGGTCGGGCTGGACGCTGCCTGCTCGTCGGTCAGGCCCTGCGCGGTGAACGTCAGGAACCAGCGGTGCTGCCGCAGCGTCTCGAGGAGGTCCGCGCGCTCGCCGGTGAGGATCTCGGTGGTGGTCATCGCTTCTGTCCTTCGTTCGTTTGTCCCGACATGAAGGACTCTAGGACCACTTGAGGTCAGCTTGTGTCCTAGACGAACCGCCGCTCCAGCGGAACTCGAGCGGGATTCGAGCGATTCGGCGTTGACCTGGATCGGCACGAAAGGGTGGCGCGCCGCCCGTCCGGCGGCGCGGGCGCGGGCGAGGCTCCCGGGACCGTCAGACCTCGGCGCCAGGGTCCGAAGGATGACTGCCGAAGACCTCCGCCACTACCTCCAGGAGTGCCGCGACTCGGTGGCTGGCTACGACCTGGTCCTGAGCATGGCGAGCGCCCCGATCACCGGGCCGGGCGCGTGCAGGAACACGTAGCGGTCGGCCACAGGCCGCGCGCTTTCATCGTGCTGTTCGTGTCG
Source organism: Lentzea sp. NBRC 102530 (assembly GCF_030269365.1). GTDB lineage: Bacteria > Actinomycetota > Actinomycetes > Mycobacteriales > Pseudonocardiaceae > Lentzea. Next base: position 130,161 of record NZ_BSTF01000004.1, read on the forward strand.
ACGCGTTCCTTGTCGAAAGTTAGGGCCACTCGGTTCCGAAGGGCAGGGGCGCCGGAGCCGTCGTCTTCGTAGGTTCGGCTGGGTGACTTGGCTGACTGTGGGCACCGACGCGGTGCTCGGCGTGTTCGCGTTGATGTTTCTGGCGCTGTGGTTCCAGCACAGGCTGCGGGCGTTCCTCGCCGGTGCCGGAGTGGTGGTGGCGTACGCGATCAGCGAGGTGGTCAAGCTGGTCGTGCAGGAGGACCGGCCGTGCCGCACCAGGCCGTCGATCGCCGAGTGCCCGGCGCCGGACGACTGGTCGTTCCCCAGCAACCACTCGGTGATCGCGGGCGCGTCCGCGATGGCGATCTTCGCGCTGCACCGGACCTACGGCTGGATCGCGGCGGTGTGCGCGGTCGCGGCGGCGGCGTCGCGCGTGGTCGTGGGTGTCCACTACGTACACGACGTGCTGGCCGGGCTCGCGCTCGGAGCGTTGGTGTCGTGGGCGATCGCGGTGCTGCTGAAGAAGAAGCTGCCGGTGAAGGCACCGCGCCTGGAGGAGGCGCCGACCGTGGTGATGCAGCGACTGCGATGATGGGTGCCGTGTGGTTGCGGCTGGTGCTGTGGGCGGGCTCGGGATTGCTGGTCGTCGCGGCGGCCGTGACCTCACGGCCGGGACGGCTGGCCGTCTGGGAAGTGCTGCTGTACCTGGTGATCCTCGCCGCCGCGTTCCTGGTCGTACCGCGCAGGCCGGCGGTGGGGCTGGGCCTGGGGCTGGGCGCCTGGCTGCTCTGCTACCTGCTGCGGGTCGAGTTCGACAGCGCCACCGGCGTGCTCGCGCTGGCACCGGCCCTCGCGGTGCTCAGCTTCCTCGCCGGACGGCACGCGCCCGACCCGCGCCCGACCGCGATCACGTTGACCCTGGCGGAGTTCGCCGGCGTGGTCGTGGCGCTGACCGAACGCGGCGGCTCGGACACCGCGCTGGCCGTCACGTCCGGCATCGGCGTGCTGGGCGTGGTGCCGTGGGCGATCGGCCGCTTCCGCCGCCGCTACGTCGAACTCCAGGACGTCGGCTGGGAGCACGCGGCGTTGCTGGAACGCAGCGTCGAGAACGCCCGCGACGCCGAACGTGCCCGCCTGGCGGGCGAAATGCACGACCTGGTCGGCCACGAACTGGCCCGCGCCGCCCTGCTGACCGGCGCCCTGGAACTGGAACCCACCCTCACCACCGGGCAACGCGAAGCCGCGAAGACCGCCCGCGCGAGCGTCACGGCCGCGGCCGAACGCCTGGCGGACGTCATGCAGGTGCTGCGCGCCGACGAGGACGAACCGGTGGCAACGCTGGAAGAGGTCGTCGCCAGGAGCGGCCTGGACGTGGAACTCACCAACCACCGCAAGACCGCGATCGACGGCATCATCGCCCGCACCGTCCACCGCGTGACCGCCGAGGCGTTGACGAACGTGATCAAACACGCCCCCCGCGCGCACGTCACCGTGACCCTCACCGCGAACCTGGAACTCCGCATCACCAACGGCCCTGCTCCCCGCACCCACGCCGTGGGCAGCGGCAAGGGACTGGTGGGCCTGGCCGAACGGGTGGCGCTGGTGGGCGGCTGGTTCGAGGCGGCCCCCTCCGACGACGGCGGCTTCGAAGTGCGGGCCAAGCTCCCCGAACGCCCGCGCGCGAGCACCACCCCCACCCACGTGCGCCGCGAACGCACGGCGGAGGAGATCCGCAAGAGCGCGCGCAGGACCGTGCTGATCACCTCGGTCGTGTGCGCGGGAATCGCCGTCGGCGTCCCGGGCTACATGGTGTTCGACGCCGTCACGTCCGTCCTGACCCCGCAGCAGTTCGAACGGGCACAACTCGGGCAGGACGACGACTCCCTGGACCTCCCGCTCCGCACCAGGGTCGACAACCCACTGGGCGTCACCGCACCCCCGAACACCGAGTGCCGCTACTACAGCACGCACCCCAACCCGTTCGACGGCGACCGCCACGACCTCCACCAACTCTGCTTCCGGGATGATCGACTCGTGTCGAAGCAGTGGCTCGTCAGGAGGAGCGGTTGATCAGGGTCGTGCTGGCCGACGACGAACCGGTGGTCAGGTTCGGCGTCAAAGCGGTCCTGGCCACGGCACGCGACGTCGAGGTGGTCGCCGAGGCGGAGAACGGCAGCCAGGCCGTCGACCTGGTGGCCCGCCACCGCCCGGACGTGGCCGTCCTGGACATCCGCATGCCGGTCTTCGACGGCCTGGACGCGGCCAAGGTGATCAGGGAATGCCACCCGGACACCAAGACCCTCGTGCTGACCACCTTCGCGGACGACGCCTACATCGCCCGCGCACTGGGCGAGGGCGCGGCGGGCTTCGTCCTGAAGACGGGCGACCCGCAGGAGATCATCTCGGGCGTCCGCGCGGTGGCGAGCGGCGGCGCGTTCCTCTCACCCCTGGTGGCCAAGCGGGTCGTGGACCAGCTCTCCCGCACCCGACCGAGACCGCAGGCCCAGCAACGGATCGAGGTCCTGACCGCCCGCGAACGCGAGGTGCTGGGACTGGTGGGGGCGGGCCTGTCGAACGCGGAGATCGCGGCGCGCCTCCACGTGGTGGAGGGCACCGTGAAGGTGTACGTGAGCACGATCTTCCGGCAGCTGGGCGTCCGGAACCGGGTGCAGGCGGCGATCATCGCGCACGAGTCGGGCATCATCCCCGAGGCTTAGTGCCGGGCGCCGATCCCGGAGATCGCCCGAACCTCCATCTCGGCCGCCCGGGCATCCATCTCCGGCTCCCGCTTCGAGAACACGGTCGCCAGGAACCCGCACAGGAACGAGAACGGGATCGACACCAGCCCGGGGTTGCCCAGCGGGAACCACGCGAAGTCGACGTCCGGGAAGATCGAGGTAGACGCTCCGGACATCACCGGCGAGAAGATGATCAGCACCAGGCACGACCCGAGCCCGCCGTAGATGCTCCACAACGTCCCCACGGTGTTGAACCGCCGCCAGAAGATCGTGTACAGGATCGTCGACAGGTTGGCGGAAGCCGCAAGGGCCAACGCCAGCGACACCAGGAACGCCACGTTCTGCCCGTTGGCCGCGATACCACCGATGATCGACAAGATCCCGACCACCACGGCGGTCAACCGCGCGACCCGGATCTCCCGCCGGGGCTCGGCGTTGCCGCGCTTGATCACGTTCGCGTACACGTCGTGCGCGAAGGACGCGGAAGCAGCGAGCGTCAACCCGGCCACCACGGCGAGGATCGTCGCGAACGCCACCGCCGACACGATGCCGAGCAGCACCGCCCCGCCGATCTCGAACGCCAGCAGCGGCGCGGCGGAGTTCTCGCCGCCGGGGGCGGCGGCGATCTTGTCGGTGCCGACCAGTGCCATCGCGCCGAAGCCGATCACCAGCGTGCACAGGTAGAAGATGACCATCGTCCAGGTCGCCCACACCACGGACCGGCGCGCCTCGGAGGCGTTCGGCACGGTGTAGAAGCGCATCAGCACGTGCGGCAGGGACGCGATGCCGAGCACCAGCGACAGGGCCAGCGACACGAAGTCCAGTTTGGACATCGCGCTGAAGCCGTACTTGGCGCCGGGGTCGAGGACCGCGTCGCCGAGCTTGTTGTTGTCGGTGGCCTGGTCCATGATCGCCGACAGCGAGAAGCCGAACTTGCCCAGCAGGAAGACGCTCATCAGCGTCACGCAGAGCAGCAGCAGGACGGCCTTGATGATCTGCACCCAGGTGGTGCCCTTCATGCCGCCGACCAGCACGTAGAGCACCATGACCATGCCCACGACGGCGATCAGGATCGCCTGGCCCCACTTCGAGGTCACGTTCAGCAGCAACGCGATCAGGCCGCCGGCGCCCGCCATCTGCGCGATCATGTAGAAGAACGAGATCACCAGCGTCGCGTTCGCCGCGGCCGCGCGCACGGGGCGCTGGCGCATGCGGAACGCCAGGACGTCGCCGACGGTGAAGCGGCCCGTGTTGCGCAGGCCCTCGGCGATCAGCAGCAGGCCGACGAGCCAGGCGACGACCCAGCCGACGGAGTACAGGAAGCCGTCGTAGCCGTGCGCCGCGATGCCGCCGGAGATGCCGAGGAACGACGCGGCGGACAGGAAGTCACCGGACAGCGCCACGCCGTTCTGGGCGCCGGTGAACGAGCTGCCGGCGGCGTAGTAGTCCGACGCCGTCACGTTGCGGCTCGACGCGCGGTAGACGATGTAGAGGGTGATCAGGACGAACACCGCGAAGACGCTGAGGTTCAGCACCGGGTTGCCGGTGGTGGGCATGCCTTACTCCTCGACGCCTGTCTTCTCTGCCAGCAATTTCCGCTGCGGGTCCAGCCGTCGCTTTGCGTAACGGGCATAACCGAGCGTGATGATGATCGAAGTCACAAACTGTCCGAGACCCAACAGGATGCCGAGGTTGATCACGCCGATCACCTTGGTGCTGACGAAGTCTTTCGCGTACGCGGACAGCAGTACGAAGGTCAGGTAGGACGTCAGGAAAAGCGCCGTCATCGGGAAGATGAACGTCGTGAGACGACGGCGGAGAGTCCGGAATTCGTCGGTCTCGCGAATCGCCTCGAACTTCGGGTTGCCGTCGGAATCGACGTACGACAAAGTCTCGGGGTCGTCGAACGACGCGAAACCCCGGATTTCCCGGTACTCGTGCTGCGCTTCGCCAGGCGACCTCATCGCCTTGGTCATGTACCCCTGCCCCTCGTGTGCGGGGCTCACTGTAGCGCTCTCACGTGTGCAGTCAACGTGGCAGAGGTGGTGGAACCGGGCGAAACCGGACCAATGCCGGGGTGAGACCGGACCGAAACCGGACTGAAAACCGTGAACTCATTCGTCTCAAATGGTTCGAACCACGGTTTGTATCAAGTGGACGGTGGTGAGTTGCGCCGTGTGCAACACCTGAAGCCTTCGTCAAGACCGTTGTCGCACGTGTGCACCTGGCCTAGGATCGGCCGGTCCGCATTAAGTGGTGACGGTTGGGGATAAAGTGGGGTTCTTAGCGCGCGAACGCCAAGTCGCGCCTCCCGGATGGAACCGCTGGCTCGTTCCGCCCGCAGCTCTGGCGATTCATCTCTCCATTGGTCAGGCCTACGCCTGGAGCGTCTTCAAGACGCCGTTGGAGAAATCTCTGGGCATCACCGGAACGCAGTCCGCACTGCCGTTCCAGCTCGGCATCGTCATGCTCGGGCTCTCGGCCGCCGTGCTCGGCACGACGGTGGAGCGCAGGGGTCCGCGCTGGGCCATGCTGATGTCCACGATCGCCTTCTGCTCCGGTCTGCTGATCTCGGCGCTGGGCGTGTGGGCCGGGCAGTACTGGGTCGTCGTGCTGGGCTACGGCCTCGTCGGCGGCATCGGTCTCGGCATCGGCTACATCTCGCCGGTCTCGACGCTGATCAAGTGGTTCCCCGACCGGCCGGGCATGGCGACCGGCATCGCGATCATGGGCTTCGGCGGCGGTGCGCTGATCGCGTCCCCGTGGTCGACCTCGATGCTGACGGCGTTCGGCGCCACCACCTCGGGCATCGGCAAGGCCTTCCTCGTGCACGGCATCGCCTACGCGGTCTTCATGAGCCTCGGCGTGCTGCTGATCCGCCTGCCCTCCAAGGAGTTCACCGCGGAGAAGGAGGCGCTGCTCAAGGACCGGCCGAAGGCCACCGTCACGCACAACGTCTCCGCGAACAACGCGATCAAGACGCCGCAGTTCTGGCTGCTGTGGGTCGTGCTCTGCTTCAACGTCACCGCGGGCATCGGCATCCTGGAGAAGGCCGCCCCGATGCTGGTCGACTTCTTCAAGGAGTCCTCGACGCCGGTCGCCGCGACCGCCGCCACCGGCTTCGTCGCGCTGCTGTCCGCCGCGAACATGGCGGGCCGGTTCGTCTGGTCGTCCACTTCGGACGTCGTGGGCCGCAAGAACATCTACCGCCTCTACCTCGGCGTCGGCGCGCTGCTCTACCTGGTGCTGCTGACCGTCGGCTCGACCAGCACCCCGCTGTTCGTGATCGCGGCGATGGTGATCCTGTCGTTCTACGGCGCGGGCTTCGCGACCGTCCCCGCGTACCTGCGGGACCTGTTCGGGACCTACCAGGTCGGCGCGATCCACGGCCGCCTGCTCACGGCGTGGTCCGTGGCCGGTGTCCTGGGGCCGCTGATCGTCAACGCCATCGCGGACGCCGGCAAGAAGGCCGGGCACACCGGCCCCGATTTGTACGCGACGTCGTTCTACATCATGATCTCGCTGCTGGTCGTCGGCTTCATCGCGAACGAGTTGATCCGCCCGGTCGACCCGAAGTTCCACGAGCCGAAGGCCGCCGTCGAGGCCGACCAGCCCGAGGCCGCCACGGAGACGGGCGACGACACCGTCGCCAAGTGGAACGAGGCCGAGGCCGCCGAGGCCGCCGAGACTGCCGACAAGGAAGACGCGGAAGGCGTGGTGAAGAAGTGAGCTCCCAGCGGTTGCTGCTCATCGGTGCGTGGTTGTGGGTGGGGCTGCCCCTCGCCTACGGCCTGTACCGGCTCTTCCTGAACGCGGCCAAGCTCTTCGTCTGATGTTCACCAAGTTCGCCAACTGGCGCAACTGGCGCCTGCCGGTGAAGCTCGCCGCGGTGTTGATCGTTCCGGTCACCATCGCGGTGGGCGCCGGCGTCGTGCTCATCAACTCCCAGATCGAGCGCGCTGACTCCTACGCGGCGCTGCAACGGCTCGTGAAGGTCCGTGCCGCCCTCATCCCCGTGATCGAGGGCGTGCAGGCGGAACGGCGGATCGTCGCCGAGGGCGTCGGTCCGGAGGTCCTCTCCGAGCAGAGCAAGCGCACTGACGACGCCCGCGCGGTGCTGCGCGACCAGATCGGCAGGACCTCGCTCAGCGAGGTCGTGACCGCCCGCATCACCGAGGTCCAGAACCGCATCGGTGACCTGGCGGTGTTGCGCGACCGCAGCAGCAACGACATCCCCGCGGTGATCAAGATCTACAGCGAGCTCACCGACTCGCTGCTCGACGTCGACGAGGTGATGGCCAGCGAGTTCGGCGACGCCGCCCTGCTGCGCACCGCGATGGGCCTGCACCACGTGGTGCACGTCCGCGACCAGGTGCTCTACCAGCAGGCCGTCGTGCTGTCCGGGCTCACCCGCGGCCAGCTCACCACCGCCGAGGTCCGCGCGCTGGTCGAGTCGAACGTCAAGCTCGGCTACATCGCGGACGAGTTCGCGGCCCTCGCGACGCCCGACCAGATGAAGGTCTACGGCAAGAACTTCAGCGGCCCGGACATCGAGGCCCAGCGCACGATGCTGGCCGCCGCGGTGCTGCACCCGACCTCGGACGCGCCGAACACGGGCAACGGCAACACCGCGAACAACCGGCCCAAGACGCTGCCGATCGCGACGCAGGACTGGACGAAGGCCACCGGCGCCGTCGTCACGGCGATGGACAGCGTGGTCACGGGTCTGCAGGACGACCTGCGCACCACCTCGAACCGCCTGCGCGACGAGTCGAGCGACGCCGCCGGCACCGCGTCCGCGATCCTGTTCGCCAGCCTGATCCTGGCGGCCACGGTCGGCTTCGTCGTCGGCCGCTACCTGCTGCGCTCGCTGAACACGCTGCGCCGCTCCGCCCTCGACGTGGCGTGGACCAAGCTGCCCGAGATGGTCGCGACCGGCCGCGGCAGCACCGAGATCGAGGCCGTCCCGGTCGACACGACCGAGGAGTTCGGCGAGGTGGCGCGCGCGTTCGACGAGGTGCACCAGCAGGCCGTGAAGTCGGTCATCGAGCAGGCGCGCATGCGCTCGAACATGAGCAACATCTTCGTCAACCTCTCGCGCCGCAGCCAGAGCCTCGTCGAACGCCAGCTCAAGCTGATGGAGGAGCTGGAGAAGTACGAGGAGGACCCGGACCAGCTCGCGAACCTCTTCAAGCTCGACCACCTCGCCACCCGCATGCGCCGCAACAACGAGAACCTGATGGTGCTCTCCGGCGGCGACGTGGCCCGGCGGTTCCACAAGCCGATCCCGCTCACCGACGTGCTGCGCGCGGCGGCGGCGGAGATCGAGCAGTACCAGCGGGTCATGGTGCACACCGCGCCCAACGCCGAGGTCGTCGGTTACGTGGCCAGCGACCTGGTCCGCCTGCTCGCCGAACTCCTCGACAACGCGACGTCGTTCTCGCCGCCGAACACGCAGGTCGCGATCAGCGCGTCGATCGAGGCGGGCGGCATCGTGCAGATCGACGTGGTGGACCACGGCATCGGCATCGACCCCGAAGCGCTCGCCGCGGTGAACCACCGCCTCGAAGCCGCGGGGGAGGGTGTCGACGTGCAGGTCTTCCGCGAAATGGGACTTTTCGTGGTCGGCAGGCTCGCCGCGCGCCACCAGATCGTGGTACGTCTGGACGCGAAACAAGGTAAGGGGACTCGCGCGATCGTGTTGGTTCCGGCCGAACTGGCACCACGACGGGAAGAGTCCTGGGAGTCTTTCCGAGGGGAGGCGATCGAACGGCAGCAAGCTTCGTGGTTCCAGCAGACGTCGCCGGCCGCCGCACCGCCGCCTCCCCCCGCACCCGCACGCCAGACGCCTGAGTCGGCACGAGGATTCCTCAACGCCTTCCAGCGGGGTGTGCAACGCGGCCTTCCCGAAAACCAGGAGAGTCGATGAGCACGCAGGTGGACCAGTTCGGCTGGCTGGTCACCAACTTCGCCGAACGCACACCCGGCATCGAACACGCCGTGGTGATCTCGGCCGACGGCTTGGTGTTGATCTCGTCCTCGAAGCTGCCCGCGCACGTCGCACCGCAGTTCGCGGCGATCGTGGCGGGTGTGGTCTCACTCGCCGACTCGGCGTCGCAGTGCTTCGCCGGCGAGTCGGTCGTCCGCACGGTCGTGCAGATGGACAGGGGCGTCATGCTGCTGTCCGCGATCAGCGACGGCTCGGTCCTCGCGGTGCTGGCGTCGTCGTCCGCCGACGTCGCCCAGATCGCCTACGAGATGACCGTGGTGACGCGCCAGGTGGGCCAGTTGCTCACACCGGAACTGCGGGCTGAGCTCGCATGAGCAGAGAGCCTGACGATCAGGTCAACTTCGGTGACCTGATCAGCGGTTTCAGCTTCGACAGCGAACGGATCCGCAAGCGCGGCAAGAAGAAGGCGCAGCGCGCGCCCGAACCGCCGCCGGAGCAGCCGGACCCGTACGCGACGGCACCGTTCCAGCCGTTCCCCGCGGTCCCGCCGCTGCCTTCGGTGGAGACGGGCTTCGACGCGTCGGCGTCGATCGTCCGCGCCTACGCCTGGACCGGTGGCCGCACGACGTCCGACGTGCACCTGGAGATCGAGACCCTGGTGTCGGTGAACGAGTTCTCGTCCACCGCGGTCCGGCCGGAGCACCAGGACGTGCTGGCGTTGTGCGTGCAGCCCCGTTCGGTGGCGGAGATCGCCGCCCTGCGCGGACTGCCGCTGGGCGTCACGAAGGTCCTGCTCGGCGACATGGCCGGGCACGGGCTGATCGACGTGCACCGCACGGCGTCGTCGTTCGGCGGCGACCGGCCGGACGGGATGCTGCTGGAACGCGTGCTGGCCGGCCTGCGCAGGCTCTAGACGTCTCGAGTGGGGTGACCCCGGCCGCTGCTACGGTCGGGGTCGACTCAACTCTGGGGGTAGACGTGGAGTTCCAGGACGTGGTCCGCCGCAGGCGGATGGTGCGCAAGTTCACCGGCGAGCCGGTCAGCGAGGAGAGCGTCCAGCGGATCATGCGCAACGCCGTGCGCGGTCCGTCGGCCGGCTTCTCGCAGGGCCAGGGGTTCCTGGTGCTGCGCGGCGAGTCGCTGAAGAAGTTCTCCGAGATGTTCGAGTGGTGGAGCGGCGAGGACGCGAAGACCGCGCCGCTCGTCGTCATCCCGTTCTCGGCGAAGAAGGTCTACCTCGACCGGTACGCGGAGCCCGACAAGGCCTTCGCCGGGCTCACCGAGGACAGGTGGCCGGTGCCGTACTGGGACATCGACACCGGCATGGCCGCGCTGCTGATCCTGCAGACCGCCGTCGACGAGGGCCTCGGCGCGGTGTTCTTCGGGACCGACAGGGACACGTGGCCCGCGCTGCGCGAGGCGTTCGGGGTGCCGGAGATGTACACGCCGATCGGCGTCATCGCGATCGGGCACTCCGCGGAGGAGGGCATCTCCGAGGGCGCCTCGCCGTTGCGGCGCAAGCGCAAGCCGCGCGCCGAGATGGTGCACTGGGACCAGTGGGCGTGAGGTCGTTCGGCCTCCTCGGACCGTTGGACGTGGTGCTCGACGGGCGCCGCGTCCACGTCCCTCCCGGCAAGCGGCGCGTGGTGCTCGCGGCGTTGCTGATGCGCGCGGGCCAGGTGGTGGGCGTCGACGAACTGGTCGAGCTCGTCGGTGGATCGCGCAACGCCCTGCAGACCACGGTCGGGCGGTTGCGCGAGGCGTTGCCCGGTCTGGTGCTGACCAGGCCCGGCGGGTACCTGCTCGACGTGCGGCCCGACGAGGTCGACGTCCACCTGTTCGGCACGCTGGAACCGACCGCGGCGCTCGCGTTGTGGCGCGGCAGGCCGTTCGCGGACATCGGCAGCGACGCGCTGGAACGCGACCACGTGCCCGCGCTGACCGAGCAGTACCTCGCGGTGCTGGAGGCGCGGATCGAGGCCGACCTGCGGGCGGGCGCGCACGAACGGCTGGTGCCCGAACTGCGGTCGTTGACGAGTCAGCACCCCACCAGGGAACGGTTGTGGGCGCAGCTGGTCGTGGCGCTGCACCGCTGCGACCGGCAGACCGAGGCGTTGCAGGCCTACGACGACATCCGCGGCAGGCTCGCCGAGGAGCTCGGCCTCGACCCGGGCAAGGACCTGCAGAAGGCGCACCAGCAGGTGCTGACGGCGGACAACCGGCCGAGGGCGCGCAACGACCTGCCCGGTGACATCGCCGACTTCGCGGGCCGCGGCGAGGACCTGGACGAGATCATCGCCGCGGTGCCGTCCGGGTGCGTCGCGATCACCGCGATCGACGGGATGGCGGGGATCGGGAAGACGACGCTGGCCGTGCGCGCCGCCCACCGGCTCGCCGGGCGGTTCCCCGACGCGCAGCTGTTCGTGGACCTGCACTCCTACAGCGAGGGCGTCGAACCGCGCACGCCGTCGGACGCGCTGCTGGCGTTGCTGACCGCTGTGGGCGTGCCCGCGCAGGACATCCCGGACGGCCTCGACGCGCGGGCCGCCCGGTGGCGCGCGGAGATGGCGCACCGCAGGGCACTCGTGGTGCTCGACAACGCGGGCAGCGCCTCCCAGGTCCGCCCGTTGCTGCCCGGTACCGGACTCGTGCTGGTGACCAGCCGCCGACGGCTCGTGGACCTCGATGCCGCGCACACGATCTCGTTGGACGTGCTGTCCGAAGAGGACTCGCTGGAGTTGCTGGCGAGCATCGCCGGGCGGAGGGAAGGGGACACCGCGCGCGAGATCGTCCGGCTGTGCGGTCATCTGCCGCTCGCGGTGCGGATCGTCGGTGCCCGCTGGCGCACCCGTCCCGCGTGGTCGGCGCAGGACCTGGTGCGCCGCCTGTCCGCGCACCGGCTCACCGAACTGGCCGCGGGCGAACGCAGCGTCGCGGGCGCGTTCTCGTTGTCCTACCAGCAACTCACCGCGGACCAGCAGCGGTTGTTCCGGCTGCTCGGGCTGCACACCGGCGAGGACTGGGACGCGCACCTCGCCGCGGCCGTGCTCGACACGACGCGGGCGGAGGCCGAACGGCTGCTCGAAGAACTCCTCGACGCGCACCTGGTGCAGCAGAAGGAGAACGGCCGCTACCGCTTCCACGACCTGCTGGCCGACCACGCGAAGGCACTGGTGGAGCCGGAGGAACGGACCACGGCGATCGTCCGGATCCTCGACCACTACCTGCTCGGCGCGGAGAACTCGGCCGGACAGATCGCCCCGGGCCGCCCGAAGTTCCACTCCGCCGTGACCCGTGAGCCGGTCGACCCGCTGGTGTTCACCACCCCGGTCGAGGCCCTCGCGTGGCAGGAGGCGGAACGGCGCAACCTCAGAGCCGCCGTGTACCTGGCCGCGTACGAAGGGCACTACCAGCACGCCTGGCAACTGCCGAACAAGTTCGCGCACTACCTGTGGATGGGCGGATCCGGACGCGAACGCGTCGAGGTGCAGAGCGTCGCCCTCGCGGCCGCGCACGCGCTCGGTGACCTGAAGGCGCGGGCGGAAGCGCTGCGGGGCCTGGGGGCGGCGCACATGGACGACGGCAGCCCGAAGGCCGAGGAACACCTGCGTGAGGCGGTCGCCCTCATGCAGCAGATCGGTGACCTGCGCGGCGAGGCGTCGGCAACGGGGATGCTCGGCATGATCGCGCGCGAGCGGCACGACTACGACGAGTCGATGGAGCTCCTCCAACGCGGTCTCGTGCTGATGCGCCAGGCGGGCGCGCCCACCGGAGTGGCCAACGCCCTGCACAACATCGGGATCAACCACGCGGAGCTGGGGCGGACCGACCAGGCCCTGGCGCACATGCTGGAAGCAGCCGAACTGGTGTCGGGTGACGTCCGCGAGCTCGCGGTGACGTTGAACAACATCGCCCACGTGCACTTCGACGCCTTCCGGGACGACGAATGCCTGGCTTGCATGGAACGGTCGCTCGCGGGCTACCGGGAGTGCGGCGACCGGCGGGGCGAGGCGCTCGCCCTGGCCGACTTCGCCCGGTGGCGGTACGAGATGGGCCACCTCGCCACCGCCGGGGCGCTGGCACGGGACGTCGCGAGGCTCTGCCGGGAGTACACGAACCTGCCGGACGACGAAGCCGTGCTGGCGGCGATGAGGGAGGGGCGCGATCACGTCGGGCAGATGACGCTGTACTTCTCGCTGTCGCTCGAAGCCCTGACCGCCGGCAGGCCCGCCGAGTCGATCGCTCACCTGGAGCGGTTCCGGGAACTGAGGACCACGCGCCGCTGGTGGAGCGAGGAACGCGTGCTCGACCAGTTCGCCGCCGCCCACCTCGCGCTCGGCGACCGGGAGGCGGCCGTCCGCTACGCGAAGCAGGCGGTGGCCGCCGCGGAGCGCCGCAACCGGCCTCGCGTCCTCGCGGTCACGCGGCAGACCCTCGCTAGAGCGTCAGCCCCAGTGCCACCAGCGTGATCACGGCCGCCGCCACCACGGCGAACGCCACCCACTGCCCGACCCTGTCCCCGGTCCTGCGCATCCCGTGCTCCCCTCGGTGGTGTCGCCACCGAGGGTCGGCAACACCACCCACACCTCGTCCCCACGGCGAGCACACGGCCGATTTCCGGAGACGGACCGCAATACTCGGAAAAGGCGGGTCCGATGCTCCGCAGGGCCGGTGAGCCGGGAAAACTGCCCTACCGTGGCCGCCCGTGGACTTCGGGATCCTGGGGCCGGTGGAGGCTCGTGACGGCGCGGTGCGGCTCGAGCTCGGCGGGGTGCGCGGGCAGAAGGTGCTCGCCGCGCTGCTGCTCGCGCCCGACCGGGTGGTGCCGCTGACGCACCTCGTCGACGTCGTGTGGGACGGCGAGCCGCCCTCCACGGCCCGGCACCAGATCCAGAAGTCCGTCGGCGACCTGCGCGTCACCCTCGGGGCGCCGGCCTCGATCGTTACGGACGGGCCCGGCTACCGGCTGGTGCTCGGGTCGGCGGGGCTCGACGCGGTGACGTTCGAACGGCACGTGGCCGCGGCGCGCGACGCCGAACCCGCGGAGGCCGTGCGGGTGCTGCGGGAGGCGCTGGCGTTGTGGCGCGGGCCCGCGTTGGAGGGGCTCACGAGCGGGGCGTTGCAGGCCGAGGCGCAACGGCTCGACGAACGCCGGATCGCGGTGGCGCAGCAGTGCTTCGCGATGCAGCTGGAACTCGGGCAGCACGCGCAGGTGGTCACCGACCTGTCCGTGCTGGTGGCCGCGAACCCGTTGCGCGAGCAGCTGGTCGAGCAGCTGATGACGGCGCTGCACCGGTCCGACCGGCAGGCCGACGCGCTGGAGCTCTACGAACGGACCCGCCGGCTGCTCGCGAGCGGGCTCGGCGTCGAACCGGGCCACGGCCTGCGCAAGGCGCACCAGGCGATCCTGAGCCGGCAGCGGTCACCCGCGCCGGACGCTCCCGCCCAGCTGCCCGCGCGCCCGGCCGTGTTCGTCGGCCGGGGGGCCTGTGTGGACGAACTGGACGCGAGCGCGTTCGCGGTCGTCACGGGTGGCCCCGGCGTCGGCAAGACGGCGCTGGCCGTGCACTGGGCGCACCGGGTGCGGGACCGGTTCCCCGACGGTCAGCTCTACGCGAACCTGCGGGCGCACGACGACTCCCCGGCCGCGACGGTGACGGACGTGCTGGCCCAGTTCCTGCGTGCGCTCGGCGCTGCCCGGATCCCCGTCGACGCAGGGGAACGGGCGGGACTGTTCCGCTCGGTCCTCGCCGACCGCCGGGTGCTGATCGTGCTGGACGACGCGGCGAGCGAGGACCAGGTCCGGCCGCTGCTGCCGGGCACGCCGGGGTGCGCGGTGGTCGTCACGAGCCGCAACCACCTGCGCGGGCTGACCGCCCTCGACGACGCGCACCCGGTCGAGCTCGGCCTGCTGCCGCCGGACGAGGCGCACGCGTTGATCACCAGGCTCACCGGGGGAGAACCGGACGCCGTCGCCGAACTCGCCGCGGTGTGCGGGTACCTGCCGCTCGCGATCCGCATCGCCGTCGCGAACCTCGGGCCCGACCGGATCACCGACGCCGTCGCGGATCTGGTGCGGGGCAACAGGGTGGCGTTGCTCGCGATCAACGGCGACCGGCGGGCGGCGGTGACCGGGGCGTTCGAACGGTCGGTGCGCGCGCTGCCGGCGGACGCGGCGAAGCTCTTCCGGCAGCTGGGATCGTTGCCCGGCAACGACTTCACCGCCCGCACCGCGTCCGGCCTGATGGGCGTGGACGACGTGCGGGGCCCGCTGTCCTCGTTGGAGAGCGCGAGCCTGATCGAGGCGCACGGCGGCGGCCGGTACCGGGTGCCCGGTCTCCTGCACGCCTACGCGCGGTCGTTGTGCGAGATCGAAACCGACTGATCCGGCCTACCGCGGGAAATGCGCGGAGCATTTTTCGATCTTGTCGAGGTGAGCTTGGTGTGAGCTATTGCTCCAACCGAGTGCTTGGCTCCCCCGTAAGATTCCGTTAGGGTCGCATTCGCGAGCAATTGGCGGGGTGGATCGCGTTATCAAAAATCGCCCGAAAATTGATCAAAAATTAGCCACTTGTTCGATTGAAACCATCTTGCTGCTCCGACCGGGTGAGAGTCTCCACGGCAGGACCATTCGCCGCTCACCCAGCGGGACGGTGGTGACGAGGACGTGTGCGTGCAGTGGTGCGGGGTCGGCCAAAAGGGGCTTGCGAGTCGTGAGAATCGGACCAGTCTTGTCTAATGGCATCGCCGGGATCCGTCCGGCGGACAGTGGCCTCGACACGGGGGTGGAACGCACCATGGGTGGTGTCCCGACGTTTCCCCACGGCAGACCGCTGACGTGGGCGGACCTGGAGGCGATGCCTGATGACGGGCACCGTTTCGAACTCGTCGACGGGGTGCTCGTCATGAGCCCCTCACCCCGACCGGTCCACCAGCGGGTCGTCGCCCGACTGCTGGTGGCGCTGACCGCTGCCTGCCCACCGGAGCTGGAGGTCCTCCCCGCTCCGGTCGACGTGGTGCTCGCCGACGACACGGTCTTCATCCCCGACCTGGTGGTGGGCCGCCGCGAGCAGTTCTCGAAGCAGGCGCTCATCGGGCCGCCGGTGCTGGCGGTCGAGGTCTTGTCGCCGCGCACGCGACACGTCGACCTCGAACTCAAGCGGGCGAAGTTCCAGGAAGTCGGCTGCGCGAACTACTGGATGATCGATTACGACAGTCCGTGGCTGCGGTGCCTGCACCTCGAAAACGGCGGGTACGTCGAACAGGGCCGTTCCGACGGCGAGGAGATCATCGAGTTGCAGTTCCCGTTCGCGGTGAAGCTCAGCGCTCAGTCGCTGGTGCGCTGACCTCGTTGGGCTGAACGGGCGAGGTTGATCCACGCTCGTGTGGATCAAGGTTTCACCATCTGGCGTTTCCGTGCGCCGGGCTGGTTGCGTGCAGTGCGTCCAGCCCGACGCGCGGAGGTCCAACGCACATGCAGCCGTTCCAGCTGCCGGAGTTCTACACACCCCACCCGGCCAGGCTGAACCCGAACCTCGAACGCGCCCGCACCCACACGAGGGCGTGGGCGCGCGAGATGGACATGGTCGACGTGCCGCAGCACGGGGCGGTCATCTGGACCGCGGAGGACCTGGAGGCGCACGACTACGCGTTGCTGTGCGCCTACACCCACCCCGACTGCGACGGGGAGACGCTCGACCTGATCACCGACTGGTACGTGTGGGTCTTCTACTTCGACGACCACTTCGTCGAGCTCTACAAGCGCGACCCGGACATCGCGGGCGCGCAGGCCCACCTCGACCGGCTGCCGTTGTTCATGCCCGTCGACGGCGTCATCACGGCGACGCCGGAGAACCCCGTCGAGCAGGGCCTCGCGGACCTCTGGCGCCGCACGGTCGGCAGGCACTCGCTCGACTGGCGCGAACGGTTCGCCGCCAACACCGAGCACCTGCTGGACGAGTCGATGTGGGAGCTGCACAACATCAGCTCGAAACGGCTCTCCAACCCCATCGAGTACGTCGAGATGCGGCGCAAGGTCGGGGGAGCGCCGTGGAGCGCGAACCTCGTCGAGCACGCCGTCGGCCTCGAGGTACCGGCCTCGATCGCGTCGTCACGGCCGATCGGGGTGCTGCGGGACACCTTCAGCGACGCCGTCCACCTGCGCAACGACCTGTTCTCCTACGAACGCGAGGTGCTCGACGAGGGCGAGCTGTCCAACGGCGTGCTGGTGTTCGAGAAGTTCCTCGGCCTGCCCACCCAGGACGCCGCTGAGGCCGTCAACGACCTGCTGACGTCCCGGCTGCACCAGTTCGAGCACACGGCGCTCACCGAGGTGCCGATCCTGCTCGACGAGCACGCGATCGACCTCATCGGGCGCGCGGCCGTCCTCGGGTACGTGAAGGGCCTGCAGGACTGGCAGGCGGGCGGGCACGAGTGGCACCTGCGGTCGTCCCGGTACATGAACGCCGCGCCCCGGCCCCGGACCGGCGTCCTGGGCTCGTTCGCGAAGACGATGCCGCAACGGCTGAGGCAGTTCTCCAGCACGCCCAAGACCGTCGAGCCGTACACGCTGCCGCGCTTCGACGTGCCGTTCCCGCTGACCCTGGCGCCGCACCTCGACCAGGCGCGGGACGAGGTCGTCGCGTGGGCCGTCGAGCACGGCATGACCGGCGAGGGCGTCTGGACCGAGGAGAAGGTGCGCGGGTTCGACTTCCCGCTCTGCTCGGCGGGCATCGACCCGGACGCGACACCGCAGGAGCTGTTCCTGTCCGGCTGCTGGCTCACCTGGGGCACGTACGCCGACGACGTCTACCCGCTCTGGTACGGCACTTCACGCAACCTCGCCGGCGTGAAAGCGCAAACGGCGCGGCTGAAGGCGTGCATGCCCCTGGACCTGGTACCGCAGATCGTTCCCGCGAACGCGATGGAGGTGTCGCTCACCGATCTCTGGCAGCGGACCGCGGGGCCGATGACCTCGGGGTTCCGCGCCACGTTCCGCGAGACCGTGGACGCGATGCTCGACGCGTGGGTGTGGGAAGTGATCAACATGCACTTCAACCGCATCCCCGATCCCGTCGACTACGTGGAAATGCGGCGCAGCACGTTCGGGTCCGAGCTGACGACCTCGCTGTCGCGGTTCTCGCATTCCGCGACCGTGCCGCCGCAGCTGTGGGGAACGCGGGTCGTGCAGACCATGGAACGGTCGGCCATGGATTACTGCACGATGCTGAACGACGTCTTCTCGTACTCGAAGGAGATTCAGCACGAAGGCGAGGTGCACAACATGGTCCGGGTCGTCGAGAACTTCCTCGGGGTCTCCCAATCGAGGGCTTTCGAGATCACGTACGCGTTGATGGACGCCCGCCTCGGCCAGTTCGTGAGGTCGGTGGAAACGGATCTGCCGCGCCTGTTCGACGATCTTCGCCTCGACTCGGGAGCGCGTGCGGGGCTGACCCGGTACGCCGACGAGCTGAAGGACTGGATCGCCGGGATCATCCACTGGCACGAGGAGACCAGCCGCTACGACGAGACCGGCGGGCACCCGGTGTTCCACCGGGGACCCTCCGGCCTCGGCACGGCGTCGCTCAGCTTCACATCCCGAACTTAGAGCTCAGCCAGGCGCGGGTCGCCGCTCGGTAGTCCTCCGCGTTGCGGTGCAGGCCGAGCGAGTGCCCCGCGCCCGGCAGCACGTACGTCTGCAGCTGCGCTTCCGGTGCGTAGTAAGGAGCTTCCTGGGCGCGCAACGAGTTCGCGTTCGAGCAGTCGCGCAACGCCAGCAGGCCGCAGAACAACACGTCCTCGCTGCCGACCGCCTGGAACACCGGGACGGTGATGCCGAGCGTCGTCGGCAGCACGATGCCGAACACCGCGACGGTTCCCATGCCCGGCACGGAAACCTGGTCCTTCGTGGCCTCGTCCGCGTTCACGACGGCCTGGTCGGCGTCGCCCATCGCGTAGAACAACCCGGCCCGCGCGCCCGGCCGGGTCGTGAAGTAGAGCGGGTCGCTGCCCAGCCGTGCCAGCACGTCGTCGAGGAACGCGGGCTGGAGTCCCAGTGCCGCACCGAGAGCGAGCACCGGGACCGCCGGCATGTGCGTCATGCCGGACAGCACCACACCGTCGACGTCGCGGTAGGTCGCGGCCTCCAGCGCGACGATGCCCGAGCCGACGGAGTGCCCGACGATGACGACCTTGCGGTACGCCGTGCCGCCGACGCGTCCGGCCCGCAGGTGCTGCACGACCTCGTGCATCGACCGCGCCTCGACGGAGATCAGCATCGGCAGGCTGAGCGGGTGCGACGAGGCACCGGTGCCGAGCCGGTCGACCGCGAACGTCGCCCTGCCCTCGCGCGCCATCGTGCGTTGGTACGAGTAGGACTCCGGCACGCCCGGCAGGTCCCAGTAGGCGCGGTTGTACGTGCCGCCGTGCACCAGCAGCTGGACGGTGTCCGGGTTCGCGCCCGCGGGTGTGCAGAGCTGGCCGGAGACCGTCGCGGTGCCGGTGGGACCGGACACCGGGAGCGTCGTGAGCGAGCAGTCGGCGCCGGTGGCGTGCGCGGCGGGCGTGAGCGACGTCAGCGCCAGCACGGCCGCCAGAACGGGGAGCAGTTTCACGCTTGAGGCTTTCTCTGTGTTTGATTCCTTCGGCGTGCGACCATCGGTAGCTGGTTGGGCTGCATGGTCGCCTTCACCTGGGCGTAGACGCGTTGTCCCGCAACGGGGACGAGGTCCCAGCGGGTCGCGATCGTCGCGGCGGCGATCGCGATCTCCGTGTGGGCGAGGAAGTGTCCCGGGCAGAACCGGGAGCCGGCGCCGAACGGGATGAAGGCGCCCTTGGGCAGCTTCGCCGCCCGTTCCGGTTCCCAGCGGTCCGGGTCGAACCCGTCGGGATCGGGGAACCAGCGCGGGTCGCGGTGCAGGGTGTGCTGGGAGACGGCGATCTCCGAGCCCTTCGGCACGAGCACGCCACCGATCTCGACGTCCTCGCGCGCCCGGCGCATGAGGATCACCGGCGGGGTGCGGCGGAGCACCTCGTTGATGATCCGGCCGGTGTACTCGAGCTCCGCCACGTCCGCGAACGTCGCCGGCCGGTCACCCAGCACGGCGTCGACCTCGGCGTGGAACCGCCGCCGCACCGCGGGTCTGGTGCCGACCTCGTGGAAGAACCAGGCCAGCGCGACCGCCGTCGTCTCGGCGCCGGTGGTGAGGATCGTGACGACCTCGTCGGTGACCTGCTCGTCGGTCATCGCCTCGCCGGTGTCCGCGTCGCGCGCGGCGAGCAGGGCCGAGAGCAGGTCGCCGTGGTCGGCGCCCTCCTCCCGCGCGTTCAGCACGACCGCGGGGATCACCTCGCGCAGGCGGGCGGCGGCCTCGTCGAACTCGCGGTTCGCCCTGAGGGGCAGCTTCTCCACGAAGCCCGGCGAGAACGCGCGCACCAGCACGTGCTTGAGCATGATCGGGATGGAGCGTTTGACCTCGGTCAGCACCTCCTGGCCGAGTTCGGCGGAGAACAACGTGCGCCCGGCGACGGTCATCACGAAGTCCTGCATGAGGGCGTCGACCTCGAGCCGTTGCCCGTCGTGCCAGGAGTCCCGCAGTTCGGTGGCGAGGGTCGTGATCACGTTCTCCGCGTAGGTCGAGACCCTCGCACGGGAGAACGCGGGCAGCATCATCCGGCGCTGCCGCTGGTTGAACGCGCCGTTCGACGTCGCGAGGCCGTTGCCGAACAGCGGGCGCATCTTGTCGAAGACGATGCCCTTGTCGAACTTGTCCGACGCCAGCAGTTCCAGCGCGAGCGCGGGGGAGGTGACCACGTGCACCGGCAGGGGACCGAGGAAGACCTTCACCACGTCCCCGTTGGCGGGTAACGACGCGAGGAACTCGACCGGTGCGCGCAGCAGCTTGACGGAGTGCCCGACGAGGGGCCAGCGGCCCGGCACCGTCGTGACGCTCGGCATCACCACCACCCTCTCGTGCGACCCCGAACAAACTAGGGCCATCCGTCCAGTGGTGGCGAGCAGATACACACGATCGGATGCTCATGGAGTCCGCCAGGCTGGTGCACACAAGTACGCTCAGTCGGTGAGCAACGACTCCGGTTGGGTTCCCCCGAGTGTGGACACGACGGTGCCGTCACCGGCTCGGGTGTACGACTACTGGCTCGGCGGCGGCCACAACTTCGCTCCCGACCGCGCGCTGGGCGAGAAGATCCTGCAGATCATGCCCGGCGTCCGCGACGCGGCACGGCTGAACAGGTCGTTCCTGCGCCGGGCCGCACTGCACATGGTCGAACGGGGTGTGCGGCAGTTCCTCGACATCGGCTCCGGCATCCCGACCGTCGGCAACCTGCACGAGATCGTGCAGGCCGAGGCGCCCGACTGCCGGGTCGTCTACGTCGACAGGGACCCGGTCGCGGTCGCGCACAGCGAGCTGATCCTCTCCGGCAACGGCAACACCGCCGTGGTGCAGGCCGACCTGCGCGACCTGGACGCGATCTTCAACGCCGACCCGACCCGCAAGCTGCTCGACTTCGACCAGCCCGTCGGCCTGTTCATGTTGCTGGTGCTGCACTTCGTGCCGGACGAGTGGGACCCGGTGACGATCGTCGGGCAGTACCGCGACCGGCTCGCGCCCGGCAGCTTCCTCGCCGTGTCGCACGCGTCCGCCGAGGCCAAGCCCGCCGGCATGGACGAGGCCGTGCAGACCTACAACGTGAAGAGCAGCGCGAACCAGGCGTTCCCGCGCAGCCACGACGAGGTGATGGCGTTCTTCGGCGGGTTCGAGCTGGTCGAGCCCGGACTGGTCGGCTGCCCGTCGTGGCGGCCGGACGGCACGGGCGACTTCGCGGCCAACGCGGAGATCAACGAAGTGCCCTTCGCGGGGGTCGCCGTCAAACCCTGACCACCGCTGACGGCGGACGGTCAGCCGATGGTCAGCGCCGGTCGGCACCTTGTGAGCACACACCGGCTCACAGGGGGAACACCATGAGGAACGTCCTGATCTCCGGCGCCAGCATCGGCGGACCCGCCCTGGCCCACTGGCTGCGGCATCACGGCTTCGCCGTCACCGTCGTCGAGCGGTACCGGGGGATGCGGCCCGGCGGCCAGGCCATCGACGTGCGCGGCCCGGCGCTGGAGGTGATCGAGCGCATGGGGCTCGGCGACCGGTTGCGGTCGTCCAGCACCAACATGCGCGGCATGAACGTCGTGGACGCCGACGGCAACGAGCTGTTCCGCTCCACCACGCACACCCTGAGCGGCGGCGACCTGTCGAGCCCCGACGTCGAGCTGCTGCGCGACGACCTGGCCCGGATGCTGTTCGACGCGGCCGAGGGCGTGGAGTACCTGTTCGGCGACAGCATCACCGCGATCGACGGCACCCGCGTGACGTTCGAGAAGGCGGCGCCGCGCGACTTCGACGTCGTCGTCGGCGCGGACGGCCTGCACTCCAACGTCCGCCGGCTCGCGTTCGGTCCCGAGGAGGACTTCATCACGCACCTCGGGCTGAACCTCGCCGTCTTCACCGCGCCGAACTTCCTCGGCCTCGACCACTGGCAGACGTTCCAGCAGGGCGACGTCATCGGTGGCGGCATCATGAGCGCCCGGTCGAACTCGGAGTGCCGCGTGTACATGGGGTTCAACGGCGAGGTGGACTTCGACCACCGCGACGTCGACGCCCAGAGGGCGTTGCTGGCTTCGAAGTTCGAAGGGGCCGGGTGGGTGTGGCCGACCGCGGTGAAGCACATGTGGGAGGCGCCGGACTTCCACTTCGACTCGATGAGCCAGATCCGGATGGACTCCTGGTCCACGGGCAACGTCGTGCTGCTCGGCGACGCCGGGTACTGCGGGTCGCCGTTGTCCGGGCAGGGCACCAGCATGGCGCTCGTCGGCGCGTACGTGCTCGCCGGTGAGCTCGCGAAGAACCCGGCAACCGCTTTCCGGCGCTACGAGGAGGTCCTGCGGCCGTACGTGCTGGCGAACCAGGAGATAGCGCTGAAGAACCAGGTCAACGGCGGCGCGCCCACCGAGGACTTCGCCGCCGTCGTCAACGGTCTCAGCCTGCCGAGCTACTGAACGGAGTCCTGGATCGCGGCGCGGACGTCCGCCTCGGGGATCGCGGTGCCGGTGAACCTCACCGCCGCCGCGACCCCCTTGGCGTCGGTGTGCCGCCAGTCCGTGAAGTCGATGTCCCGCAACGCCTCCAGCACCTCGGGGTCGTCACCGAAGTCCGTCTCGCCCATCGCCTCGCACGCGCCGAGCAGGTGACCGCCCCGCGCGAACGACAACCGGGTGAGCCGGTTGACGTTCCAGTAGTGGCTCGCGGCCTTCCCGTTGCGGGACAGGTGTTCCAGCACGGCCGCGTTGGAGCCCTGGTAGTTGTTGTGCTCGACCACCAGCACCCCGCCGTCGACCTCGATCGCGAACGAGTCCCCGTCGAAGTGGCCGACCACGTCGTCCACGTCGAGCCCGGTGACGATCGTGACGGTGGCCGCCACCGGGAGTTCCTCCTCGATCCACCGGTACGGCCGATCCGGTCGCGGGAGGGCCGGTGGCAGCGGTTCGCCCCGCAGCGCGTGCCCGACGCGGTCGGTCGCCTTGTGCACCGCCGGATCCGCCTGCGGCGCCTGCCAGATGGTGAGCTCGTAGCGTTCGCCGTCGTCGTCCCTGCCGCTCGCGCAGACCCGCGCGCGGAACTCTCCCGGCCACGGCGCGGTGCTGCCGTGCCCGAGCTTCGCGTCGCCGTGGACGGCGGTGTAGCTGATCTCGACGACCTCGTCCCAGGGCTCCAGGTCCTGCGGCTCCGGCGGCTGCATCACCGTCCGCACCGACACGTCGACCTCGCCCTCCTCGATGCCGGTGCGCACGGCGAACCCGCTCTCGATCGGGGCGGCGAGGCCGGTGGCGCCGAAGTCCGCCGCCTCTCCCGGTTGCTCGGCGAGCGCGAACTGGTGGTTCGACACGGATGCCTTGGTGGGCCAGGACATCCCGATGTAGTCGCGGCGGCGCTTCTCCAGCAACGCCTGCGTGTACGCGGCCGGCATCGGCACGTCGGGAATGATCTCCGCGGTCGCGGCGATGCCGAACCCGACGGCCGCCACCGGGTCCTTCGCGAACGGGGTGCCGACGGCGTTCAGGACCGCCCGCGCGACCACCACGGCCGTGGCGAGGTGGGCCCGGCCGCGCTGGACGACGATCGCGTCCTCGTCACCGGTGATGCCGCTCTGGTCGGGAACGGCCGCGCGGACGTGCCGGACGACGAGCTCACCGATGCCCCGGTGCAGGGCCAGCACGAGCCTGGTCGGCGAGGACAGGGCGCTCTGGCCCTCGAAGCTCATGATCCCGAAGGCACCGTTCGGCGGCGTGGTCAGGCCGGTGACCATGTCGGCGGGCGCGGTCAGGTCCAGCCCCGCGACGGCGAGTTCCAACGCGCCCAGCAGGCGTTCGGCGGGCAGGCTCGGGAACTGCTGCAGGGCCTGCTGCAGCATCGGCACGGCCCAGCCGTGGTTCTCGGTCCTGCGGGTGGTGTAGCGGCCGATCAGCGCGGCCGGGTCGGCCGGGATCAGGGCCTCGATCCGCGGCACGGTGTCTTCGATCAGTTTCCGGAAGTCCCCCATCCACGTGATTGTGCCGAACGGGCGGCGCCCGCGGCGTCGGTCTCGAACAAAGAATTGGCCCAGACCATTGACGGCAAAAGGGATGTTTGAGCACGCTGGGCACAGGGTCGCCGCCCCCGACTCGTGAGGAGGAGTCGTGAGAACTCGCGTTCTCGCCGCGGTCATCGCTGTCACAGCGGCGTTGTCCGTGAGCGCGCAGTCGCAAGCCGCGGAACCACTGAACAGCCTCGTGCCCGTCCCCGTGTCCGTGCAGGCCAAGAGCGGTGTCACGCACACCCTCACGGCCGGCACGAAGATCTACACAGCTCCGGCCGCGCGGGACGTCGGCACCTTCCTGGCCGGCGTCCTGCGGCCGTCGACGGGCTACGCGTTCCCGGTGTCCGACGCGTCCGGCACGCCGGCGGACGGCATCTCGCTGCTGCTCTCGGGCGCGCCGGGCACGGTCGGCCAGCAGGGTTACCAGCTCGACGTGGCGGCGAACACCATCGTCCTGCGCGCCAACACCTCGGAGGGCCTGTTCGCCGGTGTGCAGACGCTGCGGCAGCTGTTGCCCGCCAAGGTGGAGAGCACGACCACGCAGGCCGGTCCGTGGACCGTGCCGGGTGCCACGATCGTCGACCACCCGCGGTTCGCCTACCGCGGCGCGATGCTCGACGTGGCCCGCCACTTCCACCCCGTCCAGACGGTCAAGCGCTACATCGACCAGCTCGCCCTGTACAAGATCAACTACTTCCACCTCCACCTGAGCGACGACCAGGGCTGGCGGATCGTCATCGACAGCTGGCCGCGGCTCGCCACGTACGGCGGCAGCACGCAGGTCGGCGGCGGCCCCGGCGGTTACTACACCAAGGCGCAGTACAGCGAGATCGTGCAGTACGCGGCCTCGCGCAAGATCACGGTGATCCCCGAGATCGACCTGCCCGGGCACACCAACGCCGCGCTGGCGTCGTACGCGGAGCTCAACTGCAACGGCCAGGCCCCGCCGCTGCGCACGGACATCGAGGTCGGCTACTCCTCGCTGTGCGTGAACAAGGAGATCACCTACCAGTTCGTGGACGACGTGATCCGCGAGATCGCGGCGCTCACCCCCGGCCCGTACTTCCACATCGGCGGCGACGAGGCGCACTCCACGCCTGACGCGGACTACCAGACGTTCATGGACCGCACGCTGCCGATCGTCAAGAAGTACGGCAAGACCGCGCTCGGCTGGCACGAGTTCGTGAAGACGACGACCGACACCGCCACGATGCCGCAGTACTGGGGCACCTCGACGTCCAACGCCGTGGTGCAGGCAGCGGCCGCGCGGGGCCACAAGGTCATCATGTCGCCCGCGAACAAGGCGTACCTGGACATGAAGTACAACTCCAGCACGCCGCTCGGCCTGTCCTGGGCCGGTCTGATCGAGGTCCAGACCGCGTACGACTGGAACCCCGGCACGCACGTGAGCGGGGTGCCCGAGTCCGCCGTCCACGGCGTCGAGGCTCCACTGTGGAGCGAGACGCTGGTGACGGCGAAGGACATCGAGTTCATGGCGTTCCCGAGGCTCGGCGCGATCGCCGAACTGGGCTGGTCGCCGTGGTCGACGCACAACTGGGACCAGTTCAAGGTCAGGCTCGGTGCCCAGGGGCCGCGCTGGACCGCGATGGGCATCAACTTCTACAAGTCCACGCAGGTCCCGTGGGACACCGGCGGCGGCCCCGGCCCCGGCCCGTGCACCCAGCCCGCGTGGGAGCGCGACAAGGTCTACACCGGCGGCAACGTCGTGTCGCACAACGGCAAGAAGTGGACCGCGCAGTGGTGGACGCGGGGCGAGGAGCCCGGCACCACCGGTCAGTGGGGCGTCTGGCGTGACGGCGGCGCCTGCTGATCTCCGCACGATCCGGTGCGGGTGAACTCCGCCCGCACCGGGTACCAGTACGTCGTGGATGCCCGAGTTGCCGTATTTGCCCCGTCCCCTCAACTGACCGTCACCGTCGAGGACCTCGACGGTGAGCCGGACGTGCACCTGCACGCCGGCGGCCAGGGTTTCTGGCAGTCCAGGATGATCGCCGCCCTCGGCGTCGAGGCCGTCGTGTGCGCGACGTTCGGCGGTGAGACAGGCCGTGTGCTGCACACGCTCCTGGAAGGCGAGCACGTCGAGCTGAAGTCACGTCTGGTCGCCGCGCGCAACGGCGCCTACGTGCACGACCGGCGCGACGGCAGCCGCTCCGAGATGGTCGAGATGCTGCCCGACGCGTTGTCCCGGCACGAACTGGACGACGTCTACGAACTCGCCCTGGTGGAGGGCATGCGCGCCGGGACCGCCGTGCTGAGCGGGCCTTCCGACGACCGCGTGCTGCCCCACGAGACGTACTTCCGCCTCACCTCCGACCTGACCTCCAACGGCTGCCGCGTGATCGTCGACCTGGCCGGTGACCGGCTGGCCGAGGCCGTGCGCGGCGGCCCGCACGTCGTCAAGGTCTCGCACGAGGAGTTGGGGGAGGAGGACCTGGCCAAGTTGATCGAGAAGGCTCGCGAGATCGCTTCTTCGTGCGTGCACGGCGTCGTGGTGTCGCGTGCCGACGATCCGGCGTTGGCGCTGCTCGAAGACCGGTTGTACCTCGTGCGGATGCCGAAGCTGGAGCCCGTCGACACGCGCGGCGCCGGAGACTCGATGACCGCGGGGATTTCGGCGGGCCTCGCGCTGGGTATGTCGTTGACGGACGCGGTGAAGCTCGGCGCGGCCGCCGGAGCGGTGAACGTGACGAGGCACGGCCTGGGCAGCGGCAGCGGTGACGCCGTGCGCGAACTCAGCCGCCGCGTGGAACTGGAGCCGATCGAGGAATGAGCGGATGCGCGCGCTGATCACGAACGACGACGGAATCGACTCTCCCGGCCTCTGGGCCCTCGC
Source organism: Lentzea sp. NBRC 102530 (assembly GCF_030269365.1). GTDB lineage: Bacteria > Actinomycetota > Actinomycetes > Mycobacteriales > Pseudonocardiaceae > Lentzea. The sequence goes on from NZ_BSTF01000004.1 coordinate 157,333, forward strand.
CTCGGCCGCGCTCGAGTCCGGCCTGGACGTGGTGGTCGCGGCCCCCACGTCCCAGGCCAGCGGCACCAGCGCGTCGGTGGCTGCGCTGGGCGACGACGGCCGCGTGGTCAGCGAGCGCCGAACGTCGCCGCACCTCGACGTCGAGGCGTACGCGGTGGCGGCCCATCCCGGCCTGATCTCGCTCATCGCGTGCCGGGGCGGTTTCGGCGGCAAGCCCGACGTGGTGTTGTCGGGCATCAACCTGGGCGCGAACGTGGGGCGCGCGATCGTGCACTCCGGCACCGTCGGCGCCGCCCTCACCGCGCACCTGAACGACGTGACGGCGATGGCCGTGTCCCTCGACGTGGGGCTGGACGCGCCCGAACCGTTGTGGGACAAGGCGGGCGAGGTGGTGCGCGTGGTGCTGCCGGCGTTGCTGGAGATGCCCGCGGCCACCGTGCTGTCGGTGAACGTGCCGAACGTGGCCGAGGTGCGCGGACTGCGCTGGGCCGAACTGGCCCGCTTCGGCGCCGTGCAGAGCAGGGTGGACGACGTCGGCGACGGCGAGGTCGAACTGGTGCACGTCTACTCGGAACAGTCGCTGGTGCCCGGAACGGACACCGCGTTGCTGGCGGAGGGGTACGCGACGCTGACGGCGTTGCGTTCGGTGGACCGCGACGTCAGCGCGGAGCGCGCTTTGCCGGCCTGGCCAGCGTGATGACGAGCCCGATCAACGCCGTGCGGACCTCGAGGAAGCTCTCGGTCGTCACGTCGTTGAGCGAGAACGCCAACATGCCGAAGCCGAGCAGCAGAAGAAGTCCGTACATGCGCGCGAGATCGTGCCGCCACGCCATCGCGATGCCCAGCGCACCGACGCCGACCTGGATCACGTGGTAGTTGGGGTCCAAACCGAACACGTCGAACCAGCCCAGCGCGAACTGCAGCACGCCCGCGGTGAGGGTGAGCGCCTGTGGCCTCGTGAACTCGAACTGATCGCTCAACAAGGCCATGGGTCTCTACCCTTCGGATCGCCGCCAGACCGCGTCGTAGTTCGCCTGTCGAACGCTGTCCTTGGCGGCGTTGCGCTCCCGGCGTCCCTGAGTCGCCGAACCTCTGGGGTACCCGTACTTCGTCAGCCGGTAGTCCACACTTTCAGGTGCATACGACAAGGCGAAGTACAGTCCTACAACGAAACCGAGCGCACCGCACGCAATTGCCAGCGGCCACGGCGAGTCGAGCCCGAACACGAGCGCCAGCGTGATGGCCGTCGTGAGCGGTGTGACCTGCACCAGACTGCGGACGGTGAACCGCAGCAGCCACTTCGGACCGGTCACGTCGTCGTACACGAACTCCCGGTACTGCTGCGGCAACCGCCCGCCCGCGTAGTACCAGACCTTGAGCGCGAGGTTGGGCGTCATCGGGTCGCCTTCGCGATCACCTTGTGCAGCACCTGGTTCAGCTGCGCGAGCTCTTCGAACGTCATGTCGAGCTGCTCCACGACCTTGAAGGGAATCTTGAGCGCCTCGTTCCGCAGTTCCTGACCGATCTCGGTCAGGGTGAGGGCGAGTGCGCGTTCGTCCGTCCTGTCCCGTTGCCGCTCGACGTACCCGATCGCCTCCAGTCGCTTGAGCAGCGGGCTGAGCGTGCCGGGGTCGAGCTGCAACGCACCGCTCAGGTCCTTGACCGTCCGCGGCGACCGCTCCCAGAGCGCCAGCATCACCAGGTACTGGGGATGCGTGAGGTTCAGCGGCTCCAGGATCGGCCGGTACACGGCGATCACCGTCCGGCTGGCCACGGCCAGCGCGAAGCAGACCTGCCGCTCGAGCTCGAGCGGGTTCTCCGGGATGCTTGGTGTACTAATCATTGGTGTACACACTAACTCGCGGGCAGGCTGAAGACCAGGAGGTGTGGTGCAGGAGACGTCAGGGGCGGGCGACTACTCGAGGGCTTCCGCCAGCACCTCGGCCGTCACCGCGGCGCCTGACCTGGTCATCACGGTGCCGCCGTGGTCGACCTCGTTGATCAGCACCGGTTCGCGCAGGACCGGGAGCGCGGCCCGGAACCCGGCGGCCTGCTCGGCGGTGTAGGCGGGCGGGGTGTCCGGGCCGGTGCTCCACTCGGCGTGCACGAACCACGTCGGCACGGTCAGCTCCTGCCAGCGCGAGGTGCCGAAGATGACGTCCTTCGCGTCGGCCACCAACGTCTCGGCCGGGAGCCTGAGGTGGCCGTCCTCGGTGAGGTCGTGGGCGAAGTACTCGCGGAGGAACGGGTCGGTGGCATCGATCAACGGGTTCAGCGCCGCCTGGACGGTGAGGTACTCCTCGGCCGTCCACGTGCGTTCGCGGGCCGCCACTTGTGGAGCGAAGGCCGCTTCCAGGAGTTCTGGGGTCATGTGCGCGTGTGCCGCCATCGGGAGGCCGCCGTCCACGAGCACGAGCGCGCGCACTCGGTCCGGAAAGCGCACGGCGAGGTCCACGGCCACGTAACCACCCATGGACATGCCGATCACGGTCGCCGCGGGGAGTTCCAGCGCGTCCAGCACGCGGATCATGTCGTCGGCGTGCTGCGCGATGCCGGCGCCGGGAACGGTGTGGCTGTCGCCGCGCCCGCGCAGGTCGGGGGTGACGAGCGAGAAGCCGTGAGCGGCCACCCGGTTCCACAGCTTGCGGCTGCCGCTCACGCCGTGGACCGCGAGCACCGGAGTGGTGTCGCCGTCGTGGATCTCCACGGCCAGGTCTCCGCCGTCCACCGCTACTCGCATGACTGCCTCCTTCAGGCCTTGCCCGGGTTGAAGAGGTTCAGGGGGTCGAAGGTCTGCTTGACCGCCCGGTGCAGCGCGTGCGCGTCCGGGCCCAGTTCGCGGACCATGCCGTCGCGCTTGAGCAGGCCCACGCCGTGCTCGCCGGTGACCGTGCCGCCGAGGGCCAGCGCCTCGGTGATGATGTCCTCGAACGCCGCCTGGGCGGCTCGCCGGGCGTTGTCGTCGCCGGGCGGGGTGATCAGCAACGGGTGCAGGTTGCCGTCGCCGGCGTGCGCGATGGTGGCGATCCGGACGTCGTGCCGGGCGCCGATCTCCTCGATCCGGCCGAGCATGGCGGGGATCGCGGAGCGCGGGACGCACACGTCCTCGGTCAGCAGCGGACCGAGGCGTTCCAGTGCCGGGTAGGTGAGGCGGCGGGCGGCGAAGAGGGCTTCGGCCTCGGCCGAGTCGGTCGACCGTTCCGTCCAGGCCGCGCCCGCGTCGGTGAAGGCCGCCTCCAGGCCGTCGGCGTCGTCCGCGGTCTCGGCTTTCGCGAGCAGCATGGCTTCGGTGTCCGGTTCGATGCCGAGGTGCTTCCAGTCCTCCACGGCCTGCAGGCACGCGCGGTCGATCAGTTCCAGGGCGGCGGGTTGCAGGCCCCGGGCGGTGCTGAGCGCGACGGCCCGGCCCGCGGCGACGAGGCTGTCGAAGGAGCCGACGACGGTCGCGGGCGGGCGTGGGGCCGGGCGGAGGCGGACGGTGACCTCGGTGATGACGCCCAGCGTGCCCTCGGAGCCGACGAGCAGGCTCGTCAGGTCGTAGCCCGCGACGCCCTTGGTGGTGCGCCGGCCCAGCCGCACCGCCGTGCCGTACGGGACGGGGCCGCCCAGCACCGCTTCGAGGCCCAGGACGTAGTCGCGCGTCACGCCGTACTTGAGGCAGCAGAGGCCGCCCGCGTTCGTGGCGACGTTGCCGCCGATGGTCGACCACGGCGAGCTCGCCGGGTCCGGTGGATACCACAGTCCTTGCGCGGCAACGGCTTTCTTGAGGTCGTCGTTCACGACGCCCGGTTGCACGACGGCGAGCAGGTCGTCCCGGTCGATCTCGACGATCCCGGTCATCCGGCTCAGGTCGAGGACCAGGCAGCCGTCGACGGCGTTGGCGCCACCGGACAGCCCGGTGCCCGCACCGCGCGGCACGATCGGGATGTCGTGGGCGGCACAGTGCCGCACCGCCTCCTGGACGTCCTCGGTGGACTCGGGCCGGAACGCCGCGTGCGGGGTGCCCGCCGGCGCCCACTCGGCCTCGTCGTGGCTGAGGTTCGCCAGCGTGTTCGGGTCGGTGATCAGCTTCATGGCTGCTCCAGCGCACCGTGTGCCGCCTTGTGCACGACTCGTTCCAGTTCCGCGCCCCAGGCCTGCGGGGTGGTGCCGGCGTGGACCGGGACGGCGCCCATGCCCGCCACCGCGAACCTCGCGAAGAGCACCAGGTCGAAGGCCTGGGCGGGGGAGGCGAGCGGCGGGGTCAGGACCGCCGCGATCCGGGCGGCACCGGCGTTGAGTTCCTGCGTGCCGGTCGCGATCAGGTCGGGCTCCCGGACGATCACCGCGCGGCGGCCCAGTTCCAGCGCCCACTGCTCGGGCGTGACCGTGCCGAGGGCGGTGCGGATCGCTTTCGTCAGCGCGGCGACGGGATCGGGGTCCGGGGTGAGCGCGCGGACGACGCGGCTGAGGAAGGCGTCGTACCAGAAGATCGCGGCCTTGGTGCCGAACGTGCGGAACAGCGTGCGCTCGGAGACGCCCGCGCGGTCGGCGATCGCCCTGGTCGACGTGGCGGCGAAGCCCTGGTCGAGGCACAGGGTGATGGCCGCCTCCTGGATCGCGAGGCGGGTGCGCAGGTCCTTCGCGGCGCGCGTGGTCAGTGTGTCCACGACGCCACGGTAGCGTGAAAGTGTCAGTTACTGCCAGAACTTTCGGCAGTAACTGACACGTGTAGGCGGTGAACAGGCGGGTAGCTGACAGCATGGCCCGGACCAGCGTCGTCATCGCCACGCGGAACCGCGCGGACAGCCTCATGCGGACCCTCGTCCGCCTGAGTGAGCTCGCGGTTCCGGTGATCGTCGTGGACAACGCGTCGACGGACGACACCGTCGCGCGCGTGCGTGCGGAGTTCCCGAAGGTGTCGGTGCTGGAGGCACCGAGGAACCTCGGGGCGGTCGCCCGCAACTACGGCGTCCGTGCGGCGTTGACGCCGTTCGTGGCGTTCGCCGACGACGACTCGTGGTGGGCGCACGACGCGTTCGAACGCGCCGAACCGATCTTCGACGCGCACCCGGACCTCGCGGTCGTCGTGGCTCGCACGCTGGTGGGACCGGCCGAGCGGCCAGACCCGATCACTGCGCTGCTGCGGAACAGCCCGCTGGGGGACGGGGTGGCGGGGCCCGCGGTGCTCGGGTTCCTCGCCTGTTCGGCGATCGTGCGGCGCGAGGCGTTCGTCGCGGCGGGCGGGTTCAGCCCGGTGTTGTTCTTCCGCGGCGAGGAGACGTTGCTGTCGTGGGACCTCGCGGCGGCCGGGTGGGCGCTCTGCTTCGTCGAGGACGTGGTGGCCCACCACTACCCGCACCCGCACGCGGACCGGGCACCGGGCGCGGACGTCGTCGAACGGCGCAACGGTCTGCTGGCCGCGTGGATGAGACGGCCGGTGGGGCGGGCGCTGGCCGCGTCGCTGCGGGACCCGCGGGCGTTCCGCGCGGCGCTGCCCCGGTTGCGGCAGGCGCTCCGGCAGCGGCGTGCGCTGCCGGAGCACCTGGAGAAGCAGATCAGGAAAGTGAGCGGACCGCCGCGCCGAGACGCGTGATGCCCTCGTCGATCTGCTCCGGCGTGACGCCCGAGAACGCGAGGCGGATGGCGTTGTCGCCGCCCTCCAGCAGGAAGTCGGAGCCCTTCACGAACTCGACGCCGTGCTCCTTGGCGACCGGCACCAGCGCGTCGATCGACACGCCGGGCAGCTCGACCCACATGAAGTAGCCGCCCTGCGGCGCGGTGAAGACCGCCTCCGGCAGTTCCCGCTGCAGCGCGGTGACCAGGGCGTCCCTGCGGGCCCGCAGGGCCTCGCGGACGTTCTTGACCGACTCGTCGAGACGGCCGGAACGGCAGTACGAGTTCACGATCGACTGCGCCACCATGTTCGGCGAGATGTACGTGGTGGTCGCGATGTCCTGGACCGACTTGATCACGGACTTCGGGCCGACCAGGTAGCCGCAGCGGATGCCGGGCGCCATCGTCTTCGAGAACGAGGACGCGTAGACGACCTTCTCGTTCTTGTCCTGCGACAGCATCGTCGGCAGCGGCTCGCCCTCGAACCGCACCTTGACGTACGGGTCGTCCTCGAACAGCACGAAGTCGTACTCGGCCGCGAGCTCCAGCAGCCGCGCGCGCTTCGCCTCGGACAGCGTGTAGCCGGCCGGGTTGTGGAAGTTCGGGATGATGTGCGCGAGCTTCGGGCGCACCCCGCTCTCCAGCAGCTTCTCCAGCGCGTCGACGTTGATGCCGTCGGTCTCCAGCTCGATGGCGTGGATGTTCGCGCCGCGCTGACGCAGGTTCAGCAGCGTGCGGTCGTAGGTCGGCGCCTCGACCACCACGTCGTCGCCCTCGCCGACGAGGAGTTCGAACAGGAACGCGTCGGCCTGCATCGAGCCGTTGGTGACGAGCACCTGCTCCGGCTCGACACCGTGCTGCTCGGCGAGCCAGGTGCGCAGCGGCACGTAGCCGACGCTCGTGCCGTACGCGAAGGTGCCGCCGGGGTCGTCCGTGAAGGCTTTCTGCGCTGCGTCGCGCAGGCCTTCCTGGTCGATGATGTCGAGAGAGGGCGCTCCGCGCGTGAACAGGATCGAGGCCATGCGCGGAGCGTACAACTCCCACGATTTGGGCTACGGCCTATATACGTATGCGTTGAGTTGTTGCACGGCCTGCGCCGCGTTTCCGAGGTGGTAGAGATCGACGGCGAGGAAGTTCGGCTTCTTGCGCGCCGCGGGCTGGCAGAACTGCTGCGCGCGGTTGCCGAGCTTGCCGTTGTCCGTCGTCGCCGTGCTCGTGAACGGAACGTCGCGGAAGTGGTTCATGACGAACAACGGCTGGAAGCTGCCCGTGGCCGTGAGCGGTTTTTCATCCCATCGGCTGTAACAGGACCAGTCGGAGTTGCCGAGCCCCGAACCCATCGACCAGTAGTTCTCGACGGTCCAGTCCTTCTGGTAGAGCACGCCGGAATCCTCGCGCCCGTCCTTGCCGTGGTCGGTGAAGATGAGCAACCGCTTGCCGCTGCTCACCATCTGACTGCGCGTCGGCCACCCGTTCTGCTGCACGCCCTCGGCTTTGTAGAGGACGTCGTTCAGGCCCTGCACCTTGCGGAGTTCGTTGCGCAGCGTTGCCGCGTCGACGTAGTCCTCCAGGAAGACCGTGACGATCTCGCTCCGGTTGTTCTTCAGGAAGTCCACGATCCGCTGCACGTCGACGTTGAGCGCCACCGGCTTGCTCACCAGCGTGCAGCTGTTGTGGCACAGGATCGCGCCGTCCGGCGTCTGGTGGATGTCCAGCATGAATCCCCGCACGCCATCTTGGAGCTGCTGCACGATGCCGCGCGTCTGGTTCTTCGCGAGGTTGACGAACGGCGGCGCGAACCCGCCGTCCACCCCGTTCGCATAGGCGTTGTGAGCGGTCAGGAACGTCATCTGGTCGAGCCGGGGATCGGCCGGCATCGGGCTCGTCTGGCTGGTGACCGGCGTCAGGTACCACCGCGTCTCACCGCTCAGGCTGAAGAACTCCCATTGATCACCGAACTGGCGGGGTTCGTGAACCGCATCCCCTTGTGAGCACGAACCCATGGTGAGCGCGCGGGTGATGCACTGGCCCGGCGAGTCGGTGTTCTCGAACCTCCCGTCGCTCAGCCGCCACTGCTGGCGGTCCTCGTTGCCCTTCGGGCGGTGCAGTGCCAGTCCACTGCCGCTCTGGGCGACGTTGAGGCCGGTCCGGACACTGGTGACGTAGAACGTGCCTGCGGGAGCCGCCTCGGCGGTCGCGGGCACCAGCGGTAGGAGGAGCAGGGCTGCGATGGCAGGGAGGAGTCGCACGGTGACCAGGGTCACCCACCGGAGTGAAACATGAAAAGCCTTCAAGCGTGTGGACGTTTAACACTTCGGGTATCCCACCCGATGCGAGCCGCTCTCACCTGATGAGAGCGAACGTCGGGAAAACGGTCCTGACGAGCGGGAACACCAGGCACAACTCCACGGCAGCCGTCGCCCGACCGAAGGGTTAGGGCCGGTACCTCGGGCGCCGCCTTCACAAGCCGCGCAGGGTTCGACTCCCTCGGTTGCCACTTGCCCGCAGGCCACCTGCGGGCCTTCTGCGCCGACATCCCGCGGCGAGGAGTGTGGGCGTCGCGACCGACGGGTCGCGGCGCCTTTCTCGTGCGAGGGGCCTTCAGAACCGTCGTCCGGATCCGTCCGGGCACGGAAGAGCCCGCCCGGCGCAACGCCGAGCGGGCTCCGAGGCACATCAGATGGCGCGGACGTCCTGCGCCTGCGGACCCTTCTGACCCTGGCCGATCTCGAACTCCACGCGCTGCTGCTCTTCCAGCGACTTGAAGCCGGTGCCGGAGATCTGCGAGTAGTGCACGAACACGTCCGGACCGCCGCCGTCCTGCGCGATGAATCCGAAGCCCTTCTCGCCGTTGAACCACTTCACGGTGCCCTGCGCCATACCGATTGCTCCCTAGATGTTGGACCCCCGCCAGAGCGAGGTTCGCGCGCAGTCTGCCAGGCGGAGGTCACTCTCACATCGTGGTTAGCCCAGTGGTGTGAAGAAGTAAGTTGGACCGGGTACCACCGAGAGGAGCAGGGATGACGAACTGGCTGGACGTCGCGCACGAGGTGGCGGCGACGCTCAGGTCCGACGCGGCGGACAGGGACCGGGCCAACCAGCCACCCACCAAAGAGGTGGAACTGCTCCGCCAGAGCGGTCTGCTCAACGTGCGCGAGTGGTCCGTCCAGCAACAGGTCAGCCGGATCATCGGCGCCGCGGACGCGAACGTCGGCCACCTCCTCGGGTACCACTACCTGCAGATCTGGCGCAGCGGGCTGTTCGACTCGGCCTTCAGCGACCAGCCCGACCAGTTCTGGGCGGGCGTCAGCAACCCGCTCGACGCCGCCCTCGAGCTCACGCCCACCGGCACCGGTTTCACGCTCAACGGCCGCAAGACGTTCGCCACCGGCGCCGCCGTCGCCGACCGGCTCGTGGTCAGCGCGACCCGCACGGACAACGGCGAGAAGCTCACGTTCCTGCTCGACGGCAAGGCCGCCGGAATCACCTACCTGGACGACTGGGACAACATCGGCCAGCGCCTCACGGCGTCCGGCGGGGTCACCTTCGAGAACGTCGAGGTGACCGAGGTCCTCGGCGTGCAGCCGGCGAACGAGGACCCGCGGCTCAGCCTCGCCGCCCTCGGCTTCCAGCTGGTGCTCGCGCAGCTCTACGTCGCCCTCGCGGAGGGTGCTCTCGCCGAGGCCGCCGACTACACCCGCACCAAGACCCGCCCGTGGTTCGTCAGCGGAGTCGAGGCCGCGACCGAGGACCCGTACATCGTCGTGGCGTACGGCGAGATGGTGGCGCAGACGAGGGCCGCGGGCCTGCTCGCCGACGAGGCCGCCCGCAGGTTGTGGGAGGCGAGCGAACTCGGCAGGCACCTGACGCCGGCCAAGCGCGCCGAGGTCGCGATCGTCATCTCCGAGGCCAAGGTCGTCAGCACCAAGCTCGTCAACGAGGTCACGAGCCGCATCTTCGAGCAGGTCGGCGCGCGCGGCACGGCGGCCAAGTACGCCGTGGACCGCTTCTGGCGCAACGCCCGCACGCTCACGCTGCACGACCCGGTCGTCTACAAGGCCCGCGAGGTCGGCGAGCACTTCCTGACCGGCGCGCGCCCCGCCCACACCGGGTACAGCTGATGCAGCCGGTGCTCGCCGACTCGGTCAGGCTCACCGACGACGGCGTGCTCATCCTCGACCGCCGCAGGTTCCCGTTCGACCGCGAGTGGGTGCTGTGCCGCACGGCCGAGGAGGTCGCCAGGGCCATCGAGGACATGGTCACCCAGTCCTCCGGCCCGTACTTCGCGGTCCTGTTCGGGATGGTCCTCAAGGCGCGCACGCTCCGGGACCAGCCGTTCGAGCAGGCCCGCGCACAGCTGGGTGAAACCGCTCTGCTGCTGGAGAACACGAGGCGCACCAACAACGCCCTGCGCAAGGCGACCAGGGTCGTGCTGGAGCACGTGGACGCCGCGCAGGACGTGGAAGCGGCGTTGGCCGGCGCGCTGGAGGGCGACCGCCGGTACCGGGCCAAGAGCCGGGCACTGGGGGAGCACACGGCGAACCTGCTGCCCGACGACGCCACGGTCATGACGCACTGCTGGGCCGACCTCTACCTCACCGAAACGGTCAGGGCGGCCCAGGAGCAGGGCAAGCGGTTGCGGTTCTTCTGCACCGAGACCAGGCCCTACCTGCAGGGAGCCCGGCTCACCGCGGAGACGTTGATCGAGATGGGCGTCGACACCACGCTCATCACGGACGGCATGGGCGCCGCGGTCCTGCAAAGCGGTCAGGTGAACGCGTTGGTGACGGCGGCCGACCGCGTCACCATGGACGGGCACGTCATCAACAAGGTCGGCACACTGGGCCTGGCCGTGGCGGCGCACGCGTTCGGCGTGCCGTTCCACGCCCAGGTGCAGGCGCCCGACCTGCACGCACCCACCGCGGACCACGTGGAGATCGAGTACCGCGACGGCGCCGAGGTGTTGCAGGTGCTGGGCAGGCCGAGCGCCACGCCGAGGGTGAAGGGGCACTATCCGGCGTTCGACGTGACGCCACCGAGGTTCGTCACCACAGTGGTGACGGACCGGGGTGTCTACGGCGCCGGTCAGCTCGACGAGTACTACGAGGGAGAACAGCGGTGAGCAAGTGGGTCGTGCTCGACATCGAGGGCACGCTGAGCGCGACGGACCAGGTGCTGGTCGTCCTCTACGACTACGCGCGCCCGCGCCTCGGGCCGTGGATCGAGCAGCACGGTGACGACCCGGTGGTCGCCGACGCCGTGAAGCAGATCAAGGAACTCGCCGGGCACGACGACGTCGTGAAGGCGTTGCACGACTGGATGGACGCCGACCAGAAGGTCACGCCCCTCAAGACGTTGCAGGGCCTCATCTGGCAGCAGGGCTACGCGCAGGGCGACCTGGTGGCGGAGTTCTTCCCGGACGTCGTCCCCGCGATCCGCAAGTGGCACGACGACGGCATCAAGCTCGCGATCTTCTCCAGCGGCTCGGTCGCGGGCCAGGTCGCGTTCTTCCGGCACACCACGGACGGCGACCTGACCCCGTTGCTGGAGCACCACTTCGACACGGTCAACGCCGGCCCGAAGCGCGAAGCCGCGTCGTACCACAAGATCGCCGAGACGCTGAAGTCCGACGACATCACGTTCTACAGCGACGTCCCGGCCGAGCTGCACGCCGCGCAGGAGGCGGGCTGGAAGACGGTCGGCGTCGCGCGCGCGGGCGAGCCGTACGGCAACGCCGACTTCACGCCCCACCCGACCGTGTGGGAACTGTCGTGACGGCGGAACTCGCCCGCGAGTGCGTCCGCTACGCGCAGATGGGCTGGATGCGCGGCACGTCGGGCAACCTCTCCGTTGTCCTGCACCGCGATCCGCTCCGCCTCGCGGTGACGGTCAGCGGTGTGGACAAGGGTGAGATCACCGCCGAGGACAGTGTCGTCATCGACGTGCACGGCAACGCGGTGGACAGCGACAAGGTCCCGTCCGCCGAAGCGGGTCTGCACGCGCGGATCGCCGACGTGGCAGGAGCGGGCGCCGTCGTGCACGTCCACGCGCTCGCGCCCGTCGTGGCGGCGGAGCACTGGCCGGACGGCGTGGTGCTCAAGGACCTCGAGATGCTGAAGGGCTTCGGCCGCTTCGACCACGAGGAGGTCGTGATCCCGGTCGTGCGCAACTCCCAGGACATGGTCGAACTGGGCGACGCGTTCGAGAAGGGCTTCGACCCCAAGGTGCCCGCGCTGATCGTGGCGCGGCACGGCGTGTACGTGTGGGGCGACGACCTGGTGCAGGCGCGGCACCGCCTGGAATGCCTGGAGTGGTTGTTGCGCTTCAAGGTGGAGACACGACAGACGGGGAGCAACTCATGACGCTGCTGACGGTGTGGCCGGAGACCGGCCCCGAGGAGACCGTGCTGCGGACCACCGACGCCGAGGAGATCGCCACCGCGCTCAAGGAGCACGGCGTGCGCTTCAGCCGCTGGTCCGTTGTGGACGGTGTCACCGCCGAGAACGCCCTGCAGGCTTATGAAGCCGACATCGCTCGCGTCAGCGAGACGGAGGGCTACACCTACGTCGACGCGATGGAGATGACCCCGGCCGACACGGACGAGTACCGCGCGAAGGCCGTCGAGTTCCGCAACAAGTTCCTCGCCGAGCACACGCACGACGACGACGAGGACCGCTACTTCGCCCGCGGTGCGGGCGTTTTCTACCTGCACATCGGCGACAAGGTGTACGCGGTGTTCTGCACCGAGGGCGACCTGCTGAGCGTTCCGGCGAACACGACGCACTGGTTCGACATGGGCACCGAACCCGATTACGTGTCGGTCCGGTTCTTCCACGACGACGACGGGTGGATCGGCAACTTCACCGGGAGCGACATCGCGAAGAAGTTCCCGACGTTCGACGAGATCCGTTCAGGAATGTGAAAAGTTCATCCACCTGAATCTTTTCCCGGATTCTCCGCCAGGTATTGATCCCTCCGCCTTCCGACCCCAAAGTGGTACAGACCACTTATCGAAGGTCGGAGGGATTCACCGTGGAAACCCCTGCACTCCACACACGACGCTCCGTGCTCGCCCTCGCTTTGACCGCACCCCTGATCGTGGCCCCGGCGGCTCAGGCCCTCGCTCAGCCGCCGTCCGCGCAATGGGTCTCGGCGCCGTACACCTACACCGTGCAGAAGCCGCACAACCTCGCCCAGAGCGCGCGCTACAAGTTCGAAGGCGGCGTCCACACGATGTGGGTGTACGACTACGACCAGCCGCACACCCCTGGCAGCCCAACGGATCCGCGCACCGAACTCCGCTTCAACCAGGAGTACACGAGCGGCTCACGGGCGTGGCAGGGCGAGATCTACATCCCCAGCGGCGTCAGCGGCCCGACGGTCGTGCAGATCCTGCGCGAGAACCGCCCGGCCGGCACGCGGGCGACCGACATCATGCTCAACGTCGCCAACATCAACGGCGGTACGTTGCGCAAGGACAGCAACCAGGTCGTCGCGACGGGCATTTACAACAAGTGGTTCACCATTCGGGTGGAACACACCGCCAACGCGAGCGGCCGCGGCACGATCCGGACCTACTTCAACGGGTCGTTGAAACTGACGACGCAGGACGAGGGCCCGGCCAACCGCTATTTCAAGAACGGCGTCTACCACCACGGCAGCGGCCGCGCGGAGGCCCGTTTCCGCAACATCACCTACTGGCGCCAGTGACACTGCTCGGCGCCATAGGCCTGGTAGCGCTCACCTTCGGTGAAGCCCAGCTTCGCCAGGAGACGCATGGAAGCCGTGTTGGCCGTTTGCGTCATGCTCACGAGCGGCTCATCGGGGTGTGCGGCGGCGTACCAGTCCAGCGCCGCCGCACACGCCTCGTACGCGAAGCCCTTGCCCCACGCGGACGGCAGGAACAGGTAGCCCAGCGTCCGTTGCCCGTCCAGCACGTCGAACGAGACCATGCCGATCATCGCGCCGTCCAGCGCGACCACGAACACACCGTGCCGGTGGCCAGGGATCGGAGGCGTCGTGCGGTCGACCTCGTCGCGCGACTTCGAGCCACCGATGTAGGTGCCCACCTCCGGCGACGAGAACAGTTCGACGAACGCCTCCCGGTCGCCTGCTTCGGACTCGCGCAGCACGAGCCGGTCGGTCTTGATCGGGGCCGGTGGCCACGCCGAAGTTTCGGTCATGCGTTCCACCCTAGAGTGATCCGCATGGACTCACGGGTGGCGGTGGCCTCGCTCGGCGGCACGATCACGATGACCGGCTCCGGCCCGGTGGCGCCGACCCTCGGCGCGCAGGACCTGGTGCGGGGCCTGGAAGTCGGCGAGATCGCGACGCTCGCCACGATCCCCGGCGCCTCGCTCACGTTCACCACCCTGCTGGAGGCCTTCGACTGGGCCACCGGGCAGGTCGCAGACGGTGCACGCGGTGTCGTGATCATCCAGGGCACCGACACCCTCGAGGAGACCGCGTACTTCTTCGACTGCCTGTGGCCGCACGACGAACCCGTCGTCGTCACCGGCGCGATGCGGCACCCCGGACTGCCCGGCGCGGACGGCCCGGCCAACCTCGCCGCCGCCGTGTCCGTTGCGGCCTCGGAGAACTCGCGCGGGCGCGGCGCGGTGCTCGTGCTGAACGACGAGATCCACGCCGCGCGCTGGGTCCGCAAGGCGCACAGCAGCCTGATGAACGCCTTCCAGTCGTTCCCGGGACCGGCCGGCCTGCTCGTCGAGGGCGCACCCCAGTACTTCCACCCCGCGCACCGGCTCCCTTCCCTGCCACGCCCCGAGACCGTGCCCGCGGTCCCGCTCGTCGAGGCCACTGTGGACGAGGACGGCTCGATTCTCGACTGGCTCGACGTCGAGGGCGTCGTGGTCGCGGCGACGGGCGTGGGGCACGTCTCGGCGGGCATGGCCGAGGCGATCTCGCGGGCCCGGTTCCCGGTCGTGGTGGCGAGCAGGACCGGTGCGGGGACGACGTTCCGCAGCACCTACGGGTTCGCCGGGTCCGAGTCGGACCTGATCGAACGCGGTGCGGTGATGGCCGGGTGGTTGTGTCCCCGCAAGGCCCGCGTGCTGCTGCGCCTCGCGCTCGGCTCGGGCAGCGCGGCCGAGGACGTGTTCGCGGTGCGCGGCAGCGTCTTCTGAGGGTTCGGAAGGCATGCCGCGGACGTTCCGGCGAGGTGCCGCGCCAGGCGAGGAGCGTCAGGCGGCGCGGATCTCGTTGGTTCTCGGCCTTCGGAGGGGGTCGATGAACGCGGGAGGGCGGAAGGCGGGGCGGCCTTCGAGCATCTGGATCTGCCACTGCGAGTGGTGTGCCAGGTCGTGGTGGCGGCGGCAGAGCAGGACGAGGTTGGCCGCGTTGGTCTCGCCGCCGTCGGCCCAGAACTTGATGTGGTGTGCTTCGCAGTGCTTCGGTGGCCTGGTGCAGCCGGGAAAGGCGCAGCCCTTGTCGCGCGCCACCAGGACTCGCCGCAGGCCGGCGTTGATCGTGCGGGTCTTGCGGCCCACGTCGTAGATCTGGGAGCGGCTGCCCAGCACGGCCGGGATGACGGCCGCGTCGCAGGCGATCCTGCGCACCCGGCTCATCGGGAGGCGGTCGCCGTTGTCCAGCAGGGCGGTGCCGATGCCCTCGCGGAGCTTGTCGTAGTCGACGGTGACGGTCAGCTGGACCCGGTCGCCGCCGTGGATCCGGTCGCCGCTTCCGCGCAGCGCCAGGTCGGCCACCTCGCACAGGGCATCGCCCTCGCGCTCCGGTGCCGTCCTCAGGTCACCGGGCTCCGGCTTGGCCAGCGGGTCGATCAACGCGTCCAGCTTCGCCCCCGTCTCGGCGTCCAGGTCGGCGGACAGCAGGTACCGGCCTGCCTTCCACTGGCGCCGCAGGGAGTTCCTCGGCTGGACGGGCTGCGGCTCGCGGGGTTGCGGACCGTCCTGGTCCAGCCGGTAGGCCAGCTCCGTGCAGAACGCCTTCGCCGAACGAGGTTCGTGCTGGAGCGCATAGGCGACGACGTGCTCTTCCGCGACGGAGGGCAACCCCGCCATCGCCTCGGCCAGCACCTCGACGTGGTCCTCGGACAACTCGCCCGCGGCCATCGCGTCCGCCACCCCGGGCAGCGCCGGGGCGAGCAGCGAGCCCGTCGGCGTGATCGAGGGGCACAGGGCCTGGGCCTGCTTCACCTTGCGGCGCGAGACCTTGGGGTCCCAGCGCAGCGCGTGCTTGAAGACCTCGACCAGGTCCTTGTAGCCCAGCGCTTGCGCCGCGCCCTGCTGATCGAGCGCGCCGATGAGCTGCAGGACCTGGAACTGGAGCTGGTTGAGCGCACGGACCTTCCGCTTGAGCTCGTCGAGGAGCTCAAGCGGCGTGGAGAGTCCGAGCGCTGTCATGCGTTCATCGTGGCATGAACACGTGTTCGAATTCCATTCCCTGAAAGGGTGAAGCCGCAGGTCAGGCCCTATGGCGCCGTGCGCGACACACGGCGCCATAGGGCTCGACGTTTTCACCCGAACGAGCCCGTGGCATGGAGTGAATCCATTCCTTAGCGTCGCCGGGCATGACCGCGATCATTTCAACCCCGTACAGCCGGGACCTCGGTGACGAGCTGCGCCACCTGAGGGAGACGTCCACGCAGTTCAACGGCCGTGCGATGGCCGTTCAGCTGGGGTGGGACCCGAGCAAGGTGTCCGACATCGAGCTCGGCAAGGTGCGGGCGAGCGAGGTCGACCTCGTCCAGTACCTGGCGACGTGCGGCAAGGACATCGACTTCATCAACGCGTTCCGCAGCCGCTACTACAACGCTTTCGACCTGTTCTTCGCTCAGGTTCCTGAGAACGTGCGCACACTCGCGATGGTCGAGGCGATGGCCACGAAGATCATGTCCTACGACATCCTGACCATTCATGGCCTGATGCAGGCCGAGGGCTATGCGCGGCAACTGTTCGTCGACTCGTACATCGAGGCACCCCAGGACATCGAGACGCTAGTTCAAGCGCGGATCGACCGGCAAGCGATCTTGAGGAGGCCCAACCGGCCAGAGTGCACGTTCTTCGTGCACGAGCTGGCGTTGCGGATGGAGTTGGGTGACACGCAGGTTCGCGAGGATCAATACCTGCGGCTTCTCTTCAACACCCACATCCTCCGCGTCGTGCCAGCGAACGTCAGCGCCTACCGGTCTGCGGCCACCCTGTACGAGTTCGGCAAGGCGTCCCCGGTCGTGTACTCGGAGACCGACACAGCTCAGGTGTACGCACAAGACAGCGTTGCCGTCGCACGGACCAGGAGGCTCTTTCAACGGCTGGAGGCTGTCGCCTTGGATGCGGAACAATCGAAGCGAAAGCTGGCGGGGTACGTCAGCGGACTTCGAGAGGATCCTCATGGCGGAACGGACTTGGCGTAAGAGCAGCTACAGCAACGGCGGTACGGCGGAAAGCTGCGTCGAGGTCTCGTTGGCCCACAACGCACTCGTCCGCGACACGAAGAACGCGAGCGGTCCCGCACTCGCGTTCTCCACCTCTGCCTGGCGCGCCCTGCTCAGCTCGCTCTGACCACCGACGTGTCGGCGGTCTCGACCGTCACCCGCACCGTCTGGGGCGCGAGCGACTGCAGGTACTGCGCGTGGTCCGAGCCGATCGTGTCGCTGAACGCGATGAACGCGAGCCGGGGCATCTCGAAGGCGGTCGTCGCGCAGAACTCCTCCAGGCGGTCGAAACCGCGCCGGATGCCGGTGGCGTCGAGCCCGAACACGGCGTGCGACGAGAGCTTCGCGGCGCCGATGTCGAGCAGGTGCAGGGCGTGCATGGCGTGGGTGAACGCCATGGCGCACACCTCGATGCGCGCGCACGACAGCAGCAGCGTGCGCACCATCGACGGGTGCAGGGACTTGCCGGAGGTGCGGAGGACGACGTCGATGCCGGCGGCGCGGAACTGCTCGACGATCTCGAACAGGCCGGGCACGCCGAGCGGTTCGCCGCCGCCCAGGGTGACTGTCTCGGGGCGCATCGAGATGAGCGCCTTGGCGATGTGCAGCATGCGGTCGTGGCTGAGCCGCGCGTGTGCGACGTCCCAGGTGATGTCCATCGGGCCCCCTTCGGCGGATGCCGCCGATCCAATCGGGGGCGTGGTCCCGCCGTCAGGTGACCGGTGTCCCGAATCAGGAGGGACTTCCGAGTCCCGCCTCGCGGGCCCGGACGATGGCCTGGGCGCGGTCGGCCACCTGGAGCTTGGTGAAGATCGCGGACACCCGGTTGCGGACGGTCTTGCCCGACAGCGACAACCGGAAGGCGATCGACGGGTTGTCCAGCCCGGACGCCATCAGCTCCAGCACCTCCCGTTCGCGGTCGGTGAGCTGTGGGAACGCGAGCACCTTCGATGACGAGATCGCGGTGAAGTAGCCCATCATGCGCTGGGCGATGGTGGCGCTGAAGATCGCCTCGCCGGCTCCTATGGCCTGCACGGCGCGCACGATCTCGTCGTCGTCCGTCGTCTTGACGAGGTACCCGCGCGCGCCCGCCTTCATCGCGGCGAACACCAGCTCGTCGTCCTCGTGCATGGTCAGCACGAGGACTCCGATGCCGGGCAGCACCTCGCGGATCTGCTTCGCCGCCTCGACCCCGCCGAGGACCGGCATGTGCAGGTCCATCACGACGACGTCCGGTTCCAGGTCGAGGACGACGCGCACGGCCTCGGCGCCGTCGGCCGCGTCGCCGACGACCTCGAGGCCGTCCTCGCCGTCCAGCAACGCCTTCAGCCCGCGGCGGAACACCGGGTGGTCGTCCGCGATCACAACGCGCGTCACCGTGTGCACCACTACTGGGCCTCCAGGGGGATCCGCGCCACCACCCGAGTGCCGTGTGGTTGCGCGGGTCCCACTGTGCACGATCCACCCAGTTCGGCGCAGCGTTCACGCATCGAATCCAGCCCCACGCCCGGCTTGGAATCCGCCGCGACGCCCGTGCCGTCGTCCACGATCTCCACCACCAGGTCGCCGTCGGTGCGCACGGTGATCACGCACCGGGACGCACCGGAGTGGCGTGCGGTGTTCGTCAGCGCCTCCGCGACGATCCGGTAGGCGGCGACCTCGACGGCGGCGGACAGGCCGTCGATCTGCTCGGCGTCCACCTCGACCCGCAGGTCGCCGTGGAACCGCGCCGCCTCGTCCCGCACGGCCAGGGCCAGGCCCTGGTCGAGGATCGGCGGCCGCAGCCCGTCCACGAGGCTGCGCACCTCGACGGCCGTCGTGTCGACGTCGGCGAGCACCGGGTCCAGCACGTCGCCCAGCGACCGGCGCAACGCCTTGAGCTGCAACCGGATGCCGACCAACGCCGGCCCGACGCCGTCGTGCAGGTCGCGCCGCAACCGCAGCCGTTCTTCTTCGCGCGCCCGCACGAGCCGTTCGCGGGCGAGCTGGAGATCGGCGGTCAGCTTGATCGACTGCGCGGCCGGGGCGGTCGACCGGGCCAGGTCCACCAGCAGGCTCAGCTCGCGGTCGCTCAGCCGTTCGTCGGGCGCGCGCGGCTCCACGACGAGGTCGCCGACCTGCGTTCCCCGGTACGTCATGGGGAACCGGAGCTGTGGCCACCCGCGGCTGCGCCCGTGCTCGGCCAGCACCGACCCGCCGCGGATCGCGACGTACGGCAGCTTCAACGACTCCGCCACGGTCTGCGCCACCGTCGGCAGCACGTCCTGCGACCGTTCGAGCTTCTCGCTCAACGTCGACAGCGTCGCGTACGGATCGGAGCGTTGCCCGAACAGCCACTGGTCGAGCTTGCGCTGCACCCACGACCGGATCGGCGCGAACGCCAGCCCCGCCGCCACGACCCCGATGACCTCAGCGTCGTTGGTGAACAGCTCACCGGCGCCGACCATCACACCGAGGTAGACCAGCAGCAGCACGACCGTCAACGAGCCGTAGAGCAACGACCGGTGGATGAGCAGGCTGATGTCGTACAGGCCATAACGGACGATGGCGATCACCGCCGCCGCAGGAAACGCCAGCACGCCGACGATCCACGCGACGTGTCCGTCCGTCGTCTCCACCACGGTCGCCACGCCGGCCAACGTCAGCAACGCGAACGCCCACACGAGCAACCGGCGTTCGTCCCCTTCAGCCCTCCGCCACCGCAGAGCCAAGGACACCACCGCCGCGATCACCGCGACCCCCGCCGCCAGCACGGAGACCAGCGTGATCGTCTTCGCGAACCCGCCACCGCTCGACTGCCAGAACGACGCCGGATCGTTCCACGACGCCCAGGCGATCCCGATCGTGCCGAAGACAGCGCTGAACAACGACGCGCCGATGGCGGCCCACCAGCGGTTGTTCAACGGCTTGCCGTTCGGGAAGACCAGCGCCACCGCGGGCAGCAACGCGTACGTGGGCCACCAGATCCACGCCTCGACCCACCGGGCGGGGTGGTCGGCCGGCTGGCCCGCGACGGCGACGGCGATCCCGCCGAACACGCCCATGACCAGCAGCAGCCACCCGACGGGCGACCTGCGGACGTGGCCGATCACCCGCACCCCGAGCAGGGTGCAGGCGAACGCGACCAGCCAGTTCCGCGGATGTGAGACGGTGCCGGTGACCACTGTGTGCACGACGGCGTAGAGCACACAGATGGCCACCAACGCACCAATGACCCGGGCGAGGGTGACCTCGCGCCGGGTCAGTCGCTGAGCCAGTGCCACAGGTTGTGGAACGGAGAACCGGCGTCGAGGGTGGACAGTCCACCCGGCCAGCCCTGGAAGGTCATGATCCGGTGGCGCAACTGCTCCACGGTCACCGGCTCGGCTGCTTTGTGGACGTGGTCGAAATCGACGTCCCCAGGCGGCGGGCTGACCGCGCGCGCCTGAAGCTCCGCGTACCAGGCGAGGAGCTCTTCGTCGGACATGTGCGAAAAGTACGGCGGTACCACTTTCTGCCCGGACTTCGACATGCCAGGAAGGAGTCACGGGCACTCGTCCAGATACACGAGTGCCCGCGAACGTCCGAAAAAACTTCGAGCAGACCTACGGCAGGACCTGGATCTTGCGGCCCACACCCGCCTTGAACTGGTCCAACGCCGACGCGTAGTCGTCCAGCGGCACCCTGTCACTGATGAAGACCTCGGGGTCCAGTACTCCGGTCGCGAAGAGGTCCGCCGCCCGTTCGAAGGAGTGCAGCACCGCCATCGAGCCGGTGATGGTGATCTCCTGGTTGTAGATCTTGTACGGCTCGATGGTGACCCGCGCGGAGTAGTCCGAGACGCCGAACTGGAGGAACGTGCCGCCCTTCGCGACCCGGTTGATGCCGTCCTGGATGGCCTTCTCGTTGCCGGTGGCGTCGATGACGAGGTCCCAGCCCTGCGGCCGGTCCAGTTCGTCCGCCGAGGTGGCCACCGACGTGACGCCGAGCTGGACGGCGGTCTTCAGGCGCTCCTCGTTGAGGTCCACGACCTCGATCGACGACGCGCCGGTCAGCTTGCCGAGCTGGAGCATCATCAGGCCCATCGTGCCCGAGCCGTAGATCAGCACCCGCTGCGCCATCTTCGACTTCAGCACGTCGTAGCCGCGGACCGCGCACGACAGCGGTTCGATCAGCGCCGCGTCCTCCAGCCGCACGTGGTCGGGCAGCTTGACGCAGTTCGCGACGGGCGCCACCGCGAACTCCGCCGCGCCACCGGCCGTCGTGACGCCGATGGCGGCCCAGCGCTCGCAGAGGTTGTTCATGCCGTTGCGGCACATCCGGCACTCGAAGCAGTAGAGCGACGGGTCGACGGCCACGCGGTCGCCGACCTGCAACTCGTTCACCTGCGCGCCGATCTCGACGATCGTGCCCGCGAACTCGTGACCCGGCACGACCGGCAGGGTGGGAGCGAACTCGCCCTGGAGGATGTGCAGATCGGTACCGCAGAGCCCACAGGCAGCCACGTCCACGACGACCTCGCGCGGACCGCACTTGGGATCGTCCACAGTGGTCACCTCGACGGACCCGACGCCCGTGATCACTGCTGCTTTCACTTGACCGCTCCCAACGAAAGGCCCTGGACGAGCTTGTCCTGGGCGGCGAACCCGGCGATGAGCACCGGCAGAGACACCACGACCGCGGCCGCGCACACCTTGGCCAGGAACAGGCCCTGTGAGGTGACGAACCCGGTGAGGTACACGGGGGCGGTACCGGCGACGACACCGGTGAGCACCCGTGCGAAGAGCAGCTCGTTCCAGCTGAAGATGAAGCAGATCAACGCCGTCGCGGCGATGCCCGGCATGGCGATCGGCGCGACCACCCGGCGCAGGATCGTGAGCAGCCCGGCGCCGTCGATCGAGGCCGCCTCGAGGATCTCCTTGGGCACCTCGGACAGGAACGAGCGCATGAGCCACACCGCGATCGGCAGGTTCATCGAGCAGTACAGCAGCGTGAGGAACGAGATGTTGTCGAGCATCCCGGAGAACTGCGCGATCAGGTAGATCGGCAGCAGCGCCGCGACGACCGGCATCATCTTGGTGGACAGGAAGAAGAACAGGACGTCCGTCCACTTCTCCACCGGCTTGATGGACAACGCGTACGCGGCCGGGATCGCCAGCAGCAGCACGATGATCGTCGACCCGATCGAGGCGCTGAACGAGTTGATCAGCGGCGGCCACGCGCCGGAGTCGAAGAACTCCGCGTAGCCGTCGAACGTGAGCGGGGCCAGCAGCGACGGCGGGTTCGTCGCCGCGTCCGACTCGCTGTGCAGCGAGGTCAGGAACATCCAGGCCACCGGCGCGAAGAAGACGATGCCGGCGAGCCAGGCGAGCACGCCCCAGCCGTGTTTGACCAGCTTGGTGGTCATCGCTTCTCCTCCTTGAACAACGAGGACACCGTGCGCAGCGCGAACGTCGCGATGACGATCGACCCCGCCACCACGATGACGCCGGCCGCGGAGGCCTCGCCGTACTCGTGGGCCTGGTAGAAGGTCTGGTAGATCATGTACGGCAGGTTCGCCGTGCCCAGACCGCCGGACGTGATGGTGAAGACCGCGTCGAAGTTCTGCACGACGTAGATCGACCCGAGCAGCCCGCCGAGCTCCAGGTACTGGCGCAGGTGCGGGAACGTGAGGTAGCGGAAGATCTGGAACGACGACGCGCCGTCGATCGTCGCCGCCTCGACGGGTTCGATCGGCTTGGACTGCAGGCCCGCCAGCAGGATCAGCATCATGAACGGCGTCCACTGCCACACCAGCGACAGCACCACGGCGCTCATCGGCATGTTCGAGATCCAGTCCGGCTGGGCGTCGAAGCCCAGCCAGTTCAGGATTCCGTTGAACAGGCCGTACTCCGGGTTGTAGAGCACGTGCTTCCAGATCAGCGCCGCCGCCACCGGGACGACCAGGAACGGCGCGATGAGCATGGTGCGCACGAACCCGCGGCCCCGGAACTTCTTGTCCAGCAACAACGCGAGGCCGAGGCCCAGCACGAGGCTGATCAGCACGACCGACGCGGTCAGCACGATCGTGTTGACCACCGACGACCGCAGGTCCGGGTCGGTGAACACGTTGACGTAGTTGTCGAACCCGGCGAACCCGCGGTTGGCGGGGTCGAGCGAGTTCCACTTCATGAACGAGATGACGAGCGTCGCCACGAACGGCAGCTGCGTCACCACGATCAGGAAGATGAGCGCGGGCAGCAGGGGTGCCCGCCGTGCCCACTTCGAGTAGTTCCTGCGGGGGACCGGGGGCGGCCGGTGGTCCACCGGCCGCTCCTCACGAGTCAGGACTGCCATGTCACTGTCCCTTGTACTTGGCCGCGACCTTCTCCGCGAGACCCTGACCGTTGTTCAGCGCGTCGTCCACGCTCACCGCTCCGGCGATGGCAGAGGAGATCTGCTGCGACACCTGGGTTCCGAGGTCGGTGAACTCGGGGATGCCGACGAACTGGATGCCGGGCGCCGGGCGTTCCTGGACACCGGGGTTGAGCGGCTTCGCGCTCTTGATCGCGGCCTCGGCCATCGCGGAGAACGTGCCGGAGGACTGCTTGTACTCGGCGCGCTGGTAGGTCGACGAGCGCTTGCCGTCCGGGACCTTCGACCAGCCCAGCGTCTTGCCCGCGAGCTCCTCGTAACCCTTGCCGGACGCCCAGGAGATGAACTTCCAGGCGTTGTCCTGCTTCTTCGAGGCCTTCTGGATGCCGAACGCCCAGGTGTAGAGCCAGCCGGAGCTGTCCGTCTTCACGACCGGCGCCTGGGTGAAGCCGAGCTTGCCCTTGATGGGGGAGTCGGCGGCCTCGAGCAGACCGGCGGCGACCGTGGCGTCGTACCACATCGCGACCTTGCCCTGCGTCATGTTGTTGAGGCACTCGGCGAAACCGGCCTGCGGGGCGCCGTTCTCGCCGTGGTTGCGGACGAGGTCGACGTAGAACTTGGTGGCCTCCTTGAACTCCGGCGCGTTGACCTGCGCCTGCCAGTCCTTGGTGAACCACGTGCCGCCGAAGGTGTTCACGACCGTCGTGAGCGGCGCCATGACCTGTCCCCAGCCCGGCTGGCCGCGCAGGCAGATGCCGCGCACCTCGGGCGTCGAGACCTTCGCCGCCGCGTCCGCGACCTGCTGCCAGGTCGGCTTCTCGGGCAGCGTCACGCCCTTGGCCTCGAAGATGTCCTTGCGGTACATGAGGAACGACGACTCGCCGTAGAACGGCTGGGCGTAGACCTTGCCGTCGGCCGCGGTGAGCGACTGCTTGATGGGCTCCAGGATGTCGGCCTGGTCGAACGCGCTGTCCTTGGACACGAAGTCGTCCATCGGCGCGAGCCAGCCGTTCTTGGCGTACATCGGCGTCTCGTAGTTGGAGATCGTGGCGACGTCGTACTGCCCGGCCTGGCTCGAGAAGTCCTGGCTGATCTTGTCGCGGACGTCGTTCTCGGGCAGCACGGTGAAGTTCACCTTGATGCCCGTCTCCTTGGTGAAGTTGTCCGCGGTGAGCTTCTGCAGATCCTGCATCTGCGGGTTGTTCACCATCAGGACGTTCACCGAGTTCTCACCACCGCCTCCGCCTCCCGCGCCCGAGCAGGCGGATGCGAGCAGCAACACCGCGGTGGCGGCTCCGAGTGTGCGAATCGACGACATCGTCGGTTCCTTTCGAGGGTTTTCGAGCGCGCTGAAGACGGGGGATGTCGCGCTGGAAGTGAGGGCGGAAGTCAGCGTCCGGATGATCAGGCTCTGACGACTTTGGGGCCTAGCAGCGTGTACCGGTGGGCCTCGTGCGCGGTGAGGCCGCTGTCGGTGACGATCGCCTCCAGATCGGAGACCTCGGCGAACCGGTGGAAGCTGGAGACGCCGAACTTCGTGTGCGTCCCGACGAAGATCTTTCGGCGGGACGCGCTGAGCGCCTTGGCCTTCACCGCGCCGACCGCCGGGTCGGGCGTGGTCAGACCGTGCTCGCGGGAGATGCCGTTGGCGCCGATGTAGGCGAGGTCGATGACCATCTCACCGAGCATCCTCGTGGTCCAGTGGTCCACAGTGGCCAGTGTGTGGCCCCTGACGCGACCGCCCAGCAGCAGGACGGTGCACGACGGGTGCTCGGACATCGCCGCCGCGGTCGGCAGCGACGCGGTGATGATCGTGAGCGGGTTGGTGGTGGGCAACGCCTCCGCGACGAGTTGCGGCGTGTAGCCCTCGTCGATGAAGACGGTCTCGGCGTCGTCGAGCCGTTCGGCGGCCGCCTTCGCGATCCGCCGCTTCTCCGGGACGTGCGACCCGGCGCGGAACCGGAGCCCCGTCTCGAAGCCGGCGCTCTCCACCGGGACACCGCCACCGTGCGTGCGCCGGACCAGGCCGTGCTCGTCGAGCACGCGCAGGTCACGCCTGACCGTTTCGGGCGCGACGTGCAGTTCCTGCGCCATCTCCACCACGTCGACGCGGCCGTCGGCGCGGGCCCTGGCCAGGATGCGGCGCTTGCGCTCCTCGGCTCGCATGTCACCTGCCCATTCGGCTCTCGGGTTGCCCGTTCGGGCCGTGCATAGATGAAACACCCTCGAAACATTGTGGTCGCCACCACAACTGGGTGAGATCCTGCCCGATTTTCGCCCGTCTCGCCGTGCGTGACGACTCGTTCACGCAGGTCGACCAGAATGGGCACGCCCGGATTGGTGTGCCCACGTGCCCGGATGGCCCCCAGGTGGTTGCGCAATCCGGTGGAACCGGGCGCTTCGGATTCCAGTCGAACGCCTAAAGGACGAGGGGACGAGTCGCATGAAATGGGTCGCCGGCCTGTTCGCCCTGATGGTCTTGGTCGCGGGTGTCCTGCTGGGACTGACGGGCTTCACGAAGTTCGATCCGGCGGCGGGCACGAACAGCCGGCCTCTGGTGGACCGGGGTGTCGCGCGCGTGACCGACTGCACGAGTGAGGGGCCTGTCAGCCTTCGTGGCTTCGGCACCTGGTGGAGCTGCCAGGCCGACATCGTGTGGGAAAGCGGGCGGCAGGAGCGGATGAAGGCCGAACCTGGCCAGCTCACGCCGTCCGACAAGGGCTCCGAGGTGCCGGTGGTGCAGCGGGGCGAGGGCGCGGTCCGCAACGGTTCGGGCAACTCACCGGTCTACCGGGCCGATTTCGAACCGAGCGTGGTGCTGGGCATCGGGTCGGCTTTCGGAGGCCTGGGAATCGGGGTGATCGGGGCGCTGGCCGTGGTCGGCACCTCGGGTTCCCGTCGTAAGAAGGCACAGGAGGGACTACTAGATGAATCCGGCAGCAGCTGATCCCGACGCGATGATGCGTCAGTGGAACGAGCAGATCCAGGCCAAGCTCAAGCAGGCCGACGAGATGAAGCAGGTCGCGAACGCGGTCTCGGTGACGCAGCGTTCCTCTGACGGGTCCGTGTCCGTCACGGTGGACCAGAACGGCATCGTCTCGGCGCTGGACCTGACGGACGCGGCGTTGCGCAAGCAGCCCGCGCAGCTCTCCGGCGAGATCCTCGGTGCGATGCGGACCGCCCAGGCGCAGATCGCCGCCAAGATGCAGGAGGCCATGGCGCCGATCATCGGTGGCGACTCCGCGACCATGGACGCCTTGATGGGTGGTTATCACGAGCGCTTCCCGGAGCCCCCGCCCGTGGATCCGACTCCTGCGCGTCCCACCGGTCCTGTTGATGACGACGACTTCGGCGGGCACAACTTCGCCCGTGACGACAAGGGTTGGTGATCACCGTGACCGGACCGGGGTTCAACGTCCACACACAGGCGATGCGCGACCACGCGCGCAGGCTGGACGGCATCGTGAAGCAGATCGAGCTGGCGCAGCAGGCGATCGGACAGGCGCAGATCAACGGCGCGAACGCGTACGGGATTCTGTGCAGCCCGTTGCTGGAGCCGCTGATGGGCATGATCGAGGCCGCCGGCACCGGTGCTGTGAACACCGCGCACGGCGTCGTCGACGCCACTGTGGACGGTGTCAACGGCATGGCGGACGTCTACGACAACGTCGACCAGGCGCTCGGCGGCAACTTCAAGAAGATCGTCGAGAAGCTGGGGGAGCTGACGTCATGACCGCACCGAACCCGTTGGTGGCCGCCGGACCTCCTCCCACTCCGTTGCTCGCGGGTGCCGCTGTGATCGAACCCGCTGGAGACGCCATCTCAGCGATCCAGCGCGGCGACTGGGCCGAGGCGGGCATCAACGTCCTGGGAGCGGGCGTCGACCTCCTCGGCGTCGCTGTGGACCCGTTCGGTGCGCTTCTGTCGTCAGCGTTCGCGTGGTTCATCGAGCACGTCGAGCCGTTGACGTCGATGCTCAACTCGCTCGCGGGCAACCCCGGTGTGATCAACCAGAACGCCGCGACCTGGGGCAACGTCGCCGATCACCTGAAGAGGGCCGGCGAGGACATGGCCCGCACGGTCGACACGGACACGAGTGCGTGGCAGGGCGCCGCGGTCTCCGCCTACGCCGCCGTGGCCAGGGCAGAGGCGACCGGCGTGAAGGCCGCCGGTCTCGCCGCCGAGGGCGTCGGTGCCGCGCTGACCGGTGCGGGCGTCGCCGTCGCCACGGTCCGGACGATCGTGCGCGACCTGATCTCGATGGCGATGAGCGAGCTCGTGCAGGCCCTGATCCGGTGGGCCGCCGCGGCGTTGATCACGGTCGGGCTCGCGACGCCGGGCATCGTCGCCGACGGCATCCGGCTGGTCATGAAGTGGGCCAAGAAGGTCTCGGACTGGCTCGACAAGGTGATCAAGACGATCCGGAACCTGTCGAAGGTCGTGAACAAGATCTTCGAGGTCCTGGAGAAGTGCAAGACGGGCCTGGCGGCGGTCATGCCGAAGGGCGCGGCGGACGCGATCGTGGACACCACCGCGATCGGCATCGCGAAGAACCTGCCCACCGAGGCGGCGAAGGCCGACGACACGCCCTACGCGACCCGGTGAGAGTGCGGGGGTGGCGCTCCCGGCCACCCCCGCCCGCCTCACTTCAGCCAGGCCGCCGCGTCCGACGGCAGCTTGCCGTCCTCCAGCGGGATGCTTGACAACGTTGGCACGGCCGGAAGTTCGATCGGCGCGCCCGACAGGTTGACGACGCACGTGAGGTCGCCGCGCCGGAACGCCAGCACGTCCTCGCCGAGGTCGAGCCACTCCAGGACGCCGTCGATGCCGCGGCGGTGCGCGAACACCTGGCGGTACAGGGCGAGCATCGAGTCCGGGTCGTCCTGCTGGGCCGAGACCGAGAAGTCCTGCCAGTTCGCGGGTTGCGGCAACCAGCTCGGACCGTCCTGCGAGGACCAGGGCAGCGGCACGCGGCAGCCGTCGCGCCCCCGGTCGGTGAAGCCCGAGCGGTGCCACACCGGGTCCTCGCGCAGCTCGTCCGGCAGGTCCTCGACCTCCCAGAGGCCCAGTTCCTCGCCCTGGTAGACGTAGACGCCGCCGGGCAGCGCGGCCGTGAGCATGATCGCCGCCCGCGCCCGCCTCGTGCCCAGTTCGAAGTCGGTCGGGGCGCCGTGCTGCCGGTCCGCGAACGAGAAGCCGGTCTTCTCGCGGCCGTAGCGGGTCACGTGCCGCGTGACGTCGTGGTTGGACAGCACCCAGGTCGGCGGCGCCCCGACGGGTTCGTGCGCGGCGAGCGTGCTGTCGACGACCTTGCGCAGCTCGTCCGCGTTCCACGGGCAGCACAGGAAGTCGAAGTTGAACGCGCTGTGCATCTCGTCCTGGCGCAGGTACCGCGCGAACCTGACCGGGTCCGGCAGCCACATCTCGCCGACGAGGATGCGGTCACCGTCGTACTCGTCGACGATCTGGCGCCACCGCCGGTAGATCTCGTGCACGCCGTCCTGGTCGGAGTACGGCAGGTCGGCGTTGGGCTTGCTGAAGTCCTTCACCAGGCCGTCGGCCACGTCGATGCGGAAGCCGTCGACGCCGCGGTCCAGCCAGAAGCGCAGGATGTCCTCGAACTCGTCGTGGACGACCTGGTTCTCCCAGTTGAAGTCCGGCTGCTCGGCCGCGTAGAGGTGCAGGTACCAGCGGCCGTCCTCGAGCCTGCTCCACGCGGGACCGCCGAAGCGCGACTGCCAGTCGTTCGGGATCTCCTCGGTGTCGCGGACGTGGAAGCGGTCCCACAGGCCGTCCTTGAACCACGGGTGCTGGTCGCTCGAGTGGTTCGGGACGAGGTCGATGATGATCCGGATGCCCAGGCCGTGCGCGTCCGCGATGAGCTTCTCGGCGTCGGCGAGCGACCCGAAGACCGGCTCGATGTCGCGGTAGTCGGCCACGTCGTAGCCGCCGTCGGCGAGCGGGCTCGGGTACCACGGGTTGAGCCAGATCGCGTCGAAGCCGAGGCTCGCGATGTGCTGGAGGTTGGCGCGCAGACCGGCGATGTCGCCGATGCCGTCGCCGTTGCCGTCCGCGAAGCTGCGCAGATAGACCTGGTAGATGGAAGCGTTCCGCCACCAACTCATCTGGTGTCCTTTCACCCTTTGACGCCGCCCGCGGTGAGCCCCGCGAGGATGTGCCGCTGGAACGCCAGGAACAGCGCCACCATCGGCAGGCTCGCCAGCACGAGGCCCGCGAGCAGGAGGTTGATCGGTGTGTCCGGAGCGAAGCGCTGGAGCGCGACGCTGAGCGTCTGCTTCGCCGGATCGGGGAACACGAGCAGCGGCCAGATGAAGTCCTTCCACGCCGCCACGACCGCGAAGATCGAGACGACGGCGAGGATGGGGCGGGAGATCGGCAGCACGATGCGGACGAGGGTCGTCCACGTGTTCGCGCCGTCGATCCTGGCCGCTTCGAGGAGTTCTTCCGGGATCTGGTCGAAGAAGCGCTTGAGCAGGTACACGTTCAGCGCGTTCGCCGCGGCCGGCAACCAGATGCCCGCCGGGTTGTTCAGCAGGTCGAGGTCGGTGAGCGTGAGGTAGACGGGGACCAGCACGGCCGTCGACGGCAGCATCAGCGTCGCGAGCATCAGGCCCATGATCGCGTTGCCGAAGATCGGCCGGAGCTTGCTCAGCGCGTAGGCCGCCGGGACGATCACGGCCATCTGCACCGCCCACGCGCCGAGCGCGACGACGAGCGTGTTGAGGAAGAACTTGCCGAGCTCCATGTAGTTCCAGGCTTCGGCGTACGCGCCCGGTTCCCAGGTCTGCGGCAGGATCGTCGGCGGCTGCTGGGCCAGTTCGGCCGGTGGCTTGAACGCGCCGAGCAGCACCCAGACGAGCGGGAGCAGGAACGCGGCGGTGAACAGGACCAGCGTGCCGACGAGAACGACCCAGTAGAGCGGGCCGGTGCCCCTGGTGAGAGTCCTCATGCGTCGGCCTTCTTCGTGATCTTGAGGTAGAGGAAGGAGAAGACGCCCAGCACCGCGAAGAGGATCAGGCTCAGCGCGCTCGCGGTGCCGAAGTCGTTGTAGTAGAAGGCGTAGCGGTACAGCAGGAGCAGCACGGTGACCGTGGACTCCTCCGGCCCGCCGCCGGTCATGATGAACGGCTCGGTGAAGATCTGCATGGTCGCGACGACCTGCAGCAGCAACAGCATCAGGATCACGAACTTGGTCTGCGGGATCGTGATGTGCCAGACCTTCTTGACGATCCCGGCGCCGTCCAGGTCCGCGGCCTCGTACAGCTCACCCGGGATGGTCTGCAGCGCCGCCAGGTAGATCAGCGTCGCGCTGCCCATGTTCGCCCAGGTGATCACCAGCACGAGGCTGATCATGCTGGTGCTGCTGGAGTCGAGCCATTGGCTCGTCGGCAGGCCCAGTCCTCTGAGGACGGAGTTGAACAGCCCGGGCCCCGGGTCGTAGAACCACTTCCACAGCAGGGCCGTCACGACCGGCGGGAGCATGACCGGTAGGTAGACCAGCAGGCGGAAGTACCCCTTGGCGTGCCGCAGTTCGTTGAGCACCACGGCCGTGAGGAACGGGACGCCGAAGCCGAGCAGCAGCGCCAGGAGCGTGAAGTAGAGCGTGTTGCGCCACGCCACCCCGAACAGCGGGTCGGCGAAGAGTCGTTCGAAGTTCTCCCAGCCGACCCAGTCGGGGCTCGTGACGAAGTTGACCTGCTGGAAGCTCAGGACCACCCCGCGCACGATCGGCCACCAGGAGAAGATCGCGAAGACGACCAGCGCGAGGCTCAGGAAGCCGTACGCGGTGACGTGGCGCCGCACCTACTTCACCTGCGCCAGAACAGCGTTGACCTTGGTCTCCGCGTCCTTGAGCAGAGCCGCGTGGTCCGCGTCCTTGTTGGTCAGCACCGCCTGCACGACGGTGTCGAGGATCGCGTAGACCTGCTGCGCCTGCGGCGGTTCCAGCGAGCCCTTGGTCTTCTCCGAACCGTCCACGTAGGCCTGGAAGTTCTTGACCGGCATGGTGGCGTACTTGGACTTCAGGTCTTCCTGCTTCTTGCGCGGCTCACCGGTCCAGACGTCGGCGATCGGCGGGATCGGCAGGCCGACGGGCTGGCCGCGGTCCTTGTACTTCTGCAGGTTGCCCTCGAGGCGGTCCGGGTTCAGGTACTTCCACTGGATCCACTTCAGGCCGGCCTTGATCTTGTCCGGCGAGGCCTTCGGGTTGATCATGTAGCCCTCGCCGCCGAGCAGGGTGCCCTTCTGCTCCGGGATCGCGGCCAGGCCGTAGTCGTCGTACTTGCCCTTGAACTGGTTGACGATCGCGGCGACGTTGTCCGGCGCGGCCAGGTACATGCCGAGCTGCCCGGCGCCCATCATGTTCTGCACGTCGCCGATCTCCAGGAGCTGCTTCTCGCCCATGGAGTTGTCGTCCCAGCGCATCTCCTTGAGCCTGCGCAGGACTTCCTCGCCCTTGTCGTTGTTGAAGTCGGCGACGAACTTGTCGCCGTCCTTCTTGGCGATGTCACCGCCGACGGACTTCATCCACGTCGTGAAGTGCCAGCCGCCCTGGTTGCTCTTGCTGTACTCGGCGAACCCGGTGACGCCGGCGTCCTTGAGCTTCTTGGCCGCCGCGCGCACCTCGTCCCACGTCTTCGGCGGGCTGTCGGGGTCGAGGCCCGCCTTGGTGAAGTTGGTGCGGCTGTAGAGCAGGCCCATCGTGTAGTTCGCGGTCGGCAGGCCGTAGACCTTGCCGTCGACCGTGAAGACGTCCTTGAGCTCCTGCTTGATGTCGCCGTAGTGCGGCACGTCCTTGACGTAGTCCGTCAGGTCCGCCGCCTGCTTGCGGGCGATGAGCGCCGCGGGGTCGGTGAAGTAGACGTAGAAGACGTCCTCCAGCTGCCCGCCGGCGAGCTTGGCGCTGAACGTCTTCGGGTCCATGAACCCCTCGTGCGGCACGAGGTCGATGTCCGGGTTCGCCGCCTCGAACTCGGCGACGTCCTCGTCGAACACCTTGCGGTCGAACGCCTGCGTCTGCGGCGGCTGACCGTTGATGTTGATCTGGACCTTGCCGCCCGGCTCGGTCGTGGAACCGCTCCCACAGCCGACGGTGCTTAGCGCCAGGACACCGCCAATCAGCACGGCAGCGGACTTCTTCATGGTGGGGCCGCCCTTCTCGCGAGCGCGTCGATGTGACGGCGACCATAAGTCCCCGTTACATCTGAACGCAATATCCAGACGAAAACTCGCAAGAAGCTGACTGCGTTCGTTACCTCACCGGCGCGCTGGACGCCCGCACCACCAACTCCGGCTCGAACAGCAACTCGTCCGGCGCCACCGCGTTGCCGGAGATCTGGTTGGCCAGCAACTCGACCGCGGCCCGCCCCATCGCCTCGATCGGCTGCCGCACCGTCGTCAGAGGCGGATCAGTGCAGGTCATGAACGCCGAGTCGTCATACCCGATGATCGACACGTCCTTGGGCACGTCCAACCCCGCGCGCCGCACGGCCCGTATCGCCCCCAGCGCCAACGGGTCGCTGGCGCAGATGATCGCCGTGACCCCGCGCTGCACGAGCTTGGTCGCCGCGGCCTGCCCGCCCTCCAGGCTGAACATGGCGTGCTCGACATCAGCCCCGCCGCACTTCTCGATGGCCAGCATCTTCCGCTGGCTCGGCACGTGGTCCGGCGGCCCGAGCACGGCCCCGATCCGCTTGTGCCCCAGCGACGTCAGGTGCCCGTAGGCCTGCTCCACCGCCACCGAGTCGTCGCACGACACCCGCGGGAACGCCAGATCGTCTATGGCGGCGTTGACCAGCACCGCAGGCAACTTCCGGGACATCATCTGCTGGTAGTGCCCGTGGCTCGCGTCCTTCTGCGCGTACAGCCCGCCGGCGAACACGATCCCGCTGACGTGCTGCTCCAGCAGCAACTCCAGGTACTCGGCCTCGGTGACACCCCCGGCCGTCCTGGTGCACAGCACGGGCGTGAAACCCCTTTGCGCGAGCGCGTTGCCCACGACGTCCGCGAACGCGGGGAAGATCGGGTTCTGCAACTCGGGCAGCACCAGTCCGACCAGCCGGGCCCGCTCACCCCGCAGCTGCGTCGGCCTCTCGTATCC
Source organism: Lentzea sp. NBRC 102530 (assembly GCF_030269365.1). Classification (GTDB taxonomy): domain Bacteria; phylum Actinomycetota; class Actinomycetes; order Mycobacteriales; family Pseudonocardiaceae; genus Lentzea. The sequence continues at coordinate 190,791 of NZ_BSTF01000004.1, forward strand.
CAGCACGTCCAGTGCCGTGAGCACGGCACTCCTGGTGGCGTCCGACACGCCTGGCTTGCCGTTCAGCACCCGGCTGACGGTGGCCTCGCTGACCCCGACCTTGGCCGCGACCTCGGCCAGCCTCCGTTGCGTCATGGCGCAAGTGTACGCAATTTCTTGCATCCGCTTGCGCTAGCCGGGCCGAACGGGTGACAGAGGTGCCCGGCACTGCTCTGACCTGCTTACGCTGGACGACCTGTTGATCGAGCCAGAGGACGCGCGATGGCTGATCCCGGTAGATCGGGAATCTCTCCCGGCGTCGCGGCATTCGTCTCAGGCGCTGTCTCCGTTCTGCTGACGGTCGCTGGAACGCTGGTCAGCTTGCGCAATGAAGCCACCAAGGAGCAGCTGTTCGGTGTGCTGAGCGGGGTCATGTACGCGACGGGTGCCGCGACGTTCCTGGTCTTGCTGTGGATCGTCAGCACCACGCTGCTTCAGCGACTGGAATTGCTTCGTTCGTTGCGCGATGTCGACGTGCACGTGTCGCGTCAACTGCGGGTGCGCAGGCGAACCGACAGGTTGGAGGTCGGGCCTGACGGCAGCGCTGGTTACGTGGTCGAGTTCGACGTGGAGGCTGACCGGGACGTCGCGGTCGCCTGGCTCGCGTTCCCGATCTTCTCCGCCGCGAAGGTCGACGCGCCGCCGTGGCAAAGCGTGCACGTTCGGCGTCTGATGATCGACGGCAGGGACTACGACGTGCTGCAGTCCTACATCCACCGGAGCCGGGCGTTCGTGGAGGGAGCTCTGTTCAAGGATCTGGTGATGGAGGAGGGTGTGGTCCGCATCCCCGTGTCGCTGGAGAAGGGCAAGTCGAAGCGCCGGGTCAAGCTGGAGATCGACCTGAACGAAAGCATGCCCGCGCTCTTCGCCGAGGAGTCCCACTCGATCGACATCTCCTACATCACGGACGAGATCGATGTTCATGTGACCGGCAAGAACGGGCTGGAGATCTTCCCGTCTCCGCGTGCTGCTCATCTGGTGGAAGCGAGCCAGAACAAGGGGGAGCACGGCGATGCTCAGGAGTCGATCCTGCAGTCAAGCACGTGCCGTCACCGGGACGGGATTCACTGGCGCTCGAAGAACACCAAGCTGGGCTATCGCTATGAGATCAAGTTTGTCGCACGGCGGGAGGTGTCCCCGGACTCGACGTCCGGGTAACCTTGTGGTCAAGAGGGAGGGGAAGCGATGACCTCCGAGCGCCCGTTGTCCGGCGACGCCTCGATCGCAGAGACGTGGCCGGTGCCGGCTATTCCTCCGTCTCCCCGACTTCCACGGCCTCAAGGTGACCCGGTGCACCGGGTCGACTGGTTCCGGCGGGCTCCCACCGGAGGCACGGTCAACGTCGCGCTTCCCGCCACATCAGAGCCACGCCGTGACCGGGAAGCAACCACGACCGAACCGTGAGGTCGTCGAGGTCGTCCGCCTTCAGCCACTGACCTGTGACCGTGTTCGAGCGGAACAGGAACGGCATGATGGAGAATTCGTGGTCAGGGGACTGGTCGACCGTCAGGCCGCGGGCCTCGAAGCTGATCTGCTCCACATAGGACGGATAGGGTGCCTGCCAGTAGCAGAAGCCCTCGTTGGTTCGTTGCAGCATCCTTGAAGTGACGCTGAGACCGCGGATCGCGTTCACCAGGTGGTCCTCCGCGATACCGCTGAGGTCGCACTCGAAGATGCGCAGGTCGCCCATGTGGTTGTGCGGGCTCAATCTGGGCAGCGGGCCCATCGACTCGCGGAAGAACGTGAGGTAGTTCGGCCACTGGTCGAACCTCACCTCGAGTGGTGGGATCTGACTTGGTGCGGCAGAACGGGTCACGCCGTCGTGGTCGACGTAGTCGATCGCGATCTGCGTCGAATGCAGGACGTCGTCGACCGAGTCGAGGAACAGCGACGGGTCCGTGATGTAGTAGAGCTCGAACAGCGGGTAACGGCAGGCCGCGCTGATCGTGTCGCGCAGCAACACGTTGCTGGTCACGAAGATGACGAATCGGTCCACCGGCACGGTGTGCCGGAACTGGTAGCTCTGCGTCGTGATCAGGTGGTACGTCTTGGCGTTGATGCCCTGCAGTTCCAGCTTCACCGTCGTTTTCGTGCTGATCGTCAGGTCCTTGCCGTGCGGACGGAGGCCGTTGCCTCCGAGGACACCGGCCACGACGTCCTGGTTCGCCTCGTTCGAGCCGTAGATCGACGAGAGGAACGTGCGCAGGACGTCGTTGGGCAGCAGGTGCTCGACGATGCTCGGGCCCGAGATCTGGCTCAGCTCCCGGACCAGGCGCCGGTGCAGGAACAGCTCGTACGCGCCGAGCAGAAATCCCGCCAAAGCGGGTAGCGGCCAGAACACGACCAGCACGTCGTGCAGGAGGTTCCGGGAACCGGGCTGCCAGAGGAATACGACAGCGAGATCCGCAGCGGCCAGAGCGATCAACCCGAACGCGACGACCAGCGCCAGTGTGTGCCTGCGCGCTGCCGCCACTCGCCGCCCGCCCCCTCACTCCACCGCTGGTTCATACATGGTGGGAGCGCAGGCGGAAGAGCACCAGGCCCTTTCGGTTGATGCCGTATCAGCGTTGCCGGCCCCAGATCGGGTTGTCGGTCACCGCCACGTAGGTGTTGTGCGTGGCTTTCGGGATCGCGTCGTCGTCGGTGATGTCGTTGTAAAGACCGAGAAGATGCCTTGTCATCGCGCTCTTCGCGCCCACTTCATCCTGTCGGCGCAAGAACCAGACCACCTGCTCGTGTTCGCCGGCCGAACGGCTGTGCACCTCGCGCGACGGGTGCGCGTGCCGCTTGCAGTCCTGCAGGCCGGGCACGAGTGCCTGGTACATGTGCTCCAGCAGTTCGTTGTGACTCGCGCGGACCAGTGCCGAGTGGAACTCCTCGTCCGACTCGATCACCTCCTGCACGTCGTCGACCGACGCGCGCTGATAACGGAGGTTCAGCTTGGCGAGTTCGTCCACCTCGCCGCTCTCCGCGCGCACCGCCGCGAGGCTCGCGGCCGTGGTCTCCAGGGCGATCCGCACTTCCAGGAGGTCCGTCTGCGAGAACTGCCGAGCGGCGAGCCTGCCTTCGAGATGCTCTTCGACAGCTGCCAGATCGGTGCGGCGGACGTACCAGCCCAGGCCGCGTCGCACTTCGACGATGCCCTGCAGCTGAAGTCGCTGAAGGGCGGTGCGCAGCGACGACCGCGCGACGTCCAGCTTCCTGGCCAGTTCCGGCTCGGTGGGCAGGCGGTCGCCGGCCTTGAGCGCGCCTCCGATGATCTGCTCGCGGAGCTTCTGCTCGATCAGCTCCGGCAGGGGGCGTCGCGAGTCGGGCGAGAGCGCCCAGCTCTCGCCGAGCGGCGTGTCGTCGGCGGGCATTGGTCCAGCTTAGGCCTCTTGCAGTCTGGTTGCAACTTGTCTGGCAACCTGGCGACCGTTGACAGACAACCGACAACGCGAGACTCTACTACCAGGCGAGACGCCCAGGACCGCCCACACCTGGGAGCCCGTACTCGCTCAGTCGGGAGGGAACGAGATGTCCGCAGGGAGTGCACTTGGAGTAGCCGCCGCCGTCGCAGTCGCCGTCGCCGCGATCGGCTGGCGCACCGTGCTCACGATGATCGCCGTCTCGGTGGTCGCTCTGGCCGTGATCGGCTTCGTGAACGTCACGAGCATCATGTTCGGCTGATGATCAGATCAACCTGAAACCGTGCCCCGGCGCGTCGTCCACAGGACGCGTCCGGGGCACATGTATTTGTTGGGTGATCCTATGTGTTGTGCGGATCACTTTGTGGTCTAAAGTGGCGCCGCATCAGGGCCCCGCGCTGATGTGGTGGGGCCCGTGACTCCACGGCGTCGGGGGACGTGAGTGCGGGGTCTTTGGTGACGAGTTCGTCTGCTTTGAGCACGCATGCGCTGCATGCGGCGCTTGTTCCTGCGCCTGCTCTGGTCGACGAGAGGCGGACGTTGTACCGCCTTGCGGCTGACATGTTCGCGCCGGGTACCGAGTTGTCCGACAGCCTCGCTGACCACCCGGTCGTCCGCTTCGAGATCGGCAGAGCGCTCGCGGGGCACGGTGGACTGGACCTGGCGAAGCTCGACGTCGCCGCTGCGATGAGAGTGCGTGACGCCGGGGTGCCGGTGGCCGCGGATCCCTCCGCCGCCGAGGTGCTCGAGGCTCCGCTGCGGATCACCGCTCCGGCTGGTGCGAGGCCTGAACCGCTCACCGAGGCGGACGGTGACCGGTTCGATGCCGCATTCACGATCGTGGCCGAGGGTGTTCGGCTGCTGCGTGAGCTCGCGCCGGACATGGCTGAGGACCTCCTTGCGCACGTCTCGATGCTCGTAGTGCTCAAGCGTGAGACGTCTGCTGGTTTGGTCTCGGCGTCGTCGCGATACGTGCCCGGAGTGGTGCTGGTCGACGAGCCTCGGCTTCCCATGGAGATCGCAGAAGCCCTGGTCCACGAAGGGGCGCACGAAAAGTTCTTCGATCTGGCGATCGCAAAAGATTTTCTTGACCTGAGTGCGGAGGACGCGGATTATTTCCAGACTTCGTGGTCGCGCGCCAGATGGCCACTGGAACAGACCTTCGCGGCTTGGCATGCCTACAGCTGCCTGGCGCAGTTCAACCTGTCCATTGGCGCCGAACAACTCGGGCCCGATTCATTGCTGACGAAAGCAAAGAAGCGTGCTGCCGAGATCGGTGAGTGGCTGCTCAGACATGAAACGGATCTTCGTTCTGACGCCCGCTGGCTGCTTCGCGCACTGATGGGCGACCCGGTGGAGCACAGAGCCGAGGCCGCCGAGCCGTCGCATGTGGACGGTGAGACACTTGCCCCGCAGTTTTCAGAAGACGGCCATTTTCACCTGCTGTCGGACGTGCGTCACAGGCGTGCGATCACGGGGCGGGTGGTGGCAGGCAGGGCGGATTTGCCGCCTGTGGTCTTCTGGCTTGACGAGGACGCGAGCTGGACTCTGGGTCAGTGGCGTGACGATAGGACGGCGAAATCGTTCGGGTGGATGCTCGCCCGTGCGACCGAGGAATGGAAGGTCGGATCCGCCGCGGCGGCGGTCAGGCTTGAAAAGGCACTCGTTTCGCTCCACAGATCGGGCCTCGTCGGGTTGCCCGACCAAGCACGTTAGTCGCCTCCCGAGAAGGAACAATGACCTCCCCGAACCAGCCTCAACGCCTGCAGCAGTTCCCGCAGAACGCCGGCGTGCCTGTCGCCCACCCGACCAGCGGGGTGGGCCCGATGATCGGCCAGCCTGTTACCCCTGTTCAGTGGTTCAGGCGAATGCCGACCGGTGGTGGCACCGTGTTCCTGAGGCCAGCCGAGGTCCAGCAGAACGACTGATCTTCCGCGGTGACTATCGTTGCCCTGATCTTCAAACGCCGGACGGGGCCGCTTCGCAGGCCCCGTCCGGCGTTTGGTCGTTTGGGGATGCGACTTCACAGGGCAATAACGAATCGGCCACAAGGGCGAAGTTGATCGTCATCTAGACCGTTCGGGGGACGTCGATCGTCTTAGATCGCCGCATCCGCCAACCCCCACGGAGTAACCCGATGCGCCTGACACCCTTGAGAAGAGCCGGCCTGCTCGCCGCGGCCGCCCTTGCCGCCACGTCGATGCTCGGCCTCGTCACGGCCGCCTCGGCCGACGAAGTCGACAGCGGTGACCCGCGGGCGACCGGATACCTCAAGAACGTCGACATCAACCACCCCGAGGCCTGCACCGTGGGCGGGCTGACGGGACAGACGATCCACCCGAACCTGTTCACCTACACGGGTGGTGACAACCAGCTGCACCTCAACATCACCGCCGTGAACACGAACCTCAAGGTCACGGGCATCGTGGTCAAGGGCGGGCCGGTGTTCAACGTGTACCTCGCCGACAAGCTCGGCCCGTTGCCGTGGAACGAGCTCCGCGCGCCGCTGAAGGACAACGGCAACGGATCGGACATCAGCCACTGGTACGGCTGTGGCGTCGAGCAGACGACGACCACGACGACTACCACCACCACGACCACGACGACGACCACAGAGTCGACCGTGACGCACTCGTCGACGCCCAGCTCGACGACCAGCATCACGACCTCGGAGTCGGCGTCGTCCTCGTCCGGCACCCCTGCCACGACCACCGAGTCGACCAGCGCGTTCGTGCCCGTCGCGGACGAGGACCAGCTGGCGGCGACCGGGTTCGGGTCGCCCTGGCTGCTCGGGCTCGGCGCCCTGCTCGTCGGTGCCGGTGCCGCGCTGGTGCTCGTGATGCGCAGGCGTCGCGTCTAACTGTGCTCTTTGAACACGCCCCAGAGCGTGGTGAAGAACGAGCGCAACTCAACGTGGAACTCCACGTCTGAAGGAGCCGTTCCACCGCCGTAGATCTCCACGGCGCGTTGGGCGGCTCCTTCGTCGTTGGAGCCGACGGCGCAGGCCAGGTCCCAGGCGATCGGGCCGCGCCAGGTGTCCTCGAAGTCGTTCCAGACCGGGCCGGACGGGGTCACCATGACGTTGCCGTGGTGCGCGTCGCCGTGCAGCGGGTGGACGTCGAGGGGGTCCCAGCGCGACCTCAGGTCGGCGAACTGAGCTTGGAGCTCTTCCAAGGGCGCACGGCCGCGCAGGTAGGCGAGGGTGTTCTCCAGATCGTCCAGAGGGCCGCGCACGGGTAGAGGGCCGTCGTAGTGCCGTAGTTCGGCGTGTAACGCGGGCAGCATCTTCAGAACGTCGTGGTGGGGGAGCCTCACGTCCGGGTCGTGGGGGACGTACGTGCTGAACGACACCACGAAGCCGTCGTGGGTGTGCGGGCCCGCAGGAAGCTCGTCAGACGCCGTCACGACCGGGACGCCACGTCCGGCCAGGAAGGTCGACACCGCGAGGTCACGGGCGAAGTGAGAGGCCACCGCGGGGCGCATGAGGGCGGTGCGGCCGGCTACGCGGGCGACCACCGGGGCCGGGCGCAGGTGCACCAGGACGTTGCTCGCGGCCTTCAGGACCAGTGGGTCGGTGCACATCACGCCGTGCGAGGCCGCCAACGAGACGGCGGCGCGCACGGACCCATGAACGTTCACGCCTGGAAGGCTGGCATCAGCCCTGAGGGAGGAGCGACTCCATTTCGGCGATCTCCTTCTCCTGGTGGCTGACGACGTCCTGGGCGAGCTTGCGGGTCTCGGGGTCGGTGCCGGCGTCCAGGTGCTTGCGCGCCATGTCCACGGCGCCGCGGTGGTGCTGGATCATCAGCGACAGCCACTGCCGGTCGAACTCGGTGCCGTCGAGGTCGGCCAGGTTGCCGAGGTCGACCATGCCGTGGTCCTCGGAGTGGCCGTGCGAGGTGCGCGAGGACGCCTTCACCGGCGCGTTCCACGTCCGGAGCCAGCCGTTCATGCGCTCGATCTCGGGCCGCTGCGCGTCCGCGATGCGCTTGGCCAGGTCGATCACGTGCGAGTTCTCCGTGCGGGTCGTGACCATGCCCGACATCTGCAACGCCTGCTCGTGGTGCGGGACCATCCCCTGGGCGAATTCGACGTCCGCGGAGTTGTGCGTGGCCGGCGAGCCACAGGCGGCCAGCAACAGGACAGATGCGACAGCGAGCATTCGGAGCACGGCGGCAGGATACGTGTGACCTGCGCTACGCCGCTGGCCACCGGCCGTGGCCCACCCGAATGGAGCTGATCGGTTGCGTCTAATATCCCGGGGAGTTTCCCGAACGACTGGTCCCACCAAGGCCTGGAGGCACCGTGACGGCCGTAGCCCCGCAGCCGATCGCAACGCGTCCTTATCCGACGCGCACTGCGGTCAAGGGGTCCTTCCTGCTGCGGATGTTCCGCACCACGGACCACAAGCAAATCGGCATCATGTACCTGGTCACCTCGTTCGCCTTCTTCATGGTCGGCGGCGCGATGGCCATGCTGATGCGGACCGAGCTGGCCCGGCCCGGCATGCAGTTCCTCTCGCAGGAGCAGTTCAACCAGCTCTTCACGATGCACGGCACCGTGATGCTGCTGCTGTACGCGACGCCGATCGTGTTCGGCTTCGCCAACTTCGTGTTGCCGCTGCAGATCGGCTCGCCCGACGTGGCGTTCCCGCGGCTCAACGCCTTCTCGTACTGGCTGTACCTCTTCGGTGGCCTGATCGTGATGGCGGGCTTCGTGACGCCCGGTGGCGCGGCTGACTTCGGCTGGTTCGCGTACACGCCGCTGTCGAGCGCCATCCACTCGCCCGGCGCGGGTGCCGACCTGTGGATCTCCGGCCTGGTGGTCGGTGGTCTCGGCACCATCCTCGGCGCGGTGAACATGATCACCACCGTGGTCTGCCTGCGCGCGCCCGGCATGACGATGTTCCGCATGCCGATCTTCACCTGGAACATCCTGGTGACGTCGGTGCTCGTGCTGCTCGCGTTCCCGATCCTGACCGCGGCTCTGCTGGGCCTGCTGGCGGACCGGCACCTCGGCGCCCACGTGTTCGACCCCGCCAACGGCGGCGTGATCCTGTGGCAGCACCTCTTCTGGTTCTTCGGGCACCCGGAGGTCTACATCGTCGCCTTGCCGTTCTTCGGCATCGTGTCGGAGATCTTCCCGGTGTTCAGCCGCAAGCCGATCTTCGGCTACAACGGCCTGGTGTACGCGACGCTCGGCATCGCCGCGCTGTCCGTCGCCGTGTGGGCGCACCACATGTACGCGACCGGCGCCGTGCTGCTGCCGTTCTTCGCCTTCATGACGTTCCTCATCGCGGTCCCGACCGGTGTGAAGTTCTTCAACTGGATCGGCACGATGTGGAAGGGCCAGCTGACGTTCGAGACGCCCATGCTGTTCAGCATCGGCTTCATCGTCACGTTCCTCTTCGGTGGTCTGTCCGGCATCCTGCTGGCCGCGCCCGCGATCGACTTCCACGTGTCCGACACGTACTTCGTCGTGGCGCACTTCCACTACGTGCTCTACGGCACGATCGTGTTCGCGACCTTCGCGGGTATCTACTTCTGGTTCCCGAAGATCACCGGTCGCTTCATGGACGAGCCGCTGGGCAAGCTGCACTTCTGGACGACGTTCATCGGCTTCCACGCGACGTTCCTCGTCCAGCACTGGCTGGGCAACGAGGGCATGCCGCGCCGGTACGCCGACTACCTCGCGTCCGACGGCTTCACGACGCTCAACATGATCTCCACGATCGGTGCCTACATCCTGGGCGCGTCGACGCTGCCGTTCATCTGGAACGTCTTCCGCAGCTACCGCTTCGGTGAGGTCGTGACGGCGGACGACCCGTGGGGTTACGGCAACTCGCTCGAGTGGGCGACCTCGTCCCCGCCCCCGCGGCACAACTTCACCGAGCTGCCCCGGATCCGTTCGGAGCGCCCGGCGTTCGAACTGCACTACCCGCACATGATCGAACGCATCCGGAACGAGGGCCACGTGACCTTCACCGGAAAGACGATCGCGCACAAGGACGCCAAGCCCGCTCCCTCGGAGCTGGCCGCGGCCGCCATGAAGTCGGGTACGGCGTCCGAGAAGGACGACGCGGAGCACGACAAGTAACCTGCTCTGCACAGGTTCAACGACGAGCCCCGGCTGCCTCGCGCGGCCGGGGCTCGTCGCGTCTGACGAGGAGACGACGACGTGAAAACGCCCGTGCTGATCACCGTGACCGGACCCGACAAGCCCGGTGTCTCCTCGGTGCTCTTCGCCGTGCTGACCCGCCACGGCGTCGAGGTCCTGGACGTCGAGCAGGTCGTGATCAGGGGCCGCCTGGTGCTCGGGGCCCTCGTCTCGACCGACCACGACCCCGAGGGCCTGCAGGAGTCGGTCGAGCAGGCCATGGCCACCGTCTCGATGCACGTGGAGATCGAGATCGGCGCGGACTCGAAGCGCACCGCACGCCTCGAGTCGTCGCACGTGCTGATCGTGCTCGGCCGCCCGGTCACCGCGAAGGCGTTCACCGAGGTCGCGCGCCGGCTCGCGTCCCTGGGCGTCAACATCGACGCCATCCGCGGTGTCGCCGACTACCCCGTCACGGGCCTTGAGCTGCGCGTTTCCGTCGCGGACGACACCATGGAGCACGACGCGGCGCTGCGTTCCGCCCTCGCCGACATCTCTGTGCGGGTGGGGCTCGACATCGCCGTCGAACGGGCCGGGCTCACCCGCCGGGCCAAGCGCCTCGTGGTGTTCGACGTCGACTCCACGCTGATCCAGGGCGAGGTGATCGAGATGCTGGCCGCGCACGTCGGGTGCGAGGAGCAGGTGCGCGAGATCACCGAGGCCGCGATGCGCGGCGAGCTCGACTTCGCCGAGTCGCTGCGGCGCCGGGTCGCGTTGCTGGAGGGTCTCGACGAGAAGGTGCTGGCGGAGGTCGGGGCGACGCTGGAGCTCACGGCCGGTGCCCGCACGACGATCCGCACGCTGAAGCGCCTCGGCTTCTTCTGCGGCGTGGTGTCCGGCGGGTTCACGTCGGTGATCACCGGCCTCGCCGACGAGCTCCAGCTCGACTTCTGCGCGGCCAACACGCTCGAGGTCGTCGACGGCAAGCTGACCGGCAAGGTGGTCGGCGAGATCGTCGACCGGCCGGGCAAGGCCGTGGCGCTGCGCCGGTTCGCGGACGAGGTGGGCGTGTCGCTCGCGCAGTGCGTGGCGGTCGGCGACGGCGCGAACGACATCGACATGCTCAACGCGGCCGGTCTCGGCATCGCGTTCAACGCCAAGCCCGCGTTGCGCGAGGTCGCGGACACCGCTTTGTCGCACCCGTTCCTCGACGCCGTGCTGTTCATCCTGGGCGTGACGCGCGCCGAGGTGGAGGCCGCCGACGCCGCCGACGGCCTGGAGCTGACCCGGCTGTGATGATCCTCGACCTGATCGCCTCCCGGAACTACGCGGAGGAGACCGAAGTCCGCGCGATGCCGATGGTGTTGCGCATCGAACGCGTCGACCCGCCCGGCCGGACGGCACTGCTGGAGGCCGCGGCCGCCTCGGCGGTCGCGGTGTGCCTGGACCCTCGTGCGGACGTCGGCGGGGAGTGGCACGAGGCCGTCCGGTCGTGGGTGGCCGGGCGGATCCGCAAGGTGTCGCGGCGGGCCCGTGGCGTGCAGTGGGAGGCCGTGCAGGAGCTGCCCGGGGTGACGATCACCGTGGACGGCGCCTCGGTCCGCTCGCTGCTGCCGGTGCTGGTGACGGAGACGCCGCGGGAGGTCGCGAAGCTCCAGATCTCCGGCTCCGACCTGCCGCTCGACGAGCCGGGCGCGGTGCCCGAGGGCGCGCGGCTGCTGTACGTGAACCCGCGCGTCGAGATGTCCGCGGGCAAGCTCGCGGCGCAGGTCGGGCACGCGTCCATGCTGCTGGCGCCGACGTTGTCCGTCGACGAGCTGAAGGCGTGGACCGCGCTCGACTTCCGGTGTGCCGTGCGGACGCCGTCCGTCGCGGAGTGGGACTCGCTGCTCGGGCGCGGGGACGTCGTGGCCGTGCGGGACGCGGGTTTCACCGAGGTCGAGCCGGGCACGACGACGGTCATCGCGGTTTAGGTCCGGGCGAATCGGGTAAATCCGCGTCTCGTGGGCCTACTCGACGTTCTTGACGCCCGGCTCGGCGACGGGCTGGAGAACATGTTGTGCTCGCACCACACGCGCCGGTTGCGGCGGCTGGGGTGGGGCGACGTGCTCGCCGGTGAGGGCGCGGGGTGGTTCACCCCGCGCCGGCCCGTGCAGCACGGCAACTCCATCGAAGTCCTGGTCGACGGTGCCACCGCGTTTCCCGAGGTGGCGAAAGCGATCGAGAACGCGCAGAAGTACGTGCACATCGCGAACTGGCACGCGTCGCCGGACTTCCGGCTGACCCGCGAGCCGGGCGCGCCGCAGCTGCGCGAGCTGCTGTCCGCCGCGGCGGAACGGGTTCCGGTGCGCGTGCTGCTGTGGGCGGGACCGCCGTTCCCGATGTTCGAACCGACGCGCAAGCGTGCTTTGGCCGCGCAGAAGGCTTTCTGGGAGTGCGGTGCCGTCCGCTGCGAGCTGGACGCGCGTGAGCGGACGTTGCACTGCCACCACGAGAAGGTCGTGATCGTCGACGACGTGGCTTTCGTCGGCGGCCTCGACATGACGGCGGTGGAGGGCGACCGGCACGACTCGCCCGAACACCCGCCGCGCGATCTGGGCTGGCACGACCACACAGCGCGAGTGGAGGGGCCTGTCGTCGCGGAAGTGGCGGCGCACTTCGCCGCGAGGTGGCTGGAGATCGCGGGGGAGACGCTGCCGCCTCCCGAGGTGCCGCCCGAGGCCGGGGCATCGTCGGTGCAGCTGGTGCGGACGATCCCGGAGAAGACGTACTCGTTCGCCCCGCACGGCGATTTCAGCCTGCTGGACTCGTACCTGCGCGCCTTCCGGGCGGCGGAGTCGTTGATCTACGTGGAGAACCAGTTCCTGTGGTCGCCGGAGATCACCGAGGTGTTGCTGGAGAAGTTGCGGCGGCCGCCGTCGGACGAGTTCCGGATGGTGTTGTTGTTGCCGCAGAAGCCGAGCAACGGCGCGGACACCACACGCGGGCAGCTCGGCCGGTTGCTCGACGCCGACGCGGATCGCCTGGTGGCCGCGACCCTGGTCGCCCACGGTGACGCGCCGGTGTACGTGCACGCGAAGTTGTCCATTGTGGACGACAAGTGGATGTCGGTCGGGTCGGCGAACCTGAACGAGCACTCGTTGTTCAACGACACCGAGGTGAACGTCGTGACCGACGACGCCGACGTGGTGCGGGCGACGCGGCTGCGGTTGTGGGCGGAACATCTGGAGTCGGACGTCTCCGGCCCGGCGCACGAGGTCGTCGACCGGGTGTGGCGGCGCGAGATGGAGGGCTCCGGGCGGGTGACGGCCCTGCCCGGTGTGTCCCGCCGTGCCGGAAGATTGCAAGGACCGTTACGTGGATTGCTGGTCGACGGCTGACCTGCGGCGCTAGTTTGGCGACGTGGCCAACGAGGTGACGATCCCGCTGCTGCCGTGCGCCTCCATCGACGAGGTGGCCGAGTTCTACGTGATGCTCGGGTTCACCGTCACGTACCGGCAGTACCGCCCGAACGCGTACCTGTCGGTGCGGCGCGAGGAGATCAACCTCCACTTCTTCGGCATCCCCGGGTTCGACGTCACGTCGTCGTACAGCTCGTGCCTGATCCAGGTCGACGACCCGCGGGAGCTGTACGAGGCGTTCGCCGCGGGGATGCGGGCCGTCTACGGGCAGGTGCTGCTGAGCGGGATCCCGCGGGTGACCCGGCCTCGGCGGGACGGGTTCCTGCTGGTCGACCCCGGTGGCAACTGGGTCCGTGTGGTGCCGGCGGTGCGGGAGCGCCAGGAGCCGGGCCGCAACGGGCTGTCGCGGGCGCTGACGAACGCGGTGACGCTGGCCGGGTCGCACGGGGCCGAGCGGCAGGCGTTGAAGATCCTCGAAGGGGCGTTGGTGCGGGAGGTGCACGCTTCGGAGGAGGAGCGGGCGTCGGCGCTGGAGTTCCGCGAAGAACTGCTTGAACGGCTTAATCTACATAGGTAGTCTTAGTGGCGTGGAGCCACTGCAACGCATCGGCAAGGCCACCGTCGACGTGCTCGAGGTGCTGCTGGGCGCCGGCGAGCCGCGGTGGGGGCTGGAGATCATCAAGCTCACCGGCCGTCCGTCCGGGAGCGTGTACCCGCTGCTGGACCGGCTGGAGCGGGCCGGGTGGGTGACGTCCGCCTGGGACGACGACGCGGAACGGCGTGGGCCTCGGCGGCGGATGTACCGGCTGACCGGAGAAGGGGCGGCGGAGGCGCGCAAGGTCGTGGCCCGGGCTGCTCCGGCGCCGCGGTTCGTGCCTCGGGCGGCGCAATGAGGGTCGCGTTGTGGCTGGTGCGGCTCGTGGCGTCGGACGAGCGCTGGCGTGAGCAGTGGGAAGCGGACGTGGTCGGGGCTCGCGAGCTCGGGATGTCGCCGTGGTCGGTGGCGTTCGGGGTCGTGCGGGCCGCTGTCGTGATGCCTGCGAAGGAGGCTGTTGTGGTCGGTCCGTTGGGGATTGCGTTGAAGCACGCGGGGACGCCTCGGAAGCGGGTGCTCATGCTCGCCGTGGTGTCGGCGTTGTTGTTGGTGGGCGGAGTCGTTCTGCTGTTCGCTTGAGCAAATTGCTCCGTGTCGTTTCGGATGATTCGGGCTTAGCTTCGGGCGGTGGCCAACGAACTGACAATTCCGCTTCTGCCCTGTGTGGACATCGATGAGATGGCGTCGTTCTACGAGATGCTCGGCTTCTCCGTCACCTATCGGCAGACGCGGCCGAACCCTTATGTGTGCGTGCGTCGCGAGGACCTCAACCTGCACTTCTACGGGATGCCGGGGCACGTGCCGGAGGAGTCGCACAGCACGTGCGTGGTGATCGTGGAGGACACCGGGCCGTTGTTCGAGGCGTTCGCGGCGGGGATGCGCGAACGGCACGGGAAGCTGTTGGTGGCCGGTATTCCGCGGATGACCCGGCCCCGGTTGCGCAACGACCGCTACACCGGGTTCACGGTCGTGGACCCGGCCGGCAACTGGATCAGGATCAACAAAGCGGCTCAGGAGCCCGAGGCGAAGACCCCGCTGGCCCGTGCGATGGAGAACGCGGCACGGCAGGCGGACGCGCGCGGGGACGAGCGGCAGGCGTTGAAGATCCTCGAAGGCGCGTTGAAGAAGGCCGACGCCTCCGAGGACGTGACGGAGGCCGAGGCCTTCCGCGACGAACTGATCGAACGGATCACTTCGTCTGGGCAGCGTCCAGACGCTTGAGGGCGGCCCGGACGACCTCCGGGTCGTAGGTGGTCCAGAACGGCGGCAGCGAAGCCCGGATGAAGCCGCCGTAGCGGGCCGTGGCGATGCGCGGGTCGAGGACGGCCACCACGCCCTTGTCCGACATCGATCGCAGCAGGCGGCCCGCGCCCTGGGCCATCAGCAGGGCGGCGTGCGTGGCGGCGACGGTCAGGAAGCCGTTGCCGCCGCGTGAGCTCACCGCCTTCTGCCGGGCCGACGCCAGCGGGTCGTCCGGCCGGGGGAACGGGATCCTGTCCATGATCACGAGCTGGAGGCTGGGCCCGGGCACGTCCACGCCCTGCCACAGCGACAGCGTGCCGAACAGGCACGTGCGTTCGTCCTCGGAGAACTTCTTGACCAGCAGACCCGTCGCGTCGTCGCCCTGGCAGAGGATCGGGTGGTCGATCCTGTCCCGCAGCGCTTCGGTGGCGGCCTTGGCGGCGCGCGTCGAGGAGAACAGGCCGAGCGCGCGCCCGCCGGCCGCGTTCACCAGGCCCTCGATCTCCTCCAGGTACTCGGGCGGCAGCCCGTCGCGGCCCGGCTGCGGCAGATGCCTTGCCACGTAGAGGATTCCGCTCGTGCCGTGCTGGAACGGCGAGCCGACGTCGAGACCCGTCCACTTGGGACCGTCGAGGTCCTTCTCGGTGGCCGCGCCCTCGATCTTGCGGACCTTATCGCTCGGCGGCAGCCCCCACTGGCGCGCCATCGTGTCGAACGCGCCGCCGAGCGTGAGCGTCGCGGACGTCAGCACCGTGGTGCGCTTGGCGAAGAGCCGTTCGCGCAGCAGCCCGCCCACGCCGAGCGGCGCGACCCTGATGGACGGCGCCTTCTGGTTGAAGTCGCCCGAGATCCACACGACGTCGCGTTCCTCGTCGAACGCCTCCAGCACCCGGACCGCGCAGTCGTGCACCTCTTCGAGCAGCGCCAGCGCCAGCTTGCGCGCCGTCGCCCCGTCCGGATCCTCCTTGCGTTCCGATCCCAGGGCCGTCACGCAGTTGTGCGCCGAGTCCCTGGTGGCCGCGAGAGCACCCGAGAGGGCACGCGGCAGTGCGTCGAGGCGGCCCGACGGCATGTCCTCGAGGATCATCGCGAGCCCGTCGCCGGCCTCGGCCAGCCGATCCGCGATGTCCTGGTCGATCAGCCGGCCGCACCTGCGCGCCGCCATGCTGACGCTCGCCCCGCTCAGCTCCTCCGTCGCCACGGACGTGATGCGGTCGACCAGGTCGTGCGCCTCGTCGATCACCACCACGTCGTGGTCGGGCAACACCTGGTAGCCCTCCAACGCGTCGATGGCGAGCATCGCGTGGTTCGTGACCACCACGTCCGCCTTGCCGGCCTCCGCGCGCGCCCGTTCCGCGAAGCAGTCGGACCCGATCGGACACTTGCTGACGCCCAGGCACTCCCGAGCGGTGACGCTCACCTGCCGCCACGCCTGCTCGCTGACACCGGGCACCAGCTCGTCGCGATCACCGGTCTCGGTGTCCGACGACCACTCGTGCAGCCGCTTCACCTCACGCCCGAGCTTCGACACCGCGAACGGGTCGAACAGCGCGTCCTCCTCGGGCTCGTCCGGCGCCCCGTTGTGCACGCGGTGCATGCACAGGTAGTTCCGCCGGCCCTTGAGGATCGCGAACGTCGGCTCCCGCCCCAGATCCTTCTTGAGCGCCTTCGACAGCCGCGGCAGGTCCCGGTCGACCAGCTGCCGCTGCAGGGCGATCGTGGCCGTCGACACGACCACCGTCTCGTCCTTGGCCACCGCGTGCCGGATGGACGGCACCAGGTAGGCGAGCGACTTGCCGGTACCCGTGCCCGCCTGCACGGCGAGGTGCTCGCCCGTGCGGATCGAGTGGTCGACGGCCTCGGCCATCTCCACCTGACCAGGGCGCTCCGCACCGCCGACGGCGTGGACGGCGGTTTCGAGAAGGCTCAGGGTGGGGGGAACTTCAGGCACGAGGAAGACCGTACCCGGCAGGTCCGACAGTCTCGCCGGACCCGCTGGATCGGAGAGGACGCCGAGTTGGCGGGTGTGCCGGACCGGAGAGGAAGGCGGGGCGACACCAGGGCTGTGCGGCGAAGCCGAGGGCTGTGTGGCGACATCAGGGCTGTGCGGGGAAGCCGAGGGCTGTTCGGCGAAGCCGAGGGCTCAGTCGCCGCCGCCTCCACCGCAACCGCCGCCGCAGCCCCCGCCGCCACAGCTGCTGCCCCCGCTGTCGCTCGACGAGCAGCTGCTGTCCGACGAGCAGCCACCTCCGCAGCTGCTGCTGGACGTCGTCTCACGCCCCGGCAGCATCCCGATCGCGAGCGCGGAGAGACCGAACATCCCCGCGATCGCCATCCCGCCGGCCCGGCCGCGCAGGCCGCGGGCCGCGACCGCGCCGATCGGGTCGCGGGAGCTCACCCGGTTCTGGGCTCGCTTCACCAGGACGTACCCGGCTCGGGTGCGCAGGCGGCCGGGGTCGCGGGCGCGCAGGACCGAGGCCCAGACGAGGGCGACCACGCCGGCGGCGAAGAAGTACCAGAACGGGAACCCGGTCAGCGATGGCGCGAAGTCGAGGAAGTCCACCAGGAGTTCCGGTGCCACGGCGCTGAGCACTCCCGCGATGAACAGCAGCGGGGTCAGCAGGAACAGCCACGGGTAGAGGCGCGGCCGGTAGGAACGGCGGCGGCGCAGGAGCTTGCGGTTGACGAGGTGGGTGCGCAGGCCCTCTGTCTCGGGCGAGGCGAAGGCGCCGTAGACCACGTCGTTCAGCAGGCGGCCGTGGCGCAGGCCGCGGAGGATCTGGGCCTCCAGCGGGGTGGCGGGGCCCTGGCCCGGTACGTGGACGGCGCTCAGCACGCCCTCGCGCGAGACCCGGACCAGGCCTGCCTGGATCAGGCGGGCCAGGGCCACCTCGGCCGCGCGGGCCGGGCCGCCCGCGAGGCAGCCCAGCTCTTCGGGGGTATGCGTCGTCACGCGGATTTCTCGGCCGCGGGACCTACGTCGTTACGTCGGCCACGATCCGGTCGTACAGGTCGAGGGACGCCAGCGCGTGCGAGACCTTCAGCGGGACGTCCTCGCCGCGGCGGGAGGCGACCAGTTCCAGGATCGGGAGGTCGGGCCAGCGGGCGGCGGCCAGAACGCCGGCGCGGGACTTGCTGACGATCTCGCCGGTGCGGATCGTGTGCCACAGCCTGGCCGGGCCGAGGCCCACCCACAGCAGGTTCGCGCGCCCTATGGACGCCTCGGGGTCCAGCGACGGAGCTATGCCGCGGAAGTGGTCGAACTCGGTCTTCCAGTAGGTGGCGAGGTTGTCGCGGCAGTACGCCTCGACATCGGCGGCCGTGCCGGGGCAGGACGGTCGTGTGCCGCGCACGGTCTGACCGACGGTGCGCAGCTGTTGCCACAGCACGGGAGTGATCTCGCCGGACAACGGGGTCACGTCGAAGACCGGCTTCTCCAACGACCCGGCCGGCACCACGGCCACGTCGGCGCCTTCGACAGCAGGCACCTCGGCAGGAGAGGACAGCTCGATCACGATGTCCAGGTCCGAGTCGGGGACGACGTCGTCCAGCACGCGCGACCCATAAAGATGCGCGCCCGCCACAAGGCCCGGCAGGCGCGCATCCAGGAACGACAGGTACTCCCCAGGCGTGATCACCTGGTCCAAGCTACCGACGGCGGACGAGCGCCCAGGCTCCCGGCAGCAGGCCCGCGGCCAACGCGATCTTCAGGGCGTCACCGATCAGGAACGGCAGCACGCCGACGGCCAGCGCCTTGCCGAACGACATGTCCGCGGCGGCCATCAGCCACGGCACGCCCACGGAGTAGATCGCCAGGTTGCCCAGTGCCATCAGGCCCACCACGCGCAACGGTGTGCGGTCGCCGCCGCGTCCGGCCAGGTAGCCCACCAGGGCACCGGCGAACACGAAGCCCACGACGTAGCCGAGCGACACCGGAACGCCGGACGAGCCTCCCTGGAACCACGGCACGCCCGCGACGCCCGCGATCAGGTACAGCAGCATCGAGGTCGCACCTCGTTGCCAGCCCAGCGTTGCGCCGACGAGCAGCGCGGCGAACGTCTGGCCCGTCAGCGGCACCGGGCTGCCCGGAATCGGCAGCGCCACCTGGGCGGCGAGTCCGGTGAAGGCGGCACCGGCGACGACCAGCGTCAGGTCGCGGACCAGCGCTCCCGGCACGAAGTCGGCGAGCACGGTGCGACGGGGCGCGAGTGCGAGTGTCACGTTCCCTCCCAGGCGGAATCGAGAGAACCTGAGATTAACCACGCCGACTCGAGAACGTCTTTGTTCCATGTCTGCAAAGTGACCGGTCACACATCGAGTGCGACCTTGCCGGCGACGCGGTCGTCGTTGCGGCGCGTCTTGGTCCAGCCGTTGTTGCCGCGCACCAACCGGATCAGCGCGCGCCACGATGTGATGTAGAACGTGTAGATGTACAGCGCGTAGCCGAACCCGTACAGGATGGACTTCCAGAACCCGACGGGCACGCAACGCGCGCGATACACCGGCCCCCACAACACGAACGGCAACAAACCAAACGCGCCGTACACGGTGAAGAGGATCCACGCCCCGTCGAAGAACCACGACACGACTTCGGTGGGCGACACCATGAACCGGTACGCCATCATCGCCATCGGGATCGGGTAGATCAGCGTGCCGAGCAACTGCATCCACGGCTGCGCGAGGTAGTACATCATCTCCGCCGCCCCCAACGTCGTCAGGTGGTCGGAGTCCCAGATGCGGCGCAGGTACCGCATGCACTGCATGGTTCCCTGACCCCACCGGGTGCGCTGCGCCAGGAAACGCCGCAACGAGTACAACGCCTCCTGGTTCACGTGCGTGTCCAACGAGAAGCCCGTGTGCCACCCCGCCGTCAGCAGGTGCACGCCGAGTTCGAAGTCCTCCAGCAACGACCCGCGCCACGGCGACCCGGTCGGCCCGGCGATGGAGTCCAAAGCGGACAGACGGGTGAACTGCCCGTTGCCGCCCATGGAGATCGTGCCCGTCGCACCGCGCGACATCTGGATCGCCGCGATGGCCGTGCGGAACTCCAGGTCCTGCATCCGCACCAGCCCGGCGCCGAACGCCCGCCGCCACCGCGTCACGCCCGGCTGCCGCTGCCCGGCGTTGATCATCCGCACGTCCACCTGCACGGCCCCGATGCGGGGATTGCCGAAGAGGTGCGTGGCTGCACAGACTTCCAGGCAGTTGGGAGCAGGCCGCCCGTCCGCGTCCACCACCACGACGATCGCACGGTCGGCATCGGCACGACGGCCCATCCACATCTTCAACGTGCGGTAGGCGTCGTTCAGCGCGTTGCCCTTGCCGGTGCGGGCATAGGGCCGTTGGCGTTGCACGAGGTGGATCTGCGGATCACGGATACCGCCGTTGCGCTTCAACGTCCGCACGACACCGGCGGTGCGGTCGTCGGAGTCGTCGTCGATGACCCACACGTGCGCGATGGGGAACGTCTCGCGCAGGTACCTGATCGTGGCGCCGATGACGGCCTCCTCGTCGCGGCACGGCACGAAGAAGTGCCACTCCAGCAACGACGGATCGCCTACCGGAGCGGGCTTGCGCCGCAGGTACGGCACCACGATCACGAACACGTACGTCACGAAGGCGACGCTCATCGTCAGAGCGAGCGCCTGCGTGAACCCGAGGACGAGGTCGAGGCTCACTTCCGGGTGGCCAGCCAGACGAACGCGACCAACGCGGCCGCGCCACCGAACACGCTCACCATCGACCCCAGCAGCGTGTGGCCCCAGTAGTAGCCGGTGTCGACGCCGAGCCAGTTCACCAGCCCCACCAGGGTCAGCACGCGGAACTGGTTCACGACCACCACCGCCAGCGCCGCGACGCCCAGTGCGAACAGCACCCGCGACTGGATCCGCGGCCGCAGCGCGATCATCACCGCGCCGACCACGATCAGCGGCAGCACCAGGAACGCCGACGTGCACTCCGGGGTCATCCTCAGGCCCAGGGGGGTGTCCGAACCCAGTCCGAAGTAGACGGTCTGGCGCTCGGGGACCACGTCCACGCCGTAGGAGCTGATGACGCTCAGGACCGCGCCGGACAAGGAGATCTCCGCCGTCCGGTAGAGCCGGTGTGCGAACACGAGTCCCGCTGCGACGGCGACGAGGACCACCACGGTCACCCGGCTCGGGAATGCGGTGCGGCGCAGGGCAAGCGTCACCCGAAGATCCTTTCCACCGATGAGGGAGCGCCCAGACGGGCTACTTGACCTTCCATCGGTAGACGGAACGTCATCCCTCACCCCCGGATCGGGTGACGCCGTAACCGGAAATTGATCAAAAAAACCCACGATGAGTGGCCCCGATTGGGCGAGACGAGTGGTCGTGTCCCTCGATACGGGGAGTAACCCTCAGTTCCCTCGAAAGAAAGCCGATGCCGGTAATTGCCCCCGGAAAGCGTGAAACCAGAGTGGTATCAGCACGCCCCGGTGGCCGGAGGAATCAAGGGAAGGAGTTTCATGCGAGTCCGAATGACGGGACTGGCCGGAGTCATCGCGATTGCCGCACTCCTGGTCGGTGCCGCACCCGCTTCTGCCGCTCCGGGGGACGCCTCGGCCTACGGTGCGAAGCTCAACGTGACGCTGCTCGGCAGCCCCGCGGTCAACGCGGAGCCGTTCGCCGCAGCCAATGCGAACGGTCCTGTGCAGAACTCGTTCGCAGGCGTCGACCTCACCGGAATCCTCAAGACCGGTGTCATCAACGCTTCGGCTTCGCGTGACGAGAAGTCCGGCGGTGTGTACTCGCGAGCGAGCACCGCGGACGTCCGGGTCGACCTGCTCTCCAAGGTCACCGGGAAGATCTCCGCCGAACTGGTGGAGGCGGAGTGCGCGGCGACCCAGAAGGGTCTGACCGGCAAGGCGAAGCTCGCCGGCGTCAACCTCGGCAAGCTCGGCCAGGTGAACGCCGACCCGGCGGCCAACACGAAGCTGGACGTCCAGCTCGCCGGCGTCAAGATCGCTGAAGTGATCTTCAACGAGCAGATCAAGAACAACGACGGCAGCCTGACCGTGAACGCGATCCACATCAAGCTGCTGCAGGGCGTGCTCGGTGGCATCGGCACGGGCGACGTGATCATCTCGTCGGCCACGTGCGGTCCCGCCGACCTGCCCATCCCGATGGCGTCGGGGGCGGGCCTGTGGATCGGCCTCGGCCTGCTCGGTGTCGTCGCCGCCCCGGTCGGTTTCGTGGCGCTGCGCCGTCGCGCGTCGCTGAACGCGGCCTGAGGAGAGCGGCAGATGTACAAGGTCCCCGGTACCGGCGTGGGTGTCGGCACGGGCGTGGGTGCCCTCGCGGTCACCGGCGCCGACGTGACGTGGTGGATCGTCGCGGGCGTCGTCCTGCTGGCCGTGGGTGCGTTCCTGCTGCACGCCACGAGGAAGCGGCGCCGTGCCGTCCCCGTCCAGGCCAGACCGAACCGAGCTGGCTGACATGGTCCGCCCCGGGGGTTGCCCCCGGCCCCCGGGACGGACCTCCCCGGTCGAATGCGAGAAAGAGGACGCAACGGTGAGCAAAGAGGTTCTGCTGGTGGCCGGCACCCGGCCGGAAGCGCTGAAGATCGCCCCGGTCGCCATCGCCCTGCGCGGCCACCCCGGCCTACGTCCCACGATCGTCCACAGCGGACAGCACTCCGGCATGGTCGAGCAGGCGCTCGGCGCGTTCGACCTGGTGCCGGACATCCGCCTGGACGTCCCCCGCAGCACCGGCACGCAGGCCGAACTGGTCTCCCGGCTGCTGCCCGAGTTCGACGCCGTGCTGGAGGAACGCGACCCCGCGGTCACCCTCGTGCAGGGCGACACCACGACGACGCTGGCCGCGGCCCTCGCCTCGTTCTGGCGCGGCATCCCCGTGGCGCACCTGGAAGCCGGGCTGCGCACCGGTGACCTCTACGGCCCGTTCCCCGAGGAGGGGAACCGGCAGATGATCTCCCGCATCACGTCGCTGCACCTCGCGCCGACCGACGACGCGGCGAACGCGCTGGGCGGGGAATCCCTGCCGGACAGCCACATCGTCGTCACCGGCAACACCGTCGTGGACGCCGTGCAACGCGTCGCGGCGCTCGACCTGCCCGCACGCAGCCCCGACGTCGTGGCCCTGGAACGCACCCTCGACGCCACCGGTGGCCGGCTCATGCTGCTGACCGTGCACCGCCGCGAGTCGTGGGGCCGTCCGCTCATGCGCGTGCTCAACGCCGTGCGCGCCATCGCCGACCGCCACCCCGACCTGCACGTGCTGATCCCCGCGCACCCGAACCCCGGTGTGCGCGAGCAGGTCGTCTCCTTGCTGGGCGGCCACGAGCGCGTCGTCATCACCGACCCGCTCGACTACCCGGACCTGGTGCGCGTCCTCAAGCGCGCGTCCCTCGTGCTGACGGACTCCGGTGGCATCCAGGAGGAGGCGCCCTCGTTCGGCGTGCCCGTCCTGGTGCTGCGCGAGACCACGGAACGCATGCTCGCCGTCGACGCCGGGTGCGCCTGGCTCGTCGGCACCGACACCACCCGCATCCTCGCCGAGGCGGGCTGGGTGCTCGGCTCCCGGTTGCGGCTCCCGCTGGGGCGCAACCCGTTCGGCGACGGGCGTGCCGCCGTGCGGGTGTGCTCCGCCCTGGAGAGGCTGGCGGGGCTCCCGACGGCCCTGCCGCGCCGGGAGCCGTTCGCCACCCTGGCCGGAGTCCGCTGAAAGGTGTCACTCGGCCAGGTAATTGCCTACACGAATGGGTGACATGGGGTGCCGAGGCGTTATCAGCGCACCCCATCACAACCATTATCGGGCCGTGGGAAACGAGGCAATGCGAAAAATGCGCAAGAGTTCGATCGCAGGCGCGGTGGTCGCGTTGACGCTGGCGACCGCGACCCCCGCGTTCGCCGGCAATCCGCCGGGCACCGCGTCGGCGGGGTCGGCCGACTTCGCGAAGGCGGGCCAGGCCTACAAGGTCGCACCGCTCGCCGTGTGCGACGTGAACCCGGACGCGGCGGGCACCGTCACCGGGGCGAGCCCGGCCGTGAGCAGGACCGGTCTCGCGATCGGGGACACCAGTTCCACCTGCACCACCGAGGTGGTCGACCCGGCGCAGTTCCTGACCAAGACCACGTCGGTGGCCAAGGGCGCGGCGTTCGACCTGTCCGCGCTCGCGAGCCTGCCGGGTCTGAAGAAGGGCCCGCGGCTCAAGATCGGCGAGTGGAGCATCACCTGCACCGCCGACGAGAAGGGCACGTCGGCGGGCTGGGAGCTCAAGGCGATGTCCGGCTGGACCGGCCTGCCCAAGGAGATCAAGCCCGGGTACGTGCACGACGTCGTCGCGAAGGACGGCACCGTGCTCGCCAAGGCCAAGTTCACCGACACGGTGTTCCCGGAGCCGAACGACGGCAGCATCAGCATGACGCTGCTGAAGATCACCTTCGAACCGTCGTCCGGCTACACCGGCACCGTCACCGTCGGCACGGTGGCCTGCTCGCCGACGCCGTAAGGCCTAAGAGACCCGGACACCCGCGGCGAGCAGCTCTTCGACGGCCGCGTCGCGGGTCGTCTGGGCCACGGCCGCCGTCAGGTCCACGAGGACCGTCGTGCGGAACCCGTTGCGGTGCGCGTCCAACGCCGTGGCGCGCACGCAGTGGTCGGTCGCGATGCCGACGACGTCGACCTCGGTCACGCCCTTGTCCGTCAGCCAGCCCGCGAGGTCGTTCTCCGCCTCGAAACCCGAGTAGGCGGCGGCGAACCGGCCCTTCGAGAAGACCTGCTCGATGCCGGACACGTCGAGCTCCGGGTGGAACGACGCGCCGGGCGAGCCCGCCACGCAGTGCACCGGCCACGAGTCGATGAAGTCCGGCGTCAGCGAGAAGTGCGGGCCGGGGTCGACGTGGTAGTCGCGCGTCGCGACGACGTGGTCGTACGCCGACGTGGCGATGTGCTGCGAGATGGCCGCCGCCACGGCCGCACCACCGGCCACGGCCAGTGAGCCGCCCTCGCAGAAGTCGTTCTGCACGTCCACGACGATCAGCGCCTTGGTCATGTCAGCCCTCCAGGTAGATCGTCGGGATCGCGGGCTCGCCGCGCGAGAGCTTGAGGCCCTCCCACGGCACGCTCACCAGCGCCGCCCGCAGGCGTTCGCGGCTCTGCTCGAGCGAGGGGACCTCGTCGGTCTGCTGCCCGTCGCGCATCAGCGGGAGCTGCACCAGCCTGTCGTACTCGCCGAGCTCGGGTTGCGCCGAGGCCTGGAACACGACCTCTTCCAGCGCCGTTCCGGTGTCCTTGTGCCGGCGCAGCGCCTTCTTCCAGCCGCCGCGCGACTGCTTCGACGTGCTGCGCTTCTCGACGTGCCTGCCGTCGACCTCGACCAGCTTGTAGACCATGCCCGCGGTCGGCGCGCCCGAACCGGTGACGACCGACGTGCCGACGCCGTACGCGTCCACGGGCTC
Source organism: Lentzea sp. NBRC 102530 (assembly GCF_030269365.1). Taxonomy (GTDB): domain Bacteria; phylum Actinomycetota; class Actinomycetes; order Mycobacteriales; family Pseudonocardiaceae; genus Lentzea. The sequence goes on from NZ_BSTF01000004.1 coordinate 216,015, forward strand.
CGCGCGCAGGGCGGCGATCGCGTACTCGTCGAGGTCGCTCGACACGACGATGCGGGTGTTGCGGGCGCCCAGCGAGTCGAGCTGGTCGCGGGCCTGCCTCGCCATCACGCCGAGGTCGCCCGAGTCGATGCGGATCGCGCCGAGTTCGGGGCCCGCGACGGCGATGGCCTTCTTGATGCCCTCGGAGATGTCGTAGGTGTCGACCAGCAAGGTCGTGCCGACGCCGAGCGCCTCGACCTGGCTCGCGAACGCCTCTTCCTCGGTGTCGTGCAGCAACGTGAACGCGTGCGCGCACGTGCCGGCCGTCGGGATGCCGTGCCGGCGCCCCGCCTCGAGGTTCGAGGTGGCGTGGAAGCCCGCCAGGTAGGCCGCGCGGGCGCACGCCACGGCAGCCTCCTCGTGCGTGCGCCGGGAACCCATCTCGATCATGTGACGGCCGTTCGCGGCGGTCACCATGCGGGCGGCGGCGGACGCGATGGCGCTGTCGTGGTTGAGGATCGAGAGCGCGAGCGTCTCCAGCACGACCCCCTCCGCGAACGACGCCCGGACCGTCAGGACCGGCGATCCGGGGAAGTACAGCTCGCCCTCGGGGTAGCCGTCGACCTCGCCGGTGAAGCGGTAGTTCGCGAGCCATTCCAAAGTGGAATCGTCGACGACCGCGTTGCGGCGCAGCTGGTCGATCTCCTCCTCGCCGAAGCGGAAGTCCGCGATCGCGTCCAGCAACCTGTTCACGCCGGCGACCACGCCGTAGCGGCGTCCGTCCGGGAGCCTGCGGGCGAAGACCTCGAACACGCACGGACGGTCACCAGTGCCGTCACGCAGCGCGGCCGCGAGCATGGTGAGCTCGTAGTGGTCGGTCAGCAACGCGGTCGAGTTCATGGTCACCAACCCTAAGGTCGCAGGTGGTTTACCCGCACGCGGTCTCCGTCACTGCGGCGAACATGACACCATTGGCGGTATGACCACGCCCGTCGAACAGGAACGGACGCAGCCGGAGGCCGTCGGTGAGGAAGTCGCCGCCGAGGACCGACCCTGGCAGACCGTGGTCTGGAACGACCCGGTAAACCTCATGTCCTACGTGACGTACGTGTTCCAGAAGCTGTTCGGCTTCAGCAGGGACCATGCGACCAAGCTGATGCTCGACGTGCACCACAAGGGCAAGGCGATCGTGACATCGGGGACCAAGGACAAGGTGGAGGCCGACGTGGCGAAGCTCCACGCGGCGGGGCTCTGGGCGACCATGCAGCGGTCCTCGTGAAGAGGTGGATCCGCGACGGTGACGTCGTCGTCGGCAGGCTGGACCGGCAGGAGGCCGCGGTCGTGCGCGGTCTGGTCAGCCAGATCCAGGACATGCTGATCGCCCGAGCCGAGGAAGCACCGCAGGACGAGCTGGCCGAGCTGACCGGCATCAGGACGGGCCCGTCGGAGGCACCCGACGACCCGATCCTCGGCAGGCTGCTGCCCGACTTCCACCGGCTCGACGACGACGCGCCCGACCCGGACGAGGTCAACTCGGCCGCGGCGTTGCGCTCACTGCACGAGCCGGAGCTGCTCGACCACAAGACCGGTGCGGCCGAGGTCGTGCTGGAGACCTGCTCGCCCGACGGCGGGGAGATCCGGCTGTCGATCGCGCAGGCCGAGGCGTGGATGGCGTCCTTGAACGACGTGCGTCTGGCCCTCGGGACGGCGTTGGACGTCACCGAGGACATGCCGGACGAGCTGCCGCCGGAGGACCCGCGCTCGCCGCACCTCGGCGTGTACCACTGGCTGACCTGGGTGCAGGACACGCTGGTCGAAGCGATGATGCCGTGAGGTGCACGCACCACCGGGCTGATCCGGGCGGGGCGGCGCGCTCGGGGGACCTGCCGTGATTCCCGGCGTTCTCGTCGGGCACCACCACCGCATCGAGGACGGCTGGGCCACCGGCACGACCGTCGTGCTCGTGCCGGCAGGGGCCGTCGGCGCGGTCGACGGCCGGGGCGGCGCGCCCGGGACCCGCGAGACCGACCTGCTCGACCCGTCGAACCTGGTCCAGCAGGTGCACGCGGTGTGCCTGTCCGGCGGCTCGGCCTACGGGCTCGCGGCGGCCGACGGCGTCATGCGCTGGCTCTCCGAACGCTCCATCGGCTTCCAGGTCGGCCCGCAACCGCACCACGTCGTGCCGATCGTGCCCGGCGCGGTGATCTTCGACCTGCCGATGTCCGAGTGGGGCAACCGGCCGGACCCGTCGTTCGGCCACGCGGCCTGCGAGGCGGCCGCCGAGACGTTCGAACTCGGCTGCGTCGGCGCCGGTGCCGGGGCGCGCGTCGGGTCGCTCAAGGGCGGTGTCGGCGCCGCTGTGCGGCAGGTCGGTGAGCACAAGATCGGCGCGCTGGCCGTGGTGAACGCCGCGGGTGAGGTCGTCGACCGGGCGTCCGGACTGCCGTGGCTGCCGTCGCTGGGGACGAGCGCCGTGGCGTTGCCCGAACGCAAGCCGGACGGCCTCAACACCACGATCGGCGTCGTCACCGTCGACGCCGACCTGTCCAAGGCGGAGTGCCGCCGGATCGCGATGGCCGCGCAGGACGGACTGGCCCGCGCCGTGCGGCCCGCGCACTCGATGTTCGACGGCGACACGGTGTTCGCACTGGCCACGGGGGCCGTACCGCTCGCGGAACCGAGGGTGTTCGCGCTGGACGCGTTGTGCGCCGCGGCCGCCGAGGTGTTCGCGGAGGCCGTGGTGTCCGGGGCGCGCGAGGCCACGTCGTTGAACGGCGTGACGGCGTTCCGCGACCTCTGAGCCGGGGTAGCCCTCCGGCATGACCGATGTCGTTGATCAGGCCGCAGCCGTCGTGACCGAGTTCGCCCCGCCCGGTGCGGCGCGCGAGATCCCCGGCCGGGAACTGGCGGTGGTCGCTCCCGCCGGGTTGTTCGCCGCCTCGTTCCTGGTGCCGCCCGCCGTGGGCAAGGTGCTGATGAAGCTCGGCGTGGCCGCCACCCCGCTGGCCGCGTGGGCCGAGCTGGCCGCGTGGCGAGGCCTGGACCAGGCCCAGCGACGGAGGGGCGTCGCGTTGCTGGCGCTCTACCTCGTGGTGGTGCTCAGCCGGCGTCGATGAACGCCTTGAAGCGGTCGAGCCCCTGCTCGGCCCGTTCCCGTGCGGCCCTGGTGATCCGGCCCGCGAAGAGCCGCGACACGCCCGAGAGCCGCATCTCGTCCGAGTACGTCAGCAACGTCCGGTCGTCGCCCAGCCGGGAGTACCGGTAGCTGACGGTGTGCGTCCGCGCCCGCGACTCGTAGCGGAACGAGCGTTCGTCGGCGTTGGCGGCCAGCACCGTCTCCTCCAGCCTGCCGTGCCGGTACCGCAGGGTCGCCGTGGCACCGGCCGCGCCCGGCGTCTGGCTGTGCTGGGTGATGCTCACGAGGTCGGGCTGCCACGCGTGCAGGTGCGCGGGATCGGACGTGAGGACCCGCACCCGTTCGATCGGCCGGTCGAGGACGATCTCCTTCGTGAAGCGCATCGCGCCAGGTTAAACCAGGTGCACGCGCCGGTATCTCGCATACCGAGACAACTCCCGCCAGCCCGTAGGATTGGGGACGTGCTGGTGATTCGCCGTGACCTGGTGGACGCGATGGTGGCCCACGCGCGCCGCGACCATCCCGACGAGGCGTGCGGGGTGATCGCCGGGCCGTACGGGTCCGACCGCCCTGAGCGCTTCATCGAGATGGAGAACGCGGAGCGGTCGCCGACGTTCTACCGGTTCGACGCGGCCGAGCAGCTCAAGGTGTGGCGCGAGATGGACGCGAACGACGAGGTGCCGGTGGTCATCTACCACTCGCACACCGCGACGGAGGCGTACCCGTCCCGCACCGACATCTCGTTCGCGGGCGAGCCGGAGGCGCACTACGTGCTGGTCTCCACGCGTGACCCCGACGAGCACGAGCTGAGGTCGTACCGCATCGTCGACGGTGTCGTGACCGAGGAACCGGTCAAGATCATCGAATCCTGAGTTGCACCCGTTTCCCGGAGGTAGAAGCACCATGGCAGTCACCGTGTCGATCCCGACGATCCTGCGCACCCACACCGGGGGCGAGAAGTCGGTGTCCGCCAGCGGTACGACGCTCGCCGAGATCATCGACGACCTGGAGAACAACCACGGCGGCCTCAAGGCCCGCCTGGTCAAGGAGGGCACGCTGCACCGCTTCGTCAACGTCTACGTCAACGACGAGGACGTGCGCTTCTCCGGTGGCCTCGCGGCCGAGGTGAAGGACGGCGACAACGTCACCATCCTCCCGGCCGTCGCAGGCGGCTGATCTCCGACATGGCCCGCTACGACTCGCTGCTCGACGCGCTCGGCGGAACGCCGCTGGTGGGCCTGCCGCGCCTGGCGCCGTCCGAGAACGTGCGCATCTGGGCGAAGCTCGAGGACCGCAACCCGACCGGCTCGATCAAGGACCGGCCCGCGCTGGCCATGATCGAGGCGGCGGAGCGGGACGGCGTGCTGCGTCCCGGCGCGACGATCCTCGAGCCGACGTCCGGCAACACCGGCATCTCGCTCGCCATGGCCGCGAAGCTCAAGGGCTACGGCCTGGTGTGCGTGATGCCGGAGAACACCTCGACCGAACGCAAGCAGTTGCTGCAGGCGTACGGCGCGCGCATCGTGTTCTCGCCCGCCGCCGGCGGGTCGAACCAGGCTGTGGCCACGGCGAAGGAGCTCGCCAAGCAGAACCCGGACTGGATCATGCTCTACCAGTACGGGAACCCGGCGAACGCGGAGGCGCACTTCCGCGGCACGGGTCCGGAGATCCTGAAGGACCTGCCGGAGATCACGCACTTCGTCGCCGGTCTCGGCACGACGGGCACGCTGGTCGGCGTCGGCCGGTTCCTGCGCGAGGCCAAGCCGGACGTGCAGGTCATCGCCGCCGAACCCCGCTACGGCGAGCTGGTCTACGGGCTGCGCAACCTCGACGAGGGCTTCGTGCCGGAGCTGTACGACGAGTCGGTGCTGACCGGGCGGTACTCGGTCGGGTCCTACGACGCGTTGCGCCGCACCCGGCAGCTGCTGGAGACCGAGGGCATCTTCGCCGGCATCTCGACGGGCGCGATCCTGCACGCGGCACTGGCCGTGGCGCAGAAGGCCGAGGTGGCGGGGAAGTCCGCGGACATCGTGTTCATCGTGGCGGACGCGGGGTGGAAGTACCTGTCCACCGGCGCCTACGCCGGAACGCTGGACGAGGCGGCCGCCAGGCTCGACGGCCACCTCTGGGCGTGATGGAAGCCTGCTGACTCAGGCGCCCTTCCAGGCCAGATCTTCACTCATGTGCATCCCCCCAGATGCTCGTGCGGTCCGGTGAACTGCTTCTTTGTAGTTCACCGGCGTACGGGCGCACATCCGTATAAACCGCAAGACTGCCTACGTATGGCGCTCATCAACTCAGGTTGAGCCGTGCAGCGATCATAACGCGGTTCTTGACGCCCAGAGCTGCGAATATCTGCTGCACTTGGGTCTCGACAGTGCGCTGCGACTTGTGCAGCCGGACCGCGATCTCGCGGTTGGTGAGACCTTCGGCGACGAGTTTCGCCACCTCCAGCTGCGCCGGGGTGAGCGGACCGGTGTCCTCGCCGAGCGCGACCGCGAAGATCTCGTCGAACGACCTCAGCCCCACGCCCGCCGCGTGCTCCCGGCGGTACTCGGGGTCGCGTGCCCTCGCCACGGCCTGCGCGCGTTGCCGACGGAACGTCTCGTGGCTCGCGAGCGGACGGCCGGTCAGCCGTTGCGCGGCCTCCGCGGCGCCGAGCAACCGGGCGGCCCGCCGTGCCTGCCCGCTCGCCGCCGTCGCCCAGGCGAGCGCCTCGACGGCCCAGACCGGGCCCCACTGGTCACCGCTGTCACGTTGCCGGGCGAGGGCGGTGCGCAGCAGGTCGGCGGCCTCGTCGGGGGAGCCGAAGCGCAGTTCGGCGACGCCTCTGGCCATCAGCAGCCCGCCGACGGCGATCTCGTTGCCCTCGGCGGTCGCGGCGAGGTCGGCGATGTCCGCGCGCGCCTCCGGTTCGTCGGCGAGCAGCGCGGACGCCATCGCGACGTGCACGGAGAAGATCACCTGGCGCTCGGGCTCGAACCGGGCGCGTGCCTCGCGCATGGTGGCCAACGCCGCGTAGTCGCCGTGCAGCAGCCACTGGCGTTCGCCGCGCACGTAGAGCACGGCCGCGAACTCGCTGTCGAGCCGTTCGGCCTCGGCGAGCAGTTCGGCCGACTCGTCGTGGCGGCCGAGCGTGAGGGCGAGCGACGCGGCGAACGTGAGCGCTTCGAGGTGCCAGCGGTCGTGGGCGCCGCCTTCGAGCGCGCGCCGGAGCCTGCGGTACTGCGCGGGCCAGCCGCTCGCGAAGAACGCGCCGTGCATGCGGGCGAGCTGGAACTCGAGCTCCAGCGCCCGGCCGGGTTCGCGCAGGCTCGTCTCCAGCGCGGCCTCGACGTTCGCCATCTCCACCCGCAGCACGTCGACCAGCGCGGTGTCGGTGAGCCAGCCCGCCGAGACGTGCCGGACGAGCTCGCCGTAGTGGTCGAGGTGGCGCTTGCGCACGGCGTCGCGGTCGGCGCCGAGGCGTTCGGCGCCGTACTGCCGCAACGGTTCCAGCAGGTGGTAGCGGTCGTGCTCGAACGTGACGATCGACTTGGCGACGAGCCCGTCCAGGTCGTCCAGCACGGTGTCGGAGTCGCTCACGGCTTCCGCCGCGCCGAGGTCCCAGCCGCCCGCGAACACCGACACCTGCGCCCACAGCCGTTGCTCGTCCGGCGTGCAGAGGTCGTGGCTCCAGTCCATGACCGCGCGCAGGGTCCTGTGGTGCGGCAACGCCACCCGGTCGTTGCGGGTCAGCAGCTTCATCTCGTCGTCGAGCCGTTCGACGACCTCGGTGAGCGGCATGGCCCGCAGCCGCACGGCCGCGAGTTCGATGGCGAGTGGCAGGCCCGCGACCCGGTTGAGGAGCTTGACGACGTCGGGCCAGTTCTGCGGGGTGAGCCGCCAGTTCGGCGCGCGATCGGCCAGCAGCGCGACCGACTCGTAGGCCGTGCTCATCGGGGCGTCGGCGGGCGGGACGTCGAGCGGCGGCACGACGAGGACGCGTTCGCCGGGCACGCCGAGGCGTTCCCGGCTGGTGGCGAGGACCGTGAGGCCGGGAGCGCCGGTCAGCAGCTGCTGGGCGAGGTCGGCGGCGGCGTCCCTGAGGTGTTCGCAGTTGTCGAGCACCAGCACGGTCTTGCGGTCCGCGAGGTGGTCGGGCACCGCGCTGTCCTCGACCTCCAGCGCCTCGGCGACCCCGCGCAGGAGCATGTCCGGCCGGCTGATCGTCGCCAGCTCCACGAACACGGTGCCCGCGATCTCGCGCGCCAGCCTGGTCTTGCCCGCGCCACCCGCGCCGGTCAGCGTCACGAGGCGGTGATCGGCGAGCAGGTCGTGCAGGTCGGCGAGCAACTTCGTGCGGCCGATGAAGCGCGAGAGCATCTAGGCCTTGTCCTAGCCGTTGAACGCCACGCCCGGCACCCCCTGGCCGGCATTGGTCAGCACCAGCACGGAACCGTTGAGCTGGCGGTCCATCAACGCCTGGTCGGACAGCCCGGAGCGGGCCGAGGTGACGTAGAGGTCGGTGAAGTCCTGGCCGCCGAAGCAGCACGCCGTGGGGTTGTCGACGGGCACCTCGATCTCGCGGTCGAGTTCCCCGTCGGGCGTGTAGCGGCGCACGGCCCGGCCACCCCACAACGCGACCCAGACGCACCCGTCGGCGTCCACGGTCAGCCCGTCCGGCCAGCCGTCGGTGTTGCCGACGTGGGCGAGCGGGCGGCGGTTCGCGACGGTGCCGGAGGCGTTGTCGAAGTCGAGGACGTCGATGCGGCGGGTCGGCGTGTCGACGTAGTACATGAGGGTGGCGTCCGGGCTCCAGCCGACGCCGTTGCTCGTGTTCACCTTGTCCACCATGACCTTCGCGGCGCCGTCACCGCTGATCCTGGCGAGCCAGCCCTCGTCCGCGGCCTGGTCGTAGCGCATGGTGCCGGCCCAGAGCCGGCCCGAAGGGTCGACGCCCGCGTCGTTGCCGCGCACGCCCTCGCGCGCCCAGTAGACGAGCCAGGACTTGGTGCCGTCGCGGTCGACCAGCGCGATGCCGTCCCGCAGGTTGCAGACGATGCCACCGTGCGAGCGAGGCTTGGCGGCCCCGACGTGCTGGGGCATGACCAGCACCGCGTCGTCGTCGCGCGCCGGTGCGTACCGGTGCACTTCGGAGGAGAGGATGTCCACCCACAGCAACGTGGAGCTGCTGTGGTCCCAGGTCGGCCCCTCGCCGAGTTGGGCCGACGCGCGCACCGCTACTTCGATAGCCACCCAACCACCTTAAATGCCACGTACGCTGGTCATGTGGACCGCACCGCGCTAGCGAAACGGGTCATCCCGCCGCACCCTGTGCTGTCGTTGCTCGTCGTGGCCGGGTTCGTCGGCTTCCTCTACCTCGTCGAGGCCTTCGACGTGGCCACCGGCGGCTCGCTGGAGGACGACGGCGTGCTGCCGCGGAACTTCGGCGAGTGGGACAACCTGCTCTGGATGCCGTTGATCCACGGCGACTGGAGCCACCTCACCGGCAACGCCGTTCCGTTGCTGCTGCTCGGGTTCCTCGCGACCTCGGGCGGCCTGAAGCAGTTCTTCCAGATCACCGCCGTCATCTGGCTTTCGAGCGCTCTGGGCGTGTGGGTGTTCGGCAGCCCCGGCAGCCACATCGGCGCGTCCGGACTGGTGTTCGGGTTCCTCGCGTTCCTGCTGGTGCGCGGGATCTTCGCGCGCTCGTGGCTCCAGCTGCTGATCGCAGTCGGCGTGTTCGCGCTGTACGGCGCGGCGCTGTGGGGCGTGCTGCCCGGCCAGCCCGGTGTGTCGTGGGAAGGCCACCTGTTCGGCGCAATCGGCGGCGTTCTGGCTGCGTGGGGTGTGTCTCGTGACAACCGCCGCACGAGTGCACCGGCTACATTCACGGCGTGACGATCGGGATCATGGACTCGGGCGTCGGCGGCCTCACGGTCGCCCGCGCGATCATGGACCAGTTGCCGGGCGAGTCGATCCACTACATCGGCGACACGGCGCATGGTCCCTACGGGCCGCTGCCGATCGCGCAGGCCCGCAAGCACGCGCTGGAGGTCTGCGACCGGCTCGTGGACGAGGGCGCGAAGATGCTGGTCATCGCGTGCAACACCGCCTCTGCCGCGTGTTTCCGCGACGCCCGTGAGCGTTACGACGTGCCGGTGGTCGAGGTGATCCTCCCCGCCGTCCGGCGTGCGGTGATGACGACCCGTTCCGGCCGGGTCGGTGTCATCGCGACGGTCGGCACGATCAACTCGCACGCGTACCAGGACTCGTTTCAGGCGGCGCGCGACGTGACGGTGACCGCGGCGCCGTGCCCGCGGTTCGTCGACTTCGTGGAACGCGGCATCACGTCGGGGCGGCAGGTGCTCGGGCTCGCGCAGGCTTACCTGGAACCGTTGCAGCGCGCCGACGTCGACACCGTCGTGCTCGGCTGCACGCACTACCCGTTGCTGACCGGCGTGATCCAGATCGTCATGGGCGAGCACGTGACGCTGGTGTCGAGCGCCGAGGAGACGGTGAAGGACGTGGTCCGGCTGCTGACCGAGCGGGACGAGTTCGCCGTCGAACCCGCTGTGCACCGCGTGACGTGCACGGGTCCGCCCGAGCGGTTCGCGAAGCTCGCCGCCCGGTTCCTGCCGACCTTCGAACAGTGGGGCTGACGTGCTGCTGACCGTGCTCGGCTGCTCCGGCAGCATTCCCGGACCCGGCGCGGCCGCCTCCGGTTACCTGCTGGAGGCCGAGGGGTTCACGCTGGCGCTGGAGTTCGGCAACGGCGTGCTGTCGCGGTTCCAGGAGGAGCGGCCGCTGTTCTCGATGGACGCGCTGGTGCTCTCCCACCTGCACCCCGACCACTGCGTCGACGTGTCCTCCCTTTACGTGGCGAGGAAGTACCACCCGACGCCGCCCGCTGCCGCGTTGCCGGTGTACGCGCCCACCGAGGCCCCCTCGCGGTTCGTCGCCGCCTACGCGCCCAACGCCGCCGAGCGCTCTTCGCTGGACTTCGGCGACGTCTTCGCCTTCCACGGCCTGGGGTCGAAGGTCGAGATCGGACCGTTCACCGTGGAGTCCGCGGTGGTCGCCCATCCGTGCGAGGCCTACGGGTTCCGGATCTCGTACGGCGGCGTGACGCTCGCCTACACCGGGGACAGCGGGACCTGCGACGCCCTGGACTCGCTGGCCGACGGCGCGGACGTGCTGCTGAGCGAGGCGAGCTGGACGCACGCCCCGGACCGCGAGCCGGACCTGCACCTGTCCGGGCGCGAGGCCGGCGAGCTGGCCTCCCGGGCGGGCGCCGGCCGGCTGCTGATCACGCACGTGCCGCCGTGGACGTCGCGCGAGGACGTGCTGGAGGAGGCCCGGTCGGCGTTCGGCGGGCCGAGTGAGCTGGTCGTGCAGGGCGGCCGGTACGAGGTGGGGGAGCTGACATGATCGAGATCGAGCGGGTCGGCGAGCACGAGTTCGTCGCTTCCAACGGGCGCGGTGCGTCCGTGCGGATCGGGCGCAAGGGCCAGGAAGGCTCGTTCAGCCCGGTCGAACTTCTGGTCGCGGCCGCCGCCGGGTGCGCGGTGGTCACGTCGGAGACGTTGATCCTGCGCAGAACCGGAGGCGATCAGCTGACAGCCCAGGCGGACGCGGTCCAGTCCGAGAGCGGCAACGAGGTGATCTCCATCCCCGTGACGCTCTCGTACGACCTGTCCGCCGTCGAAGACCCGGAAGCCCTCGAGGTCGTCGTCCGGCGCGCCGTGGAGCAGTTCTGCACGGTGACGCGCACGTTGAAGCAGTCGGCGACCTCGCCGCTTCAGCTCCCGATGCCGCTCCAGACGGCCTCCGACCCGCTGTGACCCGCCCGCACGGTCTGCACCGTCGTGCCGACCGCGAGCAGCACCACCAGCACCGACACCACGACTGAGATCACCCGCCACGTCTTCGTGGTGGGTGCCTCGGCGTCCCGTTCGCGGTCCGCGAGCCGCCCGGCGACCAGCAGCGCGATCACCGCGACACCGAAGCCGAGCGCGATGGGCAGCAACATCGTGCCGAGGTCCGCGTGCGTCTGGATGAGGGGGTTCTGCACACCGTTGCGCTCGAGCGCCGCCTGGAAGTCCTCACCGGCCTGCTTGGCCACCGGAACAGCGGCGACACCGGCCAGCGTGACCCCGAGAACGGGCCACGCGTACTTGCGCCGCCACTTCGGGACCAGGGCGATCGCGATCGAACTGAGCGCCGCGAGGGGCAGCAGCACGACCACCGCGTGCACCAGCAACGGGTGAAGCGGAATACCGTCGATCGTCAGCATGTCTCTCCCTACGCCGTGGCGCTCCGCAGGGTTCATTAGGGTAGGGCCCGTGGTGCGAAGCGACGGCCGATACGACGACGTGTTGCGTGACATCCGGATCACGCGTGGATATCAGACCTGGCCCGCGGGCTCGGTCCTGATCGAGTTCGGGAACACCCGCGTGCTGTGCGCCGCGAGTGTCACCGAAGGCGTGCCCCGCTGGCGGCAGGGCTCCGGCCTCGGCTGGGTGACCGCCGAGTACGCGATGCTCCCGTCCGCAACGCACAGCCGCAGCGACCGCGAGTCCGTGAAGGGCCGCATCGGCGGCCGCACGCACGAGATCTCGCGCCTGATCGGCCGTTCTTTGAGGGCGTGCATCGACCTCAGGGCCCTGGGCGAGAACACGATCGTCATCGACTGCGACGTGATCCAGGCCGACGGCGGCACCCGCACGGCCGCCATCACCGGCGCCTACGTCGCGCTGGCCGACGCGGTGACCTATCTCGGTGCCGCGGGTAGGTTGGCCGACCCGGCGCCGCTGTCGTGCGCGGTGTCCGCCGTGTCCGTCGGCGTCGTGGACGGTCGTGTGCGGTTGGACCTCCCGTACGAGGAGGACTCGCGCGCCGAGGTCGACATGAACGTCGTCGCCACCGACGCGGGCACGTTGATCGAGGTCCAGGGCACCGGCGAGGGCGCGACGTTCGCCCGTTCCACTTTGGACCGCATGCTCGACATCGCCCTGCAGGGCTGCGCGGAACTCAACCGCATCCAGGCGGAGGCCCTTTCGGCGCCTTACCCCGGCGTGCTGCCCGAGCCGAAGCCCGGTGGCAAGCGATGAAGCTTTTGTTGGCTTCCCGCAACGCCAAGAAGCTCCGCGAACTCCAGCGCATCGTGGTGGCCGAGTCTCTCGACGGCATCGAGGTGCTGTCCCTTTCGGACGTGCCGTCGTTCCCCGAGGCCCCCGAGACCGCGCCGGACTTCGAGGGCAACGCGCTTGCGAAGGCCCGCGACGCCGCTGCCGCCACCGGCCTGGTGTCCGTCGCCGACGACTCCGGTCTCGCCGTTGATGAGCTGAACGGCATGCCCGGCGTGCTCTCCGCTCGGTGGTCCGGGCGTCACGGCGACGACGACGCGAACCTGGACCTGTTGCTGGGGCAGATGGGCGACGTGCCGGACGAGCGCCGTGGTGCCGCCTTCGTTTCGGTGGTGGCGATGGTGGTTCCTGGTGGCGACGAGGTCGTCGTTCGTGGGGAGTGGCGGGGGACTTTGCTGCGCGCCCGTCGTGGGACCAACGGCTTCGGCTACGACCCGATCTTCGTGCCTGAGGGGTCTGCGGTCACCTCAGCCGAGATGACGGCGGAGGAGAAGGACGCGGAGTCCCACCGGGGCCGCGCCCTCAAGCTCCTCGTCCCGCACCTGCGCAAGCTCGCCTAATCGACCCAGTTGATCGTCACGCCGGGCCCGAGCTCATCGCGCCCGACGTGACGCTGCCTCCTGCGTAATTCGAGACGCAGCGTTTTTCCCGCGAGCCCTCGCAGGTCGATCTGAGCGCCACTTCTTACGATGAGAGTGTCGATCTCAGGGAGTTCCGGTAGGTCACCGAGATTGACGGGAGCCCTCGGGCTGTCAATCTGAAGCGTCGCCACGTGCGCCAGGCTGGAGAGAGCTCGGTAGTCGGTCCAGCCCCTGCAACTGAACGTGTCTAGCCGCGTCATTCCCGACAGAACGCTGAGATCGCAGTTTGCGGCGACCTGGCTGAGATCGAGCCTGAAGAGATCGAGCCGTCTCAGGAAGTTGAGATCGTCCCACTGCGCCCGTTGGAAGAGCGCCAGGTTCAACAACCCGAGGGGCAACTGTTCCAGGTTGAGATATCTGTCGGCCCCATTCAGCGCCAGCATGCTGAGCCTGCAGGTGGAGAGCTGGCTGAGGGAAACCTCACCGGCGACGGGCACACCCAAGAATCGTAGTCCGGTGACGGCCTGCGCGAACGAAAGATCTTGGTGGACCTCATGCTCGGGCAGGGCGAGGTCCACCGTTCTGAGGTGTTGGAGCGCCGTGAGATGAGGAAGCAAGCGTACGGACGCGACACTGATCGAGCCTTTAATCAGCGGTGCGTGAGCTAGGACCTCCTCAGCGAAGCGCCTTGGCTCGAAGTGAACCCACGCTTCCTGGAGTTCGCGTTGGACACCGCCGCGCGGATCTTGCGCGTAAAGTGTTAGCTGGCTTATCGCTTCCGGAGAACCAATCAGTCTTGCGGCGCGAACTGTTGCTTTTGCGACTTTGTCCGGTAGCCGTGTCAGGTCTTGTGGCAAGTAACGCAGGATGCGCTGCCCAACCATGGCGAGCGATGCCGCTTCTTCCAGATCGCGTGGTGGGACCAGCTGTTCTTCGATCATTCGGTTGACCCGGTCGTAGACGGTGGCGTCGAGGTCCCGCGCCGTCTCCAGGCAGGTGGCGGCGAGCAGGCGCAGTTTCCGGGAGTTCACCGGTTCGCGGTCGGCTCGGTCGAGGACCTCCGTGAGCAACTCGTTGACCTGGGTGCGCTGGCCGTGTCCGCACGCGAGCACGATCGTTTCCGCCCACGAGTCCTGATGTGCGTGCGCGACAAGGGTTTCGACCTGGCCGTCATGCATCGCCTCCGCGCCGGCCAGGTACTCCTGGAACGTGCGGTGCACGAAGTCCACCCGGCCCGGTACGGGTTCGCGGATGACGCCGCTGCGTTCGAGGAGGTGGGTGGTGATCGTGTCCGGGTCGTCGTGCACGTTGGGCATCGAGCAGACCTTGCGCGCGATGTGCTCGCGGACCCTCGCCGTCGGCAGCTGGCTGCGGTCGCCGAGGGTCAGTCGCCACGCCAGGTCGCCCAACAGCACGGTCTTGTCCGAGGTGGTCAGCATGCGGGCGAGGCCTCGTTCGGCGTCGCGCAGGTCGAGCAGCATCGTGAGCGCGGCGGCGTAGAGCTCCATGCGGGTGTGCGGTAGTTCCGACACCCGGCTGAGGTTGAGTGCGCACAGCATCGCGCAGAGGAGCGGCGAGGAGGCAAGCGCGCGCAGGTGCTGCCGGCCCGCCAGCTGGTTCGAAAGCCGGCGGTGCACTTCGTCGGGCGCTCCTGCGGCTTCGTGCCAACGTTGCAGGAAGACCTTCACGTCGGAAGGTCGCATCTGCTCCAGCTCGACTGTGCGGAAGTCCAGTTCGGACAACCATTCCCGGTCTGCGGCGGCAGGTCGCGCGGTCACCACGACCTGGGTGCTGGGGAAGGTGTTCAAGAAGGTGCGCAGCCACCGGTGCACTTTGTGGCGTTTCTCCGGCGGTACCTCATCGACACCGTCCACCAGCAGCAGGCCTCTGCCCGCGCGCAACACCCGAAGCGCCCAGCCAGCAGGCATGATTCCGGTGAGCCACCCGGTGATCAGCTCCTCCGGTCGCTCCGGCAGCGGACCGTCGGCGTACGCCCGCAGCCGGACCGGGAGAGGGACAAGGCCGTTCCACCGCTGCAGTTCGCCCGTGAATCCGCTCCTCGCGGCGGTGACCGCGAGCCAGTCCAGCAATGTCGTCTTGCCTGAGCCCGCGTCGCCGAGGACGAGGGTGCGGTCGACGAGTGCCGACTCGACTCTCACACTGGCGACCGCGCGGTGTTCGGCGTCGGAGAACCAGTTGCGCCGTTGGTCCTCCTGCCGGGCGTGACCGGAGACGGTGAGGCTCAAGTAGGCGACGCTCAGGGGCAGCCGGGACTTCTCCTTGCCGGACAGGCCGAGCAGCTCCAGGAAGTCGAGGTTCGTCGCCAGGTGACGCAGGTACTCGTCGCGGAACTCCTCGTCCGTGTCGGTGCCCTGTGGTGCGTAGAGCGAGGTGCGGGGGAGCCGGGCGAGCACCTCGTCGAGCAGCGCGGCCTGGGCGGTGGCGCGGGACAGGACCTCGGCCAGGGCTCGCGGCTGGAACGACGGCAGCTGCCTGATGATCTGCACGAGGTAGCGGCACGACTGGTCGAGTGCGACCTCGTAGCAGCGGCTGGAGTCGCTGCGCGGCAACGAGTGGCGGATGCGTTGGGCCAGGGCTTCCGGGTCCGCGTCGTCCGTCAGCAGGGCGGTGTCGGACAGGTCGACGGACGACATCGCCTCCTCCACCGCTTGCAGGGAGGAGGCGATCTCGTTGTCGGGGAAGCGTTCCAGGGCCGATTCGAGTTGTTCGGTCACCTGGTGGCCGATGTGTTGGATCAGGGTGTCGAGCTTGGCTCGTTGGGTGGGCTTGGTCAGTTCGGCTGCGGCCAGTTCGGTCAGGGACGCGGTGCGCTCGTCGGTGTGGACGGCCAGCCACTCGGTGGCGGCGCGCATCGCTACTGACTGGCCGAGACGGGAGACGGCCTGGATTTCTAAGCCCACCCAAACGAGATTAGACGGCTGCCTGGGCGTGCGAGGCCACCGACACGACGCAGACGCCCGCGGCGATCAGGGCCATGCCCGCCAGCATGGCGAGGTTCAGCGGGTCGGCGAAGAGGACGCGGCTCGTGATGGCCACCAGGGCGATGCCGGCGCCTGCCCAGATCGCGTAGGTGATGGCCACCGGGATGCCCATTCTGATCACCAGGGATTCCAGGTAGAGGGCGGTGAGGAAGCCGGTTGCGAGGCCGGCGACCGGCCAGGGTTTGGTGAAGCCGTCGGAGTATTTGAGGCAGAGGGTCGCGAAAACTTCCGCGCCCACGGCGAGGGCCAGCAGGATCCACTTGAGCATTGAATTTTCCAGCACGAAATGCACGCAGCGCTAGGCGTGCGTGTTGAAGAGAACGGTTGACTTGTGGGCGAAAAGCCCTGGTCAGCCGCCGCGCGTGGGGAAGTGGACTCGCAAGACGAAATCAGACGGGATGTCGGGGCCGCTAGGTGCCGTCAAGCGACACACGGTGTATCACCCTCACCGGAACAGGGGCGGCTTTGTTGCACGCCCTCGTCTCGACCATACCTCAGAAAGATGCCGCCGTCGCAACCAAAACGACGGCGGCAGCGCAGCTGTGGGGAAGATCAGGCGGGGAGTTCGCGCAGGAGCTTGGCCACGTGGCCGGTGGCGCGGACGTTGTACATGGCCTTGACGATCTTGCCGTCGGGGCCGACGAGGAACGTCGAGCGGATCACGCCCTGGACGGTGCGGCCGTAGTTCTGCTTCTCGCCGAACGCTCCCCACTCGGTGAGGACCGTCTTGTCCGGGTCGCCGAGCAGCGGGAAGGTCAGGCCCTCCTCGTCGCGGAACTTCGCGAGCTTCTCCTGCTTGTCGGGGGAGATGCCGACGACCTCGTAGCCGGACTCGGCGAGGACGCCGAGGTTGTCGCGGAAGTCGCAGGCCTGCTTGGTGCAGCCCGGGGTGCTCGCGGCCGGGTAGAAGTACACGACCACGGACTTGCCGAGGTAGTCGGACAGGGACACCGGCTTGCCCTCGCTGTCGGGCAGCGTGAACGCGGGCGCGGTGTCTCCAGGTTCGAGACGACTGGTCATGCCCCAGAGACTATGCCTGGCCCTCGAAGAGGGTCGGCGTGTTCTGGTCGTGGCCACCCGGCTGGATCGTCAGCTTCATCCGCACCGGTGTCTCCGGCACGGCGAACGCCAGCTGGAACTGCGTGTCGCGGCCCGGTGGGAGTTCGGCGATGGCCGAGGCGAGGCCGTTGAGGCCCTGCACGGAGTCGAGGAGCTCCGCGGCCTGCTGGTCGTCCGCTGTCGCCTTCACGGCGAGCTGGGAGGGCCGGTAGGGCGTCTTGGAGCCGTTGTAGACGGTGATCGTGAAGACCGCGGTGCGCTTGGCCGGTGGGATGGCCGTCTCGGACGGTGAGAGCGAACGCGGAGCGGACACGACGACGGAGAGGCCCGAGGTCCACACGCGTTGCGTGCCGAAAGCAGCGGCGGCGGACGCGTTGGGCGTCTCGGCGCGTTGCTCGACCGTCAGGTTCTCGTCGGGGGTGACGGCGACACCGGGGCCCGCACATCCCGCCACGGCCAGCAGCAGGCACAGGCCCGCGGCCGTTTTGGCGAACTTCACGAACTCCCCTTTCCCACCCGGCGGTGGGTGTGAGCGACTCACGTCAACTGTGACGGTGCCGAAGGGAGTAGTGCGAATGAAAGTGGCCTCTGAAGCGGACCTGGTGCCGGGCCGTGGCCGAAGTGTGATGGGCGGCGTGGGCGGCGCCACAAGTGCGCCGGCCCCACGCCGTCCTAGTGGTCGAGACCACTGGGTGAAGCTAGGGAGCGCGTCGGGGGGCGTGCGCGCTCACACCGATCATCGCCCACTGTGTGCCACGCGCTACAAGCGGAGCCGTTTATCACCCGTTCAGAGCAGCGTCAGTCGTACAAAACGTGAAGGTCACGCGTGACCGACTCACGTATGTGCGGCTGAACGGCCCATCGCAGGCGTCCGTTCGGCGATCTCGCTGAGGAGTTCGAACGAACGCAGACGGTCATCGTGCCCGTGCACGATCGTCGTGACCATGAGCTCGTCGGCCGCCGTCGACTCCAGCAACTCGTCCAGCCCGGAGCGGACCGTTGAGGGGGATCCGATGATCTGGTTGGCCATCCGGTCCTCGATCACGAGCTGGTCGATCTCGGTGTACGGGTAGTCCGCGGCCTCCTGCGGAGTCGCCAGCGGCTCTGGCCGGCCCTGCCGCAACTTCACGAATGAGAGCGCTCCCGGGCCGGCGATGTAACGGGCCTGCTCGTCGGTGTCGGCGACGACGACGGACGCGCACACCATCGCGTACGGCTCGTCGAGCACCTCGGACGGCCGGAAGTGCCGCCGGTACAGCGCGAGCGCGGGCAACGTGTTCTGGGCGCTGAAGTGGTGGGCGAACGCGAACGGCAGACCGAGCAGCCCGGCGGCCTGCGCGCTGTAACCGGACGAGCCCAGCAGCCAGATCGGCGGCTTGTTGCCCGCGGCGGGCACGGCGTTGAGCTCGGCGGTGCCCTCGAAGTACTTGATCAGCTCGGTGAGCTCCTGCGGGAAGTTCTCCGCGGAGAGCCCGGCCTCGGTGCGCCGCAACGCCCGCGCCGTCTTCTGGTCGGTGCCGGGCGCGCGCCCGATGCCGAGGTCGATGCGACCGGGGTGCAGCGCCTCCAGCAGGCCGAACTGCTCCGCGACCACGAGCGGCGGGTGGTTGGGCAGCATCACGCCGCCCGAACCGACGCGGATCGTCTCGGTGGAGTCCGCGATGTGCCCGATCAGCACGGCGGGCGCGGACGAAGCGATGCCCGGCATGTTGTGGTGCTCGGCGAACCAGATGCGCTGGTAGCCGAGGCGTTCTGCCTGCTGGGCGAGTTCCCGCGAGTTGCGCAGGGCGGTCGTGGCGTCCGACCCCGACGCGATGGGCGCGAGGTCGAGAACGGACAGCGGGATCTCACTCAGACGGCTCATACATCGATCAACACCGATACTTCGTGACTTCTTCCGTGAGCCGGGTAACTCGTTTCGAGGCCTTCTCGTAGGACGTGCCCTCGGGGTGCAGCGTCAGCACCACGACGATGCTGAACAGGCACGTCCCGGACGTGTGCAGAGCGGGCGACTTGGTGTCGAGGTCCCACTGGACCCGCGGCCGGGGCCTGTCCACGCACGGCTTCGCCGGGTCACCGAACCCCGACCAGCCCTGCTTGAACGCGGGGTGCCACGTCGCCGACGGCAACCCGAACGACTGGTCGAACCCGTCCGACGCGCACTTCTCGGCCCGCTGCAGGTGCCCCATGATCGTGTGCCGCACCTTCGGCTTCGCGTCCTCCAGCAGGTACCGGTAGACCTTCACCACGTCGTAGGCGCTCACGGCCGTGTAACCCCACATGCCGCGCTTCTCCGGTGGCCGCGTGTCCTTGAGCTCCAGCCGCTCGGCCACCCGAACGACCAGCTGCTCCCAGCCGTTCTCGACCCACAGCTCACTGGCCGCGTTGTCGTCGCTGACCCGCAACATGGGCTCGATGCGCGGATCGTCCCCACGCGTCTCCAACTGCTCGATGGCAATGAGGATCTTCACGAGCGAGGCGGATCTGATCTTCTTGTGCACGTCTCGTCCGGTCAACGTGTGCGTGATCCGGTCGTAGACCGCGTAGGAGGCTGTCGTGGTGGGGACAGGGGCCGCGAGCAACGCCATCGTCAGAAGTAGGTGCACGCCCCTGGAAGCTAGCGGTGGTCCTGACCTTTCGCCTGATGTTTCGTCGCTCACAGGGGGAGAAGGAGTGAGGCCCTCCCTCCGTTGACGTGGATGTGACGGACGTGGTGGTGATCGGCGCGGGACAGGCGGGCCTGTCCGCCTCCTACTTCTTGCAGCGACGCGGTGTCGACCACGTGGTGCTCGACGCCAACCCCGCTCCCGGCGGTGCCTGGTTGCACCGGTGGCCGAGCTTGCGGATGCGGACCGTGCACGGCATCCACGAACTGCCCGGCATGCCGTTCGAGCAGCCCTCACCCGATGAACGGGCCAACGAGGCGATCCCGTCCTACTTCGCGCGGTACGAGCAGCTCTTCGACCTGCCCGTGGTCCGACCGGTCGACGTCGCGTCTGTCGTTGACGACGGGGCTTCGTTGAAGGTCGAGACCTCCGCTGGGGTGTGGACGGCGCGTGGGCTGATCAACGCGACCGGTACCTGGCGTCGGCCGTTCTGGCCCTACTACCCGGGGCAGGAGAGTTTTGCCGGCCGCCAGCTGCACACCGCCGACTACCAGGGGCCGTCCGACTTCGCCGGCAAGCGGGTGGTCGTGGTCGGTGGCGGGGCTTCGGCCACCCAGCTCCTGATGGAGATCGCTCCGGTTGCTGCCGCGACCCGGTGGGTCACGCGTCACGAGCCGGTGTGGCGCGAGGGGCCGTTCACCGAGGACTACGGGCGGTGGGTCGTCGGGATGGTCGAGGAGCGGGTGCGGGCCGGGTTGATCCCGCGCAGCGTGGTCAGCGTTACCGGGCTGTCGTTGAACGACGAGACTCGTGCCGCCCGTGAGGCCGGGGTGTTGGAGCGCTGGCCCATGTTTTCCGAGGTCACTCCTTCTGGGGTGGTGTGGGCTTCCGGCGAGCGGTTCGACGCTGACGTGATCTTGTGGGCCACTGGGTTCCGGCATGACCTGGAGCATCTTGCGCCGTTGCGGTTGCGAGGGGCTGGGGGCGGGATTCAGGTGGAGGGGACTCGGGTGGTTTCGGATCCTCGGATCCATTTGGTGGGGTATGGGCCTTCGGCCAGCACTATCGGGGCCAATCGGGCTGGGCGGGCGGCTGTTCGGGAGTTGGTCGGGTATTTGGACGGGGTGAAGGTGGGGTAGCTGCGCTTCGTCCGTGGGGGAGTGGGGCGTGGGGTGCGGGCTCGTGGATTCTGGGGTGCGGGTTGGGTGCGGTTTTGTGGGTGGTTGCGTTGGGGTGCAAAGACAACTGCGGACGAGCCGGGTCATTTCATCGCCGCTGCGCGACGATAGGGGTTGGGGCTTGACTTCGGGGCCCTTGCGAGGTGCTGGTCGTCCGGAAAAGCCGGGCTGAAAAGCGCCCGGCCGATCCGCTAGGGGTAGCACCTCGCACCCAAATTCAAGCCCCACTCCCACGCGTACGTGGGCACGTTGAGTGGGCACGTCACCGATACCGGCTGGACGGTGTAGCCAAGACTGACGGCTCGCCTTCGGCATCGCGTTGGGCGGGAGTGTTGAGAGCCAAGAGCTCAGGACGCCTCGCCTTCGGTATTGCGCCTGGGTCTTGGCGGGCTCGGCTGCGCCATCGCGGTGCTTGCGCTCGGTCGGCCTCGCCTGCGGCTTCGTTCCCCTCAAGCCATTGGTTGCTTAGCTCTTGGCTGCCCAGCTCTTGGGCTGCCTTGCGCTTGGCCGCCCAACTTTTGGATTGCCTTGCGCTCGGTCGCCTTGCGCTCGGCTGCCTTGCCCATGCCGCTGCATTTCACGTAGCACGCCTGGGCTGATGCCTGGAGTGTGTTGGGTGAGTGGGCTGGTCAGGTGTGGGACTTGGTGCGGCGTTTGGTCAGGCGGGTGGTTATGAAGATGACCACGGCTACTGCGGCCAGGACCAGGACCACCTTGGAACCGATGCCCACGTATTGCTCCACCAGGTGCCAGTTGTCGCCCAGTAAGTAGCCCGCCAGGATCAGGATCGTGTTCCACAGGAGGCTGCCTGCGGCTGTGTAGGCGAGGAACGGGGCTAAGCGCATGCGTTCGATGCCCGCTGGGATCGAGATCAGGCTGCGGAAGACCGGGATCATGCGGCCGAAGAAGACGGCCTTGTAGCCGTTGCGGAGGAACCAGGCCTCGGTTTTGTCCACATCGGACACCCGGACCAAGGGCATCTTGGCGGCGATCGCCCGTACTCGGTCCCGGCCCAGCAGGGCGCCTATCCAGTACAGGAGGATGGCGCCTGCCACTGAGCCGAAGGTGGTCCAGAGGATGGCGTCCAGCAGGGACATCTTGCCCTGGGCGGCGGTGAAGCCCGCCAGGGGGAGGAAGACCTCGCTCGGCAGTGGCGGGAAGAGGTTTTCCAGTGCGATCGCCAAGGCCGCTCCGGGTGCACCGGCCGTGTGCATCAGGTCGGTGACCCAGTCGACGAGGTTCATGGCATCCAAGTTACGGATCAGGCGCCGGCGGGACATTGGGGTAAACCGCAGAGGTGAGGTGGGGAAAACCCCACCCCGCTCTCTAGGGTGTGGCCCTGGGCGGAGCTAATCCTTGCGTCTGAGCAGGAAGCGCGGTCGTTCTGGTTGCTGTCGTCGCTGTTCGGAACTCGTGGGGTGAGAGTCCTCACGCCGGTCACGCCGGTCACGCCGGTGGTCAGGTCGGTCGTCGAGAGCGTTCCGTTCCTCCACAGAGGACTTGGTGGGCAGCGTGCACACGTCGTTCGGCTCGAATGGTGCGGGGCGGAGGTGCTCGGCCACGTGCCGTTCGGCGGCGTGGCGACGCGCCCGGTGCGTGCGCGGTCGTGGGCCATTGGTCCACAACTCCGGGGAAAGGCCTTTCCGGCAGGTAATCGTTTGACTACGATCGGGTTCGATGGCTGACCTGGTGGGGACGTGTGCGATCTGCGGCACCGCGACCGCCACCTCCCGGCGCAGACACGCGAGGTACTGCTCGAACGCCTGCCGGCAACGGGCCTACCGGCAGCGCGTCCACGAACCCGTTACGGCACTGGACAGTTTCATCGGCCGGGGTGTGGAACTGGTCCGTCTCGAAAGGATCAGGGCGCGCGTGCTGACGCTCGTCGGGCCCGCGGGTGTCGGCAAGAGCCGGCTGCTCCGGGAGTTCGCCGGGGACGGTGTGACGTGGGTCGAGCTCGACGAGGCCGAGGACGTCGCGCGGGCGTGTGCGGAG
Organism: Lentzea sp. NBRC 102530; assembly: GCF_030269365.1. Classification (GTDB taxonomy): domain Bacteria; phylum Actinomycetota; class Actinomycetes; order Mycobacteriales; family Pseudonocardiaceae; genus Lentzea. The sequence goes on from NZ_BSTF01000004.1 coordinate 238,682, forward strand.
GCGTTGGGCGAGTCGACCTCCGAACCGGTGTTGAGCACGCTCGTGGGTGCGCTGGCGACCCGCAGCACCGTGCTGGTGCTGGACAACTGCGAGCACGTCGCGCGGGAGTGCGCGGCGCTGCTGGAGCCGCTGCTGCTCGGCTGCCCCGGCCTCACCGTGATCGCGACCAGCCGCGAGCCGCTGCGGGTGCCGGGTGAGGTCCTGTTCGCCGTGCAGCCGCTGTCGATCACGGACGCCGTCGACCTGTTCACGGATCGGGCCCGCGCCAACCAGGTGGGGCTGCGGCTCGGCGACCGGAACGTCATCGCCGCCCTCTGCGCCCGGCTGGACCGCCTGCCGCTCGCGATCGAACTCGCCGCGCGCCTCGTGACCGTCCTGCCGGTGCAGGAACTGCTGGCGCGCCTGGACGACCGCCTGGAGTTGCTGACCCGCGGCAACCGCACGGCGGCCGTGCGCCACCAGAGCCTGCGCGCCGCGATCGGCTGGAGCTACGACCGGCTGAGCGCCGACGAGCAGCACGTCCTGAGGTGCATCTCGCAGAAACCGGGCGGGTTCGGCCTGGACGGCGCGGTGCAGGCGTGCGACCTGCCGTCGGACCGGGTGCTGGTGCTGCTGTCGGCGCTGGTGGCGAAGTCGTTGCTGACGTTCACGGGAGCGGGCCGGTTCGAGCAGTTGGAGTCCGTGCGGCTCTACGGCCGCGAACGCCTCGCGGAGCAGTTCGCTGGTGATACACCCGGTACCACCGCGGCTAACCTGAGGGCGGTTCGCCGCGGGCCAGCCCCCGCGGCGAATCACTGAAAATCGCTGATCAATGAGGTCGGGGGGACTCGAACCCCCACTGGCTGGGACCTAAACCCAGTGCCTCTGCCAATTGGGCTACGACCCCTCGCGGAGAAGCCTATAGGCCCTCCGCGGACCCGCTCTCGCGGGTCGCGCGAAGCCGCTGTCCTGGCCGTCCACTACGGTTGCGGGCAGAACCGCTGCTAGGAGGACATGTGGCTCGCGATCCCGACACCATCCAGCGCGAGATCGAGCAGGCTCGCGCCGCGCTGGCCGCCACCCTGGACGAGCTCAGCGAGCGCGCCAACCCGCAGAAGCTCGTCGAGCAGGGCAAGTCGTCCGTGCTCGACGTGCTGAGCCAGCCCAAGGTCAAGTACACGCTGATCGCGGTCGGCGCGGTGGTCGGCTTCGCGCTCGTGCGCAAGCTCTTCCGCTAGGAGATCCGCACCAACGGCAGGAGCACCTGCTCGACGACCTTCTCCACGAACGGCTCGTCGAGCGGGTCCCCGGTCAGCATCAGCCGGTAGATCAACGCGGCGCCCGCGATCTCGACGGCCATGCCGCGCGGCGCGTCCGCCCTGAGCTCACCGCGTTCGGCGGCCCGGTCGAGGATTCCGCGCAGCACGTCGCGTTGCGAGATCAGGAAGGTCTCCCGGAACGCCGCCGCCAGCTCCGGCTCGTGCGGGAGTTCGCCGACGAGCGCCTGGGCCGCCTTGCCGATCGGTCCCGAGAGGAACGCGGCGAACGACGAGAGGAACTCGCGGAGGTCGCCGGCCAGCGAACCGGTGTCCGGTGCCGCGAGGTTCTGCGTGGCGAGCTGGGTGCACGTGTCGATCACGAGATCGAGCTTCGACTCCCACCGCCGGTAGATCGTCGCCTTGCCCGCCCTGGCCCTGGCGGCCACGGCGTCCATGGTGAGCGCCCGGTACCCGACCTCGGCCATCACCTCCAGCGCTGCCTGACGTAAAGCGTCGTCCCTGCTGGCGTCGCGAGGACGACCCCGCTGCGGGGTCCTTCCCTCGTTGAACGCCGTTGTCGACACGGCCATGCCACCTCCTCGTACCAGGGCACGGCTCGTGCGTGTCTCCCCGCCCCTTTGGCGGGACATCCTAGGCGTCTTGCCCATCTTGCAGGGTGAGCAGCACCCGGTTGTTGTTTCATGTTGTTGTCGGTGGAGTCTTGATTGGCACGATTCAGAAGTCCTACCTTTGGTTCCGGCCCAGGCCAGGCCGTCCCGGAACGCGGTGGTGCCGTGCCGGAGAGAGGTCCGATCACCTGCGTGTCGCGGTGGCGAGCTGGGTCAGGTACGGCTTCACGACCCGGCCCCCGTAGCGGGTGTCTATCAACGACCTGATGTCCTCGATCAGCCGGTCGCGGGCCGGCAGGACGACGTGGTTCGAGTACGTGAGCAGCAGGTCGGCGTAGGCCTCGGTGTCGTAGGCCAGCTCCCACTCGAAGCGGTGGAACTCGGGGGCGTCGAAGAGATCGCTCTCATCGAACTCCCTCGGGACCGCTGCGGCGGGGGAGAGACGCAGATCCGGTGGCGTGGAGGGGTCCCAGCGCTCGTAGCACCGCTGCACGTCCACGAAGAACTGCTCGGTGCCGCCCGCCACGTGGTGGGTCGAGATCACCGCCAGCGTCCCTCCCGGACGCAACGCCGCGGCGCAGCGGGACATCCGGGTGGCCGGGTCGAGCCAGTGGAACGCCGTCGCGCACACCACGAGGTCGAACGGGTCGTCCGGCAACGGCCAGTGGTCGAAGTCCGCCACGACCACCTCGGCGGCCGGGGCGTGCTCGCGGGCCAGGGCGGCCAGCGCCGGGCTCAGCTCCACGGCCGTGACGTGGCCCAGGGCGGTCAACGGCAGCGTGGCCTGACCGGTGCCCGGCGCGATCTCCAGGACGCGCGGACCGGCCAGGTGGGCGAAGAGTTCGGGAGGGTAGGTCGGACGGGCCCGCCGGTAGCGGGCCGCGTCCCGGCCGAAGGTGGTCCGGAGGTCGGTCACCCGCCGAATTCAAGCGCGCGGGACGGGAGGGCCGCCAGGCCGTCGCGGGCGAAACCCGCCCACGTGCTCCGGATGGTCCGCCCCAGTTCGGGGTCCGGCTTGGTGCCCGCGAGCATGCCCGCGCCCAGCCACGGTTCCGGGTCGAACAGGAACGGCAGCTCCATGCAGTGGCAGGAGCCCCAAGGGCCACCCTCGGGCGCCCACCTGAACAGGTAGGTCGCCACCTCGCCACCCGCGGCCGTCCAGTCCGCCGCGAACGAGCGCGCGCCGCCGGCGAAGATCAGCTCGGTGACGGCCTCCCAGTGCTCGCGGCTCGGCACGTACGGGCTGCCGTCGTCCGCGGTGTGGCCGATGAGCAGTTCGACGCGCGACGCGGCCGCGCCCAGATCACCTTCGACGACGGGGGCGAACGGCATGCCGCCGGACGGCCCGAACTGCGGGCCCACCGACGCGACAGCGGCCGTCTGGGCCTCCAGCACGGCCGCGACGGGCGTCGAGGCGTCGACGGCGATGGCGGCCTGCAGGGCCGCGGTCATCTCGGCACGTTCCGGGCCGCGGGTGCCGAGCGGCGCGCTCTGCATGATCGCGCGGTGGAACAGGGACTCGGTGTCGGTCAGCACCAGCGCGTACACGGAGTCGCCGCCCGCGGACTGGCCGAAGATCGTGACGTTCGCCGGGTCACCGCCGAACGACGCGATGTTGTCGCGCACCCAGCGCAACGCGACGAACTGGTCCTGCAGACCGAGGTCGTCGCGCAGGTAGCCGAAGACGCCGAGGCGGTAGCTGACGCTGACGACGACCACGCCTTCCGAGGCGAGCAGCGACGCCTCGTACTTGACCGACTCCCCGCTGCCCGTCACGTAGGCGCCGCCGTGGAACCAGACCATCACCGGCAGGCCGTCGGCGCCGGCGGGCGCGGTGACCGAGAGCACCTGGCAGTCCTCGGAGAACTCCAGGCCCTCGACCGAGTTCCCGACGACGGCCACCAGTGCGGACGGCGGCTGCGGGCAGGCGGGGCCGCGCTCGTCGCCACGAACGCCGTCCCACGCGACGGGAGTCGGTGGGGCGAACCGGGAAGACGTCGCATAACGGATTCCGCGCGCCCGCACGAGGTCAGTGATCACGCCTCGATACTAAGCATGAGTAAGCAATTCCACAGTGTCTCGATTCGGCGGAAACCCGAGGACAGGAGGACGATGTAACGGTTGGGCAACGAGACACGAGGAGGGCTCGGAGTGCGGGCTACGACGATCTACGGCACCAAGGACATCCGCGTCGAGGAGGTGCCGGACGCGGCCGTCCAGGAGGCCACCGACGTCGTCGTCCGGGTCGAGCTGGCGTGCATCTGCGGCAGCGACCTGTGGGCGTACCGCGGGGTGGCGAAGCGCCAGGAGGGGCAGCGGATCGGGCACGAGTTCCTCGGCATCGTCGAGGAGGTCGGCGGCGCGGTGAAGTCCGTCAACGTCGGCGACCGCGTCATCGCGCCGTTCGTGTGGAGCGACGGCACGTGCGCGTACTGCCAGGCCGGCCTGCAGACGTCGTGCCGTGCCGGTGGTTTCTGGGGCAGCAAGGGCAGCGACGGCGGGCAGGGCGAGGCCGTGCGGGTGCCGCAGGCCGACGGCACGCTCGTCCGGGTGCCCGCGGACGCCCCGGCGGAGCTGCTGCCCGCGTTCCTGAGCCTCAGCGACGTCATGGGCACCGGCCACCACGCGGCCATGGGCGCTGGTGTCGTGCCCGGCAGCACGGTCGCGGTCGTCGGTGACGGCGCGGTCGGCCTGTGCGGTGTGCTCGCGGCCAAGCGCCTCGGCGCCGAGCGGATCATCGCGATGGGCCGCCACGAGGACCGCGCGAAGATCGCCCGGCTCTTCGGTGCCACGGACCAGGTCGCCGAACGCGGAGAGGCCGCCGTCGAGCGGATCAAGGAGATGACCGACGGGCTCGGCGCGTCCGCGGTGCTCGAATGCGTTGGCACGGAACAGTCCTGGGAGACCGCGATGGGCATCGTGCGCGACGGCGGCCGGATCGGCTACGTCGGCGTGCCGCACGAGATGCCGGGGCTGCCGTTGAACAAGCTCTTCGGCCGCAACATCGCCATCGGTGGCGGTGTCGCCCCGGCCCGCGCGTACCTGCCCGAGCTGCTCGCGGACGTCCTCGCCGGACGCATCGACCCCGGCCCCGTGTTCGACCGGACGGTCTCGCTCGACGACGTCGCCCTGGGCTACCAGGCGATGGACGAGCGGACCGCCCTCAAGGTCATCGTGCAGCCGTAGTCTTCTTCGCCGACGTCAGCACGTAGTCCTCGGCGCGCACGCGCTTGGTCCGCATCCAGTACCGCCAGGTGAATCCCGGCCACACGGTGCGGTTCACGCCCTGCGCGTCGAGGTACCAGCTCTTGCAGCCGCCCTGGGTCCACACGCCCTTGGTGAGCTTGCGCTGGAGCTCGCGGTTGAACTCCTGCTGGGCCTCCACCCGCACGTCCAGCTCCGCTGCGCGGTGCCGGTCGAGGAGCCGGAGGCACTGGGAGATGTACCGGATCTGGGACTCGATCATGAACACGACCGAGTTGTGCCCGAGTCCGGTGTTGGGGCCCAGCAGGAAGAACAGGTTGGGGAAGCCCGAGACCGTGATGCCGAAGTAGGTCTCGATCCCCGTCTCGCGCCACTTCTTCGCGAGGTCGGCACCGCCCTTGCCCTGGATGTCCAGGTAGTCGAACGAGTCGACGACGTGGAACCCGGTGCCGTAGATGATGACGTCGACCTCGTGCTCGACGCCCGCACTGTCCACGATGGACTTCTCGCGCACCTCGGAGACCTTGTCCGTCACCAGGTCCACGCTCGGGTAGCCGAGCGCCGGGTAGAAGTCGTTGGAGATCAGCACGCGCTTGCAGCCCATCGTGTAGTCGGGCTTGAGCTTGCGGCGCAGCTCCGGGTCCGGCACCTGCTTCTTCAGGTGCCGCAACGCGATTCCCTGCGCGAACTGCATGATCTTCGGGTTCACCGCGAACCCCAGCGCGGACGACTCGCGGGTCCAGTACACGAAGTTGCGGTACGCCCGCTGCGTGAACGGCAGGGCGCGGAACAGCTTCTGCTCCCAGCCGTTGATCGACCGGTCGGCCTTGGGCATGATCCACGGCGGCGTGCGCTGGAAGATCTTCATCGACGCGACCTGGCCCGCGATCTTCGGCACGAACTGGATCGCCGACGCGCCCGTGCCGATCACGGCCACGCGCTTGCCGGTCAGGTCGTGGTCGTGGTCCCACTGCGCCGAGTGGAACGCCTTCCCGGCGAAGTTCTCGATGCCCGGCAGTTCGGGGACGTTCGGGATGTGCAACGCGCCGACGCCCGCGACCAACGCCTGGGCGGTGTAGGTGTCACCCTGCTCGGTCGTCACGGTCCAGTGCTTGGCGTCCTCGTCCCACCGCGCGCCGGACACCTTGGTGTTGAAGCGGATGTGCGGCCGCAGCCGGTACTTCTCGGTGACGCCCAGCAGGTAGTCCTGGATCTCGCCCTGCCGCGCGAACATCCGCGACCACTTCGGGTTCATCTCGAACGAGAACGAGTACATGTGCGAGGGCACGTCGCACGCGCAGCCCGGGTAGGAGTTGTCCCGCCAGGTGCCGCCGATGTCGGCCGCCTTCTCCAGCACCACGAAGTCGTGCTCACCGCGGCGCTTCAGCTCGATGGCCATGCCGAGGCCGGAGAAGCCGGTGCCGATGACGAGCACTTTCGTCGTCCGGTGCATGGGGGATTCCCTCCGCTCGCGGTGCCTACTTCGCAGTAGGTTACTCGAAGTAAGTTACGAGCGGTAGACTCCGTTCGTGACTGCTCCGCGGCGCCGCATGCCCAAGGCCCAGCGCATGGCTCAAATGCTCACGGTCGCGGAGGAGATCTTCGCCGAGCAGGGGTACCTGGCCACGTCGATGGACGAGATCGCCGAACGCGTCGGCGTCTCGAAACCGATGCTGTACGAGTACTTCGGCTCGAAGGAAGGCCTGCTCATCGGGTGCATCCACCGGGCGCGCACCGAACTGCGGGAGAAGACCGCGGCGGCGATCTCGGGCGCGCGGAACCCCGAGGAGTTCCTCCGGCTGGGGCTGCTGGCGTTCTTCGAGTTCATCGACGAGCACCGCAGGTCGTGGGCGCTGCTGCGGCAGGAGGCGGCCGTGGCCGTGCCGTCGGCCCAGGAAGAGGTGGAAGGCATCCGTCAGCAACAGACGGACATGATCGGGGCCGTCCTGGCGTCGTTCACGCCGGACATCGACCCGCTGGAGGCGGAGGCGTTCGCGGAGATCGTCGTCGGGGCGACGGAACGGCTCGCGGTGTGGATGGAGCGCAGGCCCAAGGTCGGACCCGCGCTCGCAACCGACTACGTGATGAACGTGGTCTGGCCGGGTGTCGCTATGAAGCTGCCCGAACCCGCTCCGCACGCATAGCGGCGACGGCGGGCAGGTCGATCGGCGCGAGCTTCGTGCCCGTCGCCCACTCGATCAGCATGTCCGCCAGAGCGGGGTTGCGCGGCAGCACCGGGCCGTGCAGGTAGGTGCAGACGATCCGGCCCTGCACGGCGCCCTCGACGCTGCCGTCGTTGCCGGTACCGACCTTGACGTGCGCCAGCGGCCGTGCGGCCGGGCCCAGCGTGGTGCGGCCCTGGTGGTTCTCGAAGCCGATCAACGGGCCCGCGAACAGGCCGTCCGCCGGCTCGGCCACGACCTCGCCGATGGCACGGCTGCCACCCGCGTGCGAGGAAGAGTCGATCAGGCCCATGCCGGGGTGCGTGACGTTGTCGGCACGGGTGAAGCTCTCGCCGAAGATCTGGATGCCGGCGCAGACGCCCAGCACCACGGCGTTCTTCGTGACGGCGCGCTGCAGACCGGGGTGCTCGCGCAGGTGCTTGACCGCCAGGGTCTGCGCGGTGTCCTCACCGCCGCCGACGACGTAGATGTCGCACGAGTCCGGCACCGGCTGGCCGTAGTTGATCGGCACGATCTCGGCCTTGATGCCGCGCCACTTCATGCGCTTCTCGAGGACCACGGCGTTACCGAAGTCGCCGTACGTGCCGAGGAGATCCGGCAGCACGAGCGCGATCTGGATTGTCGACTCACTCATCAGCGGCAGCCCTGGCATTCAAGTCGCGGAACGCGGTGTAGTTGGCGATGACCTCGACCGCGCCCTGGGGCATCTGGTCGATGGCCTTCAACGGGTCCGGCACGATCGTGTGCTGGACCTCGGCGTACGTGAGACGCACGGCCAGGTCGGTGGCGCGTTCGCCGGCGGCGATGACCGTGCGGCCCTGCAGGCGTTCGAACGGGACGTCCCACAGCCACGACAGGTCGCGGCCGTCGGCCTCCTGGGCGTTGATCACCAGGACGGCCGGGTGGTTGGCCTCCTTGACGACCGTGAGCGTCTCGCTCCAGCCCGCGGGGTTCTTCGACAGCAACAAGCGCGCGCTGCGGCCGTTGCGCTGGATCGTGCGGTAGCGGCCGCTGACGTTGGAGACGCCGCGCAGGCGCCGCACCGCCTCGTCCGCGGGCACGCCCATCGCGTGCGCCGCCGCGGCCGCCATGACGGCGTTGGCCTGGTTGAACTTGCCCGGCAGCGTGAGGCGCAGCTCCAGCTTGCGGTGCTCCGGCGTGATCATGGCCTCGTCGGCGGTGATCCAGCTCGGGTGCGGGCGCGCCAGGTCGCAGCCGGTGCAGTGCCAGTGCTCGCCCTGCCAGCGGATCGGGTTGCCGCAACGGGGGCAGCTCGCCGAGTCGTGGTGCCAGCCGGTGCCGGTCGCGACCCAGACGACCTTGGCGGCGTTCCACGCGGCGCTCGTCACCATCACGTCGTCGCAGTTGGCGACGATCGTGCAGTTCTGCAGCTTGTTCACGGCGTCGCGCAGCGAGCGTTCGATCGTGCGGACCTCGCCCACCCGGTCGAGCTGGTCGCGCGACAGGTTCAGGATCACCGCGACCGACGGGTTGCTGGCGCCCGCGACGGCCGGGAAGTAGGCCTCGTCGCACTCCAGCACGGCGTACGGCGCGTCCGGCTGCTTCGAGAGCGCCGTGACGTGGCCGTCGGGCATGTTCGCGCCGCTGTGGTTCGTGGCGACCTCGCCCAGCGCGCCCACGGCCCTCGCCAGCATCATCGTGCTGGTGGTCTTGCCGTTGGTGCCCGTGACGACGGCGACGTTGCGGCCCTGCGTGAGGCGGCCCAGCGCCTGCGGGTCGAGCTTCAGCGCGACCCGGCCGCCGATCATGCCACCGGCGCCGAGGCCCATCTTCTGCGACAACGTGGAGCTCAGGTTGCCCAGCTTCACGGCGGCTGCGGTCCGCAGAGGGAGGCGGGCGGGGGAATCGTTCACCCCAAAGACTCTACCGGCGTTGGACTTTGCCCCTTTCCGCACGGTCGTTTCGTTGCTGTGAACCGGGTTCGGTACAACTACCGGCTCAGCCCGCGCAGGATCCTGATGAGCTCCACAGTGGGCAACTGGCACAGCTGAGCCATGTTCTCCAGCGCCGGCAGGTCGAGGTGGATCTCCGGGGACGCACCGGGCGGCAACGCGTGCAACCGTCCGGCCGCCCACCGCTTCAACGGCAGGATGCGCGGGTTGTCGCTCGCGGCGATCGCGGTGAGGCTCAGCGACAGGTGCCCGGCAGGGGTGTCGCCGAAGAAGCGTTCGTGCACACGAGCGAGGACTTCGTGCGCCGGAACGTCCAGGGCGTGGCAGATCTCCACCAGGCGCACGACGGAACACTGCCGCGTGCCCAGCTCGTACGTCGCGAGCGTCTGCAGCGAGATCTCGGTCTGCAACCGCTTGTTCAGTTCCTTGCGGGTCCATCCGCGCTGCTTGCGAAGGCTGCGGATCTCATCACCGAGCACGCGCTGGTACGCCGCTGTGTCGATTTGGCCGTTCGCAGTCTGCACTGGTCCCTCCACCCCGTGAGCGGGTCTCACGGTGATGGAAGGCGCTCGTGCTTCGTCGCTTACGCAACTTACTGGCAGAATCCCCCGAACGGGCTATACATCTCTACTCTCAGTATCAGTTCACGCAGCGCACGCCGTCTGCGGAGATGGGCGGAGGGGCCGCGGGGTCAGCCGGTTGCTGACGAGCACCATCCAGGGCGAGCACTCCGGACCCGGCGAAACCCTGCGATCCGGGACCCGAGTAGTCCGAGCCGAGGAACACGCGGGCCGCGCCGGCGGGCACGTTCACGTCCTCCTCGACCTTCACGCCGCCGAGCGCCTCGGAGACCGCGTTCGCGCCCGCCTCGCCGCCCTTGCCGTACCGGACGACGGACTTCGACAGGGCGTCTGCGTTGCCGGTCTGGCCGCCGGTGAAGCCCTTCGCGACGAGCGACTCGAGCACCGTGGCCGCGAGACCCGCCTGGCCGGAGGCGTTGCGGACGTCGACGGTGACCGAGGCCTTGTTGAACGCCGGGTCGGCGGGGGCGTTCGACGCGGGCGCCTTGCCGAGGTTCTTGACGAACGTCTTGACCTCGGCGGCGTCCACCTCGACCGCCGAGCCGTCCTCGGGCGTCTCCAGGTCCGGCCTGCCGGTCGGGATCGTCTGGAACGTCATGTTGCCGCCCGTCATGTCCTTCATCTGCAGGGCGAACTTGGTGATGTCCCAGCCGTCGTCGAGCACGATCGCGCCGCTGACGGCCTTGATCATGTCGTTGCGCTTGGTGCTGTCGGTGAGCACGCCCGCCGACAGCATCTTCTTGGCCAGGCCCGCCATGAAGACCTGCTGGCGCACGACGCGGTCGAGGTCGCCCATCGGCAGGCCGTGGCGCTGCCGGACGAACGCGAGCGCGTTCTTGCCCTCGATGGTCTGCTGGCCCGCCGGGAAGTTCGCGCCGGAGAAGCTGTCGCGCACCTTGGTGTTGAGGCAGACGTCGATGCCGCCGATGGCCTTGGTGATCTCGTAGAAGCCGACCAGGTTGACCTCGGCGTAGTGGTCGATCGTCGCGCCGGTCAGGTCCTGGATGGTCTCGATGAGGTTGTTCGCGCCCGCCTTGCGCGACTCCATCTCGATCTCCGGCCCCTGCTTGCCGCTGCCCTGGAGCTTCTCGGCCGCCTGGTTCTTGGCGTAGCCGTAGGCGGAGTTGATCTTGTGCCGCCCGAACCCGCCCGCGATCTTCACGTAGGAGTCGCGCGGGAACGAGACGGCGTACGCCTTGCCGCTGTCGTTCGGGATGTGCAGCAGGATCAGCGTGTCGGTGTTGAAACCGCCGTCGTCGCTGCCGCCCGCCTGCAGTTCGTTGAGGATCTCCTGCGGCAGCGGGTTGCCCTTGGAGTCGGTGCGGCTGTCCATGCCGACGAGCAGGATGTCGATCGCGCCGTCGGCGGGCTTCTCGCCGGCGTCGGCGAGGTTCAGGTCCTGCTTGGTGAGACCGTCGGTCAGCGCCGTCAGGTTCTGCCACGCGATGCCGGTGACCAGCAGGATCGTGGCGGACAGCATGCTCAGGAAGATCTTGGCGCCGGTGGACGCGCCGCGCTGGGCGCCGCTCGGCCTGCGGGCGGGCGCGGGCCTGGGGCGCGGACGGGGCGCGGCGGCGGCTTTCGCCTTCGCGGGCGTGGTGCGGACCGTCGGGCGGTCGGCGACCGGACGCGGGCGCGGTGCGGACGACGTGGCACGGGGAGGGTCGGTGCGGCCGACGGACGCCCGGCGCGGCGGCTCGGCGGGCGTGCGGCGGGGCGGTTCGCTCCGCGCGGCCGGGTCACGGCGCGGGGGTTCGCGGCGGGGCGGCTCGCTCCGGCTCGCGGACGTGCGGCGCGGGGGCTCGGAACGGGGCGGCTCCGACCGCTTCGGAGGCTCCCGGCGCGGTGGTTCCGCCCGGCCCGGCTGCCGGCTCGGAGGCTGGTCAGAGGCACGCGGAGGCGTCTGCGGGTGGCGTGGCCGGCCCCCCTGGGGGCGCGGGGTGGCGGAGGGTCGCCTGGGATTCCCGTTCGGGTCTCCCGGCCGCGGCGGCCGGTTGTCCACACCCACTCCTCTCAGCGAAATCGGGTACTCCAAGTAGACGTGCGGGAGGTCCACTCGGTTGTGCACAGGGTGACACAGTGGCGAAGACCACCCGATTCAGGCCCCCTGACCAGCGGTTTTGTCTGTTTCGTAGACTCGTCGCCGTGTTGACGATGCAGGACGCGCTGCTCGCGCTGACCAAGTACTGGACCGACCGAGGTTGCATCGTGGTGCAGCCGTTCAACACCGAGGTCGGGGCGGGAACGCTGAACCCCGCCACCGTGCTGCGGGTGCTCGGTCCCGAGCCGTGGCGCGTCGCGTACGTGGAGCCGTCCGTGCGGCCCGACGACGCCCGTTACGGCGAGAACCCGAACCGGCTGCAGACGCACACCCAGTTCCAGGTCATCCTCAAGCCCGACCCGGGCGACCCGCAGGAGCTCTACCTCGGTTCGCTGGAGGCGCTGGGCATCGACGTGCGCGCGCACGACGTCCGGTTCGTCGAGGACAACTGGGCCTCCCCGGCGCTCGGTGCCTGGGGCCTCGGCTGGGAGGTCTGGCTCGACGGGCTGGAGATCACCCAGTTCACGTACTTCCAGCAGGCCGGCGGCATGACGCTCGACCCCGTGTCGGTGGAGATCACCTACGGCATCGAGCGCATCATGATGGCGCTGCAGGGCGTCGACCACTTCAAGAAGATCGCCTACGCACCCGGCATCTCCTACGGCGAGGCGTTCGGCCAGGCCGAGTACGAGATGTCCCGCTACTACCTCGACGACGCCGACGTCGAGGCCAACAAGCGCCTGTTCGAGGAGTTCGCCGCCGAGGCGCGGCGGATGCTGGACGCGCGGCTGCCCGTGCCCGCGCACAGCTTCGTCCTGAAGTGCTCGCACATCTTCAACGTGCTGGACGCCCGCGGCTCGATCTCGACCACCGAGCGCGCGCGTGCGTTCGGCCGGATGCGCGGGCTGGCCCGCGAGGTCGCCACGCTGTGGGCCGAACGCCGTGCCGAGCTCGGGCACCCGCTGGGTGTCGCCGCTCTGCCGGCCGCCGTTCCCCCGCCCTCGTCCTTCGAGGACGTCGTGGCGCCTTCGACGTTGCTGTTCGAGATCGGTACCGAGGAACTGCCGCCCGCCGAGGTGCTGCGGACCGTTGCCGCGGTGCGGGAAGCCGTCTCCGCGAAGCTCGCCGCGACCCGGCTGACGCACGGCGAGGTCGCCGTGCACGGCACGCCGCGGCGCATCGTCGTCGTGGTGCCCGCTGTGTCGCCGCGCGAGCCCGATGCCGAACGGACCGTGCGCGGGCCGCGGGTCTCGGCCGCGTTCGACGCGGACGGGAACCCGACCAAGGCCGTGCAGGGCTTCGCCCGCGGCCAGGGCGTCGAGGTGTCCGCCCTGGGCCGCGTGGTCGAGAACGACGTCGAGTTCGTGGCGTTGACGAAGACCGACGCCGGGCGCGGTGCCGTCGAGGTGCTGAGCGGGCTGCTGGCCGAGGTCGTCGGGGACCTGCGGGCCGAGAAGAACATGAAGTGGAACGACCCGAAGCTGTCGTTCACCCGGCCGATCCGGTGGCTGCTCGCGTTGCTGGGGCAGACGCCGGTGCCGGTCTCCGTGTCGTCGTTGTCCGCCGGTACCTCCACGCGGGTGCACCGGACCGCTGACGCGCCGGTCGTCCCGGTGGCCGCCGCCGACGGGTACCTGGAGTTCCTCGTCTCGCACGGGATCCAGGCCGATGCCTCGGTGCGCGCCGCTGCCATCGTCGAGGCCGCGCAGGAACTGGCCGCTTCGGTCGGCGGCGTGGTCGAGGTCGACGGGTTGCTGGACGAGGTCACGAACCTCGTGGAGTGGCCGACGCCGATCCTCGGGTCGTTCGAGGAGCGGTACCTGGAGCTGCCCGCGCAGATCCTGACCACGGTGATGCGCAAGCACCAGCGGTACCTGCCGGTCCGTGCGGCCGACGGGTCGTTGCTGCCGCACTTCGTGGCCGTGGCCAACGGGTCTGTGGACGCCGACCTGGTGCGGGCGGGCAACGAGGCCGTGCTGCGGGCTCGGTACGAGGACGCGGCCTTCTTCTGGCGGGCCGATCTGAAGACGCCGCTGGAGGAGATGAAGGCCGGGCTGGCGAAGCTGACGTTCGCGGACAAGCTCGGGTCGATGGCGGACCGGGCCGCGCGGATCGCTGCGCTCGCCGGTCGGTTCGCCTCGGTGGTCGAGGTGGACCGGGAGACGTTGGACCGGGCCGGTGCGCTGGCCAAGTTCGACCTCGGCTCGCAGATGGTGATCGAGCTGTCCTCGCTCGCCGGTGTGATGGCGCGCGAGTACGCGGCTCGCGCGGGCGAGACGCCTGAGGTCGCCGTGGCGTTGTGGGAGATGGAACTTCCCCGGTCGGCCGGTGACGCGCTGCCCTCGTCGGTGCCCGGCGCGTTGCTGTCGCTGGCCGACCGGTTCGACCTGCTGGCCGGGTTGTTCGGGATCGGTGCCCAGCCGACCGGGTCGTCCGACCCGTTCGGGTTGCGGCGGGCGGCGCTGGGTGCGGTGACCGTGCTGCGGGCGTTCCCCGACCTGCGGGCGATCACGCTGCCGGTGGCGCTTTCGCTTGCCGCCGAGGGGCTCGACGTGTCCGCCGAGGCGTTGGAGACCGCACGGGAGTTCGCGGTCCGGCGGTACGAGCAGGCGTTGCTGGACGCGGGTCACGAGCACCGGTTCGTGCAGGCGGTGCTGCCGCTGGCCGACTCGCCGGTGCTGGCCGACGAGACGCTCGCGCAGCTGGAGGCGTTGGCGGGCAACGAGTCCTTCGACGCGTTGGCGGCCGCGTTGCAGCGGGTCCGGCGGATCGTGCCCGGGAACGTCGAGGCTTCCTACGACGCCTCGGTGTTGTCGGAACCGGCCGAGGTGGCGTTGCACAAGGCGTTCGACGGGGTTTCCCGCGACGTCGTCGGGCTGGCGGCGTTCGTCGGTGCGGCCGAGGGGCTGACCGGGCCGATCAACACCTTCTTCGAGGAGGTGCTGGTGATGGCCGAGGACGAGGAGGTCAAGGCCGCCCGGCTCGGGTTGCTGGCGTCGATCCGGGACTTCGCGGCACCGGTGCTCGACTGGACCCAGCTGTAGTTCTGGCAGCGGAGGAGGGGCGTCCCGGTGCGGGACGCCCCTTTTTCGTGCGGTTACTTGATTTCGAAGCTCTGGCCGTAGACCTTCCACTTCAGCGGGGTGGTGAGGTCGAGGTTGCCCGCCCTGAGCCACACGCGTTGTGCGGTGTCGACGCGGGTGGTGTCCTCGTGCGCGGGCTCCTGCTTCATCGTCCACACGCGAGCGTCCAGGAAGGCGTTGAGCCACGTGGTCTCGTTACCGCCCTGCGACGGCGGCTTCGCCTTGGCCAGCGCGCGTGTGCGGATGCCGCTGAAGTCCAGGCTGCCCCAGCCGTCTCCGTGCATCACGATCGCGTCGTAGTAAGCGAACTGGCCGAGCGCCCGGACGCCGTCGGCCTTGGCCTGGCGCACGGCGGGGTTGAAGTAGACGCGGTCGCGTTCGGACTCCTGTGCCGCTTTGAACACCGGGTCACCGGCCGCGGTCCTCCAGTCCCTGGTGTAGTTCGGATCCAGGCCGGCGTGGGAGTCGGTGCCGTTGACCCGGCGCAGTGCCGGCAGGTACTTCGCCAGCACGTTGCCGGGTTTGCGCTGCTGGTAGAGCTCGACGAGGTCCAGCATGTCGCCGGTGCCGCTGCAGAAGCCGATGATGCCGGCGGTGTAGCCGCGGCCGTCGTCGATGTCCTCGATGTAGCCGAACTGGGCACGCCAGTTCGTGGACGAGTTCTCCGCGCTGGACACGATCTGCATCGCGATGTCCTTCATGCGCGGATCGGTGAGATCGGCTGCCTGAGCGGAGCCGGTGGTCACGGTGGCGAGCGTGACGCAGGTCAGAACCAAGGCCGCGATGCGGCCGCAGATCCTCACGCGTTCCTCCCGGGTTGTCCCGGGCGGCGGTGCGGCAACGGTAAGGGCTCCCCGCCGTCGGCGGCAAGGATGTTCCGCGGATTACAAACTGGTTGCCGCAGAACGAGAAGAGGGCGCTCCCGGCAGGGAACGCCCTCGGTTTCTCATGCGTGAACGGCTTCAGTTGATGCTGAAGCTGTCGCCGTAGACCTTCCACTTCAGCGGGGTCTTGAGATCGAAGTTGCCCGCCTTCAGCCAGACGCGCTGCGCCGTTTCGATGCGGGAGACGTCCTCGTGCGCCGCTTCCTGCTTCATGGCCCACACGCGAGCGTCCAGGAAGGCGTTGAGCCACGTGGTCTCGTTGCCGCCCTGCGACGGCGGCTTGGCCTTGCCGAGGGCACGCTTGCGGATGTTGCTGAAGCTCGTCTTGTCGCCGCCGTCGCCGTGCACGACGATCGCGTCGTAGTAGGCGAACTGGCCCAGGGCGCGCACGCCGTCGGCCTTGCCCTGGGCGACGGCCGGGTTGAAGTAGACGCGGTCGCGTTCGGACTCCTGTGCCGCCTTGAAGGTGGAGTCCTTGGCCGCGGTCTTCCAGTCCTTGGTGAAGTTGGGGTCGAGGCCCGAGTGCGAGTCGGTGCCGTTCACCTTGCGCAACGCCGGGAGGTACTTCTCCAGGACGTTGCCGGGCTTGCGGGTCTTGTACAGCTCGACCAGGTCGAGCATGTCGCCGGTGCCGCTGCAGAAGCCGATGATGCCCGCCGTGTAGCCGCGGCCGTCGTCGATGTCCTCGATGTAGCCGAACTGCGCCTTCCAGTCCGTGGAGGAGTTCTCCGCGCTGGACACGATCTGCATCGCGATGTCCTTGAGGCGCGGTTCGTCGAGGTTGGCCGCCGAGGCGGTGCCAACGGTGGTGGTGAAGAGCGCGGCGCACGTCAGCAGTGCGGCCGCGATGCGACCAGTGATTTTCACGAAGTTCCCTCCGGGGCAGGGATTGTGGGGGCCCGGGCGGCGTGGGAGCAACGGTAAGGGGTCCAGACCTTTATTGGCAAGAGTCTTTACTAATTCGCGAAACGGACAATTGCCCATGCGGTCGACAATCCGGCGGAAACGCTTGTCCCGCACACGCTTCCGCCGGATCTTCAGGTCACCTGATGTCGAACTGCTCGCCGTAGACGTGCCACTGGAGCGGGCGTTCGAGGTTCAACTTGCCCTCGTTGAGGAAACGGCGCTGAGCTGTGTCGACGCGGCTGGTGTCCTCGTGGGCCGGTTCCTGCTTCATGGTCCACGCGCGGGCGTCCAGGAACGCGTGCAGCCACCGGGTTTCGTCGCCGCCCTGGGCCGGTGGGCGGGCGCCCGAGCCGAGTGCGCGCCGGCGGATGGACGAAAAGTCCAGATCGCCCCAACCATCACCGTGCATCACGATCGCGTCGTAATAGATGAACTGACCCAGAGCCTGGACGCCGTCCTGCTTCGCGCGGTTGACGGCCGGGTCGAAGTAGACGCGGTCGCGTTCGTGTTCCTGGGCGCCCTGGAACGTGCCGTCCTGCGCCGCCTGCCGCCAGTCGTTCTGGAAGCCGGGGTCCAGGCCGTCGTGCGACGGGGTGCCGTTCACGCGTTCCAGTGCCGGGAGGTACTTCTCCAGGACGTTGCCGGGGGACCAGTCGCGGTAGAGGCGGACCAGGTCGAGCATGTCGCCGGTGCCGCTGCAGAAGCCGATGATGCCGGCGGTGTAGCCGCGGCCGTCGTCGATGTCCTCGACGTAACCGAACTGTGCGCGCCAGTCCAAAGAGGAGTTCTCCGCGCTGGACACCAGCTGCATCGCGATGTCCTTGAGTGCCGGATCGTTCAGGTCGGCCGCCTGGGCGGTGCCGGGCGTGATCAACGCCGCCGCGCAGGCGAGCGTCGCGGTGAGCCTTGCAAACGTCTTCATGCCACTCCGTTCCACAATGGACTCGGCGGCGACGTTCGTGCGGGAGTCAAGCTAGCGTGGGAGCGCTCGCACGACAAGGGCCGGCCCGCGGGAAGCGGACCGGCCCGGTCGCACATCAGCCGGTTTCAGCTGCGCACTTCGTGTCGTTCGGACGTTCGCCACCGAGCAGGTACGCGGTGACCTTGTCGTTGGCGCACTTGTTCTTGCCGAGCGCGTAGGCGCCGTGACCACCCTGGTCGATGGTGATCAGCGCGGCCCGGTCGCCGAACGCGCGACGCGTCGACTGCGCACCGGCCAGCGGCGTCGCCGGGTCGCGCTCGTTCTGCACCAGCAGCACGTTGCGCGGGCCCTTGCCGGACGGCAGGACCTGCTTCTCGACCGGCTTCGGCCAGAACGCGCACGGCTGGATGTTCGCGGCCGCCGCACCGAACATGGGGTGCTTGATCCGGTCGATCGCGACGTTGCGCTCGTACGTGGCGACCGAGGTCGGCCAGGCCGAGTCACCGCAGATCACGTGCAGGCGTCCGGCCAGCAGGGCCTGCACGCGCGGGACCTCCGGGAACTCCTCCGGCGGCTGCGGCTGGCCGGTGTCGAAGGCCTGCCAGGACGTGGCCATCTTCTTGAACGTCGCCTCGCTGGTGGAGTAGAGGCGGGTGAAGACGGTGAAGCGGAACAGCTTGCCGTCGATGCCCTCGACCGACGGCTTCTCGTCGAGGCGTGCGGCCAGGTCGAAGAACTTGGCCTTCACCTGCGCGGGCGTCGTGCCCAGGCCGTACTCGGGGTGCGCCGCCGCCCACTTCGCGAAGTCCGGGAACGTGTCCTCGACGCCGCGGCCCATCAGCCGGCCGCCCTCGACGTCCCAGCCGGTCTTCGGCAGGTTGCTGTCGAGCACGACGCGGTCGGAGGTCTTCGGGAACAGCGTGGCGTACACCGAACCCAGGTACGAACCGTACGAGTACCCGAGGAACGACGCCTTCTTCTCGCCGAGCGCCGCACGGGCCGTGTCCAGGTCACGCGCGATGTTCTGCGTCGTGTTGTACGGCAGTTCGTCGGCCGTGGACGACTTCAGGCACTGCTCGGCGATCTTCTTCACCTCGGCGGCGCGCTGCCGCACGTCGGCGGAGCTGTCGGCGTACGGCGGGACGCTGCCGTCCGCCATCTGCTCGTCGGTCATGTCGCACGTCGACGGCGAGCTGTAGCCGATGCCGCGCGGGTCCATGCCGATCACGTCGTACGCGTCGAGCACGCTCTGCGGCAGCCCCAGTGCCTTGAGCAGCACCGGGAACGTCAGGCCCTCGCTCGGCCCGCCCGGGTTGGTCAGCAGGATCCCCCTGCGCTTCTGCGGGTTCTGGCTGGCGAGGCGCGAGATCATCACCTCGGTCTTGCGGCCCGACGGCTTGCGGTAGTCGAGCGGCACCTGCATCGTCCCGCACTCGAGACCCGGCGCCGCCACGTCGGACGGGCACGCGGCCCACTTGACCTCGGTGACCGGTGTGGTCGCCGACGACACCCCCGGCGTGATCACCAGCGCGGCCGCCGCGGTCACCACCGCGGCCAGCGACATCGATTTTCGCATTAGCAAATACCTCCCCGACGACGCGCCCTCTCGGCGCGCCAAACCAATGAAAGTCAGCCGTTCATGCGGACGAGAACGTCCAGCTGGGCCTTGTTGTAGAGCTCGACGATGACCTTGACGACGGTCCGTCTCGCGTGATCGGCGCCGCGCGGCGCGTCGCTGTACAGACCGGCCGGATCCGGGAACGCCGCCCGCATCTCGGCCATGTACGGCATCGCTCTCATGCCGTCCGCCACGCGCTGCCGGGTCTCCTCGTCCGCGTCCTCCGGCAGGGTGTCGAACGCCACCACCGCCGGATCCCGTGAGTAGTCCTTCAGCGTGCTCGCGTACTTCGCCAGCGTCTCCGGCGAGAGCAACTGGGCCAGCACCACCGTGAACGACCGGTCCTGCGGCGACAGGTTCGCGTCCGCGATCATCGCCGCGACGTCCGCGGGCAGATCGGTCGGCGTCTCCTGCCGCAGGACCAGTGCGAGGTCCGCGCGGATCTGTTGCAGGCGTTCGATCTGCGCGGCCAGTTCCGCGTCGAGCTCGTGCAACGCCTCGCGGGGGTGCTCGTCGCCGTCACCGAGTTCGGCGATCTGCGCGAGCGACAACCCGAGGTCGTTGAGCCGCTTGATCCTCAGCACCCGCACGAGGTGGTCGACGCCGTAGCTCTTGTAGCCGTTGGCGCGGCGTTCCGGCTCGGCCAGCAGCCCCACGTCGTGGTAGTGCCGGATCGTGCGCAACGTCGTGCCGGCGAGATCGGCCAGCTGACTGGTGCTCCACGCCACGACGTTCCTCCTCTCCGGCTCGCTGACAGGACCCAGTTGAAACCATGCCGCTACGGCACGGTCAAGGCAGAACGGATCTTTCCGACGAAGGTGTCAGGGGCAGTCCACTTTCGTCGCACGCAAAAGGCCCCCGGCAAGACACCGGGGGCCTTTTGTTGCGTCACAAGGACTTACAGGAACTGGCCACCACGGGTGACAGCGCCGTAAGCGTCCACGATGCCGTGGCCGTAGAAGCCGTTGAACTTCGCGTCACCCTCACAGGTGGCGTCGAACTCGGCCGGACGACCCACGTTGACGTACGACACGGTGCGCGGGTTCGGGCAGGCGCGCTGCGTCGCGGTCTTGAGCAGGACCTTCTCGACCTTGTCGGGGTCGAGGGTGAGGCCCGGGTTCTTCTTGTCCTTCTTGCCGTACTGGCTGACGATCAGCGCGGCGACACCAGCGGCGTGCGGGGCGGCCATCGAGGTGCCCTGCAGGAACTGGTAGTAGCCGACCTTGTCGCCCTGCACGGCCTTCTTGACGCCCGCGGCGAGGCCGTCGGGGGTGACGTTGCCGGCCTCGTCGATCGCGCCTTCGGCGAGAGCGACGTTGCGCGGGTAGGTGGACAGGATCATGTTCTCGTTGGTGCGGTACCACGGCGTGCCGAGGCCGTCGCGGAAGTAACCACCGGGAGCCGAGACCGCGGTCTGCTCGAGGCCGTAGTTCGAGTAGTCGGCCTTGGCGGTCGACGGGCCGAGCGACGACACCGAGATGACGTGGTTGCCCTCGGTCGGGAGGTTGAGGCAGGTCGCGTTGTCGACCGGACGCGGACGGGCGTGGCCCGGCGGGTAGTTCGGGCTCACGACGTCCTGGCGCGGCTTGCCCAGGTCCTCGTGGTTGTTGCCGCCGGCGCCGATCAGCGTGACGCCCTTCTTGTGCGCGTAGTTCAACGCGCGCTGGACGGACTTGATGATCGTGCGCTGCTCCAGCTGCTCCTCGGCCGTGGCCGTGGGGTCGTTGGCGCAGTTCATGTACCACGGGTCGACGTAGAACGACATGTTGATGACGTCCAGGCCGATGTCGGCGCCGTAGGTGAGCGCGTCGACGACGGGCTGCAGGAAGAACGAGCCCGCGTCCTGGCCGCCGCGGATGTTGACGAGCGACACGTTCGGCGCGACACCGGAGATGCCGAAGCCGTTGGCGGCGGCACCGATGGTGCCGGCGACGTGCGTGCCGTGGCCGCCGTCGTCCCAGTTGGCCGGGTCCACGCAACCGCGGAACTCACACGGGCCGTCGAACACGCCACCGTCGGAGTCGTTCGGGATGTCGACGGTGAAGTTGCGCGAGAGCTCGTTGTTGAAGTTCGGCGCGATGTCCGGGTGGGAACCGTCCACACCGGTGTCGAGGATGCCGACGTACACGCGCTTGTCGCCGGCCTGCTTGGCCCGCGCGATGTTGGAGCGCACCAGGTTCAGACCCCACAGGTCCCCGTCGAGCGGGTCCATGCCGGCGGTCGAGCCCTGCTGGGCGGGAGCCTTGTTCGGCTTCTCGCCCTTGTTCTCCTTCTCGACGTTGTCCTGCTTGATCTTCGCGGCCTTCGCCGCGGGCGCGTGCCCGATCGGCGTGGTCCGCGCGGCGCCGACGATCTCCTTCGAAGCGGAGACCTTCTCCACGAAGCCGTTCGCGGGCGCCTTGACCGTCAGCAGGCCGACGGCGTCGTTGCTCCGCAGGACCTCACCACCGGCCGCTTCCACGGCGTCGATCGCGAAGTCGCGGTTACCGGGTTGTTCCAGAAGGACGGTGTACTCCGTCGCCGGCCCGGTCGTGGCCGGCGCGGCCCCCGCCGCCGAAGTGCCCGCGGCGATCAGCGACACCGTTGCCGCCACCGCCATCACGGTTCTGCGCGTTCTCACCTAGCTGTCTCCTCACACCCGGTCAGGGCTGGATCCAACAACATCGGTGCGGCCCCCGATTGCCGCCCGAGTTGGACACACTGACACGAAAATTCGCCCCGCATCAGCACCTTTCGTACGGAATCGAACTGTAGCCGATCGGAAGCGGAGCGTGATGTTATGAGAAGAAATCTTGACTTAACAAGATTCAAGCGCTGGACTTCGCGATTATGCGAAGACGGGTAATGGCATCGTCGGCGTGCCTGCTCTTTCTCCTCTCTGCCTGCGGTGGTGCTGGTCAGGGTTCTCCGACGCTGCCCACGCGTGGTCCCAAACCAATCGTCGGGGTAATCCTTCCCGACCGAACGACATCCACGCGTTGGGAAGAGCAGGACCGGCCGCTGCTCACGCAGGCGTTCAACTACGCGGACATCGAACCGTTCATGGAGAACGCCGAGGGCGACGAGGCGAAGTTCGCGCAGATCGCCGACGAGATGATCCGGCGCAAGGTGAAGGTCCTGATGATCACGCCGTTGTCGGCGGCCGGCGGACTCGCGGTGCAGAAGAAGGCGAAAGCCGCGAACATCCCGGTCATCGACTACGACCGGGTGACGCTCGGCGGCCAGGCGGAGTACCACGTCGGGTTCGACAGCGTGAACGTCGGCCAGCTCCAGGCCGACGGACTGCTCGAGTGCCTCGGCAGCAAGCCGGGCGCGCAGATCATCGAGATCGAGGGCGCGCCGACCGACCACAACGCCACGCTCTTCACCCAGGGCCAGAAGTCGCGGCTGTCCTCGAAGTACGACAGCGGCGCGCTCAAGCTCGTGAAGTCGCAGCCGGTCGCCGACTGGAACAACGAACTCGGCGGGCAGCTGTTCGAGCAGATCCTGAACGAGAACGGCGGCAAGGTCGACGGCGTCGTCGCGGCGAACGACGGCCTCGCGGGCGCGGTCATCGCGGTGCTCAAGAAGAAGAACCTCAGGGTGCCGGTCACGGGCCAGGACGCCACGATCGACGGTCTGCGGGCGGTGCTCGCGGGCGATCAGTGCGTCACGGTCTACAAACCGGTGCGCGACGAGGCGGAGGCGGCCGCCCGGCTCGCCATCGCCATCGCGAAGGGCGACCTGGACGGTGCCGATGACCTCGCCACCGGCAACCTCCGGGACCCCGTGTCGCGGCGAGACGTGAAGTCCGTGCTGCTCGGCGCCACGTTGATCAAGAAGGACTCGGTGCGCGGACTGGTCACCGAGGGGGTCGTGAAGGCGGCTGAACTGTGCGCCGGCGACCTCGGACCGGTGTGCGCGCAGCAGGACATCGTCGGAGGGTGAGTCTCAGGACCTGTCCTGGTCGGGCAGGTCGTGACGGCCCGAGATGAACTCCTGCACGGCGATCTTCGCCCGGATGATCGGCTGTCTGATCCGCGCCTCCCGGCGGTAGGCGCGGGTCAGCTTCCGCGAGCCCTCCGGATACCGCCAGCGCGCCCACGGCGACCCCGGCCGCGCCAGCCGCACGGCCCCCACCGCGGGCACCACGGGGACGAGCAGCCCGAGCAGGCCCGTCCAGATCTTTCCCTTGAGCAGCGCCACGATCGCGAGGCAGAGGTTCACCCCGATCGCGATCACCCGCAGCGTGAACGTCGACGCGGGCGTCGTCTCCGGGTTGAGCTGGAGCACCTCGTCGTAGCCGAGCGGGCGCGCGCCCAGCAGGAACGTGCCGGTGAGGCCGATGGCGAGGAACACGGCGTCCACGGACAGCCTGCCCGCCTTGGTCCAGTACACGTCCCGCAGGTGCAGGATGAGCGCGAACTCGTCCAGCACCAGCGCGGCACCCACGCCGAGCCCGGCCGCGGCGGCCAGCCTGGCGCCGTACAGGTCGTCCGGGATCACCAGGCCCGTGACGCTCGACAGGAGCATCAGCACGGTGCCGAACACGACGTGGTGCACGTGCGTGTCGCCGTGCACGACGTTCCCGGGCCACCAGCGCACCTTCGCCCTGATCATGCGCACGCTGATGCGGATGAACACGAAGGTGGTCACCAAACCGATGAAGAAGAAGAGCAGTCTCTCGCTGCCGGTCACACCACGGCCCCCTGGGTCAACGACCCTCCAGGTTACCGGTTGTCGTAGTTGTTCAAGTCGCCGTGGAGGTTCGAGATCTGGATCACCGTGCCCACGACCTGGCTCTCGAGGCTGTTCTCCACGCGGTCGCGGGGGCGCTTCACCGGCCGGGCGGGGAGGTGCTTCGCGACGAGAGCGGTGAGGGTTCCGCGGACGTGGGGAGCGACGGCGACGGTGACCGACATCGTCGTCAGCTCGGACACGGGGACCTCCGCGCGATCGTTCGGGGTCTCACGGTAGCAGTGAGATTGATGGCTCGACTGCGACCAGGGAGGCGTGGTTGACTGTCCAAGGTCGTACGTTTCGTGTTCGTGGACAAACCCCGCTCGCGGAACGAGGTCGCGAGTTGTGCGGTTTCTCCAGGTTCCGGAGAAGGCGCTCTTTCGACTTGACCCGGTGGTCGCGAGCGCGATCCGGCACCTGTTAGAGGAGAAGTAGCAAGATGGCAGTACAGGGCACCGTCAAGTGGTTCAACGCGGAGAAGGGCTTCGGCTTCATCTCCCCCGACAACGGTGGCGCCGACGTGTTCGTCCACTACTCCGAGATCCAGATGAACGGCTACAAGGCTCTCGAGGAGAACCAGCGGGTCGAGTTCGAGATCGGTCAGGGCCAGAAGGGCCCGCAGGCCCAGGGCGTTCGCGCCGTCTGAGTCTGATCGATCAGCACAGCTGATCTCACGGTGAAGCCGTCTGTCCTGTATTGGACAGACGGCTTCGCTGCGTCTTGTGCCCGTTCGAACGCGATCAGTAGCTTCGGGGCATGGGGAGACTGTTCGTAGCCGCGCTGTTGCTCTTCGTGGCCGGGTGCTCCGGCGGTGCCGAGTCGGTGCCAGGGGGCTCCAAGATCGACGCCCTGCTGGCCAAGGCGCCCGTCTACGCAGGTCAGGTGACCCCTGGCTCGGCGGTGGACCGGATCAGGAAGCGGGGCGAACTGCTCATCGGTGGCTCCCAGGACGCTCCGCTGCTGTCCCAGCTCGACCCGATCAGCGGTGAGCTCACGGGCTTCGACGCCTACCTGGGCAAGCTGCTCGCGCAGTACATCGTCGGCAAGCCCTCGACGGAACTGCTCACCGCGACGTCCGAGACGCGCGAACCGTTGCTGGCCAACGGCACCGTGGACGTCATCCTCCAGACCTACACGATCACACCCGCCCGGCGGGAGCGCGTGTCGTTCGCCGGGCCGTACTACCGGTCGGGGCAGGCCATCGCGGTCCGCAAGGGCACGTCCGGTGTTTCGAAACCCGCTGACCTGGCGGGAAAGACCGTGATCGTCGGCGCGAACACCCCTGGGGTGACAGCGGTTCAGGACGCCGCGCCCACCGCGAAGATCGTCGAGTTCGGCTCCGACCCCGAGTGCGTGACGGCGCTCAAGCAGGGCCGCGGCGACGCTTACGTGCAGGACCAGGCGATTCTGGTGGCGGACGCGTCGAAGGACCCCGAGCTCGAACTCGTCGGCGAGCCGTTCACCGAGGACCCGTACGGCATCGGCATCAAGCACGGGGACACCGAGTTCACGGCGTTCGTCGACGGCTGGCTGCGCGAGATCGGCAAGTCCGGGCTGTGGCAGGAGGTCTGGCGGCAGACGATCGGCACCGTGGTCACCGGCGAGGCGCCGGCACCACCCGCGATCGCCTCATGAGCCTGGTCCTCGAAGGGTTTCTGAACACCGTCGCGCTGACCCTGCTGTCGTTCTGCGGCGCTCTCGTCGTCGGAGGGCTGGTCGCGGTGCTGCGGATCGTGCCGGTTCCGGTGTTGCGCGGGGCCGGCGCGGTCTACGTCGAGGTGTGGCGCAACGTGCCACTGCTCGCGTGGCTGGTGCTGTTCGTGTTCGGGCTGCCCGAGGTGGGCGTCACGATGCCCTTGTTCTGGACGGCTTTCACGGCGATCGCGCTGTACGAGGCGGCGTTCGTGGCGGAGGCGCTGCGGTCGGGCGTGCACGCCGTGGCGTCGGGGCAGGGCGAGGCCGCGCGGGCGTTGGGGCTCACGGTCCGGCAGTCGTTGCGGCACGTCATCCTGCCGCAGGCGGTGAAGAACGTCGTGCAGCCGCTGGCGAACATCGCGATCGCGCTGACGATGGCCACGGCACTGGCCGGTGTCGTCGGCGTGGTGGACATGACCCGTGCGGCGCAACGGATCAACCTGGAGATCGCCCAGCCGCTGCTGGTGTTCACCGGCGTCGGACTCTGCTACCTGGTGATGGCGGCGGGCATCGGGTTCGGTGCGCGCGTGCTGGAACGGCGGCTGGCCTGATGTTCGACGCTCCCGGTCCCCGGTTCCGCCGCCGGGTCTTCTGGATCTCCGCGGTGTCCGCCGCCGTGCTGGCCGGGCTGGTGGCGCTGGGGTTGTGGCGGTTCGCGGCCGGAGGCCAGCTGGAGCTGGTTCGGTGGAAGCCGTATCTGACCTGGCCGGTGTGGCGTTATCTGCTTGAAGGCCTGGGTTCGACGGTGGTGGCGGCGTGTGCGACTGGTGTGCTGGCGATGGCGGGTGGGCTGCTGCTCGCGTTGCGGCCCAACCGGTTCACGCGCGCGTACGCCGAGGTCATGCGCACTGTTCCGGTGCTGCTGCTCGTGTACGTGATGCTGTTCGTGCTGCCGTCGTTCGGCGTGAACCTGCCGTTGTTCTGGAAGCTCGTGGTGCCGCTGGCCCTGTCGCACGCGGCGTCCTACGCGGTGATCTTCCGGGCGGGCGTCGAGGCGGTCGACCCCGGGCAACGGGAGGCGGGGCTCTCGCTCGGCATGCCGGACGGGGTCGTGACACGGGTCGTGGTGCTGCCACAGGCCGTGCGGCACATGACACCGTTGCTCGTGACGCAAGCTGTCAGCCTGTTGAAGGACACCTCGCTGGGATATGTCGTGTCCTACACCGAGTTGCTGTTCAACGGCCGGGTGCTCGCGAACCACAACGGGCTGCTGATCCAGACCTTCCTCGTCGTCGCGTTCGTCTACCTCGTGGTCAACCTGGCGCTGTCCAGGCTGGCCCACCGGCTGGAGGCATCCCGTGCCCGCACTGCTCGCTGAGGTCACCCGGTCCGGGTTCGTGGAGAGCCTGCACCACGGCAGCGTCGTCGGGCTGCTGCCGTCCGGTGCCGTGGGCGTGTCGGTCGGCGCCGTGCAGGACGCGGTGCTGCCCCGGTCGTGCATGAAACCGTTCCAGGCGCTGGCGTGCCTGGCCGCGGGAGCACCGCTGGCCGGACCGTCACTGGCGATCGCCGCCGGGTCGCACACGGGGGAGAACCGGCACGTCGAGCTCGTCATGCAGCTGCTCGGCGGGTTGCCGGTGGGGTTGTTGCGCTGCCCGCCGTCGTGGCCCGAGGACGAGGACACGCGGCAACGGGTGTCGGAGCCGTCGCGGGTGCGGATGAACTGCTCCGGCAAGCACGCGGCGATGCTGGCGGCGTGCGTGGCGGCGCGGTGGCCCACGCAGACCTACCTGGAGCCCACGCACCCGTTGCAGCAGCTGGTGTTGCGCACGGTCGAGGAGTTGGCAGGGGAGTCCGTCGTGCACACGGCGATCGACGGCTGTGGAGCGCCGGTGTTCGCGTTGTCGTTGCACGGCTTGGCGCGCGCGATGCAGGGGCTCGTGCGCACGCCCGTCGCCGACGCCATGCGCGGGTTTCCCGAGTACGTCGGGGGAACCGGGCACGTGAACACCGTGGTCATGCAGCAGTTGCCGGGCGTGGTGGCCAAGGGTGGTGCGGAGGGCGTGCTGGTGCTCGCGACCGCGGCCGGGCACGCCGTGGCGGTGAAGGTGCTCGACGGCAATCCCCGCGCCACCACGGCGATCGGGCTCACGGCGTTGGCGGCCATGGGGTTCGACGTGTCGCCGGCGAAGGAATCGCTGTCCGTACCCGTGACAGGAGGTGGACAGGTCGTCGGGGAGGTCCGGGTGGTCTTCTAGAACTCCTCCGGCACGTCCAGCATCCCGAGCTGGGCCATCACCGTCGCCGTGTCGCCGTAGACCCGCTGGCAGACCAGGACGTCCTTGTCGAACAGGAAGAAACCGACCATCCTGACCTTGAACGACCGTCCGGTCACCTCCTCGCCGGTGAGACTGCCGAGGTGCGTGCCCTGCAGCTCGAACTCGAGGATCACGGCGTTGTCCGCGTGGTGGACGTCGATGACCTTGTTGCGCTGGTCGGGGAAGGCGGCGCGGGTGCGCTGCCAGTAGTCCCAGACCGCGTCCACGCCGTCGAGGACCTGCCCGGACGCCATGATCTCGTAGCGGGGGTGGGGGAACGTGTTCAGGGAAGTGTCGAAGTCGAACTGGTTCTGCGACTCCATGTGCTCCAAGACGATCGCTTCACGCAGCGCTCTGAGCGCCTTGGACTCGGTCATGCCGGCCGACCCTCCTACGTACGCCGTACGTCGCAGGGAAGCTACTCCACGTCGTATGGTCTCCGCCAGTGTCCTCCACTCGTGAACCGTTGACCCGCGACCGCATCGTCGATGCGGCCGTGCGGCTGATCGAACGCGAGGGCGTCGAGGCCGTGTCGATGCGGCGGCTCGCCTCCGAGCTCGGCGCGGGCACGATGTCGCTGTACAACCACGTGCCGAACAAGGCGGTGCTGGTCGACCTCGCGGCCGAGCGGATCATGGCGGACGCGCGGCCGTACCACGTGGACAGCGACGACTGGCGTGATCACATCCGCGCGCACGCCCGTGCGGTGCGCGAACTGGCACGGCGGCACCCCCGCGCGTTCGTGCTGCTGGCGACCCGGCGGCTGAGCTCCGAGGCGGGGTTCCGGACGATCGAGGCGGCGCTGCTGAACTTCGACCGCGCGGGTTTCCGCGGCAGGATCGCCGTCGGGATGATGCGGGCGATGGTGTCGTACCTGCTGGGGACGTTGATGCGGGAGGTCGCGACGTCGCCGGAGCTCGGCGGGATCGCGTTGTCGCAGTACGCGGACGTCGACGTGTCGGCGTTCCCGCTGTCCGCCGGGGTGATCGGCGAGCTGGCGACCTACGACCACGACCAGGAGTTCGAGTGCGGGCTCGAACTCCTGATCGCGGGTTTGGAGCGCTACCAGTCCTAGGGGCGCATCTCGTACTGCCCGGAGAGCGCTTCCACCTGCTGCCAGACGGCGTCGAAGCGGGCCTGGTCGACGTGCGGCTTGCGGATCTGGCCGACGGCCCACCGCTGCTGGGCCTCGGTGCTGCTGGCCTTGCCGTGCAGGGCGGTCGCGTAGCCCGAGAAGTCGCGGACCAGGACGTCGAAGACCTGGTCCAGCACGTGCTGGTCGGTGCCCGTGATCTTGGCCTGCTCCAGGACGAGCTGGCCGTAGACGACCAGGGTGAAGAGGTGGCCGAGGTTCAGCAGGAAGTCGAGGTCCTTCTGCTGGGCCTCGTCCGGCGCGGCCGTGGTGAGCAGGGTCTTGATGGCCTTGGCCTGCTCGTGGAACAGCGCCACGTTGGGCAGGTGGGCGTGCTCGGCGTAGATCGGCTCCCAGTCGTGGAACTGGACCTTGCCGAGGCCGCGCGCCGGGCCCTGGTGCCAGAAGAAGTCGTCGTCGCTCGCGTCGTGGCGGGTCGGGACCTCCTCGTACCGCGCGGGGTTGAAGAGGTAGTTCGGCATGAACTTGAGCACCAGGGCCAGGTTCACGTGCACGGTGCCCTCGAGCTTGGGCAGCGCGCGGATGTCGGCCGTGGCGCGGGTGAAGTAGGTGTCCTTCTCGAAGCCCTTGGCCGCGATGACGTCCCACAGCAGGTCGATGACGTGCTCGCCCTCGCTCGTGACCTTCATCTTGGTGATGGGGTTGAAGAGGAGGTAGCGGCGGTCGTTCTCGTTCGCCGACCGGAAGTAGTCGACCGACCTGTCCGCGAAGAGCTTCATGGCGGTGAGGCGGGCGTAGGCGTCCACGAAGTTCTGGCGCACGTGCGGGAAGTCCGTGACCGGGTTGCCGTAGAGGATCCGGTTGTGGGCGTGGGTGATCGCCTCGTAGAACGAGTGCTCGCAGATGCCGATGCTCGCCGTGCAGAGGTTGAACTTGCCGACGTTGACGGTGTTGAGCGCGGCGGAGAACGCGTCCGGTCCGCGGTGCAGGATGTCCGCGTCGGTGAGGGGGTAGCCGTCGAGCTTGAACTCGCTCACGAACATCTGGCTGTCGACGACGTTCTTGACCAGCTCGAACTTCTCGTGCTGGCTGTCGACCGCGAAGAAGACGTACTCGTCGGAGTCGGCGAGCTTGCCGAAGACGCTGACCATGCCGGCGACGTTGCCGTTGCCGATGTAGTACTTGCCGCCGGTGGCCTCGTAGCCGGTGCCGGTCTTCGTGACGATCATGTCGGTGCTGTAGACGTCGGCGCCGTGCTCCTTCTCGGAGAGGCCGAACGCGAAGACGGCGCCGGAGTCGAGCAGCGCGGCGGCCTTCTGCTTGGCCTCTTCGTTGCCGCTCATCCAGATCGGGCCGAGGCCCAGCACCGTGACCTGCCAGGCGTACCAGTACTGCAGGCCGTAGAAGCCGAGCACCTCGCTGAACGCGGCGTTGCGGGCGGCGTCCCAGCGCTTGGTCCCGTCGACGCTGCTCGGCGTGCAGAAGGTGGCGAAGAGCTTCTCGCGCTTCACGAAGTCGAGGAACTCGGTGTACCAGACCTTGTCCTGCGCGTCCGCGATGAGCTGCCGCTTGCCGCGGGCCTCGAACCAGTCGACGGTCGCCCTGAGCAGGCGGCGGGTCTCGTCGTCGAGGTGGGCCGGGTCGTAATGGTTCGGGTCGAGCAGCACTGTGCGCCTCCTTGCGTCTCTGCGTTCGGACGCTACCAGTGAGTAACTTGTGGGTCTACGTGGGGTTTCCCTCTCGCTCAGAAATTGTCGGACCCCCGGCGTAGCGTGCTCCGCATCACATCTTCTGCCGAGGAGGCGAGCGTTGCGATGACGGTGGTGGTGGCGATCGGTACGCGCAAGGGGCTGTGGCTCGCCCGCAGCGAGGATCGGGTCTCGTGGCAGGTCGACGGCCCGCACCACGCGATGCAGGAGGTGTACGCCGTCGCGTTCGACTCCCGCGAGGGCCTGCGCCTGCTGGCCGGCGTCTCCTCCCCGCACTTCGGTCCGGGCGTCTCCCTCTCGGACGACCTGGGCGCCTCCTGGGAGGAGTCCTCGACACCGCCGATCGCGTTCCCGGTGCAGGACGCGTCGCTGGAACGCGTCTGGCAACTCCAGCCGGCCCCCGCCTCGCAACCGGGCGTCGTCTGGGCGGGCACCCAGCCGTCCGCCCTGTTCAAGTCCACCGACGGCGGCCGCTCGTTCGAGTTCGTCGAGGGCCTCTGGAACCACCCGCACCGCCCGGACTGGGGCGAGGGCTTCGGCGGCCAGGCGGTCCACACGATCGTCCCCGACCCGGCCGACCCGGACCGCGTGCTCGTGGCGATGTCGACCGGCGGCGTCTACCGCACCGCGGACGGCGGCAAGTCGTGGGAAGCCCGCAACAAGGGCATCAAGGCCTACTTCTACCCGGACCCCTGGCCGGAGTTCGGCCAGTGCGTCCACAAGGTGGCCCAGCACCCGGCCCTGGCTTCTCGTTTCTACGCCCAGAACCACCACGGCGTCTACCGCAGCGACGACGGAGGCGACACCTGGCAGTCCATCGCCGCCGGGCTCCCCACCGACTTCGGCTTCGCGATGGTCGTCCACCCCCACGACCCGGACACGATCTTCACCTTCCCGATCGAGGCGGACGGCCGCCGCTTCCCGCCGGAGGGCAAGTGCCGCGTCTACCGCTCGACGGACGCGGGCGCCACCTGGACAGCGCTGGGAGCCGGCCTGCCGGACACCTTCTACTCCGCCGTCATGCGCGACGCGATGTGCACCGACGACGCACCGGTCTCCGGCGTCTACTTCGGCTCCCGCTCGGGCGAGGTCTACGCGAGCCCCGACGAGGGCGAGACCTGGCACCAGGTGGCGGCCCACCTGCCGGACGTGATGGCGGTGCGGGCGGTGGTGGTCCCGTCGTGAAGGTGACGGTCCTGATCCCCGGCGTGCTGCGAGGCGTGGTGGACGGCGCCGCCTCCGTGGAGGTCGACGTGCCGCCCCCGGCCACCCTGGGCGCGGCCCTGGACGTGCTCGCCGCCAGCTATCCGGGCCTGGACCGCAGGCTGCGGGACGAGCGGGCGGGGCTGCGGCGGTACGTGAACTTCTACGTCAACGGGGAGGAGTGCCGCCGGCTGGAGGGCCCGGGCACGCCGCTGCCGGAGGGGACGGAGGTGCAGATCCTGCCGAGCGTGGCAGGAGGCTGACCGCCACCGCGCCCGCCACGCTGCCGTCGGCGCACGCCACACCGCATCTCGACCGCCGACCCTCCACCTTCTAGCCTGCTCGCGGCGCTCTGTCCGCCGTCCTGACCCGCCCACCTGCCGTCAGCTCCACCTACCCCGCCGTCCCCAACCTCTTTGCCCACCAGCCGCCCCGCGAAGCCCGAGCCCGCATCCAGCCGTGCCACCAAACCCAAGTCCCGCCGCGGCTAGATCAGCAGGAGCGACTTGCCGAGCGTCGTGCGTTCCTCCAGCGCCCGATGCGCCTTTTCCGCCTCTGCCAACGGATACGTAGCACTGATCACCGGCCGGATGCGCCCCTCCAGCGCGAGGGCGAGCGCGTCAGAAAGGAGCCCCCGCACGACGTCAGCCGCCGGCGCCCCCGCCGCCAGCACGTCGTCGACGTGCACCCGCCGCCGCGAGGCTTCGGCCGGATCGATGGTGGTGAGCCCGTCCGACGACCCGTACGTGACGAACCGCCCGCCCTCGGCCACGGCGTCGAACGTGGCCTTGCCGAGCGCGCCACCCGCTCCGTCGTAGGCGAGGCCGACGCCACCGGACACCTCGCGGACCTGGTGCTGCCAGCCGTCCACCGAGTAGTCGACGGTCACCTCGGCGCCCAGTTCGCGGGCCAGGTCCAGCTTGCGCTGCCCGCGAGCGGCGGCGATGACGCGCGCCCCGGCGCCGGACAGGAGCTGAACCAGCAGTGACCCCGCACCGCCTGCCGCCGCCGACACCAGGACCCACGCGCCCGGCACGATCTCCGCCCGGCGCACCAGCAGCAGGGCGGTCGCGCCGTCGTGGATCAACGAAGCGGCCGTCGTGGACGGCAGGTCGGCCGGTACGGCGACGAGGTTCTCGGCCGCGAAGGCGACCCGTTCGGCGTAGGCCCCCGCGCCTCGGGCGATGACGCGCCTGCCCACCCACGCCGGGTCGACGTCGGACCCGACGGAGAGCACCACGCCCACACCGCCGAGGCCCGGCACGTACGGCAGCGTCAGCGGGAAGTACTCCTGGCCCCAGCCGCCGCGCAGCAGGGTGTCCAGGAAGATCACGTCGGCGACCTCCAGGGCGACCACGGCCTGTCCCGGGCCCGCCGAAGGCGCCGGGACCTCTTCCACGCGGAGCACCGAGGCCCCGCCGAACTCGTGCACGCGCACAGCCCGCATCTGCAACCCCCACCTCGAACAACCTGGTCGCAGCCCACCGTAAAAGCTCCAGATTGGTCGAGATCAAGGGTCAGACGGCGGCGAAGTCGTCGAGCAGGGCCGACGCCACCTCCACGTCCGGGCTGAGCTGGCGGTCGGACATGTCGGGGTTGAGCTTCGACTCCGCCGCCTCGAAGGCGGCCCGCAGACCCGGCGACGGGGGAACGATGCCGCGCAGGCGCAGCGCCCGGACGGCGGCCACCACCTCGCAGGCGAGCACCAGGCGGAACGCGCCCAGCGAGCGCAGGGCCTGGGACGCCGACTGGAACGCGAAGCTCGAGTTCTCCTCCTGGCCGCGCGACACCACGGCGTTGCCGATGCTCGCGGGCTCGGCGAGGGTGCGGACCTCGGCGAGCGCCGAGTTGGCGCTGTACTCGAGGATCATCACGCCCGAACTGCCGCGCACACCTTCGGCGAGGAACGGGCGCAGGCCGGTGAAGTTCGGCTCGACCAACGTGGCGAGGCGCGCGGTCGAGAGGTGGCCGGTGTGCAGCATCGCCAGGCGCAGGCGGTCCAGCGCCTGGCCGAGGTATGCGCTGTGGAACGCGCCGTGGTGGTACGCCGCGTCGTCCTCGGGACCGAAGTGGTCGGCGACGATCAGCGGGTTCTCGGCGGCGGCGTTGAACTCGACGTCCAGCACGCGGCTGAGGTCGGTCGCGGCGTCGACGGCCGGGCCGTGGATCTGCGGGAAGCAGCGGTAGCCGAACGGGTCCTGGATGCGGGCCGGTGGGAGCGGCGGTTCGCCGATCAGGCGGCGCATCTCGGCGGCGACCGCGACCTGGCCGGGGTGCGGGCGGCCGAGGTGGACGCGTTCGTCGTAGGCCTCGACGGCGCCGTCGACCGCGAGGAACGACAGCGCGGCCACGACCTGGGTCGCCTTCAGCAACTGGTGCGCGTCCTGCCAGGCCAGGCCCGCCATGCCGATCGTAAGGGCGTTGCTGCTGATCAACGCCAGCGCGTCGCCCGAGTCGAGCTCGATCGGGTCCGGGGTCTGGGTGGACCCGAGCCAGTAGCGTTCGCCGAGCAACGTCAGGCCCGTCTCGGCCAGCGCGGTCAGGTCGCCGGTGCCGATCGCGCCGTATTCGTGGACGCCGGGGTAGCAGCTGCTGTTCAACGCGGCCAGCAGCGCGTCGGCCACGGCCATCCGCACGCCTGCACCACCCGCCAGCAGCTGGTTCAACCGGACGACCATCATCGCGCGCACCTGCTCCTCGGGCAGCATGCCGCCGAGGCCTCCCGCGTGGCTGCGCAGCAGGCGCAGACCGTGCTCGGCCCACCCCTCGGTGCTGACGATCTGGTCGCGGTTCGCGCCCACGCCGGTCGTGCGGCCGTACACCTGTCGTCGCACCACAAGACGCTGGCTGGCGTGCCAGGACGCGTCGAGCCGTGCGAGTCCGTCAGCGTGGAGGGTCACCGGGGCGTGGTACCGCGCGACGCGCACCACGTCGTCGGCGTTCAGGGACTGACCGTCCAGCACGACAGGGGAGTCTTCGACCATGGCCCCAATGTGAGCACATAGGGTTCAAGGGTGCTCGTACTGCATGGCCTCTGCACGACCGACGGCGTCCTCGCGCTGTGGGCCGAGGACTCCGGGCTGCCCGCCCGCAGCGAGAGCACGAGACGGGACGCGCCCCACCCGTTCGCCGCGACGACCGAGACGCTGGCCGCCGTGCTCGGGCTGGAACCGCTCAAGGCGACCACCCGTGCGTTGCTGCTGCCGTCGTTCTCGTCCGGTCCGATGGCGTCGCCGGAACTGGTGCGCGACCCGCTCACCGCCGGACGTGCCCAGCGAGGCAAGGTGCAACTGCGGCAGTGGGGCGTGCCCACGGTCCGGCTGCACGGCACCCCGGAACGTCCCGCCGAGATGCGGCTGAGCGACTCGGCGCGGTTCGTGTTCGACGTGGCCGGATTTGCCGCTGACCTGGTCGAACGTGGCCGCGTGCTGCCCGCCGTCGCACCGGATCAGCCCCGTGCGCGGTGGGTTCCGGTGCTGTCGGGAACGGACTCGGCGCGCTTCGCCTCGTTGCAGGCCGCGATGCCGCCCGCATGCCGCTGCGAGGAGATCGCCGGCGACCCGGGCGAACTGGTCCGTGCGGCGCTCACGACCGCGGTGGACGAACAGGTGCGCGCCCGTCTCGAAGGCGTGGCACTCGCACCACAACGACGCAGGACCACCGCTGAGGCGTGGCTCGCCGCGCTCACCGGCGAGCCCACGTTCGACGCGGACCCCGTCGAGCTCTACGAACTGCGCGAGCAGCTCGACCGGTGGCGGACCAGCGCGGGCACCGAGAGCCCGGTGCGCACGTGCTTCCGGTTGCGCTCGCCCGAGCAGCGCAACGAGGAGGAGTGGGCCGTCGAGTTCCTGCTCCAGGCCGTCGACGAACCGAGCGTGCTCGTGCCCGCGCAGCAGGTGTGGTTCGCCGACGACGGTGTGCTGAGGCGCTGGATCCCCGCACCGCAGGAACACCTGCTCGCCGACCTCGGGCGCGCGAGCAAGCTGCACCCCGACCTCGACGAGGCGTTGCGCGGCCAGCACCCCTCCGAGCTGGAGGTCGGCGCGGAGGGCGCGTACCGGTTCCTGACCGCGGCGCCCGCACTGGCGCAGGCCGGGTTCGGCGTGCTGCTGCCGTCCTGGTGGCAGCAGACGACGAAGCTCGGCCTGAAGCTCACGACCAAGAGCCGCGGCACGGCCGGGACCGTCGCGAAGGAGAGCGAGATCGGCCTGAAGTCCATCGTGGACTACAAGTGGGAACTCGCGCTGGGCGCGGACACGCTGACCGACGCGGAGCTCGCCGAGCTGGCCAGGGCGAAGGTCCCGCTGGTCAAGGTGCGCGGACAGTGGGTGCAGGTCGACCAGAAGCGGCTCGCGGCCGGGCTCGCGTTCCTCAAACGCGGTGGTGGCCAGATGACCGCAGCGGAGGTCATGCTCCACAGTGGACTGACGGAGGCGGACGAGAGCCTGCCGCTGCCGCTGGTGGACGTCGAGGCGGACGGCTGGCTCGGCGACCTGCTCACCGGCAAGGCCGACGAGCAGTTGGAACCCGTCGACCCGCCGGAGAACTTCGGCGCGCGGCTGCGCCCGTACCAGCAACGCGGCCTGGCGTGGCTCGCGTTCCTCGACAAGATCGGCCTGGGTGCGTGCCTGGCCGACGACATGGGGCTCGGCAAGACCGTGCAGCTGCTGGCGTTGGAGGCGCTGAACCGCGCCAACGGCAAGCGGCCGCCGACGTTGCTGATCTGCCCGATGTCGGTCGTCGGCAACTGGCAGCGCGAGGCCGCGCGGTTCACGCCGGAGCTCAAGGTGCACGTGCACCACGGCGCGGACCGGCTGGACGGTGACGCGTTGCGCGAGGCCGTGGAGAGCAACGACCTGGTCCTCACCACGTACTCGCTGGCCGCGCGCGACGCGGACGCGTTGGCAGACCTCACCTTCGACCGCGTGGTGCTGGACGAGGCGCAGAACATCAAGAACAGCGCGACCCGCCAGTCGCAGGCCGTGCGGCAGCTCAAGGCACGGCACCGCGTCGCCCTCACCGGCACGCCCGTCGAGAACCGGCTGGCCGAACTGTGGTCGATCATGGACTTCGCGAATCCCGGTGTGCTCGGCACGGTCAACACGTTCCGCGCCCGCTTCGCCGTTCCCGTGGAGCGCCACAACGACCAGGACGCCGCCGCCCGCCTGCGCAAGATCACGAACCCGTTCGTGCTGCGGCGCGTGAAGACCGACCCGCGCATCATCAGCGACCTGCCGGACAAGGTCGAGATGCGCCAGCTCTGCAACCTCACCCCCGAGCAGGCGTCGCTGTACCAGGCCGTCGTCAACGACATGCTGGAGAAGATCGAGGAGGCGGACGAGGGCATCGAGCGGCGCGGACTCGTGCTCGCGACCATGTCGAAGCTCAAGCAGGTCTGCAACCACCCGGCCCACTTCCTGGGCGACGGCTCCCGCGTCGCGGGACGGTCCGGCAAGCTCGCGCGGCTGGAGGAGGTGCTGGAGGAGGTGCTCGCCGAGGGCGACAAGGCGTTGTGCTTCACGCAGTTCACCGAGTTCGGCAGCATGCTCGTGCCGTACCTGGCCGCGCGCTTCGACACCGAGGTGCTGTTCCTGCACGGCGGCACCTCCAAGGCTGCGCGTGACCGCATGGTCGAGCGCTTCCAGGACAAGCGCGGGCCGTCGTTGTTCCTGTTGTCGCTCAAAGCGGGCGGGACCGGGCTCAACCTCACCGCCGCGAACCACGTGATCCACCTGGACCGCTGGTGGAACCCCGCCGTCGAGGACCAGGCGACCGACCGCGCGTTCCGGATCGGGCAGCAGCGCAACGTGCAGGTGCGCAAGTTCGTGTGCATCGGCACGCTGGAGGAGCGCATCGACGCCATGATCGAGGAGAAGCGCGCGCTGGCGCAGTTGGTGGTCGGAGCCGGTGAGAACTGGCTGACCGAGCTGTCGACGGCCCAGTTGCGCGACCTGCTGTCGTTGTCGGGGGAGGCCGTCGGTGAGTGAGCACTGGTCGGGGGAGTGGCCCCGGTACGGCAGGACCATCAAGGCGGACAACGGGATCAAGGCGCGCAGCCAGCGCGGTGACATCGGCGCGACGTGGTGGTCGCGGCGGTTCATCGAGGTGCTGGAGTCGTTCGGGATGGGCGGGCGACTGGCCCGCGGGCGCAACTACGCGCGGCAGGGCCAGGTCCTGTCGCTGTCGTTGTCCACGAGCATGGTCATCGCCCTGGTACAGGGATCGCGGCCGACGCCGTACAAGGCGCGGATCGCGATCAAGTCGTTCACCGGTGCCGAGTGGCAGCGCATCGAGCACGCGCTGGCCGGGAAGGCCCTGTACGCGGCCAAGTTGCTGGCGGGCGAGATGCCGACGGACATCGAGTCGCTGTTCGCGTCGCTCGGGCTGCAACTGTTTCCCGCCACGCAGCGTGAGCTGACGATGGACTGCACGTGCCCGGACTGGGAGGTGCCGTGCAAACACCTCGCCGCGACCTGCTACCTGCTCGCGGAGTCGTTCGACAACGACCCGTTCGAGATCCTCGCGTGGCGCGGGCGCGGCCGTGAGGAACTGCTGGAACGGCTGCGGACGTTGCGCGGCACCACGCTGGCGGCCCCGGCGCGCGAGGAGGCGCCGCCGCTGACGAGGTGCCTGGACACGTTCTGGCACAAGCAGACCACGACGAGCCTGAACCTCGGTGACCCGACCGCGGAGGTGCGGCCGGACGCGGTGCTCGACCAGCTCGACTCCGTGCCCATCACCGTGGGCGGGGCCTCGCTGGCCGAGCTGGTGCGCCCGGCCTACCTGGCGTTGAAGCCCGCCGACTAGCGGACCCAGCCGAGCCGGAGGAAGACCGACTCGCCCGGCGCGTCGTCGAGGCCGTCGTTGTCGACGACGCCGACGAGGCGTTGCAGCGGCCAGGTGCCGATCACGGCGAGTCCTTCCGGCTTGTCGTGCGTGGCGGCACCGCCTGCCTCGAGCGCGGGGACGAGGTCCTCGGCGAGCTTCTTCGTGACCACCGGCTTCCCGGCACCCGCCGCGACCGGCGCGACGCGGCTGATGTCGACGCGGAAGACCTTCTTGGTCCTGGCCGCGTCACCGCGCTGGTTGTCGCGTTCGAGGACGAGCAGCGTGCGGTCGTTCAACGCCGTGATCTCGGACAGGCCGATCCACGCACCGGCCTGCGGCGCGTCGAGCGGGTACGCGGCGAACGCCCACTCGCCGGTCGCCGGCGTGTACCGGGCCAGCGTGGCCTGACCGGGCTCGTCGGCCTTCCACTCGCGCTGCACGGCCAGCCACACCTGCTCGTTCCCGCCGCTGCCGATCACCGTGACGCCCTCGAACCCGTTGCCGGTGGCCGTCTTCGCGACCGCCTCGGGCAGCGGGACCTCCCTGGTGACTGCGCCGTTCGCGGCGACCTCGAGCAGCAGGTTCGGCTTCTGCTTGCCGTCACCCTCGACCGCGATCCAGTACCCGCCGTTCTTGCGCGCGGCGATGCCCTCGCCGTCGTAGCTCGCCGGCTTGCCGTCCTTGGTGAGCGTCAGCTCCTCGCGCACCTTCGCCGGCGCCTGAACCGTGTCGATGGTCAGGACGCGGGTCGGCGTGTAGGCGGCGTCCGTGACGGACACGACGTCGCGGTGGTTGCCGGGGATGCCCGAAAGCCCGGACAGCGCACCGAAGTCGATGCCGTCCGACACGATCGACGGCGTGCCCTGGTTGCGCTGCAACGACACCGCGAGCGGCGTGCGCGTGAGCT
The DNA here is from genome assembly GCF_030269365.1 of Lentzea sp. NBRC 102530. Classification (GTDB taxonomy): domain Bacteria; phylum Actinomycetota; class Actinomycetes; order Mycobacteriales; family Pseudonocardiaceae; genus Lentzea. The sequence goes on from NZ_BSTF01000004.1 coordinate 278,296, forward strand.
GGTAGCCGCTCAGCGACGAGCGGATGCCGTCCTCGGCCGAGTCCTCCTCCGCCGCGACGACGAGCGTCCGGGTGGCCGGGATCGGCAGCAGACCCTCCGGCCCCACCCCGGTCGGCAACGCCTGCAGGAACTGCGGCCTGCGCGGGTTGTTCACGTCGTAGACGGCGACGAGGTTCGCGCGCTCCAGGCCGACGAACGCGTACCTGTCCCTGCCGAACGTCGCGACCGCCAGCCCCTCGGGCTCGACGCCCTTGTTGTCCGACCGCCCGTCCGGGTACTGCCCCTGCTCCACCGCGATCCGCTGCAGCTCGTTGCCCGAGGAGAACACGACCCTGCCGGAGTCGGCGTCGAACACGGTCCACGTGCGCGACCCGCCCAGGTAGTCCCCTTCGTCGGCGGTGCCGAGCGTGTGGTCGTCGAGCCACGCGACGGCGTCGGGCTCCCGCGCGGCTGTGATGGTCTCGCTCGGGTCGAACCTGCCGTCGTCCTCGGTGTCGACGTTGTGCACCGTCGCCGAGCCCGCCGGGAAGTGCTTGGTGATCCGGCCCGACTCGAGGTCCACGATCGCGATGTGGTTGTTCTCCTGCAACGTGACCGCCACCTGGTTGCGGCCGTTGATGCTCACGTACTCGGGCTCGGGGTCACGCGGAGCCACCTCGGCGATGCCGGTCAGCTCGACCTTGCGCAGCTGCCACTTCTCCGGGTCCTGCTTGATGTCCACGATGGTGAGGAACCCACCCGGCGCCTGCGGAATGGCGCCGTCGTCGACGTCCTCGTCCCGCTCGTTCTCGATGGCGATGGCCGCGTACCGGCCGTCCTTCGAGACGTCGATGGAGTCGGGCTGCCCGCCGAGCTCGTGACGCGCCACGACCCGGCGGCTCCCCAGGTCCACCACCAGCAGCGAGCCGGACGGCTCGGTGAACGACTCCGACGTGTTCACCGCCACCAGCGCGAGGTCGCCGACGACGTCCACCGACGTCGGCTCACCCGGCATCGCCAGCACCCCGTCGGGCGTCAGCTTCGACCCGGTCCTCGCGAACCCGATCCGTCTGCCCGGCGAGTCGGTGTAGACGACCAGCCTGCCGTCCGCCGTGGCGGCGGCGATCTCGGACGCCGTGTGCTCACCCGCGGAGGTGTTCCGGAACACCGACATCGTGTCGAACCGCTGGAACCGCGACGGCGCCGACGCCTGGGCGGGCGCGGCGGACGCGAGCAACACCACGGCCACCAGGCCTGTGCACAACCGGACCACTGGTCCTCCTCATCACGCTGTCGGAGGCGCGCATTGTGGCTGACGGAGTGGTCTGGGGGATGAACGTTCGCTGATCATCCGGGGTGGGCGGCCTCCTGGGGGTCGGGGCGCAACGGCCGGCGGCTCGTCACACGTGGGGTGGGCGGGCGGGAGCGGTTCGGGGTAGGGATGGTTCGAGGGCAGGATGGTGTGAGGGGTGCGGCCGGCACCTGCCCCCGAGACTGCGGAACCTTTGAGCCACCGGGCTTTCGGTGCTTCGGGTAGGAGGAGGCAGCTCGGCTCAGCCGCGCTCTACGAACGTGAAGGCAGCTCGGCTCGGCCGCGCTCTACGAACGTGAAGGCAGCACAGCTCAATCGAGCGGAGGCGGTGAGGCTGCGCCGCGTGCGAGCGGCGCGACTCTGCCTTGCTTTGGGTTGCGAAGGCGGTGGGGCCGCGCCGCGTGCGAGCGGCGTGACTCTGCCGTGCTCTTGGGTTGTGGAGGCGGCGGGACTGCGGCGCGTGCGGGTGGCGTGACTCTGCCTTGCTCTTGGGGTGTGGCAGCGGGACTCTGCCGCATGCAGGCAGAGCGACCCCGCCGTGCGAGGGCGGTGACTTCCCGCGCGCGGGCGGTACGGGCGGCGGGAAGGCGGCCGCCTCGACCCGATGAGGGCCGGCGGGCCGGGCGCTGTGGCTTGGGTGCGCTCGGCGGGTCTGGCGGCTCGGGTCTGGCGGCTCGGGTCTGGCGGCGGTGCGGTGAGGTGCGGGCGTGGGTGGGCGGCGCGGGCCGCCCTCGCCCGGTGGTCAGCGGGGGAGCTTTTGCCTGGAGCGGTTGGCCCAGAGGGTCACGCCGGCGCCGGCGAGGCCCACCTGGAGGGCCAGTTCGATCCAGTCGATCCCCGAGGTGTCGGAGACGCCCAGGACCGTGGCGGCTGCTGTGCCCAGCAGGGCGGCGACGATGCCCACGAGGATCGTCGCCGGCAGTGAGACGTGTTGCCTGCCCGGGACCACCAGACGGCCCAGGCCGCCGATGATGGCTCCGAAGAGCAGGGCTGTGAACAGGCCGCCGATTTCCACTGCGTACCCCCTGAGGCTCTGGTGCTTGCTTACTCCAGCCTCCGCCGGGGGCGTGGGCGGCGGATCAGGTCTTTCCCTGACTTTGCCCTGAGGTCGCCCCCAGCAGGGTGGCCGCCGCGGGGGAGAGTTCGCGGCCGGGCACGTCCGGGTCGCAGCCCACTCTGGCCAGGCGGGCCCTGATGGCCGTGGCGGAGCGGGCCATGTCGTCGGCGATCGACCTGATCAGTTTCGCCGCGTCCGGTTCCGGGGCGGTGAGCCACTCGGTGCGCAGCGTCGAGTCGAGGGTGTCGGTCCAGGGCTGGTTGGCGTTGGCGTGGCGGGACGGGCGGGAGCGCAGGCGGGTGTGGGCCGTGAGGACCCGCGCCAGCAGCTTGCCGACGGTGGCGCCGCCCTCCACCGGGAGGCGCAGGCGGCCGTCGGCCACCACCTCGCCGGAGTCGAGGGAGCCGAGCAGGTCGAGGACCATCGCGTCGGTCGTGTCGGTGGTCGCGCTCAGGCGGTAGTTGACTTCGCCGAGCTTGGTTTCGTTGTGGAAGGTGGATGTCATGGGGTCGACGTTAGGGAGGGGGTCTGACGGGAAATCGGGGGTGGAGGCCTCCGGACGCCCTTGGACGGCGGGAGTTCACTCGAAGGGGTGGCCGGTCAGCTCGAGGTCACCGCGTTGCGACCGGTGCCGATGTCCGCGACGTCCGCGGCGGCACGGCCCGCGCCCCACCCGGCGGCCGAGCGGACCGTCACGCGCGAGGTGCGCGTCCGCGTGAACATCTGCTCGAACAACGTGTCCACGGCCTGCTTGCGCTCGGCCAGCACCGGCAGCAACCGCTCGTCCTCGACCACCGGCGACTCCTCCACCGCCGTCAGCCGCTCGCCGATCCGGGACGCGTAGGCCACCAGGAACGACTTCCGGAACGGCCGCGAACGCGCCTCGCTGCCCTTCCCGGACTTGCCGCCGGCGGCGACCATCGCCCGGGTGGCCTGCACGAGCAGGGACGTCGACAACAGCTCCACGCTCTCCAGATCCACCTCGTCGCCCACCAGCGCGACGAACCCGAAGCCGTCGTAGGCCACCGCGCGCGACCGGAACGCCCCGGCCACCACGTGCACGAGCTGCGACTTCTCCTTGAAGTAGCTCTTGTCTAGCCACATCCGCCGCGAGGTCGCCTGCGCCGGCAGGTCCGCGTCGAGCATCGCCCGCTCCAGCGCGTGCCGGTTCATCAGCTCCTGCGCCTTGGCCGACAGCGCCTCGGCCTCCTCCGGGAACGCCGTGGACTCGGCCTTCGCCAGCAGGCCGCGCACGCGGTTGAGCACCTTCGGGTCGAGCCCCGCGCGCACGGCGGACATCAGCGCGTCACCCGGCAACGGCAGGATCAACGGCAACGACGGCAAACGACCGATGAACTTCAACAGCTCGGCAGCGGTGCGTTCGGCGTACGAACCAGTCTCGATGTGCCGCGACGCCCACGCCTCCAGCAACGGACCCTCCCACCACACGGAGGCGCCGATCTCGTCCAGCTGACGCTGCCACCGCGGGTGCACGGTGCTCGCCGCATGCGGCGAACAGGACAAAGCGATCACGTCCACCACGAGAGAGGTGGCGGACTCATCGAGAGAACGCGACACGATCTCGCGCACGTCGTACGGCAGCCAACCGCGCTCCCACAGCGCATCGACCGCTTTCACCAGTTCCACGCCATGCAGTATGAGACGTCCGCCATGTGCCAAGGTCGGGGACCACCTGGTAGACACGGGATGTGATCGAGCTCCAGTTCCGCGGCCGGACGGTCGTCCGCGACCGTGCACTGGTGATGGCGATCATCAACCGCACCCCCGACTCGTTCTACGACAGGGGCGCCACCTACGCCGAGGACGTGGCCATGGAGGCCGTGCACCGCGTCGTGGACGAGGGCGCGGACATCGTGGACATCGGTGGCGTGAAGGCCGGTCCGGGCGATCTGGTCGATTCCGGCGAGGAAGTGCGTCGCGTCGTGCCGTTCATCGCACGCGTGCGCGCCGCGTACCCGGATCTCATCATCAGCAGCGACACCTGGCGTGCGGACGTCGGCAGGCTCGTCTGCGAGGCAGGTGCCGACCTGCTCAACGACACGTGGGCGGGCGCGGACCCGCAGCTCGCCGAGGTCGCCGCGGAGTACGGCGCCGGCTACGTCTGCTCGCACACGGGCGGTGCGCGGCCCCGCACGCGTCCGCATAGGGTGAGCTACCCGAACCTCGTCGCGGACGTCGTCGCGGAGACCACGACGCGCGCGGAACGGGTGGTCGCACTCGGTGTGCCTCGCAAGAGCGTGCTGATCGATCCCACACACGACTTCGGCAAGAACACGTGGCACAGCCTCGCGCTGGTGCGCCACACGGACGCCTTGGTGGCGACGGGGTGGCCGGTGCTGATGGCGTTGTCCAACAAGGACTTCGTCGGGGAGACCCTCGGCGTGGAACTGCACGAGCGCGTCGAGGGCACCCTCGTCGCGACCGCGATCGCGGCGTTGGCGGGCGCCGCGGTCTTTCGCGCGCACGAGGTGGCGCGCACCAGACGAGTAATCGAGTCCGTCGCTCGACTGTGAGCTGGAGGTATCAGGTGGACGACGTCTTCGCCCGGTTTTCGGACGACCGGTGGGACGACTTCCTCGACGAACTCGACAAGATCCGCGTGAGCGTGGTGGATCCCGCGGAACGGCAGCAGCTGAAGGCGACCGCGCGCCGCGACGCGCGGGAGGCGGCCGCTCAGCCGTTGCTCGTGCGGATGGCGCTCGCGGACCACTACCTGAACCTGCTCGCCGTCGGCGTGTGGGCGGGCGACGAGAGCTGGCGTGCCGAACTGCGCGACCTGGTCGTCTCTCTCGTGCCCGAGGACGACGAGACGCGTGACGACGCCCTGCTGAGCTCTGTCATCGCCGTGGTGCTCGCACAGCTGCTCCAGGACGCACGGCTGCGTGGCGGTTCCGAGGCCGATGTCATCGCACGGTCGGCGTGGGAGAAGGCCCAGGAGTGGGCGGCCTACGCGGAGGACCGGCACGTCGAACGCCTCCTGCACCACTCCACGGAGGCCGGTGCGCGCGTGGTGACGGCTTCTGAGGTCCAGGAGGTCGTGGAACTCGCCACGGCCGCCGCGGACGACCAGCACGCCGAGACGATCGCCGCGCTGGAGACCGAGGGCTTCACGGCGGAGTTCATGAACGGCGTGTGGGTCGTGGAGGGTGAGTTCCGCAACGCGGTACGGGCCGCCGCGCGCGCGATCACGCTCACGGGCCACGGTTGCGTCCTCGCGCGCAACATCAAGCAGTCCACCGTGATGCTGTGGCACGAGAACACGCTCGCCATGGCGGACTCGAAGGTGCCGCGCTGGCGCGTCTACCCGATCCTCGCGCCCGTCACGCCGCAATCGAAGTTTTCCGGCGGTGAAGGCCTGCCGTTCACCCGCGAGACACACCCGTTGGCACCCGCTCCGGAAGTCGTGCGCCGGTTGGCCGACGCCGTGGGCGTCAACCTGTCTCATCTGCTGGCTGCATTGCGGTAAAGGGGTGATCTTTGCCTTTCCGCTACCTCGACTCGTTATCTTGGTGTCATGCCCAGATTTGCCGAGTTCGATGTGGAAGGCCTGCGCAAATCCAGCGCTGTTGCCGACTTTCCCTGGTCAGAGACGTGGGTCACGCTGATCCGCGTGGACTCCAAGGGAGTTGTCCGGCAGGCCAAGTCGTTGACCGAGAAAGTTTCTTTGCTGACCGTCGCGTCAGACAAGGACCTCGTCATCGCGTCCTGCCCGGAGATTTACGCTGTCGACGACCTGTCGGCCGCCCGTGCCGCCGTCAAGGCTTCGGTCGCACGCGAAATGATCCCAAGCCTCGGATGAATGACTCCCTCCACTCGGGCTCAGCGGCGAGCGCGAGTTCCGGGAAACGCCGAAGGAGCGTTGCGAAGGCGATCTCACCCTCGACACGAGCGAGCCGCGCCCCCACGCAGTAGTGGACGCCGTGACCGAACGCGACGTGTGGGTCCCGCCCCAGCTGCACCACGTCCGGATCGGAATACCGGGAAGGATCCCGGTTCGCCGCCCCCAGTGAGACGGTGACCTGCGAAGATCTCGGAATCGTGACCCCTCCGACCACCACGTCGGCAGTGGCGACACGACCCACGCCCAGTGACAACGGCCCGTCGAGGCGCAGGAACTCCTCGACGGCGTCCGGAACCAGGGCCGGCTCCTCGATCAGCGCCCGCTTCAGCGCAGGATCGCGGAGCAGCGCGAACAGACCGTTGCCGATGAGCTGCACGGTCGTCTCATGCCCTGCTGTGATGAGCAACACGAGCGTCATCACCAGGTTCGGTTCGTCGCGGAGCTCGGTGATGACGTCGTCACCGGGCTCCTTGGACGCCAGCAGCCGCTCGACGTAGGCGGTGAACCTCCCGAACGCCTCGGTCATCGTTGCGGGCTCGATCAGCTCCGCGGAGAGCGTTCGGACCTCGTTTCTGTCCTCTTCGGGCACACCTAGGAGTTCACAGATGACGGTGATCGGCAGGGGATGGGCGAACGTCTCGATGACGTCCACCTCCTCCGCGCCCTGCCACGCGTCGAGGAGTTCGTTGGCGATCTCCTCGATGCTCGGCCGAAGGGCTTCCATGCGCCGTGTGGTGAACGCGCGCGCGATGGGCTTGCGCAGCTGCGTGTGTTCCGGCGGATCGGTGTGGTTGAGCATGCCGCCGGGGATGACCGCGCTGCTGAGTCCGGGGTGGCCGAGCGCCTGCACGACGTCGTCGTAGCGGCTGATCACCCAGGACCGCCGGCCGTCCGGGGTCTCGGTCAACGCGGGCCCCTGCTCGCGCCACCGGTCGAAGTACGGGGTCGGGTCGGTGAAGAAGCTCATGCCCTCATCGTGGTGTTCGTGCTGGTCAGGGGCATGAGTAGGTGATCACCCATCTTGGCGTCGCCCATCACCTAGCCTGAGCCCATGGGGTGGCCGTTCGTGGGGAGGGACGCCGAACTGACCGCGGTCCGGCGTGCCGTGCGGGGTGCCGGGCTGATCGTGGCGGGCCCGGCGGGCGTGGGCAAGACGCGGCTGTTGGACGAGGTGGCGTGCGACGTCCGGCTGCGTGCCACGGCGGCGATGTCGGAGATTCCACTCGGGGTGATGGCGCCCTTCCTGCCGTCGGTGAACTCCTCTCCGTTGGCGATGCTGACCAGCGCACGGACCGCGTTGCGTGGACGCGTCGTGGTGGTGGACGACGTCCATCTGCTCGATGACGCGTCAGCAGGACTGCTGCACCAACTCGTGCAACACCGCGAATCCGTTGTGGTGGCGACGTTGCGGTCGGGCGAACGCGCACCCGACCCGGTGGTGGCGCTCTGGAAGGACGAACTGCTGCCGCGCATCGAACTCGACCCGCTCGGCCGTGCGGCGGTGGTCGAGGTGTTGGAGACCGTGCTCGGCGGAGTGCTGGACAGCGTCACGGCCGATCGGCTGTGGACGGCGTCGGCCGGGAACATGTTGCTGCTGCGAGAGATGCACTTCGCTGCGCAGTGGGTGTCGCACGGCGGTGTGTGGTCCTTGGACGGTCCGCTGCCGTTGTCGCCACGGCTGGTCGAGCTGATCGAGGCACACCTCGCCGTCGTGCCCGCCGAGGAACGCCGCGTGCTCGAACTGCTGGCGTTCGGTGAGCCGCTGGACCTCGCCGCGTCCGAGGCGCTGGACGGCCTCGTGACCGTGACGGACGAGGGGCTGCGGCTCGCGCATCCGTTGTACGGCGAGGTGTTGCGCGCGCAGTGCCCTCCTCTGCGCAAGCGCAACCATCAACGACACCTGGCTTCGTTGCTGGACGATCCGCTGCGGGTAGCGGTGTTGAAGCTCGACAGCGGTACGGCGGATGATCCCGAGCTCTTGCTGAAGGCCGCGCATCTCGCCAGCGCAACGGGTGGTGTTGTTCTGGCGGAACGACTCGCACGCGCCGCATGGTCCGTCGGTGGTGGTGTGGAGGCCGGTCGGGTGCTGGCCGAGGTACTGCTGTTCACCGACCGCCCGGAGGAGGCCGAGGAGGTCTTCTCGATGGTCGCCACGGACGACGACCCGATCGAGGTGCGCACGATGCGCGCTCTGAACCTGGGCTGGGGACTAGGCCGCAGCGAGGAAGCCGCCGCGATGCTGGAGATGGACCTCGCACGATCCGTGCTTCTGTTCCACGCGGGCAAGTACGACGAGGTGCGCGCGCTGCTCTCGTACGACAAGCCGGACGAAGCGGCGGTCCTCGCGATGGCCGACGTCGTACAGGGCAGCTACACGAGACCGTTCCCGGTCGTCCCGCCGACTCCCGAGGCAGGGCTCGGCCTGGAGACGATCGTGTTCGCCGAGGTGTTCGTGCACTCCATGCACGGCGATCTGGCACAAGCGGAACGTCTTGCCGTGCAGGCCTACAAGAAGAAGACCGAGTGGGATTCCATGCGGTCGACCTGGGCGGTGGCGCTCGCCGGGCTGGCGAGGGCGGGCGGACGGCTGCTGGAGGCGCGGCGGTTGCTGCTGGAGGCCCGGCCCGCGCAACCGTTCGCGCGCTTGTGCGAGCTGGCGCTGACCGAGGCGATGCTCGGCAACGACGCGCGGTCGTTGCTGGCGGAGGCGGAAGAGCGGACGCCGCAGGGGATGCGCCCGTACAGCCACGGGGTGTGGCTGGCGCGGATCTGGGCGGGCGGCGTGTCGCCGTTCGACGCGGTGGCGGACGCCCGTGCGCACGGTGAGTTCGCCTTCGAGGCGTTGCTGCTGCACGAGGCCGTGCGTCTGGGACACGCCGCCGAGTCTCACGAACGCCTGCGCGAACTCGCCGAGACGATCACGGGTCTGCTCGTACCGGTCTTCGCCGAACACGCCGAGGCGTTGGTGCGCAACGACTCCGCCGGGCTCGTGCGGGTGGCCGGGCGGTTCGAGGCAGGCGGCTTCGCGTTGCTGGCGGCCGAGGCCGCAGCGGAGTCGGGCGACCGTGCGCTGTTCACGAGACTGATGGCGCGGTGCGAGGGGGCGCGAACACCGGCGTTGGCACGGATGACGCTGACCCCGCTGACGAGTCGCGAACGTGAAGTGGCCGTGCTCGCCGCGCGGGGACTCACGAACAAAGAGATCGCGTCGTCGTTGGTGATCTCCGTACGGACCGTGGACAACCATCTGTCCAATGCGTACTCGAAGCTCGGCATCACGACCCGCGGCGAGCTCGCGTTGGTCCTATCGGATGACGCGGGCGGTCAGGGATAACGTCCGGCATGGGTCCGAACGACAGGCCGGACATGAGCAACGGGTACGCGGTCGTCGACGTCGAGACCACCGGGCTTTCACCAGGTCAGCACCACCGGGTGATAGAGGTCGCCGTCGTGCACCTCGACGGGGCCGGGCGCCGGACCGACGAGTGGTGCACGCTCGTCAACCCCCGCCGCGACCTCGGCGCCCAGCGCGTGCACGGCATCAGCGCCGCGGACGCCCGGCGCGCACCCGAATTCGCCGGCATCGCCGGTGAGCTCGCCGCACGACTGTCGGGACGGGTGCTCGTCGCGCACAACCTGTCGTTCGACCTGCGGTTCTTGCAGGCCGAGTTCGCACGGCTCGGCCACGAACTCGGCGCGCTGACAGGGCTGTGCACGATGAACCTCGCCGGCCGCTACCTCGGCGCATCGTCGCGGTCCCTCGCCGCGTGCTGTGAGGTGGCCGGAGTGCCGATGGGAACCGCGCACTCGGCACTGCACGACGCACGGGCATCGGCGGGACTGCTCGCCCTGTGCCTGGACCGCGTCGGGCACGTGGAGCCGGTGCAGCTCACCGTGCCGCGGACCGTCAACGCGTTCGCTGTCCAACGCGGCCACGCACATGGAGCCGAACAGCACTTCCTGGCGAAGCTCGTGCGACTGCTGCCACGCGTGGAGATGTCGTCGGGTGACGAGTACCTCGACGTGCTCGACCGCGCGCTGGTCGACCGGCACCTGTCGCTGGAGGAGCAGGAGGAGCTGCTCGAAGTGGCGCGCGCACTCGACTTCGGCCTGCCACAGGTGATGGAACTGCACCGCGGCTACCTCGCTGCCCTGGCCGACGCCGCGTGGGCGGACGGCCGGCTGACCGCGGCCGAGGAGGCCGACCTGCGGCTGGTCGCGTCGTTGCTCGGCGTCGAGGTCGCCGGTGCGCTGCGCAGATCGGTTCGGCTCTCGCTGGGCGACCTCGTCGTGTTCACCGGCGAGATGCGCGAGAGCCGGGACGTGTGGGAGAGCCGGGCGTCGTCCGCCGGGCTCACCGTGAAGGCGGGCGTGACGAAGAAGACCGCGGTGGTGATCGCGGCAGACCCAGATTCCCTGTCCGGCAAGGCGGACAAGGCGCGCGCGTACGGAATCCCGATCGTGTCCGAGGACCTGTTCGCCGGGCTGCTCGGTCAGTTGAGCGGGTCTCGATGACGGAGGACGTGAGGCGCGTGGCGAAGCTGATCGGGGCGCGCAACAGCATCGACGCGGCGCTGGCGGCGTGCATCCGGCGCCCCGCCACGACGGGACACCTCGGCGACTGGATCGCGGCACGGATCCTCGGCATCGCCCTGGAACCGCAGGCCAACGCGAGCATCGACGGACGGCTGCCGGACGGCCGCACGGTGACCATCCGCTGGTACCCGAAGCGGGAGAACATCCTCGACCTGAAGGAAGAGGGCGGGCCTGAGGTCTACCTCGTGCTGACCGGTCCGAAGTCAGCCCCGGACAGCTCCGTCGGCACCACACGGCCGTTGGTCATCGACGCCGTGTACCTGTTCGAGGCCAAGGACCTCATGGACGACCTGCGCGCGCGTGGGCGCAGGATCGGTACGGCGTCCAGCGTGCGTGAGGAGTTGTGGGAGGCCGCGGAAATCTACCCGCGGCCCCACTCAGCGCTCAACGACGATCAGCGAGAACTGTTGGCGTTGTTCAGTCATCGGCCGTGAGGCTGTGTCCGTCCCAGGTGAAGCGCACGGTCGTGACGGCGTCGTCTCCGTCCGTGCCGGTCGTGAGCTGGTGGATGGCGATGCCGGTCAGCTCCCGGTAGTCGCACCACTCGTGGTCCGAGGTGAGCACCAGGTCGAGGTCGAAGTTGACCAGCAGCTCCAGCAGTTGGCCGCGGTTGGTCGCGTCGACGCCGACGAACACCTCGTCCAGCAGGATCAGCCGGGGCGCGGTCGGGGTCGCGTGGTAGTGCGCTGCTGCTGCGGCGAACAACGGCAGGTGCAGCACGATGGCCTTCTCACCGCCGGACAACGCGCCGTGCACGCGTTTGGTCACCGGGACCCAGCCCTCGCCCCTGTCGACCTTCACGACGAACTGGTGCCACGTCGTGTAGTCGAGCACCTGGGCGAGTTGTTGTTCCCAGCCCGTTGCGGAGTCGTGTGCGCGTGCTTCTTCCACGCGCTCACGGAAGAACTGGTGCAGCAACGCGCGTTCGTCGTCGTTCAGGTCTGAGCGCAGCAGCAGGTCGCGCGCCTCGCGGGTGCCCGGCGGCAGCTGCGGATCGACCTGCCAGTCGAGCTGCACGCGGATGCCCGACGCGGTCTGCACGCGTGCCAGGTGGTGGTTCATCGTGCCGACCAGCGCGGTCGCGCCCTGGATGCGCTGCGCGATGTGCCGGCGGGTGTCGCCGGTGAGGGTCTGGTCGAAGAGGTCGCGCTCGACGTCCGTGATGTGCGTGCGCACGCGGTCGCGTTCGGCCTTCAACGTCTGCAGCAGGGCGTGCGCACCCATGCGCGTCCCGTCCAGCGTCGCGGTCAGCACCGTGACGTCGTCGTCGGGGTCGAGCGACAGTTCGATGCGTCCGCCCAGCTGCTGCTGCGCCTCGTGCACGGCCATGCCGAGCTTCGACTCCGACTCGCGGATCAGGCGCGGGTCGACGATGACGTCGGGCACCTCCCCGGCGTCGGCGGGCAGGTGGGCGCTGGTCAGGTGGCGATGACGAGCTTCGGCAGCCTGGTGCACCACAGTGGCTTCCGCGGCACGTGCGGTGTCGTTCTTGCGCTTCTCCTCCAACGTGCCGAGTGTGCGCGCCAAGCCCGTTTGCTTGTCTTGCAGCAGTTCGCGTCGTTCGGCGATGTCGAGTGCCTTGGCGCGCAACGTGATGAGCTGCTGGTCGAGGGCGTGGAACTCCGCGCCCGCCGCCCGTTCGACGGTTTCCAGCGTGATGGCGAGGTCGGTGGCCTCCTGCTGACGGGCGGCCGACGTCTCCTCGGCCTCGTCGGCCAGCGTGTTGGACAGCGACGCGCGCGTGCCGGCCTCGACCGACAGCGCCTCGGTGGTGAACGCGTCGTGCCGGTCGTCGAGCCAGCGGTGGCAGGCGCTGCCGAACGCCGTGAGCTCCTCGGTGTCGGGGACCTCCGTGCCGACCGTGTGGCGGGCGACGGCGGCCTCCGCCTCGGCCACCTGCCGCGTTGCCGCCGCAACGGCGTCGTTGCGCGCCGCACACCGCAGCTGGGCCTTGTCGCGCTGCTCCTCGGCGACCTCCATGGGGTCCTTCGAGGGCTGCCGCGCGAGTTCGCCCGCGAGCGTCGCGCGGCGCACGGAGATCTGGTTGCGCGCGGCGTCCACCCCGGACAGATCGGTCGCGAGCTGTTCGATCAGGCCGGTGAGCTCGGCGATCCGGCCGCTGCGAGCGCGTTTGCGGGCGTCGGCGCCGATGTAGGTGGGCACGGGCTTGGCCCAGCTGCCGTGCGCGTTCGCAAGCCGCCACGTGCCGTCCGCGCCGATCGCGGCCGCGTGCCCGGACGCCGTGTCGCCGAACGCGATGGTCTCCAGGAACCGGTGGCACCGCTCGTCCTCGGTGACCAGCACCTCCAGCAGCGTCGTGCCGGCGGCGGGGCCGACCAGCAGTGGTTCGCCGAAGCGGTCGTGGGCGGACACGTCGAACGAGGCGTCCTGCGTGATCCACGCGTCGAGCAGGCCGGACGCCTCCAGCGCGGCCTCGACCGCGGCGCACACGGCCGGCGGGGTGCCCGGGCGGAAGTCGACCAGACGCCACAACGGAGCGCCCGCGGCGGATGCGCGATAGGCGCCGTCCCGCGTGTAAGGCGCCGGTGGTGGCACATCGACCTGGTTGGCGAGCTTCTCGCGGATGGACCGGTACTGCGTGAGCTGGCTGTTCAACGCCGCGCGCGTCTCGTCCAGCCGCGCCTCGATGCGGCTGAACTCCTCCCGCGCCATCGCGGCGGCCTCGACGATCTGGCCGTGCTCGTGGATGTTCAGCTCGGCGCAGCCGCGCGACCACGTGTCGAAGTCCGCGAGGAACTTCGCAAACGCTTGCTCGAACGCCTTCTGCGCCACGGCCTCCGCTTCGTTGGCCTGCTCCAGCTCGTCGCGGGTCTCGTCGAGCCGTCGGCGTGCGGCGTCCCGTGCGTCGACAGCTCTCTTGTGCGCGGCAACGGTGCGCGTGATCGAGTTGATCTCGGCCGACCGGGCCTCGACGGCCGCCGTGAGCAGCTGTCGGCCCGTGCGCGCGTCACCGCCCGACTCGATCTCGTCGAACACCGACGCCATGCCGGCCCGCGCGGCGGCCTCCCGTGCGACTGCGGCGGACCGTCGCAGTTCATCAGCGCGTGCGGCCGCATCGGACTTGGCCTGCCCGGCCTGTTCCTCGTCCGCCACGGCCCGTGCGCGCAGTTTCGCGGCGTGTGCGGCCGCCTCCGACGCACGCAGGCTCGCGGCGGAAAGCTGCTGCCGCAACAGGTCGAGCTGCTTGCCCTCCTGGTAGGCGGGCAGGTCGGAGATGCCGGAGATCTCCGCCTCGACCGCGCTCGCCTCCCGTCCCAGCGCCGCGAGCTGGTCGAACGCCTCGTCGGTCAGCGTGATCTGCCGCTGGTAGCGGCGCTCGCTCATGCGGGCGGCCCTGGTCAGGTCCTCGAGCTGCTCGGTCGACGACTCCAGCGCCCGCGTGGCCACGGCGAGCACCCGCTGGGCGTAGACGCGCTGCACGTCCGCCAGCCGTTCGGCGGTGGCGATCTCGTCGTCGAGCCGCCGCAGCCCCTCGCGCCGCCGGTCGAGCCGTTCGAACCCCTCGGCGATCTCGGTCAGGTCGGACTGGTCGAGCGGCGGAAGTGCCTTGGACAGCAACGACGACAGCACGCTCGGGTCGAGCCGTTCGGACAGCTTCGGCGTGCGCAGTTGCAGCAGCGCGGTGATCAGTGAGTCGTACCGTTGCTCGGTCACGCCGGGGAACAACGTCGTCCGCACCGTGTTGCGGTAATCGGCCGGAGAGGTGTGCACGACACCGTGCTCGCCGATGGCCGCCGTGAGGTCGGTGGTGGTCAGCGGGCGCCCGGACTCGTTCACCAGCGCCAGGTCGCCGATGCGCTGCGACGTCGTGAAGTAGGTGGCTCCGACGTTCGACGTGTTCGTGGTGGCCTGCAGACGCGCGCCGCACGTGAACCACTGCTCGCCCTGCTGGAACTCGAGCCACACGTACCCGACGCGCGTGCTGTTGCCCTGGGCACCCTCGCCCATGAGGTTCCAGTGCATCGTGCGGTCCGCACTGCCGAACGTCGACAGGCGGTGCGGACGCAGGTTCGCGTCGAACAGGTATGGCAGCAGCAGCTCGAGCGCCTTGGACTTGCCCGTGCCGTTGGGGCCTCTGAGCAGCAATCTGCCCTGGTAGAACGAGAAGATCTCGTCGTAGTAGCGCCAGACGTTGATGATGCCGGCGCGGCTGGGTTGCCACCGGTCAGTCATGCAGCTCCTCGACCGCGTACCTGGCTGCGGCGGGCAGCCTGTGAACGGTGCCGTTCTCCGTGCGCGCGAGCCCGAACGCCTCCAGCAGTTCGATCCCGTCCGCCGCGAGCCTGCCGGCGCCACCGTCCGACTGGTAGGCCTTCGCCCACGTGCGGAACTTGGTGAGCAGCTCGCGTGATTCCTCGACCAGATCTTCTGTCGTGGCAGGCCCTCGTGCCAACCGGTCGAGCAACAACAACGCGGCGACTTTCGCGTTGTTGTCGTCGTCCGGGAACCTCGTGTCCGTGGCGATCGCGTCGGCGTCCACCACCACGTACCCCTCTTTGCGCTCTTCCAGCGTGCAGCCGGCGAGCGTGATGCCCGTCTGGACGACCTTGCGCCCGGCCGGCGAACTGAGGAACGCGAGTTGCGTGGCGCTCAGGTCGTCCTTGTAGACCACCGGGTCGTCGATGAGCCTGCGCATCACCGAGTGCCGCTGCCACAGGCTGCGGTGCGCGGTGTCGTAGCGGGTCTCGGTGGTGAGGGCCTCGACCGTGTCCACGGTGGACGGCGGCACCGGCGCGGCCAGCAGGCGCGTGATCAGCGTCGGATCCGCGTGGACCTGCTCGTTCAGCTCCACCGCCCCGTGCTCTTCGAGGAACGTCAGCACGTCGTTGAACGCGTTGCGGTCACTGCGCCGCGCCGAGTCGAAGTCCGGCAGACGCGCCGTCAGCTCGTCGAGCGTCGTCGTCGGTGTGGTCAGCAACTCCGCACACACCAGACACAGCAGGACGTACCGCCTGCGGTCGAACGCCGGACGCGTGCGATCAGGCCGTGACGTCGTTTTGAACAACCGCGCGTATCCGGCCCGTGGCTCGACCACGACCCGCCAGCCGCAGTAGTAGTCGAACCACTTCGTGATCGGTTCGCGGCGCCTTCTGATGAGGTCGAACCCGTCGTGGTCCTGCCGTGCGGTCAGCAACGGCCGTGCGAGCAGCAGCCGCACACCACGCGCGACCTCCTCGCTCTCCAACCGTGCGAGCTGGTTTCCCGTGCGGCTCATCGGCTCTGCACGTCGATCACGTAGTCGGGCCCGCTCAAGGTGCCCTTCTGGGTGGTCATGGTCGCCCAGCCCCGGGCGTTGCGGAGGTTGATCTGCATCCGCCCGTCACTCGTTCCCGCCGAGCGCGTGCCGGTGCTGTCCGGATCGCTGCCGAGCGCCCGCCCCACCAGGTCGATGAGCCGGTGGAACGTGTCGTGGTCGAGGTTCGTGAGCGTGGAGATGCGGATCGCGCCGTCCGTCTGGATCTGCGACCACGCGTACTCGAGCTCCGCGCGTTCCCGTTCCGCCTGCTCCCGGCGGTTCCGGCGCACCTCGCCGACGTCGCGGACCTTCCCGGTCGCCCCGATGTGCTCCTGCTTGCCGGTGGCCCGCAGCTGCGGCGACACGGGCACCGGCGGCGTGTTCTCCCACGCCTCGGAGGTGGACAGCAACTCGCCGTCCTCGTGCGCGAGATGAGCGTGCCGCGACGAGTAGAGCCCGAACGCGGCGTTGAACAACTCGTGCGCCTCGTCCTCCGTCTCGGTCCGCGCGAACCACTGGGCCAACGCCCGGAAATCAGCAGCGGTGTTCGTGGGCTTCTTGCGCTGCTCACTGATGCGATCGAGCACGCGCAGCAGCTGCACGATCGCTTTGCGCGACACGTCCTGCAACTCGTCCACGCGCGGAGGGTTGTCCACGAACCACGCCTTGAGGTTCCTCCACCGCTCCTTGCGCTCGTACAACCACGTCTCGTCGTGCAACACCCCCGCCCCGTTGAGCGCCTTCGCGTGCAACTCCCCGGGATCGAGCTTCTCGACCGCCTCGCGAATCCGCGCCTTGCGCCCGTCCAGGTCCGCGATGAAGTCCCGCAGGTAGGTGACCGTCGTCCGCTTGACGTCCTGGAACGTGGCGAGGTCGGCCTGCTCGTCCCGCAGCAGCCGCTGCAACTCGGCGTTGAACCGCGTGGTCCCACCGGTGAGCGCGTCGAGGTGCCCTTCGAGCTCCATCAACGAGCTGAACACCCGCCCGTCGCTCAGCGGCTCCGCGAGGTCGTCGAGCCGGCCCGCGATCGCGTCCAGCACGGCCGTCTGCAGCGACCCGTTGGTGGCGAGCGTCGAGAGCGCGTGCCGCAACCCCTCGTACGCCGCCTCGCCGAGTTTCGTCAGCCCGTACCGGTGCTGACCCGCGTCCACGAGCCCCCACTGACGCAGAGCGTTGAGGGACGCCTGCAGCTCGTCGTCCGTCACCTGCTCGGCCCAGCCGACGCTCCTGAGCCGTTGCTGCACGTCATCGGCGGTGAGGACGGTCTCCAGGCGCTCGTTCGCCACCCCGAACACGCGCATCACCGCAGTGTGCAGCTCCGCGTGCGGGGCCGTGGTGAACCGGAACAGGTCCGCGGGCACCCGTGGAAACGTCGTCACCTGTGCCACCGTAGCTTGTCGGAGTAGGGCTTTCGGGTGACACCTTGAGCCGTCACCCCGCCAGGTCGCCCAGCAGGTCGTCGAGCACGAGTTCCTCCTCGATGCGGCGGCCGGTGTGCTGCATCGTGGTCGTCAGCACGGGATCCCAGTGAGCTGCTGGCCGACGTCACCGGCGGCGCGGTAGGACGCGGTGTCGAAGCGCGCCACGCGGTGAAAGGCCCGCGACCGTGCAGCACGTTCGCTATGCGAATCCCACCCGGTCGAAGTCGCCGTGGTAGCGCAGGGTGCCGCGTGGAGACGATCAGGCGGAGCAGGTGCATGACAGCGGCGCCGAGCTGACCGCTCGTGCAGACCAGCGGCGGGCACGAAGGTCCGAGGTGGTCGGCCGCGGCCGCCACGAGGACGGGGTTCTCGCAGACGAAGACGGCGGGCGGGGCAAAGCGCGGGGGATCACGGACGAGCTGGTGCAGCGGGGCCTGTTCAGCAGTTGCCTGAACACCTGCTCCGCCTTCGCGGGATCGCGGTCGGCCAGACGTCGGAACACCGCCGGCGGGACGGAGTCGTCCTTCAGGTAGGGGCTCACCCGGTTGCGGTGGGCGCGGTCGCGGATGACTGTGGCCTGGCCGGCTCCACGCTCCCCGGCGGCCTGCCGGGCCTTGTCGAGGCGGCAGTCCCCAGTACTCCGGCATCCGCTTCGCATACTCCGCGCCGGTCATGACGACCTGGTCGGTGCCGAAGAACGACAGGAGGTGCTCGCGGTCCTCGCGCTGCAGGTTTCCAGCCGAGCTCCAGGTTCTCCTTGTCGCGGAAGACAGATGCCTTGTCGGTCGCAAACGAGCGCAGGACGGTTTCGCACACCTCGCCCCGCATCGACGCGGGTGGCGGGCTGCATACGCCGCTGACCATCCACTCGTCGGCCACCGGCACGACAAGACCGGCCAGGAACGACCGTTCAGGCATCTGGTCGAACAGCGAGGACCCCGTGTCGGAGCGGATCCGGTGGCTCTCCGGCTCGCTCGGTCGCCTTCCGGTTACCTGACGGGGAGGAACCTCGGCGGCAGGTCCGAGTCCTCCGAATCCTCGCCAGGTCGTAAGCCGGTTCGACCAGCAACGCGATGCCGCTGGCGTCCCTGCATGACGACCTGCTCCGGTCATCGCTGGAACTTGGAAGCCGGCTTGTCTCTCGGCTGTGTGGCGGTGGCAGACCGGCGGTTGCGGTGCAGGAGGTAGGTCGTGGCCGCGGCGACGACTGGTATGCCCAGACCTCCGAGGAGGTGGCCGGTCTTGTTGGCCTCCACGTTCACGGCAAGGCCCCATTCCTCACTCGACGTCCTGCTCCGGCGGACGCGCTTGGTGGTCATCGGTACCTGCGTGCCGATGTCGGCGGGAGTCAGCATCGAGTTGTCGCTGTGGTAGTGATCGCGCCTGCCGTCATTGGCCACGACGGTCGCCGTGCAGTCCCAGAGCAGGCCGAACGCCCACCAGTTGCGATGGCACGAGATGTCCTGCGCGTAGCCCATGACGGGCCCACCCGATGCTGCGTCACCGTTGAAGGCCAGAATGGCGGCCCCTGTGCTGTACAGGGCAACCAGCCACATGATCACGGTGACGACGCTCTTCCGGCTCACGAGAGGAAGTTCCGGTTGAGGGCGTCGCGCGCCGGGTTCGTGTTCTCCAGGCGTCGGGCCATCTGAAGGTTGGACAGAGGCTTGGCGATGACGGTGCCCATGAGGACCAGCAGAACCACCACGACCTTCGCGAACCTGCTCTCATAGGGCTGGTCGACCGCCTCCCAGTCACCCGAGAACAACGTCACTGGGGCGGGCTTGCCGATGTCGTCCGGCGTGAACTGTGACTGGCTCATGGTCTGCGTGACCTTGGTGCCCGTCTGCGGGGCCACTTCCACGGTGCACCTCCAGACGACGCCGAGGTAGCGCCAGTCCCGGCCGCAGGACTGAGCCACACCGGTGCCTTGTGTTCGCAGCGCGACGATTCCGTCGTCGTCGATGTGTGCTACGACGAACACGCCGTGCACGAAGTAGGCGCCGTACAACGCCAGAACACCGATGGCTGTGTTCCACGGCCATTGGGCGCGGAGGCGTTGTGCTTCCGCGCGTCGTTTCGCTGGATCGGCCGGCCATCCGAAACGGTCGCGCGGCCAGAGCGCGAAGGCACCGGTAAAGGCCAGGATGATCAGGGCGAACATGCCGATCACGTGCCACGGCATCGGGCTGAACGACGCGCGTGCGGGGCTGAACGTCGGCGGCGACTTCTTGTAGGTGAACTTCTCCATCGGAACCTTGGTGCCGATGTCGGCCGGGGTCAGCACCGAGGAGTCGTTGGTATACCTGTACTGCTTGCCGTCGGTGTCAGTCACGACCGCTGAGCAGCTCCACCGGGTGCCCAGCAGGAACCAGTTGCGTGAGCACTGGATTTCCTCCGCGGTCGCTACTGCTGGGCCGCCGTCGCCCCGGTCCGCCCAGAAGGCGCCGACGAAGGCCGCGAGGTACAAGCCCAGCACCAGGCAGGCGACGGCGTTGCGGCGTTTGCGGTACTTCGTCACGTGCCGTCCTTTTCTTCCCGCTTCTGCCGGTCGGTGGCGCAGAAGGCGTTGTTCGCTTCCTTTCTGCCCTCCTTGACCGGTGAGATCAGGTCTCCCCAGTTCGGCATGAGGTGGCTGATGTCGCGGCTGGCCGCCGTGCGGATCGACACAGAAGCGGGCCGCTACCTGAACACGCCGGGCCGCACGCCGGAGTGGACCACCGCGGCACCGGCTGACCACAACGGTCTCGTCTGCCAACTGGGCCAAGTCCTCCCACTCGTCGGCCAGCGTTGACATGTACACGGGGAGCAGCCGGTCGCGTTCGCAGTCATGAGCGTTCCTTGGGGTCCTGGTGACCGCCGTTGCCCACGGACTTGTTCAGCTCCTTCCCCAGTTCCTTCGCGGGATGGACCAGATCGCCGTAGTTCGGCATCAGGTGGCTGACGTCCTTGCTGGCCACGGCACGCACCCAGTTCTGGCCGTCGAGCACCCCCTTGCTCATGGGCGAGTCCACACGGTCCGCCGCACGCCCGGCCGCGTAGCCGGGGTCGCCCATGTCCTCCCTGCGCGTGGTGAGCGGCGGTTGGTTCATCTTCTCGTAGAGCTCCTTGACCTTCTGCTTTCGCGCAGGCCCGCTCTCCTTCACACGGTTCGCCCAGTCGTCGACCTTCCGGCTCGTCCGCTGCGCGAAGTCGTCGACCTTGTTCATCGCGTTGTCGACGCCGTCCTGGATCCGCCTGTTCGCGTTGCCGAGTCCCTCACCGATGTTGTCCAGCGTGTCTGCTCTGGACACCCTGGTCGCCGAGTCGGACGCCAGTTCCGCCGCGCGCTGGTTGCCATGGCGGCTGTTGGGCATCTGCCTGCTCAGCGCGGCCAGGTCGTCGGCCTGCCTGCGCATCGCCTCGCCGGCCCGCTTCGCCAGGGAGCCGAGCTTGTCGAGTGCCTTGAACAGCTTGGCGACGAACCTCGCGATCTTGGTACCGATCTCGACGGCCTTGGTGATCGCGCGGGTGATGAAGGCCGCGATCGAGGCGCCGGCGGTGGGAACGGCCGACGCGGCGGCCGGGATGCCCCACATCAGCAGGGTTCCCGCGAGGTCGGCGAGCAGGTCGCGGATCAACGCCCTGGTGGCGGCGACGACAGCACCGGCCACCTTGACCTTGTTCGCCGCCGAGGAGGCCGCGGCGGCAGAGCCCTGCAGTTGTGCGACCAGGGTGCCGCACCGGGTTCGGTACGCGTCGGCGGCGTCGCCGGTCCAGTCCGCGAGCGCCTTCGCCTGGTTCTGGTAGGCGGTGGCCTCCTCGTTCAGGCGTTTGGCGATGTTGTCCCAGGTCTTGCCGACCGCCTCGATGGCCGGCGGGTCGCCCGCGAGTTTGTCGAAGGCATCGCGGACGAAGCCCACGTTCTCGATGATCCAGCCGACGACGGACGAGGCGAGAGTGCCGAGCGGGTCGGTGAGGAGACCGGCGACGTCGAGCACCATCGCGGCGCCGTCGATGCCGAGCGCGACCGGGTCGATGTCGTTGCCCTCGAGGAACGGCCTGACCAGATCCTCGCCGGTGTCGGCGAAGCCGGCGCCCGCGAGCCACTTCGGGTCTTCCTTCTTCTGCACGATCAACGGGTTGCTCATCGGTTCCTCCGCCACCGGGTCAGCGGATGCTGGTAGCGGGCTGTCACGTCGCTGTCTTCCTGGTGCGGAACATTCGGAAGGTGATGAAGAGCGCTACTGCGGGAACGCCCAGGAGACTGAGGACCGCGAGGCCCTTGCGCGGCTCATGGTTTTCGGCCAGTCCCCACTCCCAGCTTCCGCTGGACATCCCCGATCCGACGCGGGTTCTGGTCATCGGCACCTGCTTGCCGATGTCGTCGGGCGTCAAACCGGAGTCGTCGCTGACGTAGGAGTGGCGTCGGCCGTCATCGTCGGCGACGACGGTCGCCTTGCAGGTCCAGAGCAGTCCGAACACCCACCAGTTGCGGGCACAGGAAATGTCCTCGGCGTACCCCTTGCGTTCGCCACCGGACGCCACCTCGCCGCTGAACGTGACCGCTCCAGCGTGCGCGGTGTAGAGAGCCACGATCCACAGGACCACGGCGATCGCGATGCGCTTGATCATGATCAGCCGTCCAGTCCCCGGAAGGAGGCGCGGTTGCCGTCGTCGCTCTGCTGGTAGGTCTCCGCAGTCGAACAGAGGCTGTCACCGGTTGCCTCGAACGCCCTGGGCAGTTCGGCGAGCAGCGACTTCGCTTTGTCGAGTTCGTCGTTGAAGATGAAAGACCACACCTGGCAGAGTTCGCCCATCACGTTGGGGCCCAGACTCACCTGAGAGGCGGAGGCGACCTCCTGCAACGAAGGGGCGAGTCGGCCGACGAGTTGCTTGCCGTGGGCCGTGATGGCCTCGGACCGCGCCGCGAAGCCGCTCATCGCAGCACCGAGTTTCCGCCGAAGTCGTCGTCATCACCCTGGGGCGGAGCGGGGCGGCGTGGCGCGGGCTTTGGCTCCTCGATCGTGCCGGCCGGGTCGATCACGGCGATGCCCTGTTCTACCTGTTCGCGCAGGAAAGCCATGCCCTCGCCGTCGCCGAGCAGTGGCCGCATCGTGTCCTCGATCTTGCGCGCGGCTTCGACCTGGGCACGGCGGATGGTGTCCATGATCGTGCGGCCCAGGGCGGTGTGGCCCAGGTCGTCGGCCCTGGGAGTGAGCTGGAGCGACTCGATGCGGCCGCCGGAACCAACAGTGACGATGACGGAGCCGTCCGGGCTCTGGGCCTCGGTGCGGGACTCCCGGAACGCGGTCTGGATGGCGTTCGCCTGCTCCTGGACCTGCTGGAGTCGCTGCTCGAAGTCGGCGAGGTACTGGTGCGGATCGATCACGACCGGATGATCCCATTCAACCGAACTCTCCGCGCACGATTCGGCACAATGCGTGCATGGTCAAGCCGCTTGTGACGGGGGAGATGAGGGAACACGCCCGGCGCGTGCCCAACAACTGGCTGCACGTGATCGACCCCGCGCACGACATGGCCGGCGGCGTTCCCGCCGAGGCTGTGATCGGCCGGTATCTCGTCGACGCTCGGGGTGAGATCACCGACCAGTACGTGCCGAATCCTCGGTACCAGCCGTGTGAGATCACCTTCGAGAACGACCTCGAGTCGGTGATGTACCTAGTGCAACGCGGATACGAGGACAAGCAGGCGCTCGTGGACACGGTGCTGGCGGCCGAACTGGTGCTGCCCGCCGATCCGGCTCGCGAGCCGCGTGGACATCTGGTGATGCGCGGCGACATCGTGGACGTCTTCGCCTCGGAACAGGCCCGGCCGCGTGACTGGCCGCCGCACTGGCACCGCTTTCACGGGGTGGAGCTGGCCGTTGTCGTCGACGGGCTGGAGCGGCCGGTCACGTTGCTGCTGACAGCGCAGGGCGGGGTTCAGTTCGAGATTCCCGGCGACCTGCTCGTCGACGGTCTGCGCGCCGTGATCTCGTGACAACGGGAGCGCAGCCGGCCAGACGCAAGGGGGGCCAACGGCGGATGAAAGCCGTCCGCATCCTGCACCAGATCTTCGGCTTCCTGATCATTCCCGTTCTCGGGTACCTGCTCGGCGCGACGATCTTCAACTACTTCTCGAACAAGGTCGAGACCGAAGACCTGAGCGAAGCCAGCCACATCATCGTCGCTACCTCGTGCGACCGGCACGGTCCGGTGACCTTGCGTGGCTTCGGCTGGGTGTACGAGTGCCGGGCCACGGTCACGAACAAAGTCAACGGCAACGTCGTGACGGCGACCGCGCGAGGGTTTCTCCGTCCCGAGCTCATCGGCAAGCAGGTGGTGGGTGAAGGGTTCAACCGCGGGGACCTGTATCCCGTGCGTCCCTACGCGGGATGGGGCATGGTCCTGCTCCTGCCGTTCGGCGTTCTTTGGTTGTACGTGTACATCGCCGCGGTCTGGCCGCTGCTGCCCGAACGGCGCGAGCCCCGCCCCCTGCCCGTTCGCTATCAACGGCCTGAGAACTTGTCAGCGCCCAGTCGTGCGGTGCGCGTCTTTGGCGGACATCGGCGCACGTGGCTGTTTTACGTCTTCGTCG
Source organism: Lentzea sp. NBRC 102530 (assembly GCF_030269365.1). Taxonomy (GTDB): domain Bacteria; phylum Actinomycetota; class Actinomycetes; order Mycobacteriales; family Pseudonocardiaceae; genus Lentzea. The sequence goes on from NZ_BSTF01000004.1 coordinate 302,359, forward strand.
TCGGATGTCTGTGGCTGCTCGTGTCGTACACGTTCGAGGACGATGTGATCGCCTCCGGTGTCAGGACCGCGTCCTGGACGGTGATAGCCCTCGTGATCATCGCTGTCGCCTGGCGGGCGTTCCGGGAACCGATGGTCGCGATCTCCCCGGAGGGAATGGAGTGGCGCGGAATGAACCTCGGCTGGGCCGAGATCCAGGATGTGCGCCTGACTCGTCGTCACGTCCTGATCATCCAGCCACGCAACGGCAAGGCCGCGCGGATCGGCAGATTCGGCACCGAGCAGGCAACCCGCGTCCACGTGGCCATGGGGCACTTCAGCCAGGCCACCTACGTCCGCGAGGGTGCTGACGGACGAGCGTCGACATGATCGTCGGCTCGACATCCGGACTGGAGACGACTGCAGACGTTGAACTGTCAGGGTGTCGCGCTGCCCTCGTGACCGGGATCGTCCCAAATGGATCGACCGGGGATGACGCGGACGCTTCGATCGACGTGCTGATCAACTTCTTGTCCGGGCAGGTGAATCCCGGCAGGGGCGCAGCCTGCTCGCAGTAGGTGTTCTCGCTGCCGTCGGCGCTGCCTCGATCCCACGTCGGAAGATCGGGGTAGGTGATGCGGAGGTTGTCGATGAGCTCCGCGAGCCCGCCCCTGAGCTGTTGCCTCGGATTTGCCGATGCCGTCCCGCTCGCCCAGGCCGTCGCGGCGTTGGGCGAGCTCGAACTCGCGCGCAAGCGCTTCAGGCTCGGCTGCGCGGCACGGGTGATCAGGAAGTCGACGTGGCCGTACGACAGCCCGGTGCGGCTGCGTGCGGTGATCACGATGGGGTGATCCCCGTGGTGGCGTCGATCGACGAACGCCCCGCGTTGCGCCGATCGGCCTAATCTCCCGCCATGCGGACGAGGCTGACCCCCATGCAGCAGGCGGTGGTGGACGCCGGTCGCCCGCTGCCCCAGCTCACCGATCCGCTGGAGGTCGAGCTCCAGGTGAGCGCGGTCGCGGGACCCTTCGCCGACAACGAGGAACTGTGGGAAGTCGTCGTGAGGCACCTGGGCGAGGTGCCGAGTCGGCGTAGCGCCGCGCTCCTCACCGCGCTCGGGCACGTGCTGCCCGGCAGGCCCGGCAACTGGGCCAGGGAGGCGGCCAAGCACCAGCCCGGGCCGCAGTGGGATCTGGGAGCGCTTTCATTCGGGGAGTGCTGGATCGGGGACCGGTCGATCGATGCCGGATATTTGGCACTGTTGTGCAGTTATGCGTACGGGGATGTGCCTCACGCGATGGTTTTCATGATCGACGAAATCAGCGGGAGTCTCACTCGGCACGCCTTTCTCACACGGCAGGTCGAGGAGGCGCTGGCTCGGCTGAGGGACGAGATGCGGTTGGAGTTGATCACTCCTGAGGCGGCTCATTGGCTGCTCAGCCGCAGTTACGACCGGTTCGAGCGGCGGCCCGGGCTCGGGGTGAGCCTGGACGTGCACCAGACCCGGTTGGTGGCGCGGCGGCGTATTGCCCTTGCGATGAATTGACGTGGGTGTGCGCATCGCAACGTGGCGATTCAGCCGACTGTGCAGATTGTCTGTAGCTCGATCGGGGGTGGGCTATTACTGTCCGGGTTGTCGATCACAGGGCGGAGGGATGGTCGTGGCCGCTCTTCTCGGGCGTGATGATCAGGCCCTGAGTCGGGTGCCGGATCAGGCGCGGCACGGGTGGGTGTCCGTTGCCACGCAGCGGTTCGGGCAGACGACGGCGCTCAGCCAGTTGCTGCTGGGGGCGACGCTCGGGTTCGGGATGTCCTTCTGGGACGCGGTGCTGGCGTTGACGGCCGGGGCCGTGCTGCTCAACGTCGTCGCGGTGGGCGTGGGGGTCATCGGGCAGCGGGAAGGGCTTTCCACCGCGCTGCTCAGCCGGTGGACCGGGTTCGGGCACGCCGGGTCGGCGGTGCTGGGGTTGATCATCGCCCTGTCCTGCACCGGGTGGTTCGGGGTGCAGACCGGGTTGGCGGGGGCGGCGCTCGCCACGACGGCCGGGGTGCTGCCGGCGCCTGTGTGGGCCTTGTTGTTCGGGATCGTGGTCACGGTCATCGCGGCCTACGGGTTCCGGTGGATGGCGTGGACCTCGTACGTGGCGGTGCCCGCGTTCCTGGTGTTGCTGGGGTGGGTGTTGCTCACCCACGTCAACGCTGTCGGGGCCGCGTTCAGCGCGCCACCGGGCAACTCGATCGGCATGCTCACGGCCATCACGCTGGTGACCGGCAGCTTCATCGTCGGGGCGGCGATCGCGCCGGACATGACGCGCTTCCACCGCAACGGGTGGGACGTCGTCAAGCAGACGGTTCTCGGGATCACGGCCGGCGAGTGGGTCATCAGTCTCGTGGGGGTGCTGCTGGCGCGGGGGCTCGGCACCACGGACGTCCTGGGGGTCGTGACCGGAACCGGTGGGTGGATCGGGGCGCTGATCGTCGTCACGGCGGTGCTGAAGATCAACGACTGGAACCTCTACTCCGCCTCGCTCGGGCTCGTGAACTTCTTCGACGCCGTGTTCCGCGTCCGGATCAGCCGCGCGCAGGTGACGGTCATGGTCGGGTGCGCGGGCAGCTTCCTCGCGGCGGCCGGGATCGTGCAGCAGTTCAGCCACTTCCTGGTGCTGCTCGGGGTGGTGTTCCCGCCGGTCGCGGGGATCATGATGGCCGAGTACCACGTGGTGCGGAGGTGGCGGCACGAGATGATCTCGACGCGCCCGTTCGTGCCCCGGTCGGCGCCGTCGTGGGTGCCCGCGACGGTGGTCATCTGGCCCGTCTCGGCGATCCTCGGCGAGGTGCTGCCGTTCGGGCAGTCCAGTGTGAACTCGCTCGTGCTCGCGTTCGGCCTGTACGTGGTCGCCGGGCGCTTCGACCTGCTGCAGATGCGGACGCGCCGGGCCACCACCCGCAAGATCGGCGAAGCGAAGGCCGCCTGACGTGCACATCGGGATCGACGTCGGCGGCACCAACACCGATGCCGTGCTGGTACGGGGACGGACGGTGCTGGCCTCGTGCAAGGCGACGACGACGGCCGACGTGACGGGCGGGATCGTCGCGGCGATCAGCGGGCTGCGGCACGCGTTCGAACCGCGGCAGGTCACCGCCGTCATGATCGGCACCACGCACTTCGTCAACGCCGTCGTCGAGGGACGCGACCTCGCGCGCACGGCGGCGGTTCGGCTCGGACTTCCCGCCACCACGGCACTTCCGCCGTTCGTCGACTGGCCGGACCGGCTGCGGCAGGCGATCGGCGGCCACGCGTACCTCTGCCACGGCGGGCACGAGTACGACGGCCGGGTCATCTCACCGCTGCGGGAGGACGAGCTCGAAGCGGTGGCCGAGGACCTCGCCGCCAAGAACGTCGAGTCCGTCGCCATCTCCTCGGTGTTCTCCTTGGTCAGCAACGAGTTCGAGCGCCAGGCCGCGGAGGTCCTCACCGCGCGCGTGCCGGGACTGCTGGTCAGCTTCAGCCACGAGATCGGGCGGCTCGGCCTGCTGGAGCGGGAGAACGCGACGATCATCAACGCCGCCCTGCGCGTGCTGGCCGGGCAGATCGCCGACGGCCTCGCGGACTCCCTCCGGGCCCAGGGCGTCGACGCGCCGCTCTACCTCAGCCAGAACGACGGCACGCTGATGGACCTGGACCACGCGCGCCGCCACCCGGTCGCCACGTTCGCGTCCGGGCCCACGAACTCCATGCGCGGCGGCGCCTTCCTGGCCGGCGCGGACGACTGCGCGGTGATCGACGTCGGCGGCACCACGACGGACATCGGCGTGCTGCACCGCGGTTTCCCGCGCGAGGCGTCGTCCGAGGTGCTGATCAGCGGCGTGCGCACCAACTTCCGGATGCCCGACGTGCTGTCGGTGGGCATCGGCGGCGGCAGCGTGATCAGGGACGACGGGGGCACCGTCCGGATCGGCCCTGACAGCGTCGGCTTCCGGCTGGCGGACGAGGCCCTGGTCTTCGGCGGCGACACGCTCACCGCCACCGACGTCGCGGTCGCCGCGGGCCTCGCCGACATCGGGGACCGCGCACGCACCCGCCACCTCGGCCGCGCGTTCGTCCAGGCCGCGCTCGACCAGATCCAGCACCGCGTCGACCACCGCCTCGACCGCACGCGCACGAGCCCCGAGCCGATGCCCGTCGTGCTGGTCGGTGGTGGCAGCGCGCTCGTGCAACGGCTCGAGGGCGCGAGCAAGATCGTCCGGCCGGAGCACCACGCCTTCGCGGGCGCCATCGGGGCCGCGATCGCCCAGGTCGGCGGCGAGGTCGACCGGGTGTTCACGATGGCGCCCGGCACCAGGGACGAGGTGCTCGACGGGGCCAGGCAGGAGGCCGTCGACCGGGCCGTCGCGGCGGGTGCCAGGGCGGGCAGCGTGCGGATCGTCGAGGTCGAGGAGATCCCGCTCGCCTACCTCCCGGGAAACGCGAGCCGGGTGCGGGCGCGTGCGGTGGGTGATCTGCTGCCGGGCCACTAGTGTCTCGCCCATGCACCTGCTCGGGCCCGACGAGGTGGACCAGCTCGCCCTGGGCGTGGTCGTGCTCGGCAGCGGGGGCGGAGGCGGCGAGCACGAGACCCACGCGTTCGCGGCGATGCTGCGGCACGAGATCCGCCAGAGCGGCCCGGTCACGGTCCTCACGCCCGAGGAGGCCGACCCCGAGGGGCACGGCATCCGGGTGGGGCTGATCGGCGCGCCGACCGTGATGATCGAGAAGCTGCCCAGCGGCCGGGAGGCCGAGGAGGCGCTGAAGGCGTTGCAGGCGCACGACTCCACGCCCGTCACGGCCGTCATCGGGTGGGAGATCGGCGGGTGCAACGGCCTGTTGCCGCTGATCCTGGCCGCGCGGCTGGGCCTGCCCTACGTCGACGTGGACGGCATGGGGAGAGCGTTCCCGCGCATCGACCAGACGACGTACGCGGCGGCCGGACTGCCCACGACCCCGCTCGCCATCACCGAACCCGGCGGCAACCGCGCGGTGCTCGACGCGACCGGCATCGAGAAGCTCGCCCGCACCGTCATGGTCGACTTCGGCGGCTGGGCGATGATGGTGGCGAAGCCGCTCAAGCTCGCCGACGCGATCGAGTCGGGCATCGCGGGCTCACTTGAGAGAGCGCTCTCACTCGGCGAGATCTGGTCGCGCGAGGAACTCACCGTCGAGCAGCGGGCCCAGGAATCCGGCGGTTTCCACCTCGCTCGCGGGAAGGTCGTCGAGGTCTGGCGGGAATCTGTCGGCGACTTTCCGCGGGGAACGGTGGCGCTGCGCCGCCTGGACGCCGACGATGCGTACGTGCGCCTGGAGATGCAGGGGGAGTACCTCGTCGCGCTCGTGGACGGCGAACCGCTGGTCACGACGCCCGACCTGCTGTGCTGCCTGGACGCGGAGACCGGTCACCCGCTGACCACCGAACGACTCGGGTTCGGTGCGGTGATCGATGTGGTAGCGCTCCCATCGCCACCCGAATGGGTGCCTGCGGCGATGCGGTCCAGAGTGGACCCGAGGGCGTTCGGCTACGACCTCGGCTACGTGCCGTTCCGGGGCGCCGAGTGATCGAGGACGCCGGCTCCCTCACCGTCAGGGACCTGCTGGAGATCGGCGTGCTCGGCGAGGCGGCGCTGCTCGCGGGCGAACGCGGCGTCGACACCGAGGTCGGCGACGTGCGGCTGGCGGCGGACCTCACCGCCGTCGAGGCGTGCGCGGCGGGCGACCTGGTGATCCTCACCGGGCACCAGCCGTACCTCGTCGAGGTGGCGCTGCGCCGGGCCTACAGCGCGGACGTCCGCGCGGTCGTGCTGTGCAAGCCCGCGACCGGCGTCTACCAGACCCCTTCCGCCGCCACGACCTCGTTCGCGAACCGCCTCGGCGTGCCGTTGCTGGAGATCACCGCAGACGACCCGCTGCTGGTCGCCGACGCCCTCAGGACGGCCGTGCGGCGTCCGGAGGTGAGTGCGGCCAGGCTGCTCAACGCCGTCACCGCACGCCTGGGCCGCAGCCGGACCGACCCGCGTTCGGTGACCACGATCCTGGCCGGCGAACTGCACGTCAGCTGCGCGGTGATCAGCGCGGACGGCACGGCGATCGAGGGCGTCGCCCCGCCCGGCCTGCCGCCGGAGGTGCTGGCGGGCTCCGTCGCCGCCACGACCGAGCTCGAGGAGGGCTTCGCCGTCGCGGTGCCGGTGGAGACCGACCGGACCGGGCACGTGCACCTGTGGCTCGTCTCGCACGGCCGCGGCCGCAACAAGCGGTGGGCCGAGACGGTGCTGCAGATCAGCCAGGTCGCGTCGTGGGCGCTCGGGAACTGGGTCGCCGCCGAACGCCTCGAAGCCGAACGCCAGGCCCGCTCGCGCGGCTCGCTGCTGACGGAACTCCTCGCGTCCGGCGACGACGTGCCGCCTCAGCTCGTGCAGCAGGCCGTGCTGGCCGGCTGGCGCCTCGACGGCTGGCACACCGGCATCTACGCGATGTCGGCCACGCCCGGCATGCTCGACACCGCGGGCACCGAACGGCTGCGCGTCGAACTCACCCGGCGCGGCCTGCACGGCCAGCTGGTCGAGAGCGCGGACGGCTGGAGCTTCTGGCTCACCAACGACTCCGAGCCGCCCCAGTCGCAGCACCGCGAGCTGACCACGAAGATCGCCCAGGCGCTCGGCTGCTGCCCGCTCGTCGCCGGCATCGGCCGTCCGCACCACGGGGTCGCCGGCGTGGGCAAGACCCTGGCCGAAGCGCGCGAGGCCGCCGGGATGACCGGCACGGCCAAGGTCGTGCACATCGACGAACTGGGCGTGCGCCGGTTGCTGTCGATGGCGGCCGAGACGCCGGCGCTGGTCGAGCAGGCCACCCGGCTGCTCGAACCGCTGGCGGGCACCGAGGACGGGCAGCTGCTCCGCACCCTCGCGATCTACCTGGACGAGGAGTCCGTGACGTCCTCGGCTGCGGTGCGGCTCAAGGTCCACCGCAACACCGTGGCGCAGCGCATCAACCGTGCCGAGCAACTGCTCGGCGTCAGCCTGCTGAACCCGGACGAACGCCTCGCCGTGCACCTCGCCTGCCGGGCGGTGCGCGCCGGCGACGAGTGATCAGGTCGGCACGAACGCGGGCAGCACGGCGTCCACCTCGAACCCGCCGTCGTCGGTGGGGCCGGCCGTGAGGGTGCCGCCGACCATCTCGACGCGGCCGCGCAGCCCCAGCAGACCGGAGCCGGTGCCGGGCAGCGCGAGGCCGGGCGCGGTGGACGGCCTGGTGTTGCGGATGACCGCGCGGACCGTGCTCGGTCCACTGTGGATCGTGATCTCCGTGTGCGCGCCGGGCGCGTGCTTGTGCACGTTCGTCAGGGACTCCTGGACGACCCGGTACATCGTGCGGCGCACGGCGGGGGAGACGGTGTCGGCGTCACCGTGCTCGGTCAGCGTGACCTCCAGCGCGGAGTCGGCGACGAGCCGGGACAACCGGTCGGGCAGCACGTCGGGGATCCGCGCGGCCCGGCCGGACCGCAGCACCCCGACCAGGTCGCGCGTCTCGGCCAACGCCTGGCAGGCCGCCGTGCGCAACTCCTCGGCGGCGTGCCGCGTGCCGTCGTCCTGCGCGGCCATCCGCAACGCCCCGGCGTGCAGGATCATCAGGTTCAGCCGGTGCGTCACGACGTCGTGCATCTCGCTGGCGAGCCGCGTGCGCTGATCCGCGCGGACCTTCTCGGTCAGCAGCTCCCGTTCCCGTTCGGCGAGCGCCTGCCCGAGGCTGCGCCGGGTGCCGAGGTAGAGGCCGAGGAGCCCGGCGATCACGATCAGGCCGGGCCCGGCGAGGTTCGGCACCACCCACGCCCCGGCGCCGACCGCCCACGTCACGGGGTGCGCGAACATGAGCCAGCGGTGCCTCGGCGCGTGCGCGGCGACCGAGTACGCCGACACCAGCGAGGCGTAGGTCGGGGTGAGCAACGAGAGGAACGCGATCACCAGGCTCGACTCGGCGGGACGCGTGCGCCGCCACCACAGCGCCGCCGCCGAGAGCAGGTGGACCGCCACGTAGAAGGAGAGCGGCGCGACCACGAGCCGCGACGGCAGGTCCAGGGTGAACTCGCGCGAGAGCCCCAGCGCTGCCACGAGCAGCGCCGGCGCCACATCGGCGGCTCGCCTCACGCGGGTGACGATACTGGCGGTTTTGTGCCTTGGATCACCTACTGGAGCAGGGGGATGACCCTACTTTCGCAGGTGGCGACACCCGATCATTCCGCCTGCCGGACGCGCACGTCCGGTGGCTGCAACTGGGCTTTTCGGAACAGCGCCGTCCACAGGAAGTCCTTGCCGAACCGCGGCGAGTCCGGGGGCTCCTCCGTCATGCGGCGCACCTCCACCTCGGTCAGGTCCTGGAAGATCCACCGCAGCTCGTCGGGCGTGTAGCCGACACCGCCGCCGAGGTCTGCCCGGTACAGGTCGCCGTCCGGTGCGGCGGTGCCCTCCTCTGCGGTGAAGCAGGTGAGGGCGAAGTGGCCGCCGGGGACGAGCACGCGGTCGAGCAGGGCGAGGTAGCCGACGCGGCGGTGCGGCGGCAGGTGGTGGAAGCAGCCGGAGTCGTAGACCAGGTCGTACGAGCCTTCGGTCGTGAACGCGTCCCCGTGCCGGAAGTCGATGGCGAGGTCCTCGGCGCGTTCGCGGGCCCACGTGATCGCGGTGGCCGAGATGTCCACGGCGTCGACCTGGAAGCCGTTGCGCGCCAGGAAGAGCGCGTTGCGGCCGGGGCCGCAGCCGACGTCGAGCGCGCGGCCGGGTTGGAGCACGCCGCTCTCGACGTGCGCGACCAGGTTCTCGTCCGGTTTCGCGACGAAGAACGGGACCTCGCGGGTGCGGTCCGCGTAGAAGCGGTCCCACCAGTCACCGGGCTGCGCGGGCAGCAGTTCGTCGAGCAAAGTCATGACGTCGTCGATCGTGCGCACGTGCCGATTCAACAGCAAACCCCCAGGTAGATGCCTGTTTCAGGATATCAGGGGCGGCGGTCTCGTGAGGCGTGCGGCAGCGTCAGGTGACGATCGGGGACGTCACCGGGAATCACGCGGTCGAGCGCGTGCCCGGCGCCGTCTCGCCGGCGGCCCGGTGTCCTTCGCGGAGGTGGCGGGGCCGACTGGATCCATATTCACAACCATAGTTGTACAACCTTGGTGGTCAATGTCAGGATGCGGGCTGTGGACCTGATGGGCATCGATATCGCCACCCTCGCGTACCTCGCGGGCAGCTCCGCGAACGACGAGATCATCAAGCGGCTGCACGAGATCGGGCACAAGGGCGTGCGGATGTCGCACGGCTACGTGATCCAGCACCTCGTCGACGAGGAGCCGAAGGTGGGCGAACTGGGCGACCTGCTCGGCGTCACGCAGCAGGCCGCCTCGAAGCAGTTGCTGGAGCTCGAACGTTTCGGGTACGTGCGGCGCGTGCCGGACCGCGCGGACGCCCGGATCCGGCGCGCGCAGCTGACCGACAAGGGCCGGCGGCTGGTCGACGACAGCCGGCGGCTCCGGCGCGAACTCGACGTGCACGGCGACGAGGAGACCAAACGCGCGCTGGTCCGGCTCCTGGTGGCGACCGGCGGCGCCGAGAAGGTGCTGAAACGCCGGGTCGTCGAGGCGGACTAGGGGCGGAAGACCGGCTGGATCCAGTAGCTGCTGGCGTTCCACGTCCGGGTCGGGAACCCGCCGCCGTAGCTGTACACGCCGGCGTTCACGGGGATGCGGAACGGTGTCTGCGCCAGGTTGCCGACGAAGTAGTCCTCCGTCGAGAGGTAACCACCGGCCGGGGTGTAGTACGAGACGACGTACTCCTCGCCCGGTACGACCGGGACCGGTGTGGTGAACGTGATCCGCTGCCCGACGGTGGCGGCGGGCCCCTCCTGCTCGGTCAGCACGGTGCCGTCGGAGGACCAGACCCGCGCGGTCACGGGGCCGGTGTAGTTGCCGCGCCGGAGGTAGACGCCGACGAGCGAACCGGGGCGGTCGACGGTGGTGCGCAGGCCGAGTTCGACGGGCTGGTCGTCGAGGTCCTTCACGGTGGGGCTGCGGACGTCGTTGAGGAAGAGCGTGGTGTCACTGGTGACCGGGGGCAGCGTCGTGCCGCCGACGTGGATGGTGCGGGTGACGTTGTACGGGCCGACGGTCGACTCGGTGTGGGCGCGGACGCTGATCGTCAACGGGCCGGGGGTGTCGGGCACGATCACGAGTGCCCACCGCTCGCCGCGCGCGTCCGTCGTCGTGAAGGTGGCGCCGTCGTCGGTGGAGACGTCGACGTCGGTGATGCCGCCCGTCTCGCCGTTGAAGGCGCCGCCGATGACGAGCAACGGCTCGCCCAGCGGGACCGAGGCCTCGGCGGTGGGGGAGAAGAGGGTGGCGCGCGGGTTGTCCGCCGCGTGCGCGGGAGCGTTGGGAGAGAACAGGAAGAGTGCCAGCAGCAGTACTGCTAATCGTCTCATGTACGGCAGATCGTCCTCTGCGGAGACGCAGTTACGGTGATCGGCTGTTCGGCCTGAACTCGATCGGCTGACAGTCGTACCCGTCTGAGCCGGATGTCGTTGACGAGTACATGACCTGTGACAACGAAGTCCCGGTCCCCGAGACGCGGGTCCCGGTTCGTCGTCGGCAGTTCCTCACCTTCCTGGTGGCCGCGCCGGTGCTCACCGTCGCGGTTCCCGGTACGGCCGAGGCCGTCATCCCGACGCTGCCGCAACCGGCCGAGATCCTGGATCTCGGCGACGTTCTGATCCTGGCCGGAACTCCGACAGCGGGCGCGCTCGCGGTGCTCAGCGTCGGCGAGGACGGCGTCGTGACCCTCGACCTGCCGCGCGCGGAGGTCGGTCAGGGCATCACCACGGCGTGCGCGATGCTCGTCGCCGAGGAACTCGACCTGCCGCTCGACAAGGTCCGCGTGACCCTGGCCGACGCGCGGCCCGAGCTGCTGATGAACCAGCTCACCGGCGGTTCCAACACGATGCGGTCGGTCTACGGGCCGGTCCGCCAGGCGGCGGCCGCGGCCCGCGCCAGACTGCTCGCGGCGGCGGCGGAGCAGCACGGCGTGGCGGTCGAACGACTGTCCACCCGCGACGGTGCGGTGATCCTGCCGGACGGGCGGCCGATCCTCTACGGCCTGCTCACGTCGGCGGCGGCGCAACTCACCGGGGTCTTCGCCGCGCAACCGAAACCGGCCTCGGAACACCGGATCGTCGGCACCCCGCAGTCGCGCATCGATGCCCGTGCGATGGTCACCGGTCAGTTCGAGTACACGCTCGACCAGGACGTGCCCGGCGCCATGCCGACGGTCGTGCGGCGCCCGCCGACGATCAACGGGTCGGTGAGGTCGGTCGACTCGGCGGCGGCGCGGGCGATGCCCGGCGTGCTCGCGATCGGGGTCGTGCCGACGGGCGTCGCGGTGGTCGCCGAGACGTTCGGGCAGGCGATGGCCGCCCGGGACGCGTTGAAGGTCACCTGGAACCCCGGCACCATCGACGCGTTGTCGGACAAGGAGATCCGCGACAAGCTGAAGGCCGCCGCACTGCCGTTCGTGGTGCCGCCGCTGCTGACCCAGCACGTCGACATGGAGTTCGACTTCGCGTTCGTCAGCCACGCGCCGATGGAGACGAACTCGGCGATCGCGGACGTCCGCGAGGACAGGGCCGAGATCTGGGCGGGGCTGAAGTCGCCGATCGTGGCGAAGCAGACCATCGCGGCGGCCATCGGACTGCCGGAGTCCGCGGTGACCGTGCACGTCGTGCAGGGCGGCGGCTCGTTCGGGCGCAGGCTGTTCTTCGACGCCGCGATCGAGGCCGCGCAGATCTCGAAGGCGTTGCAGCGGCCCGTGAAGCTGATGTGGGACCGCAAGGACGACATGCGGCACGGCCGGGCCCGTGCGGCCAGCCACCACAAGCTGCGGGCGACGTACGCGCTCGGCAACGTGCTGACGTTCGAGCACCGCGTCGCGTCCGTGGAGACCGACTTCCGGCACGGCCTCGGCGAGATCCTCACCGCCACCGCCGCGAAGCTGCCGGTAGCGGGCAACCTGTCGTTCGCGCAGACGGTGTTCCTCACGACGTGCAAGGTGCCGTACAACTTCGGCGTCGTCACGTCGTTGCTCAACGAGGTGCCGCTGCGCATGCACACCGGCTCGTGGCGGTCGGTCTACTCGGCGAACACCCGTGGCGCCGAGGAGATCCTGGTCGACCAGCTCGCCGCGAAGATGGGCAAGGACCCCGTGGCGTTCCGCCGCGAGTTCCTGAAGAGCGCCCGGCAACGCGCGGTGCTCAACAAGGTCGTCGAAGAAGGCCAGTGGGGCAAGGCGATGCCCAAGGGCTTCGCGCAGGGCATCGGGTTCCACGACGAGTACAAGTCGTGCACCGCCTGCCTGGTCGAGATCGACGCCCGCGACCCGAAGAACCCGCGCGTGGTCAGGGCGACGATCGCGGTCGACGTCGGCCGGCCGATCAACCCGCGCGGCCTCGAGGCGCAGATGCTCGGCGGCCTGACCGACGCCATCTCCACCACGCTGCGCGCCGGTCTGCACATCGACAGGGGCCTGCCGCTCGAAGGGTCCTTCTCGCAGTTCCACTACGCGCGGCAGAAGGACGCCCCGCTCGACGTCAAGATCCACGTGATGCCGGCGACCGGCGAACCGGGCGGCGCGGGGGAGTTGGGCGTGCCGGCCGCGGTCGGTGCCATCGCCAACGCCTACGCCCGCGCGACGGGTGTGGTGCCGCGCAGCTTCCCGATCATCTTCCCGGTCGACTTCGAACCGTTCCCGCGCTGAAGGAGCGTCATGCCTGACTACACGTTCGTCGTCAACGGGAAGCCGGTCACGGTCAACGCTCCCGGTGAGCTGGCGCTGCTCTGGGTGCTGCGCGACAAGCTCGGGGTGCGCGGCCCGAAGTTCGGCTGCGGCATCGGTGTCTGCCGCGCCTGCACGTCCCACCTCAACGGCGCGGAGATCCAGCCGTGCGTGACCCCCGTCGCGGAGTGCGCGGGGCAGGAGGTCACCACGATCGAGGGGCTCGCGTCCGGGGACGACCTGCACCCCGTCCAGGAGGCCTGGCTGGAGCAGGACGTCGCGCAGTGCGGGTACTGCCAGCCGGGGCAGATCATGGCCGCGGCCGCGTTGCTCCGGACGAAGAAGGAGATAACGGACGCGGACATCGACAAGATCGCCAACGTCTGCCGGTGCGGGACGTACTTCCGGATCCGGCAGGCGATCAAGAGCGCGGCGGCCAGGATGTGAGGTGAGTCCGGTCGCGCGGCCGGCGCGGTGACCAGGACCTAGAGTCAGCGCGGCCGGGAATCCCTTCCGGCGCAGGAGGATTCCCGTGCTCGCGCTGTCCGTTTTGTTGCTGGTGGCCGTTCTGGTCTGCGCGGTCGTCCGGCCGTGGGGCTGGCCCGAGGCCGTCGTCGCGGTGCCCGCCGCGATCGTGGTCGTGGTGGCCGGGGTGCTGCCGGTCGAGCACGCCGTGGACGAGGCGGTGCGGCTGGGGCCCGTGATCGGGTTCCTGGCCGCGATCCTCGTGCTCGCCCAGCTCTGCGACGACGAGGGGCTCTTCCACGCCTGCGGCACGTGGATGGCGCGGGCGTCCGGCGGCCGGCCCCGGACGTTGCTCGGCGGGGTGTTCGTCACGGCCTCGGTGACGACGGCGGTGCTCAGCCTGGACGCGACGGTCGTGCTGCTGACGCCCGTCGTGTTCGCGACGGCCGCACAGCTCGGTGTCCGGCCGAAGCCGCACGTCTACGCGTGCACGCACCTGTCCAACAGCGCGTCGCTGCTGCTGCCGGTGTCGAACCTGACGAACCTGCTGGCGTTCGCGTCCAGCGGGCTGAGCTTCACCCGGTTCGCGGCGCTGATGGCGTTGCCGTGGGTGGTGGCGATCGGCGTGGAGTACCTGGTGTTCCGGCGGTTCTTCCGCACCGACCTGGACGCGCCGGTGCACGCGCCGTTGGCACAGCCTGCGCCCGAACTGCCGGTGTTCGCGCTGACCGTCGTCGGGCTCACGCTGGTCGGGTTCGTGGTCGCGTCCGCCACCGGCGTCGACCCGGCGTGGGCGGCCTGCGCGGGTGCGGTCGTGATGGCGGTCCGGGCGCTGGCGCTGCGGAGGACGACGGTCACCAAGGTCGTGAAGGCGACGTCGTTGCCGTTCCTCGCGTTCGTGCTCGGGCTGGGGATCGTGGTGCGGGCGGTGGTCGACAACGGCCTCGACGACCTGCTGCGGCACGCGATCCCGGACGGCACCGGGCTGCTCGCGCTGCTCGGGGTGGCCGCGGTCGCCGCCGTGCTCGCCAACGTGATCAACAACCTGCCCGCCGTGCTGGTGCTGCTGCCGCTGGTCGCGCCGTTCGGGCCGGGGGTGGTGCTCGCGGTGCTGCTCGGCGTGAACCTCGGGCCGAACCTCACCTACGCGGGGTCGCTGGCGACGTTGCTGTGGCGGCGGATCGTGCACGACCACGACACCGAGGTGAACCTGGGCGAGTTCACCAAGCTCGGACTGCTCGCCGTGCCTGCCACCCTGGTCGGCGCGGTCGTGGCACTGTGGGCGTCCCTGCGGCTGATCGGAGGATGACCATGGCGGTGGTCGTGTGGATCGCCGACGACACCTGGCAGGACTGCGTCGACGCGGCCCGCGGGTGTCCCGGCTCGGACTTCCTGTTGCTGCACGTCCGCGACCACGACGTGCCGGGCGCGGCGCACGGTGCGTTCGCCGGGTTGTTCGGGCGTTCGTCGCTGGACCCCGGCACGAGGATGGACGACCTCTCCGCCGACCACTCGACGCGCCTGCTCGAAGCCGCCGCCGCACGCCTCGGGGTGCCGTGCGAGACGCGGACGCTGGCCGGGCGGGTGGAGCACGAGGTCGTCGCGGCGGCGGAAGGCGCGTCGTTGCTGGTGCTGTGCCGCGACGGAGACGTGAGCCACGCCGGTCCGCGCAGCCTCGGCCCGGCGACGCGGTTCGTGGTCGACCACGCGACGTGCCCGGTGCTGCTGGTCTGGCCCAGCTGATATTGCCTAAGCGCAAACTTGCGCGTACGCACTTTTCGCGCCTACCCTCTGGGGCATGCGCGCCAAAGGCATTGCGTACGACACGGGTTTCGTGCGCCACGGGGAGAACTCCGTTCCGACGTTCGACCTCGACGCGGTCCGGCGGGACCTGACCGTGATCAGGGACGACCTGCACTGCACCGCCGTCCACCTCGTGGGCGGTGATCCCGGACGGCTGGAGCGGGCCGCCGGGATCGCGGCGGGTCTGGGGCTGGAGGTCTGGTTCTCGCCGTACCCGCTGGAACTGACGCCCGCCGAGATCCTGTCGCTGTTCACCGACTGCGCCGTCCGGGCCGAGCGGGTGCGGGCGGCCGGCGCCGAGGTGGTGTTCGTGACGGGCGTCGAGCTCAGCGTCATGAACTCCGGTTTCCTGCCCGGCGACGACGTGATGGACCGGGTGGGGCAGCTGCTCGGGCACCCGGAACGGATGCGGGACGTCGGTGAGCGGTTGCGCGAGTTCCTGGCGTCGGCCGTGCCCGTCGTGCGGCAGCACTTCGGCGGCAAGCTCACCTACGCCTGCATCCCGTTCGAGAACCCCGACTGGGACCTGTTCGACGTCAAGTCGTTCGAGCTGATCCGCTCGGCCGAGGTCGCCGACGTGTACGAGGAGAGCATCAGGACCGTGGTGGCGGAGGGAAAGCCGGTCGCGATCACCGGCTTCGGCACGGCCGCGTGGCGTGGTTCGGGAGCCGTCGCGCCGCGCAGCATGGAGATCGTCGAGAACGACGCCTCCGGCCGTGCGGTGCGCGTCCTGCCCGGCCACGTCCGCGACGAGACCGAGCAGGCCACGTACCTGCGCGAGGTGCTGGAGACGTTCGAGGCGGCGGGTGTCGACGCGGCCTTCGTCCACCTGTTCGCGCTGGCCAGCCACCCGCACCGCCCCGGAGACCCGAGCCGCGACCTCGACGTGGCGAGCCCCGGCATCGTGAAGGTGTACGACGACGGCACCTGGGAACCGAAGGAGGCCTTCGCCGCCGTCGCCGAGGTCTACTCCCGGATTTAACCCGCTCGACCACCGCCGCACCGCCCGTCACACTCGGGACATCATGAGCAGCAGGTTGCGAGCCATCGCCCACGACACGGTCGCCATCTCGGAGCGGGGCTCCTACTCCACCCCGGCGGGCGAGGTGCCCGTCGCCGTCGCCCCGGCCGTCGCCGGAACCCGCCTGCACCTGCCGGACGAGGTGCTCTCCCTGCCGCCGCAGGTGTCCGGCGTGCGGGTCGACGTCACCAAGGAGTCCACTTTGGACGCCACCCGCCGGCTCGGCGGTGACGTGGCCGCGCTGGTGTTCGCCTCGGCGCGCAACCCCGGCGGGGGTTTCCTGAACGGCGCGCAGGCGCAGGAGGAGAGCGTCGCCAGGGGATCGGCGCTCTACCTCAGCCTGCGCGCGGCCGGTGACTTCTACGCGTACCACCGCGCCCACGAGGACCTCACCTACAGCGACCGGGTGATCTACTCGCCGCAGGTCCCCGTCTTCAAGGACGACAGGGGAAACCTCCTGCCGCAGCCGTACGCCGTCTCGTTCCTGACGGCCGCGGCGCCGAACCGGTCGGCGATCCTGCGCACCCAGCCGGACCGGACCGGGGGCATCGAGACCGCGCTGCTGCGGCGGGCGATCCGCGTGCTGCACGTGGCGGCGTCGCACGGGCACCGGCGGCTGGTGCTGGGGGCGTGGGGGTGCGGGGTGTTCGGGAACGAGCCCGAGGCGGTGGCGCGGATCTTCGCGCTGGCGTTGCGGGACAACCGGTACTTCGAGCACGTGGTGTTCGCGGTGCTGGACCGCGCCAAGGGGGCGCCGACGTTCGCGGCGTTCGAAGCCGCCCTCGCCTGAGCCACCGCTGCGTCACCTGAGCCATCGCGGCATCATCACTGAGCCGCGATGGCTCTTCGCTGTCCCGGCGACCGGGCTGCACCCACCCTCGGAGATGCGGTCACACCCGTCCTGACCTGCTGTGAGCCAAAATGATGCCACGTTGAGCCAGAATTGCTTGCTGGTGGTGCCACCGTGTGCCATAGTGGTGCCATGGATCTGACCCCGTATGTGGCTTCCCTCGGTCGCGAGCTGCTGACCGCCGTCGAAACCGGCGGTGACGAAGCGAACGCGCTGGTCGAGCGGTTGACCGTGACGATGGAGTCGGCGATCCGGCTGGCGCTGCTCGAAGCGTTGTCCGCGGCCGCTGACGAGATCACCGCGGACCTGGCACCGGACTCGGTGCAGGTGCTGCTGCGGGGCCGTGATCCGAAGTTCGTCGTGACGCGTCAGGTGCCGGCGGCACCCGCCGCGGCCCCCGAACCCACTCCCGCCGCGCCCGCCGAGGACGTCGCCGCCAGCTTCGACGACGGCAGCACGGTGCGCATCAACGTTCGGCTGCCCGAACCGCTCAAGGCCGCGATCGACGAGGCCGCGGCCAAGGAGGGGCGTTCGGTCAACGCGTGGCTCGTGCGGGCCGCGACCGCCCAGCTGAGCCCGAAGCGCGAGTCCATCGCCGAGGCCATCACGTCGGAGATCACCGGCTCGACGCGTTTCGTCGGCTGGGTCCGCTAACACCGGCTTTCGCACCACTTCGCCCCGACCTGCGGGGATGTTCCACCCACACCTTCTGAGGGGACAGCCATGCCTTCTTACGACACGCCGGAACCGATTTCCGTACTGCTCGACGTCTACACGGCCCACGTCCAGGTCGTCGCGACCGACCGCACCACCACGACGGTCGAGGTGCGGCCGTCCGACGCGCACGACTCGTCGGACGCCGAGGCCGCGCGCAAGACCACCGTCGACTACGCGGACGGCACGCTGATGGTGCGCGGGCCGAAGCGGACGTTCGACTTCTCCAAGAAGTCCAGGTCCGTCGACATCACGATCGAGCTGCCGGCCGGGTCCAAGGCGGACCTCGACGTGACGGCGGGCAGCGTGCGCACCAGCGGCGTGCTCGGCGTGACCGAGGTCGACCTGTCCGCGGGCAACATCCACCTCGACCGGACGGGCGCGCTGAAGGCCGACACCGGCGCCGGCCAGGTCAAGGTCGGCGCGGTCACCGGTAACGCCGAGGTCAAGACCGGTAGCGGCCACCTCCGGATCGGCCTGGTGCGCGGTTCGCTGGTCGTCAAGAACTCCAACGGCCACATCGACGTCGGCACGGTCGAGGGGGAGCTGCGGGCCCGTTCGGCCAACGGCGACATCACCATCGAGCGCGCCGGGGCGTTGGTCGAGGCCCGGACCGCGATGGGCTCCATCGAGGTCGGCGAGGTCGTCCGCGACACCGTCACGCTCAACACCGCGATGGGCGGCATCGAGCTCGGCATCGCCGAGGGCACCGCCGCGTGGATCGACGCCAAGACCTCGTTCGGCCGCGTCAGCAACACGCTCGAGGGGAGCGACGGTCCCGGCGGCGCCGCGCAGACCGTCAAGGTCACCGCCCACACCGCCTTCGGCGACATCTCCGTCCGCCGTGCCTGAGGGGAACTCCATGAACGCGATCACGGCCAACGGCCTGCGCCGCTCTTACGGCGACACCGAGGTGCTCAAGGGCGTCGACCTGTTCGTCCAGCGCGGCACCGTCTTCTCCTTGCTCGGCGCGAACGGCGCCGGCAAGACCACCACCGTCAAGATCCTCTCCACGCTGATCGCGGCGCACGGCGGCAGCGCGTCCGTCGCCGGCCACGACGTGACCAGCAACCCCGACGGCGTGCGCGCCGCGATCGGTGTCACCGGCCAGTTCTCCGCCGTCGACAACCTGATGACGGGCCGCGAGAACCTCAAGCTCATGGCCGACCTGCACCACCTGGGCAAGGCAGAGGGCAGGCGCAGGGCCGAGCAGCTGCTGGAGCAGTTCGACCTGGTGGACGCGGCCGACAGGTCCGCGAGCACCTACTCGGGCGGCATGCGGCGCCGGCTCGACCTCGCCATGACGCTGGTCGGGACGCCGCAGGTGATCTTCCTCGACGAACCGACCACGGGCCTCGACCCGCGCAGCCGCCGCACCATGTGGGGCATCGTGCGCGGGCTGGTCGCGAGCGGCATCACGATCTTCCTGACCACCCAGTACCTGGAGGAGGCCGACGAGCTCGCCGACCGGATCGCGGTGCTGGACGGCGGGAAGGTCGTCGCCGAGGGCACCGCGGACGAGCTCAAGCGCCGCATCCCCGGCGGGCACGTGCTGCTGCAGTTCCACGACCCGAGGCACCTCGACGCCGCACTCCGGGTCGTCCGCGGCGCCAGCCGCGACGGCGACGCACTCGCCGTGCGCGTCCCGAGCGACGGCAGCGTCAGCTCGCTCAAGGCGTTGCTCGACCACCTCGACTCCCACGCCGTGCTGGTCGACTCGCTCAGCACCCACACCCCCGACCTCGACGACGTCTTCCTCGCCCTGACCGAGAAGGTGAACCAGCCATGACCCACGTCCTCACCGACTCGGCGACGATGATCCGCCGCAACCTCAAGCGGATGGTCCGCTACCCGTCGCTCACGTTCCAGCTGCTGATCATGCCCGTCGTGTTCCTGCTGCTGTTCGTCTACGTCTTCGGCGGCACGCTCGGCGCGGGTCTCGGCGGTCCGAGCGGCGGCAGGGCCGAGTACCTGAACTACGTCACGCCGACGATCATCCTCATGTCGATCACCGCGGCCGTGCAGGGCACGAGCATCTCGATCGCGATGGACATGACCGAGGGCATCGTCGACCGCTTCCGCACCATGAAGATCGCGCGGGTGTCCGTCCTCACCGGACACGTCGTGGGCAGCCTGCTGCAGACCTTGCTCGCCATGACGTTCGTGTTCGGCATCGCCGTCGCGATCGGCTTCCGGCCGCGGGCGAACGCGCTGGAGTGGCTCGTGATCGCCGGCCTGCTCGTCGGCATGTCGTTCGCGCTGATCTGGTTCTCGGCCGCGCTCGGGCTCGTCAGCAAGTCCGTCGAGTCGTCCAGCAACGTCGGCCTGCCGCTGATCCTGCTCCCGTTCTTCGGCAACGGGTTCGTGCCCACCGACTCGATGCCGACCGTGCTGCGCTGGTTCGCCGAGTACCAGCCGTTCACCCCGTTCATCGACGCGCTGCGCGGTTTGCTGATGGGCACGTCGATCGGCAACAGCGGCTACATCGCTTTCGCCTGGTGCGTCGTCATCGGTGCCGGCGGTTTCCTCTGGTCCAAGAAGCTCTTCAACCGCGAATCCACCCGCTGAAGGAGAAACCCCTGATGTTGCACGGTCTTCCGATGGAGCGCGACGTCACGCCGTTCGACCCGCCCAGCGAGATCACCGGGGTGCGCGCGTCGCGTCCGGTCAGCCCGATGCTCTTCCCCGACGGCCACGAGGGCTGGTTGGTCACCGGCTACGACGCCGTCCGGCAGGCCCTGTCCGACACCAGGTTCAGCAGCCGGCAGGACCTCGGCATCATCCACGTGCCGTTCCCGACGCCGGGCATGCCGGAGATGACGGAGCCGGTCCCGCAGACGCCCGGCCTGTTCATCAGCATGGACCCGCCGGACCACACCCGGTTGCGCCGCAAGCTCACCGGGGCGTTCACGGTCAAGCGGATGAAGGCGCTCGAAGAGGGCATCCACGAGATCGCCGAACGGCAGCTCGACGCGCTGGCGAAGCTCACCCCGCCGGTCGACCTCGTCAAGGAGTTCGCGCTGCCGGTGCCGTCCCAGGTGATCTGCGAGATCCTCGGCGTGCGGTACGCGGACCGCGACACGTTCCAGCACAACTCCTCGAAGTTCATGGAGAGGCAGGTGACCCTGGAAGACAAGATGGCCGCGTACATGGCGATGAACACCTACCTGTACGAGCTGGTCAGCGCGAAGCGAGCGGAACCCGGCGACGACCTGCTGTCCGACCTGGCCCGTGACGAGGACCTGAGCCTCGAGGAACTGACCGGCATGTCGTTCCTGCTGCTCCTCGCCGGCTTCGAGACGACCGCGAACATGTTGTCGCTCGGCACTTTCGCGCTGCTGGAGCACCCGGACCAGCTCGCCGCGCTGCGGGAGAACCCGGAGCTGATCCCCGACGCCGTCGAGGAACTGCTGCGCTACCTCGCGGTCGCCGACGTCTTCTTCCGCTACGCGGCGGAGGACATCGAGTTCCACGGGGAGACGATCCGCGAGGGATCGATGGTGGTGCTGTCGCTGCTGGCGGGCAACCACGACCCCGCGCGGTACGAGGACGCCGACTCGTTGGACGTGCACCGCAACGCCCGCGGCCACCTGGCGTTCGGGCACGGCGTGCACCAGTGCCTCGGCCAGCAGCTGGCTCGCATCGAGATGCGCGCCGGGTTCGGGGGACTGCTGCGCCGGTTCCCGGGCCTGCACCTCGCGGTCCCGGCCCGCGAGGTGAAGCTCAGGACCGACATGAACATCTACGGCGTGCACGCCCTGCCAGTCAGCTGGTGACCATCAGACGGTGAACCCGCCGTCGACGTTGATACCGGCACCGGTGACGTACGCACCGGCCTCGCCGGCCAGGGCCGCGACCACAGCGGCGATCTCTTCTGCTTCCCCGTAACGCCCCAGCGCGGTCAGGCCGCGGATCGTGTCCGCCATCGGGCCGTCCGCGGGGTTCATGTCCGTGTCCGTCGGGCCCGGGTTGACGACGTTCGCGGTGATGCCCGCCGGGCCCAGGTCCCGCGCGAGCCCCTTCGTCATCCCGATCAACGCCGTCTTGCTCGCCGAGTACAGGGCGAAGCCGGG
Source organism: Lentzea sp. NBRC 102530 (assembly GCF_030269365.1). GTDB lineage: Bacteria > Actinomycetota > Actinomycetes > Mycobacteriales > Pseudonocardiaceae > Lentzea. The sequence continues at coordinate 324,094 of NZ_BSTF01000004.1, forward strand.
GAACGGCGCGTGCACGGCGACGTTGCTGCCGATGCTGATGATCCTGCCACCGCGCGTCATGTGCCTGGCCGCGGCGCGCGCCGCGAGATAGGGCGCGCGCACGTTCACGGCCATGGTGTGGTCGAACTCTTCTCTGCCGAGTTCGTCCAGGGGTCCCACCCGGAAGACCCCGGCGTTGTTCACGAGCACGTCCAACCGTCCGAAGTGGACGGCGGTCTGGTCGACCGCCGCCACCACCGCGTCCGGGTCGGCGCTGTCGGCCTGGATGGCGAAACCGTTGTCCGGCTTGGTGTTCTGGTACGTCACCGCGACCTGAGCACCGAGCTCGGACAGCTTCCGCGCCACCGCGGCCCCGATGCCGCGGCTCCCGCCGGTGACGAGAGCCGCTTTCCCCTCAAGTGATCCCATGCCGTCGAGCATGCTCGTTCGACGGCCGGGAATCTGGCGGGAATCGGACCGTCAGTTGTTGCCCTTGGTGTAACCCCACGCCGTGCGGTTGAGGGTGTCCTCCACGCCGGTGAAGCCCTCGTTGGGGTTGAGCACGTCCTCGTGGAAGTCCACGTCGACGTCGTCCGCCGTGCCGCCGACCGCGTCCGGGCCCACGCCGAACATGCCCTTCGGGTTGCCGCCCTGGTCCATGATCGCGTCGAGGGCGTTGAACTGGTCGGTGTGCCAGCTGCCGGACATGTGGCCGGCCTCGTGCGCGACGATGTTGCCGATCGCGCGGCCGATGAACGTGACCTTGTCGCTGGCGGGCGTGATGTAGCGGTTCAGCGAGGTGCCGGTCTGGGCGGCCGGGGCGCTCAGGATGTCCAGCAGCACCAGCGCGGTCTCCTCCTTGCCGAAGTTGCCCGCGTCGATCGACTGCGCGATGCCGACGGTCCCGATGCCGGACTCGGCGATCGAGCCACCGACGACGACCCGGCTCACGTTCGGCTGACCCCACGGGTCGGCGTGGTCGCGGCTGTTCAGGATCCGCACGCCGAACCGCCTGTTGGTGCCCTTGGCGGCCAGGTCCTTCTCGATGTTCTCGCGCACGGTGGCCACCACGCCGTCGATCACCTCGTTCTCGTCGGCGTCGGTGAGGCCCCAGCCGGGCAGGAACTTCTTCAACGGCGAGAGGTCCTTGTTGCCCGCCGTCGGGTCACCGGTGAACACCCGCGTGTTGACCCTGGCGCCGTTGAAGTCGAGGAAGACCGTGAGCACCTCGGGCCGCGGGTTCAGTTCGGAACCGGGGCGGTAGGCCTCGACCGTGACGTCGTAGCGGCCGTCGCCGTTCTCGGCACCGACGGTGTAGCGGCCGTCCTTCGGCGCCACGAAGTCCGCGACGGCGTTGCCCCCGGCGGGCAGCGGCGAGGTGTCGGCGTACAGGAAGCTGAAGTCCTGCGACGACCCGAACACCTCGCGCCCGGCCGGGTCGTGGACGACGACCCTGGTCGCCTTGCCCGCCGCCGACGCGCCGAGCACGTCACCGGCCCTGAGGTCGACCGAGAAGTAGTCCTTGTCCGGCTGGCTCTCGGCGAACGTGACGTCGTAGGCGCCCTCGGTGAGGACCTGCTTGCCGGTGCCGGGCTTCATCGGGTCGGACGGGATGCCGCCAGGACCGGCCGACGTGACCAGCACGTAGACGTCCTGGCCTGCCGGCACGCCGACGACGAGCCTGCTGTCGGTCGTTCCGGCGAGGTTGTCGTTGTCCTGCAGGAGCAGGCCGTTCGCGTCGAACGTGACGAGCAGCGTGTCCAGGTCACCGGACGGCGTGTCGGTCGTGACGACGACGGTCCTGCCCGTCGCGCCACCGGACAGCCTGTAGAAGTCGTGGTCACCGGTTTTGGCGCCGCTGCCGGTGCTGCCGTGCGGGCCGTCACCGATCTTGCCGCTGGTCTTCAACGGCGAGGTGACCACGCTCGCGAGCGGGATGGCGTCGTTCGTCTCGGCGAACGGCTGCGCGACCGGGATGGCCGGGTCGCCCGCGAGGCCGCCGGTGATCGTGAGCTTCGGGTTCTTGCCCCGGCCGGTGCCGAAGCCCGCCACGTGCTCGGCCTTCGAGGGCGCGTCGTTCGCGCCCTGCCCGGTCTCCTTCTCGGTGTAGCTCAACGGCTGGCTCGCGCTCTTCGCCGCCGCCCGCGACTGCGCGCGGTTCTGCTTGCGCACGTCCCTGCCGCGCTGCACGGTGGCCCAGTCGACCTGCGCCTCGGCGGGCAGGAACGCGAGCATCGGATCGGGCTGGAACGGTGCTGCCACCGGCTCGGCCGCAGACTGCCCGCCGGCCACCAGAGTCAGGGCCACACCGGCCGTGAGCACGCCAAATAGCCTTCTGCGCATCTGAACTCCCCAGTTCGGACTCTCCCGACCGAGGGAACCAGTGCCGAGGGGTCAGGCGGGCGTTTTGAGCGACCTTTGTCCACTTTCGGACAACGTGGCCCCGATCTCGTGCAGGTGCTGCAGCACGTACCCGTACGAGCGGAAAAGGCCGCATTGGGCGTACGAGATGCCCCGTTGTGCGCAGAAGTTCTGCACGATCGACTGCGCGTGCCGCAGTGCCGGCCGGGGCATGCTCGGGAACAGGTGGTGCTCGATCTGGTAGTTCAGCCCGCCGAGCAGGACGTCGGTGAACCAGCCGCCGCGGATGTTGCGCGAGGTGAGCACCTGCTTGCGCAGGAAGTCGAGCGTGTGCCCGGCCGACAGCACCGGCATGCCCTTGTGGTTGGGGGCGAAGGAACAACCCATGTAGAAGCCCCACAACGCCTGGTGCACCAGGACGAACGCGACGGCGTAGACGGGGGAGAGCACCCAGAACACCACCGCGAGGTACACCACGACGTTCGCGATCATCACGGCCCGCTCGCGGCCGGAGTGCCGGATCGAGTGCCAGTGCAGCGCGAAGCCTTCGAGCAACAGCAACGGGAAGAACAGCACGGCCTGCTTCGAGGCGATCCAGCGCAGTGCGCCGCTCTTCGCCTCGCCCTGCCGTTGCGTGAACGCCAGCACCGAGATGTCGACGTCCGGGTCCTCGTCCTCGTGGTTCGGGTTGGCGTGGTGGCGGCTGTGCTTGCCGACCCACCAGTCGTAGCTGACGCCCACGATGCCGCTGTGGACGTAGCCGACGACCTCGTTCCACCGCCGGGAGGCGAAGATCTGCTTGTGGCCCGCGTCGTGGCCGATGAACGCGAGCTGCGTCGTCATCGCCGCCAGCACGGCCGCCACCAGGAGCTGCCACCACGAGTCGCCCAGCAGGGCGAACGCCACCCAGGCCGCCGCGTAGACGGCGAGGTTCACCCCGATCCGCACGTAGTAGTGACCACGTCGTCGTTCGAGGAGTCCCGCCTGTTTGATCAGGGCGGACAACTGGGCGAAGTCGCTCGCCGGCCGAAGCACCATTTGCGCAGAATGCCGGATGGCGGCGACGAAGTCATGCACGGCCGATGAAGTTGTTACGAACCACGTGGGGCGCCGTGAAACCGGTACCGCGTCGTTCCGCACGGACACGATGGAGTGATCATGATCTTCATCTCCGGCGAGCCGCGCGCACGCGCATGCGGCGTTGAGGTCCAGTGCTGCCGAAATTGATCGGTAGAGAGGACCAACAGGCGTGGTCGACCACACCACCGTGCTCATCGCGGGCGCGGGGCCGGCGGGGCTCGTGTTAGGTAATTTGTTGCAGGCGCAAGGGATTCGCACCCTCGTCGTCGAGCGGGCGAGCCGGGAACAGGTGCAAACCCGCGCCAGGGCAGGATTTTTGGGGCCGAACAGCGCACGTGTGCTGACCGAGCACGGGCTCGGCGCCGGGATGCTCCACAAAGGACGGTCGCACGGCGTCTGCGCCTTCCGGGGCGAGGACGGGGAGTTCGAGCTCGACTACTCCGCTCTCGGGCGCGGTGAGGTGCACACCGTCTACCCGCAGCAGGACCTCGTCACGGACCTGGTCGCGGAGTACCTCGACCGCGGCGGCGAGATCCGGTTCGGCGCCACCGTCACCGGCGTCGATTCCGGTACCGCGACGATCCGTTACCGCGACGAACAGGGTGAAAGCGTTGTCAGCGGCCGTTTTCTGGCCGGGTGCGACGGCGGCAACGGGATCTCGCGCACGGCGGTTCCCGGCCGGCGCTACAGCCAGGACCACGGCGTCAGCTGGCTCGCCGTGCTCGCCGAGGCACCGCAGAGCATGGCCGCCGTGACGTACGCGATCCACGACGACGGCTTCGCGGGCCACATGGCGCGCAGCCCCGAGGTGACCCGCTACTACCTCCAGGTCCCTCCCGGCGACGCCCCGGAGGCCTGGACCGACGACCGGATCTGGGCCGCGTTGCGCACGCGGATGCGCGTGGACGACTTCGGGCAGCTCAAGGAGGGCCCGATCGTCGAACGCCGGATCGTGCGCCTGCGGTCCGAGGTCGTCGATCCCATCCAGCACGACAGGCTGTTCCTCGTCGGTGACGCGGCGAGCCACATCAGCCCGTCCGCCGCCAAGGGCGCCAACCTGGCGATCATGGAGGCCGAGGTGCTGGCGTCCGCGCTCACCTCGGCTCTGCTGCGCGACGACGAACGGCCGTTGGCCGAGTACTCGCGCACCTGCCTGCCCCGCGTCTGGCGGGCGCAGGAGTTCTCTCGCTGGATGATCGACCTCCTGCACGCGCCGGACGACGACTTCCACCGCGCTCTGCGGCGCGCGCGGCTGCACAGCCTGCGCGACGGCCGTGCCCACCAGAACTTCTTCGCCGAGCACTACGTCGGCATCTGAGCCACCAGGAACCGTCACCATGATCTCGACCACGACACCCGTCATCGCCGCCGCCGACCTCGGCAGGTTGACCGCCGCGATCTCCCTCATCGGCAGGCACGACACGCACACCGCGCTCGCCGCCGCCGTTCCCTCGCTGCCGAAGGACCAGCGCGTGGCCGTGACGCGGCACGCCTCCCTGGACCACGCCGCGTTGCTGATCTTCCCGGAAACCCTGGTGGGGCTCACGGACGAGCTCGCCCGCCTCGGGCTCCAGGTCGGCACGATGACCCCGAGCGTCGTCGTCCGCGAACGCCTGAGCGCCCGCTACTCCGTGCCGATCGCCGACCTGAACGTCGGCATCCTGCGCGCGCCCGTCCCCGACCGCAACGGCTGGCCGTGCGAGCTGGAGATCTTCGTGATGGTGACGCCGCCGGAACTGGCGCACATCGCCGAGGACGAACGCCGCCACCAGCACGAGAACCACGTCGCGCTGGCCGTGCGCAGGCCGGATCCGGTGCTGCTGCGCGGGTTGCGCACGATGATCGCCGGCGTGATGCGCCCGGACGGCGGCGGTTACAACGGCTACGAGAACAACTCGGTCCTCTACTTCCGCGACGAGCACAGCACCGACTTCGCGTTCCGCCGCCTGGAGCTGATCGCGGCCGGGCGGTTCCCGCAGCTGCAGGCCGTGCACCAGCGCGAGTCCTGCGCGGGCACGGAGTTGCTGCGCCTGCTGACCGGCGCGTGGGCGACGCAGGCCATCGCGACCGCGGCCGAACTGCGGTTGCTCGACCACCTCGGCACGATCGAGGACCTGCCCGGACTCGCGGCCGCCACCGGCACCGAACCCCAGGCCCTCGCCCGGCTGCTGCGGTACCTGGACTCGCTCGGCGTCGTGCGCGTGGCCGGTGACCGGTACCGCCTCACCGACCTCGGGGCGTTGCTGCGCTCGGACCTCGCCGGGTCGATGCGCCCGCTCGCTTTGATGTACGGCGGCCCGTTCTACCGGTCGTTCGCGGAACTCACCGAGTCCGTGCGCAGCGGTGAGGAGTCGTACGCGAAAGCCTTCGGCGCGCACCACTTCGTGCACATGGCGGGTGACCCGGCGCTGGCCGAGCTGTTCCACGGTTCCATGGCCGCGAGCAACGCGATGTTCACCGGCGTCACCAAGGTCGTGGACTTCTCCCGCGCCCGCACCGTCGTGGACGTGGCCGGCGGCAACGGTGAGCTGCTCTCCCGCGTGCTGCACGCCAACCCGGCGTTGCGCGGCGTGCTGCTCGACCTGCCGAACGCGCTGGCGGCCGCCGAACCGCGGCTCGCCGATCTCGCGGACCGAGTGACGCTGGTGCCCGGCGACTTCACCCGCGCGATCCCCGGCGTCGGTGACGTCTACCTGCTGTCGCGCGTGCTGCACGACTGGGACGACGAGCAGTGCCGCACGATCCTGGCGACGTGCGCGCGCAACATGCCCGCGCACGCCGAACTCCTGGTCATCGAACGGCTCCTGCCCGAGACGGGCGAAGCCGACTCGCTCGCGATCCCGTGGGACATCCACATGATGTGCAACACCGGTGGCCGTGAACGCACCGAGTCGCACTACCGAGCGTTGCTCGCCGAGGCCGGTTTCGAGCTCGTCGAGACGAACGCACTGCCGTTGGACGCGCACGTCATGCGCTTCCGCCTGACGTAGGTCACCAGGCCACGAGGCAGAACGGGTGCCCGGCGGGGTCGGCGTAGACGTCGAACGACTCGCCACCGCCGGGCAGCCTGCGCGCACCCAGTTCCAGCACCTGTGCGCCCGCGACCTCCCGGTCCTCCACCCGGACGTCGAAGTGCACGCGGGCGGTTTCGTCCGGCCAGTTCGGCGGTACCCACCCCTCGACCCGCGCGAACGCGACGCCGGGCCGGTCCGGGGCGTCACCGATGACGACGAACCCGTCGTCCTCCTGCACCCGGACCATGCCGAGCAACTTCTCGTAGAACTCCGCGAGGCCCCGCGGGTCAGGGCAGTCGATCACCAGTCCGTGCCAACGTCCGATCATGCGGAGCATGATGCGGTCGAATGCGGACAACGACCGCCCTGATTGCTATACGATGCTCATCGACATCACCGGGACCGTCGTGGGCTTCTCCGAGCCGCCCGCCGGCTCGACGGTCAGCGCGACCCGTTCCGTGCCGGCCAGCCCCGTCACCACCGACGGCCCCGACCCCGGCACGACGAGCCCCGCCGAGCGTTCGCCGTCCGCGCCGATCAGCCACAGCTGGTAGGTCTTGCCGTCCGCCGGCTGCGGCAGGTTCTTGGCGAGGAACAACGCCTCGTCCCGGCTGGCCGAGACGACGGCCGTGCCGGTGGCGCCGTTCGGTGCCGTGCCGCTGATCAGCTTCGCGTCCGGAGTGGACAGCAGGTCCGAGAACCGGCTGTACTCGCTGGAGAGCTGTGCCAGCCTGCGTTCGTCGGACGTCTCGACGTTCTGGACGGTCACGACGACCACGGCGGCGAGGCAGGCGGCCGCGAGCAGCCCACCCGCCCAGCGGAGTCTCCTGCGGTCGGCGATCTTGGGGACGTGCGGGGAGACCTGTCGCGTCTCGGCCGCGGCGGCGAGCACGCGGGCCCGCAGCTGCGGCGGGGGCGGCGACTCGACGGCGGCACCCAGCCGTGCGGCGGTCGCGGCGAGCTCGGCGACCTCCTGCGAGCACGACCCGCACCCGCCCAGGTGTGCCTCGAACGCGGCGCGTTCGGTGTCGGACAACGCGTTCACGGCGTAGGCGCCGGTGAGCGTGTGCAGATCAGCGGATGTGGTCCTCATCCGGTCACCCCCATGCAGTCCCGCAGTCTGATCAGGCCGTCGCGCATCCTGGTCTTGACCGTGCCGAGCGGGATGCCCAGCAGGCTCGCGACCTCCGGATAGGAGTAGCCCTGGTAGTAGGCGAGCAGCACGGACTCGCGCTGCAGGTCGGTCAGGAAGCTCAGGCAGCGGCGCACCTGGCGTTGCTCGAGCTTGCCGTCGACCTGTTCGCTCACCTCGTCGAACGGCCTGCCCGGGTCGAGCCGCGCGGCGCGGTCCTCGCGGTGCGTCGCCGCCTGCGCGGACCTCACCCGGTCGACGGCTCTGCGGTGCGTCAGCGTGAGGATCCAGGCGTTGGCGCTGCCGCGTTCGGCGTCGAACCTGGTCGCCGTCCTCCACACCTCGAGCATCACCTCCTGGAACACCTCCTCCGACTGCGCCTGGTCGCGTACGACCCGTCTGATGAGCCCGAACACCGAGCCGGACACCACGTCGTAGAGCCGCTCGAACGCGGCCTCGTCACCCCGTGCGACCAGGGTGAGCAGATCGTCGGCGGTCGGGCCGACATCCCGCGGAGTGCTCTGCAGGCTTTGCAGCGCCCGCTCACGCTCAGGCATCCCAGGTCCTCTCCACAGCGTTGTCCTCTGGTGTTCGCAGCGGACGCGTTCTTGGATCGGTCCTGAATGAGTCGGCTTTTTTGATCGGGCGTGCCAAGAATCCACAGCGGTTGGTAACGGATCGATAACCTCGCCAATCCGCTCTTCCAGGCGCGGCGAATCACGAGCAGCAACTGCTCGATCACCCCTTGGAGATGTCTCGTCATGAACAAGACCGTTCGCAACACCGTTCTCGCCCTCGGCGCCGCCTCGCTCGCCCTGTTCGGCGCGGCGTGCGGTTCGGGTGACATGGCCAGCAGTGGCAGCTCTTCGACCGCGGCCGCCCCGACCACGACCTCGTCCGCCGCGATGGCCGACCCGGCCAAGGACCTCGTCGGTCCGGGCTGTGCGGACTACGCGAAGCAGGTTCCGTCCGGTTCCGGCTCCGTCGCGGGCATGGCGGCCGACCCGGTGGCCACCGCGGCGAGCAACAACCCGCTGCTCAAGACGCTGGTGGACGCCGTTTCCGGCAAGCTCAACCCGAAGGTCAACCTCGTCTCGACGCTCAACGGTGCCGAGTTCACCGTGTTCGCGCCGGTCGACTCCGCCTTCGCGAAGATCGACGCCGCGACGATCGAGAAGCTCAAGACCGACGACGCGCTGCTGACCAAGATCCTGACCTACCACGTCGTGCCCGGCCAGATCACGCCCGACAAGATCGTGGGCGACCAGAAGACCGTCCAGACCGGCGTCGTCAAGGTCACCGGCACCAAGGACGCGCTGAAGGTCAACGACGCCAACGTGATCTGCGGCGGCGTGCACACCGCCAACGCCACCGTGTACCTGATCGACACGGTGCTGCTCCCCGCCTGACATCTCCAGCGGTAGCAATCACCGCGACTCCGGGAACCGCACTGTGTTGCGGTTCCCGGAGTTTTCGCGTGTCTGCGGTTCAGCGGAGCACGATGGTGAGCACCGGTGCGCCCGCCGGGCCGGGTGATCTCCCGCGGGCTCCACCGTGAGGACGACCTCGCGCACGCCGGCGATTCCCGGCACCAGCGACGACGTCGTGGAACCCGCCGGCCGCGGCGCGCCGCAAACCTTGCTGTCGCGTGGGAAACCTCGTGATCTCCGATGTCGGTGGCGCCTGCCGGACCGAGCGAACGGCGTTGAGCACGCGCGGTCGCAGCGCAGCCGGCGAGATCCACCTGACGGCCCTGCCGTGCAGGGCGGTGGTTTCCCGCAGTCCCGCCACCTCGTCGGCGCAGGCCGGGCACCGAGCCGGATGTGCCTCGAACTCACCGCGTTCGGCATCGGGCAGCGCGTCGAGTGCGTGTGCACCGGTCAGCAGGTGCGGGGTGATCGCACTCGTCGTTCCCCGGTTCACGGTCGGGTCCGATCATCGGATTGCCCCCCGTGGCACGTGAAAGGCCGCCCTGGGGCGCGGTCGGGGCGGCCTTGGTGGTGCGGGACGGTCAGAGACCGAGGTCGGCTACCCGGTTCAGACGGTGGCGATCCCGATGACCGGGTACCGCACGAGGCCCGTGCGGTGGTCGCCGTGCGGGACCAGGGCGTCCGGGGCTCCGTTCCCGGCCACGGTGACGACCTCGCGGTCGTCCCCCCGTTCGGCGAGCGTGGCGCGGAAGAGGTCGTCGAGGTGGTAGCGGTCGGGGCCGGCGATCTCGACCACGCTGCCCTTCTCCAGCGTGGTGACCGCCTCGGCGAGCAGTTCGACGACTTCGTCCAGGTCGACCGGCTGGATGAACGACCTCGGAGCGAGGACCTTCCCGTCCACGGTGTGCTGATCGGCGAGGACTGGGACGTAGCTCTGGAACTGAGTGGCGCGAACGATGGTGGCGGGAATCGAGCCGGACCTCGCTGTCCTCTCCTGCGCCACTTTGCCCAGGTAGTACCCGACCTCAGAAGCGTTCTCGGCTCCGACTCCGACGATGGAGAGCACGATGTGATGGCGCACGCCTGCCCGCTCCCCTTCGGACATCAGGTTCTTCGTGGACGTCTCGAAGAAGGAGATCGCCCCTTCGGGATCGAAGCGGTCGGTGTTGAGCACGTTCACGATGGTGTCGACTCCGGCGAGTGCGTCAGCGAGCCCGTCGTTCGAGATCACGTCGATCCCGTCCTCGAGCCCTCCGGAGACGACCTCGATTCCTTTCGCCTCCAGGTTGGAGGCGAGACGAGCCCCCACACGACCGCGTCCACCTGCGATGAAGACCTTCACTTCGCGACTCCGTTCGAGGCAGCGCCCGCTGCCCTCGCCGACATGACGACGCAACGGAGAAGAACGTGAGGTCGTCCAGCAGTGGACGAGCACTCGAGAACGCCGTCTTGCGGCGTCCGGTTCTCCTGTGGGGAGTGGGACGGCCGGCCCCGCCTCACCCGACGGGGCGGTGGTCCTCGCTGTTCAGCCAGTCGTCGAAGGTCACCTTGCCTTCCCGCCGGGCTGAGGTTCCCCGCAGCGCGCCGGAAGCCAGGCCCCTCCCGTAGAGACCGGGCAGTCTGAGCTCCACGGCCCTGCGCCTGGAGCCGTCGTGGGTCAGCATGCGGCGGATGAGGTCCGCGAGCCGTTCGTCCTCGGGCCCGACGAAGTCCGTGGCCCGGCCGACCGGACCCGTCTCCGCGACGTCGACGAGATGTCCTCCGACCTCACGTGCCGAGACGGGTCGCAGCAGCATCTTGGGGACCAGGGCGACCGGTCCCCTCGTGGCGGACAGGAGTTGCTCGGCGAATTCGTGGAACTGCCCGGTGCGCGCGATGCTGTAAGGCACTTTCCCGGCTGCTACCGCGCGCTCCTGTGCGAGCTTGCCCGCGTAGTACAGCGCGTCCAGTTCGTCGATGCCCACGATCGACAGAGCGATGTGGTGGCCCACACCGGCTTCTTCTCCGGCCTTGAGCAGAGTGCGCGTCGCGGCCTCGAAGAACTCCCGGGACCTGCGTGCGGACATCGTCGTGAGGTTGGTCGTGTCGATGACCGCGTCCACTCCGGCAAGCGCCGCCCTCAGTCCGGCACCCGTGATGACGTCCACACCCCCGGTGCGCGTGAGAACGACGACGTCGTGTCCTCGACCACGCGCGGCGGATGCGACATGACGGCCGACGGTTCCTGTCCCGCCGGCCACTGCGATCTTCACTCTCGTTCTCCGATGCTCGTTGTCACCTGCATTGGCGGGCCGGGCTCGCCGACCGTCAACGCCCTTCGCCGACATGACGACGGAGGAGCGAGAAGTGTGAGACGAAGCGCCGCACCTCACACTTCGTCGATCTGCGTCGTCATCCCCCTGAGATGACCGCCAGACAAGAGCGTTCGGAACCCTAGGAACCGTTGATGGAACTCGATGAGCTTTTCGGCGAGCGGCGCCGGCTGATGTCGCTCGCCTTCCGCATGACCGGGACCCTCGCGGACGCGGAAGACGTCGTGCAGGAGACCTATCTGCGCTGGTACCGGCTCGAGGAGGTGGAGCGCGAGGCGATCGCCAACCCTGTCGGGTGGCTGACCCGCGTCGCGAGCCGAGTCGCTCTCGACCTGCTCGGATCGGCACGCAGACGACGGGAGCGGTACATCGGGCAGTGGCTGCCCGAACCCGTGAACGCCGAGCTCTTCATGCACACCGCGCCCCACCGCGGCGATCAGGTCCGGGGAGCCGCGGATCTCGTCGATCCGCTCGATCGGGTGACTCTCGATGACGCCGTCGGCTCCGCTCTGCTCGTCGTGCTGGAGGCGATGACGCCCGCGGAGCGCGTCGCGTTCGTGATGCACGACGTCTTCGGCATCTCGTTCAACGAGATCGCGGAGGTCGTCGGACGCTCTCCCGCGGCCGTCCGGCAACTGGCCACGGCCGGCCGGCGGCACGTTCGCGAGAGCCGGGTGGCCGGCGTGTCCCGCGCAGAACACGATCGCGCGGTACGGGCGTTCCTCGCCGCCAGCCGCACCGGAGACGTCCAGACGCTCATGCGAACGCTGGCGCCGGACGTTCAGCTGCGCGTGGACGGCGGCGGTCACGTCAACGCGGCGGCCAACGTCGTGGAGGGCCCGGACCGAGTCGCGCGTTTCCTGCTCGGGTCTCAGGCGAAGCTGCCGATGCTCACCCTCGAGGAGCAGCGGTTGGGAGACGGACTCGGTGTGCGGATGCAGAACGGTCACGTGCTGACCGGTGTCGTCAGCTTCGGCGCGCACGAAGGGCTGATCACCCAGGTTCTGATCATGATCAATCCGGAGAAGCTCACCAGCTGGATCCGGATCCCGGGCGACAGCGGCAGAGGTGAGGGAGATGTCTGAGGCGTCGGCACGAGGGCGTGCGGCGGACCGCGGCGCGGAACGGGCGGGCCCCGTCCAGAAGGGGGCCCTGGTCGCGTCTGTGGTCATCGCGGGGGTGGTGGGGCTCTGGTCCTACTTCCTCCCGGAGTCGTTCTACGACCACTTCCCGGTGGTGCTGGGGGAGTGGATCTCTCAGGACGGTCCGTACAACGAGCACCTCGTCCGCGACCACGGTGCGATGTACCTCGCCCTGGGGGCCGGGAGCGTGTTCGGGCTGTTCCGCCCTTCACGGCACGTCTACCAGCTGCTCGGCGTCGCGTGGACGGTCTTCGGGGTGCTGCACATCGCCTACCACGTCGGCCACCTCGGCCACATGTCCACAGCGGACGCCATCGGCCAGGTGACCGTGCTCGTGGTCGCCGTGCTCCTCGCGGTCGCACTCTTCGTACCCGGTCGGAGAGCGGCCTCACGATGAGCCCGCACGGGTCGCCACCTCGTTCACGCCTGGAGGGAGCGAGGTGGCGCTGTGCTCGAGCCATCGGCGTGCGCGGTGTGACCCACACCTCGTACTGACCGTTTGACCGAAACGGTCAGTGGTTCTACGTTGGGGTCATGACCAAGACTCAAGACGGAGGCCACCGGGTTCTGGTGGTGGGCCTGGGAATCAGCGGGATCACGACGGCGCTGCGCCTCAAGGAGATCGGCTGGACACCCGTGATCATCGAGAGGTCGCCGGAGCGGCGCACCGGCGGATACTTCGTCGGGCTGTTCGGCGCGGGCAAGGCCGCGGCACGACGGATGGGCGTGCTCGACCGGATCAAGGACAGGACGTCGGTCGCAGGGCACAACTTCGAGATCGACCGGATCGGCAACAGGCGTGTGTCGATCGGGTTCCGTGATCTGCCGGGCAAGCCGCTGATGTTGATGCGCGGCGATGTCGAGCAAGCGGCGTTCGAGGGACTCCCGGACGACGTGGAGATCCGCTTCGGCACCGTCCCCACGGCGATCACGCAGGACGCGGACGGCGTCACCGTCACCCTGTCGGGTGGTGGGCGGACCAGCACCGAACGCTTCGACCTCGTCGTCGGCGCGGACGGGCTGCGGTCAACCGTCCGGCAGCTGGTGTTCGGGTCGCACGAGTCGTACCTGCACAGGTTCGACAAGATGGTGGCGGCGTTCGCCCTGCCCGACTCGTTGTCCGAGCTCGCCCGCGGGGACGGTGCCACGCTGCTGGAGCCCGGCAGGTCGATGTGGATCTTCCCGTTCGCCGATCACGCGCCGTGCGCCATGTTGTCGTGGCAGACGGAGGACGTGGACGCGGAGTTCACCAAGCCCCACGCGGAACGCCTCCGCGAGGTGTTCGGGCCGGAACCGCTCGGCAGGGCGCTCGAGGAGACGCTGGCCGCGGCCGAGCACGCGGACGCCATGCTGTTCGATTCGATCGAGCAGGTGCGGATGGACAGGTGGAGCCGGGGAAGAGTCGTCCTCGTCGGTGACTCCGCCTGGTGCGTGACGCTGTGGGCGGGCATGGGGGTGTCGGCAGGGCTCGCCGGCGCCGACCTGCTCGCGACGATGCTGCAGCGGTACCCGGTGGACCGGGCTCTGGCCGAATGGGAGCGGCGACTCCGCCCGTACATCGACTACTACCAGCACAACGCCGTGAAGCAGCGCGCGTTCTTCCTGCCCGTGAATCGCTGGGAGATGGTGCTGCGGCGGTTCCTCACGCGCGGCCACAAGATGCCCGTCGTCGGCCGGTTCATCGAACAGCAGCGGACCTCGGGCAAAGCGAGCCGGATGAAGGAAGCCGACATCGCGTGCGTTTGAACGGTAGTTTCCCGCCCATGGAAGCACTGGTCGAACACGAGTCACCCAAGGCTGCTCGCATCCTCGCGGTAGCCCGGGAACTCGTCCTCAAACGCGGGGCCAAGGGGGTCTCGATCGCGGAGATCGCCGAGAAGGCCCACGTCGGAAAGGGCACGATCTACCTGTACTGGGCGACCAAAGAGGACCTCGTCCTCGGACTGTGCGCCCGGGATTTCCTCGCTGAGATCGACGGGTTCATCGTGGCGTTCACCGAGGATCCTGGTGTGGTGCTACCGCGGAGGTTCTGCGTGATGCTCCAGCAGAGCGCCCGCGAGCACCCCTTCATCCGAGCCATCCAGTACGGCGACACCGATGTCCTCGGCGTGCTGACCGAGCACCACAACGCACAGGACCTGCTCTCCAGGTTCGGCTTCGGTGCGATGCTGCGGGTGGTGCTGCCCGTGTGGCGTGCGCACGGCATGGCCCGCACCGACTGGGTTGTGCGGGAACAGGCGTACGCGCTGCAGGCGGTCCTGGCGGGGTTCGTCGAGCTCGACGGTGCGGCAGCCCCTGGTGACGTGTCCAGCCCTGAGGTGCTGGCCGCCACCGTGGACGCGCTGCTCGGCTCGCCCTCCGCAGAGCAGCACGACGTCGAAGCGGTTGCGGCGGAAGGTCTTCGGCTTCTCGACGAGGCGCGGACAGCCGTGCTCGACACCATCGCGAGCACGAGGGCGAGACAAGGACAGCAGTGAGAGGCAGAAGGCGCCCGATCCGGGGCGAGAGGCCGGGGGCCCCACTCCCCGTCGACGCATCGGCGGCGATGGAACACCCCGGCCCGTCAAGGTCCGCACGACCCCGCCGGAACGCGACTCAACGTGCCAGCGGAACCGGCCCCACGAACCGGACCTCGTTGGAGATCGCCACGTCGTGGCTCTTCACGTCGATGTCGATCCGGTCCCCGTCAGCGATCCGGAACCCGTCGTGGAAGCTGGCTTCATCCGCCCCCAGCAGCACGTAGTTGACCAGTCCCGGCCGCCGCACCGCGGGGAACCCGAACAGGTGGTCCACCATGTCCTGCACCCGGTAGTACAGGGCGTCGGCCCCGCAGTCGAACGGCCCCTCCCACACCGCCGCCCCGTCCCGGACGATCGTCACGCGACCGGTCACCGTCCGCGGCGGCGCGTCCAGGAACAGCCACGGCGCGACAGCCGTGTCGCACAACTTGCAGTAGGGGTTGTAGCCGTTGTCCTTGCGGTGCAACCCGATGTCGCACAGGTCGTTCCCGAACGTGTACCCGGCGTAGTGCGGATACCCCTCGGAGTCGTTGACGTAGACCAGGACCACCTCGGGCTCCTCGATCAACGCCACGGGCTCCGCCGGCACGACCAGCGGCTCGCCGGGCAGCCTGGCCCAGTCACCGAACCCCTTGAAGAACCACCGGGGCGGCACGAACTCGTCCCCCTCGGCGAACGTCTTGCCGTCCCACTTCTTCCGGTGGGTGCCCATGAACCCGCTGAGCAACGCCTTGCCACTGGCCGCGGGCAGCAACGGCGGCAGGAACCGGAGCCCCGGGTCGTCGAGCGGCACCGGGACCGTGGCGGCACCCTCGGTGAGCGAAGCCCGCAGCGCGGTCACAGAACCGTTGGCGGCGACGAAGGCCGCAGCCACCTGGCCGTCTTCCACCCGGTACAGGTCCACGACGGGCCCGCGGTCGAAGCCCACGTGGCGGTGGCCCTCGTAGACGGCCTCGAAGAGCACGGACATGGAGGTTCCTCCTAGAGAGAGTCGGGCACGGTGAGACCGGACAGGACGTCGTCGATCCGCTCGACGGCGGCACGGATCCAGGGCAGCCGCAGGGGATCGTCGGACGACAACGCGGCGACCTGCTGCTCCTCGGTCGAGCCGTAGAGCCGGCTGGTGGCGGCACGGATCCGCAGCACCTCGGTGGGTTCACCGAACGCCGACCCGGCGAGCAGCCCGATTCCGGCCCGGCCGAACCAGGCGGCGAGGTGTTCACAGCCGTGCACGTTGTGCACCAGAGCCAGGTGTTCCCGCAACGGTTCGAAGTCCGGGTAGAGGTAACAGGTGGCGCGAACGGGGGCGAGCAAGGCCCCGGCCGCGGCGAAACGTGCGGCGACCGCCGAAGCGACCGCGAAGTGCAACCGGCGGCCGGCCGCCACCCGTTCCACGACCTCGGCCGGTTCGGAGAACGCGTAGGCGGCCGCCGCCTGCACCGGAGCGGGCGCACTGGACCAGATCTGGCTGGCCACGGACACGAGCCGCGAGTGCAGTTCACGGTTCGGCAGCCGCACCACACCGGTCCGCCACCCGCCGACCGCGAGGTTCTTGGTGAGCCCCGTGGTGACAACTGTGCGTTCCGGCGCAACGGAAGCAGGAGACACGGCGGGTGAGCCGAACACGAGATCGCAGTAGATCTCGTCCGACACGATGAAGAGGTCCAGCTCCCGGCACACGGCCGCCAATCGCCGCACCGTCAGTTCGGACGCCACCGAGCCGGAGGGGTTGTCCGGCACGGTGACCACGACAGCGCGCGGGTTCTGCCCCGCCGCCCGCGCCGTGATCACCGCCGACCGCACCAGTTCGGGATCGGGCACGCCGCCTTCGCTCACGGCCACCGGAATGGGCCGCACCCCGGCCAGCAGGGCCTGGGACGGATAACTCACCCACCCGGGCACCGGCACGACCACGTCACCGCCGAGAGCCAGCAACACCGCGAACAGCAACGATTTGCTGCCGGGCCCGGCAACGACCAGATCCGGATCGGCGTCGAGTCCACGCCGCTCCCAGTACCCGGCAGCAGCGGAACGCAAAGCCGAACTGCCTTCCACGGGCCCGTAGGCGTTCGACCCGGCCGAAGCCGCCAGTCGCGCACGCAGCTCCGGCAGCACCGGCAGGCCGATCTCGCCGCTGGCCATCGAGAGCACCTGTTCGCCGGCCGCCTGCCGGCGGGCGATGTCGGCGTCCGCGGCCAACGTCGCCGACATCGCCACGACCTCGGCCATCAGCGCTCCCCGAGGTACCGGGAGCGCAGTTCGGCCTTGCGCACCTTGCCGGTCAGGGTCTTCGGCAACGCGGACACCAGCTCCAGCCGGTCCGGCAGAAAGTCCTGCCCGGCGTCCACCAGGTGCGCACGCACCTCGTCCAGAGAAGGCCCGGCACCGCGCGGCACCACCACCGCGCAGATCACCGAGTCGAGTCCGACCAGTGCGGCCTCGAGAACCCGAGGATGGGAGCCGATCACCGCTTCCAGTTCGGTCATCGGTGCCACCTGGCCGTCGCGCAGGATCGCGTCACTGGCCCGCCCGATGATGCGGATGCCGCCGTGCCCGTCGTGCCGGGCGAGGTCGCCGGTGTCGAACCAGCCGTCCGCGTCGAACTGCGCCGCGAAGACCTCCTCACGTCCGTAGTAGCCGAGCGCCAGCGCCGCACCCCGCACCCGCAGCCGGCCGACGCCACTCTCACCGTCCACAGCGGACAGATCGATGCGGAGCTGCATGGAGTCGATGGCCACGCCGTTGCTGAACGCCGCCCGGTCCGCGGCGGCCGAGGGCCGGGTCATGGTCACCGGACCCATCTCCGACATGCCCCACAACGAGTACGTGCGCGCCCCGAGGTGCTCGCGCACGTCGTCGACCAGCGAGCCGAGCACCGGAGCCGAGCCGATCACGACGTGCCGCAACGTCGGCGTGGCGCGCTTCTCGTCCCGTTGCGCCTCGACCACGTCCGCCACGGTGGCGGGCGGGCCGTAGAGCAACGTGGCGCCGTAGCGTTCGACGAGGTCCAGCAGCACCTCGTTGCGGCGCACGTCCTGGAACGCCACGGTGCCGCCGAGCATCACCCCGGCCAGCACCCCCTGGGCGAACCCCGAGTAGTGGATCAACGGGGTGGAGACCGCCGCGACCCACGTGTCGTCCAGCCCGTAGGCGTCGACGTAGCCGCGCACCGCCGCGTGGACCGTGTTCGGGCTGTGCAGCACGCCCTTGGCCGCGCCGGTCGTACCCGACGTGAACAGCACCAGGAACGGGTCGTCCGCGCCGACCGCGAGCCCCTCCAGCGAGAAGTCGTGGTCCACGGCCACGAACCGCGAGTGGAACGACCGGGTGCCGTCCACCTCCAGCACGTGCTCCAAAGTGGACAGCTCGTCGCGCAGCCGGTCGCCGATCTCCGCCGTCAGGCCGATGAACACCGGCGCCCCGGTGAGTGCGAGGCGGTGCCGCAGCTCGGGTTCCGGGCAGATGGGGGAGATCGGGCAGATCACCGCGCCGACGGCCATGCAGGCGAAGATCAGCGGCACCACCTCCCACCGGTTCGGGAGCTGCACGGCCACCACGTCACCCCGCCGCACGCCGAGCGAGAGCAACGCGCCCGCGAACCGGTCGGTCAGCTCGGCCAGTTCGGCGTAGTCGAGCGTGTCGGTGCGGGACTCCGTCACGCGCCGGCCCGCGATCGCGAGCTTGTGCGGGCGCTCGCGGGCTTGTGCGCGCAGGTCGTCGAGGAACGTCTCCTCGCGCCACCAGCCGAGCCCGCGGTACTCGGCGGCGAGATCAGCACTCCTGGGCGTGCTCATCCGCGCTCCTGCCTGCGCACCGCGAGCAGTTCCGGCAACGGGTCGCCGGCGCGCGCGGCGGCGATCTCCAGCAGGTCCCGCGTGTTGCGCGCCACCCGGTCGCTGATCCAGCCGAACACCCAGTCCTTGCGGGCCTGCGCCGGCAGCTCGAACGGGACGACGCGCGTCACGGCGAGCGCGGCGGACCCGGCGCCGCCGATGTTGGCGATCACACCCGGCACCAGCACGGCACCGGACGCGGCCACCTTCTCCTTGGCCTCCACACTGGACGCGATGTTCGCGCCCTCCACGACGAGACCCGCCCGCAGCCGGTGCGCGTTCTCGGCGTTCAGCGCGTGCTTCTGCGCCGCCAGCACGAGGACGTCCGCGTCGACGTCGAGCCAGGCGTCCGGTTCGTCGGAAACCTTGACGTGGGAAGGCAACCTGGACCGGTCGATGCCGCCGAACTCGTCGGTGATCGCCACGAGGTCGCCGACCGGCAAGCGGTCGGCGCTCACCGTGCCGAGCACGTCCGCGACGCCCACGACCACGTGCCCGCGTTCCTCCAGGAACCGCGCCACCGCCCGGCCCACCGCGCCGAAGCCCTGCACGACCACGCGCGACGACCCGGTGCGCCCGCTCGCCTCCAGCGCGGTCACGGCGGCGACCCCGACGCCGTGCCCCGTCGCGTCGATCAGCGGGTTGTAGTAGGTGTCCCAGTCGATCGGCATGTCGGGCACGCCGGTGCGGTGCCGCGGGTCGTAGCCGGACTCGGCGAAGAACACCGCGCGGTCGCCCGGCGTCACACCCATGTCGATGCCGAGGTGGATGCCGCCGTGCAGCAACGGTTTCACGGTCCGCCCGAACGTGCGGAAGGTCGTCTCGCGGTCGGCACCGGTCGCGACGACGCCGGCCTTCGCACCGCCGATCCGCAGCCCGGCCAGCGTGAACTTCTCGGTCATGTCGCGGGCGAGGCCCGCGACCTCCTCCTCGGTGACCCCGGCGGTCATCCGGGTCCCGCCCATCGCGAGCCCGTCGACCAGGGAGTCGACCACCACCCATCCCTTGATGTCGCCGCCGCTGCCGTTCAGGTGCACGGTGAAAGCGGGCTGCTCCGCAACGCTCATCGTCCAGTCCTTGTCTGCGTGGTTCACGAGTAGAGCTGCGCGAAGCCGCGCAGGATTTCCAGGCCGTCGGAACGGAACTCCAGGTGCGCCTGCGCGCCGAAGACCCGGCCGTCGTCGGAGCGCAGGAACTCCACCGGCGCGTGCTCCGAGTGCCCGATCGAACGGAACCCCGGAGGTGCCGCCTGGAGGTACAGGGTGTGCCGGTGGAACACCGTCACGGTCGGCTTCACGTGCGTGAAGATCGGCTCGGTCTTGTCCACCTGCACCTCGAACCCGCCGACGCGCTGCGGCCCGTCCGCGAGCTCACCGCCCGCCGCGACCGCGATGATCTGCATGCCACCGCAGATCCCGAAGACCGGCACGGAAGCGGTCGTGACGAGGTCGATCAGCGGCCGGTAGAACTCGGTGTCGTAGGCCCGCACCTTCGTGCCGCTCAGCACGACCGCCTGGTACCGGCCCTCCACGCTGGACGGGACGTCGGTGGCGGCCACGGCCTCGGTGTCCGAGCCGAGCTGCTCGAACCGCGCGCGCAACTGCTTGAGCGACAGGGTTCCGTTGTTGACGACTAGCACGCGGGGTCGCGCCACTTGCCTGCTCCTCACAGTCGCGTGATGGTGGTTCCGGTGCGGTCGGCGAGCAGGTCCGTGACGGGCGCGCTGCCGATGACGACCCGTGCCACGTCCCGCTCCAGCGCCTCGCCCGCGGCGCGCAGCTTCTTGCGCATCCCGCCGGTCGCGCCGTTGTCGCGGAACGCCGCCGCGGCCTTCGCCGAGATCCGCCGCACCGGCTCGCCGTCGACGAGCAGGTGCGCGACGTCCGTGACGAGCACGAGGTCGGTGGCGCCGAGCCCGCCCGCGATCGCCGCCGCGGCCCGGTCGCCGTCGGTGTTGACCTCCTGGCCCGCGGCGTTGCGGGCGAGCGGCGTGACGACGTGGGCGTGGCCCGGCTGGAGGTTCTTGAACGAGGCCGGGTCGACGCCGGTGATCGGGCCGACCAGGTTGTCCAGCTCCACCAACTGCTTCTCGCGCCACCACCAGCGTTCGCCCGCGCCCGCGCTGACCAGGCCGTCGCTGCCGAGCAACCGTTCGACGGTGATGCCGCGCCGCTCCAGCCGGCTGATCACCTCGCCCGCGATCTCCGCGCTGACGGTCTTGATGTCCTCGATGACCTCGGGCGTCGTCCAGCGGCTCTGGTTGCCGTAGCGGTCGCGCAGGATCTCCAGCCGCTTGCCCTCGCGTTCGCTCAGCCGCTTCAGCGGCTTCGACCACCCGTGCACGAGGACGAGCGGCGTGCTCCTGCCGTGCGCGGCGAGGTCGTCCCACCACGAGCCGTCGAGGCCGTCGAGGCAGCTGCCGCCGAGCTTCACGACGGTCGGCGTGGCGCTCATGCGGGCATCAGCGGCTGCGCCGTCAGTCCCGTCTCCTCCGGCAGGCCGAACCGCTTGTTCGTGACCTGGATCGCTTGCCCCGCAGCGCCTTTGACGAGGTTGTCCAGCGCGGAGAGGACGACGATCCGGCGTTCCTCCTCGTCCAGGAGCACCGTCACGTCGCAGAAGTTGGACCCCAGCACGGCGTGCGGGTCCGGCACCGGGATCAGCGTCTCGTCGTGCCGGCGCACCCGGACGAACCGGTGTCCCTTGTAGAACCGCAGGTACGCCCGGTGCAGCTCGCGCTGGTCGACGTCCTGCTCGGGGAACACGTACGAACTGGTGAGCAGGCCGCGCACGTGCGAGACGCCGTACGCGGACATGCTGAGCGAGCCGATGTCACCGGAACCGTTGTGCCGCAGGAAGTCCCGCACCTCGGCCGCGTGCCGGTGCCCGGTTGGGGCGTACGGTGTGATGGCACTGTTGCGGTACGGGTGCAGGTCGGCCGTGCGCAGCGACGCACCGCCACCGCTCGACCCGCTCTTCCCGTCCACGACCACGGTCCTGAGGTTCAGGCCGAGGCTCATCGTGAGCGGTGCCAGGCCGAGCGTCAGCGCCGTGGCGTAGCAGCCGGGCAACGAGATCAGCGACGCGTCCGCGAGCCGGTCGCCGAGCAGTTCCGGCACGCCGTAGACGAACCGCTCCGCCAGGTCGGCGCGCCGGCGCACCTTGGGGTACCAGCGGTCGTGCAGTTCGGGGGTGCGGATGCGGAACGCCCCGCTGAGGTCGACCACGACCGGCACCCGGTCCGCCAGCAGCGCGGCCAGCTCGGCCGACACCGGCGCGGGCGTCGAGAGGAAGACGACGTCGGCGTCGACGTCCTCGGTGACGGGCTGCACGGTCACCCCGAGGTCGAGCCGCAGCCCGGGGTGCAGTTCCGCCGGCCGTCTGCCGATGCTCCCGGACCCGCCGAGGAACGTCAGCTCCAGCTCCGGGTGCCCGGCGATCAGCCTGATGAGTTCGCCACCGGCGAGCCCGGAGGCGCCGATGACACCTGCCCTGATCATTGCGTGAGCTCCTTGAGGTGAGCGCCGATGGCCGACTCGACGTCGGCGCCCGTCGCGGAGGCCACGGCCCGGAACGCGGGCGCGTGGTTGACCTCGTTCACGACGTAGCCGCCGCCGGTGCGGAACAGGTCGACGCCGTAGATGCCCTCGCCGAGCACGCCCACCACGCCGTCGACGATCTTGAGGACGTCGGGGTCGTGCGCGACGGCCCGGTGGTTGTTGCCCAGCGCCGCGTTGTTGCGCCAGTCCGTGCCGCCGCTGCTGAACTCGGCCGCTCCCACCAGTTCCCGCCCGACGACGAGGCAGCGCACCGACGTGCCGCCGCCGATGTAGGGCTCCAGCAGGCAGGCCTGCTCGAACGCGTGCCCGAGGTCCTCGACGTAGTCGTAGACGGACTGCGCCACGTCGGAGTCGCGGATCAGCGTGACCCGCTTGCCCATGCCACCGAAGACGGGCTTGAACACCAGCGGCAGCGGGAGTTCGGCCAGCGCCTTCTCGAAGTCCTTGCGGGACAGCACGAGCCGGAAGTCCGACACCGGGATGCCCGCGGCGGCCAGCACCACGCGCAGCACGGCCTTGTTCTCGCAGGCGTGTATCGCCCTGGCGGAGTTGAGGGTGTGCACCCCGGCCGCCTCGGCGAGCGTGGCGATCAGGCCGCCGCGGGTGTAGCTGCGGCTGCGCACCATCGCCACGTCGTAGCCCGCGAGCGAGGGCGCGTCCGGGTCGCCGAGGCACAGCGACTCGTCGTTGATCCAGTCGACCTCCAGGCCGAAACCGGGAGCCGCCGCCATCAACCGGCGTTCCTCCCAGCCGACCCGGTCGGCGACGATCGCGATCCGCCCGCCCATCACTGGCCCCAGTCGCGGAGCTGGACCTGGACCATCTGCAGCGTCAGCTGACCGTCGACGACGCCCTCGACGCGCAACGTCAGCAGGCACTCGGGGCACGACAGCGTCTCGCCCTCGACGATCGGCGGCACGGTCAGGTCGGTCTCGCACTCGGGGCAGACACCGGACAGGGTGGGAGCGGTCATGACGTGACTCCGTTTTCGTTGGTGCGGCGGGTTTTCACTGGGCCAGGAAGTCGACGGCGGCCTTGCCGATCGCGTCGCGGTCGAGCAGCGGGGCGCCTGCGCGTTCCTGGCGTTCGGCGAGCCACGGCGTGAAGGCGCCGACGTCGACGGTCAGCCCGGTCTCGGCGAGCGCCCACCGGACGAGCGCGGGCGTGAGCCGGGTGCGGACGCGCAGTTCACGGACGTTGCCGACGACCTCGGCGGGCAGCGTCTCGTAGGCCTCGGGGTTGGTGAGCTGGCCGGGGAGCTCGTACGCGAACGCGTGCGGCGTCGTCGGACCGGACTGGAACGCCTCGCCGAGCCCGGCGCCCTTCAGCGCCACCCGGGACAGCTCGGTGAGGTGCGACAGGTCGAACCGCGTGTCGCCGTGCACGATCCGCAGTGACGTCAGCAGTTCCGCGAGGGGCGCGTTGCCGCCGCGTTCCCCGATGCCGCCGACCGTCGCGGAGATCCACTTCGCGCCGGCGCGCAGGGCGGCGAGCGAGTTCGCGACCGCCATGCCCAGCATGTTGTGCGAGTGGATCTCGATCTCGGAGCCCTCGATCGCGGTGAGGCCGCCGATCACGTCCTCCATCTGCCACGGCGAGAGGTAGGCGACGGTCTCGGCGAGCCGGAACCGGTCGGCGCCCGCCGCGAAGCCGTCCGCCACGTACGGAACGAGCCGCTCGGCCGGGGTGCGGGCCCCGTCCTCGCCGCTGAACGTCACGTGGAAGCCGCGGTCCTTGGCCTGCGTGATGGCCGAGCGCGCGAGCGTCTGCAGGAACTTGAGGCTGGGCGAGCCGAGCTTCAGCGCGGCGTGCTCCGCCGAGGTGGGGATGGAGTACATGACGTGGTGCACGCCCAGGCGTTCCGCCTCGTCCAACGCCTGCGTGACCTGCTGGCGGTCGCGCACGACGACCAGCGTCATGCTGCGGTTCGGCCCGACGGCCTCGTGCACGGCCTCGATGAGATCCGCGTCCTTCGAGCCCGGACCGGACACCATGCCGACCTCGACGAGGTCGACACCGGTTCGCACGAGGAGGTCCGCGATCACCGCCGCGTCCCGCGGGCCGAACTCGACTCCGGCCATGTGCGCGGAATCCCGCAAAGTGGCGTCGGAGATGTGGGGGAGTGCTGGCGACTCCGCCAGGGTCGAGACGTTTGTGACGGCCGTTTCCGACATCGCGTTCTGCTCCTTCCGAATGTTTCGCTTCGAATCGGAGGCGAATACAACTTCGATTGCCTTGATCACCTTGCTGCACCTGGCGAGAGCCGGGCAAGGAGGTCCACGCAAGGAACGCGTCATGGAATGCAAAGAAATGTCAGGTCCGGGAAGAAGTGTGGAGAGGTGCTGAAGCGAGCGTCAAATCTGCGCGCGCGGCCGCCGGGCACCGTGACGTGAGTCCTACGGTGCTGACATGGATCTTTTCTCGATGCCACGGGTAGGGGTCGTCGTTCCACCGGAGAACCCCACCGCCGAACCGGAGTTCAACCACCTCATCGGCACGACGGCGAACGTGTACGCCGCTCGTTTCCCGAACACCCCCGGAGTGGGGTTGCGGGAAATGCTGGAGACCTACAACGACGTGCTTCCCGAGACCCTCGACGGCTTCGGGGAGATGAGGCTCGACGCCGCTGTCGTGGCGTGCAGCGCGTCGCACTACCTGCTCGGTCCCGACGGCGATCGCGAGTTCTGCGAAGAACTGTCCGTGCGCGCGGGATTTCCGGTGCGGTCGTCGACCCAGGCGATCCTCTCGGCCTGCGAGGCGTTGGGCGTGACCCGCCTGACGCTCGTGTCGCCGTACCAGCCGTGGCTCACCGACACGTCCCGCGCGTTCTGGGAGGAGGCCGGGCTCGTGGTGGACGACGTGGTCCTGGTGCCGGCCGAGGGCGACGTGTTCGACCCGTACCGGGTCACGGCCGGCGCCGTGCTGGAGCGGGTGCGGAACCGGGACTTCGCGGCGGACAGCGCGTTGCTGTGCACCGGAACGGGGATGGGGACGCTGGCGGCGTTGACGGAGCTCGCCCGCGCGGACGCCGGCCGCACGTTGCTGACCTCGAACCTCGCCTCGGCGTGGTGGGCCACGCGGGAAGTGGGTGCGGGACAGGAACATCCACTGCTGCGCAGGCTGGGACGTCAGCCGGTGTGACGGCCGGGTGCCGGTAGCGGGTGACGGCGGTGCTGACAGGTGGTGAGTGCCCGGCGCCTCGATGAGCCGGGCCTCAGACTCATCCGCCGACCGTCAGCCCGCGGCGACCGTGCGCGCGTGTCCCAGCCGGTACCCGACCCCGCGCACGGTGATGATCCACCGGTTCGAGCCGAGCTTCGCCCGCAGGCTGCTGACGTGCGTGTCGATCGTGCGGCTCGAACTCGCCCAGTTCGTGCCCCACACGCTCGCCATCAGCTGCTTGCGCGACACCACCGTCTCCGGGTTCGCGGCCAGGGCGTAGAGCAGCTCGAACTCCTTCGACGTGACGTCGACCCGTTGGTCGTGCAGGCGCACTTCACGGGTGCGCTGGTCGATGCGCAGCGGTTCGATCGAGATCGTCTCGGGTTCCGCCTTGCCGCACCGCGACCGCCGCAGCACCGCCTCGATGCGGGCCCGCAGCTCCCGCATGCCCCACGTCTTCGCCACGCAGTCGTCCGCGCCCTCCCGCAGGGCCAGCACGCGTTCGAGCTCGTCGTCGCGATGGGTGCGGGCGATGAGCGGGACGTTGCTGACCGCGCGCAACGAGCGGCACACCTCCAGACCGTCCACATCGGTCAGGTCGAGCGACAGCAGCACCAGGTCGGCGTCGCGGCACGCCTCCAGCACCTGCCTGCCCGCGTGCACGCTCCTGGCCGCGTAACCCTGCCTGCGCAGTTCGGACACGACCGAGTCCGCCGCCGGGCCGTCCTGTTCCACCACGAGGATGTTCTTCATCGTCCAGGCCCCTCAGCACGCGGTTCCGGACAGCACGAGCGGTGCGCACGACGGGGACGGCAGGGTGCGGTAGGCGTAGGCGGCGGAGGCCATCGTCATGTGGTGGTGCCAGCCGGGGAACGAGCGGCCCTCGAAGTCCAGCGCGCCGAAGTGCTCCTGGAGTTCGGCGATGGTGGCGAGCGCGGCGATCCTGGCGCGGGCGAGCGAGAGGACCTTGCCGACCCGGCTGCTGGTGCAGCTGGTGATCCAGTAGCGGCTGGGCTGGCCCCGGTTCTGGTTCGGCCACTCCAGCACGCGGACGGTGCGCGAGCGTTCGTCGGCGGCGCCGAAGAGCGGCAGCCTCGCCTGTTTCGCGTAGACCTTCACGGCCGCGGACCCGCGGTGACCCGACGGCGGTGTCAGCAGGTGGGCGCGTTGCCCGAGCCGGGACTCCATGAGTTCGCCGACGGTGACGACGGCGGGTGCGCCGGGACGTCCGGTGACGAGCGGCTGGCTCTGGTCGACCTCGCACGCGAAGTCGAGGCCGCGCCGGACCAGGCCCGCGAGCACCCCGGTGGCGTCCTCGCAGCGCACGAGGTCGAGCGCCCACGGCACGTCGGGCAAGGCCGGGTCCGCGGCGGCGCTGTCCGCGAAGTCCATGACGTGGGAGGCGACGGGGTGGCCGTACTCCGTCGCCGGGATGCGCGCGCGGTCACGGCGCTCGTGGTCGGACTCCCAGACACCGCGCAGCACGAGGCTCCAGCCCACCGGGAAGCTGCCCGCGTCCGTGGCGAGGAAGAACCCGAGGGAGCGCTGGCAGTTGACGGGGCGGTCGGTGCCGGCGGCCACGTGCTGGTGCACGCCCACCGAGTGCTGGCCCCGCTTGGGGATGATCAGCTCGGCCGTCGTCCACGCGTACGGCGTCGTGCCCGCGGCGATCTGCCGGGCTAGGTTGCGCCGCACCGGTTCCCAGTCCCAGGGACTGCCGTTGATGAACTGGTGCAGGCCGTTCGCGGCGGCCGCCGGGAGCTGCTCGGCGCGCGCGAGGCCCCTGGGTGTTCGCCTGCCATTCCCGTGGACGAGACCTCTGAGGTAAGTGCGGGCCCAACGCCGTTGTTCCGCCCGGGTGAGAGACTCGAATACTCGGTCCACGAAATCTTGCAGGCGCAAGTTCTCGTCTAAGACAACCTCGTTCGACTGGCTTACCGGCATGTGACGCAGACCCCCCACGACGACATATGACGTGCTCACTCAGGCGGATGTCGCTCGCGCGAACGTCCGGCGCGAGCGCGTCAGTACGACTTCACAGTACCGGGCGACGCCGCAGTCCTCATGTATCTATCGTTACTTTGCCATTTCGCCGTTTGACCTGCGGAAACGCTTCGAACGAACGGTCGTTCACGCGGTGTCCACGTGTTGGTCGTAATGGGTGAGATAACTGCCGGTATGTGAGATGCATCCGGCATTGCGACGACAACAACCGCCGAAAGCCGCGCAATCGTGCGGCTTTCGGCGGCGGTTACCGGAGTGGTGCTGACGTGCTCTTATCAGGCGGTGGTGCGCTGTGCCGGGAAACCGTGCTTGCTCGCGGCGACGATTACGCCGAGTACTGGCAACACGAGCACCAGCACCGTCCACGGGAACGAACCGCTGCCGCTCAAATCGAGCAGCAGGCCGCCGATCACACCGCCACCGGCCATCGCGACGTTCCACAACGTGACGAGCATCGCCTGCGCCGCGTCCGCCGACTCGCCGCCGGCGTCGCCCGCCGCGGTCTGCAGCAGCGTCGGCACGCCACCCCAGCCGAGGCCCCACAGCGCCGCGGCGACGTAGACGAGCACCGGGTCGTTCGCGATCGTCGCGAGCAACAGCGCCGCGACGGCGACGAGCAACGCGCTCGCGATCGAGAACGCCCGCAGCCTGCGGTGGATCTGGGCGCCGACGAGCCAGATGCTCACGATCGAGGCGATGCCGAAGATCAGCAGCACCAGGCCGGTCTGCTCACCCATGCCGAGGCCCGCGAGGAACGACGCGATGTAGGCGTACAGGATCGTGTGCGCCAGCACGAAGACGAGCGTCACGAACAGCACCGGCGTCACACCGGGAACCTTCAGCGTGGCCAGCATCCTCGGCCGTTCGCCGGCCTTCGAGCCGGGGTAGTCCGGCACCGCCGCGACGATCCAGACGAGCAGGACCACCGTCAGCACGGTCATCGACCAGAACGCCGTGCGCCAGCCCGCGACCTGGCCGAGGAACGTGCCTGCGGGCACGCCGAGGCACAGGGCCACCGGAATGCCGGCCATGGCGATCGCGATCGCCCGGCCCTGCAGGTGGGTGGCGACCATGCGCCGCGCGTAGCCCGCGAGCAACGCCCACGCGAGACCGGCGGCGACACCGGCGACGAACCTGGCCACCATCGTCACGCTGTAGATCGACGACACGGCCGTGACCGTGTTGGCCACCGCGAAGCCCGCCATCGAGGTGAGCAGCAGCTTCTTGCGCCGCCAGCCCGCCGTCATCGACGACAGCGGGATCGCGGTCAGCACCGTGCCGAGGGCGTAGATCGTGACGGTCTGGCCGGTCGCGGACTCGCTCACGCCGAGCGAACCGCTCATGGCCGGCAGCAGGCCCGCGGGCAACGTCTCGGTGAGGCTCGTGATGAACACGGCGGTGGCGAGGGACAGCAGGGCGAACAGGGGCAGCCGCTGTCCGTCCGTCCCCGCTGCTGGCACGGAACCCGTGCCGTAAGTGGTTTCTGGTGTTGCGCTCATGTGGCTTGCTCCGGTTCTCCTGCGGACGTGATCATCGGTGGTTCAGGCCACCGTCGACGGGGACGTGGGCGCCGGTGGTGCACGTCGCCTCGGTGGCGAGGAAGAGCGCGACGCGCGCCACCTCCTCGGCACGGCCCCGGCTGGCGACCGGGGCCACCGCGTTGACGCGGATGCGGCGGTCGGCGAGCGTGCCGACCAGGGCCAGGACGGTCTCGGCCGGCGTGGGCGTGGTCAGCACGACCGCACCGCCGTCGTGCAGGTGCGGCAGCAGCGGTGACGTGCCCGCCACCGCGTCGGTGAACAGGAAGTCGATGCGCTGGCCTTCGAGGGCGGTCGCGATCTCCGCCGGGGCGACGGCCTGCGCCGCCGACCCCACCTCGGCCCGTGCCTCCGCGCGCCCGGCCTCGGTGTCCGCGGTCAGCACGACCCGCGCGCCACCCTCGGCGAGTCGCTTGGCGATGGCGAGGCTGATGTCGCCGGCCGCCACGACGACCGCGGCGCGTGTGCCCGCGTACTTCGTCATGCGTTCCCTCCCTCCCACGTGTTGGGCCACCGTGCCGGGAGGGGCTTCGGACTCGCTTACGATCGGCTTACGGTCGATCACGACGTGACATCAGGGGAGTGGTGCATGCGGTTCGGGGTGCTCGGCCCGCTCGCGGTGTGGGACGAGGAGGGGGAGCCGGTCACCGTTCCGGAGCTCAAGGTGCGGGCGTTGCTCGCGGCGCTGGTCGCGCAGGACGGCGACCCGGTGGCCGCGGACACCCTCATCCACCACCTGTGGGGCGACCACCCGCCCGGCAAGCCCGCCGGGGCGTTGCAGGCGAAGATCTCCCAGCTGCGCCGCATCCTCGGCAGGGACCGGATCGTCCGGCAGCCGCCGGGGTACCTGCTGCGGCTCGACGGAGCCCTGGACCTGGACGCGGCGCGGTTCCGCGATCTCGTCGCGCGCGCCCGGTCCACAGTGGACCCCTCGGCACGGGCCTCGTTGCTCACCGAAGCGCTGGACCTGTGGCGTGGCGCGGCTTTCGCGGACTTCGCGGACGAGGAGTTCGTGCGGTCGGCCGCCCACCGGCTCACCGAGCTGCGGCTGTCGGTCGTGGAGGAGCAGGCGAAGGCGCGGCTCGAGGCCGGTGACCACGCGCTCGCGGTCGGCGAACTCGCGTCCGTCGTGGCGGCGCACCCGCTGCGGGAAAGCCTGCGGGCCGTGCAGATGCGGGCGTTGTACCTCACCGGGCGGCAGAGCGAGGCGCTCACGTCGTACGAGGACCTGCGCGCCCGGCTGGCCGAGGAGCTGGGCATCGACCCGAGCCCCGAGCTGCGCGCGTTGCACCAGGCGGTGCTGCGTCAGGACGCCGAACTGGGAGCGCCCCGGGAGAACGCGGCGGAGGTGGTCGCCCGGCCGGTGCAGACGAACCTGCCCAACGCCCTGACGCCCCTCGTCGGCAGGGAGAAGTCCTTGGCGCGGCTGGCGGAACTGCGGTCGGCTGCCCGGCTCGTGACGCTCACCGGGCCCGGCGGTGTCGGCAAGTCCAGCCTCGCCGTCGCCGCCGCGGCGCAGGAAGCGTTGTTGCGGCCCGAGGAGTTCCCGGACGGCGTGTGGTTCGTCGAGTTCGCGGGCCTGCGATCGGCCGCGGTCGCGGACCTCGCCCAGGTCGTCGCCGCCGTGCTGGGCATCCGGGACGACGCACCGGCTCTGCCGGGTTCCGGCGGTGGCGCGACGACGTCCGTGCAGCGCCTGGCGACGGCGTTGCGCGACCGGCGGACGTTGCTGGTGCTGGACAACTGCGAGCACGTCATCGACGCGGCCGCCGAACTCACCGACCTGCTGCTGCGCACCGCCCGCGGCCTGGCGGTGCTCGTCACCAGCCAGGAACCCCTGGGCCTCGCAGGAGAAGGCGTCTTCGGCGTCGATCCGCTGCCGCGCGACGACGCGCACCGGCTCTTCGTCACGCGGGCCGCCGCCTCCGCGCCCGGATTCCCGTCCAGGCTCGAGGACTGCGACCCGGCCGACCTCGCCGCCGTCGCCGAGATCTGCCACCGGCTCGACGGCATCCCGCTCGCCCTGGAACTCGCGGCGACCCGCGTGCGCGCGTTGGGCGTGCGGGAACTGGCGGTGCGGCTGAGCGACAGGTTCTCGATCCTGACGCTCGGCCAGCGCGGTGCCCCTGCCCGGCAGCAGACGCTGCGCGCGATGATCGACTGGAGCTGGGAACTGCTCAGCGCGCCGGAACGCATCGTGCTGCGCCGCCTGGCCGTGGCCAGCGACGGCTGCGATCTCGGTGCGGCGGAAGAGGTGTGCGCGGGCGACGGCGTGACGCGCGCGGAGGTGCTCGACCTCGTCACGAGGCTGGTCGACCGTTCTCTCGTGGTCGTGGCGGAGGGCCCGGCCGGACGGCGCTACCGGCTGCTGGAGTCCGTTTCCGCTTACGCCACCGAACGCCTGCACGAGATGGCGGACTTCACCTCGGCCCGCGACCGCCACCTCCGGCACTACCTGGCCGTGGCCGAACGCGCCGAACCGTTGCTGCGCGGCGCCGAGCAACGCGTCTGGCTCACCCGGCTCGACGCCGACGCGGGCAACCTGCGCGCGGCCCTGGACCACGCCGGTGGCTCGGCCGAGGCCGTCCGGCTCGTGCAGGCGCTGTCGTGGTGGTGGTTGCTGCGCGGCAGGCTGACCGAGGGGCGTCGCGCGCTCGCCGCCGTGCTGGCCACCCGGCCCGCCGGGCAGGAACCCGAACTGGCCGCGCTGCACAGCGCGTTCGCGTTGCTGAACGGCGACCACGCCGCGACCGTCGCGACCGACCTGCCCGCGCGTGCTTCCTGGCTCTGCGCCTACGGTCTGTTCAGCGCGGGCGACGTGGCGCGGAGCCACGAGATGAACACCCGCGCGCTGGCCCGGTTCACCGCCGAGGACGACCGGTGGGGCGTCGCCGCCTCGCTCGGGCTGGGCGCGATGCTCGCCCTGGTGCGCGGAGACCTGGCCGCCCTGGGCCACGACGGCCGCCGCAGCGCCGAACTGTTCCGCGACCTCGGCGACCGCTGGGGCGAGATGCAGACCATCCCGCCGCTCGCCACCCTCGCCGAGATCAAGGGCGACTACGCCTACGCGGCCCGGCTGCAGCACGAGGGCCTCGCCATCGCGCAGGAGCTCGGCCTGCAGGCGGAAGTGGCCGCGCGACTGTCCGGCCTCGGCCGCCTCGCGTTGCTCGACCGCGACTGGGACCGCGCCCGCGACCTGCACCAGCGCGCCCACCGCAGCGCCGTCGACCACGGCTACAGCTACGGCCAGATCCACGCGGAGATGGGCCTCGCCCTGGGCGCCCGCCGCTGCGGCGACCTCGACGCCGCCGAGCACCACCTCACCCGCATCCGCGACGACCACGCGGAACTCTCCTCACCGGCCGGCGACCACCTGCTGTGCGCGGAGTTCGGCTTCCTCGCCGAACTGCGCGGCGACCCCGGCACCGCCGCCGCGCACCACCTGCGCGGCCTGGAACTGGCCCGCGAACTGGCCGAACCGCGCGCGCTGGCGTTGTCGCTGGAAGGCCTCGCGGGAGCGTCCCCGGATCCGGAACGCGCGGCGGTGCTGCTCGGCGCCGCCGATGCCGCGCGCCGCAGCGTGGACGCGCCGTTGCCGCCGGCCGAACGCGGCGACGTGGACCGCATCACCGCGGCGGCCCGTTCCGCGCTGGGCGACGAGGCGTTCACGCGGGCGTTCGAGCGCGGCGCGGGGCTGAGCGTCGAAGAAGCCCTGTCGAGCTGACCCCCTCCCCGGCGGTGGGGCCGAGTTGATCGTCGCCTGTGGACCGTCGGTGTTCCTCCAGGTGGAAGGCGATGTGCGGATCTGTTGGTAACAGGTCGATAACCAGACCCATCCGTTCCCAGCGGGGTGCCGAATCACGATCAGCAACTGCCCGAACACTCCCTGGAGATGTCTCGTCATGAACAAGTCCGTCCGCAACACCGTCCTGGCCATCGGCGCCGCCTCGCTCGCCCTGTTCGGCGCGGCGTGCGGTTCGGCTGACACGGCCAGCAGCGGCAGCTCTTCGACCGCCGCCGCGCCCACCACGACCTCGTCCGCCGCGATGGCAGACCCGGCCAAGGACCTCGTCGGCCCCGGTTGTGCCGACTACGCGAAGCAGGTTCCGTCCGGTTCCGGCTCCGTCGCGGGCATGGCGGCCGACCCGGTGGCCACCGCGGCGAGCAACAACCCGCTGCTCAAGACGCTGGTGGACGCCGTTTCCGGCAAGCTGAACCCGAAGGTCAACCTCGTCTCGACGCTCAACGGTGCCGAGTTCACCGTGTTCGCGCCGGTCGACTCCGCCTTCGCGAAGATCGACGCCGCGACGATCGAGAAGCTCAAGACCGACGACGCGCTGCTGACCAAGATCCTGACCTACCACGTCGTGCCCGGCCAGATCACGCCCGACAAGATCGTGGGCGACCAGAAGACCGTCCAGACCGGCGTCGTCAAGGTCACCGGCACCAAGGACGCGCTGAAGGTCAACGACGCCAACGTGATCTGCGGCGGCGTGCACACCGCCAACGCCACCGTGTACCTGATCGACTCGGTGCTGCTCCCCGCCTGACATCTCCAGGGGTAGCCGTACCGCGACTCCGGGAACCGCACTGTGTTGCGGTTCCCGGAGTTTTCACGTCTGCGGGTCGTCCGGCTGTCGCGTGTGGACGATGGTGGTGCCGTCGGACGCGAAGATCGCGCTGTTCTCCGGTTCGCGGATGACGGCCACCACCACCGCGTCGGGGTTCACCGGCCGCACCGCTCTGGTGATCAGGAACGCGTTGAGGTCGTCCGGGATCGCGATGATGACGCGGTCGGCGATGTCGGCGCAGGCCTCGTCGAGCGCGCATCTGTCCCGGCCGTCGCCGACGACCGCGGTGGCCCCGTTGGCCGTCGCCTCGGCGACCGCGAGGTAGTCGATGTCCAGCACGGTCAGCCGCGCGTCCGGCTGCGCGGCCAGCACCGCGTTCACTGCGCAGCGTCCGGCGTCGCCGTACCCGATGACGAGGATGTGATCGGTCACGCTCTGCGATTCGGTGCGCCGCGCGGCGCGGATTGCGTCCGATTCAGCGAAGCACGACGGTGAGCACCGGTGCGCCCGTCGGGCCGGGTGATCCCCCCGCGGGCTCGACCGTGAGGATCACCTCGCGCGCCCCGGCGATCCCCGGCACCAGCGACGAGGTCGCCGGGCCCGTCGGTCGCAGCAGCCCGGCCGATCGCGGGCCCTGGTCGCCCACCAGCCACAACTGGTACGTGAGTGCGGCCGGCAACGTGCGCAGGTCGTCCGCCAGGAACAGCATCTCGTCGCGGTGCCGGGACACCGCGACGGTGCCCGCCGAGGTTCCCGCGGTGGCAATCCGCAGATCCGGTGCCGCCAGCAGGTCACCGACCCGAGTGCGCGGAGGGGTGACCGGGGAGGTGCGGGTCGGCGTGGTCCACGCGCCGTGCACACCGGCCACCACCGCCGCGGCGGCGCAGGCGAGGGAGATGAGCGCCGCGGCGCGCCGGAAACCCTGCCGCCGCGTGGGAGACGTCGTGATCTCCGACGTCGGTGGTGCCTGCCGCACGCGCTGGGCGGCGCCGAGCACCCGTGGCCGCAGGGCGGTCGGAGTGGTGTGGCTGACGGCCCTGGCGAGCAGGGCGGTGGTCTCCCGCAGCCCTGCCGCCTCGTCGGCGCAGGCCGGGCACCGAGCCAGATGTGCCTCGAACTCACCGCGTTCGCCGTCGGGCAGCGCGTCGAGTGCGTGTGCACCGGTCAGCAGGTGCGGGTCGATCGCACTGGTCGTTGCCCGGTTCACGTTCGTGGTTCGGAGCCGTCGGATCATCGGATTGCCCGGACCCGGCGACGCGAAAGGCCGCCCCGGGGCGCGGTCGGGGCGGCCTTCGGTCGTGCGGGAGGGTCAGAGACCGAGGTCGAGGTCGTTGAGCACGCCCCCGACGTTG
This sequence comes from Lentzea sp. NBRC 102530, assembly GCF_030269365.1. Taxonomy (GTDB): domain Bacteria; phylum Actinomycetota; class Actinomycetes; order Mycobacteriales; family Pseudonocardiaceae; genus Lentzea. The sequence continues at coordinate 359,083 of NZ_BSTF01000004.1, forward strand.
ACGTCGCCCAGGTTGCCCGTGACGTCGCCGATGGTGCCGATGTCCCCGACGTGGCCGACGCCGGTCACGTCGCCGAGGTTGCCCACGTTGGACACGACGTCGGTGACGTTGCCGACGTGGTCGAGGGACAGGTCGTTGCCCGTCACGGTGCCGACGACCGAGGTGACGTCGCCGTTCAGCACGTCCTCGACGCCGAGGTCGCCCGCGGTCACGCCGCCGGTGACGTCGCCGACCACGTCGGTGACGTGCGTGGTGTCGAGCAGTTCGGTGCCGTTGGTGATGTCGCCGACGGTGTTCGTGACGTCGAGGTCGGTGACGGTCTTGGTCACGTCGGTGATCTCGGTGCCGCCGACGACGTCGAGCGCGGTGGTCGGGTCGCTGAGCACGTCGAAGCCGTTGGTGACGCCGTGGACCGCGGCGGTCAGGCCGGAGACCGCGCCGAAGACCGTGTTGTCGTCGAACTGCTGACCGACGGTGTCGTGCACCGTGCTCATCAGGTCGAGCTGCTGGTCGAGGTCCAGACCGGAGATCGTCGACCCGAAGTCGCCGAGGTCGGTGACCGGCGCGAAGTCGAGCACCAGCGGCAGGAGCTCCTGGATGTCGGACGGCGCCACGTCACCCAGACCTGCGGCGTCGAGCGTGCCCTGCGGGTCGAGCTGGAACGCCGACCGGGCGTCGGGGTCGCTGAGCAGGCCGAGGGTGAAGTCGTGCAGCGTCTGCGGCAGGGTCACGTCGAACTCCAGATCACGTCGTTGAGCTTGTGCCACAGAAAGTTACGAAGAACGCGCCGTTCGCCGCATCGGGTGACGTGCCTGGTCTGGTTCGGCGGGCGTGGATGGGGGATCGCGCGCACCGCGGGTAGGGGAATAGGGGGATGTCCCGATCTTTGGGCCGTGACCAAACTCGAACGGGTGATGCTCCGAACTACCGGGGTACGGGTAGGCACCAGGAGGTTCACGCGCTCATGTCATCGCTGTCGGCCAGTCCCCTGTTGATCGACAGCGGGACCACCCGCAGCCTCGAACGCGCCCGTGCCGCCGACCACGTCGTGCTGACCGGGCCGGCCGGCTGCGGCAAGACCGCGGTGCTGCGGACGTTCGAGCACACCGTCGCGGTCGACGACGGGCACCTCCTCGGCGAGGACGACGTCGACCGCCTCCTCCACGAGGTGCGGGCCGGGGGCCGGCTCGTCGTCGCCCATCGTCCCTGGCCGGACAACCGCGCCCTCGCCCGCCTCGTCGCGGCACTGCCCGGCTCCGCCGTCCGGGTGCGGCTGCGGCCCCTGTCCCGTGAACACGTCCGTTCGCTCGCGACGCACGTGCTGGACATCGAGGTGAGCGAGGCGTTCGCCCACCGCCTGCACGACCGCACCGGCGGCACGCCGAGGTTCGTCCTGGACGAGCTCTCACCCGACCCGCGCGCCGCGTTCGCCCGTCACCTCGACGAGCTGTCCGTCGCCGCGAACGATCTGCTGCTGGTCCTGGCCCTGGGAGCCCCGTTCGACGTGGACCTGCTCGCGACCGTGCTGGTGCTGGAGCCCGGCGCGGTCGCGGAGTCCGCGCAGGCGCTGCGGTCGGCGGGCCTGCTCCAGCTCGACGGCACCCCGCTCCCGGTCGCGTCCGACGCGATCGCCGCGCTCGCCCCGGTCGACCAGCGCGCGGACCTCCTGCGCGAACTCGCCCTCCGGCAGGCTGGACGCGCCCAGCCGGTGTCGGGTTATGCGGAGCAGCTGCTGGAACTCGGGGCCGCGGAGCCGGCGCTGCTCGGTGTGTTCTCCTCCGCCGGCCACGAGGTGATCAACGACGACCCTGCACTGGCCGCGCGGCTGTTCACCGCCGTCGGCACCGGCACGTCCGCCGACGTGGCGCGGGCACGGGCTCTCAGCGGCGACCTGGACGGCGCCGTGGAGGCGGTGAACCTCGACCACGCGGACGAACTGCTGGTCGCCGCGACCGTGCTCACGATGCGCGGGCAGGTCGGCCGCGGCGGCGAACTGCTGCGCCGCTCGGACAACGGACTGGCCAGGGGCTTCGCCGTGACGGGTCTGCTCGGCGCCGGCCGCCTCGACGAGGCCCGCGCGATCCGGCTCGCCCCGCACCCCGCCGGCTCGCTGACCGACACCCTCGGGCAACGACTGGCCGACGTGCTGCTCGACACCGTCACCGGGCCACCCATGGCCGCCGTCTCCGCCGCGGTCGCGACCGCAGGGGTGAACCAGGCCGGTTCCCGAGCCTCGGTGCAGCCCGACAGCCCGACCGCGCTCGCCGCGCTGATCTGCGTCCACGCGGGCGAGTTGACCGTCGCGAAGTCCTTGCTCACCAAGGCCGTCCGAGGTGATGACGGCCGGGGGCTGCACGCGGACCGCCACCGGCTGTTGCTCGCCTGCGCGGAACTGCTGGGCGGTGACGTCGAGGTGGCGCAACAGTTCGTGTGGCCGCAGACCGGCAGAGAGCCCAGGGAGGCGCTGTTCGCCGCGGCGCTGGACCTCGGTACCGCCCGCCGCACCGGTGACCTGCACGCCCTGCGCGCCGCGTGGGAACCGGCCCAGCAGGCGCTCGTCGTGCACCCCGTCGACCTCTACACGCTGATCCCCCTGACCGAGATCGCCGTCGCCGCGGCGAGGATCGGCCAGTTCCACCGCGTCGAGGCACACCTGGCTGAAGCGTGGACGTTGCTCGGCAACCTGGGCGACCCTCCACTGTGGTCGGTCCTGCCGCGCTGGCACGCCTTCCACGCGTCGTTGCTGCTCGGCGACCACGAGGCCGCCGAAGGGCACACCGCGGCGCTGGAGGGTGCCGCGGAGGCGCTGCCGTTCGCCCGCGCCCTCGCCGCCGGCGCGCGGTGCTGGAGCCGAGCCGGCCGAGGCGAGGTCGACCACGTGCGCGTGGAGACGGTGGCACAGGAGTTGCGCGCGCACGGCCTGCGCGCGGACGCCGCGAGGCTGGCCGGGCACGCCGCCATGCACACCACGGACCGCAAGGCCATGACGCAGTTGCTCGACATCGCGCGGCAGTTCCACGGCACGAGCGGCGGCCAGGGCAACGCCGAGGTGCTCAGCGACCGCGAGCAGGAAGTGGCCGCGCTCGTGCGCGACGGCCTGACCTACCGCGAGGTCGGCGACGCGTTGTTCATCTCGGCCAAGACCGTCGAGCACCACGTCACCCGCATCCGCAACAAGCTCGGCGCCAAGAACCGGCGTGAGCTGGAACGGGCACTCGAAGACGTCGACCTGCCCGCGGCGAAGTAGTCACCTCATCGGGTGTATCGGCGCTCTCGCACCCATCCGGTGCCCAGGCGCGCCACGGATGTACTGAGCGCGGATCCGCCAGATGCGGTTCAGCCGGCTCGGGACGGCGCCACGCACGTCCCTGTGCGTCTGTTGTTGGAACTGGACGCACAGGGACGCACAAATCGGATGGGCGCCCGGAAAGCAGAAAAGCGGGTAGAGACGAATCTCTACCCGCTTCTCCGGTGTACGCCGCCAGGGACTCGAACCCCGGACCCGCTGATTAAGAGTCAGCTGCTCTAACCAACTGAGCTAGCGGCGCTTGTTTGTGTGCCGGAGCCTTGCTCGTTCCGACGTGAAGAACGTTAGCACGGGGGTTCCAGCGAGTTTTCGCGGGGGTCACCTGCCGGACGCCGCGACCCCCGTGTGCAGGAGCCACTGGGCCGCCGCGTAGGTCGGCATGACGCCCGCCGACGCCACCCGCGCCGCGCGTCCCCCGAGGACGAACCGGCTCGCGCCGAGCAGGGCGTCGGAAACCGCGAACAGGGCCGCACCACCGAAAACGCGCCGCGAGCCGGTGCCTCGGGCGGTGGAGGCGGCGGCCACCATCGTGCCCAGGGTGAGCGCGTAGAGGCCTACCGGTTTGCCGAGCGGGCCTGCCGCGCGGGCGAAGACCACGGCACCGAGGGACGAGGCCGCGACGATCGGGAGGACCGCCTTGCGGGTGCCCGGGGTGGAGCGGCGGGCCAGGGCCGCGGTGTAGCCGACGTGGGCGGCAAGGAAGCTGAAGAGTCCTGTCCGGAATGCCCGGTCCGAGTCGCCCAGCAGGGCGATGTCGCCTGCCCAGGAGCCGGCCAGGCCCACCGCCATCCCCGCGTCACGGGGTGGGGTGGCCACGGCGAGGGCGGGCATCAGTGCGGTCTTCGTCACAGCACGTGCCGTGGCTCCGCGACGCACGGTCGCCGCGATCGAGTCCACGATCGCGGCAACCGCGTACACCTGGTTCTTCATGGAGCACCTCTCGCCATTGAGGTGCTCAGACTAGAAGCGTCAGCTCAAGGTCACCGCCGTGTCGTCGATCACGAACGACGTCTGCAGCGACGCGTCCTCGACGCCGGTGAACTTCACCGTCACGGTCTGGCCGGCGAACGACGAGAGGTCGTACATCTTCGCCGCGTAGCCCGAGGCCGCGTCGGTGTTGGAAAGCGTTGCCAGCGTGGTGCTTCCGGCCGTCACGGTCAGCTTGTCGTAGACGGTGCCGCCGGTCTCGCGGGTGTCGATGTGGACGTAGAAGGTCAGCGATGCCTTGCAGCCCGCGGGGATCGTCACCGACTGGGAGAGCGAGTCGGTGTGCGACGAGCCGTAGCCGTTCAGCCACGACGACCAGGTGCCGGTGCGGGCGGGCTGGCCGTCGGCGCTGTGCTGGCCGATGACGCCCGAGGTGGCGGTCCAGGAGGCGGTGCCGGACTCGAAGCCGGGGTTCAGGAGCTTCTGGCCCGAGCAGTTGCCGCCGGTGCCGCCGACGGTCCAGGAGAACGACGCTGAGCCGGTCTTGCCGGTGCTGTCGGTGGCCGTCACGGTGACGTTCGAGGTGGCGGCGGTGGTCGGGGTGCCGGAGATGGTGCCGCCGTTCACCGAGAGGCCGGCGGGCAGGCCCGTGGCGGAGAAGGTGTACGGGGCGGTGCCGCCGCTGGCCGACAGCGGGAGGCTGACCGCGGTGCCCACGGTGGTGGACTGGTTGCCGGGGTTGCTGACGGTCACGGTGCCGGTGGCGCTGCACGTCGGGTCGGCGGACTGGGCGGGCACGCTGACGGCGTCCCAGGCGGCCTTGACCGTGTTGAACTCCGCGCAGCTGCCGGGGTAGAGGTTCTTGGCCGCGGTGAGGGTCCAGGTGCGGTACTTCAGGTAGGAGCTGCTGGAGGTCTTGAGCAGCATGGCGTTGTAGAAGATCTTGATGGCCTTCTCGACGCCCAGGCCCGTGATGGACGTGTTGTTGCACGTCGTGCTGGACGGCTGGCCGTTGGTCGGGTCGGTGCCCTGCGAGAGCAGGTAGAACCAGTGGTTGCCGGGGCCGGCGGCCGCGTGCACCTCGGTGTTCGGGATGGAGCTCGAGTAGCAGTTCGCGTGGTTCAGCGCGGACGGGTTGTACATGTTGCGGATCGGGCCGCGGCCCACGAGGTCGATCGTCTCGCCGACCAGGAAGTCCGGCGTGTCGTAGGGGGACGGCTCGTTCGCGAACCACTCGGTGGTGGCGCCGAAGACGTCCGCGACGAACTCCTGGGTGCCCGCGCCGGAGATGCCGCCGGGGGTGTGGTCGTCGATGCCGTGGCCGAGTTCGTGGGCGACGACGTCGATCGAACCGATCCACTGGCCCGCGCTGTTGTGCCCGATCTGGACCTGGCTGCCGTCGTAGTAGGCGTTCTGGTCGTTCAGGCCGACGCGCATCGGCCAGCCGCCGCCGTTGCCGTCGAAACCGTTGCGCCCCAGCCACTGCGAGAGCATCTTCGCCTCGGTCTGGGCGGCGAAGAGCACGTCGACGCAGCCGGTCTCGCGGTTGGTCCGGGTGCCGTTGCCCCACGTGTCGGTGGTCTTGGTGAACGTCGTGTTGTTCGCCGCGTCCTGGCAGCTCACGTTGGTGAGCGTCGGGTCCTTGAGCGAGTAGTTCGAGCCGGAGTGCGTGGTGGCGATGGTGACGGGGTTCGGGCCGTTCCAGCCGCTGGTGCCGGTGCCGTGCAGGACGCGTTCCTGCTTGCGCAGCACCTTGCCGCTCAGCGCGTCCACGACGACGTCCAGCTTGCTCGGGCCCTCCGCGTCACGGCCGGTCACCGTGATCTTCCAGGCGAGCAAGGGCGTGGTGTCGAGCGCGTAGACGACCTGCTCGGCCGCACCCACGCCGTCCACGGTGGACATGGTGGTGCGGGCGGTGGCCTCGGCCTGCGCCTTGGTGACGGAAGCCTTGGTCGCGGGCAGGTTGATCGTGGCGTTCTGGCTGACGGAGGTCTGCAGGACCTGCCCGGTGGAGTTCGTGACGACGACGAAGTCGCCGCCCACCACCGGCATCCCCTTGTAGGTCCGGTCGTACGGCACGTACTTCAGGCCGTTGGTGGACGAGATGACGCCGTGCCGCACGAACGCGTCGTCCGCGCCGGCGTGCAGTTCGGCCGGGCGGCCGGCGACGAGGCTCGCGGCCGCGTCGACGGCCAGCGCCTCGGCGGACGGAACGGGCTGGGCGGAGGCTTGGATCCCGAGCGGGCTGAGCACGGCGGCGACGAGTGAACCCGCTGCGGCCAGCACGAGAGAACGTCTCGCTTGCATTTTTCTCCTCGTTGCAGGGCGAACAGACCCGGCCCGCGGTGGCAGGGGGAGCCGGGTGTCCGTCGAGGTGAATGTCCAGGTAGGGCAACGAAAGGATGAGTCGCCGCGAGATCGTTAACAAGGACTAACTTATTCACACAAATCATTCGTGCGCATTTGTGGGAGTTGCGTCCGCGCATTCCTTTGTCAGGCTTGATGTTCGGTTTGCCCGGAGAAGTTCCCGTTGGGTCGTGCGCGGCAGGTGGCCCGTTCGCCGGAGTCGGACGAGACCGCGATCAACTCCCCGAGCACCGGATCATGCCGGTGTCGCCGCGCGCACGGGCGTGAAGTCGTAGTCCGACAACGGGAAGCTGCCCGCTGCCCGGTGCGCGCTCACGGTCGAGGTCGGCCGCAGCAGCGTCGCCTCCCCGTGCTGGTTGAAGTAGTAGCTGCGGGCCGTGGCGCACTGGCCGAGCGAGAACACGGTGTTCTGCGTGACCTTCGACCGCATCCGGCCGAGGAACTCGTCGTTCGCGCGCTGGGTGACCTCGAAGACGGCCGAGCCACGCGACCGCATCCCCGTGAACAGGCGCCGCATGTGCGTCATCTGGCACTCGATCGTCGTGAAGTACGACAGGCCGCTGTAGGAGTACGGGCTGTTGAGCGACAGGTAGTTCGGGAACCCCGGCACCGTCACGCCCTCGTAGGCCTGGAACCGGTGCTGCCGCCACCACGCGCCGAGGTCCCTGCCGTCGCGGCCGATCACCTCGAACGCCGGGAAGTTGGTGTCCCACAGGTTGAAGCCGGTCGCCAGCACGAGCACGTCGACGTCGGTCCGCCCGGAGGCCGTGACGAGACCACGGGCGTCGATCCGTTCCACGCCATCGGTTTCCAGTCGCACGTGCGGCTGGGTGAACGTGCGGAAGTAGTCGTTCGAGAACGTCGGCCGCTTGCAACCGAACGAGTAGTCGGGCGTGAGCTTGCGCCGCAGCAACGGATCCCCGACCTGCCGGTGCAGGTGTGCCCGGCACCAGCGCTCGGCCAGCCGGTTCACCACCCGGAGCTGCTTGTAGCGCACGACCCCGGAGATCATCATCAGCTCCAGGACCGCGTTGCCGATCCACCGCACGGCCCGTTGCGCGAACGGCAGCCGCGCGAACAACGTCCGCACAGCAGGGGGAATCGGGTGGTCCGGCTTCGGGCTCACCCAGATCGGCGTGCGCTGGAACACCGTCAACGCCGACGCCTGCCGCGCCAGTTCGGGGATCAGCTGCACCGCGGTCGCACCGGTGCCGATGATCGCCACCCGCTTGCCGGTCAGGTCGACGGGCTCCCACGCGGCCGTGTGCACCACACGCCCCTCGAACGACGAAACACCGGGGATGTCCGGCGTCTTCGGCATCGAGAGGAACCCCGTCGCGGTCACCAGGTACCGCGCGGTGAACACCGCATCGCCGGCCACGACCTCCCAGTGATCGCCCCGCCAGCGCGCGGAGGTCACCGTCACCCCGAACCGCATCAGCGGCCTCAGCCCGTACTTCACCGCCACGTGCTCGGCGTACCGCTTGAGTTCATGGCCCGGAGCGAACAGCCGCGACCAGTGCGGGTTCGGCTCGAACGAGTACGAGTAGGTCGGCGACGGGATGTCGACGGCGAGTCCCGGATAGCGGTTCACGTGCCACGTGCCGCCGAGGTCGTCCTCCCGCTCGAGGATCAGCAGGTCGCCGAACCCGAGCCGCTTGAGCTCGATCGCCGCGCCCATGCCGCCGAACCCCGCGCCGACGATCACCGCGTCGTGCATCGCTGCCTCCCGAACCCCGAAACGGAATCGCGTGTCAGTTTCGGAACCGTATGTCAGTTCAGCTCGTGATCGCAAGAGCGCGCAGGTCATAGACTCCTGACCCATGACGTCCAGTGCCGAGCCCGTCAGCCGCGCCGAGCGCAAGAAGCAGGAGTTGCGCCGCGAGATCATCGACGCGGCGTTCGACTGCTTCGCCGAGCGCGGCTACCACGCCACGGGCATCGCCGACGTCGCCGCGCGGCTCGGCATCGGGCACGGCACCTTCTACCGCTACTTCCAGAACAAGCGGGACATCGTCGACCACGTGGTGGACGACCTGGTCGGGCGCGTCACCGGTGCCCTCACCGCCGAGAACGCCCCGGACGCCGTGTCGACGCTCGCCGAGTACCGCGAGCAGTCAGCGCGCATCGGCGAGTCGCTCGGCCGGATCTTCGGCGAGGACCCGAGGGTGCCGCGCCTGCTGCTGTTCGAGGCGCCCGGCATCGACCGAGCGATGTCCGAACGCATCCTCGACCTGTTCGACCTGGCTGCCTCGCTCACGGCCGCGTACCTCACGCACGGCGTGGAGCTCGGTTACCTGCGCGCGGACCTCGACATCGACAACACCGCGCGGGCCATCAACGGCATGATCCTCGGCACCGCGATCTCCTCGCTGCGCACGCCGGAAGCCCAGGTGGCGCAGAGCGAAGCGCTCAGAAGGATCATGTACGACGGCATCGCCGCACGTTAGGCGAGCCAGGTCCGCGCGGCCACGACCAGGGCGTCCACCCCGGTGGTGAGCGTCGGTTCGAGGTCCGGCGCGTAGTCGGGGGCGTGGTTCATCGCGACGGGCTGACCGGGCTCGCGCCGGCCGAAGTCCGTGCCGCCGAGGAACCAGAACACCGTCGGGACGCCCGCCGACGCACCGAACACGCCGACGTCCTCGCTCGCGTTCACCACCGCGCCGGGGATCAGGTTGTCGCTGCCGAAGTGCTCGGCGAACGCGGCCATCGTCCTCGCCGTGGCGTCCGGATCGGACACCAGCACGGGGGTGCCGTCGTACCAGTCGAACTCGGGCTCGCGCGGTGCGCCGGACGCGGCGGCCTCGGCCCGCACGATCCGTTCCACGGCGGCCTTCACGATGCCGCGGACGTGCTCGTTGAACGACCGGATGTTCACGCCGATCTCGGCCGTGTCCGGGATGACGTTCTCCTTGGTGCCCGCCTGCAGGCGACCGACCGTCACGACGGCCCGTTCGGACGGCGCGACCTCGCGGGACACGATGCCCTGCAGCCGCACCACGCAGTGCGCCGCCATCAGCACCGGGTCGATCGCCGTCTCGGGCGCGGACCCGTGGCCGCCACGCCCGTGCAGCGTCACCCGCACCGAGTCTGAGGCCGCCATCACCGGCCCGCTGCCATGCGCGATCATCCCGGCCGGCAACGGGCTGACGTGTTGTGCCAGCACGACTTCCGGCGTGCCGAACCGGTCGAACAACCCGGCGTCGACCATCGCCCGCGCACCCTGCCCGAGCTCCTCGGCGGGCTGGAACACCACGAGCAACGTCCCCGACCACTCGGCACGAGCCGCGGCCAGCCGTTCGGCCGCCCCGATCAGGCACGTGGCGTGCATGTCGTGGCCGCACGCGTGCGCGACCGGCACGTCCGCACCGTCCGGAGTGGTCGCGCGCACCGTTGAGGCGTAAGGGAGTCCGGTCGCCTCCAGCACGGGCAACGCGTCGATGTCCGCGCGCAGCAGGACGGTCGGGCCCTCGCCGTTGCGCAGCACGCCGACCACGCCCGTGCCGGCGAACCCGGTCGCGACCTCGTACCCCAACGGCCGCAACGCGTCCGCGAGCACCCCGGCCGTGCGGAACTCCTGCCACGACAACTCGGGGTGCGCGTGCAGATCGCGGTAGAGCGCGTGCAGATCGGGCACGGGGTTTCTCCTCAGTCCTGCTTCTGCGCCTCGTCGGCGAGCAACGCCAACGTCCGCTGCAGTATCTCCCGGTCGGCCGGGTCCAGCCGCGCGAGCTTCCCGGCGGTGCAGGCCGTCGGCTTCCACCTCATCGACCACGTCGTGCACGGCTGGGACGTCGCGCGCTCGCTCGGGCTCGACCACCGGCTGGCCCCGGAACTGGCCGAACCCGCGCTGCGCATCGCGTTGTCGGTGCTGGACGCCGGGCGCGGGGAGCCCGGCGCGCCGTTCGCCCCCGCCGTGCCCGCGAACGAAGACGACCCGCTGCACCGGAACCTGGCCGCAGTCGGGCGGGCGCCGGGCTAGGCGACGATCAGCCGGAACCCCGCGTCCCACGCGTCGAGGTCCAGCAGCCAGGCGTGATCGGCGTGCCACCGGCCGCCGCGCAGGTCGTCGCGCAGCCGATCGATGCCGCGGTCGACGGCCTTCGGATCGGTCTGCGCCAACGCGGAACAGGCCGCCCGCACCCGCGGATCGAGGTAGGCCTCCGGGCGGCGCCAGTAGGCCGGGAACACGCCGTCGGTGAAGTCCCACGGCACCGGCAGCGGCGTCACGCTCACCGCGCCCAGCTCGTGGGCGATGTCGTCGGCGGACGGCCGGGTCCGTTCCAGGTCGGCGATCTCGGGCACGTACTCGCGCACGAACCAGAAGTCCGCGTGCAGGCCCGTGTCGTAGGCGAGCACGACCCGCGACGGCGCGATGCGGCGCAGTTCGGCGAGCCCGCCACGCCAGTCCGTCCAGTGGTGGACGGTCAGCACGCCCAGCGCCGCGTCGACCGCGTTGTCCCTGAGCGGCAACGACTCCGCCACCGCCCGCACGACCGGGCACGCGCCCGGCGGCCGTTGCCTGATCATCTCGGCCGACGGTTCGACCGCGATGATCGTGCGGCCCTCGGGTTCGTACGACCCGGTGCCCGCGCCGACGTCGGCGATCGTCTCCGCCGTGCCCAACGCCCGGAGGATCTCGGACATCCACCGCGGATCGGTCCGCCGGCCCAGGGCGTAGCCGGTGCCGATCTCGTCGTACAGCGCGCGTTCCATCTGTGCCCCCAGGTGATCCTTGGCAGGATGCGGTGATGCGCATCAAATTCCAGGTTGTCACGTTCGACGCCGCAGATCTCGGTGCGGAGAGCCACTTCTGGGCTGGTGTGCTCGGGGGCACCGTGGAGGAGGACGGTGACTGGCACATGGTGATGGTCGGCGGTGAACCGAAGATCGGGGTGCAGCTCGCGCCCGGCCACACCCCGCCGACGTGGCCGGACGGGCCGGTCCAGCAGCAGATCCACTTCGACCTGTGGGTCGAGGACTTCGCCGAGGCGCACGAGCAGGTGATGTCGCTCGGCGCGACGGTGCTCAAGCCCGCCCGCGGTGCCACGTCCGGTGACGACTTCCAGGTGTACGCGGACCCGGCCGGGCATCCGTTCTGCCTGTGCTGGCTCGTCGCGGAGCAGAACTGAGCTGGGGAAACGGCCGATGCCCGGCAGGACGGCGTCCGCCGGGCATCGGCCGCGCAGGGGTGGTTACGGGGTGACCTGTGCGTTCGTCAGGCCCTTCACCGCACCGGTCGCGGTGTTGGAGGCGTAGACGACGTTCGGCTGCGCCGTGCACTTCGACACCGAGGTGATGTTGATCGCGTACTGGCCGACGCCCCCGAGGTCGGAGCGGTTGTTGCGCCAGACGTTGCCGCAGCCGTTGGGCAGGTTCGGCGTGGTGCTGGTGTTGTGCGTCTCGTAGCCGTTGGCGAACGTGCCGGGGCTGCGGAACGTGCCGGTGTTGTCCTCGATCAGGTAGTTGATGCCCTTCACGTCGACCCAGGAGTCGGCCGAGTTCTGGCCGGTGATCCCGGTGCCGTTGAAGGTGTTGCCCCGGATGACGCCGTCGTAGGTGCCTTCCTTGACGTCGATCGCCTCGGCCGCGACGTTCGGGCCGATCCGGTTGTTCAGCACCTGGACCCGGTCGCTGCGGTCGATGCCGCCGCTGTTGCCGTGGCAGCCCCAGTTGGAGTTCGCGGAACCGAGGTACACGCCCTCGCCGTAGCCGGGCTGCACGAGACCGGTGTCGGTGATGGTCGAGTTGCGGATCACGCCGTCACCCGACGAACGCCGGAAGTGGACCGCCTCCTCGTCGAGGTGGTGCACCGACACCGAGTCGATCGTGGTGTGGTGCGAGTTGTCGAGCACGATGCCCTTCTTCGACTCCTGCACGGTGAACCCGGTGAGGTTCCAGTACGGGGAGTTGAAGAGCCACAGGCCGTAACCCGAGTCCCAGCCCGCGGTGGGGGCGGGGCAGGACGGCGCCTCGCCGGCCGGGCCGTCGTTGATCAGCACGGCGTTCGCCGGACCGGACAGCGTGATCGGCTGCGACGACGTGCCCGCCTTGCCGTTGACGACGAACGAACCGCGGTAGGTGCCCGCCGCGAGCTTGATCGTCTGGCCGGACGTGGCCGACGCCAAAGCGGCCTGGAGTTCCGCCGCCGTGGACACGTCGACGGTGCCGCCGCCACCGCTGCCCGGGCTGGTCGTGGCGCTCACGGCCGTGCTCGCCGCCGACCTGTTGCCCGCCGCGTCCCTGGCGCGCACCGAGAACGAGTACGCGGTCGCGGGGGAGAGGCCGGTGACCGTGGCCGACGCGCCGGTGACGGTCGCGGCGACCACGCCGCCCTGCAGCACCTCGTAACCGGTGACGCCGACGTCGTCCGTGGACGCGGTCCACGCGAGCGACACCGAACCCGGCGTCACGCCGGTCGACCGCAGTCCGGAAGGGACGGTCGGGGCCTGCGTGTCGGCCGGCGGGTTGCCCCCGCCGCCGCACGGCGCGCCGTTGACCGTGCAGTTCGCCGGGAGGCTGCCGCCCGCCGCGTTGAACCCGAACTTGGCGCTGGCGCCCGGTTTGATGCTGCCGTTGAAGCTCGCGTTGGTGAACTTGTGGTGCTGGCCCGTCGAGGTCCTGACCGAGCTCCAGGAGCTGGAGATCGTGGTGCCGGACGGGAGGTCGAACTCCAGCGTCCAGCCCGTGCCGGCGGTGTCACCGGTGTTGGTGATCGTGACGTCCGCGCCATAACCGCTGTTCCACACCGAGGTCTGCGTGATCGTCGCCGTCAGCACGGCCGCGGCCTGTGCCGGTGCGGCGCTGAGCAGAGCCGCCGCCGTCGCGGCGATCGCGCCCAGCGTGAGTGCCCTCGTGCCGCGCATCAGTTGCCTCCGCAGGAGTTGCCGTTGACGGTGCAGCCGGTCGGGAGACCGGAGCCTGCCGCGTTGAACCCGAACTTGGCGCTGGCGCCCGGTTTGATGGTGCCGTTGAAGCTCGCGTTCGTGAACTTGTAGTGCTGGCCCGAGTTCGTCCGGACCGAGCTCCACGAGCTGCTGACCTTCGTGCCCTGCGGCAGGTCGAACTCGACCGTCCAGCCGTTCGTCGCGGTGGCGCAGGCGTTGGTCAGCGTGACGTCGGCGCCGTAGCCGCCGTTCCACACCGACGTCTGGATGACCTTCGCGGTGAGGCACGACCCTGTCGGCGGGGTGGTCGTAGTGGTCGTAGTTGTGGTGGTCGTCGTCGTGCTGGTGGTCGTGGACGTGGTGGTGCTGGTCGGCGGGGTGCCGCCGACCGAGTTCAGGAACAGCGACGCCCGCGAGTCGGTCCTGGTGGCGTCGACGCCGTGGCCGCCGGTGAAGTCCCGCTGCTCGTTGCCCGCCCAGTCGGTGATCGGCGTGCCGCCCACGTCCAGGTGCTGGTAGGCCGTGCCGTTCCAGCCGAACTGGTAGATGCGCGAACGATCGGCGTAGAAGTCGTTGAACGGGCCACCGGTCGCGGTCTGCTTGGTCATCTGGTTGTTGAAGAAGACGTTGCGCGGACCGGAGGCGCCGGACCACTTGATGGCCTTCTTGCCCGCGCCCCACCAGATCGGGAACCAGTTGGAGTTGTCGGGACCGCCGCCGCCCTCCTCACCGCAGTTGGCCCGGCAGTTGGCCGAGCGGTGCGCGTACGGGACGCGGACGGTGTTGAGCTCGAAGAGGTTGTTGCGCTCCCAGCCGCCGTGCAGGTTCAGATCGGAGTCGAAGTCGTTGCCGATCACGACGTTGCCCGAGGCGGACCACTGGAACGTGAAGTGGCGCAGGTTGCGGCTCGTGTTGCCGGCGTAGAGGGAGTCCCACACGCGCGAGCCGCGGAAGTAACCGTTGCCGCCCTTGCCCTTGTTCCACGCGCCGTCGAGCTCGTTGTTCACGATCTGGAGGTTCTTGGCCTCCTCGGTGACGATCGGGTGCGACCCGGTCATCTCCGCGCGGACGCCCCTGACCCACGAGTTGGCGGCCCACTTGAAGACGATGCCGTGCATCTCGGCGGCGGGCGCCATGTTGCCGTAGTTGTTGACCGCGTCAGCCTGGTTGAGGCCCGGCATCGCCTGCGTGAAGCCGAAGTCCTCGAAGCCGACGCCGACGACGGGGTCGACCAGCGGCGCGACCTTCGAGTCGTACGGGACACCGGCGATCGGCGCGGACCCGTCCGAGACGGAGGTGACCGGGACGTCGAACTCGAGCGGCTTGTCCAGCGTCACCGTGGTGCCGGAGACGGCCGTGACGGTGAAGATCTGCTGCCGCATGTGCATGTTCAGCATCGGCCACTCGGTGCCGGTCGCCTGCTGCTGCTCGTAGAACTTGACCGAGTTGGCCGCGCGGACGTTCACGAACTCGCCGACCTTGATCTTGCTGGTGGAGGCGACGGCGATCGTGCGGTCGCCGGTCTTCGCCGCCGCGGCGACCTTCGCGCCGACCTTCCAGTGCACGTTCACCGTGCCCTCGAAGATGTCCTTGCGGTTCTCCGGCGCCGCCGCGTAGTCGCTCGCGTAGCTCGGGTCGACCCCGCGCGACTGCACCCGGAACAGGCCACGACCGGGCCACAGCCAGCCGCCCTTGCCCGCCCCCGAGGTCATGCCGTCCTCGTCCCAGTCCGACCCGTCCGGCGTGAGGGCGTCGTAGAGCGTGTTCGCGTCCGGCCGGTAGGTGATCTTCGTGGCGTCCTTGCCGGCGCCGCGCACGACCAGGTAGTCGGCGTCCACGTGCAGCTCGCGCGACACGGCCAGCTCACCGGCGGGCAGCGTGATCAGGCTGAGCTTGCTGTAGCTCGCGGACGGCGAGCAGGTCGTCCTGATCGAGTCGATGGCCGCCTGCAGACCGGCGGAGTCGTCCACGCCGTCGTCCGGCTTGACGTTGAACTGGCTCGCGAGCTCCGCGGCGGTGATCTGACAGGCCGCGCTGGGGTTGATCTCGTTGGCGCCGGGCAGGTTCTGGCCACCGCGGTAGCCGGCCCTGCTCCAGTCGTGGAGCCCGCTGACCGCGGCCCGGCGGTTGCCCGCCGACGTGTCGAGGTTCGTCAGCGCGCCCGCACCGGGCGCCGCACCGGCCGCGTTGACCAGCACGACGATGCCCGCCGCGGCGAGTGTGCCCACGACACCGAGCACGGCTGCTCGTCGTAAGCCTGGATTTCGGGACACGCGTGCCTCCAAGAACTGGTCGACGACGGATGCGTGTGTGGCGGCTCACACTGAGGGGTGGAATTGTCAATAATGAACAGAGTGCCGGTCAATACCTGTGTCCAAATTCGTGAAAAACGTTCGAGCATGTGAAAAGTCAGATATGTGAATTAGGGAATTCGAAACGTTTGCAGAACCCCATTGGGACCGGGAATTCCGTACCGGAAAATGCGAAGAAGCAGGTCGAGGCGGTGCTCGACCTGCTTCTCGGGGATGATGCTTTCGGGGTCAGCGCTCCGCGACCACGATCACCGGCTTGCCTTCCCCGCGTTTCGCGGTGAACGCGGTGACCGCTTCCTCCAGCGGATAACGCTCGCCGACGAGCACCCGCACCAGCGCGGCGGAGCGTTCGAGGACCTCGCCGCCGAACACGTCCAGCACCGCGTCGACCTCGCCGACGTCCTCCAGCCGTTCGGTGCCGAGGTCGACGAAGGCGTTGGCGCCCAAGCTCAACGCCACGTCGCGGTGGTGCGCCCGGCCCGTGCCGACGACGTGCGCGCCGGCCCTGCGCGCGAGTTTCACGGCGATCGACCCCACCGCGCCCGCCGCGCCGTGGACCAGCACGGTCTGTCCACTCCGGATCCGGGCGTGGTCGAACAACGCCTGCCAGGCGGTCAGGCCGGAGATCGGTAGCGCCGCGCCGACGGTGTGGTCGACGTCCGCGGGCAGCGGTGCGAGGTTGCGGGCCTCGACGGCGGTGAACTCGGCGAGCGAGCCGTCGCGGGTCCAGCCGGCCAGCCCGAACACCCGTTGCCCGACGGTGAGACCGGTGGTGCCGTAGCCGAGTTCCGTCACGACGCCGGACAGCTCGTGGTCGGGCACGCTGGGCGTGCGGTCGCGGCCCGCCCGGTCGGTCCAGGTGCCCGGCCACTCCAGCTCGCCGGGGGTGAACCCGGCCGCGTGCACGCGCACGACGACGTCGTTCTCGGCGGCGTGCGGGTGGGGGCGGTCGGTCAGGGTGAGCCCGGCGGGACCGGCACCCTTGTCCTGAACGGTGATGGCCTTCATGGCGTCGTCCTCGGTCGTGGTGAACGGCAGCGGGTGCCGGCGAGACTCCGAAACCAACCCCGTTCCGGTCCCGGATCTGGGACCACTCGGGGCCGGGGAACGGGAACCAGTCCGGCGCGCCGCAGGGCGCTGGCGTGTTGGTGCCATGCCGCTTTCCGTCAGCGCGAAGCCTCGATCTCGCCGCCGTGCGCTGCCATTGCGCGCCCCGTGCGCGAGCCGGCTCATACCCGCGTGGTTCCCGTCAGAAGCCGGGGAACACGCGACGCAGGTCGTCGAGCGTGACAGCGCCCTCGACGGTGACGCCGTTGTCATAAGGCGCCTTCAGCCGGCCGCTGAGCAGCCGGACGAACGCTTCCTGCGGCCCGGCGAACGTCGCGGACGGCGACTCGAGGTGGTCCACCACGGTGACCGAGTCGTCGATCACCAGACCGCCACCGGGAATCCCGACGGACACGGGGGCAGCGATCTCGCCCGGCTTCGCGAGGAAGCCCAGCAGGAAGCCCAAGGGCCCGGTCAGGAGGTCGACGAGCACCGCGGCCGAGTCGGCGTGCACGCCGGCCTGCGCGTCGAACGCCACGCGCACGTCCCACGAGTGGTTGGCCACCTCGTTGAGCCGCATGCCCACGGCGGTCAGCAGCGGGACCGGCTCCGGCAGGAACCCGAGGTCGACGGTCAGCGACGAGCGCTGCTCGGGCGTGAGCGCCTCGACCACGTCGAGCCAGCGGCCGTTGTGCTCCAGGAAGCCCTCGGCCTGCGCCCGCGGCGCGGAGGCGTCCCAGCGGGCCCAGATCGTCTGGTTGTCCTCGGCCGCCACGTCCTCACCGGCGGCCCGGGCGATCGGCGCGAGGCCGATCTCCGCGCCACTGCCGAGGTGCGACAGAGCTTGGGCGACGGTCCACTCCGAGGCACCGCTGGCGAGCGCCAGCTGCTCGTCGGTGAGGGTGCGGACGAGATCGGCGAGCACGTCGTGCTCGGCACGCAGGGCGGCGATCGTGCGGTCGACGAGTTGACTCATACCTGCCCCCAACTCCCCGGCCCGCGGATGTGTTCCTTTGATCCGGAACGGGGAGAATTCGGATGAGCACCCGAAAAGCAGAGAAGCAGGTAGAGACGAATCTCTACCTGCTTCTCTGGAGTACGCCGCCAGGGACTCGAACCCCGGACCCGCTGATTAAGAGTCAGCTGCTCTAACCAACTGAGCTAGCGGCGCTTGTTTGTGTGCCGGAGCCTTGCTCGTTCCGACGTGAAGAACGTTAGCACAGCGCCTCTGCGCGCTCCCAATCGGCTGGTCAGCGCACGTTTGGCGGGTGCATCGGCCACGTAACGATCCGGCCACTCCCGCAACTTCGGCCCACCCCGTGTCGTCACCTAGTCGGGGGACGCCAAAACGACTACGTGCAGGCAGTCTCGGGAGCGGGCGACAAGCAGATCGGAAGTACATCGATGGGGATGTGGAGCAGGCGCGGTCGTGGGGTCGTCGCGGCGGGAATCGCTGTGATGCTGATCGCAGGCTGTTCGGGCGGCGGTGACGCGGCCAGTGGGGGCACCGGTGGCGAGTCGAGCACTGCTCCTCCGCCGCCGAAACCCGTCACGCTGACGCTGGGGCTGGCCAACGGCTCCGCCGACGTGGCGCCCGGCCTGCCCGTCATCGCCACGGCGGCGGACGGGAAGCTGACCGACGTCAAGCTGACCAACGCCGACGGCAAGGTCGTCGAGGGCAAGATGAACCCCGAGTCGACGCAGTGGAACAACACCGAGCCGCTCGGCTACTCGAAGGCCTACAAGCTCGTCGCCACGGCCACCGGTGAGGACGGCAAGTCCGAGACCAAGGAGACGAGCTTCACGACGGTGAAGCCGCGCACGCTCACCTACGTCTCGACCAACCCGCAGGACGGCACCACGATCGGTGTCGGGCAGCCGCTCGCCTTCTACTTCGACGAGCCGGTGGCCGACAAGGTCGCGGCCGAGAAGATGCTGGAGATCACCACCGAGCCCAAGGTCGAGGGCGCCTTCTACTGGTTCAACAAGAAGGAGGTGCACTGGCGTCCGCAGGCGTTCTGGAAGTCAGGCACCAAGATCACGATGAACATCAAGGTCTACGGCAAGCACATCGGTGACGGCATCTACGGCCAGGAAGACCGCACGATCACCACGACGGTCGGCGACGAGGTCATCTACGAGGCCGACGGCGCCGCGCACACGGTCAACGTCAAGGTCAACGGCCAGGTCGTGAAGACCATGCCGACCTCCATGGGCAAGCCGGCCGACGCCACCCCCGTCGGCACGTACGTGCTGATGGAGAAGCACGACCACATGATCATGGACTCGACCACGTACGGCCTGGCGCTGGAGAACGGCGGCTACAAGACGCCGGTCGACTGGGCCTACCGCATGTCCAACAGCGGCATCTTCTTCCACAGCGCGCCGTGGTCCATCGGCGACCAGGGCAAGCGCAACGTGAGCCACGGCTGCCTCAACCTGTCGCCCGAGAACGCCAAGTGGGTGTTCGACAACAGCAAGCAGGGCGACGTCGTGACCGTCGTCAACTCCGGTGGCCCTGCCCTGGAGTCGTGGGACGGCTTCGGCGACTGGCAGGTCCCGTGGGAGACCTGGGTCCAGGGCAACCGCGGGTAGCTAGGACACCGTCACCTGGCCGCGTTCGACGGTCAGGTGACGGTTCACCTGCACGGCCTCCAGCATCCGTCGGTCGTGCGTGACCAGCAGCAACGTGCCGGGGTAGTTCTCCAGGGCGGACTCGAGCTGCTCGATCGCCGGCAGGTCGAGGTGGTTGGTCGGCTCGTCCAGCACCAGCAGGTTCACCCCGCGGCCCTGCAGCAACGCGAGCGCCGCCCGCGTCCGCTCACCCGGCGACAACGAAGCCGCGGGACGCATCACGTGGGCGGCCTTCAGCCCGAACTTCGCGAGCAACGTCCGCACGTCGGCCGGGTTCATCTCCGGCACCGCTTCCTCGAACGCGTCCACCAGCGGCAGGTCGCCGAGGAACAGCCCACGCGCCTGGTCGACCTCACCGACCACGACGCCGGAGCCCAGCGTCGCGTAGCCCGAGGACAGCTCCACCCGGCCCAGCAACGCCCCGAGCAGCGTCGACTTGCCCGCGCCGTTCGCGCCGGTGATCGCCACCCGGTCCGCCCAGTCGATCTGCAGGTCCACCGGGCCCAGCGTGAACGAACCGCGCGAGACGACGGCCGCCCGCAGCGACGCCACCACGGCGCCGGAACGGGGAGCGGACGCGATCTCCATCCGCAGCTCCCACTCCTTGCGGGGCTCCTCGACGACGTCGAGGCGTTCGATCATGCGGTCGGTCTGGCGGGCCTTCGAGGCCTGCTTCTCCGTGGCGTCCGCACGGAACTTGCGGGCGTTCTTGTCGTTGTCGCCAGCCTTGCGCCTGGCGTTCTTCACGCCCTTCTCCATCCACGAGCGCTGCATGCGCGCGCGGGCCTCCAACGACGACTTGGTGTCGGCGTACTCCTCGTAGTCGTCACGTGCGTGCTGACGCGCACGCGCGCGCTCTTCGAGGTATGACTCGTAGCCGCCGCCGTAGAGGTGCACGGCGTTCTGGTGCAGGTCGAGTTCCAGGACGCTGGTGACCGTGCGGGCCAGGAACTCGCGGTCGTGCGACACCAGCACGGTGCCGGCGCGCAGGCCCGTCACGAACTTCTCCAGCCGCTCCAGGCCGTCGAGGTCGAGGTCGTTGGTGGGCTCGTCGAGCAGGTAGATGTCGTAGCGGCTGAGCAGCAACGACGCCATGCCCGCGCGGGCGGCCTGGCCGCCGGAGAGCGACGTCATCAGCGCGTCCAGGCCGACGGTGAGCCCGAGGTCGGCGACGACTTCCAGCGACCGCTCCTCCAGGTCCGCGCCGCCCAGCGCGAGCCACTGGTCCAACGCCTCGGAATAGCCCTCGTCGTTGCCCGCGGTCAACGCCTCGGTGGCCACGTCCAGCGCGCGCTGCGCGTCGGCGACGCCGGTGCGGCGGGCCAGGAAGTCGCGCACGGTCTCGCCTTCGAGACGTTCGGGCTCCTGGGCGAGGTGACCGACGTTGGCGGCCGGCGGGTTCAGCGACACCCGGCCCGACTCGGCCGGGATCAGCCCGGCCAGGGTCTTCAGCAACGTCGACTTGCCCGCGCCGTTCACGCCGACGAGGCCGATGACGTCGCCGGGAGCGACCACCAGGTCCAGGCCGGAGAACAGGACGCGGTCACCGTGACCGGCGGCGAGGTCCTTGGCGACAAGAGTGGTCACAATGCGCTCCGACGGATGGGGGTCCGGGGGCTCGGCCCCCAGATACAAAACGAAGCCGGACCATGTTCGCGCTTTTTGCGAACATGGTCCGGCTTGTCAGGGTGAGTGACGGGACTTGAACCCGCGACACCTGGGATCACAACCCAGTGCTCTACCGACTGAGCTACACCCACCATTGCCGGTCGTTGACCAGCGAGGAAAGCATAGCAACGCCATCCACCGATTAAGAAATCGGGGGTCTACTTGACGTCCTTCAGCAGGTCAGCGGCCACGGCCTGGGCCTGCTCGGTCGACGGCCCGGGCTGAGGCACGAACGCCGTCCGCCGGTAGTACGCGAGCTCCCGGATCGACTCGACGATGTCCGCCAGAGCCCGGTGCGCGAGACCCTTGCCCGGCTGCGCGTAGTAGATGCGCGGGTACCAGCGCCGGCACAGCTCCTTGATCGACGACACGTCGACCATGCGGTAGTGCAGGTGCGCGTCCAACGCCGGCATGTCGCGGGCGATGAAGCCGCGGTCGGTGGCGATGGAGTTGCCGGCCAGGGGAGCGGTCCGGGGATCCGGCACCCACTCCTTGATGTAGGCCAGCACGGCGGCCTCGGCCTCCTCCAGCGAGACGGCCGACGCGCGCACCTCCTCGGTCAGGCCCGACTTGGCGTGCATCTGCATGACGACCTCCGGCATCGAGGCCAGCACGTCATCGGGAGCGTGGATCACGATGTCCACACCCTCGCCGAGCACGTTGAGCTCGGCGTCCGTGACCAGTGCCGCGATCTCGATCAGAGCGTCCTTGCCCAAGTCGAGTCCGGTCATCTCGCAGTCGATCCACACCAGACGATCCATCACGCCCGAAACATTACTGCGCCAGGGCTCAACTTCGAGTGGCGGCGTGCGGCAACCTGGTTACGCTCCTCGTGCATGACGGCTCAGGGTGACATCGCTGCTGGGTACGCGTCCGAGAGCGCGGCCATCGAACTCGGTGCTGTGCTGGTCGACGGCCAGGTCGAGCCGACCGCACACGTCCGCATCCCGTTGTCCATGGTCAACCGCCACGGACTCGTCGCCGGCGCAACGGGAACCGGCAAGACCAAGACCCTCCAGCTGCTCGCTGAACAGCTGTCGAACAACGGCGTCCCGGTGCTGATGGCGGACGTGAAGGGCGATCTGTCCGGCCTGTCGCAGCAGGGTGCCGAGAGCGATCGGACCAAGACCAGGGCCGCCGACACCGGTGACGACTGGGCCGCCACGGCGTTCCCGGTGCAGTTCCTGTCGATCGGCACGGGCGGCATCGGTGTGCCCCTGCGGGCGACGATCACGAGTTTCGGGCCGATCCTGCTGTCGAAGGTGCTCGGCCTGAACGACACGCAGGAGTCGACGCTCGGCCTGATCTTCCACTGGGCCGACTCGAAGGGCCTGCCGCTGCTCGACACCAAGGACCTGCGCAGCGTCATCCAGCACCTCACCAGCGACGAGGGCAAGGCGGACCTCAAGGGCATCGGCGGGGTCTCCAGCGCCACGGCGGGCGTGATCCTGCGGGCCCTGGTCAACCTGGAGGCGCAGGGCGGCGACAGGTTCTTCGGCGAACCCGAGCTCGACCCGGCCGACCTGATGCGCGAGCGCGACGGCAAGGGCGTCGTGAGCCTGCTCGAACTCGCGGAGCTCCAGGGCAACCCGGCGCTCTTCTCCACGTTCCTGATGTGGCTGCTGGCCGAACTCTTCGAGACGCTGCCGGAGGAGGGTGACGTCGAGAAGCCCAAGCTGGTGTTCTTCTTCGACGAGGCGCACCTGCTGTTCTCCGGTGCCTCCAAGGCGTTCCTCGACCAGATCACCCAGACCGTGAAGCTGATCCGGTCCAAGGGCATCGGCGTCTTCTTCTGCACCCAGCTGCCGACCGACATCCCGAACGACGTGCTGTCGCAGCTCGGCGCCCGCGTCCAGCACGCCCTGCGGGCGTTCACGCCGGACGACCAGAAGGCGTTGGCGCGCACGGTGAAGACGTACCCGACGACCCCGCACTACGACCTGGAGAAGGCGCTCACGTCGCTCGGCATCGGCGAGGCGATCATCACCGTGCTGAGCGAGAAGGGCGCGCCGACCCCGGTCGCGTGGACCCGGCTGCGCGCGCCCCGCTCGTTGATGGACACCATCGGCAACGACGCGATCAGGCAGGCCGCTCAGGCCAGTGATCTCCACGGCAAGTACGCCGAGACGGTCGACCGCGAGTCCGCCTACGAGCAGCTGATGGCGAAAGTCGCGCCGCCCCAACAGGAACAGGCCCCGGAACCTCCTCCCCAGCAGCGCCAGGAGAAGGAGGAACCGGGGATGGTCGAGAAGGTGCTCGGCAACAGCGCCGTCAAGTCGTTCCTGCGGTCAGCGGGCAGCGCCCTGGCTCGCGAGATCACGCGAGGGCTCTTCGGGACTTCGCGCAAGCGACGCTGACAGCACCGCCGCGCCGATGCAGAGCCCGCCCGCGACGTACCAGGCCAGGTCGTAGCTGCCCAGGTGGTCGCGGGTGAGGCCGGCCGCGGACGCCGCGAGGGCCGCGCCGAGCTGGTGCGACGCGAACACCCAGCCGAACACGACGGGCCCGGACATGCCGAAGTACTGCCGGCACAACGCCACGGTCGGCGGCACGGTCGCCACCCAGTCGAGGCCGTAGAAGATGATGAACACCAGCATCGACGGGTGCGCCGACTCGCCGAACAGCTGCGGCAGCAGCATCAGCGAGAGGCCGCGCAACGCGTAGTAGCCCGCGAGCAGCAGCCGCGAGTCGACGCGGTCGGTCAGCCAGCCGGACGCGATCGTGCCCACGATGTCGAACACGCCCACCAGCGCGAGCAGCCCGGCGGCGGTCGTCGTCGGCATGCCGTGGTCGTGCGCGGCGGGGATGAAGTGCGTGCCCACCAGACCGTTCGTGGACGCGCCGCAGATCGCGAACCCGCCGGCCAGCAGCCAGAACGGCCGGGTCTTCGCGGCCTGGACGAGTCCGCCGATCGCGCGTCGAGCGGCACCTCCACCCGGCGGCGGGGGAGTGTCCTCGGTCGCGCCGAGCGGCAGCAGCCCCACGTCACGCGGGTACTCGCGCAGGAAGAACGCGGCCAGCGGCACGACGGCCAGCGCGGCGATGCAGATGACGAGCGACGCGGGCCGCCATCCGTAGCTCTCCGACAGCCACGCCACGGTCGGCAGGAACACCAGCTGGCCGGCGGCGCCACCGGCCGTCAGCACGCCCGTGACCAGGCCGCGGTGCTTCACGAACCAGCGTCCGGTGATCGTCGCGACGAACGCCAGCGCCATCGAGCCGGTGCCGAGCCCGACCACGACGCCCCACAGCAGGACCAGCTGCCAGGACGCGGTCATGAACACGGTCAGGCCGCTGCCGATCGCCACCATCGTCAACGCGTAGGTGACGACGATCCGCACGCCGAACTTGTCCATCAGCGCGGCCGCGAACGGCGCGGTCAGTCCGTACAGCAACAGGTTGATCGAGATGGCGAGCGAGATCGTGCCGGTGGACCAGCCGAACTCCGCCCGCAGGGGCTCGATCAACGCTCCGGGCGCCGCGCGGAACGACGCGGCGCCCACCAGGGCGATGAAGGACACGCCTGCGACAACCCAGGCCCAATGGAGTCTCACGCCGACAAGGTTCGGCGATCGGCGTGGCTCCAACCAGTGGCCCGATGGCCAACATGTGAAAGAATCGGGCCATGCACCGGATCGCCGTTCTCGCCCTGGAGCAGTCGGTGGCGTTCGACCTCGGCAGCTCCACGCACATGTTCGCGAGGTTGAAGGACCGCTACGAGGTGGTCGTCTGCTCGCCGGACCGCCGCCCGATCCCGACCAGCGGCGGCTTCACCATCGCGCCCGACCACGGCTTGGAGGTGCTCCAAGACGCGGACACGGTGCTCGTGCCGGGCACCCACTACCAGCCCGCGCGCGAGGGGTGGCTCGAACCGGCGGTCCTGGAAGCGCTGACCACGACGAACGCGCCGCGGATCATGTCGATCTGCACCGGGGCGTTCGTGCTGGCGGCCGCCGGGCTGCTCGACGACAGGCCCGCGACCACGCACTGGAACACCACCGACGAGTTCCGCCGGCTCTACCCGAAGGTGCGGCTCAACCCGGACGTGCTGTTCATCGACGACGGCGACGTGCTCACCTCGGCGGGCGTCGCGGCGGGCATCGACCTGTGCCTGCACGTCATCAGGTCCGACCACGGCAGCGAGGTCGCGAACTGGGTCGCGCGCTACTGCGTCGTCCCGGCGTGGCGGCAGGGCGGCCAGTCCCAGTTCGTCGACCGGCCCGTGCCGACCTACCCGGACACCTCGACCGCGCTCGCCCGCGAATGGGCCTTGGAGCGGCTCCAAGAACCGCTGGACCTGGCCGCGATGGCGGCGCAGGTGCGGATGAGCGTGCGCACGTTCACCCGCCGGTTCCGCGCCGAGACCGGCATGTCGCCCGGCCAGTGGCTGACCCAGCAGCGCGTCGACCGGGCCCGGCACCTGCTGGAGACCACCGACCTGCCGATCGACCAGGTCGCGAACCACGCCGGGTTCGGCACCGGCGCGGCGTTGCGGCAGCAGCTGGCGGCAAGCGTCGGTGTCTCACCGAGCGCCTACCGCCAGACGTTCCGCTCGGCCTAGTCCTCTGTGGACTTGCCGGTGTCGATCAGGAAGGGGCGCAACAACTCCGGCACGGCCTCGTCCGCGAGCGCCAGCCCGTGGGACTCGCCGACGTCCGTCACGTGGTAGATGCCCGCGCCGGCCGCCGTGGTCGCGCCGATGGTCATCAGACCGCTGCGACGCTGGAAGAACGACCTCTGGATGCGCCACCCGATGATGCCGGTGCGCTGCAACGCGACGGTGCTGCGCACGAGGGAGTTGTTGCGCGTCACCAGGTAACGCTCGTCCAGCGCGTTGCCGAGCGACCGGTAGTTGTCCCAGCCGACCAGCGCCGCGAACGGCAGGACCGCCACCGGGATCGGCCACGCCCACGACGGCGCGAAGAGCGCTAGCCCGACCGCGATCACGATCCACGGCAGGGTGTGCCGGACCATGCTGCGGCGCAACGCGGCGAACGGGTGCTTGCGCAGCCGCAACGTCGTCGGGTCGTTGCCGACCTTCAGCACGTCACGCGAGACCTGGTGCGCCACCGACAACGGCGCGGGCGGCAGCAGCAGGTTGCTCTCGCCCTTCGAACCCAGGCCCGTGGTGACGGCGGCGAGCTTCGCGCCCTTGCCCGCGCGCACCAGCAGCGGTTCCTGGACGTCGACGCCGCGAAGACGTTGCTCCTCCACGGAAACCGAGCGGGTGGTGAGCAGACCCCGTTGCACGCGCACGGTTCCGTCCGGCTCGCGGGTCAGCCGGTAGTTCCAGAACTGCAGGACGTACAGCGGCACCGAGAGGATCAGCCCGGCCACCGCCAGCACGACCAGGAAGCCGGCGAACAGGGCGAGGCTCGGGTTCTCGAACAGCCACTCCCACAGGTCCTGCACCGGGTGCAGGCCGAGGTCGTCGGCGTAGTTCGACAGCACACCGAAGAGCGCGCCGATCGCGACGAGCCCCGACAACGACAGCGGCGCGTACTTCAGCCACTTCAGGTCGAGCTGCGAGATCACCTCGGACTCGGGCAGCGGAGCCGGTTGTTCGGGCGAGCCCTCGGCGGCCGCGGCCCGGGGCGTGACTCCCTTCTGCAGCAACAACAAGCGCAGCCGCTCGGCCTCCTGCTGCGTCACGGCGTCGAGCGTCAGCCCGTCCGTGCCCGGAACGTCCTGCTGGCCCGTGCCGATCCGCACCGCCGACAGCCCGAAGATCCGGTGGCCCGGCTTGGAGGTGAGGTCGACCGTCCTGATGCGATCGCGCGGTACCGCGAGCTGCTTGCGGGTCAGCAGACCGGTGTGCAGCTCGACCTGCTCGTCGGTGATGCGGTACTTCGTGGTGCGCCAGATGAGGTAGCTGAACGCGAGGATCGCCGCGACCGTCGCGCCGGACGCGATGAGCCGCCACTTCTCGCCGTTGCCGGTGAACAGCAGCACGAGGATCGGCACCAGCATCGCGATGCCCTCGTTGAGCGGCCGCACGACCAGCATCCGCACGTGCAGGCGGTGCCACTCCTGCAACGGCTCGGTGAACTCCGGTGCCGCGGGCAGTCCCGAAGGAACCTCCGCGGTCACGTGGCATCACCCGGCGTGGCCTGGGTGGTGTTCGTCAGTTCCACCACGAGCCGCTGCGCGACCTCGTGCGCCAGGCCCTCGATCTCGACGGGACCGGCGGCCGACGCCGTCGTCACCGTCACCGTCGACAGGCCGAGCATCTGCTGGAACGGCCCGCGCTTGGTGTCGATCGTCTGGATCCGCGAGACCGGTGCGACTCTCCACTCCTGGTTCAGCCAGCCCGAGAGCGTGTACACGGCGTCCGGCGTGGTCTCCCAGCGGTGGACGCGGTAGCGCCAGCTCGGCTCGATCGCGGTGTGCAGGACGCCGACCACGCCGGTGGCGATCAAGAGCGCCAGCTCCCACGTCGGCGGCCTGCTCACCAGCAGGAAGACGACGAGCTGGGGCACGAACAACACCAGCCAGAATGTGGCGGCCTGCATCGTCCACAGCAGGACCGACTTCGGACTCACCTGGTGTGCAGGCGTGCGCAGTTGCAGAGTCACCCCACAAGGGTGCACCACTCGTACCCGGTGGTGTGGCCAGGTGTGTCAATTGGTGTGTCGGTGATCGTCCTGGCGGGCCGGGGGCGATCCTGCTTGCGAGGGAGGCAGGACCGCCCCCGGCCGGTCGATCAGGGCTGGACGGAGGCGGAGGCGTACGGCGGGGTGAACTCGGCGTCCGGGTCGTCCGCCGAGGCCGCGCCGGCCATCGCGAGCACGGCCCCCAATGCGAGGATCACGGCGGCGACGGTCCGGGCGATAGTGTTCGACTTCATTGAAGGGGCTCCTTCGTTAGGTGGCGGCCGTGGATGAGGGCAGGAAGTCGTTGACGAGGTTCGGCGCGCGGTTGCGGGCGGTCCGGCTGCAACGGGGTTTGTCGCAAAAGGACCTCGCGTGCCCCGGCGTCTCGATGAGCTACGTGTCGCGGCTCGAGTCCGGCGAACGGGTGCCGTCGCCCACCGTCGTGCGCAGACTCGCCGAGGTGCTCGGCGTCGACCCCTCCGAGTTGGTGGTCGACGAGGACGGCACCGCCATGCAGGACGAGGCCCTGGCGTGGTGCGAGGCCCTGCTCGCGTACCACGACGGCGACCTCGTGCTGGCCGTCGATCTGCTGGAGACGCTGGGAAAGCGGACCGACGAGGAGATGTTCGGCTGGTGCGTGCGCTGGACGCGCCTGGTGATGCTCGCGAGGCAGCGCGACCACGAGGGTCTGCTGCTGGCGGCGGCGAAGCTGCGCAAGTCGTGGTCTCCCGGTCCGGCGGTGGACGCGCTCGCAGAGATCCTGCGCGCATCCTCGTTGCGGCGCCTCGGCCGGACGGCCGAATCCGTGAAGGCCGCGAGCGAAGCCGTTGAGCTGGCGGGCGGTGACGGCGAACGGGTGCGTCGTGTGCAGACCCGCGCTCTCATCGCGTTGTGCGGGGAACTCACCTCCGCGGGCCGGCTCGCCGACGCCGAACAGGTCGTGGACCAGCTTTCCGCGCGGCTGCCCGAACTCGGCCGCGATCGGCTCGCGATCTCCACGTGGTGGGCGCGCGCCGAGGTCGCCGACCGGCTGGGGGACCGGACGGAGGCCGCGCACTGCATCCGCGAGGCCGTCTCGATGCTGGACGACTTCGACGGCGATCCCGAGTACCGCTGCCGGGTTCGCCTGGCCGGGGCGTCCATCGCCTTGCGCACGCCCGGCACGAACCTCGACGACGTGGTCGCGTTGCTGGACGACGTGGAGACGACGGCCGCGGCCGTGCGCCGCCAGGAGGGGCTGCTCGCGCAGGCCGGCGCGTTGCGCGCCGAACTCGCGTTGCGCGACGGCGAGGTCGACCGGGCGCGCACCCTCGCGGAGGGCGCGCTCGCCACGGGTCACCTCGACGCCGAACAACAGCTGCGGTGCCACCTGCTGCTGGTGCGGGTGGCCGACGAGGCCGAGTCGTCCGGCGGTCGTGACGCGCGGGCCGCGTTGGCCGGGTTGCTGGAGAACATCGACCCCGAGGGCGTCGATCCACTGCTGTGGCGGGACGTGGCACGCATCGCGCTGCGCAAGCACTAGTGCCGGTCGCAGCACTGGTGCGCAGCGGCGTTGCCTCACCATGACCGGCCCTCGCTCATTGACTGGACACGTTGTTAACGGAGCATGACACAGACCAGTTACCCATCACATCACCCAATTACGCTGTGCGTCAGTGGGTAAAACACCCGTGAACCGGCAGTTCCCGGTCAGCGGCAAGCGGCCGAACGGGCGATGGTCAACATCGCCGGACGGTCGAATTGTCAATAGCTTGACAATGGATGTCTACGCGGTGGTCAGGTTCATCCACCACACGATGGCGCCGGCCCGGCCGTTGACGTCCAGCGTCGAGTAGATGCGTTGCAGGTGGTTCTGCACGGTTTTGGGGGACAGGCCGAGCGACTCCGCGATCATCGCCGTGCTCGCTCCGGCCGCCACGAGTCGCAGCACCTCGATGCCGCGTTTGGTGAGTCCTGCTCGCAGCGCGCGGGCGATCCGGGTGTTCGTGTGCTCGGCGGTACCGGTCTCGTGGAGTTCGCCGGCGTTCGGCACGCGCACCGCGGAGTTCTCGCGCTTGGGCTCGAAACGCCTGTGCGCCAACTGTTCCACGAGTCGTGACGACAGGTCGTGCTCGCGCATCCGCAGCAGATCGCGGCCCTCCTGCAGCTCCCACAACCGGTACTGCTCCAGTTGCAGGCGCGCGTGGCGCAACGCGCGTTCGAGGTCGCCCGCGCGTTCGTGCGCCTCGCTGAGCTGCTGGTGCGCGTGCACCGCGACCTCACGGGCGAGGCAGCTCATCGCGAGTTCCGCGGCCTGGGTGAGCTGGGCGATCTGCTCGGGATGGCGCGCCCGCGCCCCGCTCAGCCTGGCCCGCGCCATCAACGCCTCCGCGCGGGCGACCGGCCGGTTCCTTCCGGCAAGCAACTGGTCAGCGCGCTGCCAGCTGCGGTGCGCGCGGTCAAGTTCACCCAGATCGATGCGCACGTGTGTCAGCAGGACGTTGACCATCGCCATCCGCACCGGGTCGCCGAGCGTCTTCCAGCGGTCGCGGACCTGGGCGCACAACGCTTCCGCGCGCCGGAGCTTGCGCACGCACGGCTCGCCGTCGAGGCTGCACCGGCTCTCCTCCGTCCGGATCATGCAGTGCTCGTGGTACTGCATGCGCATCACCCGTGCCTGTTCGAACAGCACGGAGCCGATCAGCTCGTTGTCGCCGGTGAGCTCCGCGAGGCCCAGCGCGCGGGCGAACGAGTTGAAGCTGCGTTCCCGAGAGTCGAGTCGCAGTTCCACCACGGCACGGGAAAAGCTGCACCGCGCCTGGAGTCCGATGTGGCGGTTGGCGGTCGCGATCTCCTGCACCTTGTCGATGGTGTCGAGCGCGCTCGGCCACAGCCCCCGCTTGCCCAGCGCCACCGACTGCGTCAGCACGCCTTCCGCGACGCCCTCGACGTCGTCCAGCCACGTGAACGCGGCCACCGCCTTTTCGGCGTGCTCCAACGCTTCGCCCGGCCTGCCCTCGTCCAGGGCGATCCTCGCCTCGCGCAGGTTGTGCACGGCGTTGGACCGCGGATCCGCGGTCCTGCCGGGAACCGTCATGGTGAAGCCCCCTCACTCCGGGGGCGAGCCTAGCGGTGGTCGCGGAGTTGACGTTTCAACACTTTTCCGGCCGCGTTGCGAGGCAGCTCCTCGACGAAGAAAACGTCGCGAGGAACGGAGTATCGCGCCAAGTTCGCCTTCACGTGGTCGCGGACCTGTTCGGCCGTAAGTGTTTTTGCGCCTACAACGAACGCGGCGAGGCGCTGGCCCCATTCGTCGTCCGGCACGCCGAGCACCGCGACCTCGGTGACGTCCTCCATCGTCGAGATGAGGTCCTCGACGTCGTGCGGGTACACGTTCTCGCCACCTGAGACGATCATCTCGTCGTCGCGTCCGGCCACGAACAGCAGGCCGTCCTTGAGGTAGCCGAGGTCGCCGGTCGACATCAGGCCGTTCAGCGACTCCTTGCTGGTGCCGTTGGTGTACCCGTCGAACAGCATCTCGTTGCCGACGAAGATCCGGCCGGTCTCGCCCGGCGCCACCGGTGTGCCGTGCTCGTCCACAATGGCCAGTCTGGTGCCGAGCGGTGGCTTGCCCGCCGTGCCCGGCTCCTTCAGCATCTCCTCGGGCGTCGCGATGCTGGCCCAGCTCACCTCGGTCGACCCGTAGAGGTTGTAGAGCACCGGGCCGAACTCGCTCAGCGTGCGGGCCGCGACCTTCGGCGGCAGGGCCGAACCGCTGGAGGCGATGACCCGCAGCTTCGGCCGGTGCCCGGTCTCCAGCATGCGTTGCAGCATCACGGGGACGACGAACATCGCGGTGCACCGGTCGGCGTCCCGCAACGCCTGCGCGGGGTCGAACTTGCGGCGCAGCACCAGGGTGGCGCCGAGCACCAGGCCGAGCTGGAACGCGGCGAGGCCCCAGGCGTGGAAGAGCGGCGAGGTGATGGAGATGACGTCGCCGTGCCTGAGCGGGATCCGCGACAGCAGGGCGGCGGCGGGGGCGAGGCTCGCGGGTTCCGGCCGGCGCGCGCCCTTCGGGCTGCCGGTGGTGCCGGACGTGAGGATGATCAGCCTGCCGCGCGGGGGCCGGCGGGGGAGTGAGGTGCGCGGGCCGTTCGCGATCAGGCCTTCGAGTTCGTCGGCGAAGAACGTGGGGAGGTCCGGGAGCACGCCGGCGAACTCGCGGTCGGCGACGATCCGGTCGATCTCCTGGTCCTGGGCGACCTGGGCCAGTTGTCCTCGGCTCAGACCGGTGTTGAGCAGAACGGCGTCCGCACCGACCTTGGTGCACGCCGTCATCGTCTCGATGAACGCGCGGCCGTTGCGCAGCAGCAGCCCGACGCGTTCCCGGGGGCGGAAGGCGTGCGCGAGCCGGCTGGTGCGCTCGTGCACCTCGGCGTAGGTGAGCACGCCCTCGTCGTCGACGATCGCGGCCCGGTCCGGGTGCCGTCCGGCGCCCGTCTGATACCCCCACGCGAGGGTGATGTCCCAATGCAGGTACCCGCGCACGGTGCCGGCGAGCCCACGCGGGCCCAACGGCCGGATCACTCCGGCTTTGACCAGGGTCAGCAGCACGCGGGTCACCATGCGACCCACTCTGCCATCTACCTACTTGCGAGTAGGTAACGGTGTGACGGCGGTCACGTGTCGGTGTTGGAGGCGCTCACGACGGCATCGCGCAGCGCCGCTCGCAACCGGCCTACCTCCAGTGGTGTCAGGACGGCGGCCTCGCCCGGCGGCACGGTGATCACGATGTGCCCCTGGCTGACGAACACCGTCATGTCCCGTCGGCGCGAAGCGATGTCGCGGCAGCTCACCTGCCACTCCTCTTTGGCTCCCACGGGGTTCTTCCTCCAGCTCACTCGGCGCGCCGGCGCGGTGCCACCGGCGCTCACGTCAGAGAGACGTGTGTCACCGTTCGTCATGACGACGGTTCCGGGTATTCCGTCAGGCGACCGCGCCGAGCTGCGGTTAGCGTCGCAGCTGGGACGAGAATAGGTCACCTGGAGGGGTGAAAATGGCGGAACCGCAACGCATCGTCATCGTCGGAACGGGGCTCGCCGGTGCCTCCGCGGCGGGCGCGCTGCGCGACCGCGGGTACGGCGGCAAGATCACGATGTTCGGCACCGAACACCACCGCCCGTACGAACTCCCCGCGCTGTCCAAGGACGTGCTGCTCGGCAAGGCCGCCGAACCGGCCTGGGTGCACGAGCCGAGCTTCTACGCCGACAACGAGATCGACCTCCAGCTCGGCGTCTCCGTCCTGGAACTCCGGCCGGACGACCACACGATCGTCGACTCGGACGGAGCCGTCCGCCCTTACGACCGGCTGTTGCTCGCCACCGGCTCGCGGCCCCGCGTTCTGCCTGGCGCTCAAGGACATGTGCTGCGCACCCTGGACGACTCGGTGGCGCTGAAGTCCGCGCTGCGCGAGGGCAGGCACGTCGTGGTCATCGGCGCGGGCTGGATCGGCTGCGAGGTCGCCTCCGCCGCCCGCACGCACGGCTGCCGCGTCACGGTCGTCGACCCGCTGGCCGAACCGCTGGTGCGCGTGCTGGGACCCGAGATGGGCGCGATGTTCCGCGGCCTGCACGAAGAGCACGGCGTGGAGTTCGAGCTCGGCACCGGCGTGGCGGGCTTCTCGCCGTCCGGCGTGCGGCTGGACGACGGCACCGAGCTGCACCCGGACGTGACGGTGCTGGCCGTGGGAGCGACGCCACGCCTGGAACTGGCGGAAGCGGCGGGGCTGTCGCTGGCCTCCGGCGGGGTGGCGGTCGACGCGGTGCTGCGCACCTCCGCGCCGGACGTGTTCGCGGCCGGTGACATCGCCGCGCAGGAACACCCGCGCTACGGCGGCCGGGTGCGCGTCGAGCACTGGGCGAACGCGAAGGACCAGGGCACGCACGTCGCCGGGTCGTTGATCGGCCTGGACGAGCCGTACGTGAAGTCGCCGTACTTCTTCACCGACCAGTACGACCTCGGCATGGAGTACCGCGGCCTGGCCGACCCCGACGACGAGCTGGTGGTGCGCGGGGACGTGGCCGCGCGGGAGTTCATCGCGTTCTGGCTGCGGGACGGGCGGTTGCGGGCGGCGATGAACGTCAACGTGTGGGATCACGGCACGGCGCTCAAGGCGTTGGTGGACGCGCAGGCGACGGTGACGGCGGAGCAGCTGAAGGAAGCCGACCTGGGAGCGCTCGTCTAGATGCAGGACCCCTGCAGCGGCCCCTCGCCCTTCGAGAGGTCCTGCAGCACCTTGCGGATCACGGCCATCTCCTCGGCCGAGTACCGGGCCCGGTAGGCGCGTTCGACCTCGGCGAGCGCGTCACCGGCCTCCTTCTGCAGCGCCCGGCCCTTGTCCGTGATGACCGGCGTGCGCACGCGGCGATCGTTCGGATCGGGCACGCGCATCACGAGGCCCGCGCGCTCCAGCTTGTCCAGCTCGCTCGTCAGCGTGGTCTTGTCGAGGCCGAGCATCGCGCCGAGCTTGAGCTGCGTGCGCTGGACCTCTTCGTTGGCGAGCGCCTGGAGCACGAGCTGGCCGCGCAGGGAGACGCCGAACTTGGTGATCTCCTCGGCGAACGACGCGCCGACCCGCTGGGCGGCGCGGTGCAGCAGCCAGTTGATGTCCCACTTCTCCAAGCAGGCTTCGATCAGTTCCGGCTGCTCCTCCATGTGTTCCATCCTACATCCCGGAAGAGATGTTCTCAGCTCAGAACATCTTGACTCGGAAGTTCTCTGCTCGTATGTTCCGAGTATGACCAATCTGCTGCACATCGACACGAGCATTCGGTACGAGGGATCCGTGACCCGCGAGGTGTCCGGCGCGTTCGCGGAGAGCTGGCGTGCCGCCAACCCCGGTTCCGGCTACACCTACCGGGACCTGCACGCGTCGCCCATCCCGCACAAGGACGGCACCGACCAGGGGATTTCGGCCGGCCTGATCGCGGAGATCGACGCGGCGGACGTGATCCTGCTCGGCGCGCCGATGTACAACTACTCGATCCCGTCGACGCTCAAGGCGTGGATCGACCAGGTCGCGACCTCCGAGCACTTCGCCCGTGAGGACGGCACGTTCGCGTGGGGCGGCAAGCGCGTCGTGGTCGTCACGGCTCGTGGTGGTTCCTACAAGCCGGGCACGCCGCGGGAGGGGTTCGACTTCCAGGAGCCGTACCTGCGGGCCGTGCTGTCGATGGTCGGGCTCGACCAGCGGCTGGAGTTCGTGCACGCCGAGCTGACGCTGGCGGACGTCGTGCCGCAGATGCACCAGTTCCGCGAGCTCGCCGTCGAGTCGCTCGCCGACGCGCACCGCGTGGTCAAGGAGCTGGCCAGCGCCTAATGTCGGTCTCGTGATCGACAAGGTGGCCTGGATCTATCTGAAGGACGGCCAGGTGCTCGGCACCCGGTCGCGGGGCAAGGACACGTACTACCTGCCGGGCGGCAAGCGTGAGCAGGGGGAGTCCGACGTCGAGACGCTCGTGCGCGAGATCCGCGAGGAGCTGTCCGTCGAGATCGACGCGGAGACGGCGGAGCACGTCGGGACGTTCGAAGCGCAGGCGCACGGCCACTCGTCGGGGGTGACCGTGCGGATGACCTGCTACACCGCGTCGTTCGACGGGGAACCGGTGGCATCGGCCGAGATCGAGGAACTCGCCTGGCTGACCACCGCGGACGCGGACCGCGTCTCGCCGGTGGACCGGATCATCTTCGCCCACCTGAACGAGGCCGGGCTTCTTCGCTGACCCCTGGAAACGCAAAAAAGGAGAGCAGCGCGCTCCTCCCACTTCAACATATAGCGCACCTGGGGTCTTGCCACAAGACCCCGGGTGTACTTCATCATTTCCCGGCCAACGTCATCTACCTGGGGAAATGGGGAAGACTCCATGATCGACGTCATCATCGCCGGCGGTGGACCGACCGGCATGATGCTGGCCGGGGAGTTGCGCCTGCACGGAGTGGGCGTGCTGGTGCTGGAGAGGGACGCCGAGCCGACGAAGGTCGTCAAGGCGCTCGGGCTGCACGCGCGCAGCATCGAGGTGATGGACCAGCGCGGCCTCGCCGAGCGGTTCCTGGACGCGGGCCAGACCCATCCGCTGGCCGGGTTCTTCGCGGGCATCGACAGGCCCGCGCCCGCGCAGCTCGACACGAAGTACCCGGTGGTGCTCGGCCTGCCGCAGCCGCGGATCGAGCGCCTGCTCACCGAACACGCCCTCGAAGCCGGCGCCGAGATCCGGCGCGGCGTCACCGTCACGGCGTTCGAGCAGGACGACGACGGCGTGTCGGTCACGCTCGAGGACGGCACGTCGTTGCGCGCGCGGTACCTCGTCGGGTGCGACGGCGGCCGCAGCACCGTGCGCAAGCTGGCCGGCATCGACTTCCCCGGCGAGCCGTCGCGAGTGGAGACGCTGCTCGGCGAGATGGAGATCGGCATCCCGTGGGAGGAGGCGATGCCGTTGATGCTGGAGGTCCGCAAGACGCAGAAGCGGTTCGGCATCGGGCCGATCGGCGGCACCGCGACGTACCGCGTCGTCGTGCCCGCGGACGGCGTGCACGAGGACCGGGCCGTCGTGCCGACCCTCGACGACGTGAAGCAGCAGCTGGTGAAGGTCGCGGGCACGGACTTCGGCGTGCACTCGCCGCGCTGGCTGTCCCGGTTCGGTGACGCCACGCGGCAGGCCGAGCGGTACCGGTCCGGCCGGGTGTTCCTCGCGGGCGACGCGGCCCACGTCCACCCGCCCACGGGTGGGCAGGGACTCAACCTGGGCGTGCAGGACGCGTTCAACCTGGGCTGGAAACTCGCGGGCGCGGTGCACGGGTGGGCGCCTGAGGGGTTGCTCGACACCTACGAGGCCGAACGGCACCCGACCGCCGAGGAGGTGCTGAACAACACCCGCGCGCAGATCGAGCTGATGAAGGTCGAACCGGGGCCGCAGGCGGTGCGGCGGCTGCTCACCGAGCTCGTGCAGTTCGAGGAGGTCAACCGCTACCTCATCGAGAAGATCATCGCGGTGGCGGTGCGCTACGACCTCGGCTCGGAGAACCCGCTGGTCGGGCGCCGGATCGGGGACCTGGCGCTGAAGCGCGGCGGGCTCTACGCGCAGATGCACGCGGGGCGCGCGATCCTGCTCGACCAGGCCGGGACGTTGTCCGTCGGCGGCTGGGCGGACCGGGTCGACCACGTCGTGGACGTGAGCGAGGAGCTCGACGCGCCCGCCGTGCTGATCCGGCCGGACGGGCACGTGGCGTGGGCCGGGGAGGACCAGGCGTCGCTCGAAGGGGAGCTCGCGCGCTGGTTCGGCGCGGCGGGCTGAGCACCTGACGGGTGACCTCGGCGACCCCCGCCGGAGGTCACCCGTTCGGGGGCGCGGACCGCTTTGTCACACTGTGCGGCGTGTCCGAGCCGATGACAGCGGTGCTCCTGCGTGCCGCCGAACTCACCGCCTCGGGGAAGCCGCGGCAGGCCATCGACCTGTTGCGGCCCCTCGTGGCGGCGAACCCTCGGCACTCCGAGGCGTGGTGCCGCCTCGCCGCCGCCCACCTCGACCTCGGTGAGGCGGACCAGGCCCTCGACTCCGCCAAGCGCGCGATGGTCCTCGACGGCGATCCCGCCTGGCCGCAGCGGCTGGCCGCGCTGGCGTTGAGCGACCTCGGCCGGCACTCCGAGGCGGCGGTCTCGGCCCGCGAGTCCGTGCGGCGCAAACCCGGCGACTGGCGCGGCTACGTCGTGCTCGCCGAGGTGCTCGCCGACGCGCCGGAGGGCGCCGTGGAGGCGTTCGACTCGGCCCTGCACGCCTCGCAGCTCGCCCCGAGCGAGGCGCGGGCGTTCCAGGTGCTCGGCGACGCGGCGCTGCGGATGCGCGACTGGGGCACCGCCGAGCACGCGTACCGGGCGGCGATCAAGCTCGATCCGTCCGACGCGGACTCGAAGGCGAACCTCGCGACCGTGCAACGGCGGCGTTCGGCCAGGCCTCCCGCGCCGTCGCAGTTGAACAAGGTCCAGGTGTGGCGTGCGCTGCGCACTCTCTCGTTGCTGCTCATCGGCGGCGGTTTACTCGCGTTGATCGCGGGCATGCCCCGCCCGACGCCCTACCTGGGGTTCTTCACCGGCGCGCTGGTGCTGTGCTGCCTGGTCGTGGGGCTGCGGCTGCGACCGTTCTCGCTGCTCTTCAGCCTGCGCAAGCTCGCCGTGACGGTGTCCCTGCTGGGCGTTTCGGCCCTCGTTCTCGTCGGCTGGACCATCGCGTTGTTCCTCGGGGCTACGACGATGCAGCCACTTGTGCTTTCCTGGTTGTGCGCTGTCGTGGGGGGAGCGCTCGTCTACGTCGGTGGAGGCAGGAAGCGGTGATGCGTCGCAACGCGGTCGCGCTCGCGTTCCTGCTGTTCCTCGGACAGCTGTTCATCGTCGGCGCGCCCGCGGAGCCCGTGGTGGCCGGTGCCGTCGTCCAGCACGGCCACGACGTCGCGAACCTCCCGGTCACCGCCCCCAAACCGCACAACCCGCACGCCGCCCAGGTGCCGCAGGCCCAGGTGGCGTCCGACGTGCCGCCGGTCGCGAAGCCCGCGCTGCCGATGCGGTTCGTCGTCTCGTTCGCCCGGCGCGTGCACCGCACGCCCGAGGGCATCCGCTGGACCCCGCAGCCCGCTCGTTCACCGCCTTCCGGTCGCTGAATCTCTCTTCCAGCAACCACTTTCCTCATCGGAAGGCTCTTTCACCCATGTCGCGCGAAAACGCGCGACGAGGGTTGCTCGTGCGCGGTCTCATAGCGCTCGGGGTCCTCGTCGCATCCGCATTCCTCCTGCTCACCACAGATCCCCGCCTCGGCCTCGACCTGCGCGGCGGAACCCAGATCGTGCTCCAGGCCCAGGGCGACTCCGACGCCGCCGACCGGTCGATGGAGGTCCTGCGCCGCCGCGTCGACGCGCTCGGCGTCGCCGAACCCGTCATCGCGCGCTCCGGCGAGAACCGGATCGTCGTCGAACTGCCCGGCCTGCAGGACCCCGAAGAGGCCGTGAAGGTCCTCGGCCAGACCGCGCAGCTCACCGTGCAACGCAACGGCCAGACCGTGATGACCGGTGAGGGCATCTCCGACGCCCAGGCCAACGCCAACCCGCAGGGCGCGGGCTTCGTGGTCAACATCCAGTTCCAGGGCGAGGGCTCGAAGACCTGGCAGAAGGTCACCGGCGAGGCGGCCTGCGAACCGTCCGGCACGCCCGGCCGCCAGATCGCGTTCGTGCTCGACGGCAAGCCCATCTCGTCGCCCGAGGTCAGCCTCGACACGCCCT
The DNA here is from genome assembly GCF_030269365.1 of Lentzea sp. NBRC 102530. GTDB lineage: Bacteria > Actinomycetota > Actinomycetes > Mycobacteriales > Pseudonocardiaceae > Lentzea. The sequence continues at coordinate 398,126 of NZ_BSTF01000004.1, forward strand.
GCGGCGGTGGCCAGGCGGGCGGCGCGACCACGATCACCGGCCGGTTCTCGCAGCCGGAAGCCAAGGAACTCGCCCTGGTGATCCGCTCCGGCGCGTTGCCCGTGCCGGTCGAGGTGATCGAACAGCGCACCGTCGGCGCCACCCTGGGTGCCGAGGCCATCGAGGCCAGCGCCAAGGCCGCGATCATCGGCATCGCCCTGACCTCGTTGTTCCTCATGTTCGCCTACCGGCTCGCGGGCTTCCTGGCCGTCGTCGCGCTGGTCGGGTACGCGGGTGTCGCCTACGCCGGGCTGCTGGCGGTGGGGGCGACGTTGACCTTGCCGGGCCTCGCCGGCTTCGTGCTGGCGATCGGCATGGCGGTCGACGCGAACGTCCTGATCTTCGAGCGGGCGCGCGAGGAGTACGCGCGAAAACCGAATCTCCGCCGTGCCTCGGAGAACGGCTTCCGCGGTGCGTTGAGCGCGATCGCCGACTCGAACGTGACGACGTTGCTCGCCGCCGGTCTGCTGTTCTGGCTGGCCACCGGCCCCGTGCGCGGCTTCGGTGTCACGTTGACCATCGGTGTGCTGGCCTCGATGTTCAGCGCCCTGGTCCTGTCCCGCGTGCTCGTCGTGTGGGTGATCGGCTCGCGTTTCATCGCCAAGCGCCCTCGGCTGAGCGGCCTGCACACGCTGGGCTACGTCCGCCAGCGCCTGTCCGTGGTGCTGTACCGGCGGCCGTCGCGGTGGCTGATCAGCGCCGGTGTGCTGGTGCTGGTCGCGTTCGCGGGCCTCTTCCTGCGCGGCCTGAACCTGGGCGTCGAGTTCACCGGCGGCCGCATGCTCGACTTCACCGCGGGCGGTGGCGTCGACGCGGGGCGCGTGCGCACCGCACTGGCAGACGCCGGCTTCTCCGACGTGGTCGTGTCGTCGTCGGGCAACGAGGTGTCGCTGCGCACCGGTCCGATCGACGACGCGACGTCCAACCGCATCGGCGAGGTCGTCTCGTCGGCCGTCGACGGCGGCGCCCGCCAGTCGAGCAACGAGCTGATCGGGCCGTCGCTGTCGTCCGAACTGCGCCGCAACGCCATCATCGGCCTCGCCATCGCCGTCGCCGCACAGCTGGTCTACCTGGCCGTCCGCTTCGACTGGCGCCTCGGCCTCGCCACGGTCACCGCCCTGATCAGCGACGTCCTGGTACTGATCGGACTCTTCGCGTGGATGGGCAAGACCGCGGACGGCGTGTTCCTGGCCGCGCTGCTCACCGTCATCGGCTACTCGGTCAACGACTCCGTCGTCGTCTTCGACCGCCTGCGCGAACTGCGTGGGTCGCGGTTGAAGGCCGCGTATCCGGACGTGGTGTCGGACGCGGTCGTGCAGACCGTGCCGCGCACCGTGAACACCGGTATCGGCGTGCTGTTCGTGCTGGCGGCGTTGCTGGTGCTGGGCGACGGCTCGCTCGCGGACTTCGCGATCGCGCTGCTGATCGGCCTCGTGGCGGGCACGGTGTCCACAGTGGTCACGGCCGCTCCGATCGCGATCTGGCTGGAGTCGCGCTGGCCCCGGCAGGCGGTGGCGCGGAAGCGCCCGGCGTCCGCGCGGGTCTAGTGCGTGCCGGGCCGTCCGTAGCAAAGTAGGCGGCATGACCTCTTTCGCCGCGTACCAGAACGAGATCTACCTCCAGGGGCTCGGCGGCACCGTGCCGCCGTTCACCACCGACCCGGACGCGCTGGAGCAGTCCGCGCGCGACCGCCTCGGCCCCGGTCCGTTCTGGTACGTGGCGGGAGGCGCCGGCTCGGGCGCCACCGTGCGGGCGAACCGCGAGGCGTTCGACCGCGTCCGGATCGTGCCGCGGATGTTGACCAACGCGACCGAACGGCACCTCGGCGTGTCCGTGCTGGGGACCGAGCTGCCCGCGCCGGTGATGCTCGCACCCGTTGGCGTGCAGTCGATCCTGCACCCGGACGGCGAACTCGCGACCGCCCGTGCCGCCGCCGAACTCGGCATCCCGATGGTGCTGTCGACCGCGTCCTCGCACACCATCGAGGAGGTCGCGGAGGCGTCCGGCGAGGGCCCGCGCTGGTACCAGCTGTACTGGCCGAACGACCCCGACGTGTGCGCGTCGTTGCTGGAACGCGCTCGCAAGGCCGGGTACACGGCGCTGGTCGTCACGCTCGACACGTGGACGCTGGCGTGGCGCCCGCACGACCTGGACCAGTCCTACCTGCCGTTCCTGCGGGGCGTCGGCACGGCGATCCCGTTCAGCGACCCGGTTTTCCGCGCCGGACTGCAGAAGTCGCCGGAGGAGGACCTGCCGATGGCGATCCTGCGGTGGGTGCAGCTGTTCACCGGCACCGACAAGTCGTGGGACCAACTCGAGTTCCTGCGCGCGCACTGGGACGGACCGATCGTCCTCAAAGGAATCCAGCACGCCGACGACGCCCGCAAGGCCGTCGAGTACGGAATGGACGGTGTCGTCGTCTCGAACCACGGCGGCCGCCAGGTGGACGGCGCGGTCGGGTCGCTGGACGCGTTGCCGTCGATCGTGGAGGCCGTGGGGGAGCAGGTCGACGTGCTGTTCGACTCGGGCATCCGCACCGGCGCCGACATCGTGAAGGCGCTGGCGCTGGGGGCCAAGGCCGTGATGGTGGGGCGGCCGTTCGCGTACGGGCTCGCGCACGGCGGGCAGGTGGGCGTGAAGCACGTGCTGCGCAGCCTGCTCGCGGACTTCGACCTGACGCTGGGACTCTCGGGTCACCGCAGCCCGGCCGACCTGGGGCCGGACGCGCTGCGGTTCTCCTGATCTGCGACAGAGGCCGGGGTGCTGGTGCACCCCGGCCGTTCTGCTCTTACGGCATGGTCGCGGTCATCCGCGCCAGCGTGCCGAAGTCGGCCGGCTGCACCCGCAGCCAGCCTTCGCTCTTCGCCGCCAGGTACCGCCCGCTCGGCGTGTCGATGTACGTCAGCGGGTTGATGCAGCGCTGCTTGCGGCCCAGGTGATCGCGCTTGGCCGAGAACACCTGACCGCCGCCCGTCCGCGGCTGCCCCATGATCTCCCGCAGCTGCGCGACCAACTGGTCGTTCGGCGTGCTCGTCGGCCTGCTCTGCTGCATGAACGACCCGGTGTCCTCATAGGACGGTTGCCGCTTCTGCTGCAACGCGTCCTCGGGAAGCGTGATCGGGTTGCCCTTGCCCGCCGGCGTCGGCGGCAGCGCGCCGACCAGTGCCTGCGGGGCCTCGTCGGCCCGCACCGGTTCGAGCACGAACTGCTGGTCCGGCGTGAGCAGGATCCGCAGCGCGTCCTGCCCGTTCGTCACGACGAGCACGCTCTGCTGGGGCCCGTCCTTCAAGCTGAAGAACGCCCAGTACTCCACCCCGGCCTCGACGACGAGCCGCAGCGCGTTGGCCAGATCCGGGTGGATCTGCCCGCCACGCGCGAGCCCGTACTGCTCGAGCTGCGCCCAAGCCGACCGTTGCAGCCGTTCGAGCTCACTCACGTCACCCGACTCGAGAAGTCCCTCGTCGAACTCGACCTGGGTGAGCAGCGCACGGTGCATCGTCGGCAGACCCGCGGCCTGCCACGCCTGGTAGAGCGCCGTGACAGGGATGGCGACCCTGCTCCGCAGCACGTTTTCCCCCTTATCCGCCGATGACCGGCGGAGCGACCATCGTTCCGTCGCCGAAGATGTCCTCGGTCTCCTGCAAGTACGAGGCGGACTTGTGCTCGCTGTCCTCGGCACCCTCGCCGCGACCACCACCAGCACCCATGCCGCCACCCATGCCGGCCGCGCCACCACGCCCGGCGGCACCGGCCGCACCGGCTCCGGCAGGCCCGAAGCCACCGGCACCACGACCACCTTCACCGGCGACGCCGGCAGCACCACCGAAGCCGGCCGCCCCAGCGCCCATGGCGCCGGGCCCGCCCATACCGCGAGCTGCCGCAGCACCACCGAGACCACCAGCGCCACCACCGGCACCACCGCCACGGCCGCCGCCGGCACCACCACCGCCGGGGCCGCCGGGACCGTTCAGGCCACCGGGACGGTTGCGCGGGTTGTTCGGGTCGAGCGGCCCGCCGGGACGACGCGGGTTGTTGGGGTCGAGCGGCCCGCCAGGACGGCGCGGATCGTTCGGGTCGTACCTGCCACCGGGCGGGACCGTCGGGTCGCCGATGTTGGTCGGCGGCCGGTTGCGGCCGTCGTCGGGCGGCGGGACGTTCGGGAACCTGTCGTCCACGCCGGCCGGGTTCGTGCCGTCGGTCGGCGGCTTCCAGCCGGACAGGTTGGTGCCGTCCTGGCCGGTGCCGGTGCCGACGCCGCTGCGGTCGCCACCGCCGGGGTTGCTGCCGATGGGCGGAGGCGTGTTCTTGCCGGACCCGACCTCGTCGATCTTGTACTTGCCGTCCGCCGGTCCCTCTTGGACGTTCGCGTCGTCGGCGTTGGGCGAGATGAACGTGGGCTGGTTGTCGGTGCTCGCGGTCACGGCGGAGGCGTACTGGTTGAACGCCCGCACGTTCTGCTCGCTGACCTGCTGGTTCTTCTCGACGGCCTTGTCGTAGTCGGTGTCCCACCAGGCCATGTCGTTGAGGAACGGCTTGTCCGGAACGGCCGGGGGCTGGGCCATGGCGTTGCGCGCGTTGACGTACGCCTCGCCGACGGCGTCCGCGCTCGTACCCGCCTGCGTGGCCGAGTCGCCCGTGACGGTCGCCCAGGTGGCCAGGGGCGAGGTCGCGCCACGTGCCGCGTCACCTGCCGAGCCTTCCCAGGCGGCACCGGAGTCGCGCACGGCCTGCTCGATCAGCTGGGCGACGTCACCGTGGCCGCTGGAGAGATCGCGCCAGGCCTGTGCGGTGACCGAGGTGCTCTGGCCGGGGCCGCTGCCGTTCTGGAACCACTTGTAGATCGTGTCGCCGCCCGCGAAGGGGAGTACGGCGAAACCGCCGATGTTCGGCTCATCCCCAGCCATCTCGCTACCCCTTCAGGTTTGTGATGATCAGTTGTGCGACCCGTTCCGCCTCGGGGCAGGCCTTCTTCGTGGCCTGCTCATCGGCGGCGAGGTTGACCTGAACCGTGACCGAGTCGGTCTTGGAAGCCTGGATGGAGACCAGGCAGGTGATCAGGCCGTCGAGTTGGTCGGTGGAGACCACCCGGACACCGTCGATCTTCTTGTCGTCGAAGACCGGGTTGTTCTTGACGTTGGCGACCATGTCGTCGAACGGCTTCTTCTCGGTCACGGAAACCGTGTACCGGGAGTTCTTGATGACGTCCTGGCCCTTCCACTCGCACAGCGGGCCGAGTTCCCCGGTGCCGGGCGCGGGCGCCCGCACAGAACCGAGCGTCGTGGTCTGGCTCGAGGTGAGGATGCTGCACGGGGCGCTGACGTACTTGGCGATGCTGAGGCCCGGGTCACTGCTGGTGGGCTCCGTGCTCGTCTGCTCGCCGCCGGTCGTCGGCGCGGGAGTGGGGTTGCCACCGGTCTGAGAGCTCGTGCACCCGGCGAGCGCACCGAACGCGAGCACGGCGGTCAGGAGGGCGGTCATTCGCTTCAAGATCGTGTCAGCCCTTCATGGCGGACTTCGCCGCGTCGTCGGTGGCCCGGTACTCGGCCAGGGCCTTCTCGATGTTCTTGATCGTCTGCTCGAGCGCTTTTCGTGCTTCGCGGTTCGCCCAGAGATAGCCGCCGGGCTCACCGCCGGCCGTCTTGCGCATGGCGAGCGTCGCGTAGCCGCTGTACGGGTCGGGGCCGGGAGCACCAGCGGACTGGATGCGGCCGCTCGCGTTTTCCAGGTCCATCAGTTGCTCGATGGCCTTCTTCAGGCCGTCGATCATCTTCTGGGCCTGGTCGGGGTCGACGCTGAACTTCGCGGTCCCGCCGCCGCCCGCACCCGAACCTCCGAGAGCAGACCCGACGGCTCCTCCCACGGCAGCGCCGGTCGCCCACGGAACGACCGCGTCGAACATCAGCATCCTGGCCAGCTCCCCTCAGAACTCAACACCCCGGTTAGAGGATTTTCGCATAGGACCGGTTCCCTGCGCGGGCGAACGAACCAGCTGATCAGGTCACATGGCCGATTCGTACAAGACCGGGGCACCCCCACGAGCATAGGTTCGGGGCATGATCGAGCAAGCGAGGAACTTCCTCTGGCACAACGCCCGCACGCTGGAACAACGCTGGTTCGAGCACGCCTTCGACGGCGGCAAGGCAGAACACGTGGTCCAGGCGGTGCTGGCCTACCGCAACGACGACGGCGGGTACGGCTACGGCCTCGAGCCGGATCACCGCGGGCCCACCAGCCAGCCGCTGCACGCACTGCGGGCCTTGCAGACCTTCGCCGACGTGAACGCCCCCGAGCATGCCGCAGGCATCCTGACCTGGCTGAACGCCACCTGTCCCGACGGGTCGGTGCCGTTCGGCCTGTCCACGTCGAAGGACCACCCGAAGGCTCCCTGGGTGCAGGCCGACGACCAGGGCGGGCTGCTGCTGACGTCCCAGATCGCCGCGACCCTGCACGCGCTCAAGCAGACGGACCCGTGGCTCGACCGGGCCACCGACTACTGCTGGCAGGAGATCGAGAAGCTCGAACGAACGCACCCGTACGAGCTGCGCGGTGCGGCGATGTTCCTGGACGAGGTGCCGGACCGGGCACGGGCCGAACTGGCGGCGGAGAAGCTCAAGCACCTCAAGCCCAGCACCGAGGGTTACGCGGACGGCGAGGGGCTGGAGCTGCACCAGTTCGCGCAGAGGCCGACGAGCCTCGCGACGGCCTGGTTCACCGAGGAAGAGCTGGCCGAGGACCTCGACCAGCTCGAAGCAGGGCAGCAGGAGGACGGCGGCTGGGACTTCCACTTCCCGGCCTTCACCCCGGTCGTCAAGTTCGAGTGGCGGTCCATCGCCACCGTCGACGCCCTGCTGACGCTGCGCCGCTACGGCCGGATCAGCTGACCCAGCGACACCCCGGCGAGCGCGCGGACCTCGCGGGCCAGGTGCGCCTGGTCCGCGTAGCCGGCCGAAGCGGCAACCGCGGCGAAGGACTCGCCGGACCACGCCAGGCGCAACGCCGAGTCGAAGCGCAGCACGCGTTGCAGCACCTTGGGCGGATAGCCGAACGCGTCCAGGCAACGACGACGCAGCTGGCGTGAGCTCAGCCCGATCTCCCAAGCCGCGGCAGCCACGTCAGAACGCCGCAGCAAAGACGCCGTAGCGGCCAACGCCGGATCGACGGCGACCCGCGACGCGCAGAACGCCACCATCGCGGAGAACGAGTCCAAGCGGGCCGAAGGAACCAGCTCGGCCAGAGGAACCCGCAGGTCGCGAACGGCATGAGCGGGCACCCCGAACACCGACGGAAACGCGCCGGGCGGCAACCGCACCCCGTACAACGTCCCGGCCGAAACGGAAGCCATCTGCGCGGCGGTGTCCGGCCCGGCCACCACCAGCGCACCGGAAGCAGGCGTCCACATCAGGTCCGTGCAGCCGTCCGGCACCACGCGCTGCACGGTCGGGGCCGACACCGTGCGCGTCCAGAGACAGGCCAGACCCGCGGGAGCTGGACGTTCGGCGTACACACCCCGACCGTACCTGCTTCCGGTCCCTGCAAACTTTGTCATCCTTGGTGTCAAAGGGACGCCGTCGCCAACGGAGGAGACGGCCGACGTCATGCGCGCCCAGGTCAACGTCGGCGCCCAGCCGCAGAAGCGCGCGTACGACGCAAAAAGATCATCGGCTTCTGGCACGACTTCGTCCACACGGGATACGGCCTGTCCGCCATCTCGCACGTGGCCGAGACCACGAGGATCCAGGGCGCCGACCTCTACCCGGAGATCGGCACGCGGCTGCGGGAAGCGCTCGGGTTCCAGGCGACGAACTGAACGGTCCGCCGTCGGCACGGCACCGACAACCTCGGGTAAACGAAAAACGGGGCCTCAGTCGAAACTGAGGCCCCGTTCTCAAGTGGACGATACTGGGATTGAACCAGTGACCCCTACCGTGTCAAGGTAGTGCTCTCCCGCTGAGCTAATCATCCGTGGTCGTGCGGATGGAAGCTTAGCGGATGGCCCAAAGGGGCCGCGAACCGAGGGTCAGGTTCCGAACTTCACCCAGTTCACGCTCACGTACGGCGAAGGCTGCCCGCTCGTGAAGGTGACGTACACGTCGTGCGTCCCGGTGATGTTCGAGATGTTCGCGGGGATGGTTCTCCACGCGTCCCACCCACCGGTGTTGCCGACCGCGATCGACCCTACGGGCGTGGCCGTGCGCGACCCGAGCCGCACCTCGACCAACCCGCTCACGCCACCGCCGGCACCCGACGCCACGCGGGCGTAGAACTGCCGGGCCGGGCCCGAGCCGAAGTTCACGCCGGAGAACTTCAGGTAGCCGCCGTTCGCGATCTGATGCACGCCCGAACCGCCATCACCGGGCGCAACGGAGCCACCGGACCGCTCGGACGCGTTCTCCGCCTGCAGCTCGTTGTACGCGGAACCCCCACCGCCGGGGTTCGACGTCGTGGTCGTAGTGGTGGTGGTCGGGACAGTGCCACCAGCCGAGTAGACCGCCACGTAGTCCACGACCATCGAGTGCCCGGATTGCGTGGCCGCGACAGGGGTCGGCTGGTTGTTGTTGAGCGCGTTCGGGAACGCGCCGCCCATCGCGAGGTTGAGCAGGATGAAGTGGCCGGCGTGCGACGTCATCGCGTTCCACACGTTCACGCCGACCCGGGCCTGCGTGACCTGGTGGAACGACTGGCCGTCGACGAACCACGTGAACGTCTTCGCGGCGTCGTCCCACTCGAAGCGGTACGTGTGGAAGGCGCTCTGGCACGACGAACCGGGGCACGCCCGCGAGTTGCCGATGCCGGTGAACTCACCGCAGGCGCCGCCGGGTGCGACGTCGCAGTGCAGCACGCCCCACACCGAGTTGAGGCCGTTGACGTTCTCCATGATGTCGAACTCGCCGATGCCCGGCCAGTTCCAGTAGTTGCCGCGGTAGGGCGAGCCGAGGGTCCAGAACGCCGGCCAGTAGCCGAGCGCGGCCTCGCCCGTGACGTTCGGCATCTGGATGCGGCCCTCGATGGCGAGCTTGCCGCCCGCCGGTGGCTTGAAGTTCGAGCGCTGGGTCTCGATGCGCGCCGACGTCCAGTTGCCCGCGCCGTCCTTCAACGCGGTGATGCGCAGGTTGCCGTTGCCGTCGAGCTTGAGGTTGCTGGTGCTGTTCGTGTAGTTCTGGATCTCGCCGGTACCCCAGTTGGCAGGGCCGCCGGGGTAGCCGTGGCCGGTGTCGATGATCCAGTTGGCGCTCGACGGCAGCGATCCGTTCGAACCGTTGAAGTCGTCACCCCACACCTGCGTCCATCCCGATGCAGGGGGTGGGATCGAAGCGTTGGCGGACATGGCGGCGATCGCCAGGGGTACCGCGGCAATAAGAGCTGTCGTGGCCGCGAGGATGCGGCGGCGTTGCCTCATGCGCGAGTGACCTCCTTGTCACGGGTGCAGTCCATTTATGAGAGCGCTCTCACGGTGCAAGAACAAGCGCCCGTTCGGACTAACGGAACAAATCGCGCCAGGACACGGCCTGGTCGCCAAGCGTCTCGTTTGGACTTACTTCGCGTCGGCGTAGCAGGTCACGGGCACGGCGTTCATCGGGAACCGCACGGCCGTGTCGCCGAACAGCAGCCGCGTCGCCTCACGGCCCGCGTCGGCGATCGCCTCGATCACGGCATCGGCGTCCTCGCGGGGGCAGTGCACCAGGACCTCGTCGTGCTGGAAGAACACGAGGTGCGCGTCGGCGGGCAGGTGGTGGCGCAGCACGGCCAGCAGTGCCGCCGTCCAGTCCGCCGCGCTGCCCTGCACCACGAAGTTGCGGGTGAACCGCCCCCAGTTGCGCGCCGCCTGCCGCGACGAGCTCGACACGTTCCCGGAGTCGTCCGCGCCCCCGGTCAGCTCCTGCCAGGCCGCGGACGGCGTGGGTGACGTGCGCCCGAGCCGCGTGCGCACCATCCGCCCCTGCTCACCGGCCTGCGCGGCCGCCTCCACGTAGCCGACCGCGACGGGGAAGCGTTTGCGCAGCACCGCGAGCAACGGCCCGGCCTCGCCCGAGGTGCCGCCGTACATCGCCGAGAGCATCGCGATCTTCGCGCGCGGCCGCTCGCCGGAGAACGAGTCCTCGGCCAGCGCCGCGTACAGGTCGTCGTCCCCGCACACCTCGATCAACCGCGCATCCCCTGACAGCGCAGCGAGAATCCGCGGTTCGAGCTGGGAGGCGTCCGCCGCCACGAGGCACCAGCCGTCGTCCGCGATCACGGCCTGCCGCATCAGCCGCGGGATCTGCAACGCCGCCCCGCCGCGCGAAGCCCACCGCCCGGAAACCACGCCTCCGACAACGTAATCCGGCCGGAACCGCCCCTCCGACACCCACGCGTCGAGCCACGTCCAGCCGTGCGCCACCCACAGCCGTGCGCGCTCCTTGTAGTCCAGAAGCGGTGCCACGGCAGGGTGATCGACCTTCTTCAGCACCCACCGCCGCGCCGACGGCACCTCGATGCCCGCCCGCGCGAACGCCTTCACGATGCTCGCCGGCGCGTCCGGGTTGAGCTCGCGCCCGCCGAAGGCTTCCTGGATCTCCTCCGCCAGCGCCTGCAACAGCTTCGGGCGCTGACCCGGCGCCGGACGGGGCCCGAGCACCTCCTCCAGCAACCGGTTGTGCACGTCCTCGCGCCACGGCAGCCCGTGGAACGTCATCTCCGCCGCCACCAGCGCCGACGCCGACTCCGCCGCGATCAGCAGCCCCAGCGCCGGATTCCGTTGCTGGGCGCGGAAAACCAGCGACAACGCCGTCAGCGGATCGGTGCCGCCCGGCAGCGCCACCGGTTCCGGCCCGAACAACGTCAGCGCGTCGTCCTTCTTCGGCGGCCCGACGTCCGCCGGCGCCGGCACGCCCAGCACCCGCGCCAACGCCCCGGCGAGCTCCTTCGGCTCCCGGTGCCGCCCCTCCGCGCCGAGCAGCAGCGACTCGGTCAGGTGCAGGTCCCAGCACCGGTCGACGCGCACCCCGGCCGCGAGCAGCAGCGGGTAGATCTCGGACGTGTCCGCCCACACCCAGCGCGGCCGGTGGGCGCGTTCCAGCGACGCGACGGCGGAGGCCAGCGACGAAGCCGCCATGACGGGCCCCGCCGCGGTCCCGTCGTCGTTCAGCTTCTGCCACCGACCCGCGCCGTCGCCCTCAGCGACCAGGGCGACCAGCACACCCCGAATTGTGCCGACAGGGTCTGACAATTTCAGTCCAGGCTGAACTGGAAACGTTTGCAGGGTTGTCGAGGAGCTACCTGTTGGACGTTCTCCAAGCCAGTAGGCGTTGGGGTGAAAGAAAAACAGGAAAAGACCACGATGGTGTGGTCTTGCTACCCCTGGCCTGACCTGCGACCGACTATGAAGGAGTGGACCGAGCACTCAGCGTCGCCGCACTGCTGGATCCCACCCATCAGGTGGTCCCCTTTCACGGCAGAGAATCCGAACTGCGCACACTCCTGCGGTGGCGCGACAGCTCGGCGCCCCAGGCCTCTCTGCTGCTGCACGGCGCTGCCGGCGCGGGCAAGACCAGGCTCCTGCGGCACTTCGGGGAGGAGCACTGGGACGACGCCGCGCACGGCAGACTGCTGCTGGTCGACGACGCCGACCGCCTCCCGTGGCAGGACGTCTTCCTGCTCCTGCAGGAGACCCTGCGCGGGGGCCCGGAGCGCACGCGGGTGCTGCTGGCGGCGCGGACCACGGGCTGGTGGTGGTCCTCCACCCGGCAGCGCATCGCCGACTTCGACCACGAGGTCACCGACCTCCCGCTCCCGGGCACGCTCGACGACAGGGCCGAGTCGTTCACGCTGGCCTGCCAGCACTTCGCGAAGCAGCTCATGGTCACCGCGCCGGACGAACCGCCGCCGAACATCGCCGACGAGACGGTGCTCGACCTGCACATGGCCGCGTTGACGGTCGTGCACGGCGACCCGTGCGACGTGAACCGCACCCAGCTCGTCCGCCAGCTGCTGCAGCGCGACGACGGCCGCGGCACCGGCCGCGTCGCCGAGGACTACCTGGCCGTCGCGACCCCGGACACCCCGGACCCGGACCTGCTGGCCCGCGCCGCCGAACGCTGGCCCCAGCTGCGCGCGAAGCTGGACGAACTGATCACCGGTGATCCCGAGGTCGTGCACGACATGGCCCGCGACAGCCTCCGCATCGCCGCCGAGACCGGCTCGGTCGCGACGCTGGAGACCATCGCGCGCAAGGTCTTCCGCGACGAGCGGTTCGCCACCGACGCGCTCGGCTCGATCCTCACCCGCCGCCTGCTCGACCGCGCCACCGACACCCTCGACCGGGCCGAGATGTACGGCATGCTCAGCGCCCGCACGATGGTGTGCGGCCTGCGTCAGGAGTCCGTCGACGCCTCCCTGGCCGAGGTCGGGTGCTACCGCGAGCTCGCCGAGCAGGACCCGGAGAACCGGCCGTTGCTCGCGGACGCGCTGGGCGACCTGGCGCTGCGGCTGATCAACGCCGGGCGCATGGGCGAGGTGCTGGAGGTCTCCGAGGAGGCGATCGAGCTCTGGCGCGAGATCTCGCAGACCGATCCCGAGAGCATCCCGCAGCTCGCGTCCGCACTGGAGCAGATCAGCTACCGCTACCAGGCGCTGGGCCGCGACGAGGACGCCACGAGCGCCATCAGCCACGCCACCCTGCTCTTCCAGGAACTCGCGAAGACCTACCCGGCGCTCTTCCGCGCCGACTTCGCGCGGGTCGCCGCCGTGATGGCCCACCGCTTCCAGTTCGAGGGCAACCGGCAGCACGCGGCCGACTCGATGCAGCTCTCCATCGCGAACTGGCGGGTCGTCGCGCGGGAGGACCCGAGGTTCGAGCCGGAACTCGCCCGCAACCTCGTCGCCGCGGGCACCATGTTCGTCGACCTGGGCCGGGCCGGTGCCGCGGACGAGGCGCTCAAGGAGGCCGTGGACCTCTTCCGCCACCTCGCCGTCGCGCACCCCGGGACGTTCGGCAGGGACCTCGCCGACGCCCTCGGCCGGCGCAGCCAGGCGCTGCTCGACCTGGCCAACGACGTCGACGCAGCCCTCACCGCGCGCGAGGCCGTCATGCTCTGGCGCGAGACGGGGGACCGGAAAGGCCTGGTCACCGCACTGCTCACCGTCGCCAAGGTCGTCGGTGACGTCGACGCGGCGGTCGAAGCCGTTGCGGTGCAACGAGAACTGACCGAGGAAGACCGGGTGCGCCACCAGGCCGGACTGGTGATCGCCCTGACGGCGCTGGTGGACCAGCAACTCCTGCGCGACCGGGACGAGGAGGCGTTGCGCACGGCCGACGAATGCCTTGAGCTCTGCGAACGCCTGCCGCACCAGCTCGTCGAGTACTTCGGCACGACTTTGGCGCCACCGCTGCAGAACACGGCCCGCGCGCTGTCCGATGCGGACCACCACGTCCGCGCCGTGCGGATGTCCGCGTTCAGCGTCGAGGTCTGCGCGGCACTGCGCACGAAGACGGCCCCGACGGTCTACCTCTCGGCGCTGCAACGCTACGTGTGCCGGCTCCGTGCCGCGGAACGCCGAGAGGAAGCGCGCAACACCGCCCACACCGCGGTCGTGCTCTGGCACCTGTCCGGCGTCGAACCGAACGTGGACTACGCGGACCTGGTCACGATCTACGGCATGCTCTGCGCCGAGACGAAGTTCCAGACCGCCCAAGCACTCCGGCTCACCCACCAGGCGGCGGAGATCCTCCGCGAGGCGGGTGAGCCGGTGAAGCTGCGGTTCGCGCTGGAGACCGCGGCGGAGCTCAGCTCTTCGTGAGCAGCGAACGCACGAAGAACGCGACGTTGGCCGGGCGCTCTGCCAGGCGGCGCATGAAGTAGCCGTACCACTCGTCCCCGTACGGGACGTAGACGCGCATCCGGTTGCCCTCGGCCGCGATGCGGCGCTGCTCCTCGGGCCGGATGCCGTATAGCATCTGGAACTCGTAGGTGTCCTTCGACCGCGCGGACGCCAGGTCGGCGGCGATCGCGATCAGGCGCGGGTCGTGCGAGGCGACCATCGGGTAGCCGTCGCCCTCCATCAACACCTTCAGGCAGCGCACGTACGACAGGTCGACCTCGTGCTTGTCCTGGTAAGCAACGGAAGCGGGCTCCTGGTACGCGCCCTTGCACAGCCGCACGCGGGAACCGGCGTACGCGAGGTCGCGGCAGTCCTGCTCGGTGCGGTGCAGGTAGGCCTGCAGCACCGCGCCCACCCACGGGAAGTCCACCCGCAGCTCACGCAGGATGCCCAGTGTGGAGTCCGTGGTGGTGTGGTCCTCCATGTCGAGCGTCACGGTCGTGCCGACGACACCGGCGGCGGCACAGATGCGCCGGGCGTTCTCCAGCGCGATCTTCTCGCCGTCGATCGCGAGCGATTGACCGACGGCCGACAGCTTCACCGACACCTCGGCGCCCTCGGTGAGCCCGAACGACTCCAGCCGCGCCAGCAACGTCAGGTACGCCTCGACGGTGGCGTTGGCCTGCGACTCCTCGAAGGTGTCCTCACCGAGGTGGTCGAGCGTGACGAGCCGTCCGTCGCCGAGCACCTCGGCGGTCGCGCGGATCGCCGCGTCCACATCGGCACCGGCGACGAACCGCTCGACGACGGGCCGGGTCAGCGGCGTCGACTCGACGAGCTTGCGGGCACCCGCGCTGCGGGACGCCAGAAGGAGGCTGGAGCGCAACATAGGTTCACGTCCTCAGGGTGTGAAAGGTGAGGGGAACGTCGAAGTGCTTGTGGCGCAACGACGTTCCCCTCACTCAGAAGGGCCTGGTCTAGCCCTGGTGCGGGTGGAGGTGGTTGGTGGGCGCCGCGAAGGTCTCCTTGATGGAGCGCGGGCTGACCCAGCGGAGCAGGTTGTGGACCGACCCCGCCTTGTCGTTCGTGCCGGACGCGCGGCCGCCGCCGAACGGCTGCTGGCCCACGACGGCACCGGTGGGCTTGTCGTTGACGTAGAAGTTGCCCGCGGCGAACCGCAGCTCTTCCTGCGCGTGCGCCACGGCGGCGCGGTCACGCGAGATGATCGAGCCGGTCAGACCGTACGGAGCCGCGCTCTCCATCTGCTTGAGCACCGTCAGGTAGTCGGCGTCCTCGAAGACGTGGACCGCGAGCACCGGGCCGAAGAACTCGGTGGTGAACACGGAGTTCGCCGGGTCCGAGCCGAGCAGCACGGTCGGCCGCACGAAGAAGCCGTCCGAGTCGTCCGCCGTACCACCGGCGGCGATCTCCAGCGACGAGTCGGCGCGAGCGGCCTGCAGCACGCCCGACAGCTTGTCGAACGAGCGGCGGTCGATCACCGCGCCACCGAAGTTCGAGAAGTCGGTGACGTCGCCGTAGGTCAGCGCCTCGACCTCTGCCAGGAACTGGTCGGAGATCTTGTTCCACACCGAGCGCGGCACGTAGGCGCGCGACGCGGCGGAGCACTTCTGGCCCTGGTACTCGAACGCACCGCGGATCATCGCGACGCGCAGCACGTCCGGGTCGGCCGACGGGTGCGCGAGGATGAAGTCCTTGCCGCCGGTCTCGCCGACGATGCGCGGGTACGAGCGGTAGTTCGCGATGTTCGCGCCGACCTGCGCCCACAGCTTCTGGAACGTCGCGGTGGAGCCGGTGAAGTGGATGCCCGCGAGGTCGGGGGAGTTGAGCGCCACCTCGGACACCGCGAGACCGTCACCGGGCAGCAGGTTGATGACGCCGGGCGGCATGCCCGCCTCTTCCAGCAGCCGCATGGTGAGGTGCGCGGCGAACGACTGGGTGGGCGACGGCTTCCACAGCACGACGTTGCCCATCAGCGCGGGCGCGGTCGGCAGGTTGCCGGCGATGGCGGTGAAGTTGAACGGCGTGATGGCGTAGACGAAACCCTCGAGCGGACGGTGGTCCGTGCGGTTCCACACGCCGGGGGAGGAGATCGGCTGCTCGCTCAGCAGCGTGCGGGCGAACTGCACGTTGAAGCGCCAGAAGTCGATCAGCTCGCACGCCGAGTCGATCTCCGCCTGGATCGCGGTCTTCGACTGGCCGAGCATCGTCGCGGCGTTCAGCGTCTGGCGCCACGGGCCGGCGAGCAGGTCGGCGGCCCGCAGGATGATCGCCGCGCGGTCGTCGAACGACATCGCGCGCCACGCCGGGGCGGCCTCGCGGGCCGCGCGCAGGGCGTCGGTCGTGTCCTGCTGGGTCGCGCCGGCGAGGGTGCCGAGGACCGAGCGGTGGTTGTGCGGCTGCACGACGTCGAACCGCTCGCCGCCACCCATGCGCTGCTCGCCGCCGATGGTCAGCGTCAGGTCGAGCGGCTCCTTCTGGAGCTCGACCAGCTTGGCCTGCAGTTCAGCGCGCTCCGGGGTACCGGGGGCGTACTGCAGGACCGGCTCGTTGACCGGGGCGGGAACCTGGGTGACCGCGTCCACTCGCAACTCCTTCTGGGCTTGTTCGGTACGCAAACCGTAAGTCCGCGCGACCCCGCCTCTGTTGTGCGAATCGCCAAGATTCACCAGGTCAGATGTACGATCGGACAGGTTATGAGTCTTCGGCACATCCTGATCGCACTCGGTGATCCACTCGTGGAACTCCAGGTCGCCCCGCTCGGCCTGGAGGTCGAGGTGCGTGACGTCGTGATCATGGACCCGGACGACCCGCCGGACGTGGCCCAAGGTGACCTCGCGCTGCTCATCGGCGCACGGGGCCGGGCCGCGTTGCCGCTGATCAGGGCCGCCGGCCGGGCTCGCGCGGCCGCCGTGGCCGTCAAGGAGAGCTCCCAGGCGCTCGAACAGGCCGCGACGGACGCGGGCGTGGCGTTGCTGGAGGTCAGGCCCGAGGTCCGCTGGGGACACCTGGAGTCGCTCGCCAAGAGCGTTCTCACCACGACCACCGACGACGGCGAGGTGCTCGGTGACCTGTTCGCACTCGCGCAAACGATTGCCACGCTGACCGGCGGCATCGTCAGCATCGAGGACACCGCGAGCCGCGTCCTCGCCTACTCCCGCTCGTCCGACGAGGTCGACGAACTGCGCCGGCTCTCCATCCTCGGCAGGCAGGGCCCCGAGCCGTACCTGAAGATGCTGCGCGAGTGGGGCGTCTACAACCTGCTGCGCTCGGGCGAGGAGGTCGTCCGCATCGACGAACGGCCTGAGCTGGGCATCCGCCGCCGCATCGCGGTCGGCATCCACGCCGGTCAGCAGCCGCTCGGCACGATCTGGGTGCAGGAGGGCGACCAGCCGCTGACCGAGCAGGCCGAACGGGCGTTGCTCGGCGCCGCCCGCGTCACCGCCCCGCACCTCATCCAGCAGCGCAACCAGCCCACGTCCCGGTTCCGGGAGAACCTGCTCGCCGCGTTGCTGACCGGCCGGATGGACGCCGCCACGGTCGCGGGCCAGATCGGCGCCGACCCGAAGAAACCCGCCGCCGTCGTGGTGTTCGCGGTGCGCAGCAGCGAGGGGGACCGCAGCGAGCACGAACTCCGCCGCGCCGAGATGACCGGCCTGATCTCCGTGCACGCGGCGGCGTACCGGCGCAGTGCGCTGGTGAGCGAGTCGAACGGCCGCACGTACGTCCTGCTGCCGGACCTCGCCCCGAACGCCCAGCTCCTCAACCTGACGCGGGAGATCGTCACCGCCGCGCGCCGGCACCTGCACGCGGCCGTGCAGGCCGCCGTCGGCTCCACGGTGTCCACTCTGGACGACGCGCAGATCTCCCGGCAGGAGGCCGAACGCGTGCTGGACGCGATGGCCCGCGACCTCGACGCCGAGGTGGCGACGCTCGCCGACGTCCGCTCGCAGGTGCTGGTGAGCGAGATCCTGGCGTTGCTGCAGGACAATCCGCGCATCCGGGACCCGCGGATCGACGCCCTCGGCCCCGAGTCGGCGAAGTCGTTGCTCGCCTACCTCGACGCGTTGGGTGACGTGCGCGCGGCGGCAGACCGTCTGCACGTGCACCCGAACACGTTGCGGTACCGGCTCAAGCGGATCGATCTGGACCTGGACGACCCGCTCGTCCGGCTCATCGCCCAGCTTCAGCTGAGGATGCGGTAGAGCAACGCCCGTTCCGCGATCGTCCAGGTCGTGGTCGTGAGCAGGTACAACCCGGCCGCCAGCGGCAGGTAGGCCGCGACCAGGATGGTGCCGTAGGGCAACACCTTGATCAGCCCGGTCATGAACCCCGGCTGAGGTGTCGTGGTCATCCGCGACTGCTGCCACCGCACGGTCAGATAGGCGACCACGGCGAGCAGTCCGAACAGCGCGAAGAACACCCACGCGAAGCCGGTCGTGAAGTGCGAGCCCAGCGAGATGCCGAACAACGTGCCGTCCAGCAACGGGTTCGGGGTCGTGACGACCTGGTAGACGACCATGAAGAACGGGATCGTCGCGAGCATCGGCAGCATGCCCGCGAACATCGACACACCGTTGCGCTTGTAGACCTTCTGCGACTCCTCGGAGAGCCGCACGAGGTCCTTGCCGTACTTCTTCTGCAGTTCCTGGATCTCGGGAGCGAGTTTGGCCTTGGCCTTCTCGCCGCGCACGGCCGCGCGGTAGAAGGGGTGCAGCGCGAGCCGCACGACGATGGTGAACAGCACGATGGCGAGCGCGGGCATGCCGAAGCTCGCCAGGGCAGCGCCCAGGTCAGCGAACAAGGGAGTGGTTCTCCGTCTTGAGTTGGGGATCTTGCGGACGTGTCAGAACGTCCGGCATCCCGGTGCTCGAGGACGGGCCTTGCCTGCCGCGTCGGGGTTTCGCAGGCGCAGCTGCGCCGTGCGCCTGGCTCGTTCGCGGATCGAGAGCGACCGCGCCGGTGCCACCGACAGCGGCACCAGCGCGACGACCACGATCAACGCGAGGGCGAGCGCGGTCACGGCCGCGACGACCTCGGTCGGCGAGGAGAACAGCGTGAAGGCGTAGAGGGCAGGCAGGAACACCGCGAGCAGCAACACCGCTCGCTGGTTGGTCTCCGGCCGCCACATGCCTCGCAGACTACCTGCGCTGGACGGGAATCGGGGCGGTCTGCAGCAGAGTGCCTGCTACGTCATAGAGCCTGACCTCCGTCGGCTTGCCCAGGCTCGGCCACCACGTCACGACCCAGCCGTTGCCGAGGCTCGCGGTCACGTCCAGCCCGTCCTCGGTGACGATGACCGCCTTGCCGACCTGCGGGCTCACCCGGCCGGTCAGGATGGTCGTGCGGGTGCCACTGTTCACGTCCGGCACGCCGATCTGCGGGGCGAAGTCGGCGAACGGGCGGTCGCCGAGCGGCTCGCGTTCCTCGAAGCCGCCGTGGGCGTTCATGCCGACGGCCGGCGGAGTTCCGTAGCACAAGGCCTCGGACTGCGGGCCGGTGAACACCACCATCGTCATGTCGCCGCGCTGGTCGGTGACCGCCGCCTCGCGCGGAGCCGGCCAGACCGGCTGCCCGTCCACCCCGCGTTCCGCGTCGTGCCGGTCGAGCGTCTTCGTGCACGCCGTTATCATGGGGCCCAGGTCGCTCGGCGCTTTCGGTTCGGCCGACCACGCGGCGGCGTCCTGGTTCGTCGGCGTCCACAGCACCAGCGTCACGGCGACAGCGGCGATCAAAGCCGTCGCGGGCACCGTGAAGCGCCACCAGCGACGGGACGGTTTCACACTGATCTCGTTGAGCAGTGCGTGCTTGCGGGCCTGAAGCCGCAACGGGTCGAGCTGCGGGATCTGCACCTGGCTCAGGTCCGACCACGCGGACATCTCCAGCACCTCCCGGTCGCCGGCGGGCAGCTTCTCCAGTTCCGCGATCACCTCTCTCGTGCGCGCTTCCGCGTCCACGCGCCGTGCCACGTCATCGGCGTGGTCGTCGTTGGCGTGCCGCGGCGGAACCTTGCCAAGAGCGGCCTTGTAGCGCGTGCGGGCGCGTTGGTGGTTGCGGGTGAAGCCGAGGGCGACGCTGTACAGCCACGGCCCCGCCTACGTCCGCGGGAGGAGGGCCGGTTCACGACTCGACCAGGCCCGGCCGTTCGGGGTGGTCGTAGCGCACGAAGAGGTCGGCCACCGGGTCGTAGTCGTCGAACGCGGGCAGCGTCCACTGCTCGGTGGTCTTGCGCTTCAGGGCACCGGGGGAGAGCCACAGGTGGACGGTGAGCTCGGCGGGCAGCCAGCGGTCCAGCATCAGGGTGCCGTCGACCAGCACGACGCCGTTCTCCGGCAGGGCGACGTACTCGGCGCGGCTCGCCCGGTCGGTCGCCGCGTTCCACAACGAGGGCAGCACCCTGCCGTCGAGCGCCGGGTCGAGGACCTCGCGCTGCAACCCCTTGTAGTCGAACCAGTCGTGCCGGTACGAGTACGAGTCGGTGCGGCCGTGTTCCAGCCGCACCGAAGCCGGGCGCAGGAAGTCCTGGAGGGACACCCGTCGCACCGCACGACCCAAGGCGCGCAACGGTTCCACGGCGGCGTCCGCGAGCTTGGCGGGATCGGCCGCGGGTGCGCCGTCGATGAGCACGCGCACCCGTCCGTCGAGCTCCGACACCTGGTCGACGATCACGGCGACGAGCGCGTCGAAGGTCAGCGGCCGGACCTTCACCGCCAGTCCACGGGTGGCTGCCAGTCCGCCCAGGCGGTGTCCCACCAGATCTCGCCGGACGCCAGCATCTTCTCGATCTTGAGACCCTCCGCCCGGATCTCCTCCGCCTCCTGGGCCGAGTACTTGCCCGCCGCGACCTGCTCCTCGAACTCGTCGAGGTCGCGCTGCGCCCACGTGCCGTCGGGCGCGAGGGTGTAGTCGAGCGCGTGGTCGAGGGTCTCGAAGCCGTCCTCGACGCGGCGGTAGGGCGCCTGGAGGTTCAGGTAGTAGTTGCCGAACGCCCTGTCGTCGCCCTTCCAGAACAGGTCGACCGAGTAGGCGTCCTGCGGGCGGTGCAGCATCAGCTTGCCGTGGCCGCGCCAGAAGCCGCGTTCGGGCTTGTCCCACGGGTGCGGGTGGTGGTGGTCGGGGTAGGTGAGCCGGGTACCCGGCTCCACGAACACCGCGAGCAGGCCCGGCTCGTCGACGATCACCCTGGTGGGCATCTCCGACCAGACCTTGCCGTGCAGCACCTCACGCCGCACCACGACCTCACCCGGCGTGAACGACCTCATGCGGAGAATTTACGTGATCACGCTCCGCCGCGTCCTCGGCCAGCATCTTCCGCTTGAGCGGCGGCACGGCGTTCGTCACGCGCAGGAAGGTCCGCTGGAACGCCGCCGCGACCCGTCCGATCACGGGCTTGTGGACCAGGCTGCGGCCGTCCATCATCTCGCGCGACGCCTCGACGGCGTGGAACCCGTACTCGACCATCTCGCGCTCGTACTCGCCGATGGCCTGCACGGCGTCCTTACCTCGGTGGGCCTCGACGAGCTTGCGGCACAACAACTCCGCGTCCCGCAGCGCCGTGTTCGCGCCGATGCCGCGGCCGGGCGTCATGAGGTGCACCGAGTCGCCGATCATCGTGACGTTGCTCGGCTCCCACGGCTTCAGGCGCTCGGACGTGCGGACCTTGATCTGGAACACGGTCTCCGGCGTGGCGGCGGCGAAGAGCGCGCGCAGGTCCGGGTGGAACCTCGGGGTGAGGTTCAGCACGACCTGCTTGAGTTCGGCCTGGCTCATGCCCTTCATGTCCGGGAACTTGTCGTGCGCGGCCGCGTAGCCCCACATGATGTAGTCGTCCTCGACGCCCGTGCCGTCGAAGCGCATGACGTGCAGGATCACGAACTCGCCCTGCGGCCCGAACAGCAGTGTGATCCCGCCGTCGGCCAGCGGTGGCAGCAGCTTCACGTTCTCGTCGGTCATCGGCAGCTTGCCGGCGATCGACGTGATGCCGGTGTCGGCCACCCCGGCGTGCGGCAGCCGCTGGCGGCGCACCTTGGACTGGGCGCCGTCCGCGCCGACCAGGACGTCACCGGTCTCGGACGTGCCGTCGTCGAAGAACGCGGTGACCGTGCCGTCGTCGTTCTGCGTGTAGTGCGTGAACGTGCGGTCGAACCGGACGACGTCGTCCAGGCCGTTCAGCAACGCCGTGCGCATCGCGATCCGGCTCACGGACTTCTCGCTGCGGCTGTCGTCGAGGTCCGTCGCGATCTCGCCGACCAGCAGCTCCTTGTACTTCTCGGTGCGCATCACTATGTGTTTCGGTGGCCTGGCCGTGGTGCGGACGAACTCCGCGAACACCTCGGGCGGCAGGCAGCTGTGCAGCGCCTTGCTGCCGTCCGGGCTGATCCCGACCCGGTAGCCGATCAGCATGCTGCGCGGCGTGCGGTCGCGTTCGAACAGCGCCACGTCCACGCCGGCCTTCTTCAACCCGTGCGCCAGGCACAGGCCCCCGGTCCCGGCTCCGATGACGAGCACGCGCATGACAAGCTCCCCTCAACCAAGTATCTTAGTTGGGAAGATATTCAGCTATTGAGACTCTTGTCAATCGTCCTGGCCGAGCCTCCGCAGCCGGGCCGTCGCGAGGGCGAGCCGGACGTCGTCCGGTGGCAGCAGCCTGACCAGCTGTTCCAGCGCCTCGACGTCGTGTTCGCCGGAGTCGGTCTGGGTGAACGTCCACAGGGCGTTCGCGTCGCCGCGCTGCAGGGCCGCCTTGCGCACACCGGTCGCGAGGTCGTCACGTTCGGCCAGCACGACCGGCGCCTCGGAACGGCGCAGCAGCGAGCCGCGGTATCGGCTGGTGGCGAGCGGCACGTCACCGTTCTGCAGGGCCGTGCGGACGCCGAGGAAGTCCGTCTCGACGTCGGCGGTCAGCCGGTACGGCCTGGTCGCCAGCACGTCGGTGCCCAGCTGGGCGCGCAGCCTGTGCAGTTCGGCGCGCACCGTCGTCGGGTTGCCGCGCTCGCCGTAGAGGTGCAGGGCGAGCTGGTCGGCGGTCAGCCTGCCCTGGAGCGTGAGCGCGCAGAGGATCTCCGCGTGCCGCAACGAGATCGGCACCTCACGGCCGTCCAGCACGACCTTGGGTTCGGGCAGCAGGAACGACAGCGACAGCATCCGGCGCCGGACGTGCCGCTGGCGTGGGACGCGCAGCAGGTAGCCGTTGGCGAGGGGTTCGAGCACCGCCTCGCGGCCGTCGGGGAGTTCGACGCGGTCCGCGGACACGTCCACGCGGGGCGGCAGCAGGCCGTACGGCTCGACGGCGACGACCCGGCCCGTCGGGCTGAGCAGCGCGCCCGGTTCGCCGCGCAACGCGATGAGGTGCCGCATGTTGCGCGCCCGCAGCTCCTCGTCCTGGGCGTGCATCCGGACGAGCATCTCCGACTCGGCGAGGCGGGCCGACGCCGAGACCAGCGCCACCATCGAGGGATGCACGGTCTCGATCGGGCCGCTCAGGTCGACGACCCCGATCGTGGTGCCCGTGTCGGGGTCGCGGATGGGGCTCGCCGCGCAGGTCCAGTGGTGGTACGTCCGCACCAGGTGCTCGGCCGAGTGGACCGTGACGGGGGCGTTGGTGGCGAGCGCGGTGCCCATGCCGTTCGTGCCCGCCGCCCGCTCTGACCAGAGCGTTCCCTCGGCCAGGCCGACGCCCTCGGCGTGGGAGCGGGTGTCCTTGGAGCCCTCGCACCACAGGATGTGCCCCTGGGCGTCCGCGACGATCATGATGTGCTTGGCCTCTTCGGCGAAGCCCAGCAACGTTTCCCGCAGGACCGGCAGCGTCGGGTGCAGCGGGTGCCGTTCGCGCAGGTCGGAGAGTTCGTCCGCGCCGAAGACCGTGGGGGCCGTGTGCAGGTCGGGATCGACGTTGGCGGCGAGTGACCGTTGCCACGACGCGGAAATCACTGAGCGTGGCGAATTGACCGTGCGAGTACCACTCAACACGGCATCTCTGACGCGACTCAGCAACAGTGCGTGTTGCCCGGGTTCGTGGGTCACTGATCCATCCACGGCTTGCAACGAGCATGCAACGTTCTGCTGCCTACTTTCTCATTTCTCCCACCCCGTTCAGCCGGTGGGCACCTTTTTGGCAAGGAATTCCGGCGAGGAGTCGACATGACGCAGTACGCGGCACCGGGGCGGCCCGGCAGCGTGGTCGCGTACCGGGCGAGGTACGACCACTTCATCGGCGGCGACTACGTGGCGCCCGTGAGCGGCGAGTACGTCGAGAACGTCACGCCGGTCACCGGCGAGGTGTTCACCGAGGTCGCCCGCGGTACCGACGCCGACCGGGCCCGCGCGCTGCACGCGGCCTCCGGCGCCGCCCGCGCGTGGGGCGGCACGACGCCCCGCGAGCGCGCCACCGTGCTGGTCGAGATCGCGGACCGCATCGAGGAGCACGCGACCGAACTCGCCGTCGCCGAGACCTGGGACAACGGCAAGCCGGTCCGCGAGGCCCTGGTCGCCGACCTGCCGATGCTGATCGAGCTGTTCCGGCAGTACGCCGCGATCATCCGCACCGAGAACGGTGAGATCGAGCAGCTGGGCCGCAAGGCCGTCGACTACCGCTCGTTCCAGCCGCTCGGCGTCGTGCACGAGCGCGTCTCCTGGGCGTTCCCGCTGATGAACGCCTGCCGCGTGCTCGCCCCCGCGCTGGCCGCCGGCAACGCCGTGGTGCTGGAGCCCGCCCTGCAGACGCCGGCCTCGATCCACGTCCTGCTGGGCGTGATCGCCGACCTGCTGCCGCCCGGGGTCGTCAACGTCGTCACCGGGTCGGACGACCACCCCGTGGTGGCGGGGCGGTGTCCGAACATCTTCTTCTCGGACGTCCTGGGGCAGCGTGACAACTTCCTGGACAAGGCACTGGAAGGCTTCGCGATGTTCGCGGCCAACCAGGGCGAGATCTCCACGGCGCCGTCCCGCGCGTTGATCCAGACCGCCGTCTACGAGGAGTTCCTGCAGCTCGCGACCGAGCGCACGCGGTCGTTGCGGCTCGGCGACCCGCTCGACACGGACACCATGGTCGGTGCGGTCGTGAGTCTTGCGCAGCGTGATCGAGTTCTTGCGTACGTCGAACGGGGCAAGGCCGAGGGCGCACGTCTGGTGCTCGGCGGCGAGGCCTCCGGCCACTACGTCCAGCCGACGATCTTCGAGGGCGACCACCGCTCCGCCGTGTTCGCCGACGACGTGCTCGGCCCGGTCGTCTCCGTGACGCGCTTCGACGACCGCGACGACGCCGTGAAGATCGCCAACGAGGCCGCCACCCAGCTCGGCGCGGGTCTCTGGTGCCGCGACCTGGTGCTCGCGCACAACGTCGGGCAGGACCTGCGCGCCGAGCGGGTGTGGATCAACAACTACTACGCCTACCCGGCGAACACCGCCGTGCTCGCCGAGTACCGGCGCGTGAAGCACCTGGTCGTCAGCTACTCGGACCGGGGCCAGGGCTACTTCTAGTCACTTCTTCCAGGGCACCTGGGGGCTCGCGTAGAACCCGATCCCCTGCACCTTCCACCGCGGCGCCTGCGCACCGAGCCGCGGCGCGAACCGCTCCCAGTTGTGCGTGCTCGCCTGGGCCCAGCCCAGTTCCGCCGCCACCGGGAGCCTGGGGAAGGCCATGTACTCGATGTCGCTCGAGGTCCTGATGGTCTCGGTCCACAGTGGAGCCTCGACGCCGCGGACGTTCTGCTCGGCCACGCCCTGCAGGTAGGCGCCGGGGTTCCAGTTGTAGGAGTCCTTCACCTCGACCAGCCCCGCCCAGTCCAGGCCGAGCTTGGTGTCCTTGTCGTACTTCATGTCGAGGTAGATCTTGTTCGCCGGCGACATCAGCACCTTGTTGCCGCGCCTGGCCGCCGCGGCCACGTTCTCGTCCGTCGTGGTGGTGCCCCAGAACTGCGGGATCGTGCCGGTGTCCTCGGTGGTCTTGACGAACTCGTGCCACCCGACCGTCGTCTTGCCGTACTTCTTCACCAGCGGCAGGACCCGGTCCATGAACTTCCGGTAGTCGGCGTCCGGCGTCGACAGCGCCTCGTCGCCGCCGATGTGGAAGTACGGGCCCGGCGTGATGGCGGCTACTTCTTTGATCACGTCCTCGACGAACCTGTACGTGATGTCCTCGTCGATGCAGAGGGAGCTGAACCCGACCTCGGTCCCCGTGTACAGCGGGCGCTTCTTGCCGTCGCAGTTGAGTTCGGCGTAGCTGGCCTGGGCTGCGTTGGTGTGGCCCGGCATGTCGAACTCGGGGATCGTGGTGATGCCGCGATCGGCCGCGTACGCGACCAGGTCCTTGTACTGCGCCTGGGTGTAGAAGAGCTTGCCCGTCCGGCCGCCCACCTCGGTGCTGCCGCCGATCTTCGTCAGCTCGGGCCAGCTCTTGATCTCCAGCCGCCAGCCCTGGTCGTCGCTCAGGTGGAGGTGGAAGTAGTTGATCTTGAACGCCGCGATCTGGTCGATGTAGCGCTTGACCTGGTCCGTCGTGAAGAAGTGCCTCGACACGTCCAGCATGGCGCCGCGGTGGTGGTACCTGGGGTGGTCGAGGATGCTGGCGCCGGGGACCCGCCACGGGCCCTGCTGCTTGGTCTTGGCTTCGGTTTTCGCCGGGAGCAGTTGCCTCAGCGTTTGGACGGCGTTGAAGTGGCCTGCCGGGGTGTTGGCTCGGATGACCACCTGCTTGGGGGTCACGTCCAGTTGGTAGCCCTCCGGGCCCGTTTTCGGGTCTGCGCCTCCGGTGAGGACTATGCCGTCGCCTTGGACCTGGTTTGTGATCGGCAGGGGGTAGCCCGTGCTCGGGCGGAGGATGCTCGCCAGCAGCTCGGCCGGCTTCCTGGCGTCCTCGGTGGCCAGTTGGATCTTGGCTGTTGTGGTCAGGGTGAAGGTGATGTCTGGGCGGGGTTGGACCTGGGCCGGTTGGGGGACCAGTTCCTGCAGGGTGGTGGCGGGGGCCGCCGCTGCTGTCTCGGTCACCAGCACTCCTGATCCGGCGATCATCAGCGCTGCCAGCGCTGCCTTGAGTTTTGTGGTCACGCCGTCCGTCCTCCTGGGTCCCTGGGGGTGCGGGGGCGGCGTTCGATCACCGTTTCAGGGGGTGCGGTGGGTGTCAAGGTTCAGACCAATTTCTGCGGGCGCACCGGGTCCGTGGCGTTCCCCTGTCGCGTAGAGCGGCTGCCGGTTGCGTTGGCGGTGGGGACCCCACCGCCAACCCCGCGCGTCGAGTGCGGCTCAAGGACGGCTCGCCCTCGGCTTCGCCTGCCGTCAGAGGTGTTCCTTGCTCAGCTTGTGCCACAGCGCCGGGAGTGCTGCCTCCGTCTTGTGCGCCAGCTCCACCTCCTGGCCGTACAGGAGGCCGAAGGTGAACCCGTTCGCGTCTCCCCGGCCCAGGTCCAGCAGGACCGGGCGCGCCACCACCGAGTCCTGGTGGTCGCCCAGCAGCGTTTGGACGTCCTTCGCCCGCTTGCGCAGGGCCTTGGCGTGCTTGCCCAGTGCGGGTTCCGCCACTTCGGCCGAGTAGCGCAACCGCTTGGCCGCCTTGCGGGCCTCGTGCAGCGGTTCGTCGCTGTCGGAGGTGGCCAGCGCGGCCTGCACTCGGGTGTCCAGGCGGTGTCGTGCCTTCTCCACCAGGCGGGGCAGCACCTCTCGTGCCTTGCCGGACGCCGCGTCGGTCAGGGGTGGGGTGGCCAGCAGCGTGTCGATCGCGGTGAGGAGGTCGAAGTAGCGCTCGCTGTCCAGCGCGGCCACGGAGTCCTTGTGCGCCTTGGCTTCCAGTGGTGCGAAGTGGCGGGTCAGGCGGGCGGCCACGTCGCCCAGTACCAGTTCGGGTGGGAGGGCGTGGAGGCCGTCGGTGAAGCGCATGCGGAGGACTTCGAGGTCGCGGGAGGTGCCCAGGACCGAGGCCAGCCACTTGAGTTCGTCGGTCAGGGTGCGGGTCTGGTCGCGGTCCACGATCTTGCCGAACGCCTGGAGGGCCGAGCGCATGCGGCGGGTCGCCACTCGCATCTGGTGGACGGCGTCGTCCTCGTTGCGGCGGACCCGCGGGTCCTGGTTCTGGAGGGCGGCTCGTTGTTCGTAGAGGTAGGCGAGGACCACTTCGCCCGCCGTGGACTTCTTGCCGATGGTGGGGCCGGAGTCGCGTTTGACGCCGATCACCTGGGAGAGCTTGGACTTCGAGGACGACGGGTGGATGCCCGCGTCGCCCAGGTGGCGTTCGACGGTGTCGAGCAGGTCGGCGGAGCCGCTCTCGCCCAGTTCCACCTCGATCTCGCGCCACGAGGTCGTGGTGGTGGAGGAGCCCAGGGTTTGGGCGGTGACCACGTCGTCGACGACCTCGGCGAGCATTTCGCCGTTGCCGTTGGTCAGCTGCCAGCGGCGGCGGTTCGTGCGGATTTCGGCCACCGGCGTGAGCGTGTCGCCACGGGTGTGGGCCTGCACGAGAGAGGAGAGGTCCTTCGGGGGCTTCTTCGTCGCGCGGCCCAGGGGGACGCGAAGTTCCTGGCGCGAGTCGCCGCCCGCCGGGAGTTTGAGGTGCCAGCCCTCGTCGGTGCCGCCCACCCGCCTGCGCAGCGTGACGCCGGCGCGGGCCAGGCGGTAGTCGCCGGTGTCGAAGTAGGTGGCTTCGAGGTCGAACTCCTCCGGGCCGGTCGCCACGCCGGTGATCTCGGTGAGGTCCGGCAGGCTCGCGTCCGATGGGGCCTCGTACTTGCGTTCGGTCTCAGTAACAGAGGTCGCCATTTCCTATTAATACCTCGTTTTGTCAGGATTCACCCCTGTTGTGACGGTCCGTGAGGACCGGTGCCACGGCTGGGCGGAACGTGGTCCCTAATGCGTGCATTCGGTGCCTGCCCGCTGTTGCCGCGTGCGCGCGTCCGGTTCGCTGGTCGCGTGCCCACGGAGAAGGAACGGCTCGACGTGGTCGAGCCGCAGGTCGCCACGTTGATCAGCCACGTCGGTCAGCTCACGGCCGAGCTCGAACGTGTCACGGCTCGGCTCACCGTGCTCGAACGGCGGCTGTCCGGCGCGGGCGACGGGCCGCTGGCCGATCTCGACGCCGTCAGCGGGGACGTCGAACCGCTGGTCGAGGCGTTGCGCAAGGCGTGGGACGCCGAGCAGGAGATCCTCGCCGACCCAGCCCGCGTCGAGCTGAAGCAGGAGGTCCTCGAGTTCGACGGCCTCAAGGCCCGCCGCGACGACGCCAGGTCCAAGTTGGACGGTGGGCGGGTGCCGCGGTTCGAACGGGACGCGCTGTCGCACGAGGTGCGGCAGATGGAGTGGCTGATCAACGCCAACGAAGCCAGCGCGCAGCGGGCCGCCGCGCGGCTCGAGGCCGACGAGGACGCCGGTGGCGAGGAGTGGCGCACCGAGGCCGTGCTCGCCGGCGGCAAGGCCCGCGCCGAGATCAGGGACGCCGCCGCGCGCCGCATCTCCGAGGCGCTCGGCCAGTACGCGCGCATGCCCGTGTGGTTCCGGGTCGGCCTCGGCGAGATCCCGACGCCGGACCCGTCGTTCTGGCTCGAGTCGGCGATCGCCGTGCTCGCCTACCGGCTGGAGTACGGCGTGACGGACGCGGTGTCACCGCTCGGTGCTGCACCGTCCGCCGCCTCGGGCAGCGAGAACTGGGTGCGCCGCACGAACGTCCACGCGGACATCACCGACCGGCTCACGACGCTGGCCGCGACGTTCCACCTGCAGTAGCCGCGCTGCCGAGCTCGTACCTGAACGCACCGCCCACCATCGTCGCGAGCACCGGGATCTCCGCGATCGCGTCGCTGGTGCGCGGGTCGTCGCCGAGCACCACGAGGTCCGCGAGCTTGCCCGGCGTGAGGCTGCCCAGCACGTGCTCCTTGCGGCAGGCGTAGGCGCTGCCGAGCGTGTACGCGCGGATCGCCTCCTCGACCGTGATCGCCTCGTCCGGACCGACGGAACGGCCGCCCGACGAGCGCCGGTGCACCATGAAGTCGATGGCGCGCAACGGTGCCCCGTCCGCGACCGGTCGGTCCGAACTGCCCGCGACGGTGATGCCGTGGTCGAGGAACGCCCGCCCGCGGTACATCCACGGCGCCCGCTGCGCGCCCATGATCTCGCTGTAGTCGTCGCCGTACGCCCACAGGAACGCCGGCTGGACCACCGGGACCACGCCGAGCTCGGCGATCCGCCCGAGCTGCTCGGGACGGACCAGGCCGCAGTGCTCGATGCGGTGCCGGGCGTCGGCGCGCGGCCGCCTGCGTTGCGCTTCTTGGAGCGCGTCCAAGGTGAAGTCGACGGCCCGGTCACCGATCGCGTGGACCGCGAGCTGCCACCCTGCGTGGTGGGCGTCGATGATCGCCGCCCGCATGAACTCCTCGGGTTCGGCCAGCTGACCGGCGTTGTCGATGCCGGCATAAGGCGCGGACAACGCGGCGGTGCGCGCCATCATGCCGCCGTCGGTCCACAGCTTCATGGCACCCAACGACAGCATGTCGTCGCCGAAACCGGTGTGCAGGCCGAGGTCGATCGCGCGCGGGATCCCGTCGGCCGGGTCGGCGGCGACGTCGTGCAGGACGTGCGCGGACACCATGAGCTGCACGCGGATCGGCAGCCGAGCCCGTTGGTAGGCGGCGGCTTCGAGCGGGCTGCTGGCGATCAGACCCGCGCCGATGCCCGCCTCCGCGCACATCGTGACGCCCTCGGAGAGCACCTGTTGTGCGCTCGTGTGCAGCTCGGCGGTGATCTCGTCGAGCGAGTAGGGGAGCCGCAACGTGCGGGCGGCCAGCTGCTCGTTCTCGGTCAGCCACCCGTCGCTGCTGATCTCCGGGAGTTGGTGCAGCACAACGGAGTTCACGACGCACGCGTGCCCGGAGAGATCGGCGACGTAGACGGGCCTGCCGTCGCTGATCCGGTCGAGGTCGAGGGCCGTGAGCGGGCGGTCCATGATCCGCCGGTCGTAGCCCGAGGCCTCGATCCAGCCCGTCCCGCCGACGTCGGCGAGCCGGTCGAGGACGCCCTCGACCGTGGTCACGCCCGTGATGTCGGTGGTGCGTCGCCCGTTCCACGCCAGGTGCGTGTGGGCGTCGACGAAGCCGGGCAGCACGACGGCACCGCCCAGGTCGACGGTCTCGGCGGCCGGGAGGTCGGCGACGTCGGAGTCCAGTCCGGCGATGCGGCCCTGCCAGATGCCGATCGTGTGCGCGGCGGGGCGGGCCGGGTCCATCGTGACGGCCCGGCAGCCCGTCAGCTTGAGGTCGAGTCTCACGTGGTCGCGAGGACCGGTACAGGGGTGTTCGTCAGCACGGACGCAAGGATCTCACCCGAGCGCACCGCGACGTTGGACAGCAACGACGACGTGATGCCGTGCGAGTGCTCGGTGCCGCCCTGGAGGTAGACGCCACCGCGCAACGACGTCTGCACGCGGTAGTCGCGGCCCACGACCAGACGGCCGGCCTCGTCCCGTGCGCACGCTTCTTCGAGACCGCCGAGAACGGGCGTGGCCTCGTCGTAGCCGGTGGCGAGCAGCACGAGGTCGGTGTCCACGAACTCCTGCTCGCCGGTGACCAGCGACTGGATCACCGCGCGGACGCCGTCCGCCGACTCCTCGACCGCGACGAGCCGGGTCATCTTCATCATCTTCAGGCGCTCGGTGCCGAGCACCTTCTCCCGGTACTCGGTGCGGTAGAGCTGCGCGATCAGGTCGACGTCGACCACCGAGTAGTTGGTGTTGCGGTGGTAGTCCATCAACCGCCGCTTCACGGCGTCCGGTGCGTCGTAGTAGTGGTCGACGGCCTCGGGGTCGAAGATCCGGTTCGCGAACGAGCTGTCGTCCGCGGGGGAGTAGCCGTAGCGGGAGAACACCGAGCACACCTCGGCGCCGGGGTACTCGCGGTGCAGGTACGCCACGGCCTCGGCGGCGCTCTGGCCCGCGCCCACGACGACGCAGCGCTTCGGGTCCCGCAGGCCCTGGACGCGGTGCAGGAACTCGCTGTTGTGCCACACGCGGTCCGACAGCGCGATGCCCTCGGGCACGGCCGGGCGCAGTCCGGTGGCGAAGACGAGGTTGCGGGCGTGGTACACGTCACCCGTGGCCGTCGTCACCTCGAAGAGGTCGTCGTGGATCGCTTCCACGCCAACGGCTTCGACGCCGTACGCGACCACGTCGTCGACCTGCGCGGCGGCCCACTCGAAGTAGTCGTGGAACTCGACGCGCAGCGGGAACAGGTTCTTGTGGTTGACGAAGTCGACCAGCCGGCCGCGGTCCCGCAGGTAGCAGAGGAACGAGAAGCGGCTGGTCGGGTTCCGCATGGTGACCAGGTCCTTGAGGAACGACACCTGCATGGTGGCGTCGTCCAGGAGCATGCCCCGATGCCAGCCGAACGCCTGCTGGCGTTCCAGGAACACCGCGGTGACAGGGGTTTCGGCCTGCTCGTTGTGCTCGGTCAGAGCGATGGCGAGCGCCAGGTTCGAGGGACCGAACCCGATGCCGACGATGTCGTAGATCGGATGCATGAGCAGTGAACTTAGGGAAGCC
This sequence comes from Lentzea sp. NBRC 102530, assembly GCF_030269365.1. Classification (GTDB taxonomy): domain Bacteria; phylum Actinomycetota; class Actinomycetes; order Mycobacteriales; family Pseudonocardiaceae; genus Lentzea. The sequence goes on from NZ_BSTF01000004.1 coordinate 430,491, forward strand.
TAAGCTATCTGCGCAAGCCGTCAGTTAGGTTAGCCTGACCGTATCGCACCGGAGTAGAGGAGGACACCCCCATGAGGGTCGTCATGTTCGGGTTCCAGACCTGGGGTCATCGCACCCTGCAGGCACTTTTGGCGTCCGAGCACGAGGTCGTCCTGGTGGTGACGCACCCCAAGGGGGAGGGCGCGTACGAGAAGGTCTGGAGCGATTCGGTCGAGGACCTCGCCCGCGAGAACGGCGTGGACGTGCTCGTCCGCGAACGCCCGGAGGACCAGGAGCTGCTCGACGCGCTGAAGGCCGCCGAGCCGGACGTGATCGTCGCCTGCAACTGGCGCACCTGGATCCCGCCGCAGGTCTTCGCGCTGCCCAAGCACGGCACGTTGAACGTGCACGACTCGCTGCTGCCGAAGTACGCGGGCTTCTCGCCGTTGATCTGGGCCCTTCTCAACGACGAGAAGGAAGTCGGCGTGACGGCGCACATGATGGACGACACGCTCGACGCCGGTGACATCGTGCTGCAGCGGTCGGTTCCGGTCGGCCCGCGCGACACCACGGCCGTGCTGTTCGAGAAGACGCTGGAGCTCTTCGGCCCGATCACGGTCGACGGCCTCGCCGAGATCGCCTCCGGCCGCACGGACTTCACCAAGCAGGACCGGTCGCAGGCCTCGTTCTTCCACAAGCGCGCCGAGGAGGACCTGCGCATCGACTGGAGTTGGACCGCGGAGGAGCTGGACCGGCTGGTGCGGGCCCAGTGCGCGCCGTACCCGAGCGCGTTCTGCTTCCACCGCGGCCAGCGCCTGGAGATCATCGAGGCGGACGTCTCGGCCGAGGTCTACGGCGGCACCCCGGGCCGGATCTTCTACCGCGAGGGCGACGGCGTGACGATCGTCGCGGGAGCCGAGGCGCGCCGCGGCAGGAGCAAGGCGTTGCTGGTCAAGAAGGTTCGCACCGCCGATGGCACGGAGCTCAAGGCCCACGAGTACTTCAAGCACATGGGCGGCTACCTCACCTCGCGCCCGTAAGTCCGACACGCGGATCACGGGCCGGGTGACCGTCCCGTGATCCGCATGGTCGATCATTGCCGCATGAATCGCGCGGCGGTGACGTCACTGGTGGTCTTCGTGCTGCTGGTGGCAGTGGGCTGGTACCTCACGAATCTCCAGTCATCGCAGGAGAATTCGCCCACCACGCCTCCGACGACCGGGTCCGCTCCCGCCGGTTCGTCCGATCTCGGCGCACTCAAGATCGCGCCGGAGGGCAAGATGGCCGGCTACAGCCGCGACCGCTTCCCGCACTGGGCCTCGCAGGGGAACTCCTGTGACACCAGGGAGATCGTGCTGCAGAAGCAGGGCGCCGACGTGAAGTCGGACAAGGACTGCAAGGCCACGTCCGGAACCTGGACCAGCCCGTACGACAACGTCGTGATCAAGGACGGCGGCGAGGTCGACATCGACCACACCGTCCCGTTGGCCGAAGCCTGGCGTTCCGGTGCCGACAAGTGGACCGACGACGAGCGCAAGGCGTTCGCCAACGACCTCGGCGGCATCCAGCTCCTCGCGGTGACCGCGAAGACCAACCGCAGCAAGGGCGACCAGGACCCGGCGAAGTGGAAGCCGCCGGTCCAGGCCTACTGGTGCACCTACGCGCAGCACTGGATCTCGGTGAAGATCACCTACAAGCTGACCGTCGACCAGGCCGAGCACGACGCCCTCGCCGCGATGCTCAAAGCCTGCTAATCAGGCCAGAAACCGGGATTCCGCGTCGGCGTGAAGTCGATCAGCCGGCTGCGGATCTTCCCGGTGAGCAGGTCGAACAGGAACGCGGTCGTCGGCCCGTCGTAGCTCTCCCACTCGGCGAACTCCGCGTCACACCAGGTGATCGTCCACCGGTCGGGCTCGCCGTCGGTGCGCCAGAACAGGGTGCACCGACCGGCCTTGCCCCACTGCACGAGCCCGTCGAACTCGCGCGACTCGTAGACGTCGCTGAAGAAGACGTCGAGCGACTCCTCGTCCTCGACCGGCGAGACGACCTCGACGACGTGGTCGAAGACGCCGGTGCCGAACGTCCCCAGCAGGTCCTTGAAGTCGCCGGGGAACGCGAACCCCACGTGCTCCTCGGCATCATCCCAGGACAGCCCGGGTTCACGCTTGGCTTCCCAGCCCAGCAGCGCCACGAGGTCCGCGTTCCTCGACAAGAGATCCCCTTCCCGGTGTTGCCCACGACACGGCCCGACCCCCCAGACGGGCCGCGTCGTCCCCCTTGCGCCCGGCCTCCCCCGAGACCGGGCCTTCCCCCTACCCGACCTGAACGGACTCGAACAGGCCGGACAGCTTCCAGTGCGTCACGTACCCCATCGCCTCCGCGGCGATCAGCACGTCGAGCTTGCCCAGGTTCGTCCGCGCGGGCATCTGGTACGCCTTGCCGCGCCGCGCGTCGAGCACCATCGGCGTCGCGCCCGGCAGCGTGTCCGCCACCGTGTGCTGCAGGATCCGCAACGCCACGTTCGCCGCCTCACGCGTCAGCGGCGCCTCTTTGGTGTGCACGAGCACCGCGTACGACGTGCCGTCCTTCTTGCGCAGCCCGAGGTGCGGCCGCACCTTCAGGGTGAGCTCGCCGGCGCGGTAGGTGGCCCCCTCCACGGGCACGCCGGTCGCCTTGAACGCCCCGAGCCAGGGCAGGAAGCCGTCGGCGATCTGCTCGAACGCCCGCGGCTGGCCCGTGCGGTTGGCGCTCATGATCGCCTTCTTGAGCTCGATCTCCGGCTCGGTCGAGTTGACCGCTCGTCGCATGGCGTCGCGGATCGGGTTGTAGAACCCGCACACCCTGGTGTCGGCGGCGAGGTACATCCCCCGCTGTTCGGAAACGATGTTGATGCGTCCACGCTGGCCGCTCATGACGTACTCGGTGAACGACAGTGCGGTGACGCTGACGTTGTTGTCCGGCAACGCTTTCTCCCCTCGTACCGCGAACTTCACCTGACGTTATCGGAGGGGTCCGACAAAAACCGCGCTGCTCCGAACGGAGCAACGGTTACGTATTGTCGAACATTCGCTCGAACAGGTGACACGCAGAGTTGCGACGTAGATCGCAATCGGTAAACGGACGGTGACGGACCGGGAACCGATCACGCGGATGACCGTTCGTCTGCCGTTCGCCGACGCTCACCGAACGCTCACCGCACGACCAGCTGAAGTAACACTCCGTAGAAGATCAACTCGGGAGAATGGACTTCGTCAGGAGGAATCACGGCGAGGGAGCACGATGGCGGTAAAGGCGGAGCGTTCACCCGATAGAGCGGGTGACGTGGAGGTTCCGCAGCCGCGGCAGCAGCTGGAGAGGTGGCTGACGTCGGTCGGGCACTGGCCGCACGCCGTGCAGGTGACCGTCATCCTCGTGCTGATCGCACTGCTGCTGTGGGCCATCGCCGTGACGCTCGGCCCCGACCAGGCGTTCATCGTCGGCTCGGCGGGCATCGCGGCGAAGCTGATCTGCATGTACCTCGACACCCGCGTGCGCAACTAACGCGCGTACCTCTCCGCCGCGCGCCTGAGGGCCGTGTGCACCCCACGGCTGTTGGCGCCTAACGAGCTGTGCACATCCGACGGCCGGGCCGCCTCCGGTGGCCATGCCCAGCTGACGGGCCGTGCGCACCCCGGCAGCCGTGCCCACCGGACAGCCGTGCCCACCTCGCAGAGCCCGCGTCCCTGGCCGGCCGAAGCTAGCGCGCGTACCTCTCCGCCGACCGGGCCTTGGCCTTCGCGGCCTCCACCTCGCGGTCCTTGGGCGGCGCGGTCGTCACCAGCGCGTCCAGCAGTTCCCGCGTCGCCGCCGCCACGGCCGCGACCGCCTTGTCGTACGCGGCCTGGTTCGCCGCGGACGGCTTGGCCGCCCCGCCCACCTTGCGCACGTACTGCAACGCCGCCGCGTGCACCTCGTCGGAGGTCGCCGGCGGTTCGAAGTTGTGGAGCACCCGGATGTTTCGGCACATGCCCCCACTATGACCTGTTCGGCGGCGCCGCGCGGGTGTGGATGCGTTCGCCCTGCTTGCCGAACAGGCTGAGGATCTCCGCCGGCTCGCCGTCCGCGCTGCACAGCGCGTGCGGCTGGCGGCAGTCGAACTCCGCGACCTCGCCCGCCCGCAGCACGACCTCCTGGCCGCCGAGCCGCAGCCGGATCCGCCCGCTCAGCACGTAGAACCACTCGTAGCCCTCGTGCACGCGCGGTTCGTGCAGGTCGGCGTCGGAGAGGATCATCTTCCACGCCTGCAGCGGCCCGATCGAGCGGGTCAGCGGGATGCCGACCCGGCCGTGGTCGAGTTCGCGCGGCTTCATCACCACCCGCGGGTCGCCGACCTCCGGCGCGCCGACCAGGTCGTCGAGCGTCACCTGGTAGGTCCGCGACAGCGGCAGCAGCAGTTCCAGTGTCGGCTTGCGCTGGTCGGTCTCCAGGCGCGACAGCGTCGACTTCGAGATGCCCGTCAGTTCGGACAACGTCGCCAGCGTCAGATCGTGCTCGGCCCGCAGCGCGGCGAGCCGTTGCCCCACGGTTGTTGCCATAACGGCAACTTACTTTGCCAAAACTGGGCTGTCGACCGCACTCTCGAACCATGACGTACGACGTGGTGATCATTGGTGGGGGAGCGGCCGGACTCAGCGCCGCCCTGATGCTGACCAGGGCGCGCCGCAGCGTGCTCGTGGTCGATGGTGCCGAGCCGCGCAACGCCCCGGCCGCGCACATGCACAACTACCTCTCTCGTGACGGCCTTTCGCCGTTGGAACTCCTCAAGCACGGACGGGCCGAGGTCGAGGGCTACGGCGGCGAGATCGTCAACGACGACGTGCTCGGTGTGGCGAAGGTCGACGACGGGTTCGCGGTCGACCTCTCCGGACGCACGGTCGAAGCGCGCCGCCTGCTCTTCGCGACCGGCCTGGTCGACGAGGTGCCCGACAACCTGCGCGAACGCTGGGGCCGTGACGTCTTCGGCTGCCCGTACTGCCACGGCTGGGAGGTCCGCGACCAGAAGCTCGCCGTGTTCGGCGAGGAGATGAAGGTCGCGCTGGTCCGGCAGTGGTCCGACGACGTCACGCACGTGCCGTCCGTCGACGCGATCGAGGTCGAGGACGACCGCCTCGTCGCGGTGATCTCCGACGGCGAGCGCGTGCCCGCCGATGCGCTCGTGTACTCCGCACCGGTCAAGCCGCGCGACGAGCTCCTGCTGGCGTTGGGTGCCGAAACCGAGGAGACGATGGCCGGGCCGTTCGTGCGCACGGACGCAAAGGGCCGCACGAGCGTGCCGGGCGTCTACGCAGCAGGCAACGTCACGGACCCCACGGCCATCGTGATCGTCGCCGCCGCCCAGGGCGCCCAGGCCGGCGCGATGATCAACATGGACCTGCTCGGCCTCATGCCGGCGGCAGGCTGATCCGGAACGTCGAGCCCTCGCCGAGCGTGCTCGTCACCGACACCGTGCCGCCGTGCGCCTCCACGAGGTGCCGCGTGATCGCGAGCCCGAGCCCGCTGCCACCCGTGCGCCGGCTGCGCGACTTGTCCGCCCGCCAGAACCGGTCGAACACGTGCGGCACGTCCTCGGGCGCGATCCCCGTCCCGGTGTCCGAGACCTCCAGGATCGCCCGGTCCTGCCACTGGAACAGCTTCACGACCACCTCGCCCCCCGGCGGCGTGTAGCGCACGGCGTTCGCGACGAGGTTGCCGAGCGCCTGCCGCAGCCGCACCGGGTCCGCGGTGAGGTGCACCGGCGTGGTCTCGGCGCGCAGCAGGACCTCGCGGTTCTGCTGCGCGTTGACGACCTGGTCCACGACGTCGTCGAGCGCGATCGGCTCCGGGTGCAGCCGCAACGTTCCCGCGTCGGCCTGCGCCAGGTCGTGCAGGTCGTCGACGAGTCGTTGCAGCAGGAGGGATTCCTCCAGCAACATGCCGACCAGGTGCGGATCGGGTTCGGCCAGCCCGTCCTGCGTGGCCTCCAACCAGCCGGTGATGTTGCCCAGCGGCGTGCGCAGCTCGTGCGCGACATCGCTCACCATGGCCTGGCGCTGCCGTTCGGTCTCGGCGAGCTTCTCCGACATGGCGTTGAAGGACTTCGCCAGCTCACCGATCTCGCCCGCGCCCCCGTCGACCCGGGCGGTCCGATCACCCTCGGCCGTGCGTTTCGTGGCAGCGGTCAACGCGCGGATCGGTCGCACGAGCTGGGTCGCCGTGGCCCACGACGCGAAGCCCGCGATGGCGAGGATCCCCAGCGCCACCAGGATGATCCGGTTGGTGCCCGTGGTCGACAGGTCTATCGCCTGCGGCTGACCACCGGTCGGTTCGGTGATGTACAGGTGCGCGTACTCGGCCACGAACGGCCGCAACTGCTCCCGGCGCGCGCTCTCCATGCACTCCACGACGGGCGGGTCCGAGTACTGGACGGTCGTGACCTCCCAGTCGAGCGGGATCGGGCCGGTCAGCGGCTTCACGTAGTACCGCCCGGGCAGCCGCGCCATGCAGCCTTCGAACAGGGTGTGGAGGTCCGTGTACGCGAGGCTCTCGGTGTAGGTCACCGCGTAGAGCTCGTCGCCGGACGGGCAGTCGGGCCACTGCGACGTCTCGCCGAGCCGCAGGGTCGAGACCCTCAGCCTGCGGTTGGGCGACTCCACGATGGAGAAGTTGCCCCGGGAGCAGTTGAGGAGGCGGTCCGCGACCGTGCGCATCTTCGCGTACTCCTCGTCGGTGAGCCGGAACGGTCCCACCGCCCTCGGGTCGATCTTGCTCGTGGCACCGGGCTTGAGCACCGAGTCGACGTTGAGCGCGTCGATGGACACCTTGGGCGTGATGGGCAACGGCGGCGAGCCCGCGGTACCGGTGTCGATCAGCGTCTTGCCCCCGCGGTCGGTCAGCGCGAGCCGGCGGCCGTGCTCGCGCGCCAGACCGTCCACATCGGACTTCGCCTCGACCCAGGTCCTGTGCGTGGCGGCGATGCCGAGGAGCTTGTCGTAGATCTCCGCGTCGGTGCGCAGCGCGTCGCCCTGCTCCTGCCGGATCGCGCCGGTCGTCGCCTGCGACGCGAGCCACGCCGTGACCGCGATCGAACAGGCCGCGATCACCAGCGAGAACAGGAAGAACCGGACGAGGAGGCTTTTCATACGAGCTTGTATCCGATGCCGTAGACGGTGAGCAGTCGTTCCGGCCTGCGCGAGTCCTGCTCGATCTTGCGCCGCAGCTTCATCATGTGGACGTCGACCGTGCGGGCGGTGATGAAGCCGTCCTCCAGCAGCTGTTCGCGGGTGAACACGCGCTGCGGCTGCGCGGCCATCTTGGCCAGCAGGCGGAACTCGGCGGGTGTGAGGCTCACCAGTTCGTCCTTGATGCGCACCTCGTGCCGGATCGGGTCGACGGTGAGATCACCGACCTTGAGCACCGTGGCGCTCGTCTCCCGCGCACGGCCCGTGCGGCGCAGGATCGTCCGTACGCGCGCGACCATCTGCCGTGGCCGGAACGGTTTGGTGATGTAGTCGTCGGCGCCGAGGTCGAACCCCAGCAGCACGTCGTCCTCAGTGGACCGCGCGGTGAGCAGCACGATCGGCACGTCCGACTCGGCCCGGACGGCGCGCATCACGTCGATGCCGTCGACCAGCGGCATCATCACGTCCAGAACCAGCAGGTCGGGGTTGCGGCGCCGGGTCTCGTCGATCGCCGCCCGCCCGTCGTGGACGACCACCACGGAGTGCCCGTCGTGCTCCAGGTACCGGCGGACGAGTTCAGCCTGGTGAACGTTGTCCTCGGCGACGAGAATGTGGGCGCACACAGTTCGAAGTATGCAGTCCTTCACGACAGTCAAGTGAGACGTAAACAGGTTCTTCATCAGTTCCGGCGAGTGTTGCCGGCATGAAGGTCCATCTGGCTCTGGCGGCGGTCGGTCTCACGGCGCTGCTGCTGACGACGGCCCAGCTGGCGGGCGAGACCTCGCCCGCCGCCGCACCGACCACCGCGGTCCCGGTTCCCCCGTCGGACACCCCTGACCCGGTTCCGTCCGCCCCGGCCGCGCCGCCGCCCCCGCCGCGCGTGTACACGTCGAGCTCGGACCTGCCCGACGGGCCCGAGTTCCCGGTCGCCGGCAGCGGCACGTTCCACGTGGTCCCCGGCACCGGTGACGTCGTGGGCACGGGTCCGCTGCGCACCTACGCCGTCGAGGTCGAGGACGGCATCACCGTCGACGAGCAGGCCTTCTCGGTGTTCGTGGACCGCACCCTCACAGACCCACGCGGCTGGACGGCCCGTGGCGCGTTGTCGGTGCGTCGCGTCACCGGCGCCGCGTCTGTGCGTGTGCGTCTCACGTCACAACAGACCGCACGGAACGTGTGCGGGTTCGAAATCCCGGTCGACGTTTCCTGTCGTGACGGCAATTTCGTGTACTTGAGTGCGGCCCGCTGGACGCGCGGCGCAGTGGCGTTCCTGCCGGACCTCACCGCGTACCGGACGTACATGGTCAACCACGAGGTCGGGCACGCGTTCGGGCAGGGACACCGCCCGTGCGACGTGAACGGCGGGCCAGCGCCGGTGATGATGCAGCAGACGTTCAGCGTGTCCAACGACGAGATCGTGCGCATCACCAACGGAGTGCCCCAGGGCGCGGTCATCCCGCAGGACGGGAAGGTGTGCAAGGCGAACGGGTGGCCGTATCCGTGACCACCAACTCTCTCGTGTGCTCACTCGTGGTTGATGTCCGTCTTCCTAACCTGACGGCATGGACGTCGACACGAGGCTGCTGAGGTACTTCGCCGCCATCGCCGAGGAGGGAAACCTCACGCGCGCAGCGCACCGGCTCTTCGTGTCGCAACCGTCGCTGACAAAGCAGCTCAAGCACCTGGAGTCGCAGCTCGGCGTGCGGTTGTTCACGCGGTCCAGCACCGGGATGAAGCTGACCGAGGCGGGACACGTCCTCGCCGCGCGCGTGCCGCCGGTGCTCGCGGGCTGGGACGCCGCCGTGAGCGAGACCCGCGGTGCCGCCCGCGTGCTGCGGGTGGGTTTCCTGAGCAGCGCCGCGAACGACGCGACGCAGGACGTCGTGGCCGCGTTCGGGAAGGTCCGGCCCGGCTGGCGGGTCGACCTGCGGCAGGCGCCGTGGTCGGATCCGACGGCGGGGCTCGCGGCGGCGGAGGTGCCGGTCGCGTTGCTGCGCTTGCCGTTCCCGGGTGAGGAGACGTTCGGCGTGCGGACGTTGTTCAGCGAATCCCGTTGTGTGGCACTGCCTTCCACACATCGCCTCGCCGGGCGCGACTCGGTGCCGTTCCGCGAGGTCCGGGACGAACCGGTGATCGTCGCGCCGGCGTTGAAGGGGGCGTGGCGCGACCACTGGCTGGCGATGTCCGAAAGGGATGGTCGGGAGGTGCGCGTCGGTGCGGTGGTGGAACGTCCCGACGAGTTCCTGAGTGCGATCGCCGGCGGGTACGGCATCGCGCTCGTGCCGTCCTCCGCCTCGCACTTCCACTCGCGGCCGGACGTCGTCTACGTGCCGGTCACGGGCGTGAGCCCGAGCGAGGTGGCCGTGGCGTGGCTGCCGGACGCCGGTGAGGCCGCGGCCGACTTCGTGCGCTGCTGCCTGGAGGTCACGCGCTCGCGGCGCACCGGGTGCGGCACTCGCTGGGGCTGAAGCCGTGCACCCGTTTGAACGCGACGCTGAACCCGAACGCGTCCGCGTACCCGACCTGGCGCGCGACCGCGGCCACGGTCGCGGACGACTCGGCGAGCAGGTCGGCCGCCACCGCCATCCGCCACTGCGTCAGGTACGTCAGCGGCGGCACCCCGACCATCTTGGCGAACCGCCCGGCCAGCGTCGTGCGCGCCACCCCTGCCTCCCCGGCCAGCGAGGCGAGCGTCCACGCCTGCTCCGGCCGTGCGTGCATCGCCTGCAGGACCGGTCCGACGACCGGGTCCGCGAGCGCGGCCAGCCACCCGTCCCCGTGCTCGCGGTCGAACCACTCCCGCAGCGCGCACACCATGAACCAGTCGAGCAACCGGTCCATGACCACTTCCGGCGCGTCGACGTCCACCGACCCGTAGAACTCCGCACAGCCGTCGGTACCCGGCGCCACCAACGCGTCCGGCAACACCGCGGTCAGCCGTTTCGCCACGGCCCCCTGGATCCGGTACGACCCGCTCACGACCGACGCGCGTCCCCGCGCCGCGACGGATTCCTGCACCACCAGGATGTCCCCGGCCTTGGCGGTCCTGCCCTGCACGTCCAGCTCGCCGGAGGCCAAGGCGTACAACGTGAGCCCTGGCAGCACGTGCGTCCCGTCGATGTCGGCCCGGCACACCCCGGCACCTTCCGCGCGCACCCCGCGCAACAGCTCGTCGAACGGCTCCATGCCCCCCACGATACGGCCCGAACGATCGAACATCGTCGATGAACGCTCACCCATGTCCTCAGCGGCCCGTCCTGGGTTGGCTTGGTGCCATGACTGAAGAGATCCTCGTCCTGGGCGCCACCGGCAAGACGGGCCGCCGGGTGGTCGGCGCCCTGGAGACCGCGAACGTCGCCGTGCGCAAGGCTTCCCGCGCGACGGGCTTCGACTGGGCCGACCCGACGACCTGGAAGCCGTTCCTGGACGGCGCCACCGCCGCCTACGTGATCGCCCCGGAGGACCCGGCCGCCGCGAGCCCGTTCGTCGAACTGGCCGCCGCCTCCGGCTTGTCCCGCCTGGTCCTGCTCTCCGGCCGCGGCCTCGACCGAACCCCGCCGAACGTCTTCCGCGGCATGCACGCCGCCGAGAAGGCGGTGCGCGAAAGCGACCTTTCCTGGACCATCTTGCGCGCCAACAACTTCACCCAGAACTTCTCCGAGGAGATCTGGCAGCAGGACGTCCAGGCCGGCCGCCTGGCGCTCCCGGTGGACGACACCCCCGAGCCGTTCGTGGACGTCCACGACATCGCCGAGGTGGCCGCGCTGACGTTGCGCAGCCCCGAGCACCACGGCCAGACCTACGACCTCACCGGCCCCGAAGGCGTCACGTTCGAAGCGGCCGTGGCCAAGATCGCCGCCGCCACCGGCACCGAGATCGAACTCGTGCGACTGACCCCGGCCGCCTACCGGGAAGTCCTGCTGTCCCACGGCCTCCCCGAAGAGGTGGCCACCGAACTCAACGGCATGTTCGAGGCCATGCGCAACGGCCTGCTGGCCACCCCGGCGGACGACGTCACCCGGCTCCTGGGCCGTCCGGCGAAGTCCTTCGACGCCTACGTCTCCGAAGCCTGGCGCTGACGAGGCAGCAGCAGGTGCACGGCGAAACCGGAAGCCGTGGCCAGCACCGCCTGGTAGACGACCGAGGGCTGGTACTGCCCGCCGATCAGGAACGCGGCCTCCAGCCCGGTCGTCCACCAGCCGGCCAGCTCACCGAGCCCGAGCACGTGCCAGCCGAAGAACCCGGCGCACCACCCGCCCACGACCCAGGCGGCCTGCCCGCCCCGCTTGACGAAGAGGAACGTGGACACCGCCGCGACGGCGTTGAAGGCGAGGGCGATGCCGGTCAGCGTCGAGTCGGCGCTCCACAGCAGACTCGCTGCCGTCTGCACCACCAGCACGCCGACGACCAGCCAGGTGCCCAACCGCGTCTTGTCCACGTGCCCGATTATTCAGCACCGTCTCGCGGCGGCGTCACAAGCCCGTGGGTATCGCATTTTCTGAGCGGGCGTTATCCATTCCGCAAACGTGTCACCTAATCGGCGCATTCGAATCCAATGATTTGGCGACAGTCGTGCAACAGTGCCCCGACCTGTCCGTTTGCGGAGGTAGGGTCCGGTATGGCAGCTGATCAAGAGAATGGTTCAGTGGCCGCCGCCCAGGGGGGAAACCTGGTCGTCGCCGAGGGGCCGTACAGCATCTGGGGACCGTCGGACACACCCGCGGTCATTTCCGAAACCGACACCGGCTCCTTGGAGCTGGGCGTCCGGTTCCGCGCCGACAGGCCGGGCCGGATCACCGGTGTGAAGTTCTACAAAGGCACCGGCAACGGGGGCACGCACGTCGGTTCCGTGTGGACGACGAGCGGCACCCGCCTCGCGTCCGCGACGTTCACGAACGAGACGGCGACGGGCTGGCAGACGGCGATGTTCGCCACGCCCGTGCAGGTCCAGGCGAACACGAGCTTCGTCGCCTCGTACTTCGCGCCGCAGGGCCGCTACAGCGCGAGCTACAACTACTTCACGACAGCGAGGGTCAACGGCCCGCTGCAGGCGCCGAAGTCGGTCCCGGGGGCACCGAACGGCGTGTTCAAGTACGGGGCCGCCAGCGCGTTCCCGACCTCGACGCACCTGAGCGCCAACTACTGGGTCGACGTGATCTTCGAACCGACCGAGCTGGACCAGGGCTTCGGCGGCCCGGTGCTGCTCGTCAAGTCGGACGCGCACCCGTTCAGCCGCTACTTCGCCGAAGTCCTGCGAGCGGAGGGCATCGGCTCGTTCACCACCGCCGATCTGTCCTCTGTGGACGCGACCGTGCTCGGGCAGCACGACGTGGTGGTGCTGGGCGAGGTCCCGCTGACCGCGGCGCAGGCCACGATGTTCACCGACTGGGTCAACGCGGGCGGCAACCTGATCGCGTCCCGCCCGGACAAGAAGCTGGCGGGCCTGCTCGGCCTGACCGACCTCGGCACCACGCTGAACAACGGCTACCTGCTCATCAACCCGGCCCAGGTGCCGGGTCTGCCGAACACCACGATGCAGTACCACGGCACCGCGGACCGTTACACGGCGACGAGTGCGACCACCATCGCCACCCTCTACAGCAACGCCACCACGGCCACCGCGAACCCGGCCGTCACCCTGCGCACGACCGCGGGCGGCGGCAACGCGGTGGCGTTCACCTACGACCTGGCCCGCTCGATCGTCCTGACGAGGCAGGGAAACCCGGCCTGGGCAGGCGTCGAACGGGACAACGACCCGCCCCTGCGCCCGGTGGACCTGTTCTTCGGCGCGAAGACCGGCGACGTCCAGCCCGACTGGAACGACTTCGCCAAGATCGCGATCCCGCAGGCCGACGAACAGCAGCGCCTCTTCGCGAACCTCCTGGCGACGATCAACCGCGCCAAGAAGCCCATCCCGAAGACCTGGTACCTGCCCAAGGGCCTCAAAACCGCCATCGTCATGGCGTTGGACGACCACGGCACCCCCGGCGGCACCCAGACCTACTTCGAGGAGCTGAAGGCCAACACCCCGGCCGGAGCCTCGTTCGACCAGTGGGAGACCCTGCGCGCCACGTCGTGGATGTTCGTCGACGGCGCCACCATGACCGACGCTCAAGCCGCGGCCTACAACAGCCAGGGCTTCGACCTGGGCATCCACGTCAACACCGGCTGCGCCAACTGGACCCCGGCGTCCCTGGAAACGACTTTCACCTCGGAACTGGCCCTCTGGGCGACCACCTACCCGAGCCTCCCGCCGCAGACGGGCAACCGCACCCACTGCATCGTCTGGAGCGACTGGGCCACCCAGCCCAAGGTCGAACTGGGCAAGGGCATCCGCATGGACCTCAACTACTACTACGCACCCAGCTGGTGGGTGAACAACCGCCCAGGCATGTTCACCGGCTCAGGCCTCCCCATGCGCTTCGCCGACCTCGACGGCACGATGATCGACGTCTTCCAGGTCGTCTCCCAGCTCGTCGACGAGAACGGCATGACCTACCCGGCCGCTATCGACACCATGCTCGACCGAGCCCTCGGCTACGAGGGCTACTACGGCGTCTTCGGCACGCACTACTACATCAGCGGCGACAACTTCGGCACGCAGATCATCACCTCGGCCAAGGCCAGGGGCGTTCCGATCATCACCGGCAAGCAGATCCTGGACTGGACCGACGGCCGCAACGCGTCGTACTTCTCCGCGATCGCCTGGAGCGGCAACAACCTCACGTTCACCGCCACCGTCGACAACCGCACCAACGGCATGCTCCGAGGAATGCTGCCGGTCCACTCGTCCAAGGGCGTGCTGACGTCCATCACGCGAGCCGGCACGCCGGTCACCTTCACCAGGGAGACCATCAAGGGCGTCACCTACGCCCTGTTCCCCACCGCGGCAGGCGCCCACACCGCCACCTACACGCCGTACACGTACCCGGTGTCGTTCTTCACCGGCGCCACCCCGGCCAACATCACCACCACCGACACCAGCGCGGGCGAGCTGGGCTTCAAGTTCACCCCGGCCGTCAACGGCAGGATCACCGCCGTCAAGTTCTACAAGGGCCCCCAGAACCTGGGCACCCACACCGTCAGCGTCTGGTCCTCCACCGGCACCCGCCTGGCCACCGCCACAGCCACCAACGAGACGGCGAGCGGCTGGCAGACCGTGCAACTGACCACCCCGCTCAACGTCACCGCGGGCACCACCTACATCGCCTCGTACTTCTGCCCCGGCGGCCGCTACTCCTACGACTACGACTACTTCACGCAAGCGAGGACAGCGGGCCCGCTGACGGCGCCGTCGACGATCGGCAGCGGCGGCAACGGCGTCTACGCACTCGGCAGCAACTTCCCGAACCAGACCTACCGCTCCCTGAACTACTGGGTGGACGTGGTCTTCACGTCGCCGTAGCGCCCGCCCGCTTCTCGTCGACGGGGCCGCTGACCTCGTCGACGAGAACTCGCGGCACGAGCAGATTTCCGCCGGCCTCTCGTCCGAGGCGTCTGCGACTTGAAATTTCGTTATCGGCATGAATATTCCAGTGCGACAGTATTCTTTTCATTGTGTGCCGCCAGCGGCCGCCCGCTGCTAGCATCTGGCTCCCGGTGTCGGACCTCGTCGTCGAGCCGCACAGAAGTTGTCCACGCATTGGATGTCAGTTCCCTCATGGTCGGTCCAGCCCTTGAATTCGAGTACGACGTCGTTCTTTCTTTCGCGGGTGAACAGCGAGAGTTCGTGGAGTCGGTGGCAGGTGCCCTGCGTGACAGCAAGGTGCGTGTTTTCTACGATGCGTTCGAGGAGATCGAGCTCTGGGGCAAAGATCTCCACGAACACCTGGCCTGGGTCTACAGCAAGGCAGCCAGGCATTGTGTCCTGTTCTCGTCTTTCGAGTACCACGAGAAGTTGTGGACCAACCACGAACGCAAGAGTGCACAAGTGAGGGCGTTCCGAGAGCACGAGGCCGACTACGTGCTGCCTGTTCGCCTGGACGACGCGGAGATCACCGGGCACTTCGCCGCAGTCGGCCACATCGACGCGAGAGTCGGTGATGACGGTGTCCGCAGGCGGACGCCCCGGGAGATCGCCGATCTCATAGTCAAGAAGTTGCCGCCGAAAGTTCTTCCCGCGCGCAAGAGTTACATCCCCGCGGAACCGGACGAGCTGTACCGCGCACTCGATGCCACCAAGAAGGCGCACAAGGTGGCCGTCAAATCTGTGGCCGGAACCTTCCTGGGCACGCTGGAGCGCATGTCCGTCGAAGAGCGGAGGCTCGTCCTGCGCGTCTTCCGAGACGGCTGCCAATGCGAACTCCCGAGCAACGTGCACGTCTTCCTGGACATGATCCGGCGCGACTTCGGCTATCAGCCCGAGACGACCATGGACATGCTCTACGGACTGACTTCCCTGGGTTTCACCGTCCAGCTGAAGGAGCGCTCACGAGAACGCGGGGGCAACCTCGTGGCCCTCGGCTGGCGAGACCGGCACGCGTATCAGGATTCCACCGTCTACGACTACGTGATGAGGAATTCTCTTGCGATCGCGATGTCCATGCTCGAACTCTCGCAGAGCAAGTTCTGCGCGCACCACGGCGACAAGGTGATGGAGGACCTGGACTTCGTCGGTTTGGCGACCGACGTCCCCATGGCGGAGCTGGAGCGCATCGCGGGCGTCAGTTGACTCCGCCGGCGGGGCCTGGCGCGTGACGGTCTCTGCTTCCGGGCGAGCCGTGATCGAGAACGACGAAGGCCCCCGACCTGGTGCAGGTCGGGGGCCTTCGGTCCAGCGCCCCTGGCAGGATTCGAACCTGCGACCTCGGGATTAGAAGTCCCTCGCTCTCTCCACTGAGCTACAGAGGCTGGAGGGGTGCGAGAGCGGCCACGAAGTGTGGTCGCCCGGTGCCCCCACCGGACACATCGTCCGGAGTCGATCGACCGTTTCCGCCCTACGACCAAATGGGTGACGAAAACTGTCTAAACGTGACGCGGATCACTTCCGTGGGGCCGTTGAGGCTCTCTCCACGAGGGAAACGCCGAGTCTCGTCGGCCTCGGCGGTCTCGCGCCGGCCAGTAACTTCAGTGCCAGTTCGCCGGCTCTGCGGCCCTTGTCGGCCAGGGGTTGACGCACGGTAGTCAACGGCGGGTCGCTGTAGGCCGCTTCGGGGACGTCGTCGAAGCCGACGACCGAAAGGTCCCCCGGGACGGTCAACGTCAGGTCGCGTGCTGCTTGGAGGGCGCCGAAGGCCAGTTGGTCCGACGTGCACAGCAAAGCGCTCGGGCGCGGCGTGCGGGTGAGCAGCCACCGCGCGCCTAGTCGTCCGAGCTCGCGATCACTGCCGCGCGCCTCCCACACCGGAACATTGTCCGGTTTCACCCCTGCTTTTTCCAAAGTGTCGAGGTAGCCGCCCAGTCGGTCGCGGCTGACGCGGAACGGCACGTCCGAACGGCGCTCGTGCGAGACCGGTCCGGATACTCCGTCCGGGCGCAGTGCGAACGTCAGGATGCCGAACCGCCGGTGGCCCAGGTCGAGGAGGTGCGTGGCGGCCGCGGTGCAGCCGGCGTGGTCCTGCACCTCGACGCGGGCGGTGTCGGGGAGTTCGGGTTGGTCGATCACGACCAGGGGGAGGCCACGGGTCGCCACGGCGTCGAGGGCGGGGGCCGAGTCGGGCAGTGAGTAGGCGACCATCACGTCTGCCTGTGCGCGCGACACGATCGATGGGCGTGGACCGCCCGTGGCGTCTCCTGGCATCAGCACGAGGCTGTGGTCGTGGCCGTCGACGGTCTGGGCGAGGCCGTCGAGCACGATCGACAGCGCCGGATCCGAGAACGCGCCGGACAGGCCCTGCGGCAGCATGAAGCCCACGGCCGCGGACGAGCGGGTGGCCAGCGAGCGGGCCACCGGGTCCGGGCCCGCGTAGCCGAGCGTGCGGGCCGTTTCGAGGATGCGTTCGCGCAACGACGACGACAGCTGGTCGGGCCGGTTGTACGCGTTCGACACCGTTGCCCTGGAGACCCCGACGGCGGCGGCGACGGTGTCCAGCGTCGGCCTGCGTCGGCGGTCGGAGTCCACAGACGCATCGTAGGCGAGAGATAGGACCCAGATCCCTGGTGTTGCTGAAGCGCTTCAGTCATGCTGGGTCGCATGTCCCCACGGTTGGCTGCGTTCGTCGCGTTCCTGTTGAACGGCGCCGTCTTCGGCACCTGGGCCGCCCGCGTGCCCGCGCTCGCCGAGCAGATCGGCGCGGAGGTGGGCAGCCTCGGGCTCGCGTTGCTCGGGGCGAGCGCCGGGCTGGCGTTCACGGCACCGCTGGCGGCCCGGTACTGCGCGGTGCACGGCAGCCGTGGCGCGCTGATAGCGAGCAGTCTCCTCAGTCCGTTGCTTCTGCCCGTGCTCGCCTTGTCGCAGTCAACGGTCCAATTCGGACTCACGCTCGTGGCGCTGGGGGCGAGCATCGCCGTGATGGACGTGTCGATGAACATCGCCGCGGTCGTCGTCGTACGGGCGTTGCAGCGGCCGTTGATGCCGCAGTTCCACGCCGGGTTCAGCGTTGGCGGTCTCATCGGGTCGTTGGGCAGTGCCGCCGCCGCACAAGCCCACTGGACGCCGATGCGGCACTTCCTCGTGGCGGCGTTCGTGGGCGTCCTTGTGACCGCTCTCATCGCGAAGTACATCCCCGGAGGCGTGGGGGAGCGTCATCGGGAAGAAGTCACCGAACGAGCGAACGTGCTCAAGAGCCCGGTCCTCTGGCTGTTGGCGTGCGTCGCGCTGTGCAGCGCCATCGCGGAAGGGGCGGCGGCGGACTGGTCGGCGTTGTTCATGGTGCGTGAGCGGGGCATGGGTGACGCTGCGGGTGCCTACGCCTATGCGGTCTTCTCGGTCACGATGGCGCTCGCGCGGTGGTTCGGCGAACCGATCCAACGCCGACTGGGCCCACACCGTCTGCTCGCGGCGGGCGGTGCGCTCGCGGCAACGGGCCTGGCGCTCGCCGTCGCGGTTCCCTTCCCGGTCGCGGGCTACGCCGGGTTCGGACTGGCCGGACTGGGGCTCGCGTTCTCGTTCCCGGTGGTCATGGACCTCGCGAGCGAGACCGGGAAGCGCGCGGACGGCAGCGGCGGCGAACGCGAACTTGGCCTGGTTACGACGATCGCCTACACGGGGTTCCTCGCGGGTCCGCCGATCGTGGGCGGGCTCGCGCACGTCAGTTCGCTCGTGCTGTCGCTCGGGTTCGTGGCGCTCGTCACGGCGCTGATCATCCCGGCGACCTGGCTCGCCAGGAGGGCCGCTAGGCCGGCGGCATCCGTTTGAGGGCTTCCTGGCGGAGCGGCTCCAGCGCCTTGCTCGCCTTGCTCTCGGTCGCGTTGCCACTCATGCCGATGGCGACCATCAAGGACTCCTCACGCGTGACGGCGATGGTGGCCGTGCACACCATGTCCTTCGTCTTGTCGTCGTCCTGACGGCCGCAGCTCAGCCACGTGGCGTGCTTGGACGTGTCGACCTCAGTGCCCTCGGGCTGCGCCTTCTTCGACTGGTCGAACGACCGGTAAGGCACCGCCACCAGCACGTAAGGGCCTTCTTTGAGGGTGTAGAGGCACGAGTTCGCGAGCTCGGTGCGCGGCACGGGGTTGAACTTCAGCGTGCCGATCGGCTTGAGGTCCTTCTCCGTCACCAGGGCGCACGGGTCGACTCCCGCGGTCTTGCGCGGCGTCGCGATGGCGAGCGGCGGCAGCGGTGCCGCGACCGGTTCGCCCTGGATGGAGTACGCGCAGCCGGTCAGCGAGAGCAGCACGAGCAGGAGAGGGAGAGAACGTCTCACACGGCCCAACACTAGAGGGTCGTAGGCTCCGGGGCGTGCCAATCGAACGCTCCACCAGAACGGGTTTGGTGCCCCTCGTCGCAATCGGCTTCGCGGTGGCCGCGCTCGCGGCCGTCGCGCTGAGTTCGTTCGAGATCAACCCGCCGGTCGGTGTGCAGATCGTGCGAGTGCTGACCGAGACGGGTGCGGTGGTGACCATCGGCTCGTTGCTGCTGGCGGCTTTCCTCGTGCCACCGCAGAAGTCGGGCACTCTCGCAGCGGACGGCTACGCCGCGATGCGCACGGCCGGGTGGTTCGCGCTCGTGTGGCTCGTGGGCGCACTTCTGTCCGTGCCGTTCACCACAGCGGCCGCGATCGATCGTCCAGTGAGCTCGTTCACGTTCAGCCAGATGATGGCGACGGCGATGCTGCTGGAGCAGTCGAAGGCGTGGCTGCTGACGGCGATCATCGTGGCGTTGCTCGCGTTGGGCTGCCGTCTGGTGCTGTCGTGGGGATGGACGACCGTCCTGCTGTTCGGCGCCATCCTGGCGTTGATCCCGGTCGCCGTCACGGGACACTCGTCGTCGGGCGGCTCGCACGACATGGCGACGAACAGCCTGCTGTTCCACCTCGTCGCCGCGGTGCTGTGGGTGGGCGGCTTGATCGCGTTGCTCGCGCACGGCAGACGTGGCGGCGCGCACCTCCCGCTGGCCGCCACGAGGTTCTCGAAGATCGCGCTGGTGTGCTGGATCGTGATGGCCGTCTCCGGCGTCGTGAACGCGTTGGTGCGCATCACCCCCGCCGACCTCGTCACCTCGACCTACGGCTGGCTGACGCTCGGCAAGCTAGCGTGCCTGCTGCTGCTCGGCGTGTTCGGCTACTTCCAGCGCGAACGCGGCGTGAAGGGCGTCGTCGACGGCAAGCCGCGCGCGTTGCTCAGGCTCGCCGGCCTCGAAGTCCTGCTGATGATGTTCACCATCGGCCTGGCCGTGGCGCTGGCCCGCACGCCTCCGCCCGGCGGCAGCACGGACCTGCCCAGCCGCACCGAGATCGCCATCGGCTACGACCTCGACGGACCGCCCACGTTCGCGGCGATCCTCTTCGACTGGCGCTTCGACCTGGTCTTCGGCACCGCGGCGGTGGCACTCGCGGTCCTGTACGTCCTGGGTGTGCGCAGGCTCGTCCAGCGCGGCGACAAGTGGCCGGTCGGTCGCACGGCCGCGTGGCTGTGCGGCTGCTTCTCGCTGCTGTTCGCGACGTCGTCGGGCATGGGCAAGTACTCGCCGGCGATGTTCAGCGTCCACATGGAGGCGCACATGGTGCTCTCCATGCTGACGCCGATCCTGTTCGTCCTGGGCGGACCGGTCACGCTGGCGTTGCGCGCGCTGCCGGTGGGCAAGGAGGTGCCGGGCCCGCGCGAGTGGATCCTCGCGTTCGTGCACTCGCCGGTCGCGCGCCTGCTGACGAACCCGTTCGTGGCACTGGCGTTGTTCGTCGGCTCGTTCTACGCGCTGTACTTCTCGGGGCTCTTCGAGGCCGCGTTGCCGTTCCACTGGGCGCACCTCGCGATGAACGCCCACTTCATCCTCGCGGGCTACGTCTTCTACTGGCCCGTGATCGGCGTGGACCCGGCACCGAACAAGCTGCCGCCGCTGGGCCGGCTGGGCCTGCTGTTCGCGTCGATCCCGTTCCACGCGTTCTTCGGCGTGGTGCTGATGAGTTCCGCGAACGTCATCGGCGAGCAGTTCTACCGGGGTCTCGCGCTGCCGTGGGTGCAGAACCTGCTGGAGGACCAGCGGCTCGGCGGCGGCATCGCGTGGGCGGCGGGGGAGATCCCGTTGCTGGTGGTGATGGTCGCCCTGCTCACGCAGTGGGCGCGGCAGGACGGCCGGGACGCGAAGCGGCTGGACCGCAAGGCCGACGCCGATGGCGACGCCGACCTCGAGGCCTACAACGCGATGCTGCGCAAGATGGCCGGGAAGGACTAGACCGACAGCGGCCTGCGGAACCCTCGGACCGCGAAGAACGCGCCGATCGCCGCGATCACGCCGCTCGTGACCAGCGCGCCGGCCACTCCCGTGACGGGGTGGGCGAGCGCCAGGCTGCGGGCGGCGTCGACCGCGTAGGTCAGCGGGTTGACCTTGGCGATCGCCTGCAGCCAGCCCGGCAGGCCGTTGATCGGCACGAACGCGCTGGACGCGAACATCAGCGGGAACATCGCCAGGAAGCCCACGGTCTGCATGAGCTCCGCCTTGCGGACCCACGCGGCGATCGCGATGAACACCCAGCTCAGCGCCCAGCCGACGACCAGGGCGAGGCCGAGGGCGGCGAGGGTGCCGAGCACACCGCCGTCCGGCCGGAAGCCGAACACCAGCACGCCGAACGCGATCATCAGCACGAGCTGGAAGGCGGTGCGCACGGCGTCGGACAGGTTGCGCGCCAACAGGACCGTGCTCGGGCGGATGGGCAGCGAACGGAACCGTGCGAGCACACCGTTCGACATGTCCTGCACGAGCCCGATGCCGGACGCGAGAGAGGACTGCATCGCGGTGTTCACGAGGATCGCGGGCAGCAGGAAGTCGATGTAACTCATACCCGGCGGGAAGTTCGCCGTGGACGTGATGCTGCCGAAGATCTGGCTGAACAGGGTCAACATGATCAACGGTTGCAGGATGCTGAAGAAGACGAGTGCGGGCGTGCGCAGCAACGCGCGCAGCGAACGGCCGGTCAGCACGAGGACTTGCGTCGGGTAACTGCTGCCGTGCCAGGTCAATGTCGCCATGATTTTCCCCTAGTTCGCGGCGAGCGTGAGGTAGACGTCGTCCAAGGTGGGCTCTTTGAGGCCGATCTCGTGTGCCTCCAAGCCGTTGTCGTCCAACGCGCGCACGACCGTCGCAAGGTCACGTGACGCGCTGACGGGCGTGGTGAGCGTGAGGCCCTCCGCGACCGGGTGCAGCCCAACGGAGTTGATGGCCTGCAACGCCTTGTCCACTTCGGACACCGAGTCGAGCGTCACGGTCACCGTGCGCTGGCCGACCTGGGCCTTGAGCTCGGCTGAGGTGCCCGAGGCGACGACCTTCCCGTGGGACAGCACGGTGATCGAGTCCGCGAGGCGGTCGGCCTCGTCCAGGTACTGGGTCGTGAGCAGCACGGTCGTTCCGTCCGCGACGAGCTTCTCGACGATCTCCCACATCGCGAGGCGGCTGGCCGGGTCGAGGCCGGTGGTCGGCTCGTCCAGGAACAGCACCTCGGGGTTGCCGACCAGCGACGCGGCCAGGTCGAGGCGCCGCCGCATGCCGCCGGAGTAGGTCTTGGCGTTGCGCTTGGCCGCGTCGGTGAGGTCGAACTGCTCCAGCAGGTCGTCCGCGCGGGCGTGGGCCTGGGCGCGGCTCGCGCCGAGCAGGCGGGCGATCAGCACGAGGTTGTCGTGACCGCTCAGCTGCTCGTCGACGGCGGCGAACTGGCCGGTCAGGCCGATGCGGCTGCGGACCTCGTGACTCTGCTTCACGACGTCGAACCCGGCGACCCTCGCGCTGCCACCGGACGGCGGCAGCATCGTCGTGAGGACGTTGACCAGTGTGGTCTTGCCGGCGCCGTTGTGGCCGAGGAGGCCCAGGACGGAGCCCTTCTTCGCGGTGACGCTCACGCCTTCCAGCGCGTTCACGTCACCGAACCTCTTGCTGACGTCGTGGGCCTCGATCATGAGCTCACTCATCTGGTCTCCCCCTTGAGCGCGCCGTGCAGGAAGAGCTCGACGACCTCGGCCGGTTCGGCGGCGGTCTGGCCGAAGCCCGAGCCCATGCGGTTCGTGAAGACGGTGCCGAGCAACATGCGCCCGGCGAGGTCTGGGCTGACGCGCAGGTCCGCGTCGTCGAAGAGGCGCGAGACGGCGTCGGACAGCTGCTGCATGCCGACCGGCGGCCCCTTGTGCTTCTGGTGGTCGCCGTCGTGCGGGTGGTAGCCGGACTCGCGCAACGTGCCGATGAGGCCCCACATGCGGTCGAGGTAGCCGCTGAACGCCGCCACTCCCGCGACGAGTCGTTCCTCCAGCGGCACGTCCGCCGGGATGGCGTCGAGGAGTGCGATCTCCTCGTCGGACCGCAGCGCGCGTTGCACGCACGCGTCGAGCAGTTCCGCCTTGTCCTTGAAGACGCGGAACACCGTTCCCTCCGCGATGCCGGCCGCGGCGGCGATCTGGCTGGTGGTGACGTTCGCGCCGGCCTTCACGACGAGTGGCAGCGTCGCCTGGACGATCGCTTCGCGGCGATCTTCCGGGCTCATCGCGGGGGCGCGGCGGCGGCGTGGTTCCTCTGACACGTCCGCAACTGTATGAGTGAGCACTCACTCATGTCAATGAGTGGGCGCTCACTCACTCGCGTCCGCTCCAGCGTCGCCCTAGCACGGACCACCGACAATTCCGGGGCGTGAAGCCGTTCAAGATCTCGACCTGTCCACAGCTCGCGAGTTGTCCACAGATCCGTCGCGACCCCGCCCGGCGCGTTCGTCCCCCGAGCAATCTGGACCACGACCCCGCGACCTGGAGGCGAGCCCGATGTCCTGGAATTCCACGATGATCACCTGCGTTGGCACTGTCGTCAGCGACATCACGTACAAACACGGCGAGGACGGCAAATCGCACGCGTTCTTCCGCATCAACTCGACCGAGCGCCGCTACAACACCGCGCTCGGGGAGTGGGAGGACGGCGAGGTCCTGTGGCTCGGCGTCACGTGCTGGCGCAAGCTCGCCGACAGCGTGAAGACCACGCTGTCCAAGGGCGATCCGGTGATCGTCCAGGGCAAGCTGCGGATCCGCACGTACGAGAAGGACGACGTGAAGCGGCAGGCGTTCAACCTCGACGCCATGCACGTCGGGTTGGATTTGAGTCGCGTGCAGTCACTGGGCGCCGCTCCGCTCGTTGAGCCTCGGGCCGCCGAAGATCTTGCCGAGGAACCGGTTCCGTTCTGATCCGTTCGGGGCAACCGTGTGCCGGACTTCGGGAAGCCACCCGAACGGGTAGCGCGCGCCGGAGAAGATGTACCCACCGAGATCCACGAAGAAGGAGGGAAGCTCGTAGATCGGGGCCGCCGAGGACCGATCGCCGACAACCGTTCACGTTCGAACGGAACGAGCAGGTCACCGACTCGCGTGACGCTGGTTCCGGGGGTGGGCGGCTGCTTGTCGGCGACCGAGGTCAGGAGCCTCCGGGCACCGCTCTACGATCGCCGCCATGGCCGAGTTCATCTACACCATGAAAAAGGTGCGCAAGGCGCACGGTGACAAGGTCATCCTCGATGACGTCACGATCATGTTCTACCCCGGCGCGAAGATCGGTGTGGTCGGTCCCAACGGCGCCGGCAAGTCGAGCGTGCTCAAGATCATGGCGGGGTTGGACCAGCCCAACAACGGCGAGGCGTACCTGTCGCCCGGCTACACCGTGGGCATCCTGCAGCAGGAGCCGCCGCTCAACGAGGAGAAGACCGTCCTCGGCAACGTCCAGGAGGGCCTGGGCGAGATCAAGGTGAAGCTGGATCGCTTCAACGAGATCGCCGAGCTGATGGCGACCGACTACTCCGACGAGCTGATGGAGGAGATGGGCAAGCTCCAGGAGGAGCTCGACCACGCCGACGCGTGGGACCTCGACTCCCAGCTGGAGCAGGCGATGGACGCCCTGCGCTGCCCGCCTCCGGACGCCGACGTCACCAAGCTCTCCGGTGGTGAGCGCCGCCGCGTAGCGCTGTGCAAGCTGCTGCTGAGCAAGCCCGACCTGCTGCTGCTCGACGAGCCCACCAACCACCTGGACGCGGAGAGCGTCCTGTGGCTGGAGCAGCACCTCGCGCAGTACACCGGCGCCGTGCTCGCCGTGACCCACGACCGGTACTTCCTGGACAACCTGGCCGAGTGGATCCTCGAGATCGACCGCGGCCGGACCCACCCGTACGAGGGCAACTACTCGACGTACCTGGAGAAGAAGGCCGAGCGCCTGGCAGTCCAGGGCAAGAAGGACCAGAAGCTGCAGAAGCGCCTCAAGGACGAGCTGGAGTGGGTGCGCTCCGGCGCCAAGGCCCGCCAGGCCAAGTCCAAGGCGCGACTCGACCGCTACGAGGAGATGGCGGCCGAGGCGGAGAAGACCCGCAAGCTCGACTTCGAGGAGATCCAGATCCCGCCGGGCCCGCGTCTGGGCAACGTCGTGGTCGAGGTCGACAAGCTCAAGAAGGGCTTCGGCGACCGGGTCCTGATCGACGACCTGTCGTTCACGTTGCCGCGCAACGGCATCGTCGGCGTCATCGGCCCGAACGGCGTCGGCAAGACGACGCTGTTCAAGACCATCGTCGGTCTCGAGAAGCCGGACAACGGCGACGTGAAGGTCGGCGAGACGGTCCTGCTGTCCTACGTCGACCAGAACCGCGGCGGCATCGACCCGAAGAAGAACGTGTGGGAGGTCGTGTCCGGCGGGCTCGACTACATCCACGTCGGCAACGTCGAGATGCCCTCGCGCGCTTATGTCAGCGCGTTCGGCTTCAAGGGGCCGGACCAGCAGAAGCCCGCGGGCGTGCTGTCCGGTGGTGAGCGCAACCGCCTGAACCTCGCGCTCACGCTCAAGCTCGGCGGCAACCTGATCCTGCTGGACGAGCCGACGAACGACCTGGACGTCGAGACCCTCGGTTCGCTGGAGAACGCTCTCGAGCAGTTCCCCGGCTGCGCCGTGGTCATCTCCCACGACCGGTGGTTCCTCGACCGCGTCGCCACGCACATCCTCGCGTGGGAGGGCACCGACGAGGACCCGTCGAAGTGGTACTGGTTCGAGGGCAACTTCGAGGGCTACGAGAAGAACAAGCTCGAGCGCCTGGGTGCCGACGCGGCTCGTCCGCACCGTGTCACGTACCGCAAGTTGACACGGGACTGAGAGGGCAACGGCGACGTCGTGGCGGCGAGGGGCGAGACGCAGGCGAACGTCGAGGTGAGCACGCTGGTCGTGCCCGCCTGGATGCTGCGTTGGCGCGCACCGGAGCTCGCTCTGGTGCTGGGCGAGCGCGCGGTCGCGCTCGCCTCGACCCGCCGCGACGAGGCCGACCGTCTGCGGGCGGAGTCGCTGGTGGTCTTCGCGGGCAACCGCGTCGGCCGCGGCGTCCGCTTCGCGGACCGGGCGATCGACGCCCTGAAGGCGGCCGAGAAGGCCGGTGAGCACGAGACCGGGTGGTTGCTGCGGGTCGAACTCGCGGAGTGCGCCCGGTCCGTCGGAGCCCCGCTGACGGGGTTCGCAGCGGTCGCGCCGGTGCTCGAAGCGCCGGACGTGCCCGCGGAACTGCGGGCGTCGGCGCTGGTGCAGGCCAGCGAGTGCCTGGTGACGGTGGGCCGCGGCGACGAGGCCACGCTGGCCCTCGCCGAGGCCGACCAGCTCTACGTCGCCGACACGACGCTCGACGAGGACGCACGTCTGCTGCTGCGCGGGATGATCCGCGCGGTGCAGGCCGCGCAGCACCGCAGGTGGGGCGATCTCGCCGCCGCCATCGGGGCCGCGCGGGAGGGCCTCGACCTGCTGAGCAGGTTCTCGGATCCGGCCGCGGACAGCGGTCAGGGCGTCGCCCGGCTCACGCTGGAACTGGCGCTCTCGCTGATGGACGCGAACCGCCTGCTCGACGCCACCGACGTCGGCACCCCGGTGCTGGAGCGTCCGGTGCGCGCGCCGTCGGCGTCCGACACGGGCTGGCTGCGCCTCGCGCTCGCCACCCGCGTGCACCTGCCCGCCGGCCGGGTCGCGCTGGCCCGCGAAATGCTGCGGGAGGCCGCGGCGAGCGCCGAACGCCACCAGCTCGACACCCTGCTCGCGGAAAGCCTGCTCGCGCTGGCCCACGTGCACGAGGTGTCCGGGGAACTGGCCGACGCGCTCACGAACCTGCGTTCCGCCCACGCCGCCGAACGCCGCCGCGCCCGCGCCGTCTACGCGGTGCGCGCCCGCCTCGCCGCGGAGTTCTCCGGCGTCCACCGCCAGCCGGCCGACCTGCACCAGCAGCTGGCGAGCCTGCTCCGCCCGGTCGAGGGCATGCAGGTGGTCACCGACGGCGTGCTGTCCGCCGCACTGAAGCAACAACTCCGGCAGTGGCGCCCGGTCCAGGTCCGCAAGGGCGATGGGCTGAACAAGCGCGTCCGGCGCGCTGCCGAGGACATGACCGTGGAAGGTTTGTCCGCGGCCCGCCAGCACGCCGCCGACCGGTGGCGCATGGTCCAGCCGTTCGGCGAACCCGATGACAAGATGCCGGAATCCGTGGAACAGCCACCCGCCCCCCTGCCGTCTTCCCCTTCCCCCTCTCCGTCCGACCGCACCGTCCCGGCCTCGGGCCTGATCGCCTCGGCGGGCGCCATGGTGAGCGGCCGCCGACGGGCCGCCCGAGTGGCCGCGGGCGAGATCGACGACCGCCCGACCACCATCGCCGAGATCCCGGCGGTGCCCGCCGATCCCGAAGCGCCTGCCCCGTCGGGGCAACAGCCCCCGCTGACCGTGGAGCAGGAGCGCAAGCGCAAGGTCGAGCAGCAGCTGATGGAGCTGCAACGCGAGGCCCGCCGCCAGATCGAGCAAGAACGCCAGGCCCGCGCCGAGCAGCGGGCCCAGGCGGAACGCGAAGCCCAGGCCGCCGAGGAAGCCGCGCGGCAGGAGCTGGCCAGGCAGGACGCGGCGCGCCAGGAGGCCGCCCGCCTGGAAGCGGCCCGCGAGGAGGCAGCCCGCCACCAGGCGGCACGCGAGGAGGCCGCACGGCAGGAGCTGGCTCGCCAGGAGGCCGCCCGCGAGGAGGCCGCGCGTCAGGAAGCCGCCCGCGAAGAGGCCGCCCGTCAGGAAGCGGCCCGCCAGGAGGCCGCCCGCGAAGAGGCCGCTCGCCAGGAAGCGGTCCGCCAGGAAGCCGCGCGCAAAGAGGCGGCGCGCCAGGAGGCCGCGAGGCAGGAAGCCGCCCGCGAGGACGCTCTGCGCCAGGAACTGGCGAGGCAGGAAGCGATCCGCCAGGAGAACGCCCGCAAGGAGGAGGCCCGCCGCGAGGCCGCGCGTCAGGAAGCGGTCCGCCGCGACGTGGCCCGCCAGGAAGCGGCGCACCAGGAGGTGGCCCGCCAGGCCGTGGAGCGCGAAGCGGTGGCGAAGAAGGCCGCCGCCCGCGACGACGAGTCGAGACCGCAGCCGGAAAGCGTCCTCGACATGCTCAAGGCCCAGGGCCTGCGCGCGGGCGGCCGCCGTCGCCGGGCCCAGGAAGCGGAGCAGCAGGCGGAAACCCCGTCGTGGCGGGTGGAACCGCCGTCGTCCTCGTCCCAGGACGAGCCGAAGAAGGACTACTTCGCCGACGCGGGCGCCCCACCCCGCCCGAGCTACTTCACCGACCACGACACTTCGGACACCGCGACCCGCTCGTCCCTCTCGGCGGCGTTCTCCCGCCCGCCCGCGGCCCCGGACTTCGGGCCGCACCAGGACGCCGAGCCCGCCTACCCGCTGCACACCCCGGCAGTGGGCTTCCCCGCGGCCTCCCAGGACCCGGACGAGCGCAAGCTCCCGGACCTGGACTTCAGCAGCCTCGACTTCAGCACCCCCAAGGCAGCGACGGCCTCGGTCCCCACCCCGCCGGCCGACACCCCGAACCCGGACGAGAAGCCGCTCCCACCGCTCCCGGACGAGGTGCCGACGGTCCCCGCCCCGCCCGAGATCCCGGCGCCGCAAGAACCGGACCTGCTGTCGACGACGTTCCTGAGCTCAGCGGACGTGGAGGACGACGACACCCCGCAGGCCCCGGCCGCTCCGGTGCAGGCGCAGCAGCCCGAGCAGCCGCAGCCCACCTTCGGCACGCAGACGGGCTTCGGCAGCCAACTCGGCTACGCCGAATCCCTCTACGGCTCAAGCGAAAGCCCCGAGAACCCGGCCTTCGGCACGCCCAGGGGCACGGACGGTGGCTTTGGCGCGAGCCAGGCCGCGGAGTCGGGCTTCGGCGCGGGTCAGGGCGCGGGGCAGGGCACGGACGCGGGCTTCGGTGCGGGTGACGGGGCCGGCGTGGGCCTCGGCCCGTCGGGGCCGGGGGCCAGCGAGAGCAGGGACGCGGGCTTCGGCGCGGGGGAAGGCACGGGCCCGGGGTTCGGTGCCGGTCTCGGTGCGGAGTCGGGTTTCGGCGGTGCCCGCAGCGAGGAGTCCGGCTCTGCCACCAGCTACGGCTACGGCGCGGAGGCGGGGTTCGACTCCGCCTCCGGCACGAGCTCCGGCTACAGCCGGCCTGACACGGCTACCTCGTCCGACCAGCACACCGCATCGGACCAGCACACCTCGGCCAGCGAGCACACCTCGGCCAACGAGCACACCTTCGTCGGCGAGCACTCCTCCGCCGGCGACCAGGCCTCGGCCGGTGCCGGCATCGAGGAGAGGAAGGGCGAGCCCACCGGGGTCGGCGTCGACGTCGACGCCCCGACCGAGACCGGCTTCGGGCCGGTCGGCGAGCCCGGCGCGGACCCGTCGTACGACTTCTTCGCCACCGAGGGCTCAGCTCCCGCGGGTGAGGGGTCCGGCGCGGCCAGTGCGGTCGAGGCCGGGGACGCCGACAACGGCGGGCGGCCCAGCAGTCGGCGCCGGCCCAGCGAGATGAGCCTCGCCGACCTGCTGGCCGAGGCGTTGGTGGCGTACGAGACGGGGCGGCGTTCCGACGAGGAGCAGCTCGAGGTCGCGGACCTGGCCGCGCCGAACTGGGCCGCTGTCGAACCGGCGCCCGCCACCGAACCCGCCACCGAACCCGCCACCGAACCCGCCACCGAACCGGTGAAGACGGCGGACGCGCTGGGCGTGGCGTCCGGTTCGGACGGGTTGTTCCGGGCTAGAGCCGCGTTCGACGAGCAGCAGCAGCAAGCCGCGGGTCCGGTGGAGTCGGAGCAGGAGAAGACGGGGCCCATCGTGCCCGTCGGGGTGCCGACGGACAGTGAGACCACGGGTCCGATTCGTCGGGTCCGACCGGATGGGCCGCCGGGGTGGACGCTGCCGGCCAGGTGAGGTGGTCAGCGCCACACCTCAAGCCTTGCCCAAACCCGGCCGGGTGGTTCGAGACGGGCCTCGCGTGGGCACCTGGTCGGTGGAGGTGCGGTGTTCGCGGGACGGCGAGGAGTGGTCGGGGTGGCGGTTCGGCGGTGGTCACGACCTCGCTGGCCCCATGATCGGATGAATGCTGTGCGGGGAAGGGCGCGGAGGCCGGCGGGGGATGCCGGGTTCCGCGGTCGCCCACCGCTGTGGAATGCCTTGTCGCCACTGATGATGTGACTCGATTCAGCCCACGATTCAGTGGTCCGTCAGTGCCCCTCCCGTTGCCGGTGACGGCCGCCACTCCATCTATGGTGGGGCCGGACCCGGCACACAGAGGTGCCGGATAGCGTGGAGTCGCCTGAAGATGACCTCGACTGGAGCCCCGACCCGAACCGACGACGTCTCCGCGGCCCCCGCCGCGGGTGATGGAAGTCCAACGGCCAGTCCTGAGCAGGTCCGTGACGAATTGATCGAACGGGCCGCCGCCAATGCCCCCGAACTCGCAGACCTGATCCGTTTGTTCTACCGCCACGTGCCCGCCGAGGAAGTCAACGACGACGACCCGGTGGACCTGGTCGGTGCGGTGCGGTCGAACTACCAGCTCGCCGAGAGCCGCGTTCCCGGACGCGCCGCGGTGCGCATTCTCAACCCGACGCGCGGGACCGACGGGTGGCAGTGTCCCGTCACCGTGGTCCAGGTCGTCACCGACGACATGCCCTACCTCGTCGACTCGGTCGCGTCCGAGCTGACGCGGGGTGGTGTGCAGGTGCAGCGCGTCGTGCACCCGATCGTCGTCGTGCGGCGGGACCCGGTCACCGGTGAGCGCACCGAGGTGCTGCCGACCGCCGACCCGGCTGATCCGCCCGCGGACGCGCTGGCCGAGTCGTGGATGAACATCGAGGTCGACCTCATCA
Organism: Lentzea sp. NBRC 102530; assembly: GCF_030269365.1. Classification (GTDB taxonomy): domain Bacteria; phylum Actinomycetota; class Actinomycetes; order Mycobacteriales; family Pseudonocardiaceae; genus Lentzea. The sequence goes on from NZ_BSTF01000004.1 coordinate 461,393, forward strand.
CCGACCCCGACCGTGCCCGCGAGCTCGAGACCCGGCTGCTGACGGTGCTGACCGACGTCCGCGAGGTGGTCGAGGACACCGATCGCATGGTGACGACGGCCCTGCAGCTGGCCGAGGAGCTGGGCAAGGACTCGTCCACGGGCACCACGGACGGCGCGAACCTGCTCAGGTGGCTCGCGGACGGGCACTTCACGTTCATGGGCTACCGGCAGTACGAGCTGGTGCAGGAGGACGGCGAACCGGCGCTGCGGGCCGTGCTCGCGAGCGGGCTCGGCGTGCTGCGGCAGGACAGCCTCGCCGCGCGCAGCCTCACCGCCGGCCCGGACAAGGGCGAGCAGGCCCTGAGCCCCGAACTGCTGGTGCTCACCCAGGCGAGCGCGCAGAGCAGCGTGCACCGCAGCGTCTACCCCTACTACGTCGGCGTGAAGACGTTCGACGGCGAGGGCAACGTCACCGGCGAGCACCGCTTCCTGGGCATCTTCAGCACCACGGCGCTGCACGAGAACGTCCTCGACATCCCCGTCGTCGAACGCCGCGTGCGCGAGGTCATCCACCGTGCCGGCTTCCCGCTGCAGTCCTACTCGGGCCAGCGGATGCTCGAGGTGATCCAGAACTACCCGCGCACCGAGTTGTTCTCGGTCGACGCGGAGACGCTCTACCAGACGACCACGGGCGTCATCGCGCTCGCGGAACGCCGCCGGCTGCGGTTGTTCCTGCGCCGCGACCCGTTCGGCCGGTTCTTCAGCTGCCTGGTCTACCTGCCGCGCGACCGCTACACGACGACCAGCCGCCTCGCGATGCAGGAGGTGCTGCTCGCCGAGCTCGGCGGCCTGAACCTCGAGTACAGCGCGCGCATCGGCGAGTCGGCGCTGGCCCGCGTGCACTTCATGGTGCACACGGACCCGGCGCGCACGCTGGAGCCGGACGTCGCGGCGATCCAGGCCAAGCTGGCCGAGGCCGTTCGCAGCTGGGACGACCGCATGATCGAGGCCGTCGTCGGCGACGAGGGCGACCTCGGTGCCGAGTCGGCCACCGAGCAGGGCCAGCGGTTCTCCACGGTCTTCCCGGAGGCCTACAAGGAGGACTTCCCGGCCAGCACGGGTCTGGAGGACTACCGGCGCATCGAGGCGCTCGTCGAGGGTGGCCTCGACATGGTCTTCTACGTGCCGGAGGACGCCGAACCGGGCGAGCGGCGCTTCAAGCTCTTCGTGACCGGCGACGGCATCACGCTGTCCGATGTGCTGCCGATGTTGCAGCGCATGGGCGTCATCGTGGTCGACGAGCGGCCGTACGAGATCGCCCGCGAAGACGGCGTGCAGTGCTGGATCTACGACTTCGGCCTGCGCATCGACAAGGCCGCGCTGGCCCAGCTGTCCGAGGCGGACCTGGACAACGTCCGGGTCCGGTTCCAGGACGCGTTCGCCGCCGTCTGGCGCGGTGAGGCCGAGGTCGACAGGTTCAACTCGCTGGTGCTGCAGGCCGGGCTGACCTGGCAGCAGGCCGCGATGCTGCGCGCGTACGCGAAGTACCTGCGCCAGGCGGGCACGCCGTACTCGCAGGACTACATCGAGGACGCGGTGCTCAGCCACACCTCCGTGGCGATCGCGCTGGTCGCGTTGTTCGAGGCCCGGTTCAACCCGGCGCTCGACGACACGACGCGTGCCGCGCACACCGAGGTGATGGTCACCGAGACCGGCAAGCTGATCGACGACGTGACGAGCCTCGACGCGGACCGCATCCTGCGCAGCCTGCTCAGCCTCATCAACGCCACGCTGCGGACGAACTACTTCTTCCGCGACGCGGAGGGCAACGCCCGGCCGTACCTGTCGGTCAAGCTCGACCCGCAGGCGATCCCGGACCTGCCGCAGCCTCGGCCGAAGTTCGAGATCTTCGTGTACTCGCCGCGGGTCGAGGGCGTGCACCTGCGCTTCGGCTCCGTCGCGCGCGGTGGTCTGCGCTGGTCCGACCGCCGCGAGGACTTCCGCACGGAGGTGCTCGGCCTGGTCAAGGCGCAGGCCGTGAAGAACGCCGTGATCGTGCCGGTCGGCGCGAAGGGCGGGTTCGTCGTCAAGAAGCCGATCGCCCCCACCGGCGACCCCGGCATCGACCGCGAGAACTTCATGTCCGAGGGCATCGCCTGCTACAAGATGTTCATCTCGGGCCTGCTCGACCTCACCGACAACCTGATCAACAACGAGGTCGTGCCCGCGCCGCAGGTCGTGCGCTACGACGCCGACGACACGTACCTGGTCGTGGCCGCCGACAAGGGCACCGCGACGTTCTCCGACATCGCGAACGGCGTGAGCCAGAGCTACGGCTTCTGGCTGGGCGACGCGTTCGCGTCCGGTGGCTCGATCGGCTACGACCACAAGGCCATGGGCATCACGGCCAAGGGCGCGTGGGAGAGCGTGAAGCGCTCGTTCCGCGAGCTCGGCGTGGACACGCAGACCGAGGAGTTCACCGTCGTCGGCATCGGCGACATGTCCGGTGACGTGTTCGGCAACGGCATGATGCTGTCCAAGCACATCCGGCTCGTCGCCGCGTTCGACCACCGGCACATCTTCATCGACCCGAACCCGGTCGCGGACACGTCGTTCGCCGAGCGCGTGCGGCTGTTCACCGTGCCGCGCTCGTCGTGGGACGACTACGACCGCTCGCTGATCAGCGAGGGCGGCGGCATCTTCCCGCTCACGGCCAAGTCGATCCCGATCTCCGAGCAGGCCCGCGTCGCGCTGGGCCTGCCCGAGGGCGTCACGAAGCTGTCCCCGCCGGAGCTCAAGAAGGCGATCCTGCTCTCGCCGGTCGACCTGCTCTGGAACGGCGGCATCGGCACGTACGTGAAGGCGTCGACCGAGTCGCACGCCGACGTGGGCGACAAGGCGAACGACTCGATCCGCGTCGACGGCGCCGAGCTGCGCGTCAAGGTCATCGGCGAGGGCGGCAACCTGGGGCTCACCCAGCGCGGCCGCATCGAGTTCGCGCGCAAGGGCGGCAAGGTCAACACCGACGCCCTCGACAACTCGGCGGGCGTCGACTGCTCCGACCACGAGGTCAACATCAAGATCCTGCTGGACCACCTGGTCCGGGAGGGATCGCTCGACCAGGTGCAGCGCAACGAGGTCCTCGCGGAGATGACCGACGAGGTCAGCGACCTCGTGCTGGCGGACAACTACTCGCAGAACAACGTCCTCGGCGTCAGCCGGGCGCACGCCGCCCCGATGCTGTCGGTGCACGCGCGCCTCACGGCCGACCTGGAGGCGCGCGGCGCGCTCAACCGCAAGCTGGAGGCCCTGCCGAGCCCGGCCGAGTTCAAGGCGCTGGAGAAGAAGGGCGAGGGCCTCACCTCGCCCGAGCTCGCCACGCTGCTCGCGTTCACCAAGCTCACGCTCAAGGAAGAGCTGCTCGCGAGCGACATCCCGACGATCGACACGTTCGCCCGCAAGCTCCCGGACTACTTCCCGAGCCTGCTGCGCGAGCGCTTCGGCAACGAGATCCCGAACCACCCGCTGGCGCGCCAGATCATCACCACGGTCGTCGTCAACGAGGTCGTGGACGGCGGCGGCATCTCGTTCGCCTTCCGCCTGGCCGAGGAGATGAGCGCGTCGGCGACGGACGCGGTGCGCGCGTACGCCGTCGTCACCCAGGTGTTCGACCTCCCGTCGATCTGGCGCGAGATCGAGGCGCTGGACAACGTGGTGGCGACCGACGTCCAGGACAGCATGGTGCTGGAGACCCGCCGCCTGCTCGACCGCGCGTCGCGCTGGCTGCTGTCCAACCGGCCACAGCCGATCGCCGTGGGTTCGACGATCAACCGCTTCCGCAGCGTGGTCGAGGAGCTCAGCCCGTTCGCCTTCGACCTGTTGAAGGGCAAGGAACTCGACGTGGTGGCGGCCAAGGCCGACCGCTACGTCGAGCAGGGCGTCCCGGCCGAGCTCGCGCGCAAGGTGGCGGCGCTGCTCTACATGTACGGCCTGCTGGACGTCACCGAGATCGCCGAACTGGCCGAGCGCGAGTTCGGTCCGACCGGCGGCGCGGGTCCGGAGCGGTCGCACCGGGAGACGGCCGAGCTGTACTTCCAGCTGTCCGACCACCTCGACATCGACCACATGCTGGACTCGGTGACGAGCCTGGAGCGCGGCAACCGCTGGCACGCGCTGGCCCGCCTGGCGCTGCGGGACGACTTCTACTCGTCGCTGCGGGCCATCGCCGTCGACGTCCTGCGGGCGAGCGACGAGGACGACACGGCGACCGAGAAGATCGAGAAGTGGGAGCAGGCCAACGCTTCCCGCCTGGCCCGGTCCCGCGGTGCGCTGGAGGAGATCAACCGGGTGCACCAGCTGGACCTGGCGACCCTGTCCGTGGCCGCACGCCAGGTGCGGAGCATGGTCAGGTAGGACAGAGCGAAAAGAACCGGGGCGCCGCGGAATCCCCTCCGCGGCGCCCCGGTTTTCTGTCGTGCCGAGGAATCCCCTCCGCGGCACGACAGCTCGTTCCTAGAACGTCAGACGACCTGTTCGAGTTCCGCGCGCTGGGCGATCGCCCGGCCCAGCCACTGCCGTCCGACCACGACGAGGAGCGCGACCCCGGCCGCGGCGACCGTGCCGGCCCCGGACCCCATCCACAGCCCCAGGACCTCCATGCCGTCGACGGGGGAGGGGATGTCGGTGAACGTGACGTAGACGAACAACCAGGCGAGCACCAGCGCGCCCGCGGCGATGGCGCCGATCGCGACGTTGGTCCACGTGAGCGCACCGGACTCGAACACGGTGCCCCGGCCGGCCCGGTGCAGCATCCCGCCCAGCGCCACCGCGAGGAGCTGCAGGCACGCCACGAAGACGATCGCCAGCACCACGAGCGGCACCCTCACCGATGCGTACGGTGGGAAGTTCTCGACCTCGTTCGCCGCGGTCGCCGGGATCACCGCGACCTGGGCGAACAGCCCGGCGAGGAACGCGAAGGCGAGCAGGGCCTGCAGGAAGTACACGACTGCGCGAGACATGAATCGAGTATCGAGAGCTGCCTATCGATTTTCAATCGCCTGGTGTGGAGGTCCTGTGAAGGTTCGCGGGCGGTAGGGTCCCTGCATGGGTGTCTTCGTCACTGGTGTGCGGCCGCGATGGTCGGACATGGATGCGTTCGGCCACGTCAACCACGCGAACACGGTGACGTTGCTCGAAGAGGCCCGCATCGAGCTGCTGTTCACCGAGGCCGCCCGGCACGGCGTGAAGGAACTGGCCGAGGGCATGGTCGTGGCGAAGCTCGTGGTCGAGTACCTCGCGCCGATCGTGTTCACCGGTGAGGACGTCATGGTCGAGATGTCGGTGCGGGAGCTCAAGTCCGCGTCGCTCACGCTCGACTACGTGGTGCGCGGCAGCCGTGACGTGAACAGCCCCGTGGTGGTCAGGGCGGAAACGCTCATGGCGCCCTACAACGTGACGACAGCGCGTCCGCGCCGGCTGACCGAGGCCGAGCGCGACTTTCTCGCCGGGTGGCGGGCAGGGGGAAATGGTGCCTGAGCTGGTGTTGGCCGACGCGGCCGAGAGAGACGACCTCGGCGCGTTCGCCGCGCGGGCGGTGCGGCTCGACGGTCAGTCCGTCGTCCGGCTGCGCAACCGCAACGACGAGCAGCTCGACGCGTGGGTGGCCACGCCGTTCGACGCGCTCGCGACGCGAACCGTTGCGGGACAGGCGAATCCGGCGGACGTCACGGTGTCCGGATCGGAGTTGCTGACCGGCCTCGCGGTCATGCGCGACGAACGCATCGACCCCGGCCCCGCCAAGGACCTGATGTGGCGCTCGGCGCTGCCGCCCGTCGAGGGCTGGCTCGTGGTCGACCGGCTGCCCGTCGAGGTCGTCGCGAAGATCGCCGACGACGGCGTCGAGGTGGCGCGGGAGAACACCGGGCCGCAGGGCACGCCGCCCGCCTCGTTGCTGGACCAGACTGTGCTGACCGTCAGCGGCTCCGGCCTCGACGTGAAGATCCCGCTGCGCGTGCTGTTCGCGTTGTCCGGCATGGGTTTCCTCGGCGAGGACGGTGACGTCCGGGTGACCGCGACCGACTCGTGGGTGCGCATCGACGCCCGGTTCGGGGCAGTTGTCCGGCGTCGGCACTCGATGCTGCCGCTGCTCGTCTGACCTGGAGTTAGCTCCAGGTTTCCGGGTCCGGAATTCACTGCGTCCCAAGCTGATGCGCGTGACACCATGTCGCGCGTGTCAGCCGAACCGCAGCAGCAGGAGGAGTACCGGGTCTCCACCCTGGAGCTCTTCTTCGACCTGGTTTTCGTCTTCACCATCACGCAGCTGACCCGCAAGCTCGCCGACGACACGTCGCCGCTGGGCTTCGGGCAGGTCGTGATCATGCTGTTCGTGATCCTGTGGATGTACTTCGGGTACGTCTGGCTCACGAACTCCGTGCCACCGAACACGACACCGCGCCGCCTGCTGCTGATGGTCGGCATGGGCGGGTTCCTGGTCATCGCCCTGGCGATCCCGAACGCGTTCGGCGCCGCCGGGGCCGCGTTCGGCATCGGCTACCTGATCGTGAACCTGGTGCACTCCGGGCTGTTCCTGGCCTCGGGCGGGCCCGGTTCCGCGACGGCGATGGCCCGGCTCGCGCCGTTCAACCTCGGCTCCGCCTGTCTGGTGCTGGTCGGCGGGTTCCTGCCCCCGGTCGGGCGGGCCTCGGCGTGGACGGCGGCGGTGGTGCTCATGGTCGTCTCGCCGTACGTGAACCGGCGGCACGGCGAGTTCCGGATCAGGCCCGTGCACTTCGTGGAACGGCACGGGCTCGTGGTGATCATCGCGATCGGCGAGTCGATCATCGCCATCGGCATCGGGGCGGCGGGCCTGCCGCTGGGCGTCCAGCTCGTCGTGGCGGCCCTGCTCGGACTCGCGCTCGCCTACCAGCTCTGGTGGTGCCACTTCGGCCGTGACCAGGACGTGCGCGCCGAGCACGCCCTCACGCACATGTCCCAGGCGGAACGGTCACGGGCGGCGCTCTCGGCGTTCGGCTGGGCGCACGCGCCGATCCTGCTGGGCTTCGTCGTCGTGTGCGTGGGCATCAAGAAGACCATCGGCCACGCCACCGAGCACCTCTACCTCAGCGGTGCGCTGGCGCTGGGCGGGGGAGCGGCGATCTTCCTGGCCGGGCAGGTGTTCTTCCGGCACCGCATGGGCATCGGGACGAACCGCTGGCGCGTGATCGCGGCCGTGCTGGCCCTCGCGACCATCCCGGTGGGCTTGTGGCTCGCGATCGCCCAGGTGGCCGCGCTGGTGGTCGTGTTCGGCGCGCTGCTGGCCGTGGAGGAGAAGCTGGGGGCTTGAGCGCAGCCCCCAGCAGCAGGCCTCAGACGAGCCAGACGGCCGTGTCGGGCGGCAGCTGGTCACCGTCCATCGGGCCGGACGACAGCAGCACCTGACCGGGCGGCAACGGCACCGACGCACCGGACGTGTTCAGGGCGCAGATCAGCCCGCCGCCCTTGCGCCGGAACGCGAAGCAGCCCGCCGGAGCGCCGTACCACTCGAGCTCGGTGCCGGCGAACGACGCGTGCGACTTCCGGTGCTCCAGCGCCTCGCGGTACAGCGAGAGCATCGAGCCCGGGTCCTCCAGCTGTGCCTCGGCGGTGAGGTGGTCCCACTCGTTCGGCTGCGGCAGCCAGGTGTTGACGGCCGTCGAGAAGCCGAACGGCGGGGTGGTGCCCTCCCACGGGATCGGCACGCGGCAGCCGTCGCGGCCGCGTTCGGTGTGGCCGGACCGCTCCCAGGTCGGGTCCTGCAACGCCCAGTCGGGCAGCTCCACGTTCGGCAGGCCGAGCTCTTCGCCGTTGTAGAGGTAGATGACGCCCGGCAGCGCGAGTTCGACCAGCGTCATCGCGCGGGCCCGCTGCTCGCCCGCGGTGCCGCCGCCGTAGCGGGTCACGTGCCGCACCACGTCGTGGTTCGACAACGTCCAGGTGGCGGGCGTGCCGGTCAGGGCCACCGCGGCCAGCGAGTGCTCGATCGCCGAACGGACCGCGTCGGCGTCGAAGTCGGCCTCGACCAGCCGGAAGTTGAAGCCGAGGTGCAGTTCGTCGGGGCGGACGTAGGCGGCGAACCGCTCGTCGTCCTTCACCCAGATCTCGCCGACGGCCATGGTGCCGGGGTAGCCGTCCATGACCTTGCGGATCATCCGGTGGATCTCGTGCACGCCGTCGTTGTCGAACCGCGGGTCGTGCGCGTCGTCGGACAGCACGCCCGGCGCCTGGGCCTGGATGTGCATGTCCGGCAGGCCCTCGGGCTTGGCCATGCCGTGCGCCACGTCGATGCGGAAGCCGTCGACGCCGCGGTCGAGCCAGAAGCGCAGCGTCTGCTCCAGGTCGGCGCGGACCTCGGGGTGCTCCCAGTTGAGGTCGGGCTGCTCCGGCGCGAACAGGTGCAGGTACCACTGGCCGTCCGGCACGCGGGTCCAGGCGGGGCCGCCGAAGACCGACACCCAGTTGTTCGGCGGCTGGGAGCCGTCGAAGCCGCGGCCGTCGCGGAAGATGTAGCGGGCGCGTTCCATGCTGCCGGGGCCCGCGTGCAGGGCCTCCTGGAACCACTCGTGCAGGTCGCTCGAGTGGTTCGGGACCAGGTCGACGGTCACGCGGATGTTGTGCTCGTGCGCGTCCGCCACCAGCCGGTCGAACGCCGCCAGGTCGCCGAACAACGGGTCGACGTCGCGCGGGTCCGCCACGTCGTAGCCGTGGTCTGCCATCGGGGAGCGGTAGAACGGGGTGAGCCAGAGGGCGTCGACCCCGAGCAGTTCCAGGTAGCCCAGGCGGGACCGGATGCCGTCGAGGTCGCCGACGCCGTCGCCGTTCGAGTCGGCGAAGGAACGCACGTAGACCTGGTAGAAGACGGCGTCACGCCACCAGGCGGCCTCTTCGGCGATCTCAGGGCTGAGGTCGGAGGATCGTCGCACGGGGGGTCATCCTGCCATTCGTCTCGCTGCTAAAGGACCCGATCGGGTGATGGGCGGTCACGAAAAGCTGTTCATCAAGCTGTTCGCCGCCATCTCCATGTAGTCCCAGAGCTGCTTGCGGTGAGCCTCGTCCAGACCGGCCTCGTCGACGGCGATCCTCATGCAGCGCAGCCACGCGTCCCGTTCGATCGGTCCGATCTTGAACGGCACGTGGCGCATCCGCAGCCTCGGGTGGCCCCGGTTGTCCGAGTAGGTGTGGGGGCCGCCCCAGTACTGCATCAGGAACAGCCGCAGCCGTTCCTCCGCAGGTCCGAGGTCCTCTTCCGGGTACAGCGGGAGGAGGACCTCGTCGGACTTCACCTCTTCGTAGAAGCGCGCGACGATGCGGTGGAACGTCTCCTCGCCACCGACCTGTTCGAAGAAGCTCACGGGGTTTCCCACCCGCTCATCCTGACTCACCGGGGCCGCCGCGCGCAGGCCGCCCCGGGTGTTGGTTGTGCCATAGGGGTGTGAACTGGCAGGACGTCGGATGATCATCGTCTCGAATGGGTGTTCTAACTCACCCGGTCCCGAGGTTTGGGCTACTTGGCGGTGAAGCCGGCCTCCTCGAGCGCGGGCATCAGCTGCGCGCGGAGGTTGCGCTGGACCGCCCACTGACGGCCGGGGCGGGTCTTCGCCGTCACGCGCAGGGTGATGCCCTCCGGCGTGAACTTCTCGACGCCGAGGACCTCGGGCTTGGCCGTGATGTCGGCCTTGAGCGGGTCCTTGTCGGCGACCTCGGCGACCTTGCGCTCGAGCACCTGGGTGGCCTCGGCGAGGTTCGCGCCGTAGCTCAGCGGCAGGTCGACGACGGCGACCGCGAAGCCCTGCGACGAGTTGCCGACGCGCAGGATCTCGCCGTTGCGGACGTACCAGACCGTGCCGCCGGTGTCGCGGATCGTGGTGGTGCGCAGCGCGACCGCCTCGACGGTGCCGGTCGCCGGGCCGAGGTCCACGACGTCGCCGACGCCGTACTGGTCCTCCAGCAGCATGAACATGCCGGCGAGGAAGTCCTTCACGAGGTTCTGGGCGCCGAAACCGATGGCGACGCCCAGGATGCCCGCGGAGGTGAGCACCGGCGTGATGTCGAGCTTCACCACGATCAGGATCTCGAGGAACGCGATGCCGAAGATCAGGATCGTGACGATCGACTTGAGCACCGAGCCGATCGTGCGGGCGCGCTGCTCGCGGCGCTCGGAGATGAGGTTCCCGAGCGCCTGCGGAGCGCGTTCCCGCAACGGCTTGAGCAGGCCCGGCTTCTTGCCTTCCTTGCCGGGCGTCGTGATCCGGTCGATGACCTTGCGCAGCATGGCCCTGATCACGAAGGCGGCGATCAGGATCAGAACGATCTTGATGCTGCCCGCGATGATGTCGGGGCCGTACTTCTCGAAGAAGCCCACCGCCTGCGCGGTCTTGTCCGAGATGTCATCCACGGGACTCGTCGACATCACGTGGTCGTGCCCTCCTACAACTCCATGCCGGTGGCATTCGCGAGAAACGTCAGCTGGTCCACGGCGAGAGACACCGTCCGGCTGACTGACCGGCCCGCGTGACCGACCTCGGTCTCGCGGCGGATCAGCACCGGGTGCTTGGTCGGATCACTTGACGAAGCGTGCTGCAGCGCTGCGCACATCTTCCTGGCGTGGTTGGGGTCCACACGAGAATCCGACTCGAACACCGTGAACAAGACCGAAGGATACTCAACGTCCGTTACCACTTGGTGATATGGCGAGTAGGAGAGCAGCCAGCCCAGTTCCTCGGAAACGCTTGCGCTGCCGTACTCGTCGGCCCACAACCGTCCGAGCAGGAACTTCTCGTAGCGCACCATGTCGAGCAGTGGCGCTGAGCACACCACGGCGGCGTAGAGCTCCGGCCGTTGGGTGAGGGCGGCGCCCACGAGCAGGCCTCCGTTGGAGCCTCCCATGATCGCCAGCTGCTGCGGCGTGGTCCACCCGTCGCGGATCAGGCGTTCCGCGGCGGCGTGGAAGTCGTCGAACACGTTCTGCTTGTTGGCGCGCATCCCGGCGAGGTGCCACTCCTCGCCCTCCTCGTCACCGCCGCGCAACGACACGTGCACCCACACGCCGCCCGCCTCGACCCACGCGAGCGTCGTCGCGCTGTAGCCGGGACCGCGGCCGATCGCGAAGCCGCCGTAGCCCGTGACCAGCGCGGGACGAGGCAGGTCCGGCTTCTGCTCGCCGCTCACCACGAACATCCGGACCGTCGTGCCGTCCTTGGACGTGAACGCGATCTGCTGCGTCGTCACGGTGGGCAGTTCGACCCGGCCGGGCGCGGCCTCGTGCAGCACGGTCTCGCCGGTGGTCTTGGAGAACCGGAAGATCGACTGCGGCGTCACGAAGTCGGTGAACCCGAACCACAGCTGGTCCTGGTCGGTCTCCGTGCGGGCGTCCACGACGGACATGCCGTGCAGCGAACCCGGGCCGGGCAGCGGGATCTCCCGCTGGTGCGCGCCGGTCGCCGCGTCGTGCAGGTGCAGTTCGGACACCGCGTGCCGGGTGCGCAGGACGACCAGGTCGCCGTCGAACCAGCGCACGCCGTCGAGCACCGAGTCGGGCTCCTCGGCGATGAGCTCGGTCCACTCGGTCGGGTTCTCGGGGTCCGCGACGCAGAGGCGCTGCCGGGGCGCGCTGTGGTTGGTGTGCAGGTAGAGCCTGCCGTCGCGGGCGACCGACGCCGAGCACTGCACGCCGTCCTCGGTCAGCACGATCGGCTTGAGCGCCGCGTCGCCGTGCAGGTCCGCGATCCACACGGAGTCGTGCTTCAACGTGCTCGGCGCGCCGCTCACGACGAGCCAGCGGCCGTCCTGCGAGACGGTGAGCGAGTAGTAGAACGTGTGCGCCTGGTCGTCGCCGTGGACGTTGAGGTCCGTCGCCGGGTCCGTGCCGACGCGGTGGCGCCACACGCGGCGGTGGAACAGCTTCTCGTCCTCGGGCAGCAGCGCCGGGTCGACCTGCCGCACGTAGAAGAACTCCTCGCCGCCGGGCAGCCAGCCGATGGAGGAGTAGCGGCACCGGTCGATCGGGCCCTCGATGTGCGCGCCGGTCTCGACGTCGATGACGTGCAGCAAGGAGTGCTCGTCGCCGCCGACGGACACCTGGTACGCCAGGCGCGCGCCCTCGAGGCTGGGGGACCAGCTGTCGAGCGTGGTCCGGCCGGACGGGTCGAGCGCGCTCACGTCGAACAGCACGCGTTCGGTGCCGTCGGCCTCGCGCACCATCACGACGGGGTGGTCCTGCTCGGGGCCGCGGCGGGTGAAGAACGCCCTGCCCGCGCGGAAGGCCGGAGTGGACACCGAACCGGTGCGCATCAGCTCCTTGAGGCGCGCGCCCAGGCGTTCACGGCCGGGCATCGCGTCCAGCCAGGACCGCGCGAGCACGTCCTGCGCCTGCGACCACTCCGCGGTGCGGGGGTCCTGCGTGTCTTCGAGCCACCGGTACGGATCGGCGACGGTGCGCCCGTGGATCTGCTCGGCGATGTTCAGCCGCTCGGCGATCGGGTAGGTGATCGTCGCAGGCAGTGGAGTGGAAGGAGCCTCTGTCACCTTGTCAAGGGTAGCGGGCTCTTGAAAACCATCTCCGATAGGGAGTTGGTTCACCCCGGGTTTGATCACGCATCCGTGACACGTCACTTATCACACGTGATTTTTTCCTGGTAAGTGTGGTCTCCTAGGGCTGAACCGGTGGAGGTGGTCGCGTGCCAGACCGACAACCGACCCCTATCGGCGGCTCGCCGCCAGGCGAGACGGCGCCGACGGTCCTCCCATGCCGAAATCAGCCCGAGCTGCGGGCGGTACCGGACGGGGATCGAGACGGGGGAGGTTCCGGTCCGACGCCGGCGGTCTACCCCTGGGGAAGACGCAAGGTCCTGCTGCTGAACGCCACGTTCGAGCCGCTCACGGCGTTGTCACTGCGCCGCGCGGTCGTGCTGGTGGTCTGCGGGAAAGCCGAAGTCGTGCACGGAGACGCCTCCGGGCTGGTGCTGCACTCGTCGAAGTCCGAGGTGCTCGTGCCGTCCGTGATCCGGCTGAGCACTTACGTGCGCGTTCCCTACCGCGGCCGCGTGCCGATGACCCGTGCCGGGCTCATGCACCGCGACCGTTATCGCTGCGCCTACTGCGGCGGGCGGGCCGAGACGATCGACCACGTCGTGCCGCGCTCGCGTGGCGGACCTCACACCTGGACCAACTGCGTCGCCTGCTGTGCGAAGTGCAACCACCGCAAGGCGGACAAGCTCCTGTCCGAACTGGGCTGGCGGCTGCGCGTCGTTCCCGCGGCGCCGCGTGGCCCGCACTGGCGGTTGCTCGCCGGCGTGGCCGAGGCTGATCCGCAGTGGTTGCCGTACCTGGGTGAACCGGCGGCCTGATCTGCCGCTGCGCGCGGGACGGGTCAGGCCGCGAGGGAGAAGTCGTCGCGGCGTGCCGTGATGCGGACGCTGTCGTCGAGTGCGGTGATGCGGACGCTGTCGTCCATCGTGATGCGCACGGAGTCCTGCTGTGCGGTGATGCGCACGGAGTCGTCGTGGGCCGTGATGCGCACGCTGTCGTCGTGTGCGGTGATGCGGACCGAGTCGTCGTGCGCGGTGATGCGCACGCTGTCGTCCATCGTGATGCGCACAGAGTCCTGCTGCGCCGTGATGCGCACGGAGTCGTCGTGTGCGGTGATGCGGACGCTGTCGTCCATCGTGATGCGCACGCTGTCGTCGTGGGCCGTGATCCGGACGCTGTCGTCCATCGTGATCCTGACCGAATCGCTCGCCGTGATGCGCACCGAGTCTGCCATCGTGATGCGGACGGAGTCGCTCGCCGTGATACGCACCGAATCGGACATGGTGATCCGAACGGAGTCGTCCATCGTGATCCGGACGGAGTCACTAGCGGTGATACGCACTGAATCGTCCTTGTAGCTCGGAAGAGTGAAGGTCACGGCCTGGGGGCGGGTCATCGTGAACATTTTGTGTCCTCCAACTCGTCAGTGGCGGGTGCGCAAGACCCGTATAGGTGAAAAGCTAAGAGGTGGGTGATCCGGGAACAAGACCCCAAACCGGCACCCGTTCGCCTCCGACCGGGTGAGGCCTGACCGGGTGTAACCGCTGCGCCGCACGAGAGCACTCATTGCCCTTACTGGCCGGTATGGACACGCTCTGTAGCGTTCCTTCTGATGGAACGTGACGTGCGTCATACGGCAAAAGGCATGCATGGACGGGGTTTCCGAGCGCTCACCGCGGCCTGGGCGGTCTCGCTCGTGGGCGACGGCGTGCGCGTCGTCGCGCTGCCGTTGTACGCCGCCTCGACGACCCGCAGCCCGCTCGCGGTCTCGGCGGTGGCCGTGGCGCTCGCGTTGCCGTGGTTGCTCGTCGCGTTGCCGGCCGGCGCGCTCGTCGATCGCTGGAGGCCCCGGACCGTGGTCGTCGTGGCCCACTGGCTGCGCGCCGGGGTGACCGGACTGCTCGCCCTGGCCGTCCACACCGGACACGCCACGGTCGTCGTCTTGTGCGCCACGGCTTTCGTGCTGACCTCCGCGGAGACGTTCGCGGACTCGGCCTCGCAGGTGCTGCTGGTCGAACTCGCGGGGAAGGACGACCTGGAGGCGGCCAACGGCCGGTTCGTCGTGGTCGAGACCGTTGGTATGGACCTCGCCGGCCCGCTCGCCGCCGCCGGGCTCTTCTGGTGGGCGCCCGCGGCCTGCTTCGCGCTCGACGCGCTCTCGTTCGTCGCCGCGGCGATCTTCGTGTCCCGTGTGCCGGACGTCGCTCCGGAGCGCGCCGGTGGTGATCTTCGAGGTCAGCTGGTGCAGGGCGCCAGGTTCCTGGTCCAGACCTCTGGCCTGCGGTCACTGGTAGTTGCCGTTGCAATCACAGCTGTCTGCGCGGCCGCGATCAACGCCATGCTGGCGCTCTACTCCATCCAGGTACTCGGCCTCGCCGAACCGGTGGTTCCGTTCCTGGTCGTGTGCATGGCGGCCGGTGCTCTGCTAGGGGCGAGGCTGTCCCCGCGACTCGCCCGGCGGTGGGGTTCCGGCCGGGTCATGGTCGGGTTCCTGCTGCTGCTCGGCGGCGCGTTCGCGTTGTTCGGGGCCACGCCCTGGCTGGCGGTGGCCGTGCTCGCGTGCGTGTTGTTCGGCGTGGCGTCCGCGGGGTGGAACGTGCTGTCCGCGACCCGCCGCCAACGCCTGACGCCCGGCCCGATGATGGGCCGCGTGACCAGCGCGTACCGGGTGCTGGCCTGGGGACTCTCCCCGCTGGGCGCAGGCCTCGCCGGACCGCTCGCGCAGGCCACCTCGCTCGGCACCGTCTACGTCGTCGCGGGCTCGATCGTGGGATTCACCGCGATCTTGCTGGCCCGGCCGCTCACGCGCGGCTGAGTTCGGCTACCGTACCCGCCGTGACCATCGTGGAGACCGTTCTCGTCTTCGCGCTGATCCCGCTGGCGATCTACGGCGTGATCACGCTGCTGACGGTGAGGCCAAAGGCCACCCGGATTCCCCGGTACCGGCCCGGCCAGGAGTGGGGCTACGCCCCGGTGTGGTGGAGCGCGAACCCGGCCGGGTTGAGCGCGGACCACCACAGTGCCGCCGAGTCCGGTACCTCGGACTCGACCGCCAAGGGAGGCGCACGTGGCAACTGGTAAGGCGATCGAGGCAGTCGACCCGGCTTCGCTGCCGCTCGGCGCCGTCGTGACGAACAGCGGCCGGGTGTCCGCGGCGAAGATGTACGAGCCGCACGCACCGGAGCTGCCCTTCACGCCGGCCCAGCTCGCGCAGCTGGACGAGGCGTTGACGCTCTCCAGCCGTTCCACGGGCCTCGACTTCAGCGTGTACCTGGGCGAGCTGGGCGCGAACGCCCACGAGCGCGCGCAGGAGCTGCACGGCTCCACCGAGCGTCCCTCGCACCACGTCCTCGTGGCCGTGTCGCCGGGCGAGCGCGTCGTGGAGATCGTGACGGGCGAGGAGTCCCACCGCAGGCTCGCCGACCGCGGCGCCAAGCTCGCGGTGATGAGCATGGTGGCGTCCTTCAAGGAGGGCGACCTCGCGGGCGGCCTCGTGTCGGGCCTGCGCATGCTGACCGACCAGGCGGGCGCCGCGCCCCGTTCCTGATCCACGCACTTCCCGAACGCCCCCGGTGTGTCGCCGGGGGCGTTTTCATTGCTAGACCTGGTTCTGGGCCTGGTTCTGCGCCACGACCAGGTCGGAGACCTTTTCCCAGCCGAGGCTGCGGTACAGGTGCACGCCCGTGGTCGACGAGAACAGCAACCCGGTCGTCGCCCCGTCCCGCACCGCCTCCCGCACCAGCGTGCCCATCACGACGCTGCCGAGCCCACGCCGTCGATGGTCCTCGGCGGTCTCGATCCGGTGCGCCACCGCGTCCTGTCCGACGACGGCCATGAGCCCGCTGGCCGCCACTTCGCCGTCCGCGAGCACCTGGACCCCGATCACCGGGTCCCGGCTCACCTCGACCACGTACCCGGACGGCGGCTGTGGTGCGGGGTGATCGGCGAGGACCCGCCGCATGAACGTCTCGTCCGGCCGCGCCACGGTGAGGCCGGCGGCCTCGATCTCCGCGATCACCTTCTCCGGCGCGTGCGTGGGCACGCTCAGCCAGCTCGGTTCCTGCGCCGCGGCCACGACGGCGGCCAGCTCGCCGACCGCCGTGTCGTCCGTGGCGATCCACTCGAAGACCCGGTGCGACCGGTTCACGTGGACGACCAGGTGGCCGTCGCGCCAGGAAGACGTCAGCCCGTCCGCCGCGATCCAGCCGCGGTGCCACCGTTGCACCAGTTCACCGATCACGCTTCCCCCTTGCCGTTCGACGCGATGACCACGTCGCAGATCGTGTCCCAGCCCAGTTTCCGGTACAGGTGCCAGCCGTCGTCGGTCGCGAACAGCAGGCCCTCCGACGCCCCCGCCTTGACCGCCTCCCTGGCCAGTGCCCCCATCACGACGCCACCGAGCCCGCGTCGTCGATGATCCGGGGCTGTCTCCACGCCGTGCGGCACGGCGTCCTCCCCGACGACGGCCATGCGTCCGCTCGCCGCCACCTCGCCGTCGCACGTCACCACGACCTCGATCACGTCCCCCGGCGTGACCCGCACCTCGTAGCCGTCGGGCGGTTTCGGCGCCGGGTGGTCGAACAGTCCGCGCACCATGAACGCCTCGGGTTCGCGCAGCACCAGCCCCGCCTCCTCGACGACGAGACTGACCTCGTCGGGGGAGCGCGTCGGCACGGTCAGCCAGGCCGGGACCGGGTTCAGCGCCACGTCCTCGGCGTGCTCCGCGACCAGCGCGTCGCCGGTGAGGACCCGCTCCTCCTCGCGGCCGGGCAGATCGGCCCACACGTGCCAGTTGTCGAGCAACGCGTCCGGCGGGTCGATCTCCGCGGCCCTCGCCCAGCCGGTGATCCAGCGGTCGACGAGCCCGCCGAGTTCGACGCCGCGGTCCAGCCGGTAGCCGAAGTCCGGTTCGGACGGTTCGAAGAGGACCTCGACCCCGTTGCGCAGCAGGTACTTCAGCAGCCCGTAGAAGTGTTCCGGCACCGACTCCAGCGCCACCCGCGGCTGGTGCCAGACCAGCGTGATGCCGGGGACGAACCACCACTCCTCGTACGCGCCGGTGATGCTGTGCACGCCGCCGAGGTAGTCGCCGGGCCCGACCAGCGCCTCGCTCAACGCCAGGTGCACGCCGCACTCGTCGTTGGCGTAGGTGCCGTCCACGTCGTGCACGCCCGCCACCGGCCGGTTGCGCCGGGCCTTGGCGGCGAGTTCGTTCCACCACAGGCGGCCCTCGCTCGACAACGGTGCCCACAGGTTCCGTTGCGCCGGAACGCCTTCCATCCAGATCCGCCACGCCCCGCGCGCCGCGGGGACAGGCCGTTCGGCGATGTGCCAGGCGTCCCCGGACTGGTCGAGCACGACGTCGAAGAGCCCCTCGCCGACCGCCGACGGACTCACCGACACGACGTCCAGCGCCACCCCGGCGTGCGCCACCACACGCCCGTCGGGGTCCAACGCGCGCAACCCGACGTACGGCCCGCGCTCGCCATCGGGCCTGCCGGGCCGGATGAGCTCAGGGGTGTCGCACCCGATCAACGTCACCGGTGGCGCCACACCCCGGTGCTCGCGCGGAAGTCCTTCCACCGCAACGCACGTACCGATCTCCCTGGAGTGCTGGGAGAGGGTGAACCGCGGCGACGGCCCGAGGTCCTCGCTGTCGAGCAGACAGGTCGCGGTGGCCGTCGCGACGAGGTCACCGCCGCCGAGTTCGGCGTGCACGACCAGGTCGGCCAGCCGCCACAGCTCGCTGTCCGGCGACCCCTGGACCTCCAGCTGCACGTCACCGTCGAGCCTCCCGGCCGTGCACCCGCGCAGCACGAGCCTGCCCCGCGGCGCCGGCGTCACGTCCTCGAACAGCCCGTCGACGTCGACGACCCGCGCGAGGACCTCCTCGAGCACGTCCTCGTCGTCCACCCACCTGCGCACGACCTCGTAGCGGATCGGCAGCGCCACCGGGACCTCCACAGGTCTAGTCGAACACGAGGTCCACGCTGTGGCCCAACGTCTTCACGGCCCACTCGAACTCCTCCGGCACCGCGTACCGCGCGACGTCGGCGTGGTGCCACACCAAGGTGATGTCATCGGGCGGGGGACCGCAACACGGCAGGTGCAGGTGGTCCTGGACGTCGTTGTGCGCCCTGCCGAAGTACGCACCGGGCCCGAGCAGTCCCTCGTTCAGCGCGAGGAAGAGGCCGGGAGCGTCGGTGGCGTACCGGCCGTCGAGGTGGAAGACCCCGCCGCCACTCCACCCGTCCGGCCGTCCGCCTGCGTGCGGAGACGTCCGGTCCTCCAGCACGTACGACTGGTCGAACGTGCTGTCGACCAGCCCGTCACCCGGAGACGAGGGCTCGACGCCGAGGACTTCCAGGCCGAACGGCACGGAGGCCATCTCGCCACCGATCAGCCGCACGGGTGGCCAGCGGTCAGGACTTCCCTCCGTGCGGGGAAAACCGTCGATCGAAGCGCACAGGCCGTTCTGGGAGTTTCCCCGCAACTGGTACCGCGCCTCGCCGGCCGATCCTCCCGGCCTCGTGGGGAAGAAGCACGGGGACGCCGTGGCGAAGACGTCGCCCTCCGGAGTCACGGCGTGCACCGCCACGGCGACCAGTGCCCACCACTGGTACATGCCGTTGTCGTCGGCGACCTCGAACCCGAAGACCTCGTCGAAGGACGAGGCGACGTCCGGTGGGCACCCGCGGAACACGAAGAGTTCGCGCGGAGGCACCACCTTGTCGGCGAACAGGCCTTCGGCGTCGACGGCCCGGAGGAGCACCTCGCCGCCACGCACGACCTCGTACCTGATCGGAAACGTCAAGAAGAACCTCCCCAGGCCGCCCGAAGTTACGGGAAAGCCCCGCAACGCGCGAACGCATTACGGGGCTTCCGCGAGCAGGACGTCAGGAGCGGTCGAACTCCTGCGCGGCCAGCGCGCGCACGATGCCCGCACGCCCCTCGGACACCAGACGGCGCAACGCCGGCGGGTGCTCGTCGGCCAGCCACGCGTCCGCTGCCTCCACAGTGGACTTCGTGATCGACCATGCCGGGAACATGCCGACGACCATCGACTGCGCGCGCTCGGAGGTGCGGCGGTCCCACACGCCCTTCACGTCGGCGAAGTAGCGGGAGACGTACGGCGCGAGCAGTTCCTTCTGGCCGGGGTGCGAGATGCCCGCGATGATCGCCTCGCTGACCGCGTTCGGCAGCTCGTCGTCGTTCACGGCGCGGTCCCACGCCTCGTCCTTGGCCTCGACCGTCGGGCGCAGCGCCCTGGCCGACTGGGCGCGGCGGTGACCGGTGGAGGTCGGGTCGCGCTCCTCCTCGGCGATGATCTCCGGCAGGTCGGCCTTGCCGTGCGCGACGAGCGCCTGCAGCAGCCGCCAGCGCAGGTCCGTGTCGACGTCGAGGCCCGGCAGTTCGGCGGAGCCGTCGTACCAGCCGCGCAGCACGTCCACGGTGGCGTCGTCGAGCACCGACGACGCCAGCGCGTTCACGAACGCCAGTTGGTGGTCCGAACCCGGCTCGGCCGCCCGAGCCAGTTCCAGGGCCTTCGCCACGAACCGGCGCCAGCCCTCCGCGCGCCACGAGTCGTCCGCGTAGGACGACAGCGAGGTCTGCGCCTGGAGCAGAAGTCGTTGCACCACACCGACCTCGGACTCCGAACCCAGCCCGCCGAGCACCAGGTTCACGAAGTCGCGGGCCTTCAGCTCGGCCTCGCGGGTCATCTCCCACGCGGCCGACCAGCACAGCGTGCGCGGCAGCGGTTCGGCGATGTCGGAGATGTGGTCGATCAGCCCGGCCAGCGAGTCGGGGTCGAGGCGCATCGTGCAGTACGTGAGGTCGTCGTCGTTGACCAGCACGATCTTGCCGCGGTGCACGCCGACGAGTTCGGGCACCTCGGTGCGCTCGCCCGTGACGTCCAGCTCATGGCGGTGCGTGCGGACGAGCTTGCCGCTGCCGTCGTCGTCGTAGACGCCGATCGCGATGCGGTGCGTGCGCAGCTCACCGGCACCCGGACGGGCGCCGCCCTGCAACACCGCGAACTCGGTGAACTTGCCGTCCGCGTCAACGGTGAACTTGGGGCGCAACAGGTTCAGGCCCGTCGTCTCCAGCCACTGCGCGCTCCACCACGACAGGTCGCGGCCGGACGCCTCCTCCAGCGCGCCGAGCAGGTCGGCGAGCGTGGCGTTGCCCCAGGCGTGCTTGGCGAAGTAGACCCGCAGGCCCGCCAGGAAGTTCTCCAGCCCGACGTACGCGACGAGCTGCTTGAGCACCGACGCGCCCTTGGCGTAGGTGATGCCGTCGAAGTTGACCTCGACCGCCTGCAGGTCGGAGATGTCCGCGGCGACCGGGTGCGTGGACGGCAGCTGGTCCTGCCGGTAGGCCCACGACTTCTCGATCTTCGCGAACGTCGTCCACGCCTGGCGGTACTCGGTGGCCTCGGCCTGCGCGAGCACGGACGCCCAGGTGGCGAACGACTCGTTCAGCCACAGGTCGTCCCACCAGCGCATGGTGACGAGGTCGCCGAACCACATGTGCGCCATCTCGTGCAGCACGGTCTCGGCGCGGCGCTCGTAGAGGTAGCGGGTGACGCGGCTGCGGAAGACGTAGTCCTCGAGGAACGTGACGCAGCCCGCGTTCTCCATCGCGCCCGCGTTGAACTCCGGCACGAAGCACTGGTCGTACTTGCCGAACGGGTACTGCACCCCGAACGCCTTGTGGAAGAACCCGAAACCCTGCTTGGTCTCGGTGAACAGCCGCTCGTGGTCCATGTGCGGGGCGAGCGAGGCGCGGCAGTAGAGGCCGAGCGGGATCTTGAAGTCGCCCTCGACGAACTCGTCGCGCCACTCGGCGTAAGGACCGGCGACCAGGGCCACGATGTAGGTCGACATCGGCTTGGTGGTGGCGAACGTGTGCACGTCCGCGCCGCCCTCGCCGGCCTCGGTGGCGATGATCTCGCCGTTCGAGATGACCTTCCAGTCGTGCGGCGCCGTCACCTTCATGGAGTAGACGGACTTGAGGTCGGGCTGGTCGAAGCACGCGAACATGCGCTTGGCGTCCGCGGTCTCGAACTGCGAGTACAGGTACACGCCGCCGTCGACCGGGTCGACGAACCGGTGCAGGCCCTCGCCGGTGTTCATGTACCGGCAGTCGGCCTCGATGGTGAGCTCGTTGGTCTCCGCGAGGTCCGGCAGGACGATGCCGTCCTCCTCGCGGTAGGAGGAGACGTCGAGTTCGCTTCCGTTGAGCACAGCGCGGTGCACGGTCGCCGCCACGATGTCGATCCACGAGGAAGCACCCGGAGTCCGGCTGCGGAACACCACGGTGGTGGCGGAGCGGAACGTGTCCGAGCCCGGCTTTCCGCCGCCGTCGGTCAGGTCCAGCTCGATCCGGTAGGACTCCACTTCCAGCAGCTCAGCACGGTCCTGAGCCTGGTCGCGGGTGAGGTTGGGCGCGGCCACTGGTCACCTCGTCTGCCACGCGTGTGGTTACGCGCTGACGTCGTCGGGAATGGTTATGACTCCCGCATCCAATCACGGAACCGGCGCACGGGAAGAGATGACAGGGTGATCTCGTTGGGCTGATGGGGCGATAACCGTCCACAGAGACTGAAGGGGCAAGCATGTCCGACAAGGCGAAGGTCGACTTCTACTTCGACCCGACGTGTCCGTTCGCTTGGATCTCCTCCAGGTGGATCCTCGAGGTCGAGAAGGTCCGCGAGATCGACCTGAGCTTCCACGTGATGAGCCTCGCGGTGCTCAACTCGGGCCGCGACGAGCTGCCCGAGCAGTACAAGGAGTTCCTGGAGAAGGCCTGGGGCCCGGTCCGCGTGGCGATCGCCGCGGAGCAGAAGTTCGGCAACTCCGTGCTGCTGCCGTACTACACGGCGTTCGGCACGAGGTTCCACAACGAGAACAACAAGGACTACGACGAGGTCATCAAGCTGGCCCTCGCCGACGCCGGCCTGCCCGCCGAACTCGCCGAGGCCGCCACCTCGACCGAGTACGACGAGGAGCTCAAGGCGTCGCACCACCGCGGCATGGACCCGGTCGGCATGGACGTCGGCACGCCCACGATCCACATCGACGGCGTCGCGTTCTTCGGCCCGGTGCTCACCAAGATCCCGCGCGGCGAAGAGGCGGGCAAGATCTACGACGGCGCCCACCTGCTCGCCTCCTACCCGTACTTCTTCGAGCTCAAGCGCACTCGGACGGGTGACCTGGACTTCAGCTGACCGCTGCTCGCCGATTTTCTGTCAGGGGTCGTCGCTAGCGTCTCCAGACATGGCACACCACGTCGAAGTCGCAGTTCAAGGCCCCTGGTCACTGGCGACGTCCAGGTCGTTCTGGGAGGGCTTCACCCCCTCCGCACTGCCCGCGTGCGAGGGAGAGGCGCTGCGGGCGACGTTCCTGGTCGAGGGCGAGTGGCGCCGCGCCGAGGTCTCCGTGACCCAGCGCGGCCCCACCGCCCTCCTGTCGCTGTCCGGCCCCGCTGACCCGGACGCGGCGGCGGCCCAGGTGTGCCGCTTCCTCTCCCTCGACGTGGACGGCAGCGCCTGGCCCGACGTGGCAGCGCGCGACCCGGTGATGGCCGCCGCCCAGGCCGCTCTGCCCGGCCTGCGCCCGTGCGGCTTCTACTCGCCGTACGAGGCAGCGGCCTGGTCGGTCCTCTCCCAGCGCATCCGCATGTCCCAGGCCAGCGCCCTGAAGGCTGCTTTGCTGCGTGATGGCGTGTTCCCGACACCGGCAGAACTGCTGTCGCTGGACCTCGACCTGCCGGGCCGCAAACCGGAGTACCTGCGCGCGGTGGCCGAAGCCGCCCTGGACGGCCTCCTCGACGCCGTCACGCTCCGGGCGATGAAGCCCGCCGCCGCCGTGCTGGCCGTGCAACAGGTGAAGGGCCTGGGCCCGTTCGCCGCCGAGTTGGTGGTGCTGCGCGGCGCGAACGCCCCGGATGCCGTGCCGCACAACGAGGCCCGCCTCACCGACGAGGTGGTCGAGCTGTACGGGCGGCCGCTGGCCGAGGTGTCGGAGGCGTGGCGGCCCTACCGGACCTGGGCGGCGGTGCACCTGCGCGTGATGAGGGAACGCCGCCTGGCAGCCGCGGCGCCGGCCATCCGCTGACCACAAGGCGCCCGGCCCAGCTCCGCGCCGCGCTGCCGTGCCGACACGCTCGGCCGTGCCGTGCCGTGCTGCCGTGTCGCTCCGCCGTGCGCTCTGTCGTGCCGCCCTGCATACCCGCTTGCCGCCCTGCCGTGCCGACCCGCTTGCCGTGCCGCCCTGCAGACCCGCCCTGCCATGCCGCTCTGCCGTGCCGACCCGCTCCGTCTCGCCGCCGCCACACCGTCCCGCCCTGCCGACCCTGCCTCCGACTACCTGCCCTGCCACCCCTCCACCGTGACCACCCCCACCGGATGTGACAGGCTGACCCGTTGTCAGTGAAGTGGTGTCACATCCAGCCTGGAGGCCTGCCGTGATCGAGGTCGTCAACCCCGCCACCGAGGAAGTGCTCAGCACCCTCCCCGAAGGCACCCCGGCCGACGTGGACCAAGCGGTCGCCACCGCGCGTGCGGCCTTCGACACCTGGTCCCAGACACCGACCGAGGAACGCGCCAAAGCCGTCCGCGCGATCATCGACGGCCTGAAGGACCGGGCACCCGAGCTGGCCGCCACCATGACCCGCGAGATGGGCACCCCCATCACGTTCAGCCAGAAGGTCCAGGTGACGAACCCCGTCGCCATCGCCGAAGGCGTGGCCGAAGTCCTGGAGAACGGCTACTTCGACCCCGAGGAGATCGGCAACTCGCTGGTCTTCCGCGAACCGGTCGGCGTCGTCGCCGCCATCACCCCCTGGAACTTCCCGCTGCAGCAGATGGTCGCCAAGGTCGTCCCGGCCCTGGCCGCCGGCAACACCGTGGTGCTCAAGCCCAGCGAACTGGCCCCGCACACCGCGGACCTGCTGGCCGAGATCGTCACCGGCGCCGTCCCGCCAGGTGTCTTCGGCCTGGTCCACGGCACCGGCCCGGTGGTCGGCGAGGCGCTGGCCCAGCACCCCGGCGTCGACATGGTGTCGTTCACCGGCTCCACGAAGGCGGGCCGCAGGGTGTCGGCGGTCGCGGCCGAGACCGTCAAGCGGGTCGCGCTCGAACTCGGCGGCAAGTCGGCGTGCATCGTGCTGGACGACGCCGACCTCGCGAGGGCCGTGAAGATCGCCGTGGCCAACTCCTTCATGAACAACGGTCAGGCGTGCAGCGCGTGGACGAGGCTCCTCGTGCCGGCCGACAGGCACGACGAGGCGCTGGAACTCGCCGCCCAGGCTGCGAAGAAGTACACCTCGGCCGATCCGAGCGACCCGTCCACGCGCATCGGCCCCGCCGTGTCCAGGGCGCAGCGCGACAGGGTCGTCGGCTACATCAGGAGGGGCGTCGAGGAAGGCGCAACCCTCGCCGCCGGCGGGCCGGAAGCACCGTTGCCGCAAGGGTTCTACGTGACGCCGACGGTGTTCGGCGGGGTCACGCCGGAGATGACGATCGCGCAGGAGGAGATCTTCGGACCGGTGCTCTCGGTCATGCCGTACACCGACGAGGACGACGCCGTCCGCATCGCCAACTCCACCGTCTACGGGCTGGCCGGCGCGGTGTTCTCCCAGGACACCGACCGGGCCATGAAGATCGCGAAGCGGCTGCGCACCGGCCAGGTCGACATCAACGGTGGTGCGTTCAACACGCGCGCGCCGTTCGGCGGGTATCGGCAGTCGGGCAACGGCCGCGAGTTCGGGCGGTTCGGGCTGGACGAGTTCTGCGAGGTCAAGTCGGTCCAGCGGTAATTGAGCTGCGACGGCGCTCACACGGGGGTATCACTGCCGGTATGACCGAGTTGAGCATCAGGACCATCACCCAGTCCGACGTCGACGACTTCCAGAAGGTCATGGCGGCGGCTTTCCTCTCCGATGCGATGGGCGAGGACAGCAAGTGGCTCAAGGTCCTGGAGCACGACCGGGCGCACGCCGTGTTCGACGGCGACGAGATGATCGGCACGGCCGGGATCCTGACCCGCGAGGTCACGGTTCCCGGCAACCGGCAGGTACCGGCCGGCGCGGTGACGGTCGTGTCGGTGAAACCCGGCCATAGGCGCCGTGGCGTGGCATCGCTGCTGATGAAGACGCAGCTGCACGGCATGCACGACGGTGGCGAGCCGCTCGCGATGCTGTGGGCGTCCGAAGGCGGCATCTACCGCAGGTACGGGTACGGCGAGTACGCGACGAGCCTCGCCATGCTCACGATGCCGACGCGCATGCCGTTCCACAGCGGTGTGCGTGTGAGCGACACACGGATCCGTCAGGTGTCACGAGAAGAAGCGCTGCCCGTCATGCGCGAGATCTACGAACGGGTGCGCAAGACGCGTCCGGGTTTCCTCAGCCGGGTCGACAACACCTGGGACGTGCAGCTCGCGGACCGTGAGATGGACCGCGGCGGGCTCACCTCGTACCGCTACGCCCTGCACCCCGAGGGCTACCTGGTCTTCCGGGTGAAGTACAAGGGCGACGCGAGCGGCCCGGCGAGCGAACTGCACGTGCGCGAGCTCATGTGCGAGACCGACCAGGCGTACGCCGACCTCTTCCGGTTCCTGCTCGACATGGACCTCGCGGGCGAGATCTCCTTCTACACCGCTTGGGACGACCCGATCCTGCACATGGTCGACAACCCGCGGAAGGTGCGCCGCGAGGCCACCGACGCGCTGTGGATCAGGATCGTCGACCTCGACCGCGCCCTTCCGCTGCGGCACTACTCGTCCGATGTGGACACCGTGCTGGAGGTCGAGGACACGTTCTGCCCGTGGAACTCCGGCCGCTGGCGCCTCACGATCAAGGGTGGCGAGGCCGTCGTCGCGAAGACGGACGACCCCGCGGACGTCACGCTCGACATCGCCGCGCTCGGCAGTGCGTTCCTCGGCGGTGCACGGCTTTCCGTGCTCAGCCGCGCACACCGCGTGGTCGAGCACACGCCAGGACACGTCGACGCGCTGACGATGGCGTTCCTCGGTGTGCGTGAGCCACATTGCCCCGAGGTGTTCTGACGGAACTCACGGCCGTGCGTGCTCGTTGACGCTTTAGCTGCCGTGGGAGGTAAAGCCGTGGGCACTGTTGTGTGGATCGTCGTACTGGTGCTGCTGATCGCAGGGGTGTTCTACCTGGTCAGCCAGAGCAACGCGCGCAAGGCGCGGGAGCTCGACGACGCCAAGGCGGAGGCCCGTCGCTGGGTCGAACGACTGGGCGGGCAGGTGATGAGCCTCACCGGCAGCAACGCCGCGTCGACCCAGGCGATGGCCGACGCGTCCGAACGCTTCACCGCCGCCGGCTCGCAGATGGAGCAGGCCCGCACGATTCCGCAGGCCAAACTCGTCACCGAGACCGCGATGGAGGGCCTGCACTACGTGCGGGCGGCGCGCGAGGCGATGGGCATGGACCCCGGCCCCGCGCTGCCCGAGAGCGCGAGCCAGAAGCAGGCGGGTGCCGTCAGCGAGGACCGTCAGGTCAGCGTCGAAGGCCACCAGTACGCCGCTTCGCCGCACTCCGGCCAGGGCACGCCCTACTACTACCCCGGCGGCATGGTCGCCGGACGTCCGGTGCCGCGTGGCTGGTACTCCGAGCCGTGGTGGAAGCCCGCGCTCGTGGCCGGTGCGTGGGGCGTGGGCACGTTCCTGCTGATGGACGCCATGTTCTCCGGCATGCACGGAGTCGGCGACTACGGCATGGGCGACATGGGCATGGGTGACGCCGGCATGGGGGACATGGGCGACATGGGTGGCGTCTCCGACGTCGCCGACATGGGTGGCGACGCCGGAGGGTTCGACTTCGGCGACATGGGCGGCTTCGACTTCTAGCGCGCTACGGCTGGCAGACAGGGCACCAGAAGAGGTTGCGGGCGGCCAGTTCGGTGGTCATGACCTCGGTGCCGCAGACCAGGCACGGCTCCCCGGCACGGCGGTAGACGTACACCTCACCGCCGTGCCGATCCACGCGCGGCGCACGTCCCATGGCGCGCGGCATGTGCTCGGGCCGGACGGTGTTGATCTGGCCGACCTTCACGCCGTCCTTCATCAGCACGACCAGGTCGTCCCAGAGCGCGTCCCACAGCTCGCGGCTGACCTTGTTGCCGACCAGCAACGGGTTCACGTTGTGCCGGAACAGCACCTCGGCGCGGTAGACGTTGCCGACGCCCGCGAGCACCTTCTGGTCCATCAGCAGCACGGCGAGAGACTGCTTCGACCGGATGATCTTCTCGTAGGCGCGGTCGGAGTCGGCGTCGCGGCGCAACGGGTCGGGCCCGAGGCGTTCCCGGATCGCCTTGACCTCGTCGGAGTTCAGCACCTCGCACGCGGTCGGGCCGCGCAGGTCGGTCCAGTGCGTCTCGCCGGCCATGCGCATGCGGACCTGGCCGACGGGCAGCAGGACCGGCAGCGGCGACTCGGTGAACGTCCCGTACAGGCCGAGGTGGACGTGCACGATCGCGTCCGGGCCGTAGACGTGGAAGAGGTGCTTGCCGTGCGCCTCGGCGCGGACCAGCGTGCGACCGTCCACCAGGGACGCCGAGAAGCGTCCCTGCGGACTGGTCACGGCCACGGGCCTGCCCGCGTACCGGCGCTGGTGCAGCCGCGCGAGGCGGTGCAGCGTGTGGCCCTCAGGCACGCTTGTCTTCGTAGGCGGAGACCTGGTCGATGCGGCGCTGGTGCCGCGGCTCGCCCGAGAACGGGGTCTTGAGGAACGCCGACACGATCTCGGTCGCCTCCTCGGTCGTGTGCTGGCGGGCACCGATGCCGACGAGCAGCGCGTCGTTGTGCTGACGGGCGAGCTGCGCGGTGTCGATGTTCCACGCCAGTGCGGCGCGGGCGCCCTTCACCTTGTTCGCGGCGATCTGCTCGCCGTTGCCGGAACCGCCGATCACGACGCCCAGGCTGCCGGGGTCCGCGACGACCTTCTCGGCCGCGTCGACGCAGAACGACACGTAGTCGTCGAGGGCGTCGTACTCGTGGGCGCCGACGTCGACGACCTCGTAGCCCTGCTCGGTGAGAGCCGTGGACAGGTGTGACTTCAGCTCGAAGCCAGCGTGGTCTGCTGCCAGATAAACGCGCACGTCACGGAGTCTGACACGCTGGGGGATGTGTTCAGCCAAGAGGGGTACCAGCTGAGGCTGGAGTGGGGGCCCGGCGGCGTCGACGCGCTGCGGGGCTGTGACGTGCTGATCGTCGTGGACGTGCTGGCCTTCACGACGTCCGTCGACGTCGTGGTCGGCGGTGGGGGCCGGGTGCGGCCGTTCCGGTTCGGGCCGGGGTCGCGGGCGTCGCTGCGACCAGCATCACTCGTCGGGGCGACCGGGCTGGTCGACCTGCACTCGCCGAACGGGTCGCACCTGTGCGCGCTGGCGGCCGAGACCGGGGCGCACGTGCTGGCGGCCTGCCTGCGCAACGCCGCCGCCGTGGCGAAGCGGGCGCAGGAGCTGGGGGAGACGATCGGCCTGATCCCCGGTGGTGAGCAGTGGGGCTTCAACATGGCCAGGACAGGCGGGGACGTGGCCAGCGGGTTGCGGCCGTGCGTCGAGGACCACCTGGGCGCGGGGGCCGTGCTCGCCTCACTCGACGGCACGGCGTCGCCCGAGGCGGAACTGGCGATCGCCGCGTTCCGTGGCGTCGACGTCGCCCAGGCCGTGCGCGACTGCGGGTCGGGGCGGGAGCTGGTCGAGCACGGGCACGCCGCCGACGTGGAACTGGCCGTGCAGCTGGGGGCGAGTGAGGCCGCGCCGATGCTGGTCGACGGCCTGTTCGTCGACGGGGCGGTGCGGTGATCGAGATCGCGGACGGCGTGTTCGTCCGGCGGCACGCCGAACTCGACCTGACGCTCGGGTTCGTCGTCGGCTCGGACGACTCGCTGCTCGTCGACTCCGGCCTGGACCCAGCGCTTGCTGCCGAGGTCCGGCCGTCGCGGATCGTGTTGACGCACAACCACTTCGACCACGTGCTGGCGACCGCGGCGTTCCTGCCGTGCGAGGTGTGGGCGCACGAGGAGTGCGTGGTGGACGAGCGTGTGCTCGTCGAACGCGCGAAGTACTACGACGAGCCGTTCACGGGGACGCTCGTCGTGCCCACGCACACGTTCCGGGAGTCGGTGACGCTCGACGTCGGTGGCCGCCGGGTCGACCTGCACCACTTCGGGCCCGCGCACACCTCGCACGACGTGGTCGTGCACGTGCCGGACGCCGGCGTCGTGTTCGCGGGCGACCTGGTGGAACAGGGCGCGCCTGCCCAGGCCGGACCGGACGCGACGCCGTCGAACTGGCGCCACGTCCTCGACCTGCTGCTGGAACTGGACCCGCGCGTCGTCGTGCCGGGCCACGGCGATCCGGTCGACGCGCGGTTCGTGCGGGACATGGCCGTGCCCTCCGGGAACTAGCCGGGAGGCCAGCTGAGGCCGCGGCCGCCGAGGACGTGGCAGTGCACGTGGAAGACGGTCTGGCCACCATCCCCGCCGGTGTTGAAGACGAGCCGGTAGCCGGACTCGTCGACGCCCTCGGACTTCGCGACCTGGTGCGCGGTCGCGAGGATCTGCCCCGCGAGCGCCGGGTCGACGTCCCCGATCGCCGTGTGGTGCTCCTTGGGGATCACCAGCACGTGCGTGGGCGCCTTGGGGTCGATGTCGCGGAACGCGAGCGTCGTGTCGGTCTCCGTCACGACGCTCGCCGGGATCTCGCCCGCGACGATGCGGCAGAACAGGCAGTCGGTCACAACGGCATCGTATTGGTCCCGTTGGGCTCTGTTGTTCTTGCCCGGCAGCGATAAATCATGGCGGCATGAAGGGCGCCAAACTGCTGGTCATCGTCCGGTGCCTCATCAGCTTCGCGATCGGTGTGCTGCTCGTGGTCCTCGCGATCCGCTTCGGTGAGGCGCTCTGGCGCGCGTTCCACTAGCCCCGCCGGCTCACCGAACGAAGCAGAACTCGTTGCCCTCGGGGTCGCGCATGACCTGGAAGCTGCCCTTCTCGTCGGTGTGCACGACACCGTCGCGGGTGGCGCCGAGGCTCACCGCCCTCACCACGGCGGCCTCGATGTCCTCGACCTCGAAGTCGAGGTGGAAGCGGTTCTTCACGTCCTTGCGCTCCGGCACCGGCTGGAACGACATCCGCACCCCGCCGGGCGGCTCGACGTGCGCCCACCCGTGCTCGCGCTCGACCGGCTCACCTCCGAGCAGTTCGGCCCAGAACCGCACCAGCCGCGCCGGGTCGTTGCTGTCGAGCACGATCTGTTCGAGCCTCACGTCACCACCACGTTCTCTCGTGCCCAGTCACAACAGAGGTCGAGCAGCCCGAGCAGCCTGCGCCCCTGAGCGGTCAACTCGTACTCGACCCGCGGCGGGTTTTCCGCGAACACCTCGCGCGAAACCGTGCCGTCCCGTTCCATCGCCCGCAACGTCTCCGCGAGCACCTTGGCCGTCACGCCGGGCATCGAGCCCCGGAGTTCCCCGAACCGCCGGCGCCCACCTTCCAGCCCTCGCAGCACGTGCGCGGTCCACCGACCGCCGATCTGGTACGGCAGCTCATGCGTGCATCGCACCAGCTCACCCCCGATATCGTTGCGGAAACCGGCCACCCGAACCCTACCTTCGCGCCCATGACGAAGATCGTTGTTTTCGGAGCGTCCGGCAAAGCGGGCCACCAGATCGCCACCCTCGCCGAAACCCGAGGCCACGCGGTCACGCGCGTCGGCCGCACCCCGGGCCTGACCGCCGAATCCGCCGCGGGCCACGACGTGGCCGTGAGCTCCGTGGTCGACCTCGCCCAGGACCCGGCCGACTTCTACACCGCCGCCGCGAACGCCCTGGTGACCTCCGGCGTGGGCCGGATCATCGTGGTCGGCATCTACACCCTGCTGGAAACCGCGCCGGGTGTGCGCGTGATCGACGACCCGGACTTCCCGCCCGAGCACCGCCCGTTCTGCCTGGGCCACGCCGCGGGCGTCGAGGTCCTGGCCGCCTCCGCCACCGACTGGCTGGTGATGAGCCCGGCGGGCAACTTCGGCGGCACCCCCACCGGCCGCTACCGGGTGAGCGGAGTCGACCCGTCCGACGCGCTCCCGTACGAGGACTTCGCACTGGCCGTGGTGGACGAGATCGAAACCCCAGCCAACCGCCACACCCAGATAGGAATCGCCTCAGAGTGACGGCCCGCACCCAACGCCTGACAGGGGGCGGCCTGATGGGGGTCCGGGGGCGGGCCCCCGGCGTGGGGGTCTGGGGGCTCGGCCCCCAGAAAGAAAACGAGAGGCCGACCCGGTCTGCGCAATCTGCAGACATGGGTCGGCCTCGGTCGCGAGCGGGCGACGGGAATCGAACCCGCGTAGCTAGTTTGGAAGACTAGGGCTCTACCATTGAGCTACGCCCGCTTGCCGCCCTTTTCGGGGCTGCGATCGATACCTTAGCGGGTGGCGGTAAGCTACGTGCAACCGGGGCGTGGCGCAGTTTGGTAGCGCACCCGCTTTGGGAGCGGGGGGTCGCAGGTTCAAATCCTGTCGCCCCGACGGTTGACGAAACCCGCAGCGACTCCTCGCTGCGGGTTTTCGCTTTCAGGCCAGGTAGCGGCTCGCCCAGGCCGTCAGCACCTCCGCCACGTAGTCCGCGTCCGCCCGGTTCGTCAGCAGGTGGTCCGCCCCGTCCAGCGACACGAACGACTTCGGGTGCCGGGCCAGGTCGAAGATGATCCGCGCGTTGTCGATGCCCACCGTGTCGTCCTGCGGCGAGTGCATGACCAGCAGGGCGCGGTTCAGGCCCGAGATGCAGGCCGTCTGGTTCTGCTGGTTGATGTCGAGCAGGAAGTCGTTGCTGATCCGGAACGGGCGGCCGGCGAGCCTCACCTCGGCGACGCCCAGCGCCTCGATCTGCTCCTTGGACGAGCCGAGGAGGTGTTCCACGTGTTTGGTGTCGGCCGGGGCGGCGATGGTGACCACGGCTTTGACCGACGGGATGCGGTGTGCGGCGGCGAGGACGGCGGCGCCGCCCAGGGAGTGTCCGATGAGGACGCTCGGGGCGCCGACGGTGTCCCGGAGGTGGTCGGCGGCGCAGACGAGGTCGTCGACGTTGGACGTGAAGGTGGTGTTGGCGAAGTCGCCGCCGGACTGGCCGAGGCCGGTGAAGTCGAAGCGGAGGACGGCCACGCCCCTGGCAGCGAGGCTGCGGGCCGTGCGGCTGGCGGCGACCGAGTCCTTGCCGCAGGTGAAGCAGTGCGCGAAGACGGCGGTCGCCTTCACCTCGCCCGGCGGTAGCTCGAGTCTGCCCGCGAGGGGCTGGCCGTCGACGCCCGCGAAGACCGCTTTCCGGTTGTCCATGCCCTCTATGGTGCGTCACGTGCGCTATCAGTACCTGGACGACCGGTTGCGGCAGGCCTTCGACGACGCCGGGCTCGATCGCGGGCAGCGGGCGTTGTTGCAGGGGGTGCTGCGGGCGCTCGACCCCGACGCGCACCTGGGGGAGCACGTGGCCGGGCTCAACAGCGCGTTCCTCGCGGTGACGCGGGCGAAGACGGCGTTGGAGAGTCACGCGGCCGAGGACCAGCCGCGGTGGAACCTGTTGCGGCGCATCATCGCCACGTCGATCGCGTGCATGGACGCGGCCAAGCCCGCCTATGCGCACGGCGGTGGGCTGGAGTTGGCGAAGGCGCGACGCGTTCTCGTGAAGGTCGACGCGGAGATCGCGCGGGACGGGCAGAAGGTCGATCCTGCGGTCACGGCGGCGGCCGCGGCGAAGCTCGACCCCAGGGCGTTGCGCAGGGCCGTGCAGAAGTGGATCGGTCCACTGTGGAACGGGGTGGAGCTGCCGCTGCGTTCCAGGATGGTCGCCGAGGTGGCGGTGGTCGTGGCGGTGCACGGCAGGGACGGGCGTCAATTGCGCGCGGATCTCTTGCGGTGGTTGAAGAAGCGCGACCACGACCTGGGCGGGGTGTTGTGGCCCGCGCGGCGCAGGCACGTGGTGGCGCTCGTCGTGCGGGGTGCGCGGGTGCTGCGGCACCTCGACGAGCTGTTGCCACAGGCCCGGCAGGAACCGTTGCACCGCAACAGGTTGCCCAAGGACGACTTCCTCAAGGACGCGGTCACCGGGTCGTCGGTGCTGGTGCGGTTGCCCGTAGAGGCGGCGGACGTGCACACGGCCGCGCTCAAAGGTCGGAGGGTGCTGAGCGAGGTGCTCGACCAGTACGCGGCGGGGGAGCGGCTCACCGAGCTCGACATCGCGCCGGTGTGGCAGGTCAGCGGGCCCGGTGGGCGGGTCACGCGCGGCACCGAGCACCAGCGCACCGTCAACAACGCCTACCCGCTCACCGCGTACTGGCCGGAGGAGCTGCGCAGCGCGATGCGGGTCGCGAACCTCGCCCGGCAGGTCGACGCGCCGATGGCGAGCGCCGGGCTCGCGTGGAGTGCGCTGGAGGCGACGGGGCTCGACCCGAGCAAGATCCCGTGGCTCGCCAAGGCTTGTGCGTTGCAGATGCTGCGGCAGCACCTCGTCAGCCTGCACGTGGTGGTCACCAACCACGACAACGAGCTGCGCAAACCACTCGACGCGCACGTGCCGACGGTCGGCGTGAAGCACCACCTCAAGTCGGTGGACGCGTGGCTCGAGGCGCTCATCCCGCACAACCGCCCGAACGAACACCTGGAAGCTGCCCAGAAGGCCATCACGGCGCTCGCCGAGAGCGAGGGCGGGCTCGTGCACGACCTCACGGAACTGTGGCGCGCGCGGCTCGCGGACTCCACAGTGCTCGCCGGGTGGCTCGCGGAACAGGAGGACACGGCGGCCGCGCTGCTGGAGTGGCTCTACGTGACCAGGAACCTGGCGTTTCACGCCGGACGGTTCGCCTCGCCCGCCGACACGCTGACCGCCCACGCGGGACAGGCCGTCGCGGACCTGACGCTGGAGTTCCTCGGAAACTGGCGAACCGTCGAAAGACGTGCTCGAACGGAGCAGAGCCGGCAGGAGACCTCCGCCGTGGAGATCTACCGCCGGCTCGCGCAACGAGAGGATCAGCTGGTGGCCCGGCTCAAGCGAGCGGGGTCCGTCCGCAGGCTCAGCGTCGAGGACATCTCCGGCCCCGACGAGAAGTGGTGGTCCCGCGGCAAGAGTTAAGGCGGAAGTTGTGGCCAGGAGTTACGGCTTGGCCTTGGTGAGCCAGTCCTCGACGCGGTCGGGGTTGGCCTCGACCCACCGCTTCGCCGCCTCGTCCGGCGACATCTTGTACTTCGCGATGAACGACGCGACCGTGTCCTGCTCGTCGTTGCTCCACTGGAAGTTCTGGACCAGCCGGGCAGCGGGGCCGCCCTTGTCCACGAACTTCTTGGACGCGATCTTGTCGAGCTCGTAGCGCGGGTAGTCGCAGGCCACCTTGGTGGCGTCGGCGTCGCAGCCGGCGGTGTACTCGGGCAGTTCGACCTTGACCAGTTCGATGTCGAGGTGCAGCCACTGCGGTTCGAAGAAGTAGCCGATCAGCGGCGTCTTCTTCTCCTCCGCCTGGCGGAACGCCTTGATCGACGCCTGCTCGCTGCCCGCGTAGACGACCTTGTAGTTGAGGTTCAGGTTCTTGACCAGGGCCTCGTCGTTGGTCACGAACGACGGGTCGCCGTCGAGCACCTGGCCCTTGCCCTCGGACTGGGCGGTCTTGAACTTGTCCGCGTACTTGTTGAGGTTCTGCCAGTTCGTGATGTCCGGGAACTCTTTCTTCATCCACGGCGGCACGTACCAGCCGATCACACCCTTGTTGCCGGTCGGGCCGACCCGGACGGCGGTGCGCTTCTCCTCGATGTACTTCTGCTTCAGGTCCTCGTGACCCCAGTTCTCCAGGATCACGTCGATCTCGCCCGAGTCGAGGCCCTGCCAGGCGGTCTGTTCGTCGACCTCCTTCTTCGTCACCTTGCAGCCCAGCCGCTTCTCGGCGAGGTACGCGACGACCGCCGCGTTGGCCTCGTAGCCGACCCAGGGGTTGACCGCGATGGTGATGGAGTCGCAGGGCTCGGTGGGTGCTGCCGAGCTGGAGCGCGGTGACGCCGTTGATCCGCTGCCACAACCGGCGATCGTCAACACGAACGTCATTGCCAGAGCGATTCTGGGGGCTTGCACGAACAGCTCCTCATCAGGGGGAGAGAGCGATGCAGAAGACCGCTCAGTTCAGCTTTTCCCCATCGATCAGACCGCGTCAAGTCATGGGATGATCGGCTGTCCACAAGGGATCAGATTTGTATCAGACCTTGACCGTACTCGTGCGAAGGGTCAATGCTGTCGCGCATCGAGAAACGGTGTGCGCAGTCCGCAACAGGTCGGAGTGGTTTGGCGTGGATCCCGTGATTTCGGTCAGGGACCTGTGGAAGGTGTTTGGCCCCAACGCATCGCAACTGGTGGCCTCGGACGAGCTCAAAGCGCTGTCACGGCAGGAGCTGATGGACCGCACCGGTTCCGTCGCCGCTGTGCGGGGAGTCGACTTCGACGTCGCTCCCGGCGAGATGTTCGTGGTCATGGGATTGTCCGGTTCGGGCAAATCCACACTGGTCAGATGTCTGACGCGGTTGGTGGAACCCACCGCCGGCACGATCACGTTCGAAGGCGAGAACATTCTCGACGCGGACGCGAAACGCTTGCGCGACCTGCGCAGGAACAAGTTCTCCATGGTGTTCCAGCACTTCGGTCTGCTTCCGCACCGGACGGTCGCCGACAACGTCGGTTACGGGTTGGAAATTCGCGGGGTACCGCGGGCGAAACGTGGAGAACGGTCGCAGGAGGTAATCGACCTCGTGGGCCTGTCCGGTTACGAGAAGTCCTATCCGGATCAACTCTCCGGTGGTATGCAGCAACGCGTCGGCCTCGCGCGCGCCCTCGCGGGCGACCCCGACGTCCTGTTCTTCGACGAACCCTTCTCGGCCCTCGACCCGCTGATCCGGCGCGACATGCAGTCCGAGGTGATCAGGCTGCACCGCGAGGTCGGCAAGACGATGGTCTTCATCACCCACGACCTGAGCGAGGCGCTCAAGCTGGGCGACCGCATCCTGATCATGCGCGACGGCAAGGTCGTGCAGGTCGGCACCGGTGACGAGCTCGTCGGCGCGCCCGCGGACGACTACGTGCGCGACTTCGTGAGGGACGTGCCGCGCTCGCACGTGCTGACGCTCAAGTGGATCATGCGCCCGCCGCGCCCCGACGACGACCTGGACGGGCCGGAGCTCGCGCCGGAAACCGTTGTGCGGGAAGCGGTGCGCAGCGTGCTGAGTGCCGACAAGCCGGTGAAGGTCGTGCGGGACGGCGAACTGCTCGGCGTGGTCGCGGACGAGGAGATCCTCGGGGTCGTGGCCGGGGAGGCGTGACATGGTCGCCGTCGCCGCCTCTTCCGGGCACCAACCGCGCCTGTTCCAGTACAGGAAGTCGCTGATCCTCGGCGGGATCCTCCTCGCCTGGCTCGTGCTGTGGGTCGTGCTCCGCAACGTCGGGACGCTGTCGCTCGGCGCCGCCGACCTCACCCCGCTGCACCGCTGGATCAACAGCGTCAACGACGCCGTGGGCGCGTCCAGGAACTCCAACCCGGTGTTCCTCTACTTCTTCAACGAGATCCGGCTCGTCATCGACGAGTTCGTGACGTTCATCCAGGCGTTGATCGCACAGCCGTCGTTCGGGCGGCCCGTGCCGGTGATCGGCTGGCTCGGCGTGGTCGCCATCGCCGGGTTCGTGAGCCTCGCGGTCGCCGGCTGGCGGATCGCGCTGCTCGCGGTGGCGGGCTTCGTCTTCCTCGGCCTGCAGGGGTTGTGGCAGGAGAGCATGGACACGCTCTCCCTGACGCTCGCCGCCGTCGCGATCTCCTTGCTCATCGGCATTCCGCTGGGCATCTGGGCCGGCCTGTCCGATCGGGCCCACCGCGTGCTGACGCCGGTGCTCGACTTCATGCAGACGATGCCGACGTTCGTGTACCTGGCGCCGCTCACGTTGTTCTTCCTGATCGGTCCCGCCAGCGCGACGATCGCGACGCTGATCTACGCGGCGCCGCCCGCGATCCGGATCACCGCGCACGCCATCCGCTCGGTGCCGCGCAACACCGTCGAGGCGAGCGAATCCCTTGGCGCGACCCGGAAGCAGACGCTCGTGAAGGTGCTGCTGCCGTCCGCGCGCAAGACCATCGTGCTCGGCGTCAACCAGACGATCATGGCCGCGCTGTCCATGGTCACGATCGCCGCGCTGATCGACGCGCCGGGCCTCGGCAAGACCGTCGTGAAGGCGCTGCAGACGCTCGACGTCGGCACCGCGTTCAACGCCGGTCTCGCGATCGTGGTGCTGGCGATCGTGCTGGACCGCGTCACCACAGCCGCGACCGAACGCCGCAAGCTGCCGCGCTGGGCGTTGTTCGGCGGGGCCGGCGTCACGGCCGTGTGCGTGTACCTCTCGTACACCTACCTGTGGGCGGCTGAGTTCCAGACGGACGTGGAGATCGGCAGCTCGATCAACAAGGGCGCGACCGCGGTGACGGAGTGGGCGCAGGACTCGCTCCCGGTGCTCACCGGCGGTTTCAAGGACTTCGTCACGTTCGCGTTGATCAATCCGCTGCAGGCGTTGCTGGCCGAGTCGCCGTGGTTCCTGGTGGCGCTGGTGATCGTCGCGGTGTCGTTCATGATCGGCGGGGTGCGGCCGGCGATCATCTCCGCGGTGTGCGTCGCGCTGCTGATCGCGACGGGCCTGTGGCAGGACTCGATGATCACGCTGGCGTCCACGCTGGTCGCCACGATCATGGTGATGCTGCTCGGGATCGTCGTCGGCGTCTGGATGGGACGCAGCAGGCGGGCCGACCGGTTCATCCGGCCGGTGCTCGACGCCGCGCAGGTCATGCCGGCGTTCGTCTACCTGGTGCCCTTCCTGGCGTTGTTCTCCGCGTCGCGGTTCACCGCCATCATCGCGGCCGTGGTGTTCGCGGCCCCGGTGGCGATCAAGATCATCGCGGACGGGATCCGCGCGGTGTCGCCCGCGACGGTCGAGGCGTCGACGGCGCTGGGGTCCAGTTCGTGGCAGACGATCGTGAAGGTGCAGCTCCCGATGGCGCGCGGCGCGTTGACGCTCGCCGCCAACCAGGGGCTGATCTACGTGCTCTCGATGGTCGTCGTCGGCGGTCTCGTCGGCGCCGGCGCGCTCGGCTACGACGTGGTCGCCGGGTTCTCGCAGGGTCAGTTGTACGGCAAGGGGCTCGCGGCCGGTCTCGCGATCGTCGTGCTGGGCGTGATGCTCGACCGCCTCACCCAGGCGGCCGCCAAGCGGTGGACCAACTAGGAGGTCTGGAAAGTGGCAAGGCACAGCGTGCTGGGAGCGGTGCTCGTCGGAGCACTCGCTTTGGCTGGTTGCGGTGGCGCCAAGGTCGGTGACACCTCCTCGGGTGCGACCGGCGACTGCGGCACGTTCAACCTCGCGATCAACCCGTGGGTCGGTTACGAGGCGAACGCCGCCGTGCTCGCGTACGTGGCCGAGAAGGAGCTGGGCTGCAAGGTCACCAAGAAGGAGCTCAAGGAAGAGGTGGCCTGGCAGGGCTTCGGCACCGGCGAGGTCGACGCGGTCGTCGAGAACTGGGGTCACGACGACCTGCGCAAGAAGTACATCGACGAGCAGAAGACCGCCGTCAGCGCGGGGTCCACGGGCGTGAAGGGCCAGATCGGCTGGTACGTGCCGCCGTGGCTCGCCAAGGAGCACCCCGACGTCCTGGACTGGAACAACCTCAACAAGTACGCCGAGCAGTTCAAGACGTCCGAGTCCGGCGACAAGGGCCAGCTGCTCGACGGCGACCCGTCGTTCGTGACCAACGACGAGGCTCTGGTGAAGAACCTGAACCTCAACTACAAGGTCGTCTACGGCGGCAGCGAGACCGCGTTGATCCAGGCCTTCCGCCAGGCGGAGAAGGACAAGAAGTGGGTCATCGGCTACTTCTACTCGCCGCAGTGGCTGCTCAACGAGGTCAAGCTCGAGAAGGTGAAGCTGCCCGAGTACAAGGCGGGCTGTGACGCCGACGCCGAGAAGGTCGCCTGCGACTACCCCGACTACGACCTCGACAAGATCGTGTCGAAGAAGTTCGCCGACGCGAACGGCCCGGCCTTCCAGCTGGTCAAGAACTTCAAGTGGACCAACGAGGACCAGAACACCGTGGCGAAGTTCATCGCCGAGGACAAGATGAAGCCCGAGGACGCCGCCAAGAAGTGGGCGGAGGCCAACGCCGACAAGGTCAAGGCGTGGCTGCCGGGCAAGGCGTAGCCGCTTGAAGAGGTCGTAGGGGGTGTGGTTCCCGGACGAGAGGAACCGCGCCCCCTACGACCACCCCCGGCATCACGCAGCCTGTGGCCCGGCGGGGACCTCAGGCTCGTGCCGGTGCGTCATGCGGTGCCACCACGAACGGGGCCTGCCGCCGTTGCGGTAGAACTCCTGCACGCGACGCGCGTCCTCGCGCAGCGCGGTCTGCCGGTAGTCCATCTCCGCCTTGATCGCCTCGGGCGTCCACTCCATCTGACTCACTCCTCAGTTCGTTTTCCGACAACGCTGAGGTTGCTCCTGAGGGGTGGGCGATCACATCGGACGATCACCCAAGGCAGGGCCGCCGGACCCCTTACCCGCGTCCGAGGCGGACACGACAGAGCCCCCGCGACCTCACCTGAGGGGTCGCGGGGGCTCGGCAACACCCGTCCGGCCTAGCGGTGGAACCGCAGCGTGCGCACCTGGAACGGGCGCAGCGCCACCTCGGCCGACGCGTCCGCCAGCGGTCGTTCGAGCAGGTCGGTCTCCTCGACGCGGTCGTAGTCGAACGACGTGGTGAGCGTTGCGCGCGCCCGGCCGCCGTGCGCCTCGTAGAGCCGGACGACGACGTCGCCGGACCGGTCGTCGGCCAGTTTGACGGCCTCGATCCTGACCGCCGGGTTGTCCGTGCGCACCAGCGGTTCCGGCGCGGTGGAGCCCCGGACGGTCCGCGGCGGCAGGTTGATGCGGTAGCCGGCGTCGATGGCGGCCGGCAGGTCCCCGACCACGAGGGCGTACCGGAAGCTGTGCTCGCCCTGGTCGGTCTCGGGGTCGGGGAACCGCGGCGCGCGCAGCAGGGAGAGTCGCACGGTCGTGGTGGTGCCGCCGTCCTCTCGGGTGGTGCGGGTGACCTCGTGGCCGTAGGTCGAGTCGTTGACCACCGCGACGCCGTAGCCGGGTTCGCCGACGTGCAGGAAGCGGTGGGCGCAGATCTCGAACTTCGCGGCCTCCCACGAGGTGTTGGTGTGGATCGGGCGGTGCAGGTGGCCGAACTGCGTCTCCGCCGTGGACACCTCGGCGCGCAGGTCGAGCGGGAACGCGATCTTGAGCAGCTTCTCCCGTTCCTGCCAGTCGACCTCGGTCTCGAAGTCGACCTGCTTCGCGCCCTCGCGCAGCCGGATGGTCTGGGTGAGCACGGAATCGCCGAACTCGGCCCGCACCACCACGCCGTCATCGCCGTCGATCCGCTCGGACGGGATCAGGTCGGCCTTCCAGTTGCGGTAGAACGGGTCGATGTCCCAGGCGTCCCACTGGTTCGGGTTGTCGCGGTGCAGCTGCGGCATGCCCGCGAACCCGTGCGGGGGCAACACCTCGCGGTCGTTCTCGAGGTCGAGGATCGAGGTGACGATGCCGTCGGCGTCGATCGTGACGCGCAACCTGCCGTTGTCCAGCACGCCGCCCACCGGAGTGGCGAACGGTTCCGGGGCGTCGCCGCCGAACACGTCGAACGTCAGCGGCTCGTCGCCGTCGCCCTTCAGCGCGTCGATCGCGGCGGTGGTGAGCGCCTTCAGCTCGGACGCCACGCGGGCGTAGGTGGCCTCGGCCTCGCGGTGCACCCAGGCGATCGAGCTGCCGGGCAGGATGTCGTGGAACTGGTGCAGCAGCACGGTCTTCCACAACCGGTCGAGGTCTTCGTACGGGTAGTCGGCGCCCTGCAG
Organism: Lentzea sp. NBRC 102530; assembly: GCF_030269365.1. GTDB lineage: Bacteria > Actinomycetota > Actinomycetes > Mycobacteriales > Pseudonocardiaceae > Lentzea. Next base: position 502,916 of record NZ_BSTF01000004.1, read on the forward strand.
CGCCGCCGCCGTCGCCCAGTGCTCGGCCTCGCGCAGCAGGTGTTCGCTGCGGCGGTTGCCCTGCTTGGTCTTGGCCTGCGTGGTGTAGGTGGCGCGGTGCTTCTCCAGGTACAGCTCGCCCGCCCACACCGGCGCGTCCGGGTACTCGTCCTGCGCGGCCTGGAAGAAGTCGCGCGGGGGTTCGACCTCGACCGTCGGTGAGCCTTCGAGGTTCGCGACGCGGTGCGCGGTCTCCATCATCTCGCGGGTGGGACCGCCACCGCCGTCGCCGTAGCCGAACGGGACCAGCGACCGCGACGCCTTGGCGTGCTCGGCGAACTGGCGGGAGGCCCGCGCGAGTTCCTCGCCGGACAGCGAGGAGTTGTAGGTGTCGACGGGCGGGAAGTGCGTGAAGATCCGGGTGCCGTCGATGCCCTCCCACCAGAACGTGTGGTGCGGGAACTTGTTGATCTGGTTCCACGACAGCTTCTGGGTGAGGAACCAGCGGGAGCCGGACAGCTTGATCAGCTGGGGGAGCGCCGCGCTGTAGCCGAACGAGTCGGGCAGCCAGACCTCCTCGGTCTCGACGCCGAAGTTGTCCAGGAAGAAGCGCTTGCCGTGCACGAGCTGGCGGGCCATCGCCTCGCCGCCGGGCATGTTCGTGTCCGACTCGACCCACATGCCGCCGACGGGCACGAACTGTCCACCGCGGACCTTCTCGCGGACGCGGTCCCAGACGTGCGGGTGGTGTTCCCGCATCCACGCGTACTGCTGGGCCTGCGAGCAGGCGAAGTAGAAGTCCGGGTACTCGTCCATCAGCTTGGTGACGTTCGAGAACGTGCGGGCGCACTTGCGGACCGTCTCGCGCAGCGGCCACAGCCAGGCGCTGTCGATGTGCGCGTGGCCGATCGCGGAGACCTTGTGCGCGGAGGCGTTGGCGGGCGAGGTGAGCACTCCCGCCAGTTCCCCGCGGGCCAGGTCGGCGGTGGCGGCGACCTCGTTCAGGTCGAGCGCGTCCATCGCCCGGTCCAGCGCGTGCAGGATCTTGTGCCGGCGCGGGTCGTGGTCCTGGAGCTCCTTCATCAGGCCCTGCAGGACCTCGATGTCGAGCATCAGGTGCCAGACCTGCGGCTGGAACACCGCGAGCTCGGCCTTGAGGATCTTGTACAGCGGCTCGGTGCCGGCGGTGTCCTTGTCACCCAGCCGGGTCGGCAGGAACGGGTGGAAGTCGAGGATCGTCGGGTTGCCCGCCGCCTCCAGGTAGAACAGCACTTCGCGGCCGTCGACGGGCAGGTAGGTGTTGCGCGGTTCGATGCCCTTGATGGGCAGGCCGTCCGCCGTGTAGGCGAGACCCTCGGACTGGAAGCCGGGGCCGGGGTGGGTGAAGCCGAGGTCCAGCACGACCTCGACCTGCCTGCCCTCCCACGCCTGCGGCACGGTGCCGGTGAGCCGGAACCAGCTGGTGCTCCACGGTGCGCCCCAGGCGTCGCCGACGTTCGCCGGTGCGTAGGTGGCCCGCAGGGCTTCGTCGACCGGGACGGGCTCGTCCGGCACGGTCCAGACGGCCAGTTCCAGCGGCGCGGTCTCGCCGTAGACGGCCGGGCGGATGCGTTCCTTCAGCGTGCGGTTGAGTCGGTCTTCCAGCAGCGAGCGTTCGTCATGCACTTCGTCTTCACCCCAGCTCGATCGAAGCCCGCACGCCCTGCCGCGCGAGGCCCATCCACTCTTCGAAGAAAGCGCCGCCCGGACCCCACGAGGGCCGGTCGCCGTGCAGCGTGACCGGCGTGCGTTCGGCCGGCTCGTGCACTGCCTCGCGCACGATCCGGGCGATCGCCTCGCCGAGCGGTTTGACCCCGCGTTCCGTCGTCAACAACCCCAACTCGTACTCGCGTTCGGGGAAGTCCACCAACGCACGGTCGACGTCGTGCGAGCACCACCACGTGATGCCCCACAGGTTCGAGCAGGTCAGCACGTTCGCAAGCGTGTGCTCGGCGAACTGCGGCGCCTGCTCGGCGGTGATCTCCGGCTGGGCGGCGCCGACCTCCTGCAGCCACACGGGCCGCTCGGGGTCCTTGGCGTGCGCCTTGGCCAGTTCGACCAGGTACTCGGCGTGGTGGACGCTCTCCGGGCTGAGAGATCCGTAGCGCTGTGCCGTGCCGTTGAAGACCCACGAGTGCACGGTCGTCATCGCGCCCTTGTTGGCGGCGTGCTCCGGCAGGAACGCGTGCTCGCTCTCGTACCAGACGGCGTCGTACTCGGAGTGGACGTGCGGACGGCCCGGCGCTGACCGTTCGCACTCGGCGAGCAGCGCGTCGATCCACTCGCCGGCCTGCTCGGGCGCGCACGGGTTGGACTCGGTCAGCAGGTTGACCTCGTTGCCCAGGGTGAAGCCCAGGAAGTTCGGCTTGTCCCGCAGGGCCTCGGCGAGCGTGCGCACGTAGAAGCGCTGCCCGTCGATCACGTCGGGGTCGGTGAAGATGTTGCGGCGGTGCCAGGTCTGCACCCACGACGGGTAGAAGTCGAAGCTCGACAGGTGCCCCTGCAGGACGTCGACCTGGACGTCGAGGCCGCAGTCGTGCGCCGCGTCGAGCATCCGGGAGAGCTGGTCGACGGCCTGGGGGCGGACGAGTCCCCGGTTGGGCTGGAACACCGGCCACAGCGGGAACACCCGCACGTGGTCGAGGCCGAGGCCCGCGATGGACTCGAAGTCTGCTCTGACGTCGTCGAGGGAGAAGTCGAGCCAGTGGTGAAACCAGCCCTGGGAGGGGGTGTAGTTCACGCCGAAACGCAAGGTTGAGCTCCTCGGGGTGTCAGCCCTTGATCGCGCCTTCTCCCACTCCGCGGAAGAAGTGCTTCTGCAGCAACAGGAACAGCAGGATGAGCGGGACGACGGCGATGATCGTGCCCGCCGCCACCAGCCGCTGGTTCTGCACGAACGTGCCCTGGAGGTACGCCAGGCCGATGGTGAGCGTGTACTTCTCCTGGTCGCTCAGCACGATGAGCGGCCACAGGAAGTCGTCCCAGCTGAACATGAACGAGAACAGCGCGACGACGACCAGCGTGCCCTTGACCGACGGCAGCGCGAGGCGGGTGAAGCGCTGCCACGCGTTGGCGCCGTCGATGATCGCGGCCTCCTCGACCTCGGCGGGGAGTGCGAGGAACGCGTTGCGCAGCAACAGGACGTTGAGCGCGGCGATCGCGCCGGGCAGCACGACGCCGGTGAGCGTGTTGGTGAGGCCGAACCCGCGCATCACCAGGAACAGCGAGATCATGATCGCCTCGAACGGCACCAGGATGCTGCTCGCGAAGACCACCGCGGCGAACCTCCGGCCGCGGAACCGCAGGCGTGCCAGGGCGTAGCCGGCCATGGCCGCGCCGAGGCAGTTCGTGACGACGTTGACGCTCGCCACGGCCAGCGAGTTGAGCGCGAACGTCCAGACCGGCACCACGTCGGCGACGGCGGCGTAGTTGGCGAACGTCGGGTCGTCGGGGAAGAAGTCGGGCACGAAGACGTCCTCGTTCGGGCCCTTGATGCTGGTGGCGAACTGCCACAGGAAAGGCCCGATGCTGATCGCGAGGATGGCGAGCAGCCCGAGGTACCGCAGTGCCAGGAAGGCGTGGGCGCGCTTCACAGTTGATCCTCCCTGCGGTTGAGCTTCAGGGTGATCAGCAGCAGGCCCAGCAGGATCACGAACAGGACGACGCTGAGCGCCGACGCGTACCCGACCTCGCCGGTGAGGCCGCGGCCGACCGACTGGATGAGCATCACCAGCGTGGTGCTCGCCCCGCCCGGCCCGCCGGTGCCACCCGACAGCAGGTAGATCTCGGAGAACACGCGGAACCCGTTGACCGCGCTCAGCGCCGCGACCAGCACCATCGTCGGCCGCAGGCTGGGCACGGTGACCGACCAGAACCTCCTGACCGGTCCCGCGCCGTCGACCATCGCGGCCTCGTGCAGGTCCTTCGGCACGTTGGCGAGCGCGGCCAGGTAGATGACCATGTAGTAGCCCAGGCCGCGCCAGACCGTCACCACCATCGAGCTGATCAGCAGCAGCGTCGAGTCGGTCAGGAACCCGATCCTGGTGCCGCCCAACGCTTCCACCACGCTGTTCACCAGGCCGCGGCTGTCGAGCAGCCACGTCCAGATGAGCCCGACCACGACCGTGGACGCGATCACCGGCGTGAAGAACGCCGTCCGGAAGATCCCGATGCCCGGCACGACCTTCTGCGCCAGCATCGCGATCAGCAGCGGCAACAGCACCAGCGGCGGGACGACGCCCGCCATGTACAGCGCGCTGTTGCGCGCGGCCGCCCAGAACTTCGGGTCCTGGAGCATCCGCACGAAGTTGTCCGCACCGGTGAACCGGCCGCCGCCCAGCGCGCTCGCGTCGGTGAACGCGAGCACGATCATGTTGATGAACGGGAAGAGGACGAACAGGCCGCAGACGACCAGTCCCGGTGCCAGGAACAGCCACGGTGTGTACGGGCGATGGGTCATCGTGCCTACTTCAGGAGCCGGTTGCACTCGGCGACGGCGTCGTCCAGCGCCTGCTTCGGCGACTTCTTGCCGAGCATGGCGTCCGCGAGTTGCTGCAGCAGCGCCTCGCGCATCTGGTCGCTGAACTGGACGGGCGTGTAGTTCACCGCGGTCTTGAGCTGCTTGGCCGCGGCGACCCGCACCCGTGCCTCGTCGGTGCCGTCCTCGGTGGTGAAGTAGGGGTCGTCGCCGCCCTTGGACGTGCTCGGGAAGATCGAGGCGAGCTTGGCGAACTTCACCTGGTTCTCGGCGTTGGTGACGAACCGCCCGAACGCCAGCGCCGTGGCCTGGTTCTTGCTGCTCTTCGGCACGCTCACGCCGTGCAGGAACATGTTGGCGCTGCCCGTGTTCGTGATGGGCGTGGTGATGCCGATGTTCGCGTAGAGGCTCGGCGCGTCGGTCTTGAACTTGCCCAGGTCGTACGCGCTGCCGGGGTTCATCGCCGTCTGCTGCGCCATGAACTTGGCCCCGGCCCCGGTGTAGTTCTGCGTGAGCGCCTCGGGGATGAGCGCGCCCGCGTCGTACATCCGCTTGTAGGTCTCGACGAACTCGACGCCCTTGGGCTCGTTGAAGGCGAACTTGCCGTCCTTGAAGAGGGTGACGCCGTACAGCCCGAAGTCGGCGATGCTCGGCGTCTGCCCGAGGATCGCGACCTTCTTCTCGGCCAGCTTGAGCGCCGTGGCCTCGAGTTCCTTGAAGTTCGTGGGTGGCTTGTCCGGGTCCAGGCCCGCCTGCGTGAACAGGGCCTTGTTGTAGAACAGCGGGCCGGTGTTGAGGTACCACGGGAAGCCGTAGCAACCGCCCTTGCCGGGGATCTCGAACGCCTGCCAGGCGTTGTCGAGGTACTCCGGCTTGGCCTCTTCGAGGCTCTCGTCTAGGTTCACGAGCTGCCCGGCCTTGGCGAGCGGGAAGCTCAGGTCCGGCGGCACGTTGATGACGTCGGGCAGGCTCCCGGCGCTCGCGTCCGCCATGACCTTCTGCAGGTACCCGTCCGCGGGCTGGTCGACCCACTTCACGGTGGTGCCCGCGTGCTGCTTCTGGAACGCGTCGACGACACCGTTGACGTAGTCGGTGTACTTGGGTTTGAGGGACCAGGTCTGGAACGTGATCTCGCCAGTGACCTGGCCGTTCGTGGCCGTGCCGGTGTTCGACGTGCCGGACAGACCGCATCCCGCCACGGGCACCGCCGCCAGGCCCGCGAGGAACGTGCGCCTCTTCATTGACACCCACCTCCTTGGTCGCGGACCCTAGCTAAACCGGTTTATCTCCGGCTAGCCTCCGAACGTCTTGTTGTCTCGTTCCGGACAGGGTGCGCGTGCTGTGAAGAGGCCGACCATCAAGGACATCGCTGCCGCGGCAGGCGTCTCCAAGGGCGCCGTCTCGCTGGCCCTGAACGGCCGAGCGGGCGTGTCGGAGTCGACCCGCGCCCGCGTGCTGGACGTCGCGTCCGCCCTGGGGTACCGGCCGTCCGTGACCGCGCGCGCGTTGTCGTCCGCCTCGGCCGACGCGGTCGGGCTGGTGCTGGTGCGACCGCCTCGCGCTCTCGGCGACGAGGCGTTCTTCTTCCAGCTGATCGCCGGCATGCAGTCGGAGATGTCGTGCGCTCTGCTGTTGCAGGTGGTCGCCTCGCGCGAGGAGGAGATCGCTCTGTACCAGCGGTGGTGGGCCGAGCACCGGGTCGACGGCGTGTTCCTGGTCGACCTGCTGGTGTCCGACCCCCGGGTCTCGCTGATGTCCTCGCTGGGGTTGCCGGCCGTTGTCGTCGGCGGGTCCGGGCACCACGGGTCGCTGGCATCCGTGTGGGCCGATGACTACGCGGCCATGACCTCGGTGGTCGAGCACCTGAAGTCGTTGGGGCATCGGCGGATCGCCCGGGTGGCCGGGTTGTCGTCGTTGTTGCACACGGTGCGGCGGGACGCCGCGTTCGCTTCGTCCGTTGTGGACGGCGTGGTGGTGGCCGGGGACTACACGGCGGAGTCCGGGGCCGCGGCTACCCGGGACCTGTTGTCGGGCGAGGCGCCGCCCACCGCGATCGTCTACGACAACGACGTGATGGCGGTGGCAGGGGCGGAGGTCGCTGCCTCGCTCGGGGTTTCGGTGCCTTCGGAGCTGTCCCTCGTCGCCTGGGACGACTCCGTGTTGTGCCAGCACGGGCGGTTGACGGCGTTGTCCCGGGACACGTTCGCGTTCGGGGCTCGGGCGGCTCGGGCGCTGGTGTCGGTGATCGGAGGGGCGTCGCCCACCGATGTCCAGGACGTGTTGCCCGAGTTGGTGGTGCGGGGGAGTTCCGGGCCGGCGCCAGGGGGCTCAGCGCCGTGACCGCGCCGGGCGGGCGGCGTCGTGAGCCAGGAGCTCCGCCGCCCACCCGGGCCGCTGTCAGGTCAGCGAGGCGACCTGGTCGCTCACCACCTGCGCCGCCGCCGACACCAGGGCCGTCACCGCCGGGTTCGTCGAGTTGTCCTGGCGCCACCCGAACTGCGTGTACACGCGGAACGTCGGGGACCAGGGCAAGCGGACCAACCTGCCGTCGGACAGTTCGGCGGACACGGTCACCTCCGGCATGAGGGCGATGCCCAGGCCCGAGGCCACGGCGCGCTTGGCGGCGTCCACCGAGTCCAGTTCCAGCACGGGGGCCCTCGTGTCGTCGTAGCCGAGGGAGTGCTCGAAGAGTTCGTGGTAGGCGGCGCCGTTCTCGGCCCTGATCAGGGTGCTGCTCGTGAGGTCGTCCTCGGTCAGCGACTGGCGTTGGGTGAGCACGTGGTTCGGGCCCGCGACCATGACGAGGGGTTCCGGGCAGAGCACCGTGGTCTCGAGGCCCTCGCGGGGCTCGATGGCGCCGATGAAGAAGGCGCAGTCCAGCTGGCCGTCCCGGACCGAGTTCAGGTTGTTCAGGGCGTTGCGCGAGTGCAGGGAGAGTTGGACCGACGGGTAGCGCCAGCACATGTATTCGATGAGCGGTAGCAGACGGTAGTCGGTCAAACTCTGTGCGGAACCGATGACGAGTTTGCCGTGCGGCTCGCCGTTCATCGTGATGGCTTTTCGGGCTTTTTCGGTGAGGTTGATGATGTTTCGCGCGAACGGGAGTAGTTCCACGCCCGCGGACGTCATCTGGATACCTCGGGGGAGGCGCCGGAAAAGGACGACCCCGAGGGCCTCCTCGAGCGCCTTGATGCGGGTGGTGATGGTCGGCTGCGAGCAGTTGAGCGTGGCAGCGGCCTTGGTGAAACTCCCTGTCTGAACCACGGTCGTGAACGCGAGAAGCTGGCGTGTCTCCATCAGGCGGATCCTCGGGGTAAAACGGTGCGACGACTTTTTCTCGTTCGTTCCCGTGGTCCTGTTACGGATGGTGCGGGAGCAGTAACGCTACCTGTCCGCCCTGCGGCGCAGATTGGTGCTTATGGAGTCATCTCGATCGCTCTGGAATCGTGGTTGCGGCCAAAAGAGTGAAATTGGAACTGCCGCCTTCGACGGGCCGTAGTTGCTCGACTCTTTACAGTTAAGTCGTTTGCTGAACGAACAAAAAGCGCCACCCCCGAGTGCGGGACGGCGCTGCGGAGCGGTGGTGTCAGCAGGAGACGGCGACGGCCCCCGCCAGCAGGCTGAGCACGGTCGTGCCGGACTGCCCGTGGACCTTCAGGGTGATCTCGTGGCCGCTCTGGCGGACGACGTTCCGTCCCGCGTACTTCTGGAACGGCGTGTGGGCGGTGAGCTGGGCGGTGGTGGACACCGGCTTCACCTCCACCGAGATGTCGGACGTGGTCGTGTCGGTCGCCGACGTCGCGGGCGTGACGCTCTCGGCGCGGGCGACGGCGTTCCGGTCCGCCTCGTGGAGCTCGCCGTCCCACTTGCGCACGAAGACGCGCGGGCCGTTCAGCGGCACCTCGCTGAAGTCGCCGCAGGTCACACTCCGCGACGGGAGCTTCACCACCAGGAACGGGACGTCGTACCGGTTCTGGTCGATGATCGACAGGAAGCCGCCGGCGGTGGCGAAGGCGGTGCCGCCGTTGAGGCCCGCCCTGACCGCGAAGTTCTGGCGGGGCAGGCCCGCGCCCAGCTTCTCGTCGGACAGGTGGACGTCCCAGCCGGGGTGCGCGGACGTGCGGCCCGACTCGTGCGACGCCACCACCCAGTGCTGGTTCTCGATCGTGACCGACTCCTGCCCGCCGGCGTAGCTGTAGCCGACGGCGGTCGCCTCCGGGGTGCCCGCGGACGCCACCTGGGGTGTGCCGGCCGGCTGCCGCGGGTCCGCCGCCCGGGCGCCCGCCGAGGTCGTCAGGCCGAGCAGCAACGCGACCGCCGCGGTCGCGGCCACAACTCTGGAACCCTTGTGCGTCATCGTGATCCCCCAGGTCTCTTCCGTTCGCGGGCCGGTGCGCCGCTGCCGGGAAGCCAACCGGAGCGCGCTGACGCCGTGCTGGCGCCGCACTGACACTCGCGCGGGCCGCAGGCGCCCGGCACCGGCCCAAAGCGGGGTGGCGGCGGTCACAGCGCGGGTCTCGCCTAGACTCGCTGGGAATCCGGGCGTCCCGAGTGGCGGTACCGGCTGTCTTGCACGTTCTTGTTCGTATCGAGGAGTCCACGTTGAAGAGCACCGTCGAGCACCTGAGCCCGACGAGGGTCCGGATCAACGTCGAGGTGCCGTTCGACGAGCTCAAGTCGAACTTCGACCAGGCGTACCGGAAGCTCGCGAAGCAGGTCCGCATCCCCGGTTTCCGCCCGGGCAAGGCCCCCGCCAAGGTTCTGGAGAACCGCATCGGCCGCGCTCCGGTGCTGGACGAGGTCATCCAGGAGGCCATCCCGGCCAAGTACCTGGAGGCCGTCAACGCCGGCGAGGTGCGCACGCTCGGCCGTCCGGACTTCGAGGTCACGAAGATCGAGGACGGTCAGACCCTCGAGTTCACCGCCGAGGTCGACGTCCGCCCCGAGATCACCGTGCCGGCGTTCGGCGAGCTCGCCGTGACCGTTGACGAGCAGGAGGTCACCGACGAGGACGTGGCGACCCAGCTCGACGAGCTGCGCGCCCGCTTCGGCACGCTGACCGGCGTCTCCCGCCCGGTCGAGACCGGCGACTTCGTCATCGTCGACCTGTCCGCCACCGTCGACGGAGAAGAGGTCGAGGAGGCGCGCACCAGCGGCCTGTCCTACGAGGTCGGCTCCGGCCAGCTCGTCGAGGGCATCGACGACGCGCTCGTCGGTGCGTCCGAGGGCGAGTCCAAGACCTTCACCACGACGCTCGTCGCCGGTGAGCACGAGGGCCGCGAGGCCGAGGTCACCGTCGTGCTGAGCTCCGTCAAGGAGCGCCAGCTCCCCGAGCTCGACGACGAGTTCGCGCAGCTCGCCAGCGAGTTCGACACGCTGGAGGAGCTCAAGGCCGACCTGCAGACCCGCCTCGGCCGCGTCAAGAAGATGCAGCAGGGCGTCCAGGCCCGCGACAAGGTGCTCGAGGCGCTGCTGGAGACCACCGAGGTCCCGCTGCCCGAGGGCATCGTCCAGGGCGAGATCGACGCCCGCAAGCACGACGCCGTGCACGCGTTCGACCACGACGACGCGAAGTTCGCCGCGTGGCTGACCGAGCAGGGCCAGACGGAGGAGGAGTTCGACACCGAGCTCCGCACCGCCGCCGAGCAGGCCGTGAAGACGCAGCTCGTGCTCGACTCGATCGCCGACGCCGAGCAGGTCACGGTGTCCGACGGCGAGCTGACCGAGCGGATCATCTACCAGGCCCAGCGCTTCGGCATCTCGCCCGACGAGTACGTCAAGCGCGCGCAGCAGTCGGGTCAGCTCGGCGCCATCTTCGCCGACGTCCGCCGGGGCAAGGCGCTCGCGAGCGTCGTGCGCCAGGCTGAGGTGTCCGACACCAGCGGCACCAAGCTCGACCTCGACGAGCTCTTCGGCGAGACCAAGTCCGAAGAGGACGGCGAGAAGGCCTGAGCCGGTCGTCTGAAGGCGGCGAAGCCCCCTTCAGACGGGTGACTCAGGCGCCCGACCGCGAGCGGGCGAGCCAGAGGAAATACTGCTGATAGCGAACGCGGGCGGTGTCGGGCATCTGACGCCGCCCGCCTTCGTTAAGGTCGATCGCAGAGAGTTTTTGCTTCCAGATTCGTTCCACCTGGAGTTAGGCAGGCAGACGTGACGCAGCACTCCTTCCCGACCCCCGAGATGCGGTCGGCCACCGCCGGGATGAACCTCAACGACTCGGTGTACGAGCGGCTGCTCCGCGAGCGGATCATCGTCCTGGGATCGCAGGTCGAAGAGGGCATCGCCAACCAGATCACCGCTCAGCTGCTGCTTCTCGCCGCTGAGGACCCCGAGAAGGACATCACGCTCTACATCAACTCGCCGGGTGGCTCCGTCACGGCGGGCATGGCCATCTTCGACACGATGCAGCTGATCCAGCCGGACGTGGCCACCTACGCGATGGGCCTCGCGGCCTCGATGGGGCAGTTCCTGCTCTCCGCGGGTGCGCCCGGCAAGCGCCACGCGCTCCCGCACGCGCGCATCCTCATGCACCAGCCGTCGGCCGGTGTCGGCGGTACGGCCGCGGACATCGCGATCCAGGCGGACATGCTGACGCGCACCAAGCGCGAGATGGCAGAGCTCATCGCGGAGCACACCGGCCAGTCGGTCGAGACCATCACCCGCGACTCCGACCGCGACCGCTGGTTCACGGCTCAGGAAGCGCTGGAGTACGGCTTCGTCGACAAGGTCGTCACCCGCGCGCAGCCGGTCGGCTCGAGCAACTAGCAGCTGAGGAGATCTCGAAGTGAGCCAGTTCCACGCCCCTCAGTCGCGGTACGTGCTGCCGTCGTTCGTCGAGCGCACCAGCTACGGCATGAAGGAGTCGAACCCGTACAACAAGCTGTTCGAGGAGCGCATCATCTTCCTCGGCGTGCAGGTTGACGACGCTTCGGCCAACGACGTCATGGCGCAGCTGCTGGTCCTCGAGTCCGAGGACCCGGACCGCGACATCCTGATGTACATCAACTCGCCGGGTGGCTCGTTCACCTCGTTGATGGCCATCTACGACACCATGCAGTTCGTGCGTCCGGACATCCAGACGTACTGCCTCGGCCAGGCCGCCTCGGCCGCCGCGGTGCTGCTGGCCGCCGGCACCCCCGGCAAGCGCCACGCGCTGCCGAACGCGCGAATCCTGATCCACCAGCCCTCCATGGAGGGCGCGTACGGTCAGGTGTCCGACCTGGAGATCCAGTCGAACGAGATCCAGCGCGTGCGCCGCCTGATGGAAACCACCCTCGCGCGGCACACCAACCGGACGGCGGAGGAGGTTCGCGAGAGCATCGAGCGCGACCGCATCCTCACGGCCGAAGAGGCCAAGGAATACGGCATCGTCGACTCGGTGCTGCCCTACCGCAAGCTTTCCGCCAAGTCCTGAGCCAGGTTCCCGAGCTCTGGGAAACCCCAGAGCTCGGGCACTGCGCGCCCATCCGACACGCCGGTGTGACGGTCAACAGGCCTGATCGACGCGTCGGGGGGACGCTGGTCCTCCCCGGAAACGGGGTCGGCCAGGTACCGTCAGGAGAACGGGCTCAGCACCCACAGCCAGTGGGACTGCCACAGCAAGTCAGCAGGCGCACTACAGCAGGTGTGCGCCGGAGGGGACATAGGTCAGCGGTCATGGCGCGTATCGGTGACGGCGGCGACTTGCTGAAGTGCTCTTTCTGCGGAAAGAGCCAGAAGCAGGTGAAGAAACTCATCGCCGGCCCCGGCGTCTACATCTGCGATGAGTGCATCGATCTCTGCAACGAGATCATCGAGGAGGAGCTGGCGGAAGCCGGCGACGTGAAGCTCGACGAGCTGCCGAAGCCCGCCGAGATCCACGAGTTCCTCGACCAGTACGTCATCGGCCAGAGTGATGCCAAGCGCACCCTCTCCGTCGCCGTCTACAACCACTACAAGCGCATCCAGGCGGGCGACCGCGGGCGCGAGGGTCGTGACGACGGCGTCGAGCTGGCGAAGTCGAACATCCTGATGCTCGGCCCGACGGGGTGCGGCAAGACCTACCTCGCGCAGACACTCGCGAAGATGCTGAACGTCCCGTTCGCCATCGCCGACGCGACGGCGCTGACGGAGGCCGGGTACGTGGGTGAGGACGTCGAGAACATCCTCCTCAAGCTCATCCAGGCCGCCGACTACGACGTGAAGCGCGCCGAGACGGGCATCATCTACATCGACGAGGTCGACAAGATCGCTCGAAAGAGTGAAAACCCGTCGATCACGCGCGACGTCTCCGGCGAGGGCGTGCAGCAGGCGCTGCTGAAGATCCTGGAAGGCACCACCGCCTCGGTGCCCCCGCAGGGCGGCCGCAAGCACCCGCACCAGGAGTTCATCCAGATCGACACGACGAACGTCCTGTTCATCGTGGCAGGAGCCTTCGCGGGCCTGGAGAAGATCATCCAGGACCGGGTGGGCAAGCGAGGCCTGGGCTTCGGCGCCGAGGTCCGCTCCAAGGCGGAAACGGACGCGGCGGACTACTTCGCCGACTCCATGCCGGAAGACCTGATCAAGTTCGGCCTGATCCCGGAGTTCATCGGCCGTCTGCCGATGGTCGCCTCGGTGACGAACCTGGACAAGCCGTCCCTGGTCATGATCCTCACCGAGCCGAAGAACGCCCTGGTGAAGCAGTACCAGAAGCTCTTCGAGATGGACGGCGTAGAACTCGAGTTCACCAAGACCGCGCTGGAGGCAGTGGCCGACCAGGCGATCCTGCGCGGAACGGGTGCCCGAGGCCTGCGCGCGATCATGGAAGAGGTCCTGCTCCCGGTGATGTACGACATCCCGAGCCGCACGGACGTCGCCAAGGTCGTCATCACCGAGCAGACGGTGAAGGAGAACGTGAACCCGACCATCGTGGCCCGGCAGCCCTCGCGCCGCGAGCGCCGCGAGAAGTCGGCCTAGGGTTCGACACAGCACCAACAGCACAGCCGAAGGGGCGCCGGTGGATTCCACCGGCGCCCCTTTCGCATGTCCGGGGTCAGAAGGGGCGCCCACCCCGGACCGAAGAGGCAAGAAGAGGGAAGCAGGGAAAGAAGAGGAGCAGGGGAGAAGGGACAGGGAGGGTGCGGCCGGAGCAGGAACGCCATGCGGTGGTGCCAACCGCAGTCGTCAACGCAGAGCGACCACGTGCCCAGGCCCGGCGCGCGGTGCCAACCGGACAGCCAAAGGCGTAAGCCGCCCACGTACGAGTCCTGGCGTGGCGACGCGGAGCGAGCCCGAACGGGCTGATGCCCACCACCGAGCCGGTTCCCCCTGCCTTGGCGATGGAGGCTTCACCTTGAGGGGGCGGGGTGCCAACCTGTTCGGTCCGGCCGGGGCTCTTTCACCCCGGCTTGTGAGGCCGCGAATGCGCCCCGCCAGAGGCTCAAGGTCAAGCCCCAATCGCACCCCAACTCTCTTTCGTCCCGACCCAACCGGACCACCCTCGCAACCGCAGCCCGACCAACAGAACGCGACCAGCCCGCCCCCGCGACTAGGCTGATGACCATGACGCTGCCCCACGTCCTCCTGCTCCACGGCTACACCGGCTCAGGCCCAGGCCACTGGCAGCGCTGGCTGGCCCAGACCGTGAGCGAACACGGCGGCATGGCCGACATGCCCCACTTCAGCAGCCCGGAAGCCCCGGACCGGGACACCTGGCTCACGGAACTGGACACGCACCTGGAAGCCCTTCCCGCCGACCGGGAACGGGTGGTGGTCGCCCACTCCCTCGGCTGCTACCTCTGGCTCCACCACGCAGCGCGCGAGAACATCGCCCACGTGGACCGGGTCCTCCTGGTGGCGCCACCCCAGCTGGACCACCCGGAACCGGCGATCAAGTCCTTCTTCCCGGCCCCGCTGGACCCGGCGAACCTCCGCCGCGCCGCCACCGAGACGAGGCTGATCGCGGGCGAGGGCGACCCGCACTGCTCCATGACCGAGGCCAAGCAGCTGGCGGAGGCACTGCGCATCGAACTCGACGTGCTCCCGAACGCCGGCCACATCAACATCGACGCGGGCTACGGCGAATGGCCCGCGGTGCTCAAGTGGGTGCGCTCGAGGACGGTGCCCCTCTCACCTCGCTAGTCGAAACATCCTGGGGGATGCATGACCATCGAACTGTTCGACCTGGACGCCCTGATCGCCGAACACGACATCGTGGGTGCCCAGGTGGCCGTGCTGCACGACGGCGAAGTACGTGAAGCCGCCGCAGGTGTGCTGAACAACGTCACCAACGAGAAGGTGACCACCGACGCGGCGTTCCAGATCGGGTCGATCACCAAGATCTGGACCGCCACGCTGATCGTGCAACTGGTCAACGAAGGCCTGCTCGACCTCGACCAGCCGGTGCGGACCGTGCTGCCGAACTTCACGCTCGCCAACGAGAACGCCGCCGAGACGATCACGCCGAGACACCTCCTCACCCACACGGGAGGCTTCGACGGCGACCTCTGGTTCGAAACCGGCGACGGCGACGACAAGGTCGAGAAGTACGTGGCCATGATGGCGGACGCACGCCAGGTGGTGGAGCCGGGCGAGCTCTACACCTACTGCAACAGCGGGTTCGTGGTGCTCGGCAGGATCGTGGAAGTGCTGCGCGGCAAGCCCTTCCACGAAGTCGTCCGCGAACGCCTCGCCAAGGACCTCGACACCGTGGCCACGACCTTCGCCGAGTACGCGAACCAGACCGTCGCCACCGGCCACACGGGCAAAGAACACACCCCGGCCGACAAGTACCTGACCGAGGCCGCCGCACCGGCCGGCACCGTGCTGGCGATGAGCGCACGCGACCTGGTCCAGTTCGCGAGGATGCACCTCGAGTCGGACGAGTTCGCGGCGATGCGAAACGTCGAACTGACGCTGCCCAACTTCGGGCTGGGCGGCAAACAGGGCCTCGGCTGGGTCCTCCAGACCTATCCCGGCGGCCAGAAGGGCATGGCCCACACCGGCTCCACGCTGGGCTTCGAGGCGTCGCTGCGGGTCCTCCCCGAAGCAGGCCTGGCGATCGCGATCCTCACCAACGGCGGCGAGAGTCTGCCGCTGGTGCGCGCGGTCCACGAGAAGGTGCTGAGCGACAAGGTGAGCATCAAGCCGCAGCCCCTGCCGACGCCGCCGTTCGTGCCGGTGCCGGTCGACGTCGAGAAGGTCGTCGGGGTCTACCGGTCTGCCGGGCTGGAGGCGCACGTGACCGAGGGCGACGGCGGCACGGTGCGGATGCGGTTCGTGGCCCTCGACGACATCTGGAAGACCCTGGTCGACGACGACGAGCACGAGTACACCGGGCTGCGCGACGACGCGTTGATCGCCGTGCAGAAAGAAGACGGCTACCACCCCGTGCTCGTCCTCTGTGGACGCGACGAGGAGAACCGGGTCAAGTACCTGCACTGGGGCCGGGCGGCCGCCCGGGTCTAGACGGCGCGCTTCGCGTACTTCGCGAGGAACTGCACGACGTCGGGCGTCACCTTCCGGTACAGCCCGTCGTCGTGCCCGCCGCCCTTCACCGTGCCCACCAACGGCCGTGCGTCGCGGATGAAGCGGCGGGTGCCCTCGATGAACTTGTCGCGGTCGCCGATCCACACGCCGACCGCGGTCGAGCCGGTGGCCTTGAGGTGGCGCAACGGGTCGAGCGACGCCCACTCGCCCTCGTTCTTGAACGCGCGGCGCTTGGCCATCTCCGGCCACGTCGTGATCAGGCCGGGGGAGATGGCCGCGGCGGCCGCGACCGGGTCGCCCCGTTCGGCACGGCGGCGCGCGTAGAGCAGCGAGCCGAAGCCGCCCATCGACGTGCCGGTCACCGCGAACGGTTCGCCGTAGCCGCGGTCCTTGAGCCAGCGCGGGATCTCGTCGAGCAGCATCGCCATCGGGTCGTCGCCGGGGACGTTCTCGTGCCAGTAGTTGTTGCCGCCGTCGACCGCGACGAAGCCGAACGCGGGCACTGAACCCTTCGCGACGGCGGCGGCCAGCACGGCGGGCAGGTCGCCGACGGCGGCGTGGCGGGCGTCGCCGTTCAGGCCGTGCAGCAGGATCGACATCGGCAGGCCGCGCGGGTTGACGCCGGACGGCAGGTAGAAGGCGAGGGTGACCTCGCGGTGGCGGGCGGCCGAGTACACGCGCTCGAAGCGGATCGACGGCTTCGCGGCGGAGTTGGCACGCACCTTGTCCGCCGTGGCGATCTGCTGCTCGACGGCACCGGAAGACGACGACGACACGTACGTCGCGACGCCTGCGGCTGTCGCGATGACCACGCCGATCGCCGCGAGGAGGGTGCGGCGGCTGTACCTCGGTTCCCCCATGCTCACCTCATCGCGCGGGCACCGTTCCTCGTTTCCTTCTCAGAGGACGGAACGCACACGTAACGAGGACAGTTCCTCACCCGAATAGCCCAGCCACGTCAGCACGCGCTCATTGTGCTCGCCGAGCTCCGGCACCGCACCCGCTGACCACTCGAACCCGGCCACCGGCGGCGCCAGCATCCGGGCCGTCCCGCCGGGAACCCGCACGTCAACCCACGTGTCGAGCTGCGGGTGGGTGGGCAGGTCGGTGACCGGCCGGGTCAGCGCGCACGGCACGTCGGCCTCGTCCAACGTGACCAGCAACTCAGCCGCGGTGAGATCTGAAAAGGCCTGTTCGAGCAGCTTCTGCAGCTCACCCCGGTGCTCCACGCGGGACGCCACTGTGGCGAACCTCTCCTCCGCACCCAGCCCGATCAGGCCGCACAGCCGCTGCCACTGCCCGTCGTTCTGCACGGCCAGGTGCACCGAACCGTCCGCGCAGGCCACCGGCCCGTACGGCGCGATGCTCGGGTGGTGCGCCCCGGACCGGGGAGCTTGAGCACCCGTCCCGGAGGCGTAGAGCATCGGCTGGTGCATCCACTCCGCCATCGCCGCGAAGAGTGACAACCGCAGCCGGGCGCCTTCACCCGTCCGGCCGCGTTGCAGCAACGCCGCCAGCACGGCCGACTGGAGCTGCACGCCCGCCGCGATGTCCGCGACCGAGATGCCGGCGCGCGCCATCACGTCGCCCTCGCCGGTCAGCGTCACCAGCCCCGCCTCGGACTGCACCAGCGCGTCGAACGCCTTGCGGTCCGCGTAGGGCCCGTCCCAGCCGTAGCCGGACAGCTCACCGACGATCAGCGAGGACGGCAGCTCCAACGCCAACCGTGCCCAGACCCGCGGCGAAAGGTTGCACAGCAGCACGTCGGCCCGTGCCACCAGTCGTTCGAGCACCTCGCGGCCGTCGGGGTGGGTGATGTCCAGCGACACCGACTCCTTGCCGACGTTCGTCCACGCGAAGTACGACGACACCTCACCGCACGCGGAGTCGTAGTGGCGGGCGAAGTCGCCGACCCCGGGGCGTTCGACCTTGATGACCCGCGCGCCCAGATCGGCCAGCAACCGCGTCGCGTACGGCACGGCGACGGCCTGCTCCAGGCTCACCACCACGACCCCGTCAAGCGGTCTCAACCACGCGCTCCCCACCGGTGTAGACGTTCATCGAGTCGCCGCGCAGGAACCCGACGAGCGTCATGCCCTGCTCCTCGGCGAGTTCGACCGCGAGCGACGACGGCGCCGACACCGCCGCGAGCACCGGGATCCCGGACATCGCGGCCTTCTGCACCAGTTCGAACGACGCCCGCCCGGACACCATCAGCACCGCGCCGCGCAACGGCACCAGGTTCTGCAGCACCGCCCAGCCCAGCACCTTGTCGACGGCGTTGTGCCGGCCCACGTCCTCGCGCACGACGAGCAGTTCGCCGTCCACGAACAGCCCCGCGGCGTGCAGCCCACCGGTGCTCTCGAAGACCTTCTGCCGTTCCCGCAACGCGTCCGGGAACGTCGTCAGCAGCTCCGGCGTGACCCTGACCTCGTCGAACGCGGGCGAGTAGCGCGTCTTGAGCTTGACCGCGTCCAGCGCGCCCTTGCCGCACACCCCGCACGACGAGGTGGTGTAGAAGTTCCGCTCCACGCCGGTGTCCGGTGGCGGCACGCCCTCGGCCAGCGCGATGTCCAGCACGTTGTAGGTGTTCAGCCCGTCCGGCCCGGTGCCCTCGCAGAACCGGGCGATCGAGATGTCGGCGGACGACCCGATGACACCCTCGCTGAGCAGGAAACCGTGCGCGAGCTCCACGTCCTGACCGGGCGTGCGCATCGTGACGGCCAAGGCCTTGCCGTTGACCCTCAGTTCCAGCGGTTCCTCGGCGGCGAGCGCGTCGACTCTGCGGCGACGACCGCTCGACGACACCCGTTCGACCGCTCGGCGCACCGTCACTCGGCCCATGTGCACATCTCCTTCGGACCGCTATGTTCCCCACCGACCAGGCTACGTGGGAGGGATTCCGGGGCATGGACGACGTCGTGATCGTGGGGGGCGGCCACAACGGATTGGTGGCGGCCGCGTACCTCGCCAGGGCGGGGAAGTCAGTCAGGGTGCTGGAGAAGCTGCCGCACGTCGGCGGGGCCGCGGTGAGCGCCTCACCCTGGGCGGGCGTCGACGCCCGCCTCTCGCGCTTCTCCTACCTCGTCTCGCTGCTGCCCGACCGGATCGTGCGAGATCTGGGGCTGAACCTGGCGCTGAAGTCCCGTTCGGCCTCGTCCTACACACCGGACGGCAAGGGCGGGCTGCTGGTCGAGCGCACCCCCGGCGAGGCGACCGAGCAGTCGTTCGAGGCCGTGTGCGGGTCGCTCGACGACTGGGAGCGGTGGCAGCGCTGGTACGCCGACCTGGAGCAGGTGGCCGCCGCGCTGGCCCCGACGCTGCTGGAACCGTTGGTGTCCCGGGAACACCTGCGCGTGCACGTCGACGCGGTGACCCGCGGCCGGGTGTGGGAGCAGGTCTTCGAACGGCCGATCGGCGCCACGTTGCAGGAGCTCTTCGACAACAACCTGGTGCGCGGCGTCGTCGCCACGGACGCGTTGATCGGCACGCACTCGTCGCTGCATTCGTTGCGCGCCAACAAGTGCTTCCTCTACCACGTGATCGGCAACGGCACGGGTGAGTGGAAGGTCCCGGTCGGCGGCATGGGCGGGGTCACCGCCGAGCTGGAACGGGTCGCGCGCGAGGCCGGGGCGCAGATCATCACCGGCGCCGAGGTGACGTCGATCGAGTCGGACGGCAGGACCGCGTCGGTGACGTACGGGGACACCACCGTCGAGGCCGGCTTCGTGCTCTCCAACGTGGCGCCGTCGGTGCTGGGACGCTTGCAGGGCAAGGAGGTCCACGACGCGCCGGGCTGCCAGTTGAAGATCAACATGTTGCTGCGGAGGCTGCCCGAGCTCAAGTCCGGCGTGGACGCGCGGATCGCGTTCGCCGGCACGTTCCACCTCGACGAGTCCTACGACCAGCTGGAGACCGCGTACCTGGAGAGCTCGGCCGGGCAGGTGCCGTCGGTGCTGCCGGGCGAGATGTACTGCCACTCGCTGACCGACCCGTCGATCCTCGGGCCGTCGCTCGCGGGCCACGAGACGCTGACGCTGTTCGGCCTGCACCTGCCCGCGTCGTTGTTCGAGGGCCGCAACGACGAGCTGCGCGACGAACTGGTGGGGCGCTACCTCGACCAGCTCAACGCGCACCTGGTCGAGCCGATCCAGGACTGCCTCGCCGCGGACGCCGACGGCAACCCGTGCATCGAGGCCCGCACCCCGCTCGACCTGGAGGAGGAACTCGGCCTGCCGGGCGGCAACATCTTCCACGGCGAGCTCGACTGGCCGTTCGCCGAGACCGACGAGCAGGTCGGCCAGTGGGGCGTCGAGACCGACGTGGACAACGTGTTCGTCTGCGGTGCGGGCTCCCGGCGCGGTGGCGGGGTCAGCGGCATCGGCGGCCACAACGCGGCGAGGGCGGTCCTCGAACGCGGTTGAGACATTTTTGATGACACCTCCCGTCATCTCTGGTTACGCTCTGCGGCGTGGGGGACTTCTACGGGATCGCGGAGATCGCCGACGCCATGGGGCTCAGCCGGCAACTCGTTGCTGTGTGGCGAAAGAGGCGCTCGCACGGCATCCCCGAGCCGGACGCGGAACTCGCGTCCGGCCCGATCTGGCGCCGCGAGACCGTCGAGCCGTGGATCGAACGCACCCGCGGCCGCCTGGGCCTCGCGGGCACGCGCGAGTCCGCGAGCCGGAGCCTGAGGCTGCGCACGTGTCGCCGGGTGCTGCGGCTGGCGGCGTTGATGCTGGAGGAGCCGCAACGGCCGCGCGTGCTCAACGAGGCCGCTGATCAGCTGCGCGACCTGATCCACGAGGTCGACCAGTCCGCGGACGACGTCGTGGGGGCGTTGCTGCGTGAACTCATCGAACCTGTGCGCGACCCCGATGTACCCGCCGAACTGCTGCGGGTGCCGGTCATCGAGTCGTTGCCGCTGGTCACGGCGGTGGCGCGGAACTCGCCGGATTGGTGATGAGCTAACTCAAGACTTCTATATCAAGGAACCTTGCTAAGGGTTCCTTGATACGCGTACCGTGGTGGCATGACGGACGCTCCGATCACCGACCCCAAAGCACTGCGGGCGCTCTCGCACCCGTTCCGGTGGAAGCTGCTCCAGCTGCTGACCGAGGAGGGGCCGCAGACGGCGACCCAGTGCTCCGCCGCGTTGGGGGAGAGCGTCGCGAGCTGCTCGTACCACCTGAACATGCTGTCCAAGTACGGCTTCGTCGCCGAGGTGGAGGGACCCGGCCGGCAGAAGCCCTGGAAGATCGTCCCGAAGCGCCAGTCCATCTCGTCGGAGGGGCTGGAGGGCGAGGCGGCCATGGCGGCCGAAGCGGCGTCGATGGCCTACCTGGACCAGGAGTTCGAGCGCATGCGCACCCGTCTGCGCCAGTACGACCTCCTGCCCGAGGAGTGGCGTCCGGTGGTCGGCACCGAGGGCACGGTCAAGTTCGTCACCGCCGAGGAAGCTCTCGCCCTCGTGGAGGAGCTGCGGACGCTCCTGGACAAGTACGACGAGCGTCGGCTGAACCCTGAGCTGCGGCCGGAAGGGGCCAAGGCGGTCAGGCTCTTCCTCAGCCACACGGTCGCGCCCGAGTAACAACCAACCGAAGGAGATCAGCTGTGTTCTCGCACCACGAAGCGTTTGCTATCGCGAAGTACCGTCAGCAGGACTTCGAGGCCGACGCCGCCGCGCGCCGGCTCGTGCAGAAGTCCGAGGAGGAGGTCGCACCGAAACCCGAACGACGCCGCTTAGGGCTGTTCGTCCGGGTCCGGCACGCCTGAAGGGGTCAGGCCGCGGCTTCGAGCCGCACGATCACCGACTTGGAGGTCGGCGTACCCGAGATGTCCGCCTTGGAGTCCAGCGGCACCAACGGGTTCGCCTCCGGGAAGTACGTCGCCACGCACCCGCGAGCGGTGGAGTAGGAGACGATCCGGAACGACTCGGCGCGGCGTTCGACGACGCCCGTCGGGTCGTCCTTCCACTCCGAGATGATGTTGACCATCTGGCCGTCGGAGAACCCCAGCGCCTTGATGTCGTCGGGGTTCACGAACACCACGCGACGGCCGTCCTTCACGCCGCGGTAGCGGTCGTCCAGGCCGTAGATCGTGGTGTTGTACTGGTCGTGGCTGCGCAGGGTCTGCATCAGCAGGCGGCCTTCGGGGATCTCGATGACCGTCATCTCGTTCGCCGTGAAGTTCGCCTTGCCGGTCGTCGTCGCGAACTCCTGCGAGTCGCGCGGCGGGTGCGGCAGCACGAACCCGTCGGGCTGGCGGACGCGCGTGTTGTAGTCCGTGCAGCCGGGCACGACGGCGGCGATGTGCTCGCGGATGACGTCGTAGTCCTTCTCGAACTCCTCCCACGCCACCGGGTGCGAGTTGCCGAGGGTCTTGCGGGCGAGTCGGCAGACGATCGAGATCTCGGACAGCAGCTGGTCCGACGCGGGCTTGAGGCGGCCCCGCGAGCGGTGCACGACCGACATCGAGTCCTCGACCGTGACGAACTGCTCGCCGGAGTGCTGCACGTCGCTCTCCGTGCGGCCCAAGGCGGGCAGGATGAGCGCCGTCCTGCCGTGGATCACGTGGGAGCGGTTGAGCTTCGTGGAGACGTGCACGGTCAGCGAGCACTGCTGCAGTGCCTTCTCGGTCACCGGGGTGTCCGGGGTGGCGCTGACGAAGTTGCCGCCCATCGCGATGAACACCTTGCCGCGGCCGTGCCGCATGGCGTTGATGGCGTCCACGGTGTCGTAGCCGTGCTTGCGCGGCACGGAGATGCTGAACTCGTTCTCCAGTGCCAGCAGGAACTTCTCCGGCATCTTCTCGTAGATGCCCATCGTGCGGTCGCCCTGCACGTTGGAGTGGCCGCGCACCGGGCACAGGCCCGCGCCCGGCTTGCCGATCATGCCGCGCAGGAACATGACGTTCGCGATCTCGCGGATCGTCGGCACGCTGTGCTTGTGCTGCGTGAGGCCCATGGCCCAGCAGGCGATGGTGGCCTTCGAGTCGACGAACATGCCGGCGACCCTGGTGATCTGCTCGCGGGTCAGGCCGGTCGCGGTGAGCACGCCGTCCCAGTCGAGCTCGCGCAGGCTCGCCGCGTACTCCTCGAAGCCGTGCGTCTTGGCGTCGATGAACGTCTTGTCGACCTTGTCCCACTGCAGCAGCAGGTGCCCGATCGCCTGGAAGAGAGCCTGGTCGCCGCCGACCTTGATCTGCACGAACTCGTCGCACAGCGCGGTGCCCCTGCCGACGACGCCCGCGACGTTCTGCGGGTTCTTGAACCGCATCAGGCCCGCTTCCGGCAGCGGGTTGACGGCGATGATCTTCGCGCCGTTCTTCTTGGCCTCCTCCAGCGCGCTGAGCATGCGCGGGTGGTTCGTGCCGGGGTTCTGGCCGATCACCACGATGAGGTCGGCGAGGTCGAAGTCCTTGATGGAGACCGACCCCTTGCCGATGCCGATCGTTTCGTTCAGCGCCGAGCCGGACGACTCGTGGCACATGTTCGAGCAGTCGGGGAGGTTGTTGGTGCCGAACGAGCGGACCAGCAACTGGTAGAGGAACGCGGCCTCGTTGCTGGTGCGGCCCGAGGTGTAGAAGATCGCCTCGTCCGGGGATGACAACGCTGTCAGCTCGTCGGCGATGAGAGTGAACGCGGCGTCCCAGCTGATCGGTGTGTAATGCGTCGCACCGGGCCGCAGAACCATCGGTTCGGTGAGCCGGCCCTGCTGTCCGAGCCAGTAGTCGGTCTTCGCCTGCATGCTCTCGACGGAGTGCTCGGCGAAGAACTCGGGCCCGATTCGTCGTTTGGTGGCTTCCTCCGCGACGGCCTTCGCGCCGTTCTCGCAGAACTCCGCCATCTTGCGGTGGCCCTGAGGTTCTGGCCACGCGCAACCGGGGCAGTCGAAACCTTCACGCTGGTTGAGCAGTCGCAACGTCTTGACCGTGCGCCCGACACCCATCTGCTCGACCGCGCGGTCGAGCGACACGAGCACACCGGGAATACCCGCTGCCCAGGTCTTGGGGGTGCTGACTTCGAGCGCGGACTCGTCGACGTCGTGCTGCGGGGGCTTGCTGCTCATGCCTCCATTGTTCGCTGATCGACGTCGGCGCCGCCAGCGCCCCCGAAGAACGCGGCGGCGCCGTCGACACGGGCCCCAAGGGGTGTGAACGGTCCGTGACGGCCAATTGTGATCGCCGTCACTCGTGTCCGGCACCTCTGAAAGGGTGATCAACCACAGGTGTTCGGGGTCGGCAGCGGTCCCTCGGCGGAGAAGTAGCGGCGGTCGTCGTCCGCGAGGCCGGTACCGGGCCGCGCCGGTTCGGTGAACTGCGGTGCCAGGAAGCCGTCGCGGGCCGCGCCGCACGCGACCGAGTACTGAAAACCCCTGGCCTCCGAGGGCCAGACCCCGTCCGGCGTGACGGCGTACGACACCTGGTTCCTGCTCGCCACGACCATCTCGCGCTGGTGCCGCAGCTTCGAGGGGTCCGGCGGCGCGAAGGCGTAGGCGAACACGTAGTCGGTGACCACGAGCGGGTGGCCGTCGCGCTCGCTCATCGTCATCCGGCCGCTGGCCTTGACGCCGAGCAGCCGCACACCCGCCTTGATCCGCGTGGACCAGCCGGGGAGGTTGCCCGCGACCTCGGCGCGCACCTGCGGGTCGAGCAGCGCGAGGAACTGCTCCGGGTTGTGCCGCGCGATCATCTCGTGGTCGGTCCTGGACGCGACGAGCGCCTTGCGGACCAGGGCGAACTCACGACTGCCGTCCGGCACGACGATGCCGTCGGCGCCGTCGGGCCACTGCTCGGCCGGGGTGCCGGCGAACGGGACCGCGAGGTTGATCGCGGGGGGCTCGCGCCACGCCGGGTGCAGGGCGACGAGCACGGCGACGATGACGACCAGGGAGAGGGCGGACACCGTCCTGTTCTTCACGCAGAACACCACGTTCGCGGGCCTGCCGGGGTTGCCCGCACCTCTAGCAGGTATCTCGTTTCAAGTCGAGACCCCGCCCTCCGTAGACTTCTCGGCTGTGACTGAACTCGACACCGCAACCCAGCGTCCCGACCTCCCCGCCGCGTGGACTCCGGCGGAGGTAGAGGCGGAGCTGTACCAGCGGTGGGTCGACCGGCGGTACTTCGAGGCGGACGTCAAGAGCGACAAGCCGCCGTTCACGATCGTGCTGCCCCCGCCCAACGTCACCGGCTCGCTGCACATGGGCCACGCCATGAACCACAGCGTGATGGACGCCCTGTCGCGCCGCCGCCGCATGCAGGGCTACGAGGTCCTGTGGCTGCCGGGCATGGACCACGCGGGCATCGCCACGCAGAACGCCGTCGAGCGCGACCTCGCGAAGCAGGGCCTGTCGCGGCAGGACCTCGGGCGCGAGAAGTTCGTCGAGCGCGTCTGGGAGTGGAAAGAGGAGTACGGCGGCAAGATCCTCGACCAGATGAAGCGGCTCGGCGACGGCATCGACTGGTCGCGCGAGCGCTTCACCATGGACGAGGGCCTCTCGCGCGCCGTCCAGACGATCTTCAAGAAGATGTACGACGACGGCCTGATCTACCAGGCCGAGCGGATCATCAACTGGTGCCCGCGCTGCCAGACCGCGTTGTCCGACATCGAGGTCGACCACAGCGAGGACGAGGGCGAGCTCGTCTCGATCCGCTACGGCGACGGGGACGCGTCCATCGTCGTCGCGACCACGCGCGCCGAGACGATGCTGGGTGACACCGCGGTCGCCGTCCACCCGGACGACGAGCGCTACCAGCACCTCATCGGCACCGAGGTCGAGCTGCCGCTGACCGGCCGCCGCATCCCGATCGTCGCGGACGCGCACGTCGACCCGAAGTTCGGCACCGGCGCCGTGAAGGTCACGCCCGCGCACGACCCGAACGACTTCGAGATCGGCCAGCGCCACGGCCTGCCGAACCTCACGATCATGGACGGCCGCGCGGTCATCACCGCGAACGGCCCGTTCCTCGGCCTCGACCGCTTCGAGGCGCGCCCGGCGATCGTCGCCGCGTTGCGCGCGGAGGGCCGGATCGTCGCGGAGAAGCGGCCGTACGTCCACTCCGTCGGGCACTGCTCACGCTGCAACACCGTCGTCGAGCCGCGCCTGTCGCTGCAGTGGTGGGTGAAGGTCGAGTCGATCGCCGCGGCCGCGTCCGCCGCCGTCCGCGACGGCCGCACCAAGATCCACCCGGCCGAGCTGAACAAGCGGTACTTCGACTGGACCGACAACCTGCACGACTGGTGCATCTCGCGCCAGCTGTGGTGGGGCCACCGGATCCCGGTCTACTACGGCCCCAACGGCGAGGTCGTCTGCGTCGGACCGGATGACGAGGTGCCGACCGGTGAGGGCTGGCGCCAGGACGAGGACGTCCTCGACACGTGGTTCTCGTCGGGCCTGTGGCCGTTCTCGACGCTGGGCTGGCCGGAGTCCACCGAGGACCTGAAGAAGTTCTATCCGACCAGCGTTCTGTCCACCGGCTACGACATCCTGTTCTTCTGGGTCGTCCGGATGATGATGTTCGGTCTGTACGCGATGGACGAGGTCCAACCGTTCGACCACGTCTTCCTGCACGGCCTGATCCGGGACCAGTACGGCAAGAAGATGTCGAAGTCCAAGGGCAACGGCATCGACCCGCTCGACTGGATGGAGCGCTACGGCGCGGACGCCACCCGGTTCACGTTGCTGCGCGGCACGAACCCCGGTTCGGACATGGCCGTCGCCGAGGAGTGGGCGGCCGGTTCCCGCAACTTCACCACGAAGCTGTGGAACGCGACGCGGTTCGCGCTGGCCAACGGCGCGACCGTGGCCCGCCCGCTGCCCGCTCGTGACGAGCTGACGGCGGCGGACCGCTGGATCCTGGACGAGCTCGACGCCCTCGTGTCCTCCGTGGACTCGAACTTCGAGGCGTTCCAGTTCTCCCGTGCCTGCGAGGCGCTCTACAGCTTCACCTGGGACGAGTTCTGCGACTGGTACCTGGAGATCGCGAAGGTCCAGATCGCGGACGGCCGCGCCGAGGCCACGCAGTCCGTGCTGGGCCACGTCCTCGACGTCCTGCTGCGCCTGCTGCACCCGTCGATCCCGTTCATCACCGAGACCCTGTGGACGGCGCTGACCGGCGGCGAGTCGCTCGTCGTCGCCGCGTGGCCCGCTGCCTCGGGGGCTGAGCGCGACCTCGAGGCCAAGGCCGAGATCGAGGGCCTGAAGAAGCTCGCGACCGAGATCCGCCGGTTCCGTTCCGAGCAGGGCCTCAAGCCGGGCCAGAAGGTCGCGGGCAAGGTCCGCGGCGCGTGCTGCGTCGGTCTCCTGGACCAGGTCCCGTCGGTGCGGTCGATGACGCGCCTGACCGAGCCGGGCGAGGAGTTCACGGTCTCCGCGACTTTGGAGGTCGGCCTGCCCAAGGGCGCGGTGAAGGTCGAGCTGGACCTGTCCGGCGCGATCGACGTCGCCGCCGAGCGCAAGCGCCTCGCGAAGGACCTCGCGGTGGCGCAGAAGGAGCTCGACGGCACCACGAAGAAGCTGGGCAACGAGGCGTTCCTCGCCAAGGCGCCGGCCGACGTCCGCGCCAAGATCGAGGAGCGCAAGGCCACCGCCGAGTCCGAGATCACCCGCATCAACGAGCGCCTGGCCGCGCTCCCGGAGGCGTAAGCACCGTGGAGAACAACCTCGACGAGTTCCTCGACGTCGAGAACGAGCTCAACCAGCGGTGGCCCGAGACGAAGCTCGAGCCGTCGCTGGAGCGGATCAAGGCGCTCGCCCACGTGCTGGGCGACCCGCAGACGTCGTACCCGGTCGTGCAGCTGACGGGCACGAACGGCAAGACGTCGACGTCGCGCATGGTCGATGCGCTCTTCACGCGCATCGGCCTGCGCACGGGCCGGTTCACGAGCCCGCACCTGCAGCTCGCGACCGAACGCATCAGCCTCGACAACCAGCCGATCAGCCCCGAGCGCTACGTCGAGGTCTACCGCGACATCGAGCCGTACATCGCGATGGTCGACAGCCAGTCCGAGATCCGGATGAGCAAGTTCGAGGTGCTCACCGGCATGGCCTACGCGGCCTTCGCGGAGGCCCCGGCGGACGTCGCCGTCGTCGAGGTCGGCATGGGCGGCACGTGGGACGCGACGTCCATCGTGGACGCGCAGGTCGCCGTCCTGACCCCGATCGGCGTGGACCACACCGAGTACCTCGGCAACCGTCCCGAGGACATCGCGGTCGAGAAGTCCGGCATCATCAAGCCGGGCTCGGTCGCGATCATCGGCGAGCAGTCCGCCGAGGTCATGAAGGTGATCCTGACGCGCGTGGCCGAGGTCGACGCCACCGTCGCCCGCTTCGGCAGCGAGTTCGGCGTCATCTCCCGCGCCGTCGCGGTCGGCGGCCAGATGATCACGCTGCAGGGCCTCAGCGGCGTCTACGAGGACATCTTCCTGCCCCTGCACGGCGAACACCAGGCAGCGAACGCGGCCATCGCACTCGCCGCCGTCGAGGCCTTCTTCGGCGCGGGCCCCGACCGCCAGATCAACATCGACTTCGTCCGCGAGGGCTTCGCGTCCGTCATCACGCCGGGCCGCCTGGAACGAGTCCGCAGCGCCCCCAACGTCTTCGTGGACGCGGCCCACAACCCGCACGGCGCTGCAGCGCTGGCTCGCGCGCTGGAATCCGAGTTCGGCTTCCGCAAACTGGTCGCCGTCGTGGCCGTGATGTCCGACAAGGACGCCGAGGGCATCCTCGCGGCCTTGGAACCGGTCGTGCAGGAACTGGTGATCACCACCAACTCCTCCCCTCGAGCAATGGACCCGGACGTCTTGGCGGGCCTGGCCGTCCCGATCTTCGGCGAGGACCGCTTCGAGGTCCGCCCGCGCCTCGTCGACGCCATCGAGGAAGCCATCCACCTCACCGAGGACGAACAGTCCGGCGGCGGCATCATCGTCACCGGCTCCGTCGTCACCGCGGGCGAGGCCCGCGCGCTGTTCGGGAAGGAACCGGCATGACCGCCCCGGCCCCGCTGAAGAAAGACCCGATGAAGGCGTTCCGCGGCATCATGGCCGGAACCCTCATCCTCGAAGTGATCGTCGTGGCCCTGGCCCTCCCGGTCATCGCCAAACTGCACGGCGGCGTCGGCTCCCTGGTCGGCGGCGTGGCGTTCGGCTTCATCGTGGTCTTCATCGCCATGTGCGCCTTCGTCCGCCGGCCCTGGGCCATTCCCGCCGTCGTGGGTCTGCACGTCCTGCTGATCGCCACCTGGCTGCTGCTGCCGGCGATGGGCGTGATCGGCGTGATCTTCGGCCTCGTCTGGGTCTACATGCTCTGGCTGCGCAAGGACCTGCTGAAGCGCATGGCGGAGGGCCGCCTCCCGGCCCAGCAGGCAGCTCAGAAGGCCGAACAGCAGAACGACGCAGCGGCTTCCTGACGCAATCGGGTGAAGGCGCTCGCACAATTCGGAAAGACTATTTGCGGTGCCGTCGAATAGCTCGAGCTAAGGGCGGCGTCGAAGTACGTACCCTTGCTTGTCGCAATGCAACTACACTTCCGCCTTGTTCACCCGATCGTGCTTTGAATCCGGGACGGGTCCCGCCACCTGGCGCTATGCTGATCGGCGCACGATTCTGCACGGGGGAGGGCACTGGGGATGAGCGGTACCAAGGTTGATCTCGAGACGCTTCGCGCTGCCATCAAGGAGTACGAGTCGATCTACGCCGACCTCTTGAAGGCGCACGACGCAGGCAACATGCTGGTGGCGATTCAGCCTGCCGGCCTGGACAGGCCGAGTGGTGTCTACAACAACTGGGCCGTGACCGCTGGCGCGGCGCACCAGACGTCGAACGAGCAGTTGCAGGAAACCTTGAAGACGCGGATCAAGAACCTCAAGGCAACGCTCGCCCAGTACGAGCAGACCGAACAAGAGAACGCCCGCAAGGTCAGCGGATGATCCGCCGAACCCAGCAGCAGGCCGACCACCAAAGCCGAAGGACTGAGTTGTTGCGCATCCGAACCGCCGTCGTCGGCGCTGCCGCACTTGTTCTGCTGGTGGGATGCGGCACAAGCGGTGGCACCAGCGGCACGCCGACCACTGCCTCGCAGCCGACCAGCACGAGCAACAGTGCAGGCGCGCCGAAGATCTCGAACCCGATCGATGTGAAGGTCGCCGAGGCCGATCCGTGCGGGGTGGTCACCGCGACGCAGCTGCAGACGTTCGGCCTCCCCGGGGTCGTGGGCTCGCTGAACACGACGTCCGCAGGAGCGGGGTGCCTGTGGCCCGGCACCTTCACCGAGGCGGAGATGGCGCCCGGCATGATCATTTCCCCGGCCGGTACCAGCTTGGAGTCCCTCTACGCGAAGAAGGACGCGACGTATCCGGTGTTCGAGCCGCTGGAGGTCCAGGGGTACCCCGCGGCCATTGCGCTCGTCGTGGACCAGCGCAAGAAGGGCAACTGCGAGCTGTTCGTCGGTGTCTCGGAGGATCGGGTGATCATGTTCTCCCTTCAGAGCGAAGAGAAGAGCAAGTACTTCGCCGACCCGTGCGCCGGCGCCACTGAGTTCGCGAATCTGGGAATGACCACCATCAAGGCAGGTGCGAAATGACACGACCCGCGCCCAGCTGTTTTTCTGAGGACACCTCGCGAGCTGAAGGCTTCTCCGGAGCCGAGATCTACGCGCAGATGCACGGTGGCAAGGGCACTGGTACGGCGCAGATCGCTGCGGACAAGGCCAAGGAGCTCGAGAAGAGTTACGTCCTCATCGAGTCGAGGCTCAAAAAGGTCGGCGAAACCCTGGGCGAGGCCTGGACCGGCGCCAGTGCGGACGCCGCGCAGGCCGCAGCCAACCCGATCAACCAGGCCATGATCCAGATGCAGGACGCGCTGCGGCAGGCCGACCACTCGATCTCGAACCAGGTCTACCAATTCAACCACAACAAGGGTCAGCTCAAGAACATGCCGGCCTCCAAGCCGGACACGAACCTGTACGACGACCTGACCCCGTGGGACACGGACACCGAAGACAAGATCAACGCTTACAACAAGGAAGAAGAGTACAACCGCAACGTCTACCGGGAGTTCCAGAGCGCGAGCAACACCAACCGCGGTGAGCTTCCCAAGGAATTCCCGGGCGTTGTCGCTGACACGCTGAACGTCGAGGTCATCAAAGAGAACGGTGGCGGCGACGACGACAAGAAGTGGAACAAGAACGTCGATCAGACGCGGTCTTCCACTTCGTCGACCAGTTCCACCACTAGCACGCAGAGCACGATCGGCACGGGCTGGACGGTTCCCACCACCAACGGGGACAACACCAACACGAGCTGGGTCGACAACACGAACCCGAGCAACACCAACAACACCGGCCGGCCGATCGTCGACAACCTGACCGGCAAGCCGCCGGTCGGCAGCGTCATCGACCGCCCGCCGACAACGGGTCTCCCGCCCGTCGGCGTGCCGGTGCGCCCGAACATCGGCGGCCCGAACGGGACCGGTGGCGGTCGTGGCACCGGTGGGCCCGGTGGTGCGGGCGGCGGCCGCTTCGGTGGTGGTGGCGGTGCCGGTGGCATGGGTGGTGGCGCCGGCAAGTTCGGTGGCGCCGGCGGCATCGGCGGCGGCATGGGCAGTGCCGGCTCGGCTGGTTCGGCTGGGCAGCAGCCTGGTGGCAAGGCCGGGGTGTTCGGTGGCATGGGCGAGACGGCGGCCGGTGGTGGTGCCCGTGGTGGCGCTGCCGGTGCGGCTGGTCGCGCGGGTGCCGCCGGTATGGGCGGGATGGGTGGTCACGGGGCCAAGGGCCAGGGCGAGGACGACCTGGAGCACAAGAGCGCCGACTACCTCATCACCGAGGAGAACACGAACGAGATCATCGGTGACATGCCGATGGTCGCACCGCCGACGATCGGGGGGTGACGTGCTGCGGTCGTCCATCCAACTGTCCGACCTCGCCTTCGACGTGCTGTGGAAGCAGGAGAAGCTCGGGGAGTACCACCCGGCGCTGAGTGTCGCCTCGCCCGGCGAGACCGAGGACGAACGCGTGCTCATCGAGCGTGACGTCATCGGGGAGTTGCGGCGGGTCGGGCTCGACCACCCGGACGTCCGGGGCACCTTGCACCTGATCGCCAAGGCCGAGCACGACTACTCGGCGTGGATCGCGGTGACGCCGAACGAGACCCGGCCCGTGGTCGTCGCGGCGAACTCGCAGCACGGGGTGCTCGCCGTGCACGACAACGGGTTCGTGCAGTTGCACCCGATCCGGCCGGAGAACGCGCCCGAGGTGCTCGCCATGCAGTTGCCGGACGTGCCGGCGGGTCGTGGGGCTTCGATCAACGTGCACGCCAGCGAGATCAACGTGCACCAGCCCGGCAAGGCGTCGCCCTCGATCTCGTTGCGGCAGTTGCTCGCGCAGCCCCGCAAGGGCACGGCGAAGCTGTACGCGGCCAGGCGCGACGGGGAGAGCAGGCAGCGCGCCAAGACGTTCCTCACCACGATCGACTTCGAGGACGGGCGCTGGCTCGTGGTCAAGTACACCGACCAGAACCACCAGACGTGGGTGCACGCGACGCCGGCGTCGCGGCAGATCATCACCGACTGGCTCAAGCGCCTGACGTAGAACGGATTTACCGCCCCATAACCGGACTGCCGCAGCGTCGCGGCTGTGAGAAAGCCACTTGCCCTCGCCGCCGCACTGGCCGCGACGCTGCTGTCCGTCACCACGGGTACCGCCCACGCCGAGACCGTCCCCGGTTGCCCGACCGCCAAGCAGATCGGCACGACCGGGTACGTCCTGCACAAGGGCGAGAAGATCGCCTCCGTCAAGCAGTTCGCCGGGTGCGGCAAGAACGTCGCCTACACCTGGGTCTGGGACTCCTACGCCAAGAACAACTCCTTCCGCGTCACCAACTGGATCGCGGTGATCGACGGCACCGAGGAGTACCCCGGCAGCGAGTCCCGCAGCGGCACCAGGCAGGAGCTCTGGGGTGCGCCGGCGGCCACGCTCAAGCAGTGCACGCGCGCCGTCGCGAGCGTCACTGTGCCCGGCGGGACCTACGTCTCCGGCTGGACGGACCTGCGCTGCTGAAGTTCACCTCGGGTTCGGTCCCCGGTCAGAACCGGCGACTAGAAACCGCGCATGACCTTCGACCGTCGTACGTTGTTCAAGGCAGGCGCACTCGGCACGGCCGCCGCGCTGGTGCCGGGTGGCGTCAGCCTCGCCAGGTCCGACCGTCCGATCCTCACCCACGGCGTGCAGTCCGGCGACGTCACCTGGGACGGCGGCATCGTGTGGACGCGCGCCGACCGGCCCTCGCGGATGCTCGTCGAGGTGTCGAACGACCCGGAGTTCCGGGTCTGCCGCCGGGTTCGCGGGCCGTTGCTCACGCCGGAGACCGGGGGCACGGGCCAGGTGCGCCTGAACGGCCTGTTGCCCGGCCGCACCGCCTACTACCGCGTCACCGCCGAGGACCTGCACGGCCGCAGCGTCAGCGCACCGATCACGGGCAGCTTCTCCACCGCCCCCGTCGGCCGCGACGACGTCAGCTTCGTCTGGTCCGGTGACGTCGCGGGCCAGGGCTGGGGCATCAACCCCGACATCGGCGGCATGCCGATCTTCCGGGCGATGGCCGACCGCAGGCCCGACTTCTTCATCCACAGCGGCGACAGCGTCTACTCCGACAACCCGATGCAGGCGAGCGTCACGCTCCCGGACGGCCGGATCTGGCGGAACCTGGTCACGCCCGAGAAGTCCAAAGTGGCCGAAACGCTCGACGAGTACCGCGGCCAGTTCGCCTACAACTTCCTCGACGACAACGTGAAGCGCTTCGCCGCCCAGGTGCCCACCTTCGCGCAGTGGGACGACCACGAGGTCACGAACAACTGGTACCCCGGCGAGATCCTGGATCTGCCGCAGTACACCGAGAAGCGTGTGGACGTCTTGGCGCAACGGGCTTTCCAGGCGTTCCACGAGTGGATGCCGCTCGACCGGAAGCGCGCCGTGGACGGCCGCGTCTACCGGAAGTTCGCCTATGGCCGCAACGTCGAGATCTTCGTGCTCGACATGCGCACCTACAAGGACAAGAACACCTCCCCGAAGGACCAGCCCGGCGTCATCCTGGGCGCCAGGCAGGCGAAGTGGTTGGTAGACGGCCTCGACCGCAGCACCGCCACCTGGAAGATCATCGCTGCGGATCTGCCGATCGGTTTGACCGTACCGGACGGCACCGACGTCGAAGGCGTGGCGAACGGCCTGCCCGGCGCCCCCAACGGCCGCGAGCACGAGATCGCCTGGGTGCTGCGGGAACTCAAGAAGCGCAAAGTCAAGAACACCGTGTGGCTCACGGCGGACGTCCACTACACCGCCGCCCACCACTACTCACCCGATCGGGCGGCGGTCGGCGACTTCGACCCGTTCTGGGAGTTCGTGTCCGGCCCGTTGCACTCCGGCGCGTTCGGTCCCAACACGCTCGACCCGACGTTCGGCCCGCAGGCCGTGTTCGTGCACGCCCCGCCCGCCGCCAACACCACGCCGCTGGACAACTTCCAGCACTTCGGCGAGGTCAAGGCGACGCGGCACGAGCTCACGGTGTGGCTGCGCGACGCGACAGGCGCCTCGCTCTGGAGCAAAACGCTCAGGGCTTCCTGACCGGAGACGTAGTGTCGACGGGTGCCCATCTCGTTCGACACCACCGGCTTCCGCCAGCTCGACCAGAACACCTGGCAGCACCAGAGCGGTGACCAGGCCCGACTGACCTACTACGGCCTGGTCCCCGACCTGCCCGCCGGCCTGGACGACCTGCCGAAGCTCAGGCACGACCTCGCGCTCGTCCACGGCGAGACCGGCTGCCTGATCGAGGCGCACGTCGTCCAGCTCGGGGGAACGCAGGCGCTGCTGCGGATCATCAAGATGCCGCTGCCGAACCAGCCCAACGGCCAGGTGTTCGTCGCCTCCTTCACCATCCCGAAGGAGGCCAGCAGTGCCGTGCTGCAACTCGGCGCGGTCGAACGCGGCATGACGGGCACGCGCGAGGCCGTGCTCGCGGCCGAGATCGGGTTCGAGAACTGGGCCATGCAGCACCCGTACGCGCCCGAGCTGCAAGGCGTCCTGCCGTTCCACGCGGGCGATGACCCACGCCACGACGCACGGTTCCCCGACCACCCGTTGACCCGTGTGCGCGCGTGGGCCCATCACGTCGTGCGCACCGCACGGGTCGATCCGGGGTTCGCCTCGCTGCCGCCGTTCCGCGCTCAGCCCCCGAAACCCCCGATCGAGCCCGGCCAGAGCCTCGTCACGGCGATGCCGAGCCTCCCGGTCCGGGACTTCGTCGGCCTGCGCGTCGGCGAGCAGACCACGTTCTGGCGCGTCACCGACCCGAAGCTGCACGAGATGCTCGGCCGCGGCCTCATGGGGCGGTCGCCGCTCGCCGAGACCCGCTTCCGCGACATGCTCATGATCGACGTCGAGACCGGCGACGCGATGATCCCCGACCGCTTCACCACCAACGGCCAGATGACCGCGCACAGCACCCGCCTGCAGCAGGTCACCCTCCGGGAGGCGGACGCGGAGCTCTCCGACGACGACGTCATGAACGCCTTCAAGTGGGCGGGCCGGATGGCGGGCGAGGCGGCCGGACGCGGTGAGTTCCTGTCCCTGGAGCCGATCGAGAACGACGGCGAGCAGGCCGAGCCACACGTTCTGCTCGCTGTGCAGCAGCACGAGGGCCGGCAGGTGGTGATCGCCCAGTTCGCCCCGGCTCCCACCGAGGGACCGCTCGCGGGATCGACGAGCCGCAACGCCCCGGCGACGGCCGAGTCGGTCGAGGGCATCGGCGTGATCGCGGGCCTGGCGGTCAACGAGTGGCGCTCACATCCGTTGCGGATGGCGATCACCTACCGGCGAGCGGCAGGCTGACTGCAAATATTTGCAGGACCCGACGTATTGTTTCCTGCTGTTTGTCGTGGTTTCGTGCAGCAACCCTGCAAGAAGTTGCGACAAGGAGGTCGCGATGCGTCGGGTCGTCGCCGCGCTCGCTGCACTGGTTCTCATCCCCCTCACGCCGGTCCAGGCCGTTGCCGCTCCACCGCAACGTCTTGCCGTGGGCGAGGTGGTGGACATAGCGCCGGGGGTGCGAGATGGGGACGCGAGGCTCGCGTTGCCCCCGAAGCGCGACGACCTGCGGGGCGAGCGCTTCTACTTCGTGATGCCCGACCGGTTCGCGAACGGCGACCCGTCGAACGACCGGGGCCGCAGCAAGGCCGCCGAGCACGGCTTCAACCCCGCTGACAAGGGCTTCTACCACGGCGGTGACCTCAAGGGGCTGCGTCAGAAGCTCGACTACCTCGACGGCATGGGCATCACGGCGATCTGGATGACGCCGATGTTCCTCAACCGCTGGGTGCAGGGCGACAGCGCGGGCTACCACGGCTACTGGACGCTCGACTTCACGAAGCTCGACCCGCACTTCGGCACCACGCAGGAGATGCGCGACCTGATCAGGGACGCGCACCGGCGGGGCATCAAGGTCTTCTTCGACATCGTCGCGAACCACACCGCCGACGTGATCAAGTACGAGGAGGGCAGGACCCAGTACGTCTCCACGGGCGCCCAGCCGTACCTGGACGCGTCCGGCAAGCCCTTCGACATCGCCGACCACGCGGGCAAGAAGGACTTCCCGAAGCTCGACGCGCAGAAGTCGTTCCCGTACACCCCGGTGAAGGACGGCCCGACGAAGTACCCGTTGTGGCTCAACGACTCCACGCTCTACCACAACCGCGGCGACTCGACGTTCTCCGGCGAGTCGAGCGAGCAGGGTGACTTCTCCGGCCTCGACGACCTGATGACCGAGCACCCGCGCGTGGTCAACGGCATGAAGGACATCTTCACCAGCTGGATCGACACGCTCGACATCGACGGCTACCGCGTCGACACGGTCAAGCACGTGAACCTGGAGTTCTGGCAGGCCCTCGCGCCGCATGTGAAGCAGTACGCGAACCGCAAGGGCAAGAAGGACTTCTTCGTGTTCGGTGAGGTCTTCGACTCCTCGCCCGAGAACACCTCGAAGTACACGACCGACGGCCGCATGCAGGCCACGCTCGACTTCCCGTTCCAGAGCAGCGCGCTGAACTTCCTGTCCGGCAAGGGTTCCCAACGCCTCGGTGAGGTGCTGCTCGACGACGACCGCTACACCGACGCCGACTCCAACGCCTCGTCGCTGCCCACGTTCCTGGGCAACCACGACATGGGCCGCATCGCGTGGATGATCCGCAACGACCGCCCGGGCATCACGGACGCGGAGCTGCTGGAACGCCTCAAGCTCGGCAACCAGCTCATGTACCTGTGGCGCGGCAACCCGGTCGTCTACTACGGCGACGAGCAGGGCTTCGCGGGCACCGGCGGCGACAAGCTCGCACGTCAGGACATGTTCGCGTCCAAGACGCCGGAGTACGCGGCGGAGAAGCTCATCGGCTCCGACCGCACCGGCGCGGTGGACAACTTCAACACCGCGCACCCGCTGTACCAGCAGCTCAAGGCGTTGGCGGCACAGGTCGACAAGGATCCCGTGTGGCGCGACGGCAACCAGGTGCTGCGGTACGCCGAGGGCGACGTGTTCGCGTTCAGCCGCATCCTGGGCCGGGAACACCTCGTCGTCGCCAACGCGGGCACCGCACCCGCGACCGTGACCGTGCCCGTGTCGTCGGCCGGCTTCGAGAACGCCCAGGTGCAGAACGGCCGCGTCACGGTGACCGTGCCCGCGCTGTCGACGTTGGTGCTCAAGGGAACCAGCGACGTCGCCAAGTCGAAGCCGTCGCCCGTCCTGGTCGCGCCCGCCGCCGGCACCGTGCTCGACGAGCGCGTCGAACTGCGCGCGGACGGCATCGGCGCGCCCAACGCGGCCGCCACGTTCGCGGCACGGGTCGAAGGCACGCGGGACTGGACCGTCCTCGGCACCGACGACGCCGCGCCGTACCGCGTCTTCGCTGACCTGTCGGCGCTTCCGGGTGCCGCGGTCGGCAAGCGCGTCGAACTGCGCGTGGTCGCGAAGTCCGGCGAGATCGGCGCGGACGGCGCGTTCGTGTCGCTGGTCGCCGCGCCGCCGTTGCCGGACCCCGGCACGAAGAACCCCGACTGGCTGGTCGTGCACTACGCGCGCGACAGCTACGACGGGTGGGGCCTGCACGTCTGGGGTGACGTGGAGACGCCGACCGAGTGGAACGCCCCGCTGCCGTTCGCGGGGGAGGACGCCTACGGGCGGTTCGCCTGGGTGAAGCTGAAGCCGGGCGCCAAGTCCGTCGGGATCATCGCGCACAAGGGCGACGAGAAGGACACGTCCGTCGACCGGTTCGTGGACCCGAGCGTCACGCCGGAGATCTGGCTGGAGCAGGGCGATCCGGCCGCGCACCCGTCCGAGCAGGCGGCCACCGGCAAGGCGGTCGTGCACTACGTCGGTGACGCCGCCGGGGCGTTCGTGCGCGTCGCCGGACGCGGGGACGTGCCGTTCACCGACGGCATCGCGGAACTGTCGCCCACCACGGACTTCTCCGTCGTCCGCGGCACCACCGTCGAGGCGTCGGGCAAGTTCACCAGCGGCCACGCGTGGGTCGCGAACGGCAAGGTGCACGCGACGAAGGCCGCCGCCGAGAACCGCGCGGTGATCCACTACAACCGCGCGGACGGCGACTACACCGACTGGACGATGTACCACTGGACCGGCTCCGCCGAGCCGTCGCCGGGCTGGAACCAGTCACGCGTACCGGACGGCGCGGATGCCTACGGCGTCTACTGGTCGGTGCCGCTCGCGGCCGGCGCGGCGGGCCTGAGCTACATCATCCACCGCGGCGACGCCAAGGACCCCGGCCCCGACCAGTTCCTCGACCTGGGGCAGAAGGGCAACGAGGTGTGGCAGTTGCAGGGCGACGAGACCTACCTGCTGCCGCCGAACGCCGGTCCGGCCGCCGATGACGACCTGACCAAGGCCAAGGCGATCTGGATCTCCAAGGACAAGGTCGTCTGGGACGTGCCCTCGGTGCAGTCCGACGGCTACCGGCTCGAGTACGGCACGAAGGTGCTGCGCCTGTCGCCCACGGCCGAGGAGGTGCCGGCGCGGTTCCCGCACCTGAAGGGCAAGCCGGTGTTCGCCGTGCGCGGGTTCGTCGACGAGGCGTTGCGGGACAAGCTCTCCGCCGTGCACGTCGACGCGGGCGGGGCGATCCGGCACCGCACGAGCGTGCAGATCGCGGGGGTGCTGGACGACCGCTACGCCGCTGCCGCGACGAAACTGACGTTCGGCCCGGCGTTCGACCACGACCGCGCGTCGGTCCGGTTGTGGGCGCCGACGGCGTCCAACGTCAAGCTGCGGATCTTCGACCAGCCCTCCGGTGAGCCCAGGAAGGTCGTGCAGCTCAAGCGTGACGACGCCTCGGGCTCGTGGACCGGCACCGGTGCCTGGAAGAACAAGTACTACCAGTTCGAGGTCACCAACTGGCAGCGCACGGTCGTGGTCACCGACCCGTACTCGGTGGCGTTGTCGGTGAACTCGACGCACTCGCAGTTCGCCGACCTCAAGGACAGCCGCACGATGCCCGCCGGGTGGGCGAAGGACGTCGCGAAGGGCATGGGTGGCGCGATCACCGAACTGCACGTGCGCGACTTCTCGATCAACGACCAGTCCGTGCCTGCGGCCGATCGCGGCACCTACAAGGCGTTCACCCACCGCGACTCGACCGGCATGAAGCACCTGAAGACGCTGGCCGCGGCGGGCATGGACACCGTGCACCTGCTGCCGACGTTCGACATCGCGACGATCCCCGAGAAGCGGTCCGACCAGGCCACTCCCGCGTGTGACCTCCCGTCGCTGCCGGCGGATTCCGACCAGCAGCAGGCCTGCGTGGGCGCGGTCGCGGCCAAGGACGGCTTCAACTGGGGCTACGACCCGTTCCACTACGACGTGCCCGAGGGCTCTTACGCCACGGCCGACGCACAGAACGGCGCTGCCCGGTCGAAGCAGTACCGCGAGATGGTGAAGTCATTGCACGACAACGGCAACCGTGTGGTGGTGGACGTCGTCTACAACCACACGGCGGCGTTCGGCGACGCACCGACGTCCGTGCTGGACAAGGTCGTGCCCGGCTACTACCAGCGGCTCAACCTCGACGGCTCGGTCGCCAACTCCACGTGCTGCGCGAACACGGCCACCGAGAACGCCATGATGGGCAAGCTCGTCGTGGACTCGGTCGTGCGGTGGGCGAAGAACTACAAGGTCGACGGGTTCCGGTTCGACCTGATGGGCCACCACCCGAAGGCGAACATCCTCGCCGTGCGGGCGGCGCTGGACGCGTTGACCGTGGAACGCGACGGCGTCGACGGCCGCAAGATCGGCGTCTACGGCGAGGGCTGGGACTTCGGCGAGGTCGCCGGGAACGCCCGGTTCGAGCAGGCCACGCAGGCCAACATGGCCGGGACCGGCATCGGCACGTTCAGCGACCGGCTGCGCGACGCCGTGCGCGGCGGCGGGCCGTTCGACGACGACCCGCGCGTGCAGGGCATCGGCTCCGGGCTGGCCGGGGACGTGAACTCCTCGCCCGCCAACGGGAACGTCGCCCAGCGCCTGGAGAACTACAGCGACCTGGTGAAGCTGGGCATGGCGGGCAACATGGCCTCCTACCGCTTCCAGTCGACGGCCGGGCCCGTGGTCGCCGGTCGCGACGTGCAGTACAACGGCTCACCCGCCGGGTACACCGGGCAGCCGTTGGAGGCCATCACGTACGTCGACGCGCACGACAACGAGGCGTTGTTCGACGCGTTGATGTTCAAGCTGAAGCCCGAGACGTCGATGGCCGACCGGGTGAAGATGCAGACGGTGTCGCTGGCGCCGGCGTTGCTGGGGCAGGGGCGGCCGTTCGTCCACGCGGGCACCGAGTTCCTGCGGTCGAAGTCGTTGGACCGCAACAGCTACGACTCGGGTGACTGGTTCAACGCCTACGACCCGTCGTTGCGCGACAACGGGTTCGGGCGCGGGTTGCCGCCCAAGGCCGACAACGAGGCGAAGTGGCCGTACGCGAAACCGTTGCTGGGCCTGGCCAAGCCGTCGTCCTCGGACATGAAGGCCTCGCTGCACGCGACGCTGGAGCTGCTGCGGATCCGTCAGACGTCCCCGTTGTTCTCGCTGGGGTCGGCGGACCTGGTGCAGCAGAAGGTGTCGTTCCCGGCGGCCACCTCCGGCGTGATCGTCATGCACGTCGACGACACGGTCGGGCCGGACGTGGACCCGGCGCGGCGCGGGGTGGTCGTGGTCATCAACCCGTACCCGACGGACCAGGCCGTGACGTTGCCCGCGGGTGACTGGAAGGCGCTGACGAAGGAGAAGAAGGCGGGTGCGGCGCGGTCGGTGGTCGTGCTGGAGCGATAGTTCCGCTGAGAAATAGTTTTGTTTCGGATTAGTTTGCTACCGTTGGGTCATGGGCACGACGGGGTGTACTGACCTGATGATGCTGCTGCATCGGGCGTCGCACGCGCTCGAGACGGAGTTGACGGCGCGGCTCGCGGAGATCGGACTGACTCCGCGAGCCCGCTGCGTGCTGGCCAGCGCGCTGGACGCCGGACTCACGCAGATCGAGATCGCGGACCGGGTCGGCATCGACAAGACGACCATGGTCGTGACGCTGGACGCCCTCGAATCCGCCGGGTACGCCGAGCGTCAGCCGTCGCCCACGGACCGTCGTGCGCGCGTGGTGGTGGTGACCGACGCCGGCCGCACGATGACCGCCAAGGCTGACGAGGTGTACGTGGACGTCGTGAGCAGTGTGCTCGGCGCGTTGCCAGATGACGAACGATCTGGCCTGGTCGGAGGCCTGACCCGGCTGGTCGAAGGCCGGTTGAGCAGCCCGCCCCCGTGTGAGAAGCCGCCCCGCAAACGTGCCGTGCGTCATGCAGTTGGATAAGAGATAGTCCCGTAAAAAACTATCTGTTACGGTCTCTCTTATGACTTCAGGGGGATCGAGGACCGACGCGCGCTGGCTCGCGCTGATCGTGCTGTGCGCGGGGATGTTGATGATCGTGCTGGACCAGACGATCGTGAACGTGGCGCTGCCCGCCATCGCGCAGGACCTCCAGTTCGGCCAGGCCGGACTCGCGTGGGTCGTGAACGCGTACCTGATCGCCTACGGCGGTCTGCTGCTGCTCGCGGGCCGCCTCGGCGACCTGATCGGGCACAAGAAGGTGTTCCTGATCGGCCTCGGCGTGTTCACCGTCGCCTCGCTGCTGTGCGGGCTGTCGTTCAGCGCCGAGATGCTGATCGTGTCCCGGTTCGTGCAGGGTGCGGGTGGTGCCCTGGCGACGTCCGTGACTTTGGGAATGGTCGTGACGATGTTCCCGGAGCCGGGGGAGCAGCGGCGCGCGATCGGCATCTTCAGCTTCGTCGCCGCGGCCGGTGCGTCACTCGGGCTTCTGCTGGGTGGTGTGCTGACCGACGCCATGTCGTGGCACTGGATCTTCTTCGTGAACATCCCGATCGGCCTGGTGGCCGCGGTGTTCGCCGTTCGGCTGGTGCCTGACTCGGTCGGTCTCGGGCTGCGCGCGGGCGCGGACGTCGTCGGGGCGTTGTTGATCGTCGCCGCGGTGATGCTCGGCGTGTACACGATCGTCAAGGCCGAGCACTACGGCTTCGGGTCCGCGCACACGTTGGTGCTTGGCGCCGTTGCCGTCGCGTTGTTGGTGGGCTTTGTCGTGCGCCAACGGACTGCCGCACGGCCGTTGCTGCCGTTGCGGGTGTTCCGCTCTCGCAACGTGACCGGGGCGAACCTGGTGCAGATCTCCATGGTGGCGGGGATGTTCGGGCTGTTCTTCCTCGGCACGCTCTACATGCAGCTCGTGTTGCAGTACACGCCGTTGCAGATCGGGCTCGCCTTCATGCCCGTCGCCGGTGCCATCGCGGTGTTCTCGGTGTCGTTGTCGGCCCGGCTCAACTCGCGGTACGGCGAGCGCAACATGCTGATCGTGGGGCTGCTGTTCATGCTCGCCGGGATGCTGGTGTTCACGCAGGTGCCGGTCGACGGCTCCTACGTGGCGCACATCCTGCCCGCGGTGGCTCCTCTCGGGGTCGGACTGGGGTTGTCGTTCCCCGCGCTGATGTCGCTGGCGATGTCCGGTGCCTCGCCCGACGAGGCCGGGCTCGCGTCCGGGCTGGTGAACACGACCGCGCAGGTGGGCGGGGCTTTGGGGCTCGCCGTGCTGGCCACGA
This sequence comes from Lentzea sp. NBRC 102530, assembly GCF_030269365.1. Lineage (GTDB taxonomy): Bacteria > Actinomycetota > Actinomycetes > Mycobacteriales > Pseudonocardiaceae > Lentzea. The sequence continues at coordinate 546,060 of NZ_BSTF01000004.1, forward strand.
CGTCGACCTCGTACACGTCGTCGTTGCTGGCCTCGGGGGTTGGCCGGTTGGAGGCGTTGACCTCCGGGTTCCACCTGGCGTTCTGGATCTCCGCCTCGCTGGTGGCGGTGGCTCTCGGGCTCGCGGTGTTCGTGTTGCGGCAGGTCGCGGTCGACCGTTCCGCCCAGCCGGTGCTGGTGCACTAGTGGTCGGCTAGTTCTTCTCGCTTCTGAACGTCCTCGGTGCGCAGGATCTTGAACTTGCGGTCCTTCGCCTCGAGGACCTTCAGGAAGCCGGGGCTCGTCTCGAAGACGTAGACCTCTTCGGAGTCGTTGATGCGTTCCTTCGGCACCCACGGGGTGCTGACGATCGCGGCGACGGCCAGGGCGGAGCCGGCCAGGATCCAGGCGAACCACTTGAGGATCCAGCGGGCGTTGTGGATCGCGAGCACCATGGCCGCACCGATCGCGACGGCGCCCAGGGCCAGCCACCAGCGGTGGTAGGTCAGGGTGTGGCTGACCATGAGTGCGATGAGGACGATCAGCGCGAGGAGTGCGGTCGTGTTCGGACGTTCCGGGTCCTTGCGGGTGCGCAGGTAGTAGAAGAACGTCGCCGGGGTGACGATCATCAGCAGGACCGTGCTGATGCGGTCGTCCGCCATGAACGTGCCGAGGAACAGGCCCGGGGCGTCGTCCAGTTCGAGGGTGTGCAGGAGCGCGAAGCTCGTGTGCCAGTCGTAGTGGGAGACGGCGAGGAGCCTGAGGAGGACGAACAGGACGGCGGCGCCCGTTACGGCGGAACCCGTGTGCTTTGCACTCACGGCAGCACTATGGCGCATTCCTGGCTGATGGATCGCCTGGTGTGCTGCGCGGCTGCTTCGAGTAGTCCCCGTCACAGCCCTGTCGGAGGGCGCCGCACGTGCGCGGTTACCCTTGTCGGCACATCCCGTACCTGTTTTTGAGGAGTCACACCGTCGTGTCCGAGCGCACCCTGGTTCTCGTTAAGCCCGATGGCGTCGCCCGTGGTCTCGTCGGCGAGGTGATCGCCCGCATCGAGCGCAAGGGCCTCAAGCTCGCCGCGCTCGAGCTGCGCACCGCCGACCGCGCCACCGCCGAGCAGCACTACGCGGAGCACGACGGCAAGCCGTTCTACGGTGACCTGGTCGACTTCATCACCGGTGGGCCGCTGGTCGCGATCGTCGTCGAGGGCGTTCGGGCCGTGCCGGCGTTCCGTCAGCTCGCCGGTGGCACCGACCCCGTCGAGAAGGCCACGCCCGGCACGATCCGCGGTGACTTCGGCACCGAGGTCCAGTACAACCTGGTGCACGGGTCGGACTCGGCCGAGTCGGCCGAGCGCGAGATCAAGATCTGGTTCCCGAACCTCTGATCTGGTCCGGCTTTGAGGGGACGTGCCGGCTTGCGCCGGCGCGTCCCCTTCCTGTTCCAGCGGGGTTGGTTGCGTTTGCCGGGTCCTGGCTGCGGGGTCGCGCGGGTCGGTTCGACCATGTGGGGTGCGATCGGGGCTTGACGTCGAGCCTCTGGCGGGGGCGCTTTCGGCTTCACCACGCCAGGTTTCGCAGGTGGTCGGCTTGCGATGCCGGCTGTCCAATCGAGTGCGCGCACCTGGCCAAGACGGTGGTCGGCTTGCGTTGGCGAGTGCGGCCGGCACCGCTTCCAATGCCTCGGCGCCACCCGCCTTCGACACCTTCACACCGCCGCCTCCACCTTCGCTGCCCCTGCGCCCTCACCGCCGTCGCGGGCTGCTGCCCAAGCCCCCTGCCGCGGCCCCGTTGAGCGTGGTGCCCTCCGGGTAGCCGAGTGGCAGGTACATCCACACGTCGTCCCAGCGCTCCGTCCCCACGGCAATGGCGTTGGGCATCCGCCCGCACTCCCGAAACCCGAGGCTCTCGTACAGCTCGATGGCGCCGTGGTTGTTGCCGCGCACCCCGAGCATCAGGATTTCGAGGCTTGCGGAGCGGGCGTTGGCGATGAGGCCCTCCATCACCTGCCTGCCCAGTCCGAGGCCGCGGGCCGACGGGTGCGCCATGATCTGCTGGACCTCGGCCCGGTGCCCGAACACGGCGGTCGAGCCCCGGCGCCACAGGCCCACCGCGCGCACCACGCCGTCCACCTGGACCGCGCAGAACGCGGCGTCACCATCGCGGACCTGCTTCAGCACACCGTCCAACCAGGTCGAAATGCGCTCGAAGGAGGGAGGCGAGTGGTAGCCGACGGCTCCGCCCGCGGCCACCACGTCGTGGACCACCGCGTGGATCTCGGTGCGGAGGTGGTCGTCGGCTTCCGAGAGCCAGAGCAGCGTCATGGGGCGATCGTAATTGCGGTGAAAATTGTCAGACCTGTTCGTTAACGTCGGGCGGGTGGAGAACCTCGTTGAGGCCAAGGCCCTGACCAAGCACTTCGGGTCGTTCGAGGCCGTGCGCGGCATCGACGTCGAGGTGCGGCGGGGCGAGGCGTTCGGGTTTCTCGGGCCCAACGGGGCCGGGAAGTCGTCGACCATGCGGATGATCTCGTGCGTGTCCGGGCGGACCGGCGGAGATCTCAAGGTGCTCGGGATGGATCCCGGGACGGACGGGCCGAAGATCAGGGCGAGACTCGGCGTGGTGCCGCAGCTGGACAACCTCGACACGGAGTTGACGGTCCGGCAGAACCTGCAGATCTACGGGCGGTACTTCGGCATGTCCCGGCAGAAGTGCCGGGAAAAGGCGGTGGAGCTGCTGGAGTTCGCGCAGCTCGCGGATCGGGCGGACCACGAGGTCGAGCCGCTGAGCGGCGGCATGAAGCGCCGGCTCACGATCGCGCGGTCGCTGGTGAACGATCCGGAGCTGCTGCTGCTGGACGAACCCACCACCGGGTTGGACCCGCAGGCCCGGCACCTGTTGTGGGACAGGCTGTTCCGGCTGAAGCAGGAGGGCGTCACGCTCATCATCACCACGCACTACATGGACGAGGCGGAGCAGTTGTGCGACCGGCTCGTGGTGATGGACGGCGGGCGGATCGCGGCCGAGGGGTCGCCCAAAGAGCTGATCACCAGGTACTCCACCAAAGAGGTGCTGGAGCTGCGGTTCCAGCCCGACGAGGAGAAGCCCGACCTCACGAGGTTCGCCGAACGGGTCGAGGTGCTGCCGGACCGGTTGCTGCTGTACACGGTGGACGGTGAGGCGACGTTGCAGAGGGTGCACGAGCAAGGGGTGACACCTGTGCAGAGCCTGGTGCGCAGGAGTTCCCTGGAGGACGTGTTCCTCAGGCTCACCGGCCGGACGTTGGTGGACTGATGGACACGTTGCGGGCGAGTTGGTTCGGGTTCGAGAAGACCTGGACGTGGTACCGGCGCAACTGGCGGGCCACGGCCGTGTCGGGCTTCCTCACGCCGGTGTTGTTCCTGTTGGCGCTCGGGGTCGGGTTCGGGTCGCAGGTGCAGTCGACGGCGTTGATCGGGGGCGTGCCGTACCTGCAGTACCTGGCGCCCGCGCTGGTCGTGGTCACGGCGGTGCAGGGGGCCACGTTCGAGTCGACGTTCCCGGTCATGTCGCAGTTCATGTGGCAGAAGTCGTTCATCGCCATGGTGGCCACGCCGATCACGCCCGCGCAGGTGCTCTACTCGCAGGTGATGTGGCTCGGCTCGCAGCTGTTGTTGCGGTCGGTGGTGTTCGTGGGCGTCGCGGCCGTGCTCGGGGCGGCGGCGGGGCCGGGGATCCTGCTCGCGATCCTGGCCGGGACGCTGGCGGGGCTCGCGTTCGGCGTGCCGTTGGTGGCCTACAGCGCCACGTTGGAGAAGCCCGAGGCGTTCAACAACATCTTCCGGTTCGTGCTCATGCCGATGACGTTGTTCACCGGCGCGTTCTTCCCCGTCAGCCAGCTGCCGGACTGGTTGGTGCCGGTGGTGTGGCTGACGCCCGCCTGGCACGGCATCGAGCTCGCGCGCGGCGCGACGTTCGGCACGTTGGACCTGTTGCCGGCGTTGGGGCACGTCGTGTACCTCGGGGCGTTGGTCGTCGTCGGGATCGTGCTCGGCGTGAAGTTCTTCCACCGGAGGCTGGCGGTATGACGCAGACCCTCGACCGCGCCGACCAGGCCCGGCCCGCGAGCGTGGGGCTGCTGTGGCGGGTGATCCCGCCGGGGTTGTACGGCGGCAAGGCGAGCAAGCTCGTCGAACGGTCCGCGATGGTGAACCGGCGCGCGTGGTTCGTGCTGGTCGGCGGCGCGTTCGAGCCCATGCTGTTCCTCTGGTCGCTCGGGCTCGGGTTCGGGCAGATGGTCACCTCGGTGGCCGGGCCGGACGGGCAGCCGATCAGCTACGCGGCGTTCGTGGCGCCCGCCCTGCTCGCGGCCAGCGCGATGAACGGGGCCGTGTACGACGCGACGTTCAACGTGTTCTTCAAGTTCAAGTACGCGAAGCTCTACGACGCGATGCTCACGACCCCGATGGGGCCGATGGACATCGCGATCGGTGAGATCTCCTGGGCGTTGCTGCGCGGCGGGCTGTACTCGGCCGGGTTCATCGCGGTCATGCTCGGCATGGGGCTGGTCTTCTCGCCGTGGGCGTTGCTGGCGTTGCCCGCGGCACTGCTGGTGGCGTTCGCGTTCGCGGCGGTGGGCATGGCGGCGACGACGTTCATGAGGTCCTGGCAGGACTTCGACCTCGTGCAACTCGCGGTGCTGCCGATGTTCCTGTTCTCGACGACGTTCTACCCGCTCAGCGTCTACCCGGGCTGGTTGCAGGCGGTGGTGTCGTGGACGCCGCTCTACCACGCGGTCGAGCTGATGCGCGGTCTCACGCTCGGCGTCGTCGGCTGGGGCATGCTCGGGCACGTCGCGTACTTCGCGGTGCTGTCGGCCGTCGGAACGGTGGTCGCGGCACGCCGTCTGGGCAAGTTGTTGCTGGACTGACCGCCGATTCGGCCGTCGCCTGTGGGGGCCGTTACTCTGGTCGTGTGAGTGTCGAGTCTGTTTTCCCCAGGTTGGAGCCACTGCTGCCGCGGATCTCCAAGCCGGTGCAGTACGTCGGCGGGGAGCTCAACGCGACCGTCAAGGACTGGGACGCGGCGTCCGTGCGCTGGGCTTTGATGTACCCCGACGCGTACGAGGTCGGCCTGCCCAACCAGGGCGTCATGATCCTCTACGAGATCCTCAACGAGCTGCCGGACGTGCTCGCCGAGCGCACCTACGCGGTGTGGCCGGATCTCGAAGCGCTCATGCGTGAGCACGACGTCCCGCAGTTCACGGTCGACGGGCACCGTCCGCTCAAGGCGTTCGACCTGATGGGCATCAGCTTCGCGACGGAGCTGGGCTACACCAACATGCTGACGGCGCTGGACCTCGCCGGCATCCCGCTGCACGCGCAGGACCGCACCGAGGACGACCCGATCGTGGTCGCCGGCGGGCACGCGGCGTTCAACCCCGAACCGATCGCCCAGTTCGTGGACGCGGCGGTGCTCGGCGACGGCGAGGAGGCCGTCCTCGAGATCACCGAGATCGTGAAGAACTGGAAGGCCGAAGGCTGCCCCGGTGGCCGCGACGAGGTGCTGACCAGGCTCGCCGAGACCGGTGGCGTGTACATCCCGCGCTTCTACGACGTGGAGTACCTGCCGGACGGCCGCATCCAGCGCGTCGTGCCGAACCGCGACCGGGTCCCGTACCGCGTGTTCAAGCGCACCACGATGGACCTCGACGCGTGGCCGTACCCGAAGCAGCCGCTGGTGCCGCTCGCCGAGAGCGTCCACGAGCGGATGAGCGTCGAGATCTTCCGCGGCTGCACGCGCGGCTGCCGCTTCTGCCAGGCGGGCATGATCACCCGCCCGGTGCGCGAGCGGTCCATCGAGGGCATCGGCGCCATGGTCCAGAAGGGCCTGGAGGCCACCGGCTTCGAAGAGGTCGGCCTGCTGTCCCTGTCCAGCGCGGACCACAGCGAGATCGCCGAGATCACCAAGGGCCTCGCGGACCGCTACGAGGGCACCAACACGGGCCTGAGCCTGCCGTCCACGCGCGTCGACGCGTTCAACATCGACCTCGCGAACGAGCTGTCCCGCAACGGACGGCGCTCGGGTCTCACCTTCGCGCCCGAGGGCGGCAGCGAGCGGATGCGGCGCGTCATCAACAAGATGGTGTCCGAGGAGGACCTCATCCGGACGGTGTCGGCCGCGTTCTCCAACGGCTGGCGGCAGGTGAAGCTCTACTTCATGTGCGGTCTGCCGACCGAGGAGGACGAGGACGTCCTGCAGATCGCGGAGATGGCGAAGAACGTCATCCGCGCGGGCCGGCAGGCGAGCGGCCGCAACGACGTCCGCTGCACCATCTCGATCGGCGGGTTCGTGCCCAAGCCGCACACGCCGTTCCAGTGGGCGCCGCAGTGCGACCCGGACGTGGTCGACGACCGCCTCCGCAAGCTCCGCGAGGCCGTCAACGCCGACCGCAGCCTCGGCCGCAACATCGGCATGCGCTACCACGACGGCAAGCCGAGCCTCATCGAAGGCCTGCTCAGCCGGGGTGACCGCCGCATCGGCAAGGTCATCGAGGCCGTGTGGCGCGACGGCGGCCGGTTCGACGGCTGGAGCGAGCACTTCAGCTACGACCGGTGGACCGCCATGGCCGCGCAGGAGCTCGAGCCGCTCGGCGTCGACCTCGCCTGGTTCACCACCCGCGAGCGCGAGGAGCTGGAGGTCCTGCCCTGGGACCACCTCGACTCGGGCCTCGACAAGGAGTGGCTCTGGGCCGACTGGCAGGACGCGCTCGACGAGCGCGAGCAGGACGACTGCCGCTGGACCCCGTGCTTCGACTGCGGTGTCTGCCCCGCGATGGGCACCGACATCGAGGTCGGCCCGACCGGGCGCAAGCTGCTGCCGATCTCCCCGGTCGGCATCGGTTCGCCGGTGAAGAACCCCTCGCTCACGCCGTGACGGCGAGCCCGCCCACCATCACGCCCGCCTCCGACGAGGTGGCCGTGATGGTGGCGGGCCGGCCGAGCGAGTCGCCCATGTCGACGGTGACGTCCGCGCCCAGGTGAGCCGCGAGACAGGCCGTGCTGTTGGCGTTCGCGATGTCCTCCGGAACGCCGATGGACGGCGCGAACATCCTTGCCGCGTACCGGCTTCCGCCTGAGTAGGTGTAGCAGCCGAGCAGTCCGGACTCGTCGGTCGCCGCCTTCAGCAGGTCCAGGTCAGGACTCAGCGCGGCGACGTCCGGCACCTCGATGAGCATCCGCGGCCTGCCGAGCGTGGCGATCACACACGAGCCGTCAGTGCCCAACGCGCGCACGACCGCGTCTCGTTCCGCGGAGCTGGCTTCACGGACCTGGATCGGGCCCGGATCGAAGAACGCCTCGACGCCCGCGGACGTGAGTTCCGCCGTGCCCCGGAACGTCCGCGCGCCCGCCCGCAACGTGAACTCGCGCGTGCCGTCGGCGGCCAGCACCGCCAGCGCCGCCACGGTTCCGTGCCCGCAGCCCGGCAGCTCGCCCTCGGACGTGAAGAACCGCAACGCGCCCTGCGGCCCGAGGAAGACGGCGTGCGAGGTGCCGTGCTCGACGGGCAACGCCCGTCGTTCGGCGTCGCTGAACTCCCCGTCGGGCAGCACCAGCGTCGGACTGCCGCCGGACCCGTCGCGCAGGCAGGCGTTGACGATCACTTCGTGACGGCGGCGAGGGCGTCCACGAGCCCGTGGCCGTAGAACGAGTTGTACTCCGAGTACCCGGTGCAGAACGCGTCCTGCACGCCCGTGCCGTTGAGGTCGTAGTCGTCCGGGCAGGCCAGTGTCTGCGCCTGCGCGTTCAGCATGCGGCCCAGCGACACCGCGTCGGTGTCGGGGTGCGTCGACGCGATCAGCGCCGCGACGCCGGACGCGTGCGGGGCCGCCATCGACGTGCCGCACGAGTAGTCGTAGCCGGACGGCACGGTCGACAGCACGCACCCGTTCGGTGTGCGCGGATCGCCACCCGGCGCCGTCACGTCGATCGCGCCGAGCCCGTAGGAGCTGTACCCGGCCTTGGTCCGGTTCGAGTCGACCGCCGACACGCCCACCACGTTCTTGAGCTGCGCGGGCAGCACCACGCACGTCGAGTCGACCGGCCGCGTCTGCGCCTCGCCGTTCGTCGGCGACAACGAGTCGCGGCCCGGCCGGGACAGGTCGGCGGCGGCGTTCCCGGCGGCGGCGACGGTCAGCACGTTGCGCGAGGTCGCGTAGTCCACGGCCCGGCGCACGGCCTCGTAGACGACCCGCTGGCCCGGCTCGCTCTGGCACGTGAACAGGTACGGGTCGATGAAGTAGCTGTTGTTGGTGATGGTCATCTGCTGTGAGGCGGCCCACATGAACCCGCACACCGCGTACTCGGGGTAGATGAACCCGTCGTCGTCGACGACCTTCACGGACGCGATGCGCACGCCCGGCGCCACGCCGGTGGTGCCGCGGCCGTCGTCAGCGGCGGCGATGGTGCCCGCGACGTGCGTGCCGTGCGGCGACGTCGTCGGGATCCACGCGGACGGCGAGGTGTCGGGCTTGCCGGTGAGGCAGCCCGCGGACAGTTCGGGGGCCAGCGCGCCCACCAGGTCGGGGTGGCGGGCGTCGACGCCGGAGTCCAGCACGCCCACGACGACGGACTTGGAGCCCGTGGTGATCTCGTGCGCCTGCGGGGCCCGGATGAGATCCATGTCCCATTGTTCGGACGAGCGCCCACCGGAGGGCCGGAAGAGCTCCGTGTCGTCCTTCTTCCGCTTCGCCGACCGCTTGGCGACGCTCTCGGCCTGCGCGCTGTAGGCGCGGTCCGGGCCGATCCGCTTGAGGAAACCGGGGTCCGGCGAGGTGGCCACCGCGACCGCGATCTGGGGGTAGTAGACGGTCGTCAGACCACACGCCCCGGTGACCTCCGCGTTGGCCTGCTCGGCGGTCGTGGCCTGCGGAAACACCACCAGGTACCGCAGCAGCGGACCCGGCTGGATGCAGGCGGGGGCCTCGGGCGTCGACTCCGGCTCGGCGCCGGCGGGCAGGGACGCCGCCAATACCCCGGCCACGAGCAGTGCGGTCATCGCCGCCGCTCGGGCGCGGTGGAGCAGAGGCACCAGGGACCTCCAGGTAGGCAGGGCGTCCAGTCAGCCGGACCGTAGCCACGCGCAACGATCTAGACAAGCTGAACGTTCTGAATCGGGTTCACGGTACCGTCCTCATGGACGAACAGCCTGCGCCGATGGGACCGCTCACCCATCGGAACACCACTCGGGAGCACCACTGAGCCGCAACCTGCCCAACAACCCGTCGGCCGCCGCCGTGCAGAAGCTGCGCCTCCGCTACACCAAGCGGGGGAGGCTGCGTTTCACTTCGCACCGCGACATCGCTCGCACGTTCGAACGCGCGCTGCGCAGGGCAGGCGTACCCATGGCGTACTCGCAGGGGTTCAGCCCTCACCCGAAGGTGTCGTGGGTGGGGGCCGCGCCGACCGGCGTGGCGAGCGAGGCCGAGTACGTCGAGGTGTCCGTGGTCGAGAAGGTCGACCCGGTGGCTCTCAAGATCGCGCTCGACGCGGCGTTGCCCCCCGGCATCGACGTCGTCGACATCGTCGGGTCGCTCGGCGGCAACCTCACCGAGCGCATCGACGCGAGCGAGTGGCGGATCGAGCTCGACGGGGTCGCCCCCGACGAGCTGGCCAAGGCCGTGGAGGTGTTCCTCTCGGCGGAGTCCGTCGAGGTCGAACGGCTCACCAAGAGCGGTGTGAAGATGCTCGACGTGCGGCCTGCCGTCGTGTCGGCGCTGGTCGAACCACGTTCGAGCGACGCCGGACACGATGACACCGCTTTGTCACAACCGTGTGGGATACTCATGACGGTCGTACGGCAGGTAACGCCTACCGTTCGACCCGACGACGTGCTGAATGCGCTTCGCGTCGTGGCCGATCTCGTGCCGCCGGTACCTGCGAAAGCAACCCGGATGGCGCAGGGACGCCTCGATGACGACGGCAGGCTGGTGGACCCGCTCCAACAGGACAGAGAGTCCTGACAGGAGCGCGGGTCGCGCCAGCTGCGACGCGCAAACAGGAGGAGCGGCGCTGACAGCGGCGTCGTCGTGGGACCTGCGCAAGCGTGCGCCCGGTGAGGCGCCACGCCGCTGCGCGCGAGGCAAGGATTCCCGCCGCGAGCAGCGGTGGAGAGAGACAAGAGAGGCCCCTGCGCGGCCGCGTCCTCACGGGACGCGCCCGGGGGTGGAGGAGCTGCATGTCGAACAAGGAACAGCCTGCCGGTGGCACCGGCGGGCAGGGTGTGGTTGCCGCACGCCCTGAACTGGCGGACCTGCCGGACAAGTTGCGGGTCCACGCGCTGGCGAAGCTGCTGGAGGTCAGCAGCAAGGACGTGATGACGGCGCTGGCCGACCTCGGTGAGGTCGCCCGCAGCGCGCAGTCGAGCGTGAGCCGCGACGTGGCCCTGAAGGTCGCCGAGACGCTCATCGACTGGGACGACGTCGTCACGGGCGAGGTCACCGAGGACTACGAGGCCCCCGCGGTCCCGGCGTTCGAGGCACCCGCGCTCGCGCCGATCTTCGCCGCGCCGAGCGCCGTCTTCCTGCCCCCGACGCCGGTCGAGCGCCCCAAGGCGCCCGTCTCGCCGTTCGTGGTCGAGGAGACGCCGGTCGTCGAGGAGAAGTCGGTCGGCGAGATCGCCGCGGACGAGCTCGACGCCGCCGAGGCCGCTGCCGAAGCGGACGCCGACGCCGACGCGGACGCGGACTCCGACGACGAGGGTGACGGCCGCCGTCGCCGCCGCCGGGGCCGTCGCGGCCGCGGCCGGGGCAAGGGCACCGACGCCGAGGCCGGCGACGAGACCGACGAGGCTCCCGCCGAGGACGCGGGCGAGACCTCCGAGGAGACCGAGGCCTCCGACGAGACCGACGACGAGGGCGACGAGAGCTCGACCCGCCGTCGCCGCCGTCGCCGTCGCCGCAAGACCGGCACGGACGACGACGTCACGTCCGAGGACGACCCGCCGAACACCGTCGTGCACGTGCGTGACTCACGGGACGCACGCGACGACAAGGCCGACTCCGAGGCCGCCCAGAGCGAGGTCCGCAGCATCCGCGGCTCCACGCGCCTCGAGGCCAAGCGCCAGCGCCGCCGCGACGGTCGCGAGGCCGGCCGCCGCCGTGCCCCGGTGCTGACCGAGGCCGAGTTCCTGGCCCGCCGCGAGGCCGTGGCCCGCACGATGGTCGTCCGCGAGCGCGGCGACCGCACCCAGATCGGCGTCCTCGAGGACGGCGTGCTGGTCGAGCACTTCGTCACGTCGTCGGGCTCCGGCTCGATCGTCGGCAACGTGTACCTCGGCCGCGTGCAGAACGTGCTGCCGAGCATGGAAGCCGCGTTCATCGACATCGGCCGCGGCCGCAACGCCGTGCTCTACGCCGGTGAGGTCGACTGGGACGCCGCCGGTCTCGAGGGCAAGTCCCGCAAGATCGAGCAGGCGCTCTCCAGCGGCGACTCGGTGCTCGTCCAGGTCACCAAGGACCCGGTCGGCCACAAGGGCGCCCGTCTGACCACCCAGATCAGCCTCCCCGGCCGCTTCCTGGTCTACGTGCCGGGCGGCGGTGCCACGGGCATCAGCCGCAAGCTGCCGGACAACGAGCGCAAGCGCCTCAAGGACATCCTGAAGAGGGTCGTCCCCGAGGACGCCGGCGTGATCATCCGCACCGCCTCGGAGGGCATCTCCGAGGAGGAGCTCGGCCGCGACGTGACGCGTCTGCAGGCCCAGTGGAAGGTCATCCGGGAGAAGGCCGACAGCACCTCCACCAAGGCGCCGACGCTGCTCTACGAAGAGCCGGACCTGCTGGTGAAGGTCGTCCGCGACCTGTTCACCGAGGACTTCGCGCAGCTCGTCGTCCAGGGCGACGAGGCGTGGGAGGTCATCGACTCCTACGTCCGCCACGTGGCGCCGGACCTGCAGGACCGCCTGAAGAAGCACGTCGGCAACAACGACGCGTTCGTCGAGTACCGCATCGACGAGCAGCTGATGAAGGCGCTCGACCGCAAGGTCTGGCTGCCCTCGGGCGGCTACCTGATCATCGACCGCACCGAGGCGATGACGGTCATCGACGTCAACACCGGCAAGTTCACCGGGTCGGGCGGCAACCTCGAAGAGACCGTCACGCGCAACAACCTGGAGTCGGCGGAGGAGATCGTCCGCCAGCTCCGGCTGCGCGACATCGGCGGCATCATCGTCATCGACTTCATCGACATGGTCCTGGAGTCGAACCGCGACCTGGTCCTGCGCCGCCTCACCGAGTGCCTCGGCCGCGACCGCACGCGTCACCAGGTCGCCGAGGTCACCTCGCTGGGTCTCGTGCAGATGACCCGCAAGCGGGTCGGCACCGGCCTGCTCGAGGCGTTCAGCCAGACGTGTGAGCACTGCCGCGGCCGTGGCGTCGTCGTGTCCACCGAGCCCGTGCACTCGCACGGCGGCGGTGGCAACGGCGGCGGCCAGCAGCAGCCGCAGGGCGGTGGCCGCAAGTCGCGCCGCAACAAGGGCGGCTCCGAGCACGCGGCGGAGACCACCGAGGTCGTCGAGGTGTCCGTCGAGGCGCCCGAGGCATCGGTCGTGCCCGAGGTGGTCGAGCCGGGCGAGCCCGAGGACACCTCCGAGGACGCGGTCGCGGCCGACCAGGAGCACGAGGGCCACGGCCGTCGCCGCCGCCGTCGCCGGGGCAGGGACAAGGAGCCGCAGGCCGTCGTCGACGCGGTCGTGGTCGAGGAGCAGGCGCTCAACGGTCACGTGTCGCACGAGGACCCGGCGCCCGTCGAGCTCGAGCCCGTCGCCGAGCCCGAGGTGATCGAGGAGACCACCGAGGAACTCGTCGAGCCGGTCGCCGAGCCCGAGCCGCCCAGGCCGAAGCTGTCGGGCCGGATCGGCTCCCAGCAGCCCGCGGTCACCGGCCGCATCGGCTCCCAGCAGCCCGCCGTGACCGGACGCATCGGCGCCCAGCTCCCGGAACCCGCTGAGGTCGAGCAGGAGCCCGTGGTGGCCCCTGAGCCGGTCGCAGCGCCCGAGCCCGTCGCCGAGGCCCCTGCGGCCGTCGTGGCGGCCCCCGCGGCCCGTCCGCGGCGCCGTGCGGCCAAGCGCGCCGCCGGTGCGCCCGCGGCGACCGAGGCGCCGTCCGCGCCGATCGTCGTCGAGGTGCCCAAGCAGCCCGAGGTCCAGATGCCCGCGCCGGTGGTCACCACCACTCGCCGTCGCCGCGCCGTGTCGCGGCCGGCGGGACCGCCGGTCCAGGAGGACTGAAGCGCATGAGCGAGACCGGGGTCGCCTGTCGGCGGCCCCGGTTTTGCTTTGTCCGGAGGCGTTGTGAGGGACCGCACAGCCTGCGGAAACGCGATCGGGGCACCCCAGTTTGCTCCCGGCGTACCCACTCCCGTAACCTTGACGACGGCCCGCCATCCGACGGGTCCTGTCGTGTGCCTCCTCTGGTGCCTTTGGTGGAAACACCGTTCCCAGACTGGTTGGCGCACGGCCCGTCACCATCGAGTAGCAGGAGACTTCCGTCCTGATGTACGCGATCGTCAAGACCGGCGGCAAGCAGTACAAGGTCGCTGTCGGCGACATCGTCGAGGTCGAGAAGCTCGAGGGCGAGCCGGGCACCGAAATCTCCCTCCAGGCGCTGCTCGTGGTCGACGGCACTGACGTCACCGCTGACGCGGACGCCCTGGCGAAGTTCTCGGTTACCGGCAAGCTGGTCGAGCACACCAAGGGCCCGAAGATTCGCATCCACAAGTTCAAGAACAAGACCGGCTACCACAAGCGACAGGGTCACCGTCAGAAGTTGACCCGCGTCGAGGTCACCGGCATCACCGGTAAGTGAGGACCTGACTTCTCATGGCACACAAAAAGGGTGCATCCAGTTCCCGCAACGGCCGTGACTCCAACCCCCAGTACCTGGGTGTGAAGCGGTTCGGCGGTCAGGTCGTCAAGGCCGGCGAGATCCTGATCCGTCAGCGCGGCACCAAGTTCCACCCCGGCGTCGGCGTCGGCATCGGCAAGGACGACACGCTGTTCGCCCTGCTGCCGGGTGCGGTGGAGTTCGGTACGAAGCGCGGTCGCAAGACCGTCAACATCGTCCCGGTCGCGGTCTGAGGAAGACCGCTCCTAGGACGTAGTTAGACCTCTGCGAGGGGCGGGACCGGTCAACCGGCTCCGCCCCTCGTTGTTTGTCCAAGTCTTTTGAGAGGAAGTAGTTCCGTGGCCCGCTTCGTAGACCGGGTGGTGATCCACGCTGCCGCCGGCAACGGGGGCAACGGTTGTGCTTCAGTGCACCGCGAGAAGTTCAAGCCGCTCGGCGGCCCGGACGGCGGCAACGGGGGCAGTGGCGGCAGCGTCATCCTCGTCGTCGACTCGCAGGTGCACACCCTGCTGGACTTCCACTTCCGCCCGCACGCCTCCGCCACCAACGGCAAGGCCGGCGCCGGTGCGCACCGCGACGGTGCGAACGGTGACGACCTGATCCTGCGCGTGCCGGACGGCACCGTGGTGATGACCGAGGCCGGCGAGATCGTCGCCGACCTCGTCGGTGAGGGCACCCAGCTCATCGCGGCGTCCGGTGGCCGTGGCGGTCTCGGCAACGCCTCGCTCGCGTCCAAGGCCCGCAAGGCGCCCGGTTTCGCGTTGCTCGGTGAGCCGGGCGAGACGCGCGATCTGGTGCTGGAGCTCAAGTCCGTCGCGGACGTGGGCCTGCTGGGCTTCCCGTCGGCGGGCAAGTCGTCGCTGATCTCCGTGCTCTCCGCCGCGAAGCCGAAGATCGCCGACTACCCGTTCACGACGCTGGTCCCGAACCTCGGCGTGATCACCGCCGGCGAGACCATCTTCACGATGGCGGACGTCCCCGGCCTGATCCCCGGTGCGTCGCAGGGCAAGGGCCTCGGCCTCGACTTCCTGCGCCACATCGAACGGACCGCCGTGCTCGCGCACGTCGTCGACTGCGCCACGTACGAGCCGGGCCGCGACCCGATCGCCGACATCGACGCGCTGGAGAAGGAACTCTCCGAGTACACCCCGGCGCTCGGCGGCAACTTCGAGGACCGCCCGCGTGTGGTGATCCTCAACAAGGTCGACATCCCCGACGCCCAGGACCTCGCCGACATCGTCCGCCCGGAGATCGAGGCGCGCGGCCTGCCGGTCTTCGAGGTGTCGACGGTGTCCCGCCAGGGCCTGCGGGAGCTGTCGTTCAAGCTGGCCGAGGTCGTCCGCGAGTACCGCGAGGCCCAGCCCAAGAAGGAATCGACCCGAATCGTGCTGCGGCCGACCGCCGTGGACGACCAGGGCTTCACCGTGACCGAGGACCCCTCGGTCGAGGGTGGCTTCATCGTGCGGGGCGAACGCCCGGAGCGCTGGATCCGCCAGACCGACTTCTCCAACGACGAAGCCGTCGGTTACCTCGCGGACCGCCTGAACAGGCTGGGCGTCGAGGACAAGCTCGTGAAGATGGGCGCCATCCCCGGCTGCCAGGTCACCATCGGCGACCTGGTGTTCGACTGGGAGCCGACCACGCCGGCCGGCATCGCGATGACGATGTCACCGACCGGCCGTGGCACGGACGCCCGTCTCGAGCGCAACGACCGCATCGGCGCCCACGAGCGCAAGGCCCTGAAGAAGGCCCGCCGCGCGCCCGGTGACTACGGCGACTTCGACGAGGAGTAAACCGTGACGGCCCCCGTGGTCTCACAAGCTCGAACCGCGGTCGCTTCGGCGCACCGCATCGTGGTCAAGGTCGGCTCTTCCTCGTTGACCACAGCGGAAGGTGGCCTCGACCCAGCGCGCCTGGACGCGCTGGTCGACGCCCTCGCCGCCCGGTGTGCGGCGGGCAGCCAGGTGGTGCTCGTGTCGTCGGGCGCGATCGCCGCGGGCCTCGCGCCGTTGAAGATCTCCCGCCGCCCCCGCGACCTCGCCACCCAGCAGGCCGCGGCGAGCGTCGGGCAGCTCACCCTGGCGCACGCGTACGCGAACTCGTTCGGCCGCTACGGCCTGACCGTCGGCCAGGTCCTGCTGACCGCCGACGACGTGGTCCGCCGCGCCCACTACCGCAACGCCCAGCGCACGTTCGACCGGCTGCTGGCCCTCGGCGCCGTCCCGGTCGTGAACGAGAACGACACGGTCGCCACCGAGGAGATCCGCTTCGGTGACAACGACCGCCTGGCCGCACTGGTGGCCCACCTGGTCGGTGCCGACGCCCTGTTCCTGCTGTCCGACGTGGACGCCCTCTACTCGGGTGATCCGCGCAAGCCCGGTTCCGTGCGCATCGCCGAGGTCGCCTCGGCGTCCGACGTGGACGGTGTGAACGCCACCGCCCCCGGCGCGTCGGGCCTCGGCACCGGCGGCATGGCCTCGAAGCTCGCCGCCGCCCGCCTGGCCTCGTCGGCGGGCATCCCGGTGCTGCTCACCAGCGCCACCGAGGCAGGCCGTGCGTTGACCAGCGCCGACGTCGGAACTGCCTTCGCCGCAACGGGTTCCCGGCTCACCGCCCGCCGCTTCTGGCTCGGGTACGCCACCGACGCCAACGGCCGCCTGCACCTCGACGACGGCGCCGTCGCCGCCGTGGTGGGCCGCCGCCGGTCGTTGCTCGCGGCCGGCATCACCGGCGTGGACGGCGACTTCGAGGCGGGTGACGTCGTCGAACTCGTCAGCCTCTCGGGTGAGGTCGTGGCCCGCGGCGTCGTCGGCTACGACTCGGCGGAGCTGCCGTCGTTGATCGGCCGCAAGAGCCACGACCTGGCTTTGGAACACCGCCGCGAGGTCGTGCACGCGGACGACCTCGTGCCGTTGACTAGGTGAGTTCGACGCCCTTCGTCTCCGGCAGGGTCAGCACGACCACGAACGTGATCACAGCGGCGACCGCCACGTACCAGAAGAAGACGGTGCCGCCCACGGCCTGGATGACCAGCGGGGCGGTGCCGCCGAACACCGCGACGGTCAGGTTGTACCAGGCCCCGATGCCGAGCCCGCGCAGTTCCGTCGGGAACAGCTCGCTCATGATCGCGGGCGCGATCGAGGTGAGCGCCGTGTAGAGCCCGAGGCCGACGGCGAACACGACCACGAGGTTCGCCAGCCCGGGTTTGACCAGCGTCGAGAGCGGCACCACCAGCAACGCCATCGCCGCCGACCACACGAGCATCTGCGGTTTGCGGCCGTAGCGGTCCGCCGCCCAGCCCATCGGGTACTGCAACGCGATGAACACCACCGTGCCGATCGACAGCGCCAGGAACACGTCGATGTCGTCGGCGCCCTTGGTCTTCACCGCGAACGGCGTCAGCGCGCTGAAGAACGTGTAGAAGCTCAGCGTCGACAGCAGCGTCACGCCGATGATCTGCCCGACGGCCTTCGGGTGTTCCTTCACCGTCATCAGCAACGGGCTGCGCAGCTTCTCGGCTTTGGCCTTGTTGTCCTCGAACTGGTCGGTCTCCTTGAGCTCCCGCCGCAGCCACAACCCGATCAGGCCGAGCACGCCACCGATCAGGAACGGCACGCGCCAGCCGTACGAGGCCATCGCGGCCTTGTCGAGGTTGCGCGACAGGAAGAACCCGAGCAGCGACGCGATCAGCACCGCCACGCCGGTCGAGATGTAGAAGAACGACGAGTAGCGGCCGCGATGGCTTGCCGGGGCGATCTCGGCGAGGTACGCCGAGGCGTTCGAGACCTCGCCGCCGAGCGCCATGCCCTGGGCGATCCGCGCCAGCACCAGCAACACCGGGGACAGCCAGCCGACCTGTTCGAACGTCGGCAGCAGGCCGATCGCCACGGATCCGCCCGACATCAGGACGATCGTCAGCAGCATCGCGGTGCGCCGGCCCTTGAGGTCCGCGAACCGGCCGAGCAGGTACCCGCCGAGCGGCCGGAAGAAGAACGCCAGCGCGAACGTCGCGAACGTGCTCAGCAGCGCGGCTGTCTCGTTGCCGGAGGGGAAGATCTGCGTCGCGAAGTAGATGCTGAACGCCGTGTAGATCCCCCAGTCGAACCACTCCACGGCGTTGCCGGCGCTCGATGCGACGAGCGTCCGCACGGGCAGTCGATGCTTCTCCGATGTAACCGCCATAGGTGAACCCAATCACACACGGCGACGAATTGGGGCGTACGTCTCGACCGGATCGCTGGTCAGGAAGTCGACGATCATCGCGTTGCACAGCGCGGGTTTCTCGTGCAGCAGCCCGTGTGACGTGCCCGGGACCACCGCGAGTTCGGCGTTCGGCAGCGCGCGGTACATCGCCGTGGCGTGCTCGATCTTCACCTCGTCGTCGTCGCCGATCATGATGAGCGTGCGGTTCGGGAGCTTGCCGAGGTCCGTTTCGGACAGCGCGGGCGAACGGTGGTGCATGGGCGTGAGTTCCGTTGCGGGGTCCCAGCCCTCGTGGTGGTAGACGCCGCACACGACCACAAGGCGTTGCACGAGATCCGGGCGCATGAGTGCGGTCAGCAGCCCCACGGTGGCACCGTCGCTGCACCCGAGGACGTGTGCGGGCCCGACCCGTTCGAGGAATCTGATGGTCTCGCCGGCCATCTCGGTGTGGTCCTGAGCGCCCTGGTCGACGCGGTGCGGCGCGTGCAGGGCGAAGTCCGCGAGCGCGTCGTACTGCGGCCCGAACGCCGAGGGGTCCGCACCGCCTGGGTGCAGGAGCACGAGTGAGTCAGCCATGTGCGAGTAGACCTCTCTCGTCGTCGATACTCATCGTCGTGCGATCTCTTGGTTTGGTGACGTTGGTGGTCCGCGACTACGACGAGGCGATCCGCTTCTACGTGGAAGGACTCGGGTTCACGCTCGTCGAGGACACTCCGCAGGGCGACAAGCGCTGGGTCGTGGTGTCGGCGGGTGGGGGTGCGTCGCTGCTGCTGGCCCAGGCTGCCACGGAGGAACAGCGAGCACGAGCAGGCGACCAGACCGGTGGCCGTGTCGGGTTCTTCCTCACCACTGACGACTTCGACCGCGATCATGCCCGGATGTCCGCTTTCGGCGTGCGCTTCCTGGAGACGCCCCGCGAGGAGGTCTACGGCAAGGTCGCCGTGTTCGAGGACCTCTACGGCAACCAGTGGGACCTGCTTCAGCCCGCCCGCGCCTGACCGGGGGACACCCCGACGACCCGCTTGAACGCCCGGCTGAACGCGGCCTCGGACTCGTACCCGAGGCCGCGGGCGACCTCGCTGACCGTGCTGTTCCGGTCCTTCAGGCGGTTCATCGCGACGTGCATGCGCCACCGCGTGACGTAGCGCATGGCCGGTTCGCCGACGAGTTCGGTGAACCGCGCCGCGAACGCCGACCGCGACATCGCCGTCTGGTGCGCCAGCCGTTCGACCGTCCACGGCTGCGCGGGATCGCGGTGGATGAGCGCGAGCGCCTGCCCGATCTGCTGGTCCTGCAAGGCCCCCAGCCACCCGGTGCGCGCCGCGGGGTCGTTCGCGAGCCACGATCGGATCGTCTGGATCACCAGCACGTCCGCGAGCCGCGTGATGACCGCCTCGCCACCGGGCCGCACCGCCTTCGACTCGGCCGCGATCAGGTCGATGGTGGCGCGCATGTCGTCGGCCCGCCGCACGTAGAGGACGCTCGGCAGGACGGTGACGAGGTGCTTGGCCGCTGGGTGGTCGAACCGGACCGCACCGCACACCAGGTGCGTCACCGCGCCGCCGCCGCCGTACCGCAGGACCGCGTAGTTCTCGGTCTCGTACTCGTGCCGCAGCGTCGTGACGACCGGCGTCTCCGCGTCCTCGCCGTGGAACAGCCGGTGCTGCTGGCCGCCCGGCACGAGCAGCACGTCGCCGGGTTCGAGCCCGACGACCTGGCCGTCGACCTCGACGGTGCACTGCCCGCTGGTGAGGACGTGGAACCACAGGCAGTCGCCCATGTCCGGCATCGTCGCGCCCCACGGCTCGGTGAGTTCGTTGCGGCAGTAGAACGTCCCGGACATCCTCAACAGGTGTAGTGCCTCGCCCAGTGCGTCCGTCATGCTCCCCAGTCTGGACGAACGAGCAAGCCTGCGCGATGAATTGTCATTGAGAGTCCTGCTGTGGGGCGCCAGAGTTGTCGCCATGGGGACGACCACGCTGATCGCAGCCACTCTCACCGGCCTGATGGCAGGCCTGTTCTTCGCCTTCTCCGTCGCGGTCATGCCCGGCCTCTCGGACCTGCCCGCCGACCAGGCCCGCGCGGCGATGCGTCGGATCAACGCCCGCATCCAGAACCCGCTGTTCCTGCTCGTGTTCCTCGGCACCGCCGTCCTGAGCGGGTTCGAGGTCTTCCAGGGCAGGACCGCCGGCGGCCTGCTCTACGTCGTCGGCTCGTTCCTGCTGACGATGTTCGTCAACGTGCCGATGAACAACCGCCTGGACCGCACCGACGACGCCTACTGGCCCACCTACCTGCGCACGTGGACGCTCTGGAACCACGTCCGCGCCCTTGCCTGCCTGGCCTCGACGATCACCCTGCTGCTCGGATTCTGAGCCCGTTCTTCGGCCGCATCGCGGCGAGCCCGGTAGGTGTCAGCCGCTGGGGGAGCAGCTCGGGTTTCGGCTGCTCCAGCAACACCTTCACCATCACCGTGAGCTCGGTCGTGGCGAGCCCGGCCCCGACGCACCGGTGCGGCCCGCCACCGAACGGCAGGAACTCGTGCGGCGCCGGCTTGGTCACCCACCGGTCCGGGTCGAACGTGAGCGGGTCCGCGAACACCGCCGCACTCCGATGCGTCACGTACGGGCTGTACAGCAGGAACGTGCCCTGCTTGATCTTCTTCCCGGCGAACTCGAACCCCTGTGCCGCAACCCGCGCGGACACCACCGCCGGCGGGTACAGCCGCAGCGTCTCGTTGACGACGTTCGCCAGGAACTCGTCGTCCTCCCGAGCCCGCTCCCACACCCCGTTGTGCCGCAACAGGTTGAACACAGTCCAGGCCATCGCGCCACTGGTCGTCTCGTACCCGGCCGCGATCAGCGTGACGATCTGGTCGCGCACCTCCAGATCGCTGAGCCCGTCACCCTGCACGAGCGCCGTCAGCACGTCCCCGGCCGCCTCGCCCTGCCGCGTCGCCTCGATCGCCTGGTACACCCGAGCGTCCACGGCCCTGCGCGCCCGCATCGCGTTGCGCCACGCGGGAGCCCGCAACGTCCGCAGCAACGTCACCACAGCGGGATTCCGGTCGATCAGGTTGATCAGCACCTGCAGGTGCGCCCCGAAGAAGTCCGACTCCTTCGCCAACTCCTCACCGAACAACGCGTGAATCGTGCTGCGCCGGATGGCCCGCCGAAACTCCTGGTAGGCGTCCACGACCTCACCGGCCCGCCAAGCCGCGACCGTCGCCTCGGCGTTGGCCCGCATCACCGGTACGTAGCTCGCGATCTGCCGATGAGCCAACGCGGGCTGCACGAACCGCCGCCGCCGCTTGTGGTCCTCCCCGTCGCTCACGATCAACGACGTGGGCCCGTCCACGGCACCAGCGACTGGAACGCCCGCTCCACCTCGAACAACTCGGAGTGCGCGAACACGAACTGGTTCGCCTCGGGCCCGAGCAGGTAGGTGTAGGGCCCCATCCGCACGACCGGCCCGAACCGCCGGTGCAGAGCCGAGAGCACATCGGCCTGCCGATACCGCACGACGTCCGGAATCATGGCGACGACAGTGCCACACCGCGCGCGGTGACGGATCTCGATTCAGCCCTGCTGCGGCGTTCAGGCGGGAAGCGTCCCAGGCCCGGCCGTGGTGATCAGCCCGACTGACGAGGCCACGCCTGTACATGACCGGACGACGACATGAGGGACGACCTTGACAGTGCCGGACCGCGAACGGCATACCGCGTTCCGCGCTCGTGCGCGGGAAGGCCTGCGAAGGCACACCATCGGCGGCCGCACCGTGATGGTGTCCAGCCTGCTGTTCTCGCCTGGGACCGCAGGAGAGGTGTGCCACGGTGACCCCACCGGCTACACGGAGTACCTGTGCCGCTGCGAGCTCTGCACCACGGCTTACTCCGCCTACCGGCTGGAGTTGAGGGAGAACAACCTCTCCCGCCGCGAGCTGGTGGATGGTGTCTGGATCTCCACCTTGCTGGGGACCGAGCAGTACCCGCCGCACGGCGTCGTCACCGGCTCCTACTGGTACGGCTGCTACTGCCCCAAGTGCGTGGTGGCCAAGAAGGACTCCCGAAGGCGCAGCAACGCCCGAGCCGAGAACCTCACTCACTTGATCCCCCGGGAAGTGGACGAGGTCATGGTGTCCACCCTGCTGGGTACCGAGGGGCACCCCGACCACGGCACCTACAGCGGCGCTGACTGGTACGGCTGCTGGTGCGAGGAATGCCGCTGGGCCAAGAACACGTGTGCGCGCCTGAACTACGTGCTTCGCCGGGATTGGCCGGTGGAGCCAGGGCGTGGCGAGGTTTCAGCGTTGTCGCGAGAGATCATGGCCGCGTCGTCCGGTAACGCTCTAATGCTGCGTGAACGGATTGAGCAACTTCTGCGCGAGCATCCGATCTGGCGTGACACCGACGTCATCGAGGAACAAGTGGGCAAAGTGGTGGGAACGCTGGGCAGAGTCCTCTCCGGCAGCGTGCGGCCGACCTCTGACCGAACTGATCACGATCGACGTGACCACCGTGTGCACGCTGTACGGCGAGAAGAGATCGGCGACACCGCGGTTCCCGGTCCGGCGGTCAGTTCGTCACCGCGAGTGCGAACGGCAGGACCGCCGGCACCCCCTCCTTCCTGAGCATCCGCGCCGCCACCGTCATCGTCCAGCCGGTGTCGATGTGGTCGTCCACCAACAGCACCGGACCGTCCACACCGGACAGGTCCGGGGTCTCGCCCGCCCGCACCAGCCCGGCGAGGCGCTGGGCGCTGTTGGCCCGGTGCGTCGACTCGCCGAGCCACAGGGTGCCGAGGAACGGCAGGCGGCCGATGGACGCGATCTTCTGGCCGAAGCTGCCGACCAGTTGGGGACGACGGCGCGACCCGATCGTCACCACGCCCACCGGGCGGTCGTCCCAGCCCCAGGCGGACAGCACCTTCACGCACGCCGCGAAGACGTCGTCCGGGATCTCGCGGTCGGCGGTGCCGTCGGCGAGCAGGTCGCGCAGGCGGTTGCCCCAGCCGATGTCGGTGAGGCGGCCCAGCGCCCTGCCGGTGGCCGCCACCTCGGTCGCCGGGATCTTGCCGGACAGCGGGACGCCGATCGCGGCCATGCCCGTCGGCCACATCTTGCGCGGCGCCACGTCGAGGCCGGGCCGCAGCAGGCGTTCGCGGGCGGCTTCCGCTACCACCTCGGAGACCTCGACGGACAGGCGTTCGCCCGTGCAGTTGTCGCAGCGGCCGCACTCGTGCGACGTCGGGTCGTCCAGTTGGTCCTGGAGGAACTTCATGCGGCACTGGTCGGTGCGCAGGTACTCGACCATCACCTGCTGCTCGGCCTTGCGCGCCTCCGCGATGCGCGCGTACCGCTCGCCGTCGTACTCCCACGGCCTGCCCGTCGACTCCCAGCCGCCTTTCACCCGCCGCACCGCGCCGTCGACGTCCAGCACCTTCAGCACCACCTCGAGCCTGCCGCGCGACAGCTCGACCATCGGTTCCAGCGCCGCCGTCGACAACGCCCTGCCCGCCCCGTCCAGCGCGGACAACACCTGGCGCACCACCACCTCCGGCGGGAACGCGAGCGACGCGAAGTACGCCCAGATGTCCCGGTCCTCGTGGCCCGGCAGCAGCACGACCTCGGCCCGTTCGACGCCACGGCCCGCACGGCCGATCTGCTGGTAGTAGGCGATGGGCGACGACGGCGCGCCCACGTGCACGACGAAACCCAGGTCGGGCTTGTCGAACCCCATGCCCAAGGCCGACGTCGCCACCAGCGCCTTGACCTTGTTGCCCAGCAGGTCCTCCTCGGCCCGCTCGCGCTCGGCTGGTTCCGTCTTGCCCGAGTACGCCGCCACCGCGAAGCCGCGCGAGGCCAGGAACGCCGCGATGTCGTCCGCCGCCGCCACCGTGAGCGTGTAGATGATCCCGGACCCCGGCAGCCGTTCGAGCTGCTCGGCCAGCCACCCGAGCCGCGACTCCGCCGTGGGCAGCAACGCGACCGACAACCGCAGGCTGTCGCGGTCGAGCGGCCCCCGCAGCACCAGCGTGCCCTCGTCCGCCCCGAGCCCCAGCTGCTCGGTGACGTCGTGCACCACCCTGTCGTTGGCCGTCGCCGTCGTCGCCAGCACCGGAACGCCCGGCGGCAACTCCGTCAGCAACGTCCGCAGCCGCCGGTAGTCGGGCCGGAAGTCGTGCCCCCAGTCCGAGATGCAGTGCGCCTCGTCGACCACGAGCATGCCCGCCGAGGCCGTCAGCGAGGGCAGCACCGAATCGCGGAAGTCGGGGTTGTTCAGCCGCTCCGGGCTCACCAGCAGCACGTCGACCTCGCCCGCGGCCACCTGTTCCTGCACGGCGTCCCACTCGCCGGGGTTCGCCGAGTTGATCGTCACCGCGTGCACGCCGGCCCGCGCCGCCGCGTCGATCTGGTTGCGCATCAACGCGAGCAACGGCGACACGATGACCGTGGGCCCCTCACCGAGCTGGCGCAACAACGCCGTCGCGATGAAGTACACGGCCGACTTGCCCCAGCCCGTGCGCTGGACGACGAGAGCCCGGCGGCGCTGGGCCACGAGGGTGTGGATCGCGGTCCACTGGTCCTCGCGCAGCACCGCCTCCGGGCCCGCCAGTGCCCGGAGCCGTTCCTCCGCCAGTTCTCGCAACGCGATGTCGTCCATGGGGAGCAAGCCTGCCTGTGTTTGTCGGCCGCTGCGCCGCAGCGGCGGCGGGTTCGTCGGGAAGCCGGCAAACCCGCAACGTCGGAAGTGGTCGTGGCAGCAAGCTTGCCAGGCAGGTCTGACAATTGTGATTGTCGCAGGTCGTAAGCTGTGTGGCGTGACTGATGACCTGCGCGACCAGGTGCACGCGGCAGCTCGCCGCGCCCGTGTCGCCGCCGACGAACTAGTCCTCGCCACCCGCGAGCGCAAGGACACCGCGCTCCTGGAGATGGCCGCCGCGCTGCGCAAGCGCGCGCCAGAGATCATCGAGGCCAACCAGGAGGACCTCGAAGCGGGCAGGGCGGCGGGTCTCCCGGACAACATCCTCGACCGCCTCACGCTCGACGAGGCCCGCATCGAAGGCGTCGCCGAAGGGCTCGAAACCGTTGCAGGCCTGGCGGACCCGGTCGGTCAGGTGATCACGGGCGGCATCCTCCCGAACGGTCTCGAGCTCAAGCAGGTCCGCGTCCCGATGGGCGTCGTCGGCATGGTCTACGAGGCCCGCCCGAACGTCACGGTCGACGCCGCCGGTCTCGCCCTGAAGTCCGGCAACGCCGCGCTGCTGCGGGGTTCCTCGACCGCCGAGCACTCCAACACCGCGCTCGTCGGCATCCTGCGCGACGCACTCGAAAGCGTGAACCTGCCGGCCGACTGCGTGCAGCTGCTGCCGTGCCACGACCGGGCGTCCGTCACGCACCTCATCACCGCGCGCGGCCTGGTCGACCTGGTCATCCCGCGCGGTGGCTCGGGGCTGATCAACGCCGTCGTCGAGCAGGCGACGGTGCCCACGATCGAGACCGGTGTCGGCAACTGCCACGTCTACGTCGACGCGCACGCCGACCTGGACATGGCCGAGGCGATCGTCCTCAACGCCAAGACGCGGCGCACGAGTGTGTGCAACGCGGCGGAGTCGCTGCTGGTGCACAAGGACGTCGCGCACGAGTTCGTCCCGCGCATCACCAAGGCGTTGCAGCAGGAGAGCGTGACGATCCACGGCGACGAGCAGTTCGCCCAGCAGTCCGACGTCGTCCCGGCCAACGACGACGACTGGGGCACCGAGTACCTGAGCCTCGACATCGCGGCGAAGGTCGTCGACTCGTTGGACGAGGCGGTCAAGCACATCGCGACCTACGGTTCCGGCCACAGCGAAGCCATCGTGACGAATGACGTCACGGCTGCACGCAGGTTCACGGCCCGTGTGGACGCCGCTGCTGTGTTCGTCAACGCCTCCACGGCGTACACCGACGGCGCGGAGTTCGGCATGGGCGCCGAGATCGGCATCTCCACGCAGAAGCTGCACGCCCGCGGTCCGATGGGCCTGACCGAGCTGACTTCCTCTAAATGGGTCGTGTGGGGAGAAGGACACACACGCCCCAAGGCGTAGCTCTACGTTCGGAGACATGGCTCCCACCTACCCGTTCTCCGAAGCTGCCGGGCTGGCCCTCGACCCGACCTATGAACGTCTTCGGCGCGATGAACCCGTCACGCGCGTGACGTATCCCTACGGCGGCGAGGGCTGGCTCGTCACGTCCTACGACGACACGAAGTTCGTCCTGGGCGACCCGAGGTTCAGCCGTGCGCGCACGGTCGGCCGGGACGTGCCACGGATGCAGCCGCTCATCGCACCGGGCGGTTCGATCCTCACGCACGACGGCGCGGACCACGCCCGCATGCGCCGGTTGGTCTCCAAGGCGTTCACGGTGCGCCGCGTCGAGGCGTTGCGCCCGCGCGCCCAGCAGATCACCGACGAGCTCCTGGACGGCCTGGACAACCCCGGTGACCTGGTCGAGGGCTTCTCGATGCCGTTCCCGATCACGATCATCTGCGAACTGCTCGGGGTGCCGTTCGAGGACCGCGCGGACTTCCGCACGTGGTCGAACCAGGTGTTGTCCACGGTCGGTGGCCTTTCGCCAGAAGAGGCCATGAACGGCATGATCAAGCTGCACGGCTACTTCACCGAACTGGTCGCCGAACGCCGTGCGCGTCCCGCGGACGACCTGATCAGCGCGCTCGTGGCCGCTCGCGACGACGAGGACCGGCTCAGCGAGGACGAGCTCGTCAGGTTCGGCATCACGCTCCTCGTCGCCGGGCACGAGACGACCGCGAACATGATCGCGAACAGCGTCGTCACCCTGGCCGACCACCCGGACGCCGTGCAGGACCTCCACGAGCACCAGGAGAAGGTCCCGAAGGCCGTCGAGGAGCTGCTGCGCTTCATCCCGCTGGGCGCGGGAGCCGGCTTCACCCGCATCGCCACCGAGGACGTCCAGGTCGGCAACGCGCTCGTGAAGGAGGGTGACGCCGTATTGGTCGTCGTGTCGTCGGCGAACCACGACGAGTCGATGTACACCAACGCCGCGGAACTCGACCTGGAGCGTGAGGTCGGCCAGCACCTGCAGTTCGGTCATGGCATCCACTTCTGCCTCGGTTCGCAGCTCGCGCGGATGGAACTCCAGGTCGCGCTTGGCACCCTGGTGCGCCGAATGCCGGGTCTGCGGCTCGCCGAACCCGTCGAGTTCCGGAAGGGTTCGCTGGTCAGGGGCCCGGTGAGGCTCGTCGTGGCCTGGTGAGAAAAATCTTGGGGCAACCGCGTCATGGGGGAGCACCCCGCACGTTCCTCCAGTGCGCGCGGCTTTGCTTCGGGGTAAGCCGCGACCCGCACGGCTCGTCCTCCCCCTGAGCCGTTCGGTGTGATCAGCACGACCGGCGTTGTGTCTTCGGGAGCAGCGCAACGCCGGTCTACGCTGTTTCGATGCGCATCGGCGTCATGGGTGGCACGTTCGATCCCATCCACCACGGCCACCTCGTGGCCGCCAGCGAGGTGCAGGCCAGGTTCGACCTGGACCGCGTGATCTTCGTGCCGACGGGTCAGCCCTGGCAGAAGGCGTCGCGGGAGGTCTCCGAGGCCGAGGACCGCTACCTGATGACGGTCATCGCGACGGCATCGAACCCCCGCTTCTCGGTCAGCAGGGTCGACATCGACCGCGAGGGGCCCACCTACACCGTCGACACGCTCACGGACCTCAAGAAGCAGTACCCGGACGCCGACCTGTTCTTCATCACCGGCGCCGACGCGCTGGAGCAGATCCTGTCCTGGAAGCGCGCCGCCGACGCGTTCGACCTCGCCCACTTCATCGGAGTCACCCGTCCGGGGTACACGCTCAACGACCGTCACCTACCGCCCGGTTCGGTGTCGTTGGTCGAGGTCCCGGCCATGGCGATCTCCTCGACCGGTTGCCGCGCACGGACTGCGTCGGGTCAGCCGGTCTGGTACCTCGTGCCCGACGGAGTGGTCCAGTACATCGCGAAAACAGGCCTGTACGCCGAGTCGTAACCACGTTCGAGTGGATTTTGCGTGCATCCGAGCGCGCGGGGAGCAACAATCAGCGGGTTGTTGCTGGTTCGTGGAAGGCAAGACTTTGGCTACAGGCACCGTGAAGTGGTTCAACGCCGAAAAGGGCTTCGGGTTCATCGCGCCCGACGACGGCTCGGCAGACGTCTTCGTGCACTACTCGGAGATCCAGTCCAAGGGTTTCCGCTCGCTCGAAGAGAACCAGAAGGTCGAGTTCGAGGTCGGCCAGGGCCAGAAGGGGCCGCAGGCCCAGCAGGTCCGCCCGCTCTAAGCTTCGGCGCAGGTGAAGGCCACCTCAGGGCGCTGAGGTGGCCTTCGTCATGCCTGCGTGTGAAGTACCCGTTGGCGCACGCCGGTACCCTCAGTAACTCGTGTGGGCGTATCGACGCCCGCCGGAAGTCAGAGGAGTGACGTGGCAGCCACCGACGAGGCACGACGGCTGGCGCTGGTCGCGGCGAACGCAGCGGCCGACAAGAAGGCGCAAGACGTGATGGTGCTCGACGTCTCCGACCAGCTCGTGATCACGGACGTGTTCGTGATCGCGTCCGCCGCGAACGAGCGGCAGGTCGGCGCGATCGTCGACAACATCGAGGAGAAGCTGCGGGAGGCCGGCACGAAGCCGGTGCGCCGCGAAGGGGCTCGCGAGGGCCGTTGGGTGCTGCTGGACTTCGTGGACGTCGTCGTGCACGTGCAGCACACCGAGGAGCGCAGCTTCTACGGCCTGGAGCGGCTGTGGAAGGACTGCCCGCGGATCGAGTTCGAAGCGGACGTCCCCGCCGACTCGACGGCTGAATGAGGTAGCGGATGGCCCTGAGCCGGCTCGTGCTGTGGCGGCACGGTGAGACCGACTACAACGCGACCGGGCGTCTCCAGGGTCATCTGGACTCGGCCCTCACCGAGACAGGCCTGAACCAGGCGAGGTTCGCCGTGCCGGTGCTCGCCGGGTTCGAGCCGGAGATCGTCGTGGCCTCGGACCTGCAACGCGCCCGCAACACCGCCGGGGTGTTCACGTCGTCGACGGACATCCCGCTGCGGATCGACGAACGGCTCCGCGAGACGCACCTGGGCAAGTGGCAGGGGCTCAACGTCGCCGAGGTCGAGCAGGAGTGGCCGGGCCAGGTCGCGGTGTGGCGCACCGACCCCACGTTCGCGCCGCCGGACGGCGAGTCGCGGGTCGAGGTCGCCGAGCGCGCCATCCGGGTCGTGCACGAGGTGGACGCGGAGTTCTCCGAGACCGTCATGCTGTGCGCGCACGGGGGTCTGATCAGCGCGTTGACCGGCCGGTTGCTGGAGCTGCCGGTGGAGAACTGGTCGCAGCTCGGCGGGATCTCGAACTGCCACTGGACGGTGTTCACCCGCCGCAACGACCGGTGGCGGCTGACGTCGTACAACGCGGGCACCACGCGTTGAGACTGCTGGTCCTCGGGGACTCGCTGTCGTTCTTCGGGCCGTCCGGACCGCTGCCCGCTGACCACCCACGCCTGTGGCACAACATCTGCGCCGAGCGGCTGGGCGGGTCGGCGGAGCTCGCGGCCGGGTTCGGGTGGACGGCGCGGGACGCCTGGTGGGCGTTGACCGGGGATCCCCGGATCTGGTCGTTGCTGCCGCGCACCGACGTGCTGGTGTTCGCGGTCGGGAGCATGGACACGCTGCCCTCGCCGTTGCCCACGTACCTGCGTGAGGGGCTGCGTTACGTGCGGCCGGACTGGCTGCGGCGGTGGGTGCGTGCGCGCTATCAGTCCGCGCAGCCCCGGTTGGCGCCTTACACGCGTGCGTCGCTGCCTCCGGCGCTGACGGCGCGGTACCTGCGGGACATGCTGCAGTCCGTCCGGAACCTCCAGTACACGATGCCCGCGGTCGGGATCGTGCCGTCGGTGCATCGCGCCGCCACGTACGCGTACGCGCACCAGGGGCACGCGGCCGCGGTGGCGCACGTGCGCGGGTGGGCCGCGGGTGCGGGGGTGCCGTTGCTGGACCTGCCGGCCGTGATCGGGGAGCACGTGCGGTCCGGTGGCGGAAATCCGGACGGGATGCACTGGGGCTGGGAGGGGCACGAACTCGTGGGTGCGGCGATGGCCGAGCTCATCTCCGCTCCGGGTGTCATCTCGTCCGTGGCGTTGAGTCCCTCGGAGGAGTGAGCCCCGTAGGCTCGTCGCTCGTGCGCATCTCCATCGTCACCGACTCCACGGCATACCTGCCCGAGGGGTTCGCGAAGCGCCATGCGATCACCGTCGTGCCGTTGCACGTGGCGGTGGACGGTGCCGGACGTCTCGACGGCGTCGACTTCGGACCGTTCGAACTGGCCGCGGCACTCGCCGAGCACCGCCGGGTGACGACGTCGCGGCCCACTCCCGGTGAGATGGCCGACGTCTACCGCGAGGTGCTGTCCTCCTCGGACGCGGTCGTGTCCGTGCATCTCTCCCGTGAGCTGTCCGGGACGTGGGAGGCCGCACGGCTGGCGGCCGAGGAGATCGATCCGACTCGCATCCGCGTGGTCGACTCGCGGTCGACGGGCATGGGGCTCGGGTTCTCGGTGTTGCGCGCGTGCACGGCCGTGTCCGCCGGGCGTTCGCACGCCGAGGTCGAGGAAGCCGCTTCGTCGGCTGCCGCCCAGACCCGGATGTTCTTCTGCCTGGAGACGCTGGAGCACCTGCGCCGGGGTGGCCGGATCGGTACGGCGGCGGCGCTGGTGGGGACCGCGCTGGCCGTGAAGCCGTTGCTGCACATGGACGACGGCCGGATCGTGCCGCTGGAGAAGGTGCGCACGATGAGCCGCGCGGTGGGACGCCTGGTCGACCTGGCGGCGGCCGCGGCGGGCGACGGACCCGTCGGACTGGCCGTGCACCACCTGGCCGCGCCGGAACGGGCCGCGGAGCTCGCGACCCGCCTGGACGAACGGCTGCCCGGCTCGACGGGCTGTGTGATCTCCGAGGTGGGCGCGGTGATCGGCGCGCACACGGGACCGGGTGTGCTGGGCGTCGTGGTGCTGCCGGGAGGACCCGACAGCATCCCACAGACCCCTGACAATTCCCCGGCCGCGACCGGCGAGTGATCGCGACCTGTCCACAACCCGCGAGTAATCCACAGCCCCGGAGCTGACCCCACCTCCCCACCCGTCCCGCTCCGTAGCGTCCCTCGCATGTCCCCCCGCTCCCACCCGGACCCCCTCCCGACCGAACGCCTCGCCGCCCTGGCCGACAGGGTGCGAGCCGATCCGACCCTGGTCCACGCACGATCAGAGGACTCGGCCGACGCCGCCCCACCCCGCCGCTTCCGCCTGCCCGCCCTCCCGCGCCGAGGCCTGCTGGCCCTGGGCATCGCCGTGGTGTGCACGGTGATCGGCCTCGGCAGCTGGTGGCAGAGCCCGGCCGCCGAACCGGCCCCGGACCTGGCGCTGGTGAGCACCTCGGCACCGGCCGCCGAGCTGGTGGTGAACGTGATCGGCGAAGTGCTCACCCCGGGTCTGGTCACCGCGCCGTCCGGCGCCCGCGTGGCCGACGCCGTCCGCCTGGCCGGAGGCGTGAAACCGGGCACCGACCTGCACAACCTGAACCTGGCTCGCAAAATCACCGACGGCGAGCAGATCGCGGTCGGCATCCCACCTCCACCCGCCGCCGGCGCACCGCAGGCACCCGGATCCCAGCCCAAGCTGAACCTGAACACCGCCACGGCGGCCGACCTGGACGCCCTCCCCGGCATCGGCCCGGTGATGGCGCAACGCATCGTCGATCACCGCACCCGCAAGGGCCCCTTCACCGCGGTCGACCAACTCCGCGACGTGGAAGGCATCGGCGAGTCGAAGCTGGCCAAGCTGACGGACCTGGTCCACACCTGACCGCCGCCCCGGTGCACGTCCCGATCCGCGCTGCCCCTCGAGCGCGGCACCGTCCCGATCCCCGGCGCAGCTCCGCGCCCCACTCACCGACCGGAGTCAGCCATGTCCTCCGTCCGCATCACCAGCCAGACCCACGTCGACACCACCTGGCACCACACCACGTCCCGACGCCTGCGCCTC
Source organism: Lentzea sp. NBRC 102530 (assembly GCF_030269365.1). Lineage (GTDB taxonomy): Bacteria > Actinomycetota > Actinomycetes > Mycobacteriales > Pseudonocardiaceae > Lentzea. Next base: position 578,186 of record NZ_BSTF01000004.1, read on the forward strand.
CAGCCCCGCACGCTCCCGCACCGCCCGGCGTCGAGGCTGCCCACCCTGCCCCGCCCCCGACGAGGCAGCCCCAGCCGCGACCCGAGGCCTCCCACCGGCAACGCCCACCTGTCTGTCCCCTCGCGAACCAGCGCACGCGATGGCTAGCACGCTGCCGAAAGCACACGACTTCCGCCTCGTCCCCGCCGCGGCCGCGGTCTGGGCGACCGCCGTCGCCGGCCTCTTCCTGAACTGGCAGACAGCCGTGCTGACCGGCCTGACCGCCGGCGTTCTCGGCCTGACCGCCTGGCGCAGGGCCTGGTGGACCAGGACCTGCGCGATCGCCCTCCTGATCTCCGGCCCGGCCGCCGCGATCTGGGTGGGCGCGGCGGTCCACCGGGCCGAGACCCACCCGCTGCGCCAGGCCGCTGACGAGGGCCGCAGCACCACCCTCACCGCGGAACTCACCACCAGACCGAAGGGAATCCGCGCCGAGGGCTTCGGCGGCACCCAGGCCGGAGTCGGGAACGTCGTGATCAGGGCGACGGCGGACGGCGCCCAGCTGGTGGTGCTCGCGCCGGCGGACAAGTGGCGGGATCTGTTGCCGGGCCAGGAGGTCACGGTCAGGGGCACGCTCGCCCCGCCCAGGGGCGGTGACCTGGCGTCAGCCCTGCTGCGGGTGCGCGGGCCGCCGCAGAACGTGCGGCCGCCACCGGTGCACCAGAGCTGGGCCGCGGAACTCCGCGACGGTCTGCGGCAGGCCAGCAAGGTGCTCGGCGACGAAGAAGCCGGGCTGTTGCCGGCACTCGTGGTGGGCGACACCGAGCAGATGGTGCCGCGCATCGTGGACGAGTTCCGCACGGCCGGGCTCGCTCACCTGCTCGCGGTGAGCGGGGCGAACCTCGCCATCGTGAGTGGCGCGGTCTACCTGCTCACGCGGCGCCTCGGGCCGCGGCCTGCGGCCGGGGCGGCGTTCGTGGCGCTGGTCGGGTTCGTGGTGCTGGCCGGGCCGGAGCCGAGCGTGTTGCGGGCGGCGGTCATGGGCGTGGTGGCGTTGCTGGCGTTGGTGCTCGGCCGGCAGCGGTCGGCGGTGCCGGGGCTGGCGGCGGCGGTGCTCGTCCTGGTGCTGCACGATCCGGCGCTGGGTGGTGAGCCGGGGTTCGCGTTGTCCGTGGTGGCGACGGCGGCGTTGGTGCTCGTCGCTCCCAGGTGGGCACGGGCGCTCAAGCGGCGTGGTGTGCCGAACGGGCTGGCCGAGGCGATCGTCGTGCCCACGGCGGCGAGTCTGGCCACGGCACCGCTGGTGGCCGGGCTGTCGGGGCAGGTGAGCCTCGTGTCGGTGGTGGCCAACCTGGTGGCCGGACCGGTCGTGGCGCCGGCGACGGTGCTCGGGGTGGTGGCGGCGGCCGTCGCGCCGATCAGCAGTGCGGCTGCCGAGGTCGTGACGCACGTCGCCGGGCCCGCGGTGAGTTGGCTGGTCCTGGTCGGGCGGCAGGCGGCGGCGGTGCCCGGTGCGGCGGTCGGCTGGCCCGACGGCTGGGTCGGCGCCGTGGCGCTGACCGCGGTGACCGCGGCGGTGGTGTTGTTGCTGCGGTTGAAGAAGACGCGGACGTTGGTCGCCGCGGTGCTCGTCGGCGGGTTCGTGGTGCTGGTGCCCTTGAAGGTGGTGGCGCCCGTCTGGCCGCCTGCCGGGTGGAAGGTCGTCAGCTGCGACGTGGGCCAGGGCGACGCGCTGGTGCTGGCCACCGACGCGCCGGACACGGCGGTGGTGGTCGACACCGGGCCCGAACCCGGTGCGGTCGACCGGTGCTTGAAGACGTTGGGAATCAAGAAGATTCCGCTCGTGGTCCTGACACACCTGCACGCGGACCACGTCGGTGGCCTGGAGGCCGTGCTCACCGGGCGTGCGGTGGGAGCGGTCGCGGTCGGTCCGCTCAAGGAGCCCGCGTGGGCGTGGCGAGAGGTCGGCACGCTCGCCCGCGCTCAGCGCGTGCGAGTCGTCGAGCCGCAGGCGGGGGAACGGTTCTCCTTGCCAGGGCTGGAGATGGAGGTGATGGGACCTCGGAGGCCGCCGGTCGCCGAGGACGGGAACACGACGGTGAACGACTACTCGCTCGTGCTCAAGGCGCACACGCGAGCGGGCCGGGTGCTGCTCACCGGTGACGTCGAACTGGCCGGCCAGGCTGCGTTGCTGGGGGAGCGGGACCTGCGTGCCGAGGTGCTCAAGGTGCCGCACCACGGCTCGCGGTACTCGTCGCCCGCCTTCCTGAAGGCGGTGCGCCCTCAGGTGGCGCTGGTGAGCGTCGGCGCGGGCAACAGGTACGGGCATCCGAGCGAGCACGTCGTCGACGTGCTGCGGACCGGGGGCGCGTTGGTGTTGCGCACGGACAAGGACGGCGACCTGGCGGTGTTGCCGGGAAACCGAATCGTACGAAGGAGAAGAGATGGTCTGGGTCAGGTTGTTCAACGCGCGCTACCCGATCCCCGGTGGCACGCCGGGACTCGCGTGGGCGTTGTGGCAGACGAACTACAAGGCCACACCGTGGCCGCACGACGAGCTGAAGCCCGATTTCGGTTACTACATCTGCGAATCACTCGACGACGGCACCCGCGCCGTCACGTACAAGGCGGTGCTGACGCACGTGCTGGCGCCGACGAAGGCAGAGACACCGGAGGCGGCGTACGACCTGGCGGCGGACCACGTGTTCGACGACGCCCTGCGCATCGCGCCGGACGTGTGGCACGACTACCACTACAACGCCCTGAAGGCGGAAGCCCCGTGGCCGCAACAGATCGTGGCGTGGCGAGCAGAGGTGACGCCGGTCGGGCCGCACGTGGTCGAAGGCCTGGACCGGTTCCCGCGCACGGGGTGGCTCGAGACGGACGCCATCGCCCTGTGAACAACCAGGTTCGGTGAGCCTTGGTGGGTGCCGTCACGGCGACGGCACCCACCCCGGTGCTGACTAGCGCAGGGCGTTGATGACGGCTTCGGCCGACGGCGGGACCGTCGCGCGCGGGCCGATCGTGTCGCCGAGCGCGTCGAGGGTCTTGAGGCCGTCGCCGGTGATGAGCAGCACGGTCTCGGCGTCGGGGTCGAGCTGGCCCGAGTCGATCAGCTTCTTCGCCGTCGCGACGGTCACGCCGCCGGCGGTCTCGGCGAAGATGCCCTCGGTGCGGGCGAGCAGCTTGATGCCCTCGACAACCTCTTCGTCGGTGACGTCCTCGATGGCGCCGTTGGTGCGGCGCACCGCGTCGAGCACGTACGGGCCGTCGGCCGGGGCGCCGATCGCCAGCGAGCGGGCGATGGTGTCCGGGCGGACGGGGCGGATGACGTCGTGGCCCGCCTTGTAGGCGGCGGAGATCGGGGAGCAGCCGGTGGCCTGCGCGCCGAACACCTTGTAGGGCGAGGCTTCCACGAGGTCGAGCTGGCCGAGTTCGCGGAACGCCTTGTCGACCTTGGTGAGCTGCGAGCCGGAGGCGATCGGCACGACGATCTGGTCGGGCAGGCGCCAGCCGAGCTGTTCGGCGACCTCGTAGCCGAGCGTCTTCGAGCCTTCCGCGTAGTACGGGCGGACGTTGACGTTCACGAACGCCCAGTCCTCGTTCTCCGCGGCGAGTTCCTGCGCGAGGCGGTTCACGTCGTCGTAGTTGCCGTCGACGGCGATCAGGTCGCCTTCGTACACCGCGCTCATGAGGATCTTGGCGCGTTCGAGGTTGGAGGGAACCAGGACCACGGACTTCCAGCCGGCACGGGCGGCGGCCGCGGCGACGGCGTTCGCGAGGTTGCCGGTGGAGGGGCAGGCCAGCACCTTGAAGCCGAGTTCGCGGGCGGCGGCGAGCGCCACGCCGACGACGCGGTCCTTGAACGAGTGGGTGGGGTTGCCGGTGTCGTCCTTCACCCAGACCTTGCGGACTCCCAACGCCTTGGCGAGGTTGTGCGCCTCGACCAGGCGGGTGCCGCCGGGGTCGGTGTTCGGGTGCTGCTCCACAGTGGACGGAACGGGGAGGAGGCCGCGGTAGCGCCAGATGGACCTGGGGCCGGCCTCGATGTCCTCGCGCCGGATCTTCCCGAAGTCGTAGGCCACTTCCAGCGGCCCGAAACACTCGAGACAGGCGTACTCAGGAGCGAGAGGGGTTTCGTTTCCGCACTCACGGCACAGCAGCGCGCGGGCCGGGCCGAGGTCGAACTTGGTGCTCGTGGGCACAGTGACAGCAGTCATCGCGAGGTATCTCCTCATCTTTCCCGCGAAATCGAACGGGTCGGAATTGGCACCGTGATCGTCTGCGCTCAGATGCGTCCACAGGTATGTGCACACAGCGCTGACGCCGGTTGCCGGGGCTTCTTCGGGCCGTTCCCTCTGCCCCTCTGGATGAGCGGTGTTCAGTTGTGGTCACCAAGCTACGGCACCAGTCCGTTGCTGAGCCACAGACGTCCACGATCCGGGACGTGGGAGGATGCGGAGCGTGAGCGCACCGGAGTCACTGCACCTCGTCGTCGGCGAGGAGGAGTTGCTGGTCGAACGTGCTGTTCGGGCGACTCTCGAGGCCGCCCGCCAGGTCGACCCGAACGCCGATCTGACCCGTGTGCAGGTGACTGATCTCACGCCTCCAGAGCTCGCCGAACTGGTGAGTCCGTCGCTGTTCGCGGAGGGGCGCGTGATCGTCCTGCAGAACGGCCAGGACATCAGCAAGGAGGTCGCCGACACGGTGCTCTCCTACGTCAAGGCACCCGCCGACGGGGTCACGCTCGTCGTCGTGCACACCGGCGGCGGCCGCAGCAAGGCGGCCAAGGACCTGCCGGGACAGCTGAAGAAGGCCGGTGCGGCGGTCACGGAGTGCGCCAAGGTCACCAAACCGGCCGAGCGCGAGGCGTTCGTGCGCAACGAGGTGCGGCAGGCGGGCGGCAAGATCGACCCGGAGGCCGTCGCCACGCTCATCGACGCCGTCGGCACGAACCTGCGCGAGCTGGCCGCGGCCGCGTCGCAGCTCGTGTCCGACACCGACGGCAAGGTGACGGTCGAGGAGATCCGCCGCTACCACCAGGGCAAGGCCGAGGTGACGGGGTTCGCCGTCGCGGAGAAGGCCGTCGTCGGTGACCGGGCTGGCGCGATGGAGGCGTTGCGCTGGGCGATGCAGCTCGGTGTGCCGCACGTGCTGGTCGCGGACGCGCTGGCGGACGCGGTGCGCACGGTCGCGCGCGTGTCCGCGGTGGGCCGGGCCGACCCGTTCAGCCTCGCCGGTCCGCTCGGCATGCCGCCGTGGAAGATCAAGAAGGCGCAGGCGCAGGCCCGCGGCTGGGACCAGTCGGGTCTCGCCGACGCGATGCAGGTGGTCGCGGGGCTCAACGCCGACGTGAAGGGCGTGGCGGCCGACGCCGACTACGCGCTGGAGCGTGCCGTGCTCCGGATCGTGGCCGCGCACAGCCGCCGCTGACCCGGGAGATCACCGCTCGCGCGGGATGCCGATCAGGTACTGGGCGCCGGTGAAGCCGCGTTCGACGCCGATCGTCCAGGTGAACGTGCCGGTGCCGGTCAGGCCGTCGACCATCCGCCGCAGTTCCGCGCGCCCGTACATGCGCAGGAACGACACGACGCTGTCCCAGAACATCATGAACGGCAGCACGGGCACGACGTACGTGAGCGCCAGCCGCAGCAGGTAGCGAGGCAACGGGTTGCGCTGGAACGGCGCCGCCAGCACCACGGCCAGCGTCAGGAAGAACGGGAAGACCAGCACGTAGAGCCACGACCGTTTGGTGTCCACGACGACGATGGGCTGCCTGGTGTCGACGGCGTTCTGCAACATGCGGGTGGCCAGCGGCGGCGGGAAGTGGTGGAAGGCGCCGTAGATCGTCCGCGTGCCTTCGACCCGGCAGTCCGTGGCGTCGACGGGCGTCGGCACGTGGTCGACCGAGCAGCACGGGTCCGGCAGGCGACGCCGGTTGGTCGCGGCGACGCGTTCGAACGCGCGGACGTTCGGCACCAGGTCGGTCAGCGTGACCTGGGTGTGGATGCCGTCGGCGTGCAGCCGCCGCTGGATCAACGGCACCGGGCCGCTGGAACCGGCGCAGAGGTCGACGATCCGGTGGTCCGCGCCCGACCGCAGGGCCAGCGCCAACGGCCGGGCGTACTCGCGGGCGGCGTCCGTCAGCCGGTAGATGGTGGTGATGGACTCCGTGTGCAGCGTGCGCAACACGGGCGGCGTGCCGTCGAGGTCGTGCAGTTCGACGAAGTCGAGGCGCGGAAGCGATTCCATGGCCTTACGCCTACACCAGAAAAGCGGAAGGGCCCCACCTCCGCGAGGAGATGGGGCCCTTCCAGAAGCTCGATGCGAGCTCCGCGAGCGAGATCAGCCCTCGAGGGCGTTCGCGCGCAGGGCCATCGCCGACTTCTTGTTGGCGGCCTGGTTGGCGTGGATGACGCCCTTGGTGGCGGCCTTGTCGAGCTTGCGGGACGCGTCCTGCAGCAGCTCCAGGGCCTTCGCCTTGTCGCCGGCCTCGGCAGCCTCACGGAACTTGCGGATGGCCGTCTTCAGGGACGACTTGACCGACTTGTTGCGAAGGCGGGCCTTCTCGTTGGTCTTGATCCGCTTGAGCTGGGACTTGATGTTCGCCATGCGACATCACCCTTCTTGTCGAAACCGGGGTTCGTGGCGCGCATTTGTCGGCACCGGTCACGAGGACCGGCTCTCCTCCACGGCGGAGTGCCGCGCGTTCACGACGACGAAGGATATCAGGCCAGCTCAGCGCACCGTGAAGGCGGCCTTCTCGGCACCGACCACGGCCTCGTAACCGCCGCGGGCGACCTCACGCCGTCCGTCGCCGTCCACGTCGCCGACGGTCAGCGCGAGCTGCGCGAGCTTGAACGACACCTCGACCTGCTTCGACTGTCCCGCAGCGAGTTCGACGCGGGTGAACCCCACCAGCCGGGCGTCCGGCGTGAGCACGGGGGAGGCCGGCTGACGCACGTAGACCGGCACCACGGTGGTGCCCGCACGCGTACCGGTGTTCGCCACCGTGAACTTCACCACGCCGTTCGAACGGTCCACCGACGCCGTCGTCCCCGAGGTCGTGAACGACGTGTAGGACAACCCGTGCCCGAACGGGTACAAGGGATCGTATTTCGCCCCTGCCGAGGTGTTCGCGCCCGGCAGCTGGTCGTAGGTCAGCGTCGGGTCGCCCAGCGCCTTCGGCCACGAGATCGGCAGCTTGCCGCTCGGGTTGACCGCGCCGAACAGCACGTCCGCGATCGCCCGGCCGCCCTCGCTGCCCGGCAACCAGCCCGCGACCAGCGCGTTCGCGTCGGCCGCCGCCCCCAGCACCTGCGGCCGCGCGGTCAGCAGCACCACGACCACGGGCCTGCCGGTCGCCTGCACCGCGTCCACCCACGCCTGCTGCTCCGCGGTCAGGACCGGGTTCTCCGTGTCGGCCGGACCTTCCGCACCGGGCTTCTCGCCGAGGACGACGACGACCGCGTCCGCACCCGCCGCCTCCGCCACCGCCGCGGCCTGAGTCGGAGCGTGCACCACGGACGCACCGGGAACGGCCTCGCGCACACCGGTCAGCACGGTCGCGGTCGGCGGCAACGGCGAGTCGTCCGGCACGCCCTGCCACTCGACGGTCCAGCCGCCGAGCTGACGCCGCACGTCGTCAGCGGTCTCGCCGGTCACGACGATCTTCTTCGCCGCCGGGGACAACGGCAGCACACCGTCGTTCTTGAGCAGCACCGTGCCCTCGGCCGCCGCCTGACGCGCGAGGTCGCGGTCGACGTTCACGACGTTGCCGTCGGCCTTCGCCGGGTCCACGTAGGGCTTCTCGAACAGCCCCAGGTCGAACTTGAGCTTCAGCACCCGCCGCACGGCCTGGTCGATCCGCCCGCGCGACACCGAGCCGTCCCGCACGTTCGCGAGCAGCAACGAGGTGAACTCGGCCGCGTTCGACGGTTCCATCGCCATGTCCACACCGGCGTTGACGCTCATCGCGATCGCCGTCTTGTAGTCGGGTGCGACCTTGTGCCGGTCCACCAGGTACCGCATGTCCTGCCAGTCCGAGACCGCGACACCCTTGAACCCCATGCGGTCGCGCAGCTGCGTCTGCAGCATGTACTTCGACGCGTGCACCGGCACGCCGTTCAACGACCCGGAGTTGATCATCACGGTCTTCACGCCCGCGTCGAACTGCGCCTGGAACGACGGCAGCACGAGGTCCTGCAGCTGCCGGATCGGGATCTGCGCCGCCGCGCGGTCGTGCCCGTTCGCCGGCGCCGAGTACCCGGCGAAGTGCTTCGCCGTCGCGGTCAGCTGCGCCGTGTCGTCCACCCTGGCCTGCTGCCCGCGCACGTTCGCCGCGGCCAGCTGCCCGGACAGGAACGGGTCCTCGCTGTAGGTCTCGTAGTAACGACCCCACCGTGTGTCGCGCGCGATGTCCGACACCGGCGCGAAGTTCCAGAACACACCGGTGGCGCGCAACGCCTTCGACGCCGACACACCGATCTTCTCCTGCAACGCCGGGTCCCACGTCGCGCCGAGCCCGATCTGGTGCGGGAACATCGTCGCGGAGATGACGTTGTTGTGGCCGTGCACGCCATCCGACCCGTAGATGATCGGGATCTTCAACCTGTTGTTCTCCAACGCGTAGCGCTGGATGGCGTTGTTCATCTCGGCCCACGCCTTGGGGGTGTTGTCGAGCGGCGCGTCACCACCACCGGACAGGATCGACCCGACGTGCGCGTCCGCGAGGACCGCCTTCAGGCACGAGTCGACCAACGGCCCGTTGACGTTGTTGCAGTCACCGCGCAGCTTCCCGACGCGGATCTGCGCCATCTGCCCGATCTTCTCCTCGAGCGTCATCCTCCGCAGCAGGTCCTCGACCCGCCGCTCCGTCGACGCCCGACCGTCCAGGTAGATCTCTCTACCCGCCGCCAGACCACCCGCCGGTGTCAGCGACGCGATCACCACAGCAACGCCCAGCACGCCGAGTCCGGCGCGCTTGCGGGAGAACAAAGACAAGACTCCTCCACGTTCCCGGTGCGCCCGCCGGACACCATCGCGTAGGGGGAGACGGACGAAACACCTCCGAACGGAGGAACTCGATGACAGCGTTTTCATGCAGGTGAAACGCCTGATCAGCCACCCCCGCCGAAAGGAGGAAAAATGGCGGGATGACACTGCCCGCGCTGCCCGAGGAGACGTTCAGACGGGTGCTCTGCGTCGTCGCGCACCCCGACGACATGGAGTACGGCACGTCCGCGGCCGTCGCCCGCTGGACCGCCCGCGACATCGAGGTCGGCTACCTCCTGCTCACCGCGGGCGAGGCCGGGATGCCGAACCCTCCGGAGGAGACCGCCCGGCTGCGCGCCGCCGAGCAGCAGGCCGCCTGCGCCGTCGTCGGTGTGGAGCGGCTGACGATCCTCGGCCACCCGGACGGCCACCTCGTCTACGGCCTGGACCTGCGCCGGGACATCTGCCGCGAGATCCGCCGGTTCCAGCCGGACGTGGTGTTCGGCAGTTCGTTCGCGGTCGAGACGCCGTGGGGCTTCGACCAGGCCGACCACCGCGCCGCCGGCCTCGCGACCCTCGACGCGATCCGCGACGCGGGCAACCGGTGGATCTTCCCCGAGCAGGTGGACGAAGGCCTCGAACCGCATTCGCCGCGCTGGTACCTGGTTCCCGGATTGGGGGACGAGGCGACGCACGGCGTTGACGTGACGGGGGAGCCGTTGCGACGAGGCGTGGCCTCTCTCGAGGCGCACGCCGCCTATCTGGCCGCGCTTCCCGGCCATCCCGCCCCCGCGGACTTCATCCCGAAGTTCACCGCGATGGGCGGCCAGGCCATGGGCGTCGAGCACGCCGTGCTCTTCCGCGCCCACGACCTGGAGGCACCACCGGCCATCTGACACCTATTCGTCCGGGTCTTCTTCCGCCGGCTTCTTGGGAGGCCGGCCCCGGCGAGGCATCTTCTTCGCCTCGCCGGGCAGCCGGCCCGCGTCCGCCAGCGCACGTCGCAGCAGGAACTCGATCTGCGCGTTGGTGCTGCGCAGCTCGTCGTTCGCCCACCTGCTCAACGCGTCGTGCACCGCCGGATCAAGCCTGAGCAGGACGCTCTTGCGATCCGCCATCAGGTGTAGAGCGACCCGGTGTTCACCACGGGCTGAGTGGAACGGTCACCGCACAGGACGACGAGCAGGTTCGAGACCATCGCCGCCTTGCGCTCCTCGTCGAGCTCGACGACGTCGTGGTCGGCCAGGCGCTCCAGCGCGAGCTCGACCATGCCGACGGCGCCCTCGACGATCCGGGTCCGCGCCGCCACGACCGCACCGGCCTGCTGCCGCTGCAACATGGCGTGGGCGATCTCCGGTGCGTACGCGAGGTGCGTGAGCCGCGACTCGATCACCTTCACGCCCGCGGACTGCACCCGTGCCGCGATCTCGATCGCCAGCGTCTCGGTGATCTCGTCCGCGTTCTCCCGCAACGAGAGACCCGTCTCGTCGTGGTTGTCGTACGGGTAGCTGTTCGCGATGTGCCGCACGGCCGTCTCCGTCTGGATGCCCACGAACCGCACGAAGTCGTCGACCTCGAACCGTGCGCGCGCAGTGTCCTCGACCTGCCACACGACCACGGCCGCGATCTCGATCGGGTTGCCGTCCGCGTCGTTGACCTTGAGCGTCGCCGTCTCGTGGTTGCGGATCCGGACCGAGATCTTCTCCCGCGTGGTGAGCGGGTTCGCCCACCGCAGCCCGTCCGTGCGCGCCGTGCCGACGTAACGGCCGAGGAACTGCAGCACCCGCACCTCGCCGGGCGCGACCGTGAAGAGTCCCTTCCAGATCACCGCCGACGCCAGGAACAGCAGGACGCCGGTGAGCAGCAGCCCGGCCGCCGGTTCGCCGTCGGCAGCATCGGTCGCCTTGATGCCCTCGATGACCGTCCACACGCCCACAGCGAGCACCGCCAACCCAGCGAAGAACATGGGGAGACCGGGCAGTTCGCGCGCTTGCTTCTCGCGGACGACTGGCGCCGGCATCTGGACCGTCGTTTCGATGGATGCACTCATCCAGGACCCCCTAGCGAAGTAGTAGCTAAGTGATATCACTTTTTCGCGGTGATTGCAAGTTACGCTGCGTCGCATGAGGGCGAAGAAGCAGCGTGTGGCCGCTTACGGGGTGTGCATCAACGAGCGCGACGAGATCCTGCTGGCGCGCTGGCTTGGCCCAAAGGGCAAACGTTGGATCCTCCCCGGCGGCGGCATCGACCACGGCGAGCACCCGTACGACGGCGTCATCCGGGAGTTCGAGGAGGAGACCGGCCACGCCGTCGAGGTGGTCCGCCTGATCGGCATCGACTCCGAGCTCCGCGAGGAGTCGGACCGCGACTACCACGCACTTCGAATCATGTACGAGGTGCGGATCGTGGGTGGCGAGCTGCGCAGCGAGGTGGGCGGCACGACCGACCTCGCGCAGTGGCACCCACTGGCAGACATCGGACAACTGGACCGGGTGCCGTCGCTCGATACGGCCCTTGGTCTGTACCGAACTGCCCCACCCGCCGGAATCTTGCGCTAGCTTGGACCTACCGCCGCCGACGACCCAACACCGGAGTTGGCGAATGATCCGATCACTGGCCGCAGTCGGCGCGGCCGCCCTGCTGTCGTCCTTCGTTCACGTGCCTGCTTTCGCTGCCGTCGTCGGCGTCTCGAGCGTGTCCTCCCTGCAGGCCGCGATCGACACCGCACGACCTGGGCAGCGCATCGTGCTGGCCGAGGGCGTGCACACCGCCGAACGACCCGTCAAGATCACCAAGTCGGGCATCACCGTGGCCGCCGCGAACGTCGGCCGCACGGTGTTCACCCGGGGCGGCCTCGAACTCGGGGCCGTTCGAGACGTGACGATCGAGGGCTTCGTCTTCGACGGAACCAGCTCGATGACGGTCCCGGTCGAAGCGCAGGCCACGCGCATCACCCGCAACACCTACAACGGCAACAAGGACGGCGCCTCGCTCACCGTGAGCGCGAACGACGTCGAGGTCGACCACAACACGTTCTCGAACCGCAGCAGCGAGGGCGTGTACCTGCAGATCACCGGTCCGGGCAGTGAGATCGCCCAACGGACGCACGTGCACCACAACTACTTCTACAACCACAGCTTCTCCGGCGCGAACGGCGGCGAGTCGATCCGGCTCGGCTACAGCCACAAGCAGTCGAAGTCGGCGTACGCGATCATCGAGTACAACCTGTTCGAGAAGGCCAACGGCGATCCCGAGGCCATCTCCGTGAAGTCCTCGGACAACACGATCCGCTTCAACACGATCCGCGACAGCAAGGGCTACATCGTCCTGCGGCACGGCAACCGCACCACGGTCGAGGGCAACCTGCTGTTCGGCAGTGGCATCCGGTTCCACGGGAACGACCACAAGGTGTTCAACAACTACGTGCAGAACACCGGGGACAGGGCGATCGTGTTCGGCAAGGGCTCGGAGACGGACAGCGGTCCGACGTCCACCTCGCACGACCGGCCCGACCGCGTGACGGTCGCGTTCAACACCCTGGTCGGCACGGGCGCGGTGGTCGACAGCGACACGGGCACTTACGCACCCAAGGACTGCGTGCTCGCGAACAACATCATTCAGGGGTCGTCGTCGAAGCTCGTCGACATGATGAGCGGCTCGACGGTCAAGTACGAGGGCAACATCGTGTGGGGCGGCACCGCCGGCATGCCGAACGGCTACAGGACGGTGGACCCGAAGCTCGTCCGCGACTCGAACGGTCTGCTGCGTCTCGCGTCCGGAAGCCCCGCGATCGACACGTCGGTGGGCTCCTACTCCTATGTGACGCGTGACTTCGACCTTCAGGCGCGCTCCGGCACGCGTGATGTCGGTGCGGATGAGTACAACTCGTCGGCGGTGCGGAAGCCGTTGACGAAGGCCGATGTCGGGGTCTCCGCACCCTGACGAACGCCGGCGGACGCATTTGTCCTGGTAGCCGCCTCGTGGCGGTTACCGGGACCCCCCGATTTGGAGATCGAAACAGGCCCGTGTAATGTTCTCCATGTCAGAGCGAAGCGGGCCGGGAAATACAGACCGGAACGGGCCTGGCCAAAAAACCGGAAGAGAAAGAGCCTCCGAGAGGCCGATTTGACACCGGACAGCGAGACCAAATAAGCTTCAAACACAGCCCCGAGAGAAAGCCTCCGGAAACGGAGACTGGAACCGGTGAGCGCGTGTTCTTTGAGAACTCAACAGCGTGCCGAAACACAGTCAGTAATATGAATACCCCTCGTCGGGGTATTCCTTTGAGAGTAATACCAGATTGCCAGACATATTCCGTCTGGAGCGATCAAACACAATCCTTATTGGAGAGTTTGATCCTGGCTCAGGACGAACGC
>NZ_BSTF01000005.1 GCF_030269365.1 Lentzea sp. NBRC 102530
GGGTGGGTGGGTGGGTGGGCCGGGAGGCTGGCCGTGTTGGGGAGTGGCCGCCTCCCGGCCCGCCCTGGCGGGCTGCTTCGGCGCGCAACGGGGTCGCGCCGGTGCTCCACCGCCGGGGGAGGTCGGCGGGAGCGCCCGCTGCAGCGCCTGCGGTGGTGTCCGGGGTCACCGCGGCGCGGGACTGATCAGCCGCCTCTCGGTGGGGTGGCTGGGGTCTTGGGGGGCGACGGGGGCAGGGGGAGGAGGCGGACTCTGCCTGTGCTCACCAGGCGGAGCGGGTCCAGGTAGGTGTCGGCCTTGCGGGCTCCCCAGTGCAGGCACGGGGTGGTGGGGCAGTGGCCCGCCTGGAGGTGGCCGATGACGTCGCCCTGGCGGACCTTGTGGCCTGCGGTGACGGTGGGCGCTACCGGTTCGTAGGTGGTGCGCAGGCCCGCTGGGTGTTGCAGGGACACGAGGGTTCTGGCTGCTACGGCGCCCGCGTAGACGACGGTGGCGTCGGCTGTCGCGAGGACCGGGGTGCCTGCCGGGGCTGCCAGGTCGGCGCCCCGGTGGCCTGGGCCGAAGGGGGTCGTGGGGGCCTCGAAGGTGCGCACCACCTGGTGCGGGGGCGGGAGGGGCCAGGTGTGGCGGGAGGTCGGGGGTGCGGCGAGGGCCAGGGCGAGGGTGCCGGGGAGGAGGGCCGTCGTCAGGAGTGTGGTGGGGAGGAGGGGCATGGGGTCAACGTTGGGGGGTGGGGACCTCGGGGACCAGCGGGGATCTGGGATCTGTGGATTACTCGCCGGTTGTGGACAAGTCGGGTGGGGGTGCGGGGGGCGATTCGAGATTTGACGGGGGGTCGGAGTAGACTTTCGGGCGCGTCCCGTCTGTGCGCGGGACGACTTCGCGTGCCAACGCAGATCCGACCCGCTGGTTCAGCGTGGTCGAGTCACGACGTCCGACGGTCCTGACGGTGCAGAGATGCGCCGCGGGTGCGGGCCGAGGCGGTGGCACCAGGGCGGAAGGCCGAACAGGCCGGAAGCGACAACCGGACTGACGCGCAAAGGCGAGACCTCGCGCGTCCTACAGATGAGGTGCGAACCGGCCATGGCCGTCGTAACCATGAAGCAGCTGCTCGACAGCGGCGTGCACTTCGGGCACCAGACCCGGCGCTGGAACCCGAAGATGAAGCGCTACATCCTCACCGAGCGCAACGGCATCTACATCATCGACCTGCAGCAGACGCTGACCTACATCGACCGGGCTTACGAGTTCGTCAAGGAGACGGTCGCGCACGGCGGGTCGATCCTGTTCATCGGCACGAAGAAGCAGGCGCAGGAGGCCATCGCCAACGAGGCGCTCCGCGTCGGCATGCCTTACGTGAACCAGCGCTGGCTGGGCGGCATGCTCACCAACTTCTCGACGGTCCACAAGAGGCTTCAGCGCCTCAAGGAGCTCGAGTCGATGGAGCAGACCGGCGGTTTCCAGGGTTTCACCAAGAAGGAAATCCTGATGATGAACCGCGAGAAGGACAAGCTGGAGCGCACGCTCGGCGGTATCCGCGACATGTCCAAGGTGCCCAGCGCCGTGTGGATCGTGGACACCAAGAAGGAGCACATCGCGGTCGGTGAGGCTCGCAAGCTGAACATCCCGATCGTCGCGATCCTCGACACCAACTGCGACCCGGACGAGGTCGAGTTCCCGATCCCGGGCAACGACGACGCGATCCGTTCCGCCGCCCTGCTGACCAAGGTCGTGGCCGAGGCCGCCGCCGCCGGTCTCATGCAGCGCTCCGGTGCTCGCCGCGACGCCGCCGAGGGCCAGGACAAGCCCGAGGTCGCTGTCGACGAGCCGCTGGCGGAGTGGGAGCAGGAGCTCCTCACCAACAACGCGGCCCCCGCGGCCGAGGCCCCGGCCGAGCAGCCCGTCCAGTCCTGATCTCCCCCACGAGGTGCCCGCGAACCAGCGGGCACCTCGTGACCTAAGCGCGTACATCGCAGAAGGAAAACGATGGCGAACTACACCACCGCGGACGTCAAGAAGCTCCGCGAGCTGACCGCCGCCGGCATGATGGACTGCAAGAAGGCGCTCGACGAGGCTGACGGCGACTTCGACAAGGCCGTCGAGATCCTGCGCATCAAGGGCGCGAAGGACGTCGGCAAGCGCGCCGAGCGCACCACGTCCAACGGCCTCGTCGCCGTCAAGGACGGCGCGATGGTCGAGCTGCGCTGCGAGACCGACTTCGTGGCCAAGAACGCCGACTTCATCGCCCTGGCCGACGACATCGTCGCGATCGCCAAGGCGAACAAGGTCGCCGACGTCGACGCCCTCAAGGCGGTCGAGGTCGACGGCAAGACCGTGGACGCGCTGGTCCAGGAGTTCTCCGCCAAGATCGGCGAGAAGCTCGAGCTGGCGAAGGCCGTCGACTACGACGGCACCGTCTCGGTCTACCTGCACAAGCGCGCTGCCGACCTGCCGCCCGCCGTGGGCGTGCTCGTCGAGTACACCGGTGACAACGCCGAGGTCGCGAAGGGCGCCGCGATGCAGATCGCCGCCATGCGTCCGAAGTTCGTCACGCGTGAGGACGTCCCGGAGGAGCTGGTCGCCAACGAGCGCCGCATCGCCGAGGAGACCGCTCGCGAGGAGGGCAAGCCCGAGGGCGCGCTCCCCAAGATCGTCGAGGGTCGCGTCAACGGCTTCTTCAAGGACGTCGTGCTCCTCGAGCAGGCTTCCGTGACGGACAGCAAGAAGACGGTCAAGGCTCTTCTGGACGAGGCCGGCGTGACGGTGACCCGTTTCGCTCGGTTCGAGGTCGGCCAGAGCTGATTCGCATGAGGGCGGGGTTGCACGTACCAGCGACCCCGCCCTTGGCGTGTCCACACCAGTTTCCCAGGGCGCGAGGAGAGGACCTGTGAGCGAAGAAGGTAGCCACGGCTACAACCGGGTGATGCTCAAGCTCGGTGGCGAGATGTTCGGCGGCGGTGGCGTCGGAGTTGATCCCGACGTCGTCCAGACGGTCGCCAAGCAGATCGCGGCCGTCGTCCGCTCCGGCGTGCAGGTCGCCGTCGTGATCGGTGGCGGCAACTTCTTCCGCGGGGCCGAGCTCCAGCAACGCGGTATGGACCGGTCGCGCGCCGACTACATGGGCATGCTCGGCACGGTCATGAACTGCCTGGCGCTGCAGGACTTCCTGGAACGCGAGCACGGCATCGACACGCGCGTGCAGACGTCGATCCAGATGACGCAGGTCGCCGAGTCCTACATCCCCCGCCGCGCGATGCGCCACCTCGACAAGGGCCGCGTCGTGATCTTCGGCGGCGGTGCGGGCCTGCCGTACTTCTCCACCGACACCACCGCCGCCCAGCGCGCGCTGGAGATCGGCTGCGAGATCGTCCTGATGGCGAAGGCCGTCGACGGCGTCTACACGGCCGACCCCAAGATCGACCCGGACGCGCTGATGTTCGACAACATCACCCACCGCGAGGTGCTGGAGCGCGGCCTCAACGTCGCCGACGCCACGGCCTTCAGCCTCTGCATGGACAACAACATGCCGATCCTCGTCTTCAACCTCCTCACCGAGGGCAACATCGCTCGCGCGGTGCGTGGTGAGAAGATCGGCACTCTGGTCAGCACCCCCGGTGGCCGTCCGGCCTTCTAGACCTGGTGGGATCTCTCCAGGACCGGGAATTGGGCACGAACACGCAGAGCAAGGAGCAGTCGTGATCGACGAGACCCTCCTCGACGCCGAGGAGAAGATGGAAAAGGCGGTTTCGGTGGCGAAGGAGAACCTCTCCTCCGTCCGGACCGGTCGTGCGACTCCCTCGATGTTCAACCGCATCCACATCGACTACTACGGCTCGATGACGCCGCTGAACCAGATGGCCAGCATCACGGTCCCCGAGGCGCGCATGGCGGTCGTGAAGCCGTACGACGCGGGCCAGCTGAACGCCATCGAGAAGGCGATCCGGGACTCCGACCTGGGCGTCAACCCGAGCAACGACGGCTCGATCATCCGCATCGTCATCCCGCAGCTCTCCGAGGAGCGCCGCCGGGACATGGTGAAGGTCGCCAAGCAGAAGGGCGAGGACGCGCGCGTCTCCGTCCGCGGCGTCCGCCGCAAGGCGAAGGAAGAGATCGACAAGCTCGTCAAGGACGGCGAGGTCGGCGAGGACGACGGTGCTCGTGGTGAGAAGGAGCTCGACGCTCTCACCCACAAGTACGTCGCCCAGGTCGACGAGCTCGTGAAGCACAAGGAAGCCGAGCTTCTCGAAGTCTGATCCCCTTCTGATGGTTCGCCCGGCCGAGTCGCGGCAGGCGTGATGGCCCTGGCCGGGCGGAGGTCTTGATGGGAGCACAGGTGGCAGGCGGTCCCGCGGACGTGCCCGCGTCGAAGCCGTCGCGCGCGGGACGTGACCTGCGGGCGGCGATCCTCGTCGGCGTCGGGCTCGGCGCGGTGATCATCGCGTCGCTGCTGACCGTCAAGGAGACGTTCATCGGCATCGTCGCCGCCGCGGTGGCGGTGTCGACGTGGGAGATCGCCAACGCCTTCAAGAAGGCGGGCATCACCGTCGCCCTCTGGCCCGCCCTGATCGGCGGGCAGGCGATCCTCTGGCTGTCCTGGCCGCTGGAGCGCACCGGCATGATGACCGCGTTCGTGGTCACGGTGCTGGTGTGCATGATCTGGCGGTTCCGGGGCGGTTCCGACGGCTACCTGCGCGACCTGAGCGCCTCGGTGTTCACCGTCGCGTACGTGCCGTTGTTCGCGGCTTTCGCGGCCATGCTCGTCGTTCCCGACGACGGCGTGGGCCGCGTGTTCGCGTTCATCATCGGTGTCGTGCTCTCGGACGTCGGCGGCTACGCGGCGGGCGTCTTCCTCGGCAAGCACCCGATGGCGCCGTCGATCAGCCCGAAGAAGTCCTGGGAGGGCTTCGGGGGTTCGCTGGTCGCCGGCATGGTCGGTGGCGCGATCACCCTGACGACGCTGCTGGACGGCCAGTGGTGGCACGGCGTGCTGTTCGGTGCCGCGCTGGTCGTCACGGCCACCGCGGGCGACCTGGTCGAGTCGCTGATCAAGCGTGACCTCGGCATCAAGGACATGGGCACGCTGCTGCCCGGCCACGGCGGCCTGATGGACCGGATGGACTCGCTCCTCCCGTCCGCCGTCGTCTCCTGGCTGCTGCTGCACCTCTTCGTGCAGTAGCCGGCCCGCGCTAGTCGTCGAACGGGTCGTCCACCTCGGTGCGCGGCTCGGCCTCGATCACGCGGGACTGGTCGATCACGGAGAACGCCATTCCCGCGTGGTCCTCGACCACGGTGATGCGTCCGAACGGGGTGTCGTAGGGCTCGACGGTCACGCGGCCGCCGAGCTCCAGCACCCGGTACGCCACCGAGTCCGTGCCGATCTCCGGCGCGGCGTTGAAGTACACCATCCAGTGGGAGCGCTCTCCGTATGGGAACTCGCGCCCCATCTTCTGCCGCCCGATCACCTCGGTGCCCTCGACGGACCACGACGCGTAGTCCAGCCGGTGACCGTCGCCGATCTGCGTGATGTCGTAGTGGCACAGCTCGCCGAAGAACTCGTCGGCCGCCGCGCCGTCGCGGGTGTTGAGCTCGGCCCACGCGTAGGAACCATGCCCGCCCATGCCGAACCGCCAGTCCGGCGGTACGTGCCGGAACCCGACGACGGCGCCGGTCGGGTCGGCGATCACCGTGCTCTGCGTGTGGTCGGCGGCGTCCTCGGGGTTGCGCAGCACCGTGCCGCCGAGGTGGAAGGCCTTCTCCGCAGTGGCCCGCGCATGAGGTGTGACCAGGTACAACCGCCACGCTTCCGAATCACCCTGGGGCAGTCCGGCGACGGGGATGCCGTCGACCATCGCGACGGTGTAGCCCGCGTCGTCGGCGTAGTGCCAGCCGAACAGGCCTGTGTAGAACTCGATCGCGCCCTTGAGGTCGTCGACGGTTCTCTCGACCCAGCACGGACTTCCGGACAGCAACGGCGCGAGTTGGGGTGTGTTGGGCGCGATCGACACTGACGCCTCCTGCAGGGGGAGAGATGCCACAACGCTACGCCGTGATTGGACGAATTCGTACGGTCAATGACAAATGGAAGCCCTACAGTGGCTTTTGTGAGGGGATTCGTGCGGGCGGCGCTGAACGCGGTGCGTCCGGCAGATGTCGTGCCCAGTCCGAACATCTGGCATTGGCCTGACGTGTACGAGGTCGAGAACCGCGCGCAGGACGCGCACGGGGCGATCTGGGCGGCGATACGCGAAGAATGTCCGTTTGGCGGGCGTGATGTCGTGGACGTGGGCTGCGGTGATGGATTTCATCTGCCGTTGTTCGCGGAGACCGCGAAATCTGTCACGGGCGTGGAACCGCACCCGCCGTTGGTCGCGCGGGCCAAGCGCAGAATTGCTTCGCTGACGAATGCACGCGCGGTCTCCGGACCCGCGCAGGGGTTGCCGCTCGACGACTCTTCCGCAGATCTCGTGCACGCCCGCACCGCCTATTTCTTCGGGCCCGGATGTGAACCGGGACTGCGTGAGGCGGACCGGGTGCTGCGGCCGGGCGGGGCGTTGGTGATCGTGGACCTGGACGGGCTCGCCGATCCGTACGGGCCGTGGTTGCGCGCCGACGAACCGCGCTACGACCCCGTGGTGGTCGAGAAGTTCTTCGCGGACAACGGGTTCTCCCTCCGGCGCGTCACGGCCGAGTGGCGGTTCGAGCGGCGTGAGGACCTGGAGGCGGTGTTGCGCATCGAGTTCTCCGAGAAGGTCGCCGAACGCGCGATCGCCTCCGTGGCCGGGCTGAGCTTCCCCGTCGGCTACCGGGTGCACGTGCGGCGCAAGCCAGCCGGGCTGATCGTGTGATCCGCGACTAGGCTCGGTTCGTGGAGACGCGAAACGCAGGTAGGTTGGGCCGCCAGGTCGGTGTCGTGGGGCTGGGCTGCTGGCAGCTCGGCGCCGACTGGGGCGAGGTGGACGAGAGCGACGCGCTCGCGTTGCTGCACGCCGCGGCGGACACGGGGGTCGACTTCTTCGACACCGCCGACGTCTACGGCGACGGTCGCAGCGAGACGCTCGTCGGGCGTTTCCTCAAGGAGCGCAAGGACGACGGGATCTTCGTCGCCACGAAGATGGGGCGGCGGCTGCCGGCGCAGGTCAGCGAGGGGTACAGCAAGGAGAACTTCCTCGCGTGGAACGACCGTAGCCGCCGCAACCTGGGGGTCGACACCCTGGACCTCGTGCAGCTGCACTGCCCGCCGACCGCGGTGTACAGCCGCGACGAGGTGTACGACACCTTGGACGAAATGGTGGAGCAGCAACGGATCGCTGCTTACGGCGTGTCGGTGGAGAAGGTCGAGGAGGCGCTGGAGGCGATCAGGCGTCCGCACGTGGCCAGCGTGCAGATCATCCTGAACGCGTTCCGGCACAAGCCCCTCGAGCAGGTGCTGCCCGCGGCCGCCGAGGCCGGTGTGGCGATCATCGCGCGGGTGCCGCTCGCGTCCGGTCTGCTGACCGGGAAGTACGACAAGGCAACGACTTTCGGTGCGGACGACCACCGCAACTACAACCGCAACGGTGAGGCGTTCGACGTCGGCGAGACCTTCTCCGGCGTGCCGTTCGAGGTCGGCCTGGAGGCGGTGGAACGCCTGCGGCCGCTGGTGCCGGAGGGGGCCACGATGGCGCAGTTCGCGCTCAGGTGGATCGTGGACCAGTCCGGCGTCACGGTGGTGATTCCCGGTGCTCGCAACGTGGAGCAGGCGCGGGCGAACTCGCACGCGGCGTCGTTGGAGCCGGTGGACGGCAAGGCCGTCACCGAGGTCTACGACGAGCTGATCCGGCCGCACGTGCACGACCGGTGGTAGGTCACTCCTCGGCGAGGATGGCGTACAGCTTGCGCCGCAACTCGGTGTAGAGCTCGGCCGCGCGGGTCTTCTGCTCCGGCGTGCCCGCGTGGGAGATCTGCTCCATCGCGGCGCCGAGCAGCCGGACCGCGGTGCGCAGTTCGCCGTCGACCGGGTCGAGCTGGATGTCGATGTCGTGCCAGGGCGGGGCCGTGTGCTCCGCCCTGCCGTGTTCGGTGACGGTGAACAGCTTCTTGCCGCTCTCCTCGTTCGCGGCGACGAGGCCTTCGTCGGCGAGCATCTGCAGCGTCGGGTAGACCGAGCCGGGGCTCGGGCTCCACACGCCGCCGGTGCGTCGCGCGATCTCCTGGATGATCTCGTAGCCGTGCATCGGCCGTTCTGCCAGCAAGGACAGAACCGCCGCCCGGACGTTGCCGCGCCTCTGGCGGCCGCCCCTGCCGCCGCCCCCGAAGGGACCGCGGCGATGCCTGTGGTGGTGCTCTCTGTGGTGTGGTTTCATCATCATGTCGTTAACGATATATCGGAAGCTATCGCGATGCAACGGTCTTGGTCCGGCGAACTTCGTGGGACACTGGGTGTGCTATGACTTCGCTTCCCCTTGTCTTCGACGCGCCCAAGCGCGGCCTGCCGCCGCGCCACCTGGTCGACCTCTCGCCCGCCCAACGCGCGGAAGCCGTTGCGGCCCTTGGTGAGAAGCCGTTCCGGGCGAAGCAGCTGTCGAACCACTACTTCAGCCGTCTGACCGTCGACCCGGCCGAGATGACCGACATCCCGGCGTCCACGCGCGACAAGCTGGTGGCCGACCTGATGCCGCCGTTGTTCACGGTCGTGCGCAAGGTCACCACCGACGAGGGCACCACAGCGAAGACGCTGCTGCGCGCGCACGACGGCACGCTCATCGAGTCCGTCCTCATGCGCTACCCGGACCGCGCGACGCTGTGCATCTCCTCACAGGCGGGCTGCGGCATGGCGTGCCCGTTCTGCGCGACCGGCCAGGGTGGCCTGCAGCGCAACCTGTCGACCGCGGAGATCGTGGACCAGGTCCGGATGGGTGCCGCCGCGATGCGCGACGGCGACCTGCCCGGCGGCCCCGGCCGGCTGTCGAACATCGTCTTCATGGGCATGGGCGAGCCGCTCGCGAACTACAAGCGGATCCTCGAGGCCGTGCACCGCATCTGCGACCCGGCACCGGACGGTCTGGGCATCTCGCAGCGGCACGTCACCGTGTCGACCGTCGGCCTGGTGCCGGCGATCAAGAAGCTGACCGAGGAGAACCTCCAGGTGCGGCTCGCGGTGTCGCTGCACACGCCGGACGACGAGCTGCGCGACACGCTGGTGCCGGTCAACACGAAGTGGAACGTCTCCGAGGTGCTGGAGGCGGCCCGCGGGTACGCGGACAAGACCGGTCGCCGCGTCTCCATCGAGTACGCGTTGATCCGCGACATCAACGACCAGGGGTGGCGCGCGGACCTGCTCGGCAAGAAGCTGCGCAAGCACCTCGGCCAGCTTGTGCACGTGAACCTGATCCCGCTGAACCCGACGCCGGGCAGCAAGTGGGACGCGTCGCCGAAGCCCGTCGAGCGGGAGTTCGTGCGGCGGGTGCGGGAGCAGGGCGTCGAGTGCACCGTGCGCGACACCCGTGGGCAGGAGATCGCCGCGGCCTGCGGTCAGCTCGCTGCCGAAGGCTGATGGACGCCGCGCAGATCGGCGCCGCCCTCGACGAGGTCTTCGACCACGCGCTCGTCTTCCACGGCTTCACCGACTACCTGCGCGACTACGACGTCTTCGTCCACGTCACGTCCGATCCCGTCACGGGCATCCCGCCAGAACACCTGCGGTACCGGTTCAAGCACTGCGTTCACGCCGCCGTCACGACCACGGTGGCACCGCAGACGTGGCGCGGGTCGCTCGACGACGCGTTCGTCGACGGCTGGGAGGACCGGGACGACCTGGACGGGTACGTCTGGGGCGTGCGCTGGCAGGTGCTCTACCCCGGCGCGAAGCTCGTCGCGGACTCCGCAGCCGCCGCCACGTGGTCCGAGCGGCTCGGGATGCCGATGCACGAGGTGGTGGTCGAGGCCAACGGGCACCACATCACGCTGGTGTTCGCTGACCTGGTGGTCGACCGCGTCGAGCCAGGTCATGTGCCTTTCGCGGTGACCTGACCCGACGCGTTGACGGTCAGACGTCGGTGTACCAGTGGACGCCGAGCGTGCCGCGGTTCGCGATGCGGTTCTGCGCCTCGATGCCCACCCAGCCGCGGAACTGCTGCGCGTCGTCGATCACCTGCAGTTGCGGCTTGAGGTGCGAGCCGCCGGCGTAGCAGGTGTTGCCGCCCTGCAGCAGGCACGTGCAGAAGTGCTCGTAGTAGTTCTTGCGGCCCCCGTCGGACGCCAGGTAGTAGCGGACGGCCTTCTGCTCACCCGGTTTGCAGGCCGAGCAGGCGGTCGAACCGTCCGCCACCGCGATCGCGGCGCTGAGGCAGTTGCCGTTGCACTTCTTGAACTCCTGCAGGTTGATGCCCGAAGTGCCCCAGTCCGAGGTCAGCTTCTCGTTCTTGGCGTCCCAGGCGTTGTAGCGGAACTCGCCGGGGTAGCGCTTCTTCGGGATGTCGTCGAGCGGCACGGAGACGGTGGTCCTGACGTTGCTGCCGTAGCCCTTGCCGACGTTCGCGCCGTAGCTCGAGCCGGTCAGCGCGATCACGCTGATGCCGGTCTCCGGGCGGCTCACCGTCCAGTTCTCGGTGGAGCCGTTGCTCCAGGTGATGGCCAGCTTGTCGCCGGTGACGGTGTAGGTGCCGCGCAACTCCTTGACCTCGGCGCCGTTCTGGAAGCCGCCGGCGGTGTGGATCTTGCAGTTGTCGCAGCCCGCCGAGGTCGGGGCGATGGTGGCGGCCGGGTAGCCGATGTTCCAGCTCCAGAACCAGAACGCCTCGCGCACGGTGCCGTCGAGGGCGAAGTAGTACATCGCGAGCCTGGCGAACTCCTTGCCCGTCGGCGGTGTGCCTTCCGGCGCCACCTGACCGATGCTGACGGCGTAACTCTCCTTGCCGCCCGGGCGTTCGGCTGCCTGCGCCGGGACCGGCGACACCAGTGCGAGGAGAACCCCGATCACGACGAGGCCAGAGAGCTTGCGTTTCAACGTCATCATCCCCCTGA
This sequence comes from Lentzea sp. NBRC 102530, assembly GCF_030269365.1. Lineage (GTDB taxonomy): Bacteria > Actinomycetota > Actinomycetes > Mycobacteriales > Pseudonocardiaceae > Lentzea. The sequence continues at coordinate 11,002 of NZ_BSTF01000005.1, forward strand.
AGACGTGGTGTGCAATCGTTCGGAACATAGCAGCGTGATCGGACGGTTACGCAGAGTTTCATCAGGTTGGGGGAAGTGCGTAAATCTGTAGCCCTGGGTGGAGCAGCGCTCTAGCGTTGCCTGCGATGAAACTCGAGGGGGAACGCTGGCGCACGCTCGTCAGCAACGTGCGGCTGGGCAAGGACGAGTACCGCGTGGTGCAGCCTGTCCGGCCGCCGAAGCACGCACCGCTGTACGAGGGGTATGCGGGCGTCGAGTCCTGTGTGGACAAAGAGGGGGCGCGGACCGTCGCGATGGCGTGGGAGATCGCGATGCGGTCGCCGCGCACGCTTGTGCACCTGCCGCTGAGGCAGAGCGATCCGCGGTGTTCGTGGAGTGACGGGCCGTTTCTGGACCTGGTGCTGATGCACCACAGCCTGGGGTTCCGGCTGTCGAAGTGGAAGGACGTGCGCGCGAGGCTGCGGGGCGGGCGGCCGCACACGTTCGACTGCAGGGGCTTCCGGCCGGTGGACGACTACGACTGGCGCTACGACCGGGAGAACAGGGACCTGTTGCGCGGCGAGATCGTCGGCGAGACCGCGTTCGTCGTCGGCAGCGCGCGGGCGTTCAACTTCGAGGGACTGCGCTTGCAGGACTTGGTCGAGGACGGCCCGCGGCAGATGCACGAGGACCCCGGGATGCATTGCTGCGCGGAGATCACCGAGAGCCTGTGGCACTGGAAGTGGCTGCACGTGGTGTACTGCGAAGAACATCGCGTGCACGCCTGAGGGGGCAACGAAAATGGGCGTCCTGTACGACTACTTCACCGCGCCGTCGGACGACGAGGCCGCGACCGTGGTCCTGGGTGGACCCGTGCGGCGGTTCCCGACGGTGGAGACGAAGTCGCTCGACCCCGCGGTCGTGATGGGACAGCTGGAGGAACTGCTCACCGGGCGCCCGTACGACGATATCTGCGACGACCCCGGGTGGGGTGACGACGTCGCCATGGAGCACGGCGGCGACGTGCTGGTCCTCACGGTCACCGACGGCCTGCGGGACGGGCTCGCGGACGCCGGTGACCTGGACGGGGTCGCGGTGCGGTGGGCCGGGATCGAGGAACTGGAGGGGTTCGACCCGATGGTGCTCGCCGAGATCCTGAAAGACCTCAAAACCCTTGCCGTGCAGGCGAAAGAGAGCGGCCAGCGGCTCTACTGCTGGGCCAGCCTCTAGGGCTTCACCTCGGTCAGGGCGCCGGTCGCCACGTCGAACACGAAGCCGCGCACCGAATCCTTCACCGGCACGAAAGGGTTGCCGGTGATGCGCGAGATCGACTGCCGCACGTCCTCCTCCAGGTCGCCGAACGCCTCGGCGGACCACGCGGGCTTCACGCCGACCTCGTCCTGGATCGACCGCTTGAACTCGTCGTCGGTGAACGTCAGCATGCCGCAGTCGGTGTGGTGGATGAGGATGATCTCGCGCGTGCCGAGCAGGCGCTGGCTGATGGCGAGCGACCGGATCTCGTCCTCGGTCACGACGCCGCCGGCGTTGCGGATGACGTGCGCCTCGCCTTCCTGCAGGCCCAGCACGCGGTACACGTCGATGCGGGCGTCCATGCACGCCACGACGGCCACCTGCTTGGCGGGCGGCAGCGGCAGCGGCCCGGAGAACTGGGAGGCGTAGGTGGCGTTGTTGGCGAGCAGTTCGTCGGTCACCGACATGGTTCAAGTCCTCTCACCTGGATGTATAGGTGAGCAAACTGTCGTATGCGCATACCTGCAACAGCGCCCGAAAGGTGGGAAAGGCCCCCACCCAGACACAAGCGGGGGCCGACACATCCCTAGAGCGTCCAGTTCTGGTTCGCGCCGCCCGTGCACGTCCAGATCTGCAACCGCGTGCCGTCGGCGGACGAGCCGCCCGCCGCGGTCCAGACCTTCTCGAACGGTGGTGAACCCGGCACGCGCTGTCAGCGGACAGAGCCGGACAGGGAACCGGCCGACACGACCGTGCGGCTACCATGCCGCGACGTGGGGGAAGAAACGAGGCTGGTCGCGGGCAGATACGCGACGATCCGGGAGCTGGGCCGGGGCGGCATGGGGGTCGTCTGGCTCGCCGAGGACAAGGTCATCGGACGGCAGGTCGCGCTCAAGGAGCTGCGCACGACCGAGACCGAACGGGTGCTCCGCGAAGCACGCACGGCAGGGCGTCTGAACAGCCCGAACGTCGTCGGCATCTACGACGTCATCGTCGAGCACGGCGCGACGTACCTGGTCATGGAGCTGGTCGAGGCGCCCACGCTCTCGCAGGTCATGACCCGCAGGCAGCTCACCGAGGACGAGGTGGCGGACATCGGGCTGCAGGTCCTCAACGCCCTGGAGGCGGCGCACGCGGCGGGGATCGTGCACCGCGACGTCAAGCCCAGCAACATCATGGTGCTGCCCGACGGACGCGTGAAGCTCGCGGACTTCGGCATCGCTCGCGCGATGGACGACTCCGGGCTGACGGCGACCGGCGGCATCATGGGCTCGCCGGGGTACATGGCGCCGGAGTTGTTCGCGGGCAAGCAGCCTTCGCCGGCGAGCGACCTGTGGGCGTTGGGCGCCACCATGTTCCACGCCGTCGAGGGCCGTTCGCCGTTCCAGCGCGACACGACCGCGGCCACCATGCACGCGATCATGTACGAGGAGCCGGTCCTGCACCGGACCAGCGGACCGCTCGCCGACACGATCATGGCGTTGCTGACCCAGGACGACACGCGCCGGCTCACGGCCGCGCAGCTCAAGCTCCGGCTCAGCGGCGCGACGACGGTGGTCAAGCCGCACACGCCGTCCGAGCAGACCGTCGTCATCGAACCGGTCACCAGCTACGTCACCCCGAGCACGCCGACGCACGCGGACTGGGACGACCAACCCCGGTCGCGCAAGAAGATCGGTGTCTTCGCGGGTGCGGCGGCCGCGCTCGTCGTGATCGCGCTCGTCGCGGTCTTCGTCCTCAAACCCGATGCACAGCAAGGAATCGCGTCCGCTCAGCAGAGCGCGAGTTCGGCCCAGCCGACCGGGACCACGAGCAGCACGGCCTCCAGCGCACCGGCGAGCAGCAGCAGCGCGGCACCCAGCAGCAGCTCCGCACCGCCGTCCAGCCAGGCGTCGCAGCCCGTTCAGGCACCCCCGCCGCAACAGACGACGACGCAATCGAAACCGCCGCGCCAGACCGTCGCGTTCACGCGGTACATCAAGAACGGCACCGCCTTCCACTACAGCGGCACCCCGCAGCTCGGCCCGCCCGCGGGCTTCAGCGTCGAGGACACCGGCGGCCTCGGCAAGCTCCTGGTGAACGAGGAACCGGGTACCCGGATGCTCTACGCCTGCCGCCTCATCAACTCCGAGGACCACATGACCTCGACGCAGCCGAACTGCGAGGGCCAGACCGTCCTCGGCAAGCTCGGCTACGTCTTCATCCACCAGCCGGCGGACGTCCCCGCGCTGCCGGTGTACCGGTGCCTGTTCAAGGGCACGCACTTCGACTCGATCCACGCGAACTGCGAGGGGCAGCAGCCCGAGTTCCAGTTCGGCTGGACCGTCCGGTGATCGCGGGTCGGTACCGCCTGGTCCGCGAACTCGGCCGGGGCGGCATGGGCGTGGTCTGGCTCGCCGAGGACCAGGTCATCGGACGCCGGGTCGCGCTCAAGGAGCTGCGCACGACCGAGGTCGAGCGGGTGCTCAGCGAGGCGCGCACGGCAGGCCGTCTGAACAGCCCGAACGTCGTCGCGATCCACGACGTCGTCACGGACGGCGGCGTCACGTACATCGTCATGGAACTGGTCGAGGCGCCCACTCTGACCGACCTCGTGGCGCGCCGGACGTTCACCGAGGACGAGGTCGCGAGCATCGGCCTGCAGACGCTGAGCGCGCTCGAAGCGGCGCACGCGGCGGGGATCGTGCACCGGGACGTCAAGCCCAGCAACATCATGGTGACGCCGGACGGCACGGTGAAGCTGACCGACTTCGGCATCGCCCGCGCGATGGACGACCCCGGCTTGACCGCTACCGGCGGCATCATGGGCTCGCCCGGTTACATGGCACCGGAACTGTTCGCCGGACAACGCCCGTCGCCGGCGAGCGACCTGTGGGCGTTGGGCGCCACCATGTTCCACGCGATCGAGGGCCGCTCACCGTTCCAAAGGGACACCACGGCCGCCACGATGCACGCGATCATGTACGAGGAGCCGGTGATCCAGCGGGCTCGCGGGCCGCTCGCGCACGTGATCACGGGGCTGCTGCACCAGAACCCGGTGCACCGCCTCACCGCAGCCCAGGTCCGCGCGCGGCTGGGGTCGCCGTCCGAACGCACGGTCGTCATCGAGCCCGTCACCACGTTCGTCACCCCGACCAGGGAGAACTTCGAGGACGCGCCGAAGAAGCGGCGCACCGGCCTGATCGCGGGCTCCGGGGCGGCCGTCGCCGCCGTGATCGCGCTGGTGGCGTTCCTGCTCACGAGACCCGACGACCAGCCGGTCACGACCGCGGCCCAGCAGAGCGCCGTGACGACCACGACGACCGAGTCGAGCCAGACCGCGTCCAGCAGTGCCGCTCCGTCGTCATCGAGCGCGTCGAGCGCACCACCGTCGAGCCAGGCGAGCACGCCGAGGTCCACCGCGGCCCAGCCACCTCCGCCGCCGGTGAAACTCCAGCGCAAGACCGTCGCACTCCAGCGCTGGAACGATGGCAGGTGGTACTTCACCGCCTCGCCGCTCGCGCCGAAGCCCGGCCAGTTCTCGAAGCTGGACGGCCCGGCGGGCTGGCTCGCCGAGACCTACGAGCAGGGCACCCGCGAGCTGTACGCGTGCAAGGTCGGTGACCAGGGCGACTACATGACCGCCGTCAACGCCGACTGCGACCGGCACCAGAACGTCGGCCTGCTCGGCTTCATCTTCACCACGCCGCCCGCCGAGGGCCAGGTCGTGCCGCTCTACCGCTGCACCAGGGACAACGGCAGCCGGCACTTCGACGCCCTCGACGCGAACTGCGAGGGCGAGCACCGCGACGGGCAGCTCGGCTGGGTGCTCAGCGGGCCGTAGCGGGCTCCAGGCCGACGGGTTCCGAGGCGTCGAACGTCTCGCGCGCCTCGGCCACGGACTCGTAGTTGCGCTGCGCCCACAACCGCAGCGCGGCCAGCGGTTCGGTGACGCTGCGCCCGAGTTCGGTCAGCTCGTACTCGACGCGCAACGGCACCGAGGGGTACACCGTGCGCGTGACGAGCCCGTCGCGTTCGAGAGTGCGCAACGTCTGCGTGAGCATCTTCTGGCTGATGCCCTCCAGCCGGCGCTTCAGCTCACCGAACCGGCGCGGCCCGTCCTCGAGGTCGCCGATCACCAGCGCCGTCCACTTGGACGCGACCATGTCCAGCAGGTCGCGGCACGGGCACATCTTGAGATAAACGTCCCTGATCACAGATGGTTTCTATCAGGTACCTAGTGCACAAGATAGTGCCTAATTGCTCTCAGAGACCTGGTCTCTCATGCTTGGGAGCATGCGAGCGATCATCCAGAACGAGTTCGGCGGCCCCATCACCCTCACCGACGTCCCGAAGCCTGCCCCACTGCCGACGGAGGTGCTGGTCAGGGTGCACGCGGCGGGCGTCAACCCGGTCGACTGGAAGACCCGCGCGGGCAGCGGCATGGCGGGTGTGCAGACGTTCCCGTTCATCAACGGCTGGGACGTCTCCGGCGTGGTCGAGGAGGTCGGCTTCGGCGTCACGACCCTGAAGCCCGGTGACGAGGTCTACGGCATGCCGTGGTTCCCCCGTGCCGCGGGCGCCTACGCCGAGTACGTCACGGCGCCGTCGCGGCACTTCGCGAAGAAGCCGCAGAGCCTGACCCACGTCGAGGCGGCCGCGCTGCCGCTGGCCGCGCTGACCGCCCACCAGATCCTCATCGACACCGCTGACGTGCAGAAGGGCCAGAAGGTCCTGATCACGGCCGCGGCGGGCGGCGTCGGCCACCTGGCCGTGCAGATCGCGAAGGCCCACGGCGCGCACGTCATCGGCACGGCGCGTGAGCCCAAGCACGCCTTCCTGAAGGACCTCGGCGCCGACGAGGTGGTCGACTACACCAAGGGCGACTACGAGGGCACCGACGTCGACCTGTTCGTGGACCTGGTCGGCGGTGCGTCACCGGCGCCGGTGCGGCCCGGCGGGTTGTTCGTCGGCGTGCCGTCCGGAGTGGACAGGCCGATCCGCGACGACATCAGGACCAGCCCGATCCTGGTCGAACCCGACCGCGCGGGCCTGGAGGCCATCACGGCGCTGGTCGAGTCGGGTGAGCTCAGGGTGCACGTCGACGCGACGTTCCCGCTGGCCGAGGCCGGAAAAGCACATGCCCTGGGCGAGACGGGCCGCACCCAGGGCAAGATCGTGCTGGAGATCGACTAACGGCGCCAGGGCTTCTTGCGGCGCGCGGCGTCCCACACCAGCAGGGCGATGATCGAGACGCCCGACGCGACCAGCCAGATGTTCTCGGTCTGGCCGTGGTGGTTGCCGATCAGCATCAGGAAGCAGAAGATCGCGGAGAGCCAACCGGCGATGCGCGTGCCCTTGGGCAGCTGGCCGTGCCAGCCCCACTCGTGCGACGGCTCCTCGTGCGGGTCGACGGCAGGACGCTTGTCCAGTTCCGAGGACGTGGCCACGGTTTCCTCCACTGCTCATCCGGATTACGAGGTCATCGTCGCACATGTGGGTCAGCGCGGATGTGTGAGGTCGCGCGCGCACGACTGACGGGCGAGGTCGGACGGCATTAGGCTCTGCCCGGCCCACCCGTTCGATCTCTGCGAAGGCGCCTCGACCCTTGACCGGCTTCTCTCCCGCCGAGGCCTCCACCCCGGACACGTTCGCCCCCGTCGAGATCGGTCTCCACGGTGTGCGCAAGCGCTTCTCCGACCAGGTGGCGGTCGACGGCATCTCGCTGAACGTCCACGAGGGCGAGTTCTTCTCGGTGCTCGGCCCGTCCGGCTGCGGCAAGACCACGGTCCTGCGCATGATCGCCGGGTTCGTGGACCCGGACGAGGGCCGCATCGAGCTCGACGGCAACGACATGGTGGGCGTCCCGCCCTATCGACGGGACGTCAACACCGTGTTCCAGTCGTACGCGCTGTTCCCGCACATGTCGGTGTGGGACAACGTCGCGTACGGCCTCAAGCGCAAGAAGGTGCGCGGCGACGAGCTGAAGAAGCGCGTCGGCGAGCACCTCGAACTGGTCAGGCTGTCGCAGTTCGCCAAACGCAGGCCCACGCAGCTCTCGGGTGGTCAGCAGCAGCGCGTGGCCATCGCCCGTGCGCTCGCTGCCGGTCCGCAGCTGCTGTTGCTCGACGAACCGCTGGGCGCGCTCGACGCCAAGCTCCGCAAGGAGTTGCAGATCGAGCTGATGCGCATCCAGCGCGAGGTCGGCACGACGTTCCTGTACGTCACGCACGACCAGGAAGAGGCGCTGGTCCTCTCGCACCGCATCGCCGTGATGAACGCGGGCAAGATCGAGCAGGTCGGCTACCCCGAGGACGTCTACGAACGGCCGGCGACGCGGTTCGTCGCCGGGTTCATCGGCACGTCCAACATCCTCGACGCCGAGGTGTCCGGTGTGGACGGTGGGCTGGTGTCGCTGACGGCTCCGGGCGCGACGAACCTGCGGGCGAAGTTCTCCGGCAGCGTCGCGCACGGCCGCAAGGTCGCCGCGACCGTGCGCCCCGAGAAGGTGCACCTGTTCAACGAGACCGCCGAGCCGCCGACGGGCTGGTGCGTGCTCCAAGGGGTCGTCCAGGACGTCGTCTACACCGGCGTGTCGACGCAGTTCGTGGTCGAGACGCCGGGCGGTGTGCTGACGGCGTTCGTGCAGAACGCTCAGCGCATCGACGACGCGGGCGCGCCCGGCCAGACCGTGCGGATGGCGTGGGACCCCGAGTTCACCGTGCTGCTGGAGTCCGGCGATGGGTGAGCTGCGGATCGCCCGGCTGTGGGACGTCGACAGCCCTCGGGTGACCCGGCGCACCATGCTCGGCTCGATGGCGTTCTTCGCGCTGGCCGCCTGCGCGGTCGGCCCGGCGCCGACGAACACCGGCGGCCCGAGCGCGGGCAAGGCCGTCAACCTCACCGACGAGCCGAAGCTCAACTTCTACAACTGGACCGACTACATCGCGCCGGAGACGTTGCCGGGCTTCACCTCGATCAGCGGCATCGAGGTCACCTACGACAACTTCTCCACCAACGACGAGATGGAAGCCAAGATCGCGTCCGGCCAGGCGGGCTACGACCTGGTGGTGCCGTCGGACAACTTCCTGCGGCGGTTCCTGCGCTCCGGCCTGCTCCAGCCGCTCGACCACGACGCGATCCCGAACCTGCGCAACCTCGAACAGCGGTTCGTCGAGGCCGAGTACGACCCCGGCAACCGGTTCTCCGTGCCGTGGGCCTGGGGCACCACGGGTCTCGCGTACTCGAAGTCGCAGATCGGCGGCGAGGTCACGAGCTTCGACGCGTTCGACCTGCCGAACGCCCAGGGCCGCAGCTCGATCCTGGACGAGGCCCGCGACGGCATGGCGATCGGCCTGCTCAAGCTCGGTCACGACCCGAACACCACGGACGCCGGGCAGATCGACGACGCGGCGAACTTCCTGCTGTCGCTGAAGAAGAAGCTCGGCCAGATCACCTCGGACGTGATCGAACCGCTGACCTCCGGCCAGGTGCGGCTCGCGCAGTCGTACTCCGGTGACGCGTTCCAGGCCAGTGACACCAACGACGACATCGGTTACGCGATCCCGTCCGAGGGCGGACTGTCCTACGTGGACCTCCTCGTCATCCCGAAGGACGCGCCGCACGCCGGCAACGCGCACCGGTTCATCGACCACATCCTGGGTGCGGAAGCGGGTGCGGCACTCTCCAACGCCGTCCGGTACGGCAGCCCCAACGCCGCCGCGAAGCCGTTGATGGACAAGGAACTGCTGAACAACCCGGTGGTCTACCCGCCGGACGAGCAGCTCGCGAAGCTCCCGTTCACCAAGGACCTCGGCGGCGACGCCGAAGCGCTGTACGCGGACGCCTGGACGAAGGTCAAGACCGGCTGACCGGGAAGTTCCTGATGCCGCGGATCACCACGGAGTCGCGGAACCTCAGCGGGCCCGTCTGCCGCAGCTCGGGCATCTTCCTGGCCAGCGCGCGGAACGCCACCTCGCCCTCCATGCGCGCGAGCGTGGCGCCCAGGCAGTAGTGGATGCCGCTGGAGAACGCCAGGTGCTCCGGCTTGTGCACGCGCATGACGTCGAACCTGTGCGCCTCCGGGTACACCTCGGGGTCGCGGTTCGCGGCGCCGATCAGCACCGTGACCATCTCGTCCTTGCCGATCAGGTCGACGTCCTCGTGCGCGATCCGGCTGGTCAGCTGCACCGGCGGCGCCCACCGCAGCGTCTCCTCGACCACGGCCGGCGCGAGTTCCGGGTTGGCCTTGAAGAGCTTCCACTGCGCCGGGTGCTCGAGCAGCGCGCGCGTGCCGTTGCCGATCAGGTTCACCGTCGTCTCGAAGCCCGCGACCAGCAACAACACCAGCGTGCCGAGCATCTCCTCCGGGGTGAGTTTCTGGTCCGCCTCGGCGGCGACCAACGAGCTGATCACGTCGTCACCGGGCGTCCTGCGGCGTTGCGCGATGAGCCGGTCGAACAGCGCGAGCACCTGGTCGTTGGCGTTGGCCATCTCGGTCGTGACGCCGCTGTCGAACGAGGCGGCGACGAGCGCGCCGTAGTCGGCGAACTCGGCGGTGTCCGCGTCCGGGATGCCCAGCAGGTCGCTGATCACCGAGATCGGCAACGGCGCGGCGAAGTCCGTGATGAGGTCGAACTCGTCGGAGTCCAGCAACGAGTCCGCGACCTTCTCCACCCGTGTGCGGTACTCGTCGATCTTCTTCGGGCTGAACGCGGGCGCGGCGAGCCGGCGCAGCCGCGTGTGGTCCGGTGGGTCCTGCTCCAGGAACGACTCGGGCAGCAGGCTCCCGTTGGCCGGGTAGCTGCCGTCGGCGAAGCGGACGCCGAACCGGCGGTCGCGCAGGATCTTGTTGGCCAGCGGGTGGCTCGTCGTGAGCCACATGCCGCCGTCGCGCGTCAGCGGGCCGTGCGCGCGTAACCGTTCGTAGATCGGGTGCGGGTCTTCATGTCCGGTCAGTTGCTCCAGCACTTGCTACCCCCTCGAACACCGTGGTGAGCACGAACCGGGGAGCGTCCAGCGGCGCCAGACGGCCGTAGCTGATCGCCTCCCAGGCGTTGAAGAGCCCGGCGTAGAGGGTGTGCAGGATCCACCACGCGGGCAGGTCGCGGCGCAGTTTCGTCCCCTGCAGCCGGGTGATCAGGTCGAGCACGGGCTCGTCCATCGCCTCGATGCGGGTCCGCAGCTCCGCGTCGCGTTCGAGGCCGGGGAAGCGGAGCAGGAACTCCACCCGCGGGCCGAGCGCGACCAGGCGCGTGATGAGGTCCTCGATCGCGTCGTCGCGGTCGAAGTCCACCTGGCAGGACACCGAGTCGATCAGGTCTAGAGCGTCGTTCGCGACCGCGCGGACCAGCGCCGCGCGGGTCGGGAAGCGCTTGTGGAGTGTGGTCCTGCCAACACCCGCGGCCCGTGCGACGTCGCCCAGGGACGCGGTCGGGTCCTTGAGCAGCACAGACGTCGCCGTCTGGAGCAGGTGAACACTCATGTTCACAACGGTACACGGATGTTCGACGTTGGTTCGGGTGGCAGGATGTCGATCCGTGCTCCGACGCTGGCTGAAAGCCAACGCCCTGCTCGTCCCCACCGGGGTCTGGCTGGGGTTCTTCCTCATCGCGCCACTGGTCGTGGTCGTCGAGTTCAGCATCGCCACGCGGGACACCGGCGTCGCGCGCGCCGTGCTGCCGTGGACGATCGACGCCTACCGCACCGCGCTCGACCCGGCGTTCCTGCCGATCTTCGGGCGGACGCTGCTGTACGCGGCGGCGACCACGCTGGCGTGCCTGCTGCTCGGCTTCCCGCTGGCGTGGTTCATCGCGCGGCACGGCGGGAGGTGGCGGACGGCGCTGCTCGCGGCGGTGCTGATCCCGTTCTGGTCGAGCTACCTCGCGCGGATCTACGCCTGGAAGGCGTTGCTGGACGGCGAGGGCCTCGCGAACACCGTGCTCGGCTGGGTCGGCCTCGACCGCGACGGCGGCTTCCTGCTGACCGACGGCGCCGTGGTGCTCGGCCTGACGTACGGGTTCCTGCCGTTCATGGTGCTGCCGCTGTACGTGGCGTGCGAACGGTTCGACGTGCGGCTGATGGAGGCGTCCTACGACCTCGGGCACGGGCGCGTGTCGACGTTCTTCCGGGTGGTGCTGCCGGGCGTGATGAGCGGCGTGCTGGCCGGGTCGTTGCTGGTCCTGGTGCCGGCGGCGGGCGACTTCGTGACGCCGAAGCTGCTCGGTGGCGTGGAGCAGTCGACGTTCGGGTCGGTGATCGACGACCAGTTCCGCGGCGGCAACAACTGGCCCCTGGGTTCGGCGATGGCGGTGCTGCTGCTGGTGCTGGTGGTGGCCGTGCTGGTGCTGCGCGGACGCCGTGGGGAGGACGTGCTGTGAACCGTCGTCCGTGGGTGCTCGGCGCTGTCGTCGTCTTCGTCTTTCTGTTCCTGTACGCACCGATCGCGTGGCTCGCCATCGCGTCGTTCAACTCGTCACGGTCGTTGTCGCGCATCAGCGGGTTCTCGTTGCAGTGGTATTCGGAGCTGGCGGACGACACGCGCGTGTTCGCCTCGCTGCAACTGACGCTGCAACTGGCGTTGGCGTCGGCGCTGATCTCGACGGTCATCGGCACGTTGGCGGCCTTCGGGCTGAGGCGGGCGTTCCCCGGCCGTGGGCTGTGGACGGTGCTGTTGTCGCTGCCGCTGGTGGTGCCCGAGGTCGTCATGGGCGTGGCGATGCTGGGGTTCTTCGTGAAGCTCGCCGGGATCCCGCTGGGGTTCGGGGCGCTGCTGTTCGCGCACGTGGCGTTCTCGCTGAGCTTCGTGGTCGTGGTGGTGCGGTCGCGGGTGTCCGGGATGGACGCCCGGATGGAGGAGGCCGCCGCCGACCTCGGGGCGTCGCCGTTCGTCGCGTTCCGGACCGTGACGCTGCCGCTGGTGGCGCCCGCGGTGGCGGCGGGCGCGGCGTTCGCGTTCCTGCTGTCGTTCGACGACGTGGTGATCTCGTCCTACCTGACCGGCGTCGGCTCCACGACGTTGCCGGTGTTCGTCTACGCGCAGGCGTCGAAGCGCGGGATCTCGCCGGAGATCGTGGCGCTGTCGACGCTGATGGTGACGGCGACGGCGCTGCTCCTGATCATCGGTGTGGTGTTCGCGTCCTGGCGTGCTCGCAGGGCGGGATCAGTCGCGAAGCTGGCCGGGTAGTCAACTTTCGTCGCGCCGATTCGATACTCCAGCGTGCCGCGCGAGACCTGGGACGTCTCGTAGCTTGGCAGCGTGATTACTGCTGTGCGGGCGAGGGCGGAGGCGTTCCGCGCCGACACCCTGGCCCGGCTCCGCGGCCTGACGCCGGTGCGGCTCGCCGGCGACCTGCTCGTGATGGTCGCCGCGATCCTGCTGGACGTGTGGCCGGGGCCGTGGGCCGAGCCGAAGACGTCGGCCTGGGCGCTCGCCGGGGTCTTCGCCATCTACGTCGTGCTGCTGCCCCTGCGGCACCTGTTCCCGGCGACGGCCATGATCGGTGGAGCGGCGATCCCGTTGCTCGGGCCCGCGATCATGGTCGTGCTGAGCTACACGGCCGGCCGCCGGATCGAGTCGTGGGCCAAGGCGATCGTGTCGACCGTGCTCACGTTCGTCGTCGTGACGGTGGTGTGGGACTGGGAAGCGCGGCCGCTCGACATCGACCCCGCCTACGGGATGCTCATCCTCGTCACGATCTTCGGTGTGGGCGTGGCGCTGCCGTTCCTGGTGGGGCGTTATCTCGCGCAGCGCGAGGCGTTGGTGCAGGCCATGCAGGACCGCGAGGAACGCATGCGCGGCGAGCACAAGCTGCTGTCACGGCAGGTGCGGTTGCGGGAGCGCAGCCGCATCGCCCAGGACATGCACGACAGCCTCGGCCACCGGCTCTCGTTGATCTCGGTGCACGCCGGGGCGCTGGCGCTCGACCCGTCGCTCGGAGAGAAGCAGCGCGAGGCCATCGGGGTGCTGCGCTCGGCCGCGTTGACCGGCATGGGGGAGTTGCGGGCGATCATCGGCGTGCTGCGGTCCGAGGACGGCCCCGACGACGACCCCGCCACACGCACAGCGGAATCCATCGACTCGTTGGTGAGCGACGCGCGCAAGGCAGGTGTTCTGGTCAGTCTGGTGCGCGGCGGACAAGCACACCCGTTGCCGTCCCGTGTCTCTCACGCCGCCTATCGCGTCGCACAGGAGGGTTTGACCAACGCCGCGAAGCACGCGCCGGGTGCCGCGGTGCAGGTGACGGTGAAGTACGAACCGGACGCGCTGGTGGTGGAGGTGCGCAACAACCCGTCGCGCAACGGTTCCGCCGTCGGCACGCCCGGTGTCGGGCTCATCGGCCTCACCGAACGCGTGCGCGTCGCAGGCGGGATCCTGCACGTCGGCGCGTTGCCGTCCGGTGGTTTCCGGATCGCCGCCGTGCTGCCGTACGAGGAGACGCCGCTGCCCGACGAGCCCGAGGACGAGCAGGACGAGACCGTGTCGCCGGGCGTCTTCCGCAAGTGGGCGGGCGTCGGTTCGATCGCGGGCGCGTCCCTGGTGCTGGCCGTGATCATCGGCGGCTTCACCTACCTCGGCGCGCAACCGGTGACGCAGGTCGTCTCGCAGGAGAACCTCGACCGCATCCAGGTCGGCCAGTCCGAGTCCGACGTGCTGGCGCTGCTGCCCTCCGGCGACGAACCGCTGGTGGCCGACGGCGAACGCAGGTCGCAGGCCTCGCCGGAGCCTTCGGGGGCCCGGTGCGTCTACCACATCACCGACGAGCAGTCGTACCTCGCGAAGGGCACGCGGGTGGTGCGTTTCTGCTTCCGAGACGGCAAGCTGGTCGAGAAGAAGATCCACGTGCAGAGGACAGGTCAATGATCCGGGTGCTCATCGCCGATGACGAGCCGTTGATGCGGGCCGGCATCAAGGCCATCCTCGGCACCGCCGACGACATCGAGCTCGTGGCGGAGGCCGGCGACGGCCGCGAGGCGCTGCAGATCGTGCGCGAGCGCAGGGTGGACGTGGCGGTGCTCGACATCCGCATGCCCCGCATGGACGGTCTGGCGTGCGCGAAGGAACTCCGCGTCGTCGCGCCCTCGGTCCGGGTCGTGATGCTCACGACGTTCGGCGAGGACGACAACATCGTGCGCGCGCTGTCGGACGGTGCCGCGGGCTTCCTGCTGAAGGACTCCGCGCCCGAGGAACTGCTGCGGGCCGTGCGGGCGGTGAACAACGGCGAGGCCTACCTGTCGCCGATGGTCACGTCGCGGGTGGTCGGCATGGTGGCGACCTCCGGGCAGCCGAAGCGGCAGGAGGCGCAGAAGGCCGTCGAGGGGCTGACCGACCGCGAGGTCGAGGTGCTGGCGCTGCTGGGGCAGGGGATGTCCAACGCGGACATCGGCGCGAAGCTGCACATGTCGGAGGCGACGGTGAAGACCTACGTGTCGCGCCTGCTGGCGAAGCTCGGTCTGACGAACCGCGTCCAAGCGGCCTTGATGGCACGAGACGCGGGCATCGCGAACTGAGGGCGGGAAACGTGGGCGAAGCCGGTTGAGCCGAGAACCGGGTCTGCGAGTTCGCGCCGGACGACCAGCTTCCCGGCGAACTCGCCGGAGTCTGCGGAGCAGCGACCAAAAGCACGAAGGGCCGTTCGGGTGTCACCCGAACGGCCCCAAACGTCTGAACGGCTAAGCGTGGGTTCGTCGACCCGCGACCAGGCGGTAGATGCCCAGCAGGATCAACGATCCGACAATGGCCAGCAGCCACGTGCGGATTTCGAAGAACGAGCCCAGATCGGTCCCGAAGACGGCAGATCCGATGAATCCGCCCAGGATCGCGCCAACGATGCCGATCAGCATCGTGATGATGATTCCGCCCGGGTCCTTGCCCGGCATGATCGCCTTGGCGATGGCTCCGGCCAACAGGCCGAGCACGATCCATCCGAGGATGCCCACCGAGAGTCTCCTTCCAACGAACTTGACGACGCTGGAATGCCCTCGATCTGGTGACTTCACACCTCCAAAACCGGTCCGTTATCAAAGTAACGGGCTGTGCCGGGCTCTCAGGCACTCTCCGGAACAATGAGGGGCGATGAGTACTCCACGCACTGTCCTGATCCTGGGGTCGACCGGCTCGGTCGGGACCCAAGCGCTCGACGTCATCCGGCGCAACCGCGACCGCTTCCAGGTCGTGGGGCTCGGCGCGGGCGGGCGTCAGCTGGACCTGCTGAAGCAGCAGGCCGCCGAGTTCGACGTGCCGGTCGTGGCGGTGGCCAACGGGGCCGAGGTGCCCGGTGTCAGGACGCTGACCAGCATGGTCGACCTGATCGAGGCCGCGCCCGCCGACGTCGTGCTGAACGGCATGGACGGGTCCAGGGGGCTGGAACCGTCGCTCAAGGCCCTGGAGACCGGGGCGACGCTCGCGCTCGCGAACAAGGAGTCGCTCATCGCGGGCGGGCCGCTCGTGCTGGGGGCGGCGAAGCCCGGCCAGATCGTGCCGGTCGACTCCGAGCACTCGGCGCTCGCGCAGTGCCTGCGCGGCGGCACCGAGAACGAAGTGCACAAGCTGATCCTGACGGCGTCGGGCGGTCCTTTCCGGGGCAAAACGCGCAAAGAGCTCGAAACGGTCACCGTGCAGCAGGCGATGGCGCACCCGACGTGGTCGATGGGACAAGTCGTCACGATCAACTCGGCGAACCTCGTCAACAAGGGCCTGGAGCTGATCGAGGCGCACCTGCTGTTCGGGGTCCCGTACGACCGGGTCGAGGTCGTGGTGCACCCTCAGTCCATCATTCACTCGATGGTCACCTTCACGGACGGTTCGACGCTCGCGCAGGCGTCGCCCCCGGACATGCGCCTGCCCATCTCACTGGGGCTGGGGTGGCCCGAGCGCGTCGCGGGTGCCGCGCCCGCCTGTACCTTTGACACCGCCTCCGCGTGGACCTTCGAACCCCTGGACGACGTCACGTTCCCAGCGGTCGAGCTCGCGCGGCAGGCCGGCACCGCGGGCGGTTGCGCGCCCGCGATCTACAACGCCGTGAACGAGGAGGCGCTCGCCTCCTTCGTCGCCGGCAACACGTCGTTCCTGTCGATCGTGGACACCATCGGCCAGGTTCTCGGCGAGGCGAACGAATGGCATCACGACCCCGCGGACGTCGCGGAGGTCATGGCCGCCGAGGACTGGGCACGCGCACGTGCCCGCGAGCTGGTTGGAAGGAACTGAACGTCTCGTGAACACATTCATCAACATCCTCGGGGTGCTGTTGTTCGCGTTCGGCATCGCGGTGTCCATCGCGTTGCACGAGTTCGGGCACCTGCTGACCGCGAAGGCCTTCGGCATGAAGGTCACCCGCTACTTCATCGGCTTCGGCCCGAAGCTCTTCTCGTTCCGCAAGGGCGAGACCGAGTACGGCCTGAAGGCGATCCCGGCCGGCGGGTTCTGCGAGATCACCGGCATGACGGCGCTGGACGAGGTGCACCCGGACGACCGCAAGCGCGCCTTCTACAACCAGAAGGTGTGGAAGCGCGTCGTCGTGCTGTCCGCCGGGTCGATCACGCACTTCATCCTCGGCTTCATCATCCTGCTGATCCTCGCGATGTCGCTCGGCCTGCCGAACAACAAGGACCTGCCGGTCCTCGCCGAGATCACGCCGTGCGTCCAGGACCACACCGTGGGCCTCACCGCGCCGTGCCAGCCGGGCGCCCCCGCCCCGGCCAAGGACGCCGGTCTGCAGGCCGGTGACGAGGTCACGGCCATCGCCGGCAAGCCGATCTCGACGTGGTCGGAGATGCTCAAGGTCACCCGCGACCTGAAGGGCCCGACCGAGTTCAAGGTGCTGCGCGACGGCAAGGAGCTCGCGCTCACGGTGAACGTGCCGCAGGTCACCCGCGAGGTGCTCGACGGCAAGGGCGGCCGTGAGGTCAAGGAGGTCGGCGCCATCGGCGTCACCTGGCAGCAGAACTTCGAGTACAGCCCGCTCGCGGCCGTTCCGGCGTCCATCGCGTTCACCGGCGACATGTTCGTGAACACCTGGAAGGGCCTCATGCGCTTCCCGGAGCGCATCCCGGCCGTGGTCAAGGCCATCGGCGGCGGCGAACGCGACCTCGACACGCCCATCTCGGTGGTGGGCGCGTCACGTCTGGGTGGTGACGCGGCCGAACGCGGTCTGTGGGCGTTCTTCATCCTTATGCTCGCGGGTCTGAACTTCTTCGTCGGTGTGTTCAACCTCCTGCCGCTGCTCCCGCTTGACGGTGGTCACATCGCCGTCAACCTCTACGAACGGGTGCGAGACTGGGTGAGGAAGCTGCGCGGGAAGCCCGCCGGCGCCCCGGTCAACTACATGCGCCTGTTGCCGCTCACCTACGTGGTCATCTTCATCGGCGGCGCCATCACGCTGCTGACCGTGACCGCCGACATCGTCAACCCGATCAGGTTGCAATAAGTGAATTACGGAAAGGTGCACAACCCATGAGTGACGGCGTGATGCTCGGAATGCCGGCACTGCCGCCGCCGGTGCTGTCGGAACGTCGCAAGACCCGCCAGCTGATGGTGGGCAACGTCGGTGTGGGCAGCGAGTTCCCCGTCTCCGTCCAGTCGATGACGACGACGCTCACGTCGGACGTCAACACGACGTTGCAGCAGATTGCGGAACTCACCGCGGCCGGCTGCGACATCGTCCGCGTCGCCTGCCCCTCGCAGGACGACGCCGACGCGCTGCCCGCGATCGCGCGCAAGTCCCAGATCCCGGTCATCGCCGACATCCACTTCCAGCCGAAGTACGTCTTCGCCGCCATCGAGGCTGGTTGTGCCGCTGTCCGGGTCAACCCCGGCAACATCCGCAAGTTCGACGACCAGGTGAAGGAGATCGCGGCCGCCGCGAAGGACCACGGCACCCCGATCCGGATCGGGGTCAACGCCGGTTCGCTCGACCCGCGCCTGCTCGCCAAGTACGGCAAGGCCACGCCCGAGGCGCTGGCCGAGTCGGCGATGTGGGAGGCGTCGCTCTTCGCCGAGCACGACTTCCACGACATCAAGATCTCCGTCAAGCACAACGACCCGGTCGTCATGGTGCGCGCGTACGAACTGCTGGCCGAGCAGTGCGACTACCCGCTGCACCTGGGCGTCACCGAGGCCGGCCCCGCCTTCCAGGGCACCATCAAGTCGGCCGTGGCGTTCGGCGCCCTGCTGCGTCAGGGCATCGGCGACACCATCCGGGTGTCGCTGTCCGCGCCGCCGGTCGAGGAGATCAAGGTCGGCCACCAGATCCTCCAGTCGCTCAACCTGCGCCCGCGCAAGCTGGAGATCGTCTCCTGCCCGTCGTGCGGCCGCGCCCAGGTCGACGTGTACACGCTCGCCGAGCAGGTCACGGCCGGTCTGGAGGGCATGGAGGTGCCGCTGCGCGTCGCCGTCATGGGCTGCGTCGTGAACGGCCCCGGCGAGGCCCGCGAGGCC
Source organism: Lentzea sp. NBRC 102530 (assembly GCF_030269365.1). Lineage (GTDB taxonomy): Bacteria > Actinomycetota > Actinomycetes > Mycobacteriales > Pseudonocardiaceae > Lentzea. Next base: position 29,645 of record NZ_BSTF01000005.1, read on the forward strand.
GACCTGGGTGTCGCGTCCGGCAACGGCAAGGGCCAGATCTTCGTGAAGGGCAAGGTCATCAAGACCGTGCCGGAGCACGCGATCGTGGAGACGCTGATCGAGGAGGCCATGCGCCTCGCCGAGGAGATGGAACCGGTCGAGGGCGAGTCCCCGGCCGTCACCGTCGGCTAGTTCTGCCGCACGCGGGGACCTTTCGTTCGCTTGGACCGAACGAAAGGTCCCCGCGTGCGTTCGGCCTGGGTGTGTCGTCACTGACAGTAGGCACTGTTGGCTGATGTCACGAGGACGTTTCATCTGGCACGCTAGGTGACGTGCTGAGGCTGGCCGGAGCGCGCGTTCTCGACGAACGCGACCTGATCGACGTGCGCGGGGTGTTCGACGCCGACCCCGTGGCGGCGTGCATGGTCGCGGCCAGGGTCGAGGTCGCCGGCCTCGACCCGTGGCGCCTCGGCGGCGAGATGTGGGGCTCCGACTCCAAGCCGATCCGGGGCCGGATCGAGGGTCTCTGCTTCTCCGGGCCGAACCTGATCCCCCTCAAGGGCAGTGCCGCGGCCATGCGCATGTTCGCCGACCGGGCGCGCAGGAGAGGCCGCATGTGCTCGAGCCTCGTCGGCCCGGCCGAGCAGGTCCTGACGTTGTGGGACGAGCTCCAACCGGACTGGGGGCCGGCCCGCGAGGTGCGCGGCGACCAGCCGTTGATGGCCATCTCGGGCACGCCGAAGATCACCCCGGACCCGCTGGTGCGCCAGGTGCGGCCCAGCGAGATCGGGCGCTACCTGCCCGCCGCCATCTCGATGTTCATCGAGGAGGTCGGCATCGACCCGTGCGCCGAGGACGGCGGCGCGGGTTACCGGGCGAGGGTCACCGAGCTCATCGCCGCGGGCCGGGCGTTCGCGCGGTTCGAGCACGGCGAGGTCGTGTTCAAGGCCGAGATCGGCGCCATGTCGTCCAAGGTCGGGCAGATCCAGGGTGTCTGGGTGCGGCCGGACCGGCGGGGCGAGGGCATCGGCACGGCGGGCACGGCGGCGGTGGCCGATCGGCTCACCAGGGTGCTGAACAGGACCGCGAGCCTCTACGTCAACGGCTACAACCACGTGGCGCAGGCCGCCTACCGCCGAATCGGTTTCGAACAAGTCGGGCAATACGCCACTGTCCTCTTCTGAACGGGCATACTCGCGCGAGTGCGCCTTCTCGCGACGATCACGGTTCTGCTGGTGACGGTGAGCGGCTGTGGGCTGTTCAAGTCGGAACCCGGGGCTCCGGAGATCACCAACGACTTCCTGGCGAAGCTCGCGTCCGGTGACGTGGCCGGTGCCGCCGGGATGACCGACAACCCGAACGAGGCCAAGGACACCCTGGAGAAGTTCAGGGGCGCGCTCAAGCCGGAGGGGCTGAGCAGCAAGGTCGACCAGATCCGCAAGAACGGCGAACTCGCGTCGGAGGCCTCGGTCACGCTCGACTGGGACCTCGGCAAGAACCGCCACTGGACCTACCCGACCAAGTTCGACGTGCGCCAGGAGGGCGACACGTGGAAGGTGCACTGGGCGTCGTCGGTGGCGCACCCGAAGCTCGCGCCGCAGCAGAACGTCAAGCTCACCGAACTCACGCCCGACCCCGCGCCGGTGCTGGACCGCGACGGCACGCCGTTGCTGGCCCCCGAACGCGTCGTGTCGGTGCTGCTGGTCGCGAAGGAGGCCGGTGACCTCCCGGCGGTCACCAAGGCCCTCGCGGACGCGCTGAACCCGCTCGACCAGGCCATCACCCAGCAGACCATCACCGACGGCGTGGGCAAGACGCCGGAGGGCCAGGCCTACCAGGTGGCCGCGTTGCGCGACGCCGACTACCAGTCGGTGAAGCCGAAGATCTACGAACTGCCCGGCGTCCGGTTCAGCGCGCAGACGTCGTTGCTCGCGCCGAGCCGGACGTTCGGCTCCCAGGTGCTGCCCGCGGTCCGCAAGCTGATGGAGAACGACATCGCGGGCAACGCGGGCTTCCGCGTCAGCACCGTCGACGCGCAGGGCACCGAGGTCGAGGAACTGCACTCGAAGGCCGCCGAACCCGCGAAGGCCGTCAACGTCGCCCTGTCCCGCATCGTCCAGGCCGCCGCCGAGGACGCCGTCGAACCCATGACCGCCCCCACGATCCTGGTGGCGATCCAGCCGTCGACCGGCGACATCCTGGCCGTGGCGCAGAACGACCCGGCCGACGCCCAGGGCGCTCTCGCGCTGACGGGCCGCTTCCCGCCGGGTTCCACGATGAAGGCCGTCTCGGCGCTCGCCGCGATCGGGTCCGGCAAGGTCACCGCCGACACCCCGCTGCCGTGCCCCGGCAAGACCACCATCGACGGCCGCCGGATCGTGCCGAACTCCAGCGAGTTCGACAAGGGCACCATCCCGCTGCACTCGGCGTTCGCGTTCTCCTGCAACACGACCTTCGCCCAGCTCGCCGTCGACATGCCCGCGGACCTGCTGACGAACACCGCCCTGTCGCTCGGCCTCGGCGTCGACTTCGACGTCCCGGGCCTCACCACGATCACCGGCTCCGTGCCGCCCGCGACCGACGTGGTGGAACGGGCGGAGGACGCGTTCGGCCAGGGCAAGGTGCTGGCGTCGCCGTTCGGCATGGCACTGGTGTCGGCGTCCATCGCCAAGGGCTCCATGCCGACGCCGCAACTGGTGCGCGGCAAGGAGACCAAAGCGGACAAACAGCCCACCGCGCCGCCCGCGGCGTCGCTGGAACCGGTGCGCGCCATGATGCGCGAGGTCGTCGAGTCGGGCACTGCACCGCAACTCAAGCCGTACGGAGACGTGCGCGGCAAGACTGGTACCGCACAGTTCGGCGACGGCGTGCACTCACACGGGTGGTTCATGGGCTACCGGGGCGATCTCGCGTTCGCGACCTTGGTGCTCAGCGGAGAAACTTCGACTCCAGCCGTGGAGGTGGCGGCGAGGTTCCTCAAGGCGGTGCCGTGATGAGCAAGACCACAGAGCTGACGATGCGCGAGCGCCTGATCCGGGCGGGCGTGCTGCTGCCCGCGCCGAGGCTGCCGGAGCCGCGGGCGGAGGACCAGGTTCAGGGCGGGGAACGCCTGCAAGGCTAATCTGGAGCGCATGGCTGTTCGTGCTCCACTGCAACCCGGTGTGCAATCCCCGCGTCGTCAGGTGCCCTCGCGCATCGTGCGTCCCGAGTACGTGGACAAGCCCGCGCCGCAGAAGAGCACCGACCCGTGGGTGCAGCCACCCGAGGTCATCGAGGCCATGCGCGTCGCCGGCCGCCTCGCCGCCCAGGCGTTGCAGGAGGCCGGCAAGGTCGTCGCCCCCGGCGTGACGACGGACGAGATCGACGCCGTGGCGCACGAGTTCCTGTGCGACAACGGCGCGTACCCGTCGACGCTCGGCTACCGGGGCTTCCCGAAGTCGTGCTGCACCTCGCTGAACGAGGTCATCTGCCACGGCATCCCGGACAGCACGGTCGTCGAGGACGGCGACATCGTGAACATCGACGTGACGGCGTTCATCGGCGGCGTGCACGGCGACACGAACGCGACGTTCTTCGCGGGCACCGTCTCCGAGGACGCCAAGCTCCTCGTCGAGCGCACCCACGAGGCGACCATGCGCGCCATCAAGGCCGTGAAGCCCGGCCGTGAGCTCAACGTCGTCGGCCGCGTCATCGAGGCGTACGCCAAGCGGTTCGGGTACGGCGTGGTGCGCGACTTCACGGGTCACGGCATCGGCCGCACGTTCCACAGCGGGCTCGTGGTGCTGCACTACGACGAGCCGTCGGTGAAGACCGTGCTGGAGCCCGGCATGACGTTCACGATCGAGCCGATGATCACGCTCGGGGACTACGAGGGCGAGATGTGGGACGACGGCTGGACCGTCACCACCAGGGACAAGAGCTGGACCGCGCAGTTCGAGCACACCATCGTCGTGACCGAGACGGGCTCGGAGATCCTCACAGTCTGCTGATCACCGATCGCAGTGCGGCCGCGACCGTCGAGGGCGACGTCGCGGCCGCCAGGTGGTGCGACTCGACGCGCTCGACCGGCCAGCCCAACTCTTCCGCCTTCGAAGCCGCGTCCTCGTAGACCGGCGACAGCAGGACGTACCCGCACGCCCCGGACCACTCGACGCTCGGGCGCTGCTCCTTCATGAACTCCCACGGCACCTCGGGTGCCTCGTCGCGCATCTCCTCGCGCAGTCCGGCGGGCACGAGCCGCAACGGGTCCGAGTCGAACCAGCGGTCCCAGCGCGGCAGCCGGCCGTCGCGCACCGACGCCTTGACCTGACGGGCCAGCGCGGGGTCGACGGTCTCGCGCCAGGCGCGACCGGGAGTGGGCAGGTCGGAGTCCAGGAACACCAGGCCGGCCACGTCGAGTTCCAGCGCGTCCGCGAAGGCCGGCAGCAACGGGCCCGCGCCGCTGTGCCCGACGAGCACGAGCGGCCCGTCGACCCCGGAGTCCTCCAGGGCGTCGGCGAACGCGCCGATCAGCCGCTGGTGCACCGGTGCCTCGTTGATCGTCATCTGCAGGTCGGCCAGCAGGACGGCCATCCCGTCGGAGGCCAGTTCGTCGGCGAGCGGGCGCATGCTCGAAGGGCCGAGGAACGGGCTGTGCATGAGCACGACGGAGACCATGGAGGTGATGATGGCAGCATTGGCGTCCATGCGGGGCGCGATGTTGATCTGTGGGACGACCTCGGACGCGGGCAAGAGCGTCCTGGTCGCCGGTCTGTGCCGCTTCCTGGCACGCCAGGGCGTCGACGTCGTGCCGTTCAAGGCGCAGAACATGTCGAACAACTCGTTCGTCACACTCGACGGCGGCGAGATCGGGCGTGCGCAGGCGTTGCAGGCGCGGGCGGCGTTCAAGGAGCCGAGCGTCCGGTTCAACCCGGTGCTGCTCAAGCCCGGCAGCGACCGCACGTCCCAGGTCGTGGTGCTCGGTCAGGCGGTCGGCACCGTGTCGGCGATGAGCTACCGGGAACGCAAGCAGGCGCTGCTCGAGACGGTCCTGTCCACTTTGGACGGGCTGCGGCGAGACCACGAGGTCGTGATCTGCGAGGGCGCGGGCTCCCCGGCCGAGATCAACCTGCGGCCCAACGACATCGCGAACATGGGCCTCGCGACGCGGGCGGACCTGCCGACGCTGGTCGTCGGCGACATCGACCGGGGCGGGGTGTTCGCGCACCTCTTCGGCACGGTCGCGGTGCTCGACGCGGCCGACCAGGCGTTGATCTCCGGCTTCGTCGTCAACAAGTTCCGCGGCGACGCAAGGCTGCTCGAACCGGGCCTCCGGCAGATCCGAGCCCTGACCGGACGGCCGGTGCTCGGTGTGCTGCCGTGGCGCGAGGAGCTGTGGCTCGACGCCGAGGACTCGTTGTCCTACAACGCGGACGGCGTCGTCGGCAGGCCGCAGCCGCCGGTGAAGGACTGGCTGCGGGTCGCGGTGGTCCGGTTGCCGCGCATCTCGAACGCCACCGACGTCGAGGCCCTCGCCTGCGAACCCGGTGTGTCCGTGCGGTTCGTGACGGAGCCGTCCCGCCTCGCCGACGCCGACGTGGTCGTGCTCCCCGGCTCGAAGGCGACCGTCGACGACCTCGCGTGGCTGCGCGAAACCGGCCTGGCGCAAGCGATCCAGCGCTTCGACGGCCCGGTCCTCGGCATCTGCGGTGGTTTCCAGATGCTGGCCAAGCGGATCGAAGACGACGTGGAGTCGAAGCACGGCACCGTCGAAGGTCTCGGCCTGCTCGACGTCGACATCCGCTTCCAGGACCGGAAAACCCTCGCCACCCCGTCCGGTGAGGCCTGGGGTGAGCCCGTCACCGGTTACGAGATCCACCACGGCCAGGTCGTCCGCAGCACCGAACGCCCGGTGATCGGCGACGAGGGCGCGCAGACCGACCGGGTCGTCGGCACGCACTGGCACGGTCTGCTGGAGAACGACGCGTTCCGCCGCAGGTTCGTCAGCTGGGCCGCGGCCGTGGCGGGCCGGGACTTCGAGCCCGCGCCGGACGTGAGCTTCCAGGCCGCCCGCGAGGCCCAGCTGGACCTGCTGGGCGACCTGGTCGCCGATCACCTGGACACCAGGGCCGTCATCGACCTGCTGGAACGAGGGGCTCCGGCAGGACTGCCGTTCGTGCCGCCCGGCGCCCCAGCAGCTGCGGAATAGCGAGCCCGGCCAGCACCAGCGCACCGGCCCCGAGCTGCACCGCGCTCATCTGCTCGCCGAGGATCGCCCAGGCCGAGAACATCCCGAACACCGGCACCAGCAACGAGAACGGCGCCACGACCGACGACTCGTACTGACGCAGCAGGAAGCCCCAGATGCCGAACCCGAGCAGCGTCGAGATCCACGCGACGTACCCGACGGCGGCCGCGCCGGAGAGGTCGAGGCGGCCGAGCGCGCTCATGTCCTCGGTCAACGCCGACAGCGCGAACAGCGGCACCACCGCCACGGCGCTCACCCACACCATGAACCGCAGCGTGTCGGTCGGCCTGGCGTAGCGCATCAGCACGTTCGACACGCCCCAGCAGGCCGCCGCGATGATCACCAGCGCGAAGCCGAGCAGCGGTGACGAGATCCCGTAGTCCCACGCGATCAGCCCGATGCCCGCGATCGCCAGCGCGATGCCGCCGACCTGCACGGACTTCGGCCGCTCGTGCAGCACGACCGCCGCGATCGCGGTCGTGAAGATCACCTGGCTCTGCAGCACCAGCGAACCCAGACCGGCGGGCATGCCGACCTTGAGGCCGACGAAGAGAAAGCTGAACTTGGCCACGCCGAGCACCAGCCCGACCGCGATGATCCAGCGCCACGGCACCGAAGGCCGGCCGACGAAGAAGATCGCGGGCACGGCGGCCGCGAGGAACCGCAGCGCGGAGAACAGGATCGGCGGGAACTCGTCGAGGCCGACCTTGAGCACCACGAAGTTGAAGCCCCAGATGGCGGCCACCAGCACAGCGAGCAGGACGTGACGTGGACTCATGCGGTCAAGCTTGCGCGTGCTAACTGTTTAGCACCAGTTCCGCTTTCTAAGGTGATGGGTTTAGCATCACTACATGCTCGATCTCGGCAGGCTGAAGGCACTGCACGCCATCGCGACCCACGGCACGGTCGGCGCCGCCGCCGAGGTGCTCGGCTACACGCCGTCCGCGGTCTCGCAGCAGATCGCCAAGCTCGAACGCGAGACCCGCACCACGCTGCTGGAACGCAACGGCAGGGGTGTCCGCCTCACCGACGCCGCCCGGCTGCTCGCCGAGACCGCGGACCAGGTGCTGAAGCTCGTCGAGGAGGCCGAGGTCGCGCTGGAGGAACAGCGCGGCGCCGCGATCGGCCGGCTCTGCATCGGCGCGTTCGCCACGGCCTCGCGCGGCCTGCTGCCCGAGGTCCTGGTGAGCCTCGGCGAGCAGCACCCGGCGCTGGACGTGCGGCTCACGGAGATCGACCCGCCCTACGCCACCGAGGCCGTCGCGCGCGGCGAGCTCGACCTGGCGATCGTGCACGACTGGGCCAACACGCCGTTGCCCGTGCCGGAGTCGCTGTCCCGCGAGTTCATCGGCGAGGACGTGGCCGAGGTGCTGGTGCCCGAGTCGAACCCGTTGTCGCGCAAGGAGTTCCTCGAACCGATCGACCTCGCCGGCGAGCGGTGGATCTGCCAGGTCGAGGGGTCGATCTGCTTCGACTGGCTGGAGCGGACGTTCCACGGCGCGGGCATCGAACCCGTGGTGGCGTACCGGATCAGCGAGTACCACACGCAGATGGCCTTGCTGGCCAAGGGAATCGGTGTCGCGCTGATCCCGCGGCTCGGCAGGGGAGAGGTGCCGGGCAACGTCCGGATCGTGCCGCTGCGGCCCACGCCGACCCGCCGGCTGTACGCGGTGTGGCGGACCCAGGCCTCGCGCAGGCCCGCCATCACCGCGACGCTGGACGTGATCAGGAAGCGCTGATCGGCGAGGCTAAGGAGCCACGATGACGTGCGGCTTCCTCGGTGCCATCACCTTCAGCACCGCCTTGGCCTCGCGGATCACCCCGGCCATGTCCTTCTTCGTGGTCTTCACGTAGGGCTCGATCGTGAGCGTCGCCGCGTCCTTGTTCTCCACGACGTTCCAGGTGCCGCGCAGGAACCCGTCCACGAGGAACGTCGGCGGGAACACGCCGTTGCGCACCGCGCCCCACCGCGACCGGGCGTCCTCGCTCATGATCCGCTGCCGGTCCGCGTGCCCGAGCAGCACGTTGTCGAACGCGGGCAGCAGCCGTGCGGGCGCCGGCACGTCCTCGGACACGATCAGGCCGTCCGGCACGTCCAGCAGCACCTTCCCGGCCTCGTTCCGGTATTCGACGAGGTCCAGGCCGGCCGCGTGCGCCTTGAGCCCGATGAGCCGCGACCACGCCTGCATGTCCGCGAGCGTCGCCGGCCCGAACGCCCGCAGGTACCGCTTGATCAGCTCGGGAACGGCCGCTTCCGAGGGCAGTTCGCGGCCGAGCCACGACGCCATCGCGACGTTCTGCGGCACGCCGCCCACGCCCCAGATCCCGCGCGGCGGCACCTGGATCATCGGCACCAGCATCTGCGCCTGCGTGGACATCTCGCGCGCCTTGGCCTCGGGGAAGTGCTCCTCGAGGTGTGCGCCGATCTCCGCGACCGTGCGCGGTTCGGCGTCGATGTACTCGCGGGTGATGCGCGCGAGTTTCTCCAGGTCGATCTCGACGCGGGTCGCGGGCGGCATCACGATCTTCGCCCACTTGTTCAGCTCCGGCTGCAACGCCGTGCGCATCAAGTACACGTCGTTGGCGGAGATGAGGTGCAGGGTGCCGCGCCACAACGTCATCCGCACCAGCGAGCGGTCGATGATGAGCTTGCTCAGCGCGTCGACCTTGTACGGCTTGAGCCGCGTCCAGAGGGCGAGGTACGGCGGGATGGGGGCCTGGGCCTGGAGGCCGCCGAGGTGCTCGACGGCGTCCACGATCGGCATGGACGTCCGCTCCAGCAGCAACTGCCGCGCGAGCAGCGTGCGGTTGAGGGTGCGGTTCGAGAGTGTTGTGCTCACAGCGATTTGAAGAACTTCCTGATGTCTTGGACCAGCAGGTCCGGCTCCTCCATCGCGGCGAAGTGACCGCCGCGGTCGAACTCGGTCCAGTGCACGATCGTCGGGATCATCTTCTCCGCGAGCGACCGCACCGGCAGGCTCAGGTCGTGCGGGAAGACCGCGACGCCGGTCGGCACCGTCGACGGCTGCTGGTTGCCCCAGTTCGCCGACTGCTCCTTGTACAGCGCCGCCGACGAGCCCGCCGTGCCGGTGAACCAGTAGATCGACACGTTGGTCAGCATCTGGTCGCGGTCCACCGCGTCCTCGGGTGCGCCCTCGTTGTCGGTCCAGTCGTGGAACTTCTCCGCGATCCACGCGAGCTGCCCGACGGGGCTGTCGGTGAGCGCGTAGGAGAGCGTGCGCGGCCGGCTGCGTTGCAGGTGCATGTAGCCGGAGAGTTCCTTCTGGTAGTGGTCGAGCGACTCCAGCGCGCGCAGCTCCTCGTCGCTCAGGTCGTTCACGCCCTGCGGCCGGAACGTCTGGAGCATGTTCACGTGCACACCGATGACCTGTTCCGGGAACACCCGGCCGATCTCCTGCGCGATGCCCGAACCCCAGTCGCCGCCCTGCGTGCCGTAGCGGTCGTAGCCGAGGCCCTCCATGAGCTTCGCGAACGCCCACGAGACGCGCAGGACGTTCCAGCCGGGCTTCTTCGTCGGGCCGGAGAAGCCGAAGCCGGGGATCGACGGGATCACGAGGTGGAAGTCCTCGGAGAGCGGCTCGATGACGTTGAGGAACTCGACGAACGAGCCCGGCCAGCCGTGGATCAGCAGCAACGGCGTGGCGTCCGGGTTCTGCGAGCGGACGTGCAGGAAGTGGATGCGCTGCCCGCTGATCTCCGTCGTGAACTGCGGGTAGGAGTTCAGCCGTTCTTCCTGCGCCCGCCAGTCGAACCCGTCTCGCCAGTACTCGGCCAACGGGCGCAGGTAGCTGCGCGGGATGCCGTAGGACCAGCCGACGCCCGGCAGGTCCTCCTCGGGCCACCGCGCGTTCGCGAGGCGGGCGCGCAGGTCCTCGACCTCGGCCTGCGGGATCTCGATGCGGAACGGCGTGATCTCCATGGCCCCCACGCTATGAGCTCGTGCGGACAGCCTTCGTCCGCGTTGTTCAGCAGAACTTCTCGATCAGCTCCTCGAAGAAACCGCCTGCCTCTATCGCCGCCTTCTCCTGGTCACCGTCGCGGACCGCGTGCAACAGCCCGGTGTGCGACACCTGGTCCTGACCAGGCTGGCTGGTGTCGACAGAGGCCGCCACCGAAGCTTTGACGGCCTCGGTCAAGCCCTGGTAGAGCTCCGCTAGGAGCGCGTTGTGCGAGCACTGGACGAGCAGCACGTGGAACGCCGTGTCGTGCTCGATCACCTCGGCCCACTGCTCGTTCTCCATGGCCGCGTCGCGCTTGGCCAGCACTTCGGTGAGGCGGGCGAGCTCGGCCTCGGTGCGGTGCTTGGCGGCCAGCCGGGCGCCCTCCATCTCGAGAGTGCGGCGCACCTGGAGGACCTCCTTGAGCTCCGTTCCGCACATGCGGCGGACCGCGCCGGAGAGTTCGCTGGTCGCGCGGACGAACGTGCCGTCGCCCTGCCGCACCTCCAGCAGTCCGGCGTGGGAGAGCGCGCGCACGGCCTCGCGGACCGTGTTCCTGCCCACCCCGAGCGCGGTGACCAGCTCGGGCTCGGGCGGGATGCGCTGCCCGACGGGCCATTCACCAGTCGTGATCGCGCCCCGCATCTGCTCGATCACCTGGTCGACCAGGCCCGCCCGTCGGGTAGTGGCCAACGGCACAGCGTCGTCCTTTCATCCGAACATCCTACGTCTGCGATAGTGAAGCGCGTGACGATGAAGCAGACGACTCTTGCCGCACAGACTGCCACCGATCCGGGTCGCAGGGTGACGGTCGTCCTGAATCGTCACGTTCCGCTGGTCGGGTCCGCGTTGCTCGCGATCGGGGTCGCCCTCGCTGCCGCGAATCTCCGTCCGGCGGTGACCAGTCTGGCCTCGGTGCTCGGTGATGTCCGCGCCGCCCTTGGGGTTTCGGCCGCATGGACCAGTGCGCTGACGGCCGTTCCGGTGCTTTGTTTCGGCTTCGCGGCGTTCGCCGCACCTTGGCTGGGTCGCCGCCTCGGCATGGCCCGCGCGATCGGACTTTCACTGGGGGTGCTCACGCTCGGCTTGGTGCTGCGCGTGATCGACGGTCCGTGGGTCGTGCTGGGCGGCACCTTCATCGCGTGTGCGGGCATCGCGGTGTCCAACGTGCTGATCCCGGTCGTGGTGAAGGCGTCGTTCCCTTCCCGCGTAGGGCTGATCACCGGTGTCTACACGGGCACCTTGTCCGCCGGCGCCGCGCTGGCGGCCGCGTTGACGCCTCGGCTGGAGGAGTGGACGGGGTCGTGGCGGCTCGCGGTCGGCGCCTGGGCGTTGCTGTCGCTCGGGGCTGTCGTCGTCTGGTTCGCCGGAGCCCGGCACGGATCTGCTGCCTCGGTGGTGCGGTCGGCCGCGCCTGCGGAGAAGCGCTCGTTGCTGCGCAGCCCGCTCGCGTGGGTGATCACCGTGTTCTTCGGCCTGCAGTCGCTGTTCGCCTACACCGTCATGGGCTGGTTGCCGGCGATGCTCGTCGACTCCGGCGTGGACCGGAACACCGCCGGGATGCTGCTCGCCGTCTCGATGCTGCTGAGCGTGCCGGTCAGCCTGCTCGTGCCGCCGATCGCCGCCCGGTTCTCCAGCCAGGGGCCGATGGTGCTGGTGCTGGGCGTGCTGTCGTTCGCGGGCATGCTGGGGATGCTCGTGGCGCCTGCCGCCGCTCCCGGGCTGTGGGTGGTGCTGATCGGGTTCGGGATGGGCATGTTCCCGCTCGCACTGTTGATCATGTCGCTGCGCACCAAGTCCACTTCGGACACCGCTCGGCTGTCGGCGATGGCGCAGAGCCTCGGGTACCTGATCGCGGCCTCCGGACCGTTCGCGTTCGGGGTGCTGCGGGAGGCCACCGGGACGTGGACGGTGTCGTTGACGGTGCAGCTGGTGCTGCTGGCGGCGCTGACCGTGCTGGGTGTCGTCGCCGGGCGTCCGCGGTACATCTAGTCAGGAATCGAGAAGCAGGGCGTTCTCGCTGGTCCTAGCGTTGTCGGCATGGACATCACGATTCACGCCACGTTCCTGCCGCACACCGATCCCGACGCCTCGCTGGCGTTCTACCGCGACCTGCTCGGCTGGGAGGTCCGCGCGGACGTCGGCAAGGGCGCCATGCGGTGGATCACGGTCGCGCCCGCCGGTGCCGTGTCGTCCGTCGTGCTGGAACCACCGGCGATGGCGGACGGGTTGACGGACGCTCAGCGCACCGTGATCTCCGAGATGATCTCGAACGGCTCGTACGCGTTCATCAACCTGGCTTGTCCGGACGTCGACAAGGCGTTCGACGAACTCCAGGCCGGGGGCGCGGACGTCGTGCAGGAGCCGACCGACCAGCCGTGGGGTGTGCGGGACTGCGTGTTCCGCGACCCGGCCGGCAACACGGTCCGGATCCAGCAGGCCTAGTTCGACGCGAAACCGCGGTGCAGGACGGTCAGCTGGTCGGCGAGGTAGCGGGCCCAGGCCTTGGCGCGGTCCCAGTCGGGGGCCGCACCGCCGAAGCTGATCGGCCCGCTCGCACCCAGTCTGCGGATCATGCGCGTGACGTCGTGCGGCACCGGCGGCGTGCCGCGGTGGAACAGCCACAGGGGCGTGCTCTTGAGCGGAACCTTGTGCCGCTTGACGAACCGCTGCGCGTCGCGGGCGGCCGCGTCGCCCATGACCACGGCACCGAACCCGTCGAGCGTCTGGGCGGCGGCGATGGAGAGCACGGTGACTCTCAAGCCGCAGCCCGCGAGTTCGGTGCCGATGATCTGGGCGATCTCGTCCGTGGCGGCGATCTGCGAGGTGTAGGCGACGAGGACTCTGTCTGTCATCGCTGCATCGTGGTCGGTTCTTCGGACTTTGTGCAGCGGCGGAAGTCCCTGTCGTTCCAGGCCTTCAGTCCAGCGGCAGGGCCAGCAGCGCGTTCTCGACCAGTTCCGGCATCGCCGGGTGGATCCAGTACTGCCCGCGCGCCATGGTCTTCGCGTCCAGGCCGAAGCTCATCGCCTGGATCAACGGCTGGATCACCGTCGACGCCTGCGGCCCGATGATGTGCGCCCCCAGGAGCTGACCGGTGGCAGGGTCGGCGAGTAGCTTCGCGAACCCGGTGGTGTCCTCCATGGCCCAGCCGTACGCGATGGACGCGTAGGCCTGGCTCGCGGTGACGTACCGGATGCCCTTCTCCTTGGCCTGCTCCTCGGTGAGCCCGACGCTCGCGATCTGCGGGTTCGAGAACACGGCGGCCGGCACGAACCGGTGGTCGGACTTGACCAGGTCGTCCGGGTGCTCCAGGTTGTGCCGCACGACCTTGGCCTCGTGGTTGGCGACGTGCTTGAGCTGGTACTCGGAGCTGATGTCGCCCAGCGCGAAGATGTGCGGCCGGCTCGTGCGCTGGAACTCGTCCACCTTGATGCGGCCGTCCGCGTGGGTGTCGAGACCGGCGTTGTCGACGTGGAGCAGGTCGGTGTTCGGCTGCCTGCCGACCGCGATCAGGAGCTGGTGCGCCTCAACGGTTTCCTCGCCGTTCGGGCCTTCGAGGTGGAGCTTGACCCCGGTCTCGGTCTTCTCGGCGCGCGTCGTCTTGCGGTTGAGCAGGACGTTCCACTTGTTCTTCGCGATCTCGGTGAAGCGCTCGGCGATGTCGAGGTCCTCGTGGCGCAGCAACAGGTTCGAGCGCGCGATCATCGTGACCTCGACGCCGAAGCTGCTGAAGACGTGCGCGAACTCCGAGGCGATGAACCCGCTGCCGACGATGATCAGGCTCTCCGGGAGCTCGTCCAGGCGCATGATCGTGTCGCTGGTGTGGAAGCCCGTGGTGTCCAGGTCCGCGATGTCCGGGACGGTGGGGCGGCTGCCGGCGGCGATGACGACCCGGTCCGCGGTGATCGTCTCACCGGTGCCCGTGTCGATGGTGTGGGCGTCGACGAAGTGGGCGGTGCCCTCGAAGACCGTGACGTTCGCGTTCTCGTTGGCGCGCCAGTTGCGGCCGCCTTCGGCGATCGGGTCGATCCGGTTGAAGATCCGGTCCCTGATCTCCGGCCAGTGGACCGCGTCCGTGTGGGCGTCCACGCCCAGCTTCTCGGCGTTGGCCGGGGCTGCGGCCTGGTCCGCGGTGTGGACGAACATCTTGGTGGGGATGCAGCCCACGTTCAGGCACGTGCCGCCGAAGGTGCCCTTTTCCAGGATGGCGATCTGCCAGCCTGCCATGGCTTCCGTCGGGATGCTGTTGCCGGAGCCGGTGCCGATGATGACCAGGTCGAAGTGCCTCACGTGTGGATCCAACCATTTCGGGGGTGGCTGTGTTCCGTGGCGGGGATTACGTGGGGCTTACGGGGGCTGGGGTCGGTTGGCGGTCGGCTTTCGTCGGCGGTGGGGTCCCACCACAAGCCGAGCCGAGAGCAAGAGCTGTGGCGCGACTCGTGACCAGGACCCCACCGCCGGGACCGCTCGTTCGGGAGGCGTGAGTACGGCTCGCGTGCCTCAGTGCTGGTAGGTCGGGGTGATGATCGCCCGCGCCAGCGTGTGGAAGGCCAGGTTGAAGCTCACCACCGCGGCCGAGGCGTTCTCGTCCACGTCCAGCTTCTCCACGTCCACCGCGTGCACCACGAAGAAGTAGCGGTGTGGCTGGTCGCCCTTGGGCGGGGCCGCGCCGCCGAACGCTCGGGTGCTGTAGTCGGAGCGGACGTGGAAGGCGTCACCCGGAAGTGTGTCATCGGAGGCGCCTGCTCCGGTGTCCAATTGGGTGGTGGTGACCGGGAGGTTGACGGCCACCCAGTGCCAGAAGCCCGAGGGGGTGGGGGCGTCGGGGTCGTAGCAGGTGACGGTGAAGCTGCGGGTTTCCGCCGGGAAGCCGGACCAGGAGAGCTGGGGTGAGGTGTTGCCGCCTTCGAAGACCTGGGCGTCGGGGAGCTGTTCGCCGTCACGCACGTCCGTCGAGGTGACGGTGAAGGTGCCCACCTCGGGGAGCAGCAGGTAGGGATCGGGTGCGACTGGGCGCTCAAGGCTCATGGAGTCCTCCTCTTGTGATCAGTTCGACCCTATCCCCGTGCAACCACCGGGGGCCGCGCGACGTCCTCCGGGGGGAGGGGGAATTGTGATGTCCAGGTTGCGGCTTTTTGCTGCCTTTTTGCTGGTTGCCGGGGTGGTGTCGTGTGCGGACGCGCCTGGCGCGCAGAGTGGTTCGCCGGTGTTGACCACGTCGAACCCGCCGGTCACGACCACGACGCGGGAGCGGCCAAAGCGCATGTTCGAGCCGCCCTACACGTACGGGACGGTGCAGGCGAAGGCGCCCGCGATCGTCGACGGGATGGTGCCCGTCGTGACGCGAATCGAGACGGACAAGCCGTACGTGTTCATCACGATCGACGACGGTGCCGTGCAGCACCCGAAGGCCCGTGAGCTGATGATGGAGGCCGGGGTGTGGCCTTCGGTGTTCCTCAACACGAAGTACGCCGAGGGGCACAAGGACTACTTCAAGCAGTTGCCGGTGACGGTGCACAGCCACACGAGCAACCACCCGAACCTGCAGGGCAAGGGGTTCGAGTTCCAGAAGAACGAGATCTGCGGCAACGCGGACTTCCTGGCGGGGGACTACGGGAAGCGGCCGACGTTGTTCCGGCCGCCGTTCGGGAACTACGACGCGACGACCCGGCACGCCGCGGCCAGTTGCGGGTTCAAGGCACTGGTCAACTGGACCGCCGCCGTCAACGACGGGCGGGTGCAGTTCCAGCAGGGGGACAAGCTCACCAAGGGCGACATCGTGCTGATGCACTTCCGGACGACGTTCGTCGAGGACTTCACGGCGTTCCTCAACCGGGCGAAGCAGGACGGGCTGACGCCGGTGCCGCTGGAGGACTTCCTGGGGTGAGGCAACCGGAGGGCGGGGGTTCCGCGTGCTGTGGGCGGGCGCCTTCTGGGCAAGAGGGGGAGAGATGAAGCGAGTTGCAGCAGCAGTGCTCGTCGTCGCGGGGATGGCGGCGGGTGCCGGACCGGCGGTGGCGGCCGAGGGGAACGAGCTGACGGCCGTCCGGACCGGACAGCACGCCACGTTCGACCGGGTCGTGTTCGAGTTCGACGGGCCGCGGCCGAGCGTCACGCACGGGCGGACCTCGCAGCTGGTCCACTGCGCGTCCGGCAAGGACGTCGACGCCAAGGGCGACGAGTTCGTCGAGGTCACGATGCAGCCGGCCAACGCGCACGACTACACCGGGCCGCGCAGGTTCGACACGCCTGGGCTCAAGAAGGTCCGCAGCGTCTCGAACACGTGCGACTTCGAGGCGCACCTGAGCTTCGGGATCGGCTACGAGGCCACGGGACGGGCGTACTCGGTCTCGTTCCTGGACAACCCGAGCCGCGTGGTCATCGACTTCGACAACAGCTGACAGGGGAGACGCGTGAAGAAGCGACTGGGTGCGGTGCTGCTCGCGGTGGCCGCGGTGTTCACGGCGGTGCCGGTGGCGTCGGCGAGCGGGCACGCGGAGCTGACGAACATCCGGACCGGCAAGCACGAGAACTTCGAGCGGATCGTGCTCGACCTGAACGGCCTGCCGGGCAACTCGCTGTCGCGGGAGACCGGCGAGGTCTCGAACTGCGGGTCCGGCAACCCCGTTCCGGTGGGCGGCAACGAGATCCTGGAGACGATGTTCTTCGGCGCGGCCTCGTACGACGAGAACTTCAACCCGACGTACCCGGGACCGCGCAACTTCGTGCCGCAGGGGCTCACCAACGTCAAGGGCGTCGCGATCACGTGTGACTTCGAGGCGACGCTCGGCATCGCGGTCGGGTACGACGACGCGAACTCGTGGCACAAGGTGTTCACGCTGACCAACCCGGACCGGGTCGTCATCGACATCTACTCGTACTAGCGAAGCAACTGTGGTTCAGGTCACACGTCTTCCAGGTGTCGCAAGAGCCCTGAGAGGGGGCCGAAGATGAACAGACGTCTTGTCGCTCTGCTCGTGGCGGTGCTGGCCGTGTTCACGGTGGCGCCGGTGGCGTCGGCGCAGGGCACGCCCACGCTGTCGAACATCCGGACCGGGCAGCACAACGGCTTCAGCCGCGTGGTGCTCGACCTGTCCGGACTGCCGACCGAGCACCGGGTCAGCGAGGTCACCAGCGTGTCGCACTGCGCGTCGGGGAACCCGATCGCCATCGCGGCCCCTGGGGTGAACGAGATCCTGTCGGTCACGTTGATCGGTGCGGCCGCGCACGACGACAACGGGAACCTGACGTACACGGGGTCGCAGAACTTCGCGACGCCCGGCTTGAGCCACGTCCGGGGAGTCGCGCTCACGTGCGACTTCGAGGCCACGCTCGGGGTCGCGGTCGGCTACAGCAATCCCTACTCGTGGCACCGGGTCTTCACGCTGACGAACCCGAACCGGCTCGTCATCGACGTGGGCCTGTAAACGAAAAGCCTCGTGGGGGCAGCAGTCGCCGCTACTGCCCCCACGAGGGGTCTGGATCAGGAAACCGTTACGCCGCAACGGTCGCGACGGTCTCCTTCGAGAGTGCGTGCTCCAGCACCTGGGCCACGTCCGAGACGAAGTGCACCGTCAGCTGCTCACGCACCGACTCCGGCACGTCGTCCAGGTCCGGCTCGTTGCGCTGGGGCAGCAACACGGTCGTGATGCCCGCACGGTGAGCGGCCAGCAGCTTCTGCTTCACGCCACCGATAGGCAGGACCCGGCCGGTCAGCGCGATCTCGCCCGTCATCGCCACGTCGGAACGCACCGGGCGGCCCGAGAGCAGCGACGCCAGCGCCGTCGTCATCGTGACGCCCGCCGACGGTCCGTCCTTCGGCACCGCGCCTGCCGGGACGTGGATGTGCACGCCCCGATCGGCCAGCGCCGCGGCCTTCTCGTCGTGCGACCGCAGGTAGGACAACGCGATCTGCGCGGACTCCTTCATCACGTCGCCGAGCTGGCCGGTGAGCGTGACGCCGGTCGAGCCGGTGTCCTTCGGGGCCAGCGAAGCCTCGATGAACAGCACGTCGCCACCGACGCCCGTGACGGCCAGGCCCGTTGCCACACCGGGGACCGACGTGCGTTCCGCCGACTCCGGGGTGTTCTTCGGGCTGCCGAGGTAGCCCTTCAGCGACGGCTGGTCGACCACGACGGGCAGTTCCGACTCGCCCAGCGCCACCTTCGCGGTCACCTTGCGCAAGACGCGCGACAGGGCCCGTTCCAGTTGGCGCACACCGGCTTCCCGGGTGTACTCGCTCGCGAGCTGGTGCAGCGCGGGCTGGTCGAACGTGACGTCCTCAGGGGTGAGGCCGGCGCGGTCGAGCTGGCGCGGCAGCAGGTGGTCGGACGCGATCGTGACCTTCTCGTCCTCGGTGTAGCCGTCGAGTTGGACGAGCTCCATGCGGTCGAGCAACGGCGCCGGGATCGACTCCAGGACGTTCGCGGTCGCGAGGAACACGACGTCCGAGAGGTCGAGCTCGACCTCCAGGTAGTGGTCGCGGAACGTGTGGTTCTGCGCCGGGTCCAGCACCTCGAGCAACGCCGCCGTCGGGTCGCCGCGGTAGTCGGAGCCGACCTTGTCGATCTCGTCGAGCAGCACGACCGGGTTCATCGAACCGGCCTCGCTGATCGCGCGGACGATCCGGCCCGGCAACGCGCCGACGTACGTGCGGCGGTGACCGCGGATCTCGGCCTCGTCGCGCACGCCGCCCAGGGCGACACGGACGAACTTGCGGCCCATCGCGCGGGCCACGGACTCGCCGAGCGACGTCTTGCCGACGCCGGGAGGGCCCGTCAGCGCGAGCACGGCGCCGGAACGACGTCCGCCCACCACGCCCATGCCGCGGTCGGCACGACGCTTGCGCACGGCCAGGTACTCCGTGATGCGCTGCTTCACGTCGTCCAGGCCAGCGTGGTCGGCGTCGAGGACCTCGCGCGCCGCCTTGATGTCGTAGGAGTCCTCGGTCCGGGAGTTCCACGGCATCTCGAGGACGGTGTCGAGCCACGTCCGGATCCAGCCCACCTCGGGCGACTGCTCGGAGGTGCGCTCCAGCTTGTCGACCTCGGCGAGAGCGGCCTTCGCGACCTTCTCCGGCAGGTCCGCCGCCTCGACTCGGGCGCGGTAGTCCTCCTGCTCGGTCGCGGGCTTGCCGTCGAGCTCGGCCAGCTCCTTGCGGATCGCGGCCATCTGCTGGCGCAGCAGGAACTCCCGCTGCTGCTTCTCGACGCCTTCCTTGACGTCCTTCGCGATCGTCTCGTTGACGTCGAGCTCGGTCAGGTGCGCCTGGCCCCACTCGACCAGCTTCTCCAGCCGGGTGGTGACGTCGGACGTCTCCAGCAGCCAGATCTTCTGCTGGTCGTCGAGGTACGGGGCGTAGCCCGCGAGGTCCGCGAGCGCGGACGGGTCGGTGATCTGCTGCACCGAGTCGACCATCTGCCACGCACCCCGCGTCTGCAGGATGTTCGTGACGATCGCGCGGTACTCACGAGCAAGCTCGCGGGTCCGGTCGGTGATCACGGAGTCGTCCGCGACGGTCGCGTTCACCCACAGCGCCGCGCCCGGCCCCGTGGTGCCCGTGCCGATGCGCACGCGCTTGGTGCCGCGCACGACGGCGGCGCGTTCGCCACCGGGCAGGCGGCCCACCTGCTCGATCTCGGCCAGGGTGCCCACTGCCGCGTACTTCCCGTCCAGCCGTGGGACGAGGAGCACTTGATGATTTGCTGCGGTCGTGGCGGCGTCCACCGCCGCGCGGGCCTCGGAGCTCGCTTCCGCACCGGAGATGCGGATCGGCACCACCATGCCGGGCAGCACCACGACGTCGTCCAGCGGCAGTACCGGCAGGGCCAGCGTTTCGCCCATCTCGTCATCCTCCAAAGTTGAGTCTGTACCGCTCAACCAACTGGAGTCTGCCGGTGTTCCCCCTGGGGTGTTCGCTCTCAGCGAGCAGTGGCTTTCAGGCGCCTGACCAGCGCGATCTCGCCGGTGACGCGGGCGAGCGCGGTGCTCGTGGGGCACGACGACAGCACGCCCACGGGCCTGCGCCGCAGGTCGAGACGGTCGCCGCCGGGAAATTTCACCGAGCACCGGTTGGCCGCCGCGACGAACGGCAGCAGCGTCTCTCCCGCTTCGACCGTACGCCCGCTCAGCACGACCGCGCGGGACGTCCGGCGGGCGGGAGCGACCGGGATCGGGGTGTCGAACCGCAGCAGCTCCTCGACGGCGTCCTTCGCGAGTTCGGGGGAGTTCCGCAGCAGCGTCGCCTGATCGGGGTGGTCTTGGAGGGCGTGCAAGGCGTTGGAGAGGAACGCCTGGGTGGTCGCGAGGGCCGTCGCGGCGAACTCCTCCACGCCGTGCGCGAGCGTGAACGCCTCGGCCGCCGCGGCCCCGACGGACCGCGCGAACGTGGCGTCGTCGGCGTCGAGCACCTCGAGCGCGCTCAGCGTGATCACCGGCCGGGCGAGCTTCACGGCGTGCGCGATGGTCCGTCTGGGTAGCGGTTCCGGGGCACCGGACTCCAGGTCGAGCACTGTGAGTACGTCGTCGTAACGGGTGATGCACCAGCCACCGATATCGGCGTCGAAGTGCACCGGCGAGCGTTCCCTGAGATGGCGGAACCTCGCGTGGCGTTCAGCGGTGCTGGAGTGCATGGTTCCTAGCACGTGTCCGGAACCGATCCGGTTCGGATGTGTGGCGGTGGACACCCGTGCGGCGACAACGGAGGATGCGGGCGTGAAGGAAGAGCTGAAGTGGGTCCCGTCGACCGTCGACGTCACGCGCCCGAGCGTCGCGCGGATGTACGACTACTACCTGGGCGGCTCGCACAACTTCGAAGCCGACCGCGCCGCGGCCAAGCAGGTGGAGCAGATCTTCCCCGGCGTCGCCCAGAGCGCGCAGGCGAACCGCTCGTTCCTGCGCCGGGTCGTCCGCCACCTGCTGACGCAGGGCGTGGGCCAGTTCCTCGACCTCGGTTCGGGCATCCCGACCGTGGGCAACGTCCACGAGATCGCCCAGCACGACGACCCGAACGCCCGCGTGGTCTACGTCGACTTCGAACCGGTCGCGGTCTCCCACAGCAACGCGCTGCTGGCCGACAACCCCAACGCGTCCGCGCTGCTGGCCGACCTGCGCGCCACCAAGACGGTGCTCGCCGGCGCCCGCGAGATCCTCGACTTCAGCCGCCCGGTCGGCGTGCTGATCATCGCCGCGCTGCACTTCATCCAGGACACCGACAGCCCGTACGAGGCCGTCGCCGAGTACATGAACGCACTGCCCTCCGGTTCGCACCTCGCGATCACGCACGCCACCTGGGACACGTTGAACGACGAGGAACGCGCGGAGGCCGAGCAGATCGCCAAGATCTACAGCAGCTCCGACAACCAGCTCAAGATGCGCACGCACGCCGAGGTCACCAAGTTCTTCGACGGCATGGAGGTGCTGGAGCCGGGCGTCGTCGCGGTCAACGACTGGCGCCCGGACTCCTTCGACGACGCCCACGTGGGCATCTACGGCGCCGTCGCCCGCAAGCCCTGAAGCAGCCTGTCCCTGATCTCGTTGGTCTCGCGGTCGGTGAGGGTGCGCTCCGGCGCCCTCATCGTCACGCGGATGAGCACGTTCTTCTGACCCGGCAACGCGTTCAGCCGCTCGCGGACGTGGCCGGGCAGTTGCTCGGTCCTCGTCTCGCCGAGGATCTCGATCTCCTCGACGACGTCCTCGGGCACGAGCGCGCGGATGCGGTCGCCGAGGGTTTCGACGTCGTCGTGCTCGTCGGCCATGATCGAGACGTCCCTGATCGCGGCCGGGTGCTTCGAGATCGGCCGGTACGGGGCCAGGTCCAGCATCTGGACCGCGATCCGCGGGTCCTCGTTGCGCAGCAGGCGGATGTCCGGGATCTCCTTGCGCAGCATGAGGATCCGGTCCAGGCCGAGGCCCATGGCGAGGCCGTGCGGGTGGTGCTTGAGGACGTGCCGCGCGGCCCGCCCGCACTCACCGATCTCCACCCGTTCGCCGTCGTGCTCCACGTCGATCTGCTTGCCGTGCGTGGTGTACGGGTGTTCGGCGTCGACCGTGCGATAACGCTTGCCGGGCAACAGAGTCGTGACGACCCGGTGGATGAGCTCGTCGAGCGGTTCCTCTTCGGTGCTGACTCGCCAGACGTCGAGCTGGTGCGGGGTGCCGGTGTGCAGGCGGTCGACGGTGTCGCGGCGGTAGACGACGCCGGGGCAGACCAGCGTGACGTCCGGGGTGGCGTGCCTGAGCGCGGGCGGGATCATCGCCGAGGTGTGGCTGCGCAGCATGCACGTCTCGCTGACGTACCTGGTGTAGCGGGCATCCCTGGTGACGGCGTCCGCCGGGTAGCCGAGGAGTTCGTAGTTGTGCTCCACGGGAACCACCGGGTGGTGGCGGACGATCAGCGGGTTGTGCAGGACGTTCGTCAGGTCGTCGACGAGGAGTTGGAGCGCGTGCGGGCCCTGCGCGGGATCGGTGAGGTCGCGGACGTTCAGGGCGTGCAGGAGTTCTTCGGTGCGGTACACGAGGATTCCCGTTCTGGTCGGTGTGGGGTGCGGAGTCCCCCGACCGACGGGAATTTCAGGCGCGCGCCACCCACGCAGGTCGGGGGTGGCCAAATCGCGTCACGGGACCAGGCTAGCGCGGCTACTCGGGCGGTGTCAGCCGCAAATCCGGGTCCACCGGGGGCACGCCGTCGAACGGCCCGTCGTCCTGCAGCCGTCCGACGTGGTCGAGCGCCACCTCGATGTCGGCGCGGAACGGGTCGCCGTCGGCCGGCGGCGTGCGGAACCAGTCGTGCAGCTCGGCCGGGATCCGGAACCGCGCGAGCAGGTCCTCGTACAGGGCGTCGCGGCCGGCGGCCTGCGCGCCCAGCTCCTGGTACTCGCGCAACGCCATGCGCAGCCGGATCCAGCGGTAGCGGTCGGTGTTCTGCTGCTGCTCGAACCGTTCGCGCAGCAGGTCGCCCGCCTTCTGGCCGCGCAACGCCAGTCGCTTGATCGTCTCGGGCGGCATGAACAGGTTCGAGCCGCCCTCGTCGTCGGACTGGCGGACGTGCGCGATGCGGCCCCGGTAGCCGGGGAGCGCCGACTGCATGGTGTCGCGCCAGTCGAGGAACGTGTTCAGGATGGACACCAGGAAGCGCGGCATCGAGTTCAGGGCCGCGTAGTGCGTGCCCGAGGTCGAGGCGTCCTGTTCCGGCAGCCACACCTCGTCGGTGTCGCCCGCGGGGTAGGGCTGCAGGCTCAGGCCGAACGTGGGCCAGCGCGGCAGCAGCGCGTCGAAGAAGTGGATCGGGAAGTTGCTGGTGATGCCGCCGTCGGAGAACCAGTGCACGCGGCCGTCGCGGCACAGCGGCACGGCGGCGATCAGGCCGGGGAACGACAGCGACATCCGCACCGCGAGCACGACCGGCAGCCGGTCGCGATCGGGCAACGCGCGCAACGGCATGCCCTCGTGCAGCGGGCACTTCTCCGCCTCTGGTGCCCCGTTCAGCTGCTCGACGACCCTGGACGGCAGCACGTAGCCGAGGCACTCCTCGCAGTACTGCCACTTCTCCTTGAACGGCAACCGGTACGGCCGGCCCTCGGACAGGTCGGTCGTCATCAGCACGAGGTTGATGTCCCCGAGGTCGCCGAACGTCACCGCCTCGTCGGTGCCCGCGAGGTCGTCGAGCTGGTCGGCGATCCAGTCGGCCAGCGGCGGCACCCCGGTCGAGGCCGGCACGCCCGCCCTCCGGTCGAGCCACGACGGCCGGTAGTCGCCGGTGCCGGGCACGAGTCCGAAGTGGATGGACCGCGCGTTGTCCTTGAGGAACCGCTGCATCGCGTACCCGTACGTGACGATCAGCGCGCTCACCGCCGCCAGCGTCAGCACCAGCCACACCAGCACGACGATCGCCGCCGTCGCGTGGTGCCGGGAGAACGCCAGCCCGAGCACCAACGGCACGAGCGCGAACACCGCCGCGGGCCAGGGCAGGCTCGACCGCAACGGCCACACCACGATCACCAGGCACGCCAGCGCGACCACGCCCACCACCACGGCGAGCCAGCCGGGGTAGACCGACGGCGCGAGCCACGCCGAGTACAGCACCGGCCCGCCGAGCCACAGCAACGCCATCAGCCCGAGCACGGCCTTCGCCCGCAACCCGACCGCGCCCAGCAACGCGAAGAACAGGCACGTGATCGCACTGCGCCCGGTCGTCTCGCGCTTCTGCATGGACGCCACCACGATCCGGTACAGCGCGCGCGTCTTCTCGGCGGGCTGGAACAGCTGCGCCATCCGCCACCGCTCCGCACCGGAACCCGAGGTGAACCAGTCGATCAGCCCGGCGAGCTTGTCGAACCCGCCCCTGTCGCGCCCGCGTTCGGCCGCCGCCGTGAAGCCCGCGGCGATCGCCCCGGCGGACGCGCCGCCGATCTGCTTGAACTCGTAGTGGCGGGCGAGCGAGGCGACCGCGAGCGGGTAGACGACACCACTGGTCGTGCCGCCCCGCATGGTCAGGTCGCAGTAGCGGTCGTACTCCATGCGCTGATGATCGCGCGATCGGACGCATTAGTCAGCGAAGTTCACTCGCCTGCCACAGATTGCCGATAGAGGAGCTCGTAGAGATGGGCGCCCTTGATGAGGACCGAGGCCTCCACGGGACGCTCGTTGTCGCTGTAGACGACGCGAAGTTGCCGCATCACGGGTGTGCCGTCGGGAAGATCGAGAGCCTCGGCCTCTTCCACGGTCGGCGGGCGGGCCGAGATGCGGTCGACGAAAGTACGTTGCGGATAGCCGAGTTCGGCGAGCGCTTCGGGAGCACCACCACGGATCTTGGCCGTTTTGGCCAGTCTGCTGCCGACGGCGATGTCGGCGGGGTAGTACGACGCCGAGAGCTCCACGGGCTGGTCGTCGTGGAAGAGGACTCTGGTGCGGACGACGGCGGTCGCGCCGGGGACGAGCCGCAGTCCGGCGGCGACATCCGCGGGCGGTGCGGCGGTGGTGACGTCGAGCAGTTGGTACCGGTACCGGTCAGGTTCCGGCGCGATGTACGCGGCAGCGTCGACCACGAGAGGCTGCCGGTCGCGCACGTACACGCCTTTGCCGACGCGACTGTCCAGGAACCCCTCGTCCTTCAACGACTTCAGCGCGTGCTGGATGGTCGCGTTCGCCGCGCTGTACCGCGCGACGAGTTGCGAGGTCGACGGCAGCTGGGCGCCGGGCGCCAGGTCGCCGCGCATGATGAGGTCGCGCAGATCTGCCGCGATCTGCTGATGGCGGGGGCGGAGATCACGTGCGCGGGGCAAACCGGCTCCTCGTGGGGAACGTCGTCACAGCGATCAGGTTGTCAGCTCGTAACGCAGCCGCCGCCCGTCCGCCGTCATCGTCATCGTGCTGGCCTCGACGGGCAGATCCTTCTCCGTGAACAGGGTGCGTGCGAGCAGCAACACGCAGGACCGGGCGTCCAAGTGCAGCACGGCTCGTTCGTGTGGATCGGCCAAGCGCGCACTGACGTCCTCGCGAACGTGGCGAGGCGGGTAGCCGAGATCGGCCAGGAGCGCGACCGCGCCGCCGGGGATCTTCCGTGCTTCCGCAAGGCGAGTGCCCCGCGCGATGGTCGCGGGGTAGTAGGAATCCGTGATCTCGACGGGATGGTCGTCGAAGAGCATGACCCGGCGCCGGACGATCACCTGCTCGTCCGGCGTCAGGCCGAGCATGCGGGCGACGGAGGCCGGGGCGGGAATCGCGTCCACGCTGACCAGCTTCTGAGTGCCGACACCGCCGTGCGCGGAGGCTTCGGCTCCCCAGGCGTCACCGTGTCGGCCGGAGACGTAGGGCATCGACACACTCGTCCACGGTCCGGCGTGCGCCATCGCTTGCCCCTTCCATGCCGGTGATGGTCCCGGTCATGAACCTTAGTCATAAAGCAGCAAGGTGCCAGAGCAGCATTGCTGCCTTTCGGATATTGCAGTAAGGTTTGGGCGGAGGAGAGGAGCCGAGCGTGCCGATGAGGATCTCGACCGTACGTGGCCGCGAGTTCGGTGCCGAGTTGAGGAGGGTGCTTGCCGCTGCTGGTCTGACCTCGCGTCAGGCAGCCGGGATCCTGGAATGGGACGAGGCCAAGGTCTCGAACCTCGCGAACGGCAAAGGCGGTGCCAGCCAGCTCGAAGTCGCTCTGTTGCTCGGCGTCTGCGGTGTGAAATCCGACGAAGTCGCACGCCTGCTCTCGCTCTACTGTGAGAAGAACCAGCAGGGATGGTGGCGGCAGCACGGAGCACGCTCGTCTGCCGGGCTTCGCACGGTCGTAGAGCACCTGAAGGTGGCCAAGACGATGACGTGTTGGCACACGCACATGGTGCCCCACTTCCTGCAGACAGCCCGCTACATGCGGGAGGTGCTGAGTGCCTCGTCTCCTGCCTCATCGCATGAACTCGATCAGCGAGCAGACACACAACTGGCGATGCAAGCGTTCATCCAGCAAGGGACGAAGTGCACTTTCGTCATCCACGAGTTGGCGTTGCGGCTGCCGGTCGGTGGTCCGCAAGTGCATGCGGAGCAGTTGCTGAGTCTGATGTCCTCGGCGAACCGGCCGAACGTCGAGATCCGAATCTTGCCCGCCGAGTGCGGCGCACATGCCGGGATGGCAGGACCCTTCACGCGGCTGACGTTCGACAAGTACAAGCCACTGGTGTGGGTGGAAACCGAGAACTCCAGCCTCTTCGCCGAGACGGACGATGCGATCAGGGACTACGAGAGAGTCGTTGACGCACTCGAGGAAAATTCATTGGACGGGGACACATCCAGGCAACTCGTAGTTGCTTTGTACGACGCGCTTTGAGGATCGCTGCTTGGATGAGCCCCATGACCGCGTACGACCTCGCCCGTGCCCTGCCCGCGATCCCGGAGCTGCGCGCGCGGTGCCGTGCACTGGCCGCGCTGGACGCCGTCATGGACCCGGACGACGACTACCGCTACCACCAGTACGACGCGGACTGGGCGCCCGGCGAGGAGATGGCGTCCATGCAGGACGGTGCGGGCAACGAGTACTCGATCACGTTCACGGCCGCCGGGGCGTTCGTGCGCGGGTTCGACCACGAGTCGGAGATGAGCCCGTACGCCACCGATGACGGCGAGCCGTGGCCCGGTGTCGTCGCCTCCGTGCCCGAGGTGTTCCGCGCGTGCCTGGAGGAACCGGCGTTCTGCGACGAGGAGACGCCGCGCGTCACGGTGTGCCTGTGGCGCGAGCACGGCGACACGGAATGGCGGCACGGGGACATCACGTTCCCCGGCGACGGCAACGACGACGGGGCCGGCTGGATGTTCGCCCTGCTGACCGACGGCACGCCCGAGGCGTACCGGAAGTGGGCGCAGGAGTACTACGAGACGTCGGTCGACCTCGCCGTCGTGCGGGGCGTCTTCGCTCAGTTCGCCGGCTGACGCTCCACCGTCAGCCACCACGAGATCACGTCCTGCGCGACCTCGGTCACGGGCTGGTCGGCGAGCACCACGTAGTCCTCGATCCACGACGACGTGTACAGCGCGGTGAGCTCCTCGGCGCGTTCGACGTGCCACCGCAGGTCGGCCTCGCCGTGGTGGCGCCGAGCGAGCCGCTCGCGGAGCACCGGCAGGTCCGCCTTCAACCGGCAGACGTTGAGCTTGCCGCCGATCACCGACGCGTAACGCGCCCGGTCCTCCCGGCTCTCCAGCACGCCGGCGAGCACGATCCGCTGCACGCCCGCCGCGACGTAGTTGCGCACCACGGCTTCGAGGTTGCGCAGTTGCAGCTCGAAGTGGAACGGGTCGTCGGACGGCGGCGGCCAGCAGGCGGACAGCCAGTCGAGGTCGATCACCGCGTGCGGCACCCCGGCCCCGGCCAGCCGGTCGCCGACGGCTTCGGCGACCGTCGTCTTGCCCACCCCGACCGGGCCGGTGATCAGCAGTGCCTTCACCCCGCGACCTCGGCCAGCTCGGCGGGCGTGCCGGACATGATCACGCGGACGTGCTCGGTCACCTTCTCCACCGGCCAGTCCCACCACGCGATCCGCTCCAGCAGCGCGACCTCCTCGGGGCTGTACCGCGTCTTCAGCAGCTTCGCCGGGTTGCCGCCGACGATGCCGTACGCCGGAACGTCCGACACCACAACGGATCCGGCCGCGATGATCGCGCCGTTGCCGATGCGCACGCCCGGCATGATCAGGGCGTGGTAGCCGATCCAGACGTCGTTGCCCACCACCGTGTCACCCCGGGACGGCGCGCCCAGGGCGATGTCCAGCGTCTTCTCGCCCCAGACGCCGCCGAAGATCGTGAACGGGAACGTCGACACGCCCGCCATGCTGTGGTTGGCGCCGGACATGATGAACCGCACGCCCTCCGCCAGCGCGCAGTAACGGCCGATGACGAGCTTCTCGGTGCCGAAGTTGTAGAGGACGTTGCGGCGTTCGAACTCCTCGGCGTGAAAGGGATCGTCGTAGTAGGTGTACTCGCCGATCTCGATCTGCGGGTTCTTCACCAACGGCTTGAGCAACACCGTGCGCGCGTAGTCCGGCAACGGGTAGAGGTTGTCGGGCGAGGGAATCGTCACGGTGCTCCGATCGGCTCTTCGCTGAACTGAGTGCGGTACAGCTTGGCGTAGTGGCCCTCCTTGGCCAGCAACACTTCATGCGTGCCACGTTCGACGATTCGACCGGCGTCGACGACGAGGATCTGGTCCGCCGCGCGGATGGTCGAGAGCCGGTGCGCGATCACCAGCGACGTCCTCCCCGCCAGTGCCTCGACCAACGCCTCCTGCACCGCCGCCTCCGACCGCGAGTCCAGGTGCGCGGTGGCCTCGTCCAGGATCACCACGCGCGGCTTGGCCAGCAGCAGCCGTGCGATCGTCAGCCGTTGCCGTTCACCGCCGGAAAGACGGTAGCCGCGTTCGCCGACGACGGTGTCCAACTGATCCGGCAGCGACGACACCAGGTCCGCGAGCCGGGCCCGGCCGAGCGCGTCCCAGATCTCCTCGTCGGTGGCGGTGGGCGCGGCCAGCCGCAGGTTCGCGCCGATCGACTCGTGGAACAGGTGCCCGTCCTGCGTCACCATGCCCACGGTCTCGCGGATCGAGTCGAACGACAGGTCGCGAACGTCCACACCGGACAGCCGGACCGTGCCGGAGTCGGCGTCGTACAAGCGGGGCACCAGCGACGCGATCGTCGACTTGCCCGCACCCGACGCGCCGACCAGCGCGATCAGCGAGCCCGGCGCGGCGGTGAACGACACCCCGCCGAGCACCTCCTCGCCGCCGCGGGTGTCGAGCGAGGCGACCTCCTCCAGCGACGCGATCGACACCTTGTCCGCGGACGGGTAGGCGAACTCCACGTTCGAGAACTCGACCTCCACCGGACCGTCCGGCACGGCCACCGCGTCGGGCTTCTCCTTGATCAACGGCGGCAGGTCCAGCACCTCGAAGACCCGCTCGAACGACACCAGCGCCGTCATCACGTCCACCCGTGCGCCGGCCAACGCCGTCAACGGCGCGTACAACCGTGTCAGCAGCAGCGCCAGCGTCACGATCGTGCCCGGCGCCATCTCCCCCTGGAACACGAACCAGCCACCCAGCCCGTAGACCAACGCCAGCGCCAACGATGAGACGAGCGTCAACGCCACGAGGAACAGCCACTGCGCCACGGCCGTCCGCACGCCGATGTCCCGCACGCGCCGAGCGCGCGCTCCGAACTCCGCGCTCTCCAGCGCCGGACGGCCGAACAGCTTGATCAACGTGGCGCCGGGTGCGGAGAACCGCTCGGTCATCTGCGTCGTCATCGCCGAGTCGAGGTTCGCGGCCTCGCGGTGCATCGATGCCAAGCGCTTGCCCATCCGCCGCGCGGGGATCAGGAAGATCGGCAGCAGGATCATCGCGAGCACCGTGACCTGCCAGGACAGCGTCAGCATCACGGCCAGCGTCAGCACGAGGGCGATCACGTTCGTGACCACACCGGAGATCGTCTCGGAGAACGCCCGCTGCGCCGCGATCACGTCGTTGTTCAGCCGCGAGACCAGTGCGCCGGTGCGCGTGCGGGTGAAGAACGCGATCGGCATCCGCTGCACGTGGTCGAAGACCGCCTGCCGCAGCCGCAGGATCAGGTCCTCGCCGACCCGCGCCGACTGCCACCGCTCGGCCAGCGAGAACCCGGCCTCCAGCACCGCCACGCCGGCGATCGCCAGCGCCAGCCACACCACCAGCCCGAAGTCCTGGCCCGCGATGATCGTGTCGACCACCCGGCCGGCGAGCACCGGCGACGCCACCGCGAGCACCGCGGCGAACGAGGACGTGGCCAGAAGTCCGTACACGGCACGGCGTTGCGGACGCGCGAACCGGGCGACACGCTTCAACGTCGCCCGGCTCACCCGGCGGCTCTTCTCGTCCTGCATCGCGCTCTCGAGCGCGTACCAGGCGTTGAAGTCGATGTTCATGACGACCAGTCTCGAACCTCGACCTACAACGAGGTCAAGCCGTTTTCAGGAACTCGTCCACCTCGGCGAAGACCGCCGCACGCACTGGCGCGGGCGACAGGAACAGGTCGTGCATGCCCGCCTTGATCTCCACGACCTTGACCGAGGAGCCGATCTTCGGGCCCCACTTGCGCATGCCCTCGACGTCGAGCACGGCGTCGGCCTGGGAGACGTCCTCGCTCCACTCCTTGGCGTTCAACATGCTCCTGTCCGAGTGCAGCACCAGGACGGGCACCCGCACGTCGAGTCCCTTGTGGACCTTCTCCTGGCCCAGCAGCACGGCCCGGATCCACCCGGCGAGCACCGGGAAGCCCGCCAAAGGCTTCCACTTCAGGTCGAAGTCCCACTCGCCGTTGCGCGTGTTGTGGATCGCCGCGCCGTACGCCTCGCCGAGGTTCGCGCGGATCTTCACCTTCGGCGCGACGCCGCCGAGCACCTTCACGATCTGCCGCACGAGCGGCGGTTCGACCACGTCCAGCCACGGGCTGTTGAGCACCAACGCGTCGATGAGGTCGCTGGAGCGCCGTTCGTGCGCCCACAACGACGTGGTGAGGCCACCCGTCGAGTGCCCCATGAGCACGACACGTGAGTGCTCTTCACGGATGACCGCGATCGCCGCGTCGATCTCCTCGAAGTACACGGTGATGTCGGTCGTGTAGTTCGGCAGCTCGCCGTCGCGCATCGACCGCCCGTAACCGCGCAGGTCCACGGCGTAGAAGTCGTAGCCCTGGGCCGTGTAGTGCTCGGCCACGTGCTCCTGGAAGAAGTAGTCCGCGAAACCGTGCACGTAGAGGATCGCGCCGCGGTCGTTGGCCACCGCCCGCCTGCGGACCAGGGTCGCTGAGGCGCCGCCGCGCAGGGGGAGGACCGTGGTGTCTTCGTCGCTGCTCACCGCGCAAGTTTGCAACGGTCTGGAGCCGATTCCGTGCAGCCTTGTCCGGATCGTGTCTAACCTGGATGGTGTGACGGGGGATATTGAGCAGTCATCGAGGGTGCGGTTCCCGGGCATCAGCCCACGCGCCTATGAGCACCCTGCCGACCGAGGCGCCCTCGCGGTGCTGAGGGCGGTGCCCGCCGTGGCACCGATCCTCAAGGCGGTCGCCGGAGCCTTCACGGAACGAGGCGAGCGCCTTCTCCAGGTGGCGTCCTCCGTCCGGGTGGGCCCGAAGCAGTACCCGCAGCTCGACCGCATCCGCAACGAGGTGGCGGCGACGTTCGACCTCGCCGAGGTGCCCGAGCTCTTCGTCGAGCGCAACTCGCAGGCGTACGGCTACACCTACGGCATCGACAAGCCGTTCATCGTGATCAGCACGGGCGCGGTCGACCTGCTCGACAACGAGTCGCTGCGCTTCCTGATCGGTCACGAGATGGGCCACGCGATGTCGGGCCACGCGCTGTACAACACGCTGCTGCGCCGGCTCGTCGACCTGACCACGTCGTTCGCGTGGGTGCCCGCGGGCGCCATCGCGATGCGGGCGGTCATCGCGGCGCTGCGCGAGTGGCAGCGCAAGACCGAGCTCTCCTGCGACCGGGCGGGCCTGCTGGCCTGCCAGGACCCGCAGGCCGCGCTGCGCACGCACCTCGCGCTCGCGGGCGACCTCGGCGGTCAGGTCGACATCGCGTCGTTCCTCGCCCAGGCGAAGGAGTACGAGGAGGTCGAGGACATCCGCGACAGCCTCCTCAAGCTCCTGCACACCGAGCACCGCACGCACCCGCTGGTCGTGGTGCGGGCCGCGGAGCTGCAGCGCTGGTCGGCCAGCGAGGAGTACCGCGAGATCCTCACCGGCACGTACCCGCGCCGCGAGGACGACCGGCCCACGACCAACCTGACCGACGACATCAAGGGCGCCGCCCGGTCGTACCGGGAGTCCATGAACAACTCCGCCGACCCGCTGATCAAGACGATCAACGACATCGGCGAGTCGGTCATGGGCGCGGCCGGCAAGCTCTGGAGCAAGGTTGCTCCGAACGGCCCAGCGGAGTAGCTACCATCTGGAGTCATGAGACGACTCCTGGTGTTGGTTCTCTCCGCTTTGCTGGCCTCCACGGGCACCGCCGCCGCCGACGAGCAGGTCGTCGGCGGCGAGCGGGCGTCCATCAAAGCCAATCCGTGGGTCGTCTACCTGGTCGACGACCGGGGGCTCCAGTTCTGCGGCGGCACGATCGTCGCCCCCGCGAAGGTCCTCACCGCGGCCCACTGCGCCTTGGGCCGGGCCGCCCGCGAACTCCAGGTCGTCGCCGGCCGCGAGGACAAGCAGGACCGCCAGTCCGGCGTCGTCGCCGACGTGGCCAAGATCTGGATCCACAAGCAATACGTGTCGGCTGACCAGGGCGAGGACCTGGCCGTCCTCACGCTGAAGGACGAGCTCCCGTACACCCCGCTGCCGCTCGCCGAACTCACCGACCGGGCGCTCTACCAGCCCGGCACCGAACTGCGCGCCCTCGGCTGGGGCCGCACCGCCGAGAACGGCAAGACCTCCCGCTACCTGATGCAGGCCACCGTCCCGGTCCTGCCCGACAGCTTCTGCGTCGACACCTACCCGCAGTTCGTGAAGACCGACATGTTCTGCGCGGGCTTCGAGGGCGGCAAGGTCGACACCTGCCAGGGCGACTCCGGCGGCCCGATCGTGGCGGACGGCAAGCTCGTCGGCGTCACCTCCTGGGGCGAGGGCTGCGCGCGCAAGAACAAGCCGGGCGTCTACGTCCGCATCTCCCGCTACGCCAAGGACCTTCACCCGGTGGTGGACGCTGTGCCGCCGGCGGTTGTCGAGCCGTAGTCCACTCGGTACTCCTGGAACCATGCGACTGCCGGCGGTTCTGGTCCTGCTCGTGCTGATGGCCACTCCGGCGCACAGCACACCCAGGATCGTCGGCGGTGTGCCGGTCGACGACGTCGCCGAGGCGCCGTGGGTGGTGGCCCTGACGACAACGTCCGGCGCGCAGTTCTGCGGCGGAGCGCTGCTCGGCCCGACGCAGGTCGTCACGGCGGCGCACTGCGTGCAGGGCCGCGAACCCGCCTCGATCACGGTCGTCGGCGGCCGGCTGGACCTGCGCACGGACGTCGGCGTGACCACCGCCGGTGCGTCCTACCGGCTCGTCGACGGGTACGTGACTCCCTCCCGCGGCAAGGACATCGCCCTGCTGACGCTCGCGGAACCGTTGCCGTACCAGCCGCTCCCGGTCGCCGACCCCGGCGTGCACATGCCGGGCACGGTCGGGGTCGTGTACGGCTGGGGCAGGCAGGCGGAGCACGACACGAACAAGAGCCCGTTGCTGCACAAGGCCTTCGTCCCGATCTGGGCGGACGGCCAGTGCGCCGCGACCTACGCGCGCTACGACGCGCAGTCGATGTTCTGCGCGGGCTACCCGGACGGCGGCATCGACGCCTGCATCGACGACTCGGGCGGCCCGTACGTGGTGAACGGCCGCTTGGCGGGCATCGTCTCGTGGGGCATCGGCTGCGCCAGGCCGAACGCGCCAGGCGTCTACACGCGGGTCACGACCTACCTGACCCCGAAACCTCAGACGACCAGCCCCACTGACATCGTCAGGAACACCGCGGCGCACACCGCGTCCAGCGCGGTGGTGACCCCGGGCCGCTTCAACCGCCCGGCGACCCGGGAAGCCGCCAGCACGATCATCAACTCCCACACCGCCGCCAGCCCCAGGAACACCACGGCCAGCATGGCGAGCTGAGGCGCCGGTTCACCCGATCCGATGAACTGCGGCAGGAACGCCAGCGAGAACAGGATCATCTTCGGGTTCGTGATGTTGGTCAGGAAGCCCTGCCGGAACGGCCGCGAGCTCATGACCTCGACGGGCTCCTCGCCGGACCGCCTCAACAGCCCCCGCGTGATGGAAACCGCCAGGTAGAGCAGGTAGCCGGCGCCGATCCACCGCAGGGCCGTGAGCACCATCGGGTACCGCGCGAGCACCACGCCGAGCCCGGAGATCACCAGCCCCACCTGGACGGCGGCAGCCGTGTGGATCCCGCCCAGCGCGAGCAGCCCGGCCCGCGTCCCCGACCGCAGTGACGTGCGCAGGAGCAGGAACGCGTCCACGCCGGGGGTCACGATGACGACCGCGCACGCGATGAGGAAGGCCGGAACCTGGCCGAAGTCGAACAACACCGTACATACCCCCGTGATCTACCTCACTGGCCGTAAAATCTCCGGCCGAACGGAAAACTAGCACAAGAATCTCCGGTTTTGACGCCGTCCTAGCGCGATCGCTACCGTTGGTGACCGATCGTCCACCTGGCGCAACGAGGAGTGGTCCGTGAGGGGTAAGCGGCTTGCCGTGCTGGTAGCGGTGATCGCGCTGGTCAGCGGTGGTACGTCCGCCGATGCGATCGTCGGGGGGACACCCGCGCGGGTGGCGGACACCCCGTGGGTTGTGGCGATCACCACCACGGACGGTCAGCTGATCTGCGGTGGCGCGCTCGTCGCCGAGAACAAGGTCATGACGGCCGCGCACTGCGTCACGCTGAAGGGCGTGCTCGGCAAGAACCAGCGCCCGCCGGAGCAGCTGCGCGTCGTCGCGGGCCGCACGGACCTGCGCGACAAGGCCGAGGGTGTGGACGCGGCGGTGAGCGGCGTGTGGCGGCACCCGGACTACGTCGAGGTCACCAAGGGCGACGACGTGGCGATCCTGACGCTCGCGCGGCCGGTGCCGTACCGGACGATCGCGCTCGGCGAGGTCGGGGACGACGGCGTGGTGCTCGGCTGGGGCCGCACCGCCGAGAACGTCCCGCCCGCCCTGTCGCTGCGCAAGGTGACGGTGCCGATCCTGTCCGACTCCGAGTGCCTGCTGAAGGAACCCGACTACCGGCCGGGCGCGATGCTGTGCGCCGGGCGAGGCGGTCGGGACGCGTGCACGGGTGACTCGGGCGGGCCGCTCGTGGTGCGCGGCAGGCTCGCCGGAGTCGTGTCGTTCGGCCGGGGCTGCGCACGGCCGGACGAACCCGGTGTCTACACCCGGCTCGCGAACTACCGGCAGACGCTGGGCTTCTGATATCCACGGTGAGGTGCGAACCACACAGTTTCCCGCCACCCTGCGGCGGCAGTGGGGCCTCGACCTGAGCCCCGACCAGCTCTACGCCATCCTGCGGCTGCGGCAGGACGTCTTCGTCGTGGAGCAGAACTGCGTCTACGCCGACGTCGACGGCCGCGACCTCGAGCAGGGCACACGGCACTTCTGGCTGGAAGCGGAAGGCTCGCACGAGCCGCTCGCGTACCTGCGCCTGCTCGAGGAACCCGACGGCACGTTCCGGATCGGCCGCGTCGCGACCGCGCGCATGGCCCGCGGCCGCGGCTACAGCCGCCGGCTCATGCAGGCCGCGCTCGCGGACGTCGGCAGCACACCGTCAGTGCTCGACGCGCAGACGTACGTCGCCGACTTCTACGCGTCGTTCGGGTTCGTCGCCGAAGGCGCCGAGTTCATCGAGGACGGGATTCCACACCTGCGGATGCGGCGCTCTCCCTGATCACGCGCACCGCGCGCTCGATGTCGGCCTCGGTCAGATCGGCGCGCGCGGTGAGCCGCAGCCTGCTGATCTGGTCCGGCACCGACGGCGGCCGGAAGCAGCCGACGACGACACCGCTCATGCG
This sequence comes from Lentzea sp. NBRC 102530, assembly GCF_030269365.1. Lineage (GTDB taxonomy): Bacteria > Actinomycetota > Actinomycetes > Mycobacteriales > Pseudonocardiaceae > Lentzea. Next base: position 65,887 of record NZ_BSTF01000005.1, read on the forward strand.
GCACGTCTCCGCCCACCGCAACGCCTGCTCGGGCCCCGGTGCCCGCACGCTCACGACGGCCGCGGTCGGCGTGCTGACCTGGAAACCGGCTTCCTTGAGCCGGTTGCTCAGCTCGTGCGCCACGGTCAGCGCCCGTTCGGGACGGTCCGGCTCCTCGCGCAGGATCCTGATCGCCGCGAGGGCCGCCGCGGCGCTGCTCGGCGCGAGGCCGGTGTCGAAGATGAACGGCCGCGCGGTGTCGATCAGGTGCTTGATCACGCGTGATGGACCGAGCACCGCGCCGCCCATCGCGCCGAGCGACTTGCTCAGCGTCAGCGTGGTGATCACGTCCGGCTGCTTGATGAGGCCCGCCTCCGCGACGGCGCCGCGGCCGCCCGGTCCGACGACGCCGAGGCCGTGCGCGTCGTCGACCACCAGCGCCGCACCGGTCTCGCGGCACACGTCGTGCAGTTCGTTCAGCGGGGCGATGTCGCCGTCGACGCTGAACACCGAGTCCGTGACGACGATCGCGCGCCGCTTCCCGCGGGTCTCCAGCGCGTGCCGGACCTTGCGGACGTCGCAGTGGTCCGCGACGACGACGTCGGCCTTCGACAGCCGCGTGCCGTCGATCAGCGACGCGTGGATGTGCTGGTCCGCGACGATCGCCGTGCCGGGGCCGGACAACGCCGTGACCGCGGCCAGGTTCGCCATGTAGCCGCTGCTGAACACCAGCGCGGACTGCGAGCCGCAGAAGTTCGCGAGTTCGAACTCCAGCTCGGCGTGCAGCTCGGTCGAGCCCGTGACCAGGCGCGATCCCGTGGACCCCGCACCCCACTTCAGCGTGGCGGCCGCGGCGGCGCCGGCGACGCGCTTGTCCTTGGCGAGGCCCAGGTAGTCGTTGCTCGCGAGGTCGAGGTCCGTCGAGTCCGACGTGCGCGGCCGCAGCCGCCGGGTCAGACCGGCCTTGGCCCGCGCTTCGGAGCGGACGTCGATCCAGTCGAACGTCGCCTCACCAGGACTGGAAATCGCCTCAGTTGTGCTCACGGTCACCGCCTGAGTCTCCCATCCGGCCGCTAGCGTGCCGCTCGTGGACCTGTTCACCTTCACGCGCGCCGAACTCACCTCGCCGGTGCAGTTCCTCGGCGGCCGCTGGGTGGTGTCCGACTACGACGACGTGCGTGCCGTGCTCGCCGATCCCGTCACGTACCTGCCCGACAACGCGCTGACCGCCGTGACGCCGGTGGCTCCGGCGGCGTTGCGGTCGCTGGTCCGCGCCCGCTTCTCGCTTCCGCCGACGCTCGCGAACAACGGGTCCGATTCACACGCTGACCTGCGGCGACTCGTGGCGTCCTTCTTCACGGCCACGCGCGTTGCCGCAGCGGAGCCTCGCATCGAAGCCCTTGTTCTGGAACGCCTGGGTGGCACGGATCTCGTGCGGGACCTCGCCTGGGACCTCCCCGCGATCGTGCTGATGGACCTGCTCGGGCTGCCCAATGTCGACGTACCGACTTTGAAGCGGTGGAGCACGGGGTCGCTGGAGTTCTTCTGGGGCGACATCACCCGCGAACGCCAGCTGGAGCTGGTCGGCGACGTCGGCGACTTCCACCAGTGGCTGGTCAAGCGCTACCACGCCCGCGACGGCGGGCTGTTCTGCGCGCTGGCCGACGCCGGTGTGTCGGCGGAGGACTCCGCGGGTCTCTGCTACTTCCTGCTGATCGCCGGCCAGGAGACGACGACCCAGCTGCTGTCCACGGCGTTGCGGCGCGCGTTGCAGGACCGGGAGCTGTGGGCGCGGCTGCCCGAGCCCGGCGTCGCGGAGGCGTTCGTCGAGGACGTGCTGCGGACCGAGACACCCGTGGTGACCTGGCGGCGGCTGACCGCGCGTGAGGTCGTTCTGTCCGGTGTGCGCGTTCCGGCCGGTGCGGAGCTCGTGTTGTTGTTGAGCGGTAAGGAAACCGACCCGCGCCACCTGGCGTTCGGCTACGGCCGCCACTTCTGCCTCGGCGCGGGGCTGGCCCGGCTGGAGGTCGCCGTGACGTTGCGCACGGTGGCTCGGCACGAACCGTCGTTGCACCTGGTCGGGCCGCGGCCGGAGTGGCTGAACCTGCTGTCCTTCCGCGCCCCGAAGTCGGTGGCTGTGAGCCGCTGACCTGAGGTTTGATGCTGGGGTGATGAACCGACAGCTCTCGGGAGTCCGCAGGAAGACGTTGCTGGAGTCGCTCGGCCCGGTGCCGGACGTCGACCCCGACCGCTACGGCGACGGCGGCCCGGTGGGCGCGCTGGAGGAGCGGGTGGCCGCGTTGCTCGGCACCGAGGCGGCCTTGTTCGTGCCGACCGGGACGATGGCGCAGCAGATCGCGTTGCGCTGCTGGGCCGACCGCACCCACAACCCGATCGTCGCGATGCACCCCGCCGCGCACCCGTTGCAGCACGAGGACGAGGCGTTGACCGTGCTGTCCGGGTTGCGGCCGATCAAGGTGCGCAACGCCGACGTCGGCACGTGCCCCGAGCCGTTCGGGACGCTGCTGCTGGAGGTGCCGGACCGCGAGGCCGGATTCGTGCTGCCTTCGTGGGACGAGCTGGTGTCGGTGGTGGACCTCGCCCGCGAACGGGACGCGGTCGTGCACCTCGACGGCGCGCGGCTGTGGGAGAGCACGCACGGCCTGGGCAAGCCGTTGCCCGAGATCGCGGGGCTGTTCGACTCGGTCTACGTGTCGTTCTACAAGTCGCTGGAGGGCATCTCCGGCGCGGCGCTCGCCGGGACGCGGGACTTCGTCGAGCAGGCACGGGTCTGGCGGCACCGCTACGGCGGCATGCTGTTCCAGCAGTGGCCTGCGGCGTTGTCGGCGTTGCACGGCCTGGACACGGTCCTGCCCAAGCTCGGTTCGTACGTCGCGCACGCCAAGGTCGTCGCCGCCGCGATGGACCAGCCCGAACCGCACACGCACCAGTTCGCGCTGCACCTGCCCGGCGATCCGGCTCGGCTCAAGGAGCTGAGCGGGAAGTTCCTCGGCGGGTTCTGGCAGGACGGGCAGCTGGCCAAGACCGAGGTGACCGTGGCCGAGCCCGCGCTGGAGTGGACGGGCGACGAGGTCAGAGCGGCGTGGAAGGAGTTCCTCGCGCTGATCTAGCGACGTCGCTCAAATCGGTGGCGGCACCCCGACACGACCGTCTGAACACGAATGCACCGGCACCGTTTTGATCGACGCCACTAGCGACGTCGCTCACCTGGCTGTTGGACCCTGCCGTGCGAAATGCGACGATGCCGGGGCTGTGAGGGGAGTGCGAGGAAGCCGGTGGAACTCCGGCGCCGTCCCGCGACTGTGACCGGTTCTCCGAAGCCGGGAGTCAGGAACTCGTCCCCCTCTTCACCTCACCGCGGGCGTGGACACCCGAGGAAGGACTTCGCTGAGCATGTTCCCGTTTTCGGCTGTCGTCGGCCATGACGACCTCCGGCTCGCCCTGCTGCTGAACGCCGTGCACCCCGGCATCGGCGGCGTTCTCGTCCGAGGGGAGAAGGGGACCGCGAAGTCGACCATCGTGCGCGCGCTGGCCGCGTTGCTGCCCGAGCTCGACGTCTCGGCCGGCTGCCGGTTCGGCTGCGCGCCCGGGACCACCGACTGCCCCGACGCGCCGCACGACGGCGTGCAGCGGCGTCCGGCCCGGCTCGTCGAACTGCCCGTCGGTGCTACCGAGGACCGGCTGGTCGGATCGCTCGACCTGGAGAAGGCGCTGACCGAGGGGGTCCGCGCGTTCCAGCCCGGTCTGCTGGCCGCCGCGCACCGGGGCGTGCTGTACGTCGACGAGGTCAACCTGCTGCACGACCACCTGGTCGACCTGCTGCTCGACGCCGCCGCGATGGGCCGCGCGCACGTCGAGCGCGAGGGCGTGTCGGTGTCGCACCCGTCGCAGTTCCTGCTGGTCGGCACGATGAACCCCGAAGAGGGCGAGCTGCGGCCGCAGCTGCTCGACCGGTTCGGGCTGACCGTCGCGGTGAAGGCCGCCCGTGACGTCGCCGTGCGCACCGAGGTCATCCGCCGCCGGCTCGCCTACGAGGCCGACCCGGCCGGGTTCGCCGCCCGCTGGGCAGCGCAGGACGCCGAGCTGAAGCAGCAGATCACCGACGCGCGGTCCCGGCTGGCCGGGGTGTCCCTCCCGGACGGTGAGCTGCGCCGGATCGCCGCCGTCTGCGCGGCTTTCGAGGTCGACGGCATGCGCGCGGACCTCGTGGTCGCCCGCGCCGCCGTGGCGCACGCGGCGTGGCGCGGGGCCGGCGCGGTCGAGGAGGCCGACGTCGAGACCGCCGTCCGGCTCGCGTTGCCGCACCGGCGCCGCCGCGACCCGTTCGACGAGCCCGGCATCGAGGAGCAGCAGCTCGAGGACGCCATGAAGCAGGCCGCCGAGCACGCCGAGGAGCCCTCGGACGAGGGCCCGGACGACGACGGCCCCGGCGGTGGAGAGCTGCCCGAACCGCAGGAACGCCCCCAGGGCAACGGGAACGCGCCTCAAGACCGTCCGGCGCCGGAACCCTCACCCGCGTTCAAGGCGCGCCTGCTGGAGGTCCCCGGAGTCGGCGAAGGCGCGCCGGGCAAGCGGTCCCGCGCCCGCGCCCGCACCGGCCGGATCGTCCGCTCGTCCACAGTGGACGGCAACGGGCTGCACCTGGTCGACACGCTGGCCACCGCGGCACCGCACCAGGCCGCACGGGGACGGACCGGCCCCGGACTCCTGCTCACCGCCTCCGACCTGCGCAGGGCCGTGCGGGAGGGCAAGGAGTCGAACCTGGTCCTCTTCGTGGTCGACGCCTCCGGCTCGATGGCCGCGCAGAAGCGGATGTCGGCGGTCAGCGGCGCGGTGATCTCGCTGTTGCGCGACGCCTACCAGCGCCGCGACAAGGTGGGCGTGGTGACGTTCCGCGGCCGGTCCGCCGAGGTCGCGTTGCCCCCGACGACCTCGGTCGACGCCGCAGCGACGCGGTTGAAGAAGATGCGCACCGGGGGCCGCACCCCGTTGGCGGACGGACTGTTGAAGGCCCACCGAGTACTGGAGATCGAACGGCTGCGGGACCCGCGCAAGCGCCCCCTGGTCGTGCTGCTCACGGACGGCCGGGCCACTTCGAGCGGCCTCGGCGGCGACCCGACCAAGGACGCGCTGAAGGCCGCCGGGCTGCTGGAGCAGACCGCCGTCGTGGTCGTCGACTGCGAGCAGGGACACGTCCGCCTCGGTCTCGCCGCGAAGGTCGCCGAGGCGTTGCAGGGCACCTGCGTGCGGCTCGACCAGCTGTCCGCCGACCACCTCGCCGGCGTCGTCCGGGCCGCGTGAAGGAGAAACCCCAGTGCCCCAAGGACAACCCACCGCGGTCCCGAAGGACGGGCTGACCACCCGGCAGCGCCGCAACCGCCCGTTGCTGATGCTGCACACCGGCGAGATGAAGGGGAAGTCGACGTCGGCGTTCGGCATGGCGCTGCGCGGCTGGAACCAGGGCTGGGACATCGGCGTGTTCCAGTTCGTGAAGTCCGCCAAGTGGAAGGTGGGCGAGGAGTCCGCGTTCAAGGCGCTCGGCCGGCTGCACGACGAGACCGGCGAGGGCGGTGCCGTCGAGTGGCACAAGATGGGCGAGGGCTGGTCCTGGACCCGCAAGCAGGGCACCGAGGACGACCACGCCGAGGCCGCCCGTGAGGGCTGGGCCGAGATCGCTCGCCGCCTCGCTTCGCAACGGCACGGGTTCTACGTGCTGGACGAGTTCACCTACCCGCTGCACTGGGGGTGGATCGACGTGGACGAGGTGGTGGACGCGCTGGTCTCCCGGCCGGGCCACCAGCACGTGGTGATCACCGGGCGGTACGCGCCGCAGAAGCTGGTCGACGCGGCGGACCTCGTGGTGGAGATGACGAAGGTCAAGCACCCGATGGACGCCGGGCAGAAGGGGCAGCGGGGGATCGAGTGGTGAGCGGACCGTTCACGACCGTCTTCGCCTCCGGGCAGCGGGGTGCCCGGTGGTGAACCGCCTCGTCATCGCGGCCCCCGCCTCCGGCAGCGGCAAGACCACCGTGGCCACCGGCCTGATGGCCGCGTTGCGCCGCACCGGTTCCCGCGTCGCGCCGTTCAAGGTCGGGCCCGACTACATCGACCCCGGCTACCACTCGCTCGCCACCGGCCGTCCCGGTCGCAACCTCGACCCGGTCATGGTCGGCGAGCACCGCGTCCCGGGTCTCTTCGCGCACGGCTCGAAGGGCTGCGACATCGCCGTAGTCGAAGGCGTCATGGGCCTCTTCGACGGCCGCATCGACACCGCCGGTCTCGGCTCCACCGCGCACGTCGCGAAGCTGATCGGCGCACCCGTGCTGTTCGTCGTGGACGCGCGCGGGCAGAGCCGGTCGCTCGCGGCGTTGCTGCACGGCTTCCGCGGCTACGACCCCACGGTCCGGCTCGGCGGCGTGATCCTCAACCAGGTCGGGTCGGAACGCCACGAGCAGGTGCTGCGGTCGGCGTGCGACGAGGTGGGGCTGGACGTGCTCGGCGTGCTGCCGCGCGATCCGCAGTTCTCCCTGCCCTCACGGCACCTGGGGCTCGTGACGGCGGCCGAGCACGGTGCCGAGGCCGTGGCCGCCGTGGACGCCATCGCCGCCGCCGTGGCCAAGCACGTCGACCTCGACGGGGTGCGCCGGCTCGCGTCGGTGCCCGCGATGGCCGTCGCGGCGTGGGAGCCGCAGGTCGAGCGGGTGCCTTCGGAGCCGGTGGTGGCGGTCGCGGGCGGGGCGGCGTTCACGTTCGGGTACGCAGAGCACGTCGAGGTGCTGAAGGCGGCCGGCGCGGCCGTCGCGGTGCTCGATCCGCTGCACGACGAGGAACTGCCGGAAGGCACGGCGGGACTCGTGCTGCCGGGTGGGTTTCCCGAACAGCACGCGGAAGCGCTGTCGGCCAACGCCCCGTTGCGCGCGGCGGTCGCTCGGTTCGCTCGATCGGGTGCGCCGGTGCACGCCGAGTGCGGAGGGTTGCTGTACCTCGCGCGCTCGCTCGACGGGCACCCGATGTGCGGGGTGATCGACGCCGAGGGGTTCATGACGCCGAAGCTGACCTTGGGCTATCGGGACGCGGTGGCGTCCGCGGGGTCGCCGCTGCACGCTCCCGGCAGCCGCGTGACCGGCCACGAGTTCCACCGCACGCAGCTGTCCACACCGCACTCCGACCCGCCCGCGTGGCAGTGGCGCGGCGTCGATTCGAGGCCGGTCGCCGAGGGGTTCGCGTTCGGTGGCGTGCACGCGTCGTACCTGCACACGCACCCGGCCGGTGACCCCGAAGCGGTGGCCCGGTTCGTGCGGGCCTGCCACCCGTTCGTGGCCGGAGTGGCAGACGGTACGGTCCTCGTCTAAGCCTCTCTCCCCAAACCCCCTGTGGAGCTGTCGTGACGACGACCGGTCGGGTCTCCTTCGTCGGCGCCGGTCCCGGTGCCGCCGACCTCATCACCCTCCGCGGCGCGCGCCGCATCGCGGAAGCCGACGTCGTGATCTGGGCTCCGAGCGCCGTGGACGTGGAGTGCGTCCGCGAGCACGCGAAGGCCGAGGCCGACCTGGTCGACTTCTCGCGCGTCACGCAGGAGGAGATCACCGACCTGTACCGCCGCGCCGCCGCGTCGCGCCAGGTCGTCGTGCGCCTGCACGCGGGCGACGCCGCGACCGGCGGGGGCGTGCAGGAGCAGCACGACCTGTGCGTGCGCCTCGGCCTCGAGGTCGAGGTCGTGCCGGGCGTGTCCGTCGTCGCCGCGGCGGCCGCCAGGATCGGCCGCGAGCTCACCACGACCGAGGCGTCCTCGACCGTGCTGATCTCGCCGGAGAGCAGCGAGCGCGTCCAGGAGTTCGCCGCGCTGCAGACCACGATGGCCGCCACGGTCTCGGGCGCGCGCACCGGCCAGTTCGTGGAGAAGCTGCTGGCGGGCGGCTACACCGAGGACACCCCGGTCGTCGTCGCGTACAAGGTGAGCCAGACCGACGAGGTCGTCGTGCACACCACGGTCGGCGCGCTGGAGTCCGTGGTGAAGCAGCACAAGCTGTACCGCCCGACCCTGTTCCTCGTGGGCACGGCCGTGAAGGCCCCGACCCGCCGCGTCTCCGGCACGGCCACCGCGTCCGTCGACGAACCGCTGCGCGCCGCCCGCCCGACCCGCTGGTCGCGCCGGGCCGCCTCGCGCATCGCGACGCGCACCGACGAGCCGATCCCCGCCGCCGTGCCGGCCGTCGCTCCTGCCGCCACTCCCGCCGAGTCGAACCCGGCGTGGACGGCGGTCGAGGAAATACAGCAGTCGGTCCGCAAGCCCGCCGAGGAGCCGGCCCCCAAGCCGAAGCTGACCGTCGTGGCGGCCGAGAAGCCGAAGCCGCCGACCGTCAACGCCTCCACTTCCTCGCCGCGCAAGAGGCAGGCCCGCAAGGCCAAGCGGTCAGCTGACTGATGTCGTTCGAGAAGCTGCTGAGCGCAGCCGCCCGCCCCGCCGAGGTCGTCGACGCGGCGGACGGCCTGCGTCCGGCGCTGAACGTCTGCCGGGCCCACTCCGCCGTCGTCGTGAAACTCGCCGACGGCATCGGCCCCGCCGAGATCGGCGCGGGCCTCGCGGGCTGGCGCCGCACCCTCACCGTGCAGGACGGCGACGAGCTGGTCCCGATCGACCCGCGCGACGCCGTCACCCGGCGCTGGACCGCCCCGACCGCCGTGCTGTGCCTGGCGGACAACGAGTTCCTCCAGTCCCGCGACGGCTGGGCACTGCCCGACGACTCCTTCGCGACCAGGACCCACGTCCTCGGCGCCGAGGTCCGCGCCTTCGTGCTGGCCCGCCTCGCCCCACGCCCCGGCGTGCTGGTGTGGGACGTCCTGGCCGGCTCCGGCGCGGTGGGCGTCGAGTGCGCCCGGCTCGGTGCCGCCGTGATCGCGGTCGAACCGGACCCGGTGCAGTGCGTGCGGATCATCGCGAACGCCTCGGCGCACGGCGTCGACGTCCGGGTCGAGGAATCCGAGCTGGACGCACCCTCGCTGCCGCGGCCGGACGCGGTGTTCGTCGGGCGCGGGAACCTGAGCGCGGTCAAGGCCTCCGCCGCCGTGTCGGCGAAGCGGGTCGTGGTGGCGACGGAGAGCGTGGACGAGATCGTGCCCGCCCGGGACGCGCTGGCGGCGGCCGGGTACGAGGTCGAGGGTGTGCACTGGACGGCTTCACGCCTGCTGGACTCGGGGTTCGCGCCGGCGGTGCCGGTGACGGTGTTGTGGGGAACCAAGAAGTGAGCGGTGCGTTCGCGCGGCTCGCTCCAGCCGTTCGTTTTCAGTCGTGGGTGGCGGGTGTGAGCGGTCCGTTCGCGCGGCTCGCCCGAGCCGTTCGTTTTCAGTCGTGGGTGGCGGGTGTGAGCGGTCCGTCCGCGCCGCCTGCCTCAGCCGTCCTCTTCCAGCCGCGGGGAGCGCAGGCGTGATCGGAGTGTTCGCCGGACCGGCTCAGCGCGGTGACGCCGCCGACCTGGCAGGTCTCCTCGGCGCCGACGCCGTCGTCCCCGACGGCCCGGTCAAGCCCGCAGTCCGCAGCCTCTGGCCCCGCCTCGGCGCGGTCGTGCTGTTCCTCGACGCCGCCACCGCCGTCCGGCTGGTCGCGCCCCTCCTGCGGGACAAGCGGTCCGACCCCGCCGTGGTCTGCGTCGACCAGCACTTCGTCGTGGCGCTGGCGGGCGACGCGGACGTCTTCACGCGGCACGTCGCCGACCTGCTCAACCGCACCGCCGTGGTGACGACCGGCCCGTCCATCGACTCCATGCTGGACGAACTGGTCGAGCAGCTCGACGCCACCGCCGACGGCGACGTCGCGGCCTGCACCGCCGCCATCGAGGCCGGCGAGAAGGTCGTGCTGCGCAACCCGTTGAACTTCCCGCTGCCCGCGTTGCCACCGAACGTCGTGCCGGGCGGCGAGGACGCCACCTGGGTGGTCGTGGTGGACGACAAGGCAGGGGCGAGCAAGGAGAACGTGCTGCGGATCGTGCCGCGCACGCTCGTCGTCGGGGTGGGTTCGACGCGGGGTGCGTCGGCCACCAGCGTGGGGGCGGCACTGTCCGAACTGGACGCGACCGGTGGCCTGGACCTGAGGGCCATCAAGGCGTTCGCGACGGCCGACTCCAAGGCGGACGAACCCGGCATCGTGGACGCCGTGGAGGACTGGGGTTTCTGGCACGGCGACACCGCCGAGCTGCTGACGTTCCCGACGGAGGTGCTCGCCGAGATCGACGTGCCCAACCCGAGTTCGGTGGTGCGCAACTCGATGGGGACGGCGAGCGTCGCCGAGGCGGCCGCGATCAAGGGCGCGCAGAGCCTCGGGTACGGCGGTCCGGTCGAGCTCGCGGCCGAGAAGTTCAAGCGGGACAACGTAACCGTGGCCGCGGCACGGGTGCTGCCGCGTGGCCGGCTCGCGCTGGTCGGGCTCGGACCGGGGTCGGCGCAGGAACGGACACCGCGGGCCGAGGCGGAGATCCGGCGCGCCGCGTACGTGGTCGGGACGAAAGAGGCGACCGACGCGGTGGGCCCGCTTCTGCGGGCCGGTACGGAAATCCGGCACGAGGGCGCGTGCGATTTGGCCGCTCAGGGCGCGGCCGTCGCGTTCGTCGCATTCGGAACCGGGCCAACGCTGGACATTCCGGTCGAAGCCGACGTAATTGTTGTTCCCGGAGTATGGGAAAGCTGATGTTTTTCCTTCTTTCGTAGGGTCAGCGACGAAGTTTTCTTGATTAGCGTCGCCATGCACACGGCCCCATTCCCTGCACCAGGGGGCCCGAAGCACTGGAGACCGGCATGAGAGCCCGTCGTCTTGTCGCTGTCGCCTGCACCGCCGGCGTCGCACTGTCCCTGCTGACGATCACCGCCCAGGCCGCCGCGCCGAAGGAAGGCCTGCGCCTGCTGACCGTGCGCGACTCGCTGACGGCCACGCACACCTGGTACGAGCAGACTTTCGACGGAAAACCCGTGCTGGGCGCCTATTACGTCGAGCACGTCGACAAGGCGACCGGCGTGAAGACCGTGGACGACGGCCGCCTGCAGGTCGGCGCGGTCGACGTCACGCCCGCCATCACGGCCGAAGACGCCAAGTCCAAGACGAACGCACCCGAGGGCGCGAACCTCAAGGTGCTGCCCGGCACCGGACTCGTCTACGAGGTGATCTCCGACCACGGCAGGGGATCCGAGCGCACGCTGGTGCACGCGGAGTCCGGCGCGGTCGTCAAGACCGAGAGCCTGGTCAAGCACGCCAACGGCACCGGCAAGGTGTTCAGCCCTAACCCCGTGTCGTCGCAGCAGAACCAGAACCTGAAGGACGCCAACGACGCCGACTCGGCCGTTCCCGCCGCCGCGTACAAGTCGGTCACGCTGTCCGATCTGGACGGTTCGGGCTACCTCAAGGGCAAGTACGCGACGATCACCGGCGCCAAGGGCAAGCTCGCGTACAACAAGAGCAACCGGTTCGACTACACCCGCACCAACGACTTCTTCGAGCAGGTCAACGCCTACTGGGGCGTGACCGAGGCGCAGAAGTACATCCAGGGCCTCGGTTTCACCAACATCAACAACGAGGCCCAGAAGATCACCACGCTCGGCCTCACCGAGGACAACTCGTTCTACGACCCGAGCAAGGACCAGATCACGTTCGGCACCGGCGGTGTCGACGACGCCGAGGACGTCGAGGTCGTCTGGCACGAACTCGGCCACGCCATCCAGGACGCCCAGGTGCCGGGATTCGGCTCGTCGCTCGACGGCGGCTCGATCGGCGAGGGCTTCGGCGACTGGTGGGCGTTGATCATGTCCTCTCGCGACGCCCAGGACACGGCCACGACCCCGCTCGCGTGCATCATGGACTGGGACGCCACGGCCTACACCACCGAGACCCCGCACTGCCTGCGCCGCACCGACACGAACCTGACGGTCAGCCAGCGCCAGAACGAGGTCCACTTCGACGGCCAGATCTGGTCGCGTGCCCTGTTCGACGTCTACAAGGCGTTCGGCCGGGACAAGGCGGCGAAGATCGTGCTGGAGGCGCAGTTCTCGTACACGCCCTCGACCACGTTCGCCCAGGCCGCCGCCGCGACGGTCGCCACCGCCAAGAAGCTCTACGGCGACGCGGACGCCGCCACGGTCAAGGCCGCGTTCACGGCTCGTGGCATCGCCTGAGTCAACGGTGAAGTCGGACATGTCCGACTAATGGCGGTTCCGCCGCCGAATCTCCGACCCTGACGCTGTGTGTGCCGTGCTTCACACCCTGCACACACAGCGTCAAGGGAAGGACTGGCACCATGGCGAAAACCCTGCGTCGCCTGATCGTGTCCATCGCGGTGACCGCGTTCGCAAGCATCTTCTTCGTCGCTCCCGCAGCCAACGCGGGCGACGTGTCGCCGATGATCGTCGGCGGCACGCGGGCGAGCACCGCCACCTACCCGTGGGTCGTCTACCTGGCGTCGACCTCGGGTTCGCAGTTCTGCGGCGGCACGCTGGTGAAGGCCAACAAGGTCGTCACCGCCGCACACTGCGTCTCCGGTCGTTCCGCGTCCAGCACGCGCGTCGTGCACGGGCGTGACGACAAGCAGAGCACCGCGGGCACGGTCGCGAGCGTCACCCGCATCTGGGTGCACCCGAGCTACCGCAGCGCGACCTCCGGCTTCGACGTGGCCGTGCTGACGCTCGACCGCAACATCAGCTCGGCCACCCTGCCGCTCGCCACGCCGTCCGACACCGCGCTCTACGCGGCCGGCAACTCCGCGCTGATCCTCGGCTGGGGCACCACCTCCTCGGGTGGTTCCGCGTCGCGTTACCTGCTCAAGGCCAACGTGCCGCTGACGTCCGACGCGACCTGCCGCACGGCGTACTCCCAGTACAGCAACAGCTCCATGATCTGCGCGGGCTTCCCGCAGGGCGGCGTCGACACCTGCCAGGGCGACTCCGGTGGCCCGCTGGTCTTCGGCGGCAAGCTCATCGGTGACACCTCGTGGGGCCGCGGTTGCGCCGGCGCCGGTTACCCCGGTGTGTACGGCCGGATCGCGACCTACTACGACGTGATCACCGCTCAGCTGTAAGCAGTCATTCGTCAGTTGCGGGGTGCGTGCTCCGGCGCGCACCCTGCTCTGCATGGCTGATCTGGAACCCGTGCCCGAGGACTGGTCGAGTGCACTGGTCGTCGTCGCTCATCCCGATGACATGGAGTACGGCGGTGCGGGCGCAATCGCGCGTTGGACCGCTCAAGGCAAGAACATCACGTACCTGCTCGCGTGCCGTGGCGAGAACGGCATCGACTCGATGGACCCGGCCACCTGCGCACCGTTGCGGGTCGAGGAGCAGATCGCGTCCTGCGCCGCCGTCGGCGTCACCGAGGTCGAGTTCCTGGACCACCCGGACGGCACCATCGAGTACGGGGTCCCGTTGCGGCGCGACATCACCGCCGCCCTCCGCCGGCACCGGCCGGAGGTCGTGATCACCGGCAACTTCCGCGAGACCTGGCCCGCCGGCGGCCTGAACATGGCCGACCACATCGCCGTCGGACGCGCCGCCGTGGACGCCGTGCGGGACGCGGGCAACCGGTGGATCTTCCCGGAGCTCGGTCTGGAGAAGTGGCAGGGCGTCAAGTTCGTGCTGGCGGCATCCTCGCCGTTGTCGACGCACGGCGTGGACATCACCGACTCGTTCGACGCTTCCGTGGCCTCGCTGCGCGCGCACAAGGCGTACCTGGACGAGCTGGGCGGCGAGATGGCGAACCCGGAGCCGTTCCTCCGTTCGATGGCAGAAGCCGCGGGAAAGCGCTTCGGAGGGGTGCTGGCCACCTCTTTCGAGCTGCTGGCGCTGTGACCATGTTCCCTTCGGCTGGACACGGCGGGTCCGGTGTGGATGCTTCTACGCATGCCCTTTGAACAGCACTACCTGGCCGGCCTCGACCTCCGGGGCCGGCGCGTCCTCGTGGTGGGCGGTGGCACGGTCGCGCAGCGCCGCCTGCCCCGCCTGATCGCGTCCGGCGCCGTCGTCGAGCTCGTGTCGCCGTCCGTCACCCCCTCCGTCCAGGGCATGGTCGATGCGGGGGAGCTGACCTGGCACGAAAGGCTGTTCGAGGCCGGTGACGTCGAGGGTGCCTGGTACGTGCTGGCCTGCACGTCCGACGTCGAGGTGAACGCGCAGATCAGCGAAGAAGCACTGGCGCAGCGCGTGTTCTGCGTGCGCGCGGACATCGCCGTCGAGGGCACGGCCGTCACGCCGGCCAGCGGCATGCACGACGGCATGCTGATCGGCGTGCTGGCCGGGGGTGAGCACCGCCGGTCGGCGTCCGTGCGCGACGGGCTCGTGGCGGCGTTGCGCGACGGCCGCATCGCGGACCAGGCCGCACCGCCCGTCGGCGTGGCGCTGGTCGGTGGCGGTCCCGGCGACCCCGAGCTGATCACGGTGCAGGGCAAGCGTTTGCTGGCGCACGCGGACGTCGTGGTGGCCGACCGGCTGGCACCGCGCGAGTTGCTGGAGGAACTGCCCGCGCACGTCGAGGTCGTGGACGCGGCGAAGATCCCGTACGGGCGCGCGGCGACGCAGGAGTTCATCAACGAGACGCTGATCGACCGCGCCAAGGAGGGCAAGTTCGTCGTCCGGCTCAAGGGCGGCGACCCGTACGTCTTCGGGCGCGGCTTCGAGGAGTTGCTGGCGTGCGCGGAGGCCGGCATCCCGGTCACCGTGGTGCCGGGCGTGACGTCGGCGTTCGGTGTGCCCGCGTTGGCCGGAGTGCCGGTGACGCACCGAGGGGTGGCGCACGAGGTCGTCGTTGTCTCCGGACACGTGGCACCGGACGACCCGCGCTCGTTGGTCGACTGGTCCGCGATCGCACGCCTCAACGGCACGGTCGTGCTGATGATGGCTGTCGAACGCGCCGGTGCGTTCGCCACGGCGTTGATGGAGGGACGGCCGGGCTCGACGCCAGTCGCCGTCATCCAGGAGGGCAGCACGGCGTCCCAGCGCGTTCTGAAGTCCACTTTGGACACGCTGGGGGCCGACGTGAAGGCCCACGAGATCCGTCCGCCGGCGATCATCGTGGTCGGCCCGGTCACCGACATTGCTTCCGCAAATAGTTAGATAAGTTTCTTTACAAAAGCCGCGCAACCGGTGGACTCTGCTCTCACGCCGTCAATGTCCACCGGTTTGTGCGGAGGCACGCATGAAACGCGCCCTGTCTTTGGCGGCAGGTATTTTGCTCGCGATGTCCGGTTTGCTCGCTTCGTCACCCGTAATGGCGGCACCGGCCTCCCAGCAGGTCTTCTGGACGTTCTACGGCTGGTGGGACAACACGCCCCCCGGCGGCGACATCGCTTATCCGGGGCTGCACGACACGGCCGGTGGAAAGGGCACGTGGAACGACCCGATCACGTTCGCCACGTCCAGCAAAGAGGCCAAGCCGGGCACGAAGATCTATTTCCCCCGGGTCAAGAAGTACTTCGTCATGGAGGACTCCTGTTCCTCCTGTGAGCAGGACTGGAACGGCAACGGCCCCAACGGTGGCCCGAGGCTGTGGCACTTCGACGCGTGGATCGGCGGCAAGGGCGGCAACGCCATGGCCGCGATCGACTGCGAGGACGCGCTGACGACGTACCACGACGACGGCAAGCCGGTGCTCGAAGAGACGATCATCAACCCGCCGTCGAACCTGACCGTGGACTCGACGCCGATCTTCAACACCTCGACCGGCGAGTGCTACGGCGGCGCGAAGCCCAAGACCACCAACGGCGAGTACAAGAACGTCTCGACCGGCAAGTGCCTGCAGGGCGGCGCGTCCGGCGCGCAGCTCACCACGGCCACCTGCACCGGCGCGGCGAACCAGCAGTTCAAGTTCCACGGCGCGTTCATGGAACAGGGTTCGCCGCAGCTGTGCACCGCGCTCTCGTCCGGCAAGGTCGTCCTGAAGAAGTGCGACGGCGGGCCGGCCCAGCAGTGGTCGATCAACCCGAACAAGACCATTTCGGACATGCAGTACAACACCAAGTGCTACCGGGACGCGTCCGGCAAGGTGACCGCGGCGTCCTGCTCCGGCACCGCCGCGCAGTGGAACTTCAAGGCAGCGGCCAAGAAGTAGCCCGCTGATCCGGGCAGGAAGGCCGTTCCCTCGTGTCGGGGGAGCGGCCTTCGTCGTGTGGCCGTCACCTGATTCAGCAATGAATCCTGACTCGTCGACACCCGCACCGAATCCTCGGTGCAGCACGCGATGGCGGCCCTGCGTTCGTCGCGCACGTCGTTCGTCATCGCCCACCGCCTCTCGACGATCCGCGACGCCGACCTGATCCTCGTGATGGAGGCGGGCCACATCGCCGAACAGGGCACGCACGACGAACTGCTCGCCGGGGAAGGCGCCTGGCACCGGCTGCACTCAGCTCAGTTCGCCGCAGCGGTCTGAAACTCCACAACCCCACCGCGGTCCTGAGGGCCACCGCGACGTACCAGGGCGCGAGCAGTCCTCCCTGGCTTGCGATGAGGCCGCCCAGCAGCGCGCCGACGGGCTGAACGCCCCAGGTGACCAGCGTCTGCGCGCTGCTGACGCGTCCCAGGAGTTCTGCGGGCACAACGCGTTGCCGGTAGCTGGCCGTCGCCACACCCCACACGGCGGTGCAGAACGAACTGACCACCGCGAACACCGCGACCGTCTTCAGGTCGTGGGCAACCGTCGCAATTCCCAGCCACATCAACGGAATCAGCACGATCGTGGTCGCGACCGCGTCTCGGAACCGGGCGATGAGCCGTTCTGCCAGCAGCCCGCCCGCCACCCCTCCACAGGCGAGCGTGGCCAGGAACGCACCGAAGCCCGCGCCGGTGAGCCCGAGGCGTTGCCGGGCGAACAACACCAGCGTCGCCATCGTCATCGCGATGCACAGGTTCGTCGTCGCCGACACGATCGTGATGGTCCGCAATGTTTTGTGCCGCACCAGCCACCGCAGGCCTTCGCGCGCCTTCGGCCTGGTGGCCGGCGCTTGGTGGCTGATGCGCATCTTCGTGACCAACGCGGCCGCGACGGCGAACGTCAGGGCGTTGACCCAGAACGGCGCCGGGACCGCCATGACGAACAGCAGCCCGCCCAGCGGTGGCCCCACGAACTGCAACGCCACCGCCTGCGACGAGAACAGCCGACCGTTCGCACGCTCCAGCAGGTGGTCGTCGACGGTGGCCTTGATGAGCGGCTGCCCCACGGCCTTCGGGACGGTCTCGGCCGCGCCGATCAGGAACGCCATGCCGTACAGGAACACGATGTGTGCACTGTGGAACGTGGCGAGCACGGCCATGAGCGCACATTGCGCCCAGAGCGCGACGAGGAGCAGCTTCCTGCCGTCGTACCGGTCCGCCGCGGCACCGGCGGAGAGTGAGACCAGGAGCCAGGGGAGCGTGCCGAAGAAGCTCAAGCCGGCGATCAGCTCCGGGTCCTGGGTGAGGGTGGCGGCGAGCAACGGCAGTGCCGCCAGGAAGATCCCGTCGCCGAGCGCCGAGACCGCGCTCCCGCTCCACAGCAGGTACCAGTTCCGCCCCATGGGCCACCGTATCCGGCTCGCCCGCAGACCCCGGACATGGCTGAGGCCGCCTCCCCGAAACGGGGAAGCGGCCTCAGCGGTCGATCAGATCAGGCGTCAGTGCTGCGGCGCCCGGCGCGGACGACCCGCGCTGCTGCCCCGCTCCGTGCGGCCGAACGAACGACCACCCTCGGACCGCTCCGACCGGCGCGGTCCACCGCGGAACTCGCCGCCCTCGGACCGGCGGCCCGAGCCACCGCGGTACTCACCGCGGCCACCGCCACCGGCGGCGGGAGCGCCGAAGCGACGGCCTCCGCCACCGCGGCGGGCCGGCTTCTCGCGCTCGACGATCGGCTCGCCCGACGGCGTGCGCGCGCCGGTGATGCGGACCAGGTCGTCGTCACCGGGGCGCACCTTCGTGCTCTCCGGACGGATGCCCGCGCGAGCGGCCATGCCCTGGACGGCGCGACGCTGGTCGTGCGTGACCAGCGTGACGACCGTGCCGGACTGGCCCGCACGCGCCGTGCGGCCTGCACGGTGCAGGTAGTCCTTCGGGTCGGCCGGCGGGTCGACGTGCACGACGAGCGAGACGTCGTCGACGTGGATGCCGCGCGCGGCGACGTCGGTCGCGATCAGGACCGGCGTGGTGCCCTCGCGGAACTCGCCGAGCACGCGGGTGCGGGCGCTCTGCGCCTTGCCACCGTGCAGGGCTCCCGCGTGGACACCGACCGAGCGGAGCTTCTTGGCCAGGCGGTCGACGTGGTGCTTGGTGCGCACGAACATGATCGTGCGGCCCTCGCGCGCGGCCACCTCGGTCACCACCGTCTGCTTGTCCTCCTGGGACACGAAGAGCAGGTGGTGCTCCATGGTCGTGACGCTCGCGGTGGGCGGGGCCACCGAGTGCGTCACCGGGTCGTGCAGGTACTGGCGGACCAGCTTGTCCACGTCACCGTCGAGGGTGGCGCTGAACAGCAGGCGCTGCCCGTCCTGCGGGGTCAGGTCGAGGATCGCGCGGACCTGGGGCATGAAGCCCATGTCCGCCATCTGGTCGGCCTCGTCCAGCGCGGTGATCTCGACCTGGGACAGGTCGCAGGTCTCCTGGCGGACGTGGTCGGACAGCCGGCCCGGCGTGGCGATCAGCAGGTCGACGCCGCGGCGCAGGTGGTCGATCTGGCGCGGGAACGACGTGCCGCCCACGACGACGCGGCACCACAGGCCCAGCGCGCGGGCGTGCGGCATGAGCGCCGTCTCCACCTGCATCGCGAGCTCACGGGTGGGGACGAGGATGAGACCGCGCGGCTTGTGCGGCGCGGAACGGCCGCCGGCGAGGCGGGTCAGCATCGCGAGGCCGAACGCCAGCGTCTTGCCGGAGCCGGTCTGGCCGCGGCCGAGGATGTCCTTGCCCGACATCGAGTCGGGCAGGGTGGCCGCCTGGATGGGGAACGGCTCGGTGATCTCGTTGGCGGCCAGCGAACGGATCAAAGCGTCGGAGAGGCCGAGCTCGGCGAACGAGGGCAACGGGCCTTCCGGCAGCGTGCTCTCGATGTGCTCGGCGACGATCGGTTCCTCGACCCGCGCCTGCGGACGCGAGGAGTTGCCCTGGCGACCCGAGCGGCGCCGCGGTGACCTGCGGCTTTGTCCGCGCTCGGAACGACCTTCGGACATGGATGGCAAAACAAACCTCCGAGACATGGCACGTCTCAAGGCTGCCCCGCGCGAGTCGCGGTGCCAGTTCACAAGGACGAGCCCGGCGTGGTGGTCACGCCTGAATGAGTAGGTGGACGCACCGGTCAACGGCGGTCAAGCCTTCATCGGTGCTTTTACAGTCTAGCTGATCATCGCCAACGCGTTGCGCGCCCGGCCGTGTCGTTGGACACGGCCGGGCGCGCACGACGCTCACGACATGCCCGCCACGTCCAGCAACGTCGTGACCAGCGCGGACGGGTCTCCGATCTCCGGCGGAAGGCCCTTCGAGGCGAACCAGCCGCAGATGTTGCGGACGTCGCGGTCGAGGAACTCCACACCGCGCGGGTTCGCGACGAGGTCGACCACCTGCGGCAGGTCGATCATGACCAGCCTGCCGTCGTGCACCATCAGGTTGTACGCCGAGAGGTCGCCGTGCGTGATACCCGCCTCGGACAACGTCATCAGCGCCGCGACGAGCTGACGCCACAGGTCGAGCAGCTCGTCCTCGTCCGGACGGGTCTGCGCGAGCCGCGGTGCCGCGTTGCCCTCGTCGTCCCCGATGAACTCCAGCAGCAGCTCGGTGCCGCTGCGCTGCACCGGGTACGGCACGGGCGCGCCGATCTGCCACAGCTTCGAGAGCGCGGCGAACTCCGCGACCGTCCACTGCTCCGCGATCAGGTTGCGCCCGAACGCGGTGCGGTTCGCGATCGCCCGCGTCTCACGGGACTTCTTCATGCGACGACCCTCGAGGTACCCCGCGTCGCGGTGGAACATCCGGTGGTCGTTGCTGCGGTAGCGCTTGGCGGCGAGCAGGCACGCCTTCTCGCCCATGGCGCGTTCCAGCAGGAAGACGTCCGCCTCCTTGCCGGTCTTCACGATGCCGAGCTCGCGGTCGACCGCGGCCAGTTCCGTGATGAGCCAGCTCGGGTGCGGTTTGGGGCCCTGCTCGGCGTCGCCCCACGTGGACCAGCGGTCACCGTCCTCGGGGGTGTCCGCCGAACTGAGCTGGTCCTCGCGCACTCGGGCGACGCGGACCTTCTCTTCCTCGGTCATGCGGCCGCGACGCGTCGGTTCCCCGTCGTCGGCGGCCCGGTTGCTCCTGCTGCGCTTTCCCTTGCGACGCATGGTGTCGGCGTCGTCGTAGGACGTTTCGAAACGCTCGTAAAGATCGTGCTCGCGCACGGTGGGGTCTCCCAAGAGATGAAGGGTGACCGCCCTACTGGCGCTCTGCGATCAAACGATGCTGATCAGGCGCGAAGGGCGGCTGGACGGGTCGCGAGTGCGGTGCCACGCCCAAAGACAGGCTCTGACATGACGCACCTCCTCGATCCAGCTCCGATGTCACGCTTCGGGGAGAACCCTGCCGTGCGGGCCCGCCGGCCCGCAACCGAATTAATCCGTGATCAGGTCCGCGGTCTTCTCGCCCGTCGGAACGATCTTCAGGCCGGCCTTCTGTGCGAGCTTGACCAGGCCTTTCAGGTCCTTCGGCGCGCTCGCGGACCGCACGATGGCGCGGGCGAGCAGACCCTTGTGCGCCTTGTTGAAGTGGCTGACTACCTTGCCCTCGCTGGTGACCACCCGGACGACCACGGCGTGCGGGATCTTCGCGAGGCTCGAGTACGCGCCGGAACGCAGGTCGACGACGAACTCGTCCGCGCTCGTCAGCACGGGCTCCAACGCGGGCTTCCACAGCGTGCGGAGGCTGCCGTGGTCGGGCAGCGTCGTGCCGCCCGACAGCCGGTACGCGGGCACCGGGTCGCCGCCCTTGAGAGCCCCGAACAGCGCCGACGCGACCGCGAGCCGCTCGTAGGCGCGTTCCTTCTCGACCTTCTTCAGCGACGGGAAGTCGAGGTTGTCGTAGAGCACGCCGGTGTAGCGCAGCAGAGCCGGTGTCGTCTCCGACGTGCGCAGCTGGGCGTTGCGGTGCACCTCGTCCAGCTGACGCTCGGAGATGTCGAGCGCCTTGAGGCTCGCCGGGACGTCCCGCGCGAGGTCGGCCAGCGCGGACACGAGCTTGTCGCGCACCGGGTTGAGCTCGGGGAACGACAGCGCGTCGAGGTCGAGCGGCGCGCCCTCGCCGCCGATCGCCTTGGTCTCCGACGGGGGAAGCAGCACCAGCACGGGAGAAGCGTAGGGCAGCGGCGCGGGCCGTGCGGTCAGGGTGCCTGTGCGGTCAGGGTGCCTGCAGGGTCAGGTAGGCGAGGCCCATCGTGCCGCGCCACCCGCGTAGCCGGTAGTCGCGCTGGGTGTCGGCCGTAGCCCTGATCTCCGCCGCGTGCTCGGAGCCGGGGTGGTCGCGCAGCCAGCGTTCCCAGGCCAGGGCGTGACCGTTCTCGAAGACGTCCCACTCGTCCTGGTTCGCCTGCTCCACCGCCACCAACCGGTAGCCGTGGGCGTGCGCCAGGTCGACGAGGTCCGCCAGCGAGCGGTACTGGGCCCTGGGCACCGGCATCGCCGCCAGCTGCGCCTCGCTGGGTTCCCGCTCCCAGAAACCCTCGCCCAGCAACAACCGCCCGCGCGGCGCCAGCAACTTCCTGGCCTCCGTCAGCGCGTTCGCCGTGTGGTGCAACGGATCCCCGCCCCACACCTGGCTGGCCCCGTTGACGATCAGCACGTCGGCGGGCCGGTCCGGCCGCCACCCGCTCACGTCGGCCACCTGGAAGCGCACCCGGTCGGCGAGGTCCCTGGCGCCGGCGCTGGCCTCGGCGTGCGCGATGGCTTTCGCATCGCGGTCCACCCCCGTGCCGGTGGCCGTTCTCGCCGCATCGAGGGTGCGCAGCAGGAACTCCGCCCAGCCGCACCCGACGTCGACCACGTGAGCGCCGTCCAGCGGCGCCAGCGACCGGATCAGGCGGGCCGCCCGTTCCTCGGACAAGGGACCGTGGAACGTCAGGTCCTCGTGCAGCGGTGCGATCTCTGGAGGCGTCATCCCTTGCAGGATGGCTTTTTCCGCGTTGCGCGGGCAACGCCTTATTCAGTTGTCGGCGGTACCTCCCTTCCGTAACTTCGGGCGACGTGGAACTCGTGTGGCGCCCGCTCACGACAGCGGACATCCCTGAGGTGGCAGCGCTCTACAACGCCGCCGAGGCCGTCGACGACACCGGCGAACTGCTGTCCGAAGAGGACTTCGCCGAGTCGTTCGGCAGGACCGACCTCCCGGTCGGCTCGCTGGGCGCGGTCGCCGACTCGCAGCTGGTCGCCTACGGCCTGCTGGCTCCGCGCGACCAACCCGTTGGCGCACACCGACTCCGCCTCGACGGCCTGGTGCACCCGGCGTTCCGCCGCAGGGGCATCGGCCGGCTGCTGCTGCTGAAGCTCGCCGCGCTCGCCCGCGAACTCCACTCCGCGCGACACCCCGACCTGCCGCTCGTCGTGACCACGATGGTCGAGAGCAGGTGTTCGGGCCACGTCGCCCTGGTCGAAGGCCTCGGCTTCACCGCCGACCGCCACTTCCACGAACTGGAGGTGGCACTGGGCGAGTCACTCGCCCAGGTCCCGCCACCCGCCGGCTACGAGGTGGTGCCGTTCTCGGCGGCCCGTTCCGAGGAGGTCAGGCAGGTCTGCAACGCGGCGTTCGCCCGGCACTGGGGTTCGACCGACCGCAGCCCGCAGGAGTGGGCGGCGTCGTTCACCGACAGCGCGCGTTTCGTGCCGGAGTCCTCCTTCCTCGCGCTCCACGAGGGCGCGGTGGTCGGCTTCGTGCTCGCGCGGCACTACCCGGTCGTCGAGGAGATGACCGGCGTGCGCGAGTTGTGGATCGGGGACGTCGGCACCCTGGAGGAGCACCGCGGGCGTGGGGTGGCCTCGGGGCTGCTGAGCTGGACGCTGGCCCAGGGGGCGGCCGCGGGGTTCCACCGCGCGGGGATCTCCGTGGACTCGGCCAACTCGGACGGTGCGCTCGGCGTGTACGAGCGGGCCGGGTTCGGGGTGGTGCGGACGTGGGTCGACTACGGGGTGCCGGTGGACTGCCGGAGGTGATGTCCGACGGGCCGCGCGGCTTGGGGCTGACGGGTTGGCGCCTGTTGAGGCTGGCGCCGGTTGAGGCTGGCGCCGAGTGAGCTGGTGTTGGCCGGGTGCCTGGGGCTGAGCTGTCGGTGCCCGGCGGCGGGCTGGTGGTCAGGTTGGTGACCGGTGTCGGGCGGATGGCGGCACGTGGCCGGTGCCGGGTGTCTGGGGTCGAGCGGCCGGGGTCGGGTGCGGTGTAGCCGGGTCTGGTGGCCGGCGTTGAGTCGCCGGCGTTGAGTCGCCGGCGATGGCAGCTGGCAGCTGGCAGCTGGTGTCGGGTGGTTGGTGCTGGCGCCGGTCGGCCGGAACCGGGTGGCTGAACGCTGGTGTCGCAGCCTGCGCGGCACGGCCCTGGGTCTTGCTGGCCGGTGCGGTGCGGTGCGGTGCGGTGCGGCCCTGGGCCTCGCCCGCCGGCTGGGTCTGGCCGGTCGGGTCTCGCCGGCTGGTGCCGTGCGGTCAGGAGCCGCACGGCCGCAAGCCTCACCCTCCAGAGCCCCTCACCTGCCTGAGGCCTCAGGCACCAGAGGCCTCAGGCACCAGAGGCCTCAGGCCTCACCCGTGAGCGGGCTGGGCCGTGAGCGGGCTGGGAGTCAGAGCTCCTCGCCCGGCTGGCCCACGCAGAACTGGTTGCCGTCCGGATCCGCCACCACCGACCACACCAGGCCCGGCACGCCGTGCACCGCCACCTCCTCGGCCCCCAGCGCCACGAGGCGGGCCACTTCCGCCTTGCGGTCCGGCACGTGCGAGTCGAAGTGGACTCTGTTCTTGCCCGGGGTGACGTCCGGCACCTGCTGGATGCCGAGGGCGGGGCCGGAGCCGGTGGGGGCGAGGACGAGGAACTCGCCCCAGTCGTTCTGGATCGTGGTGCCGAGGGCGGCGGTCCAGAACTCGGCGAGCTTGCGGGCGTCGCCCGTGTCGATGGTGATCATGTCGATGTTCAGAGGCATGGGAGGGACGCTACCCAGGGGGTCTGACAATTCCGGTTTGCGCAGGTCAGAGGTCAAGTGAAGCACCGCGCGCATCGTTAAAGAACGTCCAACCAGTACGCTGTTTCAACTGCCCGTGAACGAGGAGTACCCACCGTGATCACCAGGATGTCGTCGCTGTTCCTGCGCACCCTTCGCGAGGATCCGGCGGACGCCGAAGTGCCCAGCCACAAGCTGCTGGTGCGCGCCGGCTACGTCCGCCGCGTCGCGCCGGGCGGGTACACCTGGCTGCCGCTGGGGCTCAAGGTCCTGCGCAACATCGAGGCCGTCGTCCGCGAGGAGATGGACGCCTTCGGCGCGCAGGAGATCCAGTTCCCCGCGCTGCTGCCCAAGGAGCCCTACGAGGCGACGAACCGGTGGGAGGAGTACGGGCCCAACCTGTTCCGGCTGAAGGACCGCAAGGGCGCGGACTACCTGCTCGGGCCCACGCACGAGGAGATGTTCACCCTCACCGTGAAGGGCGAGTACAGCTCCTACAAGGACTACCCCGTCACGCTGTACCAGATCCAGACCAAGTACCGCGACGAGGCGCGTCCCCGTGCGGGCATCCTGCGCGGGCGCGAGTTCCTGATGAAGGACTCGTACTCGTTCGACCTCACCGACGAGGGTCTCAGCGAGTCCTACCGCAACCACCGCGACGCCTACATCCGCATCTTCGACCGGCTGGGCCTGGAGTACGTGATCGTCTCCGCCACGTCCGGTGCGATGGGCGGTTCGGCTTCGGAGGAGTTCCTCGCGGTCGCGGAGACCGGTGAGGACACGTTCGTGCGCAGCACCGAGTCGGGTTACGCGGCGAACGTCGAGGCCGTCAAGACGCCCGTGCCCGCCGCGCAGCCGATCGACGACAAGCCCGCCGCGCAGGTGCACCACACGCCGAACACGCCCACCATCGAGACGCTGGTCGACTTCCTCAACGCCAACACCGACCGCAAGTTCACCGCGGCCGACACGTTGAAGAACGTCCTGGTCAAGACCCAGCAGCCCGGCCAGAAGGACTGGACGCTGCTCGCGGTGGCCGTCCCCGGTGACCGCGAGGTCGACTTCAAGCGCCTCGAAGCGGCGCTGGAGCCCGCCGAGGTCGCGATGCTCGAGGCGTCGGACTTCGCCAAGAACTCGTTCCTGGTCAAGGGGTACATCGGTCCGGGCGCGATCCAGGCCAACGGCATCCGCTTCCTCGCCGACCCCCGCGTCGTCACGGGCACGGCGTGGGTCACGGGTGCGGACAAGGCCGACCACCACGTCGTCGACCTGGTGGCGGGCCGCGACTTCACCCCCGACGGCGTCATCGACGTCGCCGAGGTCCGCGAGGGCGACGCCTCCCCGGACGGCCAGGGTGTGCTGGTCGCCGCGCGCGGCATCGAGATCGGCCACATCTTCCAGCTCGGCCGCAAGTACGCGGACGCGTTCACGCTCGACGCCCTCGGCCCGGACTCCAAGCCCGTCCGCATCACCATGGGTTCGTACGGTGTCGGTGTCTCGCGGCTCGTCGCGGCCATCGCCGAGCAGTCGCACGACGACCGCGGCCTGATCTGGCCCCGCAACGTCGCCCCCGCCGACGTGCACGTCGTGGTCGCCGGCAAGGACGCGGCGCTCGTGCAGGCCGGCGAGGACTTCGCGAAGCAGCTCAGCGACAAGGGCCTCAAGGTCCTGCTGGACGACCGCAAGGCGAGCCCCGGCGTGAAGTTCGCGGACGCCGAGCTCGTCGGCATCCCGACCATCCTCGTCGTCGGCCGCGGCCTGAAGGACGGCGTGGTGGAGGTCAAGGACCGCAAGTCCGGCGAACGCGCCGACGTGCCGGTCGCCGAGGTCGTCGACCACCTCGTGCAGGTCGTCTGCGGCTGAGCGCACGAACGGCGAAACGCCCGGCCGGGAGCTTCCCGGCCGGGCGTTTCTCACGTGGTCAGCAGAAGCCGCCCTTCTTCTCCAGGCTCATCCAGGTCACCTCGTCGGTGTCGTAGTCGATCACGAAGGCGTACTGGAAGCCCGGGTTCAGCGGAGCGTCCACGAGCACGTCGTACTTGCCAGTGGGGTCGGCGTGCGCGCTCGGGTAGGCCCTCACCAGGTCTGCCCGGGACGAGCCGACGCCGATCCCGCGCGGCGTCTTCATGGCGTAGGTCGCGATGATCATCTGAACGCCGCAGGTCTCGTGCGCCGCGACCCAGGTGTTGGGTCCCCGGTCCCCCTCGGACGCCACGAACTGGTAGAAGGCCCAGCCCTGGCCGCCCGATGTGTCCTTGTCCGTGAGCAGACCGGTCGCTTCAGCCTGTGCGGGCTTCATGCCGAGCAGCAGGTGCTTGTAGCCGAAGCTGTGCAGGATCTTGAGGTCCTGCGCCTGCACCGGTGCCGCCGACGACGGCACCGCGACGCTGATCAACGCTGCGAAGGCAGCGAGGATCGCCAGAACATACTTGCGCATAACGAAAAACCCCCCGTGCAACGGGCCGCCCCCTGCGGCCACGGTGAAGAGACGCCCCTTAGAGCACGGGGGTTGCCAAGGGGCTCAATAACTTTCCGGTCACACGACCGAACGCCGGGCAGCGCGCAGGGGGTGGGCGCGCACCCGGCGTTCAGCGGTGCACCGGGCTAGCCCGCCCGGCGGTCGGTGAGGTTCAGGGCAGGTTCGTCGAACCACGCCCCGGCCCGTTCGTGCTTCGCGGCCCGCACCGCACGGGGCACCTGGTCGGCCACCACGTCGCGCACCAGCTCGTGCCGGAAGCCGTACTCGATCTCGCCCGTCTCGCTGTTGCGGCCCTGCCGGCGCAGGAAGTCGCGCTGCTCCAGCAGTTCCAGCGCCTTCGCGACCTCCAGCGCGTCCCGTCCGCCCGTCGCCGCCACGGCTCCGGGCGACACCAGGTCACCCGCGACGGCGGCGTCCTGGAGCACCGCCTTCACCTCGAACGGCAGTGAGTCGAGCTGAGCCGTGAGCACGCCACGAACCGATGGCGGCAGGGGCAACGAATTGCCGTTCTGCACGCACAAGAGCCGTGGGTCGGCCATCATCCGTGCGTACTCGGTGGCGAACAACGGATTGCCGCCGACGCACGACACCAAGGCCTGCCAAAGCTCGGCAGACAGCTCGCCGGTCGGCAGCAACGAGTTCAGCAGGTTCCGCGTCCCGATGTGCGACAGGGGTTCCAGGCTGATCGTGGTCGCGTTGCGCTTCCCGCCGAACCACGACGGCCTGCGCTGCAGCAGCTCCGGCCGTGCGGTCGCGATCACCAGCAGCGGCACCGAACCGGCGTGCTCGCTCAACTCCTCCACGAAGTCCAGCACCACGTCGTTGGCCCAGTGCACGTCCTCCAGCAGCACGACCAGCGGTGACGACTCCGCGACCTCTTCGAGGAACCGCCGCCACGAGGGGAAGTCCGGCTGCACGCCGGCACCGGGGGAGGCCAGGCAGGCCAGGCTGCCGTGCAACCGGTCCGCGAGCTCACCGACGCCGACCAGCGACGCCAGAGCTGCCCGCAGGGTCTCGAACGGCGAGAACCCGCTGACCACGTCCGCCAACGGCCCGAAGCCGTGGTCGTCACCGAAAGCCGTCGCGGTACCGCGCAAAGCCGAAGCAGAAGAGGCCAGCTCGTCGACGAGCCGCGTCTTGCCGACCCCGGCCTCGCCGAGCACGGTCACGAAGTGCGGCCGCCGGCGAGTGCGGACCTCCTCCAGAATTCCTTGCAGCACAAGCAGTTCTCGCTCGCGCTCCACGAACGGCACGGCCGCCCGCGCGCGACGGTCGGCTCCACGCGGCGACACGCAGGACACCGCCTGCCAGCCACCGGTCGGTGCGCCATCGGGTTCCCACGTCACGGAGACCGTGGCCTCACGCGTCGAGGTGCACGCACGCACCGCACCGAGCGGTGCCAACGCCATCAGCTGACGGCACTGGTCGAGCAGCACGCCCGTCGCGGTCGGCGTACCAACAGCAGGCAAACGCACGAGAGAGTCGCCGGTGGCCACACCGATCTGCACGTCCGCCACAGAAGCCAGACGATCCCGAACGGCGAGAGCAGCACGCACGGCCCGGTCGGCGTCGTCCTCGGCTGTCTTGGGCACACCGAACATCGCCAGGAACACGGATCCGACGTTGCCACCGACGACGCCACCCAGTCGCGAAACCTCGGCGGCAACGACAGCGGCGACTTCCTGGTGCACCGCGTCGACGTCCTCCGGGTCGCCGTCCCCGGCGGCGAGACCGAGTTGCGCGGACACCATCACGACGCTGACGAGCTTGCGCTCCACCGTTGTCACGTCCCGCGCGGGCACCGTCGCGGCGGGCACCGCCACAGCGGGCTCGGCGGCGGCCGGAGCCGTGATCACGACGGGAGCGGGAGAGGTCTGGCCGACGGCGAGCAGGTGCCTGCGCTGCACCGACGGCGGAAGGTCCAGCACGGGGGCGTGATCGAGGATCGCGCGCTCCAGCTCCTGGAGTTCGCGGCCCGGCTCGAGGCCGAGTTCCTCCACCAGCGCCGCCCTGGTCCGGCGGTAGACGCTCAACGCGTCCACCTGCCGCCCACACCGGTACAGCGCGAGCATCAACTGGCCGCCGATCCGTTCGCGGTACGGCTCGACCTCGATCAACGACTCCAGCTCGCCGATGACCTCGTAGTGCCTGCCACAGGCGAGCTCCGCCTCGAAGCAGTTCTCCTGAGCCGACAGCCGCCAGTCCTTGATGGCGGTCAGCTCCGGCCAGTTGATCCCGGTCTCCACGAGATCCGCGAGCACCGGGCCGCGCCACAGGCTGAGCGCTTTGCGCAGCACCCTGGCGGCGGCGGGCCAGTTGCCGGCGGACAGTTCACCTCGTCCCTGTTCGGCCAGTTGCTGGAAGCGCGACAGGTCGAGGGAGTTCTGGTCCACGCGCAGCAGGTATCCCGGCGCGTGGGTGAGCAGCAGTGCGGACCCCTCGGCGGCGCTGCCGTGAGGAGTGAGAACGCCTCGCAACCCTGAGACGGCGTTCTGCAGCATCTTGCGCGCGGTGGGCGGGACGTCCCGCTGCCACAGCGCTTGGAGCAGCTTGCTCGTCGCCACCACCCGGTTGGCGTGCAGCAGGAGGAAACCCAGAGCCGCGCGCTGCTTGACCCCGCCCAGTGGTACGGGCAGGTCGTCGTCGAGGACTTCCAGTGAGCCCAGCAGGTGAAATCGCATGGTTCCGGTCTCCAGTGGGTGGGTGTCCGTGCAGAGGGGAGTGATCAGCTCCAGGGGGTGTCGTCGCCCTGCGGCTTGGGCAGCTTGACGGAGTGGTTCCACGGTGTGTCGATCGCGCCCCAAGGGGTGTCGTTGGCGTGGCGCTGCACCCAGGGGGTGTCGTTTCCTCCTCTGTGCTGCCACGGGGTGTCGGTGGCCTGCGCGGTGCCGGTGAAGGCGAGCGCCAGGGCCGCCGGAACGGCGGAGAGAACCAGAGCGACGGCGGTCGTCCTGCGGATCATGTCGGCCTCCTCATGCATGTTTGGTCGGACTTAAGGCTTCGAGTTGTGCTCCAACGCCATACGAGCGGCGTCTGAGAACGAAGTTAGGAGCGCCGCCCATCGCGGCTCTATCACGCACCCGCCGCGTATCAATCGGTCGCGATGGTGGTGCGGCAGACGCCAAATGAGACAGCTCCACCGCCGAGTACCCGGTCAGCGCGCAGCTGTTACTACGCAGGGTGGCTGTTAATCACAGGAATTAGGTGCGGTGTACCGCAATGGTTAGATTCGGTTAGCGAACCGAACGAACGTCCTGCGCCGCACGGAGTAGTCCTTTGAGCTGGCGGGCTGTTTGGCGACACGCCGTACGATCTTTGTGAAGTGATCCTCGGTGCCGGGGAATTCTCGCTTCACGTGCGGGCTGATCTGCCTCGATACCCCGGCCCTGATCATCTCCAAATGAGATGCCTGTTGAGATCGGTATCATTGTGATGGATTGTGCCGCGATGCACAAGAAGGATCTTGACAGGTTTCGTCGCTGAGGCTAGTTTCGGAGCGTTCCAGTGTTAGATGTGAGGTTGCTTCATATTCAAGTCCACTCTTGGGTAGATGTCCCGGAAGTGCTTTGTTTCGCAGCTTCTGAAAATTGATTCACACAAAGGTGAGAACGACCGGGAGCGCGAGGTGCGGGGGCATTGCGGAAAATAGAGGCGCGAGGGGTCGTCCGTCATGAGCACAGCCCCTGACGAGGAACTGATCTTCAAGCTGCTGGGCCCGATCGAGGTGATCGGCGCCGAGGAGCAGGTGCAGGTGCCGCCGGGACGTCAGCTGACGATCCTGGGCGCGTTGCTGCTCGAAGCGAACCGCGTCGTCAGCATGGACCAGTTGATCGACCTCGTCTGGGAGCACACCCCGCCGTCGACCGCGCGAGCGCAGATCCAGATCTGCGTGTCCGCGCTCCGGCGGGAGTTCTCGAGGGTCGACGTCGACGCGCAGATCGAGACCCGTCAGCCCGGCTACCTGCTGAGAGTCGCCGCTGACAAGATCGACACCTTCCTCTTCGAACGCCGCGTGGCCGACTCCGACGTCGCCGTCCGGCAAGGCCGCATGGACGAGGCGTCCGCGGTGCTGCGCGCCGCGCTCGCGCTGTGGCGCGGTCCGGCGCTGGGTGGTGCCGGGGCCACGTTGCAGAACAAGGCGCTGCGCCTCGACGAGAAACGCCTGTCGGTGTTGGAGAACTGCATCGACATCGAGTTGTTGCTGGGCCGGCATCACGCTCTTGTGGGTGAATTGCAGAGCATGGTCACCGAACACCCACTGCGCGAACGGCCGCGCGGCCAGCTCATGCTCGCGCTCTACCGCTCCGGCCGGCAGTCGGAAGCGCTCGACGTTTACCGCGCAGGCCGAGACCTGTTCATCGAGCACCTCGGTCTCGAACCGAGCGACCAGCTGCGCAAACTCGAGACCGCGATCCTGACCGACGACGAGGTGCTGCGCCTCGACCAGGAGAAGTCCGCTCCGGTCACCGTGCAGAACGTCGTGTCACCGCACCAGCTCCCGGCCACCATCTCGGACTTCATCGGCCGCCAGGACGTCGTGGCGCGCGCTGAGAGCGTCCTCGCGGGCGAGCACCTGACGATGCCCGTGGTCAACATCTCGGGCAAGGCGGGCATCGGTAAGAGCGCTCTCGCGGTGCACGTGGCCCATCGCGTCGCGACCGAGACCTATCCGGACGGCCAGCTGTACTGCGACCTCCGCGGCACCCAGGCCCAACCGGCCACGCCCGCCGAGGTCCTCGGCCGATTCCTGTCCGCGTTGGGCGCCGTGGGCTCGACTCTGCCCGACAGCGTCGACGAACGGGCCGACATGTACCGCAGCATGCTCGCCAGCCGGCGCGTGCTGGTCGTCCTCGACGACGCGGGCAGCGAGTCCCAGGTGCACCAACTGCTTCCGGGTTCGCCCACGTGCGGTGTCGTCGTCACGAGCCGTACGCGGTTGACGGGTCTTGCCGGATCTCATTTGGTGGACGTCGACTTCATGGACTCCGATGACGCCCTGGAGTTGTTGGGGCGCATCATCGGCACGCAACGTCTGCAGAGCGAACCGGTCGCCGCGGCCGCGTTGGTGGACGTCGTGGGAGGGCTCCCACTGGCGTTGCGGATCATCGGCGCGCGCCTCGCCGCCCGCCCGCACTGGACGCTCGCCTCGATGGTCGGCCGCCTCGCCGACGAGCGGTACCGCCTCGACGAACTCGTACACGGCGACATGGTCGTGCGCGCCAGCCTCTCGCTGACCTACGACGGCCTGGAGCCGGAGACCTGCCGGGTCATGCGGCTCATGTCGTTGCTGGAAGCGGAAAGCCTGCCGGTCTGGACGGCCTCGGCGCTGACCGACGACGAGCGCCATCGCGGTTTCGACCTGCTGGAGCGCCTGGTCGACGCGCAGCTGCTGGACGTCGTCGGCAGCGACGTCACGGGCCTGCCGCGGTACCGCTTCCACGACCTGATCCGCCTGTTCGCCAAGGAACAGCTCGCGGTGCACGAGGACCCGGCCGTGCAGCTCGCGTCCGTCGAACGCGTCGCCGGTGGCTGGCTCGCCATGGCCGAACAGGCGCACCAGCAGCTCTACGGCGGCGACTTCACCGTCCTGCACGGCTCCGGGCAACGCTGGCAGCCGAGCGCGCCGTACGTCGAGAAGGTGTTGCAGGACCCGTTGGGCTGGCTGGAAAGCGAACGCCAGAACATCTGCGCCGCGGTCCTGCAGGCCGCCGACGCGGGCCTCGACGAGCTGAGCTGGGACCTCGCGATGACGCTCGTGACGTTGTTCGAGACGCGCAGTTACCTCGACGACTGGCAGCACACCCACGAACGCGCGCTCGACGCCGTGCGCGAGGCGGGCAACCAGCGCGGCACCGCGGCCCTGCTCTGCTCGCTGGGTTCGTTGCACCACAGCCAGCGCCGCATGGACGCCGCGCGCGCCGCGCTGGAACCGTCGCTGGAGATCTTCACCGAGCTGGACGACGACCACGGCCTGGCGCTCGTCCGCCGCAACCTCGGGCTGCTGGAGTACAACGAGGGCAGGCCGGAGGTCGCGCTGCGGATCTTCGAGCAGTCGCTCACCGGCTTCAAACGCGTCGGTGACGTCGTCGGCCAGGCCTACGTCGTCTCCCAGCTCGCGCAGCTGTCGCTGGACCGGGGCGAGCACGAACTGGCCGTCGGCCAGCTGCGGGGCGCGCTCGCGATGTGCCGGGAGATCTCCAGCCCGCGCGTCGAGGCCCAGGTGCTGTACCGGCTCGGCAACGCGATGCTCGTGCAGGGCCGGTACGAGCAGGCGCAGCAGCTCATCACGTCGGTGCTCGGCATGGTGCAGCGCTCCGGTGACACCGTGGGGGAGAGCTACGCGCTGCACCTGCTGGGCCTGATCCACGGTCGCATGCGCATGTTCGCCGAGGCGGGACGGTTGCTGCGGCGCGCGATCCGGCTGTGCGAGGAGAACCTCGACCGGGTCGGGGCCGCGCGCATCCGCCTCGACCTCGCGCAGCTCGTGTCGCAGCGGGGTGAGACGTTCCACGCCGTCGCCATCGTGGAGCAGGCGATGATGACGTTCCAGGAGCTCCGGCTCCAGCTGTGGGAGGGCAAGGCGCTGGCGGTGCTCGAGAAGATCACCGCCGAGAACCCGCTGCCGGCCGTCGCCGCGGCCAACGGCGGCACCCGGTAGGAGCGTCCGGCACGGATGTGGGATCGCGCTGCCGCGTGACCTGAACGCACACTGGACGGATTTTGAGTCCGCTGCCTCCGCCGAACGCACCTGCGCGCGTCGTGCGGGTGAGCGGGCCGCGCGGTGCGAACGCCCTGGCCCGCGTCGAAAGAGACCCGTTGCGCCGCCGTCACCGACGGCGGCGCCCGGTAGGCGTCAGGAGGTCGGCGTCAGCGAGTCGGCCATCTTCTGCAGGTCCGACTCCTTGGGCAGCGGCGGGGTGGCGCCGCCACCGCCGCCCTCCAGGTCGCCGTTCACGATCAGCACGTGCAGCTTGTTGCTGCCGTTGAGGACCACGACCTTCACCATGCCCTTGCTGGCCAGGCACTTGTTGCCGGTCTGGGTGATGGTGGCGTCGACCTGCACGCCCTCGACGACGACCTTCTTGCCGTCCTTCTGGGTGTGCTGGATCTTCACCGGCTTGGGCTCGGTGGTCGTGACCTTCGGGTCGACGCCCGAGGAGTAGAACTGCGCGGCGACGGCCTTGGTGAAGTCGGTGGCGGTCTTGTTGATGTCGCTCTTGGGCAGCAGCGTGCCGCCGTTGGTGCCCTTGGTGAACTGCTTGCCCTCGCAGGTGTAGTCGCCGTAGGTGGTGATGCCCGACAGCGAGATGCCCTCGAAGCCGTCCACCGGGATCTTGGCGTCAGCGATGACGTCCCAGTTCTTCGGGACGACGTAGTTGTAGCCGAGCGCCGTCTCGATGCACTGCTGGCCCTCGTTCTTCGGGCACGGGCTGTCGGCCGGCTGCGAGGTGGCGCTGGTCGGGGTGGACGACTCCGGTGCCGCCGTGGTGCCGCCTCCGCTGCGGGACAGCGCGAACCAGGTGATGCCGCCGCCGAGCAGCACGACGAGGACGACCGCGCCGACCACGAGCCACAGCGTCTTCTTGCCCTTGTTCGGAGGCTCGTCGTCGAAGCCGCCGTACACGCCCAGGCCGCCGTACCCGCCGTAGCCCTGCTGGGGGAAGCCGCCCTGCTGCGGGAAACCACCGGTCTGCGGGTAGCCGCCGGTCTGGTAACCGCCGCTCGGGTAGTCGCCCTGCTGCTGACCGCCGGTCTGGTAGCCGCCGGTCTGGTAGCCACCGCTTTGATGGTCACCCTGTTGCTGCTGGCCCCAGCCCTGCTGGTCGTTCCAGCCGCCCTGTCCGCCGCCACCTGGGTAAGTCACGGGCAAACGGTACCTGGTGGGTCTGACAGGAGCTTAATTCATCAAGCGTTGACTTCCGTCGCATCGCGGGCGTACGGTCCTCGTTAAATTCAACGCTTGATGAACTAGGGAGGCAGATGATGCGCACCGCGCTGGTCACCGCCGTCGCAGGCGCGGTGGTGGCTTTTCTCCTGGGACTGCTGACGTTCGGCGTGCAGGCGACCGCGCACCCGCACGACGTCCCGCTCGCCGTGGTGGCGCCTCCGCCGATCGCGGACCGCGTCGCACGGGCCGATTCGCCCGAGGTGCGGCTCAGGGTCGTGGACTCGACCGAGGCCGCGACGCTGCTGCGGGACAAGGAGGTCTACGGCGTGCTGGAGATCGTGCCGGGGCAGGCGACGATCCGGCTCAACCCCGCCGTCAACCCGTCCGGCACGCAGGTGGCGCAGCAGGTGCTGACCGGCGTGGCCCAGGGCGCCGGGCTGCCGGTGAAGGTCGAGGCTCCGGCCGTGTCCGCCGCCGAACGCACCGCGCCGCTCGCCGCGTCCGCGCTGCTGTGGGTCGGTGGCATGGTCGCCGGGCTGCTCTTCGTGGTGCTGAGGGGCAGGCGCCTGCGGTGGCTGTCGGCGCTCACCGCGGCCGTGCTGGTCACGGGCTCGACCGTCGGGTTGCTGGCGTGGTGGGGCGTCACGTTCGACGCGGACGCGCTCGCGTTCATGCTCGCCGTCGCGGCGTCGTTCGCGCTGCTGCAGGCCGGGCTCTTCCAGCTCCTCGGCATCCGCGCGATGGGCGTCCTCGGCCTGCTCTACCTGATGGCGCCGGCCGTCGCGGGCCAGGTGCCCGAGCTGCTCAACCCCGCCTACCGGGCGGTCCTGTGGTCGTGGACGCCGTTCCGGTTCTCCACGGAGGGGCTGCGCAGCCTCATGTACGGCGGGTCCGTCGGCGCCGAGTGGTGGGTGTTCGGCGGCATCGCGCTCGTCGGCGTCGTGCTGTTAGCCGCGAAGAAAGCTCAGCCGGACCGTGCGGACGGGGTTGTCGACGTTGGTGTCGACCAGGCACACGGACTGCCACGTGCCGAGCGTCAGCACACCGCCTAGCACCGGGATCGTCGCGTAAGGCGGCACGAGCGCGGGCATCACGTGGTCACGACCGTGACCGGGGGTGCCGTGCCTGTGCCGCCACTTCACGTCGCGGGGCAGGATCCGTTCCAGCGCGGTCAGCAGGTCGTCGTCGCTGCCCGCGCCCGTCTCGATGACGGCGACACCCGCCGTCGCGTGCGGAACCCACACGTGCAGCAGGCCGTCGCCGTCCTCGCTCTCGAGGAACCGCTGGCAGTCCCGGGTCAGGTCGTGGACGACTTCGTCGGAACCGGTGCGGATCTGGATCTCCTCGCTGCGCATGACCTCAGATCTTACGAACGACCCTGGCGGGGTTGCCGACCGCGAGCACGTGATCAGGCAGATCACGCGTCACGACACTGCCCGCGCCCACGACCGTGTTGTGACCGACCGTCACACCGGGACACACGATCACGCCACCGCCGAACCACACCTTGTCGCCGATGACGATCGGTGCGGTCGTCTCCCACCCCTCGATCCGTGCGTCGTGGTCCTCGACGGGGTGCAACGCGGTCAGCAACTGCACGTTGGGGCCCATCATCACGTGGTCGCCGATGGTCACCGGCCCGCAGTCGAGGATGACGCCGCCGTAGTTCATGAAGCTGTTCGCACCGACCCGCGTGTTGTAGCCGTACTCGATCTGCAGGCGCTGCATGAACGTCGTGTTCTCGCCGATCTCCGCCACGAACCCCTGGAGGATCGCGTACATCCCGTCGAGGTCCTCGGGGTCGTGCGCGTTGAACCGGGCCATCTCGCGCCAGCCGCGGCGCCGGTCCGCGTCGAGCTCGGGGTCAGCCGGGAGGTAGCGCTCGCCGTTGATCATCTTCTCGCGGTTGGTTCCCATAGCGCTTCAGTATCGTCACGGCATGCGCGTGCTCTTCGCCAGCATGGCCACGGTCGGCCACACGTTCCCGATGATCCCGTTGGCTCTCGCACTGCGCGATGCAGGCCATGAGGTGCACTTCGCCGTGGGCGACGACCTGCACGCAGAGCTGGACCGGTTGGGGTTGAAGCCTTTCCGGCCCGGCATGGTGTTCGGTGAGATCTACGCCGAGGACATCGCGCCCGAGCTCGAACGGGTGCTGCCGGACCTGGTGATCAGCGGCTGGGCGGTGCCGAAGGTGTTCCGGGAGGCGCGGCGGCGGGCGTTTCCCGTGCTGTGGCACGGGTTCGGGCGCATGTTCGCGGACGGCATCGGGCTCGCGCGGCCCTCTGCCGGACGGCACCTCGACATCTGCCCGCCGTCGTTGCAGGACAAGGACTTCAAGCAGGAACGTCTGCTGCTGCGGCCCGTCGCGCATGAGATGCCCGGTGAGTTGCCCCGGCGCACGCACGAGAAGCTCGTCTACCTCACGCTCGGGAGCGTGTTCGGCACGCGGGACGCCTTGTTGCCGGCCATCGCGGGGCTCGCCCGGCTGGACGCGCAGATCGTCGTCGCGGCGCCCAGGGCAGCGCTCACGCACGTGCCGTCGAACGTGACGGTGCACCAGTGGGTGCCGCAGGTCGAGGTGATCAGGCAGGCGGACCTGGTCGTGCATCACGGCGGTAGCGGCACGATGCTCGCGGCACTGGCCGAGGGGGTTCCTCAGGTCGTGTTGCCACAGGGGGCGGATCAGACCGGCAACGCTCATGCGCTCGTGACGTCAGGTGCGGCGGTGTGGCCTGACTCGGCGAGTGCCGACGCGATCGCGGAGAGCGCACGGCTGGTGCTCGGCACCGGACGGTACGGCGAAGCCGCAGTGCAGGTGGCGGAGGAGATACGTCACATGCCGTCGCCGGAGGAAGTTGCGGACAGGCTGGCGGAGGTTGTGTAACACTGTTTTTTATGAAGGCAAGCCGCCTGCGCTTCGGGATGAACCTGTGGCCGCCGTTCCTGTTCGCCGGTATCCGCGTCGAGGAGATCTCGGCGGACTACCGGTATGCGCGCGTGCGGATGCGTCTGCGTCCGTGGAACCGCAACTTCTTCGGCACCCACTTCGGCGGATCGCTGTTCGCGATGACCGACCCGTTCTGGGTGTTGCTGCTGTTCAACCAGCTCCGCGGCGAGCACGTCGTGTGGGACCAGGCCGGTGAGATCGAGTTCGTCGCGCCCGGCCGCGGCACGGTGCGCGCCGAGTTCCGGCTGACCGACGAGCACGTCGCGCAGGTCCTCGAGCAGACCAGCGGTGGCGCGAAGGCGTTGATCTGGTTCGAGACCGACGTCGTCGGGCAGGATGGGGCCGTGATCGCACGGGTGAAGAAGCAGGTCTACGCGCGGCGCAAGCGCGACAAGCAGCTCGCGCATGCGTGAGGCCTTCGGAGCTGTTTTCGACGTTCAGGACGGGTACCTGAACACGGCGTCCATCGGGGTGCCGCCGCGGCACGTCGCGGACGCGGTCGCGGCGTCGTTCGAACGCTGGCGGCGCGGCGAGGACACGTCGTCCACGTTCACCGAAGCCGTCGAGACCTCGCGCGCGGCGTTCGGTCAGCTGATCGGGGTGCCCGCGACGTCGGTCGCCTGCGGCGCAACGGTTTCGCACTTCGTGTCGCTCGTGGCCGCCTCGCTGCCGGCCGGGTCGAAGGTGTTCGTCGACCCGATCGAGTTCACCAGCGTCGCGCTGCCGTTCGTCGCCGCCGGGCACGTGATCGCGTCCACTGTGGACGAGGCTGATCTCGTTGCCACGAGCGTGGTGCAGAGCGCGGACGGCACGTTCGCCGACCTCGAGGCGTTGCGGGCGTCCGGGAAACCCGTGCTGCTGGACGTGTCGCAGGCGGCCGGGTGGATGCCGTTGTCGTTGGCGTGGGCCGATTTCGTGGTCGGGGTCGCGTACAAGTGGCTGATGTCGCCGCGCGGCGCGGCCTGGATGGCCGTGCGGCCCGACCGCGCCGACTCGCTGAAGCCGTTGGCCGCCAACTGGTACAGCACGGGCGAGAACTACGGCACCGAGCTGGTGCTCCGTTCGGACGCACGGCGGTTCGACCTCTCACCCGCGTGGATCTCCCACGTCGGCGCCGCGGTCGCGCTCCCGTGGGTGGCCTCTGTGGACCTCGAAGCCGTCCGCGCGCACTGCGTCGGCCTGACGGATCGCCTCCTCACCGGGCTGGGGCTGCCGCCGAACGGCTCGGCGATCGTCTCAGTGGCCGGACCACCCGTCCAAGGAGTGGTTTCGTCGGTTCGCGCAGGTCGCACACGGTATGCATGTCACCTGTACAACACGGTCGAGGACGTTGATCGGGTGCTCGAAGCGCTTGCATGACCGCCGTCCGTTACCGTGGGTCCTTGTGTCGGAACCACGCCAGTCACCTGAAGAGGTGACACAGAACCTGCCT
Source organism: Lentzea sp. NBRC 102530 (assembly GCF_030269365.1). GTDB lineage: Bacteria > Actinomycetota > Actinomycetes > Mycobacteriales > Pseudonocardiaceae > Lentzea. Next base: position 104,787 of record NZ_BSTF01000005.1, read on the forward strand.
CGCTTCCCACCGAGGCCCACCGACACCGCGCCGTTGTACCCGGCCGACGAGCTCGTGAAGCTCCAGTCGATCATGGACAACCGCCAGCAGGGGCAGCAGCACATGCCTCCCCAGCCGCCGCCTCCCCAGCGCAGGTCGACCTGGGTGGGCAAGGCGCTGGCGCTCGTCGGCGTCGCGGTGGTGTCCGGGTTCGTGTGGTGGGTGTTGCAGCCGTCGGACCCCATCGACCAACCGGTCGGGCAACCGCAGAAGACCGCGGGGGAGTTCGAGTTCACCACCGTGCCGGAACTCCCGGAACCGGTGAAGGACAGCGACTGCGCGGCCCACGCGACGGGCCAGACGCAGGCGTTCTTCAAGACCACGCCGTGCCTCCAGCTGACGCGGGCGTTCTACACGGTCGTGCTGCCGGACGGCCGCACCGTGTACTCGTCGGTGTCCGTGGTCAAGATGAAGAGCACCGAGGAGGCCAGGGCGCTGCGCGAGCTGACCCAGAAGGACGGCACCGGCAACGTCAAGGACCTGGTGCTGGACAAGGCCATCACGGTGCCGTCGCTCACCACGCTGGGCAACGGTGGGTACGCGTCGGAGCAGCGCGAGCAGACCGTCGTGATCGTCGAGTCGGACTCGCCCGCCAGGGGCTCCGACGCGATCGTGCACAACCGGGAGATGAAGAAGGTCTCCAACGACGCGATCAGGCTCGCGTCGTCGTTCGCCGGCTGAGGATTCGGGCCCGCCTGCGTCGCGGGCCCGGCCCTGGCCCCCGGGGCCCGCGCGAACGGCAGGCCCCTCACCGCCCTCAGCCTGACGCGACGCCCGGAAGCGTGATCGACGCCGGGGTCGTCCCCGCCGCCTTGCGCCACCGCGTGGCCCGCACGGCCGCCGTCGTCAGCGCCTCCAGGGCCGACGCCCGCAGCCCGGCCTCGTCGGTCCGCTCCAGCACCCCGCGCCACGCGGCGCACGTGTCCTGCTCGACCGCGACCAGCGCGGCGAGCGCCGACGGGGCGTCCGACACGGGCGAGGGCGGCAGGTACGCGGCCGCCGGGGGGTTCGGCACGGCCCCGTGGTCGCGCAGCCAGCGTTCGGTGGTGTCGCGGCGCGCCCGGTGCAGGTTCGCGCCCTCGGAGACGGCCGCCGCCTGGTCGTCCAGGAACGCCGACACCATCCCGTAGGTCCACAGCGCCGCGTGCTCGGTGCCCAGCGCGGTCTGGACCGACTCGACGCTCATCCGAGCACCTCCCGCAACGAAGCGCAGCCCGCCGCCACCGAACCGACCATGCCCGCGCGGTACGTCGGCAGCGAGGCCACGACGGCGGACGCCTCGCGCACGGCCTCGTCCAGCGCCGTCCGCAGGGCCGCCACGGGGTCCGGGGGCGTGGGAGGCGTCGTGGGGGCGGGCGGGGCGGTGGAGGACAGCGGCGGGCGTTCGCGGTCCACCTCGGCCTGCAGCAGCGAGGCGTGGGTCTCGCGGGCCTTCGCGATCTCGGCCGCGGCGGGCACCGTCGTCAGCGTCTGCGCCAGCTTCGCGTCCGCGCGGGCCTGCGCCGCGAGGGCCGAGAGCGGGTCCGGCGGCGGTGGCGGCGGAGGTTCTGTGGTGCACGCAACGGCGAGCGGTGCGGCGGCCACCGCGAGCAGCACACGGCGGCGGCTGACCGATTCGGAGATCACGCGAACCCATATTGCCAGCAGCCGTGCGGGTCGGTGGGAGCCGGGCGAACGAGATAGTCTGGTCGTCCACGGCCGCCGGAGTCAGCGTCGGCCGGGGTTTTCATGCGTTCGAACTGAAGGAGACACCACGTGTCCAGCCCGCCGCGCGGAGAGCTTTCCGCGCAGCTAGCACCCGTTGTGCGGGAAGCGCTCGAAGCCGCGGGCTTCGACCTCGACGCGCTCGACGTGAATCAGGCTGGGCGCCGCCGTCTGGTCAAGGTCGTCGTGGACGGTGAAGACGGCATCGGGCTCGACGAGGTCGCCGAGGCGAGCCGCGTGGTCTCCGCCGCGCTCGACGAGCACGACCACATCATCAACGGGCCGTACACCCTCGAGGTCACCTCGCCGGGTGTCGACCGCCCGCTCACCCGCCCGCGCCACTGGAAGCGTGCGCACCTGCGTCTCGTGAAGGTCAAGCAACCCGAGAAGGCCGAGTGGTTCGGCCGGGTCGGCGAGTGCGACGAGTCCGGGGTCGAGCTGCTGCACCAGGGCGAGCTGCGGCGCGTGGAGTACCGACACATCGAACGCGCGGTCATGGAGATCGAGTTCAAGCAGCCGCCGGTCGAGGAACTGGCTCGGCTCACTCGGAAAGCACCGAAGGAGGAGCCGAGGTGAACGTCGACATCGCCGCCCTGAGGGCGATCGAACGTGAAAAGGACATCCCCTTCGAGACGGTCCTGGAGGCGATCGAGTCAGCGCTGCTGACCGCCTACAAGCACACCGAAGGGCACGCCACGCACTCGCGCGTGGAGATCGACCGCAAGACCGGCGTCGTGCGCGTGCTCGCGCAGGACCTGGGGCCGGACGGTTCGGTCCAGGAGGAGTGGGACGACACTCCGGAGGGCTTCGGCCGCATCGCGGCCACGACGGCGCGCCAGGTCATCCTGCAGCGCCTGCGCGACGCCGAGCACGAGCGCACCTTCGGCGAGTTCGCCGCCAAGGAGGGCGAGATCATCGCGGGAGTCGTCCAGCGCGACGCCCGCGCGAACGCCCGCGGCATGGTCGTCGTCCAGGTGGGTGACACCGAGGGCGTGCTGCCGCCGGCCGAGCAGGTGCCGGGCGAGCAGTACAACCACGGCGAGCGCATCAAGTGCTACGTCGTGAGCGTCTCGCGGGGCGCGCGCGGCCCGCAGATCGCCCTGTCCCGGACGCACCCGAACCTCGTGCGGCGGCTGTTCGCCCTCGAGGTCCCGGAGATCGCGGACGGCACCGTGGAGATCCCCGCGGTGGCACGTGAGGCAGGTCACCGTTCGAAGATCGCGGTGAAATCAACGGTTGCCGGAGTGAACGCCAAGGGCGCCTGCATCGGCCCGATGGGGGCCCGTGTGCGCAACGTCATGCACGAGCTCGGTGGCGAGAAGATCGACATCATCGACCACTCGGACGACCCCGCCACTTTCGTCGGGAATGCATTGTCACCAGCGAAGGTTGTGTCGGTACGGGTGCTCGACGAGCGCGCCAAGACCGCTCGCGTCGTGGTGCCCGACTTCCAGCTCTCGCTGGCGATCGGCAAGGAGGGCCAGAACGCTCGCCTGGCCGCTCGTCTGACGGGCTGGCGCATCGACATCCGCAGCGATGCGGAGGCTCCGGCGGCCGGTGCGGTCACATCCGGTTCGGCTGAATGAGCTCCAGGGGATAGAATTATCAACGGTTCAGCGTCAGGCGAGGTTCTCCAGCACATCGGCCCTGTTCGTACGTGTATCGGGTGCCGCGCACGGACGCTGCCGTCTGAGCTGCTGCGTGTGGTCGCGGTGGACGGTTCGGTGGTTCCGGACCTCCGTCGGCGGCTTCCTGGTCGGGGTGCTTGGTTGCATTTCGATCTCGAATGTCTCCGCAACGCCGAGCGGCGACGGGCGTTCTCGCGGGCCCTCCGGGTCCAGGGAGCACTCGACGTCGCTTCGCTGCGTGAGCACGTGGAGCGGCAAGGGGAATTGGCCACGGGACAGCCCCGAGGCCAACAAGCATCAAGGAAGCAGGTCGACCCGTCATGAGTCAGCCGTGAAGCTGAAGACATGAACGCGCGACGTTAAGACGAGGTCGATGGGACTTGCCCGCCGGCCTCACGACCAAGGAGAGCAGTGGCAGGCAAGGCCCGCGTGCATGAGCTCGCGAAAGAGCTCGGTGTATCGAGCAAGGAAATTCTGAACAAGCTCGCCGAGCAGGGCGAGTACGTCAAGACCGCGTCCTCCACCGTCGAGGCCCCCGTGGCCCGGCGGCTCCGTGACGCCTACGAAGCCAAGTCCTCGAAGCCGGCTCCCAAGCCGTCCGCTCCGAAGCCGAAGGCTCCCGCGCCCGCTCCCTCCGCCCCGGTGGCGGAGCAGAAGCCGGCATCCTCCGACAACAAGCCCGCCGCGCCCAGGGCCATGCCCGGCCCGCGCCCGGCGGCTCCGCGTCCGCCCGCACCGAAGCCCGCTCCGGCAGCTCCTGCCGCGCAGGCCCAGGCTCCGGCGGCGCCCGCTCCGCAGCAGCAGGCCCCGGCCGCTCCCGCGGCTCCGGCCGCGCAGGCTCCGGCGGCCCCGAAGGCTGCCCCGGCTCCCGGCACCAAGCCGGGTGGCGGACCGCGTCCGGGCCCGCGCCCGGCTCCGCAGCAGCCGCAGTCCCAGCCCCAGCAGCCGCAGGCTCCCGCCGCGGCCGCCGGTGGCCAGTCCCCGTCCGTGGTCCCGCCGCGCCCGCAGTCTCCCAAGCCTGCCGGCCCGCGCGCGCCGCGTCCGGGCAACAACCCCTTCGGCGTCGGTGGCGGCAACGCTCCGTCGCCGCGTCCCGGACCCCGTCCGGGCCCGCGTCCCGAGCAGGGCGGCGACCGCCCCGCCGGTGGCCCGAAGCCCGGCGACCCGCGTCCGGCGAACCCCCGTCCCGGTGGTGCGCCCGGTCAGGGTGGTCCGCGTCCGGCCGCCGCTCAGGGTGGCGGTCGTCCCGGCCCCGGCCAGGGCGGGCCTCGCCCAGCTCCCGGTCAGGGCGGTCCCCGTCCCAACCCGGGCAACATGCCCCCGCGGCCGAACCCCGGCATGATGCCGGGCCGTCCGGCCGGTAACCGTCCTGGTCCCGGCGGTGGCGGCGGTGGCCGTCCCGGTGGTGGCGGCGGTCGTCCCGGTGGGGGCGGCGGCGGTGGCGGCTTCCGCGGCGGTGGCGGCGGTGGCGGTGGCGGTGGCTTCCGTCCCGGTGGCGGCGGTGGCGGTGGCGGCGGCTTCCGTCCCGGTGGCGGCGGTGGCGGAGGCGGCGGCTTCCGTCCCGGCGGTGGTGGCGGTGCCGGTGGCGGCGCCCCGGCCGGTGGCGGCGGTTTCCGCGGTCGTCCCGGTGGCGGTGGCGGCGGTGCTGGTCGCGGCGGTACCGCTGGTGCCTTCGGTCGTCCGGGTGGTCCGGCGCGTCGTGGACGCAAGTCCAAGCGGCAGAAGCGCCAGGAGTATATGGACAACATGCAGGCGCCTTCGGTCGGTGGCGTCCGCCTGCCCAAGGGCAGTGGCGAGACGATCCGCCTGCCGCGCGGTGCCTCGCTGACCGACTTCGCCGACAAGATCAACGCCAACCCGGCGTCGCTCGTGCAGGTGCTCTTCCACCTGGGCGAGATGGTCACGGCGACCCAGTCGGTGTCCGACGAGATCCTGGAGCTGCTCGGCTCCGAGATGAACTACGTCGTGCAGGTCGTGTCCCCCGAGGAGGAGGACCGCGAGCTGCTCGAGACGTTCGACATCACCTACGGCGAGGACGCCGGTGACGAGGATGACCTGCAGGTTCGCCCGCCGGTCGTCACCGTCATGGGTCACGTCGACCACGGTAAGACGCGACTCCTCGACACCATCCGCAAGGCGAAGGTGCACGAGGGCGAGGCCGGCGGCATCACCCAGCACATCGGTGCCTACCAGGTGGAGACCGAGCTCGAGGGCAACCCGCGGCTCATCACCTTCATCGACACCCCCGGTCACGAGGCGTTCACCGCCATGCGTGCCCGTGGTGCGAACGCGACCGACATCGCGGTCATCGTCGTCGCCGCTGACGACGGCGTGATGCCGCAGACGGTCGAGGCCATCAACCACGCGCAGGCCGCTCAGGCGCCGATCGTGGTCGCGGTCAACAAGATCGACAAGGAAGGCGCCAACCCGGCCAAGATCCGTCAGCAGCTGACGGAGTACGGCCTGGTCGCCGAGGAGTACGGCGGCGACACGATGTTCGTCGACATCTCCGCGAAGCAGGGCATCAACATCGACAGCCTCCTCGAGGCCATCCTGTTGACGGCCGACGCGTCGCTGGACCTGCGGGCCAACCCGGCCATGGAGGCCCAGGGCGTCGCGATCGAGGCGCACCTCGACCGCGGTCGCGGTCCGGTCGCCACGGTGCTGGTCCAGCGAGGCACGCTCCGCGTCGGCGACTCGATCGTCGCGGGCGACGCCTACGGCCGCGTCCGCCGCATGGTGGACGAGCACGGCGACGACGTGCACGACGCGACCCCGTCGCGTCCGGTGCAGGTCATCGGTCTGACGTCGGTGCCGCGCGCAGGTGACTCGTTCCTCGTCGTCGACGAGGACCGCGTCGCCCGGCAGATCGCCGAGCGTCGCCAGGCCCGCACCCGCAACGCGCAGAACGCCGCGAAGCGCAAGCGCGTCAGCCTGGAAGACCTGGATGCGGCGCTGAAGGAAACCAGCGCTCTCACCTTGATCATCAAGGGTGACAACTCGGGTACCGTCGAGGCCCTCGAGGACGCGCTCATGAAGATCGAGGTCGGCGACGACGTCGAGCTGCGCGTGGTCCACCGCGGTGTCGGTGGCATCACCGAAGGCGACATCAACCTCGCCGTGGCCTCCTCCGCCATCGTCCTGGGCTTCAACGTCCGGGCCGAGGGCAAGGCGACCGAGCTCGCGAACCGCGAGGGCATCGACGTCCGTTACTACACGGTCATCTACCAGGCGATCGACGAGATCGAGGCGGCCCTCAAGGGTCTCCTCAAGCCGGAGTACGAAGAGGTCCAGCTCGGCCGCGCCGAGATCCGCGACGTCTTCAAGTCCTCCAAGGTCGGCACGATCGCGGGTTGCATGGTCCTGTCGGGCGAGATCCGCCGCAACGCGCGTGCTCGCCTGCTCCGTGACGGCAAGGTGATCGCGGAGAACCTCCCGATCAGCTCGCTCAAGCGGTTCAAGGACGACGCCACCGAGGTCCGCGAAGGTTTCGAGTGTGGTCTCACGCTCGGCAACTACAGCGACCTCAAGCTGGAAGACATCATCGAGACCTTCGAGATGCGCGAGAAGCCGCGCGCCTAGTAGGACGATGAGGGGTGCGGAGCCGCTTTAACCAGTGGCTTCGCACCCCTTTCTTCTGGAGGATCTTTCCCATGTACGTGGGGGCTCTGGAACTGGACGTGCTGCTGGGTGACGTCCACTCGTTGAAGGAGAAGCGCTCGGTGATCCGGCCCGTCGTGGCCGAACTGCGCAAGCGCTTCGAAGTCGCCGCCGCCGAGGCCGGTCACCAGGACCTGCACCGGCGAGCGTTGATCGGTGTCGCCGTGGTTGCCGGCGACGCTTCGCACGTCAGGGACGTTCTCGACGGCTGTGAGAGGCTGGTCGCCGGACGGCCCGAACTGGAACTGCTCTCCGCCCGGACGCGACTCGTCGGGCCGGAGGACGACTAGGAAGGGGAGGCTCGTGGCCGACACGGCACGTGCCCGCAAGCTCGCCAAGCGGATCTCTCAGATCGTCGCTTCGGCTCTCGAGCACGAGGTCAAGGACCCGCGTCTGGCGCGCGTCACGATCACCGACACCAAGGTGACCGGCGACCTGCACGACGCGACTGTGTACTACACCGTTCTGGGTGAGCGGCTGGACGTCGAGCCCGACTACGCCGGGGCTGCCGCGGCGCTGGAGAAGGCCAAGGGGGTGTTGCGGTCCCTGGTCGGAGCTCAGACCGGGGTTCGGTTCACGCCCACCTTGACGTTCATGACGGACACCGTTCCGGATGCGGCTCGGAAGATGGATGAGCTGCTGGCGAAGGCTCAGGCCTCGGACGCCGAGGTTGCTCGGCGGGCGGTGGGGGCTTCTCCTGCCGGGGAGGCTGATCCTTACAAGGCGCCTCGTGAGGATGACGACGAGGACTGAGGTCTTCGGTTGGGCTTGGGGGCGGGCACGGGGTTTCGTGTCCGCCCTTTTTGCTGGGTGCGGGTTGTGTGGGCTGGTTCCTGTTCCAGCGGGGTTGGTCGCGTTCGGTTGGTCGGGCTGCGGTTGCGAGGGTGCCTCCAGCCGGGGTGAGAAGCGCCCGGCCGGACCGGACAGGGTGGCATCCCGCCCACTCAAGGTAGAGCCTCCACCGCCAAGGCGGGGGGAACCGGCTCGGTGAGGATCAGCCCGTTCGGGCTCGCTCCGCTTCGCCACGCCAGGTTTCGTGGGTGGTGGGCTTTGCGATGTCGGTTGCCGGTTGAGTGCGCGCGCCTGGCCAAGACGGTGGTCGGCTCGCGCCGGCGAGTGCGGCTGCGTTGTCGCCTCTGAACTGGGGTGATGTTGCCCTCGGTGGTTGTCTTGCGGCGATTTGCGACTGTCCTGGTGGCACGGTGCCGCTGGAATCGGATGGAAACTGTCTTGTCTGAGGGTGCCGTACCGCACTTCGGCACGGTTAGCGGCTAACGTCTCCCTGTGGCAGACGACCTGAGCACCACCATTGCCGAGGCCGCGCGGTTGCTGGCCGACGCCCGCGATGTGACCCTGCTGAGTCACATCAACCCCGATGCTGACACGCTCGGGAGTGCCCTGGCGGTGGGGCTTGCGCTGCAGCGGCGTGGGGTGGCGGTGCGGGTCGCCTTCGGTGAGCCCGAAGGGGTGCCGGAGAGCCTGAAGGCGTTGGACACCAACGGGCTGCTGGTGCTTCGGGACGAGGTGCCCGCGGAGCCCGAGATGCTCGTGGTGATGGACACGGGGAGTTTGCAGCGGCTCGGGCCGTTGCAGGATCGGGTCGCGCGGTGTCGTGGGCCCGTGATCGTGGTGGACCACCACGTGTCCAACACCAGGTACGGGACGTTGCACTGCATTGACGAGCATGCGGAGGCCACGGCTCTCATCGCCCTCAAGTTGTTGGACGAGATGGGGGTCGAGGTCGACGAGTCGATCGCGCGGTGCATTTACGCGGGGCTCGTGACCGACACCGGAGGTTTCAGGAAGGCCGGGCCTGAGGCGCACAAGACTGCGGCTCGGTTGTTGGAGACCGGGGTGGACGCGTATGCCGTCACGCGGCCGTTGATGGACGCACATCCCTTTGCGTACCTCGGGATGTTGTCCCGGGTGTTGGCCAAGGCCGAGCTCGATCAGGCTGCCGCGCACGGGTTGGGGCTGGCGCACGCGGTGGTGAGCATCGAGGACGCTCGTGAGGTCCGCAGCGAGGAGGTGGAGAGCGTGATCGACGTCGTGCGCTCTGCTTCCGAGGCTGAGGTCGCCGCTGTGTTGAAGGAGCTTCGGCCCGGGTTCTGGTCTGTTTCGCTGCGGGCCGTGAGCCGGGTCGACGTTCGTGAGGTGGCGCAGGTGCTCGGGGGTGGTGGGCATCGGCTGGCGGCCGGGTTCACCTTCGACGGGACCGCGGAGCAGGTCGTTGCCGCGCTGAAGGGCGCGTTGGAGCGGATGGGGTCATGACACGGACAGGAAGCCCGCGACTGCTGCGGGAGATCAACGACCGGGCCGCCATCGAGACGTTGTTGCGCACCGGCGCGATGACCCGTGCGGAGCTGGAGGAGGTCATCGGGCTGTCGAAGCCCGCTACCGCCCAGTTGCTCGCGCGGCTGGAAGAGGACGGCATGGTCGTCCGCACCGGGTTGCGCGGTGGTGGGCGTGGGCCTCGGGCGCAGATGTGGGCCGTCAACGGCGGTGTGGGGCACGTTGCCGCGGTGGCGTTGACGCCCGAGCTGATCGACGTGGCCATCGCGGACATCACCGGGTCGCTGCTGGCCGAGCACAGCTCGCCGATGCCCAAGGAGAACACCCTCCAGGTCTTCCGGGAGACGGTGCAGAAGGCGGCGGCGCTCGCCGGGCTGACGCTGGACGCGCTGTCGCACGTCGTTGTCGGCACGCCTGGTGCGGTGGACCCGTCCACCGGGCACCTCGGCTTCGCGCCGCACCTGCCGGGGCTCGTGGACGTCGACCTGCCGTCGACGTTGCGGGAGCTGCTCGGCGCTTCGGTGTCGATCGAGAACGACATCAACCTGGCCGCGCTGGAGGAGATGAGCTCCGGCAGGGCGGTCGGGGTGCGCAACTTCGTGCTGTTCTGGCCCGCGGACGAGATCGGCTCGGCGGTCGTGGTCAACGGGACGTTGCTGCGCGGCGTCACGGGCGGTGCCGGCGAGATCGACTCGATGCAGGTGCCCGGTGGCCGCTACGGCGACCAGGTCGACAGCGACGCGATCGTCGCGCTGGCGGCCGAGCACGGCATCGAGGAGGCGTCCGGGCTGGAGGCCGTGGCGCACGCGTTGAACGCGGGCACCGAGGGCAGGCAGTTCCTGACGGCGCTGGCGCACCGGATAGCGCTGGGGCTCGCGAACGTCGTGTGCGTGCTCGACCCCGAGCTCGTGCTGCTGTCCGGTCAGGTCGCGCACGCCGGCGGCGAGACGTTGTGCGATCTGGTGGGCGCCGAGCTGGTGAAGCTCGTCGTGCCGCGGACGCCGGTGTCGCTCGCACAGATCACCGCGAACCCGGTGCGGTCCGGTGCGTTGCACTCGGCGCTGGCCGTGGCGCGCGAGCAGGTGTTCGGGTTGCCCCAAAGGTCGTGAGTGGCCGTCGTCACCGGACGGAAGAGCTTCGCAAAGCTTAGGTTCTTCAGGTGGAGGATCGGGTTCCCGCTCGGCGGGTGATCGGGCTGGCGGTACCCGCGCTCGGGGTGCTGGCGGCCGAGCCGTTGTACGTGCTCGTGGACACGGCGGTCGTGGGACACCTGGGGGCGTTGCCGCTCGCCGGGCTCGCGCTCGGCGGTGTGCTGCTCACGCAGGTGTCCACGCAGCTGACGTTCCTGTCGTACGGCACGACGGCGCGCACGGCCCGGTTGCACGGTGCCGGACGGCGTCAGGAGGCCGTCGAGGAGGGCGTGCAGGCGACGTGGCTCGCGCTGGCCGCCGGTGTGCTCGTGGTGCTGCTCGGGCAGGTCTTCGCGCGGCCGCTGGCCGAGTTGCTCGCGGGCGACGGTGCCGTGGCGGACGCGGCGGTGGAGTGGGTGCGCATCGCGTTGTTCGGTGCGCCGTTCATCCTCGTCACGATGGCCGGCAACGGCTGGATGCGCGGTGTTCAGGACACCAAACGGCCTTTGAAGTACATCTTGATAGGCAACGGCATCAGCGCTGTGTTGTGCCCGGCGCTGGTGTACGGCGCGGGGTGGGGGCTTGAGGGCTCGGCGATCGCGAACGTCGTGGCGCAGCTGCTTTCCTCCGGGTTGTTCATCAAGGCGTTGTTCGCGGAGCACGTGTCGTTGAAGCCGCATTGGACGGCCATGCGCGCGCAGCTCGGCATGGGACGTGACTTGGTGTTGCGCAGCCTTGCGTTCCAGGCGTGCTTCATCAGCGCGGCCTCCGTGGCGGCACGGTCGTCCGTCGCGGCGTTGGGTGCGCATCAGGTCGTGTTGCAGCTGTGGACGTTCCTCGCACTTGTGCTCGACTCGTTGGCCATCGCCGCTCAGTCGTTGGTGGGCGCGGCCTTGGGGGCGTCGAAGCGGCGGCAGGCCGAGAAGCTCGCCTGGCAGGTCACCCGGTACGGGCTGGTGTTCGGCATCGGGCTCGGGATCGTGTTCGCGGCGTTGATCACCGTGTTGCCGCGGGCGTTCACGACGGACGCCGGGGTGCTCGGCGAGATCCCCAACGCGTGGTGGTTCTTCGTTGCGCTGCAACCGATCGCGGGCGTGGTGTTCGCGCTGGACGGGGTGCTGCTCGGCGCCGGCGACGTGAAGTTCATGCGCACGGCGACGCTCGGCTCGGCGGTGATCGGGTTCCTGCCGCTGGTGTGGGCCTCGTACGCGTTCGGGTGGGGGCTCGCCGGGATCTGGACGGGTCTCTCCGCGTTCATGCTGCTGCGGCTCGTGGCGGTCGTGTGGCGCACCCGGTCGGGGGAGTGGGCCGTGGAGGGCGCGGTCCGGTAGTGACCGGTCCCACTGGCGGTGTTCCCCGAACGGGTGCTGTGTCCGACCTCACGGCATGAAATCGTTACCAAGAAGGTTGTTTAGGCGATGTAACTAATATCTGCCCGTCTCTGACCTGGGAGAGTGTCGCCGTGCCGCCGGTCGATCGCGCCACCCGAACGTCGTGGCTGATCTGGACCACCGCCGTCTTCGTCTACTTCGCCGCCCTGTTCCACCGGACCACGCTCGGCGTGGCCGGACTGGAGGCGAGCGAGCGCTTCGGGCTCGGACCCGCCCAGCTCGGTGTGTTCACCGTGCTGCAGATCGGGGTCTACGCCCTCATGCAGATCCCCACCGGCCTGCTCGTCGACCGCTACGGGCCGCGTCGCGTCCTCACCGTCGCCGCGTTGCTGATGGGCACGGGCCAGCTGCTGTTCGCCATCGCCGACTCCTACGCGCTGGGACTCACCGCACGCGCGGTGCTCGGCATGGGTGACGCGATGACGTTCATCAGCGTGATCCGCCTCGTCGCGACGCACTTCCCGCCGCGCCAGTACTCGCTCGTCGTCGCCGTGACGGCCACGATCGGCGGTTTCGGCAACCTCGCGGCCACCGTGCCGCTGACGCTGCTGCTCGGCTCGGTCGGGTGGACCTGGGCGTTCCTCGTCGCGGGTGGCCTGACCGCCGCGTACTCGGTCGTGGCGTTCCTGCGGGTGCGGGACGTGCCCACCGGGTTCACCGCGCCCCGGCCGGAACCCGTGCCGTTGCGCAGGATCTGGCCGAAGGTGCGGCAGGCGTGGAGCGTGCCCGGCACGCGGCTCGGGTTCTGGGCGCACTTCAGCACGATGTCGACACCCGCCGTGATCGGCCTGCTGTGGGGCTACCCGTACCTCGTGCAGGCGCAGGGCATGTCCCCGAACGCCGCGTCGTCCACGCTCGGGTTGCTCGTCGTCGGCGGCATCGTGACGGGCCCGATCGTCGGCGGCCTGTTCTCCCGCAACCCCGAGTGGCGCATGCCGATCGCGGTCGGGTTCCTCGGATTCGCGTTCACCGGGTGGGCCGTGCTGCTGCTATGGCCGGGCGGGCACGTTCCCGCGCCCGTCATCGCCGTGGTGTTCCTGGTGCTGACCGTGGGCGGGCCGATCTCGGGCGTGGCGTTCGCGCTGGCCCGCGACTACAACCCGTCGCACCGGCAGTCCACCGCGAGCGGCCTGGTCAACGTCGGCGGCTTCCTCGCGGTGACGGTCTCGGCGCTCGGCATCGGTGTCGTGCTCGACCTGCTGGAGGGCGTGCTGGCCCCGGCCGCGGCGTTCCGCGTCGCGCTGAGCTTCCTCGTGCTGGTGCTCGTGTTCGGCGGCTGGCGGATGCTCGTGTGGTGGCGTCGGGCCCGGGCAGCGGTGTTCGAGGCCGAGGCGCGCGGCGAGATGGTGCCGGTGCAGATCCGGCGTCGTCGCTGGGACGCTCTGCGCGTCGCCTAGTGCGTTGACCGCAGTCGTTGTCGCGCGCGTTCGGTTCTCAGGCGGGCGCATCGCGGTGCCGTGAGGCGTCCCACTGAGAGCCGAAGGCGACCGGCAAGGGCTGCGGTCAGCGCACTAAGCTTTCTCGCCGTGAAACCCTCTGTTGCGCCGGGCCTGGTCGTCGTCGACAAGCCGGACGGCATGACCTCGCACGACGTGGTGGCGCGGGTGCGCAGGATCCTCGGCACCCGCAAGGTCGGGCACGCCGGCACCCTCGACCCGATGGCGACCGGTGTGCTCGTGCTCGGCATCGAGCGCGCCACCAAGCTCCTCGGCCACCTCGCCCTGGACAGCAAGGCCTACCTCGCGACGATCGTGCTCGGCGCGGCCACCACCACGGACGACGCCGAGGGCGAGGTGCTGTCCACTGAGGACGCTTCGGGCGTGACCGACGAGGCCGTCGCCGCCGAGATCGCGAAGCTGACCGGCCCGATCCAGCAGGTGCCGTCGTCCGTCTCGGCCGTGAAGATCGACGGCAAGCGCGCCTACGCCCGCGTCCGTGCGGGCGAAGAGGTCGAGATCCCCGCACGGCCCGTGACCGTGCATCGGTTCGACGTGCTGTTCTCCCGCCGTGAGGACAAGCAGGTGCTGCTGGACGTGATGGTCGAGTGCTCGTCGGGCACCTACGTGCGCGCGTTGGCTCGCGATCTCGGCGCCGCGCTCGGGGTCGGCGGGCACCTCGGGGCGTTGCGGCGCACTCGGGTGGGGCCGTTCGACCTCCGCGTGGCCAAGACCCTGGCACAGCTGGAGGAGACGCCCGGGCTGTCGCTGGACCTCGACGCCGCCGTGGCCACGGCGTTCCCGCGCCGGGAAATCGACCCGTCCGAGGCGTCGGCGTTGTCGCACGGGCAGCGGCTGCGGGCCGGGGGGATCGACGGGACGTACGGCGTGTTCGGGCCGGACGGGCACGTGATCGCGCTGGCCAAGGACGAGGGCACGGCGTGCAAACCCGTGGTGGTGCTGAGCCCCGCCGGCTGACGACACGCTGGGACCCGCGCACGGGTTCGTGCCCGAGTTCTGCCCGCTGGAGCGCATCGCGAGGCAGGCAGGCGGTCCTCGACCTCGCCGTCGTAGGCTGATCACCGTGCAACGCTGGCGCGGACTAGACCACCTCCCCGGCGGCTGGGGCCGCTGCGTCGTGACCATCGGCGTGTTCGACGGTGTCCACAAAGGCCATCAGGCCCTGATCGGGCGTGCCGTCGGGCTCGCCCGGCAGCGAGGCCTGCCGAGCGTGCTGATGACCTTCGACCCGCACCCGTCCGAGGTGGTGCGGCCCGGCAGCCACCCCGCGCAGCTCAGCACGTTGCGGCGGCGGGCCGAGCTGGTCGAGGCGCTCGGGGTCGACCACTTCGTGGTGGTGCCGTTCAGCCTCGAGACCAGCCGGATGCCGGCCGACCAGTTCGTGCACGAGGTGCTGGTCGAGAAGCTGCACGCGGCGGCTGTCGTAGTGGGTGAGAACTTCACCTTCGGGCACAAGGCGTTGGGTAACGTCGCGCTGCTGCGCCAGCTCGGGCAGCGGTTCGGATTCGTGACCGAGGGGGCTGATCTGGTGTCCGCAGAAGAGGTGACGTACTCGTCGACCTACGTCCGCGCGTGCATCGACGCGGGTGACGTGAAGGCGGCGGCCGAGGCGCTGGGGCGTCCGCACCGCCTGGAGGGGATCGTCGTCAAGGGTGACGGGCGGGGCAAGGACCTCGGGTTCCCGACGGCCAACCTGTCCACGCCGAAGTTCGCGGCGGTGCCGGCCGACGGCATCTACGCGTGCTGGTTCACCGACGCCAAGGGCAAGACGCTCAAGGCCGCGGTCTCGGTGGGGACCAACCCGACGTTCTCCGGCAAGGAACGCCGCGTCGAGGCGTTCGTGCTGGACGTGGACGAGGACTACTACGGGCAGCGCGTGTCCGTCGACTTCATCGAACGGCTGCGCGAGATGGAGAAGTACGACTCCGTCGAGGCGCTCCTCGAACAAATGCATCGAGATGTAGACCGAACGAGGGAACTGCTGACCGAGTCGTGACCGTCAGATTGGGCGAAGCGGACGTCCGGGAGTCCGCGGCCTGGCAGGATGCGGGTCGGAGTGCTGGTTACTGGAGAGGCCAAGGTGGAGGACCACAAGATCGTTCAGCGCAACCTCGCCCTGCAACGGGAGTGGTACGGGGAACCTCTCGGTGACCGGGTGCGCCGGTTGGTCGTGGCCTTCAACGTGTCCCAGGCGCAGCTCGCGGACGTGCTGGGGATCAGCGCGCCCATGCTCAGCCAGGTGATGAGCGGCCGGCGCGCGAAGATCGGCAACCCGGCGGTGCTGGCCCGGCTGATCATGCTGGAGCGCAAGATCCTCACGCCGGACGTGGCGACGGGTGCGCCCGAGGCGTTGCAGCGCGCGCTCGACGAGGTGCGCGAGTCCAAGCCGACGGTGTCGCGCGACTCGTTGCCGGTCAACGGCGACGAGAGCGTCGCCTACCCGGTGCTGCGCCGCGTCGCCGACCGGGTGGAGCTCCAGCAGGCCGCCGACCTGCTCACCGACGACTTCCCGGCGATCGCCGAGCTCTTCCGGCGCGCGATCAGGGCCGCGGGACCGCCGCGCTGAACCGGGTCCACCGGGAATTCACGGCGAATCAAATGAGTTGGCACGGGCGGTGCTTCCCGTCCAGAATTCGATTCGTGCACCTGATGGTGCCGGTGCTCGTGAGCAGCGCCGACGGCGTTCACCCACCCGTGGACCGGGTGGGGTTGCGCACGTCAGCGCGCCACTGAGCGTCGTGCCTGATAGCCTTCGCAGTTGGGTCTGGCTGCGGTCCGTGGCGGCCAGTACCGGCTACCCCGGCCAGCAATTCGGCGGGCGTGGGGCCGCACGGACCTGAACAAGTAGGAGAAGTACCCAGTGGCACTGTCCACGGATCAGAAGAAGTCCATCCTCGGCGAGTACGGTCTGCACGACTCGGACACCGGCTCCACCGAGGCCCAGGTGGCCCTGCTGAGCAAGCGCATCGCCGACCTCACGGAGCACCTGAAGCAGCACAAGCACGACCACCACTCCCGCCGTGGTCTTCTGCTGATGGTCGGCCGTCGCCGCCGTCTGCTGAACTACCTGACCAAGGTGGACATCAACCGCTACCGCGCGCTGATCCAGCGCCTCGGTCTGCGCAGGTGATTCACACCGAGGGGGAGTGACCGGCCGGTCACTCCCCCTCGGTGCACAACCGGGTGTATACAGATCCCTGGTTGCAAAGAGGAACGAACAGGACCCGCAACGCGCGAAGCAGTTTTCGCCGGTCCTCGGTAGTGGCCCTCTGGTGGAAACGCCCCAGAGGACTTCGATCGAAGACCGGCCTCGTCAAGACGCGTGTGCGGTGTCCAAAAGACGAGGAGTAACAAGTAAATGACGGACATCGAGGTCCACGAGGCGACTGCCGTTATCGACAACGGCAAGTTCGGCTCGCGCTCCATCCGCTTCGAGACCGGGCGCCTCGCGCGTCAGGCCGCGGGCAGCGTGGTGGCGTACCTGGACGACGAGACCATGCTTCTGAGCGCCACGACGGCCTCGAAGCACCCCAAGGAGCACTTCGACTTCTTCCCCCTCACGGTGGACGTCGAGGAGCGCATGTACGCCGCGGGCCGCATCCCCGGCTCCTTCTTCCGGCGTGAGGGCCGTCCGAGCACGGACGCCATCCTCACCTGCCGCCTGATCGACCGTCCGCTGCGCCCGTCCTTCGTGGACGGTCTGCGCAACGAGATCCAGGTCGTCATCACCGTGATGAGCCTGAACCCGAAGGACCTGTACGACGTCGTGGCGATCAACGCCGCGTCCGCGTCGACGCAGCTCGCGGGTCTGCCGTTCTCCGGCCCGATCGGTGGCGTCCGCGTCGCGCTGATCGAGGGCCAGTGGGTCGCGTTCCCGACCCACGAGCAGCTCGAGAAGGCCGTGTTCGACATGGTCGTCGCCGGCCGCGTGGTCGAGTCGGGCGACGTCGCGATCATGATGGTCGAGGCCGAGGCCACCGAGAACGTGATCGACCTGATCGGCGAGGGCGCGACCGCCCCCACCGAGGAGGTCGTGGCCGCGGGTCTCGAAGCCGCGAAGCCGTTCATCAAGGTCCTCTGCGAGGCCCAGTCGCAGCTCGCCCAGGTCGCCGCCAAGGCCACCGGTGAGTTCCCGACGTACCCGGCCTACCAGGCCGACGCGTTCGAGGCCGTCGAGGCTTCGGCGTCCGGCGAGCTCGCCCAGGCGCTGACCATCGCGGGCAAGGCCGAGCGCGAGTCCAAGCTGGACGAGGTCAAGGCCGCCACGCTCGAGAAGCTCGCCGAGCAGTTCGAGGGCCGCGAGAAGGAGATCGGCGCGGCGTTCCGCTCGCTGACCAAGAAGCTCGTGCGCCAGCGGATCCTGCGCGACAAGGTCCGCATCGACGGCCGCGGCCTCACGGACATCCGCGACCTCGGCGCCGAGGTCGCGATCATCCCGAGGACGCACGGCTCGGCGCTGTTCGAGCGCGGCGAGACCCAGATCCTGGGTGTCACCACGCTGAACATGCTGCGCATGGAGCAGCAGATCGACTCGCTGTCCCCCGAGACGCACAAGCGCTACCTGCACCACTACAACTTCCCGCCCTACTCGACCGGTGAGACCGGCCGCGTGGGTTCGCCGAAGCGCCGCGAGATCGGCCACGGCGCACTGGCCGAGCGCGCTCTCATGCCGGTGCTCCCGAAGCGGGACGAGTTCCCGTACGCGATCCGCCAGGTGTCCGAGGCGCTGAGCTCCAACGGCTCGACGTCCATGGGCTCGGTCTGCGCGTCCACCCTGTCGCTGCTCAACGCGGGTGTCCCGCTGAAGGCGCCGGTCTCCGGCATCGCGATGGGTCTCGTCTCCGACGAGGTCGACGGGGAGACCCGCTACGTGGCGCTGACCGACATCCTCGGTGCCGAGGACGCGTTTGGCGACATGGACTTCAAGGTCGCGGGCACCAAGGAGTTCGTGACGGCGCTGCAGCTCGACACGAAGCTCGACGGCATCCCGTCCGAGGTGCTGGCGCAGGCGCTGGGCCAGGCCCGCGACGCGCGCTACACGATCCTCGAGGTCATGGCCGAGGCCATCTCCGACCCGGACGAGATGAGCGCCTTCGCGCCGCGCGTGACGTCGGTCAAGATCCCGACCGACAAGATCGGCGAGGTCATCGGCCCGAAGGGCAAGATGATCAACTCGATCACCGAGCAGACCGGTGCCGACATCTCCATCGAGGACGACGGCACGATCTACGTCGGCGCGGCGGACGGCCCCTCGGCCGAGGCCGCGATCGGCATGATCAACGCGATCGCGAACCCGCAGCTGCCGAAGGTCGGCGAGCGCTTCCTGGGCACCGTGGTGAAGACGGCCGCGTTCGGCGCGTTCGTCTCGCTGCTGCCCGGCAAGGACGGCCTCGTCCACATCTCGAAGCTGGGCAACGGCAAGCGCATCGCGAAGGTGGAGGACGTCGTCAAGGTCGGCGACAAGCTCCGCGTCGAGATCGCCGACATCGACCAGCGCGGCAAGATCAGCCTCGTCGTGGTGTCCGAAGAGGACGCCGCGAAGCCGGCTGAGGCGCCTGCTGCCGAGGAAACCGCTGCTGAGGCGGCTCCCGCGCAGTGAGTGCGACAGACAACAACGTGACGGCCGCGGGTGCATCCACCCGCGGCCGTCCGCGTACTCCCACGCTGGGACACCTCCAGAAGCCGGGCAGCACGCGCGTGCTGGAGGCGTCCGCCGGGTCCGAGGTGCGGCGCAGCATGCTGCCGTCGGGCCTGCGCGTCATCACCGAGCGCATCCCCAGCGTGCGGTCCGCGTCGGTCGGGCTGTGGGTGCAGGTCGGGTCCCGGGACGAACGGCCCGAGGTCGCGGGTGCCGCGCACTACCTGGAACACCTGCTGTTCAAGGGAACCGCGCGTCGTTCCGCCGCCGCCATCGCGGAGGAGATCGACGCGGTCGGCGGCGAGCTGAACGCGTTCACCGCGAAGGAGCACACCTGCTACTACGCGCACGTCCTCGACGAGGACCTGCCGTTGGCGGTGGACCTCGTGGCGGACGTGGTGTTCGAGGCGATCTGCGGTCCGCGTGACTTCGAGACCGAACGCGGTGTCGTGCTCGAAGAGATCGCGATGCGCGACGACGACCCCGAGGACCTGCTGCACGACGCGTTCATCGAGGCGTTGTTCGGCGGGCATGCGTTGGGGCGTCCCGTTCTCGGCACCGAGAAGTCCATCCAGGACATGGAGCGCGACGCGCTCTACTCGTTCTACAAGAAGCGCTACACGTTGCCGCGCATGGTGTTCTCCGTCGCGGGCAACATCGAGCACGCCCACGTGATGCGCCTGGTCCGCAAGGCTCTCGGCGACCGGCTGTCGCGGGAGGGCAGCGCGGTGGTGCCCCGTGCGGGCCGCGCGCGCATCGCCGACGCGCAGAAGCTGGTGCTGCACACCGACGACACCGAGCAGGCGCACATGATGCTCGGCATGCGCGGTCTGGACCGCCACGACGAGCGCCGCTTCGCGCTGAACGTGCTGAACGCGGCCATCGGCGGCGGCATGAGCTCACGCCTGTTCCAGGAGGTGCGCGAGCGCCGGGGCCTGGCCTACCAGGTCTACTCGTCCGTGGGCCTGTACGCCGACACGGGCACGTTCGCCGTGTACGCGGGTTGCCAGCCGGACCGCCTGGGGGAGACCGCAGGCGTCATCCGCGAGGTGCTCGTGGACGTGGCGCGCGGCGGCCTCTCCGACGCGGAAGTGGCGCGTGGCAAGGGACAGCTGCGCGGCGCGTTGGTGCTGGGCCTGGAGGACACCAGTTCCCGGATGTCGCGCATCGGCAAGTCCGAACTGAACTACGGTGACCACCTGAGCGTCGAGGACACCTTGGCGCGCATCGACGCCGTCTCCGCCGACGAAGTGGCGCTCCTCGCACGTGATCTGCTGCGCCGCCCCGTCGCCGCGGCGGTGGTCGGCCCTTACGATCACGCCGACGATCTGCCGGACCAGGTACACGAGGTGATTGCATGATTCGCGTCGGAGTTCTCGGCGCGCGGGGCCGCATGGGTTCCGAGGTGGTCCGCGCCGTCGAGGCGGCCAAGGACATGGAGGTCGTCGCGGCCATCGACGCCGACGACCCGTTGTCGTCGCTGGTCGACGCGGGTGCCCAGGTCGTCGTCGACTTCACGCACCCCGACGTCGTGATGGGGAACCTCGAGTTCTGCGTCAACGCCGGAATCCATTGCGTGGTGGGCACTTCCGGCTTCGACGATGCCAAGCTCGCGGCGGTTTCGGAGCTGGTGGCCTCCCAGCCGTCCGTCGGTGTGCTGGTGGCGCCGAACTTCGGCATCGGCGCGGTCCTGTTGATGCGCTTCTCGGAGATCGCGGCCCGCTACTACGAGTCGGCCGAGATCATCGAACTCCACCACCCGCGCAAGGCGGACGCCCCGTCCGGTACCGCGGCTCACACCGCCCGCCTGATCGCGGCCGCGCGTGAGGGCATGGACCCGATGCCCGACGCCACCACCGTCGAGGAACCGGGCGCCCGCGGCGCACTCGTCGACGGCGTGCGCGTCCACTCGCTGCGGATCTCCGGCATGATCGCGCACCAGGAGGTCGTGTTCGGCGGGGAGAGCGAAACCCTGACGCTGCGCCAGGACTCGTTGCACCGCACCTCTTTCATGCCCGGCGTGGTGCTGGGCGTGCGGGAGATCGTGGGTCGCCCCGGCCTCGCCGTCGGTCTCGACAAGTACCTCGACCTGTGAAGGTCCGGATCACCGTCGCGGTGCTGATCGCGGCACTCGCGGTCTACTTCGTCCTGCTCGCGGGACGCGCCGTGGCCCTGTTGCAGACCGGTGAGATCGTCGGCGTGCTGCTCGGGGTCGGGGTGTTGATCCTGCCGTTGCTCGGGGTGTGGCTCGTCTACTCGAACCTGCGGTTCGGGTGGGAGACCGAGAAGATGGCGCGGGAGCTGGAGGCGGACGGGCTGCTGCCCGACGTCTCGCACCTGCCGCGCCGTCCGTCCGGCCGGGTGGACCGGGACGCCGCCGACTCGTGGTTCGAGGAGCGGCGGGCCGAGGTCGAGGCGTCGCCGGACGACTGGCGGGTGTGGTTCCGGCTGGCTCACGCGTACGACGTCGCGGGGGACCGCGGGAGGGCGCGCGAGACCATGCGGAAAGCGATCGAACTGCATTCCTGATCTTGTCGGGGGTGCCGAGTACGTTGAAACGCAGGGGTTCCCGATTCGGGGGTACCCCTGCGTCAGCACGCGCAGGGGTCAGCCGGCGAGCACCGCGGTGATCAGGTCTGCGGCCAGGTCTCCCTTCTGCACCACCAGAACCTCCTCCAGCCCCAGCCACTCCGCCATGTGCTGCAACTCCGCGGCGAGCTCCGTCGCCACCCGAGCCCGGTTCACCCCGGGCTCCGCCCACGCCGACTGCACCCGCAGCACCCCGGCCGCGCGGTCCGCCTTGATGTCCACGCGGCCCACCAGCTGACCGTCCAGCAGGAACGGAAACACGTAGTACCCGTGCACCCGCTTGGGCTCGGGGACGTAGATCTCGATGCGGTAGCGGAAGCCGAAGATCCGTTCGGTGCGGGCCCGCTCCCAGATCAGCGGGTCGAACGGGCACAGCAACGCGCGCCCGGTCACTCGCCGGGGTGCCCGGGCCTCGACGTGGCGGTAGCCCACGGCCTTCCAGCCCTCCACGGCCACCGGCTCCAGCACGCCGTCCGACACGAGCGAGGCCACGGCGGCCTGGGAGCGGCGCGGGTCCAGGCGGTAGTAGTCGCGCAGGTCCGGTTCGGTGGCGACGCCGAGGGCCACGGCGGAGCGGAGCACCAGTTCGCGGGCGCCGGAGTCCGGGGTCCACCGCTGGGCCAGGACGTCGGCCGGGATCACCCGCTCGGTGAGGTCGTAGAGGCGTTCGAAGGAGCGGCGGGTGCCCGTGGTCAGGACGCCCACTCCGAAGAGGACCTCGCAGACCCGCTTCACCTCGGACCAGTCCCACCACGGGCCCTTGGCGCGGCCCGAGTCGCCCAGGAGGGCCTTTTCCAGGGCTCCGGCGCCGACGGGGCCCAGTTCCTTCACCGCGGCCAGCACTTCGTCGACGAGCTGGGGGGAGCGGTCGACGAGGGTCTGGTAGTTCTGCCACCAGCCCCGCTTCTTGGCTCCCGA
Organism: Lentzea sp. NBRC 102530; assembly: GCF_030269365.1. Classification (GTDB taxonomy): domain Bacteria; phylum Actinomycetota; class Actinomycetes; order Mycobacteriales; family Pseudonocardiaceae; genus Lentzea. Next base: position 127,233 of record NZ_BSTF01000005.1, read on the forward strand.
GTGGAACAGCGGCCAGTCGGCGACGGGGACCAGGGAGGCCTCGTGCGCCCAGGTCTCCACGAGCATGCGCGGTTTGCGGGCCGTGTGGGTCCAGGCGGCCTCGTCCAGCAGCGACGGGGCGTAGGAGCCCAGGCGGGAGAACAGCGGCATGTAGTGCGCGCGCACGGCCACGTTCACCGAGTCGATCTGCAGGAGCTGCACGCGGGACAGCACTCGTTGCAGGTGCCTGCGGGTCGCGGCGGAGGGCCTCGGGTCGGTGAAGCCCTGGGCGCCCAGCGCGATTCGACGGGCCACGTCCGCACTCATCGTCTGCACGTCGACGATGCTGCCACGCACCCCTGACAATTCTCGGACGAGGCGTCGATAAGCTGCGTTTATGGCCGACGCCGGCGTCCAGATCGCCACCGCTGCTGACCTCCAGGAGATCGTCCGCATCCATCGGGAGACTTGGCGGCTCGCGTACGCCGAGCTGCTGCCGAAGGAAGTGCTGGACACGCTCGACGCCGACGAGGCCTGGTCCCTCGCCGTCCACAGCGGAGCCGTGCTCAAGGCGACCGAGGGGGAGTGGACGGTCGGGTTCGCCGTGGCCAGCAAGGCACCGGAAGAAGAGGTCGCCAACGCCGACGGCAGCCTCCCCGCGGACGCGGAGACGACGGCGCTCGTCAGCGTGCTCGTCGAACCGCGGTGGGGACGCAGGGGACACGGCACGAGGCTCGTCGCCGAGGCCGGCAAACGGCTCGAGGCCACGGGTGCCTCCAGGGGCATCGCGTGGATCCCTGAGGCCGACAAGGCGTCGAAGAGCTTCTACGAACGACTGGGCTGGACGGGGGACGGCACGGTGCGCACGTTGGACGCAGGCGGGCGTCCGTTGCGCGAAATCCGGATGTCCGGAGAACTCGCCGTCCGACTCGACCTCTGAGATGTGTGTAGCCTCGGCCGGGTGCTCGCCTTGGTTGGCCTCACCTTCGGGGTCGCGCTCGGCTCAGCGATAGTCCCTCTGATCAGCATCGAGATGTTCGTGCTGGGACTTTGTGCGCGCTGGCCGGACACATCGTTCTGGATCGTCGGCCTCTCGGTCGCGGTCGGCCAGGTGCTGGGCAAGCTGCTGTACTTCTACGCCGCGCGCGGTGACATCCACCTGCCGAAGTTCCTGCACCGCAAGAAGAGCGACAAGCCGTCCAAGCTCAGCAGGTGGTTCGGGCCGGGCACGCGCCTGCACCGCTGGGGCGAGTGGGTGCACGTGAAGTGCCGGGCGCACCCGAACTGGATGGCCGGCACCCACGGGGTGAGCGCGCTGGTCGGGGTGCCGCCGTTCATGGCGACGAGCGTGCTCGCCGGGCTGGCCGGCATGTCCACCTTGATGTTCGTGGCCACCGGCATGGTCGGGCGCTTCGCGAGGTTCAGCTTCCTCGCGGCCTCGCCGGCCATCGTGATGGCCTGGCTCTAGTAGTTGAACAGGACCGCCGCGGTCACGGAGAACGCGATCAGCACAGCGGCGACGGTGACTCGGGCCGACTCAAGCACGGTTCCGACGGTATCGATCACGAACCGACGAAAGCCAGGCGCAAACGGGTGAGAGCCGAATGATCGGGCTCTCATCCGCCTGTTTCGCACCCGATTATTCGAAGGTGAGCACTCCGTCGGGGAGTCCGGGCGCCTCGTAGGAGTGCCACATCGGACGCCACGACGGCAGCTCCAGCATCCGGCGCATCTCGGCGAACCCGGACAGCCAGCCCATCCACGAGCCGTACGGCGGGTCGGTCACGTCGAACCCGCTCTGCACGAACGTCAGCCGCGTCCTGCCCTCGGAACCCTTCAGCTGCCAGTCCGCGACCATGCCGTCCTGGAACTCCAGCGCGAAGCGGTTCTCGTCCAGTGCGACGACCTTCGCCGGGTTCGGCTCGTCCTCGAGGCTGCCCATCGCCCACCGGCCGCCGACGTGCGGCTCGATCGAGCACCGCGCCCCGAAGTACCGCGCGAACACCTCCTCGTCGGTCAGCGCGTGGATGATCGCCGCCGGCGTGGCCGCGATGTCGACGTCGATCCGCTGCTCCTGCGCCACGAAGTCGCACAGCGCGAACACGGAGCGGCCCTCGACGTGCTCGACCAGGTTCGCGAGCGACAGCGACCAGAACGTGTGGACGACGCCCGCGCCGCCCTCGTCCTCGATCGCCGCGCCCCACTCCGGGTACGGCGACTGCGACGCGTAGATCAGCGTCTCGCCGTCGCGTTCCTCCACACCGAGTTCGACGGTGTACTCGATGTCGCGCCACAGCCACGTGAAGCGCACCGAAGAAGAAGTCGCGTCCAGCAGCTTGTGCCGACCGCGTTCGACTCCGGGCGTGTAGCGGCCCCAGAACTCGTACACGCCCTGCTCGAGGTCCACGTCGGCGTGCTCGGCGAGCCACACGCGCAGTTCGTCCGCGGAAGTCAGCGCCCGGTGGACGCGTGCGGGCGTGGCGGAGGTGCGGACGCGGACGATTCCGGTGCTCATCGATCGTCTCCCTTGGGGTAACAGGCGAGCGCGATGCGGAAGGCATCTCCCTCCGCGCCGCCGTATCGGGTGAAGAGGTCCTGCAACGTCGTCTGCAGCTCGGCGAGGAACCGCGCGCGGTCCTCGGGCGGCACCCGGATCTCGCCGGACACGCCCACGGACGGCAGTTCGGTCGACCTGTCGAGGGCTGCCACGTCGACCTGGATCTGCTCGGCGAGGTCCACGAGATGCCCCAATGCCAGTTCGTCGCGCGACCCGATCCGGCCGACCAGGCGTGGCGACAGCCAGTACGAGCGGGCCACGGCCTGGTAGAGGCCCTCCTGGACGCCGCGCACCCTGCGCTCGGAGACCTGGGTGGCCAAACCGGCCTTGACCAGCTGTTTCACGTGGTAGTGCACGCGTTGCGGCGTCTGGTCGAGCACCTGGGCGACCTCGGTGCACGAGCGCGGCGCGGCGAGCTGCCGCAGCACCTCCACGCGCTGCGGCTTGAGCAGGGTCTCGGCCTGCTCCATCCGATCCAGATAGATCACGTCTCTCATCGCAAAAACAACTTTGAACGTTCAAAACTATTTTGTCAATCGAGCCGACAAAAATGGGCTGACAGATATTGAAATCTGTCATCCCAACGGGCATGGTGGAGGGATCGAAGACAACGGAGGGGTTCGAAATGCAGAAGCGTCAGCTCGGAGCCACCGGCCCGGTCGTGTCCGCCCTCGGCCTGGGCTGCATGGGCATGTCCAACGCCTACGGCCCGGCCGACCGGGACGAGAGCATCGCGACCGTGCGCGCCGCCCTCGACGCGGGCGTCACGCTGCTCGACACCGGCGACTTCTACGGCCAGGGCCACAACGAGATGCTCGTCGCCGAGGCCATCAAGGGCCGCCGAGACGAGGCGCTGCTCAGCGTCAAGTTCGGTGGCATGCGCGACCACGACGGCGCCTTCCTCGGCTTCGACACGCGGCCGATCGCGGTCGCCAACTCGCTGGCCTACTCGTTGCAGCGGCTCGGCACCGACCACGTCGACATCTACCGGCCCGCCCGGCTCGACCCGAACGTGCCGATCGAGGACACCATCGGCGCCATCGCCGAGCAGATCGACAAGGGCCGCGTCCGGCACATCGGCCTCAGCGAGGTCGGCCCGGAGACGATCCGGCGCGCCCACGCGGTGCACCCGATCGCCGACCTGCAGATCGAGTACGGCCTGCTCGAACGCAACGTCGAGCGGGAGATCCTGCAGGTCACGCGAGAGCTCGGGATCAGCATCACCGCGTACGGCGTGCTGTCGCGCGGCCTGATCTCGTCCACTCCGCTCGCGCTCGACGGCGGCGACTACCGCAGCCACACGCCCCGGTTCCAGGGCGACAACCTCAGCAGCAACGAGGTGCTCGTCGCGAAGCTCCGCGAGATCGCCGCGGACAAGGGCGTCACGGTCGCCCAGCTCGCGATCGCCTGGGTCGCGGGACGCGGTGAGGACGTGGTGCCTCTCGTCGGCACGACCAAGCGTGCGAGGCTGGAGGAGGCGATCGGTGCCGTCGGCGTGACGTTCACCGAGCGGGAACTGGACGAGATCGAGGCCGTTGTGCCAGTCGGGGCCGCCGCGGGAACGCGGTACCCGGCCCAGCAGATGGCGATGCTGGACAGCGAGAGGTGAGCGACGTGGCGGAGGCGTTGACCGGCGAGGCGATCCTCGTGGCGACCGAAGAGGTGCTGCGCAGGTACGGCCCGGCCAAGGCGACCGTCGTCGACGTCGCCAAGGCCCTCGGGGTCAGCCACGGCAGCGTCTACCGCCACTTCCCGACCAAGGCCGCGTTGCGGGAGGCCGTGACGCGGCGCTGGCTCGACGCGATCCACGTGGAGATGGAGTCGGTCCTCGACCCGGACGCGACCGCGGGCGACAACCTGAGGGCGTGGCTTCAGCACCTGTTCGACCGCAAGCGGCTTTCGCACTCCGACGAGCCGGAGCTGTTCGCGACTTACAAAGTGCTGGTCAGCGAGAGCAGCATCATCCCCGACTACCACCTCGGCCACCTGGTGGGGCAGATCGCGCGCATCGTCCAGGCCGGAGTGGATACCCGTGAGTTCGTGACGGACGACGTGCAGACGACGGCGCAGGCGGTGTGGGACGCGACGCAGGTGTTCCACCACCCGGCGCACGCCCAGGAGTGGGGGAATCCTCACATTCAGGATGCGTTCGACGCCGTGGTCTCACTGGTCGTCGATGGACTGCGGTACAACCGAATCCCTAGTGCCACAGGCGATGCTTGAGGGTCACGGAGGTGAACGGTGCCGCCTGACGAGTGGATCGATCTGCTGGGAGCGCCCGAGAGGCGTCCGGACCCGGTTGACTGGGACGCGGTCAAAGCACGGGCCGGCACGGCGCTGCCCAGCGACTTCGTGCACCTCGCCGAGGCCTACCCGCCTCTGATCGTGGGCGGTTACGTCCGCATCCTGCACCCGACGGCGCGTGCCGGTTTCATGAACTGGATGGCGACAGCGCCCAAGATGCTGCGGGCGCTGCGGCGGGCACCCGGCCTGCGGGTGCACCCCGACCGTCCGGGCCTGCTGCCCTGGGGCATGACCGTGAACGGCGAGCACTGCCTCTGGTACACGCGGGGTGAGCCGGACGAGTGGACCGTGCTGGTCACGGACATGCGCGAGAAGTGGTCCTACAACGGCAACTTCTCCAGTTTCATCAGGAAGTTCCTGACGGCGGAGATCCGCTGCCCGCTGTTCCCGGACGACGTCCCCGGCGGCTCCAAGCCGTTCCAGGAGCCCTAGCCGGGGACGTCTTCTCCCGACCCCCCGGTCAGCTTGCGGCGGCGGTCACCAGTGCGTTGCCGCTGCCCGTGCGGCCCGTGACCGTCAGAACGGCGTCGCCCAGCGGTTCCGGCGAGACGTCGAAGTCGCTGCGGGCGGTGCCGGACGTGGACACCAGGTCGATGCGGGCGAGCGTGCCCTGCCTGATGCCGACGCGGATGTGGCCGGAGCCCGTGCCGAGCTGCAGTTCCCCGGCCGCGGCGTCGGCGACGGTCAGGTCACCGCTGCCGGTGCGCACCTGGACGTTGCCCTGCACGGCGCCCAGCCACACGTCACCGGTGCCGGTGATCAGCGTGGACGTGCCGCCGATGGACGACACCTCGACGTCACCGCTGCCCGTCTTGGCCTTCAGCGACGACAGCATCGTGCCCAGGCGCACGGTCCCGGCACCCGAGTTCACCTTGGCCTCACCGGTCGCGCGGTCCGCGGACACGCTGCCCGTGCCGGTGTTGAGGTCCAGCCGGCCCGCACCACCGGTCACGATGACGTCGGCCGCGCCCGTCCGTGACGCCACGTGCGACCCGACGGGTGCCGTCACCACCACCGAGAGCGGCACGGCACGCAACGGCAGTGCCTTCGACGACTCGATGCGCAAACGGTTGCCCAGCAGTTCGACCCGTGCGTCGCGCACGGCCTCCTCGGGACCGGACGGGGGAGCGGCCTTCTCGGTGCCGAACTGGCCGCTGACCCAGCTCAGCACGCTCGACAGGCCCTCGGTCCACGAGTTGCCCGCCGCCGGGTCGTGCCGCACCTCGACGTGCACGCCCGGCGCGTCGACGAGCTGCACCTGCACCCGGCCGCTGAGCAGCGAGATGTCGATCTCCGCGACACCCGCGAACTCGAAGCTCTGCTGACGCACCACGCCGGACGGTTCCGCGGTGGGCTCTGAAGTCGGTTCGGTCATCCCGTTCACCCCTGCACCCATCCGCGGACCCGCGAGCCCGACCCCGTGTTCCCGCTCCACCCCTGGTGCCGCTGGTGCTTCTGCTTGCCGTGCACCGCGCCGCCCACGGCCTGCTGGATGAACGAGTTCAGCGAGACGCCCTGGGCGGCCGCGGCGGCCTCGGCCTTCGACTTGAGCTCGTTGATCATGCGCAGCGTGATGCGGCTGATGTCACCCGTGGCGTCACCGGCGCCAAACAGTGGCACCTCCTGACGCGGGCCCGGTTCCGGCTCCGGCTCGGCGGATCCGGTGACGACCACCTGGACGTCCCGGCCGGCGAGCCGCACGTCCACGACCTGGCCGTCCAGCGAGGCGGTGACCTCCGCGGCGAGGTCGGAGAGTGCGTTCATGATCGCCAGTCGCGCGGCTGGCTCGAGCGCTGCGGACAACGCGGCGGCCGTTCGACGGGTGTTCTCGTCCCCCGCCGACGCGGCCGTCGCCAGGTCCTCGCGCAGTGACGCGATGTACGGCGACAGATCCATGACACCACTATGACGTCACTTCCGACATCGCGCAAGGAACTGGTGACGTCAGGACTAATGTCGGATCCATGCCGAGAGTGCGCTTGGTGGCGAAAACCGAGTTCATCCCACCGGACGACGTGCCGTGGACGACCGACGCGGACGGGGGCGCGGCGCTCGTCGAGTTCGCCGGCCGGGCCTGCTACCAGTCGTGGGACCGCTCGAACCCGATGACGAACACCAACGCGACGTTCCTGCACCACCTGCTCGACGTCGGCCACCTCGCCGCGTTCGAGCACGGCAGCGCGTCGCTCTACCTGACCGAGCTGCCGCGCTCGCTCACCCACGAGCTGATCCGCCACCGGCACTTCTCGTACTCGCAGCTCTCCCAGCGCACCGACCCGACCGACGTCGTCGAGCCGGACCTGATCGCGAAGGACCCGGAGCTGCACGCGCGGTTCGTCGCCGCGACCGAGGCGAGCCTCCAGGCGTACGAGGACCTCGTGCAGAGCCTGGAGAAGTCCGTCAACGGCCGGCGCGCGCGGCAGATCGCCAGGTCCGTGCTGCCCAACGCCACGGGCACCGAGATCGTGGTGACGGGCAACTACCGCTCGTGGCGGCACTTCATCGCGATGCGCGCCACCGAGCACATCAACGTCGAACTGCGCGAGCTCGCCGTCGCCTGCCTGCGCGAACTGACCGAGGCCGCGCCCAACGCGTTCGCCGACTTCGTCGTCTCGACACTCCCGGACGGCACAGAAGTTGCCTCCAGCCCGCTGGTGGTTGAAGGCTGAGCGGCATGAAGCGGCTCATCGTGGACGTCCTGCCCGGCGAATACGCGGTCTCGCGCCTGGCGGCGGACGCTCCGGTCCCCAGCGGGCTGCTCGACCTCACCGGCGTGCTGGTCTCCGTGATCAGGACCCCGGCCGAGCTGTCGGTCGTCGCGCCGACGTCGTTCGCACTGGACACCGACGTGGTGGAGAAGGGCTGGCGGCTGCTGACCGTGCGCGGGCCGCTGGAGTTCACCCTCACCGGCATCATGGCCGCGCTGACGGGCGAACTGGCGGCGGCGGGCGTCTCGCTGTTCGCGCTGTCCACATACGACACCGACCACCTGCTGGTGAAGCAGACCGACCTCGGTCGCGCGGTCAAGGCGTTGCGTGCCGCAGGTCACGAACTGGTTGTAGCGCCGGAAGCTTAGGAACCGATCCTCCAGTTGGCGGGTCTCAAGTACCGTCAACGCCCCCGGTTCCGAGTTTCAGGAGCGCACGTTGCACGGACAGGCAGTCGAACCGCGCGTCATCGCGGGCAGGTACGCCCTGGTGGCCGAGCTCGGCCGCGGTGGCATGGGCATCGTCTGGCGCGCGCAGGACCGGCACATCGGGCGCTTCGTCGCGGTCAAGGAACTGCACCTGCCGGACGGCATCGCGCACGAGGAACGCCGTGTGCTCGAAGAGCGCGCTCTGCGTGAGGCGCGCACGGCGGGCAAGCTCAACGACCCCGCCGTCGTCACCGTCTACGACGCGATCAACGAGAACGGCACGACCTACATCATCATGGAGCTGGTCGACGCGGCGACGCTGTCGACGTTGATCAGCACCCACGGCCCGATGCCGCAGAACCAGGTCATCTCGATGGCGCTGCAGGCGTTGTCCGCGCTCGAAACGGCGCACCAGGCCGGGATCGTGCACCGCGACGTGAAGCCCGGCAACCTGATGGTCCGCCCGGACGGCAAGCTCAAGCTCACCGACTTCGGCATCGCCCAGGCCGTCGACGACCCGCGCCTGACCACCAGCGGCAGCCTCATCGGTTCGCCCGCCTACATGGCGCCGGAACGCATCCACGGCCACGAGGCCGGTCCCGCGTCCGACCTGTGGGCCCTGGGCGCGACCCTCTGCTACGCCGTCGAGGGCTGGAGCCCGTTCGAACGCTCCTCCACGGCCTCGACACTGCACGCGATCATGAGCGAGACGCCGCGGCTGACCCGCGCGACGGGCGTGCTCGGCGCCGTGATCACCGGCCTGCTGATCGCCGACCCGAACGCCCGCCTGTCCGGCCCGCAGGCCCGCGCGATGCTCTCCAGCATCGGCAACCAGCCGACGCCGCCCACCGGCATCTCGCCCCAGCAGACGCAGCAGTACCAGCAGGCTCCGGCCGTCGACCCGGCGAAGAAGAAGCGCAACCGCATCATCGCGTTGGTCGGCGCGGCCGTCATCGCGGCGGCGGCGTTCACCGGCGGCATCTTCGTGCACAAGGCGTTCACCACGCCCGGCGGCAGCAGCGGCAGCACCGCGCTGACCTACGGCGAGGGCGCGGAGATCCCGGTGTTCGGCCTGTACGAGAACACCTGCGGCATCGGCGAGGTCGCGCCGACCAAGCTGCTCAACTCCGACATTCGCGAGGAGTGCGACAAGCCGCACGACTTCGAGGTGTTCGACGCGATCGACACCCTGCCCGTCGCGTCCAACCTGCCGGACGCCGCATATCCCGGAATCGACTCCCTGAAGAGCCTCGGGGTGGCACGCTGCGAGCTGACGCTGAACTCGCAGTGGATCAAGGACGGTTCGAAGCTCAAGCTCACCACCCTGGTCCCGAGCGAGAGCGCGTGGACCAAAGACAAGAGCGGCAACGCCGAGCGCAAGATCTGGTGTCTCGCCGGTGCCAAGGACGGCAGCAAACTCGACGGCACGATCAGTGCGAAGAAGGACAACTGACAAGTGAAGCGACGGATCATCTCCGCGTTGTTGGTCCTCGGCACGGCTGCCGCCCTCACGGCGTGCACCAGCAACGAGGACAAGTTCGTCTCCGAGCTCAAGGCCGCGGGGTTCAGCAACCCCGGCGAGCCCAGCACGGAGACGGAGAAGAAGACCAAGAAGGTCGGCAAGCGCACGATCAAGTCCAAGGACAAGACCATCGAGGTGATGGTCAACGTCAAGGGGTGCGAGCTGGAGTTCGCGAAGACCTCGGGGCAGTCCGGCTACTGGCTCGACGAGCTGCACGTCAACGGGCAGGAGCCCGACTGGCCCGGCTACCCCGAGAACCTGAAGCGCGACCAGGTCGAGAAGCTCCTCGCGGACAACTCGTCCAAGCCCGCCGGGTTCAAGGACTGCTACAAGCCGTAGCGAGACCCGGCTGTGGTGGAATGGGGGAGTGAGTCTCGCCCGTGATGAGCGCAAGGCCCTGGTCGACCTGATGACCGAACTCGGTCCGGACGCGCCGACGTTGTGCGGCACCTGGTCGACCAAGGACCTGGCCGCGCACCTCGCGATCCGCGAGCGCCGCCCCGACACCGCGCCGGGCATCGTGCTGCCCGTGTTCGCGAAGTGGACCGAGAAGGTCCAGGAGGACTACACGCACAAGGCGTGGAGCGAACTGCTCGACCTCGTGCGCACGCCGCCGTTCTGGATCTCGCCGTTCGACGACCTGATCAACACCGCCGAGTACTTCGTGCACCACGAGGACGTGCGGCGGGCACGGCCGGACTGGGAGCCGCGGCCGTACGACGCCCGACGTGAGGCAACGCTGTGGAAGGTGCTGCCGATCACCGCTCGCATGACGTACAAGTCGTCGCCCGTCGGCGTGACGCTCGTACGTCCTGATGGCGACCACATCGTCGCCAAGCAGGGCGCGAACGGCGTGGTGATCACCGGTGAGGTGGCCGAGCTCGTGATGCTGGCGTTCGGCCGCGACGAGGCCCGAGTGGAATACAGCGGTGACGCCGACGCGGTGCAACGGGTGCGGTCGTTGAACCGAAGTGTGTGAACTCGGGTAGTTTCTGCGCATGCCCGCAAGCCCCTACGCAGCGCCGAACCGCCCGTTCGGCCGCGTTCTCACCGCCATGGTCACGCCGTTCGACTCGCGCGGCGAGGTAGACCTCCCCAAGGCGCAGGAACTCGCGAAACACCTGGTGGACCTGGGCAACGACGGTCTCGTCGTGAACGGCACCACCGGGGAGAGCCCCACGACCACCGACCGGGAGAAGACGGCGCTGATCACGGCCGTCGTCGAGGCCGTGGGCGACCGCGCGACCGTGGTGGCCGGTGCGGGCACCTACGACACCGCGCACAGCATCCACCTGGTGCAGCAGGCCGAACGGGCCGGCGCGCACGGCGCGCTGGTCGTGACGCCGTACTACTCGCGGCCGCCGCAGGAAGGCCTGCTGGCGCACTTCACCGCCGTCGCGGACGCCTCCGAGCTGCCGGTGATGCTCTACGACATCCCGCCGCGCGCGATCGTGCCGATCGAGGTCGACACGATCCTGCGGCTGGCCGAACACCCGCGCATCGTCGCCGTGAAGGACGCCAAGGGCGACCTGCACGCCGGCAGCCGGGTGATCGCCTCGACCGATCTCGCCTACTACTCGGGCGACGACCCGCTGAACCTGCCGTGGCTCGCCGTCGGCGCCGTCGGGTTCGTGAGCGTGATCGGTCACCTCGCGGCCGACCGCCTGCGGGACCTCCTCGAAGCTTTTGAAGCCGGGAACGTGGCCCGGGCGAAGGAAATCCACGAGTCGCTGCTGCCGTTGCTGCGACCCTTCCGCCGGGTTCCCGGCGTGACGTACACGAAGGCGGCGCTGCGCCTGCGCGGACTCGACGTGGGTGATCCCCGTCTGCCGCTCGTGCCGGCCGCCGCCGAAGACATCGAGGCCATCGCGGCCGAACTGGGAGTCAACGCGTGACCCAATCGACCGAACTGCCACCCGCACTGCCGGAAGGCGGCCTCCGCGTCGTCGCTCTCGGCGGAATCGGCGAGGTCGGCCGCAACATGACCGTCTTCGAGCACGCCGGCAGGCTGCTCGTGGTCGACTGCGGAGTTCTGTTCCCCGAGGACGATCAGCCCGGCGTGGACCTGATCCTGCCCGACTTCCGCGCCATCGAGGACCGGCTCGACGCCATCGACGCCATCGTCCTGACGCACGGCCACGAAGACCACATCGGCGCGGTTCCGTTCCTGCTCAAGCTGCGCCCGGACCTGCCGGTCGTCGGCTCCCGGTTCACGCTGGCGCTGCTCGCCGCCAAGTGCCGCGAGCACCGGCAGAACCCGCGCCTGGTCGAGGTGCGCGAGGGCGAGCGGCGCCCGTTCGGGCCGTTCGAGCTCGAGTTCTTCGCCGTCAACCACTCGATCCCGGACGCGCTGGCCGTCGCCATCCGCACGTCCGCCGGCCTGGTGCTGCACACCGGTGACATCAAGCTCGACCAGTTGCCCCTCGACGGGCGGTTGACCGACCTGGCCGGCTTCTCGCGCCTGGGCGACGAGGGCGTCGACCTGTTCCTGGTCGACTCGACCAACGCCGAGGTGCCCGGCTTCGTCGTGCCGGAACGCGAGATCGGCCCCGTGCTCGAGAACGTGATCCGCAAGGCCGACCAGCGCGTCATCGTGGCGTGCTTCGCCTCGCACGTGCACCGCGTCCAGCAGGTCCTCGACGTGGCCGTGCAGTACAAGCGCAAGATCGCGTTCGTGGGCCGCTCGATGGTCCGCAACATGGGCATCGCGGCCGACCTGGGCTTCCTGAACGTGCCGGACGGCCTGTTCGTCGACATCGACGTGGCCATGCGGATGGAGGAGGACGAGGTCATCTTCGTCTCCACCGGCTCGCAGGGCGAACCGCTCTCCGCGCTGTCCCGCATGGCCCGCGGCGAGCACCGCCAGATCTCGATCCGCGAGGGCGACACCGTCATCCTCGCGTCGTCGCTGATCCCCGGCAACGAGAACGCGGTCTTCAACGTCGTCAACGGCCTCGCCAAGCTGGGTGCCACCGTCGTGCACCAGGGCAACGCCAAGGTGCACGTCTCCGGCCACTCCCCGGCGGGCGAACTCCTGTTCCTCTACAACGCCGTGCGGCCGTCCAACGTCATGCCGGTGCACGGCGAATGGCGCCACCTCCGCGCGAACGCCGCCCTGGCCGTCGCCACGGGTGTCGCCGAGGACCACGTGGTCATCGCCGAGGACGGCGTCGTCGTCGACCTGATCGACGGCAAGGCAGCGGTCTCCGGCCGCGTCGTCGTGGGCCACGTCTACGTCGACGGCCTGTCCGTGGGCGACGTCGGCGAATCGACGCTGTCCGACCGCCTGGTGCTGGGCGAGGGCGGCTTCATCTCGATCTCCGTCGCCATCGACACCGCCACCGGCCGCGCCGTCGTGGCGCCGACGATCTCGGGCCGGGGCTTCTCCGACGACCCCAAGGCGCTGGAGGCCGTCGTGCCCCTCGTGGAGATGGAACTCGCGCGCACCGAGGCCGAGGGCATCACCGACACGCACCGGGTCGCGCAGGCGGTGCGCCGCGTCGTGGGCCGGTGGGTCGCGGAGACGTACCGCCGTCGTCCGATGATCGTTCCCACGGTCATTCCGGTGTAACCCGTTGGTGTGAAAGCGGTTCAGGGCGTGACCCTGCTGTGATCTGCGTCCCCCTCGTCCGATAAGGTTTGATCCCAGACCATGGACGAGGGGGTCGCCCTATGGCCGGTAATGACGTCTTCAACCCACCGGGCAAAGAAGACATTCTTCTCCCACCGATCTTCAGCTGGCACGAGCCGTTCGGCCTGCCGTTCACCTTCGAGGTGACGAAGCCGCAGGTCCTGCTGGTGCTCTCGGTGGCGATCATCCTGACTTTCTTCCTGGTCACGACCAGGAACCTGAAGATCGTGCCGTCCCGCTGGCAGTTCGCCGCGGAATCGGTCTACGACTTCGGCCGCAACACGATCGCGCGCGAACAGATCGGTGCCAAGGAATTCGCGCCGTACGTTCCGTTGATCGTCAGCATCTTCAGCTTCGTGCTCGTGAACAACCTCTACGGGCTGATTCCGCTCGTGCAGTTCCCGACGTTCACGCACAGCGGGTTCCCGATGGCGATCGCATTGATCATCATCTTTCCGCTCTACCACTACGTGGGCATCCGCAAGTTCGGGCTCAGGGGCTACCTGCGCAACCAGTTCGTCATCCCGGACGTGCCGAAGCCCGTGTTGTGGGGCCTGCTGATCCCGACCGAGGTCATCCTCAAGTTCTTCTTCGACCCGTTGAACCTCGCGCTGCGGGTGTTCGCGGCCATGTTCGCGGGGCACCTGCTGATCCTGGTGTTCACGCTCGGCAGCGAGTTCGTGCTGTTCAACGCGCCGATCTACCTCAAGCCGGTGTCGGTGATCGGCTTCGCGCTCGCCATCGCGCTGTTCTTCCTGGAGGCGCTGGTGCAGGTGTTGCAGGCGTACATCTTCGCGTTGCTGTCGGCGCACTTCATCGGCCGCGCGCTGGCGGAGCAGCACTGACGTGGGCAACTACGTGTCGGTGCGCGGCTGGCTCGAGCTGTCGCACGAGCAGCGCGACGCGGTGCGGGAGGTCGTGGCGGCGCACCACCACGACCTCTACTCGGCCGGGTGGGCGGTGCCGGAGAAGCCGTTCAACTGGACGTTGTACGTCACGTACGGCGGCGACCTGCGTGTGCAGGCGTTGGACTGGTTGCGCACGCAGGTCGCCGCCATCGCGAAGTTCGCGGACGACGACGGCGACCATCCGGTCGGGTTCTTCCTGCTGACCGGCGAGGTCGACGACGCGCGGGCGTGGATCGTGCGCGACGGCGAGGTGCACGAGGGTGCGCCTCCCGGGGAACTGCGCGCGATCGTGCGTTAGGGGCGCTGGCACACCAGGTGCAGCGACTCCTCGGGCGTGGCGCCGGGGTAGGACGGGGTGAACACCGGCCGGCTCCGGCGCACGACCCGCAGGCCGACTTCGGCGAGGTGCGCCTCGTAGTTCTCCTCGGAGAACGACGACACCTCGATCTCCTGCCCCATCCAGGGCAGCGTCACCTTCTCGACGTCGATCGCCACGGTCGCGAGGAAGAAGTGGCCGCCGGGCCGCAGCCACGTCGAGATCTGGCCGAGGGTCCGGACGATCTCGGCCTGGGACATCTGCAGCAGCGAGAAGACGGCGCAGATGACGTCCCACGAGCCAGGGGGTGACTCGAAGTCACGGATGTCGATCTTGTGGAACGTCGCGTCCGGCACCTGGGATGCCGCGAGGTCGACCATCACCGGGGACACGTCGAGGCCGGTGACCTTCATGCCCGCCTTGGCGAGGGTGCGGGCGACGGGAACGCCCGTGCCGCAACCGATGTCGAGCACGCGCGAGCCGGACGGCTGCGTCGCGGCGAACCAGGCGAGGGTGCCGTGCAGGGCGGGCTGGTGCGACCAAGCGCGTTGGTACTCCAGTCCGAGCGTGTCGAAGACCTCGGCCGCGTTCATTTCCCCGCCCCTCATTTCGACCCAATCCACCTGAGTGAAGTGTGGAGAACCTCTCTGAACGCCTTCTGGATGGCTTCTGGACGAAAACTGACGGTAGGTTGCTGGGTGAACGCGGACAGCGACGAAGTGAGACGTAGGGTGCGGAACGAGTTGCGCGTCAGCTTGCTGGGCGCGCTCGCGGCCGCGGTGGACGGTCAGGAGCTGACGCTCGGCCCGCCGCGGCAAAGAGCCGTGCTCGCGGTGCTCGCCCTGCGCGCGAACCACGTCGTGTCGCGCAGCGAACTCATCGACGCCGTGTGGGGCGACGACCCGCCGGCCAGCGCCGACAACGGCATCCACACCTACGTCGCCGGCCTGCGCAGGCTCTTCGAACCCGACAGGGCGTCGCGCGCGCCGAGTTCCGTGCTGCTCTCCACGGACGCTGGATACTTGCTGAGGCTCCCTTCCCGTTGTTCGGACGCCGCCGTGTTCCGCGCGCACCTGGACGAGGCCGGAAGGCTGAGGGACCAGCCCGAACAGGCGCTCAGCGCGTTCGACGCGGCGCTCGGGCTGTGGCGGGGCATCGCTCTGGACGGCGTGCCCGGGCCGTTCGCCGCGGTCGAACGCGCGCGCCTGGCCGAACTGCGGCTCACGGCCGTGGAGCAACGTGCGGCCTTGATGCTCACGGTCGGGCGTGAGACCGAAGTGGCCACGGAACTCACCACGCTCGTGAGCGCGCATCCGTTGCGTGAACGGCTGCACGGCGTGCTCATGTCCGCGCTGTACCGCGGCGGCAGGCAGGCCGAGGCACTCGCGGTCTACGCGGACCTGCGGCGGTTGCTGATCGACGAGCTCGGCATCGAGCCCGGCCCGGAACTGCGCCGGCTGCACGAACAACTCCTCGTCGGCAGGCCCGACCCGCAGCCCGCACCCGCCGCGCCCGCGCTGGTGCCGGTTCAGCTGCCGCACGAGATCCGCGACTTCACCGGCCGCGAGAAGGAACTCGCGAAGCTCGCCGAGGTCGTCCCGCACGACCACGCGCCGGTGCTCGTCGCGATCACCGGCACCGGAGGCGTCGGCAAAACCGCATTGGCCGTGAGGTTCGCGCACCAGGTCGCGGCGCGCTTCCCGGACGGGCAGCTGCACGTCGACCTGCGCGGGTTCGACTCGTCGGCGCCGCCCGTGCAGCCCGCCGCCGCGTTGCACCAGCTGCTGCAGAGCCTCGGGGTGCCGTCCGAACGCATCCCGGACGACCTGCCCGCGAAGTCCGCGCTCTACCGCAGTGTCCTCGCGGGCAAACGGGTTCTGGTGCTGCTCGACAACGCGCGGCTGGCCGAGCAGGTCCGCCCGCTGCTGCCGGGCCGGTCGACGTCGATGGTGCTGGTGACGTCGCGCAACCACCTCGGCGGCCTGGTCGCCCGCGACGGCGCGCACTCCCTGACGTTGTCGACGCTCACCCGCGACGAAGGCCTCGCGCTGCTGACGTCCGCCGTCGGCGCCGACCGGGTGGCCGCCGAACCCGAGGCCGCCGCCAAGCTCGTCGAACTGTGCGGGCACCTGCCGCTGGCCGTCCGGATCGCGGCCGAACGCGTGGTCACCCGGCCCCACCTGACCCTCGCCGACCTCGCCTCGGACCTCGCCGACGAGCGCGACCGGTTGAACGTGCTGGCCACGGGCGACGACGAGGACACGGCCGTGCGCGCCGCCTTCTCGTGGTCGTACCTGGCGCTGAAGCCCGACGCCGCGAGGACCTTCCGGTTGATCGGCCTGCACCCCGGCGCCGAGATCAGCCTGAACGCGGTCGCCGCGCTGGCGGGTGTGCCGGTGTCGCGCGCACGGACGTTGCTGGACGTGCTCGCGGGTGGGCACATGCTGGAGGAGGTCTCGCGCGGCCGGTACCGGCTGCACGACCTGCTTCGCCTGTACGCCACGGAACTCAGCGCCACCGAGGAGTCGGCCGGCGGTCGCGACGAGGCCGTGGCACGCCTGCTGGGCTGGTACTTCGACACGGCGAACGCGGCCGGTGCGATCATCGCGCCGCCGGACCACCCGTCGTTCCTGCTGCCGCCACTGTCCACTCAGGACTTCACCTCGCACGACGAGGCGTTCACCTGGTGCCGCACGGAGTCCTCGAACCTCCTCGCGGTGACGCGGCTGGCCGAGGAGCACGACTCGCCGGCGGCCTGGCGGATCCCGCTGGCGCTGTGGAACTACTTCATCGTGTCGAGCGCGCTCGACGAGTGGATGCGCACTTACCGCGTCGCCGAACGCAGCGCGGCTCGCGACGGCAACCAGGCCGCACGCGCGTGGGCGGTGCACGGTCAGGGGCTCGCGGCGTTCCGCGGCGAACGGTTCGCGGACGCGCTGGAACTCTTCGACCGCGCCCTGGCGCTCCGGCGCGAGATCGGTGACCCCGCCGGTGCCGCGTGGAGCCTGACCGGCCTCGGCATGGCGTACGGCGGCCTGCGCCAGTTCGACCTGGCCGTCGACCGGTTCGGTGAGGCGCTGCGGGGGCACGCCGAGGTGGGGTCGTGGTTCGGCGAGGCGGGCACCCGCCTGTTCCACAGCGACATCCTGCGTTCGGCCGGCCGGTTCGACGCGTCGCTGGCGTCGGCGCGGACGGCGTTCGACCTGATGGACGCGCACGACGCCGTGCACGGCAAGGCGATGGCGCTGGTCAGCATCGGCTGGGCGCTGCTCGGCCTGGGGCAGCCGGTGGAGGCGCGCGAGTCGTTCCGGCACGGGATCGCGTTCCTGCGGGTGCTCGGTGACCGCAAGAGCCTCGCGGAGGCGTTGCACGGCCTGGGGGAGACGAGCGCGGGCCAGCCGGAGGTCGCGCGGACGCACCTGCTGGAAGCGTTGACGATCTACGAGGACTACGACCACCCGCGCACGCCCGAGGTGCGCGCACGGCTGCACGAGCTTGCCTAGGGGCGATCCCTGATGTGCCTGCCGCAATAGGTAGGCAAGCTACATGTCATGCAGAAGCGCGCTCGAACCCTGTTGGTGTGGTTGCACGTCGTGACGTCGGTCGGCTGGCTCAGCCAGGCCGTCGCGTTGCTCGCCCTGCTGCTTCACGGGATGAAGACGGGCGACGTGAACGCGTTCAAGATGGCGCGCTTCCTCGACCACGGCGTGCTCGCGATCATGGCGAACATCAGCGCGTTCAGCGGGTTCATGCTCAGCGCGACGACGCCGTGGGGTTACTTCCGGCACTGGTGGGTGCTCGCGAAGTTCGTGATCACGGTCAGCCAGCTCTACGTGGGGATCTTCATCCTCAGCGGCAACCTGGCCCAGGCGATCGACGGGCACACGACCGTGTGGATGCCCGTCGGCACGGCGTTGATGATCAGCGCGATCTCGTTCCAGGCCTGGCTGAGCGTCGCGAAACCGTGGGGGCGCACGCCGTGGGCGGACCCGAAGGTCAAGCTGCCCACGGCGAGCGCGGGGACGTTCCTCGCGTGCCTGGCCATCGCGGGCATCGACTTCGGCCTCGGACTCTGGATGGGCAACCCGATGCCGCTGACGATGCTGGTGACCGTGCTCGCCTACTCGATCAGGCGGGCCGCCAGGGCGAGGAGCCGGTCGTCGGACGGGTCGGGTCGTGGAACTTCGGCACGTCCGGCTCGTCCAGGCGCAACGGCACCAGGCCCTCGGTGATCGACTGCATGATCCGTTCGTGCGCACGCCGGGCGTCGCCCATGGTCTCGGCGTTGAGGTCGGACAGTTCGACGGGCTTGCCGAAGTGCACCTTGAACGTCGGGCGCCTGCGCACCGCGCGCAGCCACGACGTGAGGTACGGCAGGAGGTCCCTCCAGCCGCCGACGCTGAGGTTGCCCCAGTACACGGCCTCGTGCGCGCCCCACTGGCTGATCGGGACGACCGGGATCGAGCCGCCGAGCGCCATCCGCGCGACGCCGGTCTTGCCGCGCTCCGGCCACATGCCGGGATCCAGGGTGATCTTGCCCTCGGGGTAGACGGCGATCGGGTCGCCGCCCGCCTGGAGCGCTGCCACGGCCCGGTGCATGGCCTCGCCGACGTTCGCCGACGCCCGGTCGACGCGCAGGTGACCGCACGCCTTGAGCGCCGGGCCCATGACCGGCGCGTCGAGCAGGCCGCCCGCGAGCATGAAGCGCGGGTTGACGCCGATCTTGCGGCACGCCGCGATGAGCACCATCGGGTCGAGGTTGCCGATGTGGTTGGAGGCCAGCAACAACGGCTTGCCGAGCAGTTCCGGCGGGATGTCGCCCGAGACCTCGAGCTTGCCGGTCAGCGCGATCAGGCCACGGTCGACCACCATGAGCACGCGCCAGAAGAGCGGTGTGGACACGCGGGGCAGCGTACGGCGTGTCGCGCGGACACCGTGCCGGATCCGGGGAACCATGAGGTTTCGCACGCGTCCCAGTTGCAAACGGGGCTGGTGAGACGCGAGGGACTACCTTATACACATGGCCGGGCGCACAGGGACTTCGAGAAAGACCACGTCACGCGGCAAAGCACCAGCCAAGCCGCGGGCGCGATCCACCGCGTCCAGGAAACCCGCTCCACGCAAGAGCGGCGGTGCCATCAGCGCCGTGTGGGGTGCTCTGGGCCGCGGTGTCGGCAGCCTCGTGCGCACCGCCAGCCGCACCAAGGACCTCGACCCCGAACATCGCCGGGACGGCCTCGGGCTGTTGCTGATCGCGCTCGCCGTGATCACCGGCGCGGGCGTGTGGTGGCAGGCGGGCGGACCGGTCGGCCAGTGGGTCGACGTGGCCGTGCGCAGCTCCGTCGGGTTCCCGGCGGTGATCGTGCCGGTGGTGCTGCTCGGCATCGGCGTGACGCTGATGCGCACCGACCCGAAGCCCGACGCGCGACCGCGGTTGATCATCGGCTCGTCGCTGATGATCATCGGCGTGCTCGGCATGTTCCACCTCATCGGCGGGCTGCCGATGGAGCCGGTCGAACGCCGCGACGCCGGTGGTGCGCTCGGGTACCTGGCCGGCGGGTTCCTCGCCCAGGGGCTGACGCCGTGGGTCGCCGGGCCGTTGCTGTTCCTGATCTTCGGGTACGGCCTGCTGGTCGTGACCCACACGCCGATTCGCCAGGCGCCCGAACGCATCCGCTCGTTGCTGCACCCCGGCGCGGCCAAGGAACCCACGACGGACGAGGAGCCGGAGGAGGAGCCGAAGCCGGTCCGCCTGCGCCGCCCGTCCCGCCGCCGCCAGGCCGTGGAGCCGGTCGAGGAGATGCCGGAACTACCCCTCGAGGAGCCGGAACCGGAACCCGCGCCGAAGCCCGTCGCCAAGAAGGAGAAGGCGGCCGCCGCCGCCGCTCCGGACATGGCCGTGCGCGCCGTCGAGGGCGACTACAAGCTGCCGCCGCCGGGGATCCTGAAGGACGGCGACGCGCCGAAGTCCCGGAGCAAGGCCAACGACCAGATGATCGAGGCCATCACCGGGGTGCTGGACCAGTTCTCGATCGACGCCCAGGTCACCGGCTTCACCCGCGGCCCGACGGTCACGCGGTACGAGGTCGAGCTCGGCCCCGGCGTGAAGGTCGAGAAGATCACCGCGCTGACCAAGAACATCGCGTACGCCGTGGCCACCGACAACGTCCGGCTGCTGGCGCCGATCCCCGGCAAGTCCGCCGTGGGCATCGAGGTGCCCAACAGCGACCGCGAGATGGTGCGCCTGGGAGACGTGCTGCGTTCGCCTTCGACGTTGAAGGACACGCACCCGATGGTGATCGGCCTCGGCAAGGACATCGAGGGCCACATGGTCACCGCGAACCTGACGAAGATGCCGCACCTCCTCGTCGCGGGCTCCACGGGTTCCGGTAAGTCGTCGTTCGTCAACTCGATGCTGGTGTCGCTGCTGGCCCGTGCCACGCCCGACGAGGTCCGGATGATCCTCATCGACCCCAAGATGGTGGAACTGACGCCGTACGAGGGGATCCCGCACCTGATCACGCCGATCATCACGCAGCCGAAGAAGGCCGCGGCGGCGCTGGCGTGGCTGGTCGAGGAGATGGAGCAGCGTTACCAGGACATGCAGGTCAACCGGGTGCGGCACGTCGACGACTTCAACCGCAAGGTGAAGTCCGGCGAGATCACCGCGCCGCCCGGTTCCGAGCGCGTCTACCGGCCGTACCCGTACATCATGGCGATCGTCGACGAGCTCGCCGACCTGATGATGACCGCGCCCCGTGACGTCGAGGACGCGATCGTCCGGATCACCCAGAAGGCCCGTGCGGCGGGCATCCACCTGGTGCTCGCCACGCAGCGGCCGTCCGTCGACGTCGTCACCGGCCTGATCAAGACGAACGTGCCGTCGCGCCTCGCGTTCGCCACGTCGTCGCTGACCGACTCGCGGGTCATCCTGGACCAGCCCGGCGCCGAGAAGCTGATCGGCATGGGCGACGCGCTCTACCTGCCGATGGGCGCGGGCAAGCCCGTCCGCATCCAGGGGGCGTTCGTCGGGGACGAGGAGATCTCGTCGATCGTCGAGTTCACCAAGAACCAGGCCCAGCCCGAGTACACCGACGGCGTCACCGCGCAGAAGGCCGGCGAGAAGAAGGAGATCGACGCCGACATCGGTGACGACCTCGAACTGCTGGTGCAGGCGACCGAACTGATCGTGACGTCCCAGTTCGGGTCCACGTCGATGCTGCAGCGCAAGCTGCGGGTCGGGTTCGCCAAGGCGGGGCGCTTGATGGACCTGCTGGAGACGCGCGGGGTGGTCGGGCCGTCCGAGGGCTCCAAGGCCCGCGAGGTGCTGATCAAGCCGGACGAGCTGGAGAGCGTGATCTACCTGATGCGCGGGGGCGGACCCGGCGACGACGAGTGAGGCCCGCCCCGCGCGGTGACTACTTCAGGCCCGCCTTCTGGATGCTCGTGGCGGTGGAACTGGCGCTGCCACCGAACTGGCGGACGGCGGCGTAGTACAGGTCAGCGGTGCGCTTGCAGGCCCAGTTCGAGCCGCACTGGTGGTACATGTCGGACTTGAAGTTGTTGTCGATGCGGAGGCGGTTCGCCTCGGTCCACCGGCCCTGGCGCTTGTAGTTGCGGTAGCCGAAGTCGTGGCGGTGGCACGTCGGCAGGAACTTGAAGCCGAAGGGGTTGTCCGGCGAGTACGAACAGCCGTCGGAGGACCAGTCGAGCTGGCCCGCGTACGGCTGTTGTGCGCGCAATGTTGTGAACTGGCTGATGCTCTTGGAGTACAGGTAGTCGTCGGTGACCGCGACGATGTCCACGGCTTGTGCCGGGGTGCCCGTGAAGATCAGGGCGATCGAGGCGGCGGCACCCACGAATGCCGAGCGCAGGGTCTTCGACATGGCGAGCTCCTCGGATTGTGAGCAGGGTCTCGCCAGTTGTAGCGGGTGATCGACTGTCCTCGGTAGACACGATCTGATGAACGTCAGGTGCCCGGATGGCCACAGGCGATCGCGGTGGCCACCCGGAGTTCACGGGGAAGTCCCAGCGCTTGCAGCATTTCGTGGTCTGCTACTCCGCCGAGCAGACAGCCGCCGAGCTTCTGTTCGGCCAATCGGAGGCAGATCGTCTGCGCGGCGGCGCCCGCTTCGATCAAGCCGAACCGGCCGGCGCGTTCGCCGTACTTCTCGAACGAGTCCCTGTCCGTCAGCACCAGGACGATCGTGAGCGGCGGGGTGTCCGGGGTGCCGAGTATCTCGGGCAGGTTCTCGGGTGCGGGACCGATGTCCTGCAGCGCGTGGCGGCGGATGTCGTAGCGGACCGCGCGGCCGTTCACGAAGGCGTAGCAGCGCAACGGGTCGAGCCCGCCCGCCGACGGGTAGCTGTGGTCGGTCAGCGCGCCGAGGACCGTGCCGAGTTGCCGGTCGGTCAGGGGCTTGCGGGCGAAGTCGCGGGTGCTCCTGCGCGCCTGGAACAGCTTCTGCAGCCGGTCCTTCGGGCGGGGGAGCGGCGCCGGGGTCGTGGGGAGTTCCAACGGGTCGATCGGCTGCCGCGCCGGGCGGAAGTCGCGGAGCTGGTCGCCCAGCCTGCGCTGGTGCAGGACGGAGAAGCGGCTCGCGGCCCAGAAGTCGTCGAACACGGGTCACCCCAGTGGATGTGGTGCGGGATTGGGGAACGTGCCGGGCGAGGCGTGCGGGTAGCGCCAGTCGAGTTCGCCGGTGCGTCCGGCGACGTGCGGCCAGTGGTGGTCGGAGTGCAGCGGGGCCAGGTCCGGCGAGAGCACCCGGACGCAGTGCAGGCCGACCGCCGAGAGTTCCGGTGTGGTCAGTTCGTGATAGGCGAGGCGGATGTGTTCGTCGGCCAGGGCGTGCACCAGTTCGGTCAGTTCCGCCGCTGTGCCTTGGGAACGTGCGTTTGGCGGTGGTTCCGTCTCGATCCCCCGGAACCACGGGAGGCCGTCCCACTGCTCGGGGTTCGTGGCGTAGTAGGCGGCGTGCTCGTCGAAGTCGGTGACGTCGGTGACGGGCGCGGTGCCGTTCCGGGCGAGCCAGACCTCGACGAACACCGTGCCCTGGACCCATTCCTCGTAGGCCTTCCGCACGGCCTCCTCGGTCGTCGCGCGGCAGGCCAGACCCAGGGTCGGGCGTGGCCTGCCCGCGATCGGGAGCGAGCCCGCGACGGCCACCACCGGGTGCGGGCTGTAGGCCGGGGTCAGGTCGAACGCCTGGGCGCCGTGCGGCAGTCCGGCCTCGAAGCGGGGAGGGGCGAGGGAGTGCAGCCAGGTCGTGGTGAACGCGTCGCGCTCGACCAGTTCCTGGACCGCCCGGAGCAGGGCGCTGGTCGTGGACGGTCCCGCGGCCAGGCCTGAGGACGTCGCCGGGAGGCCGTACGCCGGGTCCAGCGCCACCAGGCCCGCCGGGACGCGGATCGGCGTGTTGCCCGGGAGCGTCCACGCGGTGGTGTACCTCGTGTCGACGTATCCCTTGCGGTAGCGGTAGTTCGGGGACACGCGCTGCTCGACCGTGTGCAGGCTGAAGTGTTCCAGCGGCCAGCACTCGCCGGTCGTCGCCGTCTCCAGGTGCGCACGTGCGGCCGCGTGGCGTTCCAGGGCTTCGGCGATGGCAGCGGTCCTGGTGGTGCCGCCGGAAGTGCCGCCCGTGGCGAAGGGTTCCGGGACGGCGGCCCAGCCCTCGACGTCCACATCGGACAGACTGTGCGGCACGGGGTGCAGTTGCGAGACCACGCCCTGGCGCCAGCCGACGGCGCGTTCCGCGAGCGCCTCCGCCACGGTCCTCACCGCTTGCTCCGGTAGTGCCGGAAGAGGAGGTGACCGCACGCCAGTGCGCCGAGCACGTAGAGCACGCCGACCACCACCGCCGTGACCTCGTGGGTGGCGGCGACGGGGCCCAGGACCAGCAGCACGGCGAACGGTTCGAGGCACCACAGGGCGATCCACCCGAGCAGCCTGCCGAAGCTGTGCAACGGCTTGGGCGACTTCGCGACGTAGCCGGCCACCACCGACCAGGACAGCGCGGCGACCGCGGCGGCACCCCACCAGCCCCGGTGGAGGTCGAAGACCGCGCCCATCGTGACGAACGGCAACACGACGACGAGCAACGGGAAGACGGCCGCCGGCAACACCAGCAGACTGCGCGGCCGCGGCAGCTCCGCGGTGTCCCGGTGCAGGGCCGCCGGGATGTGCACGGCGGCGCCGACCGAGGAAACCGCGCAGCAGCAACAACAACAGCAACAGGTGGGCGTCGCGGCGCTCGCGGCGGCCGCACCGGGTGAGAACTGGTCAGGTAACCGGACTGCCGTCGCGTTCAAGGTTCCCCCAAGGAAGTGACACGCGCCCGACCTCGACGGTGGGGCAGATCTCGCACCCGGCCGCGGGCAGCACGCTCTCGCGGGTCGTCGTGAACTCGTCGAGGTGGACGGTGACGACCGTGTCGAGCAGTGCGAGCGAGCCGTTGCGGATGTTCTGGATCGCCTGCAGGGCAAGGGAAATCGGGAACTCGTAGGTCATCGCGGCCGGCTGCGGGGGAGGCGGCGGATCCCCCCACCGCCGCCCCGCCCGCACCGCGAGGCACGCCAGGCACGCGCCGGCCCCGGGCACCACGAAGGGCCCGACGGCGGCGGTGTGGTGGTACGCGAGGTCCAGCAACAGGTGCGGAACCTCGGTCTCGCGCGCCACCTCGACCAGGTCGAGCAGCGTGCCGGTCGTCCGCACCACGAGCAGGAGTTCCGGATCCTCGTTGTGCGGCAACAGCTCTGCCAGCCCGGCGGGTGCCTCTCCGACGACGCGCGTGCCGACCCCCATCGGCACCGCCACGTCGTCCCGAGGCAACCCGGCCGGGCGGAGAGCGCCCAGGGTCCTCAGCTGGGCCAGGTACTGGCGAACCGGTTCCCCCAACCGGTTCTCGTCGACCGTTCGAGCCACTCCCCTCGACACCGGCTCGAACAGGCCTGCCAGCGCCACGGCCACCGCCCTGGGCAGGTCCGGGATCAGGTACGCGAGATCGGCTCCCGCGTACACGACAAGGCCTTCGTCTCGTACTTGTGCGTGCCAGGCGGGATCAGCGACCAGGCTCATCCTCGTCCCCCCTTTGCAGGAAGCGTTCGATCTCCTGCTCGCTCGGCAGATCACCGGCCGGGTCCATGAGGTTCTCGGCGATCGGCGGCAACGGCTGCTCGGCCCACGCGGGCTGGTAGTCGTCGCTGGGCAGCAGCCCGTGCCGCGACGCGAACTCCTCCGCCGCGTCCCGGATCGACTCGCGCAGCGTCCCCACCACCGCGGTCTCCGCCGTGTACGTCAACTCGACCAGCAACGCCCGCACGTTCTCCAACTGGTTCTCGTCGCCCGCCTTCCGCGCGAGCTCCGGCCAGAACTGCCGTTCGAACAACCGCACGAAGTCCGCCGCCACCGCGTCGGTCGCCGTGCGCAGGCGCGTGAAGCTGTCCATGACGTCATCGCTGGGCACCCTGAGGCCGGCCAGCCGACCGCCCGCTTCGAGTGCCCAGCGACGCGCGTGCGGCCAGCCGTACTTCCACCGCACCAAGCCCAACCGCATAGCCCGGAGGAGGAGTCGCGGTTGGACGTCTCCCATCGGAACGAGGTGCCGGATGTCGCGCACCTTGATCCGAACCCAGTCGTCGGGCCCCTCGGTCTCGCCCATGCCGAGCACCGCGGCGACCGACTCGCCCTTCTCACGTGCCTGAATGAGTTCCGCGATCGCCGGCAACGAGAACCCCCGCTGCTGCAACCGCTGCACCAACGTCAACCGCTCGACGTGCGAGGCGTCGTAGTACGCCACGCGTCCCTGCCGTCTCGGCGCGTGCAGCACACCCTTCGTCTGGTACATGCGAATGGTGCTGCTGGGCAGGCCGATCCGGGCAGCGAGCTCGTCGACGGTCAGCGATTCGGACACGCCTGAGATCCTGGCGTGCTCCGGTTCTTTGAGTCAAGACTCTTCGAGTGATTACTCGAAGAGTTACAACTCCAGGAGCATCCGGCTGTTGCCGAGCGTGTTCGGCTTCACGTAGCTCAGGTCGAGGAACTCGGCCACACCCTCGTCGACCGACCGCATGATCTCCTCGTAGACCTCGGGGCTCACCGGCGTTCCCTCGATCTCGACGAACCCGTGCTTGTTGAAGAACTTCGTCTCGAACGTGAGGCAGAAGATGCGGCCGAGCTGCAGCTCCTTGGCCGTCGCGATGAGCTGGGCCACGATCCGGTGGCCGACGCCCTTGCCCAGCGCCAGCGGGGACACCGCGACACTGCGGATCTCGGCCAGGTCCTCCCACATGACGTGCAGGGCGCCGCAGCCGAGCAGCTCGCCGTCCTCCTCGGCCACCCAGAACTCCTGGACCGCCTCGTACAGCGTGACCAGGGGTTTGGCCAGCAGGACCTTGCCCGCGTACCCGTCGATCAACGCCTTCATGGCGCGCACGTCGCTGGTGCGGGCGCGCCGCACGACTACCCCACTGGTCACAACCGTCAAGTATGGGCCGCACCCGGTTGCCCGCTGCGGGCAGTGGTCGGGACAGTGAAATCTTCCAGCTGGCGGAGTTGCAGCCGAGTTTGTGCGGTTTACTTGCGCAAGACGACCTGAGAGTCCTCGATGGAGGTGGTTAGGGTGCTCAGGAGCTTCCGCTTGGAGAACCATCGCTCGTTCCGGGACGAGCACGAGTTGTTGCTCATGCCCGCGTACGCCAAGGAGCGCGAGGCGCTGCCGGTCGTCGCGATCTACGGAGCCAACGCCTCGGGCAAGTCGAACCTCCTCGACGGTCTGCGGTTCATGGCGGACGCGGTGAAGAACTCTTTCGCCTCGTGGGGGCCGGACGCGGGGGTGGTCGGCCGTCGCGCGTTCAAGCTCGACGCGGGGAAGTGGGGAGAGCCGTCAACGTTCGTGGTCGAGCTGATCCAGGACGGGGTGCGGTACACCTACGGCATCGAGGTGGACGACGAACGTGTCCTGGAGGAGTGGCTGTACAGCTACCCCGAGAAGCGCAAGCGAGTGCTGTTCGAGCGCATCGGTGACGAGATCAAGTTCGGCAGCACGCTTGAAGAGTCGAAGTCCGTGCTCGAGGTGCTGGAGAAGACGCTTCGGCCGAACTCGCTCCTGGTGAGCCTCGCCGCGCAACTCAACGTGGCGTGGGTGCTGCCGGTGTACCGCTGGTGCGTGAACTCATTGCGGTTCAGGGAGAGCACTGACGGGCTGGTTCTGGAATTTGAGATCGCAAGTTTCTTCCAGAAGCGCCCGGAGCTGAGTCAAGAGCTGGTTGGTCTGGTTCGTGCTGCTGATGTCGGAATCGATGATGTCGTCGTTGTCAGGGACGAGGGTGTGGAATCATCGGCAGTTCGGGATCTGGTGGTCGATGAAATTTCTGACCTGGGGAAATTTCATCGCGCGCTGGACATTGTGGGATGGGGAGGTCGTAGACGACCAAGAGTCCAGGTGGTTCATCATGGATGTTCGGAGCCGTTTCTCCTCGAAGAAGAATCGGCCGGGACCCGGTCGTGGTTGAGTGTGCTCCCCTCGGTGCTGGCTGTCCTCCGCGACGGGGGCTGCCTGATCATCGACGAGATCGACGCGAGCCTGCACCCGTTGCTGACGATGCGCCTCATCTCGCTCTTCAACGACCCGCATGCGAATCCGGCTGGTGGCCAGCTCATCTTCACCACGCACGACGCGACGCTGCTGAACGCACCTTTCTCCGAAGAGGTTTTAGCTCGTGACGAGGTGTGGTTCGTGGAGAAGGAACGAGAGAGCGGGGCAAGTTCGCTCTACCCGTTGACCGACTTCAAGCCGCGCACTGAAGATAATCTCGAACGCCGCTACCTCGCCGGCCGCTATGGTGCGGTACCTGAACTGTTCGAGGACAAGTTCGCGGAAGTCGTCCGGGGTGGCCGTGGCGAGGCGTGACCGGAACAGGGAGAACTCGCAGACGCGTCGAGGTCGCAGCAGGGAACTGCGCCCGGCGCACGTTCTCATCGTGACCGGAGGCGAGTGCACCGAGCCCGCCTACTTCACCGGGCTCGCGCGGGCACGCGGAGCGCGCGTCAAGGTGCGGTCGAAGACGGACTCGCCCAAGAACCTCGTGAAGTACGCGGCCGGGATCTTCACCAGTGACGAGTACGACAGCGTGTGGTGTGTCGTCGACGTGGACGACTTCGACATCGAGGGCGCTCGCGCAGAGGCGCAACGCCTGGGCGTCGAACTCGTCGTCTCCGAACCCTGTTTCGAGCTGTGGCTGCTGCTGCACTTCACCGACCACCGCGGTCACGTCGACAACGGCAAAGCCGCGTGCAAGCTGTTGGCCAAGCACGTCCCGGCCTACGACAAGAAGCTCGACTACGCGACGTTCGACGGCGGCGTCGAGGCCGCGATCAAACACGCCAAGGCGCTCGAGCCCGGTAACCCGTCGACCGACGTGTGGCGTCTCGTAGAGGTGCTCTTGCAGCACTGAGTTCAAGCGCCGGGACCTGGGGCGGTTACTCTGAGCGTCGTGTCTTCTCCCACCACTCCGCGACGCGTGTCGCTGCTGACCCTGGGCTGCGCCCGCAACGAGGTCGACTCCGAAGAGCTCGCCGGACGCCTCGGCGAGGGCGGCTGGGAGCTGGTGGACGAGGGCGCTGACGTCGTCGTCGTCAACACGTGCGGCTTCGTCGAGCAGGCCAAGAAGGACTCGGTCGACACGCTGCTGGCCGCCTCCGACACCGGCGCCAAGGTCGTCGCGGTCGGGTGCATGGCCGAGCGGTACGGCAAGGAGCTCGCGGACAGCCTCCCGGAGGCGGCCGCGGTCCTCGGGTTCGACCAGTACAACGACCTCGCCGAGCGGCTGCAGGACGTGCTGCACGGCAAGCCCGTCGAGTCGCACGTGCCGGTGGACCGCCGCACGCTGCTGCCGATCACGCCGGTGAAGCGTCAGGAAGCGAAAGAGGGCGTCCAGGTGCCCGGCCACGGCTGGGGTCCGACCAAAGTCCAGCGCAAGCGCCTCGACGACGCCCCCGTGGCGCCGTTGAAGATCGCGTCCGGCTGTGACCGCCGGTGCAGCTTCTGCGCCATTCCGAGCTTCCGCGGCGCCTTCGTGTCGCGGCACCCCGACGAGATCGTCTCCGAGGCCATGTGGCTCGCCGAGAACGGCGTCAAGGAGCTCTTCCTCGTCAGCGAGAACTCCACGAGCTACGGCAAGGACCTGCCGCGCGACCAGGGCGCCCTCGAACAGCTCCTCCCGCGACTGGCCTCCATCCCCGGCATCGAGCGGGTCAGGGTCAGCTACCTGCAGCCCGCCGAGACCAAGCCGAGTCTGGTGGCGGCCATCGCCAAGACCGACAAGGTCGCGAACTACTTCGACATGTCGTTCCAGCACTCCAGCGAGAACGTGCTGCGCCGCATGCGCCGGTTCGGTGACACGGACAGCTTCCTCAAGCTCGTGTGGCAGATCCGCGAGCACGCGCCCGAGGCCGGCATCCGCAGCAACTTCATCGTCGGCTTCCCCGGCGAGACCGAGGAGGACCTGCGGGAGCTCGAGCGGTTCCTCACCGAGGCCCGGCTCGACGCGGTCGGCATCTTCGGCTACTCCGACGAGGACGGCACGGAGGCCGAGGAGCTCGACGGCAAGCTCGACGCCGACGTCATCGCGGAGCGGGTGCAGCGGATCGGCAACCTCGTCGAGGAGCTGACGAGCCAGCGCGCCGAGGACCGGGTCGGCACCGAGGTCACCGTGCTGATCGAGACCGAGGAGGACGACGAGAGCGACTGCGTCGGCCGGGCCGAGCACCAGGCGCCCGAGGTCGACGGCGAGTGCATCGTGCTGGACGCGGAGAACCTCAAGCGCGGCGACTTCGTGCGCTGCCGGGTCGTCGACTCCGAGGGAGTGGACCTGGTCGTCGAGGTAATCGGGACATGACTGAAGCCCGGAAGGTCCCGCTGCTCAACGTCGCGAACATCCTCACGATGGCGCGGCTGGTACTCGTTCCGGTCTTCCTGTTCTCCCTGTTCGAAGCGGGCGGCTTCGACACCACGTGGCGCCTGATCGCGTTCGCCGTGTTCGCGGTCGCGAGCTTCACCGACCACATCGACGGCACGCTCGCGCGCAAGCACGGGCTCATCACCGACTTCGGCAAGATCGCCGACCCGATCGCGGACAAGGCGCTCACCGGCTCGGCGCTGGTGGGGCTGAGCATCCTCGACGTGCTGCCGTGGTGGATCACGATCGTCATCGGCGTGCGCGAGATCGGCATCACGCTGCTGCGGTTCTGGGTGATCCGCTACGGCGTGATCCCGGCGAGCCGCGGCGGCAAGGCCAAGACGCTGGCGCAGGTCATCGCCATCGGGTTGTTCGTGCTCCCGCAGAACGACGTGCTGCAGCTGATC
The DNA here is from genome assembly GCF_030269365.1 of Lentzea sp. NBRC 102530. Lineage (GTDB taxonomy): Bacteria > Actinomycetota > Actinomycetes > Mycobacteriales > Pseudonocardiaceae > Lentzea. Next base: position 157,950 of record NZ_BSTF01000005.1, read on the forward strand.
GCCTGGGTGATCATGGCGGTCGCGCTCGTGCTGACGGTCGTCACGGGAATCGACTACGTCGTCCGAGCGTTCAAGATGAAGGCGAGGGCAGGGAGAGCGGTGGCATGAACGTCGTCGAACTGCTCAAAGCGAGGAACCAGACCGTCGCCACGGCCGAGTCGCTGACCGCGGGTCTGCTGTGCGCGACGATCGTCGACACACCGGGGGCGAGTGCCGTGGTCCGCGGTGGGTTGATCGTCTACGCCACCGAGCTCAAACACGAGCTCGCGGGCGTGGATCAGCAGTTGCTCGACGAGCACGGAGCCGTGCACCCCGACGTCGCGGTCCAACTGGCCGAGGGCGCCAGGAAGAGGTGTGGATCGGACTGGGGGATCGGGCTGACCGGGGTCGCCGGGCCCGATCCGCAGGACGGTGTGCCCCCGGGAACGGTCCACATCGGCTTGAGCGGTCCTGGAGTGTCCACAGTGCGGACAATCACTCTCAGTGGTGATCGTTGCGCGGTCCGTCGGGACTCCGTGGAAAAAGCCCTGGTCCTGCTCTCGGATTACCTGCTGATGACCGACGCCGGGAACAAATGATGACTCCGCGTTCGTTCGCCCTTGGCGGACGTGTTCGGAAGTCAGTGCCCGTTGTCGGTGTCGATCGGTAACGTAGGGACACGGCCGGCCGGAAGGAGGCGCGCGATGACCGTGCTGCTACGCGAGGCGATCGGTGATCGACTTCGCCATGCCCGCACCAACCAACGCCGCACGCTGCGCGAGGTCTCTCGGACCGCCCGCGTGAGCCTGGGGTACCTGTCCGAGGTGGAGCGCGGCCGCAAAGAGGCCTCCAGCGAGCTCCTCTCGGCCATCTGTGACGCGTTAGAGCTCCCGCTGTCCGAACTGCTGCACCACGTCGCCTCCGACATCGGCGCCGTCCAGCAGACGCCGGACACGGTGCCCGACACCGTCCCGGACGGACGAACGGATGGGCGCAAGCTGGAGGGTGGCCGCGTGCTGCCGTCCACGCTCTCGGACGACCTCTCGGACCTGCGCCTGCAGCCCATGCTCAGTCACAGGCTCACGAGCAAGATCGGCGAGAAGCCCAAGGCAGTCGCTGCGGCTTGACACCTATGACATCCACACGACCCCGTACGCCTTCTGGCGTGCGGGGTCGCCTGCATTCGGGTGATCTGGGCAGGCCTGTGGCCCCCGCCACGTGACGGTCTGCAACAAGACCGCCCGTTCGTACGTTCAACTGACAACGACGGCAGCGGGCTGGACGGCAGGCAACGGCTTGGCATCAGCACGCTGGGTCACCGCGTCTCCGGGCGCGGGTGCGGGCAGGATTGGCACGTCGCAAGGCGTGTACTCCTAAGTCCCGGGGTGGGTCAGGGTGTTCCCGGATATCTCCCCGTGTCGGTGGATACGCCGACGCACAATTGAGACGATGGATCCAACACCGGCACCGAGAAGGCAGGCGTAGGAGATGGCCAGTCCGTTCGTGAAGTTCTGGAAGTACCTGATGGCGTCGTTCTCGTCGAAGATCGACGAGCACGCTGACCCGAAGGTGCAGATCCAGCAGGCCATCGAGGAGGCGCAGCGTCAGCACCAGGCGCTCTCTCAGCAGGCGGCAGCAGTCATCGGCAACCAGCGCCAGCTGGAGATGAAGCTGAACCGCCAGCTCGGCGACGTCGAGAAGCTGCAGGCCTCCGCCCGTCAGGCACTCGTGCTCGCCGACGAGGCGCGCGCGAAGGGCGACGAGCAGAAGGCCGCCCAGTTCGAGAACGCCGCGCAGGGCTTCGCCACCCAGCTCGTCACGGCTGAGCAGGGCATCGAGGACCTCAAGACGTTGCACGACCAGTCGCTGCAGGCCGCCGCACAGGCCAAGCAGGCGGTCGAGCGCAACTCGATGATGTTGCAGCAGAAGCTGGCGGAGCGCACCAAGCTCCTCAGCCAGCTCGAGCAGGCCAAGATGCAGGAGCAGGTCTCCGCATCGCTGAACCAGATGAGCGAACTCGCCGCGCCGGGCAACGTCCCGTCTCTGGAAGAGGTTCGCGACAAGATCGAGAAGCGCTACTCGACCGCTCTCGGGTCCGCCGAGCTCGCCCAGAACTCGGTGCAGGGCCGGATGCTCGAGGTGCAGGCCTCGACCACCCAGCTCGCCGGCTCGTCGCGTCTCGAGCAGATCCGCGCCTCGATGCACGGTGGCCAGTCGAGCACCCCGCAGCAGGTCACCGCGGGCAACAGCGCCGCCGCGCAGATCCAGGCCGAGATCGCGCAGCGCGTCCAGTCGGAGCAGAAGACCCAGCAGCAGCAGGTTCCTCCCGCCCAGAACTGAGGTTCTGCGGGCGGCGGGGAGCAGGAGGAGTCAGCAGGTGATCATGGAGCCCTGGAGAAACCGTCCCAACAACGAGATCGTCCGCAAGGTCGTCGGCGAGTTGGGTGCGTCGCTCCAGGGCCACCCGCTGGCCGAGCAGGCGCGCTACCGCCTGCAGAAGTGGAACGACCCGGTCGCGAAGCTCGAACGCAAGCGCAAGCGGACCAACGCCGTGCTGACGTTCTGGCTGATCGTGATCACGATGCTCGGCACCCTCGCGGTGCTGGGTTTCACCGGCGTGCTCGGCACGTGGGCCGCCGTCACCGGCTCGATCGGCGCGGCCGTGCCCGCCGTGCTGGCCGTGCGCAGCGGGTTCAAGCTCAAGGAGATCGGCGTCGCCCGGCAGCGCCTCGCGCTGTCGCCGCCGCCCGCTCCCCGGCCGCCGCTGCCCGCGCACATCTCGTCCGCGCGGGTGCCGATGGAGAAGCTGCACAGCGCCGAGGACGCGATGACGCAGCTACTCGTGCAGCTCGACTCGCCCGCGCTCACGTCGATGCCCGCCGAGTCCGTCCAGCACGCCCGTCAGACCGCCCAGGAGGCCGCTGCGGCCATCCGTGCGGTGTCGGCGCAGCTGCAGGCCGTCGAACGCGCCCGGGACACCGCTCCGCCGCTGGAACGCGCCCCGTTGGTCGAAGGCGTGCGGGTGCTGCGGGAGCAACTCGCGGACGGCGTGGACCGCTACTGTGCGTTGGTGGCCGAGGCCGGCAAGGCGCTGGCCGCGAGCACGCAGTTCCAGAACCCGGGCGAGGTCCTGGACGACGCGACGGACCACATGGCCGGTTTGGCGTCCGCGATGCGCGATGTCTCAGGCTATTCAGCGTACTGAATGTAACGCTCCGTAGTCACTTGCGGCTATTCGGCGAGTCTCTCTGGAGATCTCTGCTGCAATCGTGTGATTATCGGACCGTTATCTAGCCGTAGCCGCTACATGGCGTGGCAGGATTCCGGGGCCGGTCTGCGGGAAGTCCGGCTGAATTGCCGGGAGGCAGTGCGTTGGCGTTGTGGACCGTGCACGGGGACGGTCGGATCACCGACAGTGAAACCGTCGCACCCCAGGAGAGGGTGAGCTGGCCGCTCACCATCGGGTTCGGAGTGCAGCACCTCGTCGCCATGTTCGGCGCCACGGTGATCGTGCCCACCGCCACCGGTCTCCCCGTCGCCACCACGCTGCTGTTCTCCGGCCTCGGCACGCTGCTGTTCCTGGTGATCACCAAGAACCGGGTGCCGAGCTACCTCGGCTCGTCGTTCGCGTTCGTCGCGCCCCTGATCGCCGCGCGCGAGCAGGGCATCGCCGCCCAGCTCGGCGGGGTCGTCGCGGCCGGCCTGCTGGTGATCGTCGTCGGCATCGCGGTCAAGGCGCTCGGCGTGCGGCTGCTGGAGTCGGTCATGCCGCCGGTCGTCACCGGCGCGGTCGTCATCCTCATCGGCCTGAACCTCTCGCGGCAGGCCACCTCGAACTTCGGCGAGCAACCGCTGCTGGCCGGCCTGACCACCGTGGTGATCCTGCTGGCGGGCGTGCTGGGCCGGGGCCTGGTGTTCCGCTTCTCGGTCCTGATCGGCTTCGTGGCGGTCTGGATGGGCGGCCTCGCGTTCGGCGCCGTGCCGTCCGCCCGGATCGCCGAGCTGCGGGAGGCGGCCTGGGTGGGCCTGCCGCGGCTCTACCAGCCCGAGCTGCGGCCGTCGGTCGTGCTGTTGATGCTGCCCGTGGTGATCGTGCTGGTGGCCGAGGTCGTCGGGCACGTGAAGGCCGTCGCGGCGCTGACCGGTCGCAACCTCGACGGCAGCGCGGGCGACGCGATCATCGCCAACGGCCTGTCGACGGCGTTGTCCGGACTCGGCGGCGGCGCGGGCACCACGACGTACTCCGAGAACATCGGCGTGATGGCCGTGACCCGCGTCTACACGACGGCGGCCTTCGCGTTCGCCGGGGTGTTCTCGGTGGTGCTGGCGTTCTCCCCGAAGGCCATCGCGCTGTTCGGCACCATCCCGCCGGGCGTGCTCGGCGGCTGCACGCTCGTGCTCTACGGCCTGATCGTGCTGGTCGGCGTGCGGATCTGGATGGACCGCGGCGTCGACCTGGCGAGCCCGGTGAACGCCATGGTCGGCGGCGCCGCGCTGGTGGCCGGCGTCGGTGACCTCACGATCGAGATCGGCGACCTGGAACTCGGCGGCATGGTGTGGGGCTCGCTGCTCGTCGTGATCCTGCACCCGGTGATGCGCTGGCTCAGGGCTGCGCGCCGTAACTGACTGCCACACGTTGGTGTGGTTTCCGTGACTCCACTTCGGACCGATCCAGTTCCCGGTCCACTGGAGGGAGTTCGGTCATGGTCGCCGCGTACTACGTGGTGCTCTTCTTCGCCTGCGCCATAATCGCGGGCAGTCTGGTCGCCACACGCATCCGGTTGCTGCGTCACCGCCGATGACATCCCTCGCGTGGTTGATGGTGCCGCTGGCCATGGTCGGCGTGGTGCGTGTGTGTGTCGTCCTGGTGGCGGCTGATCTCTACGACCTGTCGTTGTTCCGCTCTCGCCCGTTGCCCTACACGCCGACGGTGTGGGTCGTGATCCCGGCGTACAACGAGGAACTCTGCGTCGCACGGGCGGTGCAGTCCGTTTTGGACAGTTCCTACGAGGACGTGTCCGTGATCGTGGTCGACGACGGTTCGACGGACGGCACGGTGGCGGCGTTGCAACGCTTCGGTGAGCGTGTTCATGTTGTCTCGCAGGAGAACGCGGGCAAGGCTGCGGCGATCAACGCCGGCATGCACCTCGTCGGCGACGGCCTGGTGATGGTGCTTGACGCCGACTCGACGTTGTCCCGCACCGCCGTGACGAAGATGGTCGCGCACTTCGCCGACCCGATGGTGCTCGCGGCGGCGGCGAACGTGAAGATCGCCGACCAGCGCGGCGCGCTGGGCTGGGTGCAGCGCCTGGAGTACGCGGTGGTGCACCGGCTCAAGCAGGGCTACACGGTCTTCAACTGCGAGTACGTCATCGGCGGTGTCGGGTCGATGTTCCGCACGTCGACCGTGCGCGCGTGCGGCTACTTCGACACCGACACGATGACCGAGGACATCGACTTCTCGATGAAGATCCTGTCCATGCGCGGCAACTTCGACTGGCGCATCATCTTCGCGGCGGACGCCATCGCGTACACGCAGGCCGTGCCGTCGTTGAAAGGTCTGCTGCGGCAACGGTTCCGCTGGAAGTTCGGGCGCTTGCAGGCGTTCTACAAGCACCGCTCGCTCTTCTTCGGCCGCAGGTGCTCGCGTCTGCTCAGCTGGCTGCACCTGCCGTACACGGCGGCGGGGGAGGTGCTCGTGCTGTTCGAGCCCGTGTTCATCTACGTCGTCATCAGTGCGACGTTCCAGACTGGCTGGTTCACCGGCATCGTGCTGCTGTGCTCGGTCTACACGGGCGTGGCGCTGTTCACCATCATCGGCGACCTCACGGAATCATGGCGCGCCAAGGCTCCGTTGCTCGCCTTGGCACCGTTGGCCTACCCGCTGCTGATGGTGATCGTGTTCGTGGACTTCGTGGCGGTGCTGCGCTCGTTGTTCACGGTCCTGCGCGGCTACCGTCCGGTCGGCCGCTGGGAACACGTCGAGCGCACGCTCACCTCAGTGCCCGGTTGATCCGCGACACCAGGCCGGGGCCCTCGTAGATGAACCCGGTGTAGATCTGCACCAGGCTCGCCCCGGCGTCGATCATGCGCTTGGCGTCGTCGGCGGTGCGGATGCCGCCGACGCCGATGACCGGCAGGTCGCTGTTCTTGGTGATGAACCGGACCACGTCGTTCGAGCGCTGGGTGAGCGGGCGGCCGCTCAGACCGCCGGTCTCCGTCTTGTGCGCGCTGACGAGGCCCTCACGGCTCAGCGTGGTGTTCGTGGCGATGAGACCCTTGATGCCGTTGTCGACGCAGACCTGGATGACCTCGGCGATGGCGTCGTCGGTGAGGTCGGGCGCGATCTTGACCAGCATCGGCTTGCCGGTGGCCTTGGTCAGCTCCGCGACGAGCTCGGTCAGCGCGCCCTTGTCCTGCAGGCTGCGCAGGCCGGGCGTGTTCGGCGAGCTCACGTTGATCGCGTAGTAGTCGCCGTGGTCCTTCAGCGCGTTCAGCGAGTCGAGGTAGTCCTGCACGGCGTCCTCGACCGGGGTGATCTTGGACTTGCCGAGGCTGATGCCGAGCGGTGCCCGCAGCGTCGTGTGGTCGAGCTTCGCGGCAAGCGCTTGCGCCCCCGCGTTGTTGAAGCCCATCCGGTTGATGATCGCCTCGTCCTCGCGCAGGCGGAACAGCCGTGGCTTGGGGTTGCCCGGCTGCGCGTGCCACGTGACGGTGCCGACCTCGACGAACCCGAACCCCAGCGCGGCCCACGCCGGCAGTGCGCGCCCGTCCTTGTCGAGGCCCGCAGCGAGCCCGACCGGGTTCGGGAAGCGGACGCCGAAGACGGTGCGCGGGTTGTTCTGGTTGCGGGCGAACCGCGCCAACGGGCTCAGCCGTTCCATGGCGGCGAGCGTGGTCTCGTGGACCCGCTCCGCGTCGCCGCCGTGCATTCCGAACAACGCCCTGCGAACCACCTGCTTGTACACCACGCGCCCACCCTATAACGCCAGCTCAGGGTGGGCGTCCAGGACCTGGTGGGGGCTGTGCCTAGTTCCCGGCCTCGCGCAGGCAGTCGGGCGCGGGGTTCCTGATGGGGCCCGTGAAACCCAGCCCGGTCCCGCGGTCCGGCAGGTTCGAGATCCCCAGCAGCATCGTGTAGCCCTCGGGCAGGTCACCCGGCCGGAACGTCATCGACCCGTCCTCGCCCTGGTCAGGCAGTTCGTAGTCGCGCGCGTCCATCCTGCTCTCGTCCAGCTCCGCGCAGTCCCGCGACATCGGCACGGCCTTCGCGCGGATCCCGTACTCGCGCAGCTTCGCGTTGGCCCCGTCCACGCCTTTGACGTCCTTGATGGTCACCGTGACCGTCCCGTCCGCGTTCTTCGTCACGGCGTACGCGGGCGCGTCGTTGCCGACGATCGCGAACGTCGCCGCACCAGCCAACGCCAGCACCCCCGCAGCTGCCAGCAACGGCCGTGCGGACCTTACGGGCCGTTCAGGCGCCTCCTCGACCGTCTCGCCGTGCTCACGCATCAGGTCGTTGAGCAGCTTGTCCTTGAATGTCGTCATCGCCGTCCCCCGTCCGCGAGGGCGCGCACCTTGCCGCGCGCCCGGAAGAGCCTGAGCCGCAGCGCGCCGGACGACATGCCCAGCACCTGTGCGGCGTCCTTCGGTGCCATCCCGACCAGGTCCACGAGCTCGACCACCTCGCGGTCGGTGGCGGGCAACGAGGCCATCGCCTCGATCAGCTCACGCCCGGCCCGTTCCGCGTCGATCCGCGTGACCAGGTCGGCGATCTCGTCGGTGCCCAGCGCCCGCCGTCCCCGGATGCGGGCGACCACGTCCCGCCCCCGCGTGACGGACTCGCAGTGCTGGGCGAACACCCGCCGGGCGATGCCGAGGACCCAGCCTCGCGCCGTGCCCCGGTCGCGGTCGAACGTCGCGAACGACGTGATGGCGGCCACGAACGTGTCCGAGGTCAGGTCGGCGGCCGTCTGCGGGTCCGCGGTCCGGCGCGCGAAGTACGCCATGACGACGTCGAACTCGGCCTCGTAGAGCTCCTCGAACGCGCGCGCCGCACGCGTGGGAGACGCTGGTGGTGGATGTCGTGGTGCTGTCATCGGCTGACTCACGCTAATGGTTGCCGACTTCGAGCACCGCCGTTACATCGTCGGCTTGGGCACCTTGATCGTCGCCTGCTCGTCCAGCGGCATCTTGGGCTTGGCCAGGAACGTCACCGGCAACGCCCGCAGCCCGCGGCTCCCGAGCGACACCCGCCACCCGAGCGGCTGCGAGGGGTCGAGCGCGAGGCCCGCACACCGCGACAGCAGGGTCTTGAACGCCACCTCGCCCTCCAGCCGGGCCAGCGGGGCGCCCAGGCAGAAGTGGATGCCGTGCCCGAACGCGAGGTGCTGCCGGTCCGCCCGCTCGATGTTGAGCTGGTCGGCGCGCGGGTAGCGGTTCGGGTCGTGCTCGGCCGACGCGAGCGACAGCAGCACGACGTCACCCGCCGGGATCTGCACGCCCCCGATCGTCAGCGGCTGCGTGGCGAACCGCAGCAGGTGTGAGGCCGGGCCGTCGAACCGCAGGAACTCCTCGATGGCACCGGGCAGCAGTGACGAGGAGCGCTGGAGCAGTTCGAGCTGGTCCGGGTGGCGCAGCAACGCCAGCGCGCCGTTGCCGACCAGGTCGACGGCGGTCGTGTAGCCCGCCACGAGCAGCAGGAACGCGAGCGAGGCGAGTTCGTCGTCGCTCAGCGCGGTCTCGCCGGTGGCGCGGGCCAGGCCGCCGATCAGGTCGTCGTCGCCGGACGTGCGCTTGTGCGTGACGAGGTCGCGCAAATAGCCCGCCGTCTCCTCACGGGCCGAAGACGCGTCACCGTCCGCAAGGCCCGTCACGACGTCGGCCCAGTAGCGGAAGTTCTCCTGGTCGACGGCCGGCACACCGAGCAGTTCCATGATCACGGTGATCGGCAGCGGGGCCGCGAAGTCCGCGATCAGGTCGCACCTGCCGTCCACGAACCCGTCCGCGAGCTGCGTCGCCACCTGCTCGATCCGGGGGCGCAGCGCGGCGATGCGCCGGGGCGTGAGCTGGCTCGACACCGCACGCCGCAGTCGCGTGTGGTTCGGCTCGTCGCTGTTCATCATGTGGTCGGACAGGTCACCGAACCACCACGACGCGAAGTGCGGATGGCCGCGCAGGGGTTCGGCGAGCGCCGAACCGTGGGAGGACAGCAGCGGGTTGTCCAACGCGGCGCGCACGTCGGGGTAGCGGGTCACGAGCCACATCGGCACGCCGAAGGTCTCGACCCGGTGCACGGGGCCCGCGTCGCGCAGGCTTTTGAGCACGGCGTACGGGTCGTCGGTGAAGCCGGGGCGCAACGCATCCAGATTTACCGCCATATTGGGGCACACGGGCGGGAGCGCGTCTCGGTTCAACCGGATTGGCATTTTGGGCAGAAGTACACGAATCTGCCCTCGATCTCGTCCGATCGGACCCTTGTGCGGCAACGCAAACAGGGTTTGCCGGTGCGTTCGAAAACGTAGTGCTGCACGCGCAGGTCGCCCGTGGTGCTCTGCTCCGGCCGCCACTGGTTGGCCTGCAAGAGCTTCCGCGACAGCGCAACCGCACGTGACGGGTCCACGGCGGACACCGGGGCCGTCGGCGGAACGCGCAACAGGAAACAAACTTCCGCTCTGTAGAGATTGCCGACACCGGCCATCACGCGCTGGTCCAACAATGCGAGACCGATCGGTCGCGACGGATCGGCGGTCAACCGCCGAACGGCCTCAGCGGCGTCGAAGTCGGCTGCCAGAAGATCAGGTCCGAGGTGCGAGATCAATCGATCTTCTTCGGCGGTCGGCACGAACTCCATGTCGTGCAGCGCGAATCCGATGGCCTGCCGGTCGTCCACCTCGAACACGGCGCGGGCCTGGTGCGCGGGACGGCGCCAGCGTTCACCGGGGCGGTAGAGGTGCCACGAGCCGTCCATGCGGAAGTGGCTGCGCAGGCTGTTGCCGTCGGAGAAGTGGGTGAACATGTGCTTGCCGTACGTGCGCACGCGCAGCACGTCCAGCCCGGTCAGGTCCACCGCGGCCAGGCGGGGGTGCCGCAGCTCGCCGCGCAGCAGCGTCTTCCCGGCCAGCGCCTCGTGCATCCGCCTGCCCGCCAGGAAGACGGTGTCGCCCTCAGGCATCCACCGCTTCCTGGATCTCGTCGTCGTCGAAGTCGTGGTGCACGGCCCGGCGCCGGCTCCGCGAGATCCGCTGGATGCGGGCGAGCAGCAGGTTGAACGCGAGCGCGACCTCACGTGCACCGGGCGTGCCCCACTCGTGGATGGGCATGCACGCGCCCTGTGCCTGCTGCACGGCCAGACGGTCCGGCAACGCCACCGGCATCACCAACGGGCCGAAGATGTCCCTCAGCTCGTCGATGCGGAACTGGTGTTCGTGCGAACGCGGCCGCACGCGGTTCACGACGACACCCAGCGGCTGGAGGTCGGCGTTGTTCTGCTCACGTTCGTTCTGCACGGCCTCGAACGCCCGCTGCACGCCCGCCACCGCGAACATCGTCGGCTCGGTGACCAGCAGCGCCCGGTCGGCCGCGACCAGCGCGGAGCGGGTCAGCTGGCCCAGCGACGGCGGGCAGTCGAGCAGCACGAGGTGGTACGGGAACTCGTCGTACATGTCCCGCAACGTGCGCAACGCGTCTTTCAGCCGGTGCAGCCGCGACTCGTTCGGATCGGGGTGGTTGAGCAGCTCGGCGTCCTCGGACCCGGACAGCACGTCGATGCCGTCACCCCAGCGGCTGGGGCGGATCGCCTGTTCCAGGTTCTCCTCGGACGGGTCCTGCAGGACGTCGTAGATGCTGGCCTTGGACTCCTCGGGCTCCAGCGTCGACGTGGCGTTGCACTGCGGATCGAGATCGATCACCAGCGTGCGGACACCACGGCGGAGGGCGGCAGAGGCCAGGCCGAGCACCACCGTCGTCTTGCCGACGCCTCCCTTGAGGCTGAGCACGGACACCGTATGCACAGACCTACTCTAGGGTCTCCTAGTCTGTTGGCCATGCGACCGGACGCCGTACAGAGGCTGCTCGACGCGGAATTGGCCGCCGCACGCGAGCGCAGGGGTGGAGAACCGCCGCGTGTGCTCGACGTTGGTGGTGGCAGCGGCGTGTGGGCCGTGCCTCTCGCCGCGGCCGGATGCGCCGTCACGGTCGTGGAGCCGTCCCCGAACGCGTTGGCGACGCTGAACACCCGCGCGCGCGAGGCCGGCGTGACGATCAACGCCGTGCAGGGCGACACCGATGCGCTGGGCGTGCCCGACGGCGAGGCCGACCTGGTGCTGGCGCACGGGGTGCTGGAGGTCGTCGACGACGCACCGGCCGCACTCGCGTCGCTGGCCGCGGCCGTGGCCCCCGGTGGAGCGGTGTCGGTGCTGGTCGCGAACCGTTTCGCGGCGATCCTGCACCGCGCGATCGCCGGCCGGATCGTCGACGCGCGGCGGTTGCTGGACGACGACGCGGGGCAGCTCGCGGGCACGCGTGACCCGTTGCAGCGCCGGTTCGACGTGGCCGGTCTGGAGAAGCTCGTCCTCGACGCGGGCCTGGCTGTGGAGATCTTGCAAGGTCACGGGGTAGTTTCTGACCTGGTTCCCGGTGTGGTGCTGGATGCGAATCCGGGGGCCGCCGACGCGCTCGCGGAACTGGAACTGGCTGCCGCAACCAGGTCCCCGCTGCGGGACGTCGCCGCCAGGCTGCACGTGCTGGCTCGCCGGGCCCTCTGAAACGCTGTGCATTCGGGACTTTTATGACCCTGATGAGTGGTCCCAAACGACGCGGCGGCGAACGATAATGGCCTCCGCTGCCGAAGTAGGGACCGACGAGATGGAAAGTTCCGACCTGCTGGCCTCACTGGTCAACGAGGCCGTCGCGGGTGACAGGCCTGCGGTCGAACGACTGCTGGCCTCCGTGCGACCGCTCGTGGCGCGGTACTGCCGTGCGCGCGTAGGGCACAATGAACGTGCGTACGCGTCGGCTGACGACGTGGCGCAGGAGGTGTGCCTGGCCGTGCTGACGGCCCTGCCCACCTACCGTGAACAGGGAAGACCGTTCCTGGCGTTCGTCTACGGCATCGCCGCGCACAAGGTCGCCGACGCGCACCGGGTGTCCGCGCGCAACCGCTCCGAGCCCGTAGCGGAGGTGCCGGACGGGCCGTCGCTCACGATCGACCCCGAGGAGAACGCGCTGCTCGGGTCGTTGTCGGTGCGCCTGGGGCAGCTGCTGCGGCTGTTGCCGGACAAGCAGCGGGAGATCCTGCTGCTGCGCGTCGTGGTCGGGCTGACGGCGGAGGAGACCGCTGAGGCGATCGGCTCGACACCGGGTGCCGTGCGGGTGGCCCAGCACCGCGCCCTGGCCAAGCTGCGGACGTCCGTGGGGGTCGAGGAGCTGATTTGACCGGCGCCTTCTACGACGGCCTGTCCGGGACGTACCACCTGATGTTCCCGGACTGGGACGCGTCGATGGCCCGGCAGGCGGCGCAGCTCGCGGAGTTCGTTCCGGCGGGCGCGCGCGTTCTGGACTGTGCGTGTGGCATCGGCACCCAGGCGATCGGTCTGGCGTTGCGCGGCTATGAGGTCGTGGGTGCCGATCTGAGCCCTAGGGCGGCCTCTAGGGCCGTTGTGGAGGCGTCTGCGCGTGGCGTCACGGTGCCCGCGTTCGCCGCGGACATGCGTGCGCTGCCGTTCGCGGATGGCTCCTTCGACGTGGTGCTGGCGGCGGACAACGCGTTACCCCATCTGCTGACAGCCGGTGATGTGCTCCTGGCGCTGCGTGAAATGCGCCGGGTGCTGAGGCCCGGTGGTCGGATCATCCTCTCTACGCGCGACTACGACGCGATCCGCGTGGACCGTCCGTTGGCGACGCCTCCGGCCATTGGGCCGGGTCGTGTCGTGTGGTTCCAGCTCTGGCATTGGGACGGCGATCAGTACGAGTTGGAGATGTTCCGGCTCGACGAGGCGGACTCGTGGCGGGTCGATGTGGGCAAGGCACGGTATTGGGCGATTACTCGTCATGAAATCACCGCATTGGCGGAACGAGCGGGTTTCGGTTACGTGGAGTGGTTGCTCCACGCCTATTGCCAGCCGCTTCTCGTTGCTCTGAACGGGTGACGTTTGAAAGTTCTCCCTACTTTCCGCATAAGGAGTGACGCGTCGCACGTCTCCTCCACGGGACGTCGACGAGGGGAACCTTCGAATGGAGAGTTCAGCGTTATCCGCGGAACTGGTCAGCCTGGCTGTGCGGGGCGAGCGCAGGGCCGTTGACCAGCTACTTCGCTACCTGCGCCCGCTGGTGGTGAAGTACTGTCGCGCACGTGTGGGTCGTTCCGCGACAACTGCGGACGACGTCGCGCAGGAGGTCTGCCTGGCCGTGCTGACGGCTCTCCCGAACTATCGGGAGCAAGGGCGACCGTTCCTCGCGTTCGTCTACGGCATCGCCGCCCACAAGGTCGCCGACGCGCACCGGTCGCTGGCTCGTAACCGTGCGGAACCGGTGGCGGAGGTTCCCGACCAAGTCGTGCGGGGCGCCGGACCGGAGGAGTTCGTCCTCCAGGACGAGCTGAACGGCACGCTCGGGCAGCTGCTGCACCTGCTGCCGGACAAGCAGCGCGAGATCCTCGTGCTGCGCGTCGTGGTGGGTCTGTCCGCAGAGGAGACCGCGGACGCCGTGGGGTCGACGCCGGGTGCGGTACGCGTCGCGCAGCACCGTGCGCTCGGTCGCCTTCGCAAGGAAATCGCGTCGTTAGTTGTCCCGATCGGGTGACATTCGTTTGCATTTGTGACGAGTCGTAGCGGTTGCGTGGGGAGAACGCACCCAAACGACATACCTAGAGGGCAGGAAGACGCCGACATAGGGACGCAGGGGGCATGGGAAGTTCGGACTCAGCGCTTGCCGCCGACCGGCTGCGCATCGACGGGGTGCTGGTGCAGCACTTCCGCGAGTCGGGGCTGACCGGTGCTCGCTGGGACCAGTTCCACCGTCAGCTTCTCGGGCACGGACTCACGATCGTTACGAAGCTCGTGCGGTCCGGTGCCATCTTCTCCCGCTCCGGGCGGAACGGCCGGTACCTGCAGAAGCAGGACATCGCGCCGCAGGAGGCCGAGGAACTGGCGAGCGACGCCGTGTACGAGGGGTTCGTGTACTTCCGCGACCGGGGACTGCTCGGGCGCGAATGGTCCGTTGAGCACGGCCAGCCGTTGAACGAGTACTTCGTCAACGCGTGCGTGCTCGCGTTTCCCAACGTCTACCGGCGTTGGCAGACGCGAGCGCACGGCTGGCAGGACGTACGGCTCGTGGACACCCTTGCTTCCCTCGAACACGTGCAGGCCGAAGGAACCCCTGAGGACGCGGTCATCGAACAGCAGATCGCGAACGCCGCGTTCGCCGCGCTGAGCGAGGACAGCAGGCGGTTGCTCTTCCTTTCTGACCAGGGCTACTCGCATGCGGAGATCGGTGAGTTGATGCGACTCACCCCGCGCGCGGTCGAAGGACGGATCCGGCGCGCGCGCCTTGCCGTGCGCCGGCGTCCAGAAGAGGAACGGTGATCTGCGTGGAGTTCACACCCGGCCTGCATCGCAAGGTGCCCGCGGAAGCCGTGCAGGGCTCGTCCGTCGGTGGGCCGGTCTCCGCCTCCAGGGGCACGCTCGACGCGTTGGTCGAGCGGACCACCGTCGCGCCCGAGGAGCCGGTCGACCCGCCGGCGCCCTCCTACTACTCGGGTCGCCAGCAGTCGGCCGACGAGCACGTCGCGCGGGCCGTCGCCGGTGACCGCGCGGCCGTCGAACGGCTGTTGGGCACCATCAGGCCGTTGGTCGTGCGGTACTGCCGCGCGCGCGTTGGGTCGTTCGCGTCGGCTGATGACGTTGCGCAGGACGTCTGTCTGGCGGTGCTGACCTCGCTGTCGTCGTACCGCGATCAGGGGCGTCCGTTCCTCGCGTTCGTCTACGGGATCGCGGCGCACAAGGTGGCGGACTCGTTCCGCAGCTTCTCGCGCAACCGCGCCGAGGCCGTGCCGGAGCTGCCGGAGTCGATGGACACGGCGGCCGGGCCCGAGCAGCGGGCGATGCAGGGAGAACTGTCGGAGCAGATGGCTACGCTGCTGAAGGTGCTGCCGGAGAAGCAGCGCGAGATCGTGGTCCTGCGGGTGATGGTGGGGTTGTCGGCGGAGGAGACGGCCGAGGCGGTCGGCTCCACGCCCGGTGCCGTGCGGGTGGCTCAGCACCGGGCGCTCACGAGACTGCGCAAAGAACTCAGTGCCGCCAGCGAGTGATGTTGGCGATGCCCTGGGGGCTCGCGTCCTTGTACCGCTCGATCTCGCCACGCCGGACGTCCGCGATGGTGCCCGCCAGCTCCTGGCCGAACGCCTCGGCGAGCACGGCGTCCTTCTCGAACTCGTCGACGGCCTCCTTCAACGACGTGGGCAGGCGCCCGACGGTGCCGAGCAGGGCCGGGTCGACGTTGAGGCCCTCGGGTAGTTCGGCCTGCGTGGCGATGCCGTCGAGGCCTGCCGCGATCACGCCCGCGACGACCAGGTAGGGGTTCGCGGTGAGGTCGAAGCACTTGATCTCGAGGTTGTCCCTGATGAGGCGCAGTGCCGTCTCGCGGTTCTCCTCGCCCCACGCCACGAACGGCGCGGCCCAGGTGTTCGGCACGAGCCTGAGGTAGCTCGCGAGAGAGGGGCAGCCGATCGCGCACAACGCGCGGAGGTGGGTGAGCACGCCCGCGCTGAACTGCTTCGCCTCGTCCTGGAAGCCGTCGAAGAGGTTGGTGCCGTCGCGCCAGAGGCTGAGGTGCAGGTGGCCGCCGTTGCCGACGCCGCCGTTGACGACCTTCGGCGAGAACGACGGGCGCATGCCGTGCCGGATCGTGACGGCGCGGATCGTCTCCTTGACCAGGACGGCGGTGTCCGCGGCGTGCACCGGGTCCTCGGGGGCCGTGGAGACCTCGAACTGGCCGGGGGCGTACTCGGGGTGGAACTGGAGGACCTCGACGTTCTGCTGGTCGAGGGCGTTGAGGAGGTCGACGGAGTAGTCGGAGAGCTCGACCTGGCGGGCGTGGCCGTACGCGCCGCCGCTGGTCGCGGGCACCCAGTCGTCGGTTCCCTGCTTGCCCGCGCACCACTCGATCTCGAAGCCGGCCTTCGCCGTGAGGCCGTGCTCGGCGAGCCTCCGCACGGCCTTGCGCGCCTGCAGCCGTTGGTCCATCGGGTACGGGACGCCGTTCTGGAAGTGGCGGTCGGCGGGGGCCCAGGCCCAGCCCGGCTGGCCCGCGAGCGGCGTGAGGCGGTCGAGGTCGGGGTGCAGCCGGAGGTCGCCGACCGGGCCACCCGCGAACCGGCCCTGGATGATCCAGTCGTCGAAGAGGAACACGTCGAACACCGGTGAAGCGCCCACGCCGTGCGCGGCCGCGTGGGCGAGCCTGCGCAGGGGCACCGACTTGGTGCGGGTGATGCCGCTGTTGTCGACCCAGGTGAGGGCCACGACGCTCACGTCCCGCGCGTGGAGCCCGTCGAAGAGCTCGGTCGCCCGCTCGAACCGCTGGTCCCGTTCCGCAGAGTCCACGATCCTAAGGTTATGGGCATCTTGCCGTTCGTCGCCGAACTCGGGCTGATCGACCACCACTGTCATGGTGTGTTGCGCGCGGACAGCACACGGCTGGAGTTCGAGTCGTTGTTGTTGGAGGCCGACGAGGTCTCTCCGCTGGGCGGGTCGTTCTTCGACTCGGCGCTCGGGTTCGCGGTGCGGCGGTGGTGTGCGCCGTTGCTGGACCTGCCCCGGCACGCCTCCGCCGACGCGTACCTCGAACGGCGGAACTCGCTGCACATCGCCGAGGTGTCGCGGACGTTCCTGATGGCGTCGGGGATCCACACGTTCCTGGTGGACGGCGGGTTCCGGCCCGAGTTGCTGCTGTCCGGGGCGGAACTGGCCGGGCTGGGCGGGGGAGTGGCGCACTCGATCGTGCGGCTGGAGGCGGTGGCCGAGTGCTTGCGGCCCGACGTGTCCGCGGCCGGTTTCCTGGACGCGGTGCGGGCCGAGCTGGCTTCCGGGGCGTTCGTCGGGGCCAAGTCCGTTGCGGCTTACCGGATCGGGCTCGGGTTGCCCGGGGTTCGGCCGTCCGACGCCGAGGCCGTGTCGGCTTGTTCGTCGTGGACGTCAGGGCGGTTGGCGGACCCGGTGGTGATCGCCTGGCTGGCGTGGGAGGCGTTGGACGCCGGGCTGCCGTTGCAGTTCCACGTCGGGTACGGCGACTCGGACATCGACCTGCACTTGTGCGATCCGTCGTTGCTGACGCCGTTCCTGCGTGCGACCGCGTCTCTCGGTGTGCCGGTGTTGTTGTTGCACAACTACCCGTTCCATCGGCAGGCCGGGTACCTCGCGCAGGTGTTCCCGCACGTGTTCTGCGACCTCGGGCTGGCCACGCACGGGCTGGGGCATCAAGCGTCGCGGGTGTTCGCGGAGGCGTTGGAGATCGTGCCGTACGGCAAGTTCCTCTTCTCCTCCGACGCGTTCGCGCTGCCCGAGTTGTACTACCTCGGCGCGTTGCTGTTCCGGCGCGCGTTGTCAGACTTCTTGGCCGATGGGCTGCGTACGGACGCGTTCTTGGAAGAGGACGCTCACCGGATAGCGCGTCTCATCGCGTCGGAGAACGCAGCGCGCGTGTACAAACTGTAGGATTCGCTTCGAACTGGCGTTCGAGGAGGGTGTTCATGGGTCGCAGTGCGAACCTGCCACGCGGCCTGGTCGATCGATACCGTGCGCGCGACGGTGTGTGGCCCGACGACACGGGCTGCCGGATGTTGCACGTGGACATGGACGCCTTCTACGCGTCGGTCGAAATCCGCGAACGTCCCGAACTCGAGTCCGTGCCCGTGGTCGTCGGCGGTGTCGGCGGACGGGGTGTCGTCTGCTCCGCGAACTACCTGGCCCGCACCTTCGGCGTCCGTTCCGCGATGCCCACGGCCCACGCCCGCCGCCTGGCACCGCACGCCGTGTACCTGCCGCCGCAGTTCGACCTCTACCAGGAGGTCTCGCGGGGCGTGATGGCGATCTTCCGCGACATCACCCCGCTGGTGGAGCCGCTGTCGCTGGACGAGGCCTTCCTGGACGTGGGCGGTGCTCTTCGCCGGCTGGGCCTGACGCCGGGGGGCGTGGGCGAGTTGATCAGATCGCGCGTGTTCGCCGACCACGGCGTGACCTGCTCCGTGGGCGTGGCGTCGACGAAGTTCCTGGCGAAGCTCGCCTCGGGCATGTGCAAGCCCGACGGCATGATGGTCGTGCCTTCCACTGCTGCTTTGGAGTTCCTCCACCCCCTGCCGGTCTCCGCCCTGTGGGGTGTGGGCGCGAAAACCGCCGCACGCCTGGAGGAACTGGGCCTGGACACCGTCGCGGACGTGGCGGCGATGCCTCTTCCCCGCCTGCGCCGCAAGGTGGGCGTGGCCCTGGCCGAACACCTCTACGCCCTCGCGTCCGGCGTGGACAACCGCTCCGTGGTCCCCGTCTCGCGCGAGAAGTCGATCGGCGCCGAGGAGACCTTCGAGATCGACGTCACCGACCGCTCCCTGCTGCGCCGAGAACTCCTCCGCCTCGCCGAACGCTCAGCGGGTTCTCTGCGAGCCAAGGGTTTGCACGGCCGAACCGTCTCCATCAAGGTCCGCTTCGCCGACTTCACCACCATCACCCGCTCCCGCACCCTCCCGGTGGCCACCGACGTGACCCAGGAGGTCTACCGGGTGGCCGCCGAACTCCTGGACACCCAGACCCCGCCCGGAGCCATCCGCCTGATCGGCGTCCGAATAGAGGGTCTTGACAACGCGGACTCGGCCCAGCAACTGATCTTCGACGCTCCGGAGCGAGGCTGGCGAGAAGCCGAGCAAGCCGCCGACCAGGCCCGTTCCCGCTTCGGCTCGCTGGCCGTCCGGCCGGCCTCCCTGCTCAGCGACAGTCCGGAAAGGACAGCCGAGTTCGAGCCGAAGCCGGAATGATCGCAACCTGTCCACAACCCCGCAGTTGTCCACAACCTCCGCTCGCGGCGCACCACCCGGCGCTTCCCTGCCCCAAGCTGAACCCATGCGCCACCCCATCGACCTGGAAAACCTGGGCACCCTCTTCCTGCACCGAGTGGCCCCGGTGGCAGCCCTGCTCCACATAGGACTGTCCGCGTCCCTGATCGACCAACGCTCCCGCCCGGGCGGCCCGTGGCAACGCCTGTTCCCGAGCATGATCCTGCTCTCCAGAGCGGGCCCCTCCAGGGAACAGCTGGTCCAAGCAGCCCTCCTCTACACGGGGGAGGGGGCGATGCTGACCGCCAACGACGCCCTCTACCTGCACGGCATGAGATCAGCCCTGCCCACCGCAGAAGCCATCCACGTCCTGGCCCCACGCCACTCGACGGCCTGCGGCTACGCCACCCTGCGCCTGGAACGGACAGACCGCCTGCCCAAACCGGCCCTCAGAAGGGGCTTCCACGTGGCGCCGCTGGAACGAGCGGCGGTGGACGCGATCCGCCGAACCCGCTCCATCCCCACCACCAAAGCAATCCTCGAGGAGGTGACGCACTACGTGGGCGTGCAGGCCCTACGAGCAGAACTGGCCATGGCCCCGCGCAAGGGCACCACCCTGGCCCGCAAGCTGCTGGGCGAATCCCCGGCCCGCCAGCTGGAGCTGGCCGTGATGGACCGCCGCCCCCACATCCCGCAAACCCGAACCCCGCAACCCGTCAGCTGACCGGGCAGGCCGCACCAACCGCGCAACCTCCGCCTGCCAGCCCAAGCCAGGCACCCAAGCATTCCGGGGCCCGCACGCCCAACACCCCGCCGCCCAACGCAGACCTGCCCTCAACGCCGCACGCTCAAGCCAGGCCTCAGACGACCCAACCCCGCGGCCGAGCGGGCGTCACGCCCAACGAGCCCGTCGACGCCGCTTCAAGCGCCCCAAGCATTCCGGGGCCTGCATGCCCAACGCCCAACTGCCCACGCGCCCCCGAGCCCCGAGCCCCAACCCCCGGACCCCGAGCCACAACCCCGAGCCACAACCCCGAGGAGCCGCCCTACCGAGCAGGCGCCTTCACCCCGCGCCCCTTGGCCATCTCAGTGATGGCCTTCCCCCGAACGCTCAAGAACGACAACCGAGGATCCTCGAAGTAGTCCCAAGGCCCGGCGTCCACCACCGCGCCCAAAGCCCGGAACTGCCCCACAGCCTCCTCGAACCGCCTCAACTGCATCAGCCCGAAGATCGCGTACCCCCGGTCGTGCCGGAGCGCGTACGTGTCAGCCCCCTCGTCCGCCAACCGATCCAGCAGTGCGTCCAGCGACCGCACGACCGAAGGGTCCTTCCACATGTTCGTCTCGGAGTTGTCAGCTTCGTAAGCCGCCTGCAACGGCAGCCCGAGGAACTTCGGCGACTTGGCCGCGGCCTCCAGCGCGAACTCCAACGCCAGGGCGTCGGACCCGAACCACTTGCGGCACCAGTACTGCAGTGCCTGCCCGTGGGCCGAGTAGTGCAGCGGGTCGCGCGCCACGAGTTCGGCCCAGAGGGCGCGGAACTCGTCGTTCTCCACCTGCAGGCCGCGGCCGAGGGTCAGCAGCGTGTTCCACGGCGTGGGGTCGTCGGGCAGGACCGAGGTGGCGATGGAGGCCGCCTCGCGGGCCTCGAACAGGACGCGGTGGAAGCCGTCGAACTGTTCGCGGGTGGTCTCGGAGGCGCGGGCGCTGCCGCGGATCTCCCACGCCAGCGCCACGAGGGCGCGGGAGTGCACGACGATCCAGTGCGGGTCGCCGGGGCGGGCCTCGATCCAGGCCTGCATCCAGGCGTCGTCCTTGGCGGCGAGGTCGGCCAGGGCCCAGACGACGCGGTCGCGGCGGTCCCAGTCGCCCTCGGTGGCGGCGACGAGGTCGGCCGCGTTCTCCCAGTTGCCGGCTCGGACGTCGTCCTTCACGGCGGCGAGGGCCAGGTCGGCCAGCGGGGAGGTGGTGCTCACCTCGTCGTCGGGGACCAGGCCGTAGCGCTCGGGGTGGGTCTTGGGCAGGACGAACGAGGCCACGACGTCATCGGGGAGTTCGTCGAGTTCGACGCCGCGGCGCTTCGCCTCGCGCATGAGGCGGAAGACGCGGACGAGTTCCTTGGGCTTGAAGAGGAGCGAGAGCACCACGGGATTTCTCCTGAAACAGAACGAAAGCGGAGCGAACGGGCTCAGCGCGCGGGGCGGTAGTCGGGGGCCACCCCGGCGGTGGCGAGGGCGGCGCGCAGAGCTGAGGTGTCGCCGTGGTCGGCGACCGCGGCGTCCAGGTGGTCGGCCATGTCGAAGTCGTGAGAGGAGGTGACGAACGTGGTTCGTCCCAGCCAGTCGAGTTGCCAGCGGGCGAGGCCCGCGTCGGAGAAGGCCAGCGCCACCAACGCCGACAGCTCCGGTAGCACCTCGCCGCGGGCCATCTCGCGCCGGGCGCGGGCGCCTGCCTCGCGGTCGCCCGGCACGTGAGTGCCGAGGTCGGCCAGGTGGCCCGCGTCCAGGGCGTCGAGGACGGTGGTGAGTGACGGTGCCTTGCCGGTCAGCTCGGCCGTCCTCTCCAGCAGGCGCTGGGTGCCGCGGACGACTCGGGCGCGGGCGCCGATGTGGCCGAGCGTGGCCCAGTCGACGCGTTCCTTCGAGGCGGCGTCGGCGACCAGGGTGGTGAGGACGGCGGCGTCGAGCAACGGCATCGGGTCGGCGAGCAGGTCGAGCGCAGGGCGGTCGCCCCAGCCCGACTCCGGTTCGAGGGCCATCGCCTCGATGGCGTTGATGCGGTCCTTCAGCGGCGGGTGAGAGTCGTACGGGCCGCGGTCGGGGTCGTGCGGGTCCTGGCGGATCTCCTCCAGCCCCTCGTGGAGTTCGGGGGCGGTGCGCAGGCGGGCGAAGCCGTCGAAGAACGTCGTGGGCAGGTACCCGAGTTCCCATGCGACGGTCAGGTGCCGCTCGGTGAAGAGGTTCCACGCGGCGTCGATCACCGGCAGTTCGCGCAGTGCGGACGCGGCGGCGGACGAGCCCGCGAGGGTGGCGGAGAAGCGGTCGGCGGCGAACTCCTGGCGCCGGCTGATGGCCTGCGAGACGCGGAGGTAGAGCTTGGCGTAACCGCGGAACAGCTTCGCGATCATGCGCTGGAACCACTTCTCGGTGTTCATGTGGGAACCGGCGCGCAGCATCGCGTCACGGCCGGAGACCACCACGCCGGCCAGGCGCGTGTCCTTGTTGGCGTAGTGCCCGAGCTCGTGGGCGAGCACGGCGATGAGTTGCTTCTCGGTCAAGGAGGTGAGCAGCGGGGCACCGATGAACATGCGGCGCTTCAGCACGCGCAGGCCCAGGAAGCGGGTGTCCTCGGAGACACCGGCGTTCACCGCGGCGAGAATCCTGATCTCGTCCGGCGGGCGGGTGCCGACCTCGGCGGACAGCCGGCGCACCAGGTCCCAGAGACCGGGCTGGTCCTCGGGTGTGACGAGGAGGCCGGGCACCTCGGCGCGCACGCGGCGGTCGAGCGACACCAGGCCCTTGCCGATGGCGAACACCACGGGCACGACGAACAACGCCAGCTTCAGCCCGACGAACGGTCGTTCGACCAGGGCGAAGGTCTCCAGCGCCAGCAGGCCTCCGATCAGACCGAAGGCGAGGACGTAGAAACCGACCAGCAGCGCCACCGAGACGGCAGCACGAAACGAAACACGCATGAGTAGAGCGACCTTCCCCCAAGCCCCCGGTGCCGCCCCCAGATGACGGCAGCACGAAGTGTGCACGAAAGCACGGTCACGACTCAATCCCGAAAAGGCGGTTGAGCCCGAACGAAGTGGAGGTGTCAACCAGCCGATCGGCCAGACCTCGTACCGCTGCGGGATGACATCCCCGCACGGGGCTCCGGCCTTCAGGCGGAGGTGGGTGACGCTCGGTGTCCCTACGGTCACTGGTGCAACACCTCATCGAGCACTGGAGGTACCAGTGAGAGCAGGACAGCGAGGTGCCCGCAGGGGGATCACCGCGCTCGCGCTGTCGGCGGGGCTCGTCACCGCGGGAACGACGGCGGGGACGGCGGCCGTCGCGCACGCGCAGGAGTCGCCGGGGCAAGGGGATCGCAGCGTCACGCTGATCACCGGCGATCGCGTGGAACTGGCGGGCGACCGCGTCGTGCGGGTCGTGCCGGGGCCGGGGCGGGGCAGGATCCCGGTGCGCACCTTCACGCGCGACGGGCATCAGAACGTGGTGCCGGCGGACGCGATCGCGTTGGTGGACAACGGAAAGCTCGACGCCCGATTGTTCGACGTGACGTTGCTGGCGGACTTCGGCTACGACGACGCGCGGCGTGGCGGCGTTCCTCTGATCGTGCGGCCGGCGGCGGGCGCGCGATCGGGTGTGACGGCGTTGGCGGCCCAGGAAGTGGTCGCGGGCCTGGTGACGGGTGTGGCCGAGAAGTCGGGCAGCGCCTGGGAGTCGCTGCGCGGTGGCGCGGTGGAGAAGGTGTGGCTCGACGGCATCCGCCAGGTGTCGCTCGACCGCAGCACCAAGCAGATCGGTGCGCCGCAGGCGTGGCAGGCAGGTGTCACGGGCAAGGGCGTGAAGGTCGCGGTGCTCGACACGGGCGTCGACGAGACGCACCCGGACCTGCAGGGCACGCAGGTCGCCGAGAAGAACTTCACCGACTCGCCGGACAACACCGACGAGGTCGGGCACGGCACGCACGTCGCGTCGACCATCGCCAGCAGGGGCGAGCAGTACCGCGGTGTCGCGCCGGACGCGGAGATCCTCGACGGCAAGGTCTGCCATCCCGGTGGGTGCCCGGACTCGGCGATCCTCGCGGGCATGCAGTGGGCGGCGGATCAGGGCGCGCAGGTCGTCAACATGAGCCTGGGCGGCGGTGACACGCCGGAGATCGACCCGATCGAGGAGGCGCTCAACCGGATCTCCCGGGACAGCGGCGTGCTGTTCGTCGTCGCGGCGGGCAACTCCGGGCGTCCGGAGACGATCGGGTCGCCCGGCAGCGCCGAGTCCGCGCTGACCGTGGGCGCGGTGGACCGCAACGACGCCATCGCGTCGTTCTCGAGCCGTGGCCCGGCCGCGGACGGCGCGGTGAAGCCGGACGTGACGGCGCCCGGCGTCGGCATCGTGGCGGCCGAGGCGGGGACGCGGGGGCACGTCGCGATGGACGGCACGTCGATGGCGACGCCGCACGTCGCGGGTGTCGTCGCGCTGCTCAAGCAGCAGCACCCCGACTGGTCCGGTCCGCGGCTCAAGGCGACGATCATGGCTTCCGCCAGGGCGAACCCGTCGCTGACGGCGTTCGACCAGGGCGCCGGTCGGGTCGACGTGCCGAAGATGCTGGCGCAGCAGGTGGTCGCCGAGCCGGCGAACATCAACTTCGGGGTGCGGCAGTGGCCGCACGAGGACGACGAGAAGGTCGTCCGCGAGGTCACCTATCGCAACCCCGGGACCGAGGCCGTCACGCTCGACCTGAGCGCGGACGTCAAGGGACCGGACGGCAAGCCCGCTCCCGCGGGTCTGTTCACGGTGTTCCCGGCCAAGATCACGGTGCCTGCCGGTGGCGAGGCCAAGGCCACGATCACCGCGGACACCAGGGTCAACGCGGCGGACGGCGCCTACAGCGGCGCGGTCGTCGCGTCGAACGGCCTGCGCACGCTGGTGAGCGTCAACCGGGAGGTCGAGAGCTACGACACCGCGGTCGCGGTGCTCGGCGCCGACGGCAACCCGGCCGAGAACCAGAGCACGGTGTTCGTCAACGCCCAGACCGGCAAGGGTTATCCGGGGACGGGCAAGAACGTCCGGTTGCCCAAGGGCGAGTACCTGGTGGACACCTCGGTGATCACCGCGGACTTCAAGGTCGCCTTCGTGGTGCAGCCGAAGTTCACCGTGAGCGGCAAGGGGTCGATCACGATCGACACGCGCCTGGCGAAGCCGGTCGCGCTCCGGACCCCGGACCCCGCCGCGCAGGGCATGATCGGCACGATCGGCTACAGCGCCCAGGTCGCGGGCAGGCCGTACGGCCACGGCTGGGCCTTCTTCGACGGCCTCGCGGGCCAGGCGAACACCGCCCAGATCGGACCGTCGCCGCAGGGCTTCTCGGCCACGATCGCCGAACAGGCCAAGGGCACCCCGCGCGACGACAGGACGCCGGTCAGCTACCGCATGATGTACACCGAGAAGAGCCTGCCGACCGGCTACGAACGCACCGCAGGGGCGAGCGAGCTCGCCGAGGTGAGGACGGGCTTCCGGCCGACTGGTGAGGGCCGTCAGCACGGCGTCGCCGTCATGCCGCACCCGGTCGACGGCAGCGGTGGCTTCGGCTGGTTCACCCCCGTCCCCGAGGGCGGTCACTCCGTCGACCTCGTCACGACCGCGACCGGAAAGTGGAGCTGGATCTACGATCGGGTCGGCCCGGACAACAACGCCGAGTACTCGACCGAGACGCCCAGCCGTTCCTTCAAGGCAGGCAAGAAGTACGAGCAGACCTTCGGCGCCGCGATCCTCGGCCCGTCGGTCCCGGAGGCGCCGCGCTCCGGCCTCGCCCGGCTGGAGGACCAGATCGCCGTGGTCGTCCCGCTCTTCACCGACAGCAACGGCGGTGCGGGCAGGGTGAACGGCGGCACGGCGAAGACCACGTTGTCCCGCAACGGTGTCAAGGTCGGTGAGGCGAACACGCCCACCGCCGTATTCGACGTACCGGGCGAGGAAGGCACCTACCGCGCGGAGGTGGAGCACGGCCGCGACGCCGAGGTGTCGACGAGGGTGAGCGGTGCCTGGACCTTCAAGTCCAAGCACACCAACGACATCACGCACCTGCCGCTCACCGTCGTGCGCTACCTGCCGAAGCTCGACGACGAGGACACCGCACGCGGCCGCGTGCAGGTCGTCCCGCTGAAGGTCGAGCAGGCGCAGAACACGCCGAAGGTCAAACGCCTCACCGTCGAGATCTCCTACGACGACGGCAAGACCTGGAAGCAGGCTCAGGTCGCCGGCGACAAGCTGGTCCTGCACCACCCGAGGAACGCGAAGTTCGCCTCGCTGCGCGCCAAGACCACGGACGCGGCCGGCAACACGGGTGAGACGACGATCATCCGGGCCTACAAGATCGCAAGCTGACCGCCGGAACCTGTCAGACCCGCTGAGTAGCATCGGATTCGGGGGGCCCAGCCTTCACCCCACAGGGCCTGGGAACCCCCGATTTCGAGCTTACTCAGCGGGTCTGACACTTTTCAGGCCCGCCGGTACTGCGCGGGAGACCCGACCGTTGCCGGGTCCTCGTAGCTCCCGGCCTTGCCCCGGTCGACGTGGAACGAGGTCAGCGTCGTCACCGGTGACGCGGCGTCGCGCCGGTCCCCGATCACCCTCATGTGCGTGGTGAACCGCTGAGGCGTCACCTCGTACACGTCGTAGCCGTACCTGTTGCCCTCGAAGTACTTCAGGTGCGGGTTCGCCACTCCCATCACCGGTCCGTTCACGGCGTTCCACTCCGGCGAGTAGGCGCCGGAGGTGACCGAGTGCGCGGTGAACTCGGTGCCGATCACGGGCGACGAGAGGTCGTCGAAGTCCGGGCGGATGTCGTCCACGAACGCCGAGTGCCAGTCGCCGGTCAGCACGACGAGGTCCTCCATGCCGGACGACGCCACGTGGCCGAGCACCTCGCGGCGTTCGGTCCGGAAGCCGTCCCACTGGTCGGTGAAGTAGTAGCCGCCGCCGGTGCGGGCGAGCTGCGACAGCATGATCGAGTTGATCCACACCTGCCACGCCTCGCGGGCGCCCGAAATGCCGTCGAGCAACCACTTCTTCTGCTGGGCGCCCAGAATCGTGCCGTCGGCCAGGTTCTGCGCGGACCGGTACTGCCGCAGGTCCAGAACGGTCAGGTCGACCAGGGAACCCCACTCGCGGCGCCGGTGGATCTGCGGTTCGAGCGCACTGCCGGAACGGATCGGCAGGTGTTCGTACCAGGCCTGGTAGGCGGCGGCGCGGCGCTTCACGAACGGTGCGGCACCCTCGGTGCCGCTGTAGTCGTTCACCACCTCGTGGTCGTCCCAGGTGAGGAACCACGGGTGTGCGGCGTGGGCGTCGCGCAACGACGCGTCGCCCTTGTAGAGCGCGTGGCGGCGCCGGTAGTCCGCAAGGGACAGCACGGCGGGGCCCTCGTGATCGCGCACGTGCTGGCCGCTGACCTGGCCGTGCTCGTAGATGTAATCGCCGAGGTGCACGACGAAGTCCACGTTCTCCGCGGCGATGCCGCGGTGTGCGGCGTAGAAGCCGTCGTGGAACGCCTGGCAGTTCGCCGTCGCGAACCGGACGCGCGACACCGCGCCGACGGGGGCCGTGCGGGTGCGCCCGACACGGGAACGCTTGCCCAGCGCCGAGAACTGGTAGTAGTAGGTGCGGCCGGGATGCAGGCCCGCGACCGGCACGTGCACGCTGTGCCCCAACAGGTTCGAGGCCGCGACCGTGCCGCGGGCGACCTTCGAACGCATCGTGCGGTCCAGCGCGACGGACCACTGCACCTCGACGATCTCGGGCAGCGGTTGCTCGAACGCCAGCGGTTCGGGAGCGAGGCGCGTCCACAGGATCACGCTGTCCGGCAACGGGTCCCCGGAGCCGACGCCGAGCGTGAACGGCGCGGGGTCCCACGACGCACCCAGGTCGAGCGCGGCCGCGTGGGCCTGCGCGGGGGACAGGCCCGCGGCCAGCGGCCACGCGGTGCCGAGAGCGCCGGCGGCGGCCGCGGCGCGCAGGAGATCACGTCGGTTCAGCATCAGCGGGCCTCCACGGTGAACGAGATGTTGTCCGCGTAGCCGTCGTTCGACGTGCCGCCACCGGATCGGGTCATCTGCAGGGTGACGACCGCCGTCTTGCTGCCCGGCGGCACCGTGCCGCCGAACGTCCGCTCCAGCAGGCCCGTGCGGCCCCCGCGCTCCTCGGCAGTGACCGGGCCGAGCACCACCAGACCGCGCGGTGTGCCGCCCGCGTCGAGGAACTCGACGGACAGCCGCGCGCCGTCCTGCTGCTCGGCGTAGCCGCCGAGCCACCCGGACACGGCGAACTGAGACGCCCGCCGCGGCAATGTCACGCTCTGTCGCAGCGTGCTCAGGGGCGTGTCGCCGCCGCCGAAGAACGACGACCCCCGCTGAGCCGGACCGGGATCACCGGGCCCCGGATACCCCTGGCCCGTGTCGTACCGCAGCACGATCGGGGCGCCCGCGACCACGAGCCAGCCGGTCAGGCCCTGCTCGGCGGCGCCGTTGACGATGAGTTCGGTCATGCGACCGATCCGAGCAAGCGGGGCCGTCCAGGACGGATCAGGAAGTCGAATCAGGCGTGAACGGAAGGCCACAAGGGGGGTGAGCGAGCCTCACGAAGGCCTCACCACTGCCCCAGGAGGATGATGGTGACAGAACAGACCGTATGAGAAGGCCGACTGGGTAGTCGCCGGGGCGCGCGGATCGTATCCTGGAAGGTGACGTCCCCAGGGGTGGGTCGTCCGCCGGGTTCGGCGGAAACCGAAAACACCCGGCGCCCGCGACCGCTGTGCCGGAGGAGGAACGATGCCACTCTCCGAGCACGAGCAGCGACTGCTCGACCAGATCGAGCGCGCGCTCTACGCCGAGGACCCGAAGTTCGCATCTACCGTACGGGGCGCCAAGTTGCGGCGGCCGTCCAAGCGACGCCGCGTGCAGGGCATCGTGTTGTTCGTGGTCGGCGTGGCCGCGCTCATCACCGGCGTGATGCTCCCGCAGCTCTCGATCGCCAGCATCCCCGTGGTGAGCGTCTTCGGCTTCCTGCTCATGTTCTTCGGTGCTCTCATCACCCTGACGACGTTGCGTCGCGGTGACCAGGTCGCCGAGGGAGCGCAGGAGGACGGCGGCAAGCCCGCGCGCAGCCGCAGCTCGTTCTCCGAACGGATGGAAGAGCGCTTCCGTCGTCGCTTCGACGAAGAGCAGTAACCCGCAGATCCAACGCGACGGGCCCGCCCCCTGATGGGGAGCGGGCCTGTCGCGTTGAGCAGGAACTCAGACCCCGGCCGGCTCGCGGTCCGGCACGTCGGCCACCGGCGCGGGTGCCGGCTTCAGCACCGACTTCGGGAACAGCTTCGCCTTCCACGACAGCGGCGCGTTCTGCCGCAACGACTGCCGCACCGCCTCCAGAGCCGCGGGCAACGCCGGGTCGGCTGCTGGGTTCGGGCTGTACCAGGACCGCTCGATCGCCCCGATCACCGTGCGCAGGCCGTCCTTGCCCGCGTCGTCGAGGTTGTGCTCGCGGGCGAGGCGGCGGGCCGCGATCCGGATCGTCTCGGCGGACGGCACGGGCGCGCCGCGGTCGATCGACTCGGCGAGGAGCTCGCTCCAGGCAGCCGACGCCGCGTTCGGGCCGAGCCCGATGACCTCGCGCAACCGTCCACGCCGCCGCAGCTCCCGCACGGCCGCGGGGGTCGCCGCGATGAACAGCAGCAGCACGACCGCCATGACGACGTACGACAACCAGGCCACCGCGAGCAGCACCACCACCGCCCACAGCACGGCCGAGATCAGACCGCCGTAACGGCGCAGCGGCACCAGCCACGACTTCTTCCGGACCCTCGTCGTCGCCCCGTCCTGGCCCGGCTCGTTCCAGTTCGGCTGGTTCCCCGGTGGTCCGTCGGGCGGGACGACCGTGCTGGCGACCCGGCGCCGGAACAACTGGAAGGCCAGCGCGACCACGACGGCGCCGCCCAGAGCCCACGGGACCCAGTCCTTCGACGTGTCCTCCGCGGTCGCGTCACCGATGGCGGCGGCGTCTTCCGTGCCGTCGGGCGAGGTGGAGGCCTGCGCCGAACCCGTCACGGACGGCGCCGTCGTCTCGGTCTGCGTCTCGCCGGTCGGCAGCTCCTCCTCACCCTGGGCCTCGTCGCGCAGGTACGGCGGCACGATGCCGCGCCCGTCGTCGACCGGCGTCGGGTCGAACGTCATCCAGCCGTAGGTCGGGAAGAAGATCTCGACCCACGCGTGCGCGTCCTCCGTGCTGATCGTGCGGTAGCTCTGATCGGGCGACAGCACACCGGCGGTGAAGCCGATCGCCACCCGCGACGGCAGCCCCACCACGCGCGCCATGGCGGCCATCGCGGAGGCGTACTGCTCGCAGAAACCGACCTTGCTCCTGGTCACGAAGTCGGTCAGCGCGTCTCTGTTGACGTCGCCCTGGGTCTTGAGCTCGTACTTGAACTCCGGGCCGTGGAAGAAGTCGGTCAGCCTCTCGGCCTTGTCGAAGTCGTTGGTGGCGCCCTCGACGATCTTCTTCGCGAGGTCCTGGACCTCCTGCTCGACGCCGTTGTACCCGTAGTACTCGCGGTCGACCGCGTTGGCCTGGGTCGGGGCGAGGCGCAGCGACTTGTTCGTCGGGACCGACAGCACCGTGTTGATCTCGTACGGTTCCGGTTCGCGCTCCTGCTGGGAGTAGATCACTCCCTTCTTCGGGTCGAACTGGTACTGGTCGTCCGGCGTCTGGATGGAGCGGACCTTGCCGTAGGTCGGCAGCCAGTAGCTCCGCCAGCTGCGCGGCTCGATGCTGATCGTGACGGAGTTGCCCTCGCCCCGGTCGCCCGCCTGGGGCGGGAGTTCACCGCGGGCGGCCGAACCGCCGGGAGGCGAGCCGCGTTCCCAGCCCTTGTTCGGCACGTACTGCGCGAGCGTGGACGCCCGCATGTACACGGGCTCCTCCTTCGGCATGCCGCGCACGATGAACACCTCGGCGGACTGGCCGCGGTTCAGCATGCCGCGCAACGACGTCATCTCGCTCAGGCCGATGCCGCCCCGGCCGGGGCCCAGCGAGCCGCTGCCGGGCAGCCGCCCGACCGTGCCGACGAACGTGAACGCCGCGCCGACCACCAGCGCGATCACCATCGAGATGGCCGCCACCGACGTCGCCGAACCGCCGGACCCGCTGGCCGAGCCGGACCCGAGCCTGCCCCGCCACGCCACGTGCCGGTGCTGGCCGTCGACCGCGAGCAGCATCGCGAACGCCGCCGCGCCCAGCACGAACGTCCAGAACGGCAGCATCTCGTCGGCGAGCGACGCGGGCACCGCGAACACGCACAGCAGCACCAGCCCGGACGCCGCCGGCGCCGCCGCGGCCACCGCGAGCGTGTCGACCAGGATCGCGACCAGGCCGATCGCGAGCACCACGAGCGCCTGGATCGCCGGCGACGCGTGCACCGGCGGAACCCCGGTCTGCACCTGCGCCACCGACTCCGCGAGCACGTCGCCGAGCTCGCCCAGAGCGTCGGGGCCGGGGATGAACAGGAAGATGCCCGACCGCGTGTGCAACGCGGTGAGCAGGCACAACAGCACGAAGACCTGGGCGACCGCGACCAGCGGCGGGGTCAGCCGGGTCGCGCGCAGGAAGGCGCCGGTCACGGTGATCGCGACGATCATCACGCCGATCCGGACGAGCCACAGGTCGCCCTCGATCACCCCGGACAGCGCGGTCGACGCGCACAGCACGGCCAGCGCGGCGATCCACGGCGTCGCCGAGGTGAACCACTCCGGTTCGGTGCTTCTGGCAGGAGCGGAACGGCTCCCCATCTCAGCCCACCTCCGAGCGGAACGACGGACCCCGGGTTCCTGCCGAGGCGCACAACTCCTGCCACACCTGCTGCATCGACGCGGACGGCTTCGCGATGGCCACGCCCCAGCCCGCGCCCGCGAGCAACCGCCGGGCGTCCTCGGGGTCGGGAGCGGCCTGGGCCCCGTTGTCACCGCCACCGGACCAGGCGTTCACGTCGAGCAGCACCGCGAGACTGCGGGTGCCGCGCGGCCGGTACCGGATCAGCTCCTCCGCCGACGCCGGGGACAGCCCGCCCAGCACCGCGATGACCTCCTGGCCCGCGCCGGGGTCGGTGCCGCCGCTCAGCTCACGGCGGTGCGAACCCTGCAACGCCGCGAGCGAGTCCAGCACCACGTGGTCGCTGTGCCCGCCGTCGGACGAGCCGCCCGCGAGCACCCGGCCGTCCTCGGAGACCAGGCGGACCTGGTGCCCGAAGTGGTGCAGGTGCAGGCAGATCGAGGCGGCGAACGAGATCGCCCACTCGAGGGACGCCGTCGGCCCGCTGCCCCGGTGCGCGTGCACCCGGTGGTCGATCAGCACCGTCGTGCCGCCGCGCCACGGGCGTTCCTCGACGCGCACCATCAGCTCGTCGCGCCGGGCGGTCGACCGCCAGTGCACCTTCCGCAGGTCGTCGCCCTGCCGGTACGGCCGCACGACCGCGTCGTCCTCGCCCTGACCGGCGCGCAACCGCACCGAGCCGTCGTCGCCCGCGCCCATGCCGGACCCGCCGGGCAACCCCGCCAGCCGCACGACCCTGGGCACCACGACGAGGCGTGACCGGCCGGCGAGTTCGCGGTCGAACTCGGCCAGGCCGAACGGGTCGGTGATCCGCGCCATCAGCGGCCCGACCTGCTGGATCCCGCGCATCACCGGCTTGAGCGGGTAGCGCAGGGACGTCGGCGTGTTGCGGGGCAGCCGCTCGACGAGGAACCGCGGCCGCGCGCCCAGGGCGTACGGGACGGTGTCCTCCAGCATCAGCCCGCCCGTGGGCAGCCGGCCGGTGCTGCGCAGGTCGAGCTTCACCTCGGACGCGGCGCCGACCGGCACCCGGCTCGGGGCGAGGTACCGGGCGGCGTGCAACCCCACCCGGGCCCTCGTCGCGAGCCACGCGGCCAGCAGCGGGAGCGCGATCACGAAGGCCGCGACCCGCAGCAGGTCGCGCTCGTTCAGCACGGCGGCGCACACTCCGGCGGCGAACCCCGCGGCCAGCAAGCATCTTCCGCGCGTGGTCAGACCGGAGAGTGCGGTGCGCATCGTTAGCGTGGCGTCCCTGCGTTGTTGTTGTTCATGCTGCGGACGAACGCCGCACTCGGGTCCAGCGCCGCGGTGGGCACCGGCACGCGCTGCAGGAGCGCCCTGATCAGTTCGGCGGGGGACCGGCGGGCGGCCTGGGCCTCCGCGGTCAGCACCAGCCGGTGGGCCAGCACCGGGATCGCCACCGCGTGGACGTCGTCCGGCACCACGAAGTCGCGACCGGCCAGCGCGGCCTGCGCGCGGGCGGCCCGCACGAGGTGCAGCGTCGAGCGCGGCGAGGCGCCGAGGCGCAGTTCCGGCAGGCGGCGCGTGGCCGAGACCAGCTCGACGGCGTACCGGCGGACCTCCGGCGAGAGGTGCACCCGGCGCACGGCCTCGATCAGCCGCAGGATCTGCGCGGCGTCCGAGACCGGCCGCAGGTCGTCGAGCGGGTTGTGGCCCGCGTGCTCGTCGACCATCGCGAGCTCTGCCTGCGGGTCCGGGTACCCGACCGACACGCGCGCGGTGAACCTGTCGCGCTGCGCCTCGGGAAGGGCGTAGGTGCCCTCCATCTCGATCGGGTTCTGCGTCGCGATCACCATGAACGGCGACCCCAGCGGGTAGGTGTTGCCGTCGACCGTGACCTGGTGCTCCTCCATGCACTCCAGCAACGCGGACTGCGTCTTGGGGGAGGCGCGGTTGATCTCGTCGCCGACCACGATGTTCGCGAAGATCGGGCCCGGCCGGAACTCGAAGTCGTTCTCCTGCCGGTTGTAGATCGACGAGCCGGTGATGTCGCTCGGCAGCAGGTCGGGTGTGAACTGCACGCGGCTCACCGTGCAGTCGATCGAACGGGCAAGCGCTTTCGCCAGCGAGGTCTTGCCGACGCCCGGCACGTCCTCGACCAGCAGGTGCCCTTCGGCGAGCAGCGTGACCAGGGCGAGGCGGACCACGTCGGGTTTGCCGACGAGCACCCGCTCCACGTTGGCGGCGATCCGCTGGACGGCGCCGTGCAACTCACCCAGAACCTGATCGACCGGCGCGTGACTGTTCGCGCTTGGGCTTCCCGGCGTCACTAAACCTCCAGCAGCCGTGTCCGGAACACGGACGTGTGAGCGTTTCACGCAGTGTGTCAAACCACGGCTAAGCGCCGTTACCCGAAGTGTGAACCAGCGAGCGTCCAGTGGTCGGATCGGGCGCACACCGGCAGGCCGGGGTCACCGTGACCATTTCGTCACCACGGTAGCGGGTGGCACCGACAGCTTCGGACCATGACCCGTGGACACCCATGCCGTCCGCCTTCGCTCGCGTCGGCCGGACCCCTGCCGAGTGCCCCGCACCTGCGGGCTCGAGCGGGTTCGCGCCACCTCTGTCCACCTTCCCCCACCACCCCGCCGTCACACGCCGTTTTCCTGGATTTTTCTAGGCCGTTCGAGTGCTTATTCGCCGCTGAACCCTCACCCGCCACGGTGGTGCCGCACGAGTTCCCCCACCGTCCCCCCACGCCGCCCCACGGCGTCTACCTGCACAAACGAGTTTCGACATGCTGCGCAAACACCTCTTTCAACGTTGACTGTGGTGAAAAGTGGGGTACTGTGGCGGCCGGTGGGGCAGACGGGGGCTCCACTGCCGGTCTCGTCGCCCGGCAAGGGAGGTGGCTGCCGTGTTCCTCGGCACTCACTACCCGCGCCTCGACGACAAAGGTCGGCTGACACTGCCTGCGAAGTTCCGGGACGAACTGGCGGGAGGTCTCATGGTCACCAAGGGCCAGGACCACTGCCTGTACGTGTTCCCCCGGGCTGAGTTCGAGCAGATGGCGAGGAAGGTCGCCGAGGCGCCGTTCACCAACGACGCCGTACGCGCCTATCAGCGGTATCTGTTCGCGGGTACGGACGAGCAGCGTCCGGACGGTCAGGGCCGCGTCCTGATCGCACCGGAACTGCGCCGGTATGCCGGGTTGACCAAGGAGTGCGTGGTCGTCGGCGCGTTCACCAGGTTGGAGATCTGGGACGCGGCGGCCTGGCAGACCTATCTCGACGAGCACGAGGACGGCTACGCCACCGCTCGCGAGGAGGTCATTCCGGGCGTCTTCTGATGGCGGTCAGCCGAGCAACAGGCCGGATGTTCCACACGCGATTCGGGTGCCGTGAGGCCTCGGTCCGCTCGACTATCGGCCCTGGCGCACCTTCCCCGGCGCCAGGTTCGACGGGCGGGCGGGGACCTGACGTCACCCGAAACGCGCATTAAGGGGAGTAGAGGGACATGGATCAGCCGCGGCACGTTCCGGTGCTGCTGGACCGCGTCCTGGAACTCTTCGCTCCAGCGCTGCACGGCAAGCCTGCCATCGTTGTCGACACGACCCTCGGCATGGGCGGCCACTCCGACGCGCTGCTGAGCGCGCACCCGGAACTCACCCTCATCGGGCTCGACCGCGACCCGCAGGCCATCGAGATGGCCGGCAAGAGGCTCGCGCGGCACGGTGACCGGGTCAAGCTCGTCAACGTCACCTACGACCACATCGACGAGGCCGTCGAGGACCTCGGGTACTCGCGGGTCGACGGCGTGCTGATGGACCTCGGCGTCTCCTCGTTGCAGCTCGACGAGGAGGAACGCGGGTTCGCGTACTCCAAGGACGCCCCGCTCGACATGAGGATGTCCAAGGGCACCGGCATGACGGCCGCGGACGTGCTCAACACGTACTCGCACGGCGACCTCGCGCGGATCCTCTCGACCTACGGCGAGGAGCGGTTCGCGGGCAAGATCGCCTCGGCGGTGCTGCGCGAACGCGACAAGGAGCCGTTCACCAACTCCGGTCGGCTGGTCGAGCTGCTCTACGCCGTCGTGCCCGCGGCCTCGCGGCGCACCGGCGGGCACCCGGCCAAGCGCACGTTCCAGGCGTTGCGGATCGAGGTCAACGGCGAGCTGGAGTCGTTGCGGCTGGCGCTGCCCGCGGCACTGGGCGTGCTCGGCGTCGGCGGGCGGATCGTCGTGGAGTCCTACCAGTCCCTCGAGGACCGGATGGTCAAGCAGGCGTTCGCGGAGCTGGCGAAGTCGAAGACCCCGCCGGGGCTGCCGGTCGAGCTGCCGGGCCACGGGCCCGAGATCAAGCTGCTGACCAAGGGCGCCGAGCTGGCGAACGAGCAGGAGATCGAGGACAACCCGCGTGCGGCGCCCGTGCGCCTGCGGGCGGCGGAGCGGATCGGAGAACCGAGATGACGGCACCCGCACGCGTCGGCGGGCCGTCGCCGCGCGACCCGTCCAAGGACAAGCGCGAGCAGGAGGACAAGGCTCGCCGCCGCTCGGCCGGTGCCGAGCGCGCCTACGCCCGCCGGGCCCAGCGCGCCCAGAACCTGCGGGGCGGTTCGGCCGCGCCGCAGCAGAAGGTCGCGTCCAAGGCGCCTTTCGTCGTGCTCGTGATGCTCGTGCTCGGCGCGGGCGTCGCCGGGATCCTGTACTTCTCGACCCAGGCCGCCGCCGACACCTACCGCCTGCAGGAGGCGCGGGCCGAGGCCGAGCGGCTGACGTTGCAGATGGAGCAGCTGCGCCGAGAGGTGGCGTTGCTGGAGTCGCCGACCGACCTCGCGCGCCGCGCGGGCGAGATGGGACTCGTCGAGCCGACGAACCCGGCGAGGCTGCGGCAGAACCCGGACGGCTCGATCGAGGAGTTCGGCAAGCCGAGCCCGGCGACCAAGTCGACGCCGCCGCCCCCGCCGTCGTCGGAGAACCCGCCGCCGCCCGCGGGCCAGCAGCCCCCGGCCGGTCAGACGCCTCCGGCGGGCGGCTGAGATGCCGGGTCCGCAGACCAGGGGACCGCGCCGGCCGCTGTCCGTGCGCGGTTCTCGTCCCGCCACCCGGCTGGGCGGCAACAGCAGGGTGCGCATCGCCGTCGGCCGCGTCCTGCTGATCGGCGCGCTGCTGATCGCGGGCGTCAAGCTCGTCCAGGTGCAGGGCATCCAGGCGGCGGAGCTGTCGCAGCAGGCGCAGAAGCAGCGCACGACGCCGATCGACATCCCCGCCGAACGCGGCTCGATCCTCGACCGCAACGGCAACCAGCTCGCGTTCTCGATCGAGGTGCGCGCGCTGTACGTCCTGCCGCAGCGCGCCCGCAAGACGTGGGACGAGGCGCACGCGAAGGACGCGAAGAAGTACCCCGGCACGTACGAGGACCACGCGCGCGAGATCGCGAAGTTCATGTCGGCGACGCTCGGCCCCGAGGTCAACGGCGAGAAGACCGACGAGGAGTCGATCTACCAGCAGCTCGTGCAGGACATCACCTACGAGGTGCTGGCCAGGGAGGCCGAGCCGGCCAAGGCCGCGAAGATCGTCGAGAAGTTCCCGGCGGACATCGGCTCGGAGTACCGCTCCAAGCGCATCTACCCCAACGGCGACGTGGCCTCGAACATCATCGGCGCGGCGAACTGGCGCGAGGGCGAGAAGCCGCCGACCGTCCAGGGCATCCTCGGGCTGGAGAACGCGCAGGACAACGTGCTCGCCGGCCGCACCGGCCGCCGCGTGGTCGACACGATGTCGGGCGACGACACCCTCGTCATCCCGAACACCGAGAAGGAACTCGTCAAGCCGCAGCCCGGCCGCAGCCTCGAGCTGACGATCGACATCGACACCCAGTACGCCGTGCAGAGGATGGTCTCCGACTACACCAAGAAGTCGGGTGCGAAGAACGGTTCCGCCGTGGTGCTGGACAGCCGCACCGGCGAGATCGTCGCGATGGCCAACGACAAGACGTACGACCCGACGGACTTCGGCAAGGCCACCGAGGACCAGAAGCGCAACACCGCCGTCGCCTACAGCTTCGAGCCCGGCTCGGTGAACAAGATCGTCACGGCCGCGGCCGCCGTCGAGTACGGCCTGCACAAGCCGGACGACGTGCTCCAGGTGCCGGGGTCGATCAAGGTCGCCGACCGGACCATCCGCGACGCCTGGAACCACCCGACCGTGCCGATGTCGTTCACCGGCGTGTTCGCGAAGTCCTCGAACGTCGGCACGCTGCTCGCCGCCCAGGAGGTCGGCCAGGAGCGCTACGCCGAGATGCTGCAGAAGTTCGGTCTCGGCCGCCGCACTCAGTCCGGCGTCCCGGCAGAGGAGGCGGGCCAGGTCCCGCCGCTCAACCAGTGGTCCGGCTCGACCTTCGGCAACCTGCCGATCGGCCAGGGCCTCTCGATGACGTTGCTGCAGATGACCGGCATGTACCAGGCCATCGCGAACGACGGCGTGCGCATCCCGCCGCGGCTGATCCGCGCCGAGATCGGCGAGGAGGGCGCGCGGTCGGAGAAGCAACGGCCCGACGGCGTTCGCGTCGTGTCGGCGGAGACCGCGAAGACCGTCCGCGACATGTTCCGCTCGGTCACGCAGTCCGACCCGCGCGACGCGAACCAGAACGGCACCGGCAAGCAGGCCGCGGTGCCCGGCTACCAGGTCGCGGGCAAGACCGGCACGGCGCAGCAGATCGACCAGAACTGCAAGTGCTACTCGCAGTCGCAGTACTGGATCACGTTCGCCGGGATCCTGCCGGCGGACAACCCGCGCTACGTCGTGGGGATCATGCTGGACGCGCCCACCGGCACCCAGTTCAGCTCGTCGGCGGCGCCGCTGTTCCACGACATCGCGACGTTCCTGACGCAGCGGTTCCAGGTGCCGATGTCGGCGGAGCAGACGCCGTTCGTGCAGCTGCAGATGTAGTCAAATGTTATCGGTGAATATCTCGTCGTAATGAGACGCAATCCATCACGTCTAATGCTCCGAAACCGGAGTGGTAAGGCGAGATGGGGTTCGGCGTGCGTTCCTTCGGCATTGCGATCTTGGCGGGCGTCCTGGCGGTGACGATCATTCCCGCAGCTCAGGCAGATGAGGATCCGTCCGTGGTTGATTCTTTCTGGCTCCACATGAACAGCACGCCGACCAGTGAGAAAATGATCTCCGCTGAGGCTCAGCGACGTTCTCACGTTGTTCTGAACGCCTGGGAAAAGGATCTTGCGGCGAAGTTGAAAGCGGCTAATCCCAAGATCCAGACCTTCGTCTACAAAGATCTTTCTTCCACGCGTGGCTACGCCTGCGAGAACGGCGTCGACGACGTCGATCTCCCCACCGGTGTCGGGTACTGCGCGGCCGACCCGTCGTGGTTCCTGACCGACGCCTCGGGCGACCGGTTCGAGTACGACGGCTACGAGGACCACTGGCAGATGGACGTCGGCAACGTCGAGTACCAGAACGCGTGGGCGGACAACGTCGTGAAGTCGTCGGCCGGTGCGTTCGACGGCGTCTTCATGGACAACGCCCTGTTCGCCTGCGACACCTACCACGACGGCGTGTGCCCGGCGAAGTACCCGACCGACGCCGCGATGCGCGACGCCTACCGCTCGATGCTCGCCAACACCCGGCAGAAGTTCGTCGGCGCGGGCCTCAAGACCGTCGCGAACATGTCGAACGCCCGCCTGCACGACGGCGCGTGGGACAGCTACGTCGAACACCTCGACGGCGGGTTCGACGAGTGGTGGCTGACCTTCGGCGACTCCGACCTGCTCTCCGAGTACGCGCAGGGCTGGAGCAGGCAGGTCGAGCAGATCACCGCCAACGAGGCCAAGGGCAAGATCACCTGGGTGCAGCCGCACCACAGCGGCGCCGAACAGCCGTTCCGCTACGCCTTCGCGAGCTACCTGCTGGCGGCGGGCGAGAACGCGGCGATCTCCGAGATCCAGCACACCGACCGCTACGACGACCCGTCGCAGTGGCGCACCGAGTACGACTGGGACCTCGGCGCCCCGCTCGGCGAGCACTTCGAGATCGCGAAGAACGTGCACCAGCGCGACTTCGAGTGCGGCACCGTGATCGTCAACGCCAACCGCACCGGCAGCGCCCCGTTCACCGTCCGCCTCGCTGAGACGCAGGTCAACGAGCACGGCGCGCCGGTGAGCTTCGTGGCCCTGCCCGGCACGACCGGGACGGTGCTGCGCAAGGACGACTGCTAGTCGCCTGTCGGCTCCGCCCGCGCGACCAGCACCGGGCACGACGCGTGGTGCAGCGCGGCCCGCGTGACCAGCCCGACCCCGTCGTGCTGTCCGCCGCGTCCCACCACGACGAGGTCGGAGTCCAGCGACGCGAGCGACTCGTGCGGGTGCCGCGCCTCCACCCGCACCTCGGGCGTCAGCTCGGGAGCCGTCGTCCGCAGGAACAACACGGCCCGGCGCACCGCGGCCTCGTCCCGCGGCACCGACGACTCGTGCTGCGCCGGCAGGTGGACGTGCAGCAACCGCAGCCGCGCTCGGCGGGTGCGGCAGAGCTCGACCGCGCGCCGCAGCACGACCGGGTCCTCGCACCCGCCGACGGCAGCGGTGACCCAGCCGTGTTCGCCGCGGATCGCCTCAGGCCGTCCGCGCACCACCACGACCCCGCACCGCGCGCGGCGCAACACCGGCAGGACGAGGGATCCCAGACCCAGGCCGCGGTGCTGTTCTCCCTTGCACCCCAAGACCAAGATCGCGCTCGAATCCGACGCCCCCACCAGTGCGGCCACCGGGTCGTCACCACTGGGGCGGAAGTGGGCGGTGAGCATCGGCAGTCGTTCCAGGACCTTCTGGACCGTCGTGTCGCCGGGGTCCGCGAGGTACACCTGGAGGTCCGTCCTCAGTGACCACGCGTGCCGCGCGGCCCACTCGAACGCCTGGTAGGCGAATTCGGAGGTGTCCACCCCCACCGTGACGGACCTGCTGAAATCCGGTGCCCAGAACGAGAACCTCCTGGGTTCCACCGCCGTGCGTGTTCTCATCGCCGCCTCCTGCCGCGCTCTACCTCACCGCAGCCGGAGCAGGGCTTGCAGGGCCGGAAGTCACAAGGCGGGCAGGAACTTGTTCGGCCGGACGGGCTCGCTCACGCAGACCAGCGCACACGGCCACCCGAACGGCGCAGAGCCGCTGATCATCACCCGAACGCCAACGCGCCGCTCGGCCACTGCGCGCAGGCCGGTAGCCTCTCGCCCGTGCCTGCCAAGCTCGAGGGCAAGGTCGCGACCGCCCCGCCCCGCCCCACTGCCATCCGCCCTGCTTCCGTGGCTGCTCTCGCCGCGGTCGCCGACGTGCACCTGACCAGGCCAGCGCATGCCGACGTCCAGGTGACAGGGGTAACTCTGCGTGCTCAGCACGTGGTCGCCGGAGACCTCTACGCCGCGCTGCCCGGCGCGCACGTCCACGGTGCCGACTTCGCCGACCAGGCGATCGCGAACGGCGCCGTCGCGGTGCTGACGGACGAGGCCGGTGCCGCGCGCGACTCCCTCAAAGACGTGCCCGTGCTGATCCACCCGCGCCCTCGCGAGGTCGTGGGGCTGCTCGCCGCGCACGTCTACGGGCAGCCGTCGCAGAAGATCAAGCTGTGGGGGGTCACCGGCACGTCCGGCAAGACCACCACCACGTACATGATCGAGTCGGTGCTGCGCGCCGCCGGGAAGCACACGGGCCTGATCGGCACCGTCGGCACCCGGATCGGCAGCGAGCAGCTCGGCAGCTCGCACACCACGCCCGAGGCGCCGGACCTGCAGGCGTTGTTCGCGGTGATGGTCGAGCGCGGCGTCACCGACGTGGCGATGGAGGTGTCGAGCCACGCGCTGCACATGGGCCGCGTCGCCGCCACCGAGTTCGAGATCGGCGCGTTCACGAACCTCAGCCAGGACCACCTCGACTTCCACGCCGACATGGAGGAGTACTTCCAGGTCAAGGCGCAGCTGTTCGACGGCCGCGCGCGCAAGGAGGTCGTCTGCGTCGACGGCGAGTGGGGTCCGCGGTTGGTCAAGGAGAACACCGTCACCGTCGCCTCGACCACCGACGCGGACTGGACCGCGAGCGACGTCGAGGTCAGCGCGACCGGTGAGCAGACGTTCACCGCGCACGGCCCGGACGGCGACCTCCGGATCCACCTGCCGCTCGCGGGCAGCTTCAACATCACGAACGCGCTGCTGGCGATCGCCTGCCTGCACCTCGAGGGCATCAGCGGCGAAGCCATCGCGGAAGGCCTCGCGAACGTCCAGGTGCCCGGCCGCATGCAGCGCGTCGACGAGGGCCAGGACTTCACCGCGGTGGTCGACTACTCGCACAAGCCCGCCGCCGTCGCGCTCGCGCTGGACGCGGTCAGGGCCAAGACCGACGGCCGCGTGATCGTCGTGCTCGGCTGCGGTGGCGACCGGGACCGCGCGAAGCGCCCCCTGATGGGTGAGGCCGCCGCGCAACGGGCCGAGGTGTTGATCATCACCGATGACAACCCGAGGAGCGAAGACGCGTCCTCCATTCGGGCCGCCATGCTCGAAGGGGCGCTCGCCACCGAGAACCGGGGCGAGGTGCTGGAGATCGGCGACCGGAGGCTCGCGATCGAGAAGGCCGTCGAGCTCGCACATCCGGGTGACGTCGTCGTCGTGGCGGGCAAGGGACACGAGACGGGACAAGAGATCGCCGGCGTGATCCATCCGTTCTCGGACGTCGAGACGCTGACCGCCGCGATCAGAGAGGCGCACCGTTGATCGCACTCACGCTCGCCGAGATCGCAGAGGTCGTCGGCGGACGGTTGCACGCGACCGATGGCAGTCCGGTGGTCACCGGCACCATCGAGTTCGACACGCGCAAGGTCACCGAGGGGGGCCTCTTCCTGGCGCTGCCCGGTGAACGCGTGGACGGCCACGACTTCGCCGCCCAGGCCGTCGCCTCGGGCGCCGCCGGGGTGCTGGCGGGCCGCGAGGTCGACGCGCCGTCGGTGATCGCGCCGCCCGTGCAGGCCAGGCACACCAACGCCTACGTGCTCGCCGGGGACAAGACCGGCGAGGGCGCGGCGGTGCTGGAGGCGCTGGCCAAGCTCGCGCGGTACGTCACGGACCGCCTGAAGGACCTCACGGTCGTCGGCATCACCGGTTCGGCGGGCAAGACGTCCACCAAGGACCTCATCGCCCAGGTGCTGAGCCCGGTCGGCGAGACGATCGCCCCGCCCGGTTCGTTCAACAACGAGCTCGGCCACCCGTGGACGGCACTGAGGGCCACTGAGGACACGAAGTTCCTCGTGCTGGAGCTGTCCGCGCGCGGCGTAGGCCACATCGCGAACCTGTGCGAGGTCGCGCCGCCGAGGTTCGGCGCCGTGCTCAACGTCGGCACCGCACACCTCAGCGAGTTCGGCTCGCGCGAGGGCATCGCGCAGGGCAAGGGCGAGCTGGTCGAGTCGTTGCCGGAAGACGGCGTCGCGATCCTGAACGCCGACGACCCGCTGGTCGCGGGCATGGCGAGCCGCACGAAGGCCAAGGTCGTGCTGGTCGGTGAGAGCGCGAACGCGCACGTCCGCGCCGTCGACATCGAACTCGACGAGCAGGCCCGCGCGAGCTTCACGCTGAAGACCGCGCAGGGCGAGGCCCGCGTCCAGCTCACGCTGAGCGGTGAGCACCAGGTCGGCAACGCCCTGGTCGCCGCCGCGATCGCGCTCGAACTGGGTGCCACGCCGGAAGAGGTGGCGCAGCGACTGGGCGCCGCGGAACGGGTTTCCGCGCACCGCATGGTGATCACCGAACGCGCGGACGGCGTGACGGTGATCGACGACGCCTACAACGCGAACCCCGACTCGGTGCGCGCGGCGTTGAAGTCGCTCGCCTCGATCGCGCGCGCCACGACGCCCGCCCGCCGCAGCTGGGCCGTCCTCGGCCCGATGGCGGAACTGGGCGACGACGCGGTGCGCGAGCACGACGAGATCGGCCGTCTGGTGGTGCGCCTGGACATCAGCAAGCTGGTCGTGGTCGGTGACCCGGCCCGCGCGATGCACCAGGGTGCGCACCTGGAAGGATCTTGGGGAGACGAATCCGTCCTGGTGCCGGACGCGGACGCGGCCATCGCGTTGCTCTCGGGGGAAGTCCGGCCCGGTGACGTAGTGCTGGTCAAGGCATCCAACGCCTACCGCCTGTGGCGCATCGCCGAGGCCCTGCTGGAGGCAGGAACCAAGTGAAGAGCATTCTGATCGCGGCCGCGATCGCACTCGCGGTGTCCATCCTGCTGACGCCTTACCTGATCAAGGTCTTCTCGAGGCAGGGCTTCGGCCAGGAGATCCGCGAGGACGGTCCGCAGCACCACAAGACCAAGCGCGGCACGCCGACCATGGG
This sequence comes from Lentzea sp. NBRC 102530, assembly GCF_030269365.1. Lineage (GTDB taxonomy): Bacteria > Actinomycetota > Actinomycetes > Mycobacteriales > Pseudonocardiaceae > Lentzea. Next base: position 201,913 of record NZ_BSTF01000005.1, read on the forward strand.
CGGTCTCGCCATCCTGGTCGCGATGTGGGCCGGCTACCTCGGCACGCACCTCGTGAACTCGATGTCGGCGTCGGCGTCGGGGCAGACCCCGACGGCGTCCGGCCTGCTCGTGCTGATGCTGACGACGTCGCTGGGCCTGGTCGGCTTCCTCGACGACTTCATCAAGATCCGCAAGGCCCGCAACCTGGGCCTGAACAAGACGGCGAAGCTGGTCGGCCAGTTCATCGCGACCATCACGTTCGCGATCCTGGTGCTCCAGTTCCCGAACAAGGAAGGCCTGACGCCCGCGTCGGTCAACCTGTCGTTCGTGCGCGACCTCCCGGTGGTCTCGTTCGGCGTCATCGGGTTCATCGTGTTCTGTTACGGCATGGTCGCCGCGTGGTCGAACGCGGTGAACCTGACCGACGGTCTGGACGGCCTCGCCGGCGGTTCGTCGGCGATGGTGTTCGGCACGTACGTCGTCATCTCGTTCTGGCAGTTCCGCTACAACTGCTCGAGCTACGCCGTGGCCGGGTGTTACGACGTCCGCGACCCGCTGGACCTCGCGGTGATCGCCGCGGCGGCGATGGCGGGCTGCATCGGCTTCCTCTGGTGGAACGCCGCTCCGGCCAAGATCTTCATGGGTGACACCGGGTCGCTCGCGCTCGGCGGCCTCGTCGCCGGTCTCGCGATCGCCACCCGCACCGAGCTGCTGATGATCGTCATCGGTGGTCTGTTCGTGGTCGAGGCCCTGTCGGTGGCGTTGCAGGTCGCGGTCTTCCGCACCTCACGACGGCGCCTGTTCCGGATGGCCCCGTTCCACCACCACTTCGAGCTGGCGGGCTGGGCGGAGACCACGGTCATCATCCGGTTCTGGTTGATGGCCGGCATCTGCTGCATGTTCGGGCTCGGCGTGTTCTACAGCGAGTGGCTGACGGGCGGTTTCTGAGACGATGACCAAGCTGGCCGGATCGAAAGTGCTGGTCGCCGGTGCTGGAGTGACCGGCCGGTCCGCCGCGGAGGCGTTGCTCGCGGCGGGCGCCGAGGTCGTGGTGACGGACTCGTCAGCCGAACGCCTCGGCGCGTTGGAGACGCTGCTCGAAGGCGTGGAACTGGTGCCCGGCCTGGTGGAACCGCCGGCCGGCACCTCCCTCGTCGTCACGAGCCCCGGTTGGCAGCCGTCGAGCCCGCTGCTCGCGGCCGCCGCCTCCGCGGGCATCGAGGTCATCGGCGACGTCGAACTGGCGTGGCGGATGGGCACCGAACTGGCCGACCCGCCGGTCTGGCTCGCGGTGACGGGCACCAACGGCAAGACCACGACCGTCGGCATGCTGGAGTCGATCCTGCACGCCGCCGGTGCCGACGCCGTGGCCTGCGGGAACGTGGGCCTGCCGGTCGTCGACGCACTGCTGGCGGGCCGTCGCGTGCTCGCCGTCGAACTCTCCAGCTTCCAGCTGCACTGGGCGCCGTCGGTGCGCCCGCAGGCGGGGGCGTTGCTCAACCTCGCCGAGGACCACCTGGACTGGCACGGCGGCATGGACGCCTACGCCCAGGCCAAGGCCCAGATCCTCACCGGTGAGGTGGCGATCGGCTGGCTCGAGGACGACCGCGTGGTCGACCTCCTCGAAGCCGCGCCCGCCCGTGACCGCGTCGGCTTCACCCTGGACGAGCCCGAACGCGGCCAGCTCGGCGTGCGCGACGGCTGGCTGGTCGACCGGGCGTTCGCCGACGACGAGCCGTTGATCGAGATCGCGAAGATCCGTCCGGCGGGCCCTCCCGGTATCGCGGACGCCCTGGCCGCCACGGCGCTGGCGCGCGCGTACGGCGTTCCGTCCGAGGCGGTGCGAGAAGGTCTGGAGGCCTTCGAACCGGCCGCGCACCGGGCCGTCCTGGTGACCGTCGACGCCGCGGACGTGCAGTACGTCAACGACTCGAAGGCGACGAACCCGCACGCCGCGGTGGCGTCGCTGCGGGCGTTCGACAGCGTGGTGTGGATCGCCGGCGGACTGCTGAAGGGTGCGTCGGTCGAGGACATGGTGCGGTCCGAGGCCCATCGGCTGCGGGCCGCCGTGCTGATCGGGGCTGATCGTCAGGTCATCGCGGAGGCGTTGGCGAAGCACGCGCCGGACGTGCCGGTGCGGTCGCTCGATCTCGCCGGCGACGAGGACCCGATGCTGGCGACCGTGCGGGCGGCGCAGGAGTTCGCGCAGTCCGGTGACACGGTCCTGCTGGCTCCGGCGGCGGCCTCGATGGACATGTTCAGCGACTACGCACACCGGGGTCAGGCGTTCACGGACGCTGTGAGGGCACTCACGAGCGGTCGGTAGGGTGCTAAAGGGGCGACACGCCCCAGGAATCCCCGTTCGAGCGCTTGACACAGGAGACGATGATCTGGTGACCGTCGTCGCCGACAAGCCGAAGAGCAAGCGGAAGGTTCGTCCCGCGGGCCGCGTCGCCTCGTTGCGCGGCGGCCTGACGTCGTGGCTGAGCCGCCCGCTCGCCGACTTCCACCTCCTGCTGGCGATCTTCGGCATGCTCACCGTGCTCGGCCTGGTGATGGTGCTGTCGGCGTCGGCCCCGGGACAGGTCGCCTCCGGCGTGTCCGCGTACAGCGTGTTCCAGAAGCAGCTGATTTACGTCTGCATCGGCGCGGTGCTGTTCTGGGTGATGCTGCGGTTCCCGTTGCGCAGGTTGCGGCACTTCTCGACGGCCGCGATGGGCATCGGCGTGCTGTTGCTGGCGCTGGTGCTGACGCCGCTCGGGGACGTGCGCGGTGGCGCGCGGTCGTGGTTCACGCTCGGGCCCGTGTCGTTCCAGCCGATCGAGGCCGTGAAGCTCGCGCTGGCGTTGTGGGGCGCGCACGTCCTGGTGACCAAGCGGGCGTTGCTGTCGCAGTACCGCCACCTGCTGGTGCCGGTCGTGCCGGTCGCGATGCTGGTGTTCGCGCTGGTCATGCTCCAGCCAGACCTCGGCGGCACGATCACGCTCGGCGTGGTGCTGGTCAGCCTGCTGTGGTTCGTGGGCGCGCCGATGCGGTTGTTCGGCGTGATCGCCGGTGGCGCGGTGGCCGGTGCCGTCGTGCTCGCGATCGGTGCCGCGTACCGGCTGCAGCGCGTCACGACGTTCCTCAACCCCGACGCCGACCCGCAGGGCGCCGGACTCCAGGCCCGGCAGGCGATGTACGCGCTCGCCGAGGGCGGGCTGTTCGGCAAGGGGCTCGCGCAGGGCAGTTCGCAGTGGCGGTACCTGCCCAACGTCGAGTCGGACTTCATCTTCGCCGTCATCGGCGAGGAGCTCGGGTTCGTCGGGTGCGCGCTGGTGCTGGCGCTGTTCGGCGGCCTCGCATGGGTCGGGCTGAGGGTGGCGTCGCGCAACACCGACCCGTGGATCCGGATCGTGTCCGCGACGCTGACGGTGTGGCTGGTCGCGCAGGCCGCGATCAACATCGGCTACGTCGTGCGTCTGCTGCCCGTCACGGGTCTCACGCTGCCGTTGATCTCCTCCGGCGGCACCTCGGTCGTCACGACCATGGTCGTGTTCGGCATCCTCGCGAACTGCGCGCGGCACGAGCCGGAGGCCGTTTCGGCGTTGCGCTCGCTCGGCCCCGGCCGGGTCGGCGGGCTGCTCAAGCTGCCCGCGCCCGAGGCGTACCGGCAGCCGGCGAAGCGCAAGCCGTCCCGCCCGTCCACCCCTCCGCGCGCACCGGGCAGGCGCACCGCGCAACTCCCGGTGGTCGACGAACGTCGTATGGCTGGACGCTCGGCTCCGCCTTCGGAGTACCGTCGCCGCGAATCGCGGCGGACACAGGGCCGTTCAGAGCAAGGCCGGTCGACCCGCGGTCGCGGGCGACACAACTGATCGATCAACTCACATTCGGGAGAAGTCTTGACCGGGCACCCTGCCCCCAGTGGTCCGTGCGTCGTGGTCGCAGGTGGTGGCACCGCGGGTCACATCGAGCCGGCACTGGCGCTGGCCGACGCGGTCATGCGGCTGCGACCGGACGCGCGTGTCGTCGCGCTCGGCACCGAGCGCGGCCTGGAGAACAAGATCGTGCCCGCGCGCGGCTACCCGCTGGAGCTGATCCCGCCGGTGCCGATGCCGCGCAAGCCCACGCTGGACCTGCTGAAGCTGCCGCTGAACGTGCGCGGCGCCGTGAAGCAGACCCGTGAGGTGCTGGAGCGCGTCGGCGCCGACGTCGTCGTCGGGTTCGGCGGCTACGTGGCACTGCCCGCGTACCTGGCCGCGCGGGGCCGCGTGCCGATCGTCGTGCACGAGGCGAACGCCAAGGCCGGTCTCGCGAACAAGGTCGGCGCGAAGTTCGCCGAGCACGTCGCCGCGGCCGTGCCGGACTCCGGCCTGACCGACGCGCAGATCATCGGCATCCCGCTGCGCCAGTCGATCACCACCCTGAACCGCGCCGCGTTGCGTGCCGAGGCCCGCCGCTTCTTCGGCCTGGACCCGCACGCGCCCGTGCTGCTGGTGTTCGGCGGCTCGCAGGGCGCGCGGTCGATCAACGAGGCCGTCGCGCCGGTCGCCGCCGAGTTCGCCCGCGCGGGCGTCGGCGTGCTGCACGCGTACGGCCCGAAGAACTCCGTTGCCGTGCAACAGGTTCCGGGGCGCCCGCCGTACGTGACGGTGCCGTACCTGGAGCGCATGGACCTCGCGTACGCCGCCGCGGACGCCGTGCTGTGCCGTTCCGGCGCGATGACCGTCGCCGAGGTGTCGGCCGTCGGCCTGCCCGCCGTGTTCGTGCCGCTGCCCATCGGCAACGGCGAGCAGGCGCTGAACGCCGGTCCCGTCGTCTCGGCCGGTGGCGGCCTGCTGGTGCCGGACGAGGAGCTGACGCCGCAGAAGGTCGCGTCGCTGGTCGTGCCGCTGATGGCGGACCGCGACCGGTTGGCGCAGATGTCCCGCGCGACGCTCGGCACCGGCCGGCGCGAGGCGGACGAGGTCCTGGCCCGCACGGTTCTGGATGTGATCAAGAAGTGAGTCTCGAACGCGTTCACCTCGTCGGCATCGGTGGTGCCGGCATGAGCGGCATCGCCCGGATCCTGCTGGCGCGCGGCGTGCAGGTGTCCGGTTCGGACGCCAAGGACTCGCGGACCGTGCTGGCGCTGCGGGCCCAGGGCGCGCGGATCGCCGTCGGCCACGACGCCGCGAACCTGGACCAGCTCGTCGGCGGCCCGACCGAGGTCGTGGTGTCGACCGCGATCAAGGACACGAACCCGGAGTACGCGGCGGCCCGCCAGCGCGGCATCACCGTGCTGCGCCGGGCCGAGGCGCTGGCCGCGTTGATGGAAGACCATCGCGTCGTGTGCGTCGCCGGCACGCACGGCAAGACGTCGACCACCTCGATGTTGACGGTCGCGTTGCAGCACTGCCGCGTCGACCCGTCGTTCGCCATCGGTGGTGACCTGAACGAGTCCGGCGCCAACGCCCACCAGGGCACCGGCGGCGTGTTCGTGGCCGAGGCGGACGAGTCCGACGGCTCGTTCCTGTTCTTCTCGCCGTCCGTCGCCGTCGTGACGAACGTGGAGGCCGACCACCTCGACCACCACGGCACCGTCGAGGCCTACACGGCCGTCTTCGACTCGTTCCTGGAGCGCATCACGCCGGGCGGCGTGCTGGTGTCCTGTGTGGACGATCCGGGCGCGGCCCGCCTGATCGCCGAGGCCCGTGCGCGCGGCATCCGCGTGCGCGAGTACGGCCGTGGCGGCGCCGACGCGAAGCTCGTCGACTACAAGCCGTTCGAGTCGGGCGGCCTCGCGTCGGTCGAGATCGACGGCGTGCCGGTCGAGGTCCGCGTCGCCGTCCCTGGCGAGCACATGGCGCTGAACGCGATCGCCGCTCTGCTGGCGGGCCTGGAGATCGGTGCCGACCAGGCAGGTCTGCTGGAGGGCCTCGCGGCCTTCGGCGGCGTGCGGCGCCGGTTCGAGTTCAAGGGCCGCGGCGGCGGTGTCTCGGTCTACGACGACTACGCGCACCACCCGACGGAGGTCGACGCCCAGCTGCGCGCCGCCCGCCCGGTCGCCGGGGCCGGCCGTCTGGTCGTGGTCTTCCAGCCACACCTCTACTCGCGCACCCGCACGTTCTCCGCCGAGTTCGCCGCCGCGCTGTCGCTCGCGGACGAGGTCGTCGTGCTGGACGTCTACGGCGCCCGCGAGGAACCGGAACCGGGCGTGACCGGCGCGTTGATCGCCGACCAGGTCACCGCCTCGGTGCACTACGAGCCGTCGTTCGACCGCGTGCCCGCCCTGGTGGCGTCGCTGGTCCGCGACGGCGACCTCGTGGTGACCATGGGCGCGGGTGACGTGACGATGCTCGGCCCCGAGATCGTCAGCGCGCTGGCGAGCGAAGAGCAGGCATGAGCGCCCCGGTTCGCGGCAGGTCCACGCGAGTTCGCCCCGCGAACCGGAGACCGAGGAGCGCCGAGTACCGGGCGCGGCGCAGGACCATCCTGCGCCGCCGCCTGGTGGCGCTCCTGACAGTGCTGTCCGTGGTGGGCCTGGTCTACTGCGTGCTCTTCACGCCGCTGCTCGGCGTGAGCCAGGTCGACGTCCGCGGCAACGCGGCCCTGACCGAGGACGAGGTCCGCGCGGTGGCCGACATCGAGCAGGGCTCACCCCTGGCCCGCCTCGACCTCCAGGAGATCCACGACCGCGTGGCCGGCATCCCGCGCGTCGCCGCCGTGGAGGTCGAACGCCAGCTCCCCGGCACCGTCCGCCTGCTGATCACCGAACGCACCCCGGTCGGCTCGGTGAAGATGCCCGACGGCTTCCACCTCGTCGACGCCACCGGCAAGGACTACGCGGTCCTCCCGGCAGCGGCCCCCGGCGTGCCCGAACTGGTGCTGGCCCTGCCGTCGTCGTCAGATCCCGCCACCCGCGCGGTCGTCGGTGTCATGAACGAACTGCCCGAGAAGCTGCGGCCCGACGTGGTGTCGGTGGCGGCGACGACCGGTGCCGACGTGACGCTGACGTTGAGCGGCAACCGCACGGCGAAGTGGGGTAGCGCCGAGAACACGGCCCGCAAGGCGGCCGTGCTGCTCGTGCTGCTGACGCGGGAGGGCACGACGTACGACGTGTCGTCGCCGGACCTGGCCACGGTGTCCTAGCCGAGCGTCAGGTGGAAGCCCTCGCTCTTGGCTTCCTGCTGCGACTTCCAGATGACGCCGCGGTTGGCGTTGCCGATCTTCGTGCCGTAAAGCCGTTCTCCCTCGGGAACACCGCTCACGGAGAAGTTGAACTTGCACGAGCCCACGCCGTTCATCAGCGTGCCGACGGCGAGGACCTCGTTGTCCTGGTTGACGATCTCGACCTGGCCGCCGAGCCTGATGTCGCTGTAGCCGCCCGAACCGCAGTTGCCGTTCACCGTCATCGACCCGTCGACGGTGAACGTCGCGGGCCCTGACGTCGAGGACGCCGCAGGCGAGTCGGTGCCGGCGGCGCGCAGCAGGTCGGGACCGGTGGCCCGGCCGAGCCCGAAGCCGAGTCCGCCCGCCGTCAGCGCGACCAGCGCGAAGCCGATCGCGAGCCACGGCGGCCGGCGTCTCGGTGGTGACTCGGGTCCGATATTCACCACTGTCGGTGCAATGGGCTCCACGGCGGTCCTTCGGGTTCGTGGGTCGGCTAGCGGCGCGGCGCGGGCGGGCGCGACGGCGTCGGCCAGCGGCGCGGGCGTCGGTGCACAGGCCGGGGGATCGGTTGGGAGCACACAGGAATCTCCTCGGGTTCGCCGGTCAGCCGTTCGGCCTCAAGCGCGCCATCGCTGCCCGTACGACAAGGCTGCCGAGCCTGCTCGTGACGAGTTCCAACACGATCGCCTCGATGACGAGCGAACGCACGGACGCGGGTGCGGGTGCCAAGACGTGCCTCCAGTTGATGTACGACTACCGTGCTCATCGGAGTGCCACTCGCGGTATTAGCCAGTTTGATCGTTGTCACCCGAAGGAAGTACTCAATGCCGGACCACGTCATCGTTGTGGGTGCCGGTCTTGCCGGACTGTCAGCCGCGATGCACCTGCAGGGGACCGGTCGGCGGGTCACGGTGGTCGAAAAGGGTGACGTGCCTGGCGGACGGGCCGGGACCGTCGCGGTCGGCGGGTTCGCCGCGGACAGCGGGCCCACCGTGCTGACCATGCCGGAGTACCTGGACGAGGCGTTCGGCGTTGTGGGGGAACGGCTTTCGGACTGGCTGACGCTCGATCCCGTGACGCCCGCCTACCGCGCGCGGTTCGCGGACGGGTCGCGGATCTCCGTGCACACCGATGCCGCCGCGATGGAGGACGAGGTCCGCACCGTCTGCGGCGCAAGGGAAGCGGCCGGGTACCGGGAGTTGCGGCGGTGGCTCGGGGAGCTGTACTCGGTGCAGCGCGCGCACTTCATCGGCGCGAACTTCGACTCGCCGCTCGACCTGGTGCGGCCCGAGCTGGTGCGGCTCGCGGCGCTCGGCGGCTTCGGGCGGCTGGAGTCCCGGTTGCGGCGGTTCCTGCGGGACGAGAGGTTGATCCGGCTCTTTTCGTTCCAAGCGTTGTACGCCGGTGTGCCGCCGCAGCAGGCCCTCGCGGCGTATGCCGTCATCGCGTACATGGACACCATCGCCGGTGTGTACTACCCGCGCGGTGGGATGCGTGCGGTTCCCGAAGCGATGGCTGCTGCTGCGGTGAAGCACGGTGCGGAGTTCCGTTACGACGCATCGGTCACGCGGCTGGAGTGGCGGGGCGCGCGTGTGGTGGCCGTGCACGTCGGTGAGGAACGCATCGCGTGTGACGCCGTCGTCCTGGCGTGTGAGCTGCCGGACGCTTATCGATTGTTGGGGAAGTCGCCTTCGCGGGTGGTGCCGCACCGGTGGTCGCCGTCCGCCGTCGTGCTGCACGCCGCGACGGACCGCACGTGGGACCTCGGGCACCACAACATCCTGTTCGGGCGGGCGTGGCGCGGGACGTTCGACGAGATCGTCCACAGGGGACGGTTGATGTCCGACCCGTCGCTGCTCGTGACGCACGCCCAGGACGGGCTGCACTACGTGCTGGCGCCGGCGCCGAACCTGGAGGTCGGGCTGGTCGACTGGCGGCGCGTCGGGCCCCGGTACCGCGACGAGCTCGTGCGGACGCTGGAGGCGCGCGGGCTCGACGGGTTCGGCGCGGCGGTGCGCGACGAGGTGCTCGTGACGCCGGCCGACTGGGGCAACGCGGCGGGCACGCCGTTCGGGCTCGCGCACACCTTCGCGCAGACCGGGCCGTTCCGGCCGCGCAACGTCGTGCGGGGCGTCGAGAACGTGGCGCTCGCCGGTGCGGGCACCACGCCGGGGGTCGGGGTGCCGCCGGTGCTGATCTCCGGGCGGCTCGCGGCCCAGCGGACAGCCGCCGTTCGGCGCTGACGTTCGCCGGGCGCGACCACCACCGTTCCGGAGCGATCGCGCCCGGCGATTTCATCCCCGCACCTCGACGCCGGCGGCCACCGCTGACCAGAAATCGCGGTTAGGGCGGGCGAGACGATCTCCGATTCGGAGTCCGACTAGGCTTGTGGGGGCGTCGTCCTCAGGGCCGTGCGCACTACTTGACGGCACGACCGGGGAGTAGTAGCGCACAGTGTTGGGACCCTACGGCGTGGCTGCTGGACCGACGCACCGCCGGTGCTTACCGTCCAGCAGGAACATATGGGGTTGACATAACTCTGAACCTCGACGAGAGGTTGAGAGTTTCAATCCGGGTGCATCCCCACCCAGCACCACAGCACGGACCACGATCAGGAAGGCGGATCCGATGACGCCCCCGCACAACTACCTCGCGGTGATCAAGGTCGTCGGCATCGGTGGTGGCGGTGTCAACGCCGTCAACCGCATGATCGAGGTCGGGCTCAAGGGCGTCGAGTTCATCGCGGTGAACACCGACGCACAGGCCTTGCTGATGTCTGACGCCGACGTCAAGCTCGACATCGGCAGGGAGTTGACGCGCGGCCTCGGCGCCGGCGCGAACCCCGAGGTCGGGCACAAGGCCGCCGAAGACCACCGCGAAGAGATCGAGGAGGTCCTCAAGGGGGCCGACATGGTCTTCGTGACGGCCGGTGAAGGCGGCGGCACGGGCACCGGCGGCGCACCCGTCGTGGCCTCGATCGCGCGCAAGCTCGGCGCACTGACCATCGGCGTGGTGACGCGCCCGTTCTCCTTCGAGGGCAAGCGCCGCGCCAAGCAGGCCGAGGACGGCATCCAGGCCCTGCGCAACGAGTGCGACACGCTCATCGTCATCCCGAACGACCGCCTGCTGCAACTCGGCGACATCGGCGTGAGCCTGATGGACGCCTTCCGCTCCGCGGACGAGGTGCTCCTCTCCGGTGTCCAGGGCATCACGGACCTGATCACGACCCCCGGTCTGATCAACCTGGACTTCGCCGACGTCAAGTCGGTCATGTCCGGGGCGGGCTCGGCGTTGATGGGCATCGGCTCGGCAAGAGGAGAGGGCCGAGCGGTGCAAGCCGCCCAGAAGGCCATCAACTCGCCCCTGCTGGAAGCGTCGATGGAAGGCGCCCACGGCGTCCTGCTCTCCATCGCCGGCGGCTCCGACCTCGGCCTGTTCGAGATCAACGAGTCCGCCTCGCTGGTCCAGGAAGCCGCACACCCGGACGCGAACATCATCTTCGGTACGGTCATCGACGACTCCCTAGGCGACGAGGTGCGCGTGACCGTCATCGCCGCGGGCTTCGACGGCGGAGGCCCGACCCACAAGAAGCTGGAACCGACGGCGCTGTCCTCGCCGCCCCGGACCGCGACCGGGCCGATCGCCTCGGCCACCGCGGCTCCGGTCGCGCACGTGCAGCAGCAGCCTGTTGCGCCGACGCCGCCGCCTCCGGTGGTGCAGGCTCCGCCGGTGGCTCCGGTCCAGCCGGTCCAGCCCGTGCAGTCGGCTCCGGTTCAGCCGGCCACCTCCGTTCCGCCTCAGCCTTCGCCGGCTCAGGGGAACGGGTACGTGCCGTCCGTGCCTCGGTCGTTGTCGCCCAACGGGTCGTTGCCTTCTCGGCCGGTGCCGGTCACTGACGACCCCGATGACGAGGTGGACGTGCCGCCGTTCATGCGGCGGTGACGTCGTTCTGATCTTGTCGGACCCCCTGAGCAGCGTGTGGGCTCAGGGGGTCTTCCTGTTGGGGAACGCCTGGCACGGCGGTGTGACACCCCTGGCCACTGGGACGCCTTCGGCATCGCGAACGCGATCCGGCCTGCTCGATGCGCACGTTCTGGAGCTTGGGGCGCGTCGCCTCGCCCCGCTCTTGCCTGCCGATCTCGCTCCACCTCGACTCGCTGGGAGCCGAGGCCGGTGGGGCTCCGCAGAGCGTGGCGTGACTCCCGCCTGAGGCGGTCGGCCGTGCGAACTAGGGTGTAGGCGTGCGCATTCGTCGTGTTGTCACCACCCGCGCCGGTGGCGTGTCCAAGGCGCCCTACGACTCGTTCAACCTCGGCGATCACGTTGGGGACGACGAGGCAGCTGTCGAGGCCAACCGGGGCAGACTCGCTGCCGGGATCGGGTTGACGCCCGACCGGTTGGTCTGGATGGAGCAGGTGCACGGGCGGACCGTGGCCACCGTGGACGGGCCGCGGGGTGAGCCGCTCGAGGCCACCGATGCCGTCGTGACGAAACAGGGCGGGCTCGGTCTGGTCGTGTTGACGGCTGACTGCGTGCCGGTGTTGCTCGGGGATGAGCAGGCCGGTGTTGTCGGGGCCGTTCACGCCGGGCGGGTCGGGGCTCGGGTCGGCGTTGTCGTTGAGGCGTTGAAGGCGATGATGGCGCTCGGAGCCGATCTTGAGCGCATCGAGGTGCTGCTCGGGCCCGCGGTGTGCGGTGAGTGTTACGAGGTGCCCGTCGAGATGCAGCGGGACGTCGAGAAGCACCTGCCCGGGAGCGCTTCCAAGAGTCGGAAGGGCACGCCCGCCCTGGATCTGCGGGCAGGGCTGTGGAACCAGCTCGCGAGCGCGGGGGTCGGGAAGATCGGTGTCGATCCCCGGTGCACGTTCGAGGAGAAGGACCTGTTCAGCCACCGCCGGCAGGCGCCCACCGGGCGGCTCGCGTCGGTGATCTGGGTGGACGCGTGAACCGGCGGGACGAGCTGAAGGCCAACCTCGAAGAGGTCGAGGAGCGCATCGCGAAAGCGTGCGAGCGGGCGGGCAGGCCGCGGCAGGAGGTGATGTTGCTCGCGGTGACGAAAACCTGGCCCGCGAGCGACGTGGAGATCCTTTACGAGCTCGGGTTGCGGAACTTCGCGGAGAACCGGGACCAGGAGGCGTCCGCCAAGGTCGGCCAGTTGAGACACCTCGGCGAGGCGCGGTGGCACATGGTCGGGCGGTTGCAGCGGAACAAGGCCAAGTCGGTGGTCGGGTGGGCGGACCAGGTCGACTCGGTCGACAGCGTCCGGCTGGCCGAGGCGCTGGCCAGGGCGGCGCACGCCCGCGGCCGGACGTTGGACGTGTTGTTGCAGGTCAGCATCGACGGGGACGTGAGTCGCGGTGGGGTGGCGATCGCGGACGTCGGCGAACTCGCTGGCGTGATCACTCGTTCGGGTGATCTTATTCTCCGAGGTGCGATGACTGTCGCTCCTCTGACGATGAAGCCAGCGCAGGCGTTTCAGGCGTTGGTTTCGGTGGTATCAGGCCTACGTGATGATCATCCCACTGCCACCCATGTGTCAGCGGGAATGAGTGGTGACCTGGAAGATGCCATCTCGCACGGATCGACCTGTGTGCGTGTCGGAACGGCGTTGCTCGGCAACCGGCGACTAACCTCGCCCTAGGTTGTCGGGAACCTCGGGACCGTCCGCACCGTCCCTAAGAGTGGGGAACCGCCGAGGAGGGGCTGGAATGAGCGCTTTGCACAAGCTGAAGGCCTACTTCGGGATGGTCCCCGCCGAGTACGCAGACGACCCCGGCTACGACGACGACCGAGGTCGCTACGGCGACTACCGGTCCGAGTACGCGGCCGAGGCCGACGACTACGACCCGTACCCGCGACGCAATCGCGTGTTCACGCCGGGCCGGTCGGAGCTCCAGGGCTCCGGGTACCGGGCCGACATCGACGAGTCGGACGACTACGAGCCGGAGACGCGGCGCGGGGGCAGCCCCTCGAGCACGCGTCGCTGGAGCGCTGATGCACCCGTGCACGGCGCACTCGCGGTCGAGCCGCAGCGCGAGCCCGTGAGCAGGTTGCGTCCGGTCGCCGAGCCGGCAGGCAACCCGTTGGCGCGCATCACGACGCTGCACCCCCGTAATTACAGCGAGGCGCGCACGATCGGGGAGCACTACCGGGACGGCACGCCGGTGATCTTGAACCTGACCGACATGGACGACGCGGACGCGAAGCGTCTCGTCGACTTCTCGGCCGGTCTCGCGTTCGCTCTGCGCGGGTCCATGGACAAGATCACCAGCAGGGTGTTCCTTCTCTCACCGCCCAACGTTGACGTGACGGCGGAGGACCGCAGGAAGCTGGCCGAGGGCGGGTTCGGGAACCACGGTTAGAGTTGACCCGTGGCCCCCATCCTGCTCGTCATCTTCTACGTCCTGTTCGCGTTCTCCCTGTTCCTGACCGCGCGCGTCGTGGTCGAGATGGTGCGGACGTTCGCGAGGGATTGGCGCCCGGCGGGCGGCGTAGCCGTGACGCTCGAAACCGTTTACACGGTCACCGACCCACCAGTCCGTGCGCTCCGTCGGGTGATCCCGACTGTGCGGATCGGGGGCGTCGGGCTGGACCTATCGATTATTGTGCTGTGGCTGGTCGTTATCATTCTGATGCGATTCGCAGATCCCAGGTGACGGGGAACCGTGGGATGACCGCAGCCCAGGAGTGCGAGAGGTGATCCGATGCCGTTGACCCCCGCTGACGTGCACAACGTTGCATTCAGCAAGCCGCCGATTGGCAAGCGGGGCTACAACGAGGACGAGGTGGACGCGTTCCTCGACCTGGTTGAGGGCGAGTTGGCCCGCTTGATCGAGGAGAACAACGACCTCCGTCAGCAGGTCGAGCAGCTCGACCAGCAGCTCGAGACGTCGCGTGCCGACCTCGACGACGCGAGGGCCAAGGCTTCCGCCGCCCCCATGACGACCCGCATGCCGGTCGAGGAGCCGCGCCGCCTGGCGCCGGTCCCGCCGCCTTCGGTCATGGAGCAGACGTCTCCCGGTGGTGGCGGAGACCACCACGTGCAGGCCGCGAAGGTCCTGGGTCTCGCCCAGGAGATGGCGGACCGGCTGACCGGCGAGGCCAAGGCCGAGGCGGACGGCATGTTGTCCGAGGCGCGCACGAAGTCCGAGCAGCTGTTGTCCGAGGCTCGCGCCAAGGCCGACACGATGGTCAACGAGGCGCGCACGCGTGCCGAGACCATGCTCAACGACGCGCGGACGCGTTCCGAGACGCTGGAGCGGCAGGCCCGTGAGAAGGCCACCGCGCTGGACCGTGACGCGCAGCGCAAGCACGCTGAGGTGATGGGCAACATCACCCAGGAGAAGAACACGCTCGAGAAGCAGATCGACAAGCTGCAGACGTTCGAGCGCGAGTACCGCACGCGACTGAAGACGATGCTCGAGTCGTCCCTGCGCGACCTCCAGGACCGCGGCCCGGCCGCTCCGTCCGAGGGCCGCTCCCAGGGCTACTCCTTCGGTGCACGCGCCGAAGCGGGCTGAACTACTGTTCGCTAGGTGCTCTTCGTAGTTCTACTTCTGGTGCTGGCTGCCCTCGGGCTGCTCGTACCTGCGCTGGCCACGTCCAACACGATCTGGGCGTGGTCTTCCGTGGGCGCGAGCGTGCTCGCCGCCCTGGTCCTCGCTGGGGACTGGTGGCGGAGGCGACCGGGGGACCCCGCAGCCGACGCGCAGAGTGTAGATCAACAGGCTGTAGCTGATGATCAACGGGTGGTCGTGGCGGCAGAAGCCGACACACCGTCCGCTGACGAGGAACCACCGGAAGAGGACACCGACGCGGCGGACCTGCTCGTCGTGGCCGATCTGGTGGACGAGGTCCGGGTGCTGGACGAGCGGCCCCGGTACCACCTGAGCTCGTGTTCCTGGCTCGCCGGGAGGCCCACGCTGGGCCTCCCGGTGCAGGAGGCACGGCAGTTGCAGTTCACGCCGTGCGCGCTGTGCACCCCCGACGCGGTGCTGGTGCGCAAGAGCCGCACGGCACAGATGGACTGAGATCGACGCGAACGCCCCCGGCATGGGTCAGGAAGTGGCCCGTGCGCACGGGGGCTGTTGTGCGTGTGGCGGCAGTCCCGCCGGGGTGGCCACGCTCCGCGGAGCGGCACGACCACCCCCACGACGCGCTCCGCGGAGGTGGGACCTCATCGGTCCAAGAACAGCAGCATGATCAGCAACGCCAGCAGCGCCAGGTCCACGACCACGCCCGTCGGCTTCGAGTCGTACCGCAGGCGGGTGACCGTGGCGCCGACCATCAGCAGCCCGAGCCCCACGGTGGCGGCGTGCGCGACCCACTCCCAGCTGACCAGCCCGACCACCAGTCCGGCCGCGCCCGCCCACTCCAGCGCGCCGATGGTGCGCCACAGCGCCGGGTGCATCCGGAAGTGGTCGCGGGCCTCGAGTGACGCCTTCGCGCCGAACAGCTTGCCCGCGCCCGTCGCCACGAACAGCACGGCCAGCAAGATCGACAACGCGATGGTCAACGTCATCGGGCGAGCATACGGTTTGCGCCTCCGGTTACCCTGTAACTCACAGGCACCGATCCGGCCATCACCGGGGAGCCTCCGGAAGAACGGGCGCGAGCCTCAGTAGAACCGGACGGGACCGGCCCGTCACAGCCGAAGAACGAGAGGCTCGTCCCTCAGGGCGGGCAAGCGGGGTGGTACCGCGGCAGGCCGAGCCACATCGGCGTGTCGTCCTCGCGTGTCACTTTTGACCGCGAGGAGCAGTGGAGATGGCCTACCCCAGGGCCGGAGCGAACGAGGTCCCGGCGCAGCCGTCCTTTCCGAACCTCGAGCAGGGCGTGCTCGGGTACTGGAAGGACGACGAGACCTTCCAGGCGAGCATCGACCGCAACCCGGCCGGCGAGCACGGCGAGAACGAGTTCGTCTTCTACGACGGCCCGCCCTTCGCGAACGGCCTGCCGCACTACGGGCACCTGCTGACCGGCTACGTCAAGGACGTGGTGCCGCGCTACCAGACGATGCGCGGCAAGCACGTCGAGCGCCGGTTCGGCTGGGACACGCACGGCATGCCCGCCGAGTACGAGGCGGAGAAGCAGCTCGGCATCACGCAGAAGCACGAGATCGACGAGCTCGGCATCGAGAAGTTCAACGAGGCGTGCCGCACGTCCGTGCTGCAGTACACGGACCAGTGGCGCGACTACGTGACGCGCCAGGCCCGGTGGGTCGACTTCGACAACGACTACAAGACGCTCGACCTCGACTACATGGAAAGCGTCATGTGGGCGTTCAAGGCCTTGTGGGACAAGGGCTTGATCTACGAGGGCTTCCGGGTGCTCTGGTACTGCTGGCGCTGCCAGACGCCGCTGTCGAACACCGAGACCAAGATGGACGACGCCTACCGCGACCGGCAGGACCCGGCCGTCACGGTGGCGCTGCGCCTCGAATCCGGTGAGAAGGCCCTGGTCTGGACGACCACGCCGTGGACGCTGCCGAGCAACCTGGCCGCGGCCGTGCACCCGGACGTCGACTACGTGACCGTGGTGGGCTCCGACGGCGACAAGTACCTGCTGGCCGAGGCCCGGGTCGCGGCGTACGCGCGTGAGCTGGGCGAGGAGCCCGAGGTCGTCGCCCGCCACAAGGGCTCGGACCTGGTCGGCAAGAAGTACCTGCCGCCGTTCGACTTCTTCGTGGGCCGCGAGAACGCGCACCAGGTCCTCACGGCCGACTACGTCACCACCGACGACGGCACGGGCATCGTCCACATCGCACCGGCGTTCGGTGAGGACGACAAGGTCGTGACGGACGCGGCGGGCATCGAGGTCGTCGTGCCGGTCGGACCGGACGGCAAGTTCACCGCGGAGGTCGCTCCGTACCAGGGCGTGCACGTCTTCGAGGCGAACAAGCTGATCATCCGCGACCTCAAGGACGCGGGCCTGCTGCTGCGCCACGAGACCTACGACCACCCGTACCCGCACTGCTGGCGCTGCCAGAACCCGCTGATCCAGCGCGCGCTGTCGGCGTGGTTCGTCGCGGTCACGCAGTTCAAGGACCGGATGGTCGAGCTCAACCAGGAGATCAACTGGGTGCCCGGCCACATCAAGGACGGCCAGTTCGGCAAGTGGCTCGAGAACGCGCGCGACTGGAACATCTCGCGCAACCGGTACTGGGGCTCGCCGCTGCCCGTGTGGACCTCGGACAACCCCGAGTTCCCCCGCACGGACGTGTACGGGTCGCTGGACGAGCTGGAACGCGACTTCGGCGTGCGCCCGGACAACCTGCACCGGCCGTTCATCGACGAGCTGACGCGGCCGAACCCGGACGACCCGAGCGGTCAGTCGACCATGCGCCGGATCCCGGACGTGCTCGACTGCTGGTTCGAGTCGGGCTCGATGTCGTTCGCGCAGGTGCACTACCCGTTCGAGAACGCACAGTGGTTCGAGGAGCACTACCCCGGAAACTTCATCGTCGAGTACAACGGGCAGACGCGTGGCTGGTTCTACACGCTGCACGTGCTCGCGACGGCGTTGTTCGACCGGCCCGCGTTCCGCGACTGCGTGGCGCACGGGATCGTGCTCGGTGACGACGGCCAGAAGATGTCCAAGTCGCTGAAGAACTACCCGGACGTCAACGAGGTCTTCGACCGCGACGGCTCGGACGCCATGCGCTGGTTCCTCATGGCGTCGCCGATCCTGCGCGGCGGCGACCTCGTGGTGACCGAGCGCGGCATCCGTGACGCGGTGCGCCAGGCCGTGCTGCCGCTGTGGAACTCCTGGTACTTCCTGGCGTTGTACTCCAACGCCGCCGGGAAGGAGGGCACGTGGCGCGTCGACTCGAAGAACGTGCTCGACCGGTACGCGCTCGCGAAGACGCACGACCTCGTCCGCGACGTCCAGAAGGCGATGGACGTCTACGACATCTCCGGCGCGTGCCAGCTGGTGCGCGAGTACCTGGAGGTGCTGACGAACTGGTACGTGCGCCGGTCGCGGCAGCGGTTCTGGGACGGTGACCAGGACGCGATCGACACCCTGCACACCGTGCTGGAGGTCGTCACGCGCGTGGCGGCGCCGTTGCTGCCGTACACCACCGAGGTCGTGTGGCGCGGGCTGACCGGTGGCCGTTCGGTGCACCTGACGGACTTCCCGTCGGTGTCCGACGTGCCCGCCGACGACGCCCTGGTGGCGGCGATGGACGAGGTCCGCGACGTGTGCTCGACGGCGCTGTCGCTGCGCAAGGGCAACAAGCTGCGCGTGCGGCTGCCGTTGGCGCGCCTCACGGTCGCCTCGCCGGTGGCCGGCTCGCTGGAGGGCTTCGCCGAGATCGTGCGCGACGAGGTCAACGTCAAGGAGGTGTCGCTGTCCACCGACGTCGACGCCTACGGGCAGTTCCAGCTGGTCGTGAACGCGCGGGCGGCCGGGCCGCGACTCGGCCCGAACGTGCAGAAGGTCATCAAGGCCGTCAAGGCCGGCGACTGGTCCGAAGTGGACGGTCGAGTGGTGGCCGCCGGGGTCGAGCTGTTCGAGGGTGAGTACGAACAGCGGTTGGTGGCGACGGATCCCGCCGCCACGGCCGCGCTGCCGGGTGGTGCCGGTGTCGTCGTGCTCGACACGGCGGTGACGCCGGAGCTCGAGGCCGAGGGTCTCGCGCGCGACCTGGTCCGCGTGGTGCAGCAGGCCCGCAAGGACGCCCAGCTCGACGTGTCCGACCGGATCACGCTGACGCTGGAGCTGCCGGACGCGGTGCGCGCCGCGGTGGAGCCGCACCTGGCGTTCGTGCAGTCGGAGACGCTGACGTCGTCGGTGGTGTTCGGTGAGGGCACCGCCGAGGGCTCGGTCGGTGACGGCCTCAAGGTGAAGGTCGCGGTCGCGAAGGCCTGACCGGGATCGTGTGAAGGGGCCGCTGTCTTCGGACGGCGGCCCCTTTCGCGTGAGCGGATTGTGAGTCCCGATCCCTAACGTCGTCGTTGCAGACGATTTGGGGGAACGCACATGGGAAATCTGGTCAGACTGGGTTCGGTTCTCGCGCTGGCCGTGGCGATGGTGGCGCCTGCGGCAGCACAGGCGGAAGCCGCATGTGCATGGGGGATCGAGGAACTGCCGTTGCCGAGCCGGAACGAGTTCTACTTCTACGACGTCAAGGGCGGGTCGGACAACGGCGAGTGGGTGCTCGGCGACGGGTACGACCTCGCGACCGGTGGCGGCATCACGATCCTGGCCTGGCGCGACGGTGTTCTCCAGCCGGAGCGCTACGGCGGCTACACCGTCAGCGACGTCAACAACTCCGGCGTCATGGCGGGCGGTGAACGGGGCGACGCGTACCGGGTCGTGAACGGCGTGCGCGAGGCCCTCGGCAAGGTGCGGGGTGTCGGAGCGGCCGCTGCCCAGCACATCAACAACGCGGGCGACGTGCTGGGCATCTCCGGCCCCACCTTCAGCGACCGCGGGCCGCTGGTGGTGTGGCCGGCCGGATCGACGACGCCGACGATGCTGCCGGGTACGGACGACGGTGTCGTGCGCGTCCCGGCGGGCATCGACGACGGCGGCAACGTGATCGCGCAGGAGGAACGGCCGGACGGCCAGACCTGGGGCCGCGTCTGGGACCGCGCCGGCCGGGCCACGAGGCTCGACACGCTGCCGGCACACGACTCCGCCGTGCCGCAGATCATCAGCAACGGCCGGATCTTCGGCTGGTCGTCGTCCCGGTTCGACGGCAGGAACGTCGTCCAGTGGGGACTCGACGGCAAGATCGTGCGGGTGCTGACCGAGCTCGACTTCGCCCGCGACGCGAACGCGTCGGGTCGCGTGCTCGGGAGGACCTGGATCAGGCAGGACGTGGGCGTGGTGAACGCGCCGGGCGAGGTCGAGCTGCTACCCAGGCTCTCGTACGGAGTGGTGCTGGCCGACAACGGTGACGTCTACGGCACCTATGACGGACCGGGCAGCAACAACGCCACACCGCTTCACGCGCGTTGTGGCTGACGTTTCGGGGTGAACAGGCGCCGCATCTGGCGCACGTACCACGACCAGCGGGCCGGGGACTTCGGTTCCCGGCCCGCCGCGCGTTCGTAGCCGTCGAACATGTCCTCCAGGCACGCGTCGTGCAGCCACCGGATCACCAGCACCCAGCGCAGCCACGCCACGAGGCCGAAGTCGCCCACCAGTTCGTGCCGGACGACGTTCCCCGACGCCGACAGCGTGTGGGTGCCCGAGAGCCGGGTGAACTCGAAGGTGATCGACTCGCCGGGCACGAACTCCGTGCAGCGGTACCGGATCGGGCCGTGCCCGCCGTCGGCGCCGACGCCCAGCGGCCGGTCGAACTCCTGCTTGCCCCACGCGGGCGGCCACAGTTCCTGGATGCGCGCGACGAACGGACCGGCGGGCACGCCGAGGTCGCGGGTGTGGACGTTCCTGATCATGGGAGCCCCTTCCATACGCTACCGTATGTTCCTGGAACGTACGGTAGCGTATGGAAGCGTGGTGCGGCGGAATCGCGATGACTGGACTGAGATAGCGCTGAGAGCGCTGGCCGAAGGCGGGCTCAACGCCGTGGCGATCGAGCCTCTCGCGGCGCGGGCCGGGGCGACCAAAGGTAGCGTGTACCACCACTTCCCGAACCGCGACGCGTTGCTGCAGGCGACGGTCGAGCGGTGGGAGCGGGAGCACACCGAGAAGGTCATCGAACTCGTGGAGTCCGAGCGGACGCCGCAGGACAAGCTCCGCACGCTCTTCGCCACGGTGCTCGACCGCGGCCGCAAGGGGTCGGTCGAGATGGCGTTGCAGGCGGCCGCGACGCACGAGGTCATCGCCCCGGTGCTGCACCGCGTCACGGAGAAGCGGGTGGCCTACCTGGCCGAGTTGTTCCGGGAGCTCGGGTTCGGCAAGGCCCAGGCGAGGAAGCGCGCGTTGATCGCGTTCAGCCTCTACCTGGGCCAGGCACAGCTCTGGACGAGCATGCCCGGCCTCGTCGAACCGCTGCTCGACGAGGCCGTGCGCGTGCTCATCGCGAAGTGATCAGGCCGCGGTCGCCCAGAGGGTCGAGGCGATCACGTCCGCGTTGCGGTCGAGCGCCGTCGCGTTGACGTTCGACGTGGTGTCGCAGGAGCGGTGGTAGCAGCGGTCGAACGCCTGGCCCGCCGTGCCGCCCCACTTCGAGGCCTGCGCCGAGGTCTTGATGCCCTCGGCGCCGGTGAAGGTGCCACCGGTCGGGATGCCCGCGCGGGCGAACGCCGCGTGGTCGGAGCGGCCACCGACGTTCGTCAGCTCGGTCTGCACGCCCAGCGCGGTGAAGCCCGCCTGCAGCCGCTGCGTCAGCGCCGCCGAACCGGTGGGCTGGCCGGAGGAGCTGTAGACGAAGTAGCCGGGGTTGGGCGAGCCGGTCATGTCGAAGTTCAGGTACGCCTTGATCTTCGACTTCTCGGTCGACGACAGGGAGTTCACGTAGTACGTCGAGCCGACGAGGCCGAGTTCCTCCGCGCCCCACCAGCCGAACCGCAGGTGCTTGGTCGGCTGGAAACCGGTGGCCTTCACCTGGAGCGCGATCTCCAGGATCGACGCCGAGCCGGTGCCGTTGTCGTTGATGCCGGGGCCCGCCGAGACGCTGTCGAGGTGGCCGCCGACCATCACGACGTTGTTCGGGTCACCGCCGGGGTAGTCGGCGATCAGGTTGTAGCCCGTCGCGCCGTTCGAGGTGAACGACTGGACGCGCGTGGTGTAGCCGGCCGCGTCGAGCTTGCTCTTCACCCAGTTGATCGAGGCCAGGTACCCCGGTCGTCCATGCGCGCGGTTGCCGCCGTTGGCGTTCGCGATGGACTGGAACTGGTTGAGGTGAGCTTGTACGTTCGCGACGTTGATGTTCGGCGCCGCCAGTGCCGCAGGCGCCGCTGCTTGCGCTGAGGTAACTCCGGTCACCATCAAGGCGGCCGCCAGCGCGATCAGGATCCTCATGGTTCAACTCCGTGCAGGGTTAGGGATTGAGCCACTGATCAACATGCTCCGTCGTGCATGGGCCCGGTAGGGGCGATCGGCGGGAGTTGTTAACTCGTCTGATTCGTCGGAATCGAGGGTGATCAACCAGAATGGTCCAGGTGGGTGACGTGACGGCGGTCCTGGGCATCGGTGCGGCCGTGCTGCTGATCTCGGTGATCGCGGTGCGCGTGTCGACGCGGCTCGGGCTGCCCTCGCTCCTGCTCTACCTCGGCATCGGCGTGCTGCTCGGCGAGTCGGTCGTCGGCATCAAGTTCGACGACGCCGACCTCACGCAGTCCCTCGGCATCGCCGCGCTCGTGCTGATCCTGACCGAGGGCGGCATCACGACCCGGTGGAACGCCGTGAAGTCGTCGCTGTGGCTGGGCGTCGCACTGTCCACAGTGGCCGTCGCGGTCAGCGTCGCCGTCACCGGCACGGCGTTGCACTTCCTGCTGGGCCTCGACTGGCGGATGGCGTTGCTGTGGGGCGCGGTGCTGTCGTCCACGGACGCGGCCGCCGTGTTCAGCGTCCTGCGCTCGTTGGGGGTCGGGGCGCGGCTGACCGGCGCGCTCGAACTCGAGTCCGGTCTCAACGACGCGCCCGTCTACATCGCCGTCGTGCTGCTGGCCTCGTCGGACCAGATCTCCTGGACCGCACCGCTGCTGGTGATCTACGAACTGGGTGCGGGCGCGTTGATCGGCGTGGCGCTGGGGTTCCTCGGCGGTGCGGGGCTCAGACGCGCGGCGCTGCCCTCCACCGGTCTGTACCCGCTCGCCACGGTGGCGGTGTGCGTGCTGGCCTACACGGCCGGTGACCTCGTGCACGCGTCCGGTTTCCTCGCCACCTACGTCGCCGCGCTGGTCCTGGGCAACGCCCGCCTGCCGCACCGCGCCGACACCCTCTCGTTCGCCGAAGGCCTCGGCTGGCTCGCCCAGATCGGCCTCTTCGTGCTCCTCGGCCTCTACGCCTCCCCGCAACGCCTGCTCGACGTGCTGTTCCCCGCGCTGGTCGCGGGCGTGGTGCTGACGTTCGTGGCGCGGCCGCTGTCGGTGGTGCTGGCCTCGTTGCCGTTCAAGGTGCCGTGGCGGGAACAGGCGTTCCTCTCCTGGTCGGGGCTGCGCGGCGCCGTGCCGATCGTGTTCGCGCTGATCCCGCTGATCCAGGGCGTCGAGGGCGCCCGGCAACTCGTCGACGTGGTGTTCCTGCTGGTCATCGTGCTGACGATCGTGCAAGGCACGACGCTGCCGTTGCTCGCGCGGCGCCTCGGCCTGGTGAAGACGGGGGAGGCGCTGGAGGTCCAGGTCGACTCGTCCCCGCTCGACGAGCTCGGCGCCGAGCTGCTCCAGGTGCACATCCAGCGCGGCTCGAAGCTGCACGGCGTCTACATGTCCGAACTGCGGCTGCCCAGCGGTGCCACGGTCAGCCTCGTGGTGCGCTCGGGGAAGAGTTTCACGCCACAGCCGACGACCCGGCTGCAGACCGAGGACCAGTTGCTGATCGTCACCACCGAGGAGACGCGTGACGCCGCTGAGCGGCGCATACGCGCCGTCGACCGGGCGGGCCGCTACGCCAGGTGGAAGGGCGAGACCGGCGATTAGTCGGTCTCCGAGGCTTCTCACGATGTGATCGGGGTGTCGACGGCGCGGTCACCCTCCGCTAACGTCGTCGGCAGGTCATGAGAGCCAGCGTCAAGCCCAAGCTTGCTGGCCGGCAACCCTCCAACCGCGGTGGGGTGCCCTTGGTGAGGACCTGGTCCGGCGCGTAGGGCGCCGGTCAAGCGCGGGCCTCCACACGAAGGCCCCTGGCCTCGGAGGCAGCTCGATGACGCTCGCGATCACCCCCAGCACCACCACGGCGGTTCCGGCTGTCGTCGGCGCCGACCTGCGCGTTCCGCTGGTCACCGGAGAGCGCGTCACCTACGCCAACCTCGACCACGCGGCCTCCGCGCCGTGTCTGCAGGAGGTGCGCGACGCCGTCGACGAGCTGCTGCCCTGGTACGCCAGCGTGCACCGCGGTGCCGGGTTCGCCTCGCAGGTCTCGACCCGCGTCTACGAGCAGGCCCGCGACCGCATCCGCCGGTTCGTCGGGGCGCACGCGTCCGACGCCGTCGTCTTCACCCGCAACACCACGGACTCGCTGAACCTGTTGGCGCGCAGCGTTCCCAAGAACACCGCCGTCGTCCTGTTCGACAGCGAGCACCACGCGGCGCTGCTGCCGTGGAGGGGTCCCAACGTTCAGCGGATCACCGCACCTTCTTCGTCCGGCGCTGCAGTCGTCGCGCTGGACCGGGCTCTTGCCGCCGCCCCGGTCGGCCCGAGGCTCGTGATCGTCACCGGGGCGTCCAACGTCACGGGGGAGCTGTGGCCGGTCGCCGAGCTCGCGAAGGTCGCCCGCCGGCACGGCGCGCGGATCGCGCTCGACGCCGCCCAGCTCGCCCCGCACCGCCCGATCAACGCCCGTGAGCTGGGCGTCGACTACATCGCGTTCTCCGGCCACAAGATCTACGCCCCGTTCGGCGCGGGCGTGCTGGTCGGCCGTGCGGACTGGCTCCAGCAGGCCCAGCCGTACCTGGTCGGTGGCGGCGCGACCTCCAAGGTCACCGACCACGGCGACCGCCTGGGCGTGGCCTGGTCCGCGGTGCCCGAGCGGCACGAGGCAGGCAGCCCGAACGTCGTCGGCGTGCACGCCCTGGCCGCGGCCTGCGAGATCCTGTCGCGGCACTGGGAGCAGACGATCGCGCACGAGCAGGAGCTGCTGGTTCGGCTGCGCGAGGGCCTGCGCACGATCCCCGGCTTCCGCGAGCTGAAGATCCTCACCGACGCCGACAAGGTCGGTGTCGTGAGCTTCACGGTCTCCGGCTTCGACGCCGGTTTCCTCGCCGCCGCGCTGTCCGCCGAGTACGGCATCGGCGTGCGCGACGGGGCGTTCTGCGCGCACGTCATCGTGGGCCGCCTGGTCAAGCAGGTCGGATCGCACGAGCAGCGTGCGGTGCGGGCGTCGATCGGCCTCGGCACCACGGCCGAGCACGTGGACCGTCTCGTGGCCGCGCTGCGCTCGCTCGTGACCGAAGGTCCGAAGTGGACCTACACCCAGCAGGACGGCCGCTGGGTGCCCGAGGACGACGGCCGAACCCTGCCGCCGTTCCTCGCGTAGTCCCTGTAGTGGACAATGACCTGGTGAGTGACGAGTCCAAGGCCGCGGAGAAGGCCGCTGAGAAACCTGCCGAGGCGCAGGTCAGCGAGCCTGAGACGGTCGCGACTCCGGTGATCGAGGTACCCGTCGGGGACGAGCCCGCGAAGTCCTCGGCCGAGGCGGACGACGACGAGGACGAGGGTTTCTCGTTCACGGGGTCGCTGCCGGAGCTGAAGACGAAGGTCCTCGCGGTCCTGGCGGCCGGCGTGCTGGCCCTGGACGTGCTCACGAAGGTCGTGTCCGTGGCGTTCCTGGAGGACGCGGACCCGATCCAGCTGTTCGGCGGCGTGCTGTACCTGACGTTCGTGCGCAACCCCGGTGCCGCGTTCGGCGTGGGCGAGGGCATGACGTGGGTGCTGGCGCTGATCGCGATGGGTGTCGCCGGGTTCATCTACTGGATCTCGCGCAACCTCCGCTCCCAGGGCTGGGCCGTCGGCCTCGGCCTGGTGCTCGGCGGTGCCGTCGGCAACCTCGCCGACCGCCTGTTCCGCGAGCCCGGCCCGATGCGCGGCCACGTCGTGGACTTCCTCTCGCTGTTCGACCCGTACGGCCGGGTGTGGCCCGTGTTCAACGTCGCCGACATGGCGATCGTGGGCGGCGGTGCGACGATCATCGTGCTCGCGCTGATGAGGCACGACTACGACGGCACCGTGCACGAGGACGATCCCGAGCCGGTCGCCGCACCCGTTGCCGAGCCCGTCTCCGCGCCGGACGCCGAGCAGGAGCAGGTCCCGGCACCGGACAGCCTCCAGGAATCCAAGTAGCAACCCGGCGCCGCGAGGCGTCCCAGAGCAAGTGAAAGTCGAGGCCCCGCGCGTGAGCGGATACCGAACGCTGCCGATTCCCGACGGTCTGGACGGCATGCGCGTCGACGCCGGCCTCGCGAAGCTGCTCGGCCTGTCCCGCACCGCCGTCGCGGCCATCGCCGACGCCGACGACGTGCTGGTCGACGGCCGGGTCGTGGGCAAGTCCGACCGGCTGACCGCCGGGTCGATGCTCGAGATCACGCTGCCCGCGCCGCCGCAGCCGATCACCGTGCAGGCCATCCCGGTCGAGGGCCTGGAGATCATCCACGAGGACGACGACATCATCGTCGTCGACAAGCCCGTCGGCGTCGCCGTGCACCCGTCGCCCGGCTGGACCGGCCCGACCGTCGTGGGCGGGCTCGCCGCCGCCGGTCACCGCGTCGCCACGTCCGGTGCCGCCGAACGCCAGGGCGTCGTGCACCGGCTCGACGTCGGCACGACCGGCGTGATGGTGGTCGCGAAGTCCGAATCCGCTTACTCGGCTTTGAAGCACGCCTTCAAGGAGCGGACCGTCGACAAGGTCTACCACGCGATCGTGCAGGGCCACCCGGACCCGATCAAGGGCACCATCGACGCGCCGATCGACCGTCACCCGAAGCACGACTACAAGTTCGCGGTGATGAACTCCGGCAAGCCGTCCATCACGCACTACGAGGTGATGGAGGCGTTCCGCGCCGCCTCTCTCGTCGAGGTGCACCTGGAGACCGGCCGCACGCACCAGATCCGCGTGCACTTCTCCGCGCTGCACCACCCGTGCGTGGGCGACCTGACGTACGGCGCCGACCCGACGCTGGCCAAGCGTCTGGGTGTGACGCGGCAGTGGCTGCACGCGCACCAGCTCGGGTTCCACCACCCCGGCACCGGCGAGTGGGTCACGTTCACGTCGGCCTACCCGGAAGACCTCGCCACGGCGTTGGAGAAGCTGCGCGAAGAAGGCTGATTGCGTCTGAGTAAATCACCGGTTGATGACGTTGCACTTGATGTTAATCGGTGTGCTCAATAGCGTTTCGGTCATGCACCTGACCATCCTCGCGGCCTCGGGCCGCACCGGTTCCGCCCTCACCCGCCAGGCCCTCGACCGCGGTCACACCGTCACCGCGATCGCCCGCGACGTCTCGCGCATCGCCCTCGACCACCCGAACCTCCGCAAGGTCACGGGCGACGCGAGCGGACCGTTGACCGTCGACCCCGGCACGGTCGTCCTGTCCGGCCTCGGCACCGACCGCCCCGGCGTGCTCTCCGAGGGCGCACAGGCCGTCATCGCCGCAGGTCCGCGCCGGATCATCTGGCTCGGCGCGTACGGCACGGGCGCCTCGGCCCAGGCGGCGGGCGAGGGCGCCGAGGTCCTGTGGAAGTTCTTCGGCGACCGCATCCCGGACAAGGTCGCGGCCGACGACGCCGTCCTCGCCGCCGGCGGCACCGTGTTCCACGCGGGCGTGCTCACCGACGAGCCCTACCGGCCCGGCCGCACGGTCGGCCTCGACGAGGCGCCGCCGTTCGACCTGGGCGCGAAGATCAGCCGGGAGACCGTGGCCGCCGCGATGCTCGACGAGGCCGAGAACCCCCGCTTCGCCGGCGCGGTGGCGTTGCCGCTAGCGGGCTAGCGCCTGCTCGACGATCTCCCCGACCTGCTCGCGCAACCACGCGTGAGCGAGGTCCGAGTCGTACCGCTGGTGCCAGTTGCAGTGGATCGGCGCCTCCGGTGACTCGACCGGCAACGGCCGTGTGACCAGCCCGAACGCCTCGATCAACGGTCCGCACAGGATCGTCGTCGTGGTGACGAGCGCATCACTGGCCGCCGCGATCTGCAACGCCGAGTGCACCGTCGCCACCGTCGCGATCACCTTGCGCCGCAACCCGTCCCGTTCCAGCACCGCGTCGATCGACGCGCTGAACCGCCCCCGCCGTGACACCACCACGTGCGGATAGGTCGCATACGCGCGCAGATCCAGTTCGTCGCACGGATGCCCACGCCGCATCACCACGGCGAGCGGATCGGTCCCGAGCGTCTCCGACCGGTACTCGGGCAGGTCCGGCACCCCACCCCCGAGTTCGAGGTCCACCCGCCCGTGCCGCAGGTCGTCGGTGTCGCCGGAGTGCTCGGCCAGCACCCGCAACCGCACGCCGGGCGCCCGTTCCGCGACCCGCCCGACCAGAGCCGGCACCACCGACGAGGCGAGGGCGTCGTGACACCGCACCGTGAACGTCCGCTCCAACCCGTCCAGGTCCAGCTCCCGGCTGGGCGCCAGCACGGCGTTGGCCTCCCGCACCAGCCGCCGCACCTCCTCGGCGATCCCGAGGGCGTACGGCGTGGGCGTCATCGTGTGGCCGGTCCGCACGAGGATGTCGTCGCCGGTCACCTTCCGGATCCGCCCGAGCGTCCGGCTGACCGCGGGCGACGACAGGTGCAGCCGTTCCGCCGCCCCCATCACGCTGCCCTCCTCGAGGAGGGCGTCCAGCACGACCAGCAGGTTCAGATCCGCTTGCATGACCGTCATCTTGGAGGAAGCCATGATCGCCGCCACCACCGCAGCCGTTCGCGCCGCCGGCGCCCGCATGCTGAAGCGTTACTCGACGGAGTCCCGCACCTCGTCTCTCGCCGAGATCGTCGCTGCCGTCCAGGCCAACGACGCCGCCGTCGTCGACCTGCTCGAACCCGCGCTGAAGGAGATCAACCCGCAGGCCCGCTGGCTCGACGACGAACACGGCTCCGGCCCGCTGCCCGACGGCGAGTGGTGGCTGATCGACCCGGTCGGCGGCAACATGAACGCCGTCCACGGCATGACCGACTGGAACATCGGCGTCAGCCTCGTCCGCGACGGCCGCCCGGTCCTGGCCGTCCTCCACTTCCCGCTGTTCGACGAGATGTTCACCGCCACCGAGGGCGGAGGGGCGTTCCTCAACGGCGTCCGCATCGGCGTCTCGGACAAGACCGAGCTGAACGGCGCCCTGGTCGGCACCGGCCAGGCGCAGCCAGGTCAGGGCCCGGAGATGGCCGACCGGGTCGGCACCTCCTACGCGGCGATGGCCAAGCACGCCCTGTACGTGCGCATCTCCGTTCCGGTCAGCCACCAGCTCGCACAGGTGGCGGCGGGACGCATGGACGCGCACTGGCAGTACGACAACGTGCGCGCGCATGCCTCAGGTGTGTTGTTGGTGCAGGAAGCAGGCGGCACGGTCACGGACCTCGACGGCAAGCCGTGGGACCTGACCACGCGTGAGTACCTCGCGGCCGCACCGGGCGTGCACGCCAAGGCGCTGGAAGTGCTCGGTTAGTCCTCGACGGTCCACACGAGGGTGTTGAGGTCGACCTCGGGCCGCACGCTCCACCGGACCTGGATGATCTCGGTCGCGTCCGGCAGCACGAACACGCTGTGCCCGCCCGCGGTCTCGCCGGGCTGCACACCGAGCTTGTGCGCGGGCCGTGACGACAGCGACACCGGCGCCTTCGTCACGGTCTCGCCGGTCTTCGTCACCAGCACCAGGTACATGTCCGGCAGCGAGGTGTAGGCGACCTGCGAGGTGTTCGTCACCTCGGTGTGCACGACCACGGCCCGTTCGCCCTCGGCGAGCTTGTAGCCGGCGGCGGTGAACAGGAAGTCGGCCGGGTCCACGACCTCGACCAGTTGGATCGACAGGCGGGCGCCCTCGAGGCTGTCCGCCTCCAGCGCCGAACCGACCTTGCCGGTCCGCGACACGACCGGCTTGGGCTGCGGCTGGTCCGCGCGCACCCACCCGGCGGACTGGGGCGGGCCCCACGTCTGCTGGGGCTGCGGCTGGGCCGGGAACGGCTGGCTGACCGGCCCCTGCGGACCGTACGGCTGCTGCACCGGGTGCGGCCCGCTCTGGTGCACGGCGTACGGACCGGACGGCGGCGGGCCCAGGTAGTTGCCGTACGCGGCGGCGTTCGCCAACGCCCTGCGCAGGCCGTTCGGGTCGCACTCCACGCCCACCAGCAACGGCAGGCCGCTGCCCGAGAGCGTGATCAGGCGCATGGCGGCCTCGCGCGGGTCCATGCCCAGGCGCTGGGCGATCTCGTGCACGGCGGCGCGGCCCGACTCGGCGAGAACGGCGAGCAGGCGAGCGTCTACGGGATCGGGGGCCACCACGAAAAGAACGCTACCCGCCGCTCTGGATCACGGCGCCACCGCGTACCCGATCGAGATCAAGGCGACAAGTCCGGCAGTGCCACCTGGCGGTTTGTCCTCTGGGGCGTGCCGGTCGTGATGAGCGGTCCGCTCAGGCTGTAGGGTTGGCTGGCGCTTGGACGTGATAGTCCCTTGGTCGCGCGAAAACGCTTGCTACACAAGGGGGTTGCCCGTGGCGGACTCGTTTGTGCACCTGCACGTGCACACCGAGTACTCGATGCTCGACGGCGCGGCCAAGGTCGCCCCGCTGTTCGAGGAGGCCGGCCGGCTCGGCATGACGGCGGTCGGCATGAGCGACCACGGCAACATGTACGGCTCCGACGAGTTCTACCAAACGGCGCAGAAGACCGGCATCAAGCCGATCATCGGCATCGAGGCCTACCTCGCGCCGCACAACCGCCTGCACAAGAAGCCGGTCTTCTGGGGCGACCCGGGCCAGCGCGGCGACGACATCTCCGGTGCGGGTGCCTACACGCACATGACGATGTGGGCGCGCAACGCGGACGGCCTGCGGAACCTCTTCCGGCTGCACACCGAGGCGAGCAAGACGGGCTACTACTACAAGCCCCGCATGGACCGCGAACTCGTCGCGGAGCACGCGAACGGCATCATCGCGACGACGGGCTGCCCGTCCGGCGAGGTGCAGACCCGGCTGCGGCTCGGGCACACCGCCGAGGCGCTGCAGGCGGCGGCCGACTACCAGGACATCTTCGGCAAGGAGAACTTCTTCCTGGAGTTGATGGACCACGGTCTCGACATCGAGACCAGGGTCCGCGAGGGCCTGCTGGAGATCAGCAAGAAGCTCGGCATCCCGCCGCTCGCGACCAACGACAGCCACTACGTCACCAAGGACCAGGCGGACACGCACTCGGCGTTGCTCTGCGTGCAGTCCGGCAAGATGCTCACGGACCCGAACAGGTTCAAGTTCGACGGCGACGGTTACTACCTGAAGTCGGCCGAGGACATGCGGCAGATCTGGAAGGACCTGCCGGAGGCGTGCGACAACACGCTGCTCGTCGCGGAGATGGTCGAGTCCTACGACGACATCTGGAGCATCAAGGACCGGATCCCGAACTTCGAGGTCCCCGAGGGCGAGGACCAGGCGTCGTGGTTCCGCAAGGAGATCCGGCGCGGCCTCGAGTGGCGGTTCCGCGGCTCCGAGGTGCCGGACGAGTACATCAAGCGCTGTGACTACGAGGCCCAGGTCATCATCGACAAGGGCTTCCCGGCGTACTTCCTCATCGTCGCCGACCTCATCAACTACGCCCGCAGCGTCGGCATCCGCGTCGGCCCCGGCCGTGGTTCCGCGGCGGGCGCCGCCGTGTCGTGGGCGATGGGCATCACGAACATCGACCCGATCCCGCACGGTCTGCTGTTCGAGCGGTTCCTGAACCCCGAGCGCACCGCCATGCCCGACATCGACATCGACTTCGACGACCGCCGTCGAGGCGAGATGATCCGGTACGCGAGCGAGAAGTACGGCGCCGACAAGGTCGCCCAGGTGATCACGTTCGGCACCATTAAGACCAAGGCGGCGCTGAAGGACTCGGCGCGTGTCCACCACGGTCAGCCGGGCTTCGCGATCGCCGACAAGATCTCCAAGGCGCTGCCGCCGCCGATCATGGCGAAGGACATCCCGCTCAACGGCATCATCAACAAGAGCCACCCGCGCTACGGCGAGGCCGCCGAGGTCCGCTCGCTGCTCGAGACCGACGTGCAGGTGAAGGAGATCTTCGACACCGCGCTCGGGCTCGAGGGCCTGATCCGCAACGCCGGTGTGCACGCGTGTGCGGTCATCATGTCGAAGGACCCGCTGTCCGACTCCATCCCGCTCTGGTACCGCGACGACGGCTCGTTCATCACCGGCTGGGACTACCCGTCGTGCGAGAACATCGGCCTGCTCAAGATGGACTTCCTCGGGCTGCGCAACCTGACGGTCATGGGCGACGCCATCGAGAACATCGAGATGAACCGGGGCAAGGACGCGGTCCCGGACTTCGACACGCTCCCGATGGACGACCCGGAGACGTACGCGCTGCTCGGCCGCGGTGACACGCTGGGTGTGTTCCAGCTGGACGGTGGCCCCATGCGCGACCTGCTGCGCCGCATGCAGCCGACGTCGTTCGAGGACATCGTCGCGGTCGGCGCGCTGTACCGCCCCGGCCCGATGGGCGTGAACGCGCACAACGACTACGCGGACCGCAAGAACGGCCGTCAAGAGGTCAAGCCGATCCACCCGCAGCTCGCCGAGCCGCTCAAGGAGATCCTCGGCGAGACGCACGGTCTGATCGTCTACCAAGAGCAGATCATGTTCATCGCCCAGGAGGTCGCCGGGTACTCCATGGGCCGAGCGGACGTGCTCCGCAAGGCGATGGGCAAGAAGAAGGCCGAGGTCCTCGCGAAGGAGTTCGAGGGCTTCCAGGCGGGTATGCGGGCCGACCCGCGTGGTTTCTCCGACGAGGCGATCCAGGCGCTGTGGGACACGATCCTCCCGTTCGCCGGCTACGCGTTCAACAAGTCGCACGCCGCCGCGTACGGCCTGATCTCGTACTGGACCGCGTACCTCAAGGCGAACTTCCGCGCCGAGTACATGGCCGCGCTGCTCACCTCCGTCGGTGACAACAAGGACAAGTCGGCCGTCTACCTCGCGGAGTGCCGCCGCCTCGGCATCAAGGTGCTGCCGCCGGACGTCAACGAGTCCGCGCTGCGGTTCTCCGCGGTCGGCACCGACATCCGCTTCGGCCTGGGCGCGATCCGCAACGTCGGCGCGAACGTCGTCGAGTCGATCATCAAGACGCGCAAGGAGAAGGGCAACTACACGTCCTTCACGGACTTCATGGACAAGTCCGAACTCGTCGCCTGCAACAAGCGCGTCATCGAGTCGCTGATCAAGGCGGGCGCGTTCGACTCGTTCGGACACCCGCGCCTCGCGTTGATCCAGGTGCACGAGGACGCGGTCGACGCGGTCGTGCCGATCAAGCGCAAGGAGGCCGAAGGTCAGTTCGACCTCTTCGGCGGCGACAGCGCGGACGACCAGGACGACAGCACGTCCCCGTTGGCGCACCTCAAGTTCGGCACCGAGGAGTACCCGCGCAAGCAGATGCTCAGCCTCGAGAAGGAGATGCTGGGCCTCTACGTCTCCTCGCACCCCCTCGACGGTGCCGAGCGGATCCTGCGCAAGTTCGCGCCGCGCCCGATCGCCGTCGTGCTCGACGACCCGCCCAAGGAAGGCGAGCTGATCGTCTCGGGCATGATCTCGTCGATCGAGCGCCGGGTGAACAAGAACGGCCTGCCGTGGGCGATCACGGTCATCGAGGACCTGGACGCGTCCATCGAGGTGCTGTTCTTCCCGAAGTCGTACGAGGTGCTGCGCGACGACCTCGAACTCGACTCCGCCGTCTGCGTCAAGGGCCGGGTGAACTGGCGCGAGGACAAGATGGCGATCTTCGGTGACGGGGTCGTGCCGCTCGACATCAGCGACGCCGAGGCGAACCCCGGCGCGGACCCGCCTCTCGTCCTCGGCCTGCACACCAGGACGCTGACGCCCGAGCTGATCGAAGAGCTCAAGATGGTGTTCAAGTCGCACGAGGGGCAGGTCGCCGTGCACCTGGAGGTGCAGAAGCGCGACAAGTCGAAGGAAATGCTGGTCGTGGACAACTTCCGGGTCAGCACGACGCCGTCGCTCTTCGGTGACCTCAAGACGATCCGCGGCGTGACGATCCACCGCTAAAGGTCGAGGACCAGGTCGGTCTCCGGGCGCGCGCAGCAGATCAGCGCGTGGCCCGGGGCCGGTGGTTCCAACGGCTCCGGATCGTTCGTGAAGGTGCCGGACAGCACCGGTGTCACGCACGTGTGGCAGACGCCGGTGCGGCACGACCAGCGGGTCGGGACGTCGCACGCCTCGGCGAGGTCGAGGACCGACTCGTCGTCGCGGACCGCCGCGGTGAGGCCGTTGCGGGCGAAGGTGATCTGCGGGCCGGTGCCCGGTCGTGCGGGCTGGTGCGGCGCGACGGTGGTGACGCCGGTCAGGCCGGGATTGATGGCCGTGCGCGCACCGAACAGTTCGGTGTGGATCCGGGCCGGGTCGAAGCCGAGGCCGACGAGGGCCTCGCGCATGTCGTCCATGAAAGCGTTGGGGCCGCACAGGTACGCGCTCGCACCGATCGGCAGGTCGACCAGGTCGCGTTGCGTCAACCTGCCTCGCTCCGAGAAGCGGACGACCGTCCGAGTGGGCCCGAGTTCCCGCACCTCCTCGGCGAAGGCCTGGTCGGCTGAACGCGTCGTGTGCACCCACCACACCTCGCGGTCCGTCCCCTTGAGCGCGTGCAGCATCGCGAGCACCGGCGTGATCCCCACCCCGGCCGAGAGCAGCACCACCGGTTCGTCGCCGGGTTCCAGCACGAACTCCCCGCGCGGCGCCGCCACTTCCAGCTCGTCGCCGGGTTTCACGTTGTCGTGCAACCAACTGCTGACCACGCCGTCGCGCTTGACGCTGATCCGGTACGAGTCCGCCGAGAGCGAGTAGCTGCGCACTCCGCCCGGCACCCGGACCGTCAGGTACTGGCCCGGCAACGCGCGCGGCAGGCCGTCACCGGCGAGGTGGAACGACGTGATGGACGGGCCCTCCGGCACGACCGCCTCCACCCGCACCGATCGGAACCCGACCCGGCCAACGGGTTCCGGCGGTGCCAGCAGGTCGCGGAACGAACCCTGCCAGCCGGGGCTCAGCGCGGGGATGTCGACGGCCTTGAGCAGGCTCTCGCGGTCCTTGCCCGGCAGGTAGAGCAACGCGTCGATCGCGGCGACGCTCAGCGCGTGCCGGCCGACGCGGGTGCGCACGATCTCGTCGCCCGCCCGCACCTCGCCCTCGGTGATCACCCGCAGGTAGAAGCCGGGACGGCCGTGCGCGACCATCAACGACGGCATGCGCGGCTCGTCCAGCCTCATCCCGACGCGGTAGCAGGTGACGCGCGGCTGGGTGACCTCGAACTCGGCCCCGCCGATGCGGAACCGGTCGCCCACGTGCACCTCGGTGTCGGCCAGGCCCTCGACCGTGAAGTTCTCGCCGAACTGGCCGTGCTCGAACGTCCGTCCCAGTTCGGACCTCCAGTGCTCGTAGGACTCCCGCTGGTACACGAGCACCGCGCGGTTCTCGCCACCGTGCCCACCGAGGTCGCCCTGGCCGTCGCCGTCGATGTTGAGGCGGCGGACCATGCGCGGCCCGTCGACCGGCTGCTTGAAGATTCCGGTGTGGACGGTCCTGCCGTGCCAGGAGACGTCCTTCGGCAGACCGACGTTCAACGACAGCAGGCGGGCCATCAGCGTTCTCCTCGCGTGCGCTGGTAGTGGCGGCGGGCTTTCATCCTGTTGCCGCACACCGCCATCGAGCACCAGCGGGCGGAGTTCGGCTTGCTGTGGTCGATCAGGAACAGCCGGCACTCGGGGTTCGCGCACGGTCGCAGCCGTCCGGGGCTGGAGACCCGCAGTGCGTCCCAGGCGAGCACCGCGCGTGCGGCCGCCGTTCGTCCTCCGGGCAGGTCGAGGTGCCACACGAGACCGGACGGGTCGACGCCCGCCCGTTGCCGCACACCCTCCACGAACGGCGCCAGCGCGGCCGTCTCCCCGGTGCCGCGGACCACCGCCTGCAACGCGTCCCGCGCGGCCACGAGGGCGCGCAGTTCGTCCTTCGACGCCGGCTGGTCGTGCGACGTCAGCCACCCCGGGCCGTCCTCCGCGAGCAGGTCGTGCTGTCCGTCGTCCAGCACGGGTGTGGTGTTCAGCAGGTCGAGCAACAGCGCCTCGTCCATTCCTAACCTCCAAAGTGACCCTTGACAGGTTATAGGACCGGGTGTCTAACTATCAACCACCGTTTAAAAGGTTAGGAGATGGTCATGGGTCTGTCGTGGCAGCAAGGGCCGTTGGGTGCGAAGGCCGTGGGGCGGTTCCTGACGCCGGAACCGTTGCCGGAGCGGCTGTTGTGGGCCGAACCGCTGCGCCGCCGGATGCGCGTGAAGCACGCGGGGGAGTGGGTCACCGACAGCGAGAACGTCGTGCTGCTGCACGAACCCGGCCGTTATCCGGTCGCGTACTTCCCGCGTGACGACGTGACGGGGCTCGAAGAAGAGACGCGCACGACGAACCACCGCGATTTCGGTGTCACCAAGTGGTTCGCGGTGGGGGCGGCGAAGCACGCGGCGTGGCAGCACGTCGATCTGCCCGCGCATGCTGACGTCCTGCGAGACAGGATCGCTTTCGCCTGGCGTGCGATGGAAGCGTTCTACGAGGAGGACGAACGGATCGTCGGGCACGCGGCCGATCCGTACCACCGCATCGACATCCGGCAGACCTCACGGCACCTCGTCGTGCGGGACGGCGACCGGGTCGTCGCGGACACGAAGAGGCCGCTGGCGCTGTACGAATCGGGTTTCGCGACGCGCTGGTACGTGCCGCGCGAGGACGTCGATGCGGACGCCTTGCGGCACGTCGAATGCGAGACCTTCTGCCCCTACAAGGGTTTGGCGAGCTACTACGACATCGGTGACCGCAAGCGCGCCGCCTGGTCGTACCCGGACGCGTGGGCCGAGGTGGCCCCGGTGTCGAACTGGGTCTCGTTCGAACCCGACGTCGTCGACGTGTGGCTCGACGACCGCAAGCTCGCCCTGGAACCAGGGCAAACCGTTGTGCCGCACGGCATCGACCGCGGCCTCACCCCGGAAGAGATCGAGGGACTGCGATGAAGGTGCTGGTCATCGGACGTGACAGCGGCATCGCCGGCGCGGTGGCCGCGAAGGTGCGCGCCGCCGGCGGCACGGTCGTGCTGGCCGGGCGCAACCAGGACGAGCACGTCGACCTGACCGACGAGGCCAGTGTCGCGGCCCTCGCCGAACGGGTCGGCACCGTCGACCACGTCGTGTCGACCGCCTCGGCCAGGGCCCGTGGCACGGTCGCCGATCTCGACCGGGACGCCGTGCGGGCGTCGTTCGACGTCAAGGTCGTCGGCCCGATCCTGCTGGCCAGGCACTTCGCCCCGCGCATGCCCGCCACCGGGTCGTTCGTCTTCTTCTCCGGCGCCTCCGCCCGCAAGGTCATGCCGGGCATGCTCGCCGTCGGCGCCACCAACGCCGCCGTGGACGCCATCACCCGCGGCCTTGCGGTCGAACTCGCGCCTCTCCGGGTCAACGCCATCTCGCCCGGCACGATCGACACCGGCGCCTACGACGGCCTCGGTGCGCAGAAGGCGGTGTTGTTCGCGGCCCGCGAAGCCACCAGCCCGGCCGGGCGGGTCGGACAGGCCGACGAGATCGCCGACGCGGTGTTCTTCGCGCTCACCAACAGGTTCCTGACCGGCGTCTCGCTCGGCGTCGACGGTGGAGAGGTGCTGGTCTGAGGTGGACTACCGGATCGAGGTCGTGACCATCCCCGTCAGCGACGTGGACAAGGCGATCACCTTCTACACGAAAATGGCCGGATTCGAGTTGGACGTCGACTATCGGCCGAACGACCAATTCCGCGTAGTGCAACTCACGCCGCCCGGTTCGGGGTGTTCCATCCAGTTCGGCACCGGTGTCGGGAACTACCTGGTCGTGAACGACATCGAGGCCGCGCACCAGGAGATGGCAGGTCGCGGCGTGAGCGTCGGACCGTTGCGGCACAAGGCGGGCATGCCCGACTGGCAGGGCGGTTTCGCGCCCGGCAGGGACCCCGCGCGGCGCAACTACGCGAGCTTCTTCGACTTCACCGACCTCGACGGCAACCTGTGGACGGTGCAGGAACGAGGATCGCGCGGGAAATAGTGGCGAGGGTCGAGTAAACGGGGTTAACTGGGTGAGGTGACGACACTCACCCGGTTGCCCGCCGACTACGTCCAGAACCCGCACGAGGTGCACGACCTGTTGCGCGCCGAGGGGCCGGTGCGGGAAGTCATCCTGCCGCACGGTCTCAAGGCCTGGCTCGTCACTCGCTACGACGAGGCGAAGATCGCCCTCACCGACCCGAGGATCAGCAAGGACATCCAGACCGGTGGCCACCTGATGGCCAAGCACGCCACCCAGGCGCACGTGCGCCGCGAGGTCGAGCCCACGCTCGCCGTCCACATGCTCAACCTGGACCCGCCCCACCACACCCGCCTGCGCAAGCTCGTGACCAAGGCCTTCACCGCCCGTCGCGTCGAGTTGATGCGTCCGCGCGTCGAGGAGATCGCGGCCGAGCTGATCGCGAAGCTGGACGACGGCGACGAGGTCGACCTGCTGGAGGTGTTCGCGTTCCCGCTGCCCATCACGGTGATCTGTGAGCTGCTC
This sequence comes from Lentzea sp. NBRC 102530, assembly GCF_030269365.1. Classification (GTDB taxonomy): domain Bacteria; phylum Actinomycetota; class Actinomycetes; order Mycobacteriales; family Pseudonocardiaceae; genus Lentzea. The sequence goes on from NZ_BSTF01000005.1 coordinate 240,428, forward strand.
GGGATCCCGATCGACAACCGCGACGACTTCCGCGAGTGGTCCAACCAGCTGCTGTCGTTCGGCACGCCCGAGCAGGTCCAGGCAGCGGCGGCCTCGATGGCGGGCTTCCTGTTCCAGCACGTCACGGCGATCGCCGAGGCCGAGCCGAACGACACGTTCTTCTCCGCCCTCGTGCACGCGGACGACTCCGGTGACCGGCTGAGCACCGAAGAGCTGATCTCGATGGCGTTCCTGCTGCTGGTGGCGGGCCACGAGACGACGGTGAACCTCATCGGCAACGCCGTGCTCGCGTTGCTGAAGAACCCGGAGCAGCTGCAGATCCTCAAGGACCGCCCGGAACTGATCCCGGCGAGCACCGAGGAGTTCCTGCGGCTGGAAGGACCGGTGAACGTCGCGACCTTCCGGTACACCAAGGAGTCCGTCGAGCTCGGCGGCGTGACCGTGCCCGCCGACGAGATCCTCATGGTGTCGCTGATCGCCGCGAACCGCGACCCGCAGCGCTACGAGAACGCCGACCAGCTGGACGTGACGCGGTCCGCGCAGGGCCACGTGGCGTTCGGGCACGGCATCCACTTCTGCCTCGGCGCGCCGCTGGCCCGCCTGGAGTTCGACGTGGCGCTCACGCGGCTGCTGGCCCGGTTCCCGAACCTGACGCTCGCGGCCGAGCCGGAGACGCTGGGGTGGCGGGACAGCACGCTGATCCGCGGCCTGCACACGCTGCCGGTGCGCCTCGCCTAATCTCGGGCGGGTGGACGACCTGCTGAAGCTCGACCAGGCGCACGTCTGGCACCCGTACGGCCCGATGCCGGGCACCCAGGAACCGCTGCTCGTCGCGGAGGCCTCGGGTGTCCGGCTCACCCTCGCGGACGGCCGTGAGCTGGTCGACGGCATGTCGTCGTGGTGGGCGGCCATCCACGGCTACCGCCACCCGGTGCTGGACGCGGCCGTCACCTCCCAGCTCGGCCGGATGAGCCACGTGATGTTCGGCGGGCTCACGCACGAGCCCGCCATCAGGCTCTGCGAGAAGCTCGTGGAGATCACGCCTGAGCCCTTGCAGCACGTGTTCCTGTGCGACTCCGGCTCGGTGTCGGTCGAGGTCGCCGTGAAGATGTGCCTGCAGTACTGGCGTTCGCGGAACCGGCCGGAGAAGCACCGCCTGCTGACGTGGCGCGGCGGGTACCACGGCGACACGTTCAACCCGATGTCCGTGTGCGACCCCGACGGCGGGATGCATTCGCTGTGGCGTGGAATCCTGCCGCAGCAGGTGTTCGCGGACGAACCGCCGGCCGAGATGGACACCGCGTACGTCCAGCACCTCGCGGACCTCATCGAAGAACACGCTCACGAACTGGCCGCGATCATCGTCGAGCCGGTCGTGCAGGGCGCCGGGGGCATGAGGTTCCACGACCCCCGCTACCTGCATGTACTCCGTGAGCTCGCATACACACACGACGTGCTGTTGGTGTTCGACGAGATCGCCACGGGGTTCGGGCGCACGGGCGAGCTGTTCGGCGCCGGCCACGCGAACGTCAGCCCGGACGTCATGTGCCTCGGCAAGTCGCTGACCGGCGGATACATGACGATGGCCGCCACCTTGTGCACGTCCCGGGTGGCGGACGGGATCAGCAAGGGTGAGGTGCCGGTGCTCGCACACGGGCCGACGTTCATGGGCAACCCGCTGGCCGCCGCGGTATCGCTGGCGTCGATCGAACTGCTGCTGTCGCAGGACTGGAAGCGCGAGGTCTCGCGTATCGAGACCGGTCTCAGGAACGGACTCGCGCCCGCACGCGCGTTGCCCGGTGTTCGGGACGTGCGCGTGCTGGGCGCTATCGGTGTCGTGCAGCTGCATGAGCCCGTGGACATGGCACGGGCGACGAAGGCCGCCGTGGACGCTGGGGTGTGGCTGCGGCCGTTCCGCGACCTGATCTACACGATGCCGCCGTTCATCAGCACGGACGACGACATCGCGGCGATCTGTCAGGGCGTGATCGCGGCGGCCAGCTGAGTGTCCGTCGGTTCGACCATGAACTCGCCGTTCGGCAGCACCACGACGGGGATCTGCTTGCGGCCGGAGATCTCGATCGCCTTGTCCCGCGCCGCGTCGTCGTGCTCGACGTCGACGTAGGTGAACGGCACGTTGTTGCGGGTCAGCCACGACTTGGCCCGGCGGCAGTCGCCACACCATTCGGCGCCGTACATCACGATCGGTTCGTCGGTCATGTGATCACCGTAGGTGAGGTTCTAGGGTGGGGCCCTGTGAGCGTGCTGGTGATCACCGGAACCGGGACCGAGGTCGGCAAGACCGCCGTCACCGCGGGCATCGCGGCGCTGGCCAGGGCAGAAGGCAGACGGGTCGCGGTGCTGAAGCCCGCGCAGACCGGCCTGCTGCCCGGCGAGCCGGGCGACGTGGCGGAGGTGGCGCGGCTCGCGGGCGACGTGACGACCCGTGAGCTGGCGAGATACCCCGACCCGCTGGCCCCGGCCACCGCGGCCAGACGCGCGGGCATGGCCACCGTGCACCCCAAGGACGTCGCCGCGGCCGTGACGGAGCTCGACGAGACCCACGACCTGGTGCTGGTCGAGGGCGCGGGCGGGCTGCTGGTGCGGTTCGACGAGAGCGGTTCGACCCTGGCCGACATCGCGTGGGCGGTGAACGCGCCGGTCCTGATCGTGGCGCAGGCGGGGCTCGGCACGTTGAACACGACCGCGCTGACGGCCGAGGCGTTGCAGCGGCGTGGGCTCGAAGCGATCGGCGTCGTGGTCGGCAGCTGGCCGTTGCACCCGGACCTCGCGTCGCTCACCAACCTGGCTGATCTGCCCGAAGCGGCGGGTGCCCCGTTGCTCGGCGCGCTGCCCCAGGGTGTGACGAAGCTCGGTTCTGTGGATTTCCTGGGCGTTGCCAAGAGATCGTTCTCACCGTGGTTCGGCGGGGCGTTCGACCCGGACACGTTCGCGGCTCAGTTCGCGGTCCAGTGACCTACGTCGCTCCACGATGAAGGATTCAGTGCGGCATAGTGCACGCCAGGCCACAGGAGGAGGAGAGACCGTGACCGCAGCTCCGGAACAGATCGACGTGCTCGACGAGGCTCGTGAGCAGGTGCTCGAACGAGGAGTCGGACTGTCGGAGGAGCAGGTCCTCAAGGTCCTCGAACTCCCCGACGACCGCATCCCCGAGCTCCTGGCCCTCGCCCACGAGGTCCGCGAACGCTGGTGCGGCCCCGAGGTCGAGGTCGAGGGCATCGTGTCGCTCAAGACCGGCGGCTGCCCCGAGGACTGCCACTTCTGCTCGCAGTCGGGCCAGTTCCCGTCGCCCGTGCGGTCGGCGTGGCTCGACATCCCCGGCCTGGTCCGCGCAGCGAGGCAGACCCGCGACACCGGCGCGACCGAGTTCTGCATCGTCGCGGCCGTGCGCGGCCCGGACAAGCGGCTGCTCTCGCAGGTGCGCGACGGCATCAAGGCCATCCGCGAGGACGGCAACGACATCCAGATCGCCTGTTCGCTGGGCATGCTCACGCAGGAGCAGGTCGACGAGCTCGTGGCGATGGGCGTGCACCGCTACAACCACAACCTCGAGACGGCCCGTTCGCACTTCCCGGAGGTCGTGACCACGCACTCCTGGGAGGAGCGCTGGGACACGCTGCGGATGATCCGCGACGCCGGCATGGAGGTCTGCTGCGGCGGCATCATCGGCATGGGGGAGACGCTGGCGCAGCGCGCGGAGTTCGCGGTGCAGCTCGCCGAGCTGGAGCCCGACGAGGTGCCGCTCAACTTCCTCATCCCGAACCCCGGCACGCCGTACGAGAACTACCCGGTCGTCGAGGGCGCCGAGGCGTTGCGCACGGTCGGCGCGTTCCGGCTCGCCCTGCCGCGCACGATCCTGCGGTTCGCCGGTGGCCGTGAGCTGACGTTCGGCGACCTGGGCGCGAAGCAGGGCATGCTCGGCGGCATCAACGCGATCATCGTCGGCAACTACCTGACGAACCTCGGCCGCCCGGCGCAGCAGGACCTCGACATGCTGGAAGAGCTGTCGATGCCCATCAAGGCGTTGAGCCAGACCCTGTGATGACGTACTGCTCCTTCTGCGGCAAAGAGGATGCTGACGGCGACCACGCGTTCTGCCGTCAGCGGTTGTCCATGATCGACCCGCCGCGGTACTGCGCGGAGTGCGCGCGCCGCATGGTCGTCCAGGTGACGCCGGACGGCTGGACGGCGCGCTGCAGCCGTCATGGAGAGACCGCCTCGGCTCGGTAGTAATCTCTCGCGAATGGACGAGAAAGCAGCGCCGGTGCGCATCGAACCCGTGCCGGAGCCGCCGTACGTCTACCACTACTACCTCCGGCCACGGCCGAAGGTGGTGGTGAAGCGGGACCTGCTGCCGGGCGTCGTGGTGGCGCTGACGACGTTCGCGTTCGGGCTGCCCGCCGCCTACCTGTGGTCGTGGCTGGCACCGGCGCAGCTCAAGATCGTTTCGGCGCAGGACGGCAAGTTCTACCCGATCGGGCTGGAGAGCTACCACCGGCTCGACGCGCTGATGGTGTTCGTGATGATCGGCCTCGGCGCCGGTGTGATCACGGGCGTCGCCACCTGGCTGCTGCGGCAGCGGCGCGGGCCCGTCGCGATGCTCGGGATGACCGTCGGCGCGTTCGGTGCCGGGTGGTTCATGCAGTTCCTGGGCGGCTCGCTCGCCGCCGGCGCGTACCCGATGCCCGCGTCGATCAAGGCCAACGACACGTTGCTCGTCGCACCGTCGCTGGAGACGTGGTGGGGGATCCTGGCGTGGCCGTTGGGCGCCGCGCTGGCGTACGGCTGCTGCGCGGCCTGGAACGGCCTGGACGACCTGGGACGACGCCTCGGCTGAGGCGCCGTCCCCCTGGTTCTAGCCGACGCGGTAGGCGAAGTCCGGCATGTCGGTGACGAACATCTGACCGGGCGCGTGCGTGATCGCGAACGGCGGCTTCGACTTCATCAGCACCGCCTGCGGAGTGACCCCGCAGGCCCAGAACACCGGCACGTCACCGGGTTCCGGTTCGACCGCGTCGCCGAAGTCGGGCGTGTGGACGTCGTCGATGCCGAGCATCCTCGGATCTCCCGCGCCGACCGGAGCCCCGTGCACGGACGGCATGAGCGCGGTGACCTTGTGCGCGATGTCCACCAGCGACTCGGGGATCCAGCGCATCGACACGACCATCGGGCCGTGCAGCCGTCCCGCGGGCCGGCACTGGATGTCCGTGACGAACATCGAGACGTTGCGCTTCTGGTCGACGTGCCGCAGCGGCACACCGGCGTTGGTCAGCGCCGTCTCGAACGTGAAGCTGCAGCCGATCAGGAACGTCACCAGGTCGTCGCGCCAGTGTTCGGTCGCGTCTTCGGGTTCGGCGATCAGCTCACCGTGCTCCCAGATCCGGTAGCGCGGCGCGTGGGTGCGCACGTCGGCGTCCTGCTTGAGGGCGCTGACCGTCTCACCCGCGTCCAACACGTCGAGCACCGGGCACGGCTTGGGGTTGCGGTGGGTGAAGAGGAGGAAGTCGTACGCCCAGTCACGCGGAATCGCGATCAGGTTGGCCTGCGCCTGCCCCGGCGCCTGTCCCGCGGTCGTCATTCGAGCTCCTTGTTGACGGTCTCCGGCAACCAGATGAGTGCGACGACGGCGATCCCGTACGCGGCCGCCCCGAACAGCATCGCACCACCGATGCCCAGCCGGTCGGCCATGAACCCGACCAGGCCGGGGAACACCGCGCCGAACGCGCGCCCGAAGTTGTACGTGAAGCCCTGCCCCGTCCCGCGCAGCCGCGTCGGGTAGAGCTCGGACAGGTAACTGCCGAACCCGCTGAAGATGGCGCTCATGCAGAACCCGAGCGGGAAGCCGAGGAACATGACCAACGTGTTGGCGCCGTTGGGGATCTGCGTGTAGGCCACGATCAGCAGCGCACTCGCGATGGCGAACACCGTGAAGGTCTTCTTGCGCCCCAGGTAATCCGTCAGGTAGCCGCCGCACACGTACCCGATCCACGCACCCGTGATGAGGAACGCCAGGTACCCGCCCGTGCCGATGATCGTGAGGCCGCGCCCGGTCTGCAGGAACGCCGGCAGCCACGTCGCGAGCGTGTAGTACCCGCCCTGCACACCGGTCGCGAGCAACGCGGCGAACAACGTCGTCTTGAGGATCGGCCCCTGGAAGATCTTCGGGAACGTGCCGCGCTCCTTGGGCTGGGCCTTGACCTCGGGAGCGTCGTCGACGTTGCGGCGCACGTAGAAGATGAGGATCGCGGGCAGCGCGCCCGTCCAGAACATGATCCGCCAGCTGATCGCCGGGTCGGCCACCGACGCGACGATCGTGTTGACGACGACCGCGAGCCCCCAGCCGACCGCCCAGGCGCTCTGGATGAACGCCACCGTCCGCCCGCGGTACTTCGGCTTGCAGTACTCGGCCACGAGGATCGCCCCGGCCGCCCACTCGCCACCGAACCCGAGCCCCTGCAGCGCCCGGAACACCAGCAACGTCTCGTAGTTGGTCGCGAACCCGCACAGCACCGTGAAGAACGCGTACGCCGCCACCGTGATGATCAGCGTCTTGGACCGGCCGAACCGGTCGGCCATGATGCCCGCCACCGCGCCACCGATGGCGCTCATGAGCAGCGTGCTCGTGCCCAGCAGACCGGCCTCGGCCTTGGTGAGACCGAAGTAGCCGGTGATGGCGACCAGGCTCAACGGCAGGACCCAGTAGTCGTACGAGTCCAGCCCGTAGCCGCCGAACGCGCCGATGAACGCGCGCCTGCCCTTCTGGCCGAGACTGCGGAACCAGGCGAAACGGCCTGTTTCCTCGGTCGTGGACGTGCTCATGGGACACCTCGCAGCGTGGTGGAGGAGTGGTCGGGTGTGATGTGGACCTCAGGGTAAGGATTGTTCAACAATCCCACAAGGCCACAATCCAACGATCCGATGATCGGCGCCCTGCCGCTCGGCTTCTCGGCGTCCACGGGTGCGGCCGGTTCGTGTCGGCGGGGTGTGTGGGTGCGGCTGGTTCGTGCCGGCCGGCGTCTGTGGGTGCGGCTGGTTCGTGCGTGTGGGGGACTGGGTGCGGCTGGTTCGTGCTGGCCGGCGTCTGTGGGTGCGGCCGGTTCGTGCCGACGGGCACTGTCAGACCTGCTCGCTAGGTTGGGTCGCGGGGGACGCCATTTCGAAGGGGACCCCTGCGCGAGCGCGCGCAACAACCGTCGAGGCCCGCGCGTTCAGAGGACAACCAATCACGAGGAGGCCCCCCATCACGACCTCAGCCGACGGCACCAAGATCAACCACACCACCACGGGCACGGGCAGACCACTCGTGATCATCCCGGGCCCGATGGAGCCCGCCGCCGACTTCGAAGACCTCGCCACCGCCCTGGGCGAGCACCACACCGTCCACGTCCTCGACCGCAGGGGCCGGGGCGACAGCGGCCCGCTCAAACCGGATCACAGCCTGAGAACCGAGGTCGAGGACGTCGAAGCCGTCCTGAAAGCCACCGGCGCCAGACACCTGCTCGGCGTGAGCACCGGAGCACTGATCGCCCTGGAAACCGCCCTGCACACCCCGGACGTCACCAAGGTGATCGCCTACGAACCACCGATCGGGGCCCACAAACGCAAGGCCAAGGTCATCGCCCGCTTCGAAAGGGAAATCGCCGCAGGCGAACCGGAAGCCGCCGCAGTCACCCTCGTCAAGGGTCTGGAAATAGGTCCGCGCGCACTCCGCTGGATCCCCCGCACCCTCTTCACCGCGGTGCTGCGCAAGAGCGACGACGAGGAAAGCAGGAAATGGCCGAGATCCTGCCGACCCTGAGCCATGACTTCCGGCTGGCACGCGAGGCGAGCGAGAACCCGGACCGGTTCAGGGCCCTCACACCGAAGGTGATGCTGGTGGGCGGCGCGAAATCACCGAAGTACCTCACCGAGGGCCTGCACCTGCTGGCAGGCCTCCTGCCGCACGCCGAGAAAGTGCTCGTGGAGGAAGCCCACCACCTCTCCCCGAGCGGCCACCCGCACCACGTCCTGCCGGCGTTCGAAAGCTTCCTCGGCAAGCCCTAGTTCGGACTCGGAACGTGCCCGAACTCCGTCAACGGCACCGGAACCGCCTTCAACGCGCTCAAGATCCCGGTCTCGCGGTGCAGCATCTTGCGCACCAACCGCAACCGCCGAGCAGGCGACCGTTCCTCCAGCAACCGCTGCCGGTCCTCGACCGGCAACAAACAATCCGCCGCCAGCAGGTAGGACAACGCTCCCAGGGACACGTCATCGGAGGGAGCCGACCAGTCCTCCTGGTGCCAGGCCGCGCCGCAGTACCGTTCGTGGGCCGCCCGGGCCCCGCGCTCCAGCAGCGGCACGACCTCCAGCGCCGCCTCGGGCACGGCGGCGTCGTCCAGGTAGTCGACGTGCGCCAGCAGGTAGGGCGCGGTCGTGGTGTCCACGTCCAGCAGCCGGAACCGGCGCACCCCGCGCGTCACGATGTCGAAGCGCCCCTCGGGCAACGGCCGGGCGTCGAGCAGGTCGGCCGAGCAGCCGATGTCCTGCAACGAGCGGACGTTGTCGGCGCCGACCTCCCAGCCCTCCTTGATGCACACGACCCCGAACGTGCGCCCGAACAGCGAGCCCGTCATCAGGTCCACGACGAGCTGGCGGTAGCGGGGTTCGAAGATGTGCAGCGGCAAGGACGCGCCGGGCAGCAGCACGGTGCCCAGGGGGAACAACGGAAGCGTCTCTGCCACGCGTGCAACGTTACGTGGTGCCACCTCCGCCTGCTGGACGGCCGGATCCCGGCGGCCTCAGCACGGCGAACGGATCGGTGACTTTGATTCCCTTGGCGCTGAACCGGAACAGCGCGGCGGGCCTGCCGCCGGACGGGCCGGGGGGAGCGGTGCCCCCCGTCGGTTCCAGCAACAACCGCCGCGACAGCACCCGTTGCAGGTTCGTCGCGGACACCCGGTACCCCAGCGCGGCCGAGTAGTGGTCGCGCAGCAGCGAGATCGTGAACTCGGGCGGGGCCAGGGCGAACCCGAGGTTCGTGTACGACAGCTTCGAGCCGAGCCTGTGCCGCGCTCGATGCACGATCGACGCGTGGTCGAACGCCATGGCGGGCAACTTCTCGGTGCAGTGCCAGGAAGTGTCCGAGGGCACCTCGGGATCGACGTCGGAGGGCACCAGCCCGAGGAACGCGGTCGCCACGACGCGGGGTCCGGGGACGCGGTCCGGGGCGCTGAAGACGGCCAGCTGCTCGACGTGTGACAACTGTCGCACGTCGACTTTTTCCGCCAGCTGACGGCGGATGGAGGACTCGACGTCCTCGTCCACCCGCAGCTCCCCGCCGGGCAGCGACCAGCGGTGAGCGTGTGGCTCCCGAGCGCGCTCCCACAGCATGACCTGGAGTGACGCACCTCTCACCCGCAACACAGCGGCCAGAACTTCGTGCCCCACACCTGCCACCTGGCTGATACTATCGGCCACGTTTTCGACCAATAGGCGAAAACCCCGGATCGAGGAGGCAGTGATGGTCGCTACCGCAACCGTGGAGCGAACCGCGTCAGGCGTGTACGGCGGAGTCGAGCCGAACGCGGCGTGGCGGGACGAGGTGTTGCGCCTCGCGAAGGAGCGGGACGCCGTCATCCTGGCGCACAACTACCAGCTGCCCGAGATCCAGGACATCGCGCACCACACCGGCGACTCCCTCGCGCTCAGCCGCATCGCCGCGCAGTCCGACGCGCAGACCATCATCTTCTGCGGCGTGCACTTCATGGCCGAGACCGCGAAGATCCTCGCGCCGCAGAAGACCGTGCTGATCCCGGACGAGCGCGCGGGCTGCTCGCTCGCCGACTCGATCACCGGCGCGCAGCTGCGCGAGTGGAAGGCGCAGCACCCCGGCGCCGTCGTCGTGTCGTACGTGAACACCACGGCCGAGGTGAAGGCCGAGACGGACATCTGCTGCACGTCCTCGAACGCCGTCGACGTGGTCGCGTCGATCCCGGCCGACCGCGAGGTGCTGTTCTGCCCCGACCAGTTCCTGGGTGCGCACGTCAAGCGCGAGACCGGTCGCGACAACCTGCACATCTGGGCGGGCGAGTGCCACGTCCACGCCGGTATCAACGGCCCTGAGCTGGCCGAACGCGCCGCCGCGAACCCCGAGGCCGACCTGTTCATCCACCCGGAGTGCGGGTGCGCCACGTCAGCGCTCTACCTGAGCGGCGAGGGCATCGTCCCGGCGGAGAAGGTCAAGATCCTCTCGACCGGCGACATGATCAGCGCGGCCCGCAGCACCAAGGCCACCAAGGTGCTCGTCGCGACCGAGGTCGGCATGCTGCACCAGCTGCGCAAGGCCGCCCCGGAGATCGACTTCCGCGCTGTGAACGACCGCGCGTCGTGCACCTACATGAAGATGATCACGCCGGCCGCGTTGCTGCGCTGCGTGCGGGACGGCCTGGACGAGGTGCACGTGGACCTGGAGACCGCCCAGCGCGCCCAGGGTGCCGTGCAGCGCATGATCGAGATCGGTCAGCCCGGCGGCGGTGAGTGATGGCCGCGCGCTGGGAGGCGCGAGCCGACCTGATCGTGGTCGGCACCGGCGTGGCGGGTCTCACCGCCGCGCTGCGGGCTCGTGAGCTGGGACTTCGGGTCCTGGTCGTCACGAAGGCCGCGGGCGACGACGGCAACACGCGCTGGGCCCAGGGCGGCGTCGCGGTCGTCATGGAGGACCAGCACGACCCCGGAGACTCGGTCGCCAGGCACATCGAGGACACGCTGACGGCGGGCGCGGGCCTGTGCGACGACGCGGCCGTGGCGGCCATCATCACCGACGGCCCCGCCGCGGTGGCCCGGTTGCGCGAACGCGGCGCCGTGTTCGACGCCCAGCCCGACGGCCTGCTGGAACGCACCCGCGAAGGCGGCCACAGCGCGTTCCGGGTCGTGCACGCGGGCGGCGACGCCACGGGCGCCGAGGTCGAACGGGCGTTGCTCAAGGCCACTGTGGACGGACGGGTTCCCCTGCTGGAGAACCACGTCGCGGTCGACGCGGTGAAGACGCCGCTCGGTGCCGTCGCCGGACTCCTGGTGCTGGACGGCAACGGCGTGCCCGGCGTGCTCACCGCACCGGCCGTGCTGCTCGCGACCGGTGGCCTCGGCCAGATGTACCAGGCGACCTCGAACCCTTCCGTGGCAACGGGAGACGGCCTCGCGCTGGCTCTGCGTGCCGGCGCGCTGGCGGCGGACGTCGAGTTCATCCAGTTCCACCCGACCGTTCTGTACACGGGCCGGGGCGCGCGGGGCCGGTGCCCGCTCGTCACCGAGGCCGTGCGCGGTGAGGGTGCCGTGCTGGTCGACGCGACCGGTGCCCGCGTGATGAAGGGCGTGCACCCGCTCGAGGACCTGGCTCCACGCGACGTCGTGGCGGCCGCGATCACCCGTCACCTGGCTCTCGAGCCCGGCGGCGTCGACGACCACGTCTTCCTGGACGCGACGGCGTTGCACGACATGGCGACCCGCTTCCCGACCGTCTACTCGGCGTGCGTCTCGGTCGGCGTCGACCCGGCGAAGGACCCGATCCCGGTCGCCCCGGCGGCGCACTTCGCCTGCGGTGGCGTGGTGTCCACCGTCGACGGCCGCACCGGCGTCACCGGCCTGTACGCGGTCGGCGAGGTCGCGCGGACGGGCCTGCACGGCGCGAACCGCCTGGCCTCCAACAGCCTGCTGGAAGGCCTGGTCTGCGGCACCCGTGCCGCGCAGACCGTCGCCGCGGACCTCGCGATCGGCCTGATCGCGCCCACCCGCACCGTCGACCCCGTCCTCCCGACGGCCCCGGTCGCGGACCGCGACATGCTCCAGCGCGTGATGTCCCGCTACGCCGCCATCGGCCGGGACGCCGAGGGCCTGGCCGTCGTCGGCTCGGTGCTGGACGTGTCCACCGTGGACAAGCAGCTGGAGTCCCGCGAACTGGTCGAGGACGCGGCGTTGACGACGGCCGCCCGCGCCCTGATCGCCGCCGCGCAGCAACGCACCGAGTCACGCGGCTGCCACGTCCGCACCGACTTCACCGGGCGTTCCGAGACGTGGCAACGCAGTCAGCTCGTCCGACTCACCCCGACCGGCCAGCCCGTGCTCGCCGATCCCGTCCTCGCGGAGGGTGTCGCATGACCATCGACTGGGACGACGCCAACAGGGTCATCCAGCTCGCACTGGAGGAGGACCTCCGCTACGGCCTGGACGCGACGACGCTCGCGACCGTGCCGGAGAAGTCCGTCGCGACCGCCGAGATCACGCCGCGCTCGGCAGGCGTGCTGTGCGGCGTTTCCGTTGCGCGCACGGCGTTCCAGCGCTACCTGCCGGAGATCGAGGTCGTCGCGGAGGCCCAGGACGGCGACAAGGCGGTGCCGGGCGAACCCGCCCTGGTGCTGACGGGCCCGACCCGAGGCCTGCTCACCGTCGAACGCACGGCGCTCAACCTGATCTGCCACCTGTCCGGCATCGCCACGCAGACGGCCCGCTGGGTCAGCGCGGTCGAGGGCACCGGCGCGGCCGTCCGCGACTCCCGCAAGACGTTGCCGGGCCTGCGTCTGCTCCAGAAGTACGCGGTCCGCGCCGGCGGCGGCGTCAACCACCGCATGGGCCTGGGCGACGCGATCCTCATCAAGGACAACCACGTGGCCGCGGCCGGTTCGGTGGGAGCCGCCATCCGTGCCGCCCGCGCGCACGCCCCGGACCTGCTGATGGAGGTCGAGGTGGACAGCCTGGAGCAGCTCGACGAGGCGCTGGCCGAGGGCGCGGAACTGGTGCTGCTGGACAACTTCACGCCAGAACAGTGCGCCCGGGCCGTCGCCCGGCGTCCTGAGGGAGTGAAGCTGGAGGCGTCCGGCGGACTCACGCTGGAGGTGGCCCGCGCGTACGCCGAAACGGGCGTGGACTACCTCGCGGTGGGCGGCCTCACGCACTCCTCGCCGTCACTCGACCTCGGCATGGACCTGCGCTAGCGGCGGCTGGTACCGCTCCACACCCGCGGGCGCCGGGGAAGTTCCGCACCCGGCGCCAGTCGGCGGCCTGCGACCCGCTCCTCGTCCTAACTGGAGGTCAAGCGCCGGTTCGCGAGCACCGGCAACACCTCACGGGCCTGCGTGACCACGCCGAAGTCGAGATCCACCACCGTGTCGGACACCTGCTCCGACAACTGCACCACGACGTTCCCGAACGGATCGGCGACAGTCGAGTACCCGATCCCGGTGGGCGCCGAAGACCCGAGATCTCCGGGATACGCCTGCCCACAAGCCACCACGTACGAGGTGCAGTCCAACGCCCGCGCCCGCACCAGCAGCTCCCACTGCTCCTTCTTGCCCGGCCCGGCGCCCCACGACGCACCCATCAGCACCGCCGAAGCACCGAGGTCCGCCAACGCGCGGAACAGCTCGGGAAACCGCACGTCGTAACAGGTGGCGACACCCAGAGTGACCCCGTCCACCTCGAAGACCACCGGCGACGTACCGGGCGCGACCGTCCGCGACTCCTGGAACCCGAACGCGTCGAACAGGTGGATCTTGTCGTACCCCAGGTGCAGATCCGGCCCGGTCACCAGCATCGTGTTCGTCACCCGGTCACCGGAAGGCGTGAACATCCCGGCGACCACCACGACGTCATGTGCGACAGCGATCTCGTGCACGGCGGACGCCCACGGCCCGTCCAACGGCTCGGCGACGGGGCCGAGAGGCACCCCGAACCGGCACATCGTCGCCTCGGGAAGCACCACGACCCGCGCGCCCTCGGCCCGGCGCACCGCGTCCCTCACCAGCTCCAGGTTGGAACGGGGATCGGTGGTCGAGCTGATCTGACTCACGGCGATCCGCATGGGGACCAACTGTAGGGTCCTGGCCAGATAAGGTCTAACACCGTGCGTTCCCCACTGCTCCTAGTCGTGTTGCTGGCCGTCGCGGGCTGCACCGAGACCGCCACACCCCGCCCGGACGGTGGGTCGAACGGCACGTCGATCGTGCTCGCGGACCGCGACGAGCCCACCACGCTGAACCCGCTGCTCGGGTACGGCGCGCAGGGCGTGTCCAAGATCTACGACGGCCTCGTCGAGCACCGCCAGGACGGCTCGCTGACCCCGCAGCTCGCGGCAGACCTGCCCGAACCGGCGGCGGACGGGCTGAGCTGGACGGTCAAGCTGCGCGGCGACGTCAAGTTCACCGACGGCAGCACGTTCGGGGCCGAGGACGTCGTGGCGACGTACACCGCGGCGTTGCAGACGACGGTCAAGGAGCGGTTCAGCACCCTCAAGAGCGTCGACCAGGTCGACCCGTCGACGGTCCGCTTCACGCTGACGCAGGTGCACGCCGCGTTCCCGCACCTGCTCGTGCTCGGCATCCTGCCGAGCGAGCAGGCGAACCCGAACGGCCAGCCCGTCGGCACCGGGCCGTACAAGGTCACCGAGTGGAAGAAGGGCGACCGGCTGCTGCTGGAGTCCAACGACGGGTACTTCGACGGCGCGCCGAAGGTCAAGAAGGTGACGGTCGTGTTCGTCACCGACGACAACCAGCGCGCGCGCCGCATGCAGGACGGCGAGTTCGACGGCACGGTGCTGCCGCCCAAGATCGTCACCCAGTTCGCCGGCAAGTCCGGTCTGCAGGTCCAGTACCACCGCAGCGCCGACTACCGGGCCGTGCGGCTGCCCGCGGCCAACCCCGTGACCGGCAACGCCGCCATCCGCCTCGCGCTGAACTTCGCCGCGAACCGCCAGGGCATGATCGACAGCCTGCTGGAGGGCAAGGGCACCGTCGCGTACACGCCGGTGCCGGACGCGCTCGCCGAGGAGTTCGACACGACCGCGAAGTTCCGCTTCGACAAGACCGAGGCGACCCGCCTGCTCGACGTCGGCGGCTGGGTGCCCGGCGCGGACGGCATCCGGGTGCGCGAGGGCGTCGCGGCCCGGTTCACGCTGATGTACCCGCTGGGTGACGACCTGCGCGCCGACCTCGCGACGGCGTTCGCGGCCGACGCCAAGGCCGTGGGCGTGGACGTGCAGCTCGCCGGCCTGTCGTGGGAGGCGATCCGGCCGCGGATGGCGCAGGACGCGCTGCTGTACGGCGAGGGGTCGCCGTTCGACCCCGACCTGATGCTCTACGACCTGCGCGGCCAGGGCAGTCCCGCCGCCGACGCCGCGCTGGAGAACGGCCGCAGGCTGAACGACCCGGCGCAGCGGGCCGTGGCGTACAAGCTCTTCCAGCAGGCGTTCGTCGCGGCGCCGTCGATGGCGGTGCTGGTGTTCCCGGAGCACGCGTACGTCCTGCGCGACTCGTGGAACGGCTACCAGCCCGTGGTCGACCCGAACTCCTACGGCGCGCTGGCCTGGGGTCCGTGGTGGAACCTGGAGAAGTGGGAGCCTAAGTAGTCCTGGCGTTGATCTCGCGGACGGCGCGTTCCGGGTCGTCCGCCCAGAACTCGACGCGCTCGACCCGCTGAACGCCCGTCTTGCCGAGGTCGACCAGCTGCGGCTCGTGGAACGGCACGGTGACGTTCGTCCTGGTCAGCGACTGGATGACGAGGGCGTCGCCGATCACCTCGACGCTGCGCTGGCCCTTGTGGCTGCGCTCGGCGATCTGGGCCCGGCCGAGGTCCGCGGTCGGCAGGCGCCAGTCGAAGAAACCCAGCTGGCGCAGCCGCAGTTCGTCGTCGGAGACAGTGTGCGGCTGCTTCGTCAGCACGTAGAGAGCGCCCACACACACGACGGCGTTCAGCACGCCCAGGATGCTCAGGGTGATGAGCAGCCACGGGATGTCGAGTCCGAACGCGACCAGCGCGATCCCGACCGCCGTGATGATCAGGAACCGCACGTACCGCGGCTTCATGCGCTTGCCGTAGGGGATCTCCACCATGGCCGTGAGCCTATTTTCGCAGCGCGCGCACCATGCCTTCGGGGTCGTCGGTCCAGAACTCGATCTTCGTCACGTCGTGCGCGCCCCGGCGGCCGAGGTCGATCTCCAGCGGTGTGCTGAGGCGCACCGAGACGTTCGTGGAGTGGGAGATCTCCAGCACCAGCGTGCCGTCCACAACGGACCGGGTCTTGCCCGTCGCCCAGCTCGTCATGCCCTGCGTGACGCTGTCGATGGCGTGCCGCGGGATGCGGTACTCGAACTCCCGCGCGTACCGCAGCCACAGGTGCTCGTCGTCGACCTCGTGCTTGAACTTGTAGAGCATCCAGAGCTGGTAGCCGAGCAGCAACGCGCTCAGCACGCCGAAAGCGAGGAGCACCGCGCGCAGCCAGAACCACGGCACGATGAGTTCCACGAGCAGGATTTCCAGCGGTGTCACCACGAGGAAAACCCACAGGAAAGGTCTTACCTGAGCGCTGTACCCGAACGTGCGATCCCCCATGTATCCGATGGTGGCACAGTGGGGTGAGTGAGCGATCTGATCTTCTTGGACAGCGCAGGTTCCTCGATCCCTCCCGCGCCGGTGGTGGACGAGGTGATCGGCCATCTCAGGCGGGAAACCGAGATCGGTGGCTATCGCGCCGCGGCGGAACGGCGGGACGACCTGGAGGCGGGGTACGGCGTTCTCGCTGACCTCTTCGGGTGTCAGCCGTCCGAGGTCGCTTTCACGGACAGTGCCACTCGATCATGGTTGGCGGCCTTCGACGCGGTGCCTCTGTCGGCCGGAGACCGAATTCTCGTCACCGAGGTTGAATACGCTGGCAACGCGATCCCGGTACTGCGTCGAGCGGCGGAGTCCGGGGCGGTCGTCGAGGTCATCCCGTCCGACAGTCACGGACAGGTCGATCTCGGCGCCCTGGACCTTGACAACCGAGTCAAGCTGATCTCGCTCGTGCACGTGCCGACGAACGGCGGCCTGATCAACCCGGTCAACGACATCACAGCGGCGGCTCGTGAGGTCGGGGCGCTGGTGTTGCTCGACGCCTGCCAGTCGACCGGTCAACTGGACCTGCGCGGGCTCGACTACGACATGCTGGCCTGCACCGGCCGCAAGTGGCTGCGAGGCCCGCGCGGTACCGGCGCCCTCGTCGTGCGCGACGAGGTGCGGGAACGACTCCACCCACGCCTGGTGGACCTGCACAGCGGTGAGTGGACGGGCCCGCGTGAGTACAGGCTGCGCTCGGATGCCCGCGTTTTCGAACTGTGGGAGTGCGGCATCGCCGACCGGCTCGGCATGATCGCGGCCGCGCGTCATGCCCTCGAGATGGGGCTCGACGTGATCGAGGCCGAGGTCGCCGACCGCGCCAAGCGCTTGCGCGAGGGGCTCGCCACCATCCCCGGCATCACCGTGCGCGATCTCGGTGAGCGGCAGTCGGGCATCGTCACCTTCACGTCGGAGCGTGTGCCGGCGCTGGAGTTGAAGGACCGGCTGTGGCAGCAGAACGTCGCCGTCACCGTGTCGCAGGCCGGGTCGACGTTGCTCGACATGACCCGGCGGGGCCTGGGCGAAGTAGTGCGGGCCTCCCCGCACTACTTCGTCACTCACGACGAGCTCGACCGGGCCCTGGAGATCATCGGGACGGTCAGCAGGACACGTTGATGACCCGCTTCACGCAGTCCGAGTAGCCGACGAACAGGTCGACGGCGCGGTCGTTGCGGCTCGTCTGGGCCGCGATGACCGTGTCCCGCGGGTAGAAGCCGTTGAGGCCGCCGCTGCTCGGGTACATCTCGAAGGTGTAGGACCAGATCTTGTGCTGGCCCCACATCCAGTCGTCGATGCTGCCGTCGGTGATGTACAGGTCGCTCGCCTGCTCCGGCGTGTAGCCGTTGGTGGCGGCCATCTGCTGGCCGAGCGTGCGGAACGCGCGTTCCTCGGTCGCGTCGAGGCCCGGTGCGGTGTTCGCGGTGGTGTAGCCGAAGGGCCACAGCACGAGCTCCGAGAACGAGTGGAAGTCGATGTTCGTCTTGATCTGCTGAACGCCGCCGACCACGCGCGAGTCCACGAAGTTCTTGACGGCCGTGGTCTCCGGAGCGGAGAACGCCGACGGGCCCCGGTAGGTGTCCGAGGTCGTGCTGCCGCTGGAACCGCCGCAGCAGCCCCACTTGTAGCCCCAGTTGCGGTTGAGGTCGGTGCCGTTGCCCTGGCGGTTCTTGCGCCAGCCGCGGAACGAGCCCGTGGCGATGTCGTACTCGACGCCGTCCGGGTTGACCATCGGGACGAACCACACCTCGCGGCTGTCCACCAGGTTCTTGATGGCCGGCGTGGAGTAGTTGTCGGTGTAGCGCTTGATGATCTGCAGGCACTGCTCGACGGTGATGTGCTCACGCGCGTGCTGGTTGCAGGTGAAGATCACCTCGGGCTCCGCCTCGTCGGTCGCGACGTTGTCGCTGACCTTGAGGGCCCAGATGTCCCGGTTCTGCGCGCTCTTGCCGATGCTGCGCAGGCTCGCGAGCGTCGGGTGGTCCCGCACGGTCTGCTGGAGCTCCGCGGTCATCTCCGCGAAGTTGTGGTAGCCCGCGTAGCCGGACGGGAAGTCCTGCGTGCCGATCTGGCCCGGCTGCGGATCGGTGAAGTCGACCTTGCCGAGTGCCTTGAGCTCCTTCTCGAAGTCGCCGACGTACTTGATCGGCAGTCCGGTGGCCTGCAGGGCCCGGTACTGCGCCTTGTCCGCGACGACCGAGACGGTGGTGAGCTTCACCGCACCGAGCACGTCGACGCCGCTCTGGGCGATCTTGGTGCGTTCGGCCGACGTGTTCGCGGTGATTTCCAGCAGGTAGCGGCCGGAGTCGGCCGTGCTGGGCGTCGCCATGCCCGCGACCAGCACGGGCAGGCATATGGCGAGCATCGCGGCGATCTTGCCGCGGCGCTTGGTGAACATGGGTCCTCCATCATCAGCAGGGGTTTGCGACGGAGTTGTGCTCGACCGAGCGTGGCCGGGGCGTCACAGGCTGAGTAGCGCCGATAGCGGGCTGACCGTTGACAGATTTCTGCAGGAACTAGGCTGTGAGTCATGCTCAACCGCATCGACCTGCGAGGTCGCACCACGACTCCCGCTCAGTTGCGCGCTGTTGTCCCGCGCGCCGAGGTGGACGTGGACGCGGTTCTGCATCATGTACGGCCTTTGGTCGACGCGATCGCCGAGCGCGGGGTCGAAGCGGCGCTGGAGTACACCGAGAAGTTCGACGGTGTTCGTCCCGCTTCTGTCCGCGTGCCCGATTCCGCTCTCAAGTCTGCTTTGTCCGACCTGGACCCGGTCGTGCGCGAGGCCCTGGAGGAGTCGATCGCCCGTGCTCAGCGCGTCCACTCCGACCAGCGGCGTGCCGAGAAGACCACGCAGGTCGTCGCCGGTGGCACGGTCACGGAGAAGTGGGTTCCCGTCGAGCGGGTCGGGCTGTACGCGCCCGGTGGTCTCGCCGTGTACCCGTCGTCGGTCGTGATGAACGTCGTTCCGGCGCAGATCGCGGGCGTCGAGTCGCTGGTCGTGTGCTCGCCGCCGCAGGCCGAGTTCGACGGCCTGCCGCACCCGACGATCCTGGCCGCGGCCGCACTGCTCGGCGTCGAGGAGGTCTGGGCCGTCGGTGGTGCGCAGGCCGTGGCGCTGCTGGCGCACGGCGGCGTCGACACGGACGGCGCCGAGCTCGCACCGGTCGACATGGTGACGGGGCCGGGCAACATCTACGTGGCCGCGGCGAAGCGCGTGCTGCGCGGCCTGATCGGCATCGACGCCGAGGCGGGCCCGACCGAGATCGCGATCCTGGCGGACTCGACGGCCGATCCGGTGCACGTGGCCGCGGACCTGATCTCCCAGGCCGAGCACGACACGCTGGCCGCGTCCGTGCTGGTGACGGACTCGGTCGAGCTGGCGGACGCGGTGGACGTGGAGCTGGAGCGGCAGACCGGCGCGACCAGGCACAGCGAGCGGGTGCGCACGGCGTTGCGCGGCAAGCAGTCCGGCACCGTGCTCGTGTCCTCTGTGGACGAAGGTGTCCGGGTCGTCGACGCCTACGCGGCCGAGCACCTGGAGATCCAGACGCGCGACGCTCGTGAGGTGGCGGGGCGGATCCGGTCCGCCGGCGCGATCTTCGTCGGCGCGCACTCGCCGGTGTCGCTGGGCGACTACTGCGCGGGCTCGAACCACGTGCTGCCGACCGGTGGCTGCGCGCGGCACTCGTCGGGCCTGTCGGTGCAGACGTTCCTGCGCGGCATCCACGTGATCGACTACTCCGAAGAAGCTCTGCGGGAGGTCGCGGACAAGGTCGTCGCGCTGGCCAACGCGGAAGACCTGCCCGCGCACGGGCAGGCCGTGACAGCGAGGTTCTCCCGATGAAGCCGGTGATCGGCGCACGGGTGGAGTTGTCGGACCTGCCCCTGCGCGAAGACCTGCGCGGCCGCACGCCCTACGGCGCGCCGCAGCTCGACGTCCCGTACCGCCTGAACACCAACGAGAACCCGTACGAGCCGACGGAGGCGCTCGCCGCCGACGTCGTCGCGGCGGTGGCCGAGATCGCGGGCGAGCTGCACCGGTACCCGGACCGCGACGCGGTGGCGTTGCGCGACGACCTGGCCGCGTACCTGAGCGAGGCCACGTCGGTGCCGCTCACGTCCGAGAACGTGTGGGCTGCCAACGGGTCGAACGAGATCCTCCAGCAGATCCTGCAGGCGTTCGGCGGGCCCGGGCGGGTGGCGCTGGGCTTCGAGCCGTCGTACTCGATGCACCCGATCATCGCGGCGGGCACGCGCACCGAGTGGTCGCCGACCCCGCGCCGGCCCGACTTCTCGCTGGACGTGGAGAAGGCCGCGGCGTTGATCGCGGAGACGAAGCCGGACGTCGTCTTCGTGACGTCGCCGAACAACCCGACGGGCCAGTCGATCCCACTCGACGACCTGCGCCTGCTGATCGCGTCCACGACCGGCATGATCGTGGTGGACGAGGCGTACGCGGAGTTCTCCCCGCAGGAGAGCGCGATCAAGCTGCTGGACGAGTTCGGCTCGCGGCTGATCGTCTCGCGCACCATGTCGAAGGCCTTCGCGTTCGCGGGTGGCCGCCTCGGCTACCTGGCGGCGGCCCCGGCCGTGGTGGACGCGCTGCAGCTGGTGCGCCTGCCGTACCACCTGTCGGCGCTGACCCAGGCGGCCGCGCGCGCCTCGCTGCGGCACGCCTCGGAGACGCTGGGGTCGGTGGCGAAGCTCGCCGCCGAACGCGACAGGGTGTCGGCGGCGCTGACGGAGCTGGGTTTCCAGGTGGTGCCGTCGGACGCGAACTTCGTGCTGTTCGGCTGGTTCGAGAACGCACGTGAGGTCTGGAAGTCCTATTTGGACCACGGCGTGCTCATCAGGGACGTCGGAATCACGGGTCACCTGCGGGTGACCGTCGGAACGCCCGAGGAGAACGACGCGTTCCTCGCGGCCAGCAAGGAGGTCAGCCGGTGAGCCGTGTGGGCAAGGTGGAGCGCACCACCAGGGAGTCGTCGGTCTACGTCGAGATCGACCTCGACGGCACCGGCCAGGTCGAGATCAGCACGGGAGTGCCGTTCTACGACCACATGCTGACGGCGTTCGGCGTGCACGGCAGCTTCGACCTGATCGTCAGGGCCACGGGCGACACGCACATCGACGCGCACCACTCGGTCGAGGACATCGCCATCGTCCTCGGGCAGGCGCTGCGCGAGGCGCTGGGCGACAAGAAGGGCATCCGCCGGTTCGGCGACTGCTGGATCCCGATGGACGAGACCCTCGCGCACGCGGCGGTGGACGTCTCGGGCCGCCCGTACACCGTGCACAAGGGCGAGCCGGAGCAGTTCAACAGCTTCGTCATCGGCGGCAACTACCCGTTCGTGCTCAACCGGCACGTCTTCGAGTCGCTCGCCTTCCACGCCCAGATCGCGCTGCACGTGCGGGTCGAGTACGGCCGCGACCCGCACCACATCGCGGAAGCCGAGTACAAGGCCATCGCCCGCGCCCTGCGCACGGCGACCGAGCCGGACCCGCGCGTCGGCGGCATCCCGTCGACCAAGGGCGTGCTCTGATGCCGAAGGAAGTCGTCGTCATCGGCCTGCTGGCCCTCGCGGGCTTCCTGGCCGGTGGCGTCTACACCACCTGGAAGACCGCCAAGCTCCTGGCGATCATCCTGCTGGTGCTGACCGTCGTCGCCGTGGGGGGCGCCGTCCTCTGGCTGCTCTAACCCTTGCGGGCGAGCACCCAGTGGAACGCCACCGGGCCCGGCTCGTGCATGGTCACCAGGTCGTCGACGACGAGCTCCAGGTGTTCGGCGATGAGCGCCCGGTTCTGCTCGGGCGTGTTGCTGCCGAAGAACATGTCCACGCCGAGCCAGGTCTCGGTGACGTCCGGCGTGCCGGTGCCCAGCGAGGCGAGGAACAGGCCGCCGGGCTTCAGCCAGCCCGCGATCTTCGCGAGGAGCGCGGGCTGTTCGGCGCGCGGCACGTGCAGGATCGAGTAGAACGCGGCGATGCCGTCGAACTCGCCTTCCGGCAGGTCGAGCGCGGTCATGTCGGCCTTCTCGAACCGCGCGCCCGGCACGTTGGCGCGGGCGAGCTCGACCTGGCGCCGGGACAGGTCGACGCCGAGCAGGTCGTGCCGTTCGGCGAGCTTGCGGCCGCAGGGGACGCCCGCACCGCAGCCGAGTTCGAGGACCTTCGCGCCGTCGGGCAGCCGCTCGTCGAACTCGGCGAGGTAGCGCAGCCGCGGGTCGTCGGTGATCTGGGCGGACCAGTCGACGTACCGCTCCGCGATGACGTCGTAACCGGCCTCGACGATGTGCTTCACGAGGTCTGAAGGTAGCGGGCGGGGACGTGCTGCGTGAGCCACACGCCGTTCGCGCTGAGCCGGAACTCGTGGCCGTCCGCGTGCATGGCCGCGGCGTCGACGGTGAGGATCAACGGCCGTCCGCGCCGTGAGCCGACGCGGTGGGCGGTCTCGCGATCGGGCGAGAGGTGCACGTCGTGGCGGTTCATCGGGCGCAGGCCCTCGCGCATGATGTCGTCGAGGTACCGCGCCACCGTGCCGTGGAACAGCTGCCCGGGCGGGACCGCGGTGGGCAGGCCGAGGTCGACCTCGACGCTGTGGCCCTGGTTGGCGCGGATGCGGTCGCCGTCGATCGTGAAGCGCTTCTTGTCGTTGCGGGCGACGACCTCGCGCACGTCGGCCTCGGAGACGCCGAGGGCGCTCAGTAGGTCGGCCAGGGGTACCCAACCAGCCGGGTCGAGGGTGAGACCGATGCGCTCGGGCTGGTGCCGCAGTGCCTTGGACATCCGCTTGGAGAGGCGGATCATTCTTTCGTCTTCCATTTGGTCACCAGCAAACCACAGCGCGTCCAGCGGTTTTGCCGTTCCTAGTCGGTGCCGCCCTCGCCCACGGGCTTGAGCTTGGGCGCGCCCGGCCCGTGCGACGCCTGCTCGTCGTCGATGTTCTGCAGCGCGCAGCTGCGCAGCGACAGGCACCCGCAGCCGATGCACCCGGTGAGGCGGTCGCGCAGCCGGTACAGCGCGTCGATCCGCGCGTCGAGCTCCGACTTCCACGAGCGCGAGAGGCGTTCCCAGTCGGACTTCGTCGGCGTGCGGTTGTCCGGGAGTTGGGCGAGGGCGTCGCGGACGTCCTCCAGCGTGAGGCCCACGCGCTGGGCGGTGCGGATGAACGCGAGCCGGCGCAGCACCGAGCGCAGGTAGCGGCGCTGGTTGCCCGCCGTGCGCACCGAGGCGATCAGGCCCCTGTCCTCGTAGAAGCGCAGCGCCGTGTGGGGGACGCCGCTGCGTTCGGCGACCTGGCCGATGGTCAGCATTTCCGGCAGCTTGCTCACCAGATCATGGTAACGGTCTTGACCTCCAGCATGGTCGAGGTTGAAGAGTTGGTGCCATGCAACGGATACCAGAGCTCTTCGCGAGGATGACCGGGGACGAGAAGCACGAGTGGGCTGCGGCTTCCACCATCGACGTGCTCTGGGTCCTCTACGACAAGGTCCTCAACGTCACACCGGCGACCGTCGACGACCCCGATCGCGACCGGTTCCTGCTCTCCAAGGGACACGGCCCGATGGCGTACTACGCCGTGCTCGCGGAGAAGGGCTTCATCCAGGAATCCATTTTGGACGGCTGGACGTCGTGGGACAGCCCGCTCGGCCAGCACCCCGACCGGGTGCTCGTGCGCGGCGCCGAGATCAGCAGCGGCTCGCTCGGCCACGGCCTGCCGATCGCGGTCGGCACGGCCATCGGCCAGCGGATCGCGGGCAGCCGGGGCCGCACGTTCGTGCTGGTCGGCGACGGCGAACTGGACGAGGGCAGCAACCACGAGGCCATCGCGGTGGCGGCGCGGCGCGGCGTCTCGAACCTCACCACGATCGTGGTCGACAACCAGTCCGCGATGTACGGCTGGCCCGGCGGCATCGCCCGCCGGTTCGCCGTCGAGGGCTGGCAGACGGCCGAGGTCGACGGCCGCGACCACGAGGCGATCTTCACCACACTGACCGCGCCGCACGACCGCCCCTACGCCGTCGTCGCCAAGGTAGAGAGGAGCTGCTGATGACCACCATGCGCCAGGCCTTCGTGAAGACGGTCAACGACGAGATCGCCGCCGACCCGCGCATC
Source organism: Lentzea sp. NBRC 102530 (assembly GCF_030269365.1). GTDB lineage: Bacteria > Actinomycetota > Actinomycetes > Mycobacteriales > Pseudonocardiaceae > Lentzea. Next base: position 264,961 of record NZ_BSTF01000005.1, read on the forward strand.
GCCGTCGTGACCGCGGTGATCTCCAGCAACGAGTTCCCGCAGGAGAACGAACGCGTCGTGGACGTGGGCATCCGCGAGCAGACCATGGTCGGCGTGGCGAGCGGCCTGGCACTGGCCGGCCTGCGCCCGGTCGTGCACAGCTACGCGCCGTTCCTGGTCGAACGGCCCTACGAGCAGATCAAGCTCGACATCGGACACCAGGACGTGGGCGCGGTGTTCGTGAGCATCGGAGCGTCCTATGACGACCCGGCGTGGGGCCGCACCCACCAGGCACCCGCCGACGTGGCGTTGTTCGACACGCTGCCCGGCTGGACCGTGCACGTGCCCGGACACCCCGACGAGGTCGTTCCGCTGCTGCGCCAGGCCCTGAAGGACGAGAACCGCGTCTACATGAGGCTTTCGCTGCACGAGAACACCCGGCCCCACCCCGTGGGCGAGGGATTCACCACCCTGAAACACGGCAAGCGCGGCGTCGTCCTCGCCGTCGGCCCGATGCTCGACCGCGTGCTCGCGGCCGTCGAGCGCGAAAAGGCCGATGTCACCGTGCTCTACGCGACGACGATCCGGCCGTTCGACTCCGACGGACTGCGCAAGGCGGTGCAGGACACCGACCACGCCGACGTGATGGTGGTCGAACCGTACCTCGAAGGAACTTCTTCTCATCAAATTTCGGAAACGCTGCAACATATTCCGCACCGTGTGCGTTCTATAGGCGTCAAACGACACGCAGAGCTCCGCAACTACGGCACGGCCGAGGACCATGACTCCGCTCATGATCTTGACGTGGTGGGGCTGGGGAGTGCTGTGCGGAGTTTCTTCAGGGGGTGAAGGAACATGTTCGCCATGGGGGATGACTGGACCGGAGCGCCTTCGCGCGCAGTCCGGCCGTGAGATGAGGGGCACGATCAGGCAGGATCCTGATCGTGCCCAACCCACGTGTGGTCGTGTGGACCACTGCCGATCCTGAACGCACGAGTGCGGAACTGAGCAGGCGCGCGGCCAGGCCGCGGTTGCTGGTGCCCGTTCCGCACGGCACGTTCGTGCTCGGCCCCGAGCCGTACACGGCGGAGACGCTGATCGACGGCCTGCGCGTCGTCAAGGGCAGGCGCATTGGTCTCATGTGGACGGAGTCGACGGCGTGGCTCGTCTACTTCGACGGAGAGGTCCGGGGCTGGAGGTTCGGCCCGGACGACTCGTTCGAACCGGCACCGCCGAGGCGGCTGCCGGAAGGCCTCGGCTGGCTGGGTGAGGCCGCGGAGACGGTGCGCCGACAAGGTGTGCACGACGGGATCGGCGCGTTGTGCACGGCGTTGGAGGCGGCGGGGTACTTCCTGGACGCCCAGGCACTGGTGAGGGTCGACGGCGGGGAAGTCGACGACGCCCTTCCACACCACGAGAAGAAGTGGTGGGAGAGCCTCGTGGGCGAGCGCCAGGGCATGGCCGACACGCCGTGGGTCGACCCGCGGCCGTCGTTCGCCGGTACCGCCGCCGTGGCGTTCCTGCTCGTCTTCTTGCTGGTGGCGAACGATGTTCCGGTCCAGATCACGGTTCCGGTGTGCGCGCTGCTCGTGTGTGCGTTGGCGTGGTCGGGGGCCGTCTGCGCGGTGGTGTGGAGCCGCCGGCGGCGCACGGATGCGTTCCCGGTGCGCGATGTTCTGGGCATGTCCGCATGGGCGCGTGAAGCCGACCAGGAATGATGTTGGTCGTGAGAATGCTGATCTGGACCCCGTTGAACGCCGCCGAGCTGCAGAAGGCCATGCACAGCGGCAACGTGGGACCCGCGGCGCTCGTCCCGGTGCAGTCCGGCACGGTGCTCTTGCCCCCGCCGGCCACGAAGCTCAACGAGGCCGCGTACATGACGAACCGGGTGCGCAAGATCGGCGGCGGCGCCGCGCTGGCCGTGTGGAACGACGACGCCGCGTTGCTCTACATGTTCACGACGTCGCTCGGCCGCGCCTCGATGTGGGGGCCGCGCGAGGCGGTGCTGCGGCTGTCGGGACAGGCCAAGCAGTCCGGGCCGGTCGGCAAGGCCTTCGACCGCATGACCGCGGGCATGGTCGACCTGCGCGAGCGGGAGAAGTGGCAGCTCGACGCCATCGACAAGCTCACCGCGCTGTACCCGTCCGCTAGCCGCAAGGGCACGCTCGAACGCATCCGCGACTTCCAGAACGGCCGCGCGGCGATCCCCGACTTCTTCCGCGCCGCCGGGCTGCTGGAGGTCGCGCAGGTGGCCGAACTCACCGAGCAGGGCCGGGCGGACGGCGTGCTGACCACGCTGGAGCCGCCGCGCGCGCAGCTGTGGCCGTTGGCGCTGATCTTCCCTCTGATGGTGGTGACGGCACTGGTGACCGTCCTGCTCAACATGCCCGCGTTCGTGTACTACCTCGTCGGCGCGTTGCTGCTGGTGCTGCTCGTCGGGCTGTTGGTGATGCTCAGGCGGCGGCTCGTGCGGACGAAACCGATCAACACGGTGCTGCCGGTCATCCCGGTCACCCAGGGTGCGGTTCCGACCGACTAACCTGGACGGCGTGGCACGTGTCGTCGTACTTGACTATGGCTCCGGCAACCTGCGCTCGGCCGAGCGCGCGCTTCAGCGGGTCGGCGCCCATGTCGAGGTGACGTCCGACCCCCGCGCCGCCCGTGAGGCGGACGGTCTCGTCGTCCCCGGCGTCGGTGCCTACGCGGCGTGCATGGAGGGCCTCAACTCGGTGCAGGGCGCCAGGATCATCGGCGCGCGCCTCGCCGGTGGCCGTCCGGTGCTCGGCATCTGCGTGGGCATGCAGATCCTGTTCGACCGCGGCATCGAGCACGGCGTGCTGACCGAGGGCTGCGGTGAGTGGCCCGGCACCGTCGAGCGGCTCGAAGCGCCGATCGTGCCGCACATGGGCTGGAACACCGTGCGCGCGCCCGAGGAGTCGCAGCTGTTCGCCGGGCTGGACAAGGACACGCGGTTCTACTTCGTGCACTCCTACGGCGTGCGCCGCTGGGAGCTGGAGCCGGCCGACCACCTCAAGGCGCCGCTCGTGACGTGGGCCGACCACGCGGGTGACGAGTTCGTGGCGGCCGTCGAGAACGGTCCGCTGTGGGCGACCCAGTTCCACCCGGAGAAGTCCGGCGACGCCGGAGCGCACCTGCTGCGGAACTGGCTGACCACCCTGTCGTGATCACCGTCAACAGGGGCGTCGGAGGTCCGAGAGCACGTGGCCGCCCTCGTCCCCGGTGACGCTAGGCTGACCGCGTGACGTTCACACTCCTCCCCGCTGTTGACGTGGCCGACGGTCGTGCCGTCCGGCTCGTGCAGGGCGAAGCCGGTACCGAGACGAACTACGGCGAGCCGCTCGACGCGGCCCTGCAGTGGCAGCGCGACGGGGCGGAGTGGATCCATCTCGTCGACCTCGACGCGGCGTTCGGCCGCGGCTCCAACCGCGAACTGATCGCGCGCGTCGTCGGCGAACTCGACGTGAAGGTGGAGCTGTCCGGCGGCATCCGCGACGACGCCTCCCTCGAGGCGGCCCTCGGCACCGGTTGCGCCCGCGTGAACCTCGGCACCGCCGCGCTCGAAGACCCGGAGTGGTGCGCGAAGGCGCTGGCCGCGTACGGCGAGAAGATCGCCGTGGGCCTCGACGTCCGCATCACCGAGCAGGGCCACCGCGTGAAGGGCCGCGGCTGGACGTCGGACGGCGGCGACCTCTGGGAGGTCCTCGACCGCCTCGACCGCGACGGCTGCACCCGCTACGTCGTCACGGACGTGTCGAAGGACGGCACGCTCACCGGCCCGAACCTCGACCTGCTGCGCGAGGTCTGCGCCCGCACCGACGCCCCGGTCATCGCGTCCGGCGGCGTGTCCACTGTGGACGACCTGGTGGCCCTGGCCGCGCTGTCCCGCGACGGCGTCGAGGGTTCCATCATCGGCAAGGCCCTGTACGCCGGCGCGTTCACGCTCCCGGAAGCACTCGCTGCGGTCCGTTGACGACCGACTCGATGTGAGCGGCCGCGGCCGCGTGCGTCACACCCGTGTTGTGGAGCACGTCGGCCGCGGTCCCGTCGGCCTCCAGCAGCACCCCGAGCAGGATGTGCTCGGTGCCGATGAACATGTGGCCCATCCGCAACGCCTCGCGCACGGCCAGTTCGAGCGCCTTCTTGCAGTGCGTGGTGTACGGCTGCTTCTCCGGCCGTTGCTTGGCCTCGGCGTCGAGCCGGTTGAGGGTCGCGATGCGCGTGCTGCCGTCACCTGATTCCAGCTTCGCGATCGTCTTGGCCGCGAGCCCCGCCGACTCGTCGAGCAACCCGAGCAGCAGGTGCTCGGTGCCGATCCGCTCGCTGAACCGCGCGTGGTGCCGCGCCAGCGCGATGACCCGCCGCGACCGCTGCGTGTAGCGCTCCATCGTCGGCTTGCCGAGCTCCGGCGACTCCTTCGGCACGAACCGCTTCTGCGCCGCCTGCTTCGTGACGCCGAGGCTCTCCCCGATCTCGGCCCAGCTCGCCCCACCCCGCCGCGCCTCGTCCACGAAGTGACCGATCAGGTGGTCGCCGAGCTCGCTCAGCTGACCGCTCATCTCGACGGCCTTGGTCAGGCGTACGAGCGCGTCGTCGGCCTCCTGGGCGACGGTGACGATGAGGTCGGTCAACTGGATCATGCGTCAACTCTAGGTTGACATCATGTCGATCGTCAACTTTGGGTTGACGATGACAACGTTGTCTTCGGTGCGCAAACCTTTGGCATGTCCATGTTGACGACCCACGTCAACGTTGATTGAACGCAGTCAACGTTGAGCCGACATTGACCAGTCCACTCAACGTTGACCCGGTGTTGACGACTCAACTCAAGCTTGATCGGCGGGTGCGGTGATGCGGATGCCGACCGATCCGGTCCGCCCGCGCCGCACCTTGCTGCCGAAGACCGTGACCCACCCGAACAGGCCGTACTTCTTCGAGATGCGCGCCCGGACGTCGTCGCTGGCGTCGTCGTCCAGCAACACGGCGTGCGCCGGCACCGACGGGCCCTGGGGGTTGCCGCGGACGTCGCACGGGCCGACCTCGACGGTCCCGCTGCGCCGGATGCGCTTGACCTTCCCGCTGTCCCGCGCGCTCCAGGCGTAGATCACGCCGTCGTTCTCGCCGGCGACGACCCAGACCGGCGTCGGCACCGCGGTGCCGTCCTTGCGGAACGTCGTCAGCAGCAGGTACTTGCCCTCGCCCAAGTCGCTGATCATGGCGCCGCAGCCTAGTCCTCGGCGCGGTCTTTCCAGGCTCCCCGGTAGGCTTTCCCGCATGTCAGTCGCGGTCCGTGTCATCCCCTGTCTCGACGTCGACCGCGGCCGGGTGGTGAAGGGAGTCAACTTCACCAACCTCGTCGACGCGGGCGACCCGGTCGAGCTGGCCAGGGCGTACGACGCCGAGGGCGCCGACGAGCTGACGTTCCTCGACGTGACGGCCAGCAGCGGCGACCGCGAGACGACGTTCGACGTCGTCCGCCGCACCGCCGAGCAGGTGTTCATCCCCCTGACGGTCGGCGGCGGCGTGCGCAGCCCCGAGGACGTCAACAAGCTGCTCCGCGCGGGCGCGGACAAGGTCAGCCTCAACACCGCCGCCATCGCGCGCCCCGAGCTGCTCAAGGAGTGCTCGGAGCGGTACGGCGCGCAGTGCGTCGTGCTGTCCGTCGACGCGCGGCGCGTGCCCGGCGGTACCGGCTTCGAGGTCACCACCCACGGCGGCCGCAACGGCACCGGCATCGACGCCGTCGCGTGGGCCGCGAAGGGCCAGGAACTGGGCGTCGGCGAGATCCTGCTGAACTCCATGGACGCCGACGGCACCAAGGCGGGCTTCGACCTCGAGCTCCTCGAACTGGTCCGCCGCGAGGTCGACGTCCCGCTGATCGCGAGCGGTGGCGCGGGCGCCGTCGACCACTTCGCGCCGGCCGTCGCCGCGGGGGCCGACGCCGTGCTCGCCGCGAGCGTCTTCCACTTCGGCCAGCTCCGCATCAGCGAGGTCAAGGACGGCCTGCGCCAGGCGGGCGTCGTGGTGCGATGAAACCCGTCGAGGTGCGGGTCGCCTCGGCGGTCGCGCTCGGTGGCGCGCTCGTGTTCTTCGTCGTGGGCCTGATCATGTGGCGGACGACCGGGGACGCCGACGTGCTGAAGCTGCCGTCGTTCCTCGCGATCGTGGAGCTGCCGATCGCCGCGGCCCTGCTGCTGCGACTGAGGGTCGTGCACTACCCGGCGATGATCGTCTTCATCCTGGTGGCGCTGCTGCACCTCGTCATCGTGCTGGCCGACGGACCGGCATGGGCCCGCGTCGCGTCCGGCGTGCTGTCCGCCGTGCACATCTACGGAGTGGTCCTGCTCAACACCGGACCAGCTCGTGAACACCTGGGAGGTCCCCGTTGAGCAACTCGCTCGACCCCGCCGTCGCGCAACGCCTCAAGCGCACCCCGGACGGCCTCGTGTGCGCCGTGGCCCAGCAGCGCGGCACCGGTGAGGTGCTCATGGTGGCGTGGATGGACGACGAGGCGTTGCACCGCACCCTCACCACCCGTCGCGCGACCTACTACTCGCGCAGCCGCCAGCAGCTGTGGGTGAAGGGCGAGACGTCCGGCCACACCCAGTACGTGCACGAGGTGCGCCTCGACTGCGACGGCGACACGCTGCTGCTGACCGTCGACCAGCAGGGTGCGGCCTGCCACACGGGCGACCGCACGTGCTTCGACGCCACGGTCCTGCTCGCCGACGCGTGACGGGTCAGTCCAGGTCGCCCGTCAGGTAGCGCTGCATGTTCGGGCCGATGGCCTTGACGACGGTCTCCAGGTCGGTCGAGGCCAGCGGCTCGAACCCGACGACGTACCGGACGATGCCGAGCCCCACCATCTGCGTCGCGCAGAGCGTGGCGCGCAGTTCGCGTTGTTCGGCGCCGATCTCCGCGAGCACCTTGTTGAAGATCGCGTTGACGAGGAACCCCTTGAGCGCGCCCGCCACCTCCGGCTGGCTGGTGACGCTGCGGATCAGGGCGGCGAAGGTGCCGCCGCCGGTCGCGTCCCACACCGTCACGAAGGTGCGGATGACGCGTTCGCCCGCCTCCTCGACGGGGCCGTCCAGCAGGCGCTTGAGGATCTCGGCGGGGTCGAAGGGGAGCTGCAGGACGGACTGCGCGAACAGGCCCTCCTTGCCGCCGAACCAGTGGTTGACCATGGCGGCGTCCACGCCCGCCTTGGCGGCGATCGCGCGTACGGTGGCACCGTCGTAGCCCTTTTCCACGAAGACCTCGCGGGCCGCCGCGACGAGCGCGGCCCTGGTGTCCTCGCCCGCGGCTCGGCGGCCGCGGCGTTTCTGGTTCACTTGCTCCACACGGGCCATAGTTCAACAGATGTTGAATTTATGCAACAATTGGTGACATGGTGAGCGTCATCGGGGCTGTGGCCGCCGCTGGTCTGGGGGCCGTGAGCCCAACGCGTGAGGAGTTCCGCGAGCTGGCGGTCAACCGCCGGGTCATCCCGGTGGTGCGCAAGCTGCTCGCGGACGCGGAGACCCCGGTCGGCCTGTACCGCAAGCTCGGGGCCAATCAGCCGGGCACGTTCCTCTTCGAGTCGGCGGAGAACGGGCGCTCGTGGTCGCGGTGGTCGTTCATCGGCGTGCGGTCGAGCGCGGCGCTCACGGCGAACGGCGGCGAGGCGTACTGGACGGGCACGCGCCCCGTCGGCCTGCCCGACGGCGGTGACCCGCTGCAGGTGCTGCGCGAGACCATCGAGGTGCTGCGCACCGACCCGCTGCCCGGCATGCCCCCGCTGACCGGCGGCATGGTCGGCTACATCGGCTACGACGCGGTGCGGAGGCTGGAGCGGCTGCCCGTCATCGCCGAGGACGACCTGAAGATCCCCGAGCTCGTGATGCTGCTCGCGACCGACCTGGCCGCGCTCGACCACCACGAGGGCACCGTCACGCTCATCGCGAACGCGATCAACTGGGACGACTCGCCCGAGCGCGTCGACGCCGCGTACGACGACGCGGTGCGCCGCCTCGACGAGATGACCACGTCGCTGCACACGCCCGCGCCGCCGACGGCCGCCGTGTTCTCCCGGCCCAAGCCCGAGTTCCGGCGCAAGCGCTCGCAGGCGGAGCACTTCGCCGCCGTCGAGAGGGCCAAGGAGGCCATCCGGGCAGGCGAGGCGTTCCAGGTCGTCGTGTCGCAGCGGTTCGAGATCGACACGGACGCCGACGCGCTCGACATCTACCGCGTGCTGCGCGCGACGAACCCCAGCCCGTACATGTACCTGCTGCGCCTCGACGGGTTCGACATCGTCGGGTCCAGCCCCGAGTCGCTCGTGACGGTGCGCGACGGCAAGGCGACCACGCACCCCATCGCGGGCACCCGCTGGCGCAGCGAGGACCCCGAAGAGGACGCCCTGCTGGAGAAGGACCTCCTCGCGGACCACAAGGAACGCGCCGAGCACCTCATGCTCGTCGACCTCGGCCGCAACGACCTGGGGCGCGTCTGCAAGCCGGGTTCGGTGCACGTCGTCGACTTCTTCAAGGTCGAGCGGTACAGCCACGTCATGCACATCGTGTCGACCGTGACCGGTGAGCTCGCCGAGGGCAGGACGGCCTACGACGCCGTCGCCGCCTGCTTCCCGGCCGGCACGCTGTCCGGTGCGCCCAAGCCGCGCGCCATGGAGCTCATCGAGGAACTGGAGCCCACCCGCCGCGGCCTCTACGGCGGCGTCGTCGGCTACTTCGACTTCGCCGGGGACGCCGACACCGCCATCGCCATCCGCACCGCCCTGGTGCGCCAGGGGGTGGCGTACGTGCAGGCCGGTGGCGGCATCGTGGCCGACTCGGACCCGCTGGCCGAGGACAACGAGTGCCTCAACAAGGCGGGCGCGGTCCTGGCCGCGATCGCCACCGCCCAGACCATGGCGCCGGCAGTTGAACGCTAGCCGTCCACTGTGGATCGCCGCGCTCCTGCTGGTGGGCGCGGCGGGTGCCTTCTGGGGCGCGGACTCCGTGCCGGTGGCGCTGCTGTGCCTCGCGTCGGTCGCGGCGGTCCTCGCGTTGAGCGGGGTGGTGCGCCGGATCCTCGGAGTGCTGCTGGTCGTCGTGGGCGTCGTGGCGGCGTTCTCGGGTCACTGGCTCGCGATCGCCGGAGGCGTCCTCGTGGTGGCCTCCGGCGCGCTCCAGGCGGCGCTGGGAGGCCGGATGCCGAAGATCGGGATGGGCGGCCAGAAGACCCGCGCGGCCGACCCGGAGACCGACCTGTGGCGCGCTCTGGAGCGCGGCGACGACCCGACCGACGACCCGACCGACGATTCGAAGGCGGGCGAACGTTCCTCGAACGAGTGAAGATCATTCACCTGCGTTCGCGCATGTGACACGTGCACAACCTTGGTTAGCTGCAGGGACAGGTGAACCCCGGTGGCTGGGGCGTTACTCCGCCGGGGTTAGCATCCCCGTAGCGGGAAGGGGAGCAAGACTGTGACGGTTCTCGAATCGATCCTCGAAGGTGTGCGTGAGGATCTCGCCGCTCGCGAGGCCCAGTTGCCCTTCGACGTCGTCAAGGAGCGCGCGGCCAAGACCGCCCCGCCTCTCGACGTGCTGTCGGTGTTGCGCGGGCCGAACGTGGGTGTCATCGCCGAGGTCAAGCGCCGCAGCCCCTCCAAGGGCGCGCTGGCGGAGATCCCGGAGCCGGCCGAACTCGCGTCCGCGTACGAGGCGGGCGGCGCGTCGGTGATCAGCGTGCTGACCGAGCAGCGCCGCTTCGGCGGATCGCTGGCGGACTTCGACGCGGTGCGCCGGACGGTGAAGATCCCGCTGCTGCGCAAGGACTTCATCGTGTCGCCGTACCAGGTGCACGAGGCGCGCATGCACGGCGCCGACCTGGTGCTGCTGATCGTCGCCGCGCTGGAGCAGAACGCGCTCGTGTCGCTGCTCGACCGCGTCGAGTCACTGGGCATGACGGCGCTCGTCGAGGTGCACACGGCCGAGGAGGCCGACCGGGCGCTGGAGGCGGGTTCGTCGGTCATCGGCGTCAACGCGCGCAACCTTCACACGTTGGAGGTCGACAAAGACGTTTTCGGCAGGATCGCTCCGGGGCTACCCTTCGAGACGATCAAGATCGCCGAGTCGGGCGTGACCGGGCCCGGTGACCTGATGTCGTACGCCGGCGCGGGCGCTGACGCGGTGCTCGTCGGCGAAAGCCTGGTGACCAGCGGTGACCCCAAGGCCGCCGTGAACAAGCTCGTGACCGCGGGCTCACACCCCGCGTGCCCCCGGCCGAGCCGGTAGGCACGTTCGAAACACAGCTTCAGAGGAGCTACCCGATGGGCCAGTTCACGCCCACACCGCACGATCCCGACGCACGTGGCCACTTCGGCCCGTGGGGCGGCCGGTTCGTCCCGGAGGCCCTGATCGCCGCGGTGGACGAGCTGGCCGCGGAGTACGACAAGGCGCGGCTCGACCCGGAGTTCGTGAACGAGTTCCAGCGCCTGCTCAAGGACTTCGCGGGCCGTCCGTCCCTGCTGACCGAGGCCCCGAAGTTCGCGGAGCACGCCGGTACGAGGGTGTGGCTGAAGCGCGAGGACCTCAACCACACGGGTTCCCACAAGATCAACAACGTCCTCGGGCAGGCGTTGCTGACCAAGCGCATGGGCAAGAAGCGCGTCATCGCCGAGACCGGCGCCGGCCAGCACGGTGTGGCCACCGCGACGGCGTGCGCGCTCCTCGGCCTCGACTGCGTCGTCTACATGGGCGAGGTCGACACCGAGCGCCAGGCCCTGAACGTGGCGCGCATGCGCCTGCTCGGAGCCGAGGTCATCCCGGTGAAGTCCGGGTCGCGCACCCTCAAGGACGCGATCAACGAGGCGTTGCGCGACTGGGTCACCAACGTGGACGAGACGCACTACCTGCTCGGCACCGCCGCGGGCCCGCACCCGTTCCCGCTGCTCGTCCGCGACTTCCACCGCGTGATCGGCATCGAGGCGCGCGAGCAGGTCCTCGAGAAGACCGGCAGGCTGCCCGACGCCGTCATCGCCTGCGTCGGCGGCGGCTCGAACGCCATCGGCATCTTCCACGGCTTCATCGACGACCAGGACGTCCGCCTGATCGGCGTCGAGCCCGGCGGCTCCGGCCTCGACAGCGGCAGCCACGGCGCCACCCTGACGGCCGGCACCCCCGGCTCGCTGCACGGCGCGATGTCGTACGTCATGCAGGACGAGGACGGCCAGATCACCGAGGCGCACTCGATCTCCGCCGGTCTCGACTACCCCGGCGTGGGTCCCGAGCACTCGCACCTGAAGGACATCGGCCGCGCCGAGTACTTCCCGGTCACCGACGCCGAGGCGATGGAGGCGTTCGCCCTGCTCTCGCGCACCGAGGGCATCATCCCGGCGATCGAGTCCTCGCACGCCCTCGCGGGCGCGCTGAAGATCGGACCGTCGCTCGGGCCGGACGGACTCCTCGTCGTGAACCTCTCCGGGCGTGGCGACAAGGACATGGACACGGCCGTGAAGTACTTCGGCCTCGCTGACGGGGGACAGGCCTGATGTCGTCGTTGTCTGACGTTTTCGCCGCGGCGAAGGCCGAGTCGCGTGCCGCGCTGATCGGCTACCTGCCCGCGGGCTTCCCCACGGTGGACGGCTCCAAGGACCACCTCCGTTCGATGGTCGAGTCCGGGTGTGACCTGGTCGAGGTCGGCCTGCCGTTCTCCGACCCGGTGATGGACGGCCCGACGATCCAGGCCGCCGCCGAGCAGGCGCTGTCCGCGGGCTTCCGCGTGAGCGACCTGTTCGACGTGGTCTCCGCCGTGTCCGAGGCCGGCGGTCGTGCGGTCGTGATGACGTACTGGAACCCGGTCCTGCGCTACGGCGTGGACGCGTTCGCGCGCGACCTCGCCGCCGCCGGCGGCCTCGGCATCATCACGCCCGACCTCGTCCCCGACGAGGCCGACGACTGGATGGCCGCGTCCGCCGCGCACGGGCTCGACCGGACGTTCCTGGTGGCGCCGTCGTCGACCGAGGAGCGCATCGCGATGACCGCGCGCGCTTCGTCCGGCTTCCTCTACGCCACCGCGGTCATGGGCGTCACGGGCGCCCGTGACGTCGTGTCGTCCGCCGCGCCCGAGCTCGTCGCACGGGTGCGGGAGCACACCACGCTGCCCGTCGGCGTCGGGCTGGGTGTGCGGTCCGGTGCGCAGGCCGCCGAGATCGCCGGGTTCGCTGACGGCGTCATCGTGGGGTCCGCGTTCGTGTCGGCCGTGGCCGAGGGCGACGCCGCGGTGCGTGCGTTGGCCGCGGACCTCGCCAAGGGCGTGCGGTCGGCTGCTGCGACTGTCTGACCCTCCGTTCCTCGTGAGACCGCTCGGCCCTCGTGGGCCGGGCGGTTTGCTTTGTAGCGCTTGGTCAAGCCGCCTCTGCAGCGACGGCTTCACCGTGATGGTTGCCGGGTGGCGCGGAATTGCTTTCGAAGGTCGAACGTCGTGCCCGTCATCGAGTGGTTGTCGGGATGGCGGGTATTCGGTTGTGGGGGGAGCGCCTGCCTCCTTTCGGAGTCTTTGGAGTTCCTCCAATATGATTACACAGATTCGAACACCTGATCGAGTGAATTCTGATCGAACGGGGCCAAAACCCCACTTCACCGTCGGTCCGAGCTGCGATCGTGGCCCTATGCACAACCCAGCTATCCGTCCGGCGTGCCACACTGGTACTCGCCGGGCGGTTTTCGGAGGTGATGCCCTGTGGCAGCTCCAGCAGAGACGGCGCCAGACCAGTACCTGTTGCCGAGGCACGTGGGCCCTTGGTCGCTCGACGACGTCCTGTCGTTGCCCGAGGACAACAGCCAGCGCATCGAACTCGTCGACGGGATGCTTCTCGTGAGCCCGCTGGGGTCCGTTCGACACCAGGAAGTGGTGTTCGATACGGCCGCTTGCTTGCGCGCGGCCTGTCCAGGTCACCTGAAGACGACGATCGAGCTGAACGTCCTGCTGTCCAGCGGCCGCTTGGTGATCCCGGACTTCACCGTCGTGAAGCCGCGGGAAGCGGGAGTCATGTTCCCGGTGTCGGACGTCGTCCTGGTCGGTGAGGTGTTCTCGCCGAGCACTCGGCTGAACGACGAGGGCCTGAAGCGCAGCCTGTACGCGGACGCGCGCGTTCCGTACTACCTGATGGTCGACCCGAGCGGCCCGGTCGTCGAGGCCACGCTGCTCGAACTGCAGGGAGACCAGTACGTCGAGATCGCGACGAGCGATGCCGGAGTGCTGGAGGCCGAGCGGCCGTTCCCGGTGACCATCAAGTTCTAGCCGTAGAGCCACTCCAGCCGTTCGTGCAGGTCGGCGACGGTCCACGAGGCGAACATCGCGTCACGGGCCAGCGCCGCCTCCCCGGCGAGGTGGTAGACCTCCCGGCCCATGAACCGTGATGCCTGGTGGACGCGCGCGGCCCGCTCCGACCGGAGCGCCACGTACCGCGCAAAAGAGCCCCGCACGTCACGAGGGTCGAACACGGAGGCGAGGCACACCGCGTCCTCCAACGCCTGGCACGCACCCTGCGCGGCGTACTGCAACACGGGATGCGCGGCGTCCCCGAGCAGCACCACGCGTGAGTCCTGCCAGTCCGCGATCGGCGCGCGGTCGCACAACACCCAGGCCCGCCACTCGTCGGCGAGCTCCATGACCCGGGCCGCGTCATCGCACAACGGCGTGAAGTGCCGCATCACGTCAGCGTGCTCGACGGGCTTGCCGCTCAGGGGGTCCGTGGCCCCGTTGTCCGCCGTGGCAACGAGGTTCACGTACCGCCCGCCGGCGATGACGTACCAGACCACGTGGTAGCGGGGTCCCGCCCAGAGCGTGACCACGTCCTCCTTCAACGAGTGCGGCACGTCCCGCGCCGGAATGACCGCACGAAAGGTGGTGTGCCCGGAAACCTGAGGGTCGCCGTCCCCGACGAGCTGCCGCCGCACGGCGGACCGCAACCCGTCGGCGCCGACCAACGCCGTGCCGTGCACCAGGTCTCCGGACCGCAACACGGCCGTGACGCCGTCCTCGTCCTGCGTGTACGCCTCGACCCCGCTGTCGACCCTGAGGTCGATCCGCTCGTCGCTCTGGCAGGCGTGGAGCAACGGCGCGAGCACGTCGTCGCGATGCACCACGGCATAGGTGCCGAACCGAGCCCGGAACCCGTCGTCGATCGGCAACCCGGCGATCAGCCTGCCGGACACGCCGCACCGGAGCCGCCACGCGTCGACGTGCACGGCCCGCGACCGCACCGCCGGACCGACACCGAGGGCGTCGAGCATCCGGAAGCCGTTGGGGCCGACCTGGATGCCCGCGCCGATCTCCTCGAACGCGGGGGCGGCCTCCAGCACGGTCACCCGCTGCCCGGCCCGGGCGAGCCCGAGAGCCGTCGCCAGTCCGCCGATACCGCCGCCGACCACCAGGACTGTCATGTACGACCCTTCGCGCGTCCGCCGAGACCGCGTCCGAGTATCTCGGTCGGCCGCGACCGCGGGAAGGCGCGGAACGGCGGGTTCGGGAGGTGAGGTGAAGAACGCGCCCTGCCGCCCGCCGCCATGCTGCTCACCTGGGGTTTTGGGTGCGGAGGGTGATCTTCGGGTGGCCCGGGCGTGATCGGCGGGGTTCTGGCTCGGTAACGATCGCGCGTCCGAACGAGGCGCTCACAGCGCGGACGGTACGGTGGTCGCCGTGTTGGACGCCCTTCTGGCCACGATCCCGAGTCCCGACCGCGGTGTTTGGTACCTCGGTCCACTCCCCATCAGGGCCTATGCGCTGTGCATCATCGCCGGCATCATCGTCGCCATCTGGTGGGGTGAGCGTCGCTGGGTCGAACGCGGCGGCATCAAGGGCGAGGTCACCGACATCGCCGTGTGGGCCGTACCGTTCGGGCTGGTCGGCGGTCGGCTCTACCACGTCATCACGGACAACCAGAAGTACTTCGGGCCCGGCAAGAACCCGTTGGCGGCGCTGGAGATCTGGAACGGTGGCCTGGGGATCTGGGGTGCCATCGCCCTGGGTGCCGTCGGTGCCTGGATCGGCTGCCGGCGCAGGGGGATCCCGTTGCCGGCGATGGCGGACGCGCTGGCGCCCGGCATCGTGGTGGCGCAGGCGATAGGGCGTCTCGGCAACTACTTCAACCAGGAGCTCTACGGCGGCGACACGACGTTGCCGTGGGGGCTGGAGATCTACCGGCGGGTGACGCCGGAGGGTCGTGAGGACGCGCTGGCGGGCATCGCCATCGACCACACGCCGATCCAGATCGTGCACCCGACGTTCCTGTACGAGCTCGTCTGGAACCTCGGTGTCGCTCTGCTGATCGTGTGGGCCGACCGGAAGTTCCGGCTCGGGCACGGGCGGGTGTTCGCGCTCTACGTGGCCGGGTACACGGCCGGGCGATTCTGGATCGAGCTCATGCGCACGGATGAGGCGACGCTCATCCTGGGCACTCGGGTGAACGTGTTCGTGTCGGCGCTCGTGTTCTTCGGGGCGGTGGCGTACTTCATCATCGCCAGGTCGCGCGGTGAACGTGAGGACGTCGCGGCGATGCGCGGGACGACGGAGGCCGGGGTGGCCGGCGAAGCCGAGCCCGACGAAGCCGAGACCGCGGAGACCACGCAAGCAGAGGGTGTCGCCGCAGAAGGCGACGCCGAGAAGAAGAACTCCCCGGAGTCCGTCAAACCGGAGTGATTTGTGCGCGTGCTCGTCGTCGAGGATGACGACCGGGTGGCCAGGGGCCTGCTGACCGCACTGCGGCACGCGGGTTACGAGGTGCATCGGGTGGCCACGGCCGCCGACGCGCTGCGTGCCGCGCCCGCCGACGTGGTGTTGCTGGACCTGGGCCTGCCCGATGGTGACGGCCTGGACGTGCTGCGCGAGTTGCGGCACCGTCCGGGCACCGCCGTCATCACGGTCACGGCGCGCGGCGAGGAACGCGAACGCGTGCTCGGGCTGAGGGCCGGCGCGGACGACTACGTGGTGAAGCCGTTCGGCACGTCGGAGTTGCTGGCCCGGATCGAGGCCGTGCTCCGGCGCACCCGAACGCACCGCGCGGGGCCGGAGAGCGAGGCGCCGGTCGAGGTCGGGGCGTTGCAGGTCATCACGTCCACGCGCACGGCCACTTTGGACGGCGAGCAGCTTTCGCTCACCCGCAAGGAGTTCGACCTCCTGGCGCTCCTCGCGAGCCGCAAGGGCGAGGTCGTGAGCCGCGACTTCATCGTCGACCAGGTGTGGCAGGCACACTGGGAGGCGCCGTCGCGGACGCTCGACACGCACATCGCGGCCCTGCGCGGGAAGCTCGGGAGCAGCGTGAAGATCGAGACGGTCCGGGGTGTGGGGTACCGCCTCGCCACGTGACGAGTGTCCGAGAGACATCCACAGGCAGGTGCGGAACAATCACGGCTGATGCTCCGCCGACTGCTCGTCATCACCGTTCCGCTGCTCGTCGCCCTGGTCGCGGCGCTCGGCATCCCTTTGGCGTCCGCGGTCGTGCAGCGCGAGACCCAGACGACGTACCTCGACCGCCTCGGTGACGCGAGCCGGTTCGCGAGCCTCGGCGAGAGCGCGTTGCAGTCGGACCGGCTGGAGGCGTTGAGCCAGGAGATCCAGCGCTACGACAACCTCTACGACATCCCCGTCGCGCTCGTGAGTGCGGACAGGCGGATCCTGCTCGCGTCGCGGCAGGGCTTCGACCCGAGCAACGACCCGGAGGTCGTCAAGTCCCTCAACACCGCGCTGAACGGTGGCGTGCGCCCCGAACCCGAGTACACGGGCTGGCCGTGGCGCACGGGTCCGATGGTCGTGGTCGAGCCGGTCGGACGGGACAGCGAGGTCGTCGCCGCCGTCGTCACCATCTCCCAGACCCGCGGGCTCAGGAACGAGGTCCTGCGGCAGTGGGGACTCATGGCGCTCGCGGGTCTCGCGCCGATGCTGGCCGTGGTCGCCGCCGCGTGGCCCATGTCGCGCTGGGTGCTCCGGCCGGTCGGCAGGCTCGACGAGGCCACGGCCGCCGTCGCCCAGGGCAACCTGGACGTGCGCGCGGACGAGGTCGGCGGGCCGCAGGAGCTCCGACGGCTCGCGAGAAGCTTCAACACCATGGTCGACGTCGTCGGCAAGGCCCTGAACAGGCAGAAGGCCTTCGTCGCCGACGCCTCGCACCAGCTGCGCAACCCGCTCGCGAGTCTCCGGCTCGCCGTCGACAACCTCGGCCCGCACGTCGAGGGCGAGGACGCGAAGGAAGCGCATCAGATCGCGGTCGAGGAGGCAGAGGAGATGGGCCGCGTGCTCGACACGTTGCTCGCCGCGACCAGGCTCGACAGCGCCCGCCAGACCGAGCCCGTCGAGATCGACCAGCTCCTCACGACGCACCGCCCGGCGTGGCAGGCGCTCGCGAGCAAGACCGGCGTCACCCTCACCATCGACGTCCCGCAGGGCCTCACCATGCAGGAACCGCCCGGCGGCCTCGGCAGCGTGCTGGACGAACTCGTCAGCAACGCCATCAGGCTCGCCAACGCGACCGAGGTCAGGGTGACCGGCACGCAGGGCGAGCTGCACGTCGTCGACAACGGCGACGGCCTCACCCACGAGGAACGCGAACTGGCGCTGCAACGGTTCTGGCGTGCCACCAAGCACCAGAACATCGCGGGCACCGGCATGGGCCTCGCGATCTGCGCCGAACTCATCGAGTCGGCCGGCGGCACGCTCACCCTGCACGACGCCGGCCCGGGCCTGGACGTGAAGGTCGCCCTCAGCGCTTCACGGAACGGAACCAGCGCATAGCGCCGTCGTGCAGCGGCACCAGCCCGGTCGCGATCCCGGTGCGGACGTTGATCCGCGACGCCTCGGGGTGCCCCTCGACGATCCGCGCGGTCTCGGTGAACACCGTCCGCGTCACGACCTCGACCACGTCAACGCTCAACGACTCGCGCGCCAGCAGCAGGTTCGGCACCGCGAACGTCTGGTTCGCCGCCACGTCCTCGTAGGTCGTGCTGGGGATCGTCGCCGGGATGTACGGGCCCTTGTACTTCTCGGCGAGCTTGACCGCCTCGTCGGGGATGTTGATCAGCCGCACGTTGCCCTGGAGGTCCGTTATCGCGGGCGTCGGGATGCCGGTCAACGCGAGCATCGCGTCCAGTGACCCGTTCGCGACCCGCCGGGACGCCTCCGCGTGCGCCATCCGTTCGTCCATTGCGGACAGACCGAAGAACCCCAGCATCCGTTCGGCGGTGAACTCCGTGCCGGAACCGGCGGGCCCCAAGGAGATCCGTTTGCCCGCAAGGTCGCTGAAAGTGTGTATCGAAGAGGCAGCCGGGACGGCGATCTGCATGAAGCTGTCGTAGAGCCGGCCGACCGCGCGAACGCTCTGCGGGTCGTCGATGGGGTCCAAAGAGGACAACGCCAGCTGTGCTTCACCTGATCGCAACAGTTGGAGGTTCTCCACCGACGCAGCCGTGGGGATCGCGGTGACCTTCGTGCCGGGCAGTTGCTCGGCCAGCGCCGCCGCCAGCGCCCCTCCGACCTCGCGGAACACCGCACCCTCGGGGCCGGTGGCGAGCACCAGTTCAGCGGGCGCCTCGACCCTGCGCGGGGTGCACCCGGCGAGAGCCAGCCCGGCCCCTAGCAGAAGCGTGCGACGGCTGAACGACACCGATGAAGCCTAGCTGTTACGTCAGGGCTGTCTGAAGTTTCCCTACGTCGGCTTGTCGGTCGTGGTGGCGCGGCTCACTCTCTTCGCAACACGTAGTTCAAGGAGGAACAGTGGCCACCACGACCACAGGGCGCAAACCGATCTACAAGCACCTCTACTTCTGGGTGCTCGTCTCCATCGTGCTGGGCGCACTCGTCGGCTTCCTGTTCCCCAAACAGGCGTCCGAGATGAAGTGGCTCGCGGACCTGTTCGTGAACCTCGTGAAGGTCGTGATCGCGCCGACCATCTTCGCGACGATCATCGTCGGCATCGCGGGTCTCGGAAACCTCGCCAAGGCGGGTGGCCTCGCCCTCCGCACGATCCTCTACTTCACCGCGATGACCACGGTGGCGCTCGCCATCGGCCTCATCGTCGTGAACATCGTGCAGCCGGGTCACCACGGCGGTGAGATCACGCTGAACGCGAGCCAGGCCGACGCGACGCTGAAGTCCGCCTCGACCGCGGAGACCGGTGTCACCGGCTTCATCCTGAGCCTGGTGCCGAAGTCGTTCGTCAGCGCCTTCACCGACGGTCAGCTGATCCAGGTGCTCGTGGTCGCGATCCTGGTGGCCGTCGCGGTCGCCGGCATGGGCGAGCGCGGTGCCAAGGTCGTCTCCGCCATGGAGACGCTGTCGAAGGTCATGTTCGGCATCATCAAGATCGTCATGTACGTCGCCCCGATCGGCGCCTTCGGCGGCATCGCCTACACCGTCGGCAAGTTCGGCGGCAGCGTCCTCGGCAAGCTGCTGTGGCTGATGGGTTCCTTCTACGCCACCTGCATCCTGTTCGTGATCGTGGTCCTCGGCCTCGTCGCGAAGTTCGCGGGCTTCAGCCTCTTCAAGTTCCTGCGCTACATCAAGGACGAGATCCTGATCGTCCTCGGCACGTCGTCCTCCGAGTCGGTGCTGCCGCGCATGATGGTCAAGCTGGAGGCGGCGGGCGCCCAGAAGTCGGTCGTCGGCCTCACCATCCCGACCGGCTACTCGTTCAACCTCGACGGCACCTGCATCTACCTCACCATGGGCGCCATCTTCATCGCCCAGGCCACGGGTCACGACGTGTCGATCGGTGTCCAGATCGGTCTGCTGCTCTTCATGCTGATCGCGTCGAAGGGCGCGGCGGGCGTCACCGGTGCCGGCCTCGTCACCCTCGCCGCCTCGCTGCAGGCCTTCGAGGCCCACTCGGCCATCCCCGCGGTCGGCATCGCGCTGATCGTCGGCATCGACCGCTTCATGTCGGAGGCCCGCGCCATCACGAACGTGATCGGCAACGGTGTCGGCTCGCTCGTGGTCGCCGCCTGGCAGAAGGGCCTCGACAAGGAGCGCCTGACGCACGTCCTCAACAACCCGGACAGCGTCGACGTCGACGACCTGCTCGCGAAGCAGACCGGCGAGAACGACGACAAGAAGGAGCCTGTCGCGGCTCACTAGGACGTCCGTGGCTGGAGGCGACTCTTCCCGCCTCCAGCCACGCGACCTGCGACCTCCGTGTATGCCGAGGTCCCGCTCTCCCCGCATGCGGCGCGGGGTGAACGGGGCCTCGGTCTTTTGTTTGGTGCGCAACGGTCGCGGAGGAACGCGCGTGAGCGTCCGCTAACTGGGACGGCAGGCTGCTGAACAGCAAAAACATCTGATTACCCAGCTCAACCAGTGACAAACCGGGAGTGTCGCGCAACTCTCACTCGACTGGCCGGAGTTGAACGGTCGGTTACGCTTACTCGGCTGTAACGAACCTCGACGTTGGCCGCAATGTCGTTCCCCAGCGGGGAATCGTTACACATCCATGACCTAGATCACCCATTGGCGGGTGTCCCTGGGTTTCGCGGCTGTTAAAGTCGCGTCAACACGCGGGCCATCGTCGTCCCGTGCTCCCACCTGTTGGTTCGAGGTCTGAGCACGAGGACTTTCAGTCTTTTACGCGAGGACGACGAAGGAGGTCTGCGCAGTGATCTTCTCCGCCATCCCCGGCCCCCAGGGTCTGTACGACCCGTCTGACGAGCGCGACGCCTGTGGTGTCGCGATGGTGGCCGACATCCAGGGCAGGCGTTCCCACGGCATCGTGAGCGATGCCCTGACGGCGCTGGCGAACCTGGAGCACCGAGGAGCCGCGGGCGCCGAGCCCACCTCCGGCGATGGTGCTGGCATTCTTCTTCAGCTGCCGGACGAGTTCCTGCGCGCTGTCGTCGAGTTCGACCTGCCCGAGCGCGGGCAGTACGCGGCGGGAATCGCCTTCCTGCCGTTCGAGACCGAAGAACGCGCCGCCGCGATGCAGGAGATCGAACGCATCGCCGAGCAGGAGAGCCTCGAGGTCCTCGGCTGGCGCGACGTCCCGACGGACCCGGAGAAGGCCAACGTCGGCCCGACCGCGATGTCGGTGGCACCGCACTTCGCGCAGCTCTTCGTGAAGGGCACGCGCGACGAGGCCGGGATCGCCCTGGACCGCCTCGCCTTCGCCCTGCGCAAGCGGGTCGAGCACGAGGGCAGCGTCTACTTCCCGTCCCTTTCGGCACGAACGATCGTCTACAAGGGAATGCTGACGACCGAGCAGCTGCCGGCGTTCTTCCCGGACCTGCACGACGAACGCCTCTACACGGCGATCGCGTTGGTGCACAGCCGTTTCTCCACGAACACGTTCCCCTCGTGGCCGCTCGCGCACCCGTTCCGGTTCGTCGCGCACAACGGTGAGATCAACACCGTCCGCGGCAACCGCAACCGCATGCGCGCACGCGAGGCGTTGCTGGACAGCGATCTGATCCCGGGCGACCTCGCGCGGCTGTTCCCGATCTGCAACCCGGACGGCTCGGACTCCGCGTCGTTCGACGAGGTGCTGGAGCTGCTGCACCTCGGCGGCCGCAGCCTGCCGCACGCGGTGCTGATGATGATCCCGGAGGCGTGGGAGAACCACGCCACGATGGACCCGAAGCGCCGTGCGTTCTACCAGTTCCACGCGTCGCTGATGGAGCCGTGGGACGGCCCGGCCTGCGTCACGTTCACCGACGGCGAGCTCGTGGGCGCGGTGCTGGACCGCAACGGCCTGCGTCCCGCCCGCTGGTGGCAGACCGCCGACGGCCGGGTCGTGCTGGCATCCGAGACGGGTGTGCTCGACGTGCCGTCCGACCAGGTCGTCGCGAAGGGCCGCCTGCAGCCCGGCCGGATGTTCCTCGTGGACACCACGCAGGGCCGCATCATCGACGACGAGGAGTTCAAGTCGAACCTCGCGTCGGAGCAGCCCTACGACGAGTGGCTGCACGCCGGCCTGCTCGACCTCGCGGACCTGCAGGACCGCGAGCACGTCGTGCAGAGCCACGAGTCCGTCGTGCGCCGCCAGCTCACCTTCGGCTACACCGAGGAGGAGCTGCGGATCCTGCTCACGCCCATGTCGATCATGGGCATGGAGCCGCTGGCCTCGATGGGCACCGACACCCCGGTCGCGGCGCTGAGCCAGCGCTCCCGGTTGCTCTACGACTACTTCGTGCAGAACTTCGCGCAGGTCACGAACCCGCCGCTGGACGCGATCCGCGAGGAGATCGTCACGTCGGTCAAGCGCGTGATGGGCCCCGAGCAGAACCTGCTCGACCCCGGCCCCGTCTCGTGCCGCCACGTCACGCTCGACTACCCGGTGATCGACAACGACGAGCTCGCGAAGCTCATCCACATCAACGACGACGGCGACCTGCCGGGCTTCGCCTGCACCGTCCTGTCCGGACTGTACGAGGTGGACGGTGGCGGCGAGGCGCTGACCGCCGCGATCGAGCGCGTGCGCCGCGAGGCGTCGGAGGCCATCGCGAACGGCGCTCGGACGCTGGTGCTCAGCGACCGGGACTCGGACCACCGCATGGCGCCGATCCCGTCGCTGCTGCTCGTGTCCGCGGTGCACCACCACCTGGTGCGCACCAAGGAACGCCTGCGCGTCGCGCTCGTCGTCGAGTCCGGTGACTGCCGCGAGGTCCACCACGTCGCCGCCCTGCTGAGCTACGGCGCCGCCGCGGTCAACCCGTACCTCGCGTTCGAGACGATCGAGGACCTGATCAGCCAGGGCGCCATCACCGGTGTCCCGGCGCACAAGGCGATCCGCAACTACGTCAAGGCGCTCGTCAAGGGCGTCCTGAAGATCATGTCGAAGATGGGCATCTCGACGGTCGGCGCCTACACCGCGGCGCAGATCTTCGAGGCCGTCGGCCTGTCGAACGACCTGCTCGACGAGTACTTCACCGGCACGCAGTCGAAGCTCGGCGGCGCCGGACTCGACGTGCTCGCCGAGGAGGTCGCGGTGCGCCACCGCCGCGCGTTCCCGGACAACCCGACCGAGCGCGCGCACCGCAGGCTCGAGGTCGGTGGCGAGTACCAGTACCGCCGCGAGGGCGAGCTGCACCTGTTCACGCCGGAGACGGTGTTCCTGCTGCAGCACGCCACGAAGACGCGCAAGGAGGACGTCTTCCGCCAGTACACGGCGGAGGTCGAGCGCATCTCGCGGCAGGGCGGCACGTTGCGCGGGCTCTTCAAGTTCCGCAACGAGGGCCGCACGCCGATCCCGATCGACGAGGTCGAGCCCGTGAGCTCGATCGTCAAGCGCTTCAACACCGGCGCCATGTCGTACGGTTCGATCTCGGCCGAGGCGCACGAGACCCTCGCCATCGCGATGAACCGCCTCGGCGGCCGGTCGAACAGCGGTGAGGGCGGCGAGGACCGCGAGCGCCTGTACGACCCGGAACGCCGTTCGGCGGTCAAGCAGGTCGCGAGTGGACGGTTCGGCGTCACGAGCGAGTACCTCGTGAACTCCACGGACATCCAGATCAAGATGGCGCAGGGCGCGAAGCCCGGCGAGGGCGGCCAGCTGCCCGGCTTCAAGGTCTACCCGTGGGTCGCGCGCACCCGGCACTCCACGCCGGGTGTCGGCCTGATCTCGCCGCCGCCGCACCACGACATCTACTCGATCGAGGACCTGGCGCAACTCATCCACGATCTGAAGAACGCGAACGAGCAGGCGCGGGTTCACGTGAAGCTCGTCTCGTCCATCGGTGTCGGCACGGTCGCCGCCGGTGTGGCGAAGGCCCACGCGGACGTCGTGCTGATCTCCGGCTACGACGGCGGCACCGGTGCCTCGCCGATGAACTCGCTCAAGCACGCCGGCACGCCGTGGGAGATCGGCCTCGCCGAGACCCAGCAGACGTTGCTGCTCAACGGGTTGCGTGACCGCATCACGGTCCAGGTCGACGGCGCGATGCGCACCGGCCGCGACGTCGTGGTCGCCGCGCTGCTCGGTGCCGAGGAGTTCGGCTTCGCGACCGCGCCGCTGATCGTCGCGGGCTGCGTGATGATGCGCGTCTGCCACCTGGACACGTGCCCGGTCGGCGTCGCCACGCAGAACCCGGACCTGCGCGCCCGCTACACCGGCCAGGCCGAGCACGTCGTGAACTTCTTCGAGTTCATCGCGCAGGAGGCCCGCGAGATCCTGGCCGAGCTCGGTTTCCGCACGATCGACGAGGCCGTCGGGCACGCGGAGCTGCTCGACAAGGACGAGGCGATCGAGCACTGGAAGACCGAGGGCCTGAACCTCGCGCCGGTGTTCGAGGTGCCGGAAACGCCGTACCCGACGGCGAAGCGCAAGGTCCGCGACCAGGACCACGGCCTCGACAAGGCGCTGGACCGCACGCTGATCCAGCTCGCCGAGGCGGCGCTGGAGGACGCGCACCAGGTGAAGCTGGAGCTGCCCGTCCGCAACGTCAACCGCACGGTCGGCACACTGCTCGGCGCCGAGGTCACCCGCCGCTTCGGCGGCGAGGGCCTGGAGGACGACACGATCCGGGTCAAGCTGACCGGGTCGGCCGGGCAGTCGCTCGGCGCGTTCCTGCCGCGCGGCATCACGCTCGAGATGGTCGGCGACGCGAACGACTACGTCGGCAAGGGCCTGTCCGGCGGGCGGATCATCGTCCGGCCGCACGACGACGCGCCGTTCGCCGCCGAGCAGCAGGTGATCGCGGGCAACGTGATCGGCTACGGCGCGACGTCCGGTGAGGTCTTCCTGCGCGGCCGCGTCGGCGAGCGCTTCTGCGTCCGCAACTCCGGCGCGCTGCTCGTGGCGGAGGGCGTGGGCGACCACGCGTTCGAGTACATGACCGGTGGCCGGGCCGTGGTGCTCGGGCCGACCGGGCGCAACGTCGCGGCCGGCATGTCCGGCGGCATCGCGTACGTGCTGGACCTGGATCCCCTGTCGGTGAACCAGGAGATGGTGAATCTGCAGCGCCTCAGCGCCGAGGACCTGCGTTGGCTCAAGGACGCCGTCACCAAGCACCACGAGGCCACGGGTTCCGCCGTCGCCGCGTCGCTGCTCGGGGACTGGACCCGTCGGGCCGGTGCGTTCACGAAGGTCATGCCCGGCGACTACCAGCGCGTTCTCGAGGCCATGCGCCTCGCCCGCGCTGAGGGCCGGGACGTTGACGCGGCTGTCATGGAGGCGTCTCGTGGCTGATCCACAGGGATTCATGAAGTTCTCCCGCTCCGACGCGCCGAAGCGTCCGAAGCCGGAGAGGTTGCAGGACTGGAACGAGGTCTACCTCCAGGAAGCCCCGGAGGAGCGCAACGCCGCCGTGCGCACGCAGGCGACGCGGTGCATGGACTGTGGCATCCCCTTCTGCCACAGCGGAACCGCGGGCTGTCCGCTCGGGAACCTGATCCCCGAGTGGAACGACCTGGTGCGCCGCGGCGACTGGGAGCTGGCCTCGGACCGCCTGCACGCCACCAACAACTTCCCGGAGTTCACCGGCCGGTTGTGCCCGGCGCCGTGCGAGGCCGCCTGCGTGCTGTCGATCTCGCACGACGCGGGTGGCGCCGTGGCGATCAAGCGCGTCGAAGAGACGATCGCGGACATGTCGTGGGAGAACGGCTACGTGCAGCCGTCCCAGGCGGCCGTGTCGTCGGGCAAGCGCGTCGCGATCGTCGGCTCCGGTCCGGCCGGGCTCGCCGCCGCGCAGCAGCTGACCCGCGCGGGCCACGAGGTCGTGGTGTACGAGCGCGATGACCGTCTGGGCGGGCTGCTGCGGTACGGCATCCCCGAGTTCAAGATGGAGAAGAAGGTCCTCGACCGCAGGCTCTCGCAGCTGCGCAAGGAGGGCACCAAGTTCGTCACCGGCTGCGAGGTCGGCGTCGACATCACCGTCGAGCAGCTGCGGGCCGAGTTCGACTCCGTCGTGCTCGCCGTGGGCGCTCTGCGCGGCCGTGACGACAAGACGACTCCCGGACGTGAGCTCCAGGGCGTGCACCTCGCGATGGACCACCTGGTCCCCGCGAACCGCGCCGTCGAGGGGGACGGGCCGTCGTCGTTCTCCGCCGAGGGCAAGCACGTCATCGTCATCGGCGGTGGCGACACGGGCGCCGACTGCTACGGCACCGCGACCCGCGAGGGCGCGCTGTCCGTGACGCAGCTCGACCAGTACCCGATGCCGCCGTCGGTCCGCGACGACGACCGCTCGCCGTGGCCGGTGTGGCCGCACATCCTGCGCACGTACCCCGCGCACGAGGAGGCCGGCGAGCGCCGCTTCACCGTGGCGGTCAAGCGTTTCGTGGGTGACGACGAGGGCCACGTGCGGTTCATCGAACTGCAGCAGGTGCGGGTCGAGAAGGACTCCTCCGGCCGTCGTTCGGTCGTGCCGCTGTCCGACGAGGTCGAGGTCCTGCCCGCGGACATGGTGCTGCTGGCCATCGGTTTCGAGGGCGTCGAGCACATGCGGCTGCTGGACGACCTCGGCATCTCGCTGACGCAGCGCGGCACGATCTCGTGCGGCTCCGACTGGCAGACGAGCGCGCCCGGCGTGTTCGTCTGCGGGGACGCCCACCGCGGCGCATCCCTGGTGGTGTGGGCGATCGCCGAGGGTCGGTCCGTGGCCAACGCCGTGGACAAGTTCCTCACGGGTTCCTCGAACCTGCCTTCGCCGGTCATCCCGAACCAGCTTCCGCTCGCTGTGGTCTGACAACGGCGTCCGACAGCGGAGAGCAGCATGACGCCCCGCGCGACAACGGAGTCGCGCGGGGCGTTCGCCTTTTCCGGGAGTCCCGCGCGGTGCACGGCGCCCGTACCGCATTTCCCGGCTTGAATCCTGTCAACGGGGTGAACTTCCGGGAAAATCGCTTATTCGGTGTGCAACCCCGGTCGGATTGGTGTCAGGATCGCCACATTCCACGCGGTGCGCCGATGGCTGACGGGCGGCTGGGGAGTCTCCCGCGAGATTTGGTTACGCATCGCATTGGTTGCCTATGTACCACCGATTCGGTGAGCACTCTTTCGGCATAGTCCACCCGCTTGGCGATCACTCTGCGCATCCGTATCTTTCCGTGAGACCGGAGAACCTTTCGGGTGAAAGTCGTGTGTGTTCCGGGCAAAGTTGAGAGCGCATATCGCGGAAGTTGTCCATTTCGGGCGAAACTGATAACTGTAGATCGACTCGGTTGGGGGTGTGACCATGCGCAGTGTTCTTCTCGCTGTCATCGTCGCGCTCTGCGCAGTGCTCACCCCGGCCGTGTCGACCGCGTCGATCGGTGCCCCGCCACCGAAGTCGAAGACGTCCGCCCCCAAGGAGGAAGCGCCCCGCGAGGAGCGCGAGACGAGCCGCCTGCGCCTGTTGGTGAGTTCCGTCGACCGTTCGTCCAAGGTGGCCGCCCCGACGTTCGTCACCGTGTTCACGCCGCGCGCTGTTCCCGGTGTTCTCGTGCTCGTGTCCAACGCCGAACCGATAGCGGTCTGGCGCACACCTCCTGCGTTGCAGGTGTTCCGCAACTGATCGGACCTGTCTCTCCCCGGGTCTAACCGAACACCTTTTACCTATCGCAGTGAGGGACTCCAATGGACTTCCATCGCTTTGTTCAGCATGCCCGCGCACACGCCGCTTCGCGTTCGAGTGCGCTCGGCCGCAAGCTCGCGGCAGGTCAGCAACCCACGACGATGTTCATCACGTGCGCGGATTCGCGGATCGTGACGGCCGCCATCACCGGCGCCGAGCCCGGTTCGTTGTTCGAGATGCGCACCGCGGGCAACGTCATCCCGCCCTATTCGCTCACCTCGCCATCCAGCGAGATGGCCACGATCGAGTTCGCCGTGCTCCAGCTCGGCGTGAGCGAGATCGTCGTCTGCGGCCACTCGCACTGCGGTGCGGTGGGCGCGTTGAACGGCGGCGGCATCGACCACCTGCCCGCGATGCGCGGCTGGCTGCGTCCCGGACAGCCTCGGCAGGCGTCCGGTCCCGCCATGCGCCCGGAAGGTCAGGAGCACGTCCGCGCCCAGCTGGAGGTCCTGCTGGCGTACCCGTTCGTGGCGGAGAAGGTCGCCGCCGGGTCGTTGCGCGTCCACGGCTGGTTCTACGACATCGAGACCGGCGAGGTCTCCGCGTGCGCAGAGCACGCTTTCCTTCCGCTGTAGGGGTCTCGACGTGATGAAGAAGCATTGGACCGACATCGGCGCGTCGGTCGTCGTGTTCCTCGTGGCGTTGCCGCTGTGCGTCGGTGTGGCGGTGGCGTCCGGGGTGCCGGCCGAACTCGGCATCGTGACCGGAGTGGTCGGCGGCATCGTCGTCGGCCTGCTGCCGGGCAGCTCGATGCAGGTGAGCGGACCGGCCGCCGGTTTGACGGTGCTGGTGGCGGATGCCGTCAGCCGGCACGGGATCGCGGCGCTGGGCGTCATCGTCCTCGGTGCGGGCCTGCTGCAGGTCGCGCTGGGCTTATTGAGGTGCGGGCGGTGGTTCCGCGCGATCTCGCCGTCCGTCGTGCAGGGCATGCTCGCGGGCATCGGGCTCGTGCTGATCTTCGGTCAGCTCAGGCACCTGGTGGTCTCGCCCGTCGCCTTCGCGCTGGGCCTGCTCACCGTGCTGATCATGCTGCTCTGGCAGCGCACCCCGCTGAAGGTGGTGCCGGGCATCCTCGTGGGCGTGGTGGTCTGCACCGCGATCGCGGCGGTGTTCGCCACGCCGGTCGACCGCATCACCGTGGGAACGCTCTCCACGGACGTGCACCTGCCGGACTTCTCGTTGATCGGCACCGGGGTCATCGGCACGGCGGTGGTGTTCGCCCTCGTCGCCTCGGCCGAGTCGATGTTCAGCGCGGCCGCTGTCGACCGGATGCACACCGGGCCGCGCACGCAGTACAACAAGGAACTGGTCGCACAGGGCGTCGGCAACACGATCTGCGGTCTGCTGGGCGCGTTGCCCATGACGGCCGTGATCGTGCGCAGCGCGGCCAACGTCAACGCCGGTGCCCGGACGAAGGCGTCCCGGGTGCTGCACGGCGTGTGGCTGCTGTTGTTCGTGGTGCTGCTGCCGGGGTTGCTGACGCTGATCCCGGTGGCCGTGCTGGCGGCGGTGCTGGTGCACGCGGGCTGGAAGCTGCTCGGCCTGCGTGAAGTGGTCTCGTTGTGGCGCACGGACAAGGCCGAGGGCTTCGTCTTCGTCCTGACCGCGGGTCTCATCGTGGGCACCGACCTGCTGACCGGCACCGTGGCCGGTCTGCTGGCGGCGGTCATCAAGACCGCCTGGGACGTGTCCCGGCTCCAGGTGACCGTGACGCCGGAGGGGGTGGCGTTGCGCGGCAACGCGACGTTCCTGCGGCTGCCCGTGCTGCTGGACGAGCTCGACCGGGTGGACCGCGAGCACGTCCGGATGGACCTGAGCGGGGTCAGGCACCTCGACCAGGCCTGCGGGCAGGCGATCGACCAGTGGGTGGACCAGTCGCGGCGGGCGGGCAAGACCGTCGACCTGGTCGGCAGGTAGCAGAAAAGCGCCGCGACCGCGGGGTCGCGGCGCTTTCTCATTCAGCCGGCCGTCAGTGGGTCGTGAACTGACCGCGGACCGCGCCACCGGGGAACGGTCCCGTGTGGATGTTCGAGTAGAAGTCCTTGGGGGACTTGCGCAGCGCGTCCAGCGTGGCCCGGTCGGCCTGGGCGGAACCCGAGACCGCGAAGACGCCGTTCGGGACGGCCGTGCCGAAGAACGTGATCTTGACGTCGCCGTTCACGCCCCGGGCGCCCTGGTGGACGTGGCCGAGGGTCGGCGCGTCGATGTTCACCCACGCCAGCGAGAAGTCGACACCGGTCGCGGTGGGCTGCACGAACGTGATGGCCTGGCCGTCCGGGTCACCGACCTTCGGGCCGTTCGCCACCGGGACCTCGTTGCGGCCGTTGGAGAACGCGCGCAGCTTGCCGCCCTTGACGATGTCGAGCGGGTTGATCTTCCTGGTCAGCGGCTTGAGCTGACCACGCACGGCGCCGCCGGGCTTCTCGGTGCTGTGCAGGTTCACGTAGAACCCGGCCGGGTTCTTGCGGATGTCCTCGGCGAGCTTCGCGTCGACCACGGTCTGCCCGGCGGCCGCGCTCAGCGTCTCCGGCATCGGCGTGGTGAACAGGTTGACCTTGACCGCGCCGTTCTGACCGGCCGCGCCCTGGTGGATGTGGCCGAGGGTGAGCTGTGAGGTCTTCTGCCACTGCACCGCGAACGTCACGCGGTCGCCGCGGACCTCGACCAGGGCCTTCGCCGAGGCGTCGTCGTCACCGACGGCCGGTCCACCGGCCGTAGGGACCTCCTGGCGGCCGTCGAGGTCGGCTGCGAAGAACAGCGGCTTGCCGGTCGCGGGCTTGACCGGCGGCTGGTTCTGCGCGGGGGGCTGGGCCTGGCTGGGCGGCGGGGGCGTGCCGTGACCCGCGCCGTGGTCCTGACCGGCGCCCGCCTTCGTGGCGGTGGGCTTCGCGGCCGAGCCACCCGCGTCGACGTTCAGGGTGGTGCCGTCGGCGGTGAAGTTCTCGAACGCAGAGCCGCCGTTCTTCACGACCACGCGGACCTCGATCTGGCCGCGGCCGGGCTGCACGGTGAAGGTGCGGGTCTCGCCCTTCTCGGTGCTGTCGAGGCAGCGGCCCTCCAGTTGGTCGGCGGCGCAGAAGCTCGCCTCGTAGCCGGCCGTGTTCGTGATCTTGACGGTCACCGCGTCCTGAGCGGACGCCGGCGTGACGACGCCGAGGCCGAGTCCGGCCGAGAGAAGGCATGCGGCAGCGACGGTTTTGTTGACAGACATGGGATTGGGCTCCAAGGCTCCACGAGTGGGAGTCGGGGGGTCTGGCGGACCCGACATGACCGACACGGGCCGCGGCCAGGTTCGGTTCAAGAATTCTCCGGCTGAACCGAACCGCGTCTCATCACGTGTCAACGTCGGAACAGGACACCCCCGCTAGGAGACGAAGATGCGCGTACGTATGGGAATTCTGCCCGCCCTGCCCGCCCTGCTCGCCGGGCTCGCCGCGTGCGGAGGTGAAGCGCCGCAACAGCAGGGCGCCCAGCAGGGGGTCCCCGCGAACACCGAGGTGAAGATCGCACAGTCCGAGCTCGGCCCGATCCTCGTCGACCAGACGGGACGGACGCTCTACGCGTTCACCAAGAACGAGAACAAACCCGCCGAGTGCGACGCCGGCTGCATCGCGGTGTGGCCCGCCCTGACCTCGCAGTCCACAGTGGAGGCGAAGGACGGCGCCGACGCGAAGCTCGTCTCGCAGCTCGACGAGAGCTCGCAGGCCGTCTACGGGAAGTGGCCGCTGTACTACTACGTGGGTGACCAGGTCGCCGGTGACGTGAACGGCCAGGGCGTCGACGACGAGTGGTTCGCCATCGCCGCGGACGGGAAACTCGTCAAGAAGAGCTGATGAACACTGGGCCGTTCGGGTGTATGCGGCTAACGGCCCCGTGGGAGATGTCGACCCTGCAGGTGAACCAGTAGGGGGCGACACATGACCAGCGCAGGGTTTGACCCGAAGTTCCTCGGCACCGAGGCCGGGATCCCGGTCCTGACCGAGTCGGGCACGGCCGACGCGGTCGAGCTCGAGGGCTCGACCACGATCCACTACACGCACTTCTCGCTCGCGATGAGCAAGTCCCGCAAGTTCGCGAGCTGGGTCGCGTGGAACATCGACGGCGGCGAGATGAAGGCGTTGAGCCGCAGCAACATCCCGTTCGTCAAGGACCCGCGGGTGCCGGCGCAGTTCCAGACCGGCGACGAGCTGTACCGCGACAACCGGCTCGACCGCGGCCACCTCGCCCGCCGCGCCGACCTGTGCTGGGGCCCCAAGGCCGAGGCGCAGAAGGCGAACCGGGACTCGTTCTTCTTCACGAACATCACGCCGCAGATGGACGACTTCAACCAGAGCGCCCGCGAGGGGCTCTGGGGCAGGCTCGAGGACGCGGTGCTCGCCGACGTCGACGTCGACGACCTCAGGGTCAGCGTCTACGGCGGCCCCGTCTTCAACGCCGACGACCGGCTGTTCCGCGGCGTCGCGATCCCGCGCGAGTTCTACAAGGCGATCGCGTTCGTCGTGGACGGCGAGCTGCGGTGCAGCGCGTTCCTGCTGACCCAGAACATCGTCCTGGCCGAGGCCCTCGACCTCGACGAGTTCCGGGTGTTCCAGGTGTCGCTGACCGAGTTGGAGAAGCGGGTCAGCCTCACGTTCCCGGCGGAGCTGCACGCGGCGGACACGGTGTCGGTGCAGTTGCTGGAGGAGGGGGAGCGCAAGCCGCTGGACAGCCTCGCCGACATCAGGTGGTGACGGTCAGTCCCGGCAGCTGAGCCCTCAGCTCCTCCAGGCGGGACAGCGACTCGGGCTGGCGCACCACCAGGTGTTCCAGTCCCGGCAGCACGCGCAGGTCGTCGGCAGCGGGCAGTCCGAACACCTCCAGCGTGCGGATGGTCGGCCACCGCTCCAGCCCCGCCAGCGGGTAGGGCGGGCGGTGGTCGATCGCCAGTTCGCGCAGTCCCGGCAGTGCGGGCAACGCGCCCAGCCCCTCGTCGGTCGCCGAGTCGCGGATCTGCAACCGCCGCAGCGCGCCGCCCTCCAGTGACGCGAGGTCGACCCGGCTGAAGTGCAGGTGCAGTTCGTCGAGGTCCTTCACCGGCGCCAGGTCGATCCGGCCGAGCGGGCGGCAACGGCTCAGGTGCAGTTCCTTCAGCGAGCGCGAGCCGGCCAACGGCGCCAGGTCGCGCAGGACTTCGTTCTGCCACAGCTCCAGCCGGTGCAGTGACGGCATGGCGCCCAGCGGGTCCAGCGGGTTGATGTTGCCGATGCACCGCACGTGCCGCAGCTTCTCCAGGTGCATGATGAACTGGATCCGGTGCCAGCCGCGGACGTCCACCCTGCGGTCGCCGAAGTCCACCTTGGACAGCACGGACCGCGCGTACTGCTCGGCGTCCGGGGTGTTGCGCCACGCCCGCAGGAGTTCGTCGATGACCATCGCGTGGTCGACCGCCACGAACTCCGCGATCCGTTCCCACGCGCCCTCGCCGCCGATGTTCGCGAGCGTCCGCACGACGTAGGCGGCCTCGTCGGACGCCTCCGGGCCGGGCAGCAGGTCGACCACGAACGAGCCGGCCTCGGACAGCGCGTCGGCGTGCGCGAAGCTCTTCGGCGGGATCAGCGCGGCCGCGGCGGCCGTGACCTGGGCGCGGGCGGTCTCCGGTTCGATCACGTCGGCCTGGTCGAGGCACGCCAGCGCGAGCAGTCGCAGCTTGTCGCGGCCGCGTTCGTCCTTGCGCGTGTCGTCGTTGCCCGCCAGCAGGTCCATCAGCACGCGGGCCCGTTCCCGCGGCCGGGCGTGCGCGACCGCCATCACCACGACGTCGTGCCACTCGTCCAGATGCGCCCTGTCCACCAACAGGTTCAGGTCACCGGCGTCCACGACCTCCTTGGCCGCCAGGTAGTCCCGGAACGTCCGGTGCACGAACTGCACGCGCTCGCCCGTCACCTCGCGCAGCAGCCCGGCGCGTTCGAGCAGTCGTTGCATCGCGTCGGACGGGTCGGTCTCGTGCGAACGCAACCCGCGCATCGCGTTGCCGAGCCGGTGCACGGCCTCCTCGCGCGGCACCATCAGCTCCCGGTTGCGCACCAGCGAGTACGCGAACCGTTGCAGCAGGACGAGTTGTTCCTCCTTGGAGAACGACGGCAGCGCGAGCCCGCGGTCCTCGTCCCAGCGCACCAGCAGCAGGTCCAGCGCGGCCTCGTAGAGCGACCGCCGATCGCGCGGCAGGTGCATGTTCCGGTCCTGGTGCAACGCGCACAGCAGGCCGGCCAGCAACGGGCTCGACGCGAGCCGCCGCAGGTCGGGCCGTTTCGCGAGGGTCGCGACCAGCCGGGCCTCGCAGTCGGTGAGCCACACCCGTGCGTCGCGGGTCAGCCCCGGTTCGTCGCGGGCCGCGGTGTGCCAGGCCTCCACGAAGTCCCGCACCCCCTTGTCGCTCAACGGCAACAGGTCGAACGCGGCGAACCCGGCGTCCTCCAGCCAGTCCTCCGGCACGGCGGCGGGCCGCGTCGTGATCGCGTACCGGGCGTCGGGATAGGCCGTGACCAGCTTCTCGAGCCACTGCCGCGCCTCGGCCCTGCGTTCGGACACCAGTTCGTCCACACCGTCGACGAGGACGAGCGCGCGCCCCTCCTTCAGCCGCGCGGTGACCCAGCCCGCCGGCTTCTCCTCCTCGATCATCGAGGCGGTCGGGGAGATGAACTCCTCCGGCTTCGGCAGCGACGTGTACTGCCGCAACGGCACGAAGAACGGCACCAGCCCCAGCCACTCGTTGCCCGACGTCCTGGTCTGGCCGAGGGAGTTCATCGCGAGCCAGCGCAGGAACGTCGTCTTGCCCGCGCCGGCACCGCCCCTGATCAGCACCCTCGGGGTGTCCGCGAGCGCCGCCGCCACCGGCAGTCCGGCGCCGGTCAGCTCGTCGGTGTCGCCGACCCGCGCGACCGCCAGCGACACGTACGAGGTGTCGAACGACTGCCTGCGCGGTGCCCGGCCCCGCGACACCCCGAAGAGCTCCAGCCCGCCCAGTGCGTGCGCGACCTGGTCGGCGTAGCGGTCCTCGAAGTCGCGGTGAGCGGTGGTGAGCGCCAGTTGGTGCTGGTCAGCGAGCCGTGCCACGGCGTCGGCGGTCGCCTTGCCCATCCGGAACATCTCCACCGCGAGCCGGCGCGCGTACTCCGGCTGCGACCACACGAGTTCCACGACCGCGACACAGACCCGCAGCAGCAACGCGTCGTACACGGCCGTCGCCTGCTCCGACAGACCGGCCGCCCGCCGGATGCGACCGGACCTCGACAGCACGTGGGCCCGCAACGACTCGGGCGTCAGCATCACCCGCAACGCCTCGTCGGGCCGCAGCGGGAGCGAGGCCTCGATCGACTCGCGCACCGCGTCCACCGCGGCCTGCCACTCGTGCTGCTCGACACCGCTGAGCTCGCCGCGCGCCAGCTCCCCGCTGACCCGTTCGACCAGCGGTCCCGGTCTGGTCAGCTCGCGCCGGCGCTTCTTGTCCCTGGCGCCCTTGTGCACGACGTCGAAGAGACCGAGGAGCACCCGCTCCAGCACGGTCTCCAGCACCATCAGCAGTCCGGCGGAGAACGGATCGGCCACCACCCCAGTATCGGCACGTGCTCAGGTGGTGCGGGGGTACTTCACCAGCTGTTCATCCGGGGAGGGCGACCTTGCGGACGTGGCCGATCTCGAAGTCCCTGCTGGTGCCGTCCGCGAGGTCCGCGCTGACGATGCCTTCGAGGTGCTTGGTCGGCACGATCACGTGGGTCTCGGTGTTGCGCGGCCCGGTGGCGTACTTGATCTCGACGCGGCTGCCGTCGACCAGTGCCGACGACAGCAGCACGACCTCCTCGTCGCGCAGGAAGACGTTCTGGTCGCGCAGCATCCGCGCCGCCGTCGCCCTGGGCGAGCCCCGTCCCGCGCTCGGCCGTTCCTGCTCGACCAGCCGGACCGCGAGCTGCGTCAGCTCCAGGTCGTCCACCTCGGTCCGCCGATGGTCGGGCCTGCGTTCGCCGCGCGCGTGCGCCCGCTTGCGCTCAACGGTCTCCACAATGGACTGTTCACCCGCATCGAGTCCCGTAGGCGCGTACCCGCAGCGGCGCAACGCGGTGAGGGTCTCCGCCATCGGCTGGGCCGAGGCCAGCACGGTCGGCGCGAGGAACCGCAGCTTCAGCGACGCGAGCCGCTTCGACTTCACGATCTCCTGCAGCAGCACCGGATCGGTGGCCCGCACGCAGCTCGCCACGTCCGTCACCGTCAGGTGCCCGTGCCGCCGCGCCACGTCGTGGACCTGGTACTCGATCACCTGCGGCAGCGCGGCCTCCGACACCGCCGCGAGTCGCCCGAGCACCTCGTCGGCCGACAGCCCGGTGTCGAGAGCGCGCCGCACCGACCCGGCCGACATCCGCCACACCCGTGCGGCGTCGTTGTCCTCCAGGTCCGCCACCAGGTTCAGCGTCGCGCTCAGCTCCGGCGACGGCAGGCCGTTCACCACGGCCGTCATGTCCGTCTGGAACGCGGCCTTCTCCGTCGCCGGCGGCATCAACTCGACCGCGGCGGCCTCGACGTCACCGCCGTCCCGCACCGCCACCCCCAGCGGCGTGAGCGCGCCACCGGCCACCATGCCCAGCGACTCCAGCTCGCTGATCACCGCCGCCGTGGCCCGCTCGTCGTGCACCGCGGGCCGTTCCCACGAGAGGTCCGCGACCAGTTCGCTGGTGTGGGTGAACGCCTCGTCGGCTTGGAAGCGCTCCAACGTACTGCGCCGCAACAGCAGCCCGGCCGCCCCGGGGTAGTCGCGCAACGCGGCCCGCGCCTGGTCCGGTTCCGGCCGCCAGTCCATCCGCTGCCACGCGTGGACCAGCGCCGCGAGCCGCGGTCCCGGTTGCGAGTCGAGCCACGCGTCCCCGTGCCTCGTGGGCAGCAACCGCCCCCTGTCCACCCCGACGAGCTGGGCCTCCGCCGCCAGTTCCAGCCACAACCGCAGCACGCCGTCCGCGACCCGCAACGCCCGCGCCACCCGGCGGATCTCCACGGTCGCCACGCCGCCGGTGTAGCGGGCGTCGAACGTGTCCTGCTCGCAGTGCGCCAGCAGTCGCGCGACACCGTCCACAGTGGACATGGCGGGCACGATCGGCGACACCGCGGACGCCTTGCGCCTGCCCGGCGCCGGAGGGCGTAACGTCAACTTCCCCTGCGTGGCCCCGCTGGTGCGCACGGAGTTGATCGCCGCCAGCCGGGACCCCTCCGGCCACGCCAGCGCCCGTTGCTTGAGCTCGCCGAACGCCCGCTCGAAGTCGCCGAGCGAACACCGCAGTTCCGCGCAGACCGTGTCGACCGTCCCGGAGTTCCCCTGCGCCACGATCGCCCCGAGCACGTCGAGCGCGCCTTGGTCCAGCGTGTCCTCACCGGCGTGCACCGAATCCGCGTCGGTCAGCTGTGTCGCGAGGTCCTTCAACGTCCGGAGGTAGCGGTCGGCGACGTCGCGGCGGTGCAGCAGGATCGCGGCCACCTCGTCCGGCTCGAGTTGGAGGAGCCAGGTCGCGAGCGCGTTGATACGGCGTGGCATTCATCGGATTATGTCCTGGTTGTGTGCGCTCAAACGAATTTTCACCGGCATGGGCGATCCGCCTAGGCTGACTCGGTGACGTTCAGCGGTTTCGGCGAGTACGCCATTGACTTCTACGACGGTCTGGTCCTGGACAACTCGAAGGCGTACTGGGACGACCACAAGGAGACCTACCTGCGCGACGTGCGCGCGCCGATGGAGGCGCTGCTGCTGGCGCTGGAGCAGGAGTTCGGCGAGGGCAAGGTCTTCCGGCCGTACCGCGACGTGCGGTTCGCCAAGGACAAGACCCCGTACAAGGACCACTGCGGCGGCGTGGTCGAGAAGGGACGTGGCGGTGGCGCGTACTACGTGCAGATCAGCCCCGAGGGCCTGATGACCGGCGGCGGCTCGTTCCACATGCAGTCCGACCAGCTCGCCCGCTACCGCGCCTCGGTCGACGCGCACGGCGTCCTGCTGCGCAAGATCGTGGACAAGCTCGTGAAGCAGGGGTGGGCGGTCGCGGGGGACGTGATGAAGTCGAAGCCCCGCGGGTTCGACGACGACCACCCGCACCTCGACCTGCTCAAGCACCGGTCGATCTACGTGCGCAAGGTGTGGGAGCCGGACGACGTGCTGCACGAGCCGGGGTGCCTGGACCGGGTGCGCAAGTCGTGGAGGCAGCTCAAGGACTTCAACGCGTGGTGCGAGGACCACGTCGGCGTGAGCGAACAGCCGCGGCGATAGCCCAGCCGAGGCCGATGCCGAGCACGTCCACCAGGGCGTCCAGCACGTCGCCGGACCGGTGCAACGGCGTGATCAGCTGCTGGAGCACCTCCGAAAGGCCTGCGTAGGCGACCAGCCACCACAGGACGTGAGGAATCCTCGCGTACAGGCCGGTGAACGCGAGCAGGGCGAACAGCAGCGTGTGGACCACCTTGTCCGTACCGGGTGGCGAGCTCGGCACACCTGACTCGGGGGTGAACAACACGACGACGCTGAGCAACGCCGCGATCACAAATGGCAGCACTCGACCCATTGTCCGAACATTACCGAGGAGTAGTTCGGGATCGGTCCAGGAACGGGGTCTACTCTCTCTAGACGTGAGTCGACGCGCAAAGATCGTCTGTACCCTCGGTCCCGCCACTGGCACGCCGGACAAGGTCCGCGACCTGGTAGCGGCCGGTATGGACGTGGCCAGGATGAACTTCAGCCACGGCAGCCATGCCGACCACAAGCAGGTTTACGACATGGTCCGCGCGGCAGCCGACGAGTCGGGCCGCGCCGTGGGCATCCTCGCCGACCTCCAGGGCCCCAAGATCCGCCTCGGCCGTTTCGCCGCGGGTCCGGTCGACTGGAACACCGGCGACGTGGTCCGCGTCACCGTCGAAGACGTCGAAGGCACGCACGACCGCGTGTCGACGACGTACAAGGAGCTCGCGAAGGACGCCAAGGTCGGCGACCGCCTGCTCGTGGACGACGGCAAGGTCGGCCTCGTGGTCATCGACGTCGAAGGTTCCGACGTCGTGTGCGAGGTCACCGAAGGCGGACCCGTCAGCAACAACAAGGGCCTCTCGCTGCCCGGCATGGACGTCTCCGTGCCGGCGCTGTCGGAGAAGGACATCGAGGACCTCGAGTTCGCGCTCTCGCTGGGCGTGGACTTCATCGCCCTGTCGTTCGTCCGCTCGCCCGCCGACATCGACCTGGTCCACCAGGTCATGGACCGCGCGGGCAGCAAGCGTCTCCCGGTGATCGCGAAGATCGAGAAGCCGGAGGCCGTGGACAACCTCGAGGCCATCGTCCTCGCCTTCGACGGCGTCATGGTCGCCCGCGGTGACCTGGGCGTCGAGCTCCCGCTGGAGCACGTCCCGCTCGTGCAGAAGCGCGCGATCCAGATCGCCCGCGAGAACGCGAAGCCGGTCATCGTCGCGACCCAGATGCTCGACTCGATGATCACCAACTCCCGCCCGACCCGCGCCGAGACGTCCGACGTCGCGAACGCGGTGCTCGACGGCGCGGACGCCCTGATGCTCTCCGGCGAGACCTCGGTCGGCCGCTACGCCATCGAGTCCGTCGCGACGATGGGCCGCATCATCGAGGCCGTCGAGACCGAGTCGGTCGTCGTGCCGCCGCTGACGCACGTCCCGCGCACCAAGCGCGGCGTGATCTCGTACGCGGCCCGCGACATCGGCGAGCGCCTCAACGCCAAGGCCCTGGTCGCGTTCACGCAGTCCGGTGACACGGTCCGCCGCCTGGCTCGCCTGCACACGCACCTCCCGCTGCTGGCGTTCACGCCGGAACCCGCGGTGCGCTCGCAGCTCGCCCTGACGTGGGGCACCGAGACGTTCCTGGTGCCGCGCGTCGAGTCCACCGACGAGATGGTCCGCCAGGTCGACGTGGCCATGATCGAGATCGGTCGTTACCAGGCTGGTGACCTCATGGTGGTCGTCGCCGGATCGCCTCCTGGCACCATTGGGTCGACGAACCTCATCCGGGTGCACCGGCTGGGGGAGGACGACCACGCGTAGGAGTTTGTCGTGACCGAGGCCGCCCGAGCCGCCGCAACCTCGCCTTCGGGCCTGAGCGGACAGTCCGCAGTGGACGACCTGGTCGCGCTGCTCGACCTGGAACGCATCGAGGAGAACATCTTCCGAGGCGTCTCGCCCGCCGAATCGCCAGTGCGCGTGTTCGGCGGGCAGGTGGCGGGACAGGCCCTGGTGGCCGCCGGTCGCACGGTCCCGGTGGAACGGCGGGTGCACTCGCTGCACTCGTACTTCATCAGGCCCGGCGACCCCCGCGTGCCGATCGTGTACGAGGTGGACCGCATCCGCGACGGCCGCTCGTTCACCACCCGCCGCGTCGTGGCCGTGCAGCACGGCAAGGCGATCTTCACGTTGTCGGCCTCCTTCCAGCTGGAGGAGCAGGGCAACGAGCACGCCTCCGCGATGCCCTCCGTGCCCGACCCGGAAACGCTGCCGACGTGGCGTGAGGCGACCGCGGACTTCCCGTTGATGAACGCGAAGTTCCCGCGGCCGATCGACGTGCGGTACGTCACCGAGCCGCCGTGGGAGTCCCGTGAGGACGGTCCGGGCGAGGCGGCGTCACGGGTGTGGATGAAGGCCGACGGCAAGCTGCCGGACGACCCGATGCTGCATCTCTGCATCATGACCTACGCCTCGGACATGACGTTGCTGGACGGGGTGCTGGCCAAGCACGGTGTCTACTGGGGACTGGACAAGGTGCTAGGGGCTTCCCTCGACCACGCGATGTGGTTCCACCGGCCGTTCCGGGCCGACGAGTGGTTGTTGTACGACACCGCTTCGCCTTCCGCGTCTGGGAATCGGGGGCTGGCCACCGGGCAGTTCTTCACCCGGGACGGGGCCTTGGTGGCGACCGTCGTGCAGGAAGGGCTCATCCGGGTGATCAAGCCGTCCGAGTGATGGCATGGAGGATTTCCAAGCAGGAAGCTGGTGGCGGAAGGGGTGATCACATGACCGAGAAAGCGTGGCCTGATCACCTGGTGAGCCTTGGCGTGTGGGACGCGATGCCAGAGGACAAGAACCTCGAAGTCGTGGATGGAGTCCTGCACGTGGTGGCCGCGGCTGTTCCCGCTCATCAGAAAGCCCGAAGTCGGCTGACCTATTGGCTCGACGAACAGCTTCCAGACGATTTCGACGTGTACGCCTACGTCGACGTGGTGATCGACAACTCGAACCGGCCCACCGTGCGCAAGCCGGACGTCGTCGTGGTGACGACGGAGGCGGCTGACCGCGATCCCAAGCGTTTCGACGCGGAGGACGTGGTCCTCGCGGTGGAGATCGTGTCTCCAGGCTCCGAGCGCGATGATCGCGTCACCAAGCCCATGCAGTACGCCGAAGCGGGAATCGCGCACTACTGGCTGGTCGAACTGGGCGACCCGATCAGCCTGACGGCTTTCGAACTCGTTGACGGCATCTACAAGCTGGTGGAAGACGGTGTGGGCGAGGTGCGGCTGACGCGGCCTGCTCCGCTGGTGTTCGACCTGGACGCACTGACCCGCCGCCGCTAGACCTTCCGCCGCCGGTGGGTCGGACGCAGGTTCGCCGGCGGCGTCAGAGCGCGCGTCTCCACCCGCTCCAGCACCACCGAAGAAGTCAGGTTCCGCACCTCCGTCCGCACCGCGATCTTGTCCATCAGGAACGCCTGCAGGTGCGTCGAGTCGGCCACCGCGATGTGGATCAGGAAGTCGGCCTGCCCGGAGACGTGGAAGATCGACCGCGTCTCCGGCTGCGCCATCACGAACGCCCGGAAACCGGCCACGACGGGCCGGGTGTGGGGGCGCACGTTCACCGAGATCACCGCTTCCAGGGGCAGCCCCGTGGTGGCCGGGTCGACCACGGCGTGGCTGCCGGTGATCACGCCGAGGTCGCGCAGCCGGCGGACCCGTTGCAGGCACGACGAAGGGGCCAGGCCGACGATCTCGGCCAGCGCGCGGTTCGGGAGGGTGGCGTCGTTCTGCAACTCCTCCAGGATGTGCCAGTCGACCGAATCCAGTTCGGCTTGTTCGCGCATGACCGAACATCCTACTGAGCTGCTGGAATCGGCACGAACGAACGACAGACGATCTGCGGCATGCACATCGCGTGGACGTCGTTCCTGCTGGCGCTCGTGGTCATCACGGTCGTGCCCGGCCCGGACTTCGTGCTGGTCATGGGGAACGCGGTCCGGAGCTTCCGCAAGGGCGTCGAGGCCGCGCTCGGCGTGCTCACCGGGTTGTTGATCCACGGCACGCTGGCGACGGTCGGGCTGTCGGCGCTCGTGGCGGCCGCGCCCACGGCGTTGTTCGTCATCAAGGCGATCGGCGCGGTGTACCTGGCCTACGTCGGCTTCATGACGTTGAAGGCGGCCAACAAGCCGATCGAGGAACAGCCGCAGCAGAAGAACGTGTTCCTGCGCGGCATGTTGTGCGACCTGTTGAACCCCAAGGTGATGCTCACGTTCCTGAGCCTCATCCCCCAGGCGATGGACCCCCACGCGGCTCCGCTGCCCCAGGCGGCGTTGCTCAGCGCGGTGACGGTCGGCGTGTTCGCGGTGTTCTGGGTGATCGTGGTGCCGAGCGCGCGTCAACTGGGCAGGCTGCTGGGCAAGCCCAAGACCCGCGCGCACTTCGAACGGGTCTGTGGGACCGCTCTCATCGGGTTGGCGGCGTCAGTTCTCGCTACCTGAGTCCCACGTGACGCTCAGCTCGTCACGGGTGCCGAACCGGACCAGGTGCCGTTCCACGACATCGCGAAGACGCGCCACGTCCTCCTCCGACGTGCACGCGACGCGCATGATCAACGCGTCGTCGGCGGCCTCGAACTCGGCCAGGCCGAACGAGAAGCGCACGAAACCGCGGGTGTCCTCCCAGGACCCTTCCACGTCCTTCGCCGTGAAGTGCTTCACCAGCTGTGAGCCGTACCTGGAGGCACGGCCGGTCGCCGAGCGTCCCACGCTCGTGAATTCCGTCATGAAGCCAACTTACGCCTAGCCATACGTACCGGCACGTGACGCGGTTCACCTGGCAAAACGGAGTCTGAGAACACGCTGTGACGTCTCGCGTAAACCTGAAGAACACGGCAGGCTGTGCGCATGACGGAAGGCAAAGCACGTATCGCGGTCACCGGTCTGGCCACCATGGGCAGCAACCTCGCGCGCAACCT
The DNA here is from genome assembly GCF_030269365.1 of Lentzea sp. NBRC 102530. Classification (GTDB taxonomy): domain Bacteria; phylum Actinomycetota; class Actinomycetes; order Mycobacteriales; family Pseudonocardiaceae; genus Lentzea. The sequence continues at coordinate 307,677 of NZ_BSTF01000005.1, forward strand.
GGCGCGCCACGGCTTCAAAACCGCCGTGCACAACCGGACCCCCGCGAAGATGAAGGCCCTGCTCGAAGAGCACGGCCACGAGGGCGACTTCGTCGGCGCCGAGACGCTGCAGGACCTGGTCGACAGCCTGCAGACGCCGCGCCAGATCATCATCATGGTCAAGGCCGGTGGCCCCACCGACGCCGTCATCGACGAGCTCAGTGACATCCTCGAACCCGGCGACATGGTGATCGACGGCGGCAACGCCCACTACGCCGACACGCGCCGCCGCGAGGCCGCCCTGAAGGAGAAGGGCCTGCTGTTCGTCGGCGCCGGCATCTCCGGCGGTGAGGAGGGCGCGCTCAACGGCCCCAGCATCATGCCGGGTGGTCCGGCGGAGTCGTACCGGCACGTCGGCCCGGTCTTCGAGGAGATCGCGGCCAAGGTGGACGGTCAGCCGTGCTGCGTGCACGTCGGGCCGGACGGCGCCGGGCACTTCGTGAAGATGGTCCACAACGGCATCGAGTACGCCGACATGCAGCTGATCGCCGAGGCGTACGACCTGCTGAGCCGCATCGGCGGGCAGACGCCGGCGGAGATCTCCGAGGTCTTCACGCAGTGGAACTCGGGTGACCTGGAGTCGTACCTGGTCGAGATCACCGCCGAGGTGCTCAAGCACGTCGACGCGAACGGCACGCCGCTCGTGCAGGTCATCGAGGACGCCGCGGAGCAGAAGGGCACCGGCCGCTGGACCGTGCAGGAGGCGCTGGAACTCGGCGTCCCGGTCACCGGCATCGCCGAGGCCGTGTTCGCGCGCAGCCTGAGCGGCCACACCGACCAGCGCAAGGCCGTGCGCGACGCGTTCGGCGCCGGCGAGGTCGTCGCGAAGCCGGACGCCGACCTGGTCGACGACGTGCGCCAGGCGCTCTACGCGTCGAAGGTCGTCGCGTACGCGCAGGGCTTCGACATGATGCGCGAGGCGTCGAAGAACTTCGACTGGAACATCGACCTCGGCGCGATGGCGACGATCTGGCGCGGTGGCTGCATCATCCGCGCGCAGTTCCTCAACCGCATTCGCGAGGCGTACGACAAGAACGCCGACATCGCGTCTCTTTTGGTGGACGACTACTTCCGCGACGCCGTGCGCGACGCGGAGGCCGCTTGGCGCAGGGTTGTGGTCCGTGCGGTCGAATCCGGTGTGCCGACGCCGGGGTTTGTGTCCGCTTTGGCCTACTACGACGGACTTCGCTCTGAGCGACTGCCCGCCGCGCTCGTGCAGGGACAGCGGGACTTCTTCGGGGCGCACACGTACAGGCGCACCGACAAGCCCGGTAGCTTCCACACGTTGTGGTCGGGTGATCGATCAGAGGTGGAAGCGTGAAATTTCGTGTTCTGGGGGCGGTCGTCGCTGTGGCGGCAGGGTTGAACCTGACGTCCAGCGGCGGCGCCGTGGCAGTCGGAAACGAGGCTCTCACGGCTGATCTCGACGCGATCCTCGCCGACAACGCGCTCAAGGGCGCGGACGTCGGCTTGGTCGTGCGGGACGCCAACTCCGGAGAAGTGATCTACACCAGGCAGAGCAGCAGGCGTTCCCAGGTGGCGTCGAACATCAAGCTGCTCACCACGACGACGGCGCTCGACCTGCTGGGCTCGGACTTCCGCTGGAAGACCGAGCTCGTCTCGTCGGGCACGAAGTCCGGCTCGACGCTCAACGGCGACCTGGCGCTGCGCGGTGGCGGCGACCCGACGATGTCCCGGCTGCGTTACCAGCAGCTCGCGGACGCGCTGAAGGCCAGTGGGGTCACCACGGTCAACGGCGCGTTGGTCATCGACGACACCAAGTTCGACGCGCAGCCGTACGGCACGGGCTGGGCGTGGGACGACGAACCGTTCTCGTACAGCGCGGAGACGTCGGCCCTCACGCTCTCGCCGGACGCGAAGTTCAGCGCGGGCACGGTCGTCGTGCGCGTCAAGCCGGGCGCCGCGGCGGGCGCCCCGGCCGTGGTGACGACGGAACCGGCGAACGACCACGTGCAGATCGTGTCGACGGCGACGACCGGCAACGCCGGCATCACCGTGGAACGCGAGCACGGCACCAACCGGATCATCGTCGCCGGGTCGACGAGCGTCGAGACCACCAGGCTCTCGACGGTCAAGGACCCGACCGGGCTCGTGACGTCGGTGTTCCAGAAGGCCCTGCAGGCCAGCGGGATCACCGTCACCGGTGGCGTCAAGCGGCAGAAGGCGCCCGCGGGTGCCGCCGTCCTCGCCACCGACACGTCGATGAAGCTCAGCGAGCTGAACGTGCCGCTGCTCAAGGACAGCAACAACATGCTGGCCGAGGTGCTGGTCAAGACCGCGGGTGGTTCGTTCACCAACGGCGTCAACCAGCTCAGCACCAAGTGGTCCGGTCTGGGCGTCGACCCGAACGCGGTCGAGGTCTTCGACGGCTCCGGCATGTCGAGGCTCGACCAGTTCTCGCCGGACGACCTCACGTCGGTGCTGATCAAGGCGAAGACCAAGCCGTGGTTCTCCGGGTGGCAGGCGTCGCTGCCGGTCGCCGGGGTCGACGGCACGCTCGCGAACCGCATGAAGAACACGGCGGCCGCGGGCAACGTGAAGGCCAAGACCGGGTCGCTCTCGGGCGTCTCCGGCCTGTCCGGCTACGTGACGACGGCCGCGGGTCGTGACCTGGTGTTCTCGGTGGTGCAGAACAACGTTCTGCTGTTCAACAACCCGAAGAACATCGAGGACCGCATCGCCGTGCGGCTGGCCTCGGACGGCGGCAGCTCGATCGCGCCGCAGGTCCAGTCGGTGCCGCAGCAGCGCAAGGCTCCGGCGCAGGACCGCGCCAAGGTCCCCGCGCAGGAACGGTTCGACGTGGAGTGCTCGTGGATCGGCACCTGCTGATCTGAGAAGTCCACAGTGGAGCCGCCCCGGACGCGTTCCGGGGCGGCTCCTCGCTTCTCAGGCCGGCGACGGCACGGGCTCGAGCCCGTTGCGGTCGGGGTCGACCAGGTACACGCGGGCGTTCGAGATGTCGAAGTACAGGCCCTTCAACGTCAGCGTGCCCGCCGCTATCGCCTCCCGCACGCTCGGGAAGCCGAGCAGGTTGTCGAGCTGCTGCGCGACGTTCGCGACCGCGAGCCGGTCGGCCACCGGCAGGTCCGCGCAGCCCGGTGCCGTCGGCGCGTGGAACCTGATCAACGACGGTTCGGCGTTGCGCAGCCACGAGCGCAGGTGCGAGCCGCGCGCGGCCGATCCCTTCACCAGTGCCTTCATCGCGCCGCAGTCGGAGTGTCCACACACGACGATCGTGCTGACGTTGAGGATCTCCACCGCGTACTCGATCGCGGCGCCGACCGAGCTGTCGTCCGCGGACGGCGTCGGCACCAGGTTGCCGATGTTGCGCACGCAGAACAGGTCGCCGGGTCCGGACGTGGTGATCAGGTTCGGCACCACGCGGGAGTCCGCGCAGGTGATGAACAGCTGCTGGGGCCGTTGCCCGTGCACCGCCAGCTCGTGCAGGAACGGCCGCACCAACGGCGCCGAGCGGCGTTCGAACTCGTGCATCCCGCGCAGCATCGGATCGCCCTCAGCGGACGCGCGCTGGGCCGGCAACGTGACGGCGTCCGGCTTGCCCTGCCAGTGCGACCACGGCGCGAACCAGCGCGGCAACGGGCCGGGCAACGTCTTGCGCCGCCCCGGCTTGCCCTGGTTCGCCCGGTCGTACCAGGTGTCGTGCACCTCGTCGACCCGCACCCGGCCGCCGAGCCGTTCGTAGCCCTCGCGCCAGTCGTTGATCGCCTCGTAGGAGGCGTGGTCCAGGTAGTCGACGTGCAGTTCCAGCACCACGGTCTGGCCCTGCGACATCCGGCGCAGCTCCCGCACCAGCCGCCCGACACCGAGGAACACCAGCGATCCGCGCACGCACACCCGGTTGCCCTCGACCCGCACCGAGCAGTGCGTCAACCGGTACAACGCGCGCAGCAGCGCGACCGCGAGCCCCGCGACCACGCCTTCGAGCAGTCCGAAGAGGACCACGCCGAACACGGTCGTCGCGTAGACCACGAACTCCCGGTGCTGCAACAGGTTCTTCATCCGCTGCACCGACACGAGCTTCAGGCCGACGACGAACAGCACGCCGGCCAGTGCCGCCAGCGGGATCAGCTCCAGCGTCGGCGCGAACGCGAGCACGGCCACCGCGATCCACGCGCCCTGGAAGATGGCGGCGTACCGGGTCTTCGCGCCCGCCGCGACGTTCGTCGAGCTCCGCGCCAGGCCGCCGCTGATCGGGAACCCGCCGAGCGCGCCCGCGAGCACGTTGCCGGTGCCCTGCGCGATGAGCTCCTTGTCGAGCCGGGCGCGCGGCCCGTCGTGCAGCCGGTCCGTCGCGACGGCCGACAGCAACGACTCCATGCTCGCCACCAGTGCCACCGTGACGACGGCGGTCAGCACCGTGCCGACACTGCCCTGCGGCATCTCGGGGAACGTCAGCGCGTGGCTGTCCGGCAGGTCCACGCGGGCCACGTCGAACCGCAGCACGAACGCCAGCGCGGTCGCCAAAGCGACGGCCACCAGCGGCGCGGGCACGAGAGACGCGCGCGGGATCCGGGGCCACAGCAGGAGAACCGCGATCGCCACCGCACCGGCCACCACGGACCCGAGCTGCGCCGAGACCAGTTCTCCCGGCAGCAGCGCGAGGTTCGCGGGCACCGTCGACGCCGCCGTGCCGCCCAGCAGCACGATGAGCTGCCCCACGGCGATGGAGATGCCGATGCCCGCCAGCATGCCGTGCACGACGGCGGGGGACAGCGACATCACCAGGCGGCTGATCCCGGTGAGCCCCAGCGCGAGTTGCAGCACACCGGCGGCCAGCGTGATCGCCGCCGTGGCGGCCCACCCGAACTGCGCGACCAGGGCGGCCACGATCACCACGAGCCCGGTGCCGGGCCCGCTGATCTGCAACGGAGCTCCGCTGATCGCGCCGACGACCACGCCGCCGATGATCGCGGAGATGATGCCCGCCATCAGCGGCGCGCCGGTCGCGTGCGCGATGCCGAGTGAGAGCGGGATGGAGATGAGGAACAGCACGAAGCTCGCGGGCAGGTCGTGCTTCAGGAGCACCGGAGGGCCGTGCGGGGTGTGCTCGCCGGCGTTGGACCTGGGCTGATGGTTCACGGATTTCCCTTTGCTGAATGGCGGCATGGCCCTGTGCGCTCGGTTGCACAGGGCGGGGAGGGGAGTGAGCTGGAGAAGAGCGCTCTAGCGGGTGCGGCTCAGACCGTGCGCGGCCCACACCAGCAGGCGCTTTAAGGGCAGCATTCGGCGCGGCCGGACGGCATCGAGCTCGTCGGCGCGGTCATGCGGGGTCGGCACGGGAACACCTCCGTGTCGGCACAGGCATCGTGGGGCGGGATCAGGCCGCGTCGTCACCAATGATGAGGCCGAAAACGGTGCTGTGACAGATGTTTCAGCCAACCGTGTTGATCTTGCCCCGAGTCGTCACGCCTGGTGATCGCATAGAAGGGCCGGCTCCGGTCGGGGGGTGCGGAGCCGGCCCAAGTCGTGCGGGAACCGAAGAACTATCGAGTTCGGAGAAATCAGCCTACCGAGCGCAGGTGCTTGCCGTGCGAAGTCTCCTGGCCGACGACGGTCAGGATCAGCTGCGCCGACAGGTAGGCACGGCACGGTGCGGGCATCCGCCTGGAGAACCAGCCGCGCTTGCAGGTGGCGCACCGGCCGTGCTCGTCGGGCTGGTGCTCGTCGAGCAACGCCTTCACCACCGCGACCACCCTCGGCAACTCAACCCTGGCGAGTACGAGAGCGGTCTGGTCGTCGCCGCGGGCAGCGAGGTCGGTGAGTGTGGCCAGGTGGGAGTGCAGCGACTTGTCCAGTTGGCTGAACACCGTGACGGCCATCAGGCTCAGAGCTCCAGTCCTTGCGTAAGCAGCCCATGCAGCCTGGCGTGACGAACCTGCGATCTGCAAGTTGCAGTACACGAATGGATGACGTCTCTTTGCGGCGAGCTGGTTTGCTCTCAAACTGGGAACGACCAGGAGGTGCGGATGCCACTCAGGAGGCGTCATGCGGGGTAGCAGCCCGACCCTGCGCAAGCGCCGGCTCGTGAGCGAGCTGCGGCGTCTGCGCGAAGTGGCCGAGCTGACGATCGAGGAGGTCGGGGAGCGCCTGGAGTGCTCCGCCTCCAAGATCAGCCGCATCGAGACGGGCCGGGTGGGGGTGAGTCCGCGCGACGTGCGGGACATGCTCACCGCCTACGGTGCGGACGCCGCCGCCCTCGAAGAACTGGTCCAGCTCGCCAGGGAAGCCCGCCGCAAGGCGTGGTGGGACGAGTTCGGCGACATCGTGCCCGGTCGTTACGTGGGGTACGAGGCCGACGCGGACTCCATCCGGACCTATCAGGGCCTGATGGTCCCCGGCCTGCTGCAGTGCGAGGCGTACACGAGAGCGTTGATCTCCCAGGGCTTGCCCAACGCGAGCGCCGCCGAGATCGAACGCCGCGTCCGGTTGCGCAAGGCCCGGCAGGCCCTGCTGCGCGAGGACGACCCGTTGCGCCTGCACGCCGTGATCGACGAGGCCGCCCTGCGCAGACTCGTCGGCGGGCGAGAGGTGATGCGCGGGCAGTTGGCGCGTCTTCTCGAGATCGGTGCACTGCAGAACGTCACGATGCAGGTCGTGCCGTTCGACGCCGGTGGTCATGCCGCGATGGACGGCCCGTTCGTCATCCTGAGCTTTCCCGAGCGGCTCGACCCCGACGTCGTGTACATCGAAAGCACCAGAAGCGGCGTCTACCTGGAACAGCAGTCGGACGTCCTTTCCTACGCCGAGATGTTCGAGCGGCTGGTGAGCGCCTCGCTTCCGCAGCGGGAGTCCTTCGCCTTGATCACCGAAGTCGCTCGCACTCTCGCGTGACCGCGACCGGGAGTGAACAGACAGTGGAAAGCTTGAGTTGGCGCAAGAGCAGCCGGTCCTCGGCCGCTGGAGCCGACTGCGTGGAGATCGCGTTCGTCCCCGCCGGTGCGGCGGTCCGTGACAGCAAGAACGCGGACGGCGCGCGGCTGAGGTTCGGCGACGCGGGGTGGGACACGTTCCTCGCCGCCGCGAAGAACGGCTCTTTTGTCAGCTGATCGACAGGGGTACGCGACGGCCCCGGCTGGAAGATCCAGCCGGGGCCGTCGTCGTTCGAGGTGAAAGGGGACGTGGGCCGGCCGGCGTTCCGCCGCCGCGGGCTGGATGCCCCTTGCACGCCGGCCGACCCACGTCGATCATGGGGAGCAGCGGGTGTTCCGCTGTCCGGTCCAACCTGGTCGGACTCGCTGATCTCCGGTTTCCGTTGATCTCGCGGTCTGTGGTTGGTTGGACACGCTAAGCGTAAGAATGCCTTCTACAGCACGACTGGAGCCCGACTGAAGTGATCTTCAAGCTCCAGGTGGCCCACAGGCGAGGGACAGAGCGGTGACGCACGGCGAGGAACCCCTCCGGTTCGAGGTTCTCGGCCTTCTCCGGGTCGTTCGCGCAGGTCAAGAGGTTGCTCTCGGTGCGGCCAAGCAGCGCGCCGTCCTCGCGGTCCTGCTGCTCGCGCGCAACACCCCGGTGTCCCGCGGCCAGATCATCGAGGCGGTCTGGGGCGACAACGTGCCGTCCAGCGCCGTCAACCTGGTCCAGACCTACGTCGCCGGACTGCGCCGGGCGCTCGAACCGACCCGTGCCCGCCGCGCTCCCGCCGAGCTGCTGACCTCGGTCGGCGACGGCTACCTGATGCGGATCGAGCCGGGCGCGCTGGACCTCGACGTGTTCGAACGTCAAGTGCTGCTCGCGAACCGCATGCGCGCCACCGGTGATCTGGCCGGAGCCGCGGTCGAGCTGGACGACGCGCTGGCGTTGTTCCGGGCCGAGCCGCTCGGCGGGGTCTCGGGGCTGCACGCCGACGTCGAACGCGGCCGTCTCGTCGAACGCCGGCTCGCGGTCCTGGAGGAACGCGCCGAGCTGGGCCTCGCGATCGGGCAGGGCCCGGAACTGGTGTCGCAGCTGGGGTCGATGGTCGCCGAGCACCCGCTGCGCGAACGCGGCCACGGCCTGCTGATGCGGGCGCTGGTGCAGGCCGGACGGCAGGCGGAGGCGCTGGCCGCGTACCGCGAGGCCCGCGCCGTGCTGATCGAGGAGCTCGGCGTCGAACCGGGACCGGAGCTGCGCCGCGTGCACCAGGCCGTGCTGGCGGGCAACAGTCCCGAACCGGAACGTGCGCCCGTGCGCGTGCCGCAGCAGCAGTCCGTGCCCGAACCGGCCCCGGTGACGGTGCCGGCGCAGCTGCCGCGCGCGCCCGTCGCGTTGATCGGCCGCGATCCCGAACTGGCCGGCATGGACGCGTTGCTGCGCGGCCACGACGGCCCGGTGCTGCTGGTGACCGGTCCGGCGGGCGTCGGCAAGACCGCGCTGGCGCTGCACTGGTCGCACCGGGTGCGCGAGGAGTTCCCGGACGGCCAGCTGTACGTCGACGTGCACGGCTACGACCCGAACCGCGAGCCGCTGGAGATCGGCGAGGTGCTCAACCGGTTCCTGCGCGCGCTCGGCGTCCCGGCCGGGGAAACCCCCGTCTCCGTCGACGAGCGCTCGGCTCTGCTGCGGACGAGGCTGGCCGACCGCCGCATGCTCGTGATGCTCGACAACGTCCGCGGCTCGGCGGACCTCCTGCCGCTGCTGCCGGGCGCGCCGTCGTGCGTGGTCGTGACGTCGCGGCGCCGGCTCGTCGGACTGGTCGCACAGGTCGAGGCGAAGCTGATCGAGCTGGACATGCTCGACCCCGACGCGGCCGTGGACGTGCTGGGCCGCATCGCGGGCCGGTCCGACATGGAGGCCGGTGCGCTGCGGTCGCTGGCCGAACTGTGCGACGGCCTGCCGCTGGCGTTGCGGATCGCGGCGGCTCGTCTCGCCGTGTCACCCCGTCTGCGCGTGGCCGAGCTGGTGGAGGAGCTGCAGGACGAGCACGGCCGCCTGGCCGCTCTCGGTCTGGAGGACGGCGAAGGCACCGTCCGGGCCGCGCTGGACGCCTCCCGCCGTGCGCTGCCGGCCGAACCCTCGCGGTTGCTCGCGATCGTCGGCCTGCACCCCGGCGCCGACCTGACCCCGCACGTGGTCGCGGCGATGGGCGACGTCCCGTTGATCGAGGCCCAGCGCGCGCTGGACGCGTTGACCGCCGCGAACCTGCTGTCGGTCAGCGAACCGGGCCGCCACTTCGCGCACGACCTCGTCCGCGTCTACACCAAGACGCTCGCCGGTGAGCTGTCCGAACCGGAACGCCGTGCCGCGACCGGCCGCATGCTCGACTACTACCTGCACTGCGCGGACCTCGCCGACGGCCTGCTGCCGATCAACCGCGGCAGCGTCCTCGTCGCCCCCGAACACCGCCCGGCGCACGTGCCGGTGATCTCCGGTCCCGCCGACGCGACGGCCTGGTTCGACGCCGAACGCGCCAACCTGATCGCCGCCGCCGAACTCGCGTCGAGCTCCGGCTGGCACGTCCACGCGTGGCAGCTGCCGTACACGTTGTCGCGCTACCTCTGGCTGCGCACCGAACGCGAGACCTCGTTGCGCCTCACCGAAGCCGCGCTGCAGGCCGCGATCGCGCTGAACGACGACGACGCGCGGTTCGTCATGCAGTTCAACCTCGGCGTGGCGCTGCTGCAGTTCGAACGCTTCGAGGAGGCGTTGCAAGCCCAGCGGGGTGCGCTGGAAACGGCGCGCCGCAAGGAGGACGTGCACCAGCAGGCGCGGGCGCTGACCACGGTCGCGGGCACGCTGCAGGACCTCGGCCGGCACGCGGAGGCCGAGGCGCACTACCGCGAGGCGATGGAGATCTCCCGGATCGCGGGCTCGAAGTGGGCCGAGGCCAACGCCCACCACCACCTCGGGCTGCTGTACCTGAGCACGCAGCGGTTCGACGACGCGATGCCGTGGCTGCGGGTGGCGTTGCGGATGTACCACGAGGTGGGCGAGCAGTGCGGGGAGGCGGCCTGCCACACCGACATCTCGACGGCGTTGCTGGAGACCGGCGACACCGACGGGGCGTTGTCGGCGGCCAGGACGGCGCTGGCGGTGGCGTGCGACGCGGTGTCGCCGTACCACCAGGCGCTGGCGCACGACCGGCTCGCGGCGGTGTTCGAGCGGTTGAACGCGGCGGGGGCGGCGGCGCACTGGCAGCGGGCGCTGGCGTTGTTCACGGAGCTGGGAGCGCCGGAGGCCGACGGGGTGCGGGCCCGGCTGGCCCGGGTGCGCGCGGTGACGGTGAGCGGCGCCGCGGGCTGAGGCTCGCCCGGCCGGGGTGCGCGCGGTGACGCGTGAGCGGCAGGGCTCGCCTGGTGGTGGCGCGCGGGTGAGGGAGTCGGCGTGGCACCGCGGGTAAGGGTTCTGCCGCGCCGGACTGCGTGATCGCCCGATGCCTGAGGTGAGGCCTCAGCAGCACGCTGTCCACCATGACCGAGTGGACCCCTGAGGCGATCAAGGCGGAAATCGACTACCGACGTGGCAACGCCCGGTGCAACTGGCAGCGGTCGAACGGCTCCGCGCCGTCGTGGCTGCACCGAGTGATCCACCGCACCTCCGGAAAACACCGCAGCACCCGGTGATGACATGTGAAAACATGCCACTCGTGGCGCGACTTGGTTCTGGCATCCCGTTGGTCGCGCGCGACCGCGAGCTGGACCGGTTGCGTGCCGCGCTGGCACAGGCGGGGGAGGGCACCGCGGGGGCGGTGCTCCTCGCCGGTGACGCGGGCGTGGGCAAGACGCGGCTGATCGACGAGCTGGCCGCGAGCGCCGGCGACACGATCGTCCTCATGGGACGGTGCCTCGACGCCGGCGAGACCGGCCTGCCCTACCTGCCGTTCGCCGAGGCCCTCGGCTCGGTCAAGGACGTGTCGAACCGGCCCGCGCTCGCGATGTTGCTGCCGCAGCTCGCGTTGCCGGCCGAACGCGAGCCCGGCACCGAGGGCATGATCGCGCCGAGCCTGATCCCGGGCCGCCGGCCGGAGCAGGACGTCGGTCAGCTCCAGCTCTTCGACGCGGTGCTCGGGTTGCTGACCGATCTCTCCGAACGTCGTCGCGTGCTGCTCGTCGTCGAGGACCTGCACTGGGCGGACGCGTCGACGCGGTACCTGCTGTCGTTCCTGTTGTCCCGCCTGCGTTCCCAGCGGCTGCTGGTCGTCGGCACCTACCGCGCGGACGACCTGCACCGCAGTCACCCGTTGCGCCCCTTGCTGTCCGAGCTGGTCCGGCTGCCCGCCGTCGACCGGCTGGACCTCACGCCGTTCAACGCCGCGGACGCGCGCCGGTTCGTCGAGGCGTTGTCCGACGACCTGCCGGAGGACGTCGTCCAGCAGGTCGCGGAACGCTCCGAGGGCAACGCCTTCTTCGCCGAGGAACTCATCGCGGTGGCGACGTGCGACGACCCGAGGTCGTTGCCGTCCGCGCTCGCCGACGTGCTGCTCAGCCGGGTCGAACGGCTGAGCTCCGAGGCGCAGCACGCGGTGCGCGTCGCGTCGGCGTGGGGGCGCCGGGTCAAGCACTACCGGTTGCACGAGGTCTCCGGCATGGACGACCTCGCGTTCGACACGGCGTTGCGCGAACTGGTCCAGCACCACCTGCTCGTCGTGAACGACGACGAGGTCTACACGTTCCGGCACGCGCTCGTCCGCGAGGCCGTCTACCGCGACCTGCTGCCCGGCGAACGGGTCCGGCTGCACGCCGCCTACGCCCGGCACCTGGCCCAGCGGCTCGACGAACGCGGGTCGTCCGCGGCGCTCGCGCACCACGCGTTCGAGAGCCACGACCTGCCGCTCGCGTTGAAGGCCTCGATCCAGGCGTCCAAAGAGGCCGAACGCGCCGGTGCGCCCGCGGAGTCGTTGCGGTACCTGGAGAAGGCGCTCAACCTCTGGAACGCCGTGGCCGAGGCCGATCGTCCGTCCGATGTGGACGAGTCGGTGCTGTTGCGCCGCGCGTCCTGGGTGGCGGGCACGGCCGGGCAGCCCGAACGCGCGGTCGCGTTCGCCCGCAGCGCCACGAAGGCCATCAGCGCCGAGCAGACCCCGGAGGAGGCCGCCGAGATCTGGCTGCGGCTCTCGCAGGCGCTGTCGATCCTCGACGGCAACGAGGAGGAGCACTTCCTGGTGCTGGGCAAGGCGCTCGCGCTCGTCAAGGACCGCGACCCCAGCCCGACCCGCGCCCGCGTGTTCGCCGGCAAGGCGTCCTCGTTGCGGCAGCAGCGCAAAGACGCTCAAGCGCGGGAGGCCGCCGAGCTCGCGATCGCGGACGGCCGGACGGCGAACGCGCCCGGTGCCGTCGCGGACGGTCTCGGCACCCTCGCGATCCTCGACGACCACGCGAGCCAGCCGGAGCAGGCCAAGGAGAGTTTCGAGCGCGCGATCGACTGCGCGCGCGAGGTCGGAGCGTTCAACAACGAGCTGAGGGCCTGGTACTACTACGGCCTGATGCACTACGACCGGGGCGACCTGGCCGAGGCGGCCCGCGTCTACAACCTGGCCGGCAACCGGGCCAAGGAAACCGGCCTGACCTGGAGCATGTACGGCCTGGAGATCCGCATCCTGCAGGTGCTGGTGCACTACTACATCGGCGACTGGGAGTACGCGGCGTGGGCCAGCGAACCGCCCGGCATGGCGGTGTCCTCGACGGTGCTGGCGCGGCTCGCGTCCGCGAGCACCCACCTCACGGTGTCGCGCGGTGACCTCGCCGAGTCCGAGCGGGTGATCACGAAGCTGCGCAGCGACTGGCACCGCGACATCCAGATCGCCCTGATCAACGGCGGTACCGGCGCCGAACTCGCGTTGTGGCGCGGCCGTCCCGAGCTGGCCGTCGAACGGGTCACGGACGCGCTGGAGTGGGCGCGCAAGCTCGGCGGGCCGTGGATGCTCGCGGGCATCCGGATCGGCGCGGTCGGCATCGCGGCGCACGCCGAGATCGCCGCGAAGGCCCGGCGCAAGCGGGACGCCGAAGCCGAGAACAACGCCATCAGCGCTGGTCACGAACTCGCCGAGCACGTGCGGCTGACCGTGCGCAACGGCAAGCCGCGTTCCAGCACCCTCGGTCCGGAGGGCAGGGCGTGGTTCGCCCGCGCGCTCGCCGAGGAGTCGAGGCTCGAGAGCGCCGGTGATCCGGCGCTGTGGCAGGCCGCGATCGACGAGTTCGCCTACGGCGTGCCGTACGAGCAGGCGTTGTGCCGGTGGCGGCTCGCGGAGGCGTTGCTCGGCGCGGACCGCCGTGAGGAGGCGGCCGAGCAGCTCAGGCTCGCCGACGAGGTGGCGACGCGGCTGCGGGCCGTGCCACTCGGTGAGGCCGTGGCCGCGTGCGCGAAGCGGGCCCGCATCACCCTCAGGGCGGACGAGCCGGTGCGCGAGCAGGTCGACCTCTTCACCCCGCGCGAACGCGACGTGCTCGGCCTGGTGGCCGCGGGACGGACGAACCGCGAGGTCGGCGAGGAGCTCTACATCAGCGAGAAGACCGTTTCCGTGCACCTTTCCCGGATCATGGCGAAGCTCGGGGCGTCGCGGCGCGCGGAGGCCGTGGCGATCGCGTACGACCGGGGTCTGCTGGAGTAGCCCCGGTTGTCATACCTCAGGCTGATGCGCAACGCGTCGCGGAGTTGATGTCCGCGCACGAACTGCCGAAATAGCTTCTTCCTCATCAAGGAACACCCCCTGTGAGGAAGGCGCACGACATGTCAGCACTGGTGTCCGAAGCAGGCGCAGTCGGCACTACCGCCGCGGCAGCCCACAACCTGGTGAAGGTCTACGGCAAGGGTGACACCGCGGTGCGGGCGCTCGACGGCATCAACGTCGCGTTCCAGGCGGGCAAGTTCACCGCGATCATGGGCCCGTCCGGTTCCGGCAAGTCCACGCTGATGCACTGCCTCGCGGGACTGGACACGGTGGACAGCGGCGCGATCCACATCGGACAGACCGAGATCACCAGGCTGAACGACAAGGACCTGACCAAGCTGCGCCGCGACCGCGTCGGCTTCGTGTTCCAGGCCTTCAACCTGCTGCCGACGCTGACCGCCGAGCAGAACATCCTGCTGGGCCTGGAACTGGCCGGCCGCAAGCCCGACAAGCAGTGGTTCGACACGATCGTCACCGTGCTCGGCCTGCGCGACCGCCTCACCCACCGCCCGACCGAGCTCTCCGGTGGCCAGCAGCAGCGCGTGGCGTGCGCCCGTGCGCTCGTCGCCCGTCCCGAGGTCATCTTCGCGGACGAGCCGACCGGCAACCTGGACTCCCGCAGCGGTGCCGAGGTCCTCGACTTCCTGCGCATGTCGGTCCGCAAGCTGGGCCAGACCGTGATCATGGTGACGCACGACCCGGTGGCCGCGAGCTACGCGGACCGCGTGGTGCTGCTCGCCGACGGCCGGCTCGCGGGCGAGATCCACCAGCCCACCACCGAGTCCGTCGTCAACGCCCTCGCGCACCTGGGGGCCTGACCCGTCATGTGGAAGACGATCCTCGCGGGCCTGCGGGCCCGCACGGCGAGGCTGGTGCTGTCGAGCATCGCCATCGCGCTCGGCGTCGCGTTCGTGACGGGCACGCTCGTGCTCGGCGACGCGGTCGGTGAGCAGACCAGGGACAACTTCGCCCGCAGCGCCCGCAACGTCGACGCGGCCGTGCACCTGGCGGAGAACAGCACCGAGCAGGAGAAGGGCATCCCCGCCGACTTCCTGCAGAAGATCCGCGCCACGTCCGGGGTCGAGGGTGCCGACTCGCGCGAGTTCGGCCGGGCGGCGCTGATCGGCGGTGACGGCAAGGCGAAGCAGGCTCTGGTGCAGCCGCTGCCGACGACGGAGAAGCTGCGCGACTTCAACCTCAAGGACGGCCGGTTCCCCACCGGGGCCGACGAGATCGCGGTCGACTCCAAGACCGCGCAGATCGCGAAGCTCAAGGTCGGGGACACGCTGAAGCTGCTCGGCGAGGGGGAGGCCGAGCACAGCTACACGATCGTCGGCAGCTACCAGCAGGGCGCGAGCAGCCTCTCGATGTCCGGCAGCGACCACCTGATCGTCTCGCCGGAGGGCATGCGCACGCTCGTCCCGGAGCAGCGGATCTACGAGATCGTGGCCGTCGCGAAGTCCGGGGTGTCGCAGCAGCAGCTCGTCGACAACATCACCAAGACCATCGGCCCCGGCTACCAGGTGCAGACCGGTGAGGAGCTGACCAAGGCCACGCTGGCGCAGGTCGGTGACGCCGCGAGCGAGATCAAGACGTTTCTGCTCGCGTTCGCCGCGATCTCGCTCATCGTCGCGGGCATGGTCATCTACAACACCTTCACGATCCTCGTCGCCCAGCGCACGAAGGAACTGGCGCTGCTGCGCTGCGTCGGAGCGGAACGCGGGCAGGTGTTCCGGTCCGTGCTCGCCGAGGCGGTCTTCATGGGCCTCGCGGCATCGGTGCTCGGCTTCCTCGGCGGCATCGGCGTCTCGGCCGGCCTGCAGTCGGTCATCAGCAGCTTCGGCGGCCCGAGCGGCGGCGAGTCCGAGATCCGCCTGCCGATCTCGTGGGTGACGATCGCCGCGGCGTTCGGCGTCGGCGTGGTCGTGACCGTGCTGTCGGCCGTGCTCCCGGCCCGCCGCGCCACGCAGGTCGCCCCGGTGGCCGCGCTGCGCTCGCAGCCGGACAGCTCCGACGACGTCGCCCGCACCGGCAAGATCCGCATCGCCGTCGCGGCGGTCATCGCGCTGCTCGGTGGCGCGGGTGTCTACTTCGGACTCCAGCAGCAGAGGGAAGAGCCGGCGCTGTTCATCACCGGCGGTGCCACGATGGTGCTGCTGCTGGCCGTCCTGCTGCTCGGCCCGCTCTACGTGCCGCTGGTGAACCGCCTGTTCGGCAAGGCGCTGCGCGGCGTCCCGGCCAAGCTCGCCTCGGCGAACGCGGGTCGCAACCCCAAGCGCACGGCCGCCACCACCGCGGCGTTGATGATCGGCGTGACCATCGTGGCGATGGTGACCGTCGTGGCGGGCAGCGGCCGCGAGACCATGATCAAGAAGGTGGACGAGCGCTTCCCGTCCGACTACGCGGTCTCCTCGAGCGTCTACGACCAGCCGCTCACGCAGAAGTTCGCCGACGAACTGGCCAAGGTCCGCAACGTCGCGCTGGTCGCGCCCGAACTCAGGGCGTTCGGCGAGTCGACGAAGCTCGAGTACGCCGACGTGACGGGCTACCCGTCCGAGGCCCTCGGTTCGCTGGTCCGCCCGCCGCTGTCGGAGGGCACGATCACCGGTCTCAAGGACGGCGAGATCGTCATGCGGGACAAGGAGGCCCAGAAGGCGGGCGTCGGCGTCGGCTCCACCGTCCCGATCAGCGGCAAGGACTTCAAGGTCGTCGGCCTGATCAAGGACAACAGCTACGGCACCGGCATCGTCACGCTGGCCTCGGCCCAGTCGATCCTGAAGGAACCGGCCAAGGGCTACCAGAACCTGCTGGTCAAGCTGGCTCCCGGCACCGACATCGCCCAGGCGCGCACCGACCTGGAACGCGTCATCGCGACCTCGCCGGTCGCCGTGCTGAACTCGGCCGCCGAGACGAAGGCGGAACTGAACGGGCAGATCGACCAGATCCTGCTCTTCATCTGGGCCCTGGTCGGCCTGGCGCTGATCATCGCCCTGTTCGGCATCGCGAACACGCTGACCCTCTCGGTGCTCGAACGCACCCGCGAGTCGGCCCTGCTGCGGGCCCTGGGCCTGACCAGGGGCCAGTTGAGGCAGATGCTGGTGGTCGAGTCGATCCTGATGGCCCTGATCGGCGCGGTCGTGGGCGTGCTGCTCGGCGCCGGGTTCGGGTGGCTGCTGGTCGAGGCGATCTCCAACCCGGAGTTCCAGATCAGCTTCTCCATCCCGTTCGGTCAGATCGGCGCCATGCTCGGCCTGGCCGTGGTCGCGGCGATCATCGCGGCGGCCCTGCCGGCCCGGCGCGCGGCGCGGAACTCCGTGGTCGCGGGCATGGCGGAGGCCTAAGGACACCCCGCCCGGCCTCCGCAGTCGGGGCTGAGGCCAGGCGGGTTCGGGAGTGCGGGAAACAGGGGCCCGCACGACCGGGGGATCGGTGGAGGTCCGGTGCCGTCGGGGCACCGGGCCTCCGCTGTTTCCGCATCCCGGAAGGCACGCGGGGCGCTTTCGTGTCGGTCTGGTCCCCGCGTGCGGTCGGAAGCTCGCGAAAAAACTTCGGGGGCGCGCGTCACTTTTGGCCCGCGACCCCCTCTACCTGGTGTGGAGGGACGACCGGAGCGAGGGCCCGGTCGTCCCTCCTCTTCGTTCCGGCGTCGGCCGCGCGGCTCTGCGCGTGCCCCGAGTTCACCCATCCGAGACGCTCGGGAAATTTGGCAAAGGTTTTTGTTGCCTGCCTCCACAAAGTTACGGAACGATGTCGACCGCTTGACACCCGCGCATCTCCCGTCGAGTGTGAGAGCGCTCTCATCACAGTTAAGCGCCGCTCACGGCGTCGTCGAGGAGGACGGATGAGCAAGAGGCTGGTCGGCAGCGCTGCTGCGGCCATGGTGATGGTCATGGTCGCCGGTTGCGGCGGGGGTTCCCAGGCTGACGGCAAGATCGAGCTGTCGCTGGGCCTCTTCTCGGACTTCGGGTACGACAAGCTCATCGAGGAGTACCAGGCCTCGCACTCGAACATCAAGATCGAGCAGCGCAAGGTCAAGATGGAGCAGCACAACACGCAGCTCGCGACGCAGCTCGCGGGTGGCCGTGGTGCCGCGGACATCGTCGCTCTCGAGGAGGGCGTGGTCTCGCAGTTCCGCGCCTCCAAGGACAAGTTCGTGAACCTGGCGGAGTACGGCGCCAAGGACCTGAAGGACCAGTGGGCCGGCTGGAAGTGGAACCAGGGCACCGCCGACGGCGGTGAGTTCGTGCTGGGGCTGGGCACGGACATGGGCAGCCTGGGTCTCTGCTACCGCCGCGACCTGTTCGAGGCAGCGGGCCTGCCGACGGACCGGGCCGAGGTCGCCAAGTTGTGGCCGACCTGGGCCGACTACGCGAAGGCCGCGGACACGTTCACGGCCAAGACTCCGAACGTGAAGTTCGTCGACACCGCCCGCAACGTCTACAAGGCGATCCTCGACCAGACCGAGGAGGGCTACTTCGCGAAGGACGACTCGTACATCGCGGAGAAGAACGACAAGGTCAAGACGGCGTTCGAGACGGCGGCGGCGCTCGGCACCAAGCAGCAGACCGGTGCCCTCGAGCCGTTCAGCCAGGACTGGAACGTCGCCCTGAAGCAGGGTTCGTTCGCCACCACCACCTGCCCGGCCTGGGCGCTCGCGCTGATCAAGGCGGGTGCCGGCGACGCGGCGGCCGGGAAGTGGGACGTGACGACGGCGCCCGGCGGTGGCGGCAACTGGGGCGGTTCGTTCCTCGCCGTCCCGAAGCAGGGCAAGCACCCGAAGGAGGCCTACGAGCTCGCCAAGTGGCTCACGGCCCCCGAGCAGCAGAAGCGGATCTTCAAGGAGACGGGCAACCTGCCGTCGCAGCCGAAGGTCTACCAGGACGCCGAGGTGCAGGCGACCGTCAACGAGTACTTCAACTCCGCCCCGGTGGGTCAGATCTTCGCGACCTCGGCGGAGTCGCTGAAGCCGACCTACCGCGGCACGAAGGACTCGAAGGTCGGCCCGGTGTTCGGCACCGCGCTGACCCGCGTGGAGCAGGGCAAGCAGTCCGCTGCTGAGGCGTGGACGCAGGCCCTGAAGGAAGCGACGGACGCCGCCAAGTGACGGTGACTCGTCCAGGGACCGAGGCGGCTCCGGCCGCCTCGGTTTCGCCTTCCCCCGAGCCGAAGCGCTTCCGGCTGAGCAACTGGGACGCCAGGTACACGCCGTACCTGATCATCGCGCCGTTCTTCCTGGTGTTCGGGATCTTCGGGCTCTACCCGCTGATCTACACGGCGTGGGTGTCGCTGCACGACTGGCAGCTGATCGACGGCAACCTGGGGTTCGTCGGTCTGGACAACTACGTCGAGCTCTTCGGCGACGCCAAGTTCTGGAACGCGCTGTTCAACACGCTCAGCCTGTTCGTGCTCTCGACGGTCCCGCAGCTGCTGGCCGCGCTCGGCCTCGCCGCGCTGCTGGACCGGGGCCTGCGCGGCAGTGCGTTCTGGCGCGCCGGGGTGCTGCTGCCCAACGTCATCTCGGTCGCCGCGGTGGCGCTGGTGTTCGCGCAGTTCTTCGGCCGCGACTTCGGCATCGTGAACTTCCTGCTCGGTCTGATCGGCATCGACCCGATCGACTGGCGCGCCGAGACGTGGGCCTCGCACCTCGCGGTGTCCACGATGGTCATGTGGCGCTGGACGGGCTACAACGCGCTGCTGTACCTGGCGGCCATGCAGTCCGTGCCGAAGGACATGTACGAGTCGGCCACTTTGGACGGTGCAGGGCGCTGGCGGATGTTCTGGTCGATCACCGTGCCGTCGATCCGGCCGACGATCCTGTTCACCGTCGTCACCTCGACGATCGGCGGTCTGCAGCTGTTCGCCGAACCGGCGCTGTTCGACCCCGGCTTCGCCGCCAACAACTCGACCGGCGGCTCGGACCGGCAGTTCCAGACACTGGTGCTCTACATGTACGAGAAGGGCTTCCGGCTGTTCGACGCCGGGTACGCGGCCACGGTCGCGTGGATGCTCTTCGTGGTCGTCCTGCTCGTCGCGGTCGTCAACTTCACGCTGACGCGGCGCATCGCGGGCAAGGAGTGAGGGCATGAAGAACGCCAAGGCAGGGCCTCTGCTCTACGGGTTCCTGGTCGCCGTGCTCGCCGCGTCGATCTTCCCGCTGTACTACTCGTTCATCGTCGCGTCGAAGGACAACTCGGTCCTCGGCGAGAAGGTCCCGCCGCTGATCCCCGGCGGCAACCTGGTCGAGAACATCACCCGCGTCTTCGACACCGTCGACTTCTGGCTCGCCATGCAGAACTCGTTCATCGTGGCGTCGACCGTGGCGATCTCGAACGTCGTGCTGGGCACGCTCGCCGGGTTCGCGTTCGCACGGCTGCGGTTCAAGGGCCGCGACTCGCTGTTCCTGGTCGTGCTCGGCACCGCGATGGTCCCGACGCAGCTCGGCGTGATCCCGCTGTACATGCTGATGTCGGACCTCGACTGGTACGGCACGCTCCAGGCCGTCATCGTGCCGGTGCTGATCGGGTCGTTCGCGGTGTTCTGGATGCGCCAGGCGTGCGAGGAGACCGTGCCGTACGAGCTGATCGAGGCCGCGCGCGTGGACGGTTGCTCGGTGCTGCGGACGTTCTGGCACGTCGGCTTCCCGGCGGTGCGGCCCCAGGCGGCGGTGCTCGGCATGTTCACGTTCATGACGGCCTGGAACGACTTCTTCTGGCCGTTGATCGTGCTGGACCCCAACGACAGCCCGACGGTGCAGGTCGCCCTGTCGACGCTGGCCAGCGGCTACTACACCGACTACTCGTTGATGCTCGCCGGTGCCTCCATCGCGGTGCTGCCGGTGATCGCGATCTTCGTCCTGCTGTCCCGCCAGATCGTCGGCGGCATCATGCAGGGCGCGGTGAAGGGATGACGGAATTGACGACCGACGCGGACGTCGAGGTCGGGCGCGAGGTGCTGACCTTCCCGCCGGACTTCCTGTGGGGGGCGGCCACCGCGGCGTTCCAGATCGAGGGCTCGACCACCGCGGACGGTCGCGGTGCCTCGATCTGGGACACGTTCGCCGCGACGCCCGGCAAGGTGCTCGCCGGCGACACCGGCGACCCGGCCTGCGACCACTACAACCGGTACCAGTCCGATGTGGACCTGATGAAGTCCCTCGGGCTCGCGGCCTACCGGTTCTCCATCGCGTGGCCCCGGATCCAGCCGAGCGGCAGCGGCAAGGTCGAGGAGCGCGGGCTCGCGTTCTACGACCGGCTGGTGGACTCGTTGCTGGAGAAGGACATCCAGCCGCTCGCCACGCTGTACCACTGGGACCTGCCGCAGGTGCTGGAGGACTTCGGCGGCTGGCGCAACCGCGACACCGCCTACCGCTTCGCCGAGTACGCGGCGATCGTCCACGAACGGCTCGGCGACCGGGTGCAGGCCTGGACCACGCTGAACGAGCCGTGGGTGTCGGCGTTCCTGGGCTACGGCAACGGCATCCACGCGCCGGGCGTCACCGACGCGGTCGCGTCCCTGGAGGCGGCGCACCACCTGCTGCTGGCCCACGGCCTTGCGACGCAGGCGTTGCGCGCACAGGCACCCGAGTCGCACCGGCTGTCGATCGTGCTCAACTTCAGCACGGTCTGGGGCGACGACGCGGAGGCCGTCCGCAAGGTCGACGGCCTGCAGAACCGCATCCTGCTCGACCCGGTCCTCGGCCGCGGCTACCCGCTGGACGTCCTGCAGGACACCACCTGGCTGGGCGACTGGACGAACGTGGTGCGCGACGGGGACATGGAGACCATCGCGACCCCGGTCGACTGGATCGGCGTCAACTACTACAACCCGACCCGCGTGGCCCCGACCGCCGACCCGGACTTCGTGACGGCCGGGCCGCACGCGGGCCTGCGCGGGGTGGAGATCCAGCCTGGGCAGGGCGAGCTGACCGGGTTCGGGTGGGAGCAGAACGCCGACGCGTTCACGGAGTTGCTCGTGCGGCTCTCGCAGCACGTCGACGGGATCCCGTTGGTCGTGACGGAGAACGGTTCGGCGTTCCCGGACGTCGTGGACCCGGCAGGGCGCGTGAACGACGTGCAGCGGACCAAGTACCTGCTGGACCACGTGCGCGCGGTGCACCGGGCGATCTCCGAGGGCGCCGACGTCCGCGGCTACCTGGCGTGGTCGCTGCTCGACAACTTCGAGTGGGCGGCCGGGTACTCGCAGCGGTTCGGGATCGTGCACGTCGACTTCGAGACGCAGCAGCGCACGATCAAGGAGAGCGCGGTCGCCCTGTCCCGGATCATCGGGCAGAACGGCCTTCCCGCACACGGCTACACCGTTTAGCCGCCAGACGGGCCGAGGGGGCCTTCGAGCGCTCTCACCCGCGGACACTCCTGTTCACGGGTGAGAGCGCTCTCTTGTTCGGCCCTATCGCCGGCGCAGCACGCGCGGGTCGGCGTGCAGGTTCTCGGCGAGCTTGACGGTGATGAACTCGTTGTTGTCCGGCTTGCTCGGCGTGCGGCCCGACGACGACGGGAAGTTGTTGTCGTTGAGCACCGCGATCGTGCGGTCGTCGAGGATCGTGACGTCCTCGATGGTGACGAACGGGAACTTGAACGGGTCCGCCTGACCGCCGACGCGCTTCGGGTTCGCGAGGTTCAGCAGGTCCGCGACCACCGTCTTGTCGAGCTCGCCGTCGCGGTCGCGGTCGCGCTTGTCGGCGAGGTAGACGCGCTTGACGATCGCGTCGGCACCCTGGGCGCTGTCGCGTTCGATGACCAGCAGCCGGTTCGCGTCGACCGCGATGGCGTCCCCGATCGCGAAGTTCGGGTCCTCCAGCCGGTAGCGCCAGGTCTTGCCGGTGAAGCGGTTGGTCGCGATGTCGAACTCGTTGAGGCGCAGCGTGCCCGGGGTGTCCCCGGCGACCGTGCCCTCCAGCAGGGCGTTGATCGTCCTGCCGTCCGGGGACAGCGTGATGCCCTCGAACCCCTTGCTGCCGCCCAGGTTCGGGTTGCCCTCGGGGTTCTCCGGCGCGCGCACGCCCGGCAGCGGCACGGGCGGTGCCAGGAGGCGTCCGGCGCGGTCGAAGTGCAGCAGGTACGGGCCGAACTCGTCGCCCATCCAGTAGGTGCCGTCGGAGCCGCGGGTGACCGACTCGACGTCGATGTCCGCGCCGGTGAGCACCCGGTCCGGCCGGGTGAGCGGGAACGGGATGTGGCCGTTCGGATCGGTCAGCGTGATGCCGCCGAGCACGTCGACGGTGTTCTTCCGGAAGTCCGGCGCGATGCGGTGGATGCGCAGCAGGAAGTCCGCGCTGTTGGCCTTGGTGCCGTAGCCGTTGTCGGAGATGGCGTCGAACGTGCCGTCGCTGTTGCGGACGAGGCCGCTGAAGCCCTGGACCGGCTGGTCGGCGAACGGCGGCGTCACCCCGTTGATCGGGGTCGTTCCCAGTGCCGCGCCGCTCGGCTCGCTGCCGGGCAGGAAGGTCTCCGCCGGGAGGAACGCGAAGTTCGTCAGCGTGGCCTGCTTCGGCGTCTTCTGCGGGGCGGCCGTGGTGGGCGTGGCCAGCGCGGTGACGGTGAGCAGGGTGAGGCCTACAGCCAGTGTTCTCCTCATGGCGCGACCCTATGACGATCGTTTTACCCGTGGTTCGCGTCGCGGCAACAAGTTCCATGAACTCTTGACGTCATGACGACGACCTGGCGCATGCGCTTCGAACTCAGCGACAGCCCCGGCGCGCTCGCCCGCGTCACCGTCCGGCTCGCCGCGGCCGACTGCAACGTGCTCGCGTTGCACGTGATGCCCGTGCCGGGTGGGGTTCTGGACGAGATCGTGGTGCGGGCCGGGGAGGGCGTGCTGCCCGCGGACCTCGTCGAGGCGGTGCGGGCCGAGGGCGGCCGTCGCGTCGGGATCACGCCCGCCGACGTCCGGGACCTGGTGGACGTGCCGACCTCGGTGCTCCGCGCGGCCCGCCAGGCGTTGGGCGACCCGAGCCAGGTGTCGTCGGCGTTGCGTTCCGTGCTGGCCGCGGACTCGGTGGTCGTGGGCGAGGCGGCCGAAGGCCAGGTCCAGTTGGGAGAGTGGGTCGTGCGGCGCGGCTGGGCGTCGTTCACGGACGTGGAACTCACGCGCGCGCAGGCGTTGGTCGATCTCGTGACGGCACCGGGCCCGTCCCTGCGGCCCGTGCTGAGCGAGGACGGCTTCGCCCTGGTCCTGCGCCCCGGTTCCGCGCTGGACGAGGACGCCGTCGCCGCGCTGCACTCGCGCTGTTCGATGAGGACGATGTTCAACCGCTACCACTCGGGCATGCGCACGGTTCCCCGCCGCTGGCTGCACCGCCTGCTGAGCCCGCCGCGCGGCACGACGGTGCTGGCGCAGTGCGGCGACCAGGTGGTGGCTCTCGGTCAGCTCATCCACACCGGAACCCCGGACTGCGCCGAGATCTCGCTGCTCGTCGAGGACGCCTGGCAACGCCGGGGCGTGGGAGCGGCCCTGCTGGGAGCCTTGGCCGCGGATGCCCGTGGAGCCGGGTTCTCGGAGCTCGTGGCGTGGTGCCTGCCCTCCGAGACCGCCCTCGTCCGCACCGCCGCACGGGCCGGGCTCGCCGCCACGACACGCCGGGAAGACGGCCTGCTCCGCGTTTCGATCAAGCCCTGCGGACAGGCCCGAACGGCACCGATCAACGCGGCGGTCGCCGAAAAATCACGATGAACAGCGCGGAAACCCTCCTCGGAGATCGCTTGGGGCTAAGCTGCTTAGCGACTCAAAGGTTTTCATCGAGGAGTGGTGGTGCTCGTGTCCAACCACGCGCGTCCGACGTTGGAAGACGTTGCCGCGAGGGCAGGGGTTTCCCGCGCCACGGCGTCACGAGTGCTGAACGCGTCCCCGCGCGTGAGCCCGGAAGCGCTGGAGGCCGTCAACGCCGCCGTCACGGCCCTCGGCTACCAGCCGAACCGAGCCGCCCGCGCCCTGGTCACCCGCCGCACCGGCGCGGTCGCCGTGCTGTTCTCCGAGCCGGAACCCAAGATCTTCGATGACCCGCACTTCGCGCGCCTGATCCGAGCGGGCGCCCGCGCGCTGGCCGACATGGACGTGCAGATGGTCCTGATGCTCGTCCACTCCCCGGACGACCAGGCCCGTGCGCACCGGTTCCTCGCCGGCGGCCACGTCGACGGTGCCCTGGTGTTCGCGCCGCACCGCAACGACGAACTCGTGTCGATCGTGAAGAAGCTGCCGCTGCCGGTGGTCTACGCCGGCAAGCCGTGGGGTTCGTTGCGGGGCATGCACCTCGTCGACAACGACAACGAGGGTGGCGCCGTCCTGGCCACCGAGCACCTGAAGTCGCTCGGGCGCAAGAAGATCGTGCACGTCTCGGGACCGTTGGACGAGTTGTCCGCCATCGATCGGTTGAACGGGTTCCGAGCCGCGTTGTCGTTGGACGACAAGGCCGTCGCCCGGGTCACCGAGGACGGTGGGTTCACCCGGGAGGGTGGGCGCAAGGCCATGTCCGCGTTGCTGGCGCGGGTACCTGCGCTGGACGCGGTCTTCGTGGCGTCCGACCTGATGGCGGCTGGGGCGTTGGAGACGCTGGCGGAGGCTGGGCGGCGGGTGCCGCAGGACGTCGCCGTCGTCGGGTTTGACGACCACGTGGCGATCGCGGAGCACACTTCGCCGCCGTTGACCTCGGTCCGGCAGGATTCCGACGAGCAGGTCAAGGTGATGGTCGAGCACCTGATGAAGCTGCTTCGGGACGAGACGGTGAAGAAGAAGCAGCAGATGCTTCCTACTGTGCTGGTGCCGCGCGAATCCGCCTGAGGTCGGTTGCGTTCCAGAGTTCGGCTCACCTTGCGAGGGAGGGCGGCGCGGGTCGGTTCGGACAGGCTGGCATCCCGCCCCTCGAGGTAAGGCCCCCATCGCCACTGCAGGGGGAACCGGCTGGTCTGGTGTGAAGCAGCCCGTTCGGGCTCGCTCCGCTTCGCCACGCCAGGACTCGTAAGTGGTTGGCCTGCGACTTCGGCTGTCCGGTTGGCACCGCGCGCCGAGCCAAGACGGTGGTCGGCTTGCGTTCGCGACTGCGGTTGGGCTCAGCTCTCGGCCGCTTGGCGCGCCGAGCCTGCCGTCAACCCATGTTCTTGCAGGTGGGTGGCGGTAGCGGGTTCAGCGGGCTGCACGGCCACCCGGAAGAGGACGGAGCGGTGGTCGTCGTTTGCGCCGGCGGGGGTGGTGGGGCCTCCGGGTTCGTCACCGCTGGGGGTGGCGTGGTCTTCTTCGGCTGTTGCTGGGTGCTCGACGGCGCGCTGCTCTCGCTCGAGGACGAGGGGGCGCTGCTGGGCGTCGAGCTGTCGGTCGTGCTCGGGTTGCTGTTGGTGGTCGAGGTGATCCAGGTCGATGCCGGGGTTCTGCTTTGCGGGTCCTCGCCTGCGGCTCCGTGGAACGCCATGCCCACCAGCACCCCCAGCAACGCTGACCCGAGCACAGCGGAACCACCTGCGGCCCACAGTGCGCGCACGGCAGTCCTCCTCTAGATGCTCACGGTATGAAGTCGGGCGGTCACGCTCCAGGCACACTACCGGGTAGGCCGGATGCAGGAGAACGCTCACCCTGATGCCTTATCGGTTCCTTGATGGCCCCGGTTGAGTGATCGCCGTCACTGAACTGTGATCCGGGCGAGCACCAAACTGGCCCCGGAAAGGCCTGCCACCAGCACGGTTCCGGTGAGATGCCACGTCGGAGCGTCACCCGAGCAGGTGAACACCTCGGTGAAGCGTTCGGTGGAGCAGGTGACGAACGGGACCGAGGAGAGGGCTATGGAGGCGGCGGCCACTCCGCCCAGCAAGGCGCTGCCGAACGTGCGCATGAGGGGGAACGCGGCGTTGACCGTGCCCACCGCCGCGGTGGCGAAGAGGAGGGGGACCGGTTCGGGGAAGAGGCCGGTCAGCGCGCAGCCGACCATGAGGACGCCGAGCACGGCCTGGCCGATCCTCGCCTGTGTCGCCACGGCGAGGACCCTAACAACTCCGTAAGCTCTTTTTGGTCCGGTTTGGTCCAGTATTTTCGGTATGCGCCAGCGTCGTTTCCTGATTCCCGTCTCAGTTCTCGTGGTCGTCGCACTCGGGGTGGGGTTGTACCTCTTCCAGCCGTGGCGGCTGCTCACGGTTCGCGAAACGCATGAGGCGTTGCTCGTGCCGCCGCCGGCCACTCAGACCACTGCTCAGAGCACCGCTCAAAGCACCGCGCAGGTGCCTGGTAGCGCGCCTGTCGCAACGCCCAAGGAGGTCGCCGCGGGCGAGTGGCGTTCGCTCGAACACGCGACCACCGGCAAGGCGAGCCTCATCGAACTGCCCGGTGGCGCGCATTCCGTCCAGTTCGCCGGGCTGAACACCAGTGACGGTCCCGACCTGTACGTCTACCTGTCCCCGCACGCGTCCAGTTCGGCGGAGAAAACCTTCGGCCAGGGATTCACCAGCCTGGGGAAGCTGAAGGGAAATCGTGGCGACCAGGTGTACGAAATCCCCGCCGGGGTGGACGTGTCCACCATTCGGAGCGTTGTCATCTGGTGTCAGCGGTTCAGTGCCGGCTTCGCCGTTGCACCGTTGGAACAAGCCTGAAACACAGGCGCGAGAAGCTGTGTGACGGGTGTTGACTTTCCTGGTCTAGACCACATAGCGTCTGCGCTCACAACACAACATCGTCCCTTGCCGATGGGCGTGCGGAAGCCCCGTTGGCAAGGAGTACGGCTCACTGGGTGGGCCACACCGGCGGTGACGCGACTCCAACTCTCCCGGAGCCGCGCCACCGCCGGTGGCGTTTACTGTGGGTCGTGCACTCCAGGACGGTGGCGATCCACTACGTGCGCGCGGCGCTGCGCGCGTGCCCGGAACCGTCCGCCGTGCTGCTCGGGGCGGGGATTCCGGCCAGTCTGCTCGCGGACGACCGTGCGCGCGTGACGCCCGCCCAGTACACGAAGTTCATCCAGACGCTCTGGGAAGTCCTCGACGACGAGTTCATGGGCTTCGGGCCGCGACCGTCCAAACGCGGCACGTTCGCGATGATGTGCCTGCTCGCCGTGCACTGCCCGGACCTCGAGTCGGCGCTGCGCAGGGGACTCCAGTTCTACTCGCTCTTCGACCAGCCGCTCGACCTCGAACTCGACGGCGGCCGCTTCACGCTCGACGTGCCGGGCGATCCCGACCACTTCCTGACCGAGTCGCTGCTCGTGCTGTGGCACCGGCTCTCGTCGTGGCTCATCGGCCGCCGCATCCCGTTGCAGGGCGCCGAGTTCGGCTACGAGGAACCCGCGCACGCCGCCGAGTACCACCTGATCTTCGGCTGCCCGTTGCGGTTCGGGAGCACGCGGACCACCATCGCGTTCGACCCGAAGTTCCTGCGCATGCCGGTGGTGCAGGACGAGGCGGCGCTCAGGCGGTTCCTGCGGCACTCGCCCGCGGAGCTGTTGTCGCGCAGGGACCACGGCGCGGACACGGCCGGGCACGTGCGCAGGCTGCTGGGCCGCGGCGTCACCGGGCTGGAGGCGGTGGCGGCGCAGCTGGGCGTCTCGGCGCCCACGCTCAGGAGGAGGCTGGCCGCGGAGGGGACGTCGTTCCGCGAGGTGCGCGAGCAGTTGCTGCGCGACCAGGCGGTGGCGTCGCTGGTGCGCGGCGGGGAGTCGGTGGAGGAACTGGCGCTGCGCCTCGGGTTCTCCGAGGCGAGCGCCTTCCACCGGGCCTTCAAGCGGTGGACCGGTTCGTCACCGGGTTCCTACCGCGCCTAGAACCTGTCGCGTTCCCGCAGCGAAGCCGGCGGGCGGAACCGCTCGCCGTAGGTGTCCGCGAGGTAGTCCGCCCGCTCCACGAACGCCTGCACGCCGTAGGAGTTGATGAACTGCAACGTACCGCCGCTCCACGGCGCGAACCCGAACCCGAAGATCGAGCCGATGTTCGCGTCCGCCACGGACGTCAGCACGCCCTCGTCCAGGCACCGCACGGTCTCCAGCGACTGCACGAACAGCAGCCGGTCCCGCACGTCCTGCTCGGACACGCCCGCGTCGGCCTTCACGAACCGGGTCGTGAGCTCGGGCCACAGGAACTTCCTCGAGCCGTCGGACGGGTACTCGTAGAAGCCCGCGCCCGCCGACTTACCGCTGCGCCCCAACGACACCAGCTCGCGGATCAGGTCGTACGCCGGGCTCTCCGACACCAGCGACGGGTCGTCCGCGAGCGTCTGGTCGTGGATCTTCAGCTGCAGCGACAGCGTCACCTCGTCCGAGACGGCCAGCGGCCCGACCGCCATGCCGGACTTCTTGGCGACGTTCTCGATCAACGCCGGCGCCACGCCCTCGGCCAGCATCGTGATCGCCTCGATCACGTACGTGCCGAACGTCCGCGAGGTGTAGAAGCCGCGCGAGTCGTTGACCACGATCGGCGTCTTCCCGATCTGCCGTACGTAGTCCAGCGCCCGCTGCAACGTCTCCTCGGACGTCTTCTCGCCGCGGATGATCTCCACGAGCCGCATCTTCGGCACGGGCGAGAAGAAGTGCAGGCCGATGAACCGCTCCGGCGCCGTCACCGCCGACGCGAGGCCGGTGATCGGCAGCGTCGAGGTGTTGGACGCGATCACCGCGTCCGGCAACGCCTTCTCCTCGGCCGCGGGGAGGACCTCGTTCTTCAGCTCGCGGTTCTCGAAGACGGCCTCGATGATCAGGTCGCAGCCCGCGAGGTCGTCGTCCGAGTCGGTCGGCGTGATGCCTTCCAGGCCCTGAGCGCCCTTCTGGGCGCCTTCGAGGCTGACGTCCTTCAGCACCACCTCGATGCCCGCCTTCGCGGACACCTCGGCGATTCCGGCGCCCATCATGCCCGCGCCCAGCACGCCCAGCTTGGCGACGCGCTTACCGGTGGCGGACGCGCGGCCGTTGACCTCGTTGAGGTTGAACCAGAACGCCGTGATCATGTTCTTGGAGACCTGACCGGAGGCCAGTTCCACGAAGTAGCGGCCCTCGATCTGCAACGCCGTGTCGAAGTCGACGTAGGCACCCTCGACGGCCGTTGCCATGATCTTCTCCGGCGCCGGGTACACGCCGTGCGACTTCTTGCTCAGCACGGCAGGAGCCGCCGCCAGCAGGCCGTAGCTGTTGGGGTCACCGAACTTCAGGTCCGGCACGCCCGCGCCCTGCACGTCCCACGGCTGCTGCGGCGCCGGGTTCGCCTTGATCCACGCGACGGCCTCGGAGATCAGCTCCTCGCGCGTGTCCACGACCTGGTGCACGATTCCGGCCTGCAGCGCGCGTTCCGGCCGCAGCTGCTTGCCCTCCATGAGCAACGGCAACGCCTTCTGCACGCCGAGCAGCCGCACCATGCGCGTGACGCCACCGCCACCGGGCAGCAGGCCGAGCGTGGCTTCGGGAAGGCCGACGCGGATCTTGTCGTCGTTCACCACGATCCGGCGGTGCGCGGCCAGCGCGATCTCGAACCCGCCGCCGAGCGCGGACCCGTTGATCGCCGCCACGACCGGCTTGCCGAGCTTCTCCAGCCGGCGCAGCTGCGACTTGAGCTCTTCCACGCCCTCCAACGCCTGGGAGGCGTTCTCCGGCGTGATCGCGATCAGCACGTTCAGGTCGCCACCGGCGAAGAAGGTCTTCTTGGCGGACGTGATGATCACGCCGGTGATGTCGTCGGCCTCGAGCTTGGCGACCGCGTCGCCCATGAGGTCGCGGTACTCGTCGTTCATGACGTTGGCGGAGCCGGACATGTCCATCGTCAGCGTGACGATGCCGTCGGAGTCCTTGTCGTAGTGGAAAGGCATGCCTCAGACCCTCTCGATGATCGTCGCGATGCCCATGCCGCCGCCCACGCACAACGTCGCGAGCCCGCGGCGCAGGTCCCGGCGCTCCAGCTCGTCGAGCAGCGTGCCGAGGATCATGCAGCCGGTGGCGCCGAGCGGGTGGCCCAGCGCGATCGCGCCACCGTTGACGTTGACCTTGTCCTCGGGGACGTCCATGTCCCGCAGGAACTTGAGCACGACCGACGAGAACGCCTCGTTGACCTCGAACAGGTCGATGTCCTCGACCGAGAGCCCGGCCTTGTCGAGCGCCTTGCGCGCGGACGGCGCCGGTCCGGTCAGCATGATCGTCGGCTCGGTGCCGACGACCGCGACGGACACGATCCTGGCGCGCGGGGTGAGACCGAGGGCCTTGCCGGCCGCCGCGGACCCGATCAGCATCGCGGCGGAGCCGTCGACGATCTGCGACGAGTTGCCCGGCGTGTGCACGTGCGAGATGCGCTCGACGGTGGGGTAGCGGTCGATCGCGACGGTGTCGTAGCCGAGGTCGCCGTGGAACTGGAAGCTCGGCTTGAGCTTCCCGAGGGACTCCACGGTGGACTCGGGACGGATCGTCTCGTCCTCCTTGAGCACCACCGTGCCGTTCTGGTCGACCACCGGCACGACGGACCGTTCGAACCAGCCGTTCTTCTGCGCCTTGAACGCGCGGGCGTGCGACCGGGCGGCCCACGCGTCCACGTCGGTGCGGGAGAAGCCCTCCAGCGTCGCGATCAGGTCGGCCGAGACGCCCTGCGGCACGAACGACAGGTCGAAGTTCGTGGCGGGGTCGATCGCCCACGCGCCGCCGTCGGAGCCCATCGGCACGCGCGACATCGACTCGACGCCGCCCGCCACGACCAGGTCCTCGAACCCGGACGCGACCTTGGCCGCGGCGAGGTTCACCGATTCGAGGCCCGACGCGCAGAAGCGGTTGAGCTGCACCCCGGCCGGGCGCTGGTCCCACCCGGCGGCCAGCACGGCGGTGCGGGCGATGTCGCCGCCCTGCTCACCGAGCGGCGACACCACGCCGAACACGACGTCGTCCACCGCGGAGGTGTCGAGGGAGTTGCGTTCGGACAGCGCGCGCAACACGCCGGCGGCCAGATCGACGGGCTTGACGCTGTGCAGCGACCCGCGCTTCCCCTTGCCGCGCGGCGTGCGCACCGCGTCGAAGATCAAGGCTTCGCTCATGACACCACGCTAGGCCTGGCCGGGAGAGCTGGCCATGACCGTGGAGGGTGACCGATTAGCTCACCCGGCACTCCATGTGCTCGGGCTCGTCGACGTCCACGAACCCCAGCCGCCGGTAGAGCCGCCGCGCGGGCAGGTTGTCGTCCCAGACCCGCAGCCGCACGACCTTCCAGCCCTCCTCGGCCGCCCACGTCAGCACGGTCCTGACCAGGGCTTCCCCGACGCCGAGGCCGCGGTGGGAGTCGCGCACCCACATCGAGTAGAGGTAGAGGCCCTCCGGTGTGGCGGTCGCGGCGACCAGGGCCACGGGCTCCGGGGCGAGTGCGACGAGCTTCAGGCCTTCCCCGGCCCGTTCCCGCCACTCGTCCTCGGTGTAGGCCTGCTCGCGGGCCAGCGTCGACCCGAACTCCTCGGGGTCGCTCGCCAGCGCGTCGAGGCGGATGCCGCGCCAGAGCGCCCACTCGTCCGGCTCGACCTGGTGGATGTGCATACCGGTCAGTCTGGACGACCGGGGTGGGAATTTCGCTCAGTTTTCGGCGGCCGCACTGGCGCGGCGGTCATGGCGTGGACCATCGCCCGGTGGTTTCGTGGACCGCATGGCAGAGCGTCGATCGCGGTGGATGGACAGCGACCTGGACCAGTTGCGCCAGCTCGCGCGCACGTTCTTCGAGAAGGAGGTCACGCCGAACCTCGAACGCTTCGCCGAGCAGAAGCAGGTCGACCGCGACCTGTGGCGCAAGGCCGGTGAGCTCGGGCTGCTGTGCCTGAGCATCCCCGAGGAGTACGGCGGTGGCGGCGGTACGTTCGCACACGAGGCCGTGTTGTTGGAGGAGCAGGCACGGGCGGGCGACAGCGCGTGGGGCAACAGCGTCCACAGCGGCATCGTCGCCCACTACCTCAACTCCTACGGCACCGAAGAGCAGAAGCTGCGCTGGCTGCCGAAGCTCGCGTCCGGTGAGTACGTCGGCGCGATCGCGATGACCGAACCCGGTGCCGGGTCGGACCTCCAGGGCATCCGGACGAAGGCCATCCGCGAGGGCGACGAGTACGTCATCAACGGCTCGAAGACGTTCATCACCAACGGCGTGCACGCGGACCTCGTCATCGTCGTCGCCAAGACCGATCCGACGCAGGG
This sequence comes from Lentzea sp. NBRC 102530, assembly GCF_030269365.1. Lineage (GTDB taxonomy): Bacteria > Actinomycetota > Actinomycetes > Mycobacteriales > Pseudonocardiaceae > Lentzea. The sequence goes on from NZ_BSTF01000005.1 coordinate 340,460, forward strand.
CGCCACCGGCATCTCGCTGCTGGTCGTCGAGAACGACATCCGGCGCGGCCGCGTGCTCGACAAGGTCGGCATGAAGGGCCAGGACACCGCCGAGCTGTTCTTCGACGACGTGCGCGTGCCCGCCGCGAACCTGCTCGGCGGGCAGGAGGGGCTCGGGTTCGTCCAGCTCATGCAGCAGCTGCCGCAGGAACGCCTGATCATCGGCGTCTGCTGCATCGCGGGCATCGAGGCGGCGACCGAGCTGACGCTGAAGTACGTGAAGGAGCGCCAGGCGTTCGGCAAGGAGCTGATCAAGTTCCAGAACACCCGGTTCAAGCTCGCCGAGTGCGCCACCGAGGCGGCCGTGACCAGGGCGTTCATCGACGAGTGCATCGAGAAGCACCTGCGCGGCGAGCTGGACGTGCCGACCGCGGCGATGGCGAAGTGGTGGGCGAGCGACCGGCTGAGCAAGGTCGTCGACGAGTGCGTGCAGCTCTTCGGCGGCTACGGCTACATGAACGAGTACCCGATCGCGCGTGCCTGGTCCGACGCCCGCGTGCAGCGGATCTACGGCGGCACGAACGAGATCATGAAGGAAATCATCGCGAGGTCCCTGTGAGCGGCCCCCTGGCAGGACTCCGGGTCGTCGAACTCGCCGGACTCGCACCCGCGCCGTTCGGTGCCATGGTGCTGGCCGACCTGGGCGCGGACGTGATCCAGGTGCACAAGCCGGGAAGCCGGTCGACCGTCCCCGGCGACTTCCTCACCCGCTCCCGGCGCTCGATCGCCGTGGACACCCGCAGGCCCGAGGGAGCCGAACTGGTCCTGGGCCTGGTCGAGCGCTCGGACGTGCTGATCGAGGGCTTCCGGCCGGGCGTCACCGAACGGCTGGGCATCGGCCCGGCGCAGTGCCTCGCCCGCAACCCGCGCCTCATCTACGGGCGCATGACCGGGTGGGGCCAGGACGGGCCGCTGGCCGACCGGGCGGGCCACGACATCAACTACATCGCCGTGGCGGGCGCCTTGGAGCCGCTGGGGCGGGCCGGCGGGCCGCCGTCGTTCCCGATCAACCTGCTCGGCGACTTCGGCGGGGGAGGGCTGCTGCTGGCGCTCGGCGTGCTCGCCGCGCTGTATGAGAGGGAACGCTCCGGGCGTGGCCAGGTGGTGGACGCCGCCATGGTCGACGGGGCGGCGCTGCTCACGACGTTCCTGCACGGCATGCGGTCCGCGGGCATGTGGTCCGGCGGGCGCGGCGAGAACATGCTCGACGGCGGAGTGCCGTTCTACGACGTCTACGAGGCCGCCGACGGCAGGTACGTGGCCATCGGCGCGTTGGAGGAGAAGTTCTACGCCGACCTGGTGCGGGTGCTCGGCCTGCAGGACGCTCCGTCGCGCAACGACCCGGCGAACTGGCCTGAGCTGCGGGAACGCATCGCGGCGGCGGTGAAGACCCGGCCGCGCGACGAGTGGGCGGACCTAGCACGGGACACGGACGCGTGCCTGGCACCGGTGCTCACCCCGGCCGAGGCGGCGAATCACCCGTACAACGCAGCCCGCAACACTTTCGTGGACGTGTCCGGTTCGTCGCACCCGGCTCCCGCGCCCCGGTTCGACCGCACCCCGGCGGCGATTCCGACGGCACCTGTTTCGACCGGAACGAACACCGACGAAGTGCTTGCCGACATGGGTGTGGCGGACGAGCGGATTATGGAACTGCGGCGGTCTGGAGTAATTGGATGAATGCTCGGGTGCGCATTAAAGGCGCCACGAGGGCGTGACGGTGCGTGATGGGCCGTGTTCGGCATCCGGGTGAGCCCCGGTGCAACAGTCCTTCTTCCAAGCTGTGGGATGCGAGGGTCTTCGTGTTCACCTCGTGCCCAGGACATCGGCGCAGTTGAAGCCCCTCTTTAGCCGCCATTCGGGTGACATTGGCCGCTGTGCAGGCGTGTGCCGCAGGCAGAACCCGGCGAGAGTTTGGCGTGGTCGTTGTTCATCGGCCGGGTGAATGAGGGACCATGACGGGTGACACGGGCGGTCCGCCGCCTGACCGGTGAACCACACGGACGGAGAGGTACCTGTGAACCTCAAGAAGGTGCTAGTGCTGGCGGGCGTCGCGCTGGTGCTGTTCCTCCTGATCACCCAGCCCGAGCAGTCCGCTTCGGCGGTCCAGCAGGTCCTCGGCTGGCTGCGTCAGGGCGCGGAGTCGATCATCACCTTCGTCAGGAGCCTCTTCGGGACGGCCACCCCGCTCAGCTAGTGACGGACGGTGATCCTCGACCGTCTGCGTTGAGCCGGACGGGTGGAATGCGGCCAATCACGCACTGGTAACGGGTGTTCTGGGGATTCAGGGTCTGGCGATTGTCAGACCTACCGAATACCTTCCGCTGCAATGGCCGATCCCCGACCGACGAGGAGGCATTGATGGTCGAGGACTCCGGGGTCCACGAGCTGTTGCAGCAGTGGGCGGCTGAACGGTCTGATGACGCAGAGATGCAGGAGGTGAACCGGATCAAGAACGCGTGGCTCGCGGAGGCTCCCCCCTCGGCGCCCGGCATCCCCGTGCAGCGGGGAGGCAGGAGTGGGTCGCGTGGCTTGGTCAAGGTCGACTCGGCGGATCCGGCCTACGTGGCCGCGATGCGCAAGCGGGCGCCGGAGGCACCCGAGGCACTGCTCGCCGCCGCGGCGAGCTACTGGCAGCTCGTGGGCGACGTCGCCGAGGCCGAGCAGTGGTGGGACGCGGGCATCAGCCCGTTGGACCAGCGCGCGCTCGACTACCGCGCGGCCGGCCTCACGCCTGCTGACCTCGGGCGGCGCCTGGGACCGATGACGGTTCTCCAGCACCTCCGTCGTGGCTCCGCCGCGGCCTGGTGCGTCGCACGTCTGCAGAGGCAGCGCCGGGACGGCGTCGCGTAAGTCGGGACACGGGGCTCCGCGATTGGGGCCCCCTATGTTCGCGGAACGCGCTCACCGCGATCGCTCCGCTGTGTTTTGTGGGGCCGAGCCCCCACGCCCCCGCCCGGGGGCGAGCCCCCGGATCCCCAAGGGGTGGCCTCCTCTTCGCGGAGGCCTCACCCAAGTAGTGTGGAGGTCGTGCGCGGCCTCCTTACTCCCCAACGTGTGCTGATCGCGTTCGCCTGTCTGGCGGCGATGGTCGTCTGTTGCGGGCTCGCGTACTGGCAGTGGCAGCGGTTCGAGTCCGCCAGCGGCACGTTCCAGAACCTGGGCTACGTGCTGCAGTGGCCGCTGTTCGGCCTCTTCCCCCTCTTCATGGTCTGGCGGTTCCGCAAGCTCGCGCGCGAACGCCGTGACGAGGCTCTCTCACCCGAGCCGGTTGCACCCGCTCCCCGGCAGGAAAGTACGGTTGTCGCCGTCAAACCCGCGCCTGTCGAGCACTTCGACGACGAAGAAGACGCGGAGCTCGCGGCCTACAACCGCATGCTCGCGGACCTCAACGCGCGGGACGGTCGTTGAGCGAAGGCGGGCAGATGAAGGGTGCGTTGACCCGGTTCAGGGTCATGGCTTACGTGGTCGGAGTCTTCCTGCTGCTCCTGGTCGTGGCGATGGTGCTCAAGTACGCCGCGGACATGGGTGGCGCGATGAAGGTCGTCGGCCCGGTCCACGGCTTCCTCTACGCCATCTACCTGGTGATTTCCGTCGACCTGGCGCTGAAGCTGCGCTGGTCCATCAAGGGCACGGCGCTGGTGCTGATCGCCGGCACGATCCCGTTCCTGTCGTTCTGGGCGGAGCGCAAGGTGGTCGAGAAGACGGCGCAGGGCGTGCCGCTGTGACGTTTGGCCTGCTAGCGTCTGGGGCTACCAACTGAACACGGCCGTCGATGTCGCGCGGGAGAGCCTCCTTCGATGGAGGCACCGTAGGAGCAACTCCTCCCCGGAATCTCTCAGGTACAGGTACCGCACGACGAAGGCAACTCTGGAAAGCAGGCTGCTCGGCAGCCTCGCCCACGGTGCAAGCCACTCCGGTGGCGAAGCTCTCAGGCTCATGACAGAGGGGGAGGCTCGCTCAAGTGAGGAGTCTCCGATGGACCGTGTCATTCTTCTGATGCCTCAGCCGGCCGCGTCCGGCTCTTCGGCGCACCCTGGAGGAGCGTTCTGATGTCCCGCCTCACGCCTCTGAACGCCGAGCACGAGCAGCTCGGCGCGATGTTCACCGACTTCGCGGGCTGGCGGATGCCGCTGCGCTACTCGTCCGAACTCGCGGAGCACCACGCCGTGCGCACGTCGGCGGGCCTGTTCGACCTCACGCACATGGGTGAGATCGTGCTGACCGGTCCGCAGGCGGGTGAGGCTCTCGACTTCGCGCTGGTCGGGCACATCTCCGCGCTGGCCGTCGGCAAGGCCCGCTACACGATGATCACCCAGGCCGACGGCGGCGTGATCGACGACCTGATCGTGTACCGCCTCGGCGACGAGGAGTTCATGGTCGTCGCGAACGCCTCCAACGCTTCAGTGGTGGCTGAAGCCCTGGTCGAGCGCGCCGCTGGGTTCGACACGGTCGTCGCGGACAAGTCCACCGACTACGCGTTGATCGCGATCCAGGGCCCGAAGTCGGTCGAGATCCTGTCGGGTCTGACCGAGACGGACCTGTCGACGGTCAAGTACTACGCCTCGTACCCGTCGCAGGTCGCCGGCGTCGACGCGCTGCTGGCCCGCACCGGCTACACCGGCGAGGAGGGCTTCGAGCTGTTCGTGGCCCCCGCCGACGCCTCCGCGGTCTGGGCGGCGTTGCTCTCCGCGGGCGAGGCGCACGAGCTCAAGCCGTGCGGTCTCGGCTGCCGCGACACGCTCCGCCTCGAGGCCGGAATGCCGTTGTACGGCAACGAACTCACCACCTCGCTCACGCCGTACCACGCGGGTCTCGGCCGCGTCGTGAAGCTCGACAAGCCCGGCGACTTCGTGGGCCGCGACGCGCTGACGAAGGTGTCGGAGTCCGATGTGGACTCGGTCCTGGTCGGACTGAAGACGCCCGAGCGCCGCGCGCCCCGCCACGGTTACGCGGTCCTCAACGGCGACGAGGTCGTGGGCGAGGTGACGTCGGGCGCGCTGTCCCCGACCCTCGGCTACTCCGTCGCCATGGCCTACGTGAACAGGGCCAGTGCCGAGCCCGGCACCCCACTGCTGGTCGACGTCCGCGGCAAGAAGCAGCCGGTCGAGGTCGTCGCACTTCCGTTCTACAAGCGCGCCAAGTAGGGAGATCTTTCCGATGTCCGACCAGTTCAACGCTTCCCTCGCGGAGTACGACCCCGAGGTGGCGCAGGCCGTGGCGGCCGAGCTGGCGCGCCAGCAGGGCACGCTCGAGATGATCGCCTCGGAGAACTTCACCCCCGTGTCGGTGCTCCAGGCCCAGGGCTCGGTGCTCACCAACAAGTACGCCGAGGGCTACCCGGGCCGTCGCTACTACGGCGGCTGCGAGCACGTGGACGTCGTCGAGCGCCTCGCCATCGAGCGCATCAAGTCGCTCTTCGGCGCGGGCTTCGCGAACGTCCAGCCGCACTCCGGCGCCCAGGCCAACGCGGCCGCCATGTTCGCGCTGCTCCAGCCCGGCGACACGATCCTGGGCCTGGACCTCGCGCACGGTGGCCACCTGACGCACGGCATGCGCATCAACTTCTCCGGCAAGCTCTACAACGTCGTGCCGTACCACGTCTCCGACGGTGACGGCCGCGTCGACATGGCCGAGGTCGAGCGCCTGGCCCAGGAGCACCGCCCGAAGCTGATCGTGGCCGGCTGGTCCGCCTACCCGCGCCAGCTGGACTTCGCCGAGTTCCGCCGCATCGCGGACTCGGTCGAGGCCTACCTGATGGTCGACATGGCGCACTTCGCGGGCCTCGTGGCCGCGGGCCTGCACCCGTCGCCCGTGCCGCACGCGCACGTCACGACGACCACGACCCACAAGACCCTCGGCGGTCCGCGTGGTGGCGTGATCCTCTCCAACGAGGCCGACATCGCCAAGAAGATCAACTCGGCGGTGTTCCCCGGTCAGCAGGGCGGCCCGCTGGAGCACGTGATCGCGGCGAAGGCCGTGGCGTTCAAGCACGCCGCGTCGCCCGAGTTCGCCGACCGCCAGCGCCGCACGCTCGAGGGCGCGCGGATCCTGGCCGACCGCCTGTCCCAGGCCGACGTGGCCGCGGCGGGCGTGAAGGTCCTCACCGGCGGCACGGACGTGCACCTGGTCCTCGTCGACCTGGTGAACTCCGAGCTCGACGGCAAGCAGGCCGAGGACGTGCTGCACCAGATCGGCATCACGGTCAACCGCAACGCCGTCCCCAACGACCCGCGTCCCCCGATGGTGACGTCGGGCCTGCGGATCGGCACGCCGGCGCTCGCGACCCGCGGGTTCGGCGAGGTGGACTTCACCGAGGTCGCCGACGTGATCGCGGAGGCCCTCAAGCCGGGCGCCGCTGTCGAGGAGCTTCGTGCGCGCGTCGAGGTGCTCGCGGCCAAGCACCCGCTGTACTCCACGCTCTGATCTGCTTCGCGGACGACGAAGGGGCGCCACCCGCTGTTCGGGTGGCGCCCCTTCTCGTTGCCCCGGAGCGAAAACGACGGGAACCCCGGCCCCTTCCCCAGGGCCGGGGTGTCACCGTGTCAGGGTGTTGTGTCTTTCAGATGGACCGTCCTAACGGGACTGTGGGGGTGTTACGCAGCGGGCGCCACGACCGTTCCAGGCGGGAGGCACTCGACGTTGCGCTTGCCGTCGGGCTGGATCACGAACCAGGTGTTGCCGATGCCCTGGCCCGCCCACTTACCGGGAGCCGGGTCCTTCGAGTAGGTGTAGAGGGCCCAGCCGTCGATGGCGACCTGCTTCTTGCCGTCGGCGCGGGTGATCAGCGACACCAGCTTCGAGTCGACGCCTTCGAGCTGCGGGATCGAGTCCGACAGCACCGGCGGCCACGTCACGGCGCACTGGTCGTTGCAGTTGGACTTGCCCTCGGGCTTCGGGACGTCCTTGTCGAAGCGGTAGAGGGTGCGGCCGTCGCCGTCCTGGACGACGTTGCCCATCTTCTCGACGGCCTTGCCGACCAGCTTGATCGAGCTCACCGGTGCGGCCGCGGGCGGCTGTGCCTGCTGCTGCGCGGGAGCTTCCGGGGCCTGCTGCTGCACCTGAGTCTCGGGGGCCTGCGCGGGCTCCTGGAGTACCGGGGGCTGACCCACGTCGCCGTAGTCACCGAGGACGCCCAGGTCGGTTTCGGTCTGTGCCACCGGCTTGGAGTTGCTCGAGCCACTGCCCGTGGCGCTCCAGACACCCAGACCCAGCACAACTGCCAGTCCCGCGGCGAGCCCGATGGCGATGCGGTTACGTCGGATCACACTCATGTCCTCCTTGTCCATCCGTTCGCTCTATCGAGGCCATACGGCCGGGGTTGCGTCTCGGTTCAGAAACGAACCGAACCTCTTGCTGTCTCGAACGTCGGGGGGAGTCAGGTCACGCAGGAGGTGCAAGGTGGTCGTCGCTGGTCAGCTGGCGGGAATGGCCGAACGGGTGCTGGGTGCGCCGTTGCCGATCGGAATTCGGGCGTGGGACGGGAGCGTGGCGGGCCCGCAGGACGGGACGGTCCTCGTGATCCGGTCCCGCGACGCGCTGCGGCGGCTCGTGTGGAGTCCGAACGAGTTGGGCCTCGCGCGTGCGTACGTGAGCGGGGAGCTCGACGTGGAGGGTGACCTCGCGCTCGGCCTCTCGCAGATCTGGGGACTCGTGCGCCGGGGCGTGACGCGCCGGCCCCGCGTGGCGGAGGTCGTGAAGCTCGCTCTGCGGCTCAAGGTGCTCGGGCCCAACCCGGACGCGCCGAAGGAGGAAGCCCGGCTGCGCGGGGCGTTGCACTCGAAGGGGCGTGACCGTGACGCCATTTCGCACCACTACGACCTGAGCAACGACTTCTACCAACTCGTGCTCGACCCGAGCATGGCCTACTCGTGCGCGTACTTCACGTCGTCGGACGAGTCGGTGGCCGAGGCCCAGCACAACAAGCTGGACCTCGTCTGCCGCAAGCTGGGCCTGGAGCCCGGCATGCGCCTGCTCGACGTCGGCTGCGGCTGGGGTTCGATGATCATCCACGCCGCGAAGCACTACGGCGTGCACGCGACCGGCGTGACGATCTCGGCCCAGCAACGCGCGCACATCCTGAAGCGCATCGAGGCCGAGGGCCTGACCGGCCGGGTCGAGGTGCGCCTGCAGGACTACCGCGAGGTGCAGGACGAGCCGTTCGACGCGATCTCCACCATCGAGATGGGCGAACACGTCGGCGAGAGCAACTACCCCACCTACGCCGCCACCCTGCACCGGCTCCTGAAGCCCGAGGGACGCCTGCTGCTGCAACAGATGTCGCGGGGCCACAACGCACCCGGCGGCGGCGCGTTCATCGAGTCGTACGTGGCGCCGGACATGCACATGCGCCCGGTCAGCGCCACCACCGCGTTCCTGGAGGCCGCCGGCCTCGAGATCCGTGACGTGCACGCACTGCGCGAGCACTACGTGTGGACGGTGCGGGCCTGGGCCGAGACCCTCGAAGAACGCTGGGACGACGTCGTCGCGCTCGTGGGCGAGGGCCAGGCCCGCGTCTGGCGCCTGTACCTCGCGGGCGGCGCGCTGACGTTCGAGGAGGGCCGGATGGGCGTGGACCAGATCCTCGCGGTGCGCCGCAGCGAGAACGGCCGCAGCGGCATGCCGCGCGTGCGTCGTGAGCTGGTGGCCCGATGACGTACCTGATCACCCTCGTCGCTGTCCTGGTGTTGCTCAGCGGCCTGTTCCTGTACGCCGACTCCCGCAAGCGCTACGACCTCATCGACTCCGTGTGGGGTCCCGGCTTCGCCGTCATCGCGGTGCTGACCCTGCTGCTCGCGGAGGGCGAACTGACTCGGCAGCTCGTCGTCACCGCGCTCACGGTGATCTGGGGCGTGCGCCTGGGCGTGCACATCCACTCGCGCAACCGGGGCAAGGACGAGGATCCGCGCTACCAGGACATCCTGAGGCGTGCCAAGGGAAACCCGCGCCTGCGGATGTACCGGGTGTACCTGCTCCAGGCCGTCCTGATGTGGATCGTCTCCCTCCCCGTCCAGGCCGCACAGCACCTCGACGCACCTTTCGGGGTGCTGGACGTCCTGGGCGTCGCGCTGTGGGTGGTCGGCTTCGTCTTCGAGGCCGTGGGGGACTGGCAGCTGTCGCGGTTCCGCGCGGACCCGGCGAACAAGGGCGCCGTGATGGACCGCGGGCTGTGGCGCTACACCAGGCATCCGAACTACTTCGGTGACTCGGTCGTGTGGTGGGGCCTGTTCCTGTTCGCCCTGCACTCGTGGCAGTCGGCGCTCACGGTCATCGGCCCGATCGTGATGACGTGGCTGCTCGCGAAGGGCAGTGGAAAGCCGTTGCTGGAGAAGGACATCGTGTCGCGGCGACCCGGCTACGCCGACTACGTGCGGCGCACGAGCGGGTTCTTCCCGCTGCCGCCGAAGAGCAAGGTGAGCTGATCGGGCGCCGGCGGCGGGTGACTTCCTGCCGCCGGCGCACGTCACCAGGCCCGTGCCGCGAGCCCGCGCGGGTTAGTGTGGCCGGGTGGGCAATGACATCTCGTTTCCGCGCCAACAGGCGCGCACCCAGCGGTTCACCGTCGGCGCACCGAGGACCTTCGCGGTGTCGGCGGACGGCGGCCGCGTCTTCTTCCTGCGCCCGGCCACGGCCACGAGCCGGGCGAACGCGCTGTGGGAGCTGAACACCTCCACCGGTGCCGAGCGGCTGCTCGCCGACCCGGCCGCGCTGCTGTCCGACCCCGAGGACCTGCCGGCCGAGGAGAAGGCACGCCGCGAGCGCACGCGTGAGTCCGGCGCGGGCATCGTGGGGTACGCGCTGTCGCGCGACGCCTCGGTGGCCTCGTTCGCGTTGTCCGGGCGGCTGTTCGTGGCCGACCTGGTCGGCGGCACGGCGAGGGAGTTGCCCACGCAGGGCGGGGTGATCGACCCGCGGGTCGACCCGACGGGGCAGCGTGTGGCGTACGTCACGCGCGGCACGTTGCGGGTGGTCGAGCTCGAGTCGGGTGAGGACTACGCCGTCGCGGTGCCGGACGGTGAGGACGTCACGTTCGGGCTGGCCGAGTTCATCGCGGCCGAGGAGATGTCGCGCTACCGCGGGTACTGGTGGGAGCCGAACGGCACCCGCCTCATCGCCGCGCGGGTCAACAACTCCGAGGTGCGGCGCTGGTACATCGCCGACCCGGCGAACCCCGGCACGGCGGCCACCGAGATCGCCTATCCGGCGGCGGGCACGGCCAACGCCGCGGTGTCGTTGCACGTGGTGTCGCTGGACGGCACGTTCGTGCCGGTGCTGGTCGACTTCGACTACCTCAACGACGTGCACTGGTCCTCCGGTGGCGCGCCGCTGATCGTCACGCAGACCCGTGACCAGCGCACCCGCCGCATCTACACGATGACGCCCGATACCGGTGCCGTCACCGAGCTCGTGGTCGAGACCGACCCGGTGTGGCTCGAGGTCACCGACGGCGCCCCGGCCTGGACGCCGGACGGCAGGCTCGTGCGGATCGTCGCGCACGGCGACGAGTACGCGCTCCAGGTGGGCGACGACGTGGTGACGTCCGGCCTGCAGGTGCGCCGCGTGCTCGACGTGCGGGACGACTCGATCCTCGTCGCCGCCTCCGAGGACGACCCGACGCAGACGCACGTCTACGAGGTCGGCCAGAAGACCGAGCGACTGTCCACTGAGGATGGTGTGCACTCGGCGATCCGGGGCGGCCGCACGGTTGTCAAGATTTCGGCCACTTTGGACACCTACGGTACGAAGGCAGAAGTCGACGGCCACGTGATCGAGTCGTGGGCCGACACGCCGGTGATCAGGGCACGGCCGAAGATGCTGACGTTGGGGGAGCGCGGTCTGCGGGCAGCCCTGCTGCTGCCGAGCGACCACGTCCAGGGCACCAGGCTGCCGGTCCTCATGGACCCGTACGGCGGCCCGCACGCCCAGCGCGTGGTCTCGGCCCAGAACGCCTTCCTGGCGTCCCAGTGGCTCGCCGACCAGGGGTTCGCGGTCATCGTCGCGGACGGCCGCGGCACGCCGGGGCGTGGCCCGAAGTGGGAACGGGAGATCGCGTTCGACTTCGCCGGCGCCACCCTCCAGGACCAGGTCGACGCCCTCGAAGCCGCGGCGGAGATCGAGCCCGACCTCGACCTCACCAGGGTCGCGATCCGCGGCTGGTCCTACGGCGGGTACCTGTCCGCGCTGGCCGTCCTGCGCCGCCCCGACGTCTTCCACGCGGGCATCGCGGGCGCCCCGGTGACCGACTGGCGCCTCTACGACACCCACTACACCGAGCGCTACCTGGGCCACCCGGACGACAAGCCCGAGGTCTACGACACGAACTCGCTCATCGACGACGCGGACAAGCTCTCCCGCCCGTTGATGATCATCCACGGCCTCGCCGACGACAACGTCGTGGCCGCGCACACCCTGCGCCTGTCGAGCGCCCTGCTGGCCGCGGGCCGCCCGCACACCGTGCTGCCGCTCTCCGGCGTCACGCACATGACCCCGCAGGAACAGGTGGCGGAGAACCTGCTGCTCCTGCAGGTCGACTTCCTCAAGCAGTCCCTGGGGTGAACGAGAACGGGGCGCTTCCCCGAGAGGAAGCGCCCCGTCCGAAAACGCCGATCAGGCCAGCGACTGCCGCACCCGGTACGGCGGAATGCTGTTGCCCACCAACGCCAGGTCGTCGATCGACTCCGGCTGGTACCCGGCCGTCTTCAACCGCTCGACCATCAGCGCCGTCGGGTCCTCGACGACGTCCGCGCGCCCGAACAGGTACGCCCACTCGTGCTCGTCGGAGCCGTAGTACGCGACGGTGTCGAACACCTCGTTGAACCGCTGCCAGGAGCGGATCAGCGTGGTGTTGCGCCACATCGTCTGGCAACCGGACTGGTTGACGACGACGCCACCGGGACGCAGCAGCGCCTTGCACATGCGCAGGAAGTCGGCGCCGTACAGGCGGTTGTGCTGCGCCTCCTCCTCACGCTCGTCGGGCAGGTCCACCAGCACGATGTCGTACTTCTCCGACGTCGTGCGGATGTACTCGAACCCGTCGATGTACTGCACGCGGATCGGGCCGTCGCCCTTCTCCGCGAGAGCCAGCTCCTCGACCGTGTAGCCGTACGGCAGGTGCTCCGCGCACAGCTTCACGGCCTGCTCGTCGATGTCGATGTGGTCGACGACCGACGCGCCGTGCTCGACCGCCATCTGGCACACGACGCCCTCGGAGGAGCCGATGACCAGCACGCGCTCGACGGTGTCGGCCAGCAGCAGCGCCGGCACCATCAGGGCCTCGTGGTAGGTCAGCTGGCTGAACTCCGTCGACTGGCGGTCGTCGTCGCAGAACAGCGACAACCCCTGGGCCGTGCGGGCGATCACCAGGTGCTGGAAGTCGGTCTTGGTGTCGACCAGCACCTCGTCCACGCGCCAGTGGCGGGTCATGCCCTCGGCGAGCGGCTCGTTGATCGTGTTCACGCGACATGCTCCTTGACGCCACGAGTGACGAGATCCGTGCTCACATGAGCGGCGCCCAGGGCGTCAGCGAGTAGCTGGACGGCGAGCGCGGGCTTCGCACGCGTACCGCAGGTGAACACGTCGACGAACACCGAACCCACTTCGGGATAGGTATGGATCGACGCATGGGATTCCGACAGCAGGGCCAGCACGGTGACTCCTTGGGGATCGAACTTCTTGGAGATCACCTCCAGCACGGTTGCGTCGGCCTGCGTGAGAACCTCACCAAGGGCGTGCTTCAGGAACTGCTCGTCGTCGAGCAGTTCGGCACTCACACCCGAGAGCTCTGCAAGTACGTGCTGTCCCGCGAACAAACCGACGGTCTCCTCGGTCTGACAGGGCGCTTCGGACATCAATCACTCCAAACTATGTGATGTGCAAACGGTCTTAGATGCAGTACGTGGCCAACGGCGGGAAGCCGTTGAAGCACACGGACGAATAGGAGGAGGTGTAGGCGCCCGCGTGGAGGATGTCCACGTGGTCACCCGCGACCAGGTCGAGCGGCAGGTCGTAGCGGGTGTGCTGGTAGATCACGTCGTCCGCGTCGCACGTCGGGCCCGCGAGCACGATCGGGCCGGTCTCGCCGCCGTCGCGCGAGGTCCGCAACCGGTACGCGATCGCCTCGCCCTCGGTCTCGGCGAGGCCCTGGTAGCGACCGATGTCGACGTACACCCAGCGGCGTTCGTCCGAATAGGACTTCCGCGACACCAGGACCACCGACGAACGGATCATGCCTGCCTCGGCGGAGATCGCCCGGCCCGGTTCGATCATCACCCTGGGCCGCGCGGAACCGAAGTGCCGCGCCACCGAAGCCTCGATGGCGGAGGCGAAGGCCTCCAGTGAGGGCGTCGACTCCTGGTACACGGCGGGAAGCCCGCCGCCCAGGTTCACTGTCGACGTCTCGATGCCCTCCGCGCGCAGCTTCGCGGCGATCAGGGCGGCGTCGGCGATGCCGGAGTCCCAGCCCTCCACGGAGAGCTGCTGCGATCCCGCGTGGAACGCGACGCCGAGAGGAACGAGCCCCAGCCCGTGCGCCAGCCGCAAGAGATCCGTCGCCATCTCCGGATCGCAGCCGAACTTGTTGCCGAACGGGTAGGTGGAACCCTTGCTGTGCACGAGAATCCGCACCAGCACGGACGAACCGGGCGCGTGCTCGGCGACGAACCGCACGTCCTGCTCGCTGTCCGACACGAACATCCGCACGCCACGCGAGTACGCGTACGCGATGTCCGCGGCCTTCTTGATGGGGTTGCTGTAGGAGATCGACGACGGCGCGGCGCCGCGCGCCAGGCACAGGTCGATCTCCGCGGGCGACGCCACGTCGAACTGCGAACCCTGCGCGACCAGCGTCGCGACCACGTCGGACTCGGGGTTGGACTTGACCGCGTAGAAGATGTCGACGAACGGCATCGCGGCGTGAATCGCCTGGTAGCGCGCGCGAATCGTCTCGAGGTCGATCACCAAGCACGGTGTCGACGGGTTCTCCTGGTCCAGGAAACGCCGAATACGAGCCTCTGCCTCGTTGCGCCGATCAACGGCGAAGCTCTCGGTCATTTCCCCAGGGGTCCCCCTTCATCCGCCTCGCGTTCCGTACGCGGGCACGGCCGTCCACTCTACGGCCTGGACACCGCAAGTGCGCAAGCCAGTCCAGGCGAGTGTGATTTACCCAGCAGATCGCAGCTCGATCATCGTGATGTCCGGCGGGGCGCCGACGCGCACCGGCGGACCCCAGAAACCCGCGCCACGACTGGTGTAGAGCCACGTGTCGTCCACCTTCGACAACCCGGCGGTGCTGGGTTGCTGCAGCGGTACGAACAAGTTGAACGGTGCCATCTGTCCGCCGTGTGTATGACCGGACAACTGGAGGTCGACGCCGTGTGAAGAGGCGTCGCTGACCTGCACGGGCTGGTGCGACAGCAGGACGACCGGGTTGTTCCGGTCCCGGCCCGAGAGGGCCCGGCCGAAGTCCGGTCCGTCGTCGTAAGACTTCCCGGTCACGTCGTTCACGCCCACGACCTCGATGCCGCCGGCGACCGTCAAACCCTCGTTGCGCAACGGGTTCACGCCGAGCCTGTCCAGTTCCGCGATCCACTGCTCGTGCCCGGAGAAGTACTCGTGGTTGCCCGTCACGAAGAAGCTGCCCTGCTTCGACACCAGGTCCTTCAACGGCGCGGCGGCCTCGCCCAGTTCGGCGACGGTGCCGTCCACCAGGTCGCCGACGATCGCGACGAGGTCGGCCTCCTGCTCGTTGATCATCCGCACGATCCGCTCGGTGTGCGAGCGCCCGAGCAGCGGCCCGAGGTGGATGTCGCTCACCACGGCGATACGGAACCCGGACAGCGAGGGCCGCAGCTTGTCCAGTGTCACCGGCACGTTCAGCAACTGCGGGTCACCGAGCGCCTGCGTCATGCCGTATCCGACGACACCACCCGCGGCGACACCGGAACCGATCGCGACCGAGCGCGCGATGAACAGCCGCCGCGACGGGTCCGGCACGACCTCGACCGGTTCCACGGCCTCGGCGCCGGCGCCGACCGGCACCGGCGCGGCCGCCGCGCGCCGGAGCAGGATCCGCCGCGGGATCTCCGCGATGCCGAGCGCGAGCGCCAGGTAGAACAGCACCGCGAGCCAGACGAACCCGGGCCAGGCGAAGAACTTCCCGTACTCCGGCGGCACACGGCGCGTGACGACGAGAGCGCTCATCAGCACCAGGAAGGCGCCGACGATCGCCACGGTGCCCGTGCGACGACCCAGCGTGCGCGGACGCGTGGTGTCCACGACCAGGCGCCGCCACAGGTACAAATGGCCCAACGCGACGGGGACGCCGAGGAGCAAAAGGAAAATCACGACATCAGTATGCGTTTCGTGAACTCCGTGCAACCCGCCAGGCCCCTGGTGGCGTGAGTAACCCGGCACCGCAGACAGGGGGAGACCTGATGAGTGACCGGGACGCCGCGTTCCAGGCCTACTTCGCGGCCCGTTCCGACGCCCTGCGCGGCACGGCGTACCTGCTGTGCGGCGACTGGCATCGGGCGGAAGACCTGGTGCAGCAGAGCTTCACGAAGCTGTACCTGGCCTGGGGCAGGCTCGGCCGGCACGAGGCGCTGGACGGCTACACCCGGCAGATCCTGGTGCGGACGTTCCTGTCCGAGCGGCGGCGCGGGTGGTTCCGGTTCGAGTCGGCGAGCGACGAGGTCGCCGACGCGGCGGCCCCGCCGGGCGGTCACCCCGAGGAACGCGTGGTGTTGCTGGAGGCGCTGGCGAAGGTGCCTCCGAAGCAACGCGCCTGCCTCGTCCTGCGGTACTGGGAGGACCTGTCGATCGAGCAGACGGCCGCGGTCCTCAAGTGTTCGGGAGGAACCGTGAAGAGCCAGGCCGCGCGGGGGCTGCAGACGCTGCGCGGCCTGCTTTCGGAGCAGGAGAGGGTTCGATGAACGAAGAGGACCTCAAGCGAGCGTTCCAGGACGTGGTGGTGGCGAGCAGCCCGCCGCCCTCGATGGATCCGGGCATCGCGCTCGAAAAGGCGCACCAGGCCCGTTCGAAACGGCGTGCGTCCGTCACCGGGGCGGTGGTCGCCGTGCTGGTCGTCGGCGTCGGCCTGGGAACGGCGTTCGCGCTGAACCCCGCAGCCACCGAGGACCACCTCCTGGGGACGGGCCCGAGCAGCAGTTCGAGACCCCCCGGCGGTTCTCCCCACCTCAAGCCCCCTCTCAGCGGGCCGCGGTACGAGAACGCGAAGAAACTGCTGGGCGACCTGAAAACCGTGGTCCCCGCCGGGTACTCGATCCCGAAGCTGGAGCCCTACGACGCCCGGTACGACCACAACGAGTCCGAGATCTTCCGAGCCATCCCCACACCCGGCGAGGAAGAGGGCACGGTGAGCGATGTCTGGTTCTACCAGGCACGCATCGCCGTGCAGAAGGAAGACCGCGTCGGGGTGCTGGAGGTCTACGTGCGCGCACTCGGACCGGACGCGACCGCCGACAGCTGTGCCGCTTCCCTGTTGCTGGGCGGGACCGGCGGTGACTGCGGGTACGTCAGCGTGAACGGGCAGCAGGTCGGTGTGGCACGCGCCGTCGACGACCGCCGGAAGGTCGACGTGGCGGCGTCTTTCCGGGCGTCCAACGGCACGGTCGTCACGGTCATGCAGGACCGGCAGGTCGGGTACGAGCGGGGACGCCCCGGTCTGGAGAGCGACGTGTTCACCGACGAGCAGCTGGCCGCGATTGCGACCGATCCGAGGTTCGCCATCGCCAGGTGAGTTTCGAAATGCTCGGGGGCCGTCACGATTCGTGACCGCCCTCTCTCGTTGGTC
Organism: Lentzea sp. NBRC 102530; assembly: GCF_030269365.1. Lineage (GTDB taxonomy): Bacteria > Actinomycetota > Actinomycetes > Mycobacteriales > Pseudonocardiaceae > Lentzea. The sequence goes on from NZ_BSTF01000005.1 coordinate 357,309, forward strand.
CTTTCGGGTGTTTTGCCAGGTAGAGTGCCGCCTCGGAATGCGGACACTGCTCATCGACAACTACGACTCGTTCACGTTCAACCTCTTCCAGCACCTCGCCGAGGTGAACGGCGCCGAGCCCGTGGTCGTCCACAACGACGACCCGCGCTTCCGGCTGTCCGCGCTGAGGTCGTTCGACAACGTCGTGATCTCGCCCGGCCCCGGCCGACCGGGAAATCCCGCCGACTTCGGCATCTGCCGCGCGGTGATCGACCACGCCGAGATCCCGTTGCTGGGCGTGTGCCTGGGACACCAAGGACTTTGTCTGTCGTACGGCGCCACTGTCGGCCCTGCGCCCGTGCCGCGGCATGGAATCGTCTCGCCGGTTACACACACGGGCGTCGATGTGTTCGCAGGGCTGCCGTCGCCGTTGAACGTCGTGCGCTACCACTCGTTGGCCGTCACCGATCTGCCGTCCGCTCTGGAACCCGTCGCGTGGAGCGACGACTCCGTCCTGATGGGTGTGCGCGCTCTGGACAGACCCGCGTGGGGTCTTCAGTTCCACCCCGAGTCGATCTGCACGGACGCGGGGCGCGAGATGCTCGCGAACTTCGCCGCGCTGACGCCCACGCGGACCGCCGCCGTTCCGGAACCGCCTCAGGTTCGTCCGGCGCCTCAGCAGCGCCCAGTGCACGTCCGGAAGCTCGCTGTGGCCGTCGACGCGGAACAGGCGTTCGCGGCGCTCCACGGCGCTTCTGGGGCCGCGTTCTGGCTGGACAGCGGGACCGGGGGCAGGTTCTCGTTCCTCGGTGACGCCTCCGGGCCGCTCGCCCGCGTCGCGCAGTACTCGGTGGCGGACCGCGTGCTGACCCTCGACGGCGTCCCGCAGGCGTGCGAGTCGTTCTTCGGCTGGCTCGACGAGGACGTGGCGCGGTGGACCGTCGAGCAGCCAGACGTGCCGTTCGACTTCGCGCTCGGCTGGGTCGGCTACCTCGGGTACGAGCTGAAGGCGGAGTGCGGCGGCGACTTCGCCCACCGCGCGGAACAGCCGGACGCGTCGTTCGTCTTCGCGGACCGGGCCGTCGTTCTCGATCACGCCGATGATTGCGTCTATTTGCTGTCGTTGAGCGAGGACGCGTGGTTCGACGAGGTTTCCGCACTTCTGGTTCGTCTGTCGCCATTGACCGAACCTTCGAGGCCGGTCGTGTCCGAGGTGACGTTGCGGCATCCGCGCGCGCACTACCTGAAGCTGATCGCCGCGTGCCAGGAAGCGATCACGGCGGGGGAGACGTACGAGGCTTGTCTGACGAACATGATGTCGTGGCGTGCCTCGCTCGACCCGTGGGACACTTATCGGCTGCTTCGCGCCGCAAATCCCGTTCCGTTCGGGGCGTTGCTGCGTTTCGGTGACCTCTCCGTGCTCAGCACGTCACCCGAACGATTTATCCGGGTGGGCCGAGATGGCGTGGTGGAGTCATCGCCGATCAAGGGCACGCGTCCCCGGGGCGTTGATGAGGCATCCGACGAGATGTTGCGCACAACGTTGGCGCGATCGGTCAAGGACCGCGCGGAGAACCTGATGATCGTGGACCTGGTCCGCAACGATCTCGGCACGTGCGCGGAAGTCGGTTCGGTCGAGGTGACGCGGTTGTTCGACGTCGAGAGCTACGCGACCGTACACCAATTGGTGAGCACCGTGCGGGCCCGACTTCGGCCGGACAGTTCTACCGTCCGATGTGTTCGGGCAGCGTTTCCCGGTGGTTCCATGACCGGTGCGCCGAAGATCCGGACCATGCAGATCCTGGATGGGTTGGAAGCCGGTCCACGTGGGGTGTACTCGGGAGCGCTCGGTTACTTCTCGCTCAACGGAGCCGCCGACTTCAGCATCGTCATCCGAACCCTGGTCGCGAACTCCGACCAGGTGAGTTTCGGGGTGGGCGGAGCGGTCATCTCGCTGTCCGACCCGGACGAGGAATTCGAGGAGACAGCGGTCAAGGCCGCTGCCGTGTTACGCCTGTTCGGAGCGCACTTTCCCGACAGATGAACCGAGCGTTCCGGGGATAGTGTGAACGAACCGGGATGTGGTGGGCTCAAGGGTTTAACACGTCGGCCGGCGGCCCGGCCGACGTGTGGAAACCTCGCGTGTTCGCGCAGGTCAGGAGGCGTGCGCTTCCTGGAACTGCACGACCAGGTTCTGCGGAATGCGACCGCGGTCGGAGATCTGGTGACCCTGAGCGCGAGCCCAGTCGCGAATGCGCTGCGCCTCTGCCTTGTCGGTCGCCTTCACCGTGGACTTGCCGGTGCCCTTGCGCTGCTTGCGGCCGCCCGCACGGCGAGCCTTGGCGACGAAGTCCGCCAGCGACTCACGAAGCCGCTCCGCATTTCCCTTCGACAGGTCGATGGCGTACTCGACACCGTCAAGTGCGAAGGTCACGGTCTCGTCGGCTTCTCCGCCGTCGAGGTCGTCGATGAGTTGGACGACGGTCTGCTGTGCCACTGTTCCTCCGTTGGGTACTCACATAGCACGCGGATCCTCGACGTAACCACGTGCTTCGACAACACCATAGTCCACACGAGGAAAAACGGCGAACCTTTCGCCGCTAAAATGTGACCCCAACCGCCCGGTCGGGGCATTTCCGGGGTAAACCACACGGGTGTTATGGGTCCAAAATGTGCAGCTAGTCGTCTCACTTCGGCCCGTTGCTGGGCTTGCCGGACGCTTCCCCATTCCCGCTGACGGAGCAGTGGTCGCACATAACGCACCGCCAACCGGTGCGGGTATCCTCGACATACCCGCACGGGGTAGGGAAGGTCAGGAGCCGATGCACGGGTACACCGCGGACAAGGACGCATACCTCAAGCGACTGCGCCGCATCGAGGGACAGATCCGCGGCCTCCAGCGCATGGTCGAGAACGACGAATACTGCATCGACGTCCTCACCCAGATCTCCGCGGCCACGAAGGCCCTGCAGGCCGTGTCGCTGGGGTTGCTCGACGAGCACCTCAAGCATTGTGTGGCCCAAGCCGCGGCGGAAGGCGGCGCGGTGGCCGAGGAGAAGCTCGCCGAGGCGTCGGCGGCGATCGGCAGGCTGGTCAAGTCGTAGGGGGTCCCTGGACAAACCCCTTGGACTGATCCGCTAGAGTTCACCCTGCTACGCCCCCGTAGCCCAATCGGCAGAGGCAGCGGACTCAAAATCCGTCCAGTGTGCGTTCGAGTCGCACCGGGGGCACGGACTTCGGGCGAGGTATGTCTGCGGAAAGCGCAGACCATGCCTCGCCCGTGGTGTTTTCTGGGGGCCGAGCCCCCAGACCCCCAGCCGGGCGCTGCGCCCCGGACCCCGCTTCGGGTCTTCGCTTCGCTCGACCCGTCCTGTGTGGGCCATTCCATTGTGGAATCGGTGAATCACTGTTGCTCGGGTGGGATGTGCGTGTAAGGCGTGCCGTCGTAATGAAGTTGAGTATTGGTCTTGGCTCCGCCCGTTGCGCGGTGGTCCCTCCGTCGTTGATCAAGGCCGAACGGCGGATGTGAGCGGTGCTGGGCGCCGCTACGGTTCGTGCTGGATTGCATGAACGTGTGCGGGAGTCCTTCGGTGTTTCGGAAGTCCTTGTCTCTTCTCGTGGTTCTGCTGGTGTGCGCGTGCACGACCGAGAGCCCGTCACGTCCGGTGTCGGCGCCGGTGCAGCTCCAGGTGCCGACCCTGATCAACGACTCGCGCGGCGAGGTGTCCGCCACCGTGCGCGCGGTGGTGGACGGCCGCACCATCGAACTGGACGGCGGCGAACGCGTCCGCATCTCCCAGCTCGCCCAGCCCGCCGACTGCTGGGCCCCCGGCGCCCGCGCGTTCGCCGAGAAGTGGTTGCTCGCCAAGGCGGTCCGCGTCAGCGCCATGACCCCGGGCGAGGTCAACCTCCGCCTCGAGGACGGCACCGACTACGCGTTGCTGGCGGTGCGGGAGGGCATCCTCCGCGCCCAAGACGCCGCGGGTTCCCTGGTCGAAGCCGAACTGGCCGCCGCCCGCGACGACCGGGGCCTCTGGGGCGCCCCGTGCAACGGCATGGACGCCACCCCTTCTTCCACTGCGACGACGACCACCTCCACCGCCCCGTCGCAACAACAGCCCGACCCTTCACAGCAGGCCGTCACCACGACCACCCCGCCGCCCCCGATCGTGACGACCCAGCCGCCCCCGCCCCCGTGCGCCGTGAGCTACCGCGCCGACAACCAGTGGCAGGGCGGCTTCCAGGCCCAGATCACCATCAGGAACACCGGCCGCACCCCGATCAACGGCTGGTCCCTGAGCTGGACCTTCGCCGACGGCCAGACCGTCCGCGACATGTGGAACGCCTCCGCCTCCCAGCGCGGCTCCGCGGTCACCGCCACCGCCGCCGACCACAACCGCGCCATCCAGCCGGGCGCCGAAGCCTCGCTCGGTTTCCTGGGCTCCTCTCGGGGTCGCAACACCTCGCCGGACTCGTTCACCCTGAACGGCGCGGCCTGCACGACGTCCTGATCGCCGGGCGCCGACTGTTGGCGCCGGCAGCACCCCGTGGCAAGATAAATTAGTAATTTACTACTGATTTGATCGCGCCGGGGATGAACAGTGCAGGTCACAAGGGTCGTGCCGCTGTACGCCGAGGTGGACCACCACCTCGGCGGCCGCTGGACCTCGCTCCGCACGGACCACCGGGAGTGGCTCTGGCACCGCCCTGACCCAGCCCGGGCCGGGGCAAGCCCGAACGCCGCCTTCGTGGACGCGGGCGGCCTGGAGGAGTGCGTCCCGACCGTCCGGGGCCTGCCCGACCACGGCGACGCCTGGAGCCGCCCCTGGCGGGAAACCCCCGACGGGGCCCAGGTGGACTGTCCTGACTTCACCCTCACCCGCGCCCTCGGCTCCGAAGCCGGCGCGATCGTCGCCGACTACGAGCTGCGCGCCACCCCCGGCTATCGCTTCGTCTGGGCCGCCCACGCCCTCCTCGACGTGAGCCCGTTTGCCCGTTTGGCCGCTCCGCCCGGCACTTCCGTGCTGATCACCGATCCGGTTCCCGCCCCACGCCTCTGGCCTGCGGGCCTCGACGCGCTCGGCCCCGACGACGGCACCGCCACCGGCGCGGTCCTCGAACGTGGGCAGATCCGCGTCGTGGACGGAGAGCAGCAACTCGACCTCCGCGTCGAGTGCGCCGATCAGCCCGTCTCGATCGCGTTGTGGCGCAACCTGAGGGGCTGGCCCGAAGACGATCCGTACCGCAGCATCGGCGTGGAACCCATGCTCGGGCGCACCTTCGACCGCGCGGACACCAGCCGTCCGGTCGCGGTGGTGCCCGCGTCGGGATCGGTGCGCTGGCGGCTGACGATCACCGCTCTCGTGGGAGGAACCGCATGACCGACGTGCTCACCCTGGGCGAGACCATGGGGGCGTTCCGCGCCGCCGGTCCGTTCCGCCTGGGAGGGACCGCGGAGCTGACCGTCGCCGGCGCCGAGTCGAACGTGGCCATCGGTCTCGCGCGCCTCGGCCACGCCGTGCGCTGGACGGGGGTGACGGGCGCCGACGAGATCGGGTCGCTCGTCCGCCGCACGCTGCTGGCCGAACAGGTGGACGTCCAGGCCGCCCGGACCACCCCGGACGCGTCGACCGGGCTGATCCTCTTCGAACCGCGCACCGCCGACATCACCCGGGTCCTCTACTACCGCAAGGGGTACGCGGGGTCGCGACTGTCCGTTGAGGACGTCCGGCGCTCGTTCGACCTGGGCGTGCCGCGGATCGTGCACGTCACGGGAATCACGCCCGCGCTGAGCGGGTCCGCGCTCGCCGCCGTGACCGAGGCGGTCCACCTGGGCAGGCAGACCGGCAGCACCGTCAGCCTCGACGTCAACTTCCGCTCGAAGCTCTGGACCGCGACGCAGGCAGCCGAGACCATCAGGCCGTTGCTCGAGAACGTCGACGTGCTGATCGCGTCCGACGACGAGCTCCCCATCGCCGGCGACCACGAGGTGCCCGAGGTCGTGGTGAAGCACGGCGCGGACGGCGCGACCGTGCACACGCCGGACGGTTCGTGGTCGGCCGAGGCCCACCGCGTCACCGTCGCCGACACCACCGGCGCGGGCGACGCGTTCGTGGCCGGCTACCTCTCCGCGCGCCTCGACGGCCTCGACCCCGGCGACCGCGTCCGGCGCGGCAACGCCGTGGCCGCCTTCGCCGTCGCGACACCGGGCGACTGGCAGGGCCTGCCCACCCGGACCGACCTGGAACTGCTGGACCTGCAAGCGGGGAGCACCGTCCGATGACGTTGACGCAGTGGAACTTCGAACAGCTCGAACTGGGCGAAGGCGCCCGCTGGATCAACGGCAGGCTGGTGGTCGTGGACCTGCTGGCAGGCCGCGTCCTCGAAACACGCGGCACCGTCCCGGCCCCGTTCACCGAACTGGCCACCCTCCCGGCACCCGTCGGCGCCGTCGCCCCGGTGCGGGGCCGCGACGAACTCATCGCCGCCACCGGAACAGGCGCAGGCCTCCTGAACGGCCCGCGGCAACAGGAGTTCGCGGGCGAGGGCATGCGCGTCAACGACGCCGTGGCCGACCCCCAAGGCCGCTTCTGGGTCACCACCATGGCCTACGACACCGAACCGGGCACCGGCGCCCTGCACCGCCTCGGCACGCCCGCGCCAGTCCTCAAAGGACTGACGATCCCCAACGGCCCGGCGTTCTCCCCGGACGGCAGGCACCTCTACCTGGCCGACAGCGCCCGCGGCACCGTTCACCGCTTCGACGTGGGCCGCGACGGCGAACTGGGCGCCCGCCGAGTCTTCGTGCACACCCCCAACCACACCCCGGACGGCATGACCACAGACGTGATCGGCAACGTCTGGATCGCATTCTGGGGAGCCTCGGTCGTCCGCCGCTACCGCCCCGACGGCCGCCTGGACCGCGAGGTGACCCTGCCCGCCCGCCAGCCCACGAGCGTCTGCCTGGGCGGCCCCGACCTGAGCCGCCTCTTCATCACCACCGCGAAGCACGGCCTGCGCCGGCCGAGCCTGCACGACGGCGCCCTCTTCGCCGTGGACGTGGACGTGCCAGGCCGCCCGGCGGACGAGTACGTCCCGTCGTCGGACACCCGGACCACTGCCGAGTAGCGGCGATGTCCTCCGTTCCGGTGATGGGCACCGGAACGGCCAATGCGGGGCGGATGTTTGGGGCCGTCCTTGGTACGGTGGTCCGACAATAGGCCACCGAAGTCCGACAGGAGACTTGAGTCCCGGAGCTGCCATGGGCGACCCGAACCCTGACGGACGGATCGCGCGGTCCGACGCGCGGAACGTGGTGCGCACCGTGACGGGCAACGCGGTGCAGATCGGCTCGCTGACGGGTGATCTCGTCGTGCACCAGCCCGGGGGCTCCTTCGATCGGCCTCGCCAGGTCCCGCCGACGCCGCGGGGGTTCGTCGATCGCGAAACCATTTTGTCTACTTTGGACAAACTGCTGCTGGGGGGTTCGTCGGCACCCAGGCAGTTCGTCGTGATCAGCGGCCTGGCGGGTGTCGGCAAAACCGCCGTCGTTCGACGATGGGTGCACGAGTGGGCTGAGCGCTTCTCCGGGGGACAGTTCTACGTCGACTACGCGGCGGTCCGCACCGATTCCGGTGCTCCGGTGAACGACGCACTGGCCGACTGCCTGCTGGCGCTCGGCGTGCAGCACGAACACATTCCGGCCACGCTTTCCTCTCGGGCGAACCTGTTCCGGACGATGACCGCTACGGCGCCGGTGCTCGTCGTGCTCGACGACGTCACGGAACCCGCCCAAGTACCACCATTCCTGCCGAACTCGAACGGCAGCGTCGTCCTCGTCACGAGCAGCGACAGGCTATCCGAGCTCGCGTTGGACGGTGCGCACCTGCTCGTGCTGGAGCCGCTCGACGAAAGGAGCGGCCTGGCGTTGTTGCGGGAACTCTGCGGCCCGGCGCGAGTGCTGGCCGAGGCTCAGGTGGCGACGAAGCTCGTGGGGTTCTGCGCCGGGCTGCCCGTGGCGCTGCGCATCGTCGCCGCGCGGTTGATGTCCCGGCCGCAGCTGACGATCGCCTGCCTCGCAGGCGAGCTCGCGGACGAGACCACAAGGCTGGCGGCCTTCTCATTGCGAGGTGAACCGCTCGTGTCTGCTGTGTTCGACAACGCCTACCGCACACTTCCGGCTGAAGCAGCGGCTCTCTACCGCGGCCTGGGGATCGCTCCGATGAGGAAGGTCAGCGTCGAGGTGGCCTCGGTCGTGCTCGACCTCCCCCTGGCTCGGGCGAAGCGCTCGCTGGACGTGCTCGTCGACGCTTCGTTCCTGGACGAGTTGCCCGGCAACGGATTCACGATGCACGACCTCGTCCGGTTGCACGCACGAGAACGCTCGATGGACGAAGACTCGGCTGAGCGACGGGAATCGGTGCTCGACCGCATCCGCACCCACTACCTGCGCAAGTCCGCGTTCGCGGACCGCGCGGTGATGGGAAAGCGCATGCGCATCGCGGATCTGGGGCACCTGCTCGAAGGTGAACCCGACCCGTTCCCCGGCGAGGCGGGCAAGGCCGCGGCGCTCGAGTGGTTGTGCGACGAGCGGGGCAACCTGCTCGCTGTCCTGCACGCGCTGGCGGATCAGGGCTGGGACGACTCGGCCTGGCAGCTTTGCGAGTCGCTGCACGCGTTGTACCTCAACCGGCGTTTCCTCGACGACTGGGTCGAGGCCAGCGAGATCGGGGCGGCGGCCGCAGATCGCGCGGGCAACGCGGCTGCGGAGGCGAGGCTGCTCAGCGTCGTGTCGAGGGCGTACACCGAACTGGGGGAGCTGGACCTCGCCCGGACGCGCCTCGAACGAGCGCTGGTGCTGGCCGAACGGTCCGAGCACACCGTTCTGATCGCCTCGGTGTGGGAGTTCACCGGCAGATATCGGGATCGAGTCGATCCGGGCAGTTCCGCCGAGGCCTATCAACGCGCGATCGAACGCAACACCGAAGCCGGTGAACGGAGAGGAGTCGCGCTGGCCACGTACTTCCTCGGCTGCGCCATCAGTTCGGGCGGAGACCAGACGGCGGCTTTGGAAGTCCTCCAACGCGCTCACCGGTTGTTGCTCGAAGTGAATGACGTCCGCATGGCGGGTCGAGGCTCCATCAGCCTGGGCGTCGCCCATTTCCGCAGCGGTGACAGCGCGGCGGCCAGGCGCGAACTGGAACGCGCGGTCGGCGTGTTCACCAGTTCCAAGGCCGCGCATTACGAGGCGGAGGCCAGAGAGGCTCTCGCCGAGGTGGCCGAGCACGAGGGAGATCTGCGCTCAGCGCGGGAGAACCTGACCAGGGTGCTGCACATCCGCCGGGCCAGTGGTGCACCGAACCTCGAGGGTCTCGTCGCCCACCTGCAGAGGTTGACCGTCTAGACCGGGGTCACGGTCATCGTGGCCACACCCAGGCTGGTGCGCAGCGTGAACTCACCGCGCAGCTCCTGTTTCGCGACGACGAGCGAATAGCAGGCGGCCGCGAGCATCCGCGCGGGCAACGCCCTGTCACAGCTCACCTGGAACCGGCGTCCGTCCCGCGCCAGGAGTTCGCTGCTGCCGTCATCCCGGAGCACCCCCACGACCCGGCAGCCCGGGTACCGCTGGGACAGCTCCGCCAGGTGAGCCTTGGTGGAGCAGGCGGAGGCGGGCGTCGGGTCGACTATGACGGAAGCGTTGTCGTAGCGCTTCAGGAGGTTTCCGCCGACTTCGGCGAGGAGCCGTTCTCCGGTGAGGCGGAGCTTCTCGCGAAAGGGGGCGAGGTAGAGATCGCCAGTGACTTCCGTGCCGTCGACCCGGAAGTCGAACCTGAAGTAGTGCGCCGCGTGGAGGTACGGCTCGGGCGCCGGTGCCGAACGCACCTCGAACTCGCGTGGCTGGGCCTTCTTCTTGGCAGTGCGGAAGCAGAGGTCGCGCAGGAGTCCGGCCGACCGTCCGGGGTGGGTGATCAGCCGCTCGACCAGGTGGGCTGCCCTGGAGTGGTCGTGCCGTTCGATCTCGGCCTCGATCTGCTCCCGCAGGTCGAGGCCGAGGACGATGGGCCGTGCCATGCCGTTGCCCAGGTCGGCCATCACGGTGCCAGGTACGACGTTCTTGCTGAAGGTGGCGAGCAGCAGCGGGATGTCCATCATCGCGCTGTAGAGGCTCGTCGAGCCGAAGTCGCCGATCACCAGGTCGCTGGCGAGAACCGTCGCGTGCCAGCCCGCCGCTGTCGGGATGACCATCAGCCTGCCGGACTCGATGTGGGGCTTCAGTCTCCGCAGGATCTCGCTGGTGCCCTCGTAAGACCAGACGGCGGGGTGCAGGAAGATCGCCAGCCGGTAGCGCTCGCACGGCAGTTGGGCGAGGAGCAGGTCGATCAGTCCGGCTCGCCGGCCGAACAGGGAGCTGCGGCCCCAGGTCGAGCTCAACGTGATGAGGCGCTGGTCCTCGGTGACTCCCAGGGCCTTCCGGTAGTTCGAGCGCTCACCGCGGCTGGCGCACAGGAGGTCGAAGTTGCTGTCTCCCACGAAAGCGGTTCTGCCGACGGTGTGCTCGCAGGCCTCGGCCAACTGGCGAACCTGATCGGGGTGGGTGACCGTCTGCGTGGTCTGGCCGGTCACCAGGCCTTCCGGCCGGGCGAGGCCGGCGAGCCGGTACTCGCCGGTCTCGCGGTTCTTCACGAACTTGTGAAACCCCACGCCGTGCAGGAGGACGAGGATGGGCGTCGGCGCGAAGGGGAGGGGATCGATCCACTCGCTGGTGGTGAGGATCACATCCCGACGGCCTGTCGCTGCGGCGGAGTAGGGGATCGGCTTGATCTCCTTGGCGCGGAGCCAATCGTCGATCTCCCGCCTGAACCGGGAGCCGGGGCAGATGACCCACACGAGTTTGACCTCGGGATCGCCCTCGAACACCCGCAGCTCCTGGTGGAGCTGGATCGCGGAGACGAGCGTCCGCGTGAAGCAGTAGATGATCAGCTCGCTGGAGCAGGTCTCCCAGTCGAGTGCGTCGTGAGCGGCGGGGCCCAGATCGGGCGGGTCATGGTCCACAGCGTTCACCGGTCACGCGAGATGTTCGGCCGCGCAGGGCGGCCGGCAGCCGGTGGGCGAGATCTCGCAGTGCCGGTGAGGACACTCGCGAGTCTCGGTCCGCGAGTGTCTGCAACGGTGGTCTTGACATGGTGGTCCACAGCATCGTGCAACCTGCCCTCGGTTCGCGTGTCCAGTTCCCCGAGGCCCAGCATATCTTCAAATCAAAGATTCATGAAGTTCGAGTTGCAGGTTTCGGTCCAAACATCAGCTGGGTTGACGGTCGACTTGCAGCGCGAACGCGAGTGCACCGAGCGGGCCTGCGAGCATCCCCAGCTCAGACAGCTTCACCTCGGTGGGGCTCACGTGCTTGAACATGCCCTCCAGTGCGTTCTGCTGGAAGGTCTCGCTGGCGGGAACGACCACGAGGTCGCCCGCCTGGCCGAGTTCACCCCCGATCACGACGAGTTCGGGATTGATGATGTTGCAGACCCTGGCCAGTGCCAGGCCGATGTTGTCGGCGGCGATCTTCAGCACCGTTCGGCACACCTTGTTGCCGGTCTTCGCGCGGTTGATGAGGTTCTCGAGGTTGTTGGGAAGGTTGACGCGGTGTCCCGTGTAAGCGATGCGGACCTGCTCGACCAGCCTTGCTCCGCCGACGAGCGTCTCCAGGCAACCGCGGCTGCCGCAACGGCACACGTCGCCACGCGGGTCCATCGTGAGGTGACCGATCTCGCCGGCGAGGCCATGCCGTCCGCGGGTGATCGCTCCGGCGATTATGAGCCCCGCGCCGATGCCGGCGGACGACTTCACGAAGAGCAGGGTCTCGCGGTCCCGGCCGTGTCCGTAGAGGTGCTCGCCGAAGGCCGCGAAGTTGCACTCGTTGTCGGGGATGACCGGGACTTTCGGGAAGCTCTCCTCGAACCACTGCATCGGGTTGCCCTGCAGGTCCCAGTCGAGGGAGGAAGCGACCTGCGAGATCTCGCCGCTGCGGGGGTCGATGGCCGCGGGGATGCCGAGCCCGATGGACACGACGTGCTCAGTGCTGAGGCCGGTTCGTGCCACCAGGTCCCGGATCATCAAAACGCATTCGCGGCGCCACGCGTCCATGCCCTGGGTCGCTCCGAAGTTCACCGTGCTGTCCAGTGTTTCCTCGGAGTCGACGCACCGGACGGCGACCGTCAGTCTGTCGTGCCCGACCTCGACGCCCACCGCCACGCCGCGCACCGATCCGATGCTGATGCGTTTGCCTCGTTCACCGTCGCTCCCGTCGACGCGGAACACGTTGTCGGCCTCGAGTTCCTGCACGACGCCTGAGACAGTGCCCTGGGACAGGTGTGTGCGCTTGGCGATCTGCACCTGTGTCGAGGGCTGTGCCATTACCGCGCGGATGACCCTTCGCTTGTTGCCTTCGCGGACCGAGTCGGGCCTCGTGCTCAGCAACTCGCGCGCGTCATGCACCCTGCCGTCTTGTGAAGTCATCAGCACCCAATCAAGTCTATCTTAGTGTATCTTCAAGTTGAAGCAGGGTTGGTTGCAAGATCGTATACACATGTCCCGCCTCGCGTAATCCTGGGTAGCTTTTTGAAGCTAAGACCATAACGGCTAGGCTGGCGGACCGCATACGAAGCTGGCTGGGCTCTACCAGAATGGAACTTGGGCTCCAGTTGAGTTCGATCCGGTCGCGGAGTTGGTTTGTCCACTCCTGCGACATGCCGGCGCTCGCACTTCCCCCACTCGGCCCTTCAGGGACCGGCGCGAGGCCCGTAGGCTGTTGCTGAAAGTCACTTGGCGCGAACTCTCCGGATTTACCTAGGGGGCGAATGGCCATGACCAGCGATGATGATGGCTTCCCCGAAGTCGAGGACCCCCAGATTTCGCTCTACGAGCCACCGGCCGTCTTCGATGCCGGAAAAGTCGTGCAGGTGACTCGCGGCAGTTCCAGTGGCTCCGGTGACGCCAGTGGGCAGTCGTTCAGCTGATCGGCCGAGCCGTGCGGGACCCGGGACGGGCCGGCGGCAGCCGGGTGTCGATCGACCGCGGCGGGTGCCGCGTCGTCCGGGGCCGGGATCTCGCCACCGTCCTCATCGGACACTGCTTCGCGAGCGATGACCTCGTGCGAGCCCGAAGTGGCGACCTCCGCGCACTGATGTCGTTGCCTGGTGCGTACTCCGCTGTGGTGGTCCGTGATCGGCAGGTCGTTCTCGCGTCTGATGCCTCGGCCCAGTTTCCACTTTACGTGTCCACTTCCGGAGACGACGTTGTGTTCAGTTCGCGTGCGCACGCAGTGGCTGAGCAGGCCGGGGTCCGGTTGGACCTGGCCCATCTGGCCGCGCAGATCGTGTGCCCGCTGGTTCCTGAGTTGCTGGTGAGCAGGACCGCTTTTCAAGGTGTACAGCAACTTGAACCGGGTGCGGCCTTGAGGTGGGGCGCCGGTGGGATGAGTCGGACCACTGCCACGTCATTGACGGCCGTGGCGGACACGACTCTCGCTGACTGCGCCGAACAGTTGAGAGAGTGTCTGCGCATTGCCGTGTCGGCGAGAACTTCCATTGACTCCAAGATGTCCTCGGACTTCAGCGGCGGCCTGGATTCCACGTCACTCGCATTTCTGGCGGCACTCGACAACGACAAGGTTCCTGTTGTCACATATGCACAAGACGGAGCGCCGGTCGATGACGACCTGAGGCACGCGCAGCTGTGCGGGCGGCTCGACCCGAGGCTGAAGCCCCACGTCGTGATGGGCGAAGGGGAGCACCTTCCGTACCAGAGTTGGTCGTCCTCGGCCGATCTGCCACATCCGAGCTACCTGGCTATGGGCCCGACCAGACTGCGCGTGGCTGCGGCCGCTTCGCTCGGTGCCCAGGTGCATCTGGTCGGGGAGGGCGGCGACCTCGTACTCGGTGCACCACTCGCCTATTTCGTGGATCTTGCCCGGCGCAGGGACTTCGTGACGTTGTGGCAGCGCTGTTCTGCCTGGGGGAGGTTGCGGCAACGATCGCCTCTCGCGCTGTTCAGGAAGTCCGTGGCGCTGGCGACGACGAGTCGGCGACAGGGCCTGACGGGGTTCGCCAGGCGGCTGGAACGGGCGTACCCCGAGTCGTTCGTGCCGTCCTGGGAAGAGCACAACATCGCCTCGTGGGGCGCGCCGCTGTGCGATTGGCTGGCGCCGAAGGCACGTGAGGCGCTCGCCGGACAGTTGATCGCGGCGGCCGATGACGACGACCGCATGGACGCGTGCGACCGGGCGACGCTCGTGCAGTTGGACTTCGCGGGAGCCACGCAGCGAGCTGTGCGGGAAACCGGCGCGGAACGGGGTGTGGAGGTGCACGCGCCTTTCCTGGACTCCGAGGTGGTGCGGGTGTGCCTGAGTCTGCCCGCGTGGCTGCGGTGTGACCCTGCCAGTCCGAAACCGTTGCTGCGCAAGGCGTTGGCGGGTGTGGTGCCGCAGGCGGTGTTCAGCAGGCGGACCAAGGGCGATTACACGGCTACCTCCTATCAGGGTCTGCGGCGCAATCTGAACGCGTTGAGGAAGACGCTCGACGAGCCGATCAGTGCGGAGATCGGGCTGATCGATCCGGTTCGGGTGCGGCGGGCGCTGGAACGGGCGGCGCGGGGACTGGCGACGGCGTGGGCCCCGCTCAACCAGGTGCTGGCCGTCGAGTTGTGGCTGCGCGAGCTGACCAGGAGTGACGTCGATGTCTGACTTCGTGGTTCCGTCCAGCGTGCATGTGACGCGTGGTGAGCGCGGGGACATGGTTCTGCTCAACGCTCACACCGGGCAGTGGCACCTGCTGAACGAGACCGGGCGGGTCGTGTTCGACGAGCTTCGGCGCACTGGAGACCTCGGGTGTGCGGTAACGGCGTTGGAGGAGCGCTTTCCCGCTGTCGACGCCGACGCGTTGCGGGTCGACGTGGACCGGCTGGTGACCGATCTCGTGGAACGGGACCTCCTCCGGCTGGCGCGGCACGCGGGCGGGGTGTCCGTCGCGTTGCCGGAGCGGCAGGACGTCTCCGCAGGGCCGGGGAGCAGGGCGTTGGCGGTGGGGTGTCTGCTCGTGGCTGTGGTGCTGTTGAGGTTGCCGTTGCGGGCGTCGATCGCCGTCGTGCTCCGGCTCAAGCGGAACCTGGTGCGCCGGCCCGCGACCGTCACCGAAGGCCTGGCGGTGCTCGAACTCGCGCACGCGATGAGCCGCTGGTTCCCCGGACGGATGGCGTGCATGGAGTTGTCGCTCACGACGGTGCTGATGGGTGCGGCAAGGCGGCAAGGGCTCGAGTGGTGCTTCGGGCATTCGCGCGATCCGCTGACTTTTCATTCATGGGTCGAGTCCGGAGGAGTGGTCGTGCAGCGCGGCGACGACGAACCGGTGGCCGACACCTACCAGCGGGTGCTGGCGGTCTGAGGACGCTGCTGTGGGCTGATCTGCCGTCAGCAGAGAAAGCGGCGGAGCCACAACACCTTTCGGCATCGTCGGTGCCATGACGACCGACAAGCTCTTCACCCCTGGGCTGCGCGAAAGGTTCTTCGGCCAGCGCGTCCTGATCCTCGACGGTGCGCTGGACGACGACAACGGCACCGTGCTCATGACCCAGATGCTGTCGCTGGCCAGCGAGGACCCGCGCCAGGACATCGCCCTGTGGATCCACTCGCCGGGCGGCTCGGTGCCGTCCATGCTCGCCATCCGCGACGTCATGCGCCTCGTGCCCTGTGACGTGGCCACGCTCGCGCTGGGCCTCGCCTGCAGTGCCGGGCAGTTCCTGCTCTCGTCGGGCACTCCCGGCAAGCGGTTCGCGTTGCCGCACGCCCGGATCCTCATGCACCAGGGCAGTGCGGGCATCGGGGGGTCGGCGGTGGAGGTCGAGGTGCAGGCCGACGACCTGCGTCACACCAGGGACACGGTGCTGAGGCTGATCGCCGAGGACACCGGGCAGTCGTTCGACCGGATCTTCACCGATTCCTTGCACGACAGGTGGTTCACCACCGAGCAGGCGCTCGACTACGGGTTCATCGACCACGTGGTGAGCGACCTCGCGCAGGTGGTTCCCGTCCGCACGCACAAGCTGGGCCTGCACTCCGGAGCTGTCGCATGAGCACCTACACGATTCCGAACGTCATCACGCGCGACGCCCGCGGTGAGCGCGTCATGGACGTCTACTCGCACCTGCTGTCCGAGCGCATCGTCTACCTCGGCACCGGGATCGACTCCGGGGTGGCCAACGCGTTGATCGCGCAGCTCTTCCACCTGGAGGCGGACAACCCGGACCTGGAGATCAACCTCTACATCAACTGCGAGGGCGGCGATCCCTCGGCGATGCTCGCGCTGTACGACACCATGCGCTACATCAAGGCGCCGGTGGCCACCACGTGCGTCGGGCAGGCGGTGGCGGCGGGGGCGGTGTTGCTCGCGGCGGGGGCGGAGGGGCGCCGGTCCGTGCTGCCGCACTCGCGGGTCGTGCTGCATCAGCCGGCCGCTCAGGGGCGGGGCACCATTCCGGACCTGATCCTCGCGGCGGACGAGGTGGTCCGGGTGCGGACGCAGCTGGAGGCGATCCTGGCTCGCCACACCGGGCGTTCGACGGACGAGTTGCGGCACGACACCGACCGCGACCGCGTGTTCGACGCGCCGGGAGCCGTCGAGTACGGGCTGGTGGACCGGGTGCTGGACCAACGGCCGTGACCGGTGTGCCCAGGGCCGTTGGGGGTGTCCTGGGCACACCGGCCGCTGCTAGGCGGCCATCAGCGCGCCGACCATCGCCACCGGGCCGGACGGGCGTCCGACCGGACGCGAGGTGCGGAACTGGGTGCCCCCGACGACGCCTCCGCGCAGGTTGCGCACCTGGCCGGCGATCCCGATCAGGAGGTCCGCGAGGTCGATGCCCAGGGCGCCGGCCACCGCCGCGATCATCTCGCTGGACGGCTCCTTGCGGCCCCGTTCGATCTCGGACAGGTACTGGACCGAGATGCCGGCCCGGTCGGCCACGTCGACCAGGCGTTCGCCCAGGTCCTCGCGCGTCTCGCGCAGCTTGCGGCCCAGGGCCTCACGCCACAGGGGTTCCGGGGTGCGCTTGAAGTCCAGGATCTCCGCCATGTCGTCATGGTGACAGCACCACGAGGGCCCGCAGCCGCCGTTCTGCTAGGAGCAGAACGACCGCCCCGAATCCACCCGAAGGTGACCGAAAGACCGCTGAGCAGGCTCTTCCTCACAGTGCAACCCACACCGAAGAAAGAACATGAGACTGCTGATCGGCTAGGCGATCGCCTTCCTGTCACGGGGAGAGGCAGGCAGATGCAGACAGCTTGGCAGTGACTGACAGGTTGGCGTACGGTGTCGACGTGGGAGTTGACTTCGGGAAGCAGACGGTGCTGGTCACCGGGGCGAGTTCGGGCATCGGCGCGGAGTTCGCGCGCCGGCTGGCGGCACGCGGGTCGAGCCTGGTGCTGGTCGCGCGCCGCAAGGACAGGCTGGAGGAACTGGCGGCCGAACTGCGCGCGAAGCACGGCGTGACGGTGCACGTCGTGGCGGCGGACCTCGCGCAACCGGGCATCGGCGCGCGGCTGGCGGGCGAGGTGGCGGAGTTCGGCGTCACGAGCCTGATCAACAACGCCGGGTTCGCGAACTTCGGGGCGTTCCACGAGAACGAGCCGGAACGGCTGCGGCAGGAGGTGGCGGTCGACGTCAACGCGGTCGTCGAGATCAGCAGGGCGTTCATCGAACCGTTGCGCGCCAACGGTCACGGCTTCCTGATCAACCTGGCGAGCATGGCCGCGTACCAGGGCACGCCGTGGTCGTCGGTCTACGGCGCGACGAAGGCGTTCGTGGTGAGCTTCACCGAGGGGCTGTGGATCGAGTCGCAGGGCACCGGCCTGCGCGTCATGGTGCTCTCACCCGGCGCCACGCGCACCGAGTTCGCCGAGGTCTCCGGCATCGAGGAGATGATGGACGGGCTGAGGACGCAGACCGCCGGCGAGGTCGTCACGACGGCGTTCAAAGCGCTGGACCGCCGGGTCACGCCCGTCGGCGTCATCTCGGGCCGGATGAACCGCGTGCTGGCGTTCACCGGACGCCACTTCACCTCGCGCGCGATGGGGGCGAGGCTCATCGGGCGGATGTCGCGGCAGAGCTAAAGTGGGCTGCATGGAGAAGTCGGCGTCGCTGTGGGAGCGGTCGCGTCAGGCCGCGGTCGCCGAGATCGTCGACACGGCGCTGACCCTGTTCGAGGAGCAGGGGTACGAGGCGACGACCATGGCCCAGGTCGCGAGCAAGGCCGGGGTGTCGCAGCGATCGCTGTTCCGCTACTTCGGCACCAAGGAGGACCTGGTCTGCAGCGACCAGGACGCACTGGGCGAGGTGCTGGTCGGCGCGGTCGCCGCGCAACCGGCCGAACTGTCCACCTGGGACGCTCTGCGGGCCGGTTTCACCGCGATCCTCGCCGCCTCGAACCACACCCCGCAACGGGTGCTGGAGATCTCGCGGCTCATCTTCACCACCGCGTCGCTGCGCTCCCGCTACTTCGAGAAGCGGCTGCGCTGGCAGCACGCGCTGGTGCCGGTGATCGAGCAGCGGATGGGCATCGAGTCCGGTGAGGTCCCGGACGCCCGCGCGATGGGGGTCATCGCCACGACGTTCGCGTGCGTGGACGCCGCGACGGAACTGTGGGTCCTGCACGGCGGCAAGGCCGACGCGTTCGAACTGTACGAACAGGCGCTCGCCGCCGTGCGGGCCTAGACCGTCACCTCGGACTTCTTGCGGCGCAACCGAAGCACGACCGTCACCACCAGCAGCACGACCAGGATCCCGTAGGCGGTCGCCGCGAACGGGCTGGTGACGAGAGCGCTCAGGTCACCCTCGCTGATCTGCAACGTGCGCCGGACCTGCTCCTCCGCCATCGGCCCGAGGATCAGGCCGACGACCAGCGGCGCGACCGGGTACCCGTGCCGCCGCATGAAGAAGCCGATCACACCGATGACCAGCAGCACGATCAGGTCGTCCGTCACGAAGTTCACCGCGTAGGTGCCCAGCGCGGCGAACAACAGGATGCCCGCGTAGAGGTACGGCCGCGGGATCTGCAGCACCTTCACCCAGATCTTCACCAGCGGCAGGTTCAGCACGAGCAGCATCACGTTGCCGATGTAGAGCGACGCGATCAACGCCCACACCATCGGGCCGTTGTTGGTGAACAGCAACGGACCCGGCTGGATGCCGTAGCTCTGGAACGCCGCCACGATCACGGCCGCCGTCGCGGTGGTGGGCAGGCCGAGCGTCAGCAACGGCACCAGCACACCGGCCGCGGCCGCGTTGTTCGCCGCCTCCGGGCCCGCGACGCCCTCGATCGCGCCCTTGCCGAACTCCTCGGGCCGCTTCGAGAGCTTCTTCTCCGCCGCGTACGACAGGAACGTCGACACGTCCGCGCCACCGGCCGGCACGGTGCCGATCGGGAAGCCGATGAACGTGCCGCGCAGCCAGGGCTTCCACGAGCGCTTCCAGAACTCGCCCGTCATCCACTTACCGCCGATCGGCACGACCTCGATCGGCCCGTGCCGCAGCCGCGACGCCACGTACAGCGCCTCGCCGACCGCGAACACGCCGACCGCCACCACGACCACGTCGATGCCGTCGGCCATCGTCGTGATGCCGAGCGTGAAACGCTGCTGCCCGCTCAGGGTGTCGGTGCCGATCAGGCCGATGAACAGGCCGAGCCCCAGCGACGCGAGGCCGCGCACGGGGGAGGACCCGAGCAGTGCCGCGACCGTCGTGAACGCCACGACCATCAACGCCACGTAGTCGGCCGGGCCGAGTTGCACCGCGACGTCCGCGATGGTCGGCGCCAGCAGCGTGAGCAGCACCGTGGCGATCGTGCCCGCCACGAACGAGCCGATGGCCGCGGTCGCGAGCGCGGCCGCACCGCGCCCGGCCTTCGCCATCTTGTTGCCCTCTAAGGCGGTCACGATGGACGCGGACTCGCCGGGGGTGTTCAAGAGGATCGACGTCGTCGAGCCGCCGTACATGCCGCCGTAGTAGATGCCCGCGAAGATGATCAGCGCTGCCGTCGGGTCGAGCGTGTACGTCAGCGGCAGCAGCAACGCCACCGTCATCGCCGGGCCGATGCCCGGCAGCACGCCGACCGCCGTGCCGAGCGTGACGCCCAGCAACGCGTACAGCAGGTACTCGGGCTGGGCGGCGGTCGCGAAGCCCTCCATGAGCATGGTGATGCTATCCATCGAGGAACGGCACCCCTTCGAAGATCCCGGCGGGCAGCGAGAGACCCAGGCCGTACGCGAACACCACCTGCACGACCAGCGCGAGCACGATCGCGATCGGCAGCGCGCGCCACCAGGTCGCGCCGAGCGTCCAGGCCGCGCCGAAGAACAGCAGCGCTGCCGCGACCGGCCAGCCGACGAGGTCGATCAGCACCAGGTGCGCGATCAGCACGGCGACGAGCTTGCCCACGGTGATCCAGTCGGTGCGGACGTTCTCGTCGACGTCCTCACCCTCCTCGGCCTCGCCGAGCTTGCCCCTGGCCGTCGCGATGATCGCCACGATGCCGGTCACGACGAGCAGAACTCCCACGGCGTAGGGAAAGGCGCGTGGTCCTACGACGTTGTCATCGCGCGCGGCGATCGTGGTCGCGTCGACCAGGGTGAAGACCCCGATCGCCGCGACCAGACCGCCGAACGCGTACTCCTCGAGTTTTGCCGTGATCACTTCACGAGCCCGATGTCCTGCAGTGCGGGCTTCACGCGGCCGATCTCCTTGGCCATGAACGTGGAGAACTCGCTGCCGGTCAGGAACGTGTCCGTCCAGCCCTTCTTGGACAGCTCGTCCTTCCACTGCTGGCTCGCGTGCATGTCCGTGACGAGCTTGGTGAGCCGGGTCTTGGCCTCCGCCGAGATCGACGCGGGCGCGACGACGCCACGCCAGTTGATGAGCTCGACGCCGAGGTCGCCGAACGTGGGCGCGTTCAGGTCGGGCACCGGGTTCGGGCCGGACGTGCCGAGCGCGCGCAGCTTGCCCGCCTTGATCTGCTCCTTGTACTCGCCGACACCGGAGATGCCCGCGTCGACCTTCTTGCCCAGCAACGCCGCGAGCGACTCGCCGCCACCGGAGTACGGCACGTAGTTCAGCTTGTCCGGGGCGATGTTCTTCGCCTTGAGCAGCATCCCGGCGAGGATGTGGTCGGTGCCGCCCGCGGAACCGCCGGTGATCGAGACGCCCTTGCCCTTCTCGTTGACGGCGGCGAGCAGGTCGTCGATCGTCTTGTGCGGCGAGTCCGCCGGCACCACGACGACCTCGTCCTCGGCCGTCAGCCGGGCGATCGGTGTGGTCTCCTCCAGCCGGGCGGGCGACGCGTTGGTCTCCACCGCGCCGACCATCACCAGGCCGGTGATCATCAGGTACGACTCGGAGCGCTCGTTCAGCAGCTTCTGCAGGCCGACCGTGCCACCGGCGCCCCCGACGTTGGTGACCTGCACCGAGTTCGCGAGCTTGGCCCCTTGTACCGCGGACTGCATCGACCGCGCGGTCTGGTCCCAGCCACCACCGGGGTCGGCGGGCGCCATGATCTCCAACTTCGCGATGGAGTCACCGCCGCTCGCGCTCTTCGCCCCCTGACCGCATCCCGCGAGCACCAGCCCGGCGGCGGCGACCGCCACCGCTCGTCTCCATGCCGTGGTCATTCGAGCACTCCTCGCCTCGTCGCGAACGTTGGGCGGGGACGCTAGGTAACTGGTGGGCGCCTCGTAAGGGTTAGGTCGTAAGTTCCGTATTGGTCGTTTAGTTCGTGACCTGTTTCACACCGGATGCGTCATGATTCCATTCATGTTCCGCCGATCTGTGTCGTTTGGAGCGTTGCTGCTCGCGTTGCAGGTGGTCATCGTGCTGATGACCGTCTGCGCGGCCGGGCTGCTCGCCGCCAAGCTGCAGAGCGACCGGATCCGCGACTCCTACAAGGACAGGATGCTGTCGGTCGCGGAGAGCGTGGCGCGGCTACCGACGGTGGTCGAGGCGTTCGATTCGGTTGACCCGCCCGCGACGATCCAGCCGCTCGCCGAGCTGATCCGCAAGGCGTCCAACGTGACGTACGTGGTGGTCACCGACCACAACGGCGTCCGCTACGCGCACCCCGACCCGAAGCGCATCGGCGAGCGGGTGTCGACCGATCCGACGTCGGCGTTGTCCGGCGAGGTGTTCGTCGGCACCGAGACCGGCACGCTCGGCACGTCGTTGCGCGCCAAGGTGCCGGTGCGCGACGCCGACGGGAAGATCATCGGGATGGCGTCGGTCGGCATCCTGGAGAGCCAGCTCTCCGACGACTTCGCGGAGGACCTGCCGGAGCTGATCGGCTGGCTCGCCGCGGCCGCGCTGATCGGCGTGCTCGGCGCCGCGTTGATCACGCAACTCGTGCGGCGCAGGACGTTCCGGCTCGAACCCGCCGAGATCGCGCAGCTGCTGGAGACCAGGGACGCGATGCTGCACGGCATCCGCGAGGGCGTGGTCGCGGTGGACGAGAAGGAACGGCTGGCGCTGGTCAACGACGAGGCGATGCGGTTGCTGGAGCTCGCGGAGAACCCTCGCGGACGGCTCGCGGCGGAGGTCCTGGACGACGGGTTGCTCGCCCTGGCCCGAGGTGACGACGACGTCGCGGACCGGCTCGTCCTCGCCGGGGAACGGGTGCTGGTCGCGAACCGGATGACGGCCAAGACGCACGACCGCGCGGTCGGCGTCGTGCTGACGTTGCGCGACCGCACCGAACTGCACGACGCGTTGCGCGAGCTGGACGGCCAGCGGACCGTGACGGAGGTGCTGCGCGCGCAGGCCCACGAGTTCTCGAACCACCTGCACGTCATCGGTGGTCTGCTGGACCTGGACCGCGGCGCGGACGCCGTCGCCTACATCGAACGGGTCGGCGGCGCGGGGTCCCTCACCGCCGACATCATCGACGGCGCGAACGCGGATCCCGCGCTCGCGGCCCTGTTGCTGGCAAAATCCTCCACCGCGCACGAACGCGGTGTGGAGCTCCGGCTCGATCCCGGCAGCTACGTCGACATTCGTGCGGGTGACGACGCGTTGACCGTGCTGGGAAACCTGGTCGACAACGCGGTCGACGCCGTGGAGACCGGCGGAACCGTGCGGGTGCTGGTGCGCTCGTCGGTGAGCGGAGTGCGGGTGGTCGTGGACGACGACGGGCCGGGCGTGGCCGAATCGCAACGCGGCCGCATCTTCGACCTGGGTGTTTCGTCGAAGGACGTCCAGGGCGCGCACGGCAGGGGTATAGGTCTTGCATTGGTGTCGAGGGTGGTGACCCGGCGCAGCGGCCGGGTGGCGATCACCGACTCGGAACTCGGCGGCGCGTCGTTCGACGTGTGGCTGCCGGAAACGGGGAACCGATGAGCGTGCGGACGCTCGTGGTCGACGACGACTTCGCCGTGGCGGCGATCCACCGCGGGTTCCTGGAGGCGATGCCCGAGTTCGAGGTGGTCGGCGAGGCGCACCGCGGTGGCGAGGCGTTGCGCGCCGTCGAGTCGTTGCGCCCGGACCTGGTGCTGCTCGACATCCACCTGCCGGACATGTCCGGCCTCGAGGTGCTGTCGCGGCTGCGGGCACGGGGCGGGCCGCCGGTCGACGTGATCGCGGTGACGGCCGCGCGCGAACGGGAGACCGTGCGCCAGGCCATGTCCCGGGGCGTAGACAACTACCTGGTGAAGCCGTTCACGCGCACGGCGTTCCTGGACCGGATGCGCGAGTACCTGGCGCAGCGGATCGAGGTGCAGCGGCTCGGGCAGGTGCTGGACCAGGACGAGGTCGACTCGCTGATGCACCACCGGCCGCGCACCCCGGCGATGCCCAAGGGGTTGTCCGCCGTGACGCTGCGGCTCGTGACGGACGCGTTGCGGGACAGCGAGAACGACCTGTCGGCCCAGGAGGTCGGGGACCGGGCGGGGCTGTCCCGCGTGAGCGCGCGACGGTACCTGGAGCACCTGGTGACGATCGGCAAGGCGGAGGTGCAGCCGCGTTACGGCATGGCGAACCGCCCCGCGCACGGTTATCGGCTGACCTGAGCGTCCCAGTCGACGCGGTAGTTCTGGTCCCTGGTGAAGGCGCGCTTGCCGAAGGTTTTCATGACGAGTGGCATGAGCAGGCGCGTGACGGGGCCGATGCCGCGCTTGGTGCTGTTGGTGCGGGCCGCGCGGGCCGCGATCGCCTCGACCCGAGGGCGGCGCAGGCGTTCGTAGGCCGCGAAAGCCTCGGGGACGTCCGGGATGTCGCGCAGGCACCGCGCCAGCTGCACGGCGGATTCGCGGCGAGTGACGCGCCCTGGCCGGAGCTCGCGCTCGGGGCGTGCGCGGCGTCGCCGACGAGGACCATGCGGTCGCGGTGCCAGCGGGGGACGCTGGGCATGATCTCCATCGGCCCGGCGCCGATCACGGTGTTCGCGATCTCGGCCGTCGCCAGGGGTTCGGGGACGGCGAGGTTGGTGAACCACGCGATGGTGCCGTCGGGTTCGGCCCAGTAGCCGAGGAACGAGCCGCCGAAGACGAAGTACATCGTCTCGGCGTCGGCCCGGACGCCGCTTCCCGTTGCGTACGAACCGAAACCGAGCAGGCCGACGTACTCGGGGCTCGGGGCGTGCGGGTCGATCAGCGTGCGGACGGTCGAGCGGATGCCGTCGGCGCCGATCAGCACGTCGCAATGGCAGCAGGCGCACCGACTTCGTCCGCGACCCAACCGTGCGACTCCGGCGTGCGGTTCACCACCAGTGGCACCGGCGCTGCGACGGGCCTGCGCCTGATGGTCGTCGAGGTGACCAACTGCGGCACAGAACCGGTGCAGATCAACGGTTATCCGCAGGTGCAGGTGCTGGACGCCGGGCGGGCGCGGCTGGACGTCGCGATCCTCGAAGGCTCCGGCGGCATCGCCGCGATCGACGGCTTCGACACCCCGCCGCAGCCGATCACGGTCGCACCTGGGGAGAGCGCGAAGAGCGCGTTCGTGTGGCGGAACACACACGCGTCGGCAGATCCGCCGCTGGTGGGCAGGCACGTCGACATCGCGACCGCACCGGGCGGCGCCTGGCAGCCGCTGGTGGCGACGTCCCCGCAGAGCGCGGTCCTCATCGACCTCGGCAGCACCGGCCGCCTGGGCGTGCGGGCCTGGTACCGCTGACCGTTGCGGCGCCGGGCGCACCGTGTCCGGCGTGTTAATTCTTGCGGCGGCGCCGCCGTTCCGTGTTCTGATGGCGGCATGTCGACCACCGCACTCCTGAGCTTCACGCTGGTCGCGTTGCTGACGGTCATCACGCCCGGTCTGGAGACGCTGCTGGTGCTGCGCACGGCGTTGCTGGTCGGCCGCCGCGCCGCGATGGGCGTGGTGGTCGGCAGCACGCTGGGCTGCCTGGTGTGGGCGACGGCGGGCCTGGTGGGTCTGACCGCGTTGCTGCAGGCGTCCGCACTGGCGTACGACATCGTGCGCTGGCTCGGTGCGGCGTACCTGATCTACCTGGGCGGCAAGGCTTTGTGGAACTCCCGGCGCCCCGTTGAGGTGGACGAACCCGCCCCGGTCCCGTCGGTGCGCGCGGCCGTGCGGGTCGGGTTGCTGACCAACCTGCTCAACCCCAAGCCGGGTGTCTTCTACATCTCCCTGCTGCCCCAGTTCCTGCCCGTCGGGCAACCGGCGTGGGGCGGCGTGCTGGTGGCCATCCACCTGGGCATCGGCCTGCTGTGGTTCCCTGTCCTGATCAGCGCCGCCGCCCGCACCCGCGCTTTCCTGCTGCGCCAACGCATCCTGCTGGACCGGCTGTCCGCCACAGCGCTGATCGCGTTCGGCTTGAAGACCGCGGCCGACGCACGCTGACGTGTGATCTCCTCTCCCCATGCCGGCCGCCACACTCCTGAGCTTCACGCTGGTCGCGTTGCTCACCGTCCTCACGCCCGGCCTGGACACGGTGATGGTGCTGCGCACCGCCCTGCTCAGCAGCAACGCGCGGCCCTGGGCGTGGTCGTGGGCATCACGCTGGGCTGCCTGCTCTGGGGTGTGGCGGGCCTGGCCGGGCTGACCGCGCTGTTGCAGGCGTCCGAACTGGCCTACGACGTCGTACGCTGGCTCGGCGCCGCCTACCTGATGTACCTGGGCGCCAAGGCGTTGTGGGACTCCCGCAAGGCCACCTCGCCGGAGGACACCCGCCCGGTGCCGGGCGCGGCGGCGTCGTTGCGCGTGGGCCTGCTGACGAACCTGCTCAACCCCAAGGTGGGTGTGTTCTACCTGTCGTTGCTGCCGCAGTTCATGCCGGCCGGCGAACCGGCCTGGGGCGCGGCACTGGTGGCGATCCACCTGGGACTGGGCCTCGTCTGGCTGCCCCTGCTGGTCCTGGTGGCCGACCGCGCGCGTGCTTTCCTGCTGTGCCAACGCCTTCTGCTGGACCGCCTGACGGCGTCGGTGTTCGTGGGCCTCGGTCTGACGCTGGCCCTCGACGCCCGCTGAGTCAGCGTCCCCCGGCGGCGGAGCGGTGCCAGGCCGCGAGCGCCACCCTGCTCGACAGGCCCAGCTTCACCCGGATGTTGACCACGTGCCGGTCGGCGGTCCGCGGCGAGATGAACAGCCGCGCCCCGATCTGCTTCGACGTGAGGCCCTCCGCGACCAGCCCGGCGATCGTGAACTCCTGCCTCGTCAACCCACCCGGCAGCAGGGGCTTCGCCGGTCGCCGTTCGGAGTCGGGCACCGGTTCGAGCGCGAACGCCATCGCCTGGTCGGGGCGCAGGTCGGCGCCGAGCGTCGTGATCACCTGGTAGTCGTCGCCCAGCGACCGCCGGACGGTGCGGTCCGCGCGGTCCAGCTGCCGGCGGAACGGGCTCATGCCGGCGAACGAGAGCCGTGAGATCCGTTCCTGCGACCGGAGCGCGCCGAGCAGCCGTGCCGCGCGGTCGAACGCCCCGAGTTCCGCGCACGTGCAGGCCAGCAGCCACAGGCTGAAGGGCGCGCTCCAGGTGTCGCCGAGCGTCAGCTGCACCCGCAACGCCTCGATCACCAGCGGGTGCACCCTGGCCGGGTCGCCGTGCAGCAGTTCGTAGAGGCCGCGGTGCCACAGTCCCCAGGCGTGCGACCACGTGACGCCGTTGTCCTCGGCCTGCCGGGCCAGGGCCGTGGTGGCCTTGTCCGCGTCTTCGGCGTCGAGCAGGAAGCACGCCGCCATCGCGTGCATCAGCTCGGTGATGTAGACGTCGCCGGGGGCCGAGTGCTGCCGGCAGAGTTCCACGACGTGCGCGTACAACGGCACGCAGTCCGGTGAGCCGTCCACGAAGAAGAGATGCGTGGCCTCGGCGAGGACGAGGTGGAGGTCGGTGATGGGCTGCCGGGGCAACGCGCGTGCCTCGTTCATCAACGGGAACGCCAACGCGCCGTCGCCGCGCGCCTGCGCCATGTACGCGCAGTGCGCCAGCAACGACGTGCGCAGCGGCGCGTCGGTGATCACCGCGCGGGCGGCCGCGAGCAGGTCCCAGGCCTGGCCGAGCATGCCCGCGAACGACGTGAACCGGGCCCGCTGCACGTTCATCGTCACGGCAGCGCCCATCGCGGCCAGATCAGGGACGCGGAGCGCGTGCGCCACGGCCGTGCGGATGTTCGGCCACTCCTCCCACAGCCTGCCCGTCCACCTCGCGTCGTCGGCCGAGAACCACGAGCGAGCAGCCGCGTCCACGAACTCGCTGTAGTGCACGGCGTGACGCCGCAACGGTTCGTCGGCGTCCGTCAGCAGACGAGCGCCGAACTGCGCGACGGTGTCCAGCAGCCGGTAGCGGGTCTCCCCGGTGACCGGGCTGGTCGCCGTTCCCACGATCGACCTGGTCACCAAGGCGGACAACGGCTTCAGGACGTCCGCGTCCGCCACCGCCTCGGCCGCGGCGAGGTCGAAGTCGGCCGGGAACACCGACAGCCGCGCCCACAGCCGTCGTTCCTCGTCGGTGCACTCCTGCGCCGTCCACTCCAGCACCTGTTCCAGCGTGGCGGGTTCGGGGAGGTGTGCCGCCTCCGCCGTCACCACCCCGGCCTGCAACATCGCGAGGAGCTCGATCGCGAGCGGGAGGCCGTCCACCGCCCGGCACAACGCGTTCACGTCCTCCGGCACGGCCTCGGCCCGTTCGCTGAACAGGCGTGCCGCGTCGTCAATGCTCAACGGCGGCACGTGCAGCAACTGCTCGCCGTAGACGCCGAGAGGCTCCCGCGAGGTCGCGAGGATCGTCAGGCCCTCGCAGTCGCGCAACAGGTGGTGCACCAGGTGGCGGACCGCCTCCAGCAGGTGCTCGCAGTGGTCGAGGATCAGCAGCAAGTGCTTGTCGTACAACGATTCCACGAGCCGGGTGAGTCCGGGCTCCGGCGAGTTGTCGACGATCCGCAACTCGGTCGCCACCGTGCGGGTCAGCGCCGCCGGGTCGTGCAGGTCGCCGAGCCGCACCCGCCAGACCCCGTGCTGGAACGCCGCCGCCCGCACCAGCGCACGGCCCGTCTCCACCGCGATCCGGGTCTTGCCCGCTCCACCCGCCCCCGCGAGCGTGACCAGCCGCGACCGGCGCAGGAGCGCCTCGGTGTCGGCGAGCACGGCCCCGCGGCCGACGAACGTCGTGGTCTGAGCAGGCAGATTGCCCCGCACGGTCATCGGCGCATCTTCGCCTAGCAGCACCGAAGTGTGACGGAGAGGATCGCCTCACCACCCTTTCGGTCTAGCGAGTTCGACCATGCGTGGTCACGCGGTCGCGCGTGCGGATGATCATCTTGCTTGCGAGCCGCAGCCCCTGCCGCGCGTTGAGGTGCGGCAGGTACGCGCGGCTCACCGCGTTCGCGATGCGCGGCAACGCCGCCGAGTCCGGGTACGCCATGAACATCGGCTGGTAGGTCGGCTGGAACTTCGCCTTGAACGCGAACAGCGAGCGGAACCCGTACACCGGCTCCAGCACCTGCCCGGTGAAGTCCAGGACGCGCTGCAACGCCCGAGGCCGTTCGCCCCGGTCCAGCCGGGCCAGGGGAGCCCCGGACAGGCTGAGGAACCGCGCGCCCTCCGCCTGGAGTTCCATCGCCGCCGAGGCGATCAGGAACTCCATCGAGCCGCGGAACCCGTCCGAGCGGCGCCGCATGAAGTCGAGCGTCCACCCGACGACCTCGCCATCGGAGTACACCGGCAGCCAGCTCGTGATGCCGTGCACCGTCCGGTCGGCGTCGATCGCCAGCAGGCAGCGCACGCCGTCACCGGCCAGCTCTTCCAGGCCTCCCAAGGTGAAGCCCATCTCGGGCAGCCCCTTGTCCGCCACCCACTCCGCCGAGATCGACCGGATCTGGTCGGTGATCGCGTACGGAGCGTCGGCGTACGTGCACCACTCGGCGGTGATGCCGGCCTTGCCGGCCTTGTTCAGCGCCGTGCGGACGTCCTGCCACTTCTTGCCGGTGAAGCTCAGCTCGTCCAGCTCGATCACGGTGTCCTCGGCGACCTGCACCGCGGACCAGCCGAGCCCCTCCACCGCGGTCCGCGTTTCCGCGCCCACGCTGTAAAGACACGGCGTCCAGCCGTTGTGCGCGCAGAACTCCGCGAACCCGCGCACGGCGTCCACCCGCGCCGGGCCGATCGGATCGCCGACCGTCAGCGCGATGGTCGCCACCACCCGGTACGCGATGGCGTTCTCACCGTCGGGCGTGAACCAGTACTGGTTGCCGCGCCACGTCGTCATGTACGACAACGACGAACCACCGTGCCGCCGCATGAGGTCACGTGCGCGCTCTGCCGACTCCTCGCACGAGGACGGCCACGCCCGCCACGACGCCATCAGCATGCCCGCGAGCACGATCAGCCAGAACACCACGCCCGTGTACTCGAACAGCAGCGTGCCGAAGAACCCGTCCGCGGCGAACCGCAACGGCACCAGGTCGAGGTACCCCGGCGGCAGGAACCGCGTCGGCAGGTCCGCGAGCAGCGCGCCGAAGCTCGGCTCCGGCGTGAACTCCTCGCGCACCAGGTACCCGCCGAAGACGTACAACGCCGACAGCGCCGCGACGCTGATCGCCGTGAACCGCCAGAACTTCACGACGGCACGACGGGGCAGCCGCACGTCGAAGTGCCCGCGGGTCACCAGCAGCACCACGATGATCGCCAGCGGAGCCAGCATCGGCACACCGAACGAGACCGACAACTCCAGCAAGCTCGCATCGGGGAACTGCGCGACGTACACGACGTACGAACCGATGAACGCCGCGAACGCCAGGTTGAACACCAGCGCCGTCCGCCACGCGAACCGCCGTCCACGTCGCAGACCTTCTGCCAGCACCAGCAACAGCAACGCCGGCAGCAACGACATCACCATCGCAGGGAACCGGCCGTACGACAGCTGGACGGTCATTGTCCGGCACTGCTCGACCATGTCGGCCAGGCAGGTCGCGTCGACGTCGTCCTGCAGCGGCTGGGTCACCGCCACCACGTCGGCGAACCACCACAGCGGTCCGTTCGGGTACGGCGACATCATCGACACCACCGGCCCGAGCGCGGACGCCGCGATCAGCAACGCCACCAGCACTCGCGTCTCCTGCAAGGAACGCGCCCTGCTCACCGGCCCGGTCCTCAGCAGCAGCGCCCCGATCAGCAGTCCGGCCACGCCACCGGACAGTCGGAGCACGTCTTCGAGCCAACCCGAGTACAGGGTAAGGACCAGCACCGACAAGATCATCAGCAGGCGTACGCGCCGCCTCCACAGCGGCGGCATCCGGAACGTCAGCACCAGCACGAGCCCGACCCCGCCGATCGACGGACCGGCCGCGACCTCGCCCACGAGCGACTCGAGCCAGCCCCAGTGCAGGTCGCGCCCGAGCAGTACGAGGCCGAGCCCGAGGAACGAACCGAGCACGTGCGAGGCGAGGAAGATCGCGGCCGTCCGCAGCGCGCCGAACTCGCGTTCCGCCAGCACTCCGCCGACCAGCAGTAGCACCGTGGTCCCGGCGTACCCCAGCAGGTCCATCGACCACAGCGCGGAGGTGAGGACGGTCCACCACGGGCTCCCGGTGCCGAACGCGGTGCGCGCGAGCAGGTCGTCGCTCGCGCCGCCGACCGCGCCGGTGAGCGTCCCGACCGTCCAGAAGACGATGAGGAACGCGCAGGTCAGCGGCGCGGCGCGGAACAGCTTGGCGATCATCTGACCAGCCCTGTTCGCTGTGCGAGCCACGGCAGCGAGCTGTACAGGCCCGGCCGCCACACGTTCCAGTCGTGTCCTCCCGGGAGTTCCTTCCACTGCACGTCCATTCCGGCCTTGCGACAGGCCTCGAACACCTCGGCGTCGGCCGGGCGGTACAGAGCGTCGTCCTTGCCCGCCACGATCACGCCCGCGGTGCGCGGGAACTTCTCGCGGGCGAGGATGTCGAGGGGGTTGACGCGGGCGAACGCCGCCGCGTCGCCCCCGAAAGCGACCTTGACCGTCTCCTCGCGCGTGCCGAGCGTCGGCTCGCGCTGACCGGAGAGGTTGATGAAGTTGCCGTACACGTCAGGCGCGCGCACTGCGAGTTGCACGGAGCACGTGCCGCCGTGCGAGAAGCCCGCGATGGTCCAGGCTTCCCGGCGTTCGTCGACCGTGAGGCGTTCCTTGATCCAGTTGGGCACGTCCCTGGCCAGGTAGGTCTCGGTCTGGCCCAGCTTCGAGTCGAGGCACAGCGGGTTCGCCGTGGTCGCGCCGATCTGGTCGGCCATCACGACGATCGGCGCGAGTCCGTTGTGGGCGCGCGCGAACGCGTCCATGTTCTCGACGATGCCGCCCGCGTCGTACCAGTCGCGGGGCGTGCCCGGCTGGCCCGAGAGCAGCACGATCACCGGCAGCCGGGGCCGCGGCGTGGCCGCGTACGCGGGCGGTAGGTAGATCCAGGCCGGACGCGCCTTGAAGGCGCCGGGGATGGGGACCTCGGACATCGTGCCCTTGTCCGGCAGGCCCGTGGCCGTCCAGACGTCGGCGAGCGTCTTGCCCTCCGGCACCTCGAGCACGTCCGAGGGCGGCGCGGTGTCCGGCAGGTCGACGCTCGGGTTGTGGAAGACCTGGAGCACGGCCCGTCCGGTGGGGTACTGCCCGTAGTACGCGTTCGTGGCCGTGACCGCGCTCGCCAGGACGACGATCGCGGCGACGACGCTCAGCACACGCCCGTACCACCGTGACGGCCGTAGGCGTGCCACGGCCAAGGCGAGGGCGACGAGCGCGGCGCCGAGCCAGACCATGAGAACGATCGGCAGCGGCTCGGGCCACGGTTTCCACAGGTGGTCGACCACCAGCGTCAGACCGGTCACGAAGAGCGCGCACGTGAGCACGACGATCGGCACCACGCGGGCCCACCAGGTCCGGTTCTTCTGAATCGCCAGGTAGGTGAGGGCGAGCACGGCCGCGACCGTGGCGGCCTTCGGGACCGGTCCGTGTATCAGGGACAGGTCCAACGGGCTGAGCATGCGCTCAATGCTTCAGGAAGTCTTCAGGAACCGCATCGGAGGATCGTCTCTGTTCAGAGCCGTGAACATCAGCCTTAAGAATGACAACCCATCAGACGCGTGGTGCGTCGCGCCAGGCGTTCGTGAGCGTCCTCAGTGCGTCCGGGTGGTCGGCGATCTCCGCGGCTCGGGACAAATCGGACTCCGCCATTCCCAGTTCCCGCAACGATGTCACGGCACCGAACCGGCTGGCCGTGTCGTGGATGCGACCCGCCAGATCCTCAGGTGCCGTGTGGGGGAGCAGCGCCGTGTGTGTGGCGGCGTGCGGCAAACCGAATGTACCGCCCAAAACGTGCGCGAGCTTGTGGTGCAGTCTCATGGGGACGGACGCGAGACAAGTGCCACCGAGCCAGGCCGAGGACAAGAGCTCGGTGCGCGCATCCACAGTGGACGGATTTCCGCTCAAAGCGTGCAAAACGCCCTCGATCGCTCTGGTGGCGATGGCGTCGATCAACGGGTTCTCGTTGCCGCGGGCCGCGACGGCGTGCGCGAGAGAGTTGAGCGCGCTCGTCACCGTGACGTCGAGGGGCAGGTCCAGCGTGAAGTCGACGTCGTAGATCACGGTGTCCGGCTGGATCGCCGGGTCGCGCCGCGTCTTCTTCAGCCCGGCCGCCGTCTCGCCGAGGACCTGGGTGACCTCGGACCCCGCGTAGGTCGTCGGGATGATGATCTGCGGCACGCCGGTGCGGATCGCCAGGGCCTTCGCCAGGCCCGTGCTCGATCCACCGCCGACGGACACGATGCCGTTCGCGTCGTGCTCGCGTAACAACGCGAGCGCGCGCTCTGTGACCTCGATCGGCGTGTGCATCGCAGCGCCTGTGAACCGCGTGACCAGCAGCGCGCCGAGTTCGGCGGCCACCTTGTCACCGCCGTGGCGGGCGATCAGCAGCACGCGCGTCGCCCCGAGCCGTTCGGCCTCGGCGCGGACGGTGGAGGCGGTGCCGCGGCCGAAGACCACGCGGGTGCGGCCGGGTTCGAAGGTGAAGCTCACCCAGGACGAATACGTGAGGCGCGAGCCCGGCGCAACACCAGAGGGTCAAGCCTTTCGGCTCTGACGGGTGACTTCGTCACTCCTTAGCGTGAATCTTCATGAAGCGTGTTCGTGTTGTAGTGGCGTTAGCAGGGGCCCTGACCCTGACGCCAATCCCTGCCACAGCGGCGACACCAGCGTTCCAGCTGTCCGGCGGCGTCACCGCGCCGATCCACTCGATGGCCGACGCGGTCCGCGAGACCGTCTACGTCGACTCCGGGCTCGACCTCGACGGCGACGGCACCCGCGACCGGGTCGCGGCCGACATCATCAGGCCGTCCACGACCGGGCGCGTGCCCGTGATCATGGACGCCAGTCCCTACTACCAGAGCGCGGGCCGCGGCAACGAGAGCGAGGTCAAGACCTACGACTCCGCCGGTGTGCCGGTGAAGTTCCCGCTCTTCTACGACAACTACTTCGTGCCCCGCGGGTACGCCGTCGTGCTGGTCGACTTCCTCGGCACGAACCGGTCGCGCGGCTGCGTCGACGTCGGCGGCCAGTCCGAGATCGCCTCCGGCACCGCCGTGATCGACTGGCTGAACGGCCGGCGCACCGGCTACTCGACCCTGACCGGTTCGACGACCAAGTCGGCGTCCTGGTCGACCGGCGCCGTCGGCATGATCGGCAAGTCGTGGGACGGCTCGATCGCGAACGGCGTCGCGGCCACCGGTGTCGACGGCCTGAAGACGATCGTGCCGATCGCGGCCATCAGCTCCTGGTACGACTGGTTCCGCTCGGACGGTGTCGCCTACCCCGGCTACAGCTCTCCGACCGGGCTCGGGTCGCAGTTCGAGAACTCCAACGCGCGCTCGCGGTGTGCTGCCGTGCGTTCGCAGATGACGAACGGTTCCCCGGCCAATGGCGACTACACGGCGATGTGGCAGACACGGGACTTCGTGCGCAACGCGTCGAAGGTGAAGGCGTCGATCTTCGCGATCCACGGGCTGAACGACCTCAACGTGAAGACGTTGCAGTACGGCCAGTTCTGGGACGCGGTGCCCGCCACGGTGCCGAAGAAGCTGTGGTTCTCGCAGACCGCGCACGTCGACCCGTTCGACTTCCGGCGCAGCGAGTGGGTGCCGACGCTGCACCGCTGGTTCGACCGCTGGCTGCTGGACGTGCAGAACGGCATCGAGAACGAGCCTCAGGTGTCCGCGGAGCGCGCGCCGGACGTGTGGGCGACCGATCAGACGTGGCCACCCGCCGGCACCGTCAGCACCGTGCTGCGTCCTTCTTCTTCCGGACTCGGCACGGCGGCGGGCACGGGCACGTCGGCGTTCACCGACAACGGCAGTGGCACGCCGACGAACTGGATCTCCGGTTCGAACACCGGCAGGGCGATCTGGTCGACCGCCGCGCTGGCTTCGGACCTGCGCATCGCCGGCACGTCGTCGATCACGGTGGGTGTGTCGTCGTCGACGTCGACCGCGCACCTCACGGCGTACCTCGTCGACTACGGACCGGCGCGCGTGCGCACGGGCGAAGGCATCCGCACGTTGACCACGGAGTCGTGCTGGGGCGAGAGCCGCACGGGCGATGACGCGTGTTACCGCAACACGGAGGCCACGACGGGCAACGTCGACGCGCAGATCATCGCGCGCGGCTGGGCGGACCTCGCGAACTACCAGTCGCTCACGACCCCGCGCACGATCACGCCGGGCACCAAGTACCGCATGACGTTCCGACTGTCCACAACGGACTGGGTCGTTCCGGCGGGCCACCGGCTGGGCCTGGTGATCGGCGGCACCGACACGACCGCCATCGTGCGGCCGAGCCAGCTGCCGCGGCTCACCGTCGACCTGGCGGACACCTCGGTGCGGGTCCCGCTGAAGGGCACCGTGCCGTCCGCCTCGGTCGCTCCGCTCGTCGTCGCCAGCGTTTCCGCTGGTACGAAGAGCGCGCTGGGCTAGCGAACCGGACTGTCGGTGCTGCTCGCTAGCATCGGCGCCATGGGTTCAACCGAGCACGGAGACGCGCTGCAGGTCCTGCAGCGCGTCTTCGGGTACCCCGAGTTCCGCGGCGACCAGGCCGCCATCGTCGAGCACGTGATCTCGGGCGGCGACGCGCTCGTGCTCATGCCGACCGGCGGCGGCAAGTCCCTGTGCTACCAGGTGCCCGCACTGGTCCGTCCCGGCACGGGTGTGGTGATCTCGCCCCTGATCGCGTTGATGCAGGACCAGGTGGACGCGTTGCGCGCCCTGGGCGTGCGCGCGGGCTTCCTGAACTCCTCGCTGTCCTGGGACGAACGGCGGCTCGTCGAGGCCGAGTTCGTCAACGGCGAGCTGGACCTGCTCTACCTGGCCCCGGAACGGCTGACGTCCGAGGCCACCCTGCGCCTGCTCGACCAGGGCGAGATCGCGCTCTTCGCGATCGACGAGGCGCACTGCGTCTCCCAGTGGGGCCACGACTTCCGGCCCGACTACCTCTCGCTGACGCACCTGCACGAGCGCTGGCCGAAGGTCCCGCGCGTCGCGCTCACCGCCACCGCGACGGAGGCGACGCGCACCGAGATCCTCACCAGGCTGGAGCTGACCGAGGGCCGCCAGTTCGTCTCCAGCTTCGACCGCCCGAACATCCAGTACCGCATCGTCGGCAAGAAGGAGCCCAAGAAGCAGCTCCTCGACCTGCTGCACGGCGAGCACAAGGGCGACGCGGGCATCGTCTACTGCCTCTCCCGCGCCTCGGTCGAGAAGACCGCCGAGTTCCTGGTGGCCAACGACATCCCGGCCCTGCCGTACCACGCGGGCCTGGACGCCTCGGTGCGCCAGCGCAACCAGGCGAGGTTCCTGCGCGAGGACGGCCTCGTCATGGTCGCCACCATCGCGTTCGGCATGGGCATCGACAAGCCGGACGTCCGCTTCGTCGCCCACCTCGATCTGCCCAAGTCGGTCGAGGGCTACTACCAGGAGACGGGCCGCGCGGGCCGCGACGGCCAGCCGTCCACCGCCTGGCTCGCCTACGGCCTCTCCGACGTCGTGCAGCAGCGCAAGATGATCGAGTCCTCGGAAGGCGACCTGGCGTTCCGCCGCCGTTCCCAGGCGCACCTCGACGCGATGCTCGCGCTCTGCGAGACGATCACCTGCCGCCGCAGCATGCTCCTCGACTACTTCGGCGAGTCCGGCGTTCCCTGCGGCAACTGCGACACGTGCCTGACGCCGCCCGAGTCCTGGGACGGCACGGTGGCCGCCCAGAAGCTCCTCTCGACGGTCTACCGCCTGCGCAAGGAGCGCAACCAGAAGTTCGGCGCCGGCCAGGCCATCGACATCCTGCTGGGCCGCAAGACCGCCAAGGTGATCCAGTTCGACCACGACCAGTTGAGCACCTTCGGCATCGGCGAGGACCTCAACGAGAGCGAGTGGCGCGGCGTCGTCCGCCAGCTGCTCGCCCAGGGCCTGCTGGCCGTGGAGGGCGAGTACTCGACCCTCGTGCTGACCCAGGCGAGTTCCGAGGTCCTGGGCCGCAAACGCGAGGTGAAGCTGCGCAAGGACCCTGCCCCGGCCCGCACCAGGACCACTGCCCAGTCCCCGTCGTCGAGCGGCACCAAGCAGAAGGTCGACCTCCCGGCCGAGGCGACGCCGCTCTTCGAGGCCCTGCGCGAATGGCGTGCCCAGCAGGCCCGCGAACAGAGCGTCCCGGCCTACGTGATCTTCCACGACGCCACCCTGAAGTCCATCGCGGCGAGCCGCCCCACCAGCCTCTCCGCCCTGGGCGGCGTGAGCGGCGTGGGCCAGGCCAAGCTGACCAAGTACGGCGAACAGATCCTCGAGGTGGTGGCCGCGGGCCCAGCCGCACCCGCCACCACCCAGTCCACCCCATCCGCCGCCGAGCCCGCCAAACCCAGGTCCCGCACCGCCATCCAGGGCGGCGCGGCGTGGGGCTCGGGCGAGGCGGCCGACGAGTGGCCAGAACCGGAAGAGCCGGACGAGTCGATCGACTGGTGATCCGCTCCCGATCGTGGCTCAGGCCGCCGCCGCTGCCTGGGCCACGATCGGGAGCATCTCCTTCAGTTGCTGCTGCGCCGTTCCCCGCGTGAGGACGGGGTCGTCGGAGAAGACGCTGGTGCCGAAGTTGACCAGCAGATTGCCGCGGGCCAGGTAGGCCTGGCAGTTGTGCTGGCCCTCCTGCACGTCCGGTGCCGTCTCGCAGAAGGCGTAGAGGTCGTCGAAGCCGGCCGGCGGTGGGTCCATGGCCACGTCCGGGGTCACGACCCGCTCCGGCTTGCCTTCCTTGCGGACGTAGCTCGTGCAGGCGCGTGCCTTCTCCCTGACCCTGTCGAGCAGGTCGGCGGCTTTGTCCTCGGACAGGGCGTGCACGTCTTCCCACACGACCTTGTGCGGGCCGCTCCAGAACCTGTGGCGCGTCACCCTCATGCCGGATTTGACCTCGACGTCGCCGCACAGGCCGGCCACGCCCGATGTCTGGGCGACGATCTCGCCCGGGGCAGCCGGGATGTCCTTGCTCCAGGGAGCGTCCGGGGCGAACGCGTCCTTGGGCACGAGCGCGGCCACGGCGCGGTCCGACAGCTGATTCCACTTCTCCGGCACCGACGTGCTCGGTGACGGTGCCGTCGAGGACGGCGGTGGCGCGGTCGGCGGTGTGGAACAGCCTGCCAGGAGAACGGCAAGGATCAGCGCACGTCGGAACACATCAACCCCCCAGGTCGGGAGGAAGCATAAGTCAGGTCACCTTCTCGATCTGTGCGCGTGTGATCAGCGTCTTCCCGGACTCCCCGACGAGGTCGAAGGCCGCGCTGTTCAGCACCACGCACGACGGGCCGACGCCGAGGATGCGCACGGTCGTCTGCCGGCCGTTGTCGAGGTTCGTGACCCGGACCGCGGACCCGACCGGGAGTTGCGACGAGAACGCACCGGGTT
Source organism: Lentzea sp. NBRC 102530 (assembly GCF_030269365.1). GTDB lineage: Bacteria > Actinomycetota > Actinomycetes > Mycobacteriales > Pseudonocardiaceae > Lentzea. Next base: position 395,709 of record NZ_BSTF01000005.1, read on the forward strand.
CGCCGCCCACCGAGGACAGGCCGACGGTCGCGCCGTCGCAGACGACCCGACCCACGACACCGGAGGGACGCACCCGCGAAACGGAGGCCCGGGTGGTAGGAGTGGGGGCGGGTGCGTTTCCGACGATCTCCACGCGGATTCGGCGGAGAACGCTGTCCACGCCGCCCTCGCCCGTTTCGTCGGACCACAGGGAATCCAGCGCCGCGGTGTTGATGATCGCGCAATGCGCGGAAGGGCCGATGACCGAAACGGTGATCACGCGGCCGTTGGCGGGATTGGTGAGCCGTAGTTGAGTGCCGAGGGGGAACTGGTCCGACAACACACCGGCCGGCCCCTTGGCGTTTGTCGTTCTCACCTGCTTGCCGGAGCACACCTCTTTGCCCGCCACCCCCGACTGCGACGCCGGAGCGCCGGAACCGGCGAGAGCGAAGGCCGCACCCCCGATGGCCGCGACGACGGAGAAGACCCCCGCGCCCGCGACCCAGCCCTTCGACCAGCGCATTGCAACACCCGACCTCTCTGTCAGGCCGTACGGCCCGCAGAAGGGGGTGGTTCAACGGCGAGTTGCCCTCACCAGCGCCGTCGGGTCGCAGGAGGCCAGGTGGTCACGCAGTGCCACGTGGGCGAAGCGGTACTCACCGTCCACTCGGGTGAGCAGCAGCCTGTCCTGTGCGAGGTGGAGCAAAGCCTTGCGGCGGAACGACAACTCGCCCAGCGACAGGGGACGCGTGACGCCTTCGGCCGCGACTTCGGAGAGCGCGTCGAACGGCCACACGTAGTCGCGTGCGGCCGTTGGGGTGACAAGCAGACCGAGTGCCACCCCCAGTGCGGTTCCCCACGATCCGAGCGTGCCGATCCCACCCAGCAGACCGACCGCGCCGAAGACCGGGACCGCCGGCTGCACCCACCACGGTCTCCCCAGCCGCATGCGTTGCTGTTGTCCCGGACGCACCGTGCGCCACACACGTCCCACAGCCGCGGCGAAAATTCCGCCTGCCACGCCGGCGGAAAAGCCGACTCCCATCCCGGCCAGCACCACGTACGGACCGGTCCAGATCATCGAGACGCCCGGTGCGGCGGCGATCAGCAATGCCCACGGCACAGGAGCGTCGCCCGGTATGAAACCCAACGCCAAGAAGAATGACGCCACCACCACGAACACATACGCCACGAGGTACGGCCACGGTGTGCCGATTCCGCCGAGCCACAACCCGACGAGACCGACCATCAATCCGGCGATCACGCCGGCGATGAATCCCAGCGCGGCGGTCACAATGCCGTGCGCGCGTCCAGGCGGATGAAAGACGTGCGGCAGTTTGTTCACCATCACGAGCAACGACGAAGCGGCGACCACGAACACCAACGCCGACCACAAGCCGAGACGCAGACCCGTCATGAACGCCACGGCACACACACCACCGGCGAAGGCGGCAGGCACTGCGCGCACGAACAACAACCACAACGGGCGCGTCGGCAGCAGCGGAAGCCACGCACGGCGGTGTGGCATGTGCACGGGCGCACCGAGATCCGGTCGTCCCAGCCGGGCGAGGAACTTCAACGCGCGAATGGTCGGGCCCGCGCCGCGTTGGCCGGACAGCCTCTCCACGACGAAGGAGCCCACGAAGTCGGTGCCGATCGTGTCGACCTGCTTGTCGAGGTGCGTCAACGCCAGCAGGTTCAACGCGAGCGGCGAGTCGAGCTTCTCCCAGATCTCCGGGGTGAGCGCCGCCTCCAGGCTGTCGAGCCGGGGGCTGACCGAGGCGATGTACTCCAGGACCTGCCCGCGCGACAACGGTTCGACGTGCACCGACGGCAGGTTCTCGATCGGGCCGGTCGAGGTGACGACGGAGGCGAACGGCGCCAGTTCGGCCTCGCAGTGCGCGCGGTCGACCCGCGGCACCTCGTCGAGGCCGTCGATGAGCACGACGATGCGTTCGCGGCGCAGCCAGATCGTGCCGGCGGAGCGGCTGATGCCGTAGCGGCGGTTCATCTCCCGCAGCAGCCACGCGGTGAACTCCGTGGGCTTGCGCGTGCCGTACGCGCGCCACGTCGCCAAGTCCACGACGACGGGAATCGGCGCGTCCGGATCGTTGCGGGCCCGCTCGACCAGCACCAGGCAGAGTTCACGCAACAACGTCGAGCGTCCGCTGCCGACCGGTCCGATCAGGACCATGCTGTGGCCGAGGCGCTCGTAGACGGCCTCCAGGTCGGGCGACGAGACCGCCTCGCCGTCCACCCGAACCGCGAGCTTCGGTTGCTGCGACACGCCCAGCTTGATCTGCGTCTGGGCTGCCAGCGACGCGGCGATCAGCGCCTTCACTCGTGTCTCGACGCGAGCGAGCGCGGCGGTGCGGCTGCTCGTCTCGTGGCCGCGCACCCGCTCCCAGATCGCGAGACCGACGGCGACGAGCACCATCGCGGCGACCGCGGGCCACAACCACCGGCCGAACTCGCCGATGAACCCCGGAACCGGCCCGCCGGTGCTCACGCTGATGGCGGCCGGAAGCAGCAGAACGATGGTGACCAGGCACAAGGCGGCCAACGCGGCCAACCGCGCCGCTCTCGTCACCCCGCTCGGATCCACCTTCACCTCCGCGATCCCGGCGAACGACGGTAACCGTGTCGCCGGGATCGCGGAAGTGAATCCGATCAGGCTTAACTCACACGCGAACCAAGCGCCTGAGCCGCCTCAGAAGGACCACTCTGAGTGGGTCCCATTACTGCTCTTGCTGGCCGCCGAAGTTGCGGAGGCCTTCCTTGAGCTTGTCCTCGCCCTGGTCGATGTGCTCGCTGTGCTTGCCGCCGGTCTTCTCGTCGGCGAACTGCCCGGCGCGCTCGACGCCCTGGTCGACCTTGTCGCCGTGCTGGCCGATCAGGTCCTTGGCCTTGTCCTTCAACTCGTCGAATCCCATGACTGCATTACCTCCCTATGCAGTTCGGGTACCCGGTCTCGGATCCGGTACACGTCACTGGATCGAGTGAAGTGCTGCGGCCGGGCTTATCCGCGTACTGGTCCGATCGCGACGGCGGGCACTTCTCCTTGGCGCCGTTGACCAAAGCTCCCACCAGGTCACCTTCCACATCGGACGGTGCAGCGCGCTGCACGGCGTTCGACCACGACGAGCACGTGCACTCGACGTCGGAGCACCTCAGTGATCCGTTAAACCTTGCCCGCCCGCAGCGAACTCCACTAGGAAACGCGCATGAGGCGAATCGCAGCTGGACTGGCAGTGGCGGCGCTGGCCGTTGGTTTCATCACGACGGGCACCGCGTCCGCCGACGTGCAGACGGCCCGGCCCGACTGCGGCTACACCGCGACCCCCGGCGAGCCCGCCGCGCGGCCGGTGTCCATCCCGCACGACCCGTGGTTCACCAAGGGCAAGGTCCTCGTCAAGGTGAGGACCAACCAGGGTGACGTCCCGCTGGTCCTCGACCGCGCCAAGGCCGCGTGCACCACGCACAGCTTCATCCACCTCGCGCACCGCGGCTTCTACAACCAGACCGAGTGCCACCGGCTCACGGCGTACCCGACGCTCAAGGTGCTGCAGTGCGGCGACCCGTCGAACACCGGCGAAGGTGGCCCCGGCTACAAGTACAAGGACGAACTGCCGACCGACCTGCAGCCCGCGCCGAACGACCCGACCGGGGAGCGCCGGATCTACCCGCGCGGCACGCTCGCGATGGCCAACGCGGGCCCGGACACCAACGGCTCGCAGTTCTTTCTCGTGCAGTCGGACTCGGTCCTGCGTCCCAACTACACGGTGTTCGGCCAGATCCTGCCCGAGGGGCTGAAGACCCTGGACAAGATCGCGGCCGGCGGCATCGCGGGCGAGAACCCCCTCGACGGCCGCCCGAACGTGAAGTCCGAGCTGAAGTGGGTGCTCCCGCTGGGCCTCTAGTGCGCGGCCCAGCCTTGTAAAGCCCCGTAGAACGCGTCGGAGAGCCGCCGGACCACCTGTTCGTCAGGTAGTCCGGCGGTTTTCGTCAGGTCGAGGATCTCCCGCGGGTCGAACAGCGCGTTGTGCAGGAAGCGCGCGACGTTCAGCAACGTGTCGGGCAGCGCCAGGTCGATCAGCACGCCCCGCAAAGCCTGGTCCCACGCGTTGCACGACAACGCCGCCATCGACTCGCCACCGTGCAGGCGGTGGAGGAACCCGCGCTGCGACGAATACCGCACCATCACCGGGCCGTGTGCGTTCTGCAGCTTCACCCACCGCGTGACCTGGTGCTCGAACAGTTCCTTGCCGGTCTTGCGAGACCGTTCGCCGTGGTCGACCAACGACGCCATGACGTCTTCGTGATAGGCCACCACGAGCGCTTCCACGGACGGGAAGTGCCGATACGCCGTCGCCTGGGAAAGCGCCGCCTTGCGCGCGATCGACTGCATCGTCGCCGTTGCTGGTTCAGCCCGCAGGACGTGCGTCGCGGCATCCAGCAATCGCTTGCGGTTGCGGCGCGCGTCACTGCGGCTGTTTGTCTCCTCCGGCAGAACTTCCTCCCACCCCCGAGCCCAGTGCGAGGTGCAGGATAAGACGAAAGATCAGCGGAACGAGGGGATTCCGGTCAACGCGTGGCCGATGGATAGCAAATGGATGTCGGAAGTCCCTTCGTACGTCAGGACGGATTCCAGGTTGTTGGCATGACGTAGCGGCGAGTACTCCAAAGAGATGCCGTTCGCGCCGAGGATGGTCCGGCTTTCCCTGGCGATCGCGATGGCCGACTCGACGTTGTTGTACTTGCCGACGCTGATCTGCTCGGGCTTGAGCGTGCCCGCCTCCTTGAGCCGCGCCAGGTGCAACGCCAGCAGCATCGAGTTGCTGACCTGCACCGTCATGCTCGCGAGCTTGCGCTGCGTCAGCTGGAACGAGGCGATCGGCTTGTCGAACTGGACGCGCGTGCCGGAGTAGTCGAGGGCAGCCTGCAACGAATCCCGCGCGGCGCCGACCGCGCCGAACACGATCCCGAACCGCGCCTCGTTCAGACATGTGAGCGGTGCGCGCAAGGAAGTCGCGAGCGGCAGCCGCGCGCTTTCCGGCAGCCGCACGTCCTCCAGCGCCAACTCGGAGGTGACGGATGCTCGCATCGACAGCTTCTGCTTGATGTCACGCGTCGAGAATCCAGGCGTGCCGCGCGGAACGAGGAATCCGCGAATTCCCTCCTCCGTCCGCGCCCACACCGTCGCCACGTCCGCCAGGCCGCCGTTGGTGATCCACGTCTTGGTGCCGTTGAGCACCCAGTCCGCACCGTCGCGCACCGCCTTCGTGCGCATGCCGGACGGGTTCGACCCGAAGTCGGGCTCGGTCAGCCCGAAGCAGCCGATCGCCTCACCGGTGGCCAGCCGCGGCAGCCACTCCTGCTTCTGCTCCTCCGAGCCGTACTGCCAGATCGAGAACATCGACAGCGACCCCTGCACGGACACGAAGCTGCGGATGCCGCTGTCCACGGCCTCCAGCTCCAGGCAGGCGAGTCCGTACGCGAGCGCCGACGTCCCGGCACACCCGTAGCCCTCGAGGTGCATGCCAAGCACACCGAGCTTGCCCAGCTCCCGCGCCAGTTCGCGCGGCAACATGCCCGCCTCGAACCACTCCGCGACGTGCGGCCGCACGTGCGCCGCCAGGTACGCCGCGACGGTGGCCTGGATGTCGCGCTCCTCGTCGCCCAGCAACGACGGGATGTCCAGCAACTGCAACGGGTCCTGCACGATCACGGCTCCAGCTTCGGCGGGCGCAGCCGGTACGTGACCGGCGTGCGCGACAGGCGGATGGGGTTCGCGACGAGCGTCATGTCGCCGATCGTCGCGGTCGGCTCGAGGTCCAGCGACTCCGCCAGCGCGAACGCGTGCGCGACATCGTTGACAGGACCGCACGGCACCCCGAGGGGCGTCAGCGTCTCGAACCAGTGCTGGGCGGGTCGCGTCCGCAACCGCGCCGACAGCACCTCGAACAACTCGTCCACGTGCTCGACCCGATCGGAGTTCGTGACGAACCGCTCGTCGGTCGCGAGCTCCGGCACGTCGAGCACCGAGCACAGCCGGCGGAACTGCCGGTCGTTGCCCACCGCCAGCACGATCGGCTGGTCGACCGTCGGGAACACCTCGTACGGCGCGATCGACGGGTGCCGGTTGCCCATCGGCTTCGGCACCGACCCGGCCAGCGTGAACCCCGCGCTCTGGTTCACCATGCTCGACAGCAGCACCGTCAGCAGGTCGAGCTCGACGAGCTGGCCCTGCCCCGTCGCCTCGCGATGCCGCAGCGCCGCCAGGATGCCGACGCACGCGTGCAGACCGGTCAGCACGTCGACCAGCGCCACACCGGTCTTCACCGGCTCGTACGGACCGGGCCCCGTCACGCTCATCAACCCGCCCACGGCCTGCGCGAGCAGGTCGTAGCCCGGAAGGTCCGCGCCCTTGCCGGAGCCGAACCCCGAGATGGAGCAGTAGACGAGGTCGTCGCGCCCGAGCGACTCGAAGTCCAGCCCGAACTTCTTCATGGTGCCGGGCTTGAAGTTCTCGACCACGACGTCCGCCCGTGCGATCAGCTCACGCGCCTGCTCCCTGCCCCTCTCGGTGGACAGGTCGATCTGCACCGACGTCTTGTTCCTGTTGACGGACAGGAAGTACGTCGCCTCGTCCTCGTAGTGCGGCGGACCCCATGTGCGGGTCTCGTCGCCCCTGCCGGGCTGCTCGACCTTGACCACCTCAGCGCCCAGGTCACCCAGCATCATCGTCGCGTACGGCGCCGCGAGCACCCGGCTGAAGTCCGCGATCACCACACCCTCGAGGGAACTCATGCCGTCCGCCTTCGTTGCTTCGTCCTCGCGCACAACACATGCGCACGTTCCTGCCCGATGTCGCGGACCTCGTACCCCGCTCCTCGTTGCTTCGCCGTTGCACGCGCCATCGCCGGCGCACTGTCGCGTGCCGGTTCGCACGCGCCGCCGCTCATGCGACCCGCCCGCGCAGCTTCATCGCGGCGAGCACGCGCTCCTGTGCGAGCGCGCGAGCCGCCACATGTGTTGTGGTGCCACGACTTCTGGCCTCGGCGAGGACGTTCACCGCGTTCGCCCTCAACTTCTCCGACACGGCCTCCAGCACCGTGACGGGGTTCACCGGGAACGGTGAATACCGCGCGTCCATGCCGTACGCCGCCGCCACGACGCCGCCGGCGTTCGCGATGAAGTCCGGTACGACCGTGATCCCGCGCCGCGCGAGAACCTCCTGCGCCGCAACGGAAGTCGGCAGGTTCGCGCCCTCGATCACCAGGGTGGTGTCGAGCTCGCTCGCCAGGTCCGCGTCGATCACGTCCTGCAGCGCCGCGGGCACCAGCACGTCGCAGGGCACCCGCAGTTCGGCGCCGAGCTGTTGGACCGGGCCGTACTCCTCGACCGCGAGATCACCGAACTCGCCTCGCAGCTTCAGCAGCCGTGCGACGTCCAAACCGTGGGGATCCACCAGCGCGCCGCGCACCGACGACACGGCGACGACCACAGCGCCCAGTTCGGCGAACCGCTTCGCCGCCGCGGCGCCCACCGCGCCGAAGCCTTGCACCGCAACGCGTTTGCCGCGCAGCTCCACCAACTCGTCCGCCACCTCGGCCACGCCGTACCCGGTGACGCCCAGCTCGTCGTACGGAAGACCGCCGAGTTGAGCCGGTGCGCCCATCATAGCGCCGCGGTCCGACAGTTCGTCCTGGACGATCGCGGCGTCCCGCTCGGTGAGGCCGACGTCGAGGCCCAGCACGTACTCGCGCGGCACCTCGTTGGACAGCTTGCGCGCGAACGCCCGCAGCGCCGCTTCCTTGTCAGGAGAGGAAGGGTCGAACACGATCCCCGCCTTCGCGCCGCCGAAGAACAGGTCGACCCCGGCCCACTTCCACGTCATCACGCGCGCGAGGCGGGCGATCTCCTCGACCGTCACGGCCGGGCTCATCCGCGTGCCGCCCTTGCCCATGCCGCGCGCGGTGTTGTCGATGACGAGCACACCCTTCATCCCGGTGCGCCGGTCGGACACACAGACGACCTTCTCGGGCCCCCACTCGTCCATGAGCTGGAGAACGTCCATCACACCCCTCACACGCAGTTGAGTTCGGGTCGCGCCCGGTCGGCGGCGAACCTGGAGGCGTCCAGCGCGGACACGTCGACGAAGGGGTCGCGACCGAGCACGAGGTCGCGCACGACCTCGCCGACCGCGGGCCCCTGCAGGAAGCCGTGCCCGCTGAAACCGGTGGCGTAGAAGAAGTTTCCGGCCGAGCCGATGAGCGCGTTGTGGTCGGGTGTCACCTCGTACAGCCCGGCCCACCCGTCGCGCACGCCCACGTCCAGCAGCCTCGGCGCGCGCCTGCCGATCGCCTCGGTGAGCCGCGGCAGCCACGCGTCGGACACGTCCAGCTTGAAGCCCGGCGTCTCGTCGGGGTCGGACATGCCGAACAGCAGCCCCGGACCCTCGCGGTGGAAGTAGAAGGTGCTGCCGAAGTCGATGGTGAAGGGCGTCACCCGATCGTGTAGCTCCGGCATGGGTTCGGTGAACATGATCTGCCGTCGCAGCGGGGAAACCGGCAGGTCGACGCCCACCATCGCGCCGATCTCGCGGGACCAGGCGCCGGCCGCGCAGACGACTTTCCGCGCCGAAACGGCCCCGCCCGTCGTCTCCACGCGAAAACTGTCGGACCCCGTCCCTAGTATCGATTTCACGGTGGTTCGAGTGCTGAAGCGGGCACCGAACCGGCGGGCAGCGGTGGCGTAACCGAGGACGACGGACTCAGGCGTGCAGTGCCCGTCGTCCGGAGAGAACGCCGCCGCGAGCAGGCCGTCCGTCTCGATCAGCGGCGACATCCGCCATGCTTCCTCGACAGTCAGCATTCGACTGCGCACGCCGAGGGAGTTCTGGAGGTCGACGTTGCGCTCGAACGCCGTGACGTGGTCCCGAGAGGAGAGGAGGAACAGATAGCCGACCTGGTGCAGGTCGATCACCTGCCCCGGACGCTGCGGAAAGCGTTGGAACAGTTCGATTGAGCGAGCTCCGAGCCTGATGTTCAGTTCGTCGGAGAACTGGGCGCGCACTCCACCCGCCGCTTTGCAGGTGGAGCCGGACCCCAGATCATCCTTCTCGACGACCACCACGTCCCGGACTCCTGCCTCGGCGAGGTGAAAGGCGATGGATGTGCCGATCACCCCGCCGCCGATGACGACGACCTCTGCTTGAGCGGGCAGCTCAGGCGAGGCGGAAGTCAAGGTTCGCCTCGATCGCGAGAGTGTCCATCTGCGCTTTCTGCAGCTTCCCGGAGTAGTCCCAGTTCATGGACTGCCAGCGGGTGAACTGGTCGAGCACCCACACGCCCGACTGCCGGGAGCCGTTGCCGCTCTTGCCGTTGCCGCCGAACGGCAGGTGCGCCTCGGCCCCGGACGTCGAGTTGTTGACGCTCACCATTCCGGCGGAGATGCCGGCGCGGAACCGGAAGGCCTTGTCCGGGTCCGTGGTGTAGATCGAGCACGAGAGGCCGTAGCCCGGTTTGTTGCCGAGCTCGATCGCCTCGTCGAGGTCCGAGTACTTCATGACGCCGACGATCGGCCCGAACGTCTCCTGGAGGAAGAGCTCGTCGTCGTCGCGCACACCGGAAACGATTGCGGGGTGGTAGAAGAAGCCGTTCTCGCCAGTGAAGTCGCCGCGCGGGCTGGTGGCGGTGATCCGGCCGGTCGGGCCGTGCACCGTGTGGTGCTCGCCGATCCAGCCGAGGTACTTCTCGTACGCCAGCGCGAACTTCTCGTCCAGCAACGGTCCGTAGAGGACGTCCCCGGTCGGGTCGCCCACGGTGGCTCCGGCGACGGCCTCGGTGAACCGGGTCAGGAACTCGTCGTACCGCGACTCGTGCACGATCGCCGTGCCGAGCGAGGTGCAACGCTGGCCCGCGGAGCCGAAGCCGGCGAACAGCGCGCCCTGGACCGCGAGGTCGAGGTCCGCGTCCTCGGTGACGACCATCGGGTTCTTGCCGCCCAGCTCCAGGCACGGCGTCTGGAGGTGGCGGCCGCACAGTTCGCCGATGCGCACGCCGACCTCGCTGGAGCCGGTGAAGCCGACCTTGTCGACGACGCCCTGCTGCAACGACTGCTCCAGACCGGTGAACGTCTCCGAGCCCTCGGCGAAGACGATCTCGAACACGCCGGCGGGGATGCCCGCGGCCTGGAACACGTCGTAGAAGGCCTGGGCCGAGGCAGCGGAGTACTCGGCGGGCTTCCACACGACCGAGTTGCCGCACAGCAGGGCGGGGACGATGTACCAGGACGGGACGGCGACCGGGAAGTTGCCGGCGGTGATGATCGCCGCGACGCCGACCGGGTTGCGGAACGTGAAGAGCTGCTTGTCGGGCATCTCGGAGGGGACCGTCTGCCCGTAGAGGCGCCTGCCCTCGCCGACGAAGAAGTCACAGGTGTCGACGATCTCCTGGACCTCGCCGCGGGCTTCGCCGATCGGCTTGCCGATCTCGCGGGTCACGAGCTGGGCCAGGGGTTCGAAGTTGGCCTCGACCAGGCGTCCGATGTTGCCGATGACCTGGCCTCGCACGGGCGCGGGCACGCGTGCCCACGCGCGTTGGGCGGCTTTGGCCCGGTGGGCCGCGTCGACGAAGGCGCGGCTGGTCGCGAGCTCGATCTCGGCGACCACGTCGGAGGTGTTCGACGGGTTCGTGGAGATGTACGGCATGCGATCCACCCTGGTAGGTGGGCGGCGGATGCGCCAGAGGTCGCAGAGTGAAACCTCGCGACGTTGAGCATAAGCTCGGCTGGTGCTGAATCCGGTTCACCTCCGCACGCTCGTCGAGGTCGTGAAGGCGGGGTCGTTCGCCGAGGCCGCCCGGCGGCTCGGGTACACGTCGTCTGCCGTGTCGCAGCAGATCTCGGCGTTCGAGCGGGCGGTCGGTGTGACGCTGTTCGAACGCGAGGCGCACTCGATCAGGCCCGCGAGCGCCGCCCTGCTGATCGCCGATCGCGGCGGCGAGCTGCTCGCCGCGTTCGACGGGTTCGAGCACGAGGTGAAGGCGATGGTGCAGGGCCTGCGCGGCCGCCTGCGCATCGGCACGTTCCCCACGGCGAGCGCGCGGATCGTGCCGCGAGCCCTGGCGCGCCTGCAGGCGGACCTGCCGGACGCCGAGATCCGTCTCGACGAGGCGGAGCCGGACGACGTGCTGCCGCTGGTGCTGACCGGCGAGCTCGACCTGGCGCTGGTGTACGCGTACGACCTCGTGCCGAGGACGTGGCAGGAGGAGCTGACCGTGGTGCCGCTGCTCGACGAGGCACTGCTCGTCCTGGTGCCGGCCGAGCACCGGGCGGCGAAGAACAACGTCAAACTGGAAGATCTCAAGGACGAGAGGTGGATCGCATCACGCGACGGAACGTCCGGCGCCACCTGCCTCACGAGGTTGTGCGCCGCAGTGGGGTTCGCGCCGAGAATCGTCTTCCGCAGCAACGACTACGAGGTCGTGCAGTCGCTGGTGGGGGCTGGTGTCGGCGTCGCGCTGGTGCCTGCGCTCGGTCACAAGGGCTTGCCGGGCACGCACGCGATGCCGTTGCGGCACAAGCCTTTGCGCAGGCACGTGTACGTGGTGCACCGCACGGCGAACACCAACCCGTTGCTGCGTGACGCGGTGGACGCTCTGCGTGAGGTCTGCCAGAACACCGTGGGCGGCCACGTGAGTCAGCCATGATGGCGAAGTGGAGGAACTCGGCAGCGACGGTGCGCTGGCTGGGATCCGGAACTGGGACGCGCCGGATCTGAGCGCGCACGTCCGCCATTTGATCGACACGACCGAACCGGGTGTCGAGGAACTGGTCCTCGCCGCCCTCGACGAGGCAGGCCCGGCGCGCTCGCTGCTCTGCCGAGTGCTCGCGGAACGCGACCCGCACCGCGACCCGGCCTACGCGCTGCGGCACTTCTACACCGAGGCAGACGGCCGATCCGCCGTCGGCTGGGCGAAGAGGTCTACCGCAGCCCGTGGGTGTGGCTCTGCGGAATCACCAAGCTGCACAAGGCAAATCCGGTTCGGCGCATCACGTCGGACGCGACGAGCTGGGTCGCGACCCACCGCCAGATCGCGGTGCTGGCGTTGGGGGACACGGCGAACACGGCTGCCCTGCCGCCGATCATCGACCGCCTCCACGACCACAGGTGGTGGGTCAGAACCCAGGCGGCAGCGGCGATCCGCCTCGCCAGGGCCGGCGTGCGGATCGGCCGCCGCCGCACTGGCGCACCCGTCCCTCCGTGACCGCCTGCTGCGGTCGCGTGCAACGCTCACGCCGCTCGCCGCCGCCGGTAACGCGCTCGACGGGTCTTCGTCCCACTGACACCGCTCTGGCCAGGCGAAAAGTGAGGGCCTGCGCCAGCGTGTGAGCGCAGTTGCACGCACAGTTACTTGCGCCGAACGGCCCATTGATTTCTTATGTCCGATTTGGGCATGCTCAGCGGCGATCAACTATCAGGGGACCGGTTCGGGTCGCGGAAACCCGCGCCGGCTCCTTTCTGACCTGGGGGACATACCGAACATGACGCGTCGCTCTGCGACGCGGCACACTCGTGCGCGAAGATTCGCACGGGTGCTTGCCGCTGCGCTCGCAACATCTCTGACGATCAGTCTGGCGTCCGCACCCGCGTTCGCCGCGCCTCCCGCGAAGCCCACGGCGGTCGATCCGACCCATCTGCCGGTGCTCAAGGGACGTGAAGTGCCCGCCCCGCCCGTCGCGGCGGCGGACCCGAAGGCGGACTTCGGTCCGCTGGCCAAGCGGGAGGGCTCGAGCTTCGACCCGGTGAAGTCGCAGGTGACCTCCCGGTCGATGTTCGTCAACGAGTACACCAACCCGGACGGCACCAAGACGCTCAAGCAGTCCACGGAACCGCTGAACGTCAAGGACGCCAACGGGTCGTGGCAGCCGGTCGACCCGACGCTGGTGGCCGACACCCCGACGCGCCGGGTGAAGGCGAAGCAACACCCGCTCAGCCCCACGCTCGCGGGCAAGGCGGACGACCCGGCGCTGATCACCGTCGAGTACGACGGCGACAAAGTCTCGCTGGCGCCGGAGAAGCCGGCCAAGGACAAGCGGGCCAAGGTCTCGGACTCCACGGTGGAGTACACCGACGTCGCCCCCGACACGGACCTGCAGTACGAGGTCACGGCGGGGGCGGTCAAGGAGACCATCCTGCTGAAGAAGGTGCCGTCTACCAACAGGTGGCGGTTCACCCTCAAGACCGGCGACCTGGTCCCGGCCGTGACGGAGCAGGGCACGGTCGAGCTGCGGGACGCCAAGGGCACCCCGAAGATCGTCATGCCGCCGATCGTCACGTGGGACTCCTCCGGCAAGGCCGAGGAGACGCCGCCCGCGCAGACCGGTGGCACCTACACCGTCGAGAAGGCGGGCCAGGATTGGGTGCTCACGGTCGCCGTCGACGAGGCGTGGCTGAAGGACCCGAAGCGGGTCTACCCGGTCAGCGTCGACCCGACGTTCAGCTTCGGCGTCACCTACGCCGAGTCGTACAAGTCCGACGGCTTCTGGTGCCAGATGTGCGGCGTGCAGTTCGGCAACTCGCTGGACCGCGGTGACAAGTACTGGCGCAGCGCCATCCGCTTCGACTACCAGCCGCTGTACGGCCAGCGCATCGTCGGCGCCAAGGTCGACGTGACGAAGAAGACCGGTCCGCTCAGCCCGGACAAGACCTACCAGGCGCAGCTGTACCACGCCTCGGCGATGGACTTCAACGGTCTCGGGGGCCTGCTGGCCACCGGTCTCGTCGGCCAGGTGGGCACGCTCACCGGCGACAGCCTGGTGAGCTTCCTCCAGCACATCGCGGACATCCGGCACATGGCCACGTTCATGATCGTGGGCACGGAGCAGCCGGGCGCGTGGACCTACAAGGACACCACGGTCACGTTGACGGTCGACACGGGTTCGGCGCCGCCCGCCCCGTTGCTCGTCCACCCCGCGGACCACAGCGTCATCACGAACACGACGCCGAACCTCGCGGTCACCCCCGTCGCCGACCCGGACGGCGAGCCGGTGAAGTACTGCTTCACCGTCGCCACCGGCCCGGACGCCAAGACCGGCGTCGTCGTCGACTCCGGCTGTCTCGACCAGCCCAACTGGACGGTCCCGCCGGGCGTCCTGCAGGACGGCGTCGCCTACACCTGGCAGGCCAAGGCCGTCAGCGGTGCCACCTCGCGCATCCCGAGCCCGGTGTTCCACCTGAAGGTCGACCAGCGGATCGGCAACAAGGGACCCGCCCCGGACGACGCCCTGGGCCCGATCTCGGTCAACCTGGCCAACGGCAACGTCACCACGTCCGTCAAGTCGCCGACGTTCAACACCGTCGGTGGCGAGGCAGGCCTGACGATGACCTACAACTCCCAGCAGCAGGAGCAGAAGGGCCTGCGGGCCTCGTACTTCCCGGACCTGTCGCACAACGGTGAGATCAGTCCGCAACAGGAACCGGTACTGGTGCGCACCGAGCCTCAGGTCAACGTGGACTGGGGCGACACCTCACCGTTCGCGCCCGCGCTGCAGAAGGACTGGTTCGTGGCGCGCTGGGAGGGGTACTTCCAGGCCCCGGCGACCGGTGACTACCAGTTCGCCGGTGTGCACGACGACCGGCTGAGGGTGTGGGTCAACGGGAACTCTGTCTACGACCAGGGGTGCTGCAGTGACGTCAACTGGGGCGTCGCGACCAGTGTGAAGCTGACCGCGGGTCAGCGGGTGCCGATCAAGGTCGAGCTCGCTGAGGTCAGTGGCGCCGCGTACCTGCGCCTGTTCACCCGCACGACCGACAACACCACCGTGCCGCCGCAGATCGTCCCCGCGGACTGGCTGCACTCGTCGGACCTTCCCGCCCTGCCCAAGGGCTGGCTGTTGTCCGCCGACATCGACGGCACGGGCTCCACGTTCACGGAGGCGAAGGTCACCGACCAGAACGTCGTGCTGACCGACGGATCGGGTGCCAAGCACACCTGGACGAAGAAGTCGACCGGCGGCTACAGCCCGCCGGAAGGTGAGGTGGGCACCCTGGCCCTGGACTCGGCAGGGCGCATCACGCTGACCTACGGCACCGACGTGTACGCGTTCAACTCCGCGGGCAAGCTGGAGTCCCAGTCCAGCGCGGTCGACACCCGCAAGCCGGCCGGGCTGCGGTACGTGTACGACGGCTCGCCGTCACGCCTCAAGGAGATCAAGGACCCGGTCTCGGGCCGCTCGCACAAGCTGCACTACAACCGGCCGGGCGACAACTGCTACGCGGGCGCCAACCCTCCGCCGGACGCGGAGAAGCTGCCACCGTCGCAGATGCTCTGCCGCATCGAGTACTGGGACGGCAGCCAGACGAAGTTGTTCTACTACCGGGGCAACCTCGTCGCGGTGGAGGACCCGGGTCGTGAGATGACCCAGTTCAGCTTCACGACCAACGGCGTCCTCGACGGCATGCGCGACAGCCTTGCGGCCGACTGGGTTTCGCGGGACCACGCGAACCGGGATTCCGATGCCGCGAACTACATCGTTCACTACTACGACCACACGGCGGCGAAGCCGGTGGCGCGTACGGTCTACCAGCCGCAAACCACGCAGGGTGAGGAACGCGGCTTCCACACGTACCGCTACGACACGGCGGCGAAGACGTCCTATGTGGACATCGCCGGGCTCAATCCGATCATCGGCTTCTCCCGCAAGGTGGTCTACGACGACGCCTTCCGGCTGCTGTCCAGCACGGACGCCACCGGCAGGACGACGTCACAGACGTGGAGCGTCAAGGACCAGCTGCTGACCTCCACGGACGCCGCCGGCAGGGTGTCGACCACGTTGTACGACGCGCAGGACCGCCCGACCGACAACTTCGGTCCGGGTCCGGCTTCGTGCTTCCAGGGGCAGGAGCTCAAGCCTGACTGCGCGGCCACCGTCCCGCACTCCAAGACAGCCTTCGACGAGGGCATCAACGGTCTCGCGGTGTCCTACTACGACAACAAGGACATGATCGGGGCGCCGAAGGTGTTCCAGACCGGTCTGGCCGCGGACGGAACGTTCGCCCGCAACTGGGGCGAAGCCGAACCGGTCACGGGCATCCCCGCGGACGGCTACTCGCTGCGGGCGACCGGCGACATCGTGTTTCCCGAGTCGGGCAACTACAAGCTGCGCGTCGTGGCCGACGACGGTGTCAGGGTGTGGATCGACGACGTGAACGTCGTCGACGACTGGATCGACAGCCCCGCGAAGTGGCGTGAGGCGACGGTCAACAGCCCGTCGGCGGGCGCCGCCAAGAAGATCCGAGTCGAGTACTACGACCAGACCTCGTTCGCACAGCTCGAACTGCACTGGACCACCCCCGGCGGTGTCCAACAGGTGGTGCCCGCGACGAGCATGAAGCCGAAGTACGGGCACACGACGTCGACGACCAAGGGCGAGTCCCTGGGCCTCCAGCCGCAGGTCTCGTCCAGCAAGTTCGGCGAGAACGGGCTCGACGCCGCCTACGGCCTGGTCACCACGACGACCCAGAAGGGACAGGCGGTCAAGACCACCTACGAAGCCGTCGGCACCGGCTACCTGCGCAAGATCGCCGAGACCTCGCCCACGGGGGCTCAGACCACGTTCGCCTACTACGGCGACCAGGAGACGCGGGACAACCCGTGCACCCCTGCGGTCGAGGCGATCAACCAGGGCGGGCTCGCGAAGCTCACCAGGTCACCCGCGCCGGCGACCGGATCCGCTCGTGAGGACGAGCAGATCTTCGACGCGTCGGGCCGCGTGGTGGCGCAGGGCACCGCGGGCAAGTGGACGTGCACCGCGTACGACGAGCGTGACCGGGTGGTGCAGGTCAAGAACCCCGCGAACGCCGCTGAGGGCGAGCGCGTCGTCACCACGAACCACGCGGTGAACAGCGACCCGCTCGTGTCCGCCGTGACCGACCACAACGGCACCGTCACGACCAGGACCGACCTGCTCGGTCGCCCTGTCGAGTACACCGACGTGCACGGCGTGCGCACCGAGACCAAGTACGACCGCGCGGGCCGCTCCACGTCGCAGAAGGTCAACCTGCCGTTGAACCCTGCGCAGACCACGACCAGCACATACGACGACGCGGGCAGGCTGCTGACCACCTCGCTCGACGGCACCGTGCTCGCCACGCCGGTCTATGACGCCGCAGGTGAGCTGAAGTCCGTGACCTACGCCAACGGCACCTCGCTGGCGGCGATCGGCAAGGACGGCCCGGGTCAGATCACCTCGCTCACGTGGAAGACCAAGCCGGGGACCGAGATCCCCACGACCGTCACGCGCACTCGCGCCGGCACGATCGTGGACGAGACGCTCAACGGCTTCGATGCGGGCGCAGGCGGTCACAACTACGTGTATGACGCTGCGGGAAGACTGACCAACGCGGCGGTCAGCGGGCACGTCTACACGTATGAGTTCGGCTCCGCGGCAGAGGGTTGTCCCGCCGGATCGGTCGGCAACGCAGGCCTGAACACCAACAGGGTCAAGCTGATCGACCGGACGGCCAGCGGCTCGCAGACGACGAACTACTGCTACGACGCGGCCGACCGACTCCTGGCCACGACGGGTGCGAACGCGGTGTCCGGCATCAAGTACGACGACAGCGGCAACACCACGGAGTACACGGTCAACGGTTCCACCACGCACCTGTCGTGGGACACGGCCGGTCGCAACGTCGGTGCTCGCTCGGTCGGTG
Source organism: Lentzea sp. NBRC 102530 (assembly GCF_030269365.1). Lineage (GTDB taxonomy): Bacteria > Actinomycetota > Actinomycetes > Mycobacteriales > Pseudonocardiaceae > Lentzea. The sequence goes on from NZ_BSTF01000005.1 coordinate 413,410, forward strand.
CGGACCCCGCTGCCGTCGCGTACCAGCGCGACGCCACGGACCGGATCGTGCGCCGCGGCGCCGAGCAGGGGGACGACCAGCAGGTCGTGCTGTACGGCCACACCAGTGACGGTGACTCCTCGGACTTCGTGCTCGGCGAGGACAAGAAGGTGCTGGTGCGGTCGATCTCGCTGCCTGGTGGCGTCCTGGTCACTGTCAGAGGTGACAGCCGCTCGTACGACCACCCGTCCGTGCGCGGCGACATCGTGCTCAGCACGGACGCGGCGGGCAACCAGGTCGGGGCGCTGCGGCACTACACGCCGTTCGGCGAGCCGATCGCGAGCGACGGCAGGGTCGACGCGGACGCCGTGCCGGACAACCAGCCGGGCCAGATGGACTTCGGCTGGCTCGGGCAACACCAGCGTCCGTACGAGCACGCCGGTGCTCTGTCGCTCGTGCAGATGGGCGCCCGTCCGTACAGTCCGCTTCTCGGTCGGTTCCTGTCCGTGGACCCGGTCGAGGGTGGGTCGGCCAACGACTACGACTACGTCAGCGGTGACCCGGTCAACGCCAACGACCTCGACGGAAAGTGCCCGCCGTGTCTCTTCCTCGCGGTGGCGGGTCTTCGAGTCGGTCTGCCGATCCTCGGCAGGTTCGCACTCCGCCAGGGGATCAAGTGGGGCGTCAAGTGGGCGCCGCGCATCTGGGGCGGCATGAAGGCGACCGGCCGCGCGGTCGTGCAGGCGGGCAGCTGGGTCCGAGCCAGGACCGTCAGCGCCGTGAGCCGCGTCAAGTCCGGGTGGAACGCGTTCAAGAACGGGTTGAAGACGCGCAAGGTGGAGGTCAAGCGGTACGTCGGCGAGAACCGCGGCAGAGCGGCGTTCCGTTGCGTCTCCTGGGGAGCAGGGCCCGCTGCCATCGCGTGGGGAGGCGGAGCCAACCGCCGCCAGATCATCTCCGCGGCGATCGGCGGGCTCGCGCTCGGCTGCGTCGGTAACATCACGCACGACGCTTGGAAGGTGAACAAGTAGTGTCTCTGGGCCGTTGGCTGGTGCACGAGCCGCTCGGGCGAAATTGCTGGTACTTCCCTCTGGGACCGGTGATCGCCTTGGTGGTCATCTGGCTGGTGATCGACTGGCCGCACGGAGCACTCGTGCTGGGGTTCGTCGTCACGGGAGTGGTGGACGTGATCGCCCGCTATCTCTGGTGGCGTTCCGACCGGCGCAAGGCCCAGGAGACCGGCCCGGCTTCAGTCTGAGGCAGATCACTCGTGTGTGGGGGTGCGGACTTTGTCCGCGCCCCCACACACGCATCTGGCGCCGCTCCTACTCTCCGGTCTGGCCGTCCGCCAGTTCGCGGATCAGGTCCAGATGGCCCACGTGGCGCGCGGTTTCCTGCGCCACGTGGGCCAGGATCCACCGCACGGTGCGCTTGCCGTCCGCCGCCACGGCGTCGGGGGCGTGCTTCTTCAACGCCTCGGCGTTCGCCCATTCCTCGCGGTAGGCCTGGATGAGCGACGCCGGGGTGTCGTCGTCTTCGAGGTGCCACGACGGGTCCGGGTCGCCCTGCCACAACGACGGCAGGTCGAGGCCCGCGCCGGCGATGCACAGCCAGTACCGCTCGACGGCGGTGAGGTGCTTGAGCAGGCCGAGTGCCGTCAGCCCCGGGGACGTGGCGATCGGGGCCGCCGCGGCCTGCTCGCGGGTGAGGCCGTCCACCTTGAGGACGGCGGTCTTGCGCAGGAAGTCCAGGAACTCCCACGCGAGCGCGGCTTCGTCGGTGGCGAGCTTCTCAGGCCAGGTTCGGGTCACCTGGTGAGTTTGTCAGTTCAGTAGTAGTGGCGGAGTCTTGGCCAGAAGGTGTCCCACGGTTCTGTTGGTGCAGTGCACAGCTTGATCTCCACGCCGTCTTCTTCGTTCTCCACGGTGTTGTGGTGCCGGGCGACCACGGTGCAGCCGGTGAACGGCGGCTGCGCGAAGCCGACCAGCAGGACCTCGTCCGTGGTCACCCGCGGAGGTCCCCAGTCGTAGAACGACATGTGGCCGGAGTGGGCCGGGATGCCGGCGTAGGCCTCCACGGCGCTCGCCTGGCCGTAGTTGCGGGTGATGAGCACCGGGTGGTCGTGGTCCTGCCACGCCTGTTCGACCGTGGCGGCCAGTTCCGGCCAGCCGATCTGCTCGCCCTGCTCCGGGTTGACGGCCAGCACCGGTCCCAGCGCGCTCGGCGGCAGGATCGGCAGGGAGATCAGCAGACCCGGCACGAGGGTCAGCGCCACCAGGACGCGGCCGGTCGTTTTGGTGCGCAGCAACCACTCCTGGGCCTGGCGGGCTCCGGCGGCCGTCAGCACGAGCAGCAGCGGGAGCGCGTAGTAGGGCTTGCCGCCGGTGATCAGGCACAGCGCGCAGAGGATCGGGTAGGCGAGCGCGATCGATCGGAACGTGGTGTCGCGCCAGAGGGTGCGGAAGCCGTTGACCCACACCGGGACGAGCAGCGGGGACAACATCAGGACCTGCATCGGGAGGAACAGGATCCGGTTCTCGGTGCCGTCGTCCTCACTGATGCCCCTGGCGACGGTGAGCAACGGGAAGTCGTGCAGCGCCTGCCAGATCACGACCGGTGCGGCCAGCGCGGCGCACACCGCGACTCCCGCCGCGAACCACCACGTGCGCAGGACGGAGCGCGGGCCCACGGCGAGCAGCGCGATTCCCAGCGATGCGAGCAGCAACAGCAGCAGCCACTTGTTCGCGAGGCCCAGTCCGGCGGTGGCGCCGACGGCGAGCCACCACCGGCCGTCACCGGACTTCAGCAGCCGGATCGCGAAGTAGGCGAGCAGGACCCAGATCAGGAAGTCCGGGGTGGCGGTGGCGAGCATGTGGCCCACGGCCAGCACGAAGCTCGACGTGGCGGCGGCCGCGGCGGCGAACGTCGTGCCACCGCCCAGTTCCTTCGCGATCAGGGCGACCACGACCGTGGTGCCCAGTTCCAGCAGGGTGGCGACCACGCGGAGACCGACCGGTGTCTCGCCGAACAGTCCGGTGGCGAGGCGGGCGAGGAGAGGCGTGATCGGGGGCTGGTCCACGTAGCCCCAGTCGAGCCGTTTGCCCGCCGCGATGAAGTAGAGCTCGTCGCGGTGGAAGCCGTAGCGACCCGACAACGCGGTCAGCACGACCGCCTGCACGATGAGCACGATCCTGAGCCCACGTCCCATGTGCGGGACGGTACCCAGGGGTTGCCTGATCAAGTGGACGTTTTGCGGTACCAGCGCGGGGAGGTGTTGATCGGCGGCCGCAGGCTCGCGTTGACGACGATCATGGTGGGGCCCTGGGCGACGGCCAGGGCGTGCGCGAGGCCGTCGAAGCCGTCGAGCGTGACGGCGGGGATGCCGAAGCTCTCGGCGAGCCTCGCGAAGTCGGGCCGGGTGAGGTCGACGCCGCTGATGGTGTGGTTCGCGACCTGCTGGTCGTAGCGGAGCATGCCGTAGCCGCCGTCGTCGACGAGCACGATGGTGAGCGGGAGGTCCTCCTGCCTCAGCGTGGCCAGATCCCCGCAGGCGAACAGGAAACCGCCGTCGCCGACCACCGCGATCGTGCGGCCGTGCACCGCCGCGCCGATGGCCGCGGGGAAGCCGAAGCCGAGGGTGCCCCAGCCGACCGGGTAGGCGAGCCCGCGCGGTTTGGTGACGTGGTGGAAGCCGCCGATCCAGTAGCCGGGGATGCACATGTCGGCGACGATCGTGGCGTCGGTGTTCTCCAACGCCCGCAACAACTTCACGGCCTCGGGGGAGTCTCCCTCCACCAGTGCGCGGACCTCGGCGTTGAGGGCGTCGACGTCGGCGTGACCTGGTCGTGCGGTCAGCGCGGCCGCCAGGGCGGTGGTGACGGTGGCGGCGTCGCCTTCGAGCGTGACGTCGGCCGGGTAGTTCTTGCTCGCCTCCGCCTCGTCGATGTTGACGGCCAACAGCGCGGGAGGCTTCGGCTGCAACCAGTTCTGCGTCATCATGCCGTCGAAGTCGGTGCCGATCCCGATCACCAGATCGGCGTCGTCCCAGAGCTTTCCGACGGGTGGTGCGTGCACGGGACCGCGCACTACGAGAGGGCTGTCCGTCAGGCCGCGCGCGCCGTACGTCGTGATGATCGGTGCGCCCAGCTTGTCGGCCAACGCCCCGATGGCCGGTCCCGCACCGGAACGGGCCGCGCCACCGCCCGCCCAGATGAGCGGCCGGGCGGACCCGGCGAGGAGAGCGGTGGCCTCGGTGAGGTCCACGGCCGCGTGCGCGGGGGCGGGCCTCGTGACGGTGTGGCTCGGCACCTCGGCGGACAGGAAGTCCGTCGGCACCCCCAGGTACACCGGGCCGTGGGGACTGGTGAGTGCGTGCTGGACGGCCTCGTCGGCGTACGAGGGGAGTTCCGCGGCGGTGGGGACGTCGAACGACGCCTTGGTCACCGGCGCGAACATCGCCCGCTGGTCGCGCGTCTCGTGCAGGACGCCGCGGTACACGCCGGGCTGCCGGAGCGTGGACGGGATGTCGGTGGCGATCACCAGCACGGGGCTGCCCGACGCCCACGCCTCGCCGGTGGCGCCCAGGGTGTTCGCGGCGCCGGGACCGGTGGTCACGACCGCGACGCCGAGCCTGCCGGTGGCGCGGGCGTAGCCGTCGGCGGCGTAGACGGCCGTCTGCTCGTGGCGCACGCCGATCATGCGGATGCCCGGATGCCGTCCCAGCGCTTCCCAGACGGCGAGGTTGTGGACGCCCGGGAGGCCGAACACCACCTCGACGTCGTGCGCGGCCAGCACTTCCAGCAAGCTCTCGGCACCCTTGGGCATGCGTCCGACGCTAAGGCGCGCTTACCGGTCGGGCAACGGATTGACAGCAGGTCTGGTGCTCAGCGCCACGTCCGCTCACGCCTCCGGTCCACGTGGGACGGTGTGAACGTTCCGGTGCGCGAAACGCCGTTCGAATCGCCGGAAACACAATTGTCGCCGCTGTGGGAGCGTTCCCGAATTCTGGACGAACGTTCAGGTTTTCGTCCTGCGGGTTGAATTGGTTGCGCGGGTCGGCCGACACCGGGGATGGACCTGACGGCCGAGCGTGCGCAGGCAAGCCCAGGTGCGGCGTTCGCGCGCACGCGCGGTATTTCCGGACCCTCACGGCTTTTGTTTCGGCGGGATTCACGGGTTTGTGAATTTGTGGTCCGATGATTGACGTGTGAGCTGTGTTCACGGAGTGGCCCCTTGTGCCACGATGTGCGGCGACCGCACGACCTGGGGGTGGAGATGCTGTACTTCGGTGGGCTGTTCGGAGTGGTGATGATAGGTCTGACGATCTTCGCGGTGGTGGACGTCATCACGAGCGATGAAGGCTCGGTTCGTCATCTGCCGAAGATGATGTGGCTTCTCCTGGTCCTGCTGTTCCCTTTGGTGGGTTCGATCGCGTGGCTGATCGCGGGTCGTCCGGTGGTGGGGACCGGAAGGGCGCGATTCGGGGCCTTCGAACGCGGTACGCCCGCTTATCCCGAGTACGACCGGCCGGGGCGGTTCGCGGCCGGCAATCCTGACGACGATGAGGAGTTCCTGCGGCGCTGCCGTGAGCGCGCGGAGGAACAACGACGCAAGGGACGCGAGAACCAGTGAGGATAGTCCTGCTGTTCTTGGTTGTTCTGCTCGCCGGTTGTGGCGGAAACGCGCAAATGGCGGCACAACCCCCCACTCTGCCGTCCACTTCGGACAAACTGGCGCCCGCCGACTTCCAGGCGCTCTGGTGGACGTGGGCCTCCCAGCCCTCCGGGAGCAACCCGGTGTCCGACACCTCCGGGCGGTACTGCATGCGCGACCAGCCCGTCCAGGTCTGGCTGCTCGCCGGGTCGCTCGGCGAGGGCCCGGTCGAGCGGCAGTGCCGCGTGCCGGCCTCCAAGCCCCTGCTCGCGCCGGTGGTGAACCTCGCGAGCGATGTCGCCTCCTGCGAGTCGTTCATGAAGGGCGCGCAGGGCGAGGTGCTGGTGGACGGCTCGACGCAGGCGCTCACGCGAGTGTCCGCGACGCCGTTCACCTACGAGGCGCGCGCGGGCAACCCGTTCGGCGCCCAGGCCGGCCGGATCAACTCCGTCGGCTGCGGCCTGTACGCGTGGATCAACCCGCCCGCCTCCGGTGAGCACGAGCTCGTGATCCGCGGTTCGGCGAACGGCACCCAGGTCGACGTGAAGTACAAGCTGATCGTGGGCGCGGACTAGAAAACTGGGTGCGCCGGTCCGGTACCGTGGTCAGTGGCGTCCGAGCAGACGTGAGGCTGGAGCCGCTCCCCGGCAGTGAGCGGCACGTTCCGCCGCAGTGTTCAGCAACTCCTGCTCACCGAAGCGAACCGACCACGTAGACGCGTGACACATGCGTCCTTGTCGTGCCGAGCCGGGCGGCGGAAACGAGGACTGCTGTCGTGGCACGTCTGTCCATCACGGACCAGCTGGCCGACCTTCGGCGCACCTACACCGGCGAGAACCTGTCCCAGGCGGTCCCGGCCGTCCGCGACGGGGACCCACCCCTGCCCGCAGCCGGCACGCCGGCGCAGGCCCAGCTCGAGGCCAAGGTGCTGCTCGCGGCCTGCACCGCCGCGAGCATGCTCCAGCTGATGCCCCCCGCGAGCATCGTCCGGCCCGCCCACGCGTTCCGGACGGTGGAACCGGGGGAGCCGCTGAAGCTGCACCTGCACGACCGGGCGCTCGGCCCGTTGCTGTTCGAGCTGCTGCCGCGCACCGAGGGCGGCTTCGGCATGGGCGTCGCGGGTCTGCAGCGCCGGCAGCACCGGCGGTCGGCCGAGCTGACCACCGGGGACGCCGCCGTCGTGCTGGTCGGCGTCGACGAGGCCGCGTGGGATCTCGGCATGCGGTACGTGCGCTGGATGCACGAGCACCGCGGCGTCGAGTACGTCGACGGCGGCGGTACTGACGAAGAGGTCGCGGAATCGGCCACTGGGAGCGGTCTCCTGCGCCGGGTACACCTGTGGCATGACGCCAGCTGGTTGCGAGCACTCCCGATGGGCGGCGCCTGGTTCGTCGAGTGGGCGGGCGGTCCGGCGCGGGACGACATCGAGCGCGAGCTCGCCCACCCCGAGTTCGGGATCACAGGTCAGACCACGTTGCGCCGCCAGGACGCGCCCGCCCAGGACGTCGAGGAGGGCATGCGGACCTACCCGTGGCCCGAGGAGTTCGTGTCTGCCGTCACGGCCGGTGACCCTGATCAGCGGCCTGACCGCCGGTAGACTGCGCTTTCGCCCGCAGGAACGATCGTCAGGAGGACCCCGGTGACCCAGCAGGCTGCCGAGGCCCAGTCCGAAGCCACGCGCAAGGCCCCTCGCGTGCTCGTCGCCGAGGACGAGGCTCTCATCCGCCTCGACCTCGTGGAGATGCTGCGCGAGGAGGGCTACGACGTGGCGGGCGAGGCCGCAGATGGTGAAGAGGCCATCAAGCTCGCGACCGAACTCAACCCCGACCTGGTGATCCTCGACGTGAAGATGCCGAAGGTCGACGGAATCGAGGCGGCGCAGCACATCGCGGGCAACCGGATCGCGCCAGTCGTGATCCTCACCGCGTTCAGCCAGCGCGACCTGGTCGAGCGCGCCCGTGACGCGGGCGCGATGGCGTACCTGGTCAAGCCGTTCGCCAAGCGGGACCTCGTGCCCGCGATCGAGCTGGCGATGAGCCGGTTCAGCGAACTGGCCGCGCTGGAGCAGGAGGTCGCCGGGCTCACCGAACGCCTGGAGACCCGCAAGACCGTGGAACGCGCCAAGGGCATCCTCATGACCAAGCAGGGTCTGAGCGAGCCGGAGGCGTTCCGGTGGGTGCAGCGCACCGCCATGGACCGCCGCACCACGATGAAGGCCGTAGCCGAGGCCGTCATCGAGAACTTCGGCTGAGTTCGAGCCACACGGAGTCCGTCTGCCGTCCCGGATCCTCGGGGCGCAGGCGGACTTCGACGTTGTGGGCACCTTCCAGCGCGAGCGTCAGCTCGTGACGGCCACCTATGCCACCGGGAACCGGCATGGACACCGCGAGAGAGTTGTCGACGTACACCTCGTAGCCCGCTATCGGTGCCACTGAGCGTGCGTGGGCGGCGTCGAGGGTGATCACCAGTGTCACGTCGTTCGGGCCCTTAGCGGTGAACTCAGCGGTCATCACGGGCAAAACCGGCGATGGCTCCGCCGGGGCGAGTCCGAGCTTCGCCTCCGACCGGCCGGGCACCTCGAAGTAGCTCTCGACCACCTCGGCCTGCGCGGCTCCCGGCATCCGCAGCACGAACGGCGTCAGCGCGTCCGGTCCGTCCCTCGTCAGCAGCTCTGCCGGCAGGTCTCCCGCCAGCGTCACCTCGGCACGCGCCGTCGCGGACCAGCCGCTCACCACCGGTCGGAGCGGCACCCGCGCCGATCCGAGCTGCGCCACCGCGGCGCTCGGATCACCGCCATCGCCTAATCGCACCGTGGTCCTCAAACGCGCCGATGGGACCCCACGCAACGGTGTGCGCGCCACGCCGATGCCTGGCGCCGCCTCCTCCGGCTGGAGCACGCGCAACGTTCCCGCCACGACCGACGTGTCGATCACCTCGTCCTCGGGGCCGCGCGATCCGGTGATGCCGACGGTGTCGATCTCGACGCGTCCCGGATAGCCGGGTGGAGGCGTCACGCCGATCAGCACGCTCGCCTCACGCCACCGCGGCACGCCGGGGACGGCGGCGATCTCGGCACCGTCCTGAAACACCTTCACGTCGTTATCTGTCAGCACCGCTTCGAATCGATGCAGAACGCCCGCGCCGCGCGTTCCGGGGGCCACGGAGTCGTCCACCACCACGCGCACCGCATCAGCAGTAGGTATGGGTCCGAGGCGGTCGGGCGTTCCGGGCACGAGGTCGAGCACGAGCTTCCCGCGTGGCCCCGCGGCGTCCGTGACGACGACGACCCGACCCAGTTCCGGTGACTCGTCGAGCCGCAGCAACGTCCGTGCGCGCAGCACGGCGGTGTCGTTGCCGCACGGCATGTCGAGCACCAACCGGCCGTTGGACCCCGAACTCGGGTTCACGCACCCCTCACGCGCGCTGAGGTGGTAGCGGCGGGCGAAGAACGTGTCGTCGAAGTCGTCGATCCAGCCGCCGATCGCCCGGCGCCAGCCGTCGTCGCTCGGCCGTTCCTCCGCCCTGACCGGCTCGGACCGCTGCCCGAACGCGTCCACGGCCCGCACCTCGGGCCGTCCGGAGCCCGCGATCTCGGGTGCCGCGACGAGCCTCCCGGCCACCTCGTAGCCCGCCGCGCCCTCCACGGGAACCCATTGGACCCGTCCCTCGCTGCTCCATCCGGAGGACGGAGCGTTCGGCCGCGCCGGTTGATCTGGAACAGAGACGTAATCCGCTGTGTACTTAGTTAAGCGAACGGCCTCTGAACTGGGCTTCTTCACGGCATCATCGTGGGTGCGGAGTACCAGCACTGCGGCCACGAGAACCGCGGCGGCGCCGACTGCGGTGATCACTCGACGACGCGGAGTCATACGACCACGTTATGACAGCCGTCCAAAGAGTGAACGAGAGTTACCGTCTGTGACATTCCTTAAACCAAACATAACGCCGCGTTGCGTTATGGTCACGAGCCCATTGGCTTTGATGACTGCGGTCACAGTCATCGCCTAGGTTCCGGCCATCCCTCAGGAGAGGGTGATGGAGCGGTGCGCGGAGATCTCGCGTTGCCGGGAGCAGGGATATAGGAGGGACATCACGTGCGTAAGCACTCTGTGAAGTCCGCAGCGATCGTCGGTGCCTCGCTGCTTGTTCTTGCAGCCTGTGGCTCGAACAAGACCGAGGGCGGCGGCACCAGCGGGGGCAGCTGCGACACGTCGAAGGGCACTCTGACCGTCGGTGTTGTCGCCCCGTTGTCCGGGAACCTGTCCGCTCTCGGCATCGGCATCAAGCAGTCCGCCGAGCTCGCCGTGGACGAGGCCAACAAGAAGTGCACGGTCCCGGGCTTCAAGCTCACCGTGTCGGCCCAGGACGACGAGGCCAACCCCGCCAAGGGCGCCCAGGCCGCGACCAAGCTGTCGACCGACCCGAACGTCGTGGGTGTCGTCGGCACGCTGAACTCGTCCGTGGCCCAGACGGTGCAGCCGATCCTGCGGGACAAGAAGATCCCCCAGGTGTCGCCTGCGAACACGAACCCGTCGCTGACCAGGGGCAACGACTTCCTGACGGCCCCGAAGCGCCAGTTCGACAACTACTTCCGCGTCTGCACCACCGACGACCTGCAGGGCCCGTACGCGGCCAACTACCTCGTCGAGAAGGCCGGCAAGAAGAAGATCGCCATCATCACCGACGGCAAGACCTACGGTGAGGGCCTGGCGGCCGAGCTGTCGAAGCAGGTCACCAAGAAGGGTGGCACGATCGTCGGCTCCGAGAAGGTCGGCGAGAAGGACACCGACTTCTCCGGCGTCATCTCCAAGATCAAGGCCCTCGGCCCGGAGGCCGTCTACTACGGCGGTGAGTACCCGGTCGCCGGTCCGCTGTCCAAGCAGATGAAGGACAACGGTCTCGACGTTCCGCTGATGGGCGGCGACGGCATCTACGACGGCAAGTTCATCGAGCTCGGCGGCAAGGAGGGCGACCTCGCCACCTCCGTCGGCGCGCCGACCGAGTCCCTGGCCACGGCCAAGGCCTTCGTCGAGGCGTACAAGGCGAAGTTCGGCAAGGAGGACTACGCCGCGTACGGTGCGTTCTCCTACGACGCCGCGAACGCGATCATCGGTGGTCTGGCCAAGACCCTCGAGGGCGGCTCGGCGTGGGACGACTCGAAGCGTGACTCGATGCTGACCAACGTCGGTTCCTACAGCGGTTCCGGCGCCACGGGTGCCATCAAGTTCGACCAGTACGGCGACAGCACCAACAAGGTCCTGACCGTCTACCAGGTCACCGGTGGCAAGTGGAAGGACGTTCAGACCGGCGAGTTCACCGGCTGATCGACTACCCAGTAACTGATTGAGCCACGGCGGGGGCGGGCGTTGTTTGCTCGCCCCCGCCGTCTACGGAGGTAGTCGTGTCAGTCCTGCTCCAACAGCTGGCCAACGGGGTCATTCAGGGTGCTTTGATCGCCCTGATCGCCCTCGGGTACACGATGGTGTACGGCATCATCCAGCTGATCAACTTCGCCCACGGCGAGGTTTTCATGGTGGCCTCGTACGGAGGCCTCGCCACGTTCACGCTTCTTCCTGACGACCTCAAGAAGTCGCCTGCCGTGGCCCTGCCGCTCATGTTCGTCGGCGGCATCGTGGTGGCGGTCGTCGTCGCCGTGATCATGGAACGGTTCGCCTATCGCCCGCTGCGCGGCGCGCCCCGTCTGGCACCGCTGATCACCGCGCTCGGCGTGTCCGTGTTCCTGCAGGAAGCCGTGCGCGTCTGGTACCCCAACGCCACGTCGAACCTGCCGTACCCGAAGGTCTTCCCGGAAGGGAACCTGACCCTCGGCTCGGTCAACATCGCGTGGACCGGCGTGCTGCTCGTCGCGCTGTCGGTCGGTCTGTCGGTCATCCTGCAGACCTACATCAACAAGTCGCGGATGGGCCGGGCGATGCGCGCCACCGCGCAGGACCCCGACACCGCGAAGCTGATGGGCGTCAACCCCGACCGCGTCATCGTGCTGACCTTCATCATCGGCGCCGTGCTCGCGGGTGTCGCTGGTGTCATGTTCGGCGGCTACCTGAACAACATCAACATCGACATGGGCTTCCAGAACGGCATCTTCGCCTTCACGGCGGCCGTCCTGGGTGGCGTCGGCAGCATCCGCGGCGCGGTCATCGGTGCCTTCATCATCGGTCTGATCAAGACCTTGTCCGGCCAGTACATGCCGGGTGGCACCCAGTACGACTACGTGTGGATCTTCGTCGTGCTGATCCTCGTGCTCGTCTTCCGCCCGCAGGGTCTGTTCGGCGAGCCGGAAAGGGTGCGCGCATGAGCACGGTTGACAGTTCTGCGAAGCGCTCCGCCCTCGCGCCGCTGGGCAAGCCGTTCGCGATCGCCGGTGGCGTCCTCGCCATCGTCGCGGCACTGCTGCCCTGGGTCACCTTCAGCCTCAACGACGGCAACTGGCCCGACAAGTCGACTCTGCAGTTCTTCGACGCGCCGTTCCTCGTCACCGGGTTCCGCTGGCACCTGCTGGTGCTCGGCGTGCTCGTCCTCATCGCCGCCTTCGCGCCCATTCCGTCGCGCGGCCGGGTCGTCCGGGCGCTCGGCTGGGGCGTCGCGCTGGTGTCGTTCGTCAACGCCGCGTACATCACGGTCAAGGGTGGTGGCCTCGGTGCCATCACGGCCCTCGACGGTGCCACCGCGTTCGGTGGTGTCGTCGGCATCGTCGCCGGTGTCCTCGTGATCCTCGCGGGGTACGGCATCGGTGTCGAGCCGGTGCAGGACTGGAACGTCAAGGTCTCGACCCCGGTCGCGTACCTGGTGCTGCTGGTGTCGTTCGGCGCGGTGCTCTACGCCGTGGCCGCGATGCTGACCACCGGTGGTGTCGGCACCGCGAACCCGTACGCGGGCGCGATCTTCCTGTCGTTCCTCGGGTTCGCGGCAGGTCTGCTCGCGGCACTGAGCGGCGTCGGGTTCGTCCGCTGGCTCTCGGCTCTGTCCGAGCAGCACCGCGTGTTCAGCGTGATCGTGCTGGCGGCGTGCGCGCTGCTGCTGCCGTTCACCGAGGCGGGCAACGAGTACTGGATGACGGTCGCGGCGAACATCGGCATCTACGCCGCCACCGCGATCGGCCTGAACATCGTCGTCGGCCTCGCGGGTCTGCTCGACCTCGGGTACGTGGCGTTCATGGGCATCGGCGCCCTCGTGGCGGCGAACTTCTCCGGTGCCGCGACGGCGCACTTCGGCATCACGCTGCCGTTCCCGGTCGCCGCGGTGATCGCGGCCATCGTGGCCGGCATCTTCGGCGCGGTCGTCGGTTCGCCGACGCTGCGGGTCCGCGGTGACTACCTCGCGATCGTGACGCTGGCGTTCGGTGAGATCTTCACCCGCTCCGCGCAGAACAACATCGGTGGCATCACCAACGGCTCCAACGCCATCCCCGGCATCCCGGCGCTGTCGCTGTTCGGCGCGGAGTTCAACAGGTCGATCTCGATCGGCGCCGTGAAGCTCCCCGCCGGTGTCCTCTACTACATCCTCATCGTGCTGCTGGTCGCGGCGACGATGGCGGTGTTCGCGAACCTCAAGTTCAGCCGCATCGGCCGTGCCTGGATCGCGATCCGCGAGGACGAGGACGCCGCCCGCGCGATGGGCATCCGCACCGGCAAGATGAAGATCCTCGCGTTCCTCATCGGCGCCATGCTCGCGGGTCTCGCGGGCGCGGTGTTCGCGCACAAGAACGGCACCGTCTCGTACGAGTCGTTCAAGTTCCTCGAGTCGGTCACGCTGCTCGCCGCGGTCATCCTCGGCGGCATGGGCTCGATCCCGGGCGCCGTGCTCGGTGCGGCACTGCTGTTCGTGCTGCCCGAGAAGCTGCGCGACTTCGAGGAGTACCGCCTCATGATCTTCGGCCTCGCGCTGATCCTGATCATGCGGTTCCGTCCGCAGGGCCTCATCCCCGACCGGCACCGCCGGGCGGAGCTCGCGAACGAGGATGTTGGTGGTGCGCCGGTTGACGAGGTGCACGTCGGGCCGAAGGAGGCGAAGGCGTGAGCACGCCAGTTCTGGAGGCGCGCGACGTCTCGATGGTCTTCGGTGGCCTCAAGGCGTTGAAGGGCGTCACCCTGACGCTCGACGAAGGCAAGATCGTCGGCCTGATCGGCCCCAACGGTGCGGGGAAGACGACGTTCTTCAACTGCCTCACGGGTCTGTACACGCCGACCACCGGTCAGGTGCTGCTCAAGGGCAACGTCCTGCCCGGCGACCCGGCGAAGGTGACGGACGCGGGCGTCGCCCGCACGTTCCAGAACATCCGCCTGTTCCCCAGCATGACCGTGCTGGAGAACGTCATGGTCGGCCGGCACGTGCGGATGAAGCAGGGCCCCCTGGCCTCGCTGTTCCACGGCCCGTCGTACCAGAAGGGCGAGCGGGCGGCACGAGAGCGTTCGCGGGAGCTGCTCTCGTTCGTCGGCCTGAACAACCTGGACGACGAGCTCTCGCGCAACCTCCCGTACGGCGACCAGCGCCGTCTGGAGATCGCGCGCGCGTTGGCGACGGACCCGGCGGTGCTGCTGCTGGACGAGCCCACCGCGGGCATGAACCCGCAGGAGACGGAAGCGACGCAGCAGCTGATCTTCCGCATCCGCGAGACGGGTGTCTCCGTCGTCGTCATCGAGCACGACATCAAGTTCATCTTCGGTCTGTGCGACTCGGTCTCCGTGCTCGTGCAGGGCGAACTGCTCGTCGAGGGCAGCCCCGAAGTCGTGCGGGCGGACCCGCGGGTGGTCGAGGCCTACCTCGGCAAGCCGCCGGAGGAAGTCCAGCACGACGTCGAGGCCGCCGCAGCTGCTGAGGAGGAGCAGGCATGACCGCGCTGCTCGAAGTCCGCAACCTCTCGGTCGCCTACGGCGCGATCGAGGCCGTCCGCGACATCTCGTTCACGGTCGAGGCCGGCCAGATCGTGTCGCTGATCGGCTCGAACGGTGCGGGCAAGACCACGACCCTGCGCACCATCTCGGGTCTGCTGCGGCCGGCGTCCGGCGAGATCCTGTTCCAGGGCAAGCCGATCCACAACGACCCGGCACACGCGATCCTCGGTGAGGGCATCGCGCACTGCCCCGAGGGCCGCCGGCTCTTCCCGCGGATGACCGTGGAGGAGAACCTGCAGCTCGGTGCCTACGTCCGCAAGGACGACGGCGTGCAGGCCGACATGGACCGCGTGTACGAGCTGTTCCCCGTCCTGGGGGAGCGCAAGCACAACAAGGCCGGTCTGTTCTCCGGTGGTGAGCAGCAGATGCTGGCCATCGGCCGCGCCATGATGTCGAAGCCCCGTCTGCTGATGCTCGACGAGCCCTCGATGGGTCTCTCGCCGATCATGACGCAGCGGATCTTCGACACCATCAAGGAACTCCAGTCGCTCGGCACCACCATCCTCCTGGTGGAGCAGAACGCGCTGGCGGCCCTGGCGCTGTCGGACCACGGGTACGTGATCGACCTCGGCAAGACCACTTTGGACGGTCCGGGGCACTCGCTCCTGGCCGACCAGCGGGTGCGCGACGCGTACCTGGGTGAGGCTCACTGAGGTTTGTGTTTCGGGGCGGGGCGGAGGGGTTGTCCTCCGCCCCGCTTTCGTATGTCCGGCTGGGATGTGCGGCCGGCACGGCTGTGCTCAGGCGGATGAGTGTGGCGTTTGTTTCTGGGGCGGCGGAGGGTTCCGTCCGCCTCGCTTTCGTTCGTCTGGTTGGGGAAGGTGCGGTTGAGGTCGACTGGAGAGGTGGGGCCGGGCGGGCTTGACGGCCGTGGCTCACGTCTCCGCCCACGTGGATGAGCGCGCCGTGGTGTTGCCGGAGGGCTGAGTTGCGTCGTGGCAGCGGACGGAGGGTTTCCTCCGGCTCGCTTTGTCTTCGTGTGGTCGAAGCTCGTCGGGATGAGCGGTAGGCCCGTTGGGTGGCTTGGCTGTGGCCCGTGTCGCGGGGCCGAGGGTTCGTCCGCGCCGCTTCCGGTTGCTCGGCCGGGGGATCAGGTGCGGTCGAAGGCGGCCAGGATCTGGGGGAGGGCCAGCTTGGCGGCGCGGCCGTGGTTCACGTCTGCGCCCAGGTCTACGAGTGTGCTGTGGGCGTGGTGCTGCTTGAGGCGGCGGTCGCAGTAGGCGGAGGTTTCGAGGAGCGTGTCGCGGTCGCCTGCCGAGGAGTAGATCGTGACGGGGACGCGTGGGCGCCAGTCACAGGTGCTGTCGGCTTCGCGGAGCTTGGCCTTGAGGACGCCGGTCGGGTGGCGCAGGCGGGCGGTGTAGTCGTCGGTCAGGAGTTCCGGCATCGTCGGCGGGAGGTTCGGGAAGATGTCCTCGTTGCGGTGCTCGCCGTCGAAGAGGGCCTCGACCGACGGGTCGCGGAAGACCTCCGCCGGGGTGTCGTAGAGGCGGAAGAGGCGGTTCCAGGCCACCGTCCAGTACGCCATGTACGCGACGCCGTTGGCGATCTCGCCGTTCAGCGCCTTGTCGACCAGCAGGCTGGGCTTGAACGGGCCGCCGATCGGGGCCAGCGCCCCCACCTCGAGGTGCCGGTCGGCACCGTTCTGGACGGCCTCGCCCAGTGCCATGGCCGCGTGGCCGCCCTGCGAGTGACCGGTGATCATGACGCGGCGGTCGGGCCGCAGGCCCAGGGAGGTGGCGTGCTCGCGGGCCGCTCTGAGGGCGTCCACGGAGGCCGTGACGGTGGACTTCACGTCCACGTAGGGGTGGAAGCCCGGGCCGGTGCCCAGGCCGAGGTAGTCCGGTGCCGTCGTCAGGTAGCCGGCCGAGGCGAACAGGTAGCTCGCGGCTCTGTCGTTGCCGTCGGCGACGGACGCGACGGAACCCCGGTAGCCGGTGGTGCCGTGCAGCCACGTGGCCTGGCGGGGTGTGCGATCACCGTTGCGCGGCAGCACCACCAGGGCGCTCGCGGTCGTGGGTCTGCCGAACGCGTCGATGGTCCGGTAGGTGATGCGCTTCGCGTCGACGGCGAAGCGGACGCGCGAGGCGTCCAAGGCGTGGTCCCCCAGGTATGTGACCAACTGGGAGGTGTCCAGCGTGGACACCGGGACGACGTCGAGGAGGCTGCCGCGAGCCGGGTGGGCGGACGCGGTGGCCGGGACCGAGGCCGCGACCACCGCGCCGCACAGGACTGCTGCTGTCAGTCGAGTCGTGAAGGTCATGTCCCCACGATCTCGGGCTGATCTTGGTCGCACACTGGGGTCAACCGCACAGTCGGGGTGGGGTGAACCCCAGTGCCGGGAGGACCGGGCCGGGGGTCAGGCGGCCGGCGGCTTGGGGCGCAGGATGCACGTGAGGCGGGCGGTGCAGGTGCGCTTGCCCTCCTCGTCGGTGATCACGATCTCGTACGTCGCGGTGCTGCGACCCAGGTGGATCGGGCGGGCCACACCCGTGACGATCCCTTCCCGCGCTGCCCGGTGGTGGGTGCACGACAGTTCGAGCCCGAGCGCGATGAGCCCGTGCTCCGCGGCGTGCATCGCGGAGGCGATGGAGCCCAGTTGCTCGGCCAGGACGGCGTTGGCTCCGCCGTGGAGCAGGCCGAACGGCTGGCGGTTGCCCTTGACCGGCATCGTGCCGACCATCTCCTGGACATCCCATCGGGTGATTTCGATGCCCATGCGGACGTGCAACTGCTCGTCGGCGAACTCGATTGGCAGGTCGGCGGTCACACGGGCTCCAAGGGCTCAAGCGAAACTGTCAGACCCCCACCCTAGACTCGGGCTCGTGACTCACTCAGACGTGAAGCGGCTCCTGCTCATCGACGGTCACTCGATGGCCTACCGAGCGTTCTACGCACTGCCCGCCGAGAACTTCGTGACGAAGACGGGGCAGGTCACGAACGCCGTGTACGGGTTCACGTCCATGTTGATCAACATCCTGCGCGACGAGCAGCCCACGCACGTCGCGGTGGCGTTCGACGTGTCGCGCAAGACCTTCCGGTCCGAGCAGTACCCCGAGTACAAGGCGGGGCGCACCAAGACGCCGGACGAGTTCCGCAGCCAGGTCTCCCTGATCAAGGACGTGCTGGCCACGCTGGCCATCCCGACCATGGAGAAGGAGAACTACGAGGCGGACGACATCATCGCGACCCTGACCACGCAGGCCGTGGCGCAGGGCATCGAGGTCGAGATCGTCACCGGCGACCGGGACGCGTTCCAGCTGGTCAGCGACAAGGTGACCGTGCTGTACCCGGTCAAGGGCGTCTCCGAGATGGGGCGGTTCACGCCCGCGTACGTCGAGGAGAAGCACGGCGTGCGGCCCGACCAGTACGCGGACTACGCGGCGGTGCGCGGCGACTCGTCGGACAACCTGCCCAACACGCCCGGCGTCGGGCCGAAGACGATCATCAAGCTGCTCAACCAGTTCGGCGGGCTCAACGAGCTGGTCGACCGCATCGACGAGGTGCCCGGCAAGGTCGGCGAGGCCCTGCGCGGCAACCTGGCGAACATCATCATGAACCGCCAGCTGACGGAGCTGATCAAGGACGTCGAGCTGCCGTACCAGATCGGCGGCCTCGAGGTGCGGCAGTGGGACCGCGACGCGGTGCACCGGCTGTTCGACGAGCTGGAGTTCCGCGTCCTGCGCGACCGTCTCTTCCAGACGCTCACGACCGCGGAACCCGAGGCCGAGGAGGGCTTCGAGGTCTCCGGCGGAGTGGTTCCGGCGGGCGAGCTCGAGAAGTGGCTGGACGAGCACGCGAGCAAGACGCGCGTCGGTGTCGCGCTGCGCATCACGACGGACCTCGAGGGCGTCGCGTTCTGCACGGCCGACGGCGAGGGCGGCTACGTCGACGTGACGCAGCTGGGCGAGGCCGACGAGCAGGCGCTCGCGAAGTGGCTCGCGGACGAGAAGATCGCCAAGGCGGGCCACGACCTGAAGCTGCCGCTGCGCCGCGTGCGCGCCCGCGGCTGGAAGCTGCGCGGCCTGACCTCGGACACGGCGCTCGCCGCCTACCTGGTGCGGCCCGGCCAGCGGTCGTTCGCGCTCGACGACCTGGCGCTGCGCTACCTCAAGCGCGAGTTGCGGGCCGAGGAGTCCGGCGACGGTCAGCTGTCGCTGCTCACCGACGAGTCCGAAGAGGCGCAGAAGGTCGCGACCAGCACGATCCTGCGCGCGCGGGCCGTCGCCGAACTCGCGGACCGCCTCGACGAGGAGCTCGTCACGATCGGCGGCACCGAGCTGCTCGCGAAGATCGAGCTGCCGCTGATGAACGTGCTGGACGAGGTCGAGGCCGTCGGCATCGCGATCGACGTCGACCACCTGTCGGAGCTGGAGGCGCACTTCGCGGCCGGCGTGAAGCAGGCGGCGCAGGACGCGTACTCGGTGATCGGCAAGGAGATCAACCTCGGCAGCCCGAAGCAGCTGCAGGTGGTCCTCTTCGAAGAGCTCGACATGCCGAAGACGAAGAAGACCAAGACCGGCTACACCACGGACGCGGACGCGCTGCAGAACCTGTTCGAGCAGACCGAGCACCCGTTCCTGCAGCACCTGCTGTCGCACCGGGACGTCACCCGTCTCAAGTCCACTGTGGACGGGCTGCTGAAGTCGGTGGCCGACGACGGCCGCATCCACACGACGTTCCACCAGACGATCGCCGCGACGGGCCGGCTGTCCTCGACGGACCCGAACCTGCAGAACATCCCGATCCGCACGGACGAGGGCCGCCGCATCCGCCAGGCGTTCGTCGTCGGCGACGGCTACGCGGAGCTGATGACCGCGGACTACAGCCAGATCGAGATGCGGATCATGGCGACGCTGTCCGGCGACGAGGGCCTGATCGCGGCCTTCAACTCGGGCGAGGACCTGCACACCTACGTGGCGTCGCAGGCGTTCGCGATCCCCACCTCCGAGGTGACGGGCGAGATGCGCCGCCGCATCAAGGCGATGTCGTACGGCCTCGCGTACGGCCTGTCGGTGTTCGGGCTGTCGCAGCAGCTCCGCATCCCGACGGAGGAGGCGCGCGAGCAGATGGAGGCGTACTTCAACCGCTTCGGCGGGGTGCGCGACTACCTCAACGAGATCGTCAAGAAGGCCGGCAAGGACGGCTACACCGAGACGGTGCTGGGCCGCCGCCGCTACCTGCCGGACCTGACGTCGGACAACCGCCAGCGCCGCGAGATGGCCGAGCGGATGGCCCTCAACGCGCCGATCCAGGGCAGCGCCGCCGACATCATCAAGGTGGCCATGCTGGGCGTGTACCGGGCGCTGGAGGAGTCGGGTCTGCGCTCGCGCATGCTCCTGCAGGTGCACGACGAACTGGTGCTGGAGGTCGCCGAGGGCGAGCGCGAGGCCGTGGAAGCCCTCGTGCGCGACCAGATGGGCAACGCCTACCAGTTGCTGGTGCCGCTGGAGGTCTCGGTCGGCGTCGGCCGTTCCTGGGACGACGCGGCCCACTAAGGGGCAGAACGCGAATCAGCCCGCCTGAGCCAGGTGCTCGGGCGGGCTGTGTCTTTCTCCCCGTTGGAACTCATAGCGCGTGGGGGGACTTGCCGCAAGACCCCGCACCGGCCCCACAATTCGTGCCCTGACCAGGGGATTGAGGGGATTCACGATGCGATTTCTGCTGTCCACGATCGGGTCGCGGGGCGAGGCGCAGCCGGTCACCGCACTGGCCGTCCAGCTGAAAGCACGCGGTAACGACGTCCACGTCATCGCGCCACCCGACTTTGAGGAACTGGTCACCGGCCACGGTCTCGCCTTCACCCCGGTGGGCCCGCGCCTCCGCGACGTCAGCGCCGTCAAGACCACGCCGGACGAACTGCGCCGGCTCGCGCAGGAGTCGGTCCGGGAGCAGTTCCGGGTCGTCACGAACACCGCGCACCGAGCGGACGTGCTGGTCGCGGGCGGCGCGTTGCAGCACGCCACCAGGTCCGTCGCGGAGAGCATCGGCGCGCGGTACGTGTACGCGAGTTACTGCGCGAACACGCTGCCCTCACCGCACCACGCGCCACCCGCGATGCTGGGTCGCGTTCCGGTGAACGGGACCCCGGAGGAGAACCTCGCGCAGTGGGAGCACCACCGCCAGTACTTCGTGAGCTCCCGCGACACCCTGAACGAGGAACGAGCGGAACTCGGCCTCGGCCCGATCGACGACGTCCGCGACCACATCCTCGGCGACGCCCCGTGGCTCGCCGCGGACCCGGTGCTCGGCCCGTGGCCGGGACCGGCGGAGCTGACGCAGACCGGTGCCTGGCTCCTCGACGACCAGCGCCCGCTCACCCCCGCGCTCGAAGCGTTCCTGGACGGCGGTGCACCGCCGATCTACTTCGGCCTCGGCAGCATGCGCGCCTCCCAGGACGCGGTGCGGCATGCCGTCACGGCGGCCCGCGCGCTCGGCAAACGCGTTGTCCTGCAACGGGGCTGGGCGAACCTGGAGTTCGACGCACCGGACTGCCTCACCATCGGCGAGGTCAACCAGCAGGCGTTGTTCCGCCGCACGGCCGCCGTCGTGCACCACGGCGGCGCGGGGCACCACCACGACCGCCGCGGCAGCGGGCGTGCCGCAGATCGTGTTGCCCCACATGTACGACCAGTACTACTGGGGCGCCCAGGTCGAACGGCTGAACATCGGCCGTGCGCCGACCACGGTCACCACGGAGGTCCTCGCCGAGGTGCTGGAACTCTCCGACCAAGCCACGAAACTCTCCGCCCGGGTGCGTACCGACGGTGCGAAAGTCGCGGCGCAGCGCCTGATGTCGTGGTGAGCCAACGACATGAAGATCGTCGCCGAGGAGCAGGTGAACCGGACCAGGTGAGACGTACGTGTGGTGGGTGTCCGTAGTGAGGGGTGACCGCCATGTCGTACCAGGTCGGGCTCGATCTCGGATCCGCAGGCACCACCGTCGCCACCGGCGGTGGCGTCACGACCGGCAGCCGTCGTCAGCAGGCGGCGGCCAGGGAGGTCGCGCGCCTCCTCGACGACCTCGCGCACCGGCACGGGGAGCCACCGAGCCGCGTGGCCATGACCCATCCGCTGTGCTGGCCGCACGAACACCTCGAGCAGTTGCGCCAGGACCTCGTCCAAGCGGGGCGCGCGGACGTGCTGTTCGTGCCCGCGCCGCACGCCGCCGCCATCGCGTTCGACGCCGACGCCCGGATGCCGGAGCACAGCACGGTGGTGGTGTTCGACTTCGGTGCCACCGGTTGTGACATCACGGTGTTGCGCAAGCAGGGCGTGCTGTTGCTCGCCGGGCAGCCCGAACGCGTCGAGGTCGGCGGGTTCGACCTCGACGGCCTCGTCGCGGAGCACGTCATCGCGAAGATCGGCACGCACAGCCGTGAGTTGGTGCGCAGCTGCGTCGAGGCGAAGGAACTGCTCGGCAGCTACCCGGAGGTCAGAATCCCTTATCTGGCAACCAACGGGGAGATGCGCGAGGTCAGGCTGAGCCGCCTCGAGTTCGAGTCGGTCATCCGGCCGTCGGTCGAGCTGACGGTCGACGCCCTGGAACGCGTCGTCGCGAGCGCGGGTCTGGACCGGCCCGACGTGGTGCTGCTGGTCGGCGGCTCGGCCCGGATTCCCCTGGTGGCACGGGAGATCGCGGAACGGCTGCGCGTCCCGGTCCTGCGGGCTCCGGACGGCGCGGCCGCGACCGGCGCCTACCTCGAGGCCGTGCAACTGGAACCCGAACCCGGCGAGCAGCCCACCGCCGAGGTTCCCCTGCCGCGCAAGGAGGAGGAACCCGAGCGGCGCCTCCCGACCACCTCGTTCGTCGCGGCCGGGCTGCTCGTGCTCGTCCTTGGAGGAGGATGGTTCGCCCACGACGCGATGAACGAGCCGCAGGTGGAGATGGAGAACACCAGCGTGCAGCTCGAACCGCCGGGACTCGCCGAGCTGCCGAGCGTCATCGGGCCAGGGCGCTGATCTCCCGCACGGCCCGGTCGACCTCCTCGGGCGTGTTCAGGATCGACGTGCCGGCCCGCGCGTACGGGATCCGGTACGACGCCGTCGTGATCTGGATCTTCTTGTCCGCCAACCGCCGCACGACCTCGGGGCCGGTCGACCCAGGCACGTCGAAGCACACCAGGCCCGCGGACAACGCCCGCGGCGTGTGCACGACGACACCGGAGATCTCCGCGAGACCCGCGGCGAACCGCCCGGACAGCTCTGCGATCCGGGCGGCCACCCGCGTCCGGCCGAGGCGCTGGTGGAACCGCACCGCCGCCGCGACCGCGAAGTACTGCTCGAACGCGTGGAAACCGCCGGGCCCGAGCAACGCCGTGGTGCTGCGGTCGCTCAGGCTCGGCAGCATCGGCGTGATCTCGTCGCCCACCTCGGGGTTCACCCACACCATGCCGGTGCCGCGCGGCCCGAACAGCCACTTGTGCGTCCCCGCCACGAACACGTCCGCCCCGAGCCGTGCCGCGTCGTCGTCGACCGCCGCCAGTCCGTGCACGCCGTCTACGACGAGGAGACAGCGATCCTCCTCCTTGCGGCCACGGTTCGCTTCCGCCACAACGGCCGCACACGCTCGCACGGGCATCCGCAGGCCG
Organism: Lentzea sp. NBRC 102530; assembly: GCF_030269365.1. GTDB lineage: Bacteria > Actinomycetota > Actinomycetes > Mycobacteriales > Pseudonocardiaceae > Lentzea. The sequence goes on from NZ_BSTF01000005.1 coordinate 436,544, forward strand.
GTGCTCGACTGCACCCACGTGATGCCGACGGCACGCGTCCGCGGCGTGATGGAGTTCCGCAGCCGCGTCGCGATCTCGTCCTCGGTGGCCTTCGCCGGGTTCTCGTAGAGCGTGCCGACCCTGACCTTCGCGCCCACCCGTCCGGCCGCGAGCCGGGCCGCCTGCTGGTGCCACGCGTGGTCCTGGTCGTTGAGCAGCAACTCCTGGTCGGCACGCAGTTTCAGGCCGCCGTAGACGATCGAGAGCCCCATGGTCGTGTTCGGCACGAACGCGATGTCGTCCGCCGCGCCCCCGACGTACTGCCCGAGCGCCTCGGCGACCTTCTGCGCCTCCTCGGGCATCAGGTCGTGCGAGTTGGCGTCGAGCCGGCGCTGGAACTCCGCGACGGCGTCCCGCACCTCGCGGGGGTTCGACGCCAGGTAGAACAGCCCCATGTTGGTCAGCGCGGGATCGAGCCGGAACTCACGGCGGACGGCGCCCCAGTCCAGTCCCTGCGCCGCGGATGACGCGGTCGGTGCGACGGCGAGAAGTCCGGCCCCCACCAGGAAGTCACGACGCTCCATGCCTTCCATTGGACACCCGTTCCGGCGCGAACGGCAGGCCCGTGTTCAACGCCTTCGCCCCCACGACGCACAACTCGCCGAGCATGCCCACGCCGATCGACAGCTGCGTCGGCGCGTGGCCGCCGGTCAGCAGCCCCAGCCCGAGGCTCACGCCGATCGACGTCACCCACACGACCAACGTCCACGGCGTGTACCGCTGCCACAGGTGCCCGCCGCGTTCGAACAGCCTGATCGTCATCCCCCGGAACGCCCCGAACGCGAACCCCGCCACCAGCGGCACCAGGTAGAGGAGGTGGAACTCCTCGACCGCGCGGATGCCGAAGAACAACAGGAACGCGGGCGGCGCCAGCAGGTCCCGCGCGTTGAGCGGTTCTCCCCTGAACCGCCGCACGAGCACGTACACCACACCTGCCGCTATCAGCAGATATGTCATCTGCGACCCCCTTAGTAGCATGACCCTGCTACTTAAACTAGCAGGGTCATGCTACAAAAGGGAGGTGTCACCGAGAGTCGTCGATCCCGTCGCCCGCCGCCGTGCCGTCGCCGAGGCGGTGTTCCGCGTGGTCGTGCGCGACGGCGTCGAACAGGCCTCGCTGCGCAACGTCGCGATGGAGGCCGGCCTGTCGATCGGGTCGATCCGCCACTACTTCGACAGCCACGACGCCGTGGTCGTCTTCGCTGTCGAGTTCCTCATCGAGTCGATCGACCAGCGCGTCTTCGAGCACGTCAAGTCGATGAGGGACCCCACCGATCCGCGCCGTCCCGGTGAGCGCGTGCTGTCCGAGGTGCTCCCGCTCGACGACCGCCGGCGGGACGAAGCGGTGCTGTGGCTGGCTTTCGCGACCGCCGCGCGCACCCGGCCGTCGCTGCTGCCGCACGCGGAACGGCTCTACGACGGCCTGCGCAGGCTGTGCCGCCGCGTGCTGGCGGTGATGTCCGAGGCGGGGACCATAGCGCCCGCGCACGACCTCGACCTGGAGTCCGAACGGCTCGCGTCGCTGCTCAACGGCCTGACCGTGGACGGTGTGCTGCACCCGGACCGGATGACGCCGGAGCTCACGCTGTCGGTGCTGCGCGGCCACCTCGACTCGCTGCGGTAGCTTCCACGGCCCGCACCGGCAATGAAGCACGCGTGAAGTTCACCCGGGCTTCGACAGTGGTCAGTACATGATCACTGCCTGGTCGTCACCTGCACGTCGCGCGCGGTCAGTTCGGCGGCGCACTCGGTGCACTCGACCTTCGCGCGCACGTCGCCACCGCAGTCGCGGTGGTGCAACTGGAAGAACTCCTCCTCGTCGGGCGCCATCCACTTCGCACCCCACGTGCGCAACGCCATCAGCACGGGGTAGAGGTCGCGGCCCTTCTCCGTGAGGCGGTATTCGTGCCGTGTGCGGCCGTCCTCGTGATAGGGCACGCGTTTGAGCACGTCCTCCTGCAGCAGCACGTTCAGGCGGTCGGTCAGGACGCTGCGCGAGATGTCCATCGTCGCCTGGAAGTCCTCGAAGCGGCGGGTCCCCAGGAAGATCTGGCGGAGCAGCAGCAGTGTCCAGCGCTCGCCCAGCAACGCCGCCGGGCGGCTCAGCGTGCACGGCAGGGTCGCGAAGTCCGAGTACGACATGCACCCAGGATATCCCTTGCGTTCGATTTTCGAACCCAGCTACAGTTCGGATTCCGAACTCAGGAGGGCTGATCCTCATGCGCGTCACCGAGCTCGACCGCGACACCGCGCCGGAAGCCGTGGACGCGGTGTTCGCAGGACTGTCCGCGCGAAGCCGCTACCTGCGGTTCCACTCGCCGACGCCCCGGCTCACCGCCTCCGCGCGGCGGGTGCTGGTGGACGTCGACGGGGAACGGCACGCGGCCGTGTGCGCTCGCGTCGGCGGCGATCCGATCGGCATCGCCAGGGTGATCAGGACCGGTGAGTGCGGCGCGGAGATCGCGGTCGCCGTGGTCGACCTGTGGCAGCGCCGGGGCGTGGGCCGCCGGTTGCTGGAGGAGCTGACGACGGTCGCGGCCAGGATGGGCGTCGCCGAACTGCACGGCGACGTCCTGCCCGACAACCACGCGATGCTCGCGCTGGTCCGCAAGGTGCTGCCCGGTGTGACGCTCAGGCGGGAGGCCGACACCATCGAACTCAGCTACCCGCTGGCATGGGTGACCGCCGAGACCACCGACGCCGACCTCGTGGCCAGCCTGCGGGACCTGTAGTACGGCCCTGAGCTGTGCGTACCCGTGCGGCGCCGGAGTGTGTGTGATCATCGTCAACCGGCGGTGAGCGGATGCAAGACAAGACGTTCGACCGGACCAAAACTTCACATCGCCTTGCTACGGTGACCCGCATGAAACGGTGGGGGATGTTGGCGGTGGCAGCGGCGGCCATCACGTTCGGCTCGACGCTGGCCATGCCTGACGTCGCGGTCGCGGCCGAGGGCGGCGTCATCTGCGGGACGTACGAGGCCAACTCCAAGATCACGCGCAGCGAGGTCCTCGCGCGCTCGCGCACGTGGATCAGCGCCCGTGTGCCGTACAGCCAGAGCGACTGCTTCGGCAACAAGTACGGCGCCTACCGCACCGACTGCTCCGGCTTCGTCTCGATGGCCTGGGGTCTGCGCATCTCCTACACCACGCACATCCTCGAGCAGGTCGCGCACCGCATCGACTGGGAGGACCTCCGTCCCGGCGACGCGCTCAACGACCGCGAGAACCACGTCGCGCTGTTCATCGGCTGGGCCGACGCGGCCAAGACGCGCCCCATCGTGCGCGAGCAGGCCGGTCCGGACGGCAGCAGGCCCGTCCAGCGCGTGTGGAGCGCGAGCACGGCCCGCAAGTACGTGCCGCTGCGCTACAACAACATCCTCGAGGCGGGCAGCTCCGGCACCGGCAGCGAGACGCCCGTGACGGACAAGGTCGTCGCCGCCTCCGGCCCGCAGATCTCCAACACCGGCCAGCAGCAGCTGGAGATCTTCGCGCGCGGCACCGACGGCACCGTCATGACGAACTTCCACAAGACGAGCCGCTGGGCGGGCTGGCAGCAGCTCGGCCCCGAGCTCTTCGCCGGTGACCCGGTCGCGCTGATGAACCCCGAGACGAAGATCGTCGAGGTGTTCGCGCGCGGCACGGACGGCAAGGTCTACCGCCGCACCGACGGCCAGTGGGTCGCCGTGGGCGACACCGCCGTCGCGGGCCAGCCCGTGCTCAGCTGGAACGACAAGACCAAGGCCGTCGAGGTCCTCGCCCGCGGTGAGGACGGCCTGCTGCTGCGCTTCACCGACAAGTGGGCGCCGGTCGGCGACCGCAGGATCGAGGGTGACCCGGCCGTCGCCGACAAGGACGTCTACGCCCGCTCCGCCGACGGCAAGCTCGTCAAGTGGGACGGCACCGCGTGGGCCGACCAGGGCGACAAGAAGATCGTCAGCGACCCGAGCGTCGCCGTCGACCAGGTCTTCGTCCGCACCGAGTCCGGCAGCGTCGAGCAGTACTCGGCGGGCCGGTGGACGACGCTCGGCGGCAAGGGCACCGGCGCGCCGGCCGCGGTCTTCAACTCGACCACCGGCTCCATCGACGTCGTGCAGCTCGGCGAGGGCGGTCACGTCGAGCACTCGCGGGCGATCGACAAGGGCTGGACGCCGTGGGCGAAGCTCGGCACCACCAAGGTCACCGCGCCGCCGACGGCGATGTACCACGCGCAGACCAAGACGGTCGAGGTGTTCGCCCGCACCGACGAGGGCAAGCTGATCCGCCGCTTCTACAAGGAGAAGGCCGGCTGGAGCCAGTGGGCCGTGCTGGGCGACAAGTCCGTCAGCTGATCCGAACCGCAGAAGGGCCGCGACCTGCTCAGGTCGCGGCCCTTCTGCGTTGTTCAGGTCAGCACTTGGCCATCATCTCGAACAGGGACTTCATGACCGCTTCCTGGTCCTGGGCCATGCCCGCGTCCCGCACCGCGCGGGAGGCCTCGCGGCACGCCTCCATGGTCTTGGCCGAGTTCTCGGCCTTGACCTTGTCCTCGACGGCCTTCGCGGAGACGGCCTCGGCGTCCGTGACCTTCTGCTTGAGGGTCGTGAGCTCGCCGTCCTTGTTCTCGAGCTGCTCGGTCAGCGCCGCCTTGTCACCCTTCTCGACGAAGTACAGCGCGCCGAACGCCCCGGCCGCGCCCAGCAGCAGCACGGCGACGATCGCGAGCACGACGACACCCGTCCTGCTCTGCTTCGGAGCGGGCGGCACCGGGGCCGGGACGAACTCGGGCTGAGGCGGCGTGAGGTCCGGCGTGACGACCTCGTAGCCGGGCAGCACGGCGGTGTCCGGCTGGACGGGTGCGTGGTCGGAGGCAGGGTTCAGCGCAGGGTTGGTCATGACAAATCTCCCCCAGAGAAAATTCACTCGTTCGGACCTTCCATCGCTGGGGGCGATCCGTCGTTACGTGAGCCGCCTCACGGTGTCGATCACCAGCAGGCGGTGCGCATTTCGCGCAGGGCCACCACCGTCTTCTCGGCGTCGTTCTTCCAGCGTTCGTGCGTGAACACCTGCTGCTTCTTCGTCAGGTCGGCGGTCTCGCGCTCGTGGTTCTCCGCCTGCTCGGACATCGCCGAGGCCTTCTCGACGTAGAGCACGCTGACCGTGGTGGCCGCGCCGAGCAGCAGTACCGCGAGCACGACCAGCGCGATGACGCCAGGCCGTTCATCGGTGGACCGGCCCGCGTGGTCACGTGAGGCGCCTCACGGCGTCGAGCACGAGGTCGAAGAACCCGTCCACGTCGAGACCGACGGCCACGCGGGCGTTCGGTGCGCGGCCCAGCCTGCCGTGCAGGTCGACCACCGTCGCACCGCGCGTGAACGTGCCGGTCGTCTCGATCCCCACGAACGCCTCGACGCACGTGACCAGCGCCGGGTCGATCACCCGCGCCACCGCCACCGGGTCGTGCAGCGGCGGCGCGGCGAACCCGAACACGTCGCGGTAGGTGGTGGCGAAGAACGTCATCAGGTCGCCGCAGATCCGGCCGAGCGGGCCGAGGGCGTTCAACTGCGTCACGATCTCCGGTGTCACCAGTGCCTGGTGCGTCACGTTCAGCCCGATCATCGTGATCGGCACGCCGCTCGCGAACACGATCGCGGCGGCCTCCGGGTCGACGTAGATGTTGAACTCGGCGTACGGGGTGGTGTTGCCTCGTTCGGTCGAGCCGCCCATGAGCACGATCTCGCGCACGGCCGAGGGCCCGTGGCGGAGCAGGTACAGGGCCACGTTCGTCAACGCCCCGGTCGCCACGAGCGTCGCCGGCATGTGCGCGTGCATCAGGTCGATCGCGTGCTCGGGGACCACGCCGACGGTCACCTCGCCGAACGCCGGACCGTCCATTCCGGACTCGCCGTGGATGTCCTCGGCCACGTGGAGGGGACGCACCAACGGTTGTGCGCTGCCCCGGGCGATCGGCACCGAGATCCCGGCGGCCGTGCAGAGCCGCTGGGCGTTGGAGGTGACCTTGTCCAGGGTCTGGTTCGCGGCCACGGTGGTGATCGCCCGCAGGTCGATCTCGGGTGAGCCGGCCGCGAGCAGGATCGCGATCGCGTCGTCGTGGCCGGGGTCGCAGTCGAGCACCACAGGAGTCGGCATGGGGCTCATCCTCGTTCATGAAACGACCGAAAACGTTTACCCCGAACCCTTGACGAGGTCGGGGCGGGATCGTGGGCCGAGCGGCCCACTTCGACCTGCTCAACTGGTGGTCGGCAGCGTTCCCGAGATGGTCTGCGCGCACGGCCGGTTGCTCTTCTGCAGCGACGAGAACGGCAAACGGCACGAAGACGGCTATCGCTGCGACCAGAACCCGTTCGAACCCGATGTGTCCATTGAGGACGACATGTCGGTGCACGGCGTGCACGCCAACCCGAGCAGGGGGCGAAGCTCTCGGTGCACCGGCTGTTCGAGGAATGCGAGGACGTCCCGCTCGAGTACGACCGGGACGGGCACGGTGGCGCCGACCAACGCATGGGTGACGCGCGCTACGGTCCGCCCAGGCAAGGGGACCCGTTGGGACGCAGGGCAACGCATCACGACGGCACGCTCTCGCTGCTGACCGGGTTCGCCGCCAACCGCAGCTTCGAGACCGGGGAACCGGTCCGCGTCGTCGACGTCCCGGATCTCAGCTGAGCAGGCGGTGCCCGGCGCCCTCTTAGCGGTCGCGGTGCTGCCGGCGCCATTGCCCGTTCGGGTGGCTGCGTTGGCCGCTTCGGCCGCCGCGGTGCCCGGATGCTGTCGCAAACGTGTCTTCGTTGGCGCGGTGCATTGAAATTCGCGGCACCTCGGCTGATGCTGATGGCCGCGTTGGTGGTCGCCGGTGTGCTGGTGTGGGCCCTGCCTCCGCTGGCGCTGGCGATCGGCGGACCGCTCGCGCCCGCGGCGCAGCACGCCCGAGAAGGGTGAGAGCGATGCGGGTAGCGCTGGTGGGCGCTCGGGGACACGGGGCGCGGCACGTGGAGAACCTCGTCCGGCTCGGGCACGACGGGCTGGCGACGTTCGTGGGCGTGGTCGACGTGGCGGACGTGGACGTGCCGGTGCCGTCCTACCCGGACCTGCCGTCGCTCGCGGCCGAACTGCACCCGGAGGTCGTCGTGGTCTCCTCGCCGCCCGCGACGCACCGCGATCTGGTGCTCGAGGCGTTCGAACTCGGCTGCGACGTGCTGGTCGAGAAGCCGGCCGTGTTGTCGGTGCACGACTTCGAGGAGATCTCGTCGGTCGCGCGCGAACGCGGTCTGGTGTGCCAGGTCGGGTTCCAGACGCAGGGCACGGGCTCGTACCGGCGTCTCTGCTCGTTGATCGGTTCCGGCGCGTTGGGTGACATCACCGGTATCGGTGCCGCAGGCCGTTGGGTGCGCACGGACGCTTACTACGAACGGTCCGAGTGGGCCGGGCGGCAGGGCGACGACGGGACGCTCGTGAACCCGTTCGCGCACGCCCTGCAGAACGCGCTGCTGCTCGCCGACGTCGAGGAGCGAGCCGACATCGCTGTCGAGCTGGAGCTCTACCGATGCCGCGACACGATCACCGCGGACGACACGGCCTGTGTGCGCATCACGGCCGATGACGCGCCTCCGGTCGTGGTCGCCACGACGCTCTGCGCCACGACATCGTTGCCACCGGTCGTGCTGGTGCACGGAACGCTCGGACAGGCCGTGTGGTGGTACGACGACGACAGGCTGACGGTCAACGACCACCGCATGGCCACACCGCCGTCCGTCGATCTCCTGGAGAACCTGGTCCGGCACCGGCAGAACGGCGAACCGCTGGTCGCGCCCCTGGCCGCCGCCAGGGCGTTCACGACGGTCGCCGAGCAGTGCGGCAAGGCGGACGTGCCGCTGCTGCCCGCCCGCCGCGTCGGCGACCGGGTGGTGCTCGACGGCATCGACGAGGTCGTCGTGCGGGCCGCCGAGAAGATCGCCACCTTCGCGGAGCTGGGCTGCGGTTTCGGGCGGTAGGGTGCCGCGCAGAACGCCGCGTCGGGGAGACTTGCGTTGAGCACCTACATCGACTTGAAGGACGTCCGGATCACCGGGTACGTCTCCATGGGCCTGATCGCGCTGGTCGCCGCCGAGTCGGTGTGGGGCACGGTCAACGACTGGCAGGGCGGCTCCTCGTCGTGGAGCTTCCTCGCGATCATGATGGTGATCCCGGCGGGCGTCGCGTTCTTCGTCTGGTTCCGCGGGGTCACCCACAACGCCGAGGCGATCGCACTGCACGGCGTGCGGAGCGTGCCGCAGGTGTGGAAGGCGAGCGATCCGGCGCAGCGCGACGTGCCGTTCGACCAGCGCGTGGCGAGCCCGCTGATCAGGCCCTGGCAGTACACCTTCCTCGCGATGGTGCTCGCCGACGTCTTCGAGTCGTTGCTCCTCGACACCCCCGCCTACGTGGTGTTTTCGACGCTGTCGACCCTCTGCGCGCTCGGCGCGGCCGGGCTGGCGTGCTACCTCGTCCTCCGGATCTCGCTCATGCAGCAGCGGTTCGCGGTACCCCAGAACAAGCGTCGCTGAACTGGGGTATACTTCGGTGTTGGTTGCGGTTTTGTGTTCGTGTATTCCACGCTCGCCGAACTTCAGTTGCGAGCGCTTCTCCTCCTTCGCGGTTGGGGCAGGCTCATGACCAACCACGGAGCGGCCGCACAGTGCGGCTCGTTCTTCAGTACGCAAGGAGAAGCAGTACATGGCTAACGGCACCGTCAAGTGGTTCAACGCCGAAAAGGGCTTCGGCTTCATCGCCCCCGAGGACGGCGGCGCTGACGTCTTCGTCCACTACTCGGCCCTCAACGGCAGCGGCTACCGCAGCCTCGAGGAGAACCAGCGCGTCACGTTCGACATCACGCAGGGCCAGAAGGGCCCGCAGGCGACGAACGTCAACGCTCTCTGACGTTGGTTTTTCGAAACGCGGGGTCTCCTTCGGGAGGCCCCGCGTTTCTGTTGTGATCATTGGGTTTCCCACTAGCCTGGCCCGATGCCGTTGCTCGGACCAGTTGATCCGCTGCCGCACGTGCCCCGGCGCGTCCTCGTCGCGGGCAACGCCGGGTCCGGCAAGTCGACGCTGTGCGGGCGCATCGCCTCGGCCCTGGACCTGAGGTGCGTCGAGCTCGACTCGCTGTACTGGGGTCCACAGTGGACGCCCCGGCCGGAGTTCCTGCCCGAGGTCCTGGCGTTCACGGCCGAGGACCACTGGGTGACGGAGTACCAGTACAAGGCCGCCCGGCCGGCTCTCCTGACGCGCGCGGACACCGTCGTGTGGCTCGACCACCGGTTCCCCGTCGTGATGGGCCGGCTGGTGGCTCGCACGATCAGACGTCGCGCGGGCAGGGTGGAGTTGTGGAACGGTAACCAGGAATCGCCGCTGCGGTCGGTGTTCACGGACTCCGGGCACATCCTGCGGTGGGGTTGGAAGAGCTACTGGCGCAGCCGGGCGAGGGTGCTCGCCCTGGTCGACGAGGTCGTGGTCGTGCGGTTGCGCGGGCAGGGGCAGGTGGAGCGGTGGCTCTCTGGGCCGCTCGCCACGGTCGGACAGGAGCGTGCGCGGTGAGAACGGCTCTGGTGCTCGGCGGGACAGGCATGCTGGCCGGCTGCGTCTCGCAGCTGGTGGCCCGGGGCTGGCGGGTGGTGCTGCCGTGCCGGACGCAGCCGCTGATGGCCGACGACGGTCCCGGACGTGCCGCGCGGGCGTCGCTCTCGCGGGGACACCGGCCGACCTGGGTGCGGGCCGACTGGGCGGAGCCGTCCAAGCTCGCGACCGAGGTCGGCTACGAGCTCGAAGGCCACCGGGTGAACCTGCTGGTGGCGTGGGTGCACGACAGCTACCGCGTCGGTGTCCTCAACGCCGTGCGGCACCTTCTCGCCGAAGGTGCGCCGGTGGTGGAGGTGCACACTTCAGGGCCCGTGCCGGATCCGGTGCTGCCGCACCCGACGCAGCAGGTCCTGCTCGCCCACTTCGCCCACGACGCGACGCAACGCACGAACCGCGCGGTGCTGGAGGCCGTCGACCGGGCGTTGGAGGGACGGGCGCCCTCGCTGCACCACGAGGACGCCCGCTGAGGCGCTAGGGCTTCTCGATCTTCGCCCGGCCGATCTCGGCCTGGACCTTGATGCCCGCCGCCACGTTCACGAGCTGCCGCACGACCACGTCCTCGTTGCGGATGTCGGCGACCTTCTGCTTGGTCTTCGTGACGAACTCGAACTCCGCCACCTCCGGCGCCTCGATCTCGGCGACCTTCTGGAAGTCCTTGCTGAGGTCCAGCACCACCTCGGCGCCGTCGAGCACCACCAGCTGGTAGTCCGACGGCAGCTCGGAGGCGAAGCCCTTCTGGAACGTGCCGGCGACCTTGATGCCGTCGGTTGTCTCCTCGAAGTCGAGGACGCCGTCGACCGGGGTGAAGACCGCCTCCCGGAAGTCGGCGGTGGCCTTCGCGGGCGTGGCGGCCGGGGGCTCCGGATCGGCCAGTGCGGGGGAGGCCGTGAGGGCGGCGGTCGCGAGCAGGACGGTGGCGATGCTCAGCAGTTTCGGCATGTCTTCGTTCGTACCTGCGGGCATTTGCGCTCGCTCGGTCAAACCCGTCGCTCGATCGGGCGGTGGCCGGGTACGCTCCGCGCCGACGTCGGGGGACGTGCGTTTTTCTGGGGGAACTTCCATGAGCTCTGTTGTCAGGCCCGCGCACGCCGTGGGTGTGGTGGCGACGGCCGCGATCGCGTTCGCGGTGGGCGTCGAGACCATCGAGGCCGTGATGGCGTGGGCGCTGGTCTCCGCGCAGGTCGACGAGGTCACCTACTGGGTCTCGTTGCTCGTGCACGTCGTGGCGGGCATCGCGTTCGTCGTCTGGATGAACCAGGCGCGGTTCAACGCCGACACCATCACGTCGAAGCACCAGGCCCGCTGGACGAACATGTGGGTGTTCGTGGGCTGGATCATCCCGGTCGCGAACCTGTTCATCCCGTACGCGGTCATGCAGGACGTCTGGCGCGGGTCCGACCGCACGCAGCCGATGGTGGGGCTGCGGCAACGGCCGCTGAGCGGCCTCGTCCGGGCCTGGTGGCTCTGCTGGATCGGCTCGAACGTGCTCGCCACGGTGTCGTGGCGGAGCGCGCCGCAGGACGTGGCCCTGCTGATCACGATCTCGACGTCGCTGTCGATCGCGGCCGCGGTCCTCGTCGCCCGGATGATCCGGGTCGTCAACGAGATGCAGGTCAGCGTGCCGAGCGCATACCCCGCACCAGCAGCATGACCGAGTCGCGCACCTCGGCCCGCGAGCGTTCCGGCTGGAACACCTGCCAGTCCAGGGCGATCACGAGCAGGGTGCCGAACAACGCCGCCGACGCGGTGCCGACCTCCACGCCTTCCGGCAGGCGGCCCGCGTCGGACAGGCGCTTCATCTGACCGCGCACGATCGAGACGATGTCGTCGCGCAGCAACGAGAGGGTGCCGTGCCATTGACCCGGCGTGCGCCACAGCTCCGAGACGAGGAGCTGGCCGAACGCCGGGTACTCGGCCCAGAAGCCGAGCATCTCGTCGACCAGCGCCTCCAGCGAGTCCTCGGAGCCCTCCGCGGACCGCAGCCGGCCCGCGAGGATCTCCACGCCGTGGTGCAGCAGCGCTTCGACCAGGGCGTCCTTCGAGGCGAAGTTGTAGTAGATCGTGCCCTTGGCGACGCCCGCCTCCGCGGCGATCTCGTCGACCGTCACCGAGGCCGCGCCCCGTTCGCCGACCAGCTTCAGCGCCGCGTCGAAGAGCTTCTGCTTCGTCGCCGTCGTCCGCGCGCTCACAGCACGAGCTCCGGCTTCAGCTTGGACGCTGTCCACACGCGCTGCTTGTAGGCCGCCACGGACGTCAAGGCTAGGGCTCCGACCAGCCAGGCGAGAAGGATCAGCGCGTCCTTTCCGACGCTGCCCAGGTCACCGCCGTACATGAGGTGGCGCAGACCGTCGACCGCGTACCCCATCGGCAGGCCGTAGTGCAGCGGGTACAGCGGCACCGGGATCGTCTGCCACGGGAACGTGCCACCCGCGCTGACCAGCTGCAGGATCAGCAGGATCAGGCCCAGGAACTTGCCGACCGCGCCGAACGCGGCGTTCAGCGCGTGCAGGATCGCCACGAACGTGAGGGACATCAGCGCGAGGAAGCCGAACGTGCCGAGGGGGTTCGACGGCTCGATGTCGACCACGAACCGCACGACCGTGAACATCACGAGCACCTGCACGATGCCGAGGAGCGCACCGGGCAACCAACCGCCCAACGCGACCCGCAGCGCGGACTGACCCGCGGCGAGCGCACGGCGTGAGAGCGGGCGCAGCAGCAGGAAGAGCACGAACGCGCCGATCCACGTCGCGAGGCCCAGGAAGAACGGGGCGAGGCCCGCGCCGTACGTGGCGGCCTTCGTCTGGGACAGGCCGCGCACCGCCACCGGGTCACCGATGGCCTGCGCGATCGCGGCGCGCGTCGGGTCGTCCTGGTTCGGGATCTTGTCGACGCCACCGGACAGGCCGGTGCTGAGGTCGGCGGCACCGGTCGCGAGTTGCGCGGCACCGTCCTTGAGCTGCGGCGTCGCGGTCGCGACCTGCTGCAGCCCGGTGTTCACCGCCGTGGCGCCGTCGTCCAGCTTGACGACACCGGCGGCCAGGCCCGGCATCTTCGCCGACAGCTGCTCGGCGCCGTCCGCGACCTGGTCCGCGCCGGTCGCGAGCTTGCGCAGGTCGCCGGCCGCGCCCTGGACCTTGGCGTTGGCGTCGTCCACGGGCTTGCGCACCTGCCCGAGCGTGGTCATGACGTTCTGCACCTGCTCCTCGGTGAAGCCGAGGGCGCGCAGCCGGGTGGCGAGGTCGCCGCCAAACTGGTCGAGTCCGCCGACGAGGTCCTGGGCCTTCTTCGCGTACGTCTCGGCCTCGGTGGCGGCGGTCTCGTTGCCGGTAGCGACCTGGCGGGCGCCGTCGGCGAGCTTCTTCGTGGCGTCGGGCAGCTGCGCGGTCTGCGTCCGCAGCTCGTGCAGGCCGTTGCTCAGCTGGGTCGCGCCGGGGGCGAGCTTCTGCACGCCGGTGTCGAGCTCGGTGATCTTGTCGCGCAGCGTCGCGTTGCCGTCCGCGAGCTTCTTCGCGCCGTCGGCGGCCTTGGTGGTCTCCTGGCGGATCGTGGAGAAGCCGAGCAGCAGCTTGTCCGCGGCCTCGGTGGAGACCTTCGCGGTGACGGCCCGGCGGACCTCGTTCACGACCTGGTTCGCGATCGTGGAGCCGAGGTAGTTGTTGGCGTCGTTGGTGGTCAGGGTCAGCACGCCCTGGCGCGGCCTGTTCTGCTCGGCGGACGTGAGCGCCTCGGAGAAGTCCTCCGGCAGCGTCAGGGCGAAGATGAACTCGCCCTTGCGCACGCCCTCGTCGGCGTCGTCGACGACCTTCCAGTTGAACTTCTTGCCGTTGAGCAACTCGTCGGCGACGTCCTTGCCGGCGTTGAGGTCCTTGGCGCCCTTGTCCTTCACGACCAGCGCGGCGGGCACGTTGTTGAGGTTCGCGTACGGGTCCTTGTTGGCGTACAGGTAGAGCGACGCGTACAGCAGGGGCACCAGCGCCAGGGCCAGGACGGCGAGCTTGGGGAGCTTGCCGGAGGTGATCCGGCGCAGTTCGTTGAAGGCCATGCGAAGGGCGCTCATGCGGTGATCTCCATCTTGGTGTCGTTGTCCTCACCAAGGCGCGCGTGCGGGAGGTCGAGGATGTGAGCGGAGGAGTTCGAGCACAGGACGACGACGGACCGTTCGGGGGTCACGTGGTCGTGGGCCAGTGCGAACCACTCGCGCGGGTTCGGGTGGTAGCGGTCCGGGCAGTCGAGGATCAACGCCGTGACGCCGGGGCGGGCGGCGGCGAGTTCGAGCATCACCGCGCACCGGGTCTGCGCCGGGACGTGCTCGAAGCGCTTGTCCGCGTGCTCGTCGGCGGCGTGCTCGACCAGCCAGTCGTGCACCGCCTTCTTGCCGGACGGCATGCGGTTCATCGCGAGCTCCTCGCCGACGACGGCCGCGAGCGTCAGCGACTCCTCCGGCTCGTTCACCTCGGGGGCGTCGACCAGGACGACGTGCTTGCGCAGCGCCTTCGCGTCCGGTGACACCGTGCCGGTCGAGGGCTTCATGCGGCCGGAGAGGAGGAGGGCCAGCGCCGTGTGGCCGGCGCCCGGTTCGCCCGCGACCAGCGTGAGCTCGCCGGGCTTCACGGTCAGCGAAGTCGGCCGGAGCAGGGGACCATGGCCCCCGTTGACGCCTGCGCGACTTGCGTGGATCTCCACGGCTTTACCTTCCTTTTAAACTGACCGGTCAGTACAAATTCTCCCGCAGACCTCTGCCACTGGCAACTCGGACATAGGTCACCTAAGGGCGGTGGCGGGGCGTACTTCCCAGACGGTCCACAGCGGCCGGTAGCCCTGACGGGGCCAGAAGACGCTGCTCAGCGGGTTCGGCGGGTTGTAGTAGAGGTACGTGCCGACCGTGCCCATGCGGTGAAGCTCCTGGTGGGCGTAGGCGAGGAGCTGCTGGCCGACCCCGGTGCCGCGGGCACCCGGCAGCACGGAGACGCAGTTCACATAGCCCCAGCGGCCCCTCGGCAGGCGGGCGGCCGCGGCCGTGCCAGGTTCGGAGGAGACGATCGCGCACTCGGCCAGCGCCACCGCGATGCCGTCGCGTTCGGCGAGCCAGATCGGGCTGGCGTTCTTCAGGCGTTCGGCGAGGGCGCGGCGCTTCACGATCGCCGCGTTCGGCCGCACGATCGTGGAACCGACGTAGGAGGAGTACTCCAGTTCGGCGAGGGACAGCTCCAGCACGGTGTCGAGGTCGTGCGGGGTCGCGCGGCGGATGGTGAGCGTGCGCGACACGTGCTGTGCGGGCGTGCGCAGGCGCACGGCGAGCACGGACAGCGGCACCAGGCCGTGGTCGAGGAACGCCCGGGCGGCCTTGGTGTCGCGGCTCGGCCAGTGCACGACGCACGCCGTGTCCTCGCCGGCCTCCTGGGTGTCGAGGTGCCGCCGGAAGCGTGTGAGCAGGGCGTCCATCCCCTGCGCGGCGCCGACCAGCGGCAGCATCTCCCAGACCTCGGCGGCCGACCACAGCCGCGTGGTCGAGTGCGGTTCGAAGCTCTGGTGGCTGATGACCCCGGCCACGCGCGTGCCGTCCGCCAGCGCCGCCGTGATGACGTGGCCGTCGGGCGGCAGTTCGGTGGCGGGCGGCAGCAACGGGTCCAGCGCGGAGAACCGGGCTGACTGGGCCGCCACCAGTCCGCGTGCCGAGGTCATGGCACGTGAGATTACGACGTCAGGCGTGTGCGGAAGATCGCGGTGCCGGGGAAGAGCTTGCCGCGCAGCGGGCTCCACTGGCCCCAGTTGCGGGTGTGCCCCTTCGGCCACTCCGGTTCGACCAGGTCCTCGACGACGAAACCGGTGGTCGTCAGCGCCCGGACGTAGTCGCCGAGCGTGCGGTGGTGCTCCACGTACGTGGCGTGGCCGTCGTCGTCCACCTCCACGTAGGGCGTGCGGTCGAAGTACGACTGCGTGACGGTGAGCCCCATCGGGCCGGGGTCGTCCGGGAAGATCCACCTCATCGGGTGGTTCACCGAGAACACCCAGGGGGCGCCGGGCCGCAGCACGCGGGCCAGTTCGCTGAAGACCTCCTGGACGTCCGCGACGAACGGCACGGCGCCGAACGCGCTGCACGCGGCGTCGAAGGAGTCGGTGCGGAACGGCAGCTGGTCGGCGCTGGCCTGCACGAGCGGGACGTCGATGCCGGTCTCCGCGTTGTACGTGCGCGCGTGGCGGAGCATGCCGGCGGAGATGTCGAACGCCGTGACGTCGGCCTTGTTGTCCTTGAGCCACCGCGCGCACGGGGCGCTGCCACAGCCGACCTCGAGGATGCGCCGACCAGCGACTTCGCCGAGGAACCTGACGTCTTGTTCTTTGACGCCCTCCGGGCACCACACGAAGTCGGCCGCGCCGAGGAAGTCACCGTGCGTCTGGTGGTAGTCGTCGGCGTCCGCGTCCCACCAGATCCGGTTCGCCACGCGCGACTCCGCGGCGTCCGCCCCGCGCTTCACGATCCCGGCGGTGCCGAGCGCTCGTTCCGCGCTCGCGTGCTGGTTGGACACACTGCTCCTTCACATGGGGGCTGGTTTGCTTGCGCGTCTCGCGGCCGCGTACGATATCGCGTGCGTAGTGGGTTAGTGCTGCCCATGATCCAAGACCGCCGGATTCCAGGTCGCTGCGACGCTGCGCGCGCACCACTACCAAGCCATCAATGCCAATCCGTACCGGAGCCACCTACCTAATGTCCACCGACACCACCACCGCCCCCGTTGCCGCTGCGCCCAAGCAGGTCGCGATCAACGACATCGGGACGGAGGAGGACTTCCTCGCAGCTATCGACAAGACGATCAAGTACTTCAACGACGGCGACATCGTTGAGGGCACGATCGTCAAGGTCGACCGGGACGAGGTCCTGCTCGACATCGGCTACAAGACCGAGGGCGTCATCCCCTCGCGCGAACTGTCGATCAAGCACGACGTCGACCCCAACGAGGTTGTCTCCGTCGGTGACGAGGTCGAGGCACTTGTTCTCCAGAAGGAGGACAAGGAAGGCCGCCTGATCCTCTCCAAGAAGCGCGCCCAGTACGAGCGCGCGTGGGGCACCATCGAGGCCCTCAAGGAGAAGGACGAGCCCGTCAAGGGCACCGTCATCGAGGTCGTCAAGGGTGGTCTCATCCTCGACATCGGCCTGCGCGGCTTCCTCCCCGCCTCCCTCGTCGAGATGCGTCGCGTCCGCGACCTGCAGCCGTACGTCGGCCGCGAGCTCGAGGCCAAGATCATCGAGCTGGACAAGAACCGCAACAACGTGGTCCTGTCCCGCCGCGCGTGGCTCGAGCAGACCCAGTCCGAGGTCCGCAGCGAGTTCCTCAACCAGCTGCAGAAGGGCCAGGTCCGCAAGGGCGTCGTGTCCTCGATCGTCAACTTCGGTGCCTTCGTGGACCTGGGTGGCGTCGACGGTCTCGTCCACGTCTCGGAGCTGTCCTGGAAGCACATCGACCACCCGTCCGAGGTTGTCGAGGTCGGCCAGGAAGTCACCGTCGAGGTCCTCGACGTCGACATGGAGCGCGAGCGCGTCTCCCTGTCGCTGAAGGCCACGCAGGAAGACCCGTGGCGCCAGTTCGCCCGCACCCACGCGATCGGCCAGATCGTGCCGGGCAAGGTCACGAAGCTGGTTCCGTTCGGTGCGTTCGTCCGCGTGGACGAGGGCATCGAGGGCCTGGTCCACATCTCCGAGCTGGCCGAGCGCCACGTCGAGATCCCGGAGCAGGTCGTGCAGGTCGGCGACGACGTCATGGTCAAGGTCATCGACATCGACCTGGACCGCCGCCGCATCTCGCTGTCGCTCAAGCAGGCCAACGAGGGCTTCACGGTCGACACCGAGTTCGACCCGACCCAGTACGGCATGGCCGCCGAGTACGACGACCAGGGCAACTACATCTACCCCGAGGGCTTCGACCCGGAGACCCAGGAGTGGCAGGACGGCTTCGACAAGCAGCGTGAGGAGTGGGAGCGCCAGTACGCCGAGGCGCACACTCGTTACGAGGCCCACATGAAGCAGATCCGCAAGGCCGCCGAGGCCGAGGAAGAGGCTTCGGCCGAGGGTGCGGGCAACTACACCTCCGGTGGCGACGCGCCTTCCACGTCCGTCGGTGCGCCGGCCCAGTCCGGTGGCACGCTGGCCTCCGACGAGCAGCTCGCGGCTCTCCGCGAGAAGCTGTCGGGCGGCATGTGAGCCTCGGGCTCTAGCTAGACCCCGCTTTTCAGAGGCCCCCGCACTTCGGTGCGGGGGCCTCTGGCGTTTCGTCGGGGTTCCCCGGTTGCGGGCGGCCTGGTGCGGTTGCGTGCTTCCCGCGGGGCTCTGCCCCGCCTGGCTCTGTCTCCGTTCCACGCCGTCTCCGTTCCACCCCGCCTTCCCATCCACGGAACCCCCGCCCCACCCGTTCCCCGGTCGCCTCCCGTGGCCCCTTCGAAGCCCTTGTCCGCCGTCCCGCTCGCACGCCGCAGGTCCACCCGTTCACTCTGTGGTGGAGGCCCAACCTCGTTGTGTAGGTTGACAAACCTATGCGTGGGAACAAGTTCTTCGTGGTGCTGGGCGCGGTGGCGCTGACCTTCTGCGCGGCCTGCTCCACCGCTGCGCCGCAGACGCAGGCGCCGCCGCCGCAGATTCCTCGGATCACGCCTCCCACCACACCCTCGCGGGTGCCGTTGATGGTGGACCGGGCGTTGCCGGACGACTGCGAGCTCGTCGTGCCCGTCGAGGTCATGAACGCCACGCTGGGGACGGAGTTGCCCGGGGAGCCCCGGATCATCATCGGCATCAAGGAGCCGGGGATCGGGCGGACCGGCAAGGTCGACTGCTACTACGGCATTCCCGAGAAGAAGGGGTTGCCGGACGCCAAGATCGTCATCGGGTTGTCGACCTACACGGACGACCTGACGGCGCGCACTCGTGTCGCGGAGAGCGTCGAGGCCGAGCGCGGCGAGGGGGCGAAGATCACCGAGGTCGACGTCGGCAAGCAGAAGGGGACGTTGATCGAGGGCAAGGACGAGCAGATGTTGATCGGGTCGCTCGGCAAGTCGACGTTCGTCGTGCGCAACCGCAACAACTTCATCCCCAAGGAGAAGCTCGTCGCGGTGTTGCCGGTGCTGGCGCAGCAGTCCATGACGCCGCCCGTCTAGCGGTCGTGTCCACAGCGGACGAGGTCGTGGCCCGGCTAACCTGACCGGCATGCTGAGGGTGGGGTTGACCGGGGGAATCGGGTCCGGCAAGTCGACGGTCGCGCGGCTGCTCGCGGAGAACGGCGCCGTCGTCATCGACGCGGACAAGCTCGCGCGGGAGGTGCTCGAGCCGGGCAGTGACGGGCTCGCGGAGGTCGTCGAGGCGTTCGGTGAGGACGTGCTGAACGCTGACGGCACGCTCGACCGGGCGGCGTTGGCGGCCAAGGCGTTCGCCACGGAGGAGGCCCGGCAGACGCTCAACGGGATCACGCATCCCCGGATCGGCGCGCTCACCGGGCAGCGGATGGCCGAGGCGCCCGCGGACGCCGTCGTCCTGCACGACATCCCGTTGCTCGTCGAACGCGACATGGCGGCCGTGTACCACCTGGTCATCGTCGTCTACGCGGACGAGGAGACGCGGCTCGAGCGGCTCGTCGGCAGCCGCGGCATGGACCGGCAGGACGCCCGGAACCGCATCGCCGCGCAGGCCACCGACGAGCAGCGCCGGGCCGTCGCGGACGTGTGGCTGGACAACAGCGGGGAGGTCCCGGACGTCACGGCGTTGTGGGATCGCCTGGTGGGCTTCGAGAAGAACGTGCGCACGCACACGTACGCCTCGGGGTCGCCGATCGTGGTGCCCTACGACGAACGGTGGCCCGCGCAGGCCCGGCGCATCGCCCGCCGGATCAGCCTCGCCGCCGGTGGACGGCACGTGGAGCACATCGGGTCCACGTCCGTGCCGGGACTCGCGGCCAAGGACTTGCTCGACTTCCAGCTCGCCGTGGAGGACATGGAGACCGCCGACGGCCTCCGGGAAGCGTTGGCGCAGGCCGGTTTCCCGTACGTCGGGCCGCTGGAGGACACCCCGCGCAGCGAGGGCGGCGACTGGAGCAAGCGCGTGCACGCGAGCGCGGATCCGGGCCGGCGGGTGAACCTGCACCTGCGCGTCCAGGACGGGCCGGGCTGGCGGTGGGCGGTCGACTTCCGGGACTGGCTGCGGCACGACGCGCAGGCGCGCGAGGAGTACGCGGCGCTCAAGTCGGAGCTGTCCCAGCGGTTCGCGGCCGACTCCACCGGGTTCGCGTACGGCGACGCGAAGGAACCGTGGATGGAGCAGGCCGCCAGGAGGGTCCTGGCCTACAGGGGCGGCCAGGAGTCGTAGATGCCGTGCCACGTCAGCCACGACGTCAGGTTGTGGTTGACGTTGCTCAGCTCTTCGAGGGTGCGGTGGACCGTGCGCAACGCCTGGTCGGCGTCACCGGGGCGGAGCACGCGGCCCGCGACGGCGGCGGCGAAGTCCTCGCTGCGGACGATGCGGGCCACCGTGCCGCCGGGGACGGCGAGACCCAGCAGCAGATCCGTCGTCTGCCAGTGGCGGTGGTCGCGCTCGACGCGGACCGCCGACAGCACGCTCGGGCTGCTGCGGGCGTGCCGCGAACGCGGGCGGTGAGTGGTCAGCCGCACGCCCAGTTCGGGCATGAGCCAGGTGACCTCGGAGTCCGAGAACGGGTCTTCCGGAGTGGGATGCTCGATTCGCAGACCCCACCGTTCGACGTTGCACGAACTGAGCGTTCGCGAGCCACCGGACGAATACGCGCGCACGCCCGAAATGGTGTCGACGACATCGACCAACTGAGGTGTAGTGACCGCTCCCACGCCGCCGAGCGTAGTCAAATATGTGCTCCCAGTTACACGCCGGGTCGATTCGTTACGTCACGGTCAGATGACAACCACACTCTGTGTATCAACGCCAGGAGGTAGGACAACCCGAAGAGGTGAGCCACCTGACCACATCGTGACCGTGCGCTGAAATGCCGGACACCGCCGAGTAGGTGGTCTCCAGAGCCCATTGCGCGCGTTCCGGAGACAGCAGGTCGTGCTGAACTGCGGAGATCAACTCGTCCGTGTCCAAAACAGTCACGCTGCGGCCCGTCCGGACTATCAGGTCGAGGTACAGATCGGTTGTTTTCCAGACACTTCCGATCGCGTTGATCTCCACGACGTCGACGTAGAAGTCGAAGTCGAGCTGGTGGCCGGGGTGCCACGACTGCCGCGTCACGCGCAGGTTCAGCTTGGGCAGGAACCAGCTCTCGAAGTGGCTGATCTTGGGGTGGCCCGCGAGGGGCCGGAACATGTAGAGGCCGGTCGGCGTGAGCCGGAACTCGTCGACGCTCCTCAGTTGCCCCTTGGGATCGGTGTTGCTCTTGGCGTCCAGGTCGAAGTACTCGATCTTCGGCGGATGGATGTGTGCCACGTCAGCGATACTGCCATCGCGGAGGCCCGCGGCCACTTAGGATGCCGCGCATGTTCGGGATCATCCGCCCCTGCCGCAACAGAATGGGCGCTGAGCTGCGGTCCGCGTGGCTCTCTCACCTCTGCGGAATGTGCCTGTCGTTGCGCGACGAGCACGGTCACCTCTCGCGTCTCGTCACCAACTACGACGGGCTGATGATCTCGGCGGCGGTGGAGGCGCAGTCCGTCGTGTCGCGACGGACCGCGGGGCCGTGTGCGTTGCGCGGCATGAAGTCCGCGGACGTGGCCATCGGGGACGGGGCACGGCTCGCGGCGTCGGTGTCGCTGGTGCTGGCTTCGCTCAAGATCCAGGACCACGTGGACGACGGCGACGGGCTCGCCGGGCGGCTCGGGTGGGCCGGGCGCGCGGTGGCGCAGCGGTGGGCTTCGAAGGGGCTCGGGACGGCGTCCGACCTGGGGTTCGACGCGTCGGTGATGGTGGACGCGGTGCGGCGTCAGCCCGAGGTCGAGGCGGGCGCCGGGCTCGGCAGCTCCGTGCTGGTGGTGACCGAACCGACGGAGACCGCGACCGCGTTCGCCGTGGGGCAGACCGCGATCCTCGCCGGCAGGCCCGGCAACGTGGAGCCGTTGCGCGAGGTCGGACGGCTGTTCGGCCGGGTGGCGCACCTGATCGACGCGGCGGAGGACCTGGAGGAGGACCAGGCGGCGGGCGCGTGGAACCCGTTGCTCGCGACCGGGACGTCCGTCGAGGAGGCGCACCGGCTCTGCCTGGACGCTGTCGCGGGGATCCGGCTCGCGTTGAAGGACGTGGAGTTCACCGACGCGCGGCTCGTGCACAAGTTGCTGGTGCACGAGCTGGAGGAGTCGGTGGTGCGCGTGTTCGGCAAGCGGCAGCGCCACCAGTACCCGCCGGACAAGCGCCGGTGGTCCGACCCCGGCAGCGGTCTGTGGGCGTACCCGAGGCTGAACTGGCAGCGGCAGCCGCGCGGGTGCTTCGAGGGCTGCGGGGCGTTCCTCTACATGTGCGGGACGTGCCAGTTCTGCTGCCGCGACCCGTTCCCGGGGCCGTGGAGCGACAAGCGGCGCGACGGGTGCGATGGCGGCGACTGCGGCCCGAACTGCGACTGCGACTGCAACTGCTGCCCCTGCGATTAGGCCTCTGAGCAGGCGTAATCGGAAATTGTCAGACCTCCGGCGTAACGTGCTTCCCGTGGCTTTCGCAACCGAGCTCCCGCCAGAGGAAAGCACCGTCAAGGCGCACTCCGAACACCGTCCCGTCGGCGACATCGTCCGCACCGACGGGCAGTTCCGCGTGGTCAGCGAGTACCAGCCCGCGGGTGACCAGCCCGCGGCCATCGCCGACCTCGAACGGCGGGTGCGCGCCGGCGAGCGCGACGTCGTGCTGCTCGGTGCCACCGGTACGGGCAAGTCGGCGACGACGGCGTGGCTGGTCGAGAAGCTGCAACGCCCCACGCTGGTGATGGCGCCGAACAAGACGCTGGCCGCGCAGCTGGCGAACGAGCTGAAGGAGCTCTTCCCGCACAACGCGGTGGAGTACTTCGTCAGCTACTACGACTACTACCAGCCCGAGGCGTACATCCCGCAGACGGACACGTACATCGAGAAGGACTCCTCGATCAACGAGGACGTCGAGCGGCTGCGCCACTCCGCCACGATGTCGCTGCTGACCCGGCGCGACGTCATCGTGGTCGCCTCGGTGTCGTGCATCTACGGCCTCGGCACGCCCCAGTCGTACCTCGACCGCTCGATCCCGCTGGAGACGGGCGTGGAGGTCGACCGCGACGCGTTCCTGCGCCTGCTGGTCGACGTGCAGTACACCCGCAACGACATGTCGTTCACCCGTGGCTCGTTCCGGGTGCGCGGTGACACGGTGGAGATCATCCCGTCCTACGAGGAGCTCGCGGTGCGCGTCGAGTTCTTCGGCGACGAGATCGACAAGCTCTACTACCTGCACCCGCTGACCGGTGACGTGGTGAAGGAGGTCAAGGACCTCCGCATCTTCCCGGCGACCCACTACGTGGCGGGCCCGGAGCGCATGGAACGCGCCATCCGCGACATCGAGGCCGAGCTGGAGTCGACGCTCGCCCAGATGGAACGCCAGGGCAAGCTGCTGGAGGCCCAGCGACTGCGCATGCGCACCCAGTACGACCTGGAGATGATGAAGCAGGTCGGCTTCTGCAACGGCATCGAGAACTACTCGCGCCACATCGACGGCCGCGGCGCCGGCACCGCGCCGGCCACGCTGCTCGACTACTTCCCCGACGACTTCCTGATGGTCATCGACGAGTCGCACGTGACGGTCCCGCAGATCGGCGGCATGTACGAGGGCGACGCCTCCCGCAAGCGCAACCTCGTGGAGCACGGCTTCCGCCTGCCGTCCGCCCTCGACAACCGCCCGCTGACGTGGGAGGAGTTCGCCGACCGGATCGGCCAGGTCGTCTACCTCTCCGCCACCCCGGGCCCGTACGAGATGGGCCAGGCGGGCGGCGAGTTCGTCGAGCAGGTCATCCGCCCCACCGGCCTGATCGACCCCGAGGTCGTCGTGAAGCCGACCGAGGGCCAGATCGACGACCTGGTGCACTCGATCCGCGAGCGCGCCGAGCGGGACGAACGGGTCCTGGTCACCACCCTGACCAAGAAGATGGCCGAAGACCTCACCGACTACCTGCTCGAACTGGGCATCCGAGTCCGCTACCTGCACTCCGAGGTCGACACCCTGCGCCGCGTCGAGCTGCTCCGCCAGCTCCGCCTCGGCGAGTTCGACGTGCTGATCGGCATCAACCTCCTCCGCGAGGGCCTCGACCTCCCCGAGGTCTCCCTGGTGGCGATCCTCGACGCCGACAAGGAGGGCTTCCTCCGCTCCGGCACCTCCCTGGTCCAGACGATCGGCCGCGCCGCCCGAAACGTCTCCGGCGAGGTCCACATGTACGCGGACAAGATCACCGACTCGATGCGGCACGCCATCGACGAGACCAACCGCCGCCGCGCCAAGCAACAGGCCTACAACGCCGAGCGGGGCATCGACCCCCAGCCGCTCCGCAAGAAGATCACCGACATCCTCGAGGCCGTCTACTCCGAGGTCGAGGACGAGGTTCCGGTGGGCGGCTCCGGCCGCAACGCCTCGCGCGGCAAGCGAGCCACCGGAGAAGGCGGCCGCTCCTCCGGCGTCGTGGCGTCGCACGAACGAGCAGGCATGGCCCGCTCCGAACTGGCCGATCTGGTGCAGTCGCTGACCGACCAGATGATGAACGCGGCCCGCGACCTCCAGTTCGAACTGGCCGCCCGCCTGCGGGACGAGATCCAGGACCTCAAGAAGGAGCTCCGCGGCATGGACGCCGCCGGCGTCAAATAACGCCACCCGCTGTTCTGGGGGACGGCCGCTCAACCGGCCGTCCCCCAGAACAACTGTCGCGCACCAGGTCCCGGCCTCCCGGCAGCGTGAGGCGATCCAGCACCTGGTTGGCGCTGCCGGCGCGCAGCAACCCCGCTTCTGGTCGCGTCTTCGAGCCGGGTCAGGGCACCTGAGTGCTTTCCGCTTCACCGTCACGCCGGCCTCGACGCGGCGCTGGATCTGTTCGCGTTGGTGCAGTGCCGATCCAGCCCGCTGGACCGCGCGTAGTTTCGAAAGCATGGCGGAGTCGCAGTATCAGGCCCTGGTCGCCGCGGGTGGCTTGGCAGCAGTGCTCCGAGAGGCGTGCCCAGGTAGCGACATCGACCTGCGGGACGCCCCAGGGGCGTTCGGCGGCCGGGTGGCCACGGTGAGCGAAGGCGGCCGCGCCGTGTACGTGATGCCGCAGGGCGGGCAGCCCCGCTTCTCCGTGCGGCACGTCCTGAACGGGACGTATCTGAGCCACGTGGCCACGACCGAGCTGGCCGAGGTCACCGGCTGCGCGGCTGCCTGGCTGGGCGGAGCCACCCCGAGGGAACTGGCCGCCGCCTGGCCGTTCGCTGATTTCGTCGACGTCGCCGACGCCTACGAGAGCGGGGACCGGATCGAGTTCGCCTGGCAGCTCAAGCGAGCGGACAGGACGCACGGCCTGCACGAGTTCGTCGAGGCGGCGATGCGGGAGCCGAGGCTTCGGCGGCTCCACCCGTTCACATCGCACTGGTGGATGTCGTTCCGGGTAGCGCCGCGTGAGCACCGGCTGGGCGGCCCGTGGGTCCGCGCTGTCGGCGGTGGGAGGTTCTCGGTGACCGAAGCCAGAAAGCCTCATCACGACGGCCACGACGCGGCCGAGGCGGTGCGTGCGTGCGTCGCCGAGCTGGACCGGCTCGGCGTTCGGTAGTCCACAGTGGAACCGGCACGAGTGCGGTGGGTTAGATCGGTGGATGCGGTGCGTAATCCTGGCGCCACATAACGATTGGCGCGGCCGCCGTAAATCGCCCTCTGGGGTGAGATGTGCGCTGACTGCTTTCGTCAGCGCTCAATGCGGCCATGATCTCGGGGTGGATGTGGACTCCCACCTCGCTGCGGTGGAGCAGGCGTTGGTCGCTGTGCGGCGCAGTCAGTCTCGTCGGGCACTGGCGGAGTTGGCCGTTCCGGCGTTCGACGTGCTCGACGTCGTCGAGGCGGCCGAACGGAGCGGGGCTCAGGCCACCGTTTCCAGTGTCGCGCTGGCGTTGCACGTCGATCAGCCCCGGGCCAGCAAGCTCGTCACCAGTGCGGTCGACGCCGGGCTGGTGTCGCGGGTGGCCGACAAGGCGGACGGGCGGCGGGTGTTGCTCGTGCGGACGGCCAGGGGGCGCGCTACTTCCGCTGAGCTGCACCGGGCGCGGCAGAACGCCTGTGCGGTGGCGATGGCGGACTGGAGCGAGGAGGAGCGGGGCGAGTTCGCTCGGTTGTTCACCCGCTTCGTGGCCGTGTTCGGTGGGCGATAATCGTTGCTGTGACACTGGATGAGTTGATCGTCTACTGCGCCGGCAAGCCTGGTGCGGAGGAGACGTATCCGTGGGGTGAGGCCGAGTTGGTGTGCAAGGTCGGAGGGAAGGCGTTCGCCTTCATCGGGCTCGACGTGCACACGGTCGGGCTCAAGTGCGGCGTCGACGCCGAGGCCGCCGCGGTGTGGCGGGAGCGCTTTCCCGGCGACGTGACCATCAGCGGGTACGTCGGGCGGTACGGGTGGAACACCGTGGCGCTCAAGGGAGCTGTGCCCGACGACGACCTGCTCGAGCTCGTGGACGCCTCTTACGAGGCCGTCGTCGCGCGGCTGCCCAAGAGCAGGCGGCCCTAGCGTTCTTCCGGCTGCAGGATGCCGAAGATGTTCTGCTCGGTGTCCTTGTAGTACGCGAGCAGGCCCACGCCCGGCATCTTGTCCTTGGGCAGGGCCACCGTGCCGCCGTTGACCTCGATCGCGGCGATGGTGGCGTCGATGTCCACGACGCTGATGGTCATGACGTAGCCGTGCACCGGGGCGTCCGGCGCCGGGTCGGGGCCGCGGCGGGGGAGCAGGCCGCCGTTGAGGCCGGGCTCGCTGTCGTCGCCGGTGACGATGGTCCAGTAGGGGACGTCGCCCCACCGTTCGATCTTCCAGCCGAAGACCGAGGTGTAGAAGTTCCGCGCCCGATCGGGATCTGCGGCGTGGATCTCGAAGTGCACTGGACGTGACATGGGACGGCAGGCTACTCCGGACAGTGGTTGTCCGCATTGGGTCTTACGGTGCTGTCATGGCAATCGGAATCCAGGTCACGATGGACGCGGCGGACCCCGGCAAGCTCGCCGGCTTCTGGGCGGAGGCGCTCGGGTACGTGGTGCAGCCGCCGCCTCCCGGGTTCGACTCGTGGGAGGACTTCGCCGTCAAGAACAACATCCCGTTCGAGTCGATCAACGACTACTCGGCGATCATCGACCCCGAGGGCACCGGGCCGCGGATCTTCTTCCAGCGCGTGCCGGAGGGCAAGACAGCGAAAAACCGCCTCCACCTCGACGTGAACGCCGGGCTGGAGGCGGTTGACCGGCTCGTCGGCCTCGGGGCCACCAAGGTCCAGGAGTTCAGCGACGCCAAGGGACATTGGGTGGTGATGCTCGACCCCGAGGGCAACGAGTTCTGCGTGCAGTGACTAGCTGGTGATGTCCTTGGTCTTGAACTGGCGCGCCGCGAGCAGCGTGAAGATGCCGCCGTAGACGAGCGCGGAGAACGTGCCGCGGGTCATCTCCGACCAGTCGATGTCGGTCGAGAGCAGGTCCGCCCACGCCATCGCGTAGTGCGTCGGCAGGTAGTTGCGCAGGTCCCCGAGCGGCTCGATCTGGTCCAGGATCTGCGACACGATCGAGACGAGCACCGTGCCACCGACCGCGCCGAGAGGTGCGTCGGTGGACACGGACAGGAACATCGCGAGGCCCGCGACCCAGAACAGGTTGATCGAGATGTAGACGACCGCGAACGCCATGGCGAGCACGCCGTCGCCGAACGGGGCCGCCTCACCGGTCGGGCTCACCACCTCGCCCGTGCCGTACCAGGCCACGCCGACGGCCAGTGCGACCGCGGGCAGCAGGGCGAGGGCGAAGACGCTGAGGATGCCGCTGCTGATCGCCTTCTGGCGCAGCAGGCGGTGCCTCGGGATCGGTGCGGCGAGCAGGTACTTGAGGCTCGACCACGACGCTTCGGACGCGATCGTGTCGCCGAAGAACAGCGCCACGATCATCGGCAGCAGGAAACTGCTGCTCACGAACAGCGTGAGCACCACGAAGTTGATGCCGCTGGCGGTCGCGAGGTCCACGAAGCCGCCGGAGCGGCGGTTCGGGTCGGACGAGCCGATCTCGAAGCTCACCACGAGGATGAACGGCAGCAGCACCAGGAAGCCCAGCACGAGCTGGGTGCGGCGGCGGCGGATCTGGCGTTGCAGCTCCACGTGGATGCGAAGCGTGCGGCGCGCCTTGTAGCCCTTGGACGACCCGTCCGGCGCGACCTCCGTGTGCTGCTTGGCGGCGGCGTCGGTGAGGTCGGTGAGCGCGCCCGGATCGGTGTGGACACCGTTCTCGGTCATCGGTCCACCTCCTGCGGTTTCGGCGCCCTGGTGCGGTTCGGGTTCGCGGTGAGGACCGTTCGCATCAGCGGCAGGTCCTCGGCGGGCCCGAAATTGTCGGTGTCGCCTGGGATAATTGAATCTAGGGGTCCCCCTTCGCCGGCGAGCAACGTGCGCTCGCTCGACGAGGGGACCTCTGCTTCGGCGTGGGTCTCCGCCGTGGCGGAGGCCGCTGCCATCAGGAAGTCATTCACCGACCAGCTCCAAGAACGCGTCTTCCAGCCTGCGCCGCGGGCCCGCCGAGTCCACCGCGATGCCCGCCGCCACGAGAGCGGTGAGCGCGGCGGCGCGCGGGACGCCGTTCATCGACGCGTGCACGGCACCCTCGTCCTCGTGCACGTCGTGCACGCCTTCGAGGCCCCGCAGGACATCCGCTGCCTTCGAAGGGGAGTCGACGCGGAACGTCGCCTCGCCGCCTCCCGCCGCGATGTCGGACACCTCGCCGGCGGCGACGAGCTGACCCTTGTGCATCACGACCACGTGCGAACAGGTCTGCTCCACCTCGGCCAGCAGGTGCGACGACACGACGACCGTGCGGCCCGCCGCGGCGTAGCGGCGCAGCACCTCGCGCATCTGGTGGATCTGGGGCGGGTCGAGACCGTTGGCCGGCTCGTCCAGGATCAGCAGGTCCGGCAGACCGAGCATCGCCTGCGCGATCGCGAGCCGCTGCCGCATGCCCTGGCTGTACGTGCGCACGCGCCGGTGCACCGCCTTGCCGAGACCCGCGATCTCCAGCGCCTCGTCGAAGTGCGCCTCCTCCACCGGACGACCGGTGGCCGCCCAGTACAGGCGCAGGTTCGCCGCGCCGGACAGGTGCGGCAGGAAGCCCGAACCCTCGACGAACGAACCGATGCGCGACAGCACCGGGGCACCCGGCGTGATCTTGTGGCCGAAGACCCGGATGTTGCCCTCGGACGGGTGGATCAGGCCCATCACCATGCGCAGCGTCGTGGTCTTGCCCGCGCCGTTGGGGCCGAGCAGACCGAGCACCATGCCGTGCTCGACGCGGAACGACAGGTCCGTCACGGCCTTCACGCCGCCGGGGTAGGCCTTCGTGAGGTTCGAGATGACCAGCGGCACGTCCGCGAGGTCCGGGTCCGAGTCCTGCGCCATGCGGCGGCGGAACATCGCGACGATGCCCGAACCGATCAGCACCAGGAGCGCGACCACGATGCCCCACAACGCTTCCATCGGGAAGCCCTCGGAGACGTTGCGACCGGGCACCACGGGCACCGAGATCTCGTCGGCGGCCAGGGAGATGCGGTACGCGGCGGGCTGCTCGGCGTTCGCGAACGCCTGGTCCGTCGTCGAGATGACCAGCGCCAGCTTGTGCTCGGCCTCCACCGGGCGCACCGCGCCCGGCAGCGTCACGGTCACCTCGGCGGCCGAACCGTCCGGCGGCAGCGCCACCCGGAACGGGGCGACGATCGAGCCGGGCAACGTGCGGGTGCCGTCCGCGGAGACGTCGTAGAGCTTCGCGAACAGGATCGCCTCGCCGGTGCTCTGGTCACCGCGCGCGACCTTCAGCCGCACCGTCGACGACCCGGTCAGCAGCACCTGCGAGGTCAGTTCCTCGGAGGTGAACACCGCGGCCTGGCCCGGCATGTCGAGCGAGAGCCGCGACGAGATCGCCGACGACCGCGACAGCGCCGAGCCGAGGCCCGGCAGGTTGCTGATCGACGCCGGGTTGCCGCCCGCCGGGTTCACCGCGACCTGCTCGCGGCCGGTGAGCTTCAGCGTCCTGCGCTCGGTCGGGGAACCACCGGTCAGGCCGGGGTACGCCGGCGCGACGACCGTGCGCAGCGACGGCTGGCCGGACGAGCGGAACGCGCCCTGCACGGTGTACTCGAAGCCCGTGCCGGGGTCGGTTCCCTTGCCGCGCAGGTGGAAGTCCATCCAGTCGGCGATCTCGCCGCGCAGCGCGGTGCCGGGGTTGCCGCCGTCGTGGCCGCCCGCGTACCAGACCATCTTCACCGGGCCGCCGGCCGCGGAGATCTGCCGCGCGGTCGCGTCGGACTGGTCGAGGCCGAACAGGGTGTCCTGCTCGCCCTGCACCAGCATCGTCGGCTGCTTGATCTGGTCCGTCACGGCGACGGGCGACGACTTGCGCAGCAGGTCGAGCGTCTGCTGCGACGCACGGCCCTTCGTCGCGACCTCGGTGTAGGCGGCGCAGACCTCGGGGGTGAAGCGGCCGCACGCGCCGAGTGACGGCGTCGGCGGCTGCTGGCCCTGACCACCGGAGTTGCCGCCGGGCTGCTGCGGAGCGGTCACCTGCTGGTTGTTCGACTCCCGCTGGCCCTGTTCGGGCGCCTCGCCGGTGGGCGACGACAGGTCGATCGACGTCATGCCCGCCGAGAAGAAGATGCCCGCCCAGGACCGCTTGAAGACGCCGTCCTCACCGAACGCCGTGGCGGACGGGGTGGTGTCCGCACGCGGCGTCGCGAGCGCGGAGTTGGGCAGCAGCGACTGCGCGAGGTCGTTGTACGTGATCACCGGCACGAGGGTGTCGACGCGCTTGTCGACGCCCGCGAGCAGCAGCGACAACGCACCGCCGTACGACGCGCCTGTCACGCCCACGCGCGGGTCGCCGCCGCTGTCCTTCTCGACCTCGTCACGTGTGCCGAGGAAGTCGAGGAGCTTCTGGGCGTCGCGGACCTCGCGGTCGATCGAGTTCAGCGCGATCTGGCCCGTGCTGCGGCCGAAACCGCGCGCGGACCACGTCAGCACGACGAAGCCGCGCCGGGCGAACTCCTCGGCCTGCGTGTGCACGCTGCGCAGACTGCCGCCGAAGCCGTGCGCGAGCATGATCGCGGGCGCGGGCGTCTGCTGGGGGAGGTAGAGGCGGGTCTCGATCGTCACCGTCTGAGCGCTGTCAGGGCTCTCAGGTGCGTCGATGTTCGCTTCTTTGAAGGAAACGGCTACGGGGTCGTCTCCGGATCGAGTGAAGTACACGCCGCCTGCGACGACGGCGAGTACCACGATCAATGCGGGGATCGTCCACCTGCCGCGAAGGCGGGAGAGGCGGGACACGTCGATGACGATATGCGAGTTTTGCTGAGAACGGCCTGTCGGGATCCGCTGGCGGTCTCAGCATCAGTGGATCTTCAGCGCGGCTTCAGGTAGTGGACGGTTCAACCCCGAACGACACGCTGTGTATTCCCGTTGCACCTGGTTGCGTGGGTCTGCTCACCCTGTGTGGCGCTAACCGGACTTCATGGAGCACAATATTCACGCAGCATGGAGGGGAGTACTCCCTAAGCGGCGGTGTCGTCAGTACGGAGCTCAACGTTGAGGTCCCGGTGCCGTCGGTCGTTCGAGAGATCATCTCGGCGGCGGAGGAGACCTCCGGGTGAATTTGGCGTGCGCTGAGAATCCCGGAGGTATGCGTTGTGAACGTCCCCGCATGGTTGTGGCTCGCGACGATCGGTGGTCTGCTCGTCCTGCTCGCTGTGGATCTCGTGATCGTCGATCGAAAGCCCCATGAGGTGACGATCGGTGAAGCCGCCCGCTGGGTGATCTTCTACGTGGCGGTGGCGGCCCTCTTCGGGCTCGGGATCTGGTACTTCTCCGGTGGTCAGTACGCGACGGAGTTCTTCGCGGGGTACATCACCGAGTACTCGCTGAGCGTCGACAACCTGTTCATCTTCTTGATCATCATGACGACGTTCAAGGTGCCCGCGATCCACCAGCACAAGGTGCTGCTGATCGGCATCGTGCTCGCCCTGATCATGCGCGGCATCTTCATCGCGGCCGGCGCGGCGCTCATCGCGCAGTTCAGCTGGGTCTTCTTCATCTTCGGCGCGTTCCTCATCTACACCGGCTGGCAGCTGGCGCGGGAGAACCACGACGAGGAAGAGGAGTACAAGGAGAACTTGATGCTCCGCATGGTGCGCAAGGTCTTCCCGGTGACCAACGACTTCCACGGCTCCAAGTCGTTCATCAAGATCGACGGCAAGCGCTTCGTGACCCCGATGTTCATCGTGATGGTCGCGATCGGCTCCACCGACCTGCTCTTCGCGCTCGACTCGATCCCCGCGATCTTCGGCCTCACCAAGGAGCCGTTCCTGGTGTTCACGGCCAACGCGTTCGCGCTGATGGGCCTGCGCCAGCTGTACTTCCTGCTCGGCGGCCTGCTCGCGAAGCTCGTCTACCTGTCGATCGGCCTCGCGGTCATCCTCGGCTTCATCGGCGTCAAGCTGATCCTGGAAGCCCTGCACACCAACAGCCTGTCGTTCCTCAACGGCGGCGAGCCCTTCCACGTGCCGACGATCGGCATCGAGGTGTCGCTGTCGGTGATCATCGGCGTGCTGGCCATCACGACGATCGCCAGCCTGTGGAAGGTGAAGCGCCACCCCGAGGCCGCGAAGCACATCGGGGCGGACGCCCACCACTAGTCACACCTGGGAGACGCCGTTCTGGTAGACGGCGCGGATGGCCTGCTTGAGCGTTCCGGCCTTCACGTGCTGCTCGGCGTCACCCTCCACGAGCACGAGATCGGCGAGCTTGCCACTGGCGAGCTCGCCGAGGTCGTTTCCGAGGCGCATCAGCTCGGCGGCCGACGTGGTGGTCGCGTAGAGCGCCTCCGCCGGGGTCATGCCGTACTCGACCATGAGCGTGAGCTCGTTCAGGTTGTCGCCGTGCGGGCCGACGCCGGAGTCGGTGCCCATCGCGATCTTCACCCCGGCCTGGTGCGCCTTCTGGAACGACTGGAAGTGTTGCGCCACCACGGCCTTGGCCTTGTCCATGATGACGTCGGAGATCGCCACGCCGGCGTTCGCCTGGTCGATCACCATGCGCGGCGCCATCAGCGTCGGCACCAGCCACGTGCCGTTCTTGAGCATCTCCTCGACGCCCTCGTCGGTGAGGAAGACGCCGTGCTCGATGGACCGCACGCCGTTGCGCACGGCCGTGAGGATGCCGTCGCCGCTCATGGCGTGCGACATGACCGCGATGCCGGCGGCGTTGGCCTCCTGCACGATCATCGCGATCTCCTCGTCGCGGAAGTGCGCGTGCCGCGGGTTGCTGCGCGGGGACATCACGCCACCGCTGGACGCGATCTTGATGATGTCGGCGCCGTGGCGGACCAGCGTGCGGATGACCTTGCGCAACTCCTCCGGGCCGTCGGCGACGGTGTCCGGCAGGCCGGGGTGCAGCGGCGGTGAGACGTGCGCGCCGCACTGCATCCAGTCGTCGTTGTGGCCGCCGGTCTGCGACACCATGTTGACCGCGATCTGCATGCGCGGCCCCTGGAC
This sequence comes from Lentzea sp. NBRC 102530, assembly GCF_030269365.1. Classification (GTDB taxonomy): domain Bacteria; phylum Actinomycetota; class Actinomycetes; order Mycobacteriales; family Pseudonocardiaceae; genus Lentzea. Next base: position 469,929 of record NZ_BSTF01000005.1, read on the forward strand.
CAGCCCGCGCCGCACCGCTTCCGCGACACCGAGGTCGGCGCCGAGGGCGTCGCGGACGGTCGTGATGCCGCACTGCAGCGTCGCCCTCATGTTGCCGATCGCCTCGTAGAACGGCAGCGAGAACGGCGTGTTCAGCGATCGCACCAGGTCGGCGCCGCTGAACATGAAGTGCACGTGGCAGTCGAACAGCCCCGGCAGGATCGAGTGGCCGGTCGCGTCGATCGAGGTGTCGCCGTCCAGACCGACACCGACGTCGACGATGCGGTCGCCCTCGACGACGACGTCGCCGGGCTCGAACCCCCGGCCGGTGAAGACCCTGCCCCCAGAGAACACGATGCGCGTCATACGCGGGAATCTATGCGGCGAGTCAATTTTTGTGATCGGTCAACAAATAACTCTGAGCTTTGCTAACAAGTTCTGTTAGCGTCCACGCCGTGCGCCCTGACGACCTGCAGCTGCTCACCACGCCCGGCACCGTCGCCGTGTCCGGAGACTTGGTGCTGGTCAGCATCACCACGCCCGATCTCGAGAAGAACACCTACCGGGGCGGTCTGCACCGGGTGTTCCCCGACGGAACGACAACACCGTGGACGCACGGTGATCGGGACAATGCGCAGCGCATTTCTCCCGACGGCAAGCTCGTCGCGTTCTTGCGCGTGTCCGGAAAGTCGAAGCCGCAGCTCTACGTCGTTCCCGTCGACGGCGGCGAACCACGCAAGCTGACCGACCTGCCGCTCGGCGCCGGCGCCCCGGTGTGGTCGCCGGACTCGACGCGGATCGTCTTCGTCGCTCGCGTGCCGGAGGAAGGCCGCTACGGCACCACCGACGACGGCCCCGAGGCCGAGGCGCCGCGCCGCATCACCCGCCTCGACTACCGCGTCGACGACGTGGGCTTCCTCGGCGACCGCCGCCCGCGGCTGCACGTCGTCGACCTGGACGGCACCGTGTCGGAGGCGACCGACGGGTCGTTCGACGTCTCCGACCCCGCCTGGCTCGACGACTCGACGCTGGTGTTCGTGGCGCCACGCGACCTCGGTGTCGTGGAGACGCTGCACTCCGACCTGTACACGGTGCCCGCTTCGGGCGGTTCGCCGGCTTTGCTGCTGCGCGGCGCCGGCGAGGTCTCGATGCCGTTCGTCGCCGACGGCTCGTTGTTCTGGCTGGGCACGGAGTTCACCGGCATCGACGCCGTGGCCCGCAACCAGGGCCTCTGGAAGTCCTCTGTGGACGGTTCCGGCGCCGTGCGGTTGACGGACGTCGAAACCGTTGACGTGGAACGGCTCTCCGGCCCGCCGGTCGCGGATTCCTCCGGTGTGCTGCTGGTCGTGCGCAACCGCGGCGCCCTGGAGCTGCGCAGGATTCCCTTCGACGGGGGCTCGGGCGAGGTGCTGGCGGGGTCGTCGGCCGCCGTTCGCTCGTTCGCCTCCGACGGGTCCACCGTGGTCGCCGTCGTGTCCACTCCGGACAGCGTCGGTCAGGTCGAGTTCGTCGGAACCGGTGTGCGCACGGCGTTTCCCTCGGTGGCCGCACGCGAGGTCGTGGAACTCACCGGCTCCGCCTCCGACGGCTACCCCGTCCACGGCTGGCTGGTGCTGCCCGAGGGCGAGGGCCCGCACCCGGTCGTGATGGCCGTGCACGGCGGCCCGTTCATGTACCACAGCTGGGGTTTCTTCGACGAGGCCCAGGTCTACGCCACCGCCGGCTACGCCGTCGTCCTGCCGAACCCGCGCGGCTCGGCGGGCTACGGCCAGTCCCACGGCCAGGCGGTCATCGGCAAGTTCGGCACGGTCGACGTGGACGACGTCCTGTCCCTCCTGGACGTCGCACTCGCGCGACCCGACCTCGACGCCGACCGCGTCGGCATCATGGGCGGCTCCTACGGCGGCTTCATGACCTCGTGGCTCTCCGCGCACCACGGCGAACGCTTCAAGGCGGCCTGGTCCGAACGCGCCGTCAACGCCTGGGACTCGTTCGGCGGCTCGTCGGACATCGGCTACTTCTTCGCCGACGCCTACTGCGGCCCCGACCCCGAGGCGCAGCGGGCGATGTCACCGCTGACGTACGCCGAGAAGATCAACCTGCCGTTCGCCGTCGTCCACTCCGAGCAGGACTGGCGGTGCCCGCTGGAGCAGGCGCAGCGGATGTTCGTGGCGCTGAAGCGGCGCGGGGTCGAGACGGAGATGCTGATCTTCCCGGGCGAGGGGCACGAGCTCACGCGGTCGGGGCAGCCGCGGCACCGCAAGCAGCGCTTCGAGGCCGTGCTGGAGTGGTGGGGCCGCTACCTCAAGGCCTGACCCGTTCGGCCGCTGGTCCTCCCGCTGCCCCGGACGTGAAGGTGTTCTCGTGGAGAGCACGCCGACCGGGGCAGTGGTGCGGGCCAGCTGGCACGGCCTGCCGTCCTTGCCGTCGGCTGTGCCACGTCAGCTGCCGGCCGTGGTCTCGACGTTCAGCGGTCGGCACGACGAACTGGCGGCACTCGACGCGGCGCTCGACTCCGGTGTCGCCGTCATCTCGGCGGTGAACGGCACAGCGGGCGTGGGCAAGACCGCTTTGGCGCTGCGCTGGGCACATCGGGTGGCCGAGCGGTTCCCGGACGGCCAGCTGTACGTGAACATGCGCGGGTTCGAGCCGGACCGCGAACCCATGTCCGCCGGCGAGGCCGTGCGCGGTTTCCTCGATGCACTCGGGGTGCCGAGCGATGCCATCCCGGTCGGACTGGACGCGCAGACCGCGTTGTTCCGCAGCAAGGTCGCCGGGCGCCGCGTCCTGATGGTGCTCGACAACGTCAACAACGCCGCCCAGGTCCGTTCACTGCTGCCGGGCGGACCGGACTGCTTCGTCGTGATCACCAGCCGCAACCACCTCGCGGGCCTGGTCGCGGAGCACGGCGCGCGGCCGCTGCGCCTGGACCTGCTGCCCGACGACGAAGCCGCAGCGTTGCTGCGCGACCGGCTCGGCGACGTGGACACCGGTGCTTTGGTCGAGCTGTGCGCGGGCCTGCCGCTCGCGTTGAGCATCGCCGCGGCCCGAGCCGCGCTGGAACCGAACACCTCCGTCACCGCACTGCGCGAGGAACGCCTGGAGGCGCTCGACCTGGGGGAGGAGCACGTCAGCCTCCGGTCGGTGTTCTCCTGGTCGGTGCGGGCGTTGAGTGATCCGGCGGCGAGGCTCTTCCGGTTGCTCGGTCTGCATCCTGGGCCGGACGTCGACGCCCGTGCCGCGGCCGCGCTCGCCGGGGTCCGCGAATGCCGGAAGTCGCTGCGTGAACTGGTGAGCGCCTCGTTGCTGGACGAGTACCTGCCGGGGCGGTTCCGGTTCCACGACCTGCTGAGGTTGTTCGCACGGGAGCAAGCGGAACGCGACGACGAGGCGCTGCGCCGGATGTTCGACTTCTATCTGCACACTGCCTGGTCGGCTGATCGCGCCTTGCAAGTCTGGCGGATCGGCATCGACTTGACCCCGGCCGATCCAGAGGTCCTGCCGCTTTCCTTCCCGGGGCCGGTGCAGGCAGGTGAGTGGTTCGCCGACTAGCACGAGGTGCTGACGAACCTGGTGCATCACGCGGTGGAGGCAGGACTCGACCGGGAAAGCTGGCAGTTGACCATGTCCCTGCGCAGCTACCTCACCACGCGAGGGCATTGGCGCGACCTCGCCTCGATGTACCGGACCGCTGTCGGATCAGCTGATCGGCTGGGAGACCCCGTCGCACAGGTTCGCGCTTGCCGGGGGCTTGGTCGCGCGCTCACCAAGCTGTCGGAGTGGGAGGAGGCGGAGACTGTGTTGCTGCGCGCGTTGAACGTCGCCGAGGAGATTGGTGACCTCGTTCAGAAGGCGCATTGCCACGAAGCGCTGTCCACGATGTGCTCTGCGCGGGGGTGGCATCGGCGTGCTGTGCAGCACGCGACCGGCACGCGGAAAATCGGTCCTGGGGACAACCCATTCTGGGCCGCGACGTCCTGGGTGCGGCAGGCGCAGTGCTACGCGGCGCTAGACATGTTCGATGAGGCGCGTTCCTGCGCTGTGAAGGGACTGGAGCTGCACCGTTCCGTCTCGCCGCAGCACGAGACCGGGCAGGCGAAGGCGCTTTTCTGCGTCGCTTACGTGTACTCCCGGCAGGGTGAGCCGGTTCGTGCTCTGGAGTGTGCCGAGGAGGCGTTGGCGATTCATCGGCGTTTCGGCAATTGGGCACGGATGGTGGAGGACCTGGAGCTCATCGCCGACGTCCATCGCGCGTTGGGGCGACCCGACGACGCACTCGCAGCGATGGAGGAGGCGCTGGCGATCCGGGAAGCGCTGAATCAGCCCAGCAACGTGTAGTTGAGCTCCTCGCACACCCGAGCCAGCGGCAGGTCGAGCCCCGGATGGTCCAGCGGCAACAACACGTCCGGAGCCGCCGGCAACCCGGACGCCCCAGGCGGGTCCCACAGGCAGATCGCCGGATCCCCGGAGTCCATCGACGACCGGTACCAAAGCCCGTCCAACTCCGGGTAGGCCGCCCGAATCGCCCGCGACCAGGCCTGCGTCACCAGCTTCGGCCCGGTCGAGATCTCCTGCGACGCACCGACCCGAGTGGGCCACAACCCGCCCAGGTCCAACAGCCGCAACGTGCGCCGAGGTCGCAGCACCACCAGGAACGGCGAGCGGGTGCGGCGGTCCACGATCGAGGTCGCCTGGAAGACCTCGGCGATCGACGTGCGGACCGAGAGGCCGAAGTACAGGACGCCGTTCTCGTGGTCCTGCACCGGCGAGCCGTCCGGGGCCGGTTGTTGTGCGTCGAAGCGGGCGTGGGGGAGCGGGCCCGTGTAGCGGAACGTGTTCCAGCGCTGCGGGTGTGAGCCCTTCGCCGTGAAGACGCGGACCAGGCGGGTCGCGCGGTGGACGGCTACGACGTCCTCGGTGCGGCGCAGGTGTGCCTGGAGCACGGCAGGGGCAGGCGGCTGCGGAAGCCGTGACATTCGGGTCCTGTCGGTGTTCGGGAACGCTCAGGCAGGTGTGCCGAGCGTGGCGGCGAGGGTGGCTACCTTGCGCGGGTCGCCGCCCGCCAGTAGCCAGTCGCGCGGGGTTGCGGGCTTGCCGTCCACCGGCAGGTCTTCCTGGGTGGTGGTCATGAAGGCGGCGACGACGAGGGCCGGCTGGTCCGTCGGGACCTCGGAGAGCACGGTCTCGAGGCCGGGGAGGACGCCGGTGCCCGCGAACTGCCACGCGGGCAGGCGCCAGCTGCCCCTGTCCTTCCAGCCGACGAGCCTGCCGACGCCGAGGCGGTGGCGGATGCGGCTGGTGTCGACCTGGAGCTGGCGGGCCGCCTCGTTCACGGTCAGCGCCGAGTCGCGCAGGACGGCGTGGGCGACGACGGTGCGGGTGCGCGGGCGGGAGTCGGCCGGGCCCGCCGGGGAGAGGTCCAGGCCCACGTCCTCCAGTGCCGCCTGCTGGTCCGGCGTGAAGTAGGTGGCCGGTTCCGGGTGTGGCGGGGCGAGCCTGCGTGCCGCGTCGGTCACGAGGGCCAGGAACTCGTCTGGGCTCACCTGCAGGCCGGCCTTGGCCAGCACCGTCTCCAGAGCAGGACTCATGCGCACAGAATATCCCGTGCGTGCGCATTTGTGCGCCCCTCGAACGGCGCAAGCTCGAACGATCGACGTTGCGCGGTCATGCGACGACGCTACGTGAGATTTGCGGTTACGCAGTGGTGACGTGGGCGACATCTGGCACATCGATACCATTCCCGGATGCAACTCGACCGCACCGCCAAGCGGGTCGTGGTGGCTTGGGCCGCCGTCATGGTGGCCACGCTGGCCTACGTCATGCTCCGCCCCCCGGGGTGGTCGCTCGACCTGCGCGTCTATCGCAACGGCGGGGCGGCGTTCCTCAAGGACCTCCCGCTCTACGTCGAGGGCTTCGCCAAACCGCTCGGTGGGCCGGACCTGCCGTTCACGTACCCGCCGATCGCCGCCGTGCTGTTCAGCCTGCTGGCGCTGGTGCCGCTCGGGGTCGCGATCTTCGTGGTGGCGGCGGCGAACCTCGCCATGCTCACCGGGTTGTGCCTGATCGCGGCGCAACGCGTGGTCGGCTGGGGGCCGGACGCGGTCAAGTGGGGGCTCGGCGCGGCGGCCGTGTCGTCGATCTTCGACCCGCTGCGCGAGACGTTGTGGTTCGGGCAGATCAACCTGTTGCTGGGCCTGCTGGTGATGGCCGACTGCCTGCTCGAACGCACCCGCTGGTGGCCTCGTGGCGCGCTCATCGGCTTGGCGGCGGCCATCAAGCTGACGCCGGCGTTCTTCGCGTTGTTCTTCGTCGCGCGACGGCAGTGGAAGCCCGTGTTCGTGTCCATCGGCTCGTTCTTCGCCTTCGGCGCGTTGGGGTTCCTCATCTCGTTCGGCGATGCGAAGGAGTACTGGACGCACGCGCTGCTCGATCCGGGCCGCGTCGGGCGCCTCACGTACGCGTCGAACCAGGCCATCCGCGGCACGCTCGCCCGCTTCGGGCTGGAGGACGGCGCCCAGGTCGGTGTGTGGCTCGTGCTGGCGCTTCTGGTCGTGGCGACGGTGTGGTGGTTGGCGTCGCAGGTGGGCGAGATCGAGGCGTTCTTCGTCGTCGCGATCGGTGGCCTGCTGATCTCGCCCGTGTCGTGGGGGCACCACTGGGTGTGGATCGCTCCCGCGCTCGTGCTGCTGTCCCGGCCCGCGCTGCGTCGGCAGTGGGCGGCGTGGGCGGTCGTGGCCGTGTTCGCGATCGGTCCGCACTGGCTCTTCCCGCGCGACAACGACGTCGAACGGGACTGGGCGTGGTGGCAGCAGGTGATCGGCAACCTCTACGTGTTCGTCGGGGTCGCCGTGCTGGTCACGCTCGCGGTACGCGTGGTGCGAGACCGCCGGCGAGCTGCTTCAACCGCAGGCTGAACAGGATCAGCACCACGCCCCACAGGATCGCGAAGACCCCGATGGTGATCACGAACGCCAGCGCGCCCGCCGTCGGGTTCACCACCAGGATGATGCCGAGCAGCACCGTCAGCGCGCCCGTGACGACGTAGAACCACTCGTTCGTCATCACCTTGCGCAGGCGGATCGCGTCGACGATCTGCAGCACGCCGGTGACGAGCGCCCACGCGGCGATCAGGAGCAGCAGCGCGGTCGCCGTGATGCCCGGCCAGAACAACGCGATCAGGCCCGTGACCACGCCCAGTGCGCCGATCAGACCCAGCGCCCACCGAGCTGGCCACTCCTTGTGGGTGAGCGTCAGGTACAGCATCATCGCGCCGTCGAAGAGCGCGTAGGCGCCCCACAGGATGATCAGCGCCAGCAGGGTCAGGCCGGGCCACACCAGGGCCGCCAGGCCGAACAGGACGGCGAACACCCCGCGCACCGTGAAGAGCCACCACCGTTGCATGGTCTGGATGGTCTCGGCTGTCGCGGAGGTCGGCAACCTGAGACCCTCGTCCGGTGCTGATCCGAGTGGCTGACTGGGAACGCATCCGCTCCGGCGAGATCACCCTGCAGTTCCGGCGCTGGAAACGGCCGACCGTGCGCGCGGGCGGGACGCTGCGGACGTCGCGGGGCGTCCTCGCGATCGACGCGGTGGACGTCGTGACGAGGGTGACGCGGGCCGAGGCGGTGGCGGCCGGGTTCCCGACCGTCGTGGCACTGAAGTCCGCTGTGGACGGACGTGAGGGCGCGCTTTACCGCATCCGCCTGCGTTTCGTGGGAGAAGATCCGCGGGTCGAACTGCGGTCGTCGTCCGATGTGGACGGAACAGTGCTGCCGGAGGACAAGCTCGCGTTGCTGCGGCTGATCGCCGCGAACCCCGGGGTGCGCGCCGCGGACCTGGCCGCTTCGATCGGCCGCGAGAAGCTGCCGTTCAAGGCGGACGTCCGCACTCTGAAGGCGAAGGGGCTCACCGAGTCCCTGGAGGTCGGGTACGCCTCTCCCCGCGAGGAGAGGCGTACCTGCGAACCCTGGACTAACCCTGGCCGGTGATGATCGAGACGGCCTTGTCCTGCGTCTGCTCGTTGACCTCGGCGACCTGGAAGTTGCGCGACACGGCGTGCGCCACCAGCTCGGGCTCCGGCGGCAGGCCGTACTTGCGCAGGTAGTGCGGCACCGCGCCGGCCCAGATCCAGGTGCCGTCGGTGCGGAAGTTGAGCGGCACGTCCTGCTCACCGGTCTGCGAGAACTCGTCGGTGTCGTAGCTGCGCGCGGCCAGCACGACCGGCGCCGACTCGAGGTAGTTCAGCAGGCCGTCGACGAGCTGCGGGTCGACCGGCTGGCGGTTCACCACGATGCGGCCGTCGTCGTTCTTGCCGTCGTACACACGAGCAGTGCGCAGCTCGTCCGAAGCACCCTGCTGGGCCGCAGCGGGCGGCACCTGGAACTCCTGCTGCGGGGGCTGCGGCTGCTGCTGGGGTTCCGGCTCGGGCAGCGGCGGCAGACCCACGCGCTGGCGCCACCAGTCCGGGATCATCCGGTCGGGCCGCGGGAACGTCTGCAGCTCGTCGCGGAACCCGATGGGCGGCGGAGCGTTGCGCCAGCGCGGCTCGTCCTCGGCGTTGAAGTCCACCGTGAACGCCGCGGGCGCCTCGATCTCGTAGGTCGCGCTCAGCCACGTGCCACGCTCGGGGTGGTACATGCCCCCGCGCAGGTGGCCGAACATCTGCACGACGTCCATCGGCGGCCGCACCGGGCGCAGCTGGCCGTCGGGCCCGGCGAACGCCAGGTCGACCTCGATGTGCCGCCCCGCCGCGCGGTACTCGGCCCGGATGCGCTGCCAGCCCTGCGGTACGGCCGGCAGCATGGCACGGCCGATCTGCCGCACGAGCTGCTGCTGGTCCTGTTCGCTCAGCGGTGTCGCCGGCTGGCTCATGTGGTCCTCGCCCCTCTCCCCGTGAAAGCCCGCTGATCTTATCGGGCTACCGCGACGGGCGCGGGCCGGTCGTCCGTCCCGCGCCGTTCACACAACTCTGAGTGGGTGGTTCCCCGTCGTGGAGGGCGCGAACGAGGGACGCGTCACGCCCCGCCCTTGAGGGCGCGGGTGATCTGGTCCTCGACCTCCTGGTAGTGCTTGGCGGTGTCGGTGACCTTCTTCGCGGTCGCGTCCATGGCCTCCGCGGCACCCTTCAGCGCGTCGAGACCCCACTGCTCCACGGGGTCGAGCAGCATCCGGAACGGCTGGCAGATGATGCCGTACGCGTCCGTCGGCATCGACACGGTGTTGGCCGCGTCGACCGCGCCCTGCAGCCGGCCCTGCAAGCCCTCCAACGCTTTCGCGTGCGCTTCCAGGACGTCGGACGTGACGTTGAAACCGGTCATGGAGAACCCCCCTCAGGGTCGGGACGGATCAGGTGAGGACGGACTCGCCGCCGAAGTCGTCGTCATCGTCCCTCGGCGGGCGACGGCGCTGGGGAGGCGGTGGCGCCTGGCGGGACGGAGGAGGCGGTGGTGCCTGGCGGGACGGGGGCGGCGGTGCGTCGTCCTCGACCCGGAAGTTCATCTCGTTGCGGTCGTACGGCGTGCGCGCCGGCTCTTCCGCGGGAGGGGCCGGGAAGTTCTTCTTGGCCTCGTTGAACAGCACGTTGGCCGTCTCGTCCTGCGTGCCGATGGTCTCGGCCATGGCCGACTGCAGCAGTTCGGGGATGCGGGACTGGGCGCGCTGCAACAGCTTCATGATCTCGCCGCTGACCTCGGCCATGCGCTTGCTCGAGGCGGACTCGTTGATCACGAGGTTCTGCAGGATGCCGTTGGACCCGACCAGGATCTCGATGGAACCGTCCTGGGAGCGCTCGGAGATCGTCATCCCCTGCACGCGCGTCGCCATCTCCTGGTAGCGCGCGGCGCGTTCCTGGATGCTCTGGTTCCAGTTCGCGAGCATCTGCTCGGATCCGGCGATGTCCTCGGGCACCGGGTACTTCCCTCCCACAACGGCAGCGGACTCAAAGGATGACGCAGCCGGGCTCGCTCCCGTTCCGCCACGGGGTCAAATCGGCCGGAAAGACCAACGACGCCCCACCCGATCGGACCAGTGGGGCGTCGTCGAGTTCAAGACTCAGTTCACGCCCAGCAGGTCGACGACGAAGATCAGCGTCTCGTTGGGCTTGATCACGCCACCGGCGCCGCGCGCGCCGTAGCCCAGGTGCGGCGGGATGACCAGCTTGCGGCGGCCACCGACCTTCATGCCCTGGACGCCCTGGTCCCAGCCCTGGATGACGCGGCCGCCACCGAGCGGGAACTGGAACGCCTCGCCGCGGTCCCAGGACGCGTCGAACTGCTCACCGGTCGAGTGCGACACACCGACGTAATGCACGGACACGAACTGACCGGCCGTGGCCTCCGCGCCCTCGCCGACGGTGATGTCCTCGATCAGCAGTTCGGCGGGCGCCGGGCCGTCGTGCGGGTCGACCTCAGGCTTCGTGGGGGCCATCACAACTTCCTCTCGGAACGGGGTTGTTCGCGCTCGATCCAATCACGCGGACACGGGCGCGGCTGAACGGCCTACGCGGACCAGCCCTACCCACCCCACTGGAACTCATGTCTTTCTTTAACGACCAACGGCCCTGCAGCCGTCGGTCACAACAGAAGAAGGAGACGATCATGGCGGCAACCCTGCACCGCCTCCGGTCACTGCTCGGCGCGGCACTGGCGGCGGCAACGCTGTCCATGGCCTGCGTCAGCGTGGCCGAAGCAGCTCCGGTCCCCACCGCCGACGGCGAGTTCGGCACCCAGATCGTCGGTGGCACGCGCGCGAGCACGTCCACCTACCCCTGGGTCGTCTACCTGGCCACGAGCAGCGGTTTCCAGTACTGCGGCGGCACTCTCGTCGCACCGAACAAGGTCGTCACCGCGGCGCACTGCACCGTCGGCGACGCGGCGTCCGCCGTGCGGGTCGTGGCGGGCCGCGACGACAAGAACTCCACCGCGGGCACGGTCGCGCGCGTCACGCGGATCTGGATCCACCCGAGCTACCGCGACGTGACCCGCGGCTACGACGTCTCGGTGCTCACGCTCGACCGCAACCTCTCGCAGACCCCGATCCCGTTCGCCACGTCGGCGGACAGCGCGCTCTACGCCGCGGGCACCAGTTCGACGATCCTCGGCTGGGGCACCACGTCGTCCGGTGGCTCGGCGTCGCGCTACCTGTTGCGCGCCACCGTTCCGCTGACGAGCAACACCAGCTGCTCCAGTTCGTACGGCAGCGACTTCAACGCCACGCACATGGTGTGCGCCGGGTACGCCCAGGGCGGCACCGACACCTGCCAGGGCGACTCGGGTGGCCCGCTGGTGGCCGGCGGCAAGCTGATCGGCATCACGTCGTGGGGCGAGGGCTGCGCGGCGGCCGGGTACCCCGGTGTGTACGCGCGCGTCTCCGCCTACGCGGCGCAGATCCAGGCGCAGCTGTAGGAAATCGGGCCGGAAAGGGCGGCAACCCTTTCCGGCCCGGCTTACGTCCTCTGGACATGAACGGCAAGAAGCTGTTGGCCGGTGCCGCCGTGCTGGCCGTCGCCGGGGTGAGTGTGAGCTCCGCGGTGCGCGACGACACCCTCGCGCCACCACCGATCGTGGACCACGGGCCCGTGCGTCTCGTCGCGTTCGACTCGTGCGACAACGCATTGACCGAACTTCGCCGCGCCATGTCGCCGTACGTCAGCGCGTACGGCCTCGGCGGACGGCCGCAGATCTTCACCATGGGCGACGCGACGACCAACTCCGCGGGCAACGCGGAGAAGGCGATGCCGTCCACCCCTCCCGCGCAACAGCAGGAGCACTCGACCACGAACGTCCACGAGCAGGGCGTCGACGAGCCGGACATCGTGAAGACGGACGGGAAACGCGTCGTCTCGATCGCCGACGGCAAGCTGCGCATCATCGACGTCGCCACCAGGGCCGTCACGGGCGTGGTCGACCTCGGTGACCGGTACGCGAGCCAGCTGCTGGTGCAGGGCGACCGCGCGCTGGTCGTCGCCAACAGCCCCATGAGGATCGAGAAGCCCGCACTGCCACCGGACATGCCCTCGTTCGCGCCGGAGTCCGGCACCGAGCTGATCCTCGTGGACCTCAAGGCGCTCAAGGAGATCAGCAGCCTCAAGACCGACGGCTACTACCTCGACGCCCGCCAGGTCGGCGGCACCGCGCGGGTCGTCGTCCGCTCGCAGCCGCGCCTGCCGTGGGTCTACCCGAACGAGACGACGAACGAAGCGGGATCGTTGCGCCGCAACAGGGAGATCCTGCAGAGCGAACCCATCCAGGCGTGGCTGCCGCGCTACGAGCTGAACGAGAACGGCGCCAGGTCGAGCGGAACGCTGGTCGACTGCGCGAACGTCAGCCGCCCCGCGGCACCGAGCGCGACGTCGATGCTGACCGTGCTGACGTTCGACCTGTCCGGCAAGCTCGGCACCGGCCAGCCCGTGTCGATCATCGCCGACGGCGACACGGTGTACGGCACGGACCGCAGCCTCTACGTCGCCGACGACCACCGCTTGCTGCCCGAACTCCCTTCCCGGCCACCGGTCCAGCGCCCGATCACGACGGCGATCCACCAGTTCGACATCAGCCGGCCCGGGCCGCCCGAGCACGTGGCGTCCGGGGACGTGAGCGGCACGCTGCTCAACCAGTACTCGCTCTCGGAGCACGACGGGGTGTTGCGGGTCGCCACCACCACGGGCACGGAAACGCGGTGCTGCTGGCGGGTGCCGACGGACCAGGCGAACACGCCGGCGCCCCCGCCGTCGGAGAGCTTCGTGACGACCCTGCGCCGCGACGGCAACCAGCTCGCGAAGGTCGGCCAGGTCGGCGGTCTGGGCAAGGGCGAGCGGATCTACAGCGTCCGGTTCATCGGCAAGATGGGCTACGTCGTCACGTTCCGCCAGACGGACCCGCTCTACACACTGGACCTCAGCGATCCCAGGCAGCCCAGGGTCACGGGAGAGCTGAAGATCACCGGCTTCTCCGCGTACCTGCACCCGGCGGGCGACGGGAGGCTGATCGGCGTCGGCCAGGAGGCGAACGACCAGGGCCGCACGCTCGGCACCCAGGTGTCGCTGTTCGACGTGCGCAATCCCGCGGCACCGCAACGGCTTGCGCAGTACCACCTGCCGGACAGCAACTCCGAGGCCCAGTTCGACCCGCACGCGTTCCTGTTCTGGCCGCAGGACGGCACGCTGGTGATCCCCGTGACGGCCTACAAGACCTACCAGGAGATCTCGTCGGTCGTGCTGCGCGTCGACGGTGACCAGCTGCGCGACGGCGGCAAGATCGTCGAGCCGCAGACCGGCACCAACTACGGCGGCGGTCAGCGGCGCACGATCGTCATCGGCGACCAGCTGTGGTCGATCTCGGCGTCCGGCGTGCAGGTCAACGCCCGCAACGGCCTGACGCAGCAGGCCTGGCTGCCGTTCACGCGATAGGAGCGCGGTCTCCGTTGAGCAGGCGGTGCGCGAGCACCGTGCCGCCTGCCATCGCGGCCGGGATGACGATCAGCGCGGCCAGCGGGATCAGGCACAGCAGGTAGGTCGGCACCGCGAGGCCGAGCACCAGGCCGCGGCGCGTCTTGAGGATCTGCCTGCGCTGCTTGAACGACCGGCCGCGGCGGGTGAACGGGATGCCGGTGAGCTCGATGCCGAGCAGGTAGCCGTTGATGCACACGGCGAGCACCGGCACGACCGTCTGGCCGATGACCGGGATGAAGCCGCAGAAGAACAACGGGATCGCGAACGCGATCGAGGTCGCGACGAGCAGGAGCGTGCTGCGCAGCCCGACCACGAACCCGCGCCACCAGCCGATCTGCTCCGCGTCCGGCACGCCGCCCAGTTCGTCCTCGACCTCTTCCGCGATGTACTCGTAGAACGGGCCGCCGATCATCAGCGTGATCGCGGTGAACAGCAGCACGCTCAGCCCGAGGACCGCGGCGACCACCGAAATTCCGACGGCGACCTCGACGACGGACTTCCAGGTGTCGCTCCAGGAGTCCGCGAACCCGGTCAGCCAGCCGGCCACCGAGTCGATGTTGGTGAGCAGCACCGCCCATCCGGTGATCATGAGAACAGCCGTGATGACGGCGGGCAACGCACCCATGAGCACGCGCTTGGGGGAGCTGAAAACCAGGCTGAACCCGCGCAGCAGAAGACCGACACCAGCACCGAAGTCCTTGATCACGGCCGCAGGATAGTCGGTTTCGTCCCGTGTTGAGACGAGGTGGAGCGAATTCGCGAGGAGCGTCATGATGGCGGACCGAGCCGCAGGAGGCGTCGAGGGTGAGCGATCCGGCTGAGAACGCTGTCGTCCCGGACGGACCGCTGCCCACGTTGCCGCCGTCCACCTGGGAGTCGAAGGAGATCGGGGACGCGGTCGCGGGCGCGTCACCGGGCGCGGTCGTCGCGTTCGCGCGCAAGGCGCACGGCCTGCGCCAGGACGAGCTGGGCACGCTCGCCGGGTTCTCCCAGTCCGCGATCTCCCGGCTGGAGTCCGGCAGCAACATCGCCTACGACCTGCGCGTGCTGCGGACGTTGCAACGCCTCCTCGGCATCCCCGCGCACCTGCTCGGGCTCACCGACCGCACGGTGCCGGTGCGCTCCGGTGACGTCGTGACCGGCCTGGAGGGCAAGGCGTTGATGGCGTTGTGCGCCTCCGCCGTCTTCAACTCCGACGACGACGCGGTCAGCCAGTTGCTCGTGCTGCGAAGGATCATCAACGACGCGCACAACTGGCGTGCGACCGGTGCGTTGATGCCTGCCGTTCGTGGCATGTACGGCGTCATCGACACGTTGCGCCGCAACGCGCGCGGGGACGTTCGTCGGCGATTGCTCGGCACGGGCGCGATGTACGCGGAGTTCTACGGCTGGCTCTACGAAGAGGTCGGCGACATGCACAGCGCCTGCACGTGGACGTCCCGCGCGTTGGAGCAGGGGCAGGCCGCGGACGACAGGGACGTCGTCGCGTACTGCTACGTGCGGCTGAGTCAGCTCGCCGAGGCCGACGGCGACGACGATCGCGTCATCGGGCTGGCCCGTGCCGCACAACGAGAGACGGGCGTGAGGCCGGTCGTGCGCGCGATGGCGGTGCGACAGGAAGCACGCGGTCTTGCGCGCGCGGGCCTGCACGCCTCCATGACGCGCTTCGACCTCGCACGGTCGTTGGTGCAGGACGTCGAACGGCCGCGCACGGACGAGTACTCGATCGGCTACTGCTTCACCGACCTGCACGTCGAGCTGCAACGGGCCGCGTCGATGGTCGACCTCGCGGACCACCGTCGCGCCATCGACGCGTACACGACGCTCATGCCGCGGTGGGGCAGCGTCTGCCAATGGGAACAGGGCGTGCACACGGCGACCCTCGCCTATGCGCACGCGGCCACCGGAGACGTGGAGCGGGCCGCCGAACTGGGGCTGGTGGCGCTGGACCTGGCCAGCCAGACGGGCTCGCAGCTCATCGTCACCGAACTGGCCAGGCTCGTCCCGTGGGCCGCCACACCGGCGATGGCCGAGCTGACCGCCCGGCTGCGTTAGGTCCGTATGCGAGTTCCGCATACGGGACCCGCAATTCGCGTCGAGCCCTCCCCGTTCCCGCGGGGAGGCCGCACGATCCAACTGTGAGCATGCCTGTGCTGCTGGTCCGCAAACGCGTGGGTGTCGTCGGAGAGACGCAACGCACGTGCCACCTCGTACCCGTACCCGTACCCGTACCCGTACCCGTACCCGAAGACGACACCTTGCTCGCGTTGACCGCCTACTGCGGTGAGCTCATCCAGGAGGGCGAGGCCGAACTGCTGGCCCAGCCCTCCGGCATGCCGTGCGTCGGCTGCCTGTTCCGCGTCCCCGTGCCGCGCGACGAGCGCCGGCCCTAGGGCGCGGCGACGCAGGCCGTTCCGACGCGGCGGAAGCCGACCCGTTCGTAGACCCGCGCGATCTCCGGACTGCCCGCCGAGAGGAACACCAGCTCGGCGCCGCGGTCCAGGGCGTCGCGCGCCAGTTCCGCCGTGACCGCGCCACCGAGGCCACGGCGCCGTGCCGCCGGCAGCGTGCCGACCCCGACGACCTCCACGACGTCACCCGCCCGTTGCGCGGTGCCGACCGCCAGCACGCCCTCGCCCGGCAGGTCGGCCACCGCGTGCCGGTGCCGGGTGGCCGCGGGGACCGCCGCCGCGAGCGCCGCGTCCCGTTCGGCGGTGCCGACCACGCCGGCCCCCGTCCCCGGCGAGCCGAACGCGAGCTCCGCCACGACGTTCACCTCGGCCGGGCGGGTGCCGAGCACGCGCACGTGCGGATGCCGTTCGGGCAGCCGTTCCGGATCGAGCACCAGCAACGGAGCCTGGAGCACCTCCAGCCCGGCCTGCCGGGCGACGTCGAGCAGACCCGGCGTCGTCTCGTGCACCCACTCGAGCGCTTCGGGCACCTCGAGCTCGCGTTGCCGGGCCCGCACCCCCAGCACGTCCTCGACACTCGGATCGCCGCCGGGGAACCGGGGCCGCGCGTAGTACGGGTAGCCGTCGCCCGCCTGCACGAACAGCACGAGCTCGCCGTGCTCCTCGACGCGGGCGCCCGCTCTGGGCACGGAGTCGTAAAAGGTCTCGAGAACGTTCCACACGGCTGCGCAGGGTAGTTAGATTTGGCCGCATGACGCACGGCATTTCCCGCCTGGCGCTGGCCGCGCTCCTGCTTCTCGGCGCGTGCGGCAGCGAGCAGCAGTTCGCGAGCCCCGGCGACCCGCAGCCGTCGCCCAGCGGGAACTTCGTCGTGCACGCCGAGAGCGACAGCGAGGTGCGGGTGACCGACCGCGACGGCGCCGAGGTGTTCCGCAAGACCTACGCGCACGACCGGGTCTACGAGGGAGACGGCGTCGGCGCGGTATGGCTGTCCGGGAAGGACCAGCTGTGGGTGATCGTCCCGCGCGGCGGCGCCGAACGCGTCGAGGCGGGGCCGGACGGGCGGTGGACCGCCGTGCCGGACGAACTACCCGGGGAGATCACGCGGATGGGGTGACGGGTCGCTCTCGCCCTCGGTGAGGCGGCGGCCGCGCTCCAGTTCCGCGTCGAACTCGGCGCCGAGCAGCACCGCGATGTTCGAGATCCACAGCCACACCAGGAAGACGATCACGCCACCCAGCGAGCCGTAGGTCTTGTTGTAGGAGGCGAAGTTCGCCACGTAGATCGCGAAGCCGACGGTCGCGAGCGCCCACAGCACGATCGCGAGCAGGCTGCCGGGCGTGACCCAGCGGAAGCCGGGCTGCCGCACGTTCGGCGCGGCCCAGTACAGCACCGCGAACGCGAGGCTCACCAGCAGCAGGATGACGGGCCACTTGGCGATGTCCCAGACCGTCACGACCGCGTCGCCGAGACCGATCGCGTCGCCCACGGCGTCCGCGACCCCGCCGGTCAGCACGAGCGCGCCGAGCGTGATCGACACCAGCACGACCGAGCCGAGCGTGAGGCCGAGCCGCAACGGCACCGTCTTCCAGAACGGGCGGCCCTCCTCGACGTCGTACACGGCGTTGCACGCGCGCATGAACGCCCCGAGGTAGCCCGACGCGGTCCACAACGCGGTCAGCAACCCGACGATGCCGAGCAGACTGGCGGCGTTCTGGCTCTTCTGGAGCTCCTCGATGGACGACTTCACCAGGTCGCCCGCCTGTCCCGGCGCGACCTGGTCGACGTACTTCAGCAACTCCTGCGTGGTCGTGTCGCCGAGCAGGGCGAGCACGGACGTCAGCACGATGATTCCTGGGAACAGCGACAGCACCGCGTAGTAGGTGAGCGCGGCCGCCCAGTCCGTCAGGTTGTCGTCGTTGAACTCCTTGACCGTCCGCTTGAGAACGCCCCACCAGGCGCGTTTCGGCAACCCGGTGGGGCCTTCGACGGTCTTACCTGCGGGCACGACGCCAGCCGAAGGAGCGGGTGCCGCTGCCGACACCGGCGAGGTGCAGCGCGAGCAGCAGCAGTCCGAGCACGACGAGCGTGTTGGCGGTGATCACGTCACCGAGTCCGGTCTTCGCCAGATCGAGGATCAGGGCGAGGCCGAACGACACCGCCGCGATGATGGCCAGCATGTCCACCTCCTGAGTTAGTGACCTGCGATTACCCGTTCCACCGAGGGGGAATCGCGCCGTTCGGAGCAATGGACGTGTCATGATCCCTGCCGTGGACGTGCAGCGCTGGCAGGCAGCCGCGGTTCCGTGGTGGGTGACCAAGGCCGGCCTCGTCGTCGGGTGGATGGTCGCCCTCTACGTGTCGCTGAGTGCGAACGTGGCGCCGTGCACGGCAGCTCAGCCGTGTTTGCCCGATCCGTTGTTCTCTCTCGCGGTGGTGCCGTTGCTGGCCACGCCGTTGCTGTTGTTGTTCGGCCGTGTGCTCACGGGCTGTGCGATGGGCGTGTTGTTCGGTGTGCTGGACATCGGGCTCGACGGCAGTGCGGTGGCCAACGTGGCGTTCGGGCTGCACGCCGGTGCGTGTGCGGTGGTGGCGGCCTGGACGTTGAGGTCGCGGGCGGACCAGCACGACGCGGCGGGCACGGCCCTGGTGTCGTTGCCGGACCTGCCGCCGCAACGCGGGGTGCTGCGCGTGGTCGCGGTGCTGCTGGTGCTGTTCGGGTTCCTCACGTTCGTGCAGTACAGCCTCACCAACGACGAGATCGAACGGCACATCGCGAACTCCAGCCGGGTGCAGGCCGAGGTCGTCGAGGTCAAGAACACCTACGAGGTGTGGGTGGAGCTGCCGGACCGGCAACGGGCCTCGTTCGAGCCGCTCGCGCCGGAGACGTACCAGGTCGGCGACGACGTGCCGGTGCTCGCGGACGGCTCGTGGGTGCGGATGGAGAACGAACCCGAGGACGTCACGTGGTGGCTGACCCTCGGCGGTGCGGCGGTGTTCGCCGCGATCATGCTGGCCGCCCGCGAACGGCGGCGGCGCGCGCTGTGGAACGTGCCGGTGAAGGCGCTGCGGATGCAGGCGCACCCGGTCGGGCCGCGCCGGATCCTGTTGCGCTACCAGAAGAAGGACATCGCGACCATCACCACGCTCGCCGACCTGGGGCTGGAGGAACCGCTCTACCACGACACCGAGCAGTTCGGTGCGGTCTGGCGCGGCGAGGAGGACCCGCCGTTGCAGCACGACCCGGTCGAGGTGCTCGTCGCGGGGGAGTGGCACCACGGCGGGCAGGTGGCGGTGCTGGTCGAGGGCACGGTCGTGGCCACCAGCACGCTGAACCGGGTGCGGCCGCGGCACACCGTCCACAGTGCACACCTGCCGGGCGTTCCGGTCACCGCGGGCACGCCGGTGCAGCTGCCGCACGCGATCTGGCCGGGGGACCGCCGCCGGGTCGAGGGGGTGCTGCTGTCGCTGGGCGCCGTCGGGGCGTTGATCGCGTTGAAGCACTACCCGGAACTGATCGTGCTCGGGCTGATCGGAGTGCAGTGCGTGCTGTCGGCGGTGACGCGGTTCCAGCCGATGCTGCGCCTCGACCACAACGCCGTCGTGCTCTACACCGGCGTCTTCACCTACCGCGTGCCGTGGGCGCAGCTGCACGGCGTGCGCCGCTCCGGTCCGCAGCTCATGCTCGCGTTCGGCCCGCACGGAGACGTGCTGACCACACCGCACCTGCCCGACGCGGAAGCCGGCGAGAAGCTGATGTGGGCCCGCTCCCGGTCGTTGATCGCCGACCACCACGGTGACCGCGTCACCCGCAGGCTCAACATCAGCGTGCTGGCCGGTGCTCTCTACGCCGGGCTGGTGCTGTTCACCTGAGCTTGGCCACGGCCTGGAGCAGCCGGTCCACATCGGACTCGTCGGTGTACGGGCCGATGCCCGCCCGCACGGCGCCCTTGTCGCCCAGACCGAGCCAGCGCGAGCACTCGATCGCGTAGAAGTGGCCGGCCGGCGCGTTCACGCCCTCGGCGCCGAGCCGCCGGTACACCTCGGCGGGGTCCAGGCCGTCGACCGAGAACAGCACGGTCGGCGTGCGCAGCGCGGCCTTGCTGTAGACGCGGACGCCGAGTTCCTTCAGCCCGGTCTCCATCTTCTCGCGCAGACCGAGTTCGTACTCCTCCAGGCCTTCGAGCGTGCGCATGAACTCCACCGCCGCCGTCGTCCCGGCCAGCAGCTCGTACGGCAGGGTGCCCAGCTCGAACCGTTCCGGCACGGCGTTGGTCGACGGCAGCAGCTTGTCCGGCCGCAACGTCTCCAGCAGCTCCGGCGCCGCCGCCAGCACGCCGAGGTGCGGGCCGAGGAACTTGTACGGCGAGCACACGAAGAAGTCCGCGTCCAGCGCCTCGACGTCGACCGGCACGTGCGGGGTGTAGTGCACGCCGTCGACGTACACGAACGCCGCCATCTCGTGCGCCGCCCGCGCGATCTCGGCGACGTCCGGCCGGGTGCCGAGCAGGTTCGACGCGGCGGTGATCGCGACGACGCGGGTGCGGTCGGAGAGCAGCTTCGTCACGGCCTCGACCGGCAGCTCACCGGTCGTGCGGTCGAACGGCGCCCACCGGACCGTGGCGCGCGCTGCCTCGGCGGCCTGCACCCACGGCCGGATGTTCGCGTCGTGGTCGATCCTGGTCACGACTATCTCGTCACCCGGACGCCAGTTCTTCGACAGCGTGCGGGCGAAGTCGTAGGTCAGCTGCGTCATGCTGCGGCCGAACACGATGCTGCCCGCGTTGAGGAACTCGGCCATCGTGCGCCGTGCGGTCCGCACGATCTCCTCGGCGCGGCGTTCGGAGGCCGTGACGGAGCCGCGGTTGGACACCGCCGAGGTCAGCGTCTCCCTGACCGCGTCGGCGACGACGTCGGGCACCTGCGCGCCGCCGGGACCGTCGAAGTGCGCGGCACCCTCGCGCAACGCGGGGAAGTGGGCGCGGACCGCTGCGACGTCGTAAGCCATGCCCTCATGGTGCTTCAGCACCCACGAATCGGGAAAGGATCAACCGGAGGGTGCTCACCTGAGCGGCCGCGTCGAAGTCGGGGTCGATCAGCCTGCCGAACAGCGCGTCGACGAGGCCCTGCGTCCAGCTCGCGGCGTCCAGGGCGCTCACCGGCAACGCGATCCGGCCCGCGTCGTGCGCCTGCTGGAACAGCACGGCCAGCTCGTCGCGCACGACCTGCTCGTTGCGGCCGACGAGTTCCCACAGTTCGGCGTCGCGGCTCGCCTGCGCGACCACCTCCAGCACCAGCCCGGCGACGGCCCGGTCGAGCGCGGGCGCGCACAGGTGGTCGACCATCAGCAGGACGCCGTCCCACGGGTCGAGCGCGCGCGCCTTCGCCAGCATCGAGGCGTTGTCCCCGGCGTCCTGCACGAAGATCTCGCGGAAGATCGCCCGCTTGGTGGGGAAGTAGTGGAAGAGACTGCCTGTGCTGATCTCGGCGGCCTTGCAGATGTCCGCGACGGTCGTGCGCTCGAAGCCCTTCTGGGCGAACAGGCCCGCGGCGGTGTCGGTGATGTGCCGCTTCTTCTCCGCGTGCTTGACCGGGTCTACCGTTCGCACCTGTAGTACTGCCTCTTCTTCTCGTCCCGCACGGCCACGCCGCGCTTGCGGATCTCCCGCGCCAGCTCCGCGGCCTCCTCGTGCTCGTACTTCGAGAGGGCCTTCCGGCGGGCCGTGAACAGCGCGTTCACGTCCGCGGGCAGATCGGGCGCGTGCTCCACCCACATCTTGAACTCGGTCGCGAACGGGTCGGAGTGCCGCCAACGGTAGCCCTGCTCGGTGAAGGCCTGCTCCAGCCGCGCCCGGCTGAGGTCCGACGTCTCGCGGGCCAGTTCGGCGCCGCTGGGCGAGAGCAGCACGAGCTGCTTGCCGTCCGCGAACGCCGACTCGACCTGGTCGCGGCCGAAGTCGAACGTCTTGTCGTCCTTGCGCAGCGTGACCCGCCCGGCCGAGACCTCCACGGACAGCATCTCGCTCGCCCAGACCAGCGCCAGCACGAAGCCCGCGACCGCCCCGGCGACGAGCGCCCCCAGCGTCACCCACGGCTGCGGCAGCCCGGCCACCGTCTCGAAGATCCCCTGGAACGGGAACCACTTCAGCGTCGTGATCCACCCGGCTGCCAGCGTGAGCCCCCACGCCGCGGCGGCGCCGGCGACCGGGCACGCGACCCAGATGCCGTAACGGACCGCCGCGCTCTCCTGCACCGTCGTCATGCGGCCAATACTAGACCGAGCGCTCGGTTTATTCTGGTTCACGGCAGGTAGAAGGTCAGCAGATCGCTCGTGACCGGCGGGAACAGCTTCAACATCAGGTCCTTCTTCGGGCCGGGGTAGACGTCGGGGAAGATCCGGCGCAGGCCGTCCATGCCGTGCGGGCCGAACAGCAGCGGCGCCAGCAGGTCCGGTGCGATGCCCGCGCCGCCCTGCGCGCCGGGGCCCTGCATCGTGCCG
Organism: Lentzea sp. NBRC 102530; assembly: GCF_030269365.1. Taxonomy (GTDB): domain Bacteria; phylum Actinomycetota; class Actinomycetes; order Mycobacteriales; family Pseudonocardiaceae; genus Lentzea. The sequence continues at coordinate 492,265 of NZ_BSTF01000005.1, forward strand.
CCCCACTCGCCGGGGCCGAGGTCCTCGCCGTCCCAGTGGAAGCGGACGTGCGTGCGGTAGAAGCTGAGCACGACGTCGTCGGGCGCGTGGCCGCGCAGGCGTTCGGCGAAGACCGGGCGCAGGTGCTCGAACAGGGCCGGGACGTCCGGGACGCGGACCATGACCTGGTCCAGTTCCGGGTTCCTGGGCGCGAGGTGCGGCTCCAGCGCCGGGTGGCGTTCGCCCACCTCGGCCGGGCGGAGCTCCGCCACCAGTGCCTTGACGCCGTCGTCGTCGCCCGCGATCTCGCCGAGCACGACGTCGCCTTCTTCTTCGGGGGTGCTGCGGCCCGTGGCGACCGGGACGCCGTCGCGTTCGACGATCCACGTGAGGGAGCCGGTGCGGTTCAGCAGCCAGCGCCAGCACGGCGTGGTGTGGCCCATGCGCAGCCCGGCGTCCCGCTGGGCGCGGTCCTGGAGTTCCTGCAGGGCGGGGATGTCGGCCTCGGTGGCCCTGCGGATCACGTGGCCCGCGACGGGTCCGGGCCTGCTGAGCAGTGCGCGGTTCTGCCTGACCGGGATGGCGTAGGCGTAGCCGAACTGGCGGTAGAAGTACGGGACGCCCATCACGAGTTGGAGCAGGTGACCGCGCTCGGCGGACCTGTCGTGCGCCCAGCCCATCAGCTCGCGCACCAGGCCCCTGCCCTCGTACGCGGTGTCGGTGGCGACCTGCTCGACCTGGCCGGTGGGGATGTCGCGGCCGGCGAGCGTCACCGTCTCGTCCATCAGCGTGGCGGTGGAGACGATCCGGCCGCCGTCGTCGGCGACCCCGACCCAGTCGCACCCCGCCTCCGGATCGGTCATCAGCAGGCGGGCGTCGACGCCGTCGCTGGGGTCGTGGCGCGAGACCACGAGCTTCTCGACCTGGTCCACGTCTTCGGGGCGCGAGGTGCGAATCTCCACGGCCGGAGTGTTTCCAGGGCGGTCGTTGTCCGCAAACGGATTTACCGTCGTCCGCATGGACTGGAACAGGCAGTTGGCGGACCAGCTCGAATTCCACTGGAACGTGGCGGCGCGGCCGCGGCTCGAAGGCCTGACCGACGCCGAGTACCTCTGGGAACCCGTGGCGGACACGTGGACGGTCCGGGCGAACGAGATCGACTGGGAGTACCCGCCGCCCTCCCCCGCACCGGTCACCACGATCGCGTGGCGGATGGCGCACGTCATCGTGGGCGTGTTCGCGATGCGTTCGGCGTCGCACTTCGGCGGGCCGCCCGCCGACTACGCGACCTGGCCGTTCGCGCAGAGCGCCGACGAGGCGTTGAAGCAGCTGGACGAGGCGTACGAGACATGGATGGCCGGGGTGCGCACGGCGGATCTCGCGAAAGCGGTCGGACCGGCCGAGGGACCGTTCGCCGAGGAACCGATGGCGACGCTGGTGTTGCACATCAACCGCGAGGTGATCCACCACCTGGCCGAGGTCGCCCTGCTCCGCGATCTCTACCTCAGGGAGAGTTAGTCACTCACAAGTGCCTACTTTCTATGAGTTGGCGCTAACTAGAGGATGGTGTCCGTCGAGAACATCGAAGGGGATCATCATCATGCGAGTCATCACGCAGAAGACCGTGGGCGACGCGTCCGTGCTGGAGGTCGCGGAGGTGGCGACGCCGGTGGCCGGACCTGGTCAGGTTCTGGTCAAGGTGGGGGCGGCGGGTGTGAACCCGGTCGACACCTACATCCGTGCCGGCGGGTTCCCGGCGCTGGGCGAACCGCCGTTCACGCTCGGCTGGGACGTCGCGGGCACCGTCGAGCAGGACGCCGAGGGGTTCCAGGCCGGTGACGAGGTCTACGGCCTGCTCACGTTCCCCGGCACCGGCGGCGGGTACGCCGAGTACGCCGTGGTGAACGCCTCCGACCTGGTGCGCCGTCCGTCGTGGCTGACCGTCGAGCAGGCGGGCGCGACGCCGATGGTGGCGTTGACGGCCTGGCAGGCGCTCGTCGGACGCGGTGGTGTTTCGGCTGGTCAGCGCGTGCTGATCCACGCGGCCGCCGGTGGTGTCGGGCACGTCGCGGTGCAGATCGCCAAGGCGCGCGGGGCCTACGTGATCGGCACGGCGTCGGCCGGCAAGCACGACTTCCTGCGCTCGCTGGGCGTGGACGAGGTCGTCGACTACCGCACCCAGGACTTCACCGGGATCGAGCCCGTCGACGTCGTGCTGGACACGATCGGGGGCGAGTACGCCGAACGGTCCGCCCGCGTGCTGAAGCAGGGCGGGGTGCTCGTGTCGATCACTCCCGGCAACCCGGGTTTTGACGTTGACCGAGCTTCCGCGCTCGGCATCCGGTTCGAGCTGTTCCTGAGCGTGACCGCGTCCGGCGCCGATCTCGCCGCGTTGCCGCAGCTCAAGGTGCAGATCGAGCACACCGTGCCGTTGGCGGAGGCCGCGAAGGCGCACGAGCTCGTTTCTTCGGGCCGCACGACGGGCAAGGTCGTCCTGGTGCCGTGACCACTCGTTAACCGAGCGTTGACCATGTGCACCGATCGTGTGCAAAACATCCACACGATCGGGGAGTGCTCATGGCGCGGTGGAGTCCACTTGCCTTAGTCATCGCTCTGTTGGCGGCGGTCGGCCTGTACGGGTCGACCGCCGCTGTCGCAGCAGGGCCCATCACGGTCGCGACCGCGATCGCGTCGCAGGGGACCACCGCGACGGTGTCCGGGTACGTCGTCGGCCAGCCGACGGCGACGAGCACCGTCGTGAAGTCGAACTTCCCCACCGACTACGCGCTCGCGCTGGCCGACTCGGCGTCCGAGAGCAGCACGGCGAAGATGCTCTACGTGCAGATCTCGTCGTCGTTCCGGACGCAGTGGGGTCTGCGGACGAACCCGTCGCTGATGGGCCGCAAGATCGACGTGACCGGTCCTCTCGGCGCGTACTTCTCGCACCCCGGCCTGACCTCGCCGACGGCGTTCGCCTTCTCCGGCACGACGCCACCGCCCACCACCTCCACCACGACGCCACCCCCGTCGGGTGACTACTACGCGGCCGCCAACGGCAAGACGGGTGCCGCGCTGAAGTCGGCGCTCAACGGCATCATCCGCAACCAGACCAAGCTCAGCTACGACCAGGTCTGGGAGGCGCTGAAGGTCACCGACCATGACCCCGGCAACCCGTCCAACGTGATCGGGCTCTACAGCGGCAGGTCCATCGCGAAGTCGAACAACGGCGGCGGCGCCGACCAGTGGAACCGTGAGCACGTCTGGGCCAAATCGCACGGCGACTTCGGCACCGCGACCGGTCCCGGCACGGACGTCCACCACCTGCGCGCCGAGGACGTGTCGGTGAACGCGGCCCGCGGCAACCTGGACTTCGACCTCGGTGGTTCGGCCGTCCACCAGGCGCCGGACAGCCTCGCCGACGGCGACTCGTTCGAGCCGCGCAACGCCGTGAAGGGCGACGTCGCGCGGATGATCTTCTACATGGCCGTGCGCTACGAGGGCAACGACGGCTACGTGGACCTGGAGATCAACAACTCCGTCTCGAACGGCTCCGCGCCGTACATGGGCAAGCTCTCGGTCCTCAAGCAGTGGAACCAGCAGGACCCGCCGGACGCGAACGAGCGCCGGCGCAACGAGCTGATCTACAGCGACTACCAGCGCAACCGGAACCCGTTCATCGACCACCCGGAGTGGGTCGGCTCTATCTGGCCGTGAGTCGTTCGAGGAAGGGGCGTTGCGCGGAGACGATCTTCGCGCTCGCCTCCTCCACGCTGAACCACTGAACGCGGTCGACCTCGGGGAACGTCTTGCGCTGCCCCGACTTCGGCGGCCACTCCATCTCGAACGTGCCGGGCGTGACCGCCCCGGGGTCGAGGTCGCCCTCGAGCGCCCACACCGTGATGACCTTGCCGGAGCCCTTGGCCTCGCCGAGCGGGATCAGCTCGCCGTCCGGCACGGGCAGGCCGAGCTCCTCCTCGAACTCCCGGCGCGCCGCCGCCTCGGGCGTCTCGTCGTCGGTGTGCTCGCCCTTCGGCACGGACCACGCGCCGGCGTCCTTGCGGGCCCAGAACGGGCCGCCCATGTGCCCGAGCAGCACCTCGAGCTGGGTCGTGTTTCTGAACAGCAGGATTCCGGCCGACCGTTTCATACCGCCCATTATCTATTCTGGCCAGCATGGCGGACTGGGTCCTGCACGTGGACCTCGACCAGTTCATCGCGGCGGTCGAGGTGCTGCGTGACCCCTCGTTGCGTGGCAAGCCCGTGGTGGTGGGCGGCAACGGCGACCCGACCGAACGCGCGGTCGTGGCCACGGCGTCCTATGAGGCACGGGAGTTCGGCGTGCGGTCCGGCCTGCCGCTGCGCACGGCGTTCAAGAAGCTCCCGGACGCCGTCTACCTGCCCGTCGACCACGCCCTGTACGAGGCGGCGTCGGCCGAGGTCATGGCCGTGCTGCGGTCGTTCCCGGTGGTCGTCGAGGTGATGGGGTGGGACGAGGCGTTCGTCGGCGTCACCGCGGACGACCCGGTGGCGTTCGCCCGGTCGGTGCAGGAGGCGGTGCTGGCGGCGACCGGCCTGCACTGCTCGGTCGGCATCGGCGACAACAAGCTGCGCGCCAAGATCGCGACCGAGTTCGGCAAACCCGCCGGGGTGTTCCAGCTGACCAGGGAGAACTGGGTCGAGGTGATGGGGCACCGGCCGACGTCCGCGCTGTGGGGCATCGGCGCGAAGACGGCGAAGAAGCTCGCCGAGCTGGGCCTCGAGACCGTGACGGACCTGGCGTCGGCGTCGCCGGACGTGCTGGCCGCCCGGTTCGGGCCGCGGATGGGCCCGTACTTCCGGACCGTCGCGCTCGGCGCGGGCGACACGGTCGTGAGCTCGACGCCGTGGGTCGTGAAGTCCCGGTCGCACGAGAAGACGTTCCAGCAGGACCTGGAGTCGCTGGAGGACGTCCGGCGCGAGGTCGTGGCGCTGGCGCACCAGGTGGCGGCGGACGTCGTGGCCGAGGGACGCCCGGCGGTGCGGGTGGGCGTGAAGGTGCGGTTCGCGCCGTTCTTCACCAAGGTGCGGCTGATGAAGCTGCCCGCGCCGACGTCTTCGGCCGACGACCTGGCCGAGGCCGCTCTGGTCGTGCTGGACCGCTTCGAACACGGCCGGGCGGTACGCCTCCTGGGGGTCCGCGCGGAATTCTCTGACGATGACGTCGAACCGAAGCCTTCTCGTTCGACGTATCAGTAAGTAGAGGATTCACCGCTGGGAGAAGAAGATGACCGACTCACTGACACACCGCGACCGCGCCGTTCTCAGGGCCGTCGCGGACGGCCGCTGCGAGATCGCCGGAACCGCCCTGCTGGTCGACGGCCTGTGCTGCGCCGACCAGTTCGCGGGCCTGCGGCTGCGCATCGCGGGCCTGATCAGCACCCGTCCGGGGCCCGCCGCGCTGACCGACGCGGGCTACGAGATGCTCGCCGCCTGACCTTTGCGGAACACCGACATCAGGTACTTGTTCGAGAACCGGTAGACACCGTCTGCGGTTCGGTACGGCTTCGTCGCGGCCCTGATTCTTTCCGCGACTTCCTCCTCACCTTCCTTTTCGATGATGCGCTGGTAGCTGCCCACGCTCAGGAAGCTGCGCAGCATCGTGGCCTCGTCGGGATGGACCTGGGGGATGTCGATCGTGATTTTCTCCTGTGCCTCAGGCAACTTCGCGCGCGTGCGTCCGCTCTCGCCGCGCACGGCCCGGCCGACCACGAGCACGTCGCTCGGCAGTTCCGGGTGCCACTCGCACACGACCACGTAGTCCTTGCTGACCCGTCGCGCTTCTTCGAACGCCTCGTCGGGATCTGCGGCGAAGAACAGCGCGTTGAACGCCGTGACGACGTCGAAGGTGTTGTCCTGCCAGGGAAGCGGGCCGAGCGGTAGTTCGCGGAACTCCGCGGTGCTCGCCCGCCGGGCCAGCGCGATCATGGTCGGCGAGATGTCGATGCCGGTTGCTTTCGCGCCTGCTTCTGTTGCGAGGGCGCAGAACTCACCGCTGCCACAGGCCAGGTCGAGCACCGTGGTGCCGTGCGTGACGCCGGTGCGTTCGAGCGCCGTCGTCCAGGCGGGTGTGGACATCCCGGCGCCCAGCGCCGCTCGTTGCGCGGCTTTGCGGCCCCACAGTTCGCCTTCCTGCTCCTGCGCTGACTTCTCGTCCATGGTTGCGACCCTAGCCGGGTGATCCACTCGCGTGCCCGCCGTGATCCGGTGGCGGTGGCGCGGATCATGGAGGGCATGAGTGTGCTGGCGCGCGTGCTGCGTGCGGTGGGTGGGGAAGAGGTGCTGGACCGCCTGTCCGGGCTGTCCGGCAGCGACCTGACGACGCTGCTGCTCGCGCTGGCACGGCGGCGGGCCGGAGCGCGGTCGGGCGCGGACGTGGTGCGGCAGTATCGATCCGACCGCTTCGTCGCGCCGGCCGAGGTGCCGTTCGCGGTGCTGCGCGCGGCCGAGGACCGGCTGCTGGCCGCGCTACCGCCGTCGTTCTCGGTGCTGGGCCTCGCGCCGCTGGCGCCGCTCGGCACGTGTTCCGCCGTGGCCGAGATGGACCAGAACAACGTCGTGTCGACCGTGCGCGGCACCGAGGTCGCGGCCGACCCGACCAACGCCCTCGCGCTGGAAGCCGCGCTGCGACGGCGATCCGGCCCTGACGACGTCCGGCTCGCCGCGGTGCAACGGGTGGTGCGCGCGCAACTCTTCCACGGTGCCGGGAGGTTCGCGCACTTCACGTTGTTCGCGGCGGTGTCCGCCGGCCGTGACCGCGGCTCGCTGGCGTTCGAACGCGAGCACTTCGCCGAGCACGTCGAGTACCTGCGCGCCGCCTGCGGTGACGTGGAATTCCGTGTGACGGTGCTGGATCCGCGGTACGAGGTGGTGCGGGGAACGCTGCCCGCCGACCCCTCCCGGCGGACCGGGTACTACAAGGGCTTGTGCTTCAAGGTGTTCCGCGACGGCGTCGAGATCGGCGACGGCGGTTTCGTCGACTGGACCCAGCGCCTGACGGGCAACCGCAAGGAGCGCCTGCTGATCAGCGGCGTGGGCGTTGACCGCTTCGCCACGCTCTGATTGCATGTCATGTCAACAGGTTCTCCGTGCGCGTGTCCTTGAACTGACGCCTTTCTGTCTACTGGATGGCGCACCTCTGGCGGTGTCTCGATCAACTTGCCGGAATTAGGCTCAGGTGTGGCCTTGTCGGGTCGGGGACCTTGCCGGGAGGGCGACGATGGCGGCGGAGCTCACGTGGAAACGCAGTTCGTACAGCGGTCAAGCCAGCGGTGACTGCGTCGAGTGCGCTGGTGACGGCCGAGTGATCTTGCTGAGGGATTCGAAGGACCGCGCTGGCGAGCGCTTGGCGGTTTCGCCGGAGGCCTGGCACGCGTTCCTCCTGCTTGCCCGTTCGTGAAGACGCCGAACGGGTGAAATCCGTCCACTCGGACGGAGTCTCGATTTGATCTGCAGCGCCGCTTTCTGCGATCTTTCCCTCTGATATTGGTCAATTGGTGGTCAACCATTGTGGAGCCCCTCCAATTGAGGGCTACCATTCTGCTACCTAGCAGATTGAGGAGTGGCGCGTTGCCCCGCAAGGAAAGTCCTGTCGTGCTGCAGAAGCGGCTGCTCAGTGAGTTGAAGCAGACGCGGGACGAGCTTGGTCTCAGTCAGCAGGCAGTGGCCGACGCGATGGACTGGTCCGTTTCGAAACTGATCAGGATCGAGAAGGGGGAGAACAAGATCTCCGTCACCGACGTGCAGGCGCTCCTCTTCCACTACGGGGTGCGTGACGACGACCGGGTCGCCGAACTGGTGGGCATCACCAGGGCGATCCGGCAGTCGAAGTCGGCGTGGATGGAGAAGTACCGGGGATCGTTCACCGAGCAGTTCGCCAAGTTCGTCGAGCTGGAGACGGCCGCCGTCCGCATCCGGCAGAGCCAGCTCAACGTGGTGTCCGGACTGCTGCAGACCCCGGACTACGCGCACGCGCTGGTGAAGAGCTATGGAAACACGGACGCGGTGGTCGAGCGGGGCGTCGAGATCCGCATGCACCGCCAGTCGGTGCTGGATCCGGACGGCCCCGACATCTCGATCATCCTCGACGAGTCGGTGCTGCACCGCGTCATCGGCAACGAGGGTGTGCTCCGCCGCCAGCTCATGCGGATCGGGGAGGTCGCGGCGCTGGACCACGTGACCGTCCAGATCCTGCCGTTCTCCGCCGGCATCCACCCGGCGATGAAGGGCTCGTTCTCGATCTTGGAGTTCTCCGAGGGGGAGGAGGACTTCGCTCTGCTGCTCGAACACCCGGGCCGCGACGAGCTGATGACGTCCGGGCCGGAGCTCAAGGAGTTCCTGAACTACTTCATCCAGCTGGAGGGCTTCGCGCTGCCGGCGGAGAAGACGCCCGACGTGATCGACCGACGACTCAAGGAACTAGGAGGGGCCTGAATCGCAATGGCCGGGCGGGTGGCTGCGCCAACAGCCACCCGTCCGATGGCAACCCACAACCGAACCCCAGTCCATTGAGGCGAGGCGATGTCGCCGTAGGCAAGCCTATGACGTTCGACCCCTGATGAGTGCCGCCATCCAGGTCCCGTTCGGGTGATTGGACCTCGCCACACCGGTCTTCGCCGACCGGCGCGCGACCACACCCGCAGGAGGCGCACCATGTGCAATGACACCAGAAATCGCACCCACCCCCTCGTTGTCCATCACGGGAGAGGTCGCTGCGATGGCCATATTCGTTAGCTACAGCAGTAGCGATGGGGGCCCGGCCGCCTCCGCGGTCGTGGGGGCGTTGCGCTCTCGCGGGTTCGACGTGCTGTGGGACGGCGATCTCACGATCATCCACCCACTGTCCATTCCGGCCTGGATGGAGACCGCCGTCCGGGACCGCACGGTCCTCGTCATCGTGTCCGACGACTACCTGAAGGCGTTGCTGTCCAACGACTTCCTCGAGCGCAGGGGAGTGCGCTACGAGGCAGGCCTGGTGCGGCACAAGATCTACCACCACGGTGGCGCGAACGGCTGCGCCGTCCTGCCCGTGGTGCCGCCCGACATCGACGCGAACGCACTGCCGTCCGTCCTGCAGCAGCTGGTGATCCACCGCTTCGATCCCCGCACGTTGCACGGCGAGGAGGAGCTGGTGCGCAGTCTGGGCGCGCTCGAGGTCGTGGAGAACGGGGGTGAGGTCATGCAGGTGGAACAGGGGGTGCACCGCAGTCGCGTCACGTTGGCGGCTCTGGAGGCACATCCGCCGTCGTCCGCGTTCGCCTACCGGCTCGCGCACGACCTGGTGGAACAGGGGGAAGGCGATCTCGAACTCGCCAGGGCCTTCGACTCGGTGGTGGCCGTCGCCAAGGCGCACGGCGACGTCCGGCTGGTCAGCCGGCTGTCGCAGGTGTGCCTGAAGACGCTCTCGTCGACGTTGCCGCTGAAGGGGGAGAGCGCCCTCATGGCCAAGGTCCTCGTGTCCGGCAAGGCCTGGCACCTGCTGCGGGAGCACAGGTTCAGCCAGGCGGCGTCGGTCGCCGAGGAGGGCACGCAGATCGCGAAGAAGTACCGCGACCTGACGACCGCCGCCCGCGGCCAACGCGCCCACGCGCGCGTGTTCCTGCACATGGCGATGGAGGCGATGCCGTACGACCGCGAGTTCTACCTGCGCAACTGCGAGCACCTGCTGATCCTCGCCACGACGCTCTACCGCTCCATCTGCGGACCCACCAGCGAGGAGGTCGGGGTGTGCGCCTCGCTGCACGCGGAGAAGCAGTTGCTGCGGTACGAGATGACCGGTGAACGCGACCTGCTCGCCGGTGCGGGGGAGAGCGCGGGCATCGCCGAGGGGCTGCTGACCCCCGGCACCGAGCCGTACCACTGGCTCACCGTCCTGCAGGCACGCCTGTGCCTCGCGGCGCGGAAGTACAACGAGGGCAAGGAGTTCGTCAGCAGCGTCATCGCCACCGCGGACTTCCCGGAGGTGGTCGCGCGGTCCCACCAGGTGCGCGCCGACCTGCTCCTCGCCACCCGCGAGAAGTCCGAGGCGGTGCGCGACCTGCTCGTCGCCGAGGAGCTGTTCCGCAGGCTCGGCTGCGACTACGCGGCGGCCACCTGCTGGTGGACGATCGCGAAGATCGACTCGACCAAGCTCGTCAGCTTCCGCCTCAGCGCGGCCGACGTGCAACGGCTCGAAGACCTCGCACCCGATCCGCGCGACCGCCGGCTGGCCGTGCTCGCCCACGAACTCCGTGCGGCGAAACGGCTCGGCAGGCGGTGCGTGCCCGACTGGGCGTGCCTCGTCGACCGCGTGCAGCACGCTTGACCCCGCGGCGCGGCCGTTGCGCGACGGCCGCGTCCGGTGGGTTGCGCCGGTCAGCGTCCGGCGTAGCGCTTGGCCAGTTCCTCTTCCCTGTCCGCGGGCCACGGGCCGCGGATCTCGCCCTGCGTGGCCGCGAAGAACAGCTCCAGGCGCACGTGCCACGCCGCGAGCGCCTCCGGGCCGTGGGCGTTCTCCTGCGTCAGCGTCACCGTGGTGCCCTGCAGGGGGACGTGTTCGAACTCCCAGCGCACCTTGCCCCGCGGCTCACCGTCGCGCAGCCACTCGTACTCCAGCACGCGCGGTGCCTCGGCCCTGGTGACCCTGCCCGGCGTGAGGCCGGGGTGAGCTGCCTGAGCGGGCACGGCGTCCTCGGTGTCTTCGGTGCCTTCGGTGAGGAGTTGCCAGGCGTCGTCCAGCGGCGCCCAGACGAGGTCGCGCACGAACCGGATGCCCTCGGGTTCGTCGGTGCCCTCGTCGAGGCCGAACTCCCTGACGTAGTGCTCGATGCGGGAGAACCACTCCGTCGGCGGCTCGAACTCCGCGCCGTCGGCGTGGGCCTCCAGGGCGTCGAGGCAGGTGATCCAGCCGGGGACGTCGCGGCCCACCGAGAGCTTGTTGGTGACGACGGCGGTGAAGACCAGCAGGCAGCCCTCGTCGCGCGGCAGGATCTCGAAGCGCAGCACGTCGCCCGCCCAGCGGAAGGCGAAGACCTTCGGCGGGTCGGACTCCAGCAGTTCGCCCTCGCCGCCGTCGGCGTCCACCGGGGCCGCGTCGGGGAACGTGAAGCGCAGCTTCGTGCCGTCGATCTCCACCTCGGCCGGGAACCAGTGCTTCATCTCGGCGGGTTCGGTGACGACCCGCCAGACCTTCTCCGGCGAGTGCCGCAGCGCGCGTTCGAAGCGCAGCACGGGCTTGCCCTCGATCATCTGCAGTTCGGCGTCCACGGGTCAGTCCCCTTCGATCTCGTCGAGTCGTCGTTCCAGTGCGTCCAGGCTCTTCTCCCACATCCGCCGGTACGGCGCGAGCCAGGCGTCGAGCTCCGCCAGCGGCCCCGCCGACACCCGGTAGAAGCGCTTCTGGGCGTCGATGCGCACCTCGACCAGCCCGGCCTCCCGCAACACCCTGAGGTGCTTCGAGACGGTCGGCTGGGCGAGGGTCAGCCGGTCGACCAGGTCACCGACCGGTCGCTCGCGTTCCCGCAGCAGGTCGAGGATCTCCCGGCGCCTCGGATCCGCCAGCACGGCGAACGTGGATGCCATGCGGGCAACATAGCTCTGCTGGAATATAAGCGCCAGTGGTACCACTGGTCGAGAAACGGCGTCCGGTTCCGGGCGGCCCCGGATTACCGTGCGGTCCATGCACCGCACCCTCCCCGTGGCCAGTTCTCCGGTGCGCGACCTGCTCGCGCTGACGTCCCGCCCCGAGGTGATCTCCTTCGCCGGCGGGCTTCCGGCCCCCGAACTGTTCGACCTGGACGGGGTGCGCGCCGCCTACGACCTCGCCCTGCGCGACCGGTCCGTGCTCCAATACGCGCCCACGGAAGGAAACCCGGAACTCCGCGCGCTGATCTCCGCCCGCCTGACGACCGGCGGCCTGCCCACCCCGGACGTCCTGATCACCACCGGCTCGCAGCAGGCACTGGCGCTCGTGGCCACCGCGATGCTCGGCCCCGGCGCCGTGGTGGCCGTCGAGGAACCGACGTACCTCGCCGCGCTGCAGTGCTTCCGGATGACCGGCGCGCGCATCGTGCCCGTCGCGAGCGACGCCGACGGCCTCGTCCCGTCCTCGCTGCGCGAGGTCGTGGCCGCGGAGAACCCCGCGTTGCTCTACCTGGTGCCGACCTTCGCCAATCCGACCGGCCGCACGCTGTCCGCGGCACGCCGCGCGGAGATCGCCGGCATCGCCGCCGCGCACGACCTGTGGATCGTGGAGGACGACCCGTACGGCGAACTCCGCTACCGGGGTGCGGCGGTGCCCCCGCTCGCCTCGACCAGCGACCGGACCATCTACCTCGGCAGCTTCTCGAAGATCGGCGCGCCCGGCATGCGCCTCGGCTGGCTGCGCGCCCCGGCCGACCTGCTGCGCACGCTGACGATCGTCAAGCAGGCCGCCGACCTCCACACCTCCACGGTGGACCAGGCAGCCGCGGCTTCCTACCTGGCGCACAACGACCTCGACGCCCACGTTCTCCGGTTGCGCGCCGAGTACGGCCGGCGCCGTGACGCCATGATCGCCGCGCTGCCGTCCGCCATGCCCGGCGGCACCACGTGGAGCGACCCCGACGGTGGCATGTTCGTGTGGCTGCGCCTGCCCGGCGACGTGGACAGCGCCGTGCTGCTGAAGGAAGCGCTACGGCACGACGTGGCGTTCGTGCCCGGTGCGCCGTTCTTCGCGACGACGCCGGACCACGCGACGTTGCGGATGTCGTTCACCTCCAACACGGTGGACGAGATCGCGGAAGGCGTGGCGCGCCTGGCGAAGGTGCTGCGGTGACAGCCGGCGGCCGACCCTGAACCGCGTGTGCTCAGCTGAACAGTTCGAGCGCGTCCTGGTGGTGTTCGCAGCGGCCGCCGCCCGTCGCGATGGTGCAGGGCGTGCCCTTCTTCGTCCGCGCGCCGCACTGCAACCCCGGGTCGTGGATGTGGCAGAGACCGTTGGTACCGGCCGTGATCGGGCAGGGTGTGCCCTTCTTCGTGGGCGCGCCACACGCCTCGCCGCTCAGTTCGCGTGCCTGCCGGGGCTTCGCGGGCTTCTTCGGCTTCGCGCCGGGCTGCTCGACCGTGCGGCCCGTGACCTCCTCGACGCCGCGCACGGCGAGACGGTCGGCGCGCTCGTTCTCCGGGTGACCCGCGTGCCCCTTGACCCAGTGCCACTCGACCTCGTGCCGGTCGGCGGCCTCTTCCAGCCGGCGCCACAGGTCGGCGTTCTTGACGGGCTCGCGCGCCTTCGTGAGCCAGCCGTTCGCCTTCCAGCCGTGCACCCACGACGTGATGCCGTTCCGTACGTACGTGCTGTCCGTGTAGAGCTTCACGACGGACGGGCGCGTAAGGCTCTCCAACGCCATGATGGGCGCCATCAGTTCCATGCGGTTGTTCGTCGTCGGGCCGATGTCACCGCCGTACATGTCCTTCTCGTGCTCGCCGTAGCGCAACACGGCACCCCAGCCGCCAGGTCCGGGGTTGGGGCTGCACGCGCCGTCGGTGTAGATCACGACCTCCATGCGTGCTGAGGCTACCGACGCGCTCTGACACTCCTGCGCTGACGGTTGTTCGCGATGATGTGGCGGAACATCTCGACGAGCGCCGGAGCGTTGATCGCCTGGTCGCGGTAGACGGAGATCATGCGCGCGGTCTTGTTGCCGTGGCCGCTCGTGATGATGTTGTGCGGGTCCGGGACGATCGCCTTGTCGTAGAGCATCACGTTCACGTGGTCCTTGGTGCCGAGCAACGCGCAGACGTTGCCGTCCAGCACGAAGTACGGCCGGTTCGTGAACTTGACGGTCTCCTCGACGTCCGGGTCCGCCTTGTGCACGAGCGCGCGCACCTGGCGGCAGATGTCCTGCTGCCACTCGGGCAAGGTTGCGATGTAGTCGTCGATGCGTGTGTCCATGACCCCATGTCGTCGCCCCTCGCCGTTTCTCGACATCAGGTCAGGAACACGGGCACTCCTGCCAGACCTCGACGCTCATGGCCCTGCCGAACGCGGTCAGGTCCTCCGCCAGGTTCGTGACCTTGTGGATGTGACGCGATGGGTCAAGGACGCCGCGAGCACCCGTGACGACGCGTCGTTCGACCTCGTCGACCTGAAGGAGGTGAATCTGCCGTTGCCCCTAACGCGGCAGCCAGCTCGCGACGTCGGCGATGGCATCGAGGGTCTCGCCGCTCACCTGTCCGGACGCCGACTCCGTCTCGGCGATCACGATCGTCGCGCCGTCCGGGCGTGACGCGTAGTGCAGGCCGCTGAAACTGATGTCCGCCATGTCGAGCAACGGCGTGGCGAGCGGGATGACGTCCCCGGTGCCGTGGACGTCGATCAGCTTCTTGAACGCCGTGGCGTCGCTGCGGTTCTTGAACCCGACCCATGCCACGGACACGACCACGACGTTGTTGTTGCCGTCCCCTACGGCGAAGAGGGTGCGGTCGAGCGACTTGCACGGATTGCGCGCGAAGTGGTCGCGCACCTGACCGTGAGAGTGCGACACACACTCGAGCGCGGATTTGGCCGTGCGTCTCAACGTACGCATGTTCAGCTGACGCCAGGCGCCGTCGGCATCACCGTTGCGAGCGGACTTCTTGCCCTCGGACCTGGCCTTGGTGAGGTTCGGGCTCGTCGACTCGACCGCCGCGCCGCCACCGGACAGGCCGCCGCCCGCGGCGACCGACAACGCCAGCGCGCCGGCGACCACCACCACACCCGCCTTGCTGCCGGGATCAGACCCGCCGCCGTACCCACCGATCCTTCGTCCCATCCGAGCCCCCTCCTCCGGGGGACGAGGACACCGCAGGTGACTGGATCAGCGAGGTGAATTGGGCTCAAAACACACGATCGGGTGGCATCTCGACCTTGCCGACTGATCGCGCGACCGCAACCAGGTCAACTTCCCGCCCGTGCCGCGCCACGGCCTGCAACCCGATCGGCAGGCCGTCGGCGTCAAACCCGGCGGGAACGCTGATCGCCGGATGTCCACTGAGGTTGAACGCCCAGGTCAACGCGGTGTTGATGCGTTCCCCGGGCCCGTCGTGACCGTGCGGAGGCCCAGGCGTGGTGGGCGTGAGCAGCACGTCGGCGGTCTCGAACAACGCGTCCAGCGCGGGGTTCGGCCCGCACCGCCCAGCGGACCAGTCGGCAGCGGGGTCGCGCAGCGCGAGCCGCACCGGCCGCGGCCGCAGGGGAGCCGCCGCACTCCAGGCGATCGCCGCCTGCTCGTCGTCCACGTCGGCGAACCCGAGATCGGTGGACCACACCGCGGTGGGAGTGGTCGTCTCGGTGACACCGAGATAGGTCGCGATCAGGTCGGGATCGCGCGCGAAGACGCCAACCGCCGCACGCTCGGTCGACGTCGTCTTCAACCCGAACACCCCACACCACGCCGCGGGTATGCGGATCGAACCGGCACCGTCCACACCAGTCGCCAACGGCACCACCCCCGCTGCCACCGCCACCGCCGACCCCGCGGACGAACCACCCGGCGTGCGGTCGAGGTTCCACGGGTTCCGTGTGAGACCACGAGAATTGCGTCCCCACGTCTGCCAGGGAGTGCTGCCATCGGGCGTGGTGGTCAGTCCGATCGGCACACACCCCATGGCCGTCAACGCGTCACGATGGCTTCGCCGTTCGCCCCGTTTCACCGCAATCGGCATACCCGCGAACGGCAACGAGGGGTCCAGTTCAGGCGAGCGCGCGCGATACACCTCGTGGAACGCACACAGCACCGGCTCGACGGCATCGAGCCGCGCCAACGCCTCCGCCACCCGGTCAGGCATGATCCACCTCGTGAAATGGTCCCGCGCAGTGCACCACCTGACCGAGCTCGCCGAGAAGTGCGGCGAACAGCCCGCCGGCTTCTTCCGGTTCCAGGTGGTCGAGCTGTGGGTCTTCGGCGACCTCCTCGACGTGCCGAAGGACCTCGACGTCATCGAGGTGGCCCTGGTCACCGACCTGCCGGTGGACGAGGTGCCGTGGCTGACCGAACCGGTGGGCGCCGAACACTGGGCCAACTCCACCAGACTCTCGCGCAACCCGTTCGAGGCCCGCTGGCGCTCCAAGGACGCACCGGTGTGGAACCACCGCATCGAACGCCCGGCCCTCGTGTGGAGCGCGGCCGACGGCATCAACGAGGAAACGCTCGTGGCCGTCAACGACGGCACGGCCGAACTCGTGCGCCAGGCCGCGCCGGAGCCGGCCGAGCTCGAGCAACGCGTCGCCGACGAGCTCGCGGTGAGCCTGAAGGCACTGCGGCGGGCGAACCAGGAGTACACCGACCGCCGCTGGAGCCCCGGCAAGCTCACCCCGCACGCGGACGCGCTGTGGCGCACGACCACCGGCTACCTGGACCTGCTGGACGCCTGACGCGCCTGTTTCCAGGCCGAGTGGAAAAGAAGTTCGCGGGTTTGTCATCGCCCCTTCCGGATGGTTCTGAGACGGCCTGTAACGGAATTCCGCCGCCGGAGCGACTACGCGGGTGAACAGGCGCCACCGAGCGCCCCGGAATCCGCAGGAGCGATCGGTGGACGGTCTCGGCATTTCTGTCGAATTCGACGGCAGCCTGCTCGTGGTCACGCCCAGCAATGCGCTGGGAAAGGTCTCGCTGGGTACGAACAGGCTCGTGCTGAGAGGCGCGGACCTGGTTTCGGTCTCGCTGTCCAAAGCGGGCCTGTTCCGCAACGGGCGGCTGGATCTCGTCGTTCGCGAGGGACGTCCGTGCCAGCTGCACTTCACCCGCAGGCAGCAGGCGGACTTCGAGCGGTTGCACGGCGGACTGCTCTCGCTCTGCGCGGGAACGGCGAAGGCTCCCCAACCAGTTCAGATGCGGCGGGAACGACCGGAACGGCCTCGTGCCGCCGCGGTCCGGTCTTCCCGGGAACAGCCGGTCCTGCTGCGCGGTTCCGGTCACTGCGGCCAGGAGGTGGTCGGTGAGTCGCACTACTTCGAGGAGTTGCGCGGCCTGGCCGGCAAGGGCTCGACCGGTGAGAAGGAGATGACGGCCAGGCTCCGGCGCGAACCGTCGAACCGGCACGACCGCAACGCGGTCCTGGTGCTGATCGACGAGAACCCGGTCGGCTATCTGCCGCGCGAGGTGGCCGCCGAATACGCGCCTGTGCTGACGATGCTGGAACGGTCCGGAAAGGTCGGCGAATGCCGTGCCCGGCTGTGGTGGCGGCGCGGCGGCGATTTCATGGCGAGCGTGTCGCTCGACCTCGCCGATCCGGCACTGCTGTTTCCGGTCAACGAAGTGGACAGCGGCTCACCCCACCTGATCGTTCCGCCTGGGCGCAATTACCAGTTGAGCCGCGAAAACGAGCACATGGACGTGCTCGGGCCCTTCATGGAACGGTTCCAGCCGCAGACGAAAGTGCTCGTCACCGCCGGCCTGAGCGTCGTGGAACGCGTCGGACCGCGCACGAGGACCGAAATCGTCGTCGTGCACCTCGACGGCCAGGAGATCGGCGAGCTGACGAAGCCGACCTCCGCCAAGTTGTTGCCGGTCGTGCGACCGCTGCAGAACGCCGGGATCACGTGTTACGCCGACGTCGTGCTGACCGGCAACGCCTTGGCCGTCGAGGCGAGACTCACCATCTCGCCTCCGGAGGAACTGCCGCAGGACTTCGTGCAGGAGCTGCAACGAGTGATCCGTCAGGCCTGACGGATCACCAGCCGCGGGCGCGCCACTCCGCGAGGGACGGGCGCTGCTCGCCCAGCGTCGAGTCGTCGCCGTGGCCCGGGTAGAGCCAGGTCGAGTCCGGCAGCACGGCGAAGAGCCGGTCCTCCACGTCGTTGATCAGTGACGCGAAGTTGTCCGCCGACGTGGTCTTTCCTGCACCCCCGAAAAGAGTGAATCCCGCGAGTGGTGAACACGTGCAGCCTGGTGTAGCCCCATGTGCTACGCGGGGCTACGCTTGTCGCGTGAAGGTCATCAGTCAGCGGGAGTTCCGCAACCACTCCGCCGCGGTCATGGACGCGGTGGAGGCGGGCGAGACGTACCACGTGACGCGCAACGGCGTGGAAATCGCCGAACTCCGGCCCTTGCCTCGTCGTCGTCGGCTGACAGCCGAGGAATTGGTCGAACGGCACAGGAAGCTGCCTCAGGTGGATCACGCCCGCATGCGTCAGGAAGCCGACGAGTTCTTCGGTGACGAGGACCGCGTGGGCGACTTCGACCCATGGGAGCGCAACCGTGGCTGAGCGGCCTGAGTCCGGAGTGCTCGACACGTGCGCCTACATCGACCTCGGGTTGCTGGACCCGAATGCCCTGCCGGAGATACCTGAGCTCACCGCGGTCACGATGGCGGAGTTGCATCAAGGGGTGGCGATGGCCGAGGACGCCGCATCCAGGGCTGCTCGCACCGAGAAGCTCGGCGCGGCGATCGTCGACTTCGAACCTCTGCCCTTCGATGCTCAGGCGGCCGCCAGGTACGGCACGCTGGTCGCGCTGACGATGGCGGCGAACCGAAATCCGAAACCCCGGCGGATGGACTTGATGATCGCCGCCGTCGCGTCATCGCGAGGAATGCCGCTCTACACGCGAAATGCCGATGACTTCAAAGGGCTCGATGACATGGTCACGATCATCGAAGTCTGATTGCGACCCGCGGGTGAGCCCGTGGTGACGAGCTCACCCGCTCGTGGAGCTCACCAGCCGCGGGCGCGCCACTCCGCGAGGGACGGGCGCTGCTCGCCCAGCGTCGAGTCGTCGCCGTGGCCCGGGTAGAACCAGGTCGAGTCCGGCAGCACGGCGAAGAGCCGGTCCTCCACGTCGTTGATCAGTGACGCGAAGTTGTCCGGCGACGTGGTCTTTCCCACACCCCCCGGAAAGAGTGAATCTCCGGTGAAGAGGTGCGGGTGGCCGGTCGGGTCGTCGTAGACGACGGCGATCGAGCCCGGCGTGTGGCCGCGCAGGTGGATGATCGAAAGCGGGACTTCTCCCACGTTGATGGTGTCGCCGTGGTCCACGAGGACGTCCGGCGGGACCGGGAGGACCGCCGCGTCCAGTTCGTGGGCGACGGTGGTCGCGCCGTGGGCTCCGGCCAGGGCGTCCAGTGCCTGCCAGTGATCGGCGTGCTGGTGGGTGGTCACGATCGTGCGCAGCCTCGGGCGGGCCGGGAGGTGGCCCAGCAGGTCGGAGAGGCGCTCGTGGTCGTTGGCCGCGTCGATCAACAACGCTTCGTTCGTGGACCGGCAAACCAGCAGGTAGGCGTTGTTGTCCATCGGACCGACGGAGATCTTCGTGATGGTCAGCGCGTCGAGGGTCCTGACGGCCGCGGGGCCGTCTGGATCGACGTGACCGGTGTAGTTCTCGAGTACGTCCACGGTGGCAGACGGTAGTCGCTCGAAGCGGTGCAGCGCACACCTTCAGGTTGCATACAGGTTGCACTCATAGGGTAAGTAAAGGTCAACACCTAGTCGCCGCTTACCCCGAAAGCACCAACGAACAGGTCCCCGCCTCTCGTGATTCCAGCGCAACGACAGAAGCCCCAGAAGGCCCGCAGGGTCAGCTGGGACGTCCTCCGCGTCGTCGCCATCGGGTGCGTGTTGCTCCACCACGCCACGCTCACGAGCGTCAGCAGCCACCCCGACCTCGGGCCGCTGCCGTTCACGTTCCCGATGTCGATGGGCGCCAGCACGCTGATGGTCGTCTCCGCTTTCTTCGCCTGCGCGTCGCTCGACAGCGGCAAGCCGGGGCAGTTCCTGTGGAGAAGACTCGCCAGACTGCTGCCCGCGTACATGGCGGCGGTGCTGCTCACCTACGCGGTGCAGAGGTGGATCGCGCCGGAGGGGTGGAGCCAGCTCGACGGCAGGGACGTCGTCTACAACCTGCTGCTGATCAACCAGTGGATGCCGGACGTCAACATCGTCGACTTCGCCTACTGGACCGTGCCCGTGCAGATCGCGGCGTTCATCGCGGGAGCGGTGCTGGTGAAGTTCCTAAGAGGCACGAAGCTCCGTGTCTTCCTGTGGGCGCTCATCGTCACGCCGCTGCTGCTCCGGCCGTTGCTGGACCACTCACACACGTTGTTCGTCGTCTACAACGGGTTCGCGCTGCACAGGGCCCAGTTGTTCGCGGCCGGCATCGCCATCTGGCTGTGGCACAAGGACCGGCTGAAGACCCCGCACCTGGCCGCGCTCCTCGTCGCCACCCTGATCGCGCAGGCGGTTCACACGACCGAGTACGGATCGACGCTCGGCTTCGCCGTGCTGCTGCTCATGGTGTGCGCGGCGGCCGCTGGACCCGATTGGGTGTTCTTCAGCCCGATCGCACGGCCGATCACGTGGCTCGCGGGCATCTCGTACGGCGTCTACCTCGTGCACCAGCAGATCGGCACCGTGGTGATGGACCGCATGCACGCCGTTGGGCTGCGGTCCTGGTGGCTCCTCGCGGGCTTCCTCACCTCGGCGTTCGTGCTGGGCTGGGCGATGACGAAGTTCGTCGAGAAGCCCGCCTACCAGCTGCTCACTCAGATCCAGTCGGGCAGTTCCGGCAGTTCACCGCGCAGGCCCGCGCCGTCGGAACGCCCCGTCAGCCACGCCAGCACGGCGCTCGCGGACCCGCTCACCGACTTGCGGCTCGCCGGACCGTTCACGGCCCACCTGCGCTGAGTGCCGTCGGGCAGGGTCACCTCGATCTCGAACGGGTCGACCCTGCCCTCGAACTGCCGGACGGCGTCGTCGAGGAACTCCTCCACGAACGCCGCGGGCAGGTCGTCGAACCCGACGCCCGCGTTCAGGTCGATGAGGTGGATCCAGATCTCCCGCAGCCGGAACAGCGGCACGGTGGACGCGAGGATCGACTGGCCCTTGGGCGCGGTGACCTCCGAACGCCACGCGTGCTGCGGGAACTCGCGGCACGCGACGTCGAACCGCTGGCACGCGGAGTCGAGGTCGGCCTTGATCACCTGCAGCAGACGGTGCGAGCCCTCCTCGATGTCCGCGTCGCGATCCGCCCGCGAGGCGTAAGCCTGGTGCTCGACCCCGGTGCGCGCCCAGGTGAGCAGGTTCACCAGCGCGTCCGCGTTGCGCGCCAGGTGCGTGATGACGTGTCCGCGGGTCCAGCCGGGGAGCAGAGAGGCACCGCGCACGGCGGCCTCGTCCAGCTCCTCGACGACCTCGTAGAGCACGTCCGTCGCCTCGCGCACCGCCGTGATGTGCCGGTCGGGCACACCTCGCGGGGCGGGTACGGACGTCTGCTCAGTGGACGGCGTGTAGGTCATGTGCTGCCTCTCCCCGACGTTGAGGCTTCTGATCGAAGTGACCAGCCTATGGGTAATCCCAGCTCAGGGGAATGCGATAGCGGTCCGAACCGTTTTTGTCGGGGGTGCGACCTAGCATGGTCGGCGGGTCGGTCGCAGCCTCCAATCCGATGCTAGTACTCTTCGAACGCTTGTTCGGAAGAGTGTGGCGTGAGTGACCCGCCAATCGCAGCCGAAGGGACCCCAGTGGCAGACCGTCTTGTTGTTCGCGGCGCCCGCGAGCACAACCTGCGCGGCGTAGATCTCGACCTGCCGAGGGACAGCCTGATCGTCTTCACGGGGCTGTCCGGCTCCGGCAAGTCGAGCCTGGCTTTCGACACCATCTTCGCCGAGGGCCAGCGGCGCTACGTCGAGTCGCTCTCCGCGTACGCGCGCCAGTTCCTCGGGCAGATGGACAAGCCCGACGTCGACTTCATCGAAGGCCTCTCACCTGCTGTCTCGATCGACCAGAAGTCGACGAGCCGCAACCCCCGCTCGACCGTCGGCACCATCACCGAGGTCTACGACTACCTGCGCCTGCTCTACGCCCGCGCCGGCAAGCCGCACTGCCCGCAGTGCGGCGAGGCGATCGGCAAGCAGACGCCGCAGGAGATCGTCGACCAGGTGCTCGCGATGGAGCAGGGCACCAAGTTCCAGGTGCTCGCGCCGGTCATCCGCGGCCGCAAGGGCGAGTACCTCGACCTGTTCCAGAACCTGCAGACGCAGGGCTACTCGCGCGCGAAGGTCGACGGCGTCGTCTACACGCTCGCCGAGGTGCCCAAGCTCAAGAAGCAGGAGAAGCACCACATCGCGGTCGTCATCGACCGCCTGAGCGTCAAGGCCGCGCAGAAGCAGCGCCTCACCGACTCGGTCGAGACGGCGCTGCGGCTCGCGGACGGCCTGGTCGAGCTCGAGTTCGTCGACCTGCCGGAGACCGACCCGAAGCGCATCAGGGGCTTCTCCGAGAACCTCGCGTGCCCCAACGGCCACCCCCTCGCGATCGAGGACCTGGAACCGCGGTCGTTCTCCTTCAACTCGCCGTACGGCGCGTGCGTGGTCTGCACGGGCATCGGCGTGCGCAAGGAGGTCGACCCGGAGCTCGTGGTCACCGACGACGAGCTGAGCCTCGAAGAGGGCGCCATCGCGCCGTGGGCCGGCGGGCAGACGGCCGAGTACTTCCAGCGGCTGCTCCAGTCGCTCGGCGAGACCATCGGCTACCGCATGGACACGCAGTGGCGGCACCTGCCCGCCAAGGCGCAGAAGGCGATCCTGCACGGCATCGACGAGCAGGTGCACGTCCGCTACAAGAACCGCTACGGCCGTGAGCGCTCCTACTACGCCAACTACGAGGGCGTCATCCCGTTCCTCGAACGGCGCCAGGAGCAGACCGAGTCCGAGTACATGCGGGAGAAGTACGAGGGCTACATGCGCGAGGTCCCGTGCCCCGCGTGTGCCGGCACCCGCCTGAAGCCCGAGATCCTCGCCGTCACGCTGCACCACGGCCGCAAGGGCGACAAGTCCATCGCCGAGGTCTGCGCGATGAGCGTCTCGGAGTGCTCGGACTTCCTCGACGGCCTCAAGCTCGGCAAGCGCGAGTCGATGATCGCGGGCGCCGTGCTCAAGGAGATCCAGGCCCGCCTGCACTTCCTGCTCGACGTCGGCCTCGACTACCTCTCGCTCGACCGCGCCTCCGGCACCCTGTCCGGCGGTGAGGCGCAGCGCATCCGGCTCGCCACGCAGATCGGTTCGGGTCTCGTCGGCGTGCTGTACGTGCTGGACGAGCCGTCGATCGGCCTGCACCAGCGCGACAACCACCGCCTGATCGAGACGCTGACGAGGCTGCGCGACCTCGGCAACACGCTGATCGTCGTCGAGCACGACGAGGACACGATCCGCACGTCGGACTGGGTGGTCGACATCGGCCCCGGCGCCGGCGAGCACGGCGGCAAGGTCGTGCACAGCGGCCCGTACAAGAAGCTGCTGACCAACAAGGAGTCGATCACCGGCGCGTACCTGTCGGGCCGCAAGTCGATCCCGATGCCCGCCAAGCGCCGCAAGATCGACAAGAAGCGCCAGCTCACCGTCGTCGGCGCGCGCGAGCACAATCTGCGCGGCATCGACGTGTCGTTCCCGCTCGGCACGCTCACCTCGGTCACGGGCGTGTCCGGCTCGGGCAAGTCGACTCTGGTCAACGACATCCTCGCGACGGTGCTCGCGAACAAGCTCAACGGCGCCCGCCAGGTGCCGGGCCGCCACACCCGCATCAACGGCCTCAACGAGGTCGACAAGCTGGTGCGGGTCGACCAGTCGCCGATCGGCCGCACCCCGCGGTCCAACCCGGCGACGTACACCGGCGTGTTCGACCACGTCCGCAAGCTGTTCGCGGCGACCACGGAGGCGAAGGTCCGCGGCTACCAGCCGGGCCGCTTCTCCTTCAACGTCAAGGGCGGCCGCTGCGAGGCGTGCGCGGGCGACGGCACCATCAAGATCGAGATGAACTTCCTGCCGGACGTCTACGTGCCCTGCGAGGTCTGCAAGGGCGCGCGGTACAACCGCGAGACGCTGGAAGTGCACTACAAGGGCAAGACGATCTCCGAGATCCTCGACATGCCGATCGAGGAGGCCGCGACGTTCTTCGAACCCATCAACGCCATCCACCGCCACCTGAAGACGCTGGTCGAGGTCGGTCTGGGCTACGTGCGCCTCGGCCAGCCCGCGCCGACGCTCTCCGGTGGTGAGGCGCAGCGCGTGAAGCTCGCGTCGGAGCTGCAGAAGCGCTCGACGGGCAAGACGGTCTACATCCTCGACGAGCCCACCACGGGCTTGCACTTCGAGGACATCCGCAAGCTGCTGGGCGTCATCAACGGCCTGGTGGACAAGGGGAACTCCGTCATCGTCATCGAGCACAACCTCGACGTCATCAAGACGTCCGACTGGATCGTCGACATGGGTCCCGAAGGTGGCTCTGGCGGAGGTATGGTCGTAGCAGAGGGCACGCCCGAGCAGGTCTCGCAGGTCGAGAAGAGCTACACGGGGCAGTTCTTGCTGCAGGTGCTCGAAAACGAGGAGGTGTCGGCAGCAGGGTGATGATTCCACTCGATGCGCTGGCCCACCGCGAGCGCGCCCTTCAGGCGTCGCGCGGGGAGCCCGTGGTGTACCCCTTCAGCCTCGTGGAGGCGCTCGACTCGTCGGAGCAGGCACTCCGTCGCGTCGCGGCTGTCAGCTGGGTGCGGACCCTGGAACGGCTTCCTCATCTAGTCGACAAGTGAACTCGTGTGGCCTAGTGGGGCACTCGAGCCCCACTAGAGCCATATGCCACGCCGTGAGGAATTCCCGGTCTGCTGTGACTTTTGCCCAGGACCTGTCACTCGGACGAGGGATCCGGGATGATGGCGGCCGTGTCACTCAACCGCTATCGCTTCCGCAGCGTGTGGCACGTCGACGCGCCTCCGGACCTGGTGTACGAGGTCCTGTCGGACATCGCGAACTACCCGCTGTGGTGGCGTGAGATCCGCAAGGCCGAGAAGATCGACGACGAGTCCGGCGTGCTCTACTGCCGGTCGTTCCTGCCGTTCCACCTCGTCGTCCAGGTGAAGCACAGCATCAGGAACCAGCAGGCAGGGCTGTTGCGCGCGACGTTGTCGGGCGATCTCGAGGGCTACGCGAGCTGGGAGATCACCGGCCGCGACGGCGGCACGGATCTGATGTTCGACCAGGAAGTGGTGGTCAACAAGGCGCTGCTGCGGCGCCTCGTGCTGATCGCCAAGCCGTTCTTCCGCGGCAACCACGACATGATGATGCGCGGCGGTTTCAAGGGCCTGAAACAGGTGCTCGAGGAGAAGGCCGCCGCCCGTCGCGAGTCCTGATCCGTCAGCGGCCGGACAGGTGCCGCACCAGAATTCCGAGCTGCTCCGCGTACTTCGCGGCGAACTCGGGCGTCGCGGGGTCCTGGCCGGTGATCTGACCGGCGCTCTGCCGCAACGTCAACGGCGCTGACGCGGCCGCCATCAGAGCCAGCAGCAGGAACGCGGGCTCCATCCCGGCGGGCAGCTCGCCCGCCTCCTGGCGCTTGCGCATCTCCTCGACCTGGCGCTGGAAGAACTCCTCGTCGGTGGGCGGGCTGTCGCCGGCGAGATTCGCCCACGCCCACATGCGGCCGTGGTCGGTGAGCGTCGTCATCACGAACCCGGACACGACCTCGTCCAGCGACTGGCTGCGGCTCGCCAGTTCCTCCGCCGAGCCGTGCCAGCTCGTCGCGAGCTCCTTGTACAGGCCTTCCTTGCCGCCGAAGTAGTACGAGATCAGCTGTTTGTTGACGCCCGCCCGTGCCGCGATGTCCGTGGTGCGCGTCGCGGCGTAGCCCTTCGCGCCGAACTCCGCCGCGGCCGCTTCGAGGAGCAGGGCCCGCGTGCGTTCCGGGTCGCGCTTGCGTTCCGAGGCGCTGGGAGAGCGGCGTTGATCCACGTCGACACGGTAGCCGACCGCTTTATCAACCATGAGGTTGACTTAATCAACCGTGCGGTTGAAACTCGGGGGCATGCGAATCGCGGTGATCGGTGGGGGAATCGGCGGGCTGTGCCTGGCGCACGGGTTGCGCAAGGCCGGCGTGGACGTGGCGGTGTACGAGCGCGAACTGTCGCGCACGGACCGCCTGCAGGGGTACCGGGTGCACATCAACCCGGACGGCGCCGCCGCGTTGAGGGAGTGCCTGCCCGCGGCGGGGTGGGAGAGGTTCGAGCGGAGCGCGGGGTCGGGCGGCAACGGCTTCGGGTTCCTGGACCAGCGGCTCCGGCCGTTGCTCGTGCTCGACCCGGAGGAGGAGAAGCACTACTCGGCGAGCCGGATCACGCTCCGGCAGGTGTTGCTCGAAGGGCTGGACGTGCAGTTCGGCAGGCGGTTCGAGCGCTACGAGCCGGGCGACGACATCAAGCTGCACTTCGAGGACGGCGGCGTCGAGTCCTGCGATCTGCTGGTCGGCGCGGACGGCATCAGGTCGCGGGTGCGGCAGCAGTACCTCCCGCACGCCGGCACCGAGAAGATCGGCGTCACGGCGATCGCGGGCAAGCTGTTCCTCGACGACCACGACTGGGTGCCGCGCCACCTCGTCGACCGGGCCCACACGGTCGTCCCCACGACCAGGGCCGGCATGTTCCTGGCCGCGCACGACGGGCTGGGCGTCACGGACGAGACCGACCTGTTGTTCGACAACGTGCGTCCCTACCTGATGTGGGCCTACGCGGCGGCGGACCTGACCGTCCACGATGGACAGGGCCTCAAAGCCGAGGTGCTGCGCCGGATCACGAAGTGGAGCCCGGACCTGCGAAGGATCGTCGAGGCGTCACCGGACGAGACGATCAGCGAGTGGAAGCTGCGGTCCTCGAAGCCGATCGGCCGTTGGCAGCCCACGAACGTCACGGTGCTCGGCGACGCCATCCACGCGATGACGCCCATGCGCGGTATCGGGGCGAACATCGCGTTGAAGGACGCCCGGCTCCTGGCGCGCTGCATCGCCGAGGGTGGTGACGCGATCGCCCGCTACGAGAAGGAGATGCACGACTACGGCTTCGCGGCCGTGCGCGATTCGTTGCAGGCGGCACGCCGGTTCGCGGACGGAGGCCCGGTCGCGCGGACGATCTTCAAGACCGTGCTCAGGGCTGCTCAGGCCGTGCCCCCGCTCAAACGCGCGATGTTCTGAGAAAAAAGATTGAACCGTTCTGGCCGCCTCTGCGTGTGAGTGGCGTTGGAGGGCACGAGCCAGGAGGTTCAAGATGATCCGCAAGACCGTTGCGGTCGTCGCGCTGGGGTTGTTCGCACTGACCGCCTGCGCGGCCACGCCGGAGACGAAGCCGGTGGCACAGCAACAGCAGCAGGGCGCGGTGGCGTTGAAGACCGCCGGCATCCAGGACCTCGGCGAGATCATCACCGACGACCAGGGCTTCACCCTCTACCGCTTCGACGGCGACCAGCCGAACGTGTCCACTTGCGACGGTGAGTGCGCCGCGACCTGGCCCCCCGCCACGGTCGCGGACGAGGACTTCGGCCTCGAAGGCGTCGACCGGAACCTGGTCGGCTCCCTCGTCCGCAAGGACGGCAGCCGCCAGCTCACCGTCGACGGCATGCCGCAGTACCGGTTCGCCAAGGACACCAAACCCGGCGAGACCAAGGGGCAGGGCCTGCAGGGCAAGTGGTTCGCCACCGCCAAGGACGGCAAGCGCACCCAGCTCACGGCGCGGACCGGTGTCGTCACGGGCCTCGGCGCGGTGCTGACCAACAACGCGGGCCTCACGCTCTACCGGTTCGACGGCGACACGGCCCAGCCGCCGGCGTCCACATGCGACGGTGGCTGCGCCGAAGCCTGGCCGCCGGTGATCGTCGAGGGCGACACGCCGCGCGTGAAGGGCATCGACTCGAAGCTGCTCGGCACCATCACCCGCGCGGACGGCAAGAAGCAGCTGACCGTCGCGAACTGGCCGCAGTACACGTTCAAGAACGACACCAAGCCCGGTGAGGCCAAGGGCGTCACGGTCGCGAAGTGGTTCGCCACCGCCACCGACGGCAAGAAGGCCCAGCAGAACAAGGCGATCGCGCTCACCAGCGCGACCGTCGGCGACCTCGGTGTCGTCGTCACCGACTCCGACGGCATGACGCTCTACCGGTTCGACGACGACTCCGCCGACCCGCCCACGAGCAACTGCTCGGGTGCGTGCGCGGCGCAGTGGCCGCCCGCCTTCGTCGACGAGGGCTTCCAGGTGCAGGGCGTGGAAGCCTCGCTCGTGGGGACGATCGAGCGGGACGGGAAGAAGCAGCTCACCATCGCGGGGTGGCCGCAGTACCTGTTCGCAGGGGACAAGGTCTGCGGTGAAGCCAACGGGCAGGGCGTTGGCGGAAAGTGGTGGGCTACCAAGGCCGACGGATCTCGCGCCGGCCAGTGAGAGGGGAGAGGAGAGCCTCGGTGGAACCTTTCCGGCCGGGGCTCATCTCAAGGGGGAGACCCCGGCGGTCTCGATGCCGCCGGGGTTTCTCTCCACCGGAGGTCCCGGCGGTCTCGACGCCGCCGGGGCCTCCGTCGCGTCTACTTGAGGCGCAGCAGAACCGCCTGCTCGGGTTCGAGCACCGGCAGTTGGATCCCGACCTCCGCCAACACCGAACCGGGCAGCTCCAGCGGTGTCCAGTCCGCCGGCTGCCGCTGGCACAACGCGGGGTACCCGGCCGGGGCGTCGAACGTGACGCGGTACGTGCGCCGGGGGTCGAGCCCCGGCAACCGGACGCGGCGCGGCTTGTTCTGCACCGTCGTCGTCAGCTGCGCGTAGCCGAACAACGCCTCGGACCCGTCCGCCGCGACGACCCCGTGCACCCACGCCGAGGGGTCCGGGTGGTCCGAGTGCACGGCGACACCGCTGTGCAGCAACGACCGCACGTCCTTGTAGTACTCGATCGCGGCCTGCAGCCCGGCCCGTTCCTCGTCGGTCGCCGAGTTGATGTCCCACTCGATGCCGAAGTGCCCGAACATCGCCGTGGCCACCCGGAACGACAGGTCGTGCACACGGCCCGTGGTGTGTGACTTCGTCGGACCGACGTGCGCACCCATCAGTTCCAACGGCAGGAACACGCCCGTCCACCGTTGGATCAACTGACGTTCCAACGCGTCGTTGCAGTCCGACGTCCACACACGATCCGTGCGCGCAAGCACACCGAGGTCGATCCGGCCGCCACCGGAGGAGCAGCTCTCGATCTCCACGTGCGGGTGCCGCAACCGCAGTTCGTCCAGCAACCGGTAGTACGCGGCCGTCTGCTCGTGCACCCGCGACCCGATCAGGTCCCGGTTGTGATCCCACTTCACGAACGCGATGTCGTTGTCGGTCAGAACAGCCGAAACCCGTTCGAGGATGTACGCGTACGCCTCGGGGTGCGCGATGTTGAGCACCTGCTGGTTGCGTGACGACGGCGGCAACACCCCGGCCCGCGGCCCGAGCACCCAGTCGGGGTGGGCGCGGTACAGGTCGGAGTCGGTGTTGATCATCTCGGGCTCGAACCACAGCCCGAACTCCATGCCCAGCGCCCGCACGTGCTTGATCAACGGCGACAGCCCTTCCGGCCACACCGTCTCGTCGACGAACCAGTCACCGAGACCGGCGGAGTCGTCGCGCCGGTGCCGGAACCACCCGTCGTCCAGCACGAACCGCTCCACGCCGATCGCGGCGGCGGTGTCGGCCAGCGACGTCAGCCGCGCGAGGTCGTGGTCGAAGTACACGGCCTCCCACGTGTTCAGCACGACGGGCCGCGGCCGCAGCGACCGTTCCCGCATCTGCCGGTGGA
The DNA here is from genome assembly GCF_030269365.1 of Lentzea sp. NBRC 102530. Lineage (GTDB taxonomy): Bacteria > Actinomycetota > Actinomycetes > Mycobacteriales > Pseudonocardiaceae > Lentzea. The sequence continues at coordinate 521,839 of NZ_BSTF01000005.1, forward strand.
ACGCGGCGCTGATGCCGTCGATGCCGTCGGACGAGTAGGCCGCGTAAACCCACGGCGACTCGTACTCCTGCCCGGCGCCGAGGATGATCTCGCCCGGCAACAACAACTCGCCACCGCCCAGCACGGGCGAGCCGTCGACCAGGTTCTCCGCGTACGTGACGTGGTTGCCGCTCCACGCCACGTGGACCGCCCACACCTCGCCGTCGCGGAACGAGAACCCCGGCGTCCCCGCCAGCAACCCGATGGTCGCGTCGTGACCGGTCCGCCCACGCCGGTTCTCCCGCACCCACGACCCGTGCTGGAACGCCTGCCGCTGCGGCGACCGCTCGCGGCTCCACCGCCCGGTGAAGTCGAGCAACTCGGCGGCGTGCGCCGGAACGGGAAGCGCGGTCTCCAGCCCCTCCACCGAGTACGGCGTCGAACCGTCGTTGCGCACGACGTGCCGGACCCTGACCATCCCGGACGGCAACAGCTCCACCGTGCCGCTCACGGTCAGCTCGGCGGCCGCGTCCGCGGCGGTGTACCGGAAGATCGAACCCTCGTGGCCGTACGAGGTCACGGTGAGCGCGGGGGCGAAGTGCTCACCGGCGCGGTGGCCGCGCAACCCGGGACGACCCAGGTACCCGGCGCCGGCGTCGGGCAGCAGCGCGAGCGGGATCGGCTCGTCCGGCGCGTTGTTGGGGTTGGTCCACGAAACGGCGTCGACCAGGCCGCGCAACGCTGCCTGGTCGACGTCTCCGAGCGTGCGCCCCCAGTGCGTCACGACCGGCAGGCTCGCGCCCTGGACCGAGATGACGACGCTGGAGGTGTCGTCGTGCAGGTGCACGACCTCCGTGTTGCTCATGCGGGCCCCGTCCACATCAAACACAAATGAACATTGCGCCGATCCTCAAGCGCGGGACTCGCGTTGTCAAGCGTTGGAAATTGTTTGGTTGTGTCCGGTTAGACGACCAGGCTGAGCAGCGCGGCGACCGCGAAACCGACCACCGAAAGGATGGTCTCGAGGACCGTCCAGGACTGCAGCGTCTCCTTCACCGAAAGCCCGAAGTACCGCGACACGATCCAGAACCCGCCGTCGTTGACGTGCGAGGCGATGATCGAGCCGGACGCGATGGCCATGACGACCAGGGCGAGTTGCGGCTGCGAGTAGTTCAGGTCCGCCAGCACCGGGGCGACGATGCCCGCGGTCGTCACGATCGCGACCGTCGCCGAGCCCTGTGCGATGCGGATGACGCAGCTGATCACGTACGCCAGGGCGATCACCGGCAGGCCGATGCCCGACAGTTCGTTCGCCAGCGTCTTGCCGATGCCGGTCGCGGCCAGCACGGCGCCGAAGAAGCCGCCGGCACCGACCACGAGCAGGATCATCGCCACCGGCTTCAGGGACGCGCTCGACAGTTCCGCCACCTTCTCGCGGGTCATGCCGCGCCGGAAACCCAGCAGCCAGAACGCCAGCAGCACCGAGATCGTCAACGCCACGGCGGGGGTGCCGAAGAACGTGGCGATCGAGTACAGCTTGGAGCCCTTGGTCAGCAGGATCGAGCCGAACGTGCCCGCGAGGATCAGCACGAGTGGCAGGCCGATGATCGCGAGCACCAGGCCGAGGGACGGCGGTTCGCGGTCGTCGCCGCCGTTCTCCGCCCGCGCGACCTCGGCCGCGGCCAGCATCTCCTCCGGCACCGGCACGTCGATGCGCTTGCCGATCCAGTACGAGTACAGGACGCCGCCGACGAACCACGACGGGAGCGCGACCGCCAGGCCCATGATGATGATCCAGCCGAGCGACACGCCCAGCAGACCGGCCGCCGCCACCGGTCCCGGGTGCGGTGGCATGAACGCGTGCATGACCGAAAGGCCCGCCAGCAACGGCATGGCGAACAGCACGATCGACTTGCCGGACCGCTTCGCCGCCACGTAGACCAGCGGTGCCAACACGAAGATGCCGATGTCGAAGAAGACCGGCACGCCGAAGATCAGGCCGGCGAGACCGATCGCGACCGGCGCCTTCTTCTCGCCGAAGGCGTTCATCAGCTTGTCCATCAGGACCTGCGCGCCGCCGGACGCCTCGAGGATCGCGCCGAGCAACGTACCCAGGCCGATGATCGCGGCGATGTGGCCGAGGATCGAGCCGAAGCCCTTCTCCAGCAACGAGTCCGAGGCCTTCTGCGCCGACCCGACCAGCTGCTCCACCGGCACGCCCGCCAGCAACGCCACCAGCAGCGCCACGACGATCAGGGCGATGAACGGCTCTACCTTGAACTTGATGATCAGTAGCAGCAGCACCGCGATGCTGACTACCGCGAGGGTGAGCAAGCCCCCTGTTGAGTGTTGCAACCAGTCGATCACGGGCGGCTCCTGAGTGAATGGCCTGGCAATGAGCCGGTGGCGGTTCCGTCGTCGATCACCGTCACCCCGTTGCAGAAGACGTACGGGATGCCGGCGGCCTGCTGTCGCGGCTCGTCGAACGTCGCCGTGTCGGCGATCGTCGCGGGGTCGAACAGCACCAGGTCGGCCGCGTAGCCCTCGCGGACCAGACCCCGGTCGGTGAGCCGCAAACGCTTGGCCGCGCGGCCGGTGAGGTGCTCGACGCACTCCTCCAGGCTCAGCACGCCCAGTTCACGGACGTAGCGCGCGAAGTAGCGGGGGAACGTGCCCCACGCGCGCGGGTGTGGCCGGTCTCCCACGAGCAGGCCGTCGCTGCCGCCCGTGTGCGCCGGATGCTTCATGATCGCCTGCACGTTCTCCTCGTGGCCCACGTGCATGAGGCAGGACGTACCCATTCGTTCGTCGACCAACACGTCGAAGTACAGCTCGGCGGGTGAGCGTCCCAGCCTCGAGGCCGAGGCGTGGACGCTGGAGCCGACGAGGTGCGCGTTGCGGTCGTTGCGGACGCCGTTGATCTCGATGGAGTCCCAGTCGATCGGCACGCCGTGGCAGCCGTCCGAACCGGTCTCCTCGATCTCCGCGCGGATGCGTTCCCGGGTGTCCACATCGGACAACCTTGCCAGCGCGCGCTCCGGGCCGCCCTCCGTCGCCCACGACGGCAGCAAAGCGCTCAGGTACGTGGCGCCGGGCAGGTACGGGTAGGTGTCGAGCGAGATGTCGGCACCGCCGGCGATCGCCTCGTCCAGCAACGTCAGCAGCTCGGGCGCGCGGCCCTTGTTCACCGGGAAGTTCATGGTGGCGTGGGCGAGGTGCAGTGCGCAGCCCGAACGCTTCGAGACGTCCACCATCTCGGCGTACGCCTCCAGCGCGCCCGCGCCGTAGCTGCGGTGGTGCGGGCTGTAGAAGCCGTTGTGCTGCCCGACGACCTCGCACAGCTGCACGAGCTCGGACGTGTCCGCGTACATGCCCGGCGTGTAGGTGAGGCCGGACGACATGCCCGCCGCGCCCTCCGCAAGCGATTGCGCCAGAACGGACCTCATCCTGTCCATTTCGGACTCGGTCGGCGTCCGGTCGTCCCAGCCGACGACGAGCATCCGCAACGTCCCCTGCGGCACCAGGTACGCGGCGTTCACCGCGATGCCCTGGTCGAGCCGGTCGAGGTACTCGCCGACCGAGCGCCAGTTCCAGTCGAAGCCCGGCGGGTCGTCGTTCCAGCCCGCGAGCTGACCGCGCAACGTCGCCAGCACCTCGTCGTCCACCGGCGCGTACGACAGGCCGTCCTGGCCGAGCACCTCGGTCGTGACGCCCTGCGAGACCTTCGCCAGGTGGTCCGGCTCGGCGAGGACCCGCAGGTCCGAGTGCGAGTGCATGTCGATGAACCCCGGCGCGAGCACCAGGCCGTCCGCGTCGACCGACCTCGTCGCGGAGATCGAGTCGCCGATCGACGTGATGACGCCGTCCTTGATCCCCACGTCCGCGCGATAGGCGGGCGCGCCGGTGCCGTCGGCGATCAGCGGTCCGCGCAGGACGACGTCGTCCATCGGTGCACTCCTTCTAGAAGTAGGTGCGGATCAGGTCGACCACGGTCGTGCCCTGGACGACCGGGATGAGCTGCCACTTGTCGAACACCGTGCAGGGGTGGGAGAGGCCCAGCCCCACCCAGTCGCCGACCCGGACCGCGGCCTCCGGCCCGAGCTGGAGGAACGCGTGCTGGTCGTTCAACGCGGTCACCGCGGCCTGGGACAACGGGGCGATCGCGCCGTCGCGGCGGCGGACGAGCTGCGGTTCCGGCAGGCCCTCGTCGAACGACGCGTCGCGCTTGCCGATCGTCAGCAACGCCAGGTCGCGCTGCGGCCGGGACGTCACCTGGGCCCACGCCCGCAGCGCCGACCGGAACGGCTCCACGCCGTCGATCCGGGAGAACGGCGAGATGCCGCGGTAGAAGCCGTCGTCGTGGGTGATGTACGCGCCGCTGCGCAGCACCGGCGTCACGTCCATCGGCCACGGCCGCGACAGCGTCGCCGCCACCTGGTCGAAGTAGGCGCTGCCGCCCGCGGTGACGATCACGGTGTCCAGCTCGTCGAACAGCCCGGCGTCGGCGAGGCGCAACGTGAGCGTGCGCAGGTCGGTCAGGTAGCGGTCCACCACGGCCTGCGACGACTCGGACGCGTCGTGCGCCAGCGCGCCTTCGTAGCCGCCGGCGCCGGCCAGGCGCAGCACCGGGCTCTGGTCCACCGCACGGGCGACGGCCAGCGCGGTCTCCAGATCACGCGCGCCGGTCCGTCCGCCGGGAGCGCCGAGTTCGACGATCACGTCGACCGGCCGTGACGGCTGGAGCTCCTGCAGGATCTCGGTCATCAGCGCGACGCCGGTCTCGGAGTCGGCCCAGCAGCTGAACTCGAAGCCGGGGTCGGCGTCGAGCTCGCCGACCAGCCAGCGCAACGCGGCGGGGTCGAGCAGCTGGTTCGCCAGCAGGATCCGCGAGACGCCGAACGCCCGGTAGACGCGCAGCTGCGACGCGTTGGCCGCGGTGATGGCCCACACGCCGTGCTCGACCTGCCGCTGGAAGAGCTGCGGCGCCATCGTCGTCTTGCCGTGCGGCGCGAGCTTGACGCCGTGGTTGTCGCACCACTTCGCCATCGTCGTCAGGTTGTGCGTGAGCGCGTCCGCGTCCAGCACGACGAGCGGCCCCACGAACTCGTCGGCGAACAGGTCGAGCCGCCCGTCGGCGACCTCGCCGAGGGTCGCCCCGAACGTGCTCGCCGGCAGTCCCTTGAAGCGCCAGCTGATCGTTTCCGACCTGATGTCCGCGACGGCCGAGAGGTCCATCTCCATCAGTTGTTGCATATTTTGCAACTCCCATTGCGCGATGTGATGCTGAGTTGTGTAGCATTCGGACTCGCCGCCGTCAACGAACACCTCTGGAGCACGCATGCGGTTCGAACACGTCGGCGGTGTCGTGTGCCTCGGCGAGACCATGGTGATGATGGTTCCGGCTGAACCCGGACCCGTGCACCTGGTGCGCACCTGGCACCGGGCCGTCGGGGGCGCCGAGTCCAACGTCGCCGTGCACCTGACGCGCCTCGGCGTGCCGGCGTCCTGGGTCAGCGCGGTCGGCGACGACTCGTTCGGTCAGGCGGTGCTCGACACCGTGGGCGGCTTCGGCGTCGACGTGTCCGGTGTGCGGATCGACCCGGACCGTCCCACCGGCCTGTACGTCAAGGAGGCCTCGCCACACGGCAGCCCGGTGCGCTACTACCGGCGCGGCTCGGCGGCGTCGGGCATGGGCCTCGAGATGATCGACCGGCTCGGGCTCGGGCACGTGAAGCTGGTGCACCTCAGCGGGATCACGCCCGCGCTGTCCGACTCGTGCCTCGAGATGATGCGTGAGCTGCTGCGACGGCCGCGGCACGGGTTCCGCATCTCGTTCGACCTGAACTGGCGGCCCGCGCTGTGGACCGGCCGCGACCCGCGCGTGCTGCGCGAACTGGCCGACATGGCCGACGTCGTGCTGGCCGGCGCCGACGAGGCCGAGCTGGTGTGGGGGACCGGTGATCCGGCGCGGCTGCGGAAGCTCCTGCCCGGCCCGGTGTCGCTCGTGGTGAAGCAGGGCGCGGACGGGGCGACGCTGCTGGAGGGCGGGGCGTCGTTCTTCGAACCGGCGCTGAAGGTCGAGGTCGTGGAACCGGTCGGCGCCGGTGACGCGTTCGCCGCCGGGTTCCTCGCGGCTACCTTGGCGGGGGAGGGTCCGTCGGTGCGGCTGCGCGCCGGGCACCTGCAGGCGGCGTCCGCTTTGCTCACGGCGGAGGACGTCGGAGATCCTCTGCCCGACGACGTGACGGATCCGCTGCTGCACGCCGACCCGCAGACCTGGGCGTCCGCCCGCCTGGAGGTGTAGATGAGCCAGAGCCTCGACAGAGCGCTCACCCTGGTGAGCCAGCTCGCGAGCGGCCCGAAGACGCTGGACGAGCTGTCCGGCGTGATCGGTGTGCACAAGTCGACGACGTTGCGGCTGTTGCGCACGTTGGAGTCGCACCGCTTCGTGCAACGCGACGGCGTGCACCACTACCGCCTCGGCACGGCGCTGTTCGACCTCGCCAACCTGGCGCTGGAGGAACGCGACGTGCGCCGCGCGGCCGAACCCGCGTTGCGCGACCTCAACTCCCGACTCGGCCACACCGTCCACCTCGCGTCCTACGAGGACGGTGAGGTCATCTACATCGACAAGTACGAGTCACGGCACCAGATGCGCATGTACTCGCGCATCGGCCGCCGCGCGCCCTTGCACTGCACGGCCGTCGCGAAGATCCTGCTCGCCGACCTGCCCGCCCCCGCGTTGCAGAAGGTGCTGGCGGGCATGGAGTTCCCGAAGCTGACGGAGAACACCATCCTCGGGCCCGCGGCTTACGTCGCCGAGCTGGATCGCGTGCGCGCCAACGGCTACGCGGTCGACAACTCCGAGCACGAGGACTTCATCCACTGCATCGCCGCGCCCATCAGGGGCGCGCGCGGCGAGGTGCTCGCGGCCGTCTCGATGTCCGTGCCGAAGGTGCTGCTCGACTTCGACGGCCTGCTGGGCCACCTGCCCGACCTGCTCGCCACCGCCGAAGCTGCATCAGTCGAATGCGGTTATGTTCCACGATAAGGGGAGTTCCGTTGTCCAAGGTTGAGATCAAGACCGCTGACGCGCCGCAGCCGGTGGCCCGTTTCTCGCAGGGTGTGCGCAAGGGCAACATCCTGCAGGTCGCCGGTCAGGTCGCGTTCGACCCGAAGTCGGGCGAGATCGTCGGCACCACCGTCGCCGAGCAGACCCGCCAGACGTTCGCGAACCTGCACGCCGTGCTGGCGGCCGGTGGCGCGTCCATCGACGACGTGGTGATGATCCGCGTCTACCTCACCGACACCGCGCACTTCGCCGAGCTGAACGAGGTGTACGGCGAGTTCGTGACGGACCCGGCGCCCGCCCGCACCACCGTGTACGTCGGGCTGCCCGCCGGTCTGCTGGTGGAAATCGACGCGCTCGCGGTCGTCGACTGATCTACCGTGCTGCGGGGCGTGCCCAGGTCCGGGTACGCCCCGTTTCGCTCCTCCGGGGGAAGCTTGATCTCTGAACTGCCTCCGAGCCTCGCGCGGATCGTGGCGGACGGCTGGGTGCGGGACGAGTGGGGGACGGGCGCGGCGGAGGCCGTCGCTCGGGTGAACGCCTTCTGGCACGGTCACCGCCGGCTGCTCCACAGCGGGCTGGCCGATCACGAGGACGCGCGCCACTGGGCCGCGCAGGCCTGCGCCGAGTCGGGGGAAAGCATGACGCACTACCCGGACCTCTCGCCGTACGAGTACTTCCCGTCGGCCGTGCCGATGGTGAACGTGGGCTGGCTCGACCCGCCCCACGACTTCCCGGCCGGCCCGGTGCCCGACCGGCTGGTCACCGCGCTGTGGCGCCTCGCGAAGAGGCCGCGCAACCTGGCGCGCGGCTTCCACTGGTGCGGGTTCTGCGAGTCCGGCGACGACTACGACGACCTGCCGACGGCCAACGGCGAGATCCACGTCGAGGCGGGCGGGGTGCGGTACTCGGCGCCCGTCCTGGTGGCGCATTACGTGCGGGACCACGGATATCAGCCGCCACAGGTGTTCATCGACGCCGTGTTGGGCGCAGTCGGCCACCTGAACCACCCGGACGCGTGACACGATTCGGCGCATGAAGTGGTACGCGGACAGACCGGTCAGGTTCACGCGTCAGCTGATCGCCGACCTCCTCGCCGTCGGCTGGGTCGCCCTCTGGATCTGGGTGGCGACCACCGCCCACGACTGGGTGCTCCAACTGCGGGCTCCCGGGGACGGCCTGGTCAACGCCGGTGGCAGCATCCGGGACGCCTTCGCGAACGCCGCCGGCAAGGCTCGGGGCGTGCCCTTCGTGGGCGAGGACCTGGCGGGCGCGCTCGGCAACGGCACCAAGGCCGGCGAGACGCTCACCAGCGCGGGCAACGCGCAGATCGGTGTGGTCGAGGACTCCGCGTTCTGGCTGGCGGCCGCCCTCGTCGTGGTTCCGGTGCTGTTCCTGCTGATCACCTGGTTGCCGCTGAGGTTGCGGTACGCGCGCAAGGCCGCGAACACCGCCCGGTTGCGGGACAAGCCCGACCTGCTGGCGCTGCGGGCGCTCACCTCGTTGTCGCCGCGGGAACTCGGCAAGTTCGACGGCGACCCCGCCGTCGCCTGGCGGACCGGGGACGTGGACGTCATCGAGGAGCTGGCCCGGCGTCAGCTCGCGAGCGTGGGGGTGCGGGCGTGATCGCGCTGGCGGTGATCGCCGCGGTGGTGGCGATGTGCGCGGTGGCCGTGTCGCTGTGGCAGGCCCGCGAGGCCAAGCACGCGCAGGAGGCCGCGAAGCAGTCGCAGGAGGAGGCGGTCAGGGCGCAGGAGGAGGCGCAGGCCGCCCGCAAGGCCGTCGAGCAGGCCACGGCGAGCGCTTTCCAGGCCAAGAACGCCGTGGAGGAGGCCAAGAAGGCCGTCACCAAGGCGGAGGAGGCGGCGCGGCAGTCGAGCGAGGCGGCCGCGGCGGCGCGGATGCTCGCCGACGAGGCGCAGTTCACCGCACAGCAGGCGGCGGCCCAGGTCAGCGACCTGGTCGGGGCGCTCGCCGCGCAACGCAGCCGCGTCGGCATGCCCACGTTCGCCATCACGCCCGGCGCGCCCGACGAGTTCCGGCTGAGCTACTTCGGCGGACCCGCCGTCATCGAGCAGCTCACCGTGTCGGTGGTGCCGGGGTCGCGGGTGCTCGGGCTCTCGCAGCACGACGAACCACCGGCCGAGCACCTCGACGTCGGCCCGCTCCACAACGGCGACGCCATCACGTTCCGCGCCGCGACCGGGCAACGGGCCAGCGCGGTCTTCCAGGTCAGGGCGGAGCCGTGGGAACCGATCGTGGTGCGTGCCGAGTGACCAGGCAGTCCGCCGACCTGAACGCGCCGTGCGGGACGTGCGGTGGTCCCGGCACCGGCGGCTTCACGCAGATCGCGGAGAACGGGCTGCTGCGCTGGGAACTCGGCGAGGGCTGCGACCGCTGCCTCGTCCAGGGCTGCGACCGGGGACGCGGAGCCGGTCCGGCGGACCTCCGCGCCGAACTCCTGGCGCAGCACGGCGCGTACCGCCTCTCGGTCCCGGAAGGGACCCGGGGAGTGGCGAAGGTGCTGCGGGACGTGCTCGGGCTCTCGCTCAGCGAGGCCCAGGAGGCGGCACGAGCGCTGCGGGGACCCGGCTACGAGGGCACCTGCGTGGAGCTCACCCTCGTAGCCGAACTGCTGGACGTCGCGGGACCGGTCAGTACACGGGACCGGTGAACTTCTCGCCGGGGCCCTGGCCCGGCTCGTCCGGCACCGCCGACGCCTCGCGGAACGCCCGCTGCACCGACTGCAGGCCGTCCTTCAACGGCGCGGCGTGCGGGCCGAGGTACTCGGACGTCGCGGTCACGAGGCCGGCGAGGCCCGTGATCAGGCGGCGGGCCTCGTCGAGGTCGCGGCGCGGGGAGTTGTCGGGGTCCGGGTCGGCGAGGCCCAGGCGCTCCGCGGCGGCGGACAGCAGCATCACCGCGGCCCGGCTGATGACCTCGATGCTGGGAACATCTCCGAGGTCGCGGACGCTGTCTTCAAGCGGATCGGTCACGCCGACATTCAAGCAAGACGCCCCCGGCGACCGGCGTCACAGGCCCGCGATTCGGGGGTTGACAAGAGCGTCTGCTACTATTTCCGACGCGACCAGCTCTCGTTAGTGCGAGAGCGGCAAGTGGAGCCCCGCTCCCACCCGCGATCACCGCTTCTGGAGGTGGCCGGGTCCGGTCCTCCTGGCGGTCAGGGCGCACGGGCGTCCGAGCAGGCAGGTGTGAGATCGGTCGGAAGCGGGCCCTGTCGTCGACATCGACGACGGGGCTCTTGTCTTTGGCGCAAACGAGTCTCAAAGGACGTGAATGACAAGTCCCTCGAACCGCGGTGCACCCGTCAGCACCGAGCCGCGCATCAACGACCGCATTCGGGTGCCGGAAGTTCGTCTGGTCGGGCCGAATGGTGAGCAGGTCGGGATCGTTCGCATCGAGGACGCGCTCCGACTCGCGCAGGAAGCGGATCTCGACCTCGTCGAGGTCGCCGCTCAGGCTCGCCCGCCGGTCTGCAAGCTCATGGACTACGGCAAGTTCAAGTACGAGACCGCGCAGAAGGCTCGCGAGTCGCGTCGGAACCAGCAGCTGACGGTCATCAAGGAGCAGAAGCTCCGGCCGAAGATCGACCCGCACGACTACCAGACGAAGAAGGGCCACGTGGCCCGCTTCCTCTCGCACGGGAACAAGGTCAAGGTGACCATCATGTTCCGCGGTCGCGAGCAGTCGCGCCCCGAGCTCGGCTACAGGCTTCTGCAGAAGTTGGCGGAGGACGTCGCGGAGCTGGGCTTCGTCGAGTCGAACCCCAAGCAGGACGGCCGCAACATGATCATGGTGTTGGCGCCGCACAAGAACATCAAGCCGCGCGTGGTCAAGCACGACGACGATGCGCCCGAGGCGGATGACACCGCTTCGGAAGAGGCGTAGGACGCACGCCCGCCCCCGGACCCGGTGGGTAGCACGAGACGAGGACGGAAATGCCGAAGAACAAGACGCACAGCGGGACCTCGAAGCGCTTCAAGGTCACCGGCAGCGGCAAGATCCTCCGGGAGAAGGCCGGCAAGCGCCACATCCTGGAGAAGAAGTCCAGCAAGGTGACGCGTCGCATGAGCGGCACCGCGGTCGTGTCGGAGAACGACGCCCCGCGCATCAAGAAGCTGCTCGGTCTCTGACCCGCTTCGACACCCCCCAGCTAATTCGGGAACCGGTCCCCGACACCGGTTCCCCATGAGATCGACAGGATGGACCCGTGGCACGCGTCAAGCGGGCTGTAAACGCCCAGAAGAAGCGTCGTACCACCCTTGAGCTGGCGAGCGGTTACCGCGGCCAGCGCTCGAGGCTGTACCGCAAGGCCAAGGAGCAGGTGCTCCACTCGCTCAACTACGCGTACCGCGACCGGCGTGCGCGCAAGGGCGACTTCCGCAAGCTGTGGATCCAGCGCATCAACGCCGCGTCCCGTGCGAACGGCATGACCTACAACCGCCTGATCCAGGGTCTTCGCCTGGGCGGCGTCGAGGTCGACCGCAAGATCCTCGCGGACCTCGCCGTCCACGACGCCACCGCCTTCACGGCGCTCGTCGAGATCGCCCGCAAGGCGCTCCCGGCCGACGTGAACGCTCCGGCCGGGGACAGGGCCTGAGCCAGCACGCTCGCAAGCACCACCGACCCGAGGCAGATCCGTTCACCGAACGGACGCCTCGGGTCGTTGCTGCTCGCCACCTGACGCGCCGCCAGGGCCGCGACAAGGCCGGTCGTTTCCTCGTCGAGGGCGCCCAGGCCGTGCGCGAGGCCCTCGCCTGGCGTGGCGGCGAGGTGCACGAACTCTTCGTCACCGCCACCGCCGCCGACCGAAACCCCGAGCTGCTCGACGCGGCCGCGGACCAGGGTGTCCGGATCAGCGAGGTCACCGACAAGGCGGCCGACTCGCTGTCGGAAACCGTGACGCCCCAAGGCATCGTCGCGGTCTGCGACGCCGTGCCGCAGCCGCTCGACGTCGCGCTGAAGGGCACGCCGCGCCTCGTCGCCGTGCTCTACGGCGTCTCCGACCCCGGCAACGCGGGCACCGTCACGCGGGTCGCCGACGCGGCCGGAGCCGACGCGGTGATCTTCGCGGGCGACACGGTCGACCCGCACAACGGCAAGTGCGTGCGCGCCTCCACCGGCTCGCTCTTCCACCTGCCGATCGCCCGCTCCCGCGACGCGTCCGAAGTTTTCGCGGCGTGCCGCCAGGCCGGTCTGCGGCTCGTGGGCGCCGACGGCTACGCGCGGCAGGACCTCGTCGAGGCCTCCGTCGCGGGCGATCTGAAGCACCCCACCGCGTGGGTGTTCGGCAGTGAGGCGCACGGCCTGCCCGACGAGGTGAAGGCCGAGCTCGACACCTCGCTCAAGGTGCCGTTGTACGGCGCCGCCGAGAGCCTGAACCTCGCGACGGCCGCCGCGGTCTGCCTCTACGGCTCCGCGCGGGATCAACGGAATTGAGCTGACGGGCACCGGGCGCGCGGTTACTGTGCGCCCCGTGCGCGAACCCGAGATCGAACTCCTCTGCTCCCAGCTCGCCTCTTACTACGTCTTCCCGGACACGGCCAACGAGATCGCGAAGGTCCTGCGCGCCCGCCTCGACGAGGGCGCCTACTCCACTGTGGACGACGACGAGGCGTTCGCGGCGGCGGTGACCGCGGACCTCCAGTCCGTCAACGGCGACAAGCACCTCCGCCTGCTCTACAGCGCCGCGGAGGTGCCGGAGTCCGACCAGGAGTCGGCCTGGGACCCGGTGGCCTACCGGAAGGAGGCCGAGCAGGACGCGTTCGGCATCCGCAAGCTCGAACGCCTCGAAGGCAACGTCGGCCTGCTCGAACTCAGCCTGCTGCACGACGCCGACATCGCCACCCCGGCGATCATCGCCGCGATGAACCTGATCGCGCACACCGACGCGTTGATCATCGACCTCCGCAAGAACGGCGGCGGCGACCCGCACACGGTCGCGTTGGTCTGCAGCTACCTGTTCGACGAACCGGTGCACCTCAACGACATCTACAACCGCCCGGACGACACCACGCAGCAGTTCTGGACGCTGCCGCACGTGCCGGGGCCGAAGTTCGGCGGCAAGAAGCCGGTCTACGTGCTCACCAGCTCCCGCACGTTCTCCGGCGCGGAGGAGCTGAGCTACAACCTCCAGCAGAACGAGCGCGCGACGCTGATCGGCGAGACCACCAAGGGCGGCGCGCACCCCGGCGACCGCTACCGGGTCGGCCCGCACCTGAAGTCGTCGATCCCGAACGGCCGCGCGATCAACCCGATCTCGGGCACGAACTGGGAAGGCGTCGGCGTCGTCCCGCACATCCAGGTGCCGGCCGATGAGGCGTTCGCGGTCGCCTACGAAAAGGCGACCGCTATGTCATGACCACAAGCCACTGCATCCGAGGTCGCCTCGACGAAAAGCGCGTCGAGGCGACCGAGAACGAGTGACTAGTCCAGCCGAGCGGTCAGTTCACGCACGAGGGGATCGGTGCCGGACGGCTTGTTCTGGCGCCGCATCGCCTCCGACAGCACCGAGAGCACGTTCCCGGCCTGCTCGTCGTCGGGCAGCAGCGACGCGGCCCGGCGCGCCTCGACCTCGGCGCCCTCGGCGTCGTCCGAGCGCAGCAGCATGCTCGCCGCCTTCAGCACGACGAACACCCGCCATCCCTTGTCGCCCAGCGACACCACCAGCGCCTCGGCGTCGCGGTACTGCTTCATCGCGAGCGCGAACTCACCGACCTGGCCGTGCACCCACGCACGGATCGCGGCGATCTCGGCGCTGCGCCGGGTGACCTCCTGCTGGTCCTCGACCTCGACCAGCAACGCCTCGGCCTCGTCCAGCGCCGCCCGCGTCTCGGTGATCTCGTCCTCCGGCAGGTTCGAGGCCAGTTCGACCAGCGACCCGATCGCCTCGAAGAGGTTGCCCTCCTGGTGCCACAACGCGGCGCCGGCGCGCCACGAGGCCGTTGCCTCGTCGTGCTTGCCGAGCCTGCTCTGCACGGAGGCGAGCGCGTCGAGCAGGAACGCCCGCCGCCCGATCTCGTCGGCCGGCAGCAGTTCGGCCGCCTCGCGCAGGTGCCGTTCGGCCGCGGGGAGCTCACCGAGCTGGCGGCAGACCTGGCCGAGCCGGAACACGACCTGCAGGCGCAGGTCCTCCTGGCCGGGCTGCAGCAGCCGCAGCGACTCCTCCAGCACCTCGGCGGCCTCGACGAACCGGTTCGTCTGCACGTAGCCGGCGCTCAGCGTGAAGCAGAACGCCGCCGTGTGGCCGTGGCCGAGGTGCACGCGCGAGATCGCCACCGCGTCGCGCAGTTCGGCGAGGTGCGCGGACTCCTGGTCCAGCTCCTGGATGGCTCCGACCTGGTACCAGAGCGCCTCGGCGCCGATGGGCAGCGGGAACGCCGCCACGAACGCCTTCGCCGTCGCCATGGCCTCGTCGGTCTTGCGCAGCACGGTCTCCAGGCGCAGCCGCACGCGGAAGGCGTTGAACCGCGCGCTCGGCGTCATCTCGCCGGCCGTGATCGCCACGATGTCCTCGTAGGCGCTCTCGACGTCCTGGCGGCGGGCCTTGTGCTCCGCTGCCTCGATGGCGACCTGTGCCCGCAGCACCGGAACGTCCAAAGAGGACGCGAGCGCGATCATCGCGTCGGCCTTGTCGTGCTCGTGCGCGTCGTCGAAGATCTCGGCGAGGGACAACGCGGCGACGATGCGCGTGTGGTCGGACTCGGCCTCGGCCAGGCACCGCTCGGCGATCTCCCTGCCGTCCTCCAGCTGCTCCGCGATGCGGGCCTGGTGGCGCAGCGCGAGGTCCTTGGGCAGCGCCGTCAGCAGTTCGTCGAACTTCGCCCGGTCGAACGGGACCAGACCGGTCGTCATCCGCCGGACGCCCGCGTGCGCCGCGAGATCGGGCGGCAGCAACGAGTCCATGTCCTCGGGCAACGAGGCGAGCATCCGGCTCGCCTGCACGAACTCGCCCCGGCCGAACAGCTCGACCATCGACTCGGCGATCTCCACCGGGTCACCGGAGACGACCTCCTCCTCGACGGGCGCGGCCGGCCCGGCGGCGGGCACGGCGAGTTCGACGGCCGGGTAGTCCTCGAGGGCCAGCGTCTCGGTGAGCTGGTCGAGCCACGACGTCGTGCCGTTGCGGGCGTCGAACTGCTTCGCGAGCTGGGTCGCCCGCCTGGTCAGCCGGTCGAGCAGTTCGGCGGCCGTGCGGGTGCCGACGCCGGGCACCTCGAACGAGGTGTCCGCCGGAAGCCGTTGCAGCAGCACGGAAGCGCTGGTGCAGAACGACATCTCGTCGGACGGCAGCTGCACCGCCGTCACCTTGTGCAGCGACCGGCGCAGGATCTCCTCGCCGCGCGCGAGGTTGCCCGTCAGCGCGCAGAACCGGATGTGCCCGTGCACGTACGAGGTGATCTCGTCGTCCTTGATCAACCGGTACGCCGTGGTGTGCGCGTGCGCGGCCCGTTCCAGGTCGCCGGTCTTGAGCAACGGCCACAGCAGCGCCGACAGGATGCCCTGCGGCTGCGTGGAACACCCGGTGTCGACCGACAGGCCCTCGAAGCCGTGCGCGACGGCCTCCTCGTGCCGGCCGAGGCGCGACAGCATCGAGACCTGGCCCTCGGTGACGCACGACGCGCAGTCCGACATCGGCCCGCTCTCCGCGGCGAGGTAGCGGCCCAGGTGCTCGGCGAGCCCCGCCTCGTCCCCGACGTGCTGCGCGTACTTGGCCCGCGCGCCGTGCACCGGCTGCGCCGCGAACCCGAGGCTGCTGTAGCGGTCCGCGAGCTGTCCCAGCACCGACCGCACCTGCTCCAGCGAGAACTTCGGGTCCCGCAGCAGCCCGGAGAAGATCCACTTGTGGGACCAGCTCAGCCGGTGCAGCTCGTAGTCGTTGAACGCCTCGGGCTCCTTCTGCTCGACCGCGAGCAGCCACGCGAACGGCGACAGCAGCAGGTCGTAGCGCGCGAGGTGGTAGCCGGAGTCGATCTGCGCGATCCGGCACGACACCCCGAGCGGCACGTGCCCGAGCGAGTCGGCCATCCGCGCGGCCCGTTCCAGCGCCTCGTGCTTGGGCATGCCCGTGGGCATGTTGTAGGCGTCGAGGAACGCTCTTTCCGCGTCCTCAGCGGTGAAGTCGGACATGGTCACTTACCTCCGACAGCGCGGTCCAGCAGTTCCAGGAACGAGCGGTTCAGCGCCGCCGTGTCCTTCGGTCGCATCGCCCGCCGAGCCTGCAGGACGGCGTGCACGTACAGGGATTCGAGCGTCAGCTCCACCAGCGCCGGGTCGGTCAGCCGCGCGAGCCGCTGCACGAGCGGGTTGCGCGAGTTGAGCACCAGCTGTTCCGCGCGGCCGGACTCGGACCCGGCGGTGAGCTGGCCGAGCAGCTCCGCCCACAGCGGGTCCGTCACCTCCTCGGCCGTCTGCTCGGTGTCGAGCTTGCGCTGCTGCTCGGCGTTGCTGATCAGCAACGCGGGCAACGAGACCGGGTCGAAGTCGCGGATCACCGCGTCGCAGTCGTGCCGGTCGAGCGCTCCCGCGCCCTCGGCGAGGCGCAGCCGCAACGCCTTCTCGACCTCCGGCTCCGGATCGGCCAGCGCCGCCAGCAGTTCCGACGGGGCCACCCGGCGCGCGACGGAGGCCCCGTCCAGCGCGCTCAGCCGGTTCAGCAGCTCGAGGTCGTAGGCGTAGCCCGCGTTCACCAGGCCGAGGCCCTGCGCGCCCGCGACCGGGGCGAGCTGGTGGAACTCGTCGACGTCGGGGATGTAGAGGATCGCGCCGTGCTTGCGCTTGAACTGCCGCAACGGCATCGCGCCGTCCGTCGTCTCGAACGGCAGCCAGCGCTCGACCAGGCGCAGCATCTCGTCGTCCGAGCGGGCCAGCGACTTGATCCCCAGGTGGTGCGCCGCCAGCAGCTCACCCGCGCGGCGCGGTTCGATCGCGTCCAGCCGGATCAGCCAGTCGCGGATCTGCTCGCCGAGCTCCTCGCGCACCGCCAGCAGCATCTCGTCCTGGTAGAGCGACTCGCGCGACGCCGTCGGCCGGATCGCGGACGCGTCGACCACGCACCGCACGAAGTACGCCCAGTCCGGCAGCAAGCCCTCGACGTTGTCGCCGACCAGCATCCGCTTCAGGTACACCCGGTGCGTCTGGCGCGTGCCGGGGTGCACCCCCGACGGCAGCACGAACGCGACCCCGGTCAGCCCCGCCGCCTCGACCTCGATCGGGATCGCCTCGAACGGCGTGAACCCCAGCACCTGCTCGCAGTACGCCGTGAGGTCCGCGTCCTCGTCGTCCCACGGGCGTTCGCCGCGCGTCACCTTCTCGCCGTCGAGCGTCACGACCGCCGGCAGCAGATCGCCGTAGTCGACCACCAGCGGGCGCACGACGTCGGCTTCGAGCCAGTGGTCGTTGCCGCGCGACGCCGTCAGCGTCACGGTCGTACCCACCGGCACGTCACCGTCCACTTGAGACACGGTGTAGTTGCCCGAGGCGTCCGCTTCCCAGCGCACGGCCGGGCCGCCGTCCCGCGCCGAGCGGGTGATCACCGTCACGGTGGAGGCGACCAGGAAGCACGACAGCATGCCCACGCCGAACTGCCCGAGGAACCCCTCGCGGGCGAACCCCAGGTCGTCCCGCTTCGACGTGCGTCCCAGCGTGGACAACAGGTCGTGGACCTCGGACTCGGTCAGGCCGATGCCGGTGTCGGTGATCGTCAGCGTGGAGCCGCAGGTGATCGTCACCTCGGCCGGGCAGGACGGGTCGAGCTCACGCCTCGCCGTGATCGCGTCGACGGCGTTCTGCAGCAGTTCCCGCACGTAGACGCGTGGACTGCTGTAGAGGTGGTGGCTGAGCAGGTCGATGATGCCGCGCAGGTCGACGCGGAAGGTGTGCGACATGATGCGCCCATCCTAGGGACGAGACCGGCCCTGATGCCGCTCTTTAACGGAAGCGCCCAGAGCGGTCAACACGGCACCGACTAGGATCGGTCTGTTCATTACCAAGTCCGTGACGGGAGCTGTCCTTCAACCATGTCCGGAGCCAACGACCCGTACGACCCGAAGCAGGTCGCGGCGCTGTCGGCCGAGAACCTCGACGCGGCCGTGCAGAAGGCGCGCGAGGCGTTCGCCGGAGCGACCGACCTGGAGGCGCTGGCCGCGGTCAAGCCCGGCCACCTCGGCGACCGGTCGCCCGTGCTGCTGGCCCGCCGCGAGATCGGTGCCCTCCCGCCCAAGGCCAAGGCCGAGGCGGGCAAGCGGGTGAACGAGGCGCAGTCCGCGATCAGGACCGCGTTCGACGAGCGCTTCGCCGTGCTCCAGGTCGAACGCGACGAGCGGGTGCTGCGCGAGGAGTCCGTCGACGTCACGCTGCCGTGGGACCGCTTCCCGCGCGGCGCGCGCCACCCGATCACCACGCTCGCCGAGCGCATCGGTGACGTCTTCGTGGCCATGGGCTACGAGATCGCCGAAGGCCCCGAGCTCGAGACCGAGTGGTTCAACTTCGACGCGTTGAACTTCGGCAAGGACCACCCGGCGCGCTCGATGCAGGACACCTTCTACATCGCGCCCGGCGACTCGCAGCTCGTGCTGCGCACGCACACCTCGCCCGTGCAGGCCCGCACGCTGCTCGACCGCGACCTGCCGGTCTATGTCGTGTGCCCCGGCCGCACCTTCCGCACGGACGAGCTCGACGCCACGCACACCCCGGTGTTCCACCAGGTCGAGGGCCTCGCGGTCGACAAGGGCCTGACGATGGGGCACCTCAAGGGCACGCTCGACGCGTTCGCGCGCTCGATGTTCGGCGAGGACTCGAAGACCCGCCTGCGCCCCAGCTTCTTCCCCTTCACCGAGCCGTCGGCCGAGGTCGACGTGTGGTTCCCGGAGAAGAAGGGCGGCGCGGGCTGGGTCGAGTGGGGCGGCTGCGGCATGGTCAACCCCAACGTCCTGCGCGCCTGCGGCGTCGACCCGGACGTCTACTCGGGCTTCGCGTTCGGCATGGGCCTGGAGCGCACGCTGCAGTTCCGCAACGGCCTGCCGGACATGCGCGACATGGTCGAGGGCGACGTCCGCTTCACCCAGCCTTTCGGAACGGAGGCCTGATCCGGATGCGAGTCCCGGTCAGCTGGCTGGTCGAACACCTCGGTTTCGACGAAGTCCCCACGCCCGACGAGCTCGCCGAGGCGTTCACCCGCATCGGCATCGAGGTCGAGGAGGTGAGCCCGCTCGGTCCCGTGACCGGCCCGATCGTCGCCGGTCGCGTCGTCGAGATCGAGGAGCTCACCGAGTTCAAGAAGCCGATCCGCTACTGCAAGGTCGAGGTCGGCCCCGAGCAGGTCAACCAGATCATCTGCGGTGCCACGAACTTCGTCGAGGGCGACTCGGTCGTCGTCGCGCTGCCCGGCGCCGTGCTGCCCGGCGGGTTCTCGATCGCCGAGCGCAAGACCTACGGCCGCGTGTCGCAGGGCATGCTCTGCGCCGCCGACGAGCTCGGCATCGGTGACGACCACTCTGGCATCCTCGTGCTGCCCACCGGCACCGCGCAGCCCGGCGACGACGCGATGGAGCTGCTCGGCCTGAACGACACCGTCATCGAGCTCGCGCCGACGCCGGACCGCGGCTACGCGTTCTCGGTGCGCGGCCTCGCCCGCGAGATCGCGTGCGCGCTCGAGGTCCCGTTCGGCGACCCCGGCCTCGCGGAGATCCCGGAGCCCGAGGGCGAGGCGTGGCCCGTCCACATCGAGGACCGCGACGGCTGCTCGCGCTTCGTCGCGCGCCGCGTCACAGGGGTCGACCCGACGGCGCCGACGCCGTGGTGGATGCGCCGCCGCCTGATGCTCGCGGGCATGCGCTCGATCTCGTTGCCGGTCGACGTCACGAACTACGTGATGCTCGAACTGGGTCAGCCGCTGCACGCGTTCGACGCCTCCTCCCTGTCCGGCCCGTTGACCGTCCGCCGGGCGCTCGTGGGCGAGAAGCTCACGACGCTCGACGACTCGGTGCGCGCGTTGGACGTCGACGACATCGTCATCGCCGACGACTCCGGGGTCGTTTCACTCGCGGGCGTCATGGGCGGTGCCTCGACGGAGGTCCAGGACAACTCCTCGGACATCCTGCTGGAGGCCGCGAACTGGGACCCGGCGTCCATCGCGCGCACGGTCCGCCGGCACAAGCTGCCGTCCGAGGCCGCGAAGCGCTTCGAGCGGACCGTCGACCCGGCCCTCGCGCCCGTCGCGCTGGAGCGGGCCGCGAAGCTGCTCAACCACTACGCCGAGGGCTCCATCAAGCCGGGCCGCACCGACGTGGGCGTGCCCGCGCTGCCCGAGGCCGTGTCGATGCCGATCGACCTGCCGGACCGCATCGCCGGTGTCCGCTACGCCCGCGGCGTGACGGCCCGCCGTCTCGGCCAGATCGGCTGCCAGGTCTCCGTGACCACCTCGGAGGAGGGCCAGACGATCGTCACGGCCGTGCCCCCGACGTGGCGCGCGGACCTCGTGCAGCCCGCCGACCTGGTGGAGGAGGTGCTGCGGCTGGAGGGCTACGACACGATCCCGTCCGTGCTGCCGCCCGCACCCGCCGGTCGCGGCCTGACCGAGCAGCAGCGCCGTCGCCGCACCGTGTGGCGCACGCTGGCCGAGGACGGGTTCGTCGAGGTCAAGCCGTTCCCGTTCATCGACCCGTCGGTGTTCGACGCGTTCGGGCTCGCCGCCGACGACATCCGCCGCAACACCGTCGGCGTGCTCAACCCGCTCGAGGCCGACAAGAACGTCCTCGCGACGACCCTGCTGCCGGGGCTGCTGGAGACCCTCCAGCGCAACCTCGCCCGGGGCGCGAAGGACGTCGCGCTCTACAACGTCGCCCAGGTGACGTTGCCGCGCGCGCAGCAGGTTCCCGTGCCGTCGCTGGGCGTGGACCGCCGCCCGACCGAGGCCGAGTTGGCCTCGCTGCTGGCCTCGCTGCCGCACCAGCCGCTGCACGTGGCGGGTGTGCTCACCGGTCACCGCGAGCGTGCGGGCTGGTGGGGCAAGGGCCGGATCGCCACCTGGTCGGACGCCGTCGAGGCCGCCCGCCGCGTCGGTGCCGCGTACGGCGTGACGTTGCGCGTCGTGGCGTCGGACCTGCTCCCGTGGCACCCCGGCCGCTGCGCCGAGCTGCGCGTGGGCGACTGGCCCGTCGGCCACGCGGGCGAGCTGCACCCGAAGGTGGTCGAGGCACTGGGCCTGCCCAAGCGCACCGTGGCGTTCGAGCTCGACCTCGACGCGCTGCCGCTCGACGACCACCGCCCGGCCCCGGTGGTCTCGGCCTACCCGCCGGTCCTGCTGGACGTGGCCCTGGTCGTGGACGACTCGGTGCCGGTGCAGTCGGTGTCCGAGGTGCTCGGCGCGTCCGCGGGCGACCTGCTCGAGGACCTCCGCCTGTTCGACGTCTACACGGGCGAGCAACTGGGCGAGGGCAAGAAGTCGCTGGCGTACTCCTTGCGCTTCCGCGCACCGGACCGCACGCTGACCGTGGAGGAGGCGACCACGGCCCGCGATGCCGCCGTCGCCGCCGCCGGCGAACGTCTGGGTGCGGCTCTCCGCGCCTGATCGGTCACTCTTGGTGAGGCCCGGGATTCTTCGCGAATCCCGGGCCTTTCTGCGTCATCAACGCCCTGACCTCTAGTCCGCGTACGCGTGTAACCGATCCATGCCGGTTGACAACAGTGCCGCGCGGGTCCTTCTTCTGGTGTCTTGTGCACGCTGTGTAGTGGTTGAACGTTCTCCAGACTTGGTGCCGTCCCACCGAGCACCACCCCCCAGGAGAACGAACATGCGCAAGCGCACCGCGGTCATCGCAGCAGTCGCAGTCCTCGCCGTCGGCGGCGGCGTCGCCTACGCGGCGTGGTCGAGCACCGGCTCCGGGTCCGGGTCCGTCGGCTCCACGACGAGCGTCAACTCGACCATCACCCCGGTCGACGGCGCGGGCGGCCTGTACCCCGGCAAGACCGTCAGCTTCTCGGTCACGATCAACAACCCGAACGGCTACCCGGTCAAGGTCACCTCGATCAGCGCCGGTGCGTCGGAGGAGGTCGGCGGGTGCGCCGCGGCCACCGTCACCAGCGTCGCCGTGAGCAACCCGGCCGGCACGATCGCCACCGGTGAGTCCGGCACCTACGTGCTCCAGGCCACCATGAAGACCGACGCCTCCGACGCCTGCCAGGGCAAGGCGTTCTCGCTGCCGCTGACCGCGTCGCTCGTCTCGGCAGCCTGAGTCGTGCGCCGCGCCCTGATCGTGCTCGCCGCCCTGCTGGTCCTCTCCCCGGTCAGCAGCGCGGCGGACAGCCCCGGCAAGGCCTTCACGATCGCGGACGCCGGCACAGCGACGGGGTTGGTCCCCGGTGGGACGGTGACCCGCAAGGTGCGGGTCACCAACCCCAACAACCAGGACATCAAGGTCACCCGGCTGGACACCTCGGTCGGCAGGCCCTCCCCGAACTGCCCGGCGAACGCCGTGACCGTCGCTCCTCTGGCGGCACCGCTCGTCGTCGCCAGGAACAGCTCCGCCGACGTGCCGCTGACCGTCCGGATGACGGCCGCCGCGCCGGACGCCTGCAAGAACCTCACCTTCCCCCTCACCTACTCGGGAACGGCGATCAAGCCATGATCAGCTTCAGGGAACTCGTCCGCCGGCGGTACGTCCGCGGAGGCGTCATCGTCTTCGCGGTCGCCACGGCGGTGCTCGGCTCGGGCGTCGCCTACGCGGCGTGGACGAGCTCCGGAACGGGTGCCGCGACCACCAAGGCCGGTACCGCACAGGCTCCGGTGGTGACCGGCGGCGCGGTCGTCACCGGAACCCTCTACCCCGGCGGCACGGGCGACGCGGTCGTGAACGTGTCCAACCCCAACCCGTACCCGGTGACGATCACGTCCATCGCGCCGACCGGCACCCCCACGTGCGGCGTCACGTTCGCCGAGCGGTTCCCCGGCACCCAGCTCGCGGCGAACAGCGCGCCGGTCGCGATCACGTTCAGCGTGGCGATGGCGTTGAGCGCCCCGAACACCTGCCAGGGCGCGGTCATCGACGTGCCGGTGGTCGTCACGATCGCGAGCGGGACCGGCGCGTGAAGCGCCCGGTGATCGCGGCGGCGGTGTTGTTCCTGCTCGCGGCGCAGCCCGCCTCGGCGGCCTGGCAGACGTCGGCACCCGGTACGGCGAAGGCCAAGGCGGGCACGGTCCAGCCGGTGGTGATCACGTCGTGCGCGCAGGGCAACCCGACGGTCGTCAAGTGGGACGCGGTGCCGGGCGCCTCTATGTACACAGTATTGTGGCAACAGGGAGGCGGAGCCGGTGCCGACTTCAACCGGAGCGCGACGACCACCGCCCTGACGTACAACGTGCCCGCCGTGCGCGACCGCGTACGAGTCCAAGCGACCGTCGGCAACTGGGTCACGAGCTACACGCAGATAAATTGCCCATGAAAGTTCGCTCGATCGGCTGAGTCCCGTTCACCGGGATTTGGGATCAAACCAGCAGGTGGTAGCCCTGCGTAGCTGTCAAGGTGCCAAAGGTCCTTCATTACAAGGGGAAATCGGCGCCCGTCGGACGCTTGCGCAGTACGTGAAGCTTCTCCAAGATTGGCGACGCGGCCCGCTAGGGCCGAGGGGCGAAGCGATGAACCACCGGGCGAGTTGGTCGCCGGTCCGGTGGGGAGCTAGAGGCGAACCCACCGCCTGGAGCAACAACTCTGGAGAGTTGCGCCATGCGTAGTCTGGGTCCGCGCCTCGAGGTCGCCGTGTCGTTGACGATCCTCATGGTCGGCGCGGCTGTCGTGGCGGCCATGCACCTGACGTGGCCCGAACAGCAGCTGCCGGCGATGGCGTACTCCGTGAGCAGCGGCGAGTCCGGGATGCAGCAGCTCAAGCCGTTCGAGATCAACGACATCTCCGGCGCGGCCGTCGAACTCACGCCCGGCGCGGTGGGGGAGCGCAAGGTGCGGCTGTCGAATCCCAACCCCGTCGCCATCATCGTCGAGAGCCTGTCCGCGGTGCCCGGTCAGCCGCTGGACGCCACCCAGCAGCGCGTCGAGGGGTGCCCGGCAGGGGTGCTGTCCGTCGTGCCGCTCACCGACATCGTGGAGATCCCCGCCGGAGGAGCGGTCGAGGTCACCATGAAGGTCGAGGTCGCGAAGGACGTTCCGGCCGAGTGCGCCGAGCTGGTCTTCCCGCTCACCTACTCGGGCCGCGCGAAGCACGGTTAGCCGGCGCTTCCCGTGCCGCCGGCCACTCGTCGGCGACCATCGAGTAGACGACCGTGTCCCGTTGCGTTCCATCAGGCCGTGTGACGTGTGCGCGCAGCACGCCGTCCCGCTGAGCGCCCAGCTTCTCGATCGCCAGTTGCCAGCGGACGACGTCGTGCCCACCACACGGCCCGTAGCGACCTCGATCTGTGCGAACGCCTCACGCGAGGACATCGAAGCGGCGATCTATTCGCGCACCTCGCCGACAGAAGAGGGCTGACCGCTCAGCGACCACGTCCAGATGTCCGGATCGCGGGTGACCTCGAACAATTGCTCAGCGTGATCAACCGGCAACAGTTCGAGACTGACATGTTTCCCTCTCATGTGTACCGACGCTAAAGGTGTTTCAAGGCCTCGCGACGTGACAACGGTGACAGCCCCGGCCGCGACTCCACGAACGCGCGCACCCAGCCCGGTTCGGTCTTCCCGAACTCGCGCAACGCCCACCCGATCCCCTTGCGCAGGAAGAAGTCCGGATCGTCCGCGTTGGCGTCGACACACGCGGTGAGCAATTCCACGTCAGTCGCGCCCTTGAAACCGAGCTGACAGATCACTGAGGTGCGCCGCCGCCACTTGTCCGCGTCGACGGACCACTGGAGCATCAACGGCCGCACCACGTCCGGTGCCGACCGCAGCAGCGGGCCCACGCGCTTGGACGCGATCTCGTCCACGTAGTCCCACCAAGCGCCGGTCACGACCATCTCGTCGAACCACGGCAGCAGGTCGACGGACTGGAAACGCTTGTCGCCGCTCAACGAGAGCGCGACGTAGCGTTCCTCGCGGTAGGTGGCCTCACGCCACAACGTCTGCACGGCGTCCAGCCACTCGTCCCGGTCGTGCAACCGCGGCAACGACTTCAGCAACGCCACGCGTCCCGGTTTCTGCACACCCAGGAACGGCATGTCGGACTTCATGTACGCCTGCATCTCCGGCGCCTTCACCGGATCAGCGAGCTCCTCGAGTCCCGCTCGAACCGCGTCGATCAAGGAAACCTTAAGGGTCACGCCCAAACGGTATAGGCATTAGGAGTAGCCCAGTTGAGATTTATGGCCCCATCGGTACCGAAAGTGCTAACGAACCCGCAAAACATCACTTGACTGGGGGCTTCTGTGAACAAAACGGGTGCCACACCCATATACAGTTCGCGTTCATGCGCGTGCTCATGGTCGTGGCGGCGCTCGTGCTCGGCAGCATGGGTGCTACCAAAGCGGACACGGTGGATTACCTGGACCTGCCGCTGGTGAACGGAAACGGAGAGCAGCGGGGTGGCGTGCACCCCGATCTGCCGACCGACCGTGCCTCGATCGAGCACGCCCTGGCCGGCTACCGCGCGCGTGGCCTCTCGCCCGTGCGGTTCAAGGCGCTGCTGTGGCACTACTGGGTGCTCCGCGCGGCCGAGGACGCCGGCGTCGACCTGGCCGACTGGGACCCGCAGCGCTCCGCCGAGTCCAACCGCGCGGTGATCTTCGCCGTCTACGACTTCTACGCGCGCCTCTACCTCACGCACCCGGACACGTTGCGGTGGATGGGGTTCGCGAACATCGGCGCGCCCGCGTTCGCCGCCGGCATGCTCGACCTCGGTTCGATCCCGGAGCTGCGCTGGTTCGCCACGATGCTGATGTCCATGCAGAAGCACATCTTCATGGACCTGGGCGCGATGCACGCCGCCTACCTGCACGGCGGGATCGAGGCCGTCCAGGAGATGCGCGACGCGGGCATCATCGACGCCGGCACCACGAAGGCGTGGGAGGACCCGGCGAGCGCGGTCATGGAGTTCTCCTCGCGCGAGCAGAACCTCGTGATCCCCGACCAGTTCGACCGCATGCGCGGCCGGTTACTCCCGCCCGGCGAGATGGTCACGTACGCGATCACGGTCGCCGGACCGATGCCCGTGCCGGGGGGCAAGACCCCCGCGCAGTACCGGCCGCTCTTCGGCGGCCCGCTGCCCGCGTTCAACTACGCCGACCGCACGGCCCGCTGGGACTTCCTCAGCAAGGACACCATCCCCGCCTACGAGCGGCTGACCCGCGACGCGGTGCACAAGATCGTGCAACGGCCGTTCGCCGACCGGGTCGCCGACTACCGCGCGGCCGGCCGGTTGCTCGACCTGCTGCCGTTCCGCAGCGGCACCGGCGTTCGCTGATCACGACTGTTCATTTCTTTCACCCGTGGAATCGCTTTCTCCGACGTAGGCTGTCGACCATGACGTCGTACGACTACGACCTGATCGTCATCGGCTCTGGTCCTGGCGGCCAGAAGGCGGCGATCGCGGGTGCGAAACTGGGCAAGCGCGTGGCGATCATCGACAAGCAGGACATGATCGGCGGCGTCTGCACCAACACGGGCACGATCCCGTCGAAGACGCTGCGCGAGGCCGTCATGTTCCTGACGGGCATGAGCCAGCGCGAGTTGTACGGCGCCAGCTACCGCGTCAAGCAGGACATCACGATCACCGACCTGATGGCCCGCACCCAGCACGTCATCGGCCGCGAGGTCCAGGTCGTCCGCGCGCAGCTGCACCGCAACGGCGTCGACCTGCTCAACGGCTTCGGCCGCTTCCTCGACAAGCACACCATCGCCGTCGACGGCGCCCACCGCGGCGACCACACGACGATCACCGGCGAGTACGTCGTGATCGCGACCGGTACGACGCCCGCGCGTCCGTCCGGGGTGGACTTCGACGAGGAGCGGATCCTCGACTCCGACGAGGTCTTCGCGCTCACCGAGATCCCGTCGTCGCTGGTCGTGGTCGGCGCCGGGGTGATCGGCATCGAGTACGCGTCCATGTTCGCCGCGCTCGGCACCCGCGTCACGGTCGTGGAGCAGCGCGAGAAGATGCTCGACTTCTGCGACCCCGAGATCGTCGAGTCGCTCAAGTTCCACCTGCGCGACCAGGCCGTCACGTTCCGCTTCGGCGAGAAGGTCGTGAACGTGCAGGTGTCCGACGGCGGCACGGTCACCACCCTCGCGTCCGGCAAGCGCATCCCGGCCGCCGCCGTCATGTACTCGGCGGGCCGCCAGGGCACCACCGAGAAGCTCGACCTCGCCGCCGCCGGCCTCGAAGCCGACAACCGCGGCCGCCTCTCGGTCGACGAGCACTACCGCACGCCGGTCGAGCACATCTACGCCGTCGGCGACGTGATCGGCTTCCCGGCGCTCGCCGCCACGTCGATGGACCAGGGCAGGCTCGCGGCCTACCACGCGTTCGGCGAGCCGGTGCACGACCTGACGGCGTTGCAGCCCATCGGCATCTACACGATCCCGGAGATCTCCTACTGCGGCGCGACGGAAACCGAGCTCACCTCGTCCGCGATCCCTTACGAGGTGGGCATCTCCCGCTACCGCGAACTCGCGCGCGGCCAGATCGTCGGCGACGCGTACGGCATGCTGAAGCTGCTCGTGTCCACAGTGGACCGCAAGATCCTGGGCGTGCACGTCTTCGGCACCGGCGCCACGGACCTCGTGCACATCGGCCAGGCCGTGATGGGCTGCGGCGGCACGGTCGACTACCTGGTCGACACGGTCTTCAACTACCCGACGCTGTCCGAGGCGTACAAGATCGCGGCGCTCGACGCCACGAACAAGATCCGTGCCCTGGAGCGCTTCACGACCCGCTGATCACGACCGGGTCAGGCCCGCGTCGTGCGCGACGATGGCGGCCTGCACGCGGTTGGCGACCTCCAGCTTGGGCAGGATCCGGCTGATGTGCGCCTTCACCGTGCCGGTCGCCATGAAGAGCTGTTCGCCGATCTCGGTGTTGGACAGCCCTTCGCCGACCAGCTTGAGCACGGCCCGTTCGGTCTCGGTCAGCGCGTCGATCTTGCGGCGCGCGTCCGACCCGTCGTTCGGCGCGGTCAGGTGCCTCTCGATGAGGCGCTTGGTGATCTGCGGTGCCAGGATCGGTTCGCCCGCGGCAGCCTTGCGCACGGCGGTGATCAGCTCCTGCGGTGGCGTGTCCTTCAGCAGGAACCCGGTCGCGCCGACCTTCAGCGCCTGCGCCACGTAGGAGTCCTCACCGAACGTCGTGAGCATGACGACGTTGGCGCGGGACGCGATCTGCTCGGCCGCCTTCAGCCCGTCGCCGCCGGGCATGCGGATGTCGAGCAACGCCACGTCGATCGTGTGCTTCAGGGTCAGCTCGACGGCCTGCCTGCCGTCGCTCGCCTCGGCCACCACGGTGATCTCGGGGTCGTTCTCCAGGATCAGCCGGATGCCGGCGCGCATGAGCGTTTCGTCGTCGGCGATGAGAACTCGGATCACGACGAGCACATTACGGGCGTTCCTGCTCCTTCGAGGACAGAACACCGTCGCGGAAGCACAGCTTGTAGATCAGGTCGGCGTTGTGCGACGTCTGGAACCGCGAGCAGCCGTCCACCCCGAGCTGCCCGACGCCGAACTGCTCGTAGATCTCGCCCTCCTCCGTGACACCCACCTTCAACGAGTCGAAGTACGGCGCGTTCATCTGCGTCGGGTTGAACAACGCGAAGAGCAGCAACACGATCAGCGCGCCCGCGATCGGCAGCAGCGCCAGCAGGCCGAGGCACCCGCCGCCCAGCACCCGCGGCACCGTGAGGACCTCGGCGGCCAGCGGCGGGGGCACCTCCGCGACCTCGGCACCGGCCGGGGACTGCGAAACGGGGTGCGTCGGCATGTCGGCCGCCACCCGGAACCCGCCCTCGACCGGGGGGCCCGCGCTGAACGACCCGCCGAGCAGGCCGACGCGTTCCTCCAGACCGATCAGGCCACGACGCGCGCCCTGCCCGGTGCCCGCCGCCGACGGACCGTTGAGGACCTGCAGGCGCACCCGTCCGGCCTGCACGGTGACCTGCACCCGAGTGCGGGCCTGTGGGGCGTGCTTCTGCACGTTGGTCAACGCCTCACGTACGACGCGATGCACCGCACGGCGCGTGCGCGGGTCCGCACCGTGCAGGTCCTCACCGGACCAGTCCAGCGACACGGCGAGGCCGGAGGAGTCGACGAGGTCCGCGATGTCGGACCGGGTGCCGGTGTCCTCGTCGAGCGACTCGGGCTCGGGGTTGGTTCGCAGCACCCCGAGGATCTCCCGCAGCTCCGCCATCGCGAGGGACGACGTCGTGCGGATCAGCTCGGCCTGTTCGTGCAGCTGGGGAGCCTTGCTGGCGGTCGTGAGCTCCAGCGCGCCCGCGTGGATCGAGATCAGGCTGAGCCGGTGCCCGAGCATGTCGTGCATCTCGCCCGCGATGTGCGAGCGCTCCTCCGAACGAGCCGACGCGGCGGTGAGCGCGCGTGCCCGTTCCAGGTACTCGTTGCGCTCCTGCAGCAACCGGACCATCGGCCTGCGCCGGCCGAGCAGCATCCCCGACACGGCCGGGAACAGCACGAAGAACACCGACCCGACGAACGCGCCCGCCAGCGACTCCCAGAGCGGCATGCTCCGGTAGCTCTCCTGGAACTGGTTGAACGCGGTCTGCAGCAGGACCATGATCCCGAGCAGCGCCCACAGCCTGCCGAGGCGCGGCACCCGCCGGCACGCCGTGAAGACCACGAACACCGTGACGGCCTGCGCCCACAGGTTGTTCACGGCGAACAGCGGCGCGGTCAGCAGCAGCGCCCACTCCGGTCTGCGCGGGGCGAGCCACACGAGCGCGGCGATCCACAACGCCGACGCGACGGTCATCGCCGGGTGGGGGACGGGGGCGAGCGGCGCGATCAACGGCACCAGGCTGACCAGGAACGCCAGCGACGGCCACACGAACCTCATCGGGCCAGCTCCCTCTTCGTGGTCATCCGGCCCGAGTCCCGGTCGAAGCACAGCTCGAAGTCGAGGTCGCCGGAGTCGCGCACGTGGTAGCGGTAGCAGCCGGAGTTGCCCGACGGCACCCCGAACCCGTGCGTCTCGGTGATCTCCTGCTCGTGCGTGACCGCGACCTGCGCGGCGTCGAACTCCTGGCGGCTCATCTCTGCGCGGCTGAACACCGCGACGATCAGCAGCACGAACACCGTGCCGAGCGCCGGGATCACCGACAGCGTCGCGAGGCAGCCGCTGCCGACCACCCGCGGCACGGTCAGGATCTCGGCGGTGATCGGCGGCGGCGCCTCCGTCACGGTGCCCGCCGCGCCGGCCTCCTCCGGCACGACCGGGTGCAGGGGCAGGTCGGCCGCGACCCGGAACCCGCCGGTCGCGGGCATCCCGGCGAGGAACCGGCCGCCGATCAGCTCGACGCGTTCCTCCAGCCCGATGAGCCCGCGCCGGGTGCCGCCGCCCCGGGGTGAGCTGCTCGGACCGTTGACGATCTCGACGCGCACCCGTTCGGCGACGCTCACCGCCACGCGCGTGCGTGCCGTCGGGGCGTGCTTGTGCACGTTCGTGAGTGCTTCGCGCACGACCCGATGCACCGCTCTGCGCAGTCGTGCGTCGGCGTTGGCCAGGTCGTCACCGGACCACTCCAGGTGGACGGTGACGCCTGCTGCTGTGGACGCCGCCACGAGCCGTTCGACGTCAGCGCGCGTACCGGCGTCCTCGCTGGCTTCGATCGTGCCGAGCACGCCGAGGATCTCCTGGAGTTCCTCCATCGCGACGGCGGACGTCTTGCGGATCAGCTCGACCTGTTCGCGCAGTTCCGGGGCCTGTTCGGCGGCGGACCGCTCCAACGCGCCCGCGTGTGCGGTGAGCTGCCGGAGCCGGTGGCTGAGCATGTCGTGCATCTCGCTGGCGATGTGCGCGCGCGTGTCCGACCTCGCGGTGCTCGCGGTCAACGCGCGCGCGTGTTCCAGGTAGTCGTTGCGCTCCATCAGGACCTGCGTCAACGGCTTGCGCCGCCCGACGAGCGCCCCCGCGACCGCCGGGAAGACCAGCAGGAACAGCACGGAGAAGGCCGTTCCGAGCAGGTACTCGGTCAGGCTGTCGCCCGCCCGCCAGGAGTGCAGGCCGCCGAACCCGGCCTGGAGCACCGCCGTGACCCCGAGCGACGCCCAGAGCTGCGCCTGCGACCGGATCGACCGGCCCGCACGAAACACCACGAGCGACGTCGGGGCGATCGCGAGCAGGTTGTTCACGCCGTTGAGGGGACCGGTGAGCACGATCGCCCACAGCGGCCAACGCGCGCTGACCGGCACCAGCGCGGCGGCCCAGACCGCCGACAGCACGATCAGCCACGGTTCGACGGGCCTGCCGAGCGGAGCCACCAGCGTCACCAGCGCGAGCAGGAAGGCAGCGGCCGCCCACAGCCCGTCGCGCACCTTCACGTTCACGCCGATCATCATCGCCGACCCGCGCCGGCGACCCACAGCGCCAGGTGGCCCGATCGGGTGGCCAGGTGGCTGTGTTTGTCGGCCGCTGCTCCGCAGACGGCGGCGAGTTCGCCGGGGAGCCGGTCGTCCGGTCTCCGCTTCGGCCCGAATCGCCTGCGGCGGTTGACCCGAAGGGGAGGCCGGACGATCGGCGCGAACTCGCGGTGTTTGTGGGCCGCTGCTCCGCAGGCGGCGGCGAGTTCGCCGGGAAGCCGGTCGTCCGGCCTCCGCTTCGGCCCGAATCGCCTTCGGCGGTTGACCCGAAGGGGAGGCCGGACGATCGGCGCGAACTCGCGGTGTTTGTGGGCCGCTGCTCCCAGACGGCTGTTGAGTGAGTTTGCATGAACGTGCATAATCATGCGTATGACAGTGAGGATCGCGGTCGCGGGCGCCAGCGGGTACGCGGGTGGCGAGCTGCTCCGCCTGCTACTGGGCCACCCGGACGTCGAGATCGGCGCGCTGACCGCCAACAGCAGCGCCGGTGACAAGCTGCTCCAGCACCAGCCGCACCTCCTGCCGCTCGCCGACCGCGAACTACAAGACACCACAGTCGAGACCCTCAAGGGCCACGACGTGGTGTTCCTCGCACTACCCCACGGTCACTCAGCAGCACTCGCCGAGCAACTCGGCGACGACACGATCGTGATCGACTGCGGCGCCGACCACCGGCTGACCAGCGCCGATGACTGGACGCGCTGGTACGGGGGAGAGCACGCGGGCACCTGGCCGTACGGGCTTCCGGAGCTTCCCAACGGGCGGGACGCGCTCGTCGGCGCCCGCCGCGTCGCCGTCCCCGGCTGCTACCCGACCGTCTCCTCGCTGGCGCTCGCCCCGGCCGTCGGCCTGATCGAGGACGAGGTCGTCGTCGTGGCCGTGTCCGGCACGTCCGGCGCCGGCAAGTCGCTGAAGACGAACCTGCTCGGGTCCGAGGTCATGGGGTCCGCCAGCGCGTACGGCGTCGGCGGCGCGCACCGGCACACGCCCGAGATCAAGCAGAACCTCTCCGCGGCGGCCGGCCGGCCGATCAGCGTCAGCTTCACGCCGGTGCTCGCGCCGATGTCCCGGGGCATCCTCGCGACCTGCACGGCTCAGTTGAAGGACGCCTCCGCAAACGTTCGCGAGGCCTACGAGAAGGCGTACGCGGACGAGCCGTTCGTGCACCTGCTGCCCGAAGGACTCTGGCCGACGACGAACGCCGTGCTCGGTTCGAACGCCGTCCAGCTGCAAGTCACCGTCGACGCCGACCTCGGCCGGCTCGTGGTCGTGGCCGCCGTCGACAACCTGGCCAAGGGCACCGCCGGTGCCGCTGTCCAGTGCATGAACCTCGCTCTCGGACTGCCGGAAACGACCGGCCTCTCGACCGTTGGAGTCGCTCCGTGAACCGCAACAAGGGCGTCACCGGACCCCAGGGGTTCCGCGCTGCCGGAATCGCCGCCGGGATCAAGGAATCCGGTGCACTCGATCTGACGCTCGTCGTGAACGACGGGCCGTCCGACGCCGCCGCGGGTGTCTTCACCACGAACAAGGTGAAGGCCGCGCCGGTGCTGTGGTCGCAGCAGGTGATCCAGTCGCGACGACTGCGCGCGGTCGTGCTCAACTCCGGCGGCGCCAACGCGTGCACCGGTCCCGAGGGCTTCCAGGACACCCACACCACCGCCGAGAAGGTCGCCGAGGTGCTCGGCACCGGCGCGGTCGACGTCGCGGTCTGCTCCACCGGCCTGATCGGTGAGCGCCTGCCGATGGACAAGGTCCTCACCGGCGTCGAGAACGTCGCGAAGGAACTCGACTCGACCGTCGAGGCCGGGCTGAACGCCGCGACCGGCGTGATGACCACGGACAGCCGTCCCAAGCAGTCCTGGAAGGCCTCCGAGCAGGGCTGGTCGGTCGGCGGGTTCGTGAAGGGCGCGGGCATGCTCGCCCCGAACATGGCCACGATGCTGTCGGTGATCACCACCGACGCCAAGATCTCCGGCGACCAGCTCGACAGCGCGTTGCGGCAGGCCGTGTCGCGCACGTTCGACCGCCTCGACGTCGACGGCGGCACCTCGACCAACGACACCGTGCTGGTGCTGGCGTCCGGTGCCTCGAACGTCGAGCCGTCGTTCGACGACTTCGTGGCGTTGCTGACCGAGGTCGCGGGTGACCTGGTCAAGCAGCTGCAGGGGGACGCCGAGGGCGTGACCAAGGAGGTCAGCATCACCGTCAGGCAGGCCGCCACCGAGGCCGAGGCCGTCCACATCGGACGGACCGTCGCCGAGGACAACCTGGTGAAGACGGCGCTCTTCGGCAGCGACCCCAACTGGGGCCGGATCGCGATGGCGCTCGGCCGCGCGGACGCCGAGATCGACCCGGACGTCCTGCAGATCCTGATCAACGGAGTGTCGCTCTACCGCAACGGAACCCGTGACCGCGACCGCTCCGAGGCCGACCTCTCCGGCCGCGACATCGAGATCGTCATCGACCTCAACGTCGGCGAGGCCGAAGCCACCGTGCTCACCACGGACCTGTCGCACGACTACGTCGAAGAGAACAGCGCGTACTCGTCATGAACGCACAAGAAAAGGCTGCGGTCCTCGTCGAAGCGCTGCCGTGGCTGGAACGCTTCCGCGGCGCGCTGGTCGTCGTCAAGTACGGCGGCAACGCCATGGTCGACGACGAGCTGAAGAAAGCGTTCGCCGAGGACATGGTGTTCCTGCGGCTGTGCGGCCTGCGCCCGGTCGTCGTGCACGGCGGCGGCCCGCAGATCAAGTCGATGCTCGACAGGCTCGGCATCCACAGCGAGTTCCGCGGCGGCCTGCGCGTCACCACGCCCGAGGCCATGGACGTCGTGCGGATGGTCCTGGTCGGCCAGGTCGGGCGTGAGCTCGTCGGCCTGATCAACCAGCACGGCCCGTACGCCGTCGGCATCTCCGGCGAGGACGCGCACCTGTTCACGGCGACCCGCCGCGGCGCGGTCGTGGACGGCGAGGAGGTCGACATCGGCCTCGTCGGCGACATCACCGAGGTGAACCCGGACGCGGTGCTCGACATCGTCCGTGCGGGTCGTATCCCGGTTGTGTCGTCGGTGGCGCCGGACGTGCACGGCGTGCCGCACAACGTGAACGCGGACACGGCGGCGGGTGCGCTGGCCGTGGCGTTGGGCGCGGAGAAGCTCGTCGTGCTCACGGACGTCGAGGGTCTGTACTCGAACTGGCCCGACAAGTCGTCGCTGGTGGACCAGATCCACGCCTCCGAGCTGGAGAAGATCCTGCCGGACCTGGAGAGCGGCATGGTGCCGAAGATGGAGGCCTGCCTGCGCGCGGTGCGCGGCGGCGTCCCGCAGGCGCACGTGATCGACGGCAGGCTGGCCCACAGCGTTCTGCTCGAAGTCTTCACCTCGGAAGGTGTGGGGACGATGGTGTTGGGGGACAACAAATGACCACCCGCTGGCAACAGTCCATGATGGACAACTACGGCACACCGGCGTTGCAGCTCGAACGCGGTGAGGGCGCACACGTCTGGGACGCCGACGGCAACCGGTACGTGGACCTGCTGACCGGACTCGCGGTCAACGCCCTGGGCCACGCGCACCCGGCGATCGTCGAGGCCGTCTCGACGCAGATCGCGAAGCTCGGCCACACCGGCAACCTGTACGTCAACGAGCCCGCGCTGATGCTTGCCGAACGCCTGCTCGACCTCGCGGGCGAGCCGGGCAAGGTCTTCTTCTGCAACTCCGGCGCCGAGGCCAACGAGGCCGCGCTCAAGATGGCGCGCCTCACCGGCCGCACGAAGATCGTCTCCACACTCGGCGGGTTCCACGGCCGCACGATGGGCGCGTTGACGCTCACCGGCCAGCAGCCGAAGCGCGCGCCGTTCGAACCGCTGGTGCCCGGCGTCGAGCACGTCCCGTTCGGTGACGTCGCGGCGCTGGAGGCGGCGATCGACGACGACACCGCGGCGTTCATCGTCGAGCCGATCCAGGGTGAGCAGGGCGTCATGGTGCCGCCCGCCGGCTACCTGCAGGAGGCCCGCCGGATCACCGCCGAGCACGGCGCGCTGTTCATCCTCGACGAGGTGCAGACCGGCATCGGCCGCACCGGCACGTGGTTCGCGTTCCAGCAGGCCGGCATCGTGCCGGACGTCATGACGCTGGCCAAGGGCATCGGCGGCGGACTTCCCCTGGGCGCCACCATCGGGTTCGGCGCGGCCGCCGACCTGTTCAAGCCCGGCCACCACGGCACCACCTACGGCGGCAACCCGGTGTGCTGCGCGGCCGGTCTCGCCGTGATCGACACCATCGCCTCGGAAGGCCTGCTGGAGCACGTCTCGGCCGTGGGCAAGGAGATCGCCGCCGGCGTCGAGGCGCTGCATCACCCCGCGATCACCGGGGTCCGGGGAGCCGGCCTGCTGCTCGGCATCATGCTGCGCGAGGCGGTCTCGGCGAAGGCCGCGGCGGCCGCGCAGAAGGCCGGTTACCTGATCAACCCGATCCAGCCGGACGTGCTGCGGCTCGCCCCGCCGCTCGTGCTGGAGACCTCCGACGCGCAGGCCTTCGTCGCCGCGCTCCCCACCTTCTTCGAGGAGACGCAGTGACGTTGAGGCACTTCCTGCGCGACGACGACCTGACGACCGAGGAGCAGGCGGCCGTCCTGGACCTGGCCGACGTGTACAAGTCGGACCGGTTCACCGCGAAGCCGTTGGCGGGCCCCAAGTCCGTCGCCGTGATCTTCGAGAAGAACTCGACGCGCACGCGCCTGTCGTTCGAGGTCGGCATCGCCCAGCTCGGCGGCAACCCGGTGATCATCGACGGCCGGTCGATGCAGCTGGGCCGCGAGGAGACCATCGAGGACACCTCGCGGATCCTGTCCGGGTACGTGGACGCGGTGGTGTGGCGGACGTTCGCGCAGGCCCGCATGGAGGCCATGGCGTCCGTGTCGCGCATCCCCGTCGTGAACGCGCTGACCGACGAGTTCCACCCGTGCCAGGTGCTCGCGGACCTGCAGACGATCCGCCGCCGTTACGGCCGGTTGGCCGGTCTGACCCTGACGTACCTGGGCGACGGCGCCAACAACATGTCGCACTCGCTGCTGCTGGGCGGCGCCACGGCAGGTATGCACGTCCGCATCGGCGCACCGGCCGGGTTCGTGCCGAATCCGCAGATCTTGGAGGACGCGAAGAAGCGCGCCGCCGAGACCGGCGGTTCGGTGGCGCTGATCAGCGACCCGCAGGAGTCGGTCGACGGCTCGGACGTGCTGGTCACCGACACCTGGACGTCGATGGGGCAGGAGAACGACGGCAAGGACCGCGTCGGCCCGTTCCGCCCGTACCAGGTGAACGCCGCGCTGCTGGCGGCGACCGGGAAGCCGGACTCGACGGTGCTGCACTGCCTGCCCGCGCACCGCGGCTGGGAGATCACCGACGACGTGCTCGACGGACCGCAGTCGCTCGTGTGGCAGGAAGCGGAGAACCGGTTGCACGCGCAGAAGGCGTTGCTCGTGTGGTTGCTGGAGCAGTCGGCATGACTCGCACCGCCCGTCAGGGGCGCATCGTCGAGATGGTGTCGCATCAGGCCGTGCGCAGCCAGTCCGAGCTCGCGAAACTGCTCGCGGCGGAAGGCATCGACGTCACACAGGCCACGTTGTCACGCGACCTGGACGAGCTCGGCGCGGTCAAGCTGCGCGGACCTGACGGCGGTGCGCCGATCTACGTGATCCCCGAGGACGGCAGTCCGGTGCGCGGGGTCCAGGGCGGCACCACGCGCCTGGTCAGGGTGCTGGGGGAGTTGCTGGTCTCGACGGACCACTCCGGCAACCTCGCGGTGCTGCGCACTCCTCCCGGCGCGGCGCAGTTCCTGGCCTCGGCGCTGGACCGCGCGGCGTTGCACGAGGTCGTCGGCACGATCGCCGGCGACGACACGATCCTGGTCGTGGCGCGCGAACCGATGACCGGGGCCGAGCTCGCCGACCGGATCACCGCACTCGCGTCGGGCGACGTCGATGAATGACCCCGTGCACGCCGTCGTGACGTTCGACGGGGGCGTGGTCGTGGCGGTGGACGGCGAGACGGTGTCCGTCGCCGAGGCGGTCCGCGAGCTCAACTTCCGCGCCGGCGTGGTCAAGTCCAGTCTGGGCTCGGTCGCGCTGCGCGTGGCACGAATGGCCTTGCCGTCCGGGTTCGGCGAGGTCGACGTCGCGTTGTCCGAGGGGCGCGTCGTGGGGCTGAGGGCCCGTTCGGAAGAATCGCTGTACGACTTCGCTAGCTGAAAGTTGCGTCTGATGAGTTCTTTGTGGGGTGGCCGGTTCGAGTCGGGACCGGCCGAGGCCATGGCGCGGTTGTCGCTGTCGACGCACTTCGACTGGCGGCTCGCGCCGTACGACATCGCGGGCTCGCGCGCGCACGCCCGTGTGCTGCACGCGGCGGGTTTGCTGACCGACGACGAGCTCGCGGGCATGCAGAAGGCGCTCGACGAACTGCTCGCCGACGTCGAGTCCGGCGCGTTCACCCCGGTGCTGGAGGACGAGGACGTCCACACGGCGCTGGAGCGGGGCCTGATCGACCGCGCCGGCACCGAGCTCGGCGGCAAGCTGCGCGCGGGCCGTTCGCGCAACGACCAGGTGGCGACGCTGTTCCGGATGTGGCTGCGCGACGCCGCCCGCCGCGTGGCCGCCGGTGTGCTGGACGTCGTGGACGCGCTGGCCGCCCAGTCCGAGACGCACTTCGGCGCCGTGATGCCGGGCCGCACGCACCTGCAGTCCGCCCAGCCCGTGCTGCTCTCGCACCACCTCCTGGCACACGCGCACGCGCTGCTGCGCGACGTCGACCGCCTGCACGACTGGGACAAGCGCGCCGCGTTCTCCCCGTACGGCTCGGGCGCCCTGGCCGGTTCGTCGCTGGGCCTCGACCCGGCGAAGGTGGCCGCGGACCTGGGCTTCTACGCGCCGGTCGAGAACTCGATCGACGGCACCGCCTCGCGCGATTTCGCCGCCGAGATCTCGTTCGTGCTGGCCATGGTCAGCGTGAACCTGTCGCGAATCGCCGAGGAGATCATCATCTGGACCACCGCCGAGTTCCGCTTCGCGGTGCTCGACGACGCGTGGTCGACCGGCAGCTCGATCATGCCGCAGAAGAAGAACCCGGACGTCGCCGAACTCGCGCGCGGCAAGTCGGGCCGCCTGATCGGCAACCTCGCCGGACTGCTCGCGACGCTGAAGGCCCAGCCGCTGGCCTACAACCGCGACCTGCAGGAGGACAAGGAGCCGCTGTTCGACTCGGTCGAGCAGCTCGAACTCCTGCTGCCGGCGTTCGCGGGCATGGTGGCGACGTTGAAGTTCGACACCGAGCGCATGGCGTCGCTGGCTCCGGCCGGTTTCACGCTGGCCACCGACATCGCGGAGTGGCTGGTGCGCCAGGGAGTTCCGTTCCGCGTGGCCCACGAGGCAGCCGGCGCGTGCGTGCGCGCCGCCGAGTCCCGCGGCGTCGGCCTGGAGGAGCTGACCGACGAGGAGTTCGCCGAGATCTCGCCTTCGCTGACGCCGGACGTCCGTTCGGTGCTCACCGTCGAGGGCTCGATCGCGTCGCGTGACGCGCACGGCGGCACAGCACCCGCGCGCGTGCGCGAGCAGCTCGACGCCCTGGTGGGGAAGGCCGCTGCCGCACGTGAGTTCTAGGCTGCTGACCAAGGAGGAGCTGGCCGTCGACCCGGTCGACGCGTCCCGGCTCCTCCTCGGTTCGCACCTCGAAGCGGGCGGTGTGCGCGTGCGCATCGTCGAGGTGGAGGCGTACCGGGGCGGCGACGACCCGGCGTCGCACTGCTACCGCGGCAAGACCCCGCGCAACGAGGTGATGTTCGGACCGCCCGGGTTCCTGTACGTCTACTTCGTCTACGGCATGCACTTCTGCGCCAATGTCGTGACGCTGACCGACGGTGTGCCCGGTGCCGTGCTGTTGCGCGCGGGGGAAGTGGTTTCCGGCGAGGACATCGCCTTCTCTCGACGTCCCGCATCGCGTTCGGCCGCCGAACTGGCCAAGGGACCCGCACGGCTGTGCAAGGTCCTTGGGTTGGACCGCTCGCAGAACGGCCTCGAGCTGACGTCACCTTCGTCGCCCGTGCGTCTCTACGCAGCAGATGAACCGGCCACGGTCGTGCACTCCGGACCGCGCGTGGGCGTCGCCGTGGCGATGGACGTGCCGTGGCGGTTCTGGATCGACTCCCCGGCCGTGTCGACCTACAAACGCGGCGGGAAGAAGCGGCCTACCGGCGCCGCCTGACCTCCAGGATCGTCTCACTGAACTCTGTGTGGAGGTCTTGATCGGTCTCAAGCGGAAGATCGAGCACGAGCGGTGAGCCATTGCCCGAGAAGCTGCGCTCCTCCAGCACGTTGGCCACCCGGCGCATCGCCGGGATCGTGTCGTCTCAGTTCAGGTCGGGGACGACCGCAGGTGCGGCCAGTCCTGCGGCGTGTCTGCGCAGGCCCGGGTGGGCCACGGTCGTCTCCCGCTCAACTTTCGTCCGCTTCCTCGCTACGTAGTGCTTGGAAGCGAACAACAGGACGTACCGGACCTTCTTGCCGTAGGCCTCAAATAGGCGCTCGACCAGGTTCACGCCCCACAACTCGGCGAGGTGGTCCTCGTCGTAGAACACGCTGACGCCGAGTTCCTGGAGCCGTCGCACCACGGGCAGCACATGGGCTCGATTCTCCCCGGCGAACGACGGCGCGACGTCGAACTCGTACTCCCGCACCCCGGGCGTTCTGTCCGGTTCAGAGGGACAGCTTCTCCAGCGCGGCCTTGAACTCCCGCTCCAGCGCCGGTTCCACCTCGAACACCAGCTGCACCGTCACCTCGATGACCTCGCCGACCGTCCGCCGTTCGACCACCGTGTCGGCCACCTCCCGCAAATCCCGTGCGACCTTGTGCATCGCCTTGAGCTGACGGTCGGCGAACCGCGCCTGTACGCGCGCTGCCGCCCGTGCGTGCGCATCGGCGTAGCTGGTGCCGTGGATCTCGCGGGCCCAGTCGAGGATTTCGTCGAACGTCCGCACGAACAGCCCGCCCAGGTGCACGATCCGGTCGGCGTCGGCCGGATCGCCCGGCCTGCCGAACGCCGCCTCCTGCGTCGAGGGCGTGAACACCGAGTCCACCGCGACCGCGATTATCTCGCTCAGCAGCACGTTGCGGTCGCGGATCAGGTCGAGGCCGCTGCCGTGCTCGACCACACCGTTGCGCGGGGAGTAGCGCAGGAAGTGCTCGCGGTACTTCTGCTGCAACGACTCAAGTCCTTGTGCCACAACGGTTGCGTAGAGCAGGTACTCCCAGCCGTGCGGTTTCTCCCTGGCCAGCGCGGCCACCGACTCCGGGGTCAGCGGAGCCCTGGCGTCGAACTCCGCGCGGTGCTGCGCGAGCTTCTGCGTGACGGCGCGGGCGATCTGCTCGGGGCTGTGGTCGTGCAGGTTGAGGAAGCCGGTGGTCGGCAGCAAGCCGGGCACCTCGGTGTCGTCGAGCTTGACGGGCAGCACGTACTCGTTCTGCTGCGCCAACGCCCTCGCCTGCACCACACGGCGTTCGTGCCGCGCCCAGTCGTGCTCGACGTAGTGCCGGGAGACGAACATCAGCACGTAACGGACCTTGTCGGTCAGCGTCTCCGTGATGTGCTCGATCAGGTCGATGCCCCAACGCGCGACGAGCTGGTCTTCGTCGTAGTAGACGTTGACGCCGAGTTCCTTCAGGCATTGGACGATCGGGAGCACACGCTCCCGATCCTCCTCCGCGAACGACGGGGCGACGTCGAACTCGTACTCGGCCACCCCGCCATTGTCCTAGCGGGTCACCGTCCTGCGGTACCAGGCACGCCGGTGACCCGACGGCAGTGCGACCCGCGTGATGAGGTTCGTCAGCAACGCACCGATGACCAACCACAAGAGCGCGGCCAAGCCCTCGTTCAGAAGCGTAGCCACGGAGGCGTTGTCAGGGGTGAACAGGCCGTCGAGACCCAGGGTGATGCCATCCGCCCAGCCCGCGACGAACTGGAAGAACCCGTTACCTGCGTTCGCACCCGCGATGACCAGGAAGATGTGCACCAACAGCACGATGGCGAACGTCCAGCAGACGATGTCGATGATCGCGCAGACGGTCCGCACCGTCCGCACCCTGCGGTAGTCGTCGTCGCGCTCGACGACCTCTTCGACCACCGGCTCGTTCACACGAGGCATGTGTGGTTCGTTCACGCGCGGCAGGCGTTCAGTGGGCCGCCGTAACTCCGCATCACGTGGATCCGTCATGCCCTCGTGCGTACCCGTACACACACCAGGTCGAAACCTGTTGGACCTGGTAGGCGACAATAAGGGACGTGAGCGAGCACATCCTTGACGAACTTGCCTGGCGCGGCCTGATCGCGACGTCCACCGACCTCGACGCACTCCGGAAGGACCTGGACGCCGGCCCGCTCACCCTCTATTGCGGGTTCGACCCGACGGCGCAGTCGCTGCACGCGGGCAACATGGTCCCGTTGCTCATGCTCCGCCGCTTCCAGCGCGCCGGCCACCGGCCGATCGTGATGGCGGGCGGCGCGACGGGCATGATCGGCGACCCGCGCGACACCGGGGAGCGCACCCTCAACTCGCTCGACACCGTCGCCGAGTGGGCCGAGCGCATCCGTGGCCAGCTGGAGCGGTTCGTCGACTTCGACGACTCGCCCACCGGCGCGATCGTCGAGAACAACCTCAACTGGACCGGCCAGGTCAGCGCCCTCGAGTTCCTGCGCGACGTGGGCAAGCACTTCTCGATCAACGTCATGCTGTCGCGGGAGACGGTGAAGCGCCGCCTCGAAGGCGACGGCATGTCGTACACCGAGTTCAGCTACCTGCTCTTGCAGTCGAACGACTACTTGCAGCTCAACCGCAAGTACGGCACCGCGCTGCAGGTCGGCGGCTCGGACCAGTGGGGCAACATCGTCGGTGGTGTCGACCTGATCCGCCGGGTCGAGGGCAAGCACGTGCACGCCCTGACCGCGCCGCTGGTCACCGACGCCGAGGGCCGCAAGTTCGGCAAGTCCACCGGCGGCGGCAGCGTGTGGCTCGACCCGGAGATGACCTCGCCGTACGCCTGGTACCAGTACTTCGTGAACGTCGACGACGTCACGGTCCTGAACTACCTGCGCCTGTTCACGTTCCTCACGCGTGAGGAACTGGACGAGCTGGAGAAGCAGACCGCGGAGGCACCGCACCAGCGGGCCGCGCAGAAGCGTCTCGCGCAGGAGTTCACCGACCTGGTCCACGGCGAACGCGCGACGCAGCAGGTCGTGCTCGCGTCGTCGGCGCTGTTCGGCCGCGGCGAGCTGCGCGACCTCGACGAGCCGGTGCTCCAGGCCGCGCTGGCCGAGGCGCCCAAGGGCACGGCCCGTCTCGCGGACGAGCCCACGATCGTCGACCTGCTGATCGCGTCGGGCCTGGCCGAGAGCCGGGGCGCCGCGCGGCGGACGGTCAACGAGGGCGGTGCCTACGTGAACAACGCGAAGGTGACCGACGAGGAGTGGAAGCCGGCGTCGTCGGACCTGCTGCACGGCAAGTGGCTGGTGCTCCGTCGCGGCAAGCGCAACAACGCGAGCGTCGAAGTGCAGGTCTGACCTGCGGTTTCACCGTTTTGAAGGCCGTCGGTCCGGTGTCGGACCGGCGGCCTTCGATCTTTCTGGGTGTGATCGCGGTCACAGTGTGCACCGGTTTGGGCTGCGATAGCGTGGTCGCAAGGTCCTGTACGGGGCTGCTGACCTGCGGTTTCTGGATCGCAGGTGGCCGGGATGCCCCCGATTTGACCCTCAGTTGGCGTGCGTGTAACTTTCTCCATGTCAGCGAGGAACGGGCCGGGAACACCGGAACGGAGCGCGACACAGGTCACGAACCAAGCTTCCACGGACTGTGGTAGAGTGG
This sequence comes from Lentzea sp. NBRC 102530, assembly GCF_030269365.1. Classification (GTDB taxonomy): domain Bacteria; phylum Actinomycetota; class Actinomycetes; order Mycobacteriales; family Pseudonocardiaceae; genus Lentzea. The sequence continues at coordinate 565,335 of NZ_BSTF01000005.1, forward strand.
GTGACCGCGAAACGATGAAGACCCAGCCGGTAGCTCGTCTGAGCTCAGAGGCCAAGGGCGTCGGAAGTTTCAAACACAAGCTTACGTATGACACAGCCTCGGATCGGGTCGCCATGCGGCGGGTCGTGATGATGAGCGCGTGTTCTTTGAGAACTCAACAGCGTGCCGAAACACAGCCAGTAATATGAATACCCCTCGTCGGGGTATTCCTTTGAGAGTAATACCAGATTGCCAGACATATTCCGTCTGGAGCGATCAAACACAATCCTTATTGGAGAGTTTGATCCTGGCTCAGGACGAACGC
>NZ_BSTF01000006.1 GCF_030269365.1 Lentzea sp. NBRC 102530
CCTCGAACCTGGGCACGTCCGACATCAGCAAGGCCGTCGGTCTGGGCTTCACCTCGGGTCAGGACACCGCGTCCAACTACGAGCGGATGAAGAACAAGGTCAACGACGAGCTGAAGAAGCACTTCCGGCCCGAGTTCCTCAACCGCATCGACGACATCATCGTCTTCCACCAGCTCACGCAGGACGAGATCATCAAGATGGTGGACCTGATGATCGCCCGCGTCGAGACGCAGCTGAAGAACAAGGACATGGCGCTCGAGCTGACCGACAGGGCCAAGTCCCTGCTCGCCAAGCGCGGGTTCGACCCGGTGCTGGGCGCCCGCCCGCTGCGCCGCACGATCCAGCGCGAGATCGAGGACCAGCTGTCGGAGAAGATCCTGTTCGGCGAGATCAGGCCAGGCGGCACGGCCCTGGTCGACACCGCGGGAGAGGAGGACGACGAGCACTTCACCTTCCAGGCCGCGCCGGTACCGGCCCCCTGAGTGGAACTCCCCGAGTGGACGAACGCCGGCTGCACCCGTCCAGGTGACGCACGGTAATGACCTGCGCTGTCTTCATTGCGCCCCAGACCGAGATTCAATATGGTTATTTAAAGTGAATCTCCTCGGTCGGGGGTGGGCGTGCGCCTCGAACTCACCGAACGGCGCTGGCTCGGCCTGCGCACCGCGCTCTTCGACGCCACCGAACGGTTCGCCGCCCTGGTGCTGTCCGAGCAGGACGCCGTCCGCCCGGCGGTCGGACACTGGTCGCTGAGCGACTGCGTCGCGCACACCGCGGTCGTCGCCAGGATGAACGCGGGCTTCCTCGCGTCCCCGGCCGCACCGCTGGGTGTGCCCGAGCTCGACCGGCTCGTCGCGAGCTCCACGCTCGGCGACATCGGCGCGCTCAACGAGGTCCTGCTGCGCGCGTTCCCCGACCGGACGCCCGCCACCCTCGCGCGCCACCTGCGCGAGGGGGTCGACGACCTGTTGCGGGTCAGCGCGGACCTGGATCCGCACGCGCCCGCGACGTGGATCGGCGGGTCCGGAATGCCGGTCGCCGCGCTGCTCGCCCACCTGCTGAACGAGGTCCTGCTGCACGGCTGGGACGTCTCCCGCGCCCTCGCGCGCCCGTGGCGGGTGCCTTCGCACGAAGCGGCGTTCGCCTTCGAGGTGTTCCTCGTGCAGTTGCTCGGCGGCCCGGACACGCGCCGCCTCTTCGGTCCCGGCTCCGGCCGCGGCCGTCCCCTGCGGGTCGAGTTCCGCTCCCCGCACACCACCCCCGTCGTGCTCTTCAACGGTGACGGCCGCATCGGCGCGGATCCCCCGGAGGCCGGCGCGGACGCCCGCGTCCGGTTCGAACCCGGCGCGCTGATGCTCACCGTCTTCCGTCGCACGCGGCTCGCCCGCGCCGTCGCGACCGGCCGGATCGTCGCCACCGGCCGCCGCCCCTGGGACGCCGTCTCCTACCTGCGGCGGATGCACACGCCCTGAGCCCTGCCGCGCCTGTCCACCCCGTCCTGGAAGGGTTTCGCATGTCCGTGCAGCTCAAGAGGGACGTCCCCGACGTCCTCGCCCGTCCGCGCCGGCCGTGGCTGGTGGTCGGTCTCAGCGCACTCGCCGGCTTCCTGCTCACCGTGGTGTGGTCGGCCCACTTCGTCGACTCGGTCATCGGCGGCACCGTCGCCGACGGCCTGCTCGGTCACGACGCCGACGCGACCCCGATCGCAGGGGTCGGTGCCGGGGTGGTGTTCGCGTTCGTGTCGGGTCTCGCGGGTACGTTCACCGCCTGCAACATCGCGGCGTTCGGCGTGATGGCACCGGTCGCGGGCCGCGAGGGCACCGCCGCGAGCAGGGTGCTGGGGGTGCTGCGGCCGCTCGGGTGGCTCGCCGCCGGCATGGTCGCGGTGTCCGCCGCGTACGGCGTCGTCGTCGCTCTCGTGGGTACCTCGATGCCGCAGTTCCAGACGGCCACGACTACCGGACTCGCGCCACGCCTGGTGCAGGCCATGGTCGTCTACGGGGTGGTCGGTCTCGTGATGATCTACCTGGGACTCGCGGCGGCCGGGCTGGTGCCCGACCCGCTCGCGCGGCTGGCCCGGCGGTGGGCGCCCGCGCCGATGGTGGTGCTCGGCGCGCTCATCGGCGCGTTCCTCATCGGCAGGCCGTTCCCGCTGTTCCGGGTGATGTTCCGGGACGCGGCCGAGAGCGGCAACGTCCTCTACGGCGCCGCCGCCTTCGTGCTGCAGTCGGTCGGCAACATCCTCGTCATGGCCGTGTTGCTGCTGCTCGTCGCCTGGCTCGCGGGGGAAAGGATCGGCCGCTGGTTCGCCGCGGATCCCCGGCGCAGGGCCGTCCTGACCGCCGCGGCCTTCGTCGCCGCGGGCGTCTTCCTCGTCCTGTACTGGGACGTGCGGATCCTCGAACGCCGCGACCTGATCCCGTGGTACCCGGTCGCCCCTTGGGTCTGAGGGTTGACGTTACTTCAAAAACATATAGCATCGTGGCGTAGACCGAGCGTGACCGTTCGTGTGTCCACCGGGCATCGGTCCACTGGCGGTCCCCAAACTCAACAGACGCTGGAGGTGTCTGGAGTGAGTCTTTCCAAGGAGAACTACGAGGCCCTGAACCTGGAGCCCAAGCCGATCCGCCCGCACATCTTGGCTGCCGCGACGGTGGTGTTCGGTGACGACTACTACTCGGGCCGGCGGGAGACGATCAACCTCTCGGGCTTCGTGCAGCTGAACAAGTGGCCCATGCCCGGCTTCGAGCACCGGGTGGACGAGAAGGGCTACGCCTCGTTCGACACCGAGCTGATCAGTGCTCCCGAGGTCGGCATCAAGGGCTACAGCTACGAGCTGGACGACCGCCTTCAGGTGTTGTCCAACCCGTTCCTGCCGAACTCCGGCCACGTCAAGCAGATCGTGCCGGGCAAGAACTTCCCCGCGGAGTTCTACATCCGCCGCTTCGGCATCCTCGAGACGAGCACGCTGCGCCTCGCGCACCGCAACGTCATCGACATCTACGGTGTCGTGGACAACGTGCCGCCGTTCAAGAAGCCGCTGACCGGTCCGTACCTGGGCCACCCCCGCGGCGACGGCCCGTTCGACGTCGTGCAGGCGCCGAACGTCGTGCGCGGCACCACGCTGCCCGAGGCCTGGTACCCGGCCAGTGACGAGAACGAGCCCATCGGCATCACGCCGGAGGTCTTCTTCGCGCCCAGCGCCGGCCCGTGCATGTCGATGCTGGTCGACCCGTCGCTGATCATGCAGGTGACCCTGGAGGGTCAGCTGGAGCTCGAGGTCGGGGGCAAGACCGTCAAGGTCGACATCGACGGCGACTACCGCAAGGCCGCGGGTGCCGAGATCCTGCTGTTCGGCCCGGACAAGCACAAGGACGGTCCCGGTGTGCTCGCGCAGCTCGCGCGGGTCGCCGTGTCCGGCCACTGCGCCGAACTGGGTGGCCGGGTCATGCTGCGCGCGTCGTGGCCGCGCGTGTCGGGTGGCACGCTCGGCGAGGGCTCCGAGGACAGCCTCAGCCGCGTCAGCTTCCCGAGCGACCTGCACATCGACACCAACTTCGAGCTCTGCACGCCGCAGGGCACGCTCTACGCCGACAACTCGGTCCACGTCGCGGGCAAGCTGCGCGACGTCGAGGCGACCGGCACCGAGCTGAAGATGGACGGCACCGACTCGCCGCTCGTCACCACGGACAACGAGGTGAAGGCGCGGCTGACCGGCGTCCGCCTGGCGATGCGCGACGCGCACGTCGGCGAGACGGCCGCGGTCAACATCTGACGCCGGTTGCCTCCGGCTCAGGTTTGGTTTAGATTCAATTAGCAACTCTCGGTGGGTGTCGCCCGTTCCCGCGGGTGGCACCCACCGTTGCTACGGCATGAGGGGAGAGCGCGCATGGACTCCCGGCTCCTGGCCATGCACCAGGTGATGGTGGCGGATCGCGTGCGTCTCGACGCCTACGACCGCGCCCTCGCGAGCGCCGTCGAGCCGGGCGACGTGGTCGCCGACGTCGGCGCCGGGACGCTCGTGCTCTCGGTCATGGCGCTCAAGCACGGCGCGTCCCACGTGTACGCGATCGAGGCGGACCCCGCGATGGCCGCGCTCGCGGAACGCATCGCGGCGGACAACGACCTCCGGGACCGGATCACCGTCGTCCAGGGCGACGCGCGGGTGGTGCGCCTGCCGCGCAAGGCGGACGTGGTGGTCGCCGAGCTGATGGGCAACCTCGGTCCCGAGGAGGAGATGGTCGAGCTCGTCGGCGCCGTCGCACGCCGCAACCTCGCGCCCGGAGGCCGGGTCGTGCCCCGCCGCCTGACCACGTTTCTCACCGCGATCGAACTCGACGGCGAGGGCTGGGGCGTGTGGCGCGACGAGCACCTGGGCTACCGGCTCGACGCCGTGCGCACCGCCGCGGGACCCGGACCCCAGCTCCACTTCTTCCAGCGCGATCCCGTGCTGCTCAGCGCCCACGTCGCGGTCGCCGACAGCGAGATCGGGGTCAGCCGCTCCGGTCGCCCGGACGGCGCCAGGACCCTGCGCGTCGAGCGTGGCGGCGAACTGCACGCCGTGATGGGCCACTTCGCGGCCGAACTCGCCGACGGGGTCGTGCTGTCGAACTTCCCGTCCTACGCCGGCTGCAACTGGGCGGTGTGGACCTGGCCGGTCCAGCACACGCCGGTGCTGCCGGGCGACGAGCTGGTCGCGGAGCTCGTCGCGCCGTCCGCGAGGGCCGTGCGCGACGCGACCGGGTGGCGCCTCGACTGCGCCCTGGCCCGGCGGAGGAGCGCCTGATGCCCATGTCACTCGGCACCGTCCGAGACATCCCGGTCCGCGCGCTGAAGCTGTGCGGCCTCACCTGGTCCGGCGAGTTCCTCTGGTTCTCCGAGGCCGTGTCCAACCAGATCATGGCCCTCGACCCGGTCACGGGCAGCGTCGAGCGCCGGATCCCGTGCCCCGGCGTGCGGACCGATCTGACGACGCTCGCCGGCAACCTCGTGCAGGTGGTCGGCGACCGGCGGGACCTGAGGGTGATCGACCCCGCGAGCGGCGACACGGTCCTGGAGATGCCGAACCCCCGTCCGGGCCACGTGCTGTGCGGGCTGGAGGCCACCAAGGACGGCATCTGGCTCGGTTACGAGGACCTGCGCGTGCTCGACCTGCGCAGTGCCCAGAGCGGCGAACTGCTCGACACCATCCCGATCCCGCGGGCCGTCGCGGGCCTCACCGTGTCCGACCGGTTCCTCGTCTACGCCGAGCACCAGGCCGGAACGATCAACCTGATCGACGTCGCCCTGCGCCGGCAGGTCGCGAGCTACGACGTGGCCGGCAACCCGACCGGGATCACCTGGGACGGCAGCCGGATCTGGTACTGCGACTACACCACGCTCCAGCTCCGAGCGATCGAGGTGCCCGGCATCAGCGGCGACTGACCAGAGGGAGCTGCCCGTGCCCGACCCCACCACCTCCTGCCGTCCGTCCCGCCGCGCGCTTGTTTTGAGAACGGTCCATGTGTGCGCCGTCCTCGCCGCGGTCCTGGTGCCCGCGCTCGTCTCGGCGCTGGTGCTCCGGGTCCGCTCCGGCCGTGACGCCGCACGGCAGCACCTCTACCGGCGCGTCACGGTCCTGCTGATCCGCCTGGGACCGACGTTCGTCAAGGCGGGCCAGGTGCTCGGCACGCGCCGCGACGTCCTGGCGCCCGCCCTGTGCGACGAACTCGGCGTGCTCCAGGACGACGTGCCCCCGATGAACGCCGCCCAGACCGGCCGCGCGCTCGCGGACGCGTTCGGCGGTGAGTTGGACGAGCTCTTCGCCGAGGTCGACCGCACCCCCGTGGCGAGCGGCAGCGTGGCCTGCGTCTACCGGGCGAAGCTGCGCACGGGCCGCACCGCCGCGCTCAAGCTCCAGCGCCCCGGCGTCGACCGGGTGATGACGCTCGACCTGGTGCTGATGCGGCGCGGCGCCGCGCTGGCCGCGAAGCTGCCGCTGTTCGCGGGCCTGCCCGTCACCGAGGTGGTGGACCACGTGACGGGCGCGGTGCTCGGCCAGCTCGACTTCGAGCGCGAGGCGGAGGCGCTGCGCCGGTTGCGGCGCAACCTCTCCGCCGTGCCGCGGGTGTGGGTGCCGCAGGTGTTCACCGAGGCGTCGCGGCCCCGGTGCATCGTCATGGAGTTCATCGACGGCCTCGCGACCGACACCGCCCAGCACTGCTCGCCGGCCGCGCGCCGCACGTTCGGCGTCTCCGGGCTCACCGCGATCTACCAGATGCTGTTCGTGGACGGCTTCGTGCACTGCGACATGCACCCCGGCAACCTGTACTTCACCAAGTCCGCCCAGGTCGTGGTCCTCGACGCCGGGTTCAGCGTGCAGCTCACCGACCGGCTGCGCAGGCTCTTCGCCGAGTTCTTCATGAACATGGCCGTGGGCCGGGGCGACCGCGCCGCCGAGATCGTCGTGGAGAGCTCCACCGGGCTCGACGAGCGCGCGGACGTGGCGGGCTTCCTGACGAGGATGGCGGACCTGGTCGAACGCAGCCACGGCCTGCCGGCCAAGGAGTTCAGCCTCGTCGGCTTCGCCACCGAGATGTTCGACCTGCAGCGCCGGCACGGCGTGCACGCGGCTCCCGAGCTCATCTTCCCACTGCTGTCGCTACTGGTCATCGAAGGAACCATTCGCGATCTGAACCCGGACGTCGACTTCCAGGAGGCGGCGAAGCCCGTGCTGGTGAAGGGACTTTTCGGGACAACCCCGACATCCGGCTGATCAGCGGCGGCCGTCGGAAACTATAGGTTAGAATAGCCAGCGCTGTGGCGGGAGGAGGAGACCCATGACGACCAAACGGACCTACCAGCAGTACTGCGGTCTCGCGTCGGGTCTCGACGTGGTCGGCGAGCGCTGGACGCTGCTCATCATCCGCGAGCTGCTGATGGGCCCCGCCCGGTACAGCGACATGATCGCGAACCTGCCCGGTCTCGGCACGAACCTGCTGGCGGAGCGCCTCAAGTTCCTGGTGGAACGCGGCGTGGTCAAGCAGGTCGACGTGCGCGGCACCGGCTCGCAGCTCGCCTACGCGCTGACCCCGGTCGGCGAGGAGCTCCGGCCGCTCATCCTGGGCCTCGCCCGGTGGGGCATGGAGTTCGTGGGCGACCTGCGCCCGGAGGACGCCGTCCGGCCGCACTGGGGCTTCCTCGCCGTCGAGGCGATGCTCGACCAGACCAAGGTCGCCGACGTCGAGGAGCGCTACGAGTTCCAGGTGGACGACCAGGTCTTCCACGTCGAGGTGTCCGGTGGCCGTGCCCGCGCGGTGAAGGGCGCGGCGCACGAGCCCGCGATGGTCGCGAAGACCGACGCGGCCACGTTCGTCCAGGTCGGTGCCGGCCGCCTGACACCACTGCTCGCGATGGTGACCGGCAGGCTGTCGCTGCAGGGCGACATGGAGGCCGTCGTGCGGTGCTGCGACCTGCTGGGCCTGGAGACGGGCATGCCGGCGAAACAGCCCGCCCCCGCCCTCCCCGCCGTCTGATCCGGTGGTGGCCGACCCCGCCGGTCTGTGGCCGGACTCCGCCTCCGACGACTACCGCGCGGCGCGCACGGAGCTGTGGCACGCCGAACGCGACCTGTACGCCGCGCTGGAAGCGGTCGCCGCCGCCCGCCGTGCCCTCCCGCCCGGCGGCCTGCTGGGCGACTACTCGTTCGTGGAAGGCCCCGAGGACCCCGGCCTGGACGAGCCCACTCGTGCCATCGGCCTCGCGGACCTCTTCGGCGACCACGACACCCTGGTCGTCTACCACCTGATGTTCGGCCGGGACGCCCAGGAGGCGTGCCGGATGTGCTCGATGTGGGTCGACGGCCTGCACGGCGTCTCGCACCACCTGGCCCGGCACACCGCGTTCGCCGTGGTGGCGGAGGCGGGCGTGGCCGAGCTGCGCGCGTGGGGCCGCAGACGAGGGTGGGACGGGCTGAGGCTGGTGTCCGCGCACGGCACGACGTTCGGCCGTGACCTGGGCGCGGTGCGCCCGGACGGTGCGCTTCGGCCGGGGTTGAGCGTGCTGCGGCGTGAGGCCGGAGGTGCGCGGCACTTCTACACCGCGTTCGCCGACTGGACCGAGTCGGAGAAGGAACGCGGGATCGACCTGTACTCACCGGTGTGGCAGGTGCTCGACCTGCTGCCGCAGGGGCGGGGCGACTGGTACGCGGCCAACGACTACGCGGGCAGGCTGCGGGGCTGAGCCGGGCGTCGCAGCCTGGACGGCGGGCCTGGGCGGCGAGCTTGACTGAGGCGAGGCGAAGCCGGACTGGCGGGCCGGACGACGAGGGCGTTCAGGCCGGCCAACCGGGCGGTTGAGGTGGGTGCGGCCGAGCAGCCGGCTCCCGATGCTTGCCTCACGCCGGCGTCCGCACACCAGCTACCTCTCTCGCACGCGGCCCCGCGGCCTTGGCCTGCCCTGCACGCCTGCCCACCCTCACCTGCGGCACTCCACACCCGCTCCCAGCCCGCTCCACCGCCGTTCTCGGCTTGATCGCCCTCGCCCAGTCCGTGTTACTGTTCACTTGAAAAAGATATTGCCTTCCTGAGGACCGTGGAGGGGATCGTGAGGTGTGACATCGGTTCCGCGCCGGACTTCGTCGAGGTGGCGCGGTCCTACGTGGAAAGCCACCCACACCTTTCCTCGCAGCGGATCGCCGTGGCCCGGCAGCTCAGGCTCGACCTGGACGAGGGCTTCTGTCGCGACATGGCCGACCTGTTCGACCGGGCGCCACTGATGGTCTGGAACGACGACATGGCGCGGCGCTATGAGTTGTTCAAGCAGGCGAATCTGGCTCAGTACCGCGCCATCCGCGCTGCCGGGCTCGACGTGCGGCCGTGGTCGGGGGAGCGCGGGCCCTACGCGGACTCGCGTGACCTGGCCCGGCGCGTGCGGGAGACCGCCGTCCTGCACGTCTACCTGACGTCGGCCGGTCACGGGCCCGGGCCCGCCACGGGCTTCCACCCGCTGCGCGCTCCGTCGGGGGTGGTCGAGCACGGCGTGGAGCTCACGCACAACGACATCTCCCGGGTGGTGCATGACGTCTTCGGGCACGTCGTGCACGGGTACGCGTTCGGGCCGCGCGGGGAGTTCCTGGCCACCCGCACCCACCTGCCGATGTACCCGGACGACGCGCACCCGGTGCTGCTGAGCGAACAGGTCGGGCAGATCTGCTGGTTCTTCCACGGCCCGCACCTGCGGGTGGACGGCCGGGTGCCGGCGCGCGGTGAGCCTGGGTGGACGCCGCCCTCCGAACGGCCCTACGCGCAGCAGAAGGTCTTCCCGCTGTCCGCCTGGCACGTCGCCCGGTTCACGAACCTGTTCACGGAGGAGGACCGTTGACGCACACCGCACAGGAGAGTCCCGCCACCGCCCTGCCGGCCGGCGTGCGGGACGACTTCCCGATCCTCACCACCTTGCCGGGGCCCTACCTCGACAACGCCGCCACCGCGCACAAGCCCCGCACGGTGCTCGACGCGATCACCCGCTACTACACCACCGCCAACAGCAACGTCGGCCGCGGCTACCACGCGCTCGGCCGCCGGTCGACCGACGTCTACGAGCAGGCGCGGGCCGACGTGCAGGAGGCGCTCGGCGCGGCCCAGCCCGAGGAGGTCGTGTTCACCGCGGGCACGACCGACGCGGTCAACACCGTCGCCGACGGGCTGCGCCACCTGCTCGGCCCCGGCAAGGCGGTGCTGGTGAGCGGCATGGAGCACAACTCGAACCTGCTGCCGTGGCGCAGGCTCGCCGAGGAGACCGGTGCACAGCTGAGGGTGGCCCCGGTCGACGCGCGCGGACGGGTCGACACCGAGGCGTTCACCGCCCTGCTCGGGCCCGAGGTGCCGCTGGTCGCGCTGTCGCACGTGTCGAACGTGCTCGGCACCGTCAACCCGGTCGAGCAGCTCGTGGCCGCCGCGCACCGGCACGGAGCGCTGGTCGTCGTCGACGGGGCGCAGGCCGTGCCGCACCGGGCCGTGGACGTGCGGGCGCTGGACGCGGACTTCTACTGCTTCTCCGCCCACAAGGTCTACGGGCCTATGGGGACCGGGGTGCTCTACGGCAAGCGCGACCTCCTCGACGAGCTGCGCCCACCCCGCGTCGGCGGAGGCACGGTCAAGGGCGTCCACGCCACCGAGCCGGTCCGCTACGTGCCGGTGCCCGCGCGGCTCGAGGCGGGCACGCCGAACGTCGCCGGCGCGGTGGGCCTGGCGGCGGCCCTGCGCTACCTCGACGGGCTGGGCAGGGACGCCGTGCGGGCACACGACGAGCAGCTGGTCCGGTACGCGGTGCACCGGCTGTCGGAACGGCCGGACGTGCGCGTGATCGGGGCACCGGAGGAGGACCCGAGCGGCATCGTGTCGTTCGTCGTCGACGGCGTCCACCCCTACGACGTGGGCGGGCAGCTGGACGAGCAGGGCATCGCGGTGCGCTGCGGTGTGCACTGCGCCAGCACGTTCCTCGACGACCTGGGCCTGCTCGGAACGGTGCGCGCGTCCTTCGCCGTCTACAACACCCGTGCCGACGTGGACACCCTCGTCGGGGCGCTGGACGCGGTGCGACCGGACGTCTGGACGAACGAGCACCCCACGACCCGTTTCCTCTGACCCGCGTCGCGAGGAGGTCCGATGCCGACGGTGGACGAGCTGGAGCAGGTGCGCGCCGACCAGACCGCGATCTGGGACGCGGTGAGCGACGGCTGGCTGGCTTGGAGCGAGGAGTTCGAGAGCGCCGCGGGCGCGGTGTCCGCGGAGCTGGTGCGGCTGGCCGGGGTGCGTCCCGGCCACTCCGTGCTCGACTACGGCACCGGCCTCGGCGAGCCCGCGCTCACCGCTGCCCGCGTGGCGGGCGAGAACGGCGAGGTGGTGGGCGTGGACCTGTCACCGCGCATGGTGGCGCGGGCACGGGAACGCGCGCCGGGCGTCCGGTTCCTCGTCGGCGGCACGGAGGTCGTGCCCGGCGGGCACGACGTCGTGCTGAGTCGCTGGGTGCTGCCGCTCGCGGCGGACCGGGCGGCCCTGTTGAGGGACCTGCGTGCGGCGCTGCGGCCCGGTGGTGTCCTGGCCGCAGCCGTGTGGGGCCCTCCCGCGGAGGTGCCCGTGATCGCCCTGGGCTTCGGCGTGCTGAGCGGGCTGCTGGAGCTCCCACCGCCACCACCGGGACCGGGCCCGTTCGCGCTGGCGGATCCGGCGGTGCTGCGCGACGAGGTCGCCGCGGCCGGGTTCGGCGAGGTCGCGGTGAGCGAGCTCGTGGTCGGCTTCCGGCTCGCCGGTCCCGAGGCGTTCGCCGACTTCACCCTCGACGTGCTGCCACCCCGGCTGCGCGGTCTGCTGCGCGGGAGGTACGGCGACGAACGCCACCCCGAGGTGGTCGCCGCGCTCGCCGCCGCGGCCGGCCGGTTCCGCGTGGACGGCTGCCTGCACCTCCCGTCGCGGTGCCTGGTGGTCAGGGCCGTCGCATGAGGTTCGACACGAGGCTGGTGCACGTGGGCCAGGAGCAGCAGGACGGCACCGGTGACGTCGTCCCGCCCCTGCACCTGGCCTCGACCTACGACCGCGACGCGCAGGACCCGCCGCGCTGGTTCTACGCCCGTGGTGAGAACCCGACGAGGGAAGGTCTCGAACGCTGCCTGGCCGCGCTGGAGGACGTGCGGTTCGCCTCGGTGTTCTCGTCCGGGCAGGCCGCGGGGGCGACGGCGCTGGCCGTGCTCGCCCGGCGCAGGGTGATCGTCTCGGACGACGTCTACGGCGGTACGCACTCGTTGATGGGCACCCTCGCCGCCCAAGGCGTCGAGGTGCGGTACGTCGACCTGGCGGACCCGGCGGTCGTGGCACGCGTGTTCGACGACCGCGCGGAGGGCGCGCTGGTGTGGGTCGAGACGCCGACGAACCCGCTGCTCAAGATCGTGGACCTGGCCGAGGTCAGCAGGCGGGCCCACGCCGCCGGGGCGGTCGTGCTCGTGGACAACACGCTGGCGGGGCCGGTGCTGCAGCAGCCGTTGCGGCACGGCGCCGACGTGACGCTCTACAGCACCACCAAGTCCGTAGCCGGGCACCTGGACGTGCTCGGCGGGGCGCTCGTGCACGACCGCGAGGACCTGCACGAGGCGTTCACCGCCCACCGCACGGCGGTCGGCAACGTGCCGGGCCCGTTCGACTGCTTCCTGGTCCACCGCGGCCTCAAGACGCTGGCGCTGCGCACCCGCTGCCAGGTCGCCACCACCGGGTTGCTCGCCGACGCGCTGCGCGAGTCGCCCGCCGTCGCCGAGGTCCGCTACCCGGGACTGCCGGAACACCCGGGGCACGCGGTCGCCGCCCGGCAGATGGCCGGGTTCGGCTCGCTGATCTCGTTCCGCTACCGCGGCGACGTGGACGCGCTGCTGCGCCGGCTGCGGCTGTTCGCCAACGCGGTCAGCCTCGGCGGCGTCCGGTCGCTGGCCGGGTGCCCGGCCACCACCACCCACCGCCCCGTGCCGCAGGAGACCAGGACGGCGCTGGGCATCACCGACGACCTGGTGCGCGTGTCGGTCGGCATCGAGGACCCGCAGGACCTGCTCGACGACCTGGACCGGGCGCTGCACGGCACCTGACGACGCATCGCGGAGGACTGACATGGCGGAGTTGACCCTGCTCGACGGGGCCGTCGCGACCGAACTGCACCGGCGCGGCATCCCGATCACCGCACCGTGGTGGACCACGCGGGCCGTCCTGACCGGGCCGAAGCGCACCGTGCTGCAGTCCGTGCACGAGGACCACGTCGCCGCCGGCGCCGACGTGATCACCGCGAACACGTTCCGCGCCAACCTGCGGACCCTGCAGGGCAACGGGCTGGAGGACGCGGGCCTCGCGTGGATGGTGCACGCGGCGGTGGGCGTCGCCACCGCGGTGCGCAACGCCACCGGCCGCCGGATCAGGGTCGCGGGGTCCGTCGCACCGGTCGAGGACTGCTACCGGCCGGACCTCGTGCCCCCGGACGACGAACTGCGGACCGAGCACCGCTGGCTGGCCGTGGAACTGGTGCGCGCGGGCGTCGACCTGGTGCTGGTCGAGACCATGAACTCGGTGCGCGAGGCGCGGATCGCGGTGGGCGAGGCGGTGGCGGCGGGAGCGCCCGCTTGGGCGTCGTTCGCCTGCGGGCCCGACGCACGCCTGCTCTCCGGCGAACCGCTGGCCGAGGCAATGCGCGCGGTGACGGGGGAGGGCGCGAGCGCGGTGCTCGTCAACTGCACGCGCCCCGGCGACGTCGAGGCGGCGCTCGCCGTGCTGGCGGAGGCCGGTGTGCCGTTCGGCGCCTCGCCCAACCTGGAGGACCGCACCGTCGCGGCGGAGGGAGACGGGCACCTGCCCGTCGCCGTCACGCCGGAGGAGTTCGCCGCGCTGGCCGCGCGGTGGCGGTCGGAGTTCGGCGCTTCGGTGCTCGGTGGCTGCTGTGGCACGACGCCCGAACACCTCGCCGCGGCGGCGAAGGCGGTCGCGGCGGTGTCCGCGCGGTGATCACCGGGCCGATCACCGGCGCGACTAGCATTGGCCACCCGGAAGGGTGGTGCTGGCGTGGTGTCCTCGAAACGCGACTACGGGCAGTTCTGCGGGCTGGCGGCGGCGCTGAACGTGATCGGCGAACGCTGGACGCTGCTCGTGGTGCGCGAACTGCTGGTCGGGCCCACCCGCTTCACCGAGTTGATCGACAACCTGCCCGGCATCGGGCCGAACCTGCTGACCGACCGGCTGCGCACGCTCGTCGAGGAGGGCCTGGTCGAACAGCAGCCGGTGCCCGGCGACGGACGGGCCCGCCAGTACGCGCTCACCGCCGTGGGGGCCGAACTCGCACCGGCGGTGCTGGCACTGGCCAGGTGGGGCCTGCAGTTCCTCGACGAGACCGACTCCTCGGGTGCGACCCGTGCGCGGTGGGGTTTCCTCGCGGTGCAGGCGATGGTGCGGGAAGACCGCGTCCCGGACGTGGACGAGGTCTACGAGTTCCGGGTGGCCGACCAGACCTTCACCATCGCGGTGGCCTCGGGCGCGGTCGCGTTCGGCCACGGTCCCGCCGCCGCCGCGGACCTCACGATCGAGTGCGACACGGACACGTTCGTGCGGATCGGCGCGCGCATGCTGTCGCCGTTGCAGGCCATCGCCTCGGGCGCGGTGAAGATCTCCGGCGCGGAGGAGGCCATCCGGCGCTGCACCTGGATGCTCGGCCTGCACTGACCCGGTGCGCCTCCGGTCGCGGAGGTGGGGTGCGGTGACGGCCGGATGGCGGTCCGCCGCGGTGGCCGCGGGCGAGCGCGCGGCACCGGCCCGGCTGGCCCGTTCCGCCCAGGCCGGACGCAGCGCGGTGGCGTCCGAGGACGCGGAACAGTGGTTCGGCGAGCGGTCCCGCACCACCGAACTGCACGTGCAGCGGGTGCCCCTCGACGCGCTCACGGGCTGGCACGCGGATCCGTCCACCGGCGACCTCCACCACGACAGCGGCCGGTTCTTCTCCGTGCGCGGCATCGACGTGTCGGTGCACGGCCACGAGGTGTCCCGCTGGAACCAGCCGATCATCCACCAGCCCGAGGTGGGCGTGCTCGGCTTCCTGGCGCGCGAGTTCGACGGCGTGACCCACCTGCTGGTGCAGGCCAAGGTGGAACCCGGCAACGTCAACGGGGTCCAGCTCTCGCCGACCGTGCAGGCCACCCGCAGCAACTACACCGGCGTGCACCGCGGCCGTTCCGTGCCCTACCTCGGGCACTTCCTGGACGCCCGGCCGGAGCGGGTGCTCGTGGACGTGCGGCACTCCGAGCAGGGCGCGTGGTTCTACCGCAAGCGCAACCGCAACGTCGTCGTCGAGGTCGTCGAGGACGTGGAGGTCCTGGACGGGTTCCGCTGGTTCACGCTGGGCGAGGTGCACCGGATGCTCGCGCGCGACGACGTGGTGAACATGGACGCCCGCACGGTGCTGGCGTGCCTGCCGTTCGCCGGTGACGGCCTGACCGCCGACCTGGCCGCGGCGGGCGACGACTTCCGCTCCGCTCTCGTGCGCTCCTGCGAACCGGACGCCGGCAGCGTGAACACCACCGGCGAACTGCTGCGCTGGATCAGCGAGTGCCGCACCAGGACGGACTTGCGCACGACGGACGTACCGCTCGCGGCGCTACCTGACTGGCACCGCTCGGGTGACCGGATTTCGCACCGCAGCGGCGCGTTCTTCGACGTGACCGGTGTGCGGGTGCGGGCACCGGACCGCGAGGTCGCGAGCTGGTCGCAGCCCATGATCGAACCGCGTGGCGTCGGTCTCACCGCGTTCGTCGTGACCAGGATCGGGGGAGTGCTGCACGCCCTCGTGCACGCGCGCGCCGAGGCCGGCTGCGCGGACGTGGTCGAGCTGGCGCCGACCGTGCAGTGCACCCCGGAGAACTACCGGCACCTGCCCGCGCGGGCCCGGCCGCGTCACCTGGACCTGGTGCTGCGCGCGCGGCCCGAGCAGATCAGGTTCTCGGTCGTGCAGTCGGAGGAAGGCGGCCGCTTCTTCCACGCCCGCACGCGCAACGTGGTCGTGGAGGTCGGCTCACCGGACGGCGCGGAGAGCCACGAGCACCGCTGGGTGGCCGTGCACCAGCTGGTGGACCTGTTGCGGCACAGCCATTACGTCAACATCCAGGCGCGCAGTCTCGTGGCCGGCCTGCACACGTTGCTGGCGCCGTGACGCGCCGGGGCGGGTCAGTCCGCCAGTGTGTCGAGGTACTGCTCCAGGTTGTCGAACCGCCCGGACCACAGCCTGCGGTAGGGCTCGAGCCAGCGGTCGAGCTCCATCAACGGGCCCGGACACAGCTCGTAGATGCGGCGCTGGGCGTTCTTGCGCGCGCGGACGATGCCCGCTTCGCGCAACACCTTGAGGTGCTTGGAGGTTCCGGGCTGCGAGAGGCCCAGCTGCTCCACCAGTTCCCCGACCGGGCGGGGACGCTCCAGCAGCAGCTCGACGATGCGCTGACGGGCCGGATCTGCCAGTACGGCGAAGACGTCGGCCATGAGGTGAACAATACGTGCACGTTGTATGCCTCGCAAGTTATAGACGTCGCCGGGTGAGCTGCCGCGTCCCGGTGGCTGGGAGCCGCACGGGCGGGTTGCTCTGACCGACGTGGACTTGCTAGCGTTTTTTAAAGTAATTTGCCCACCTGGGAGGACCTCATGAGCGTCGGAAACGCACTGACCCGACCATGGCGGGCCAGGCTGGTGGTCGTGGCCACCGTCCTCCTGGTCGCGGTGGGGACGCTCACCGCCGCCGGTCCACCGGGGCACGCCGAGGTCACGGTCACCTCGTCCGCGGTGCAGGGCACCGACGGCAGGACGTACCGGGCGACCAACCACCTCGTGCCGCTGCCCGACCGCAAGCGCGCCAGGGAATGGCTGCTCACCTGGGCGGGCGACGCCGGAGGCGGGCAGGGCACCGACCCGGACTTCCTCGCGGTGATCGACGCGACCAAGGGCTCACCGACCTACGGCAAGGTCGTCAACACGGCCGTGCTGAGCCCCCAGGTCGGCAGCGAGCCGCACCACATGCAGTACATCTGGCACGCCGGCGACCGCGTCTACGCGGGAGCCATGTTCACCGACACCACCTTCGTGCTCGACGTGTCGAAGCTGCCCGAGGTCCGCCTCACCGGCATCAACCTCGGCGCCGACACCCCGTGCGCCTCCGTGCCCGACGCCTACTGGGTGCTGCGCGACGGCACCGCCTACGGCTCCTACATGGGCGGCCCCGACGTCAGCGGGCCGTGCACCTACAGCAACGGCGAGACGCGTGTGGGCAACGGCTTCGCCGGCTCGCCCGGTGCCGTCGTGCGCATCGGCAAGGACGGCAGGACGCTCAGCGAGACCCCGGCCTCGACCCGCGAGGCGGAGATGCCGGAGCTGTGCGGGAACGTGCCCGCCCTGCCGCAGCCCAGCTGCGCCAACCCGCACGGCATCCAGGCCCGCGAGGACCTGAACCGGCTGGTGGTGAGCGACTTCGCCGAGGTGCGCAACTACCTCGACCCCGACACGGTGCAGCTCGACCCGAAGTTGTTGCGCACCACCGTGCGGATCTTCGACATCGCCGACAGGAACAACCCGAAGCTCGTCTCTGTGAGCGCGCTGCCCGCCGGTCCGCGCGTCGACGAGGCGGTGTTCGAGGAGAACCAGATGGTCATGGAGACCACCGTGACCAACCGCAGGCACAACAAGGGCGCCTTCGCGGGCACCATGGCCGGTGGCGCGATCTACTACACGCCCGACATCACCGACCCGACGCCGGAATGGCGCCAGGTCTTCGACAACACGGCCGCCTACCGCAGGATCGACCCGACCGGTGTGCTCAGCGGGCAGCTGAGCGGCGGCAGCTGGCTGCAGACCAGCCCGGACGACCGGTACCTGTTCAACGCCGTGATGGGCTCGGACCCGCGCCTGGCGCCGGACCAGAACCGAGGCCTGGTGTACGTGCTCGACATCCGCAAGCTCCTCGCGTCCGGCTCCGACCCGCGGTGCCGCATCGACACACCGGACGAGGTCACCTCGGGCGGCGTGGAACGCGACTGCCCCGCCGTGGTGGACGTGTTGCCGATCAAGGGCGGCGTCGGTGGCCCGACCGGCCGCGTGGCGGTCGGCCCGCACTGGGGCGCGATGGACAACTTCGAGGCGGGGCGCGACGGCCGGTACCGCGAGACCAGTGACATCAAGCGGCTCGCCACGGCCAACTACTTCGTCGCCCAGACCGGCATCGACGGCGACCACCGCGTCTGCATGGTCGACTTCGACGACCGGAGGGGGCGGCTGCGGCTCGACGAGTCGTTCCGCGACGAGGTCGACGGCACGCCGTGCGTGAACTTCAACCGGCAGAGGTGGCCGCACGGGGACCACGGGGGTGCCCGGCCGCACGGCGTGCTGTTCGCCGTGGCGGACGCCCACCTCGGCCGCTGACCGGACCACCCCGGCCAGACCGCAGTGGCCGGCCGGACCGCAGCAGTCGTCGGCACCGCAGTAGCCGGCCGGTCGGCACCGTCCGGCAGCCGACCAGACCGCAGTAGCCGGCTGGACCGCAGTAGCCGGTCGGCACCGTCCGGCAGCCGACCGGACCGCAGCAGCCGGCCGGCACTGTCCGGCACCGTCCAGAAAGGACTCGGCGATGGCGATCGCCCGACGTGTCCCCGCCCTGCTGGTCGTCCTGCTCACCGTCGCGGCGGTGACCTCGCTCGGCCCACCGGCAGCGGGGCACGCCACCGTCACCACGTCGTCCGTGCGCGGCACCGACGGGCAGAAGTACTCCGTCACCAACCACCTGACCGCCGAGGCGCGTGACCGCGGCGGGCAGCGCAGGGAGTGGCTGCTCGTCTGGGCGGGCGGCGAACAGGACTTCCTGGCCGTGCTCGACGCCACCAAGGGGTCGAGGACCTACGGCGCGGTGGTCAACACCGCCACGATCGACGGCCTGACCGGCAACGAGCCGCACCACATGCAGTACCTGTGGCACAAGGGACAGCGCGTGTACGCGGGCGGCCTGATGTCCGACACGGTGTTCGTGCTCGACGTGAGCAGGCTGCCCGAGGTGCGGCTCGCGGGCGTGAACCTGCCCGCCGACACCCCGTGCGGCTCGGTGCCCGACGCGTTCTGGGTGCTGCGCGACGGCACCGCCTACGGCTCTTACATGGGCGGGCCGAACGTGGCGGGGCCGTGCACCTACACCAACGGCGAGACGAGGGTGGGCAACGGGTTCGCGGGCTCACCGGGCGAGGTCGTGCGCATCGGGCCGGACGGCCGCACGCTCGCCGAGGCGCCCGCGGCCACCGCGGCGGGGGAGGACCCCGCCTCGTGCCTGAACGTCCCCGCGCTGCCCCAGGCGACGTGCGCCAACCCGCACGGCATCCAGGTCCGCGAGGACCTGGACAGGATGGTGACGAGCGACTTCTTCGAGGTGCGGCACCTGCTCCAGCCGAACGTGCCGCCAGGGGCGAACATCGCCCGCGACACCGTGCGGATCTTCGACATCGGCGACCTCGGCGCGCCGAAGCTGCTGTCGGTGTCGAAGATGCCCGACGGGCCGCGGGTGGAGGCGGAGCCGGCGGAGGAGGAACCGCGCCCGGTCATGGAGACCACCGTGACCAACCGGCCGGAGCACCGGGGCGCGTTCGCCAGCACGATGAACGGGGCGATCTACTACACCCCGGACATCACGGCCGCGCAGCCGCGGTGGCGGCAGGTGTTCGACGACGCGACCGCGTTCGCGAAGGCGTTCCCGGCCGACCCGCCCCGCAGCGGGGGCAGTGCGGGCGCGTGGCTGCAGACCAGCCCGGACGACCGGTTCCTCTTCCACGTCGTGCTGCGCGGCGGGCCGGGGTCGACGCACGCCGAGGCCGGTCTGGTCTACGTGCTCGACATCCGCGAACTGCTGCGCTCCGGCGGCGACCCGCGGTGCAGCGTGGACACCCTCGCCGAGGTCACGGCAGGCGGAGCCGAACCGGACTGCCCGGCGCTCGCGGGTGTCGTCCCGATCGTCGACCCGACCACCGGCGGCCCGCACTGGGGCGCGATGGACAACTTCGACCTGGGCCGCGACGGCTACTACCACGAGACGGACGACATCCGCCGCCTCGCGGTGTCGAACTACTTCGTCGCGCAGACCGGTCTCGACGGTGACCACCGGGTGTGCCTGGTGGACGTCGGGAAGCGGGGACAGCTCTCACTCGACCGGGACTTCCGCGACCGCGGCCAGCACCGGCCGTGCGTCGACTTCGACCGCACCCGCTGGCCGCACGGTGCCCGCGGTCCCGCCCGCCCGCACGGCGTGCTGTTCGCGGTCGCCGACAGGGACGTGCGGTGACCTGGGCCGCGGTGGTCCTCGCGCAGCACGGGCACGACGTGGCGCCTGCGGGCGACGGCTGGGCCACCGTGGTGCGGGTGCCGGTGCTCGGCGCCCTGGTCGTGCTGGTCGGCACGGTGCTGCTGCGGTTCGTGGCGCCCGCCGGCCGTGCCGTCCGCGTCGTGGCGGCCGGTGGCGCGGTCGTCGTGGTGGCGGGCGAGGCGCTGCTGGCCTCCGCCTCACCCCGGCCGGTCGACGTGGCCGCCGGTGTCGCCGCACCGCTGGTGCTCGCGGTGGCCGCACTGGCCGCGGCACCGTTCCGGGTGCGGGCGGGCTGGGTCGTCGTCGCGGCCGCGACCGTCCTCGCCCTCGCACACCTGGGCCGGGTCCCCGGCGCGGAGGCGGGGGACCGGGTGGCGCTGCTGCAGGCCGCCGTGCTCACAGCCGTGGCGGCGCTCGCGTGGTTCGTGGTCACGCCCGTCGGCAGACCGGCAGCGCAGGCGCCGGCGGTGGTGCTCGCACTGGCCGTCCTCGCCGGGACCACCCAGCTGACCGCGCTCGAACCGGACAGACCGGTGACCGGGGTGCCGCAGGTGCGCGACGCACTCGGCGGCCGCGTCCTCGTCGCACCCCAGCGACCGGGCTGGAACCTGGTCCAGGTCGCCGAGGCGGGCACGGAGGTCGGCACCGACCCGGCCGCGCTCGCCCCCGCGACACCGAGGCCGGGCGCGGGCGGTGCCTGGGCCCTGGTCGAGCTGCCGGAAGGACGCAGCACCCTGTGGGTGCGGCGCGGAGGCGAGACGGCGGCCGTGCCGGTGGACGCGGGCACGCCCACGGGACCAGACCTGAGCTCGGCGGACGGCCCCGAGTGCGCGGCCGCGGCCGTCGGCGCCCTGCTGGCGGGCGAGGTGCGCGCGCTGCGCGGGTGCCCGGCCGACCACCTCGACCCCGCCGACGCGGACGTGCTGCGGGCCCTCCTGGGGTTCGTGGCGGGGCGTGGGCACCGGTCCGTGACGCTGGTGGAGGACGCGTCGGCACGGTCGGTGGCCGCCGCTGTGGTGGTGCGCGAGGCGGCCCGCCGGCACGGCGTCGAGGTGACCGGGTGGCGTCCCGGCGGGCAGGGCGCCGCAGGACCGGACTCGGCGGGACCAGGCTCGACAGCACCGAACTCGACAGCACCGGACTCGACAGCACCGAACTCGACAAGCGCGGGCACCCCAGGACCGGATACGACGGGCACGGGCACGTCGGCACCGGACTCGACAGGTCCGGGCACTCCTGGCCCGGTTTCCGAGCCCGGCCGCGCCCCGGTGCTCGTCGTCGCCGGCTGGGTCACCGCCGACCAGGCCCTGCGCGCCGTCGCCTCGGGCGCACTCCCCGGTGAGGGCAGCTACCTCGCCCCGTGGCTGCTCACCGCACCGCTGCTGCGCATCCCCGCGGGACAGCTGGTCCCGCTCCGCACCCACCCCCAGGAACCCGACCGCCTCGATCACGTGGCCGCCCTGGCCGCCGGCGCCCCCGACACCACCGCCTCGCCCGCCGGCTACGCGGCGTGGCGCGGCACCCCCGAGCCCGCACCCGCCCGCCTGTACGCCGCCTCCCTGGTGACCATGCAGCTCAGCACCACCGGCCACGCCCACGGCAGCGCGACGTGGTTCCCCGGCGGCGCGGTCGCGCCGGTGTCCGGCCCGCTCCCGGGAACGTGAGCGGGCCGGACACCGCGGTCAGGAGAGCTCCGCCGTCACCTTGATCATCGCCTCGACGGCGTGGTCGAGCTCGTCGCGGGAGTTGTAGAGGTGCGGTGCGAGGCGCACGGCGAAACGTTCTCCCTCGGCGTCGCGGACGGGGAAGAACGTGAAGCGCAGGTTCACCCCGTGCTGGTCCTCCATGCGCTTCTCGAACTCGAAGAACTTCGCCACGTCCACGGCGTGCGCGGCGTCGGCGAACGGCTGGAACGCGACCATGCCGCTGTGCAGGCGCTCGTCGTCGAGCGGGCTGAACAGCGAGTCGCGGCCCCAGTGGTCCACGACGCGCTCCTTGAGGTACGAGCACAAGCCCCACACGTACCGCTGGACGTTCGCGCGGCCGATCCGCTCCCAGATCTCGGTGGAGGCCTGCAGGGCCGGGCCGCGGGACAGGTCGGCCGAGCCGGTCTTCTGCACGTACGTGCCGATGTCGTAGGTCTGCTCGCGGCCGGTGGTGCGGGGCGGCAGTTCGCCCTCGATCGGGTACCAGAGCGTGATCACCGGCCAGAACTCCGGCAGCGGCAACGGGTTGTGCTCGGCCAGCACCTTGTTGCGCGCGTAGAGGATGCCCGTGCCCATCGGTCCGCACTGGTACTTGGCGCCGGACCCGCTGAGGAAGTCGACGCCGAGGTCGTGCAGGTCGAAGTCGAACTGGCCGGGCAGGTGCGCGCCGTCGACCATGCTGATCAGGCCGTGCTCCTGGGCCAGCCGGGCGAGGGCCTTGGTCGGCATCGTGGTGCCGACG
This sequence comes from Lentzea sp. NBRC 102530, assembly GCF_030269365.1. GTDB lineage: Bacteria > Actinomycetota > Actinomycetes > Mycobacteriales > Pseudonocardiaceae > Lentzea. Next base: position 22,318 of record NZ_BSTF01000006.1, read on the forward strand.
GTGAACGTGACGCCCGCCCACTGCAGCACCTTGGTGCGCGGAGTGATGGCGTCGGCGAACATCTGCACGATCTCCTCGGCCGACTGGTCCGGCCCGAGGCGCGGGGTGAGCTTCTTGACCACCACGCCGCGCCGGTTGTGCAGGATGTTCAACGGTGCCTGGGCGGTGTAGCACTCGTGGGTCGTGGTCACGACCTCGTCGCCCTCGCGCAGGTCGAGCCCGTTCAGGATGCGGGCGTTGCCGTCGGCGGCTCCCTGCACGATCGCGAGCTCGTCGGGGTCGCAGCCGTAGCGGGCGGCGAGCGCGGCGCGGGCCTCGGCGAACGTGGTCGGCGGGTACGGGTCGCGTGGACGCCGGGCGTAGTCGACGTCGGTCTCACGCAGCAGGTCGAGCACGGGCTTCGGCACCGAGCCGATGGTGCCGACGTTCAGGTGGACCATCTCGGGGTCGATGGTGAAGAGCGAGCGCACCCGTTCCCAGTTCGCGCGGTCCTCCAGCGGGCCCGACGGGATGCTCTCCAGCAGTGCGGCGGGCAGGACGGTCTGCGGCGCCTGCGCCGTCTTCGCCGCCGTGCCGGCCCTGGCCATCCTGACGACGGCGGACTCGGTGTCGTGCGCGGTGCTCTCCACGGGACTGCCCCTCTCCGGCCTGTCGATCAAGCCGTAGTCCACTGACATAAGTAGTAGCTATCCTGCGCAGATCCCAGCAGTGGGCATCAATGACTTCACTATCATATAGCGCTTTGGAGGGCGCTTCCACTACAGTCGGCCGCACGGGGCCCTGCTCCGCACTCTGATCGCCACGCGGCTGGAGGAGGTCGACAGAGGATGTCCAGCACACCCCGTTACGGCGGGACCTTGCGACTCGTAGGCCCCGGCGGGGTCGACCACATCGACACGGCGAGCGCGTACTACGCCACCTCGGCGCAGATCCTGCGGGCGCTGTCCCGGCAGCTCTTCGCCTACCCGGCGTCCGCGGACCTGTCCGACCCGGCGGCGTCGTTCACGCCGGCGCCGGACCTCGCCGCCGAGCTCCCGACGGAGGAGAACGGGGGTATCAGCGCCGACCGGACGACCTACACGATCCGCCTGCGCGACGGCATCCGGTGGAACTCCGAGCCACCGCGCGAGGTGACGTCGCACGACGTGATCCGCGGCCTCAAGCGACTGCCGAACCCGGTGTCCGGAGCGGGCGCGCTGCACTACTTCACGAGCACGATCGTCGGCTTCCGGGAGTACTGCGACGCCTACCGCGCCGCGTTCGAGGGGCGTGAGCCCACCCCGGCGGCGATGGCGGAGTTCCAGCGCTCCCAGGACGTCGAGGGTCTGTCCGCTGTGGACGACAAGACCCTCGTGTTCCGGTTGACGAGGCCCGCCAACGACTTCCTGAACATCCTCGCCACCGGGTTCACCACGCCCGCGCCGGAGGAGTACGACGCGTACGTGCCCGACAGCATGGAGTTCCGCCGCAACACGCTCTCCTGCGCGCCCTACCGGCTCACCGAGTACGCCGACAACGGGCTCAAGATCGTGCTGGACCGCAACCCGCAGTGGCAGAAGGAGACCGACCCGATCCGCAACCAGTACGTGGACCGGATCGACATCACCGTCGGCTCCGAGCCGGTGACCGTGACCCAGCAGAAGATGGACCGCGGCGAGATCGACCTCGCCTGGTCCTACACCGCGGTGTCGTGGGCGCGTCCCAAGGCGGGCCAGGACGCCGCCCCGCGCAGCTACCCTGGCTTCGCGCTCAACCCGTACATCGTGTTCAACCTGCGCAGCCCGAACCAGAACTCCGCGACGAGCAACCTCGACGTGCGCAAGGCCATCGCCTACGCGATCGACAAGGTCGCCATCGGCGAGATCCTGGACGTCCTGGACGCGCCGAACACGCCGCTGCACTCGGTCATCCCGGTCGGCAGCATCGGCCACCGCGAGATGAACCCGTACCCGACGCCGGACGACCGCGGCGACATCGCGAAGGCGCGCGAGCACCTGGTCGCCGCGGGCTACGGCGACGGTCTCACGCTCATCGCCGCCGTCCGCGAGATCGGCATCCACCTCAAGATCATGGAGTCGGTCGCGGCGGACCTGGCCAAGATCGGCATCACGCTCGAGTGGCGGAAGTTCAGCCAGGCCCAGTACTACGGGTCGGCGCTGTCGGACCCGGAGGCGGGCAGGCGGGGCGACTGGGACATCGCCGAACCGGGCTTCACGCCGGACTGGTTCGGCAACAACGGCCGCGTGATCGTGCAGCCGCTGTTCCAGACCAACGACGTGCAGGGCACCACCAACTACGGCGGCTACAGCAGCCCGATCGTGGACGAGCTGATCGAGCAGGCGCTGCAGGAGTCCGACGAGGCCAAGGCCGAGGAGCTGTGGCACCAGGTCGACGTCGAGGTGATGAAGGACCTGCCGATCGTGCCGATCCTGAACTTCGCCGCGATGACCTCGCGCTACCACGGCAAGCGCGTCCGCAACGCCGTGCACGTGCCACAGATCGAGTTCTTCGACATGACCAACATCTGGCTCGACCCGCCGGACGACTGACGTCCGGTGCGGTGCACCCCGGTGGCCGTGCCGTCCCACGCTCCGACGTGCGGGACGGCACGGCCACCGTCCGGTGTCAGCGGGTCAGCGCCTCCAGCCGGCCGACGAGCTCGGCGGGGCCGGGCAGGGAGGCGAGTTCGCGCTGGACCTCGGCGGTGCGCACGCGCAGCGACTCGTCGCTCAGCATCCGGTTCAGCACCTCGCCGTCGATCTCGTTCTCGTCGGCGACGATGCCGATGCCCGCCTTGCGGACCGCGGGCGCCAGCGTCTCGTTGCCGGGGTACAGCGGGTTCACGCCCACCACCTGCGGGAGGCCCGCGTCGATCGCGGCCATCGTGGTGGTGCCGCCGCCGTGGTGGACCACGCCGTCGCAGGTGCGGAACAACGCCTCCAGCGGCGTCCAGCCGACCGACCGGACGTGGGCGGGCAGGTCGCCGAGCGGGGTCAGGTCGGTCTCCCCGAGTGCGAGCACCAGCTCGGCGTCCACCGCCGAGGAGGAGGCGAGCAGGCCCTTGAGCGGCCCGAGTCCGTCGGTGCCGGGCCGGTTCGTGCCGAGCGTGACGACGATCCGGGGCCGGTCACCGCGTTCGGGCAGCCGGTCGCCGAGCACCGCGCCGCCGGTGAACACGACGTCGCGCACGAACTCGCCCTCCGGCTCGTCGAACGGGAACATGCTCGGCGGCACGGTCTCCAGCACGAGCGCGGGCGGCACGAACCCCGGCACCCCGTACCGCTCGAACACGTCGGGCAGCAGGTCCGCGATGGCCCGGTGCAGGTTGCCGGTGCGCACGATGCCCAGGTTGCGCTGCACCGCCGGCACGCCGAGCTTGGCGGCGACGATCAGCCCGTACGCCGCGGTCTGCTCGTACACGACGAGGTCGGGCCGCCACTGCTCGACGAGGGTGAACGTGCGCTCGAAGAACGGCCGGTTCAGCTCCGCCGGCATCAGGGCGAACCGCGACGGGTCGTCACCCAGCGTCTCGTTCCACCACATCTGCGCGAACTCGGGGTTGTCCTCCAGTGTCTTGTCGAAGATCGCCATGCCGTCGAAGCCGGGGGCGGCGTCGACGATGTGCAGGCCCGACGCGACGGCCTGCTCGGTCTGCTCGGCGAACGTCACCAGCACCTCGTGGCCTGCCGCGCGCATCGCCCAGGCGAGGGGGACGAGGGGGTACAGGTGGCTCACGCCGTCGGTCGAGCAGAACAGGACACGCATGTGACCGGTCCTTTCATGTGAATGTTCGACCTCTCCAGTTACTATCGGTTATTCAACCACAACGGAGGTGGTTCGTGATCAACGTGTTTCAGCCGTCGCTGGGGGAGGAGGAACTCGGCGCCGTCCGCGAGGTCTTCGCCACCGGCTGGGTGGGCAGGGGCCGCAGGGCCGACGCGTTCGAAGCCGCCTTCGCCGCCCACCTCGGCGTCGGCCGCGAGCACGTGACGTCGGTGAACTCCTGCACCGAGGCGACGTTCATCGCGATGAGCCTCGCCGGTGTCGGCCCCGGCGTCGAGGTGGTGATCCCGTCCATCAGCTTCGTCGGCGCCGCCAACGCCATCGCCGCGCACGGTGCCAGGCCGGTGTTCTGCGACGTCGACCCGCGGACCCTCAACCCGACGGCCGACGACGTCGCCCGCGCGCTCGGCCCGTCGACCCGGGCGGTGCTGTTGCTGCACTACGGCGGCCACCCCGGCGAGGCGGCGGAGATCGCGCGGCTGTGCGCCGAGCGCGGGGTGCTCCTGGTCGAGGACGCCGCCAACGCCATCGCGTCCACTGTGGATGGACGTGCCTGCGGCACCCTGGGCGACTTCGGCGTCTGGAGCTTCGACCACGGCAAGATCGCCGTCGCCGTCGACGGCGGCGTGCTCTACGCCCGCGACCCCGAGCTGGTGCGCCGGGCGACGAGGCTCGCCTACTTCGGCCTGGCCGAGCCGACCGGTCACCAGCGGGCCGCCCGGTCGGCGAGCCGGTGGTGGGAGATCGAGGTCGAGTCGTTCTCCCGGCGCTCCGTGCTGAACGACGTGCTGGCGGCGATCGGCACCGTGCAGCTGCGGCGGCTGCCGGAGTTCCTGGCCCGGCGCGCGGAGGTCGTGGCCCGCTACGACGCCGGACTCGCCGGCGTGCCGGGCGTCGTGCTGCCACCGCCGGTGCCGCCGGGGCACCGGACGTCGCACTACTTCTACTGGGTGCAGCTCGACCCGCGCGTCCGCGACGACGTCGCCGAGGACCTCTACCGGGCGGGCGTCTACACGACCTTCCGCTACCCGCCCCTGCACCACGTGCCGCTCTACGGGTCGGACGCCGTGCTGCCCGGCGCGGACCTGGCGGCGGCGCGGACGCTGAACCTCCCGCTGCACCAGTCGTTGTCCGACGACGACGTGGACCTCGTGGTGCGCGAGCTGAAGGCGAGCCTCGCGCGCCGTTCCGGCGTGGTGCTCACCCCGTGACGAGCGCGGTGATCCTCGCCGCGGTCTCGGCCGTCGTGGGCAGCCCCGCCCGTTCCGCGCGCACCTCGGCCGTGGCGGCGCGCAACGACTCGTCGGAGACCAATCGGGTCAGCAGGGCGGCGTCCACCTCGTCGGCGGTCGTCACGATCCCGACGCCCCGCTTGGCCACGGCCGCGGCGACCACGGGCGTGGACTGGTCGTCGGGGTCGAGCACGACGAGCTGCGGCACACCCGCGTGCAGCGCGGCGAGCACCGAGCCGCCGCTGCCGTGGTGCACGACGGCCGCCGACCCGCGGTACAGCTCGCCGTACGGTGTCCAGCCGAGAGCGCGGGCGTTGGGCGGCAACGGTTCCAGCGGCGCGGTGTCGACGCCTCCCGCGAGCGCGAGGTCCACGTCCAGCCCGGCACCCGCGCCGAGCACCGCGCGCATCGCGGTCAGCGAGAAGTCGGGGAAGCTGCTCGTGGTCACCGCGATCCGCGGCCGTCCCGTCCGCTCCGGTGCGGCACGGTCCGCGACGGAACCGCCGGTGAACGGTGCCTCACCGGTGAACCAGCCCTCGGGTTCGTCGGTGAGCAGACTCGGCGGGAACGCCTCGACGGTCGCGACGGGTTCGTCGAGCGTGCCGACACCGTGGCGGTCGAGGAGGTCGGCGAGGTGCCGGGCGACCTCGTGGTGCACCCGTCCGGTGCGGAAGTTCTCCAGGTTCCGCTGCACGGCGGGCACGCCCAGTTTCGTGGCCACGACGAGGCCGTAGGTGGCGACCTGCTCGTGGACCACGAGGTCCGGCCGCCAGTGGCCGGCGAACTCGAGCGCCCCCTCGGCGAGCGAGCGGTTGACGCCCGCGAACAACGGCGCCCACGGCGTGATGTCCTCGGGAATCGGGCGCTGCCAAGCGTCTTCGGTGAATTCCGGGTGCGCGGCGAGCGTCCGCGGCACGACCTCCTCCGCCTGCCAGCCGGGGGAGACGTCCACGACCGGCAGGCCGCATTCGGCGGCCTTCCCGGTGAGCTCGGCGAAGGCGATCCGGACGTCGTGCCCCGCCGCGACGAACGCCCAGGCCAGCGGGACGAGGGGGTAGAGGTGACCGACACCGGGGACGGCGGCGAAGAGGACCCGCATGGCGACAGCTCCTGTCGTGTTGGCGCGACGCCGATACGGTATATGTAACTAAACTCAAAGTTCAAAGGATTCTTTACATAACTTGATTGGCACATAACCCGTGCGGTATGTTCGCACGGTGATCGCGGCATTTCGGACAGTGGGGAGGTGGGGTCCGTGACGGCGGTGGAACCGGCCATCGAGACTTCGGGTCTGGTCAAGGCGTTCGGTGAGACCAGAGCCGTGGACGGCGTGGACCTGGTGGTGCCCACGGGTGGTGTGTACGGCTTCCTGGGCCCCAACGGCGCGGGCAAGACCACGACCATCCGGATGCTCGCCACACTGCTCCAGCCCGACGCGGGCACCGCGCGCGTGCTGGGTCACGACCTGTTGCGCGAACCGGACGAGATCCGCGCCAGGATGAGCCTGACCGGCCAGTACGCCTCGGTCGACGAGCAGCTCACCGGCGCGGAGAACCTGGTCCTGCTCGGCAGGCTGCTGGGCTTCGCCAAGGCGGACGCCGCCGCTCGGGGAGAGGAGCTGCTCGACGTCTTCGGGCTCACCGAGGCCGCGGGCAAGCAGGTCAAGGACTACTCGGGCGGCATGCGCCGGCGGCTCGACATCGCCGCCAGCGTGGTCGTCACCCCCGACCTGCTGTTCCTCGACGAACCGACCACGGGCCTCGACCCGCGCTCGCGCAACCAGGTGTGGGACATGATCCGCGCGCTCGTCGCGGCGGGCACCACGGTGCTGCTGACGACGCAGTACCTGGAGGAGGCCGACCACCTCGCCGACCGGGTGGCGGTGATCGACCGCGGCCGGATCGTCGCCGAGGGCACGCCCGGCGAGCTCAAGCGGTCCGTCGGCTCCGGCACGGTGCACGTCCGGCTCGCCGACCCGGCGCAGCGCGGGGACGCCGAGACCGTGCTGGCCAGGGTCATCGGCGGCGAGGTGCACCGCGACGCGGACGCGAACGCGCTGTCGGTCGTGTCGTCCGACCTGGAACGGGTCGGGACGGCGCTGGTGGAACTGAGCCGCGCCGGGATCGCGGTGAGCGGCTACCGGCTCGCCGAACCCAGTCTGGACGAGGTGTTCTTCGCGCTCACGGGCCACCCGGCCGACGTGGACGAGAAGGGCGAGGAGGCGGCGGCATGAGCACCACGACCCCGGCGAGCGACACCCGCGCGGTGCCGCAGGCGCTGACCACGCGCACGCGGCCGAAGCGGCCCGGTCCGTTGTCGACGACGTGGACCTTCACCTGGCGGGCGCTGCTGAAGATCAAGCACGACCCGGACCAGCTCTACTCGTCGTTCATCCTGCCGATCATGTTCACGCTGGTGTTCACCTACCTCTTCGGCGGTGCGCTGGCCGGCTCGACGAGCGACTACCTGCAGTTCCTCATGCCGGGCATCCTGGTGATGACCGTGATCATGATCAACATGTACACGGGCATCTCGCTCAACACCGACATCACCAAGGGCATCTTCGATCGGTTCCGCGGGCTGTCGATCTGGCGGCCGGGCATCCTCGCGGGCGCCCTGCTCGGCGACGCGCTGCGCTACACGATCGCCCTGGTCGTGGTGACGCTGCTGGGCCTGCTGCTCGGCTTCCGGCCCGAGGGCGGCGTGCTCGGCGTGCTCGGGGCGGTGCTGTTCCTGCAGCTGTTCGCGTTCTGCCTCGGCTGGATGTGGAACGCGGCCGGCCTCGTGCTCAAGTCGCCGGAGTCGGTGAACCAGCTCAGCTCGATGGTGCTGTTCCCGCTGGTGTTCGCGAGCAACGTGTTCGTCGAGACCTCGACCATGCCGGGCTGGCTCCAGGTCGTCGTCAACGTCAACCCGATCACCCACGCGGTCACGGCCGTGCGCGGGCTGACCGGGGGCACGCTGACCGCGGAGCAGTTCACCTGGGCGCTCGTCGCCTGCGGTGTGCTGCTGCTCGTGTTCGCTCCGCTGTCCATGTACCTGTTCAGGTCCAAGAGCCTGAGGTGAGCGGCCCGAGGCGGGTGCTGGCACTCCTCGACGGCACCCTGGCCGACCCGGACGCCCCCCTCGTCCGGGCGGGCGACCTCGGGCTCATGCGGGGCGACGGCGTGTTCGAGACCGTTCTGGTCGAACACGCCGTCGCCCACGAGCTCGACTCCCACCTCGAGCGGCTCGCCCGCTCGGCGGGGCTCCTCGGCCTGCCGGAACCCGGAGCGGCGGCGTGGCGCCGCTGCGTCGCGGCCGCCGTCGCCGGGTGGGGCAGCACCGCCGAGCTGTCGCTCACGCTGGTGTGCTCGCGGGGCATGGCCGCCGACGGCTCAGCGGGCACGTGCTTCGCCTTCGGGCTGCCGATGTCCCCGCGCCGGGTGCGGCTGCGCGAGACCGGGGTGTCCGCGCTGGCGCTCGACCGCGGCGTTCCCCTCGACGTCGTGGACCGCGCGCCGTGGCTGCTGCTCGGCGCGAAGACGTTGTCCTACGCGGTGAACATGGCCGCCGTGCGGTACGCGGAGGAGCACGGCGCCGACGACGCGATCTTCACCGCGCCCGGCGGCACGGTCCTCGAGGGACCGACGTCCTCGCTCGTCGTCGCCTCGGGTGGCACGCTGCGCACCACCCCCGCGGCGCTGGGCGTGCTGCCCGGCACCACGCAGCGCGCGTTGTTCGAGGAGGCGGAGGCCGGCGGCTGGCGGGTGGCGGAGGAACCGATGTCGCTCGACGACCTGCGTGCGGCGGACGGCGTCTTCCTCACCTCCGCGGGCCACAAGGTGACCCGCGTGCACACCCTCGACGGCAGGCCGCTGCCCGACTCGTCCGCCCTCGCCGCCCGGCTGCTCGGGCTGCTGGAGCGCCGTTACCGGAAGCGGGCGACCCAGTCGCGGAACGCCGTGATCACGTAGTCGACCATCTCGGCGGTGATGCCGGGGTAGACGCCGATCCAGAAGCTGCGTTCGGTGATCACGTCGGAGTTGGTCAGCTCACCCGCCACGCGCATCGGCCGTCCCGAGTACGCGGGCTGCCGGACCAGGTTGCCCGCGAACAGCATCCGCGTGGCGATGAGCCGCGACTCCAGGAACCGGACCAGGTCGTGCCGGCGGAACGGCGCGTCCGCGGTCAGCGTCAGGGCGAACCCGAACCAGCTCGGGTCGCTGTCCTCGGTGGCCCTCGGCATCACGAGCCACGGCACGTCGTCGAGGCCCGCCCGCAGCCGGCGCCAGTTCTCCCGTCGTGCCGCGGTGAACTCGGTGAGCCTGCCGAGCTGGTTGAGCGCGAGCGCTGCCTGGAGGTCGGTGCTCTTCAGGTTGTAGCCGACGTGCGAGAACGTGTACTTGTGGTCGTAGCCCGGCGGCAGCTGGCCCAGCTGGAAGCCGAAGCGCCGGCCGCAGGCGTCGTCCTCGCCCGGCTCGCACCAGCAGTCGCGGCCCCAGTCCCGCAGGGACTCCACGACCCGGGCGAGCGCGAGGCCGGTGGTGGCCACGCAGCCGCCCTCGCCCGCGGTGATGTGGTGCGCGGGGTAGAAGCTCGCGGTGCTCAGGTGGCCGAACCCGCCGGTCGGCCGGCCGCGGTACAGGGAGCCGACGGCGTCGCAGTTGTCCTCGACCAGGTACAGCCCGTGTTCGCGGGCGAGGTCCGCGATCTCCTGCGCGGCGAACGGGTTGCCCAGGGTGTGCGCCATCATGATCGCCCGCGTGCGCGGCCCGATCGCCGCCGCGACGCGCTCGGGCGTCGTGTTGTAGGTGCCGAGGTCGACGTCGACGAAGACGGGCACGAGACCGTTCTGCAGGATCGGGTTGACCGTGGTGGGGAAGCCCGCGGCGACGGTGACGACCTCGTCGCCGGGACGCAGCGCCTCGTCGCCGAGCGTCGGCGAGGTCAGCGCGGTGATCGCGAGCAGGTTGGCCGAGGACCCCGAGTTGGTCAGGTGCGCCTTGCGGACGCCCAGCTCGCGGGCGAAGGCCCGTTCGAACCGGCGTGCCGTGACGCCCGCCGCGATGCGGAACTCCAGCGCGGCCTCGACCAGCGCCACGCGGTCCTCGGCGGTCAGCACCGCGCCGGAGGTCAGGACGGGCGTCACACCGGGCCGGAACGCACCACCGGACGCGACCTGCTTGTCGTAGTCACGCACGAGTTCCAGGACGCGCTGCTTGGTCTCGGCGCTCTCCTCGGTCATGCCGCCTCCCTCACTGTGTCTACGAGCTCCAGTCCGCGGATGGTCGCGGCGAGGACGTCGGGGTGGACCCCGCCCTCGCGGACCGCGCGGGCGAAACTCGTGATCGACTCCCGGAACTGGTCGGCCGCGGGCAGGCGCAGCTCCTCGGTCCCGCCGGCCCGCTCGACGCGGACGAGCGGGTGGCGCGCGGGCGGCGGTGTGAACGCGTGGTCGAGCGAGATCCGTCCCGTGGCGCCCCACAGCTCGTAGTGCGAGCCGTAGTGGTGCTCGAACCCGAACACCAGGTGGGCGGACACGCCGTCGCGGTCACGCAGCAGCACGCTCCCGCCGACGTCGACGCCGAAGTGGGGGGACCGGCGCAGCACCGCGCCGACGACCTCGAGATCGGAGCCGAGGTGCAGCAGCGCCGCGTGGATCGGGTAGTAGCCGACGTCGAGCAGGGCACCGCCGCCCAGCGCCGGGTCGAGGCGGACGTTGCCGCTCGGCAGCGGCGGGATCGCCATCGCGGCGTTGAACACGCGCAGTTCGCCGATCGCGTCGTCGGCGACGAGCTTGCGCACGGCGTCGTGCTGGGGGTGGTGGACGAACATCCGGTTCTCCGCCACGCACCGGCCCGTGCGGGCGGCGAGGGTGAGCAGCTGTTCGGCGTCGGCCCTGTTCGTGGCGAGGGGCTTCTCGACCAGCACGTGCTTGCCGGCCTCGACCGCCTCGACGGCCCACTCGGCGTGCAGGCCGGTGGGCACCGGCAGGTAGACCGCGTCCACGTCGTCGCGCCGCAGCAGTTCCCGGTAGCCCGTGACCGGCAGGCAGTCGAACTCCCGCGCGAACCGGGCGGCCCGGCCCGCGTCCCGGCTCGCCACCGCGACCAGGCGCACACCCGGGACGTGCCGCACCGCGGGCAGGAACCGCCGCCACGCGACGCTGGCGCACCCCAGCACCCCGAAGCGGAGCGGACGGTCCGGAACTCCGGTCATCGACACCGCCTGACAGTGGTGGTGCGCGGCACGCACGCCGACAGTTACTATATTTTATGTTAGCAGAATCGAGAGGTGGGAGTAGCTCATGATCGACGCGGACACCGCTCGCGAGCAGCAGCGCGAGGAGTGGGCACTCTCGGCGCCGGGGTGGTCGGAGTACCGCGACAACCTCGCCGCCCCGTCCGGGACGATGACCGCCAGGCTGCTCGCCGCGGTGGCCCCCCGACCGGGCGACCGCGCGCTCGACCTCGCCTGCGGCATCGGCAACCCGACCGGCGCGCTGGCCGCCGCGGTCACCGGCGAGGGCAGCGTGCTGGGGCTCGACCTGTCCCCGGAGATGATCGACGGCGCCCGTTCCTGGGCGCGGCGCCACGGCGTGACCAACGCCGAGTTCCGCGTCGTGCCGGACGAGACCCGCCTCGGCCTCGCGCCGGAGGCGTTCGACGTCGCGGTGTGCCGCGTGGGCCTGCAGTACATGCCGGATCCCGGTGCCGCGCTGAGCTCGGTGTACGAGGCGTTGGTGCCGGGCGGGCGGCTGGCGGCGACGACGCTCGGGAACCCCGGCCGCTGCATGGCGTTCCGGATCAGCTCGCAGGTGATCGCCCGGCACGTGCCGATGCCCGCGGCGCCGCCGTCCGGGCCGGGACCGGTGGCGCTGTCGGACGCGGACAGGCTGCGGGAGCTGTTCGCGGACGCGGGTTTCGCGGACGTGGCGGTCGAGCCGTTCGAGACCGCGTTGATCGAGGTCGGGGACGCCGAGTCGTGCTGGCACATGTTCGAACGCACGATGGGGCCGCTGATCAGGATGCTCGCGACCATGCCCGCCGACCGCGTGCGTGCCTTGCGGGAGGACGGGATCACGACGTTGCGTCAGGAGTTCGCGGACGGACCGGTGGTGCTCACCGGTGAGGCGCTGCTGGCGTCCGGGACGAAGCCCAAGCCCTGACGGCGGGTGCGCGCCGCACCGCCTCGCCGATCACTTCGCACACGCGGCCGGCGTCCTCGTTCCGCAGGGACGTGCCGGTCGGCAGCACGAGCACCCGCTCGCTGAGCGCCTCGGTCGCGGTCAGCGAGCGGGGGGTGTGCCGCCGCGGCGCCCGCCGGTAGGGCTCGCTGCGGTGGCAGCCGGGGTGGAAGTGGTCGCGCGCCAGCACGTTCTCCGCGTGCAGGACCGCGCGCAGCTCGTCCCGCGTGAGTCCGGCGGCTTCCGGGTCGACCTCCACGACCACGTAGGAGCGGTTCGACTCCAGCGGCGCCGGGTCGCGCAGCCGCACGCCCGGCACGCCGCAGAGCCCGGCCGCGTAGTGCTCGTGCCGCTCGCGGTGGAGGGCGAGCAGCTCGTCCAGGTCCTCGAGCGAGGCGAGTCCCATCGCCGCGGAAGGCTCGGTCATCTTCGCGTTCAGGCCCAGCATCCCGACCGTCCCGTCGCCGTTGCGCCCGTAGTCGCGCATGGCCCTGACCCGTTCGGCCAGGTCCCCGTCGCCGGTCACCACGGCCCCGCCCTCGAAGGCGTTGACGAGCTTGGTGGCGTGGAAGGAGAACACCTCCGCCGCGCCGTGCCCGCCGACGGGACGGCCGTCGCAGCGGGAGGCGATCGCGTGCGCGCTGTCGAAGTACAGCCGCAGCCCGTGCTCCCGCGCGAGGCTCGTCAGCTGCGGTGCCGGCGCGGGCACGCCCCACATGTGCACCGCGGCGATCGCGCTGGTGCGCGGGGTGATCAGCTCGGCCACGCTGCGCGGGTCCAGGTTCCCGGTGCGCGGGTCGACGTCGCAGAAGACCGGTGTGAGGCCTTCCCACTGCAGGGCGTGCGCCGTCGCGATGAACGTCCACGACGGCATCACCACCTCGCCGCGCAGTCCCAGGGCGCGCACCAGGAGCTGCATCGCGACCGTGGCGTTGCACGTCGCCACGCAGTGCGCCACGCCCGCCACCGCCGCCACGGCCCGTTCGAACTCGCGCAGCAGCGGGCCGCCGTGCGTCAGCACCCGCCGGTCCAGCGCGCCGCCGATCAGCTCCAGCACCCGGTGCGGGCGCAGCACCGACGGACGTCCCACGTGCAGCGGCTCGGAGAACGCGGGTGCGCCGCCGAGCACCGCCAGCGTCCTCACCTGCGCACGGCGACGAACAGGCCGCGGGCGTTGGGCTCGCCGGGCAGGAAGCGCGCGTCGCACCCGGCCTCGTCGAACGCCGCCAGGTACTCGTCCAGCGTGAACAGCGAGACCACCTCGTACTCGCGGAACTCGCGGATGCCCGACGGTTCCGCGACGGTCACGCGGACCTCCATCCTGGTGGCGCCGCCGTCGCGCACCGAGTGCGTGACGCGGGTGATCACGCGGTGCTCGTCGCGCACCAGGTGCCCGTCCACGTACCCGTCGAGGAACTGCTCGGGGAACCACCACGGCTCCGCCACCAGCACACCGCCGGGCCGCAGGTGGGCGGCCATGCGCGCGGTCGCCGCCCGGAGGTCCGCCGTGCCGCGCATGTAGCTGAGCGCGAAGAACAGGCACGTGACCGCGTCGAAGGTGCGGCCGAGGTCGAAGTCGCGCATGTCGCCCTCGTGCAGCGGCACGCCCGGCAGGCGCGCGGCGGCGCGGTCCAGCATGGGCCGGGAGGCGTCGACGCCCGCGACGTCGGGGAAGTCCTGGCGGAACGACTCCAGGTGCACGCCGGTGCCGCACGCGACGTCGAGCAGCGAGACGGCGTCCCCGCACGCCTCGCGGACCAGCCGCGAGACCAGCTCGGCCTCGGCGGCCCAGTCCTTGCCCCTGCTGACGAGGACGTCCTCGTAGATCTCGGCGTGCTGCTCGCTGTAGCCGCCCATGGTGCTCCTCGGATTGCAGGTGGCCAAAAATCACTATACGGTTTTCCAGTAAATCAGCCTACCAGCGGAGCGTGGTCATGCGCGTGCTGTTCCTGTCGACGCCGCAGGCGAAGGACCTCCTGCCCATGGTTCCGCTCGCGTGGGCGCTGCGGGCCTGCGGCCACGACGTGCGGATCGCGACCTCGGGCCCGGCGCTCGCGGTGGCGGGCGGCCTCCCGGTGGTCGACTTCGGCCCGGCGGACCCCGGTTCGGCGGAGGCCATGCCGGAGCTGGCGCCGGGGCACCGTCAGATGGTCTGGTCCCGCCTGCACACCGTGGAGGAGGGCTGGCCCGTCCTCGGCTACATCGCGAGCACGTTCGCCGACCCGATGCTGCGCGCCGCGCGCGAGTTCCGGCCCGACCTGGTCGTGCACTCCCAGCTGCAGGGCGCGGGACTGCTGACCGCGGCGGCGCTGGGCGTGCCCGCGGTCGAGCACGGGTTCGGCCTGCTGCGCACGGGACGGTTCTACGAGGAGCTGGCCGGTCTGGTGCCCGCCACTCTGCAGCGGCTCGGGATGACCGCCGGCGACCTGGCCGCCGTGCCGCGCGCCCTGATCGACATCGCGCCGCCGTCGATGGTGAAGGCGCAGGAGGGCGCGTGGCCCCTGCGTCACCTGCCGTACAACGGCGGGGGAGTGGTGCCGGAGGACCTGCGCCTGCCGCCGGAGGGGCGGGCGCGCGTGGCCGTCACCCTCGGGACGATGGGACTCATCGGGCCCGACGTGGACGCGGAGGCGTTCCTGGGGCGTTTTCTCCCACTTCTGGGTGAATTGGCCCGCCGTTCCGACGCCGAGTTCGTGCTGATCGGCATCGAGCCCCGCCACCTCGACGCGGCCGGGTTCCGCGGTGACGAGCCGATTTCCGGGGTGAGGTACCTGCGCGACTGGGTACCCCTGCGCGAACTGCTCTCCGGCTGCACCGCCATCCTGCACCAGGGGGGTGCGGGCACGATGCTCAACGCGCTCGACGCCGGGTTGCCCCAGCTCACCGTGCCCGCGGTGGCGCCGAACTTCATGCACTCCGTGCTGATGCGGGAACGAGGACTCGGCTGGTGGGTGACGCCGGACGAGCTCGACGCGGCGGCGGTGGAGCGGTTGCTCGCGGACGAGGACGCGCGGGTGGCGGCGCGGGAGGTGCGTGAGGAGATCGCGACCATGCCGGTGCCGTCGTCGCTGGTGGCGAGGCTCGAGGAGTTGGTGCGCTGACGTTCTGTATGCGGTTGAAGTTATATACTGTCGCTGGTATGTTCGCCTCGTCCCGTTTGCCTGATCAACGAGTGAAGGAGATGGTCCGGTGAAGGACGTCGCGCTGCTGACTGTCGACGGCCGGTCGCAACTGCGCATGGAGCGACACCTGCAGCATCCGCCGGAGAAGGTGTGGAGCGCCTTGACCGAGCCGGAGCACATCGGCCACTGGTACCCCTTCCCGGTCGCCGAGCTGGACCTCAAGGAGGGCGGCAAGGTCAGCTTCGACGCGGGCGACGGCTCGACGTTCGAGGGAGTGATCACCGAGGTCGACCCGCCGAGGACCTTCGCCTTCCGCGAGGAGGACGACCTCCTGCGTTTCGAGATCACCCCGGAGGAGGGCGGCAGCCTCCTCGTCTTCTCGCACACCTTCGACGACCGCCCGGCCGCCGCGAGCAACGTCACCGGCTGGACCGACTGCCTCGACGCGCTGGAACAGGTCGTCGAGGGCAAGAAGGAGATCCACGTCGACAACGACTCCGTCGCGATGCACGAGCAGCTGATCAAGGAGCTCGGCCTCGACGAGGGCACCGCCGAGACCACCGACGACGGCTGGACCGTGCGCTACGAGCGCCAGCTCCGCGTTCCGGCGGACCAGGTCTGGGCCGCGCTCGCCGGCTCCGGCGACGTGAACGCGGGCAGCGCGGTCCCGTCGGGCTTCGTGCACCCCGGCCTCGCCACCGCCGAGGTCACGGCCGTGGAGAAGGCGGAGCGGATCGAGTTCGGCTGGCTCAACGACGGCAAGCCCGCGGGCACCGTCAGCTACGAGCTCAGGCCGGGCAACGGCGGAGCGCGGATGACCGTCGTGCAGGAGGGCGAGGCCGGCTCCGACGTGCTGCGCGACCCGGCGCTGCACGCGTGGCACGACCACGTCGAGGGGCTCGCGGCGGAGCTGTTCGCGCGGCGCTGAGGTTCTGCGCCGATCCGCTGGTGCGGGGCTTCCCGCCTCGCACCAGCGGGCGGTTCGCGCGCCTGGTCCGCGCGGCTGGCCACGTGGTTCTCGCGCGCCTGGCCGCCCGGTTCACGCGTGGTTCGCCACCCCGCCCCACGCGGCAAGTCCCACGCCGCGATCGTGAGTCCAGCTCCCACCCATGTGGCCCACGTCCGGCACTGCCGCCGGCGCGTCCGGTGTGCGTCCCGCCGCGCCAGGTCCGTGCCATGCCTCACCTCACCAGGCCGACCTCCACCAGGTCCGCCGGAACCATCGGCTCGTCCAGCAGCCTCCGATACCGGTCGGCCACCGACTGCCCCTCCGGCCGCGCCCCGATCCACGCGCGCACCCGCCGTGATCCCTCGATGTAGGTGGTGGTGTACGCCCGCCACAGCGGGTCCGTCAGGAACCGGACCGCGTGCGACGCCCGCTGCTCGTCCACGAGCATCCAGCGCCGCAGGTAGGCCACCACGTCGTCGGGGCTCGCCCCGCGGTCGTGCAGCAGGATCGCGGCGTCCTGCCGGGCCGCCATCAGCAGCACGGTCCGGTTCAGCATGAGCTCCGACAGCTCGCCGTCCAGCACGAGTCCGAGGTCCGCGAGCAGGTCCTGCGTCCAGCGGCCCCACCCCTGCCCGAGCACGGCGGGCAGTGCCGCCTCGGCGAGTCCTTCCGCCATCAGGCACTGCGGTGTGTTGACCAGGGCGATGGTCTGCTCGGCGTGGCCCTGCTCGCCGACCAGCAGCCGTTCCTTGCGGCTGTGCTCGGTGTGGTGGCCGGGGTAGGCCTCGTGCGTCACGAGCAGCGGGAGTGCGGCCATGCGGTGCCGCACGTCCGCGTTGAGCGCGATGGAGGAGCGGAAACCGCCGTGGTAGCGGTTGAAGGCGTTCCACGGGCGGTCGGTGACGGCCTCGTACTCGACCGACTCGCCGTCCGGCAGGTCGTACAGCGCGTGGGCGCGGGTGCGGAGCTCGTCGGAGATCGCCCGCGTCGCGCGCACCAGGTCGCCGGGCGGGACGCGGTCGTGCTCCTGGAACGCGTTGACCCGCTCGGGCAGCGGTGCGGAGCCGGGCAGGAGCGCCGCTATCTCGTCGTGGATCGCGGCGTAGACGTCGGTGTCGGTCAGCTCGATCTCCACGTCGAAGTAGCGGTGGATCTCCTCCAGGAACGGCACCTCGGTGCCGGCGAGGCGGTCCGCCGCGCACGCGAGCGCGCCGAGCTGGCCGTCGAGGAAGCGCCGCCGTGCCGGGGAGAGGTCCGCCGAGCCGAGCTCCGCGCGCAGGGACCGTGCCGTCGCGGCGAGCGTGGCGGGGTCGGCGGGCGGCTCGTCGTCCACCTGCCGGCTCAGGGCCGGGTCGCCGAACCAGCTGTCCACGAAGCCGTCCACCAGGCGGCCGAGCCGCAGTCCGAGCACCAGGTAGTCGCGTACCAGCGGTTCGGTCATGGTTCCTCCAATTCGCTATCTGATAGTAAAGTAGCGAAGATGGGATACGGGAGGAAGCACGCCGAGCTGTACGACGTCGTGTTCGCGGACCGGGGCAAGGACTGGGCGGCGGAGGCGAGTTCGGTGGCCGAGCAGGTGCGCCGGCGCAACCCCGGGGCGTCGTCCCTGCTCGACGTCGCATGTGGCACCGGTATGCACCTCGCGGCGTTCGCCGGGCACTTCGCGCACGTGGAGGGCGTCGAGCCCGCCGCGGACATGGCGGAGCTGGCCGAGAAGCGCGTGCCGGGTCTCGTCGTGCACCGGCAGGACATGCGCGAACTGGCCGCCGGACGCCAGTTCGACGTCGTCACCTGCATGTTCTTCGCCGTCACCTACATGCCGACACCGGACGACCTCGCGGTGGCGGTCGGGGCGATGGCGGCCCACCTCGCACCCGGAGGCGTCCTCGTCGTGGAGCCCTGGTGGTTCGAGGACCGGTTCCTGGACGGCTACGTGGGCGGCCACCTGGTCAAGGAGGACGGTCGCGTCATCTCCCGGGTCACCCACTCGGTGCGCGAGGGCGACCGCGTCCGGCTGACGATCCGGTTCGTCGTCGCCGACGCGGACGGCATCGACGAGTTCACCGAGGTCGAGGTCGTCTCGCTGTTCACCGAGGCCGACTACCGGCGTGCGTTCGATCTTGCGGGGGTGACGGCCGAGCACCTGCCGCAGTGGGGCGCCGGAACCGGGCTGTTCGTGGCGCAGCGCCCAAGGTAACTTGAAAAACAAGTTGCTTTCCGGACGTGAGGAGACGCGGTGAGCACCAGCGCCATCCCCGGCACGGTGACCAGCACCCTGACCAGCACCCTGACCTTCCTCGGCCCCGGTGACCCCGACCACCTCGAGCCGGACAGCGCCTACCACCTCCGGCCCGGCCAGGTGCTGCGCGTCGTGTCGCGCACGTTGTTCGCCGTGCCGGTCGTCGAGGACGTGGCCGATCCCGACCAGGTGTTCGTGCCCGTGGCCGACGTGGCGGAATCCCTGCCCACGCAGGACAACGGCGGCCTCACCGCCGACCTGCTCACGTGCGTGGTCCGCCTGCGCCGCGGTGTCCGCTGGGACACCGAACCACCCCGCGAGGTGACCGCCCACGACTTCGTGCGCGGGCTGCGACGCATGACCGACCCCGCGCACGCCGGCGACGTGGCCGGCTTCTTCACCGACACCGTGCGCGAGGTACGCGCCGAGGACGACCACACGCTCGTGTTCCACCTGCACAGCCCGGCCAACGACCTGGTGAACCTGCTGGCCACCGGCTACGCCACGGCTCTGCCCGAACCACACGAGGGCAGGCGCGCGAACGGTCCGTACCGCGTCATGGCCGACACCGACGACGAACTGGTGCTGGAACGCAACCCGGTGTGGAACCGGTCCGCCGATCCGGTCCGCCGGGCCGAGGCGGACCGGATCGTGGTGCGCCGCCACGGCGCCGCGGCCGACTGCGACCCGGCGTGGCAGTTCGGCATCGCGTCGTGGGGCAGCGCCCCGGCCCCACCGTGCCCCGGCTACACCCTCAACCCGTACCTGGCGCTGAACCTGCGCAGCCCCAACGCGAACGGCGCGCTCGCCGACCTGCGGGTGCGCCAGGCGATCGGCTACGCCGTGGACAAGATCGCGGTCCGCGACATCTTCGCCGCCCTGCCCGGCGTGACGGCCGTGCCCGCGCACTCGATGGTGCCACCGGGCGCTCTCGGCTACTCGAAGTACAACCCGTACCCGACCACCGGTGACCGCGGCAGTCCGGAGAAGGCGCGCGCCCTCCTCGTCGCCGCCGGCTTCCCGTCCGGTCTGAGCCTCGTGATGGCCGTGCGCGACATCGAACTGCACCGGACCGTGTTCCGCGCGGTGGAGGAGGCCCTGGGCCGCGCGGGAATCGTCCTGGTGCCGAAAGTGGTGTCCAGCGAGGAGTTCTACGGCGGCCTGATGTTCGACCGGGCCGCCGGCGAAGCAGGTGCGTGGGACCTCGCCGCCCCCGGCTGGACCCCGGACTGGCACGGCAACAACAACCGCTCGGTGATGGCGCAGGTGGTGCGCGGCATCGGCAACTACGGCGGGTACGACAACCCCAGGATGGACATCCTGGTGGAACGCGCGCTCGGCGCGGTGAGCCTGCCACGGGCCGCGTTGCTCTGGCACCAGGCGAACATCATGGCGATGACCGACCTGCCGGTGATCCCGGTCGTGGCCATG
Organism: Lentzea sp. NBRC 102530; assembly: GCF_030269365.1. GTDB lineage: Bacteria > Actinomycetota > Actinomycetes > Mycobacteriales > Pseudonocardiaceae > Lentzea. The sequence continues at coordinate 42,242 of NZ_BSTF01000006.1, forward strand.
GCCTGCCGTTGCTGCGCCGCACGGACGGGTGCTTCGGGACGCTGGCCCGAACAGGTGTGAGGCGCGCGGGAACGTCGAGCCGGCACACCGTCATCACGGAGTCCGTTGCGTGCGTCGCGGGCGAGGTGGAGGTTGCCGGTCAAGCGTTCGTGCTCGACGCGAGCGCGGTCATCGTTGCGCGACAGGGGAGTCAGCCCTTCGGGTTCCGCTCGGAGGTGCGGACCTGCCCTGGCTGCGGAGGTCTGCCGATCGGTCGAGGTGGAGAACTTCGCTCCACCGTTGGGGGTATGGATGCGGGTACGGGTACTGGGTGAGTTCGACGCTGTGCTGAACGCGAAGTCGGTCGTGCCGACCGCGACGAAGCCGCGACAGGTGTTCGCCCTGCTGGCGCTGCACGTCAGACGGATCGTGTCGGTGCCGATGCTGATCGACGAGCTGTGGGGAGACCGGCCACCGCTGAGCGCGCGGACCACGCTGCAGACCTACATCCTGCGGGTGCGCAGGCACATCGAAGCCGCCCTGCCGCCCTCCGAACGCGCGAGGGCCAAGGAGATCCTGTCGACCAGGTTCGACGGGTACGTGCTGAACATCGAACCGGACGACGTCGACGCGTGCGGTTACGAACGGCTGGTGAAACTCGGCAACCAGGCGTTCCGCAGCGGCGACCACGACACGGCGTCCCGGCTGCTGGGGGTGGCGCTCGAGAAGTGGCAGGGCCGGCCCCTGACCGGCGTGCGCACCGGGATGCGGCTGGGCATCGAGGTGGCTCGCCTGGAGGAAAGCCGGCTCACCGCGCTGGAGAGCCGGATCGGCGCGGACATCCAGCTCGGCCGCCACCAGGCCGTGCTGGGCGAGTTGACCTCGCTCACGGCGGAGCACCCCATGCACGAGAACCTGTTCGCCTACTACATGGTCGCGTTGTACCGGTCCGGCAGGCAATGGCAGGCCCTCGAGGCGTTCAAGGTCCTGCGCGGCAACCTCGACGACGAACTCGGGGTGGTGCCGTCCGACCGGCTGCAGAAGCTGCACCAAGCGGTCCTGCGGTCCGAACTCGACCTCGAATCGTCGATCCGCCGGCAATGGCAGCCGCCGGTGCCGACGGCGGTGCACGACCCGCTCGTTCCGGGGCTCCCGGCCGAGGCGCTGGTGGAGATCGCCCGCCATGACGAGTTGGTGAACCGCCACAGCAGGGTGATCAACTCACCGGCGGGGGACGGGCGTGCCGTGTGGTTGAGGTGAGAGCGGCGACGGCGACCCGCGCGTGATCGCGGCCGAGGCCGGCGTCAGAGCGTCAGCACGGTCTCCCGGACCGCGGAGATCACCTTGTCCTGGAGGTCGACCGGCAGCGACGGGTACATCGGCAGGGAGAAGATCTCCTTCGCGATCCGCTCGGTGACCGGCAGGGACCCTTCGGCGTAGCCCAGGTGCGCGAAGCCGGTCATGGTGTGCACCGGCCACGGGTAGCTGATGTTCAGTGAGATGTCGTAGCGCTTCATCGCCTCGATGATCCGGTCGCGCTCCGGGTGGCGGACCACGTAGACGTAGTAGACGTGGTCGTTGCCCGGGTTCGCCGACGGCAGGACCAGGCCGTGCCCGGCGAGGTCGCCGAGACCGTCCCGGTAGCGCTCGGCCACGGCCCGGCGGGCGGCGACGTAGCCGCCGAGCCGGGTCAGCTTGCGGCGCAGGATCTCGGCCTGCACCTCGTCCAGGCGGCTGTTGTGCGCCGGGGTCCGCACGACGTAGTAGGTCTTCTCCATGCCGTAGTACCGCAGCCGCCGGACGGCGGCGTCGACCTCGGCATCGCGGGTGACCACGGCCCCGCCGTCCCCGTAGGCGCCGAGGACCTTGGTGGGGTAGAAGGAGAACGCCGCCGCGTCGCCCGCGGTGCCGACCAGCTCGCCGTGGTGGCGCGCGCCGTGCGCCTGCGCGCAGTCTTCCAGGATCACCAGGTCGTGCAGGTCCGCCAGCTCCCGCAGCGGCGCCATGTCGACGCTCTGGCCGTACAGGTGAACGGGCAGCAGCGCCTTGGTGCGGCCGGTGATCGCGGCGGCCACCTGGCTCGTGTCCATCAGGTAGTCGTGTTCGCGGACGTCCACGAACACGGGCACGGCGCCGACCGCGTCGATGGCGACCACGGTGGGCGCCGCCGTGTTGGACACCGTGATCACCTCGTCACCGGGGCCGACGCCCAGTGCGCGCAGGCCCAGCACCAGCGCGTTGGTCCCGTTGTCCACGCCCGCGCAGTGGGACAGGCCGTGGTAGGCGGCGAACTCCTGCTCGAAACCGCGCACGCTCGGGCCGAGCACGAGCGTTCCGGACCGGAACACCGTGTCGACCGCGTCGAGCAGGTCCTCCCGCTCCAGCTCGTACTCGGGCAGGTAGTCCCACACGTGGTTCGTCATGTCACGGCACTCCGTTCCGGTTCGTCGTGTGCTCGCCGGACGAAGTCGGCCCAGAACGCGGCCACCGACTCCGCCGGCGTCCGCTGCGGCCGCCAGCCGAGCAGCCGCTCGGCCGGGCCGATGTCCACCCGCAACCAGTCCTCCGTGGAGTGCCGGGCACCCGTGCTCGGCCGCTCCACCACCACCGCGGGCGTCCGGCTGTGCGTGATCAGCAGTTCGACCAGGGTGCGCACCGGCACCGTCTCGCCGCGCCCGATGGGCACGAGCTCACCGGACACCGTCGAGGTCACCGCCGCGGTCACCGCGACCGCGACGTCCCGGACGTCCACGTAGTCGCGGTGCGCCTGGAGCGGATCCAGTTCGATCTCCGCGGGCCCGGTGCCGCCTGCCGCCAGCAGTCGTTCGGCGACCCGGCCGAGCAGGCTGACCGCGGGACTGCCCGGACCGGCGACGTTCGCGATGCGCAGCACCATCCCCTCGAACCGGCCCGCGCGTATCTCGGCCAGCACGGCCTGCGTGGCGTGGAGCTTCGCCCGGCCGTAGGCGCTGCCGGGCCGTTCGGCGGTGTCGGTGCCGCTGGTGCCCACCCGCACCGGCCCGTACTCCAGCACCGACCCGAGGTGGATCAGCCGCGGGCGGGTGCCGAGCAGGACCAGGGCGTCCAGCAGCCGCTGGGTCGGCACGACGGCGCCGTCCCACATCTGCTCGTCGTTGCGGCGCCCCCAGATGCTGCCGGTCGCGTTGACCACCACCCGAGGACCGATCGCGGCGAGCTCCCCGGCGAGTTCCCCGGCGGACACGCGGGTCAGGTCCATCGCGAGGAACCGCCCGGCGAGCGCCCGGTCCGGTGGCCGGCGGGCGACCGCGACCACGTCGAAACCCGTTTCGGCCAGCCTGGCGCACACGTGGAGGCCGACGAACCCCGTACCTCCCAGGACGACGACGCTGCCTCTCGCGGACATGCTGCCCTTCCTCCGCTGTGACTGCGCTGCCTCGGACCGGCGCTCCGCTCGCGAGCATGTCGGGTGGCGGTTGATCCTCGCTTGACGACGCGGGTCCACCCATCTTCAAAGGCGAAGACCGCACGGGCGGGTAGGAAGCGGCCGACAGCGCCAACGCGGCAAGGAGGCGGCATGTACGGCGGCGAGTCGGCGAAGATCTACCACGCGCAGCACACCGCGCGCGGCAAGGACTACCGGGCGGAGGCCGAGGTGGTCGCCGGGGAGATCCGCAAGCGGTGCCCCGAAGCCGGGTCGGTGCTGGACGTGGCCTGCGGCACCGGCGGGCACCTCGGAGCCTTCCAGGACCTGATCGGCCACGTGGAGGGCGTCGACCTCTCGGAGCCGATGCTGGCGATCGCGCGCGCCGGACACCCGGACGTCCCGCTGCACCTCGGTGACATGCGGTCGTTCGACCTGGGCCGCACCTTCGACGCGGTGACGTGCCTGTTCGCCTCGATCGGGTACGTGGCCTCGGAGGCCGAGTTGCACCAGGCCGTCCGCTGCCTCGCCGGGCACGTCGTACCCGGCGGAGTGGTGGTGGTCGAGCCGTGGTGGTTCCCGGAGACCTACCTCGACCGGTGGGTCTCCGGTGACGTCGTCGAGCACGAGGGCACCACCATCGCCCGCGTCGCGCACACCGTGCGGGAGGGCGACGCGTCGGTGATGGACGTGCACTACTTGCTGGCCTCGGCGGCGTCCGGCGTCCGGCACGTGCACGAGGTCCACCGCGCCATGTTGTTCACCGCGGCCCAGTACGAGGCGGCCTTCCGCGAGGCCGGCCTCGAACCGGAGCACGTGCCCGGTGTGCAGTCCGGCCGCGGCCTGTTCGTCGGCGTCACCCCGCCGTCCAGCGCGAGTGCAGCCGAGTTCAAGTCCGGCCACCCAGGATCGGGAACGGCGAAGAACCAGACATGCCTGGGGGAACGCTCGTGAGCAACCAATCCCGGTCGGTGGTGTCCTCGGCGGTGGCCGACGGAACCGCGCCGCGGCAGATCGCACGGTCGGTGCTGGCGAAGTCCGGACTCGTCGCCGACGTCGAGCAGTTCCACGGATGGGTCGCCGCGCAGCGGTCGACCATGGAGGTCCGGCAGATCCCGCTGGACTCGTTGCAGGGCTGGCGCACCGACCCGGACACCGGCAACCTCGCGCACCACTCCGGCAAGTTCTACACCGTCGAGGGGCTGGACGTGCGGGTCGGCGGCGCCCCGGTCGAGCACTGGCAGCAGCCGATCGTCAACCAGCCGGAGGTGGGCATCCTCGGCATCCTGGTCAAGAAGTTCGACGGGGTGCTGCACCTGCTCGCGCAGGCCAAGATCGAGCCGGGCAACCGCAACGGCATCCAGCTCTCCCCGACCGTCCAGGCCACCCGCAGCAACTACACGCGGGTCCACCAGGGCCTGCCGGTGCCGTACCTGGACTACTTCCGCGACACGTCCCGGCACCGCGTGCTCGCCGACGTCCGGCAGTCCGAGCAGGGCGCCTGGTTCCACCGCAAGCGCAACCGGAACATGATCGTGGAGGTGGACGAGGACGTCGAGGCGGTCGACTCCTTCTGCTGGCTGACCCTCGGTCAGGTGCACGAACTGCTCGCCTTGGACGACCTGGTGAACATGGACGCCCGCACGGTCCTGTCCTGCATGCCGTTCGCGGGCGCGGACCTGTTGCCCGCGTTCGGCCCTGACCTGGTCGGGTTCACCTCGTCCCTCATCCGGTCCTACGACATCGGCGCCGAGGCCCTGCACAGCATGGGCGAGGTGCTGGGCTGGATCACCGACGTGCGCACCCGCCACGACGTCGTGGCCGAACGGATGCCGCTCGCCCAGGTGGCGGACTGGCACCGCGACGAGCACCGGATCTCCCACCGCACCGGGCTGTTCTTCGACGTCATCGGCGTCGGGGTGACCGCGGCCGGCCGGGAGGTGCGGTCCTGGTCGCAGCCGATGATCCGGCCGACCGACGACGGCGTGGTGGCCTTCCTGGCCAAACAGGTCGACGGCGTCCTGCACCTGCTGGCGCACGCGCGGGCCGAACCGGGGTACGTCGACGTGATCGAGCTGGCGCCGACGGTGCAGTGCAACCCGTCGAACTACGCGGCGCTGCCCGCCCACGCACGTCCGCACTACCTCGACGAGGTGCTGTCGGCAGGACCGGACCGCATCCGGTTCGACGCGGTGCACTCCGAGGAGGGCGGCCGGTTCTTCCACGCCCGCAACCGGTACGCGGTGATCGAGGTCGACCCCGGGTTCGCCCCCGACCCGCCCACCGGCGACTACCGCTGGCTCACCCTCGCGCAGCTGGTGGAGCTGCTGCGGCACAGCAACTACGTCAACGTGCAGGCCCGCAGCCTGGTCGCCTGCCTGCACGGCCTGTCCGGTCGATCCGACACGACGAGGGGAACCGCATGGCCCACGCCGTCCCGTCCGTGACCAGGTTCGTCGTTCACGGCGAACCCGTCGATTCCGCGGGCGCCCGGCTCGCCCGGCGGTCGATCTCCGCGCACGGCCCGGCGCGGGCTCAGGACGACACCCGCGTCCCGGAGAGCGGGTGGGTGGTGGCCGTTCCGATGCTGTTCCTCCCACCCCTGACGAGCGAGGTCTGGTCGTCCGGCACGCTCAGACCTCCTGCCCGGTGGTTCACCTGTGCCGGACCAAGGTCCCACCAGGCGCTCGAGAACCGGTCGAGCGGGCTGGACCTTCCCGTCACCCGGCCAGTTCCTCCAGTTGGGGCACCAGGTCGTGCGGGGTAGGCGCGGCCAGGCACTCCTTCCTGAGGCCGGCGGCGTTTGCCGCGACGGCGGGATCGAGTGCCTCGGCGACGGCGTCCTGGACGGATCGGGGCGTGAGCGTGCCGGCGGGGACCAGGCGGCCCGCGTCGAGGGAGTGGAAGTGCTCCGCCTTGTGCACCTCGTCCCACACCGGGCCGGGGACGATGATCTGCGGGACACCGTGCACCACGGCGTTCATCGTGGTGCCGGTGCCGCCGTGGTGGACGATCGCCGCGCACGTCGGCAGCAGTTCGTTGAGGGGCACGAAGTCCACCAGCCGGACGTTGTCCGGCAGGCGGGTGCCGGTCGCGAGCTGGTCGGCGTTGAGGGTGGCGACGACCTCGACGCCGAGGTCCGCGATCGAGCGGAGGACCTCTTCGGCGGGCACGGGGGTGCCGAGCACCTGCTCGACCGACCTGCCGTCGTGCGACGTCAGCCGCCGGGAGATGCCGAGGGTGACGCAGACGCGCGGACGGGTGGGCGGCGTGCCCAGCCAGGGTTCCACCACCGCCGGACCGTTGTACGGGACGAACTGCATCGAACGGTAGTCCAAATCGACCGGATAGCGCATCGACGCCGGCATCGGGTCGATGGTGATGTGCCCGAGCGAGACGTCCTCGGAGAAATCCCGGCCGTGTGGTTCGAGTTTCTTGCCGAGCCAGTCGGCCACGGGATCCGTGGCCGAACCGGTGCGTTTCCGCGCGTCGAGGAAAATCGCCCGCATTCGAGCCCAGTGGTCCAGTGCCCACAACACCCGTGCGCTCGGCACGCCGATGATCTTGGCGAGTGCGCCGCCCGCGAAGGTGAACGCGTCCCACACCACGACATCCGGTTTCCACCATTCGGCGAACCGGACCAGCGAGTCGAGGACCGTCTGGTCCGACATGGTCTCGATGGAGAGCGGCCCGTGCAGGTATTCGTCGTACATGCCGAGCAGGTAATCCCAGGTCAGTGCGGATTCGCGCATCTCTCCCATGTGGTAGCCCGATTCCAGGAGCTGCCGGCCGGGCGGCACGTCGCGGAACCGTTGGGCGAAGTCGAGCGGCTCACCCGCGGCGACGGCGGTCAGGCCGGTCGCCCGGATCGTCTCGGTCAGGTCGGGCTGACTGGCGACGCACACCTCGTGGCCGGCCGCGCGGAGCGCCCACCCCAGCGGAACCAGGTTCTGCAGGTGCGTCGGTGACGCGGTGACGGTGAAAAGTACGCGCATCAATACCTCCCGATAAACCAGAATAGCGCCGAATGTAGACGCGGAACATCGGCGCGGCAAGGGTCCGTTCGAACAATTCACGCGAGGTGCGCGCTCGGGTGTCGGTTCATCGCGTCGGCCGGCAAATGTATTCGGCGTGCCCAGAGGAATAACAATGCGAATGGTTGATCCGATTGCCGTTGTCGGTATGTCGTGCCGTCTTCCGAAGGCGTCCGATCCGGACGAGTTCTGGGACCTCCTGGTGGGTCGGCGGGATGCGATCGGCGAGGTCGGTGACGAACGCCGGGCCGGCGTGGGTGCCCGGTGGGCCGGACTGCTCGACGACGTGGCGGGGTTCGACGCCGCGTTCTTCGGCATTTCGCCCCGGGAGGCCGTGGCGATGGATCCCCAGCAGCGCGTGGTGCTGGAACTGAGCTGGGAGGCCCTGGAGAACGCCGGCATCGTCCCGGCGGACCTGCGCGGCGAGCGGGTCGCCGTGGTGCTGGGCGCGATGTGGGACGACTACGCGGCACTGGCGGGGCGGGACGGGGACTTCACCCGGCACAGCCTGACCGGGACACACCGCGGCATGATCGCCAACCGCGTCTCCTACCACCTGGGTCTGCGCGGCCCGAGCATGACCGTCGACACCGGGCAGTCCTCGTCCCTGGTCGCCGTCCACACCGCCTGCGAGGCGCTGTGGAGCGGGGAGACACCGATCGCGCTGGCCGGCGGGGTGAGCCTCGCGCTCGCCCCGGAGTCGGCGGAGCGGGCACGGGCCTTCGGCGCGCTCTCGGCCGAGGGCCGCTGCTTCGTCTTCGACGCGCGCGCCGACGGCTACGTCCGCGGTGAGGGTGGCGGGCTCGTCGTGCTGAAGCGCCTCGAGGACGCGCTCGCGGCAGGGGACCGCGTCCAGGCCGTCATCCGGGGTGCGGCGGTCAACAACGACGGGGGCGGCGCCGGGTTGACCGTGCCGCACCAGGCCGCGCAGGAAGAGGTGCTGCGGACGGCCTACCGGCGGGCCGGGGTGTCCCCGGCCGACGTGCGGTACGTGGAGCTGCACGGCACCGGGACCAGGGCGGGCGATCCCGTCGAAGCGGGTGCGCTGGGCGCCGTCCTGGGCGCTGCCCGCCCCGCGGACCGGCCACTGCTCGTGGGGTCGGTGAAGACGAACATCGGTCACCTCGAAGGCGCGGCGGGGATCGCCGGCCTGCTCAAGGTCGTCCTCGCCCTCGGCCGCGGCACGGTGCCGGCGAGCCTCAACTTCGCCACGCCCCACCCGGACATCCCGCTGGACGCGGTGAACCTGCGGGTCTGCCGGGAGCCGGAACCGTGGCCGGGACCGGGACGGCTGGCCGGGGTCAGCTCGTTCGGCATGGGCGGCACGAACTGCCACGTCGTCCTGTCGGACTGGCCGGCCACGAACCCGGTCCACGCCGATCCCGGCGACACCGGTGGAGCGGGCGGGGTCGTGCCGTGGGTGGTGTCGGGTGTGGACGAGGACGCGGTGCGCGCGCAGGCGCTGCGCCTCGCGGAGCACGTCGAGAGCCGGCCCGATCTGTCCCTCCGGGACGTCGGCCGTTCCCTGATCACCACCAGGACGCTGTTCCGCCACCGGTCCGCGGTGGTCGGCGGTGACCGCCGCGCGCTGCTGGACGGTCTGCGCGGGCTCGGCACCGCGCACGTCCCGGGGGACGGCCGCTGCGCGGTCCTGTTCACCGGCCAGGGCGCGCAGCGCGCGGACATGGGCCGGCGCCTGTACGAGACGACACCCGCGTTCGCCGCGGCCTTCGACGAGATCTGGTCCCACCTGTCCGATGTGGACGGTGACGTCGACGACACGGGGTTCGCCCAGCCGGCGTTGTTCGCGCTCGAGGTGGCGTTGTACCGGTTGTACGAGGGATGGGGCCTGCGCCCCGACTTCCTGATGGGGCATTCGCTCGGCGAGATCTCCGCCGCGCACGTCGCCGGGGTGCTGTCCCTGGCGGACGCGTGCACCCTGGTGCGGGCGCGCGGGAGGGTGATGCAGGCCCTGCCTCCCGGTGGCGCCATGGTCGCCGTGCAGGCCGCGGAGCACGAGGTCGAGCTGCCGGAGGGGGTGAGCCTGGCCGCGGTGAACGGCCCGCGGTCCGTGGTCCTCTCCGGCGACGAACAGCCGGTGCTGCGCCTCGCCGCGCAGTGGGCGGCCCGCGGCCGGCGGACCAACCGGCTCACCGTCAGCCACGCGTTCCACTCGGCCAGGGTGGACGGGATGCTGGACGAGTTTCGCGCGGTGGCCGCCGGGCTGCGGCACCGGCGGGCCACGATCCCGGTCGTGTCCAACCTGACCGGGGAGGTCCTGGAGGTCTTCTCGGCGGAGCACTGGGTCCGGCACGCCAGGGAAGCGGTGCGCTTCGCCGACGGGATGGTCCGGCTCGAAGCCGAGGGCGTCACGACCTACCTGGAGATGGGCCCGGACGGCGTGCTGTCGGCGCTGGGCAGGGACTGCCTCGCCGATCCCGGTGCCGCCGCGCTGCTGCCCACCCTGCGGGCGGACCGGCCGGAGGACGAGACGGTCGTGGCCGCGCTGGCGACCGCCCACTGCCGTGGCGTCCCGGTCGAGTTGTCCGCGTTGTTCGCCGGCGCGCGCGACGTCCCGCTGCCCACCTACGCGTTCCACCGCGAGCGGTACTGGATCGACAGCGAGATCCCTCCGGTGGCGGCACCCGCCACCCCGGTCGTCGTCGTCCGCGACGAACACGCCTTGCTGTCGGCGGTGCGGGCTCAAGCGGCAGCGACGCTCGGACACGGGGATCCGGCGGCCGTTGCCCCGGACGTGCCGTTCCGGGAGTTGGGCCTGGACTCGCTGACCGCGGTGGAGATGTGCGAGCGGATCGCGGCGGAAACCGGGGTCGCGGTGACGTCGACGACGCTGTTCGACCACCCGACGCCGCGGGCGCTGGCCCGCGAGCTGGCCGCCGGGCGCGGCGCCGGCGACGAGACCGGCGACGTGCCGATCGGGCAGGACGACGCGGACCCGGTGGTGATCGTCGGCATGGGCTGCCGGTTCCCGGGCGGTTCCGGTGTCGCGGGGCTGTGGGACCTGCTGCTCCGGGAGGACTGCGCCGTGGCCGGGGTGCCCGCCGACCGGGGCTGGGGTCCGGTCGCGGTGCCGCTGGGGGGTTTCCTGCCGGACGCGGGTGGGTTCGACGCCGGGTTCTTCGGCATCTCGCCGCGCGAGGCGCTGGCGATGGACCCCCAGCAGCGGCTGGTGCTGGAGGTGGTGTGGGAGGCGTTCGAGAGCGCGGGGATCGATCCGACGGGCCTGCGCGGCTCCGCCACCGGCGTCTACCTGGGTGTCTCGGCGTCCGGTTACGGCGCGGGTGCCGGTCACGGGGAGGCCGCGGGGTACCTGCTGACCGGCCGGGCGGCGAGCGTGGTCTCCGGCCGGGTCGCCTACGTCCTGGGGTTCGAGGGCCCCGCGATCTCGGTGGACACGGCGTGCTCGTCGTCCCTCGTCGCCCTGCACTCGGCGGTCCGGGCGCTGCGGGCCGGTGAGTGCTCGCTGGCCGTGGCCGGCGGGGTCACGGTCATGGCCGACGAGGAGATCTTCACCGAGTTCGACCGGCAGGGTGGTCTGGCGGCAGACGGCCGGTGCAAGGCGTTCGGTGCGGACGCCGACGGTGTCGGCTGGTCCGAGGGCGTCGGTGTGGTGCTGGTGGAGCGCTTGTCGGACGCGGTGCGGCGCGGGCACGAGGTGCTGGCGGTGGTGGCGGGTTCGGCGGTGAACCAGGACGGCGCGTCGAACGGGTTGACGGCGCCCAGCGGTCTGGCGCAGCGGCGGGTGATCCGCCGGGCGTTGGCGGACGCGGGGTTGCAACCGTCCGATGTGGACGTCGTGGAGGCGCATGGCACGGGCACGAGGCTGGGTGATCCGATCGAGGCCGAGGCGATCCTGGCGACGTACGGGCAGGGCCGGTCGCGTCCGTTGTGGCTGGGGTCGGTGAAGTCGAACCTGGGGCACACGCAGGCGGCCGCGGGGGTGGCCGGTGTGATCAAGATGGTGCTGGCGTTGCGGCACGGTGTGGTGCCGCGGACGTTGCACGCCGACGTGCCGTCACCGCTGGTGGACTGGTCGTCGGGTGCCGTGGAGCTGCTGACGGGGCAGCGGTCGTGGCCGGACGCGGGCCGGCCGCGCCGTGCCGCGGTGTCGTCGTTCGGGATCAGCGGCACCAACGCCCACCTCGTCCTGGAGCAGGCGCCCCCGGCCGAGGCCGTCGAAGGCCGTCCGCCGGGTGGCGAGCTGATCCCGTGGGTGCTGTCCGGTGTGGACGCGGACGGCCTGCGTGCCCAGGCGGCGCGGCTGAGGTCGTTCGTCGGTGAGGAGCAGGCGGCAGTGGACGTCGGCCACTCGCTCGCCACCAGGGCCGCGCTGGGAACGCGGGCCGTCGTGCTGGGCCGCAGCACGGCGGAGCTGCTCGCCGGTCTCGCGGACGTGCCGGCCACGCGGGCCCGGTCCGGCGTGGTGTTCGTCTTCCCCGGCCAGGGCTCGCAGTGGGTCGGCATGGGTGCCGAGCTGCTCGGCTCCTCACCCGCCTTCGCCGACGCGATGGCCCGGTGCGACGAGGCGCTGCGGGAGTTCGTGGACTGGTCCGTGCTGGACGTTCTCCGGGAGGGGCGCGACCTGGACCGGGTCGACGTCGTGCAGCCGGCGCTGTGGGCGGTGATGGTCTCGCTGGCCGAGGTGTGGCGGGCGGCGGGCGTCCACCCGGACGCCGTGGTGGGACACTCGCAGGGTGAGGTCGCCGCGGCCTGCGTCGCGGGCGGCCTGTCGCTGACCGACGGCGCCCGCGTGGTGGTCCGCCGGAGCCGGATCCTGGGCGAGGTGCTGGCCGGTCACGGTGGCATGGTCTCGGTCGCGCTGCCGGTGGAGCAGGTGCGCGAGCAGGTCGCCGCCTGGCACGGGCGGGTCGCGGTGGCGGCCGTGAACGGGCCCGCCTCGGTGGTCGTGTCCGGTGCTGACGAGGCCTTGGACGACCTGGTGGCGGGGTGGACGGCCGCGGGCGTGCGGACGAGCCGGGTCCCGGTGGACTACGCGTCGCACTCGCCGCAGGTGGAGACCGTGCGCGACCGCCTGGTGGCGGACCTGGCCGGGTTGCGCCCGCGCTCCGGCGCGGTGCCGTTCCTCTCGACCGTGACCGCGGACTGGGCCGACACCGCGGACCTGGACGCGCGGTACTGGGCGGACAACCTCCGGTCCCAGGTCCGGTTCGCCGAGGCCGTCGAGGCGCTGGGCGCGCGGGACCACGGCGTCTTCATCGAGATCAGCCCGCACCCGGTCCTGGTCGCGGGCATGCGGGACACCCTGGACGACGCGGCGCACGTGCTGGAGACCCTCCGCCGCGACGACGGCGGCCAGGACCGGCTGACCACCGCGTTCGCCCAGGCCTGGTCCTGCGGCGCGCCGGTCGGCTGGGCCGGGCTGCTGCGGAGCTACCACCCCCGGAGGGTCGAGCTACCGCCGTACGCCTTCCGGCACCGGCACTACTGGCTCGGCAAGCCCGTCGACGTGGACCCCTGGCGGTACCGGATCACCTGGACTCCGCCGGTCACCGAAGCCGTTCCGCTGGCGGGGACCTGGCTCGTGCTCGGCGACGACCCCCGGATCGGCGCGGCGCTGGCCCGGCACGGCGCCGAGGTGGTGACGACCGCGGCCGGGCCGGTCACGGGCGTGGTCGCGGCGGTGCGGACGGTGGACGAACTGCTGGAACTGGTGCGGTCGCCGATCGCCGACGCCCCGCTGTGGTGCGTCACGCGCGGCGCCGAGACCGATCCGGAAGCGGCGCGGCTGTGGGGGTTCGGCCGGGTCGCGGCGATGGAGCACCCCGAGCGCTGGGGCGGCCTGGTCGACCTGCCCGCCGAGTGGGACGACGACGTCCCCCGCAGGCTGGCCGCGGCACTCGCCGGCGCCGAGGACCAGGTGGCGGTGCGCGCGACCGGCGTGCACGGGCGGCGCCTCGAACGGGCTCCCCGCCGGGCCGCGGGCACCGCGTGGCGGATGCGGGGCACGGCGGTGGTGACCGGCGGCACGGGCGCCCTCGGTGCGCGCGTGGCCCGCTGGCTCGTGGACCACGGCGCCGAGCACCTGGTGCTGGTCAGCCGCCGGGGGCCGGACGCGCCGAACGCGGCCGAACTCGAAGCGCTCGGCGCGGACGTGCGGCTGGTGGCCTGCGACGTGGCGGACCGGGAGGCCCTGGCAGATGTGCTCGCGCAGGCGCCGGGCCCGGTCACGGCCGTCTTCCACGCCGCGGGCGTGCTGGACGACGGCCTGATCGAGTCGCTGACGCCGGAACGCCTCGACCGCGTGGTGCGGTGCAAGGCCACCGCCGCCCGGTACCTGCACGAGCTGACCGCGGACCTCCCGCTGACGGCGTTCGTGCTGTTCTCGTCCGTGGTGGGCGTGGTCGGCAGCCCCGGCCAGGCGAACTACGCGGCGGCGAACGCCTCTCTCGACGCGCTGGCGCGGCACCGGCGCGCGAACGGCCTGCCCGCCACCTCGATCGCCTGGGGCCCGTGGGCGGGTGGCGGGCTGGCCGCCACCGACGACGACCACCTGCCGCGCCGGGGGCTGCGCAGGATGGACCCGGACCGGGCCATGGTCGCGTTGCGCGAGGCCCTGGAGGACGACGAGACCTGCCTGACCGTGGCGGACGTCGACTGGGACCTGTTCGCCCCGGCCATGACGTCGGCGCGGCCGTCCCCGCTGATCGCGGACGTGCCGGAGGCGCGGCGCGCGGTGACCGGCAGGCCGGCCGCGGCGAGCACCCCCGCCGAGGCCCTGGCACTGGTCACCCACCACACCGCCGCGGTGCTGGGGCACGCCGACGCCTCGGCGGTGGACGGCGGCACGGCGTTCCGGGACCAGGGGTTCGACTCGCTCACGGCGATGGACCTGCGGAACCGCCTTGCCCGGGCGACCGGTCTGAAGCTGCCCTCGACGGTGGTCTTCGACCACCCGACCCCGCGTGACCTCGCCGCCCACCTGCTGGGCGACAAGGCACCCGACGAGGAGGTCCCGGTCGCCGCCCCGGCCGGCGAGGACGACCCGGTCGTCCTGGTGGGTCTGGGGTGCCGGTTCCCCGGCGGGGTGCACGGCGCCGACGCCCTGTGGGACCTGGTCGCCCGCGGCGGCGAGGTGGTGTCCCGGGTCCCGGACGGCCGGGACTGGCCGTCCGTGCCGGTCGGTCTGGGCGGGTTCCTCGACGACGTGGCCGGGTTCGACGCCGGGTTCTTCGGGGTGTCGCCCCGCGAGGCCGCCGCGATGGACCCGCAGCAGCGCCTGGTGCTGGAGGTGGTCTGGGAGGCGTTCGAGGACGCCGGCATCGACCCGACCGGGTTGCGCGGTTCGGACACCGGGGTCTTCGTCGGCGTCACGCAGTCCGGTTACGGCGCCGGGAACACGGACGACGCGGCCGCCGGGTACCTGTTGACGGGCCGAGCGGGCAGCGTGGTGTCCGGGCGGGTGTCCTACGTGCTCGGGTTCGAGGGACCGGCGTTGTCCGTGGACACGGCGTGCTCGTCCGGTCTGGTCGCGCTGCACACCGCGGTGCGCGCCGTGCGGTCGGGGGAGTGTGCGCTGGCGGTGGCGGCCGGCGTGACGATCATGGTGTCGCCCGAGGTGTACCTGGAGTTCGGCAAGCAGGGAGGCCTGGCGGCGGACGGCCGGTGCAAGGCGTTCGGTGCGGACGCCGACGGTGTCGGCTGGTCCGAGGGTGTGGCGGTGGTGCTGGTCGAGAGGTTGTCCGATGCCCGGCGGCTCGGTCATGACGTCTTGGCGGTCGTGCGTGGTTCGGCGGTCAACCAGGACGGTGCGTCGAACGGCCTGACCGCGCCGAATGGTCCGGCGCAGCAGCGGGTGATCAGGCGGGCGTTGGCCGACGCCGGTCTCCGTCCGTCCGATGTGGACCTGGTGGAGGCGCACGGCACCGGTACCCGGCTCGGCGATCCGATCGAGGCCAAGGCGATCCTCGCGACGTACGGGCAGGACCGGCCGCGTCCGTTGTGGCTGGGGTCGGTGAAGTCGAACCTGGGGCACACGCAGGCGGCCGCCGGCCTCGCCGGGGTCATCAAGGTGGTGCAGGCCCTGCGGCACGGCGTGCTGCCGGCGACCCTGCACGCCGGCCAGCCCTCCCCGTTCGTCGACTGGGCGGCCGGGAACGTGCGGCTGGCCACCGCCTCGCAACCGCTGCCGGACCCCGGCCGGCCGCTCCGGGCCGGCGTGTCGGCGTTCGGGATCAGCGGGACCAACGCGCATGTGGTCGTGGAGCAGGCGCCCGTGGATCAGGCATCCGCAGCGCAGCGGACCGGCGGAGACGCGCCCGTGCTCGTGCCGTGGCCGGTCTCGGGCGCCGACGAGGCGGGCGTGGTCGCGCACGCGGCCAACCTCCTGACCTGGGTGGACGCGGACCCGGTGGACGTGGGCCACACCCTCGGCGCGCACCGGGCCGCCCTGCGGCACCGGGCCGTCGTGCTCGGCGAGGACCGGGAGCAGCTCACCGCCGGGCTCGCGGCACTGGCCTCGTCGGCGCCGTCGCCGCACGTGGTCAGGCCGGTCACGGCCGGTGGCGGGGTGGTCTTCCTCTTCCCCGGCCAGGGCGCCCAGCGGCCGGGCGCGGGACGGCGGCTGTACGAGCGGTTCCCGGTGTTCGCCTCCGCGTTCGACGAGGTCTGCACGCACCTGGGTGATCAGGTGCGGGAGGCGTTGTTCGACCCGGAGGGCTCGCTGCTCGACCACACCGACCACGCGCAGAGCGCGCTGTTCGCGTTCGAGGTCGCGGCGTTCCGGCTGCTGGAGCACTGGGGTCTGCGACCGGACCACCTGGTCGGCCACTCGGTCGGGGAGATCGCCGCCGCGCACGTCGCGGGAGTCCTGTCGTTGCCCGGCGCCGCGCGGCTGGTCGCTGCCCGCGGGCGCCTGATGCGGTCGTTGCCCGGCGGCGGCGCGATGCTCGCCGTGCAGGCTGCCGAGGACGAGGTCGCGGCCTGCGCGCCAGCCGTCGCGCTGGCGGCGGTGAACGGCCCGCGGTCGGTGGTGCTGTCCGGCGCCGAGGACGCGATCGCGGAAGCCGAGGCGATGTGGCGGGACCGGGGCCGCCGGACGCGCCGCCTGGCGGTGTCGCACGCCTTCCACTCGTCCCTGGTGGAGCCGGTGCTGGCGGAGTTGGCCGAGGTGGCCGCCCAGGTGGAGCACCACCCGCCGCGGATCCCGGTGGTGTCCGCGGTGACCGGCGAGCCGAGCACGCCCATCACGCCGGAGTACTGGGTTCGCCAGGCGCGCAGGACCGTGCGGTTCGCGGACGCCGTCCGGTGGTGCCGCGACCACGGTGCGACCACGTTCGTGGAGCTGGGGTTCGGCACGCTGACGCGGGCGGTGGGGGAGGCCGACCCGGAGGGCGTCGCGCTGATCCCCCTGCTGCGGCGCGACCGGGACGAGGCCGCCACCGCCGTCCGGGCGTTGGCCGAAGCGCACGTGGAGGGCGCCCCCGTGCGGTGGCGCGAGGTGTTCGAGGCGTGGGGTGGACAGCGGGTGCCGTTGCCCAGCTACGCCTTCCAGCGCGAGCGCCACTGGCTCGACCCGGTCTCCCGGCTGCCGGACCCCTGGCAGTACGAGGTGGTCTGGCAGGAGGTCGACCGGCCGGCCACGTCCGTGCGGGGCACCTGGGTGCTCGCCGTGCCGCCGGGCGTGCCCGGTGACGAGGCGGCGCAGGCACTGCGCGAGCACGGCGCGACCGTGCGGCGGCTGGAGGTCCCGGACGACGTGACCAGGGAGTCCCTGGCCGCCCGGATCGGCCGGCCCGACGGCGTGCTGTCGCTGCTCGGGCTCGACGAACGACCGCACGACGCCGCCCTGGGCCGAGGGGTCCGCGGCTCGGTGCTGCTGGTCCAGGCGATGGCCGACATCGGCGGTTCCGGCCGGCTCTGGTGCGTGACGTCGGGCGCGGTGTCGGTGGCCGGCGAGCCGGTGACGAACCCCCTCCAGGCGCAGCTGTGGGGACTGGGGAGGGTCGTCGCGCTGGAGCACCCCGACCTGTGGGGCGGCCTGGTGGACGTGGCGGGCCCGCTGCTGTTGCCCGACGGCGAGGACCAGGTGGCGATCCGGTCGAACGGCGTGTTCGCGCGCAGGCTGCGCCGTGCCCCGGCCGCGGCACCGACCCCGTGGAGGCCGTCGGGGGACGGCGCGGTGCTGATCACCGGGGGCACCGGGGCGCTGGGCCGCCGGGTGGCCCGCGAGCTGGCCGCGCAGGGGGCAGGTCACCTGGTGCTGGCCGGCCGGCGCGGCCTGGGGGCGCCCGGCGCCGACGAGGTCGTGGCGGAACTCGAAGCGCTCGGCGCGCGCGTGGACGTCGTGGCCTGCGACGTCTCGGACCGGGACGCGCTCCGGCGGCTGCTGGACGCGGCGCGGGTGACGGGCGTGTTCCACGCGGCGGGCGTGGAGGAGTTCACGCCGTTGCGGGACACCGGCGTCGAGGACTTCGCGGACGTGCTCCGGGCCAAGGTCGCCGGCGCCCGGAACCTCGACGAGCTCCTGGGCGCCGACGCGGAGGTGTTCGTGCTGTTCTCCTCCGTCGCGGGCGTCTGGGGCAGCGCGAACCAGGCGGCGTACGCGGCGGCGAACGCGTACCTCGACGCCCTGGCGCTGCACCGGAGGGACCGGGGCCTGGCCGCGACCTCGGTGGCGTGGGGACCGTGGGCCGGGTCGGGCATGGCGGTGCGGGGTGGCACCGAGGAGTACCTGAGCCGCCGGGGCCTGACCGCGATGTCGGCCGCGTCCGCGCTCGGCGCCCTGTGGCGCGCGGTGGGCGGGCGGCGCGCGTGCCTCGCGGTCGCCGACGTGGACTGGGAGCGCTTCGGCGCGACGTTCACCTCCGCCCGGCCCAGCCCGCTGATCAGCGAGCTGTACCGGCCGCCCGCCGAGGCACCGGCCGCGCCGTCGTCGTGGGCTCGGCGGACGGCCGGTCTGGCCGCGGCCGACCGCGATCGCGAGGTGCTGGCGCTGGTCCGCGCGGAGGTCGCCGCCGTGCTCGGCCACGCGGGCGCCGACGCCGTGCCGGCCGGTCGGCCGCTGGAGGAACTGGGGTTCGACTCGCTGACCGCGGTGGAGCTGGCCACGCGGATCTCGGCCGCCACCGGCCTGCGGCAACCCGCCACGCTCGTCTTCGACCACCCCACGCCCGCCGAGGTCGCCCGGCACCTGGTCCGCCAGGTCACCGGGGAGCAGACCGGGAACGTCCCCGCGGACGAGGTGACGGGCACCCGCGACGCGGCGGACCCGGTGGTCGTCGTCGGCATGGGGTGCCGGTTTCCCGGAGGGGTGACCGGCCCCGACGCCCTGTGGGACCTGCTGGCCGACGGTGGCGAGGTGGTGTCCGGGGTGCCGCACGACCGGGGCTGGGGTCCGGTTCCGGTGGGGCTGGGCGGTTTCCTCGACGACGCCGGCGGGTTCGACGCGGGGTTCTTCGGCGTGTCACCGCGGGAGGCGCTGGGGATGGATCCGCAGCAGCGGTTGGTGCTGGAGGTGGTGTGGGAGGCGTTCGAGAGCGCGGGAATCGACCCGACCGGTCTGCGCGGTTCGGACACCGGCGTCTTCGTCGGCGTCTCGCCCTCCGGGTACGGCGCGGGCAGCGTCGAGGAAGGCGTCGGCGGATACCTGCTGACGGGCCGGGCGGGCAGCGTGGTGTCCGGTCGGGTGTCCTACGTGCTCGGGTTCGAAGGACCGGCCGTGTCGGTGGACACCGCGTGCTCGTCGTCGCTCGTCGCCCTGCACTCCGCGGTGCGCGCCGTGCGGTCGGGGGAGTGTGCGCTCGCGGTGGCGGGCGGGGTGGCGGTGATGGTGACGCCCGAGGTGTTCACCGAGTTCGATCGGCAGGGTGGTCTGGCGGTCGACGGCCGGTGCAAGGCGTTCGGTGCGGACGCCGATGGTGTCGGCTGGTCCGAGGGCGTGGCGGTGGTGTTGGTCGAGAGGTTGTCCGATGCGCGGCGGCTCGGCCACGAGGTGCTGGCGGTGGTGCGTGGTTCGGCGGTCAACCAGGACGGTGCGTCGAACGGTTTGACCGCGCCGAATGGTCCGGCGCAGCAGCGGGTGATTCGTCGGGCGTTGGCGGATGCCGGTCTGCGTCCGTCCGATGTGGACTTGGTGGAGGCGCACGGTACGGGTACGAGGTTGGGTGATCCGATCGAGGCCGAGGCGATCCTGGCGACGTACGGGCAGGACCGGTCACGGCCGTTGTGGCTGGGGTCGGTGAAGTCGAACCTGGGGCACACGCAGGCGGCAGCCGGCCTCGCCGGGGTCGTCAAGATGGTGCTGGCGTTGCGGCACGGTGTGTTGCCGCGGACCTTGCACGCCGATGCGCCGTCGCCGTTCGTGGACTGGTCATCGGGTTCGGTGGAGTTGCTGACGGAGCAGCGGTCGTGGCCGGATGCGGGCCGGCCGCGTCGTGGCGCGGTGTCGGCGTTCGGGATCAGCGGGACCAACGCGCACGTGATCGTCGAGCAGGCTTCCGCCGTGGAGGCACCGGAGAGTCGTGAACACGGGGACGACCTCGTCGCGTGGGTGCTGTCCGGCGTCGGGGAACGGGGCGTGCGCGGTCAGGCGGAACGGCTCCACGCCTTCGTCGCCGAGAACCCCGGTGTGCCGGTCGTGGACGTCGCGCGCGCTCTCGCCGGCCGGGCGTCCCTGCGGGAGCGGGCGGTCGTGCTCGGGCGGGACACCGGCGAACTGCTCGCCGGCCTGGCCGACGTCCGGCCCTCGGTCTCCGGCTCCGGCGTCGTCTTCGTCTTCCCGGGGCAGGGCTCGCAGTGGATCGGCATGGGCGCCGACCTGCTGGAGTCGTCCGCGGTGTTCGCCGCCGCGCTGCAGCGGTGCGACGAGGCGTTGCGGGAGTTCGTGGACTGGTCCGTGGCCGACGTCCTGCGCCGGCGCGCCGGGCTCGACGAGGTGGACGTGGTCCAGCCCGCTCTCTGGGCGGTCATGGTCTCGCTGGCCGAGGTCTGGGGCGCCGCCGGGGTGCGGCCGGACGCCGTGGTCGGCCACTCGCAGGGGGAGATCGCGGCGGCGTGCGTGGCCGGAGGGCTGTCATTGGCGGACGGCGCCAGGGTCGTGGCGCTGCGCAGTCGCATGATCAAGGACGCGCTGGCCGGTGCCGGCGCGATGGCGTCGGTCGCCCTGCCCGAGGCCGACGTCGCGCGCGCTCTCGCCGGGACGGACGTCTCCGTCGCCGCGGTGAACGGACCGGCGTCCGTCGTGGTGTCGGGCGGACACCTGTCCGTGGAGGCCCTGGTCGTGGCCTGGGAGTCGGCGGGGGTGCGCGTGACGCGGCTCCCGGTGGACTACGCGTCCCACTCGTCCCATGTGGACGGTCTGCGGGACCGGCTGCTCACCGAACTGGCGGGTGTGGCGCCGCGGCCGGGGCGAGTGCCGTTCTACTCGACGACCACAGGGCAGTGGCGGGACACGGGAGGACTGGACGCGGCCTACTGGTTCGAGAACCTGCGTCGCCCGGTGCGGTTCCTCGACGCGGTGCGGACGTTGCGGCAGCAGGACCTCGCGGTGTTCATCGAGATCAGTCCGCACCCGGTGCTCGTGCCCGGCATGCTGGACGAACTCGGCGACGGCGCGCTGGGCACACTGCGCCGCGACGACGGCGGAGCCGACCGGCTGACCGGTGCGTTCGCGGAGGCGTGGGCGAAGGGCGCGCCCGTCGACTGGGTGAGGCTGCTCGAACCGCACCGCCCGGCCAGGACCACCCTGCCCACGTACGCCTTCCAGCACCAGCACTTCTGGCTGGACCCGGTCACCCCCGCATCGCGGCCCGCCGGACACCCCTTCATCGGGACCGTGGTGCCGGTGCCGGGCACGGAACGCGTCGAGCTGACCGGCCGGGTCTCGCTCGTCACACACCCCTGGCTGGCCGACCACACCGTCGGCGGGGTGGTGCTGGTGCCGGGCACCGCGTTCGTGGACATCGCGCTGCACGCCGGGGACCACACCGGCTGCGGCCGGATCGAGGAACTCGTGCTCACCGCGCCGTTGCGGCTGGAGGGGGAGGTGGTGCTGCACGCCTCGGTCGACGAACCCGACCCGTCCGGCAGGCGCGGGGTGCGCGTCTACTCCCGTCCCGAGCACGACACGACGTGGACGGCCCACGCCGAGGGCACCCTCGTGGCCGAGCCGGGCGAGGAGCCCGCCTGGCTCGTCGAGTGGCCGCCCGACGCGGAGCCCGTCGCCGACGTGGAGGAGCGTCTGGCCGGACTCGGCTACGGGTACGGGCCGGCGTTCCGCGGCGTCACGGCGGCCTGGCGCCGCGGTGACGAGGTGTTCGCCGAGGTCGAACTGGCCGGCCACCTCCGCCCCGCCGGCCACGGCCTGCACCCGGCCCTGTTCGACGTCGCCCTGCACGCCGCCGCCTGCGGGCACGACCGGGTGGCGCTGCCGTTCGCGTGGACCGGCGTGTCGCTGTTCGCGACGGGCACGACCCGCGCGCGGGTGCACATCGCGCCGTCGGGCCCGGATTCGGTGTCGGTCCGCATCGCGGACGCCTCGGGCGCTCCGGTCGCGGTCGTGGACTCCCTGCTCGTCCGGCCGTCGCACGGTTTCCACGCCGAGTCACTGCACCGGCTCGAATGGGTCCGCGCGGGCGCCACCCCGGCGCGGGCGTTGCGGTACGGCGTGCTCGAACCGGAGGACGGCGGTCTGGCGGAGGCGTTGGGCAAGGCCGGCGCTGACGCCGTGTGGTGCAGCGAGCCGGGCGAGGTCCCGGCGGGCACCGACGTCGTGCTCGTCCCCGAGTTCGGTCCGGGAACCGGGGACCCGGAGGCCGTGCGCGCCGCGACGCACCGGGTGCTGGCGCTCGCCCAGGAGTGGGTCGACCGGGAGGAACGGCTCGTGGTCGTGACCCGGGGCGCGGTCGCCGTGGACCCGGAGGACGACGTCCCGGACCTCGCCGCCGCCGCCGTGTGGGGCCTGGTGCGGTCGGCGCAGTCGGAGAACCCGGACCGGTTCGGGCTGGTCGACGCCGACCACCTGGGCCCAGCGGTGCTCGACGCGCTCGCCGGGGGGTTGCCGCAGGTCGCGGTGCGCTCGGAGCAGTGCTTCGTGCCCCGGATGACCAGGGCGCCCCTCGACACGTCCACCACCTCGTGGCGCGGCAGCGTGCTGGTCGTGGGCGGCACGGGCACGCTCGGCAGGCTCATCGCCCGGCACCTCGTGGTCGAGCACGGGGTGCGGGACCTGGTGCTCGCCGGCCGGCGGGAGCACGCCGACCTGGCGGACCTGGCGGGACTGGGCGCCCGCGTGCGGGTGGAGCGCTGCGACGCGTCCGATCCGGAGGACCTGCGCCGGCTGCTCGGCACCGTGCCGTCGCTGCGGGGTGTGGTGCACGCGGCCGGCGTGCTCGACGACGGCGTGCTGGGTTCGCTGACCCCCGACCGGGTCGACGCGGTGCTGCGGCCGAAGGTCGACGCGGCCTGGCACCTGCACCGGCTCACCCGGCACCTCCCGCTGGACCACTTCGTGCTGCTGTCGTCGGCCGCCGGGGTGCTGGGCAGCGCCGGACAGGGCAGTTACGCCGCGGCGAACGCGTTCCTCGACGGTCTCGCACACCACCGCCGGGCCGGAGGACTGCCCGCGGTGTCCCTCGCCTACGGGTTGTGGGCGGAGGGCAGCGGCATGACCGGTCACCTGACCGGGGCCGACGTGGACCGGATGGCGCGCAACGGGATCCGCCCGCTGTCCACCGCGGAGGGGCTCGCGCTCTTCGACGCCGCGCTGGCCCGGCCCGAGCCGGTGCTCCTGCCGATCGGCCGCACCACCCGGTCCGCTGCCGCTGCCGTCACCGCTGCCGTGAAACGGCGCACCGCCAACGGAAGCGGAACCGACCGGGCGGAGGACATGATCGACGTGGTCCGGAAGCACGTCGCCGCCGTGCTCGGCCACTCGTCCCCGGACGAGGTGGACGTCACCGCCAAGTTCCTGGAGACCGGGTTCGACTCGCTGACCGCCGTCGAACTGCGCAACCGGCTGGCCTCGGCCACCGGGCGCCGGCTCTCGGCGGCACTGGTCTTCGACCACGCCACCCCCGCTGCCCTGGCCCGCCACCTGGCCGGGACGAGCTCGGCACCCGCCGAACCGGAACGCCCCGTCGAGGGCGTCGCCGAGCTGTTCCGCCGGGCGTGCGCGGAGGGACGGGCGGAGGAGGCCGTCGCGCTCGTCGTGGCCGCCTCCAGGCTGCGCCCCACGTTCGTGGAGGCGACCGCCCCGGCGGAGGTGACGCGCCTGGCCACCGGCCCGGAGCCGGGCTACGTCTGCCTACCGCCCATCGCGCCTTACTCCGGACCGCACCTGTACGCGCGCTTCGCGTCCGCGGTCGCGGGGCGTCGCCGCACGTCGGCGATCTCGCTGCCCGGCTACCGCACCGGCGAACTGCTCCCCGACACCGTTCCCGCCGCCGTGGAGGCCATCGCCGCCGCCGTCCTCGGCGAGCCCGGCGGCCGGATCCTCGTCGGGCACTCGTCGGGTGGCTGGTTCGCCCACGCCGTGGCGCACCACCTCGCGTCCGCCGGGGCCACCCCGGCAGCCGTGGTCCTGCTGGACACCTACTGGCCGCGCAGCGAGGCCGTCGACACCCTCACCCGTCCGCTCGTCGAAGGGATGTTCGCCCGCGAGCAGGAGTTCGGTCAGGTCGACGAGGTCCGGCTGACCGCCATGGGCGGCTACCTGCGCGCGTTCGCCGGCTGGACCCCGTCTCCTCCGTCGACGCCCACCCTGTTCGTCCGTGCCGCCACGTCCCTGGTGGACGGCGGGCACGCCCCGGCGTCGTGGCGGCACGCCACCGAGACCGTGGAGGTGCCCGGCGACCACTTCACCATGCTGGAGAAGGAGGTCGGCGCCACGGTGGACGCGGTGGAGGCGTGGCTGCGCCTGACGGGTGCGTGACGTGGCCTGCCGCGGGCGCGACGCGGCCGTCCCCGTGCCGCCGGGTTCGCACCACGGCGCGGGAGTGCGCGTGCTCAGCCGCCGAGTTCGGCCCTCGCCAGCGCGGTGCCCTCGACCCGTGCGGCGATCTTGGCGAACGCCGTGTCGCGCGAGGTCGAGGTGTCGTCGGCGAACGGCGAGAAGCCGCAGTCGTCGCACGTGCCCAGGCGGTCGGCGGGGATGAAGCGCGCGGCCTGCAGGACCCGGTCGCGCACCTCCTCCGCCGTCTCGACCCTCGGGTCGATGGGGTCGATCACGCCGACGAACACCCGCGCGTCGGACGGGGCGTGTTCGCCGATGATCCCCAGGACGCGCTCGCGGTCGGGTTCGCTGGCCAGCTGGAGGTAGAAGCGGCCCGCGTGCAGGGCGAAGAGGTCCGGCAGGAGTTCGGCGTAGTCGATGTCGGCGCTGTGGGTCGAGTCCTGGTCGCCGCCGGGACAGGTGTGGACGCCGATCCGCGTGCGTTCCTCGGCGGAGAAGCGGTCCAGCACCTGGTTGTTGAGGTCGACGAAGCTGCGCAGCAGACCTCGGCTCGGGTCCAGTTTGAGCGAGAGCCTGCCCTCGGTGAAGTCCAGCTGCACGGAAGCGGCGCCGGCGTCGAGGCAGCGGCGGATGTCGGCCTCGCTCTGGTCCACGAGGTCCGCGATGAACTCCTCGCGCGAGTACCCGGCGATGCCGTCGGCCGGGTACAGCAGGCTCAGCGCGGACGGGGCGATCACCGCCTGCTTGACCGGCAGGTGGGTGTGCTCGGAGACGCCGCGGAAGTACTTCTCCGCGAAGGAGGCGTAGCGGAACGGACCTTCGGTCAGCCGCGGCAACTGGCGGGTGTGGCCGTCGGCGAACGGGATGACCGCGCCGTCGCCCGCGAGTGACGTGGCACCGTCGAGGGGGTAGGTGGCGAAACTCGACTTCGCCTGTTCGCCATCGGTGACGACGGGAGAACCGGTGGCCTCGAAACGGCTGACCGTGTCGGCGATCGCGGCGTGCGTGAGTGCGTCGAGCTCGGCCTGACTGATTCGACCGGAGGCGAACGCGGTCAGTCCCTGAAGCAATTCCGGGGAACGTGGAATGCTGCCGATCGGCTCGGTTGGAATGAGCAAGATTACCCCTTGCGGCGCGGTATGTGACAAACCGGAAATTCCGACCGAAGCTAACAGGATGATCATGGGGGAACATCCGCCCGCGATGCTCTCCACCCGTGTGGTGGATCAAACTGCCGGTCGTTCGCTACACCCAGCCACTTGACGCCGTTGCGGTGAAAGCCTTGAGTCGCAGTGCTGAACGCGCAGATCGATCGGCTCTTCGATCTGCTGAACCTCGGTCGAAGGATCCCGGCTCTCGTCGAACAACCGGCACGGCGCCGCCGGTCGTCCCGGACACGGCGAGGGCCAGCGCCGCAACCCGGCTCTCGGCCAAAAGTACGAAATGGCGTCTCGTGCCATCGCACCTGTTCTGAGCTGCTCCTACGGTCGTGATCATGACTTTCGCAACGGACAGGACCACTCCACCGCGGACCGTGAACATCGCGTTCGCCGGATTCCTGGTGTCGTGCGTTTTCGCGGTGACGTCCATCGGCGTCCTGGCGGGCACGCACGACGACCTGGTCGACGCGCTGAGGGCGTCGGGAACGCAGCTGACCGAGGAACAGCTGCAGAGCGCGGCCACCGTCACCCAGGTGACGTTCGCGGGCATCGCACTGGTGATCGCGTTGGTGCAGTTGTGGCTCGCGTTCAAGGTCCGCGCCGGGCGCAACTGGGCGAGGATCGTGCTGACGGTGTTCACGGTGCTCCAGGTGGGCAGCCTGTTCGTGGGGCAGGGAACGGCGACGTTGCCCGCTTACGGCGGTGCGCTCGTGGCCGCGCTCGCGGTCGTGGCCGGCTACCTGCCCACGTCCAACGCGTACTTCGACGCTGTGAAGCAGAGGCGGTAGCGGAGAATGTCCGCATGATCGCCGCAGGGGGAACTCGACGTGGCGTGTTCGTCGCGGAGGTCACCGTGCTGCTGGTGGCGGTCGTGGTGGACGCGGTGCTGGCGAGCGGTGGCGACCGGCCGGACGGAGTGCTCGGGCCGTTGCTCACCGCGGTGGTGCCGCACGCGGGGGAGGCGACGGCGGTCCTCGCGGTGCTGCGCCGCAGGTTTCCACACCGGATCGAACTGCTGGGCGGTGTGGCCGTCGCCCTCTCCCTGCTCGGCACGGCCGCGGCCGGTCTCGTCGAGCGGGTTTCCGCGCAGCCGCCGGTGACGGAGGTGCTGGCCGTGTTGCTGCTGGCGGGCGCGGGATGCCGCAGGCTGCGTCCCCACCGGGCGGTGGTGCTCGCCGTCGCCGCCTGCGCCACCGTCGTGCTCGCGCCGATCGTCCGGTACGGACCGGACTTCCCGGCCGCGGTGCTGCCCGTGGCCGCGGCGCTGGCGTGGGGCGCGGCGGTCGCCCTGGGCCTGATCCTGCGCGACGCCGACGCCCGGCACCGCCGCGAGCTGGGGCGGATCCGGGCCGAGGACCGTCTCCAGCTCGCCCGCGACCTGCACGACCTGGTGACTCACCACGTCACCGGGATCCTCGTGCGCACCCGTGCGGCGCAGGCACTCGCCGAGAACCCGGCGGCACCGCACCAGAACCCGATCGACGTCTACGACGAGATCGAACAGGCGGCAGCCGAGGCGTTGACGGCGACCCGCGGTCTGGTCGGCGTGCTGCGCAGCGACGAGCCGATGCCGTCCCCGAGTCTCGTGCTGGGTGATGTGGTGCGCACGGCGGTGGGTGCGCAGGCGTCCGTGCGGGTGGCTGACGACCTCGACGGCTTGTTGCTGCCGGCACAGGTGTCCGTCGCGCTGCACCGGGTTCTGCTGGAAGCGCTGACCAACGCCCGCCGGCACGCGCGGGCCGCGGACGTGCGCGTAACGGCCCGCTGCGACGGGGACGAGCTCGTGGTGGAGGTCGACAACGACGGCGTGCCGGCCGGTGATCCGGAGGAGGGCGGGCACGGCATCATCGGCATGGCGGAACGGATGACCGCGCTGGGCGGAACGGTGACCGCCGGCCCGCACGGCGAGGCGGGCTGGCGGGTCACGGCGAGACTGCCGCGTGAGTTCGACGCCGTGCCGAGGGGGATCTGATGACGATCCGCGTGCTGATAGCGGACGACCAGACCCTGGTCCGCACCGGCTTCCGGCTGATCCTGGACGCCGAACCGGGCGTCACGGTGATCAGCGAGGCCGCGGACGGCGAATCGGCCGTGCGCCTGGCGCGGCAGCTGCGCCCGGACGTGACGCTGATGGACATCCGGATGCCGAAGCTCGACGGCCTGCGGGCCACCGAACTGCTCGCCGGGCCGGGGGTCGAGGATCCGTTGCGCGTGCTCGTGGTCACGACCTACGACGTGGACGAGAACGTCTACGCGGCGCTGCTCGCGGGGGCGTGCGGGTTCCTGGTCAAGGACGCCCGGCCGAGGTTGCTGGTGGAGGCGGTGCACGCCGCGGTCAGGGGAGAGGCGCTGGTCTCGCCCGCGGTCACGGTCCGGCTGCTCGCGCACTTCACCGGCGGCACCGCAGGAAACCGCTCGCACACCCCGCTGACCGGCCGGGAGCTGGACGTCGTGCTGGCGGTGGGCCGCGGCGCGACCAACGCGGAGATCGCCGACCGCCTGCACATCTCGCTGTCCACCGTGAAGTCACACCTCGCGCACGTTCAGGAGAAGATCGGTGCCCGCAACCGCACCGAGGTCGCGATCTGGGCGTGGCGCACCGGTCTGCTCAGGTGAGGGCGGGCCGCCGCACCACCACGGTGCCCGCGACCACGTCCCCGAGCCGCTGGTTGCGCGGCGTCACGGCGATGAGCACGGCACCGACCAGGCCCAGGAAGAGCCCGTCCACCACCATCAGCAGCCACCGCACGAAGTAGTCCCGCAACGACGGCTCGCCGCCGCGCAGCGTCGTGATCCGGATGCCGAGCCACCGCATCGCCGGCGTCGACCCGCCGTGCCGGTACGGGTACCAGATCTCGATCCACAGCACCCCGAGCAGGGACACGACCGCGATCGAACTCGCTGCGACGTAAGGGAAGTGCTCGGGCGGCATGCCGAGCTTGACGAGCAGCACCGACAGCAGGACGCCGGGGACGAGGCCCAGCACGCTCGCGACGACCAGGAGTGCGAACTCGATGACGTGCTGCGTGTACCGGCGCAGGACGATCGACCGTGCTTCGGCGTCGAGGGCCACCCGGCACATCCTGGCGGGGTACCGGCCGGGTTGTCCACTGACGCCCGCGGCCGAACGGCCAACGGGAGAACTCGTCGCCGGGGTTGCGTCTCAAGCCGCTTGAGATCCCATGATGGGCGTCGTGGACGAGAACGGGCTGTACGCGATCGGCGAGGTGGCGCGCCGCACAGGGCTGAGCGTGAGCGCCATCAGGTTCTATTCGGACGAGGGCGTGGTGGCACCCGCGCGGGTCACCGATGCCGGTCATCGGCTCTACGACGTCCGTGGCGTCGCGCGGCTGGAGTTCGTGGCGACGTTGCGCGAGTTGGACACGGGACTGGAGGACATCCGCCGGCTGCTGGCGGGCGGCGTGACCCTGACGGAGCTGGCGACGGCCCACCTGGCGCGGTTGGACGAGCAGGAGCGGCGCATCCGGTCGCGGAAGGCCGTACTGCGCACGATCGCCCGCCAGCACACCGAAGCCGAGCAGGTGGTGTTGCTGCACAAGCTGGCCGGAATGTCCGATGAGGATCGTGACCGGCTGGTGGACGAGTTCTGGAACGAGATCAGCACGGGGCTGCCGGTCAGTTCCGACTTCCTCGGCCTGATGCGCAACGGTCCGCTGGTGCTGCCGGACGAACCGACGACGCAGCAGCTGGAGGCGTGGATCGAGCTGGCGGACCTGCTGCGGAACGCCGAGTTCCGCCGCACGGTGCGAGAGGCGCTGCGCGAGACGTTCTCCTCGCCAGGGGCCGCGTTCATGACGTCGTCGACGATGGTGGACGCATTCGCGAGAGGTGGCGAGATCTTGACGCGTGCGCAGGAGGCGCAGCGCGCCGGCGTTCCGGCGGACTCCGCTCACGGGCGGGAGGTCGCCGCGGCCTACGCGGCACACCTCGGGGCGCTCGCCGAGACGCCCGACGGTCCTGCGTTCCGCGTGAAGCTCGCGGCTGACGTGCTCGACGTCGAGCGGCTGCACCTGGAGTCCATCGAGGAGGCCGCGGCGCCTTCCGACCCGTACCAGCGGTACCAGTCCCTGGTCGCGATCATCGACGGCACGGCGCAGGAGGCCGCCGAGTTCATGCCCTTCGCCTGGCTGTCCGCGGCGCTCACCGCCTCCGCGGAGTGGACCGGCACGCCGGAGGCCTCGCACTCCGAGCGATGACGGCCACGAGGACGCTTCTCAGGCGCGCGGGTTCACGCTGCCCTGCGCCACTTGATCGCGTTGAGAGGTCGAGGGTCGGTCTCCGTCGGGAGTCAGCGACGCCAGCACGATGTGCTGAGCCGCCCGGACGGTGGCCGCGAGGCTGGAAGGGTCGCGACTCACCCGACTGCCGGCCGCGGTCATGGCACCGGAGAGCAGTTCCACGACGAGTCGCACGTCCTCGACGGCGCGGAACTCACCTCTGGTCACGCCGTCGCACACGACCGTCTCGACCTGGGCCTCGATCGTGGTGAACGGGTTCTCCGGTCCCTCCTGGAACTCGGCGACCAGCGAGGTGGCGTTCGGGAGGAACATCAGCCCCATCGCGGGGTTCGTGGACGCGGTCAGGATCTCTTCGACGATCCCCGTCAACCGGTTCGCGGCGGAGTCGGACGAGCGCGCGGCGATCGTGGTCACCAGTTCGACCAACGGCCGGCTCGCTCGCCGGGCGAGTTCCAGCACCAGCGATCGCTTGTCCTGGGCGTAGTTGTAGAGGGTGTTGCGCGCGAGGCCGGCCCGGGCCGCGATGTGGCCCATGTTGATCGAGTCGTAGTCGCGTTCGAGGAGCAGGTGCCGCATCGCCTCGGTGAGGTCGGCCCACACCATCTCGTGGTGTTCCTCGATCGTGGCGGCTCGGATCCGCGGCATCTGGTCGTTCTCCTCGCTGCTGGACGTGCTGCTGCCGCCTATTCTCCGGTGGACGGGTCCGCCGGTCGCGGCGCGTTCTCCTGGTGGGTCGCGGTCAGTTTGACGCGGGAGAGCCTCCACCCGCCGGGTGTGCGGATCGCCTCGTTGTCGTAGAAGCCGACGACCAGCCAGCGCGGCGCGGGGGCCTCGTCCGGGAACCAGTGCTCGGCCCGGACGTGGGCGCGGACCCTGGCGGTGTCACCGTCGATCTCGACGACGTGTCCGGTGATGGCGTGGTGCGTCGCCTTGAACGCGGAGAACGCTCCGCTCAGGCTCTGCACGTAGGCGCTCAGCGGGACGGTCATCACCGGAGTGCCTGCCACGCTGGAGAAGTCGACCGTCAGCTCGTCGGTGAACGTCTTGGCGGGCAGCGTCGTGAACTCCCGCCGGTCCGAGATGGTGGCGTAGTTGCTGATCAGCTCGATGATCTCGGCTCGGTCACTGGCGGTGCTCATGTGTTCCTCTTCCCGCGGCCGGTCGGGTCGCTCTTTGCGACAACCTGTCGCGAAACTTTAAGACAGGTTGTCGCAAAGAACAACCCGAGTGTGCGATCGCCGCCTGTCGGGCGGTGCTCAAGGCTGGGTCCGAGCGGTTCCGTTCAAGAACGTGCTCCGGCCCCTGCTGACGGACATGTACGCAATCCCGCCAAGGCGAAGCCGAACACGCGTCGGCGCTGGGCTTCGTCGACGTACTCGACGGCGCTCACGCCGGAGAACATCCTGAGCACGTCGTCGATCGTCGCCTCGGGGTGGACGGCGCCTGCGTCCTGCGTGCGGACGAGCAGCGGCTCACCCGCGACGCGCATCGCCTGGCGGCACGCCTGGTACCCCTCGGTCGTCCGGTTCAACGCCTCGGCGAACGCCAGCTTCGTCCCGATGTAGGCGACGAAGTTCTCAAGCCACTTCGCCAAGGCGTCCCACGGCTCGAGGTGCCCGAGGTCGGCCGCGGACCGGCACAGCGCCTCGACCGCGTCCCGGTTCACCTCGGCGACGAGGTCCTCCCGGTTGGGGAAGTTCCGGTAGAGGGTGGCGATGCTCACCTGCGCACGTCGCGCGATGTCCTCCAGGGCCGCTTGCGACCCCTGTTCCGCGAACCCATGTCCGCGAAGAACATTGCTCTGGTCACCGGGGCGAACAAGGGCATCGGCCTGGCCACGGTCCGGCAACTGGCCGAGCTGGGCCACACGGTGTTGCTCGGCTCCCGTGATGTCGAGCAAGGGGAGAAGGCGGTGAAGGAACTGGCGGACGACGGTCTCGTGGCCCGGCCGGTGCGGTTGGACGTCACCGACGACAACTCGGTGCGCGAGGTCGCCGAGTTGGTCGAACAGGACTATGGCCGTCTCGACGTGCTGGTCAACAACGCCGGCACGCTGATCCGCAAGCCCGCCGTCGATGTGACGGCGGAGGACATGCGGCCGGAGTTCGAGACCAACGTCTTCGGTCTCGTCCGCGTGATCCACGCGATGTTGCCGCTGTTGCGCGCGTCGCGGTCCGCGCGGATCGTCAACGTCGCGAGCGACTCGGCGATGTTCGCCAAGGCGACCGAGCAGGGCTCGATGTTCGCGCGCTCGCACGAGTCGTTCGCTTACTCCGCCTCGAAGACCGCGGTGAACATGCTCACCGTCAAGTACGCGAACGCGTTCCTGGACGACCCCGCACTCCGGCACATCAAGGTCAACGCCGTCACCCCGGGGTATGTCGCGACCGACCTCAACGGCTTCCAGGGCGAGTTCACCACCGCGGAGGGAGCTCGAGCCTCCGTGCACTGGGCGACGGTGGGCGACGACGCGCCGACCGGCGGGTTCTTCGACCGCGAAGGCGCCGTGGCGTGGTGACCGGCCGGGCGATCACCGCGGTCCTCTTGGGAGTCCTGAGCTGGACCGGGGTTCCCGCGATCGCCGCCACCGCTCCCTTGTCCCACGCGCGGATCGTGGCGCACTTCGACCTGGCCGCCGGACAGCTCCCGGAGTCGGCGGTGCCGGCTCCGCTGGGCGCGGTCGACGTGGTGTTCGCGGTCAGCAGGCAGGTCGCGCGGATCTCCGCGGACGGCACGACCCGCGTGCTCGCGACCCTGCCCGCACCGGTCGAGCCCGTCGGCGGGTTCTCCATCGCCTCCGGATTGGTCCGGTCCTGGGATGGAACCTTCTACATCGCTTATGCCGCAGGCACCGCGGATCTCACCGGTGTGTGGCGCGTGCGTCCTGGCGGCAACCCCGAGCGGATCGCGGCGTTGCCCGCCGCCGGGCTCCCGAACGGGATGGACGTCGATCCGCGGACCGGTGACCTGTACGTCGCGGACTCGGCCCTGTCGGTCATCTGGCGCGTTCCCGCCGAGGGAGGTGACCCGGTGGCATGGGCGCGCGGTGCCGAGCTGTCGCCCACCGGCTCGTTGGGGGTCAACGGCCTGAAAATCCACAACGGAGCCGTCTGGGCCACGAACACGGACCAGGGCACATTGCTGCGGATCCCGTTGCGCGGCAATGGGAAGATCACGGTGAAAGCACGCGGCCTCGCGGGAGCCGACGACTTCGCGTTCATCGACAGGAGAGACACCGCGCTCGTCGCGCTCAACGGTTCCAACCAGGTGGTGCTGGTCGAGCCGGACGGCTCCCACTCAGTCGTGCTCGACGGCCAGGACGGTCTGCAGGGCCCCAGCACCGTCGTGGTCAGAGGCAGATCCGCCTACGTGGCGAGCGCGGCGTTCGTCCGGCAGCACGATCCCAACCTGCTCGTCGCCGACCTCGGTAAGCCGTGACTTCGCCAGGCGGTTTGTCCGGCCATGCGGTCAGGACGTGGACGCCGTTGCGCACCAACGTAATCGCGATGGTCGCCGGTGCGAGCCCGCCGTGTCCATGATGATCGTCAAGTGGCTTGTCGTGCACGGAAGTAGTTTCGGCACGCACAGGTCGTTGACGCCGCCGTGCGCGCCCCGGCGACGTCAACGACGTCGCCGGGGCTTCCACCGTCCTCTGCGGGCTGGAGTCCGGTCAGGTCACCGGCGCCACCCGTGGCTGGCACAGTCATCGACGGGCCGGCGTCGCGTCATCCGCTCCCGCGGCAACGCCATGCGCAAGGCGCCCCGCCTGGGATCAGGTCTGGGGGCCGCCGGTGAACGAGTCGCCGGCCGCCCCGATGCGCGCGGCCGCGGTCGATCCCGTGGTCGTGCCCGCCGAGGCGTAGAACCCGGAGATGTCGTTGGGATCGCGGAAGGTGATGTACACCCCGGTGTTGTTGGCCGCCGTGGCCATGGCCGGATCCGTCGCGGCGATCATCTTCGCGCCGGTGCGGGAGTCCGCGAGGACCGTCCAGGCCGTGTGCTCGATGCTGCCGGGAGTCGCCTGCATGGTCGTGTACACGTAGTTGTCCGCGCTGTTGCGCACCGAGACGCGCGTGACGCCACCGACGACGGCCGCGGCGGGAGAACCCACGGCGGTGAGGCCGGCGATCGGGGCCCAGATCCCGGTGAAACCGGTGTTCGACTCGCGCTGCCAGTGCACTGAACCGTCCGCGCGGCGCGCGTAGAGGTCCAGCTTCCCGTTCAGGTTCAGGACCGCGGCGGGCTTGCCCGTGATCGCGCCACCCGGCACCGCGCGCCAGGGCCCGAAGCCCGTGCGTTCCCACCGCACGGCCGCGACGTCACCGGTGGTCGTCCGCGCGGCGAGTTCGAAGCCGTCGCCGGAGGGGATCACCACGAAGTCGGACGTGAGGTTCGTGCCGCCGGCCTCTGCCCACGGGATGAGCGGCCCGTCGACCGCGGCCTGCGAGCGCGTCCACAGCTTGCCCGCGGCGTCCACCGCGAAGCCGCGGACGAGGTTGTCCTTGTCGCGCACGAACGTCGCGGGACCGGGCGTGAACCCGCCGAGCGAGGTGTACCCGGTCCAGCTGAGACCGTCCGCCGTCTGCGCGCTGGTCCTCGTCTCCCCGTCCTGGCCGAGGGCGAACGCCTGCAGCCGGTCGCCCGCGCCGATCACCGCGGAGGGTGTCTTCGTCAGGGAGTTGCCGTCGATCACCTGAAGCTGCACGCTGCGCGGGTCGGTCGAGTTGACCTGCTTGCCGTGCACGGTCTGACCGAAGTCGTTGACGTAGAAGTACTGCGGGACGCCGTCCTTGCTCATCGTCACGTGCGTCGCGGCCCGGCCGTCCAGCGGGACACCGACGCGCGCGGGGAACGACGGCACCGACGTGAGCTTGCAGGCGTCGCTCATCGCGCTGACGTCGTCGTTCTGCCACTCGTTGCCGATCGGCACGCCCGTGGTGTCGCCGCCGACCCACGTGCCGGTGGCCTCGATGTAGCGGTACCAGAGCATGACGCCGTCCGGGCGGATGCCGTAGAGCACGTCGCCGCCGGGGGAGAAGATCCGCTTGAAGCCGTTCCAGCCGGTGCCGACCTGCTGGTCGCGGAGGACGTAGCGCTGCGATTCGGCGTGGTAGCGGTAGCGGATCATCTCGCCGGTGGGCTTGCGCGCGTAGAGCACGCCCGCGCCGCCCGCGGTGATCGAGTCGTACCGGTCCCAGCCCACGCCGATGACGTCACCGGCGGCGTTGAGCCACTTCTTGTTCTGCGCGTCCCAGAGGTAGACCCGCAGCTCGCCCTTGTCGTTGATCGTGTAGATGCGGCCGGTCTCGTCGACGGTGATCCGGTTGCGGTACGCGTCGGTCGTGAACCGCTGCCAGTCGACGCCGATCACCTCGGCCTGGCCGTTGCCGTCCCAGCCGGAACCGTTCCAGCGAAGGCGCTTCAGCGCGCCGTCCGGCGGGATGTTGTAGAGCACGCCGTCCGGTCCGGCGAGGGTGCGGCCCGTCCACTGGGTGCCCTTCACCTCGCCTCCGCTCCACACGGCCTGCCCGTTCTCCGGCTCCTCGTGCCCGTAGACCGCGAGGTCGCCGTTCTGGCGCACGGTGAACACCGGTGCGGCGCTGCGGCACACCGGGGTGGTGTCCGCGGCGGCCACCAGCGGGGTCGAGACCGCGGCCAGCGGTGCCGCGATCAAACCGGCCAGCAGTGGTCCGGTCCACCGCTTCACTCTTCGCCTCATTGCGTTTCCTCTGCATTGATGAGAAATGGGCGTACGACTGGGTTTGGAAAATTCTAAAGTGTGCCGCCTTCAAATCTGTTTCATCTTGGCAACATGCTTCTTTCGCGATGAAACAGCAGTTCGAAGCCTTGCGAGGGCGTGTTCGGCTAGTTCATTCTCTCGGGCGCAGCAGTTATTTCGTCCTGCCTGGGGGATGGTTCACGTGGTGGCGCAGAAACGCGGTCGGATGCGGCGGTTGTCCCTGCTCGGACTGGCGCTGTTGTTGATCGTCACGTTGTTCGGCCCGGCGGCGTCGCAGCTGTTCCCGCTGATCACCGCCGAGCAGCGCGCGTTGCTGGAGGCGATCGAGCTCGCGCCCCGGCAGCAGGAGGGCAGCGCGGCCGGTCAGCCCCACGAGATCGCCGAAGGGCCGCCGAACCAGGCGAAGCCCGAGTCGCTGCAGGCGAAGTACCGCGAGATCAAGTTCCCGGAGCAGCCCGACGTCCAGCGCAACGAGACCGCGGTGTCCGCCGGTCCGGTGCAGGTGCGCGGCTTCGACCGCAACACCAGCACGGAACTCCCCGAGCAACGCGGCAGACAGCAGCGCACGTACCGCAACGACGACGGCACGCTCACCACCGAGTTCTCCCGCGACCCGGTCAACTACCGGTCCGCCGACGGCAAGTGGCACACCGTCGACCCGGCGATCGAGGACGCCGGTGCGGACGGCTGGCGCAACCGCGCGGACAGCGTGCGCACCACCTTCGCCCGCACGGCGGACGCACAACGCCTGGTGCGCATGGACTTGGGCGACGGACTGGAGTTCGGCTACGGCTTGGGTGACGCCACCCGCGCGACCGGTGTGGTCGACGGCGCGACCATCACCTACCCGGCCGCGCTGCCGGGCAGCGACCTGGTGCTCGAGTCGGTCGCCGGTGGCGTCAAGGAGTCCGTCGTCCTGCACAGCGCGGACGCGGCCAAGAAGTGGCGCTTCCCCCTGCACCTCAAAGGGCTGACCGCGCACGTCGTGGACGACCAGGTCGTGCTGAAGGACGCGAAGGGCACCGAGCGCGCGACCGTCCCCGCCGGGTTCATGACCGACTCGGCGAGCGACCCCGCCACCTCCTTCGGCGTCACGTACTCCATTGTGGACGGTGCGCTGCTCGTCGAGGCCGACGAGGCCTGGCTGCGCGATCCCGCCCGCGAGTTCCCCGTCGTGGTTGACCCGAGCGTGCTGGAACGCACGGCCGGAGACGGCATCGTGGTGCACTCCAACGGCCGCCAGTCCGGCGCCCAGGACCTGCTCGTCGGCCTGCACGGCGGCGTCAAGCACGCCAGCTACCTGAACTTCGGCGACGTCGCCGGCGCCATCCGCGACCACAAGGTGTTCGGCGCCCAGCTCTACCTCACCAACTGGTGGTCGGAGTCCTGCGAGCCGCGACCGATCACCGTGCACGCCGTGCGCGGCGCTTGGGGCACCAGCGGCGCGTACCCCGGCCCGGCCTTCGACGCCGAACCGCTGACCAGTTCGTCGTTCGCCCACGGCTACATCGGTGACTGGCAGTCGGCGTCGAGTTGCCCCACCGCGTCCGAGGTGATCGACCTCGGCGTCCGCGGCCGCGACCTCGTGCAGGGCTGGGCCAACGGCCAGGCCAACAACGGCCTCACCGTCCGCGCGTCGGAGACAGACCGCTTCGGCTGGAAGAAGTTCACCGGCCACGGCACCGCGAACAAGCCGCGGTTGTTCATCACGCACAGCCCGTACGACGCGGAGTACCGCATCGACAACGGCGTGCCGGAACCGCCGGTGCACGCCAACTCGCCCGGCAACGTCAAGATCACCGTCACCAACCGGGGCTCGCAGCCGTGGGGCAAGAACGACTTCGCGCTCGGCTACCGCGCCTACACCGCCACCGGCGCGCCGTTCGCGACGGTCGAGTCCGCGCTGCTGCCGAACGACGTTCCGCGCGGCGGTTCGGTCACGCTCGACGCGAAGATCAACGCGATGCCGATCGGGGAGTACGTCCTCGATTTCTCGATGCTGCGCAAGGGCGGACCCTGGTTCACCGACGAGCAGATCGCACCCGCGCGGCTGACGTTGCGCGTGGTCAACATCAAGCCGATCGTCAAGGCGCAGTACCCGCCCAACGGCTACTCCGCGCAGACGCTGACCCCGCAGCTGTGGGTCGACGCCGTGGACGTCGACTCGCCGCCGGACAAGAAGCCGCAGTACCGGTTCCAGATCTGCGAGAAGTACGTCGACAACAACGGCGTCGGCTGCGTCGTCAACTCCGGGTACGTCAACGACCGCGTGTTCACCGTCCCGGTCGGTGCCCTGAGGTGGAGCAAGAGCTATCAGTGGCGGGCGTGGGGCTACGACGGCATCGCCGAGAGCGTCGAGCTGCCGCCGAGCACCCTGCTCACCGCCGTGCCGCAGCCCGAGATCACCTCGCACCTCGCGAACGCCCCCTACGGCGGCGCGAACGAGAACTTCGACTCGCAGACAGGCAACTACTTCTCCAGCGCGGTCGACGCGACCGTCGCGGTCACCGGTCCCGCGCTCGATGTCGTGCGCACGTACAACAGCCTCGACCCGCGCAAGAACCTGATCTTCGGTGCGGGCTGGTCGACCCGGTACGACATGCGCGTCCAGCCGGACGCCGACGGGTCCGGCAACGTCGTCGTCACCTATCCCGACGGCCAGCAGGTCCGGTTCGGCCGCAACGCTGACGGCACCTTCTCCTCGCCTCCCGGCCGTTCGGCGAACTTCCGCACCGAGGCCGCCGAGACCGGGGGCGGCTGGCTGCTCACCGACAAGGCCTTCACGAGCTACCGCTTCCGCGTTGACGGCAGGCTCTGGAAGATCATCAACGAAGCCGGTCACGAGGTCGAGGTCGAGTACGACGGCGCCGGCAAGGTCATTCGCGCCATCAACCGCACGAGCGACCGCGCCCTCGAGTTCGGCTGGGAGGGCGGCACGCACGTCAGAACCGTCAAGACCGATCCGGTCGACGGCAGCCCGGCCGGCATCGTCTGGACCTACAGCTACACCGGCGACAAACTCGACCAGGCTTGCGGACCGGACAACAACTGCACGAAGTACGAGTACCAGCTCGGTTCGCACTACCGCAGCGTGGTGGTCGACTCGCGGCCGCTGTCGTACTGGCGGCTCGGCGACCCGCTCGGCACCAAGGCGGAGAGCCAGGTCCGCACGAACCTGGGCAAGGACGACGGCGTCTCGAAGGACGTGACGCCTGCCGAGGGCGTGCTGAACGGCACCTCCGACGGCTCCGGCCGGTTCAACGGCACCTCGTCGGCGATCACGCTGCCGACGGGCATGGTGCGCAAGAACCGCGACCTCGCGATCGAGCTGTGGTTCAAGACCTCGGCGGGCGGGCCGCTGTTCGGCTACCAGCAGCAGCCGATCACCGGAACCTCCGCCGGCGCCGTGCCCGCGCTCTACGTCGGCCAGGACGGCAAGCTGCGCGGCCAGTTCTGGAACGGCGCCGCGAACCCGCTCACCTCGACCAGGACCGTCAACGACGACCAGTGGCACCACGTCGTGCTGTCCGGCTCGCTGGCCACCCAGATGCTCTACCTCGACGGCGAGCCGGTCACCACCACACCGCTCGCAGGGGAGATCAACCACCCGGACGCCCTGCACAGCCAGATCGGTGGCGGCTACACCGTGCCGCCGTCCGCGTGGCCCGGCTGGGGCACCGACGCCCGCCGCTACTTCTCCGGCCTGATCGACGAGGTCGCCTACTACGAGCACCCGCTCGGCCCGGCCGAGGTCAAGTCCCACTACCAGGCTCGCGCGCCGTCCGACCAGCTGACCAAGCTCACCCTCCCGAGTGGACGGACGGCCGCACAGCTGCGCTACGACCTCGTCAACGACAGGGTCAGCGAGTTCACCGACCGCGACGGTGGCCTGTGGAAGATCAGCACACCGGTCGTCACCGGCACCGCGGACAACCTGATCCGCACCACCCGCGTCACGGATCCCGGCAACCGCCAGCACTTCTACGACTTCGATCCCCGGCGCGGGCGCGTGCTGCGCTACGCCGCACCGCTCGGCCTCGGCACCAGGCCGGAGGACGCGCGGGACGCCACCGGCAAACCCAGCGTGCCGCCGGCACCCACCTGTCCCGTCCCGACCAGTCCATCACCGGGGCCGAGCGACCCGCCACCGGTCTACTGCGGAGGTCCGGGCACCCCGCCGAACGAGTGGATCGGCGGCCCGGTCGACGGCCAGGGCGTTCGCACGTTCACCTACGACGAGCAGGGCTTCCAGAGCACCATCACCGATGAGAACGGCAACAAGGTCCACCTGACGACCGACGCGCGCGGGAACCTGGTGTCCCGCAAGACCTGTCGGGTCGCGCCGGATGACTGCCAGACGTCGTACTCGACCTACTACCTCAACACCGGGGACGTCACCGACCCGCGCAACGACAAGATCGTCACCCACCGGGACGCCAGGTCGTCGGGCGCGACCGACTCCCGCTACCTCAGCAGCTACACCTACACCGGCGAGAACAACCCGCGCGGACTCCTCGCGCAGGTGTCCAAACCGGACGGTGGCGGGATCACCCACACCTACACGCTGCTCAACGGCGGCACGCCCGCGTTCGACGGCGGCAGCGCGCCCGCGGGCCTGCTCGCCACCTCGAAGGACAGCCGCGGCGCCGTCACGAAGTACAGCTACTTCCGCAACGGCGACCTGGCGCAGGAGGAGGTCGTCGCGACCGGGCTGATCACCCGGTACACCTACGACACGCTGGGCAGGCGCAAAACCCAGACGCAGATCTCCGACGCCCACCCGCAGGGCCTCCAGACGACGTTCGCGTACGACAGGCTGTCGCGGCGCA
This sequence comes from Lentzea sp. NBRC 102530, assembly GCF_030269365.1. GTDB lineage: Bacteria > Actinomycetota > Actinomycetes > Mycobacteriales > Pseudonocardiaceae > Lentzea. Next base: position 82,576 of record NZ_BSTF01000006.1, read on the forward strand.
CGTCGGTCACGGAACCGGCCACCACCAACGCGGTCACGAACGTCAAGCACACGTTGCGCACGGAGACGTCCTACGACGCCGACGGCCGGCCGGTCGAGGTGAAGGTCAGTGACACCACGGGTGGCGACGCCGAGCGCGTCACCAAGAACGAGTACGACGACCGCGGCCGGCTCAGCGTCCAGACCGACGCGGAAGGCGCCAAGACGTTCTACGGTTACGACTCGTTCGGCAACCGCACGTCGATGACCGACGCGAGCGGCACCAAGTACGAGTTCGCCTACACCGGCCGCAACAAGATCGCCGAGGTGCGGCTGCGCGCGTTCCACGACCAGCCGGTCGTTCCCGGCAGCGGCACCGGTGAGGGCACGACCTCGGACACGCCGGGCACCACTCTCGTGCTCCAGTCGTTCACCTACGACCTCGCTGGCCGAACGACCCGTGTCACCGACGCGATGGGCCGCACGAAGCAGTTCGTTTACTACAACGACGACCTGCTGCACAAGGTCGTGGCCAAGGGGGTGCGCAACCCGTTCAACGCCGGTGAGGCGGCGCGAGACGTCCTGCTGGAGGAGAACCTCTACGACGGTGCGGGAAACCCCACCCGTCAGCTGACCCCCGGCACAGACGGGACCGGCAAGCGCGTCACCGCCAGCACTTACGACGCCGTCGGCCGCGTCAAGACCACCGAGTCCGATCCGGACGGTCTCAAGCGCAGGACCGAGTTCACCTACGACACCCAGGGCAACACGACCCAGGTCAGGCGCACCGGCCTGAGCTCCAACAGCGTCGGCATCGACACGAGCCGTGTCGAGGTCACCGACTACCAGTACGACCTCGCCGGGCGCATGTCCAAGCAGACCGTCGTCAACGGCTCCAAGTCGCTGGTGACCCAGCTCGCCTACGACGACCGAGGTCTGCTGACCTCCGCTACCGACCCGCGCAACAACACCACCGACTTCGGTTACGACGAGCACGGCAACCAGGTGACCGTGACGTCGCCGTCCGTGCAGGTGGAGTCGAACGGCGGCGATCCGGTCGCGCACCGCCCGGTGAGCAGGACGGGTCTCGACACCTTCGGTGCGCCGACACACACCAAGACCCCGAACGGCCAGGTCTTCGTGACGGGCTACGACCGGCTCGGCCGCGTCGTGCGCACCGAGTCGCCGGACTACACGAGGCCGGGCGAGAGCACGGCGAAGAAGTCGGTCCAGACCGTCGCGTACGACGCCCTGGGCAACCGGATCGCGGTGACGGATCCGCGCGGCGGCGTCACGACCAACCGCTACGACCAGTTGGGCAGGCTGCGCGAGGTTCGGCAGCCCGCGCCCGGCGGAACCTGGTCGTACACCTACACCGCCGCCGGCGAGACGCTGTCCGTGACGGACCCGACCGGCGGACGGGCCCAGTCGACCTACGACGACCTCGGCAGGCCGGTCACCAGCACCTCGCTGGAGCGCAAACCGCAACCCGCGGCGCACACCACCGAGCTGCGCTACGACGACGCGGGCAACCTGCGCACGGTCACCCCGCCGTCGAAGTCCGTCACCCAGCACGACTACAACGTGCTCGGCGAGCGGATCCGCACCACCGCGCCGGACACCGTCACGACCCAGTTCGGTTACGACCTGGCGGGCAACCAGGTCCGCGTGTCCGACGGCCTCGGGCGCACGGCGTTCACCAAGATCGACGCCGCGGGCCGCGCGGTCGGGACCTACCAGCTCAACGCGCAGAACGCCGTTCTGCGCCAGACTTCGACCGCGTACGACGACGCCGGCAACGTGGTCGAGAGCCGCAACGCCGAGCAGGAAGCCACGACGTTCGCCTACGACGCGGCGAACCGGCTCGTCAGCCAGGTCGAACCGGTGGCGGACAACAAGTCCATCACCACGTCGTTCGGCTACGACGCCGACGGGCAGCGCACGCGCTACACCGACGGCCGCACCAACAGGTTCGTCACCACCTACAACAGCCTCGGGCTGCCCGAGTCGACCGTCGAACCCCCGACGCCGCAACACCCGCAGCCCGCCGACCGCACCTGGACGACGAGCTACGACCTGGCAGGCAACCCGGACCTGCTGAAGGCACCGGGCGGCGTGACGCGCACGCGCGCGTACGACGTGCTGAACCGCCTAATCGAGGAGACCGGCGCCGGTGCCGAGGTCGCCACGCCGAACCGCGTGCTCACCTACGACGCGGCGGGCAGGCTCAAGACCACCAACGCGCCCGGCGGCACGAACGCGTTCGACTACAACGACCGCGGCCTGCTCCTCAGCGCCACCGGCCCGTCCGGCAACTCGTCGTTCACCTACGACGCCGACGGACGGCAGTTGACCCAGACCGACGCCGCCGGCACCACCGTCAACTCCTACGTGTCCGGCCGACTCGCGTCCGTTGTGGACGGTGCCACCGGCCGCACCCGAGTGCTGGACTACGACAACGCGGGTGCGCTGGAGTCCGTCGCATACGGCGCCGGCAACACCAGGACGTACGGCTACAACGACTTCGGCGGTCTCGCGAGCGACACCCTGCGCGGCGGGACGGCCACCGTCACGGCCACGAACTACGAGTACGACCTGGCCGACCGGGTCAAGCGCAAGAAGGTCGTCACCGGCACCTCGACCACCGACAACACCTACACCTACGACAGGTCCGGCCGGCTGAAGACCTGGGCCGCGGGCGGCACGACCACCGCCTACGGCTGGGACGACTCGGGCAACCGCACCTCGGCCGGCACGGCCACGGCGACCTACGACGCCCGCAACCGGATGCTGTCCGACTCCAGCGCCTCGTACACCTGGTCGGCCCGCGGCACCCCGGTGAAGCGCGGCGACGTGACGTACCAGTTCGACGCGTTCGACCGCTCGGTCAAACGCGGCGCGGGCACCTACACCTACGACGGCCTCGACCGTCTGGTGCGCCGCAACGGCGTGGCGTTCTCGTACGTCGGCAAGTCCCTGGACGTCGCCTCCGACGGCACCACGAACTACAGCCGAGACCTGTCCGGTTCTCTGCTGTCTTTGAGTCGCGGCAACGACAAACGCACCTTGGCCACCGACCGGCACGGCGACGTGGTCGGCGGGTTCGACGGCGCCACCACCGTCAGCGGCCTGACCGACTCGACGACGTTCGACCCGTTCGGCAAGGTGCTGGCGAGCACCGGAACCCGCCCCTCGCTCGGTTTCCAGTCGGACTACACCGATCCGGACAGCGGCGAGGTCGACATGGGCGCCCGCTGGTACGACCCGGCGGCCGGCGGCTTCACCTCGCGCGACGACATCGCCTTGCCGACCTCGCCTTCGGTGGGTGCGAACCGCTTCGTCTACGGCAATGGCGACCCGATCGGCAACCACGACCCGGACGGCCACCAGTGCGCGGGAGTGAGAGCACCGGCCCGGCCTGACCAAGGGCTGTACAAGAAAGCGGGCCTGGGCGGCAACTGTTATCAGGGAACCGCAGCTTCGCGGCAGACCACGAAGAGCCTGGCCAGATTCGGGGCGCTCCGGGTCGCGACCAAGTTCGTCCCGGTCATCGGCTGGGCACAGACCACCTTCGACGTCTACGACTGGCTCAACCCCCCTGGCCCGCAGAACCAGTTCGTTGCTTCCACGAAGTGGCGGGACCTCCGCAAGAAGAACCCCGACTCGCCTAACGAGCCCCTCCCGGACGAGCAGCAGCTCCCGCCTGAAGTCGTCATGCCGCCGCCCGTCCCGCCGGGTGTGATCGCCCGCATCGAGGCGGAGCAGGGGGCCAAGAACGTCGAGATGGCGCTCGACCCGGCAGCGCTCGCGGTCGTGATCGCGGGTGGCGTCGTAGCGGCGAACCCGGACGTGCCGGCGGCTGTGGTCGCGACCGTGCAGCGCGACGTGCAGGACGAGGAGGTCGTCAACGAGAAGGTTCGGGACGCGGTGCTGGGGGCCGAGAACACGGTCATCCAGAACGCCGAGGAGACCTTGCCGTCGGAGCTGTCGAACTCCGGTGGGGGCAACCTCTACACCGAGGACGGGATCTTCCGGGCGAGCGAGAACGAGGACGGCTCGAAGTCGTACCAGCAGGTCGCGTGGAGTGCGGCGTCCGCCAGTTCCGGAAATCAGTCGTCCAACTGGCCGCCCTGTACAACCACGAGCTGGCGCTATAAAGCGATCAACTGTGAGCGATCGGTTTATATGCTTCCGCACGATGATTTCCTGAAGCACCACGCTGCCACTTCACCCATGACGGGCTTCTACGACGTGGTTGCTCATGGCACACCGACGAAGGTGTTGCTCGGCCCCGGTCAGCAGCTGGCCGATGCCAGGGCGCTTGCAGAGGCACTCAAGCGCGACCCAAACTACCGAGGTGGCCCGATTCGCCTGTGTTCCTGCTCAACGGGTTCCCCGAGGGGCGATTTCGCGCAGCGCCTCGCTGATCTGCTGAAAGTCGAGGTCCGAGCTCCGGTTGACATCTTGTGGATCTGGGAGGATGGAAAGATTGGTGTCGGTCCGACCTCGGACAAGCGGGACCTCTTGCCGGAGGCCGACGCCTGGAAGCACTTCTATCCGCGTCAGTACGGACCGTAGAAGTGACTTGGTGGCGGGTGGCGACGACGTGCCACGAATCGTCCTTGAGGGAGGGCTGCTCATGACCGCACAATCGTTCGGGCACTTCCGTGAGCTTGTTCACGGAAGTCGTGATGCTCCTTCGATCCACGACTGTGTGGGGCAAGGTGACCCCGAAGTTCAGGAACGGCTGGCGGCGTACCTGGAGCGCGGGAGAAATTACGCCGTGTCGACGTCGGTCGTCGTCGACGTGCTGAGCGAGGAGCGGGTCGAGATCGGCCGTCTCGCGACGCTCACCGACGGAACCTGGTTGTGGCCAACGGACCTCGCTCACTACGTGCGCCGTTACAACGTCTCGGTGCCCGCCGAGTTCGTCGCGCACGCGGCCGCACTGGGATGGGAGCCGCCCGAGGTCACCTGGGAGCAGATCGTCGCGATCAGGGACGCGTGAGCAGCTCCGCCGCCACCCCGAGCGAGGCGAAGATCTCGGCCGCCATCTCCCGATGCGGCCGAGCCTCTTCCTCCCCGGACACCACCGACACCGCATCGGCGTACACCCGCAAAGCCCGAGCCTCTCCCAACCGATGCCCGTGCTCCCGGTGAGCCGAAACCGCCCGCCACCCTTCAACAACAGCAGCCGAAGCGTCCCCGACCCGCAGATGAGCAGCAGCCAGCGCCGTCAACACCCGCCCCACCCGAGACCGAACCCCGGACGACACCACGAGGGACAACGCCCGCCGGCACATCTCCAGCGACTCGCCCCCACGCCCGGCCGACCCCAACGCCTCCGCCATCCCGAGCAGCGCGGCGGCCTCGGCACGGCGATGCCCCAGCGAACGAGCTACGTCCAAAGCACGCGAGTGATGGTTCAGAGCGTCATCCGCCAGCCCCAACCGCAGGCAGACGGCGCCCAGCGTGTTGTGCGCCTCGGCGGCGAGGCGGGGGTGGTGGGCCGCGGAGGCCAGAGCCCTGGAGGCGTAGTCGTGGGCCTGGTTGAGGTCGCCGCGGTCCAGGTGCACTCGGGCGAGGCTGTCCTGCACCTCCACCCGTGCCTGGTGCGCGTCGGTCGAGCCCAGGCGCGCGAGGGCCTCGTCGAAGGTCGCCAAGGCGCGCGAAAGGTCGCCCATCTCCCAGTGGGCCGAGCCCAGGTTGACCAGGGTCGTGGCCTCGGCGGCGAAGTGGCCCGCCGTGCGCTGGACCACGAGGGCCTGGGAGTACTCGGTGATGGCTGCCGCGGGTCTGCCCATGTCCTGGCGCAGCACCCCGATGTTGTTCCGGGTGGCGTGCACTACGCGGGGGAAGTCGTGATCGGCGGCGATGCGCAGTGCTTGGTCGTATTCCTCCAGGGCCAGGCCGTGGTGGTGGAAGCTCGCGTAGAGGGTGCCCAGGCTGTGGTGCATCAGCGCCTGCGCCTGGGGGTTGCCCTCGGCGGCGCGCAGGCCGGCGTGGGCCGCCACGGCCCAGTCGGTGCCGTTGGTCTGGAGCCAGAAGTAGCCGCGTAGCGCGTCGGTCAGCTGCCAGGCCAGTGGCCGCGGGCCGTGGTCGGCGGCGTGGCAGATGGCGGCCACCAGGTTGGTCCGTTCGACGTGCAGCCACGTCAGCGCGTCCTCGGCGGTGCGGAACGCGGTTGCCGGGGAGCACGGCACCATTTCGGGGTAGAGGTGTTGTGCCGCGCTGAGTGCGCGGGTCAGGTACCAGTCGTAGACGCTGTCGACGCCGCACGGGTCGGGGAGCGCGGCGGCGTAGTTGCGGATCAGGTCGTGGAAACGGAACCGGCCCGGCGCCACCCGGTGCACGAGGTGCGCGTCGGTGAGCGCGCGCAGCACCGTCGCGGCGGTGGCGGGGGAGGCGGAGATCAGCACGGCGGTGACCTCGGTGCCGAAGTCGTCTCCCGGCAGCCGGGCGAGCAGGCGGAAAGCCTGTTTCGCCAACGGGTTCAGCGCCGCGTAGGACAGGTCGAACGCCGCTGACACGGCCACGCGCGCGTCTCCCGCGACGGACAGCGCCGCCAGGCCCTGGCCGCGCAGCTCGGCGACGTACTCGGCGATCGAGCCGGTGATGTTCGCGGCGGCGATGCGCAACGCGAGTGGCAGGTGCGTGCACAGGGCGACGAGTTCCGCCGCCGCCAGGGGTTCCGCGCCCACCAGCTCGGGACCGACGACGTCGACCAGCAGCTGTTCGGCCTCGGCGGAGTCGAACACGCCGACGGTCAGTGAGCGCGCCCCGTGCGTGACCACCAGGCCCCGCAACGGATCCCTGCTCGTGACGAGCACCGCGCAGCCGCCGTCGGCCGGGAGGAGCTTGCGCACGTGCTCGGCGTCGGCGGCGTTGTCCAGCACCACGAGCACGCGGCGGCCGGCGAGGATCGAGCGGAACAGCGCGGCCTGCTCGTCCACGTCGAGCGGGATGCGTTCGGCCGGGATGCCGGTGCCGCGCAGGAAGTGGTTGAGCACCTGGTCCGCGGTGAGCGGCGGTTGCTCGTCGTAGCCGCGCAGGTCCGCGAACAGCTGGCCGTCTGGGAAGTGCTCGCGAACCTGGTGCGCCACGTGGACGGCGAGCGCGGTCTTGCCGACGCCGGGCGGGCCGCTCAGCACCACGACGGACGGGGCGTCGGCGCAGGCGCGCACCCGTGTGGCCACCCACTCGGTCAGTCCTGTCCTGCCGACGAACCCGCGCAGGTCCAGCGGGAGCTGCATCGGCACCGGCGTGGCGGCAGGCCCGGCCACGTCGTCATCGCCGCCGGCCAGCACTGTCGCGTGCGCCCGTCTCAGCTCAGGGCCGGGATCGACGCCGAGCTCGCCGGCCAGCGCGCGGCGCACCTCATGGTACGCCGCGAGCGCGTCCGCCTGCCGCCCCGACCGCCACAGCGCGGTGATCAGCTGCGCCCACATGCGTTCCCGCAACGGGTGCGCCGACACCAGCGCCCGCAGCTCGCCTGTCGCCGCCGAGTGCTCACCCCGTTCCAGGTCGGCGTCGATGCGCAGTTCGACGGCGTGCAACCGCTCCTCCGCCAGCGCCGGCGCCACGTGCGTGACGACGTACGCCGCCTGCACGTCGACCAGCGGGGTACCGCGCCACAGCGCGTCGGCGTCGCGCAGCAGTGCCGCGCGGGCAGCGAGGTCGGCCGTGTTCCGGGCGGTGGCCACCATGCGCCGGAACGCCACCAGGTCCACCGCTCCCGGCTCGACGCTGAGCCGGTAGCCGCCCGGCGTGGTGCGGATCAGCTCCCTGCTGTCGCCGAGCAGCGCGCGCAGACGCATCACGTACACCTGCAGCGTCCGCTTGGCGTTGGCGGGCGGTGAGGCGCCCCACAGCCGGTCGACCAGCTCGTCGACGCGCACCACCTCGTTCGCCCTGATCACGAGCAGGGCGAGCAACGCGCGGAGTTTCGCCGTCCGCACGGCGAGCGGCCGCGATCCGTCGAACGCCTCGAGCGGTCCGAGCACGCCGAAGCGGAAACCGCCGGACACGACCACCTCCGGGAGTTCGTCGCGCACGTTCACGTGTCCAGCAACCGCCGGATCGCACCGGTCACCAGACCCTCGGCGCAATCGGGCGCACCGGGCTGGTCACGGGGCGAGGCCCGCAACGGAGCGGGCAGGAGGTACGAGATCGCGGCGGTGCCGGCACCCGCGATCTCGGGATCGTCCTGCCACCCGGCGGCGTAACCACCGCGCCACAGCAGGTCGTCCGCGGCGACGTAGGCGTCCACGTGGTTCGCGTACGCCATGACCCACAACGGTTCCGCGTGCGCGTTCTTCGTGCCGACGTGGTAGCCGCTGGTCACCTCGTGGGCGAGCGCGAGCACGGTCAAGCCGCCGAGGTCGAGGCGCTGCACGGTCATCGGCAGCGCACGCGGGAGCGCGTCCCTGCTGATCAGGTCGAGCATCCGTTCGGCGTGCCGGCGCACGCCGGCCTCAGGGCTCGCGTCAGCGCGCTGCTGGTACTTGCGCCGCAACCGTTCCACGGCGGCGGAATCCGCCAGGTCCACGGAGAACGGGAGGTCGATCGTCTCCGCCGCAGTCCTGAACGGACCGTCGACCGGCAGGAAGGCGTTGTTGCGCACCATCGCGACCACGGAGTCGGCCAACCGGTCGCCGGTGAGCCGCACGGCGGCCTCCGAGCCCATCGAGGCGGGGTTGAGATCGCCCGCGGCGCCCTGGAAGAACAACGCGGGCACGCCGAGCCGGCGCTCCACCTCCGCGCTCGCCCGGCCGCAGTGGTCCGCGTCGAACGTCGTGGTGGCGAACGGGTGGCACACGGGATGGCAGGCGTGGCCGAACAGGACGGCGTGCGGTGCTCCGTCCGAGACCCTCCGTGCGAGGAGCACCGGCACGTCGGGCGGTGCCCAGCCGAGGTTCTCCCGGTTGACCGCGAGGTACGCCTGCCCCTCCGCGTACCCGAGCGTGACCTCGACGGGCGCCGCCGCCCGCGCACGGGTCACCAGCCGGACGAGCGTCTCGACGAACGAGGCGGTGAACCCGTCGGTCAGCGCGACGTCGTCCTCGTTGCCCAGCAACACGTACGGGTCGGGCACACGACCGACCATCGGCCCGTTGTGGGTGTGGCTCTGCGCCAGGACGAAGTCCGCGGCGGAGGCGACGAGGCCGGCTGCCACCAGCCGCGTCACGACGTCCAGGTACACCGCGCGAGGCACGCTGATCACGTCGGCCCGCACGAGCACGACGGTGTGGCCGCTGGCGTCGGTCAGCACCGCGCACTGCGCTCGCAGCCGCCTGCCGGCCACCGCGCTGCCGTCGCTGCGGCGCTCCGACCAGCCGTACCCGCCCATCGGCACGTCCGCGCCGGGCGTGTGGTCGACGGACTCGATCCGCATCGTGCAACTCATGCCGTCACCACGCCGTCGTCCGCCCAGGTCTGCCACGGCTGCCAGCCCGTACCGGTCCGCCGCGTCCAGGTCATCGCGCCGCCCGCCGTCACCCCGAACACCGAGATCTCCCCACTGGGACCGAGCACCGCCGACGGGTCCGTGACGGTCTCACCGCCGAGGTCCGTCCACGACCACGCGCCGCGCCCGTCCTGCTCGACGAACCGCACCCGGCGTCCCGCGTCCCTGGTCACGACCACGAGACGGCCGTTCGCACCGGTCAGCAGCGCGGGCCTGCCCGTGACCACCTGGGTGCCCACCACGGTGAACGCGCCCCACGCGCCTCCGCCCGTGCGCTGGCCGAGGTGCACCAGCTTGCCGTCGTCACCACGCGCCACGATCGCGAGCGCACCGGTCGGCGTGACCGTGACGGCGGGGTCGCCGCCCAGCGAGCCGCCGAGTCCGGTCCAGCCGGTCGACCAGTCGTCGCCGACCCCGATCTGCCACCGGTGTACGAGGCCCGTGCCGTCGCGTGCGACCACCACGGCACCTCCGGATCCACCGACGACCGCGCGCGGCCGCCCGGTCACGCCGAGGTCGAGCCAGCCGTTCCAGGCACCTGCCTCCGACTGCTGCTCGCGGCACCGCACGGAGCCCTGCGCGTCGCGCACGAACACGGCCATGCGCCCAGTGGGCCCGACCGTGACAGCGGGCTCGTTCGTGCCCGTGACAGCGCCGAGACCGTGCCAGTCCGACCACTCACCGCCGTACGTGTTCTGCCAGCAGTGCACCAGTTCGCCACCTGCGCGCGCGAACACGACGATCGCGCCGTTGGGCACGGTGACGGCGACCGGTCGGCAGTCGAGAGCGGCGTCCAGCACCGGCTCGAACGGCGACCAGGTGCCGCCCCGGCCGTTCTGGTGACGTTGGTGCAGCCGGCGCCTCGGCCCGAGTGCGAACGCGGTCAGCCCGCGGCCGGTGTCGACGACCGCCGGGTAACCCGGAGACACGCTCGTCAGGAACCGTGCTTCGGCAGGCTCGGCGGGTGCGCCGTGTGCCGCCGCCGAGCGACCGAACGCGGCCAGGCCGGTGGTGAGGACGGCGCCCTTGATCGCCGTCCTCCTGGTCATGCTGTTCAAGTAGACCCCCCAGGGTGTGCCAGGCGAGGTTAAGGGGTCAGCCGTCGCGTTCGGCGGGGATCGGGACGCACTCGTGGACCGCCGGACCGTTGTCGCTGGCAGGGGCGGCGCCGCCGGGTGTACGACTGGAGCCGGGGCTGTGCAACTGTGCCGCCGCCGTGGTCGACCGACGCGTCGACACCGGAACGGAGACGACGAGCTCGCCGCGCTCGGTCAGCCGGGCGACCGGCGTTTCATGTCGCGGTCTCCCCGAGGCTGGGTCTGCTGCGCGGGTCTCGATCGGAAACCGTGCCTTCCCCCTTCACAGCGCGGCGAGTCCGTGAGACGCGAACTGCTCTCGCACGCGGTCGACCAGGTCCTGGTCCGGAGTGGGAACATCCGCGAGCGGGAACGGGAGGCCGAGTGCCGCGTACTTCGGGGCGCCCAGCTTGTGGAACGGCAACACCTCCACCCGTTCGACGGCGTCCAGGCCGCTGACGAACCGGGCGATGCCTTCGACGTTGTCGAGTGCGTCGGTGTAGCCCGGGACGAGCACGAAGCGTACCCACATCGGCTTGCCCAGGTCGGACAAGCGTCGTGCGAACTCCAGCGTGGGCGTGACCTCGCCCCGGGTCACGCGGCGGTAGGTCGCGGGATCCCACGACTTGATGTCGAGCAGGACGAGGTCGGTGTCGGCGAGCAGCGCGTCGGACGCGCGGGCGCCGAGGAAACCTGACGTGTCGAGTGCGGTGTGCAGACCGAGTTCCTTGGCGCTGCGGAAGACGGCGGAGGTGAAGCCCGGTTGCAGGAGGGGTTCACCTCCGCTGATCGTCATCCCGCCACCCGCCACTTCGATGAAGCGGCGGTAGTGCTCCATCTCGGCCGTGACCTCGTCGGCGGTCATGCGGTGGCCGTCGCGCATGTGCCAGGTGTCCGGGTTGTGGCAGTAGAGGCACCGCAGCGGGCACCCGCTCAGGAAGAGCACGAAGCGGGTGCCCGGTCCGTCGACCGCGGTGGCGATGTCCCACGAGTGGACCGACCCGGTGGTCACAGCGCCTCGTGGAACGTGCGGTTGATGACGTCTCGCTGCTGTTCGGGGGTGAGGCGGATGAAGTTGACCGCGTAGCCCGAGACGCGGATCGTCAGCTGCGGGTGGTTCTCCGGGTGTTCCATCGCGTCCAGGAGGGTCTCGCGGGTCAGGACGTTGGCGTTGAGGTGGAACCCACCGGCGTCGGTGTAGGCGTCGAGGACGCCCACGAGGTTGGTCACCTGTTCGTCCTTCGTGCGGCCGAGGCCGGTGGGGGTGATGGTGGCGGTGAGCGAGATGCCGTCCTGGGCCTGGTCGTACGGGAGCTTGGCGACGGACAGGGCGGCGGCGACGAGGCCGTGGTCGTCGCGGCCGTTCATCGGGTTGGCGCCCGGTGCGAACGGCTCGCCCGCGCGGCGGCCGTCCGGGGTGTTGCCGGTGTGCTTGCCGTAGACGACGTTCGAGGTGATGGTGAGGACGGACTGGGTGTGCACGGCGCCGCGGTGCGCGGGATAGCGCCGCACCTTCGTCATGAAGCTCTCGACGAGGTCGACGGCGATCGCGTCGGCGCGGTCGTTGTTGTTGCCGTACTTGGGGAAGTCGCCCTCCACGACGTAGTCGACGGCGAGACCGGACTCGTCGCGGACGACGCGCACGCGGGCGTCGCGGATGGCCGACAGGCTGTCCGCCACCACGGAGAGGCCCGCGATGCCGCAGCCGAGCAGTCGTTGGACGGGGTGGTCGTGCAACGCCATCTCGATGCGCTCGTAGGCGTACTTGTCGTGCATGGCGTGGATGATGTTCAGCGCCTCGACGTAGGTCTTGGCGAGCCAGTCGGTCATCCGGTCGAACGCGGCCCGCACCTCGTCGTACACCAGGTACTGCGTGGTGATCGGCGGGAACGCGGGCGCCACCTGGGCGCCGGTCATCTCGTCGCGGCCGCCGTTGATCGCGTACAGCAACGCCTTGGCGAGGTTGACGCGCGCGCCGAAGAGCTGCATCTGCTTGCCCACCTCCATCGCCGAGACGCAGCAGGCGATGGCGGTGTCATCGCTGAACCTCGGGCGGATCAGCTCGTCGTTCTCGTACTGGATCGAGCTGGTGTCGATGGACACCTGGGCGCAGAACCGCTTGAAGCCCTCCGGCAACCGGGGCGACCAGAGCACGGTGAGGTTGGGCTCCGGCGCGGGGCCGAGGTTGTAGAGGGTCTGCAGGAACCGGAAGCTCGTGCGGCTCACGAGCGGGCGGCCGTCGGATCCCATGCCGCCGATGGACTCCGTGACCCACGTCGGGTCGCCGGAGAACAGCTCGTCGTACTCGGGGGTGCGCAGGAAGCGGACGATGCGCAGTTTGATCACGAGGTCGTCGACGAGTTCCTGCGCCTCGCCCTCGGTGAGCGCGCCGTTGTCGAGGTCCCGCTGGAGGTAGACGTCGAGGAACGTCGAGGTGCGGCCGAGCGACATGGCAGCGCCGTTCTGCTCCTTCACCGCCGCGAGGTAGGCGAAGTACAGCCACTGGACGGCTTCACGGCCCGTGGTGGCCGGACCGGAGATGTCGTAGCCGTAGGTGGAGGCCATCCGGCGCAGTTCCTCCAGCGCGCGCGTCTGCTCGGCCAGCTCCTCGCGTTCCCTGATCACGTCCTCCGTGGACCAGAGCTCGTCGAGCGCGGCGCGTTCGGCCCGCTTCGCCGCGATGAGCCGGTCGACGCCGTACAGGGCGACGCGGCGGTAGTCGCCGATGATGCGGCCGCGCCCGTAGGCGTCGGGAAGTCCGGTGATGATCCCGGCCTTGCGAGCACGCAGGATCTCGGCGGTGTAGGCGTCGAACACGCCGTCGTTGTGCGTCTTGCGGTACCTCGTGAAGATGTCGCGCACGCTCGGGTCGAGTTCGAAGCCGTAGGTCGCGAGGCTCGTCTCCACCATGCGCAGCCCGCCCTGCGGCATGATCGCGCGCTTGAGCGGCGCGTCGGTCTGCAGGCCCACGACGATCTCGTGGTCGCGGTCGACGTAGCCGGGGGCGTGCGAGGTGATGGACGAAGGTGTGTGCGCGTCGACGTCGTAGATGCCGCGGGCGCGTTCCTGGACGAACATCGTCGTGAGTTCGTGCCACAGCGTGGTGGTGCGAGGGGTGGGCCCGGACAGGAACTCCGCACCGCCCTCGTAGGGGACGTGGTTGGTGGCGATGAACCCCCGCACGTCGATCGTGTCGCACCAGGGGCCGGGCGTGAAGCCCTGCCAGGCGGAGGTGGTGGTGCGGTCGGCGGTCGTCGTCATCGGATCTGCGCCTTTCCTGGTCGCGGGTGGAGTGGGGGACGTGGTCCGCTGGACAACGCGCTCAGCAGCACGACGACGCCCGCGACCGCCATGAGCGGCTGCAGCCAGCTGAAGGTCTGGATCAACGCGAGCTGGACGAGGATCCAGCCGATCAGCATCGCGCCGGCGCTCGCACCCGCGAGCCGCCACCACGTGCTGCTCCGAGCGCAGAGCCACGCCGTCAGCGTCATCGGCACCGCGACGACGAACAGCAACGCGATCGCGGCGAACACGGCGCTGTGGAAGGGAAGCCGGCTCGTCACGTCCCTGCCGAAGTCGATGGCGCCGATGAGCAACAGGCATGCTCCGGCCCACGCGCCCAACGCCACGACCGCGCTCAGCGCGAAGGTCGCCCGATGCTTGATCATCGAGGTGGTCACGTCAGCTCCGTTGCGCGAGGCGGTAGAGGAACAGGCCGGTGATGGCCGCCATCGTCGCGGCCATGAGGAGACCCCCGGACGCGCCGATGAGGGCGATCAGGGCGGTGGTCTGTCCCGGCTGCCACAGAGGGGTGGTGAACGCCGTGAAGACCAGCAGTCCCGCGGCCCAGGCGAGTGCGTTGGCCCAGATCCAGAGCGAGCTCCCGGGAACGTGTCGTCGCAGCACCAGCCATTGGCCCGTGCCGAGGGAGAGCAGGACGGCCGTGCCGGAGAGGGCGGCGACCGCCAGCACGGCGGGCAGCGGCAGGGAGTTCAGGCGTTCGCCGTTGTCCACGGCGAGCAGCGCGACGGCCCACGCGAACCCGGCGGCGAGCGCGCTGACGCCGATCCACGCCCCGGCTCGCAACACCGGGAAAGTGCGACGCAGGACGCTCCACTGCGCCGCACCCAGGACCGCGCCCTCGGCGACCCCCGCCAGCACGAGCACGGGTGCGGGAGCCGACAGCGCTCCGGCGAGCGCCGGGACGAGGAATCCCAGGAACTCGCCCGCGGTCACCCGCAGGAACCACACCCCGCGGAGGTCGCCGGTGGTCAGCTTGGTGCTCATACCTCAACGGTGCGCCGCCGGCGTCGCCGGACGCAGGGACGAAGGTCCTCACCTGACCGGTCCGCTGTTCCGTGTCGGCGCGGGGATCCGGTGAGCAGGGTGGGGACATGATGCGCATCGTGATCGCGGGCGGAGGGCTGAGCGGGGTGAGCCTCGCGGCCCACCTCGCCGTGGCCGACCACCGCCGGCCGGTGGTCGTGGTCGACGACGGGAGCCGGGACCTCAGGTCCAGGACGTGGGCGTCGTGGACCGACCGGCCCGGGCTGCTGGACGCGGCCGCGTGCCGGTGGTTCGACCAGGTCCGGGTGCACCTGAACGGGGAGACGAAGGTCGTGCGGCTGGGCGCCTACCGGTACCGGGTCGTGCGGGGCGGCGACCTCGCCGACGCCGTCGCGCGGCTCACGAACCCGTTGCGGCACTTCACCTCGCTGCGCGGGCACGTCGACCGGATCGAGCGGGACGGGGTGATCGTCGACGGCGAGCACGTGCGCGCGAAGTGGGTCTTCGACAGCGTGATCGGGCCCGGGTCACCACCGCCGGCGGACGCCTCGCTGGTCTTCCGCGGGTGGCACGTGCGCAGCGAGCGCGCTGCGTTCGACGCCGAGACACCGACGTTGTTCGACTTCCGCACGTCACAGCTCAACAGCGCGAGCTTCGTCTACGTGCTGCCCTTCGACGCGCACCACGCCCTCGTGGAGCACACCGCGTTCACCGCGCCCGGAGCGCCGGAATCCCCGTCAGACCAGGAAGAAGCGCTCGCCGAGTACCTGACGGAGGTCGTGCGGACAGGCGGTCACGAGGTGGAACGCGCCGAGCGCGCGGTCCTGCCGTTGCGCGCCGCACAGCCGGTGCGGGCCGGCGGCACGGTCCTGCGGATCGGTGCGGAGGGCGGCCTGCTCAAAGCCTCCACGGGGTTCGCCTACCAGCGGATCCAGCGCGACAGCGCGGCGATCGCGGACTCCCTGCGGCGCAACGGTCATCCGTTCGACCTGCCGGTGACACCGGCTCGGTTCAGGACGTTCGACGGCACGTTGCTCGACGTGGTGACGCGTGAGCCCGCCCAGCTGGAACGCGCGTTCGGCGCGCTGTTCCGGCGCCGCACCGCGGAGCCCGCGCTGCGGTTCCTCGACGAGGAGAGCTCGGTCGCGGGGGAGTGGCGGCTGTTCGCGGGCATGCCCGCGGCCCCGTACCTGGCGGCGGCACGGCGCAGGCTCGCCCACGAGGGCCGAACGGCCCCGGCCGAGTGGGGCCGTCCGCACTGACGGACGACGTGCGGCGACGGGATCGTCAACGACATGAGCGAAACCTCTCGTGAGCACGTCAAGGCACCGAACCCGCCTGTGGTGGTGGGGATCGACGGGTCGGCGTCGGCGCTGGCCGCCGCGAGCTGGGCCGCTGCCGGATGCGCGCGGCACCGCGCACCGCTGCGACTCGTGCACGGATACATGGTGCCCGCCAACGCTTATCCGGAGATGCTGATCATCGCGGACGAGACCCGGCGGGCGATGGAGGAGCAGGCGCGGGCCTGGCTGACCGAGGCGGCGGCCGCGGCCAAGGCCGCCGCACCGGAGGTGGAGATCACGACCGCGGTGGTGAGCTGCGGCGGCGCGGGACTGCTGATCGACGAGTCCGCGACCGCGCGCCTCGTGGTCGTCGGCTCTCGCGGGCACGGCTCCGTCACCGGGCTGCTCGTCGGTTCCACCGCGATCGCCCTGGCGGCGCACGGCCGGTGCCCGGTGGTCGTGGTGCGGGGCACGGCGGCGCCCGGCGGCCCGGTGGTCGTGGGTGTCGACGGCTCGCCGACGAGCGAGGCGGCCGTGGCGTTCGCGTTCGAGGAGGCGTCGGCGCGCGGTGCCGGGCTGGTCGCCGTGATGACCTCACAGGACTTCACCGTCGACAGCGCGTACAACATCTCGCGCATGGCGACGGACTGGGCGCAGGTGGAGGGGGACGGACGCCGTTTGCTCGCCCAGCGGCTCGCCGGGTGGCAGGAGAAGTACCCGGACGTGGAGGTTCTGCGTGAGGTGGTGCGCGATCGGCCCGCACGAGCGTTGATGCGCTACGGCGTCGACGCGCAGTTGCTGGTCGTGGGCAGCCACGGTCGTGGCGGGTTCGCGGGCATGGTGCTCGGTTCCACGAGTCAGGCCCTCGTGCACCACGCCCCGTGCCCGCTCGCGATCGTCCGCCCGGCGGGATGACGACGAGGACCAACGTCACCGCGCCGGCGTGGCCAACCGCTCTGCCGCACCGCGCGACCGAGTCACAGGCTCGATCACATGAACGCAGCGGATGTGATGACCAGCCCACCGGTTTCGGTCCTTCCCGGCACCGCCGTCCGCGAAGCCGCGGCCGTGATCGGTGACCGCGGGTTCTACGCCTTGCCGGTGGTGGACGAGGAGAACAGGGTGGTGGGCATCGTCTCCGGGGCCGACCTCCTGCTCGCGGGCACGGTTCCGGAGACCGCCGACGGCCCGGTGTCGCGGATCATGCGCGAGCAGGTGATCAGCGCCCCGATCACGGCCACGCCCGCCGAGCTGACCGCGACCATGCTGTCGAAACGCCTGCGGTGCCTGCCGATCGTCACCGAGGGGCACGTCCTCGTCGGGGTCGTCAGCCGCAGCGACCTCCTGCGCGTCCTCACCCCGGCCGACGCGGTGCTCGCGGCACGGGTGGAGACGGTGTTGCGCGCCTACCATCGCGATCCACAGTGGATGGTGGCGGTCGACGACGGCGAGGTGCGGGTGGCCGGGAGGTTTCTCGACGACGCCGAGCGCAGGGTGATCGAGGCGTTGGTGCGCACGGTGCCGGGTGTGCGGACGTCCGTCGTCGCGTCGTGATCGGGCGGCGGGACGAAAGTCCTGAGGTGGGCGGGCCTGCGGCCACTGACCGGCGCACCGCCCACCCGAGACGCTGAGACGCATGAGCGACGACGAACTCCGGCCGATCGTGGTGGGCGTCGACGGCAGTGCCGCGGCCAAGGCCGCGTTGCGCTGGGCCGTCGACCAGGCGCGGGTCCTGGAGTGCCCGGTGGACGTGGTCTCCGCGTGGCACGTCGATTACGCCGTGATGATGGGACCGATGCCCGTCGCGAGCGTGCCGGACCCGGCCGGCGTCGAGGCGGCGCAGCGCGCGGTGCTCGACGAGGCGACCGCGGGGGTGGACGTTCGGCGTGTGCTGGCGGAGGGCGACGCGGGCGACCTGCTCGTCAAGATGTCCCGCGACGCGCGGATGCTCGTGGTCGGCAACCGGGGCCGGAACCCGCTGGCGGAACTGCTGCTCGGCTCGGTCAGCTCGTACTGCGTGCACCACGCCACCTGTCCCGTCGTGGTCGTGAGAGCGGCCGAGCAGACGACACCGGCGACCACCCCGTGACGAGGCCACCATGACCACCGCTTCGAAACCGTCGACCTCGCGCAAGCTGACGGTCCGGCACGTCCGTGACGACGAGTTCGTCATCCGGCTGCGCGCGCACGAGCTGCACACCGACCAGCCGGACAGCGACCGGGCGATGTCCCCCGTCGAGCTGTTCGTCGCGTCGCTCGCGACCTGCGTCGCGCACTACGCCAACGTGTACCTGCGCCGCCACCACCTGTCGGCAGAGGGACTTCACGTGTGCGTGGAGTACCAGATGGCGGTGGACCGGCCGGCACGGGTCAGCCGGATCAAGGTCACCTCACACGTGGCGGAACGTCTTGAGCCGCAACAGAAGGCCGCGCTTCAGGCCGTCGTGAACCACTGCACCGTGCACAACACCCTCCGGCACCCGCCCGAGGTCGAGATCCGCGTCGAGGAGGACAGCTGTGAGCACTGAGAGAGCACCGATCGTGGTCGGTGTCGACGGAACGGCGGCCTCCGCCCTGGCCCTGCGCTGGGCGGTGGACGAGGCGACCGTGCGGCGGTGCCCGCTGCACGTCGTGAACGCCTGGAACTTCGAGCCGATGGTCGACTGGAACGAGACGAGCGCGCAGGAACGCCTCGGCCGTTCGGAAGAGCTCGTCGGGAACGCGCTGAGGGAAGCGCTGCAGGGCCGGGAGGAGAAGCCCGAGATCGAGCGGCGGAGCCTGCGCGGTGACGCGGCCGAAGTGCTGGAGGAGGCGTCCAAGGGCGCCGCGATGCTCGTCGTGGCCTCCCACACCGGCCACCGGTTGCGGCAGATCGTGATGGGCTCGACCAGCATGCACTGCGTGCGCCACTCGTCCGTGCCCGTCGTCGTGATCCCCGTGAACGAGCACGCCCCGGCCGGGCACGACGCTTCGTAGGAGGTTTCCGATGGCCACCGGCTCCCCGGTGCGGGTGCACGCGCGTGCAGCCGGTGGCGCGGCAGGTCTGAGCCCGGAGACGAGCTCTTCGCCGGCGGGCTGTTCCAGCCGGCGCGGGAGATCCCGACCGGCGCGTCGTCGCCCGCCGTGCCGACCTCGTCCGGGCACCGGGTCGTCGGCTCGTTCGTCTGAAGTGGACAGTCGGGGGTTCAGCGGGTCATGGCCCGGCGCAGCCACCACGCTCCGAGACCGAACAACACCACCGCGAAACCCAGCAGCACGGCCAGGTTCGGCGCGATCGAGAACAGGTCGCCGCCCTGCCGGGTGAGCACGTCGAAGCCGTCGTTGGCCCAGCCGTGCGGAGTCGCGAACGCCGCCGTGCGCAGCGTTGGACTGAAGAACTCCAACGGCACCATGCACCCGCCGAACGCCGCGAGGCCGAGACCGAGCAGGATGCCGAGCCCGGTGATCTGCTGCTGGGTGCGGCAGGCGGCCCCGAGCACCAGGCCCGCGGCGCCGGAGACGAGGGCGAAGGCGCAGAGCAACGCGCCCGCGCCGACCGGGTCACCCCAGCGGACGCCGAACAGCAGTGCCGACCCGGCGAGCACGATCAGCCCCTGCAGCAACGCGATCGCGACCCGGCCGAGCGCCTCGCCCGCCACGACGGCCCACGCCGGGGTCGGGGTGGCGAGCATCCGTCGCGTGACACCGAGGGTGCGCGCCTCGACCAACGCTGCCGCTGTGGTGAGCGAGTTGAGGAAAGTGAACACGAGGAGCTGGTTGGCCGCCCCGAGGTCGAACCCGGAGAAGTTCTCGGGGAACAACGCCGTCCCCGTGGTGCTCGTGCGCACCTCGACCGGTTCGACCCGGGTCGAGTCCACCGCGGACAGCGCCGTGGCCTGGTCGGTTCCCGCGTGCGCGGCGACGAAGCCGGCGGCGGAGAGGCGGTTCGCCTCCCGCGTCAGCGCCGACGTGACGAGCAGTCGAACCTGTTGACCGGCCTGGTCGGACCGCACGAGCAGCAGCGGCGCACCGGTGCCCGTCCGCAGGAGGCCCGCGCCGACCTCGCCGTGTTCGACGGCCGCGCGCAGTGAAGGTTCGTCCGCGAAGGCGCGCACCCGCACCGCCGGGTCGTCGCGCAGCACGCCCGCGTCGCCCGCCACGCCGACCACCGGTGTCCCGGCGCCGCCGAACGCGGCGCCGACGACGAACACCAGCAACAGGGGGAGTGCCACCAGGAAGAACAACCCGGTGCGGTCGCGCAGCGCGCGGTGCACGTTGTTCCACGCGATCGTCAGCACCTTCACGGCCGCACCACCTTCCGGAACAGCACGAGCGCGATCGAACCGGTCACCACCGCGAACGCGGTCATCGCCGCCGCGGCGGGCAGCACCGAGCCGCCGCCGGCGAGGTCGGCGAGGCCACGCAGGAACCAGTGGTGCGGTGCGATCGGACTGAGCTGCTCGAGCAGACCCCCGGCCTGTGCCACGGGGAAGAAGGCACCACCGAGCGCGCCGAGCACGATGGCCGTGATCGCCTGCCAGCCGCTCGCCTGCTCGGCCGTCCTCGCCGACGCCGCGACCACCGCCATCACGCCGGTCGCGGCCAGCACCCCGGTGACGACCAGCAGGGCCACGCCGGCGGGATTTCCCCAGTGCGCGCCCATCAGCAACGAGGTCGCGAAGATCAGCAGCGTCGTGCTGACCAGGCCGACCGCCACGCTGGTGAGGATCTTCCCGGCGAGGATCGACGACCGGCGCACCGGTGCCGCGAGCAGCCTCGCCAGCGTGCCCGTGCGGCGTTCGTCGAGCAGGCCGGTCACGCCGGACTGCACCGCGAAGAACAGGAAGAACACCGCCATCCCCGCCGCGTACCGGGTCTTCGCGTCGAGTTCGCGACGGGCCGTGGTGTCGGTGGCGACCGCGGTCTGCGGCAGCGCGGCGGCGGCTTCGACGGACAGCAGGGACGGATCGGTCGTCACTCCCGAGTGGACGGTCGCGGCGACGGCCACCCGCACCGCGGCCAGCCGGTCGGCGTACGACCCGGCGAGCGAGCGGGCGACCTGCGTCCCGGTCGGGGCGTCCACGTCGCCGACCACCTCGATCCGCGCGGCTCGACCGGCGAGCACGTCCTGCGTGAGCCCGGCGGGCAGCAGGAACGCCGCCGTGGCAGCGCCGTCGTCCACCAGGGCACGAGCCTCCTGCTCGGAGGAGACGGAACGGACCTCGATCGCGCCTGACGAGGCCGCCTGCCCCAGCACGTCCCCGGTGAACGTCCTCGCGATCTCACCGCGGTCGGAGTCGGCGACGACGTAGTGGAAGACCTCGCCGTCGGCGAGGTTGCCGAGCACCAGGCTGAAGATGCCCGCGAGTCCCAGCGGCAGCACGACGGCGAGCAGGTAGGCGGTGCGGTCGCGGGCCCGCTCGCGCAGGTCGCGGCCGGCGATCAGCAAGGCGTGGCGCATCGTCACTCCCGCAGGGCTTTGCCGGTGAGGTGCAGGAACACCGTTTCCAGGTTCGGTTCGTCGAACTCGGCCGCCCGCACCACGGCGCCACCGGTCGAGATGGCGGACAGCACCGCGGGAAGGGCTTCCCGCGCGTCGTCCACGACCAGCTCCAGACCGTGGCCGTGCGCCGACACCCCGTGCACGGACGGCACCGCGCCCGCCACCGCGGCGGCGCGCGCGAGGTCGCCTTCGAGCTGCAACGAGATCCTGTCCCGTTCGCCGAGCCGTTCGACCAGTTCGCGGCGGGTGCCCTCGGCGACCAGGCGGCCGGAGTCGATGACGCCGACCCGGTCGCACAACCGCTCGGCCTCCTCCATGTAGTGCGTCGTGTAGAGGACGGCCATGCCCCCGGCCGCGAGTGTCCGGACGTTCTCGATGATCTGGTTGCGACTCTGCGGATCGACGCCCGCGGTCGGCTCGTCCAGCACGAGGAGCTTCGGCTCGTGCAGCAGCCCGATGGCGACGTTGAGGCGCCGCTTCATCCCGCCGGAGTACTCGCGGGCGAGGTCGTCGGCGCGGTCCGCCAGCCCGACGACGCCGAGCACGTGCTCGACCCGGCTCCTGGCCGCGCCGTGCAGGCTCGCGAAGAACCTCAGGTTCTCGCGGCCGGTGAGGTCCGGGTACAGCGCCAGCTCCTGGGGCACGTAACCGACGAGGCGTTTGGCGGCGACGGTGCGCGTGGACATCGGCACACCGGCGACCACGACCTCGCCGGCGTCTCGCTCCAGCACGCCGGTGATCATCGAGATCGTGGTCGTCTTGCCCGCGCCGTTCGGCCCGAGCAGGCCGTAGGTCTCGCCCTCGCCGATGGTGAACGACACGTCGTCCACCGCGAGCACGTCACCGAACCGGCGCCTCAGGCCGGAGCATGAGAGGACCGTCATGGCGTGCTCCCTCCAGCGGTACGACGACCACGGGGCATCGGGCGTGCCGCAGGCAGTACTCGGTCGTAGGGCTCAGTACGGTCACCCCGGACTGGCGGTGACCGTGTTCGCCGATCACGAGCAGGTCCGCGTCGGCGGAGCGCTCGACGAGCACGGGGCCGGGCACGCCGTGCGGAACCTCCTGCTCCAGCCGCGCGCCCTCCTCGGTCGCTCCCAGCGCGGCCACGGCCTCCGCGAGCCGGTGGGCGTGGGCCTGGGCGGAGGCGGTGTCGTCCGACGAGGAACCGAGCCGGCAGACGGACAGGGCGTGAACGGTCGCGCCGGTGCGTTTCGCCTCCCGCACGGCCCAGGCCAGCGCCGCCTTCGCGGCCGGTGAGCGGTCGACGCCGACGACGATCGTGGACGGGGGCTTCATGTGCGGCTCCTCGTGGTGGTCGGTGTGATCAGCGTGCCGATGCGGGGGCGTGGTCGCGCAGGGCCGTTCGTCCCGTCTGACCCGTGCCGGCCGGCGGCAGTCCACTGAGGACGGGTGGGAGGGTGGTGAAGAGACTTTGTGCCCTGGGACCGGCCGCCGGGCAGCGGAACCCTGGACGGTGGAGGTGGGACCGTGAACCAGAAGCCGATCGCCCGAGCCCTGCGTCAGGCGTTCCCGGGTCGCAACGAGCTCGCGACCGCGGGCGATCGGCTCGAGGGAGCGTTGCTGGCCCTCGTCGTCGCGGTCGCGGTGCTGGCGGTGCCGGTCGCGGCTGCCGCTGGGTCGGAGTTCCACGCGCGCCAGCGGGACCGGGTCGTGAGCGAGCAGGACACCCGGTGGCCCGCCGAGGCCGTCCTCCTCGAGAACGCGGCCGCGCCCCAGCGGGTCGACGATCGCGGCACGGTCCTGGAGACCACACCGGTCCCGGCCGAGTGGAGGGCGCCGGACGGCGAGACGCGCCAGGGCGAGGTGCAGGCCCACCACGGCGCGCCGGCGGGGTCCACCGTGCCGATCTGGGTCGACCACGACGGTGTGGTGACGCCGCCGCCCCTGTCGCGCTGGGGTGCCCTCCTCAACGCGATCGGGCTGGCACTGGCGGTCTGGGGCGGTGCGACCGCCGTGACCGCGGTGCTCTACGCGCTGACCCGGTTCGCGCACACTCGGTCGCGGCGCCGCCGCTGGGAGCGGGAGTGGCGGCAGGTGTCACGCGACGGGACCGTCCGCTGACGCATGCCGTGCCTTGAGCAGCCGCAACGCGACGAACAGCGCCGCGACGGCGACCGTGCCCACGGTGGCCATCAGGCGGTTCACGTCGATCGCGGGCTCCCAGCGGACCTTGCCGTCCTTGATGACGAAGGCGCCCACGGGCTTCGCGTTGACACCGAAGCCGCCACCCTCTCCCTCCTGGCCCTTCTCGTCCCGTCCGGTGCCGCCGCCCGCACCTCCGGCGAGCGCCGCGGCGACGATCACGGTGATGCCGTCCTTCTCGTACGGCTCGGCGTAGACCTTCTTGGCCTGCAACGAGTCCTTCGTCTTCGAGATGAGTTCGTCGACCTTCACGGTTCCTCCTCGGGGTGGTGTCCTCGCCTGGTCAGCGTCGGTCCGGGCGGGTGCGCGGGGACAGGGCCGCAGGTCCCGGCACGGTGGTGCTGGAAGGCACTCGGTGCGGACGAACGGGCGTCGCCTGAGCAACGGCGCGCGTCTGAGCGGCGATCTCCAGGTCCTCGCGCGCCCGCACCACCAAGACGTCGAGCTCGTGCAGGAACGCCAGCTTGCCCACGACCTCGGCGCGCAGCAAGGCGTCGTGCTCGCCGACCCCGCCGGTGAACACGAGCAGGTCCACCCCGCCCAGCGAGGCGGTCATCGCGGCGATCGACTGGCACAGCCGGTGCACGTACACCCGCAACGCCAGCGCGGCCCGCTCGTCGCCCGCCTCCGCGGCCCGCCGCACGTCCCGCAGGTCACCGCCCACCCCGCCGAGCCCGGCGAGACCGGACCGGTGCTCCAACCCGGCTTCCAGGTCGTCGAGGGGGAGGCCGGCCCGCAGCAGCCACACCAGCAGGCCGGGGTCGACGTCACCGCTGCGGGTGGCCATCACCAGCCCGGCCAGGGGAGTGAACCCCATGGTGGTGTCGACGCACCGGCCACGCTGCACGGCCGCGAGCGATGCGCCCGCACCGAGGTGGCAGCTGACCACGCGCGCGTCCGGCGTGCCGGCGAGCTCAACGGCCCGGCGTGACGCGTAGGCGTGCGAAAGACCGTGGAACCCGTACCGCCGCAGTCCCCACTTCTCGCGCCATTCGAGGGGAAGCGCGTACGTGGTGGCGTGTTCGGGCATGGTCGCGTGGAAGGCGGTGTCGAAGCAGGCGACCTGCGGCACGCCGGGCAACGCCTCGCTCGCCGCGTCGATGCCGGCCAGCGCGCGGGGCTGGTGCAACGGCGCGAGCGCGGTGAGGTCTTCGAGCGCGGCCCGCACGCGGTCGTCGACCACGACCGGTTCGGTGAACTCGGCACCGCCGTGCACGACCCGGTGACCGACGGCGTCGATCGGGGGAGCCGTGGCGAGGAAGTCCCGCAACGGACCGGGTTCTCCGTTCCAGCGTTCGGCGTGGTGCTCGGCGAGGACGGTGTCGTCCCCGCCGAGCACGGTCAGCTTCAGGCTCGACGAGCCCGCGTTCACGACGAGGACGTTCACTGCCACGTCCAGTCGCGGACCTCGGGGAGGTCCTCGCCGTGCTCGCGGATCCAGGCGTGGTGGCGGGTGCGCTGGTCCTGCATGAGCTGGCGCAGCCGGGCGGCCTTCGGGCCGAGGTCCGGCACGCGGTCGACGACGTCGATGACGAGCCGGTAGCGGTCCATGTCGTTGAGCACCAGCATGTCGAACGGTGTCGTGGTGGTGCCTTCCTCCTTGTAGCCGCGGACGTGCAGGTTGTGGTGGTTGGTGCGGCGATAGGTCAGGCGGTGGATGAGCCACGGGTAGCCGTGGTAGGCGAAGATCACCGGCTTGTCGGTGGTGAACAGCGCGTCGAACTCGCGGTCGGGCATGCCGTGCGGGTGCTCGGTGTCGGGTTGCAGGCGCATGAGGTCCACGACGTTGACCACCCGGACCCGCAACGACGGCAGGTGCTCGCGCAGCAGCTTCGTCGCGGCCAGCACCTCGACGGTCGGGGCGTCCCCGGCGCAGGCCAGCACGACGTCCGGCTCGTCCTCGTCGTTGCTCGCCCACTCCCAGATGCCGGCGCCGCGCGCGCAGTGCAGCACCGCTTCGTCGACGTCGAGCCAGTCCGGCGTCTCGTTCTTGCCGGCGACGATGACGTTGACGTAGTCCTTGCTGCGCAGGCAGTGGTCCGCGACGGACAGCAGCGTGTTGGTGTCCGGTGGCAGGTAGACGCGGACGACCTCGGCCTTCTTGTTCACGACGTGGTCGATGAAACCGGGGTCCTGGTGGGAGAAGCCGTTGTGGTCCTGGCGCCACACGTGCGAGCTCAGCAGGTAGTTCAGCGACGCGATCGGCCTGCGCCACTCCAGCTTCTTGTGCGTCTTGAGCCACTTCGCGTGCTGGTTGAACATCGAGTCGACGATGTGGATGAACGCCTCGTAGCAGTTGAACAGGCCGTGCCGGCCGGTGAGCAGGTAGCCCTCCAGCATGCCCTGGCACAGGTGCTCGGACAGCACCTCGACCACGCGGCCGTCGTGCACCAGGTGCTCGTCGACCGGCAACGTCTCGGCCTGCCACTGCTTCCCGGTCACCTCGAACAGCGCGTCCAACCGGTTGGACGCGGTCTCGTCCGGTCCGAAGACGCGGAAGTCGCGCGCCTCGGCGTTCTGCACCACGATGTCGCGGAGCATCCGGCCGAGCACCCTCGTCGGTTCCGAGTGCGTGGTGCCCTGCTTGACGACCTCCACGGCGTGTGCGCGGATGCCCGGCATCTTCAGCTCCCGCAACAGCAGTCCGCCGTTCGCGTGCGGGTTCGCGCCCATCCGCCGAGGGCCGTCCGGTACGAGCTCCGACAGTTCGGGACGCGGTGCGCCGTGCTCGTCGAACAGCTCTTCCGGCAGGTAGGAGCGCAGCCAGGACTCCAGCTGCCGCAGGTGGTCAGGGTTGTCGCGCACCCCGGCGAGCGGGACCTGGTGCGCGCGCCAGGTGTTCTCGACCGGCACCCCGTCCACTTCGGACGGTCCGGTCCACCCCTTGGGGCTGCGCAGCACGATCATCGGCCAGCTCGGGCGGTCGGTGCGCTTCTTGATCCGGTGGATCTCGTCGACGACCTGGTCGAGGACCTCGGCCATGCGCGCGTGCATCGCGTCCGGCTCGTCGCCCTCGACGTAGTACGGCGCGTAGCCGTAGCCGCGCAGCAACGCGTCGAGCTCGTCCTCCGGGATGCGCGAGAGCAGGCTCGGGTTCGCGATCTTGTAGCCGTTGAGGTGCAGGATCGGCAGCACCGCGCCGTCGTGCAGGGGATCGAGGAACTTGTTGGCGTGCCAGCTGGTCGCGAGCGGCCCGGTCTCCGCTTCACCGTCCCCGACCACGCACGCGACGATCAGGCCCGGGTTGTCGAACGCCGCGCCGAACGCGTGCGCGAGCGAGTACCCGAGTTCGCCGCCCTCGTGGATCGAGCCGGGCACCTCGGGCGCCACGTGGCTCGGCACCCCGCCGGGGAAGGAGAACTGCCGGAACAGCGCGCGCATGCCCTCGGCGTCGCGCCGGACGTCCGGGTAGGTCTCGCTGTAGCTGCCCTCGAGCCAGGTGTTCGCGAGCAGCGCGGGACCTCCGTGGCCCGGCCCGGTCACGAACAGCACGTCCAGGTCACGTTCTTTGATGATCCGGTTGAGGTGGGCGTAGACGAAGTTCAGGCCCGGCGTGGTGCCCCAGTGCCCCAGCAGCCTCGGCTTGATGTGCTCCGGTGCGAGCGGCTCGGTCAGCAGCGGGTTGTCCATCAGGTAGATCTGGCCCGCGGACAGGTAGTTCGCTGCCCGCCAGTACGCGTCGACCAGGTCCAGGTCCGCGTGGGACATGAGGCACTCCTCAGCTCGATGTGCTTTCCACGGTGCTGTCTGAACGGATCCAGGACCAGGGACCCAGGTCCCGCCGGACCCGGCACCTTCGGACCTGTGGTCACGGCACGGCCGGGGCGAGAGTGCGGGTATCACGTCGATGGAGGTTCAGATGAAGCACGCAGGCGCCACGGAGATCGGCAACGTCGTCGTCGAACTCGGTGACGGGATCGCGACCGGCGCACGGCAGTACGCGCACGATCGGATCGCTCCGCTGGCCAGGTACGCGCCACGGCCCGCGCCGTTCGCCCATGTCCGGCTCACCACCACCGGGCCGCGCACGATCTCGGTGCACGTCAACGTGGACGTCGACGGCACTCCCGTCCTCGGGCGCGCCGAGGCGGTCTCGTTCGAGGAGGCGGTGGACGCCGTGCGCGACCAGCTGCACAACAAGTTGCTCAAGATGCACAACTGAGGCCGCTCACGACGAGCTCCGGTGCAGGTCGACCAGCCGGGTCCTGGTGGCCTGCAACCGGTTCAACACCGCGTCGAGCAGCACCAGGGAAAGCTGGTAACCCAGCGCCGGGTCCTCGTCGGCCAGGCGCCGCAACTCCGCGGTGTCCACCACCGCGGCCCGCGTGGGCGACACGACGCCGGCGCCGAAGTGCCAGCGGTACGGCGGAACCAGCCAGGACCAGCCGACGATCTCGCCGGGGCCGACGCTCTCCACGGCCACCCGGCCGTGCGGGCCGGTGGCGGCGTCCACCACGACGCAGCCGCTCGGCACGAGCCGGCACCGGTCGGCGAGCCCGCCCTCCTCGAACAGCCGGGTGCCCGCCGCGTAGGTCGTGATCCTGCTGACCCCGGCGATCGCCGCGCGTCGCGTGTGCGACAGGTTCGTGAACAACGGAAGGGTGTCGATCTCGGTCGACGGAACGGTCATGCTCACTCACCTCACCGGATT
Source organism: Lentzea sp. NBRC 102530 (assembly GCF_030269365.1). GTDB lineage: Bacteria > Actinomycetota > Actinomycetes > Mycobacteriales > Pseudonocardiaceae > Lentzea. The sequence continues at coordinate 110,965 of NZ_BSTF01000006.1, forward strand.
CTTCTTCGTCCGAAACCGGTTCTGGCGACGCACCGTCCACAACCGACAGCTCCGTGGTCGTGCCGCCGCACGCGGTTTCCCAGTGACGAAGGGCTCTCCCGGCCCGGCGCTTCGGTCTCTGTCCGCCCGCTGGTGCGGGTGGTGAGCTGGAAGTGGCGCAAGACGGAGGAAGGAGACGACATGAGCACGCTCGTACGGCACCCGGCCGGCGGCCTCCTGCCGGACATCTGGGGGTTGTTCGACGCGACCTGGCCGTTCGGCACGAGGCACCCGATGACCATCGAGGACTTCGTCGAGGAGGACACCTACGTGCTGCGCGCGCAGCTGCCCGGCCTGTACGCCGCGAAGGACATCGACGTGAGCGCGACGGATGGCGCCCTCACGATCACGGCGAAGAGGGAGGAGACGAAGAAGGACCACCAGCGGTCGGAGTTCCACTACGGCTCGTTCAGCCGCACCGTGTCGCTGCCCACCGGCGCCGACACCACGAAGATCGCCGCCGAGTACCGGCGCGGTGTCCTCGAGGTCCGCGTGCCGATCGCGGCACCGCCGGAGGCGCGCAGGGGCGAGATCGAGGTCCAGGAGGACTGACCGAGCGCCCGCGAGGCCCCGGATCCCCCGGATCCGGGGCCGTTCGGCGTGTGGTGGTTGTGGGAGAGGAGCCCGTGGCGGGGCGATTGCGTCATCTTGCTGTCGTGTAGGGCTCATCGCGTTCGATCGAGCGCGTCACCTCCGGCCTGCCGGTGCGGTCGGCCATCTCGTCCGCGAGGTGTTCCTGCCGTTCCTCTCCGCGACAGCGCGCGAGCGGCCGGCAGCAGGAGCACGACGAGGGAGAACAGGGTCGTATTGAGCCAGCTCGCGGCAGCACGGGCACCGGACCAGGGACCTCGGGCGGGCCCGTGACGGGCCGTTCGGCGTGGTTCACACCGGAGTGCGCACCGGCCTGCGAGGAGCGGGAAGTGCCGGTGCGCCAGTGCGTTCCCGCGCACCGGGCCGGTGCACGACCAGAACCGGGCACGGGGCGTGGTGCAGCGCGGCCCTGGTGACCGAGCCGCACGCACGCGTCTCGCCGGGCCCGACGACGATGAGATCGGTGTTCAGACAACGGGCGATCGCCTCGTGTGGCTGCCGGCGCACGAGCATCGAGCTGTGCGCGACGTCGCCGAGGAGTTCGGACGCGCGGGCCAGCACCCGGGTGTGGTCCTCGTCGTGGTCCTCCCGCAGCACGGGCAACGGCTCCGCGTGCAGGACCCGCAGGGCGGCACCGCGCTGCTCGGCGAACGCGGCGGCACGCGCGAGCACCAGCGCGTCGTCCTGGCCGCCGCTCACGAGCGCGGTGACGCGACCGTGCTCGCCGTGCCGCGCGGCGGACGTGCCTCGCACGACCACCGCGTCGCAGCCCGCGGAGCAGACGACGGACAGGACGTGCCTGCCGAGCCCCAGCGAGGAGTTCGCCCGGCTCTGGTAGCCGAGCACGACCAGTCGCGCGCGGAACCGGTCCTCCGGCCACCGCGCCACCACCGGCGCGTGGACGAGCCGGGCGTGCGCCGTCGCCCACTCCACGGCTTCGACGCTCCAGGGCGAGCCGTCCGCGATCACCACGACAGGGTCCATGCCTCCACGGTCGTCCTGCCCGCTCACCGCTCCCAGAGCGAAGGGTGACGACCTGTGCGGGACGAAGGTCCTCGTGGAGCAGGGCCGGGTGCCGCTGTGGTGCCGGTGGCCGCGGAAAGCACCGTGTGACTTCCCGGCTCCAGGAAGGGCAGAACGATGAGCACGTTGACGTTTCTCGGCGGCACCGGCACGGTGACCGGCAGCAAGTTCCTGTTCGACACGGGGAAGTCGCAGGTGCTGGTCGACTGCGGCCTGTTCCAGGGACTCGCCCCGCTGCGCCGCAGGAACTGGCGGCAGCCCCCGCTCGACCTCGACCGGCTCGACGCCGTCGTGCTCACCCACGCCCACCTCGACCACTGCGGCTACCTGCCGGTGCTGATGCGGCACGGCTGGCGCGGGCCGGTGTTCACGACGCGGGGAACCGCCGACCTGGCGGCGATCGTGCTGGCCGACAGCGCGCACCTGATGGCGGAGGAGGCGAGGTACGCCGACGAGGCGGGGTGGTCCAAGCACCAGCCCGCGCTGCCGTTGTACGACGCGGAGGACGCCGAACGCGCGGTCAGGTCGTTCCGGCCGGTCGACTTCGGGGCGCGGCGGTCGGTCGCCGACGGCGTCGACCTCGAGTTCGGCCGCGCGGGGCACATCCTCGGCTCGCCTGGGCACACCTGGGGCTGGGGGACCGGAGCGTGGTCGTGAGCGGCGACATGGGCAGGCCCGCGCACCGTGTGCTGCTGCCACCACAGCCCCGGCCCGAGTGCGACGCGTTGCTGATCGAGTCGACCTACGGCGACCGGACGCACGACGACGCCGCGGCGACCGCCCGGTTCGCCGAGACGATCCGCCGCACCGCCGCACGGGGTGGCAGCGTGCTGATCCCGGCCTTCGCGGTGGACCGCACCGAGGTGATCCTCGTGGAGCTGACCAGGCTGGTGCGCGCGGGGGAGATCCCCGACCTGCCGGTGTTCGTCGACAGCCCGATGGCGCTCGCGTCCCTGCGGGTCTACCGCCAGGCGGTGGCGAGTGGCTGGCCGGAGATCCGTCCCGAGCTGCGCGACGGGGACGACGCCTTCGATCCCGGACGCCTCGCGGAGCTGCACACCGCGGCGCAGTCCATGCAGGTCGACGATCCGAGGGAACCGTCGATCGTCATCTCGGCCTCGGGCATGGCCACCGGCGGACGGGTGTTGCACCACCTCAGGTCGATGTTGCCCGACAAACGGCACACGGTCGTGGTCGTCGGGTACGCGGCCGCCGGCACGCGGGCCGCAACCTGGTCGACGGCGCCCGCGAGATCAAGATCCACGGCCGGTACGTGCCGGTGCGGGCCGAGGTGCGGGTGCTCGACGCGTTCAGCGCGCACGCCGACGCCGGTGAGCTGCTGGCGTGGGCCACCGGCGCCCCCGCCCCGGAGACGACCTACGTCGTGCACGGCGAACCGCGCGGCGCCGGGGCCCTCGCGGAACGGCTGGAGAACGAGCACGGGTGGACCGCGGTCGTCCCGCGAGACGGTGAGAAGGTCCTGGTGTGAGCCTCACGAGGCCGAGTTCGTGGGCTCCATGAGCAGTTCGGAGATCGGGCGGCGGGGCGTCGCGGGCACCGGTGTGCTGTAGCCGATGCGCAGCAACGTGTGCGGCACCAGCGTGCCGCCGAGCGCCCGTCGCAGCTCCTCGCGCACGTTGCGGACCTCGACCGGCTGCGACATGAACGACGCGGACAGGCCGAGCGTCGTGGCGGTCAGCAGCACCCGTTGCATGGCCTGACCCGCCTGGATGTCGGCGAGCTGCCCCCGGTAGTGCGAGCACACGACCGCCACGAGCGGGTTCGACTCGTAGTCCTTGCCGGCGACGCGCTCGCCGGCCTGGAAGTCGCGGAAGATCCACTCGTCCTGGGTCTCGGGCCGGAAGCCCGCGTTCGCGCGGGGCACCCCGTCCGCGGCGCCGGGCCGGTCCCCGGTGAAGGACTCGAGCTCCGCCTGCACCTCGGGGTCGCGCAGCTGGATGGTGTGGGCACGCCGCACGAAGCTCTTCATGCGCGCGACCTCCTCACGGGTGTCGACGACGTGCAGCCACGAGCGTTCCAGCTCGGCGGCCCGCACCAGCGCGTGCCGATGCCGTCCCTCCACGCCGGACTCGAAGAACGGGTGGCGGTTGGTCCGGCGCTGCGGCACGGCCTTGAGCAGTGCCAGCATCTCGTCGTCCGGCGCGAGCTGACCACCCCTGCGGATCGTGGCGAGCGCGCCGTGCGCCTCCTGGCCGGGCAGGATCGTGACCAGCGGGCGGACCCCGAACCCTTGCAGTGCTAGGCGGAGGTTCAGCAGCGCGGCACCGCAGGCGAGCCGCATCTCGTGCCCGTCCGGGTCGGTCGCGGGCAGCGTCCTGTCCGGATCCGCGTGCAGCTCGATGCGGTCCGGCAGCAGGCGGAACCGCCACGGCTGGGAGTTGTGGACGGACGGCGCGAGCGACGCCGCGGTCAGCACCGCCTCCACCTGCTCCGGCGCCAACCCCAACGCCGCCAACACCTCGGTCATCCCCGTCACCCCGCTCGTCGTTCTCGGTCCCGCCACTTTCACCCGTTCGCGTCGCGGCCCCCAGCGCCGAAGGTCCCGACCTGACCGGGACCGCTTGGTGTGGAGGTGATCACGTGCCAGGGTTGATCCATGACGGGTTCGGCAGAGAGCGGGTCGCGCAGTCTCCTCGGCGGGCTGAGACTGGACGACCTGCTTGACGAGATGCGCGAGCGCCTGGCCGAGATCGGCTCGACCAGGGACAAGATGCAGGGCCTGCTCGACGCCGTGCTGGCGGTCGGCGCGGGCCTGGAGCTCGACTCGACCCTGCAACGCATCGTGCAGGCCGCCGTGGAGCTCGTCGGGGCCCGCTACGGCGCGTTGGGAGTCCTCGGCCAGCGGGACAACCTCTCGCAGTTCGTCTACGTCGGCATCGACCAGGAGACGCGCTCCCACATGGGCCACCTGCCGGAGGGCAAGGGGCTGCTCGGCCTGCTGATCGAGGACCCGAGGGCGATCAGGCTGCACGACATCGCCGAGCACTCCGCGTCGGTGGGCTTTCCTCCGAACCACCCGCCGATGCACAGCTTCCTGGGCGTTCCGGTGCGCGTGCGCGACGAGGTGTTCGGCAACCTCTACATGACCGAGAAGAAGGGTGACGTCGACTTCACCGCCGACGACGAGGTCGTGCTCGCCGCACTGGCCGCGGCGGCCGGTGTCGCGATCGAGAACGCCCGCCTGTTCGAACGGTCCCGGCTGCGCGAACGGTGGCTGGAGGCGACCGCCGAGATCAACTCGCAGCTCCTCGGGGGAGCGTCGGCCGACTACGCCCTGCAGCTCATCGCCCAGCGGTCGCTGGAACTCGCGGCCGCGAACAGCACGATGGTCCTGCTCGCGGACGGACCGCAACGGCGGCTGCGCGCGGTCGCCACGGCCGGCGCGCACCTCGTCGGCGACGAGATCGACCCGGCGGGCACGGTGCTGGGCGAGGTGCTGGAGTCGGACGTGCCCGTGCTGGTCGAGGACCTGGAAGGGGTGTTCGGCGGCGACGGTGCCGAACCGGGCGCGTGCGTGGTCGTGCCGATGCGCGCGGGCACGACGGTCACCGGCCTGCTGGTCACGGTGCGGGACAAGGGCGCCGCCCCGTTCGGGCCGGACCTCATGCCGCTGCTCGCCTCGCTGGCCGACCAGGCGGTGGTCGCGCTGGAGTTCGCCGAGAACCAGAAGGCCCGCCGGCAGGTCGACGTGCTGGAGGACCGCGACCGCATCGCCCGTGACCTGCACGACCACGTCATCCAGCGGCTGTTCGCGACGGGCATGAGCCTGCAGGGCGCCCTGATGTGGGTGAACCACCCGGAAGCGAAGAAGCGCGTGCAGAAGGCGGTCACCAGCCTGGACGAGACCGTGCTGGAGATCCGCACGTCGATCTTCGACCTCCAGGCCGCCGACGACGACACCGGGCTGCGGCGCCGCCTGCTGAACGTGGTCGCCGGACTCACCGAGGAGACGCCGGTCTCACCCGCGGTCCGGATGAGCGGCACGATCGACAACCTGGTGCCCGACCACATCGGAGACCACGCCGAGGCGGTGGTCCGGGAGCTCGTCAGCAACGCGCTGAGACACGCGCACGCCACGGAGATGACGCTGACCGTGGAGGCGGGTGACGCCCTGGTGATCAGCATGGTGGACAACGGAGTGGGCATGCCCCCGCACGTCGCGCGCAGCGGACTGCGCAACCTGGAGCAGCGCGCGGCCGGCTACGGCGGCACGTGCGCGGTCGCGGACGAACCGGGCGGGGGCACCCGCGTCACGTGGCAGGTGCCGCTCGACTGAGCCCCTGCCTGCCGCACCGCACCGTCACGAGCGCTTCACGTCGCCGGACCGCACGGGCTGCCGCAGCGCACGGTCGCGAGCGCACTTCACGTCGCCGGACCGCACGCGGGGCGCTTTCGTGCGCTACGACTGCACGAAAGCGCCCCGCGTGCGCCAAGGGAACGTGAAGCGGGTTCGGGCGGGGGCGGCTTCCGGTCGCCTGCCCGGGCACCGCCTCCGCGGCCGTCACCGAACGAACCCGCGGAACCGGGCCTAGCCGTCCTCGCGGGGCACGGGCTTGGTCGCGAGCTTCGACGCGAGCACCGCCGCCTGCGTCCTGCGCTCCAGGCCGAGCTTCGCGAGCAGGTGCGAGACGTAGTTCTTCACCGTCTTCTCGGCGAGGAACATCTTGTCCGCGATCTGCTTGTTCGTCAGGCCCTCGCCGATCAGGTCGAGCACGGTGCGCTCCTGCTCGGTGAGCATGCGCACCGGGTCGCCGTTCTCGCGTTCGCGGCGGATCCGGTTCAGCAGGGCGGCCGTGGACCGCGCGTCCAGCAGCGAACCGCCGGCCGCCACGGTCTTCACGGCGGTGGTGAGGTCGCTGCCGACGATCCGCTTGAGCACGAAGCCCGAGGCGCCCGCCATGATCGCGTCGAACAACGCCTCGTCGTCGGTGAACGACGTGAGCATGAGGCACTTGAGGTCGGGCAGCCGGGACATGAGCTCGCGGCACAGCTCGATGCCGTTGCCGTCGGGCAGCCGCACGTCGAGCACCGCCACGTCCGGTGCCACGGCGGGCACCCGCGTGAGGGCCTCGGTGACCGAGGAGGCCTCGCCGACGACCTCCAGGTCGTCCTGAGCGCTCAGCAGCTCCCTGATCCCGACGCGGACCACCTCGTGGTCGTCCACCAGGAACACTCGTGCGGCCACCTGGACCACCTCTCGTTCGACGACGCCTGTCTGCACGATCTCCCACCCGGACGGCCGCACACAGGGACCAAAGACTCTGATCAGCGCGAGCGCAACGTCCTGCGGACGCGCTCGAACTCCTCGGTGTCGATCTCGCCCCTGGCCAGCCGCTCCTGGAGCAGCCGCACGGCCGTCCCGTCGTGCCGGCGCAGCACCACCACGACGATCAGGAGCAGGCCGCCCCAGAACACGATCATGCCGAGGGTCATCAGGGCGACGCCACCCCAGCCCATCGGGCCGCCGCCGTAGTACGGGTACATCATCGGGCGCTCCTCACCAGTCCGGCCGCCCGGGTGACGCCCTCGATGTCGTCCGTGACCGCGTCCAGGAGCTTGTGCGCGAGATCGGTCAGCGCGCGCGACGTGGCCAGTTCGTCACCGATCTCCGGGACGTTGCCGTCGGCCGGGTTGAGCCGCGCGGTGCCGATGCCGACCAGGTGCGTGTCGTCCGCGGTGTGCAGGCGCGCCTCGGCCCTCGTGCGGGACTCGTGCTCGTCGATGCGGATCTCGACCGCCCACTTCTTGACGGTGCCCATGGAACTCTCCTCGTCTCGGGCCTCCAGCGTGGGCCGGGGCGCCGCACCCGTCGCAGAGTCGAACGGCCCGCGCGGGGTGAGACCCTCCGCCCTGTCGCCGTGGCCGTCGCCCGCCGGATCGTCGAGGCATGCGCTGGAGTCCCGCCGAGGCGGCGGAAATCGTGGAAGCGGCCAGGAAGGCACCCGTGCACTGCGAGAGCAAGCCGTGGGTGCTGGAGCTACACGGGCGGTCGGTGTACCTGTACGAGGTCGCGCGCAGATCGGCGCACGACCCGCTGGGCCTCGACCGCCTGCTGACGTGCGGTGCCGCGCTGGAACACGTCGTGCTGGCCGTCCGTGCGAACGGGTGGCACGCGAAGGTCGTGTTCCCGCACGACCACGCGAACCCGGACCTCGTCGCCGTCGTGAAGGCGGACCGCCGGGAGCCGCCGTCCCCGCAGGAGCTGAGCCACCTGCGGGCCATGACGCTCGGCGACGGCACCGCGGACGGTGCGGCGCGGGACCTCGTCACGGCGAACCACTGGGCCGGCACCGAACTGCACCCCGTCGACGACGGCACGCTCGTCGTGGTGACCGTCGGCGACGGACGCGCGGACCACGTGCGCGGCGGTGGCGCGTTGCAGGCCGCGGTGCTCGCGGCCAGGGCCGCCGGGGTGCGGGTCAGGCCGGTCGTGCACCTGCTGCACCGCCAGGAGTGGCGCGCGGGTCTCGTCGAACGGCACGAGCTGGCGGGCTACCCCCAGGCGGTGCTGGTCGTCGGTGCCAAGGACCCGGACGGGGCGGGACCAACGACCGCGTCCTCCGGCCTGACGCGCTCCTAGCTTCGAGAACGGAGGAAGGAGGAGCGCCATGCGTGCTCGCGACATCATGACCAGTCCGGCCATCACGGTGACACCGGAGGTGCCCGTGCGCGGCGCCGCGGCGTTGCTCGTGTCGCACGGCTTCACCGCACTGCCCGTCGTCGACGACGACAAGAACCTCATCGGCATCGTCACCGAGGCCGACCTGCTGCGCAACGGCTACGTCGACGAGACCCGCGGCAGCACCGTGGGCGACGTGATGACCACGCCCGCGGTCGCGATGGACGCCGCGGCCAAGGCCGAGGTCGTGGCCCGCTCGATGGTCGACGACCACGTCCGCTGCGTCCCGATCGTGGACGGCGCGAAGGTGCTCGGCGTGGTCACGCGCCGGGACCTGGTGCGCGCGATCGCGAGGACGGACACGACCGTGGCCGCCGAGGTCCAGCACGTGCTCGACATCTACGGCGGAGGTCGCAAGTGGACGGTCGTGGTCCAGGACGGTGAGGCCACCGTGGACGCGGGTGTTCCCGACGAGGAGACCGAGCGCGTGCTGACCGCGCTCGCCGGTTCCGTGCACGGCGTTCTGCGCGTGAAGGTCCTGACAGGAGGAGAGCGATGAAGGCACCCTCGGCACCGGTCGTCGTCGGCGTGGACGGCTCGGCGTCCGCACTGGCCGCGGTCAGGTGGGCCGCCGACGACTGCGCCCGGCACCACACGCCCCTGCGCCTCGTGCACGGGTACCCGTTGCCCGTCAGGGGCTATCCCGAGATCATCCTGACAGCCGCCGAGATCCGGAAGGCGATCGAGGACCAGGCCAGGGGCTGGCTCGAGGAGGCTGTCGCGGCGGCGCGCGCCGTGGCACCCGAGGTCGAGGTGACGACCGAGGTCGTCAACGCGGGCGCGGTCCCGCTGCTGATCGAGGAGTCGCGCGCGGCGCGGCTGATGGTGCTCGGCTCGCAGGGGCTCGGCAACGTGACGGGCCTGCTGATCGGCTCCACCGCCCTCGCGCTGGCCTCGCACGGCAAGTGCCCGCTGGTCGTCGCCCGCGGCACCGAGGTGCCCGGCGGACCGGTCGTGGTCGGCGTCGACGGCTCTCCGACGAGCGAGGCCGCGCTGGCGTTCGCCTTCGAGGCCGCGTCGATGCGGGACGCACCGCTGACGGCGATCATGTGCTGGCAGGACTTCATGGTGGAGAGCGCGTACAGCGCGTCGCGGTTCACCGTGGACTGGGGCCAGGTCGAGGCGGAGGAGCAGCGGCTCCTCGCGCAACGGCTGGCCGGGTGGGAGGAGAAGTACCCGGACGTCGCGGTGCACCGGGTGGTGGTGCGCGACCGTCCCGTGCGTGCGCTGATGCGCTACGGCGCGGAGGCGCGGCTCGTGGTCGTGGGCAGCCACGGGCACGGCGGGTTCGCCGGCATGCTGCTCGGGTCGACGAGCCAGGCGCTCGTCTACAACGCGCCGTGTCCGCTGGCGATCGTGCGGCCTGCCTGAGGTCGTTCCGCCGCGGGTCGTGGGGTCCTTGCGCCGCAGGGACCCCACGACCGCGTCGCGGTCACTTCACCGCGTGCGGAGGGATGACCACCACGGGGCATTGCGCGTGCCGCAGGCACTTCGCCGCCACCCCGCCCAGCACGGCCTGCGCCAGCGCGCCCCGCCCGTGCGTCCCGATCACGAGCAGCTCGGCGTGCCGCGACGCCTCGGCGAGGTGCTCGGCCGCGTCACCGGCGACCACGGTCTCGGCGACGTCCGGCGCACCGGGCACGTCCGCGCGCGCCTGCTCGACGGCGGCGTGCAGCTCCCGTGCGGGATGCTGCTGTGGTCGTTCGCCGTACGGGTGCAGGCCCATCGAGGTGGCAGGTGCGAATGCCTGTTCCCGGTGGTACGCGAGCACCGCCTCGACCCGTGCGCCGAAGCGCGCCGACTCCCGCAACGCCCACCGCAGTGCGGCTTCCGATCCCGCGGAACCGTCCACGCCCACCAGGATCACAGGTGTCCTCATCGTCTTCTCCCATCGTTCACAACGAGGGTCGCGGCCGTGTGGATCCGTCGGCAGGGACCAACGTCATGAGGCGGCTGAGCCGATGCGCACTGCTCCGCCAGGGCGCGAGGGCGAACGCTCTGACGAGGTACCGAGCGGAGGTCGTGACATGAACGCGAAGACGGGTGACTGGCTGGTCGTCAAAGGACCGGTGCTCGACCACGGCGGCCGGCGGGGGCTGATCGTCGAGGTGCGCCACGAGGACGGCACGCCGCCGTACGTCGTGCGCTGGCTCGACAACGGGCACGAGGCGCTGGTGTTCCCCGGACCGGACGCGCACGTCGTCACGGCGGAGGACGAGGCCGCACGTCTGCGCGTGGGCTGAGCGGTGGGTCTCACCGCGGCGCTGGTCCACCTGGCGACGGCGCTCGCCATCGGGTTGTTGCTGGGGCTGGAGCGCGAGCACGACAACGCGCGCGACTCCAGCAGGCCGGCGGGATCCCGGACGTTCCCCCTGATCGCGCTGGCCGGTGCGGTGAGCGCGGCGCTCGGGCCGGTCGCGCTCGGTGTCGCTCTGGGCGCGGTGGCGGTGCTCGTGATCGCCTGGTACCTGCGGTCCGGTGAACCGGGTGCCACCACGGAGATCGCGGCGATCACGGCGTTCCTGCTGGGTGCGCTCGCGTGGCAACGGCCCGAGCTCGCGGTGCCCGTGGGCGTCGTGGTCGCGGTGTTGCTGGCCGCCAAGCGGCCGCTGCACCGCTTCGCCCGCAAGGTGGTGAGCGACCAGGACGTGCGGGACGCGATGATCCTGTTCGTCGTCGCCTTCGTGGTGCTGCCACTGCTGCCCAACCGGCCGCTCGGGCCGTACGGCGTGCTGAACCCCGCGCGGGTGTGGTGGCTCGTCGTCGCGGTCACGGTGCTCGGGTGGGCCGGCTACGTCGCGGCGCGGGCCTTCGGGCAGCGCTGGGGACTGCTGGTGACCGGGTTCGCGGGCGGGTTCGTGTCCGGGTCCGCCACCACGGCGGTGCTGGGGCACCGGTACCGCGAGGCGGGGGCCGCGGCCATGCCGGGCGCGGTGGCGGTCAACCTCGCCACGCTCGTGCAGATGGTGGCGGTGACGGCGGTGGCGAGCCCTCCGGTCGCCTTGCGGCTGCTGCCCGCGGCCGGTGCCGGGGCCGTCGTGCTGCTCGCCGAGGTGGCCTGGCTGGTCTGGCACCACGGACCCGCTCAGGACGAGGACGCGGTCACCGGCAGGCCGATGTCGGTCAAGGCCGCGTTGTCGCTCGCCGCCGTTCTGGTGCTGTTCCTCGTGCTGACCCGGGCGGCGGCCGAGTGGCTGGGCGGCGGGGGAGTGGTCGCCGCCGGTGCCGTGGGCGGGCTGGCCGACGCGCACGCCGCCGCCATCGCGGCCGCTTCCCTGGCACCGCAGTCGATTTCCGTGCACACGGCGGTGGTGGCGTGCGGGGCGGCGCTGGCGACCAACACCGTGGTGAAGCTGGTGCTCGCCACGGCCACCGGTGGACCGGGGTTCGCGTGGCGGCTCGCTGCCTGGCTCGCTCCCGCCGTGGCGGCGGTGGCGTTGGGCATGACCTGGTAGGACGAAGGTCCCGCGCCGCGCGGGACCGCGGCCACTCACCGGCGGCGGCCTCCGCGACGAGGCTGAAGTGCATGAGCGAGAACGAATCCCGGCCCGTGGTGGTCGGCGTGGACGGATCCGCCGCCGCCCGCACGGCCCTGAGCTGGGCCGTGGAGGACGCGAAGCGGCGGGGGTGCCGGGTGGACGCGGTGTCCGCGTGGCGCCCGGACACGGGCATGGTCATCGGGACGTTGCCCGCCGAGCTCGGCATGCGGATGACCCCGGAGAGCGCCGAAGCGGCCCAGCGGGCCGTGCTCGACGAGGCCGTGCAGGGGTTCGAGGGCGTCGAGATCCGCCGGGTCCTCGTCGAGGGCGACCCGAAGACGGTGCTGACCGACGCCTCCAGGGACGCGGAGCTGCTCGTCGTCGGCAGCCGCGGCGCGGGTGCCCTGGCCGAGGTGGTGCTCGGCTCGGTCAGCTCCTACTGCGTGCACCACGCCGCGTGCCCGGTGGTCGTGCTCCGCGAGCCGAAGCCCGAACGTGAGCACGAGCTGTCGCGCACCGCCGCTCCGCTGACCCCCGGTCCTCTGCTGTGAGACGAGCCCGCCCAGTTCCGCTGTGAGAGGACCGACATGGATCTGCAACTGGCACCGGCGCAGGCACTCCTGCCCGACGGCACGGTCGTCGAGGTGCGCGAGCTGGGACCGGGCGACGTCGTGGCGTTGCTGGACCTGCACCGCTCGCTGCCGACCGAGGACCGGTACCTGAGGTTCTTCAGCACCTCGCCGCGGCAGCTCGAGGACTTCGTGCAGCGGATGGTGTCCCCGGACGAACCGCACCACGTCGTGGTGGGGGCGCTGCGCGGCGGCAGGCTTCTCGGTGCCGCCAGCTACGTCGTCACCGGGGAGTCCGACCGTGCGGAGGTCGCGCTGGTCGTCTCGCACGCCGAACAGGCCCACGGGGTCGGCACGCTCCTGCTCGAACACCTCGTCTCGCTGGCACGCCGGCGCGGCCTGAGCCGGTTCACGGCGGAGGTGCTCGCCATCAACTTCCGGATGCTGCGCGTCTTCACCGACATGGGTCTGGTGTGGACGGTCGTGTCCGACGGCGACGTGGTCCACGTGGACCTGGGGCTCGCACCCGGCGAGCGCTACCTCGACGCGGTGGCGAAACGGGAACAGGTCGGCGAGGTCGCCAGCCTCGCGCACGTGCTGCGGCCCGGTTCGATCGCCGTGGTGGGCGCCGGCCGGTCGCCGGACTCGGTGGGACACGCCGTGCTGCGCAACCTGGTCGAGGGCGGCTTCACCGGTGACCTGTACGCGGTCAACCCGCACGCCCGCTCCGTCGCGAAGGTCGACTGCCACCCGTCGGTCGCGCAACTGCCTGAGGCACCGGAACTCGCCGTGCTGTGCGTCCCGGCGAAGGCGGTGCCCGCGGTCGCCGATGAGTGCGGGCGCCGCGGGGTGCGTGCTCTGGTCGTCATCTCGTCCGATGTGGACGCCGATGAACTGATGAAACCCGTTCGTGCACATGGGATGCGGCTCGTCGGGCCGAACTGCCTCGGCGTCGCGACCACCTCTCCCGGCGTGCGGATGAACGCGACGTTCACCGCCGAGGCCGCGCTCCCGGGCCACGTCGGCCTGGTCACCCAGTCCGGCGGCGTCGCGATCGCCGTGCAGGAGGAGCTGCGGCGCCTGGGCCTCGGCCTGTCGAACCTCGTCTCCACCGGCGACAAGCTCGACATCAGCAGCAACGACCTGCTGATGTGGTGGGGGCAGGACGCGGAGACCCGGATCATCGCGCTGTACCTCGAGTCGTTCGGCAACCCGCGCAAGTTCGCCCGGCTGGCGCGCGAGATCGCCGGCCGCAAGCCGGTGCTCGCGATCCGGTCCGCGAGCAGCGAGGCGGGGCAACGCGCCGCGGCCTCGCACACCGCCGCGACCGCGACGCCTTCGGTGACCAGGGACGCGTTGTTCCGGCAGGCGGGCGTGATCGCCGTCGACGGCGTGCCCGGTCTCGTGGACGCGGTGATGGCGCTGAGCCTGCAACCCGTTCCCGGAGGCCGGTCGGTGGCCGTGCTGAGCAACGCGGGCGGCCTGGGCGTGCTGGCGGCGGACGCCTGCGTGCGCGAGGGCCTGCGCGTGGCCGAGCTGTCCGACGCGACCGTGAAGGCGTTGCGCGAACTCCTGCCGGCCGCGGCCAGCGTGCGCAACCCCGTCGACACGACGGCGGTGCTCGGCGAGGAGGCGTTCGCCCGGTGCCTGGACCTGATCGGTGCGGACCCGGCGGTCGACGCCGTCATCACCGTGACCGTGCCGACCGCGCTCGGCGACCCCACCGGCGGAGTGCACGGCGTCCTGGGCAAACCCGTGCTCGCCGTGCGCACCGGGCAGACCGAGCGCCTGCCGGACGGCGTGCCCTGCTACGCGGAACCGGCCAGGGCGGCGGCGGTGCTGGCGAGGCTGGCCGAACGCGCCGAGTGGCTCGCGCGGCCGAGGGAGTTCGCCGATCTCGGCGGGGTCGACCTGGAGACGGCCGAGGGCGTGGTGGCGCGCAACGCCGAGGGCTGGCTGCCGCCGGACGAGGTGGTGCGCCTGCTCAAGGCGTTCGGCCTGCCCGTCCTCGGCGGAACCCTCGTCACCACCGCAGAGCACGCCGTCGCCGCCCAACAGGCCCACGGGGCACCCGTCGCCCTGAAGGCGCTGGCCGACGACCTGCTGCACAAGAGCAGGGGAGGTGGTGTCGTGCTCGGCGTCGCGGACGGGGGCGCGGTGGCCGAGGCGTTCCGCGGGTTCCAGGAGCGCTTCGGTGACCGGTTGCGCGGGGTGTTCGTGCAGCCGATGGCGTCCGGTGGCAGGGAATTGCTGGTCGGCGTCGCGTCCGACGAGAAGTTCGGCCCGCTGCTCGTGACCGGTCTCGGCGGGGTGGACACCGACGTGGTCGACGACCGCGCCGCCGCCCTCGCGCCACTGTCCACAGCGGACGCCGACGCCCTGGTCCACGGGTTCCGCGCGGCGGGCAAGGTGCTCGCCGAGACCGACGCGGCCGCGGTGCGCGACGTGCTGGCGCGCGTCGCCGAACTGGCCGCGGCGTTGCCCGAGGTCGTGGAGCTCGACATCAACCCGCTCGTCGTGACCGATGAGGGCTGCCTCGTCGTCGACGCGAGGGTGCGGGTCGCTCAGGCCAGGCGACCGGACCCGTTCCTGCGCCAGCTCACCACACCCTGACCCCTGAACACGGAGGGAAGATCCATGAGCACGACCTCGGTGCCGGCCGTTCCGGAGACCGCTCCCGTGACGGACCGGGAACTCGCGGAGGTGACCCGGTGAAGGCGGGCGACGTGGTGACGCGCACAGCGGTGACCGTCGGCCCGCTCGACTACGCGCGGTACGCGGAGGGCCTGATGGACGACCACGGCCTCACGGTGTTGCCGGTCGTCGACGGATCCGGCTTCCGCGGCGTGGTGACAAAGCCCGCCTGCGCCGAGGCCGCCGCACGGTACGTGAGTCCCCGGGTCCAGCAGGCCGTGTCGCAGCCCCGGCTGACCGCGGGGCCCGGGATGGACGCCGACACGCTCTTCACCGCGATGGACCTCTACGAGGTGACCTCCGTGCCGGTGCTCGACGACGGCCGCCTGCTCGGCGTGGTCACCAGGGAGGACGTGCTGCACGCCCTCAGCCACGACGACCCCCACCTGCGAGTCGGTCGTGCCGGTCACCGCGGCTGAGCGCGCCGGGGTCGCGCACCACGGCCTGCCGGTGCCCGAGGTCCTGGTGCTCGCCGAGACGGATCAGCATGCCGGTCTGACGACGGAGCAGTGGCGCCACCGCCTCGCCGAGGTCGGGCCGAACGAGCTGCCCCCGAGGCCGGGGCGGAGCTGGGCGGTGCGGTTGCTCCTGCAGCTGCACCACCCGCTCATCTACGTCCTGCTCGTCGCGGCCACGATCACCGCGGCGCTCGGCGAGGTCGTGGACGCCTCCGTGGTGTTCGGCGTGGTCGTGATCAACGCGGTCGTCGGCTTCGTCCAGGAGGCCCGCGCGGAGAAGGCGTTGGACGCGCTGGTGGCGATGGTGCGGACCGAGGTGACCGTGGTCCGCGACGGCGTGTCGGCGCGGGTGCCGTCGGGAGACCTCGTGCCCGGCGATGTCGTGCTGCTGGAGGCGGGCGACCAGGTGGGCGCGGACCTGCGCCTCGTCGGCGCCCGCGAGCTGCGCGTCGACGAGTCGGCGCTGACCGGCGAGTCGGTGCCGTCGGACAAGAATCCGCTCGTGCTGCCACCGGAGACGGCGCTGGCGGACCGCGCGAACATGGCCTACTCCGGCACGCTGGTGACGTCCGGCAGCGGGCGCGGGGTCGTGGTGGGCACGGCCGGCGAGACCGAGATCGGCCGGGTGCACCGGCTGGTCGGGTCGACCCGGACCGTGCAGACGCCGTTGACCCGCAAGCTCGCGCACTTCAGCCAGGTGCTGACGGTCGTCATCCTCGGCCTCGCCGTGTTCAGCGTCGTGGTCGGCGTCCTGCGCGGCGAGCCGTTCGCGGACATGGTCACCGCCGCCGTGGCGCTCGCGGTCGGCGCGATCCCCGAAGGACTTCCCGCCGCCGTCACGGTCACGCTCGCGATCGGAGTCGCGCGGATGGCCCGCCGCAACGCCATCATCCGGCGGCTGCCCGCCGTCGAGACGCTCGGCAGCACCACGGTGATCTGCACCGACAAGACCGGCACGCTGACCGCGAACGCGATGACGGTCAACGTGGTGCTGGCGGCGGGCACGCGGTACGAGGTGTCCGGGATCGGGTACGCGCCGGAGGGTTCGTTCAGCCCCGGTGTGAGTCCCGCTCTGCGCGAGTGCCTGCTCGCCGCGCTGGCGTGCAACGACGCGCGGGTCGTCGAGCAGGACGGGACGTGGGTGCCCGTCGGGGATCCGACCGAGGCCGCGCTGGTGGTCGCCGCGCGCAAGGCCGGCCTCGGCGAACAGGACGTGTCCTCGCGCACCGACGTCCTGCCGTTCAGCTCGGAGCGGATGTTCATGGCCACCCGGCACGCGAACGGCGTGATCTACGTGAAGGGTGCCGCCGAACGCCTGGACGACCTCGCCGGGCTGGCACACGGACACCTGGCGGAGGACCTCGCCGCCGCCGGGCTGAGGGTGCTCGCGATCGGCCGTGCGACCGGCGGAGAACTCACCGAGGAGGGACTGCGCGGCAGGGTGGAGCTGCTCGGCCTCGTGGCGATGCACGACCCCGCCCGGCCCGAGGCGATCGAGGCGGTGCGGGCCTGCCAGGCGGCGGGCGTCGAGGTCAAGATGATCACTGGCGACCACCCGTCCACCGCACGGGCGATCGCCGCCGAGTTCGGCATCTCCGACGTGCACGCCCGCGTGGCCCCGGAGGAGAAGCTGAGGCTCGTCACGAGGTACCAGGAGGCCGGCGAGGTCGTCGCCATGACCGGCGACGGGGTGAACGACGCCCCGGCACTGCGCCGTGCCGACATCGGTGTGGCGATGGGCCGCGGCGGCACCGAGGTCGCGAAGCAGGCGGCCGACATGGTGCTGACCGACGACAACTTCGCCTCGATCCGCGCCGCGGTCGAGGAAGGGCGCGCGGTCTTCGACAACCTGCGCAAGTTCATCATCTGGACGTTGCCCACCAACATGGCCGAGGGCCTGGTGATCCTCACGGCGGTCCTGCTCGGCGCGGCACTGCCGATCCTGCCGGTGCAGATCCTGTGGATCAACATGACCACGGCGGTCGCGTTGGGACTGACGCTGGCGTTCGAACCGCGCGAACCCGGTGTGATGGAGCGGCCACCGCTGCCGCCTTCGCTGCCGTTGCTCACCCGCAGCCTGGTCGGCCGGATCCTGTTCGTGTCGGCGGTGCTGCTGGCGTGCTCGTTCGGCGCGTTCCGCTGGCAGCTCGCGGACGGCGCGACGCTGGAGGTGGCGCGCACGGTCGCGGTCAACGTGTTCGTCGGCGCCCAGATCGCCTACCTCGCCAACTGCCGGTCGCTGGAACGGCTCCGGCCGCGCACCGGACCGAACAGGTGGCTGCTCGTGGGCGTGGCGCTGACCGTGGGCCTGCAACTGCTGCTGACCTACGCGCCCGTGATGAACTCGCTGTTCCACACCGCCCCGCTCGGCTGGCGGCCGTGGCTCGTGGTGGTCGTGCTGAGCGCGGCCTCCTACGTCCTGGTGGAGCTGGACAAGTGGCGGCACCGCAGGATGAGGGGCAACCCGTGAAGCGGGAGCTGTACGAACGCGAGCTGCTCCGGCTGCAGACCGAACTCGTGAAACTGCAGGAGTGGGTGCGCGAGTCCGGTGCCCGGCTGGTGGTGGTGTTCGAGGGCCGCGACGCCGCGGGCAAGGGCTCGGCGATCAAGCGGATCACCGAGCACCTCAACCCGCGCGTGGCCCGGATCGTGGCCCTGCCGGCGCCGAGCCCGCGCGAGCGGACCCAGTGGTACTTCCAGCGCTACGTGGAGCACCTGCCGTCGGCGGGGGAGATCGTGCTGCTGGACCGCAGCTGGTACAACCGCGCCGGCGTCGAGCACGTGATGGGCTACTGCACGCCGGAGGAGCACCGGGTGTTCCTCCGGCAGTGCCCCGTGTTCGAGCGGATGCTCGTCGAGGACGGCGTCCTGCTGCGCAAGTACTGGTTCTCGGTCAGCGACGACGAGCAGGAGCGACGCTTCCGCAAGCGGCTCACGGACCCGTTGAAACGCTGGAAGCTCTCGCCGATGGACCTCGAGTCCCTGACCCGCTGGGAGGACTACTCCCGCGCCAAGGACGAGATGATGGTCCACACCGACATCGCCGAATCCCCCTGGTACAGCGTCGAAGGCGATGACAAGCGGCGGGCCAGGATCAACATGATCGCGCACCTGCTCGGCACGATCGACCACCACGAGGTGTCCGCACCGGAGATCACGCTCCCCGAACGCCCGCGGTCGACGGGCTACCGGCGCACCGACCGCGCGCTCCAGCACGAGGTGCCGGACCACGCCGCAGGACTCCGCGCCTGACCTGTGCGGTCAGCGGCGTGGTCATGGGTTCTTCCCGGCTTCGGAGTTCTTCTCGGACTCCTGCCGGCCGTCGTCGGCGAACACCGCACGGAGACCTCGATCCGGGCGAGCCCACGGGCTCATCCGCGTCGAGACGTTGGTCCCTGGGGACCGTCGCCGGGAGACGGAAACCTTGGTGGCGGAGGTGGGAACCATGCCCGCGAAACCGCTGATCAGACTCGCTCGTCAGGCCTTTCCGCACCGCAACGAGCTCGCCACGGCGGGCGACCGGGTCGAGGGCGCGGTGCTGGCCTTCGGCCTCGCCGTGTCGCTGCTCGCCGTGCCCGTCGCGGGCGCGGTGGGGTCCGAGGTGTACGCGACGGACCGGACCAGGGTGGCCGTCGAGCAGGCCGGCAGGCATCAGGTGGACGCCTTCCTGGTCGAGGACGCACCGCCCGTGATCGGCCCCGGAGAGCGCGGGGGTGTGGTGGAGACGACGTGGGCCCGCGCCCGGTGGCGGCTGCCGGACGGGAGCGCCCGCGAGGGCGCGGTGCAGGCGCGCTTCGACGCACCCGCGGGCTCGAAGGTGCCGATCTGGGTCGACGAGAACGGTGGTGTGTCCACCGCTCCGCTCACCGCCGAGGGCGCGGGTATCAACGCCGTGATCCTCGGACTGCTGCTGTGGGCCGCGGTGACCGGTGCGATGGCCCTGCTGCACCTGGTGACGAGCTGGACGCACAGGCGGGTTCGTGCTCGGCGATGGGCGGCCGAATGGCGCCGCGTCGCCCCGGAGTGGACGGGAAGGTGACGGAGATGTCCGTGCCGATCGGGCATTCGAACGTGGTCGTGGTCGGACTGGACGGGTCCGACTCCGCGCTGCGGGCCGTGACCTGGGCAGCCGCGGAAGCCGCGCGGAGGGGCGCCGTGCTGCGCCTCGTGCACGCCGAGATGCCGTTGCCCGCCGGCGCGCTCGACCTGACGGGCATGGTGCGTGCCGCGCTGCACGACGAGGCGATGACGTGGGTGCGCAAGGCCGTCACGGAGGCGAACGGGATCGCGCCGGACGTCGAGGTCGAGGTGCGGGTCGAGGTGGGCACGGCGGCGTGGCTGCTGGAGCAGGAGTCGGCGTCCGCCGCCCTCGTCGTCGTGGGTTCACGAGGGCTCGGCGGGTTCACCGGGCTGCTGCTGGGTTCGGTCGCGGTGGCGTTGTCGTGCCACGCGATGTGCCCTGTCGTGGTCGTGCGTGGAACCGATCCCGTTCCCGACGGGCCGGTCGTCGTCGGCGTCAACGGATCGCCGCAGAACTGGCACGTGGTCGACAGGGCGTTCGCGGAGGCCGAGGTGCGGGGCACCTCGCTCGTCGCCGTGCACGCCTGGCACCTGCCGCTGCGCCACGCCCGCCTCGCCGAGGCCGTGGGCGTGGGGTGGCGGTCACTCGACGTGACCAGGGACGCCGTCGTGCGGCAGCGCCTGGAGTCGTGCGCGGACCGGCACCCCTCGGTGCTCGTCGAACGCCACGTCGTGCACGGATCGGCGGCGGGCCGGCTGCTGGACTTCGCCAGGGGCGCGGCGCTGCTCGTGGTCGGCTCGCGCGGTACCGGTGGCCTGCGGGCGACGCTGCTGGGGTCGACCAGCCAGGCCGTCCTGCACCACGCGCCGTGCCCGGTGCTGCTGGTGCGGCCCACGCTGGCCGAGCAGGTGGAGGGAGCCCGGCACGACGGGTGAGCTGGTCCGGACGTGCGAAGAGGGCGCCGCGATCGCGGCGCCCTCTGTCGTGGCCGTCACCGCAGCCAGGGGTTCGACTGCACCAGCGGCAGGGCGGCCCACCAGCGGGCGAGGCCCCAGACGGCGCCGGAGGCGGTCGCCGCCAGCACGACCAGGACCACCGCGTAGACGACGTGGTAGTCGATGACCGGGTTGGTCGACATGGTGGCCTCACCGGCCGAGTCGTGCTGCGCGGGCGGCCATTCGGCGGCCCACATCAGCAGCATCATGACCGCGCCGGACGCGGCGGCGATCCGCAGGCCGATGCCGAGGAGCAGCGCCAGCCCGACCGCGAGCAGTCCGATCATGAACAGCGTGTCGGCCCACCAGGCGCCCGCCCAGGCCTGGAACGTGTCCTGGAACGGTCCGACGTCGACACGGCCGAGGAAGCCCTTGGTGGGTGAGCCACCCGAGAACCAGGCGTTCTTGGCCTGCGTGGCGTAGCCCAGGCCGAAGGCCTTGTCGAAGAAGGCCCAGAGGAACAGCAGACCCGTGACGATGCGCAGCACCGCGAGGGACGTGGCACCCACCTCCGTGCGGGTGCGGGCAGGGGCGTGAACAGCGGACATGATTACCTCCCGAAGGTTTTCTGCTTGCGAGCAGCGGCGCGCCACAGTTCGTCGGCGCCCCACACGATCAAGGGGAAGGCCGCGAGCACGGCCAGGTGCGCGGCGGGCGGCACGGCGGTGCCGAAGACCTCCTGCAACGGCGGCAGGGTCACGACCGCGGCCGCGAAGACGACCTCGAAGACGATGCCCCACAACAACAACCGGTTGCTGAACACGCCGATCGACCGCAGCGACGCGTACTGGGTGCGGGACGCGAAGGCCGTCCCGATCTGGCAGGCCACGATGCCGAGGAACGACATGGTGGTCGCCTGCACCCACACGGGGTGCAGGGGTGTTCCCGCGCCGACCGGGTCGCCGGGGTGCCACCCACCGGCCAGCAGGGTCAGGAAGAACCCGCCGAGGACCAGCACGGCGGACACCCCGCCCAGCAGTCCCCACGCCCGCCACAGCACGCGGCGGTCGATGACGCCGTCACCCCGCCGGCGCGGCGGCCGGTCCATGATCCCGGGCTCCGCGGGCTCGCGTCCGAGCGCGAGCGCCGGCAGCGTCTCGGTACCGAGGTCGATCGCGAGGATCTGCAACACCGTGAGCGGCAACGGGATCGCGCCACCGGACAGCGCGAACAGCAGGAACGGCACGACTTCCGGCGTGGCGTGGGCGAAGATGTAGAGGATGAACTTGCGGACGTTGTCGTAGACCCGCCGGCCTGCCTGCACCGCGGTCACCACGGTCGCGAAGTTGTCGTCGGTGAGCACCATCGTCGAGGCCTCGCGTGCGACGTCGGTGCCGGCGAGTCCCATGGCGACGCCGATGTCGGCCCTGCGCAACGCGGGTGCGTCGTTCACGCCGTCGCCGGTCATCGCCACGACGTTGCCCTGGGCGCGCAGCGCGTCGGCCACCCGCAGCTTCACCTCGGGCGAGCTGCGCGCGAAGATCAGTTCTTCGTCGCCGCGCAGCAGGTCGTCCAGCTGGGCCTCGGTCATCTCCTCCAGCTCGGCGCCGGTGATCACCCTGGTGTCGTCGCGGGCGATGCCCACCTGGCGGGCGATCTCCCGCGCGGTGAGGCCGTGGTCGCCGGTGACGACGATCAGCCGGATGCCCGCGGTGTGGCACCGGGCGACGGCGTCCGCGACCTCGGGCCGCGGCGGGTCGAACATCGCCACCACGCCCAGCAGTTCGAGGTCGCGTTCGGCGTCCTCGCGTCGTTCGGGAACGGTGTCGCACACCCGGCGGGCGACGGCGAGCAGCCGCAGCCCCCGCCGGGCGAAGCCGGAGACGACCCGGTCGATCTCCTCCCGGTCGGCCCCGATCGTCCTGGCGAGCACCTCCTCGGGTGCTCCCTTCACGTTGACCACGATCCGGTCGCCCTCGCGGTCCACTGTGGACATCATTCGGAGGGCGGGGTCGAAGTGGAACTGGCGGAGCCTCGCACCGTCGCGTCGCCCCGCGTCCACGTCGGCACCTGCTGCGCGAGCCGCGTGCAGCAACGCGAGTTCGGTGGGGTCGCCGGTGCCGGCGTCGAGGTCGGCGTTCGTGCACGCGGCCGTCGAGCGCGCCAGGGCGAGGGGGTCGCCCACCGGCCAGACGTCGGTGACGCGCATGCGGTTCTGGGTCAGCGTGCCGGTCTTGTCGGTGCAGATCACGGTGGTGGAGCCGAGCGTCTCGACGGCGGAGAGCCGTTTCACCACCGCTCCGCCGCGGGCCAGTGCCCGCACGCCGACTGCCAGTGCGAGGGTGATCGTGGGCAGCAGGCCTTCCGGCACGTTCGCGACGAGCAGGCCGATCGCGAAGTTGAACGAGTCGGCGAGCGGTAGCCCGGCGACGAAGACCCCGATCGGCAGGAACGCCGCACCCGCTCCGACAGCGACGGCCGCGATCAGCCACGCGACCCGTTTCACCTGACGTTCCAGGGGACTTTCGTCCCGGCCGACCCGCTGCGACAGCGCGGCGATCCGGCCCAGTTCGGTGCGCATGCCGGTCGCGAAGACGACCGCGCGTCCCTCGCCGCCGGTGCAGCTCGTGCCGCTGAACAGCAGGTCCCGTGCGTCGAGCAACGGACCGTCCACGTCGGTGAGGTCCGCGGACCGGAAGGCGGGCAACGACTCCCCGTTCAACGTGGAGAGATCGACCTCGACCCCACCCTCGATCAGCCGCGCGTCCGCCGGGACCCGGTCGCCCTCCTCGACGACCAGGACGTCGCCGGGCACGAGTTCCCGCACGGGCACCGAGGTCCGCACTCCGTCGCGCACCACCGACGCGTGGGCGGGCAGGTACGCGGCCAGCGCCTCGACGGCCTTCTCCGCCTGCTGTTCCTGGACGAACGCGAGTGCCGCGTTGAGCACGACCACCGCGACGATCGCGAGGCCGAGCACCGCGGTCCCCGCGAGGAACGCGAACCCGGCCGCGAGCCACAGCAGCAGGGCCAGCGGATGGGTGAACTGCCGCAGCAACTGCCTCGGCCAGTCACGATGCCGCTGCCGGTTGAGCTCGTTGGGGCCGTTCGCCACGAGCCGTCGCGCGGCCTCGCGTCCGGAAAGCCCCGCCGGTCTCGTCCGGAGGTCCCGGTACAGCCGCTCGAGCGGCTCGCGCGGATCGCTCTCCTGCGCGGTGACGGTCGATGTCGTCATGCTTCGAGCCTCACGTGTCGGTGGTGGCGGCCCCAGGGCCCTTCGGACCTCCGCCGGCGAGCCGGAAGTCGCTGTGCCGCGCCGCACAACGGCGATCTGTCCTCGTGCGACGGCCGGTCAGCGCGCGGCGACCAGCTGCTGGGCGATCTCGTACGCCCAGAGGTCGATCGCCTCCCAGTCGCGGTGGTCGCCCGCCATCGGGCCCTGGGCCATCCGCTTCGCGAGGAAGCCGACCGCCGTCTGCGGTGAGATCCGGCCCCCGAACGTCTTCGGTTCGTCGGCGCCGATGCGGGCGGCCAGCTCGCGGACCTTCTTCGGTGCGTTCTGCGGAGCGACCTCGTGGCCGAGCGGCCCGCTGTGGAAGAGCCACACCGGGCGCTTCGCGAGCAGGTCGGCGTTGCGCTTCAACAGCTTCACCGCCTCCGGGCGCCAGCGGCCCGCGTAGAGGGCGCTGCCGAGCACGACGGCCTTGTAGGGCGCGACGGTCTGGACTTCGGCGGCGTCGAGCACCGTCACCTCGTGCGAGGCCGTGCGGATCCTGGCCCCGATCGCCTCGGCGATCTCCTTGGTCCCTGTCATCTTGGTCGCGTACGCGACGAGGATTTCGGCCATGCCACCACGATCTGCCTCCACCGGGGCGGCGGACAGAGACCTTGTGCTTGTCGCGGAAGGGACACCGGTCACTGGCGATGATCTCCGCACGGGCGGATCGTGATCGTGGCGGAGGAGGTTGCCATGAGGGTTCTGGTGGCGTACGCGAGCGCCGCGGGATCGACCGCGGGGATCGCCGAGTGGATCGCGGGCGCGCTGCAGGCGCACGGGCACGAGGTCACGCTGCGCTCGGTGGAGGACGTGGTGGACGTCGAGGACTTCGACGCGTTCGTCGTCGGCAGCGCGGTGCACCGGCAGGCGTGGCTGCCCGCGGCCGCGGGTTTCCTGCGGCGGCACCGGAAGGCGCTGCGCGGCAAGCCGATCTGGCTGTTCAGCGTCGGGTTGCCGGGCGCGTTGCGCGGTCCGCTGCGCCGGTGGGCGATGCTGGAGGAGAACGACGTCCTGGCCGAGTTGCTCGACGACGTGACCCCGGTGGAGCACCGGCTGTTCACGGGCGTCGTGAGCGCCGCCGGCTTCGGGAAGACGGGTGCGCTGGTGTTCCGCCTGTTCGGCGGCAGGTTCGGCGACTTCCGCGACTGGGCGGAGATCGAGAGCTGGAGCGCGTCCATCGCGGGAGTGCTGGCCGCGCAGAAGTCGTGAGCGGGACGGGCGCCCGCTCACGACCGGCGTTCACGGCAGCGTGCGGGCCACCAGGTCGGCGAGGTCGACCGTGCGGTTGGCGTAACCCCATTCGTTGTCGTACCAGCCCATCACCTTCACCACGTGGCCCTGTGCCTTGGTGAGCGAGGCGTCGAAGACGCACGACGCCGGGTCGGCGATGATGTCGCGGGACACGACCGGATCCGTGGTGTAACGCAGGACCCCCTTGAGCCGGCGCGCGGCCGCCTCGGCGAAGGCCCTGTTGACCTGGCCCACCGTGGCGGGCTCGGCGAGCCGGACGGTGAGGTCGGTCAGCGAGCCGTCCTCGACCGGCACCCGCACCGCGAGACCGTCGAGCTTCCCGTTCAGCGACGGGATCACCTGCCCGATCGCACGGGCGGCACCGGTGGACGTCGGGATGATGTTCACCGCCGCCGACCGCGCACGGCGCAGGTCCTTGTGGGGGCGGTCGAGCAGCGCCTGGTCACCGGTGTAGCTGTGGATCGTGGTCATCAGGCCCTCGACGATCCCGAACGCCTCGTCCAGCACCGAGGCCATCGGCGCCGCGCAGTTCGTGGTGCAGGAGGCGTTCGAGATGACGTGGTGCGAGGCCGGGACGTAGGTGTCCTCGTTGACGCCCAGCACGATCGTGGCGTCGACGTCCTTGCCCGGCGCGGTGATGAGCACCTTGCGCGCACCGCGTCCGATGTGGACTCCCGCCTCCTCGCGGGTGCGGAACCGGCCCGTGGCCTCGATGACGATGTCCACGCCGAGCAGACCCCAGTTGAGGTCCTTCGGGTCGCTGTGGCTCGTCACGAGGATGCTGTGCTCGTCGACGGTGATCTTGTCGTGGTCGGCGGTGACGTGCCTGCGCCACGGCCCGTAGGTCGAGTCGAACGCGAGGAGGTGGGCGAGCGTCTCCGGGGTGGTGACGTCGTTGACGGCGACGACCTGGATCGCCGTGTCGTGGCGGTCGACGGCGGCACGCAGCACGTCCCGCCCGATGCGGCCGAACCCGTTGATGGCAACGCGAACCGGCATGGTGGCCTCCTGTGCTGTCGGAAGTGGTCAGTGGCGGGAACGCAGCAGGAGCCGGCGTTCGGCCGAGCCGATCGCGGCCCTGGCCGCCGGGACGGCGTCCGGGTTGACCGAGATCGAGGTGATCCCGAGGTCGACGAGCTTCTCGGCGAACTCCGGCTTGTTGGACGGTGCCTGCCCGCACAGCGACGAGGTGATGCCGGCGTCGCCGGCGGCCGTGACGATGCGCCCGATCATGTCGAGCACGGCCGGGTCGGCCTCGTCGAAGAGGTCGGCGCACAGTTCGGAGTCGCGGTCGACGCCGAGCATCAGCTGGGTGAGGTCGTTGCTGCCGATGGAGACCCCGTCGATCCCGGACCGCGCGTACTCGGGGATCCAGTAGGCCACCGACGGCACCTCCGCCATCACCCAGCGGTGCAGGCCGCGCTGACGGCCGAGCGGGCTGCGGTCGATCTGCTCGAGGCAGGCGTCGAGCTCCCACTTGGTGCGGACGAACGGGATCATCAGGTGCAGGTTCGGCGTCTGCTCCCGCACTCTCGCGAGTGCTTGCAGTTCCAGGCCGAACAGCATCGGGTCGTCGACGTACCGGTAGCAGCCGCGGTAGCCGATCATCGGGTTGTGCTCGTGCTTCTCGAACTCGTCGCCGCCCTTGAGCTCGCGGAACTCGTTGGTGCGGAAGTCCATCGTGCGGTAGACGACCGGACGCGGCGCGAACGCGTGGGTGATCTGGAGCAGGGCGGCCGTCATCGCGTTCAGGAACTCGTCGGGGCCGCGGCGCGCGAGGAACCGGCGCGGGTGTTCGGCGCCGAGCGCCTCGGTGAGCATGAACTCCGCGCGCAGCAGGCCCACGCCGTCGACGGGCATGGCGGCCACCTCGGACGCGTGCTCGGGTAGCGCCAGGTTCACGTACACCCGCGTACCGAGCGCCTCGGTGGACGGCATGACGGGCGCGACGATGCGGGGGGCGGTCGTGATCGGCGCGGCTCCGGCACGCACCTCGCCCGCGCTGCCGTCGACGGTGATCTGCTGGCCCTCCTTCAGCACGGAGGTCGCGGCGCCCGTGCCGACGACGCACGGCACACGGAGCTCGCGGGCGACAATCGCGGCGTGGCAGGTGATGCCGCCGCCGTCGGTGACCACGGCCGACGCGCGACGCATGGTCGGGACCCAGTCGGGGTTGGTCATCTCGGCGACCAGGACCTCGCCGTCGCGCAGCCGGGACCCCTCGTCGGGTGAGCTCAGCACCCGCACCCGCCCGGAGGCGATGCCGGGGGAGGCGCCGAGACCGCTGACCAGGGGCCCGCCGAGCGGTACCTCCTCGTCCGGCAGCGTGGTGATCGGCCGCGACTGCACCAGCCACGTCCTGCCGTCCGCGATCGCCCACTCGGTGTCCTGGGGTTCGCCGTAGTGCCGTTGCACCCGCACGCCGAGTTGCCCGATGGCGACGGCCTCGGCCTCGGTGAGCACCTGGGCGTGCGACTCCTCGGACGTGAGCTGGATCCGCTCGTCGTTGCCGTTGGTGCCGCGCACGATCTTGTGCGTCTTGCGGCCCACCCTGGTGTCCACGAGGGACACGGCGTCCCCGTCGCGGCGCAGCACGTACGTGTCCGGTTCGACCTGCCCGCTGACCACGACCTCACCGAGCCCGAACGACGCCTCGACCAGCAGCTTGTCCCGGTCGCCCGAGGACGGGTCGGCGGTGAACATCACGCCGGAGCGTTCGGAGTCGACCATCTTCTGCACGACGACCGCGATCGCGGGTTCATCGGTGATGCCCTGCTCCGCCCGGTAGGCGACGGACCGCGTGCCGAACAACGACACCCAGCAGTCCAGCAGCCGGTCGAGCACCGCGCGTGCCCCGCGGGTGTTGGTGAACGTGCTGTTCATGCCCGCGAACGACGAACCCGCAGTGTCCTCGGAGGTCGCCGAGGAGCGCACGGCCACCGACTCGTCCTGGCCGAGACCCCGGTACGCCTCCAGCACCGCGTGCCGCACGTCGTCCGCGACGCCCGCCTTGCGCACGAGTTCGCGCATGCGTTCCGCGGACTCCTCGAGCCGCTGCGGGGAGGTGTCGCGGTCGAGCGCGACCGCGAGCTCCGCGGCGAGGTCGTCGCGGACCTGGCCCATCGAGGCGAGGAACGCCTGCGCGGTGACGACGAAACCGGGCGGCACCGGCAGGCCCGCGCTGGTCAGCTCACCGAGGTTGGCGCCCTTGCCGCCGGCGATCCCGGTGTCGTCCTTGCGGAGTGTGGTGAAGTCACGGATGTAGGTGGTCACGGCTGCTCCTGACGGGTGAGGACGTCCACGAGGGGACGCCGGGGCGTGGCGGGCAGCGGGTCGGCGTTGAACGCGCCCCAGCCGACCCGCAGGACGAGCTGGGGGCACGTGGAGCCACCGAGCACCTGGTCGCGCACCAGGTCCCTGGTCTCCACGACCTCGAGCGGCTGGCTGAGCGGGCAGGACGCGAGTCCCGCGGCGGTGGCCTCCAGCAGGACGGCACTCGTCGCCTCACCGGCCCGCAGCCGGGACAGGGTGTCGTCGGACGACGTGCTGAGCAGCAGCAGCGAACCCGCGTCCTCGGCGATCAGCGCGCGGTCGGTCTGCGCGAGCTCACCGGGCGCGAACTCGCGCAGCCGCAGGTCGCCGTACTGCCGGGACCCCACCGGGATGTTCGCGGCCGGAACGCCGGCGGACGCGCCGGGGTAGACGCCGCTCCACTCGCGCAGCTCGGCCCGGTAGGCCGGGTCGGCCTCCTGCACGGCGGCGGCCTTCCCGATCGCCACGAGCAGTTCGGACCGCGCCCGCCCGGTGACCTCGTGGGCTTCGACGCCTTGCTCCTGGGCACGCTTCACGAGCTGCCCGACGATCTCGTCGGGAACCCTCCACGAGGAGAAGACGCGACGGTCCGTGCGCCGGCGCGGAATCGCCGCGGCGAGCGCCACGTGCGGTTCCCCCGGTTCGCGCGCCACGAACTCGACGGCGGCGAGGTGGTCCGGTTCACCGGGATTGGGCAGCCGGTGCACGACCGCCCGCCAGCCCAGCGCCGCCAGCCCGACCCGCAGGTGGTGCAACGCGGCACCGCAGCTCACGACGAGGTCGGCGCCGAGCGGGTCGACCCCGGGCAACGCGCGCGTGCGGTCGGCGTACAGGTGCAGGCTGCGCGCGCCGAGTTCCCAGCGCCACGGCTGGGAGTTGTGCACCGACGGTGCGCGGCAGGCGAGTGCCAGAGCCGCCCGCACCGTGTTCTCGTCCGGCTGACCGCGGTCCATACCGGCTCACCTCCAGGTCGAAGTCCCGTGCTCCAAGCTCGCAGCGCGACCGGCCCGGGGTGAGGGGCCCAGGTCCCCGGCGCGACGGGACCGGGGTCCCGCCCGCCGGGGCCTTTGGCACGTGGGCACGGCTTCGCGCGCTGGAGAGGCTGGAGTCGACCAGGACCACGGATCGCCGGAGGGTGTCATGCGTGAACCGACCGTCTCCTCGCTGATGACGCGCGAGGTGATCACCGCGGACGTCGGCAGCTCGTTCAAGGAGCTCGTAGCACTGTTGGAGGACAACGGGATCAGCGCCGTCCCGGTGCTGGACGGCGGCTACCCGGTCGGCGTGGTGTCCGAGGCGGACCTCGTGCCCAAGGAGGAGTTCCGCGGCGGCACCAGCGAGCCCCCGGGCCTCTTCGCCGGCAAGGCGGAGAAGCACCGCTGGGAGCAGGCGGGCGGCGTCACGGCTCGCGACGTGATGACCAGTCCCGTGAAGAGCATCTCGCCGGACACCGCGGCGAGCGTCGCGGCCCGCGAGCTCGCGGCCGCCGGGGTGCGCCGGCTGTTCGTGATCGACTCCGACGGCGCGCTCGTCGGCGTGCTGTCCCGGCGCGACCTGCTCAAGCTCTTCACCCGCGAGGACGAGGAGCTGAAGACCGTGATCCGGGACGAGATCTTCGGCCGGATGCTGTGGGTGGACCCGTTCAGCGTCGACGTCGAGGTGTTCGACGGCGTCGTGACCATGGACGGGCAGCTCGAACGGCAGAGCGAGGTCGAGATCGCCGAACACCTCGTGCGGTCGCTGCCGGGTGTTGTGGACGTGCACAGCAGGTTGCGTCCTGAATGGAACGACACCACGCACACCCGCCAGACCACGATCTTCGGCTGAGGGGACGCGCCGTGAGGACCCGAGACGTGATGACGACCGAGGTTCTGGTCGTCGGACCGGAAACGGCGGCGCGCGACGCCGCCCGGTTGCTCGCCGAGCACGGCTACACCGCGCTGCCGGTGGTCGACGCCACCGGTGTGCTCGTCGGTGTCGTGGGCGAGACGGAGCTGCTGCGCGACCGGCTGCCCGAAGACCCGCGCTCCCTGGTGCACGGCGAACCGCCGCAACCCAGGCGCGCCCCGGCGGACCTGGTGGAGCAGGTGATGACGAAGCCGTGGACGGTCACGCCGAACACCGATCTGGCGGAGGTCTCGGACCTGATGCTGGAGCACGGCGTCCGCAGCGTCCCGGTGGTGCGGGAGGACCGGCTGGTCGGCATCGTGACGCGGCGCGACCTGCTCAGGTCGATCAGCCGCGCGGACTGGATCGTCGAGGCCGAGATCCGGCACCGGCTGAACGTCGTCGGGAACGCGCACCGGTGGTCCGTCGAGGTCACCGGTGGCAGCGTGTCCATTGTGGACAAGATGGACAACGACGTCGACCGCCACGTCGCCGAGGTGCTGGCGCGGTCGGTCGCGGGCGTGACCGATGTGCACGTCGCCGCACCGGAAGGGACCTGACGGTGGCGAGGCGCTGGAGCGACCTGCCGGAGGGCAGGCGCCGCACGCTCGTCGTGCTGGCGGTCGTGCAGATGCTGATGGCCGGGGCCGCGTGGACCGACCTGGCCCTGCGGCCGGAGGAGTACGTCCGCGGCCGCAAGCTGTGGTGGAGCCTCGCGATCCTGGTGAACTTCGCCGGGCCGATCGCCTACTTCCGCTGGGGGAGGAGGACGTAGTCACGCGTGCAGGAGGAGAACGTGGTCATGCGGAGGGCGCCGGGATCCACCCGGCGCCCTCAGGTCGTTCTCAGGCCTGCAGGACCACCTTCAGGGCCCCGCTGTCGCCCGCGTTCTCGAACACCTCGTAGGCCTCCTCCATCTGCCAGAGCGCGAACCGGTGCGTGATGAACCGCTCGCCGTCGATCCGCCCGGACTCGACCATGCGCAGCAACGTCGGTGTCGACACCGTGTCGACGAGCCCGGTGGTGATGGTGACGTTGCGGATCCACAGGTTCTCCAGGTGCAACGTCGCGGGCCTGCCGTGCACGCCGACGTTCGCGAGGTGCCCGCCCGGCCGTACCAGCTCGGCGCACAACTCGAACGTCTCCGGCACGCCGACGGCCTCGATCGCCACGTCCGCGCCGAGCCCTCCGGTGAGTTCCCGCACCACGCGTTCGGCCTCCTCCGCGGTCGACACCGTGACATCGGCCCCGAACTGCTTGGCGGCGTCGAGCCGGCCGGGGGAGAGGTCGACCGCCACGACGTGGCTCGGGCTGTAGAGCTGCGCGGTCTGGATCGCCGCCAGCCCGATCGGGCCGGCACCCACGACCACGACGGTGTCCGCGGGCTTCACCGTCCCGTTGAGCACCCCGACCTCGTAGGCCGTGGGCAGGATGTCCGCGAGCACGACCGCCGCCTCGTCGGAGACGTCGTCCGGCAGCTTGTGGGTCGACACGTCGGCGAACGGCACGCGCACGTACTCCGCCTGCACCCCGTCGACCGTGTGACCGAGGATCCAGCCACCACCACCGAGGCACTGACCGTAGCTGCCGGTGCGGCAGTAGGAGCACCGCCCGCAGGTCGTGATGCACGAGATCAGCACGCGATCGCCGGGCCGGAGACCCGTGACGGACGTGCCGACCTCCTCGACCACGCCGACGGCCTCGTGCCCGAGGATCCGGCCGGGCTCCACCTCGGGCACGTCGCCCTTGAGGATGTGCAGGTCGGTGCCGCAGATCGTGACCGCGGTGACCCTGACCACCGCGTCTGCCGGGTCCTCGATCGCCGGTTTGGGCACCTCCTTCCACTCCCGCTTGCCGGGACCGCCGTAGACCAGCGCCTTCATCGGAACCTCCTCCTGAGTCGCTTGCCCTCCAAGGCTTGTCGCGGGCGAGCGGCGAGTGCAGAGACGTGGGTCCTTCGCGCGCGGTGACCAAGTGCCCGCCGCCGTCGAGCCCTGGGGAGGTGGGATCGGCGCCCCGCCCGGCGCACGCTGCTCACCGCGAGACAGTCCACATCGGAGTGAGGAGTGCGCCGTGAGCACGGAGATCGAGGAACCGCCCGTGTCGACTCCGCGGGCTGCCGGCGGCGCCGGCACGGTCGTCGTGTGCGCGGGCGGGGGAGGTGCCCCGGTCGTCGACGAAGGGAAGCTCACCGGAGTGGAAGCCGTGGTGGGACGAGGACCTACCTGGGCGTGACCGGCCAGGAGGGCCGCTTCGTCACCGGGCGGCGCAGAGCGGAACGGACTCCGGCGCACCGCCGTCCTGTGCGGTGATCCGGAACTCGCAGAGGTCGTAGCCGTTGCGCAGCAATGCCTTCGTCATGCCCGCGACGTCCTTGCGGGACGGTGCGGGGCTGCGCGAGATCACGAATCCGGTCCTGCGGCCGGGCGCGCCGATCACCGCCCAGCGGTAGTCGCGGTCCAGCCCGATCACCCAGTAGGTCCCCGGCTTGTCGAAGCTCCACCCGTCCGCCGTCCTGGCGAACGACACCTGGAGCTTCGCCGGGGAGGCGGGATCGGTCCGGCGCGCCCTGCCCTCCAGCGAGGACGGCACGCCGCCCGCGCGAGTGCAGGAGTTGACCACCTTGACCTGCCCGTCCGGCAGCGGCGTGTAGACCGCGTTGTCGTTGCGGACGCAGTGCGCCTGGAACGGCTGGGGGATCGCCGCCACCTGCACCCAGCGGCCCTGGTACCGGCCGAGGTCGACCGAACTGACCGGCCGCACCTCGGCCGGGGTCTCCGCCGCGGAGGCCGGGGCGGGAACCAGGCACACGCCGAGGGCCACGGTCGCCGCTACCGCGGTGAAGCGCATGAGATCACCTTTCGCCGTTGATCACTCCGCCCAGCACGCTAGGGCCGCGGGGGAGTGCCTGCACGACGGCGAGGCGACAAGATCGAGTCGGGAGCCGGCTCACGCCCGGCCGGGCGGTCCTTCGAGCAGCGCGGCGACCTCTCCGGGGTGCGCGCCGGGGCTCGTGGTCTGAATGCCGTTGCTCCAGCCGAGGTCCTCGCGCCAGCGCAGCACCGGGCCGCGCCCGGTGACCACCTGGCCGCGCATCGGACGCGCCGGCGTGAGCTCGAGGACGACCTGGGCGACGTCGACGCCTTCACGGGCCAGCGCGTCCACGACGTTGTCGAAGTACTGGGCGATCGCGATGGCCGTGCGTCTCTCTCGGGTGTTCTGCACCGCATTCCTCCTGTGGTCCGAGCGAACCCACACACCTTGCGTCTCGCGGACCAGCCGACCCAGGGCAAAAGGTCCCGTCGTGACAGGGACCGCCCGCCCCGCCTCCCGCGGACCTCCGGCCGAACGCGCTTGCACAGGCGAGGTCACCGCCCGACGGCGGCACCGTCAAGGGTCTCCCGCTCGGTGAGCAGGGCGGCGAGGCGGTCGAGCGCCTCGCGGTGTTCGATCAGCGGACCGGTCGCGCGGCACTCCGCCTTCCGCAGGAGCCTCGCGATCTCCTGGTCCCCGAGCCACTGGGGCCGCTCG
Source organism: Lentzea sp. NBRC 102530 (assembly GCF_030269365.1). Classification (GTDB taxonomy): domain Bacteria; phylum Actinomycetota; class Actinomycetes; order Mycobacteriales; family Pseudonocardiaceae; genus Lentzea. Next base: position 144,732 of record NZ_BSTF01000006.1, read on the forward strand.
GAGGACAGCTGGGCGAGCCCGTGGGCCAGTCGAGCGCGGCGCTGACGTACCGGTCTGCGACCCGTCGGCGATCGTCGACGGACGACGTCCGGTGGAGAACGTTGGTGGACCGGGGACGCGCGCCGCCGTGTCCGCTGCCTTTTGCGTGCGGTTTCGGGGACGATCGGGCGGATGTAGGGCCACGGACTCGACGCCGCACCGCACCTTCCGCGGCCGGCCCGCCGCAGACCACTGCCGAACCTGGCGCGCGCGTGATGACTGAGCGAGACTGCCTCGATGGCTTCCGAATACGCCCAGAGCGACCAATTCCGCGGCGCTCGTATCCACCTGAGCAACCTCGATGGTCTTGAGATCCGCGATTGCGAGGTGAGTGGCCTGAAGATCGTCGACTGCTACGGCAGCGACGTCTACCTCGGTGGCTTCTTCGAGCGCCTCGTCGTCAACGACGTCGACGTGACCGCCTACGTCGAAGCCGAGCTCGACAACCGGCACCCCGCCCGGGTGCTGGCGCGGGAGGCGGTTTCCCCCGAGGACCACCGGGCTGCTTGGGACGCCATCGAGATGCTGTGGGACGCGACGCTCGACCGGGCGGGGCAGTTGCCCGAGGCCACTCTGCACGAGCAGGTCGGCGGTGAGTGGTCGTTCGTAGAGACGCAACGGCATCTGCTGTTCGCCTGCGATGCCTGGCTCGGCAACGCCGTGCTCGAAGAGGAAACGCCCTACCACCCGTTGGGCTTGCCAGCCGGAGGGACGCCGGCGGAGGAGGCGGGCAAACTCGGCCTCACCCTCGACGCCACCCCGGCGCTCGAGGAGGTGCTGGCGCCGCGGCGCGCCCGGATGGCCACGATGCGGCGCGTCGTCGACGGGCTCACCGCGGACGAACTCGACCGGGTGTGCGGTCGCAAGCCGGCGGACATGTATCCCCAGCAGGAGTACGTCGTCCGCCGCTGCCTCAAAGTCGTGCTGAAGGAAGAAGCCGAGCACCACCGGTACGCGGTGCGTGACCTGGCGGCACTTGAGGCAGGTGTGCCTGAACGGCAGTAGTTCCCGCCGATCTCGGCGGAGGTGCCGGTCTCGATCTGCGGCGGAGAGCCGGAGCCCGCAGCCCGCGCCGGGTAGTCGCGGCGATCCGTTGCTCCATCCTCGGACGATCATCGTCGGCTTGGCCCGCTGCATCGCGATGGTGATCATCTGGAACGACCTGGCGTGCGGTGACCAAGAGGCCGCCGCGGTGCTCGTGGCGCTGAGCTCCGCGCTCCAGGTGATCATGTTCGGCGTGCCCGGCTGGTTCTACCTCGAGCTGCTGCCCGGCCGGCTCGGCCTCGACACCGCCTCGGTGGACTTCTCCGCCTGGGAGATCGCGTTGCCGCTGCTGGTCTACTTCGCGATCATGCTCGCCATCGCCATCGGCGTGACCTCGGGCCAGGCTCGGCTCCGCGCGGCCTCACCGATCAGCCGGTCACGACCACGCGACGGGCTGATCGATCGCCGAGCACGTTCGGCCAGGACCCGGTCCCGGTCGTGAACCACTTCACCCAGGTCGGCACCGAGAGGTGCTCACCTACGAGCGGTGGGTCAGCTTTCGCGCCAGCGTGACCGTGATCGCGACGGCCAGCACCCACGGTCCGGCCACGATGACCGGGTCCAGGACCTGGTGCTTGACGTCGGACCGCTTCTGGCCGATGCGGGAGGAGAAGCCGTGCCGGGAGAACTCGCTCAGCACCCCCGTCTCGGTGATCGGATTGTCCGGCCGGGCGGTCAGGAACGACCTCAGGTGGCTCTCCCACGCGTCCACCCGGTCTGCGGCCAGCAGCAGGAGCCAGTGCGCGGCCCGTCCCTCGCTGTACTTCCGGTAGGCGAACCGGCGGATCACTCCGGACACCCCTTTGGGCGGGCACGAGGTGCCGAAGACGGGAGGGAGGAACTTGTGCTCGATCGAGCGTTCCCGCGGCCACTTCTCCGGTTGGCGGTCCGGGAAGTCCCAGTGCGCGCCGGTCCGGTCTTCCTGCCACCGCAGCTTCGGCACCGACGGGCGGTCCTTCGGATCCAGGTCCGCGCCCCAGCCCGGGATGCGGGCCCGCAGCTGGTCGGTGGACTCGGCCAGTGGCGGCTTGTCCGACGTGTAGGTCATGGCGGTCGTCTCCTTCAGGCGGCGTTGGGCACGATCAACGGCTTGATGCAGCCGTCCAGCTTGGCCGAGAACATGTGGTAGCCCTCGGCGATGTGTTCCAGCGGGATGTGGTGGGTGACGATGTCGCTGGGCTTGAGGTAGCCGTTGCGGATGTGCTCGAACAGCCGCGGCCACTGCCGCTTCACGTGGCACTGGTTCATCCGCAGCGTCAGGCCCTTGTTCATGGCGTCACCGAACTTCACCGCGCTGAACATCGGGCCGTAGGCGCCCACCACCGAAATCGTGCCGCCCTTGCGGACTGAGTCGATGGCCCAGTTGAGCGCCACCGGGGAACCGCCCTGGAGCTTCAGCTTGGCCGCGGTGACGTGCTGGGTGAAGTTGCCGTCCGCCTCCGCGCCCACGGCGTCGATCGCGACGTCCGCGCCGAGGAAATCGGTGGTCTTCTTCATGTGCACCACGACGTCGTCGCACTCGGTGAAGTTCACGGTCTCGGCGTGGGCGAACGCGCGGGCCTTGACGAGGCGGTATTCGAGGTGGTCCACGACGATGACGCGGCCGGCGCCCATCAGCCAGGCCGCCTTCGCCGCGAAAAGGCCGACGGGCCCGGCGCCGAAGACCACCACCACGTCACCCTCGACGATGTCGCCGAGCTGCGCCCCGAAATAACCGGTGGACAGCGCGTCCGTGAGCAAAACGGCGTCCTCGTCGTCCATCCACTCCGGAATGACCGTCGGCCCCACGTCGGCGAACGGCACCCGGACGTACTCGGCCTGAGCGCCGTCGTAGCCACCGCAGGTGTGGGAGTAGCCGTAGATGCCGCCAACGGCCGTGGCGTTGGGATTGACGTTGTGGCAGTTGGCGTACAGACCACGCGCGCAGAACCAGCACGTGCCGCAGAAGATGTTGAACGGCACCATCACGCGGTCGCCGGGCACGAGGTTGCGCACCGAGGACCCGACCTCCTCGACCACGCCGATGAACTCGTGCCCGAACGTCATGCCCACACGCGTGTCGGGCATCATGCCGTGGTAGAGATGCAAGTCAGAGCCACAGATCGCCGCCATCGTGACCCGCACGATCGCGTCGTTCGGGTGCTCGACGACCGGCTGGGCTTTCTCCTCCACGCGGACCTTGTAAGGACCTCGATAGACCATCGCGCGCATGGCATCTCCTTGAGAGCGTCACTTCGGTGGTCACCGACCGACGCAACGGCGGGCCACTCGCGAAACCGGCAGGTACCCGTTGTGCCGGTGGATAACCTGCCGCGCGCAGGCGAACACCGGTCGTGGTTGGTGGTGGAGACCCTCCGGCGTGATCCACTGGGCGGCGACCGATGACCGCAGGCGTCACGGTTGCCACCAGTCGCGGGCCTCGCCGTCGATCCCGAGTTCCGGACCGGCCTCTCTCGCGCGGGCCGAGCGCCTGGACGAGCCGGGCCGTCTGCGCCTTGCTCAGGCGCTGGTCGGCGTTGTCCCAGAACGGTTCCGACAGCCCCGGTCGCGCAGGAACCCCGGGCGGGTGGTGCCCGGTGATGATGATGCCGCACGCGCTCACGGCGTTGAGCAAGTCGTCCACACGCACCGAGTCGACCAGGTCGACCCCGGCCGGCAGGGCGTAGTCGTCGGCCATCTTCTTGAACGACGCGCTGGGCGTGTACGGCCGGCCACCTCGTGGCCGTTCTTGATCAGATCGAAGACCACCCTCTCCCGGCGCAGGTCCTTGAAGCTCGTCATGGCCCGCCGTCGGGCGAGCACCCGGCGACTTGATCAACGAGTCCGAACCCGCCGCGGCCTGAACCGTCCCCGGTCTCGTGCCGTCGGCTGTTGCTCGGGATGCGACGGGCTCAGCCGGCGTCGTGGAACGTCACGATCGTCGTGGTGCCGTCCTGCTCGACGATCCGCAACGCAGGCTGGGGGAGGTCGGTGGACACGGTGATCTCCACTGGCCGCCACACCATGTGCCGCAACACCACGGGATACCGCGCGTCGTCGCCGCCGAGCCGTTGCGGAACTCCAGCGCGCCGTCCTTCGTGTCGTAGGCGGCGTAGTCGAACGGCAGCCGCTCGGCCTCGGGCTGGTCCCCGATCGCCCGGTCGAGCACCTCGATCGTCACCACCTTGCCCTTGACCTGCGTGGTGAGCTCCTCCAAAACGTCCTTCCACTCAGCTGCCGCCATGATCACCCACTCCACTTCGTTTCGGCTGATTCCGCAGCCTCACATCTCCCGGCACCCGTTGTCTTCGACCTCGGAGGTCAGGCCGGCGGCCACGAGTTCACCCCACCACGGCTGGTCCGACTCGACACGGGGTCGCATCGACACCCGGATCACCCGTCCACCTCGTGTTCCGCGAGGTGGGTGTGGTGCTTGCGCGCCTCACGCGCCTGGACCGCGCGTTCGGATTCGGGCCGGCCCTCAGCGGGGTCGATCCGCACGGACCGGACGACCTCGTTCTCGTTCTCGTAGTCAGCCGGTGGCAGACCGCGCAACGCACGCAGCACGTCCTCGCCGGCCTCCTTGTTCTCGGCGTGCTCGACCAACTGCTCCTTGCCTGCCGGGAAGTCCACGTCGTTCAGCGCGTCGACGATTTTCTCCTTCACTCCCATGCGTCCTGCGTATCCCGTCGCTGCGCGGGTAAACCCGCGGGACCTGTCGAGAGGAGAGAACCGTGACCTGTGAGGAGCTCAACGCCACCGTGGCCGAGCACGCCGGAGCGGACCGCGATGAGGCGGAGGCCGTGACCCGAGCTGTGCTCACCACTCTGACCGAGGATTGAACGCCTCGCAGTACTCCGATGGGACCGTCTCGGTGGAGTCCTCCACGACTATCGGCATGCCGCTGTTCGACCGCGTGCTGATCAGGAATCAGGCCCATCTGTGCCCGGCGCTGTGTGAGTGTGGGCGGCGGCGGTAGAGCAATCGCCGAGCTCGCCGATCGTTCGCTGGCGCGCCCCCTGCGGGACCGGCCCCAACTGGGCGAACCCGCTCAGGTCGGACGCCTCGTCATAGACCGACATGATCCTCTCGGATGAGGCATCCGCGAGTAGCAGGATGCGCCTTGAGCTTCATGGACGTAGTTTCCGGCGCGTACAGGGCAGTTGCTCGTCGTGGACCTGTCCGGCCGCTCTTCTGTGATTCCAGCGGGATCGCGGCGTTCATCGCCGCCCGGAGCCACGCGAGTGCCGCGCATGCGGACGTCGTCCTGGCCGCTGTACCGCGCCAGATCTTCCAGGTGTGGGCATGATCGGCCTTGACGTCCTCTTCACGACGCGCCCCAGCGTGCAGGACGCGTTCTCGGACCGGCGGGCCGCCGGCAGCCGAGGCCGGTCAGGACACCGCCGGGCACGCGACGATGGCCCACACGTACTTGCCCATCAGGCGCTGGACCACACCCCACCGTGCGGACAGCTGTTCGACGATCACGAGTCCGCGACTGCGCGCCGAGTCGGGGTTGGACGGCTGCAACCGGGGCAGTGCGGGGGAGGAGTCCTCGGCGACGATGCCGACGACGCCCAGATCCGTCGAGCGGCACAACTTGAGGCGCGCGGGAAACCGGGCGTGGTCGAACACGTTCGACGCGAGTTCGGAGAGGACGAGGAGCACGTCGACGAGGTCGTCTTCGAGGAGGTCGGACAGCACCGACCGGGCCCATCGGCGCACCTTCGCGATGTCGGGAACACCGCTGACGAGTTCGAAGGTGCTCCACCCCTCGCCGGCGTCCGTCGCGGCAGGGCCTCGTTCCACAGGTGTCACACCCCGTAAGGTACCTCGCCTGAATCGGGCAAAACCCCTGTGGTGAAAGTGTTCGTCGTCGGGAGCCCCGGATGGCGGTAGCACGTCGAGGCGCGTGCGCCGACGGCGTGCTCGGCCGACCGGCGTGGACGGCAAAGGAACTTCCGTGTCATGCCGCTGGCCGTTCTGTCCACAGTGAACAAGATGCGAGGGATCACGCGAGCTGCCCGCACCCGGGCGGCGATCCCGACGACCGGGACGTGACGTCTGCGACGAACCTCTCCGCCAGCTTGCGCAGCTTGACGTTCTCGCGTTGCGACTGCGTGACCAGCAGCTGGAAAGCCTGTTCCGACAGTAGCGCGGATCCGCCGTCCAGCGGACGTGTGACACGAATGGACGCAGGACCGGTGTCTCAGCGGTTCGAGGAAGGGAACTGGCCGCCGACGCTACCCAGGGCGAGCAGGTCGGTGTACTGGTCCTGCCACGACCTCTCGGTGGCGAGCAGGTCCGCGAGCCGCTGGACCCACTGCCCGTCGACCGGAGAGCCTGCCGCCGCCAGGTGCCGTTCGGTCTCTTCGCGGGCGCTGATCCACTCGGACAACGTGGGACCGAGGGTGGGGCCGCCTTGCGCATCAGTCATGAGGCGACAGTACTGCCGCGCGCCACCCGCGTTCGCCGATGCAGGGCGCCCGTTGGTGTTGTGCGGTGGAGCAGGAGGTAGCGTCCGCGTAGTGCGCCGGAAGTTCGGCACATCCTCAGCCAAAGGGGGTGGCGTCTTGACCACCACCGAGACTGACACCGGGACAGCCCCGCGTGCGGCCCCGTTCGTGCATCCAGCTTTTCTCTACACCTCCGACGACGACTACCTCGCGACGCTGGTGCGGTTCGTCGCCGACGGTCTGGCCGGAGATGAACCGGTCGCCGTCGCGGTGCCCTCTGCTCGCCTGCGATTGCTGCGCGAGGCCGTGGGCGCAAACGGAAGCGGGGTGACGTGGCTCGACATGACCGAGGTGGGCCGCAACCCCGGACGCATCATCGCCTCGGTGTTGCGCGCGTTCTCCGACTCCCGTCCTGACCGGCGCGTGCGCATCGTCGGCGAGCCGATCTGGTCGGGTCGGACCGAAGCCGAGTACCCGGCGTGCGTGGAGCACGAGGCGTTGATCAACCAGGCGTTCGCCGGGCGCGAGGTCACAATCGTGTGCCCGTACGACGTCGTCGGCCTCGGTGGGAACGTCATCGCCGACGCGCGCGCTACCCACCCGGAGGTCTGGGAGCAAGCTCGGCGGTATCAGAGTGACGAGTATGCGCCAGAAATGGCTCTGGCCCGGTACAACAAGCCTCTACTGGATCTGTCCGAAGTGGAGGAGTTCTGCGTGAGCGAACCGGCGCAGTTGCGCGCGGCGCGCCAGTGGGCGGCGAGTGAGGGCCGCCGCCACGGGCTCGGCGAGGACCGCGCGGCAGACCTCGAGTACATCGCCACCGAACTGGTCACCAACAGTCTGGTGCACACGCCGGAGGGCCGATGTGGACTGAGGATCTGGCGTCACCAGGACCACGTCGCCTGCGCGGTCAGCGACACCGGCCGGCTGACCGACCCTCTAGCCGGACGCACCCCGAGGTCGCCCGAACTTCCAGGCGGGCAGGGACTGCTCCTGGTCCACCGGTTCGCCGACCTCGTCCGAGTGCACACGACTGGGCACGGCACCACGATCTACGCCCTGCTCCGGATCGGAGAGGACTGACCTCGTCCGGTCTCCCGCACGGGGCGAAGCGGGCCGCTCAGCAGCGGCCCGCTTCGTGATCCCGGGTCTTGTCAGAGAATCCGGACCGACTTGGCCTGCGGCCCCCGGTCGCCCTGCTGGATCTCGAACTCCACCGCCTGGTTCTCCGGTATGCCTTGGTAGGCGTACTCGTGCACCTCGGAGTGGTGCACGAAGACGTCCGGCCCGCCGCCTTCGGGGGCGATGAAGCCGAATCCCTTGGTGCCGTTGAACCACTTCACGGTTCCTTGAGTCATCGACGTACTCCTTCGGTCGTCCGGGACACGCCGAGCGCCTCCGGGAAAGCCACGATGATCGGTGCGTCCTGAACGGAACGCGCGGCACGCGGTCGCAGGCCGGACAGACCCAGCATCTCGAGGAGATCGCGGCAGTCCTGCGCGTCGTGGCAGTGCTCCGCGACGCGGTGCGCCGCTTGCCGTTGCTGAACGACCTCGGCTTCGCTTGCAGCGAGCCGTGCCTCGGCGAAGTCGGCTGCGGCGCCGCGCGGTCGGTCGTGCAGCCTGATTCGGGTCATGCGAACACCCGCTCACTTCGCGTGGTGCGACCGAGTGGGAAGGGCGAGGGGAAGAGCTGGCGATCCGGCGACAAGCCGGTGCTCCGATCTCCGGCCGGGCGAGACAGCGCCGGACCGAGTTGGATCGGGGTCCGCGGCGGCTGGATGCCGGCAACTGGAACCCCAACTGCCGTGGACAGTACTCGGTGCGGGACCGGCCTGCTGCGCGCCGCCTCCGCAAACGTCGGCAGGGGGTCAGCGCTCCGAGGGAACGCGAGGTGCCGGCACCGGCTCCAGGAACAGGTTCGTCCAGGCAGGCTGGTCGCAGTCGGCAGGGCCTGACTGCGCGTGCGGCTGATGGGTCTCGGGATGGCTGAACAGATCGTTCGCCGAAGAGCGGATCACTTGGTACTTCCCGTTCGATGATGGAGGAGATCTGATCTCCGAAGGGAGAATTCAGGGCGCGGAACGCGGCCACCTCCCAGCCAACGGTACACGCTCGGTGCCGCGAGAGCGGCTGTCTGCCAGCACCGTGCTCGAAGGACTTGGTTCCGCGCCAACCTTCGTGATCGCTTCACGCTGGCGTCCGTCGACGAACTGGTTGGCGGACGTGCGTAGACTGGTGATCACCGAGAGCATGTCGTGCAGCAGCGGTCGAGCTGGTGCCGCCTCGGGCGCGTCACGAGACCCGGCCTTGCGGCTGGAGGTGGCAGCGCCGGGCCGACCTCGGACTCTTTCCGCGGCCTTGGTCTTCGCCGCCCGCGTTCTCTTTCCGCACCACCGTTCATCGGAGTTCCCGCATGACCACGTCCGAACCGCTGACCACCGCCACCGAAGTCGGGCGTGCGTGCGCCGTGTGCCCCCACCCGTGGGCGGAGCACGACCTCTTCGGTGTGCGGTACTGCACCGCCACCGCGGCCGCCGCGTTGGCCCGAGGATGTATCTGCTCATGACGACCACCACCGTGCTCACCACCGAGCGGCTGACTCTGCGCCCGTGGCGGCTCGAGGACGCGCCGGCGGCGCTGGAGGTGTACGGGCACGCGGACGTGACACGCTGGTTGAGCCCCGAGATGGACCAGGTACCGGATCAGGCGGCCATGAGGTTGCTGGTGCAGCAGTGGATCGCGGAAAGCGCGAGGCTGCCCGCGCCGGCGGGCCGGTGGGTGATCCAGCGCGACAGCGACCGCCAGGTGATCGGCGGCGCCGTGCTGCTCCCGTTGCCGCCCGGCGAGGAGGACCTGGAGATCGGCTGGCAGCTGCGGCCCGACACCTGGGGCAACGGCTACGCCACCGAGACCACGCACGCCTTGGCCGCCTGGGCGTTCAGCCAGGACGTGAACGAGGTGTTCGCCGTCATCAGGCCGGGCAACGCCCGAGCGGCCTCCACCGTGCGCAACAACGGAATGCATTGGGTCGGCGAGACCACGAAGTACTTCGGCATCGAACTGCAGGTGTTCCGCCTCCGCGCGGCGGACCTGGATGCCCGCGCACCGGCCTCGCTCGAACCGCCGAACCGCGACTGACCACGTCGGCACCGAACGCACTTCGTGCCGGCGCACCTGGCCAAGCCGGGCGTGCGAGTCGTCGGACTCGGCTGCGGAGGGGAAGCCCAGGAGGCTCGCATGACCGCGTGCGCGGAGCAGGACAACCGCTTGACGGAGCTGGGGTGCGGACCAACTTCGCGAAAGTCGTCGAGGAGTGGGTGAACGCCGCGGCGGCTCTGCTGCGCGGGCGTGCGACGAAGGCGGAGCTGATTCCTCGTCAGCCCAGCTACCTGCGGCTACCGTTCGATGACCTGTCTCGCGACTCCACGGCGGCTGGCCCGTGTTGTGCACGAGGGACAGGGCGTCGACCACGCCGATCTCCAGTCGCCCGGCGACCCGTCGCCGCGAGCTCGCGGTGACCCGGAACAGTGTCGGGTGACCTCCGCTGCGGAACCGAGAAGCGGCCGGCGTTCCGGTACCGCTCGCAGATCCGGACATCCCACCGTCTGTCCACGAGCGTGTCGGCCGGCTCCGCGGACGCTCGTGCCACCCGTTGATCGGACGCTCCGGTCACCTCTCGGTCGCCTTCGACGCGCTCGCGTGGTCGCAGACCGTGTCCGCTGTCGCGACGGAACACCGCATTTGCGGCCGAGGAAGTCTTGACGGTTCCCAGTGCAACGTCCGGCGGCCACGTCCGGACACTTTTTCCAGTGGTTTCCAACTGTCGCTGCCGACGCCCGGTGCAGGTCGGGATCAGGATCGGGCGGCCGAACGATCGAGCGGTGATCGGCCAGGTCATGCGCGCAGTCAGCAGTCCTGACGCACGACCTCGAGGTGCGGCGGAAATAAGGTGCTGTAAAAAGGCGGAAAATGAGAAAAGGGTGTAGTGTCATTTTCGTCGAGAACACATCGTGCCTGTGCGGTCAAGCCCAGGTCGTGCTCGGCGAAACCTGAACCGGCCTTTTTCCGGCCGGAGACGGGAGTCCCGGCATGACGTCGGCTCCGTACCAGTCCACCACCCCATCGGCCGGCGAGCAGCCTCGGTACCCGCTGCGGTTGCGGTTGAGCCCGAAGGCGCTCGCCACGGGGTGTGTCGACGGCGCCTGGTGGCCGCGTTCCCGGGACCTCGCCGCCGAACTGCCGGCGCTGCTCGCGGTGCTGGCAGTTCGGCTGGGTGAGATCCCGCGGGTGAGCTACAACCTGACGGAGTGGGACACCGCGCCGCGCCAGATCGCCGCGGCCGGCGTCCGCGTGCGGCTCAGCGGGTTCTGGTCCCGGCCCGCGCACACCGTCGACCTCGTCGCGGGGGACCGGCGCCGCATCACGCTGCTCGTCCTGCCGCCGGGCGCGGACCCGTCCGCCGCTCACCGCACGATGATGCGGGCCGCCCGGCGCGGCAACGCCGACACCGTCGAGGATGTGCTCCGTGAGCCCGTTCCGGCCACCGAGACGTCCACTGTGGACCGCTGGAACGACGAGGGCGGCCACGTACCCGAACAGAAGACGAGGGAAGCCCTGTGAAAGAAGCGAACTTCACGTCCGCCTACGACCGCCGTCTCACGATGGTGCAGGACGTGTTGACCAGCCGAGCCGAGCTCGGCAGTGAGGCCGCGCGGGAACTGGCCGTGCACGTGTTGCGCGCGCTCGACCACATCCCGGAGCGGGTGCGGTGAACTCGCGCCACAACGGTCGCGAGGCACAACCGGCGCGGGGCACTCGGCTGCTCCGCGTCGGCTGTGCGTTCACCTACCGGGCGGAGGTGCCCACGCCGGCGGTGTTCATGGTGAGACCGGACCGGCGGGACCAGGTGCGGTTGAGCGGTGAGAACCTGTTCACCGAGCCCGACGTGCTCGTGCGGGACCACGTCGACGTGTACGGCAACTGGTCGTCCCGCCTGGTGCTGCCACCGGGACTGTCCACGGTGAACTACGCCGCGTGGGTGGATGTGCCCGACCGCGTCGAGGACGTCGACGAGACCGCGCCCGAGAGGTGGCCCGACGACCTCCCCGGCGAGGTGCTGCTGTACACGTTGCCCAGCCGGTACTGCGTGTCCGACGTGCTGGCGGACGAGGCCTGGTCGAGGTTCGGCGCGCACCCGCCCGGCTACCGCCGGGTGCAGGCGATCTGCCGGCACGTCCACGAGTCGCTGGAGTTCGGTTACGGCACCTCGACGGCGTTGTCCACCGCCGCCGACGTCAACGCTTCCGGGCTCGGGGTCTGCCGCGACTTCACGCACCTGGCGATCTCGTTCTGCCGAGCCCTCAACATCCCCGCTCGCTACGTCTTCGGCTACCTGCCCGACCTGGACGTGTCGCCGGACGGGGCGCCGATGGACTTCGCGGCGTGGATGGAGGTCTGGCTGGGAGACCGCTGGTGGACCTTCGACCCGCGCAACAGCGTGCAGCGCAAGGGCAGGGTGGTGGTCGGTCGTGGCAGGGACGCCGCGGACGTCGCCATGGTCACCACGTTCGGAGGCCCTGTGCTGGAGTCGATGGTCGTGCAGGCCGAGGAGGACATGGCGCCCGCGTGGCGTTGAGCACGCTCAGGGCCTCTCCGGCGCGGGTGCGACGGTTCTCGCCTCGACGAGGCCGAGAACCCCGGCGTGGTCCACCGACGTCCACTGCCAGTGCGAGTGGGCGTGAGAAGTGGTTGTGAGGACAGCAACTCATCGCGGTGTGGGAAAGGGAACCGTCACCGATCAGTCTGGGCCGGAGGACTGCGGTGTCCGGTCGGGAGGGTCGTCGCGCCTCGAGAACGAGAGCGGAGTCCACTTCGGACTGCCATGTCGGGCGACCGGACGCACCGTGTCATCGGCGCGCGAACCAGCTCGGCGGGTTCAGCGCGGGCACGGTGGTGGCGGGATCGGTCGCCAACGGCCTCCAGCCGCCGGGGAACTGGCTGTCGGACAGCGCGTTCGGCCGCCTGGTCATCCGCAGGCCGAGTGGTGTCGTGAGTTCGATGCCGGTGCTGATCGGGCCCGAGATCATCTCGGTGCTCCCGCCTCCGTCCGGACATGCCGGTCGGGGTCTCTGGTGCTCCGGAGGGGGCACCTGGCTCGGTCGCCGATGCACGAGGTCCCCTCGGACCACCAACTCTACGCCCAGGACGGCCGTTCGGACAGGGGCGATCCCGCCGGCTGCGCCTGCGCTCGAACGTGCTCATCGGCGAGATCGAGTTGCCGCTCGCCGCTCTCGAACCTGTTGTTCCCGCTGCGGTGCCGGGGCGCGCCTACCTGGGCGGCCTGCTCGACGCGATCGCGACGCGCAGCGCGTTCAGGGCGTGGTGTTGCTCCAGCAGCACGGCGGGCACCGTGGAATCCAGCACTGCTGCCGTTTGCTCGGCGGACAGGCCGTGCACCACCCGGAGCTCGAGTATCAAGCGTTGCTCCTCGGTGAGCGCGGCCAGGTGCGTCATGTCGGCTCGGAACGGATCGCTCACTGAGGCACGTCGAGCAACAGGGGCAGCGCCACGGTGGCCAGGTGCACCACGGTGACGATCTCGTCGGGCGTCAGCCCCTCACCGGTGTCGCGGTGGATCTCCAGGGCACCGAGCGGTTCGGCGCCGACCGCCAGGGGGAACACGAACACCGCCTCGACCCCGGCCGTGACCGCCGCAGCCGCGAAGAGCGGCCAGCGCTGCGAGGTCGCACGGTCCACCAGGTTCGGCACGAACACCGGCCAGTTCTGCCGAACCGCCTCGAACGCGGGCCCTTCTCCGAGGGCGGACTGCAGCTCCGCGATCTCCTCACCGCAGAACCCCGAGCTCGCGGACAGGCAGATGGGACCGTGCCCCGTCCGCAGGTAGATCGCCGTTCCGGCCGCGTTCGTCGTCACCCCGCAGACGGTGCAGACGGAACGGATCGCGGTCTTGCGGTGTTCGAGCCAGGTCGAGACGTCGTGCGGTGCGGTGGCCGGAGCCCCGGTGAGACCGAACATGGCCGGCAGCACTCCAGACCAGCGTTGGTGAAGTGGTGCCGCCGTGGACCGGGACGGCTTGGCGGTTCTCGCCTGGCCGGACCAAGCGCGGTCGGCCACAACGCGATGTGGACGCGATGCCCGCCGCCGTTCGTGCATCCCGGTGAACCTGTTCGGCAGGGGCTTCCGCGGCGCCTCAACGGTTGTACATGGCTTCGAGTGCGGAGCGGCGGGTGGTGACGTCGCCTGGGTCGTCCCCGAAGACGATCAGGTGCAGCGTGGACTGCTTGACCGGGTTGTCGGTGCGGCGCGTGTCGTGGCCGCCGGTGACCAGCAGTCCTCCCCGCTGCAGGGCGGGTCGCAGCGCGGCCAGCAGCGCGGCGATCGGCGCTGTGGTGGTGAGCTTCGTGGACTCCGAGGGGCGGTCGAGGGCGTCCGGGCGGATGGTGTGCAGTGCCAGCAGCGGGATGGAGCCGCTGGTGATGCGGAAGTTGAGGTCGAGCATGACGAGTCTGCCGTCGTGCGTCTGGGCGCAGTCGAGGCTGCACATGCCGCGGTACCCGACGTCGGCGGCGCGCTGGGCGATCGCGAGGCACTCTGTGAGCAGGTCGGCGGGGAGGGGGACGACGAGCCCGAAGCGACCCCCTGCGTAGACGCCGTGGGCGTCGATGCGCTGGTCTGTGACCGCGAGCAGGCGGGCCCTCCCGTCGGCGGCGACGTAGAGCTGGACACCCCAGTTGCGGTGGATGTCCAGGTACTCCTCGACGACGACCTCGCTGAGGATGCCGGTGAACGCGGGCAGCGTCACGAGATCTCCCGCGCGGTGCAGGTAGACGTCGAGGCTGGCGCCGTGGGCGGCGTTGGTGGCGGCTTTGAGGACCCAGGACTTCTCGGCGGGCGTGGCCTCGGCGAGTGCGCCGATGGCCACGATCTGGCGACGTGCCTGGAACCGCGGCTCCACGAAGGTGCTGATGCTGGCCTTGTTGTTCAGGTAGCCGACGAGCTCGGCGCTCTTCACCGAACGTTCGTCGGGGCTCACGCCGGCGGGCTGCGGGTACTCCATGGACAGGCGCAGACCGTCGCTGAGGGCTTCACTGACGCGGGTGGCGAACTCGGCTTCGGTGCGGAACTCCCGCGCGTCGGTGCTCACGGGCAGGCCGCCGTCGAGAAGCGTGGCGATCAGGTTGGGCTCGGTGCCACCCGCACTGGTGATGACGGGAGTGCCGGCGGCGACGGCGAGGGGACGGGCGGACAGGACGTCGCGGGTGTTCCGGTGCGTGCTCGACGGCACCGCCGGCTCCTGGGCGGGCCGGGCGCAGACGGCGACGTCGGGGCCGTAGATGTCGGTGAGGGTGCGGGGAGCGGCCGTGGCGGGGGTGAGTGCCGGAGCGGTGATGGGAGGTCTCCCTTGTGGGGGTGGTGCTGAGCCCGGTGAAGGGCGTGGAGTGGGACGAACCTTCCGCGAGCGGTGAGACGCCGCCTGGACCAGGCGTCCGCTCTGAGATGAAAAGCGCCTTCCGGCATGAACCCGAGGCGACGTGAACCTCAACTGTCTCACGTCTCGTGGGTTTTGGGTGTCCACGACCGTCCCGGCGGAGTGGCGGGAGGTCCGGCGGGCCTGCGCCGTGGCCGTGCCCTCGTCGCCGGACGTGGTTGTGCCCTCGTCCTGCGGAGGGATAGCGCGGGTGGGGCAGCGGCTCGTGTCGGCGCTTTTCGCGGTTGGCTGATGGGAGTTCGGAGTGGAACACGAGTTCAACGAGGCCGCGGACCAACCGGTTCTGCGCGCCACTGACCACGACGGCATCGCGGTGGTCGAGATTGCCGGCGAGCTCGACATGAAGACGGCGAAGACCGCGCTCGCGGAAGTGCTCCTCGTGCTCGACCAAAGCCCCAACGGCATCGTCGTCGACCTTCACGCGGTGACCTTCTTCGGTTCCGCCGGCGTCAGTCTGCTCGTCTCCGTCCAGCAGGAGGCAGGGCGGCAAGGCGTCCCTTTCGGCATCGTCGCGGTGCACAAGGCGGTGACGAGGTCCTTGACCGTGAGCGGCATGGAATCGCGACTACCGTTGTTCCCCACCGTGGCCGATGCCGTCATCGCCCTTCGTGCCGCGTCCCCACCACCGCGGCGCTGACAGGTCCGGTGGGACGTTCGTCGCGGTGCAGGGCTTGTGGGTGGCGACGCCTGCCAAGGACGGCGCCGGGCTCGTGGTGTGCGGGCTGTGTGGCCGTCGGATGGATGGGCACTGGGGGCATGGGCGAGCGGGCCATCGGTGCAGGCATGGCTTCAGCAGCGCCAAGCGACGCCCCCAGGAGCGCACCGCGGAACCTCTACGTCCGAGAAGACCACTCGCTTGAGGCACTGCCACATCTACTCGCGCGGACCGCTGGGCCCGTGCAGGAAGGTGTGGGTGAGGAGCTGGTCGATCAAGTCCGCGAGCAACGCCTGCAGATTCACTACGGCGGCGAGCATCTTGAAATTCGACCCGCATCACTAACGCTGAAACCGCGGAACCTTTCCGCTGCGAGTTGAGGAAGGCGTCGATTGGGCGGTGTCGCGGTCTGCACGCCCGAGCCTCGGCAGCGTCTACGAAGATCCTCTTGCGCCTGCCTACAGGCATAGCAGCGGTCATTCCACGAGTTTGGGCAGGAGGTGGCCCGCGGACTCCTGGAGCTGTCCTCGCAGGTCGTCGAGGTCGATGTCGACGAGTTCGTGCTGTCGTTTGCGCCAGCTTCCGGCGATCATGACCGCCTCGATGTCGCCGGAACTCGCGTAGAGCGCCGTCGCGACCGGATCGCTGATCGGCCACAACCTCGGCGCGGAGCCGTCGATGACGACGAGGTCGGCCTGCATGCCCGTTTCGAGCCTGCCGACGCGGTCGTCGAGGCCGAGCGCTCTGGCGCCTTCGACCGTTGCCCAGGCCAGCGCCTGTTTGGCGGTGATCGTGGCGGTGAGGGAGAACGCGCCGGTGGTCTGCCGATGGTGGTCGTGGTCGCGGCCGCGCTGGTGGGCCAGCGCGATCCGGGCAGCGGAGAGGACGTCAGCGGGGGTGACCGCGTCGGTGTCGGTGCCCAGCGACGGTGCGGCGCCCAGTCGGAGCAGGCGTCCGGTGACGGGGGAGCCGTGGCCCTGGCCGAGCTCGTTCTCCGGCGTGCACGTGACGCTCGCTCCCGCGTCGACCAGGATCTTGATCCACTCGTCGGTGAGCCCGGCGCCGTGCACGACGTTGGTCGAAGGGCTCAGCAGTCCGGCCGCCCGCACCGCCTCCCACCCCGGCCCTGGCACTCCGCCGCTCTGGTGCATCGACACGACGATCCCGCGCTCGGAGGCCGCGCGGAAGTCGGTGACCGCGACCTCTGGAGTGGACAGTTGCGGGCCGCGGACGGCCAAACCGAAGGTCAGCAACGCGTGGGTGCCGGCCGGACCGTCGAGCAGCCGGTCGATCTCACTCACGGGGTGGGCGGCGTTGGCAACGGCATACGGGGTGCCGTGCAGGAAGACCCCGCGGATGCCGGACGACAGCAGGCCATCGATCGCCGCGTCGGTGTGTTCGGGTGTGGGCGTGTTGTGGCACCAGTCGCCCAGGGTCGTGGTGCCGCGGTCGAGCTGGCTCAGCGCGCCGGCGAGCGTCCCGGTGCGCATGTCTTCCGGGCGGTAGTGCTCGGCCACGGCGCCGTGCATGCGACCGAGGTAGTCCGCGAGCGTCCAGTCGATGCCTGCACCACGCAGCGCGGTCTGCCAGGTGTGCAGGTGGGCGTTGACCAGACCGGGCATGACGATGCGGTCCGTGACGTCGACGATCTCCGCACCGGTGTCGTCGAGATCGGTGCCGATCCCGACGATGCTGTCACCGTCGATGAGGACGTCGCAGCGTTCGGCGTCGGGCCGGTGCGGCGCCATGGTGATCACCTGCGCGCCGCGCAGCAGGATGCGGGTCATCGTGCGGTCTCCTGCTGGGCCACGGGCGTCAGCGCGCGGGCGGCGGTCTGGATCGAGGTGAGGAAGTTCCGGGTGGCGATGTGCCCGATGTAGCCGTCGGGCCGGATGAGCAGCAGGGTGTCACCCTTGATCCCGTAGATGCGGCGGAAGTCCTCCCCGGCATCGACGGCGACACGCCGCAGCGGCGCCCCCGCGTTTGGCCACTTGAGCTCCTCGCTCGCGATGGTGGCATCCCGGCCGTAGGCGATGACGGTGAAGTGCGGACCCCGGAAGGCGTCGAACAGGCGCACCGATGCGCCGTTCGTGTCGAGCAGTTCGGCGTCCGGCGCACGATCACCGACCTGCAGCGTCGTTGTGCGGTCGCAGTTGGTTGGCGCGAGCGGGCCGCCGTAGTAGGTCAGCGACAACTGCTGTTCGTCCTTGCCACGGCGCAGGCTCGACGGATCGAGCTTCGCGATGCCTTCGTACTTCTTCGTGGACAGGCCGAGCACACCTGCGGCGATCGGTAGGCGTTCGGCTTCGTAGGTGTCCAGCAACTGCGGGTCGGCCCCTGCGAAGACCTGGGCGAGCTTCCAACCGAGGTTGTAGGCGTCCTGGATACCGGTGTTGAGTCCCTGTGCGCCGGCGGGGGTGTGCACGTGCGCGGCATCGCCGGCGAGGAAAACGCGACCGCGGCGGTAAGCCTCGGCCAGGCGGATGTTGGGCCGGAACACCGACCGCCAGCGGATGTCGCTCAGTTCGATGTTCCGGTTGCGGGTGTGGGCCTGGATCCGCCGGGTGATCGCCTCCACTCCCACCGGAGGTTCCTCGTCCGGGGCCAGACGGATCATCCACTGGAACAGGTCGCTGTGCGGCAGCGGGCATGCCCCTGCGAACCGGCCCTTCACGCCCGGCCAGGTGTGCCAGCGATCGCGGGTCAGACCGGTCGTGACGGCGTCGACGATCAGCATCCGGTCCTGTTCGTCGGTCGTGCCGAGGAAGCTCAGGCCGAGCTGGCCGCGCACGGCGCTCGAACCGCCTTCGGCTCCCACGAGATAGCGTGCCGTGATCTTCTCGGTGCCGCCGTCCCCGGTCGTCGTCGCGGTGACCGAGGTGCTGTCCTGAACGAACTCGACGAGCTCCCAGCCGTACTCGACCCTGCCGCCCAGCTGATCGAGCCGGTCGTGCAGCACGCTGTCGGTGCGGTACTGGGGAATCAGCCGGGTGTTCGGGTAGGGAACGTCGGCCGTGCGTTCGCGGTTGCGGAACATGCGCCACGGTGCGGCGACCGGTCCGAGGTGGATGCCCAGGCGCGGGTAGTCGCTGCTGGCCGCGAGAACCTCGTCGATCGTGCCGAGGTCGTCGAACACCTCGAGTGTCCGCGGCTGGATGCCCTTGGCGCGTGAGCCCTCGAACGAGTGCGGAGCCTTGTCGATGATGCGGACGTTCAAGCCGCGGCGCACGAGGTCGATCGCCAGCGTGGTGCCGGTCGGGCCGGCACCGGCGATCAGCACGTCGATGATTCGGGAGGTGTTGGGGTCGTTCATGGTCAGAGCCGATCTGGGTGGGGAACGGCGAACGAGGCGAGCAGATCGCTGACGTCGTCAGGCCGTTCGAAGGGGGCCATGTGCCCGCATTGGGCGAGGACGTGTGTCTGTCGTGGGCGCAGCAGCTCGGTGACGGTGTCGAGATGGGTGATCGGTGTGACCTGGTCGTCGTCGCCCCACACGAGCAGGGCAGGGATTCCCAGCTCGCCGGTCCGTCGGAAGAGTTCCTGCCGCTCGAACAACGGAAAGTCCTGCAGGGTCTGGAAGAACGAGTGGAGCGAGCCCTCGCACCGGTAGGCGTCGCGCACCATCGCGACCAGCTCGGCGGACAGCGCTGGGTCGCGGACGTTGTGCCCGAGGTGCCCCTCCAGCAACCGGCGGCCGAAGCGCCTGGCGACGAACCCGCTCACGAGATCGTTGCGCAGCAACCGTTGCAGCAGGGGACGAGGGCCCAGACCGGCCGGCCCGACGACGGTGAGCGTGGCCACGGCCTCGGGATACCGGTTCGTGTAGGCCATCGCGACGAGCGCACCCATCGACGTGCCGACCACGTGCCACGGTGACGTGAGGTCCAGGGCCGCGGTCAGTTCTGCCAGTTGCCGGACGAACAACGCCTCGTCATGGTCGGCGCGCACCCGGTCGGAACCGCCGCGCCCGTAGGCGCTGTAGGCCAGGGTGCGCAGTCCTCGGGCGTGCAACTGCTCGGCGGTTCTGTCCCAGTAGAACAGCGGGATCGTGATGCCGCCGACGAGCACGACGAGTGCGCCGTTCTCGGGACCGGCCAGCTCGTAGTGCGTCACACCGTCGGACAGCTCGACGTAACTGCCGCGCAGTGTGCGTCGTGTTGCCGCGTCGAGTCGAATGTCCTCATCGGACGCGACGAAGTACCTCATCGCTGCTCCTCTTCTGCGTGCAGGAAGTCGGC
Source organism: Lentzea sp. NBRC 102530 (assembly GCF_030269365.1). Lineage (GTDB taxonomy): Bacteria > Actinomycetota > Actinomycetes > Mycobacteriales > Pseudonocardiaceae > Lentzea. The sequence continues at coordinate 164,653 of NZ_BSTF01000006.1, forward strand.
GATCGCCGCGGCCACCCAGTCCGGGTACTCCTCCGGTAGCAGGTGCCCGCCGTCGGGGTGCACGCGCTCCTGGGCGCCGGGGATGTCACGAACGAAGTACTGCCCGTCGACCTCGGCGCTGCGCAGCACCAGCGTCGGGACGGTGATCCGCTCGATCTCGCCGCTGCGGTCCGGCTGGTCGGTGCCCGCGAAGTCGACGAACGCCGACCGGTTCCCGGGACGGCTCGTCAACGCGTGCACCCGGTCCACCATGGCGTCGTCCACGATCGCCGACTTCGGGCCGACTGCTTCCCGCAGCCCGCGTTCGGTCGCGCTGCGCGGGAGCCATCGCCGCAACACGGGGCGCAGCAACGGGTTGCGTGCCAGCCGCAACCCGGCGGGCAGCGACTTCTCCGGATAGCCGGTGGCGTTGACGAGCACCAGCCCGTCGACCGCCTCCGGCGCGTCCAGCGCCAGGTTCCACGCGATGTTGCCGCCCAGCGAGTTGCCGGCCACCGCGAAGTGCGGCACCTGCAACGCGGTCATGAAGCGGGCGATCGTCGTCGCGTACGTCCGGACGCGGTAGTCGCGGTCCGGGCGTGGTCCGGTGCGTCCGAAGCCCGGCAGGTCCGGGCGGATCACGTCGTAGGACGACGACAACAACGCCGCGACCTTTTCGAAGCCCTCCAGTGACGACCCGCTGCCGTGGAGCAGCAGCACCGTCGGTCCCTGACCTGCGCGTTCGTAATGAACGCGCAGGCCGTCCACTGAGACGACCTGGGGTGCGGAGGCGGGGTTCCGGCTGCTCTTCATAATGGCTACAGTGTTGCCGTTATTGTGAGGGCTGTCAACCGGAGGTGATACTGATGGGTGTGACCAGTTCTTCTCTGCCTGCCGCTGAGGGCACTGCGCCCGCTCGGCGCTCACCTGGCCGTCCTGCCGTCCCGCTCGACCGGATCCTCGCGGCGGCGTTGCAGCTCGTCGACGAGGAGGGCGCCGACGCCCTGTCCATGAGGACCCTCGCCCAGCGGCTCGAATCCGGCACGGCCACGCTGTACCGCCACTTCACCAACCGGGCCGTGCTGATCGGTTACGTGGTCGACCGCGTCTTCGGCGAGGTCGAGCTGGATTCCGCCGCACTCTCGGAGATGAGCTGGGACGAGGCCTGCCGGACCGTCGCCCAGGCGATGTTCGACGCACTGGGCGAACACCGCCAGGTCGCACCCCTGCTGATCGAGCAGACGCCGATCGGTCCGAACGCGATGATGCTGCGGGAACGCTGCCTGGCCGTCCTGCTCGACGGCGGGCTGTCTCCTGGTCTCGCGGCACGCGCGTACGCCACGCTCGCGCGCTACGTCCTGGGCTTCGCCATCCAGCTCGCCGGATCGGGGAACGGGTCCGAGCAGAAGCAGGTGTCGGAGTACTTCCACACTCTGTCGCCCGCGGAGTATCCGGCCACCCTTGCGGTCGCGGACTTGTTGCCGGTGCCGCTGGAGGACGAGTTCGCCTTCGGGCTGGAGCTGATCATCAACGGTTTGCGCCAACTGCACACCCGGTGACTTCTTCGGGCTAACGCACGCGCAGGACGCCTGCTTTGCGGCATGGGCTCGAAAAGGTCGGGTCGCCGTCGCTTGCGGCCGGTGCGTAGCCGGGTGAGCGCGAGTTCGAGGATCTACCGGCACCGCCGTTCCGGTCGCGATGGAGGTTTTCGACTTGGTCGAGCGGAGGTGACGGCTTCCTCGGCCGCCACCTCCGCGCCGAAGCCGGACGCCGAGGTGCTGGCGTAGCCCTCGGCACGTACACAGCTGATCCGGCGGGGCGTGGAATCAGGCCTTCCAGGTGCGTTTCTGGCTCTCGACGTAGCGGCGGAACTCCTCGGCCATGTCGAAGCCCGCGCTCGTGGCGAGCCACTGCTGCTGCAGGCCCTCCATCGTGGCGATGGTGAGGCGGACCAGGGTGTCGACCGGTGTGTCGGAGCGGCATCCTCCCCGTTCGCGACCGTCGACGAGGCAGCCGACGTCGCGGCCGAGGTTCGTTCCCGCGGACTCGCCGCCGGGATCATGGTCGAGACACCCGCCGCCGCGCTGCTGGCCGACCGGATCCTCGAGGTCGTCGACTTCGTCTCGATCGGCACCAACGACCTCGCCCAGTGCACGATGGCCGCGGACCGCCTGGCCACGGACCTCGCACACCTCACCGATCCCTGGCAACCGGTGGTCCTGCGCTGGTGGCGATGACCGCGGACGCCGGCCGGCGTCCGCGGCAAACCCGTCGGGGTGTGCGGCGAGGCGGCCGCCGATCCGCTGCTCGCCGCCGTCCTCATCGGACTCGGCGTCACGTCGCGGGCTGGTCCTGCCGGGCTGACACGGGCATGGCCGGATGCGCCGGTGGCCGATGGCCGATCCTTCGCGGTCACCGGGCGGGCACCGGCGTCAACGGCTCCTAGGCCGGCGTCTCGCCGCGCAGCAGCAGCAAGGAGGCCAGGCCCAGCGCGGCCACGACGGCGAATAACCAGAAACCCCACGGGTAGGCGATGCCGGTTGTCACCAGCGCCCCGGTGACGAACCAGAGCCGGGCGATCGGGCGGATGCCGAACCGGTCGGCGATGCACAGCCTGACATTCCTCTCGCAGCATCGTCACGATCGCAACTTCCGCGAGCACTTCTCCGGCCACAGGTGGACTCCCTTGCTTGAGTACCACGGCGGAAGCCAGATCCGCTGAGGTGAACAACCGGTCCAGTTGGCCAACCACGGCGCCTACCTGCTGCTCAGATGCCAGGCCGCGCAGGTCTTTGCCTTGTTGCGGCAACTCACGGCCCTCGTCGTGGTCCTCGAAGGAGGAACGGCACGATGGTGATTCGCCCCTCGGCGGCAGGCTGAGAGGATCATTGCGGCGGACTTCTTCCACGCCGACACCGTGCTCGGAGCACGCCTGCACGTCACCGGCGTCACCGCGCATCCGACGCGGGAGTGGACGGTGCAGCAGGCAAGGAACCTGTCCAACGAGCTCGGAGTGCGGATGGAGTCTCTCCGCTTCCTGCCGCGTGACCGTGACGGTGAGCATGGCGACGACGCGTTCGAGGCCGTAGTTGAGGCGGATGAACTGCGTGTGATTGCGAGTGCGCCTCGAGCTTTCCGGATGAACGCGCATTGCGCACGTCGGCCGACGTGGACGCCGCGGGGCGCCCGCGTCTGCCGTGACTTCGCGCACTTGGTGATCTCGTACTGCCGGGCCCTCAACATTCCCGCGCGCTGTGTCTCCGGCTACCTGACGGACCTCGACGCGCCACCCGACGGGGCGCCGGTGGATCTCGCGGCGTGGATGGAAGTCTGGCTGGACGACCGCTCGTGAATCTGCGACCCGCGCACCAACGAGGCCCGGAGAACGGCGCGTCGTCATCGGTCGCGGCAGGGCCGCCACTGGTGTCGCCATGGCCGCCACCATCTTCGATGGCCCGTTGCCGGAGTCGATGGTCGTCCACGCCGAAGTGGACTTCGCGCCCGCCTGGCGATGAGGCGGTGGACCCACCGCCGAGCAGCCGGTGTAGCGTGGTGCCATCAGTCATGGTTCCGAAGTACCGGTCGCCCGTGATCACGTGTCACGGGCGTTTTGCTGTTCAGCATCTCCGAGGGCCATGGCGGATCACCTCCGGCTCCGCATCGTGCGGGTGCCGAATCATGCTTGGAGCGCACATGGCCACCGGAACCGTCAAATGGTTCAACGCTGAAAAGGGCTTCGGCTTCATCGAGCAGGACGGCGGTGGCGCCGACGTCTTCGTGCACTACTCGAACATCGCCGCTCAGGGTTACCGCGAGCTCCAGGAAGGCCAGAAGGTCTCCTTCGACGTCACGCAGGGCCAGAAGGGCCCGCAGGCGGACAACGTCGTGCCCGCCTAGTTCTTGTTCAGCCGCGTAACAGCGGCGTGCGCGAACGAACACCGAAGCCCGCCGGTTGGGTCCAACCGGCGGGCTTTGCTCGTGGAGCTGCGGGCGTCACCGGGCTGGGTGGCGGAGGGGTGAGCCGGCGTCGTGCAGGTGGCGCAGTACCTGGGCGTAGGAGTGGCGCAGGGTGGTTTTGCTGTAGGCGATGCCGTGTCGGAGGCAGAAGTTCTCGACGAGGGGTTGTGCGTGCCGCAGGTTGGGGCGGGGCATGTGCGGGTAGAGGTGGTGCTCGATCTGGTGGTTGAGGCCGCCGAGCAGGGCGTCGACCCAGCGGCCGCCGGTGACGTTGCGGGAGGTGAGCACCTGCTTGTGGAGGTGGTCGAGGCGCTGGCCATCGGTGATGATCGGCATGCCCTTGTGGTTGGGTGCGAAGGAGCAGCCGAGGTAGACGCCCATGAGGCCTTGGTGCACGGCGATGAACACGACCGCCTTCGCGGGTGACAGCACGAGGAACAGCGCCGCCAGGTAGGCGATCATCGGCAGGATCTGGAGTGCGGCTTCGCGCCACGGGTTGCGCAGTTCGTTGCGGCACAACGCGATGAGGCCGGAGATGCGCAGCACGGCGGCCTCCGCCAGCAGGAGCGGGAAGAACAGGAACGCCTGGTGCTTGGTGATCCAGCTGTACAGGCCGCGTTTGTGGGCGGCCTGGGCGCGGCTGAAGGCGAGGGCGTGGATCTCGATGTCGGGGTCGTGGTCCTCGTGGTTGGGGTTGGCGTGGTGGCGGTTGTGCTTGGCGACCCACCACTGGTAGCTGATTCCGGTGAGGCTGCCGTGCAGGTGCCCGACGACGTCGTTGTTGCGGTGGCTGCGGAAGATCTGCCGGTGCCCGGCGTCGTGCCCGATGAACGCCAGTTGCGTGGAGGCCACGGCCAGGACGGCTGCGGTGACCAGTTGCCACCAGGAGTCACCCACCATCACGAACGTCACGGCGATCGCGCCGAGCAGCAGCGCGTTGACCGCCATCCGCAGCAGGTAGTAGCCGCGTCGGCGGTTCAGCAGGCCGGCGGCCTTGAGCTCCTTGGTGAGGCGGGCGAAGTCGCTACCGCGATGGCGATCAGTCGTGTCTGTCGGGACGTCGTGCGTTGAGGTCATGTACCTGCTCCGGGGTGGCTGCGGTGAGCCGTTGTGGGTTTCACTTCTCGGCTTCGGTGTCCAGGCCGGGTTCGTCCGGTCCGGACTCTTCTGGCTGGCTGGTGTGCACGTCGGCGGGTGACACGTGTTCGTCGGCCTCGCTGCGCAGGGAGCGGATCGCGGAGTTGAGCACCGCCAGCAGGGGAACGGCGAGCAGTGCGCCCGCGATGCCTGCGACGAGCAGGCCTGCCGCGATGGCCAGCACCACCGCGAGCGGGTGCAGCTTCACCGCGCGTCCCAGCAGGAACGGTTGCAGGATGTGACTTTCCAGCTGGTTCACGGCGATGACGATGATCAGGACGATCACGGCGGTCAGCGGACCGTTGGCGACGAGTGCGATGAGGACGGCGACCGCACCGGCCACCACCGCGCCGAAGATCGGAACGAACGCGCAGATGAACACCAGTGCCGCCAGCGGAACCGCCAGGGGCACGCGCAGCACGGCCAGTCCGATGCCGATGCCGATCGCGTCCACCACCGCGACCGCTCCGGTGGCGCGGACGTAGCTCACCAGCGCGGCGAGGCTGCGCCGGCCCGCGACGTCGACCCGCCTGCGGGGTCCGTCGGGAACGACGCGGAGGAGGAACTGCCAGATCCGGGGACCGTCGTAGAGGAGGAACGCCAGCGCGAACAGCACCAGCAGCATCTCGGCGAGAACCCCACCGACCGTCGCCGCGGTGGTGATGGCGCCCGTCGTGATGCCGGACTGGTTGTCCTGCGCCGTTTTCACGATCCGGTCGGCGAAGTCGCGCAGCTGCGTCTCGCTCAGCTGCAGCGGGCCGTTGACGAGCCAGCCGGAGATCGCGTCGATGCTGCGGGCCAGTTGCGCTGCCAGGTCCGGCAGGCCGTTGACGAAGGTCACCACGACGAACGTCAGCATCCCGCCGAGCGCGAGCAGTCCGCCGACCAGCACCAGCGCGGTGGCGAGACCTCGGGGAACCCGGTGTGCCATCAGGAAACCGACGGCCGGTGCGAGCAAGGCTGCCAGCAGCAACGCGATCGCGAGCGGCACGGCGAGCGCCGCCAGCCTGCTGAAGATGACACCGACGACGTAGAGCGCAGCGACCACGAGGAGAAAGCGCCAGCTCAGTGCCGCACTGACCCGCAGCACAGCGGGAACCGGACTTCGTTCGAGCGGCACGTCACCGCGGTCGGTGCTCACCAGCGCCTCCAGTGTCGATATCCGACGCCGGGGTCTGGGGTCATCGGTGAGTCGGCAGATGGCTGCCCGTCTCTGCTCGGATTCCCTGCCGCGCAGGTCGCAAACCCGGCTGGGGCAGCGGACGCTCGCGAACCACTCAGGTGCGTTGCTCGATCAACGGATGCTCTCGGGGATGTGGTCCAGCGCGCCCAGCACGTGCACGGCGAGAGCTCGCGAGGATTCGGCGCTGAACCCGGAATGCTCGGTCAGGGTGTCCTGAACCAGCTTGAGCCTGCGCTCGTACAGGGACACGTAGGTCGACGCTGTCATCTCTTCTCATTCTCTCGGCTGTGGTACTCGGGTCTTGAGGGCGATCGAGGAGAACAGGTCCTCGACGGTGTCGGTGTTGTCGCGGTGCGCAGCGCGCATCATCGCTTCATGTGCGGCCGATGAGGACGTGTCGGGGGGAACGAGCAGCAGCGTGAGGCGGCGCCGGTCTGAGGCGATCAGGTCCACGGTGTGCGCGGGTCTGGTGCGGAACCCGTCCAGCCGGACCTGGATGCCTTCGGCGGCTGTGCGGCGGGGCGCGGCGTCCCAGTCGCTGAGGTGATAGTTGACTCTGGGGATCTCACCGAGCCGGACGTTCAGCACTGCGAGCAGGGCGGGCAGTTCGGTGGTGAGGTCGTGGGAACGTGGCCACCAGGCGCCGTCGACGTATCCCGTGGCAGGCGTCTGCGGCCGCAGACGCAGTCGCAGCGGAGACCGGGGTCGGTCATCAGCGTTGGCGGCCGGTGGGGCGTTGGATTGGTGAGGGACCGGCGTCATGCCGGACTCCAGTCTCGGCCAGAGAAACTGCCGGTTCAGGTTTCGTCGAGTACGACCTGAACTTGACCGCTCAGGTGCGAGATGTTCTCGACAAAATCAATCATACACCGCTTTAGTTGTGATCGACCGAAAGTCTTGCGTTTTTCGTGTCGTCGGTGAGCTTCCTCGAAGCTTCAGTCGCAACACCGCCGATCGTTCCGTTCTCACTGGTAGATGCCCTGGTGTGGAGAGATGCGGGACGGCGCTGTGCCGCTCGGCGGCCGAAGGGTCGCTATCGCCGGATTCTCATGTGAATTTCAGGTGATAGTGCGCACGGGTGCTATAGGGTGCGGAGGAGAAGCTATTTCGGACTTTTTCCGTTTTGAGACTGAGGGCAGCGTCCCGTTCGCTCGTCGGGCAGGCGGCTCGTCTTGGTCGTGAGGAGAGATTTCAGTGAGCACTGTCAGCGACAACGCGTGAACGCAACTCCACAAGATGCTTCAGTGATCGCGCAGCGACTGCACCTCGCCGCCGGCTTCCACTCGTCCGAACGCGACTGGGTCGTGGACCGCCTGGCCGCGCTCGGTTCCCGTCTGCGGTCCTACCGCGACGACGAGATCGAACTGGAGATCAGCCTCAAAGACCGCAAGGGCGTCGAGCAGCGCGTCATGCTGCAGTGCTGGATCAGCCACGGCCATCGGCTGCACCTCGTCGCCACCTCGTCCCAGCGAGAGCTTTCCGCGGCGCTCAACGAGGTCCGCGACGAACTGATCCGTCAGGTCGGCGAGACCAAGACCCGCACCGAGCCGCGCAGCAACCGCGCCCTGCGGTCCGTCCCGACACCACCCGAACTCGGCTAGCGGCACCGGCATCGGTCGGTCCGGCAACGCCCCGGCATCAGAGCGCGTGATCGGGATGTGACATCGGTGTGTCCGTGAGGTGAGAAGGCACCTTCCGCACCATGACAGGGCTCGACTGCCGAGTCCTGTCGGTCGCGGCTGGGCGAGGTTGCTCAACGAGGGCACGAAGCCCTTCGACGTGGTCGACTTCGCGAGCTCCTGGCTTGGTGGCAACGTGATGCCTCGAAGCGCGATGATTGCTTTCTGCGACCGGACCATCGCGGCGTCGCATCGTCGGCTCGACCGGGAGAACGCTGTCAGCCTTGCGAGAGGTATGCCGTACCCGACGCGTTGGGATCCGTTCTTCCGCGAGTTCATGACGGTGGCGGATCTGTACCGCTTTCCCATGCGGCACTTCGACTTCCACCGCGAGCAGCTGTCGCTCAGCTGACTGCCGTCACTTGAGCAGGCTACGGACGACGTAGGCGGCGTCACGGCCGACGCCTCGTAGGGTCGCGGAGGAGAGGCTGCGCTGCCATTCGAGGCCTGCGAAACCCAGTCCGCGGTGATGGAGTGAGAGGCCGCGGTCGTGCTCCGTGCTGAGTTTGTCCAGGTAAGCGAGGTCAGGGCGGTATCCGGTGGCCAGGATGATCGCGCCCACGTGCTCGCGCTGCTCGTCGGGCCAGATGACCTTGGAACCTTCGAGTGCGGTGAACATCGGTCTGCGGTCTGGTCGCCGCGTCGGGCTACCGCGAACTGCGCGTGCGGTCGAGCCAGAAGTGCAGGTCACGGCCGAGTGGGCGTTGGGCGGAGAACTTCACGGGCTTGCGGGTGGCGAGGGTCACGCGAGCATGGTCGGCTAGTTCGGCGGCGATCCGGACAGCGGAGTTGCCAGCGCCCACCACGATGACGCGTTGACCTTGGAACGGTTCGTGAGTCCGGTATTGCGCGGCGTGCAAGAGGTGCTCAGGTAGTCGACGACCTCGTCGCGGTGCGGGTAGTGCTCCGGGCTGCCGGGGAACGAGAGGCCGGGCAAGGCGCTGTACCTGGCTGGGGAGAACAAGGTCAGGCTGTCGTAGTAATGCGGCCAGGAGCCGACGAGGGCGTTGCCGGCTTCGAGCACGAGCGGGCACCTCGAAGTAGCCGTCGCCGAGCACGGCGACGGTTGGGTGGTGGTCTGGGGTTAGTCGGTGGTGCGGCGTTCGAGGAAGACGGTGTCGCGCCACACGCCGTGGTGTTGTGCGATGCGTTCGCGGACGCCGAGGGTGCGGAAGCCCGCCGAGTGGTGCAGGGCGAGGCTGGCGCGGTTCTCGGGGAAGATCGAGGTCTGCAACGTCCACAGGCCGGCGTCGTCGGCGGCGTTGACCTGCTTGTGCACCAACGCCTTGCCGACGCCGCGGCCACGGAAGTCCGTGCCGACGTAGACGGAGGTCTCGGCGACGCCCGCGTAGCAGTCCCTTGTGGACACGGCGGTGAGGGCGGCCCAGCCCGCTACCCGGCCGTCGATCTCGGCGATCCAGCGGTGGTCGGGCAGCCACTTGGCGTCCAACGCCCGACGCAGGGGAACTTCGGTTTCAAAGGTGGCGTCGCCGGTGGCGATGCCTTCGCCGTAGATGCGACGGACGGCGTTCCAGTCGGCGGCTTCCAGTGATCGGATCAGCACGTCAGCGGGGAGGTCGGTCGGACAACAGGGGCGGGGCGCGAGCATGCCCATCACGACGTCGGCGGCGTGTGGAAGTCCGGTGCAGCACGACGGGTTCACGCTCACGTGCGTGGCGGTGCCTTCTCTGTGCTGACGTAGGAAACCGACCTCGACGAGCTTGCGGACGTGGTGGGAGCAGGTGGACTGGCTGATGCCGACGAGTTCGGTCAACTCGCCGACGGTCATCGAGCGGCCCGCCGTCGCCACCGCGTGCAGCAGGCGTACGCGGGTCGGTTCGGCCAGGCACGCGAACCAGTCCGCGTAGGTCGCGGCGTCGTCGGCGGGCAGCACGGCCGGCGAGGGCGCTGTCGTCGTCATGGCTGAAGTATCGACGCAAATCGATGGTTGCGTCAATCGATCCGGGTCGATAGAGTCCGCCGTGTTGATTTGAAGTCTGTCGATTCAAGGGGTGTGTGGTGAGCGCGTTGCCAGTCGTCGTGGTGGGTGCCGGGCCTGCGGGTTTGTCCGCGGCGGCCAACTTGGTCGAACGAGGCGAGCAGGTGCTCGTGCTGGAGGCGGGCGATCGTGCCGGTGCAGCGGTGTCGCAGTGGAACTACGTCCGGCTGTTCTCGCAGTGGAGCGAGCTCGTCGACCCGGCGGCCGAGCGCCTGCTGAAGGAGACCGGGTGGGTGCGGCCGGACGGGGACGCTTACCCGAGCGGCGGGGAGTGGGTCGCGAGCTACCTGCGGCCGCTCGCCGAGGTGCTGGGCGATCGGGTTCGGTTCGGTGCGCGCGTGGTGGGTCTGGCTCGCCGCGGACGCGACCGGATCGTGGACTCCGGGCGCGAGGACGAGCCGCTCACCGTGCACGTGGAGACCGCGACGGGGGAGGAGCGGATCACGGCACGCGCGGTGATCGACGCGTCTGGCACCTGGGGCTCGCCGAACCCGCTCGGTGGAGACGGACTCCCCGCGGTGGGTGAGAAGGCGGCGGTTGCTCAGATCACCTACCGCGTACCCGATCTCGTGGCCGAGCGCGCTCGCTACGCGGGCAAGCGGATCGCCGTCGCGGGCAGCGGGCACTCGGCGCTGACGGCCTTGGTCGTGCTGGCGGATCTCGCCGAGGAGGAGCCTGGCACGGAGGTCGTCTGGCTGCTGCGCCGCGGGGCCGTGGGCAACGCGTTCGGTGGTGGCGAGGCCGACCAGCTGCCTGCGCGTGGTGCGCTGGGGTTGCGCGCGAAGAAGGCGGCCGAGGCCGGGCACATCACCACCGCGACCGGGTTCCGCACCGCCGCTGTCGAGCGCGCTGACGATGGCAAGCTCACGCTGGAGTCCTTCGACGGGCACAAGGTCGAAGGCATCGACGAGGTCGTCGTGCTGACCGGGTTCCGGCCTGACCTGTCGTGGCTCTCGGAGATCCGCCTCGACCTCGACCCCGTGCTGCAGGCGCCGACGAAGCTCGCGCCGTTGATCGACCCGAACGTCCACTCCTGCGGCACCGTCTACCCGCACGGCGAGGCCGAGCTGCGCCACCCCGAGCCGGGCGTGTACCTCGTGGGCATCAAGAGCTACGGCCGCGCGCCGACGTTCCTGTCGTTGACGGGCTATGAGCAGTGTCGTTCGGTGGTGGCCGCGATCGCGGGTGACCACGAGGCCGCAGGGCGTGTGGAGCTCGTGCTGCCCGAGACCGGGGTCTGCGGTGGTGCGGGCGTGTTCGACGAGCCGGACGCTCAGAAGAGCGACGGTGGGTGCTGCGGTTCGCCGGAGAGCGGTGTGCTGACGGTCGGCCTCGCGCCCAGTGCGCGCTGACACCACAACGGCGGAGCCCAGTACCGGTGCTGGGCTCCGCCGTGTGCTGATCGTCCTGTGCACCACCGAGATCATCAGCTGGGGGATCCTCTACTACGCGTTCCCGGTGCTGCTGCCGACGATCGGTGAGCGCACGGGCTGGTCGCACGCCGCGATCACCATCGGGTTTTCCGCGAGCCAGATCGTCGCGGGGCTCGTCGGGGTTCCGGTGGGCAGGCTCCTCGACCGGCACGGTCCGCGCGCGATCATGACCACCGGCTCGGTCGTCGCCGTCCCGGCGGTCGTGCTGATGGCGACCGCACAGTCGCTCGCCTGGTTCACGGCGGCGTGGATGTTGATCGGCGTCGCGATGGCCGGGGTGTTCTACGCCCCTGCCTTCGCCGCCCTCACCCGCTGGTACGGGGTGCGGCGGGTGTCGGCACTGACCGCGCTCACCCTGGTCGCGGGGCTGGCCAGCACGGTGTTTGCGCCACTGACCGCGGTGCTGAACACGCACCTGGACTGGCGCGGGACCTACCTCGTACTCGCGGGCGTTCTGGCTGTCACCACGGTTCCGCTGCACCTGTTCGGGCTGCGCCTACCGTGGCCGGAGATCGAGCACGAGGCGAAGCACCATCCGTCGGCGGTGGCGCGCAGCAGGCCGTTCATCGTGCTGACGATCGCGATGAGCCTCGCGGCGTTCAGCGTCTACGCCGTCGTGGTCAACCTCGTGCCGCTGCTGACCGAACGCGGCATGTCGACATCAGCGGCCGCCGCCGCCCTGGGCCTCGGAGGGGTGGGCCAGGTCCTCGGACGGCTCGGCTACGCCAGGCTGACCGCGCGGACTACGGTTCGCACGCGAACTGCGCTCATCCTGCTGGCGAGCGCGGCCGTCACCACGCTGCTCGGGCTCGTTCCCGGACCGGCGCTGCTGCTCATCGCCGGCTCGGTGCTCGCGGGCGTCGCGCGAGGGATCTTCACACTGGTACAGGCGACGGCGGTCACCGACCGGTGGGGTGCCGTCCACTACGGACGGTTGAGCGGGTTGCTTGCTGTACCGGTGATGCTGTCCGCGGCGATCGCACCGTGGGCGGGCAGTGCCCTGGCCGGGTGGCTCGGGGGATATCCGGCGGTGTTCGTGGTGCTCGGCATCATTGGCGTGGTGGCCGCCGGGTTGTCAACGACAAGCGTGCCGCGTTAGCTCGTACCCGTGGTCGACACGGGAACGAGCGGCCCGCATCGGTGGTGTTCGCGGCGGGCGCGGCCGTCGGACTGCTCGGCGGGATGATCGGTCTGGGTGGCGCCGAGTTCCGCTTGCCGCTGCTGATCGGGGATTCGGGTTCGCCGCGCTGTCCGCGGTCATCCTGCACAAGGCGATGAGCCTGGTCGTCGTGCTCACGGTGCTGCCCTCCCGGCCGGCCGCCGTGACCGCTGCCGAGCTCGGCTCGCACTGGGCGGGGGCAGGCTGGGCCGTCCGCATGCGCACAGCCGCGCTCTACAAGGTCCGCGCCGCGCTCAACCTGCTTCCGGCGGTCCAGGCGGTCGCCGTCGTCGCCGCGGGTTCGGCACCGGTGTGGTAGCCGCGATCGTGGGCGTTGCCGGCGGCGAGCTGCTGATCCCGACGATCGTGCTGTTGTACGGGATCGACATCAAGACCGCCGGCAGCCTGTCGCTTCCGGTGTCCCTGCCTACCGTGCTCGTGGCCTTCGCCCGCTGCAGCAGGGACGGCAGCCTCAGCGTTCTGCGTCAGAACCTGCACTCCGCCACCGTCGTGGTCGCCGGGTCGATTGTCGGCGCCCTGCTCTCTGGACTGCTCCTCGGAGTCGTTCCCGATCTGGTCCTGATCTCCGCGCTCGCGATCATCCTGCTGATCTCAGCGGTGAAGATCGCTCGTCACGACTGAGTCAGTCGAGCAGCTCCGCGACCAGTCCGCGCACGCGGCGGTCGATGTCGTCGCGGATCGGCCGGACCGCGTCGAGGCCCTGGCCCGCCGGGTCCTCCAGCTGCCAGTCGAGGTAGCGCTTGCCGGGGAACACCGGGCAGGTGTCGCCGCAGCCCATGGTGATCACCACGTCGGACGCCTCGACGTCCGCGGTCGTGAGCTTCGACGGTATCTCGGCGGTGATGTCCAGGCCCCACTCGGCGAGAGCGGCTGCGGCGGCGGGGTTGACCTTCTCAGCGGGTTCGGAGCCTGCCGAGCGGACGGCGATGCGGCCCATGCCGTAGTGCTGCAGCAGTGCCGCGGCCATCTGCGAGCGGCCGGCGTTGTGCACGCAGACGAACAGCACTTCGGGGGTCTTGGACACGTCGGTTTCTCCTTGCTTTCCAGCGGGTTCTCAGTCTTGGAGCAGTTCGCGCGCGCGGCGATCGATGTCGTCGCGGACGGCTTTCGGCGAGGCGCCGGCCAGGTCGGCGACGTCCCAGTCGAGGTAGCGCTTGCCGGGGTAGACAGGAAAGGAGTCGCCGCAGCCCATGGTGACGACCACGTCGGCGGTGCGCACGGAGACCTTGCCGAACGCGTGGTGCTCCAGCAGTGCGGCGGCGATTTGGGAGCGGCCGGCGTTGTGCACACAGATGAACAGCACTTGCGGCACGGTGACGGTGGCGTTGTCGGCGAGCAGGTCGTAGGTCGCGTCCACGACCTTGGCCACGGTTTCGCGGCCGAACGCGCCGTGGAACCCGTCCGAGAGTTCGTCGATCCGGAGCAGCTGGGCGCTGAGCTCGTGCTGAGGGAATCCGCTGGTGCGGGACATCAGATCTCCATGGACCGAAGTTCGTCGATGCAGATCACACTCGGTGTATCGACTTTTGTCAATCCAAGCGGCTATGGTCTTGCTCATGACGAGCCAGGACCAGACTCTGCTCGACTCGACGACGGCCGCCCGCCTGTTCAAGGCGCTCGGCGACCCGATCCGCGTCGAGCTGGTCGGGCTGGTCCGCCGGACCGAGGGCCAGGAAGCGTGCTTCTGCGACCTCGCCGACCAGTTCGACATGCCGCAGTCCTCGCTGAGCCACCACCTCAAGATTCTCGTACGGGCCGGAGTCCTCAGCCGCGAACGCCGCGGCACGTGGAGCTGGTACCGCATCGACAACGCCGCCATCGACACCCTCGCGGCCGTGCTCGCGCCGGGAGGGCCGTTGCGCGACGCCAGCGCCTGCTGCGACTGACCTGAACGAACCGCACCCGACCCCTCGTCGGGCGATCACGCCTGCCTGCACCCAGGAGAACCCGTTGACCACCAACGAAACCGTGGCACCAGACGTGCTGCACCGACTGTCCTTCCTGGACAGGCTGCTGCCGGTGTGGATCGGCCTCGCCATGGTCGCCGGGCTCGGCCTCGGCCGGTTCGTGCCAGGCCTGCAGGGCGTGCTCGAGGCGGTGAAGATCGGCGAGGTGTCCCTCCCGATCGCCCTCGGCCTGCTGCTGATGATGTACCCGGTGCTCGCCAAGGTCCGCTACGACAAGCTGGACACCGTCACCCGCGACACGCGCACGATGGTCCTGTCGCTGGTCCTGAACTGGATCCTCGGCCCGGCGCTGATGTTCGCACTGGCCTGGATCTTCCTCGCCGACCTGCCCGAGTACCGCACCGGCCTGATCATCGTCGGCCTCGCCCGCTGCATCGCCATGGTCATCATCTGGAACGACCTCGCGTGCGGCGACCGCGAGGCCGCCGCAGTGCTCGTGGCGCTGAACTCCGTCTTCCAGGTCGTCATGTTCGGCGTGCTCGGCTGGTTCTACCTCGATCTGCTGCCCCGCCGGCTCGGCCTCGACACCGCCTCGGTCGACTTCTCCGCGTGGGAGATCGCCACGTCCGTGCTGATCTTCCTCGGGATCCCGCTGCTCGCCGGCTACCTCAGCCGCGAACTGGGGGAGCGCTCGAAGGGCCGCGAGTGGTACGAGTCGAAGTTCCTGCCGCGCGTCGGCCCGATCGCGTTGTACGGGCTGCTGTTCACGATCGTCATCCTGTTCGCACTGCAGGGCAAGACCATCACGAGCCGCCCGCTGGACGTCGTGCGGATCGCGCTGCCGCTGCTGGTCTACTTCGCGATCATGTGGGCCGGGTCGTACGCGCTGGGCAAGGCGTCCGGGCTGTCGTACGAGCGGACCACGACCCTGGCGTTCACCGCGGCCGGCAACAACTTCGAGCTCGCCATCGCCGTCGCGATCGGCGTGTTCGGCGTGACCTCGGGGCAGGCCCTGGCCGGTGTGGTCGGGCCGCTGATCGAGGTGCCGGTGCTCGTCGGGCTCGTCTACGTGAGCCTGTGGTTGCGGCGTCGATGGGCGGCCGGTGCCGAAGTCTGAGGTCGTGGTGATCGGCGGCGGCCAGGCAGGTCTGGCCGCCGCCTTTTACCTGCGCCGCGCTGGTCTGTCCCATGTGGTGCTCGACGCCCGGCCGATGCCCGGCGGTGCGTGGCCGCACGGCTGGAACTCCCTGCGGCTGTTCTCGATCGCCCGCCACAGCTCGTTGCCCGGCTGGCCGATGCCGGCCTTCCCGGACGGCTACCCGACCGCGCAGCACGTGGTCGACTACCTGACCGCCTACGAGAAGCGCTACGACGTGCCGGTGCACCGGCCGGTCGTGGTGACCTCGGTGAGTCGTGATGGCGACGAGCTGGTGGTGCGCACCGATTCCGGGGACTGGTCCGCGCGGCACGTGATCAGCGCGACCGGCACCTGGTGGCGGCCCTTCCGGCCACTGATGGACCTGCCGGGACGCCAGCTGCACACCGTCGACTACCGCGACCCGCAGGAGTTCGCCGGGCAGAAGGTCGTCGTGGTCGGTGGCGGCAACTCCGGCGCGCAGATCGCCGCCGACCTTCTGCCGTATGCGTCCCTGACGTGGATGACCCGGCGTCCGCCGCGGTACATGCCTGATGGGATCGACGGCAAGGCGCTGTTCGACGTCGCCGGCCGTCGCGTGGGCGGGGTCGGCGAACTCGGCGACATCGTGGCGGTGCCGTCGGTGCGGAAAGCTCGGGACAGCGGCTTGCTCGTGGCCACACCGATGGATCCGGATGTGCTTGCCGAGGCCGACGCCGTGATCTGGTCCACCGGGTTCCGGCCCACACTCGGTCACCTCGCACCGTTGCAGCTGCGCGACGAACACGGCCGTATCGCGGTGGACGGAACGACCGCGATCAGGGAGCCGCGTCTGCACCTGGTCGGCTACGGCGGATGGACCGGAGCCGCGTCCGCGACCCTGATCGGCGTCGGGCTTACAGCGAAGGCCACCGTGGCGAAGATCAGCTCAGCTTTGGACGCTCGATCATGACGCCGAGCAGTTCCTGGGCTTTGTTGACCGAGGCTGACAGCGTCTCGTTGTTGAGCAGGTCGTTGATCGTGAGAGCCACCTGGACCACGCAGACCGCGGCAGCCGCGAGGAAACTACCGAAGATGCCGAACACAGGGTGATCCGTGAGACCGCCGTCTACTTCGCGGATGTAGGCCTCGGCGCCCTTCGCGGTGGGGTGGACGTGCGTCGACATCAGCCGGTGCGGGATGAAGAGACCTCGCGCACCGTAGGCGATGCAGAGCTGCGCGAGGTTGGCGAGAAAGGGCCGCAGAGGGTGTTTGGTGCCCTCGGGGCGCGTCAGTTCTTCCGGGATCGGCCAGCCGGAAGCGACGAGGTAGTCGTACAGCTCCTCGGCGACGCCTCGCCCAGCGAGGTCGGCCTGCCGGCAACCTGATGGCCCACCACCTGAAGCTGCTCGAACAGGCAGGCGTGCTCGAGCGCATCCGGTCCGAAGGCGACGAGCGCTGCAACCACCTGCGCGTGCGCGCCGATGCGCTGACCGGTCTCGGACCGGCCGGGAGCCGCATCGCCCCGCGTGTGGTGTTCGTCTGCACCTACAACTCGGCGCGCTCCCAGCTCGCCGCCGCGCTGTGGGAGAAGCGCAGCACCGTGCCCACCGCCTCCGCCGGCACCAAGCCCGCGGACGGAGTACACCCCCTAGCGGTCGCGACCGCCAAGGCCTACGGCATCCCGCTGTCCCCCGCTCGCACCGCCCACGTCGAGGACATCGTGCGGCCGGGCGACCTCGTGGTCGCCGTCTGCGACAAGGCCCACGAACAACCCGGAGACCTGCAACGCCTGCACTGGTCAGTGCGCGACCCAGCCCGCGCCGGCACCGGAGACGCCTACCTCGACCTCACCGACCGGGTCGACCGGCTGGCCCCGTCGTTCACCAGTCTGGAGAACAGCGACGCCCCTCGGCATCGGCCGGCAACTCGCCTTCAAGACCGCAGCCAGCCGTCTGCGGCAGCAGTTCGACGGCAACTTCAGCACCGAGACCATCGAACGGTTCCTGCACACCAGCTACGACCAGTTCGCCTCGAACAGCACCGTCGCGAACTTCCTGCCACTGCTGGCCGAACGGTTCGCTCGCCAGCGCCTGCACGCCCTCGCCGAGGCCGACGGCCACGTGACCGACAACAAGCCCATCGTCCACTTCCTCTGCGTGCGCAACGCCGGTCGCAGCCAGATGGCCCTCGGCTTCTTCGAAGACCTCGCCGAGGACCGCGCGGTGGCCTGGTCCGGGCCCGGCAACCCGGCCACCGTCGAGGCCATCATGGAACGCGGCATCAAGATCTCCCGCGAGTTCCCGAAGCCCTGGACCGACGAGATCGTCCGTGCCGCCGACGTGATCGTCACGATGGGCTGCGGCGACGCCTGCCCTGTGTTCCCCGGCAAGCGCTACCGCCCCGTGCGCGACGAGATCGAACGCAAGGTCCGCGGGTTGCTCACTACGCCGATGCGCGGTCCGCGCTCACGCTCGCCAGCAGCGCCGCCATCCGATCAGCGGTCTCCGGCCGCGCCCGGTAGTAGACCCACGTCCCCCGCCGTTCGGAGTCGACCAGACCGGCCTGCCTCAACAGCTTGAGGTGATGTGAGATCGTCGGCTGCGAGAGGTCGAACGCCGGCGTCAGATCGCAGACGCACACCTCGCCCGACGGTCCCGACGCGATCATCGAGAACAAGCGCAGGCGCACAGGGTCACCGAGCGCCTTGAACACCAACGCCATCTCCTCGGCCTGCTCCTTCGCGAGCGGCTCCTCTGACAGCGGCCCGCAGCAGCCCTGACCTTGGTTCGACATACTTCAATATTGACGCGACTTCGCCTCCGGCGCAAACAGAAAATAGATAAACGTCTATACAACCTGGAGGGGTGTCGCTCATGAGCGAGCAGACCGAACTGCGCGAGACCGTGCGAGCCCGCTACGCCGCGGCGGCGATCGCCGTCACGGAAGGCGGTGGCGGCTGTTGCAGCGGCCAGGCCGTCGAGGTCGACGAGACCTTCGGCGCCACGCTCTACCAGACGGCCCAGCGCGACGAGCTCCCGCCGAAGCGATCGCGGCCTCACTCGGCTGCGGCAACCCCGCCGCGGTCGCCGAACTCCGCGAAGGCGAGCGGGTGCTCGACCTCGGCTCCGGCGGCGGCATCGACGTCCTGCTCTCCGCGCGCCGCATCGGTCCGACGGGCAAGGCTTACGGCCTCGACATGACCGGCGAGATGCTCTCGCCGGCCCTGGCCAACGCCGAGAAGGCCGGCGCCACCAACGTCGGGTTCCTCTCGGAGCGCATGCTGGCCTGTCTGGCGCGTTCACCCGGTTGACGTTCCCCACCTACGAACCGCTGGTCTTCCTGGAACAGGAAGGCTCCGTTCTCATCGAGGAGCAGAGCGAGACGGTCAAGCTCTACGAGGAGATCGTTCGTTCACTCGCCAGTGCGAGCTTGAACGAGGAGGAATCGAAATCGATGCTGCTTCGAGTGTGCGAGCAGCTCGCCGTTCTTGACGGTCCCGAGCACAGTTACACGCTGCCGGGCGCCCTGGTCGCGGGCGTGCCCTTCCTCGGCAGTCATAGGTCGTGATCCCGGGTTGCCTGCTCACCACGGTGAGCAGGCAACCTTGAGATCCGGATCAGTTACTCGGCGAGCGGATGATGCTCGCCGGTTAGAGCCGCCAGTGCTCTCGCGACCTCTTCCACGGTGGCGCGGATGTAGGTCGTGGTGCTGCCCGCGTCGGTGTTGGAGTCGTTGTGTCCGGCGTACGCGCGCTACGGCGTAGCCGAAATGCCGTTCGACCCAGGTCAGCGTGGTGTACCGGAGCCAGTGCGTGCTCACGCCCTGCTTGCCCGCCCAGGCGAGGTTCTCGCCGACGCGGCTCCAGAGGTAGTCGTAGCGGTGGTAGGTGATCTGGGTTCCGTTCGCGTTGCGGAGCAGGCGCCCGTTCATCGGCGAGCCGCGATGCTCGACGTGTTGAAGCAGGTGCCACATCAGGGTGGGGGAGACCGGTTGCCAGCGCGAGGTCTCGCCCTTCTCCCGTAGGTAGACCAGGCACTGCTCCTCGTCGAGGTCCTTAGGACGCAGGGCCAGTGCGCCACCTCGTCGAGCGGCGGTCTCGGTGTGGAACCGGATGATCAATGAGTCGAGTTGCGGGTCGTTGCCGGTCGTCGCGACGATGTCGTTGAGTTGGTCCATCTGCTTGCCCGATAGTGCCCGCCGGTTGCTGGGCTGGCGTCGCGGTTTGGCGACCTTGGCGGCCGGGTTGGACCGCTCGTCGATCAGCTCGTCGTTGACGGCGTGCCGGTAGAGACAGCGCAGTGCGGCGATGAGGTGCTCGGCGGCAGAGTTGCCGTTGCGGGTGTTGCGCCGGACGGTCAGGTTGGCCTTGATGTGCTGGACCAGCCGCTGGATGTCGGTCGGGGTCCGGTCGCTGAGCGAGACGTCCGCCCACTGGTCTAGCACGCGGTTCCAGTACGGCATGTAGGCACGGCGGGTGCCGTCACTGACCGCTGCGGCCACGACCGGGATGTACTCGCTGAAGGTGGGCGCCGGCGGCCTCACGGAGTTGAGCAGGTCCTCAGCTGTCACACCCATCCGGTCGAGAACCAGGCGTGCGGCGTCGAGCTCAGCCTGGGTCGGTGCGCCGGTCACGCGTCCTCACCACATGGCAGCGCGGGCAGCACCAGGTCGTCCAGTGCGATGGGTGGGAACACCGTGACGGTCTGGCGGTCGAGGTGTGCCGTCAGGAGTACCCGGTCGCCGCAGCTCACGCCTGCCGCGCGGCGAGCGTCTGCTGGCAGCCGGAGATAGCCCTGCTTGGTGGGTTGGAGGACGCCGTGCGGGTCGGCGGTGACGACTAGCAGGCCGTCGTGCTCGCGGATGTTCAGCCGGGTGCCCGCGTTCCAGTCCAGCGCGGCCGTGATGTGGCGGTCGGCAAGTCGGCCGCGGTGGTCGACGGCGGCCATCCGGTACTGGACGTTCGTCAGCCGTGGTGGCCGGGACGCGGGGACGGCGATCAGGGGGAGTGGCTGGCCGATGGCGCGGGCGGATGCGTCGGACGCCTTTTCCGGCGTCGTGTCCGGGACGATCGGGCGGATGTAGGAAATCGTCATCGAACGCCACCTGCACGTGGCACGGAAACGCAAAACAGGTGCTCAAGTGGACTTGAGCACCTGCCACGTAGACGTCGCAAATTTGCGACATTCTGGTGTCCGAGGGGGGGGGACTTGAGTTCCCATGCGTAGCAAGCTTGCGCAGTTTGTGTGGTCATGCGCTATTGGATAGCTCGAACCTAGTATAGAGGGCAAGTCGATGTGATTCAATCTTTCGCCGCCGAATTCTATCAACTGGGTCAGGAAATTTCGCGGTGACGTGTTGGATCGCCCGCTGATCTCGGAGTCAGACCCATCTGCGGCAAACGCTACGCGAGTACGAGCAGCACTACGAGCGCGGAGCATGACGATCACTCGCTGGTGCCGCACCACAAGTATCGTCATGCTCCTTGACCTGCGTGGACGTAATTCTCGGCACCCACAGGGTCTTCCGCTTCCGAGCTGGTGGCCGGACACGCGCAGACTGGCGACTACCGAGAGCATGTCGTGCAGCAGCGGTCGAGCTGGTGCCGCGTCGGGCGCGTCACGAGATCCGGCCGTCCGGCCGGAAGTGGAAGCGCTGGGCCGGCCTCGTATCCGCTTCGCGGACGTGGTCTCCGTCGGCGTCGTTCTCTTCTTGCAACACCGTTCATCGGAGTTCCCGCATGACCACGTCCGAGCCACTGACCACCGACTCCGAATCCAGGCGCGCGTGCGCCGTCTGCCCCCACCCGTGAGAGGAACACGACCCCCTCGGTGTGCGGTACTGCGCCGCTACCGCGGCCACCGCGTTGTCCCGGGGATGTATCTGCTCATGACGGCCACCGGCGTGTTCACCACCGAGCGGCTCACCCTGCGCCCGTGGCGGATCGAGGACGCACCCGCGGCGCTGGAGGTCTACGGCCACGCCGAGGTGACCCGCTGGCTGAGCCCGGAGATGGACCAGGTCCGGGACCACGCGGCGAAGATCGGGACGAACGCGCCGATGAACACCAGCGCTGCCAACGGAACCGCCAGTGGCACGCCGAGCACGGCCAGCCCGATGCCGATGCCGAGCGCGTCCACCACGGCGACCGCCCCGGTCGCGCGGACGTAGCTGACCAGAGCGGCCAGACCGCGCCTGCCCGCGACGTCGACCCTGCGCCGGGGGACGGCGGGGACGACGCGGATGAGGAACTGCCAGATCCTCGGCCCGTCGTAGAGGAAGAACGCGAGTGCGAACAGCACGAGCAGCATCTCGACGAGGGTCTCCCCGACCGTCGGGGCCGTGGTGAGCGCGCCCGAGGTGATACCTGACTGGTCGTCCTGCAGGGTTTTCACGGCCCGGTCGGCGAACTCGCTCAACTGGTTCTCGCTGAGGTGCAGGGGACCGCTGACGAGCCAGCCGGACACGACGTCGACGCTGCGGACGAGCTGCGCCGCGAGGTCCGGTACACCGTTGACGAACGTCGTCACGACGAACGTGAGCAGCCCGCCGAGCACGACAAGTCCGGCCACGACCACCGCCAGGGTCGCGAGACCGCGGGGAATCCGTTTCGACATGAGGAAACCGACCGCCGGTGCGAGCAACGCTGCCAGCAGCAACGCGATCGCGAGCGGCACGACCAGCGACGCCAGCCCGCCGAGGATGACGCCGATGACGTAGAGCGAGCCACCACGACCAGGAAGCGCCAGCCCAGTGCCGCGCCGGTGCGCAGCACCGGGGGAATCGCGGTTCGGGTGGGCGACGGGTGCTCGCGCTCGATGCTGACGACGGCTGTACCTCCGGTGTCGGTCGCCGACGCCGGGGTCTGGGGTCATCGGTGAGGACGTCGGTGTGCCCGCACGCCTCGGTACGGAATTCCCCTGCGATCTGAGCCACAAACCCGGACGGGCGGTGGCGAAGTCGGTGGTTGGGGTCCGCCGCCGGGGGCATCCGGGGTCTACGTCCCACTTGAGATTCAGGTGGGGGGAGAGGACGACATGGGCACCGACGACAAGTTCGACGCCAAGGCCGACCAGGTCAAGGGCAAGGTCGAGGAAGGCGTGGGAGACGCGACCGACGACCAGGGCCTGGAGAACGAGGGCAAGGCGGACCAGGCGAAGGGCAACCTGAAGGAGTCGGCCGAGAAGGTCAAGGACATCTTCAAGAAGAGCTGACCGGTTCCTGTCGCTCCACGGGAGCGTGCATCCCCCGGCGCACGCTCTCTCCAGGGCCGTCAGCCGAGCACATCGGCACCGGTCAGTCCTGCCACCAGCACCACCGCGCCCACGACGACGGCGAACACTTCGACCGCCACGAGCCGCTTCCCGGCCCAGCGGGCGAATCCGATGTTCACCAGGACGTGCGCGGACGCGGTCACCGCCACCCACCACAGCCCGGCGCTCAGCAGCAGGGTCGCCCCGAGGTGGAACGAGATCGCCGTGACGCCGCGCACCGCGCTGTGGAGCGGATGCGTGCTGACGAACCCACCCTGTGCTTTGAGCTGTTCAGCCGCCTGCCGGCCGACGGGCCAGCTGAACTTCGGCAGCTCGGTGGCGGCGGTGAAGACGAGCTGGGCCAGCGCCCAGCCGAACCCTGCCCAGAGCGCCGACTCCACACCGCTGACGGCGACCAGGACCACAGCGAGCCGGACCACCTCGTCGGTGGCGCCGGACACCAGCGCGATGATGGTCTCGCGCCGTCGGAGGGCGTGCAGCCTCCCGGCGGAACCCAGCACCGGCAGCCGGGCCGCCAGGGCGACGAACCAGCCGAGCGCCCCCAGCAGCACGACGCCCGCGTGGTCGGCACCGAGCACCACCGCCAGCGCCACGGCGAGGAGCGCGAGCAGCACCATCACCACGGCGGCGCCCGCGCGAATCCTCCCCGTGATCCGGGTGGAGCTCTGGGCAGGTTCCTCTTCGTTCACCGAGTCGTTGATGGCCCGACGCTACTCCACCGCCACGCGGCCGGTGTCGTCGATCATCCACAGTGGACTGGATCGTCTTGTCCGGGAGGTCGGGCGGCCCGCAGCGCTTTCGGAAGTTCCGCGCAGGGGTGTACCGTTTCCGGCACGTGCCCTGGACCCCGGCGTAGCGTCAGCCGTCGAGGAAGGCTCCCAGGTGCACACCGATCTCACCAGCGCCGCAGGCTCGCGGGCCGTTCAGGCAAGCACTCGCCCCACCGACCTTCTCGCGATCGCCGAGTGGACCGCCCCCACAGGAGCGGTCGTCCTCGCCGTGCACGGCGAGGTGGACACGAGCAGCTGCTCAGTGCTGCACGACCGGATCGACGAACAGCTGCGGTCCGCCCATCACCTGGTCCTCGACCTCGGCGAGGTGGATCTCCTCTGCGCGGCCGGACTCACCGTCCTGGTCGTCGTCAGGGAGAGGGCGCAGCTGAGGGGCACGGTGCTGTGCGTCGTCGCGCGCACTCGGCCGGTGCGGCTGCCGCTGATCATCACCGGGTTGACGGGTGTGCTGGACCTCCACCTCGACGTGGACGAGGCGCTGGCGTGCGGGCGCGCCCGTCTCACCAGCGAGGATGCGGTTTGCTGATCCTCGTCAGCCCGGAGACCGCCGGTGAGCGCTCGGTGACCTGCCTGGCGACGTCCGACAGCAGCTGACCGGTGTTGCGCGCGTAGTTGCGCATGAGGGACAAGGCGTCCGCGACACCGATCTCGAGCCGCTCGGTCAGCAGGCCTTTGGCCTGCTCGATCACGACGAGGTCGGACAGCGCCGTCTCCAGGTGCTCGGCTACCGCCCGGGTGGCCGCGCCCGGACGCACCTGGAACAGGCTGATCGTCGCCACGTTCGCGAAGGACCGCGCGAGGGTTTCCGCCTCGGCGGGCAACGCGCCCGCCGACGTCCGGAACAGGTTGAGCGAACCGACCACCTCGCCGCGCAGGCGCATGGGCACGGTGTCGACCGCGAGGAACCCGAGCTTCACCGCCGCGGAGGCGAACCGGGGCCAGCGCGGTGGCAGCGCTCTCAGGTCGGGGCACCGCACCGTCTGTCCTGAGTGGAACGACTCCTCGGACGGTCCGTCCGCGCTCTGCAGGAGGAAGTGCTCGAGCGGACGAGCCAGCCTGCTGGACGCGGCCACCAGTTCGAGCGCTCCGTGCTCGTCGGCCAGCAGGATTCCCGCCGCGTCCACCGGCAGCAGCCGGACGCTGCGCTCGGCCAGGAGGTGCAGGAACTCGATGCTGTCGAAACGCTCCACGAGCGCATCGGTGAGTTCGATGAACATTTGTGCCACCTGGTGGTCCGACACCTCGGTCACCTCTCAGTCGTCGTGGTCGCCACTCCCGCTGACTGATCCGGCACCGAGGTCTCACCACGTTCGCCCGCGGCGCTCACCGACGTCTTCTCACGAGAGCGGAGCTGCCGCTGGGTCCTGGCGGTTTTCCCAGCTTAGCGCCGAAAGCGCGGGCCGGACACTCTTCGGCGACTTCTCGTGGATCCGCACTGGGCCGCGCCGGCAGCCGAGCCGGAGCCGTGCGGCCGAACGGTCGAGTTCTGACGGGAGAGAACGGAACCCGGAAATAGTGGGCTCACAATCGGTGTGGTGCAGGAAAAGCGTGTAGGGTCATTCTTGTCGAGAACATTTCGCACCTGTGCGGTCAAGTTCAGGTCGTGCTCGGCGAAACCTCAACCGGCCATTTTCTTCCGGCCGGAGACGGGAGTTCCGGCATGACGTCGGCTCCGCACCAGTCCATCGCCCCACCGGCCGTCACGGCCACCGAGCAGCCTCGGCACCACCAACTGCGACTGCGGTTGCGGCCGAAGGCGCTCACCACGGCGTATGTCGACGGTGCGTGGTGGCCGCGTTCCCGGGACCTCGCCGCCGAACTGCCCGCACTGCTCGCTGTGCTGGCAGTTCGGCTGGGCGACATCCCGCGGGTGAGCTACACCCTGACGGACTGGGACATGGCCCCGCGTCAGATCGCGGTGGACGGCGTCCGCGTCCGCCTCAGCGGGTTCTGGTCCCGGCCGGCGCACACCCTCGACCTCGTCGCGGTTGACCGGCGCCGCATCGCGCTGCTCGTCGTCCCACCGGACACCGAGCCGTCCGCCGCCCACCACACGATGATGTCCGCCGTCCAGCGCGACAACGCCGACACCGTCGAGGCCCTGCTCCGCACCGGCGTCCGGAGGTCCGAGGAGGCCGAGGGGTCCACTGTGGACAACTGGGAGGGCGAGGGCGGCCGGATACCCCAGCAGAAGACGGGAGAAGCACGATGACCGAACCGACTTCCACCTTCACCTCCTCCTACGAGCGCCGGCTCAAGGTGGTGGAGGACGTGCTGACCGGCCGCACCGAGCTCGGCGGCAAGGCCGCGCGGGACCTGGCCGTGCATGTGTTGCGCGCGCTCGACCACATCCCCGAGCGGGTGCGTTGACCTCCCGCCACAGCGGCGAGGCGCGATCGACGCGGGGCACTCGCCTGCTCCGCGTCGGCTGTGCGTTCACCTACCGTGCCGAGGTGCCCACACCGGCGGTCTTCATGGTGAGACCGGACCGGCAGAACCACGTGCGGGTGAGCGGCGAGAACCTGTTCGCCGAGCCCGAGGTTCCCGTGCGCGACCACTTCGACGTGTACGGCAACTGGCTCGCGCGTCTGGTGCTGCCGCCCGGACTGTCCACAGTGCGCTATTCGGCCTGGGCGGACGTGCCCGATCACGTCGAGGACGTCGACGAGAACGCTCCGGAGAGGTGGCCCGACGACCTCCCCGGCGAAGTGCTGCTGTACACGTTGCCCAGCCGCTACTGCGTGTCCGACGTGCTCGGCGACGAGGCCTGGTCGAGGTTCGGCGCGCATCCGCCGGGCTACGGCAGGGTCCGGGCGATCTGCCGGCACGTGCACGAGTCGCTGGAGTTCGGGTACGGCACCTCCACGGTGTTGTCCACCGCGGCCGACGTCAACGCCACGGGGATCGGGGTGTGCCGCGACTTCACGCACCTGGCGATCTCGTTCTGCCGTGCTCTCAACATTCCCGCCCGCTACGTGTTCGGCTACCTGCCCGACCTGGACGTGCCGCCGGACGGCGCGCCGATGGACTTCGCGGCGTGGATGGAGGTCTGGCTGGGAGACCGCTGGTGGACCTTCGACCCGCGCAACGGCGTGCCCCGCAAGGGCAGGGTCGTGATCGGCAGAGGCAGGGATGCCGCGGACGTCCCCATGGTCACCACCTTCGGAGGCCCTGTACTGGAGTCGATGGTCGTCCACGCCGAGGAGGACAAGGCTCCCGCCTGGCGATGAGGCCGCCGGCTGTCACGACCTGCCGGCCGTCAGCACGGTCGTGTCGATCGTGCCGTCGACGACGTCCTGTGCCACCAGGCTCAGGTGCAGGCGGTTGCTCCTCGCGTGGTGGCGCAGGAGGTCGAACGCCTCGCCCATGTCGACCTGCAGGCGCTCGGCGAGCACACCTTTGGCCTGCTCGATGAGGACCCTGCTCCGCAGGGCGTGCCGCAGCTGCTCCGCGAGCAGCTCCCGGCCACTGATGACCTGTGACTGGAGCAGGCCGATGGTGGCCACGTCCGCCATCGCCCTCGCCACCCTGGCCCGCGCGTCGCCGAACGCGCTGTCCGCGACGGTGAAGAGGTTCAACGCGCCCACCGTCTGCTCGCGCAGCCGCATCGGTACGGCGTGCACCGCGCCGAACCCCGCCGTCACCGCCGCCGCGGAGAACGCTGGCCACCGCTGGCGCGGCTCGCTGAACCCGGCGACTGTGAGCGGTTCGCTGCTCAGGTAGCACTCCATGCACGGGCCCTGCCTGTGCTGCAGCTCGAACAGTTCCAGCACGCGCGCACGTTCGCTGGAGGCACCGACCACCTGCAGTTCGCCTTGGTCGTCGACGAGCAGGATGCCGGCCGCGTCCACGCCCAGGGCCGTGACGCAGCGGTCAGCCAGCAGGTGCATGAACTCGACCGGGTCGAAGTCCGCGACCAGGGTGTCGGCGAGCTCGACGAACGTCTCGGCCAGGTTCTCCACGAGCATGTGAGCCACCTCGGTTCGTCTTTGCGGGGGCGATCGGGTTCTTCGGAGATCGGACCGGCACGGCGGGAACCCGGATGCCGGCAGCGCGACCGCGCGCTCGTGGTTCATGGTGCCGCTGTTGTGGTTCTCGCGTCGACGAGATCGGCGAGGTCGAGTGCTTCGGTGTGGGACGGGTGCCTGCGCGCGTGCGCGGCGAGAGGGCGGAAGCGGTCGCGCATCCGGGCCGAACCGACGGTAGCCGCCGCCTCGAGTGCTCGCAGGCCGGTGGCGACGCCGACGTCGACGTCTCCTTCGACGAGCTGGCCGGTGGACAGCAGGATCAGGCTGAGGACCCGGCTTCGGAGCATGTCCTCGCCGTAGCCGTCGACCGCCGTGACGAGCAGCGGCACGGCGGTGCGCGCGTGGTGCAGCCCCGCGGTGTCCACCAGGGCCGAGTGCACCGCGCCCGCCATGGCCGAGAGGTCTGGCTCGGTGAAGAACATCGCCCAGCCGGCCACCTCGGTGCGGTCCGCGGCGCCGAACTGCTCTCGGCCGCGTTCGAGCAATGTCAGCGCGTGGTGCTCGGCGCCCTTCTGCGCGCACGCCCACGCCGCGTTGACGGTCAGGATGCTGGCCGCGAGCCGGTCGCCGGAGCGCGCCGCCGCGAGGCGGCCGAGGTCGAAGTACCGCAACGCCTCGTCGAGGTTCCCGTGGTGCAGGTACACCCGGCCGAGCCGGTAGCACACGTTCGCGAGCAGGCCGTCGTCCCGGGCCACTCCGGCGAGTGCCAACGCGTGCGCGAAGTGGTTGTGCGCCGCCGTGACCTGACCGGCGTCGAACGACACCCAGCCGGCGAGGTTGCGCAGGTCGGCGAGAGCGACGTGCAACCGCCGCCGGACGTCGTCCGGCGCGGGGGCGACTAGCAGCGGGAGGTTCTCGCGGATCTGCGTTCGCACCCGGTCCAGGCAAGACTCACCCCCGTGGCGGTAGTCCACCTCGCGCAGCGCGCGGGTGTGCTGTTCCAGCCGGGTGACGTCGGACAGACCCATCATCGCGGGCAACACTCCAGACCGGGTGGGGTGGACGATGCACCGCCGGGGGCCGGGGCGGTCGTGGAGTTCTCACCTGACCGGGCCAGGCGCACAGGTGACCTTAGTGCGGTACCGGACCGGCTCACGCCGCCGTTCGGGCGTCGCTGGCCGACTTCAGCTTGCGTGCCAGGCGCTCCGGCTTCGGCCAGCGCACGGCGGTCGCCCAGCCGAGCAGCTCGAACACGCGGATCAGGCGCGCGGAGATGTCGATCTGACCACGACGGACTCCGTGCCGTGCGCACGTGGGATCGGCGTGGTGGGAGTTGTGCCAGGACTCGCCCATGGACAGGATCGCCAGGGGCCAGAAGTTCGCGGACTTGTCGCGCGCCTCGAACGGCCGGTCGCCGATCATGTGACAGATCGAGTTGACCGACCACGTCACGTGGTGCAGCACGGCCACCCGCACGAGGCTCGCCCAGAAGAACGCCGTGAGCGCACCCCACCAGCTCCAGCTGATCAGCCCTCCGGCCACGGCGGGCGCGAGGAGGGTGACGGCCGTCAGCGCGGGGAACAGGCGGTTGACCCGCTGGAGGTCGGGATCGGCCTCCAGGTCCGGTGCGAAGCGGGCGGCGTTGGTCAGGTCGCGGCGGAACATCCAGCCCATGTGCGCGTGCCAGAAGCCCTTGGCCAGCGCCGTGGCCGACGTGCCGAACAGCCAGGGGGAGTGCGGGTCGCCCTCGCGGTCGGCGAAGGCGTGGTGGCGGCGGTGGTCGGCGACCCAGCCGATGACCGGTCCCTGCATGGCCATGCTGCCGATCATCGCGAGCCCGATCCGCAGCGCCCGGGTGGCCTTGAACGCGCCGTGGGTGAAGTAGCGGTGGAAACCGACTGTCACGCCGAGGCAGGTGAGGGTGTAGAAGAACACGGCGAGACCCACATCGGTCCAGCCCAGACCCCAGCCCCACGCGAACGGCACCGCGACGGCGAGCGCCAGCGCGGGAACGACCGCGAAGAGCTTGACCAGGAATCTCTCGAACGGGGAGTTCTCCCCCGCGAGCAGTGGCTGGGGTGTGGACTGCGTGCGGGGCACTGTCGTGGTCACGTCGCGAACCTCCGGACGGCGATCTTGTCGGTGCCGCCGGGGTCTCGGGCGAACGGTGATGTCAGTCAGAAAGGCTTACCCGTTGCCCCACCACCTTCAAACAGGCGCGAAACGATCTCACGGCGCCATCGCGGCGAGCACGTCGCCCACCGAGGTGGTGGCGAGGCCGATGGTCGCGTCGCTCGCGCCGTACGGGATCACGAGGGTGTCGCCGTGCAGCAGACCGCCGCACGAGTAGACGACGTTGGGCACGTAACCGTCGCGCTCAGCGGCGTTCGGCGTCAGCAGCGGCTCCGGCAGCGTGGCGAGCACCTTCGCCGGGTCGTCGAGGTCGAGCAGCATCGCTCCCATCGAGTAGAGCCGCATCGGACCGACCCCGTGGGTGAGGACGAGCCAGCCCTCGGGTGTCTCGACCGGCGAGCCGCAGTTGCCGACCTGGACGAGGTCCCAGTCCCTGCCCGGCGCCGCCACGGGCCGGGGTTCGTTCCACGACTTGAGGTCGTCGGACGTCGTCACAGCCGTGCTCTCGCCGTCACCGCGGGACAAGGCGGCGAACCTGCCGCCGATGCGGCGGGGGAACAGCGCCATTCCCTTGTTGCGCGCGGCGGGACCGGTCAGCTGTGTGATCCGGAACGTGCGGAAGTCGTCTGTCTGCAACAGTTGCGGCGCCACGTCGACTCCGTCGTAGGCCGTGTAGGTCGCGTAGTAGGTCTGCGAGCCGTCGTCGTCGGAGAAGCGCACGAACCGCGCGTCTTCCATGCCGTGGCGTTCCGACGGGCCGGTCGGCCAGAGCACCCGGCCGCTGACCGCGGAGTCCTCCGGGAAGTCGGTGGTGTAGTTGCACGCGGCGATCCACCTGACCAGCTCGACCGTCCGGTGAGCCGCCTGCCTGGTGACCAGCTTGGGGTGCAGACCGGCCAGCAGCTCGTCGAGCTCCGCTCCGGTGAACCGCGCGGGCAGCCACCGGCTGAGCACGGCCGACACCTCGTCGTCGTGGCCCCGCTCGGCGAGCTTGCCGAGGAAGAGGCCCTTGTCGTGGATCGAGTCCCTGCGCGGCCCGGTGCTGATGACGGCCGGCTGCGGGTCCACGGTGAGCACACCGCCCGGGCCCGCCACCCCGGTGCGGAAGCCGATCGAGGACAGGTGCCCCTCGCCGATGCCGCGCACGCTCAGCACGAACCGCAGCTGTCCCCGTGCCATCCCGCTCTGGTCGGGGTGGGCGACCATGGACGGGTTGCACAGCGCGGCACCCTCGACGGCGTACTCGTGGGTGAAGTAGGCGCCGATCAGGAGACGGCGGGACTCGGAGAGCTCGGCGTCCGCGGACAGCCGGTGGCTGACGCTCGCGAAGTTGTCCGCGAAGGTCCCGCGGACGTCCCGGTGCCGTCCGGCGAACAAGCGGACCGTGCGGTCGAGCGCCGCGCACGTGGTCGACTCGTCCAGCGCCATCACCCGCCGGATGACGGCCGCCGACCGCGACTCGTGCTCGGGCACCTCCTCGCCCGGCACGAACAGCTTGGTGATGACCCGGCGCGGGTCGGGGCGCAGCCGCAGCGGGCTGCGCGTGACGCGGGGGTTCATCCGGTGCTCCTCAGGAGCGTGCGCAGGTGTTGGCGGGTGGAGAGCAGCGCCAGGGTCGACTCGGCGCCCTGATTGGTGTTCGGACCGGCCGGCGTCAGGCCGTCGTATCCACCGCCGGTGTGCTCGTCCCGCATCAGCGAGCCGAGGTCGTTGTCCCCGCTGAACCAGGCGATCGCGCGGTGGACACCGGCGAGCCACGCGGGGTCGGAGGTGACCCGGTAGGCGCGGGCGCACGCGTCGGCCATCGCGGCGGCCTCGATGGGCTGCTGGTCGAAGGCAGGACGCGGCTCGCCGAGGAACCACCCGCCGGTCGGGACCGGTGAGAGGTGGAAGTCCCTGGACTCCACGGTCAGCAGCCAGTCCAGCAGCCGCAGCCCGTCGTCGCGGACCTCGTCGCTGCCGAGGAGGTCGCCCGCGGCGATCAACGCCTCGGGCAGCGCCGCGTTGGCGTAGAACAGCCGGTTCTCCGGCCACGGCCAGTTCTCGTCGGGGCGGGGCGCGCCGATGTAGGAGGTGATGTCGCCGAGAAGGGCGGTGGCGGAGGCGTGCAGGGGATCGGCGTCCAGCACCTCGGCGGCGCCGAGCGCGGCGAACGCCATCGTGCGCACCGACGGCGGCCGGTGGTGTGCGCCGCGGTCGAAGCACGCCAGCGCCGCCTGCTGGATGGCGGGCACCGTGCTGCGGGCGGCGGTGGTGCCGAGCCCCCACAGCGCGCGTCCCCACCAGTCGCCCAGACCCGGTTCGTCGAGCCAGCGGCGGTCGGGGCTGAGCCTGTTGTGGAAGCGCCCGTCCTCGGCCTGCGCGTAGGCGGTGAAGGCGAGGTAGTGCTCGGCCAGTGCGGCCAGGTCGGCGGGCAGATCGGGTTCGCGGTGCAGCACCACCAGGCCTCGCGCGACGTCGTCGAGGCAGTAGCCGTGCTCCCGGCGCGGCAGCGGCCCGTCCGCGTGCTCGTGCAGACCGGTGTCGTCGCTCAGCCTGACCAGGTGGGCGAACTCGAGGTCGCTCATCGCGTCACGGCGATGCGGTCGGCGAACAGCCTGTCCGTCACCAGGTTGTCGCAGACGCCGCGGTAGCGGTCCGCCACGGCGGGCCAGCTCAGCACGGCGCCCAGGTCCGCTGACCGGTCGCGCATCCCCGCGGCCAGTCCCGGTTCGGTCAGCACGCGCCGCAGCGCCGCGGCGATGGCGGCGGGATCCCGGTGCGGCACCAGCAGTCCGGCTCCGTCCGCGAGCAGTTCGACCGCGTGCGGGAAGACCGTCGCGACCACCGGTTTCCGCGCCGCGAGGGCCTCGACGAGCACCCCGGAGGTGACCTGCTCGGACGAGTCGTAGGGCAGCAGCACGACGTCGGCCCTGCCGACCAGGTCCGCCAGCGCCTCGGTGCCGAGGTAGGCCGGGTCGAACTCGACCAGATCGGTCACCCCGGAGGCGGCAGCCTGTTCGCGCAGGTGCGTCCGGTACGCCTCACCCTCGTGTGCCAGCACCTTGGGATGCGTCTGGCCCGCTACCAGGTAGCGCGGTTTCAGGTCGCGCAGCGCGGCGAGCGCCGCGATGCCCCATTCGACGCCCTTGCCGCGGCCGAGCAGGCCCCAGGTGAGGACCAGCGGGCCGCGGCCCGGTGCCGAGGCGGCGGACCTGTCGGCGGGCACGGCGCCGTGCGGGATCACCACGACCTCACCGGGCCGGTCGACCGCGTAGCCCGCCAGGAGACGGCTCCTGGCCGCTTCCGACATGGTGACCACGGCGTCGGCGTGGTCGACGACCGCTTCGAGCACCCGGCGTTGTCCCGGTGTGGGCGTGGTGAGCACCGTGTGCAGCACGACGACCACCGGGACCCGCAACCGGGCGAGCACGCCCAGCGCCTCGTCGCCGTCACTGCCGGCGTAGATCCCGTACTCGTGCTGGACCACCGCGACGTCACACCGGTTGAGCACCTCCGCGGCGGCGTCCACCGCTCCGGGACGCATGGGGTGGGCCGCCGACGGGGCGGCGGCGTGCGGTTCGGCGTCGGTCAGCACGCGGACCACGCGGCTTCTGCTGCCCGGGGTGGCGGCGGCCAGGTGGCGCTGGAGCGAGGCGGTGAACGTCGCGAGCCCGCATTGTGTCGGTGGGTAGGTGCTCAGAAAACCATAGGTGCGAACCATGAGGCGGCGGGCCTTTCGAGTCGGAGGCAGGCAGACGGGCGCACCGGCACGAGTCCGGTGCGAAGAGGGAGTCCACTGAGGACTGTCGCGGTGCGGCGGTCAGGTGCGCGGGGTCATGCCCGCGTCCGCCAGTCCGGCGGGTTCAGCGCGGGAACGGTGGTGGCGGGGTCGGTGGCGAGCGGCCGCCAGCCGCCGGGGAACTGGCCGTCGGACACCGCGTCCGGCTTCCTCGTCATCCGAAGGCCGCGTGGTGTGGTGAGGTCGAGGCTGGTGCTGATCGGGCCCGAGATCATCCCGGTGCTCCCGCCTCCGTCCGGACCAGCCGGGCGGGGTCGCTGACACTCCGCAGGAGGCACCTGGCTCGGTCGCCGATGCGCGAGATCCCCTCGGACCACCCACTCTACGCCG
Source organism: Lentzea sp. NBRC 102530 (assembly GCF_030269365.1). Lineage (GTDB taxonomy): Bacteria > Actinomycetota > Actinomycetes > Mycobacteriales > Pseudonocardiaceae > Lentzea. The sequence goes on from NZ_BSTF01000006.1 coordinate 198,498, forward strand.
ATGACGGGTCCGCGCCGGTCGCAACGGGGTGACGGACCGGCGCGGACCCGGGAGGCCGCTCTCAGCCGAGCGTCCTGTGCACCGCCAACGCGTCGCCGAGGCCCGACAGCGTCAGGATCCGGTCAGGCGCACTGCCGCTCAGGCACGTCACGCGGAACACGCGGCCGGTGCGCTGGGCCAGGTAGGAGGCTTCGAGGAGCAACGCGATCCCCGAACTGCTGAGGTATCCCACCGCGGTCAGGTCGATGTCGACCGGCCGCCGGTCGTCGCGGCGGTCGACATGGGCCATCACCCGCCCCCGGAGGTCCTCCACGGTGCCGGCGTCCAGGTCACCGGTGATGCGGAGCACGTGGGCGCCGTCCGACTCCTGCTCGGCCAGCTCGGACCGCACCGCCGGTGCCGGCGACGCGATCGGCGTCGTCGCGGCCGGCGAGGTGGCGAAGCGGAACCGGATCGTCGTGCCGGTGCCGCTGGTGGTCAGCTCGACGTCGTCGGCGAGCGCCCGGATCATCCGCAGGCCGCGCCCGCGGTGCCCCGGCTCCGCGTCCGGCGGACGCCAGGAACCGTTGTCCTCCACCGTCACCTGCACGGAGCCGCCGGTGTGCGCGAGGTGGGTCGAGAAGGTGCCGCGCGCCTGCTCGTAGGCGTGGTCCACCGCGTTGGCGGCCGCTTCGCCGTAGGCGAGCAAGAGGTCGTAGGACCTGTCCTCGGACAGGCCCGACACGGTCGTCCACTCGGACACCGCCGCGCGCAGCCCGGACAGCTGCTCCGGTTCGGCGGGGGTGGTCAGGTGCAACGGTGGTGGCAGGTAGCGGGCGACGACGAGCACCGCGTCGTCGTCTTGGCCGTGAGCGAGCAGGTCGCCCACGATCGAGTCGGCCAGCTCCTCGGGATCCCGTCCGCGCGCCTCCCGCACCAGGTCCAGCAGGCGGTCGGGCACCGCTCCCGGCCCTCCGACCAGGCCGTCGGTGTGGAACACGATCGACGTGCCCGGTGACAGGACGGTCGTGTGCTCCTCGTACGGCGCTCGGCGCGGTGCGCCCAGGGCGGCGCCTCCCCCCGAGAGCAGCCGGGTGCCGCCGGAACCCGTGACCAGCGGTGGTGGGTGACCCGCGGTGGACCAGCGCACCTTTCCGGTGGTCCAGTCGAACGTGACGCAGGCGCACGTGCTGCCGGTGGAGCCGCCGACCCTGGTGGCGAAGGCGTCGAGCCGCTCCAACGCCGCCGCCGGCGAGTGCCCGTCGACGAGGTAGCCCGCCAGCGCGCTGCGCAGCTGTGCCATCACCGCGGCCGCCGCGGGACCCTCGTGCGCGACGTCGCCGACCGAGAAGCCGACCACGGTGCCGCTGATCGGGAGCACCTCGTACCAGTCGCCGCCCGCGGGCGCGTGCGGTGAGGCGGGCAGGTGGCGGGCGGACACGGCGAGCCGGTCCAGCACCGGTAACTCCCGGGGCAGCAGGCTGTGCTGCAGGGCGATGGCGGCCTCCCGTTCCCGCCGCAGCGCCGACTCCCGCTCGGCCTCGGCGCGCAGCCGTTCGGTCACGTCCCGCCCGATGGCCTGCGTCCCGTCCGGGGTCGCCTGCGTGCTGAGCTCCAGCGCGACGAGAGCGCCGTCGGTACGGCGCAGGATCCACACCGCGGTCGTCCGGTCCACCGGCTCCTCGCCGTCCACGACGAGGTCCATCACCTCCGTCCCGACCAGCTCGTCGCGGCGGCGGCCCAGCAGTGCGCAGGCCGCCGGGTTCACCTCGACGAACCGCAGCTCCTGGTCGAGCAGCCAGACGGCGTCGGTGGCGTGGTCGACCAGCCGGCGCAGGCGCAGCTCGCCCTCGCGCCGGTCGTGGTCGGACCGGGCCCGGCGCATCGACTCCCAGCACCGTTCGGTGACGACGGCGACGAGGTCGACCTCGTCCTGGGTCCACTGCCTCGGCGTCGCGTGGTGCACGGCCATCGCGGCGACGAACCGCCCGCCGCGCAGCAGGGGGAGGCAGAGCGCCGCACGGACACCGGTGCCGGCGTGTGCCGTCAGATCCTCCTCGCCGAGGCGGGGGTCGTTCTCGTGGTCGGCGACGACCCACGGCTCACCGGCCCGCAAGGCCCGCAGTGCTCCGGGACCGAGGTGCCGCATGGGGAAGCGGCCGGGTAGCGGGGGCAGACCGGTGGCGTGGTCGCCGCTCAGGACGACGTGGTCCTCGTCCGCCCTGGCGTACGCGCAGCGGTCGACGTCGAGGTGCCGGCCGAGCAACCGGGTCGCCAGCTCCATCAGACCGTCGGGGTCCTCGAGCTTGCGCGACTCCTTCTCGAGCGCGGCGAGGAACCTCTCGCGCTCGGCGGGTGCCCGGTGCGGGGTGATGTCGACGAGCACGCCCTGGAGCCGCCGGGCCACCGCGGACTCGTCCCGCTGCACGTGCGCCTTCTCCTGCAGCCAGAGGATTTTTCCTCCGGCGTCGCGCACGCGGTAGGAGAGCTCGTAGTCGTCGTCCTCGGCGGCCCGGTTCCAGCGCTGAGCCTCGACCCTGGCCCGGTCGCCGGGCAGGATCGCGGACGTCCAGAGCGCGGGGTCGTCGAGCCACCGGCGCACCGGATGACCGAGCAGCTGCTCGACGTGCCGGGAGAGGAACGTGAGCCGGCGCGTCACGGCGTCCGCCTCCCACAGGACCACCGGCAGGTTGTCGACGAACGAGCGCAGTCCCTGTGTCTTCGTGACGCTTTCGGTGGCGCTCATCTGTCCAACCTGTCATGAGGGAGAACCGGGGGCGAACCGGCCCGGCGGTGTACGGGTCAGGGTGCGACGACATCGCTCGCGCGATGCCACGATCGGCTGCTCCGCCTGCGAGCGCGGCAGCGGTGAGGCGACCAGCGGGCCACACCCGAACGCGATGAGTCCCGCCGCGATCGGGCTTTCCCGCGCCTGCCGCACCGCTAGGCGGGGCGCGTCCCGCACCGTCTCCACCGCTCGCTCCGCGTTGCCGGCGTTCCTCGCCTGGCACACCACGTCGTCAGCTTCGTGGCGCACGACTTCTCCTCGGCTTCTCGGCTGGTGTTCGCAGTGCGAGCTACCCCGCGCCCAGAGGGTGCAAACTGCTTGGGAGCAAGGGAAGTTATTGCGGTGCAAGGAGTTTCTCGTGTTCGATCGGGGGTAGCGTTCACACGCGCGTGCGGGAGGCCTCGCCCGCGTCGCCGTTGTTCTCGATCGCCTTCCGCCGCCGCTCGCGGTCGAGCCACCACATGGCCGGTGTCGCGGTCAGGCCGTGCAGCAGGATCGACCCGATGACGACGAGTCCGACGATCCGCCACAACGCGGCCTGCTCGGCGAAGACACCTTCCTGGAGGGCGTAGGTGACGTAGAACAGCGAGCCGACCCCGCGGACGCCGAAGAACGCGATGACGGCGCGTTCCCGGGGCCCGGTCCTGCCACCGGCCAGACCCGCCCAGCCCGCCAGCGGCCGCACCAGCAGCAGGACGACCGCGGCGACCGCGACCTCGCGCACACCGGTGCCGGCGAGCAGCCCGGAGACGGCGGCTCCGCCCAGCAGGAAGACGATCACGACGGTCAGCATCCGCTCGGCCTGTTCCACGTAGCGGTGCAACACCTGGTGGTAGCCGTGGTGCCGCTCGGCGGACCTGATGGAGCACGCGCACACGAACACCGCGATGAACCCGTAGCCCTCGGCGAGTTCGGCGAGACCGTAGGCGAGGAAGGTGGCGGCGATGGCGACGAAGCCCTCCGCGTGCTCGGCGAGGCGGAAGGTGCGCCACGACGAGGAGAAGAACAGCTTGCCCAGCAACCAGCCGATCAGCACGCCGACGACGAGGCCGCAGGCCAGCCGCCACAGCACGTCCACGGCGAGCCAGTGCGGCAGCCACAGCGAAGGTGCCACCCCGGCGACGCTGATCGCGATCGCGGCGTAGGTGAACGGGAAGGCCAAGCCGTCGTTGAGACCGGCCTCCGAGGTGAGCGCGAACCTCGCCTCGTCGTCGGTCTCGTCCGGGTTCTCCGTCGGTTCGGCCGCCTGCACCTCGCTCGCCAGCACCGGATCGGTGGGGGCGAGCGCCGCGGCGAGCAGGAGCGCGGCCCCGGCGCCGAGGCCGAGAGCGCCCCAGCCCAGCAGCCCCACGGAGAACATCGACAGGGGCATCGTGACGGCCAGCAACCGCCACGTGTTCGCCCAGCGGCGCAGTCCGACCACCCTGTTGAGCGCCAGCCCCGCACCCATCAGCGAGATGATCACGCAGATCTCGGTGAGGTGCAGCAGCACCGTGCTGTGGCGGAGGGGGTCCGGGTCGGGCAGCGGGTCGACGACCGCGAAGGTGAGGGCACCTGCTCCCAGGAAGAGCATCGGCAGGGAGACCGGTGCGCGGTCGAGCAGGCGCGGCAGCGTCGCCGCGGCGAGCGTCGCGAGTCCGGCACCGGTGTAGAGCAGAGGGCTCGGGTCCACCGTGCACCGTCCGTTCGGGCTGGGAGGCCCCAGTTACCCGGTGCCGCCGCGGGCAAACGGGTGGCGCGGGGCCAGGTAGGGTGGAGTCACCGAGGGCATGTCGCGCAGCAGCGGTCGAGCTGATGCCGCCTTGGGCGCACCACACAGCCCGGCATCACCCCGTTCCCGCCCATGCTCATCGGAGTTCCGCATGCCCATGTCCACACCCCTGATCATCGACGTCGACGACCAGCCCGACACGACCGGCAGCTGCGCCGTCTGTCCCCACCCCTGGGCCGAGCACGACGCGCTCGGTGTGCGGTACTGCACCGCCACCACGGTGTCCGCGCTGCCCCGCGGCTGCATCTGCCCATGACCGCGAAAACCCTCACCACCGCGCGGTTGACGCTGCGCCCGTGGCAGGTCGACGACGCGCCGGCCGCTCTGGAGATCTACGGGCACGCGGAGGTGACCCGCTGGCTCAGCCCGGAGATGGACCGCGTCCCGGACAAGGCGGCGATGCGGTTGCTGTTGCAGCAGTGGGCCGCCGAGAACGCCCGCCTGCCGTCCGCGGCCGGCCGGTGGGCGGTCGAACGCACCGCCGACGGTCAGTTGATCGGCGGCGCGGTCCTGCTTCCGCTGCCGCCGGGCGAGGAGGACCTCGAGGTCGGCTGGCACCTCCGCCCCGACGCGTGGGGCAACGGCTACGCGACCGAGGCGACCCACGCGCTCGCCGAGTGGGCGTTCCGCCACGACGTGAACGAGGTCTTCGCCGTCGTGCGGCCGGGCAACACCCGCGCCGCCACCACCGTGCGGAACAACGGCATGCACTGGGTGGGGGAGACGACGAAGTACTTCGGCGTCGAACTGCAGGTGTTCCGCCTCCGCCAGGCCGATCTCGACCCGGCGGCGCCCCCGTCGCTGCGCCCGCCCGGCGACGACTGACCCGCACCTCCTGCTCCTCGGCCCCGCCGTGACGGCACCTCGGCGGGGCCGAGCCGTCTCCTGCGCGTTTGGCCGCCGGGATTCCGGCTATTCGCGGGGAGAAGCATCGACAGCCGCCCGGACCCGCGTGGTCTCGATTCCCTGCCGCGCGTGGTTCGCCGCACTGGAACTGTCCTATTAGGACGAAGCGCTCCCGCCGGGCTTGCGGGCCCGCGTGACCGTCGAGGCCGCGTCCACGAGGAGTTCGGCGTCACCGCTGTCGCCGAGGCCGCGCACGACTGCCTGCGCGACGCGGTCGCGCCGGTCCGTCCGGGAGGTGTGCAGCGCGGCTCCGCGCCCACCACCGGCGGCACCGGCGACCGTCCTGCCTGAACCACGAGGATTTCCGACCACGGAGGCACCATGGCCACGGGCCACGACCACCCGCTCACCGAACTCGCCGCCGCAGGCGTGTCGATCTGGCTCGACGACCTGTCCCGCGAGCTGTTGTCCGGAGGCAGGCTGCAGGCGCTGATCGCGGACCGCGGCGTCGTCGGCATCACCACCAACCCGACCATCTTCGCGTCCGCGCTGGAACGGGGAGAGCGCTACACGCGGCAGCTCAGACGGCTCGCGGAGGTGGAGGCGAGCATCGAGGACATGGTCTTCGCCATCACCACCGACGACGTGCGGGAGGCCTGCCACGTCCTGCGACCGGCGTACGACCGCACGGACGGCGTCGACGGCAGGGTGTCGCTGGAGGTCGACCCCGGCCTCGCCCACGACACCCAGGCGACCATCGACCGCGCCCGTCTGCTCTGGTCGGCCGTCGACGAGCCGAACCTGCTCATCAAGATCCCGGCCACCACGGCGGGGCTCGACGCGATCACCGCGGTCATCGGCGAGGGCATCAGCGTCAACGTCACGCTCATCTTCTCCCTCGACCGGTACCGGGAGGTGGTCGACGCCTACCTCACCGGCCTGGAGACGGCTCGGCTCAACGGGCTCGACCTGGCCGGAATCCACTCGGTCGCCTCGTTCTTCGTGTCCCGTGTGGACACCGAGATCGACGCGCGTCTCGACGCCATCGGCACTGACCGCGCGCTCGCGGCCAAGGGCAGGGCGGCGATCGCCAACGCCCGTCTCGCCCACGAGGTCCACGTGACGAGCCTGGCCACGCGACGCTGGCGCGACCTGGCCGCGTCGGGAGCGCGGCCGCAACGACCGCTGTGGGCCTCCACCGGGGTGAAGAACCCCGCCTACCCGGACACGATGTACGTGTCCGAGCTGGCCATCCCGGGCACCGTCAACACCATGCCGGGACCGACGCTCGAGGCGTTCGCCGACCACGGCACCGTGACCCCCGTCGTGCTCGAAGAGGTCTACGGTCCGGCCCAGGACGTGCTCAGCGAGATCGCGCTGCTCGGAATCGACTACCGCGAGGTCACCGACGAGTTGGAACGCCAGGGTGTCCGCAAGTTCGTCGACAGCTGGGACGAGCTCGTGGAGACCGTCCGCGGCGAGCTCAGCCGCGACCTGGCCGCTCCCGCGCCTCACGGAAGATAGCCGTCAGGTGCTCACGGTGAGCAGCAGCACGACACCGGCGAACCAGCCCAGCGACAACGACGACACGACCGTCGCCAGCGCCGCCGCGACCGCGGCGGCCGCGACCGCGGACACCGGAACCTCTCCTGCGGCAGCGGGTTTGTCCGCGCGCCCGGCGGCGTGATCGCGGGCGGCGTCGATCCAGTCGTTGGACCAGCCGATCGACAGCTGGCCCGTGAGCACCGCGGCACCGAGCAGCGTGGCGCGCGGGCCGTCGATCCCGGCGCCCAGCCCGAGCAGGACCGCCACCACCGTGACGGCGAGAGCGGGCAGGGGATGACACGCGCGTGCGAGACCTTGCAGTAGTCGCAACGACTTCCGGCGGTGGATCGCTGTGCCGCTCATCTGCCGAGTGTAGGCGGAAGCCGTACCGTGACAGGGGTGACGACAATTTCGGCGGTGCACGGAGTTCTTCCGCCGCACCGCTACCCCCAGGCAAGGCTGACAAACCTGTTCGCCCGATTATGTTTGCCGGACTCCGCTTCCCGCGCGGTGGTCTCGCGCTTCCACAGCAGCGCCCGCGTCGGGTCGCGGCACCTCGCACTGGCCATCGAGCGGTACGACGAGCTCGACGGTTTCACCGCGGCCAACGACGCTTTCCTCTCCGTCGCGGTCGATCTCGGCTGTGAGGCCGCACTGGCGGCGCTCGCGGACGCGGGACTGCGACCGTCCGATGTGGACCTCATCGTGTCGACGACCGTCACCGGGATCGCGGTGCCCTCCCTCGACGCCCGGATCGCGGCGCGGATCGGCCTGCGCCCGGACGTGAAGCGGATCCCGATCATCGGCCTCGGCTGTCTGGCAGGCGCGGCGGGAGTCGCGCGGCTGCACGACTTCCTGCGCGGCTGGCCGGGCTCGGTCGCGATGCTCGTGTCGGTCGAGCTGTGCTCGCTGACCGTGCAACGGCAGGATCCCAGCGCTGCCAACATGATCGCCTCGGGCCTCTTCGGCGACGGCGCCGCGGCCGTCGTCGCGGTCGGCTCCGAGCACATCGGCGCCACGGCCGGTCCCCAGGTCGTGGACTCGCTGAGCCACCTGTACGCGGACTCCGAACGCGCGATGGGGTGGGACGTCGGCAGCACCGGACTGAAGATCGTGCTGGGCGCCGAGGTCCCCGAGCTGGTGCGCGAGCACCTCGCCGACGACGTCAAGAACCTGCTGGCACCACACGGTCTGGAGATCGGCGACATCGCGCGCTGGATCTGCCACCCCGGCGGGCCGAAGGTCATCGAGGCCATCCAGTCGGTGCTCGGCCTCGACGAGCAGGACCTCGCGATGACCTGGCGGTCGCTGCACGAGATAGGGAATCTGTCCTCGGCGTCCGTGCTGCACGTCTTCGCGGACACGCTCACGGCCCGGCCCGCCGCCCCGGGCGACTGGGGCGTGGTGATGGCCATGGGGCCGGGCTTCTGCGCCGAGCTGGTGCTGCTGAGGTGGTGAGCCAGGCGTGGTACTCGGTGCTGGTCGGCCTCGTCGCGGCCGAGCGGCTGGCCGAGCTGGTCGTCGCGAGGAGGAACCTGGCGTGGAGCCTCGCCCGCGGCGGGCGGGAGTCGGGGTTCGCGCACTACCCGTTCATGGTCGTGCTGCACACCGGCCTGCTGGCCGGGTGCCTGGCCGAGGTCTGGCTGTCCGGCCGCGCCTTCGTGCCCGCACTGGGCTGGCCGATGTTCGCGCTCGTCGTACTGTCCCAGGTCCTGCGGTGGTGGTGCGTCCGGACGCTCGGACGTCAGTGGAACACCCGGATCGTCGTCGTGCCGGGACTTCCGCTCGTGACCGGCGGTCCGTACCGCCTGCTCCCGCACCCGAACTACGTCGCGGTCGTGGTCGAGGGCTTCGCACTGCCCTTGGTGCACGGCGCGTGGCTGACCGCGTCGGTCTTCACCGTGCTGAACGCGGGTCTGCTGGCGGTCCGCGTCCGCGCGGAGAACGACGCGCTGCGGTCGGCCCGTGTCTGACCGGATGCACGACGTCCTGGTGGCCGGCGGAGGCCCGGCGGGGCTCGCCGTCGCGCTGGGCTGTGCCCAGGCCGGCATGGACGTGCTGGTCTGCGAGAGGAGGCCAGGGGTGCTCGACAAGGCCTGCGGGGAAGGGCTGATGCCCGGTGCCGTGCACGCACTGGCCGCGCTCGGGGTGGACCCGCCCGGCCACCCGATCGACGGCATCACCTACCGGCAGGGACGTCTGACGGCGCACGCGCCGTTCCGCTGTGGCGCCGGACGGGGAGTCCGCCGCGTCCGGCTGCACGACGCGCTCGGCGAGGCAGTCCGCCGTGCCGGGATACCTGTGCTGGACACGCCGGTCACCGACGTCCTCCAGCACGACGACCACGTGCGGGCCGGGGCGTTGCGGGCGCGCTACCTCGTCGCCGCGGACGGCCTGCACTCGCCGATCCGCGCTCTCGTCGGCCTGCGCTCGCCGGGCAGGACCTCCTCGCCGCGCTGGGGACTGCGGCGCCACTTCGCCCTGGAGCCCTGGAGCGATGGGGTGGAGGTGACGTGGGCGCCCCGGTCGGAGGCCTACGTGACACCCGTGGCACCGGACACCGTCGGCGTCGCGATCCTGTCGCCGGTCCGGGGCGGCTTCACCGAGCAGCTCGCCGCTTTCCCCGAGCTGGCGGAGCGGCTGGCCGGTGCGGCACCGGTCTCGACCGTGCGCGGAGCAGGGCCGTTGCGGCAGCGGACCACCGGCCGGGTCGCCGGACGCGTGCTGCTGGCGGGCGATGCGGCGGGCTACGTCGACGCGCTGACCGGCGAGGGGCTCGCCCTGGCGCTGACGACCGGGGCCGAGCTCGTCCGCTGCCTGCGGGCCGGGCGCCCGGCGGACTACGACCGCGCCTGGGCGCGCGCGTCGCGCCGTTCCCGCTGGCTGACGGAGTCCCTGCTGTGGACCAGGAACCGGCCGGTGCTCGGGCGCCGGATCGTTCCCGCCGCGGTGCGCGCGCCGTGGCTGTTCGCCGCCGCGGTCGACCAGCTGGCTCGCTGATGGCCGCGCGCGACCGGTGGGACCTGGTCGTCGTCGGCGCCGGGCCCGCGGGCTCCACGGCCGCCCTGGCGGCGTTGCGCGCCGACCCGGACGCCCGCGTGCTGCTGCTGGACGCCGCGGAGTTCCCGCGCGACAAGGTCTGCGGCGACGGGGTCGCACCGCACGCGCTGGACGTCCTGGGCGGGCTCGGCGTGGACGTCGGCGCTCTCACCGCCGGCACGGCCCCCGTCCTCGGCCTGCGGCTGACCGCGCCGAGCGGCGTGACGGCCGCCAGGGGGTTCGCGCGCCCCACCTCGGTCGTCCCCCGCGCGCTGCTCGACGCGCGACTCGTCGCGGCTGCCCAGGAGGCGGGTGCGCGGCTGCGCCGGCACCGGGTGCGCTCGCTCGTCGCGGTGGCGGACGGCGTCGAGGTCTACGGGCGGTTCCACGCCCGCACGGTCATCGGCGCGGACGGCGCGGAGTCGGTCGTACGACGGCGAAGCGGAGCCAGGACCGCCAGACCGGGCACCACCGCCATCGCACTGCGCGGGTACACGAGCGCGGACCCGTGGCCGGAGCAGGAGCAGCGGCTCGTGATGGCCACCGCGCACTGGCCCGCGTACGCCTGGGTCTTCCCCGTCGGTGACGGCACCGCGAACGTCGGCTACGGCGAGCTCATGCGCACCGGTCCGCCGACGCGAGCGCATCTGACGGAATGCCTGCACGCGTTGCTGCCCGGCTGCCCTCCGCTGGCGCTGCGCGGCCACCGGCTGCCGTTGTCGCCGGGCAGGCCGGGCGTCGGCCGCGGTCGCGTGCTGCTGGCCGGGGACGCGGCCTCGCTGATCAACCCGCTCACGGGCGAGCGGATCTACTACGCCGTCCTGTCCGGAGCCCTCGCCGGTGCGGCCGCGACGACAGCGGATCCCGCCGGGCACTACCGGCTGTCGTTGCGCCGTCTGCTCGGCAGACACCTGCGGCACACCGATGCCCTCGCCTTGCTTACCCGCGCGCCCGCCCTCGTGGACCTGGCCACGGCCGCGGCACGTGACGACCGGCACGCCTTCGACGAGCTCGTCGAGATCGGCCTGGGAGCGGGCACGATCAGCCCTGGCCTCGTGGTGGCGATGCTCAGGGCAGCGGCCGGGAGACCGCCGCGCTCACCTCGGCGTTGACGTCGCCCGCGCGCGGACGTGCCGCGGCGCGATCCCGCGGCTGGTCACCGCCGCGGCGTAGACGCGCACCAGGTCGGACGCGACGCGGTGCCAGGAGTACCGCGCGAGCGCCCGGTCTCGTCCCGCGACGCTGAGCAGTTCCCGGTACGTGCCGTCGGCGAGCAGCGCGCGCAACGACTTGGCCATGGCATCCGGTTTCGCCCGCGGGACCAGCACTCCGCTCAACCCGTCCACAACGAGGTCGACCAGACCGCCGACCGCGGTGGCGAGGACGGGCGTGCCGCAGGCCATCGCTTCCAGCGCCACACCGCCGGACGACCACTCCCGCGGCGTGCACGCCACCACGTCGGCGGACCGCAGCAGCGCGGGCAGCTCGGCGTAGGGCACCTGGCCCGCGAACACGACGCGGTCGCCGACCCCGGCCGAACGGGCCAGCGCCAGCAGTCTCCTGGTCTCCTGGTCACCGTGGACGTCGCCCTGCGCACCGCTGCCGGCGATCACCAGTTCCACTCCCTCCATTGTGGACAGAGCGCCGATCAGGTCGTCGAACCCCTTGCGCGGCAGCAGTCTTCCCGCCGACACGATCCTGCGCGGCCGGATCCGGTCGACGGCTGAAGGTCCCGGTGCGAAGAGGTCGAGATCGACGCCCTTCGGCACCACCGCCAGTTTCGACCGGTCCACGCCCATGCCGAGGACGGCGCGCGCTTCCGCGGAGCTGGTCGCGACGACCAGGGTGACCTCGTGACCGATGAGCCGTTCCACCGCGACGCGTTTGGTCGAGTCCGCCTCGGCCGCACGGTGGTCCTGAGGCCGTGCCGTGCCCAGCGAGTGGTAGGTCTGCACGACCGGCACCAGGCTGTTCCTGGCGCTCAGCACGGCGGCGATCCCGGACAGCCAGCCGTGGGCGTGCACGACGTCAGGGCGCCGCGCCTTCCAGGCCAGCTCGAGGAACTCGACGAGATCTCCCGCGTGGGCCAGGACTTCGTCCGCGCCGAGCTCCACCGGGGGCCCGGCCGGCACGTGCACGACCTCGTAGCCGCGCGGGCTGTGCACGAGCTGCGGAACGTGGGGATGGTCGCGCCGCGTGTAGACGACGACCCGGTGGCCGAGCGCGGCCAGCGCGGCCGCGAGTCCCGCGACGTGGAGACCCTGGCTGCCGGCGCCGGACGATCCGGGGTCGGCCAGCGGGCTGGAGTGCGCGGAGACAAGCGCGATGTTCTTGCGCGTGAACGAGATCGGCTCGACACGGACGCCCACGGTGTTCTCCTCACGACGAGGTGATGAGACCGCGGGTCCGGGCGGTTGCTGCGTCTGCCAGCTCGTTCAGGTTACCCACATGGCGGCCGTCCGGCACTCTGGAACGCCGAGCACCCGTTGAGCCGAGCCGAGATCCCGGTCCCGGCGGACGATGCCGCGGGACCGGTCCGGTCACAGATCGGTGGGACGTGGTGAGAGGACGACCTCGGGGCGCAGTTCGCCGAGAACGACCTCTCTGGCCACATCGGCCAGCCGGCGACCACCGTTGCGGGCGTAGCCGCGCAGCGTGTGGAACGCCTGCTCCATGTCGAGGTTCCCGGCGAACGCGAGCACACCCTTGGCCTGTTCGATGACGACCCGGCTGTTCAGCGCCGTCTGCAGCTGCTCGGTGACCACCTCGCCGCGCCGGATGGCGCGTTCCTGCAGGATCCCGATCGTCGCTGTGTCCGCGAGGGTGCGCACGACCAGCAGGTCCTCGTCGCTGAGCAACCCGGTCTCGTGGCGGAACAGGTTCAGCGTGCCGATGGTCTCGCGCCGCAGCCTCATCGGTACGGCGTGCACCGAGGCGAAACCCCCCGCGAGGGCGAGCGGCGCGAACCGCGGCCAGCGCTGGACCTCCTTCGACAGGTCCGCGACGAGCACCGCCTCGCCGCTGTGCGCGCAGTCGTAGCACGGGCCCTCGCTCGCCTGGACCTGGAACAGCTCGAGCGTGCGCGTCTGGGCCGACGAGTAGGCCACCACCCGCAGGCCGCCGCGCTGGTCGGACAGCATCAACCCGGCCACCGTCGCGTCCAGCAACTGGACGCAGTGTTCGACCAGCCGGTGCAGCACGTCCACCACGTCGTAGTCGTCGACCAGCGTGTCCGCCAGCTCGACCAACGCGTGGAGCAACCGCGACTCCCGCTCGGTCCTGGACGGTGCGCTACCGCTCATCACCAGCTCCTGTCTTCTTCGTCCGACGGTAGTGCTGCCAGTACGGGGCCGCCGTCGAGGTCTCGCAGGCGGTCATGCGCGGAGCTCCAGCGGGGACAGCTCGCGGTTCACGATGTCCTTGGCGACCTCGTCGAGAGGTCTGCCCATCGCGAAGGCGTAGCCGCGCAACCGGGACAGCGCCTCCTCCGCGGAGATGCCGAGCGCGGCGAGCACCATGCCGGTCGCCTGGTGCACCTGTTCGCGGCCGGGCGAAAGCACACCCCGCAGGCCGTCGGCGCCGTCGAACTCGCCCAAGAGCACGCCGAGCAGCACCGCGGTCACCACGTCGACCACCTCCAGCGCGACGGCGAGCTCGTCCGCCGACAACCAGCCGGGCCGGCTTCGGTAGAGGTCGATCGCGCCGATGCCGATCGCGCCCGCCTGCAACGGGAACGCGAAGATCGCGCCGATGGGCAGCGCGGCGATCGCCGCCGCGAACACGGGCCACGCGAGGACCGACGCCTGCGACAGGTCGGGAACCAGCACGGGCCGGCGGGTCGCGAACGCCTCGAAGCACGGACCCTCGCCCAGGTCGAACTGGACGTTCTCGATCTTCATCGCGATCACGTCGCTGGCGTACAACGTCTCCCGCTCCTGCGGGCCACTCAGCACCGAGATCGAGGCGCCGTCCACCGGCAGCAGGCCCACGCACGCGCGGATCACGCGAGCCAGGACGTCGAGCTCGCTGTTGCTGTCGCGCAGCGCCGCGATCACCGTGGCGCGCGCTTCGATCACCGATCGGCGACGACTGTCAGGTTCGCGCACCTCTGGTCACACCGCCGAACAGCGACCACTGGTCCATGACTGGCACGGTTTCCTCCACCACGTCGACTGGTTCCAGTCGCTCCTGGACGTAGCGAGGTCTAGGCCCACGCCTTGCGTGACCGCATCAGGATCAACACACCCAGCGTACCGCGTGGCTTCGTGGCAGGCGGTACGCCCCGCTCACAACGGGTTTCAGCGCACGTGGCGGCTGAGTCCTGCCCGGCGCCGCCCGCCGGGGAACCCGCGGTGGCGGACGCGAACCGGTGCGGTTCGCGTCGGTTCACCGGCGGTGCGCGCGGGTGACCCCGCCACCGGTGTGCGGGTCGCGGCCGCGCGGGTAGACGTCGTGCTCGCTGATCGTGCCGTCCCGGTTGCGCGTGATGTGGTCCACCGCGTGCACGATCGCCATCTCACGGCCGTCGGCGCTAGCCTCCTCCTTGGTGAGGTGCGTGCTGGAGGCCTGGTCGTTGCCCTCCACCCGGTTCTTCCACCGGCCGTCCTCGAAGTAGGTCTCGATGTCGCCTCGCATGGGCTCACTCCTGTCGGGTCGTCCGGTCGAGTACCCCCGGCCGCGACCCGCACACCACTCACCCTCCGGCCGGCGACTCCGGCCAGGCGGCCTGGGCCTGCGCGGCGGTGGCGTAGGTGGTGAAGAAGGTGTCCAGCCCGATGAGCACGAGGGTGCGGGCGAGGTGGCGTGGGACGCCGGCGAGCGCCAGGCCGGCCTCCGCGGAGTGCGCGAGGTTGCGTGCGGCGATCAGCGCGGAGATGCCGCTGGAGTCGCAGAAGAGCAGTCCGGTCAGGTCGAGCACGACCTGCTGGCCCGGCCGCGGCGAGATCGCCTCGACGGCCTGGAGTGCGCGCGGGGCCGAGGCGGAGTCGAGCTCCCCGGCGAACTCGACCACCGGACCCGCTTCCAGGTCGAGCGTGGTGACGGTGAACGAGGTCATGGTCTCTCATCTCCAAGCAGGCGCACGCTGAGTGCGAGGAGCGCGGTGTCGTCGTCGACACCGTCGCCGAAGCTGTCGAGCAACCGGGACACCGCGGCCACGGTCTCGGTCGCGCTGCCGACGTCAAGGGTGTTGGCCCAGTCGCGCAGGTCCTCCTCGTCGTAGCGGACGCGGCCGTGCGTGCGGGCCTCGGTGAGTCCATCGGAGTAGAGCAGGAGTGTGTCACCGGGCCGCAGGCGCAGCTCGACCTCGACGAAGCGGGCGTCCGGCAGCGCGCCGATCAGCTGACCGCCCCTGGTGTCGAGTAGCTCGGCCGCACCGTTGTGGCGGATCACCAGCGCCGGCGGGTGCCCACCGCTCGCGAGGGTGACCTTGGCGCCGTCTCCCGCCGGTTCGAGCAGGCCCTGGATGGCGGTGCAGAACCGCGGCGTCGCGCCGTGCTGGTCCTTGAGCAGCGCCGTGTTGAGGCGCTTCAGCACGGAGGCGGGACCGGGCTCCTGCACGGCGGCGGCGCGCAGCGTGTAGCGGGTAAGCGACGTGACCACGGCGGCCTCCGCGCCCTTGCCGGACACGTCGCCGAGGAAGAACGCCCACGTGTCGCCGGTGAGGGGGAAGAGGTCGTAGAAGTCGCCGCCCACCTCGTCCGCGGAGGCGGGGTGGTAGTAGGCCGCGACGTCCATGCCGGGCACGTCCGGCAACGACGGCGGCAACAGCGTGCGCTGCAAGGTGGAGGCCAGCAGCTGTACACGGTCGCGTTCCTGCTCCGCCTCCTGGCGTGCGCGCAGCAGTTCGTGTTCGTAGGCGCGCCGGTCACCGGCGTCGAAGATGGTGGTGCGGATCAGCTGAGCCGTGCCGTTCGCGCTCGTCTTGACCGTCGAACTGACCAGCACGGCCATTCGCGTTCCGTCCGCGCGCACCAGTTCCAGCGCGATACCGCCGATCTCGCCGTGCATGCGCAGCATCGGCGCGAAGTGCGTCTCGTGGTAGATCCGGTCGCCGACGGGGAGCAGATCGGCGAACCGCCGACGCCCGAGGAGTTCCGCGCGTTCGTGTCCCAGCCATCCCAGGAGCGTGGCGTTGATCTTGGCGATCGTGCCGTCCATCAGCGTGGACAGGTAGCCGCACGGTGCGTTCTCGTACAGGTCTTCCGCACTGTCCTCCAGCAACGCCGAGAACGTGGTCTCCACTCCGGCCTCCTCGCCGCTTCCCGCCGGGCGGATCACCGGGCGCCCGCGAACTCAGCGATCGCGGCCGCCGTCTGCTCTGGAGCGCTCAGCTGCGGGCAGTGGCCGATCGCATCGAGCGTCACCAGCACGCTGCCCTCGATCCGGTCGTGCACGAACTGGCCGACCTCGCGCGGCGCGATCGCGTCCGAGGAGCACTGCAGCACGGCGGTCCGCACGGTGACGTCCGCGAGGTCCGCGCGGTTGTCGGACAGGAAGGTGGTGCGCGCGAACACCCGCGCGATCGCCGGGTCGGTGCGGCAGAACGCGGCCTCCAGCTCACCGGCGACCTCGGGCCGGTCCGGGTTGCCGGCGATGACCGGCGCCATCGCCGCGGACCAGCCGAGGTAGTTCGACTCGAGCGAGTCGAGCAGCTCGTCGATGTCCGCACGGGTGAAACCGCCCCGGTAGTCGCCGTCGTCGAGGTAGCAGGGCGACGGGGTCAGCAGCACGAGCTTGGCGAACCTCTCGGGCTCGCGGTTGGCCGCGAGGACGGCGATCATCGCGCTGACCGAGTGTCCGACCAGCACGACGTCCCGCAGGTCCAGCTCCGCGCAGATCTCCAGCACGTCCTCGGCATAACCGTCGAGTGTGGTGTAGCGCTGCGGGGACCAGGCCGCGACGTCGGACCTGCCCGACCCGACGTGGTCGAACAGCACGATCCGGAACCGCTTCGACAGGTCAGGCACCACCAGCCTCCACAGGTTCTGGTCGCAGCCGAACCCGTGGGCGAGCAGCACCGTCGGAGCGTCCTCGCAACCGATGACGGTCACGTTGTTCCTGCGTCGGGCATCCATCACCGCATCCTGTCACCTGTGCGCGCGGCGGCCGGCCTGGGCGCACCCGGCCACCGGCCGTCGGGTCCGGCGTCAGCGGAGCGCGAGCGGAGTCCGCGTCCGGCGTCTGTCCACTGTGGAAGATGATTCCGGCATGATCTTTCCGTGCTGTGCCGGTGCCCTGACGGACTCATTCCCGCGTCCCTTCGCGCGTGATCGCGTTCCGCAGCGCGTCCAGGGCGTGGTGTTGCAGCAATCTCACGGCCGCCGCCGTCGAGCCCAGTGCCGACGCCGCCTGCTCGGCGGTCAGGCCGCGCACCACGCGAAGCTCCAGCACGGCGCGTTGCTCAGGGCTGAGCACGCTCAGATGTCCCAGATCGGCGTGGGGCTGATCGCTCAAGAGGACACCGGCCCTGGACCGGAGGGATCCCGAAACCTGTGGGGAACGTGGTCTCGCACGGCCCACGCGAGGCCACGAGGTGCCTCGGCGTCGAGCTGCGACTGCACCGCCACCAGACACTTCACCACTCGTCGTCCAGCAGCAGGGTGAGAGCAATGTCGGCCAGCTGCACTGCTCCGGCGACCTCGGTGGGTGTCAGCGCGTCGCCGTCGCCGCGGTGGATCTCCAGCACACCGAGCGGTTCCGCGCCGAGGGCGAGAGGAAAGGCGAAGATCGCCGCGACTCCGGCCTCGACCGCCGCGCCGGCCAGGAGCGGCCAGCGCACCGACGCCACGTGGTCCACGAGATCCGGCACGAGCACCGGCCAGTTCTGCCGGGCCGCTTCGAACGCGGGCCCCTCGCCGAGCATGGTCTGCAGCTCCGCGATCTCCTCGCCGCAGAACCCGGAACTCGTGTAGAGGTCACAGCGGCCTGCGGCCTCCCACAGGTAGAGCGCCGTGCCGATCGCGTTCGTCCGCACCCCGCACGCGATGCACACGTGCCGGACGGCTACCTGGCGGTGGACGAGCCGGGCGGCGACGTTCGCCGAAACCGCCGAAAGGCGGCTGATGTCGAGCATGGTGGGCAGCACTCCAGACCGTGACTGGCGAAGTGGGGCCACCGGGGTCCGGGGCGGCGTGGCGCGATTCCGCCCGACCGAGCCGGACGCCGGACCGATCCTAGCGTCGAGCGCGCCCGGCGACCTCCGCCGTTCGGTCACCGCGGCGAATCTCGGCGCACGGATGTCGTCCGGTGTGGCACGACACCACTTCGAGCACAGGCCGGCACCGGGTGCGCGTTCGCGGCTCGGCGACCTGCCAGGACCAGCGGCCTGTCAGGGCTGGGCACGGTCACGGCGGCGCCGAACGCGATCACCGCGGCCGACGCCGTTCTCGGCTTCCCGCCGGTTCCGGTCGCAGTGCGTTCACCGGCGCGGCGGCGTCCGCGGCGTCCGAGACCGCTGCGGCTGCCGCCTCGCTCGCCCGCGCGACGTCCTCCTCGGCCTGTGCGGCGGCGGCCTCCACGGCTTCGTCGCGCCCGGCGGCGACTGATCGTGGCAGCACCTCTGAGAACGCCTTGGAGACGTCTTGCAGTGCGGTGGTGACCTCGCTCGGGATCACCCAGAAGGTGTTGCCGGGACCGTCCGCGAGCTTGGGCAGCATCTGGAGGTACTGGTAGGCGAGGAGTTTCGGGTCGGGATCGTTGCGGTGCACTGACTGGAAGACCTGGTCGATGGCGCGGGACTCGCCCTCCGCCTTGAGGATGGTCGCGGCCCGGTTCCCTTCGGCGCGCAACACCGCGGCCTGCTTGTCGCCCTCGGCCGTGAGGATCTGCGACTGACGCTGTCCTTCGGCGTTGAGGATCGCGGCCCGCTTGTCGCGTTCGGCCCGCATCTGCTTCTCCATCGCCTCCTTGATGCTCTGCGGCGGGTCGATGGCCTTGATCTCCACGCGGTTGACCCGCAGACCCCACTTGCCGGTCGCGTCGTCGAGCACGCCGCGCAGCTGGTTGTTGATCGTGTCGCGTGAGGTGAGGGTCTTCTCCAGGTCCATCGACCCGACGACGTTGCGCAGGGTGGTGACGGTGAGTTGCTCGACCGCCTGCAGGAAGCTCGCGATCTCGTACGCCGCGGCGCGGGGGTCGGTGACCTGGAAGTACAGCACCGTGTCGATCTCCACCACGAGGTTGTCCTCGGTGATCACCGGCTGCGGCCGGAACGACACCACCTGCTCGCGCAGGTCGATCGGCGGGTAGACGCGGTCGACGTAGGGGATGACGAAGTTCAGGCCGGGCGTGAGGGTGCGCTGGTAGCGACCTAGACGTTCGACGTTGCGCGCACGTGCTTGCGGCACGATGCGCACAGCGCGCAGCACGGTGAACACCGCGAAGATCGCGAGCACCAGCCCGGCGACGAGCAGTGTGGACATGGCTCACTCCCGTGGGTAGACGACGGCGGTGGTGCCGTCGATGTGCAGTACGTTCCGGCAGCTCGGCCTCCACCCCGGTGGACCGATCAGGATCGAGGCGGCGGCCGCGCTCGTCGGGCTCTCACCGCTGCAGGCGCAGGGCCACCTGTCTGCGCTCGCCACCGTGCACCTCGTGGAGCAGACCTCGCAGGACAGGTTCGTGATGCACGACCTCGTCCAGGCGTACGCCCTCGAGCAGGTTCGTGAGCTCGCTGGCCAGGAGGCCAACCGCGCGGCGCTGTCACGTCTGGTGGACCTGTACCTGAACACCGGAGCAGCAGCTATCCGGATGCTCTGGCCGTCCCGCCCGAGACGGCCGCTTGACCTGCCTCAAACCGACGTGGAGACGCTGACCTTCCATCGCCCCGCTGACGCGGTCCGGTGGTTCGAGGACGAGTTGCAGCTCCTCGTTCGCCTGGTCCGATGTGGGGCTCGATTGGACATCGCGTCCGTCGCCTACCTGCCGGTGGTGGTGAACGAGATGCTGTTCCACCGCCGCGCCTGGTCGTGGTGGGTGCCTGCGCTGCGGGACGCGCTGGAGATGGCTCGCCGGGGCGGTCACCGCGACGCCGAGGCGTGGGTTCTGGAAACGCTTGGGGACGCGGGCATCGACGAGTTGAAGGCGGGTTCGTCGGCGGGCATGTACCGGCAGGCGATGCGGATCAGGACCGAGCTGGGCGATGCCAACGGCGTTGCCGCATGTCACGTGGGCCTCGGTCGTGCTTGCTACCAGCTCAACGACCTCGACGCTGCGGTCGCGCACCTTGAGACCGCTCGGCGGCTGAGTACGGAGGCTGGCGATCGATGGGAGTTCGCGGTGGCTTCCGCGCACCTGGCTTCCGTGCTGGCTGCTGGTGGCGACGTCGCCGCAGCACGAGATCTGCTCACCCAGGTGCAGGCGATCTTCGACGAGGCCGAGGACCTGATGTCCTCGGGCTGCACCTCGACCTTGCTGGCAGGGCTGGCGGAGTCCGGTGGCGAGCACGAAGCAGCCCTGCACCACCTGGAGAACGCTTTGCGCATCTTCGCCGAAGTTGCCGACGTCTGGAGCCAGGCGCACATCCACCGGCGCGTCGGCGACCTGCACGCCGACCGCGGCAACCTCCACCAGGCCCACAAGTCGTGGTCCGCGGCCGCCGATCTACTCAGTGGGAACACCGAGCCGACTGCGGCCGGACTGCGAAAGCAGTTGATCGAAAGCCTCAAGGAGGACTGCTAGTGCACCAAGCGCTCAGCACTATGCCTGCGCTCACTGGAAATCTGGACACCGATGAGAACGCGCTCGCATGGGCGGCGCGCGACTACGGCGGCACCGTGCACGATCGCCCGGCAGCCGTTCTACGTCCTGCGGACGCGGCCGACATCGGCGCTCTGATCAAGCACGCCCGTGAGCACGACCTCGCTGTCGTTCCCCGTGGACAAGGCCACTCCACCAGTGGCCAATCTCAGGTACTCGGCGGGGTCGTCATCGACATGACGGCCGTCTCCGCGATCCACGAAGTCGGAGCAGACCGGGTCGTGGTCGACGCGGGCGCGAGGTGGAGCGACGTGCTGCGCGCGACCCTGCCGCACGGGCTCACACCGCCAGTTCTCACTGACTACCTTGAGCTGTCGGTGGGAGGAACCCTGTCCGTCGGCGGCCTCGGCGGGGCCAGCCACCACCACGGAGCGCAAACCGACAACGTGATCTCGCTCGACGTCGTCACCCCTACCGGCGACGTCGTGACGTGTTCACCTGACGCGAACCGGGCCGTGTTCGACGCCGTTCGTGCAGGACGCGGTCGCAACGGCGTCATCGTCCGCGCCACCCTGCGCCTTGTCAGGGCGCCCGAGATTGTTGCTTGGCACAAGCTCAGCTACGGCACTATCGGGCAGTTCGTCGCCGACCAGCGTCAGCTGGTGACTGCTGGTGGGTTCGACTACGTCGAGGGGCAACTCAAGATCCGCGAAGGGGAGCACGTTGCCGAGCTTGAGGCAGTCGCGTTCGCGGGGCGAGGTGATCTCGCAGGCCTCTCGTTCCGTGAGGCCGAGACCCAGACGGTGACCTACTGGGAGTTCGTTGACCGGCTCGCACCTGGAGAGCCGGTCCTCCGTGAAGCCGGGTTGTGGGAGTCGCCGCACCCCTGGTGCAACCTGCTCGTACCGAGTTCTGCAGCAGAGGAACTACTTCACCACGCTGATGGTGAGCTCGGCGCGGATCTCTACAGCGACTTCGGCCTCGTCCTCGCCTATCCGTTGCGCACCGACAGGATCTCCACTCCACTGCTCCGGCTTCCTGCCGACGACCTGGTCTTCCTGGTGGCAGCCCTCCGATATGCACCAGCCGCGTCGCCGGAGATCGTGAGCGCAATGCAGGAGGCAAACGGCCACTTGGTCAGCAGGACCCTTGCCGCCGGAGGCACGCTGTACCTCGATCCGCTCTGAGCCGGGTGTCTTCCGTCTGCTCTGCGCGGGCAGACGGAAGACACCTTCCGAATCTGTTGTGGACACCCGAAAACTGAAGTGCAGCAACCACTTCAGGAGAAGGGCAGACACAACTATGAACGGACGACTCGGCCGCGCCGCCACTGCCGTCGGCATGGTGCTCGCGACCACGGCGATGGGATTGATCGACGCACCATCGAGTTCCGCGACGCGAATCATGCCTCCGCGGTGCGGCTTCTACGAGGTGTCGCCGGCGGTCGGAGAGCTCACCGGTCGGTACGTGCACTGCGCGGACAGCTTCATCCTCATCAAGTTTCACTGGTCCTCGGGTAGCACCGGGACGACGTGCGTGTCGCCGTGGTGGCAGGTGCCGTTCTACCGGGACGGACAACACAGGGTCGTCAACGCCTACTACGTCACCACCCCGCCGAACCTGAGCGGTCCACCCCACGACCGCAGGTGTTCGACAGGGCAGCCGCGAGTTTGATCGACAAGCGCCCGAATCAGCGGACAGGAGCGGAACCGGAGCGCTGAGCCTTCTTCCGCGCGAGTTCCCGAACTCGACGTACCGCGAACTGGTGTGTGAGCACCGCGCGGAACGTCGGTTCGGCGATTCGCAGGGCTAGCACCTGCTTGTCGGGCTTCGAGTGGCAGGCAGCCTGAACGATCAGATCGGCCGCGTCGAGTCGATAGATGTGAGCCAGTTCGGCAAGTGTGATCAAAGTAGGTAGCGCGTGCCCGTTCTCGAAGGTCGAGAGCTCCGCGCTCGAGAGGCTGGACGCCCTGTCGGCTACCTCGACCTGACTCAGCCCGGACGCGATGCGCGCGTCACGCAGTGCCTTGCCCAGTGCGGCCGAATAGGGCCGCTGAGTCGAGAAATCTCCCAATGCGCGATCGATGTCGAGTCCGCGTTCTGAGACGAGTTCGCGGAGGTCGGCATCATCGACCATCTGAAGGGCGACGCGTGCGCGTTCGACGTGTTCAGCGGGCAGCTGGAAGTGGTCCTCGGCGGGCACGACGTCGACGTCGGTCCGCCGAGCGAGCAAACGCGCCTTCGTGAACCGACGCAGTTGGTCAAGCACGTCCACGGTCGGGAGACGGGTCAGTTCTCCGAGACGAGCAACTGTGTGTTCGACAGTCACTCGCTCAAGGAAGGCAACGAGAACCACGCCACCTTTGCGGTCCCACGAGAGACGCTCGTCCTTGGTGATCTTCATCGACCTGCGGTCTCGCGGTACGCGCCTTGTGTCGTCAGCGTGTCGATGATGAGCGCAAGCACGTCCATCGGGCTGTCGCTGCGGGAAGTGCTGGAGATGCCGGCATGACGTGACGGCGTGATCTCAGAGTCGTGACCGTCCCGCGGCCATGGCAGGATGCCTTCCGATTCACGCCACGCCAGATCGCACTCTGGGCACGTAGGCCAGAAGCGGGCTTCGTTGGGCCACTTGTCCGGGCCCGCTGCCACCCTGATGTTGCACAGGGTTCGACCGACTTCGTCGACGGCCAGCGCGTGCGGTATGGCGTGACGCCACTTGTCGTGCGGCTGCCATTTATAGCTTCGAACCATGCCCGATCACTTCCCGAGAACGTTCGCGCGATCTGCGCACCTGATGTCGGCAGTGGTCCACGGAAATCGACATGTCACGGGAGAACCAGGGCCGCAATCCACCTGCGACCCAGCAGCAATCGAGCATGTGGAGCCGCTGCCTGCGTAAACAGCTAGCTGACCCGACCGGGTGAAAACGAAGTTCTCTTGGAGGAACGGTTGTTCGGGGGATCTCCCGAGCTAGCCTGTCCAGGCACAATGCGCCGAATTCGCGTCAGGGAGACCGATGGCGAAGCCGAGGAAAGGGCTAGCCGCCCACCGCAAGGCCATGGGATTTTCGCAGGAGGGCCTGGCCGAGCTCCTAAGGATCACTCCTGGAACCGTCGGTCGCTGGGAACAGGGCACCTCCACGCCGGAGGCCTGGCTCCAGCCGCGCCTCAGGAAGGTGTTGGCGCTGTCGGTTCAGGAGCTGGTCGACCTCCTGAATCCGCGTGTCGATGTGCTGGCTGATGCCGATCGTCTGGAGCGTGCCCTCGCGAACCCGTCGAAGGTCGACCTGGTCACGGTTGCTGAACTGCGACAGCGCATCGCTCAGCTGAGCACTCGCTACGACGGTGAGCGGTCGGCCGGACTCCTCGCCGAGGAGGGGCAGGCGCTCGGGCAGACCCGCCTGCTGCGCGCACACGCGGCCGAGTACCGGGTGAAACGGGATCTGCTCGCCGCCGAGGCCGAAGCCTCCATCCTGATGGGCCAGTTCGTCTGGGACGCATCCCAGCGTCGCGATCACGATGCCGCGAAGGAGCACTTCACGACCGCGACAGAAGCGGCTCGCAAGATCAACGATCCCGTGTTGGAGGCGGTCGCGCTGCTGCGAACGTCTTACGTTGAGCTCTACGGCACCGAAGATCCGGGTCAGGGCCTGGTTCTCACTGAACGCGCCGCCGACGTCGCCCGTGGGCACAGTGATGTGCTGACGGGGCTGGCAGAACTGCACGCCGCCGAAGCACGCGCGATGGTGGGCGAACGCAGTGCGTGTGAGCGTTCGCTGGAACGAGCACAGGACCACTTCGCGCGGATCTCGGACGAGGAGCCCGTCGCGGAGATGTACTCCGAGACGCAGTACGACCGCCTGGCCGGATCCTGCTATCTGCGTCTGCGGGATGCCCCGAGAGCCCAGACGACGCTGGAACGGGTCGCTTCTCAATCGCCATCACGCTCGAAGTCGCGCACCATCATCCTGGCGAACTTGAGCCTGGCGCACATCCAGCAGCACGAACTCGACCACGCCGCAGCTGCGTTGCACGTCGCGATCGACTGCGTCGAGACGACGTGGGGTGGCGGTGGACTCAAGGTGATCTTCGGCGTGGCACAGGAACTCCGTCCCTGGCGGAAAGAACCTGTGGTAGATCAGGTGTATGACCGCCTGTTCACCATGATGGCGGCGTCGTAGGAAGGGGTGTCTGTGGCGAAGCTCGACGAGGCCAAGAACGAGGTTCGCCACCGCGTCTGGGACCTGCTCACCGAACACCGCGCCGCTCAGCCGGACGTGCACGGCTCGATCCCGGACTTCGTGGACGCCGAACTGGCTGCCCAGAAACTCGCTGAGCTTCCGGTCTGGAAGCAGTCGCGCGTGGTGAAGGTCGTACCGGACAAGCCGCAGTTGCCGGTCCGCCTGCTCGGTCTTCAACAGGGCAAGCTGCTCTACGTGGCGGTTCCCAAGATCGCCGCGGAGAAGCCGTTCTACGAGCTCGATCCAGCGACGCTTGCTGTTCCGCCTGAGGAAGCGGCGGTGCCGAAGAAGGCCGCGTTGTTCGCCAGGACCGTCGACACGGACGAGATGCCCAAGATCGACCTGCTCGTGTGCGGGACCGTCGCGGTGAACCGCCGAGGCGTCCGGCTGGGCAAGGGTGCGGGATACGCCGACATCGAGGTCGCCTTGCTGCAGGAGGCCGGGCTGATCAGCGAGGCGACGACCATCGTCACGACGGTTCACGACCTCCAGGTCGTCGACGGCGATCTCCCGGAGACCAGCCACGACTTCTCCGTCGATCTGATCGTCACGCCGACTCAGGTCATCGAGTGCGGTCCACCTCGGCGTCCGTCGGGAATCCTGTGGTCGGAGCTCGACCCGGCGAAGATCGCCGCGATTCCAGCGCTCGCCTCGCGGGCTGCCCGGCGTGAGGCCGGCTGAACAACGCTTCCGAGTCTGATCGAGTGATCGCCTTCCTGGCCTCTGGCTTGGACGCCCTCCAAGAACTACGCAGGTAGTACGCGGAGTGCGAGAAGTTAGGGGAACAAGTGGGGGCTCAGCTCAACCTGCAATCGCGGGTGACGTTCGCGTGGCTCGAAGTGACCGGAAAGTGCCAACTGCGATGCGACCACTGCTATGCCGACTCTGGCCCAGCTGGTTCGCACGGGGCGATGACGACCGAGGAGTGGGCGAGCTCGATCGATCAGCTCGCCGATCTCGGCACGAGGATGGTGCAGTTCATCGGCGGTGAGCCGACGCTGCACCGCGGACTGCCGGCGCTCGTCGGCCATGCCCTTGACCGTGGGTTGGCGGTTGAGGTGTTCACGAACCTGGTGCGCGTGAGCGCGGACTTGTGGGAGGTCTTCTCCCAGCCCGGCGTCAGGCTCGCCACCAGCTACTACTCCGATGATGCAGAGCAGCATGAGCGGATCACCCGAGGCCGCCGGAGCTACGAGCGGACGAGGTCGAACCTCGTCGAGGCTGTTCGGCGTTCTATCCCGGTGCGCGTAGGCGTGATCGACGTCGATGAAGGACAGCGTGTGCAGGAGGCGGTCTCACAACTGCGGAACCTCGGTGTCGAGGGCGAGGTGCGGGTCGATCGACTGCGGCAGGTCGGGCGGGGCGTCCGGGATGGTGGCCCTGAGCTGGGTGAACTGTGCGGTCAGTGTGGTGACGGTAGGGTCGCGATCGCACCGGACGGGTCGGTGTGGCCGTGCGTTTTCTCCCGGTGGTTGCCGGTGGGGAACGTGCGGCAGGACTCGCTCGCGAACATTCTGGTGGGGCCGAGGATGACGGAAACCGCATCAGCGCTCGCGACGGAGTTCGCGCGGCGACCTCTGAATCCGTGTGTTCCGAACATGTGTGATCCGCAGTGCGGGCCGAGCTGCAGCCCGGCGTGTCGACCGGCCGGCAACCGCACACCTACGGGAGCCTGCGCTCCGGATTACAGCTGAACCGAAGGAAGATCTGCTCATGCTCGCCCGCCGCGCGTACATCCCCGACGAGTCGTTGCCTCGTGGCTCACGGCGGCAATGGCCGCTCGACGTGCCGTGTGTCGCCCAGTTGGCGGACGAGGGGATGACGTTCGAGCGGCCGGTGACCTTCCTGGTGGGAGAAAACGGCTCCGGGAAGTCCACTTTGGTCGAGGCGTTTGCCGAGGCGTGGGGGCTGGACGCGCATGGCGGGCGTGCTGGGCGGAAGTACGTCAACGACAGGCCGAAGTCGGAACTCGGTGAGTTGGTGCGGTTCGAGACCACTGCGCTCGGTGCCCGTCATCGCATCGGTCCGCGGACGAAGCGCAAGGGTTACTTCCTGCGTGCGGAGACCGCGTTCGGGTTCATGAACGCGGTGAGCGGCATGAACGGGTACTGGGACGAGGACACCAGCGAGATGAGCCACGGCGAGGGCTTTCTCACCGTGTTCGCCGCGATGTTCCGCGAGCCGGGCTTCTACCTGATGGACGAGCCCGAGGCCGCGCTGTCGTTCCAGTCGTGCCTGCGGTTGATGCGCCTGATGTATGAGCTCGGCAAGTCAGGCGCACAGATCATCTGCGCTACTCACTCGCCGATCCTGGCGTCCACTCCGGACGCGGACATCATCGAGGTGGGGGAGCACGGCTTTCAGCGGTCGAAGTGGGAGGACCTGGCGCTGGTCGACCACTGGCGCCGGTACATGACGACGCCCGAGGCCTACCTGCGCTACGTCACCGAGGAGTAGCAGTGGCCGAGAACCTTGCCGACGCCGATGCCCAGTTCCGTGGGTGGATGCTCGAGAACCTTCAGCGGGCCGGGACGCAGTTCGGTCTTGTTCTGACTGGCGAGCCGCGGCTTGGCTGGATGGATCGCTCGATCGGAGTGCTCGCCGTCCGAGGCGAGGAGACTTTCTGGCTGCGCGTGGTCTCCGAGAACAAAAAGTGGATCGACGGTGAGTTCTGGACCGGCAACCTCGACGCCAACGTGATCACCGGGGTGGCTAAGCCGCGGGTGCTGGATGTTTACGAGTGGGAGGAGCACCGGCAGCAGCGAGCCGAATTGCTCACCCTGCTGCCGGGCTCACCGTGTTCTCGAACCGACGCGCTCCGCGAGCCTGTTGATCTGCCTGAGGAGTGGTGGGCGGAACTCCGTCGCACGGTCGATGTCGTCAGGGCCACTCCAACGGAGCGCGTCAACGCCGACCAGGAACGGGTCAGCAGTCGAATCGGGCAGCGATTCGGAGATTCTGCGGATACAGCCGTCTCACGGTGGGAGACGGTTCATGGCGACCTGCATTGGGCCAACCTCATGGGGCCGGACTTCGGTGTGCTCGATTGGGAGTGGTGGGGACGGGGGCCGGCGGGCACTGATGCCGCGACCTTGCTCAGCTACAGCCTCCTCGTGCCCGAGATGGTCGAGCGCGTGCGTTCGGTCTTCGGTGACGTGCTGGAGTCGCAGTCAGGTCGGGTCGCTCAGCTCTACGTCGCCTCCAGGCTCTTCCGCAGGATCGACAAGGGTGACCACCCGGACCTTGTCGCCGCGTTGGCTGCTCACACCGACGCGCTTCTGTGAGCAACGTGGTGGTGACGTAACCACCCCATCGGGCTACGACGTCGCTGGTCCGACGTTTCTGCAGTTGAGCTGTGGTGGTTGCGGGATTCGTGCTGGGTTGCTGCGTGATTGATGAGCTGGTCCGGGCTGTGCTGGGGCAGTTGGCTGATTGTGCCTGGCACAACAGATCCCAGCTACAGCAAGGAATTTCCCATGCCACAGAGAAGCTCCACGGCTCGTGGCCGCGAGTTCGGCGAAGGCGTACGAGCTGCGATCAGGGCCTCCGGAATGCCCGCGCGACGGGTCGCCGAACTCGTCGGCTGGCAGGAAGCGAAGCTGTCGGACTTCCTCAACGGCAAGATCGGCTGCACCGAGACCGAACTGGCGTTGCTGCTGGGCGTGTGCCGCACACCCGTCGAGGAACGTGACCACCTCCTGGATCTCCGGCCCGCGACGCACGTCAAAGGCTGGTGGCAGAAGCACGCGTCGCGTCCACCGGCCCGTCTGCGGACCCTGGTGGAGAACGTTCAGGCGGCGAAGACGTTGACGACGTGGAACCCGCACGGGCTTCCGGTCTATCTGCAGGCGCCGGATTACAGGCGTGCCGCGATCGAGGCCTCGCCGAACGTGCCGGACGCTGAGACGGACCTACACCTCAAGGCAGGACGAGAACTGCAGGACATGCTCTCTCGTCGTGATCTGCAGTGCGTGTTCTACATCCACGAGCAGACCTTGCATCTGCCGGTGGGTGGTCATGATGCTCATGTGGGGCAGATGCACCACCTATTGCTGGCGGTGGTGCGCACGAACGCGACGATCAGGATCGTGCCGACGTCGATCGGAGCGCACGCAGGCCTGTCTGGCGCGTTCACCCGGTTGACGTTCCCCACCTACGAACCGCTGGTCTTCCTGGAACAGGAAGGCTCCGTTCTCATCGAGGAGCAGAGCGAGACGGTCGAGCTCTACCAAGAGATCGTTCGTTCACTCGCCAGTGCGAGCTTGAACGAGGAGGAATCGAAATCGGTGCTGCTTCGAGTTTGCGAGCAGCTCGCCGTTCTTCACGGTCCCGGGCACAGTTACACGCTGCCGGGCGCCCTGGCCGTGGGCGTGCCCTTCCTCGGCAGTCATAGGTCGTGAGCTCGGGTTGCCTGCTCACCACGGTGAGCAGGCAACCTTGAGATCCGGATCAGTTACGCGGCGAGCGGATGGTGCTCACCGGTGAGAGCGGCCAGTGCCCTCGCGACTTCCTCCACGGTGGCGCGGATGTAGGTGGTGGTGCTGCCTGCGTCGGTGTTGGAGTCGTTGTGTCCGGCATAGGCGCGGGCGACGGCGTAGCCGAAATGCCGTTCGACCCAGGTAAGCGTGGTGTACCGGAGCCAGTGCGTGCTCACGCCCTGCTTGCCCGCCCAGGTGAGGTTCTCGCCGACGCGGTTCCAGAGGTAGTCGTAGCGGTGGTAGGTGATCTGGGTGCCGTTGGCGTGGCGGAGCAGGCGGCCGTTCATCGGCGCGCCGCGATGTTCGACGTGTTGGAGCAGGTGCCATATCAGGGTGGGGGAGACCGGTTGCCAGCGTGAGGTCTCGCCCTTCTCTCTCAAGTAGACCAGGCACTGCTCCTCGTCGAGGTCCTTGGGGCGCAGGGCCAGTGCGCCACCTCGTCGAGCGGCGGTCTCGGTGTGGAACCGGATGATCAGCGAGTCGAGCTGCGGGTCGTTGCCGGTCGTGGCGACGATGTCGTTGAGCTGGTCCATCTGCCTGCCGGACAACGCCCGCCGGTTGCTGGGCTGGCGTCGCGGTTTGGCGACCTTGGCGGCCGGGTTGGACCGCTCGTCGATCAGCTCGTCGTTGACGGCGTGCCGGTAGAGGCAGCGCAGTGCGGCGATGAGGTGCTCGGCTGCGGAGTTGCCGTTGCGGGTGTTGCGCCGGACGGTCAGGTTGGCCTTGCTGTGCTGGACGAGCCGCTGGATGTCGGTCGGGCTGCGGTCGCTGAGCGAGATGTGCGCCCACTGGTCCAGCACGCGGTTCCAGTACGGGGTGTAGGCGCGGCGGGTGCCGTCGCTGACCGCGGCGGACACGATCGGGATGTACTCGGCGAAGGTCGGCGCCGGCGGTTTGATGGAGTTGAGCAGGTCCTCGGCGGTCACGCCCATGCGGTCGAGGACCAGGCGCGCGGCGGCGAGCTCAGCCTGGGTCGGTGCGCCGGTCACGCCTCCTCACCACCCGGCAGGGCGCGCTGCAGGAGGTCGTCCAGTGCGACGGGTGGGAACACCGTCACGGTATGGCGGTCGAGGTGTGTCAGAAGGAGCACCCCGTCGCCGCAGCTCACGCCCGCTGCGCGGCGGGCGTCTGCTGGTAGGCGGAGGTAGCCCTGCTTGGTGGGTTGGAAGACGCCGTGCGGGTCGGCGGTGATGACCAGCAGGCCGTCGTGCTCGCGGATGTTCAACCGGGTGCCCGCGTTCCAGTTCAGCGCGGCCGTGGTGTGTCGGTCGGCGAGGCGGCCGCGCTGGTCCACGGTGGCCATCCGGTACAGGACGTTCGTCAGCCTGGGCGGCCGGGACGCGGGGACAGCGATCAGGGGGAGAGGTTGGGCAATGGCGCGGGTCAAGGCGTCGGAGGCCTTTTCCGGCGTCGTGTCCGGGACGATCGGGCGGATGTAGGAAATCGTCATCGAACGCCACCTGCCGGTGGCACGGAAACGCAAAACAGGTGCTCAAGTGGACTTGAGCACCTGCCACGTAGACGTCGCAAATTTGCGACATTTTGGTGTCCGAGGGGGGACTTGAACCCCCACCCCCTTTCGGGGACTAGCACCTCAAGCTAGCGCGTCTGCCATTCCGCCACCCGGACTTGTTCAGTTGTGCCTCGGCTCGCGCCGTGGTGTGTGCATAGATTACATGATCGTCAGTGTGGGCCAAAATCGGGGGGTTGAGTGGGTGTTTGTGCTGGTCGGGGGCTTGGGGGGCTTAGGGTCCTGACATGCGGGAGCTGGCTGGGTGGTTGTTGGACTCCGATCCTGCCTTGCGGTGGCAGGTTGAGCGGGATCTGGTGGGGGCGCCTGAGGCGGTGTGGGCGGCTACTCGGGCGCTGGTGGCTGAGTCTGGGTTTGGGGCTCGGCTGTTGGGGCTGCAGGGGGCGGACGGGATGTGGGCTGGTGGGGCCTTCTTTCCTGCCGGGTTTGCCGGGGGTGGGGTGGTCAGCCTTGGACGGCTACCACCTGGTCGTTGAACTCGCTGTGGGAGTGGGGGTGCCGGCCTCGCGGTTGGAGGGGACCGTGGGGTTGTTGGCGGCCAATGCTCGGTGGGACTACGCGGGGTTGCCGTACTGGGAGGGGGAGGTTGACTGCTGCATCAACTCGTGGACGTTGGCCAACGGGGTGTGGCTCGGGGCTTCTGTCGAGAGGATTGCTCGGTGGTTCGTCGACCATCGGCTCGGGGATGGCGGGTGGAACTGCGAGTGGGTTGAAGGCTCGGTGAGGTCTTCGTTCCACTCGACGCTCAACTCGTTGAAAGGGTTGCGGGCGTACGAGGTGGCTGTTGGTGGGGACGACGATGTCAGGCGTGCTCGGGAGGGTGGGGAGGAGTACCTGCTGGAGCGGGGGTTGATGCGGCGGTTGTCCAGCCGGGAGGTGGTGGGGGAGTTCGTGACCCAGTTCCGGTCGCCGTTTCGGTGGGGGTACAGCGTGTTGAACGCGTTGGACTACTTCCGGGGCGTTGGGCGGAAGGATCCTCGGATGGCTGAGGCTGTGGAGGTCGTGCGGGCCGCTCGGCAGGACGACGTGACCTGGTTGCAGGGTGGGCGGCATCCTGGGGACGTCTGGTTTGAGATTGACGTGCCCAAGGGGGAGCCGTCCAAGTGGCTCACGTTCTATGCGTTGCGGGTGTTGGGGTGGTGGGGGAGTTAGATCCAGCCCTTGGCGCGGGCGAAGCGGGCTGCTTCGTGGCGGTTGGAGGCTCCGGTTTTGCCCACGGCTGAGCTCAGGTAGTTGCGGACCGTGCCTGGGGAGAGGGAGGCGCGGCGGGCTATTTCGTCGATCGGGGCGCCTTCCAGGGCCAGTTCCAGGACGTCTGCTTCTCTTGGGGTCAGAGGGCTGTCGCCTGCGCTGATCGCTTCTGCGGCCAGGGCCGGGTCGACGTAGCGGCCTCCTGTGTGGACGGTGCGGACCACGGTGGCGAGCACGTCTGAGGAGACGGTTTTGGGGAGGAAGCCTCGGACGCCTGCTGCCAGCGCTCGTTTGAGGTGTCCTGGGCGGCCGTGGCTGGTGACGATCATGGTGCCGCAGGTGGGGAGTTCTGTGGCCAGGGATTGGGCTACCGCGACGCCGTCCAGGTCCGGCATCTGCAGGTCGATCACGGCCACGTCCGGGCGGACGATCCTGGCTGTGGCCAGGGCTTCTTTGCCGGTGGCGGCCTGGGCTACCACCTCGAGGTCGTCTTCCAGCGAGAGCAGGGCGGCCATCGCGCCTCGGATGAGGTGTTCGTCGTCGGCCAGGAGGATGCGGATCACGGGAGCTCCACGGTCAGTACGAAGCGGTTGGGGGGCTCTGGGGTGGCTGTGACTGAGCCGCCTAGCGCTGCTACTCGTTCGTGGAGTCCGGTCAGGCCGCTGCCGAAGCGGAAGGGGGCGGGGGAGGCGCCGTCGTTGGACATCGTCAGGACTTTGCCGCGGAGGGTGATGGTGCAGGTGCGGGCTTCGCTGTGGCGCAGGACGTTGGTGACGCCCTCGCGCACCGCCCAGCCGAGGGCGCCCGCCGGCTCGCCGGTGAAGGTGACGTCGCCGATCACCCGGCAGTCGATGCCGGCGGAGGCGAGGAGGGAGCGGGCGCCTGCCAGTTCCGCGGTCAGGTCGGCGGTGCGGTAGCCGCTGACGACCGCTCGGAGTTCGTCCAGGGAGTCCTGGGCGATCTGGCGGACTTCCAGCATTTCGTCGATGGCCGCGGACGAACGGTCCCGGCGGGCCAGTTGGGCGGCCAGGTCGGCCTTCAGGGCCACGGCCGAGAGGTTGCGGCCCACCACGTCGTGGAGGTCCCGGGCGAAGCGGAGGCGTTCTTCGGCGACGGCGAGGTTGGCTCTCACCTCGCGGGAGCGGTCGAGTTCCCAGACGATCTTGAGCATCCAGAGGGTGGAACGGAAGGCCGCCACCAGGAACTGGAGCATGAGGCTCAGGAAGAACGCGTTGCCCAGGGGCGCGGTGAGGAACGCCCAGACGCCGCCCGCCAGGGCGATGAGGACCAGGGTCCTGGGGCGCAGGACGGCCGAGTACGTGGTGATCGCGAGCACCAGGAAGATCACCGTGATGCCGTCGCCCGGGCTGTCCGGCTTGCCCTGCACCGGGTCCGGGTAGACGAGCTGGCCGGTCACCAGGACCACGCAGGTGGCGATCGCGTGGGCGATCAGCAGGCGGCGGGGGAACTCGGTGCGGCCCAGGTTGTACTCGAGGCCCAGGTGCACCAGGCGGACGCTCACGGCCGTGTAGGCCAGCACCGTCGTGATCAGGACGACCAGGGCGACGGTGCTGACCTCGTTGGCGAAGCCGAGCAGCAGCAGTGGCGGCAGGAAGACGTAGGAGAGGTAGAACGTGTAGCGGACGAACAGGTCGAACCGCGCCGCGTTGCCACGCGACCGCCACCAGCCGAGCAAGTTCACCTCCGCGGGTCCCACCTGAACCACTTCTGCACAGCGTAGGTGCCGAGCACGATCCACACCGCCACGACGGTCAGCGGCTTGATCACCGGGCCGTCGGCCCACGCCGCGTTCAGCAGTTGCAGGACCGGGGTGAGCGGCAGGTACTGCAGAACCTTCGCGAGCACCTCGGGCAGGTTGGTGAGCGGGAACATCATCCCGGAGCCGAAGAGGCACGCCATCAGGATCGGCAGGGAGGTCACCTGGGCCATCTCGACGGTCCTGGTGAACGCCGAGGAGGCCGCGGCCAGCAGCACGAAGATCGCCACGCCGCCGAGCACGCCCAGCAGCAGGAACCACGGCCGGGACGGCAGGTCGACGCCGGTGACCACGGCCACGACGAGGCAGTACAGCACCATCTGGCCGAGTGCGATCACGACGGACGGCAGCGCGGCGCCGACCAGGATCTCCGGGTCGGTCAGCTCGCCGACCCGCAGGCGCTTGAGCACGAGCTCCTCGCGCCGGGCCACGAACGTCGTGACGAGGTTGTAGTAGACCGCCATCAGCAGGGCGAACCCGACGAGCCCGATCACCAGTGGCACGCCCGAGGCGTCCACCGCGATCAGCACCGGCACCAGCAGCAACGGCATCAGCAACGAGTTGAACAGCGCGGTCCGGTTGCGCCAGAACAACTTCAGCTCGGCCTGTCCCACAGCCACGGCCCTCATGCCGCCTCCTCCGCGATCGCCAGGAACGCCTCTTCCAGCGACGCCGAGCGGGCGTCCAGACCGGACAGTTCCACGTTGTTGAGATGTGCCCAGGCCAGCAGTTCGTGCAGCGACGACTGCAGCGAGTTGGTCCGCAGCGTCACGCGGCCCGACGGCTCGGCGTCCACCACGAACGGCAGCGTCACGCCGGCGGGCGGGACGAACGAGATGCGCGACGGATAAGCGTCCACGACCTCGGACACCGTTCCCTGCGCCACGATCCGGCCCCGGTGCATGATCGCCAGCCGATCGGCCAGCGCCTGCGCCTCTTCCAGGTAGTGCGTCGTCAGCAGAACGGTCACGCCCTCGCGCAAGAGGGCACGAATCAGCTCCCAGGTGTTCCGGCGGCTTTCCGGGTCGAGTCCCGTCGTCGGCTCGTCGAGGAACAGCACCTCGGGCTTTCCCAGCAACGCCAGCGCGAGGTCCAGCCGGCGCCGCTCACCCCCGGACAGCTGCTTCACCCGCACCGTGGCGCGATGGGTGAGGTCCACCATCTCCAACGCCTCGTCGACCGGCCGCGGCGACGTCAGCGTCCCGGCCCACATCCGTGCGGCCTCGAACGCGGTCAGATCAGGCGGAAAGCCGCCCTCCTGCAACATGACCCCCATCCGCGGGCGCACCTGGGCGCGCTCCGCGAACGGGTCGTGGCCCAGCACGCGCACGGTCCCCTCCGCCGGACGCGAGAGCCCTTCCACCACCTCCACCGTCGAGGTCTTCCCCGCACCGTTCGTGCCGAGCAACGCGAACATCTCGCCGCGCTCCACCTCGAATGAGACGCCCCGGACAGCTTCGAATCCTCCGCTGTACCGGCGGGTCAGCCCCCGCACCTCGATCGCTGTCATGGATCAACGATCTCGGGAAACAGCGGGAAGCGGCAGTGCGGTCCCACATCAAAACCCCATGACAGATGTCATGGTCGTCATCTGCAGAGCTTTCCGCGTCCACTCTCGACGGTGCTCATGGGCGAGTACCACTGACTAGCGCCTCCACCACCACGGACGCTGGTTCGGAGAGGTTGAGCCACGCGGCGACGACGCGCTGACGCTCTCGTGAGCGCACACGGATCACCTGCACCCCCGTAGGCACCAATGTCGCCAACGGTTCAGGCAGCGTCGTGATGCCCGCACCGGTCGCCACGAGCTGAAGCTTCGCCAGCCAGTCACGCGCGACATGGGCGACCACGGCCCGTTCGTCGAGGCCCGGCCACACGCCTAACCCCGGCGGCCCGGCGATCCACGCCCAGCCGCGCAGGTCCGCCACGTCGATGAAGTCCTTGTGCGCCAGTGGATGCGTCGACGGCACGGCCAGCAGCAGTTCGCGTTCGTCGAGCACCTTCGTCCGCAACGCCGGCGTCTCGTCGTCCAGCGGCGGGAACGGCGGTTCGGACGCCAGCACCGCGATGTCCACCGTGCGCGCCCGCAACGCCCGCACGAGCGACGCCGTGGTGCCGTCCCGCGTCGTCACGGTCAACGCGGGATGACTGCGCCGCAGCGCCGCGAGCGCGGACGGGACCACCGTGCCGCCCGCGCTGGTGAACCACCCCAGCCGCACGGTGCCCGCCGTCGCCGGGAGCCCGGACAGCTCCCGGCTCGCCGCGTCGAGCTGCGCGAGCACCAGACCCGCGTGCCGCAGCAGCACATGCCCGGTATCGGTCAGTTGCACGACGTCGAGCTGACGGTCGAACAACGGCGCGCGCACCACCCGCTCCAGGGCGGCGATCTGCCGGGAGACCGCCGACTGCGTGTAGCCCAGGGCGGCGGCCGCGGCGCTCAGCGAGCCCCGCTCGGCCACCTCCTGGAACACCCGCAACGCCACCAGCGGCACCGCACTCACGTCCATGACCCACGTGTATACGGGCTACGGGTGGTATCGCCCCTGAATCTCGGTGATCTCACCGTCGCCGTTGAACGTCAGCCGCGGCGCGTAGATCGGCTCCTTGTCCGCGAGGAAGTCGGCCCGCGCGCACGGCGCGTCACCCAGGCCGAACACGGTGAGGGTCAGTGCCTCCGCCTGCCCGCAGCCGAACGGCGTGCGGATCACGACGTCGTCCGCGAGCCGGGACACGTGCTTCTCGCCGGGCAGTTCGTGCACCTCGGAGTTGTTCTCCTCCGCCGGGCGGATCTCGCCGTCCACCCAGGTCACGGTGCCGTCCGGGGTGATCGCGGTGATCACCGCGACGTCCGCGGTGTCCGGCACGGCCCACCAGATCGCACCGGTCACGACCGGGACCGCGGCCACGGCCGCCCAGCTCCATCGCTTCACGAGCTGTTCGACGCCGCACGGCGGCGAGGGGTTGCCCGGGCGCGTTGCGAAGATCAGGTCGAGGCCTTAATATTACGATCGTGCTAAAACGGGGGAACGCATGACTCTGGGACTGATCGCGGCGCTGGCGGGGCTGGCGCTGCTCGACTCGACGAGCATCGGGACGTTGTTCATCCCGATCTGGCTGATGCTCACGCCGGGCCGGCTGAAGCTGAGCAGGTTCGCCGTCTACCTCGGCACGATCACCGTCTTCTACTTCGGCGTCGGCGTGCTGATCGTGCTCGGCGCCTCGCAGGTGGTCGGCCACCTCGACGGGCCGGTGGCGTCGTGGATCCAGCTGGTGATCGGCGTCCTGTTGTTCGCGGTCAGCTTCCGCTTCGACGGCAAGAAGAAGCCGGACACCGGCAAGTGGCAGGCCAAGATCAGCGCCAACGGGCCGGCGGTGGCGCTGGCGGGGGTCGCGCTGCTCGCGGGTGTGGTCGAACTCGCCACGATGCTGCCCTACCTCGGCGCGATCGGGATGATGAGCGCCGCGGACCTGACCGCGGGCCAGATCGGCGTGCTGCTGGCCGGGTACTGCCTGGTCATGATCGTGCCCGCGCTGGTGCTGCTCGGCGTGCGCCTGGCGTTGCGCGAGAGGGTCGAGCCGTTCCTGACGAAGATCAGCACGTGGTTCGCGGAGAAGGGCGCGAGCACCACCGGGTGGGTGCTCGGCATCGCCGGGTTCCTGGTCACCCGCGACGCCGTGGTCAGGCTGTTCTTCGTGTGAACCACTTCGTCCGGTTGGCTGAACGACCCGGTTTCGTTTTCCTCCTACACTCGCCAGGATGACCGGTCTGGACGATCCGCGCAGATCGGTCCCGCGCGCACTGGCGCCGTTGCTCCGAATGGAAGTGGCACCGGTCGCGGTGGGTATTTTCGAGGCCATCGAGAAATCCATTCCCGAATACAGCGAGTTTCGGGACAACGTCGTCGACGGAATCCGGCAGGCGTTGGTGAAGTTCGTCGACCGCATCGCCGCGCCCGATGCCGAACCCGACCCGCACGACGACATCCACCGCAAGCTCGGCGCGTGGGAGTTCCAGTCCGGCCGCAGCCTCGACAGCCTCCAGGCCGCCTATCGCATCGGCGCGCGGGTGGCCTGGCGGCACGTCTGCGATTTCGCCGAGCGGCGGGAGCTGTCGCTGCGCGAGATGTCGGTGCTGGGCGAGGCGATGATCGCGCACGTCGACGAACTCGTCAGCCTCTCGGTCGAGGGCTACGCGGCCGCGCAGGCCAGCGCGGCGGGCACCCTCGAACGCAGGCGGCGCAAGCTGCTGGAACTGCTGGTCGGCGACCCGGCGGCCCACTGGCAGGCGGTCGTCGGCGCGGCCCAGGCCGCGGCGTGGCCGATGCCGGACCGGCTCGTGGCGGTGGCGCTCGAGCCGTCCGCCGCGCCCGCCGACGACCTGCCGGCCGACGTGCTGGTCGACTTCGAGGACGCCACCCCGTACCTGCTGGTGCCGAACCCGGTCGCGGTCGCCCGGTGGCTCGCCCGCGCGTTGCCGGGCTGGCGCGCGGCGGTCGGCGTTCCGGTCGCCCCGCACGACACGCCGAGGTCGCTGGCCGGCGCACGCCGGGTGCTCGCCCTGGCCAGGGACGGCGTGCTGCCCCGCCGGGCGGTTCTCGACTGCGCCGACCACCTCGTCGAACTGACCGTCCTCGCGGACGAGTTCCTGGCCGGGCAGCTGGCGCAACGGGCGCTCGCGCCGCTCGCCCCGCTCACCGACCGGCAGCGGACCAAGCTCGCCGAGACCCTGCTCGTGTGGCTCTCGGCCCGCGGCGGCGCACCCGAGGTCGCCGCCCGGTTGCAGGTGCACCCGCAGACCGTGCGCTACCGGGTCAACCAATTGGACGAACTGTTCGGCGACCGGATGCACGACGCCGAACAGCGGTTCACCCTCGAACTCGCCCTGCGCGCGCACTATTTGTTGCAGCGCGGCTGACAAATCACCGCGACGCATTTCGCATCCAAGTGACAAAAGCGGATTTTCGCTTGCCACGAAGAAACTGTCCTGGTTACTTTACTGGCGAGTAAAGCAACACCGCCTTCTTGCAGTTCAATGTCGTACTCATGGAGGTCCCTGCAGATGAAGACCGGACTTTTCGCGCGCGCCGCCGCCGTGGTTCTGGTTGCCGGAGCGCTGAGCGTGGCGACGGCCGGCACGAGTTCCGCCGCGACCGCCTCGCTGGACATCACCTACCGGTGCGAGTTCTCGATCACCGGTACCCACGACGTGCCCACCGTGGTCACCTCGCCGGACGCGCCGGACTCGGCGACCGTCGGCGTGCCGACCGCACCGGCGTCCACGAGCGTGGCCGCCACCGTGTCGGACGACATCCGCAACACGCTGTGGTGGATCGGCGGCCGTTCCGTGGACGGCACGCTGAGCACCGCCATCACGGTCACCAACGGCAGCGACGTGCAGAACATCACCGCGACGTCGACCATCCCGAACACCGCGGTGCCGTCCTCCGGCACGTTCCAGGTCGTCGCCACCGGCACGTTCCCGGCGCTGACCCTCGCCAACGCGGGCACGGCCACGATCTCGCTGGGCAACGCGACCCTCTCCCTGACGCCGCGCTACGCCAACGGCGACCCGACGTGGATCGGCACCGTCAACTCGCCCTGCACCGTGAAGGCGGGCCAGGCCACCGAGTTCCACGAGTTCCCGGTGGCGTGACGCTCGTCCCGTGATGGGATGAGCGGCATGGAGCTCCAGCAACTGGTGGACCGCATCGCGTCCGAGGTCACGCCAGGAGGCTCAGCCGCCGACTACATCCCGGCTCTGGCCCGGATCGACCCGCACACCTTCGGCCTCGCCGTCGCCACACTGGACGGCGAGGTCTTCGGCGCGGGGCGGTACGAGAGGCCGTTCTCGATCCAGAGCATCTCCAAGGCGTTCACGCTCGCTCTGGCCCTCGCCGAGAACGACGACGTGTGGACCCGCGTCGGCCGCGAGCCGTCCGGCTCGCCGTTCAACTCGCTGGTGCAGCTGGAGACCGAGCAGGGGATCCCGCGCAACCCGTTCATCAACGCCGGCGCCGTCGTCGTCACCGACCACCTCGGCCTCGGCGCGGCCGACCGGTTGCTGGAGTTCCTGCGGCAGGAGAGCGGGAACCCGAGCCTGGACGTCGACCCCGAGGTCGCCGAGTCCGAACTGGACCACAGCGACCGCAACCACGCGCTCGCGCACTTCATGGCCTCCTACGGCAACATGCGCAACCCCGTCGACGTCGTCGTGCGCGAGTACGTGCGGCAGTGCTCGATCGCGATGAGCTGCGCCGACCTCGCCCGCGCCACCCTGTTCCTCGCCCGGCACGGCGTCCGCAACGACGGCACCCGGCTGCTCGGCGTCAGCGGTGCCAAACGGGTCAACGCCGTCATGCTCACGTGCGGCACCTACGACGCGGCCGGCCAGTTCGCCTACCGCGTCGGCCTGCCCGGCAAGAGCGGCGTCGGCGGCGGCATCATCGCCGTCGTCCCCGGGAAGTGCGCGATCTGCGTGTGGAGTCCAGGATTGGACGCACGCGGCAACTCGGTGGCCGGAGTCGACGCGCTGGACCGTTTCACCACTCTCACAGGCTGGTCCGTGTTCTGACGGATGGTAGGAAGACGGGGTGAGCACAACGGGGAACGCACTGGCACTGGCAGAAGAAGAGGCCGTCACGCTCGTCAGCGAGCTGATCAGGATCGACACGACCAACACGGGTGACCCCGCGACGGTCGTGGGGGAGCGCGCAGCCGCGGAGTGGGTCGCCGAGAAGCTCTCCGAGGTCGGCTACGAGACCACCTACGTCGAGTCCGGCGCCAAGGGACGCGGCAACGTCGTCGCGCGCCTCGCCGGTTCCGACCCGAGCCGGGGCGCGTTGCTGGTGCACGGGCACCTCGACGTCGTGCCCGCCGACGCCTCCGAGTGGTCGGTGCACCCGCTCTCCGGCGCCGTGCAGGACGGGTACGTCTGGGGCCGCGGCGCCGTCGACATGAAGGACATGGTCGGCATGACGCTGGCCCTCGCGCGGCACTTCAAGCGCGAGAACGTCGTGCCGCCGCGCGACATCGTGTTCGCGTTCCTCGCCGACGAGGAGGCGGGCGGCCTGTTCGGCGCCAAGTGGCTGGTGGAGCACCGGCCCGAGCTGTTCGAGGGCGTCACCGAGGCGATCAGCGAGGTCGGCGGGTTCTCGATCACGCTCAAGGACGACGTGCGCGCGTACCTCGTCGAGACCGCCGAGAAGGGCATCCGCTGGCTCAAGCTGCGGGTCAAGGGCACCGCCGGGCACGGCAGCATGATCCACCGCGACAACGCCGTGGCGAAGCTCGCCGCCGCCGTCACGAAGCTCGACCAGCACCAGTGGCCGTTGATCATCCGCCCGTCCGTGCGCGAGTTCCTCGACGGCGTCACCGAGATCACCGGCCTCGAGTTCCCCGACGACGACGTCGAGGGCTCGATCGGCAAGCTCGGCGCGCTCTCGCGGATGATCGGCGCGACCCTGCGCGACACGGCCAACCCGACGATGCTCTCGGCCGGGTACAAGGCGAACGTCATCCCGTCGACCGCCGAGGCCACAGTGGACTGCCGCATCCTGCCGGGCCGCGAGGAGGCGTTCGACCGCGAGCTCGCCGAGTTGCTCGGCCCGGACGTGGAACGCGAGTGGGTCGGCCTACCGCCGGTCGAGACGACGTTCGACGGCGCCCTGGTGGACGCCATGACGGCGTCGATCATCGCGGAGGACCCGGGCGCCCGCGTGCTGCCGTACATGCTCTCCGGCGGCACCGACGCCAAGTCGTTCCAGCAGCTCGGCATCCGCAACTTCGGCTTCGCGCCGTTGAAGCTGCCCGCCGACCTCGACTTCTCCGGGCTCTTCCACGGCGTGGACGAGCGCGTGCCGGTGGACGCCCTGAAGTTCGGCGTCCGGGTCCTCGACAGGTTCCTGCGCAACAGTTAGCAAGGTGATCGCCGTGTCCACTGTGGACTTGACCGGCCAGGTCGCGCTGGTGACCGGGGGCGCGCGCGGCATCGGTGCCGCCGTCGTGCACCAGCTCGCGAAGCTGGGTGCCCGCGTCGCCGTGCTCGACCTCGACGCGGCCGGGGCACAACGGGTCGCGTCCGCGGTGGGCGGCCTCGCCGTCGCCGGTGACGTCACCGATCCCGGCACCATGCCCGCCGTCGTGGCTCAGGTCGAGCAGGAGCTCGGCCGCCTCGACGTCGTGCTGCTCAACGCCGGGACCGGTGGTGGCCAGGCCGGGGTGGACGACGCGCTCGACGTCGCCCGCTACCGCAAGCTCGTCGGCGTCAACGTCGACCACGTCGTGTACGGGCTGTGCGCGGCCGTGCCGGCGTTGCGGCGCCAGGGCGGCGGGCGGATCGTGATCACCGCGTCGCTCGCC
Source organism: Lentzea sp. NBRC 102530 (assembly GCF_030269365.1). Taxonomy (GTDB): domain Bacteria; phylum Actinomycetota; class Actinomycetes; order Mycobacteriales; family Pseudonocardiaceae; genus Lentzea. The sequence continues at coordinate 240,742 of NZ_BSTF01000006.1, forward strand.
GGCCTCACCGCGATGCCGTCCGACCCGCTGTACACGCTGACCAAGCACGCGGTCGTCGGCTACGCGCGGGCCGCCGGTCAGGCGCTGGCGGGGGAGGGGATCACGGTCTCCGCGCTGTGCCCCGGGTTCGTCGACACGTTGCTGCTGGGCGGGGCGAGGGAGGAGTTCGCCGCGGCCGGGTTCCCGCTGCTCACGCCGTCCGACGTCGCCGGCGCGGTGGAGAACGTGCTCGCGGACGGCCAGCCGGGAGAGGCGTGGATCATCCAGCCCGGCGGGAAGGCCACCGCCTACGGGTTCCGCGGCGTGCCGGGCGTCGGCGGCGGGCAGCGGCCACCCGATGTGGTGCTCCGCCACATTTAGACCGTGTCCTGGAACCGGGTTGTCTCGTTAGGACGAACAGGCGACACGGCGAAAGGACAGCGCATGGTGCGGCTGGAGGACGGGACCGAGCTGAACGTGGTGCGCGCGGGGGACCCCGACGCCGCGGTGACGGTCGTGCTCGCGCACGGCTACGCGCTCGACCACCGCAGCTGGCACAAGGTCGTCGCCGCGTTGAGCGCCGACTTCCAGGTCATCGCCTACGACCACCGCGGGCACGGCGATTCGGGCGCCGCGACCAAGGAGACGGCGACGATCGAGCAGTTGGGGGAGGACCTCGGCGAGCTGATCGAACGGGCCGTGCCGCAGGGCCAGGTCGTGATCGCCGGGCACTCGATGGGCGGCATGGCGGCGCTGGCGATGGCGGAACGGCGGCCGCGGCTGTTCCGGCAACGCGTGCTGGGCAACGTGTTCGTGTCCACGGCGGCGAGCGGCATGTCCGAGACGGCGCTGGCGTGGCCCAAGGCCGTCGGCAAGCTCGTGCGGGAGCTGGAACGGGCGTTCGGGCCGCTGGTGCGGGCGGTGCGGGAGAAGATCGAGCCGACCAAGACCGCGGGCCTGCGCTGGTGGTTGTTCGGTGACGAGCCCGCGCCCGAGGACGTGGACCTCACCGCGGACATGGTGTGGGCGCACTGGCCGGAGACCGTCGCGTTGTTCCGGCCCGCCGTCGACCGCTACGACCGCGAGGCGGGGCTGATGGTGGCCGGGGAGAAGGCCGTCGTCGCCGTGGTGGGGGACGAGGACCGGCTGGTGCCCGAGTCGGACGCGGTCCGGTTCGGCGGAACGTCGGTGATCTTGTCGGACGCGGGTCATATGCTTCCCCTGGAGCGGCCGGCCGAACTCGCGAACCTGATCCGGGAGGTCGCCGCCAAGGCGTAGCCGGGGGGCTGTGGTGCAGTACCTGGAACCGAACACGGACGTGCCCGCGAAGGACGACTGGTCGACCGGCCTGATCCTGCGGGACATGCGCTGGGGTGCGAAGGCGCTCGGCTTCATCGCCCTGGCGACCGGGGCGGGCGCCGTGGCGTGCTGGTTGCTGGCGTCGACACCGGGCAACCTCGGCGCGTTCGTGGTGCTGGTGCTGATCACGTTCGTGTTCGGGCTGGTGCCGCTGATGTACCGGGTGGAGACGCGGGCGCAGCGGCGTGGCCTGCTGGAACAGCCGTGGCGGCGGGTGCCGGCGCAGGTCCTGGAGAAGTACGACGACGGCACGGACCGGCTGCGGCTGGCGGACGGCGTGGTGCTGCGCGGCTGGTTCCAGGACCTGCCGGACATGGTGCTGGAACGGGAAGAGGTCTTCGTCTGCGGGCCCGACGCGGACGGCAGGGCCGTGGTGCGCGCCGCCGGGTTCGCGAAGATGGAGAACGCCAAGGTCGACCGGTCGCCGGACCCGGAGCACCCGGCGTGCGAACGGGAGGAGCGGCCTCTCGGCCGTCCGCTCGACGACCCGGCGACCGCGCAGGCGTTCCAGGGCTTCCGGTGGGGCGAGCGGGCGTGGCTGTGGGCGGTCGTGCCCGCGGGAGCAGGCGCGGTGCTGGTGCTGCTGAGCCTGTTCCCGCTCGCACCGGCCGGGCTGGTCGTCGGCGGTCTCGTGCTGGTGCTGGGCCTGCTCGGCATCCCGACCGCGACCGAGATCAGCCGCTGGTACCGCGACGCGGTGCGGGCGGTCGAGAACTCGGCTCAGTGGACGCCGGTGACGGTGACGCTGTTCCCGTGGCAGCCCAACCAGAACGTGGCGGGGCTCGCCCAGCTGCCCGACGGCAGGCTGGCGCTGGTGCAGTTCGTGGTGCCCGAGCTCAGCGTGATCGCGAACATCGCGGACACGGGCGTCATGTGGATCGCCGGCACGCACGACGACGTGATCGCGGTCGGTGTGCCGCGCGTGCCGGTGCTGACCTTCGCCGCCGTCCAGCCGGATCGGGACACCCCGAAGGAGGACCCGATCCCCTGGATCCAGCGGTTCACCCAGCCCGACTTCAGCGGCCTGCCGCGCTAGGACGGCGGCGGCCGGGCGGACGGCCGAAGAGCCGGACGTGCTCGTCGACCAGCCAGTCCTTGAGCGGCGCCCACTCCGGGTGGTGGTTGAGCACCAGCAGGCGGTGCATCCACCAGTTCGGGTCGTCGTTGCGGGGGAACGCGGCGAGCCAGGCGGCCCGTTCGTCCGCGGTGAGTCCCCAGAGGTGCTGCAACTGGCCTTCGGCGTCCGTGTCGAGCTGGGCCGTGATGCGGCCGTCCTCGGTGTGGTACTCCGCGCGCAGTTCGCGCAGCACGGCTATCGCGCGTTCGTCACCTTCCTCCGCGGTGACGACGACTGTGTGCAGGCCCTGCGCGGCGGCTTGCGCGAGCAGGGCGCGGGCGGACGTTTCGTCGTGCGGCAGTGCGCTGTGAGCGACCCCGACTTCGTGCGGCACGAGCTCCATGACCCAGAATCTGATCACATCTACAACCAGTTCGGTGAATTTTATTGCTTCAGTGTTGACTGATGTCTCACCTTCCCGGGTTCGGGCCGCCGCGTTGGACGAACGTTGTTGTAAGGCGCCCCGACACCGACACCACACAACGTTTTCGCACTACAAACGTGGTGTAGAAGAGAGGGGAGCGTTCCTTGTTCAGCAGAGTGGCCTCGGGTCGACACCGGGGAAGTAGTGGTCCCAATGACGACTGGACAGGTGCGCCGTCGTAGTCGCACACACGCGGGCGGCGGTGGCCTCGGCGTCGAGGTCCCAGACGCGGACGGTGCGGTCCGCTCCCGCGGTCGCGAGCGTCCGGTTGTCCGGCGCGAACGCCACGCCCCACACCCGTTCGGTGTGACCGTGCAGCACTGCCCGCACCTGGGGGTTGCGGGGATCGCGCACGTCCCACACGCGGACGACGTCGTCGGTCGTACCGGCCGCGACGAGGGTGCCGTCGGGGGAGAAGGCGAGGCGTTGCAGCGGGCCGCCGTCGTTGGGCAGGGTGCCGAGTTTGCGCGGCTGTGCGGGATCGCTGATGTCGTACAGCGCGCCGCTCGCGCCCTGGTTCGCGAACGCCACGACGGTGCCGCTGACGGCGACCGTGAACACCTCCTCGCGGCCGGCCTGGCCGCCGCGCCGGATCGGGCTCGGGTTCTCGTCGGTCTGCAGCGCCGGGTGCGCCCTGGGGTGCGCGGGGTCGCTCACGTCCCAGATCAGGAGTTCGCGGCTGCCGTTCGCGATGACCACCGTGCGGTCGTCCTGGGACAGCTCGAGCTGCCACACCGTGTCGGTCTCGGGGACGGCGAACCCGCCGACCTTGACCGGCTCGGCCGGGTCGGCGACGTTCCACAGCTCGACGACGCCGTCCTCGTCGGCGGCGACGAGCATCCTGCCGTCGTGGCTGAAGGCGGCGGCGACGACGGGGGCGTTGAACGTGATCGCCCTGGTGAGCTCGCGGGGCTTGGCGGGATCGCTGACGTCCCACAACGCGGCGTACTTCGAGGTCGAGCCGAACATGACGTCACCGACGGGGCTGATGTCGATGGTCTGCGCATCGTCGTCCGGGGCGAACACCGGGAGCGTGGAGATCTCCTGGGCGTGCCGGTCCTCGGGGCGCCAGAGCTTGGTGGCTCCGTCGGAGGAGACGCCCGCGAAGTACCGCCCGCGCTTGTCGTAGTCGAGCTTCCAGATCGTCTCCCGGTGGTGCGGGTAGGTGAGGTTGGCCAGGTCGAGCACCCTGACCTCGGCATCGGTGGTGGCGGTGACCATGTGCCGCGAGTCCGAGCTGAACGCGACCGACCAGAGGGCGTCGCTGTGACCTCCGAGCACGGAGACGAGCTGGACGTTGCGCGGGTCGCGCACGTCCCACAGGCGGGTGCTCTTGTCGCCGCCGCCGCTCGCGAGGAACCTGCCGTCGGGGGAGAACGCGACCGTGTGGATGTCGAAGGTGTGCCCGCTCGCCTTGCCGATGCCGACGGGGGCGCGGGGGTCGGTGACGTCCCACAGGCTCACGTCGTTGGCCGCGCCGCTGGCGACCGTGCGGCCGTCGGGGGAGAAGGCCACGGCGTAGACCGGGAAGTCGCCGGAGATGGTGGCGAGCAGTGCGCCGGTGGTGAGGTCCCAGAGCTTCACCGTGCGGTCCCAGGAGGCGGACGCGAGACGCGTGCCGTCGGTGCTGATCGAGATCGCGTGCACGAGCCACGTGTGGCCCTGCAGGGTGCGGGTGAGGGTGGCGGGTCCGGTGATGTCCCAGACGCGGACGGTCTTGTCCTCACCGCTGCTGACCAGCGATCGGCCGTCCGGCGTGAACTCCACGGCCTGCACCTGGCCGTCGTGGCCGGAGATGCGTGCCTTCTCGACGGGCTTGCGCGGGTCGGACACGTCGAAGAGGCGGACGAGGCCGTCCCACCCGGCCACGGCGATGGTCCTGCCGTCCGGGCTGAACGCCATGCCGTGGGTGGCGTGGTCGCCGGCGCGGACGCGGCTGAGCTCGGTGGGGTGGTGGGGGTCGGTGAAGTCCCAGATGATCAGCGTGCGGTCGTCGCCCGCGGTGGCGAGGAGCTTCTTGTCGGGGCTGAACAGGGCGAACGACGCCGGCTCCGCGTGGCCGCTGACGACGGTGACCTGCGGTCCGGCAAACGTGCTCAGCAGGCTGTCGCGCGCGGCGGGGATGCCGGTGAGCCGGTAGGCGGCCAGCCGCAGCTGGCTCGCCAGGCCGGGGTCGCGTTCCTCGAGGTCGTCGGCCTCGGCGATGGCCTTCTGGGCGAGTGCGATGGTGCGTTGCTCGGTGGTCTGGCGTTGCGCTCGCACGGCGAACACCGTCGCTGTCGTGGCCACCAGCAGCAGTGTGGCGAGCAGCGCTACGACGCGCCTTAGGTTCGTGGTGCGGCGTCGGTCCGTGGCGAGGTCACGTTCGACGGCGGCCTTGCTGGCGTCCAGGAAGGCTTGTTCCAGGGCGTTGAGGGCGCCGGGGTCTCGCTGGGTCCAGTCGGTGGCCTGGGTGAGCGGGACTCCCCGGTACAGCGAGCCGGGGTCGCGGCCGTGGGCCTCCCAGTCGGCGGCCGCGGCGGTGAGCCTGCGGTGCACGCGGAGGTCGTCCCTGGCTTCCGCGACCCAGTCCTTGAGGCGGGGCCAGCTGCGGATGACGGCTTCGTGGCTGATCTCGACGCTGTCGCCGTGGACGGTGAGGATGCGCGCGTCCGCGAGGTGTTCGACGACCTCGTCTGCGGCGAGTTCGGACCGTTTGACGTGCCGTTTGGTGTCCTCGGTGCCTTCGCCGGGGGTGATGAGCCGAAGGAAGACCTGCCGGGCCTGCCGCTGCCGGGACTCGTCGAGGTCGTTGTAGGCCTTCTCGGCGGTGTTGGCGACGGCGCGGGCGATGCCGCCGCTCTCGTGGTAGCTCGCGAGGGTGAGGGTGTTGCCGCGCTTGCGGTGCCACGTCTCCAGCAGCGCGTGGCTGACGTGGGGGAGCACGCCCGCCTCGCCGGTGGCGTCGGCGATCAGCCTGGCCACCAGGCCGGTCTCCAGCGCGCAGCCGACCTCGACGGCCGGTTGGGTGATGGCCCGCCTCAGCTCGTCCGTCGTCATCGGTCCCACCAGGACCTGGGCGTCCTCGACGGCCTTGACCAGCTCGGGGTGGCGGGCGCAGTGGCCGTAGAAGTCTGCTCGCAGTCCGATGACGGTGTGTGCGGTGCGCCGGGTGAGGGCGGCGATGAACTCATTGCGGTGGGGGAGGGCGAAGATCTCCTCGAACTGGTCGACCACGAGGAGCGCGTCCGTCTCGGGGAGCGTCTCGTGGGTGCCCGGGGTGATCAGCTCGCCGTCCGTGCGGGCCAGCAGACCGGCCCTGAGCAGCGACGACTTGCCCGACCCCGACGCGCCGACGACGAGCACGACGTCGTGGTGCTCGAGCTTGCCCAGCAGCTTGCCGAGGAGCCGTTCCCGGCCGAAGAAGCGGTCCGCGTCGTCGACGGAGAACGCCTTCAGGCCGACGTAGGGGGAGTCGGCGCCGTGCGTCTCGGTTTCGGCCTCGCCGATCTCACGCCAGCGCCGCTCCCACAGGTCTTCGTCGCCGCCGCAGGCCCGCACGAACGCGAGCGCGACGGCGAGGCTGGGGAGTCGCTGGCCGCGGGCGGCGTCGGCGAGGGTGCTGGCGGAGTAGTGGCTGAGGCGGCCGAGTTCGCGGTAGCCGGGGGAGCCGGCCTTCTCGCGGAGCTTGCGCAGGTCGAACGCGAACTGCTGGACGGGCCCGGCGAACGGGTCGAGCGGCTTCTCCGGGCGAGGCATGACGGGAATTGTTCCATCCGCTGGAATATCGTCATTCTCTATAGCTTCAGTGTTGACTAAAATAAATCACCAGGCGGTGTTCGGCCTCACCCGTTACGTGCAAAGACTCGAACACCAGGAGGTGAGGTCCCCAGCGTTCGGTGCCGGTGGCCGGGGGCAGGGCGGCCGCCGTGTCGTAACGACTGGTGAAGGGGGCGCCGGAGGTGAGGGAGAGTTCGAACGCGAGTGCCGCCGCGGAGTGGTCGCCCAGGTCCGCGGCGGCACGCAGGGCCCGGGCGCGGTCGGTCGCGATGGCGTCCCAGTCGGGGTAGTGGGTTCGCGCGGGCTCGCTGAAGGCGAAGCGGGCGAGATTCTGCTCGCCGCCGAGGCCGGAGATCGCGCGGAACCCGCCGGTGCAGGCGCGCACGTCGAGGGCGGGGGTGAGGACGGCGGCCGCGGTGGGTTCGAGGGCGGCGAGCGTGGCGAGGATCGTCGGGCGCAGCGGTGGCGGCGGGGCGGGGGAGCAGGTCGACCCGGCCTTGATCAGGCGGTACAGGTGCACGCGTTCGTCGGCGCTCAGGGCGAGGGCGTCGGCCAGGGAGGTGAGGACCTGGCCGGAGGGGGAGCGGTCGGTGCCGCGTTCGAGGCGGGTGAGGTATTCGACGCTGATGCCGGCGCGGTCGGCGAGTTCGCCGCGGCGCAGGCCGGGGGTGCGGCGGCGTTCGGTGGTCGGGGGAGTGGTGGCTTCGCGGCGGGCGCGCAGGAAGCGGCCCAGGGCGTTGTCGGCCATGGCGGGTGAGCTTAGGGCTCGTTCCCCGGGGCGTTTCAGACCGGTTTGCGCCACACCTAGCGGCGTTGCGGAAGCACTCGACCTGTTCGTCACCGGCACACCGCGTTCCCGGCGCGGGACTCCCACCCGTCCGGTCCGGATCGCGAACTCCGGTGCGCGGCCGTCTCCGGCCAGAGGGGCCCTGAGCGGGTCTCCCTGGACCGCCGTGGGTGCGGCGATGCTGTCGATCATGCGATACCGACTGTTCGGGCAGACCGGCCTGCGTGTCTCGGAGTTGTTGCTGGGCACGATGACGTTGCGTTCGGAGGAGGTGGCGCGGCCGGTGGTCGACGCGTACGCCGATGCCGGGGGGAACTTCCTCGACACCGCCTCGGCCTACGGCGAGAGCGAGGAGGTGCTGGGCGCGGTGCTGGGGCGGCGGGACCGGTTCGTGGTGGCGACGAAGTACTCGTTGTCGCGCGACCCCGGTGATCCGAACGCGGGTGGGAACCACCGCAAGAACCTGGTGGGGTCGTTGGAGCGGTCGTTGCGGCGGTTGCGCACGGACTACGTCGACGTGCTGTGGGTGCACGTGTGGGACCGGCACACGCCGGTCGAGGAGACGATGCGGGCGTTGGACGACGTGGTGCGGGCGGGGAAGGTGCTCTACGTCGGGGTGTCGGACGCGCCGGCGTGGGTCGTGGCGCGGGCGAACACGCTGGCCGAGTGGCGGGGCTGGTCGGCTTTCGCCGGTCTGCAGGTGCCGTACAGCCTGGTGTGGCGGGACGTGGAGCGGGAGTTGCTGCCGATGGCGTCGGCGCTGGGGCTGACGGTGGCGGCGTGGGCTCCGCTGGCCGCGGGGAAGTTGGCCGGTGGCACGCAGCGGTCCGGGCGGCTGTCGGAGCGGGAGGCGGCCGTGGCGGGGGCGGTGCGGGAGGTCGCCGGGGAACTGGGGGTGACGCCGGCGCAGGTCGCGTTGGCGTGGGTGCGCGGCAAGGGGGCGCTGCCGTTGGTGGGCGCGCGGACGCCGGAGCAGGTGCTGGACTGCCTGGGCGAGGTGGTGTTGCCGCCGGAAGCGGTCGCGCGCCTGGAGGCGGCGGCCCCGTTCGTGCGGGGCTTTCCGGCGGACTTCGTCGACGAGTGCGAGCCCGTCGCGTTCGGGGACGGCCTGGTGGTCAGGTGATGAGGCCTGGCACCAGGGCGGGCTGGACCTTGCGGCGCAGCCACATCTTGCGGGAGCCGTCGCTGTAGAGCAGCGTGCGCGACAGTTCCCAGCCGGAGAACTCGGCCTGGATGGCCAGCTGCGTGGTCGCGGCGCGGCGGGAGACACCGGGCGGCAGGCGCAGTGGCCTGTACTCCCAGTCTCCGTCGATCACCCCTTCGGTCATGGCGAGATCACCTGTATCCCTCCGTTGTCGCCGGACGTCACGGTGACCCGTCCGGATTCCTGGTCGACGCTGACGGTGTTGGGTTGGCGCACGGTGGGGAACCGGTACTTCTCGGCGGGTTCTCCACCGGCGACGTTGAGTCCGACCACCTCGTTGCGCTCGGTGAGGGTGATCCACGCGATGTCGCGCTTGGCGTCGTAGGCGATGCCGTACGGGGTGCCGGGCATGGGGTAGCGCTGGCGCATGATCAGCGGGTTGATCGAGAACGCGATGAACTCGCCGCCGCGGGTGTCGACGACGAGCAGGCGGCCGTAGCGGTCGGGGACGCCGTTGGTGGCGCCGTCGCCCGCGCGCAGGCCGGCGCCGCGGGTTTCGGCGCCCTTGTCGTCGGTGGTCATCTCGAAGACGGCGCTGCGGAGGCGGTCGAGTTCGACGTTGCGGCCGTTGACCTGGAACTTCAGCGTGGTGTCGCCCTCGGTGAACGTGCCGCCGGGGGTGATCTCGCCGGGCGGGGTGGCGTTCTGGGCGGGGGAGTGGGCCGGTTTGGCGGCTTCGAGGGTTTCCGCGACCTGCAGCGGGTCCTGTGACCCCTCGCTCTGGCCGCACGCTGTCAGCGTGGCGGTGGTCAGGATCAGAGCAGCGAGCCGGCGCAAGATCGGGTCCTCCTGTGGAACGTGGTGGTCTCCAGCATCCCTGACGTTCGCTTCGAGGTCACGCAAGGGGTAGGCGGAAACCCCGTTCGGCCGCCTGCTGGCGGTTCTCTCTATAGCTTCAGTGTAGACCAAAACTATTGCTCGTTCCACACCCCCTCGACCACACGAACCAAAACACAAAGAAGAGGGCCGCCTCGGCGAGCGTGGCGGCCCTCTTCGATGAAGTGGCAGGTCAGGGCATCGGGCGTTCGGGGTAGGCGAGCTCGATGGCGCTGACGTCGTCGAGTGCGGCGCGGATGGCCGGGGGCAGGGTGAGCGCTTCGGCTTCCAGGGACGCGATGAGCTGGTTGGTGTCGCGGGCGCCGACGACGGGGGCGACGACGCCGGGCCGGTCGCGGACCCAGGCGAGGGCGACGCACAGGGCGGAGGTGCCGAGGCCTTCGGCGGCGGTGGCGACGGCCTGGACGATGCGGGCGGCGCGTTCGTTGCGGTGTTGTTCGACGTAACCGGCGAAGTGGGCGGAGGCGCCGCGGGAGTCGGGCGGGGTGCCGTTGCGGTACTTGCCGGTGAGGACGCCGCGGCCCAGTGGTGCCCACGGGAGCAGGCCGAGGCCGTGGTGCAGGGCGGCGGGGGCGACTTCGCGTTCGATGCCGCGTTCGAGCAGGGAGTACTCGACCTGGGTGGAGATGAGGGGGTAGGTCGTGGGGGTCATGGCGGCGGTGGCGAGTTGCCAGCCGCTGTAGTTGGAGATGCCGGCGTAGCGGACTTTGCCGGAGCTGATGGCGAGGTCCAGTGCGGACAGTGATTCCTCGATGGGAACGCCGGCGTCCCAGGCGTGCAGTTGCCAGAGGTCGATGTGGTCGGCGCCGAGGCGGCGCAGCGATCCGTCCAAGGCGGACAGCAGGGCGCCTCGGGAGGCTCCTCCGCCGAAGGGGCCTTCGGTGCGGCGGGCGGTGGCTTTGGTGGCGAGGACGAGTTCGTCGCGGGGGACGATCTCGCCGAGGAGGGTGCCGAGGATGCGTTCCGCTTCGCCGTCGGAGTAGACGTCGGCGGTGTCGACGAGGGTGCCGCCGGCGTCGGCGAAGGCCATGAGCTGGGTGGCGGCCTCGTCCGCGTCGGTGTCGCGTCCCCACGTCATCGTGCCCAGTGCCGTCCTGGACACGCGGAGGCCGCTGCGGCCGAGGTATCGCTGTTCCACGTGCGCGATGCTAAGGGGTGATCATCGTGTGAGCCTGGCAATCGGTGTTACTGACCGGTAGGGTCACGGTTCGTGAAGCTCGGATTGAACCTCGGATACTGGGGCGCCGGCAACGACGCCGCGAACCTTGAGCTGGCCAAAGAGGCCGACCGTCTCGGCTTTTCGGTGGTGTGGGCCGCGGAGGCCTACGGCTCCGACGCGCCGACGGTGCTCGCGTGGGTGGCCGCGCAGACCGAACGCATCGACGTGGGTAGCGCGATCTTCCAGATCCCGGCGCGGACGCCGGCGATGGCCGCGATGACCGGGGCCACTTTGGACACGTTGTCGGGTGGCCGGTTCCGGATGGGGCTGGGTGTGTCGGGTCCGCAGGTGTCGGAGGGCTGGCACGGTGTGCGGTTCGACAAGCCGCTGGCGCGCACGCGGGAGTACGTGGAGATCGTCAAGAAGGCGTTGACGCGGGAGAAGCTGCGTTATGAGGGTGAGCACTACACCCTGCCGCTGCCGGACGGTCCGGGTAAGGCGTTGCAGCTGACGGTGCACCCGGTGCGCGACCAGATCCCGATCTACCTCGCGGCGGTGGGCCCGAAGAACCTGGAGCTCACAGGTGAGATCGCGGACGGCTGGCTGGCGATCTTCTTCTCGCCGGAGTACTCGGCGGAGTCGCTGGCGTCGGTGAGGGCCGGGCGGGAGAAGGCCGGCAAGACGATGGAGGGGTTCGACGTCGTGCCGACGGTGCCCTTGATCGTCGGGGACGACTGGAAGGCGTGTGCGGACCCGGTGCGCGCGTACACGGCGTTGTACGTGGGCGGCATGGGCAGCCGCAAGCAGAACTTCTACAACAACCTGATGGTGCGGATGGGTTTCCCGGCGCAGGCGGAGGAGATCCAGGAGAAGTACCTGGCCCGGGACTACGCGGGTGCGATGGCGGCGATCCCGCTGGAGTTCCTGGACGCGACGTCGTTGCTGGGGCCGAAGGAGCGCATAGCAGACAAGATGAAGGCGCTCGCTGCCGCGGGGGTCACCACGCTGTCCGTTTCGCCGATGCTGCAAGATCTGGAGCAGGGGATCGCGGGCCTTCGCACCGCGGCCGAGGCTCTGGATCTGGCAGGAGTGGGTAGTTGAGCTGGTTGCAGGCTCTTGTCCTCGGACTCGTCCAAGGACTGACGGAATTCCTGCCGATTTCCAGCAGTGCGCACCTGCGCATCACGTCGACGCTGTTCTTCGGCAACGACGCGGGCGCTTCGTTCACCGCGGTGATCCAGTTGGGTACCGAGGTGGCGGTGCTGATCTACTTCGCCAAGGACATCGGGCGCTTCATCAGCGCCTGGTTCCGCGGCCTCTTCAGCGCGGAGGCGCGCAAGGAGAAGGACTACAAGCTCGCGTGGTACGTGATCATCGGTTCCGTGCCGATCTCGGTGCTCGGGTATCTGTTCAAGGACGAGATCCGGACGTCGGCGCGGAACCTGTGGATCACGGCGACGATGCTGGTGGTGTTCGGTCTGCTGCTGGGTTTGGCGGACCACATGGCGAAGCAGCAGCGTGATCAGTTGCGGATGAAGGACGCGATCGGGATGGGGCTGGCGCAGGCGCTGGCGTTGATCCCGGGTGTGTCGCGTTCGGGTGGCACGTTGACGGCGGGGTTGTTCCTGGGTCTGACGCGTGAGGCGGCGGCGCGGTATTCGTTCCTGCTGGCGATTCCGGCGGTGTTCGGTGCGGGCTTGTTCTCGATCCCGGACGTGCTGGAGCGCACCGGTGCGGCCGGGGAGGCGTCGATTCCGCAGATGGTCGTGGCGACGATCATCTCGTTCGTGGTGGGGTACGCGACGATCGCGTGGTTGTTGAAGTACGTGTCGAAGCATTCCTACTCGGTGTTCGTCTGGTACCGGTTGATGCTGGGCCTGGTGCTGATGGGGCTGCTGTCGATGGGGTTGTTGCAGCCGATCTAAGGTGGGGTCGTGGCCACGGTGATCCTGCTTCGACATGCTCGTTCGACCGCCAACGGGTCCGGTGTGCTCGCCGGGCGTTCGTCGGGGGTGGGTTTGGACGAGCGGGGGCAGGCGCAGGCCCGGACGCTCGTGGGTCGGTTGAAGGACGTGCCGGTCAGCGCGGTGGTGTCGTCTCCTCTGCAGAGGTGTGGGGAGACGTTGGCGCCGTTGCTGGCCGATCGTTCGTTGGTGGCGGTGACGGAGCCGGATCTGTCCGAGGTGGACTACGGCGCGTGGACCGGTAAGGCGTTGAAGGATCTGTACGACGAGCCTTTGTGGGCGGTTGTGCAGCAGCACCCTTCCGCCGCTGTTTTTCCTGATGGTGAGGGTCTTGCGCACGTGCAGGCGCGTGCGGTGGCCGCGGTGCGGGCGCATGATGCGCGGATCGCCGAGGAGCATGGTCCTTCTGCGGTGTGGGTTCTGTGTTCGCACGGTGATGTGATCAAGGCCGTGCTGGCGGATGCTCTGGGTGTGCATCTGGACGGGTTCCAGCGGATCGTGGTGGACCCGTGTTCCATCTCGGTGGTGCAGTACACGCAGACGCGGCCGTTCGTGTTGCGCACCAATGACAACGGCGGGGATCTGTCGGGGGTGGTGCCTGCTGTGAAGGAGGCGCCGTCGTCGGACGCTACCGTGGGTGGCGCGACCGGTGCCTGAGGTAGCGCTGTTCCGGGACGCTCAGCGTTAGTGCGGCTGCTTTCTCGTATTCCTGGCGGGCTTCGTCGTGTTTTCCTTGCAGGTCGAGGAGATGTGCTTTCACGGCGTGGACGCGGTGGTGGTCGAGGTCGAGTGTGGACAGTTCTCGTAGTGCTCGGTCGGGGCCGTGGACCATGGCGACGGCGACGATGCGGTTGAGGGTGACCATCGGGCCGGGTGCGGTGACGGTGAGCAGGTCGTAGAGGCCGAGGATCTCGGTCCAGTCGGTGTCTTCGGCTTTGCCGGCGTCGGCGTGGACGGCCGCGATCGCGGCCTGCAGCTGGTAGGGGCCGATCTGCTGCGTGGTGAGGGCGTGGTGCACGAGCTGGGTGCCTTCTGCGATCGCTTCGCGGTCCCATTTCGTGCGGTCCTGCTCGGCGAGGGGGACGAGGGCGCCGTGGGGGTCGGTGCGGGCGGGGCGGCGGGCGTCGGTGAGCAGCATCAGCGCGAGCAGGCCGGTGACCTCGCCTTCCGGGCGGCGGCGGTGGAGCTGGCGGGTGAGGCGGAGGGCTTCGGCGGTGAGGTCGACGCGTAGCAGGTCGTTGCCGGAGCTGGCGGTGGAGCCCTCGGTGAAGATCAGGTAGAGCACGTGCAGGACGGCGGTGAGGTCGCGGGGTGGGCGGAACTGGGCGCCGGATTGTTTGATCTTCTGCTTGGCGCGGCTGATGCGCTGGGCGATGGTGGTTTCGGGGACGAGGAAGGCGCGGGCGATCTCGGCGGTGGTGAGTCCGCCGACGGCGCGCAGTGTCAGGGCTGTCTGTGATGCTGTGGTGAGGGACTCGTGGCAGCACAGGGCGAGGATCGTGAGGGTGTCGTCCTGTGCGGGTACGGGGTCGGGTGGTGGTGGCGTGAGGGCGATGACCTTGTCCTCGCGCTGACGGCGTGCGGTGTCGGAGCGGTACTGCTCGATCCAGCGTCGTGAGGCCGCGGTGATGAGCCAGCCCTTGGGGTTGTCCGGGATGCCTTCTGCCGGCCATTGCTGGGTGGCGGCGAGGAGGGCTTCCTGCACGGCGTCCTCGCAGACGTCGAACTGGCCGTGGCGGCGGACGAGGACGCCGAGGACCTGCGGCGCGAGGGTGCGCAGCAGGCCCTCGATCTCTCGGTTCACGCGCCGTCCAGCATGGACATGTCCCACACGGGCCTGACCTCGATGCCGTCGTTGTGGGCGTCGGGCAGGGTGGCGGCGTGGGCGATGACCTGGTCGATGGTGTCGGCTTCGACGAGGTAGAAGCCGGCGAGGTACTCCTTGGCCTCGGCGAAGGGCCCGTCGGTGACGACGACCTCGCCATTGCGGATGCTGACGCCCTTGCCGGTCTCGGGTCCGGGGAGTCCTTCGCTGACGATGAGCTCGCCGGAGGCGCGGAGCTTGTCGCTGAGGTCGTAGTGGTCCTGGCCGAACTTCATCTGCTGCTCTTCGGTCAGCTTCTCCCAGGCGGCGCGGGACTTGGGGTTGCTGTAGATGAGGATCAGGTACTTCACGTCGGCCTCCGCTCGTGGCTTGCGAAAGATCTTCTCACCGCCATGTCGAGACCGCGGGTCTTGTTTCGACACCGGGGTGTCACACCGAGCCGGAGGTACTGAGATGACCCGCACGCTGACTGTCGACGAGGCCGCGATCCGCGGGCTGTTCACCGAGCACGAGGAGGGCATGCGGTTGCGTGACCCGGCGCGGATCGTGGCCCGCTACGCCGGCGACGTGGTGACGGCGACGTTGGCGCCGCCGCTGCGCAACTCGCCGTTGGACGCGCGGGACGTGGAGTCGCTGGCGGGGTGGATGGCCGGGTTCGAGGGGCCGATCACCCTGGAGCACCGCGATCTGACGGTCGTGGTGTCGGGGGACGTGGCGTTCGCGCACGGGTTGGCGCGGCTGGCGGCGGTGCCGGTCGGCTACCCGGAGGGGTTTTCGATGTGGATGCGCACCACGGTGGGGTTCGAGAGGCGTGACGGCCGGTGGCTGGTGACGCACGCGCACGACTCGGTGCCGTTCCACATGGAGGGGTCGTTCCTGGCGGCGACGGATCTGGAGCCCTGACCGTCGGCGGGGGTGTGCCGAGGCCCGGACCGTGCAGGGGGTCGGTCCGGGCCTCGGCGCTTTACCGGCGGCGGAGCTACTTGACGTTGACCGCCGCCCAGGCGCGGTCGACGGCCGCGTACTCGGGTGAGGAGGCGCCGTAGAGGTCCGCGGTGGCCGCGAGGGTGCCGGTGCGGGCGGCGGCGTACTTGGTGCTGGAGGTGAACTTGGTGGTCAGGGCGCGGTACCAGATCTTCTCGGCCTTGGCGCGGCCGATGCCGGTGACGGGCTGGCCGTCGACGGTGGGGGAGTCGTAGGTGACGCCGCCGATGGTTTTCTGGCCGCTGCCTTCGGCGAGCAGGTAGAAGAAGTGGTTGGCGATGCCGGAGGAGTAGTGGACGTTGACGCTGCCGGCGCTGGAGGACCAGTAGTCGAGGCTCTTGCCGTCCTTGGACGGTTTGTCCATGTAGCGCAACGGCTTGCCGTCGCCGCGGATGTTGATCTTCTCGCCGATCAGGTAGTCGCCGGTGTCGGCGCTGTTGGCGGCGTGGAACTCGGTGGTGGAGCCGAAGATGTCGCTGGTGGCCTCGTTGAGGCCGCCGGACTCGCCGGAGTAGATCAGGCCGGCGGTGGCGGAGGTGACGCCGTGGCTCATCTCGTGGGCGGCGACGTCGATGCTGGTCAGCGGGTTGCGGTTCTGGGCGCCGTCGCCGTAGGTCATGCAGAAGCAGGAGTCGGTCCAGAAGGCGTTGCTGTAGTTGTTGCCGTAGTGGACCTTGCTCAGGGCGCCCTGGCCGTTGTTCTTGATGCCGTTGCGGCCGTGGACTTCCTTGTAGTAGTCCCAGGTCTTGGCGGCGCCGAAGGCGGCGTCGACGCCCGCGGTGGCCTTGTCGGTGTAGGTGCCGTTGCCCCACTTGTTGTCGGCGTCGGTGAACAGGGTGCCGGTGCCGCTGCCGTTGTTCAGGTTGTTGACGGCCTGGTTGCCGCGCGCGGGGTCCTTGAGTTGGAAGGTGGCGCCGGACTGGGTGGTGTTGACGGGCACGGTGCCGCTGTAGGTGGACTGGCCGGTGCCTTCGACGTGGTGCACGCCGTCGTAGGTCAGCAGGGTTGCGCCGGTGCGGGCGTCGGTGAAGGTGTGCAGTTCGCTGGGCGTCTGGTCGTCCTTGACGCTGTGCGTGACGGTTTCCCAGGCCAGCGTGGGGGCGCGGTCGACGGCGAACACGACGAGCGTGCCGTTCGAGGTGGTGGCGGGCGTGGAGGTGTCGAGGCCGGCGAGGGAGGCCTCGGACGCCTTGGTCACGCTCGTGACCTTGCCTGCTTTCTGGGCGACGACGAGGTCGCCGCCGATGACCTTCAGGCCGTTGAGGGTGCGGTCGAAGCGGAGGTGGTGCGTGCCGTCGGCGTCGCGCACGACGTCGCGCGGGACGAGTTGTTCGCCGCCGGACAGGCCGAGGGCGGAGGAGATCGTCCCCGCCTGCTCGGCCGCCGCGTGCAGAGCTTGTTCTTGCGGCCTCGGCTGCGGTGCGGCGTTGGCTCCCAGCGTGCCCGTGGCGGCGAGTGCCGCTCCGGTCACCAGGGCGGTGGTGATGCCCAGGGTTTTGCGCTTCATGAACGCTCCTTGTTCCGGTGCAGGGAGTGGCCGCCGCGGCGTTACAGGGGTGCCGGGCGATCACCGTTGGAACAGCCCGGCCATCGTCGATGACCGGGCGTGGTGATCGTATTGCTCTGGGTGCATGCGACCAGCCACTCCCAGAATGCGAGATCGATTCATGATTCGCGTCGAGTCGCTGGTCAGGACCCCGGTTTTTGTCCGAATGGCGGGACATAAGAGCAGCTCAAACGGCGTGGAAACACCACGGAAACTTCACGGGATGCTCGTTCTCGTGGCGTAACGCGCTGCGCCGTCCGGCTCAGCCCTGCCGGAGGGGATCTTGTTTACAGTTAACTACGCAGAGTGAGAGCTGAGTCACAGGTTCACAGGCCGAGGCGGGTCACGGCGTTGTCTTCCAGCGGGTTCGCCGTGCGGATGTAGCGGTGCACCGTGCGCGGGTTCGTCCACCGGCCCTGCCGCATGATCTCCCGGTCGCTCGCCCCGCCCAGCGCGGCCTGCGTCGCGAACCCCGCCCGCAGCGAGTGCCCGCCGAACAACGCCGGATCCAGGCCCGCCCGCACCGCGTAGCGCTTGACCAGCTCCGCCACCGCACGCCCCGACATCGCCTTGCCGCTCACGCCGCCGTGCCGGTTGATGATCGGGAACACTGCCCCCTGGCGTGAGGACTGCGCGAAGCCGTGGCAGCGGTGCAGGCCGGTCTCGGTGATCTCGCGGCCGTCGAGGACGTCGGACCAGTCCGCGAACGCGCACACCGGGCACGTCGGCCTGCGGCTACCGCGCGGCAGCACCACCTGCTGCTGATGACGGCCCGTCTGGTCGGTCTTCGTCGTCCCCAGCCGGATCAGCAGCAACGGCTCGTGCGTGCGCGGATCCACGTCCACCGACACGTCCTCGAACTCGATCGCCGCCAGCTCGCTGCGCCGCAACGCCCCCGCGAACCCCACCAGCAGCAGCAACGCGTCGCGCGTGCGCGCCGGGCCGTCCTGCGGGCGTTCCGCGAGCAACGCCTCCAGCGTGTCGAGCAGCACCGGCCGCTTGCGCCGGGGCTGCGCCTTGCGGGTGCGGCGGATACCGCGCAGCGTCAACCGCACCACGTCACTGCGCGTGGGGCTCGGCAGCCCGTTCGCCGCGTGCACCGCCGCGATCGCCGCCGACTTGCGTTCCAGCGTCGACGCCCCGAACGCGGGCGACCCGTCCGGCTTCACCGTGTCCGCCGCGACCGCCAGGTACACCGCCACGTCCAGCGGATCCGCGGGCAACGCCTGCCTGCCCTCCGCCTGGCACCACCCGGCCCACGCGATCCAGTCCGACCGGTAGGCCCGCACCGTGTTCGGCGACTGCGCGCTGCGCAGGTAGGTGCCCAGCGACGCCGCCTGCTCGTCGTCGAACCGCTCGCGCACGCTCTGCAGCGCACCGGCGTCGATCAGCACCGAGTGCGACACCCTGACCAGCGCGTGCACAACGGGTTCGGGCAGGCTCACACCCGCGATGGTAGTCCTCTGATCAACTCCGCCACCTCGCGCGGCGTGAACTCCAGCCCGCTGATCCCCACGCTCACCTCGAAGCTGCTGCGACCCGGATCCGGGTTCGACCTCGCGTAGAGGAACAGCTTGATCCCCGTCTCCCGCAGCAGGTGCCCCGCCGCCCGTTGCGCGTCGTGGCGTGACATCGGCAGGTGCACGTGGAACAGGGGAGTGGACGGCACCCGCGGCACGGTGTGCGCGAACCCGTCGGCGTTGATCGCGTGCGCGAGGGCCTGGGCGTGGTCGCGGAACTCGGGCATGCGCGGCAGGTTCGTGTCCATGCCCAGCAACGCGATCGCCGCCAGCGGCCACGCGTCCACCAGCGCCCCGCCCATCCGCCGCCGCCACACCGAGGCCTGCGCGATCGTGTCGTCGTCTCCGGCGAGGACCGCGCCCCGCACGCCTTCGAGTCCTTTGTAGAGCGACACGTACACCGTGTCGAACAACGCCGCGATCTCCGCCAGCGACGCGTCGTAGCCGGTCTGCGCCTCCCACAACCGCGCCCCGTCGCAGTGCGCCGCCGCACCCGTGCCCCTGACCCACCCGGTCTGCGCGGCGAGATCGGCGAACTCCGGCAGCACACCGCCGATGTCGCGCTGCGGCAGTTCGAACACCACCGCCGCCACCGGCTCGTGCACCGCCTTGAGGTCGTCGAGACCCATCAGCTCGTTGCGGTCGCCGGTGGGGTGGAAACGCAAACCGTGCAGCGCGTTGTAGCCCTGGTTCTCCCACACGTGCAGATGCGTCTGCGGATGCCCGGCGAACGCCTTGCGGCCCGTCCGTTCGGCGTGCACCCGCAACGCCACCTGCTGCGCCATCGTCCCCGACGGGAAGAACAGCGCCTTCGGCTTGCCCAGCAGCCCCGCGACCCGTTCTTCCAGCTCCCGCACCGGATCCTCCGGTCGCGTGTCCGGCGTGACGTGCTCGGCCAGCCGGCGCAGCACCTCGAACGGCGACTTGCGCGGACCACTGTGCTGCGACAACGAGCGGCGAACGTCCATGACCCGACGCTACCTATTGCAAGTCAGTGGCAATAGGTCCGTTCGGCGTGGTCAGGCAGCGCCGAGCCGGGCATCCAGCTCCGCCTCGTCCGCCACGAACCACAACTGCCGCCCCCGATTGGACTCGTAGACGAAGTCCCGCAACGCCGTGCTCGCCGCCACCTGCTCCGCCACGTCCCCGAGCACCGCGACCTTGAACCCGTACTGCTGGAACTTCTGCACCACCGCGCCCGCCACCCGCGTGCGCAACACCAGGAAGTCCTCCGACAACCGCCGCGTGGGCAACGCGATCCACTGCACGTCCTGCCCCCACAACGTGCCGATCAAGTCCACAACGGACTGCTCGTCACCGATCGTCGGACCGTCCTCGGCGCACATCAGCACCGTCGCGCCGTGGCGCGTCTGCACAACATCAGGCATGGCACCGAAACCTAGCCGCGCCCCGCACCCGGTGTCGCGCGCAATACCGCTTGCTAGGGTGATCGCGTCGCGACCGGCCAGAGGAGGTGAGTCCCATCAACGCGGTTCATGTGAATGGGCGCTCCCTCCAGCCCACGGCCTGACGCCACCGTCGCGCGTCGCCCCGGGAGCGCTCCAGCAGCGTCCCGAAAGGCGAACCACCATGCACTTCACCACTTCTGCCTCCGTCGACGGCGTCACCGGCCGCGACCTCGTCCACGACGGCGTCCCCGGCGTCCTGTGGACCCCGCCCGGCACCGCCACCGGCCTCGTCCTGAGCGCCCACGGCGGCGGCCAGCACAAACACGCCCCCGGCATCCGCGCCCGCGCCCACGCGTGTGCCGTCGCCGGACTCGCCGTCCTCACCCTCGACGCACCCGGCCACGGCGACCGGCCACGCACCCCCGACGACGAGCACCACGCCACCGAGATCCGCGCCCGCATCGCCGCGGGCACCGACGCCGGCCCGCTCGTCGCCGAGTACAACGCCCTGCAGTCCGCCCGCGCGATCCCGGAATGGCGGTCCGCGCTCGACGCGCTGCTCGCACTGCCCGAGTTCGCGCACCTGCCCGGCGCCGTGTTCTGGGGTGTGTCGATGGGCAGCGCCCTCGGCATCCCCCTGGTCGCCGCCGAACCCCGCGTCGTCGCCGCCGTGTTCGGTCTCATCGGCGCCACCGACCAACTCACGACGGCCGCCGCGTCGATCACCGTGCCGGTGCGGTTCCTGCTGCAGTGGGACGACCGGCTCATCGCCCGCCCGGCGGGACTCGCCCTGTTCGACGCCCTCGCCACACCCCGCAAAACCCTGCACGCCAACCCCGGCGGGCACGGCGACGTCCCCGGCCACGAACTCGCCGACGCGGTGCGGTGGCTCGCCGAAAGGGCACGGGAGGCCACAGTGCACACCCCGAGCTGAGCGGGATCGCGCGGCGTCGGGCGGGCGGGGGCGCGATCGCTAACGTGTGGCAGATGTACCTGTGGGACTACGAGATGCGCGAAGTGCGGCCACTGGTCGACGCCCTGTCGCCGAGGCAGAGCTTCGCGCTCGCCGTGCGAGCGATCCGGCACCTCCTGACGTTCGACCAGGACCTCCTGGCGGACACCAACCCCGCCATCGCCGACTTCGCACGGCGCTCCCTCGACCTGGCCGACGAGGCCGTGGCCGCCGGTCGCGACACGATCGGCGAGCCCGACGGGTATGCCGACGAGGCCGACGAGCTCCTGCGGGACTACTCCGAAGACAGTGCCACCAGCCCGGAGGACGGAGCCGACGCGGTGATCATGGCACTGCTCAACCTCTACGGAGAGGCCGAGATGGCGCCCTCGCACGCGTACGAGACCTTGTCCTCCGCCTACGAGGCGGTGCTGATCAGGCAGAGGATCTGGGTGGTCACCCCCGAGACCGAACGGGAGAACACCACCCTGGTCCAGCTCATCGCACAGCAGAAAGACCTGGTGAGGGCGGCCGGCACCCCGTGAGCGCCGAAGCCCGGTCGACGCGGACGGGCAGGTAAATCGCGGGCGTGCGCCCGGCGGTCCTGGGTAGCGTCGCGATCATGCTCGACCTCGCGGCACTGCCCAAGGCCCACCTGCACGTCCACCTCGAGAGCACCGTCCGCGCGGACACCCTCGCCGACCTCGCCGCACACCACGGCGTCGACGTGCCCGCGGTGCAGATCGGCGCCTTCGCGGACTTCGCGCGGTTCGCCGCCCACAACGGGGCCGTGCGGGACTGCCTGCGGCGAGCCGAGGACTTCCACCGGATCGCGTACGAGTTCTGCGCCGAGGAAGCAGCGCAGGGGACCCGGTACGCCGAGGTCACGTTCACCGCCGCAGCGCACGGTGAACGGCTCGGTGATCCGGACATGCCGCTCGAAGCGGTGTTGTCCGGGCTCGCCGCAGGACAGGCCGCCCACGGCATCGAATGCCGTGTGATCGTGGACCACCCCAGGAAACGGTCGGTCGCGCGTTTTCAGGACTCGTTGCGGCTCGCGCGGGCACACCCGCACGTCGTGGCGATCGGCACGGCCGGAGCCGAAGACCACCCGCTCACCCCGTTCACCGCCGTGTTCCGCGCCGCCCGCGACGCCGGCATCGGACTCGTGCACCACGCCGGCGAGTCGTGCGGGGCCGCCAGCGTCGCCGAGGCCGTCACCGTCGGGCTGGCCGACCGCATCGGGCACGGGTTCCGGGCGCTGGAAGACCCCGAGGTCGTCGCCCTGCTGCGGGACCGCGCAATCCCGCTCGAGTCATGCCCCTCGTCCAACGTCGCACTGGGACTGGTCGACTCCATCTCCTCTCATCCGCTGCCACACCTGCTCGAAGCCGGGCTGACCGTCACGCTCAGCACCGACATCCCCGCCTCCACCGGCACCACGCTCACCGACGAGTACCGCCTGCTGCGCGAGCACCTCGGCTTCGACGACGACACGCTCGCCCGCATCGCCACCAACGCCGTGGACGCCTCGTTCGCCCCGCAGACCACGAAAACCGCGCTGCGTCAGGACATCGCCGCCTGGCGAGCCGGCTCGAAGCACACCAGCCCGTGACGGGCCGCCAGCAACGCCACCAGATCCAGCACCTGCCGCCGGCCCGGCCACACCACGTGCACGATCACGGCGTCCACCCCCACCGTCAACGCCTCGTCCCACGACACCTCGGACGAAGGATCCGGCGAGGTCTGCCGTAATTCGCGCACGAACGCCGCCACCGCCGGGTCGAACGCGCCCAGCGGCGAGGAGCGCAACTCCGCGTACCGCGCCGCCGCCTCCGCGAACGACTCCGGCCCGGGAGCCCGCCACACCACCACGTCCACCGGCACGTCCATCACGCCACCTTCCCGAACAACGAGCCCAACCGCGGCACCCGAGCGGCGATCTCCGCCGGGTCAGCGAAATCCCAAGGCACACCGGCCGGCACCGGATCCGACGACAACCCGGCCGGCAACGCGTCCTCACCCACCACCTCAGCGGCCACGTAGGCGAGGCCTTCCCACTCCGGCCACTGCGCACCGCTCCACGCGTGCGTGCCACCACGCGCCGCCAACGCCCGGACCTCCGGCACACCGGCCAAGGCGTCCGGATCGGCGGCCACCGACTCGAACACCTCCCGGCCCAGACCGATCAGCCACGACTGGAAGTAGAAGAACGAGTCCGTGCCGCAGTACCCGCCGTGGACCACCGCGGCCGCGTGCCACAACGCCCACGTGTCGACCCGGCGCCGCACCTCGTCGAGCCGCACCGCGAACTCCACCACCTCGCGCGCAGGCAGCACGGCGAGAGCGGCGGCCAGCCACTCCTGCCGGGTGTCCCGATCGGAACCCTGCGCACAGGAGCCCTCGATCAGGACCCAGAACGCGTTCAGGTCCATGCCGCAGACGCTAGCGAGGGGGTCTGACAATTTTGGACGCCCCGGTGTCGCCGCAGGTCAGGGCGCCGGGAAGGAGCGGCGAAGGGGAGAAGCGGCAAGTGATGGGCAGGCCGACGGGGGAGCGCTGGTGACGAACGGCCACGGGGGATGGGGGCTGGGGGTGGTCTGGGTTGGAGCGCGCAGAGGCAGCAGGGGGACGGGCCACGCGCCGGAACGCAGGCGGGACAGCAACGCAGGCGGGGGCGGGAAGGCCGAAGAGGCTGGGCGAGCGCGGACGGCGGGCCGGGCGAGCGCGAGTCGGCGGGCCTGCCGAGACGCGGCACACGGTTATTGGGGCGAACGAAGTGGCGGGGGCTGACTATCCTTGAACCCAAATGGACACCCCGCACGCTGAACTGCACAAACGCCTGCCCGAGCTCATGCCGCGTGATCAACGCCGGCTCGCCAGGCGCCTCGACGGCGCACGCAAGGTCAAGGACCCGCTCGCGCGCAAGAAGATCACCGAGGAGATCGCCGCCCAGATCGACGAGGCCGCGCTCAAGGTCGCGCTGCGCAGGGAGTCCGTCCCCAAGATCAGCTATCCCGCCGAACTGCCGGTCAGCCAGCGCAAGGACGACATCAAAGACCTGATCGCACAGCACCAGGTCGTGATCGTCGCCGGCGAGACGGGCTCGGGCAAGACCACCCAGCTGCCCAAGATCTGCCTCGAACTCGGCCGCGGCGTCACCGGCCAGATCGGGCACACCCAGCCCCGCCGGATCGCCGCGCGCACGGTCGCGGAACGGGTCGCCGAGGAGCTCGGCACCAAGCTCGGTGACACGATCGGGTACAAGGTGCGGTTCACCGACCAGTCCGGTGACGACACGCTGGTCAAGCTCATGACCGACGGCATCCTGCTCGCCGA
Source organism: Lentzea sp. NBRC 102530 (assembly GCF_030269365.1). Taxonomy (GTDB): domain Bacteria; phylum Actinomycetota; class Actinomycetes; order Mycobacteriales; family Pseudonocardiaceae; genus Lentzea. The sequence goes on from NZ_BSTF01000006.1 coordinate 264,906, forward strand.
GATCCAGACCGACCGCACGCTGAGCCGCTACGACACGATCATCATCGACGAGGCGCACGAACGCAGCCTCAACGTCGACTTCCTGCTCGGCTACCTCAAGCAGCTGCTGCCGCAACGGCCCGACCTCAAGATCATCATCACGAGTGCCACGATCGACCCGCAGCGCTTCAGCCAGCACTTCGAGAACGCCCCGATCATCGAGGTCTCCGGCCGCACCTACCCCGTCGAGACCCGCTACCGGCCGCTCGAGGAGGACGACGACCAGACCCAGGGCATCATCAACGCCGTCCACGAACTGCAGGCCGAGGGCCCCGGCGACGTCCTGGTGTTCCTCTCCGGTGAACGCGAGATCCGCGACACCGCCGACGCCCTCAAAGCCGAAGACCTCAAAAACACCGAGATCCTCCCGCTCTACGCCCGACTCAGCGTCGGCGAGCAGCACCGGGTGTTCCAGCGGCACACCGGCAGAAGGATCGTGCTCGCCACCAACGTCGCCGAGACCAGCCTCACCGTGCCGGGCATCAAGTACGTCGTCGACCCCGGCAACGCGCGCATCTCCCGCTACAGCCACCGCCTCAAGGTCCAGCGCCTGCCCATCGAACCCATCAGCCAGGCGTCGGCGAACCAGCGCAAGGGCCGCTGCGGCCGCGTCAGCGAAGGCATCTGCATCCGCCTGTACTCCGAGGAGGACTTCGAGGCACGGCCGGAGTTCACCGACGCGGAGATCCTGCGCACCAACCTCGCCAGCGTCATCCTGCAGATGACCAACATCGGCCTCGGCGACGTCGCGAAGTTCCCGTTCATCGACCCGCCGGACTCCCGCAACATCAACGACGGCATCGGCCTGCTGCAGGAACTCGGCGCCATCAACGCCGCCGAGAAGAAGCTCACCCCCACCGGCCGCAAGCTCGCCGCGCTGCCGGTCGACCCGCGCCTGGGCCGCATGGTGCTCGAAGCCGACACCACCGGCTGCCTCAAAGAGGTCATGATCATCGCCGCGGCGCTGTCCATCCAGGACCCCCGCGAACGCCCAGCCGACCAGCAGGAAGCCGCCACCCAGCAGCACGCGCGGTTCGTCGACTCCGAATCCGACTTCGTCACGTTCCTCAACCTCTGGCAGTACCTCAAGGAACAGCAGAAGGAACTGTCCGGCAACCAGTTCCGCAAGCGCTGCAAGGCCGAGTTCCTCAACTACCTGCGCGTGCGCGAGTGGCAGGACATCTACCTGCAGCTGCGGCAGGTCGCCAAGCAGATCGGCATGCACGTCAACGACCAGCCCGGCGACCCCCGCAACATCCACATCGCGCTGCTGTCGGGCCTGCTCAGCCACATCGGCGTCAAGGACGTCCTCAAGAAGCAGGCCCCCAACGAGAAACGCCGCCCCATGACGGAGTTCCTCGGCGCCCGCAACGCCAAGTTCGCGATCTTCCCCGGCTCGGCGCTGGCCAAGAAACCACCGCAGTGGGTGATGGCCGCCGAACTCGTCGAGACCAGCCGCCTGTGGGGCCGCATCGTCGCCAAGATCGAACCCGAGTGGGCCGAACGCCTCGGCGAGCACGTCGTCAAACGCCAGTACAGCGAACCGCACTGGGAGACCAAACGCGGCTCCGTCGTGGCGCTGGAGAAGGTCACGCTCTACGGAGTGCCGATCGTCGCCGGCCGCAAGGTCAACTACGGCCGCATCGACCCCGAACTCTCGCGTGAGCTGTTCATCCGCCACGCCCTCGTGCAGGGCGAGTGGACCACCCACCACCGGTTCTTCCACACCAACCGGGCGATGCTCGAAGAAGTCGGCGAACTCGAGAACCGGGCACGACGCCGGGACATCGTCGTCGACGAGGAGACCCTGTTCGACTTCTACGACAAACGCGTCGCCCCCGAGGTCGTCTCCGCCCGGCACTTCGACTCGTGGTGGAAGAAGCAGAAGGACAAGAACCAGCTCACCTACACCTTGGACATGCTGGTCAACGAACGCGCCGACGTCACCCCCGACGCCTATCCCGACCAGTGGCGCCAGGGCGAGCTCACGCTGCCGCTGAGCTACCACTTCGAACCCGGCAGCCGCAACGACGGCGTCACCGTTCAGCTCCCGCTGCCCGCGCTCACCACCCTGGACGACGACGCGTTCTCCTGGCAGATCCCCGGCCTGCGCCACGACCTGGTCGTCGCGCTGATCCGCAGCCTGCCCAAGCAGATCCGCCGCAACTTCGTGCCCGTCCCCGACGTCGCCACCGCCGTGCTCGCCCGCATCAAACCCGGCGACACCTCGCTGCTGGGCGGCGTCGAACGCGAACTCAAAGCCCTCACCGGCGTCACCGTGCACCGCGAGGACTGGCAGTTCGACGCCGTCCCCGACCACCTCAAGCTCACCTTCCAGGTCGTCGACGAGCACAACCGCACCCTCGCCGAGGGCAAGGACATCGCCGCGCTCAAGGAGAAGCTGCGCGACGAGGTCCGCGAATCGCTGTCCCAGGCCGCCGGGCACCTCGAACGCACCGGCCTCACCACCTGGGACTTCGACTCGCTGCCGCGCACCATCGAGCAACGCCAGTCCGGCATCACCGTCACCGCCTACCCGTCGCTGCTCGACCAGGGCGAGACCGTCGCGATCAAGGTCCTCGACACCCCGGGACGGCAGGCCCACGCCCACCGCCGCGGCGTGCGCAGGCTCCTGCTGCTCGGCATCAACTCACCCGTCAAGCACCTGCAACGCCACCTCGACAACGCCGCCAAACTCGCCCTCACGCGCAATCCGCACGGCGGCGTCGCGGCGCTGCTCGCGGACTGCATCATGGCCGCCGTCGACCGGCTCATGGGCGAGCCCGCCTGGGACGCCAAGGCCTACGCCGCGCAGCTCAAGAAGGTGCAGGCGGCGCTCAACGACACCACCTGGGTCGTCGTGCAGGAGGTCCGCAAGGTCCTGGAGGCCCACCACGAGGCGGAGTTGAAACTCGCCGGCCTCAAGGGCGCCCCCGACTCCGCCAACGACATCCGCGCACACCTCAACTCGCTGGTGTACAAGGGATTCGTCACCCACACCGGCTACGACCGGCTGCCGGACCTCGTCCGGTACCTCAAGGGTGTGTCGCGGCGCATCGAGAAGCTGCCCGAGAACCCGCGCCGCGACCTCGACTGGACCGACAAGGTCCACCAGGTCCACGCCGAGTACCGGGACCTGCGCTCCCAGACCCCGCCCGACGAACCCGCGCCCGAGCTCGACGAGATCCGGTGGATGATCGAGGAACTGCGGCTGTCCTACTTCGCGCAGACCATCAAGACCCGCTACACCGTCAGCGACAAGCGCATCTTCAAAGCGCTCGACGCCGTGCCGTTGTAGGCCGCTACCGTGGGACATGCACTTTCCTGGGGATTCCACCTGGCAGGTGTCCAGCGGCAGCGCGGACACCTTCGTGCTCTACGTCCGTGACGCGCTCGGCGTCAGCACCCCCACCGCCGCCGCCATCCCACCCCTGACCCCGCCCGTCGACCGCCTGCACGACGTGTACGTGCCGGAGACGTTCGGGTCGGGGTGGGACCGGTGGTGGAGCGAGTCGCTCATCACCGGCGGCGGAGGCAGACCGCCCGTCGGCGTGCCCGAACACCTGCGCGAGGCCCACCGGCGGTGGCGGCCCGACCACACCTCACCCGAGCAGACCCGGCAACGCGACGAGGCCCGCGCCGAGCTGTCCGCGCTGCTGCAGGAGATCGTCGAGCAGCTCACCACCGAACTCGGTCACCCGCCCGTGTTCACCCTCAACCTCGTCGAGATCCCCGTGCGAGGCCAGTTCTGGCGGCGCGTCAACACCACCACCGCCCTGGTCTCCGACGAGCTCAAGGCGTCGCGCAACCTCATCGCGCCCCTGGAAACCGTGCTGCGAGAACTTGCCCGATGACGAGTTTTATGGCTCCGGACCAGGTCAAATACGGTCAGGACCATGGACACCACGCACGCCCTCATCGCCGCCCTGCGCGCCGGTGACGTCACCTCCGAGCAGCTGACCGACGAGGCGATCGCCCGGATCGAACGCGACGACCACGTCGTCAACGCGATCTGCGTGCCCGACTTCGACCGCGCACGGGCCGCGGCACGCCACGCCGACCAGGCGCGTGCCCGCGGCGAGGACCGGCCACTGCTCGGCATCCCCGTGACCGTCAAGGAGAGCTACGACATCGCCGGACTGCCCACCACCTGGGGCATGCCCGAGCACCGCGACCGCCACCCCGCCGAAGACGCCGTTCAGGTCACCAGGCTCAAGCAGGCAGGCGCCGTGATCCTCGGCAAGACCAACGTCCCCCTGGGACTGCAGGACATACAGACCTTCAACGAACTCCACGGCACCACCCGAAACCCGTGGAACCCCGACCGCACCCCGGGCGGCTCCTCCGGCGGATCCGCAGCGGCCCTGGCAGCAGGGTTCGGCGCGCTGTCCCTCGGCTCCGACCTCGGCGGCTCCCTGCGCACCCCCGCCCACTTCTGCGGCGTCCACGCCCACAAACCCACCATCGGAATCGCCGCCACCCGAGGCATGGGCGCACCGCCCGCGCCCGCGTCACCGGCCGAGCACGACCTCGCCGTCGTCGGCCCCATGGCCCGCAGCGCCCGCGACCTCACGCTCCTGCTCGACGTCATGGCCGGACCCGACCCGCTCACGCACGGCAAGGCGTACGCGCTGACGCTGCCGCCACCCCGTCACGCCCGGATCAGCGACTTCCGCATCCTGGTCCTCGACGAGCACCCGCTCGTCCCGACCTCCGCGGCCGTGCACGCGGCCGTGCACAAGGTGGCGGAAGCACTCACGAACGGTGGCGCCCGCGTCGACCGGCACAGCCCGCTGCTGCCCGACCTGACCGAAGCCGCGACCACCTACCTGCGGCTGCTGTTCGCCGGGTCGGTCGCACGGTTCCGCATCGACGAGGAGCAGCTGCGCGAGACGCAGCTCAGCCACCACGACTGGCTCGCCCTGCACGCCCGCCGCGAACTCCACCGGCACGGCTGGCGGCAGTTCTTCGCCGGCTACGACGTCGTCCTCTGCCCGATCACGCCCACCCCGGCGTTCCCGCACGACCACGACCCCGACGTGATGCGGCGTCGCATCGACATCGACGGCGACCAGCGCCCCTACTTCGACCAGCTCGTCTGGGCGGGCCTCGCCACCATGCCCGGCCTGCCCGCCACCGCCATCCCCACCGGCCCGGCCGACGGCCTACCGGTCGGCGTGCAGCTCATCGGACCGATGTTCGAGGACCGCACCCCGCTGAAACTCGCCGAACTGCTCGAACACGAGATCGGCGGCTTCCACGCACCTCAGCCGCGCTCGGCCAGCAACGCCTCACCCGTGCGGTAGAGCTGCACCAGCAACGGCCGCAACAACAGCCCGGCGGCCGTCAGCGAGTACGTCGTGCGCACCGGGAAACCGGGGGAGCGGTGGCACGACACCAACCCCTGTGCCACCAACGACTCCAGGCGTTCGGTCAGCACCTTCGCGCTCAACGACGGCAACCCCGCCCGCAACGCCGAGAACGACTTCGGCCCGTGCATCAGATCGCGCACCACCAGCGTCGCCCACCGGCCGCTGATCGCCGCCAGCGCCACCTCCACCGGGCACTCGGCACTCGGGCGGTCCCACGTCACCGTTTGGTGACCCACGGAAGCGAACGCAACGCTGTCGGCATGCACCCCTCCAGTGTCGCCCACGCCTTCGCCGCAGCCTTCAACTCCCGCGACCCGGACGCCGTCGACGCCGTCTACGAACCCGGCGGCCTGTTCGTCCCCGCACCCGGCCTCACCGTCACCGGAACCGCCCGCCGCGACGCCAACCAGCGGTTCCTCGCCGCGGGACTGCCCATCGACATCAGGCCCAGGCACGTCTACGAACACGACGGCATCGCGTTGCTGATCGTCGACTGGAGCATCGGCGAGATCGAGGGCACCGCCACCGACGTCGCCCGCAGGGGCGCGGACGGCCGGTGGCGGTACGTGATCGACAACCCCTTCGGCACTAGCCGGGCGGCTCCAGAGCCCCGGTCATGATCGCCACCGCGTCCGACATCGACACCTGAGCGGGGTCGACGACGGCGATGCGGCGGCCCAGCCGCTGGATGTGGATGCGATCGGCCACCTCGAACACGTGCGGCATGTTGTGGCTGATCAGGATCACCGGCAGACCCCGTTCCCGCACCTGCAGGACCAGGTCCAGCACCGCGCGGGACTCCCGCACCCCCAGGGCCGCCGTCGGCTCGTCCAGGATCACCACCCGGCTGCCGAACGCCGCCGCCCGCGCCACCGCCACCGCCTGGCGCTGACCACCCGACAACGTCTCCACGGCCTGGCCGGGGTGCTGGATCGTCATGATGCCCAGCGCGTCGAGCTGCCGGCGCGCCTCCTCCCGCATGCCCGCGCGGTCGAGCATCCGGAACACCGACCCCAGCACGCCCTTGCGGCGCCGTTCCCGGCCGAGGAACAGGTTCGCGGCGATGTCGAGCGACGGTGCCACCGCCAGCGACTGGTGCACCGTCTCGATCCCGGCCCGCCGCGCGTCCAGCGGCGTCGAGAACGACACCGGCTCGCCGTCGAGGAAGATCTCGCCCTCGTCCGGCACCACCGCCCCCGACAACGCCTTGATCAGCGACGACTTGCCCGCGCCGTTGTCACCGATCACCGCCAGGATCTCGCCCGGCAGCAACTCCAGGTCGGACCCCGCCAGCGCGGTCACCCGGCCGTAGCGCTTGACCAGGCCCGACGCCCTCAGCACCGCCGTCATGACCTGACCTTCCTGATCCACTGGTCCAGCGACACCGCCACGATGATCAACACCCCGACCGCCATCGTCTGCCACAGCACGTCCACCCCGGCCAGCGCGAGGCCGTTGCGGAACACCCCGACGATCAACGCGCCGATCAGCGACCCCACCACCGCGCCGCGGCCGCCGAACAACGACGTCCCGCCGATCACCACCGCCGTGATGGAGTCCAGGTTGTCGGTCTGCCCGGCCTGCGGGCTCGCCGACGCGATCCGGCCGATCAACGTCCACGCCGCCAGCGCGTAGATCAGCCCCGCCGTCGCGTACACGCTCAACAGCACCCGCGTCGTGCGGATACCGGACAGCCGTGCCGCCTCGACGTCGTCACCGGTCGCGTACACGTGCCGGCCCCACGCGGTGTTCTTCAGCACGAACGCCATCGCGCCCACCAGCAGCACGAGCATCACCGAGCCGTAGGTGACCCGCGTGCCGAACACCGTGAACGTCTGACCCGTCCACAGCAGCAACGACGGCATGTCCGTGCCGCGGATCGTCGCACTGCCCGAGTACCAGAGGTTCAGCGCGAAGAACACGTTCAACGTGCCCAGCGTGACGATGAACGGCGGCAGCTTCAGCCGCGTCACCAGCACCCCGTTGAGCACCCCGCACAGCGTGCCCACGACGAACCCCAGCAGCAGCGCGGGCAACCCCGGCAGCCCGGTCTCCGCCGCGACCTTCGCCATCACGATCGAGGTCAGCACCATGATCGCTCCGCACGACAGGTCGATGCCCGCCGTCAGGATCACGATCGTCTGCCCCACGGCGAGCGTGCCCACCACCGCCACCTGCTGCAGGATCAGCGAGATGTTGCCCGGCGTCAGGAACCGCTCCGACAGCACCGCGAACACGACCACCGCCACCAGCAGCACCACCGCCGGCCCGATCGTCGCCTGCGCGTGCAGCAGGTGCTGAAGACGCGTCAGCGGCGACCGTTCCCGGGACTCCACCACGGCCATGCGATCAGCCCCAGCAGTTCTGCAGGCCCCACGCCGAGTCCTTCGACTCGACGCCGTCCGCCGGCTGATCGGTCACCAGCGTCACGCCCGTGTCCGTGTTCGACGGCTTCGACCCGTCCTTCGCGAACTTCGCGACCGCCTCCACACCCAGCTGCGCCATCTTCAGCGGGTACTGCTGCGAGGTCGCGCCGATCACCCCCGCCTTGACGTTGTTCACCCCGGGACAGCCGCCGTCGACCGAGACGATCGTGACGTCCTTCTCCTTGCCCGCCGCCTTGAGCGCCTCGAACGCGCCCGCCGCCGCCGGTTCGTTGATCGTGTAGACCAGGTTGATCGACGGGTCCTTCTGCAGCAGGTTCTCCATCGCCCGCCGCCCACCCGACGGGTCACCGTCGGTCACGTCGTGTCCCACGATCCGGGGGTCGGACTCGTCACCGATGCGGGTCTTGTCCTTCACGTCGACGCCGAAGCCCTCCAGGAAACCCTGGTCGCGCTGCACGTCCACCGACACCTGGTTCGGGTTGAGGTCCAGCAACGCGATCTTCGCCTGCTTGCCCTCCTTCGCGAACTTCGCCTTCGCCCACTGCCCGATCAGCAGCCCCGCCCGGTAGTTGTCCGTCGCGAACGTCGCGTCGGCGGCGTCCGCGGGTTCGAGCTGCGTGTCCAGCGCGATCACCAGCAGACCCGCCGCGCGCGCCTTGTCCACCGACGGCACGATCGCCTTCGAGTCGCTCGGCGTGATCAGGATGCCCTTCGCACCCGACGCGATCAGGTTCTCGATCGCGTCCACCTGCGTCTGGTTGTCGCCGTCCTGCTTGCCCGCGAACGACTGCACCGTCACCCCGGAGGACCCCGCCGCTTGCTGCGCGCCCTCCTTCATCTTCACGAAGAACGGGTTCGTGTCCGTCTTCGTCACCAGCCCCACCAGCGTCGAACCGCCGCCGGACGAGCCACCACCTCCGCACGCGGTGAGCACGAGCAACGCCGCTGCGCTGAAAACCCCGACCGTTCTGCGCATGACCAACTCCTACGTCAACGTTGACGTATCCGGCCCTCCGCTGTATCACCGTGAGTAACGGAAGAGCGGCTACGCGTGATATCGATCGGGTATACCGTTCGCGTCATCGTTGACGCAAGAGTCCAAGGACGTGCGCATGGACCCCGCAGCAGGCAGACGTGAACCCACGATGCGCGACGTCGCCGCGCTGGCGAAGGTCAGCACCAAGACCGTCAGCCGCGTCATCAACGGCCTGCCCGGCGCCGGAGCCGAGGTCACCGACCGCGTCCGCGCCGCCGCCCGCACCCTCGGCTACCGGCCCGACCTCACCGCCAGCAGCCTGCGCCGCTCCGACCGCCGCAGCGCCACCATCGGCGTGCTGTTCGAGGACCTCTCCAACCCCTTCGACGCCGCCCTGCTGCGCGCCGTCGAGGACCACGCCCGCCGCCACGGCGTCCTCGTGCTCGCCGGCAGCACCGAGGACGACCACACCCTGCAACGCGAACTGCTGTTCTCGCTGTCCGCGCGCCGCGTCGACGCCCTCGTCGTCATGGCCGCCGGCGGGCACCAGGACGCGTTGCAGCACGAACGCGAACGCGGCACCCCGATGGTGCTCGTCGACCGGCCGCCCACCTTCGGCGGCACCGACTGCGTCACCACCACCAACCGCGACAGCGCCCGCGACGCCGTGCTGTCCCTGATCGCGCTCGGGCACCGCGACATCGCGTTCCTCGGCGACCGCCGCACCCTGTGGACCAGCCAGGAGCGCTACACCGGCTACGTCGAAGGCCTCGCCCGCGCCGGGGTCGCGCTGCGCACCGAACTCGTGCACACCGACCTGCACGGCGCCGACCTCGCCGAGACCGCCACCGCCGCGCTGCTGCGCCTCGACCGGCCGCCCACGGCGTTGTTCACCGCCCAGAACCTCGTCACCGTCGGCGCCCTGCGCGTGCTGCGCGCGCGAGACCTGCACCGCCGCGTCGCCGTCATCGGGTTCGACGACTTCCCGCTCGCGGACCTGCTCGACCCCGCGATCACCGTCGTGCGCCAGGACGTCCCCGGCATCGGCCGCAAAGCCGCCGAACTCGTCCTGGCCCGCGTCGACGGCGACACCTCACCGCCCGTGCACGCCGTCGTCCCCGCCGCGCTGATCCGGCGCGGCTCCGGCGAGATCAGCCCGGACCGGATCAGCCCAGACCGCTGACCGACACCACCGCGTCGATCACCTGCGGCCCCGACACGAGCACCTCGTCGTTGTGGTCCGCGCCCTCGATCTCGACGAGCCTCGCCCGTGCCGCGCTCGCCACCTCGCGGCTCTGCGCGGGCGGCACGACCGAGTCCTTCGTGCCCAGCAACACCACCGTCGGCACGTCCACAGCGGACACCCGTTCCAGCACCGGGTACTTGTCCTGCAACAACATCCGCACCGGCAACCACGGGTAGTGGTGCGACCCGGCCGCCGCCAGCGAGGTGAACGGCGAGCGCAGCACCAGCGCCTTCGGAGCCCGGAACGTCGCCAGCTCGGTCGCCACCGCCGCCCCCAGCGACTCCCCGAAGTACACGACCGGCCCGTCGATGAGGTCCAGCGCCGCCCGCGCGTCGTAGGTCAGGCCCTCCTCCGACGGCAGCCCCGGGTTGCCGCCGTAGCCGCGGTAGTCGAACAGCAGCACGGACAACCCCCGCGCCGTGAGCCCGCGCGCCAGCGACAGGCGCCCCTCGCGGTTGCCGCCGTTGCCCGGGAACACGATCACCGTCGCCGGCGCGTCGGGCAGTTCGAAGTGCCAGCCCTCCAGCACCAGGCCGTCCGCCGTCACCAGCCGGACGTCACGGCCACCGGGCAGCGCCTCGTCCGCGGACGGCACCGGGCCGGGGGAGGGGAAGTACACGAGCTTGCGCTGGAAGGTGAAGACCACGACCAAGATGGTGACAAGCACCGCCGCGACGATCAACACCGCCCTCCGCAACGCCCCACCTCCCGCCTCCAGTGTGAGCCCCGCGCCCGATTTCCACCCCGCGCGGAAACAAGCCGATCCTCGTAACAGGACGTCACCGCCCGTCGATCGAACGGCTGTGCACCTCGTACTCGCGGCCGGCACCCCGGCGGACCTGGAAGCGCTGTTCGACTGGCTCGACGGCGACGCCGACATCACGGTGCGCAAGCACCTCACCCCGCCCAAGCCCGGTGAACTCGGCGCGCTGACCGACGCGTTGATCGTCTCGGTCGGCGCGGGCGGCGCACTGACCGTCCTCGCCGCCTCCCTGCGCGGGTTCTTCCAGCAGCCACGCCGGTCGAAGGTCAAGGTGTCGGTGCGGCGCGAGGCCGACGGCGCCGTCACCGCCGAGATCGACGCCGACCGCGTGCGCGGCACCGACGTCGAGGCGATGCTCGCCCGGATCCTCGACCAGGGCTGATGGCCGGCACCAGGGTCGTGCTGCTCGGCACCTCCAGGTACGCCGACGACCGCCTCCCCTCGATCCCGGTCGTCGGCCAGTGCCTCGACGACCTGCGCCGCGTCCTCACCGACCCGGCCACCGGCCTCGTCGCCCCCGACGACTGCACCGTCGTGCTCGACGAGCCCTCCCTGCCCGCTCTCGGCCGCCGCCTCACTCGCGCCATGACCGGAGCCGAGGACCTGCTCGTCGTCTACTACGTCGGCCACGGCATCGTCGGCCGCCGCCATGAGCTCTACCTGGGCATGCACGACAGCGACCCCGAAGACCCCGCGTTCGGCTCGCTGTCCTACGTCTCCCTGCGCGACCGCGTGCTCGACAGCACCGCCAAGACCAAGATCGTCGTGCTGGACTGCTGCTACTCCGGCCGCGCCCTGGGCGAGCCGATGGCAGACCCCGCCACCGCCGTCCTCGGCCAGCTCGACATCGACGGCACCTACCTGCTCACCTCCGCCCAACGCGACCAGGTCGCCCTCGTGCTGCCCGGCGAACCCCACACCGCGTTCACCGGCCGCCTGCTGCGCGTGCTGGAGGAAGGCATCCCCGGCGGCGGCGAACACCTCACCATCGACGAGGTCTACCAGCAGCTCAGCACGGTGCTGACCCGCGAGGGACTGCCGCGCCCGCACAAGCGCGGCACGTCCACGGCCGACCGGTACCGCATCGCGCTCAACCGCGCCCGCCGCACCGAACCGGGGCAAACACCCGGCCAGCCGCTCGAGGCCGTGATCAGCAGGGCCCGCCGCCACGGCTACCAGACCGTCCTGGACGACCTGCGCGCCCTGCTCCTCGCCCAGCAGCAGTTCCTGGGCGAGGAGCACGTCGACTGCCGGCGCACCGAGCAGCACCTCGCCCTGGCCGTCGGTGCCTCCGGCGACGCACCCGAGGCGTTGCGCAGGCTCGAAGACCTGCTCGCGCGCGGTGGCCCGCTCGAAGACACCCTCGACACCCGCCAGTTCATCGCCGTCACGCTGATGGCGCTGGGCAGACGGGCCGAAGCACTGCACACCGTGCGGGTCGTACTGGCCGACCGCCGCCGCCTGCTGGGGTCCGGCCACGAAGGCACCGCACGCGCGCAGCACGTCCTCGCCCGGATCACCGCGCTCAACGGCGACACCACCGAGGCGATCTCCCTGCTGCGCGACCTGGACGACCGGCTGCTCGGCCACGGCCTGACCGGTGACCGCGTCCGGCGCGACCTGGCCCTGCTCACCACCGAGGCACCCGATGGCCGTTGAACCGCTCACCGACCAGGCCCGCGCCGTCCTCGCCGCGGCACAGGCCGAAGCCCGGCTGCTCGGCCACGACTACATCGGCACCGAGCACCTCCTGCTCGGCCTGATCGCCGAACCGGGCACCTCGGCCACCGCGCTCGCGCGATGGGACCTCGGCCTCGCGAAAGGCCGGGGCCTCGTCGATCAGCTCATCGGCAGAGGACGCCACCGCCTCCGCGAGAACTTCGCCTTCAGCCCGCGCGCCAAGCGCGTCGTCGAGAGCTACGCCCCCGCGGAGGCGCGCGCTTTGGGACTGCACCACGTCGGCCCCGAACACCTGCTGCTCGGCATCCTCCGCGAAGGCGACGGGATCGCGGTGCGGATGCTCGAGATCGCCGGGGCGGACCTGGAACTCCTCGCCCACGCCGTCGTCTCCCCGCCGCCCAGGATCCGCCCCCTGACGCGGCTGGTCGACGGCCTGCGCCTGGGCAAGATCACCGAGCACGTCCCGCAGGCACGGGTGCGGGGCAGGTACCAGGAGATCCAGCGCGCCGCACAGGTACTGGCCAGGCACAACCGCAGCAACCCCGTGCTCGTCGGCCGGCCGGGGATCGGCCGCCGCGAGGTGCTCGACGGCCTGGCCGGGGCACTCGTCGACGGCACGGTGCCACCGGCGCTGCGCGACCGGCGGATCTACGACATCTCCGGCGACACCGACGCCGTGGTCGCACAACTGCGGGACAACCCCCGCGCGATCGCCTGGATCGGCGACATCGGCGAGGCGCGGGAAGAGCTCCGCCAGGCGATCGTGGACGGTCAGGTGCAGGTCGTCGGCATCGCCACGCCCGAGTCGTTCGCGGCGCTCGACAGCGCGCTCACCCGGCGGCTTCAGCCGGTCCACGTCGAGGAGATGTCCGTCGAGGCGACCATCGAGGTGCTCGGCGACGTGTGCGACCAGATGGAGCGCCATCACCTGGTGCGGATCACCGACGACGCGCTGGCCGAGGTGGCGAGGAACGCCCAGCGCCCGCTGCCCGCAGGGGCGATCGACCTGCTGGACGAAGTCTGCGCACGCAGCCACCACCTCGGCTTCACCACCTCCGAGGTCGTCACCGCGCTCGTCGTGCGCGAGGTCGTGCAGGCACTCGCCGCCGAGTCGCGGTTCCCGCAGGCGGCGCCGGACCCGTTCGCCCGGTCCGGCGCCGACCTGTGGATGATCAGCTGAGCGTGCGGCCGAACAGGGCCAGCAGCGCACTCCAGTGCCGCTCCGCCGCCTCGGCGTCGTAGGCGGAGGTGTCGGACTGGGTGTAGCCGTGGTGCGCGCCCTCGTACACCTCGCACCGGTGCGTCACGCCCGCCTCGGTGAGCGCCTTCTCCAGCCGGTCGATCTGCTCCTGCGGCATGGCGGCGTCCTGGTCGGCGTGCGCGAAGTACAGCTCCGCCGTGACGGAGCCGGCCACCAGGTGCGGGCTGTCCGGCGCCTCCGACGCCAGGTTCGCGCCGTGGAAGCCCGCCGCGGCCGCCACCCGGTCCGGGTAGGTGGCCGCCGTGCGCAGCGCCACGCCCGCGCCCATGCAGTAGCCGGTGACGCCCACCGGGCCGTCGGTGGTGAACGGCAGGTCGGCCAGGTAACGCAGGTAGGCGCCGGCGTCGCTCATCAGACCGGCCGGGGTCAGCGACTGCATCACCGGGATGATCTTCTCGAACAACGCCGGGCGGGACGCCTGGTCGATGAAGTCCGGCAGGTCGAACAGCGGCGTGCGGCCCGCGCGGTAGAACACGTTGGGCACCAGGACCACGTACCCCGCGGCGGCCAGGCGGTCGGCCATCGCGGTCAGGTGCGGCCGCAGACCGAAGGCGTCCATGTAGAACAGGACCGCCGGGAACGGGCCGTCGCCATCAGGACGGGCCAGGTAGGCGTCGGCGATGCCGTCCGCGGTGGTCACGTCCACGGTCGTGCCGGGCATGGGTTGTCCTCCCCAGGACCTAGCCGGCCGGTGCGAACGGCACCAGCACGACGGTGATGTTGTCGTGGCCGCCCGCGTCCAGGGCGACCTTCACGAACTCCTCCGGACCGCACGGCAGCAGCGGTTGCAGGTCCTCCGGCTGCGGGCGGTAGTTGTGCAGGCCGTCCGAGCACAGCAGGAACACCCCCGCCGTGCTCGGGCGGATGGTCGCCACCTGCGGCACGACCTGGCCCGCGTCGGCGCCGATCCAGCGCGACAGCACGTGCGCGCGGCGGTCCGTGCGGGCCTGTTCCTCGGTCAGCACGCCCTCCGCGACGAGCTGCGCCGCCCACGTGTCGTCCGTGGTGAGCTGCTTCGAGCCCTCGTCGGACAGCCAGTACGCGCGCGAGTCACCGACCCAGCCGATCGTCACCGCCGACTCGGTCACCAGGGCCGAGACGAACGTGCACGACGGCGCCACACCGCGGGCGCCCGCCTCCATCGGCTCGTCCTCGACGAGCTTCTCCACCGCGGAGCACGACGCCGCCACCGCGTCGATCATCGCCTGCTCCGGGTCGGCGGTGTCGATCAGCGCGTTGAGCAGCACCTCCACCGCGGCGTCGGCAGCGGCCTGGGAGGCCTGCTCGGCGCGTTCGGACGAGGCCACGCCGTCGCACACCACGGCCGCGACGCCCTTGCCCGCCACGTGCCCGAACGCCATCGAGTCCTCGTTGCGGGCGCGGCGCTTGCCGCGGTCCGACACACCCGACACCGCGCCCAGCGCGTACTCGACCCGGTCGCGCGCCGACGGCTGGTGCCGGCCGCACTGGGTGCAGTAGTCCTCGTCATCGATGTCCGGCGACCCGCACAGGATGCACGAGGCCTGCGCGGGACCGGTCGGTCCGCCCAGCGGCGTGCGGCGCACCAGCAGGTTGCGTCCGCACGCCTCGCAGAACCGGTCCTCCGCCGCCACCGGCTCGGAGCACTCCGGGCACTTCAGGGTGTCCATCAAACCAACGTCCTAGGCCTTACCGCGTTCGCGCGGTCCACCAATGCGATCCGTTCCTCCGGCGTGGCCGCGAACCGGGCGAGCGTGCGGTAGCGACGCTCCAGACCCAGCCGAAGCTCGTGTTCGGAGAGTGCACAGTCCAGCACCCTCCCCTCGGCGGCCTGATTGCGGGTCACGTAGTCGTACGCCGCCTCGAGCACCTCGGCCGACAACTGGGTGTGCGACGCGACGTCGATGTCCAAGGCGTGCAAGCGTTCCCCGGCCGCGACGAGGTCCTCCGCCGCGCAGTCGCCGAGCTGCGCGCGCACCGCCGCGATCTGCGCCGGCAAGTGTTGTGAAGACGTGTCCGGGACCGACAGGAGCACCTCGACCGCTCGCGCACGGTCGCCACAGGCGAGCAGCACCCGCGCCAACCCGAACGCGGCGGACACGAACGAGTGATCTGTGCGCCACACCAGCTCGTACCAGGCCCCGGCCGACTTCAGGTCGTCCACGGCCTCGAAGCACACGCCCAGCGCCAGCTTCGGCGCCGCCTCACCCGGGACCGCCGAGCACACCGCGTCGAAGAACCCCCGCGCGTCGCCCGCCCGGCCGTCCGCCAGCGCCGCGAGGCCCCGGTACCAGTCGGGCCGCCAGTCCTCGGCCGGGTCGAGCTCCGGCTCGTCGAACATCGACGGCGCCGTCAACGCCTCCAGCTCCCGCAACGCCGCCGCGGTGTCGCCGGACTCGATCAGCACCCGCACGATCCGCAGCCGCACCTCCACCGTCAGCTCCGGCGCCTTGCGCAGCCCCTCCGGGTCCGACGTCGTCGCCGTCGCGAGCCACGAGGCCGCCGCGTCGGAGGTGTTCACCGACGGCGCGGGCAGCGCGAGCGCCACCTCCGCGAGGTCCAGCGGGCCCTCCACGCCGAACCGGCGGCGTTCCGGCGTGAACTGCCGCGACAGGCCCGGCCGCGCCACCCCGTCCTCCAGCGCCAGCACCTCGCGCAGCACGCCGGTGAGCTGCTCGGCCATGTCCTCGGCCGAGGAGAACCGCAGCTCCGGGTTCGGGTTCGTCGCCCGCAGCAGCAGCCGGTGGAACGACTCGAAGCGGCCCAGCAGCGGTTCCTCGTCCACCGTCGGCAGCCGGTCCTTGCAGCGGCCCCGGAAGTCGAACGGGAAGCTCATCACCGCCAGCGCCCGCCCGACCGTGTAGATGTCGGAGAACACCGACGGCCCGATCGTGCCGATCTCCGGCGCCTGGTAGCCGATCGTGCCGTAGATGGGGGAGTGGTGGTCGTCGATGCGCCGCACCGCGCCCAGGTCGATCAGCTTGAGCTGCTCCTCGGTGTGGATCATGTTGTCCGGTTTGAAGTCGCAGTACAGCAGCCCCACCCCGTGCAGGTAGCCCAGCGCGGGCAGGATCTCCAGCACGTACGCGATGGCCTGCGCCAGCGGCAAGGCCTCGTCGCCCCGGCCGTCGCGGCGCCGCTGGGTGATCATGTCCTTGATGGACTCGCCGCCCACGTACTCCATCACGATGTACTCGACGAGCTTGTCGAGCTCGCGGCTCTCGTGCCGGATGAAGTTGTGGATCTTCACGATGTTCGGGTGCTCGACCTCCGCGAGGAACCGCCGCTCGGCCAGCGCGGCCGCCATCGCGTCGGCGTCACCGGAGTCCAGCAGGCCCTTGAGCACGACCCAGCGGTCGCTCACCGCGTGGTCCAGCGCCAGGTACAGCCAGCCCAGGCCGCCGTGCGCCAGGCACCCCAGCACCTCGTACTGGTCGTGCAGCACCTCGCCCGGCTGCAGCTTCGGCGTGAACGAGTACGCGTGCCCGCACTGCGGGCAGAACCCCTCCACCCGGCCCGGCTTGGTGTCGCTGCGGCGGCCGACCTTCTTGCCGCACTTCGAGCAGAACCGCTTCGCCTCCGGGACCTCGGGGTTCTCCAGCACCGCGGTCTTCGGGTCCCGGTAGGGCACCCGCGGCACCTCGACCAGGCCCGCGCCCAGCCGGCCGCGGCTCATCGACCGCCCGCTGCCGCGCCGCGCACGTCCCGACGCCGACCGCGACATCTCCTGCGACGACGACCAGGGCGCGGTGCCCGGCGCTGTCTGCGGCCCTGTCTCCGGTAGCTCGTCACTCATCCGCACACACCCCCTAGTCCCGATAACGCGCGACGGGCGGCGCGGGTGCCGGGCCCAGCGGCGTGAGCCACCGGCCGTAGATCGCGGCCCACGTGCCGTCGGAGCGCATCCGCTCCAGCACGCCGTTGACGAACCGCACCAGGTCCTCCTGCCCCTTGGGCACCCCGACGCCGTACGACTCGTCGGTGAACCGCGCGCCCACCACCTCGGTGTACGGGTCCTGCGCCGCGAGTCCGGCGAGGATCGTGTCGTCGGTGGAGATCGCGTCGGTCTGCCCCTGCTGCAGCATCACCAGGCAGTCCGTCCAGTTCGGCACGCTCACGGTCGTCTTCACCCGGTTCACCACGTTGCCCAGCGACGTCGACCCCGACGCCACGCACACCCTCTTGTCCGCGAGCCCCTCCACGCCGGTGATGCCGGAGTTGCGGCGCACCAGCACGCGTTGCCCGGCCTGGTAGTAGACCTGCGAGAAGTCCACGTCCCTGAGCCGTTCGCAGGTGATCGTCATCGTGCGCACCACCACGTCGACGTCCCCGCGTTGCAGCATCGGGATCCGCTCCGCCGCCGTTACGACCTTGAACTGCACCTTCTTCTCGTCGCCGAACACGGCCTTCGCGATCTGCCGTGCCACGTCGACGTCGAAGCCCTCGATCTCGCCGGTGAACGAGTTGCGGAACCCCATCAGGTACGAGTTCTGGTCCACCCCGGCGATCAACCGGCCGCGCTGCTGGATCTTCGCCATCGTCGAGCCCGCGGGCATCTGGTTCGCCGGCGGCAACGCCCCGGGCCGCAGACTCGCCGTCGCGTCGCACGACGGGGGAGCACCCGCCGCGCTCGACGGCGCCGCCGACACCGTGCTCGCGTTCGCCGGCTGCGGCGCCGCGGCTGAGCGCGGCACCACCTCGCTCGGCGGCGGTCCCGCCGAGCACGCCCCGAGCAGCAGCAACGTCGCCAGGGCCAGTCGCCTCATCGGTACTCCTTGAGCCGCTGCCACAACCCCGTCGTGGATCCCGCGGCGCTGATCAGCGCCAGCACCAGCACCCCCACCACCGTGCCCGCGAGCGACGCCCGCGCCACCGCCACCTCGTCGCTGAAGTCCTGCCGCGCCTCGCCGATGCCCTGCACCAGCGCCTGGTCCAGCGAGTCGAAGTACGGGTTGTTGATCAACGCCACCGCGTCGGTGTACTGCCCCGCGTCGTCGGCCTCGCGGATGCGCTGGTGCACCTGCTGCCACTGCCGGAAGTGCCGCATCGCCTGGTCCACCGCCTCGGTGCCGCCGAGCTTCGCCGCCTGGTCGAGCAGCCCCTCCAGCCGTTCCGACACCTCGACGAAGTTCTTCTCGTAGGACTGGCCCGCACCTCTCGCGACCAGCGTCAGCGTCTCCTCGCCGCGCGCGGTCAGCGTCGCGATCCGGGCCTGGGCGAGCACGTCGACCTTCTTCGACGCCGCCCGCGAGTCCGACACGTCGTGCATCACCAGCACCGACACCGTCGTCACCCACAGCAGCGACACCGCAGCCGCGCCCGTGGCGACCAGCAACCCGACGTTGAGCAGCCGGTTCGTCCTGCGCGTCAGGTACCGCTGCGTGCCGACCAGCGCCACCACGAACCCCAGCGCGACCGCCACCGAACCCCACGGGAACGTGGCCTCGTCCTGCGCGCGGGCCACCCGGTCCGTCTCCGCCCGGTACAGCTCCTGCGCCGCCGGCAGCAGCTGCGTGCGCATCAGCCCCGACGCCTCGCGCAGGTAGGCCGCGCCGACCGGGAAGCCCTGCCGGTTGTTCGTGCGCGCCGTCTCGATCAGCCCCGTGTACACCGGCAGCTGCGCCGCCAGCGTCGCCGTGAGTTCGGGTGAGGACGCCGTGGCCACCGACAGCGCCGCCTGGGCCTGCGCGATGTCCGCCTCGTAGCGTTCCCGCAGCTCGGACGGCTCCAGGCCGCCTGAGAGGAACGCGCTCGCCGCCGTCGCGTCCGCGTCCTGCAACGCCCGGTAGACCTCCTGCGCGGCGTGCGCGAGCGGCTCGGAGCGCGTCGCCAGGTCCTCCAGCGCCCGTTCCTGCCGGTTCACGCTCCACGTCGTCAGCCAGCCGCTCGCGAGGCTCGCCACCACCAGCACCACGACGATCAGGCTCAACCGGCCGGGAGTCGACCGCGCCAGACCGGTGACACGGCGCACCAGCGCCTGCCGGGGACGGGAGTCGATCACCACGAGCGGGCCTCCCAGCGACGAAGTTGATCGGCGTGGCGTAACTGTAGGCACCCAGATGACACCGCGTGGGAATTAACGACGCATCCCGGCACGCGTCACTCAGGTGTTACAGCTCGCGCGACTCGATCAGCCGATTGACGCCGTCGAGGATCATCTCCAGACCGAACTCGAACGAGTGCTCGGGGGAGTAGGCGCTCTGGTGCGCCTCGCCGACCGCACCGCCCACCCGTGCCGCGACCGGGTAGCGCGCCGGGTCGAACACCGTCATCAGCACCGGCGCCGCCGCGTCCCACCACTGCTGGTCGGTCAGACCGGTCTCCTGCTCGGTCACCGCGGCCGCCGTCAGCCCGCGCGCCGAGTTCTGCACGTGCCCGAGCACCAGGTTGAGCACCGAGTCGATCTCCACGTCCGAGAGGCCGATGCCGTCCAGCCCGCGCAGCTCGAAGTCGTACTTCGCCGCCACCTGCGGGCCGAGCACCGTCCGTGACGGCGCGACCTGCAACAACCACGGGTGCCGCCGGTGCAGCTCCAGGTTCTCCCGCGCCACGTAGGTCAGGTGCTCGCGCCAGCCGGGTTGTTCTTCGCGGCCCGTCACCGCCTGCACCGTGTCGACCATGACGTCGATCAGCTCGCCCTTGCCCGGCACGTAGGTGTAGAGCGACATCGTCCCCACGCCCAGCGCCTCGGCCACGCGCCGCATCGACAACGCCTTGAGCCCGTCGGCGTCGGCGAGGTCGATGCCCGCCCGCACGATCCGGTCCACGCTCAGGTCCGGCTTGCCCTTGCGCGACACCCGTTCCTGAGTGCGCCACAGCAACGCGAGCGTGCGCGCCGGGTCTCCGCTGCCCGTGTGTTCGATCACGAGCGCGACACTACCGTACCGTATGCTGTACGGTACAGAGTATGTTCGTCCCCGCCGATCCACCCAGATTCGGTCAGCTCCACTCGAAACCCCTGCTCGAAGCCCTGCCCTCGGTGCTGGAGGGCACCGATTACTGGTCGGTGGCCGCGGCGACGGCGCTCGCCCTCGTGGCGCGCGGGCGGATCGTGCCCGACGTGACCGCCGGCGGGTTCGACGCCTGGCGGGTCGGGCCGCTCGACCACGCCGACGAACTGCACCTGCGGCAGCTGGCCGCGCACGGCGACTACGACACCCTGCGCGCGTTCCTCGACGCCGTCGCCGACACGCTGCCGCGTGGCGGCGGTACCGGACCGTTCGCGGGACACGAGGCCTGCGACGTGTCCGGGCTCAAGGGGTGGGCCGACGAGCAGATCACCCTGTCGCTGCGCATCGAGATGACCGCTGAGCAGCGGTTCCGGGCGATCGTGCAGGTCCGCGCCGTCACCGACCCCTCCCCGCGCGACGTGCGGGGCTCCGGCCGCGAACTCGACGCCATCCGGGCGATGGCGCGGATCGACTGGCCGCCGTTGCAGCGCCTGCTCGACGAGGCCGACCTCAGCGACACCGAGGTGTCCGAACTGCTCGGCCTCGACCTCGAGGTGCACTGGCCGCGCGAACTCTCCACCGGGCTGTCCGCGCGGGCCGTGATCGGCGAACCCGCGGGGGCGTTCCAGGCGGGCGACCTGCTCTCGTTCTGCTGGCGGCTCGCCCTCGGCGGCGCCGAACTCACCGAGGCCGAGATGGACCTCGTCGCCGAGGCGTCCCGGCCGGTCGTGCGGCTGCGCGACCAGTGGGTGCTCGTCGACCCGTCGCTGCGGCGCAAGGCCCGGCAGCAGCTCAAGCCGATCAGCGCCGTGCAGGCCGTCACCGCCGCCCTGACCGGTGTCGCGGTGATCGACGGCGAACGGGTCGAGGTCGCGCCCCACAGCCTCAGCGCGGCGATCACCGCCGTCCCCGAGTTCCCGCAGCCCCCGGCGTTGCGGGCCCAACTGCGCGACTACCAGCTGCACGGGTTGCGCTGGCTCGCCCACATGACCGGGCTCGGCCTCGGCGCGTGCCTGGCCGACGACATGGGCCTGGGCAAGACCATCACGCTGATCGCCCTGCACCTGCACCGGGCGGACGACCGGCCGACGCTCGTGGTCTGCCCGGCGTCGCTGCTGGGCAACTGGGAACGCGAGATCCGCCGGTTCGCACCCGGCGTGCCGGTCAGCCGCTACCACGGTCCACAACGGAGCCTCGCGTCCGAGGGCGTCGTGCTCACGACGTACGGCACGATGCGGCTCGACGCCGAGGCGTTGCGCGCCCACGAGTGGGGCATGGTCGTCGCCGACGAGGCGCAGCACGTCAAGAACCCGCACTCCGGCACCGCCAAGGCGGTGCGGTCGATTCCCTCCGCGGCCCGTGTCGCGCTGTCCGGCACACCCGTCGAGAACTCGCTGTCGGAGCTGTGGTCCATCCTGGACTGGACGACACCCGGCCTGCTCGGTACGCACCGCGCGTTCCGCAGCCGCTGGCCCGCGCCCGACGACACGCTGACCAAGGTCGTGCGGCCGTTCCTGCTGCGCCGCCGCAAGTCCGACCCCGGCGTCGCCCCCGAACTGCCCGCCAAGACCGAGACCGACCGGTACGTGTCGCTGTCGGTCGAGCAGGCCGCGCTGTACGAGGCGCTGACCCGCGAGACGCTCGAACAGATCGCGGCGTCGGACGGCATGGCGCGCCGCGGCCTGGTGCTGAAGCTGCTCACCGGGCTCAAGCAGATCTGCAACCACCCGTCGCACTACCTCGGGCACCCGACGCTGCAGGGCAGCTCCGGCAAGCTCGACCTGCTCGACGAACTCCTCGACACCATCGTCGCCGAGGACGGCTCCGCGCTGGTCTTCACCCAGTACGTCGGCATGGCCCGGCTGCTGGAGCAGCACATCAAGCAGCCCACCCGGTTCCTGCACGGCGGCACCCCCGTCCCGCAGCGCGAGCGGATGGTCGACGACTTCCAGCACGGCCGCGCACCCGTGTTCCTGTTGTCGTTGAAGGCCGCCGGCACCGGCCTCAACCTCACCCGCGCCGACCACGTGATCCACTTCGACCGCTGGTGGAACCCGGCCGTCGAGGACCAGGCCACCGACCGCGCCTACCGCATCGGCCAGACCCGGCCCGTGCAGGTCCACAAGCTCGTCGCCGAAGGCACCGTCGAGGAACGCATCGCCGCGCTGCTGCAGGACAAGCGCGACCTCGCCGACGCCGTGCTGCACGGGGGAGAGGCCGCGTTCACCGAACTCACCGACGCCGAACTCGCCGACCTCGTCGCACTGAGGAGCGCCTGATGACCGCCCGCGGATTCGCCGCGTTCCCGAAGGTCAAACGCCGCGTCGCCACCACCTGGTGGGGCAAGACGTGGGTCAGGGCGCTGGAGGACACCGCGCTGGACACCACGTTGCTGCGCCTGGGCCGCCGCTACGCCCACGCCGGCGTCGTCGGTCCGATCACCGTCAGCCCCGGCCGCCTGCACGCCCAGGTCCACGACAACGACACCGTCCACAGCACCACCGTCGTCGTGCCCGTGCTCTCCGACGTCCACTGGGGACGGTTCCTCGACCGCGTCGCCGAGAACCCCGCCCACATCGCGGCGTTGCTGGACAACGACATGCCACGCGACCTCGTGACCGCCGCCGAGGAGTCCGGAGTGGACCTCGTCCCCGGCATCGGCGACCTGGAACCCGAGTGCGACTGCGACGGCTGGGAACTCCCGTGCCGCCACGCCGCCGCCCTCGCGTTCCAGGTCGGCTGGCTGCTCGACGCCGACCCGTTCGTCCTGCTGCTGCTCAAGGGAAAACCGGAACAGGAACTCCTCGACGCCCTCCGCCTGCGCGTCGCCGGACCGCTCGCGACCAGAACACCTGTGGTGGTTTCCGTCGAACCCGCAGGTCAGCTACCTCCTCGCCCGCCGATGCCCGGCACCACACCTGTGGTGCTCCACGTCGAACCGCCACCCGGCTTCGAGGCCGACGAGCTGGTGGCGTTGATGGAGATCGCCGCATCCCGTGCCCGCGCGCTGCTGCGGTCGGGCACTCTCGAAGGGTGATCACCGAGAAGCAGAAGATGATGACCGGCGAGCTGTACCAGGACTCCGACCCCGAACTGGTCGCCGAACGCCTCGCCGCCCAGCGGCTGGTCGACGAGTTCAACGCCACCCGCGCAGCCGACGTCATCACCGAGCTCTTCGGCTCCATCGGCGAAGGCTCGTGGGTCATGCCGCGCTTCCAGTGCGACTACGGCTACCAGATCCACCTGGGCTCCAACAGCTTCCTCAACTACGACGCCATCCTCATGGACTGCGCCACCATCACCATCGGCAACGACGTCTCCATCGGCCCGCGCGCCCAACTCCTCACCGCCCTGCACCCGATCGAGGACCACGAAGCCCGCCGCCGGCGCTTCGAGTCCGCCGCCCCCATCACCATCGGCGACAACGTGTGGCTCGGCGGCGGCGTCATCGTGTGCGCCGGCGTCACCATCGGCGAGAACTCCGTCATCGGAGCCGGTAGCGTCGTCACGCGCGACATCCCGCCGCGTGTGCTGGCCGTCGGCAATCCCTGCAAGGTGATCCGTGAGCTGTGACAAACGCGTCGCCGAACCGCTGGTCCTGCTCGGCCTGACCGCCGTCGCGCTGGTGGTGTCCGGGATCGGCCCGTACTCGCGCGGTACCTGGTACCTCGAAGTCGCCCCCGTCGTCATCGGCGCGGGCGTTCTGGTCGCGACGTTCCGGCGGTTCCCGCTGACACCGCTGCTGTACCGGCTGCTGTTCCTGCACGCGCTGGTGCTGATCCTGGGCGGGCACTACACCTACGCACGGGTGCCGGTCGGCTTCTGGGTGCAGGACCTGTTCGACCTGGCGCGCAACCACTACGACCGGTTCGGCCACTTCGTGCAGGGGTTCGTGCCCGCGGTCCTGGCCCGCGAGGTGCTGCTGCGACGGACACCGCTGCGGCCGGGCGGCTGGTTGTCCGTGCTGGTCACGTCGGTGTGCCTGGCGTTCAGCGCGTGCTACGAGATGCTGGAGTGGCTCTCGGCCGTGCTGGGTGGCGAGGCCGCCGGAGACTTCCTCGGGACCCAGGGCGACGTGTGGGACACCCAGTGGGACATGTTCATGGCACTGCTGGGAGCCGTGGTCGCGCAACTGGTGCTGGCACGGCTGCACGACCGCCAGCTGGCACGGCTCGGTGGAGCGAGGCGCGCGGATGGGTGAGCAGGGGACGGTCGAGCGCGCGATCGCGCACGTCGAAGCCCTGTCCGCCGGCGGCCCCCTGCCCCGCGACCTGCGCGTCACCCTCAACTTCCACCCCGGCCGGGGAGTCCTCGCCCAGCTCGCCCGCGACGGCGCCTACCGCTCGCAGTTCGAGACCGGCACCAGCAACGGCGGTCTCACCGCCCACCCCGGCGGCGACCGCTGGCAGTGGGAGAGCAGGCTCTTCGGCGGCGCCTACGACCGAGCAGACCCCTCGGCGCGGCCCAAGTACGGCGCCCTCGACCACCGTCGGCGCGGCTGCGGGGCAGCGCCCCGCTTCGGCTCTGCGCACCTGCGGCTGACCGAAGCGGTCCTGGACCGCACCACGTTCTGCCACCCCGACAGCGTCTTCGACCCGGTCGACTTCGGCACCGCACGCCGCTTCGCCCTGCTCGGCCACGCCACCCCCGCCGACCCGCTCGACGACTACGTCGAGGCCCACGTCCACGGCCCCGTCACGTTCGACGACGTGGAGGCCGTCGTCCTCGACCCGACCTTCCCCGAGGTCGACCTGCCGTGCCGCGTCGAACGCCACGCGGGCTTCCGGCTGTCCACACAGGACCTCCTGCGGCACGCCGGCTACCGCACGCAGGAGTCGGTCGAGCTGGGACTCGAACTCGCGCGAGACGGGGTCCTCACCCCGGACCTGCTCGACACCGCCAGCGCGCCACCGCAGGTGGTCAAGCACCTGTGGCACCACCTCGCGAGGTTCGGCTACCCCAGGTAGAGCTCCGCCAGCCGGCGCACCGCAGCCGTCACCTGCTCCCGCAGTTCCGCCGGCTCCAGCACCTCCACCTCACCGCCGAGGCGCAGCAGCATCCCGGTCGCGTGCGCCACCGACTCGATCGGGATCGTCACCCGGAACCCGCCGCCGTCCTCCACAACGGACTCCGCGGCCGCCTTCGCCACCACCGGCAGCACGTGCGAGTCGAAGACCTCCCACCCGCGCGCCGACAACCGGACCACCGCGGTCCCCGTGTGCTGGCGTGCCTGGAACTCCTCGAGCGACGCCGCCCAGTGCGCGGCCAGGTCGAAGCCGGCGGGCCGGTCGAACGGCTCCAGCACCTCCACCGACTGGATCTGGGCCACCCGGTACGTCGAGATCCGCGCCGACGACCCCTGCGCCACCAGGTACCAGCGCCCCGCCTTGAGCACGAGCCCGAGCGGCCGCAGCGTCCGCGTCACGTCCTCGGGCGCACGCCACCGCCGATAGCCGACCTCGATCGTCCGCTCCCGCCACACCGCGTCCGCGACCACCTCCAGCAACGGCGACCGCTCCGAGTCGTAGTACCAGGACGGCGCGTCCAGGTGGAACCGCGTGGCCATCCGCGACGCCCGGTCGCGCATCGGCGACGGCAACGCCGCCATCAGCTTCAACTGCGCCGCCGCCACCGCGTCCCCGAGCCCCAGGTCCGCCGCCGCCCCCGGCAGCCCGGCCAGGAACAACGACTCGGCCTCCTGCTCGGTCAACCCGGTCAGCCGGGTGCGGTAGCCGTCGAGCAGCTGGTACCCGCCGGTGGGGCCCGCGTCGCCGTACAGCGGCACCCCTGCGGCGTGCAGCGACTCCACGTCCCGGTAGATCGTCCGCACCGACACCTCCAGCTCGGAGGCCAGCGCGGACGCCGTCATGCGGCCCTTCGTCTGCAACAGCAGGAGCAGGGAAACCAGTCGACTCGCACGCACGCGGAATACACTGACACACCCTGTCAGGGTTAGCTCATACGTTCGACGCATGGCTTTCTACGAGAAGCAGCTGGCGGTCAAGGAACCGCTGGTCGTCGCGGGCAGACACGTCAAGCGCTACGAGGTGGTCACTCCCGGTCTGGAGATCACCGACGACATCCGCGACGCCGCCCACGCGTTCCTGCCGCGGATCTACCCCGACTTCGAGGACCCGACGCCGCCCGCCACGGTGACGGTGCTGCACCGCAGCGCGGCCGGCATGTACCTCAACGCGTACAACTGGGTCTGGGACAACGTGCTGCACTGCCGCACGGCCGTGTCGGGCGACCAGCCGTTCCTCGGCAGCACCGACCCCGACCTGCGCGCGTTCAGCGTCATCCCGAAGGACCTCATCGGCTGCGTCTGGGAGTTGCCGCCGCTGGAGCACGAACGGTCCGCCTGGGTGCGGCACGTCCTCGAACCCGACACGCCCGACCTCGACGGCTACCTCGCCGACAGCCTCGCCGCGGGACTGGTGGGCCGATGAACGACGAGTGGCAGGGCGCCGCGTCCCGGTAAAACCGGTGGACGGCGGCGTTAGGTTCGCAGACATGACCACACCGGAGAACGTCGTGCGCGCACTGGCCGAACCCGCGAGGCTGCGGGCCTTCGCCGCCGTCGTCCTCGGAGCGGGCACGCTCACCGACGTCGCCGCCGCCTCCGGACTCACACCGAAAGACGCCGGCACGGCGCTGCGGAAACTCCGCGAAGCCGGGCTGGTCGAGGGCGAACCGGCCCGGCCGGCCGACCTCAAGCCGCTCGCCGCGACGCTCACCGATGCCATGCCGGCGGACGGGCTCGCGCCGTTCGTCCTGAAGGACAAGCTCGTCTCCCTGCCGGTCGCCCACGAACGGCGCCGCAAGATCCTCGAGCACGTCGCCGCGCACGCCTTCACCGCGCGCACGTACTACGAGGAGAAGGAGATCAACGAGCGTCTCAAGGCGTGGTGCGACGGGGGAGAGGTCGACCACGTCACCATCCGCCGCTACCTCGTCGACCTCGGTCTCCTGGAGCGCGGTGGCGGCATGTACCAGGCTCAACCCCTGCCGATGTAGGGCATCGCCGTCGCCATCACGGTCATGAACTGCACGTTGGCGTTCAACGGCAGCTGCGCCTGGTATAGAACGGCGTCGGCGACGTGCTGCACGTCGAAGGTGGGCTCCGGCCGCACCTCGAAGTCGGCCTGCAGCACGCCGCCGCCCATCCGCGCGGTCATCTCCGTCGCCGCGTTGCCGATGTCGATCTGCCCGCACGCGATGTTGTGCGCGCGGCCCTCCAGCGACAACGACTTCGTCAGCCCGGTCATCGCGTGCTTGGTGGCGTTGTAGGCGACGGCGTGCGGGCGTGGCACCGACGCGGAGATCGAGCCGTTGTTGATGATCCGGCCACCGCCGTGGGTCTTCATCACCTTGAACGCCTCGCGTGCGCACAGGAACGCGCCCGTCAGGTTCACCCCGACGACCTTCTCCCACGCGCTCAACGAGAACTCCTCGACGGGCGTGGCGCGCACGTTCATGCCCGCGTTGTTGAACAGCACGTCGACCCGGCCGAACCGGGAAACCACCGTGTCGAACAACGCCACGACGGAGTCCTCACTGGACACATCGGTCGGCACCACGAGAGCGCTGTCGGGAAAGCCCTCTGCGGTCTCGGTCAGCGCGTCCTCGCGCCGTCCTGCCAGCGCCACCTGGAATCCCGCAGCCAGCAGGGTGCGCGCCGCAGCACGTCCCACACCCGATCCGGCGCCTGTCACGACCGCCACCGCCATCGGTGAT
Organism: Lentzea sp. NBRC 102530; assembly: GCF_030269365.1. Taxonomy (GTDB): domain Bacteria; phylum Actinomycetota; class Actinomycetes; order Mycobacteriales; family Pseudonocardiaceae; genus Lentzea. The sequence goes on from NZ_BSTF01000006.1 coordinate 293,296, forward strand.
CTCCCCTCGATCCAGCGATTGCCCGAAGTGTCCCCTGTGGAGTAATTACCAGGGGTGGAGTGTGAAGAGGACACCTGCCTGCTGTGCGCGGGGTCCGGAACGATGTCGTGGCAACAACCCGTTCCCGGTCCGGAAGGCCTTGTGCTGCACGAGATGTCGCACCCGTGCCCACGCGGTTGCTCCGGCTGGTGGAAGCTCCCGAACGGCGAACGCAGAGGCATCGTCGCAGGCAATGTCGCACGTGCCAACGAGATTCCAGCCGGACCGTCCACCCAGGCCTGATCACCGAGCGTGAACGATGGGGGTCACCCATTATTGCCGGGACGGTCCCTGCTTGGCGGCTGCCACCACTCGGAGTAGAAGCGGACACTGTTCTTCTGTGAAAGAGTGCAGCCGTTGCCTTGGTTCTGGGCTCAACGAGGACCGGACCGCCTGCCGGGTCTGCGGAGGCTTGGGCCAGGTCCCCGACCGGTAGCTGGGCCTATCTCTTCGTCATCAAGGTCGGGCCGAGGATCCGGCGGGCCAACCGCCGGGTCAACGACTTGGGCGCGGGCTTCGCCGCCGCCGCGGCGGGCGCCGGAACGGCTTTCGGCGCAGGTGGAGCGGGTGGTGCGGCCACCGGCTCGACACCGGGGATCGTGGCCTCGTCGGGCTCGTGCGTCGGGAACTTCGCGAACACCTGGGTCTCCGCCTCGACATTGCCGGGCTGCTGCTGCTCGAACGGCACGCGAAGATCTTGCCATCGGCGTCATTCAGGCCTCGAATGAGGGGTAACTCCCCGGTAACGAGGTGACCGGCGTCACGCAGCACACTGGGCGGTGGCGGCCCCAGGCGGAGTGTGATGACTGAAACGTCCGAGCTCGCGAACGTCGGTCCACCCGACACGCGGCTCTGGGAGCAGATCGCGCAGGGCGACCACGCCGCGTTCACGGAGCTGTTCGAACGGCACGCCGAAGCGGTCTGGAACTACGCCTACCGCCTCACCGCGTCCTGGTCGCAGGCCGAGGACCTGCTGTCCGCCACGTTCCTGACCGCCTGGCGCAAGCGCGGCGACGCCCAGCTCGTGCGCGACTCCGCGCTGCCGTGGCTCTACACCGTCACCGCGAACCGCGCCCGCACCGAGTGGCGGGCCAAGCGCAGGGCGTTGCGGCTGGTCTCGAAGCTGACGCCGCAGGACGAGCGCGACCACGCCGACGACGTGGCCGCCCGCACCGACGCCCGGCGCCGCCTGGTCCAGGTCGTGGCCGCCATCGCGAAGCTGCCGAACTCCGAACGCGAGATCGCCCAGCTCTGCCTGCTCGGCGACGTGTCCGTGTCCGACGCCGCCACGCTCCTCGGCATCACCGAGTCGAGCGTCCGCGCCCGCGTCTCCCGCACTCGCGCCCGGCTGCGCGACCTCACCCCCGAGGACAACGCATGATCGACCAGCTGCCCGACCACCGCCCGTTGCCCGACGACGTCCGCCTGCGGGCCCGCCGGCGCCTGTCCGAGGGCATGGACCCGCGCGCCCGCAACGGCAGGCCCGTCGTCATCGCCGCCGGCGTCGCCCTGCTCGCCGCCACGACCGTCTTCGCGAGCCAGGCACTGCTCGGCGGCTCCGCCGACGTCGCGGGCCCGCCGATGCAGTACAACGGCGAGTTCGTCGGCAAGGACCGCAACGTCGTCAACAACGTCGGCAAGGGCCCGCTCGGACCGGACATGATGGCGCGCTGCACCGCCGCCGCGACCGCGCACCCGCCGGCCGACCAGTGGTCGCTGATCGCGCTCAGCCACAAGAACGGCACCGTCCTCAGCGCGTTCCGGGCCTCGACCGGCGTGTTCTTCTGCGCGAACACCGCCACGACCACGACGATCTCCGCCCCGGACACGGCGCGGCTCGCCGAGGGCCGCGGCCAGGTGAAGGTCCTGTTCACCACGCCCTCCGGCGCGATGGCGGGCCTGGTGTCGCCGGACGTGAAGTTCCTGAGCCTGTCCCGCATCGCCGACCCCGGCTGGAACAACACCTCGCCCGGCATCATCGAGGGCCTGTTCCTCGCCCCCACCGGCTACGTCAAGGCGGAGACCGGCACGAAGGCGCTGGTCAACGGCGAGGAGACGGTCCTGAGGGGCGTACCGGGGCCGACCGCGTCCGTGACCGACCTGCCCCTGCCCCCGGCCGACCGCAGCACCCCCGAGGCCCAGCGGCTCGCCGCCTGCCTGCGCGACCGCGCCGTGCCCGACGCCGACCAGTTCTCCCACGGCGTCACCGCCAAGGTCAGCGCCACCAGCACGATCGTGCTCGGCGGGTTCGGCAACCTGATGTTCTACTGCCTCGACGACGGCACCCAGCGCCGCGGCCTGGTCTACGACCTGCGCGAGCCCGACGACATGGAACTCGTGCAGGGCCAGACCATCGGCTCGGTCCGCGCCTTCCACGACTTCGTGCCGGTCGAGGGCGGAGGCGAGAAGAGCGAGGACTTCGCCGCGGTGGGCATCCTGTTCGACCCGCAGGTCGCCTCGATCACCTACACCGCGCCCGGTGCCGCCGACGTGCCCGCGGTGATCGGCAACGGCACCTTCGTGCTGGCCGCGCCGTTCATCGAGAACCGTCCCGGTGCCCAGGTCGTGGTGCGCGACGCCCGGGGCACCGTGCTGGAGACGATCACGCCGAAGCGCTGAGGGCGGCGGCCACCCTGGCCGCGCGCTCGGGTGGCAGCGCGAAGTGGTTGGCCGGGTTGCGGTAGGAGTAGCGGCCGTTGTTGACCGCGTAGCCGGGACCGTCCGTCCAGCGCACCTGGCCGGTGGCTCCCTGGTCCTCCAGCAGCCGGGCGGCGACGGTGCCGGCGTCGTCCACGGCCGTGAGGGCGCGCAAAGCGGCCGACAAACGTGCCGCGGCGTCCTCGGGCAGGGCTTCGTCGCCGAACGCCGGCAGCAGGAGCAGCAGCCGGGCGTGCGGATCGACGGTGCTGCCGCCGGGCAGACCGCCGTCCGCGGCGGCGACGAGTTCGGGCCACGACAGACCGGGCCCCATGAAGTGGCCCTCGTCCTGCGCGAGTTGTTCGGCCTGGTCCCAGTCGGGGTGGTGGACGAGGTAGTCGGTGCCGGGATCGTCCTCGAACGTCCGGTAGACCACGTGCAGGCGGTGGTCCCCGGCGAGCGGGATGGTGAACGTCGGCCAGTCCGCCGGTTCCCGCAGCCGCCGGTGGAACTCGCCCGCGGCGTCGTGGTCCGCACCGAACAGCAGCTCTTCGGTCTCCTCGTCCTGCACGCAGGAGTACAGGTGGCCCAGCCAGAAGAGGGGTTCCTCGAGCAGTTCCGGCCGATGGGTCAGCGGGCCGCCTTCGTATCCCGGCAACTCGACGGGGTGCGCGTTCGTCGTCACGACGCAGATCTAACCCTGGGCGGATTGGTTAGCATGGCGAAGTGACTGTGCAGGCGCCGGCCGAGGCCGGGTACAAGTGGATCGCGCTGTCCAACACCACGCTGGGCATGCTCATCGCCACGATCAACTCCTCGATCGTGCTGATCGCGCTGCCCGACATCTTCAAGGGCATCGCGATCAACCCGCTCGACCCGGCCAACACCGGCTACCTGCTGTGGATGATCATGGGGTTCCTGGTCGTCACGGCCGTGCTGGTGGTGAGCTTCGGGCGGCTGGGCGACATGTACGGCCGCGCCCGCATGTACAACCTCGGCTTCGCGATCTTCACCGCGAGCTCGGTGATGCTCGCGATCACCTGGTTCGACGGGGACGCCGCCGCGCTGTGGCTGATCGGCTGGCGGGTCGTGCAGGGCGTGGGCGGGGCGTTCCTGATGGCGAACTCCTCGGCGATCCTCGCCGACGCCTTCCCGGTGACCCAGCGCGGCATGGCGCTGGGCATCAACGGGGTCGCGGCGATCGCCGGGTCGTTCCTGGGCCTCGTCATCGGCGGGCTGCTGGCGCCGGTCAACTGGAACCTGATCTTCGTCGTGTCCGTGCCGTTCGGGCTGTTCGGCACGGTGTGGGCGTACCTCAAGCTGCGCGACACCGGCGAGCGGCGGCACGCCGAGATGGACTGGTGGGGCAACATCACCTTCGCCGCCGGCCTGATCGTGCTGCTCGTCGGCATCACCTACGGCATCCAGCCGCACGGCACCTCGCAGACCGGCTGGACCAGCCCGTTCGTGCTCACCTGCCTGATCGGCGGGCTCGCGACGCTGGTGGCGTTCGTCGTGATCGAGCACCGCGTGCCCAACCCGTTGTTCGACCTGCACCTGTTCCGGCTGCCGTCGTTCACGTGGGGCAACATCGCCAACTTCGCCTCGGCTCTCGGGCGCGGCGGGCTGCAGTTCGTCCTGATCATCTGGCTGCAGGGCATCTGGCTGCCGCTGCACGGCTACTCCTACGAGGAGACGCCGTTGTGGGCGGGCATCTACATGCTGCCGATGACCGTCGGGTTCCTGCTCGCGGCGCCGACGGCGGGCATCCTGTCCGACCGGCTGGGCAGCCGGGCGCTGGCGTTCAGCGGCAACGTCCTGACGGCCGTCACGTTCGCGCTGCTCATCGCCCTGCCGGTGGACTTCCCGTACTGGGAGTTCGCGGTGGTCCTGGTGTTCACCGGCATCGGCATGGGCATGTTCTCCTCGCCCAACCGCGCCGAGGTCATGAACTCGTTGCCCGCCAACGCGCGCGGGTCCGGCAGCGGCATGATGACCACTTTCCAGAACACCGCGATGGTGCTGTCCATCGGGTTCTTCTTCAGCCTGATCATCGTCGGGTTCACGCAGTCGCTGCCCGGCGCCATGCGCACCGGGCTGGTCGAGCACGGCGTCTCGCAGACCGCCGCCGCCCAGGTCGCCGCGCTGCCGGCGGTGGCCGTGCTGTTCGCCGCGTTCCTCGGCTACAACCCGATCCAGCAACTGCTCGGCGACCAGCTCACGACGCTGCCGCCGGACCAGGCCGCGTTCCTCACCGGCCGCGGGTTCTTCCCGAGCCTCATCTCCGGGCCGTTCGCGCAGGGTCTCGCGATCGCGTTCGGGTTCGCCATCGCGCTGTGCCTGCTGGCCGCGTTCGCGTCGCTCAAGACCGCCCGGAAACCGGTGGACGACCGCGGCACGATGCGGGGGTGAGAACCGAACGCCTGACCCTGCGGCCGATGAGGCCGTCCGACGCGGACGCGCTGACCGAACTGCACGCCGACCCCGAGGTCATGCGCTACCTCGACCCCGCGCCGGTCGCCGGCTACCTCGGCGAGAGCTTCCTCGCCGCGCACGAGACCGCGACCGGTCGGTTCGTCGGCTGGTTCGAGTTCAAGGGCACGCGCGAGGTCGAGCTGGGCTACCGGCTGCACCGCGCGTTCTGGGGCCTCGGCTACGCCACCGAGGGCGGCCGCGCGTTGATCGCACGCGGCTTCACCAGCGCAGACGTCGACCGGGTCGTCGCCACGACGATGTTCGTCAACGCCGGCTCGCGGCGCGTGATGGAGAAGTGCGGGCTGCGGCACGTCCGCACCTTCCACCTCGACTTCCCCGATCCGTTGCCCGGCACGGAATACGGAGAGGTCGAGTACGCGCTTACGAGAGAGGAGTGGCAGCTGGCTCAGGGGGACGCGCATGTGGCAGACGGAAAAGGTTGACCTGGAGGCGTACTTCGCGCGAACGGGCGCATCGGCGTCGAGTTCGCTCGCGGAGTTGCACGAGAAGCACGTGCTCGCCATTCCGTTCGAGAACGCCGACGTGGTGCTCGGCAAGATCCCGTCCCTCGATCTGGACGACATCCAGGACAAGATGCTGCGCAAACCGCGCGGCGGTTACTGCTACGAACACCAGTTGCTGTTCACCGCCGTTCTGGAACGACTCGGCCACTCGGTGAGCCGGCAGATGGGCCGGGTGTTCACCGGCCCCCGCACGCATTTCCTGTCGATCGTGGACGACCAGCTCGTCGACGTCGGTTTCGGCGCGGGCGTGTTGCGGCCGATGCCGTTGCGGGACGGCGCGGAGGTCGACCAGGCCGGGTGGCCGCACCGGCTGCGCCGCGAGGACGGCCGCTGGGTGTTGGAAAAGCTCGAAGAGGGCGGCTGGACGCTCCAGCACGCGTTCGAGACCGGCATCGAGCAGCGGCCCGTCGACTACGACGCCGCCAACTACTACGTGGCGACGCACCCGCGTTCGCCGTTCAGCCGCCAGCTCGTGGCCATGCGCCTCGAACCCGGTCTGAGCCGCCGGCTGATCGGAGGCAAGTTCGTCGTCGAACGCGCGGGGGAGAAACCTGAGAATTCTCAGGTTGAGGACCTCGGAAAAACGCTGGAATCGCTCGACATCGTGCTCACCGAAGGGGAGCTGAGTCACATCGGGGCAACTCTGGGAACAAAAGAGGGCCCAAGTTCGTAATACCGGGTGTAAGGGGATCGCATTTCGGAGGTGTTGGAAATGACCACCGCGACTCCGTTCGCCACGGGAGTGAATTCCACGGGCGTCAACGCACTGCCCACCCCGCCCTCGGGCTGGCCCATCGGTTCGTACGCGACCTACGAGGAAGCGCAGCGGGCCGTCGACCACCTGGCGGACAACGACTTCCCGGTCGCGGACGTCACCATCGTCGGCGTCGAGCCGATGATCGTCGAACGCGTCACCGGCCGCCTGACCTGGGGCCGCGTCCTCGGCGCGGGTGCCGCGTCGGGTGCCTGGTTCGGCCTGTTCGTCGGTCTGCTGCTCGGCCTGTTCTCCACCGGCGGCGCGCTCGCCCCGATCGTCGTGGGTCTGCTCACCGGTACGGTCTTCGGACTCGCCGGAGCGGCCATGCGCTACGCCGCCACGCGCGGCCGTCGCGACTTCGCCTCGGTCACCCAGCTCGTGGCCGGCCGCTACGACGTGCTGAGCCACCCCCGCAGCGCCGAGCAGGGCAAGGACATGCTCACGAAGCTCGCGTGGCGGGCATGAGCACCCCGCTGACCGTCGACGAGCTGCGCACCGCGCTCGACGAGATCCGGCAGACCAGCGCCAGGCTCGGCGCGCAGGCCACGAACCTGGCCGCGCGCGCCGACCACGACCTGGGTCGCGACGTCGCCGAGATCGTGAAGGACCTCCGAGCGGCGGCCCGCCAGTTGCGGGTCACGCAGCTGCTGCTGGAACCGGCCAAGGCCGACCTGGCAGCCTGATTCCCCGCTCCCACCACAGGAAACGCCGTCCCGCACCAGCGGGGCGGCGTTTCCGCTTTACTGGCGGGATGCCGATCCTGGGGGAAGCGGTCCGCACCCACTGGTGGAGGTTCGCGCCCGTCGCCGCGGCCGCTGCGGTGTGCGTGCCGACGCCTGGTCCGTCGAACCTGTTCGGCCTGGTGCCGATCGTGCTGTGGTGCGCGCTGGCCCGCACGCGCACGACCGGGCTGGTCGTCGGCGGCGTGCTGGTGGTGTTGCTGGCGGCGTTCGTGCTGCCGCGCGCGTTCTGGTTCGCCGGGCCGTGGGTGCCCTCCTACGCCGAGCTGTTCTGGCTGTACCCGATGCTCGCGGCACTGGTGTGCCTGCCCGCGGTGCCGAGGCAGCGACGTGTCGCCGACGGGGCGCTCGTGCTGGCGGTGATGGTCTTGTCCGGGTTCCTGGCGACCGGGGTCTTGCTGGTTGCGCAACTGGAGGCCAAGCCCGGCGACGAAGGCGTGCTGCCGGCACCCACCGGGCTCACCGCGACCGAGGGTCTCGGCCACTGCGGGTCCGGCAACTGCTCGCGCGAGGTGACGCTGACCGGAGACCGCGCACCCGAGCGGGTGCGCGAACACCTCCGGTCGCGCGGCTTCACGCCCCGCGAGCGACTGAGTCCCGGCGACGACCGGGTGTGCCGCATCGACGGGCTCCTCACCACCCACGAGGTGTGCGCGGAGTCCCGCACGCTCACGTCCACCGAGGTCAGGGTCGTCTGGTACGTCGACTAGAACGGCAACGCCATTTCCGTAGTCCGTACGGTATTGTTTCCGTATGACCTACGGAAATGGGGTGGACGGATGGCCGCCGAACGCAGCGGCGGGGGAGACCCGGCGCGCACACTGGCCCTGCTCTGGCGTGATCCGCCGGAGCCGAAACCGGTCGGCAGGAAACCGAAGGTGAGCGTCGACCAGATCGTCAATGCGGCGATCACGGTGGCCGACCGCGAGGGGCTCGGCGCGATGTCGATGGCCCGCGTCGCGCAGGAACTGGGCGTCGGCACGATGTCGCTCTACACGCACGTGCCCGGCAAGGCCGAGTTGATCGACCTGATGACCGACACCGTGCTCCAGGAACGCGAACTCACGCCCGAGGGCACGTGGCGGGAGCGCGTCAAGCACTACGCGGACCGCACACGCGCCGTCTACCAGGCGCACCCGTGGATGCGGGACGTGTCGATGGTCCGGCCGCCGCTCGGGCCGGGGCTGATGGACGGGCAGGAGTTCCTGCTGGCCGCCCTCGCCGACTCCGGGCTCGAACCGCGCCACGTCACCGTCGCGCACGTCGCCGTCGAGGGGTTCGTGCACGGCGCGGCGGCGTCCGAGGTGGACGACCAGCAGCTCGCGGCGGCCACCGGGGAGTCCGGCGACTCGTGGTGGGGCGCGCGGCAGGTGTTCTGGGACGACTACTTCGACGTCGAGCGCTACCCGACGATGACGACCCTCTGGAACGCCGGCGCCTACGAGGTCGGCGACTCGCTGGCCGACCACGTGCACAGCTCGTTCGACTACGGGCTCGACAAGCTGCTCGACGGCATCGAGGGAGGCATGCGATGACCACGCTCGTCACCGGCGCGACCGGCACCGTCGGCCGGTTGGTCGTGCGGGGGCTGTCCGGGCACGTCCGCGCGATCACCCGCGACCCGGCCAAGGCGGCGTTCCCCGCACACGTCGAGGCTGTCCGGGCCGACCTCGACGACCCGGACAGCCTGCCGTTCGACGGCGTCGAGAAGCTGTACCTGTTCGCGCACCCGCCGACCGCGGCCGAGGTCGTGCATCGGGCGGTGCGCGCGGGCGTGCGGCGCATCGTCACGTTGTCCTCGGGCGCGGTGACCTACGGCTACGACAAGACGCACCACCTGCCGATCGAGCGGGCCGTCGAGGCGTCCGGGGTGCGGTGGACGCACCTGCGGCCCGGCGAGTTCGCGGTCAACAAGATCGACCTGTGGGGGCCGTCGATCCGCGCGGACTCGACGATCGTGCACCCGAGCCCCGACGAGTTCGGCCAGCCGATTCACGAGGCCGACATCGCCGACGTCGCGATCAGGGTGCTCGAAGAGGACGGGCACGACGGCCGCGCCTACGACCTGTCCGGGCCGCCGCCGCTCACCCAGCGCGACATGGCCCGCGAGATCGGCGCCGTGCTCGGCCGCGAGCTGACGTTCCGCGACGTCACCGTGGACGAGGCGCTGGAGCACTACGTGAGCGTCGGCTGGCCGCGCGAGATCGCCGAGTACGTGCTCGGCGTCGCCGGCTACGAGGGTGGCGAGGCCGACGACTTCAGCGACTACGAGTTCGTCGTGTCGCCCGACCACGAGCGGCTCACCGGCCGTCCGTACCGCACGTTCGCCCAGTGGGCCCGCGATCACGAGGCGGACTTCCGCGGCTGATCATCGCGTCGATTCCGGCCCCTCCTCGTTCGACGTACCGGTGAGAGCGAGGAGGGGCCGGTGCGGTTCATGGTGTTCGTCCGGAGTCCGGACGTGGCGGCGGCACGGCACGCCGAGGCGTTGCTGCGGGCGGGCGTGCTGCTCGACGCGGGCGACCTCGTGCCGGACGCGTGCGGGGTGTCCGGGTACTGGCTGATCGACGTCCGCGACCACGAGGAAGCCCTCGAGCGGGTCAAGCGGATCGCGCTCCCGGCGTGCGTCGTGGAAATACGTCAGGTGGCTGTGGTCTGATGCCTTCATGGGGGCTACCTCGGTGCATCGCACCATCGACGCGGTCTGGCGGATGGAGTCGGCGAAGGTCATCGCCGCGCTCGCCCGGTACACCCGCGACGTCGGCCTGGCCGAGGAGATGGCGCAGGACGCGCTGGTCCAGGCGCTGGAGCAGTGGCCGGTCGAGGGCGTCCCGCGCAACCCCGGCGCCTGGCTCACCACCGCCGCCAAGCGCCGCGCGATCGACCAGATCCGCCGCCGCGAGAACCTCAACCGCAAGGTGGAGGAGATCGGCCGCGACGTCCAGGAGGCCACCCCGGACGCCAGCGAGGGCATCGAGGACGAGATCGGCGACGACCTGCTGAGCCTCATCTTCACCGCCTGCCACCCGGTGCTCGGCACCGAGGCGCGCGTCGCGCTGACGTTGAAGATGCTCGGCGGCCTCAAGACCGAGGAGATCGCCCGCGCGTTCCTGGTCAGCGACTCCACCGTCGCCCAGCGGATCGTGCGCGCCAAGAAGGCCCTGGCCGACGCCGCCGTGCCGTTCGAGGTCCCCGAAGGCCCCGAACTCGCGCCCCGTCTCGCGAGCGTCCTCGAGGTCCTCTACCTGATCTTCAACGAGGGCTACTCCGCCACCCAGGGCGACGACTGGCTGCGCCCCGAACTGTGCGCCGAGGCGTTGCGGCTGGGCCGGGTGCTCGCCGAACTCGCGCCCAAGGAGGCCGAGGTCCACGGCCTGGTCGCGTTGATGGAGATCCAGGCCTCCCGCACCAAGGCCCGCACCGGCCCCGGCGGCGAACCCGTGCTGCTGCTGGAGCAGGACCGGGGCAAGTGGGACTGGCTGCTCATCGGCCGCGGGCTGAAGGCGCTGGAACGCGCCGAAGCCCTCAACCAGCCGCCCGGCCCGTACTACGTGCAGGCCGCCCTCGCCGCGTGCCACGGCCGGGCCCGCCGGGCCGAGGACACCGACTGGCACCGCATCGCCGCCCTCTACCAGGTGCTCGGGGGCATCTCGCCGTCGCCGATCGTCGAGCTCAACCGCGCGGTGGCGTTGTCGATGGCGTTCGGCCCGGCCGCCGGGCTCGCGCTGGTGGACGAGATCGCGGGCGAGAAGGCGTTGCAGGGCTACCACCTGCTGCCCAGCGTGCGCGGTGACTTCCTGGCCAAGCTCGGCCGCACCGAGGAGGCGCGCGCGGAGTTCGAGAAGGCCGCCTCGCTGACCCGCAACGTCCGGGAGCGCACGCTGCTGCTGGACCGCGCCGCGAACTGCTGAGCCGGGACCCCTCCCGAACCCGTCCGCCTACGGTTCCGCCACGGGCCGGGGGTGGGAGAGTCAGCGGTGAGCGAGGCGACGGAAGCCGACGGGTGGGTCTACGGCCTGGTGGGGGTCGTGGCCCTGCTAGCCGCGTTGCCGACGACGATCCTGACGATCGTCGGCTCACCGCTGACCCCGTACTTCCTCTTCGGCACGTTCGGCCTGATCAGCCTCGGCGTCCTGCACGGATGGCGCCGCGGCCACCTGCGCCTGCGCCCGTGGACCCCCTGGCGCCGGTTCGCGGTGGTGGCCATCGCCGGAACGCTCGTGACGACGCTGGCCACCGGTGGTCTGCTGCTCTCCTACGCGATCCTCGGCACGCCCCTGACGAACGACGACCTCGAACTGACCTGCACCGATCGCGCGTCGCACCCCAGGTCCGCGGTGCCGGGCGGCGACCGGATCGCCCGCGTCTACCTCGACACCGGCACCGGCCCGAGTCACTGGTGGGACTACGACCTGCGTCCGGTCGAGAACCCCGGCGACCTCCCCGACGTCCAGCTCGTGGGGTGCCTGACCCGGCTCGGCTCCGGCGAGGAGCTCAACACCTGCCACTGGACCGAGGTCCGCGGCATGCCCGCCACCAGTTCGAGCCGGCTCTACCGGGGCCGGTGGCGGCTGGACGTGCGCGAGGCCCGCACCGGCCGCACCGTCGCCGTCCACGAGCTCGACGGCGAGGACGACCCGGCCTGCCCGGACTCCAACCGGATCGGCGGCGACGGGCCGTCCGACGACCACACCTACCCGGCCGTCGCCGACGTCCACGCCCTGCTCGAAGCTAGGTGAGCGCGAGCTTCACCCCGAGCGCCGCGAACGACGCCGCGAAGAACCGCCGCAGCCACACCACCACCCGCGGCCGCGCCAGCACCCTGTCGCGCATCGACGCCGCGAACACCCCGTAGACCGCGAACACCGCGAACGTCAGCGCCATGAACACCGCGCTCAGCGTCACCATCTGCCCGAACCCCGTCGCGAACTGCGGCAGGAACGCCACGAAGAAGATCGTCAGCTTCGGGTTGAGCAGGTTGACCAGCACCGCCGACACCACGACCTTGCGCGCGGACGCCGGGGCCGCCGCCGTGTCCACGACCAGGTCACTGCGGTCGCGCCAGGTCGCCCACGCCAGGTAGACCAGGTACGCGACACCCAGGTACTTCACGACCTCGAACGCCAGCGCGCTCGCGTGCAGCAACGCCGCCAGCCCGGTCACGGTGGCCAGCACGTGCGGCACGATCCCCAGCGTGCAGCCGAACGCGGCGATCACGCTCGCCTTGCGCCCGTGCGCCAGACCGGCCGACAACGTGTACAGCACGCCGGTGCCGGGCGTGGCGACCGCGAGCAACGTCGTGATCAGGAATGCGAGGCTCATGCCCGCAACCCTGCCGCGCGACTGGTCCAGTTGACAGGTCCACAAACCGCCCGCGAAGTTGGACCACTTCCGATGTCGAGAACTGGCCGTGAGTACCGTCCCCGCAGCATGAGCATCAAGAGCATGCACCACGTCGGGATGACGGTCACCGACCTCGCGGCCGCCGTCGCGTTCTTCGAGGAGCTCGGCATGGAGCTCGAAGGCAAGGCGCACATGGAGGGCGAGTTCGTCGACGGCGTCATCGGCCTCGACGGGTCGGTCAGCGAGATCGCGATGCTCAAGACCCCGGACGACCGGTACCGCATCGAGTTCAGCCAGTTCGCGAAGCCCGACGCGATCGACGGCAGCGCGCACGCCCCGATCAACGCCCTCGGCCTGCGGCACGTCGCGTTCACCGTCGACGACCTCGACGACACCCTGGCCCGCATCAAGCCGCACGGCGGCGAGGTCGTCCGGAACATCGAGAACTACAACGGCATGCTGAAGACCTGCTACGTCCGTGGCCCCGAGGGCATGCTCATCGAGCTGTGCGAACACCTCACGTGAGAGCGCGCGCGTACGCCGTGGGGGAGACACCGACGGTCTGCGTGAAGTCCCGGACGAGATGGGCCTGGTCGCTGTAGCCCAGATCGGCGGCCAGATGAGCCCACTCGACGTCCGACTCTGCCCGTTCCAACGCCTCGTGGATGCGGTACCGCAGGATGACCCACTTCGGGCTGACGCCGACGTAGTCCGCGAACAGCCGTTGCACCGACCGCACCGACATGCCGCACTCCTGCGCGAAGTCCGCGACCCGCTGGATCTCCCGATCGTCCCGGATCCGTTGCACCAGCTCCATCGCGAGCGTCGCCTGCGGATCCGGCGTGGGCCCCAGTCCCAGCAGGAACGCGTCCAGCGCTTCGACTCGCGCGTCCTCGTCCTCCACGTCGAGCACGATCCGGGAGTCGACGTCGAGCCGCACGTGCCGCCCCGTCCACTCCGACACCGGCTCGCCGCGGAACGGCCGGAACCCGCCGGGCCGGAACTGCACGCCCGCGACCCGGACCAGCCCGCTCAACGTCCGGCTGAACAGCCCGAGTCCGACTCCCGCTACTTCGGGCCGGCTGTGCCCGCGTTCGAAGACGACGTTCACCGACGGGTGCGGCACGACGTGCGAGGTGTACGGCGCGTCCAGCGAGCCGTCGATCAGCCAGTAGTGCTCCAGGTAGGGCTGCAGCTCCGCACACGGCAGCCGCCGCCGGAACCGCACGCGCGCGAACAACTCGCGCGCGTCCACGATCCCCCGAGTGTCCCTGCGTGGCCCGTGCACAACGTCAGATCCTAGGTTGGCGCGTTTCTTCAAGAGCACGGGAGCACGGCGAAATACGGTGGCCGGCATGAAGCTCAGCGTTCTGCTCGACCGGGCCCGCGACCACGCGCTGCCCGTCATCGCGAACATCACCGACGACGACCTCACCAAGCCCACCCCGTGCGCGGACTACGACGTCCGGGCACTGCTCGACCACCTGCTGCACGTCGTCGTGGAGTTCCAGAAGCTCGCCGCCAAGCAGGACGCCGACTTCAGCCACACCCCGGCCTACCCGGACTGGCGCGACCGGTTCCCGGCCGAGACCGCGAAGCTCGTCGACGCCTGGGGCGAACCCGGCGCCACCGAGGGCATCGCCGGCAACATGGGCATGCCCGCCCAGACCGTCGGCGGCCTCGTCCTGCTCGACCTCACCATCCACGCCTCCGACCTGGCCCAGGCCACCGGCCAGCGCTTCAGCCCGGACGACGAGGTGTTCACCGAGGTCCACGCCCTGGTCACGCAGATGGGCCCGATGGCCACCGAGATGAAGGTCTTCAAGGCTGCCGTCGAAGCACCCGCCGACGCGTCGCCGTTCGAGCAGCTCCTGGCCGCCACGGGCCGCGACCCCGGGTGGAATGCTTGACCCCATGCTGACGATCGGGTTGCTGGGCGGAATGAGCTGGGAGAGCACCGCGGAGTACTACCGGCTGGCGAACGTGCTGGTACGCGAACGCCTCGGCGGTCTGCACTCCGCGAAGCTCGTCCTGCACTCCGTCGACTTCGCCGAGATCGAACGCATGCAGGTCGAGGGCCGCTGGGACGACGCGGGCCGGGCGCTGGCCGGAGCCGCCGCGAGCGTGCAGGCGGGCGGTGCCGACTTCCTGCTGATCTGCACCAACACCATGCACAAGGTGTACGACCAGGTGCAGGCCGCCGTCGACATCCCGGTGATCCACCTCGGCGACACCACGGCGGCGGCGATCCGTGCCGCGGGCATCACCACCGTCGGCCTGCTCGGCACCGGGTTCACGATGGACCAGCCGTTCTACCGCGAACGCCTGGAGTCGCACGGGCTCAAGGTGCTCGTGCCGTCGGTCGAGGACCGCGCGACGGTGCACCGGATCATCTACGACGAGCTGTGCGTCGGCGTGGTGCGCGACGAGTCGCGGCGGGCCTACCAGGACGTGATCGCGAAGTTCGACGGCGCGGAGGGCGTGATCCTCGGGTGCACCGAGATCGAGTTGCTGATCTCGCAGGCCGACGTGCCGTTGCCGGTGTTCCCGACGACGCGCCTGCACGTGGAGGCGGCCGTGGACCGGGCGATCCAGACGAAAACTGGGAACAACTGATCCACTCCCGGCTGCAACGCGGCCACGCAGCGAACTGTCCTAGTCACTGAGGGCTATTCCTCCTTCGGTGAACTAGGGGAGTTCGCGTTGAAACGATCACACATCGCGCTGGGGCTGTCGGCTGTCGTGGTTGCCGCCACGGCAGCCGTTCCCGCCTCCGCGGCGGCGCAGGAACAGCAGGTGCGCGCAGGCGACCTGACCACCAGGGTCACGCTCGTGACCGGTGACCAGGTCGTCGTCAACAAGGGCCACGTCGAGGCCAGAGGCGCCAAGGGCAGGGAGAACGTCGGCTTCCGGACGTTCACCGACGCGCAGGGCGACCTGCACGTGATCCCGCTCGACGCCCAGGCCCGGCTCAACGCCGGTGAGCTCGACGAGCGGCTGTTCGACGTCTCGCTGCTCGCGAGATCCGGCTACGACGACGCCTCCAGCAAGACGCTTCCGCTGATCGTGCAGGGGCAGGGGATCAGCGCGGCGAACGCCGAGTCGTTGCCGAGCATCGACGCCCGCGCGATCACGGTCGCGCGCGACGGTTCGTTCTGGAGTGGCGCCCGAGCGGCGGGAACCGGCAAGGTCTGGCTCGACGGCAAGGTCACCGCGTCCCTGGACCGCAGCGCCGCGCAGGTCGGCGCGCCCCAGGCGTGGGAGAAGGGCTTCACCGGCAAGGACGTCACCGTCGCGATCCTCGACACCGGCGTCGACGAGACCCACCCCGACCTCGCGGGCGCGGTGCTCGAGTCGAAGAACTTCTCCGACAGTGCCACCACCGACGACCTGGTCGGCCACGGCACGCACGTCGCGTCCACGGTGACCGGCGACGGCAAGTACAAGGGCATCGCGCCCGACGCCAAGCTCATCAACGGCAAGGTGCTCGGCGACTACGGCGGCGGCCGCGAGAGCGACATCATCGCCGGCATGGAGTGGGCCGCGGCCAAGGCCAAGGTCATCAACATGAGCCTCGGCAGTTCGTGGCCCGACGAGGGCACCGACCCGATGTCGCTCGCCCTCAACCGCATCACCGAGCAGACCGGCGCGTTGTTCGTGGTCGCGGCCGGCAACTCCGGTGGCCCGATCGGGTCGCCCGCGTCCGCCGACGCAGCCCTCACCGTCGGCGCCGTGGACCGCGACGACGAGCTCGCCGACTTCTCCTCGCGCGGCCCGCGCTGGGTCAACAACGCGGTGAAGCCCGACATCACCGCGCCCGGCGTCGGCATCGTGGCCGCGAAGGCGAAGAACGGCCGGATCGGCACGCCCGTGGGTGACGGGCACGTCGCGCTGGACGGCACGTCGATGGCCACGCCGCACGTCGCCGGGGCGGCCGCGATCCTCGCCTCGAAGAACCCGGCGTGGAAGGCCGAGGACATCAAGGCGGCGTTGATGAACAGCGCCGAGCCCAACCCGTCGCTCACGGTCTACGAGCAGGGCGCCGGACGTCTCGACGTCGGCCGCGCGGTGTCCGCCGCGGTCACCACGAACCACGGCAGCTTCTCGCTGGGCACCGCGTTGTGGCCGCACGACGACGACCAGCCCATCACGCAGAAGGTGACCTACCGCAATCCCGGCACGTCCGACGTGACGCTCGACCTGAGCATCGCCGAGGCCAAGCCCGCCGCGGGCCTGCTCGCGGTCTCGCCGGCCGAGCTCACCGTTCCCGCAGGTGGCAGCGCGGACGCCGTCATCACCGCCGACACCCGCGCGTCCGTGCCCGACGGCATCTACGGCGCCGTCGTCCTCTCCTCCGACGGCACCCGCGTGCCGGTCGGCGTGGTGAAGGAGGTCGAGAGCTACGACGTCACGCTGAAGTTCGTCGACGGCACCGGTGCCCCGTCGGGCAACTACAACTACCGGTTCGTCAGCCTCGCCGAGCCGCAGGCGTACTTCCGCTTCGACCCGTCCGGCACGCTCGTGCAGCGCCTGCCCAAGGGCGAGTACTTCTTCGACTCGTCGGTCTACACGCCCAACGCCGACCCGACGCAGCGCGGCGTCAACACGATCGCCATCGAACCGGCCTTCAGCGTCACCGGTGACACGACCCTCACCGTCGACGGCCGCGACGGCAAGAAGCCCTCGATCGGTGTCGAGCAGCAGGCCGCGCCCACCCAGGCCGAACTGGCGTTCAGCCTCGAAGCCCCCTGGGGCAGCACCGGCACCACGTGGATCCTGAACAACTTCGACGGAGTGGCGGTCCGCCCGTCCGCGACGAGCTACCCGCAGTTCTCGTTCCACGCGCAGAGCATCATGGCCAAGCCCGACGGCAACGGCGGCTTCGCGGGCAGCCCGTACCAGTACTACGTCCGCATCGCCGAGAAGACCCGCGTCCCGGCCGACGTCCAGCGCGTCGTGAAGGACCGCGACCTCGCCCGCGTCGACTCGGTCGTGCACTCCCGCGTGCCGGGTTCGGCGGGCCAGCGCGACTACGGCGCCACGGGCCCGCTGCCGTTGCGCCTCAAGGAGCTCTACACGCCGGACGTCCCGTGGACGGGTTCGCTGAGCGAGCTGGCGACCCCCGGCGGACCCGAACTGATCGGCTACCAGTTCGGTGTCGTGCCGCGTGTGTTCAAGAAGGGCAGGACCGTCACCGAGCACTGGAACAGCGCCGTCTACGGCCCCGGCGTGCCGCACGACGGGGCGAACGTCCGGTTCGCGGGCCGCGTCGGCAACCTGCTGCGCCTCGACGTACCGCTCTACAGCGCGCAGAACTCGTACGGCTCGACCGGCGAGCGGGACGCGCGCACCGTCGTGAAGGTCGATGGCCAGGTGATCTCCGACCTGCCGTACTCCGGCTCGGCGAACGTGCAGAACGCTCCGGCGGAGCGCAAGCGCTACTCCGTCGAGACCACCTCGGCCCGCGACGGCCTGTCGTCCAAGGTGGACGCCACCTGGTCGTTCTACTCGGAGAACGTGCCGGGCGAGGAGTTCAAGTCGATCCCGCTGCTGGCCGTCCGGTTCGCTCCCGCGCTGGACGCCCACAACCGCGCCGGACGCGTCGTCACCGTGCCGATCACGGTGGAACGCAACGGAACGGGCCCCGTCACGAACATCAAGGACCCCGCCGTGCAGGTGTCCTACGACGAGGGCAAGACGTGGAAGCCGGTGCCGCTGCGCAAGAACCGCGCGGGCTGGCAGGTCACGCTGATCCACCCGCACGGTGCCGAGAACGTGTCGTTCAAGGCTCGGGCGGCGGACGCGGGCGGTGACGTCCAGCAGACGATCATCCGCGCGTACGACCTGAAGTGACGTGCGGTGGGGCCGGCCGCAGGCCGGCCCCACCCATCGAGCCGAACGTTCAGCGCATGACTTCTCCCTCGCCGTCGCAGGTGTTGCAGTCGCTCGGGTCGTAGTTCGGGAGTCGCCACTCCGGGTCGGCGCAGTTGTGGCAGTGAGCTTTGGCATCTGGGGCCCACGGGCCTTCGCTGTAGTCCATGAAGGGACCGTGCGGCCGTGGTGTCACCCGACCGCGCCGACGCAAAACCGCAGGTAGGAACGCCAGAGCGCACCGGTGTCACCTGGAACTTTCGCCTTTCGCGCCGGAGTCCTCCCACACTCTGCGGGAGGGCTCCGGCGCCGTACCAGACCTACTTCTGGTACGGCGCCAGCGTGTCCGGGTCCACGTCCGGCGCCGACATGATCGGGTGCACCTCGATCGGCTGGTTCATCACCGTCCCACCGGGCCCAGGACACGCCGACGCCTTCCGCGCGATCTCCAGCACCCGCTCCCGGCTGTCGACGTCCACCACCCAGTACCCGGCGATCACCTCCTTGGACTCCGCGAACGGTCCGTCCACCACCACCGGCCCGGACTCACCGCCCCGCACCACGAACGCCCGCGCCGGACCGCTCAGCCCCTCGGACTGCAGCAGCTCACCGGACGCGCGCAGTTCGGCGTCCAGGTCGCGCATGTAGGCGATCATGCGGTGCATGTCCTCGTCGGACCACGCGGCGAGCCCCTCCCAGTCCTCCTGGTTGCCGCCGTAGCTGACCAGCATGTACTTCACTTCCACTCCCCACCGGTCGCGCGGGCCTTGATCTCCTGCACGGCCCAGCTGTTGCCGTCAGGGTCGTCGAAGAAGATGAACGACCCTCCGTCCGCCTCGTTCATCCGCACGATCTCGCCCACCTCGACGCCGCGTTCGAGCAGTTGCGCGCGGGCCTTCTCCAGGTCGGAGACGACGAGTTGGACGCCCTTCAACGTGCCCGGCTCGCCCTTGACGATGCCCTTGCCCAGCACGATCGAGCAGCCGGAGCCGGGCGGGGTGAGCTGCAGGACGCGGGTGTCCTCGTTGAACGTCGTGTCGTGGTCGACGGTGAAGCCGAGCTGCTCGGCGTAGAACCGCTTCGCGCGGTCCAGGTCCGACACCGGCACGACGACGACTTCCAGGGTCCAGTCCATGACGAGATTCCTTCCCAAGCGGCCTTTGCCCAGTCGTCGAACCAGGTCAGAGGCTTTTCGACAGGGGGTCCCGACCCACATACCCGAGCAGCCGGTCCTGCAGCGGGGCGTCGGCGGCGACCGGTACCTCGGGTCCGTAGACCTCGATGCCCGGACCGAACGCTCCCGGCGTGCGGAACCGTTCCATCAGCTCGTAAGGCACCGAGGTCGCCGCGGCCCAGAGCCGTTCGACGTCGGCGGCCGGGATCGTTTCGTCCTGGCCGGTCGCGCGGGCCAGGTCCCAGCCGTGCAGCACGAGGTCGTCGCTCACGACCTGGTCGACGTGCTCCGCCAGCGTCATCGCACCAAGAGGTGTGCTGACCTCGTCAGACCCGCGCGACACCAGCGCCTCCTCGACCACGCGGCGGGCCGTGCGGAAGTCCGTGAGCGGGTCCTCGGTGCGGGGGACCGGGTGGCCGACCATCACGCCGTGCATGTCGATGACGTGGTCGACGACCTCCAACGCCGTCCACTGCGCACACGGCGACGGGTTGTCCCACTGATCCGACCCCACGCGCGCGACCTTCGCCTCGAAGGCGTCGGCACGGGCCCGGTACCGCTCCGCGATCATGGCCTCACTCCTCGACGGCGCCACCGATGCGGCGCAGGTGCTCGCGGAAGGTGACCCCGCTCGCGAGGTACTCGCCGAACCGCAGCTGGCTGCGCAGGGACTCACCCTGCCGCACCCGGTCCGCCTGCGCCCGTTCGACGTCCCGGATCCCGCGTGCCTTCTCGATCAGCGCCCCGGCTTCGGCGGCCGGCACGAACAGCACCCCGTCGTCGTCACCGAACACGACGTCGTCGGAGGTGACGGTCCACTGGTCCACCTCGGCCGTCGACAACGCCTCGGGCGCCCGGTCGCGCAACGACAGCGGGCCGGTCGGGTTCGCGCCGAGGCTGAACACCGGCAGGCCGATCGCGCGGATGTCCTGCGTGTCGCGGTGCAGCCCCCAGACCACCACGCCCGCGAGCCCGGCGGCCTGCGCCTCCAGCACGACCAGGTCGCCCACGCACGCCTCGTCGCGGCGGCCTTCGTTGTCGACGACCAGCACGTCGCCGGGCTGCGAGCGTTCGAGCGCCTCGAGGAAGACGTCGACGCTGCCGGCGTGCCGGGCGGGCAGCACGCGGCCGCCCGCCTTCCAGCCCGCGACGACGGGGGAGACGACGGCCGTGCGGACCGGCACGCCGGACCGGATGCAGGCGTCGGCGAGGTGCGCGGTGGTCAGATCCAGTTCGGCAAGATCCATGCCGACATTCTCACGCAGCGACCTTCTCCTCGGCGTGCTCGGTCTTCAACACGTTCGCCGACAGGGCCGCGACCAGGCAGAACGCGACCGGCAGCAGGAACGCGTAGTTGAGCGGCATGACGTGGGTGAGCCAGCCGATCACCGCGGGCCCGGCGAGGATGCCCAGGTAGCCGAGCCCCGCGACGCGCGAGACGTTGGCCGCCGCGGCCCCCGGCTCGTGGTGGCCGGCGGCGCTGAACAGCTGCGGCACCGTGCCCGACAGGCCGATACCGGCGATCGCCCAGCCGACCAGCGCGAGCCAGATCCACGGCGACAGCGCGGCGGTCGCGATGCCGACGGCCCCGATCACCGAACCCCAGCGCAGCACCGGCACCGAGCCGATCCTGGCGGTGACCCGGTCCGCGAGCAGGCGGCCGACGGTCATCGTCGTGGCGAACGCGCCGTAGGCGAACGCGGCGAGTTGCGGCGACGCGCCGAGGATGTCCTGAAGGTGCAGCACGCTCCAGTCGTTGGCGGCGCCCTCGCTCAGCATGACCAGCGCCGCGAGCACGGCCATGATCCAGATCTTGCGCGGCACCTTGCGCTTCGCGGTCGTCTCGGAGGCGTGCTGCTCCTCCTTCTCGTCGAGCAGCAACCGGCCCGTGGCGAGGCTGACGACGATGCCCAGCGCACCGGCGGCGGTGAGCGTGACCGCGGGGGAGAGTTCCCAGCCCAACGTCCGTGCGCCGGTCAACGCCGCCGCGACACCGCCGAGCGACCACGTGGCGTGGAACGCCGACATCACCGGGCGCTTGTAGTGCCGTTCGACGACCACGGCGTGGGCGTTCATGGTGACGTCCATCAGGCCGTTGCCGACGCCGAAGAGGAGCAGCGCCGCACCGAGCGTCCACTGGTTCACGGCGAACCCGGGCAGCGCGGCCGTGATGCTGCACAGCACACCGGACACCGGAACGATGAACTTCACACCCAGCCGGTCGGTGATCCTGCCGCCGATCCGCATGCCGATGAACGCGCCCAGCCCGAGCAGCAGCAGCAACCGGCCGAGCTCGGCGTGCGTGATGCCCGTGCGGTCCTCGACCGTCGGAATGTGCACGAGCCACAGGCCGAGCAGGAACCCGTTGAGCCCGAAGTACGTGAAGGTGGCCACCCGCGCGGCCTTGAGAGCGCTCACACACCGCACGCTAACGAACATGCCGCGCGTTTGAAAGGTTGTGTTTCAAACACCACTGATGTTCAATCCGAGCCGTGTCCCGACTCAAGCAGATCACCGAGGCCGTCCGCGACGCCGGCTCGCTCGGTGTGGCGGACCTGGCGACGCTCACCGGCGCGTCCGAGATGACCATCCGGCGCGACCTGGAGGTTCTCGCCGCCCAGGGCGTGCTCGAACGATACAGAGGCGGCGCCAGGAGTCTGCTGCTACGAGGCGAGGAACCCCCGTTCGCGCTGCGGTCGGACGAGAACATGGACGCCAAGCGCCGCATCGCCCAGGCCGTCGTGGCGCTCCTCGCCGACGGCGAGTCCGTCGTCCTCGACAGCGGCACGACCTGCCTCGAAGTGGCCCGCCTGCTGCACGATCGGCGCCTGACCGTCATGCCGTTGTCGCTGCACGCCGTCAACGCGCTGTCGTCGTCGCCCACCCTCACGCTGCTCGTTCCCGGCGGCCGCCCGAGACCGGGCGAACTCGCCCTGACCGGACCGTTGACGCTCGCCTCGCTGCAGGCGCTGCGCTTCGACACCGCCGTGATCGGCTGCTGCGGCCTGTCCGCCGAGCACGGCCTGACCGCCTTCGACCTGGAAGACGCCTCCGTGAAACGCACCGCCATCGCCTCGGCCCGACGGGTGATCGCCGCCGTCGACGCCTCCAAGCTCACCCGCACCGCCCTGGCCCACGTCGCCCCGGCGTCCGCGCTGCACGCCGTGGTCACCGACGCGGACGGCGACGACGGCCTGACCGCCGCGGGCGTCACGGTGGTGACGGCATGATCGTGCTGTTCGACATGTTCGGCGTCATCGCGCGCGACCAGTCACCCGAGGTCATGGCGGAGATGTCCGCCGACCAGGACTTCTGGGACGCCTACTGGGCACACCGCCCCGCCTACGACCGTGGCGACGTCACAGCGGATGAGTACTGGGCGCGCGTGGGCCACCCACCGCTCGTGGAGCAGGACGTCGCCAGCTGGAGCCGCGTCGACTACGAGATGGTCGCGCTGCTGCACGAACTGCACAACGCGGGCCAGCGCATCGCGTTGCTCTCCAACATCCCCGAGGACCACGCACGCAACTTCGAACGCGCCCACGCGTGGCTCGACCTGTTCGAGGTGCGCGCGTTCTCGTGCCGCATCGGCCACGCCAAACCGGACCGCGCCGCGTTCGAGTGGTGCCGCGACCGCCTCGACGACGACGACATCCTGTTCGTCGACGACCGCCTGGAGAACGTCCAGGCGGCCCAACTCGTGGGCATGCGCGGCCACCACTTCACCGGCATAGACGGCCTGCGCGCCCTGCTCGGCGCCGACAGACCCGTCTAGCGGCCGGTCACACCAGCGACGACCAGTAGAACCAGAACGCCTGCAGCACTCCGGCCGCGATCACCAGATACCACAGGATCAGCACGACGCTGTGGAACTGGAACTGCGGCCGGATGTTGCGCAGCGTCGTGTACCAGAAGATCGGGATCGTCACGGCCCACACGACCATGCAGTACGGGCACAGCGCCTTGATCTCGTACAGCGACTGCACGATCAGCCAGTGCACGAACAGCACCCCGAACGTGGCCCCGACCTGCAGCCCGATCCACACCCACGACGGCAGTTCGACGCCGGCGAGCAGCAGCACGCCGAGCGTCGTCACCACCGCGAAGCCCACGACGCCGATCAGCGGGTTCGGGAACCCGAACACCTCGGCCTGCGCGGTCTTCATGATCGAACCGCAGCTCAGCACCGGGTTGATGCTGCACGTCGGAACGTAGAACGGGTCCTTGAGCAGCGCGATCTTCTCGATCGTCAGCACGAAGGAGGCGCCGAGGCCGATCGCTCCGCCGACCGCCAGCACCCACGCGACGATCCGGTTCACGAAAGCTCCTTCTCGATCGCCTTCTTCAGCGCGTCGTACGTGGGCGCGCCGGTGAACTTGGTGCCGTTGACGAAGAACGTCGGCGTACCGGTCACGCCGGCCTTGCTGCCCTCGTCCCGCGAAGCCAGCACGCGCGTGCGCAACGCCGAGTCGTCCAGCGCCTTCTCGAACGCGGCCTGATCGAGCCCGAGCTGCTCCGCGAACAACCTGAACGCCGCCCGCTGCGACGTCTGCTGCCCGCCCCACTGCGGCTGCGCCTCGAACATCACCTTGATCATCTCGTCCCGCTTGCCCTGCGCGCCCGCCGCCTCGACCGCGACGGCGGCGAGTTCGGCGTTGCGGTGGCTGGGGATCGGGAAGTGCCGCACGTCGAACGTCACGCGGTCGCCGTACTCACCCTTCAGCTTCTCCACGCCGGGGTGGGCGGCGCGGCACGACGGGCATTCGAGGTCGAGGTACTCGACGACGGTGACCTTCCCGTCGGCGGACTGCGGTGCCGCCGTGGTGTCGGTGCGGCTGAACAGGAAGAACCCGGCGACCACCACCGCCACGACGGCGACGATGATCAACGAAAGTCGAGCGTTCTTGGACATGACAAACCTCCACGAGGTACGCGAAAGAGACCGGGGAACCGCGGAACGGGTTCGGTCTAGGCGCGCAACACGCAGAGCTGGGCGAGCCGCACTTCCAGGCGGCGCGACGGGGGAGAGAGCACCGAGGGCAGGCGCACCGCGAGCGTCCGGAACGACCCGGACCGGCGCAGCACCGCGAACCCGATCAGCACGGCGAGCGCCACCACCAGGCACGCCCCCGCGACGAGGATGCCGTCGAGCACCGACGAGCCCGCGTCCACGTCGTCCACCACGAACGCGATCGAGCTCGTCGCCGACGTCGGGCACTGCGCGGTCCAGGCGAACTCGGTCTCGCACGGCGTGCCCTGCATCATCGCGACCCCGGCCACCAGCGCGAGCACGGCGAACACCCGCGCGAAGTACGCGCGGGTTCGCGAGCTGCGGGTGCCAGGCACGTGATCCAGAGTAGCGACCCGCGGCCTACGCTGGCGCGGGTGGGCACACTGCAGCGCGTCGGCGTCATCGGGGTGGGCGAGATCGGCAAGGCCGTGGTCGAGGGCCTGAGGCACGACGGCGACCCGACCCCCGAGATCCACCTGTCCCCTCGCGGTGCGTCCGCTGACCTGGCCGAACGTTACGAGGCCGTGCACCTGTGCATCGACAACCAGCAGGTCGTCGACCGTTCCGACCTCGTGCTGATCGCCGTGCGCGGCCCCGACCGCCACTCGCTCGCCGGCCTCCGCATCCCCGGCGACAAGATCGTCGTCAACGTCATGGCAGGCGTTTCCAACGACGACCTGCGGTCCATCCTGGACACTGCCGCGCCCTTGGTCCGCGCCATCCCGTTGCCCGCCGTGCGCGAACGCATGTCCGTCACCGTCGTGCACCCGTCCGACCCGGTCGTGAACGCGATGTTCGACGTCCTCGGGGGAGCGATGCCGGTCGCCGACGAGACCGCGTTCGACGTCTTCTCGGCCCTGACCGGCACCTTGACCAGCCACTACGCGTTCCTCGTCACGCTCGCCGAGTGGGCCTCGAGCCACGGCATCGCTCCCGACGACGCCGACCGTTACGTGCGCGGCCTCTTCGAGAACGTGGGCCGCTCGCTCGGCGACGAGACCCGGACGTTGCCCGGACTCGCCGCCGACCACGAAACCCCGAACGGCAGCAACGAACGCATCCGCACCACCTGGTTCGCCTCTGCCGCCGACGGCCTGCGGGAGTCGCTGGACGCCCTGCTGACCGACCTGCGCCGCCCCTAACCCCAGAACGCGAGCTTGTGCTCGGCCGCGAAGTCCACCGGCCCGATCGCCCCCGGCGCCAGCGACTGCACGTGCTGCCCCTCGTCGAACCGCGGCCACCCCGGCGTCCCGGTGCGGGCGAAGTCCGTCCACGCCTTGATCATGTAGTCGGACAACCCGCGGTCCTTCGTGAAGTCCCCGTCGGGGAACAGGTACTCGATGTCCGCCGAGTGCCTGGCGTCCTGGCCCGCGAACTCGAACGCGTAGACAGGCGCCTTCTTCGCGTACAACGTGTTCTGCCGGAACGTCGCCCGCGCCCACACACGATCCGTCAGCAACGTCGCCCAAGCCTGCTTCGGCGACGCGTACGCACTGACCGGGTACCCACGTTCGACCTCCGCCGCCCGGTCCGGGAACGCCTCCCGCACCAGCCGCGAGTAGTCCTCGGCCGACATGGGCTCCGGCCGGAACAACTCCACGAAGCTCGTGTGCTCGTCGCGCGTCGACCCGGCCAGGATCGGCACGTCCGCGAACTCGCCGGCCTCCAGCGACTCACCGGGCAACTTCGGCAACAGCTCACCGCCGTACCCGACCGGCTGGAAGATGTTCATGATCTGCGGGTGGTCCAGCAACTTCTCGACCGGCAACCGCCGCAGGCACTCGACGTCGGCGCACCCGAGTTCCTCGCCGATCATCGCGCCGACCTCCTGGATCTCCGGCACCGCCCGCCAGGCGAGCGACGGCAACGCCTCCAGGTCCGGGAACCAGGCCCCCTTCGGCACGTCCACGAGCGTGAACGAACTGTGCATGATCGCCCTGTGGAACAGGGGCTTCTGCCCGATCAGATGCGCACTCACGGCCGTCGCCCCGAACGACACCCCGAACAACGTCACGTTCCCCGGATCCCCACCGAACGCGGCGATGTTGCGTTGGACCCACTCCAAGGCCGCCCGCTGATCCAGCAACCCGAACTCGCCCGAGTGCGCCAGCCCGGGCAACCCGAACCCGCCGAACACACCCATCCGGTAGTTGAACGTCACCACGACGACGTCCCCTTGCCGCGCAAGGCGTTCCGCGTCGAAGTGGTGCCCTGCCCCGATCGCCCCGTCCCCGTGCACCCACACCAACACGGGCTTGCTCCCGCTCGTTGACGGCGTGGTGACGTTGGCGAAGAGGCAGTCCTCCTCCGTCGACCTGGTCTCGGAGTAACTCGACCCCACCTGCGGACACGGACTGCCGGGCTTCGTCGCCTCCCGCACCCCGCTCCACGTCGCCGCCTTCACCGGCGGCTTCCACCGCTCGGGCTTGGCCGCGTAAGGAATCCCCTGGAACCGCAGATGCCCGTCCCGCTGCTCACCCCGAACCTGCCCGGTATCGAGCTCGACCACGTCCGACGGCATCGCTTCCCCCGTCCCACACGCACCGACCAACACCACCGCGGCTAACAACAACGTCCCCCGACGCACGTGCCTACCTCCCCGTCATCAGCTCGACGGCCGCGATCAACTCCCTCTCGCAGACGTCGAGATCAAGTGCCCCGGACCGCAACACCACGCCGTTGCGCATGGCGAGCACGAACACCGCCACCACCTCCGGGTCGAACACGCGGAACTCGCCGGCCTCCTGCCCCCTGCGCAAGAACCCGGCGAGCTCCACGTGATCGGAATCGGCGATGCCCCCGTCCGTCACCGCCGAGTGGGCCCGAATCCGCAGGAACGCCACCATGTCGTCCCGGTGCTCCCGCAAAAAGGCGATGTTGGCGCTCAAGAACGCCCGCAACTCCTCCTTGGCGGACCCCTGCCCCATTCGAGCGCTCACAAACCCTTGGAACCGCTCCAAGATGTCCGCGAACACCACGTCCACCAGCTCCTGCTTGTTCCTGAAGTGGTACGAGATCAACCCGGTGCTGCTGAGCCCAGCCCTCGCAGCGATCGCCTTGAACGACGTCTCCGCGTAGTCCAACTCCGCCACGGTCGCGATCGCGGCCTTCACGATCTGCGCCCGCCGAGCCTGCTCGGTAACCGACTTTGCTCGCACAAGCAAAACTTAGCACGCCTGAGCAAACCATGGCTCATTCGGATGGAAACACCTTGACCCAATCGCCCGATCTCAAGTAGGTAGCTCGTACATCGCAGCAAGGGGAGTAGCCGTGGCTCAGGGTTCCGCCACCCGCCGAGTGATCACACCGACGATCGCCATGGCCGTCGTCCTGTCCGGCACCGCGATCACGATCAACCTGGCCACCGACTGGAAGACCAACCTCTGGGCCTGGCTAGGCGTCTTCGCCCTGACCGCCGCCACGGCCGCCGTGTCCTACTGGCTCTACAAGGCCCAGGACCAGTCACAGCCGCCGTCCGTCGAACGCTCGGTCACCGGCGACGTCTCCAACAGCACCGTGATCATCGGAGACGGGAACCAGGTCCAGCGGTGATCGAGCGCTCAGTGGTCGGCCCGGTCGACCACAGCCAGGTGGTGATCGGCAACGACAACACGGTGATCCACAACGCGGACCGCGCACCGATCCGCGTCAGCCCACCGCGCCGTCGCGCGACCGCAGAACGCCTGCTGTTCGGACCCGACACGACGCACCCCACCACAGACCGCCCCCTGACCTGGCTGCGACCAGACGCCGGCGTCGTCCCGATCCAGCCCCGCCCCGAAGACGCAGACCTGCTCTCCTGGTGCACGGGCAACTCCCCGCTACGGGTCCGCCTCCTCTGCGGCCGCGGCGGCCAAGGCAAGACCACTACCGCACGACAACTCGTCAAGGTCCTGCATGCCCGCAAGCACATCGCGGGCTTCCTCGACCTGACTTTCGCCGACGACGCCGAATCAGACTTCGCCCGTCGCCGCTGGGCCGAGATCGAAGCCGCGCTCATGAGTCGCCCAGCCCAACGCGCGATAACCCTCCTGGTTGTCGACTACGCGGAGAACGAACCTCTCTCCCTGCGCCGACTGCTCACTCTGACCCGCGAAGCCCCCACAACTCGCGTGCTGCTCCTGAGCCGCAACGAAGGCAACTGGTGGCCAGATCTCCTGGCCGACCCCACCTGGTCGCCCCTGCTCGACGCCGAATCGACCCGCCTCGAGTCGCTCGCTACCCACCTGCCCGCCGCCGAACTCCACGCGGACGCGGTGCGCCGCTTCGCCGACCGCATCCCCGGCAGCCTCGTACCACCGGACGACTTGCTCCCAGAGTTCGCCACCACGCTCGACCTCTACGCAGACGCGCTCCTGCGAGTGCTGGACGCCGCGGCGGTCGAGCGCGGCGAACAGCCGATCCGCATCGCCGGTGGCGACCCGATCACCGACCTGCTGGCCCACGAGTCACGTCACGTGAAGTCGATGCTCGCCGACCAGCAGATCGAGATGCCCCCGCACGACCGCGATCTGGTCCTGGCAGCCCCGTTCCTGGTACCCGCGCCCACTCTCGACGACGCCGTGCGCCTGCTGCGCACGCTCGGGCTCGAAGGCGGCCACGACGACGCGTGGTTCCGCCGCGTGGCTAAGGTCCTCGGGAAGCTCTACCCCGACGAGCAGACCGGTGGAGTCTGGTCGGCACCACGCCCCGACCGCCTGCCGGACACCCACCTGCTCGCCCTGGCCAACCGTGCCGCATCCGACGGCGACTGGACCGACGTGGTCTCCCGTGTAGCCGCCACCAGCGACGTGGAACTGGCAGGACACGTCTTGAAGGCATTGTCGCGGTGTCTCTCGACGCCTGGAGCGGAGCGCAGGTTCCAGGTCGGGGTAAGGCGTCTCATGGCTGCGGTGGACTGCCTGGTGCGCATGCATCCCAAGGGATATCTGTTACCCGCGCTCCTGTTGTTCCCCGGCAGGGTCACCGACGCCATCAGCGAGGCTGTCGGCGACCCCGAGGCTCTGTCGACAGCCGACGTGGCGGCCGTCGACAACGTGTTGGCGAGGCTCGGGCGCTCCACAGGCCGAGCCTTCGACGTTCTTCACATTTCCCGTCGCCTGATCCAAGACACGGCGCTGGGGCCTGACTCCGACCACGTGGCGGTGGATCGCCACGCTCGCCTGCTGACGCGGTTCAGCTTCCGGTTGGCCCAAGTCGGACAGCACGAGCAGGCGGTTGTTCCCGCCCAACGCGCCGTTGATCTTCGTCAGCGCCTGGTCGCTGACGATCCCGACGGCGACCAGGCGGCCCTGGCCATGGCACTCACCGACCTCGCCGCCCGATTGGGAAACATCGGTCGCCGCGAACAGGCACTGATCCCTGCACATCGCGCTATCGAGATCCAGGAGCAACTCGTCGGGACCGACCCCGACGCGAACCTGCCCAGACTCGCCGGAACCCTCACCAACCTCGCCCACTTGCTCCAGGAGATGGGGAGGTCCGAGCAGGCCTTGATCCCCGCACGTCGCTCGGCCGAAATCTGGGAGCGACTCGTGGAGGCGGACCCCGTGCCTCACCTACCCGATCTCGCCACAGCGCTCAACAACCTGGCCAACACGCTCGCGGAAACAGGACACCGAGAGCAGGCACTGACCGCAGCCGAAAGAGTCCTCGCGATCCGGGAGTCCCAGGCCGAGGCCAACCCAGACGGCTACCTGCCTGATCTCGCCACCGCGCTGAGCAACTTGGCCAACCACCTGCTGGCGGCGGGACGAGCAGGGGAGGCACTGGACGCCGCGGAGCGCAGTGTGGAGATCCGGGAGCGGCTCGTCGACTCGAACGCCGATTTTCACCTGCCCCACCTCGCCGCAGTTCTTACCAACCTGTCCTTGGTCATGTCGCAAGCGGGGCGGCGCGACGAGTCGCTCGTTCCGGCACGACGAGCCATCGACTTGTTCGAAAAGCTCGCCGAGACGAACAGCGATGTCTACCTGGACCTCCTCGCCCGATCTCTGCACAACTTCTCGGTGGTACTGGGGGCGGCGGGGCAAGAAACGGAATCAGCCATCTATGCGGAGCAAGCCGTCTGCCTCTACCAACAGCTCGTCGCCGAGGACCCCGATGGCTATTCGGCCCAGCTCGCCGTCACGAGCAGGAATTTGTCCATTCGATTGGTGACGGTCGCACTGACCGAGTCGGCGCGTACAGATTCGGCGCTCACGGATGACCTTGCCGCGATGGGCGTGGATGCCCGCCTCGACGTCATCGAGCGCGCGGTTGAGGTCTTCCGCCACATCAGCGAAGCGGACGTCAAAGCCCTACTTCCTAACCTCGCGTCCGCACTGGCGAACCTGACGGATCGAGCGGCAGAGATGGACCAGGATCAACAGGCAAGAACTGCCCGTCTGCTTCAGCATCTGGTCGGCGCGTGCTCGGACCTGGACTTCCCGATCCCAGGGATCGCTGAGCTTCGCAACAGCCTGGACGAGGTTCGCGGCCCAGGTTCCGCGTGACTTTGGAGAAGTTCCAAAACGCATGCTTTCAGGTTGACCTCTGGCGAATGGGTGGAGCCAAACGGAACGGTGGCCCTACCGTTCCCGCATGCCATTGCGGAGATCAACGGTGCGCGGCCGTGAGTTCGGGGACGCCCTCCGCGCGTTGCTGCGGGCGGCCGGTCTCACCAACCGCGAAGCCGCCCTCTTGCTGGGTTGGCAGGAGGCCAAGGTCTCCGAGCTGATCAACGGCAAGGAAGGCGTCAGCGACGTCGAACTCGCCCAGTTGCTCGGGCTGTTGCGGACGCCGCCTGCCGAGTTCGCGCATCTGATGGCGTTGCATCGGGAGACGCACCAGCGTGACTGGTTGCAGCCCGCCAAGTCCGGCGTCACGGACCGGGCTCGCACCCTCCGCGAACACGAGAAGATCGCGTCCAGCATCACCGGGCTGTCGATGAACGTCGTGCACGGACTGCTTCAGGTGCCCAACTACACCCGCCACCTCGCCATCGCGAAGCCGGTGCCCGCCGACGAGATCAACCCGCTCGTCGCGAACCGGGGCGCCCGGCAGAACGCGGTTCTCGACGGCTATCGGGCGGTCACGATCTTCATGCACGAGCAGGCGTTGCGGTTGCCGGTCGGAAACCCCGAGATCATGGCGGAGCAGCTGCACCACCTGCTGCGCGCATCGGTGAGGCCGTACCTGACGGTTCGGATGATTCCGACGGAGTTCGGTCCGCATGCGGGGCTTGCCGGCGACTTCGACCTGCTGAAGTTCAAGAAGATCCCGCCGATCGTCTATGTCGAGAGCGAGGGGGCTAACGTCTTCCTCGAAGATCAGCCTTCCGTGGCGCTCTATGACACCGTGGTCGAATCACTCTCTCGGACGGCGTTGGACGAGGCGCAATCGAGGAAGCTGATCACCGACATCATCGGTGAGGGGTTGCGGTATGACCAGGTGGCGGAAGAGCAGCTACAGCGCGAGTGACGGCAACTGCGTCGAGGTCGGCCGTGGAGTCGGCATCAGGGACAGCAAGTCGCCAGCCGTCGAACTGCCGCTCAGCGACCGACAATGGGGCGCGCTGTTGCACCTGGTCAAGGCGAGCTGACAATTTTCTGTCGCCTGTCATTCGCACCCGTTCGGTGATTCGCTGCCCGTGAGCGGCGTCACAGGTGCATGCTGGAGTCCGACGACCTCAGAGCCGAGGACTGATGATCATGACGAGTGCGACTGCGGGCTCCCGCCACAACTGGGAGTCGGACCTGGAGCGCTACCGGACCAGGGCGGTACAGGTGCTCGACACGCACCTGCCCGCCACCACCGGGTGCACCGAGTGCGGTGACCCCTGGCCGTGTGCCAGGGCGTGCACCGCGGAGCTGGTCCTCGAGCTCTGAGCACTACGAGGTCACCCGGCCGAGGAACGCGCTGATCCCGGCCGTCATGCGTTCGACCTGGTCGTCGAGCGACAGCGCCTCCTTGAACCGCGAGCCCGGGCCCGCGCTCTTCTTGCCGCGCAGGTACAGCGAGCACGCCAGGTCGGCGCACACGTAGACGCCGACGGTGTTGCCGAGCTGGCCCGACTTGCCGGCCTTGCGCGCGCTCATCAGGGACACCCCGTCGCCGGAGTGCGTGGTCAGGCACCACGAGCACATCGTCTTGCGCGCCCGCCCGGCCTGCGCGGCCCGTCGCAGGGCGATGCCGGTCAGTGTGCCGTCGAGGTCCATGACGAGGTACGAGCGGTCCGGTGCGGCGGGGTCGGTCCAGCCGAGGAAGTCGAGCGAGTCCCACGGGCGTTCGCCCAGATCCTTGGGTACGTGCATGCGCTTCGCCTCGCCCTTGGTGGAATTGACGAAGGACGCGCGGATGTCGTGTTCGGTCAGCGGCTTCATGACCAGGAACGCTAGGCTTGCCTAGAGGTCCTAGGCAAATCATTAAGCCCTTTAGGAAGGGTGACGGATGGCACGTGCGGGGCTTTCGGCCGATCGCCTCACGGAGGCAGCGGCGGACCTGGCGGACGAGGTCGGCTTCGAGAACGTCACGGTCTCGGCCCTGGCGCGCCACTTCGGCGTGAAGGACGCCTCCCTCTACTCGCACATCCGCAACGCCCAGGACCTGCGCGTGCGCCTCGCGGTGCTGGCCCTGTCGGAACTGGCCGACCAGGCCGCGGCCGCCATCGCCGGTCGTTCGGGCAAGGACGCGCTGGTCGCGTTCGCCGGCGCCTACCGCCGCTACGCGCACGAACACCCCGGCCGCTACACCGCGACCCAGATGGCCCTGGACCCGGACACCGTCGCGACCGGTCCGTCCGAACGGCACGCCGACCTGACCAGGGCCGTCCTGCGTGGCTACCGGTTGTGGGAGCCGGACGAGACCGATGCCGTCCGCTTCCTGCACAGCACGCTGCACGGGTACGTGACGCTGGAGCGGGCGGGCGCGTTCCACAGCCATCCGCGCGGCGTCGAGGCGTCGTGGTTGCGTGCTCTCGACGCGCTGGACTCGTTGCTGAGCGACTGGCCTGCGGGTTAGGCTCCCGGCAGAATCGAGTCCCGCGTCCGCGCATGAGCGGATCCCCCTACGACCACGCGGTCGCACTCCACCGCCGGTTCCCCGACGGCCCACCGCCCAGGGACGGCGCCCCTTATCCCGACGAGGAACGCCAGCGTGCCCGCCCACCTCGGCAACGGCACAGCCACCGTTCCCTCGGAGTCGCCACCGCTGCCGCTTTCGACGCGTACTTCTCGTCTCGACGAGTTCGGTCGAGCGACTCGCCGAGACGTTGACCGCGGTCGGGGCGCTCAACCGGCTCAACGACCACGTCACCGCAGCGGTACTGCGCGCGAACAGGTGGCACGTCCGCCGGGCGGGACGCTCGCTGGTGCGCACGGCGAGGACCGCGGTGTGGTCGCCGCCGATCTGGGCCTGCCGGCGAGCGACGACCACGCCGGCGACATCTCGCTGCTGCGCACGATCGGGCTGCTGTCCCACTCGTTCGCCCCGCTCGTGTCCGACGCCCTGCTCCGTCGCAAGGACGGTGTGATGGCGCTGACCTGGCTCGGCGATCGCACGGGCAGGCTGCTGGGAGTCCTCGCCTACGCCAGCGGAATGGGCACTGACCTGTGGCACTACCCGGCGGCCGTCCCGGTGGTCGAGGCCTACGCCCGGCAGGTGGCGCGGCTGCCTGGGACCGAAGGACGCCGCGCCGTGCGCACCTGCCTGGCCGAAGCCCTGCGCAAGAAGCCGTTGCCCGGCCTCGAACCGGCCGTCCTGCTCGCTCAGGCGGCTCGCTTGAAGAAGTTGACCAGGTTGCCGTCGGGGTCGCGGACCAGCAACGACCGGTTGCCCCACGGCATCGTCGTGGGCTCCTGGACGACCTCGACGCCGGCCAGGTTCTCGTGCACGCCGTCCACGTCGTCGACGAGGAACTCGATGATGACGCTGCGGTTGGCCTCGGGTTCGGCGCTGCCCGCCGCGAACATCGCGACGGTGCGGGTGCTGCCGATCGCGAGGGTGGCGGCGGGCATCCTGAGCTCGGCGAAGTCCTCGGTGGCCCACTCGGCGCGGGTGCCGGTCGCACGTTCGTAGAAGGCGGTGAGGCGGGCGACGTCGGAGGTGATGATGCGGATCGATGCGAAGGTCATGGACCGCACGCTAGGAGCAATACCGGGCAGAACCCGCCCGGTATTTGCGGGATACTTCTCGATGTGACCCGGCCGATAGCACGTGTGCTCTCGCTCTTGGAGCTGCTCCAATCCGGCGGTGTGCGGACGGTCGCCGAGCTCGCCTCGCGGCTGGACGTGGACGAACGGACCGTTCGCCGGTACGTCGGCCACCTGCTCGACCTCGACGTTCCGGTCGAGTCCGTGCGCGGGCGGCACGGTGGTTATCGGCTCGTGGCCGGGTACCGGATGCCGCCGTTGATGCTGAGCGACGACGAGGCGCTGGCGGTGCTGGTCGCGCTGGCGCCCGTGACGGGCACGGCGAGCGAGACCGCGGCCGCGAAGATCCGCCGGGTGTTGCCCCCGCGGCTGGGCGAACGGCTCGACGCCCTGCTGAGCGCGCTGGCGTTCACCTCGCCCGGCACGGCCAGTGCTCCCGAGGCTGCGGTGCTGCTCGCGCTCGCCGACGCGGTGACGCACCACCGGCCGGTGTCGATCCGCTACCCCTCCGGCGAACGGGCGTTGCACGCGCACGGGCTCGTCGCGCACGCCGGGAAGTGGTACGTCACCGGCATCGATCCGGGCCTCGGCGAGGAGCGGACGTTCCGGCTGGACCGGATCGCCTCGGTGCGGACGTTGCCGGGTTCGTTCGAGCCGCCTGAGCAGTTTGACGCGGCCGAACGCCTGCTGGCCGGGTTCGCGACCGCTCCGCACCGGCACGAGGTGACGCTGCGGATCCAGGGGACCGTCGCGCAGATCCGCGCCCGACTGCCTGCGAGCGTCGCGGTGGTGGAGCCGGGCGACGACGGGTGGTCGCACGTGGAGATGCGGGTGGAACGGCTCGACTGGCTGCCGGGCGTGCTCGCGCTGCTCGACCTGCCGTTCGTGATCGAAAGGCCTGACGAGCTGCGCGACCTCGTCGTGGAGAGTGCGCGGCGGCTGGTGGAGCGGGCGAACTCCCGGCCGTGATCACAGGCGAGGGCGGGTCAGGAGTCTGGACAGCACGATGGCGCTTTCGGTGCGGTCGATGAGGGGCGCCGAGCGGACCCGTTGGATCGCCTGCTCGAGGTGCGGGATGTCGCGGGCTAGCAGGTAGAGCATCGCGTCGGCGGCGCCGGAGACCGTGCACGCCTCGACGACCTCGGGGATGTCGTGCAACGCCTTGGTGAGCGCGGCCGGGGTCGGGTTGCCCTTGCAGTAGACCTCGACGAACGCCTCGGTGCGCCACGCCATCGCCTGCGGGTCGACCACGGCGCTGAAGCCGCGGATGGCACCGGTCGTGACCAGGCGGTCGAGGCGTCTCTTCGCGGCTGACGGGGACAGGCCCGCCTCCTTGCCGATCTCGGCGTAGGTGGCACGGGCGTCGCGGAGCACGCAGCGGATGATCGCCTCGTCGATGGAGTCCATACGCAAAGATCTGCCACAGCAGGCTGTTCTTTGCAAAGTTTTCGCTGTTGAACGCCGTTGATGGCGATTGTTGGCGTGGCCGGGCGTACCTAGTGTCCGGCTGGTGACCATCAACGATGTCGAGGCGGCCGCGCTCGCGGCGGTGGACGAGGCGGCGATCGGACCGCTGCTGCTGGACCTGCTGCGGGTGCCGAGCGTGACGGGCAGTGCGGCGGAGTCCGATCTGCAGCACGTGCTGGCCGGGCGGTTGGGACAGCTCGATCTGGACGTCGACCTGTGGTCGATGGACCTGGAGGCGCTGCGGGCGCACCCGGACTTCCCCGGCGGCGAGGCGCCGCGCACCGAGGCGTGGGGGTTGGTCGGCACCCGTGGTGGTGACGACGGGCCGACGCTGATCCTGCAGGGACACGTCGACGTCGTGCCCGCTGGTGACCTCGCGCAGTGGCGGGGTGATCCGTTCCGGCCGCGCGTCGAGGGCGGTGCTGTGCACG
Organism: Lentzea sp. NBRC 102530; assembly: GCF_030269365.1. Classification (GTDB taxonomy): domain Bacteria; phylum Actinomycetota; class Actinomycetes; order Mycobacteriales; family Pseudonocardiaceae; genus Lentzea. Next base: position 329,895 of record NZ_BSTF01000006.1, read on the forward strand.
GGCGCGGGGCGTGCGACATGAAGGCGGGTGTGGTGGCGATCCTCGTCGCACTGCAGGCGCTGCGCTCGGTTCCGTTGCGCGGCAAGGTGTCCGCGCACTTCGTGGTCAGCGAAGAAGACGGTGGGCTCGGGGCGTTCGGGACCTTGCGGCGCGGGCACACCGGTGACTGCTGCGTCATCACCGAGCCGACCAGCGGCGCGCTCATGGTCGCCAACGCCGGCGCGCTCACGTTCCGCGTCGAGGTGCCCGGCCGGGCCACGCACGGCAGCACCCGGTACGCGGGCGTCAGCGCCATCGACGCCTACCTGCCGATCCACGCCGCTCTCGCCCGGCTGGAGGCGCGTCGCAACGTCGAGGTCGATCCGCTGCTGGCCGACTACCCGGTGGCGTACCCGTTGTCGGTGGGCACGGTGCAGGCCGGTGACTGGGCGAGCAGCGTGCCGGACCTGCTGGTGGCCGAGGGACGGCTCGGCGTGGCGCTGGGGGAGGACCCGGCGCAGGCCCGTGCGTCGCTGGAGGCCTGCGTGGCCGAGGCGTGTGCCGGTGATCCGTGGCTGCGCGAGCACCCCGCGGTCGTGACGTGGCCCGGTGGTCAGTTCGCGAGCGGACGGCTGCCGGTCGGTCATCCGCTCGCGGCTCTGGTCGGTGAGGCGCACGCTGACATCACACGGACTTCACCTCCTGCTTTGCGCGGGGCTCCCTACGGCAGCGATCTGAGGCTGTACGCGGGGGAGGGCATTCCGACGCTCCAGTACGGGCCCGGTGAGGTCCGGTTCGCCCACGGTCCCCAGGAGCACGTTTTTCTGAGCGAGGTCGTCACGGTCGCCCGTGCCCTGGTCCTCACCGCATTACGTTGCGTCGGCTCTCGCTGACCGGTGTTTCTGGCCGCCGATAACGTTCACTTATCGGCGGCCAGCATTCTCCCGCCCCATTGAGTAGCGTTGCGTTTGATAACGTTAGTGCACACGTAATTCTGCTACGATATGCGGGTGGAGACGAGCTGTAACTTCCCGGGCTGCGAACGCCCCGTTTTTCGAGGTGGCGGGCCCGGCAGGCCCTCGGAGTACTGCGACCTGCCCGAGCACACGCGCTGGCGGGCGTGGCGGGAACGGCAGCGGCTGGCCGAGACCCCCGAACAAAACCTGGAGGTCGTCACCGTGACGAATCTCCCGAGGGTCTCCGGTACCGCCAAGATCAGGGCCGAAGAGCTCCTCGACCGGTTCCGGGTGCTGTCCGAGCAGATGACCCAGACCCTCGGACGGGCCGTCAGCGAACTGAACGCGATGGCGGACCCGAGCGTCGCGGAGAGCCAGATCCAGGCGGCCGAGGCCGAGGCGGCCCGCCGGGTGGCGGAGGCCCAGGCGGACCTGGCCGCGGCGGAACGGCGCCGGCACGACGCGGAACAGGCGCGCAAGGCAGCCGAGGAGATGACCGAGCAAGCGGTGCGGGCGGCGGAGGAAGCCGACGGGGCCGCGGACCGGGCGCTGACCGAGAGGGACGAGGCGCTGGCGGCGGCTCGGGCCGCGCGGGAGTCGGCGGAGGCGGCGATCGCCGAGGTGCGGGTGCAGGCGGCCGCTGTGGTCGAGGAGATCCGGGCCGAGGCCGAGCAGGCCAAGGACGACGCGGTGAAGCACGCGGAGCAGGCTCGGCGGCAGGCGGCCAAGGAGATCGAGCAGGCACGGGTCTCGGCGGCCGAGGAGGTGGAACGCGTGCGGGGCGAGACCGCCCAGCAACTGGACGAGGCGCGGGCGAGCGCAGCACGGCAGGTGGAGGAAGCCCAAGCGCACGCCACCGCTGAAATCGAGCAGGCGCGCAGTGCGGCCGCGCAGGAGCTCGAGCGGGTGCGCAGCGAGGCCCAGACCATCGCTGACCAGTCCAAAGCCGAGGCGGCCGAGGCCGTTCACGCCGCCCAGCAGGCGCGGCAGGAAGCGGCGGACACCGTCAGCCGGGCCGCCAAGGCCCGGGATCTGGCCGTGGTGCGGGCGGAACGGGCCGAGCAGGCCGCCGGCGACGCGAAGGCCGAGTTGGAGCGGTCACGGGCCGAGTTCGAGGTGCGATTGGAGCGGGCTCGGCAGGAGGCGGCGGAGCAGGTGGCCGCAGTGCGGCAGACGTTGGCCGTGGTGGAGGACGCACGGGCGCAGACGTTGACCCGGGCCGAGCGGGCGGAACGTCAGCTGGACGAGGCCAGTGAGGAGCTCCGGGCTGCCCGGCGCGCGAAGACCTCGTCCTGAGAGACGGTCATCTCGCGCAGTGCCGACTTGCGTTCGCGGGTGGTGAGGCGGTCCAGGTAGAGACGGCCATAAAGGTGATCGGTCTCGTGGTGCAGGCAGCGGGCGAAGTAGCCGGTGCCCTCGACGACGAGGGGCTCGCCGTTCTTGTCCTGACCGCGCACGACCGCGCGGTCAGGGCGGGCCACCGTGCGGTACGGGCCCGGCACGGACAGGCAGCCCTCGGGTTCCTCGAGGAGTGTGCGCTGGTCGGCGGCCAGGTCGTCGAGGACCGGGTTGCAGATGTGGCCTCGGTGGTGGGTGCCGCGTTCGTCGGTCATGTCCCACACGAACAGCTGCAGGTCGACGCCCACCTGGTTGGCGGCGATCGCGGCGCCCTCGGCGACCCAGTTCGTCGCGACCATGTCGTCGATGAGCTGGTCGAGTTCGGCGCTGCCGAACTCGGTGACCTCGCGGCAGCGGCGGGCCAGGACTTCCTCACCTACGACGGTGATGCGGCGCGGGGTGCCGCGGAGAACCTCGGACATGCTTTGCAAAGTAGCAGTCTTTGCAAAGCGGTAGGGTGTCGGGCATGTCTCGACGGCCGCTTCCCGACCATCCCGTGCGCGTGGCGTTGCTCGACCTGCTGGCTGAGCGCGGCACGCTGACTTCGACGCAGGCCGCCGCGCTGCTCGGGCAGAGTTCCGGGTTGTGCTCGTTCCACCTGCGGCAACTCGCCGATCTGGGGCTCATCGAGGAGGCTCCGCACCAGGGCGGGAAAGCGCGGCCGTGGCAGCTGCGGTGGGAGACCGAGGACGAGGTGCCGGCTGACGAGGGGTTCAGCGCGCTCATCCACGTGACGCCGCGGGAGATGGCGGAGATCGGGGCGTCGATCCAGCGGTTGTTGTTCCGGTACCGGGATCGGGGCACGCGGCCGGCGGACGCGGTGGCGGTGACGGCGGAGGTCCGGTTGCGCAGCGGCGATCCGGTAGGCGGCGACCCAGTAGGCTGAGCGGCGATGTCTCAGCTGAAGGGCGACTGCGCCAACTGCTTCGGGTTGTGCTGTGTGGCGCTGCCGTTCGCCAAGTCGGCCGACTTCGCCGCCACCAAGGACGCCGGTACGCCGTGCCGCAACCTGCTGGCCGATCACCGGTGCGGCATCCACGACAAGTTGCGGCAGAGCGGGTATCCGGGCTGCACGGTCTACGACTGCTTCGGTGCCGGTCAGCGGGTGTCGCAGACGGTCTTCGCCGGCACGGACTGGCGCACCGCCGGGCGCGAGCAGATGTTCGCGGTGTTCCCCGTGGTCAGGCAGTTGCACGAGCTGCTGTTCTACCTCGACCAGGCGCACCGGCTGGACCCGCACGACGACCTGGCCGAGGCGTTCGCCGAGGTGGAACGGCACACCGTCGCCGACCCCGACGCCATCCTGGCGCTCGACGTCGCCGAGATCCGCGCGAAGGTCAACGTCCTGCTGCTGCGCACCAGCGAACGGCTGCGGACCAGCGCGAAGTCCTACCGGGGCGCGGACCTGATCGGCGCGCGGCTGCGCAACAAGAACCTCGCGAGCGCCGACTTCCGCGGTGCGTACCTGATCGGTGCCGATCTCACCGGCTCGGACCTGTCGCGGGCGGACATGATCGGCGCGGACCTGCGCGGGGCCGACCTGTCGGGAGCGGACCTGGGCACCTGCCTGTTCCTGACCCAGCCGCAGGTCAACGCCGCGCGGGGCGACGCGAGGACGAAGCTGCCCGAGGCGTTGACCCGTCCCGCGCACTGGGCGGCCCAGCCCGCCCGGCGCCGCTAGACGACCACCACCCGACACCCACACGGGTTCGACCTGCGATTTCGGTTTGACTGAAATTTCAGTCAGGAATACCGTGGGGTGTATGAACAGGCGCAACTTCGTGCAGGCGGCGGCCGCGGCCATCAGCGGTGTGCTCGCCGGCTGCGCGAGTGGGACGAGCGGAGACACCGTGTCCAAGGCGAGCAACGACACGAGGCGGTGGGTGATGCCCGAGGAGGGCGAGCCGCACCGCCGGACGTGGATGGCGTTCGCGGCGAGCGACCGGATCTGGGGACGGGACCTGCCGCGGGTGCGGGCGGACCAGGCGCGGATCGCCACCACGATCGCCCGGTTCGAACCGGTTTCGGTGCTGGTGCGGGCCGAGGACCTGGAGGCCGCCCGGCCGCTGATGCCCGGTGTCGAGTTGGTGACCGCCGAGCTCGACGACCTGTGGGTGCGCGACACCGGGCCGGTGTTCGTGCGCGACGGGGGCGCGGTGGACTTCAACTTCAACGGCTGGGGCGGCAAGCAGCAGCACGGCCGGGACAAGAGGGTCGCGGGCTTCGTCGCCGGTCAGGCCGGGGCCGAGCACGTGCGCACGGACCTGGTGCTGGAGGGTGGCGCGCTGGAGGTCGACGGGCAGGGCACGGCGATCATCACCGAGAGCTGCGTGCTCAACGGCAACCGCAACCGCGGCTGGAGGAAGTCCGACGTCGAGGAGGAACTCGCCCACCTGCTCGGCATCCGGAAGGTGATCTGGCTGCCGGGCATCGCCGGCAAGGACATCACCGACGGCCACACGGACTTCTACGCGCGCTTCGCCGGACCGGGCGTCGTGGTGGCGGGACTGGACAACGACCCCGAGTCGTTCGACTACGACGTCACGCGCCGGCACCTGGAGATCCTGCGGGGTGCGACGGACGCGGCGGGCCGGCCGCTCCGGGTCGAGGTGCTGGAGGGACCGGAGCAGACGCGGGTGCGCGACGACGACTTCGCGGCCGGGTACATCAACTTCTACGTGTGCAACGGCGCGGTCGTCGGACCCGAGTTCGGGGACGCGCGGACGGACGCGGCGGCGAAGGCGACGATGGAGCGGCTGTTCCCCGGACGTACGGTGGTGCAGATCAACATCGACGCCATCGCGTCGGGCGGTGGCGGCATCCACTGCACCACGCAACAAGAACCCAGGTGAGGACTCCAGTGTCGGACCGCAGGACCCAGATGCTCGAAGCCGCGGTGCGGGTGATCGCGCAGGACGGTGTGCGCGGCCTGCGGGTGGAGAAGCTCGCGGCCGAGGCCGGGGTGTCGACGGCGTTGATCTACTACCACTTCAAGGACCGCGCCGGGATCCTGCGGGCCGCGCTGGAGCACGTGAACCACCGCGCCCTCGCCTACACCAGCGAGGAAACCCGTTCCGACGTTCCGCGCGAGCAGGTCGAGCAGATGCTGCTGGGCGAGCTGCGCGACGACGACCGGGTGCGCGAGACCAGCGTCGCGTGGGGTGAGCTGCGGGCGAGCGCCGCGTTCCACGAGGAGCTGCGGGCGCCGTTGCGCACGGCGACCGAGGCGTGGAACGACGACGTGGCGGCCCTGGTGGGCCAGGTGCGTACGGACGTGGACGCGGGGGCCGTCGCGGAACGGCTCACCGCGCTCGTCGAGGGGCTCAGCGAACGGTGGCACAGCGGGACGCTGACCGTGGACCGGGCGCGTGAACTGCTGTCCGGTGCGATCGCCCGGGAGCTGGACGGGGCGTGAGGGTGGCGTTCACGGCGACCGACGAGCTCGACGGCGTGTCGAGGCTCGCCGGCATCGTGCTGCGGGTGTGTCAGACGGCGAGGCGTTGCTGGGCGACGGCGCGCGCGAAGCCCTCGACGTTGTCGATCATGATGTTGTGGCCGGTGTTGGGCACGGAGACGAGCTGGACGCCGGCACCGGCGAGTTCGCGGCCGCCGCTGGGCGGTGCGTCCTCGGGGTGCAGGAAGACGCGCGGGATCTCCAGTTCCAGCAACAGCTTGCGCATCGTCGGCGAGGTGCCGCGGACGAGGTCGACGGCGCTGCGGTAGAGGGCTTCGCGGCCCGCCATGCGCATGGTGGCGGCCCAGTGCGGGCCCACGTCGCGCAGGACGCGGTCGAAGCCGTGGCTGAGGAAGTCGGCCTCGCCGTAGGCGGCGATGCCCCGGCTGCCGGGGGCGCCCAGCGACGGGGTGGTGGGGTCGATGTTGGGGTCGACGAGGACGAGCGACCGCACCATCTCGGGGTGGCGGGCGGCGAGCACGATGGCGACGGCGCCGCCCATGCTGTGGCCGATGATCTCGCTGCGCCGCAGGCCGATCTTGGCGAGGGCGACGGCGAGGGCGTCGGCGTGGCCTTCCAGCGAGTAGGCGAACCCGCTGGGACGGTCGCTGATGCCGAAGCCCAGCATGTCCACCATGAGGCTGCGGCGGCCTGCCAGCAGCGGGTGCGCGACGGCTTCCGCGTAGTAGGGAGCCGACGAGGCGCCCAGTCCGTGCAGGTAGACGCGTGCGGGTGAGGCTCCCGGCACTTCGACCCAGCGGATCCGGACCCCAGGTCTGATCTCGACGGCGCGCATGTCTCTCCCGGCGGTAATCGGTTTCCGGACCCTACCCCGCGCTCCGAACGGCCGAGAGCGGTTTCGAGAGTCCGTTCTCATCTGGTCAACGAGCGGTGCGGACACCACCGCGAGCAACAGCGGCACGGCGGTGGACACGAAGGTGTGGGCGAATCCTATGGCGGTGACCGCGGCGGCCAGCAGCGTGGCGATGATCACCAGGCCGGGCAGCCGGCTCTGCTCGCCGTACCGCGGTGCGGCGGCGAGGGCGAGCGGCAGGGCGACGGCGGTGGGGGCCGGCGGCGGGACCCAGGCGCGGCGAAGGGCCATCGCGTGATGTTCGTCCTTCGCGGCGGCGATCAACAGCGACCGAACGGCGGCTTTTGAGACAGGCCATAGCTCGTGCGCGCGAGCGCCTGACCGGTCAGGCCTTCTCCTCGTTCACCTCGAACGCCGTCAGGCCGTCGTCGAGCGCTCCGGTGAGGTCGGCGACGAGCAGCTGGGTGAGGGTGCCGTCGAAGGTCTGTTCCTGGTACTCGGTGTCCCACACGATCGTCCAGCGGTCGGGGTCCGGGTCCGCGGTGTCCCACCATACGACGGCACGTCCCTCGGTGGTGGCGCACAGCAGCAGGCCGCCGGGCTCGGGGAACAGCGGGCGGGTCGTGAACTCGCGGATGCCCTCTGCCTGCACGGCGTGCTCGCCCGGCACGTCGTCGGGCGACACCAGGAAGATGCCGGCGAGGGCGAGGTGGCCGTAGCCGTCGACCAGGCGCTTGTAGTCCGACGGCAGGGCGCTGCCCAGGGCGGTTTCGATCGCGGGCCAGTCGAAGAAGTGCCGCGACGGGTCGTAGCGCAGTTCGGACATCGGGTAGGCGAGGCCCGGCGGGAAGGCGGCGAGGACGTCCTGCAGGCGGGCGAGATCAGCGGGCACGTCAGTCCTCGATCCCCAGGGCCGCGAACGCGGCCGTGATGGTGGCCTGGCGCAGTTCCTCGACCGGGGCGTCGGGGAACTGCATGGTGCAGTCCTGCATGCCGCCGAACGTGAGCACCGCGCGGGTCTGCTGCTCGAAGGTGGCGTCGGGACCGAACACGATCCGGGTGAGCCGCGCGCGCCAGGCGAGCACCAGGTCGATCAGGCCGAGCTCGGCGAGCGTGGTCAGCTCGGTGAGCAGCAGCAACATGTCCTTGCGGTGGCGGTGGTGGAAGTCGAAGAACCCTTCCAGCACCTCCCGCGTGGTGACGTCGGCGCGCGCCTCGGTGGCGGCCAGGAACCGTTCGCCGTCGTCGATGAGCGGCGTGACGATGCTGCGGACCAGCTCCTCGCGTGAGGAGAAGTGGTAGTACAGCGCCGGTTTGGTGATGCCGAGGCTCTCGGCGATGTCCTGCAGGCTGGTCTGCTGCACGCCCTGGCGCGCGAACAGGTCGCGGGCGGTCTGCAGGATGCGCTGCTTGGTGTCGGACTGTCGGGCCACGGCGGAAATCTTACTTAACGATCGGTCAGTTGCAGTGCTAGAGTCGGCCGGGTTGCTTACTAACCGTTAAGTAAGGGGGTGTGACGTGCGGATACTCGTTTCCGGGGCCAGCGTCGCCGGTCCGGTGCTCGCGTTCTGGCTCACGCGGTACGGGCACGAGGTGACGGTGGTGGAGCGCTCGCCGGTGCTGCGCAAGACCGGTGGGCACGCGGTCGACCTGTTCAAGCCCGCGATGGACATCTCCGAACGCATGGGCGTGCTGCCGCGCGTCGAGTCGCTGGCGACCGGGACCACGAGGTTGTCGTTCCTGCGCGAGGGGACGCGCACGCCGATCACCGGGGACGTCACGAAGATCTTCGCGGCCGCGTCGGACCGGCACGTCGAGATCATGCGCGACGACCTGAGCGAGATCTACCACGACGCCACGCGCGAGGACGTCGAGTACGTGTTCGGCGACTCGGTCACGGCGATCGGCGACGACGGCGAGGTGACGTTCGAAAAGGGCCTGCCACGGCGGTTCGACCTGGTGGTCGGCGCGGACGGGCTGCACTCGAACGTGCGGCGGCTGGTGTTCGGCGAGGTCGCCAAGTCGTTCACCGGCGCCTACCTGGCGGTGCTGTCGCTGCCGCGCGACGAAGGTGTTCCCGGGGCGATGACCGGCCACATCGGACCGGGGCGCAGCGCGGCGGTGTACGGGGCCGAGCACCTCGACGACGCGCGGGCGGTGTTCCTGTTCCGCTCGCCCGAACTCTCCTACCACCACCGCGACGTGGCGCGGCAGAAGGAGTTGCTGCGCGCGGCGTTCGCCGGGCTGCACCCGCAGGTCGACGAGTGGCTGTCGTTCCTGGACTCCGGCGCGGCGTTCTACTTCGACTCGATCACGCAGCTGCGGGAGGACACCTGGTCACGGGGACGGGTGGCGCTGGTGGGCGACGCGGCCTACTGCCCCGGCCCGGCCATCGGCGGCAGCACGAGCCTCGCGGTGCTGGGGGCGTACGTGCTGGCGGGCGAGCTGTCCCGCGCCGGCGACCACTCGGCGGCGTTCGCGCGCTACGAGCACGAGATGCGCGGCATCGTGCACGACAGCAGGGCGTTCGCGCTGGGCGTGGCCAAGACGCTGATCCCGGCGACGAAGGCCGGCGTGTGGGGACTGACGCGCGGCATGCAGGTGGTGACGGCGCTGCCGTCGTGGCTGGTGCGGCCGCTGGCGAAGCTGAACTCCAAGGGCGTGCGGATGCACGACTCGTTCCCGGTGCGCGACTACGGGCGTCAGGGCGCCGGAACACCGGCGCCCTGACCGTTCAACCCGCTAGAACTGCAGGCTCCACTTGTCGAGGAACCCGGTGTCCTGGTTGGCGTTGTCGTTCACCCGCAGGTTCCAGGTGCCGTTCGCGACCTCGCTGGAGGCGTTGACGGTGAAGGTCTGCAGGATGTTGTCCGCGCTGCCGCCCGCACGGTTGTGCAGGACGTAGACGGTGCCGTCCGGCGCCACCAGGTCCACCTTCAGGTCGCCCTTGTAGGTGTGCTTGATGTCGACGGCGACCTTGAGGGTGGCGGGGGCGTTGCCCGCCACGCCGGACACGGTGATCGGCGAGTTGATCGTGGTGTTGTCGAGGATCTGGAAGTCCGCGGCGTTCTCGAAGAACTTGCCACCGGGGTCCGGCGGGTCGACGCCGCAGTACTGCGCTTCCTTGCCGATCGCCTCGTACGGGCAGTCGGCGCGCTCGAGCAGTTGCAGCACGGCTTCCTTGTTGCGCGAGGTCTGCGCGGGGATGACCTCGTCGGGCGGGTAGAAGCCGCCGCCACCGGCGCTGCCGGGGTACATCTCGAAGGTGTAGGCGAAGATCCCCTGCGTGCCCCACAGCCAGTCCGGGATGGACCCGTCGGTGATGTAGAGGTCGCTGGACTGCTCGGGCGTGTAGCCGTTGCTCTGCGCCATCGACTGGCCGATGGTGGCGAACGTGTCGCGCTGGTCCTGGGTCAGGCCCGGCGCGACGTCGTCGTAGGTCCAGCCCCACGGCCACAGGATGAGCTCGCTGTAGGTGTGGAAGTCGATGGACGCGCTGATCTGCTGCTTGCCGCCGACGTTGCGGCCGCGCACGAAGTCGGCCACGACCTTCACCTCGGGCGCGGACTCGGCGCTCGGGCCGCGGTAGGTGTCGGAACCGGTGCTGCCGGAGGAACCGCCGCAGCAGCCCCACTTGTAGTTCCAGTTGCGGTTGAGGTCGGTGCCGACGTTGGACGACCCGGCGTTGGGCTGGCGGTTCTTGCGCCACGACCGGTAGCTGCCGGTGGCGATGTCGTACTCGCCGCCGTCGGGGTTGACGTCCGGGATGATCCAGATCTCGCGGGTGTCGACGAGGCCCTTGATGCGGGCGTCGGTCGCGTACTGGGTGGTGAACTGGTTGATCAGGTACAGCGCCATCTCGACGGTGAGGTGCTCGCGGGCGTGCTGGTGGTGCGTGAACAGCACCTCCGGCTCGGCCTCGTCGGTGGCCACGTTGTCGCTGATCTTGAGCGCCACGATGTCGCGGTTCTCGTAGGACTTGCCGATGACCTGCTTGCTGATCAGGTTCGGGTACGCCGCGACGGCGTTGTTGATCGCCGTCGTCATCTCGGCGTAGTTGTGGTAGTTCGAGTCCGCGGCGGGGAAGTCGAACGGGCCGATGGCCGAGTTCGCCTCCATCCGCTTGGGCAGCTCGGTGACCTCGAACCCTTGCGCCTTGAGGTTCCTGACCTCGCGGCCGGTCGCGGTGATCACGACGATGCCGTGCTCCTCGACCGAGTCGATGGCGGCACCCGACTTCGCGAGCTTGCTGCGCTGTTCAGCGGTGCGAACGTTGCTGACCTGGTAGTTCGTCGACGTTTCCGAGGCGTCCGGGGCCGCGCCGGTGGGCACGCCTCCCATGGCGAACACGACGCTCGCGGCGACGGTGACCCCGATCAGGGGTCTGAGATGGCTCTTTCGCATGCAGGGCAACCCTTTCGTACCACGGCAGGGACATGGCTTCTCGATGTTTAGTCCGTGTGAAGGCTCACTGTCAGCCCGCCATTCGTATGGGGTTATGTGGTGGGATGACGCGATACGACGCAGTGGAGGCGGGTTCCTACCGGGTGGCCCGGGAGATTTCGCTCGAGGGGTTGTCGTCGTGGCGGGACGCGGTGGCGCCGTACCTGACGCCGGGCCGGGTGGTGCTGGACCTCGGTGCCGGCACCGGGTTGTTCGTGCGGGCGTTCGGGTCGTGGTTCCCGGACGTGCCGGTGATCGCGGTGGAGCCGTCGGCGGACATGCGCGCGGCGTCGGGCCTGCCGATGCTGGCCGGGGACGCCTGTGCGGTGCCGCTGGAGGCGGGTGCGGTGGACGTGGTGTGGATGTCGACGGTGATCCACCACGTGCGTGACCTGCCGGCCGCGGGCGCGGAGTTGCGGCGGGTGCTGCGGCCGGGCGGGGTGGTGGTGTTGCGGTCGTTGTTCCGGGAGCGGCACGAGGGGATCGGGTTGTTCCGGTTCTTCCCCGAGGCGGTGCGGGCGTTGTCCGGTTTTCCCTCGGTGGAGGAGGTCGCGGAGGGACTGGGGTTCGCGGTGCAGCGGCTGGAGCCAGTGCCCCAGGTGACGGCGACGTCGCTGGCGGACAAGGCGTCGACGGTGCGGCAGGAGGCGGACACCCTGTTGCGGTCGCTGTCGGCGGAGGAGTTCGCGGCGGGGCGGGAACGGTTGCTGGCGGCGGCCGCGGTGGAGTCCGGTCCGGTGGTGGACCACCTGGATCTGCTGGTGCTCACGACCACGGGCGGCTGAGACGCCCGGCCGACGGAAATCGCCGACGCCGGAAGCCGGGCTCTGTCAGGGTGAGGGCATGGCCGATGACCCGAAAGCCTTTCTGCACCGCTACCTCAAGACCGCGCGCGAGTCGTTCCTGTGGAAGCTCGACGGCCTGTCGGAGTACGACGTGCGCCGCCCGTTGACGCCGACGGGCACGAACCTGCTCGGCCTGGCCAAGCACCTGGCGGGCGTCGAGGTGGGGTACTTCGGCGAGTGCCTGGGGCGCCCGTTCCCGGAGAAGCTGCCGTTCGACCTCGACGCCGACCCGAACTCGGACATGTTCGCGACCGCCGCGGAGACGCGTGAGGACGTGCTGGGGTTCTTCGCGCGGGCGACGGCGTTCGCGGACTCGAGCATCGAGGAGTTGCCGCTGGACGCGCCGGGGGTGGTGCCGTGGTGGCCGGAGGAACGGCGGTACGTGACGTTGCACCTGATGCTGGTGCACGAGATCGCCGAGGTGAACCGGCACGCCGGGCACGCGGACATCCTGCGGGAGGGGCTCGACGGGGTGGCCGGGTTGCGGTCGGGGAACTCGAACCTGCCGGAGCAGGACTGGGCGGCGTACCGGGCTCGGGTGGAGCAGGAGGCGGTGCGGGCGTCGGGCCGGGCCTGACGGCGGACGTCTCGCCCGGGACGCGCCAGCAGGCCTGACCGGCTTTCGCGACGCCGGACCCTGGGACCGGTGTGGCGTCGCGAAGCCGGGCCTGGGACCCGGTGTGCCGGGACGCACCCCCAGGAGCGTCCCGGCACACCGGCGCGGGCGGTCAGGCGTGCGCGGGCGCCGGGTGGTGGGTGGCGAAGTAGGTGCGGACGTCGGCGGCGTACAGGTCGGGGACCTCGATGGCCGGGAAGTGGCCGCCCCGGTCGTACTCGGTCCAGTGGGCGATCTCGTGGGCCGGGTCGAGCAGCGTGCGGATGCCGTTGTCGGCGGCGAAGGTGGCGAATCCGGTGGGGGCCGGGGTGGGTCCCCAGGCGCCGGGGGCGTTCATGGACTCGTAGACGAACTCCGCGGCGGTGGCGCCGCTGCCGGTGAACCAGTGGATCGACACGGCGGTGAGCAGGGCGTCGCGGTCGACGGTGGTGCTCCAGGCGTGGAACTTCTCGTACATCCAGGCGAGCAGGCCGACGGGTGAGTCGGTGAGGCTCGCGCCGATGGTCCACGGCTTGGTGGACATGAGCTGCAGGTAGCCGAGGCCGGTGGCGACGAAGTCGTTGAAGCGTTCGGCCCTGGTGAGTTCGACGCCGGTGAGGCCGTCGAGCGGGACCGGGCCGCCGAACGGGTGGGCGCTGGTGCCGTTGAGGTGGATGGCGGTGACGGCCGGGGTCAGCCGGCTCATGGCTCCGGCGATGCCCGCTCCCACGTCCCCGGCCTGGATGCCGTAGCGGTCGTAGCCCAGGCCGGCCATGAGGGTGGTGAAGGCGGCGGCGGTGCGGGTGATGTCCCAGGCGCCGGTGACCGGGGTGGAGAAGCCGAAGCCGGGGATGGACGGCACCACGAGGTGGTGGTCGCGGGCCAGGTCGGGCAGCACGGCCGCGTACTCGGCGAACGTCGAGGGCCAGCCGTGCACGAGCAGCAGCGGCAGGGCGTCCTCGCGGGGGCTGCGGACGTGGGCGAAGTGGATCCGCTGGCCGTCGATCTCGGTGGTGTGCTGCGGGAACGCGTTGAGGGCGGCTTCCACGGCGCGCCAGTCGAACCCGTCGGCCCAGTAGCCGGCCAGGGCGCGCAGGTCGTCGACCGGGACGCCCCTGCTCCAGCCGCCGATGCCGGACTGCGCGGGCCAGCGGGTGGCGTGCAGGCGGTGGCGCAGGTCGGCGAGGTCGGCTTCGGGGATGCTCACGCGGAAGGGGTTCATGGGACCAAGGTAGGAACGATTGCGGAAAGGTTCGTTCCGCGTTTCGGGAGAGAATCAACGGCATGGTGGAGACGTCGGCCCGGCTGTTGAGGTTGTTGTCGTTGCTGCAGGCCACGCGGGACTGGACGGGGCGCGAGCTCTCCGAACGCCTCGGGGTGACGACGCGGACGGTGCGCAACGACGTGGAACGGCTGCGGTCGCTGGGGTACCCGGTGCACGCGACGCCCGGTGTGGCGGGCGGGTACCGGTTGGGGGCCGGGGCGAAGCTGCCGCCGTTGCTGCTCGACGACGAAGAGGCGGTGGCGGTCGCGCTGAGCCTGAGCGGGCAGGACTCGGAGACGGCACGGCGGGCGCTGGGCAAGCTGGAGCAGGTGCTGCCGAGCCGGTTGCGGCACCGGGTCAGCGTGTTGCAGGAGGTCGCCCTCGGCACGGCCGCCGAGCTCGATCCCGAGGTGGCGGTGCAGATCGTGACCGCGTGCCGGGCGCGGGAGCGGCTGCGGTTCGACTACGTGAAGTTCGACGGCGAGGCCGACCGGCGTGAGGTGGAGCCGTACCGGCTGGTGCACACGCGGGGCCGCTGGTACCTGGTGGCGTGGGATGTGGGCAGGCAGGACTGGCGGACGTTCCGGGCCGACCGGGTGCGGCCGCGGGTGCCGACGGGGCCGCGGTTCGCGCCGCGCGAGCTGCCGGACGTGCAGGCGCACCTGGAGAAGGGGCTGGCCACGGCGGCGTGGCGGTTCCGGGCGACGGTGACGGTGCACGCGCCGGCCGAGCTGGTGGCGGCGAAGGTCCCGGCGGCGCTGGTGGAGGCCACCGGTAAGGCGGAGTGCCGGTTGACCGCGGGGGCGGACACGCCGGAGGCGCTGGCGGTCTACCTGGGGATGCTGGGGTGCTCGTTCACCGTGGACGGGCCGCCCGAGCTGGTCCGCCACCTGGGAATGACGGCTGACAGGTTCCGCGCGGCGATCGATACTGCTGAGCATGGGTAAGGAATACGAGCGGATCGAGCCGCGGCTGTGGGAGTTCATCGAGAAGCAGAAGGTGTTCTTCGTGGCGAGCGCTCCGCTGGCCGGGGACGGGCACGTCAACCTCTCGCCCAAGGGGCGGCAGGGCACGTTGCGGATCCTCGACGACCGCACGGTGGCGTACCTGGACTTCGGCGGCAGTCACGCCGAGACGGTCGCGCACCTGCGGGAGAACGGCCGGATCACGCTCATGTGGTGTGCGTTCGACGGGCCGCCGACCATCGTGCGGGTGCACGGGCGGGGTGAGCCGGTGTTCCGCGACGATCCTCGGTTCGCCGGGCTGGTGGCGGGATTCGGTGAGGCGGACGGGCCCGCGGTGCGGGCGGTGATCGTGGTGACGGCGGAGCTGATCAGCGACACGTGCGGGTTCGCGGTGCCGTTCATGGACTACCGCGGCGAACGCGAGTTGCACGCGGACTACTTCGGGCGCAAGAGCGACGAGGAGTTCCGCGAGTACACCGGCCGCAAGCCGTACAACATCGCGAGCATCGACGGGCTGCCCGCGATGGAGCTGCCCCTTCCGCCTCGCTGACACCTTCTGCGGGGACGGTGTCGGGGAACGGCGGCGCGGCTCCGTCCGCCGAGCTGGTGGCGCGCCCGGTCAGCTCGACAGGAAGCGGTCCAGCACGCGCACGCCGAACTCCAGGCCGGCGACGGGCACGCGTTCGTCGACGCCGTGCGCCATCGCCCGGTAGTCGTAGCCCCCGCCCTCGGGCAGTCGCAGCGGTGAGAAGCCGTAGCAGGCGATGCCGAGCCGGCTGAACGCCTTGGCGTCGGTGCCGCCGCCCAGGCAGTACGGCAGGACGTGCGCGGCGGGGTCCTCGTCGCGCAGCGCGTCGGCCATGGCGGTGAACCAGGCCGTGTCGATCGGCGCCTCGACCGGGGGCTGGTGCTCGAGGAACTCGCGGGTGACGCCGGGGGCGAGCAGCGAGTCGAGGGTGGCGACGAGTTCGTCGACGGTGCCGGGCAGGGTGCGGACGTCGAGCTGGGCGGTCGCGGTGCCGGGGATGACGTTGACCTTGTACCCGGCCTGCAGCATGGTCGGCGTCGTCGAGCAGCGCACGGTGTTCTCGACCAGCTTCGCCGCCGGGCCGAGGCGGGTGAGGGTGCCGTCGACGTCGTCGAGGTCCACCTCCACGCCCAGCGCCTTGCCCGCGCCCACGAGGAACGCCTCCACGGTCGGGGTCAGCCGCACCGGGTGTTCGTGCGCGGCGATCCGCGCCAGGGTCGTGACCAGCGCGGTCACCGCGTTGCTGTCGTTGCGGCGCGATCCGTGCCCGGCGCGGCCGGTGGCGGTGAGCTTCACGTGCGAGGTGCCGCGCTCGGCGGTGCCGACCGGGTAGAGCCGTACGCCGCCGACGTCGTAGGAGAACGCGCCGGACTCGCTGATCGCGGCCTGCACCCCGGCGAAGTGGGCGGCGTGGTGTTCGACGAGCCAGTGCGCCCCGTACACGCCCTGGTCCTCCTCGTCGGCGACGAACGCCAGCACGACGTCGCGGCGCGGCCGGCGGCCCTCGGCGTGCCAGCGGCTGAGCACCGTGAGCGTCATGGCGGCCATGTCCTTCATGTCCACGGCGCCGCGGCCGTGCACGAACCCGTCGCGGATCTCCCCGCCGAACGGGTCGAAGCTCCACTCGGCGGCGTCGGCGGGCACGACGTCGAGGTGTGCCTGGACCAGCACCGCGGGCAGCGACGGGTCGGTGCCCGGTACCCGCGCGAGGACGTTGGCGCGGCGCGGGGCCGGTTCGAGCAACGTCGACGGCACACCGCTGTCCTGCAGCAGGGCGGCGACGTGCTCGGCGGCCCCGCGTTCGCCCGCGCTGTCGCCGCCACCGCGGTTGGTGGTGTCGAAGCGGATCAGGTCTGCGCACACCTGTGCGACGTCCAACGCCATGATTCCCACCGTATCCGGACCTCCGAGGTGGAATCGGCGCAGGCCTCAGCCGTAGAGGTCCTCGATCGCGGCGGCGGCGATGTGGGTGACGACCTTGAACGCCTTCATGGCCTCGGTCATGGACGCGGCGTCGAAGCCCACGCGCCGTTCGCCCACCTGCTCGACGGTGGGCACGATCGCGGCGGCGTCGGCGAGGTGGGTGGCGTCGAACTCGATCTCGATGCGGTGCGGCGCGACTGACTGCGCCGTTCGGCCCGCCAGGGACATGGACGAAAGTGACGCCTCTGTGATGTGTGAAGAAGTCACCGCCGGGGGCAGGCACACGGCGGCGTAGCGCGACACGCACTCCTTGACCGCGACCGTGACGGCGTCCGGCGCGTACCCGGCGGCGTCGGCGCAGGTGAGGTCGTCACCGGTCACGAGCAGCACCGGAACGCCGTGCTCGGCGGCCAGGGCCGCGTTGAGACGGCCCTCGGAGGCGTGCACGCCGTCGAGCCACACGCCGGTGATCGAGTTCTCGAGGTAGGTGTGGGACAGCACGCCGCGCGCGCCGGCACCGGTGTGGTAGCCGAGAAAAACCACTCCGTCCACTTCGGAGTCGATACCTTGCATCATCGACAACGGTTTGTGCCGGCCGGTGAGCAGGCGTGCGGAGTGGTGGAGGTCTTCGAGCAGCAGGTTGCGTTGTGAGGAATGCGCTTCGTTGACGACGACCTGTTTCGCCCCGCCCGCTTCCAGGCCGGTGACGCAGGCGTTGACGTCTGCTGTGAACAGGCGCCGAAACCGTTGCCACTGCTCCGTTCCGGGGACGACGTCCCCGGTCCAGGTGACTCCGGTGGCGCCTTCCATGTCTGCCGAGATCATGATCCGCACATCTCGGTAAGTTAGCGGTGGGCTGCTGGGGAGAAGGGGTTTTCGTGCGGGTGAAGTTGTGCGCGTTGCTTGCTGTTTCAACGATGTTGGGGCTCGTGGCGACACCGGTGGCGGCGCAGCAGCCGGTGATTCTCAAGGTCGCGATCGTGCAGCAGATCGACTCGATGAACCCGTTCCTCGCGGTGTTCCAGTCGAGCACGGAGATCGGCCGGCTCATGTACGACTACCTCACCGCCTACGCGGCCGCCGACCAGACGGTGACCGAGGGCCTGGCGAACCGGTGGGAGCCCTCGGCCGACAAGCTCACCTGGACCTTCACCGTCCCCGAGGGCAAGAAGTGGTCCGACGGCCAGGCGATCACCGCCCACGACGTCGCGTTCACCTACCGGCTGATGATGACCGACGAGGTCGCGCGCACCGCGAACGGCAGCTTCGTCGCGAACTTCCAGGACGTCACCGCGCCCGATGACCGCACGGTCGTCATCCGCACGAAGACGCCGCAGGTCACGATGCTGGCACTGGACGTGCCGATCGTGCCGAAGCACGTGTGGGAGAAGGTCGGCAGCGTCAAGGACCACGCCAACGACCAGATGCCGGTCGTCGGGTCGGGTCCGTTCGTGCTGACCGAACACGTCGCCGGGCAGTTCATCAAGCTCAAGGCCAACCGGCAGTACTGGCGGGGCGCGCCGAAGTACGACGAGCTGCACTTCGTGTACTTCCAGAACTCCGACGCCGCCGTGCAGGCGCTGGGCAAGGGCGAGGTCGACCTGGTCAACCGCATGGCCCCCGCCCAGTTCGACTCGCTGGAGGGCAAGACGGGCGTCACGCGCAACAAGGCGCAGGGCCGCCGCTTCACCGAACTGATGATCAACCCCGGCGCGCAGACCCGCACCGGTGAACCGATCGGCGACGGCAACCCGGCGCTCAGGAACGTCGCGGTGCGGCGTGCGATCGCTCAGGGGATCGACCTGGACGCGTTGGTGGCGCGGGTGAACCTCGGCTACGCGGAGAAGGGCGCCGGGCTGGTGCCGCCGGTGTTCGGCAAGTGGCACTGGCAGCCGTCGGACAAGGAGCTGCGCAGGTTCGACCCGGCCGCCGCGAACGCCGCCCTCGACGCCGCCGGCTACCCGCGTGGCGCGGACGGCACCCGGTTCGGGCTGCGGCTGGTCGGCCGCGCGGGCCGTGCCTACGACGAGCAGGCCAGCGAGTACCTGAAGCGGTCGATGAGCGACATCGGCATCGCGCTGGACGTGCGGCTGGTCTCGGACAACCAGCTCAACGAGGCGACCACGGCGGCGACCTACGACCTGGCGTTCTCGGGCTGGGCGACCAACATCGACCCGGACTTCGTGCTGGGCCTGCACACCTGCGCGCAACGTCCCGGCGCGGACGGCAAGGGCGGCACCACCGACACCTACTTCTGCGACGAGGCCTACGACAGGCTCTACGCCCAGCAGCTCTCGGAGTTCGACGAGGCCAAGCGGGTGGAGATCGTCAAGCAGATGCAGGCCCGCTTCTACGACCAGGTGCCCGCGGTGGTGCTCGCCTACGACAACGCGCTGGAGGGCTACCGCTCGGACCACTTCGCGAGGTTCACGACCCAGCCCGCGCAGGGCGGCGTGATCATGGCGCAGAACGGCATGTGGGGTTACTACGGCGCTGAACCGGCCGAGCGGGCCGCGGTGGCGGGCACGGGCTGGACCGGGTTCGCGCTGGCCGGTGGCGCGATCGCGGTCGTGGCGGCGCTGGTCGTCCTGGCGGCCCGGCGCCGCCGGGCCACGGCGGGGGAGCGCGAGTAGGTGCGTCTGGCCGGTCGGTTCGGTGGTGCCGCGCTCAGCCTGCTGATGGTCGCGGTGCTGGGTTTCTTCCTGTTCCGGGTGGTGCCCGGCGATCCCGTGGTGTCGATGACGCGCGGCCGCCCGAGCACCGAGGCGCTGCAGGCCGAGCTGCGCGCGCAGTTCGGCCTGGACCGTCCGCTGCACGAGCAGTTCTGGAGCTACCTCACCTCGCTGCTGCACGGTGATCTGGGCACGTCGTTCACGTTCCGCCGGCCGGTGGCGGAGGTGATCCTCGAACGCCTGGGCCCGACGCTGCTGCTGGTGGGTACCTCGACGCTGATCGCGGTGCTGCTGGGGTTGTGGCTCGGGGTGCGGGCGGCGTGGCGGCGCGACTCGGCGTTCGACCGGGTCACCACGGGGGTGTCGCTGACGTTGTGGGCGGTGCCGACGTTCTGGCTCGGCATGCTGCTGATGGTGGTGACCGGCGACCTGTTCCCGTCGCGGGGCATGCGCGACACCGACACGGCACCGGACTTCGTCTCGCAGGCCCTCGACGTCGGGCACCACCTGGTGCTGCCGTCGATCACGCTGGTCGCGGTGGTGTGCGCGGAGTACGTGCTGGTGATGCGCTCGTCGTTGCTGCAGGAGATGCACGCCCCCTACCTCACGACCGCGCGGGCGAAGGGGTTGCGCGACGACCTGGTGCGCACCCGGCACGCGGTGCCCAACGCGGTGCTGCCGGCGATCACGCTGGTGTTCCTGCGGTTCGGGCTGGTGGTGGCGGGGGCGATCACGACGGAGACGGTGTTCTCGTGGCCGGGGCTGGGGTTGCTGTTCTACGACGCGCTCACCGGGCCCGACTACTTCCTGTTGCAGGGGCTGCTGGTGGTGACGGCGGGCGCGGTCGTGGTGATGAACCTGCTGGCCGACCTGCTGCACGGTGTGCTGGATCCACGGGTGAGGGTCGGATGAGCGTGGTGAGCAGGCCCGGGGTGGCGAGGTTGCTGAGCCACCGCGCCGGGGTCGCCGGTGCCGCCGTGCTGGTGGCGGCCGGGGTGCTCGCGGCGCTGGCGCCGTTGTTCATCAGCGACGAGACGCTCGACGTCACGCGCGTGACGGCGGCGGCGTGGCAGGGTCCCGGCGCGGATCACTGGCTGGGCACCGATCACGCCGGACGGTCGGTGGCGCTGCTGATGGCGCAGGGAGCCGGGACGTCGTTGCTCGTCGGGCTGTCCGCGGCGGTGCTGGCGGTCGGCATCGGCACCCTGGTGGGGGTCCTGAGCGGGCACTTCGGCGGCTGGCTCGCGGGCGCGTTGCTGCGGGTCACGGACTTCTTCCTGGTGCTGCCCGCGCTGGTGCTGGCGATCGCGCTGTCGACGGTGCTGCCGCGCGGGCTGGGCACGATCGTGCTGGCCATCGGCCTGACGAGCTGGCCGTCGACGGCGCGGATGGTGCGGGCGCAGACCCTGGCGATCGAGGCGAGGCCGTTCGTGGAACGCGCGCGGGCGCTCGGGGGCGGGCACGCGCACGTGATCGGGCGGCACGTGCTGCCGTCGGTGGTGCCGCTGGTGCTGGTGAACACGACCCTCGCGGTGGCCTCGGCGATCGTGGCGGAGTCGACGCTGGCGTTCCTCGGGCTGGGCGATCCGACGCGGATCTCGTGGGGCGCGCTGCTGCACCAGGCCCAGCTGCACGGGGCCGTGCCGCAGCGGGCGTGGTGGTACCTGCTGCCGCCGGGGCTCGCGATTGTGGCCGTGGTGCTGGCGTTCACGCTCGTCGGGCGGGCGCTCGAAGCCGTTGTGACGCCGAAGAGGTGACCCGGTGCTGGAACTGAAGAACCTGACCGTCCACTACGGGCACAAGCGCGTCGTGCACGACGTGGACCTGACACTGGCACCCGGTCAGACGCTGGGGCTGGCGGGCGAGTCGGGCTCGGGCAAGTCGACGCTGGCGATGTCGGTGCTGCGGCTGCTGCCCAAGACCGCACGGGTCGACGGGGAGATCCTGCTCGACGGCGAGGACGTGCGCACGATGGCGTGGGGCCGGCTGCGGGCGGTGCGGTGGGCGTCGGCGTCGGTGGTGTTCCAGGGCGCGATGCACTCGCTCAACCCCGTGCACCGCGTCGGCGACCAGATCGCCGAGCCGATCCGCCTGCACGGCACGACCGGCAGCGTCGCCGACCTCCTCGACCAGGTCGAACTGCCCGGGGACAAGGCGCGGGCGTACCCGCACGAGCTGTCGGGCGGGCAGAAGCAACGGGTCATGATCGCGATGGCGCTGGCGTGCGGGCCGCGACTGGTCATCGCCGACGAACCCACGACCGCGCTCGACGTCGTGGTGCAGGCCCAGGTGCTCGCCGTGCTCCAGCGCCTGGTCGCCGAGCAGGACCTCGGACTGCTGATGATCAGCCACGACCTGTCGGTGCTCGCCGAGACGTGTGACGACCTCGCGGTGATGCAGGCGGGCGAGATCGTGGAACGAGGCCGCACTCGTGAGGTGATCGCGAACCCGCGCCACCCGCACACGGCGGCGTTGACGGCGGCGTTCCCGGTGATCGGCGACCCGGCGCACCGCTGGGCCGACCCGCGCCCCACCCCGCCGCCGTTGCTGCAGGTGCGGGACCTGAGGGTCAACTACGGCCGCACCCGCGCGGTGGACGGGGTGGATCTGACGGTCGGGCACGGCGAGATCGTGGCGCTGGTCGGTCAGTCCGGCTCCGGCAAAACGACACTGGCTCGCACCATAATGGGGTTGCGAACGCCGTCCTCCGGTCGGGTGATCTTCGACGGGTCGGAGGTGCCCCGCGGCGGCAGGGCGCTCAAGGCGGTGCGGCGGCAGGTGCAGCTGGTGCTCCAAGATCCTTCCAGCGCGCTGAACCCGCGGCACCGGGTGTTCGACGCGGTGGCCGAGGCCCTGCGCGTGCACGGGCTGCGCGAGGACGAGGAAGCGCTGGTCACGGCCGCTGTGGAACGCGCGGAACTACGTCCGGCGAGCCTGTACCTGGACGCCCTGCCACACGAGCTGTCCGGGGGTCAGCAGCAGCGGGTGGTGATCGCCGGAGCCCTGGTGCTCGGCCCCCGGCTGCTGGTGGCCGACGAGCCCGTCGCGTCGCTGGACGCCTCGGTGCGCGGGGAGATCGTGGCGCTGCTGCTCCGGTTGCGGACCGAACTGGGCCTTGCTTCATTGATCATCACGCACGACCTAGGGCTGGCGTGGCAGATCGCCGACCGGGTCGCGGTGATGCATCAGGGGAAAATCGTGGAACAAGGCTCAGTCGAAGAAGTCCTCCTCACCCCCTCTCACGACTACACGCGCGCGCTGGTGCGTGCGGTGCCGCGGGTCTAGAGGGTGATCCCGATCGAACACGCCCGGCGCCGGGCCTCGCTGACGCCTGCCGAGATCGGGCGGGGCGGGGCCGACGGCTGGGTGGACGTGGGCGAGGTGCCGACGCTGGCGAGGCTGGCGTGGCACGACCTGGGCCGCCCGCCCGGGGTGCTGGCCGAGCTCGCGCAGGCCAGCGAGCCCGGGCACGTGCGGGAGCTGTGCCGGATCCTGGCCTCGACCTCCCGCGCGGACACCGCGGCGGTGTGGCGGTACCTGGCCGCGGACTGGGAACGCACCGGTGAACGCTCGGACGGGCGGCAGCGGTTCCTGCTGGACCGGGCGATGCGCGGCGAGGGCGTGGACTGGCACGACTACGCGGCGCTGATGGGTGTCTGCCGGCCCGAGGAGGTCGACGCGGCGTTCGACCGCGGCGAGGACATGGTCGGGGTCGCGGTGATCGGCCTGGCGATGTCGTGCCCGGACCCGCTGATCGCCTTACCCCTGGTGGCCCGCGCCCTGGACCACAACCGGCTGGAGGTGCGCGCGCAGGGCGCGACGGCGCTCGCGCACGTGGCCCGGCTGCACGGGGTGGTGTCGCGGGAGTGCCTGCAGGTGCTGCGCCGGCACCCCAGCGACACCGCCGAGGACGACCTGTGGACGTTCGTCGCCCACCGCAGGCTTCCGCTGTGGCTGTGGTGGCGCCGGATCACCCGTCCAGGGCGGCGAGTTCCGCGCGCACGGCGGTCTCGGTTACGCGGTTGCGTTGCCCGAGTGCCCGACGCAGCGCGTCCTCGAAGTGATCGCGTGCGGCGTCCGGGTCTCCCGCGGCCACGGCGATGCGGCCGCGTTCGCGGGCGATGTGGCAGCGCATCTCGTCGGGTCCGTACCAGCCGCCGGGGGTCAGTTCCCACGCCCGGTCGCACTCCGCGGCCGCCCGCACGTGAT
Source organism: Lentzea sp. NBRC 102530 (assembly GCF_030269365.1). Classification (GTDB taxonomy): domain Bacteria; phylum Actinomycetota; class Actinomycetes; order Mycobacteriales; family Pseudonocardiaceae; genus Lentzea. The sequence continues at coordinate 353,440 of NZ_BSTF01000006.1, forward strand.
CCCCGCTGACGCGGGCCAGTTCCGCGAGCCCCAGGTGCGCACCGGCCTGCACGACCACCGCCCCCGAGCGGCGGGCCAGGCCCAGTGCGTGCCCGAAGTCCTCCCGCGCCCCGTCGAGGTCACCGGCCGCGACCTTCGCGTGGGCCCGGCCGGTGACGGCTTCGGCGGTGTCCTCGGTGGCGCCCAGTTCCGCGAGCAGCGCGCGGGCGCGTTCGATGTGCCGCAACGCGTCCGCGTGATCCCCGTCGAGCAGCGCGATCTCGCCGAGCTGGGTGAACGCCAGCGCCGCACCCCACCGGTCACCGACCCGCGTGAACGCCCGCGCGCCGTCGCGCAGCATCGCCTTGCCGGTCTCGGGGTCACCGCCCATCCGCGCGACGAGCCCGTCGCCGACCAGCGCCAGCGCGGCGCTCCACGGGTCGTCGCCCAGCAGCCGGGTGCGCCGGTGCCACACCTGGGAGTCGTTCTCCGGCGCCCCGAGCGCCATGCCCCACATCATCGTCATGATCGGGTACCGCGGCGGCGCGTCCAGGGTGGCCAGCAGCGCGTCGGCCTGACGGATGCGCCCGCTCTGGTCCCCGGCCGCCACCGGCCACGCGATCAGCAGGCACAGCGCGTACTCCTGCTCCCGCCCCGCGGGTGGGGTCTCGCCGCACGCGCGCAGCACGGTGTCGGCCTGCGTCGCGGCCTCGGTGCGCAGGCCCCGGCACCAGTAGTAGGTCGCCAGCGCCGCCACGAGTTCCAGCGCCAGCGCGTGGTCGTGCGCGGTCGCCCAGCCCACGGCGGCGACGAGGTTGTCGTGATCGGCCGACAGCTTGTGCAGCCACTCGATCTGCTCGTGTGCGCGCAGGTGCGGTTCGGCGTCCTGGGCCAGGCGCAGGAACCACCGCGCGTGCCGTTCCCGCAGGTCCGGCGCGTGGCTCGCGCAGAACGCCCGGATGGTGTCGAGCATCCGGTACCGGTCGTCGGCGACCTCGAGCAGTGACTTGTCCGCCAGCGACTCCAGCGTGTCCACCTCGGACTCGCACACCGCCGTCACCGCGGCCAGGCTCGCGCCGCCGGCGAACACGGAGAAGCGGGCGGCGAGGTCGCGTTCGGCGTCGGTGAGCAGGTCCCAGCTCCACTCCACGACGGCGTGCAGCGTGCGGTGCCGGGGCGCGGCGGTGCGGCTTCCCTTCGACAGCAACCGGAACCGGTCGTCGAGCCGGGCGGCGATCTCCGCGAGCGGCAGCGACCGCACCCGCGCCGCCGCGAGTTCGATCGCGAGCGCGACGCCGTCCAGGCGCCGGCACACCTCCGCGATCAGCGCCGGGTCGGCGTGGAACCCGGGTTTCACGGCTTGCGCGCGGTCCAGGAACAGCCGCACCGCCGCCTCGGCGTCGAGCGCGGCCACGGGGCTGAGCGTCTCGCCGGTGATGCCGAGCGGTTCGCGGCTGGTGGCGAGCACCCGCACGTCCGGGCACGCGCCGAGGACGCCGGCCAGCACGCGGGCTGCCTCGTCGACGACGTGCTCGCAGTTGTCCACCACCAGCACGACCTCGCGCACCGCCAGCGCCGCCCGCAGCCGCCCCTCGGCGCCGGGCCCGCCGGTGAGCAGCCCGGCCTCGCGCACCCCGATCCCGTCGAGCAACGCCCGCACGACGTCGGTGGTCGCGCTCAGGTCGACGAACGCCACCTCACCGGCCTCGCGGTGCGCGACCTCGACCGCGAGGCGGGTCTTGCCGGTGCCACCGGGCCCGACGAGCGTCACCAGCCGGGACTCCCGCAGCAACTTCGCCACCCGCCGCAGGTCCTCGTCGCGCCCGACGAAGCTGCTCAGCTGCGCCGGCACGCCCCGGTGCGGCGACACCGCCCGCAGCACCTCCAGGTGCGCTGCGCTCAGCACGGGGGAGGGGTCGACACCGAGTTCCTCGGCCAGCAGCTCCCGGCCGCGCGCGAACACCTCCAGCGCCTCGCTCTGCCGCCCGGCGCGGTGCAGCGACCGCATCAGCGCCGCACGCAGGTCCTCCCGCAAGGGATGCTCGGCCAGCAGGTCGCGGAGGACCTTCTCGCTGCCGCCGGACACCGCGCAGGTGATCAGCAGTTCGGTCAGGTTCTGCCGCGCGACCTGCACGAACGGCGCCTCGACATCCGCCAGCGCCGGTCCGCGCCACAACGCCAGCGCCTCCGCGGACCGCTCCTGCTCCAGCAGCTGCACGCACCGCAGGTGATCGACCTCCGCCGCCGAGGCGACCAGCCGGTACCCGGCCGGGTGGTGCTCGACCACCAGCCCCGGCACCGCACGCCGCAACCGCGACACCTGCGACTGCAGCGCGTTGGCCGCCCCCGCCGGAGGCTCGGTGTACAAGCCGCCGATCAGCTGGTCGTGACCCACGATCCGCCCAGCGTCGAGCACGAGCATCGCCAGCAACGCCCGTTGCCGCGGCGCCGCGACCCCCACGCCGCCGACCTGCACCGGACCGAGCACCCCGAACCTCACACCCCGTGATTGTTCCCGAGTCCCAAGATCGACGAGGCCCGAACTCGCACTGCTCCACTTAGGTCGACTATCTATGCATTCCGGTGACCCCCGGTATCCGTACCGCCACGTGCGGTCTCCTTCCGTTCGGTCGGGGACGAACTCACGAGCGGAGAACGCACAGCATGAGACCCATGATCACGGTCGGCACCGCACTGGTGACCACCGTGGCCCTCGCGATACCGGCGCACGCCGCCACCGGCAACCTGCCCGGCGGCACCAGCATCGGCGTCACCATCACCAGCCCCGCGAACAACTCCGTGCACCCGCCGGGCCCGGTCACCGTCACCGGCAAGGCCAGCATCGGCGAGGGCGTCGCGATCGCCGACACCGCCCTGACCTACGTCATCGACGTGTCCGGCTCCACCGTGGGCACCGTCACGGCGGGCTGCGGCGGCAACCAGAACGGCGACAGCTACCCCTCCTCGATCCTCGACTGCGAGATCGCCGCCGCCAGGGCGCTCAACGCCAAGGCCGCCGTCCCCAACACCGTCGTCGGCAGCGTCGGGGGCGCCGTGTTCGGCGCCAGCGCCGCGTCCCTCGACGTCGGTCCCGCCGCCGGCGAGCAGCTGACCACCACCCCGTCCGCCGACGCCGACAACAACGGCACCAACGACATCTCCCAGGTGCTCGGCGGCGTCCAGTTCAGCGGCGCTCAGCTGTTCACCCCGCGCGACGTCGGCGGCAGCACCAACTACACCGCCGGACTGACCGCGGGCCTCGCCTCGGCGACCGCCGCACCGCAGCAGCGCAAGCTGATGATCTTCCTGTCCGACGGCGCGGGCTCCGGCAACGTCGACGCCGTGCTGCAACAGGCCGTCAACGCCGGCGTCAAGATCTTCACCTTCGCCGTGTCCGACAACGTCGGCTGCGACATCGCGGGCAACAACTCGTTGCGCAAGATCGCCGAGACCACCGGCGGCACCTGCACCGAGGTCCCGGACGTCTCGCAACTGCCCGACGTCGTGCCCGGCGTGATCGCCTCCAAGCTCACCGGGCTCACGCTCAAGGTCGACGGCGGCGCGGACATCCCGATCACCTCGATCACCCCCGGCCTGCCGCAGGACGGCCCCAAGACCGTCGACTACACCGTCACCACCCCTGCCCTGACCCCCGGCGACCACCAGCTGTGCGTCACCGCCCGCGGCACGGACGGCGGAGGCGCGGGCGACGTCACCGAATGCGTCACCGTCAAGATCAACGCCCCACCCGTGGTCAAGACCGGCGGCCCGTACGCCGGACAGGAAGGCACCGACGTCGGCCTCGCCGGCACCGTCACCGACCCGGACGGCCCGTCGCTGACCACCATCTGGACCGCCACCCCGCAGTCCGGCGTCGACGCGGGCGCCACCTGCGCCTTCGGCAACGCCGCCGCCCAGACCACCACGGTCAAGTGCACCGATGACGGCGTCTGGGAACTCAAGCTCACCGCCAACGACGGCGTCAACACCGCCGTCGTCGCCACCACCACGCTCACCCTGACCAACGTCGCCCCGCAGACCAGCCTGAACGCCGACAAGACCCTGCTCACCCGCGGCACCACGGTGAACTTCACCGCCCCGTTCACCGACATCGGCGCCAACGACACCCACACCTGCACCTTCGACTTCGACGACGGCTCACCGATCGTCAACGGCACCGTCAGCCAGGGCACCTGCAAGGGCTCCCGCACGTTCACCGCACTGGGCGCCCACACCGTCCTGGTCAAGGTCACCGACGACGACGGAGGCGCCGCCACCGCCGTCCTCAAGGTCGTCGTCTACCTGCGCGGCGAAGCCTGGGCGCTCAACGCCACCGGCCTGATCAACGTCGCCAAGACCCCGCACGCGCAATGTCCCCCCAACGAGAACAAGACCGTCGCGAGCGTCAACGTGCTGGGCCTCGCCCAGGTCAACGCCCTGCACGCCGACTGCACCCTGGACCCGAACACCGGACGCACCGTGGCCAGCGCACGGGTGGAAGGAGCCTCACTGCTCGGAGGAGCGATCACGCTCAACGCCATCGAGGCCAAGTGCGAGAGTGACGCGAACGGCGTCGTCGGCTCGTCGAAGGTCGGCACTCTCAACGGCCAGCCCATCGGCACCGGCCCCGCCACCATCGGCATCCCCGGCGTCGCGACCGTGCACGTCAACGAAACCGCCACCGGACCGAACGGCCAGCTGATCCAGAACGCCGTCCGCGTCCGCACCCTGCTCGGCCAGGAGATCATCCTGTCGGCCTGCCGGCTCGGCTGATCCGATCACGTGCTGGGGAGCACCGCGCTAGCTCCCCAGCACGTGCCCCGTCGTCGCGTCCACGTGCGCCGGAACCTCCTCGTGCCGATCACCCACGGTCAACGTCCCGGACGGCTCGAACATCAGGATCCGCGCACCATGCGCGGACGACGGCTTGTGGAACGTCCCACGCGGCACGGTGAACACCGCACCCTTCACCAGCACCACCGCACGATCCGGCCCCCGCAGATCGATGCGCAGCTCACCGTCGAGCACCAGGAAGAACTCGTCGGTGTCGTCGTGCACGTGCCACACGTGCTCACCCTCGACCTTCGCCACCCGCACGTCGTAGTCGTTGACACGCCCGACGATCCGGGGACTCCACAACGCCTCGAACGACGCCAACGCCTCGTCCAGCACAACAGGGTTCTCAGTCACCAACCCAGCCTCACCGCTACCGGGCCCCAGCCGTGAGTGCTAGGAATCGCACATGCCGCAAGAATCCTCGCACCGGGTCGTCGTCATCGTCGACGAGAACTCCAACCCCTTCGAACTCGGCTGCGCCACCGAGGTCTTCGGCCTGCACCGCCCCGAGATCGGCGGCCACCTCTACGACTTCCGCCTCTGCTCACCCACACCGGACACGATCATGCGCGACGGGTTCTTCACCCTCACCGGCGTCACCGGCCTGGACGCCACCGAGCACGCCGACACGCTGATCGTCCCCAACCGCCCCGACGTCGACACACCCCGCAGGCCCGACGTCCTCGCCGCCATCCGCCGAGCCCACGCCCGCGGCGCACGCCTGGTCGGATTCTGCAGCGGAGCCTTCACCCTCGCCGAAGCCGGCGTCCTCGACGGCCGCCGCGCCACCGCCCACTGGCAGTGGGCAGACGAGTTCCGCACCCGCTTCCCGTCCGTACGGCTCGAACCCGACGTGCTGTTCGTCGACGACGGCGACATCCTCACCTCCGCCGGCAGCGCCGCCGCCCTCGACCTCGGCCTGCACCTCGTGCGCCGCGACCACGGCGCCCAGATCGCCACCTCGGTCAGCCGCCGCCTCGTCTTCGCCGCCCACCGCGACGGCGGCCAGAAGCAGTTCGTCGAACGCCCCGTCCCGCACATCCCCGACGAGTCACTCGCCCCCACCCTCGCCTGGGCCCAACACCACCTCGACACCCCACTCACCATCGCCGACCTCGCCGCACACGCCGCCATCAGCCCCGCGACCCTGCACCGCCGCTTCCAAGCCCAACTCGGCACCACACCACTCGCCTGGCTCACCGGCGAACGCGTCACCCTCGCCCGCCGCCTGCTCGAACTGGGAGAGAAGCGCCTCGACGTCGTCGCCCGCCGCACCGGCCTCGGCACCACCGCCCACCTCCGCACCCTGCTGCGCCGCGACACCGGCCTCACCCCGTCGCAGTACCGCCGCCGCTTCAGCCCAGCGCCCGCGCGATGATCCCCTCCACCACCTGCGTCTTCGCATCCGCGTAGTCCTGCACGCGTTCCCACGTCCGCACCGCGAGCTCCCGCTTCACCCGCTCGTACTCCGCCCGCTCCTCAGGACGCGAGCGCAGCCGGTCCCGGAACGCCAGCATCCGCTGCACCTCGACGCAGCCGGGGGAGAAGACGTGCATGTTCACGTTCGGCGACGTGCCCTTGACCAGCCGGTGCTCGTACCAGCCGGGCTCCCGCAACCGCAGGTAGTAACCCGCCTGCACCAACGCCGGCACATACGCGGCCTCATCAGCCGAATCCGGCACCACCAGCAGCACGTCGATCAACGGCTTCGCCGCCAGCCCCGGCACCGACGTCGACCCGCAGTGCTCCACCAGCACCACCCGATCACCCAGCGCCGCCCGGATCTTCGCCTCCTCCACGGCGTACCACCGCGGCCACTCGGCGTTGTACTCCTCCAACGTCACCGGCGCGTTGTGCGGCGGCTCCGGTGTCACGTACTCGACGTCCGACATCTCAGCTCCCGAACAGGTCCCCGGCCGCGTCCACCCGCTCGAGCACCTCACCGGCCAGGAACAGCAGATCCTCGACAGCCTCGCAGTCTTCCACCTCGTCCCACGTCACCGGCGTCGACGCCGCCGGACGCTCCCGAGCCCGCAACGAGTACGGCGCCACCGTCGTCTTCGCCGGGTTGTTCTGCGACCAGTCGATGAACACCTTCCCGGTCCGCTGCGCCTTCGCCATCGTCGCCACGACCAGCTTCGGCGACTCCCGCGCCAACCGCCGCGCCACCCCCTTCGCGTACTCCGCCGTGTCCTTCGCCGGCGCGTACGCGTACACCTGCATCCCCTTGTTGCCCGACGTCTTCACCCACGCGTCCACACCGTCGTCATCGAGCACCACCCGGATCTGCTCCGCCACCCGCGCACACTCCACGATCGTCGCCGGAGCCCCCGGATCCAGGTCGAACACCAGCAGATCAGGATCCCGCTTCCCACCCCGCGGCCCCACCGTCCACTGCGGCACGTGCAACTCCAGCGCAGCCAGGTTCGCCAGCCACACCAACGTCGCCAACTCGTCCACCATCACGTAGTTGACCGTCTCGTTGCCCTTCGTGCTGCCGGGCGAGTCCAACCGCATGGTCCGCACCCACTCCGGACGGTGCTCCGGCGCGTTCTTCTCGAAGAACCACTTCCCGTCCACCCCGTTCGGATAGCGCTTCAACGTCACCGGACGGTCCTTCAGATGGGGAAGCAGCACCGGCGCGATCCGGGTGTAGTAATCGATCACCTCACCCTTGGTGAACCCGAACCCCGGGTACATCTCCTTGTCCAGGTTCGTCAGCTTCAACACCCGGCCCTCGACCTTCACGGTCGCGTCACTCGACAACCCGACGCACCTCCCCAGCCGTCTTGTCCGGCCGCAGCCCGCGCCACGCCGGAAACCGCATCCGCCCGTCCGGCGTCCACTGCCGGAACACCACCTCCGCCACCAGCTCCGGCTCCACCCACCGCGCACCCTTCGACCGCTCCCGCGGCATCTCCGTCACGAACGGCGACGCCTTGCGGGCCAGCGCCTCCAGCCGAGGCGTCAGCACCGCCAGCTCCGCGTCGGTGAACCCCGTACCCACCGACCCCGCGAACGCCAGCCCACCGTCCTGCGGAATACCCAGCAACAACGCCCCCACAACGCCCGCCCGCTTGCCCTCACCCATCCGCCACCCGCCGATCACCACCTCCTGCGCCAGCAGATCGGTGATCTTGCGCCACACCGGGCTCCGCGCCCCCGGCTGGTACGGCGAATCCAACCGCTTGGCCACCACCCCCTCGAGCCCCTGCTCCCGGCTCGCCGCCAGCACCGCCGCACCGTCGTCGTCGTACGACGGGGGAGTCAGCCAATGCACACCCCTGAGCTCCAGACCCCGGAGCAACTCACGACGCTGCCGGAACGGCAGCTGAAGAGTCGAGCTGCCGTCCAGGTGCAGCAGGTCGAACAGCAGAAGGGTGACGGGAAACTGCCTCGCCGCACGTCTCGCCGCCTCCGACTTGGTGACGTGCATGCGGTTCTGGAGCGCGCTGAAACTAGGCACACCGTTCTGCAGAGCGACGATCTCCCCGTCGAGCAGCGCCTCCGTCGCCCCGAGCTGCTCACCGACGCCCTGGAGCTCGGGGTAAGCGACGGTGATGTCGTTGCCCAGCCGCGACCACGCCTGCACCCGGCCACCCTCGACCCGCAGGATCGCCCGGACACCGTCCCACTTGAACTCATACGCCCACTGATCGTCATCATCGTGGGGGAGCGGACCCGGCACCGCCAGCATCGGCTTCACCTGCTCCGGCAACACCTGCCAGTCCGGACGCACCGCCGCGTGCCGACGCTTCACCATCCAGTTCTTCCCGTCCTTCCCCGACCGGAAGAACACGAACTGACCCCGCGCCCGACGACCGTGCAGAACGACGTCCACCTCACGGTCCGACCACTTCACCGTCTCGTACCGGCCGCGATCCCAGATGAACATCTCACCGCCGCCGTACTCGCCCCTCGGAATCTCACCCGAGAACTGCGCATACTCCAAAGGGTGGTCCTCGGTGTGCACAGCCAGACGCACCACATCAGTCGTCGACGGCAACCCCTTCGGCACCGCCCACGACACCAACACACCATCACGCTCCAACCGCACGTCCCAATGCAGACTGCTCGCGTGATGCTCCTGAATCACAAAAGTGTCGTTATCGCCCTTCGGCAACTCATCAGCAGAAGGAACAGGCTCCGGCGTCCTCGCCGGATCCCGCTTGCGCCGGTACTCGTCGAGCCCGGCCATCTACGCCGACGAAGCCTTCTTCTTCGGCGCCGGCTTCTTCTCCGCGCCCTTCCGGCCCGCCTTCGCCTTCTCCACACTGCGCTCGAGCGCCGTCATCAGATCGATCACGTCACCCTTGTCCTCGGCCTCCGGCTGCTCGGGCAACTCAGCACCCTCCGCCTTCGCCGCGATGACCTTCTCCAGCGCGTCCCGGTAGTCATCGGTGAACGTGTCCGGATCGAAGTCACCCGCCATCGACTCCACCAGCGACGTCGCCATCTTCAACTCCTGCGGCCGCACCTCCACGTCCTGGTCCAGGAAGTCGAACTCCGCCTTGCGGATCTCGTCCGGCCACAACATCGTGTGCATCACCAGCACGTCATCGCGCGCCCGGATCGTCGCCAGCGTCTCCTTCTGCCGGATCGTGATCTTCACGACCGCCAGCTGCCCCGTCTTCACCAGCGCATCCCGCAACAGCACGTACGGCCGAGCCGCCGCCTTGTCCGGCTCCAGGTAGTACGTCTTCTGGAAGTAGATCGGATCGATCTCCTCCGCCGGCACGAACTCCAGGACGTCGATCGACTTGTCGGTCTTCACCGGCAACTTCTCGAAGTCCTCGTTCTCCATGATCACCATCCGGCCGTCGTCCAACTCGTAGCCCTTGGTGATGTCGCCGTACTCGACCTCTTCACCGCACACCGAACAGACGCGCTTGTACTTGATGCGCCCACCGTCCGCCCGATGCACCTGGTTGAAACGGAAGTCGTGCTCCTCGACAGCCGTGTAGAGGCGCACGGCGATCGTCACCAACCCGAAGGAGATGGCCCCACGCCACACGGATCTCATCTTCATTGGGTACCCCTGAAATGCGGTTCTCGCACTATCAGGTCACCCACTCGGCCTAACGATCCGGCAACTGAGCGACCCCCTGCCCACACGTCTCGCACAGCCGAGAGTGCCGCACCGGACTGGAACACCGCTAGATGCGCTAGATGTCCCTGAGCGCCCGATACGTCCTGTTGCTCGCCACCGCCGCACGCCGCTCCCGCGCCGTCGCCTCGATGTAGTTCTGACTCGTCGCCAAACTCGCATGCCCCAGCAACGCCATGATCTCGCTCGCCGACGCCCCGTCCTCCGCCAGCCGCGTCGCGAACGTGTGCCGCAACGCGTGCAGGTTCGCCCCCGTCGGCACCCGGTCGTGCAACCCCGCCCACCGGAAGCACTGCTTCACCAGGTACTCGAGCCCACCCCGCCCGATCGGCTCACCGTGCCGATCCCGCAGCAACGCACTGTCCCGATCGAACCGCCCCTGCGGAAAACGCTGCTTGCAACTCTTCAGATAGGCGTCCACGATCCGCTCCATCGGCGGCTCGATCGGCACACTGCGATCCCGGTTGCCCTTGCCCTTCACGTGCAACCTGCGATCACCCTCGCGCCCCACGATCGACGCCAACGTCAACGTCCGCATCTCCGCACTCCGCAGACCCGCCACCAACCCCAGCGCGATGACCAGCACGTCCCGCTCCGGCCACGGATCACGACCCTTCCGCGCCCCCTCCGCCGCGGCCGTCAGCAACTGCTCCGGAGTGTCCTCACCCCGCAGCGGCTTCGGCACCAGCGGAGGCGTCTTCGGACGCGCCACCGCCCCCATCGGGTTCCCGGCGATCAGGTCCTCGGCCACGCAGAACGTCAGGAACTGGTTCCACGTCGACCACGCCCGCAACACCGAACTCTTGGCGTGCGTGTCCGCGAACAACCCGAACGCCTGACGCAGGTTCCCGCCGGTCAAGTGACCGATGGTGAGGTCCTCGGCGGGTGTCCGCAGCGTCTCGGCCAGCAGCGAGGTCACGCCGGCGAGATCTCGCTGGTAGGCGGCCGTGGTGTGCGGCGAGTCCTTGCGAGTCCGGCGGGCGAGGAAGAAGGCGTCCTGGGCGGCGAGCACGTGCATATGGATCTTGTACCGCACACCCCCGACAATCCTCGCCGCAGGGGGAGGGGAGCGGTTGCCTGCTTTTGGCCCTGAACTGCGAAAACAGGCGTACGGTGGCCTGGTCGATGATCACTCGGCGGTGCAGCCCGGGGCAGTGTCACCCGTCCTGATCAGGCGTGGGGCCCGCGGTGGCGCACGGCGGTGATGAGAGAGCCGTTTCTCCCCTTGCTCCGTGCTGGATAATGGCGATTATGCATGAAATGTCCGTTTCATCCGGTTTGGCCGGATTCGGAAACGGCAGACAGAGGCACTGGACCAGGCGGCGTCACTTGTCGGGGATCGTGAGCGTAATGGCGCCCCGCCACGTACGTCTCACTGACGACACGTCGGTGTCGACCGCGCTCCGACATCGCCGTGGATCTGATGTTGTGGCGTCTGCAAGCGCAGCCGGCCTGCCCGTCGGCTGCGCCTTGCAGACGCGCCAACACGGGCGTTGCGGCCCCTTCTGAGGCGATCATCGCAGGTCGCCGTTTCGCCGATAATCTACATTATGTCAAGTAACGTAGATCCGGGCCTGCCCCGGGGCTTGTCCTGACGGCCTCCCTGTGGCGTCTCGCCCGCTCGTTCGCCGGCGTGCGCGCGTTGGTTCGCTCAGACGGCTCCTGCTGACGTTCGGCCGTGCGTCGTCGCGCTGTCTCCGTTGCGGGTGCCGCTCATCGGATCTCGTGGACGCTTCTCTCGTCTCTCGCTGTGCGCCTGCTTTCGTCACCGTGGCGTTAGACGTCGTCGTGGCAGGCTCTCGCCTCGTGATCGATGACTTCGCGAAGGCGTACTTGCACGGCGATCTGCGCGAGCTGCGTCAGGTGCTCGTGTGGAAGCTCGACGGTTTGCCCGAGGCCGACGTGCGGCGCCCGTTGGTGGCGTCCGGGACGAACCTGCTGGGTTTGGTGAAGCATCTGACGCTGACCGAGGCCCGGTACTTCGGCGAGGTGTTCGGGCGGCCGTTCCCGGAGCCGATCGCGCGCTGGGACGACCTGTCGGCGCGTGGCTTGGACATGCGGGCTGATGAGACGGAGTCCCGTGAGGACGTCGTGGCCCGGTACCGGCGGGCGTGGGCGCATTCGGACGCGACGATCGAGGCGTTGGCGGTCGACTCCCCCGGTCATGTGCCGTGGTGGCCGCGTCCTGACGTGATGTTGTTCAACGTGCTGGTGCACGTGGTGACGGAGACGGCGCGGCACGCGGGTCACGCGGACATCCTGCGCGAGCAGCTGGACGGGTCGACCGGCGAGGGTCGCTGAGCACGTTTGTGCTGGTGGCGCTCTCGTAAATGATCTTGTCGGGGTCGGTTGCCACACTGGTCCCATGCGCTACGCGATCTATGTTCCTTCGTTCGGTGCGTCGCTGGGTGACCCGTCCGTTCTCGTTTCGCTGGGCGTGGCGGCCGAGGAGTCGGGCTGGGACGGTTTCTTCCTGTGGGACCACGTGGTGGTGCCCGGCGAGCCTCTCGTCGCTGATGTGTGGGTGACGCTGGGCGCGGTGGCGGCGCGCACGAGGTCGATCCGGTTGGGCCCGATGGTGACGTCGCTGGGTCGTCGGCGGCCGTGGAAGGTGGCGTTGGAGGCGTCGACCCTGCAGCGTCTGTCGGGTGGTCGTGTGGTGCTGGGTGTGGGCGCGGGTGTGCCGCAGGACTTCGAGCCGTTCGGTGAGCGCGTGTCCCGTGCTCGGGCGTTGTCCGAGGGTGTCGAGCTGTTGTGTGCGTTGCTGTCGGGTGCTGAGGTGGAGCACCGCGGTGAGGTGTTCGAGGTGTCGGGTGTGCGGTTCGCTGCGGTGGAGGTGCCGATCTGGGTGGGTGGCAACTGGCCGCGTGAGAGCCCGTTCCGTGCGGCGGGGCACGCGGTGGGTGTGGTGCCGGCGACGTTCGGCCCGGAGGGTCTGGTGGTGCTCTCCCCCGCTGACGCCGCGCGTCTGAAGGCGGACTTCGTGGCGTCGGGTGGCCCGGTGGATGGCGATGTGACGATCTGGGGTGGTGCCGAGTTACCTCGCGAGGTGGCCGAGTACGAGGCCGCCGGGGTGACGTGGATGCTCACCGACGGCGGCGCTCAGTCTCTCGGCGACCTCCGCGCGTTCATCGCGGCGGGTCCTCCGTCACGCGCGTAGCCCGCGCAGCAGCGTCTCGAGGTACCGCCGAGCGGTGGGCAGCCGGTCGGCGGGGCTGCCGCTGTGCACGTAGGTGGCGTAGGCGATGCCGCACATGAGCGGGACGATGTCGGCGTCATCGAGGTCGGCCCGCACGGCTCCGGCTTCGCGTGCTTTGGCGAGCAGCTTCGAGCCGTTGCCCATGATCTGCTTCTTGAGGTCGGTGGTGCGCGGCAGCACGTCCTGCGCGGCAGCGGAGACCTTGACGAGCGCAGGGTCGGTGACCTGCCCTTCGACGATCTTCGTGAGGAACGCGGCGAACGCCTCCCACGGATCGTCGTGGGCAAGCCCCTGCTCTCCTTGACTGGCGAGCGCTTCAAGGCAGGGCGTGGCAACGGTCTCGAGCAACGCCTCGGTGGTGGGAAAGTGCCGGTAAACCGTTCCAACCCCGAGTCCGGCCCGTCGTGCGACGTCGTTGAGCTGCAGCGGCGTGCCCTCGTCGACGAGTTCACGGGCGACGGCGACGATGTGCTCCCAGTTGCGGGCGGCGTCCTTCCGCTGCGGCGTCATGCCCGAAGACTAATTGGATACGCCATCCGGAACGCGTCCGAGTGGTGCGTACCTCTCGCTGAGCCGGCGCACGGCTCGTTGCACTTTCAGGTCGGCGGCCGTCTTGGCGGGCTTCACCGGCGCCGCGTGCCGCCCGATGACAGTGCCGCTGGGCAGATCCCCGGTGGCGGCCACGATCGACGACCGAGCGGCAACGTCCGCGGGCCCGGAGGTGGACTTCTCGAAGGTGCGCCGCACCAGCGGCCACAGGACCCGCAACCCCACCTTCACCCCGGTCCCCTCGAGCCTTCGGGCGAGTTCCAGCGTGTAGGCGAGGTTCGCCAACTTGGCGCGCCCGTACCAATGGAACCCGTAGTACCCACCAGGAGGTTCAACGGCTTCGAACACCTTCCTGGCCGCGACCACGGCCCCGGAGGTCACGTTGACGACCCGGTCGGTGAGCACCGGCAGCAGCAGTTCGGTGAGCAGGTAGGGCGAGAGGTGGTTGACGACGAACGACCCTTCCACCCCGTCGAGGTCGACCCGGTCGGCGAACATCGCCCCGACGTTGTTGACCAGCACGTCCAGCTCCCCCTCGCCGGCGATCACGGCGGCGAGCGCCCGAACCTCGTCCAGCGACGAGAGGTCGGCCTGCAGGAACCGAGCTTCTTCTCCTCCCCTGGCGTTGATCCTCTCGACCGCTTGGGCCCCACGCTCACCGTTGCGCCCGACGACGGTCACGGCGAACCCGGCGTCCGCCAGCCCTGATGCCGTCTCCAGCCCGATCCCGCCGGTCCCAGCGGTGACAACTGCTCTGCGCCCCATGCCCACTCCCTCAATCCGGATATCGAATCCGCTTGTGGCTCCGACGCTAGCACACATACGGATGAACTATCCGTTTTGGGGTTGCACGCTTGGTCTGTTTGTGTTGTTCCGGACCGGAACGGGCCTGTCGTCAGGTACACAGTTCGGGTGCGAAGGACTTACAGCTACAACGAGGCCGTCAAGATCCTCGGAGGCAAGAACAACCCCGTGGTCGACGCCATGGACAAGATCCTGGGCGGCGCGCTCCTGGCGGGCTCGTTGGGCTTGTGGGAGGTGCTGAGCCTCTTCGACGCCAAGCCGGACTTCCTCAAGCTCAGCAACGAGCTCATCACCAAGCTCTCCCCCACCCGCCGCGAGGCGAGCCGTTACTCCCGCACCCAGCAGCTGCACGCCGCCCACGCGGTCCTGGTGATGACAGCGTTCTTCGAGGCCTGCGCCGAGCAGCAGATCACGCTGGACGGGAAGGACGAGAGCCTGACCTCCAACAGCAACCCGTGGCAGATGGAACTGCCGCTGCCGTCGGCGGACCGCCCTTACGAGGAGAACTTGGCGAAGATCGGGCACCTCTACGATCGGCTCGGTGGCCTGGTGTACTCGAGCTTCAGCGTGCTGGGCAGCTGGGGCGGTCGCGGCCAGGTGGAGCGGGACCGGCTGCATGAAGTTGGGACCCGTGTCGTGCCGGCACGCGCGCTGGAGCGCTACGAGGAGTTGCTCGCGCAGTTGGCAACGGACTACCCCGAGGTCAGCTTCTGGTGCTCGACCGCGGACGGCATGGCCACCCGCAAAGCGTTGGCGCGTCTGGAGGACGTGCTCCGCGAGATCACGACCGCCCGGACACCCGCGCCGTGGATCGCGGAGCTGGCCGGTGCCTATGAGGGTGCGTTGCGGCGCCCGCTGGCGAAGGACGTGCCCGGCGGCGTCCGAATCCCGAGCCTGGAGGAGGCGTACGTCGATCCGCGGTTCCAGGTGTTCGCCAGTGCCGAGCGTTTCGAGGCTCCGTCGCTGCTCGAATGGTGGAGCTCGGTGCCGGCCCGCGACGATCTCTACGCGTACCTGGTGGGGTACCTGACCTCTCCGCAGGCCCTGTCCGCTCCGCTGCTGGTGCTGGGTGATCCGGGTTCGGGCAAATCGGTGCTGACGGAGATGCTCGCCGCGAGGTTGCCCGCGGAGGACTACGCCGTCGTGCGGGTGGAGCTGCGCAACACTCCGGCGGACGCGGGGCTGGATCAGCAGATCGAGCACGGGCTGCGCCTGCTGTTGCAGGAGTCGGTGAGCTGGGCGGACTTCTGCCGGGAGGCCGGGGGCGCCCTACCGGTGGTGATCCTGGACGGGTTCGACGAGTTGCTGCAGGCCACCGGTGTGAGCCAGACGCGCTACCTGTCGGCGGTCGCCGAGTTCCAGCAGCGGATCGAGGACATGGGTAGGCCGGCGGCGTTCGTCGTGACGAGCCGGTTGAGCGTGTGCGCGGGTCTGGAACTGCCGCAGGGCACGCGGGTGGTGCGGCTGATGCCGTTCGACGACGACCAGGTGCGGGCGTGGCTGGAGGTGTGGAACGCGGTCAACCGGCCTTTGCCGGTGTCAACGGTGCTGGACTACCCGGACCTCGCGTCGCAGCCGCTGCTGTTGCTGATGCTGGCGTTGTACGACGCGGTCGACAGCTCGTTCCAGCGCGACCACCTCGGCATGAGCCGAGGTCAGCTGTACGAACGCCTGCTCACCCAGTTCGCTCAGCGCGAAGTCGTCAAGGGTGTCTCGAACGTGTCGGCGGCCGACCTGGGCAGTGACGTCGAGGTCGAGCTGGAACGTCTGTCGGTCGTCGCGCTCGCGATGTTCAACCGCGGCGTGCAGTGGGTGGCCGAGCACGCGGTGACCTCCGACCTCGGCCAGTTGCTGGGCATGGAGTCGCTGGAGCGCCTGTCCGGCACCCGGACGCCTCTCACCGCCGGCGAGAAGGTGCTGGGGCGGTTCTTCTTCGTGCAGAAGTCGGAGGCCGTGCGCGACGACCTGACGAAGCTGCGGACGTATGAGTTCCTGCACGCGACGTTCGGCGAGTACCTGGTGGCGCGGTTCGTGTGGGACAGGCTGATCGAGCTGCACCGGGAAGACGCGACACGATCACGCCGCAAGAACGCGCAGGACGACACGGAGCTGTACACCGTGTTGGCACACATGTCGCTGACCACCAGCAAGCCGGTGCTGGAATTCCTGCGGGAGCGATCGGACACATCGGACCGGGACGGGTTGTTCGATCTGGTGTCCCGGCTGCTGGCCCAGCGGGACGACACCAGGAAGTCGCGCGGTGACTACGAGCCGACGCGGTTGTCGGACTCGGCCAGGGACGCGAAGTACTCGCTGAACCTCGTGGTGCTGGCGCTGGCGTTGAAGGGCGAGCTCTCGTCCGGTGACCTGGGGCTGGACGTCGAGGCCTGGCAGCGGCTGACGCTGTTCTGGAAGTCACGCGTGTCATCCAGTGAGTGGGCCAGCGTGGTCCGTGCGCTCTGGGTTCTGCCGGTGGAAGGGACGCAGAGGTTCACGCTGGCGCTGGGTGATCGCACCGAGAGCTATCTGCCGATGGCCGAGCCCTACGTGACGTTGGACGAGGTCAGTCTGACGTTGTGCAACGCGGTGCGGCCGCTCGCGGAGAGGTACGGCATCGATGTGGCTGGTGCATTGGCCGGGTTGAAGGTCGCGACCGTCCAAGAGTGGTTGCCCGCCTTGCAACGGCTCCGGGACGCGGACAAGGCGAACCATGTGTTCTGGGAGGAGTTCTACTCAAGGCTCGGCATGGGCGGCGACGACGTGGCGTTGATGAGGGCGTTCGCTGACCTGAAATCGGCGATTCCCGTCCACGAGCAGTTGGAAGGGCTGCTCAGGCTGCACGAGCTGGGAACTGACGGCAGCGCGGTCGACTCCTTCAAGTTCGGGCTCGCAACGGCTCTGGAATGGTTCGAGCAGACAAGCTCTCACAGTCAGGTGCGGCCGGATCTGCTCAAGCGGGCCACACGGGCGGCGGAGGAGTTGGGTGTCCCGTGGACGCGGTGAGTTCGGCGGCCAGTGCCGCCAGTTCGACCTCGGTCAGGTCGCGCTCCCCCACCCTCCGCAGCAGCTCGGTGCGGGAGCAGACGACGACGGCTCCGGGGCGGCGTCCCAGCTCCGCGGCGGCGACGATGGAGGTCTCCCCGTTGTGCAGGACGAGGATCGGGTCGGGCGTGTCGGTGTAGAGCAGGCGCTCGATGTCACGTCCGGTGATGGCCATGCTCAGTCTTGTACGGCGCGGGCGTAGCGGGCCGCAAGGGTGCGAACGTGTGCCACGAGTTCCGGTGGTGAGGTGATCTCGAAGTCGAGGTCGAGCACGCCGATCCAGACGGCGAGGGTTTCGAGGGAGTCGGAGCCCGTCACGAGGACGCACGACACGTCGTCCACGGCTTCTACGGTGCCGATCATGGCGTTGATGCGGTCGGCCACCGTGGAGGCCGGGGCGTGGATCAGGACTCGGGCCTGGTATCGCCAGGCTGCCTGGTTGACGCGGGCGGCGACGTAGGTGGTGGCGTCGAAGTCCCGCGGGGTGAAGCGGGGGCCGAAGGGCGGCTGGGGTGGGGTGATGCGGTCGACGCGGAAGCTGCGCCAGTCGGACTTGTCGGCGTCCCAGGCCACGAGGTACCAGCGGCGGCCCCAGTTGACGAGGCGGTGGGGTTCGACTCGGCGGCGGGTGGGGGTGCCGTCGTGGGCCTGGTAGTCGAAGCGGAGGGTGTCGCTGTCGCGGCAGGCCGCTGCCAGGGTCGACAGGAGTTCGGGGTCCAGCGCGGGTGCCGGGTGGTCTCTCGGGACGGACTCGATCTGTTCCAGGGCTGAGACGCGGTGGCGCAACCTGGAAGGCAGGACCTGTTCCAGTTTCAGCAGGGCTCGCAGGGAGACCTCTTCCAGGCCTGTGACGGCGTTGGTGCGCAGGGCGGCGGCCACGGCGACCGCCTCGTTGTCGTCCAGCAGCAGGGGTGGGAGTTCGGCGCCGGCGCCGAGGCGGTAGCCGCCGAACGAGCCCGTGGTGGCGTTGACCGGGTAGCCCAGTTCGCGCAGGCGGTCGACGTCGCGGCGGACGGTGCGGGGGCTGATCTGCAGTTCGTCGGCCAGTTCGCTGCCCTGCCAGTCGCGGCGGGACTGCAGCAGGGCGAGCAGGCGCAGCAGGCGGGCCGAAGTTTCCAACATGGACGGACACTTTAGGACAGATGCTGGCCGCAAGGTTCGTTAGCCTCGGGTTATGACGGAGATCAGGGAATTCCAGATCGCGATCGACGACGCCGACCTCGACGAGCTGAAGGCGCGGCTGGGCAGGACGCGGTGGACCGACCAGGTCGAGGGGGCCGGGTCGCGCTATGGGGACTCCGTGGCGGACGTCCAGGAGATGGCGCGGTACTGGGCACAGGACTTCGACTGGCGGGCGGTCGAGGCGCGGCTCAACTCCTTCCCGCAGTTCGTCACCGAGATCGACGGCACGAACGTGCACTTCCTGCACGTCACCAGCCCGAACCCGGACGCGCTGCCGATCATGCTCATCCACGGCTGGCCGGGCTCGGTGATGGAGTTCGTGGACGTCGTCGAGCACCTGCGCGAGGACCACCACCTGGTGATCCCGTCGATCCCCGGCTTCGGGTTCTCAGGGCCGACGAACGACACGGGCTGGCACTCCGGCCGGATCGCGAGTGCGTTCGCCGAGCTCATGGCACGGCTGGGGTACGAGCGGTACGGGGTGCACGGCAACGACGCCGGCGCGATCATCGCCCCGCAGGTCGGGCAGGCCGACCCGGAGCACGTCGTCGGGGTGCACGTCACGCAGGTCTTCTCCTTCCCCTCAGGTGACCCGGCCGAGATGGAGGGGCTGACCGAGGACGACCACCGGCGTCTCGGGGTGCTGCAGAACTTCTGGGAGACCATGTCCGGCTACGCCAAGCTCCAGCAGGCGCGGCCGCAGAACGTGGCGTTCGCGCTCGCCGACTCCCCCGTCGGGCAGCTCGCCTGGACCATGCAGCTGATGGGTGAACCGGCCGTCACGAAGGACTTCCTGCTGGCGAACGTCGCGATCTACTGGTTCACCGGCACCGCCGGGTCGTCCGCGCGGCTGTACTTCGAGGACGCCCACCGCGAGGACCAGCCCGGCCCGACGACCGTGCCGATGGGGGTGGCGGTCTTCCCCGACGACTTCCAGACCATCCGCCGCTTCGCCGAGCGCGACCACCACAACCTCGTGCACTGGTCGGAGTTCGAGACGGGCGGGCACTACTCCGGGCACGACTCGCCGGAGCTGCTGGCGGGCGACATCCGGGTGTTCTTCGCGAAGATGTAGGGCGCGCCGCACTGGCTCGAGGCGGGGTTGCGGGGACTGGCGGGTGGCGGTCGCGGCCGGGGCGTTCCTGGCCATGATCGCCGACACCACGATCCCCGAGGCCTGCGAACGCGCCCGCCTCCACACCGGCCTGTGCACCACGGCGGGATTCCTCACGGCCTTCGTGGTCGAACGGCTGGGCTAGACGCGCCAGACCGTTGCGCCGCGGGTCTCGGTGCTCTCCAGCGTCATCGGCACCGGCACCTCGTAGCGGGCCTGCGCGGCGAACCGGCCGGGCGGCAGGTGCGCCCGGTCCGGGTCCCCCAGCAGCACCAACGCCCCCCGCGCCGCCGCACGCAGCAGGAACGGCAGCACCAGGGCGGTGATCGCGGCGTCGTAGAACGCATCGCCCGCCAGCACCACGTCGGCGCCGTGGGCGTCGCTGTCGAGCTGGTCGTCGCCCAGGACGGTGACCGCGACCCCGTTCGCGGCCGCGTTGAGCTGCACCGCCGTCAACGCCAGCGGGTCGATGTCGTTCGCGGTGACCGAGTCCGCTCCGGCCAGGGCCGCGGCGATCGCCACCAGGCCCGACCCGCACGCCAGGTCGAACACCTTCTTGTCGCGCACCAGGCCCGCGTTGTCCAGCAGGTGCCGCGCCAGCGCCTGGCCACCCGCCCACGGGAACGCCCAGAACGGCGGCTGGTCGTGGTGGGTGAGCTCCCACAGGTCCATCGCCTCGGCCGCGCTGTGCAGCACCACCTCCGGCACCAGCGGCACGGGGGTCAGCGTCGTGTTGGCGAGCACGAACTCGGTGAGCGTGGGCGCGGACATGACGGTGAAGCTTAGGGGCAGCGCGCGGGCGGCCCGCAGAGGCGAAAGCCTCACATCCCGCCGGCCACCCGCAGGATCGCCCCGGTCGTGTACGAGGCCTCGTCCGAGAGCAGCCACGCGATGGCGTTCGCGATCTCCTCGGGCTCACCGGGACGCCCCAGCGGGATCTTGGAGGCCACCCGGTCGGGACGGTCCGGCACGCCGGACAGCACGTGGATGTCGGTGCGGACGGTGCCGGGCTGCACGCAGTTGACCCGGATGCCGCGCGGCGCGAGTTCCTTGGCCAGGCCGATTGTCAACGCGTCCACGGCGGCCTTCGAGGCGGCGTAGTGCACGTACTCCCCCGGACTGCCCAGCGTCGCCGCCCCTGACGACACGGTCACGATCGATCCCGAGGTCATCCGGCGCGCCGCCTCCCGCGCCACGAGCAACGCGCCGACCACGTTGACGTCCACCACGCGGCGCAGGTCCTCGGTGCGCAACTCGGCCAGCGGCCCGACCGGCGAGGTGATGCCCGCGTTGCTGACCACCCCGGTGACCTCACCCGCCGCGTCGAACAGGCGCGCCACGTCCTCCTCGGAAGCCGTGTCCGCCCGCACCGCCGTGACCCCGAGTTCCTTCTCCAACGCCCGCGCCTCGTCCTGCGCCTGGCGGTAGCTGATCACGACCTCGTGGCCGTCGCGGACGAGCCTGCGCGCGGTCGCGGCACCGATACCCCGGCTTCCCCCGGTGATCACCGTTGTCATGCCACCCACCCTAACCCTTATACTCGGCACCGGATATACGGGAGCGGATATGACGTTCAAGCGCACGAATCCCCTGGCCCTGGCAGTGCTCGCCCTGCTCACCGAGCGGCCGATGCACCCCTACGAGATGGCGCAGACCATGCGCGAACGCCACCAGGAAGAGGTCGTCAAGCTCAACTACGGCTCCCTCTACACCGTCGTGGAGTCGCTGCACCGCCATGAGCTGATCACCGCCGCGGCCGTGCAGAAGGCCGGCAACCGACCCGAACGCACCGTCTACGCCATCACCGGGACCGGCACGGCGGAACTGCACTCGTGGCTGCGCGCCCTGATCGCCGAACCCGCGCGCGAGTACCGGCGGTTCGAGGCCGGGATCTCGATGGTCGGCCTGCTGCCGCCCGCCGAGGCGCTCGACGTCGTGCAACGCAGGTCGGCGGCCGTGGGCGAGCAGCTCACCGCGCTGGCCGTGCTGCTGGAGAAGCTCGCGGGCATGGGACTGCCCCAGCTCGCGTGGATCGAACTCGACTACCGCCTGGCGATGCTGCGCGCCGAACGCGAGTGGCTCGCCTGGTTCGCCACCGCTACCCGCGAGGGCACGGTCGGCGGCTACCCAGGCTGGGAGGACAGGCACCGATGAGACTGCTGTTCGAGGTGACCGGCGTCGTGCGGTTACCGCTGGAGGTCGTGCGCGAGCGGATGTTCGCCGACGCCGGCGAGTCCGGTTCGCACCGGCTCGTGGACCGCGAGCGGGGCGTCATCGCCCACTGGGGCGACTGGTGGTACCGCGGCGAGGACTCCCTGCACCCCCACCCCGAGGGCGCGCTGATCCGGCACCGCGTCCACAACATCGCCCGCCAGGGCAACTGGGCGCCGTACCTGGCCAACAAGCTGTTCCTCGGCCACCGCGCCCGCCTGGAGGAGGACATGCGGGCGCGGGTGCGTGCTCTGGAGGCTCGGAGCTGACCGAACACCGCCGGCGCGCCGAACACCGCCGGCGCGCACAGCACGAGGTGGACCGGCACCGTCGCGCCCTCACCACGCCGATGTCCTCGACCTGCCCGGACGTGAAGTCCTCCGCCCACGCCGTGCGCGGCTCGGTCGTCAGGGCCTGTTTCGGCTTCGCCAACTCGGTGAAGCCCGCCATGAGGTACAGGGCCGCCGGCACCCCCGACGCGATCCGCACCACGACGTTCATGACCACCGAACCCAGGCTGCGTGGGGAGACCACAGGTGACCGACACCACCGCCGTTGAGGTAAGGGTGGCCTTAGTCCTCACCCGAACGGCCGTATAGGGTGTGCAGATGAGGTGCTCGATACTCTCCGACTTCGCGGGTGAACCGCTGGCCGGCACGGCCGCGACCGCGACGGCGTGGCTGTGCCTGGAGCAGCCGGGCCCCTGGGGGCGCGACGCCCTGCTGGAGAGCCACCTCGACCCCGAACTCGGCGCGGAACTGTCCCGCCGCGCCGCGGGCACCGGCGTGCGCATCCTGCTCATCCGCCGCCCCGGCAAGCACTTCGACGACCACCTCCCGGCACGCCGCCGCCTGTACCTGGCCTCGACGAAGCCCGGCGCCTCATGGCTGGAGCAGGCCGATCTCGCCTCTCCGGAGGAGTGCCTCGAACTCGACTTCGAGGCGTTGGGCGCGGGCCGCTCCACGGCGTTCGGCACCCCGGTCGACGATCCGCTGCTGCTGGTCTGCACCAACAGCAAACGCGACGTCTGCTGCGCCCTGTACGGCCGCCCGATCGCCACCGCGCTCAACCTGTGGGAGTGCACGCACACCGGAGGGCACAGGTTCGCGCCCACCGGGGTCCTTCTGCCCACAGGTCACCTGTACGGACGCCTCGACCACCAGTTGGCCCAGCGCGTCGTCACGGAGGGCATCGTCGCCGACCGGTGCCGCGGCCGTTCCTGCTTCACCCCCAGGGGGCAGGTGGCCGAGGTCGCGGTCCGCTCGCAGATCGGCGAGTCCCGCGACGTGCTCACCGTCGTCGCCGAGACGGCCGACTCCGCGACCGTGCGGCACGCCGACGGCCGCGAGTGGAGGGTGACGCTGACCGAGCAGCCGGTGCCACCGCGTCCCGCGAGCTGCGGCAAGTCCCCGGACATCGCGATCGCCCTGGTCGCCACCGCCATCGACGAACTGGCGCGCGTCTGCCGCTGACCGGCGTTCGCCGATCGGGCGCGGGTCCGCGGCCGAGCGGTGCTCACTCGTCCACGACCGCGATCGCCCGCACCGGCATGGTGCCCATGCCCACCACCGGCATCGGCAGCGCCGTGAACCGCGCACCCCGCGCGGGCACCTGCTCCAGGTTCGTCAGGTGCTCCACGATCGGGATGCCCGCGCCCAGCAGCCCCTGGTGCGCCGGCCGGGTCAGGTCGGTGGCGTCGTCGATGTTGAGCGAGTCGATGCCGACCAGCGCGGGCCCGGCGGCGATCAGCGCCTCGACGACGTCCGCGGTGAGGAACGGGTGCCCGTGCTGGTAGGCGTCGGTGCCCCAGTGCCGCGACCAGCCGGTGTGGAACAGCACCGCGTGCCCCGCGAGCTCCGGCCCGGCCGGATCACCGATCCGCAGCACGGCGACGGGCACGTCGACGACCCGTTCCAGCGGCAGGCCCGCGGTGTCGTAGCCGCCCTGGTGGTAGTGCGCCGGCGTGTCCAGGTACGTGCCGGTGTTCGCGATCAGGTCGATCTGGCCGATCTCGAACGACACCCCGTGCGCCATCCGCGCCGCGGTCTCCTCCCGGCTGACGTAGGTGGACACGCTCGGCGGCCTCATGCCGCCCATGGTCGTCATGCCGTGGACGATGGGGTGGCTGAGGTCGACGATGCGGCGCATGCGCCCAGTATGAAGTGATCTTGCCGCTACCCTCGGCCGAGTGCCCCGGCTGATCCACCTCAACGGCCCCACCGGCGTCGGCAAGTCCACGATCGCCGCCCGCTACGCCAGCGAGCACCCCCGCACGCTCAACCTCGACGCCGACGAGATCGTCCGCCTCGTCGGCGGCTGGCGCGAGGACTTCTACGGCGCCGTCGACCTCGTCCGGCCCCTCGCGCTGAGCATGGCCGCCACCCACCTGGCCTCGGGCCACGACGTCGTCATGCCCCAGCTGATCATGCGCCACACCGAACGGGACAGGTTCGCGGCCGCCGCGGCGTCGGCGGGCGGCACCTACACCGAGTTCGTCCTCCTCGCCCCCGCCGAGGTCGCGGTCGGCCGGTACCGCGAGCGCACGCACCACATCGACCACGTCGTGGAGGCTTTGGGCGCAGAGCGGATCATCCACGACAGCCACGCGCGGATCGAGGACTATCTCACGACCGGCACTGAAGTCATCGAGGCATCAGGCTCGGTGGAGCACACCTACGCCACGCTGCTGGCGAGACTGGCCTCAGCCGGACTCCGCTGACCTCTGCCCACCGGCACCGCCGCCCGGCACGGTCGCCGAGAACACGCCGATCCCCAGCGCGTACGGGTCGTCCAGCCCCACCGTGCGCAACGTCTCCACCGGCAACGCCAGCAGCGAGATCGCCACCCCGAGGAAGTAGGCGTCCAGCAGCCCGGTGTCGCGCACCGTCGAGGGCAGGCCCGCCGCCTGCTGCAACGACGCCGCCGCCTCCGCGTTCGCCAGCACCATCCCGGACAGGGCCTCCCGCACACCCGGCCGGCGCACCGCCTCCAGGTACAGCTCGACCATCGCGAGCATCTGGGTCGGGTCGTCGGCCACCGCGCGGCGCAACAGGGCCGGGTAGAGCTCGGCGACGTCGGTGGCGCCGATGTCGGGCGGGGTGGTCTCCCGCAGGCGTTCGACCGCGGCCTGGTGCAGCGCGGTCATCCGCGCGGCGCAGGCGGTGAGGATCGACTCGCGGGTCGGGAAGTAGTTCTTGGTCGTGCCGATGGGGACGCCTGCCTCGCGGTCGATCGCGCGGTGGGTCAGGCCCCGGCCGCCCTCCACCGCGAGGATCTGGATCGCGGTGTCGCACAGGAGATCACGACGGCTCACGGTCCGGGACACTAGCAAGATCACCACCGGTGTGGTGAATCGGGGCGAACGTGCTGGTCCCGGCCGTCGCGGTGACCTCGCCGCGCTCCACCACGAGGAACAGGCCGCACACGCAGCGGACGTAGGCGACCGCGCCGTGGCAGGAGACGGCGGAGGTGCTGGGCCAGTGGCAGGCGGGGCAGGTGGCGATCATGTCCCCCAGCGTGCTGTCATGGTCTAGTGCATTTCAACCCTTACGGCGGGGCGGCCGCCGAGCTCGCCGCCAGGCTGGTCAACGCCGACCCGGCCGAACCCCTGCTCGACGTGCTGAAAGCATCGGACTACAAGCCCCTGGGCTCCCTCGACGCACGCCAGGAACGTGACGTACGAGACTGGGTCGAACGGCTGCGGCAGGTGTTCCGCGAGCCCGCCGTGGACCTGCTCAACGACCTGCTGGCCCAGTCCTCGACCACCCACTACATCTCCACCCACGACGGCCGGGCGCCGCACCTGCACTACGCCCGCGAGGACGCGCCCACGGACGTGCGGGTCAAGGCCTACACGGCGGCGGGCATGGCGGCGTTGTTCTGCGAGGACGCCGGGCGCATCGGCTGGTGCGGGCGGGAGGGCTGCGACACGGTGTTCGTCGACACCAGCCGCAACGGCAGGCGCCGGTTCTGCTCCACCAGGTGCGCGAACCGGGTCGCCGTCGCCGCGCACCGCGACCGCCGGAGCGCCTGACGCTCAGTCGGCGTGCACGCGGTGACCGAAGCGGGCGTTCTCGAACGACGACTCGCCGCCGAACGCCGCCTCCACGAAGTCCTCCCGGCCGCGGAACCACGTGCGCGCGAACGTCGAGGCACCCGCGAACCACGCCCGCCGGAACACCGCCCGGCCGCCGAAGCGCACGTCGGAGCTGTCCAGGTCGGAGCCGAACCGCGCGCACGTGAAGTCCGCACGGCCCGAGAACCGCGCACGGCCCAGCGTCACGGGTCCGGCGACCTGGATGTGCGACAGCTCGGCGTTGCCGCGCACCGTCACACCCCGCAGGCCCAGCCCGCGCGCGAACACCGAGCGGGTGAACAGCACGTGCCGCCCGAAGAACGCCCCGGCGGCGTCGAAGGCGCCCAGGAACGTCGACTGGTCGAAGCGGGTGTCACCGAGGAAGCGGGTGCCGTCGAAGCGGGCCGCGCGCACCCGGCACTCGGACAGGTCGAAGTCCACCAGCGTCGCGTGCCGCAGGTCGACGTCGCAGCCCAGCCAGAACCCCGGACCGGGCCGCAGCCGGGCGGCCAGCGTCGTCTGCAGCACCTGACGCCACCGCCGGTCGACCTCCGATCCCGGCGACGGCAGGTCCCGCAGCGTCGCGCACAGCACGTCCAGCGCGGGCTGCCGGTGATCGACCAGGCTCTCCCCGAAGCCGACCCAGTCCCGCAGCCCGTCGAGCCGCACGTCGGACTCGGCCGACCGCAGCCGCGCGGCGATGTCCTGCAGCGGCGACACCGGCGCCGGCAGCGTCACCAGCGTCGGGGTGGTCTCCGCGCGGCGCCGGCCGAGCGACGCCGCCGCGGTCAGGACAGCAGAGGTCGTGGTGAACCAGCGCGAGAGAAGCGACATGCCTCGATGATGTGACGTGGGTCATCCCGCGAGACAGTGGTGGAGTTCAACCCGGTGTTCCACGGCCGGCCCACCGGCGGTCACCCCGTCACGTTGGTCAGCCGCCGCGCGACGTACTGGTCGCCGCCCAGCCCGTAGCGCAGGACCCGGTAGGTGGTGCCGTAGGTGCCGCGCTGCTCGTAGGCGTGGTAGGCCGTCTTGTACGGGTCGGCCCACTTCTCGAAGATGACGACGTGGCGGGTGGTCTCGGTCCCCTCCGGGTCCACCACGATGTCACCCCACCGCAGGTCGCTCATCGCGATCCCGGTCGAGAACGGCCACTGGGCCAGTTCGACGGTCCGCTCACCGGGAGCACCGATCTTCGCGGCCATCGACACGAACCCCGAGCAGTCCTGCCGGTAGCCTTCCGCGCCCCAGTAGGAGGTGGTCGAGTACGGGACGGGACGGCCGTTGTTCGCGGTCAGCCACGACTTGGCGCGGTTGATCATCTCCTGGCGCGACACCTGCACGGCGTGCGCCGGGGACACCAGCGTGCTCAGGCCGATCAGGACGACGGCGGCCATCGCGAGAACTCTCATGCGGACTACTCCCATTCCGTAGATCACCTGTGGGCGCTTAGGGTCGGTTCATGGAGCTGACGGAGCTGTGTTTCGCCGGGGCCGCGAGGCAGGCGCGGGCAGTGCGCGACGGCGAGGTGAGCGCGGCCGACCTGGTCGCCGAGCACCTGCGGCGCATCGAGCGGATCGACCCGCGGCTCAACGCGTTCCGGCTGGTCTTCGCCGAGCAGGCGCTGGCGGAAGCCGAACGGGCCGACGCGCGCCGCGGTGAGGACCTGCCGCTGCTGGGCGTCCCGATCGCGGTCAAGGAGGACATCGCGATCGCGGGCCTGCCGACCACGAAGGGCACCAACGCCGCCCGCACCCCGCAGCCGCGGGACTCGGCGATCGTGCAGCGCCTGCGCGCCGCCGGGGCGGTGATCATCGGCCGCACCCGCATGCCCGAACTGGGACTGTGGCCGTTCACCGAGAGCCGGTGGGCGGGCCCGACGCGCAACCCGTGGTCGCTCACGCACTCCCCCGGCGGCTCCAGCGGTGGTTCGGCCGCGGCCGTGGCGGCGGGTCTCGCGGCGGCCGCGATCGGCACCGACGGCGCCGGCTCCATCCGCATCCCCGCCGCCATGACCGGGCTGTTCGGGCTCAAGCCCCAGCGCGGCCGCGTGTCCCTCGCCCCCGAGCCGCAGATGTGGGGCGGCATGGTCGTGGCCGGACCGCTCACCCGCACCGTCGCCGACTGGGCGCTGGTCGCCGACCAGATCCACGGCGCCGCCCCCGGTGACGCGCACGTCGCCCACCCGCCGCGCACCACCTTCACCGCGGCCGCGAGCACCGACCCCGGCCGGCTGCGGATCGGGGTGTCGCTGCGGCCGTGGGGTCCGGGCATCGCGATCGCCGACGAGGTCCGCGACGCCGTGCAGGACACCGCCGCGCTGCTCACCGACCTCGGCCACGACGTGGTGCGCCTCGATCCGCCGATGCGGGACCTGAGTGCCTCGACCCAGTTCGCGGCGCGCTACCTGCACAACGCCCACCTGGCGCACACGGGCATGGAGTTCCCCGACCTCGTCGAGGCGCGCACGCGTGCGGTCAGTGAGCTGGGCCGCCGGGTGCCGAAGCCGGTGGCGCGGTGGGCCGCCAAGGACGACGCGGCGCTCACCGCGCACGCCAACCGCGTGTTCTCCTCGATCGACGTGCTGCTGACGCCGGCGCTGACCCGCCCGCCGATCCGGGTGGGCGAGTGGGACTCCCGCAGCGCGTTCACGGCGTTGCTGGCGGCGTCGCACTACACGACGTTCCTGCCGTTGTGGAACATCGTCGGCAACCCCGCGGCCAGCGTGCCCGCCGGGCGTTCCTCCGCGGGTCTGCCGCTCGCGGTGCAGCTCGTGGGCCGCCAGCACGACGAGTGCACGCTGCTGTCGCTGTCCGCCCAGCTGGAACGTGCCCGGCCGTGGGCGGACCGGACCCCCTCCGGCCTCGATCATGCGAACTAGGATATTACGAGGACGGACTATCCGACTTCGAAACGGTCAGAATCCGCGCCGGGACAACTCGTCGAGCAGTTCCCGGTCGGCGACGTGCCGGGATTTGATGTGGTCCAGGTAGTCGGCGAACGCGTCAGGCTGCAGACCGCGTAGTTGGTGCAGCCATTCCACGACGAGTTCCTGCTCCTCGATGCCGCGGCGGGCGAGTTCGACCTCCACGATCCGCCGGTAGACCTCGACGGCGAGGCGGCTGGCGTCCTGCACGAGGTGGCGCACGAGTTCCGCGCGCAACGGCGGCCACTCGTCGGTGTGCACCACCAGCGCCCGCAGCTTCAGGTAGACGTCGAGGTTGGGCCGCGCGAAGAACGCCTCCCGGCACACCGCCACCGCCCGCTGCGGCGCGCCCCGGCGCAGGTGTTCCTCCACCGCGAGGTCGATCAGCCGCAGCGCCGCGCCCCGCCCGCCCACGGCGCGCAGTCCGCGTTCCACCCACTCCAGGGCTTCGTCGGACCGGCCGCTGTCGCGCAGCACGGTCGCGACCTGCAGGTAGTGCCAGCCCGAGGAGAGGTCCTTGGTCAGCACGAGCAGCTGCAGGTCGACGTCGTCGGTGTACTCGGCGAGCTCCTCCATGACGCGCAGCAACGCCCAGCGGGCGCGGTCGTAGCGGCCGGTCTCGCCGAACCCGATCACCGGCAGCGGCGTGAACAGCTCCACCGCGCGCCGCCGGTAGTGGGCCAGGCCCTCGTCGTCGAGTGCGTCGCCGTAGGCGGCGAGGCTCACGTCGGGTGCGTCGGGGTGTTCGAGTTGCAGGTCCAGCAGCCAGTCGGCGAGCCGCACCGGGTCGGGCTCGGTCTCGGCGCAGGCGCGGGCGTGCGTGCCGAGCACGCGGTGCGCGAGCTCCGCGAGTTCGACGCGGTGCCGGCGACTCGTGGCGACGCCGTCGGCCAGCTGGGTGACGATCTGCTCGATCAACGCCAGCAGCCGCGGGCCGGGGTCGGTGACCAGCAACGACTGCAGCTCGACCGACACGGCGGTGAGCGCCTGCCACTGCGCGGGCCAGTCGGTGGTCTCGCTGTCGGCCTCGGCGAGCGCGGAGGCGACGGTGGCGGGCAGCGAGTCCATCACAACATCATCTCGCCGTCACCTGGTCGAGTGCCACTCCTGTCGCCCAGAGGATTTAAGGTTCACCCTCGGTGTCTGAACGCCTACAGTTCCGCGAGCTTGCGGGACAGCACGACGCGTTCCCGTTCGTTGCCGCACAGACGTATGGCCTGCTCCAGCTCGGCGCGGGCCTCCTCGACCCGGCCCAGGCGCCGCAGCAACTCCCCGCGCACACCCGGGAGCTGGTGCGAGCCCTTGAACGCCTCGCTGCCCGCGAGCGCGTCGACGATCGGCAGCGCCGCCTCGGGCCCCTGGGCCATCGACACGGCGACCGCGCGGTTGAGGTCCACGACCGGCGACGGGGCGAGGCTGCCGAGCCCCTCGTACAGGGCGACGATGCGCCCCCAGTCGGTGTCCTCGACCGACGCGGCCACCGCGTGGCACTCGGCGATCGCGGCCTGCAGCCCGTAGTAGCCGTAGCCGCGCCCGGCGTCGGCGGCCTTCGCGAGCGCGGCCCGGCCCCGTGCGATGGCGGAGCGGTCCCAGCGGCGCCGGTCCTGGTCCTGCAGCAGCACCGTCTCCCCGTCCGGGCCGCGCCGGGCCGGGAAGCGGGCGGCGGTGAGTTCGAGGAGTGCGAGCAGGCTGTGCACCTCGGGTTCCTCGGGCATGAGCCGCGACAGGATCCGCGCGAGCCGCTGCGCCTCGCCGGCCAGGTCCAGGCGGATGACCTCGTCCCCGGAACTGGCCGACGACCCTTCGGTGAAGATCAGGTAGAGCACGCTGAGCACCTGAGCGAGGCGTGCCGGGCGTTCGTTGACCGGCGGCACCTCGAACGGCACGTTCGCCGCGCCGAGGGTCTTCTTGGCGCGGGTGATGCGGGCCTGCACGGTCGCGGTCGGCACGAGGAACGCGCGGGCGATCTCGTCGCTGGTCAGACCGCCGATGACGCGCAACGTCAGCGCCACCCCTGCCTCGCGGGACAGCACCGGGTGACACGAGGTGAAGATCAGCGCGAGGGTGTCGTCGTCGATCTGGTCGGGGTCCCACAGCACGTCGTCGGGTGCGGGGGCGGGGTCGGCGCCGGTCACCGCGCCTCCCTCGGGCAGGTTGTGGGCCATCGCGGCGTACTTCTCGTCGCGGGCGCTGCGGCGGCGGAACGCGTCGATCGCACGGCGGCGCCCGACGGTGAGCAGCCAACCGGCGGGGTTGTTCGGCACGCCCTCACGCGGCCACGTCACCAGCGCCTCGGCCAGTGCTTCCTGGGCGAGGTCCTCGGCGAGGGCGAAGTCGCCGGTGTAGCGGGTGAGCGCACCGATGATCCTCGCGGAGTCGATGCGCCACACCGCCGCCACGGCCTTGCGGCCGGTCGGGTCGCTCATGGCGCCCAAACTAGATCAAACCGAGCGGTCAGAGCTGGTTGTTGGCCTTGCGCCAGGCGAGTTCCTTCTGGATCCACTCGTTGTCCTGCGGGAACTCGTCGATGGTCGGCACGCGGCGGATCTCGGTGGCGAAACCGGGGCCCTGGATCGGCGCCTTCTTGGCCCACGCGATCGCGTCCTCCTTGGTGGGGACGTCGATCAGGTAGAAGCCGTTGAACAGCTCCTTGGTCTCCCCGTACGGGCCGTCGGTGACCACGGGCGGTTCGGAGGAGAAGTCCACGACGACGCCGTTGTCGGACGGGTCGGCCAGCCCCTCGGCGGCGAGCAGGACCCCCGCCTCGATCATCTCCTCGTTGAACCGGCCGACGGTCTCGATCATCTTCTCGAAGTCGATGTCGCCGAGGGCGTCCCAGGCGCTGTCGGAGGTGGTGCGCCAGATCAGCATGAACTTCATCTCGAGTGCTCCCAGTGCGGTCGTGCGGGTCCGTTGTGGACCCTTTCACGCCCAGGTCGAACGAGCAGGCCCTTCGATCGACACGAGCCCCGGAAAAAGTGGAGCGGCCCGCCCCCGGAATCGGGGACGGGCCGCTCACCCGCGGTTCTGTGCTCAGATCCGGTCGTCGGGCTGATGCAGCGACCGGGGCTGCTCGGCCTCCAGTTCCGGCACCGGCGAGGACGCGGCGACCGGGCGCGGCGGCGTCGACAGCGGTCCGGGGACCTCCTTGCGGGCCACGGCCTCCGCCGCGGCGACGGCCTCGGCGACCTTCGGGTCCGGGGCGGTGTCGAACCAGTCGGCGATCGACTCGTCGTCGTCCTCGGGCCTGGGGCGCTGCGCGGTGTCGGTCGGCGGCTCGTAGCGGAACACGCCGTCGTCGCCGGGGGCGCCGAGCATGCGGGCGAATCCCTCGAGGGCCTTGCCGTAGTCGGTCGGGATCATCCAGACCTTGTTCGCGTCGCCCTGCGCCATCTGCGGCAGCGTCTGCAGGTACTGGTAGGCCAGCACCTCCGGGGTGGGCTTGCCGTCCTTGATCGCGCCGAAGACCTTCTCGATGGCCTTGGCCTGGCCCTGGGCCTGCAGGTAGCGGGCGGCCCGTTCACCCTGCGCGCGCAGGATCTGCGACTGCCGCTCGGCCTCGGCGGACAGGATCGCGGCCTGCTTGGCGCCCTCGGCGGCGAGGATCTGCGACTGCTTCTGGCCCTCGGCGGTCTTGATCGACGACTCGCGCTGGCCCTCGGCGGTGAGGATCATGGCGCGCTTCTCACGGTCGGCGCGCATCTGCTTCTCCATCGAGTCCTGGATGGAGGGCGGCGGGTCGATCGACTTGAGCTCGACGCGGGCCACGCGCAGGCCCCAGCGGCCGGTGGCCTCGTCCAGCACGCCGCGCAGCTGACCGTTGATGTGGTCGCGCGAGGTCAGCGTCTCCTCGAGGCTCATGCCACCGACGAGGTTGCGCAGCGTCGTGATGGTGAGCTGCTCGACACCGACGATGTAGTTGGAGATCTCGTACACCGCCGAGCGCGGGTCGGTGACCTGGAAGTACACGACCGTGTCGATGGACACCGTGAGGTTGTCCTGGGTGATCACCGGCTGCGGCGGGAACGACACGACCTGCTCGCGCAGGTCGATGCGGGCACGCACCTTGTCGATGAACGGGACCATGATGTTCAGGCCCGGCGCCGCGGTGTTGCGGAAACGTCCCAGCCGTTCGATGACGGCGGCCTGCGCCTGCGGGATGACCAGCACGGACTTGACGGCGATGGTCAACACGAAGATCGCGATGACCGCGGCGATCACGAGGGTGATCGGGTCCAACTCGTTCACATCCTTCTTGGGTTCACACCCAGGGGGTCACACGGCCGCGATGACGACGGCGGTGGCTCCCGAGATCTCGACAACGGTGACGGCTTCGCCTTCTTCGACCACGGACCCGTCGAGGGTGCGCGCGCTCCAGGTGTCGCCGCCGATCTTCACCTGCCCGCCGTGCTCGTCCACCCGCGTGACCGCGACGGCCCTGCTGCCCAGCAGCGCCTCGTGGTGCATCCTGACGTTCGAGCCGAGCTGCAACCGCTTCTTGAGCAACGGCCGGGCCGTGACGATCAGGCCCAGCGACGACACCGCGAAGACGAGCACGCTCACCAGGTCGGCGGCACCCAGTGCGGACACGCCCGCCGCGGCCAGCGCGGCGGCGCCGAGCATGACCAGCACGAAGTCACCGGAGAGAACCTCGGCGACGACGAGCAGTATCCCGACGATCAGCCAGATCAGCGCGGCCATGAGCCCAGTCATACACCAACGGGCACGTCGTGACCGGGAGATTCACCGTGCTGCGCACCGGACCGTAACGAAATCGATCAACGGGAGATGTTCTGGTCGTGGCGAAGTCGGCGAACTCGGTGAAGTCGCGCAGGGGACGGTTCTTCTCCGGACTCGCGCTGGTAGCGGCGTGCGTGGGCCTGGTGATCCTGTTGCAGACCGCGAACGAGCAGCACTCGTGGGCGAGCACCGAGGCCGTGGTGCAGGAGCGGATCAAGTCGGGCAAGAACGCGAAGGTGCGCGTCGAGTTCCCGCTGCCCGGCGGCGGCACGCACGTGACGACGCTGTCGGAGAACGGCTCGATCCACGAGACCGGCACACGCGTCGAGGTGCGCTTCGACCTGGGCGGCGACGGGAAGGTCGTGGACGCGGCCCTGGCCGACAACGACCAGGGGTTCTGGGTGATGGGCGTGATGCTCGGAGTGGTGATCTCCGGCCTGGTCGTGCTGAACCTCGTCGCGTGGACGCCGGTGCGACCTAGTCCTGCGCAACGGTGACGAAGTCGATCAGGCGCTCGACGGCGCCGAGCAGGTCGGACTCGATGTCGCGGTAGCTGCTGACCGAGTTCAGGACGCGCTGCCAGCCCTCCCAGGTCTCACCCCAGCCGAGCCGCTCGCACACGCCGGTCTTCCAGTCGGTGCCGCGCGGGATGACCGGCCACGCCTCGATGCGCACGGCCCGGGGTTTCACCGCCTGCCAGATGTCGACGTACGGGTGGCCGGTGACCAGCACGTTGTCGTCGCGGACCTGGTCGACGATCTGCTGTTCCTTGGAGTGGGCGACGAGGTGGTCGACCAGCACGCCCAGGCGGCGGTGGGGCGCGGTGCCGAACTCGCTGATGCGCTGCGGGAGTTCGTCGACGCCGTGCAGGGGTTCGACGACGATGCCTTCGACGCGCAGGTCGTGACCCCAGACGCGTTCGACGAGCTCGGCGTCGTGCTTGCCCTCGACCCAGATGCGGCTGGCCTTCGCGGTCCGGGCGCGCAGGCCCTCGACCTTGACCGAACCGGACGCGCTGATCCGCGGCTTCTGCTGCCCGGGCGCGGGCTTCACGAGCGTCACGGGTGCGCCGTCGAGCAGGAACGCGGCCGGGTTGAGCGCGAACAGCCGCTGCCGTCCGTGCCGGTCCTCCAGCACGACCTGGCCGTACTCGAACCGCACGACCGCGCCGCAGAAGCCGCTGGCGGGGTCTTCGACGACGAGGCCGGGTTCGGCCACCACCTCGGGCACCTTCCTGCGCTTCGGGGTGTTGAGGACGTCGCGGCCGTAGTCGTGGGAACGCACGCCCGGAACCCTATCCGTAGAAGGGTTTGAACGCGGCGAGCCACTCGTGCACGCGGTCGAGGTCGACGTCGGCGCCGTGCAGGTCGTAGCCGGCGTGCACGAAGTCGAGCCAGTCCACGGCCGGGTCGCCCACGCACGCCCTGGGGTCGATGGCGACCGGCCCGTTCCTGCCCTGCAGGACGTTGCCGGGGTGCATGTCGCCGTGCAGCAGGACGGGTTTGACGTCGTCGTCGGCGAGTTTGCGGGCGCGGTGGTGTTCGGTGGCGTAGTAGGTGCCGGTTCTGCGGGTCAGCACGGTCTCGAACAGGTGGTCGATCCTGGACTTGAGCGGCGGGAACCCCTTCGGGCGCGCCTCGTGCAGCAGCGGCACGACCCTGGCCGGATCGGTGGCCTGGGTGCCGGGGTCGAGGCGTTCGAGCAGCAGCGCGCCGCGGCCGAGGTCGGCGTCGAGCAGGCCGACCACCGCCGTCGTGTCGGCCCAGGCGGCGAGCGCCCTGGCCTCGTGCACGGCGATGTCGTGCTCGGGGGTGAGTTTGAGAACGGCGTTGGCGCACAGGAACGTGGCGCTGGTGCCGCCGGGCAGGTGTTTGACGAGCGTGAGCCCCCACCGGGCGGTGAGGGTGGCGACCAGGTCGGGCAGCGCGTCGATCCACGCGGTCACCTCGGGCCCGAACCGGCGGACTAAGCGCGCTCTCGCGTCCTCATCGATCACCCGGTTCAGATTAGCGAGTTCGCTCCCGACTGGCGGCGGAACTGGTAGTCCGCGAGCGCCGGCCGCCACAGCCCGAAGGCGTCGAAAGACGTCGACAGCAGCTTGAGGTCGGCGCCGTCGCCGGTGATGGCGACCTTGCCGTCGACCACCCACCTGTTGGCCGGCAGCAACGGCACCGGCCATCCCGCCACCAGCAGCCGGTCGCACACCAGCCGCTGCAACCGCCCGCCGTCGTTCTCGACGATGACCGCGGGCGTGTCGAGGTCGAACTCCCGCACCGTGGCCCGCTCGTGGTGCCGAACCCCGACGTCGGCGAGCTCCGCCGCGCCGGGCCCGATGAGGTCGACCGGCCCGAACCTGCGCGCCAGGCACGCCGCCGCCCACGCGCCGAGCCCGGCCGCGCCCACCACGACGATCCGTTCGAAATAGGTCATGTCACCGTGTCCCGCATTCACCATTCGAATGTTTCCGCAGGTCAGAACACCCCGGAAAAAGATAGGGGCCACGCCGATCACCCGTCAAACCCTTCTCGGGTCTCAATTGGGGTATGTCAATGGGCAAGGAATAATTCTCCGATGACTCCCCTAGTACGTGACGGTGATCCTGCGGCGTGGCCCGTCCACCTCGATCGCGCCGCCCACGGGGATGATGACCTGCGGGTCGGTGTGCCCGAGGTCGACGTCGAACACGATCATCGCCTCCGGCGCGTACTCCCCGAACGCCTTGAGCACCGCTTCGCGCTGTTCGCGCGTGTGGGTCGTCCGGTCGGTGTCCTGGTTGTCGAAGAACCACGCCTTGGCCCGCCCGACGAGCACCGCGGGGAACCGTTGCAGCAGGCCGCGCTCCCCCATGTTGCGCAGGATCCGGTACACCTCGGTCGCGGACGGCATCTCCTCCGAGGTCTCGAAGAACAGCACGTTGCCGTCGTAGTGCTCGGGTTCGTTGATCTCCTTGCCGGCCATCATCAGCCAGGACAGGATCTCCAGGTTCCCGCCCCACGACGCGGCCTTGACGGTTGTGGTGGGCTGGTGCCAGATCCAGCCCTGCGCGGGTTCGAGCTCGGGTTCGGTCTTGAACGTCTCCGGGTCCTCCCACGGGCTGTCCTTGTCGCCGTACGCGGTGGACTCCTTCAGCTCGTACTCGCCGTTGGTGAACAGCGCGGCCTGGAGCGAGTCCTTGGTGGCGGGGTGCATGGCGCCTGGCCTGCCGAACTGCACCATGACGCTGCCGCCGTAGAACCCCTGGATCCCGCGGTTGCGCAGCCACGTGAGGACGTTGGTGTTGTCGCTGTGCCCGAAGTAGGGCTTGGGGTTGGCCGTGATCAGCTTCTCGTCCAGGTGCGGCAGCACCGTGATCTGGTCCTCGCCGCCGATGGTGGCGATCACGGCCTTGATGTCCGGGTCGGCGAACGCGGCGTGCAGGTCGTCGGCGCGTTCTTGTGGCGTAGCGCCCATCTTGCGGGTGGCCGGGTACTCGACGGGGATGAGGCCGAACTCGGTCTTGAGGCGCTGCAGGCCCAGTTCGTAGGGCAGCGGGAACAGGCCCGCGATGCCGGCGGCCGGGGAGACGATCGCGACGCGGTCGCCGGGCTGGGGTTTGGGCGGGTTGATCAACGACATGGGTGCCGAGCGTAGTAACGGGGTGGGGTGGGGGCGCGACCTTTAGCGGTGCCGGTAGCCGATCGTTCTGGGGATCACACATGACGCACGCACGCGGCGAGAGCGTGAGCATGGTGCTGCTGACGTCGTCGATCGACGTCTACTCGATGTGGCGGGAGGGACTCGTCGATCGAGAGCTGGTTACCGACGCCGCAGGCTCACAGTTCGAGTTCGGGACATTCAGGGGCAGCAGCACCCGTGTCGCGATCAGCCAAGGCGAGATCGGGCACTTGCGGATGGAGGACCTCGGTCGGCGAGCGGTGTCCGTGTTCCGGCCGTCGGCGGTGCTCGTAGTGATTCCAGGAGAGCGGCGAGCAGCGACCGACGGCGGCATTCTCGTGGCCTCCCACGTTCACGACCAGAACCGTTCCTCGCTGGAGCTGGAGTGGGAGGCACGCTTGCTGTCACAGACCTCGTGGTGGGATCTGTTCCCGGATGACGCGGCGTTTCAGGACACGGTTCCCATCAGCTTCGGGTCGGACAACGGATTTGGCGCTGTAGCCATCACCGGCAGACTCGGAGTACCGAGTCTGAAGATCTACGGGCTTGTCCCCACCAGGCCGGAAGCCGAGAGCGCCAACCGGTCAAGGGGCATGTACGCCGCTGGGCGTTTCGCGATGGCGTTGGCGATCAGCCCACGCCCCATCCTTGAATTCGAAGCGGTACTGCGACTCAAGACGATGGGGCACGGCGACCGGGTCGCCCGCACCGACCTGCTTGCCCGTCAGGCGTACGTGGAGTCGCTCGCCGAACTGCTGTCCCATTCCCACCAGGACCCGGACCTCGGCGGCCCGACGGTGATCGCCATCGAGGGGGCCTGGGGGTCGGGCAAGAGCACGCTCATGGACATGACCAAGGCCAGGCTCGACGCGGCTGGAGCGTGGCCGGGGAGGGTGGCAGGCTGGCGGCGGCGAAGGGTGTGGGCATGGGACGCCGACTTGATGTTGCGAGGCTGGTTCTGGCGGCCGAGGCGGAAGAAGCGGGTCGCGGCTCCTCAGGTGCTGACGGCGACCTACAACCCGTGGTCAGCTCAGACCGGTGAACACGTGTGGGCCGGGCTCAACGACTGCATCGTGGCGACGGGCGCTCCGGTGGTCGCGAGGGAGTCGAGTTCGTCGTTGCAGCGGTTCTGGTTCCGCCACAACGTCGAACAACTCGACCGCAACCATGTGCAGCGGACGTTGCGCAAGCGGGTCTTGTCGCCGGCGTTGAAGCTGGGCGTGTTCGCGGCGCCGGTGCCGGTGCTGGCCCAGTTGGTGCGGGCGCCGGCACCGTTGCGCGTGTTCGGGTTCGACGTCTCGCCGGCGGACCTGGCGTTGTGGGTGGTGGGGGTGCTGCTCGGCGTCGGACTGGTGCACACGGCCGCCGGGTACTTGTTCCGGCGGGCGGATACGTTGCTTCCTGCGGAGTTGTTCGGGCCGTCCGGTGCTATGGGCGCGTTGTCGACAGCAGTCGGAGCGGATGATCCATTGCGTGATCCTCACCGGCGGGCGCGCAAGGGCCAGCTCCTCAGCGCTCAGGAGGACGTCCACCGTCTGATTCGGCAACTGGGGGCGAACGGCACGCAGCTGGTGGTGTTCATCGACGACCTCGACCGGTGTTCGCCGCGCACGACGGCGGACGTGTTCGAGGCGATCAACGGGTTCTTGAGCGAGTCGTTTCCGGCGATCCGGTTCGTGCTGGGGATCGATGCTGCGGCCACGGCCGCTCACCTCGATGCGGCCTACTCGGCGTTGGTGGTGGCGGACGCTGGTAAGGACGCGGCTGATCCGAGTCCTGGGTGGACGTTCCTGCGCAAGTTGATCCAGTTGCCGCTGCCGTTGCCGAGGGTGGCACAGGCTCAGGTGGAGCCGTTGCTCGAAGGTCTGTTGGGGACGGCTCCCGAGCCGTTGGAGATCACGGCTGAGGACGTCGCAGGGCTGCACGAGACCGCGACTGCGCCGGTGAGCGGCTCAGGCCCGGCGGAGGTCGTGGTGCCCGTGCAACTGGCAATCGAAGCGTTGGAGCACGACAAGCAGGTGCAGGCGCGATTTGCGGAGCGGTTGAAGGCGCAGCCCGAACTGTCGGTGCGGGAGGCGAAACGAATCGTCACCGTGTGGATGTTCTACATCCGTGTCTTGAACCGGATCAATCCTGAGGAACGCGTTGCCTCGGTGCGGCGAGCGTGCCACCTGGTGTTGCTCGCGGAGATCGTGGCCCGGTGGCCGGCGTCGCAACGGAACCTCCACCGCCGGATGGAGGGTGTGCACGGGCTCCGAGCGCTCGCGGTAGCCGCCGACGACAACGTGCAGTGGGAGATCGAGGTCAAGAGGTACGAGCTCACCGGCGAGAAGCACAAGCCGTTCCGCGCGGGCCTGCTGAAGATCCTCCAGGACTACGACGGCCTGGAGATCGCGGGCCTGGCCGAGCAGTTGACCTAGAACGCCGGCCAGGGGATCGCGGGCCAGTCGCCGGACGGTTCCGGGTAGACGCCTGCGGCGAGCAGTTTGTCGACGCGCTCCCCCACCGCGCGGACTTCGGCTCGGGTCAGGTGGTCGTGCAGCGCTTCGTCGAGTGGACCGTCCAGGGCGGATCTCAGGCGGCGCAGCGTCTCGACGACCGACTCGGGGAGGGGTTGGGTGGCCCAGCCCCACAGGACGGTGCGGAGTTTGGGTTCGGTGTGCAGGCAGATGCCGTGGTCGACGCCGTGGACGGAGCCGTCGAGGGCGTGCAGGACGTGGCCGCCTTTGCGGTCGGCGTTGTTGACGACCACGTCGAAGGCGGACATGTCGGCTATGCGGGGGTGGTCGGCGTGGACCAGGACGGCGGGGTCGCCGAAGCGGTCGTGGGCGTGGAAGACGGGGATCCAGCCGGGGCGCACGGAGTCGACTCCGACGATGTCGACGAGTTCGTCCTCTTCGCGGGTGTCCACCCAGAGCTGGACCATGCCGGTGCCGAACGGGCCCGGGCGCAGCAGGGTGGGTGGGACGACGTCGAAGGAGGCGGCGGAGATCAGGTAGGTGGCCACCTCGCGGCCGGCGAGGGTGCCGTCGGGGAAGTCCCACAACGGGCGTTCGCCGCGCACGGGTTTGTAGACGCACTGGGCGTCGACGCCGTCCAACGAGATCTTGCAGAACAAGGTGGCGTTGGAGGCGTCGACGAGGCGTCCCTCGACCTCGATGCGGCCGTGTTCGAGCAGGTGCAGGGCCGCTGAGGTGTCCACGTCAGTCTTCTTCGGTGCGGCGGTAGCCGTTTTGCCGCGGGCAGATGTGGCCGTCGGTGTCGAGCGGTTCGGCGCACAGCGGGCAGGGTTTGCGGCCGGCGTTGACGACGCGGTCGGCTCGTTCGGCGAACGCGCGGGCGGCGGACGGGGACAGGAAGACCCGCACGGCGTCGGGGCCTTCCTCGGTGTCGTCGAGCACGACGGCCTCGTCGACCTCCTCCTCGGAGATCGCGAGGAGTTCGATGACGACCGCCTTGGACTCGGCGTCCCAGCCGAGGCCCATGGTGCCGACGCGGAACTCCTCCTCGACGGGGACGTCGAGGGGCTGCGTGTCGAGGTCGTCCGGAGGGGCGTCGTCGGGCACGTCGGTGCCGAAGCGGCGGTGCACCTCCTCCAGAAGCGAGCCGATGCGTTCGGCGAGGACCTGGACCTGCTGCTTCTCCAAGGCGACGCTGATCAACCTGCTCTGCTCGGAGGCCTGCAGGTAGAAGGTGCGGTCGCCGGGCTGCCCGACGGTTCCTGCGATGAACCGGTCGGGTGCGCGGAATACGTGAATGACGCGAGCCATGGCAGATACGACCCTAGGCCACGCGGAGATCGTCGGCAGGTCCTCCCCCACCAAACACTCCGCGTATAGGGTCGGGTTGTGGTGAAGATCGCTTCGTACGGGACCTGGACCTCGCCCATCACGGCTGGAGACACGTCGAAACCCGGCGGTGGGTTCCAGTGGGCGGACCTGCACGGTGAACACGTGTGGTGGGCCGAGAGCCGACCGGCTCAGGCAGGCAGAGTGGCGTTGGTGCGCGACGGCGTGGAGGTGCTGCCCGCGCCGTGGAACGCCCGCAACCGGGTGCACGAGTACGGCGGGCGGCCGTTCGTGGTGCTCGCGGACGACCTGGTGGCGTTCACGCACTGGGACGACCAGCGCGTGTACGTGTTCGACCCGGACTCGCCGGAGCCCACGCCGTTGACGCCGCAGCCGGAACGCCACCACGGGGTGCGCTACTCGGACCTGTCGGCGGGCCCTGATGGCGAGGTGTGGTGCGTGCGGGAGACCGTCACGGGTGAGGCGCGCACCGACATCGCCCGGGACCTGGTGGCGATCACCCGATCCGGTGAGATCCGGGTGCTGGGGGCGTCGCACCACTTCATGACGGGCCCGAAGATCAGCCCGGACGGCACGAAGTTCGCCTGGATCGGCTGGAACCACCCGCAGATGCCGTGGGACGGCACCGAGCTGTGCGTCGCCGAGGTCGGCGGCACCGGGCACCGCGTGGTGGCGGGCTCGGAGACGGAGGCGGTGTGCCAGTTCGAGTGGGAGGGTGACGCGCTGCTGGCGCTGACCGACCCGGACGGCTGGTGGAACCTGCACCGGATCTCCCCCGACGGCACGAGCACGAACCTGGCGCCGTGCGAGGAGGAGCTGGGCGGCCCGATGTGGCGGCTGGGCAACCGCTGGTTCGCCACCCTCTCGCCGGGCCGCTACCTGGTGGTGCGCTCGGGGAGCCTGGCGGTGCTGGACGAGCGCAGCGCGACGGTCACCGACGTGCAGACCGACCTGCCGACGTGGGTGCCGGACCTGTCGGTGCGCGACGGCGTGGTGGTGTGCGCGGCGGCGGGGCCGACGTCGGACTTCGCGGTGGTGCGCCTGGACCTGTCCAACGGCGAGCTCACCTACCTCACCGGCGGCGAACAGTCGCCGGAGGCGGCCTACCTGCCGGTGCCGGTGGAGCGGATGTTCGGGGAGATCCCGGCGTACGTGTACGCGCCGTCCAACCCGGACTTCGAGGGTCCGCAGGACGAACTGCCGCCGTACGTGGTGCACGTGCACGGCGGTCCCACGGGCCGGGCGCTGCCCAAGCTCGACAGCGACATCGCCTACTTCACCAGCCGCGGCATCGGTGTGGTGGCGGTCAACTACGGCGGTTCGACCGGCTACGGGCGGGCGTTCCGGGAGCGGCTGCGCGAGCAGTGGGGTGTCGTGGACGTGGCGGACTGCGCGTTCGTGGCCCAGCAGCTCGCCAAGGAGGGCACTGCGGACCCGGCACGGCTGGGCATCCGCGGCGGCTCGGCGGGCGGGTGGACGTCGGCGGCGTCGCTGACCTCGACCGACGTGTACCGGTGCGGCATGGTGGCGTTCCCGATCCTGGACCTGGCGGGCTGGACGGGCGAGGGCGGCGAGACGCACGACTTCGAGTCGCGGTACGTGGAGGGCCTGGTCGGCACGTTGCCGGAGGCCGCGGACCGCTACCGGGACCGCTCGCCGTCGACGAAGGCGCGGTCGGTGTCGGGCCCGGTGCTGCTGTTGCAGGGCCTGGAGGACGAGATCTGCCCGCCGGAGCAGGCGGACCGGTTCGCCGCGGATCTGGCCGGTTCGGGGATCCCGCACGCGTACCTCACGTTCGAGGGCGAGCAGCACGGGTTCCGGATGGCGCAGAACATCAGGGCGGCGCTGGAGGCGGAGCTGTCGTTCTACGGGCAGGCGTTCGGGTTCACGCCGCCCGGTGTGCCGGTGCTGGAACTGTCGCGGTGACCCTGCTCCGCCGCGGGGACCGGGTCGCGCTGGTGTCACCGGCCGGCCCGGCCCTCCCGTCGAGGGTCGCCGCGGGTGCGGAGGTGCTGCGGTCGTGGGGGCTGGAGGTCGCCACGCCGGTCGTCGAGCCGTGGGCGTTGCCGTACCTGGCCGGGTCGGACGAGGCGCGGGCCGCCGAGTTCGTGGACGCGTGGTGTTCGGACGTGGCGGCGGTGTTCTGCGTGCGCGGCGGTTACGGCTGTCTGCGGATGACGGACCTGGTGCCGTGGAAGGACCTGCCGCCGCGGGTGTTCGTGGGCTCGTCGGACGTGACGGTGCTGCACGCGGAGCTGGGCGCGGTGGGCCAGCCGACGGTGTTCGGCCCGATGCCCGGCACGGCGGACTTCGTGGACGACCCGGTGGCGCAGGCTCGGCTGCGGGCGGTGCTGTTCGACGGGGTGTCGTCGTGGACGGCGGGAACGCCGGTGGTGCCGGGGGCCGCGCGCGGGGTGCTGGTGGGCGGGAACACGGCGTTGCTGGCGGCGTCGGTGGGCGGGCCCCGGTGGGAACGTCCGGCGGACGGCGCGATCGCGTTGCTGGAGGACGTCGGCGAGGAGCCCTACCGGCTGGACCGGATCCTGACGCAGTTGGTGCGGGCGGGCTGGTTCGAGCCGGTGGCGGGGATCGTGCTGGGGTCGTGGACGGGCTGCGGGGACGTGTCCGACGTCCTCGCGGACCGGTTGTCGGGGCTCGGGGTGCCGATCCTGGGTGACTTTGGGTTCGGGCATTGCGCGGGGTCGTGGTCGTTGCCGCTGGGTGTGGCCGCGGCGCTGGACGTCGACGCGCGAACGCTGACAGTGGTGTGAGTGCCCGTCACCCGGTGGGCGGCGGCCGACCGGGTGACGGCAGGTAGGCTTCCCGCCGCCATGAGACCCCAGCCTCAGTGGGCGGCGTTAGACGTCTACGCGTCCAACTCCGACCTCTACGCCGATCCCCGACTGGTGGAACGGGTGGACTACCGGCGTCGCTTCAAGCGGCACCGCCCCCGCACGCCTTCCGTCGTGCTCGCCCCGCACGGTGGCGGCATCGAGGTCGGGACGTCCGAGTTGTGCCTGGCCATCGCGGGTTTCCACCCCGGGACGAGGGTGCCGATCGGGCAGACGCACGACTACTGGATGTTCGAGGGCCTGCGCACGGC
The DNA here is from genome assembly GCF_030269365.1 of Lentzea sp. NBRC 102530. Lineage (GTDB taxonomy): Bacteria > Actinomycetota > Actinomycetes > Mycobacteriales > Pseudonocardiaceae > Lentzea. The sequence continues at coordinate 397,770 of NZ_BSTF01000006.1, forward strand.
CTCCAACGACGAGTTGCACGTGACGTCGTCGAACTGCGACGACCGGGTGGCGCGGACGCTGGTGTCGGGCGCCTCGCACGCCCTGGGCCTGCACGGGTGCACCGCGGCGGCCGCGGGGTTGGAGGACCACGACCGGGCGGTGCTGGTGGGCGGCCGGGACGCCCTGTTGCGCGGTGAGCTGCTGACGCGGCTGCGGCGGGCGGGGTTCCACACGATCGACGCGGTGGACCACCCGATCCTGGGCGGGTTCGACCGGGCGAACATCGCGAACCGGACGCGGTCGCGCCAGGGCGGGCAGCTGGAGCTGACGACGCCGTTGCGCTCGGCCATGTTCGAGGAGAACTCGCGGTCGGACCGGCGGCACACGACGACCGAGGTGTTCTGGGACTTCGTGCACGCGTGCCGGGCGGCGCTGGCGGCCCGCGAGGCGCTCGACAACTGACGTGAGGCGGGCGCGGAACCCGCCTCACGACCAGGACTACGCGTACTTCTTGAGTTCGCGCTTCGCCAGCGACATGCGGTGCACCTCGTCGGGGCCGTCCGCGAGGCGCAGGGTGCGGGTGGCGGCCCACAGTTCGGCCAGGGGGAAGTCCTGGCTGACGCCGGCGCCGCCGTGGGCCTGGATGGCCTTGTCGAGGACCCATTCGGTCATGGCGGGGACGCCGATCTTGATGGCCTGGATCTCGGTGTGGGCGCCCTTGTTGCCGACGGTGTCCATCAGCCACGCGGTCTTGAGCACGAGCAGGCGGGCCTGTTCGATGCGGACGCGGGACTCGGCGATCCACTCGTGCACGACGCCCTGGGCGGCGATGGGCTTGCCGAACGCGACGCGGGACAACGCGCGCTTGCACATGAGTTCGAGGGCGCGTTCGGCCATGCCGATCAGGCGCATGCAGTGGTGGATGCGGCCGGGGCCGAGGCGGGCCTGGGCGATCGCGAAGCCCTCGCCCTCGCCGGAGATGAGGTTGGCCGCGGGGACGCGGACGTCGACGAACTCGATCTCGGCGTGGCCGCCGTGGGCGTGGTCGCCGTAGCCGAACACGTGCATGGCGCGCTTGACGGTGACGCCGGGGGTGTCTCGGGGGACGAGGATCATGGCCTGCTGGCGGTGGCGTTCGGCTTCGGGGTCGGTCTTGCCCATGACGATGAAGATCGCGCAGTTCGGGTTCATGGCGCCTGAGGACCACCACTTGCGGCCGTTGATGACGTAGTCGTCGCCGTCGCGTTCGATGCGGGTGGCGATGTTGGTGGCGTCGGAGCTGGCGACGTCGGGTTCGGTCATGCAGAACGCGGAGCGGATCTCGCCGTCGAGCAACGGTTGCAGCCACTGCTTCTTCTGCTCGTCGGTGCCGAACATGGCGAGGACTTCCATGTTGCCGGTGTCCGGGGCGGCGCAGTTGAGCGCCTCGGGGGCGAGGTGGGGGCTGCGGCCGGTGATCTCGGCGAGCGGCGCGTACTGCAGGTTCGTCAGGCCTCCGCCGTGCTCGGCGTCGGGGAGGAAGAGGTTCCACAGGCCCTGGCGGCGGGCTTCCGCCTTGAGCTCCTCGAGGACCGGCTGGCGCTGCCACGGGTCGGCGGCGTCGTGCAGCTGCTGTTCGAGGACCGCTTCGGCCGGGTAGACGTGCTCGTCCATGAACGTGAGGAGCTGGGTGCGCAGTTGTTCGGTCTTGGCGTCGTAGGCGAAGTCCATTAGAGCTCCTTGTGGGCGGCGGCGAGTCCCTGCCGCACGAGGGGAACGGTGAACGCGCCGAGCTTTTCGAAGCCGGCGCCGACGGTCTTGCCGCTGGCGAAGCGGAAGTGGATGCCTTCGACGATGACGGCGAGCTTGAAGTAGCCGAAGGCGATGTACCAGCCGAGCCCGGAGGTGTCGGTGCCGGTGCGGGCGGTGTAGCGGGCGACGAGCTCGTCGGCGGTGAGGAACCCGGGCAGTGAGGTGACGCCGCCGGTGATGGGGTCGTTGTCGGCGCCGAGTCCGGCCCAGTAGACGTAGAGCAGGCCGAGGTCGGCGAGCGGGTCGCCGAGGGTGGCCATCTCCCAGTCCAGGACGGCGCTGATCGCCAGCGGTTCCTGGGTGACCAGGGCGTTGTCGAGGCGGTAGTCGCCGTGGATGATCGTGGCCCGCGGGGAGGCGGGGACGGTGTCGGCGAGCTTGTCGCGCAGTTCCTCGATGCCGGGCAGCTCCCGGCTGCGGGAGGCGTCGAGCTGCTTGCTCCACCGCTTGACCTGCCGTGCGAGGAACCCCTCGGGGCGGCCGAAGTCTGCGAGGCCGACCGACTCGGGGTCGACGGAGTGCAGGTCGGCGAGCACGTCGACGAGTCGTTCGGACAGGGTGCGGGCCTGCTCGGGGGTGAGCCAGGGGCACTGCGACCGCTCGCGCAGGGCCGCGCCGGGCATCTCCTGCATGAGGTAGAACGGCGCGCCGATGACGGAGGTGTCCTCGACGAGCTGCCGTGCGCCGGGGACGGGCACGGAGGTGCCGGCGAGGGCGGAGATGACGCGGAACTCGCGGGCCATGTCGTGCGCGGTGGCGAGGACGTGGCCGAGCGGCGGGCGGCGCAGCACCCAGGTCTGGGTGCCGTCGCTGACGCGGTAGGTGAGGTTGGAGCGGCCGCCGCGGAACAGCTCGCCGGTGAGCGGGCCGGTGCCGAGGTGGGTGGCGAGCGCGCCGAGGTCGAGGCCGGGAAGGTCGGTCACAGGGTCACTCCCAGGGTCGCGAGGTGGGCGCGGGTGCTCTCGGCGTCGGTGTGGCGGAAGGCGTGCATGCCGACGGCTTGGGCGGCTTCGACGTTGATCGGGGCGTCGTCGAAGAACACGCACCGGCCGGCGGGGACCGCGACCTGCTCGAGGGTGTGCCGGTAGATCCGCTCGTCGGGTTTGCGCAGGCCGATCCGGCCGCTGATGACGATCGTGTCGAACAGCTCGAGCAGCAGGTCCTTGGGGTAGCCCTCGCCCCAGCTGTTGGACAGCAGCGCGGTGTGCAGGCCGGCGGCGCGGGCCTTGCGCACGAGTTCGACCATCGCCGGGTCGGGGGTGGCGCCGCCGAACATGCGCCTGAGCAGACCGTTCTCGTCGATCGCGGCACCGGAGGTGGTGATCAGCTCGGCGGCGAGCAGGCGTTCGAACTCCGGCACGGACAGCTCACCGGTCTCCAGGCGGAACACCGGGTTGCCCGGCAGCGCCTCACGGCTGAGCCAGTCGCGCATGATCCGGCCGTAGACCTCGCGGTCGATGGACTCGGCGTGCAGCCAGGCTCCGACGAACTCGGGCACGGAGACGGTCAGCACGCCGCCCCAGTCGAAGATCAGGGCGTCGACCAGCGGCTGCTGAGGAAGCGTTGTGTCACCCACGGACCGGAGGGTACCGACCGGTCGGTATGTCGGCAACAGGGGACGGCCGCCTGCGACTTTCGATGGAGGCACCCTGTGGTCTTTCCGCAGTGTCCGCGGCCCACCGCTCCTCGCTACGTTCGAGACCGAAGGGGGTCCATACATGGCAAGGACGTACACGGTGGCCGTGGCCGCCGCAATGGCGCTCGCCGTCGTTCACGTGCCTGCGGCTTTCGCAGGGGACGCAGCGGTCGTCCGGACGGACAAGGGGACCGTGCGCGGCACGGTCACGCAGCAGGCGCGGACGTTCGGGAACATCCCGTTCGCCGCTGCACCGGTCGGCGCCGACCGGTGGCGTGACCCGCAGCCGGTGACCGCGTGGCAGGGGGTGCGGGACGCGACGACGCCCGCGCCGATGTGCGCGCAGACCCCGGAACCGGGCGGGCAGCCGTCGCTGGCCGAGGACTGCCTCTACCTCAACGTCACCACCCCGGCGTCACACGCCCGCACGCCGCGGCCGGTGATGGTGTGGATCCACGGCGGGTCGTTCGTCTCCGGGGGCGCGTCGACGTACGACGCCCGCCGGCTCGCGACCGAGAACGACGCCGTGGTGGTGACGGTGAACTACCGGCTCGGTGTGTTCGGGTTCTTCGGCCACCCCGGCCTGCCCGGCTCCGGCACGTTCGGGCTCGCCGATCAGCAGGCGGCGCTGCAGTGGGTGCAGCGCAACGCGCCGGCGTTCGGCGGGGACGCCCGCAACGTGACGGTGTTCGGCGAGTCGGCGGGCGCGCTGAGCATCTGCGCCCAGCTCGCCTCACCGCGCGCCGCGGGGCTGTTCGCGAAGACGATCATGCAGTCCGGGCCGTGCGGCGTGCAGGCGCCCACCACACCGGGGACGTTCGAGCCCCTGTGGAAGCCCCGGGCCGAGGTGGAACAGAGCGGGGTCGGCACAGCCGGGTGCGCTGATCTGACGTGCCTGAGGGCGTTGCCGGTGGACCGGCTGCTGACGGTGCACGAGAGGTTCTCCACTCCCGCGTTCGACACGGCCGTGCTGCCGATCGACCCGGTCCTCGCGCAACGCACCGGACGCATGCATCGGGTGCCGTCGCTGGTGGGCACGACGCACGACGAGATGACGCTGTTCATGCCGCAGGTGTTCCCGCAGCCGATCCCGGAAGCCGGCTACCGGCAGGCGCTGGCGGGGTTGTTCACCACGAACGCCGAGAAGGTCGCCGCGCGCTACCCGGTCAACGGCAACGGCGACGCCCGCGACGAGATCGCCCGGCTGCTCACGGACAAGCTGTGGTCGTGCACCGCGCAGACCACGCGGGACGAACTGCGCGGGCCGGTGTCGGGCTACGAGTTCGCGCAGCGGGACATCCCGATGTTCTTCCCGGGCCTGCCCGAGTTCCCCGGTGGCTACGGCGCGTTCCACGCCTCGGAGATCCCGCTGCTGTTCGAGTTCCCCGGCCTGCCGCTCACGGCCGGGCAGCGCGAACTCTCGGACTACATGATCGCGGCGTGGGGCCGGTTCGCCCGCACCGGCGACCCCGGCTGGCGCGCCGGCGTGCAGTCACTCGAAGCGGGAGCGGTCGGCCCGGCCGACTTCCGCAGGGATCACCAGTGCGGGTTCTGGTCCACCATGTGAGGCATGCCCGGCTACCGCGCCCTCGCGCGTGATCGCGAGTTCCGCGCGCTGTTCACCGCGCACGTGGTATCGGTGGCCGGTGACCAGTTCGCACGCGTCGCGCTGACGGTGCACGTCTACGACCGCACCGCCAGCGCGGGCCTCACCGCGCTGGCCTATGCGTTGACGTTCCTGCCGGACCTGATCGGCGGGCCCCTGCTGTCGGGACTCGCCGACCGGTTCGAACGCAAACAGGTGATGGTGACCGCCGATCTCGTCCGGGCGACCCTCCTGCTGCTGATGGCCGTACCCGGTCTGCCGCTGTGGGCACTCGCGGCGGTGGTCGTGCTGGTGCAGTTCGCCGGCGCACCGCACGGAGCCGCGCGGGCCGCGTTGCTGCCGCACGTCCTGCCCGACGAGCGCTACCCGCTCGGCCAGGCGGTCATGGGCACCGTGACACAAGGAGCGCAGGTCGCCGGGTTCATCGCGGGCGGCGCGCTGGTCGCGTGGTTCGGACCGGCGCTCGTGCTGGTCGCGGACGCGGTCACGTTCGCGGTGTCGGCGTTGCTGCTCGGCGTGTTCCTGCACGACCGGCCCGCACCGAAACGCGCACACACGAGAGCATGGCCGACGGACCTGGTCGGCGGCACGAAACTCGTCTGGCAAGACCGGAGACTGCGCGCACTGGTCGCACTCGCCTGCGTGTCGGGCTTCTACATCGTCGGCGAGGCACTCGCCGTCCCGTACGCGGCACACCTGGGCGCCGGACCGGCCGGGGTGGGCATGATCTTCGGCGCCTACGCGGCAGGCGCCGCCGCGGGCATGCTCGTCGTCGCGCACCTGCCCGAACGCCTGCAACTGCGGCTGATGCCGTGGCTCGCGATCGCGGCGTGCGCGGTACTCGTCCCGGCCGCACTGCGGCCGGGCCTGGTCGTCAGTGTGGGCATGTTCGCGCTGTCCGGGGCGGCCAGTGCCTACCACCTGGTCGCGAACACGCGGTTCGTGCGCGCCGTGCCGGACGAGTCACGAGGTCAAGCGTTCGGACTGGCCGTCACCGCGCTGCGCGTCTCCCAAGGGCTCGGGGTGGCGCTGGCCGGCGTGGCCGCCGAAACGATCACCGCGCACCGGGTCGTCGCCGCCGCCGGAGCACTCGGGGTGCTCGCGGCGAGCGGTGCGGCGATCCTGTGGTGGCTCAACGACGCCAGTCGGTCGGACGGGCCCAGTCAGTCGGACGCAGCCAGTCGGTCGGACGAACGGGACGGCCGGTGGCGGAAGCGCGGTTGATCATGACTGCTCCTATGGGTGTTCGTTGTTCGGTTGATGCAAAGGTTTGTGGCGTGCGAACAGGTGAGGACTACTCACGGTGAGGTCCCCCACATGGAGCCACGACTTTGTGTTACCCGGTAGCTACAGTGGTTGGTTCCTGGACGGTGGTGTGGGGGTGGCAGCGTGCCTTGGCTCGACCCGCGCCGGTGGAAGTTATGGTCGCTTCCTCCTGTGGTGCTGGCCTATGTCGTGACGGTGGTTGTTCTGGCGACCCTCGTCACGCTCGCCACCGCACGGCGTACCCCTGCCGAGGCCTTGAACTGGCCCTGGTTCCTGCTGCTCGCCGGTGGTGCTGTCCTGCACCTGGAAGCGGCACGGGGAATCGAACGGATCCGCGAAATCGGCGCCGAAGGGTCACCACACGCCCACATGCAGTCCGTGTGGCTGTTCGCGGGCGTGCTCGTACTACCGATGCCACTGCTCGTGGCGCTGATCGTCATCAGCTACACGCACTCGTGGTACCGGGTCTACAAGCGGCGGGCGGTCCTGTTCCGCAAGGTGTTCTCCGCGGCCACTGTCGTCCTGGGCAGTGCCGTGGCGCAACTCGTTCTAGGTCTCTTCCCGGACCGTGCTGTTGACGTTGACGGACCGCTCGGCCTGTTGGCACTGGTTACGGCCGGCGCCCTCTACTGGTTCATCAACTACGCCATGGTCGTGGCGGCCATCTACTTCACCAACCGCCACAACCCCCTGCGCACCGCCCTGGGCAACGCCTCCGACGTGCTCATCGTCCTCGCCTCGGTGGGCCTGGGCTCCGGCGTCGCGATCATCCTGAACTGGCGGCCCTGGCTCACGCCCATGCTGCTGCTCACCGTGCTCGCCCTGCACATGGGGCTGCTGCTGCCGCAGTTCCGCGTCGCCGCCCGCACCGACTCCAAGACCGGCCTGGTCGACGCCACGTTCTGGCACGACGTCGCCGAACGCGAACTGCAACGCGCCCGCCGCCTGACCTCCACCGTCGGCGTGCTCATCCTCGACCTCGACCACTTCAAACTCATCAACGACACCTACGGCCACCTCGCCGGCGACCGCGTCCTGCGCGCCGTCGCCGACGCGCTGAAGCACTCGGTGCGCTCCTACGACCTCGTCGGCCGCTTCGGCGGCGAAGAGTTCGCGGTGCTGCTGCCCGGAGTCAGCACGGACGAGGTCAAGGAAACCGCCGAACGCATCCGCTTCGAAATCGCGAGCCTGCACATCCTCGTCGTCGACCGCCTCGGCGAGGACCAGGTCGTCGCCGGACTCACCGCCTCCGTCGGCGCCGCCGTCTACCCCGACACCGCGACCCAGCTCAGCCCGCTGCTGCTCGCCGCAGACGAAGCCCTCTACCAGGCCAAGAGCAACGGCCGCGACCGCGTCGCCACCGCCCAGGTCTTCTGAACCACCCCGGACCTACCCGGCCAGGAACGCCTCCAGCCGCGCCGCCACGACATGCGGCTCCTCCACCCACGGGTAGTGCCCGACACCCTCGTGCACGTGCAACGTCACGTCCGGGAACAACCCGGCGAGCTCCACACACCGCCGCACCGGCGAGATCGGGTCCTCCGAACACGCGTACACCAACACCGGGTGATCGAACTCCACCAGCGCCCGCCGCAGCACACCCGGCACGAACGCCCCCTCCGCGTTGTACCCGGCCGCCACCTCGTAGCGCCACTGCCCGAGCTCCGCCTCCGCGTGCGCCTTCGTCGTCTCGTCCCACCGCGCGTACAGCAACGGCGACGCCGCCACCCGGTTCTCCACCGAATCGTCACCGGCCGCGTTGCGCTCCAGCGCGGTCGTCGCCGCCTCGAACCACGGCTGGTCAGCCCGCGCGGCCAGGAACGCGTCCCAGTCCGACTGCTCCGGCGACAACCCCACACTGCGCAACGCCGGCGTCAACAGCACCAGCCTGCCCACGCGCTCGGGGAAGTCCGCCGCATACCCCATCGCGATCCCCGCACCCGCCGAATGCCCGAGCACGTCCACCACGTCCAACCCCAGGTGCCGGCGCAGCACCTCCACGTCCCGCACCAGCATGTCCCGCCGGTACGTGAACGGATCCGCCGGCTCGTCCGACTCCCCCGTACCCCGGTTGTCCAGCACCACCAGCCGCCGCGACCCGTCCAGCCCGCCCAACGTCCCCAGGTACTCCGAAGCCCTGCCCGGACCACCCGCCAGCACGACGAGCGGAACCCCCTCACCCACTTCCCGATAGGCGAGTTCAGTACCGTCGAACGAGGTGAAGCGTGCCATGCTGCACATCATGCCGAAGATCGCCACAGCCGACCTCGTCGACCGGCCGCAGCTGCTCGAGTTCCTCAAAACCCGCCACCACGGCGTCCTCATCACCCACCGGTCCACCACCGACGGCCTGCAGGTCTCCCCCGTCTCCTGCGGCGTCGACACCCAAGGCCGCATCGTCATCGCGACCTACCCCCAGCGCGCCAAAGTCCGCAACGCCCGCCGCAACCCCCACGTCACCCTGTGCGTGCTCTCCGACGACTGGGACGGCGCCTACGTCCAGATCGACGGCACCGCCGAAGTCCTCGACCTACCCGAAGCCCTCGAGGACTTCGTCGAGTACTACCGCTGCATCGCAGGCGAACACCCCGACTGGGACGAATACCGCGCCGCCATGATCCGCCAGGGCAAATCCCTCCTCCGCGTCACCATCGACACCTGGGGCCCCATCGCCACCGGCGGCTTCCCACCCGAACTGGAGCAGTGACTCAACCGGCCCACGCACCACCCCAGCCCGCCGGCTTCTCCAACAGCACGCACGAACCCCCGCGCGGACTCTCGATCGACGCGATCCGCCCCGTTGGCACGGTCGTCGGCTCCAACAGCACACGACCGTCCAACTCGGACACCCGCACACACGCCGCGTCCAGGTCGTCGACCGCGAAGTACGGCTGCCAGCCCTCACCCCGCGTCGTCGTCAACCGGCCCGCCACCGCACGCGCGTCACCGTGCCGCGCCGACGTGAACACCACGAACTCATCAGCGGCGTCCCGGCCCTCCCAGCCCAGCTCGCCACACCAGTAACCGTCCTCCGGCGACGCCGTGAACAACTCCACCCAACAAGGCTCACCCGAACGCGGCGGCGGCGCCCACGGACCGTGCAACACCCTGCCACCGTCCACAGAGGAGTTGACCTTCAGCTCCCGCGCCCCGTCACCACCGAAGAACACGCCCCAACCACGTTCCCCCGCAACGACCTGCGCCGCGAGCCGATCACCCACCCAGCCCGAGAACGACCCACCCGGCTCCGCGATCACCGCCCACCCGAGAACCCCGGCGAAGAAGTCCACCGACGACTCCGGCTCGGCAACGCTCAACTCAAGACGACGAAGACCACAAGACGACACGGGCATCCCATCGGGCGGGGATCAAGGGCGGCGCGCACCATCCTCTGCTCCGACCACCTGAGACGACAATGCGCCATTCGGCGGCATGCGCTCCGCGCTCACGATGTCACTCAACGGCACCGGCCTGCCGAGGTGGAACCCCTGCCCGACCCGCACACCGAGCCCCTTCAAAGCGTCCACCTGGGACGGACGCTCCACCCACTCCGCCACCGCCGACAACCCCAGCCCGTTCGCGATCTGCACGATCCCCGACACCAGCACCGCGTCCGCGTCCGACGTCTCGATGCCCTTCACGAACTCACCGTCGATCTTGATCCCCGTGATCGGCAGGTGCTTCAGGTGCACGAACGACCCGAACCCCGACCCGAAGTCGTCCAACGTGATCCGGCACCCGAACCCGCGCAGCTGCGTCGCCAGCGTCACCGCGGCATCCAGGTTCGTCACCGCCGCCGTCTCCGTGATCTCCAACCCCAACCGGCCAGGAGCAACCCCCGCCGACCCCAGCATGTCCAGCACGAACCCACCGAAGTCCGGATCCTCCAACGTCCGGCCCGACACGTTCACGTTGAACCGCAGCCGAGGATCCGGCTGCGCCACCAAGGCGTCGATCGCCGTCGACAACACCCACCGGTCCACGTCGAGGATCAGGTTCGACCGCTCCGCCACCGGCAGGAAGTCCGCCGGACCCAGATACGGCTCCTGACCGTCCTCCAGCCGCAACAACAACTCGTGCCCCAGCACCTCACCGGACGCCAACTCCACCATCGGCATCCCGTACAGCGCCAAACCACCACCCGCCAGCGCCGCCCGCAACCGGTCCAGCACGCTGACCCGCTTCACCGTGTCCGCGTAGTGGTTCGGCTCGTACACCGTCACCCGGTCCCGGCCCGCCGCCTTCGACGCGTACAGCGCCAGGTCCGCGTTCGCCAGCACCAACTCCCACGAATCACCCGGACCGAACTCCGCCAGCCCCGTGCTCACCGTGATCCGCGCCGGCGTCCCGATACCGGCCAGGGGGAACCCCGCCACCGCGTCCCGCAGCCCGTCCGCCACCTCCGACGCGTCCTTCGGCGACGCCCCCGGCAACACGACCGCGAACTCATCTCCACCCAGACGAGCGATCAACCTGTCACCCAAACGGGACTGCAACGCGGACGCCAGCATCCGCATCACCCGGTCACCGACCGCATGCCCCCGCAGATCGTTGACGTCCTTGAAGTTGTCCAGGTCCAGCACCAGCAACGCACCCGAACCGTTGTTCGCCAGCTCCTGCTCCAACGCCCGCGTCAACGCCCGCCGGTTCGGCAACCCCGTCAGAGGATCCTGCTCGGCCATCCGCACCAGCTCGTCGTGCACCCGCGACGACTGCGTCACGTCATGAGCAGTGCCCAAAGCACGCAACGGCGCGCCGTCATCACCGAGAACGACCTCACCGAAGCACTCGAACACCCGCTCCTTGCCGTCCGGCCGCAACATCCGATGCGTGTACGTGAACACCGACCCGGTCTTCAACGCGTTGTCGAGGGTCTCCTCGATCATCGGCAGGTCCTCCGGGTGCACCAGCTGCGAGTACAACCCGAAGTCGAACGCCGTCCCCGGCGCGAACCCGAACATCTCCAGGAACGAATCCGACCAGGTCACCCGGTCGTCCCGGATCGACCACTCCCACGTCCCCATCCGCCCCAGCGCCTGCGCCCGGCGCAACGCGTCCGCCTCCTGCGTCACCGTCAACTCACGATCACGCCACGCCGACACGTCCACGACCTCGTACATCAGGTCGTCACCCAGCTTCGAGCACCGCACCTCGAGCCACTTCGGGCCCGGCACCAGCACTTCCCGCACAGGAGCGGGCACCTCGGGCACACCCGGCAGCAACGCGGGCAACGACCGCCCGTACGCCTGCTCGACCGGAACCCCCAGCACAACACCCAACGCGCGGTTGCACCACAACAGGTTGCCGCGCGAGTCCGTCACGGCATAGCCGACACCCGCCCGGTCCAGCACCGTGCGGCAGTAGGAGGTCACGCGCGTCATGATCGTCCGATCACCGGACGTAAGCAACCCGCTACGCCGGTCAGTTCGCTGTTGTGCGAACGGCTACCGCAGCCGCTCCAGACCCTTCGCCGACTCCACCAGCTCCGCCGCCAGCTTCCTCAGCTCCTCGTTCTCCGCCCCGTCCTGCGCCGCCGTCACCACATCCTCCGCGGCGCACCGCAGCTGGAACAACCTGTCCTGCAGATCCGCCAGCTCCGCGGTGCTCAGCACCACCGCGTCCTCCGGCAGACCACCCCGCTGCAACGCCGCCCTGCGCTCGTACGCGCGCTGACGACACGGCTGCGCGCAGTACCGCCTCGGCCGGCCGATCCGCCCGCTCCCGGGCAACCGCCTCCCGCACCACGCGCAGTGCCTGGGCTCATCCGCCTCCATGGAGCGCTCCATGGCGCGCGACGGTAGCGAATGGCGGTGGGTGGTCTCCAGCGACGCGCCAGAAAGCCCGACCTTCGTAGGGAACCGGACAGTACCCGCAGGGCCGTTCGTGTCGCTTTTGGGTCCGGTTTGATCAACTTCCGTTGACTTCCCTCGGTCCTTGGCGTCTTGGGAGCAGGGGTCCTCCGGGACGGACGGGCCGACAGGCCTCACTTCAGGCGACACTGAAGCTATAGAGACAAATCAGAAAGTGTGTCGCCACCCACCGTCCACCCCCGAGCCACCGCCGGCAGGCAGACTCACCACCCGTGACACACCCCTACCTCGCAGGCCCACGCCCCCGAGCCTTCGCCCACCGCGGCTGGCACGTCGGAGACCTCGCCGGCATGGAGAACTCGCTCAGCTCGTTCCGCAGGGCCGTGCAGGAGGGCTACCGCTACATCGAGACCGACGTCCACGCCACCGCCGACGGACACGTCGTCGTCCACCACGACGACACCCTCGACCGCACCACCGACGCCCAGGGCCTGCTCGCCTCCCTCCCCTGGACCGAGGTCAGCCGCGCCCGCGTCGGCGGCCGCGAACCCGTCGCCCGCCTCGCCGACGTCCTCGAAGAACTCCCCGGCACGTTCTTCAACATCGACGTCAAGTCCGAACAGGCCGTCGAACCGATCATCACCCTGCTCCGCAGGACCAAGGCCCTGCACCGCGTCTGCCTCGCCAGCTTCTCCGACGCCCGCCTCGCCCGCCTGCGCAAGATCGCCGGCCCCGAACTGCTCACCTCCCTCGGCCCCCGCTCCGCCGCCGCGCTCTGGGCCGCCCGCCGCCTCCCCCTCGCCGCGGCCGCCGTCCGCGGCCAGGTCGCCCAGGTCCCCGTCAGCCGCGGCAACCTGCACATCGTCGACCACCGCTTCGTCCAGGCAGCCCACCGCCGCAGCCTCGAAGTCCACGTCTGGACCATCGACGACGCCACCGACATGCACGCCCTGCTCGACCTCGGCGTCGACGGACTCGTGACGGACAGGCCAGACGTCCTGCGCGAAGTTCTCCAGTCCCGCAACAGCTGGTAACAGGTTGGACCACAGATCATCAGCGCGGTCGGCGGACAAGTACAGTCCGCCGACATGAAGAGCACGGGCGACGACACCGCCGACGCCAACAACGCACGAAGCCGTAAGAGAGAACAACGCGGCTGGGTCTGGTACGACGTGGCGAACTCCGTGTTCCCCACCTCGGTGATCACCGTCTTCCTCTCGCTCTACCTCACGAGCATCGCGACCAACGCCGCCAAGGCCGACACCGCGCTCAACGGGGCAAACCCGTGCGCGGACGACAACGCCTTCGCCAACTGCGACGTCACGATCCTCGGACTCCAGTTCCCCAGCGGCTCGCTGTGGGGCTACCTGCTCTCCATCGCCACCGTGGTCCAGGTGATCGTGCTGCCCGTCATGGGCGCCATCGCCGACCGCACCCAGAACAAGAAGAAGATGCTCGGCTTCTTCGCCTTCACCGGCTCCGCGGCCACCATCGCGCTCGCCGCCGTCGAAGGCACCAACTGGAAGCTCGGCGTCGTCCTCTTCATCATCGCCAACATCTGCTACGGCTCCAGCGTCGTCGTCTACTACGCCTTCCTGCCCGAGATCGCCCTGCCCGACGAACGCGACGCCGTCTCCAGCCGCGGCTGGGCGTTCGGCTACCTCGGCGGCGGCGTCGCCCTCGCCATCCAGCTCGGCATCACCCTCGGCGCCGACTTCCTCGGCATCACCTCGAGCGACGCCGCGCGCATCGCGTTCGTCATCTCCGGCGTCTGGTGGGCGGCCTTCACGATCATCCCGCTGCGCGCCCTGACCGAGCACCAGCGGCCGCACGGCGGCGAACAAGGCGCGTCGGTGATCTCCGCGGGCTTCAAGGAACTCGGCACGACCCTGCGGCAGGCCAAGGCCTTCCCGCTCACCCTCGCGTTCCTCGGCACCTACCTGATCTACACCGACGGCATCGCGACCGTCGCCAACGTCAGCGCCCAGTACGGCAGCGTCGAGCTCAAGTTCGAACAGCAGACGCTCATCACCGTCATCCTCATCGTCCAGTTCGTCGCCTTCGTCGGCGGCGTCCTGCACGGCTTCGTCGCCAAGCGCATCGGCGCCAAGAAGACGATCCTCGGCTCCCTGATCGTCTGGATCGTCGTCATCACCGCGGCGTTCTTCGTGCAGGCCGGCGACGAGACCTCGTTCTACCTCGTCGCCGCCGGCATCGGCATCGTGCTCGGAGGCACCAACGCGTTGTCCCGCAGCCTCTTCAGCCAGATGGTGCCCCCCGGCCGCGAAGCCCAGTACTTCTCCCTCTACGAGGTCGGCGAACGCTCCACCAGCTGGCTCGGCCCACTGGTGTTCGCGGGCGTCGGCCAGGCCACCGGCAGCCTCCGCCCGGCCATCCTCGCCCTGATCATCTTCTTCGTGGCCGGCTTCATCCTGCTGATCTTCGTGCCGGTCCGCCGCGCCATCAAGGCCGTCGGCAACGAAGAACCCGCCCTCGTCTAGACCACCTGCGGCGCCGCCTTCGGGCGGCGCCGCACCGGCCACACCGCGGCCAGCACCAGCACCACCAGGACGACCGTGCCGACCGTGCCGAGCGAGTCCCACGCCAGCACCAGGAACACCAGCGGCACGAGCTGCACCAGGGCGAACCACGACAACGCCCGCCCGAACACCGCGTCACCCCGCACGAACGCGAACACCCTCATCCCGGCCGTGACGAGCGCGAGCAGCAGCAACCCGGCCCCTGCGGCGAACCCGCCCACGACGCCGAGCGCCACCGCTCCCCCGCCCCACCACAGCAACCGCCTCGCCGGCGGCGTCGGCGCCTCGCGGTGGAAACCCAGGCACAGACACGTGAACGTCACCAACGCCGGCAGCTGGAACACCGTCCACATCCACACCGCGGGCCCCGGCTGGGTCAGCGCGTCCAGCGACACCAGCGCCGGCACCGCCGCCGCGATCTTCGCGAGCGTCCGCCGTCCCGTGAACAACGCGGGGAACGCCACGAACGGCGCCAGCTCCAGCACCCGCCACCACGGCGCGTGCGACCGCAGCGTGATGGTCAGGACGAGCCCGGACGTCGCGTAGTACAGGCCCAGCAGCAGCCCGAGCACCCCCAGCGCCCGCACCACCTCGCCCCGCCACACGACGTTCGCCGGCACGCTGCTCATCCCGGCCCCGGCCGCGAGGTGCGTCCGGAGCGACAGCCCCAGCACCGCCCAGGTCTCCCCCCACCCCGGCCAGCTGTGCTCCAGGTCCAGGTCGTCGTCCCGCTCGGCGAGGAAGATCCCGACCATCTCCTCCTCGCGGTCACGCCGGTACCAGCCCGGCAACACCTTCAACAGCGCCCGGTACCGCCGCTCCAGGTTCCTCATGCCCGCCCCGCCCACGCCTGGACACCCCGCGTCCTCAGCACGGCCGACGCCGCCCGCACGTTGGCGCTGAGCCGCGCCACCTCGGCCTGCAACGCGCGCACCCCGGAGTCGGTGAGCTTGTAGTAGCGCCGCAGCCGTCCCTGGTGCACCTCCTCGCGGTCGCGTTCGGCGAACCCGTCCGCCACCAGCCTGTCCAGCACCCCGTAGAGCGTGCCGACGCGCAACACCATCCGCCCCTGCGACAACTGCTCCACCGACTGCACGATGGCGTACCCGTGCAGGGCCTCCTCCGCCAGCGCGGTGAGCACCAGGAAGGTCTGTTCGGACATGACCCGACCACTCATGTCGCTGAATATATCGCGGCGCGAGCTATATCGGGAAGCGGAACAACCGGGGTGGCTGAGTTCGGTCAACACTGAAGTTATCGAGTCCGTCATGTAACGGAGGTTCGCGATCTCGCGACCACGAGGCATGCACAGCAGATCGACGCCGCGTGTCACCAACGCCGCTCCGCGTCGCGCGCCGCTACGCTTCAGCGTCGATCAAGCGGGATCAGAACCGGACGGACCTCGATGACAGCTCCCCTCGCCCAGGTGGGGCTGCTGGTCGCGCTACCGGAGGAACTCGCCCGCATCCAAAGCCAGTTGGTCCGCACCACCGGGCCGCGGCTGATGCACGGCCGCAGCGGCAGCGACTACGAGCTCTTCTGCCACCCCGAGTACCCGGACCTCACCATCGCCTGCGGCACGTCGAGCGGAATCGGCCTGCTCAACGCCTGCCTGGCCGCCCACCGCCTCGTCACCGACGTGCAGCCGGGCCTCATGGTCATGACCGGCATCGCCGGCAGCCTCAGCCACGACGCCCAGATCGGCGACGCCGTCATCGCGAGCGCCGTCGTGCACTACCTCGCCGAGGCGAAGGCCATCGACAAGGGCGCCGGTTTCCACCTCAGGCTCGACGGCCAGTCCACCCCGACCGACCCCCGCCTCAACGACCCCATCAGGCGCTTCATCGACGAACTGCACCGCGACGACCACACGTGGGAGAACCTGCGCGTGCCGTTCACGGACCTCGACTACCTCTCCCCCGAGGCGCTCGAACAGCGGCGCAGACCCGCCGACAAGCCGGAGGTGGTGCTCGGCAAGATCGCCTCCGGCGACGTCACCTGCGGTTCGCGCAACTTCCAGGCGTTGCTGACCCAGAAGGACCGCAAGATCCTCGCCATCGACATGGAGTCCGCGGGCGCGGCCGCCGTCGCCACCAACTTCCGCACGCCCTGGCTCTTCGTCCGGGGCATCAGCGACTACAGCGACGAGAACAAGTCGAAGCTCGACCAGCAGACGTCGCACGCGCGAGAGCGGGTGGGCCCGTGGCGGCGGCACGCGGCCGAGTTCGCCGGCCGCATCCTGGTCGCGCTGCTCCCCCACGTCGCTCAGAGCCTGCTCCTGGGCAGCGAGGACGGCATCGCGCGCCGGGAACGCGCGTTCCAGCTGCGTGACGGCGGCCAGCCGAGCGCGACCACCCTGGAGCGCCGGGAGGTCGCCACGTTCGACGAGACCGGCGTCGAACCGATCGCGCCGGAGACCTACCAGAGCTTCGACGAGTTCTACGAGCGGTTCCTGACGACTCACGGGCCGTCGGTGTACGTGGTCGGTGAGGACCCTCCACTGCGCCTGCGTCGTCTCGCGGACGGTCGCATCGAGATCTCAGCCGTGAGCGCCGCTGGGGCCGCGCTGAACTCCTACGGCCACATGCACGCCCAGAACATCGTCTGGGACCCCGACGTCGAGTACGGGACCGAGGAGAGGCTGCAGAGCCGCCTCGCCCAGGTCGCGTTGTGGCTCGAGAACGTGCCGGCGCAGAGCCGCCAGGAGCCCGCCCCGGCCTTCGCCGTCGTCGACACCGACGGCAACGTCACCGTGGGCACCGCGCTGCACCTGCACAGGTTCTCCCGCACAGTTGATCTTCGAGGATGGTCGTTGCACCGCAAGCTCGGCGACATGCGTCTCGACCTGATGCGCATGCTCGGCGCACGAGAGCAGGACGGTCCCGAACTGGTGCGCGCTGTGCGCAGATCACTCGCCGCGCAGTCGCTGCACCCCACCGGACCACGTCGAGAGGATCGCTGACATGTCCGCCCCAACCCCGGTCGGCCCGCCCGAGGTGGCCTTCCAGAGCCGTGTCTTCGCCCAGGTGCACACGCCCAACCAGGTGGGCGACCAGGTCGTCGTCTTCGAGATGGCGGTGCGCCCGCCGGGCGTGCGGGTCATCGTCGTGGACCGCACCGAACAACTCGTGTACCTCACCCGCGAAATGCGCACGGAGACCAACGGCTGGGACTGGCGAGTGCCCGGCGGCAAGGTCTACAACAAGATCGAGCCGTACCTGCCGCTCTACCTCGAACACGACGACAGCGGCCGGGCCGAGGCGCTGACGGAGAAGGTGCTGGACTCCGCGGTCCAGGAGGCGGGCGAGGAACTCGGTGCCGTCCTGTCCAATCCCGTCCTCCTGGGACGCTCTCCCTGCGGCGCCACCGTCCACTGGGACCTCTACTTCGTGCTCGCCGACCTGCAGTCGTTGCGGCAGAGCAACAACCCCGAAGCAGGCGAGGTGATCGAGGTCCGCCCGGTCCGGTGGACGGAGGCGCTCGACCTCGTCGACAGCGGCGAGATCCAGGAGGAGCGCTCGGCGATGTGGCTGCGGCGCACCCTGCTCAGGCTCATCAGGGAGGTGAGCGGTGGCTAGAGATCGCTCCCTGATCAGCGACGTGGTCAACCACCTCGACAAGTGCTCGACCGCCGACCAGGGCCTGAGTCTCGCCACCCGCGCGCTGTACAGCCTCGGCGTCCACTCGGCCTACACCGATCTCAGCTCCTCCCCGTTCGAGTCCGGACGGTGCATGCGGGCGACCAAGCTCTCGTTGTCGTTCATGGGACACACAGCCTCGAAGTGGCGCAATCATCCCGACTTCGAGGCATTCCTGAGGCGCATGACCGCCAATCACGGGAAGGTCCAGTTCTTGCTCTCCGAGGACGTTTCGGGGAAGGTCACGCAAGACCTGCTCGACCTTGAACAGCGCCACAAGTGCTTCAGGGCCAAAATCTACTTCTCCCGCCCGATGTTCCGGCTCGTGATCCAGGACGAGCAGATCATCGCCTTGCAGCACTACGAAGGGTTGGGGGTCGTTCCCGTGGGCGATCGCAATGACAGCCCGCTCATGACGTTGACCGCCAGGGGCGAGGACTCGTTGTTCCGTACACTTGTGGTCCACTTCAAAGAGTTGTGGACAGAAGCCAGGCCGGTGAGTGAGCTGTGACCGACACGAGGCTGGAAACAGAGCTGACGAGTGTCGGCTGTGGACGGAAGCTGCCGCCGCGCGTGCTCAAGGAACTGCTCCACGACAGCGATGTCGACGGAATGCTGGTCCGGCACATGGGCGACGACTGCGGCGTGACCGGGGCAGGCCCGCTCAAGTCGCTGCACACGGTCGACATCGTGCTGCCCATGGGCCTCGATCCGGAGACCTGGGGCAGGATCGTCGCACTGCACTGCGTGTCGGACGTCTACGCGGCGGGCGGCGTGCCCGAGGTCGCCGTGGGAATCGTCCAGCTGAGCCAGGAGTGGATCCGCAACGGGTGGCACGTGTCCGCGTACAAGGCGGCGGTGCGTGAGCTTCGCGAGTGCGGGGTCGACGTCGTCGGCGGCCACACCATGCGCAACCAGGTCACCAGCATGGGGTTCTCGATCACCGGCGCAGGGCTCGAGGACCACCTGCGCGCCCGCAGGAACGTCCAGGTCGGTGATGTGCTCGTGCTGACCAAGCCGGTCGGCAGTGGCCTCATCCTGGGCGCCAGGGCCTTCGACAGGACCTCCGTCACGGCTGAGGAACTGGCCGAGGTCGTGCGGTCGATGCTCGTTTCCAACGCACTCGCGGACGAGCTAGCCCACAAGTTCGGCGTGCGAGCCTCGACCGACGTCACCGGCTTCGGGCTGCTCGGATCGTGCCTCGAGATCGCCGACGAGGCCGGCGTCGTCGTGTCGCTCAGCCTCGGGACCATCCCGAAATTCCTCGGCGTCGACCGGGCGCTCAAGACCGCCAACGTCTCCCCCCTGGCAGAAACGATCATGGTCGACTCCGAACCTCACGTCTCGTGGGAGGAAACCCCGATCGAGGACCGCCTGCTCCTCTGCGACCCCCAGGTCAGCGGTGGACTGCTCCTGGCGATGCCCGAGGACGTCGCCGAGGCGTACACGGCGGCGATGGTCGAACGGGACGCCCGCAGCTGGGTGATCGGCAAGGTGGAAGCCCGTTCGGAGGGCACGCGGCACAAGGTGTCCGTCTCCCCCTCCTTCATGGAGCAGTAGTCGCGTTCCCGCCGGAACGCGACCGGTCTTCACACACCCTCGAACTTCATTCAACACTGAAACCTTCGAGTGATCCGAGCCGAGATGATGTTTGAACCCCCGGCGCAGCGGCTATGTCGACCGAAACGGGCAGGTCGCGCCGAACGAGACCGGACGAGGGGGTGCGCAGACCGTGGGGATTCTTCATGATCGGGATCGAGGCACTAGGGTGACCCGCCGTGGACGCCCTTCCCGATCCGACAGACGCCCTCTCCGCTGTCCCTGTCGCTGGTTCCCGGCGCTCGACGCCGGTGGTCGGGCACCTCAAGTTCTTCTTCGGCCCGATGGACTGCGGCAAGTCGACGCTCGCCCTGCAGATCGACCACAACAACTCGCGCCAGGGCCGGCGCGGGCTGCTGCTGGTGCGGCACGACCGGTCCGGGCGGCCGCAGATCTCCAGTCGCATCGGCATCACCCGCGAGGCGGCGGAGATCCGCGACGACGACCTGCGCATGCTGGTGCGTGCGGAGTGGGCCGAGGGGCGGCGGGTCGACTACCTGATCGTGGACGAGGCGCAGTTCCTCACCGGCGAGCAGGTGGAGCAGCTGGCGGAGCTCGCGGACGACGTCCAGGTCGACGTCTACTGCTTCGGGCTCGCCACGGACTTCCGCGGGGAGATGTTCCCGGGGTCGCGGCGGCTGTTCGAGCTCGCCGACGAACTGAAGGCGATCCAGGTCGAGGTTTTGTGCTGGTGCGGGGTACCCGGGAGGTTCAACGCACGGGTGCGGGCCGGACGGGTGATTCGCGCCGGGGACACGGTTCTGGTCGCCGACACGGTTTCGGACACGGAACAGCACCGATCGGGTACAGAGAGCGACAATGTAACCGATACCACGGAAACTACTGTCCGTTATCAAGTGCTCTGCCGGCGTCACTTTCGGTTGGGCGACCTAGGCCCTGACGTCGCACAAAGTGGTCAGCTTCGGTTGGCATAGGCGACTACCCACAGCCCCCGTTGGGCCATTAGAGTGATGCATGAGCGCAGGAGCTTGATAACGCGTCACGATCCTGTGGCGATCGCATCCATTAGTAGGAAGCCTTCGTTGACGAGTGAACGACGTCACTGTGGGCGACCATGAGAGCGAACCGGAAACAAACGGAGCAATCCGGGCGTTGCACACGGTGAGCAAGAAGCCTGGGCCCCGGCCCTGAGCCGAGCGAAAGGACACCGCCATGGCCGACCGCGTTTTGCGTGGCAGCCGGCTCGGAGCAGTCAGCTACGAGACCGACCGCAACCACGATCTCGCTCCGCGCCGGGCAGCGCGGTACGCCTGCCCCAAGGGACACGACTTCGAGGTCCCGTTCTCCGACGACGCCGAGTTGCCGCCGACCTGGGAATGCCGCCTCCACGGCACCGAGTCGAAGATCATCGACGGTGTCGAGCCGGAGGTGAAGAAGATCAAGCCGCCGCGCACGCACTGGGACATGCTCCTGGAGCGCCGGTCGATCCCCGAGCTCGAGGAGTTGCTCGACGAGCGACTCGAAGAGCTGCGCGGACGCCGTACTCGCACGGCCTGATCCAGGCCGGCAAGGTCGTAGACGCTTCAAGCCGTCCCGGTCTCCCGCCGGGGCGGCTTTTTGCGTGCCGCAACGGCCTCTAGGAAGCCCGCAGAGCGCCCGTGATCAAGTTCCGGCCCCACCACACCCCCACGGCGGCCAGCACGCCCCAGATCGCCAACGCGACGATCGAGCGCGTGGAGCCGAGGTCGCTCAGGGCGTCCCCCAGCACGGCGGCGAGCACCGTCGAGGGCACCAGGCCCAGCGCCGTGCCGAGCGCGAAGTCCCTGCCTCGCACGGAGGTCACACCGGCCCCGTAGTTCGCCAGTGCGAACGGCAGGATCGGCAACAATCTGATCACGAGCGTCGCCTCGACCCCGCGCCGCTCGAAGACCCGTTCCAGCACGGCCAGCCGCGCCCCGAGCCACCCCTTGACCGTCCCCCGGCCGAGCCCGCGCGCGACCCCGAACGCGATCATCGCCCCCGCCGTGAACCCGGCGACGGCGAAAGCACTCCCCCACCCCACCCCGAACAGCAGCCCCGCCGCCGTCGCGAGCACCGGTTTGGGCAGGAACACCGCCGTGCCCAAGGCACACACCACCACGAACGCGACCGGCGCCGCACCCCCGGCCCGGTCGACGAGGGCACGAAGCCCTGCCCCGTCGGGCAGGTCCACGAACTGGGCCGCCACCGCCAGCGCCACGACGAGCAGCACCAGCACGATCAGCCCCCCGTGTCGCATCAGCCCAACGTACCCGGCAAGCTGGGTCGCATGACCGTGCTGCTCCCCTCCGGCGAGACCGTCCCCGCGCTCGGCATGGGCACCTGGATGATGGGCGACGACCCGTCCCGGCGTGCCCAGGAGCTCACCGCGCTGCGCACCGGCCTCGACCTCGGCCTGACCCTGGTCGACACGGCCGAGATGTACGGCTCCGGGGCGTCCGAGGAACTCGTCGGCGAGGCGATCACGGGCCGCCGCGACGAGGTGTTCCTCGTGTCGAAGGTGCTGCCCTCCAACGCGTCCGCGGCCGGCACGGTCCGCGCCTGCGAGGCCTCGCTGCGCCGCCTGGGCACCGACCGCCTCGACCTGTACCTGCTGCACTGGCGCGGCACCGTCCCGTTCGCCGAGACCCTCGAAGGCTTCGCGGCACTGGTGGAGGCGGGCAAGATCCGCCACTGGGGCGTCAGCAACTTCGACCTGGACGACATGCGCGAGCTCACCGCGTTACCCGGTCACTGCCAGACCAACCAGATCCTTTACAACCTCACCCGCCGCGGCCCGGAACACGACCTCCTGCCGTGGCAGGCCGAAGCGGGCATCCCGATCATGGCCTACTCCCCCGTCGAACAGGGCCGCCTGCTCGGCTCCCCCGCCCTCGCCACCGTGGCCGGACGTCACGGCGCCACCGCGGCCCAGGTCGCTCTCGCCTGGGTGCTGCGCCACCCGCACGTCATCGCGATCCCCAAGGCGAGCACGGCCGAGCACGTCCGCGAGAACGCGGCGGCCCGCGACCTGCGCCTGTCCCCCGAGGACCTGGCCGACCTCGACCGCGCGTTCCCTCCCCCGGCCGGCCCCACGCCGCTGGAGATGCTCTAGCCGGAATGAGACGCGCGTCCCACTCTCACTCCGGGCTCACGTGCGACCCGCTAGCGTGGCTCCCCGGTCTTATCAACCAGACACAGAGGAAGCGAGGTGAGCGACACATGCCAGGCGCCAGTAGCCGGCGCAGGTGCTCGCACCTCGCTGACCCACGCTCGTAGTTCTGGCGTGTGACGCACACCCCTGCACACAAGGGGAGTCACACGATGCACGTCTTCGACATGACTTTGCGCATCGCCGAGAGCATGGGCCTCGGCGCGCTGATCGGGTTCGAGCGCCAGTACCGCGCTCGCATGGCGGGCCTGCGCACCAACGCACTGGTGGCCGTCGGCGCCGCGTTGTTCGTCCTGCTGTCCGCCCAGGGCTTCGACGGCCAGGGCGACCCCACCCGCGTCGCCGCGCAGGTGGTCTCCGGTATCGGTTTCCTGGGCGCGGGCGTGATCCTGCGCGACGGCCTGTCGGTGCGCGGCCTGAACACCGCGGCCACGCTCTGGTGCGCAGCCGCGGTGGGTTCACTGGCGGGCGCCGGCCTGCACGTCGTCGCGGCGGCCGGCGCGGTCGCGATCATCGCGGTCAACGTGGGCCTGCGCGAACTCGGCAGGGCCGTCGACCGCAAGGAGGACGACAAGGAGTCCGAGGAGGCCTAACGCGGCTGGTACGTCAGGCAGTTCGCGTGGTGGTCGCCTTCGCCCTGCCCGACCCGCACGCTCTGCGCCGTGCACTCCAGCGAGGCGTTGTGCGTGCAGTCGGTCCGGGAACAGGCGCCGACCTGCGCGACGACCTTGTCCAGGCCGCCTTTCGTGCCCAGCGGGATGAACGTGCCGCAGTCGGCCGCTCCGTTGTCGCCGCGCACGGTGATCGCGAACGCGTGGCAGCCGTCGTGGTTGTAGGAGCAGTCGCTCACGGTGCAATCGTGGACTGCGGGCATCGCCGGGTTCTCGAGGGTGGTCATGTCCGCTCCTGCCGTGGTGGGAAAGGTTCGGTGATCCGGACGATGCCACCGCGGCAGGAGCCCCGCAATTCGAGATGAATTAGGCGAGCCTATCCTTCAGAAATCAGAAATGTCATTTCAGCAGTTCCGGACGTTCACGGACGGAGCAGCGCGATTGACCCCGAACGATCTTTCCGGCGATCATGTCGGCGGAGAGGTGGGGTGCCATGCCCGAGGCTGGGAACGGCTCGAAGTACGACGTCTGCCTGTCGTTCGCCGGTGAGCAGCGCGAGTACGTGGAACAGGTGGCCGCGTGCCTGCACGCGGCGGACGTGCGGATCTTCTACGACCGCTACCAGACCGTGGAGCTGTGGGGACGGGACCTGGTCCAGGGGCTCGACGACGTCTTCCGCGGGCAGGCGCGTTTCTGCGTGATGTTCGTGTCCGCCGAGTACGCGGCAAAGGTCTGGACGTCGCACGAGCGGCGCAGCGCACAAGCGCGCGCCGTCGAAAGCGCCGGCACCTACATCCTGCCGGTCCGGTTCGACCAGACGGAGATTCCTGGTCTGCCCGGCAGTGTGGTCTACCTCAACGCCGCAGAAGTCGCGCCCCGGCAATTGGCTGAACTCATCATCGAGAAAATTCGTGAGAACAGCCCGAGTCCGGTTCCGGTGCGCTCGGCGGTGATGAGTCCCGTTCTCACCAACCAGCCCTACAGCATGGCTCCGGTGATCGGGCGCGGCCGGCTGTTGGACGAGCTGTCCGACGGGTTCTTCCACACGGCCGAGACCACCCGCACCCCTGCGTTGCGCGTGCTGACCGGCATCGGCGGAATGGGCAAGACGAGCGTCGCGCGTGCCTACGGGGAACGAAACAACCATCGCTACGACCTCGTCTGGTGGATCCGCGCCGAGTCACCGGAACTCGCGATCGAGGACTTCCGCGAACTGCTGGTGGCTTTGGGGGTGCCGGAGGTGCAGCGGCTGGAGCGCCCCGTGCACCCCGCGCACCTGCTGCTCGCGAACCGGCAAGGCCGCTGGCTCCTGGTTTTCGACAACGTGCCGGGACAGTCCGCGTTGCGTGGCCTCGTCCCTCCGCACGGGATCGGGGACGTCATCGTCACCAGCCGCACGCAGGCTTGGCCGGACCCGCGGGCGGTCCTGCCGGTTCCACCGCTCACCGCGGACGCGGGTTCGGCGTTGTTGTGTGACACCAGTCGCGACGAGGACCCGAGCGCAGCGCTCGCTCTGGTGGAGGAACTCGGTGGCTTACCACTCGCGTTGCACCAAGCGGGTTCGTACGTGGCGGAGAACCCCATCGGCCTGGCGGAGTACCTGAGCCTCTACCAGTCACATCGGAGCCGGCTCCACCAACTCGGCACCGCACCGGATTACGACCTTCGGGTCAGCACCACGTGGGAGGTCTCGTTCCAGATGATCCCTGAGAACGCACAGACGGTGCTGAACGTCCTGGCGTGGATGAGCCCGGAGAGGGTCCCGCTCGACCTGCTCCGTCAGGACCATCCGGTCGAGAACGTCCCCACCGCGGTCGCGGAGCGGGTGAACGCCGCCTTCGCCACGGATCTCGACTACTACGAAGCCGTGAGCGCGCTGTCCGGCTACGGCCTCATCACGGTCTCCGGCCGCGACGCGACGGTGCACCGGCTCATCTCGGCCGCCACTCGGGACAACACCGAGCCGGTCGGTGACGGCGCGGACTGGGCTGACGCGACCGCCGCCCTCCTGCTCGCCGCGGTGCCCCGGCCACCGGCCAACGCTGACAAGATCGAGACGTGGCTTCGCCTGCGTCCGCACGTCGAGCACCACCTTCGCTCGACGCCTTCCGCGAACAGCGAGCAGACACTCCGGCTCCACCACTGGAATGCTCAGTGGGCGGGAGAGGTGGGGCGCCCGTCCGAGGCGTTGAAGCTCTTCGAGGCGCTGATCCCGCGCCAGGTCGCCGTGCTCGGCGGCGCGCATCCCGACACCCTGCGGTCACGGCACAGCCAAGCGCAGTGGACGGGCGAAGCCGGCGACTTCTCCGAAGCCGTCGCCCTGTTCGACGAAGTGGCTGAATCATGGCGGGCGACATCGGGCCCGGACCACCCGGAGGCGCTCAGAGCGCTGCACAGTTCGGCCTACTGGCTGGTGAGGCGGGCAATCCGGACGCGGCACGGGAGCGGCTGGGCGAGGTGCTCTCCAGCCGGGAACGAACGCTCGGTCCCGAGCACCCCGACACCCTGCGCACCAAGCACAGTCTCGCTTTCCGGACAGGCCAGAGCGGTGACCACGAAACCGCCTGCGACATGCTCCGGGAGTTGCTGCCGATCCGCACACGACTGCTCGGCGCCGAACACCCGCACACCCTGCGGACCCGCTACAGCCTCGCGCAGTCGCTGGGACGCGGTGGCGACCCCGCGGCGGCTCGCGAGTTGACCGAGGAACTCCTGACCGACCAGAGCCGTGCTTTGGGCGCGGAGCATCCACACACCCTGCGCACGCGGTACAACCTCGCCCATTGGACCGGTGCCGCGGGTGATCCGGAAGCACAGCGGGCGGCACTGGTCACGTTGCTGGAGGACCAGGTCAGGATCCTCGGCCCCGATCACCCCGACACGGGACTCACCCGGCAGGCACTGGCGGGTGGTGGATGACCGGCGACGAGGTCACAGCTCTGGCCAGGCGCGCGCTCGACGCCGTGCTCGCCGGGGACAGACCACCGCTCGCCGTCGCGCATCCGCTGGACTTCATCTGCGTTCCGGTGCTGCGCACTCCCGGTTTCGGGGTTTGCGGGCACATCTGGCACGACGGAGAAACCTCGGACACGGTGCACAGCCACAGCTGGCACCTCGACAGCCTGGTGATCGCGGGCGCGGTGACCAACGAGGTCTTCGCGGTCACCGATGATCCTGGCGGCGCCCACGAACTCTTCGAGGTCACGAGCACCGGTCGGCTGGACGTGTTCACGCCGGCCGA
Organism: Lentzea sp. NBRC 102530; assembly: GCF_030269365.1. Classification (GTDB taxonomy): domain Bacteria; phylum Actinomycetota; class Actinomycetes; order Mycobacteriales; family Pseudonocardiaceae; genus Lentzea. The sequence goes on from NZ_BSTF01000006.1 coordinate 424,639, forward strand.
ACGGACCGTCACCTGCACGGCCGTGCGACGGGAGGAACACCCCGCGGGAACGTCCTACCGGCTGCCGGCGAAGTCGTTCCACCGGTCGCTCCCGGGCTCAGCCGGCCGGACCTTGACGCTGTTGAGCGCGACCACGCTCCCCGACGTCTGCGACCAGGTCGTGAGACCGGTCTGCTCAGCTCCTGTGCGACCGGTCCGACGACGCGAGTTGCCGCACCCCGACGCCCTCGGCTTCGCGGGGTTGCTGCGCAGTGCGCTGTGAAGGCAGGAACGCCACGGCGCCGATCTCCCGTTCCAGAGCCGCCTGATCGCCCTCGCAGAACCGCAGCGGTGCGCCCGCCCGCACCGCTGCCTCCAAGCCGATGTCCGATGGCGAGACCCAGAGCACCCAGGTACCGCGGCCTGCGGCGAACCCGGCCAGGAACAGGCACTCGGCAGGCGGACAACCCGCGATCACCACGAGGTGGGCCGAAGACGCGACCTCCAGCACGTCCGGGGCGAAAGCGCTGCGCCGCACCACGGCGAGGCCGACCGGTCTGGCCACGTCCGCGACGATCGCCGCCACCGCGTCGTCACTGGTCAGCAGCAGCAATTCCGGTAAACGGGCTGAAGCGACCTGTACCGGCGCGCCTGGGTCGTTGAACGAGCCCGAGAGCGCCAGGATCGCTTCCTCGTACCCGTCTGCCAGGTCGACGCCGTTGATGCCCGCGATTGCCGCGGGCAGGTCACCGAACCTGGCGCCGTCGGCCAGAACGGGAACGATTCGCCTGCCGAGCGTGCGGGCGGCCTCCACCTCCCGCATCACCCACTGAGAGGCGAGAGCGGCCGGAGTCGCGAGGACGACGACCGCCTGGGCCTCGTCGATGGCTGTGCTGATCGCGCTCAGCCACGAGCCTCCGAGACCCAGCCTCCGGTCGGACCACACGTCCACCCCCTGCGCGATCAGGTCCTCGCGGACTCGGTTGGCCAGGCCGCGATCAGACCGCGAATAGCTGAGGAAGACGTGTGGCATCCACCTATTGGACCGGGTTCGCCCGGCCGGATCACCCGTGATCCAGAACCCGCCGCAGGAATCGCCGCGTGCGTTCCCTGCGCGGATCCCCGATCACCTCCGCCGGCGTTCCGCGTTCCACGATCACGCCGCCGTCGAGGAAGAGCACCTGGTCGGCGACCTTCTCGGCGAACCGGATCTCGTGCGTGACAATGACCGTGGTCCACCCTTCCGAGGCCAGGTCCTTGACCACGGCCAGCACCTCCCCCACCAGTTCCGGGTCAAGTGCGGAAGTGGGCTCGTCGAACAGCACGACCCGGGGTTTCAAAGCGAGCGCACGGGCAATGCCCACCCGTTGTTGTTGACCACCGGAAAGCTGGTACGGGTACGAATCAGCTTTGTCGGCGAGCCCCACCTGGTCCAGCAACGCCCTCGCCTCCGCCACCACCTCGTCCTCCGGCCGCCGTTGCGCGACGACCGGGCCCTCGGTGAGGTTCTGCAGGACCGTGCGGTGCGGGAAGAGGTTGTGCGACTGGAACACCATGCCGCTCCGCGCCCGCAGCCGCGCGCTCTCGGCCCGGCCGGCCTTGCCCGCGGGCAGCGCGGAGAAGTCGACCGTCACGTCGTCGACGCGGACGACGCCGCTGTCGGGGGTGTCGAGGACGTTGAGCGAGCGCAGCAGGGTGGTCTTGCCGGAGCCGGACGGTCCCAGCAGGACGGTCGAGGTGCCGCGCGGGGTGGTGAAGTCGATGCCGCGCAGGACGTCGAGCGAGCCGAACGACTTGCGGAGGCCGGTGACCTCGATGCGGACGTCGGTCTGGTCGGTCATGCGATCACGTACCTGTTCAGCCTGGTCTCCAGTCGTTTCTGCCCGGCGGACAACGCCACGCAGATCACCCAGTAGTAGAGGCCCGCGAAGGCGTAGAGGGCGAGGAACTCGTTGCTCTCGGCCGCGGCGAGCTGGGACTCGCGGAAGAGTTCGGTCAGCAGCACGACCGAGCCCAGCGACGTGTCCTTGAGCAACGACAGCAGCGTGTTCGACAGCGGGGGCACGGCGGTGCGCGCGGCCTGGGGCAGCACGATGCGCCGCAACGTCTGCGCGTAGCCGAAGCCGATCGTGGCGGCCGCCTCGAACTGGCCGCGGGGCACCGACAGGATGGCCGAGCGGATCACCTCGGCCGCGTAGCCGGCGACGTTGAGCGAGAACGCGACCACGGCGGCGGTGAACGGCGGGAACTTCAGCCCGATCTGCGGCAGCCCGTAGAAGACGATGAACAGCTGCAGCAGCAACGGCGTGCCGCGGATGATCGAGATGAACGCCCGCGCGAGCCCGGACAGCACCCGGTACGGCGAGATCCTCGCCAACGCCACCAACAGCGCCAGGGCCAGCCCGATCGCGAACGACAGCGCGGTCAGCGGAATGGTGACCTTCACCAGCCCGACGAACATGGGCCACGCCGTCGAAGCGAGGACGTCCCACGTACTGCGCGGACCCCGGCCTTCCGAGAGATCAGCCGCGCCACCGTCCGCAACGGACACGTCGGCCTTGAAGTACTTCTGCGAGATGCCGCGCAACGTGCCGTCGGCCTTCAGCGCGTCGATCGCCGTGTTCGCCTGCGCCAGCAACGCGGAGTCGGCCTGCCGCAGCGCCAGCACCTGCTCGCTGCCCGCCTGCCCGGCGTCGCCCGCGATCTCCACGTCCTTGGACCCGGTGGTGGCGAGGTAGTCCAGCACGGCGATGTTGTCGTTGACGATCGCGTCGACGCGGCCCTGCTGCAACAACGCGGCGGCCTGAGCGAACCCCTCGACCGCCTCGACCTTCGCGCCGGCGTCCCGCGCGACCTTCGCCCAGTTGCTGGTGCTGGACTGCGCGGTCGTCTTGCCGCTGAGGTCGGCGATCGACTTGATCCGGTCGTCGCCGGTGCGCCGCACGATCACGCCGCGCGAGTACGTGTAGGTGTTCGAAAGGCCGTATTTGGCCGCACGCTCGGGGTTGCGCGACACCTGGTTGGCGATGAGGTCGATCCGCGAGGAGTCGAGCGCGGGGAAGATCGCGTCCCACTGCGTCTCGACGAACTCGAGCCGCCACCCGGCCCTGGCCCCGATCGCCTTGACGACCTCGATGTCGTACCCGGTCAGTTCCTGCGTGGCGGGGTCGTGGAACGAGAACGGCGGGTAGGTGCCCTCGGTACCGACCCGGACCAGCGGTGGTTGCTCTTGTTGCGCGTACGCCGGTGCGGGGACGACGATCAACAGCAGCAGGAGCAGCACCGCGCCCCTGAACACTTGTCGCATCCGGGCAGGGTAGAGCGAAGCGGGCGGGCGCCGCTGATGATCCACTATGCGGGACGGGGTGCGCGGCATGGCGACGGTGACCACGGCAGACGGCCAGCGGGTGTCCTACGTGGACCACGGCGGCGACGGGCCCGCCGTGGTGCTGCTGCACAGCTACCTGATGGACGTGACCATGTGGTCGCCCCAGGTCGCGGCCTTCGGTGACCGCTACCGCCTGATCGCGATCGACGAACGCGGCCACGGCGACACCCCGGTCTCGGCGCCCTTCGACCACTGGGACGTGGCCCGCGACGCCCTCGCCGTGCTGGACGCCTTGGACGTCCCCCGAGCCGCCGTCATCGGCACCAGCCAGGGCGGGTTCGTGGCGGTGCGGATGGCGTTGCTCGCGCCGGAGCGGATCACCGCGCTCGCGTTGCTGGGCACGTCGGGCGAGCCCGAGGACGAGCAGGTGGCCGCCGCGTACGAGCAACTCTCCGAGGTGTGGATCGCGCGGGGACCGGAGACGGTGATCGAGGCGGTGGCGAAGATCTGCCTGGGCGACCACGACCCGTCGGACTGGACGCCCAAGTGGAGCGCCGTCGAGCCCGACCGGCTGCGGCTGATCATGAGCGCGCTGGTGTCGCGCGAGGGGGTGCTGGACCGGCTCGGCGCGATCGAGGTGCCCGCCCTCGTGCTGCACGGGACCGCGGACCTGGCGTACCCGGTGGCGAGGGCGGAGGCACTCGTCGCCGCGCTGCCCGGGGCCGAACCGCTGGTGCTGGTCGACGGCGGCGCGCACTTCCTCAGCCTCACGCACGCCGCCGAGGTGAACCCGCACCTGGAGAGGTTCCTCGACAAGCCCCTCTGACAGGCCCTCCCCCCACGACACACCCCGCGGAATTATCCGGGGGCTGGTCCGGTTAGTCTTGATGACACGTCAACTAGCCAGGTCGGGTGTGTGCTGTGAAGATCGCTGTTCTGGGGGCGGGCCACGTCGGTCCCGTCATCGCGCGCCTCGCCCTGGCCGCGGGGTACGAGGTGGGCATCGCGGGTTCGGGCGACCCCGCCCGCATCGAGATGATCGTCGACTTCCTCGCCCCCGGTGCTCGGGCGCAGGCCACCGCCGACGCCGTCAGCGACGCCGACCTCGTGGTGCTGGCCATCCCGTGGCACCGGTTCCCGTCGCTTCCGCCGAGGACGTTCGACGACAAGGTCGTCATCGACGCGATGAACCACTGGCCGCCGGCCGAGGCCCCGCTGGGCACCAGCGAGGAGGTCGCGCGGCGGCTGGCCGGCGCGCACGTCGTGAAGACCCTCAACCACGTCGCTTACCAGGACATGGAGCCCGCGAACGGCCGGGCGGTCGGGTTCGCCGGGAACGACCCGGACGCCCTCGGGGCCGTCGCGGAGTTCCTGGAGCGCATCGGGTTCGACCCCGTCCCGATGGGGGCTCTCACCGCGGGGCGGTCGCTCGAGCCCGGCAGTCCGTTGTTCGGCGTCGCGGCCCACAGGCACGAATTCGAGAACTTCCTGAAGGAGCAGTCATGAGCGGGACCACGTTCGGGCTCGACACGTTCGGCGACGTCACGCACGACGCGTCCGGCTCGCCGATCACGCACGGGCAGACCATCCGCAACGTCGTCGAGGAAGGGGTGCTGGCCGACCAGGTCGGGCTCGACTTCTTCGGCATCGGCGAGCACCACACGCCGGACATGCCGCTGTCGGCGGCCGACGTGGTGCTGGCCGCCATCGCGGCGCGCACCGAGAACATCCACCTCGGGTCGGCCGTGACGGTGCTCAGCTCGGACGACCCGGTGCGGGTGTACCAGCGGTTCTCGACGCTCAACGCGGTGTCGGACGGCCGGGCGGAGATCATCCTCGGGCGCGGGTCGAGCATCGACTCGTTCCCGTTGTTCGGCTACGACCTCGCCGACTACGAGGACCTGTTCGAGGAGAAGACACACCTGTTCGCGGAACTCCTCAAGGGCGGCAGGATCACCTGGGAGGGCAAGACGCGGCCGGCGCTGCACGAGCAGGACGTGGTGCCTCACACCGCGCCGTTCCCGACCTGGATCGGCGTCGGCGGCAGTCCGCAGTCGGTGGTGCGGGCGGCCTCCTACGGGTTCTCGCTGATGCTCGCGATCATCGGTGGGCATCCCGGCCGGTTCGCGCCGTTCTCGGAGCTGTACAAGCACGCGCTGGAGAAGTTCGGGCGGGAGCCGCTGCCGATCGGGATCCACTCGCCGGGGCACGTGGCGGAGACCGACGAGCAGGCGCGCGAGGAGTTCTGGCCGCACTACCTGGACGTGATCGGGCGGCTCGGCAAGACGCGCGGGTTCGCCACGCCCACGCCCGAGTCGTACGCGCACGAGGTGGGGCCGCACGGCGCGTTGTTCGTCGGCTCGCCGGACACGGTGGCCGAGAAGATGGCGCGCACCATGAAGAAGCTCGACGCCAGCCGGTTCGACCTGAAGTACGGCATCGGCGGGCTCTCGCACGAGTCGCTGATGCGCACGATCGAGCTGTACGGCACGAAGGTCGTCCCCATGGTTCGCGACATGCTGGCCTGAAGGATCACTTGCGCGAGGAGGCGATCTCGCACTCCTTCGCGTGCTCCAGGCCCAGCGAGATCGACGCCGCGTCGTTGTTCGGGCCGCCGAGCGCGTAGCTGACGGCGGGCGAGCCGGGTTCGTTGTGCACCTCGACGTAGCGAACCCCCTTGCCCCGCAGGCACTGCACGACCCGGTTGGCGAAGTCGACCGCCTCCGGGTTCGTGACGTCCTTCTCCCACGGGGGCAGCGGCGTCTTCTTCTCGCACTCCTGCAGCGCCTCGTCGAGCTCCTCCTTGACCGGCTGCGGGCGTCCGGGGTCGGCGGCGCGGCCCTTGCGGTCCAGGCCGTGCTTGGCCATGCACTGGTCGTAGGGCACCTGGAGCGCTTCCAGGTCCTCGGGCGTCATGTCGAGGCGTTCGCGGGGGCGTTCCTCCTGCGGCGCCGAGGTCTGGGTGGCACCGCTCGACGGCGTCGAGAGCGAGGCGACCTGCGGAGCGGCTTCGGGCTTCGAGCAGGCGGCCAGGAACAACAGCACGGCGACCAGGGTGGCCTTCTTCATCGGTTTCCTCTCGTTCACGCGGCGAGCGCCTGCGTCGGCGTGAGCCGGGCGGCGCGGACGGACGGGTAGAGCCCGGCGGCGGCGCCCACGACGAACGCGGCGAGCACCCCCAGGGCGAGTACTTCGAGCGGGATGACGAGCGGCCACCGGTGCAGCGTCGCGTACGCCGCGACGCCGAGCGCGCCCAGTGCCGTGCCGGCCAGCCCGCCGAGACCGGACAGCAGCACGGCCTCGGTCAGGAACTGCGCGCGGATGTGCCCGCGGGTCGCGCCCAGCGCGCGGCGCAGGCCGATCTCACTGCGGCGTTCCAGCACGGAGATCACCATCGTGTTCGCCACGCCCACGCCGCCCACCAGCAACGCCACCCCGGCGAGCCCGAGGAACAGGGCGCTGTAGGAGTTCTGCGTGGCGCGCTTGGCCGCGAGGGCGTCCGACGGGCGGCTCACCTGCACCAGCCCGGGCACCTCGCTGTGCAACGTGGCGGGCAGCACCGCGCGGACGTCCTCCACGGACTCCTCCCGCGCCTTCACGTACACGACCGTCGGGTGCCCGTCGAACCCCAGCTGCGTGCGAGCGGCCTCCCAGCCGACCAGGACGGACCGTTCGAGGTCGGGCGCGAGCGGCAACGGCCCCAGCACCCCGGTCACGGTGAACCACCGCTCCCCCACGAAGATCGCCGGCCGCGCGCCGACGTCCGGGATGCCGAGGCGCTGGGCCGCGACGTTGCCGAGGACGACGCCGGGGAAGTCCGGCCTGGGCAGGAACTCGCCGCTGCGCAGGTGCCCGTTGACGGTGTCGAGCAACGTCGGGGTGGCCGCGAGGACGGTGATGTCGGAGCTGTGGCCGGGGTCGAGCAGGTCGTTGCGGCGCACGCGGGTGTGCGTGTTGGCGACGGCCGCGGCGCCGGTCACCGGGCCGATGCGCTCGACCATCGCGACGGACTCCGGAGGCAGCTTCACAGGGTCGTCCTGGCGCGGGGCCGGTTGGGCGCGCAGGAGGTTGGTGCCGAGGGTCGTGAGCTCGTCGAGCAACGCCTGCTGGCTGGACGCCGGGATGCCGGTGACGACCACGACGGTGGCCGTGCCGAGAGCGATGCCGAGGGCGGAGAGGGCGGCGCGGAGGCGGCGGGTGCGCATGCCCTGAGAGCCGACGGACAGCAGGTCGCGCGGCGAGAGACGGGTCATCGCACGCCTCCGGCGGACGGGCGGGGCAGGCGGAGGGTGGGGTGCTCGCGCACGGCGGGCAGCACCGTGGTGTCCGCACCCGCGCCGTTCCCCGGCTCCCGCGCTGTACGCAGCATCGTGGTGTCCGCACCCGAATCGGCCCCCGACCCGCGCACCGCAGGCAGCACAGCGGTGCCGGCGCCCGCGCCAGCGCCCGTGTCGCGCCCCGCAGGCATCACCGTGGTGTCCGTACCCGAATCGGCCCCCGACCCGCGCACCGCAGGCAGCACGGCGGTGCCGGCGCCCGTGTCGGCGACGATCCGGCCGTCCCGCAGCTCCACCCGGCGCGGCAGCGACGCCGCGATGTCCCGGTCGTGCGTGATCAGCGCGATGGTCGTCCCCTGCTCGTTGAGCTCCCGCAACAACTCCAGCACCGCCTGCCCGGTGGCGGTGTCGAGCGCCCCGGTCGGTTCGTCGGCCAGCACCAGGGCCGGGTGGTTCACCACGGCGCGCGCGATCGCGACCCGTTGCCGTTCGCCGCCCGACAGCTCCTGCGGCCGGTGCCCGACGCGGTGCCCGAGCCCTACCCGGTGCAGCGCCTCCACGGCCATCGGGTGCCGGTCCTTGCGCCGCACCCCCGCGTACAGCAGGCCGGTCGACACGTTCTCGGCCGCGGTCAGCCCGTCGGACAGGTGGAACTGCTGGAACACGAACCCCAACCGGCTCCCCCGCAACGCCGACAGCCGCCGGTCCGGCAGTTTCGACACGTCCTGCCCGTCCAGCTCGACCACCCCGGACGACGGCAGGTCCAACGTCCCCACCAGGTGCAGCAGCGTCGACTTGCCCGAGCCGGACGGGCCGACGATGGCCAGCAACTCGCCGGACGACACCGACAACGACACGTCGTCCAGCGCCGTCACGCCGCCCGGATAGTGCTTGCTCACCGAACGCAACGCCAGCACGGGGGTCACGACGCCGTCACCACTTCCAGGCCCGCCGCCACGCCGACGCCGGAGACCTCGACCCTGTCCTGCGAGTACAGCCCGGTCCGCACGGCCTTCAGCTCGCCGGAGCGCAGTTGCAGCGCATAGCCGCCCTCCTTCAACGCCACCAGTGCGGCCAGCGGCACGACCAGCACGCCGGTGCGGCTCTCCGACACCACCGTCACCCGCACGGGAGCCGTGTCGAGGTCCTCGACGTCGGCGGGGTTGTCCGGGGTCACGACGACGTCGGCCTTCGGGCCGGAGCCGTTCTCGGGCGGGGCCGCCACCGGCGTCACCGAGGTGATCTTCGCGGGGACGGCGCGGTTGTCGGGGCGCACGACCACCACGGCCATGCCCGCCTTCAGCGCGCCCGCCTCGGTCACCGGGATCTGCATCGTCACCAGCCGCGCGGTGGGGGTGAGTTCGAACAACTCCTCCGCGGCCGGTGCGCCCAGCTGGGCCTTCACCGCGCCGACGCGCATCGGGCGGTCCAGCACGAGCACACGGCCGGGCGCGAGGGTGCCGGTCTGCTCGACGCCCAGCGCCTTCTGCCACTTCTTCACCGCGTCGATGACGCGCTGGGTGAACTCGGCCTTGGCCGCGTCCTTCGGGCGGGTGCCCACCGAGTAGCCCAGGGCGGCGAGGTTGTCCATCAGCACGGCCACGTCGGAGCCCTTCAGGCCGGGCGCGTCGAGGGCGCGGAACAGCGGGGTGGCGCCGAAGAAGACGACCACGGGCTGGTCGTCGACGCGGTAGAGCTCCTTGCCCAGTTCGGTGGTCTGGCCGGGGGCGGGCAGCTTGGTCACGGTGCCCGTGGCGGCGCCCTTGACCGGGCGGGCCGCGCCGAAGCCCAGCTGGGCCTGCACCGTGCGGGTGTTCGTGAGGTCGCCCAGCTGCACGGTCGTGGTCCGCACCGCCACCGCCGCGGGTGCGGGAGGCTCGGCTGGCCTGCCCCGCACCACCAGCACCACGGCGATGACGACCACGACCACGACGGTGATCGCGACGAGTGTCCTGCGCATGCTGTGGATCTTCGGAGGCGCTTGTGAGGATCCTGTGTCGAACCGGTGAGAGCCGCGAGGGCGTCCCTATGATCGGCCCGGTGAGCGCTCTCATCCTGGTCGCGGAGGACGACGAGAACCAGGCCGAGCTGGTGCGCCGCTACCTGGAACAGGACCACCACCGGGTGCTGGTCGTCCACGACGGACGCGACGCGCTCGACGCCACCCGCGCGCACCACCCCGCGCTCGTCGTGCTCGACCTGATGCTTCCGGGCCTGGGCGGCCTGGACGTGTGCCGGGCGCTGCGGGCGGACTCGGACGTGCTGGTGCTGATGCTGACGGCCCGGTCCACCGAGGACGATCTGCTGCACGGGCTGGGCATCGGCGCGGACGACTACATGACCAAGCCGTTCAGCCCGCGCGAGCTGGTGGCGCGGGTGCGGACGTTGCTGCGCAGGCTCCCGGCCCGCACGCCCGCGCCGGCGTTGCGGGTGGGGCCGATCGTGGTCGACCAGCTGCGGCACGAGGTGACGGTGGGCGGCGCGCTGGTCGAGTGCACGCCCGGCGAGTTCGGGTTGCTGGAGGTGCTGGCGTCCGAAGTGGACCGGGTGTTCAGCCGCGAGCAGCTGCTCGAACGCATGCACGGCCTCGACAGCTTCCTCACCGCGCGCACCATCGACACGCACGTGAAGAACCTGCGCCGCAAGATCGAGACCGATCCGCGCGCGCCGCGGCACCTCGTGACGGTGTACGGGATCGGCTACAAGCTCACGGCCGGGCGCGGCGATGCGCCGTAGCGTCTTCACCCGGCTGCTCGTGGTCGTGGTCCTGATCGCGGTGTGCTCGATCGCCGCGACCGCCTGGCTCGCCACGCAGCTCACGCAGGCCTCGATCGCCCGCGAGCAGGGCCGCGAACTGGCCTCCGACAACCGGATCTACGCGACGCTGCTCGGCTACGCCACCGGCCACCGCGACTGGTCCGAAGTGGACGGCTGGGTCGACTCGCTGATCCGCGAGCACCCCGGCCGGCGGATCGTGCTCGTCACCAAGGACGGCCGCGCGGTCGCAGACCGGGGCGGGGACGGCGGTCAGCTGCCCGCGAAGGCGGCGGCCGTGGTGGACGCGCTGGAGGTCGACCCGGTGCTGGTGCCGGGCGCGCCCGCGGACCGGATCGACAAGCGCGTGCTCGGGCCGTTCCGCACGCCGATCGACTTCCGCGACCGCGAGGACCCCACGGGCGCGCTGTACTGCCTGCGGCTGAACAGGAAGGAGCAGACCGGGCTCGACTGCCGCGAACGCGACCTGCCGTTCGACACCAGGGCGGACTTCACCGCGCTGCTCGAACTGGAGGACCTGGTCAACGCCTGCCTGGCGCGCCGGCAGCTGCCGCCGGTCGACTTGGACCCCGACTTCACGCCTGCGCGGAAGCAGTCCGGCGGTGTGCAGCCACCGGACGAACCGGCCGTCGGCGCCTGCGTCGCCGCGTCGCGCAGGGAGCAGCTCACGCCGTACGTGGCGCAGCCGGTGCTGCTCTACCTGACGAATCCGACGGGCCAGCCGACCACCGCCATCTCGTTGTCGGGCAACGGCTGGCGGGTCGTGGGGGCCGCGGCGGCGGTGCTGCTGGCGGCCGTCGGGGTGGCGGCGTTCGCGGGTGCGCGGATCACCCGGCCGTTGCGGGCGTTGACGGCCGCGGCGACGCACCTGTCCGGTGGCGGGGACATCCCGCCGGTGCCGGTGCGCGGCCAGGACGAGATCGCGGGCCTGACCAGGGCGTTCAACACGATGGCCGCGAACAGGGCGCAGCTGGAGCAGGCGCGCAAGGCGATGGTCAGCGACGTCGCGCACGAGCTGCGCACGCCACTCAGCAACATCCGGGGCTGGCTGGAGGCGGCCGAGGACGGCGTGCACGACCTCGACCCCGCGCTGATCACGCTCCTGCTCAAGGAGGCGCTGGTCCTGCAGCACGTCGTGGACGACCTCCAGGACCTCGCCGTCGCCGAGGCGGGGTCGCTGCGCCTGACGCTCGAACGGGTGAACGTCGCCGCAACCTTGGAGCAGGTCCAAGCGGCGCACGAGGCGCGGGCTGCGCAGGTCGGCGTCACGTTGTCGGTGGCGGCCGACCCGGCGCTGTTCGTGCGGGCCGACGCGCTGCGGCTGCGGCAGGTCCTCGACAACCTCGTCGCCAACGCGGTCCGCTACGTCCCAGCCGGTGGGACGGTCGCCGTCGAGGGCACGCGGGAGGACAGCGCCTGCGTGATCACCGTCCGAGACACCGGGCCGGGCATCGCGGCGGAGGACCTGCCGCACGTCTTCGACCGGTTCTGGCGCGCCGACAAGTCGCGCAGCCGCAGCACGGGCGGTAGCGGGCTGGGTCTGGCGATCGTGCGCAAGCTCGTCGAGGCGCACGGCGGAACGGTCGGTGTGACCAGCACGACAGGCGTCGGAACCACGTTCCGCGTCCGATTGCCGGAACTCACCTGATACACCCAGCGTTAGTTCGCTGGAGAGGAAACCGGTGATTGTTCCCATGCCTGCGAGCGCGCCCCGTCGCACGGGCTCGTTCGTCCTGACCGAAGACGTGACCGTCCGGGTGACCGGGCAGGCGCGCACCGCGGCCGCGTTGCTGCGCGAGCACGTCTTCCGGGAGACCGGCTTCCTGCTGGCGGAGTCGCCGGACGGGATGCTGATGGTGTCGCACGACCCGGCCATGCGCGGCCTCGGCCCCGAGGGCTACGCGCTGCTGGTCAGCAACGACGCGATCATGCTCCGCGCGGGCACCCAGGCGGGGCTGCGGCACGGCGTGCAGTCGTTCAAGCAGCTGATGACCCGGGACGCGACGGTGCGCGCGGCGGACGTGCGCGACTCCCCCAGGTTCGCGTGGCGCGGTGTGTCGAGCGCGCTGCTGCCGCCCGCGGAGATGCGCCAGGCGATCGACCGGATGGCCGCCTACAAGCTCAACGTGCTGCACGTGTTCCCCGAGGGCGACCCGGAGGCGATCCGCGAGCTCGTGGAGTACGGCCGCGACCACGGCATCACGGTGGTGCCGGAACTGAGCCCCGCGACGATCGAGCTGCTGGAGCTGTTCCCGAGCCGCTGGGTGCACATCGGCACGGCCAAGCTGACCACCAGGTTCGCCGGTTTGCTGGAACGCCACGGCAAACTCCCGGTGCGCTGGCACGAGGACGGCGCGGACGTGCTGGGCCCGCACGGCAAGCTCGCCGAGGGCGACGCCGGGTTGCGCGCGGTCGCGACGGCCGGCTGGGTCGGGGAACTGCAGACGACCAGGGCCGTGGCGCCCGCCTGGTGATCGTTCACAGCACCGGCGTGAACGCAGGTCACGTGATGACCGCGATTCACATGTGGAAGTTTGACAGCTGAGTGCGTTCGGGCAGGGTTCCCTGTCCCGCGGGGGAAACTGTGCTGCACCTGGCCTCGCGGCCGGATCGATGACCAGGTCGGTTCCCAGTTGTCCGGTCGCCAAGATCTGTTTCGGCGCGGCCGGCGCGTGCCATCGTGACTGTCGTGCGGGCCTCTTCCAAGTTCCGGTCGGTGCACCGCTTCCGGTTGCTGCTCGTGGACGACGACCGGGAGCTGGTGGAGCTGCTCGCCGCGGTGCTGCGCGGCGAGGGGTACGACGTCGACGTCGCGTTCGACGGGCAGCGCGGGCTGCACCTCGCGCTCACCCACCCCTACGACGTGATCGTGATCGACCGCGGCCTGCCGGTGCTCGACGGCCTGGACCTGGTGTCCCGGTTGCGTTCCCGGTCCGTGCGGACGCAGGTGCTGGTGCTCACCGCGATGGGCTCGGTGCACGACCGGATCGACGGTCTCGACGCCGGTGCCGACGACTACCTGACCAAGCCGTTCGACCTGCGCGAGCTGATGGCGCGGCTGCGGGCGCTGTGCCGCCGTTCCGCGGAACTGGCCGCCGTGCTGCACATCGGCGCCGCCAGCCTGGAACTGGAGCAGCACCAGGTCGTGCTGCCCGACGGTGAGAAGGTCCCGCTGACCACCCGGGAGTTCGCGCTGCTGCGGGTGCTCGCCACCCATCCGGAGACCGTGCACACGCGGGCGGCGTTGCGGCGCACGGTGTTCTCCGACGCCCCCTCTCAGTCCATTGTGGATACCTACGTGCACTACCTGCGGTCGAAGGTGGGCCGCTCGGTCGTGCAGACGGTCCAGGGCATCGGCTACCGGCTGGGGGCGCTGTGACGGCGTGGGAGCGCTCGGAGTTCCGGAGGGCCCGCCTGCGGGTGAGCCTGCTGGTGGGCCTCGCGATCACCGTGATGATCGCGTTCGTGGGTGCCATCGCGTACGCGGTCATGGCGCACGCGCAGGAAACCGAGGTGTCGCGCGAACTCCGGTACAACATCACGTACGGCGTGCCGGGCGTGGCACCGAAGTGCGCCTGGGTGTTCGTGCTGGAGAACGGCGTGCTGGACGAGGGCCCGTTCGAGGTGCCCGCCGGGTTCCCGCTGCGCGCGGACATCGACGCCGTGCACACCTCCGGCACGCCCGTGACTCGTGACGTCTCCGCGAACGGCACCGAGTACATGGTCCTCACCTCACCGGGCGCCGCCGGCACGACGGCACAGGCCGTGTTCGACCTGCGCTACCAACTCGCCGACCGCGCACACCTGCTGCACGCACTGGTGATCGCACTGATCGCAGGCCTGGTGGTGGCCGCGCTGATCGGCTTCGGCGTGGGCCGCCGCACGGTGGCGCCGTGGGCGGAAGCCCTGGCCCGCCAACGCCGTTTCGTCGCCGACGCCTCGCATGAGCTGCGCACCCCGATCGCCCGCGCCTACCTGCGCGCCCAGCTCCTCGCCGCCGCGGCGGACCTGCCCGACGCGCAACGCTCCAGCCTCGACGCGCTGGCGAAGTCCATCCGCGGCCTGGCCGACGTCGTCGACGACCTCCTGCAGTCCGCACAACTCGTCCACCGCGCCGGCACCCCCGTGGACCTGGCCGACGTGGCGGAGGCCGCCGTGGTCGGCGAAACCGAACGGGCCGCCGAACGCCACATCACCCTCGACCTCGACCACCCCGGCCACCCGCTGGTGGTCTGCGGCATCGAGACCGGCCTGCGGCGCGCGGTGGACGAACTGCTGGCCAACGCCGTGCGCCACACCCCGGAGGGCGGCCGGATCGCCGTGGCCGTGCGGGAGGCGGACGGCCAGGTGGAGCTGGTGGTCGAGGACGACGGCGAGGGCTTCGCCGCGGGCGATGCGGCGCGGTTGTTCGAGCGGTTGCAGCACGGCGGTGGCGAGGGGCGGTTCGGGTTGGGGCTCGCGCTGGTGCGGGAGATCGTGACCGGGCACGGCGGCACGGTCGAGGCGGCGGGACGGCCGGGGGCCGGTGCGCGGTTCACGCTGCGGATCCCGGTGGCGGACAGCCGGGTGGTGGCGCCGGAACGGATCTCCAGCGCCCGCCCGTGAGAAGCGCACGCGCGGGAAGGCTGCGGTGGGTGCCGGAGCCCACGCCGGTTCCGGCACCCACCGCACTCATCCCAGACCCGCTGCGGTGCCGACCACCACGCCGCTTCCGACGCCACCGCGCCCGCCCCAGACCCGCGACGGTGCCAGCCACCACGCCGGCTCCGGCACCCACCGCGCTCACCCCAGACCCGCCACGGTCACCACCGGCCCGACACCACCACCTCCGCCGCCACCCGCACGTCCTCGTCCAGCGGCCGGTCCGGGTCCACCGGTGCGATCGCCGCCGCCAGCGCGTCCAGCAACGCGGCACATCGGGGCGCGGTCGGGCGGCGGCCCCCGACGTGCACCGCCTGTCGCAGCCCCAGTGCGAGCGATCCGCACAGCAGCCGCAGCAACTCCGCCAGGTCGTAGGCGCGCAACGCGGCCTGCGTGCCGAACGGCACCACGTCCTGGTTGTGCAGGTTGGTCGGCAGGCTCTGGGTGCTCGCGGGCAGCACGCCGCGCCGGATCTCCGCGACGAACGCCGTCGTGGCGAGTTGGACGCCCTGCAGGCCGTGTTGCTGACCCGGGCCGGCGGCGAGCATCGGGGGCAGGCCGGTGTTGCGGGCGGGGTCGACGAGGAGGTCGAGCTGGCGTTCGGCGAGGTTGCCCAGGGACGCGGTGACCATGGCCAGGACGTCGGCGGCGAACGCGGCGGGCTGGCCGAAGAAGTTGCCGCCGTGGGCCACGAGGTCGTCGGCGGGGAAGAACAACGGGTTGTCGCTGACACCGCCCAGGTCCGCGGCGACGACGCCGTCGGCGTAGCGCAGGGCGTCCTCGGCGGCGCCGAGCAGCTGGGGTGAGCAGCGGATGCTGTACGGCTCCTGCAACGCGCGCAGGCCGCTGGGCGTCGTCCCGTCCAGCGTGGAGCGCATCCAAGAAGCCACGGTCACCGCGCCGCCGTGCCCGAACGCCGAGATCAGCCGGGCGTCGGCGAACCCGGGATCGGCGCCGACCACGTCCACCAGCAGGCACGTCAGCGAAGCCAGCGCCCGGTGCGAGGCCCGCACCGACGTCAACGCCAAGGCCAGCGCCGCCGTCGTCACCGAGGTGCCGTTCACCAACGCCAGGGCGTCGCGACCGTCCAGTTGCAACGGCTCCAACCCGGCGGAGGTCAACGCCTCGGCCGCGGGTAGCCGGACGCCGTCGAGGTAGGCGTGGCCCCGGCCGCGCAACGCCTGGGCGGCGTAGGCGAGCGGGATCAGGTCCCCGCTCGCGCCGACCGATCCGTAGCGCGGCACGGCGGGGACGAACGAGGTCGCGAACATCGCCGACAGGCCGGAGACGACGTGCGGGGACACCCCGGACAGTCCCTGGGCGAGCGACCACGCGCGCACCAACAGGGCGGCGCGGGTGATGTCGAGGGGCAGGTCGGGGCCTTGGCCCGCACCGAGGTGTGCGAGGGTGTTGTCGCACTGGTCGGCTTCGTTCGCCCGGCCCGCGAACCCCACCAGCGCCCCGAAGCCGGTCTTCGCGCCGTACACGGGGCGGTCGTCGTCGGCGAGCACCGTGCGCAGGTAGGCGCGGCCGCGTTGGACGCGGTCCAGGACGGCGTCCCCGACGAGTACGGGCAACGGTGCCGAAGCGCGCTGGAGGTGTGCGGGAGTCAGGGGCGAACCCAGGTCCACGGACGTGTCTGAGGCGGTCGTGGTCACCGCACGGACGGTAGGCAGCCGATCTCAGAAAGTTCTGAGATCGCGTGGGTAGCTTCCCCGTCCATGGCTCACGACTACCTGATCATCGGCGCGGGACCGGCCGGTGTGCAGCTCGCCGCACTGCTCGACCGGGACGGTCGCGACTACGCGGTCCTCGAACGGGGCAGCGGGGCAGGCACGTTCTTCACCCGCTACCCGCGGCACCGCAAGCTCATCTCCATCAACAAGGTCCACACCGGGGTGCGCGACCCGGAGCAGCGCATGCGGATGGACTGGAACTCGCTGCTGCTGGACAACCCCGACCTGCTGTTCACCCGCTACACGCCCAGGTACTTCCCCGACGCCGACGACATCGTCCGCTACTTCCAGGACTGCGCGGCCGGGCTGAACATCACCTACGACGTCGACGTCACCCGGATCTCCCGCGACGCCGACGGGTTCGTGGTCGAAGGCGGCGGTAGGACCTGGCACGCGAGGAACCTCGTCATGGCCACCGGCGTCTCCCAGCTCTACCTCCCGGAGATCCCCGGCATCGAGCACGTCGAGCGCTACGACACCTTCGACACCAACCCCGAGTCGTTCACCGACCAGCGGGTGCTCGTGATCGGCAAGGGCAACTCCGGCTTCGAGACCGCCGACGCGCTGGTCGAGCACGCGGCCGTCATCCACGTCGCCGGACCGCACTCGGTGAAGCTCGCCTGGCAGACGCACTACGTCGGGCACCTGCGCGCGGTCAACAACAACTTCCTCGACACCTACCAGCTCAAGAGCGAGAACGCGGTCATCGACGGCTCGATCGAACGCATCGAGCAGCGCCCGGAAGGCGGTTTCCGCATCCGGTTCCGGTACGCGCGCACGGTCGAGAAGGTCCGCGAACTGGAGTACGACCGCATCATCGCGTGCACGGGCTTCCGGTTCGACGCCTCGATCTTCGCCGGCGACTGCCGCCCGGCGCTGATCATCAAGGACCGCTTCCCCCAGCTGACCTCGGCGTTCGAGTCGACCAGCGTCCCCGGCCTGTACTTCGCGGGCACGATCACGCAGTCCCGCGACTTCAAGAAGTCCACCAGCGGCTTCATCCACGGCTTCCGCTACGGCGCCCGCGCGTTGCACCGCGTCCTGAGCAGCCGCAACCACGGCGTCGACTGGCAGGGCACCGATCTCGACCTCTCCCCCGAGGCCATCAGCGACGCCGTGATCGCCCGCGTCAACACCTCTTCCGCGCTGTGGCAGCAGTTCGCGGTCATGGGTGACGTCGTGAGCGTCACCGGCGACCAGGCCCGCTACTCCGAGGAGGTCCCGGTCGCCCACGTCGCCGACGGCGGCCTCGGCCCGGCCGAGCACCGGTTCGTCACGACGCTGGAGTACGGGCCAGACCACGACACGGTCGACCCGTTCGACATCAGCGTCCCGCGCGTCGCCGAGAACGACGCCGTCAACGCCGCCGACGCGAGCTACCTGCACCCGGTGGTCCGCTACTACCGGCACGGCGTGCTCGCCGCGACCCACCACCTCGCCGAGAACCTCGAGAACCACTGGGACCTGCCAGAGGTGCACCAGCAGCCGCTCGTGGTGTTCGTGAAGGAATGCCTTGCCGGCGCGTGACCCGTTCCCCGGTGCCGTGCTCGACGTGCTCCGCGCCGCCGGGGAACGGCCGGTGTTCGAGCACGGCACCCGCGTGGTGACCGGCGACGAGCTCCTCGACCTGGTGGCGCGGATCGCGAACGGGTTGCGCGGCAGGGGGATCGGGCCGGGCGACGGCCTCGCGCTGCTGCTCGGGGTGAACGTCGAGGCGTTCGCGGCGATCCTCGCCGGACACGTGGTGGGCGCGCGAGTGGTCGGGGTGCGGCCCGGGCTGACCGACGCCCAGGTCGAGCACCTGCTGAGCCTCGACATCGAACTCGCCGTGCGGGACACCGGCGAACTCGTGCGGGAAGCGCCCGGCGACCTCACGTGCGAGGGCCGTCCACAGGACATCGCCCGCCTCATCCACACCAGCGGCAGCACCGGCGCCCCCAAGGCGTGCGCCCAGACCTACGCCTCGATGACCAACGCCTGGACCGCGCACCCGCAAGCCTGGCCGCCCGCGATCCGGGACCTGGCCACCCGGCTCGACCGCTACCTGGTGTTCGGCTCGCTCTCCAGCCAGGTCATGTTCGAGTACGCCGTCCTCACCCTCACCGCCGGCGGCACGATCGTCGTCGCCGAGAACCCCGCGACCGCGATCACCGACCTCAAGGCCACCGCCCGCGTGATCACCGTGCCGGGCCTCGCGAAGCTCGTCGCCGCCCAGCAACGAAAACCGGCGGACCTGTCGTCGCTCAAGGCCCTGCTGGTCTCCGGTTCCCCGCTCACCCCCGACCGCCACCGCGAGGCCCTGGACACCCTGGGGCCGGTGCTGTTCCACGGCTACGGCCAGACCGAGACCGGCATGATCTCCATGGCCACCCCGGACGACCCCCCTGGCACGGTGGGAAAGCCACCGGTCGACGTGGAACTGCGCGACGGCGAGCTGTACGTCCGCACCCCCGGCCAGAGCTGCGGCTACTGGGGCGCCCCCGAGGAGTCCGCCGAGGTCTTCGCCGACGGCTGGGTCCGCACCCGCGACCTGGGCCGGTTCGACGCGTTCGGGTACCTGCGGCTCACCGGCCGGGCCCGCGACGTCGTCATCGTCAACGCCAACCTGCACTACATCGGGCCGATCGAGCAGGTGATCGCCGAGCACCCGGACGTCGCGGAGGCCTACGTCGTCGCGGTGCCCGACGACGAGACCGGCGAGACACCCCACGCCTACGTGGTCCCGAAAACCCGCGTCCCCGGACTCGACGAGCTGCGCGACCTCGTCACCGAACGCCTGGGCGCGGCCAGCGCCCCCACGCGCGTCACCGCCCTCACCGAAGTCCCCGTCGCCCCCAGCGGCAAACCCGACAAGCGCGAGCTAAGGAGCAGGTCTTGTCCAGCGAGGTAACGACCGAAACTCTCGTGATCGGCGCGGGCCCGGCGGGGCTGCAGGCGTCCTACCTGCTCCAGCAGGCCGGACGCGACCACCTGGTGCTGGAGTCCGGCGCGGCCGCGGGCACGTTCTTCACCCGCTTCCCCCGGCACCGCCAGCTGATCTCCATCAACAAGGTCCACACGGGCTGGGACGACCCCGAGCTGAACCTGCGCGTCGACTGGAACTCGTTGCTGTCCGGCGATCCCGCACTGCTGTTCACCTCCTACACCCCGCGCTACTTCCCGCACGCCGACGACATGGTCCGCTACCTCGGCGACTTCGCCGTGAAGAACGACCTCCCGATCCGGTACGGCACCAAGGTCGTCTCCGTGACGCGGCCGGACGACTTCGTGGTGCGCGACGAGCAGGGCGGCACGTACCGGGCCAAGCGGATCATCGTCGCCACCGGCGTCTCGCAGCAGTACGTGCCCGACATCGACGGCGTCGAGCACGCCGAGCACTACTACGACGTCTCCGTCGACCCGCAGGACTTCGTGAACAAGAAGGTGCTGATCATCGGGCGCGGCAACTCGGCGTTCGAGACCGCCGACGCGCTCGTGGAGACGGCGTCGGTCATCCACGTCGCCGGGCCCGGCTCGCTGAAACTGGCGTGGCAGACGCACTTCGTCGGGCACCTGCGCGCGGTCAACAACAACTTCCTCGACACCTACCAGCTCAAGTCGCAGAACGCCGTGCTGGACGGGCACATCGCCGGCATCCGCCGCGACGGCGACGACCTCTACGTCAAGGTCAGCTTCCAGCGCGTCGACGAGGTGGTCAAGGAGATCCGCTACGACCGGGTGATCCTCGCGACCGGTTTCCGGTTCGACGCCTCGATCTTCGCACCCGAGTGCCGGCCCCAGCTCACGATCAGGTCGCGGTTCCCGGACCAGACGGCGGCGTGGGAGTCGGTGAACGTCCCCGACCTGTTCTTCGCCGGGACGATCACGCAGATGCGCGACTTCAAGAAGTCGACCAGCGGGTTCATCCACGGCTTCCGCTACGGCGTGCGCGCCCTGCACCGCATCAACGAGCAGCGCTACCACGGCGTGGACTGGCCCAGCCGCACCGTCGAGCCCACGCCGGACGCCGTCACCGAAGCGATCATCGAGCGCGTCAACCGCACCTCCGCGCTGTGGCAGCTGTTCTCGTTCCTCGCCGACGCCGTGCTGACCCTGCGGGACGGCACGGTCCGCTACGTCGAGGAGGTGCCGGTCGCGCACCTGCACGAGGCCGTCGCCCGCGGCGAGTTCGGCGACGTCGAGTCCTACCTGACGGTCACCCTCGAGTACGGCGCCGACCACGACAAGGTCAACCCGTTCGACATCACCGCCGGACGCACCTCCCAGGACGACACCAGCGGGCTCGACGGCCGCTACCTGCACCCGGTTGTCCGCCGGTTCCGCGCCGGCGAACTCGTCGACGAGCACCACATCACCGAGAACCTCGAGAACGAGTGGGACAGCGAGAACGTCCACAAGGCACCGCTGCGGGAGTACCTGCGGTGAACCCCGTGCTCGCGGAACTGCACGACAAGGCACGCGCGGTGCTCGACCCCGTCCACTACGACTTCTTCGCGGGCGGGGTCGGGGACGAGGTCGTGCTCGCGGCGAACGAGGCGGCCTTCCGCCGCCTCGCCCTGCTGCCGAGGGTGTTGCGCGGCAAGGAGATCGCGCCGGACTTCCCGGTGCTGCTCTCCCCCACCGCGTTCCACCGGCTCGCCCACCCCGACGGCGAACTCGCGACCGCACGGGCGCTCGACGGCACCACGCTGGTGTCGAGCATGGCCTCGACCGTGCCGATCGCCGACGTCGTGGCCGCCGCGACCGGGCCCGTGTGGTTCCAGCTCTACCTCCAGCCCGACCAGGACGTCACGCGGGAGTTGGTGCGCCGGGCGGAGCGGGCGGGCTGCCGGGCGTTGGTCGTCACGGCCGACTCCCCCGTCTTCGGCCGGCACCGGCGCGACCTCGCGCACGGGTTCCACGACCTGCCCCCGGGACTGGCCGCGGAGAACATGCGCGACCTCGGCGGCGTCCCGCTGCGGAACATCGAGATGTCCCCCGCCCTCTCCTGGGACGACGTCGACCGGCTCCGCGAGACGACCTCACTCCCGTTGTGGGTCAAGGGCGTCCTGCACCCGCGGGACGCCGAGGTCGCGATCGGGCACGGCGCGGCGGGCATCATCGTCTCCAACCACGGCGGACGCCAGCTCGACCTCGTCCCCGCCTCCCTCGACGCGCTCCCGGCCGTGCTCGCCGCCGTCGCCGGACGCGTCCCCGTCGTGCTCGACGGCGGCGTCCGCAGCGGAGGCGACATCGCACTGGCCATCGCTCTCGGAGCGTCCGCCGCCGGCATCGGCAGACCCGTCCTGTGGGGGCTCGCGGCCGGCGGCGACCAGGGCGTGCGGCGAGTCCTCGACGTGCTGCGCGACGAGTACCGGCACGTCCTCACGATGTGCGGCGGCGAGCTGACCCCGGACATGGTGGTGGCGAGGTGCTGAACTGGTTGCCCGCACGGGTGGTCGCGTTGCGCGCCAAGGTCTTCGAGAAGGTCAACGGTGACAACGCCATCACGTTCCCCAACTCCCAGGTCGGACCCGACCGCTTCCAGGAGCTCTACGGCCACCCCGCCGCCAACGGCCGCAGCAAGGGCGCCGGGCTCTCCGACCTCTTCTGGTACTGGCTCTCCCCCGGCCCCGAGGTCCACCAGGAACACCTCGAAGCCGGACCGCGCTACGACGACGTCGCCCGTGCGACCCGCACGTTCCTCGCCGGCCCCAGCGACGACCTCGCCGCCGCCGCGACCCGCTGCACCGCCAAGGTCCTCGACGAGGTCCTGCGCGGCCGCGTCACGCACGTCCGGCTGCGCGAACTGATGATGCCCGTGTGGGCCGAGTACTTCTACGAGC
This sequence comes from Lentzea sp. NBRC 102530, assembly GCF_030269365.1. Classification (GTDB taxonomy): domain Bacteria; phylum Actinomycetota; class Actinomycetes; order Mycobacteriales; family Pseudonocardiaceae; genus Lentzea. The sequence continues at coordinate 447,200 of NZ_BSTF01000006.1, forward strand.
TCGTGTTCGGCGAACCCTGCCCTCGCCACGCCCGCGACCTGATCGTCGCCCACGCCACCGACGTCGTCACCTCCTTGAAGTGCACGGGTTTGAGGCATCCCGCCCGCCGCGCCCGCCTCACCCGCTACCTGAAGGTGCGGCTCGCGGACGTCCGGCACCCGTTGCCCGCGACGCTGACCGAGGACGAGCAGGTCCACTACCTGCAGGGCACCTACTTCAACACCGCCGTCGTGCAGATGGCCGAGGCGATGGCCCACCTCCTGCTCGCGCTCGCCCAGCACCCGGCGGCAGCCCGGCGGATCGGCGACGACCGCTACTTCGCCCACGTGCTCGACGAAACGTTCCGGCTCTACCCGCTCTTCGGCATCGCCCACCGCATCACCACCGACGACATCGTGCTCGACGAGCACACCTCGTTCCCGGCCGGATCGGTGCTCTGCTTCAGCTACCCCGCCTACCACGCCACCGGCTACACCGATCCCGAGGCGTTCGACCCGAGCCGCTGGGAGAACACCGCCGCTCGAAACGTTCACCACATCCCGTTCGGCGTCGCCGCCAACCGCCCCTGCCCCGCCTGGCGCCTCTCCCCCCTCGTCATGCGCGCCTCCGCCCGCGAGGTCCTGCGCCGCGTGAGCCTGCACTCCACCGTCACGCACACCCGCTCGTTGCCCAGCCGCGGCCCGTGCCTGCTCGTCCGCGACGGCCCCGCACCCCGGTGGCGCCTGCGGTACCTGCGCCTGCGCGACCGATGGGAAGACCTCTGGCGCAGCGTCGTGCAGCTCGTCCTCGGCACCGCGATGGTGCTGCACGCCCACCACCTCCGGCCCGCGGGCCGCTACTTCGACACGCACGACACACAGGGTTGCCCGGTCCGGCACTGATCCCCAGGAGATCCCGGTGAACCAGATCCACTTCGCGTTGCAGGTCTTCGCCGCACTGGCCGTCGTGCTCGTCGCCACCACCGTGTGCGGGCGCCTCGCCATGCTGATCAAGCAACCCAGGGTCGTCGGCGAGATGATCGCCGGTGTGCTGCTGGGCCCCGCCCTGCTCGGCGCCGTCGCCCCCGGCGTGCAGGCCCAGCTCTTCCCCGCCGACGTCAAGAGCACGCTCTACGTGCTCAGCACCATCGGCCTGACGTTCTACATGTTCCTCGTCGGGTCCTCTTTGGACCACGGCCTCACCACCGGGTCCAACGCCCGCAAGGCAGGCGTGCTCGCCGTCTCCGGCATCGTCCCGACGTTCCTGCTCGGCGCCGGCGCCGCCGTGCTGTTCTTCGACACCCTGAGCCCCGAAGGCTCGAGCCTGTGGGTGTTCATGCTGTTCGTCGGCGGTGCCCTGTCCATCACCGCGTTCCCCATGCTCGCCCGGATCCTGCAGGAACGCGGCATCGCCAACACCCCGATCGGCGGCCTCACCCTCGTCGCCGCCGCCATCGACGACGCCGTGGCGTGGGGGTTCCTCGCCCTGATCATCGCCGTCGGCGCCTCCGGCAGCCCGTCCGGCGCCCTGCGCACCATCATCGGCGCGGCGATCTTCGCGGCGCTCATGCTCACCCTCGGCCGCAAGTGGCTCGCGAAGCTCGGCGAACGGGCCGAACGCGACGGCAAGCTCAGCCGCGACATGATGGCGATCATCCTGCTGGTCGTGCTCGTCGCGGGCTGGTACACCGACTGGATCGGCGTCTTCTCGGTGTTCGGCGGCTTCATCACCGGCCTCGCGATGCCCAAGTCCGCCGTGGTCCGCCACGAGCTCGAAACCAAGCTCACCGACCTCAACTCCATCCTGCTGCTGCCGGTGTTCTTCGCGTTCAGCGGCCTCAACACCCAGGTCTCCGGGTTCGGCTCCGGTGGCGCGCTGTGGTTCCCGCTGGCGGTGATCATGCTGGCCGCGTTCGCCGGCAAGTACCTCGGCTGCGGGCTCGTGGTGCGCGCCCAGGGTTACTCGTGGCGCTACGCGTCCGCGGTGGGCGGCCTGATGAACGCGCGCGGCCTGATGATCCTCATCTTCATCAACATCGGCCTCGCCTACGAACTGGTGACACCCGAGATGTTCGCGATCCTCGTCGCCGTCGCGATCGTCACCACCGCGGCCGCGATGCCCATCTACCGGGCGTCCTTGCCCGATCATCTGGAGGCGGCCGCGGACGTCCGCACCCCGGCGAAGGTTTCTTCTTAGTCTGCACTGAAGCTATAGGGCTTATATTTGCTCGCGGCGGGACCCGGCGTTCCGCCGCGAGGTGTGTGTGGCAGTGATCAAGGACTTGGTGGCTAGGCTCGCCTGATGGACACCAGCCGGCAGACGCGTGTGCGTCAGGCGTTCGACGACTTCTTCCAGCCGAAGGCGCCGGCCGGGGACTGGGTGCTGGACCTGTTCCGGCGCACCGCGGACACCGTGCCGGCGTACAAGAAGCTGTTGCAGGCCAACGACATCGATCCGCAAGAGATTCGGACGCAGCAAGACCTGCAACGTCTGCCGCTGCTCGACAAGGCCACCTACCACGAGCGGTACCCGCTGCCTGAACTGTGCCGCGACGGCGAGCTCACGACGTCGGACATGATCGCCGTGTCGTCCGGATCCAGTGGCAGGCCGACGATCTGGCCGCGGGCTCTGGAAGACGAGTTGCACACGGCCCGCAGGTTCGAGCAGGTGCTGGTCGACGGGTTCAAGGCCGACGTGCGCACAACGCTGGCCGTGGTGTGCTTCCCGCTCGGCACGTGGGTCGGCGGGTTGTTCACGCAGGCGTGCGTGCGGCACCTGGCGGCCAAGGGGTGTCCGATCACGGTCGTGGCGCCCGGCAACAACAAGGCCGAGATCCTGCGCGTGCTGCCGGAGTTGGCGCCTCACTTCGAGCAGGTGGTGTTGCTCGGGTACCCGCCGTTCGTCAAGGACGTCATCGACAGCGGCGAGAACTGGGCGGCGCACCGGGTCAAGCTGGTGCTGGCCGGCGAGGTGTTCAGCGAGCAGTGGCGGGACCTGGTGGCGCGGCGAGCCGGCATCGCGGATCCGGTCACGGACGTCGCTTCCCTCTACGGCACGGCGGATTCCGGGGTGCTGGGGAACGAGACGGCTCGGTCGGTGAGCATCCGGCGGTTCTTCGCGGACCACCCGGACGAGGCCCGGGAGGTGTTCGGGGACTCGCGGTTGCCGACGCTCGTGCAGTACGACCCGGGCAGCCGGTTCTTCGAGGTGCACGACGGGACGCTGGTGTTCAGCGCGGACGGCGGGATTCCGCTGCTGCGGTACCGGATCGCCGACGAGGGCGGGGTGATCGGGCACGAGCAGATGCTGGAGATCTGCTCCCGCAACGGCTTCACCCCGCAGGACGGGCCGGAGCTGCCGTTCGTGTTCCTGTTCGGGCGGTCGTTGTTCACGGTGTCGTTCTTCGGCGCGAACGTCTATCCGGAGAACGTGACGGTCGGGTTGGAACAGCCCGGCATCAGCGAGACGGTCACGGGCAAGTTCGTGATCGAGTCCGTCGAGGACGAGGATCGGGACCGGCGGCTCCGGGTCACCGTGGAGACCGCACCGGGCCGGGAAGCCGACGCTCACGAGATCGCCGAGGCGGTGCGGGCCCAGTTGCTGAGGCTCAACAGCGAGTTCGCGCACTACGTGCCGGTCGAACGGCAGTTGCCCGAGGTGGTGCTGCGGCCGCACGGCGATCCGGAGTACTTCCCGGTCGGCGTCAAACACCGGTACACCCGCCGGGCCTGAAATGGTCGGCGAAGTGGCACCCCCGGTAACGTTGTGCGTGGTGACCTGAGCCTGGGGAGGTTGCTGTGTTGCGCATCCACTTTTCCGACGGTGATCTGGAGCGGACGCAGGTAGCGGAAGGGGTGGACCCGCTCTGGGAGATGGTGTTCAGCAGGCTTCGGCTGACCGAGCCGGACAGCGGCTTGTTGTTGCAGCCGTGGCTGCGCGACGTCCGCCGCAACGGCGACCGGCAGGTGATCACGTCGGGCGTCCGGATGCTGTCCGTGCTGGCCCCGAAAGGCCCGTACTTCCCCGACTTCCTCACCCCGCCCGAGGGCGCGAACGGCCTGGGGAGCGCGCTCGCCGCGATCCGGTCGACCCCGCGGCAGCGGTTGCGGCGGGAGTTCGGGCGGCTGGCGGAGGTGCGCCCCACACCGTCGTGGACGCGTCCGCTGGCGGCGGGTGACGGCGAGTCGCTGCTCGGCCTCACCGAGGCGCTCGCCCGCTACCACCGCGCGGTCGTCGAGCCGTACGCGGACGTGATCGACGAGGCCGTCGAGACCGACCGCGTGCACCGCAACGGCACCGCGTCCACCGCGGAGGACCTGCTGAAGGGCATGTGGCCGTTGATGAACTGGCGGCCGCCGGTGCTGGAGGTCCAGTACGCGCACGACCGGGACCTGCACCTGAACGGCCGCGGGCTGCGGCTGGTGCCGTCGTACTTCTGCCGCCGCACGCCGGTCGCGTTCGCCGACCCGGGCCTGCCGCCGACCATCGTGTACCCGCTGCACCACGACTGGACCTGGCAGCGGCAGCTCAGCAGCGGACGGCGCGACGAGCAGGCGCTCTCGGCGTTGCTCGGCAGCACGAGATCGGCGGTGCTCGCGGCCGTCGGCACCGGCGCCACCACGACCGAGCTCGCGGAACGGCTCGGCGCGTCCCCGTCGGCGGTCAGCCGGCACACGTCGGTGCTGCGGGAGGCCGGGCTGCTGACGACCGAACGGCAGGGGTTGTCGGTGCTGCACCAGCGCACACCGCTGGGGTCGGCGCTGCTCGGCCAGAGCTGAGGGCGCCGGGACGTGTCTGGAAGTCGGCTGCGGCACCGGTGTCCACACCGCGCGAGCAGGCGGCACGTTGATGCGCGTCGGAGTGCACCCGTGTTTTGTGGACGGTTCAGCGAGGGTGGGACGCCGACTCCCGTCGTGCTCGCCGTCGCGACCACCAAGCCACCGCGCACGCCCCCACCGCACCCGCGGTGAGCAGCACGTGGAGCGCACCGCCGAACCGCGTCGCGAACGTCAGGTCCGTGCGCAGCGGCACGGTGCCCGTCATCAGGTCCTCGGTGAACATGCCGGTCGACCGCACCACGCTGCCGTCCGGACGCACCACGGCGCTCACGCCGCTGATCGCCGCGACCACGACCGCGCGGCCGTGTTCGATGGCGCGCAGGCGGGCCATGCCGAGCTGCTGGTAGGTCATCTCGCCGCGGCCGTACCAGGCGTTGTTCGTCGGCACCACCAGCACCTGGGCACCTTCGGCGGTGCTTTCGCGCAGCACGTAGTCGTAGGCGACCTCGTAGCAGATGCCGACGCCCACGCGGGTTCCGGCGACGTCCAGCACGCCCGGTGAGCTGCCCGCGTCGAGGTCGGGCTGGTCGGCGAACGGGGTGAAGATCCGGGCCAGCGGGCGCAGCGGGATGTGCTCGGCGAACGGCACGAGCTCCTGCTTCGCGTACGACTGGCCGGGGCCGCTCACCGGGTCCCAGGTGATGACGGAGTTCTGACCGTTGCGCAGCGCGCTGACGAGGGTGGGGACGCCCAGGTCGGCGATGGCGGCGTCGATCACCGGGTCGCGGTCGCGGGTGCGGGTCGCGCTTTCCGGCCACACCACCAGGTCCGGGCGCGGTGCGGCGCCGCCGCGGATCTGGGCGGAGAGTTCGGCGGTCCCGCGCAGGTGGTTGGCGCGCAGGGTGGCGTTCTCGGAGAGCAGGCCGAGGCCCAGGTCCGGGGCGTTGCCCTGCACGACGGTGATGGTGCGCTGGCCCGTCTGGGCCTCCACGGAGATCAACGGCGTCACGGCCAGGGCGGCGACGACCGGAACGAGGGCCCACGCGCGGGTCCAGCGCGGCAGCCAGGCGGCGAGGCCGAAGCCGGTGAACACCACGGCGAACGTCACCAGCGGCGCGCCCCCGAGCACGGCCAGGCGCGCGAACGGGCTGTCCACCTGACCGAACGCGACGCGGCCCCACGGGAAGCCGTTGAACGGGATCAGCCCGCGCAGGGTCTCCTGCAACACGAACAACAACGTCGCCCACACGGGTGCGGCGGGCAGCGTGGAGACCAACGGGAAGAGCGCGCACACCCCGCTGATGAACAACGCCATCAAAGCGCTGAGCACCAGCCACGGCCACGGCCCGAAGTCGTCGCCCAGGAAGTGCTGGATCCACCACAGGTGCGGTAGGAAGAACGCCAGCCCGAACGCGAACCCGAGTCCGGCCGACCGGCGCGCGCGAACGCCGCGCAGCACCAGCCACAGCACCACGAACGCCGGCACGGCGAGCCACCACACCACCCGCGGCGGGAAGCTCAGGGCAAGTGCGCCACCGGCGAGCAGAGCGGCGCCGTAGCGCCCGAGATCATGCTTGCTCAACGGAGACCCGAGACACCCGGCGCAGCACCAGGTACGCGCCACCGACCAGGGCGATCCCGACGACGTAGGCGGCCACCAGCTCCGGCACGCGCCCGCTGAAGTTGCCCGCGAGCGGCGGCACCAGCAGCGCGAACACCCCGGCGAGCACGGCCACGCGCGTCCGCCACGCGCCGGAGGGCAGGCAGGCTGCGAGCGGCACCAGCGCCCACAGCAGGTACCAGGGCTGGACGACCGGCCCCAGCGCCACGATCACGCTCATCATCAACCCCAGCGACGTCACCTCGGAGATCCGTCCGCGCAGCTGGCGGCCGACCAGCACCACCACCGCGCCGAGGATCAGCACGAGCCCCGCGATCCGTGCCGAGGAAATCATGACCTGACCGGTCTGCGGGCCGAACACCGCACCCGCCAGATAACCGGGCCAGTTCGTCGGCGCCATCCAGCTGTTCACCTTCGAGGGCGTGCCGAGCGCCTGCACCCAGCCGAAACCGGTCTGCCCGGCCAGGGACGTCACGACCGACACGACCACGAACGCCGCCAGCATCGCGAGCCCGGAGGCCACGAGCCGCACCCATCCCCCGCCGAGCCGGCGGGCCAGCGCCGTGCCGACGACCGCGAGCGCCACCAACGCCGGCAACTTGACCTGCGCGCCCAGTCCGATGAGGACGACCCCGGCCGCGTACTGCCACCAGCGAATTTCGGGCAACGCGTGCAACGCCACGACAGTGCCCGACAGCATGAGGCCGAGCATCAACGCGTCGTTGTGGACACCACCGATGAGGTGCCACAGCACCAACGGGTTCATCACGCCCAGCCACAGCGCCGTGTTCTCCCGCACCCCGGCCATCTCGGCCAGCCGCGGCACCGCCCAGACCACGAGCAGCAGTCCGGCCACCGCCGCGAGCCGGTACAACCCGATGCCCGCCACGGGGTGGCCGCCGGTCACCCCGGTGATCGCCCGTTCGATCGTGCTGAACAGCGGCCCGTACGGCGACGGCGTCTCCCGCCAGTACACGCCGACGCGTGCGACCGCCTCCGCACTCGCGCCCACGGCGGGGCTGACCACGTTCGGGTCGAAGCCGTTGCGCGCCACCTCGCCCTGCGCCAGGTAGCTGAAGACGTCCTGACTGAACAGCGGTGGCGCGACCAGCAACGGGCCGCACCACCACGCCAGCGTGCGCCGCAGCCAGGACGCGTCCGGCCGGGAGCGGCCGAGCAGCGCCCACGTCAGCACGACCAGCCCGGCACCCGCGATCGCCACGCCCAGTGCCACCGCGCCCGCTCTCGCGCTGACCGCCCAGGCACCGGCGGTGAGCAGCAGCGCACCGCCGAACCCCGCCCAGCGCAACAGCTCCGGGGTGTCGGTGGTGGTGGGACGGAGGGTGACGGTCTGCACGGGGTAGACAGTGCTTTCCGGACGGATCGTCACGCGTCCGGCTGTGGTCGCGTCCCGGGTACTACTTCAGGATGATCTTTTTTCAACCCGCGTCCTCGCTCAACTTCCGGCGAAGTCGTGCGTCATCCACACGGTGCCTTTCGCGTCGCGGACGACGACGATGCCGATGCGCGTGGACGACCTGCTGAGGATGTTCTTGCGGTGGCCGTCGTTCGGCGGCTTCTCGTCGATCATGCCCTGGGTGAGGCCGAGCGCCATCTTGGAGATCGACTCGACGTCGTCCTTGACCGGACCGCCCATGCCGACGTTCTCCGCGACGGAACTCCACTTCACGCCGGCCGCGCTGCTGCGTTCACCCAGGCCGCTCTCGCCGGGGCACTGGTGTGACAGGCCGCAGTCGTTGCTCATCATCGCCCTGGTGTGCCGATCGGCGGCCACGACCAGTGCCGGATCGACCGACAACGGGGGCAGGCCGGCCGCGGCACGGGTGTCGTTGATCAAAGCCAGGACGCGTTCCTCGGCTGTCGCGACCTTGACCTGCTGCGGGGCCTGCGTGGTCGTGGTCGTCGTCGTAGTGGTCGTTGCAGTCGTGGTGCCGGCCGACGACGACGTGGGTGCCGCGCTCGACAGTTCCGTGGAGGACACGAGAGTCGTCGGCGGCGGGGTGTTCGGCACGGCGATAGCCGCCGGTGGGTCGGACGGGAACAGCACGATCGTGCCGACCACACCGACGAGCGCGCACACTGCGGCCGCGCCCGCCACCGCGAGCACCGGCTTTCCGGCGAGCTTCGCGAACACGCCCACCGGTTCGGCGAGGTGCGCCGGCGCCTCGACGGCGTGCGCCACGAGTTCGGGCGTCACGTCGCCGAGGTTCTCCAGCAGGCGCGGCAGGTAGGCGGCAGGGACGACGAGCAGCGCCGCACCGGTGAGGATCCGCTCGACCGGCATCGCGTCGTCGACGCCGCGGCCGCACCGCCCGCAGTCGTCCACGTGCCGCAGGAGTCGCTTGCGCCACAACGGGGTGGGTTCGCCGTTCCAGCCCTGCGCAGCCCGGTCGAGGCCGGCGCAGCGCGGTTCCACCGACAGGGCGCGCACCAGGTGCCGGATCGTTTCGAGGCGGCCCTTGAGCCTGCTGACCCGCACGGTGACGGCGTGCGCGCCCAGGTCGAGCGCGTCGGTGACCTCGGCCCTGGTGAGCTGACCGACGCGTTCGAGCGTCCACAGCGCCAGCAGTTCGCGGTCGGCCGGGTCGAGCCACCGCGCGGCCTCGTCGACCTCGCGGCGTTGCTGGGCGAAGTGCAGGCGGGACAACGCGGTCTCCACGAACTCGGCGCCGGGGTCGGCCCGGTCGTACTCCTCCAGCGGCGCGGGGGCGAGGTCGCGGCGGCGGTGGTGCTCGCGGACCTGGTTGATCGTGACGGCCACCAGCCAGGACCGGAACCGGTCCGGTTCCCGCAGCGCGTCGATGCCGCGGATCACGCGGACCATCGTCTCCTGCACCACGTCGTCGACCTCGGCGTCGGCGTGCAACGCCCGGCCGGCGACGTTGTAGACCAGCGGCAGGCACCCCGCGACCACGGCGTCGAGCGCCGTCCGATCACCGGTCCGCGCGGCCTCCACCTGCTCCGCGTCCACCTGCCCCAGCCACTCCCGACCCGTCACTTCCGCACCCTTCGCCGACCGAGTTCCTCTACGCCATGGGAGACCGGCGAGTCTCACCTCAGGTCACAGAAACAGGGGCGATAGGTGATCCAGGTCACACAGCGACGACCGCCACTCCGGTCCGCCCGCCGTCGACGTCCAGCACGATGCCGTGCACGAACTCCGCGTCGTCGGAGGCCAGGTAGACCGCCGCTCGCGCGATCGCGTCCGGCCGTCCCGCCTCCCCCGCGGGCGTGCCGCGCATCATCACGTTCGAGACGCCGCGGATCTCGTCGTCCCACTCGTCCGAGGCGATGACGCCCGGCGAGATGGCGTTGACCCGGACGCCCCGCGAGCCGAACTCCGACGCCCACGCGCGGGTCAGCGTCTCCATCGCACCCTTGGTCGAGCTGTACACGGAGCCGCGGTGCACGCCGAGGCGGGTGATCCACGAGCCGAGGTTGACGATCGTGCCGCCACCCGCGTCGATCATGCCGGGGACCAGGGCCTGCGTCAGGAAGAAAGGCGCCTTCACGTTGACGTCGTAGATGCGGTCGTACGTGTCCTCGTCGGTGTCGAGAGTGCCCGGCGACGGGTAGATGCCGGCGTTGTTCACGAGGACGTCGACACGGCCGCCGAGCAGCGACCGCGCCTCTTCGGCGAGCGCCCTGCTCGCGGCGAGGGAGCCGTCGAGGTCGGCGCGGGCGAAGTCGGCCTTGCCGCCGTCGGCGCGGATCTGCGCGACGACCTCCGCGCCGCGCGCCTCGTTGCGGCCGGAGACGACGACGTGCGCGCCTTCCTGGGCGAAGGCGATCGCGATCGCGCGGCCGATGTTGCTGGTGGAACCGGTGATGAGGGCGGTCCTGCCCTGCAGTCGTTGTGCCATGCGTTCGAAGCTAGGAGCACAATTTTGGACCCGCAAGTCCAGAACTTCAGCTGCGGAGGTGGTCGACGAGCACGTCGAGAACGGCCTCGAGGTGGGCGGCGCTGCCGGTCGAGCGGAGCACCTGCACGCCGCCCTGGATGCCCGCGATCAGCGCCGCCGACATGCGGTCGGCGTCCACCCCGGCCCGCACCAGGCCGGCCTCCTGCATGTCCAGCACTCCTCGGCGCAGCTCGGCCTGCCACCGGGCGAGCAACGTGCTGATCACCTCGTGGGCGCCCGGCGTGCCGCCCAGTTCGTTCATCAGGACCCCCAGCGGGCAGCTGCGGCCCTGGGCCCGGTAGCGCGCCACCACGGCGTCCCGCCAGCGTTCCCACGCGGTCCACGAGGTCAGCGCGCCGAGGTGCGGGCGCTGGTCGGCGAGCACCCGGTCGGCCTCGAACCGCGCGACGGCGAGGAAGAGCTCCTCCTTGCCGTCCGGGAAGTAGTGGAAGATCTGCCCCTTGCTGGTGCCCGTGATCGCCCTGATGTCGTCCAGGGTCACGCCGCCTGCGTCGTCGCTGCGCAGGTGCGCGGCCGCGCCCTCGATGATGCGTTGCCGGGTCGCCTGGCCCTTCGCGGTGAGCTTCACGAACCTCAAGGTAAGGCTTTCTAGACCAGCCGGTCCACTCCTACAATCGATCTCATGATCATCCAACCGGGGCATCCGTGCTGGGTCGAGCTCGCCACGAACGACACCGAACGCAGCACGCGGTTCTACGAGACCGTGTTCGGCTGGAAGCACCACTGGACGCGGGACGACGCGGGGCGGGACTACGCGGTCGCGCTGCTGGACGGCGAGCCCGTCGCCGGTGTCCGCCCGCTGGACCGCGCCACCCTGGACTGGACGCCCTACCTGGCCGTCGCCGACCTGGCCAGGACGAGCGACCGGGTGCGCGCGCTCGGCGGCAAGGTGCTGGAGTCCGACCCGCGGACCGTCCCCGGTCTCGTGGCCAAGGTCCTGGTCGACGACCCGAGCGGGGCGACCGTCGGGATCGCCCAGCCCGTCGACGGCGGAGGGTTCACCGCGGGCGTTCCCGGCGCGCTCGTGTGGCTCGAGTTCGTCACCCGCGGCCCGCGCCAGGCCGACCCGTTCTACCGCGCGCTCTTCGGCTACCGGCAGCAGCAGGTGGGCGACGGCAAGGCAGTCGACCACGTCGTCTACTCCACCGGCGGCGACACCGTGATCGGCCGCGTCCGGATGGCACCGGACACCCCCGCCACCGTGCCCCCGCGCTGGATCGCACACTTCGCCGTCCCGGCCGGCCTGGACTTCACCGAGACGCTCAACCGGGCCCGCACCGCGGGCGCGCGCCTGCGGTTCCAGCCCTACCCCTCTCCCCTGGGCCAGGTGGCGGTGCTCGCCGATCCCACCGGCACCCGGTTCGCGATCATCGACCCGGACCTGGCCTCGGACTGGGACACCGCCTCACCGGCCGACGACCCCTACGACGACTAAACACTGCCCGGAAGCCCCAACCACTTCCACCCGAGCCGACTTCACGTTTTCCTGCCGCACGCGGGGCCCTCGCGTGCGCTCAGCGCGAACGAAAGCTCCCCGCGTGCACTCCGGCAACGTGAAACGCGCTCGCGAAGCGAGCGTGACCACGGGCAGGACTGCTGGCCGTGTGCATGGGTGTGCTGACAGTTTCGTTTGGTGAGAGGCGCGGGCGGGCGATCCGCGGACGGTGCCGCCTCGACGGCCTCGTTCCGGGCGTGTTCGGGCGTTGCGGCGGCGCCGTCCGCGGATCCCTCGCCCGCCACCGTCTCCCGACGGAATCGTCAGGCACCGCCTCACCGGCGAGCGACCTGCGGACATGCTCTGCCAGGCCGCGATCACCGCCTCGCACGTCGGGCGCGGCCGCCAGCCGAGCACGTGGCGAGCTCTGTCGCTCGACACGACCTTGACGAACCCGAGGCGGAGGCCACCGGCTCGCTGCGGCCGGCGCACGGCGCGTGACGGCGCTCAGGTCACGGTCGTGACCACCGCGGCGGCCGTGACCGCGGCGGTCGCCGCGGCGATCCCCGCCGCCGTCCTGGTCACCGCGGCGCTCACGGCCTCCGCGCCCCAGTTGCCCTTCTCCAGCTCCTTCGCGCGCCTGCTGACCTCGCCGGACCACGCGAGCGGCGGCCGCAGGACCGGGAGAGCGCCGCTCGCGGACAGCAGTGCGGTCAGCGCGGCCGTGCGCGGGTCCGGCGCCTCACCGTCGACGAGCACCGCACGAATGCGCTGGCGGACCTCCTGCTCGTGGGTGGCGTCGAGGGCGGGCGGCGCTCAGCGAGTACGACGGACGCCCCGGCGCGGTCCGCGACGCCGTGGTCGAGGCGTGGTCGGGCGGGCAGGGGCAACTCCGCGCCGAGCACGACGCCGCCGTGGACAACGACGAGCTCCCCCAGCCGTTCGACGTCGGCCAGGCGCTCTTCGAGATCCTGGCCGCGGGCTTCGCGCTCAATTCGGCCGTGCAACTGGGGCACGACCCGGCGGCCGCGGTCCACGCCCGCCGCGCGATGGAACGGGCCCTGACCCAGACCTGAAGCCTGCGACACAGCGCCGCCCACCCGTTGTGCGGCACGGTGACACCGATGCTTGGCTTGATCCATGCGCAGCGTCTCCGTCTCCGCCGTCGTGCCCGCGCCCGCCGCCGGCATCTTCGACCTGCTGGCCGCCCCGGCGAAGCACCCGCTCATCGACGGCTCCGGCACCGTCCTCGCGCCGCGCGAGGGCGCGCCAGAACGGCTCGCGGTCGGCAGCACGTTCGGCATGGACATGAAGATCGGGGTCGGCTACCGCATCGAGAACACCGTGGTGGAGTTCGAGGAGGACAGGCTGATCGCGTGGCGGCACTTCAACGGCCACCGCTGGCGCTGGCGGCTCACCCCGCTGGCCGACGGCGGCACGGAGGTGACCGAGACGTTCGACTGGTCGACGGCGCGCGTACCGCTGCTGCTGGACCTGTCGCCGATCCCCCGCCGCAACAAGGCTTCGATGCGCCGGTCGCTCGAGAGGCTGGCGGCGCTGTTCGCCTGATGCCGGACTTGGGCGCGTCGTGACGCACGACGCCGAGGGCGACGAGTTCCTCGCCGCCTGACCGCCAGGGTCGTCCGGCGGGGTCTGCGCGGGCAGTTTCCTGGGAGCGTTCCCACTTCCGACACCTCACTCCCAGGACAGCGCCACACCTGGGCGAACACCGTTCTCTTTGCCGCCTAACAACTAGAGCACCGCGTCTCACGGTCCCCGCGATGACACTTGACACTCCTCCACGCGGTATTCACACTCCCGTAACCTGGGAACGCTCCCAGGATCCGCCGCCGTCGCCCGAGGAGTCATCCGTGTTTTCCCGCCGCTGGGTCACCGCGGCGGTCTGGGTCGTCCTGTCCGCCACCGTCGCTTCCTGCGGCGCGGACAGATCCGCGAACCGGACCGCCGATGGCAGGACCGAACTGACCATCGCCACGTTCAACGAGTTCGGCTACGAGGAGCTGTTCGCCGAGTACGAGGCGGCCCACCCGGACGTCAAGATCGTCCAGCGCAAGACGGGTCAGGGCGCTCCGCACCACCAGAACCTGTTCACGAAGCTCGGCGCGGGGGCCGGGCTCGCCGACGTCGAGGCGGTCGAGGAGGGCTACCTCAGCCAGGTCATGGCGAAGGCGGACCAGTTCCACGACCTGCTGAAAACCGGCCCGCGGGACGTCACGCCGGACCGCTGGCTCAAGTGGAAGGCCGACGCCGCGACGACGAGAGACGGCAGGCTGATCGGCTACGGCACGGACATCGGCCCGCTCGCCATGTGCTACCGCAAGGACCTCTTCGCCGAGGCCGGCCTGCCGTCCGATCCCGACGAGGTCAAGCGGCTGTTCTCCAGCTGGGACACCTACTTCGCCGCGGGTGACCGGTTCGTGGCCGCGGTGTCCGGTGTCGCCTGGTTCGACAGCGCCGCGCAGATCTTCAACGCCATGCACAACCAGCACGACGTCGGCTACTTCGACACCTCCGACACGCTCGTCGTCGAGTCCAACCAGGACATCCGCGACGACTGGGCCGCCGTCACGAACGCCGTGGCGAGGGGGCAGTCGGCGAAGCTGCCCGCGTTCAGCGCCGAGTGGAACACCGGCTTCAAGCTGGGCAGGTTCGCCACGAAGACGTGCCCGTCGTGGATGCTCGGCGTCATCGAGGCCCAGGCAGGACCGGAGAACGCCGGGAAGTGGGCCGTCACCGACGCGTTCCCCGACGGCGGCGGCAACTGGGGCGGCTCCTACCTGACCGTGCCGAAGCAGAGCGAGAACCCGGACAAGGCGGCGGAGCTCGCGGCGTGGCTCACGGCCCCGGAGCAGCAGATCAAGGCGTTCCAGGCCAGGGGAACCTTCCCCAGCCAGGTCGACGCCCTGGAGAACAGGACGCTGCTGGAGCAGGTCAACACCTACTTCGACAACGTGAAGGCGGGCGCGCTGTTCGCCGCGCAGGTGCAGAAGGTCAAGGCCGCGCAGTACAAGGGGCCCGCCGACGGGCAGATCCAGGAGAACGTGTTCGGCCCGGCCCTGCAGTCGGTCGAGCAGGGCAAGAACCCGGCCGAGGCCTGGAACACCGCGGTGAAGGAGGCGAAGAAAGCGGCCGAATGACGGGTTCGAGTCGAATCGACCGTCGAAAGTGGACTGAGTTCCGGCCGCCGAGTTGACCCCCGCCCCGGCCCCTCGGATTCTGGGAGCGCTCCCAGAATCCGAGGGGTGCGAGTCGGCGGAGGAGACCAGATGAGGCGGCGGCAGAGAGTCCTGGGCGCGGTGGTCGCGGCCGTGGTGGCGGCGAGCGGGGTGGTCGCGCTGGGAACGGTGGGCCACTCCACCGCGCTCGCCGCGGGCGGCACCGGCACCGGGTACCTGCACACCAGCGGGAACAAGATCCTCGACAGCACGAACGCGACGGTCCGGCTGACGGGGATCAACTGGTTCGGCATGGAGACCGACAACAAGACCTTCCACGGCCTGTGGTCCAGCCGGACGTGGCGCCAGCAGCTCGACCAGATGGCCCAGCTCGGCTACAACACGTTGCGCGTGCCGTTCTCCAACGACGCCCTGAAACCCGACGCCAAGGCCACCGGGATCAACGACTACACCAATCCCGACCTGGTCGGCCTGTCGCCGTTGCAGATCCTCGACAGGGTGATCGAGTACGCCGGCCAGAAGGGGATGCGCGTCATCCTCGACCGCCACCGGCCGACCAGCGCGGGCCAGACCGCCCTCTGGTACACGGCGGGCGTGCCGGAGACCACGTGGATCAACGACTGGAAGGCGCTCGCCCAGCGCTACGCGGGCAACACCACGGTCATCGGCGCCGACCTGCACAACGAGCCGCACGCCGAGGGCACCAACCCCGCGGCGACCGGGTCGTGCTGGGGCTGTGGCGACACCGCCCGCGACTGGCGCCTGGCCGCCGAACGCGCCGGCAACGCGATCCTGGGCGTGCAGCCGAACTGGCTGATCTTCGTCGAGGGCGTGAGCTGCCCGAGCGGCGGCCTGTCGAACGTGTGGGACGGCGACCCGTCCAACGACGAGGACTGCGGCTGGTGGGGCGGCAACCTGTCGAGGGCGGGCCAGTTCCCGGTGCGGCTGTCCGTGCCGAACCGCCTCGTCTACTCCCCGCACGAGTACGCCACGTCGGTCTACGCCCAGCCGTGGTTCAGCGCCCCCGACTACCCCGCCAACATGCCGGCGATCTGGGACAGGTACTGGGGTTACCTGCACCGGCAGAACATCGCGCCGCTGATGATGGGCGAGTTCGGCACCACGCTCGCCAACCCGGTCGACAAGGTGTGGCTGGAGAACCTCATGGCCTACACCGGCACCGGCGTCAACGGGATCTCGTTCACCTACTGGTCGTGGAACCCCAACAGCGGCGACACCGGCGGCATCGTCGGTGACGACTGGACGACCGTCAACCAGGCCAAGCAGTCGATCCTGCAGCCGTACCTCATCCCGCCCACCGGCGGCGGCCCCGGCCCCACGACGACCACGACCGGTGGCGGCAACGGTGCCTGCAGGTCCGCCTGGAGGCTCGACAACTCCTGGCAGGGCGGCTTCCAGGGTTCTCTGACCGTCACCAACACCGCGACGAGCGCCGCGAGCCCGTGGCAGGTCGTGTTCACCCTGCCCGGCGGAGCAACCGTGGCCAGCGGCTGGAACGGCACCTTCACCCAGTCCGGCACGACGGTCACGGTGACGGCGCCGACCCACAGCCCGTCCCTGGGCGCGGGAGCGTCGGTGTCGCTCGGCTTCACCGCCAACGGTGCGGCGGGTGCTCCCTCCGCTGTCACGCTCAACCAGGCGGCCTGCACCACCTGACGCCCACCAGGGGTGTTGACTGGGGATCATGCTGCCCTGGGACGCACCCCTGGCCGGTCGGCTCGACCGGCACACGATCTCCTCCGAGCTGCTGCGCGGCAACCCGCTCGGCGACCCGCACGAGCGCCCGTTGTGGGTGTACGTGCCGCCGGGCTACGACGAGAGCGCGGAACGGTATCCGGCCGTGTACATGATCCAGGGTTACACGGGCCATCTGTCCATGTGGGAGAACCGCATGCCGTTCCGCCAGCCGTTCGTGGAGACGGCTGACGCGGTGTTCGCCGAGGGAGCTCCGGGCTGCGTAGTCGTGTACGTCGACGCGTGGACGTCGTACGGCGGTTCGCAGTTCGTCGACTCCCCCGGCACCGGCCGCTACCACTCCTACCTGTGCGACGAGGTCGTGCCGTGGGTGGACGCGCACTACCGCACGATCGCCGACCGCGAGTCGCGGGCGATCGCGGGCAAGTCGTCGGGCGGGTTCGGCGCGATGATCACGCCGATGCTGCGGCCCGACCTGTTCGGCGCGCTCGCCACGCACGCCGGTGACTCGCTCTACGAGCTCTGCTACCTCGCGGACTTCGGCAAGGCGGCGCGGTCGCTGCGCGGCTACGACCACGACATCCAGCGGTGGTGGGCGGACTTCCGCTCGCGCCCCGCCTTCACCCAGCCCGCGGACATGGACCTGCTCGGCGTCCTCGGGGTGGCCGCGTGCTTCTCCGCCGACGACGACGGAACGCCGCGGCTGCCGTTCGACCCGGTGACCGGCGCGCCGGTTCCCGAGGTGTGGCAACGCTGGCTCGACTGGGACCCGGTGCGGATGGTGTCGGGGCACCAGGACGCGATCCGGTCGTTGCGGGCGGTGTGGATCGACGCCGGGACGCGCGACGAGTACTACCTCGACCTGGGCGCCGAGGCGTTCCGGCGGGAGATCGCCGCGGCGGGCCTGCCGGACGAGCGCGTCCACTTCGAACTGTTCGACGCGGGCCACGGCGGGATCGACTACCGCTATCCGCTTTCCCTGGCGTGGCTGGCGGACAGGCTCGCCCGATGATCCGAGACGTGACGTTGCGCCCGGTCGAGGAAGCCGACTTCGACGCCCTGTTCGAGTTCATGCGCGATCCCGAGTCGGTGGCGATGGCCGCGTTCACCGCCGAGGACCCCGACGACCGCGCGGCGTTCGACGCCCGCACCCGCCGCAACCTCGCGAACCCCGGGACCACGAACCGCGTCATCGTGGGCGACGGCCGGGTGGTGGGCTCGATCGCGAGCTTCGTGATCGAGGGCGACACCGAGGTCACCTACTGGATCGACCGCTCGGTGTGGGGCCAGGGCGTCGCCGGACGGGCACTCGCGTTGCTGCTGCGGGAGGTCACGGTCCGGCCGATCCACGGCCGGTGCGCGAGCGACAACGAGGCCTCGAAGCGCGTGCTGCTGAAGGCCGGCTTCGAGGTCGTCGGCACGGACACCGGGTTCGCCCCGGCCCGCGGCGCCGAGATCGAGGAGACGATCCTCAGGCTGAGCTGAACTTCTCCGTCCCCAGCACGCCGAGCAGCTGGATCTTCTCGAACGACTCGGTGCGCGGCGGGGCCGTGAGCACCAGCAACGCCTGCGACTGGTCCTCGGTGAACAACGCCTGGCAGTCCACCTCGATCTCGCCGAGCTGGGGGTGGAGGAGCACCTTGTGGTCCTCGTACCGCTTGGCGACCTCGTGCCGGTCCCACAGCTCGGCGAACTCCGCGCTTTCCTTGCACAGCACGCGAACCAGCTCACCGGCGCGGGACTTCGGGCCCATCGAGGCGTAGGCGGCGCGCAGGTTCGCGACCTGGGTGCGGCCCTGCCGGTCGCGGTCGTGCTCGGGGTAGATCAGGCGTTCGTCGGGGTCGGTGAACCAGCGGTAGACACCGCTGCGGGCGTGGCCGGTGAAGCGCGACGAGTCGCCGTACAGGGCTTCGGCGAAGCGGTTCTGCACCAGGACCTCGCCGAGGTTGGACAGGATCAGGGCAGGCGTGTCGTCGAGGCGGTCCAGCACCCGCTGCAACGCGGGCGCGACGTGCGTGGCGGTGGCGCGGGGCGACGGGGCGTTGCGGCCACTGACGCGGAACAGGTAGTCGCGTTCGTCGTCGCTCAGCCGCAACGCGCGGGCGAGCGCGGTGAGCATCTGCTCGCTGGGCTGAGGGCCGCGTTGCTGTTCCAGGCGCGTGTAGTAGTCGGTGGACATCGCCGCGAGGGCGGCCACCTCCTCGCGGCGCAGGCCCGGTGCCCGCCGGCGCGCGCCCACCGGCAGGCCGACGTCCTCCGGCCTCAGCTCCTCGCGGCGGCGGCGCAGGAAGGCGGCGAGTTCCTCACGGTCCATGCCTTCCAGTATCCGGGGTGCGGCCGGCTGAACCAGGGATCGCCGATCCCCCGACAAGGGCTCTCTGCCGCGGGTTCCGGAATCACCAGAAGCTCAGTGCCATGGACATCACCGGAAACACCGTCTTCATCCCCGGCGCCACCAGCGGCATCGGCCTGGCGCTCGCCCTCGCCCTGCGGGAGCGCGGCAACACCGTGATCGTGGGCGGCCGGCGCACCGAACTGCTCGAGCGGATCGCGGCCGAGCACCCCGGTGTCGAGACCGTCCGCATCGACACGGCCGACGCCACGAGCATCGCGGAGGCCTCGAAGGACGTCCTCGCACGCTACCCGCAGACCAACGTGCTGATCACCATGGCCGGCGTCATGCGGGCCGAGGACTGGCACCGCCCCGAGTCGTTCCTGGCGTCCGCCGAGGACACCGTCACGACCAACGTCCTCGGCCCGATCCGCCTGATCGCCGCGTTCGTCGAGCACTTCCAGACGCTGCCGGACGCCACGATCATGACCGTCTCGTCCGGACTCGCCTTCACCCCTCTCAAGATCACGCCGAGCTACAACTCGTCCAAGGCCGCGATCCACATGCTCAGCGAGACCCTGCGGCTCCAGCTCGCGGACACGTCCGTCCAGGTCCTGGAGCTGGAACCGCCGTCGGTGCAGACCGATCTCATGCCAGGCCAGGCGGAGAACGAGCACGCCATGCCGCTGGCCGAGTACGTCGCCGAGGTCATGAGCATCATCGAGACCCAGCCGGACGCGCGCGAGATCCAGGTCGAGCGGGTGAAGTTCCTGCGTTACGGCGAGGCACGCGGCGACTACGACCAGGTCGTCGCGATGCTCAACGCCGAAGACCCGCACGGCAAGTGATCACTGCGCGCCGGGGCAGGCGCCGGTCGAGGTCTGCCCCGTGCGGAGGAACCGCACCGCCTTGTCAGCGCAGTCGATGCCCCACAACGAACCGTGCGTGGCGTCGTCCACGGTCAGCAGCTCTCCGCCGATGCGCTGCCGCATCTGCACAGCCCAGAAGTGCGGGGTGACTGTCTCGTGGCGGTGCCCGACGAGCTGCACCGGGCTGGTCGCGCGCTTCAGGTTCCACGGCGTGGCGGGCAACGGCCAGCCGGCGCACCAGTTGCCGTAGCCCGCGCCGTGGCGGAAGAACGGGTAGGTCTGAGCGCGGTGCTGCTCCTGGCGCCACGCCTGGTCGACGGTCGGCGCCTGGCCCTGGTCGTTGCACAGGACGGCGCGTTGCATCAGCAGCCCGCCGTACCAGACCGGGGTGAGGCCGAAGCCCTCCAACTCCGGTTCCTCGCCGGTCAGCGGCGGCACCCCGCCGTCGCGCAGGGCGACGAGCGACTCGGCGACCTGCGGCCACGCCGTGCGCTTGTAGGTGAGCATCGAGCGGACGCTCCCGCCGGTGTAGGTGCGCGGCTTGCCGCCTGGTGGGGTGATCGTGACGGGACTCGCGTCGAGCTTCGCCACCAGGCCGGCGATCGACTTCGTGACCTCTTCGCGCGACCTGCCGAGGCGGACGGTCCCGTCCCGGTCGGCGAGCCAGCCCGCGAGCACCTCGTAGTTGGCCTGCTTGGCCCCGGCCGCGCCGAGGTTCAGGGTCTCCAGCGTGAAGTCGGCGGGCATGACGGAGTCCAGCAGCATGCGGTCGACGCGGTGGTCGTGGTGGCTGCGGTAGACGGCGCCGAGCGCGGTGCCCCAGGAGATGCCGAAGAAGCTGATCTTCCGTTCGCCCAGGGCGGCCCGGATCAGGTCCATGTCGTCGGCGACGGCCCTGGTGGAGAGGTTGGCCAGCAGTTCGCGGTCGTAGCCGACACAGCGGGCGTTGGTGTTGGCGTTGCGGGCGTGGTCCTGCCGGAACCGTTCTTCGGGGCTCGCCTTCGGGTCCGGCTCCGGGCCGTCCTGCGGGGTGGCCTCGCACTCGACGCCACCGCTCGACCCGACCGCGCGCGGGTCGAAGCCGATGAGGTCGTGGTCGGTGTTCAGGTCGGCGAACTTCGTCCTGAGCACCGCGGCCGGCATGTCGATGCCCCGGTTGCCGGGACCGCCGGGGTTCATCAGCAGCACGCCACGCCGTTTGTGCCGGTCGGTGGCCTTGATGCGGCTGATGGCGAGGTCGATCTGACGGCCGTGCGGGCGGGCGTGGTCGACCGGCACGCGCACCGTGGCGCACTCGGAGCGGGTGTCCTCCGGATCCCAGTGCTGCTGGACCTCGCGGCACGGCTTCCAGTCCAGTGTGGACGATGCCTGGGCCGGTGGGGCGGCGAGCAGTGGAGCGGCGAGCACGACCACGGCCGCGACCTTCAGTGCGTTCGACATGGTTCGAACGTAGACAGCGGACGGGGGTGCCCGGATCATGCGAACGAATGAGCCGCGCACCCCTCGGGCCAGCTGATCAGATGAGGCGCACGTACTCGCGGAACGTCATGGGCTCGCGACCGATCAGGGCCCTGAGCGCCTGCGCGTCCGCGGCCGTGGTCGAGCCGTGCCGCGCCACCCTCGCGGCCACCTCGGTGATGTGAGCAGCCATGTCCGGGTTGACCACGTCCTCCACGGTGGACAACGCGACCAGCTCCCGCCGCCACTGCTCCGGCTCGACCGGCTCGAACCGGACGGGCTTGCCGAGGTGGTCCGCGAGGATCGCCGCGATCTCGTGGTGGCTCAACTCCTCCGCGCCCCGCGGGTAGCAGATCGGGCCCGCGAACCGTTCGGGGTGCAGGAGCGCGGCCACGGCGAGTTCCGCCGCGTCCCGGCCGTTGATCCAGGACACGCCGCCGTCACCGAAGCAGTTGCGGAGCACGCCCTCCCGCGCGACGGACCTCCCGTGCAGCGCCGGCACGTTCTCGTGGAACGCGGCCGCGATCCGCAGCACGAGCACGTCGAGCCCCGCCCACTGGAGGACCTCCTCGGCGAGCCACTGGTCCCGGCCGCGATCACTGGGGTGGGCGGGGTGCGCCGGGCCCATCGACATCACGACCACACGCGTGCCGCTTCCCCGTGCGGCGGCGGCGAAGTTGGCCGCAGCCGGGATCACGCCGGCGTCGATCGGATACGTGAAGTAGGCCTGGTCGACCCCTTCGAGCGCGGGCGCGATGCTGCGGCGGTCCCGCAGGTCGCCGATGACGACCTCCACGCCCAGTTCTTCCAGCGCTTCGGTGCGTTCGCTGCGGGTGCGGGCGAGGACGCGCACGTCCCTGCCCTCTTCCTGGAGCCGGCGCACCACGTGGGCGCCCGTGCCGCCGTGCCGTCCGGTGGCTCCCGTGACGAGGATCAACTCTTCGCCTCCTGGATCAGGCACGTGCTCGTGGCGGTGGCGAGCAGCCTGCCCGCGCCGTCGACCAGCCGTGCCTCGGCGATCGCGGTGCGCCTGCCCCGGTGCACCACGGTTCCGACGCAGGTGATCGTGCCGGTGTCCGTCGTGATCGGACGGACGAACCGCACGGCGAGGTCGAGGCTCGTGCAGCCGGTGCCGGCCGGGAGCGTGGAGTGCACGGCGCACCCCGCCGCGGAGTCGAGCAGCGTCGCGTGGACGCCGCCGTGCACCGAGCCGATCGGGTTGTAGTGGAACTCGGCGGGGTCCAGCGTGAACGCCACCGAGCCGCTGTCCACCGACACCAGCCGCATCCCGAGCGCGTCGGCGATCGGCGGCGCCGGAAGTTCCCCCGCGGCCACGGCTTCGAGGAAGTCCAGCCCGGCCCGTTCGCGCGCCTTGCTCGCCGTCTGCCCGGGATCGGACCACGTGAACGTTCTGCTGCGCTCCGTCACGCGACGTTTCCCCTCATCAGCCACGCCGGGCCCTCGGCGTACGCGCTCGCCTCGGCGAAGAACGCCCCGAAGTACGGGCCGCCCGCGTGCGCCTGGAACGCCTCGACGTCGGCGTAGACCTCGTTGAGGTAGAAGAGGTCCGGGTTCTCCTCGTCCGCGATGACCTCGAACCGCAGCGAACCGGGCTCGTTGGCGAGCGAGTCCTCGGCGGTCGTCTTCGCGACCTTCACGAAGTCCTCGCGGTGTGCGGGCTGGACGGTGAACGACACCAGGAACTGGTACATGGCGGCCTTTCGGGGGTTCTCATCGAGTTCATTCACTGAACTAGCCGAACCGTAGCACGATAGTTCAGTGAATGAACTACAGTGGGATGCATGGCACTGCCCAGCACCTACGCGGACCGCAACTGCTCACTGGCGCGAGCGCTGGAGATCGTGGGCGAGCGGTGGACGTTGCTGATCGTGCGCGACGCCTTCTTCGGTGTGAGCCGGTTCGGCGACTTCGCGACCCAGCTCGGCATCCCGCGCGCCGTCCTGACCAACCGGCTGAAGTTCCTGGTGCAGGAGGACGTCCTGGCGCACGTCGGCGGCGAGTACCGCCTCACCGCCAAGGGCCTGCGGCTCTGGCCGGTCCTGCGCGCGATGATGGCGTGGGGCGACGCCCATTACTCCCCCGGCGGCGCCAAGCGCACGTTCCGGCACGAGGCCGACGGCGGCACGCTCGACCCCCAGAACCGCTGCTCGGCGTGCGGCGGCGTGGTCCCGATCGCCGAGACGAGCGTCGAACCCGGCCCCGGCTACACCGCCCCCGACACCGACCCGGACCCCGTGTCGGCCGTCCTCACCCAGCCCCGCCGCCTCCTGGAGCCCCTCACGTGACACCGCTCGACAACGCCCCGTTCGCGGCCCTGACCGGCCCGCACGCCCACTTCGCCGAGTCCAGGGGCGCCGCGGTGCGCTATCCGGCGGACATGTCCCCGTTCACGGGCCTGCCTTCGACCCCGTCACCCGCCGACTGGGCCGACCTCGCCGCCCTGGCGCCGCACGCCGTCGTGACCGGCCACGAACCACCGCCCGACTGGCACGTCGACACCCGACTGCCCCTGTTGCAGTTCGTGGACGACGGCATCGCGGCCGCACCGGAACCCGAAGCGGTCGTGCTCGGCGCCGCCGACGTCCCGGAGATGCTGGCGCTGGCCTCGTTGACCAAGCCTGGCCCGTTCCTGCCGCGCACCGTCGAGATGGGCACCTACCTCGGCATCCGCCGCGACGGGCGGTTGGTGGCGATGGCGGGCGAACGACTGCGCGTGCCCGGCTACACGGAGGTGAGCGCGGTCTGCACGCACCCGGAAGCCCGCGGCCAGTCCCTCGGCACCCGGCTGTTGCTGGCGGTGGCTGATGGCATTCGTGCTCGCGGCGAGACGACGTTCCTGCACGTGCTGGCGTCCAACACCGGCGCGATCCGGCTGTACGAGCGGCTCGGGTTCCGGCAGCGGCTCAGCACGGAACTCCTGATCCTCACGCACACCGGCCAGGCCCTGTTGTAGCGTGCAGAGCACATGATCGCTCTTCAGCGGTCCTCTCTGAAAAGAAGTCGCCTGGATGATCCAGGATTCTCTTGTTCTCCTCGCCGATTCCGGCGATCAAGACGCGTTCCGCGAACTGACCAGCGAACTGCAGCACCGGGGCGGGGCCATCGCCGCCGACGTTCCGCCGCTCCTGCCCCACCTCGTGCGGTGGGCCGTGGATCCCGACCACCCGTTCCGGGTCGAGGCGATCCGGCTCGTCGCACAACTCGCACGCACGGCCCACAGAGCACGTCCCGAGTTCGTCGACCCGGCCTGGGCCGAGGAGTGGCAGGGCGCCGTGTCGCGGCTGCCCGGCCTGCTGGACGATCCCGATCCCGTCGTCCGCCGGGCGGCCGCGTTCGCCCTGGAGCACGCCCCTGCGGCGACGGCCTCGCTCCTGCTCGCCCGGTTCCGGGTCGAGCCCGACGCGGCGGCCCGCCTCAACCACGTGACAGCGGCCGGACGGCTGCTGCGCGACACGGACGGCGAGTGGCCGGCGGACGTGATCGACTGGCTGTCGTCGTTGCCGCACCACGAGGACAGCACGCTGCGGTTCGCCGGCGTGCTCGCCGCGCGGAGGTGCGGGCTGGGCGGCCGGGACCCGCGACACGTCGACGAGGTCGTCTCTTATCTGTCCACATCGGACTTCGCGGTGTGGCAGGACATCGGACCCGGACGGCGGAGCTTCGCCGTGATGACGGCGATGACCGAGGAGGTGTTCGACGACGACCGGGACGGCCGCACCCGGTTGACCGCCGCACTGGTGGACCACCCCGATCCGGTACGACGCCGGTGGGCGGTGAACGCCGCGGCGGCGGTGATGAACCGCTGGCGCTCCCCCGTTCCCGCGCTGCTCCCGCTCATCGCCCACCGTCTGTCCGATGAGGACTCCCGGCTGCGGGGTTCGGCCGCGAGGATCCTCGCCTCCGCGGGCCAGGCCGCCGCGCCGTGGCAGCCCGAACTCGTCGCCGCCTGCGAGGACGAGCCCGAGGTGGCACGGCCCGCACACATCGCGCTGGCCAGGACCGGAGCCCCCGAGGCCGCGGACCTGGTGGCCGATCTCCTCGACTCGCCGGGCGACCTCGGGGTCGCCCGCGACTTCGGCGCGCCGGTCTCGTGGGTGATCGAGGTGCTCCTCCTGTTGCCGCCCACCACGCTGCTGCCGGCGGTGCGGCGACGGCTGAGGGAGGCGGTACCGCACGTGGAACAGGGCGACTACCTGCGGGTGCTGGCGAACTGGGGCCCGGCCGCCAGGGAGGCGTTGCCGGACATCGCGTCGTTCCTCGGCACGAGAGCGGAGCGCTACGCGGTCGACGCCCTCCTTGCGCTGGACTGCGAGGAAGCCCTCGAACTCGTGCGGCCGATCGCGCTGAAGAGCCCGCCGGCGCACGCCGCGGAAGCGCTGCTGCGGTGGCGGCTGACCGGAGAAGTGCACGACCTGCTGCACGACCCGGCCGTTGTCGGCTGGGAACGCGTCGAGGCGCGGCACGCGTTGTGGCGCATCACCGGCTCCGAAGAGGACGGGCGCTCGTTCGCCACGGCCGTGCGCCGTGCGGTCGAGGTGACGCCGGTACTCGGCACGTACCACATCGGGCAGATCGCGAACCTCGCGTCACTCGGCCCGCTCGCCCGCCGAGTGGTGCCCGCGCTGCGGCCGTTGCTCGCGACGGACGTGCGGCCCACCCGGTCGATCCCAGATGATGATCTGCTGTGCGCGACGGTCCGAGACGTCTTGGCCGCCGCCGGTAGCGTGGGCGCATGCCACAGATCACCGTCGAGTACTCCCCCGAACTGAGCGAGGCTTTCGACCGCCGCGCCTTCGCCCTCGCGCTGCACCGGACCGTCGGGCCGCTGGTGAGCGCGGAGGTGGCGGCGTTCAAGACGCGGTTCCGCGCCATCGAGGAGTCCGTGATCGGGGACGGGTCGCCGGCAGCGATGATCCACGTCCGGGTCGGGTTGCTGACGGGGCGGTCGGTCGAGCTCAAGCAGGAGGTCGGGCGGGTGAGCATCGGGCTCGCACGTGATCACCTCAAGCCCGTCGAGGGGTTGCCGACGCAGGTGACGCTGGAGGTCTACGACCTCGATCGCGAGCCGTACCAGAAGATCGTGCTCTAAGGCAGGATCCCGGCCGCGCTCGTGCAGTACTGCCAGAAGGCGACGACGTCCTCGGACCGGGTCGTGGGCAGCAGGTGGGTCGGGCGCTCGCGGCGGTCGTGCCAGAAGCGTCCGGCCGGCTGGGCCGTCGCGGCCAGCCAGAGGATCGTGTCGGCGCCTTCTTCCGGGGTGCGCAGGAACGTCTTCGTCAGGCGGTGGAAGCCCGGCAACGAGCTCGCGACGCCCGGCGTGTCGGCCCAGCCGGGGTGCATGGCGTGGACCGCGATCTCGTCCTGGGCGTAGCGGGACGTCAGCAGCGGCGCGAGGGTGACCTGCATGCGTTTCGTGCGGGCGTAGGCGGTCGCGCCCCGGTAGGTGCCGGAGCGGTACTCGGGGTCGTCGACCGGCAGGCGCTGGGTGTACATGCCGCCGGACGACACGAAGATGACGCGGCCGCCGGCCAGCTTGGGACGGAGCAGGTCGGTCAGCAGCAGTGGACCGACCACGTGCGTGGCGAACGTCAGCTCGTGGCCGTCAGAAGTCTCCGTGCGTTCCGACGGAAGCACGCCGGCGTTGTGCACCAGCACGTCCACGCGGTCGAACTCCAGCGAGGACGCGAACTCGCGCACGGAGGCCAGGTTCGACAGGTCGCAGTGGCGGACCACGACGGTCGCGCCGGGGACGGCGGCGAGGACGTCGGCTCGGGCGGTCGCGCCTTTCAGCTCGTCGCGCACCACCAGGACCACGTCGGCGCCGAGGCGCGCGAGACCCAGGGCGGTGGCCTTGCCGATGCCCGACGCGGCGCCCGTCACGACGGCGCGCCTGCCCCGCAACGACGGCAGGTCGTCCCAGCCCCGGCGGCGGAGCAGCAGGCCCCACCTCGAGTAGCCGGGGACCACGAGGCGGTCCGCGACAGTGTCGAGCACGCCGAGCAGTGCGCTCACCGCTGTGTCTCCTCGCCTTGAACTCAGCTGTACCGCAGGGGTTTCCTCGCCGGGGCCGCCAGCACACGTGACGCCAGCCACGCGAGGCCGTCGGCGGTGGCGGCCGGGGTGCCGGTCGGCTGCACGACGTGGCTGAGGACGGTGCGGGTCATGAGGTCGATCAACACCTCGACCTGCTCGGTGCCCAGGCCGGTGTCGTAGGACTCGACCCGCGCGACCAGCACCGCCTTCACATCAGCCAGCAACGTGTCGGAGTGCGTGGTGAGCAGCGGGACGAGTTCGGTGTCGGCGCCGTGGGTCGCGGAGGCGATGGCGCGGACCAGCAGGTTGCCGCGGGCGAGGTCGAGGACGTCGCGGACGGCGTCGTGGACCGCCTCGACCAGGTCGGCAGGGTGGCGGTCGAACGCGGCGCCGATGGCGGTCAGGAACCGGTCGAGCTCGTGCGCCAGCATCGCGTCGGCCAGCGAGTTCTTCGAGCCGATCTCGTTGTAGACGGTCTGCCTGCTGACGCCGACCTGCTCGGCGAGCCGCGTCATGGTGACCGCGGCCCAGCCGTCGCGGGCGGTCAGGTCGATCGCCGCCTCGATGATCGGGCGCCTGCGACCGGCGGCCGCGGGAGAAGCCATGAGACTGATCCTAGGCGGCGGTCGCCCGGCCCGGCGCCACGAAGTCGATCTTCTCGCGGACTCCGCAGTCCGGGCAGCACCAGCTGTCGGGGATGTCGGCCCACGGCGTGCCCGCCGGGAAGCCCTCCCGGGGGTCGCCCGTCTTCTCGTCGTAGACGTAGCCGCAACCCGGGCACATGCCGCCCGCCGTCGCGTCGCCGCGCGTGTCGTCGGCGACCGCCTCGCCGGCATCGGTGCCTCCGTAGCGGGCGAGGACCTTCGAGCGCTTGCCCGGCTGGATGTTGGCGCGGCCGATGTCACCGCCGAAGTGCGCCTGCACGCGCGGGTCCATCACGCGCCGCCACACCGGTGGCACGAGGGCCAGCAGGATCATGCCCGCGTAGCCGGTCGGCAGCACCGGGGACTCCGCGAAGTCGCGCAACGTCTGGTAGCGGCGGGTCGGGTTCGCGTGGTGGTCGCTGTGCCTCTGCAGGTGGTACAGCAGGACGTTGGTGGCGATGTTGTTGGAGTTCCAGCTGTGGCTGGGGTCGACCCGCTCGTAGCGGCGGCGGCCGGGTGCGCCGACCACCTGCCGCAGCATGCCGTAGTGCTCCATGTAGTTCACGACCTCGAGCAGTGAGAACCCGATCACGGCCTGGACCAGCAGGTACGGCACGATGCCCGGCCCGAGCCACACGATCATCGCCGCCCACAGCACCGCCGACATCAGCCACGCGTTCAGCACGTCGTTGCCCAGCCGGTACGGGTGCCGGTCACGACGGCCGTAGCGCTTCACCTCGAGCCGCCACGCCGACCTGACCGACCCGAACACCGTGCGCGGCCAGAACCGGTAGAAGCTCTCGCCGACGCGGCTGCTCGCCGGGTCCTCCGGCGTCGCGACCCGGACGTGGTGGCCGCGGTTGTGCTCGATGTAGAAGTGGCCGTAGAAGCTCTGCGCGAGCGCGATCTTCGACAGCCACCGCTCGTGGCTCTCCTTCTTGTGCCCCAGTTCGTGCGCGGTGTTGATGCCGATGCCGCCGATGCAGCCGATCGACACCGCGAGCCCGATCTTGTCGACGACGCTCAGGTCACCGCGCGCGATCAGCCAGAACGCGAACACGAACCCGACGTACTGGATCGGCAGGAACAGGTACGTGATCCAGCGGTAGTAGCGGTCGTTCTCCAGCCGTTCGATCACGTCGTCCGGCGGGTTGCTGCGGTCGAGCCCGGCGAAGAGGTCGATCGCCGGGACGATCAGCAGCACCACGATCGGGCCGATCCAGAACCACACGCCCCAGCCCGTGACCGCGTGCATCCCGATCGCGAGGAACGCCAGGGACGGCACGACCAGTCCCAGCAGCCACAGGTACCGCTTGCCGTCCGTCCACTGCTCGGTCGAGCCGACGGGCACCGTTGCCTTCGTGTCGCTCATGCCACACTCCTCAGGAGGTTGACAGAACGGTAGGGCACGTAAAGCTGGTTTGACAATAGACGCCTATTTGTAAACCGCGAACAGCGTGGTGGAGCGGCGCCGGTACGCGACGGCCGTGATGCCGACCGACACGGACACCCCCGTCAGCACGGCGTTGAGCGCGGCGGCGAGGTCGTGCGCGGTCCGTTCGGGAGAACTCCCCCGCCACACGACCACCTCGGCACGGATCTCCTCACCGGACGTCAGCTCGACGCTGTGCACGGCCGGGTGACACAGGACGGTCTGCTCGACGAGCGACAGCCGCTGGTCCTCGGACAGCGGCGTGCGCAACGGGACCACTCGGCTGGGGCAGCTGGACAACGGAACTCCTCGGGCTGGTGCGGGGGGGTCTGCACCGGTGCAGACCACGGCAACCGCCGTTTCGTCACGCCCATTCACCGGATCGGGGTACGGCGCGGGTCGGGGTGCCGTCCGGAAGGGGCTCCACGCCGAGCAGCCGCAGGTAGGCGAGCACCGGCTGGGAGTGGCTGTGCAGGTTCGCGACCGGATAGGCCTGCATCGCGAGGCCCGACTCCGGCAACGCCCACGTCTCGCCCGGCCGGTCGCTCTCCGGCGCCAGGTAGCAGTCCGGACCGGACAGCGTGCCCGTCCACACGTCCGGATAGGCCGCCGTGTGTGCGTGCAGCGTCATGCGGTGCCACTCGTCCCACGCCAGCTCCGGGTCGTACCGGGAAGCCGCCCAGATCAGGGTCATGTTGACCGACGCCCACACCTGTCCCTGCGTGCCAACGGCTACCGGCCAGCGGTGCCGGGCGCCCAGCGGCGAACCGGCCCGGCAGGTGTCGTCGATGGTCGCGAGCAGGCCGCGTGCCTGGTCCGGAGTCGCTGCGCCGCACAGGATCGCCCACGGCTGCACCTCCAGCCACAGGTCGCCGTCACCCACGACGCTGCCGGGGCCGTGCGCGCGCCGGAACCACCTGCCGTTCCACTCCCCCGTGACCAGGGTGCGCAGGGCCTCTGCACGTTCGCGTGCCTCCTGAGCGGTCGCGGTGTCGCCCAGCCGATCGGCGAGGCCCGCGTAGACCGGCAGCACCCAGGCGGCCATCGCGGAGTTCAGCACCGACCCACCGCGCTCGACCATCACCTCTCTGTCCACTCCGGACTCCCGGATGGCGAGGTCGTTCCAGTCGGCGTTGAGGATCCGGACGTGGCCGTGCTCGCCCGTGCCCACGACGTCGGCGAAGAACCTGAACTGGCGCCGGAGGTTCTCGGCCAGCGGCACGGGTTCGGCGTCGTGGCCCGGGTGGTACCGGACGGGCCGGCCGAACGCTTCGAGGTCACCGGTCGCGGCGGCGTACTCGGCGGCGAGCCAGAGCGCCCAGAGGTTCAGGTCGGACGGCCGGAAGACCTGCGTCCACGGTTGTTTGCGGCCGTCGAGGGCGTACGGGAGGTCGCCGTCCGGGCTGCCCCAGGCGCAGGTGTTGCGCAGCACGGACAACGCGAGGTCCGGTTCGCAGTGCACCAACGGCAGCGCGTGCTGCAACGGATCCCTTGCGGCGCCGTTGAAACCGTGCCGGAACGAGTACGCACCGCCCTGGTTCAGCGTGTGCCCGCCGAGCACGCCGTCAGCACACGCGCCCCCCGTCAGCAACGCCACGTGCCAGCTGATCTCGGGCGTCCGCCCGGTGGGGAGCCGCTCGCGCAACGCGGCGAGGCTGTTGGTGTACAACGGTTCCGGGTCGATCGGGCCGTCGAGGAGGCCGAAGCGGAACCACGCGGTGGTCCCCGAGCCGACCGCCACGGTGATCTTCAGCGGCCCGTCGGTGGTGTCCACCCGCTCGCCGCCGATGTGTTCCAGCGCCACGACGGCCAGTTCCGGCGGGGCGTCGCCGTGCACGGGGCCGAACTCCAGGTCGACCTCGCGCTGGCGCACCAGCCATTCCTCGGTCACGTCGGTGCCGGCGGACACGTCGACCCTGATCAGCACCCACGGCACGTCGCCTTCCGGGCACAGCACCGTGCGCGTGCCGTGCTCGCTCGTGAGCCGGGCGAAAGTGGGGCCGAGCAACGGTTTCCCGTACCCGCCGCCGGTGCGTTCCGCGAGCCAGCGGCCGCCGAGGTGCTCGTCCCACAGCCCGAGGAGCCCGTCTCCGTCGGCGGCGAGGGTGATCCGGCGGTTGCCGAGGTGCACCCGGTGCGTGGCCGACGGCGGGTCGATGATCGGGTCCCACGGCGTCGGGCCCGCCCGGTAGTCGAACGCGGGCAGGCCCTCGGCTGTCGTCCACTCCCCGAACGCGCTCACGCGTCCGAGCGTTCCGCCGTCACCCCGGCGCGGGCAATCGGCCGATCAGCGCCAGAACCTGCGCCGGCGCTCCGGTTCGGCCTTCTCCGCCCCTGCGAACTCGCGCAGCACGCGCACCGCCCGTGTCCACAGCTCGTCGGTGTCGCCACCGGCCGTGATCGCGGCGATCAGGTCGTGCACCGGCTGGAACTCCGCGCCCTTGCGGGACGCGAAGAGCGTGCCGAGGCGGCTGGCCAGATCGGCGAGCAGGTCACGCCGTTCCCACGCGGGCAACGCCACGTCACTCTCCAGCCGCTGCACTTCCCGCGCTACGACGTCACCCAGGTCGTCCTGCGGAGGCGGCGGCGGAATGCTCGCCGGAGCCGCCATCTTCGGCATGGCGGGCCGGGCGGCCGCACGGGCCATCGGCGCGCCACCGGGACTCATCCCGTCCATCATCATCGGAGCCGCCGCGAACGGGGCCGGTGCCGCCGCGAACGGAGCGGGCATGGCGCCGCCGAAGCTGCGCACCGGCATCGGCGTCTCCCAGCCGGCGGGCTGTTCGACCGGCTGGGTCACCCGGTGCACCGTCCCGTCCGACACCACCCGCTCGTCGACCGCGACGAACGCGGTGAAGCGGCACAGCACGCCGTACTTCAACGACGTCGCGATGATCTGCGGTTCCACCGTGCTGTCACCGGTCGCGTACCGGTCCTCCAGGTCGCGCAGCGCCGCACGGGCCCACTGCGACCGGACGGCCTCCGCCGTGTGCTCGGTGACCGCGACCGTCTCGTGCCACTCCGAACCGTCCCGCGTCCTGCCGCGCACGTTGAACTCGGCCGGCTTCCCGGAGTACCGCCCGAACGCCACCAGCGGCACGCCGGGGTAGATCGCCGTGGGCGGCTTCGGCAGGTCGGAACCGGGCTCGACCACGACGTCGGTGACGACCGGCGCGCCGATCCGCCGCTGGATGTGCGTCATCGCCTCGTCGAGCCGGTCCTCGCTCTCGACCAGCTCGCACCGTCCGGCGCCGACCGCGGCGAGCCTGCCGAGGAACCCGGCGTTGACGGCCGTGTCGATGCCGACGGCGTGGATGCGCGTCCGGTTGATCAACGACGAGATGTCGCGCAGCATCTGGTCCTCGTTGCCGACCTGGCCGTCCGTCACGAGCACGAGCACCGGGTCGCGGCCCTGCGCCACGTCGGACAGCAGGGTCAGCCCCTGCCGGAGCGGCTCGAACATCTCCGTGCCGCCGCGCGCGTGCACCTTCGCGAGGTGCTCGACCGCGCGGAACCGGTGCCGATCGGTGGCCGTGACGAGGCCGTCCCCCAGCTCGGCGCGTTCGATCTCGTGGTCGAACGTCAGCACGGCGAACGTGTCGTCGTTCGTGAGCGTGTCGACGATCCGCGCGGCCGCCCTGCGCGCCGCGACCATCTTCCAGCCGCCCATGCTGCCGGACCGGTCGAGCAGCAACACGACGTCACGCGGCCTGGTCCTCGTCCCGGACTCGGGTGGCAGCACCGTCAGCTGGTACGTCCCCTCGTCGCCCTCGGCGTCCGGCACGCACACGACGGCGGAGCTGTTGCCCCGGTAGGTGAGCCTCAGGACGAAGTCGCGGTCGACCTTCTCCCCCGGCCGCACGGACACGGTGCTGCCCTCGGTGACGACGGTGTGCAGGCTGGACCGCACCTCGCCCAGTTCCAGTCCACCCGCGTCGACGTCGACGTCGATGCTGAGCCGCACGGGGTTCGGGAAGCCCGGCAGCAACACGGGAGGCGAGATCCGGGACGCGTCCGGCACCAGATCGGTGTCCTGCGCGTGCCCGTCCCCGACCGACGGCACCGGCAACGGCTGCCCCGGCACGTACCGCGGCGCCACCACCAGCGGGAACCGGAACGTGCCCGCGCCGTCCTCGAACACCAGCGGCCCGGTCATCGTCAGCTCGACGGTGACCCGCTCGCCCGCCGGGATGTTGCCGACGCGCATGGTGAAGACGTCCGGCCGTTCCTCCTCCACGATCGACGCCCGCTTACCGGCCGCGATCGCGTCGTCGTAGGTCTGCCGTGCCTGGGCGCGTTCCTGCAGGTCGGCCACGACCGTGCGGTCTCCGGCGGTCATCTTCATGCCGGTCACGGCGGCGCGGTCGGGCAACGGGAACACGTAGGTCGCCTCGAGCGCGGTGTCGTAGGTGTTCACGAACCCGGTCGTCAGCACCGTGCGGCCGATCAGGCCGGTGATCCGCGTGCGCACGTCGAGGCGTTCGAGCGGCAGGTTGCCGCGGTCGGTGCGCAGCGCGCCGAGACCCGCGTCCTCGGTCGTCCTGCCGATGCGATCGGCTTCCGCTTCCTTCATCGGGGCGACGGAGATGGTCATGGCAGGTCCCTTTCGGTGAGCAGGCCGCGGGCGGCGAGGAGGTCGAGCAGTGGCTGGGCGGCTTCAGCGATGGCGGCGCGGTCGGCTTCGGTCGGGGTCGCGGGCAGGAGCAGGACGGCACCTCCGGGGAGGGGAACGCCGGTCAGGAGGGGCGGGTGGGCGGGGTCGGCAGGAGCGGGCGGGGGTGCTGTGGCGGGCACAGCGGCGGCAGGCGCGGGAGCAGGCAGGTCAGCGGCGGGAGCGGGCGGGGGTGGCGTGGCGGGACCGGACCCGGGAGGTGCGGGGGCGGGGGCGGGCAAGCCTGCAGCGGCGGGAGCGGGCGGGGGTGGTGCGACGGGAGCAGGCGCAGGTGCTGCGGGTGCTGCGGGTGCTGCCCAGAACCGCGGCCTGACCTCCGCCGCCGGTGCCGTGTCGCCTGCGGCGTCTGAACCACCCGCGCCACCCGCGTCGAGCAGGTGCGCCGGCACGCGGGCGATCGCCATCAGCGTCGTCTCGGTGGCGCCCGTCAGTTCCAGCTGGATGTCCGCCAGCGTCCTCCCCTCCGACTGCAGTCGCTTCACCGCCACCAGCTGGAGCAGGTGGCGCTTCTCGTACAGCGCCGTGCGGCCGCGCATCGCCGACGGTCTGTCGACCAGGCCCGTCGTCGCGTACCAGCGGACGGCCCGCCGGTCGGGAACGTCCCGGACGCGGCCGTTGGGCGCGCCCGAGTACTCCGCCGACAGTGCGGCGGAGACGCGGTCCAGCAACTCGTCGAGCGTCCACACCCCTCGATAGTGACACTGTCATCGTGACAGTGTCAACGAGAAAACCTGATGATGTTCACGGCCGGTAGCCGGGTAGGGTCCGGCGGGTCCGCGTGCCCCTGCAAGCCCATCGACGAGGACGGAGAGCACGAGTGACCACGGACGAGGTCGGCACCCTGACCGACCACAGCGCCGCGTTAGGCCCGTTGAAGACTCAGAAGGCCCAGATCCAGTACGCGCTCGAGCACATGCCGCGCGGCTGCACGGTCGATGACGTCCGGCGGTGGCTCAGCCGCCAGGGTCAGAAAGTTCCAACCAGGCCGTACGCGACGCCGATCGTGAACGAGTGGCGTGCGCGCAACGGTGTCACCGACACGGCCGGTCAGGTCGTGCTGACGCCGGAACTGATCGCGCAGCTGGACCAGCAGCCCTCCCCCGAACCCGAACCCGAGCCCGAGCCCGAACCCGCTCCCGCGCCGGAACCCGGACCGGCGAAGCCCGCCGGCGCCAAGGGGTTCTACCTCGTGGCGCTCATGAGCATCGGCGTCAGCGTCGACACCTCGTGGCGGTTCTTCGAGCAGCGGCTCGGCATCACCGACGTCGTGGAACGGGTCCTGCTCTTCTCCGTCATGGAAGCGGCGCTCATCGCGTGCGGCTGGGCGATGCGCGGCGGCGTGCGGCAGAACGGACGACCGGGGCCGGCCAGGCTCGTGGCGTGGGCGCTGACGGCGTTCGCCGCGTTCGCCGCCTTCAGCCTGTCGGGGCCGATCGCCGGTGCGGCACGGGTGTTGCTCGGGCCGGTGCTGGGGCTCGTGATGCTGCACCTCGCGCTCGGCATCGAGATCCGGGCCGCCCGGCGGCGCACGACGACGTGGACGCGCATCGGCCGTGAGGTGCGGGAGCGTTTCCTCTCGCTGCTGGGTCTCGGCGACGACGGCCGCGACGCCCTCGCGCGCACCAGGGACAAGGCCGCGCTGCGGGCCGCGAAGCTCGCGCTGGCCGGCAAGGGCACGCCGTGGCGCAAGGCCCGGCTGCGCAAGGCGTTGCACGCGTCGAACGTGGCGCACGACCCGCGGCAGAAGGACAAGATGCTGCGTGAACTCGGCGTCCTCCAGCACGCCGACAAGCTCGCTCGGACGAACCAGCCCGCGCCGTGGTGACGTTCACCGACGACACGACGCAGGCCGCGGAGATCGCCGCGTTGATCAACCGCGTGTACGCCGACGCCGAGAAGGGCATCTGGCTCGACGGCGCCGAGCGCACCAGCGAACAGGAGGTCGCCGGGCTCGTCGCGGCCGGTGAGATCGCGGTCGTGCGCGAGCAGGGCAGGCTCGTCGGGTCGGTCCGGATCCACGAACTGGAGGACGGCGCGGGCGAGTTCGGCATGCTCGTCGCCGCCCCCGAGGAACGCGGCACCGGCATCGGCCGCCGCCTCGTCGAGTTCGCCGAGAGCTGGGCGCGCGAGCGGCAGCTGGCCGAGATGCAGCTGGAACTGCTCGTCCCGCAGGACTGGCAGCACCCGGTCAAGGAGTTCCTGCGCGCCTGGTACACCCGCCTCGGCTACCGAGTGCGACGCCGCGACGACCTGGCGCAGGCGTACCCGTTCCTGGTGCCGCAGCTCGCCACCCCGTGCGACTTCCTGGTGTTCCGCAAGGATCTCACTGGGTGAACGCTCAACGAGAACGACACAGCCGCGAGGTACCGTCCCGCTCCTGAGCCGAGAGCCAAGAGGGGGACCTGTGCGCCGTCGTATCCGTGGCACCGCCGTTGCCGCGATCGCGCTGACCATGGTGGTGAGCGCGTGTGCCAAGGACAACGGTGGTACGAACGCCACCACGCGAACCGGGAGCGCCTGCGAGTTCGCGACGCCGCCCGCCGCGCCCACCACGTCGCAGGCCGCCGCCACCGACAGCAAGAAGGTCGACGGCAGCGCGTTGAAGATCGGCCTGGCCTACGACATCGGCGGCCGGGGTGACGCGTCGTTCAACGACCTCGCCGCCGCCGGGTTCGACAAGGCGATCGCCGACATGGGCGTGAAGAAGGAGAACACCCGCGAGCTGTCCGCCGCTCCCAACGAGGACGAGACGGCGAAGCAGACCCGTCTGCGCCAGTTGGCGAGCGAGGGCTTCAACCCGATCGTCGGCGTCGGCTTCGCCTACACCGAGTCGCTCAAGGTCGTGGCGCCGGAGTTCCCGAACGTCCAGTTCGGCCTGGTCGACTCCGCCGTGGAGGGCGTCTCGAACGTCACGCCGCTGGTGTTCGCCGAGCAGGAGGGCGCGTTCCTCGCGGGCGTCATCGCCGCCTACCAGAGCAAGAAGTGCCACATCGGCTTCATCGGCGGGGTCGACATCCCGCTGATCCAGAAGTTCGAGGCGGGCTACGTCCAGGGCGCGAAGACCGCGGCGCCGAAGATCGCGTTCGACAAGAAGTACATCACCCCGGCCGGTGACTTCACCGGTTTCCAGGACCCGCCCAAGGGCCAGGAGGCCGCGAAGGGCCTGATCGACAAGGGTGCCGACGTCGTCTACCCGGCGGCGGGCGCGTCCGGCATCGGGGTGTTCGCCGCGGTCAAGCAGGCGGGTGTGCTGGCGATCGGCTGCGACGCCGACCAGTACAACCAGCCCTCGCTCGCCGCGAACCGCGACGTCATCGCGGCGTCCAGCCTCAAGCGCGTGGACGTGGCCGTCTACGACTTCTTCCACGCGGCGGCGGGCAACGACCTCGCGTCGCTGCCGAAGGTGTTCGACCTGAAGTCGAACGGCATGGGCTACGCGACGTCCGGCGGCAAGGTCGACGCGACGTTGCAGGGCATCGTCGAGGGCTACAAGGCGCAGATCATCGAGGGCAAGATCAAGGTCAACGACAAGGTCTGACGCCTACCGCGCCCGCCCGGCCGCCACCGCGACGCCGACCTGGGCCACGCCGAGCACACCGACCAGGACGAGGGACATCGTCCACGTCCCGGTGTGCTCGGCGAAGTACCCGGCCAGCACCGGGCCGAGCGCGGCGAGCAGGTACCCGAGCGACTGGGCCATGCCGGACAACTGCGTGGTCCCGTGCTGTCCCCGGCCGCGCAGGCTGATCAGCGTGAGGGCGACGACCAGCGCCGCACCGGAACCGAGTCCCGCGACCACCGCCCACACGACGCTCCACGCCGGGAACGCCAGCAGCCCGGCCACGCCGATCACCATGGGGACGCTGGCCGTGACCGCGGCCCTGACCAGGTCGTCCCCGCGCCGCATCAGCCGGGGGATGACGAGGCCCGACCCGACGCCGACCAGCTGGTAGACGAACAGGTGCAGCCCGGCCCGCTCGGCCGGCACGCCTGCGGAGATCTCGATGGTGGGCAGCCACGTGACCATGACGTAGAACGTCGTGGACTGCAGCCCCATGAACGCCGTGACCAGCCATGCGTTCGGCTGCTTCCACACGCTCACCGCCGCGTGCCCCGTGACGGCGGCCTCGGCCGGACCGCGCCGCCACGCGCGCACCACCCAGATCCCGGCGACGACGAGCGCGGGCACCGCCCAGAACGCCAGCGCACCGCGCCAGCCCGCGGCGTGCGAGAGCGGGACGGCGACGGCGGACGCGATCGAGGCCCCGACGGTGATGCAGGCCGAGTACACACCGGTGGCCAGCGACACGTGCTCGCGGTAGTCGCGCTTGACGATCGTCGGCACCAGCACGTTGCCCACCGCGATCGCACAGCCCGCGACCGCCGTTCCCACCCACAGCCCGACGTCACCGGCGACCGCGCGCGACGCCGCACCGATCGCCAGCACGAGGAGCGCCACCAGCAGCGTGCGCTCGGCCCCGAACCGCCGCGCGGGGTGCTGCACCAGCGGCGAGACCACCGCGAACGCCAGCAGCGGCAACGCTCCCAGCAACCCCTGCGCCCCTTCGGAGAGCCCCGTCTCTCCCCCGATCTGCGGCAGCAGCGGCCCGAGGGACGTCAGCGCGGGCCGGAGGTTGAGCGCGACCAGGAACACCAGCGCGACCAGCACCGCCGCCGGCACACCCGCCCGCACGGCCGACGTGCGCGCGTTCATCGAGCACCCTCCGCAGAACGTGACAACGCCTCATGACGCCGATCAGCCGATTCTCATTCGAACAGCGGCCACGGTCTACATGACACGAACAACAACCCGCGGATGTAGACGTGGCGCGACCCGCTCCGACGTCCCGGGCGAGGATGGGTCACGCGGACGCATCCACGACGTCGTTCGAGAAGGAGCCGAGGGTGAAGTACGTGATCATGATCCACTCGAATCCGCAGCCGTGGGGGCACCCGACCTCCGACTACCTGCCGGACTACCAGGACATGCCGCGAGAGCAACGGGAGCGGCTGAACTCGGAGTTCGAGAAGATGCTCGGCGAGCTGCACGAGCGGGGCGAACTCCTCACCGGCGAGGCGCTGGGGGCGCCGGAGTCGTCGCGGCTGTACCGGTGGGACGACGGCAAGCCGCTGGCCACCGACGGCCCGTACTCCGAGGCGAAGGAGCACCTCGCGGGGTTCTTCCTGATCGACGTGGACAGCCACGCCCGTGCCGAGGAGATCGCGGCGTGCTTCGCCGGTCCGGGCGAGACCGTCGAGCTGCGGCCCACGATGTGGCCCGGCGGTGGCGAGCAGTGACCTCACGGGTGGTCGAGGACGTGTGGCGGCGCGAGTCGCCGCACGTCCTCGCCGCTCTGCTGCGCAGGCACGGCGACCTGGGCGACTGCGAGGACGCGGCGCAGGAGGCGGCCGAGGCGGCGGCGCGGCAGTGGGACCGCGACGGCGTTCCCGGCAACCCGCGTGGCTGGCTGATCCGGGTGGCCTCGCGGCGGTTGATCGACAAGGTGCGCTCGGACGGCGCCAGAGCGGTCCGGGAGGACGCGG
Source organism: Lentzea sp. NBRC 102530 (assembly GCF_030269365.1). GTDB lineage: Bacteria > Actinomycetota > Actinomycetes > Mycobacteriales > Pseudonocardiaceae > Lentzea. Next base: position 486,875 of record NZ_BSTF01000006.1, read on the forward strand.
TGGCCGCGCGGGAGCCCACCCCGCTCGCGCCGGCGGCCGACCAGGAGCCCCACGACGGGGACGACACCCTGCGGCTGTTGCTGCTGTGCTGCCACCCCAGCCTGAGTCGGTCCTCGCAGGTCGCACTGACCCTGCACGCCGTCGCGGGCCTGAGCACCGCGCAGATCGCCGCCGGGTACCTGGTTCCCGAGCGCACCATGACCCAGCGCCTGACCAGGGCGCGGGCCACGTTGCGCGCGGCCGGTGCGGAGTTCGGGCTCCCCACCGACGCCGCACTGCCGGCCCGCGTCGCCGCGGTGCTCGACGTCTGCCACCTCCTGTTCACCGAGGGGCACACCCGCTCCAGCGGTGACGCGCTCGTGGACTCGACGCTCGCCGCCGAGGCCATCCGCCTCACCCGCCTGCTGCACGCGGTGATCCCCGACCACGACGAGGTCGCGGGTGCCCTGGCGCTGATGCTGCTCACCCACGCCCGCACCCCCGCGCGCACCGACGGCGGCCGCCTCGTGCCGCTCGCCGAGCAGGACCGCTCACGGTGGGACCGCGACCAGATCGCGGAAGGGGTGCGCCTGCTCGAACGCGTGCTCCCCCGCGGCCACGTCGGGAGGTTCCAGCTCCAGGCCGCGGTCGCCGCCGTGCACGCCGAGGCCACGACGTGGGAAGGCACCGACTGGCGCCAGATCTGCCTGCTCTACGCCATGCTCGCGCGGGTCGCGCCCGGCCCGGTCGTGACGCTCAACCAGGCGGTCGCGGTCGGCATGGCGATCGGCCCCGAGGACGGCCTGGCACTCCTCCAGCCGCTGCTCGACGACCCGGCGATGCGGCGGCACCACCGCACCCACGCCGTGCGCGCCCACCTGCTGGAGATGGCGGGCGACCTCGCCGCCGCCCTCGACGGCTACCGCCGGGCCGCCGCGCTCGCGACCGGCCTGCCCGAACAGCGCTACCTCAACTCGCGGATCAGCCGCCTGGCCGAAAAATGCCGGGCTGACGCGGTGAACGATCGATAACCTGGCGGCCCACCTCCTTCCTCCCGGAGAGGCACGATGGCCCGCCGCTACCTCACGACCGCCATTCCGTACGTCAACTCCAAGCCGCACCTGGGTTTCGCGCTGGAGCTGGTGCAGACGGACGTCATGGCGCGGCACTGGCGGCACCGGGGTCACGAGGTCCGCTTCCTCACGGGCACCGACGACAACTCGCTGAAGAACGCCATCGCCGCCGCGGCGGAAGGCGTGCCGACCCAGGACTTGGTGGACCGCAACGCCGCCGCGTTCGAAGGCCTGCGCGAGCCGTTGCAGATCAGTTTCGACGACTTCATCCGCACCAGCGGCGAGCCCCGGCACCAGGCGGGTGTCGAGCGCCTGTGGCGGGCCGCCGAGGCGAAGGGCGACCTGTACCGCAAGGACTTCCAGGGCCTGTACTGCGTCGGCTGCGAGCAGTTCTGCACCGAGGCCGAACTCGTCGACGGCACCTGTCCCGAACACTTCACGCCGCCGGTCCCGGTGAGCGAGGAGAACTGGTTCTTCGCGCTGTCGCGGTACGAGGACGACCTGCGCGAGCTGATCGAGTCGGGCAGGCTGCGGATCGAGCCGGAGAGCCGCCGCAACGAGGTCCTGGGCTTCATCGGGACCGGTCTGCAGGACTTCTCGATCTCGCGGTCGACCGAACGCGCGCGCGGCTGGGGCATCGAGGTCCCGGGTGATCCCGGCCAGGTCGTCTACGTGTGGTGGGACGCGCTGGGCAACTACGTCACCGCGCTCGACTACGGGACGGACGGGGAGAACTACCGCCATTGGTGGGTGGAGTCCGACGAACGCACCCACGTCATCGGCAAGGGCATCATCCGGTTCCACGCCGTGTACTGGCCGGCGATGCTGCTCAGCGCGGGCGAACCACTGCCGACGACGATCTTCGTGCACGACTACCTGACCGTCGGCGGCCGCAAACTGGGCAAGAGCCTCGGCAACTCCATCGACCCGGTCGCGATCGTGGACCGGTTCGGCGCCGACGCCTTGCGCTGGTGGCTGGTGCGCGACGTGCCCAGGGTCGGCGACGCCGACTACACGACCGGCAGGCTCGTCGGGCGCTACCACGAGGACCTGGCGAACGGCCTCGGCAACCTGGTCAACCGCACCGTCAGCATGGTGCACAAGTACCGCGGCGGCACCGTTGCGCCGTTGCCCGCGCTGCCGGAGATCCCGCTGACCGCCGCCATCGCCGCGGCCCCGGCCGCGGTGGACGCCGCGCTGGCCCGGTTCGACTTCCGCACGGCCGCGGCCGCGATCTGGAAGATCGTCGAGGACGCCAACCGGTACGTCGTCGAGGTCGAGCCGTGGACCCTCGCGAAGGCGGAGAAGGCGGGCGACGCGGAGGCCGGGCACCGCCTCAGCGACGTGCTGGCGCTGCTGGTCCACGCCTGCAGGGTGGTCGCCGCCGAGCTGACGCCGTTCCTGCCGGTCGCGGCGGTGCGCATCGCCGCACAACTGGGCGATGGCGGGAACGAACTCGATCCGCCGCGACCGTTGTTCCCGCGTCTGGAGGTCGACGAGGGCTGACCGTCAGCCCGGAGTCGTCAGGCGATCGCCGTCCACCCGCGTGCCCGCCTGCTTGAGCTGCCGCAGCACCGGACTCACCTCCATGGTCTCCACCCCCGGCAGGCCGCCGAGCCGGCCGGTGGTGAACTCGAAGAGGGTGTCGAGGTCGCGGCACTGCACGACGGCGTGCAGGTTGTGCGGCCCGGTGACGGCGGCGGCGAACCCCACCTCGGGCATCTCCGCCGTGGCCCGCCCGACCTCCTTGATCCGGCTGGGGTGCACCCGCAGCCACAGGTTCGCCCGCGTGCGGTACCCCAGCGCCTCCGGGGCGATCTCCACGTCGACGTGCACGACCCCGCTGGACACCAGGGCGTGCACCCGCCGGGTCGCGCGGCCGGGGGTCAGGCCGGACGCGGCGGCCAGGTCCACGAAACTGGCCCTGCCGTCCGCCGCGAGGGCGGCGAGCAGCTTCTCGTCCTCGAGGCCCAGCTGCTGCGGTTCCCGCACGACGGGGCGTTCCGCGAACGGGCTGCCGGCGGATCCCAGCGCGGCTTCCTGTTCGGGCGTCAGGGCTCCGGTGAGCGCGGCCCAGTAGTGCGCGCGGCCGCCGACGAACTGGTGCAGGATCGCCGAGGCCTGCAGGTCGAGCACGGCCGCTGCCCGCGGCAGCCGGTGGCCGAGCAGGTCGTCGCGCTGTTGCTGGGAACGCGAGCGCACCGCGAACGTGACCTCGGCACCGGCGGCGCTCAGCGCCACCCAGCTCACGTCTTCCCGCTGGGCCAGCGATTCGGCCATCGCCGTGGCGCTGCCCGGCCGGCAGCGCAGGCGCACCATCCACCTGCTCTGCCCCAGCGCTCCGGGGTCGACCACGCCGATCACCCTGATCGTCCCGGCCCGCACCATCCGCCGGTAGCGACGCGCGACGGTGAGCTCGGACAGGCCCAGCACGGCCCCGGCCGTCGCGAAGCCGATCCTCGGATCGATCTGCAAAGCGCGAAGGATTCGCACGTCGTCCGGTTCCAGGATGGTGGAATCAGCGATTGGCGGCCCGTTCATGGTGGCGATCTTACGAAGGGGCGGGGTTGAAGGCAGTGACGAACACGTCCGCGGAGCACCCTGGAGCGCACCCGAACGAAGGAGCCCGATCTTGTCTCTCGCACCCACCTCTCCCACGATCCTGATCGTCGCCGCCGGACGCGGCCTGGGGCACGCCATCGCGGAGCAGTTCCACCTCAGGGGGTGGCACGTCATCGGCACGGTCCGGCCGGGCAGCGGACGGACCCGGCTGCACGAGCTCGCCGAGAACGGCGGCGTCGAGGTCGAGACGCTGGACATCGGTGACCCCGGCCAGATCGCCGCCCTCCGCCGCCGCCTCGACGGCCGCGAGTTGGACGCCGTGTTCGTCAACGCGGGGATCTCGACGGAGGACCAGAACGTCACCGTCAGCGAGGTCACGGACGACGAGTTCACCGAGGTCATGCTCACCAACGCGCTGAACCCCATGCGCGTGCTCGAGTCCCTGCAGGACCTCGTCACCCCGACCGGCCTGCTCGGCGTCATGTCGTCCGGCCAGGGCAGCATCACGAACAACGAACGCGGGCAGCGCGAGATCTACCGCAGCAGCAAGGCGGCCCTCAACCAGCTCATGCGCAGCTACGCGGCCCGCCAGCCGGAACCGAAGCGCACGCTGCTGCTGATGGCACCCGGCTGGATCCGCACCGATCTCGGCGGGCCGGACGCCCCGCTCGCCATCGAGGACAGCATCCCGCTGCTCGTGAACGTCGTGCTGGAGCAGCTCGGCACCCCGGGCCTGCGCTTCCTCGACTACCGCAACCAGGTCGTGCCCTGGTGACCGTCAGCAGTGCTGGAAGACGTGGTCCGGGTGGTCGGGCCCGACCAGCTTCCGATCGCGCAACGTCGTCGTCCTCGGCCTCGCCGGGTCCGCACACACGTCGGCGAACGTGCCGCGCAGGTTGTCGGTGTACTCGACGTCCATCACATGCTCGCCGTACACGTCCGTGTAGGACGAGCACTCCTTGAAGGCGTGGCACTCCTCGGTGACGGCGAAGTCGAAGCCGACCTCGTCGTGCGCGCGCCTGCTGACCTCCGCCGAGTTCTTCTGCCCGATCGGCAGGCCGCGCTCGTGGGCCCGCGCGCTGAGCAGCGCCGCGTACGCGAGGTTGTGCTCGACCGTCAGCCGGTCGCCCGACCGCGAGTAAGAGTCGAGGTTGTCGATCTCCACGGCCCCGAACCCCCGCTCGGCGCACCGCGTGATCGACTCGCCGGTGATCCGCGCCAGTTCGTCCCGGTTGGACGGTGACGAGGTGTCCACCAGGAACTCGTCCGGCCACTCCGGATCGATCACCGGCTCGCCGCCGGCGTCCTTGAGGACCAGGTGCCGGCGCTGGTCCAGCCACAGCTCGCGGTCCTGCGGCTGGGTCTGGAAACCGTTGACGTAGCAGACGTTGTACGCGCCGGGAGCGGGTGACGCCGTGCTGTCGCGCGCCACCAGCGTGACGCCGGCGGGCGGCGGGTACGCGGTGCCCAGCTGGTAGTCGAGCACGGCGGGCGACGGCGGCAGCTCCACCCCCGCCCGCGGCACGGTGGACGCCGGAGGCGAGGTGTCCTGCCCTTCCGCGCATCCGGCGAGCAGCGCGACCAGCGTGATGACAGTCCACAAAGGACGAACGGGCGTGCGCACCACCTCATTCGACCACACCGCGGCGGTCGCTTCAGCGGCTGTACCGGCACCCGTCGAGGAGCAGCCCGATGGTGATCCTCGGGTCGTAGCCGGCGTCGACCCGCTCGGCCCCCGCGCACACGTCACCGATCGCGCGCAGCAGCTGCAAAGCGGGCACGTCCACCGTGATCTGCCCCGCTTCGCGGGCTGCGGCGAGGATCTCGTCGAGCACCGGCAGCAACCGGTCGAGGAAGAGCCCGTGCAGGGCGCCGAACCCCTCGGGGTCGTTGCGCGTCGCGGCGGCCAGCCCGTGCTTGGTCACCAGGAAGTCCACGAAGAGGTCCACCCACCGCCGCAGCGCCTCGAACGGCGACTCCTCCGACGCGAGCAGCGCGGGCCCGGCCTCGGCGCACGCGTCGACCTGGTGCCGGTAGACGGCCACGACCAGGTCCGCGCGCGTCGGGAAGTGCCGGTAGATCGTTCCCATGCCGACGCCCGCCTCGGCGGCGATGCGGCGCACCGGCGCGTCCACACCGTCGGTCACGAACACCGCGGCAGCCGCGTCGAGCAGCGCCTTCTCGTTGCGCCGCGCGTCCGCCCGCTTCGCGGTCGACTCCCCCGCACCCACCTGGGCACCCCTCTCCACCAGCACGGTTGACAATCGGAACAGCGCTCCATATATTCGGAACGTCGCTCCGATTAGGAGCCTACCAGCCCCACTCCTCGCCCGTTCAGGAGCAATTCGCCATGCCCGGAACCATCAGCGTCAAGCCCGTCGTCCTGCCCGCACCCGGTCGCGGTGACGACCTCCAGGTGCGCGTGTCCGCCCCCGTCACGGGGTCCGACCTCCCGATCGTCGTGCTGGCACACGGTTTCGGCGGTTCGATGACCTACTACGACCCGCTGGTGGACTTCTGGACCGCCAACGGCGTCGTGGTCGTCCAGCCGACGTTCCTCGACTCCCGGACCCTCGGCGTCACGCCGGAGGATCCCCGGTACGCGGACATCTGGCGGTTCCGCGTCCAGGACGTCCAGCGCGTCCTCGACGACCTGGACGTGCTGCTCGCCGCCGTGCCGGGCCTGTCCGGCCGCGCGTCGCTCGACCGCATCGCCGTCGCGGGTCACTCGTGGGGCGCGCAGACCGTCGGCATGCTGCTCGGCGCACGGGTCCTCGACGCGGACGGGCGGCCCGGCCCCGACCTGACCGACCCACGCGTGAAGGCCGGAGTGCTCCTCGCGGCGACCGGGTTCGGCGGCGACGACCTGACGCCGTTCGCCCAGGAGCACTTCGGCTCCTTCATGTCACCGGACTTCGCGCAGCTCGCCACGCCGTTCCTGGCCGTCGCCGGTGACGCCGACCAGTCGCTGCTCGGCAAGCGCGGACCGGACTGGTTCACCGACGTGTTCCGCCACGGCCCCGGCGCGCGGGCCCTGCTCACGCTGTTCGGCGGCGAACACTCCCTCGGCGGGATCCACGGCCACAACGCCGCGGACACCACCGACGAGAACCCCGGCCGCGTCGCGGTGATCCGCCGCGTCGCCCTGGCGTTCCTGCTCGACGCGCTCGGCGTGGACGACCTCGCGTGGAAGCAGGTGCGGACCGAGGACCTCTCCCCCGAGGGCAGGCTCGACCTCAGGTGAGTTCCCGCACGTGCTCGCGGGTGTCGTAACGCCAGAACGACCGCGCGCTCACCGCCGCGACCAGCACGACCACGACGCAGAGCACGGCCGCGCCGGACCACGCCAGGGTGAACGTGGTGGCCGCCGCCATGAAACCGGCCCGCAGGTCACCCAGGCGCGGTCCCCCGTTCACGACCACGGTGAACACCCCCTGCAGACGTCCGCGCAGGCGGTCCGGCACGAACGTCTGCAGGATCGCCTGCCGGTAGACCGCGCTGACGAAGTCCGCCGCGCCCGCGACGACCAGCAGCAGCACCACGGCCCACAGGGTGTGCAGGAACCCCGCGACGGCGATGGCGGCCGACCAGACCACGACGGCGAGCGTGAGCGCGACGCCCTGCCGCCGCACGCCCCCGATCCACCCGCTGAGCAGTCCGGCGAGGATCGACCCGGCCGCGATCGCCGAGTACAGCGGGCCGACTCCCCCGTCGAACCTCGTGGCGGCGGCCTGCGGGAACAGCGCCTCCGGCGTCGCCAGCACCATCGCGGCGATGTCGAGGGCGAACGACATCATCAGCACCGGGTTGCCACCCAAGTACCTCAGACCCTCCACTATGGACTTCAACCCCGGCCTGCCGAGCCCGTCGGCCACGCCGAACGACGGCAGCCGGACCGTGGCGTACAGCGAGGCCGTGAACAGCACGGCGTCTGCGGCGTAGGCGAGCCCGAACCCTCCCGGCAGTCCGATCAGGACACCGGCCACGAGCGGTCCCAGCACCTGCCCGAGCGTGGACGCCGTGTAGCTCAGCGCGGTGGCGGCCGGCACGAGGTCGGCCGGCACCAGCAACGGCAGGATCGCGCCCCGCCCGGACGCCGACACCGCGAAACTCCCCGACTGCACGGCCACCAGCCCGAGGACCAGTACCGGCGACCGCACCTCCGCGAGGGTCTGCGCGAGCAGTGCGAGCGTCACGACCCACGACACCGAGGACGACACCAGGACCAGCTTCCGGCGGTCGACCGCGTCCGCGATCGCCCCTCCGTAGAGGCCGAAGACGACGACCGGCAGCAGCCCCACCACACCGCTGAGCCCGACGACGAGGGACGACCGCGTCAGGTCGTAGATCTGCACCGGCACCGTGACGGCCGTGATCATCATGCCGACGACCGCGGTGCCCTGCCCCAGGAACACCCGCCGGTAGGCGGGGATCGCGAGCGGCCGGGTGTCGGCGAAGAACCTTCTCATGCGTCCACGGTGATCCACTCGCCGCCGGAAAACTTCCGATAAACTGCCCGCTCGTGTCGCAATACCGCCACGAGGTCGAGGCAGGCACCGTCATCGAGCCGCACCGGCACGACGGCGACCACCAGCTGCTCTACGTCAGCAACGGGATCTTCGCGACGAAGACCGAGCACGGCACGTGGGTCGCGAGCGCCCAGCGCGCGATCTGGACGCCGGCCGAGACCTGGCACGAACACCGCGTCTACGGCCGCACCCTGGTGCACCTGCTGCGTTTCCCCGCGCCCGAGGAACTGTTCCCCGGCGACCGCCCGACCGTGATCGCCGTGTCGCCGCTCCTGCGTGAACTGCTGATGGCCTGCACCGAGGACGGTCTGCCCGAGGACGAGGCGCACCGGCTGCGCGCGGTGATCCGCGACCGCGTCCGGCACGCGGACCTGGCACCGCTGTCCCTCCCCGCGGCCAGGGATCCCCGTCTCGCCGACGCCTGCCGCCTGGTCACCAGCGACCTCGGCACCCCGCGCACGATCACATGGCTGGCGGCCAGGACGGGCACCAGCGACCGGCACCTGGCGCGCCTGTTCCGCGCCGAGTTCGGCACCACCTATCCCCAGTGGCGCACCAACGTCCGGGTGTTCCAGGCCATGGTCGAACTCAGCGACGGCGCCACCGTCACCGAGACCGCGCACCGGTGCGGCTGGGCCACCACGAGCGCCTTCGTGGACACGTTCGCCCGCACGATGGGCCAGACGCCCGGCGCCTACCGGGCCGCGGCACTGCCCTGAGACCTCAGTCCGGCACGGCGATGGCGAACGCGTCGGATCGTCGCCTTCGAATCCGGATACGCGGACGACATGGCCGCTGTCCTAGGGTCGGGGCGGTGGACAGGGCACCGGGGTTGAGCGTCCGCCTCAAACTCACCATCAGCTACGCCGGCTTCCTCCTGATCGCGGGCACCCTGCTGATGGCGGCCGTGCTCACCTACTACACCTACTTCCTGCCCAACGGCTGGATCGTCACCCCCACCGGCGACTTCCTCATCGACCGGACCCGCCTGGCCACGTCGTTCGCGCCGTTCGTCGCCGGGGTGCTGTGCTTCCTGCTGGTGTTCGGGCTGCTGGGCGGCTGGTTCCTGGCCGGGCGGATGCTCGCGCCGCTGCACCGGATCACGCACGCCACGCGCGTCGCGGCCGGTGGGGCGTTGTCGCACCGGATCGCCTTGCCCGGCCGGTCGGACGAGTTCCACGAGCTGGCGGACGCGTTCGACGCCATGCTGGCTCGGCTGGAGACGCACGTGGCCGCGCAGCAGCGGTTCGCGGCCAACGCGTCGCACGAGTTGCGCACGCCGTTGGCCGTCACGCGCACGCTGCTGGACGTCGCGCGCAGCAGCCGGGACCCGGACGAGCTGGTGGAGCGGTTGCACTTCGTGAACGCCCGCGCGATCGACCTCACCGAGGCGTTGCTGGTGCTGAGCCGGGCCGACCAACGGTCGTTCGCGCGGGAGCGGGTCGATCTGTCGCTGATCGCCGAGGAGGCGACGGAGACGCTGGTCCCGTTGGCGGAGAAGCACGGCGTCGCGGTCGAGACGGGCGGGGAGCGGGCGTTCGCGACCGGGTCGCCCGCGTTGTTGTTGCAGGTCACCACGAACCTGCTGCACAACGCGATCGTCCACAACGTGCTGGACGGGACGGTGCGGGTCACGACCGCGGCGGGGCCCGCGTTCGCCGCGCTGACCGTCGAGAACACCGGGCCGCGGCTCACGCACCAGCTGGTGGAGACGTTGACCGAGCCGTTCCAGCGCGGCACCACGCGGGTGCGCGGGGACCAGGCCGGGGTGGGGCTCGGGCTGGCGATCGTCAAGAGCATCACGCAGGCGCACGACGGCACGCTCACGCTGACTCCCCTGGCCGAGGGCGGACTGCGGGTCACGGTGCGGTTGCCCGCACCGTGACCGTTCAGGCGATCGGGAAGTCGAAGTAGGTGTCCGGGTAGGGCTCCTCGACCAGGGTGTAGTGCCACCACTCGTTGTCGTAGCGCCGGAACCCGCAGGCCTCCATGATCGAACACAGGTGCTGCCGGTTCCCGGCCTCCGCGACGGGGGCGCCGTGGTGCGAGATCGGGTCCATCAGGTCGTGGGCGCCGCCCATCGCGACGAGGGCTCCGGTGTCGAGGTGGTAGAGGGTCAGGTCGGTGGTGCTGCCGCGGCTGTGGCCGGATCTCGTTGCGACGTAACCCTGTTCGAACATCTCGGCCCGGCTGATGTTCGGGTGGAACCGGGCCTTGGTCGCCGGGTCGTCGGGCTCCTCGGCCCAGCGCAGGAAGCGGTCCACGGCGCGTTGCGGGCGGTAGCAGTCCCACAGCAGCAGGCCGAAGCCGAGCGATTCCGCCTTCTGCTGGGCCAGGTCCAGGGCCGCGCACAACTCGGTCGTGCCCACGACCCGGTTGACGAGGTAGCCGTCGACGGGTGTGCCGGTGAAGTTGTCCCAGGTGGCGTACTTGGCGTCCCAGCGCACGCCCGGCACGACCTCGTCCACGAACGCGAAGCCGGGGTTCACCGCTGCTTTCCCGTCAGCGCCAGCGACACCAGCCGGTCGATCACGTCACCGAGCGGCAGGCCCGCCGCCGCCATCATCCGCGGGTACCGGCTGTAGGAGGTGAGGCCGGGCATCGTGTTGACCTCGTTCAGCACGACCTCCCCCGCCGGCGTCAGGAACAGGTCGACCCGCGCGAGACCCGAGCAGCCCAGCGCGCGGTAGACGACCTGGGCCGTCTCCCGCACCAGGGCGCGCGACCGGGCGGAGATGTCGGCGGGGACGACGAACGTCGAGTTCTCCGACCCGGTCTCCGGCGCGTCCTCCTGGTGGATGCGGAAGAACCCGTGCGTCAGGGCCACGCGGTCGAGTTCGCCGAGGACGAGGTCGTCGCCGGTGCCGAGGATCGCGCAGCCGATCTCCTGGCCCTCCACCGCCTCCTCGATGACGACCTTCGCGTCGTACTGCCGGGCGACGTCCAGCGCGACGGCGAGTTCGTCCTCGGTGGACACCTTGGTGACGCCGAACGACGAGCCCGACCGCGCGGGCTTCACGAACACCGGCCAGGCGGGCTCGGGCGCCTCGGTCCAGAACCTGGGCGTCGCGACCCCCGCGCTCCGCGCGACGACGTAGGTGAGCGTCTTGTCCATGCACAGCGCGGAACTCTGCACGTCGCACCCGACGTACGGGATGCCCGCGAGTTCCAGCAGCCCCTGCACCGAGCCGTCCTCCCCCTGCCTGCCGTGCAGCACGGGGAACACGACGTCGAGGCCGATCACCTCGAACACCCCGTCGCCCAGCACGACCAGCCCGGCGGAGCACAACACCACCGGACGCCCGTCGGCGGCGTCCGGGCCGTCGCACAGCAGCCAGTCACCGCCACGGGTGATCTTGATCCAGAACGGCTCGTACCGCGCCGGGTCGAGGCCGCGCGCCACCTCCCCCGCGGACTTCACCGAGACGGGGTGCTCCTCGAACGCCCCGCCGAAGAGCACGCCGATCCTGACCCTGCTCATGCCGTTCCCCCGAAGTCCAGACACGTGACGAGTGTGTTCTCCACGGTGTCGCTCAGCGCGTGGTCCGTGTAATAGGCGGTGTGCGGGGTGATGACCACGTTCGGCATTCCCCGCAGCCGCACCAGTGTTTCCAGGTCGATTTCCCGGGCGCGGCAGTCGGTGTAGAAGATCCCTTCCTCGCCTTCCAGCACGTCCAGCGCCGCGCCACCCAGATGCCCGCTTTCCAACGCCTCGACCAACGCTTTCGTGTCGATCAGCGGACCACGTCCGGTGTTGATGACGAACGCACCGGGTTTCATCGACGCGATCCGGTGGCGGTCGAGCAGGTGATGGGTTCCGGTGTTCAACGGCGTGTGCAACGTGACGACGTCACTCACCCGCAGGAGTTCGTCCAGCGGCAGGTAGTCCGCCGAATTGCGCGGCCTGCTGTCGTGCGCCACCACGCACCCGCCGAACCCGCGCAGCCGGTCCGTCACCGCCACGCCGATCCGCCCGGTGCCGATCACCCCGACGGTCAGGTCGCGCAGCTCGCGGCCCCGCGCGCCGAGCCGGTAGTCGTGCAGGTCAGCTCGCCGGAGCACGGACCGGACGTCGCGCAGCAGCACGAGCACGAGCATCACCGTGAAGTCGGCGACGCTGTCCGGCGAATAGGCGATGCCGCCGACCTCGATGCCCAGGCTCGCGGCGAAATCGACGTCGATGTGGTCGACCCCGATGCTTCGCGTCGACACATGACGAACTCCGGCACGACTCAACGCCGAAAGCACGGACCGGGTCACCCGCGTTTTGTGCCCGACGCTGATGCAGCGATCACCTAACGCCAGCGCGGCGTTCTCCGCGGAAACCGGTTCCTCGACGAACGTCGGTATCACGCCGCACCGAGGTGCCATTTCCCGGAACAGGTCGGCCTCGTCGGGCTCACACCCGTAAATCGTGATGCCTGTTGCCATGCGACTCAGTCAAGAGCGCACGGCGTTGCCACCCCGTATGCGGTTCTCGATATGCCGGCGATACGCCGCTAAACCTTCACCAGCAGGTCCATCGTCACCGGCAGCTCCGCCCGCAACGACTCCACCACGCCGGCGTTGCCGGACAGCTGGTGCAGCAACGCGCGCTGGAACAGCCCGTCGAGCGTCACGTAGATGAGCGCGGACGACGCCGCGGGCGTGCCGCCGAGCAGTTCGGCGTAGCGGTGGACCACCCGCCACACCATGGCCTCGCGGTGGCTGTCGATCTCCAGCACGTCCGCGCGGAACGACTCGTCGAACAGGCTCTGGTTGCGCAGGTCGTACCAGAGGCGGTGCAGCGTCGCGTCCTGGTCGAGGGTGTCGAAGAACATCGCCACGAACTCGTCCCGCAGTTGCCGAGCGGTGGTGGACGTCGCCACGACCTCGTCGTAGCGCGTCACGCAGACGACCTCGTACTGGCGGACCGCCTCGGTGATCAGGTCGCGCTTGTCCGCGAAGTAGTAGTGCAGGACGCCGTGCGAGAACTCGGAGTTCTGCGCGATCTCCCGCAGGCTGGTGCGCGCGTAGCCCAGCTCGGCCAGCGTGTGCAGGGTGGCCACGGCGAGCTCCGTCCGCCGGGCGTCGAACTTGTCGACCTGCCGGCGGGCGATGCGGTCCTGCTTGCGCGAAGCGACTTCTGTCACGCCTCGGAGCCTACCGCTCACTGCTACAAACCTTGACCAGTCGTCCAAAAAATCTTGGACAGTCGTCAAGGAAAATCTTGACGACTGTCCAGGAATAACTAGTGTGTGAGCCATCTCACCGAGGAGGCGACTCAATGACGAGTTATCAGCTGAACGGACGGAAAGCGCTGGTCACGGGCGGTGCGCGAGGGCTCGGCGCGGGCATGGCCCAGGCTCTGGCGCAGGCCGGCGCGGCGGTCCTGATCGGCGACGTCCTGGAGGAGGAGGGCAAGCAGACGGCCCAAGCGCTCCGGGACCAAGGCGCCGTAGCGGAGTTCGTCCCCTTGGACGTCACCGACGACGAAAGCTGGGCCTCCGCGGTGAGCACGGCCGTCGACACCATCGGCGGGCTCGACGTCCTGGTCAACAACGCGGGCATCGAGATCACCAGCCTGATCACCGAGCTCGACCCGGCCGACGTCCGCAAGATGCTCGACGTCAACGTGCTCGGCACCGCGCTCGGCATGAAGCACGGCCTGCGCGCCATGCGCCCCGGCGGGGCGGCGGGCAACGGCGGGTCGATCATCAGCATCGCCTCGGTCGCGGCCACCATCGCGTTCCCCGGCATCAGCGTCTACTCGGCGACGAAGTCCGCGATCGACCGGCTCACCAGGGTCGCCGCCATGGAGTCCGGCAAGCTCGGCTACGGCGTGCGGGTCAACTGCATCTACCCCGGCCTCACCCCGACCGCGATGGGCAACCAGCTCGCGGTCGACTGCGCCGAACTCGGCCTCTTCCCGTCGGTCGAGGAAGCGGTGGGCGCGGTCGTGGGACTGACGCCGCTCGGCCGCCTCGGGCAGGTCGACGACATGGCGGACGCCGTGGTGTTCCTCGCGTCCGACGCCTCGAAGTTCATCACCGGCGCGGGTCTGCCGGTCGACGGCGGAATGGGGATGTGACGCGATGCCCACCGACAAGCCCGTCGTCGTCTACGGCGCCTCCGGCTACACCGGCCGGCTGATCTGCGAGTACCTCCGCGAGTACGGCATCCCGTTCCTCGCGGCCGGCCGGGACGGCAAGCGCGTCAAGGAGGCCGTCGACGCCGTGCCCGGCATCGACACGGTCTCCTACGACGTGGCCGAGGTCGAGCACTCCACCGAGGCGCTGACCGAGGCGTTCACCGGCGCCAAGGTCGTGCTCAACACGGTCGGCCCGTTCTCCCGCTACGGTCACGAAGCCGTTCAGGCCAGCCTGAACGTCGGCGCGCACTACACCGACACCAACGGCGAGCAAGACTGGATGATCGATGCCGACGCCCAGTACGGCGCCGAGTTCGCCAAGCAGGGACTGCTGCTCTCCCCCGGCATCGCGCAGATGTACACGGTCGGCGAGATCGCCGCGCAGATCTGCCTGGAGCAGCCCGGACTGGACACTTTGGACATCGGGGTGTTCTGGAAGGGTTATCCGACAGTCGCTTCCACCAACACCATCCTCACGAACGCGGCGTTCGCCAAGGCGTACTACCTGGAGCAGAACGAGTACGTGGAATGGCCGCCGGACGCGGGCCTCTACGAACTCGTCGTGCCCGGCCAGCACGAACTCGGCCTCGCGCTGCCGTGGGGCGGGACCGCGCACCCGGTGTGGTTCAAGCGTGATCCACGGGTGGCGACCGTGCGGGCGCTCGGCGGCGTGTTCAACCGGCCGCTGATGCTGGGTGTGCCGCAGATCGTGGCGGCCGCGCTGGAGCAGATGGAGGGCAAGTCGGACGCGGAGAAGTACGAGATCGTCGACGCGTTCTCCGCGCAGGTGCGCAGCGAGATGCCGCCGCGCGAGAACCCGCGGATCAACATCTCGCTCGACTCCGTGCACGCGTCCGGGCCGCTGGGCCGGGCCAGCTGCGTGATCCACGGCAACTGCAACTACAAGCAGACGGCGTTGCTGAACGTCCACGCCGCCGTGCACCTGCTGCAGGACGCGCCGCGCCGGGTCGGGTTCGCGTCGGGCTGCCAGGCGTTCGGGCACCGGGAACTGCTCGGCGCGCTGCGGTCGTTCGGCCTGGTGCTCGACCCGATCGTCGAAACGCACCGCTGATGCGCCTCAGCGACTACCTGGACAAGGGCGCGTCGCTCGGGGGCGACGCGCCCTGTCTCACCGTCGGCGGGGTCTCCCAGACCTACGCCGAGGTCCAGCAACGCTCCCGGGACATCGCGGGAGCGTTGCAGGGCAGCGGGATCGAGGCCGGTGACCGGGTCGCCGTGCTGTCCGCGAACGACCCGCTGGCGCTCACCTGCGTGTTCGGCATCTCGCGGGCCGGGGCGGTGTGGTGCCCGGTCAACCCCCGCAACGAGGCGGCGGAGAACCGCGAGCTGCTCGACCTGTTCGGCTGCCGCTGCCTGTTCTTCCAGGCGAAGTTCGCGCCGCTGGTCGAACGGATCCGCGGCGACCTGCCCGCGTTGACGGTCCTGGTGTGCCTGGACGGCGAGGTCGAGGGCGCCGTCCCGTTCGACGCCTGGCTCGCGGAGTTCGGCCGTGCACCGGAACCGGTGCACGTCGCCGACGACGACCTGTGCGTGCTGGCGGGCACCGGCGGCACGACCGGGCGGCCCAAGGGCGTGCGGCTGACCGGGCACAACCTGGAGACGGCGACCGCGCTGACGCTGATGAGCTACCCGTTCGGCGACCGGCCGCGTTACCTGGCGCTGGCACCGCTGACGCACTCGGCGGGCGTGCTCACGTTCCCGATCATGTCGATGGGCGGCGAGACGGTGATCATGCCGGCGCCGGACCTCGGCGAGTTCCTGCGGCTGATCGAACACCACCGGATCACGCACGCGTTCCTGCCGCCGACGGTCATCTACGGCCTGCTCGACCACCCGGCGCTCGACGCGACGGACCTGAGTTCGTTGCGCTGCCTCTGGTACGGCGCCGCGCCGATGTCCCCGGTGCGGCTGACCGAGGCGTTGCGGCGGATCGGGCCGGTGATGGGGCAGCTCTTCGGGCAGACCGAGGCGCCGAACATGATCGCGACGCTCGCCCCGGCCGACCACTTCCTGCTCGACGGGTCGATCGCGGTCGAGCGGTTGTCGTCGGCGGGCAGACCGTCGCCGCTGACGCAGGTCGCGATCATGGCTCCGGACGGCGCGTTGCTGCCTCGCGGCGAACGCGGCGAGATAGTCGTGCGCGGGCCGTTGGTGATGGCCGGCTACCACGAGAACCCGGCGGCGACGGCCGAGGTGAGCGCGTTCGGCTGGCACCACACCGGCGACATCGGCTACCTGGACGCGGACAACTACCTGTTCATCGTCGACCGGGCGAAGGACATGATCATCACGGGCGGCTTCAACGTGTACTCGGCCGAGGTCGAGCAGGCGTTGCGGGCACATCCGGCGGTGCAGGACAGCGCCGTGGTCGGCCTGCCCGATCCCAAGTGGGGTGAGCGGGTCACGGCCGTGGTGCAGCTGCGGGCGTCCGGCCGGGCCGAGCCCGACGCGTTGATCGCCTTCGTGAAGGAGCAACTGGGCGGGGTGAAGGCGCCCAAGCAGGTGGAGATCTGGCCCGATCTTCCCCGGTCCAAGGTGGGCAAGGTGCTCAAGGCCGAGATCCGCGCGCAGCTCTCCGGGAACTGAAGCCGTCCCTCGCCCGACCTGTGTCGTGTGAGGGTGGACAAGGCCGTCGTGCTCGCGACGGCCATCTCGGTTTCCTGTGTCGTGGCAGTGGTGTGGTGGGCCGGTGACGTGCACGCGTTGCTCGGGGACAGCGATCCCGGCCGACTGACCTCGGTGGCGTTCGGGCTGGTCAGAACCCTCGCCAACGCGGCAGGGACGGTGACGATCGGCGCGCTGGTGTTCGGGGCCTTCGTGGTTCCGGCACCGCCTCGGCGCGCTCAGCTCACCGCACCTGCTTACGGGGCCGTGCGCACGGCCGCGAACGCCGCCGCTGTGTGGGTCGTCACGGCCGGGTTCGCGGTCGTTCTGTCCACTGCGGACGCCACCGGTCAGCCGCTTCCCGTTGTGGTGCGGCACTTGCCGGGGCTGGTCGGGGCGACCGAGGAGCCGAAGGCGTGGCTGGTCACGTTCGTCGCGGCAGGCGTCGTCGCCGTCGGTGCGCGGGCGACGCTGACGTGGACGACCTCGGTGCTGTGGGTGCTGCCCGCGCTGGCCGGGGTGCTGGCGCCGGTGATCACCGGGCACGTGGCGAACGGCGCGTGGCACGACGTCGCGACCAACGCCGTGGCGTGGCACGTTCCCGCCGCCGCGATCTGGATCGGCGCCCTGGTGACGTTGCGGCGGCGTGCGGACGATGAGGTGCTGGTGCGCCGGTACCGCGTGCTCAGCAACTGGTGCATCGGTGTGCTGGTGCTGAGCGGGTCGGTCGTCGGCGCGGTGCTGGCGGGGCCGGATCTGCACAGCGGCTACACCGTGCTGTTGCTGCTCAAGGTCGCCGCGTGTGCCGCGGTCCCGCTGGTCCGGGCGCGGTGGGGCACGCGACGGCCGCTCGGCGTCGAACTCGTCGCGGTCGGGCTGGCGCTGGGAGCCTCGACGGGGCTCGCTCACCTCGTGCCGCCCGCGTGGAGCGTGGTGCGGACGTCACCGCAGGAAACCCTGATCGGGTACGAACTTCCGGTCGCGCCCTCGTTCACCGAGATCGTGCTGGGCTGGCGGCTCGACCTCGTGATCGGGCTCGGCGCGCTCGTGCTGGCGGTGCTGTACCTGGTGGCCGTGCGGCGCGCACGTGGGTGGCCGGTCGGGCGGACGGTCTCGTGGTTGCTGGGGTGTGCGGTTTTGCTGGTGGTGACGTCGTCGGGCGTCGGCCGGTACGCGGCCGGCACGTTCAGCACGCACATGGTGGCGCACATGGCGTTGAACATGCTCGGGCCGGTGCTGCTGGTGCTCGGCGGGCCGATCACGCTGGCGTTGCGGGTGTCGCCACCGGGGCCGCGGGTGTGGATCAAAGCGCTGGTGCACTGCCGTTTGGCGCGGTTCGCCGCCCATCCGGCGATCGCCGCGATCACGTTCGTCGGCTCGTTCTACCTGCTGTACTTCTCGGGGCTGTTCGGGGCGGCGATGCCGCTGCACTGGGCGCATCAGCTGATGAACGTCCACTTCGTGCTCACCGGGTACGTGTTCTTCTGGCTGGTGATCGGGGTGGATCCCGCGCCGCGGCCGTTGCCGCACCTCGCCCGGCTCGGCTTGTTGTTCTCCGTCATGCCGTTCCACGCGTTCTTCGGCGTGGTCCTGATGAACAAGCAGACCGTGATCGCCTCGAACTTCTACCGGTCGCTCGACCTGGCGTGGATGCCGGATCTGCTGACCGACCAACGCCTCGGCGGCGGGATCGCCTGGGCCACCGGGGAGATCCCGATGCTCGTGGTCGTGCTCGCCCTGATGCGCCAGTGGGCCGTCGCCGACCGGCACGAGGCCAGGCGGTTCGACCACGCCACCGACGACCGGCTCTCCGCCTACAACGCGATGCTCGCCGAACTCTCCGAACGGAAGACCCCCGCATGACCGTGGAACTGGCCGTGTCCGGCATGACCTGTGCCGCCTGCGCGACCCGCATCGAACGCAAGCTCAACAAGCTCGACGGCGTGCGCGCGACCGTCAACTACGCCACCGAACGCGCGATCGTGCACGGCCTGCCGGAGTCGGACGCGGTGCAGGTCGTGCGGGCGGCCGGGTACGACGCCTCCGCCACCGGCTCGCACGTCGACGTGGTCGGGGCGCTGCGGCGACGGCTCGTCGTGGCGGCCGTGCTCGCGATCCCGCTGGGCAACCTGACGCTGGCCCTGACCTTCGCGCCCGCGTTGCGGTTCCCCGGCTGGGAGTTGCTGTGCGTCCTGCTGAGCCTGCCGGTGGTCGCGTACTCGGCCTGGCCGTTCCACCGTGCCGCGGCACGGACCCTGCGGCACGGATCGTCCAGCATGGACACCCTGGTGTCGCTGGGGGTGCTGTCGTCGTTCGGGTGGGCGGTGTGGACGCTCGACGTCGGGTACCTGGACGTGGCCGCAGGGGTGACCACGTTCCTGTTGGCGGGCCGGTACTTCGAGGTGCGGTCGCGCCGGACCGCGGCCGGGTTGCTGAGCGCCCTCGCGGGGCTGGCGGCCAAGGAGGCCCGCGTGCTGCGCCACGGTGCCGAGGTGATGGTGCCGGCGGCCGAGGTGCGCGTCGGAGACCTGCTGGTGGTCAAGCCCGGTGAGGCGCTGCCCGCCGACGGGGTCGTGACCGGTGGGTTCTCCTCGATCGACGTGTCGTCGATGACCGGTGAACCGGTGCCGGTCGAGGTGGCGGCCGGGTCCGAGGTCGTGGGCGGGACGGTCAACCACACCGGACGGCTCGTCGTGCGCGCCACCGCCGTCGGCGCGCACACGCAGCTGGCACAGATGCGGGCGTTGGCGCAACAGGCCGCCGAACGCAAGGCGCGCGTGCAGCGGCTGGTGGACCGGGTGTGCGCGGTGTTCGTGCCGGTCGTGCTGGCGTTGTCCGCGGCGACGCTGGCCGGGTGGCTGACGTTCGGCGACTCGGTGCCGGACGCGTTCCGGGCGGCGGTGTCGGTGCTGATCATCGCGTGCCCGTGCGCTCTCGGCCTCGCGACGCCGACCGCGTTGATGGTGGGGGTCGCGCGGGCCGCCCAGCTCGGGATCCTGGTGAAGGGGCCGGACGCGCTGGAGGCGTCGCGGGCCGTCGACACCGTGGTGCTGGACAAGACCGGCACGGTGACGACCGGGCAGATGACCGTGGTGGGCACGGTCGGCCCGGACGTGCTGCGGTGGGCGGCGGCGGTCGAGTCCGCGTCCGAACACCCGATCGGCGTCGCGATCGCCGCCGCGGTGGACGATCCCCCGGCCGTCAGCGACTTCGAGGCGCTCGTGGGGGCCGGTGCGCGCGGTGTGGTCGAGGGGTCCGAGGTCGTCGTGGGGTCGTGGCAGCTCATGTCCCCTTCGGACGTTCCGGAAGACGTCCGGGCGTGGCACTCCGGGCTCGGCGCCGAGACCGGGGTGCTGGTCGCGCGGGACGGGGTGGTGATCGGCGGGATCGCGGTGCGCGACACCGTCCGGCCGTCCGCCCGCGCCGCCGTGCAACGCCTGCACGCCCTGGGGTTGCGGACGGTCCTGCTCACCGGGGACAGCGCCGCCGCCGCCCAGGCCGTGGCCTGCGAGATCGGCGTGCGCGAGGTGATCGCCGGCGTCCGCCCGGCCGGGAAGGTCGCCGCCGTGGAACGGCTGCGGGCCGCCGGGCACCACGTCGCCGTGGTGGGGGACGGGGTGAACGACGGCCCGGCGCTCGCCGCCGCGCACCTCGGGATGGCGATGGCGCGAGGCAGCGAGGTCGCCGCGCACGCCGCCGACGTGATCCTGGTGCGCGACGACCTCGACGCCGTGCCGGACGCGATCGTGCTGGCCGGCCGGACGCTGACGACGATCCGCGGCAACCTCTGGTGGGCGTTCGGCTACAACGCCGCCGCGATCCCGCTGGCCGCAGCCGGACTGCTGAACCCGCTGATCGCGGGCGCGGCCATGTCGTTGTCGTCGGTGCTGGTGGTCGCCAACAGCCTCCGGCTCCGGTCGGTCACGCCACGCGCGGCACCGTCTTCCCCCGCGGACTCCTGAGCTCGCCTTTCAGCACGCGGGCACGTCTACGAGCGGCACCTCCAGCCCGACCACGGGCTGGAGCCCGTTCTCCGGAGACGTCAGCGAACAGGCGGAGCGCGACATCGAGCGGCAGGGCGTGCACGACATCGAGCAGCTGCCGGCGCCGGTGGGACTCGGGACCACGATCACGGTGTTGCCGCGGTCGGTCGCGGCGAAGTACCCGCGTCCGGCCGTGCGGTACGTGCCGGTCGAGGACTGCCCGCCCGCCGCGCTGGTGATCGGGTGGGCTTCGCACTCGCGCAGCCGGGAGGTCGCCGCGCTGGTCAGGGCGACGCCGGCGGTCGCCGAGGAACGCGGGACGCAGCCCGTTCCCGGTTCGACGGCGGTTGGGCCGCTCCGCGACGCCGCCTCCGGTGACAGCGGGGGCGGCCGGTGGTTCAGGCGGGACGGCCGCCACCACGACGGATCACGTCGGCGGGCGCGGCGGGGGCCAGGACGCTCCTCGCGCCGAGTGAGCCGAACAACCTGGCCAGCGGCTTCACCGCGGCGATCAACCGCAGCGGTGGCGCGGGACTGTCCAGACCGGCCCGAATCCGGCCGGCGCTCTTGCGCTCGATCCGCACCTGGCGTTCCTGCTCCACCTGCACCGGCGGCCTCCGGCGCTGCTCCACCTGCTCGCAGGCCGCGTCGAGGTCGGCGTCCGGCCCTCCGTCGAGCAGCACGCCGGCGACCTGGTTCGCGGTCTCGGCGGCGTCGCAGATCGCGAAGTTGATCCCGTTGCCGCCCACCGGGGAGATGACGTGCGCCGCGTCCCCGATCAGCAGCACGCCCGGCCGGTACCACCGGTCCACCGTCGTGATGCGCACGGGCAGCAGGGTGAACTCGCCGAGGTCCTCGACGGCGTCCACGCGGTCGCCGAGCCACGGCAGGCTCGCCTTCAACGCCTCGGCGACGGCGCCGGGACCACCCGACCGGAGGCGCGGGAACGAGCCCGCCTCGATGGTGAAGCCGATCTGCCAGCGGTCGACCTGGTTGAGCACGGCGATCGTGCCGAGCCGGTGGCCGAAGAGCTGGAGCCCGGACAGGGCGGGGTCTCCGTCACGGCGGGGGAACTCCCGCCAGAGCAGGTCGAGGCTCGCGCCGAGTTCGGTGGTCCGCGCGCCCGCGAGCACGCGGACCTTGGAGTTGCGCCCGTCGGCGGCCACCACGAGACGTGCCCGCACCTCGTGCCGGCCCTCTTCGTCGACGTAGCGGACGCCGCACACCCTGCCGGTGCCGTCGTGCAGCAGCTTGTTCACCTTGGCCCGCATGCGCACGGTGAAGCCGGGGTGCGCGGCGGCCAGTTCGACGACGTGCGGGAGGAACAACGCCTGCGGGATCAGGGCGTAGTACGGGTGCTTGGTGCTCGTCTTGTCGTAGCGGGCGATCGTGTACGTCTTCTTGGGCGTGTGCCATTCGAACGTGCGGGCCGTGGCGTGCGGGATGGTGCGCAGGATCTCGTCCGCGAGCCCGAGCTCGTCGAGGTAGTCGAGCACGGCGGGGGCCAGGGTGTCGCCGCGGAACCTGCGGTTGAAGTCCTTCTGCGCCTCCAGCAGCACCACGCGCAGTCCGGCGCGCGTGAGCAGGTAGGCGAGCACCACCCCCGCCGGTCCGCCACCGGCGACGACCACGTCCGCCTCGGCGGGACCTCGCTGTTCGACCATCGCCCTCTCCCCCTGCTCCACCACCGAAAACGTAGTTGGACCGGATCGGGTGCGCATGACAGGAGCGCACCACCCCGAGAGAAACGCGTCGTTTTTGAGTCGATTTCCCGGGTACCGCTGTAAGGACGAAATCGATCGCGAGGAGGACCGCTGTGAGCGACAAGGGTGCCGGTGTCGTCATGACGAGGGTGCTGGGCGCGGTGACGGCCGCCTACAGCGCGGCGCTGATCGTCTCGCCGCGGATCCTGGCCAAGCCGGCGGGACTGACCGCGGTCGGGGGTTCGGTGCCGGCTTCGGTGCGGACGTTGATCGGCGCGATCGGCGCGCGGGACGCCGCCATCGGCGTGGCGATGATGGTCGCCACGCCCGGCACACCGCTGCGCACGGCCGTGATGACGCGCGTCGCGGCCGACGTCGCTGACGCTGCGGTGTTCGGCACGACGCTGCCGGACCGCTCCGCCCGTCGCAAGGTCGCGGTCTTCGCCGTCTGCTGGGCAGCGCTGTGCGGCGTGTCCGGCCTGCGGCGCTGACGGTCCACCCGCCCTTTCCACGGCAGTTCCACGGCAGTTCCACGCATCAGTTCCACGCATCAGTTCCACGCAGATCAACCACGGGAGTTCCACGCCATGAGCACGATCACCAAGTCCGTCGACGTCCAGGCCGACGTGACCAGCGTCTACAACCAGTGGACCCAGTTCACCGAGTTCCCGCGCTTCATGGAGGGCGTCGACCGGATCGAGCAGCTCGACGACACGCACACCCGCTGGACCGTGAGCATCGCGGGCGTCACCCGGGAGTTCGATGCCACGATCACCGAGCAGCACCCGGACCAGCGCGTCGCCTGGCGTTCCGACTCCGGCCCCGACCACGCCGGGGTCGTCACGGTGCACCGCCTCGACAACGACCACACGCGCGTGACGGTGCAGATGGACATCGACCCCGACGGGGTCGTCGAGAACGTCGCCGACAAGCTCGGCGTCCTCGACCGCCGCGTGCAGGGCGACCTCGAGCGGTTCAAGACCTTCGTCGAGAACCGCGGCGGTGACGAGACGGGCGCGTGGCGCGGCGACGTCGACCGCCCCGCCCAGTCCTGACCACCGGCACTTCCAGACCGTCGCGGTGTTCCGCGCCGGCGCCAGGTGGGGCCTCGCACCCGGCGCGGAACGCCGCGACACCCCTTCTCGGGAACCGGTCGCGACCGGTTCCCGAGGTGTGCCTCGGAACGTTGCCGGGGAATGCGCGGTCAGACGGGTGCGTCGTGGTGCCGCCCCCACCTGCTCGTACTGGTGGTCCGGGGGCGTGAGGTGCCCCTGCTGGGCGTGGATCACCGCGCCGACGTTCCGGACGCGCCGTCAGCCGATCTCGTCGCGCCGACTCTGCGTGTCCCGTCGCACCCGGTCGACCTGGTCGTTCACCGCTTCGATGCGGTCGGCCAGCGCGGGGTGGCTGGAGCGGACCCTGTTCTGTGCGTCCGCCAGCGGGCCCAGCAGCTGTGCGGCGTCGTCACCGGACAACGCCGCCCGCACCGCGGCGTCCACCTCGCCCACCGATCCGGCCAGGGTGCGGAGCGCGGCGGCGTTGTCCTGGGCCCAGGACGAGACCGCCCGGTCGCCCGCCCGCCGGTCGCGTTCGGCCTGCACGCGCTGTTCGCCGGTGGCGCCGGCCAGGTCCGAGGGGCGCAGTCGCAGGTAGCGGCGTTCGGCGGCCTGACGGCTCGCCACACCGAGAGCCGGGGCCAGGTCGGCCCAGCTGGTGCCCAGTTCACGCGCGGCGGCGATC
Organism: Lentzea sp. NBRC 102530; assembly: GCF_030269365.1. Lineage (GTDB taxonomy): Bacteria > Actinomycetota > Actinomycetes > Mycobacteriales > Pseudonocardiaceae > Lentzea. Next base: position 511,199 of record NZ_BSTF01000006.1, read on the forward strand.
AGCTGCGGTTCCCAGTCCGCCAGTTCCGCGCGCAGCTCGCGCAACAGGACCAGGGCGGCCAGCACCTGGTTCGCGTCCAGCTCACCGGTGCCGCTCGCGGCCGCCCGCACCGACTCGTAGTCGCCGATCGACATCTTGTCATCCTTTCGACGACTTCTGGGTTGTCATCGTTGTGACGACATGATACAACAGTTGTGCGCGTTGACAGCAGAACAGAACATCGAGGAGGTGCCGGATGTTGATGCGCACTGACCCGTTCCGGGAACTGGACCGGCTCGCGCAGCAGGTGTTCCACGGGCCGGGGACGTGGTCACGGCCGACGGCGATGCCGATGGACGCCTACCGTTCCGGTGACGAGTTCGTGGTGGCGTTCGACCTGCCCGGCGTGACGGCGGACGCGATCGAGCTCGACGTCGAACGCAACGTGCTGACCGTCAAGGCGGAGCGCCGGCCCACCATCACCGGCGACAACGTCGAGATGCAGGTCGCGGAACGACCGCTCGGCGTGTTCTCCCGCCAGCTGTTCCTGGGCGACACCCTCGACACCGAACGCATCCAGGCCGCCTACGACGCGGGTGTGCTGACCCTGCGCATCCCGGTGCTGGAGAAGGCGAAGCCGCGCAAGATCGCCATCGCGAGCACCGAGCAGGACGTCAAGCAGATCGACGCCTAGCGCGGGCCGTCGTGACCGCGCGCACCGCGGACGACGAGTTCCTCGCGCTGGTCTGCGCCGATGCGGACCTGCTCGGCGCGGAGTTCGACTCGATCATCGAAGCCAACTGGGGAGAGCCACCGCCCGCGCCTGTGCCGCACCGGCCGGTACCGCCGGTGCGGCACGAGGAACCACCTCACCCGCACGGCCGGCACGACGTCCCGGCCGACGCACTGGCACGGCAACGCTCTCCACCGCACGGGGAAGGCAGGTGATGCGTGTACTCGTTCCACGACAGGAAAACCCTCGGGCGGCTGCACGCACAGTCCGATGAACGCAGTGGGGGCCACGCTGCACCAGGCCCGCTGGAACCACGCCCGACGTGAGTCGCCCGAACCGCTCGACCAGACGACCCCGGACCGCGCTGCGGTCCGGGGTCGTCAGTTCGTCGCACCGGATTCGGCGACACCGAACGCGGCTAGCGCACCGGGATCGACTGCCCGCCCACGGCCTCGGCGATCGCGGACAGCGGGATGACCGTCCACTCCGGACGGAACCGGTGCTCGTGCCGCACCTCCAGCACGGCCCGGTCGAGCTCCACGGCGGTCAGCAGCGCGCCACCGGGCGCGCGGTCCGGTGACACCTCCGCGTAACCGGCGCAGAACGCCTCCCGGTTGTGCGCCAGCCACTTCGCCGCCCTGGGCCGCAGCTCCGCGTCGTCCGCGCCCACCAGCAGCTGGGCCGCCGCGTAGTGCAGCGACCTCAGGGCGGTGGCCACGTCGTGCTCGGCCGGGCGCGGCCGGACGCGGTCGGCGGCGTCGCGATACGGCTCGCCCTCGAAGTCGACGAGCACCCACGTGAGCGGTGAGCGCAGCACCTGACCGAGGTGCAGGTCGCCGTGCACCCGTTGCAGGCGGAGCGGTTCGCCGGTCGCGAGAACGGCGTCGTAGCAGGCCCGCACGCCCGTCTCGAACTCCGCGAGCGCCGGGACCTCGGCGAGTGCGGCGTCCAGGCGGCTGTGCAGGGCCGCGACGAACTCCACCTCGCCGCCGGGACCGGCGATCTGCTCGCCCAGCGTCTCGCGCAGGTCCGCGTGCACACGGGCCACGGCGCGGCCGAGGCGGTGCGCCTCGGCGGCGAAGTCACCGCCCGCCGCCTGCGGCTCGCCGCCGGGGCTCGCGAGGAAGTCCCGCACGCTGGCCGTCGCCATCGGCCAGCCCAGCGCGCCGAGCGGCACGAACTCGTGCAGCACGGCCAGCGTCGTGCGCTCACCGTCCAGTTCGGACTCCAGCGCACCCTGCGGCGACGCGATGTGCGGGTCGTCGACCGAGTGCAGCGCGTTGTGCAGCACCAGTTCCGGGTTGTCGCCGGGCGTCAGTTCGCGGAAGAACTTCAGCACGTGCCGCCGGCCGTAGACGACCGAGGAGTTGCGCTGCGGGCCGGGGAACGGGCGGCCGACCGGCGCGGTGGCGTACCTCGGCGGCAGCGCTCCCTGGAACCGCAGGCCCTCGACCTCGGCGGAGTCCTCGAAGTGGCCGAGCAGCACGGCGGTGAGCTCCGGGTCGTACACCGCCTCGTACGCCACCCGCTCCCCCGCGACGCCGATCCTCGCGTGCGCCAGGCGTTCCGGCAGGTCGTCCCGCACGCCCAGGAGCAGCTGGTACCGGCGGTCCCCGCACGCCAGCACCAGGTGGACCAGCGACGGATCGCCGTGGTGCAGGACGGTCGCGCGCTCGCACGTCACCGGCCCGCGGCCGCGGAACCACGGCTGCGCCTGCAGCCAGCGGTCGAACTGCTCGGGCAGGACCTGGACGGCCTCGCTCGTCGTCACTTCTTGTCGCCGCCTTCCACGTCGGAGTTCAGCTGGAACCAGTAGAAGCCGTGACCGGGCAGGGTCAGCTGGTACGGCAGCTCGCCGACCGCGGGGAACCGCACCCCGCCGGTGAGCTCCAGCGGCACGGCGCCGGCGTGCTCGGCCAGGTCGAGCTCGACCGGCTGCGGGAAGCGGGACAGGTTGTTCACGCACAGCACCACGTCCGTGCCGAGCGTGCGCAGGTAGGCGAGCACGGTCGGGTTCGAGCCGCCGAGCTCGGTGTAGTCGCCGTGCCCGAACGCCCGGTGCCGCTTGCGCACCTCGATCATGTGCCGCGTCCAGTTCAGCAGCGAGGACTGGCTGCGGGTCTGCGCCTCGACGTTCAGGCCCTGGTAGCCGTAGACCGGGTCCATGATCACCGGCAGGTAGATCCGGCCCGGGTCACAGCTCGAGAAGCCCGCGTTGCGGTCCGGGGTCCACTGCATCGGCGTGCGCACGGCGTCGCGGTCGGCGAGCCAGATGTTGTCGCCCATGCCGATCTCGTCGCCGTAGTACAGCACGGGCGAGCCGG
>NZ_BSTF01000007.1 GCF_030269365.1 Lentzea sp. NBRC 102530
CCTTGACCACCATCTGCGCCAAGCCCTCGACGACGGCGGTCTTGCCGACACCGGGCTCGCCGATCAGGACCGGGTTGTTCTTGGTGCGCCGCGACAGCACCTGCATGACCCGCTCGATCTCCTTGGTACGCCCGATGACCGGGTCGAGCTTGCCCTCACGCGCCGAGGCGGTGAGGTTGCGCCCGAACTGGTCCAGCACCAGCGACGACGACGGCGTGCCCTCGCCGCGACCGGTCGACTCCGCCGCACCCTTCTCGGTGGAGTAACCCGACAGCAGCTGCAGCACCTGCTGCCGCACCCTGTTCAGGTCAGCACCCAGCTTCACCAGGACCTGGGCGGCGACGCCCTCGCCCTCGCGGATCAGGCCGAGCAGGATGTGCTCGGTGCCGATGTAGTTGTGGCCGAGCTGAAGCGCCTCACGCAGTGAGAGCTCCAGGACCTTCTTCGCACGCGGGGTGAAGGGGATGTGACCGCTAGGGGCCTGCTGGCCCTGGCCGATGATCTCCTCGACCTGCTGGCGCACGCCTTCCAGCGCAATCCCCAACGACTCGAGCGCCTTGGCGGCGACACCTTCACCCTCGTGGATCAGACCCAGGAGGATGTGCTCGGTGCCGATGTAGTTGTGGTTGAGCATCCGAGCCTCTTCTTGGGCAAGGACAACCACCCGCCTCGCGCGGTCGGTGAACCTCTCGAACACTGCGACCCTCCCCAGCTCGAAGACTGGTACCGCCCCAAGGGTAGCAACAAGCTATATGTTTTTATAGTTATCTCGCCCGGTCGCCGCTGGTGACTTCACGACCCCAGCGCGCCAGGGCGAGCAGCGGCCCCTGGAGCCTGCGCCCCAGGGGGGTCAACCGGTACTCGCCCTCCCACTCCGCGATGCCGTTGGCGCACAACGCTTCCAGGCGTGGCGCGAGCAGCGCGGGCGTCAGGCCGGGCACGCCCTTCAGCAGTTCGTGCTCGTCGGCGGGCGCGACGAGCAGCTCCCGCACCACGAGCATCGTCCACATGTCCCCCACCACCTCGAGCCCTGCCGCGAGCGGGCAGAACTGGCGGTGTTCACCGTCCTCGGGCAGCACGCCGGATCAGCTCCCCACTGTCGCGCACCCGCACTTCGCCTCCGCGCGTTCCTCGGCCGTCGGTTTGTTGTGCAGCACCATCGCGACCACCATCGGCACGAAGACGATCGCGTTGTAGAACAGGTGCAGTTCCATCCGCGGCAGCACGAGCTGCAGCAGGCTGGTGGGCGCGGGGCGGCCGCCGAGGTTCGCGCCGGCGAGCGCCTGGACCAGCAGCAGCAGGTGCTCCAGGTGGTGCCAGACCTGGATGGCCAGCGCGATGGTCCACCAGGTGCGGCCCCGGCCCCGGAAACCGGGGCGCAGCAGGATCAGGCCGATCATCATGACCAGCGCGTACCCGTAGTGCATCCACTCGGAGTGCACGAGCCACGGGAACGGCATGCCGAGCACTCCCCTGGCCTCCGGGAGCGGCATGCCGAGGAAGTACACCTGGAAGGCCTGGGCCAGGTGCTCGGCCCAGTGGGCCGCGACCACCACCATGAACACCAGCAGCGCCGCGCGGTGCCGTTCGGCGTTGAGAGATCTGATCACCGGTCGATCCATGACGTGCGTCATGACACGGTCTCCTTTTCGAAGGCGGACAGGGCACGCGACAACTCGTCGGGGATCTGCACCGGTGACACACCGCTCGGAGTGCGGCGCAGGCACGACACGACCTGTGCGCCGCGGGCGACCAGGCTGCCGTCGCGGCGGAACTCGTAGTCCATCTCGACCCGGCTGCCGCGCTTGCGGCGCAGGGTCATCGCGATCTCGACCTCGTCGAGGGCGTAGCACTCGGAGAAGTACTCCATCGAGCAGGACACGGTCGCCAGCGCGAGCTCACCGCGCCGCACCTCGCTGAGCACGCCGGGAGCGTGGTCGGCGAGGAACGCCTCGCGGCAGTGCCCCTGCCAGTGCAGGTAGTGGGCGAAGTAGACGTTGCCGACGAGGTTGGTCTCGTCGAACGTGACGCGGTGGAGCACCACGTACTCGCGCACGTCAGGCCACCTCCACGGCGACCGCGAGGACCGGATCGCCCAGCCCCGCCACCGCGGGCCGCGCGACCACCGCCACGACGGCCTGCCCCCGCAGCACGACGAGCCCGTCGTCGGTCACCTCCGCGATCTCCAGCGGAGCGTGCTGGTCGAGCCCGGCCCGGCCGAGCGCGGCACGCGCGGCCGCGACCCGTCCCGCGGCCACCTCGACGGGCTCGTCCAGCTTGCCCGCCAGGGACACCGCGATCGCGTTGTCCGGCTCGAGCGGGGTGGTCGCACCCCACGCGACGCCGACGGCGTGGGGTGCGCGGGCGAGCAGGACGTGGTCGTGCGCCTCGGCGGCGACCCAGCCGTGCGTGTCGTGGTCGGCGCTCGCGACCACCAGCTCCACCCGCTGCGCCAGGTCGAGCTCGATCAGGCGACGGCTCAGCACCGGGCCGACGAGGGACGCGGGCAGTGCCTCGTCCCAGCGGTTCGGTCCGATGGCGCGCAGCCGCAACCCGTCCCAGCGGGCGACCACGCCGGCCGAGTCCCGCACGTCCACGTCGAAGACGTAGTCGTCAGCGGTGTGCTCGCGTTCCACGGCGTGCACGTGCAGCTCCCCTTCCGGCCGGCGCCAGGCGGTGTAGCGGGTGGCACCGACGGGCAGGGCGCGGCGGTGGGGGACGCAGGCCAGCAGCACGTGCAGGACGGCGTCGTGGGCACCGGGGTCGCCCAGCAGGAGCCGCTGGTGGTGGAAGTCGGAGAACCACTGGGTGCCGGGGTCGGCCCGGACGGTGGCGCTGACCTCGAACGCGGACAGCCGCTCGTAGGCGAGGAGGCGGCGGAAACGGCCCCGGTGGAACAGGAGGGGGCCGTAGAAGGGGTGGGCGCTCGCAGCCGTATGCGGAGCGGCGGTGGGCAGGGGGACGGTGGGTGCAGGTGCGGTGGGCGCAGCAGCGGCAGGCTGCGCAGCGGTGGGTGCAGCAACGGTGCGTGCAGCAGCGGCAGGCAGCGCAGCGGTGGGTGCAGCAACGGTGCGTGCAGCAGCGGCGGTGGGTGCAGCGGCGGTGGGTGCAGCGGCGGTGGGTGCAGCGGCGGTGGGTGCAGCGGCGGTGGGTGCAGCGGCGGTGGGTGCAGCGGCGGTGGGTGCAGCGGCGGTGGGTGCAGCGGCGGTGGGTGCAGCAACGGTGGGTGCAGCGGCGGCAGGTGCAGCGGTGAGCCGGTCAGCCCTCGCCGGTGCGCATCCGTCCAGCCCATCGGCCTCCCCCGCCTCCGGCACGTCCGCTGCTTCGCGGACCACCGCGGTGAAGCGGTCCGCCGTGTACCCGTCGCCGTCGTCGCGCACGGCGACCCGGACCGCACCCGCCCCGTCGTCGAGCGCCAGCACGCGGACCGAGCGCGTGCCCCGGTCCGGCACCGTGACGGGGCTGCGCAGGTCGACGTCCCGGAACTCCCACGCCTGCCGTTCGCCGCTCACCACGGCCACGGCCTGGGCCATCGCCTCCAGGCCGAAGACGGCGGGCAGCACCGGCACGTCCTGGACCCGGTGCTCGTCGAGGTACGGGTCGTCGCCGAGCGACAGTTCCGCGTCCAGCACCGCCTCGACGCCCGCGTAGCGGACCCTCGGGTCCTCGGTGAAGCGCAGGGACTGCGGTGGTGGTCCCGCCACGGCGACGGCCGGGGTCTCCGGGAAGCGGCCGGTGACCAGCAGCGTCACCGGTGCGCCGGGGTCGGTCAGCACGTCGAGCAGGGCGGGCGGGCCGTCCTGCGGGGTGATCGGCGTGATCCCGGCGGCGGTGAGGCCCTCGACGACGCCCATCCGCTCGCCCATGCCGACGCCGTCCCACAGCGACCACTCCACGAGGTGGTGCCGGCGGCCGGGGTGGGCTTCGGCGGCCGCCTCCACCTCCTCGCGCAGCCAGTCGTTGGCCACGCAGTATTCGGACTGACCCGCGAGGCCCGTGCGGCCGATGATCGAACCGAAGCCGACCACGAGCCTCAGCGCCGGTGCGGCGTCGAGCAGCAGCCGCAGGCCGGTGACCTTGGGGGCGAGGGTCTCGCGGAGGCCGTCCGCGGTGATCGCGCCCAGCAGCCGGGGCCGGTTCACGCCCGCGCCGTGCAGCAGTCCCACGACCGGACCGAACCCGCCCGCCTCGGCGACCGCGTCCGCCACCTGGGCCGCGTCCGTGACGTCGGCGCGCACGTACCGGACGGTGACGTCCTCGCCGAGGGCGCGCAGCGCATCGGCGACCGAGTCGGGCTCGGAGCGGCCCAGCACGACGAGGGTGCAGCCGGTCCGCCTGGCGAGCGCGGCACCGCACTCGGCGGTGATGCCGGCGGCGCCGCCGGTGACCAGGCAGACGTCGCCGGGGCCGAGCGGCAGGTCGCCGCCCCGGTCGTGGCGCCGGACGCGGGTGGTCACGTGGTCGGCGCCACCGTCGGGCCGCACGCGCAGTTCGCGGTAGCCCGACGCGGCGACCAGCCGGGGGTCGAGTGCGTCCTCGCGGACGTGGACGACCGTGACCGCGCACCCGTCGAGCTCGACCAGGGCGCTGCGGCCCACCGCGGCGGCGGCCGGGTGCCCGCGGTGGGCGACGAGCAGGCGGTGCGGCCGGAGTCCGGCGATCGCGACCAGGACGCGCGCCACCTCCTCCGGCCGCGGGTCCTCGAGCCACACGGCGAGGTTGCGCTCGCCCGGTGTTCCGGGGAGCGGGCCCGCGTCGTGCAGCCAGTGGCCGGGTGGCGCGTCGACCTGCCACGTGCCGGGCGCCGCCGCGGTCGGGTGCGCGGCGTCGGCGGCCGGGTCGAACGGCTCCCAGCTGTGCTCGAACGCCCGCACCCACCGCTCCAGCGCCGGGGGCGGGCCGTCGGCCGCGGGACCGGCCGCGGGCAGGCCCTCGAGCATCGCGGCGACCTCGCCGACGGTCACGTCCATCCCGAACAACGCGCTGTCCGGCGTGCGGCGGCCCAGCGCCCCGGCGATCATCCCCACCACCTGGACGACCTGCAGCGAGTTGAGGTGCAGGTCGCCGAGCAGGGTGCTCTCGGGCCTGACCACGGCCTGCGGGAGCTCCAGCACGCGGCTGAGCTCGGCGCGCACCATGCTCAGCGGGTCGGACTCCTGCGGCACCGCCTCGGTCCGGGGAGCGGGCACCTCCACCACGTCGTCGGCGTCCACGCCCGGCAGGTCCGTCTCGCACGGGTTGGCCAGCAGGTCGATCCCGGTGTCCAGGCCGAGTGGCCGGTGGGTGCGGCCCGCGAACCACGCGCCGAGGTCGGCCGCGGAGCACGCGGCGAGCACGGCGGTGGTCAGGGCGTGCCGCCTCGGGTTCCCGCTGTCGAGGGACAGGGCGGTCGCGCCGGTGGACCGCGCCAGGCTGGTGAGCGTGGTGCCGGGGCCCGCCTCCACGAGCAGGTCGCACCTCTCGGCGAGCCGGGTCAGCGCCTCGGTGAAGCGGACGGGCAGGGTGAGCTGGTCGGTGAGCAGGCCGACGAGGTCCGTGTCCGAGGTCAGCGGCCTGCCGAGGACGGTGGAGAACACCGGTCGCGCGGGCGGCTGGAACGCCACGCCGGCCAGCGCCTCGCGCAGCGGCTGCGCCGCCGCGCTCATGGCGGTGCTGTGGAAGGCGTGCGACACGGGCAGCGCGGTGGCGCTCACGCCGCGGTCGCGGGCGCGGCGGACGAGCTCGGCGACCTGGTCGGCGTGACCTCCCACGGTGGTCTGGGAAGGGCCGTTGAACCCGGTGATCTCGAGGTCGAGTCCCTCGGCCAGGGCACGGGTGGTGTCCTCGTCGCCCGCCACCCCGGCCATGGTGGTGCCGGGCGTGCCGTGGTCCGCCATCGCCCGGCCGCGGGCGACGGCCAGCGACTGGGCCGTCGCCGGATCGAGCGCGCCCGCCCACACCAGAGCGGTCAGCTCACCCAGGCTGTGACCGACGGCGCCCACCGCGCGGCAGCCGGACGCGGTGAGCCACGCCAGTGCCGCGAGCGACTGGCGGACGACGGCGGGCTGGGCGACGGCGGTGTCGGTCTCGCCGTCGACGACGGCGACGCCCGCCTCCGGCACGCCGAGCCCGTCGGCCCACGGGTCGAGCCGGGCGCGCACGGGCGCGGCCTGACCGGGCAGCAGCAGACCGACGCGACGGGGTGGCCCGGCGGCCAGGACGGCGCCGGCGGCCTCGTCCACCAGCAGCTCACCGTCCCAGGTGGACAGTGCGGCACGGGCGGCGCCGGCGGCGTCCGCCAGGCGGTCCGCGGTGTCGGCGACGAGCGCGCAGCGCACGGCCCCGGGTTCGCGCCGTTCGGCGTGCGCGGTGGCGGCGAGGTCGTGCAGTTCCGCGTCGCTCAGGGCGGGTGCGAGCCGGGCCAGCCGGTCGAGGCGGTCCTCCAGCACCGCGCGGTCGGCGGCGTCGAGCAGCACGATGTCGTACCGGGGCGGGGGCACCGCCCTGGGCAGTGGCACCGGAGCGGCGGGCCGCGCCGTCGTACCGCGCAGCACCACGTGGGCGTTGATGCCGCCGAAGCCCATGGAGGACACCGATGCGAGCGGTGTGGCCGTCGTCCACGGCTCGGGCTCCTCCAGCAGCCGCAACGGCGTGCCGTGAGCGCGCAGCAGTTCGTGCGGCTCCTCCACGCCGGTCGTGGGCGGCAGCACGCGGTGGTGCACCGCGAGCACCGCCTTGATCAGGCCCGCCACCCCCGCCGCGGCCTTGGTGTGCCCGATGTTCGCCTTGATCGACCCGAGAGCGGCGCGGGCGGCGCCCTCGCCGCGCGCCTGGCACAGCGCGGTGAGCTCGACCTCGTCGCCGACGCGCGTGCCGGTGCCGTGGCCCTCGACGAGTTCCACGGCGTGCGGGGCGATCCCCGCCATCCGGTAGGCACGGCTCATCGCGAGCGACTGGCCGTCCGCCTTGGGCCGGGTGAGGCCACCGGCCCCGTCCGACGACGTGCCCCAGCCGGCGAGCACGGCGTAGGTGCGCACGCCTTCGCGTTCGGCGTCCTCGGCGCGCATCAACGCGACCACGCCGCAGCCCTCCCCCGGCAGGAACCCGGTGGGACGGCGGTCGTAGACGCGCATCTCGTCGACCGCGAGTGCGCCGGTCCTCGCGAACCCGACCAGTTCGAACGGGTCGAGGCTGAGGTCGACCCCGCCGGCGAGCGCGAAGTCGAGCTCACCACCCAGCAACGCGCGGCCCGCGGTCATCACCGACAGCAGGCTCGACGCGCACGCGCCGTCCACCGTGAACCCGGTGCCGTGGAAGTCGAAGTGGTTGCACACGCGACCGGCGATGGTGTTGGACAACGCCCCCGCGAGCGACTCGTCACCGGGCACGGGGAACGGCGCGCGCACCAGGTCGCCGAGCAACGCGAGCGCGCGCCTGCCCTGCTCGGAGTCGACGCCGGCGCCGTCGAGCGCGGCCTTGGCCGCGCGCCGCAGGAACGGCCAGCGCAGCCGGAGTTGGGCCGCACGGGAGAACTCCCCGGTCATGGTGTTGCCCAGCAGCACGCCGACGCGGTCGCGGTCGAGGCCGCGGCCGTCGGGGAACCCGGCGTCCACGAGCGCGTCCGCCGCGGTCTCCAGCGCGAGCCAGTGCGCGTGGTCGACCGCGCGGTGCAGCGGTCCGGGCACACCGAACCGCTGCCGGTCGAACGACCAGCCGCGCAGCAGGCCCGCGTGCGTCAGGTACGTGCGGTCGGGGTCGTCGGCCGCGCCGATGTAGTCGCTCGACAGACGTGTCGCCGGCAGCCTGCGGAACCCCCGCCGGCGGCCCAGCACCGTCTCCCAGAGCCTCGCGGGGGAATCGGCGTCGGGGTACCGGCAGGCCAGGCCGACCACCGCGACGCCACCGGAACCGCTCATGAGGTACCCGCTGTCTGCTGGGGCACGGCCGTGCGCGCGGCCCGCATCCCGGCGGCCACCAGCACGATCCCGCGCAGCACGCAGGTGATCACCAGGGCGAAGAAGAGGCCGAAGGAGATCCCGGAGAGCACCAGCGCGGCGTAGACGGCGGCGCAGGTGACGCCGAAGACCACCTGGTTGCGCGGCGAGGACGGCGTGCTGCCGGGGTCGGTGATCATGTAGTTGGTGAACAGGATGAACGCGAGCCCTGACATGGGCACGAGGGCGCCGAGCAGCGAGTGGTCGAGCAGCAACCACCGCAGCACGGCCTGCGCGGCGAACGCGCCCAGCCAGCCCAGGATCAACGGCATCTTGCCGGTGAGCTTCGCGTTGAGCATCGTGCCGAACATCAGGATCCCGAGCGGCAGCAACCAGTCCAGAGCCGTCACGGTGAGGTTCGTGAAGTGGTACGGCGGCGCGATGCTCACCCACGGGAAGAGCACCAGCACCACGGCGATGCCCGTGTTCGACGGGTTGAGCACGTGCCGCAGTTTTCCGTTGACCCGCAACCGGACGAGGTACTTGCAGCCGTTGCCGACCGCGATCGCGAACAGGTACGGCCACAGCGAGGTGTTGCCCCACAACAACATCCCGCACGCGAGGCCGGTGATGTGCGCGGGCAGCAGGAACACCACGAGCGAGCGGAACCCGCCCGCGTAGCCCGGCGTGCGGCCCTGCGCCCAGGCGTCGAGCCACTCGAACAGCAGTGCCGTGGCGTAGCTCATGAGCGCGGCGGCGATCGGCGTGATCGGCGCCTGCTCGAAGCCCAGCACGGTGTGGCCGAGGATGTTGAAGATCGTGATGGTGGTGGCGAAGCGGGCCAGCGCGCGGACGCGCTTGACCTCCGGTGGCACACCGGGTTTCGCCGTCGTGGCAGGAGGTGCGGCGGGCTGGGCCGCGGTCTCCGCCCGCTGGCCGAGGTCGGGTGAGGCCGTCGTGGTCATCGCACTTCCGCCGTTCCGTCGCTGGTGAGCAGGATGGTTCCGTGGCCGGGACGGACGTTCACCGTCGCCTCGTGCAGGCCGCCGGCGTCGCGCCAGGTGACCGTCGCGGGCGTCGTGCCGCCGCCGGGAATGGCGAGGTGCAGCCTCGCCGCGGAGACGCCGGTGTGGCCGTTGGCCGGGTAGAGCTGGGCGCGCTGGGGGCGGTCGGGGTGGTGCAACCGCACCTGGGCGCCGATCACGTCGGTCACGGCGTCGCCGGAGCCCGCGGGGGCGGGACGCACGAGCCGGAGGTCCGCGGCGGGTCCGGCGGGCGCGGTGTTGCGCAGCAGCACCGAGTCCTCCCACTGGTTGGCCACGACCGCGTCGAGCTTGTTGTCGCCGTCCACGTCGCCGTACGCGATGGCGCGGGTGTTGTCGCCGGCCGCGATGCCGGTGGCGGCGGCCAGATCGGTGTAGCGGCCGTCGGGACCGCGCACCCAGAACCGGTTGGGCTCGCTGCCGGACAGGTCGTCACCGGGCCGGAAGTTCGGCCAGAACTCGGGGTGGCGCAACAGGTCGTCGTTGCCCATGGCGAGTTCCTGCAGGTGCGGCCACTTGTTCTTCTCGCCCTTGAGGAACCCGTTGGCCTGCATGATCTCGTCGGTGCCGTCGTTGTCGAAGTCGCCGCTGCGCACGTCCCAGCACCAGCCCGCGCGGGCGATGCCGAGCTCCTCGCTGCGTTCGTCGAACGGGAACCCGCCCGCGGCGAGCTCGGCGGGCGTGCCGGTCGGGGTGAACGCGAAGTTGCTCTCGTGCAGGGCGAACGGCGTGGTGATGTTGCTGACGATCATCGACGGCAGCGGTGCGTCGCCGTCGTAGGTGAAGGTGACGCCCATGCCCTTGAACGAGTCCCGGCCGACGACGGTGGACTTGGGGGTAGTCCAGTCGCGTTCGCCGACGATCTCGCTGAACCGGACGTTGCCCGGCGTGGACCGGTTGACCATGAACTGGTCGGGGCCGAAGTCGTTGGCCTGGTAGAGCTCCGGCAGCCCGTCGCCGGTCATGTCCTGCAGGCCGGTGGCGAGCGTCCAGGACGCGGCGGCGTCGCGGGAGAGCGCGGTGCTCACGTCGGTGTACGAGGGCAGTTCGTCCGGCCGGCCGGTGGGTTTGCCGAGCAGGATGCGGTTGATGCCGGCGTTGCGCGCGAGGGACATGGAGTTCTGCATCTGCATGCGGGTCTCGTCGTGCGCCTCGGGGTCGAGCACCCGCGCGCCGTCCGGGAAGTAGTTGCCCACCACCAGGTCCAGGTTGCCGTCACCATCGATGTCGCCGATGTTGAACGTGCCGGAGTTCCAGACCGCCATCGGGGTGACCAGTTCGACGGCACGGTGGCCGCCGGTGGTCGGGGCTCCGGGGCCGCCGGTGTTGAGGAACACCACGGGCGAACGGCCCCAGTAGTGCACGACGTGGTCGATGTCGCCGTCCACGTCGATGTCGGCGGGGACGCAGCCCATCGGCGCCATGGTGCGGTCGTAGGGCAGGCCGGTGGGCGTGAGCCGCACGGGCGCGTACCCGGACGGGTCCGCGGAACGCACCGGGCGCAGCGTCACGGAGTCGTCGCGCGGGTCCACCAGGCAGAGGTCGCCCGCGTGGCCCTGGCCGCGCAGGTCGGACAACGCGGCGGCGGCGCCCACCGAGGAGATCCAGCCGCGGATCTTGTTCAGGCCGGGAGCGACGGTGCGTTCGACGCGGGCGCCGGGCGGGGCGGGGTTCAGGGTCTCGGTGGCGAAGCTGTAGCGCGCGGCGAGCGCGTCCGTCTCCGCCTGGCTGAGGCCGGGCCTCGCGACGGCGACGCCGAGCGCGGCGCAGAGCGCGCCGATGACGCCGAACACCAGGATCTGTCGTGCGTTGATGCGCATGTCGTTCGCACTCTCCTAGTTGCAGTCAGCGGCGTGCGGTGATGAGCGTGCGGATCTCCGCCTTCCACCGCAGGTACGACCGGACGTCGTCGGAGCCGGTCAGGTCGCGCGCGGCGATGTCGCTCCACTCGGCGGCCTCGCCGGGCGCGACGCCCAGGAAGCGGACGGCTGCCCGCTCGGTGTGCGGCGGCACGATCCCGGAGCGCTGCCGCGCCGCGGCGCCGAACACGACGCCCTGCGCGAAGTGGGCGTAGTGGGGTCCCACCGCGCTCTCGAGCTCGTCGAACGCCCGCTCGTCGGCGGCGCCCGCGTAGGTGACCGCCAGGCCGACGCCCGCCCACAGGTGCGGCCTGGCCGGTGGGGCGGCCCGGCCGATCACGGCGGCGACCCCCTCCGGGTGGGCCGACTCGGCGAACCAGAGCGCCCTGCCGCAGCCCGCGAGCCGCGCCTCCCAGAGCTCACCGGGCCTGCGCGCCGCCCGCCGGTGCAGGGCGCGCAGGCCGCCGAAGTAGACCTCGCCGAAGCCCGACCCGTCCACGCCGAGCCACCGCAGCAGCGGGGTGCGCGGCAGCCGGGGCACGGCGGTGACGCGCATGGGCGTCGCCAGCCACCCGGCGCCGACGTGGACCAGGTGCACGTACGCCTCGCCGGGGCCCGTGACGAGGCGGCTGACCGCGCGGGCGCGGCCCGCGGTGGCGAGGTCGAGCAGTCCGGCGAACATCCCGGCGCCCTCGTAGGCGAACCCGCGTTCGGCGTCGGGGATGCGCGTGTGCAGTTCGTCGTGCGGGGCGCGCCAGTGTTCGACACCGATGTTGAACCCGATGAGGAACATGCGCGCATGTCCTTCGAGGACCGCGCGCGCAGCGGGGCGGTCCGTTCTGAATCCACGCTTGCCGAAATCCGCCATGGACAGTGGCAACGCGATCTTCGGACGAATAGCCGAACGGCGTCCAGCAGCTGAACTTCCAATGATTGGCCGCACAACAACCTCATCCTTTTCGATGGCCACACGGACCGCCGACGGCCCTCGCAGCACATCGGACAAAGCAACCCAGCAGCCTTCGACAACCGTGTCTACCAGCCGATAAACCAAGCATCAAGGCATCTCGCCAACTTCACACGAACGCCGCATATCGTCATGGAGAGTAACGAACCTGCTGCGCGATAGCATTTTTCCGCGCATGACTCAATGCCGAGCGGCAGCACTTCGAATCGTCGTCTCCATAGGCCGTCGAGGACACTTCGATGGACCATTTCGCGGATAACCCATCGCCATTCGGACCATTATTGCAGGAATTCTCCGAAAACAACGCGCACGACTTTTTCGACGACCGGATCCAGCCGTCGGGCGTGTGGTGGCATCGCTTTGTCACAGGGCCTGGCGATGGGCGGGCACTCCGGTCGGAACGGCGAGCGGGGACGGCCGCGGCGGGTCACCGCGGGATTCGGCGTGGGTCGTCGAGTTGTGCGGCACCCGTCAGGGTTCACCCGGCTGACTCGCCGCCGGACGGTCGCGCGCGGCGACCAGCGCGTCGCGGACCTCGGGTCCGGCCAGCACCGACTCCAGGGAGGTGCGTGCCAGCACGGGCAGGTCGTCCGGCTCCACACCGAGACCGGTCACCGCCTGTTCGTACTCGCCCACCACCGTGGACCCGAAGAGCACGGGGTCGTCGGAACCGAGCACCACCGGCACACCCCGCGCGAGCAGGGCGCGGACGGGGTGCTCCGCCAGGTCGGCCACGACTCCGGTGCGGAGGTTGCTGGTGAGGCACACCTCCAGCACGGTGCCGCGATCGAGCAGTTCCCCGACCACGGCGGGGTCCTCGGCCGCACGGAAGCCGTGACCGAGCCTCGGCGGGGCGAACGCCAGTGCGTCGCGCACCGCGTCCGCACCGGCCGCCTCGCCGGCGTGCGGCACGAACGGCACCCCACGCCCGATGGCCCAGCGCACCGCGTCCGCGAACAGCGACGCGGGACGACCGGGTTCGTAGCCCCCGAGCCCGAGCGCGACGACGCCGCGGTCGCGGCCCAGCACGCACCACTGCGCCGTGAGCCAGCAATCGTCCAGCGAGAGGTCCCTGACGTGGTCGAGCACGAACCTGACGACCACACCACTGTCGCGCAGAGCGGTCCGCGCCCCCGCCCACAGCCCGTCGACCACCTCGTCGAAGGGAAGGCCGCGATCGCGGTGGTGCGTGATCGCAGAACAGGTCACCTCGGCGTAGACCACTCCCTGCCGGGCCAGGTCCTCGGCCAGTTCGGCGACCGCGCGGGCGAAGTCCTCCGGTGCGCGGAACACCGTCGTGCAGGTCGAGTACAGGTCGGCGAAGTGGCGGAAGTCGCGGAACCGGAACAGCTCGGAGAGCTGCTGCTCGTCCATCCCCGCGAGCTGCCCGCCACCACGGCGGTCGAGGTCGAGCACCGTGGCGGGACGCAGCGCGCCCTCCAGATGCACGTGCAGGTCTGCTTTCGGCAGGCCGACGACGAACGAGTCCAGTTCGCGAGACCAGCCCCGGTGGCGTGTTCGTACGACGACGACCACCCCCCGACCCGGCTGCACAGATGCCTGAACTGTCCGATTACTACCCGTTGTAGCAGCAACCACCGCCGCCTTGTCAAGCCTGGCAGCCCGTTCTCGCGAAGTTGCCGGTCCCTTGCGCAAGTCACTATAGTTTTTTAAATGGCGACTGCCTGTTTCGTGTGCACCGGTCCAGTCGACGAGTTCCTCGACCTGGGGCAGCAGCCCCTCTCCGACGCCTTCCCCGCGCCCGGCGACGACCTGTCCCAGGAGTACTTCTTCCGACTCGCGGTGGGGCGCTGCGCGGCGTGCTGGATGACCCAGCTGGTCGAGGTGCCGCCCACCGAGCGGATGTTCCACCAGAGCTACCCGTACCGCACGTCCGGCTCGGCGGTGATGCGCGAGCACTTCGCCCGCACGGCCGAGCGCCTGCTGGCCCGCCGCAGAGACCCGTTCACCGTGGAGATCGGCAGCAACGACGGGGTGTTCCTCGGCGTCGCCGCCGCCAGGGGTCTGCGCCACCTGGGCGTCGACCCGTCCGGGGACGCGGGCGCCGACGCCGTCGCCCGTGGCGTCCGGGTGCGGGTCGACTTCTTCACCGAGGAGGTCGCCCGCGAGGTGCGCACCGAGCACGGACCGGCCGATCTGGTGTTCTCCGCCAACACGATCAGCCACGACCCGGAGATCAACTCGATCCTGCGCGGAGTCGCGGCGCTGCTCGCGCCCGACGGTGAGTTCGTGTTCGAGGACCCGTACCTGGGCGCGGTGCTCACCAACACGGCGTTCGACCAGATCATCGACGAGCACGTGCTGTTCTTCAGCGCCCGGTCGGTGGTGACCATGCTCGCGCAGGCCGGCCTGGAGCTGGTCGACGTCGAACGCCTCCCGGTGCACGGCGGCCAGATCCGTTTCACCGCCGCCCACCGCGGCAGCAGGAGCGCGGCCCCCTCCGTCGCCGCACTGCTGGCCGAGGAGCAGGTCATCGGCCTGCACGACACCGCGCTGCTCGCCTCGTTCGCCGCGCGCACGGAACGCAGACGCGACGACCTGGTCGCGTTGCTGCGCGGGCTGCGCTCCGAGGGCGCGCGGATCGTGGCGTACGGGGCGACGGCCAAGAGCGCGACGGTCGCCAACTACTGCGGACTGGGACCGGACCTGGTCTCGGCGGTGATCGACACCACGCCCGCCAAGCAGGGCAGGCTGACCCCGGGCACGCACATCCCGGTCGAGCCGCCCGAG
The DNA here is from genome assembly GCF_030269365.1 of Lentzea sp. NBRC 102530. Taxonomy (GTDB): domain Bacteria; phylum Actinomycetota; class Actinomycetes; order Mycobacteriales; family Pseudonocardiaceae; genus Lentzea. The sequence goes on from NZ_BSTF01000007.1 coordinate 14,534, forward strand.
GCGTTCGGGCCGGGCAAGGCCGACTACGCGCTGATGTTCGCGTGGAACCACGCGGAGGAGATCATGGCGAAGGAGCGGGCGTTCAGCGAGGCGGGCGGGCGCTGGGTGTTCTACGTGCCGGAGGTCAGGGTGGTCTGAGCGGTGCGGGCCACCGAGTCGTGCTCGCCTGCCGCCACGAACCCCGGCACCGCCGCGAGCGCCCCGACCGCCACCGCGAACGCGACCACCGCGACCGACCGGACCGCCACCGCGCCGACCGGCGCGGTCAGCTCGAACCACGTCAGCGCCGCCACCCAGGCGAGCGCGCTGGACCGCAGGGCGTCCCCCGTCCACTCCCCCGCCAGCAGTTCGCCCGCGGCCGCCGGGTCCGTGCCGGCCACCGCGACGCCCAGACCCACCAGCGCGGGCAGGAACCGGCTCACCCGGCCCCGTGACCAGGACAGCAGCGGCAGCGCGGCGAGCGCACAGGTCACCATCACCACGGGCAGCACCACGTCGCGCGGGTCGAGGCGATCCACCCTGACCGGGACGAGGAGCAGCTCACCGAGCACCGCGACCACTCCCGCCGACACCGCCGTCACGCGCGAGCGAGGGCCCGCGACGAAGGGGCGCAACAGCGCGGAGCCGATCACCACCACGAGGGCGGCCACCGTCAGCAGGCGCAGCCACACACCTCCGAGGGTGGACGGGCCGACCGGGCCGATGTCGTGGTGCTGCGCCGCGGCCTCACCGCCGAGCGGGACCAGCAGCACCGCGACGGCCACGACCAGGAGGCCCCACCAGCGACCGGTCCGCATCGACCCTCCCTTGCTTTTGCTTGATTTTAATGTAGTACTTGAGGCAGTGGTCGTGGGAAGGAGCACTCCGGTGGACCAGGCGTTCCTCGCCCTCGCCCTGCGCAGTCTCGCCGACGCCGCGCTCGACCGCGCCCGCCGGTTGGGTGCCAGGCACGCCGCCGTGCAGGTGGTGCGCACGCGCCGCGGTCATCTGTTGCTGCACAACGGTTTCACCGCCGCCGCGGCCGACACGGAGCGCACGGCGCTCTCGGTGCGCCTGTTCACCTCGGGCGGTCCGGGTTTCGCCGCCACCTCCGAACTGACCCCCGAGGCCGCCGTCGCGGCCGCGGACCGGGCGTGGGCCGTCGCCCGCGCCGGCGCACCGCTGTCCGGCGACGTCCCGTTCGCCCCGGAACCCGTCTACACCGACGCGTCGTGGGTGTCGGCCTACGAGGTCAACCCGTTCGACGTTCCCGAACCCGACCGCGCCGCGGTACTGGGCGGCTGGAGCCGTGACCTGCTCGCATCGCCGCACGTGTCGTCCGTGCTCGCCAAGTGCACGGCGGTGCAGGAGAACCGCTTCTACGCCGACCTCGCGGGCACCACCACCACGCAGCAACGCATCCGCGTCCACCCCCAGGTGCTGATCGCGGGCACCCATCCGGCCACGGGCGTGACACGGACGTTGCGCTCGCTCGGCCCTCCCACCGCGCGTGGCTGGGAGTACCTGGGCGGCACGGGCTGGGACTGGGAGGGCGAGGTCGCCGCGATGCCGGAGCACCTCGCCGAGCAGCTGCGCGCCCGGCCGGTCGAGCCCGGCGAGTACGACCTCGTGGTCGACGCGTCGAACCTGTGGCTCACCGTGCACGAGACCGTCGGCCACGCCACCGAGCTCGACCGCGCGCTCGGGCACGAGATCTCCTACGCGGGCACCACGTTCGCCACACCGGAGCGGCTCGGCGAGTTGCGCTACGGCTCCGAGCTGATGAACGTCACCGCGGACCGCACGGCCCCCCACGGCATGGCCACCACCGGCTTCGACGACGAGGGCGTGGCCGCCCAGTCGTGGCCGCTGGTCGAGAACGGCGTGCTGACCGGGTTCCAGTTCGACCGATCCACCGCGTGGGCGGCAGGCGCGTCACGGTCCAACGGCTGCGCGTTCGCCGAGTCGTCGTCGCACCCGCCGTTGCCGCGGATGCCGAACGTGTCACTGGAGCCGTCCGCGACGCCGTGCGGCACCGACGACCTCATCGGCGGCGTCGAGAACGGCGTGTACCTGGCCGGATCGGCGAGCTGGTCCATCGACTCGCGCCGGGAGAACTTCCAGTTCACCGCCCAGCGCTGTCACCGCATCCGCTCGGGCCGCCTCGCCGAACCGTTGTCCGGCGTGGCCTACCAATCGTCCACAACGGACTTCTGGGGTGCGCTCGCCGGCCTCGGCGACGCGAGCACGGTGACCTCGTTCGGCGCGGACTTCTGCGGCAAGGGACGGCCGGCGCAGGCCGCCGCCGCGAGCCACGCCGTGCCCTCGGCGCTGTTCCGCGGTGTGCCCGTGCTCCACGTCGGCGGTGCCGCGTGATCGGGGCGCACGAGGTCGTGGAGCGGGCGCTCGCCGCCGGCAGGAAGGGCGACGAGGTCGTGGTCGTCGTGGACGACACCGTGCACGCGCACCTGCGTTGGGCGGGAGACACCGCGACGCGGGCGGGCCATGTGCTGGACCGACGGGTGCACGCCGTGGTGCGGACCCGCGAGGGCACGGCCGGGGTGGTGTCGGCGAGCGGCGCGCTCGACGCGGCGGGGGTGTCCGCCGTGGTGGAGGCGGCGACCGCGGCGGCGCGGCGGCCGGACGCGGAGAGCGCGGGGTGCCTGGTGGCCGCCGACCGCCCGGAGGCGCCGGACTGGCGTGACCCGGCCGCGGACGCGCCACCGGACGTGCTCGCGAAGACCGCCGCCGAGGTCGCCGCGGCCGCCGGGGACTTCGCCGCGCGGGGCCGTGTCCTGCACGGGTACGCCGAGCACGAGGTGCGGACGACGCTGCTCGGCACGACGACGGGTCTGCGGTTGCGGCACGTGCAGCCGACGGCCGTCGTGGACCTGACCGCCCGCGCCGCGCAGGCACCCGCGTCGAGCTGGGCGGGCGCGGAGGCGGACGTCCCGGCGGCGCTCGACCTGCCCGCGCTGCTCGGTTCCCTGGAGCAACGGCTCGACTGGAGCGCACGACGCCTCGACCTGGTGCCGGGCCGCTACGAGGTGCTGCTGCCACCGTCGTGCACCGCGGACCTGATGCGGCAGCTCTACTTCTCGGCGGGCGCGCGGGAGGCCGAGGACGGCCGCGGCCCGTTCACCGGACGCCTCGGCGACCGGCTGTCCGGGCAGCCGCTGACGCTGCGCAGCGACCCCGGAGCGCCGGGGGTGACGTGCGATCCGTTCGTGGTGGCCCGCGCGTCGGGGGCCGACACCTCGGTGGCGGACAACGGTCTCGCGCTGGGACCGACGTCGTGGATCACCGACGGGGTGCTGTCGTCGCTCGTGCACACCAGGGAGTCGGCCGCCCGCGCGGGAGCACCGGTCACGCCGCGCATCGCCAACCTCGTGCTGGAGGGTGCCGCGCGCGGGCCGTCGTTGCCGGAGATGATCGCGAGCACGCGGCACGGCCTGCTCCTCACGTCCCTGTGGTACCTGCGCGACGTCGACCCCTCCACGTTGCTGATGACCGGCCTCACCCGCGACGGCGTGCACGTCGTGCGCGACGGCGAGGTGGTCGGCGCCGTCGACGACTTCCGCTTCAACGAGAGCCCGCTGCACCTGCTCGACCGCGTGCTGGAGGTGGGCGGTCCCACCGTCGCCCTGGCCCGCGAGTGGGATGACGAGCGCACCCGGACCGCGATGCCACCGCTGCGCGTCGACGGCTTCGCCGCGGTGAGCCGGGCGGCATGACGCACCGAGGAGGACGGTCTTGACCACCACCCGCGACAGCGCGGCGCTCGACGCCGCCGACCACCTGCTGGCGCTGCTCGGCGACGTGCGCGACCTGTCGGTGCTGGACCTCGGCTGCGGCGACCCGCGGGTGCTGCGCCGTGTCGCCGAAGCCGGTCCGCGGACCTGCGTGGGCCTGGCCGCCGACGCCTCCCTCGCCGCCGGGGCACGCGCCGCCGCGCCCCTGGCCGACGTGCGCACCACCGACCTGGACCGCTGGTGGGGCGCCGACCTGGGCCGCTTCGACCTGGTCGTGTCGACCGCGGCACCCCAGCACGTGCGCAACCTCGCCCGTCTCCTGGAGACCCTGCACCACCACGTGGAGTCCGGCGGCCGGTTCGCGTTCCTCGTCGACCATCCCGCCGCGACCGCGGGCGAGGAGGGCTACTTCGCCGACGGCGAGCGTCCCGGCCTGCCCTCCTGGGCCGGCCGCCCCGCGTACCACCGCAGCCTGGAGACCTATCTGCGGGACCTGCGCTACTGCGGCTTCCGCCTGGACGAGTTCTCCGAGGGCAAGCCGGGCGAAGTCGGGTTCGGCGACGGAGGACCCCTGCCCGCGGCACCGCGATGGGCCCTGTTCCGCTGCGTGCGCACGCCCTGACCGAGGAGGTTCGACCGTGTCACCGGAAGACGAAGTGAGCTACCTGCGGCGGTTGAGCGGCTCGGCGCCGGACCACGTCGAGGCTTCGAGGGCCGCGGCAGGACAGGCGGCCCGTGGTGGACACCGCGGTCCTGGGGCGGAGGGTCCGGACGCGCACACCACCCTCGAGGACCGGAATCCTCCGCGTGACGCTTGAAGAACCAGCAGCTGTCCAGCGAAGCCGCGATCACCAGGATCCGCGCTCGTCCCGGCCCTGCCGCCGAAGGCAGTCCAGCGCGATCGCCATGAGGGCGAACGCGGTCACGTTGTAAGCCAGGTGCATGCCGCCGGGAAAGGCAGGCACCACCCGGGACTCGAAGTGGTGCCAGAGCTGAACCGCCATCGCCGCGGTCCACCACCGGAGCGCACGGCCGGCGAACGCGAACCTCAGCACGACGAGCCCGGCCAGCATCACGCCCGCACACACGTGGTCCAGCCACGCCGAGCCCGCGAGCCGCGGAAACGCGTGCCCGAGCAGGCCGAGGGAGTACGCCTCGGGGAATCCGAGGAGGTACCGCTGGGACGCCTGAGCAAGCTCCTCCGTCAGGCACACCGCGGAGAACACCAGCAGCACGGCCAGGGCGGTCCGGTGCCGCACCGTGCCCAGAGATCGCCACCAGCTCACACGCCCCGCCACCTCAGCCAGTGGGAACTTCACTTCATAAAACAGTACCAACCTTGCGATGTCCACCCGCCACGAACCGGAAATCTGAGGCTTTGAGCGGAGGTCCTGGCCGACGGTTCACGCACCGTCGCTGCGAGCCTGGCGTTGCCCCCGGAGTCGTCAGGGCAACACGCCCTTGCGGCGCAAGTGGTCCCGCGCGTGCTCGATGGCTTCAGGGGTGCTGGCGAACGTCCGCACGCCGAGCGTCTCCAGCTGGTGGCGTTGCTCCTCCCGCACGCCGGAGAGCAGCACGGCGACCCCTCTGCCCTCCAGTCGTTCGACGACGTCTCGCAGGACCAGCGCGCCAGTGCCGTCCATGGTGGACACACGCGACATCCGCAGGATGACCACGGAGACCGCGGCGACCTCGGTGAGTTCCAGCAGGAACCGGTGTGCCGCGGCGAAGAACAGCGGCCCGTCCAGGCGGTAGGCGACCACGTGCTGGGCGAGCAGCTCGTGTTCCTCGAAGGTGTGATCACCGGGTTCGAGTGGTTCCTCGTCGATCCGCGCCGACCTGGCGACGGCGCGCAGCGCGAGCGCGCCTGCCACGACGAGTCCCATGATCACAGCGGTGACGAGGTCCAGCGCCAGCGTCGCGACCGCGGTCAGGGCGAGCACCAGCGCATCGGACCTGTTGGCACGCATCAGGACCCGCACCGATCCCACCTCGATCATCCGGACGGCGGTGGCGAGCAGCACGCCGGCCAGCACGGCCAACGGGATGCGGCCGACCACGGGGGCCGCGGCCAGCATGATCACGGCGAGCGCGACGGCGTGCACCAGGGCCGCGAGGCGCGAGTTCGCGCCGGACCGCACGTTGACCGCGGTCCTGGCGATCGCCGCGGTCGCGGGCACACCTCCGAACAGGGGCGTCACGACGTTCGCGATGCCCTGCCCGAAGAGCTCGCGGTCCGGGTCGTGCCGCTTGTTCACGGTCATGCCGTCGGCGACCGTCGCGGACAGCAGGCTTTCCAGTGCCGCCAGTGCCGCCACCGCGACCGCGGACGGCAGGAGCGACCACAGCGCGCCCAGGTCCACAAAGGACAGAGATGGCGCCGGGAGCAACGCGGGCAACGACCCGATCCGTGCCACCGGGAGCGACCAGATCTCCGCCGCCACCGTGCCCGCGACGACGGCCAGCAGCGAGAACGGGACAGCGGGCTTCCAGCGGGCGCCGAGGAGCATGACCAGCACGACCCCGCCCGCGAGGGCGACGGCGGTCAAGGCCGGTCCGGAACCGAACGCGCGCACCGCGTTCACCACGACGTTGTGGCCGTCGGGCGTGGGCACACCGAGTGCCGCGGGAACCTGCTGCAGCGCGATGACCGCCGCGATCCCGATGGTGAAGCCCTCGATCACCGGCGCCGGCACGTACCTCATGTAGCGGCCCGCCCTGGCCACCGCCAGGACCAGGAGCAGCACCCCCGCGAGCAGGCCGACGGTCAGCACGCCGCCGGGCCCGTACGTCGCGACGATCGGCACCAGAACCACGGTCATCGCGCCGGTGGGCCCGGACACCTGCAGGCTCGACCCGCCGAACACCGCGGCCAGGGCACCGGCGACGATGGCGGTCGCCAGTCCGGCCGCGGCGCCGAGGCCGGACGCCACCCCGAACCCCAGCGCCAGCGGCAACGCCACGACAGCGACCGTCAGGCCTGCGAGGAAGTCCCGTGGTGTGGCGGTGACCCAGTCCGCCTTGACCGGCAGGAAGGCTCTCACGCGGAGTCCTCGCGCAACTGGGCGAGCAGCTCGTTCTGCCCGACCAGCAGCTCCGTGAGGATCTTGCGGGCCGCCTTCAGCAGGTCGGCCACGTCCGCGCCCGCGAGCGCGTAGACCACGGTCGAGCCGTCGCGGGTGGCCGTGACGATGCCCGACCGGCGCAACACCGCCAGCTGAGCGGAGAGGTTGGACGGCTCGACCTCGATCTCGGCGAGCAGCTCGCGGACGGCCTTCGGACCGTCCTGCAGCAACTCCAGCACGCGGATGCGGACGGGGTGCCCGAGCATCCGGAAGAACTCGGCCTTGGCCTGGTACAGCGGAACGGGCACCGCTCAGCCCTCCCGACGGGCGTCGAGCGCGACGCCGTGCTCGGCGGCCAGCCGCCGCAGCTCGGCCAGATCCGCGCCGTGCACCTCGGCGGCGTAGTCGTCCTGCTGCTCCACCGCGAGGCGCACGGCCTCCTGGGCCTGGCCGACGCGGAGGCGCAGGCCTTCCTCGAACTCGTCCACGGACCACAACCTGTCGAATTGAAGAATTCTTCAATTCGACAGGTTACAACTCCAGCCGGGCGACGTGCCAGTGGAGATCGCCACCGCTTGCCGCCGTCCTCGGGGAGGCATGGGCCTGGCCGGGCCGAACCGGCCGTCCTCCTCCCCTGCCGCCGAGGAGGTCGGCCAGGTCGTCGGACGGAGTCGCCGTGGACCGGCCTCATTTCGCCTGCTCACTGCGGAGACACACACCAAAAGGCCGAGGCTGTTAGCGCTCACTTCATCCGCGACTCGATTTGTTCGAATGTTTTCGACGGCGTTCGACATCGTTCGACGTTGTTATTTACTGCTTTCACGCGTTTCTTCCCCCATCCAGCGCAATTCCACGAACAGGTCGCGGCCGCCTTCTTGTGAGCGTGAACACGGAGCTGCCAGACTCCTGAACAGCGCACGTGCAGTTGCAGGCCGAAGGGACGGCGATGCCGCTTTTCCGTCGAAGACGATTGAGCTCCAGCACCCACGTCGCTCCGCACCGCAGGTGACGGAGGTGCACCACCACAGCGGTTCCGCGCACCCGAGAGCCCGGCACCGGACCTCGTCGAAGCGCGCAGTGGATCGCCCTGCCCATCACGCCCGCATTTCCGGGCACATCCGGTGAAAGTGTGGAAGATGAAACTGACATCGAGGTCGGTCTCACTCGGCGCGATCATTTCGACAGTCACGACGGCCGCCTTGGGCGCCGTGCTCCTCGTGTCCGTTCCCGCCAGCGCGGCGAGCACCCTGGGGGCCGCGGCGGCGCAGTCGGGCCGCTATTTCGGCACGGCCGTCGCGGCGGGCAAGCTGAACGACCAGACCTACGTGAACATCCTCAACACCGAGTTCAACATGGTGACCGCCGAGAACGAGATGAAGTGGGACGCGACCGAACCCAACCGCGGCCAGTTCACCTACTCCGGCGGGGACCGCATCCTCAACCAGGCCGTGGGCAACGGCAAACGGGTCCGCGGTCACGCCCTGCTGTGGCACCAGCAGGAACCGGGCTGGGCGCAGCGCCTGGAGGGATCCGACCTGCGTCAGGCCATGATGAACCACGTCACCCAGGTCGCCACCCACTACCGGGGCAAGATCTACGCCTGGGACGTGGTCAACGAGGCGTTCGCCGACGGTGGCGGCGGTGGCCGGCGCGACTCCAACCTCCAGCGGACCGGGAACGACTGGATCGAGGCGGCGTTCCGCGCGGCCCGCGCGGCCGATCCCGCCGCGAAGCTCTGCTACAACGACTACAACACCGACAGCATCAACGCGAAGTCCACCGGCATCTACACCATGGTGCGCGACTTCAAGGCGCGTGGCGTGCCGATCGACTGCGTCGGCTTCCAGTCCCACCTCTCCAACAACGCGCCTTCGGACTACCAGGCGAACCTCCAGCGCTTCGCCGACCTCGGCGTCGAGGTGCAGATCACCGAGCTCGACATCTCCGGTGGCAACCAGGCGAACGCCTACGGGGCCGTGACGAGGGCCTGCATGGCCGTGCGCGCCTGCACGGGCATCACCGTGTGGGGCATCCGCGACACCGACTCGTGGCGCACCGGTGAGAACCCGTTGCTGTTCACCGGTTCCGGCGCCAAGAAGGCCGCGTACACCTCCGTGCTCGACGCGCTGAACGCGGGAGGCCCCGGTCCCACCACGACGACCACGACCAACGACCCCGGTCCCGGCGGCTGCACGGCGTCGGTGTCGCTGAACCAGTGGAACGGCGGGTTCGTGGCCACCGTCAAGGTGACCGCGGGCTCCAGCGTGCTGCGCGGCTGGCGGGTCACGGCGACCCTGTCGAACGGGACGATCACCTCCCACTGGAGCGCGAACCGCAGCGGCGCCAGCGGAACCGTCACCTTCACGAACGTGGACTACAACGGCGCCGTGCCCGCGGGCGGGTCCACCGAGTTCGGTTTCCAGGGCACCGGCAGCGGATCCGGGCTCGCCCCCTCCTGCACCGCCGCCTGAACCACCACCGGAGGACGGCTCCCGCGGCTCGGCGTCCGAGCCGCGGAGCCTCCCTGCCCCAGGAGACGACGACGATGGCCACGAAACGACCGTTCTGGACGACCGCCGCCGCGGTGGTGGCGCTGGTCCTCACCGTGATCGCCCCGGCGAGGGCGGACAACCCGATCGTGCAACACATCTACACCGCCGACCCCGCGCCGCTGGTCCACAACGGACGGGTCTACCTCTACACAGGACACGACGAGGACGGCTCGACCTGGTTCACCATGAAGGAGTGGCGGGTCTGGTCGTCGGCCGACATGGTCAACTGGACCGACCACGGCTCCCCCATGAACCTCGCGACCTTCAGCTGGGCCAAGCAGGACGCGTGGGCCGGGCAGGCGATCGAGCGCAACGGCAAGTTCTACTGGTACGTCCCCGTCGTCACGAAGGCCACCGGCCGCCCGGCGATCGGCGTCGGCGTCTCCGACAGCCCCACCGGCCCGTTCCGCGACGCGCTCGGCCGGCCGCTGGTCGAGAACGGCGAGATCGACCCGACCGTCATGATCGACGACGGTGGCCAGGCCTACCTGTACTGGGGCAACCCGAACCTGTCCTACGTCCGCCTCAACGCCGACATGATCTCCTACAGCGGCGGCGTCACCCGCATCCCGCTCACCACGGCGGGCTTCGGCACCCGCACCGGCGACCCCAACCGGCCCACCCTCTACGAGGAAGGCCCCTGGGTCTACAAGCGCAACGGCCTGTACTACAACGTCTTCGCGGCCAAGTGCTGCTCGGAGTTCATCGCCTACTCCACCGCGCCGGGCCCGACCGGGCCGTGGACCTACCGCGGCACCGTGATGCCCACGCAGGGCAACAGCTTCACCAACCACGCCGGCATCATCGACTTCAAGGGCAGCTCGTACTTCTTCTACCACAACGGCGCTCTCCCGGGCGGTGGCGGCTTCACCCGTTCCGTCGCCGTCGAGAGGTTCAGCTACAACGCCGACGGCACCATCCCGACGATCACCATGACCACGTCCGGGCCACCCGCGGCGGACACGCTCAACCCGTACGTCCGCCAGGAGGGCGAGACCATCGCGTGGGGCAACGGTGTCGAGACCGAACCGTCCAGCGAAGGCGGCCTGAACCTCAGCCACCTCAACAACGGCGACAACGTGAAGCTGAAGAACGTGGCGTTCGGCAACGGCGCGAGGACCTTCACCGCCCGCGTCGCGTCCACCGTCGCGGGAAGCTCGGTCGAGGTCCGCTCCGGCAGCCCGACCGGCGCCCTCGCCGGAACCTGCTCGGTGCCCAACACCGGCGGCTGGCAGAACTGGACCACCGTCTCCTGCTCGGTGAGCGGCCTGACCGGCACCCGTGACCTCTACCTGAGGTTCGCCGGCGGCGGCGGTTACCTGCTCAACGTGAACTGGTGGCAGTTCAGCGCCTGATCCCCCGGAACCCCTCGGAGAGCAGCCACGTCCACCCTGAACCGCCGGCTCGTGCATCTGGGCGCGTGAGCGGCGCACTGGGACCGCCTCGCCGGTGGCGCGGGCGCCGCGCTACCGGCCGGGCTCGGCGTGCAGGCCGTCGGCGGGGTGCCCCGCCGGACTCGGCTGCGGCCACCAGCTGAGCAACGCCCACAAAGCCTCAGGCACGTTCTCGAACACGTCCAGCACGAGGTCGCAGCTGGTGACCCGGAGCGGTTCCATCACGGCGTGCTGATCCGCCACCAGCGCCAGCCTGACCCCGGCCGACTGGGCGGACTCGTCGGTGCTGATCAACGACTCGATCCCGGTGGCGGCGAGGAACGTCACCGCGCGCAGGTCCGCGATCACGCCCGGAGGGGCGAGCGCCACCTGGTCGAGCACCGCCGCTCCGACCAGCCGGGCGCCGACGTGGTCCAGCGCGCCCGCCACGACCACCACGGGCAGGGCTCCGTCGAGGCTGTGATGACTGGTGTGAACGGACAACGACACCGCTTCCTCGCGCGGGCGGGCGTACATGAGCTGCTCTTCCCTGCCGACCCCGCGAGCAGGGAGTCAGCGCTCGATGTCAGGTGCCGACTCCCGTGGCTCGAGATGACGATCAGCGCGTTGCGCCCTCACCGTAAAGACGCATCCGGCGAACAGCAAACCCGCCCCCGGCGTCCGTGTACCGCGAAGGAGTGAGCGTGACTTCGCCCGGAACGGGGAACCTTCCTGGCGAGCTCCACCACCGCTCCGGCTCGAGAGGGACGAATGAACACGTCGGTCGTACAGACGCGGGTCGGCGACATCGCCGCCGATGTCGTTGCCGGGCAGTGGTTCTGGCACGAGCCGTGGCCTGGTTACCGGGTGCCGCTGCGCGCCGCCGCCGTCAGCCGGCACGGCCACGTCGTGCGCATCGTCACCACCGACTCCGCCCGCGAGGTCGTGCAGTACCGGTTCGACCGCCCCGTTCACCTCGTCCGCGACGACGACCGGATCGACTCGATGAGCGGTGTGCTGCCGTTGAGCGACGTCGCGTGACGCTCACCGCGCCGGGGTGAGCGGCACCGGCGGTGGCCGCTCCACCGTGGTCGTCAGCTCGATCCGCCGTCCCTCGCTCGCCGACCGCAGCACGGCGGTCATCGTCTCGAGCACGTGCAGTGCGAGCTCACCGCCGGCGCGCGGAGTCCCCTCCGCACCCGCCGCGACGAGGTCGAGGAGGCCGATCCCCCGCCCCGCGCCGGCGTGACCCGCGGCGGCGGGCAGGGTTCGCCACCCGGTGCCGCCGAGCGGGAAGAGGCGGTTCTCGCCGTCGAAGTGGTTCGGGTCCGGCACCGCGAGCGTGCCGAGTTCGCCGTGCACCTCGATCGGCGCGGCGGTGGTGGCCACCCCGTCGAAACTGGTCGTGATGGTGGTCAGCGCGCCGTTGGCGTGTTCGAGCACGCCGGAGACGTGGCTGTCCACCTCGACCGGGATGCGCAGGCCCGTCCGCGCGCCGGAACCGATGACGCGCTCGGTGCGCAGGCGGCTGGCCGCACCGATCACCGCGCGCACCGGGCCGAGCAGGTGGATGAGCGCGGTGAGGTAGTACGGCCCCATGTCCAGCAACGGGCCGCCGCCCGCGGTGTAGTAGAAGTCGGGGTCGGGGTGCCAGCGCTCGTGCCCCGGCGTGACCATCACGGCCGTCGCGGAGAGCGGGCGTCCGATGAGCCCGCCGTCGATCGCCGCCCGCGCGGTCTGCGTACCCGTGCCGAGAACGGTGTCCGGCGCGCACCCGACCCGGACACCGGCGGACGCGGCCCGGTCGATGATCTTCTGGCCGTCCTCGAACGTGACGGCGAGCGGTTTCTCGACGAAGACGTTCTTGCCGGCGTCGACGGCGCGGAGCGTGATCTCGGCGTGGGCGGCGGGAACGGTGAGGTTGAGCACCGTGTCGACGTCCCCGCCGGCGAGCAGGTGCTCGACGTCGACCGCCTCGGTGCCCGGTAGTCCGGCCGCGACCGCGTCCGACCGGGTCCTGTCGAGGTCGGCGACCCGGGTGACGCGCACCTCGGGACGCCCGCGCAGCGTGTCCAGGTACGCCCGTGAGATGAAGCCGAGACCTACGATGCCGACGCGGTGCGGGTCGCCCACGACATCCCCCTCGTGATGACGGCTCGGACACTCGGGTGTTCCAGCACGTCGAGGCTGTGCCCCGGTGTCGTCACCACGATCCTCCCGGCGCCCCACCGGCGCGTCCAGACCGCCGGGCAGGTGACCGGCCGGTGCCACGGGTGCCACGGCCGGACCGGGTGGGTCGTGGTGGCCAGCACGTCGATCAGGTCGTCGTGCAGCACCCAGTACTGCTCGGTGACCAGTGCGAAGTCCTCGATCCCCGCGGTGATCGGGTGCTCGCGGCCGAGCGCGGTGATGTTCACCTCGTGCGGCAGGTAGTTGTCCTCCTGCGTGCCCTGGCGCTCGCACGGCTCCTTGCCGGGATGCGTGACGAACTGGCCGCCCACCAGGTGGAGGTAGTCCGACGACGCGCGGAACGAGTCCGCGACGCCACCGTGCCAGCCGGTGAAGCCCGTGCCGGCCTCGATCGCGGCGCGCAGCCCCGCCAGTTGCGCCGTCGTGATCTGCGACATCGTCACGCACTGCACGATCAGGTCGGTGCGGGCCATCTCGGCCGCGTCGGCGTACACCTCGGTCGACTCCTCGATCCGCACGGCGTAGCCGCCGTGTTCCAGGAACGGGAGGAACAACTCGGTGGCCGCCACCGGGTGGTGACCTTCCCACCCACCGCGGACCACCAGTGCCTTCGGCCGTGCCACGCACACCCCCTGGAAACCGCTTACCACTCGCCCGGCAACGGAACCGCTCGACCGGCGCCCCGCACTGCACAGTGCCGCGCACGTCACCATCGGTCAAGGACCGGAAAGCGGCTGTCGATCGTCCACACCGGATTCGACGCGGGTCCCGGGGAGTTCGCCCACCTCACGGCGCACGTTCGTCGAACGCCTCACCAATTTCGTTCGGCAATTATTTGACGGCCGTCACAGATCTGAATACCTTTTGGCTCCTCGGTTCCGGAACCCCTGACCGGAGGTCGGTGTGACCGCACGCAGATCAACTCTCCTGACCCTCGTCGTCACGGTGCTCACCGTCGCCGGGATCCTGCTGCCACCACAGGCTTCCGCTGCTTCCCTGGTGGAGGTGACCGGCTTCGGCGACAACCCCGGTGGGATGCGGATGCACGTCTACGTGCCCGACAACCGCCCGGCCACCCCGGCGATCGTGGTCGCCATGCACGGCTGCGGCGGTTCCGGCCCCGGCTTCCACTCCGGCAGCGAGTTCGCGTCCCTCGCCGACCGGCACGGGTTCGTCGTCATCTACCCGAGCGCGCAACAGGAAGCCGGGTTCGGCAAGTGCTTCGACACCTGGTCCGACGCCGCCAAGCGCCGGGGCGGTGGCAGCGATCCGGTGTCGATCGTCTCGATGGTGACCTACGTCCAGCGGCGCTACGGCGGCGACCCCGGCCGCGTCTTCGCCACCGGGTCGTCCTCCGGCGGCATGATGACCAACGAGATGCTCGCCCTCTACCCGGACGTCTTCAAGGCGGGCGCGGCTTTCATGGGCGTGCCCTTCCACTGCTTCGCCAACGCCGCCGACTACCCGCCCGGCGCCAGCAGGTGCACCGGCAACGGCGGCGCGAACCGCACCCCGCGGCAGTGGGGCGACCTCGTCCGGCAGGCCTACCCCGGCTACACCGGCCCCCGCCCCCGGATCCAGCTGTGGCACGGCACCGCCGACACGCTCGTGCCGTACTCCCTGCTGCAGGAGGAGATCGAGCAGTGGACCGACGTGTTCGGCCTGAGCCAGACACCGACGTCCACCGACACCCCGCGAGCAGGCTGGAACCGCAGCCGCTACGGCGGCCAGGTCGAGGCCTACAGCATCCAGGGCGCCGGGCACAGCCTGCCGTCGTCCGGCATGGCCGCCGCCGCGATCGAGTTCTTCGGCATCACCGGCACCCCCGATCCGGACCCGCCCGTGCCGGGCACGTGCAGCGTGAAGACGACCGTCAACGCCTGGAACAACGGCCTGACCGCGAGCCTCGCCGTCACCAACAACAGCACCACCGCGATCAACGGGTGGTCACTCGTCTTCACCCTGGCGGGCGGGCAGACCATCACCTCCGGGTGGAACGCGACCTACGCACCGCCGACCGGGCAGGTCACCGCGCGCAACGCCGGCTACAACGGCACGATCCCGCCCGGCAGGTCCGTCGAGATCGGCTTCCAGGCCACCCACACCGGTGACACGGCCGCGCCCACGTCGTTCGCCCTCAACGGCACGACCTGCTCCACCGGCTGACCGGGGACGGCGGAGTCCCAGACCAGCGGGGTGCGGTCGCGCGGCATCGGCCAGGCGTCACGGGCCGGTGAGGGTCACCCGGGACGGGGTGCCGGGGTCACCGGCGAAGGGGCAGGCGTCAGCGTGGCGGCCCCGGGCACCGTCGCCGAGCACCGCGTGCCGGAGCGGCCCGGTGGTGTCGGCGGCGACCAGTTCGACGTCGTCGCCGACCGAGGCCACGGCGACGTCGGCGACCGGCCCCGGGGCGCCGACGTCGACCACCGCGAGCGGTGACCAGGTGTCCATGATCAGGTGGCGTAGGGCAGCTTGAACCCACGTTCCCGGGAAGCGTCCTCGTACGTGGACATCATCGCCGAGATGACGGACTCGATCTCCGCGAGCGGATGTTCGGCCTCGTCGAGATCACCTTCGGCGAGGCACCCGGAGAGTTCCTTGATCGTGTCTCGGAGCACGCTCAGGGAATCTCCCTGGATCGCCGCGGCAGGAAAGTTCCTGCCGGGCAGCTGGACCACGGCGAAGTTCCCGTCCACCGCCAGCACCTCGGCGGCGTCGGTCGATTCGTCCACTGTCATCTCCACGGGGCGAAAGGTGGTGCTGGGGTTCGCCTTCGCGGCGTCGCCTGACCGTCCGGACGGTCAGGCGTGCTCGACGGCGTCGGCCTGCGGGCCCCGGTCGCTCTGCCGAATGCGGAAGCGCACCCGGTCGCCGGCCTCCAGGGTCTCGCCAGAGACCACCGAGACGTGCACGAAGAGGTCGGGACCGCCCGCGTCGGGGGTGATGAAGCCGAAGCCGCGGTCGGCGTCGTAGCGGGCCACCGTGCCGTCACCGGCGCGGGTCGCGGGCCGGGCACCCGGACGGGCCTGGCCGGGGGTCGTGGCGGCCTCCACCGGCTCGCCGGCGGCCACGAACCGCACGTCGCGTGCCTGACGCCCCTGGTCCGTGGTGACCGCGGTGAACGTGACCCGGTCGCCCTCGACCGGCAGGTACCGGTCGTCGACCAGGGCGCGCACGTGCAGGAAGACGTCGCCCGCCCCGTCGTCGGCGGCCACGAAGCCGAACGCCTTCTCCTCGTCGAACCACAGCACGGAGCCGTCGGCGCCGTCGCCGGCCGCGGCCAGAGGGGCTCGGCGGACCCCGGCGTCGAAGCTCAGCGGCACCACGTGCTGGGCCTGCGGCCCCCTCTCCCCCGCGGTGACGACGAAGGCCACCCGCTGCCCGGCGGCGACGACGCCCCCGGTGACGATCGAGGAGGAGTGCACGAACACCTCCGCGCCCCCGCCGTCCGGCGCGGCGAACCCGTAGCCCTTGGCCGGCTCGTACCAGGAGACGGTGGCGAGCACGCCCAGGGTCGCGCCGGGCGCGGCGTCCCCGGTGACGGTGACGTGCAGCGCCTGCGGGCCGCGCGGTCCCTCACCGGTCTCGAACTCCACCGTCTGGCCCTCGCGCAACGCGCGGGCCGCGCCCTCGCCCTGCACCTGCGAGACGTGCACGAAGATGTCGTCGCCGCCGTCGTCGGGGGCGAGGAAGCCGAAGCCGCGCTCGAGGTCGTACCAGCGGACGGTTCCCTGCTGCAAGGTGCACTCCTGGTCTGGCGGGTGGTCGGGGGTCCAGTGTCCCAGGTGCCGTGGGTGCGTCCTGATCCCGACGCCCGGCAGCCCCGCCGTGAGCACACCACCGAGTCACCTCGCCTTGCTCCCGGCGACCGGTGAGCCGGCGTTCAGCCGGCGCTGGAGCAGGTCACGGCCGGGCGAGCGGGTTCAGGACCGGCGGAGACGAACCCGAACGAGGTGGTCGCCCCGGCGGCGAGCACGGCGTTGTGGCCGGCGTTGGTGACGGTCACGGCGGCCGCGCTCCGGGTCAGGGTGCCGTTCCACAGGTTGCCGATGGTGTGGCCCGCGGCCGGCTGCCACGTGGTGGTCCAGCCGGTCAGGCCGTCCGCGCCGGTGTTGCGCACGGTCACCTCGACCTGGTAGCCGCCCGGCCAGGAGTTGGTGATCTCGTACCGGGCGTCGCAGGCGGTCGCGGCCGTGGTCGTCGTCGTGGTGGAGCCGGTCTGGGCGCTGCTGCTGGGCCGGTCTCCGCGCACGGCGGTGCCGATCACGACACCGCCGGCGACCAGGACGGCCGCACCGGCCACCAGCGCGATCACCCGGCGCGGCGGGTGGCGGCGGACGAGCAACGTCCGCGTCCCGCTCTTCGGGGGCCCGGCGGGCAGCGGCAGTCCCTCCGCGACCGCCGCGAGCAGCTTGTGGGCCTCGGCCATCGTCGGGCGTCGGGCCGGGTCACGACGCAGGAGGCGCACGAGCACGTCGCCGAGCGGGCCACCCGACCGCGGCGGCTCGAACTCTCCCCGCACCACGCGTTGCAGCAGCGCATAGGGGTTGTCGTCCACACCGAACGGCGGCGTGCCCTCCAGCGCCGCGTAGAGGGTCGCGCCGAGGGAGAACACGTCCGAGGCGAACGTCGCCGCCTCGCCCGCCGCCACCTCCGGCGCCAGGAAGGCCGGCGTGCCGACGATCAGGCGGGCGTCGGTCACCGTGCCCTCGCCGACCGCGCGGGCGATGCCGAAATCGGTGATCTTCGCGATGCCGTCCTCGGCCAGCAGGACGTTGAACGTCGAGACGTCCCGGTGCACGATGCCCTCGGCGTGCGCCGCCGCCAGCGCGGCGGCGACCTGCCTGCCCACGGCCGCGACCACACCCGGCGACAGCGCGCCCCGTTCGGCGATCAGCGCCGCGAGGCTGCGGGAGGGCAGGTACTCCAGCACCAGACAGGGCTTGTCGTCGTGCTCGACGACCTCGTACACGCTGATCGCGTGCGGGTGCCGCAGCCGACCGGCGACCCGGCCCTCGCGCAGCATCTGCGCCACCGCGTCCGGGGACCGCCGGTCCGTGGTGAGCAGCTTGACCGCGACCACGCGGTCCGACCGCTCGTCGCGCGCCTGCCAGACCACCCCCATCGATCCTCGCCCGATCGACGACACCAGCCGGTACCGCCCGGCGATGACCTCACCCTCTTCTGGCACAGGCCGACGCTACTTGGCCGGGCCGACCGTCGGCCACCTCCGCGCGGGCCGGGTTCGCGCGCCTGCGGGGTGCCACAACCAGGCTTGGTGGTCTGGCCTGCGCCTCGGGTTCGCGCTCGTCGATCCAGCCGCGGACCACGGCACGACCGCAAACTCACCGCCGCCGCTGGACGGCGTGGCCGGTCGTCGTCCCGAAGGGAGGCGCGGCGACGATGCTGCGCTCCTACGGCGGACCGGACGGCCTGGGGTGCGGTGCGGGACCACCTCCGTTGAAGCGGCCGGGAGCCGGCGGACGGGCGCGGTGAACGCCGATCAGGAGCGGCCGGTCAGAGCCAGTCCGCCTCGATCCCCTGGGCACGCAGCGCCGTCAGCGCCTCCTCGTTGCCCGTGTAGAGCAGCGTCATCGACTTCAGGTTGGGGAAGTGCCGCACATCGGCGAACTCGTGGACGTCGAACAGGCCGTCCTCGCCGTCCCAGCCCGGCGCGATCTCGAGGTAGATCTCGTTGCCGCCGTCCATGTAGATCTCGGTGACCTTCTCCGCGAGCTCGACCGGGACTTCGAGCGCCGCGAAGTAGGCGAGTGCCTCCGGTACCGCCTCGAAGCTGCCGTCGTCGTAGGTGAAGCCCTGCTCGGCCGCGTACTCGCGCAGGTCGAACCTCGGCAGGAGTCCCTGGTTGTACATCAGCTCCTGGACGACGGCGAGCTTGAACTTGGCGTCGACGAAGGGAATCGGCTGGCTCATACCCGCACCGTATAGGTCTCCAGAACCGTCAGCTGTCAGACCACGCCCTGGTCAACCGCAGAACCGGGAGGGCACCACGAGTCCGGCTTCGTAGGCCGCGACCACCACCTGAGCGCGCGACGACAACTCCAGCTTGTTCATCAAGCGGTTGACGTGTGTCTTCACCGTGGCCTCGGACAGGTGGCACTGCTCGGCGATCTCGCTGTTGGACAACCCGCGGGCGACGAGCACCATGATCTCGTTCTCGCGCTTGGTCAACGCGTCGAGCTCGCCCGGCCCGACGACCGGGCTCCGCACGAACTCCTTGATCAGGCGCTTCGTCACGGCCGGCGCCAGCAGCGCGTCGCCCGACGCCACCGCCCGCACCGCCTGCACGAGGTCCTCGGGGCTGGTGTCCTTGAGCAGGAAGCCCGAGGCGCCCGCGCGCAGGGCGGAGAAGACGTACTCGTCGAAGTCGAACGTCGTCAGGATGATCACGGCGATGCTCGGGCCGAACGTGGCGGCGATGCGGCGGGTGGCCTCGATGCCGTCGAACGCGGGCATGCGCACGTCCATCAGCACGACGTCGGGCTTGGTCTCGCTGACCACGCGGACGCTCTCCGCGCCGTCGCCCGCCTCGCCGACCACCTCGATGTCGGGCTGCGCTCCCAGGAACGTCACGAAGCCGACCCGGACCAGCGGCTGGTCGTCCGCCACCACCACGCGGATCATCGGAGGGCCTCCTGCTTCTCGCGCGGCAGCGTGACCTTCACCCGGAAACGCCCGTCCGCCAACCGTTCCGCGTCCAGCGAGCCGCCGTAGACCAGTGCGCGCTCGCGCATGCCCACCAGGCCGTGGCCGGGTGTGCCGGCCTCGGTGCTCGACGAGTTCGTGACCTCGACCTCCAGCCGTTCGGCGAGGTACCGCAGTTCGACCGTCACGTCCGGGCCGCACGAGTGCCGCAGCGTGTTCGTCAGCGCCTCCTGCACGATCCGGTAGACCGTCAGTTCCGCGCCCGCGGTCATCGGGAACGTCTCGCCGCTGAGGACCAGCACGGGCGCCAGGCCGACGTCGCGCATCGACGCGGTCAGCGCCTCCAGCTGGTCCAGGCCCGGCTGTGGTTCCAGCGATGTGTCCAAAGGGGACGATCGCAGCGCGCCGAGCAGGTGCCGCATCTCGGACAGCGCCTCCTTGGCGGTGGTCTCGACGACTTCCAGGGCATCGCGCGCCAGCCGCGGGTCGTCCGCCATCGCCCGGCCGACGCCCGCGCGGACCGCGATCACGCTCAGGCTGTGCGCCACGATGTCGTGCAGCTCGCGGGCGATGCGGGCGCGTTCGCGCATCGCGGCCTCCTCGGCCAGTTGCTCGCGGGCCGCCTCCAGCTCGCACACGGCCAGCTCCAGCTGCCGCGCGCGTTCGGAACTGCGGCGCACCACACGTCCCAGCACGACCGCGCCGACGACGATCACGAGGTCGAACAGCAGGCTGACCGGCTGGATCTCGTGCACGCCCGCGACCACGCTGGTCACCTCGGCGACGCCGACGAGGGCGGTGAGGCTCAGCGTCACGCGCAACGTCTCACGCACGGCGACCGTGTACAGCGCCACCTGCAACGCGAGTCCCACGCCGCCCACGGTCCCGTACCGCGCGATCAGCACCGTCGCGGCGATGAGGACCAGCGTGAACACCACACGGGGTGCACGACGGCGCACCGCCAGCGGCAGGATGCCCGCCACGCCCAGCAGGACCGGCGGCAGGCCCGGCTCGTCCGCCGCCCGCAGCACGAGCGGGTGCAGGACGATCAGCACCAACGCCAGCAGCGAGTCGGTGAGAAGCGGGCGTTTGATCCACACGAGCGACCAGTATCCGGCCAATGGAGTAAAGCCGCAGTTCCGTCACAGGTCGCGCAGGCTCAGCGAGAGCCACGCCACAACACCCGCGACCAGCACCCCGCCCACCCCGAGCACGCCCATCTGGGGTCCGAGCACGGGCCACGTCACGACCACGAGCTCGCCGCCGATGTGCACGAGCACGACCGCCAGCGGCGCGAGGAAGTAGTTCCGCAGCACCACCCCGGCGAACAGCCCGGCCACCGCGGCCAGGGGCGCCGTCAGCAGCACCTCCGCGTCGGTCGTCGCCCACGGCACCAGCGAGGCGAGCACGCCGGCGGCTCCGATCACCGCTCCCCCGAGCAGCGTGGTGACCACCCGCGCGGCCAGCACGGGCTGCCGCCCGGTGAGCAGCACGGCACGCGCCATCGTTCCCCGGCGCAGCTCGTAGGTGTACCGCACGGCCGGGTACAACGCCGCCACGAGCACGACGTCCGGCGACCCTGCCAGCCCGAGGACGGCGGCGGCGAAGGCGAACCCGAGCAGCATCGGGTCCGAGCCGAGCCGCATCAGGTCCGCCCGCAGCGCGGTCACGACAGTTCCCGGCGCAGGAACAGGGCGCGCCCGGCGAACGCCACCCCGGCGACCCACGCCAGCGCCAGCCCGGCGCTCCCCCACACCGGCAGCAACCCCGGCGTCACCCCGATCACGCCCGCGAAGGCGTTGGAGGGCAGGTACTTCCCCACCTCCGGGTACAACGTGGCGAGCGCCGTCCCCGCGGTCAGCGGCACGACCAGCGCGACGAACGTGGCCAGGTAGTAGTTCGGCAGCACCCACCCGACCGCGGCCCCGAACACCCCGGCCAGTCCGCACCCCACGACGCACCCGGCCGCGACCCGCCACTCGAACGGGGAGAGCAGCGCCCAGCCGAGCACGCCGATCACCCCGGTGGCGAGACCGCCGACGAGCCCCGCCACGAGCTTCGCGAGGAACACGTGTTCCTTGGCGTTGAACAACACCACGCGCTGGATCGAGCCGTAGTAGTAGTCGCGGGTGACGAGGTAGCAGCCGGTGAAGGCGGCCGCGACCGGTGCCACCACGAGGCTGTCCCGAGGCTCACCGCCGAAGAAGCTCCACATGATGAACGGCAGCAGCAGCCCGTAGGAGAGCACGGCGAGCATCCAGAACCCGCTGCCGGCCTTGAGCAGCTCGGACCGCAGCGCGTTACGCACGGACGCCCTCCTCGACCAGCTCGAAGTAGCGGTCTTCGAGGTGGTGCGCGCCACCGCCGGTCAGCTCGTCCAGCGATCCGCTGAACACCCGGCGGCCGTTGATGATCACGACCTCGTCCACGGTCTGTGCCAGTTCGGCCAGCTGGTGGCTCGACAACAGCACGGTGCCGCCGCCGTCGGCGAACGACCGCAGGAAGTTCCGCAGCCACCGGATGCCCTGCGGGTCGAGGCCGTTCGCCGGTTCGTCCAGCACGAGCAGCTCGGGGTCGCCGATCAACGCGGTCGCCAGCCCGAGCCGTTGCCTCATGCCGGTCGAGTACCGGCCGAGCCGCCGCTTGCCGGCGTCGGCGAGCCCGACCAGGTCGAGCACCTCGTCGACCCGGCCGCGCGGCGCATCCGCCGCGACAGCACAGATCTGCAGGTGCCGGCGCCCGGTCATGCCGGTCTCGAACCCGAGCCCGTCGAGGTGCACCCCGATCCGGCGGGCGGGGTTCGTCAGCCGCTCGTACGGAACGCCGAACACGGTCGCCGCACCGGACGTCGGCCGCGCCAGCCCCAGCAGCCCGCGCAACGACGTGCTCTTGCCCGCCCCGTTCGGCCCGATCAGGCCGACCACGCGTCCCGGCCGGACCTCGAAGCTGAGGTCCTCGACCGCCGTCAGGTCGCCGTAGCGCTTGGTGAAGTCCCGGAACTCGATCATCGATTCCCCTCCTGTCCGAAGACCTGCCGCCACGCGGGCAGCAGGTAGTTGTCCGCCAGCCACGTGCCCAGCGGCACGTCCTCGCCCACGACGTGGGCCGCGCCGACGCCGGGTGGCACCGCGCCCCGCAACGGCACGACGAGTGCCTCGGCGGGTGTGTCCGAGCGGAACGGCAGGAACGCGCCGAGCGGCACCTCCCCCGCCTGCGGCCTGCCGTCCACCGTCGCGGCGCCGATGTCCGTCCCGGACACCAAACCGGTGCGCCGCAACACCACCTGCGCCCCGACGGGCACCTCGGCGGCGCCGGTGGGCAGGGCCAGCCGCACCGACGTCCCGTTGCTGACGTAGCCGCCCTGCACGTCGTTGCGCACCGGCACGAACGCCAGCAGGGCCACCACCACGGCACCACCCGCGACGGCCAGCGACGCGAGCCGCGCGGTCCACGTGGTCCGCAGCAGCCCCCGCCCGGCCCAGTAGGCGAGGGCGGCCACGATCAGCAGCACCAGCGCGCCACCGACCCGGCCCGCGCCGAGCAGCAGGTGCGTCCACCTCGACAACGCCAGCGCGAGCACCAGCACCGGGAACACCAGGCACACCAACCCGAACGGGAGCACCCACCGCTGCGGGAGGTCGCGTTCGTGCCGCCGTCCCGACGCGAGCCAGCCCCGCGCGTCGCTGATCGCCCGGTCGCGCAGCCGCGGGATGTCCAGGTGCGCCATCAACGCCAGGTACCCGTCGAGCTTCACGAACGGCAGCAGGTTGACGGCTCCGCTGAGGTAGCAGACCACCGCGAACCCGATCAGCGTCGTCCGCGCGTCCCCGGCCGGCACGGCCAGCGCCACCAGCGCCGCCACCCCGGCGACGCTCGTCTGGACCGCGACGCCGGCCAGGGCGACGAAGACGCGCTGGCTGCGCCTCCCGAGCCGCCAGCCGTCGGTGACCTCGCAGAAGCAGGCGGGCGTCAGGTAGAACAGCATCACGCCGAGCCAGCCGGGACGGCCGTGGTAGTGCGTCAGCGTCGCGCCGTGGCCGAACTCGTGCACCACGGTGGTGAGCACGATCCCGCCCCAGATCCACCCCGCGGCCTCGACCGGCAGCGGCGAGCCCAGCGCGTCGCCCAGGGGCAGCACCACCAGCGCCCCCACGCCGCCCAGCGCAAGCAGCAGCGCCAGCCCGATCATCACCGGCCCGGGCAGCCGGACCAGCAACGGCCGCAACGGGTCCAGCACCCTGGCCGCCCGCACGAGCCGGAACTGCACCGTCGTCCACGACAGCCACACGACGCGTTTCTCGGGTTCGGGTTCCGGGGCGCCGTCGAGCAACCCGAGGTCGTCGAGCTTGCGCACCGCGCCGCCGACGAGCTCGGGCGTCCACCGGGTGCCCAGCAGACCGGCGAGCGCGGCCACGTCCCGCCGACCGTCCACAGCGGACAACAGCGAACCGATGTCGGCACTCACCCGCAACGGGTTCGCGCCGGGCCGCTCCACGATCCACGGTGCTCCGTCGGCCATCGGCGCGTGCACGACGATCCACGGCGCCAGCCGGGGACGCACCACCTCTGTCGTCATCTTCTCCCCCAGGTCGGTTCAGATCAGCGGATGCGGGAACGACCCGACCGCCCCGTTCAGCCGGTCGTGCCGCCACCCGAACACGTGCCGCTCGTCCATCCGCAACGGCTGGTAGCCCGGCACCACGACCTTGACGGCGCGCCACCCCATCGCCCGGTGCAGCTCCGGCAGGCGGGCGGTCAGGTCGACCAGCGCGGGCCGTCCACCATCGGCGACGACGGCGGCGACCAGCTCGTCCAGCGTCATCGCCGGGCCCGAGGCGAGTTCGGTCAGCGGCTGGTCGTGCAGCCGCTCCCGCACCTCCGCCACCGCGGCCGGGGTGAGGTACAGCCGCGCGCGGTCCGCGTCGTCGCGCACGACCTCGGGCGCCGTCACCTCGCCCCACTCCGCGCGCATGGCCAGCAACGCGGCCCTGACCTGCAACGACTCCTGCAACGCGACCAGCATGGCCCGGTCCGCGTCGTGGTGCGCCTTGGCTCCGACGGCCGCGAGCGCGGGCCCGTCGACGACCGCCGCCACCACGCACGTCAGGCCCGGCAGCACGGGAACGCTGACCAGTTGGGGTGCGACGTCGCGGGCGGACTCGACCAGCCGGCGGACCGGTCCGGGGGGCGGCTCGACGCGGCGCACCCCGGCACCGGTCGCCCAGGCCACCGCGACGGCGTCGCGTTCGATCCACTCCAGCAGCGCCGCCCTGGCCGCGAACTCCAGGTCCGGCCCGGCCGCCGCACCGGACGGTGTCGAGTCGAACCACGGCGTGTCTCCCGGGTGGTCGACCATGCCCGCAGGCACCCACACCGGTGCACCGGAGTCCATCCAGCAACCCCGGTACCAGAGCAGGGTCTCGCCGGCCGCGCGCGGATCGCCGAGCGACGCACCGGCGAAGTCCAGCGCGCCGGGCAGCGAGCGCGCCCGCACGGACTCCACCCCGTCCCCGGGGACCAGCGCGAACCGTTCCACCGCCTCACCGGCGGCTCGGGCGAGGGTGTCCATCCGACCGGCACCGCACGCGCCGACCGGGTGCGCGCCGCCGACGTCGACCGCGACACTCCACATCGGACGGTCTGCTTCCGGCGCGCGCATCTCCCAGCCGCGGGTGAGCCCGTTCGCCGGGTCGAGGGTCGAGATCAGGTCGAACACGCCACGCTCCCCTCGTAGATCCCGGCGATGTCGTCCGCGTCCAGTCCCGCGAGCATCGGCAACGTCCCGCCCCACGCCCTCAGCGCGTTGTCCGTCGCCGCGGCGATCTCCTGACGGGTGGGCGCCACCGCGGGTTCGAGGTCCCAGCGCCGCACCAGCTCGCGGAACCCCTCGACCGGTGGCAGCTCCGAGATCCACCGCCACGCCTCGGCGAGCCGGTCCGCGACGCCGAACCGCTCGTCGCCGGAGAGGATCCGTTCCCACACGACGGGGACGACGTGCGCCGTCGCCACCATCTTGCGCACGCCCAGCACGGTCGACAGCTCGTTGGCGAGGTACCAGTGCCGTGCCGCGTAAGGCTTCCTGCCGACCAACGCCCACCCGGTGTGCGTGGCGGCGCTGAGTTCGGCCGCGTGCAGGCGCCCGTCGGCGGTGACGTCCCCGGCGGCGAACCGGTCCCCCACGGCCACCAGCTCCCGCGCGAGCATCGCCGCCTCGGCGTCGGGCAGTCCGCCGACGCGGGGACCGCCCGCCACCGGACCGAGGACGCGGAGCAACGCCTCCAGCACGCCCTCCCGCAGCAACCGCGCGGGCAACGACGCGGTGCGGGCCGGGTCGAGCACCGCCGCCTCCGGCCGCAGCCGTGCACCGGCGACCAGCCGCTTGCCGCCGTCCACGGTCAGGCACGCGACCGAGCTGACCTCCACCCCGGTGCCGATGGTCGTGGGCACCAGCACGCGCCGCCGGACCGGAGAGGGTCCGGCGGGCAGCGGGATCACACCTGCCCGGCGGCCGCGCGAGGTCAGCACGTCGGCCAGCCCGGGATCGACGTCGACGAGGCTCGCGAGCTTCACGAGGTCCAGCAGGCTCCCGCCGCCGACGCCGACGACGGTGTCGCAGTCGCCGAACGACGCGGCCACCGCGCGCACCGCGTCGACACCGGAGTCGCCGGGGTCGACGAAGATGGCGCCGGGCACGTCGAACCGGACGTTCGGGTCGACCAGCCACGTCACCCGGCCGCCGAGCCGCGCGGGCCACGACCCCGCGTGCACGGTCGTCGGGGTGGACTGGCGCGTCAGCACGCGACACGCTCCCCTGCGACGTCCAGCGAGGCCAGCAGCAGGCCTTCCAGCTCCTCGAACTCGTCAGTGCCGTAGGTCAGCGCGGGCACCAGCTGGACGCAGTCGGGCCCCGGCTGCACGATCAGCCCGCGCCGCCGTGCCGACTCGACGACCTGCTGGGCCACCCCCGGCACGAGTTCCAGCGCCCGGAAGCACCCGGCCCCGCGATGCCCGGTCGCCAGCGGATGCCGGGTCAGCCGCTCCAGCACCCCGTCGAGCCGCTCGCTGTTGACCAGGCCCAGTTCGACGGCGTTCAGGCGTTCCACCTCCCCGATGGTCGCCACGATCGCCGCGCAGCTGCTGGGCGTTCCGGCCTGCGTCTCCCCGTGCACGAGCATCGAGTCCGCCGACTCGAACACCGCGCATACCTCGTGCGACACCACCAGTGCCGAAGCCGCGCACGTGCCGTTCGTCAGGCCCTTGGACGTCACCAGCACGTCCGGCCGCACGGGCCAGGACGAGGACGCGAAGAACGTTCCGCAGCGCCCGAACCCGGTGGCGACCTCGTCGGCGACCAGCAGGAAACCGTGCTCGGCCCGCAGAGCGGGCAGCGCGGCCAGCAGGCCGGCGGGCAGGGGGTGCGCGCCGGAGCCGAGCACGGGCTCCAGCACCACCGCCGCGATCCGATGGCCTTCCCGCGCGAACAACGCCGTCAACTCGGCCGCCGACCCGATGTGCCGCACGTACCGCTGGTCGACCGAGTAGGCGTCCTGCCCGAGCCGTTCGCCGGTCAGTCCGAAGCTGCCGTAGGTGAGGCCGTGGTAGCTGCCCTTCACCCCCACGACGACCCGCCGTTGCCCCTCGCCGCGCAACGCCTGGTGGTGCCGCACGAGCTTCATCACCACGTCGTTCGCCGCGCCCCCGGAGGTGGAGAACAGCACCCGCCCGAAGTGCTCCGGCCCGCACACCCGCAGCAACGCCTCGGCCGCCCGCACCGCCGGTGAGTGGCCACCCCGGAACAGCGTCAGGTACGACGAGTCGAGCAACGAGCGGTGCACCGCGTCGGCGACCACGGGGTTGCCGTAGCCGAGGTTGACGTTCCACAACCCGCTGGTGGCGCACAAGGCCGAGCTGCCGTCGGCGAACCGCACCCGCACGCCCTGTGCCGACACGGCGTGCCGGTCGGCGCGTCCGTAGCCGCTGGGAGCGACCAGCGACTCCCACACCGGGTACCTCATCGGCGCCTCCCGCAGACGAGCTGGACCTGCACCTGTTCGCCGGCCGGACCGCTGCGCCGTTCCAGCACCTCGAACCCCGCCGCACCGAGCTCTTCGACCAGTTCGCCGGAGCCGACCATGTCGATCTCGCTGACGTACACCGCGCGTCCGGCCGTCACACCGTCCACAACGGACTCGTGCAGCACGCTCGTCGTCCGCACTCCCCGGCGTCCGTCGAAGTGCTGGAACAACGACGTGACACCGCGCGGCCCGACCAGCACGCTCGTCCGCTCCACCGGCCGTGGGGCGCGCAGCGGGCCGGCGAGGTCGAGCACGCTCACGTAGAAGAGGCCGTCGTCGGCGAGGTGGGCGCGCACCCGTTCGAACGCCGCGGCGCGCTGCCGTGCGTCCAGCAGGCAGACCGACGTCGCCGCGAGCACCACCAGGCCGAACGTCTCGTCCAGTGCGAACGACGTCATGTCGGCCTCGACCAGCCGTGCGGCGGAGGGGTCGGGCAGGCGGTTCTCCAGCAGCCGCAGCAACTCGGCCGAGTTGTCGAGCGCCACCACCCGGTGCCCGCGCGCGAGCAGCGGCAGCGTCACCCGTCCCGACCCGCAGGCGAGTTCCAGCACCGGCCCACCGGCGCGCTGCGCCAGCCTCAGCACGTCACCGATCTCCGCGCGGTCGATCCGCGCGATGTCGTCGTACACCCCGGCCCCGGCGCTGTAGAGCGGCACCGGCTCCAGCCCGTACAGCTCGGCGAGCGCGCCCGCCGTGCCCGGCGGGGTGCTCACGCGGCCTGCTCGAAGTGCCGGGCGACGACGCCGAGCGCGTCCGCCACGACCGCATCGGCGAGGTCCAGGTGTTCGCGCGCCAAGACCAGCGCCTCGTCTCCGGAGCCGGTGACCAGCAACAGTTCGGTGAGCCGCGCCGCGTCCGCGCCCAGCCGGAACAACCGTCCCGTAGCGGTGTCGCAGAGCAGGTGCTCGGAGTCGTTCCACAGCAGCAGCGGGGCGTCGGCCGGTTCGTCGAGCGCGGGCAGGGTGCCGACGAGACGTCCGCCGAACCCGGAGACCCGGTACCCGGCCCTGCCCTGGGCCCGCAGTCCGCGCAGCACGTCCAGCGTGCGCAGGTACCGCGACAGCCAGGGGCGTTCCGCCCGGGCAGCGTCCACATCGGACGCGTCGACCACACCGTTCAGGCACACGTCACCGGCGCGGACCTCGGCCGCCGCCTCCAGTTCGTCCACTGTGGATTCGACGGTGCCGAGCACCGAACCGCCGGGCGACGTGCACACCTCGCCGGAGGCTCGGATGTGCAGGCGCAGCAACGCGGGCGCGCCGCACAGGTGCGTGGAGCCGAGCGCGCACTGGTCGGCGAGGAACACCGACGGGTTCAGCAGCTGTTCGACGAACTCGCCCCGCGACCGCGCCAGGTCCGCGTCCTCCAGGAACGCCCGGTGGTCCTCCTGGCCGGTCATCCGCACGATCGTCGGACCGGCGACGGCCAGGAACGGCGTCGACAGGTAGTCCTGCGTGTAGACGAAGAGGCCGTCGCCGGCGAACAGCTCGTCGCCGGGTTCGCTGATGCCGCCCTCGAACTGCTCGGGCGTGAACACCACGTCCTCCGGGCAGTCGCCCAGGCCCAGGGCGAAGTCCGCGTGCTCGGCCGACTCCACGAAGACGACGCGGCCCGCGGTGGTGTTGACCTGGCTGTTCCCACTGGTCAGCCGGACCAGCGCAGCAAGAAGCCGCTCATTCGTGCTCACAAGATCCCCCAGATCTCCGCAACGTGTGGGTCCATGCTCAGCAGGCCCCGCCGGAAAAGCCATCCGGCAGGAGTATCGATTTCACGTACCGCGCTGGTTGTACGCGTACTACGAAAGTCGGAGAATGCCGGTGACTCAGCTCACAATTAGTTTGATTCGATTGAAAAAACCGAACCGGCGGCGCTTAGAGTGGCCACAGCGGGACGGCATCGACGTTTCCCGCTTCTGACTGGGGAGTCAAGAGAAAGTTCCCCTTCGCGCCGATCGGCGGAAGGAGGTGAATCACTGTGCAGAACAACACGCTGCAGGAGCTCGACCTGTCCTTCCAGGAACTGGAGGTCCTGGAAGGACTCGGCAACTGCGCCGGCGTCGACCAGAAGACGTGCGACGTCCTCACCGGCACCGGCGTCAGCATGAGCGTCGCGGGCATCACGCTCACGATCGTCCTCACCTGATCGGGTCAGCTGACCAGCACTGACAGGAAAGGAGGTGTACACCCAATGACCAAGCTCGACCTGTCCTTCGACGAGCTCTCCCCGATCGACCTGTCGGTCGCGGAACTCGACCGGACCGCCACTCCCGACGCCGGTGACTTCATGACCGGCGTTTCGGCGGGCGCGGCCGTCAGCACGATCTTCATCAGCCTGTTGACGTGATGTGCGCGACGCCCCTGGCGCGCGGGGGCGTCACCTATTCGGGTAAGGGCGATATGCTCTTCGACATGGCCACGGAAAAGAAAAACTCCGCCACCACGAAGTACCAGGGCGCGCTCGTCGCGTTCATGGCACTGGCCGTGCTCGGCGGAGTGCAGGAAACACAATGGCTCCGGATCGCGCTTCTCGTGATCGCGGTCGCGGGCCTCGCCCTGTTCTCCGGTCTGCTGCTGCGCGACTGGAAGCGGGCGAACAGGAACTGATCCGACCTGGGGGAAGTGGTGCACGAGATCGACTCCTTGCTGGACCGGCTCGGTCTCGGCACCCTCGACTGGCAGGCGGCCACCACCGTCGTGGGCCGCAACGACAACTGGCTCGGCACCACCACGACCGGTGAGCGCGTCTTCGTGAAGCGGATCGTCGGCACGCCCGCCGAGGTCACCTCCGGTCTGCGCCGCACCGCCGCGTTCTACCGGTGCGCCGGTCCGATCCTCAGCCCCGCGCTGCTCGGCCAGGACGAGGACTCCGCCGTGCAGGCGTTCCGCGGCCTCGACGACGTCCGCACCGGTGAGAAGGCCGCGCTGGATCGCACGTTCGACGTGGACCTCGGCGCACAGGCGGGCAAGGCGCTCGCCTCCGTCCACCGCCTCGACCCGGGCCCGCTGGCCGAGACCGAGCAGGCACTGCCGGAACACCCGCACGAGGACGTCTTCGGCGGCATCAGCGCCGAGATGTACACCGAGTCCAGCCAGGCCCAGCTGCAAGCCTGGCACCTGGTCCAGCAGGACGATGTGATCGTGCGATCGCTGGCACCGCTGGAAGACCGCGGCGCGGACGTGGTGCGCACACCGACCCACGGCGATCTGCGCCTCGACCAGTTCCTGATCGCGGACCACGGCCTCCACCTGGCGGACTGGGAGACGTTCCGGCTGGCCGACCCCGCCCGTGACGTGGGCAGCTTCGTGGGCGAGTTCCTCTACCACGCGATCTTCCGCCACCTCGCCGACCGCACCCGCGCCGCCGCCCGCCGGGTACCGGTGCCGAACATCGTGCTGACCGAACGCTGGCAGCCCTACCGCGAGGTCCGCCCGGTGGTCGAGGCGTTCTGGCAGGCGTACCACCACGCCCGCCCCTCGCCGGACGTGGCGGAACGCGCGGTCGTCTTCGTGGCGTGGCACCTCCTGGACCGGATGTTCATCGACGCGATGGCCCGTCCGCGACTGGACGGGGTCGGCCACACCCTGTTCCGCATCGCGCGCACGATTCTCGTTGCGCCGCACCGCTTCCACACCACCTTGGGGTTGGCTCGTGCGTGACCGTCTCACCACCGCCCTGTCAACGCTCACGGTCGGCGCGACCGGCACCGTCGACGAACTGGCGGTCGACCTGTACACCCGGCTGCACACCGGGCACGCCCGCGACCGGTTCTCGCCGAAGCGGGACCGGCGGCTGGAAGCCCTCCTCACCGCCGCCGTGCCGCACCGCACGACCACGGTCACGGGCGTCCTCAAAGGACGGTCCGCGGGCCGCGTCCTGGTGGAACTGGACGACGTGCTGGTGTGGTTCCCCGAGGACGCCGTGGACGGCGACCAGATCCGGGTCCCGGCCGCACGACCGGCGTTGTCGCCGGGCTTCCTGTACGTGACGAGCTCCCGCCCCGCGGAGTTCGCCGCTGCCCTGCAACGGGTGTACGTCCACGTGACGAACGCGGACGACGCCCCTTCGGTCTGGGGCGCGGTGCTGACCGCGTTGGAACGCGCGGAGTGCACCTACCACGCGAAGGTCCTGTCGCGCAGGGACGAGTACCCGCGCCGGGACGCCCTCGTGGTGTACCTGCCGGGCCCCGGCGCCGAGCTGGTGGCGGCCGCGGTCCGGGCGTTGCCGGGCATCGGCACCGAGACATCGGTGTTCGCCGAGGAACTGGCCCCCGGCGTGGCGGTGGCCGACGAACCCAACGACACCCGGCTGGGCATGTCCGGCCTCAGCTTCGGCCAGCACCGTTCCCGCGTCCTCGCCCAGGCGCTGCTGCACCCCGGCGACGAGGCGCGGGAACTGGTGCTGGCCCGCGAGTTCACCCTCGCGGGCATCGACCCCGCGAATCCGGCGCGCAACCTGGTGGCGTCGTGAAGTTCTCGGTCCACGTCCCGTTCATGCCCACGCGCCCGGACCAGATCGGCCCGGTCGCGTCCCTGGTGCGACGGGCGGACACCCGCCTGTGGCTGGGCCAGGCGCTCGCGGTCGAACCACACCAGGTCTTCGCCTACGCGGCGGGCCTCGGACACCGCATCCCGGTCGGCACGAGCGTCACGCTGATGCCGCTGCGCCACCCCTACGAGGCCGCGCTCCAGGCGCGTTCACTGGCCGTCCTCACGGGCCGGCCCGTCGTCGCGGGCTACGGCCCCGGACCGGCCGACTTCCAGCAGGCCACCGGCGGCAGGTACCGCAGCCCGCTCACCGCGACCCGCGAGTACCTGACCACCGTGCGCGCACTGCTGGACGGCGACGCGGTCCGGCTGGACGGCGAGTACTTCAAGCTGGACGGAGCACTCCTGCCGTTGCCGCACGAACGCGTCGAGGTCGGCGTGGGCGTCCTGCGCCCGGCGATGGCCCGGCTGGCGGGCGAGGTGGCCGACGTGGCGATCACGTGGTTGTGCCCGCCCTCCTACATCCGGGACGTGCTGAAACCGGAGCTGGGCAGCCGGACCAGGGTGGTGTCGGTGGTGCACGTCGCCCAGCGCAAACCGGGCCGGGACCTCGACCGGGTGGCGTTCTCGGTGTGCCGGCGGCATCTCCAGGCACCGCACTACGTCTCGATGCTGAACCAGGCGGGCGTCACCGTCGATCCGGCCGATCCCGAGGCGGGCGCGAGGAGACTCGTCGAGGAAGGCCTGTTCCTCACCGGCACGCTCACCGAGATCGTGGCCGGCCTGCGCGAGTACCACGCCGCCGGGGTCGACGAGGTGGTGCTCAACCTCAGCGGGGTCGGCGCCGTGCACGGCGATGCGGTCGCCGTGCGCGAACTCGAGTTCCTCCTCGGCGAGCTGGGACTCGTGACACATGAACGCGCCACGCGAGCGACATCGCCCGCAGCACGAACTCCGTTCCCCCGGTAGCGACCTCGGAGCCTCTCCGGCCCGTCGGCCGACCGGCAGGTCCGACCCCGAGCGGGGCGAAGACGTTGCCGGCGAACGGATGTGCCGGCCGGCCGGTCATTGCGATCACTCGGGTGTCCTCGCTAAGGTCAGTGATTGAAACGTTTCAACCCTGTCCGTGCGAGTCGCCTTCCGCCTACTCAGGAGCGGAGCACGCATGTTCGGTCGACGCTGCCCGAAGAACGCCACCTCCTTGATCGCACTGGTCTTCTGCGTCCTCTTGGCACTACCCGTGACAGCGCTCCCACCCGCGACCGCCGACGGTGGGATGACGGTGCACGACCTGCGCGTCGCCGGCACCACCACCCCGCTCGCCGTCGACGACTCCCACCCGGCCCTGAGCTGGCGGCTGCGCTCGGGCGTGCGGGGCGACCGGCAGAGCGCCTACCGCGTGCTGGTCGCGTCCAGGCCGGAACTGCTGGTCGAGGGCCGCGCGGACGTGTGGGACAGCGGACGCCGGACCGGCTCCGACTCCGTCGCGATCCCCTACGCCGGCAAGGACCTCGTTCCCCAGCACCGCTACCACTGGACCGTCCGGGTCTGGGACGCGAAGGGGCGTGCGGCGATCCCGGCTCGCTCCTCGTGGTGGGAGACGGGCACCCTCGGCACGGCCGGGTGGGCAGGGGCGCGGTGGATCACGCCGGACACCGGTGACGCGTACTCGTGGCAGGACTTCACGCTGGACGCCGACGTGGTGCTGAAGTCCGGCGCCGCGAGTCTGGTGTTCCGCGCCGAGAACTCCGACGCCTTCGCCCTGTGGCAGATCAACGCCGTGACCACGCCCGGCAAGGTCGTGCTGCGGCCGCACACCAGGACGAACGGCTCCTACTCGCTGCTCGGCGAGGTCGACCTGAGCCCCGTGCTGACGCCGGCCAACGTCACCGCACCTCACCACGTCCGCGTCCGCGCCGCCGGCGCCACCGTCACCACCTGGGTCGACGACGTGCAGGTGGACGTGCGCGACGTGACCACGACCGGCCGCGGCACGATCGGGTTCCGCTCCTCCACCAGTCAGGGCGTGCCCGAGGTCGCCCAGTACGACAACCTGGTCGTGCGCGACCTGGCCGGGACGGTGCTGTTCACCGACGACTTCGCCACCGCACCGGACCCGCGCTTCCCCGGCGCACCGATCGTCGACGGCCGCCTGGAACCGCGTGGTGACCCCACGCTGCTCGCGACCGAGCCCGGTTCACCGTTGCTGCGCAAGGAGTTCGTGCTCGACCGGGCGGTCGTCAGCGCCCGCGCGCACGTCTACGGGCTCGGGTTCTACGAACTGCACCTCAACGGCGGCAAGGTCGGCGACCACGTCCTCACGCCCGCGAGCACGCCCTACGAGCGGCGCAACCTGTACGACACCTACGACGTGACGTCGTTGCTGCGCAAGGGGGCCAACGCCGCCGGGATGTGGCTGGGCACCGGCTACGGGCCGCGGTTCAGCCCGTACGGCTTCCGCTGGCAGGGACCGAAACAGGCGATCGCGGCGATCGTGGTCACGTTCGCCGACGGCACGCGGAAGACGATCACCACCGACGACTCGTGGCGGTGGTCGGAGAGCCCGATCACCGCGAACGACCTCTACGACGGCGAGAGCTACGACGCCCGCCTGGCACAGAAGGGCTGGAGCAGCCCCGGTTTCGACGACTCGGGCTGGCACGCCGTCCGGACCGCGCAGGCGCCGAGCCCGGTGCTGACCGCGAACGACGCGCCGCCGATCCGAGCCGTGCGGACCCTGCGCGCCACCGCGATCACCCAGCCACGTCCCGGAACCCACGTCTACGACTTCGGGCAGAACATCGCCGGCCGGCCGGAACTGCGGGTCAGCGGACCGGCGGGCACCACCGTGCGCCTGCGGACCGCCGAGGAACTGCGTGCCGACGGCATGCTGGACACCACGACCAACCGGAACGCGGCCGCCACCGACACCTACACCCTCGGCGACTCCCGGACCGTGCAGACGTACGAGCCCAGGTTCACCTACCACGGCTTCCGGTACCTGGAGCTCACCGGGTTCCCCGGAACCCCGGGCCGCGACAGCGTGGTCGCCAAGGTCACCCGCGCCGACGTGACCGCCACGGGCAGCTTC
Organism: Lentzea sp. NBRC 102530; assembly: GCF_030269365.1. Classification (GTDB taxonomy): domain Bacteria; phylum Actinomycetota; class Actinomycetes; order Mycobacteriales; family Pseudonocardiaceae; genus Lentzea. Next base: position 49,761 of record NZ_BSTF01000007.1, read on the forward strand.
GACAGCTCCGACCCGCTGCTGAACCGGATCGCGCTCAACAACCGCTGGGCGATGCTCAACAACTCGATGAGCCTGCCCACCGACACCCCGGTGCGCGACGAACGCACGCCGCCCGGCATGGACGTGCAGGCCTACCACGCCGCGTCCCTGCGCGAGTTCGACATGCAACGCTTCTACGCCAAGTACTTCCTCGACCTCCCACCCGGCACCGCGCTGCCCAACGACGCGCACAACGCCCAGCAGCCGGACATGGGCGGCGGTTCCGTCTCGCTGGCGTGGTCGCTCTACGAGCAGTACGGCGACAAGTCGTCGCTCGCCAGGAGCTATCCGCTGATGAAGGCCTTCGCCGACGCCAACGCCGCCACCCGCCCGGACCTCGTCTGGCCGGACGACCGCGGCTTCGGGGACTGGTGCCCGCCGGTCCACGGCCCGGACGCCGGTGGGGGCCAGGGCTCCCCGACCGCCGGTGACTGCTTCAGCGAACGGGCGATCGTCAACACCGCGCTGTCGTACCGCCAGACCTCCGACACCGCCGAAGCGGCGGAGGCACTGGGCCTGCAGGCCGACGCCGCGCACTTCCGGCAGCTGGCCGCGGCGATCACGCAGGCGTTCACCGCGCGGTTCCTCGACGCCTCCGGCACGTTCTACGGCAGTGGCAGGCAGACCACGAGCATCCTGCCGCTGGCGTTCGGCATGGTGCCACCGGACCGCGTCGCGGCCGTGGGCGCCCGGCTGGCCGACACGGTGCTGGGCAAGGACGGCGGCCATCTCGACACCGGCATCTTCGGCACCCGCTACCTGGTCGACGCGCTCGCCGAGGCCGGGCGGATCGACGTGGCCGCCACCGTGCTGGGGCAGCGGAGCTACCCCGGGTTCGGCTACCAGATCAGCCGCGGCGCCACGACGCCGTGGGAGCAGTGGACCTACGAGTCCGGCATGGAAACCCATGACCACGCCATGTTCGCCGGCGTCAACGCCACCTTCTACACCCGGCTCGGCGGCATCACGCCCGCGTCACCCGGCTATGCCGAGATCGGGATCGCCCCGCAGGTTCCTCCCGGCCTCTCCCGCGTCTCCACGTCGATCGACACCGTGCGCGGGACCGTCGGCTCCGCCTGGACCAACCACCCGTGCAGGTTCGAGCTCACGGCGACGGTGCCCGTCAACGCCACCGCCACGGTGGTCGTGCCGCTGTTCGGCAGGGAGCGCGTCCGCGCCACCGCCGGTGCGACCGCGCTGGCGAAAGAGGGTGACGCACAACCGTTCTCGGTGGGCTCGGGCACCTGGCGGTTCACGGTGGACCGCTGTGCCTGACCGGGGAGGGGTCACCGCGGTGAGGAACTGACCACCGGACGCGGGCCGGTCCAGCGGAACCGGTCGATGAGGGAGGCGAGGACCGGCACCCGGTTCAGCAGGGAGAACACGCCGTAGCCCAGCACACCGCCGACCACGTTGAAGAACAGGTCGTTCACGTCGGCGAGGTGGCCACCGTTCCCGAGGTTGCTCGCGAAGAACTGGCTCACCTCGACCACGGCGCTGAACGCCGTCGACGCGACCAGCACACGCCACCACGAAGGTGTCGCCAGCAGCAGCGGCACGATCATGCCCACAGGTGCGAACACCAGGACGTTCCCCACCGCGTCACCGACGGTGTAGCCGTCGATCAGACCGAAGTGGACCGTCCAGCCCGACTCCGTCGCCGGCGCGCTCAGGTAGATCGGGAACACCGTGTTCGCGACAACTCCGGCGACGTACACGCAGAGCGCGAGAGCGACGCAGGCACGCGGCACCGTGAGGCCGCCACGCCGGTGCAGGACCCACAGCAGCACCAGAAAAACCACCGCCGCCAAGGGAACCACCACCGGAAGCACCGGCACGGGGTCGAACACGTCCACTTCGCATCGAGTCCTTTCAGGATCCACCACACGGCCGTGAAGCATCAGGGGCGATCGTCCTGCGGGCCGGCCACGCGTCCTGCCACCGACTCCCTTCTACGCAAACCCCCCGCCTTTCGGCGAATCCACCGTCTCGAATGGTCGCCCGACTCGATCGACCGCCGGGCCCGCTGCCGGCCCAGCCGCGGCGTGGACGTTGCTCCGTCAGGCACCGCCCCTGGCCATCAGCCGCCGCCCGATGGCCAGGGTGAGCCGCCTCGGCAGCAGCCTGCCGAACAGGAACACGACCAGCGCGTTGGCCCTGCCGTCGACGACCGCCGGTCCGCTGCCCGACAGGGCGCGCAACACCGTGGCGGCGACCGCGTCGGCGCTCCGCGTGCCGCGGGCGTTCATCGGCGTCTTCGTGGGACCGGGGCTGACCGCCACCACCCTGACCCCGGTGCCCCGGGTCTCGGCCCACAGCGCCTGGGTGAACGAGAGGACGTACGCCTTCGTCGCCGCGTAGACCGCCAGGTGGGGCGCGGGTGCGTACGCCCCCGTGCTCGCGATGTTGACGACGGCCCCGTGGCCGCGGGCGACCATCGCGGGCAACAGGAGCGTGGTGAGCTCGGTCAACGCGCTGACGTTGACGTCGACCAAGGACCGGAACCGCGCCGGGTCACCGTCGAGCACCGGCCCCCGCGCGCTGACACCGGCGTTGTTGACCAGCAGCTCCACCTCGATGTCCTGGTCCGACAACGCCTTGGCCAGCCGCGTGGGCGCGTCCGCGGTGGCGAGGTCGAGGGGGACGGCGCGCACGGTCACCCCGTGGCGCCGGCTCAGCCGCGCGGCCTCCTCCTCGAGCGCGTCCGCACCGCGGGCGACCAGGACGAGGTGGGCTCCCCCGGCGGCCAGCCGCTCGGCGATGGCCGCCCCGATGCCGGTGGAGGCGCCGGTGACGACGGCGAACTTGGCGCGCATCTGCGCTGCTGTGGTCATGGTCTCGACGCTAAACCTTGACGTCCACGTCAAGGTCAAGGTGAACTGGCTCATGCGCATCGGCGAGCTGAGCAAGGCGACCGGCGTCAGCAGCCGGGCTCTGCGCTACTACGAAGAGCAGGGGTTGCTGCGCAGCGAGCGCCGGACCAACGGGTACCGCGAGTACGCCCCCGAGTCGGTCGAGGTGGTCGCGTTCATCCAGGACCTCTTCCACGCCGGTCTGTCCTCCGACGTGGTCCGTGAAATCCTGCCGTGCGCCCAGGACGAGCACCCGCGTGGCGACTGCGCCGGACTCCTCACGCGCGTCCGGCAGGTCCGCGACGAACTCGTGCGGCAGGAACAGCTCATAGCCGAACGCCGCCGCCGGCTGGACACCTACCTCGCCGCCGGCCACGTGTCCCGTTGACCGTGGCGTCGCGCGTCGACCACCATCATGACCGAACGCCACGACGCCGATTCACTTGACGCGCGCGGAAACCTCGTCGAGCGCGGTCGTCTCGTCCGCGGTGAGTTCGAACTCCGCCGACGCCATCAGGGCGGGCAGTTGTTCGACGGTGCGCGCGCTCGCGATCGGGGCGACCACCCCAGGACGCCCGCGCAGCCAGGCGAGCGCCACGGTCGGCATCGCCACTCCCCTGGCGGACGCGATGTCCTCGACCGCCTCGACCACCGCCAGCCCCGCCGCGGTGAAGTACCGGCTGCTGACGACGCGCCGGACGATCTCGCCGAACTCCTGCCTGTTCCTGCGGTTCTTGCCGGTGAGGAACGCGCCGATCAGCTCGAAGTACGGCAGCGCCTTGCGGTACGGGCCGACCTGCCGGTACTTGCCGGTGAGGAAGCCGCTTGCCAGGGCGAAGTACGGCACCGCCACCATCCCCTCCCCGGCCAGGACGGGAGCGATCTCACGCTCGTAGCGGTGCCGCGTCACGAGGTTGTAGTCCGGCTGCACGACCGCCGGCGGCTCGTAGCCCTCGCGGCGGGCGATGTCGAGCCACTCCGCGATCCTCGCAGCGGTGTAGTTCGACAGGGCCACCACACGGATCTTGCCCGCCTTGTGCAACGCGTCGAACGCACCGGCGGTTTCGTGGAGCGGCGTCTTGGGGTCGTCGAAGTGCGCGTAGTAGACGTCGACGTGATCGATCCCCAACCGCGTCAGCGAGGCTTCCAGGGCCGCCGTGACGGTGCCGGCGGCCAACCCCTTGAACGCGGGGTGCCGGCTCACCTTGGTACCGATGACCAGGTCGTCGCGATTCCCGCGCGCGGCCAGCCAGGACCCGATGATCGTCTCCGATTCGCCACCGGAGTTGCCCGGCACGTCCGCGGTGTAGCTGTCCGCGGTGTCGATGAAGTTCCCGCCACCCTCGACGAACGCGTCCAGGACCCGGTGCGACGCCTTCTCGTCACTGGTCCAGCCGAACGTGTTCCCACCGAGCACCAACGGGAACACTTCGATGCCTGAGCGGCCGAGCTGAGCCATTGGAGATCCTTCCGCTGGGGGCGAAGGAGTTCGGGAGCCTTTGCCTGATCCAGGCTATCGAGCCGCGGGAGCGACGCGTCGCTCGGCCCGTCCGGCGGGCGGCAATCGACAGCCGCGAGTGCGCCCTTTGTCCGCAGTGGACGCAAGTCGGCGCGGACATCGTGATCAGGGCGTGTGCGTCCGGTCGACCTTGATGGTGAGGACGACGCGTTGCTGTTCACCGCCACCGAAACCGGGGTAGGGGCGGCCGATGTACTTCTCGGACAGCTCGTCGATGTGCTCCCGGGCTCCGTCCTCGGTGATGTCCACGACGCTGCCGCGCAGGGCCCAGTACCGCGAGGGTGCCGCGGGGTCGGCGATGCCGAGGGCGACCCGCTGGTCACGCCGGACGTTGCGGGTCTTCTGGTGGGTGTCGACCGTGTTGATCAGGACGTGCTCGCCGTCCGTTCCCGCCCAGGTCTGGGAGATCTGCGGCGACCCGTCCGGCATGAGCGTGGTCACGAAGCAGATCGCCCTGCCGTTGAGGACGTCGATCAGGTCGTCGGACAGTGTCGTCATGAGCCGGCCTTCATTTCGCCTGGTCGTGGTAGAGGTGGTCGATGACCGTCTCGTCCGGCCGGTCGCCGGACAGGTCGGCGTGCCGCAGGCCCGCCAGGGCGATCCGCAGGGCACGTCGCCACAACCCCGGGGCGTGCTCGCGGGAGGCGTCCATGACGCTGCCCACCATCACGTGCACCGCGGCGAAGTCGGCCGGCGTCGCCCCGGCCGGCAGCTGTCCCGCCCGGACCGCCCGTCGCACGAGGTCCGCGACCAGCGGTGTCATCTCCTCGTGCGCCCGCTGCACCAGTTCGGTGGCCTGATCGCGGCTGCGGAGCAACTCACCCAGGCCCCGGCTCTGCGCCTCGATCTCGAGTTGCCGTTCGAGGAACCAGGCGAGTCCAGCCCACGCGTCGTCGTACCGCGAGGCCTCGCGGGCGATGTCGATCACCGTGTCGACGTGCTCGCTGAACAGGGCGTCCAGCAGGTCCTGCCGCTGCGGGAAACGGCGGTACACGGTGCCCATCCCGGTGCCGGCGGCCCTCGCGATGTCCTCGTACGGGACGTCCAGCCCCCGCGAGGCCATGAGCTCGCCGGCCGTCCGGAGCAACAACTGGCGGTTGCGCTCGGCGTCCCGGCGCAGAGGGGGAACAGCTTCGGTCACACCTCGGACCCTAGACAAGCGGAAGCAAAATTCCAAGTTGAATAGTTCTTCCACTTACTCCTACGATCACGTCCTCCCTCCTCAACTCCCACGGAGCGCCCCTGTGTCCTCAACACCCGCCCACGACGCCGTCGAGCCGTTCCCGATCTCCGTGCCCGAGGCCGATCTGCTGGACCTGCGCGACCGCCTGGCCGCCACCCGGTGGCCGGACCGCGAGACCGCCACCGACGGCAGCCAGGGACCGCAACTGGCGCGCATCCGCGATCTCTGCGAGCACTGGGCGTCGGACTACGACTGGCGCCGCGCCGAGCGGGACATCAACGACCTCGGCTCGTCCCACACCGTCATCGACGGGATCGACATCCACTTCCTGCACGTCAGGTCTGCCGAGCCGCACGCCGATCCACTGCTGCTGTGCCACGGCTGGCCCGGCTCGATCCTGGAGTTCCGCCGCCTCGCGGGCCCGCTGACCGATCCGGTCGCGCACGGAGGCGACGCCCGCGACGCGTTCCACCTGGTGATCCCGTCGATGCCGGGCTTCGGTTTCTCCGGCAAGCCCACGACGACCGGGTGGAACACCTCGCGGGTGGCCGACGCGTGGATCACCCTCATGCACCGCCTGGGCTACGGCACCTACTTCACCCAGGGCGGCGACTGGGGTGCGGCCGTCGTCGAACAGATCACCCGCAAGGTGCCCGAACGGTGCCGGGGCGCGCACTTCACCCTGCCGCTGGTCTTCCCCACCGCGCAGGAGGTCGAAGAGGCGACCGAGGAGGAGCGCCGGATGATCGCTCGCGCCCAGCACTACCAGGACCGGCAGAGCGCGTACGCCCGGCAACAGGCGACGCGGCCGCAGACGATCGGATACTCGCTCGCGGACTCGCCGGCAGGACTCGCCGCCTGGATCTACACGCTCTTCCAGGACGTCACCGACAGCGGGGGCGTCCCCGAGGAGGTCATCGACCGCGACGACCTCCTCGACGACGTCATGCTCTACTGGCTGCCCAACGCTTCCGCGTCCTCCGCCCGGCTGTACTGGGAGGAGGGTTTCGGCGGCGGCACGCCGACCGGTCCCGGGCAGCCGAACCCCGTCCCCGCCGGTTTCAGCATCTTCCCCGGTGAGGCGGTGCAGGCGTCCCGGCGCTGGCTCGAGCGGCGCTACGAGACGGTGCTGCACCACGCCCGGCTCGACCGAGGCGGTCACTTCGCCGCCCTCGAACAACCGGACGTCCTCACCGAGGAGATCCGGAAGACCTTCCGGCCGCTGCGGACCTCCCGGCCGTGAGCACTCCCGCGACGACCACCGTCCACTCGTGTCACGACACGCCGGGAGGACGTTGCGGCGCAAGCCTCCCGGCCGATCGGCGGGGTCGAGTCCAGCCGGGTGGCGGGTTGTTCCGGACGCCCAGCAGCTGTGAGCAACACCGGCAGCCCACGACGCTGGAACACGGCACCGTACGGGCGCACGACTTCCCAACGCCTGGACGACGTCGCACCAGAACTGACCTCATCCGTCCAAAGAGGAGACTCGTCATGTTCAGTCGAATGCTGAACGCCTTCGGCATCGGAGGCCCGTCCGTCGACACCGTGCTGGACTCGCCGCACGCCGTGCCCGGCCAGCCCCTCACCGGACAGGTCCGCATCCAGGGCGGCAGCTCGGACGCCGAGGTGGGCCAGGTCGTGCTGTCTCTGGTCACCCGCGTGGAGCGCGGCGGCTTCGGCGGCGGTGACGGGCAGGACGACGTCGCGGAGTTCTCCCGGATGGTGGCGCAGCAGGGTCTGCGGGTGCCCGCCGGTCAGCTGGTCTCGATCCCGTTCGAGCTGCCGGTGCCCTGGGAGACGCCGATCACCGCGGTCGGCGGCGCCGCCCTGCCGGGGCTGAGCGTGGGTGTGCGCACCGAACTGGTCGTCTCGGGCGCACCCGACAAGGGCGATCTCGACCCGGTCCTGGTCGGTCCACTGCCCTCGCAGAACAAGGTGCTGGACGCGTTCGGGCAGCTCGGCTTCTCCTTCCGCGGTGCCGGCGTCGAGACCGGGCGCCTGCCCGGCGTCCCGCACGAACTCGGCTTCTACCAGGAGCTCGAGTTCTTCCCGCCCGCCCAGTACGCGGGCCGGGTGAACCAGGTCGAGCTGACCTTCGTGGCCACCGCGAACGAGCTGCACGTGGTCCTGGAGGCCGACCGGCGCCGTGGCGGGTTCTCGTCGGGTGGCGACACGTCCGGCCACCTCCGGCTCTCGCACCAGGAGGCGCAGGTCACCGACTGGGCCGCGGCGATCAGCGGCTGGCTCACGCAGCTCGCCGAGCGTGGTCGGGCGAACCCCGCGTTCGGCGGAGCCGCCCGCAACCCGGCGTTCGGCGGGCAGGCCGGTCACAACCCCGCGTTCAGCGGGCAGGCGAGCTTCGGCGGTCACCCCGGGTACGGCGGTCAGCCAGGGTATGGCGGTCAGCCGGGGTACGGCGGCCGCGGTTACGACCGTGACGACCACGACCAGCACGGTCAGCGGCGTGGGGCGGGCATGGGCGGCATGCTCGCCGCAGGTGCGGGTGGCGTGCTCGGTGGTATGGCGATCAGCAGCATGGCCGAGGAGTTCTTCAGCGACGACGAGGGATGACCGAGCTCGGCACGAGACCCGCTGGCCAGGCGTCACTCCCCCGCAGACGCCTGTCCAGCACCCTTCGCCAGTCCTCAGTGGACTTCCACCCACGACGTGGATGTCCACTGAGGACTGGCGGCGGAACGGACGCCCGGCCCGATCGCCGAGGCGGGAACCTCGCCCACCTGCCCCCGTGTCGTCCCACGACGGGGTTTCCGCCTCACCGCCAGGGTGATCGGCCGCCCCCTGGACGGAGCCGGCCGACCGGGAGGGTCCGGCCGGGTGGCGGGGTGATCACCCCGACCTGACGGATGGATTCGTCACCCTCCGCACGGCCAGATTGGCCGTATGACACAGATGCCACCACCGCAGGACACCTCGGCTGCGCCGGAGACATCGCCTCCGCGGTCCCGGACGCCGGCCGAGCCCGCGTCGTCGACGGGACGCCTGGTCGGGGTGGACCTGGCCCGCGCGCTGGCCGTGTTCGGCATGTACGTCGTGCACCTCGGTCCTTCCGCGACCGAGGCGAGCGGTGTCGGGGCGTGGGTGCGGCACCTGACGGAAGGGCGTTCGTCGGCCCTGTTCGCCACGCTCGCCGGGTTCTCGCTGATGCTGATCGCCGGCCGCCTCGAGCCGAAGACCGGTGTGGCCGGACGGCAGGCGAAGGCGCGGATCGCGATCCGCGCCCTGATCCTGCTCGTCCTGGGCACCGTGATGATCGCGTTCTACGGGGACGTGGTGATCCTCGCCTCCTACGGGCTCTTCTTCCTGCTGGCCATGCCGCTGCTGCGGCTGGGCGCCAGGACGCTCGCGCTCGTCGCGGCCGGGGTCGCCGTCGCCGGTCCGCTGCTGGCCTTCGGCCTCAGGTCGCTGATCACCGACCCGGTCAGGGCTGCCCTGAAGGCCTACGACCCGCTCGCCCAGCTCGGCGGCGCGGGGCTGCTGGACCTCCTGCTCACCGGCTTCTACCCCGCGATTCCCTGGATGGCGTTCATCATCGCCGGCATGGCGCTGGGCCGGCTGGACGTGTCCTCCGGCGACGTGCGGAAGCGGCTGGCCGTGTTCGGTCCCGCTCTCGCCCTGTTCGCCTACGGCACCTCCTGGCTGCTGGCCCGGCTGGTCGACGGCGTCCGGGAAGCCGCGAGCCCCGGCGGCTCGGTCGCGGGCAAGGGTCCGAAGGACCTCGGCGCCCTGGGAGACCTCGGCACCGCCGGTGACGCGATGCCGCCCGGCACCACGGGATCGGTCTGGTCGTTGCTGACCTCGGGGCCGCACAGCGGAATGCCGTTCGACGTCATCGGCTGCATCGGGGTCGCGATCACCGTCGTCGTGCTCGCGATGACGGCGATCGACCGCCTGCCGCTGCTGCGGCGCCTGGCCGCGCCGATCATCGCCGTGGGCACCATGTCCCTGACGGCCTACGTCGGCCACTTCCTGCTGTCGTCCCAGATGTCCGGAAGCGGCGGAGGCTCCGGGAGCGGCTTGACGGGTGTGACCGCCGGGTCCGAGTCCCAGACGTCCTGGACGCCGGTGCTCATGTTCATCCTCGGTGCCATGGCGTTCGCCTTCATCTGGTCCCGCTTCTTCACCAGGGGACCACTGGAGTACCTGCTCAACCTCGCCACCAAGCCGGCCAAGCACGTCCGCTGAGAACTGGCCGCCCCACCGGGCGGAGCAGTGCGGTGGTACAGCGCTCAGCCACGGTTGCACCGGGCGACGAGCGTGCTGACGTCCGGCAGCACGCTCGTCGCCCGGTGCTCGGGTCCCAGGCACGCCCCGCCGGTCGGCGGGCCCGGACCAGCCGACCGGCTGGGCGCACCTGCCAGCTCCCGGATGGCGGGCCGGCACCGGCACTGGGGAGACTGCAGGCCTGCAGATCCACAAAGGAGAAACGCATGATCCGGGTGGTCGTCGTGGACGACGAGGAGCTGGTGCGGACGGGGTTCCGCCTCATCCTGCAGGCGGCCGGGGACATCGAGGTGGTCGCCACCGCGACCGGGGCGCAGGCGGTGCGGGAGATCAGCCTGCTCAAGCCCGACGTCGTGCTGCTCGACATCCGCATGCCCGACGTGGACGGGCTCACGATCCTGCGTCAGCTGCGGGGCCTCACGCCGCCGCCGGTGGTGGCGATGCTGACGACGTTCGACTCGGACGAGTACATCGCGACGGCACTGCGGACGGGTGCCGCCGGGTTCGTGCTCAAGGACACCGGTCCCGAGCAACTCGCGCAGATGGTCCGCACCCTCGCGCACGGCGGCGTCGTGCTCTCCCCCAAGGTGACCCGCACGGTCGTCGACGGCTACCTCGGCTCCGGTGCGGGCTCGAAGGCGTCCGAGCAGGTCGGTCTGCTCAGCGAACGCGAACGCGCGGTGCTCGTGCTGATCGCCGAGGGGCTGTCCAACACCGAGATCGGCGCGCAGGTCCACATCAGCGTGGGCACGGTGAAAGACCACGTCAGCGCCATCCTCACCAAACTGCGCGTGGGCAGCAGGGTGCAGGCCGCCCTCGTGGCGCAGCGCGCGGGGCTGCTCGACGCGACCGAGGAGCCGCGGTGAACTCCCGCCTGCTGGTCCGCGTCGCGGTGCTCGTGCTCGCGGTGGCCGAGGGAGTGCTGACGATGATCAGCGAGGACGATCCGTACGGCCTCGTCCCGATCGCGGTCGCGGTGCTCGCCCTGCTGCTGCTCGAACGCCTGCCGCTGCCGGCGTTCCTGGCGACGTTGCCCGCGGTGCTGTACCCCGGTGCGATCGTCCCGGCGATCATCGGTCTCTACGTGGTGTCCAGCCGCTACCGCGACTGGTGGGTCCTCGCCGGGTGCGGCCTGCTGGCCGCGGTCGGCTTCATCTTCCCGACCACGGACTTCGCTCCGTCCATCTGGGACTCCTACACGCTGCTCGGTGTCATCTACTTCACGATGACCGCGCTCGCCCCGATCCTGCTGGGCCAGTTCCTGCGCTCGCGGCGTGAGCTGGCGCTGCGGTTGGAGGAGGTGAGGGAGGCGCGGGAGCACGAACGCCGGCTCGACGCCGAGGCGATCCTCGCCAAGGAACGCAACCAGCTCGCCCGCGAGATGCACGACGTCGTCTCCCACCAGGTGAGCCTGATCGCGGTGCAGGCGGCAGCGCTCCAGGTCAGCACCGCGGACCCCGACGCCAGGCTGGCCGCCGCGAACGTGCGGCAGCTGTCGGTGACCACGCTCGACGAACTGCGGCACATGGTGAACCTCTTGCGCGCCTCCGGCACCCCGGTCACCGAACTCACGCCGCAGCCCACGCTCACCGACCTCGAACGCCTCATCGGCAACAGCGCGATCGACGCCCGCCTGGTCGGCGCCGCACCGGACGGCCTCGAACCACCCGTGCAGCGCGCGATCTACCGCACCATCCAGGAAGCGCTGACCAACGTGCGCAAACACGCTCCCGGTGCGAGCGCCACCGTGGAGATCAGCCACGACGACACCGACCTCACCGTGACCGTCACCAACACCCGGCCGACCCGGCCGCACCTCGCCCTCCCCAGCGCCCGGCACGGGCTGGTCGGACTGCACGAGCGCGCGGCGCTGCTGGACGGGAAGCTCCACACCGGACAGACGGCCGACGGCGGCTTCCAGCTGCGCCTCAGCCTGCCGCTCGCGGCACACCGCTGAGTTTCTCCGGAAGAGGCCCTGCGGACCACCGGTCCGCAGGGCCTCGTGCTCATCCGCCGTGTTCGCCGGTGAGCAACTGGGTCGTGGCGAACTCGGCGTACAAGGGGTCGCTCACGACGAGTTCGTCATGCGTGCCGCTGGCCCGCACGGTGCCGTTGTCGAGCACCACGATCCGGTCCGCCCGCGTCACCGTCGACAGCCGGTGCGCCACCACCAGCACCGTCATCGTCTTCGCCGCGATGGTGACCACGTCCCTGATCGCCGTCTCGTTCAGGGCGTCCAGCTGCGAGGTGATCTCGTCGAGCAGCAGCACCCGCGGCCTGCTGATCAACGCGCGGGCGAGCGCGACCCGTTGCCGCTCACCGCCGGACAGGAAGGTGCCGCGGTGCCCGACCGGCGTGTCCAGCCCCGCGGGCAACCGGTCGACCAGCGAGTCCAGCCTCGTCTGCGCCACGACGTCGCGGACCTCCTCGTCCGTCGCGTCCGGCCGGCCGTAGACGAGGTTCTCGCGCAACGAACCGGACAGCAGTGGCGCGTCCTGCTCGACGTACCCGATGCCGGCGCGCAGCTCCGCCAGGTCCCAGTCCGCCAGATCGCGGCCGTCCAGGCGGATGTGCCCCGAGTCCGGTTCGTAGAACCGCTCGAGCAGTGCGAACAGGGTGGACTTGCCCGCGCCGGACGGACCGACGAAGGCCGTCATGCCCGACGCGGGGACGTCGACGCTCACGCCGCGCAGGACCTCCGGCAGGTCGGGGCCGTACCGGAAGCGCACGCCGGAGAGGCTGAGGTGTGCGGAACCCTGCCCGGCGGGCCTGACACCGACGGACGTGCCGGTGCCGGTGGGTTCGGTCCGCATCCGCTCGACCTCGCCGAGCCTGCGCACCGCGGCGAACCCGACCTGCAGCTTGCTGCCGGCGTGCAGGACCTGCCCGATCGGTTCCTCCAGGAAGAACAGGAACAACAGGAACGCCACCAGGGTGGACAGCGGGATCGCCCCGGTCGCGACGCGCGCGCCGCCGACGCCGAGCACGGCCAGGAACGACGCCTGCACCGCGAGACCGTTGAAGCCGTGCACCAACGCCTCCCAGCGCGCGGAACGGACACCGGCACGCCAGGCGTCCTCGGTTCCGCGTTCGATGGCGGCGAGTTCCCTGGTCTCGGCGCCGGCGGCCTTGACGGTGCGGAACGCGCCGAGCACCCGTTCCAGCCGTGCACCGGTCTCACCGACCGCGCTCTGAGCGGCGTGGGAGGCCTTCTCGATCATCGGCATGCCCGCGAGTGCCAGCAGCGCCACGACCGCGAGCACGGCCAGGGTGATGCCCAGCAGGACGAGGTCCATCGCGCCCATCATCACGACCATGACCGCCGTCGTCGCCGAGCCGGTGACCAGGCCGACGAGAGCGTGCGTGCACACCTCGCGCAGCAAAGTCGTGTCACCGGTGAACCGGGACAGCAGATCGCCCGGCTCGGCCCGCTGGAACTCCGGCACCCGCAACGAGAGCAGGCGACCGGCCAGCCGTTTCCTGGCGCCCAGCACGACCGACTCGGCGGCGCGCTCGAGCAGGTAGTTGCCGGCCATCGCGATCACGGCACCGGTCAGCGCGAGGCAGACCAGCAACACCAGCAGGCCGGTGATCCCGCCACCCGCCCCCAGGCGGTCCACCAGTTCCTTGGCCGCCAACGGCAGCGCGGCGGCGGCGAGACCGCTCAGCAGGACGAGCAACCCTCCACAGAGGATGGTGCGCCGCTGCGGTCTGGCGTACCCCAGCAGGGTTCGCAAGGTCGTGCGATCGATCGGGGTGCGCACGGGAAACAACTCCGTCTTGTCCGGTGGTGAACGCGAAGCGCGATCCGGGCAGGCGGAAGCGCCGCCGCGGACCGGCGTCTCGATCCTCGGCCCCACCACCGCTCGGCGGCACCCGTGGACCGGCTGGGTCCTCCAGCCGGGCGGCCGGGTGACGGCAGCCGGTCAGGGGATGCCGGGCGCCACCGCCGTGGAAATCGGCACCTGCGAGTCGGTGGGCACGGGCGCCGGGCCGACAGGCAGGCGAACGACATGACCCGCTGCGCGAGTGGGCTGTGGTCGATCAGGCCGAGCTGCCGATGATCGGCGACGGCGGTCGCCCGACCAGGCCGAGCCGCCAACGATCGGCGACGGCGGTCGCCCGACACCAGCCTTGACGGGTGCGGCTGCTGATCCGCTCAGCAGAACCGGCGGGATCGCAGAGCCGATCCCGTCCGTTCCCCGTCAGATCAGTCGGTCACTCGTCCTCCACCTCGGTCGACGCCTCCGAGGCGGCCTCTGCGGCGGCATCACCGCCGGCGCCACCGTCTCCGGTGTCACCGCCGGTCGTGACGCTGTGGTTGGCCGCGTCGCCGGAGGTTCCCGTCGACGTGGTGCCCGAGTGACCGGAGCCGGTGCCGGTCAGGCAGGTGGAGTAGACGCACATCACCCAGGCGTCGTTGTCGCCGGTGTCGCCGGAGTCACCGGAACCGCCGGTGTTCCCGGACACCGCGGTGTTGTAGCTGACGGCGTGGCCGCCCTGTGCGGAGGGCGCGCCGTTTCCGGCCGTGGCCGTCGCCGTCGTGCCGCTGTCGCTGTCGCTGTCGCTGTCGCTGTGAACGCTGTCGTCCGACTCGACCTCCGCGGAGCTTTCCGCTGTGGCATCGGCGTTTCCGCCGCTGCCGCCGTTGCCGGAGTCACCGCCGTGGGTGGTGCTGAGATTGGTCGCGTCACCCGAGTCACCCGTGGACGTGGTACCGGAATGACCGGATCCGGTGCCGGTGGTGCACGTGGCGTGCACGCACATCACCCAGGCGTCGTTGTCCCCGGTGTCGCCGGAGTCACCTGAGTGGCCGGTGTTTCCGGAAGTGGCGGTGTTCGTGCTGGCGGCGTTGCCGCCGTTGCCCGCGGCTGCGCCGTGCCCGGCCGTGGCGGTCGCCGCGGTCTCGGCGGCACTGGCCGCGTCCTCACCATCCACTTCGGACTCGACAGAGCTTTCCGCGGTGGCGTCGGCGTTTCCGCCGCTGCCGCCGTTGCCGGAGTCACCGCCGTGGGTGGTGCTGTGGTTGGTCGCGTCACCCGAGTCACCCGTGGACGTGGTACCGGAGTGACCGGATCCGGTGCCGGTGGTGCACGTGGCGTGGACGCACATGACGTGGGCGTCGTTGTCCCCGGTGTCGCCGGAATCGCCGGTGTGACCGGTGTTTCCGGAGGTCGCGGTGTTGGCGCTGACGGCGTTGCCGCCGTGCCCGGAGGGTGCGCCGTGCCCGGCCGCGGCGGACGCGGCAGTGAGATGTTCCAGCCACTCGGCCGAGAGCAGGTGTTCCACACCGCCGGTGCCGACCGGGTGGAACGCACCGGTGGCGGCGCCGGCCGACGGACCGCCGGCCAGGACCAGACCTCCGGCCGCCAGCACGGCCAGGAGTCCTGTTTTGACGTTCTTGCGCATGGTCTTCCCTTCATGCGAGGCGTCTTCCGGTGCGGCCGCGCGGGTTCTTCCACGGCCCGGAGCACGGTGGCGTCCGGTCCGCGGGCCTCGCCGCGTGCCGCCGCGCTGGTGTCCTCGTGCAGAAGTCCTCCCCTCCCAGCGGGACACCCTGACTGCGCCGTTTGGAGTAACCGCGTCGAACGGGAAGAAACTCTTCCGACGCCTGTCAGCTGATCGGGCGACAACCGGCGCTCCTGGCCGAGGGGGCCCGGAACGCCGTGAAGCGCCCGGCCAAGCCCAGCCGGGCGCTTCACGGTGTTGCTCGGCGGCCGGACGCTCTCCCGGACCGTCATCGCTTCAGATTCCCGACGACCCGGGAGAGCCAGCACGTCCAGCCGGTCACCACGCGCCGCGGACCCCGGCGCACCGGCCCCCGAAGTGATCAACCGGTGGGAGCCGGTGCGTCAGCGGGTCTCGCGTGGTGTGCCGCGGGTCAGCGGTCCGCGTCGGCCTCGATGTCGGGGTTGACGCACGGCCCGCCGTCGTTGTTGGAGAAGAGCGGCACCGCGATGACGTTCACGTCCACGTGGCAGACGTTGATGTCGCTCAGGAGCTCGGAGTTCTCCATGTTCACCAGGCCGACCTGGTGGTTGTGCTCGTAGTTCGACGCGAGGTCCATCATGTCGTCCATCGCGTCGCCCTGCGTCGCGAGCGCGGGGGTGCCCATCATCAGGAAACCCGCGCCGACGGCGGCCGCGGTCAAAGTCTTCTTCAGCATGACGATTCTCCTCACGAACCGGTCGTCTTGTTCTGCACGCGCGGTGAAGGGAGGAGTGGAGCCGACCTCGTCGGCTCCACTCCCCTTCACATCACTTGTCGTCGGGGTTGGCGCAGAGGCCGCTGTCGTTGTCCGACAGGACCGGCACCGCGATGACGTTCACGTCGACGAAGCAGGCGTTCAGATCGCTGGCGACCTCGGAGTCGTTCAGGTCCGCGACACCGACCTGGTCCGTGATGTCCAGCTCAGGGGCATCGGCCAGCGCGGTGGAACCGATACCGATGAGAGCGCCCGCGATAGCGACGGCCGCCCCTGCCTTCTTCAGCACAGAAATCGACATCGACCGGCTGTGCGAGGTCGTCGGCGAGCTCTGGCCGGAGAAGGACGACCGCTACCGCAGCACGCTGCAGATCGGCGGGTACTGCCGCAACGCCGGCACTTCGGACGACCCGCACACGCAGATGTCCTACGACAGCGTCCGGAGCCGCGGTGCGGACCTGCCGATCGAGGAGCGGCTTCGCCTGCAGCACGAGGAGGAGCACCAGCTGGTCCGGCAATGGCTGCCGCTCGCCCAGTTCCCCACGCAGAGCGAGGTCTACTACGGGTGCTTCCTGCTCCGCGCCGAAGACCTGGCCGCGCAGCGCTTCGATCAGATGCGCTCCTACACGATGTTCACCGAGTAGGCCGGGGGTCACGCGAAGTGCTTCCGGGTGGCCCTGCGGATGGAGGGCCACCCGGCTGCACTACCGCCTCGGGGTTCTCCGGCGCCACACCTCGTGTTCGGCCACGCGGAGGTCGTCGACCGGCCCGCTCTCCAGGTCGAACCGCATGGTGGTGCGGCGCTCGGCCGTCCGGGCCGGCCAGCCCGGATCTCCCTCGCGGGCGAATCGGACCCAGCTGTCGTGGACCAGCGCTGCCAGGGACGCGGGAGGCTCGCCCTCACCGAGCATCCTGTTCGGACCGCGCAGTGCGGGAAGGGCCGTCCGCCCGAAGACGAACGGGAGTTCGACGGTGTGCGTGGCTCCCAGTTCACCGTCCAACGCAGGCGAACGCCAGGCGAACTCGTAGACGAAGGTGGCCGCGCCCGAGTGCCTGGTTCGGGCCTCGAGGAGCGCCTGGGTTCCCGCGCCGAACAGGGCGTCGCCCAGGATGGCCGCACGGATTTCCGGGTCGCCGGCCGCCGGCCGCTGCTCGCGGTAGGTCCGCACCAGCCGTGCCGGGTCGGGATGTGCCCTGGCGGCCACGTCGTCGACGTCCGCGCCGGTCGAGCCGGCGTACCTGCCGACCGGGACCAGGTACAGGTTGCCCTCTTCGGCGTTCGTGCCGATGAGCAGGTCCACGGCGGCCACGGCGGAGTCCGCGGGTTGCACGTCGAGAACCAGGCTGAAGGGGCTGAGCCCCATCAGGGGGTCCGTGCGGGTGGCGGTGCGCAGGTCGATCCCGGCGAGCTGGGACGCCGTCTCGACGAGGCGGTCATCGGGGATCTCCGAGAACGCGCGGGCCGTCGGCTCGATGCCGAGGACCTGGGCCGCGGCTCGGGTGACGCGGGACGCCTGTTCGGTGGAGAAGGCGCCCAGGCCGTTTCCACTTTGGACACCCGCGCGCCGGAAGAGGCCCTCGGCTTCGGGCGTGGCGAGGATCCCGCCGACGATCGTCGCCCCGGCGGACTGGCCGAACACCGTGACGTCGTCCGGGTCGCCGCCGAAACGGGCGATGTTCGCCCGCACCCAGCGCAGTGCCGCGACGACGTCCAGCAGGCCGCGGTTGGCCGGCGCTCCGGGCACGTCGAGGAATCCCGGGATGCCGAGGCGGTAGTTCACCGTGACGAAGACGACGCCGTCACGGGCGAACGCCGACCCGTCGTACAACTCGGTGCGGCCGGAGCCCGCGACGAAGCCACCGCCGTGCACGAACACCATGACGGGCAAGGCATCGGCGTGGGGGTCGGGCGTCCAGATGTTGACGGTGAGGTAGTCCTCGCCGCGGTGCCACCCGTCGCCGAAGTAGGCGCGCAGGTCCATGGTGCCCAGCACCCGTGGCGCCTGTGGTGCGGTGGGACCGAAGCCGGTGGCGTCGCGCACGCCCCGCCACGACGCGTGCTCCGCGGGCGCCTCGAACCGGGCGGGACCGACGGGCGCTGCCGCGTAAGGGATGTCGCGGAAGGTGCTGACCCCGTTCCGGCGCAGGCCCAGCACGGTCCCCTGTTCGGTGTCGACCTCCACTCGGCTCACCTCTTCCCGTGTCCCGCGAAAGGGGCCCACTCCTCGATGACGAACCCGCCCGCGTCGTGACCGACCTCCACGGCACCTCCGCCGGGGAAGTGCGCCGGGAACACGAGGGTCCTGGTGTCCGCGGCCTCGCCGAGGATCCTGCGGCGGGTGGCGCGGGCGGCGGCGGGGTCCTCGCAGAAGCAGCTGTTGGTGTCCGGTTCGAGCACTTGGACCGGGCTGTGCAGCAGGTCCCCCGCGAACACGGCACGGTCGGTGCCGGACGCGAGGGTCAGGACACTCGATCCCGGCGTGTGGCCGGGAGCCGGTTCGAGACGCAGGTTGGCGTCGATCTGGTGGCCGTGCTCCCACAGCAGGGCGAGACCAGCCCGGTGAACGGGGGCGACGCTGTCTTCGAAGACGTTCTGGTTGCCGCGGCCGAGCACCGTCGGGTTGTTGCCGGCGGGGTTCCAGAAGTCGAAGTCGTCCTTCGGCATCAGGTAGGTGGCGTTGGGGAACGTCGGGACCCAGGTGCGGTCCTGCAGGCGGGTGTTCCAGCCGACGTGGTCGATGTGCAGGTGCGTGTTGATGACGACGTCCACGTCTTCCGGGCGGACACCCGCGCGGGCGAGGTTGCCGAGGAAGTCCGTGTCGAGGTGACCCCACACCGGGGCGTAGGGGCGCTCCTTGTGGTTGCCCACGCCGGTGTCGACGAGGATGGTCCTGCCCTCGCTGCGCAGCAACCAGGTCTGGATCGCGGAGTGCACGGCGTCGGTGGCGGGGTCGTGGAATTCGGGAGCCAGCCACCGTTCCTCGGACTTCCACACGTGCGGCGAGGTGCCGGGGAAGAACTCCGCGGGCGTCATCTCCACCGAGCCGTAGTACTCCCACACCCGGGTCACGGAGACGCTACCCAGTTCGATCGTGTCCATCGCCGCCCTCACTGACCGTTGTTCGAGCTGTGCAGCCACTTCGCCAGGGCGATGAGCGTGGTCTCCACGCTCGCGACCATCTCGTCGCGAAGTCCCACCACTTCGCCGTGAGTGGCCCCGAGCAGCGGGTCCATGCGCAACAGCTGCCACTCCTGGGTCACGACCGATCCGGCACCGTCCGCGTGGAAGGTCCAGCGCCAGCGCACGATGCCCTCGTCCAGCCCGCCCACGACGAACGCGAACTCGGCGCCGGGACGTGCGGTGAGCACCTGGGACCGGCTGACCCACGCGCGCTCACCGCGCTTGTTGTGGCCGCTGAACCACGCACCGGGTCGCGGTCCGGCGCCGTCGTCGTAGGAGACCTCGGACGCGGTCGGACTCCAGAGGCCGATCCGGGAGACGTCGCTGACGATCTCGTAGAGGCGTGCGGGTGGCACGGGAACCCAGGTGCTGCGCCGGAAGCCGAACGGCGCCGGGTCGAGCTCCATCACCGGCCTGTCCTCGAAGGTCGTTGTCATGCAACGACCTTCGCCCGGCGGCGGCACACCGAACCAGACCGGGCGTTGCCTACCACTGGCGTTGTAAGGCTCGCCGCTCGCGTTTCACACATACTGGGATCCATGAGCGCACAGGGACAGCTCGCCGAGTACCTCCAGGCGTGCCGGGCGCGACTGCGGCCCGAGCAGGTCGGCCTGGCGACCTACGGTGAACGGCGCCGGGTGCCCGGCCTGCGGCGGGAGGAGGTCGCGAGCCTCGCGGGCGTCAGCGCCTCTTACTACGTCCGGCTCGAGCAGGGCCAGGCGCTGCACGCGTCCCAGGAGGTCGTGGACGCCCTCGCCCGCGCCCTCCAGCTCGACGCCGGCGAACACGCGCACCTGTGGGAACTGGCCCGACCGCGCAAGCGCACCGCGGCACCGAAGCAGCCGGTCGAGCGCGTCTCCCCCGACACCGCCGAACTCATCGGCACGTTCGAGCACGTGCCCGCCATCCTGCTGGGCAGGCGTGGCGACGTGCTGGCGTGGAACGCGCTGGGCCACGCCCTGTTCGCCGGGCACCTCGACCCACTGAGCCCCGGTCGTCCCGCCGACCGCCCCAACATGACCAGGCTGGTCTTCCTCGACGCCCACACGCGCGAGCTCTACCCGAACTGGACGGTCAAGGCCCACGCGGTCGTCAGCAACCTCCGCGCCGTCGCCGGGAAGTACCCGGACGACCAGGAGCTGAGCGCGCTCGTCGGCGAGCTGGCGACCAGGAGCCCCGAGTTCGCGAGGATGTGGGCGAACCACCACGTGCGGCCCTGCGACAGCACCACCCACCGGATGCACCACCCCGTCGCGGGACCTCTCGTGGTGAACCAGCAGACGCTGCGCATCCCGCAGGCGCCCGACCAGACGCTCACGGTCGTCACGACACCACCGGGCTCGGACGACCAGGCCGCGATCGCCCTGCTCGCCCAGGTTGTGTCCGTGAAGGAGCATCCGCGCGCACAGCGCTCGCGAGCCAAGACGTCCGGCTAACGCACCAGAGCCGCCGCGAAGCGCGCCGCCACCGCCGCGACCGCGGCGCGCAGCTCGGCCCCGCCCTCGACCCGGAAGTCGAAGGGCACGGCCGCCAGCCATTCCTGCGCGTACATCGCCGGATTGCTGGTGCTGCCGAGGAGCACGCACCCGTCCGCCGACGGGTGCAGCCGTCCCATCGGTGCCGGGATCCAGGGTGCCACCTCGGCCGGCGGGGCGTCGAAGACGACGTGGGTGGGGAACTTCCAGCCGGTGCCGAGCTTCTCCTCCAGCATCGCCACCGGGTCGAGGTCCTCCGGTGGTGCGAACGCGTGCGCGGTCTGACTGACCGCGCGGACCCGGTCGACCCGATACGTGCGGATCGCGTCCGCCCTGTGGCAGTGGCACAAGAGGTACCAGCGGCCGTGCCGGACCACGACCGCCCACGGGTCCACTTCGGACTTCCAGGTGTTGCCGGCCTCGCCGCGGTACGCGATCCGCACCCGGTGCCTGGTCGCCACGGCGGTCACCAGGGCGCTGGTGATCGCGGGTTCCGGGCCGGCCGAGTTGCGGTCAGGGGCGGCTTTCGCGTGCTCGCGCAGCACGGCCGCCTGCCTGCCGACGTCCTCCGGCAACGCCTCGATCACCTTGCCCAGCGCCGCACCGACCGGGTGGCCGGCCTCGGTGGCGGACGGCTGGCCGTCGAGCACGGCCATGACCAGTCCCAGTGCTTCGGCCTGGGTGAACACGACGGGCGGCAGCCGGGTTCCGCGGTGCAGCCGGTACCCGCCGTAGGGGCCCCGGCTCGACTCCACCCGGATGCCCGCCTCGCGCAGGATCCCGACGTAGCGGCGGGCGGCTCGTTCCGTGACGCCCAGACGCCCGGCGAGCTGGTCGGCCGTCGTGCCGGGGTGCGTCCGGAGGATCTCCAGGGTGCGCAGTGCTCTGGCGGTGGGGCTGATGTCGCTCGGCACCACGGCAGGCTAGGAGATCGGCCGGCATACCGGAAGCCGATCGTCCGGAATTGCCTCTAGCGTGGCGGTGCACCGCGGCCACCCGGCCGCGCGAACAGGGAGAACAGTTCATGGACATCGTGCTCATCGCCGGCCTGTGGCTCGACGGATCCGCCTGGGACGACGTCGCGTCCGCACTCCGGTCGCTCGGTCACCGCCCCGTGCCGCTGACGCTGCCCGGCCAGGGCGACGGAGCCGCGTCCGCCACTCTCGACGACCAGGTGGCGACCGTGCTCGAGGCCGTGGACGCCGTGCCCGGCAAGGCCGTGGTGGTCGGGCACTCGGCCGCCTGCAGCCTCGCCTGGATGGCCGCGGACGCGCGGCCCGCGAAGGTCTCCGCGGTCGTCCTCGTCGGCGGCTTCCCCGCGGCCGACGGGAGTTCCTACGCCGACTTCTTCGACCTGGACGGCGACGTCATGCCCTTCCCCGGCTGGGCGCCGTTCGAGGGGCCGGACTCCGCCGACCTCGACGACGAGGCCAGGAACGCGTTCGCCGCCGCCGCGATCCCCGTCCCCGCCGAGGTGGCCACGGGCGTCGTGCGGCTGACCGACGAGCGGCGTTTCACAGTGCCGGTCGTGGTCGTCTGTCCCGAGTTCACCCCCGCCCAGGCGAAGGAGTGGATCGACGCGGGCGACGTGCCGGAACTGGCCAGGGCCGAGCGCCTCGACTTCGCCGACATCGAATCCGGCCACTGGCCCATGCACACCAAGCCCGCCGAACTCGCCCGGCTCATCGCGGCGACCGGGGAGGCCTGATCGGCAACCCTTCGGAGAAGCGGACGTTCCCTGTCACCTACTGGTGCGAGTCTGGTGTCCGAACAAGCCGAAGGGGATCGTCATGAGCATCGAGACCACCGTCCACCTGAACTTCCGGGACAACGCGCGGGAGGCGCTGGAGTTCTACCGGTCCGTCTTCGGCGGGCAGGTGGTCGCGTTCACCTACGCCCAGGCCCAGGACGTGGAGCACCCGGCTGACGCCGACCGCGTCTCGTGGGGCGAGGTCCGCACCGAGGCGGGGTTCCACGTCATGGCGTACGACGTGCGCGAGAACCAGACCTACGACGCGGGCGATCGGCCGTTCTTCGTCTCGGTGCGCGGCACCGACACCGAGGAGCTCACCGGCTACTGGAAGGGCCTGTCCGAGGGCGCCACGATCCTGGCCGAGCTCGGCCCGGCAGGGTGGGCGCCGCTGTACGGGATGCTCCAGGACCGGTTCGGGGTCACCTGGACCCTCGACCTCGCCGCCTGACCGATCCCTTCTGACGAAAGGCTTTCCCGTGCGCATGCGCACCCTGGGCCGCACCGGCATCCAGGTCAGCCCGTTCTGCCTGGGCACCATGAAGTTCGGCCCCTACGGCAACCCCGACACCGACGACTGCGTCCGGATCATCCACCGGGCACTCGACGCGGGCATCAACTTCGTCGACACCGCCGACGTCTACGGCGGTGACGGCGAGACCGAACGGATCGTCGGCAAGGCGTTGCGCGGCCGCCGCGACGACGTGGTCCTGGCCACGAAGTTCAACGGCCCCATGGGAACCGACCCCAACCGGCAGGGCAACTCCCGCCGGTGGATCACGACCGCCGTCGAGGACTCCCTGCGCCGCCTCGGCGTCGACCACCTCGACCTCTACCAGGTCCACCACGCCGACCACCGCACCGATGCGGAGGAGACCCTGTCCGCCCTGACCGACCTGCTGCGGTCCGGCAAGGTGCGGGCGATCGGCACCTCGGGCCTGTCCGCCGCCCAGGTCGTCGAGTCGCAGTGGTTGGCGGAACGTCGTGGGCTGGCGCGGTTCCGGACCGAGCAACCGCACTACTCGATCCTCAACCGCGGTGTCGAACGCGACGTGCTGCCCACCTGCGAGCAGTACGGGCTGGGCGTGCTGACCTGGAGCCCGCTGGCCGCCGGCCTGCTCACCGGCCGCTTCCGGCCCGGCGGTGAACCGATCTCGGCCGGCAGCCTGCACTGGCTGCCCCGGCACATGACCGACGAACGCAAACACGCCGCGGTCGAGCGACTCCTGCCGATCGCCGAGGAGGCCGGCCTGTCGCTGACCCACCTCGCGCTCGCGTTCGTGGTGAGCCACCCCGGCGTCACCTCGGCGATCATCGGACCACGCACCGCCGCCCACCTCGACGACCTGCTCGCCGGCGCCGGCACCACGCTCAGCGACGAGGTCCTGAACCGCATCGACGAGGTCGTACCGCCCGGCACCGACCTGGGCGCGGTCGACGTCGCCCCCGCACCGGAAGCGCTCACCCGTCCCGGACTGCGTCGGCGTGCGGTGGACGACCGCGCCGCCGCGTGACTCGCGTCCTGTCCTTCGTGGAGGCTTGCCGGCCGCACGCGTTTCGGGGTCCGGCGGTCGGAGAAGGCGCGCGACAGGCGTCGCCGTCAGCGAGCCGGAGCGCTTGCCCGCCAAGCCTTCTCGCTCCGCACCGACCGGCGAACTGGGGCGCGGACTCCGTGGTCTTCGCCCCCGGGGCGTTCGTCGGCAGGTCGCACCCCATCACCCGGCCACCGGCGACGCCGGCCGAGCGCGAGCCCGCGATCGCCGCGGTGCGGGTAAAAGCGCTCGGGTAGCCGGTCCACCGGGACCGACGAGTAGGGCCTAGGTCGCCGGCCAGGCCATCGTCGACAGCAACGCCAGTTCAGCCTGGCGGGAGTCGAGACGGCTGTGCTGCACGACGACCGGGACGTCGCTGTGCAGCACGGTGGCGAAGTCGGTGTCCCGCGGGACCGGCTCCGGGTCGCTGAGGTCGTTGAACCGCTGGTGCCGCGTGCGGCGCGCGGGCACCGTCAGGCGGTACGGCCCCACCGGTTCCCTGTCGGTGAAGTAGACGGTGATCTCCACGTGCGCGTCCGTGTCGGAGGTGTTGAGGATGCACGCGGTCTCGTGGCTCCGCAGGGCCGGGCTGTCGCCGTGGCCACCGCCGGGGATGTGTCCCTCCGCGATCACCCAGGTGCGCTGTCCCAGAGCGTTCTGCACGGTCACCCCCGGTCAGCCGATGGTGGCGAGCAGGTCGCGGCAGGCGGTTTCGCACGCCCGGCAGGCTTCGGCGCAGATGCGGCAGTGCTCGTGCATCGTCGCGTGGCCTTCGCACTCGTCGCCGCAGGCCTTGCACGCCACCGCGCACGCCTCCAGCAACGCCCGGCTGACGTTGGCGTCGTAGCCGGTGAGGCGGGACAGCACCCGTGCGGTGGCACCGCAGATGTCCGCGCAGTCCAGGTCGGTGCGGATGCACTTCGTCAGTTCCGCCACCGAACTCTCGCCCAGGCAGGCGTCGGCGCACGCGGTGCACGCCTCGGCGCACGCGATCAGCGCGTCGATCGCCGCCGCCAGGCTGCCCCGGTCGAGGTTGATCTCCGCGGGGTGGCTCTCCAGCATCGGCATGGTCGTCTTGGTCACGTCAGCCCTCCTCGGGATGGGTCCGGTTCCGTGACGACTACCCCCTCACCTGCCGGCGAACCACGAACGCCCACTCGAACCGGGCAGAGCCGCCGCCCCCTGGTGGTGCAGGCTCCACCTCCGATGGTCGAGGAGCCTCGACGCCGACGGGCGGGGTGACCGGATGGTTCCGTCCACAGTGAACGGAAAGGATTGGTCTCGCTCGTTGTTCCCGTTGTGAAGGAAGAACATGTCGAGACTGAAGTCCGTGCGCCGCGACGTGGTCCGGGTGGCCGGTGTGCTGCTGGCGGGGGCGTTCGCCGTCACGGCGACGGCCGGTACCGCCGGAGCCATCATCAACGGCGAGGACTCCACCGAGCGCTACCAGTTCATGAGCTCGATCCCGTTGACCGTGCCGAGCGCGGGCAACGCCAAGGGTGTCTGCGGGGCGTCGCTGGTCCACCCGCGGTGGGTGCTGACGGCGGCGCACTGCGTCGGCCAGGGCGAGGGAGGGGCGGTGCTGGACGGGACCGTGCGCATCGGCAGCGACCACCGCAGTGCCGGCGGCACCGTGCGGTCCATCGACCTCGTCGTCCGCCACCCCGGCTACGAAGTGCCGCCGGGCACGCAACCCAACCGCGACGACATCGCCCTGGTGCGCCTCGACCGCCCGGTCACGCAGCAGCCGATCCGCATCGCCGCCCGCGCCGGCGCTCCCGGCACCCCGACCCGGCTGCTGGGATTCGGCACCACGGTCGAGGGGTCCGGCCCGCAGGAGTGGGAGTTCGCCGAACGGCTGCAGCAGCTCGACACCCGGCGCGGCGCCGAGTCCGAGTGCGCGCCCGGCTTCGCGAACCGGACCCGCCTTTGCACGGTGAGCCCGAAGGCCGGCGCCATGGCGTGTTCCGGCGACTCCGGCGGCCCCCAGCTGCAACGCGGGAAGTGGGGGCGGTGGGAACTGATCGGCGTCACCTCCGGCCCCGGCGACGAGGACGTGCCCTGCGCGAACGGCCCGGGCCTGTACACCAACGCCACCGCCTACACCGGCTGGATCCAGCAGACCGTCAACACCCACCGCTGACCCTCGCCGAAGCACCTGGGTGTCACCGCTCTCTCCCCTCGCGGTGGCACCCGGCCGCTCGGGGAAACCGGTCAGGAACCGCTTCCCGCGGCGGCGATCGACGAGATCGCGTGCATGGACCCGAACACGAACGTGCACGGCGCCGGTTTCCGCCTGCACGCGACGGACGAACCGGGCTGTGCCGCGGCTCTGGGCGCAGAACAGGGCAGGAGCCGGAAGGACGCGTTCGTCCAGGCCCTGGACCGCGCCGATCCCCAGCCGGAGAACGGCGAACTGGTCATCGACGCGGCGGGGCTGACCTTCATCGACCGCAACTGCCTGCTCCAGTTCGCCGCACACGCACGCAGCGTCCGCGCGCAACTGGTGCTGCGGACCGACTGGCCGGGCGCCGCTCGACTCGTCCAGGCGCTCCACCCTGCCGGACGTGCGCGTCGAAAGGGCCGGCAGGCGAACCGGGCGACATCACCCCGGCGCCGGCGTCATTCGGCAGACGCCTCGACCCGCGCACCGCTTTCGCGCGAGAACCTGCGCAGGGTGGGGTTCGCGGTGGCGTAGACGGTGAGCAGTCCGGCGCCGGCGGCGCAGGTGAGGATGGCCTGCGCCGGTGGGAGCAGGTCCACCAGCAGACCGCCGAGCGCGGGGCCCGCGATCGAGGCGATGCCCAGCGCCACGCCCATCACGCTGCTCAGCCTGCCGCGCAGCTCGTCCGGTGTGAGCAGCAGCTGGTAGGTGGTGATCGTGGTGTTGGCGGTGGGGGCCAGGAACGCGGCGGCCGCGAACACCACGCCGGTCGGGATGCCCGGCTCGATGAACAACGCCACGGGGATGAGCGCGGTGATGGCCCAGAAGACGCCCACGATCGACCGGTGTGGTCGCAGGGCGCGGTGCAGTCGCGGCGCCACCAGTGCGCCGAGGACGCCGCCGGCGCCGAGCATCGCGCCCATGATCCCGATCTGGCCCGCGGGCACGCCCTGCCGGTGGGCGATGGCGATCATCAGCAGGTAGAACGCCTGGAAGAACAGGTTGAGGCCCACCGCGCAGAACGCGACCACCCGCACCACCGGCTGGGTCCACACCCAGCGCAGGCCCTCGCCGACCTCGCGGTGGAACCGGCTGAGCGGCGCCGGTTCCCGCTTGCGCGGTGGGACGCGGAGGAAGAGCAGCGCCAGGAACGTCACCACGTGCGTCACCGCCTCCACGAGGAACGGCAGCAACCGGGACAGGCCGAACAGCAGGCCGCCGAGGGCGGTGCCGGAGAGCTGGCCGAGGTAGCCGCGCGCGGCGTTCATCGCGACCGCGTCGGAGAGCTGTGGTTCCGGCACGATGGCGGGCAGCAGCGCCTCCTCCGCCGGTTCGGCCAGCGCCCGGCACACGCCGAGCACGATGACGACCACCACCACGTGCTCGACGCCGACGGCCTGCCACCACAGGCCGACGACCAGGAGTGCCACGGCCAGGGCTTGCACGGCTTCGCAGACCAGCATCACCGTCCGGCGGTTCCAGCGGTCGACGAGCGCACCGGCCGGCAGACCGACGACCAGCTGCGCGGCGGCGGAGACGCTCAGCACCACACCGGACGCCGCCGCCGAGTCGGTGAGCAGGAGCACCAGCAGGGGCAGGGCGATGACCGACGCGCTCGCCCCCGCCTCGGACAGGGCCTGTCCCGCCCACAGCAGGCGGTAGTTCCTGTTGCGCGACAACGCCGTGGTGGTCATCGGCCGCTCCGGCAGTCCGCGGCGACACCGCGCAGGGCGTCGAGGAAGTCCTGCGCGACCCGCCGCACCGTGGCCTCGTCGTGCCGGTCCGGCTGGTAGTGCCAGGTGAAGCGGAGCTCTCCGGCCGCCACGCCGCCGACCACCTCCAGCAGGTGCGGTCCGCGGTCGGTCGGGTCGCCGTCCTGGCCGATGGGGTCGAGCACGGTCCGGTACAGCCCTCCCGGGGTCTCCTCGGCGGTGCTGCCGGACTGGCCGAGGTAGTTGAACACCACCTGCGGCCCCTGTCCGGAAAGGCGTTCCCGCACGTCCGGCGTGCCCAGGTGCTTCAGCGCCGCGAAGCCGAACCCGTTGCCCGGCACCGTGCGCAGCTGCCGGCGCACCGCCTTGACGAGGTCGCGCCACGACGCGCCGTCGTCGGGCAGTGTCAGGCTGACCGGGTAGAGCGTGGTGAACCAGCCGACCGTGCGGGACAGGTCCGCGCCAATGACGTCCTCCCGGCCGTGGCCTTCCATGTCCAGCGAGACCGTCCGTTGCCCGGTGAACCGGGACAGGGCGGACGCCAGCGCGGCCAGCAGCACGTCGTTGATCCTGGTGCGGTACGCCGTGGGGGCGTCGTGCAGCAACGCGTCGGTGTCCTGGGCGTCGAGCACCACGTGCACCTCGGCCGCAGGGGTGCCCGGCGTCGGTTCCTCGTGGTCGACGGGCAGCGGGGCCGCGTCGAGCGCTGAGGCCCAGTGGTCTGCCTCGTGGTCCAGCGCTCCCCCGGCGACGTGCCGGGTCAGCCCCTCCGCCCACTCGCGGAACGACGTCGACTTGGCGCCCAGGTCGACCTCCTCGCCGCAGACAGCCTGCCGGTAGGCCGTGTCGAGGTCGTCGAGCAGGATCCGCCAGGACACGCCGTCCACGACGAGGTGGTGCACGGTCAGGAACAGTTGTGGGGCGGCCATTTCGTCGCCGTGGAACAGCACGAACCGGTACAGCGGACCCGCGGCGAGGTCGAAGCCGGCATGCGCCTCGTCGGCGATCTTCACCATGTGCGCCTGGCGTTCCGGCTCACCGATGGCGCTGAGGTCGTACCGTTCCAGCACCCTGCCCGGCTGGACCGGGGCGTTGTGCTGCCGCCACTCGCCGCCGGTGTGCTCGAACCGCATCCGCAGCGCGTCGTGGTGCGCCACCAGTGCTGCCAACCCGTTCTCCAGCGCGGTCTCGTCGAGGTCCGCGGTCAGCTCCAGCAGCATGGACTGCGCGAAGTGGTGCGTGGCCTCGCGCGTCTCGAAGAACCAGCGCTGGATCGGGGTGAGCGGGACGTCGCCGACGACCTCGGCGGTGTTCACGGGTGCGGTCTCGACCTCGGTGACGAACGGCGCCAGCGCCTCGATGGTCTGGTTGCGGAACAGGGACTTCGTGGTCAGGGCGAGCCCGGCCCTGCGCGCCCTGGACACCACCTGGATGACCAGGATGGAGTCGCCGCCCAGGTCGAAGAAGTTGTCCCGCAGCCCGACCCGGTCCGCGCCCAGCACGTCCGCCCACACCTGGGCGAGCGTGGTCTCCACGGGCGTGCGCGGTGGCACGTGCTCGCCCTCGTCGGCGAGCGGTTCCGGAACGGGCAATGCCGCCCGGTCGAGCTTGCCGTTCGGCGTCACCGGCAGGACGGGCACCGCGACGAACGCGGACGGCACCATGTAGGCGGGCAGGCGGTCCGTGAGGAACGCGCGCAGTTGGGCGGTGCCCGCCTCACCGACGACGTACGCGACCAGGCGGGCGTGGCCCTGACCGGTGTCGGCGGCCACCACGGCGGCCTCGGCCACCCCGCGGTGCCGCAGCAGCGCGGACTCGACCTCGCCCGGTTCGACGCGGTGGCCGCGGATCTTGACCTGGTCGTCGATGCGACCGAGGTACTCGGCCACGCCGTCCGCCCGCCGGCGGACCAGGTCGCCGGAGCGGTACATCCGCTCCCCCGGCGCCCCGAACGGGCACGCCACGAACGCGGCAGCGGTGAGGCCGGCCCGGTTCAGGTAGCCCCGCGCGAGGCCGTCGCCCGCGATGCACAGCTCACCGGGCACGCCGAGCGGTACCGGCCGCAGCTGGTCGTCGACCACGTAGAGCCGGGTGTTCCAGGCCGCGTGACCGATCGGCACCGGTCCGGGATCGAGCGGTGCGCCGGGTTCGACGCGGTGTTCCATGCAGCCGACGGTCGCCTCGGTGGGGCCGTACTCGTTGATCACGACGGCCGTCGGGTGCGCGCGCCGCCACTCGTCCACCACCGCACCCAGCAGCTGCTCGCCGCCGACGACGAGGTCACCGGTCGGCGACAGCTCCGCCGGCACGGCCCCGAGCAGCGCCAGGTGGCTGGGCGTGGCCTTGAGGAACGCCGCCTGCTCCACCGGCGCCGCGTCCTCGTCCAGGTCGCTCACCACGATGCGGCCGCCGACGAGCAGCGGGCCGAACAGCGTCGTGACGGTGAGGTCGAACGACACCGGCGAGTGCAGCACCGCCGCCCCGCGCAGACCGCCGTAGACCTCGGCCGCCCACGCCAGGTAGTCGACCACCGAGCGGTGCTCGACGACGACGCCCTTGGGCCGCCCGGTCGAGCCGGACGTGTAGATCACGTACGCCGCGTCGCGAGTGGACGATGACCGGATCGGATCGTCGTCCCGGCCGGCCTCGAGCAGGAAGTCCCGGTTGCCGAGCACCAGGACCGGCTTGGCGTCCTCGAGCACGAACGCGACCCGGTCGGCTGGCGTGTCCGGCTCGATCGGCACGTACGCGGCACCGGACTTGAGCACCGCCAGGACGGCCACGAGCAGGTCGGCGGACCGCGGCAGCGAGATCGCGACGTACCGGCCGGGGCCGGCGCCCTGCGCGATCAGCCGGTGCGCCAGGCGGTTGGCACGGGTGTTGAGCTCGGCGTACGTCCACGTCTCGCCGCCGTCCGCCACCGCGATGGCCTCCGGGGTCCGTCGCACCTGCGCCTCGACCAGGTCCGTGATGGTGGCGTCGGGCACGGCGTGGGCCGTGTCGTTCCACGCGTGCAGCACGGTCCGTTGCTCGTCCTCGTCCATCAACGGCAGGTCGGCCAGCGGCCGGTCGGGGTCGGCGGCAGCGGCCGTCAGCAGCACCCGGAGGTGCCCGGCCATCCGCTCGACGGTCGCGGCGTCGAACAGGTCGGTGTTGTAGTTGACCGCCGCGTGCAGGGCGTCGTCGTCCTCCTGGAACTCCCACGTGAGGTCGAAGTTGGCCGCTACCTTGGGCAACGGCAGGTCCTCGACCTGCAGACCGGGCAGCTCCGGTGCGGCCTCGGGGGTGTTCTGCAGGATCACCATCGCCTGGAACAGCGGCGTGCGGCTGGTGTCGCGGTCCGGCCTCAGCTCGTCCACCACGCGCTCGAACGGCACGTCCTGGTGGGCGAACGCGTCCAGCACACCACTCCGGACCCGACCGAGGAACTCGCGGAACGTCACTGCTCCATCCACAGTGGACCTCAGGACCACTGTGTTGACGAAGAACCCGACCAGGTTCTCCAGTTCGGCCCGGTCGCGGCCGGAGGTCACGGTGCCCACCGCGACGTCGTCCTGCCGCGACCAGCGGGCGAACAGCACCTGGCACGCGGCGACCAGCGCCATGAACAGGGTGCCGTCCTGCTGCCGCGCCAGGGCCTTCAGCGCGTCGGCGACGTCCACCGGCAGGGTGAACAGGTGCACCGCCCCGCGGTTGGTGCGGACGGCGGGCCGGGGCCGGTCGGTGGGCAGTTCCAGCGGAGTGACGCCGGCGAGCCGGTCCCGCCAGAACGAGAGCTGCTCGTCGGCCAGCGAGCCGGCGAGCCGTTCCCGTTGCCAGGCCGCGTAGTCCGCGTACTGGATCGGCAGCTCGGGCAGGACGCCCCCGCGGTAGAGCACGTTCAGCTCGGCGGTCAGCACGCCGTTGGACCAGCCGTCGGTCACGATGTGGTGCGCCAGCAGGAGGAGCACGTGATCGTCCTCGGCCACTCGCACCAGCACCGGCCGCAGCAGCGGGCCCCTGGCGAGGTCGAACGGCCGGGTGCTCTCCCGTTCCAGCACCTCGGCGAGCCCGTCCTCGCCGGACACTTCCAGCAGCGCGACCTCGACGGGCCGGGGCGGGTGCACGACCTGCACGCCGTGGCCGTCCACGCCCTCGAAGGTGGTGCGCAACGACTCGTGCCGCGCTATCAACGCCGTCAGCGCTCTCGTCAGCGCCTCGACGTCGAGGTGACCGCGAAGCCGCAGGAGCGACGGCGAGAGGTAGTCGGTGCTCTCGGGCTCGAACTGGTCGAGGAACCACAGCCGTTGCTGCGCGAACGACAACGGCAGCGCGCCGTCGCGCGACACCCCGGGGATGACGTCCTCGGCCGCCCCCGTCCCGATCTCGGCGACCAGCCGGGCGACCGTGGGCGAGGTGAAGAGCACGCGCGGCGACACGGGCGCGTCCAGTTCGGCGCGCAGCCGGGACACGACCCGGATGCTGAGGATGGAGTCGCCGCCCAGTTCGAAGAAGTTGTCGTCGAGGCCGACCCGCGGCACGCCCAGCACGTCGGCCCAGATGCGGCACACCCGGTCCTCGGCCGGGGTGCGCGGGGCGCGGTACGCCGAGGCGGCCGCGCGCAGGTCCGGTGCGGGCAGCGCGCGCCGGTCCACCTTGCCGTTGGCGTTCAACGGGATGGCGTCCAGCTCGACGAACGCCGACGGCACCAGGTAGTCGGGCAGCCGCTCGCTCAGCCACGTCCGCAGGTCCGTCGCGGCACCCGACACGTAGGCGACGAGCCGCTGGTGCCCGTCGACCTCACGGGCGACCACGACGGCCTCACGCACCTCGGGGTGCTGGGTCAGCACCGCCTCGACCTCACCGGGTTCGACCCGGTGGCCGCGGATCTTCACCTGGTCGTCGGTGCGGCCCAGGTAGTCCAGGGTGCCGTCGGCCAGCCACCGCACGCGGTCACCGGTGCGGTACATCCGTTCGCCCGGCCCGCCGAACGGGTCCGCGAGGAACCGGTCCGCGGTCAGCCCGGGACGGCCGAGGTAGCCACGGGCGAGCTGGGCACCGCTCAGGAACAGCTCCCCCGGCACGCCGACGGGAACCGGCCGCAGCCGGTCGTCCAGCACGTGGGCGCGCACGTTCAGCAACGGCCGCCCGACGGAGATGGGCGCATCGGCGGTCACCCGGCAGGACAGTGCGTCCACAGTGGACTCGGTCGGGCCGTAGAAGTTGTAGCTCGCGGTGCTGGGCACGTCCGCCAGCCGTCGCCACAGGTCGTCGCCGATCGCTTCGCCGCCCAGCATCAGCACCTTCGGCCGGCGCTCGCCGTCGAGCAGGCCGGCCTCCAGCAGCTGCCGGGCGTACGAAGGCGTCAGGTCCAGGAAGTCGATCCGCTGGTCGCGCACGTACCGGACGAGCGCGGGCGGGTCGAGTCGCACGTCCTCGTCCAGCACGTGCAGCTCGTGGCCGTCGGCCATCAGCACGACGCCTTCGAGGGACGTGTCGAACGAGAACACCGCCGACAACGCCACCCGCAGCCGGTGACCGGCCGCGAAGTCCTCGCGGTGGTTCACCAGCAGGTTCACCAGGCTGCCGTGCTCGACCACCACTCCCTTGGGGCGCCCGGACGAGCCCGAGGTGTAGATGACGTAGGCGGCGTGGTCGCCGCGTACCGGAGCCAGGTTCGAGGCGTCCTGGTCGTCGGCGTCCGGCAACGATCCGCGCACCACCAGCACCGGGCCGGCGTCCCACAGCAGGAACTCGACGCGGTCGGCCGGCAGCGACGGGTCGACCGGCAGGTACACACCGTCGGCCTTCCAGATCGCCAGCAACGCCACCACGAACTCCACCGACCGCGGCAACGACAACGCCACCACACACTCCGGCCCCACACCAGAAGCGACGAAGACCCGAGCCACCCGGTTCGCCCACGCGTTCAACTCCGCGAACGACAACGACCGGTCCCCCACCACCAACGCGACCGCGTCCGGGGTGGCGTTCACCTGGTCCTCGAAGACCTCCACGACCGACTGCGCGACGACCTCGCCGGAGGTGGCGTTCCAGTCCACGAGCACCTGACGGCGTTCGTCGTCCGTCATCAACGGCAACTCGCCGAGCGCGCGGTGCGGGTCGGTCGCGATGCCCTCCAGCAGCACGGCGAGATGCGTGGCGAGGCGCTCGACCGTGCCTGCGTCGAACAGCCTCGGGTCGTGGTCCAGCTCCAGCCGCAACCGGTCGCCGGAGTTCGCGCTGAGGGCCAGCGGGAAGCTGGTGGTGTCGGCGCCTTCGACCTCCAGCACCCGCACGCCCTGCTCGTCGTCGAGCAGCTCGTCCACCGGGTAGTTCTCGAACACCACGGCGCTGTCGAACAACGACGACCCCGCCGGCACGTCGCTCCACGACCGCAGGTCGGCCAGCGACACGAAGTCGAACCTCCGCGACTCCGTCTGCGCCGCCTGCACGTCCCGCAGCCACGGCAGCACGAGGGCGTCCAGGTCGACCTGCACGCGCGTGGGAACGGTGTTGATGAACATGCCGACCATCGACCCGATGCCCGGAAGTTCAGCTGGGCGACCGGACACCGTCGTGCCGAACACGACGTCGGACTCACCGCTGTAGCGCGACAACAACAACGCCCACGCACCCTGCACGACGGTGTTCGCGGTCAGACCGGCGGCACGGGCCACCCGGTCCAGCGCGGCCGAGCGGTCAGCGTCCAGTTCGACGTGGACGGACGCGCTGGACTCCGCCCGGTGCGCCTGGACCGGCGGGCGGTCCCACGGCAGCGGGGTCGGTGCCTCGACCCCGGAGAGGACCTGCCGCCAGTGCCGTTCGGCGGCCGAAGTGTCCTGACCGGCCAGCCACCGCAGGTAGTCGCGGAACGGCCTCCGCGCCGGGAGTTCCGGCTCGACGCCGCGGACGAGGGCGGTGTACTGCTCGCACACCTCGGCCAGCACCTGCGCGAAGCTCCACCCGTCCAGCAGCACGTGGTGGGCGGTCCAGAACAACGCCACCTCGTCGTCGGTGAGCCGCGCGATCGCCAGGCGCAGCAACGGTGGCGTGGTGAGGTCGAGCTCCTCACCGCCCACCGCGGGCTCGTCCGCCAGGCCGCGCCAGTCGTGCACGGTGATCGGCACGTCGACGCGGTGGTGCACGACCTGCACCGGCGCCTCGACGCCCTCCCACACCACGCCGCCGCGCAGCACCGGTGTGCGGTCCACGACCCGGCGCAAGGCCTCGGCCAGCGCGTCCGGGTCGGACACCCCGGACAGCCGCAGCCGGAACCGGTTCGAGTAGGCGGTCGAGGTGTCGTCCACCAACGTGTGGAACAACATCCCGGTCTGGAGCGGGGTCAGCGGGTAGACGTCCTCGATCTCGGCACCGGTCCCGGCCAGCCGGTCGACCGCCGCCTGGTCGAGGCGTGCCAACGGGAAGTCCGACGGCGTGCGGCCACCGGCACCCGGCTCGGCGCAGTGCGCCACGACCTCCGCCAGCCCGCGCACCACGGCCTCGGCCACGGTCCGCACGGTCGACTCGTCGTGCAGGTGCTCGGAGTAGAACCAGGACAGCACCAGCTCGCCGTCCTCCACGCCACCGACGACGTCGAGCTGGAACGGCCGCGTGCTGTCGCCGGCGGTGCCGGCTCCCCCGTCCAGACGGCCGCGGACGAGGCCCTCCTCGGCCTCCGCCACGTCGAACCGGCCGTGGTAGTTGAAGCTGACCGGCGGCAACGCCGATCCGGCCAGGGCGTTCGCGCGGAGCTGGCGCAGCGCCTCGAACCCGAACCCGCGGCCGGGCACGGCCCGCAGCTGTTCCTTCACCGACTTGAGCACCGCGCCCCAGTCGCCGGCGGGCACGGTGAGCGCGACCGGGTACTGCGTGGTGAACCAGCCGACCGTCCGTGAGAGGTCGACGCCGCCGAGGACGTCCTCACGGCCGTGGCCCTCCATCGTCACGGCGACGCGGTCCCGTCCGGTCCACGCCGACAGCGCCCGGCCGAGCGCGCTGAGCAGCACGTCGTTGATCTGTGTGCGGTAGACGTCCGGCACGCGGTGCAGCAGGGCGTCGGTGTGCTCCCGGTCCAGCCGCACCGAGACCACGCGCGTGGAACCGGCGGTGTTGGGGCCGTCGCGGTCCAGCGGCACGTCGCCCGGCACGGAGAGCGCGGCGGTCCAGTGCGGCAGTTCGGCGTCGAACGCGCCCGACCGCACGTGCTCGGCCAGCCGGTGCGCCCACTGGGTGAACCGCGTGCCGACGGGGTCGAGCGTGATCCGTTCGCCCGTCACGGCCTGGCGGTACGCGGTCTCCAGGTCACCGAGCAGGATGCGCCACGACACGCCGTCCACGACGAGGTGGTGCACGACAAGGCTCAACCGCTTGCCGGAGAACAACAACGCGCGCATGACCGGCCCACGGGTGATGTCCACGCCAGCCGCACCGAGCGCCTCTTCCTCCATTGTGGACACGTGTTCGAGCTCGACCACGGCGTCCACCGCCTCCTGGACCCACTCGCCGTCGAGGCGGGTGAAGCGGGTGCGCAGGCCCTCGTGGTGCGCCACGACCGCGTTCAACGCTCGTGCCAACGCGTCCAGGTCGACGTCGTCGGTCAGTTCCAGGTGCACCGGCATGGTGAAGTGGTGCGGGTCGTCGGCGTTGGAGTCGAGGTACCAGCGCTGGATCGGCGTGAGCGGCGCCGGCCCGGCGATCTCCGGCAGCGCGGCGACCGGTTGGTCCTTGCGGACGACGGTGGCCAGCTCGGCGATGGTCTGGTGGGTGAACAGGTCCCTGGTGGCCAGTTCCAGGCCGGCCTGGCGGGCCTTCGACACGACCTGGATGCTCAGGATCGAGTCGCCGCCGAGGCCGAAGAAGTTGTCGTGCACGCCGACGCGGTCCACGCGCAGCGCCTCGGCCCAGACCCGCGCCAGCTCCCGTTCCACGGTGGTGCGCGGTGCCACGTGGTCCTGCGAGCCCGTGGCGTCCGGGGCAGGCAGGGCGCGGCGGTCGATCTTGCCGCTGTCGGTCCTGGGCAGCTCGCCGAGCAGCACGAACAACGACGGCACGAGGTGGTCCGGCAGCCGGAGCTTCAGCTGCGCCCGCAGGAAGTCCGCGTCGGCCGTTCCCACGACGTAGCCGACGAGGCGGTGCAGGCCCGGTTCGACCTCCTGCGCCACGACCACGGCCTCCGCCACGCCGGGCAGGCCGGCCAGCGCGGTCTCGACCTCGCCGGGTTCGACGCGGTAGCCGCGGATCTTGACCTGGTCGTCCGTGCGGCCCCGGTACTCCAGCACGCCGTCGGCGCTCCAGCGGGCCAGGTCGCCGGTGCGGTACATCCGGCTGCCGGGCGGCCCGAACGGGTCGGCGACGAACCGGTCCGCGGTCAGGCCCGGCCGGTGCAGGTAGCCGCGGGTCACCTGGTCACCGGCCAGGTGCAGCTCGCCCGGCACGCCGACCGGCTGGGGCCGCAGGCCGTCGTCGAGGACGTAGGCGCGCAGGCCCTGCCCCGGTGTGCCGATCACCGGCCGGTCCCGGCCGGTGATCTCGGTCCACACCGAGTCGACGGTGCATTCGGTGGGGCCGTAGAGGTTCATGGCGGTGACGTGCTCGGCGTCCTTGAGGGCACGCCACAACGGTTCGCTGACGGCCTCGCCGCCCAGCGCGAGCAGCAGCGGCCGTTCGAGGATCCCTTCCGGCAGGAGCTGCTGCAGGTAGGACGGTGTGCAGCTGAGGAAGTCGATGCCGTGCAGGGCGATGTGCTCGACCACGGCCCGCGGGTCCAGCCGGACGTCGTCGTCGAGCAGGTGCAGCTCGTGGCCCGCGGCCAGCAGGAGCAGGCCCTCCCAGGAGGCGTCGAAGGTGTGGGCGGCGGTGGCGATGCCGCGCAGGACGGTGCCGTCCCGCGGCAGCAGGCGGGCGTGGTGGTCGGCGACGAGCGCGGCGAGGTTGCGGTGCTCGACCACGACGCCCTTGGGACGGCCGGTGGAGCCGGAGGTGTGGATGACGTACGCGGCGTGCTCCGGACGCAGCGGTGCCGTGCGGTCGTCGTCGGCCGGATCGGTCGCGGGCCGGGCGGCCACGGCGGGGTCGTCAACCCGCACGTGCGGCACGCCGATGTCCTTCGCCGCCACCACGAGCGCCGGCCGGGCGTCGTCGAGCAGGAACGCGATGCGCTCCGCCGGGTGCGCCGGATCGATGGGCAGGTACGCGCCACCGGCCTTGAGCACGGCCAGGATCGCGACCACCAGCTCGGCCGACCGGGGCAACGCCAGCGCCACCACGGACTCCGGCCCCGCTCCCGCCGCGATCAGGTGGTGGGCGAGCCGGTTGGCGTCGGCGTTGACCTCGGCGAAGGTCCACGACCGGGTGCCGTCGACCAGGGCCGTGGCGTCGGGCGTGCGGGCCACGCGGTCCTGGAACACCTCGTGGTAGGCGGGCACCGGTCCGGCGCTGCCGGTGTCGTTCCACCTCTCCAGCACGGTCACGAGCTCGTCGTCGGTGAGCAACGGCAGGTCGGCCACCGCGAGATCGGGCGCGGCGGTGGCGCCGTCGAGCAGCACGCCGACGTGGGCCACCAGCCGTTCGGCCGTGGTGGCGTCGAACAGCGCCGTGTCGTAGGTCAGCACGGCCTCCAGCCGGCCGTCGACCTCCTGGAACTGCAACGACACGTCGAAACCGGCCGCGACCGACGGCGGCGGCAGTTCCTCGACCCGCAGGCCGGGCAGGCGCGGTTCGCCGCCGCCGGTGTTCTGCAGCACGACCATCGCCTGGAACAACGGCGTGCGGCTGGGGTCGCGCACCGGGTCGACCTCGTCCACGACCCGTTCGAACGGCACGTCCTGGTGCGCGAAGGCGTCCAGCACCGTCTCCCGCACCTGGCCGAGCAGGTGCCCGAAGCCCTCGCGCGGGTCGACGTCGGAGCGCAGCACCAGCGTGTTGACGAAGAACCCGACCAGGCCCTCCAGCTCGGTGCGGTCGCGGCCGGAGACGACCGTGCCGACGGCCACGTCCCGCTGCCCCGACCACCGGGCGAACACCGCCTGGCAGGCGGCGACGAGCGCCATGAACAGCGTGCCGTCGTGCTTGCGCGCCACCGTCTTCAGGCGTTCGGTGACCTCGGCGGGCACCTGGAAGTGCACGAGAGCGCCCTGCTTGCCGCGGATCGCCTGCCGGGGCCGGTCGGTCGGCAGCTCCAGCGGCCGCACGCCGTCGAGCACACGCCGCCAGTGCGCCAGGTGCTCCCGCAACGCCTCCTCGGTCGACGAGTTCCGTTGCCACACCGCGAAATCGGCGTACTGCACCGGCAGGTCGGGCAGCCGCGCGTCCGTGCCGGCCGCCTCGTAGCACGCACCCAGCTCGCCGAGCAGCACGCCGTTGGACCAGCCGTCGGTGATGATGTGGTGCAGCACCAGGGACAGCACGTGGTCGTCCGCGCCCAGCCGCGCCAGCAGCACCCGCACCAGCGGCCCGCGCCGCAGGTCGAACGGCGTGGTGGTCTCGCGGGTCAGGACGTCCGCCAGTTCCTCCTCGGTCACGTCCACCACCGGCACCTCGACGGGCTGGGGCGGGTGCACGACCTGCACACCCCGCCCGTCGACGGTCTCGAACGTGGTGCGCAGCGACTCGTGCCGGGCGACCAACGCGGTCAGCGCCGCGTTCAGGGCATCGACGTCGAGGGGCCCGCGCAGCCGCAGGATCGACGGCGTCAGGTACTCGAAGCCGCCGGGGTCGAACTCGTCGAGGAACCACAACCGCTGCTGCGCGAACGACATCGGCAGCCCGCCGTCGCGCGGCACCACGGGGATCTCGGTCAGCCGGACCTGCGCCGACTCCGCGACCAGCGCGGCGATCCCGGCGACGGTCGGGTGGCGGAACAACGCCCGCGGCGACATCTCCACGTCGAAGGCGGCCCGCAGCCGGGAGATCACCCGGATGCTGAGGATCGAGTCACCACCGAGCGCGAAGAAGTCGTCGCGCACGCCGATGCCGGGCACGCCCAGCACCTCGGACCAGATGGCCGCCACCTCGCGTTCGGTGTCCGTGCGGGGTGCGACGTGCTCGGTGCGGGCCTCGGCGAAGTCGGGCGCGGGCAGGGCGCGCCGGTCGACCTTGCCGTTGGCGTTCAACGGGATGGCGTCCAGCTCGACGAACGCCGACGGCACCAGGTAGTCGGGCAGGCGGTCGGCCAGCCACGTGCGCAGGCCCGCCGCCGTGCCGGTCACGTAGGCGACGAGCCTCTGGTGTCCGTCGTCCTGGCGGGCGATGACGACCGCCTCGCGGACGTCGGGGTGCCGGGTCAGCACGGCCTCGACCTCGCCGGGCTCGATCCGGAACCCGCGGATCTTCACCTGGTCGTCGGTGCGGCCCAGGTAGTCCAGGGTGCCGTCGGCCAGCCACCGCACGCGGTCACCGGTGCGGTACATGCGTTCACCGGGTTCGCCGAACGGGTCCGCGAGGAACCGGTCCGCGGTCAGCCCGGGACGGCCGAGGTAGCCGCGGGCGAGCTGGACGCCCGCCAGGTGCAGTTCTCCCGGCACGCCAACGGGAACCGGAGAGAGGTCCTCGTCCAGCACGTAGGCCCGTGTGTTGGGCAGCGGACGTCCGACGACCGGCCGTCCGGTGCCGGCGATCCGGCCGGACAGGGCGTCCACAGTGGACTCGGTCGGGCCGTAGAAGTTGTAGCTCGCGGTGCTGGGCACGTCCGCCAGCCGTCGCCACAGGTCGTCACCGATCGCTTCGCCGCCCAGCATCAGCACCTTCGGCCGGTGCTCACCGTCGAGCAGACCGGCCTCCAGCAGCTGCCGGGCGTAGGACGGCGTCAGGTCCAGGAAGTCGATCCGCTGGTCGCGCACGTACCGGACGAGCGCGGACGGGTCGAGCCGCACATCCTCGTCCAGCACGTGCAACTCGTGGCCGTCAGCCATCAGCACAACGCCCTCCAGTGACGTGTCGAACGAGAACACCGCCGACAACGCCACCCGCAACCGGTGGCCCCGGGCGAACCCTTCGCGGTGGGCCACCAGCAGGTTCACCAGGCTGCGGTGCTCGACCACCACTCCCTTGGGCCGCCCGGTCGAGCCGGACGTGTAGATCACGTACGCCGTGTGCTCCGGAGCCACCGGCTCCAGGTCGGAGGAATCGCCGGCCTCGGGCAGCGCGTCACGCACCACCAGCACCGGGTCGGCGTCGCGCAGCAGGAACTCGACGCGGTCGGCCGGCAACGTGGGATCGACCGGCAGGTACACACCGCCGGCCTTCCAGATCGCCAGCAACGCCACCACGAACTCCACCGAGCGCGGCAACGACAACGCCACCACACGCTCTGGCCCCACACCAGCGGCCACGAACGCACGCGCCACCCGGTTCGCCCACGCGTTCAACTCCGCGAACGACAGCGACCGGTCTCCCACGACCAGCGCGGTGGCGTCCGGGGTGGCCCGCACCCGGCTCTCGAACACCTCGACGACCGATTTCTCCGGCACCTCGACCGCCGTGTCGTTCCACTCCACGAGGACCCGGTGCCGTTCGTCCTCGGTCATCAACGGCAGGTCCGACACCGGTCGTGCGGAGTCGGCGGCGATGGCGTCGACGAGCAGCAGCAGGCGGTCGGCGAGGCGGTGGGCGGTGTCGGCGTCGAACAGGTGCGGGTCGTAGGCCAGGTCGAGCCGGAGCCGCTCGTCGAGGACGGCGCTGAGGGTGAGCGCGAACGTCGTCGTGTCGCGGGCCCGCACCTCGACGGCCTGGATGCCGCCGACCTCGGCGACGTCGTTGAGCGGGTAGTTCTCGAACACCACCGCGCTGTCGAACAACGACGACCCCGCCGGGACATCACTCCACGACCGCAGGTCGGCCAGCGACACGAAGTCGAACCGCCGCGACTCCGTCTGCGCCGCCTGCACCTCGCGCAGCCAGGTCGCGACGTCGACATCGGCGCGCACGGACACCCGCGCCGGCACGGTGTTGATGAACAGGCCGATCATCTGCTCCACGCCCGGCAGTTCACCGGGCCGTCCGGACACCGTCGTGCCGAACACGACGTCGGACTCACCGCTGTAGCGCGACAACAACAACGCCCACGCACCCTGCACGACGGTGTTGACGGTGAGGCCGTGGCGGCGGGCGGTGCGGCGCACCCGGTCGGTCTGCTCGGCGGTGAGCACCACCGGCAGCGCCGTGGAGGACTCCGTGGCGTGGTCACGCGCGGGCGAACGGTCGTAGGGCAGCGCGGTGGGTGCGGAGAAACCCGCCAGCACTGCGCGCCAGTGCCGTTCGGCGTCGGACCGGTCCTGCGCGGCCAGCCAGCGCAGGTAGTCGCGGAACGGCCGGCGCGACACGACCTCCGGCGCGGCACCGGCGGTGATCGCCCGGTACTGCTCGCACACCTCGGCGAACACCTGGGCGAGGCTCCACCCGTCCAGCAGCACGTGGTGGAACGTCCAGACGAGCAGCACCTCGTCGTCGGACAGCCGGGCCAGGTCGATCCGCATCAGCGGCGCCCGGCGCAGGTCGAGTTCCCGCACCACCAGCTCACCGTCCTCTTTGGACATCGCGTGCCGGTCGTGGTGCGTGGTGGGCAGGTCGACGTGGGAGCGGATGACCTGCACGGGCCGTTCGACGCCTTCCCAGACCAACGCGCCGCGCAGCACCGGCGTGCGGTCGACGACCCGCTGCCAGGCGGTGGCGAGGGCCTGTTCGTCGTCGACACCGGTCAGCCGCAGGCGCACCTGGTCGAAGTAGGCCGTCGACGACGGGTCTGCCAGGCCGTGGAAGAGCATCCCCTCCTGCAGCGGGGTCAGCGGGTAGACGTCCTCGACCTCGGTGCCGGTCCCTACCAGCCGGTCGACCGCCGCCTGGTCGAGGTGCGCCAACGGGAAGTCCGACGGCGTGCGGCCACCGGCACCCGGCTCGGCGCAGTGCGCCACGATCTCCGCCAGCCCGCGCATCATCGCGTCGGCCACGGCCCGCACCGTGGACTCGTCGTGCACGCGCGCCGAATACAGCCAGGTGAGCTCGAGTCGGCCGTTCTCGACCAGTCCTACGACGTCGATCAGATACGCGCGGGCGTTGCCAGGAGCGCTGTCCCGGCCGAGCGGGGCGCAGCGGGCTCGGACCAGTCCTTCGGTGGCCGCGACGTCCCACTGACCGTGGTAGTTGAAGCTGATCAACGGGTGCGGGTCGTCGCGCAACGCCGCTGCGAGGTAGCGCAGTGCCGCGTAACTCTGACCACGGCGTGGCAGCGCGCGCACCTGTTCCTTGACCGACTTCAGCACGCCGCCCCAGTCACCGTCGGGCACGTGCAGCGCGAGCGGGAACTGGCTGGTGAACCAGCCGACCGTGCGGGAGAGGTCGAGGTCGTCGGGCACGTCCTCGCGCCCGTGGCCCTCCAACCCGATCAGCACGCGGTCGTGCCCGGTCCAGCCGGCCAGCGCGCGGCCGAGGGCACTGAGGAGCACGTCGTTGACCTGCGTGCGGTAGACGCCCGGCACCTGGTGCAGCAGCGCGGCGGTGTCGGCGGCGCTGAGGCGCACGCTGACCGACCGGACGTCCTCAGCCGGGTCACCGTCGTGGTCCACCGGGATCTCGGCGGGGGCCGACGCGGCGAAACCCGTCCAGTGGTCGAGATCGGCGTCCAGCTCACCGGCGTGCACCCGCTCGGTCAGGCGACGGGCCCACGTGGCGAACGCGGTGGGCACCGGTTCGAGCGCCACCGGTTCGCCGCGGAGCGCCTGGTGGTAGGCGGTGTCGAGGTCGTCGAGCAGGA
This sequence comes from Lentzea sp. NBRC 102530, assembly GCF_030269365.1. Taxonomy (GTDB): domain Bacteria; phylum Actinomycetota; class Actinomycetes; order Mycobacteriales; family Pseudonocardiaceae; genus Lentzea. Next base: position 93,342 of record NZ_BSTF01000007.1, read on the forward strand.
TGCGCCAGGACACGCCGTCCACGACGAGGTGGTGCACGGTCAGGAAGAGCCGGGCTCGGCCGTCACCGAGGAACAGCAGGGCGCGCAGCAGCGGGCCTTCGGTGAGGTCGAGGCTCGACTGCGCGGCCAGGGCGGCTGCGTCGTCCAGGTCGGACAGCACCTGGAGCACACCGGTCGGCGGAGTGGGGGCGACGTCCTGGACCCAGCGGTCGCCGTCGCGGTGGAAGCGGGTGCGCAACGCGTCGTGGTGCGCCACGACGGCGTCCACGGCGACGGCCAGCGCCCGTTCGTCCACATCGGACGCAAGTTCCACGTGCGTGGACATGGTGAAGTGGTGCGGGTGCGCGGGCGCGGTCTCGAAGAACCACTCCTGGATCGGCGTCAGCGGTGCCGGACCCGCCACGGGCGCGTCCGCCTTCTGGTCGGCCACGGCGGTCGCGACGGTGGCCAGCTCGGCGACGGTGGGGTGCAGGAAGACGTCCTTGGACGACAACCGCAGCCCGGCCCGGCGGGCCCGCGAGACCAGCTGGATGCTGAGGATGGAGTCTCCGCCCAGCTCGAAGAAGTTGTCCTCGACGCCCACGCGGTCGACGCGCAGCACCTCGGCCCAGACGCGCGCCAGCTCCTGTTCGGCCGCAGTGGTGGGTTCGACGTAACGGTCCGGGCGCGCCTCGGGTGCGGGCAGGGCGCGGCGGTCGACCTTCCCGTTGCCGCTCAACGGAAGCGCGTCCAGCTCCACGAACGCCGACGGCACCATGTAGTCGGGCAGCTCACGGGTGAGCCACGCGCGCAGCTCGGCGTTTGTCGGGGTGTTGTCCGCCACGAGGTAGGCGACCAGCTGTTTGCGGCCGTCGTCGGTGCGGGCGACGGTGATCGACTGAGCGACGCCGGGGTGGCGCACGAGCAGGGCGTCGATCTCGCCGGTCTCGACGCGGAAGCCGCGGATCTTGACCTGGTCGTCGGTGCGGCCGGCGAACTCCACCACGCCGTGCGCGCGCCAGCGGCCGATGTCGCCGGTGCGGTACATGCGGGAGCCGGGCGGGCCGAACGGGTCCGGCAGGAACCGTTCGGCGGTCAGTCCCGGCTGCCCGAGATAGCCGCGGGCCACCCCGGCACCCGCCAGGAACAACTCGCCCGGCACACCGACAGGAACCGGGTGCAGCCCTTCGTCGAGCACGTAGACGGCCATGCCGTCCAACGGCCGTCCGATCGGGATGAGGTCGGGAACGCTGCCCGTCATCGGGAACGACGTGGCGAACGTCGTCGTCTCGGTCGGACCGTAGCCGTCGACCACCGTCAGACCAGGACACGCTCCGAGCACCCGGCGCACGGCCTCGGCGGGCACCACGTCACCGCCGGTCCACACCTCCCGCAGCCCGGCGAACGCCTCCGGTGCCTCCTGCGCGACGAGCCGGAACAACCCGGCGGTCAGCCAGATCGCGGTCACACCGCGACCGGTCGCGTCCCTGATCGCCTCCGCGTCCACGTCCCCCGGCCGCGCCACCACGACCTGACCACCGCGCAACAACGGCACCCACAGCTCGTAGGTGGAGGCGTCGAACGCGGACGGCGAGTGCAGCAGCACGCGGTCGTGGGCTCCGCCGTCGAAGCGGGAGTCCAGCGCCAGCGCCACGACGTCGCGGTGCCGCACGGCCACCCCCTTGGGCGTGCCAGTGGACCCCGAGGTGTGCATGACGTAGGCGAGCTGGTCCGGGTGCACGACGACCGCGGGGCCGGCCGCGGTGACGCCGTCGATCAGCACCGTGTGGACGGCGGTGGCCACGTCCTGGTTGCGCGCATCGGTGAGCACGACCGTGATCCCGGAGTCGGTGACGACCCGCTGGATCCGCTCCGCCGGTGCCCGACCGTCGAGCGGAACGTACGCCGCACCGGCCTTCACGATCGCCAGCTCGGCGACGACCAGGTCGGCGGAGCGCTCCACGAGCAGCCCCACCGGGTCCTCCGGCCGCACCCCGAGGTCGATCAACCGGTGGGCGAGCCCGTTGGCCCGCGCGTCCAGCTCGGCGTAGGTCAGCACGCCGTCCTCGGAGATCACGGCGGGCGCGGAAGGCGTCCGGCGCACCTGTTCGGCGAACAGGCCGGGGATCGTGGCCTCGACCGGTGCGCGGTGGGCGTCGTTCCAGTCGGCGAGGACCTGCTCGCGCTCGGCCTCCGACAACCACGGCAGCTCGTCCAACGGCCGGTGCGGATCGCCCGCCACGCCGTCGAGCAGCCGCACGAGGTGGCCGGCGAAGCGCTCGACCGTGGCCGCGTCGAACAGGTCGGTGTTGTACTCCACCACCCCGTCCAGCAGGCCGTCCCGCTCCTGGAACTCGATGGTGAGGTCGAAGATGGCGGCACGCCGGGACAGCCCGACCTGCTCGACCGCCAGCCCCGGCAGCCGCGGCGGGGTGCGGTCGGCGTTCTGCAGCAGCACCATCACGTCGAACAACGGGTTGCGGCTGACGTCGCGGTCCGTGCGCAGGGCGTCGACCACGTGTTCCAGAGGAACCTCGTCGTGGGCGTACGCGTCCTTGACGTTCTCCTTGACCTGGTCCAGGAACTCCGCGAACGACGCTCGGCCGTCCACAGTGGACCTGAGCACGACGGTGTTGACGAAGAACCCGACCAGCCGTTCCAGTCCTGGGTGGTTGCGGCCGGTGGTCACGGTGCCCACGGCCACGTCGTCCTGACCGGCGTAGCGGGCGAGCAACGCCTGACATCCGGCCATGAGCACGGAGAACAGGATCGTGCCGCGGTCGTGGGCGAGCGCGCGCAACGCCGAAGTCGTCGAGGCCGCAACGGTGAACGCGTGCGTCGCGCCGTTCGTGGTGCGCACCGGCGGACGCGGCCGGTCGGTGGGCAGCTCCAGCGGGGTGGTACCGCTCAGCCGGCGCGTCCAGTGCTCGACCTGGCCGCGCAACGCGTCGCCGGACAGCCGTTCCCGTTGCCAGGCGGCGAAGTCGGCGTACTGCAGCGGCAACGCGGGGAGTGTGGCCTCGCCACCGTAGAGCTCCCCCAGTTCCTCGGTCAGCACGCCCATCGACCAGCCGTCGGTGACGACGTGGTGCGCCGTCACCAGCAGCACGTGCTCGTCCGGCGCCCGCCGCACCAGCAGCGCCCGCACCAGCGGGCCGTGGCGCAGGTCGAACGGGCGGGAGTACTCCTCGACCAGCAGCTCGTCCACGTCGCCGGTCGCGTCGGCCACCGGCAGGGCGAGGTCGAACGGCGGGTGCACGACCTGCACGCCCACCCCGTCCACCTCGTCGAGCGTCGTGCGCAGCGACTCGTGCCGCGCCACCAGCCCGGTCAGGGCCGCGCCCAACGCAGCCACGTCCAGGTTTCCCGTGAGCCGCAGCGCCAGCGCGCTGTTGTAGCCGGAGCCCCCGGGCTGAAAGCCGTCGAGGAACCACAGGCGCTGCTGCGGGAACGACAGGGGCAGCGGCCGGGTGCGGTCGGCCGGTCTGATGGCGTCGGCCTGCTGCGAGCGGCCGGAGAGGCGGCGGCGCATCTGCTCGCGCAGGTGCGGGGGCAGCGCGGCGATGCGGTCCTCGATCGACGACGACATGGTGTGGTGTCTCCTCACAGGTCCTGGGTGGCGCCGTCTTCGAGGGCGAGTCGTTCGAGCTCGAGCAGGATCTTCTCCTCGACCAGTCCCGCGAGGCCGGTGACCGTGCGGGCGGTGAGGACGTCGTGCGGGGTCAGCGGCACGTCGAACGCCGCGCGGCAGCGGGACGTCACGAGCAGGCTGCGCATGGAGTCGCCGCCGAGTGCGAGGAAGTCGTCCTCGACGCCGACCCGGTCCACGCCCAGCACCTCGGCCCAGATCCCGGCCACGACCTCCTCGGTGTCGGTCGTCGGTGCGACGTACGGCGTGGCGGGCGCGGTGGCGGACGGCTCGGGCAACGCGGCCCGGTCGACCTTCCCGTTGGCGCTCAGCGGAAGCGCGTCGAGCAGGACGAACGCCGCGGGCACCATGTAGTCGGGCAGGGTCCGTCCCGCGAACGCCGCCAGCTCCGCCGGTTCCGGTGCCCGGGCGGGGTCGGCCGGCACCAGGTAGGCGACGAGCCGCTTGCCGCCGTGCGGGTCCTCGCGGACCACCACGACCAGCCCGCCCACGCCGGGGTGCCGTCCCAGCACCGCTTCGACCTCGCCGAGCTCGATGCGGAACCCGCGCAGCTTCACCTGGTCGTCGGCGCGGCCGGCGAACTCCAGCTCGCCGGTGGGCAGCCACCGCACGACGTCGCCGGTGCGGTACATCCGCTCCCCCGGTGTGCCGAACGGGCAGGCGACGAACCGGGAGGCGGTGAGGCCGGGCCGGTCGAGGTACCCGCGGGCCAGGCCGGCGCCCGCCAGGTACAGCTCGCCGGGCACGCCGATCGGCACCGGGCGCAGCCGGTCGTCCAGCACGTACGTGGCCATGCCGTCGAGCGCGGACCCGATGGGCACGGTGTCGGGTACCTGGCCGGTCATCCGGTACGAGGTGGCGAACGTCGTGGTCTCGGTCGGCCCGTACCCGTCGACCACCACCAGGCCGGGGCAGGCCGCCATCACCTGGCGGACCGCGGCGGCGGGCACGACGTCGCCACCGGTCCACACCTCGCGCACGCCCGCCAGGCAATCCGGCGAGTCCTGTGCCAGCACGCGGAACAGGCCCGCGGTGAGCCAGAGCGCCGTCACGCCGTGCGTGGTGATCAGCTCGCGCAACGAGGCCGCGTCGAGGTCCTCCGGCGGTGCGACGACCACCCGGCCGCCCCGCAGCAGCGGCACCCACAGCTCGTAGGTGGAGGCGTCGAACGCCAGCGGCGAGTGCACCAGCACGGTCCGGTGCGCCGGGCCGTCGAACCGGGAGTCGAGCGCCAGCGCCACCACGTCCCGGTGCCGCACCGCGACGCCCTTCGGCGTGCCGGTGGAGCCCGAGGTGAACTCCACGTAGGCGAGACCGTCCGGGTGCGCGGCCACCACTGGCCGGTCCGCCGACCCGCCGTCCGGGACCAGGACGTGGCCGTCGAACGGGACATCGGAGTCGGTGATCAGCACCCGGCTCCCGGCCTGCTCCAGCACCAGGCGTCGGCGTTCCTCCGGCGCCCTGCTGTCCAGCGGCAGGTACGCGCCGCCCGCCTTGAGCACGGCGAGCACCGAGACCACCACGTCGGCCGAGCGGCGCAGCAGCACCCCGACGCGTTCTTCCGGCCGCACGCCGAGCGAGATCAGCCGGTGTGCCAGCCGGTTCGCGCGGGCGTCCAGTTCGGCGTAGGTGAGCGACGTGCCGCCCGCGACCACGGCCACCGCGTCGGGGGTCCGGTCCGCCTGGGCGGCGAACACCTCGGCGACGGTCGCCTCCGCAATTCCGATCTCCGCCCGTTGCGGGAGGACGAGCCGCCGTTCGGCCTCGCCGAGGACGTCGACCTCGCCCACCGGCCGGCCGGCGTCCGTAGCCAGGCCGAGCACCGCGGCGGCGAGGTGGCCGCCGATGCGCTCGACCGTGGTGGCGTCGAACAGGGCCGGGTCGTAGCTGAGGCGGAACTCCAGCTCCCGGCCGGGACGGACGCCCAGGCTCAGCGGGTAGTTGGTCGTCTCCACGGCGTCCAGGTCCCGCACGGTGACCCCGTGGGACGCGGCCTCGTCGACCGGGTAGTTCTCGAACACCACGATGCTGGTGAACAACTCCGTGCCGCTCCACGCCTGCAGGTCCGCGAGCGCCACGTGCTCGAACCGCCGGGCCTCGGCCTGGTCCGCCTGCAGCCGCCGCAGCCACACCGCGACCGGCTCGTCCTGCGCGACCTCCGTCCGCACGGGCAGGGTGTTGATGAACATGCCGGTGATGGCGTCCGCGCCGGCCAGGTCGACCGGGCGGCCGGACACGGTGGAACCGAAGCAGACGTCGTCCTGCCCGCTGTAGCGCGAGAGCAGCAACGCCCACGCGCCCTGCACCACGGCGTTGAGCGTCACGCCGGTGCGCTGGGCGAACTCCCGCAGCGCGTCACCGGGCAGCGTCATCGTGGTCCACGCCGCCGAGCGCGTGGCGTGACCGGGTTCGGCCGGCCGGTCGAGCGGCAGCGGCGTGGGGGCGTCGAACCCGCGCAGAGCCTGCCGCCAGTGGGCTTCCGCCTCTGCCGGGTCCTGGGTGGACAGCCAGCGCAGGTAGTCGCCGAACGGGCGGCGGGACGGGAGCTCGGGCTCGCACCCGGCGGTGAAGGCCGCGTAACACGTGATCACGTCGTGGAGCACCTGGAACGTGCTCCACCCGTCGAGCAGCACGTGGTGGAACGTCCACCGGACCCGCACGGCCGTGTCCGACTCGCGCGCCAACGCCAGCCGCAGCAACGGCGCGGTGCCGAGGTCGAGCTCTCCGTCCTCCGGCAGCTCGACCTCGCGGCACACCACCTGCACCGGCCGGTCGACGCCCTCCCACACGACGCGGCTGCGCAGGATCGGCGTCCGCGCCACCACTTCGCGCCACGCGCGTGCCAGCGCGTCGACGTCCGTGACGCCGTCGAGGACGAACGAGATCCGTTCGGTGTACAGGCCTTCGTGGCCGTGCGACAGGCTGTGGAAGACCATTCCGGCCTGCATCGGCGTCAGCGGGTAGACGTCCTCGACGTCCCGGCCGTCGCCGACGATCCGGTCCACGGCGGCCTGGTCGAGTCCCGCCAACGGGAAGTCCGACGGTGTTCGTCCTCCCGCACCCGGTTCGGCGCAGTGCGTCACGATCTCCCGCAACGCCACCGTCATCGCCTCGGCCAGGGCCCGCACGGCCGACTCGTCGTGCACCTCGTCGCTGTAGTACCAGGTGAGCTGGAGCCGCCGGTCCTGCACGGCACCGACGACGTCGAGCAGGTGGTGCCGGGGCGTGTCGGGCGAGGCGTCGGCGCTCAGCCCGCCGATCGTGCGGAACGCCTTGCCGCCCGCCGCGCCGTCGAACTGCCCGAGGTAGTTGAACGCGACCGCGGGCTGCACACCGCCGTACCGTGCGCCGTGACCGATACCGCGCCTGGGTACCGCGCGCAGCCGTTCCTTGGTCGCCTTCAGCACCGCGCCCCAGTCCCCCGCCGGCACGTCGAGCGCCACCGGGAACACCGAGGTGAACCAGCCGACCGTGCGGGACAGGTCGACACCGTCGAGGAAGTCGCCGTCGCGGCCGTGGCCCTCCAGGTCGACCAGCACCCGGTCGCGTCCCGTCCACCCGGCGAGCACCCGTCCCAACGCGCTCAGCAGCACGTCGTTGACCTGCGTGCGGTACACGGCGGGCACGTCCTGCAACAGCGCCCTGGTCAGGTCGGCGTCCAGCTCCACCGTGACCCCGCGCACGGAACCGGTCGTGCCGGTGCCCTCCACGGGGTCGCCGGTCACGCCCGCCCAGTGGTCCGCCTCGTCGTCGAACCCTCCGCCGGCGGTGTGCTCGGCGAGCCGGTGCGCCCACTCGCGGAACGACGTGGTCTTGGCCGCGAGGACCACTTCCTCGCCGCGCAGGGCTTGCAGGTAGGCCGTCTCCAGGTCCTCCAGCAGCACCCGCCACGACACACCGTCGACGACCAGGTGGTGCACGGTGAGCTGGAGCGTGCGGGACGTGAGCCTCGCGCGCAGCAGCGGCCCGCGCCCCAGGGCGAATCCGCTGTCCACTTCGGACAGGACGTCGACGGGCTCCACCGGCGGGTTGTACTGCCGCCAGCCGGAGCCGCTGCGTTCGAACCGCATCCGCAGTGCGTCGTGGTGCTCCATCAGCCCCGCCAACGCCTTGCGCAACGCCACCGGGTCGACCTCGTCGGCGAACTCGACCTCGACGAACTGGTCGAAGTGCTCGGGGTGCGGCGGTTCGGTGTCGAGGAACCAGCGCTGGATCGGGGTCAGCGGGACCTCGCCGACCACCGGACCCTGCGGCACACCGGCCGCGGTCTCGGCAGCGGGCACGGCCGCCGCGAGCGCGGCCACCGTCGGATGGTTGAACAGGTCGCGCGGCGCCAGCCCGTACCCGGCCTGCCGCGCCCGCGACACGACCTGGATGCTGATGATCGAGTCACCGCCCAGCTGGAAGAAGTCGTCCTCGACGCCGACCCGGTCGAGTCCCAGCACCTGCGCCCAGATGTCCGCGAGCACGCGCTCGGTCTCCGTGCGCGGCTCGACGTGCCGGGCGCCGGTCGTCTCCCACTCCGGTGCCGGCAGCGCCTTGCGGTCGAGCTTCCCGTTGCCCGTCAACGGAAGCCGGTCGAGGTGCACGACCGTCGCGGGGACCATGTGGCCGGGCAGCGTCCGCGCCAGGAACGCGCGCAGGTCGGCGCCCTCACCACCGACGACGTAGCCGACGAGGACCTTGCGCCCGGCGTGGTCGCGGACATCGGCCACGGCGGCGGTCACGTCGTGGTGCGCTTCGAGCGCGGCCTCGATCTCACCGAGCTCGATCCGGAAGCCGCGGATCTTGACCTGGTGGTCGGCGCGGCCGAGGTAGTCGAGCCGGCCGTCCTTCCACCGCGCCAGGTCGCCCGTGCGGTACATGCGCGCTCCGGGTTCGCCGAACGGGTCGGCGACGAACCGGGACGCGGTCAGGCCGGGCCGGTTCAGGTAGCCGCGGGCCAGTCCGGCGCCCGCGACGTGCATCTCGCCGACGACGCCGGGCGGCACCGGCCGCAGGTCCTCGTCGAGCACGTACACGCGCAGGTCCGGGATGGGTTCGCCGACGGTGCCGTCGGCGGGCGTCCACGTCACGTGCACGGTGGTCTCGGTGATGCCGTACATGTTGATCAGCTCGCCCGGACCGTCCCACGAGGACAGTTTGCGGACGTCCAGCGCCTCGCCGCCGAAGATCACGTACCGCAGGCAGAGGTCGCGCGGCCGTTCGGCGATCAGCTGGTAGAACGCCGACGGCGTCTGGTTGAGCACCGTGACCCGTTCCCGCGCCAGCAGCCCGGCGAACTCGCGCGGCGAGCGCGACACCTCGTGCGGCACGACGACGAGCCGGCCGCCGTGCAGCAGCGGACCCCACAGCTCCCAGACGGAGAAGTCGAAGGCATAGCTGTGGAACAGGGTCCACACGTCGTCGGCACCGAACCCGAACCAGGCGTCGGTCGCCGAGAACAGCCGGGCCACGTTCGCGTGCGGCACGACGACGCCCTTGGGCTTGCCGGTGGAGCCGGAGGTGTAGATGACGTACGCGGGGTTTTCCGGCCGTAGCGGCACTTCCGGTGCCGTCGGCGGCAGTCCGGAGAGGTCCGGCAGCTCGGTCAGCACCACCACCGGGCGGGTGTCCTCGACCATGCCCGCGATCCGGTCCTCCGGGTACGACGGGTCGATCGGCAGGTAGGCCGCGCCGGACTTGAGCACGCCGAGCACCGCCACGACCAGGTCGATGGACCGGGGCAGCCGCAGCGCGACGTACTCCTCCGGCTCCGCACCTCGTCCGACCAGCAGGTGAGCCAGCCGGTTGGCGCGGGTGTCCAGTTCGGCGTAGGTGAGGTGCTCGCCCTCGCACGTGACCGCGACGGCGTCCGGGGTGCGCGCGGCCTGCTCGGCGAACAACTCCGGCAGGGTGCCGACCGGGAAGTCCCGGCCGGCGGGGTTCCACTCCACCAGCACCTGCTCGCGTTCGGCGTCGTCGAGCAACCGCAGTTCCCGCACCGGCCGCGCCGGGTCCGCCAGCACGTCGTCGAGCAGCATCCGCAGGTGCCGGCCGAGCCGCCGCACCGTGGCCTCGTCGAACAGCTCCGGGTCGTGGTCGAGCTCGACCACGAGCCGCGGTCCGGGCGACACCACGACCGTGAGCGCGTAGTTGGTGGGCTCGTGCGCGTGGACGTCGTGCAGCCGCAGGCCGTGCGCGGTCATGGCGTCCTCGTCGAACGGGTAGTTCTCGAAGACCACGATGCTGTCGAAGAGGTTCGCGCCGCCGGGCAGCGCGCTCCACCCGCGCAGCCGTGCCAGGGGCACGTGCTCGAACCGCCGCGCCTCCGCCTGGTCGGCCTGCAGCTCCCGCAGCCACGACAGCTGGTCCCGTTCGCGGTCGACGGCGACCCTGGTGGGCACGGTGTTGATGAACATGCCGACGGTCGACTCGACGCCGGGCAGATCGGCCGGGCGGCCGGACACGGTGGTGCCGAACACGACGTCGGACGTGCCGGCGTAGCGAGCCAGCAGCACCGCCCACGCGCCCTGCACGACGGTGCTGACGGTCAGTCCGCCGCGCTGGGCCACGTCGCGCAGCCGTTCGGTGCTCGCGGCGCTCAGCTCGAAGCGGACCGTGCCCCCGGACTGCGCCCGGTGCGCGTCGACCGGGCTGCGGTCGAACGGCAGCGGGGTGGTCTCGTCGAAGCCGTCGAGCACCTGCCGCCAGTACCGTTCGGCCTCGCCGCCGTCCTGCCGGTCGAGCCAGTGCAGGTACTCGCGGAACGGCGGCCGCGCCGCGGCGGGCCCGGAGGTGCCGCGCGTGATGGCGGCGTGGTGCTCGCAGACCTCGGTGAACAGCCGGGCGGCGCTCCACCCGTCGAGCAGGACGTGGTGGAACGTCCACAGCACCAGCACCTCGTCCTGCGCCAGCCGGGCGATCGCCACGCGCATCAGCGGCGCGGTGGTGAGGTCCATCCCGGCCGCGCGGTCGCTGTCCAGGAGCGCTCGCAGCCGCTCGTCCTCGTCGAGGCCGGTCCAGTCCAGGTGGGTGATCGGCAGGGTGACGTCGGGACGCACGAGCTGCAGTGGTTCCGCGAGCCCCTCCCACACGACCTCGCTGCGCAGCACGGCGTTGCGGTCCACGACCCGTTGCCAGGCCTCGCCCAGCGCCTGCGGGTCGGTCACGCCGGAGAGGCGGAAGCGGACCTGGTTGAAGTACGCGCCGGAGGTCGTGCCGTCGACCAGGCCGTGGAAGACCATGCCCGCCTGCATCGGCGTCAGCGGGTAGACGTCCTCGACGTCCCGGCCGTCCCCGGCGAGCCGGTCCACCGCGGCCTGGTCCAGACGTGCCAACGGGAAGTCCGACGGCGTGCGTCCACCGGAACCGGGCCGGGCGCAGTGGGCCACGACCTCCCGCAACGCCCCGGCCATCGCCTCGGCCAGGCGCAGCACGGTCTTGCGGTCGTGCACCCGGTCGCTGAAGTACCAGGTGAGGTCGAGGCAGCCGTGCTCGACCGCGCCGACGACGTCGAGCAGGTGCGGGCGCGGGGCGTCCGGTGCGGTGTCGAGCTCCAGGCTGCCGCGCACGGCGCGCAGCACGCCGCCCTCCACCGCGGACCAGTCGAGGCGGCCGAGGTGGTTGAAGCTGATCTGCGGCCCACGGGTCCCGGGCTCGTGCAGCAGCCCGTGGCCGATCCCCTTGCGCGGCACGGCGCGGAGCTGTTCCTTGACCGATTTGAGGACCTGGCCCCAGTCACCGCCCGGCACGTCCAGCGCGACCGGGAAGATCGAGGTGAACCAGCCGACCGTGCGGGAGAGGTCGACGCCGTTGAACAGTTCCTCGCGGCCGTGGCCCTCCAGGTCCACGAGCACCCGCGTGCGACCGGTCCAGTCGGCCAGCACCCGGCCGAGCGCGCTCAGCAGCACGTCGTTGACCTGCGTGCGGTACGCACCGGGCACGTCCTGCAGCAACGCCCTGGTGGTCTCGCGGTCGAGCCGGACCGAGACGGAGCGGGTGGACACGCCGGTGCCGGGGCCGTCGTGGTCGACGGGCAGGTCCGGGTCCACTGCCGAGGTGGCGGCCCAGTGGTCGCGTTCGTCGTCGAACCCGCCGTCGGCGACGAGCCGGGCGAGCCGGTGCGACCAGTCCCGGAACGACGTGGTCTTGGCGGCGAGCCGGACGGGCTCGCCGCGCGCGGCCAGGTCGTAGGCGGTGACGAGGTCCTCCAGCAGGACGCGCCACGACACACCGTCCACGACGAGGTGGTGAATCGTCAGGCGCAGCAAGGAGTTCTGCAGTTCGGCGTGCAGCAACGGGCCGGTCGCGAGGTCGAATCCCGCGCAGGGGCTCGTGGTGAGCAGCTCGGCCTGCTCGGCCGGGGCGTTGTGCTGCCGCCAGCCGGATCCCGTGCGCTCGAACCGCATCCGCAACGCGTCGTGGTGCTCCACCAGCGCGGCCAGCGCCGCGCGCAGGGCGTCGACGTCCACATCGGACGCCAGTTCCACCGTCAGCGTCTGGTTGAAGTGCTCGCTGTGGTCGGGGTTCGTGGCGAACAACCAGCGCTGCACGGGCGTGAGCGGTACGTCGCCCACCACCCGGTCCTGGTCGGCCTCGGCGGGTCCGGCGACGGCCGTCACCGCGGCGAGCGCCGCCACGGTGGGGTGCCGGAACACCTCTCCGGGGCTGAGCGCGAGACCGGCCTGCCGGGCACGGGACACCACCTGGATGCTGAGGATGGAGTCGCCGCCCAGCTCGAAGAAGTTGTCGGTGGCGCCCACGCGGTCGACGCCGAGCAGCTCCGCCCAGATCCCGGCCAGCACGGCCTCCGGTCCGGCGGCGGGCGCGACGTGCGCGGTGGTGGCGGCCCACACCGGGGCGGGCAGGGCGCGCCGGTCGACCTTGCCGCTCGCGTTGAGCGGCAAGGCTTCCACGACGACGAACGCGGACGGCACGAGGTAGTCCGGCAGCGTGCGGCCGAGGAACTCCCGCAGCGACGCCACGTCGGGCGCGGTGCCGGCCGCGGTCAGGTAGGCGACCAGGCGCTTGCGGCCGGTGTCGTCGGTGCGCACGACCGTGACCGACTGGGCGACGGCGGGGTGCGCGGCCAGGGCGGTGTCGACCTCGCCCGGTTCGACGCGGAACCCGCGGATCTTGACCTGGTCGTCGGTGCGGCCGACGAACTCCACCGTGCCGTCGACGCGCCACCGCACCAGATCACCGGTGCGGTACATCCGCTCCCCCGGCGCCCCGAACGGGTCGGCGACGAACCGCGACGCGGTGAGGCCCGGCCGACCGGCGTAGCCGCGCGCCAGGCCCGAACCGGCGAGGAACAGCTCGCCCGGCACACCGATCGGCGTGGGCTCCAGGGAGCCGTCCAGCACGCGCAGGCGCATCCCGTCCAGCGGGCGGCCGATGGGCACCACGTCCTCGACGGCGCCGGTCATGCGGTGCGAGGTGGCGAAGGTGGTGGTCTCGGTGGGGCCGTAGCCGTCGACCACGGCGATGCCGGGGCACGCGCGCAGCACCCGCCGGACGGCCGGTGCGGGCACGACGTCGCCGCCGGTCCACACCTCGCGCAGGCCGGTCAGGCACTCCGGCTCGTCCTGCGCGATCACCCGGAACAGGCCGGCGGTCAGCCACAGCGCGGTGAGGCCGTGCCCGGTGACGAGGTCGCGGAGCCGGTCGGCGTCCAGGTCGCCCGCCGGGGCGACCACGACGGTGCCACCGCTGAGCAACGGCACCCACACCTCGTAGGTGGTGGCGTCGAACGCGGGTGCGGAGTGCAGCAGGACCCGATCGTGCGCGCCGCCCCGGAACCTCCGGTCGCGTGCCAGGTCCGTCACGTCCCGGTGCCGCACGGCGACGCCCTTCGGCACGCCGGTGGACCCCGAGGTGTGCATGACGTACGCCAGCTGGTCCGGGTGCACCACGACGTCCGGTGCGGAGGACTCCCCCTCCTCGGTGCCCAGCACGACCACGTGACCGTCGTGCACCTCCCGCGCGGCCGCTAACCACATCTCGTCGGTGAGCACGACAGCGGCCCCGGTGCCCGCCAGCAGGACGGCCAGCCGCTCGGCGGGTGCCCTGGTGTCAAGCGGGACGTAGGCGCCACCCGCCTTGACCACGGCGAGCTCGGCGACCACGAGGTCGACTGAGCGGCCCACCAGCACCGCCACCGGTTCCTCGGCGCGCAGGCCGTGCCGCAGCAGGTGGTGCGCGAGGCGGTTGGCCCGCGCGTCCAGCTCGGCGTAGGTCAGCGACGTCCCGTCGGCGACCACGGCTTCGGCGTGCGGGGCGCGGCGGACCTGGTCGGCGAACAGCTCGGTGATCGTGGCCGGCGGGTCGTGCCGTTCGGTGTCGTTGAACGCTTCCAGCACCTGGTGGCGTTCCCGCGGTTCGAGCAGCGGCAGCTCGCCCAGCCTGACGCCGGGAGCGATGGCCCCCAGCAGAACCCTGAGGTGACCGGCCATCCGCTGGATCGTGGCGGCGTCCCAGAGGTCGGTGTTGTACTCGATGGACAGGTCGAGCCCGCCGTCGCGCGGCCAGAACTCCACCAGCAGCTCGAACCGCGCCCGCGGCCGGGGCAGGGGGTGTTCGGTGACGTCCAGCGCGTCGATGGTCCTGGGGCGCACCATCTCCTGTTGCAGCACGACGAGCGCCTGCACGAACGGCGTGCGGCTCGGGTCGCGGTCCGGGCGCAGTTCGTCGACGAGCCGGTCGAACGGGACCTCGTCGTGGGCGAAGGCGTCGAGCACGGTGTCCCGGACGTCGGCCAGGAACCGCTCGAACGGCACGTCCGGGTCCACTGTGGACCGCAGCACGAGGGTGTTGACGAAGAACCCGACGAGGTCGTCCAGCTCCGGCCGGCCGCGTCCGGCGGACGCCGTTCCCACCGCCACGTCACGCCGGCCGGTGTAGCGGGCCAGCAGCAGCTGCACGGCGGCCGCCAGCGAGGTGAACAGGGTCGTGCCGGCGTTCCTGCCGACCTCGGTCAGGTGCCGCACCAGCGGGTCCGGCAGGGTTTCGCGGTGCACGGCGCCGTTGGTGGTGCGCTGCGCGGGGCGGGGCCGGTCGGTGGGCAGGTCGAGGGGGTCGAGGCCGGCGAGGACGTGCCGCCAGTGGTCCAGCTCCGCCGTCACGGCGGGATCGTCGAGGCGGCGGTGCTGCCAGGCCGCGAAGTCGCCGTAGCGCACGGGAAGCGGCTCGAGGTCGGCGGTGGTTCTTCGCACGGCGGCCCGGTAGAGCTCCAGCAGGTCGTCGACCTGGATCCGGACCGACCAGCCGTCGGTGACGACGTGGTGCTGGTCGAGCAGCAGCACGTGGTCGTCGTCGGCGAGCCTGGCCAGCACGACGCGGACCAGTGGCCCGGTGCCGAGGTCGAACGGCGTGGTCAGCTCTTCCGCGCACAACCGGTCGAGCGCGTCTTCCTGTTCGGCGGCAGCGGAAAGGTCCTCCACGCGCAACGGCACGGTGGCCTGGGTGACGACCTGCACGCCCTGGCCGTCCACTTCGGCGAAGGTGGTGCGCATGGTCTCGTGCCGGGCGATCAGTCCGTCGATCGCCGACCGAAGGGCGTCCAGGTCGAGCGGGCCGCGCAGCCGCAGGGCGACGCCGGTGTTGTAGTCGGTGGCGGTGGGATCGAGCTCGTGCTGCAACCACAGCCGCCGTTGCGCCGGGGAGAGCGGCAGGACCTCGTCGGCGGGCAAGGGGGTGATGCGGTCGTCAGCCGTGATGGGCAGGCGGTCCGCGAGCAGGTCGGCGAGGCCGGCCACGGTCCTTGCGGCCATCAGGTCGCCGGTGGACAGCGGCACGTCCAGGGCGGTGCGCAGGCGTGACACGACGCGCAGCGCCTGGATCGAGTCGCCGCCCAGGGACAGGAAGTCGTCGTGCGCGCCGACCCGACCGGGGTCGAGGGCGAGCACCTCGGCCCACGCCCGTGCGACGGCCCGTTCGGCGGGGGTGCGCGGCGCGACGTGCTCGGCCTGCCGGTCGAGGCCCCAGTCCGGTGCGGGCAGCGCCTTGCGGTCGACCTTTCCGTTGGCGTTGAGCGGAAGGCCGTCCAGCGCCACGAACGCCGACGGCACCATGTAGTCGGGCAGCGAGCGCAGGAGTGCCGCGCGCAGTTCGTCGTCGGAGGGTGCGGTCGTGGACACCACGTACGCGACCAGGCGCTTGACCCCGTTGTGGTCCACCTGCGCCTGGACCGCGGCCTGCACGACATCAGCGTGCTTCGCCAGCACCGCCTCGACCTCCGCCGTCTCCACGCGGAAGCCGCGGATCTTGACCTGGTCGTCGGCGCGGCCGACGAAGTCGACGGTGCCCTCGGGCGTCCACCGGACCAGGTCACCGGTGCGGTACATGCGGTCGCCGGGCGCGCCGAACGGGTCGGCCAGGAAGCGGTCCGCGGTCAGGCCGGGACGGCGGAGGTACCCGCGCGCCAGACCGTCGCCCGCGATGAACAGCTCGCCGGTCTCCCCGTCGAGGACGACGTTCAGGTCCTCGTCCAGCACGTGCAGGCGCATGCCGTCCAACGCCGTGCCGATGGGCAGGACGTCCGGCACCGCGTCCAGGTCCGGCAGGGGGTGGCAGCTGGCGAACGTGGTGGTCTCCGTGGGGCCGTACACGTCGATGACCGTCGTTCCGGGGCACGCCCCCAGCACCCGCCGCACCGCCGCGGCGGGCACGACGTCACCACCGGTCCACACCTCGCGCACGCCCGCCAGGCAACCCGGGTCGTCCTGCGCCAGCACGCGGAACAGGCCGGAGGTGACGAAGAGCCCGGTGACGCCGTGCTCGGTGATCGCCTTCCGCAGCACCGGACCGTCCACGTCACCGGGAGGAGCGATCACGGCGGTGCCTCCGCTCAGCAGCGGCACCCACAGCTCGTAGGTCGACGCGTCGAACGCCATCGGCGAGTGGACGAGCACGCGGTCGTGCGCCCCACCACCGAACCTCTTGTCGCGCACCAGGTCCACCACGTCGCGGTGGCGTGCCGCCACACCCTTCGGCACGCCCGTGGACCCGGAGGTGAACACGACGTACGCCAGGTTCTCCGGCCGCACCAACGCTTCGGGTGCAGGGTCACCTTCGTCGTCCACCAGGAGCACGGGGCCGCCGTGGACCCGTTCCGCGACGCCCTTCCAGGTCTCGTCGGTCAGCAGCACCGACACACCGGCCTCGGCCAGCACGGTCACCATCCGCTCGTCGGGCGCACGCGCGTCGAGCGGCACGTACGCGCCACCGGCCTTGAGCACGGCGAGCACACCGGCCACGAGCCCGGCAGACCGCTCCACGAGCACGCCGACCGGCTGTTCGGGCCGGACCCCCAGGCGCAGCAGGGATCCCGCGAGCCGGTCCGAGCGCGCGTCCAGTTCCGCGTAGGTGAGCTCGCCGTCGTCGGTGAGCACCGCCACCGCGCCGGGGGTGCGCCGGACCTGCTCGGCGAACAGGCCGACGACGGTGTCCCGCTGTGCGGCCCGGAGAGGACCACCGGCCGGTGTGGTGGCGGGCACTGTGTCGTGGAGCGTCATCGCCGTCCAACCTCTTTTTGGGCGCGTTCCAGCGCCACGGGTACAGGGGAAGTGGGAGGGGGTGCGGAACCGCGGCGTCAGGCCACGTCGCGTTCGCGGTGGCGCCGGCCGGCGACCCTGCCGCCGATCTGGATCCGGTCGATCCGGCCGCTGCGGGGGTCGCGCAGGAAGCGGCCGGGACGACCGGCGGCGCCGTTGGCCAGGTCCGTCACGGAGAAGACGAACCCGTCGTGGACCGCGAGCCGCGCGGCCGGTTCGTCGTCGACGACCAGGTGCAGCTCGTCGCCTTCGACCACGACGGAGAACGCCGTGTCGCCGTTGACGTACGTGCCGGTGCACTCGCGCGGGATGGACGCGCTCGGCTCGGCGTCGATCGTCGCCTCGTCCTCGGTGAGGTCGATGCCCACCGCGCGCAGTTCCGGCAGCAGGTCGCGCCACAGGGCCGCGCCGGTGGACGAGTTGGCCGTCAGGGCCACGACCGTGCCGGTCCCGGGGTTCAGGCGCAGGTGGCAGGAGGTGCCGTCGGCAGTGCCGTCGTGCCCGAGCCAGCCCGTGCCGTGACCGCGGAAGAGGGCGAGGCCGAGACCCCAGCCGTCGGCGAGCCCGAACGGCTCCGCACCCGGCACCGGCCGGCACATCTCCGCGAGGTGTTCGGGGGTGACCAGACCGGGATCGATGCCGCCGTGGCGGGGGTCGAGGTGCATCTTCGCGAGCTCGACGAGGTCGGCGGCACTGGCGGCGAGCCCGCCGGCGGGTGCCTCGACCGGGGCGAGTTCCTGCTCGACCGGGCGCACGAGGCGCAGCGCGTGGTTGACGGTGTGACCGCTGGCGGTGGCGGCACTCCCCTGCTCCGCGAGGAACCCGAGGTCGATGCCGAGCGGTTTGAGCAGGATCGTGCGGACCGCTTCCGCCCACGTCATGCCTGTCGCCACCTCGATCAGACGGCCGATCAGGGCGTATCCGGTGTTGGAGTAGGAGAAACCGGCGCCCGGTGGTTGCACGACGTCCTGCACGGAGGCCGCCAGCGCCACCCGTCCGTCCGGCGGGGCGACGACCTCCGAGGGCAGGCCACCGGTGTGGCTGAGCAGGTGGCGGGCGGTGAGCACGTCGGCGTTGCCCCCGAGCGCCTGCCGCAGTTCGGGCAGGTACTGCACCACCGGCTCGTCCAGGTCGACGTCGCCGTCGGACACCAGCACCATCAGCAGCGTCGCGGTGAACGTCTTGGTGATGGACCCGATGGGCACCTTGCTGTCACGTCCGACGGCACGCCCGGAGCCGTGCCGTTCCTCACCGAACTCGAACTCCCGGACCTCGCCGTCCCGCCAGAGGACGAGCTGCGCGCCGGGCACGTGGTTGTCGAGTGCCGATCGTTCCAGCACCTCGCGTAAGTGCTTCACCATTTCCTCTCCACCGAACGTCCAGTTGTTCCGGTCGATCACCGCGACCTGCACCACAGGATGCGGCGACACATTCAGCCGCCGATAACCCCGGCGCACACTTCCGCTCACTCCACGGCCACATTCCGCACGAGCAAGAATGTTTCCCGGAGTTCGTCGTCAACCACCATCCATACAGTCGTCCAACGACCGTGTCAGCCCCGAGTTACGCAGTCCCAGAATTTGGTCAATGAAAAACACATCGGCGATCGATGATTACTGCGAAAGGTCACCACGAAACACCGTCATTCACCCGATCGCCATGTTTGACCAGCCCCGCGGGAGCCCGCCCCGCCAGGTCACCCCACACCACGAGATCAGCCGGTGACGTCCGCCGACATCTGTTCCCGCAGGCTACGGGGCCGCATGTCGGTCCACACGGAGTCGACGTAGTCCATGCACTCCTGCCGCGTCCCCTCCTTGCCCTCGCTGCGCCACCCGGCGGGAACCTCTTTGCCCGGAGGCCACAGCGAACGCTGCTCCTCGTCGTTGACCAGCACTTGATAGGCGTCGTCAGCCACAACTCTCTCCTTTGCCGATGGGCGAAGTGCAGACACAAAACGACGGCGGCGCGCTATCCAGCACCGCCGCCGCCAACATAACAGTGTCGATCGACCCCTGCACCACACACCGCCGAAAGGAGCATTTGATCACCGGCGAATGGACATCAAAAGAATGTATGTTTAGCGCACAGCCGACGGGGAACTGCCCGTTACCCGAGAGTCACTTACTTCTTCACAATTGCTCGCAAGACAACACGCACGACGAATCCCCGAGTCGTGCGACGCCGATCGGGGACCGAGGGGCCACGCGTCAGGGCAGCAGCACCTCGAAGAGCCGTCGCAGGGTACCGGCCAGCTCTTCCTCGTCGGCCGCCTCGAGGGCCGTGCTGCCGATCACCTTGCGCTGCAACCAGAAACCGGCGATCACCGACAACACCAGCGCGGCCCGGCCGGTGCCCCGGGTCTGCGGCGCCACGTCGTACACGTGCGCCTCGACGTGCTTCTCGATGCCCGCGCGCAGGATCTCGGCGGCCCGCTGGTTCGACGCCGACCGCAGCATCAGCAGGAACGGCGACAGGTCGTCGGCATCCGGTGCGGTGCGCCGGACGAGCGCCGCGGCGATGTCCCGCGCCAGCGTCGCCGGGTCGCCGGTGAGCACCGTGCGGTCGGTCATCGACACCTCGACGACCTCCGCGAACAGCCCTTCCTTGTTCCCGAAGTAGCGGTTCACGAGCATCGCGGACACCCCGGCCGCCTGCGCGATCTCCCGCACCCCGATCCCGTCGAAACCGTGCCGGGTGAACGCGTCGATGCCGGCCTGGAGGATCGCCGCTCGGGTCGCGGCCGCGTCCCGCCGACGTGCGGTTGCCATGTATACGAGTGTAGACGTACGGTAAGTCTACAACCGTATACATAGGAGAACGTCGTGGAACTGCACCTCGAAGGCAAGACAGCACTGGTCACGGGCTCGAGCTCGGGACTGGGCGAGGAGATCGCGCGACTGCTCGCGGCGGAAGGCGCGAACGTCGTCGTGCACGGTCGCGACGAGGCCCGCGCCAAAGCCGTCGCAGCGGACATCGGCGCCGTCGCGGTCGCGATCGGCGACCTCTCCACCGACGCGGGAGCGGACGCGGTCGCCGCTGCCGCAGGCGAGGTCGACGTGCTGGTGAACAACGCCGGCGGCTACGCGCACGAGGACTGGAGCACCTCGACGCCCGGCCAGTGGCGCGACATCTACGAGGCCAACGTGATCTCCGCGGTGCGGATGGTCCAACGGCTCGTCCCCGGCATGCGGGCCCGCGGCTGGGGCAGGGTGGTCCAGATCGGTGGTGGCCTCGGCTCGCAGCCGATCGCGGTCCAGCCCCACTACAGCGCGACCCTGGCCGCCAGGCACAACCTCGCGGTCTCGCTGGCCCGCGAGCTGAAGGGCAGCGGCGTCACCTCGAACGTGGTCTCCCCCGGCGCGATCCTGGTTCCGTCGGTCCGCGACTGGCTGACCACCCAGGCCCCGCTGAACGGCTGGGGCGAGTCGTGGGAGGAGGTCGAACGCAACGCCGTGCACGACCTGGTGCCCAACGACGTCAACCGGTTCGGCCGCCCGGAGGAGATCGCCGGCGCGGTGGCGTACCTGGTCAGCCCATACGCGGACTACGTCAGCGGCGCGACGATCCGAGTCGACGGCGGCAGCGTGAAGTCGGTGGTCTGAACCGTCGATTGGCACGACGATCGCCGGGTACACGCCCACCATGGCGACACACGACATGACTCCGGACGACGACCTGGGTTCCTACGCCCCACCGCAGGACACCGGCTCGCCCGATGCGGTCGAGACCGATCCCGCCGCCCTCAACAGCGCCGAGGACCTCGACGAGGACCGGCTCCGCCTCGACCCGCTCGAAGCGGGCATGGACCCGCCCGAGCGGTGGAGCGGTGTCGACAAGTACGGCATGACCCCGTACGAACAAGCACACCCCCGTCCGTTGGACGACCGGCTCGCCGAGGAACAACCCGACAGGATCGTCGCTCCCACGGAAGAGGACGAGGAGGTCCTGTCGGAGGCGTCCGGTCGCGGGCAGCTCGCGGACGAGCCGGGCGGTTCGATCGCCGGCACGGCCCGGACCCCTGACGAACCCGTCTGATCCGGCGACCGCTCACCTCCGCCGCCGACCCTGCGGCGCCGGGCCGCGGTGACGCGGGACCAGGACGCCCCCGGCATCCGGCTGCGTGGGATCAGGGCGTCGTCGGCAGGTAGGCGGGTGCCCGGCGCACTCGTGACGCGTCCTCGAACGCCGCCGCGAACCCCAGCACCGCCTCGTCCGCGCCGCGTCCGCCGACGAAGGACACCCCGATCGGCAACGGACCGGCGAACCCCGCCGGGACGGTGACGTTCGGGTGGCCCGCGACCGCCGCGGGCAGGGCCGTCCGCGGGCCGGCCGGATCGGCGCCGCGGGCGAGCCACGCGGGACCGTTCGTGGGCGCGACGACCACGTCCAGGCGGTGGGCGGTGAACAGCTCGTCGAGGCAGCGGCGGGCGAGTTCGTCCGCGGTGTGCCGCTGGCGGCGGTAACCGGGATCGGTGAGCGAGCGGGCCTCCTCGGCCTCGTGGAACAGTTCCTGGCCGAACCGGCTCAGCTCGACCGGGTCGTCCTCGTTGAACTCGATCAGCTCGCGGATCGTGTGCGGCGCACCGGTCCTGGTGCGCAGGTACCGCTCCAGGTCGTGGCGGAACTCGGCGACCATGGCCTGCCGGTCGGCGGCCTGGACCTGGTCCTGGTACGCCGGTTCGACGTCGACGGTGGTGGCACCGCGGTCGCGCAGGAGTGCCACCGTCGACGCCATCACCCGGTCGACCTCGGCGTCGAACCCGGTCCTGCGCCACACACCGACCCTCGCACCCCGCAGCGTTCCCGGCGTGAACGTCCGCTCCACCCCCTCCATGGCCGCCATCAGGATCGCGGCGTCCACGACGTGCCGCGCGACCGGTCCGGCGGCGTCCCTGCGGGTGGTGATCGGCACGATGCCGCCGGTCGCTACCCGGCCCGGCGTCGGCTTGAACCCCACGACGCCGGCGTGGCCCGCCGGGGACACGATCGAGCCGTTGGTCTCGGTCCCGACCGCGACCTGCGCCAGCGACGCCGCCACCGCGACGGCCGAACCCGACGACGAACCGCAGGGGGTGCGGTCCAGCACGTGCGGGTTGGCGGTCTGCCCACCCACCGCCGACCAGCCGGACGTGGCCCGGGGTGACCGGAAGTTGCCCCATTCCGTCATGTTCGTCTTGCCCAGCACGACCGCGCCCGCCTCGCGGAGCCGCGTCACGACCTCGGCGTCGGCGCCGGGCGGCACGCGCAGCGCCCGCGACCCGGCGGTGGTCGCGAGCCCGCGCGTCTCGATGTTGTCCTTGATCAGCAACGGAATGCCGTCCAGCTGCCCGCGCGACCCACCTCGTGCCCGTCTGCGGTCGCTCTCCCCCGCCTGCTCCAGCGCGGACGGGTCGACCGCGAGCACGGCACGCAGCAGCGGGTCCACCTCGGCGATGCGGCGCAGGTAGGCGGCGGTCAGCTCGGCGGAGGTCAGATCGCCGACCGCCATCCGGTGCGCGAGCACCGGGATGGTCGCCTGGTCGAGGTCCGCGGCCAGGAGTTCCATGGGTCCATTGCCGACCCACCGGCCCACCCGCGTCAACCCGCCGCCGGACGAACCGGCCGTGCGCTTGCTCACAGGTCGAACATGGTCATCTGCGTTCGGGGTACTCGCACAGCACCTGTGAGGCTCGAACCCCGAGGAGAAGCCATGTGCGGAATCGCCGGTGAGATCGTCGACGACCGGGCAGGCCGACCGGACCTCGGCGCGGTGGAGCGCATGACGCGAACGATGTGGTCGCGCGGCCCGGACGGAGCGGGCCACTGGTCGGAGGGCCGGGTGGCGCTCGGGCACCGCAGACTGTCGATCATCGACCTGTCCGACGCCGGCGCGCAGCCCATGGTCGACGACGAGCTCGGGCTCGCCGTGGCGTTCAACGGGTGCATCTACAACTACGAGCAGCTGCGCGAGGAGTTGTCGGGCCGCTACCGGTTCCGGTCCACGAGCGACACCGAGGTGGTGCTCAAGGCCTACGACCACTGGGGCGAGCGGTTCGTCGACCACCTCGTGGGCATGTTCGCCATCGCCCTGGTCGACCGGCGTCGCGACCGCGTGCTCCTGGTCCGCGACCGGCTCGGCATCAAGCCCCTCTACGTCGCGCAGGTGCGCGGGCGGACGCGGTTCGCCTCCACCCTGCCCGCGCTGCTGGCGGGTGGAGGCGTGGACACCGAGCTCGACCCGGCCGGCCTGCACCACTACCTGACCTGGCACTCGATCGTTCCCGCACCGCGCACCGTGCTGCGCGGAGTGCGCAAAGTGCCTCCCGCCACGATCCGCGTGTTCGAACCGGGCCGGGCGCCCCGCGACCACGTCTACTGGCAGCCGTCGTACACGCGGCGTCCCGAGCACGCGGACTGGACCGAGCAGGACTGGCGGCAGGCGGTGCGGGCGGCGCTGCAGACCGCGGTGCGCCGCCGCACCGTGTCCGACGTGGAGGTCGGCGTGCTGCTGTCCGGCGGCCTCGACTCCAGCCTGCTGGTCGCGCTGCTCGCCGAGGAGGACCAGAAGCCGAGCACCTTCAGCATCGGGTTCACGAGCCGCGGCGACGTGGAGGGCGACGAGTTCGTCTACTCCGACGCGATCGCGCAGAAGTTCGGCACCGACCACCACCAGATCCGCATCGGTGACGAGGAGATCGCCTCCGCCGTCGAGGACGCCGTGGGGTCGATGAGCGAGCCGATGGGCAGCCACGACGTCACCGCCTTCCACCTCGTGTGCCGGGAGGTGTCGAAGCACGTCAAGGTCGTGCAGTGCGGTCAGGGCGCCGACGAGGTGTTCGCCGGCTACCGCTATCACCAGCCGGCGGCGGGCGCGGCGCGGCGGGACGCGGCGGAGGTGCTCCGCGACGCCTTCCACGACCTCGACCACGACGAGCTGGCGCAGGTCCTGGAACCGCACTGGCTCGCGCGGCGCGACGTCAGCGGCGAACTGGCCGCGCGCCACCTCGCGGACCCCGGGGCCGACACGGCGCTCGACGCCGTCCTGCGCACCGACACCCACCTGCTGATGCCCGACGACCCGGTCAAGCGGGTCGACAACATGGCGATGGCCTGGGGTGTCGAGGCGCGCGTGCCGTTCCTCGACCAGGACCTCGTGGAACTGGTGGCCGCGTGCCCGCCGGAGCTCAAGTCGGACCAGAACGGCAAGGGCCTGCTCAAGGACATCGGCCGCGACCTGCTGCCGCTCGAGGTGGTCGACCGGAAGAAGGGCTACTTCCCCGTGCCCGCCCTCACCCGGCTCGACGGCGAGGTGCTGGACCTGCTGCGCGCGACCATGAGCTCACCCACCGCGCGGCGGCGCGGAGTGCTGCGCCGCGACCACGTGGACGCCCTGCTGGCCGATCCCAACGGGCGCGAGACCAAGGCGGGCGGGAACGAGCTGTGGCACCTCGGCGTGCTGGAGCTGTGGTTGCAGCAGCACGGCATCGGCTGAGCCGGCGAGCGATGTGCCGGTTCCCGGCCCCGTGACGTTCACCGTCGCGTTGCTCTCCGAGCTGGGCACTCGCCTCGCCCACTCCGCCCACCCGGTGCCACAACAGGATCTGACCATCTCGCCGAGCAGGATCCTGGCGCGGGCCGCCTCGTGATCACCTCTTCGCGGCGTCGTAGCCGAGGTGCAGCCAGTCCGAGGCGGCGACCGCGGACAGGGCGGTCAGGACCAGGCGGGTGGCCTTCGGCGCGAGCACCAGGCCCGCGGTGAACGCGCCCGCCATCCAGACACCCGAGCAGAACGGACAGGTCACGAGTTCACCCACGGCGTGGCGCACGCCGTGCCCGCGCACGGTCTCGTTCACCTCGGCCTCACCGGCGGGCGCCTCGTAGCGGGTGAACGGGGCGCGCAGCACGCTCGTGATCGAGGACTTGGTGACCAGCCGGCTCGCCTTGTGGGTGGCCAGCGCGAGCAGGACGGTGTCGCCGGCCGAGAACCGCTGCGGCAGCCGGGCTCCCCGCCGCCGGCCGACAGCGGTGGCGGCACCCACGAGAACACCGTACGAGCACAGCGATGCCAGATACCCGAGCAGCGGACGGCGTTCACCGTCCGCATAGGCGCGCTGGACACGTTCGAAGGATTCCGCGATCGACATGGCTGAGGTGTTGCCGCCGCGGGTGCGCCCAAACCACCGGTTGCGCGGTCCGGTGGTCCCACCGCGTGGCACTTAATCTGTCTTTCGTGGACATCGTCGTGGTCGGGGCAGGCATAGCGGGTCTCTCGTGCGCGCGGGCGCTGGCGGACGGTGGAGCACGGGTACGCGTTCTCGACCGCGGCCGTGTCGTGGGCGGGCGGCTGGCCAGCCGGCGCGTCAACGGCCGCTACGCGGACATCGGTGCCGCCTACCTGGTCGCCGACGAACCCGGTTTCGTCGCGCAGACCGAGTCCTGGCAGGCACGTGGCCTCGCCCGTCCCTGGACCGACACCCTGCGGGTCTACCCCGGGGGAACCGACTCGCGCGGTCCCGTGCGCTGGGCCGCGCCCGGCGGTCTGCGCAGCCTCGCCACCGATCTCGCCGACGGACTCGACGTCCGCCTCTCCACCCCGGTCGACTCCGTCGACTCCGTGGTGCAGGGCGCGGACGCGGTGGTGCTCGCCGTGCCCGGGCCCCAGGCCCTGAGGCTGTCCCCGCCGCCGGCGATCGCCTCCGCCGCGGCCTCGCAGACTTGGCGGCCGGTGATCGCCGCGGTCCTCACCTACCCGGAACGCACCTGGGCCCGGCTGCACGGCGCGTTCGTCAACGACCACCCGGTGCTGGCCACCGTGTGCGACGACGGTGATCGCCGCGGCGACGCCGCACCGGTCCTCGTCGCCCACTCCACCGCTGAACTGGCCGCCGAACACCTCGACGCGCCCGCCGAGGCCGGTCCGGTCCTCGCCGCGGCCGTGGGAGAACTGCTCGGCATCACCGCCTCACCGCAGGTCGAGACGCACCGGTGGACCTACGCCCAGCCCGAGAAGACGTCCGAGGCCCCGTACGCGAGGGACGGCCAGGTGTGGCTGTGCGGAGACGCGTTCGGACGCCCGCGCGTGCAGACCGCCTGGCTCTCCGGCCGCGCCGTGGCCGCCGCCCTGCTCGCAGGGTGAGCTCTGCAAGTACAGATTCGGCCCCGGTCGGGGTTCATCGATCTCGAGTTCCCCCCGCGGGATCTGCTGCTTCCCGCGCGCCGGGCCCCGGGGCGGCCTGGACGTCGCCGAGGCTGTCCACGGGGTGGCCGTCCGCGCAGCGGAGCTCGGTTCGGATCGACGCGCCGCACCCGCGGTGGGCGAGCACGACGGTCGGCCCGCCGGGGCTGGGGAGCCAGCGGTCGGCCCAGTTCAGCAGGCTGATGATCGCGGCGGCCAGGTCCCGCCCCTTGTCGGTGAGGCGGTACTCGTGGCGGCGGCGTGATCCGCTGTCGTGGTAGGCGACCTTGGTCAGGATTCCCTGGTCGGTCAGGTCGCGCAGGCGGGCGGACAGCACGCCGGGGGTCAGGCCCGTGTGGCGGCGGAAGTCGTCGAAGCGCCGGGTGCCGTAGAACGCCTCCCGCACGACCTGTCCGGCGCTGCGCGGCGCGAGCACGTCGAGCGCTCGTTGCACGGAGTCCGGTTCCAGGAGCCACGCTTCGCGGTTCCACGCCGGATCCGCGGCCTCGGTCGGTTCGGGCACGCGGGGCTGCATGGGCGCACTGTGTCACATCGTCGATCCCCTGGCGTCCGCGAGAGCCGCTGTCGTGCGGTGTGCCGGAAGGTTCCGTTACGGTGCTGAGTATGGTTTACGGTACTCAGCCGGTGCGGCGGTTCGTGGCGCTCGGCGACAGCCTCACCGAAGGGGTCGGTGACCCGCGGCTCGACGGCACGCTGCGGGGCTGGGCCGACGTCCTGGCCGGCGAGCTCGACCACGCGTGGCCCGAACTGCGCTACGACAACCTCGCCGTGCGGGGGTGGCACGCCCAGCACGTCCTGGAGCACCAGCTGCAGCAGGCGCTGCGGCTCAAGCCGGACCTGGCGAGCGTCATGGTCGGCGCCAACGACGCGTTCGACCGGCACGGGTTCGACGGCGCCGCGGTGGGCCGCGTGCTGCGGCGGACGGTGGCGGCCCTGTGCGACACCGGCGCACGGGTGGTCATGGCGACCCTGCCGGACATCACCCGCCGCTGGCCGGGACCCGCACGCCTGCACCAGGCGACGCGCTCGCGGTTCGAGCTCGTCAACGACCACGTGCGCACGATCGCGGCCGAGCACGACGCGATCATGCACGACCTGTGGCACGACGAACGCACCCACGCGCCACGGATGTGGTCCATCGACCGCGTCCACCCCGGCACGCACGGGCACGCGGGCATCGCCCACAGCTTCGCCGAGCTCATCCTCGGCCGGGCACGCTCCCCCTGGACCCCGGCGGGACCGGCGGTGACGGCGGCGCAACGCCTTGCCGAGATCCGCTCGCTGTACACGATCCTGCGAGCCGACCGCGGCCGACCGCTGCCCGCCCAGCTCCCCCGTGGACCGTGGAACCTCACCCGGACCGGAACGCAACCCTGAACGCCGCCCGCGGAGGAGAGGCTTCCCAGGTCGTTCGACGACCGGCTGTGCGAGTGAGCTGTTCCGGCGCGCACGACTAGGCCGTTCGGGTTACCTTCGGATTCCTGGTGACGAGGCAACACACCGGGGAACGGAGGTCGCCGTGCCCACCGCACCCGGCTCCGTGCCCGACTGGATCGACCCGATGCTCGCCAGGCCCGACGGCGGTCGCCTGCGCGAAGGCCCGCAGTGGGCGTACGAGTACAAGCTCGACGGCTACCGCGTCGCGCTGCGCGTCGGCGCCACCGGCACGACCGTGCTGACCAGCCGCAACGGTCTCGACCTCACCGACGAGTTCGCCGAGCTGACCGGCGTGCTCACGGCGGCGCTGCGCGGCCACGACGTGGTGCTCGACGGTGAGGTCGTGGTCTACAACGACGCCGGTCAGATCGAGTTCGGTCTGCTGCAGCAACGGCGGGGCCGGTTCCAGAAGCACCGCACGGCGGGTCGCGACGAACCGTTCGAGGACGTGCCGGTGCGCTTCCTGGCGTTCGACCTCCTGCAGTTCGACCAGCGGCTCCTCCTCGACCAGCCCTACGAGCAACGCCGGCGGCAACTCGCCGACCTGCCGATGCCCGATCCCTTCCACATCGCCGTGGTGCCGTCCTTCGGCGCGGACGAGCTCGCCGCCGAACGGTTGAGCCCGCAGCGGCTGCTCGACCGGGTCGCCGCCGAGGGCCACGAAGGGCTGGTCGCCAAACGCCTCGATTCCCCCTACCTCCCCGGCAAGCGCCCCGACTTCTGGTGCAAGCACCCGCTCGTGCAGACCCGCGAGGTCGTCGTCTGCGGCTGGCGCCCCGGTCAGAGCGGCTTCACCGGCACCGTCGGGGGCCTGCTCCTCGGCGCTCACGACCCGGACACCGGAGATCTCGTCTACCTCGGGGACGTCGGCACGGGCTTCACCCGCCAGGACCGCGACCAGTTGCGCGACCGGCTCCAACCACTGGAACGACCCCGCCACCCCTTCGCCTCCACTCCGCCACGCGAAGACGTCACCCGAGCCCGCTGGGTCGAGCCCGTGCTCGTCGGGGAGGTGCGCTTCCGGCAGTTCACCCGCGGCGACGAGGGCCGGCTGCGGCACACCGCCTGGCGCGGACTGCGCGCCGACCGCAGCCCGGACGAGGTCACCGCGCCACAGCCCGGCCGGCCGAGCCCCGCACCGGCCGCGGTCACCAGCCGGGTCACGGTCAACGCGGGCGGCCGGACCCTCACGCTGTCCAACCTGGACAAGACGCTGTACCCCGACGGCACCGCCAAGAGCGAGGTCATCGCCTACTACAGCCGGATCGCCCCCGTGCTGCTCCCGCACCTGCACGACAGGCCGGTCACCTTCGTCCGGTTCCCCAACGGGGTTCACGGGCAGAGGTTCTTCCAGAAGAACACCGACGCGAGCGCGCCCGGCTGGCTGCCGACCGTGCCGCTGCGCGGCGGTGGTTCCCGGCGAGCAGCCGACGTGGACGAGGTCGTCCGCTACCCGTTGCTGGAGGAGCTCGCCGCGCTGGTCTGGGCCGCCAACCTCGCCGCGCTCGAACTCCACGTTCCTCAATGGACCGTCCGGGACGGGACCAGGGGTGCGCCGGACCGGCTCGTCTTCGACCTCGACCCCGGGCCCGGCACCACGGTCGTCGACTGCTGCCGAGTGGCCGAACGTCTGCACGAGGTGCTCGTCGGCGACGGGCTGGTGCCCGTCGCCACCACGTCGGGGTCGAAGGGCCTGCAGGTCTACGCCGGCATCGAGCCGGCACCGGCGAACGGTCCCGCCGCCTACGCGAAGGCCGTCGCGACGGCCTTCGAGCGGGAGACTCCCGAACTGGTGACCGCCACCATGGCGAAGGCACGCCGCGACGGCAGGGTGTTCATCGACTGGAGCCAGAACAACCCCGCGAAGACGACCATCTCGCCCTACTCGCTCCGGGGACGTGACGAGCCGACCGTGGCCACGCCGGTCACCTGGGACGAGGTGCGCGGCTGCCGCGGACCGGAGCAGCTGACGTTCGTCGCGGACGACGTCGTGGCACGGGTCTCGGAACTCGGCGACCTCTTCGCGCCGGTCGAGGAGAGGCACGCGCTGCCCGGCTGATCAGTGCGGTGCCGGGTGCACAGCGGCACGCGCGGTTTCGATCGTCGCGGCGGTTCCCCGAGTCGAGCAGCGAGCTCGGGTACCGGGGGCACCGCGCACCCGCACCTCGGGACCCGCGACCTGGCCGGGTCGCAGGTTTCGGGCGCGTTCTTCGTCATCCTCCACCCGGTCGCACGGTGTGGTGGTCGAGACCGACGAGCGTCATCACCACGTCCGCCGGGGACGCGACCGGTGCGAAGAGGTGGAGCTCCGTGCCGTTGTCGTGGTGCCTGCCGCTCAGGCGGTGCAGGACCGACACCCCGGCGCTGGCCAGCAGCGTGACACCGCTCAGGTCGACCGTGAGCGAACGCGTGCCGGTGAAACCCGCGTTGTGCACGGCCCGCTCGAACTGGCCCGCCGTCGACGCGTCCACGGGGCCGGTGACGCCGATGCACGGGCCGGAGCAGTCCTGCCGGTCCTCGACCACCAGGGGCTGCTCGGGCGCCAAGCCGCGCTCGGAGAAGCCGAAGTGCACGTCCTGGGCGGTCAGCAGGTGGGCGGGCCTGCGCATCCGATGGCGCACCACGGACTTCGTCCCACCGGCGTCGTGCTCGACGTGGAACTCGTCGACCATCTGCGCGGTGATCTGCAACCCGAGACCGCGGTCCGCGGCCGGGTTCGGTGCGAGCCACCGCCCCTGGTCGGCCACCTCCACCTGGACGTGGCCGCGACCGGTGACCCGGCCGCGGACGGTGAACTCGTTCCCCGGCCGCGAGTCTGGATACGCGTGCTCGACCGCGTTGGTGGCGAGCTCGACGACGCCGTGCCGCAACGCGTCGACGTCCTCGGCGCCCAGGTGGAGCCCGGTCAGCCAGTCCTCGAACTCCTCGCGCACCAGCGGCACGGACGCCGCCTCGGCGCGGAAGCTCCGGTCGAACTCGGCCGGCTGCGGCACGAGCTGGGCGGCGAGCAGGGTGATGTCGTCCTGGTGTCCGGTCACCCTGGTCAGCAGTTCGACGCTCTGGTCGCACACCCGGTCGACCGCGAGCTCCTGCCGGCCGCGGAACGCCCGGTCGCCGGCCGCGGCGGACGCGACCCGCGCGAGTTCGACCGTGCTCTCCGCGGGTGTCCTCCCCGGACGTTCCAGGACACCGTCGGTGTAGAGCAGGAACAGATCACCCTCAGCCAGTTCTTCCTTCACCACCACCGGTTCGGGGAACCCGGCACCGACGCCGAGCGGCCGGTCCCCGGTGGTGCCGAGGAACCGCGCTTCGCCGGTCGCGGGGACGACCAGGGGCGGCGGGTGACCGGCGGCCGCGTACTCGACGACCCCGGTCGCGGGATCGAGCACGGCGACGCACACCGTGGCGGCACGGGCGGCGGGAATCCTGCGCGCCACGGCGTCGGCGGAGCGCAGAGCCGCCCGCAGGTCGCCGGTGGCGCCGAGTCGTTCCGTGAGCACGACACCGAGTTGCCCCACCGTCGCCGACGCGGCCACGCCGTGTCCCACCACGTCCCCCACCACGAGGCCCAGCCTGCCGTTCGGCAGCACCACGGCGTCGAACCAGTCACCGCCCGCGGCGGTGTCCACCACCGCCGGCAGGTAGCTCGCGGCGACCTGCACGCCGGGCAGCAGCGGCACGGTCGACGGCAACAACTCCCGTTGCAGCGCGTCGATCCCGTCGCGAGCCTCGGTGTACCGGCGTTCGGCGCCGGCTGCGCGCCGCCGGTCACCGCGGCGTTCGAGCACCCGGCCGGTGACGTCCACGGCGTCGGCGATGAACCCGTCGACCCGGCCGTCGGCGTCCCGGGTCGGGGTCAGGTTCCAGTCGATGTAGCACTCGCGGCGCTCCCCCAGGTCCGGCCGGTCGAACTGGGTCCGGAAGTCGCGCAGCGACTCCGCCTCGCCGGTCGCGTACACCCGGTCGGCGATCTCCCACGTCTGCTGGCCTTCGCCCTCGGCGAACGCCTCCCGCAGCGTCATCCCCACGAGCTCCGCGCGCCCGGTCCACGCGCGGTAGGCACCGGTGGCCGCGACGATCCTGTGCTCGGGTCCGGAGAAGGCGATCACCATGAGCGGCATGAGGTCGAACACCCGGCGCACCGCGTCCGCCGCACCGGCCCGCCCGCTGCCGTCGTCGTCGTTGTCGGCCATCGGCTCTTCCTCAGCCCGCCGAAGCGTCGGCCGGGCGTTGCGCCAGACCCGAGTAGAGGCGCTCGAAGCACCTGCCGACGACACCCCAGGAGTGCCGGGCCGCGATCCGGTCCACGGCGGCGATCGCGCAGGACTCCAGGAACACCTCGTCCTTCAACACCTTCCGGAGCGTCTTGACCAGTTGTTTCAGGTCGTCCGACGCGACGAGCACGCCGGTCACCCCGTCGACCACGGCATCGGAGAGACCACCGACCTCGGTCGCCACCACCGGCGCGCCGCACGCCATGGCCTTCAACGGCGCGTCGTCCCACCACGTCTGCCGGGGCGCGAAGGCCGCCACGTCGGCGGAACGCAGCAACGCAGGCAGGTGCCGCCCGGCGTCCGGGCGGAGCACCCGAGTGCGGTTGTGCACGCCGAACCTGCGTGCCCACGCCTTCAGCTCGTTCGCCGCACGCGGGTCCGGCACGTCCGCGACCACCAGCTCCACGTCCTCCAGCAACGGCAGTGCGGCGACCAGATCGGCGACACCCCGGTGCGGCGGCGGATCCGCGATCGCGACGACGCGGTGGGCGAGGGTCCCGGGGGTGATCTCGCCGTCGGGCCGGAAGACGCCGGTGTCGACACCGCGCGGAGCGACGACGATCCGCGGTCGCGGTATGCCGGCCGCGGCGAGGTCGAGGAGCTCCTGCTCGCAGCTCGCCACGACGAGCGCCGCCTCCTTGCCGATCAGGCGCTCCACGGTCGCCTGGCCGGAGTCCGGACTCACGCCGTGGAACGTCTGCACGACCGGGAGCGCCAGTCGTTGCGCCGCGAGCACCGACGCCAGCCCTGCCCTCCAGGAGTGCGCGTGGACGACGTCCGGCTGCGCCCACGACCACTCCTCCCGCAACGACTCGACGAATTCGCCGAGGGCCGGGGACTCCGTTCCGCTCTCGGCGTCAGTCGCGTCCAGGACGTGCACGGTGACGTCGTGCCGCAACGCTGTCAAAGCAGCTGACAGGCCCGCTACGTGCTCGTGTTCCCAGGCGGGCAGTTCACGCGTCGACACCATCGCGATCTTCATCTGTCCTCTTCCCGCTGCTGCGGTTGCCGTGGACGCGTCCGGCTTCCCGATCCCGTTGAGGTGCCCGTGGCCTCCCCGCCTGAAACACTCGACCCCGTGAACCCCGACGCCGCGCGCTACCAGGCGGTGCTGATCGGCGCCTCGCTCGGCGGCGCCGAGGCGCTGCAGGTGCTGCTCGGCGGCCTGCACACCGACCTGCCCGCCCCGATCGTGGTCGCCCAGCACCTCGGTCCCGGGGTGAGCCACCTCCCCACGATCCTGAACCGGGTGTCGCGGCACCCGGTCCTGTGGGCCGAGGACGGCCAGGTCACCGCGCCCGGCCACGTGTACCTGTGTCCGGGACGGACGCTGGTGCGCCTGGAACCCGACGGCACGCTCACCGTGCAGCCCAAACCGGGCAGGTCATCGCTGGGCCAGGTCGACGACCTCTTCTGCGCCGCCGCGACCTCCCTGGGCCCGCAGGTGCTCGCGCTGGTGCTGACCGGGCTGGGCAGCGACGGCACCGCCGGCGCCGTGGCGGTGCGGCAGGCCGGTGGCACGGTGATCGTGCAGGACGAACACACCGCGACCGCGTTCGGCATGCCCTCGGCCGTCATCACCGCGGGCGCGGCGGACCTGGTGCTGCCGTTGGGAGAACTGCCCGACCTGCTGGACCGGGTGGTCGGGTGCGGTCGCCCGGTGCCCACCCCCGGCGTGCGGGCGAGCGAGGCGATGTTCGCCGCGGGAGGCCGGGTCGGCCGGCTGATGAGCACCCTCGACTGGGGCGCCACCTCGCTCGGTCCGGTCGAGCGGTGGCCTGCGGCACTGCGCGAGACCCTGGCGGTGGTGCTGGCCAGCCCGGTGCCGATGGACCTGATGTGGGGACCGGACCTGCTGCAGCTGTACAACGACGCCTACAGCGACATCATCCGCGAACGCCACCCCGAGGCGCTGGGACGGTCGGTGTACCGGGTGTGGCCCGACGCCGAGGCGACGTTCGGCCCGGTGCTGCGCCAGGTCCTCGACACCGGGACGGCCGTGCGCCTGGTCGACCAGCCCTTCGTGGTGAACCGGTCCGGGCACCTGGAGGAGGTGTTCGCGACCGTCGCCTACAGCCCGGTCCGCCACGAGGGCGAGGTCGCCGGGGTGCTCGCCACCCTGGTCGAGACGACGGACCAGGTCCGCGACGCCCGGCGCCTGGCCACGCTGCACCGCCTCGCCGCCACCGCGCGCCAGGCGAACGACACCACGTCCGACCAGGAGGTCTGCGAGTGGCTGATGCGCGCGCTGACAGCCAACTCGCAGGACGTCCCGTTCGCCCTCGTCTACCTGGTCGAGGGACGTGGCGCGCGGGCACACCTGGCCGCCTCCACCGGTCTGGCCGCCGACAGCCCCGCGCTCGACCCCCTCGTCACCCCCGGCCGGCCGTCGGTCTGGCCGCTGCACGCGTGCCTGCGCGAGGCGGCACCCCAGGTCGTGGAGGACCTGGACACCCGGTTCCCCGACCTCGTGTCCGGTACCTGGGCGGAACCCCCGCACACGGCGGTCGTCCTGCCCGTCGGCCCGGTGCGCGACGGCGTGCCCGCCGCCCTGCTCGTCCTCGGCGTCAACTCCCACGCCCCGCTCGACGAGGGCTACCACCGGTTCTTCGACCTCGTCACCGAACGGGTGGCGGCCACCCTGGCCGCGGCGCGGACCCATCGCGAGCAGCAACGGCAGGTGACCGCCCTCGGCGAGCTCAACCGGGCCAAGACCACGTTCTTCGCCAACATCAGCCACGAGTTCCGCACGCCGCTGACGTTGTTGCTGCTGCCGCTGGAGGAACAGCTCACCGCCCTGCCTCCCGAGCACCTCGACACCGCGCGCATCGCCCACCGCAACGCGCTGCGCCTGCTGCGGCTGGTCAACACGCTGCTCGCCTTCGCCGAACTCGAGGAGGGCCGCGGAACTCCGTCGTTCGAGGACGTCGACGACCTGGCCGCGCTGACCGAGGAGCTCGCGGAGGTGTTCCGCCCCGCGGTCGAACGGGCGGGACTGCGGCTCGTGACCGACTGTCCACCGCTCGGCAGGCAGGTGCGGCTGGACCCCGGCATGTGGCAGACCGTCGTGCTCAACCTGCTCTCCAACGCGCTCAAGCACACGTTCACCGGGTCGATCACCGTCGCGCTGCGCGCGCAGCGAGGCCACGTCGAGCTCGCCGTGACCGACACCGGAACGGGCATCGACGCCGCCGAGATCCCCCACCTGTTCACCCGCTTCCACCGGATCGAAGGCGCGCGGGCGCGCAGCAGGGAGGGATCGGGCATCGGTCTGGCGCTGGTCCGCCAGCTCGTGTCCTGGCACCACGGCAGCGTGCGGGTGCGCAGCGTTCCCGGCACCGGCAGCACGTTCACCGTGTGGGTGCCGTTCGTCCGGGCCCGGCACGAACACGACCGTCCCGCCCGCGTCCAGGCCGACACGTCGGCACGCGCGCGGCAGGCGTTCGCCGAGGAGGCAGAGTCCTGGCTCGCGAGCGATTCGTACCTTGTGGACGATCACGCCCCGCGACCCGGACCACGAGCCGGGGTGCTCGTCGTCGACGACAACGCCGACATGCGCAACTACCTGCGACACCTGTTGCAGGACAGCTACGACGTGCACACCGCGAGCACCGGCGAGGAGGCGCTGGACCGGCTGGACCACCACCGGGTCGACCTCATCATCAGCGATGTCGTGCTGCCCCACCTGGACGGGGTGCGGCTCATCGAGCACGTGCGCGCCGATCCCGCGCTGCGCGGCACCCCGATCATCCTGCTGACCGCGCTCGGCACGAGACCGCAGACGGTGCGGGGCCTCGCCGGCGGCGCTCACGACTACCTGGTCAAACCGTTCGCGGCGAAGGAACTCCTCGCCCGCGTCGAGGCCCAGCTGGCACTGCGCCGAGTCCGCACCGCCGCCGCCGAACGGCCCGCCACGTGATCTCGGCGTGTGACCGCCGGGCCCAGGGGTACCCGGCCTGGAACCACACGAGTGAGGAGCCGCGGTGCACAGGCAGCTGGTGGTCGTCGGTGCCTCCGCCGGTGGGGTGGAGGCGCTGCAGACGTTCGTCTCCGCCCTCCCCGCCGACCTGCCCGCCGCCGTGGTGGTCGTGCTGCACATCCCCGCGGGAGGCCCGTCGGCGCTGCCCGCGATCCTGGCGCGGTGGGGCGCCCTGCCCGTCACCGCGGTGCACGACGGCATGCCCCTGCGACGGGGCCGGATCCACGTGGCCCCGCCCAACCACCACACCGTGGTCCAGGACGGCGTGCTGCGGTTGTCCAAGGGCCCCACGGAGAACGGGCACCGGCCCGCGGTCAACGTGTTGTTCCGCTCGGCCGCGCTGGTCGCGGGGCCCGCTGTGATCGGGGTGGTGCTCTCCGGGACCCTCGACGACGGCACCGCCGGGATGGCCGCGATCAAGAACAGGGGCGGCCTGGCACTGGTGCAGTCGCCCGAGGAGGCGTTCTACTCGGGGATGCCGGAGAGCGTGTTGCGGCACGTCGCCGTCGACCACGTCGCCCCGGCCGCCGAGCTCGGCGCGGTGGTCGCCCGGTGTCTCGGCGAGGACGTGGACGTCGAGGAGGCTCCGGTCGCGGGGGTCCTGCGACTGGAGGTCGGGGTGGCGAGTGACGACGCGGGACCGGACTTCGGCGAGATCCCCCGGCACGGCAGGACGACGACGTTCACCTGTCCCGACTGCTCGGGCTCGCTCGTCGAGCTTCCGGCCCAGGGTGGCCAGTACCGGTGTCTCGTCGGCCACGGCTGGACACCGGAAGCACTGCTCGACGCCTACGACGGCGGGCTGGAGCGCGCGTTGTGGATGGCGTTGCGCACGCTGGAGGAGAAAACCGCACTCGCCCGGCGGATGGCGTCGCACTCGCGGCAGTCGGGCCGTGATCTCGTCGCCGCGCGGTACGACAACCAGGAGGCGGAAGCGCTGGCGGCCGCTACCGTGCTGCGCAAACACCTGCTCGGGCCGCTACGGGAAGAGACCGACGCATGACCGGTGTCAGAGTCGAGACGACCGACCTCGACGGCGTGGCCGTGGCGACCCCCGAGGGCACGCTGGACCTGGCGTCCTACCCCCGCCTGCGCGACGACCTGCTCAAACTCGCGGTGGGGGCACCGGCCGCGCTGGTGGTCCGACTCGGCCCCGGCTTCACGGCACCCAGCCGGGCGATGCTGTCCGTCTTCACCACGGTCTGGATGAGGATCTCCCAGTGGCCCGGCATCCCGGTGGTGCTCGCCGCCGAGACCGAACTGCACCGGCACGACCTCAAGCGTTCCGGAGTGTCCCGCCACGTCCTCACCACGACCGATCTCGGCTCCGCGCTCGACCGCGCCGCGGAACCCCCGCTCCGCCGCTACCGGCGGCTGAGCCTGCCGAAGTCGTTGGTGGCCGCCCTGCTGGCACGGGAGGAGGTGCGCCAGGCCTGTGCGGAATGGCAGCTGCCCGCTCTGGTGGACGACGCCCTGGTCGTGGTCAGCGAACTCGTCGAGAACGCGGTCCGGCACGCCGGGTCGGAGCCCGTCCTGCGCATCGAACTCCGGCCCAGCGGCCTGTCCCTCGCCGTCCACGACGGCGATCCCGCTCCCGCGGTGCTGACCGCCTCGCAATCCGGGGTGCCCGGCCACCGCGGGCTGGAACTGGTCGACAGGCTGTGCGTCGCCTGGGGCACCACGCCGTCCCCGGACGGGGGCAAGATCGTGTGGGCCGTGCTGGGCCTCCGGCCGAAGCGGTAGGTTTTCGCCCGTGAACGACCGGCACCCGGCACCCGACCAGGACTTCGAGGAAGTGCTCCTCTACCTCAAGGAGTCACGCGGCTTCGACTTCACCGGTTACAAGCGCACGAGCCTGCAACGGCGGGTGCGACACCGGATGAGCCAGGTCGGCATCGAGTCCTACGCCGACTACATCGACCAGTTGCAGGTCAACGCCGACGAGTTCAGCGCGTTGTTCAACACGATCCTGATCAACGTGACGGGCTTCTTCCGCGATCCTGAAGCGTGGACGTACCTGCGCGAGGACGTCATCCCGACACTGCTCGCCGAACGCGGACCGGACACCCCGATCCGGGTGTGGAGCGCCGGCTGCGCCTCCGGCGAGGAGGCCTACAGCCTCGCGATCGCGCTCGCCGAGGCGCTCGGCACCGACCGGTTCCGGCAGCAGGTGAAGATCTACGCCACCGACGTCGACGACGAGGCCCTGACCCAGGCCCGGCTCGCGAGCTACACCGACCGCGACCTGCAGGCGGTGCCCAGCGAGCTCACCGCCGAGTACTTCGAGCACCAGAACGGGCGCTACAGCTTCCGCAAGGACCTGCGCCGCTCGATCATCTTCGGCCGCAACGACCTCGTGCAGGACGCGCCGATCTCACGGATAGACCTCCTGGTGTGCCGCAACACGTTGATGTACTTCAACCAGGAGACCCAGGCCAAGATCCTCGGCCGGTTCCACTTCGCGCTGGCACCGAAGGGCGTGCTGTTCCTGGGCAAGGCCGAGATGCTGCTGAGCCACAGCCGCATCTTCGACCCCATCGACCTCAAGCGGCGCATCTTCCGCAAGGCGCCCAACGGACCGGGCAACCCGAGCAGCTTCGTCTCCTACCAGATGGTGCACGATCGCAGGGTGGACGTCGCCGGCATCGACGAGCTTCGCGAGCACGCGTTCTCCGCGAGTCCGGTCGCGCAGGTGGTCGTGACCGAGGACGACGTGGTGGCGCTCGCGAACCAGCAGGCGCAGACCACGTTCGGGCTCACGCCCAAGGACACCGGCAGGCCGCTGCGCGACCTCGACCTCTCCTACCGCCCGGTCGAGCTGCGCGGGTACGTCGAGCAGGCCCGGCTGGAGCGCAAGTCGCTGCGCATCAAGGACGTCGAGTGGCTGCGGTCTCCCGGTGAGTCGCTGTGGTTCGAGATCCACGTCAACCCCCTGATCGGCACCGACAACACCGTCCTGGGCGTCTCCGTCGTCTTCCACGACGTGACGGCCGCCCGCAGGCTCCTGGAGGACCTGGAGTTCGCGAACCGCCAACTCGAGTCCGCCTACGAAGAACTCCAGTCCACCAACGAGGAACTGGAGACCACCAACGAGGAGCTCCAGTCCACCGTGGAGGAGCTGGAGACGACGAACGAGGAGCTCCAGTCCACCAACGAGGAACTGGAGACCATGAACGAGGAGCTGCAGTCGACCAACGACGAGCTCCAGACCATCAACGACACCCTGCGCGAACGCAGCTCCGAACTCGACCAGGTCAACGAGTTCCTCGAGTCCATCCTCACCTCGCTGCGCGCCGGCGTCGTCGTGCTCGACCTGGAGATGCGCGTGCTCGCCTGGAACCGCGGTGCCGAGGAGCTGTGGGGCGTGCGCCGCGACGAGGCCGAGGGCGAGCACCTGCTCAACCTCGACATCGGCCTGCCCGTGGCCGACCTCCGGCCGATCGTGCGGTCGGCGCTGACCGACCCCGCGTTCATCGACGAGGTCAAGCTGGCGGCGGTGAACCGGCGCGGGCGCGAGGTCGTCATCCGCGTGGTGTGCAGTTCGTTGCGGGGCAACGGCGGCGAGCCCGGCGGCGCGATCCTGGTGATGGAGCAGCAGAACGACTGACCGGCCGTTCCGCGAAGGTGCACGCCGCGCGGGACCACGGCGACATCGGCCGGCTCACGCCAGCAGCTCGCCGCGTTTGATCCACCGCGCCAGCAGCACCGTCGCGTCGTCCTGCAGAACGTCGTTCTGGTGTGCCAGCACGGCTTTGACCAACCGCCGGGTGGTCTCCGGCGGTGGGTGCGCGGCGGCGGCCTCCCGGTGCAGGAAGTCCGTCAGCCGCGCCTCACCGAAGAACTCCCCGTCGGCATCACGCGCCTCGGTGACGCCGTCGGTGTGCAGGAAGAGCCAGTCGTCGGGCTCCAGCGTCTCCTCCGCGACGACGAGTTCGCCGGTGCCCAAGCCGAAGGGAAGCCTGCGACCGCCGCCCAGTTGTTTGACGACCTTGCCCGAACGCATCAGCAGCGGCGGCGGGTGCCCGGCGTTGACGTAGCGCAGGCGGCCGCTGTGCAGATCCAGTTCGGCCAGGACGCCGGTGGCGAACGCGCCGTGCGGGAACTGGCCCGCGATGGTCTCGTCCATGGCCCTGGCCTGTTCGTACAGGCCGTGCCCCGCGCGACGGGTGCTGCGGCAGGCGGCCAGCGCGGCGGCGGCCACGAACCCGCTGCGCATCGTGTGCCCGACGGCGTCGAAGATCGACAGCGTCGCGGTCGTCTCCGACAACGAGTAGTCGAAGGCGTCACCGCCGACCTCGTAGCAGGGCTCCAGGACACCGGCGACGGCGAAGCAGTCCGTGGCGGCGGTGAGCGGGGGCAGCAACTGCCGGATCAGGTCGGCGGCGGGGCTCCTCGGTCGTTGTAGCCGCAGGACGTCCAGCCCGTCGCCGTAGTGGGTGCTGATCGTGACGAGGTGGCCGATGAGCGCCGACAACCATCGGCACCGCTCGTGCAGGCCGGCGTCGAGCGGGTCCGTTCCCTCGGGCAGGCTCACCCCGAGCACGCCGAGCCGCTCCACACCGTCGAGCAGCGGCACCCACAACCGAGGCCGTCCGCCACTGCTGGAGGGCACCACCTCGATCGTCCGGAACGCCCTGCCCGGCAACGTGGAGTCCACCCCGAACGACGTGAGGCCCGGTTCCTGCCGCTCACCCACCAGGTGCAGCGCCCGCTGCTCGTAGTCGACGAGGTAGACGCTGATCTCCAGGCCCAGCGCACGGCCCGCACGCGCGGCGACGAGCGGCAGTCGTTCCGGCGGCGCCTGGTGCATGCCGTCGAGCAGCTTCACCAGTGCCGCCAGGGTGCCCGAGCGCGGAGTGCTCGTGGACGGCCGGGCCGTGTACGGAACGCGATGCGGCCAGGTGAGCTCGTCGAGCCGCTCGTTGACCGCGTGCGCCAGCACATCGCGCTGCGCCGGCGGCAGTGGCATCAGCCCCTGCAGGTAGGCCTCGACGTCGAGCTGGTCGTGGTCCCCGCCGAGGGCGAAGTACCGGGCCCACAGCTCCTGCACCGTCAGCTCGGCGCGAGCGAAGGCGAGTGAGAACGCGCGGAGCTGCTCGTCCTGCCGCGCCGGCTCCTGGTCCGAGGACATCGTGGTCAGCGATCCCGCCGAGCGGTGGACCGCACCAGCGCGGTGGCCAGGTCGCGCAGCCTCTTGTTCCCGTCCTGCGACTCGCGCGCCAGCAGCGCGAACGCGGTCGTTTCGTCGAGGTGCTCACGCGCCATGAGGATTCCCTTCGCCATGCTGATCACGTCCCGGCCGCGCATCTGCTCGACGAGCGCGTCGCTGAGCTTCCGCGCGTTCTCGAACGAGCGGACGTTGGCGAGCAGGATCGCCGCCTGTGCGGCGAACATAGTGAGCAGGTACTCGTCGCGTTCCCCGAACGTGAAGGGCTCGCGGCCGTACACCTTGATCGCACCGAGTGCGCCGCCCCCGGCCACCAGCGGCGCGCTCAAGGCCGCCCGCATCCCCGATGCCAGGGCCGCACCGGCCCAGCGCCGCCAGCGCGGTTCTCCGGCGAAGTCGTCGACGCGGAACACCCGGCGCTGTTCCCACGCGCTCAGGCAGGGGCCCTCCCTCAGCTCGTACTGGAGCGCGTCCAGTTCCTGCACGAGCGGATCGGTCGCCGCCGCGGTGGCCCTGCGGCCGTCCTCGTCGAGCAACGTCACCCCTGCCCCCTCGGCGCCGGGTACCGCTTCCCCTGCCAGTGCCGTCACCAGGCTCAACGCCGTGCGGACCGTCTCCCGGGACAGCAGCAGACCCGACATCCGCACCGACACGGCCGCGAGTTCGTCGGCGAGGGGCAGGTCCTGGTCCATCTGCCTGACTTCCCCTCGGACACGACCGCAAACAGCGGTCGGTCCACCCGCAGCGGAACAGCCGGTGACCGCGCGAGTTCGTCCGTGCGGACGGTTCCCGGCAGGTGTCACACCGGTTTCGACGGGTAGTCCGGCGGCACGGCGAAGCCCGCCGTGCGTGCCTCGGAGGGGGACCATGACCACGTTGAAGCCGGCACCGACACCGGTCGCGGCCACCCGGCGCGCCAAGGGATCCGCGTTGCTGAACCTGTTCCAGACGACCGATCACAAGACGATCGGCATCATGTACATGGCCACGTCGTTCGGGTTCTTCATGATCGGTGGCGTGATGGCGCTGCTGATGCGCGGCGAACTCGCGCGCCCCGGACTGCAGTTCCTGTCGAACGAGCAGTACAACCAGCTGTTCACCATGCACGGCACGGTGATGCTGCTGCTCTACGCGACGCCGATCGTCTTCGGGTTCGCCAACTTCGTCGTCCCGCTGCAGATCGGGTCGCCCGACGTCGCGTTCCCGCGGCTGAACGCCTTCTCCTACTGGCTGTTCCTGTTCGGCGGCCTGATCGTGGTGAGCTCGTTCCTGACCCCGGCCGGAGCGGCGGACTTCGGGTGGACCGCCTACACGCCGTTGTCGAGCGCCACGCACTCCCCCGGCATCGGTGGTGACCTGTGGATCTCCGGGCTGATCGTCGGTGGTCTGGGCACCATCCTGGGCGCGGTCAACATGATCACGACGATCGTCTGCCTGCGCGCACCGGGCATGACCGCGTTCCGGATGCCGATCTTCACCTGGAACATCCTGGTGACCTCGATCCTGGTGCTGCTGGCGTTCCCGATCCTCACCGCCGCCTTGTTCGGGCTGCTCGCCGACCGCCACTTCGGCGCGCACGTCTTCGACCCGGCCAACGGCGGGGTGATCCTGTGGCAGCACCTGTTCTGGTTCTTCGGCCACCCGGAGGTCTACATCGTCGCGTTGCCGTTCTTCGGCATCGTGTCCGAGATCTTCCCCGTGTTCAGCCGCAAACCGTTGTTCGGCTACAAGGGCCTCGTCTACGCCACGATCGCGATCGCGCTGTACTCCGTCGTGGTGTGGGCGCACCACATGTTCGCGACCGGCGCGGTGCTGCTGTTGTTCTTCTCTCTCACCACGTTCATCATCGCCGTGCCCACCGGCATCAAGTTCTTCAACTGGATCGGCACGATGTGGAAGGGGCAGCTGACGTTCGAGACCCCGATGCTGTTCAGCCTCGGGTTCATCGTCACGTTCCTGTTCGGTGGCCTGTCCGGCATCCTGCTCGCCTCGCCCCCCATCGACTTCCACGTCCACGACACCTACTTCGTCGTGGCCCACTTCCACTACGTGCTGTTCGGCACCATCGTGTTCGCCACCTACGCCGGCATCTACTTCTGGTTCCCGAAGATGACCGGCCGGATGATGAGCGAACCGCTCGGCAAACTGCACTTCTGGAGCACGTTCCTCGGCTTCCACGGCACCTTCCTGGTCCACCACTGGCTCGGCAACCAGGGCATGCCCCGCCGCTACGCCGACTACCTCCCCAGCGACGACTTCACCTTCCTCAACACCTTCTCCACCATCGGGTCCTTTGTACTGGGCGCGTCCGTGCTGCCGTTCCTCTACAACATCGCGCGCAGCTACCGGTACGGCGAACCCGCGCGCGCCGACGACCCCTGGGGGTTCGGCAACTCGCTGGAGTGGGCCACCACCTCGCCACCGCCACGGCACAACTTCCACGAGCTGCCGAAGATCCGCTCCGAACGCCCCGCCTTCGAGCTGCACTACCCCCACATGGTCGAGCGGATGCGCGCCGAGTCCCACGTGTCCGTCACCAGGCCCGGGCCCGCCGGTATCGACAAGACCACCGACAAGGTGCTCGCACCGACCGACCGCGACACGAAGCACTGAGCCGTGGACGCCGCACGCGAACTCAGGGAACTCCGGCGGATCGAACGCTGGCTCACCACCGACGACCCGGAACTGGCCGCAGCGCTGAGCGCACACGGCGCCGCACCCCGACAGACGAAGCAGCGGTGGGCGCGGTTCACGATCTGTGCCGTGGGCGCGGTGTGCGTGGTGCTCGGCGCGCTCACCGCGACCTTCCTCTTCGTCTTCACCGGGGTGCTGGCCCTGATGGTGGGCGCCTGCCTGCACGTCCTCCGCCGGAGCCGGCGGCGCGGACACAGCCGATGAGGGTCCGGCGCCGGCCCAGTGGCAAGTTCCCGAGCCGAGAACCAGCGGGTCGTCGCCTCAGTCGCGCGCGGGTTCCGTCCGCACGACCAGCCCGCGCACGGTGAGCACCGTGGCCTCCGGACTCTCCGGCAACGCGAAGTCCGCGTCCACCGGGCCGGCGGCCCACCGGATCGGCTCGCGCGCGGTGAGCCGCACCTCGCCGTCCGGCTGGGTCACGGTGGCGCCGTCCTGCTCCAGCACGATGGTGCCGCCGTCCTCGGGTCCACCCGCGTCCGGCAGTTCGGCGACCAACCGGATCGCGGTGAGCGCGTCGCCGTCGCACTCGCCCGTGAACTCCAGGAGCA
The DNA here is from genome assembly GCF_030269365.1 of Lentzea sp. NBRC 102530. GTDB lineage: Bacteria > Actinomycetota > Actinomycetes > Mycobacteriales > Pseudonocardiaceae > Lentzea. The sequence goes on from NZ_BSTF01000007.1 coordinate 137,782, forward strand.
TCGTCTTCGCGCGCAACGTCACTTCGGCGCGCTCGGCGTGACAGCGAGTTTTGGCCATGCGTGTCCCTACCCCCGCGCCGCCGGACGAAACCCCTACACCGCGTCTTCGTCCGGGAAACGTCACGTCGGTCGCGTTTGCGCAGCTCGCCCGCGGCAATTCTGACGCTACCGACAAGGCGGAGGAGAACGCCGATGAATGCATTGCGATCGTTGCGTTCCGTCGCCCGTGAGCACGCGGTGACGGCGATGCTGGGCTGTCAGCTGATCGCCGACCCCGTGTGGCGTGAGGCGGATCCGGACGAGGGCGCCGGACTCGGCGTGCTGCTCGTTCCCGGCTTCGGCGCCGCCGACGTGTCGCTGAGCTTCGTCAGCACCTGGCTGAGCCACCGCGGCTACCGTCCCGCGGGCGCCCGCATCGGCTTCAACCTCGGTTGCACCACCGCACTGGTCGACCGGATCGAGAGGCGGCTCGAGGAGCACGCGACCGCCACCGGCGGACCCGTCGTCCTCGTCGGACACAGCCGCGGCGGCGGTCTCGCCCGGCTCGCCGCCGTGCGCCGGCCCGACCTCGTGCGCGGACTGGTCATGCTGGGCAGCCCCGTCGTCGACCCGCTGGCCGCGAACCCTCACGTCATGTTGGCCGCGCGCACCCTCGCCAGGCTGGCGGCCGTGGGCGTCCCCGGCCTGATGGACCAGGAGTGCTTCAACGGCGTCTGCCACGACGACAGCGTCCGCGCCCTGGCCACCCCGCTGCCCGCCGAAGTGCCGGCCGTGTCGATGTTCTCGCGGACCGACGAGGTCGTGCCGTGGCGGCTGAGCCAGGACCCCTCCGCCGACTGCGTCGAGGTGCACAGCACGCACATCGGCATGGGCCTCGCCCCGGACGTGTACCGCGTCCTGAGCCAGCGGCTGGCGGCCTGGACGCCCGAGCCCGCGCTGACGTCACTCGCGGGGTAGTGCGCCCTGCGGGGTTTCCACGCTGACACTTCGACGATGAGAGCAGCTTCGGCGTCGGAAAACATTGGCGCACAAGCAGATCATCGCCGTGGCCGAGGCTGCCTGTGCACGTGGCAGATCTCGATGTTCGCAAGTGAACGAGATCCGGGATTGGCGCGGCGACCAACGACTCCACGTCGGTCAACCAGCAGTCCGAGAAGCCGGGTTGCCCCCCGTTGCACTGCGGTTCGCGGGATTGCACTGCGGTTCGCGGGATTGCACTGCGGTTCGCGGGATTGCACTGCGGTTCGCGGGATTGCACTGCGGTTCGCGGGCCACCCGACAACCCGGTCCTCTTCACCACCGCGGCCGAGAAGAAGTTGCGCGTCTCGGTCGCGACAGGCAGCTTCCCTGCTACGCCCGAACCGATCTCGAACGCGGCCGCATCGCCATCCACGCCGACATGGCCAAGCCTTCACCTCGCGGCTGGCTGTTCACCGGCGAGTTCGCGCCCGCCGAACATCTGCCAGGAACGCCTTCGTCGTCAACTCAGGAGCAAGAGGAGACGGGCGTGGTGGTAGGTGAGGGTTCCCGTGGACTGAACGGGCTCGTACACGTGGACCGCCCCCTCCCGCAGACGCCGGTCCATGTCGCGCATCATCGGGTTGAACGCCGGGTCCATCCTGTGTGCCATGCCGTCCAGAACCTGGAAGGGACCGGCGTAGTCCTGGACCTGGCCGAGCGGAATGCCGCTCCAGGCGTCGATCATCTCGGACGCCCCGAGTGGCAGCGACTGGCCGCCGTGGAAGTAGTCGTGCACGGTGTCCTCCTCAGATCTGTCTGCGCAGCCAGAACGTGCGCTGGATCCAGTCGCTGCTATCCGCAGCGCCCGCCTCCGGGCCGAAGATGCCGTTGCGCACCTGCTGGTCGAACAGTTCCCAGCCATCGTCGCCCAGTACGTTCAGCTCGCGGTGAACGATCTCGGTGGCCAGATCGGCGACGGTCAGGCCCTTGGCCGGCACGAACCGGTCGCCCAACGCGACCCTGTTCTGTTCGTTGTCCGCTGGTGGTTGGGTGAGTACGGGCTGCAGTTCGGTCTTCGTGCCGTCGGGTCCGGTAAGCGACGTCGTGACGGTCCACATCATGGACGACATGTCCTGGAAGGTTTCGCGACGGACGGCGACCACACGTTTCCGCTTGGTGTCCGTCGGCGCCCACGAGCAGCAACGTTCGTGTGCGCGGGCCTCTTCCCAGTCGGCTGAGGATCTCTGGCTGCGCTGCTCGGCGCGCTCGAACCGCTGCCGGCTGCGCTCGTACTCGGCGTACTGGAGCGTGTACTCGGCCATGGCGGTCGGATCAGGCCGCGCCGGCCGGAAGAGGTGTTGGACCGGAGGAGGCAGCTCCGGAGGGACTGGGGCCGACCGACCCAGCAGGCCGAAGCCGGAAGTCCGCGGCGTCGGTGGCAGAGCTTTGCGGTTGCTCGGATCGGCCTGGCAGGACGGGCAGCAAAGTTCGTGGAGCTCGGTCGTGACGGTCGCGGTATCGCCGCGGACGTCACGACCGACGCGGTTGGTGCCCTGGCACGCGTCGGTGCCGAGAGCAACTTCTGCCTTCTCCTCGCGGGTACCCGTGTGCTGCCACTGAGCAGGATCGGCAGGTGCTTCGTAGACCAGGCGCCACTCACGCAACTGGACCAGGTGTGCGTACTGCCATCTGACCATGACACCTCCACGTGTTCATGTCCCCGCCGGGAACCTGTTCCGGTCGCCGACGTGGTCGACGGCTCGCATCGCGGGGCTCGGTGTTCTCCAGCGCGGCGACCACGGCCGCGATGCTGTCGTCGAACGGGCGCAGCATGGCGACCGCGTCGGTCGGGTGAGCGCGAAACTGCCCCAGCAAAAGGACGAGGTCGCCCAGGGCGTCGTCGGGCAGGAACTCGTAGTGGTACAGCAGCACCGCGTCGGCGGTGGGTACGAGTCGACCTGCTCGCACCCCTTCACCGCCAACGTCGGCGAGCGCTCGGCCTCGCCGACGATGTTGTCCAAAGACGGGCCGAAGAGCACGAACTCCACGTCAGGTCCGAGGGCGACGCGGGCTGCCGGCTTGTCGGCCTGTTCCGCTTTCTCCCAGGACGGCTCTGGCACGGGGCGACGCCTCTCGGTTCACCGGCGGCGCGACTCGGCCGTCCTGGTGGACATTCGCTCTGTGCGTCGCGTTCGTTAGCGGGTGACGGCAGGCCAGGACAGGCCGACGATGGCCGACCGCTGCAAGACAGCGCCGGTGCAGGCACCCGAGGCTGCGTTCAAGGCACTGCGTTACTCGGCCCGTAGTTCATCCAATCGGGTGACACACGGGCAGTGGCTGGACGTTCGGCCGGTCCCGTACGGCATACCTGGTGTCAAGGTGGACCGGGTCGAGCGAGGTGGTTGTGACCAGTGCGAGCACGTGCCCGCGCACGATGTGCGCGTGCCCCTGGGACGTTCGGGAGTGTCTCGCCCCCGGCGTGCTGGACGGCGACTTCGTGCTGTTCCACGACCGGCACCGGGTGAAGTTCCTGAAGTACCTGGAGCTGCGTGGCGTCCCGCCCCACGACGCCGAGGACATCGCCAGCGACACCTTCATGGCGCTGTACCGGCGCCGGGAGGCGTTACGGCGCGCCGAGTCGCCAGAGGCGTTCGCGTTCAAGATCCTGCGGGACGCCCTCGTCGACTTCTGGCGGCGTCAGGGCCGACGCCGCGAGCACGCCGCGGTTCTCGTCGACGAGGGGCACGCGCCGGACGAGGTGGCCGGGTTGGAGACCCGGCTGGACCTCGAAAGGTTGCTCGCCTGCCTGCCGCCGAGGCAGGCCGAATGCCTGGCGCTGTTCGTCCTGCTCGACCAGGACGCGGCGGAGATCGGGCGATACCTGGAGATCGACGCGTCGACGGTGCGTTCACACCTCTCCGACGCTCGCCGACGGTTCGAAGAGGGTGGGGTGCGATGAGCTTCGACGACATGACCCGACGTGTCGCGGCCGACCTGGACGCGCGGTACGCCGACTACGACCTGGCCGCAGCGCGTGCGCGGCTCGAAGACGGTGTCCTGCGGGAAGCGACCCAGCCGTCGGCCTTCGGTCCGGTGGACACGCCGGGCGGTGACTGGCGTCTGCAGGCCGCCTGCCGCGACGAGTCAGCGGATCACCTGCACGCCCGCGGCGCGGAACAACGCAAGGCGAAGCTGCTGTGCCTGACGTGTCCGGTGCGGACGGACTGCCTGGTCGAGGCGCTGGACAACCGCATCGGCTTCGGTGTGTGGGGTGGCATGACCGAACGAGAACGCCGCGCACTGCTGCGCCGCAGGCCCGACGTCGTGTCGTGGCGCGAACTGCTGGAACCGGATCGGGCGTGGGAGTACTACGTCGTGGAGATCAGCTGATGACGACGTCCCGGAACACCTCACCGCACGGCCTGATCGGCTACGTGGTCGCCGACGACGCGCGCACCCGCAACGCCGTGGCGCTGCTGCGCTGGGTGCTGGGCGGAGCCGTGCTGGTGGCCGTCGTCGTGGCGGCGGGCTTGGTGGTGCTGGCGACCCACGCGCCCAGCACCGCCTGGGTCTGCGGTGGCGTGTCCGCGATCGCCGCCGGAGGCGCAGCCGCACGTGTCCGCCGCCGCCGCCGCCGTCGCTAGCCCCCGCCCGAGGTGCGCAGACCGAACGAGTCGGGGACGAGCCGTCACGGGTGCAGGCCCGGTCCCGGTTCCGGGGTGGGCGCGATCGGCGTGGGGCTCAGGCTGGTGGCGTCCTCCCCCTCCTCCAGGAGCGTGTCGGCGGCGCCGACCACGAGCACGTCCGGCGTCCCGACCACCTCGGCGTCCTTGTCGGCGTAGTCGAAGCGGGCGAGAACGCTGCGCATCGCCTCGATGCGCGCCCGCTTCTTGTCGTTGCTCTTGACGACCGTCCACGGCGCGATCCGGGTGTCGGTGGCACGTAACATGGCCACTTTGGACTCCGTGTAGTCGTCCCAGCGGTCGAGCGACTTGATGTCGTTGGGGCTGAGCTTCCACTGCCGCACCGGGTCGATCTGGCGGATGACGAACCTGGTCCGCTGTTCGTTGCGGGACACCGAGAACCACAGCTTCACCAGCATGATCCCGTCCTCGACGAGCATCTGCTCGAACAGCGGCGCCTGCCGCATGAACCGCTCGTACTCCTCGTCCGTGCAGTAGCCCATGACGTGCTCGACGCCGGCGCGGTTGTACCAGGAACGGTCGAACAGCACGATCTCCCCCGCCGTCGGCAGCTCGCGGACGTAGCGCTGGAAGTACCACTCGCCACGTTCCCGCTCGCTCGGCTTGCCGAGGGCGACGGTCCGCGCGCCCCGCGGATCGAGGTGTTCGGTGAACCGCTTGATGGTGCCGCCCTTGCCGGCGGCGTCGCGCCCCTCGAAGAGGATCACGAGCCGCTGCCCGGTGTCGGCCACCCAGTACTGAAGCTTGAGCAGCTCGATCTGCAGCAACCGCTTGAGGCGGTCGTAGTCCGGCCGGGGCATCCGTTCGGAGTAGGGGTAGTTCTCCCGCCAGGTGTTCACCGGGGAACCGTTGGCGTCCAACAGGATCGGCTGGTCCGCGTCGGAGAAGTCGGCTGTGTACCCCTCGACGAGGAGGTCACCGGAGGCAAGGGTCAGGTCGGTCACGGAATCGTACATACCCGACGTAACCGCACCGCAATCGTGAGTGCGTCAACGCGGGCGTCCGCCGGGTCGATCGCCGATCATCCGAGTAGATCTACCGACGTCCCGCCGGGCCGGCGCATATAGCGTGCACGCAGGAGGTGCGGGAGTGGGTACACGTTTGGCCGGCGCAGCCGTGCATCTGCCCGAGGAGCGGCTGAGCACGCAAGAGGTGGAACGACGTTTGGGGCCGTTCACGCCGCCGCCCGGGCTCATCGGCCGGTTGACCGGTATCAGGTCACGGCACGTGATGCGCGATGACGAGCAGGCGTCCGACCTGGCGGTGGCGGCTGCGCGCAAGCTGCTGGCGGACACCGGGACCGAGCCGGCGGACGTCGACCTGCTCCTGTTCGCCTCCGCCAGCCAGGACATGGTGGAGCCGGCGACGGCGCACATCGTGGCGGCGAAGCTCGAGCTGCGCTGTCCCGTGATGGACGTCAAGAACGCGTGCAACAGCGTGCTCAACGCGATCGAGGTCGCGGACGCCCTGATCTCGACGGGGCGTTACCGCACCGTGCTGATCGCGAGCGGCGAGTCACCGTCGCGGGCCGTGCGCTGGAACGTGGCGGACGCGGCCCAGTTCCGGCGCGCCTTCCCCGGCTACACGCTGTCGGACGCGGGGGCGGCCGTGCTGCTCACCGCCGGTGACGCCGGTGTGCTGGGCAGTGCGTTCACCGCGGATTCGACGTGGTGGGACGTCGGCACCCTCCCCGCCGGTGGATCCCGGCATCCGCGGGATCCGGAGTTCACCTACTTCGACATGGACGGCCCGCGGCTCAAGGACGCGTTCCTGCACCTGGGCCGCGACGTCCTCGACGACACCCTGCGCGGGCTCGACCTGACGTGGGACGACTTCGCGGTGGCGTGCGTGCACCAGGTGTCGTTGCCCTACCTGGACATCTTCGCCGACCGGGCGGGCGTGCCGCGCGACAAGCTGGTGGTGACGCTGGCCGAGCACGGCAACGTGGCGTCCGCGAGCCTGCCCCTGCAGCTGGTCACCGCGCAGCGCATGGGCCGGTGCGGTCCCGGCGACCTCGTCGCGCTGGTGGGCCTGGCCGGTGGCGTGAGCCTCGGGATCGTGGTGGTGCGGCTGTGAGCCTGTGGGTGGTCGTGCCGGCCTACAACGAGGAACGCTCCATCGTCGCGACGCTGAGAGCCCTTGCGGCGCAGGAGGACCTGGACTTCAGACTGGTCGTGGTGGACAACGGCTCGACCGATTCCACAGTGGACCTGGTGCGGCGTTTTCACGACGAGAACCCAGAACTGCGGCTGGAGGTCGTGCACGAGCCGCAGAAGGGCACCGGCGCGGCGGCGGACACCGGGATGCGCCACGCCATCGCACAGGGGGCGCGGTGGCTGGCCCGCACGGACGCCGACTGCCTGCCGGCACCGGACTGGACGGCGCGGGTCAAGGCCGCGTTCGGCAGCGGACTCCGGCTGGTGTCGGGACAGCTCCTGCCCCGCACGGACGAAGGGGTGAGGGCGGTCACGCGGTGGGTGCTCGTCGCCGCCGTCGAGGTCGCGTCGGCGTTCGGCAAGGTGCGCTCCGGCAACCGGGATCCCCGCTACCTGGGGCCGTACGTGATGACGCCCGGCTGCAACATGGCGATCACGGCCGAGTTGTACGTGCTCGCCGGCGGGTTCCCGCGGTCGAAGATCGAGGACCTGCACGAGGACCGCGCCCTCGTCAACGCCGTCCGCCTGCACACCACGGCGTACGGGCGGCGGCGGGACGTGGTCGTCCACGGCTCGTCGCGGCGGGCGCAGGCTTGGGGGTTGCGCAGGACGCTCGCCTGGTACGCCGACCACCGCTACCGGCCGGACGTCGTGGACATCCGATGAACTGGGAGTCGAGGCTCCAGCTGGCCGCGCACCCGGCCGCCTATCCCTTGGTCCGTGCCGTCGGCCGCATCGCGCCGGTGGTCCGGGTGCCGCGGGTGGGGGTCGTGGTCAGCGACGCCGCGCTCGCGAAGGAAGTGCTCAACGACCCGGCGCACTTCACCAAGACCGGCCCCGGCTCGCCGGCGGACCTGTGGACGCCCGTCGTGGGACCGACCGTGTTGCTGAACATGGAAGGCGCGGCGCACGGCGAACTCCGGCGCAAGCTGTCCGGGCTGTTCACCCCGCGCAGCGTGGCCGACCTGTGCGGGGCGGTCCTCGACGCACCCGTGCAGGAGTTGCGGAACGATCTGCGAGCCGGCCGTCCGGTCGACCTGGTGGCCGTCGTGCGGCGGCTGGTCGGTGCGGTGATCTGCGAACTGGTCGGGCTGAACGCGTCCGAGGCGGTGGCGGCGCACGTCGCGGGAACCGCGATCACGTCGGCGATCCGGCTGGGCCGCCGGTCGCTGACACCCGCGCAGGTGCTGCGGTGCCGGCAGTCGCTGGGCGTGCTCACCAGGCCTGCCGCGCGGGCGTGGGCCGACGGCGACCCGGCGACCGTGCCGGGCCGGATGCGGCAGCTCGGCCTGACCGAGGAGGAGGCGCTCGGCGCGGTGGCGGCGTTCGTGCTCACGGGGACCGAGACGTTGGTGTCGTACATCCCGCGCCTGGTGGCGTTGCTGCACGACTTCGGCTGGCTCGACCGGCTGGCCGCGGACAGGAGCCGGGTCGACGACGCGATCGCCGAGGCGCTGCGGGTGACCGTGCCCTCGCCGGTGATGCTGCGCAGCGTCGCCGCGGACTCCCGGATCGGCGGGGTGCGGGTGCGGGCCGGTGACCGGGTCGTGATCGCGACGATCTCGGCGGCCAACGCCCTCGGGTCCTTCGATCCAGAACGTGCGCACCCGCCGCAGATCAGGCAACTGTGGTTCGGCGCGGGACCGCACTTCTGCCTGGGCATGCCGCTGGCCCAGGCGGAGATCCGCGCGGTGCTCGGCGCCGTGCTCGACGCGGCACCCCTGTCCGTCGTGGACCGGAGCGCCGCGCGGCGGGTGCTGATCCCCTGTTACTCGAGACTGGTGGTGCGCCGTGGCTGACGACCTGCTGATCGGGGTGTTGAACGCGGCCGGGCGCCACAGTCGGCGCCCCGCGCTGACCGACGGACGGGGAAGGACGACGACCTACGCCGAGCTGGCCGACCGCGTGCTCAGCACGGCGCACCGGTTGCGTTCCAGGGGTTTCACGCCTGGCAGCCGGATGCTGTTCTCGGTGCGGCCGGGGCCCGACGCGATCGTCCTGGCCCTCGGCACCGTCGCGGCCGGTGGCACGGTGGTGTTCGTCGACCCCGGCGGCGGGCAGGAGCTCTTCACGAGGCGCACCGAACTGGCGGGACCGGCGTGGGTGGCGGCCGAGTCCCTGCTGTACGCGGCGAGCGCACCCGGCCCGGTGCGCGCCCTGGCCCGTCGCAGGGGCGTGCTGCTGCCGGACTACACCGCCCTGCCGGTGCGGTACGTCAGATCCGGGCCCTGGCTGCCCGGTGTGCCGCTGCGCTCGGTGTCCACCCGGACGCTCGCGAAACCGGTCGCCGCCGCGCCGCTGCCCGACCCCGCACCGGACCAGGACGCCGTGGTCGTGTTCACCTCGGGCACCACGGCCGAGCCGAAAGCCGTCGTGCACACCAGGGGTTCGCTCGCGGCCGCGCTCACCGTGCTGGCGACGCGGTGCGAGCTGGACGAGGACTCCCGGGTGCACACCGACCAGATGATGCTGGGGCTGCCCGCGCTCATCGCGGGCGCGCACTGGTCCATGCCGCCCTACGGGTTCGCGCCCGCCGCCGAGCCCGCCGCGCTGGCAGCCGGCCTGGAGGGTGCGACCCACACCTTCCTGGTGCCCTCGGACCTGGCCGCGATCCTCGACAGCGGGGTCGCGCTGCCGCGGTCGCTGCGCCAGGTGCTGCTGGGTTCCGCACCGGTCCTGCCGCCGCTGCTGCGCCGTGCCCGGGCCGCGCTGCCGGGGGTCGAACTGCTCGCCGTGTACGGCATGACCGAGATCCTCCCGGTGGCGATCGCGACCGCCGAGGAGAAGCTCGCGCACGACGGCGACCTCCTCGGCCGGCCGCTGCCCGGCGTGCGGGCACGCGTCGCCGAGGACGGGGAGCTGATGGTGTCCGGACCCAACATGTGCCGCGGCTACCTGGGATCGCCACCGATGACCGAGCACGCCACCGGCGACCTGGCTCGGCTGGACGGAGACCTGGTCGTGCTCACCGGCCGGAAGAAGGACATGATCCTGCGCGGGGGGACCAACGTGTACCCCGGCCTGTACGAACCGGCCATCAGCCGCCTGCCGGGAGTCGCGGCGGCCGTCCTGGTCGGCGTACCGGACGAGATCGGCGACGAGCGGATCGTGCTGGTGCTCGTGCCCGCCGCCGACGCCGGCCCCGACCTGGCCGCGCGGGTCCGAGCCGCGCTGCCGGACCTCATCGACGTCTACGCGGTGCCCGACGAGGTCGTGGTCCTGCCGGAGCTGCCGCTGTCGGGCCGCACCAGGAAGATCGACCGCTCCGCTCTCCGCGCGGGGCTGGCTCGCTGATGCGGCTGGCCGTGACGGGGGCGACCGGTTTCGTGGGCGGGGCGGTGTGCCGTGCCGCCGAGGCACGCGGTTGGCAGGTGCACGCCTACGGGTCACGGTCGTGGGACATCACGGCGGGCCCCTTGGACGACCCGCCGGTCGTCGACGCCGTGGTGCACTGCGCCGCAGCCGTGACCGACTGGGGTTCCGGTGCGCGGATCCGGCGGGTGAACGTCGCCGGTACGCGCAACGTCCTGGAGACCTTCCCCGGCGCCCGGTTCGTGCACATGTCGTCGGCGAGCGTCTACGACCCGTTCAGGCCGACCGTCTCGGCGTCCGAGTCCGCTGCCCCGGTGAGTCGCTACCTCACCGCTTACGGTGCGACGAAGGCCGAGGCGGAAGGGGTGGTGCTGACGCGTCCGGACGGTGTCGTCCTCCGCCCCCACGCCGTTTACGGCCCGGGCGACCCGACCCTGCTCCCCAGGGTCCTGAGCGCGATCCGGGGCCGGACCTTGTTCCTCGTGGGCGACGGGCAGGCGCTGCAGTCGCTCACGTCGATCGACAACCTCGCCCAGGCCGCTCTGCTGGCCTGCACCGGCCCGCCCGGCGTCTACAACGTGGCGGACTCCTCGCCGGTCGTGCTGGAAAGCGCGCTGCGGGACCTGATGCGGGAACGGGGTCTGGACGTCCGGATCCGCCACCTGCCCCTGCGGCTCGCCCGGTCCCTGGCGGCGGTGGCCGAGCCCGTGTGGCGGCTGGCGGGCCGCGCCGAGCCTCCCCGTCTGACCAGGTACGCCATCAGCCACCTGGCGTTCGAACGCACCCTGGACATCACCGCCGCCCGCACGCACCTCGGTTACCGGCCCGCACCCACGTCCTTCGCCGGCTCCGCGGCGTGGTGAGCAGAAGACCTCCGGCGGGAGGCCGACTCATCATGCACGCCCCGTTGTGCCGGGCGACCATGGACTGACGACGGGAGGAGGCCGAGGTGCACCTGGTCCACAGCGCTGTCCCGGTGAACGCCGCCGCGTCGCGTCTCAGACCCGGCCGAGCACGTCGAGCAGACGCGCGGCGCCCCGGTCCGGTCCCGCGCTCCGCAGCGACCTCCTCAGTTCCGCGAACGGGTTCTGGTTCCGCAGCAGGGAGTTCAGCGCGTTCGCCACGTCCTCGGGTGTCGCGGCGTTCGGGTCCAGGCACACCCCCGCACCGGCGCGTTCCGCGTCGTGGGCGATGCAGAACTGATCGCTGGAGAACGGCAGGACCACGGCGGGCACCCCCGCCGACAGGCATTCGGTGAACGAGTTGTTGCCACCGTGGTGCACCATCGCGGCGACGTGCGGCAACAGAGCGCGTTGTGGCACAACAGGTTCCACGACCACCCGCGGGTTCTCCGCCAGGTCGGCCAGTTCGGCGACGCGGCCGCCCGCGGCGACCACCACCGTCAGGTCCGGGATCCGCAGTGCGCCGTCGACCACCCTGCGCAGGACGTCGTGCCTGGCGGACAGGAAGGTTCCCAGCGCCACCAGCAGAACCCGGCGGTCGCGCACGCGGCCGAGCCAGGTGTCGTCCAGCTCCTCGGGGGTGGTGCAGTGGCCGAGGAAGATCTGCCGCTGGTGTTCCGGCAACGGCGGCAGCCAGGGCAGGTCCGGGTAGTTCACGACGGCGGCATGGGGTGAGGTGAGTGCGAAGGCCCTGCGCGGCACCGGACGCGTCGGCGCGAACTCGCGCAGGAAACGGGTGAACGCCACCGTGAAGGCGAGATCGGTCAGGCGCACTTCCGTGGCCAGCACCGCTTCTTCCGCCTGCGACGGGCGCACCGCGGACGGCCACGCCTGCGGCAGACCGAAGAACTGGTCGTCCCGGGAGACCAGGTAGGTCGGGTGTCCGGTCACAAAGGACACGAACGGCAGGTCGAGTGCGTGCAGCGCAAGCGTTGTGGCGTAGTCGATCTGGTCTACCACGTACCAGTCGGGCCGCACCTGCTCGTGCACCGCGGCGATGTCGCTGAGCACCGCGACCGGGGCGGCGAGGGGTTCGGCCCTGCGCCGCCGCGTCTGCGCGAGCAGTGTCGCGGCCGCGCCTTCTCCGGTCGCCTTCAGGAAGTCCGTGAGCTGCTGGGCCGAGCGCGCGTCCTGCTCGGTCCGTTCGGCGATGCCGCTGTTCGAGTCCCTGGTGGTTTTCAGCGCCGTGAAAGGGAGTTCCGGCGCGAGGTCGGCGAACTCCGACCCGCAGGCGAAGGTCACCTCCCGTGCTCCCGCGGTGCTCAACGCCCTCGCGAAAACGGACATGGGCTGAGCGTGGGAGTGGAAGGGCGGACTGACGACGACGAACCGCGGCACTGATGTCCTCCTCGTTGCTGTTGCTGAAAATTGTTCGATCCAGCCGCCGATCTGGTTCGAATGAAGGATGTGTGGACACATCCGGAAGTACAGCGCGAGCTGCGCGCACGACGAGTCCCGAACACACCGCCACCGCCGAGCCCTCGGATTCTGGTCGGCACGTTCCTGCGAGATCCGCGTCCGACGACCTTTTCCTCGACGTGCGAACAGGTTCCGGCGACCGTGGGGCACCACGGCGCGGACGCGACGACCACCGAGCTGCGCCGGGTCCTGCTGTCCGGGAAGGATCCCGGGGTGGTCGCGGACCTGCTCGACCTCGCGACCCTGCACCGCCTCACCCCCCTGCGAGCGGACGAGGCGCGAGCGCTGGCCGGGGGCCCGCCGCTGTGGCGCTACCTGGACGCGCTCGGCGAGCCGGTGGACGACTGTCCCGGCTCCCCCTACGAGAAACTGATGCTCGACCTCCTGCACGACGACGTCGCACTCCCCTTGGCACCGACCGCGACGGGACCCGTCGTCGCCCAGTCGATGCTCATCGGCGGCACCGCGCGGCCCGGCGAGGGAGCGAGCGGCGGACTCACCGTGTTCCTGTCGTCGCTGGCCGACGCCTTGGTGGCGCGACAGGACATCGGCCGGGTGATCACGGTGGTCCTCGCGCCCGAGCCGACCACCCTGGCCGTCAGCAGGGCCCCCGAGCACGACCACTGGACGGTGCAGGTGCCGGTCGACTCACCGGTCCCGCTCGCCCAGCCGGAGATGGCACGGCACCGGGCGGGCATCACCTGGTGGCTCACCAAGCTCCTGACGCGGTGCGGGCTGACGCCGGACGTCGTGCACGTCCGCTACTCCGACGACGGATCGCTCGCCGTGGCCGACGCCGCGCGCCTGCTCGGCTCGAAGCTCGTGTTCACGGTCACCCCGGACCCGCACCGCCACCTCGCCGAGCGCCACCCGCACGACGCCGAGGACCTCACGGCCATGTGGTTCGACCTGCACCGGGTCCGCGCCGCCGACCACCTCGTACGGCGGGCGGACCAGGTCATCACGATCGGCGGCAGGCAGGACGAGGTGCTGGCGCACTTCCCGCAGCTCACCGCCGAGACGCTGATCGCGCTGGAGGAGGGCATCGCGCCGGGCCCCGCGCCGGCGCGGCGGTCACTCGTGCGGGAACTGTTCAGCCCGGCCGCCCTCCCCCGCCTGGACGCCGCGGCGGAGAACCTGCCCGTGCTGTTGAACGTGGGGCGGCTGCACCCGATGAAGCAGCAACCGCTGCTGGTGCAGGCGTGGCTGGAGGCGGGTCTGCACCACCGGACCACCTTGGTGATCATCGGGGGTTCCTCGACGAACAGGACGCCGGACGAGCAGGCGGTGCTCGACGAGGTCATCGCGCTGGCCCGGTCCGCGCCCGCCGCACGCGGACGGCTCGCCGTGCTGACCGCCTGGTCCAACGACGACGTCCGGCGGTTGCAGCAGGAACTGGCGGCCAGTCCCGCGCCGTCGGGCGCCCCGCACGTCTACGCCTGCGCGAGCGTCAAGGAGGAGTTCGGCATCGCCGTGCTCGAAGGCATGGAGGCCGGGTTGCTCGCGGTCGGCCCGCAGCGTGGCGGCATGTCGTGCTACGTGGCACAGGGCCGCAACGGGTTCCTGGTCGACACGTCGACGGCGCGGTCCCTCGCGGAGGGCCTGGCCCACGTGGTGGACCTCGGTGCCGCCGCGGCGCCGATCGCGGCGGCCGGCCAGCGCACCGTGCGCGAGCACTTCCACATCGACGCCGTGGCCGAGCCGTTCGCGGCGCTCTACGGCCGGTTGTCGGGCTGAGCACCGGCTCGTGCGGTCGTGCTGCCATCAAGCGAACGCGGGAGGTGGCGCTTAGCGTTGGGTCATGACCCTGATCTTCTCCAGTGTCGTCGACGCGCCGCTGGACGAGGTGTTCGCCTGGCACGCACGACCGGGCGCCATCCACCGCCTCACGCCTCCCTGGCAACCCGTCTCGGTGGTCCGGGAAGCGAGCAGTCTCGACGGCGGCCGGGCCGTTCTGGGACTGCCGCTCGGACTCCGCTGGGGCGCGCGGCACACCGGGTACGCGCCGCCGCACCGGTTCGTCGACGAACTGGACTCCGCACCGTTGCGCTGGGGGCTGAAGTGGCGGCACTCCCACGAGTTCGAGGCCGAGGGCGACCGGACGAGGATGACCGACCGGGTCGACACCCCGGTGCCCGGCGCGTTGCTGCGGTCCATGTTCGCCTACCGGCACCGCCAGGTCGCCGCCGACCTCGCCGCGCAGGCGGCGGCGCGGGCGGCGGGCGACCGGCCGCGGACGGTGGCCATCACCGGCGGCAGCGGGTTCGTGGGACGGGCGCTCGGGGCGTTCCTGAGCACCGCCGGCCACCGGGTGGTCAGGCTGGTGCGGCACTCCCCCGCCGATCCCTCGCAGCGGCGCTGGGACCCGGACCGCCCGGCACCGGACCTGCTGGCCGGGGTGGACGCCGTGGTGCACCTCGCCGGCGCGTCGATCGCCGGCCGGTTCACCGAGTCGCACCGGCGTGCGATCCGCTCCTCCAGGATCGGACCGACCCGTGCGCTCGCCGCCGTGGCCGCCTCCTGCGGCGTGCCCGTCTTCGTGAGCGCGTCGGCCATCGGGTTCTACGGAGCCGATCGCGGCGACGAGGAGCTCACCGAGGACAGCGGGCGCGGCGAGGGTTTCCTGGCCGACGTGGTCGCGGACTGGGAGGCCGCCACCGATCCCGCCTCGTCGGGTGGCGCGCGGGTCGTGACCGTGCGCACCGGGCTGGTCCAGTCGCCCGACGGCGGCACCCTGCGCCTGTTCCACCCGCTGTTCGCGGCGGGCCTGGGCGGCAGGCTCGGCGACGGGCGGGCGTGGCAGTCCTGGATCAGCATGGACGACCTGGTCGACGTCTACCACCGGGCGCTGTACGACGACTCGCTCAGCGGGCCGGTCAACGCCGTCGCACCCGGAGCCGTGCGCAACGCCGGCTACGCGAAGACGCTCGCCGAGGTGCTGCGCCGTCCCGCCCTGCTGCCCGTGCCGTCGTTCGGGCCGCGGCTGCTCCTGGGCGAGCAGGGCGCGAAGGAACTGGCGGAGGCGAGCCAACTGGTCCGCCCGGCGGCGCTCGTCAAGGCCGGGCACGCGTTCCGCCACCCGGAGCTGGAACCGGCACTGCGTCACGTGCTGGGCCGCGTCGCGGACTGAGAGCCGGTTCGACAACCCCCGAGTTGCGTCGATTCTGAGTCGATTTTACGATTGGCGAACAACACCGAGGCCGACTCACCCGAGGACGTGCGCCATGCCTGAACTGTCCCGTCTGCCTCAACCGGTCGCCGAGTCGTGGGAGTGGCAGCTGTCCGGGCTGTGCCGCGGCATGGACAGCACCTCCTTCTTCCACACCCCCAACGAACGCGGTGCGGCACGGGAAGCACGTGAGGCGGCGGCGAAGGCGATCTGCCAGCGCTGTCCCGTCATGGAGAAGTGCCGGTCGCACGCCCTGGAGGTGCAGGAGACCTTCGGCATCTGGGGTGGTCTCGGCGAGAGCGAACTGCGGGCGATCCTCGCGAAGCGCGCACGCAAGACCAAGTCCTGATGTACACGCCCCGCGCTGTGGCGCAGATGCTCGGCATCGCCCCCACCACGCTGCGCACGTGGGACCAGCGCTACGGCCTGGGCCCCACGGCTCGCACCGAGGGCGGACACCGCCGTTACGCGGACGCGGACGTCGAGGTGCTGCGCAAGATGGTGCTCCTGACCGCGCAGGGCGTGTCCGCGGCGGCCGCCGCCGTTCTCGCACACCAGGACCCGGTGGCCCGTCCCGGCGGTTCCCGCACCTCGATCAGCGCGGAACAGGCCCTCGCCGCACGGCGGGGATTCCTGGCCGCGGCCAGGCGCCTCGACGAGCCCATGATGACCGACCTCGCGGAGAAGCTGATCGCCGACCACGGCGTGATCCCGGTGTGGGAGAACGTCTTCGTCCCGGTGTTCGTGGAACTGGGCGATCTCGTCGCCGAAACGGGACGGGGCGTGGAGGTCGAGCACCTCGCCAGCGCGAGCGTCCTGTTCGCCCTGCGCGCGACACCGCGCGCGGCAGGCCCCGGAGTGCTCGCGGCCCTGCTGGCGTGCGCACCGGACGAACAGCACTGGCTGCCGCTGGAAGCACTCGGGGCCGCCTTGTCCGAGAAGGGACGCGTCTGGCGCAGCTTGGGAGCACGGGTACCCGCGGAGGCGTTGTTCGAGGCGGTCCTCCGCCTGCACCCCGCCGTCGCACTGGTGTGGGCGCACCGGCGCGAACTCGCTCTCCAGGTCCCGCTGGCCGACCTCGTCGAGCGGACGCACACCGTGATCGCGGTCGCGGGCCCGGGGTGGGAGGGCGTGCCCCTGCCGTCGTTCGTGCGACGACCCGCCACGCTGACGGAAGCACTGGAAGTCGTGCTGAACCACACGCATCCGTGACGACGTCCGCCCGCGGAGGCTCGCAGGAGGCGCCGGCCTCACCGGTGGCGGCGGGCCTGACCACTCCGACCGAGATCGTGCTCCGGCATCTGTTTGTTCACCAATGGCACGGGTAGCCGGGCACGACCGAAGCGAGTCCCTGCTTCCTTGGAGTGGTCATGGCAGCAACCCGAGACGCCGTGCGGACGCCCGTGCAGAAGGCCGCACTGGCCGTCAGCGTCGTGTTCGTTCTGGTCGGCGTCGCCGGCTTCATCCCGGGTCTCACCACCAACTACGACACCCTGATGTTCGCCGGGCACGAGTCCCAGGCGATGTTGCTCGGTGTCTTCATGGTGTCGATCCTGCACAACATCGTGCACTTGGCGTTCGGCGTCGTCGGATTCCTGATGTCCCGCACGGCCCCCGGCGCGTACCGGTACCTGGTCGGCGGAGGCGTCGTCTACCTGCTGTTGTGGTTGTACGGCCTGGTGATCGACCACGACAGCGCCGCGAACTTCGTTCCGCTCAACACGGCCGACAACTGGCTGCACCTGTTGCTGGCCGTCGGCATGGCGGGACTGGGGTTCGCGCTCGGCCGGGGTGCCAACGCGCGCGGCCGCCGGGTCTAGCGCCCCTCCCCCGACGATGATCAGCAGTGCGACGTCGACGACCGCGACCGCGAGCAACGCGGTGAAGTTCGCCCGCGATCCGGGACGGCGGCCGCGTGTCTTGCCGATCACGAGGATCACGACCGACAACGGCACGGCGATCAGGCCCGCCGTCGTGACGGGCCCCGGTGGCCCGAACGCGAGAACCAGTCCGGTGATCACCGCCAGCGCGGCCGCAGCCGCCGCGCTGGCGGTCTCGCCGAGTCGGTGGGGCAGGCCGCGGACACCGGTGGCCGCGTCGTCGTCGAGGTCAGGGATGACGTTGGCGAAGTGCGCGGCGCTGCCGAGCACGGCGGCCGCCACCATCAGCCACCCCGGCGCCCACTGGTCGCCCGGTCCGCCGAGCGTGATGAACGTGGGCAGCAGCCCGAACGAAACCGCATAGGGCACAACGGAAAACGCGGTGGCTTTCAGGCCGAGGTCGTAGGCCCACGCCGAGCACAGCATCACGACGTGGACGACGGTGGCGTCCACACCGGACAGCAGCGACACCAGAACCGCTGCCACCGCGGCGATGATCGTGGCCGTCAGCACCAGCGGACGTGACACGGCACCGGAGGCGACCGGCTTGTCCCTGCGGCCGACACGCGCGTCCCTGTCCGCGTCGAGGAAGTCGTTGAGCCACCCCACCGACAGCTGACCGGCCAGCACCGCCACGGCGACCGCCACCAGCCCCGCCACCGATCTGCCGGTGGCGACGGCCAGCGCGGTGGCGACCGCGGTGACGGCGAGAGCGGGTAACGGATGACAGGCACGCGCAAGAGCTTCGATGCGACCCATGGATCTCCAGTCTGCCCACCCGCGGACCACCCGCAGGACGATCTCGAACCGAACGATCCCGAGCTGTACGAACGGCTCGCGGACCAGTGGTGGCAGCCACGCGGACCGTTCGCGATGTTGCACTGGCTGGCGGCGGCACGCGCCCGGCTCGTCCCGGCACCGCACCCCGGCGCGGTCCTGGTCGACCTCGGCTGCGGTGCCGGGCTGCTCGCACCGCACGTGCGGGGTTACCGCCACATCGGCGTCGACACCTCGCAATCCGCTCTGCGCCAGGCACGAGCGCGTGGCGTCCGCACGATCCGCGGCGACGTGCTCGCCCTGCCGTTGCCCGACGGGTGCGCGGACGTCGTGGTCGCGGGCGAGGTCCTCGAGCACGTCCACGACCTCGCGGGTGCGGTCGCGGAGGCCTGCCGCCTGCTCAGGCCCGGCGGCCTGCTGGTGCTGGACACCCTGGCCGACACCGCGCTGTGCCGCTTCGTGGCCATCACGGTCGCCGAACGCGTCGGCCTGGCACCACCCGGCGTGCACGATCCCGCGTTGCTGGTCGATCGCGAGGCCTTGGCCCGTGAATGTGCTCGCGGCGGTGTGCACGTGGAATTGCAGGGTATCCGCCCGTCGTTGCCCGGCCTGCTCGCGTGGTCGGTGCGGCGCGGAACCGCTGTCCGCATGGTGCCGACCGCGACCACGGCCGTCCTCTTCCAGGGCACCGGCCGCAAGAAGGGATGATCCTTGAACCTGCACTCCCTGACCGAACGCGTGGCGGGCCGGGCGGCGCGGTACGACGAGTCCGGTGACTTCCCCGAGGACGACTTCGCCGACCTGCGCGAGGCCGGGTTGCTGGGTCTGATGACCCCGCGGCACCTCGGCGGAGCAGGTGCCTCCTTCGCGGAGTACACGGACGTCGCGGTGCGGCTGGGCAGCGGGTCCGGGGCGACCGCGTTGATCTTCAACATGCACGCGTCGGTGACCGGGGCCTTCGCGCACACGCCGGACGACCTCGTCCGGCAGTTCGGCGGCGCGGAGACCTTCTTCGCCTTCCGCGACCGCGTGCTGAAGGCCGCGGCCGAGGGTGCGCTGTACGCCGTGGCGATGAGCGAACGCGGCATCGGATCCCGGCTGTCCCAGGTGCGCACGAGCTACGAACGGACGAACTCCGGCTTCCGCCTCCACGGCGCGAAGACGTTCGTCTCCGGCGCCGGCCACGCGGACGCCTACCTGGTGGCGGCCAGGGACAACGCCTCCGAGGAACCGAAGATCTCCTACTTCCTCGTCCCCGCCGGTCCCGGTGTGGAGGTCCAGCGGACCTGGGACTCGCTCGGCATGCGCGCCACGGGGAGCCACGACCTGCACCTCGACACCGAGGTCGGTGAGGACGCCCTGGTGGGCGGGATCGAGGGCGCGGCCCTGCTGCTGGCACAGGTGATGCCGCAGTGGCTGGTCGCGTCGTACGCCGCTGTCTACGTCGGTGTCGCCCAGGCCGTGCTCCGCCACGGCGCGGAGCACCTCCGCGAGCGCGGGCTGCACACCCTCCCGATGGTCCGCGCCCGCCTCGGCCGCGCCGACGTGCAGGTGGCCGCCGCCGAGCTCGTCGTCAGGAAGGCAGCGAGGCTGGTCACCGACGATCCCGGCAGCCCGGAGACGAACCGGTGGGTGTGGCGGGCCAAGCTGACCGCCGGTGACACCGCGGCCGGGGTCGCGTTCTCGGTGCTGGAGGCGGCAGGTGCGGCGGCGACGCGCCGGGGACATCCGCTGGAGCGGCTCTACCGGGACGCGCGGTGCGGAGCGTTGCAACCGGCCACATCGGACGTGTGCGCGGACTGGCTCGGTGCCGCCGCGCTGGGCGACGACCCGGACGAGGCCCGCTGGTGACCGCGCACATCGCCGCGATCAGCACGGCGCTCCCTCGCCCGATCGAGCAGAACGTGCTGTGGGACCAGCACTTCCGCACGCTCCTGGGAGAGAGCCGGGCGGCCGGGCGGATCTTCGCCGCCGCGGGCGTCGAACGACGGCACGCCGTCATCAGCCCGCTCGACCTCGACCTGTCGGAGAGCACGACCGGTGAGCGCATGCGGCTCTACGACGCGTACGCGCGGCCGTTGGGGCACGAGGCCGTGTCCACCGCCCTGACCGAGGCCGGTCTGGAAGCCGCTGACGTCGGCCAGCTCACCGTCGTGTCCTGCACCGGGTACACCGCGCCGGGACTCGACGTGCAACTGGCCGCCTCGCTGGAACTGGCAGGCGACGCGCAACGGCTGCTCGTCGGGCACATGGGTTGTTACGCCGCACTGCCCGCGATGGCCACCGTCGCCGGCTACGTCAACGCGCACCGGCGTCCCGCGGTGATGTTGTGCCTGGAACTCACGTCCCTGCACGTCCAGCCGTCCACAAGGGACGTCGGCCAGATCGTGTCCCACGCGCTGTTCGGGGACGCGGCCACGGCGATCGTCGTCAGTCCCGGACCCGGCGCGCTGGAGGTCGTCGCCACCAGCGCGGTCACCGATCCGGCCACGGCGGACCACATGACGTGGACGGTCACCGACCACGGGTTCCGGATGTCGTTGTCGCCGCAGGTGCCCGAGGTGCTGGGCAAGCACGTGCGGCAGGCGGTCGAACGCCTGCTGACCGAGCACGGCCTGACCGTCCCCGACGTGCGCGGCTGGGCCGTTCACCCCGGCGGGCCGCGCATCCTCGACACCGTCGGGCACGAGCTCGGTCTGCCACCGGACGCGCTCGCACCGTCGCGGCACGTCCTGCGCCACAACGGCAACTGCTCCTCGGCGACGGTCCTGATGGTCCTCGACGAACTGCTGCGCACCACGCCGTTGCGCCCCGGCGACCCCGTGGTGGCGATGGCGTTCGGTCCCGGTCTGACCCTGTACGTCACGCTCCTGAGCGCGAGGTGAACCGTGCGATCCCTGGCAGGCACCGTTGTTCTGATCACCGGAGGCACCGCCGGCATCGGCCGGACCACCGCCCGGCTGCTCGCCCGCAACGGTGCGCACGTCGCGATCTGCGGCCGTGACCAGGAACGCCTGGACGCCGCGCTGCGCGAGATCCCCCGCGCCTGGGGCATGTGCTGCGACGTCACCGTCCCGGCCGATCGGGAACGGCTCGTCCGCGCGGTGGCCGAGCGGTTCGGCCGGATCGACGCCCTGGTGAACAACGCCGGACAGGGCCGCGTCGGCAAGCTCGGCGACCTCACCGGTGACCAGGTGAGCACTCTGGTGGACGTCAACTTCACCGCCGTCGCGGACCTGACCCGGCTCGTCCTGCCCGCTTTCGGCGCCCGAGGCGGGCACGTGGTGATGATGTCGTCGGTGAGCGCGTGGGTCCCGATACCGCCGCTGTCGCTCTACTCCGCCACCAAAGCCGGCGTGCTGGGGCTGGCGCTCGGGTTGCGCAGGGAGGTGCCGCGCGGCGTGCGGGTGCACGTCGTCTGTCCGGGGCCGATCCGCACCGAGTGGCTCTCGCGGGAGCTCAACGGCAGGCGGCCGAGCACGTCGCACCGCACCGTCTCTCCGCAGGGGCCGATCCGGGGAACGTGGCTCGTGCGGTGAAGAAGTGCCTGACCGCGCGGGTCTCCCGGACCGTGGCCGTGCCGCGCTGGTGGGAGGTCGCGCGGCTGGGTTCGTGGGCCCCGGTCACCCGACTGCTCGACGTCGTGGTCGCTCCCGCCTCGACGGCGATCGTCCGGCTGGCTCGGCGGTACGGCAGGAGCCTGGGCTCGCCGTCCTGACCCCGCCGCGGGTGGCCCGCCGCCCTGACCCGCGCGCCGGCCTGAAGGTCAGCGGCGTGTGCGGTCCGGGAGCACCAGGATCACCGACAGCACCACGAGCAGGCTCAGCAGCACGACGTTGAGCACCTGGTCGCGCGGTTCGTACATGTGCAGCATCGTCAGGTGGTAGACGAAGTGCAACGTGTTGAACACCAGCAGCGGGGCACCCGCGAGTGGCACCACCGCCTGCTTCTTGGCGTACAGCAACGCCATCAGGCTCAGCGCGGTGAACGCGAGGTACGCCGCGCCGACGTCCTTGGCGAAGTGCTCGTTGTACGGGCCGAGTTGCGGCAGCCAGCGCAGGCCCAGGCCGGGGAACGTGTCGAACCAGGTCTTCGGCGCGAAGTACGCGAAGAAGCCGACGTACGCCGACGTGAGCGCGATGAAGGCGAGGCTGATCCGGTCGAGCAGGAGTTTCACGTGACGGTCCTTCGTCGGTGTTACCGGGTGGGTAGGTCCGCTGCTGGTCGATGGTCTGCTTGAGGTCCTTGGCGACGTGCTCGGTCATGTGCACCTCGCGGTCCCAGCCGGACGTCACGACCGCGCCGGCCGGGCCGAGCGCCAGGCAGGTGACGCAGGAGGCCGGCTCGAAGCGGACCGGCTCGTAGAGCCGGGGCCTGATCACCCTGTCGTCACCCGCGCTGATCAGCGTGATCCGGAGGTCCTCTTCGGACAGTCCGTGCTCGCCGCGGACCTTGGCGGCGCTGGCCGCGCTCCACACGCCGGCGAAAACCGTCCCATACAATCAGGATACTGGACATCCAGGTTCTCCTCGGTCGTCACGACCCGGCACTGACAGGGCGAACGTAGGGAACCTGGACATTGAATGTCAAGATTCAAGCCGTCAGCCGGAGAGGTGAACCGATGCGGAACGCATGGGCGTCACCGCGATCAGCAGCGTCGTGTGCACACCCGGCAGTCAACCCGCCCGGCGGCGATCACCACTTGCGCCAGGAGACCGGAGATCGCTGCCGGGCTGGTCCGGCAGCGCAGCCGACTACCGCCGGACGCGGTCCGTCTTCGCGCCGGTGAAGATCGCGTCCGTCGTCGTCGCACCGGTCAGGTCCGCGCCGGAGAGCAGGGCATCGCTGAAGTCGGCCCGCACCGCCTGGGCGTTGCGCAGATCCGTTCCCCGCAGGAGGGCGCTCGTGAACCTCGCGTGCGTGAGGGTCGCCGACGTGAGCCGTGCCCCGCTCAGGTCGGCCCTGGTGAAGTCGGCGTCGGTCAGGTCGCATTGCGCGAAGTCGGCGTCCTGGAGGTTGGCGCTGGTCAGGTCGATGTGCAGGCGCTGCCAGCGGTTCTCGCTGGTGCCGCTCGCGTCCACCAACGTCGAGAGGTGACGGCTCAGGATGCGCTGCGCGGTGAGGCGCACCTGGTCCTCCTGCTTGATGCGTTCGTACTCCTCAGGACTCTGCTCGTCGAGGTTGGGCGCGGCGTGTGGCATCCGGAGGTAGGCGCAGATGACGTTCACGATCGTCGCCCGCTGGTCCGGCGCGCCGATGCCGACACGTTCCAGCGCGTACAGCCCGGCCAGCCGCACCGGTGCCTTGTCGCTGCCGAGTTGGTCGGCGGCCTTGGTGTAGAGCTCGGTGATGCGGCGTTCGGCGGCGTCCAGCTGGTTGGCCGCGTCGGCCGCGAGCTGGCGGCCGAGTTCCAGCTCCGTCGAGCGCTGCTTGCGGGCGGCGAGCCACAGGGCCACCAGACCGCCTGCCGCCACGACGATCGTGCCGGCGACCTTGATGGCCTCCAGGCGGGCCTTGGTGACCGGCCGGTCGTCGCCGAACTGCCACAGCAGCAACGCGGTGAACACCGCGCCGACCGCCAGCAACCCGACGCCGATGACCGCGATGGCCCGGTTGCTGAGGGCGACTCCCCTGGCGCTTGTCATACGACCACAGTAGTGACAGACAGCAGCCGGGCTGTCACGGTGGAGTGATGGGGATGTTCGGGGGACGGACGGCCACCAGGCTCCGCGCGAAGGCGACCGTCGAGCACCAGCGGTTCGAGGCGGCGGTCCGCGCGCAGGACCTGCACGGGGCGCTGCGGCACAGCGAACTGCTGGAGAAGACGATCAGCGAGCTCATCGAACGCGAGCCCGGCCAGGCGTTCCACCGGTTCCAGCTCGCCGGGGTCCAGTACAACCGGGCCACGGTCCTCGACGCGCTCGGGCGTGGTGACGAGGCCGTCGCCGCCGCCCAGAGCGCCGTGCGGACGTACGCGGCGTTCGACCCTGCCTCCGGTGACCCCGCCGCGGTCGCCCGCCAGTTGCGCGAGATGCGCACGGACGGGATCGCTCCGGAGACCCTGATCCGGCACGCCGCCGACGCGGCCGCGAGGCTCGCCCGCCTGCTCGCGAAGTACGAGGGCAAGGCACCCGGCACCACTCCCCTCGACACGTACGGGCAGCTGCACCGGCACGGCGACGAGACGACGCAGGCCGACGTCGACCGGATCGCCACCCAGCTCGACGACGCGCGCCGCAGCCTGCGGCAGCAGCCCGGTCCGCGCACGCCCGTGCCCGGCCCCTCGCGGAAGCCCAGGTCGAGCCCGGAGCTCAAGGCGAACCAGCGGGCCCTCGGCCGGCTCGAACGACTGCGGCGCCAGGACCCCACCGGGATCGCCCACCAGCCGCAGATCGCGCGCCTGCACTACGACGCGGCCACCCTGCACAACAACATCGGCAACGGGCCCCAGGCCGTGGAGGCCGCGCGCACCGCGGAGGCGCTCTACACCGACCTCGACCCGACGCACGGCGATCCGTCGCGGGTCGAGACGACGGTCCAGCGGTTCCGCGCGCAGCACCCCGAGTCCGTGCGGCAGTTCGAGGAGCTGATCGGCAACGCCGCCAACGCGCGGTCGCAGCTCGCCTGGATGCTCGCCTGCCACCACGGCCGGAGCGAGGCCGCGGCCGTCGAACGCCTCGCCACCAACGCCATCCGGACCTACGAACAGCTCATCCTGGTCAGCCGCCAGTACGGGCCCGCCGACCTGCGACTGGTCAACGAGCAGGTCACCCAGGCGTACGCACTGCTGAGGCGCTGACACCTCCTCAGAACTCGTCGGCAGCATGCGGGACACGACCGCACGTTCCACCGTTCTCGTTCCACTGTGTGCGTGCCGGAAGGTCTGGACCCCAGCGTCTTCACACTGACCACTTCGGACGGTGCACGGCTGTCCGCTGTGGAGCTCGGCAGCGACGATCGCGGTGTCCTGCTGTCGCACGAGCAGGGTTGCCACATGTGCTCTCGGCTCGCGTTCGGCCAGCACCTGGAGATCGTCGCTGGTGGCCTCCACGGCACGGACGTGCTGCGCGAGGACGACCCGGAGGAGCTGTGGAAGCTGATCCGCGGCTTCGTCGACTCCGCCTTCCGGCGCTGACCGGTGATCGACAGGTAGCGTGCGGGGCGTGGAACCTGTCGCGCTGCCGTTGGGACGACCCCGTGAAGAGCGGGCCGATGCCGCACGCAACCGCGCGCACCTCATCGAGGTCGCGCGGGAGATGGTCGCCGAACTCGGCGCCGACAAGGTCACGATGGACGGCCTCGCCGACCGCGCCGGGCTCGGCAAGGGCACGGTGTTCCGCCGGTTCCGCACGCGGGCGGGCATCTTCCACGCACTGCTGGACGAGGAGGAGATCCGGTTCCAGCGCGAGGTGATGAGCGGTCCGCCGCCGCTCGGGCCGGGCGCCCCGGCGGCGGACCGGCTCGTCGCGTTCGGGCGGGCGCGCCTCGAGTTCCTGGCGCGGCACATGGTCCTGGCGCGCGCGTCGCTCGACCCAGGCCAGCCCGTGGTCGCGAACGAGAGCCCGTCGCTCTTCCACGTGCAGATGCTGCTGTCCGAGGCGTCCCCCGGCGACGCGCTGAGCGGCACGCTCGCGTTGCAGCTCGTTGCCGCGCTGGAAGGGCCGATCCTGCTGTACCTGCAGTCGCAGGACGACGCGCCCGACCTGGACGCCGTGGTGGAGAACCTGATCACCAGCTGGCGGGTCCTGGTCGAGCGCGTCTGCGGCTAGGCCTTGGTGCGGACGGTGAACCTGTCGATCGCGAGCGCGCCCGCGTCCAGGCGCAGGCCGAGGGCCGGTGCCCAGCCCGCGACCACGTCCGGGGCGACCGCCGTGCCGATCGGGGCCGACCTGAGCAACGTCCACCGGTGCGCGTGCTGCTGCCAGCTGGTGAGCTGACCGTTCTCCAGCACGACGGCGAGCTGGTCGCCCGCGGCCCAGGTCAGCGTGGCGCAGCAGCCGCCGGTGGCCTCGTCACCACGCCTCGTGCCACCGACCGTCACGTCGACACCGGACGCCTTGCCCGCGTTGTTGAACCAGGCCAGCGCGAAGTCGCGGTTCCCTGCGCTCTGGCCGAGGAACAGGCTGTCCTCCGGCGCCGACCCCGCGAACGCCCCGGGTTCCACCACGATCGCGGTGCCCTTCGCGCTGCCGGCGACAGGTGCGGCCAGCACCGCTCCCGCCCTGGATCCCGCACTCGCCGTCAGCACGCCGTTCGCGACCTTCAGCGCCGGTGACGGCTCGCCGAACGGACCGTCCACCCGGTACGAACCGAGCCGGTCCGTGTCGTAGGTGTCGTCCCAGACCACCGTGCCGTAGTCGGCGGGGTCGAAGACGGCCTGCGCCGACGTCAGCGCCGAGGTGGCGCCGGTGCTGCCGGAAGCCGTGGCCAGCAACCGGATCGGCGCGCGGTCACCGAGTTTCGTGGCCGGTGCGGTGATCCGCCAGCGCGTGACGAGACCGCGGCCGGGGTTGAGCGTGGCGGCGGTGGCGGGCGTGAGAGCGACCGCGGACCATCCTGGCGGCACCGCGAGCGTGGCCCGCACGCCGCGCAACGGTTGCTGTGCCTGCAAAGTCGTCGTGGTCTCGACGGTACCGGCACGGAGCGCGAGATCGTCCGGAACCGTCGCGGACAAGCCCGCGACCGGTGCCCGCCACGACGAGAACGACGTGATCCCGACGGCTCCCCCGTCCGCGCGGCGCGGCAGGACCCGCACCCGGCTGGTGGTGACCGCCGGTTCCACGAGCACGCGGTTCACCTGGCGGGCCACGGGTTGAGCCGGCGTTCTGCGCTGACCCGGCAGGTCACGCCACGCAGAGCCGTCCCAGTGCTGGAGGTCGAACGTCGTCGGCACGCGCACTCCCCCGCCGTCGTCGTAGAACACCAGGCGCAGGTCGGAGATCCGCGTCGGGGCGCCGAGGTCGACCTCCAGCCAGTCGGCGGCGTTCGGGCTGCCGTACGACGTCCAGCGCGTGCCGGGGACGTCGAGGTGGAAGTCCTGACCGTCGATCGCCTTGGTGGGCGGGTCCGCGCTGTAGCTGTAGGACGCGCGGGCCGTCGGGAAGCCGGTGCGGCTGACGTTGGAGAAGTCGTCGACCAACTCCGGGGTGTCCGGGGTGGTGCGTGCCGGGACGGTGAGCCATAGGGTCGCGAGGGTCGGCTGGGTGTGGGTGAGCCTGCCGTCGAGCCAAACCCTGAGCCCCGCGCCTTGGCCGTACCGCGTGCCGTCGGAGTCCCACAACACCGTCAGGTTGCGGCCGTGGTACGGCAGGTTCTCGACGGCGAAGTGGCTCCACGAGTCCGGGACCAGCGGCGAGAGCTGCAGCGAGTTGCCCAGCTGCGGGCGGATGCCGAGCAGGCCGGACAGGACGTTGTCGTTGAACGTCGAGTGGTTGTAGTCCTCGCTGTGGCCCTTGCCGTCGTAGATCCACCGGTTCTCGTCCGGGTGGTGCGCCTCCGCCACGTACGGCTCGCCGTTCTTGCGCTGCGTCAACGCGTACCCGCGCAGCACCGAGACGAAGTCGTCGCGGTCGACGTAGGGCTGGCTCGGGTAGTCGATCAGCAGGTTCGCCAGCGCGGTCAGCGTCTGGCTGGTCGCGTACGGCCAGCTGGGACCGTTCCAGCGGCAGCAGCCGTTGAGCGCGTCCTTCATGAACCACGGGCTGCGCCGCTCGGCCGTCGTCGGGCCGTACTGGGCCGCGAACCCCTGCGGGTCGGTCAGCTGGGCCCACGCCGCGCTGTTCGCCGCCGGGGGCATGTGGAAGTACCACGGCACGAAACCGATCGACTCGCGGTCGGCGAGCTTCGTGCGGCCGGGGTTGCCGTCGCGCATGACGTGCTTGTAGAACTTGCCCGCGTCGTCCCAGAGCCAGCGTTCCTGGTTGGCTTTGAGCGCTTCGGCGGCCTGCTCGTACCGGCGCGCGCTCGTGGTGTCCCCGCGTGCCCTGAACAGCTCCGCGATCGCCCTGGCGTCGCCGTACTGGTAGGCGTTGAGGGTCGGCCGGTAGCCGTCGCCGCCGTGGTACGGGTCGGGGCTCTGGTAGGAGCTGACCGTGTACTCCATCGCGTCCCACACCGGCGTCTGCCAGTAGAGACCAAGATCCTCGTTGAACTGCGGCTGCCAGCGTTGCCACTGCCGGGTGAGCTCGGGCAGCCGGTCCGCGGCGAACTTCGCCCGGCCGTCGACGGCGGCGCGCGCGGCCACGGCGTCGGCGGCCCAGAACGAGTACTGGTGAGCCCAGTCGGTGGTGTTCTCGTTCAGGAAGTCGGTGGCGGGCTTCGGCCCGGAACCCGCGCCGCGCAGCCAGTAGTCGACGTAGTCGTCGAGGTAGCGGTGGTCGCGCAGCCAGCGTCCCTCGTAGACGTGGTGGCCCGCCGCGGCGACGATGCCGCCGTTCGGTGCGGAGTAGCCGACCGGGCCGAGGAACTCGGAGACGATCCAGCCGTCCTTCGGACCCGTGTACTTGAGCGCTTCTTTGTAGGTGCGCCAGCGGTAGTAGTAGGTGTCGCGGATTTCGCGATCGGGCAGGTCCACGAACGGGATGTTGGCCTCGTACCAGGCCGGTTCGGGAACGTTGCCGAGCAGGTCGGAGTGGTCGAGGAAGCTGGTGCCCGCGCCGACCGGGGGATACAGGTCGGGTGCGGCCGCGCGGTCTGGATGCCCCACCGCTGGCCATGCCGTCGAAATGGATAACGCCGCCACCACGAGCATCGTCATTGACACGCGCATGGGCTCATTGAAGTGGGAGCGCTCTCAACGCGCAAGAGTCAACGCAGTCCGACATACCTCCACAGGATCACGAACATCAGTCACCGTCGCGGCCGCCCGTGCCGCCGCAGCCGCGAACGCGGGGTCGCCCAGCACGCGCGCGACGGCGTCCCTCAGCCCGTCCACGGTGGACGGCCGGACGATCAGCCCGCTCCCCTGCCGGTCCACCCGGCAGGCCATCTCCCACTGGTCACCGCCGCCGGGCACGACCACCACCGGCACCGCCGCCCGCAGCCCCTTGACCAGCATCCCGTGCCCACCGCCGCACACCAGCACGGCGGACTGCCGCAGCAGTTCGTCCTGCTTGCCCGGCCCCGACCGCGCCCAGTCCGGCAGGTCGCTCGACGGCTCGAACGTCGAGATCACCGCCCGCACCCGCAGCTCCTCCAAGGCCTCCAGCGCCATCTCGGCCATGCCCCGCGCACCGGTCCAGGCCGTCGACGGCGCCACCATCACCAGCGGCGCGTCTCCCGGAGGTGGCGTCAGCACGTCCCGGCTCGCCTCCCACAGCAGCGGCCCGACGACGTGCGCGTCGCGCGGCCAGTCCGGGCGCGGCACCTCCAGCGCCGGGAGCGTGGCGATCAACCGCGCGATCCGCCCGGTCTCCTGGGCGCCGAGACCGATGCGCCGCCGGACGACGGCGCGTTGCCGTTCGCCCTGCTTCAGCGACCTGGCCGTCAGTGTGCGCAGCACCGCGTCGCGCAGCCGGCCGCGCACGCCCGTGCCGGCGGCCAGCCCGCTGCCCATCGGCGGCAGCCACTTCGACGGTTCGTACAGCGGGTGGGGCGAGAGCTGCGCCCACGGCACCCCGACGAGTTCCGCGGCCATGCTCGCGCCCAGCGCCAGGACGTCGCACACCACCAGGTCCGGTTCGAGCACGGCGAACCGGGGAGCGAGCGCCGTGGCCAGCTCCGCGGCCTGGTCGCACAGGGCGAGCCCGAGGTCCGGCGCGTCCTTGAGGTCGGCGAGCGACAGACCCGCGACGGTGGACGCGGTGATGCCCTCCGCCCGCGCCGCGCCGACCCACCGGTCGCCGGTGAGCAGGATCGGGGTGTCGCCGGCTTCGGCGAACCGCAGGCACAACGCGATGGCCGGCACCACATGACCGGGATCGCCTCCGGAGACCACTACGACGCGCACGGCACACAGATCTAGCGGAGTTGCTCGCGCCAGTCGAGGCGGGATGCTTCGCTGGACGGCATGGACCGGCCGCGCTGGCAGAACTACTGGGACCGCAAGTCCGCCACCTACGACCGGGAGATCGGCGTCCTGGACCGCAAGGTCTTCGGCGACTCGCGCGCGTGGGCGTGCTCGCAGGCGCACGGCGAGGTGCTGGAGGTCGCCGTCGGCACCGGCCTCAACCTGCCGCACTACCCCGCCGGCACCGTGCTGACCGGCCTCGACCTGAGCGACGGCATGCTCGGCCTGGCGCGGGCGCGCGCCGCCGGCCTGGGGCGGGCCGTGACGTTGCGGCAGGGCACCGCGCACGCCCTGCCGTTCGCCGACGGCTCGTTCGACACGGTCGTGTGCACCCTCGGCCTGTGCGCGATCCCCGACCACGAGACCGCACTCGCCGAGATGGTCCGGGTCCTGCGACCGGGCGGGCGCCTCGTCCTGGTCGACCACGTCGCCGGCACGTCCCGCCTCACCCGCGCCGTGCAGTGGCTGCTCGAACGCATCACCGTGCCGATGGCGGGCGAACACTTCCTGCGCCGCCCGTTGCCGCTGGTAGAAGCCCACGGTCTCGTCTTGGAACGGACGGACCGCTTCAAGCTCGGCGTGGTCGAGCGACTGGTCGCGGTGAAGCCGAAGTAGTTTCTGTTATCGCCGGACGTCCCGTGCATCTCCTGGTCGGACCAGAGGACCGGCAAGTGAGGTGGGCATGGCAGCACCGGAGGAACCCGCGGTGGCGACGGTGATCGCCGCGCGCGAAGGCGACCAGCGCGCCCTGGACGACCTGGTGAGCGGGTACCTGCCCCTCGTCTACAACATCGTGGGCCACGCCCTCGGCGGCCACGCCGACACCGACGACGTGGTCCAGGAGACCATGCTGCGCGCCGTGCACGGCCTGCCGTCGTTGCGCGACCCGGCGGGCTTCCGCTCGTGGCTGGTCGTGATCGCGATGAACCAGATCCGCCTGCGCCACCGCGAACGCCAACGCGCCCCGATCGCCGGCGAGGTCCCCCACGACGTCGCCGACCCCGGCGCGGACTTCGTCGACCTGACGATCATGCGGTTGCAACTCTCCGGCCAGCGTCGCGAGGTCGTGTCCGCGACCCGGTGGCTCAGTGAGGACGAACGCGAGCTGTTGTCCTTGTGGTGGCTGGAGGCGGCCGGACGGCTGACCCGCACCGAGGTCGCCACCGCGTTGGACCTGACTCCGCAGCACACGGCCGTGCGCGTACAACGCGTCAAAGCCCAGCTCGACGCAGCACGAATCGTCGTGCGCGCACTGGAACGCACGCCCCGTTGCCCCGACCTCGCCGACATGGTGGCGGAGTGGAACGGCGAGCCGAGCGCGTTGTGGCGCAAACGGATCGCGCGGCACAGCCGGGAGTGCGTCCGCTGCGGGCGGTGCGGGCACGACCTCGCGTCGGTCGAGGGGTTGCTGGCGCGGCTGCCGCTGGTGCCGCTGCCGTTCACGCTCGAACCGTCGCTGTTCGCCGGAGCCGACCCGACCACGCTGACCGGCGTGAGCCACGCCGCCGACCCGACCACCCTCGGCGGTACGGGCCACGTCGGCGGCGGGGCCGACCCCTCCACCTTGACGGGCCTGAGCCACGCGGGCGCCGCGTCTCCGGTCTCCACCTCCTCCGCCACGGGAGGCAAGTTCTCCCTCCTGCTGAAGGGCGCTCTGGTCAAGCCGATCGCCGCCGCAGCGGCCGCCGTCCTGGCGCTGGGCGTCGCGGTGGCCGTGATCCCCTCCGGCGAAGAGCCGGTCGCCCGCGCCATCCCCGTCGCCACCAGCACCCCACCCACCACGACGACCACCGTCCCCCCGTCGTCGTCCGCGCCGTCCTCGGCCCCGTCCTCCACCCCACCCACCACCACCGTGCAGCCCGCACCGCCCGCGGTCCCCGTGACGAAGTCGATCAAAAAGGGCGTCAGCACCTGGAAGTTCGACGGCGTCGGCAAGGCGCTCACGGACGTCCGCGCGGGCTGGTACTACAACTGGGCCGCCACCCCCGACGGCATCGCCACACCCCCGAACGTCGAGTTCGTGCCGATGATCTGGGGCACCAAGTTCACCGACGACGCGACGCTCGCCAAGGCCAAGGCGAGCGGCAAGGTGCTGCTCGGGTTCAACGAGCCCGACTTCCCCGACCAGGCGAACATGACGCCGGAACAGGCACTCGACCTGTGGCCGAAGCTGCAGGCGACCGGTCTGCGGCTCGGCAGCCCCGCCGTCGCGCACAGCGGGGACAAGGCGGGCGGCTGGCTCGACCGGTTCATGACCGGTGCGGCACAACGGGGTCTGCGCGTCGACTTCATCGCGGTGCACTGGTACGGCGCGGACTTCAGCGACGCCGCCGTCGGCCACCTGAAGAACTACCTGTCGGCGGTGCACGCGCGGTACGGCAAGCCGATCTGGCTGACCGAGTACTCGCTCATCGACTTCTCCGGTGGTGCGGCGCGGTTCCCGACGCAGGAGCAGCTCGCGGCGTTCGCCAAGAACTCCAGCGCGATGATGGAGGGCCTGCCCTACGTAGAGCGTTACGCCTGGTTCGCGCTGCCCGACGAGAACAAGCCCGGCACCGGCCTCTACAAGGCGGGCGGCACCCCGAACCAGGCGGGTGAGGCATACCGCGCCGCGGGCTGAGCGCCCGTGCCCGAGAATCACGGGCGTGAACAACCTGCTGGCCTCCGGGAGCGCCGGGAACGCCATCACCGAACTGGTGATCCCGGCACTGCTGCTGCGCACGCCCAACGCACCGTGGTCGCAGCTGGTGCACGTCTACGTCCCGTCGGGCCGCACGGTCGCGTTCAGCGGCCGCGACCTGCGCTCACCCGGAATCGCCGAGGCCACCGCGATCGCCCGCGCGGCGGGCTTCGAGCCGGTGGTCAGGTCCCCCGGCGGCCGCATGGTCGCCTACGACGGCGGCGCGGTCGTGATCGACCACCTCGACAGCACCACGGACATCCGCCACGCGGGCGCATCGACGTTCGCCGCGAACGCCGAGGCCCACGTCCGGGTGCTGCGCGGGCTCGGCCCCATCGACGCCCGCGTGGGCGAGGTGCCGGGCGAGTACTGCCCCGGCGAGTTCAGCGTCAACGTCGCGGGCGAGGTGAAGGTCGTCGGCTCGGCCCAGCGCGTCACGTCGACCGGCTCGTTGTTCAGCACCGTCGTGCAAGTGGCCGTGTCGGACGAGGTGCACGCGGTGATCACGGACGTCTCGAAGGCGCTCGGCTACGAGCTGCGCGAGAGTTCGATCGCGGGCCTGGCCGACTACGAACCCTCCCTGACCGCCGAGACCGTCGCGGAAGCGTTCGTGGCCGACTACCGCACACGTCTCGGCATGACGCCCGCCGAGGTGCCGGGCTGGGCCCTCGCGCACGCGTCGACCGCGCGCGGCGAGGCACCCTTCCACGTCGACGACTGGACCCGCGCACACCCCGTGACGCGCTGACGCGTGTCCTTCGCGAGTGCGAGGACGTGTGGACCACGCGAACCCGACCAGACCAAGCAGGCACCTCACGTCTTTCGGCGCTGGGGGCCGGCACGCCCTCCAGCGGCCGAACGGGCGAACCGCCGTCGCGGTGGGACCGCTCGCTAGATTGATCTTGTGCTGTCCCGTGAGCGGGTGCGCCTCCTGGTGGACGCCCCGTGGTTCAACAAGGTGATCACCTCGGTGATCCTGGTCAACGCCATCACGCTCGGCGCGGAGACGTCGCCCGCGCTGCTCGCCTCGTTCGGGGACGTGCTGCACGCGCTCGACCGGCTCGCGCTGGCCGTGTTCGTGGTCGAACTGGGCCTTCGCTTCAGCGCGTACGGCAAGGACTTCTTCCGGGACCCGTGGAACTGGTTCGACACGGCGGTGGTGGCGGTGACGTTGCTGCCCACGGCTT
The DNA here is from genome assembly GCF_030269365.1 of Lentzea sp. NBRC 102530. GTDB lineage: Bacteria > Actinomycetota > Actinomycetes > Mycobacteriales > Pseudonocardiaceae > Lentzea. Next base: position 171,995 of record NZ_BSTF01000007.1, read on the forward strand.
CCGGTGCGTTCTCGGTGTTGCGCGCGTTGCGGGTCATGCGGGTGCTGCGGCTGGTGTCGGTCGTGCCCAGCATGCGGCGGGTGGTGTCCGCGCTGCTGACCGCGTTGCCGGGTATGGCTTCCATCACCGCGTTGCTCGCACTGGTGCTGTACGTGTCGGCGGTGATCGCGACGAAGTTGTTCAGCGGCGTGGCACCCGACTACTTCGGCGACCTCGGCGACTCGTTGTTCACGCTGTTCCAGGTGATGACCGGGGAGGCGTGGTCGGAGGTGGCGCGGCAGGTGATGGCCGAGAAGCCGCTGGCCTGGATCTTCTTCGTCGCCTACCTGATCGTCACGTCGTTCACCGTGCTGAACCTGTTCATCGCCGTGGCGGTGAGCGCGATGCAGAACCAGATGAGCGAAGAGCACGCCGAGCACGACCGCGAGGAGATGGCCGCGACGATGGAGATCCTCACCGAGGTGCGCCGCCTCCGCGCGGATGTGGAGGCGTTGCGCGCCAAGGCTTCCGCCTGAGCCGCCGGGACAACGTCGGCGCGAACGGTCACCGTCGCGGGTTCTCGGTGCCGGACCGAGGGAGCGCGCGGCGTGACGGTCGCAGGCGGTGGACGTCCTCCGCCTTGCGCGGTGGCCGGTCGTTGGCGATCAGCACCGCCATCCACGGCAACGGTACCGACAGCAGGATCAGGGCGAGCGCCAGCCACCAGACCTTCGCGAAGATCACGGCGAGCACGATGCACGGGATGCGCAGGCTCATCATGATGGCGTACCTGCGGCGGCGCGCGGCGAGCTGGCTCTGGTACGACGGCGCGGCGGAGGTGATCAGCACCGGGCCGTCGTGGCGTGGGGTGTTCACAAGCAGGCCTCCGTTCCTCCACGTGATTCGTGCCGGAGACCTGTGAGGTTCGGGTATCCGTGCTCACACCCCGTCAGGAGACCTGCGGACTTCGCACGCCGAGAACGTCCCCGAGCCCGGACAACGCGAGGATCCGGTCCGGTGCGCTGCCGGACCTGGTGATCACCCTGATCGTGCGCCCGGCGTTGCGCGCCGACGCCTCGGCCTCGAGCAGCAGTGCGACGCCCGAGCTGCTGAGATAGCCGAGGCCGGTGAGGTCGAGGTGCAGCGGACGCGGATCCACGGCGGACACGCGGTCCAGCACGGAGTCCCTCGCCACGACGGACGTGTGCGCGTCCAGTGCACCGGCGAGGCGCAGCACCCTGGCCTCGGTGAGGTCTTCCTCGGTCACCGTGATCTCGTCGGACGTCTCGGTGGCGCGCTCCGCGGCCCGGACTGCCCGCGGTGCCGTGGCGGGCTCGAGCGGGAAGCTGAACCGGATCGTGGTGCCCGTGTCGCCCCTGTCGAGCTCGACCTCCTCGGCGATGGCGTCGATCAGCTTGAGGCCGCGCCCCCGATAGCCCGGGTCGTCCGGTTGCGCGCGCCACGTGCCGTGGTCGGCGACCGCGACCCGCACCGCCTGGCCGGTCAGGGCGAGGTGCGTGTCGAACGTGCCCGGCGCGTCGGGGTAGGCGTGGTCCACGGCGTTCGCGACGGCTTCTCCGTACGCGAGCTGCAGGTCGTAGGTGAGGTCCTCGGACAGTCCCGCGGCGGACGTCCACTCCGCCACCGCACGGCGCAGGCCCGCGAGCCGGCTCGATTCGGCCGGGGTCGTGAAGGTGAGGGGAGCCGGGAGGAACCGGGCGACGACGAGCGCGACGTCGTCGTCCTGGCCGTCTTCGAGCATCGTGCCGATGATCGTGTCGGTCAGCTCCACCGGCCCTTCTCGAAGAGCGCCGCCCACGATTTCGACGAGCCTGTCCAGCCCTTCGTCGAGCACCGCGCCGCGCCGCTCGACGAGTCCGTCGGTGTAGAGCACGATCGACGTGCCCGGCCGGAGCACGGCGACGTTGTCGGTGAACCGTGACCGTCCGGGTGCGCCGAGCACGGTGCCGGCGCTGCCCTCGAGCAGACGTGCCTCCCGCTGGTCGGCGACGACCGGTGGCGGGTGGCCGGCGCTGGCCCAGTCCAACCGGCCCGTCGCCAGGTCGAAGGTGGCGCACGCACAGGTGCTGCCGGACGCCCCGTTGACCCTGGAGGCGAAGGTGTCCAGGCGTTCGAGGGCGGCGGCCGGTGAGTGCCCGTCGATCAGGTACCCGGCCAGGGCGCTGCGCAGTTGTCCCATCACGGCGGCCGCCGCCGGTCCCTTGCCGACGACGTCACCGACCGACATGCCGACGAGCGTGCCGGTGATCGGGAGCACCTCGTACCAGTCGCCACCGATCTGCGCGTGCGTCGAGGCAGGCAGGTAGCGGGCCGACGTGGCGAGCCGGTCCAGCACGGGCAGGTCCCTGGGCAGCAGACTTCGTTGCAGGGCAGCGGCGATCTCGTGTTCACGACGCAGCAACAGCTCCCGCTGGGCCTCGGCGCGCTGGCGCTCGGTGACGTCACGACCGATCGCCTGCAGGCCGGTCGGGGTGCTCTGGACGCTCAGTTCCAACGCCACCGTGGTGCCGTCGGCGCAGAGCATGTTCCACACGACCGTCGTCTGGTCGGCGAGTTGCTGCTGATCTTCGTCGGGCACCACGACGTCGAGGACGTTCCGGCCGACCAGTTCGGCGCGCCGGTAGCCCAGCACGGCGCACGCGGCGGGGTTCACCTCCACGAACCGCAGGTCGTGGTCGAGCATCCAGATGGAGTCGGTGGACCGGTCGACCAGCCGCCGGATGCGTTCCTCGTTGTCGCGCAGGGCGCGGTCGGCGTGGACCCGCTGCATCGACTCCCAGCACCGGTTCACGACCACCGAGACCAGGTCGACCTCGTCCTGGGTCCACGTCCGCGGCCGAGCCTGGTGCACCGCCATGGCCGCGACGAACCTGCCGCCTCGCAACAACGGCAGGCAGATCACCGCGCGGATGCCGGTGACGGCGTAAGCGGCGAGGTCGTCCTCGTCCAGCCGCGGGTCGGTCGCGCAGTCCGCCACCACCCACGGTTCCCCCGCCCGCATCGCGCGCAACGCACCGGAGCCGAACTCCCGCATCGCGAACCGCCCCGGCAGCGGAGGCAGCCCGGTGGCGTGGTCACCGCTCATGACGAAGTGGTTCTCGTCCGCCTCGGCCCTCGCGTAGGCGCAGCGGTCGACGCCGAGGTGCTCACCGAGCAACCGGGTCGCCAGCGCCATCAGGTCCTCGGCGTCGTCGAGGGCCTGCGACTCCCGCTCCAGCACGCTGAGGAAGCGTTCCCGGTCTGCGTCGGCGCGGGCTTTCGTCACGTCGATCAGCACACCGTGCAACCACCGCGGCGCACCGGCTTCGTCGCGCAGCACGCGAATCTTCTCGTTCAGCCACAGGAACCCGCCCTGTGCCGTGTGCGCGCGATAGGTCAGTTCGCGGTCGTCGACGCCCTCCGCGGAGTGCCACCGCGCCCGCTCGGCTTCCTCACGGTCGTCGGGGTGCACGATCGAGGCCCAGAACGCGTGATCGTCCAGCCAGCTCCGGACGGGATGGCCGAGGAGGCGTTCGGCCTCACGGGAAACGAAGGTCAACTCACGGGTGCGGGCGTCGGCTCGCCACACCACGACCGCAAGATCATCCATGAGCAGTTCCGTCTGGTCGGGCTCGGTCTGCTCATCGGCGCTCACCACCTGAGGGTGTCACGCCGCGAATGGTCGTGCGAGCCGCGGGGATGCGGCGCAAGGCGCCAGGACCGGACAACGCTGGTTTCAACGACCTCGCAGAGACGCTCGGCCGACGGCAAGAGAGTGAGGGGAGAACGATCCTCTCCCCACTTCAACGTATAGCGCACCCCCGGGCTTGCGGCAAGACCCCGTTCGTCGCGCAGAATCTGGCGCCTGACGCAAGACTCGCGGCTGCGGGCACGACGGTGACTTGGGGGATTCGAACCGGATGAGCGGCTACGTGCTCGGCTTCGGCGAGATCGACGCCATGCGGATCTCGCTCTGCGGCGGCAAGGGAGCGCACCTGGCGGAACTCTCGCGGCTCGGCGACGTCCAGGTGCCTCCTGGCTTCTGCGTGACGACGGAGGCGTTCGACAGGGCTCTGCAGGAAGCGCCGCCGATCGGCACGCTGCTCGACGAGCTGGAAGGTCTCGCCGCGGACGACCTCGCCGGGATTCGCGTGCGCAGTGCGGAGGTGCGGCAGGAGATCGAGCGCCTCACCGTTCCGGCCGACGTCGCGGCCGGCATCGCGGAGGCACTGGTCCTGCTGGGCGACCGAACCGCCTGCGCGGTCCGGTCGAGCGCGACCGCGGAGGACCTGCCGGGCGCTTCGTTCGCGGGCCAGCAGGACACGTACCTGAACGTCGTGGGAACAGCGGAGGTGCTGCGGCACGTCACCAGGTGCTGGGCCTCGTTGTTCACCGAGCGCGCTGTGTCCTACCGGCTGCGCAACGGATTCGGCCATCGCGGGGTGCGGATGGCCGTGGTCGTGCAGCGGATGGCGTTCCCCGACGCGGCCGGGGTGCTCTTCACGGCCGATCCGGTGACGTCGAATCGACGGATCTCCTGTGCGGAGGCGGTCTTCGGGCTGGGCGAGGCTTTCGTCTCGGGCCTGGTGAACGCCGACGTCTACCGCGTTCTCGACGACGAGGTCATCGAGAAGACGGTCGCCACCAAGCACTTGGCCCTGCGCGCCGTGCCCGAGGGCGGCACGCGGGAAGAAGCGGTCGAGCCCGCGCGGCGGCGACTACCGGCGCTGACCGACGCGCAGGTCGTGCACCTGACCCGGCTCGGACGGAGGATCGAGGAGCACTTCGGCGGACCCCAGGACATCGAGTGGTGCCTGACCGGCGGTGAGTTCCAGATCGTCCAGAGCAGGCCGATCACCACGCTCTTCCCCGTTCCGGAGACCGCGGACGGCGACAACCACGTCTACGTCTCGGTCGGCCACCAGCAGATGATGACCGACGCCATGAAGCCCCTGGGCCTCTCCGTCTGGCAGCTGACGACACCCAGGCCGATGGCGGTGGCCGCCGGGCGCCTGTTCGTCGACGTCACCCGGATCCTCGCCGCGCCGCAGAGCCGCACGGCGTTCCTGGACGTCGCCGACAGGTCGGACCCGCTGATGGGCGACGCGCTGCGCACCGTTCTGGGCCGCACCGGCTTCGTCCCGGCGAGCACGGAACCGGGACCGTCGTTCCCCGGTGTGGCGCAGGCCGAGATCGACACCGATCCGGACGTCGTCACCGAACTGATCGGCAACGCCGAGGCGTCCCTCGCCGCACTCGAACAGGCGATCCGGGACAGGTCAGGGCCCGACCTGGTCGGGTTCGTCCTGGCGGACTTCGAGGAGCTCCGCCGGATCCTCTTCGACCCGCGCGGCAACCAGGTCATCACGGCCGGCATGCAGGCGACCTGGTGGCTCAACGAGAACCTCCTCGACTGGCTGGGCGAGAAGAACGCCGCGGACTCCCTGTCGCTGTCCGCGCCGCACAACGTCACCTCCGAGATGGGGCTCGCGCTGCTCGACGTCGCGGACGCCCTCCGCCCGCACCCCGAGGTCGTCGCGTACCTGCAGCACGCCGGTGACGACTTCCTCGACGAACTGCCCCGGCTGCCGGGAGGTGCCCAGGCGCGCGACGCCGTTCTCTCCTACCTCGGCCGGTACGGCATGCGCTGCGTCGGCGAGATCGACATCACCAGGACGCGGTGGGGTGAGAGCCCCGCCGCACTCCTGCCCATGATCCTCACGAACGTCCGGAACTTCACGCAGGGCGCCGCCGCCCGCCGCTTCGACCAGGGCGTGCGGGAGGCGTGGCAGAAGGAGCAGGAGGTGCTCGAACGCCTGCTTCTGCTCCCCGACGGCGAACAGAAGGCCGCCGACACCAAGCGCATGATCGACCGCGTGCGCACGTTCATCGGCTACCGCGAGTACCCGAAGTACGGGATGATCAGCCGCTACTTCGTCTACAAGAAGGCGTTGCTGGCGGAAGCCGGTCGCCTCACCGCCGCGGGCCTGCTCGAGTCCGAAGAGGACTGCTACTTCCTCACACTGCAGGAACTCCACGACCTGACACTGACCGGCCGCCGCTACGACGAGGTCGTCCGCGATCGCAGGATCGCCTTCGCGTCGTACGAATCGCTCACGCCTCCGCGCGTGCTCACCTCCGACGGCGAGACCGTCAACGGCCGCTACCGGCGTGACGACCTGCCGTCCGGCGCGCTGTCGGGCCTGGCCGTCTCGGGCGGAGTCGTCGAAGGCCGGGCGCGGGTCGTGCTGAACGTCGCGGACGCCGACCTCGAACCCGGCGACGTCCTCGTCACCGCCTACACCGACCCGAGCTGGTCGCCGTTGTTCGTGCAGATCGCCGGCCTGGTGACGGAGGTCGGCGGGATGATGACGCACGGCGCGGTCATCGCCAGGGAGTACGGGCTACCCGCGGTGGTCGGCGTCGAGCAGGCCACCCGCACGATCCGGGACGGCCAACGGATCAGGGTGAACGGAACCGACGGGTTCATCGAGGTCCTGGGCGAGCCTTGAGGATCAGCACGAGGTTGCGGCTTTCGTTCTAACGGCTAAAGTTCGAGGTGAGCAGTTCAGCGAAGCAGCTGCGTCCTTCAACCCATCCGGATGTCCGAGGGTGAGGAGCATTCGCTGTGAACAGAACCTTGTGCCAGCCGTTGCACGTGCAGCGAGAAGTCCACGTTCTTGCGGTGGTCGTGCGCGCTGTCGGCGAAATCGACCAGGACACGGTGCCCGCGCTGAGCGACGAACTCCAGGTCGCCATCGCGGTCGCGACACCGCCGTTTCCCGTGGTCGTCGACCTGTCCGGCGTCACGTACTTCGGGTCCTCCGGCCTCAACGAACTGGTGAGGCAGCAACGCCGCGCCCGCTCGGCCGGGGTTCCGTTGCGGATCGCGTCGGCCCACCGGGCGGTGCTGCGCCCCATCGCGATGTCGGGACTCGACCAGGTGCTGGACCTGTACCCGGACGTCGAACTGGCACTGCGCGGACCTGAACGCGGCCGGACGGCCGGCTGAGGGTTTACCCGCAAGGGGCGTCGGCACGACGACTGTTCTCCCACGTTCCGGGTATCCCGCGTCATGGCCGACATCGAGAAGGACCTGGCCGCCCACCTGACCGAGGTCGCCATCGCGCTCCAGCAACGGCGCAGCGAGCAGGAGACGATGGACGCGATCGTGCACGCCGCGGTCGGCACGATCCCCGGGGCCGAGCACGCCGGGATCATGACCGTGACCGGCAAGCGTCACATCGACACCGTTGCCACGACCGGCGATCTGCCCTGCGAGGTGGACCGGGCGCAGTACGCGAGCGGCGAGGGCCCCTGCCTGACCGCCCTCTTCGAGGAGGCGGTCGTGTCCGTCCCCGACGTGGCGGCCGACGACCGCTGGCCGGCGTTCGCCCCGAAGGCCGCGGCACTCGACATCGGCAGCATGCTCTCGTTCCAGCTGTACGCGCAGAACGAAGACCTCGGCGCTCTCAACCTGTACGCACTCGAGCCGAACGCGTTCGGCGACGAGTCCCGGCACGTCGGCAGCCTCTTCGCCGGACACGCCGCCATCGCGCTCGCCTCCGCCCAGGAACGCCGGCAGCTCACCGCGGCCGTGCAGACCCGGGACATGATCGGGCAGGCGAAGGGCATCCTGATGGAACGCCACGGGCTCAGCGCCGACCAGGCGTTCGCCGTGCTCACCCGCACGAGCCAGCACACCAACCTGAAGCTGCGCGACATCGCGGAGCGCCTGACGACGACCGGGAAACTGCCCACCCCCGGCGAGTCGACACCCTGATCAGACCCGGCTCAGCTGAGCTCCCTGGCGAGCGCCAGTCCCGCGGCACGCCCGGAGAAGATGCAGCCCCCGAGGAACGTGCCTTCCAACGCGTTGTAGCCGTGCACTCCCCCGCCGCCGAACCCGGCGACCTCGCCCGCCGCGTAGAGCCCCGGAAGCACGGTGCCGTCCGGGCGCATCACCTGCGAGTCGAGGTTCGTCTCCAGCCCACCGAGCGTCTTGCGCGTGAGCACGTTCAGGCGAACCGCGATCAACGGGCCGTGTGCCGGGTCGAGGATGCGGTGCGGCTTCGCCACGCGGGAGAGCCGGTCCGCGCGATACCTGCGGGCGTGTTCGATCGCCATGACCTGCAGGTCCTTGCCGTGGCCGGAAGCGACACCGAGGTCACGGGCGCGGATCTGCCGTTCGAGGTCGGCGTGGTCGAGCTGCGGACCTCGGGCGATCTTGTTCATCCCGTCCACGAGCTCGCGCAGCGTGTTCGCGACGACGAAGTCGGAACCGTGCTGTTTGAAGGCTTCGACGGGTCCCGGCGCGCCCTTCGCGAGCCGGCTCTTGAGGGCGTCCGGGATGCTCTTCCCGGTGATGTCGGGGTTCTGCTCGGAACCGGAGAGCGCGAACTCCTTCTCGATGATCGACTGGGTCAGCACCATCCACGAGTAGTCGTACCCGCTGGCGAGCAACGCCTTCATCGCGCCGTTGGTGTCGAAGCCGGGGAAGTTCGGAGCGGGCAGCCGCTTTCCGTTCGCGTCGAACCACATCGACGACGGACCCGGGATGATGCGGATCGCGTGGTTCGGCCAGATCGGGTCCCAGTTGTGGACGCCCTCCGTGTAGTGCCACATGCGGTCGCTGTTGACGAGGCTCGCACCGGCCTTCTCGCCGATCTCCAGCATGCGTCCGTCCACGTGCGCGGGTACGCCCGCGATCAACGTCTCCGGGCACGGGCCGAAGCGGTCCACCGGCCAGTTCCTGCGGACCAACTCGTGGTTGTGGCCGATGCCGCCGGTCGTGACGACGACCGCCTTCGCCCGGAACTCGAAGTCTCCGATCGTCGTGCGCGAGGACGCCCTGCCCCGCTCCGCATCGGACGGTTCCAGCACCGAGCCCCGGACGCCGGCGACCGCGCCGTCCTCCACCAGCAGCTCGTCGACCTGGTGCCGGAACGCGAACGTCACGAGCCCGGCGCGTTCGGCGGCCTGCACGGGCTCGGCGAAGACGCGCACCACCTCGGGCCCCGTTCCCCAGGTCAGGTGGAAGCGCGGCACGGAGTTGCCGTGCCCGTCGGCACTGCCGTCACCGCGTTCGGCCCACCCGACGATCGGCACCACGCGCAGCCCGAGGTCGTGCAGGTACTGGCGCTTCTTCGTCGCGGCGAACTCGACGTACGCGCGTGCCCACCGCCGCGGCCAGTGGTCCTCGCGCTCGCGGTCGAAGGCGGCGCTGCCCAGCCAGTCCTGCAGCGCGAGCTCGTAGCTGTCCTTGATCCCCATCCGGCGCTGCTCCGGCGAGTCGACGAAGAACAGCCCGCCGAGCGACCAGAAGGCCTGTCCGCCCAGGTTGTTCCGGTTCTCCTGGTCGAGGACGAGAACCCGTTTGCCGGCCTTGGTCAGCTCGTAGGTCGCGACCAGCCCGGCCAGGCCGGCACCGACCACGATCGCGTCGTGCTGAGCGGTCATGCGGATTCTCCTGTCGATTCGACGGTGTAGGCGAACACGACCCGTTCGAACAGGTCGAGCCGCCGCAGTCGCGGGCGCGGGTCGTCCGGTTCGGTCAGGCACTGCAGGGAGGTCCCGTCGTGCACCGCGACCAGCGCCAGCGCGAGAACCTTCGGATCCTCGGCCCGCCTGCCCGCGCCATGCAGGAACGACTGCAGGACGGAGGCGAGCATGGCGACGATGGCTTCCTCGCGTGCCGCCATCACGCGTCGCAGCGCCGGATCGCGCAACGCGTGCGCGGAGAACTCGGCCGTCACCCGGAACCAGGCGTCGTCCAGGCCGACGGCCCGGTCCACGAGTTCGACCACCTGCCGCACCGAGCGCACCTCACCCGGATCGACGGCCGCGAGGACCTCGTCCAGGTCGGCGAGCAGCGCCCGGGAGCGGTCCTCCCACATCGAGAGGAACAGCTCGTCCAGCGAGTCGAAGTTGGAGTAGAAGGCACCCCGGGTGAACCCGGCCGCGGCACACACCTGCTCCACGGTCACGACGCCGAACCCGCGCTCGGCGAACTCCTCCAGCGCCGCCTGGTGCAGCCGCCGCCGCGTCTCCACCCTGCGCTTGGTCAGCCGCTTGAGCTCCGTGCCCGTCATTCTCGTCTCCGATCGCGGATACAAGAATGTATCGAATACACGGATGTATCGAAAGAGGTCACCGCAGACCCCCGCCGCCCAGTCAGACCGCCGGCTGGAAGGCGCACACGCTGCACGGGAGGCAGGGTCGCGTTCCTCAACGCCTGCGGGTACCGGTCTCGACTCGGAGAGCCTCGAGACCCGAGGCCACCGGCACTGTCTCGAATCGGAGAGCTTCGAGACCCGCGGCCACCTCCACGGTCTCGGGCCGGAGAGCTTCGAGACCCGGCGCCGCCACCACGGTCTCGCGGCGGCTCATCGCCGGACGTGGCGGCGGAGCAGGGTGAGCACCAACCACTCGCCGGCCGGCGCCTTCAGCGAAGGGGTCCTGACCTGGGCCTTGTCCGGAACCCTTCGCTGACGGTCGCCGTCACTGACCTGCGGCCCTGGTCGCAGCGGCGAGCCACGCCGCGGGCACCGGTGCGACGGACCGGCCGTGGCCGATCGCGGGATCCACACCTTCGTAGACGCTCGCCTCCCATCCGGCGGCGCCGAGCCAGTCCCCGATGTCGTCCCGCGCCGCCGTGAAGACCACCCCGTGCTTGCCGAGCCCCTCGCGCACCTGGGCGCCCTGCTCGTCGAGCATCGACACCTGCAGGTGTTCGAGCAGCAGGTGGGCGCCGGGAGCCGACAGCGCGGTCACCTCGGCCAGCAGCGCGTCGCCCTCCGCCGGCGTCAGGTACATCAGCACGCCCTCGACGAGCCACGCGGTCGGCTGGTCCTCGTCGAACCCGGCCGCGCGCAACGGCTCCGTCCAGTCCGCGGCGAGGTCGGCGGCCACCCCGATGCGCTCGCAGGCCGGCGTCAGGCCGGAGCGCTCGACCACGGCGGTCTTGAACTCGGTCATGCCCGGCAGGTCGAGCTCGAACCAGCGGGTGCCGGGCGGGCACGGCAGGCGCGTCGTGCGTCCGTCGATGCCTGCGGCGAGGGTGACGACCTGGCGCACGCCGCTGTCCAGCGCGTCGGTGATCCGGTCGTCGAAGAACCGGGTGCGCACCACGTGGTACGAGGGGAAACCGCTCGACGTGACACCCATCTGGGCGATGAACGCGTCGAGCGCCGGGTGCCCCTCCAGTTCGGCGACGAGGTGGCTGGCCAGCGGGTCGGTGAACAGCGGGTGCGGCCGGGAGGACTCGACGTGCCGCACCCAGGCGGTGTAGAGGGCGGTGTGGCTCAGGCCGTCGGCGGGGATCTTCAGGTCCGGCATGGGGTTCTCCCTCGGTCAGGCCAGGTCGGCGCGGAACGTGGCGGCGAGCGCCCTGGTCAGGTGGCCGAAGCGGTAGCCGCGGGCGCGTTGCTCGTCGGTCATGCGGCCGCGGTCGAGGTTGAGCGACCAGCTCGCCCGCCGTGCCAGCGCCGACCACTCGCGCACGTGCCGGCCCAGGTCGCTGTCCGGGGTGACGACCACGGGCGCGGCGGCCATGGCGACGGCGAGGCCGGGGGTGGCGGCCACGTCCAGTTCGGCGACGAGCCGGGCCGCCTCGGCGGGGGCGTCCTCGACGTGCGCCGGCGCGGTGCGGCTGAACCAGCTGTCGACGTGCATGCTCGGCAGGGACGCGCTGACCTGCTCGAAGGTGGGCGGAGCGCCGACGATCCGACCGGCCAGCGCCATCCCGCGCGCCACAGCCCCCTCGTAGCGGTACCGCCAGCTCTCGTCGTCCTCGTCCTCGGAGTCGTCCTCGTCGTCCGGGTCGAAGCCCGCCTCGCGGATCAGCGGGAGCAGCCGGTCCGGGTCCGAGCCGCCGCGGTCCTCGGGGTAGTTGAGGTTGAAGCAGGTGGTGACGGTGCCGTCGATCGCGTGGTCGAACCTCGGCGACGCGTAGTCGTGCCGCACCACGGCGAACGCCTCGGTGCTGCGGGAGAGCGCGTCCACCACGTGTCCCAGCGTGTAGCTGGTCGGCTGGACCAGGACCGTCCACCCGCCCAGCGCGAACGCCGAGGCGACCTCGGGGTAGCCGTCGTCGAACGTGTGGGTCGCCGCGATCTCCGCGGGCGTGCGGTGCGCCAGGGTGTCCTCCAGGCCGCCGATGCGGCGCAACGCGTCGAGGGGTTCGACGCCGCGCACGAACGCGAGCGAGAAGATCTCACCGAGGAACGCGGGATCGCCGTGACCGGCGTCCGCCCAGGACAGGTCGAGCTCTGACAAGAGGTCCCCCAGCAAGGTCGCGGAGTCGTCGCCCGCGCAGTCCGCTCAAGGTCAATTGGTAGCGCGTCCGAGGGGAGACTGTCGAGCCGCGTTCGAACACGAGGAGATCGTGGCGACCCTGCTCGTGCCCGCTGCCTGGCGCACACACTTCCGCATCGCGCGATCGACGCGCTGCGACGCCGGGTCCGCCCCACGCTGGAACGGACCCGGCCGTTGGTCTAAGTGGTCAGCAGCGCCTCCAGAGCCACCGCGGTCTGCGGGTGGCGGTCCAGCAGCGCGACACCTGCGGAGGGGGCCGTCTGCCAGGAACCCTCGCAGCCCAGCAGGGTCGCGAGCGCGTCGGTGGTGGCGGGGTGAGCGGACAGCAGGGCCACGCCAGTGCCGCCGCCGCGCTGGGCGCGGGGTGCGATGGCCGGCGGTTCCTGCTCCCACGGCGGGACCCACGCGTCCAGCGCCGGCAGGCGGGCCGGGAAGAGGCGGCCCGCTTCCTTGATCAGCAGTGGGACGTGTTGTGCGCTGTGGTTGCGCAGCGTGCCGATCAGGGTGGGGAGCCACGGCAGCAGCAGCGGGTCCGGGAGGTGGGCGAAGGCGTTGGACATCGTTTCGACCACGAAGTCCACCATGCTCGGCACCGGGTCCAGGGCGTGGACGAAGCCGCTCAGGTACCTCGGATAGCTGGGCAGGGAGAGCGGGTTCGTCAGCAGGGCGGTGCAGCGGTCGCGCAGTTCGGCCCTGGTCAGGTTGCCCAGGTGGACCTGCGCTGCCCAGAGCAGGGCCACTTTGGACGGTTCCTGCGGGTGGGACTGGGCCACCGCCAGTTCCAGCTGGGTCCGGTCGCAGCCCAGGGAGAGGGCCAGGGATTCCATGCTGAACAGGAAGCCCAGCATGGCGGCCACCTGGTTGGCGCCCGCCTCCTCGTCGGTGAACGCCGTGGGGAGCAGGGTGCAGTAGTGGGCGTAGCCGGTCTGGACGAACGACTCGATCCACTGCGGCAGCACGGGTTCGTTGGTGCGGTAGTACGCCAGCAGGCGGCGGGTGCGGCGCAGGACCTCGGGTGCACCGTCCACCGTGCGTTCGCTGGACAGGACCTCCAGCGCCCTGGTGCCCAGTTCGTTGGACAGCCTCGGGCTGTGCAGGTAGCGGATGGCGTCCTCCACCGCTTCCAGCACCTTCGCCGTGGTGGCCTGGGGGTCGTGCGCGCTGCGGCGGAGGCGTTGCTCCACCACCTGTTCCACGCTCACGCCCTCGTAGCCCAGCTCGATCAGGGCGCGCTGGTGGGTGCCGAGCGCCAGGTCCCAGGACTCCTGGATGGGGCGTTCGCCGAGCTTGCGCTCGCCCATGATCGGGCGGGCGGCGCCCTGCGGCATCAGGTACCGCAGCATCCAGAGGAGGTTCGAGCAGGGTTCCAGCTCCGGGTTGCCGGCGATGTCCAGCAGGGCTCGTTGCACACCTCGTTGCTGGAGCTTGAGGTCGAGCGGGGCCAGGCGGTCGTGCACGTCCCTCGCCAATGGCGGCAGGGCGTCGTAGCCGACCTGGCCGATGCGGTCGCCGCCCATCATGATCTCGACCAGGCGGCGGACGTCGCGGCGGCCGGGCACCACGTCCTTCTCGATGCACGTGACCGCGGCGTCCTGGAAGTCGTACGGGGTGGGCCGCGCGCGATCCCGCATGCCCGCCAGGAGGATCGACGTCTCGAACACCGCGATGGCGTCGGCGGTGGAGGCCAGGTAGCCGTTGCGGCGGGCCGCCCTGACGATCTCCACCGACCAGCCGAGCAGTTCCGCCTCGTCCAGCCGGTCGAGGACCGGTGGGCGTTGCAGGAAGCCGGTGAGCTGGTCGGACGCCTCGAGCTCGGCGACCGGGGCGGGGAGCGCCGGTTGCTTCGACGGCTTCTTCGCGCCCGCCTGGCCCGCCAGCTGGAACGGCTTCACCTTGGTGCGGCGCAGGTTCTTGGCGTACTCGGTGGCCGCGATGGACACCGAGCCCGGCGCCAGGTCGAACTGCGCCTCGATCGCCGCGTGGCTCGACGGGATCAGGCCGTGCTGCCACTTGGTCGCGGTCCGCGGGGTGATCACGAACCCGCCGGTGCCGTCCACGCCGAACTCGGCGACCCTGCTGGCCGCGTGGAACGCGCCGCACACGTACAGGCAGTCGGCCGGGTCGGTGCCGGTGGCCTCCAGGTGCTCGCGCATCCGGGTCCACATGTAGCGCTCGCGGTCCTCGTCGACGCGCACCCGGCGTGGATCGCCGGGGGCGAGCCTGCGGAACAGGCTGCCGATCAGGAACATCACCTGGCGGTAGGTGTCGTGGTCGCTGTCGCCGAGCGGCAGCTCGACGTACTGGTGCCACCACTCCGACCAGTGCCGCACCTTGCCGTGGTGCAGCAGGTGCTCCTCCAGCTCGGCGAACCGTGGGCGCAGGTCACCGATCTCCACCCCCACCGCGTCCCCGTGCAGCGCTTCCTCGCCGTCGGTCTGCTTCGTCTCCGGCGTCTGCCACTGGAACACGTGGTCCGTCGAGCGGTCGACCAGCACCAGCTCGACGCCCGGCGTGTCCAGGGCGTACGCGATCGCCTGGTACTCCGCGGACGCCTCGGTGATCGGGGCGACCACCGACAGCGGCGCCCACTCGGCCGGGAAACCCTCGATCTCGCTCGAGAAAGCCTGCACCGCAACGGGAAGACGGCAGTTGCGCAGCTCGGTGAGCAACGGCGCCATGTCCTCGCACAGCTCCAGGTAGATCACCTTGGGCTGCTTGTCCCGCAGGCGCCGGGCCATGGCTACGGCGGAGGCCGGCGAGTGGTGGCAGACCGGGAAGATCTCCAGCGGCTCGTGCACCGCCCGGTCGACGTCGTCGACCATGCCGAGCAGGATGCCCTCCAGGGCACCCGGCCCGTCGGCGAACGTCGTCGCCGCCTCGTGCAGCTGCGTGCGCAGCGACTCGAAGCTCACGAGAGGGTGGCGATCGTGTCACGCCCGCCCGCGAGGAACTCGGGCCACTCGCCGCCCTCGTCCTTGCCCCGCGGCTCGACGACGCCGTGCAGGTACTTGTTCATGATCGCCAGGTCCTCCGGAGCACGCCGCGAGAGCGACCCCACCAGCGACGAGCCGAGCGTGCGGGCGGTGAGCTGCCGTTCGCCGAAGAAGTTGCTGTGCAGGATGGCGTCCTCCAGCACACCGATCTGCTCGGCGGTGGAGAGCGCGGACTCAAGCTTCTCGTCATCGCTGCCCGCCGACTCCGACGCCGCGCGCAGGTCGGCGAAGCTGCGCAGCAGCACGTCCAGCAGCGTCGGCGGCACGTCGAGCTCGATCTGGTGGCGGCGCAGCAGTTCCTCGGTGCGGAACCGGACGATCTCGGCCTCGCTCTTCTTGTTCGTGACCACCGGGATGCGCACGAAGTTGAAGCGCCGCTTCAACGCCGACGACAGGTCGTTGACGCCCCGGTCGCGGCTGTTAGCGGTGGCGATGACCGAGAAGCCCGGCTTCGCGAACACGATGTTGTCGCTGTCGAGCTCCGGCACGGAGATGTACTTCTCGGACAGGATCGAGATCAGCGCGTCCTGCACGTCGCTGGTGGAGCGGGTGAGCTCCTCGAAGCGGCCGATGGTGCCGGACTCCATCGCGTTCATGATCGGCGACGGGATCATCGACTGCCGGGACTGGCCCTTCGCGATCACCATCGAGACGTTCCACGAGTACTTGATGTGGTCCTCGGTGGTGCCCGCGGTGCCCTGCACCACCTGGGTGGAGTTGCGGGAGATCGCGGCGGCGAGCAGTTCGGCGAGCCAGCTCTTGCCGGTACCGGGGTCGCCGATGAGCAGCAGGCCTCGGTCGGACGCCAGCGTGACGATGGCCCGCTCGACGATGCTGCGGTCGCCGAACCACTTCTGCGCGACCTCGCGGTCGAGGCCGTCGGAGCGCTCGGCGCCGAGCACGAACAGGCGGATCATCTTCGGCGACAACCGCCACGAGAACGGCTTGGGGTTGTCGTCGACGGACTCCAGCCAGTCGAGTTCCTCGGCGTACTTGAGCTCGGCGGGGGCGCGCAACAGGTCGGACATGAGTTCGTGGTGCCTTTCGCGGGTGTCGGGGAGGTGGGGAGAGTCAGATGGTGAGGAAGGTCTTCAGCTCGTGCACGAGCTTGCGGACGTGGCCGGAGATCACCGGGGTGCCCAGGTCCTTGAACCGCTCGCGGAACCACGGGTTCACGCTGCCTCGGCCGGCGCTGGTCACCGAGCCGACCGGGATGAACTTGGCTCCGGAGCGGTGGATCGCGGCCATCGACTCGAAGAGCGGCTCGCACTGCCACTCGTAGAAGTCGGAGATCCACACGACCACGGTGTTGCGCGGTTCGGCGATCTTCGGCTGGGCGAGCGCCATCGCGACCGTGCCGTCCGTGCCGCCGCCGAGCTGGGTGCGCAGCAGCGTCTCGAACGGGTCCGCGACCCACGGCGTGAGGTCCAGCGCCCTGGTGTCGTACGCGATCAGGTGCACGTCGACCTTGGGCAGCCCGGCGAAGATCGAGGCCAGGATCGTGCAGTTGACCATCGAGTCGACCATCGAGCCGGACTGGTCCACCACCGCGATCAGCCGCTGCGGCGTCGTCTTGCGCGCGGTGTGCTTGTAGTAGAGGCGGTCGACGTAGAGCCGCTCCTCCTCCGGGCTCCAGTTGGTCAGGTTCTTCCAGATCGTGCGGTCGAGGTCGAGGTTGCGGAACACCCGCTTGGGCGGCACCGACCGGTCCAGCGCACCGGCCGTCGCCTTCTGCACCTGGGTGCGCAGCACCTCGGCGACCTCGTCGACGAACCTGCGGATCAGCGACTTGGCGTTGGCCAGCGCGACGCCGGACAGGTTGTCCTTGTCCCGCAACAACTGCTCGATCAGCGACATGCTCGGCGTGAGCTGGGCGGCGAGCGCCGGGTCCGCCAGCACCTCGCGCAGGTGCATGCGCTTGACCAGATCCGCTTCCAGGGCACCGAGTTCGGGACCGATCTGCGGGATCAGGGTGCTCAGGTCCGGGGTGCCGGAGCCCACGCCGGTGCCGGTGCCGGACGCCTGCGTGCCGTTGCCGCCGCGCAGCTGACCCGGCTGGCAGCCGAGCGCCCGCTCCAGCCAGCCCGCGTCGGACTGCCAGCGCGCCAGCTGACCCGCGCTGACCGTGCCGGAGCCGGTGGCGAAGACGTTGAGCAGCACCTTCGACACCAGCGCCGCCCGGCGCACCTCGGCCGCCTTGTCGCGGTCTTCCTGCTGCCGCGGGACCATCACGCCGTCGAACTCGGCGGCGAGTTCCGGGTGGCGCTGCACGATCGAGTCGACACCGGCCTGCTGGTCGAGCAGCGCCGGCGGCAGACCGATGTCCTGCAGCACGGCGAGGCTCGCCGACTCCAGCGCCGCCTGCTCCTCGTGGTCGAAGAGCCTCGACAGCAGCCGCCAGTACAGGACCTGGCGGCGGTTCTCCTGGGCGTCCGTCATTTGCGCAGCAACCTTCCCGCGCGTTCGCGCAGCACGGTCGCGGCGTCGGTGGCGGCCTTCTCGGCCTTCACGCCGACCTTGTCCACCGCTCCCCCGGCCCACGCGCCGGCGTGCAGTGCCACCGTCTTCTTGCGGGCGGTGGTCTCCACGGCGAGCGGCTGCACCCGGAACGCGCCCGCGTCCCAGCGCAGCAATCCGATGCAGGCGTTCGAGCCGGCGACGGCCTCCGGTGTGAGCGGCCCGGCCGGCACGCGGTCGGTGTCCACGCCCACCGGGCTGCCGCCGATCGCGAACGTCAGCACGTCCTCGGTCTGCTCGGCCGCGTAGCCCTCCAGGAACACCGGCACGGCGATGCGCACCGGGTGCCTGTCGAGCGGAGCCGTCGGCGGCGTGCTCGCGGTGGGCAGCACGACCCGGGCGGTGACGAACGGGTCGGCGGGCTCGCCGAGCCTCGCGTGCTCGTCCTGCCACAGCAGGTCGCCCTCGGCGGTGATCGGCATGTCCGTCAGCTCGACCGACCTGCCCTCGCTGACGGCCGTCAGCAACGACATGTGCGGGCGCAGGACCTGCCAGATGCCGGCGCCGATGATGGTGTCCGGCTTGGGCGCGGACACGCTGGCGCGCACCAGGAACGGCGTGCCGCCCACCGGTTCGAGCACCGCGTGCACCTGGGCCTGCGCGGCCGTGGCGTGCTCGTGCAGGTCGACGCCGAGCGGCAGCAACCGGCCGCTCACCGTGCTCGTCGGCGCGTCCGTGGCCCCCGGCACCGTCAGCAGCAGCGCGCGGGACCACAGATCGCCCCAGCGGCGAGCCGGGATCCGGTCGAGCGCCGAGCCGGGGCACGAGGCGGCCAGTTCGGCGGCGAACCCGTCGAGCAGTGCGGCGAGGCGGCGCAGCCGCGGGTGCGGCAGGAGGGCGGAGATCACCGGTTCGGCGCCGGAGACCAGGTCGTGGTCGATGCCCTGCCAGCCGGCGCGGGCGACGTCGGCCAGCCACGAGCGGGCGGCCAGCACGAGGTTCTCGGCCTGGCCCGGGTCCGCGGGCGGGACGGTCCACTCCTGCCGGGTGCGGCCGGTGGCCTGGTCGACGCGCGCCACCAGGGCGTCGTGGACGGAGCCGAACAGCGCGATCCGCGCGGCGGCGAGGAAGAGGAAGTGCTCCTCGCCCGCGGCGCCCGCGGCCGCCTTGTCGGCCGCTTCGGCCACTTTGGACCCCAGCGGAGACGCGGAGACGGCGTCGGCCAGTGCGGCGAGACCGGCGGCCTGGGCCGGTTGGGGGCGCAGGAGGCCCGTGGTGAGGGCCTGGTCGAGGGCGGCCACGGCGGCCAGTGCCTCGCCGACTCCGTCCAGGGGATCGGAGAGCAGGTCAGCGCGCATCACGCCATCACCTCGGGAGCCGTGTCGATGGGATCGGGCCGGGCGTCGGCGCGCGGCACGCCGGAACGCGTCGCGTCACCGGCTCGGCACGCCGTGCCGGCGCACAGCACGCCACCGCCCCGGTACACCGTGCGGAGGGAGCGGGCGCCGCCGGGGCGGCGGGATCGGTCTGCACGTCGGCGCATCACACCACCGACCTGGTCGGCGGGAACCACTGCAGCTCGGGCAACGGCGACGTCGTCGGCGGAAGCTCCACATAGGCCAGATGGCGCAGGAAGCGGCTGAAGACCTGGGCTGCGGCGGCACTGTCCGCCTGCGACGGCCGGGAGGCCAGCATGAGCGAGTGCAGTGCCGGTGCGTCCAGGTCGGTGCCCTCGACGCGCAGGTAGCGCGCCACCCGGTCCACTCCGTACTGCAGGACGGACTCGGTGATCAGCGCGTGGATGTGGTTGCAGAACGAACCACGGGCGCCGCCGCACGGCCGGTTGTTGTTGGTGCTGCAGGCGAACTCGTAGCTGCCCGCGGCGATCGAGGAGACGTAGACCCGCTCGATGTCCGAGCCACTGGACACCACCCCCTGCAGCCGGCCGTCCGCCAACTCCACGAACGGCACCTTGGCGAGCTTGCGCGGGCGGGCGGGTGGCAACACCCTCGCCGTGCTCGCGCTTTCCCAGTCTGACAACGATTCCTCTCCTTGCCCCCGAGCTGGACGATCCGCCACACCGGCGGTACGGGTGAGACGTTAGCGAGGGGGTCTGACAATTTTTGAAGATCGACAGAAGTCCCTGGTCGCGACACGCCCGGTGATGCGAACGGACGATTGCGATCGACCGAAAGCGGGCATGCTGCACCGGTGAAGTCCAACGAGAAGCGGTGCCTCGTGCTGGGCGCGACCGGACACCTCGGTTCGCGCCTGGTCCCGGAGCTCGTCGCCCGAGGCCACCGCGTGGCCGTGCTGGTCCGTGACGGCGCTCAGGCGACGCGGTTCCCCACGAACGTGATGGTGCACGTCGGCGACGCGACGGACGCACGAGCGGTCAGAGAAGCATTGGCAGACAACGACGTCGTGTACTTCCTGGTGCACTCGCTCGACCGACACGACTTCGCCGGCATCGACCGCAAGGCCGCCGCCACGGTCGCCTCCGCCGCCGAGGAATCGGGCGTCGGGCAGATCGTCTACGTCGGCGGGCCTCGGCCGGAAACGACCCTGTCCCCCCACCTCGCCTCACGCGCCGAGGTCGGGGACGTGCTGGCCGGCACCGGTGTGCCCACGCTCGTGCTGCAGGCGTCGATGGTCATCGGCGACGGCTCGGCCAGCTTCGAGCTGCTGCGGTCCACGGCGAGGCTCAGCCCGTGGGTGCCGGTGCCGTCGTGGATGCACAACACCAGCAGGCCCGTCGCGGTCGACGACGTCGTGCACTTCCTGACCGCCGCCGCCGACACGGACCCGATCGACGGCGTGTTCGACGTGCCGGGTCCCGAGCGGCTCAGCTACGTGGAGCTCGTCCAGAGGTGCGCACGGGTGCTGCGACTGCCGGTCCGCGTGCCGCTGCCCGCGCCGGTGTGGTCGCACAAGCTCGCCGCGCAGGTCGCCGGGCTGCTCACCCCGGTGTCGGCGAACGTCGCCGAGCCGCTGTTCGCGTCACTGGACCTCGACCTCGTCCCGGACGGCCCACCCGCCACCGACGTGCTGCCCGCCCCACCGGGCGGCCCGACCAGCATCGACAACGCCATCCGCGCCGCGACCACGACAGCACCGGAGCCGACCGGCGGCGAGGTGTTCACCGAGGAACGCACGGTGCTCACCGAGGCGTCACCGCAGGACGTCTGGCGCACCGTCACCGAACTGGGCGGCGACGACGGCTGGCACACCCTCCCTCTCGTGTGGACGGTCCGCGGCGCGATCGACCACCTCTTCGGCGGCATCGGCCTCTACCGCGGCCGCGCGCCGAAGATCGACGAGGGCGACGTCGTGGACTTCTGGACGGTCGTGCACCGCGACGACGACGCGCAACGCCTCGTGCTCAAGGCCGACATGAAGATGCCCGGCCACACGGTGCTCGACATGCGCGTCGACCGCCACGGCGACCGCACCCGCTACCGGCAGAAGGTCACGTTTACCGCCGACGGCCTGATGGGACAGCTGTACTGGAAGGCGCAGAAACCGTTGCACGACATCGTGTTCGCGATGATGGCGCGCGGAATCGTCCGAACGGCATGCACGAGCCGGTGATCACCTGCATGATCTGCGCATGCGCAGCTCACTGTTCAACCACGCGGAACGGCCTGTCGAGCCCGGAAGCTTCCAACTGCAGAACGAACGCATGCTCAAGGTCGACCTGACGGGCAGTGGAGGGTTCTTCTTCGCCAAGCAGGGATCGATGGTCGCCTACCAGGGTGACGTCGACTTCGCCTACGAAGGCGCGGGCGGCCTCGGCAAGCTGTTCAAGAAGGCCTTCACCGGTGAGGGCATGTCGCTGATGAAGGTGTCGGGCAGCGGCGACGTGTTCCTCGCCCAGGACGCCGACGAGATCTTCGTGCTCTACCTGGAGAACGAGAGCGTCACGGTCAACGGCAAGAACGTGCTCGCGTTCGACAGCACCCTCACGTGGGACATCAACCGCACCGAGGGCGCGTCGATGCTCAGCGGCGGCCTGTTCAACACCACGTTCACCGGCACCGGCGCGCTGGCCGTCACGGCCTACGGCACGCCGGTCGTGCTGAACGTCGACGTGCCCACGTTCGTCGACATGCAGTCGGCCGTGCTGTGGTCGACCTCGCTCCAGTCCTCGATCCGCAAGACCGCGAAGCTCGGCGCGGTCATCGGCCGCGGTTCGGGTGAGGCCTACCAGCTCGCGCTGACGGGTCAGGGCATCGTCGTCGTGCAGGCGTCCGAGGGGCACCCGGTCCCGACCGCGCAGTAGTGCGGACCGGGGTGCCGGTCTCGGTGATCGGGATCGCCGAGACCGGTTCCCCCGAAGCGTTTGGCGCCGATCCGGGCGGGTAAGTGATCACGGGATCGTGGATCGCACCGCCCGGAGGCACCGTGATGTTGTTGCCCGCTGCTCGTGGACCGCTGAGCGCAGGGGTCATCGCCGCGCTGCTGGCGGTCGAGGCTCCCGCGCCGCCGCTCACCGCGGTGGACGACCCGGAACGCCTCGTCCACGACGCCGACTTCCAGCTCGCGCTGTGGATCGCCCTCGCGGCGGACGGGTTCGACGGCGTCGCGCCGGAGCGGGCGGACGCCCCGGAGGTCCTGCGGTGGCGTTCACTCCTGAGCGAACGGTGGAGCGCCGCTCTGCACGAGCTCACGACGCCCGTGGTGCGCGCGGCAGGAGGTGACACGGCCTCGCCGCAACGCATCGGCGACCACCTCATCGGCCTGATCAGCGGCGGGCACACCGGGCTGCACTCGTTCGCGCAAAGCAGGGCCACCGCAGCCCAGCTGCGGGAGCTGGCAGCGGTCAAGGCCCTCGACCCGCTCGACCGGATGCCGGCCGTGGCCATCGCCGTGCACAACACGGCTCGCCTGACGACCGGCCCGTCCGCGGTCGGTTTCCACGCCGCGTCCGCCGCGGTTTCCCTGTTGTCCGAACGGAATCCGGCACACGAGCGGAGCTGGGCCGAGCTGCTGGACGCGTGCCGCGAACACCTGAGCGCGAACCCGGGGCGCACCCAGGAACTGCTGCACGCCGCTGCCGCCGCGATCGTCCTCGAGGTGCGGCTCGGGCGGCACCTGCTGCGCTGCTGGACGCAGGCCGTGCCGGTGCTCGACCCGGTGCGCGCGGTGCTGATCGGGGCCGAGCAGCGGGCACGCCCGACGCTCTCGCTGACCAGCGAGTCCGCCTGATCAGCGGACGCGCTCGCCGCCGATCCACACGGCGGTGATGTTCCGGGTCGCCGTGATGTCGACCGCCGGGTCGCCTTCGACCTCCAGGCGGTCCCGCGGGTCGACGGCCAACCCGAAGACGCGCGCGGGCAGTTCGGTCGCGCCGCGCACCGCCTCGGCCGGGGTGAGCCCGGCGGCGACCAGGAGCTCCAACTCGTGGTGCATCGACTCGCCGTGCTTCGGCGCGAACGGGGCTCCGGGCGCCGAGTTCGCGTCCGTGCCGGCGAGCACGGCGACGCCCGCGTCGCGGAACCGGGTCACCGTGTCGCGGGCGTGCTCGTAGCGGAAACCCAGTGGCGCCAGCAACTTCGCGGTGCCCTCCATCATCGTCAGGGTCGGCACCGAGACCATGCCGGTCTCGCGCATGCCCGCGATGGTGTCGTCGTCCAGGACAGCGTCCAACGGCGCGTGCGTGCTCACGTCCACACCGGCTTCCACGGCCACACGGAACGCACCGGTCGTCACGGAGTGCGCGACGACGAGCAACCCGTGGTCGTGCGCGGCACGCACGAGCGCATCAACGGTCGGCTGGTCCATGCCCTCCGGCGGCGCGGCTTCAGTGACGATCTTGAGGAAGTCGGCGCCGTCGGCGACCCGGCGGTCCACGAACCGCTTCGCCTCGTCCGGGCTGGTCACGACCCCTTCAGCCGGAAAGCCCGGCATCCGCGCGTGATGTCCTCCCTTGCCCACGGCCGGGATCGTGGCGCTCCTGATCCTCGCCACGCCCTTCTGCGCGCGCATCTCGTCCACCAACTCGCGCGGCCACGAGCCCATGTCGAGCCCCGTCGTCACGCCCCAGCGGGCGAGTTCCTCCAGATCGGCCCGGCCCGACGTGTGCACGTGGGCGTCGATCAGGCCTGGCAGCACGGTCATGACGTCTCCCTCAGATTTACCTTTTACGAAAGCTATCTCTAAAGGTACTATCACGGTCATGTCCTCGCTGTCACTCGCCCAGCACGCCGTGAGGCTGCAAACGCTGCTGGAACGGCACATCGCCGAGGTCCTGAAGCAGCACGGGCTCTCCCGCAGCGAACTCGACGTGCTGGGGGCGTTGGCGTGCGGCGAGGCACGCCCTCAGGAGCTGTCGGCACAACTGCTGCTCACCACCGGCGGCATCAGCAACATCCTGCGCAGGCTCGAAGCCGACGGGCACATCACGCGCGAGGCGAACGCCAAAGACGCGCGCAGCAACATCGTGCGCCTTACAGCCCAAGGCAAAGCCATCGCACAGCAGACAGGCGACGCCGTCACCGACGTGATCGACCGGGTTCTCGGCGCGGTGGAGGACTCACTGGTCGAGACAGCCGCGGACCAGCTGCACCAGGTCCTGATCGCGCTCGGCGAGGACGCACCGGTGCACCGCGGTCCTACGCACTGACGGCCCGAGCCGCGCGTGCGGCCAGCTCGGCGAACGCGTCGCGCAACTCCGGCGGCCCGACGACCTCGATCTCGGCACCGAAACGCGCCAGCCCGGCGGCGAGCGCGTCCCACGACCACGAGCCGGTCGTCAGGCGCGTCCGCGTCGGGCCGGCCTCCGTCGCCGTCCCCTCCCCCACGAACGGCGCGACCTCGGCCAGCGGCAGCCCGAGCACCACCTCGCCGTGGCACGGCCACCCGGTGTCCGACCCCTTGAACCGGGCGGCCAGGAACTCGGTGACGCTCCCGCCGGGCACCTCCCGCACCGCGAAGCGCGGGCCGTTCGGGATGCGCAACGTCAACCGGTCCACGCGGTAGGTGCGCCAGTCGGAGCGTTCGTCACTCCAGCCGACGAGGTACCAACGTCCGCCGCGGACAACGAGATGATGCGGCTGCACACGGCGCAATGACGGCTCACGGCCAGGCGCGGCGTAGTCGAACCTCACCTCCTCACGACCACGAATCGCCGCACTCAACGCGAGCAGCACCGAGGTGTCCACCGTGGACGCGGCCTCGGCCGCCGTGACCTCCAGCGCGTCGACCCGTTGCCGCAACCGCGACGGCATCACCTGGCGCAGCGTGACCAGCGCCCGCGCCGCGCCCTCCTCGATCCCCGCGCCCGCGCTCACCGCGATCCGCAACGCCACCGCGAGCGCGACCGCCTGCTCCTCGTCGAACAGCATCGGCGGCATCTGCGTGCCCGCTTCCAGCCGGTACCCGCCGTCCGGCCCCTTCACCGCGTGCACCACGTACCCGAGTTCCCGCAACCGGTCGACGTCGCGCCGCACGGTCCGTTCGCTGACGGCCAGCCGCTCGGCCAGCACCGTTCCAGGCCAATCCCGGCGCGCCTGGAGCATCGACAGCAACGCGAGCAGGCGCGCGGAGGTGGTCGCGGCGGAAGCGGTCGGCATGTTCCGAAGTGTGCCAGGAGTAGCGGACGTTCTCTGTCCTGTACCCACGACATCGTGGTCCTCATCGCCGGAAACCTCCGGCGACGCGCCACTCGAAGAAGGACCACCATGCCGCTCAACGCAGTCACCCACCTGAACTTCCGCGGCCAGGCCAGGGAGGCTCTGGAGTTCTACGCCTCGGTGTTCGGCGGGCAGACCACCATCGCCACCTACGGCGACTTCGGCATGCCCGCCGAGGCCCCCGGCGCCCAGAACGTCGTGTTCGGCCAGGTCGTCGCGGACAACGGCTTCCGCGTCATGGCCTACGACGTGCCCGGCGCGAACGCCCCGGCCAGCACGGGCGAGACCCGCCGCGAGAACGGCGTCACGCTCACCACCGAGCCGTTCTTCCTGTCCGTGCGCGGTGACGACGTCGAAGAGATGGCCGCCCTCTGGAAGGGCCTGACCGACGGCGCCACGATCGTCGAGGAGTTCGGCCCCGCCCAGTGGTCGCCGGGCTTCGGCATGCTCACCGACCGGTTCGGCGTGACCTGGATCGTGGACGTCGCCGCCTAGAACTCGACGACGGCGCGGTAGCGCGCCTTCCCCTCGCGGACTCGGCCGAGCGCCTGGTCGAAGTCCGCGGCGGGGTAGGTCTCCACCACGGGCCGGATGCCGTGGCGGGCGGCGAAGTCCAGCATCTGCCGGGTGTGCGCGGCGGAACCGACGATGCCGGCGGCCACGCGCTTGGCCGCCGGCAGCAGGCTCATCGGCCCGAGCGCGATCGCCTGGCCGGGGACGCCCACCAGGCACAGCGTGCCCCCGGGGCGGAGCAGACCGAGGTAGTCGTCCCACGGCAGGTTCGCGCCGGCCGTGCACAGGACGAAGTCGAACGAGCCGGCGGCTGCGCCCATCGCACCCTCCTCGCCGGACGCGATGAACTCGGTGGCGCCGAAGCCTTCCGCACTGTCGCGTTTGGACTCACTCGTGGAGACGGCCGTGACCTCACAGCCCCACTTCGCGAGGAACTGGATCGCCAGGTGCCCCAACCCGCCGATGCCGACGACCGCGACCCGATGCACCGGCAGCACGCCGTTGACCAGCAACGGTGAGAACACGGTCGTGCCCGCGCACAGCAACGGCGCCGCCTCGGCCGACGGGATGGCGTCGGGGATCGGATGCACGTGCCGCCAGTCGCTCGCGCGCACGTGACTCGCGAATGCGCCCCGGTCGCCGCGCACGACCGTGTCGTCCCGGGCGGGACAGAGGTTGGTCTCGCCGCGCAGGCACCACTCGCAGCGGAAGCACGACCCCGCGATCGCGCCGACGCCCACCCGCGTGCCGATCGGCAGGCCGACGTCCGCACCGACGGCCTCGACCACGCCTACAGCCTCGTGACCTGCGACGACCGGGTACCTGGAGATCCCGAACTCGTCGTCGATCACGCCGATGTCGGTGTGACAGACGCCCACGTGGGTGACCCGCACGTCGACCTCGTTCACCCCGAGCGGTCCGCTGTCGTACTCGTACGCCCGCAGGGAGCCGCCTGCTTCCATCGCCGCGTGCGCGTGGACTCGCATGATGCCCTCCACCACTAAAACAAACTAGTTAGTTACTCCTTCAGGTAAGCACGACATCACGCTTCGCGCAAACCAACGAGTTGGTTACGCTGTGGTCGTGAACGATGGGAAAGCCACCAGGCAACGACTGCTGGACGCGGCGACAGCGGAGTTCGCGGCCTACGGCATCGCGGGCGCCCGCGTCGACCGGATCTCCGCGACCGCGAAGGCCAACAAGGCCCAGCTCTACGCCTACTTCGGCGACAAGGACCGGCTGTTCGACACGGTCTTCCAGCTGCACGCCGACGCGCTGGTCAACGCCGTGCCGTTCACCGCGGACGACCTGCCGGGCTACGCGGTCGCACTCTACGACTCCTGCCTCGAGCAACCGGACCTGGTGCGCCTCGCGACCTGGGCCCGGCTCGAACGCGTCCCGGCGGGCGCGCTCGTCACGTCGATGCCCGAGCAGACCGAACTGAAGCTCGAGGCGATCGCCGCCGAGCAGCGGGCCGGCCGGGTCGACCCTGCGCTCGACCCGGCCGACGTTCTCGCGATGGTCTCGATGCTCGCGCTCACCTGGTCCCCGGCGAGCCTGTTCCACACGGCCACCCCGCAAGACGCGCGAGCCGACCACGAACGCCGGCGCGCCGCCCTCGCCGAGACGGTGCGACGCGCGTTCCGCGGTTAGGCGCTGCCCTGTGAGTTCGTTCGACGAGAGGCGCGGGCCAGCGAGCGAGTCGCCCGCCACTGTCGCCCAGCGGACTCGCAAGGACAGCGCCTAGGAACCGAGCGGCAGCACGCGGTTCAGCACGGGCACGGTGGCCGCCGCGACGACGGCGTGCATGAGGATGAGCGCCAGCGAGTTCACCGGGGAGGCACCGCCCGCGAGGATGCCCAGGTCAGGGATCCACGAGACCACGACCACGACCGGCACCAGCACCCGCAGCACCCGGCGCGGGTTGCCCGCGAACCGGCGCACGAGGTACCAGCCGAGCGTGCCGAGCAGGATGCCGAGGACGGTCGCCGGCCCGTACTCGGCGATCGCGAGCCCGACGCGTTCCGTGCCCTCGGGCACGAACTTGCCGGCGACCAGGGCGATCAGCGCGTTGACGACGATCGAGGCCACCGCGGCGCCGAGCAGGCCGACCACGACCTCTCCTGCGCTCGGCGCGAGTGCCGAGGAACGGGTGGGGAAGCTGGTGTCGGCCATGGTCCGCGTCCTTCGGTAGGCTGTTTGCAAGCAGTCACTTGCAAACAAGGTAGCCACTGGGGCACCCTCAATGCAAGTGCACACTTGCATTGAACTGGAGGGTGCGTGGCGAGCCGGGTGAGCGACCAGGCGGTCTTCGACGCGGTGCTGGAGGTGATCGCCGAGCAGGGGTACGAACGGGCGACCACGCGCACCATCGCCGAGGCCGCCGGGATCAACGAGGCCACGCTGTTCCGCCGGTTCACCTCGAAGGAGAACCTGCTCAAGCAGGCGGTGCGGAGCAGCTTCGCGGGCTTCGCGCTCGACCTCGACGCCCCCGGCGACGACGTGGCGGCCGACCTGCTCACGATCGTCCGCTACTACGCGCACCTCTACGAGGCCCGCAGCGGCGTCGTGCTCACCCTGATGCGCGAGGCGAAGTTCAGCCCCGAGGTCGCCGCGGTGCTCACCGAACCGGAGAAGCTGCTGCGCCGGGTGGACGAGGTGATCTTGCACCACCAACGGCGCGGGTCGCTCGTCGTCGAACCACCGCGGCACACGTTCTTCGCGCTGGTCGGGCCGCTGATGATGCGCTCGCTGGCCCGGCGCGTCGACCAGCTCGCCACGCAGGCGCCCGCCGATCCCGAGGCCGTGGTCCGCCGGTTCCTCGACGGCCACCGCCCCTGATCTCAGGCCGCGGCGCAACGCCTGGAGCACCTCGAGTTCACGGTCGACGTCGCGCCGCTCCGCTTCGAGCCGGACGACCTCTTGGGCCAGCAGCTCGACGGCCCGCACACCCGGCCCACCGCCACCCCGGCGCCGGCCCGCACAGCTGTCTCCGTCATGCGTCCCCTGCTCGGCGCCGGGACCCGGCGGTGAGGGGCTCAAGCGTCACGACCTCGGCATGGCAGAAGTCATGGGGCAGGTGGCGTTGGCGGTAGCTTGCCCTTCGTGGACCTGACGACCATCGCTGCCGCCCTGCTGCCCGGCGTGCGCCTGGACGACGCGTTCGTCGCCGAGGAGGGCAACACCCACGACGTGCTGCTGATCCCGGGCGTGGCGGCGGTGCGGGTGAGCAAGCGACCGCTGGGCGCCTCCTCGATGCCGCGCCGGATGGAGGTGCTGGCGCAGTTGGCTGCCGCGGGGCTGCCGTTCCAGGTCCCCGAACCGCTGACGCCCGTGACGTCGTTCGGTGCGCGCGCCGCCGTGGCCGTGTCCTGGGTGGACGGTCTCGGTCTGCCCGCCGGGGAAGGTGATCCGGCGCAGGTGGCGGAGGTGCTGGAGGCCGTGCGGTCCGTGCCTTTGACGCCGTCGCTCATGGCCGTGCTGGACGACCGCGCGCAGGGCCCGTCGTGGTCGGAGATCATCACCACGTCGATCCTGCCCCGGTTGCCGTCGAGGTTGCGCGCCGAGTCCGAACGGCGACTGGAGGCCGCGCTGGCGCTGGATCCCGTTCCGGATGCGTTGGTGCACGGCGATCTCAGCGGCTCCAACGTGCACTGGTCATCCGACGGCAAGCTGCTGGGCGTCCTCGACTGGGACTTCGCGATGCCCGGCGACCCCGCCGTCGACGCGGCCCAGATGTCCTGGCACGGCTGGGACACCGTCCGCCGGGCCGTGCCCGCCGCCGTGTACGAGCGCGCCCGCATGTGGGACGCGCTGTTCGGCATCGGGCACCTCGTCGCCACGATGAACGGCCGCCCGATGACCAGCCCGGACGGCTTCGTGTCCGCGATCGTGCCGTGGCTCGAGGCGGACCTGCGGACCTAGTACTTCGACAGGATGTTCTGGTTCCACCACAGGTCGAGCTTGCCGAGCACCACCAGGTCGCCCGGCCGCTTCACCGTGCCGATGGTGAGCGTCTTGCTGTCGACCCACCACACCTCGGCCTTGCCGTCGTTGAGGAAGCACGTCGTGAACTCACCCGGCAACGGCCCGGACGTGTCGCGGTAGTAGAGCGCGTAGTGGATGGGGTCGGAGTCGGGACGGCAGCCGCCCCGGTCGTCCATCCGCGGGATGCCCCGGCTCGTGACGACGTTGAGGAAGTAGGCGTCCTGGGCGGCGCGGTCGGCGAACAGCCGGAACTCCGCCTCGGTGGGCGGCGGGAACCGGTCGTCCGCGGTGACGTTCGCGGTGGCGCACCGGGTGGCCGCGACCGTTCCGGCGTCCGGGGTGGCGGTCACGCAGGAGTTGGCGCTGCGGTAGACGGCCGGGAGCGCGGCTTGCAGCGCGTCGTCCTGCGGGGACCGGGACGTGGTGACGGTCGAGAGCTTGGTGGTCGTCGTCGTGGTGCTGGACGTGCTGGTCGGCGTGCTGCTGGTCGTCGTGCCCGTGCCGAGGGTCTTGTCCTTGTTGGACACGATCAGGATGGTGGCGACGATCGCCGCCACGACGGCCAGGGACGTGCCGGCGAGGGCGAGGTGCTTGGCGGTGGGACGGCGGGGCCGGGCGGCGGGCGGGAACGGGGGCGACGTCCACTGCTGGGGCGCCGCAGTGGTGGGACGGGGGAACTGGGGGTGCGGGCCCGACGTGGCCTGGGGTGTCATCGGCTGCGGGACGCCACCGGAAGGGCTGGCCATCGACGGACGGTTCGGCGAGGAGATGGCCTGGCCGCCGGGAGGGGTGGCGGCGGGGCGTGGGTGGCCGGCGGGAGGGGCGCCGGGCGCGGCGAGCCCGCCGGGCGGCGTGCCGGGAGCGGCAAGACCACCCGGTGGAGTGCCGGGTGCAGCGGGCGGCGTGCCGGGAGCGGCAAGACCACCCGGTGGCGTGCCACCACCAGGCGGAGTGCCGGGAGCGGCGAAGCCGGGCCGCCGGGCCGCGGGCGCGCCAAGACCTGGCTGACCGCCGGGAGGCGTTGCCGGTGCCGTCACCGCGAGCGCCACCGCACGGGCGAACTCCCCCGCCGTCGCGTACCGGTCGGCGGGCCGCTTCGCCATCCCCTTGGCGATGACCTCGTCCACGGCGGGCGGAACGGCCGGGTTCAGCGGCGACGCCTTCGGTGGCGCCTCGTTCAGGTGTGCCCAGATCTGCGCCGCCGTCCCGTCGGCCGTGAACGGCCGACGCCCCGACAGGCAGGCGAACAGCACGCAGGCGAGGGCGTACACGTCGGCGCGGCCGTCCACCGGGCCGCTTTCGAAGCGTTCTGGCGCCATGTAGTCCAAAGTGCCCACGACGGAGCCGGAAGCCGTCAGGCTCGTCGCGGCCGGGGAGGCGCTGCGGGCGATGCCGAAGTCCACCAGGTACACGAAGTCGCCGCCCGTGACGAGGATGTTCGACGGCTTCACGTCGCGGTGGATCAGGCCGTCGGCGTGCGCGGCGTCGAGGGCGCTCGCCACCTGCTCGACGATCCGCACGGCCCTGGAGGGTTCCAGGGGTTCGGTGCGGATCAGGTCCGACAGGTCGGCGCCCTCGACCAGGCGCATGTCCAGGTAGAGGCGGTCGTCGATCTCGCCGTAGGCGTGGATCGGGATCACGTGCGGCTCGCGCAGGCGGGCGACGATCTGGGCCTCACGGCGGAAGCGGGCCCGGTAGTCCTCGTCGTCGTGGTAGCCGGGCGACAGGCGTTTCAGCGCCACGAACCTGTCGTGCGCCGTGTCGTAGGCGCGGTGCACCTCGCCCATCCCGCCGCGACCGAGCAACTCCTCGATCCGGTACGGCCCGAACGTCTCTTCCGTCATCGTCCCCGTGTTCCCGAGCGCCCTGTGTCCCACCGTGTCGACGCGCGCCGACCGCCGCGGGTTCCCCCGGACGCCCGCGGGGAACAGGCTACAAAAGGCCGCAGCCGAAAGGACCGGCTCTCGTGACTCGCCCCCGAGTCGTGTCCGCCACTCAGTGGCAGGCGGAACGCGACGCACTGCTGCTGCGCGACGGCGACGAGGTCTTCCGCATCTACCGCGCCAACGGCCGTGGCGTGGACCTCAATCCGCACGCCGCACGGCAGGCAGGAGGAGTGGGAGGAACTGGCCGGACGGCTGGCCGCAGTCCCCCACGATGGTGCGGACGCGGCTGCGCGATGAGCACTAGGTCTCGCGCACGGACAGCCACTCCAGCTCGGCGGCGAGTGCGCCGAGCTGGAAGCGGGACTGCGCTCCCAGCAACGACTGCAGGCGCGAGATGCGGCGGTTCAGGGTCCGCAGGCTGACGTCCAGCTCGCGGGCGATCGCGCGGTCGGTCGCGCCGGTGCGCATGAGCCCCAGCAGGCGCTGGGTCGCCACCGTGGGCTCCGTGCGGGCCCCCGGTGTTACACGGGTCACAGCCATACGGCGACGGTATGTCGGACTATTGGCGACTGTCAATCAAAAGTCCGGACACCGTTGCCATATCGAAGCCATCTTCAGGCTGCGAACAGCCAATAGTCAGCGGGAGACCAGCACCTCCCTCGCCGCGACCGACTCCAGCCGGGCGTCCAGGACCTCCGGTGACAGCACGTGCCGCACGACCATCGCCGCCGCGCCCAGCGCACCCGCGGTCACGCCGGCGCCCGAGGCGACGATCCGCAGGTTCTCGGTGGCCAGCGGCAGCGAACGCCGGTAGATCGACTCGCGCACGCCCGCCAGCAGCATCTCGCCCGCGTCGGCCAGCAGCCCGCCGATCACCACCAGCGACGGGTTGAACATGCTCACGCAGCCCGCGAGCACCTCGCCGATGTCGCGTCCCGCCTGCCGCACGACCCGCCCGGCCTCGAGGTTGCCGGCGCGCACGAGGTTCACGACGTCGGCCGTGGACGACGCCGGGTGCCCCAGCTCCCCCAGCCGCACCGCCAGCGCCGGGCCGGCGGCCACGGCCTCCAGGCACCCGGTGTTCCCGCACCGGCACAACGCCTCGCCCCCCTGCGGCACGCGGATGTGCCCGAGGTCGCCCGCGGCACCGGCGGCGCCGCGGTGCAGCACGCCGTTGCTGATCAGCCCGGCGCCGATGCCGGTGGCGGCCTTCACCACGATCATGTGAGCCACGTCCGGGTGCGAGGCGGTGTGCTCGCCCAGCGCCATCAGGTTGACCTCGTTGTCGACGAGCACCGGCACGTCGAACTCGGCCGCGATCGCCGCGGGCACGTCGTAGCCGTCCCAGCCGGGCATGATCGGCGGGTTGTTCGGCCGGCCCGTGGAGTGTTCGACCGGGCCGGGCAGGCCGATCCCGACACCGGCGATCTCCGCCGGCTCCACCGTGTCGAGGAGCGTTCGCCAGGACGCCACCAGCAACGGCAGGATCACGCCCGGCCCGTCCGCCACGTCGAGGTCGACCTGCGCGACGGCCAGCAGCCGGCAGGCCAGGTCGGACACGGCGACCGTCGCGTGGGTCGCGCCCACCTCGGCCGCGAGCACCAGGTGGGCGCGCGGGTTGAAGCCGAACCGGCCGGCCGGACGCCCACCGGTCGACTCGCCCGTCCCGCTGCCGGTCACGAGCCCGGCCGCCACCAGCAGGTCCAGCCTCGCCCGCACGGTCGACCGGGCGAGTCCGGTCGCGTCCACGATCTCCGCTCGGGTGCGCGGGTTGCCGTCCATCAGCATGCGCAGCACTGCGGCCGGCGATCCCGCCTCGACACCCAAGGAGCTCTCCATCGAACAATTGTCACATCGGCCGAAAAGTGCGGCGGGCAGTCCCGCCGCCGTGTCACCCACCCGAGCTGAACGCGGCGTCGAACGCGGCGGTCGGCGGGTCGAAAGCGTTGCGGCGGATGAACTCCAGCGCTTCCGGCGCGCCGATGAGCCGGTCCATCCCCGCGTCCTCCCACTCGACGCTGATCGGACCGTCGTAGCCGATGGTGTTGAGCATCCGGAACGACTGCTCCCACGGCACGTCACCGCGTCCGGTCGAGACGAAGTCCCAGCCGCGGCGAGGGTCGGCCCACGCCAGGTGCGAGCCCATCCGGCCGTTGCGCCCGTTGCCGACCTGACGGCGGGCGTCCTTGCAGTCGACGTGGTAGATCCGGTCGCGGAAGTCCCACAGGAACCCGACGGGGTCGAGGTCCTGCCACACGAAGTGCGACGGGTCCCAGTTCAGCCCGAACGCGGGCCGGTGCCCGATGGCCTCCAACGCGCGCACGGTCGTCCAGTAGTCGTAGGCGATCTCCGACGGGTGGACCTCGTGCGCGAACCGAACGCCGACCTCGTCGAACACGTCGAGGATCGGGTTCCAGCGGTCGGCGAAGTCCTGGTACCCGGCGTCGATCATCGACTGCGGCGCGGGCGGGAACATCGCCACGGTCTTCCAGATCGACGACCCGGTGAACCCGACGACCGTCGAGACGCCGAGCTTGGCGGCGGCTCGCGCGGTCATCTTCATCTCCTCGGCCGCGCGCTGCCGCACGCCCTCGGGGTCGCCGTCACCCCAGTTGCGGGCCGACAGGATGCCCTGGTGCCGCTCGTCGATCGGGTCGTCGCAGACGGCCTGGCCGGTGAGGTGGTTGGAGATCGTCCACACCTTCAGGTCGTGCTTGGCGAGGATCGCGAGCCGGTCCGCGACGTAGTCGTCGTCCTGCGCCGCGCGCCACGGGTCGAGGTGGTCGCCCCAGCAGGCGATCTCCAGCCCGTCGTAGCCCCAGCCCGAGGCGAGCCGGCAGACCTCCTCGAACGGCAGGTCGGCCCACTGGCCGGTGAACAACGTGATCGGACGCGCCATCTGCGGTCTCCTCCTAAACCTGCTGCCAAGAGCGGGACTCCGAGCTTGCCTCCACCGCCGCCAACACGCGCTGCACCCGCAGGCCGTCCGCGAACGTCGGCGCCGGGTCGGTGCCCGCCGCCACCGCCCGCACGAAGTCGACGGCCTGGTGGGTGAACGCGTGCTCGTACCCGAGGCCGTGCCCCGCGGGCCACCAGGCACCGACGTAGGGGTGGCTCGGTTCGGTCACGAGGATCCGGCGGTACCCCGCGACCGCCGGATCCTCCTTGCCGTCGAAGAACTGCAGCACGTTCATGTCCTCGAAGTCGAAGGCGAGGCTCCCCTCCGCGCCGTTGACCTCGATCCGCAGTGCGTTCTTGCGACCGTTGGCGAAGCGGGTGGCCTCGAACGAGCCGAGTGCTCCGCTGCCGAACCGCGCCAGGAACAACGCGGCGTCGTCCACCGTGACGGGTCCGGTCTGCCCGGTCGCGGCGGTGCCGGACAGACCGGAGTGCGAGGAAGCGATCGGTCGCTGCGACACGAACGTCGCGAGCGTGCCGACCACCTCGGTGATGGTGTCGCCGAGGATGAACTGGGTGGCGTCGACGATGTGCGCACCGATGTCTCCCAGGGCACCCGAACCGGCCTTCTCCTTGTCGAGCCGCCAGGACAGCGGCGCCTGCGGGTCCACGATCCAGTCCTGCAAGTACTGGGCGCGCACGTGGTGGACGCGGCCCAGCCGGCCCTGCGCGACGAGGTCGCGGGCGAGCGCCAGAGCGGGCGTGCGGCGGTAGGTGAAGCCGACCATCGCCCGCACCCCGCGTTCGGCGGCCCGTGCGGCGGCTTCCGCCATCGCGACGGCCTCGTCGACGGTGTTGGCCATCGGCTTCTCGCACAGCACGTGCTTGCCCGCTTCCAGCGCCGCGATCGCGATCTCCGCGTGCGTGTCGCCCGGTGTGCAGATGTCCACGACGTGCACGTCGTCGCGCTGCAGCACGGACTTCCAGTCGGTCGCCGCCTCCTCCCAGCCCAGGCGGTCGGCGGCGGCGCGGGTGCGGTCGGCGTCGCGGCCGCACAGCACGGACATCACCGGCCGCAGCGGCAGGTCGAAGAAACGCGGTGCGACCCGCCACGCCTGGGAGTGGGCTGCTCCCATGAAGGCGTGGCCGACCATCGCGATGCCAAGTTCAGTCACGTGCGGTTCTCCTCGTGCCGTGTCGAAGGCGGGTGCCAGGGACTCGAAGACGGTTTCCCGGCCTACGACTCGAAGGCGGTCGGCAGGTAGCGGTCGACGTTGTCCTTCGTCACGACCGGTGCGTAGAGCTGCACCTCGCGCGGGACCTCCACCTCGACCAGGTCGCCGAGGCTCTTGCCCTGCACCGCGAGCCGCGCGAGGCGGATGCCGTCGGCGCCCTGGGTGGACGGGTAGATGACGGTGGCCTTGTGCGGGCCGTTGTCCGCCTTGATCTCACGCATCACGTTGGCCGAACCGGCACCGCCGACCATGAAGAACTCGCTGCGGCCGGAGTTCTTGATCGCGGCGGCCACACCGACGCCCTGGTCGTCGTCGTGGTTCCAGATGGCGTCGATCTTGCGGGCGGCCTGCAGCAGGTTCGCCGCGGCCCGCTCACCGCTCTCGACGGTGAACTCGGCAGCCACGCGGTTGCCGACCTTGAGCCCGCAGCCCTGCAACGCGTCGGCGAAGCCCTTGCTGCGGTCCTGGGTGAGCGGCAGCGAGTCGATGCCGGCGATCTCCGCGACCACGGCGTCGGTCTTGCCGTTGAGCTTCTCGCAGACGTAAGTGCCGGCGGAGACGCCCATGCCGTAGTTGTCGCCCAGCACCGTGGAACGGGCGGCGAACGGGCTGTCGAACTCGCGGTCGACGTTGATCACCGTGATGCCGGCCTTCATGGCCTTCAACGCGACCGGCGTGAGCGCGGCGCCGTCGAACGGCAGCAGGACGATCGCGTCGACCTTGTCGTTGATGAACGTCTCGACCTGGCTGATCTGGAGGTTGACGTCGTTGGTGCCTTCGACGACGCGCAGCTCCACGTCGGAGTACTTGCCGGCCTCGGCCTTGGCGGCGTTGGTGATCGCGGCCATCCAGCCGTGGTCGGCGGCCGGGGCGGAGAAGCCGATGACGACCTTCTTGCCGGGTTCGTCGTTGGCGACCTTGACGCCGCCGCCGGAGTTGTTGCCGCCCTGGCTCTCGGGCGTGTTGCCGGTGCAGCCGGCCAGTACCAGTGCGGACGCGGCGGCGAGCAGAGCGACTCTCTTGAACTGCATGGGTTTCTGGTCTCCTCGGGTGGCAGCGGTCGGGTGTCGCGGCGTCAAGCGCCGCTGCGGCGGGCCAGTCGCTGCTGGAGGAGGACCGCGACCACGATGATCGCGCCCTTCGCGACGGCCTGGGCGGAGATGGAGAGGTTGTTGAGGGTGAAGACGTTGGACAGCGTGGTGAAGATCAGGACGCCGAAGACGGTGCCGGCGATGGTGCCGCGCCCGCCGGAGAGCAGCGTGCCGCCGATGACGACCGCGGCGATGGCGTCGAGTTCGTACAGGCCGCCGTGCGTCGAGCTGCCCGTGGTGGTGCGGGCGATCAGCATCACGGCGGCGAGCCCGCAGCACAGGCCGAGCAGCGTGTAGAGCATCACGGTGTGCCGCTTGACGTCGATGCCCGCGAGCCGGGCCGCCTCGGGGTTGCCGCCGACGGCGAACGTCCGGCGCCCGAACGTGGTGCGGTTCAACAGGACCCAGCCGCCGACGGCGACCAGCGCGAAGATCACGACCAGCACCGGGATGCCGAGGATCGAGGCGTCGAAGAACGCGGCGAAGCCCGGCACGTTCACGATCTGGGTCTTGCGGTTGGAGATGATCTCGGCGAGGCCCCGTGCGGCGGCGAGGCTCGCCAGGGTCGCGATGAACGCCACGACCCGCCCGTACGCGATCAACGCGCCGTTGACGAGTCCGCACGCTCCGCCCACCAGCAGCGCGGTGAACACCATGACGATCCAGTGCGAGTCGTTCGCGATCCCTTGTGTCGCAAGGGTGGTGGCCCACACCGACGACAACGCGACGATCGCGCCGACCGACAGGTCGATGCCGCCACCGGTGATCACGAACGTCATGCCGACGCTCACGACACCGATCACGGCCGCGAGCCGCAGGATGGTGAGCACGTTGTCGACGTCGGCGAACCGGTCGCCCGCGGTGATCACCCCGCCGAGGCACAGCAGGATCAGCGCGACGACGAGTCCGGTGTTGCGGCCGGCGGGCGACCCGAGCAACGCCGAGACGCTCGACTCCTTCGCCACCGGTGGGCTCTTCTGCGCGGGCACGGCGGTGTCCTCGCTCATGCGGCGTGTCCTTCCATGACCAGGTCGAGGACCCGGGACTCGTCGATCTCGTCGGCCGGGCCGTCGTGCACCACCCGGCCCTCGCGCACCACCAGGACCCGGTCGGCGAGCCCCAGGACCTCCTCGACGTCGCTCGACACGACGACCACGGCCACTCCGCGGTCCGCGAGGTCGCGCACGAGTTCGTAGATCTCGCTGCGCGCGCCCACGTCGACGCCGCGGGTGGGTTCGTCCAGCAGCAGCACCCGGCACTCGCGCAGCAGCCACCGCGCGAGCACGACCTTCTGCTGGTTGCCGCCGGAGAGCCCGCGCACCACGCGGTCCACCCCGGCCGGCCGGACGTCGAGCGCCTCGGTCAGTTCGCGGGAGCGGGCCCGTTCGGCGCTGTCGTCGAGGAACCCGAAGCGGGCGAAGGCGGACATCGACGAGACGGTGATGTTGCGGAACACGGCCTGGTCCAGCAGCAGGCCCTGGCTCTTGCGCTCCTCGGGGCACAGTCCCATGCCTGCCCGCACGGCCGCGCCCACACTGCCCCGCCGCAGCGTCCTGCCGTCGACCGCGACCGTTCCCGCCGCGGACTTCCTGGCGCCGTAGATGGTTTCCAGGATCTCCGAACGCCCGGAGCCGACGAGTCCGGCGAGCCCGACGACCTCCCCGGCGTGCACCGTGAGGTCGACGCCTTCGAAGCGGGAGCCGTCGGCCAGGCCGCGCACCGAGAGGACCTCGGGCGCGGCCGGGTCGACGGGTGTCCGGTCCGGGTAGACGTTCTCCAGCACCCGGCCGGTCATCAGGCCGATCAGCTCGGACGTCTTCACCTCGCGCGCGGGCAGTCCCGTCGCGACCGTGCGCCCGTCCTTCAGCACGGTCACCCGATCGCCGATCTCCCTGATCTCGGCGAGCCGGTGCGAGATGTAGACGACGGCGACCCCGTGCGCCGTCAGGTCCCTGATGATCCCGAACAGCACCCGGACCTCGTCCGGGTCGAGCACGGCCGACGGTTCGTCCATGATCAGGAGCTGCCCGTCCAGCGACAGCGCCCTGGCCATGCTGACGATCTGCTGGTGCGCCACGGACAACCGGCCGACGTCGCGGTCGGGTGAGATCTCCGGGTGCCCCAGGCGGACCAGCAGCTCCCTCGTCCGCCGCCGTGCCTCCGACCGCCGCGTGAACCCCGCGGTGGACAGCTCGTGCCCCAGGAACACGTTGTCCGCCACCGACAGCCCGGCGACGAGGTCGAGCTCCTGGTAGATCGCGGCCACGCCACTGCGCATCGCGGCCGTCGGGTTGCCGAACGACACGACCTCGCCGCGCCAGCGGATCTCGCCCTCGTCCGGCCGGTGCGCACCGGACAGCACCTTGATCAACGTCGACTTGCCGGCGCCGTTCTGCCCGAGCAGGCAGTGCACCTCACCGGCCCGCACGTCGAAGTCCACGCCCTGCAACGCCAGCACGCCGGGAAAGCGCTTCACCAGTCCCTGAACCGAGAGCAGTGCCGAGCTCGTCATTGAGTCCTCCGGGCCCCGGCAACCCTTGTGCCGGCAGGAAGTTCGGCCTAACGAGAACTCACGCTAATGAGACGCTCCGGACGTGGACAAGGCGTTCGGGGTGGCGCACATCGGCCATCTTTTCCCTTGACCGGAGCGCCCGTTTCAGCCTGCGGTGGCGAGCCACTGCGCAGCGTCGTCGGCGCACTGCCGCAGCGCCGCCCGCTCGCCGAGGTAGCCGGCCGGCACCCCGATGACGGGGAGTCTGCCCAGCGCCTGGTGGATCGCGCCACCCTGCGGACGATGGCCGAGTTCCTCGGTGACGGCGGCGAGGAGGTGGCCCTGCTGCCGGAGCAGGTGCGCGGTGACCGCGGCCTTGCCGCCGCTGACCGGCAGCTCGGTGAGCGCCCGCTTCGCCACGGCCTTCCAGTCCTTCCCGGGGAGCGCCCACCGCCCGGTGCTCCTGCCGCCCTGGTCGACGGGCGCCGGCACCGCGGCG
This sequence comes from Lentzea sp. NBRC 102530, assembly GCF_030269365.1. GTDB lineage: Bacteria > Actinomycetota > Actinomycetes > Mycobacteriales > Pseudonocardiaceae > Lentzea. The sequence continues at coordinate 211,973 of NZ_BSTF01000007.1, forward strand.
ACCTCCTCGTCCTGCTCGACGAGCGCCAGGCCCGCGGCAGCCTTCTCGTCCGCCGCGCCGAGCGCCTGCCGCAGGGGCGCCACCTCGTTCTCCTCGACGAGGGCCCACCTCCCGGCGGTCCGCTCGTCCGTCCCGGCGTCACCGCCGGCGGCGATGGCCGGGTCGACGTCCCGCCCGAACAGCACCGACGCCAGCAGCCGCACCTTCGTCCCCAGGTCGTCGACGTCGTTCTCCGCGGCGATGGCGCACAGCAGCAGACCCTGTCCCGCCGAGCCGAGCAGGTCGGCCAGCGGCAGTTTGTCGCCGGCCACGCTCATGACCCGGGGCAGCGCCGCCACCGCCGCGGTCAACCGGCCGACGTGGTTTATCCACCAGTCCACCCCGCGCTCCTTCCGGTCGCCTTCCCGCAGCTTCTCGACGATCGGCTCGCAGCCGCGCACGAAGACGCGGAGAACAGCGGAAACGTGCGCGTCGGTGATCGTCTCGGCCATGGTCCGGCTCCTCGCTCTGGGCATTTCCCGCTAATTCGCCCGCGCGCGCCCCACCGTTAACCGAATTCATCTCCGAAATACTTGACAAAATAGTGGACATCGTTCTTTCGAATGGTTTTCAGAGCTCCAGCGTCACGTCGGTCAGCGGAGCGCTGGTGCAGGTGAGCACCTGGCCGTCGTCCTGCCGCGACACCCTGCCGCTCAGGAGCTTCGCGACGCACTCGTGGCAGCTGCCGACCGTGCACGAGTACGGCATCGGCAGTCCGGCGGCGAGCCCCGCGTCGAGCAACGTCTGCCCCGGCTCCACGACCGCCTCGCCGACGGCCTGTCCGCCGGATTCGACACGCATCCGTTGCGGCACAGCCGATCCCGCCGCCGCCGAGGCACTGGTGTAGCTCTCGACGTGCACGCGCCCGTCCGGGAGGTCCAGGGCCTTCAGCGCTGTCTCCGTCAACGCCTGCGGTCCGCAGAGGTAGAACGTCGCACCCGGTCCCACGTCCGCCGCCCACCGCTGGACGGCGGGTGCGTCGAGGCGTCCGTCGCGGGAGGTCAGCACGAGGGTGACCGCGAGCCGTCCGGGGTGTTCGGCGCCGAGGCGGGCGAGGTCGGCGGCGAAGATCGTCTCTTCCTCGGTCCTGCTGCTGTACAGCAACGAGATCCGCTCGCCGGGCGTCGCGAGCAGGGCGCGGATGATGCTCATCATCGGCGTAACACCGCTGCCGGCGGCGATCAGCGCCACCTCGTGACCGGGTTCGGCGTGGAAGTCGCCGGACGGGCCGCGCACGTGCAGCCGGTCACCGGGCGCGAGCGTCCGGACGTGCCGGGAGAACAGGCCTCCTTCGACCTGCTTGACCGTCACCTCGAGCGTCGCCGAACCCGGCACCGACGACGCCGAGTACGGCCTGCGCACCTGCACGCCGTCGATCTCGGTGACGAGCGTGAAGAACTGGCCCGGCCGGAAGTCGAACGGCCGGTCGCCCTCCAGCACCACGGTCACGGCGCTCGGCGTCTCCTCCCGCACCTCGACGACCCGCACCTCGCGCAACGGGTCCGCCGCGGCCGCGCGGGGTGCCGGCCCGGCCACGTCGAAGCCTTCTTTGCGCAGGCCGGAGCGGTAGGCGAAGTTCATGGCGGTCCGCATCAACCGCTTCGGCACCAGTCCGGCGAGCGCCACGAGCAGTCCACTGCGCGAGTTGGCGGCCAGGTGCAGGCTCGCCAGCGCCATCAGGTCGGGCACGCCCTCGGGGGTGGCGGCGGTCCACAGCCGGGACCGCGTCACGGCGTCGTTCACGCTGAGTTCGGCGGCCTCGACAGCGACGCGCACCGCGGCGTGCGGCGGCATCCCCCGCAACGCCAGGGGTGCCAGCAGCGCGGGGTCGACGGTGATCACCGCGCGTCCCCGCACGTGCAGCACCCCGGTGCGGCCGGGCACGAGCGCCGCGAACGAGATCCGGTCGTCCTGGAGCAGGTTGTGCAGCGTGTCGGCGCGCTTGTTGCCGCGGCGGTCGGCGATCAGCAGGGTGCGGTCGTCGACGATGCGCGCGACCGCCCCCTGGTCTCCGCGAGGACTGGTGTCGCTGCCTCCCTCCGCGTCCCAGGTGGACAGGGCGAGGAACGGCGAGGCGGCGAGGAAGTCCGCGATGCCGGGCCCCGCCAGCGGACCGTCTCCCACCACGGGCGCGACCTCGGGCGGCCCGGACGGCGGTTGCCACAACCCCGACCTCAGCACGGCCTGCGCGCAGTGCACGTACACCTGCTCGACGTCGAGCCTGCCGCGCCGCACGGTCCCGTTGACGCGCAGCACCTCCCCCACCCCGGGCAGCAGGAAGACCAGCGACGCGGGCCCCTCGGCGTCCTCGCACGACGGGAACGAGATCCGCGTCGGCGAGTGCACCCGAGCGAACCCCGGCGTGCCGCCGACGAACGTCGTCCGCGGCACGCCGTCCGCCCCCAGGTACCCGAACGCCGCCACCGGGCTGCCCGCGAGCACCCGCAGGCACCCGTCGTCCAGCGCCGAGAGCTGCTTCTTCATGATCACCGCCGGCGCGCGCCCGAGCACACCCTCCACTGCGGCAGCCGTCGTGAGAACGTTGTTTTCGCAGCTCATAGCACTATTATGAGCTTTTGCTCAGCTTCCGGAAACTCGCTTTCGAAGGGCAGGCCATGCCGACGAACAGCCGCGACGTCAGCCCACGTCGCAAGCCCAGCCAGGTCCGCGCGGAGCTCACCAGGGACCGCATCCTGACCGCGGCTGCTCACGTTTTCTCCGAGCACGGCTACGCCGCCGGCACCACGAACCGCATCGCCGAACGCGCGCGGGTGTCGATCGGGTCGCTGTACCAGTACTTCCCGAACAAGGACGCGATCCTGGCCGAGTTGATGATCCGGCACATCGACCGGGGCACCTGGACGCAGGCCGACGACCTCGACTTCTCGCCGGGCGGCCTGGAGTCGGTCGTGCGGGCCCTGGTGCGCGACGCGATCGACAACCACCGCGACGACCCGCGGCTGCTGCGGATCATGATCGAGGAGGGTCAGCTCTCCGACGACCTGCGCGCCACGATCACCCGGCACGGCGCCCAGCGCGTCGCCCAGGTGCGGGAGGTGTTCGCCCGCCACCCCGACGTCCGCGTGCGCGATCTGGACACCGCGGTCGACCTCGTCGTGTTCACGGTGGAGCTGAACACGCACCGGCTGGCGGCGCTGAGGCGCGACGTCGAGACCGTCGAGACCGAACTCGTCGACATGGTGACCCGGTACCTCAGCGGGTGAGCGCGACGCGGGTGAAGTCGACGGGGACGTCGAGGGCCACGTTGATGTAGTTCGTGAACACGTTCAGCGCGACGTGCGCGACCGTCTCGACGATCTCCTCCTGGCTCAGCCCGGCGTCGCGCGCGGCCTGGACGTCGGCGGCCGAGATCTGGCCGCGCTGCTCGACCAGGGCCGTGGCCAGCGTCAGCACGGCGGCCGTGCGCGGGTCGTCCGACCTCCCGCTCTGCGCCTCCGCCATCTCCTGCGCGGTCGCGCCCGCCTTCCTGCCGAGCATCGTGTGCGCGGAAAGGCAGTAGTCGCAACGGTTCCGGTCGGCCACCGCGACGGCGATCATCTCGCCGGCCTTGGCCCCGAGCACGCCGCCACCGAGCGCGCCGAACTGGGCCCACATGCTGCGCAGCGCGGCGGGCGACTGGGCGACGGCCCTGAACATGTTCGGGACGACGCCGAACGCTCCCTTGATCTCGGCCAGCGTCTCGGCGCGCTCGTCGGTGATCTGGTCGGGGTCGGTGAGTTCGATGCGGGACATGGTTCTTCTCCTTGCTCGTCGACTTGGACGAGCGTCACTCTGCCACAAACTAGGTAGGACTCCTATCCACTTTGTCGTGTGATCCAGCTCTCAGACCGGGCGGGCACGTACGATCTCCGTGGCAGGTCCCACTGGCGAGGCGGAACGCATGACTGACACCGACGGCACGGCCGGGCTCGACCGCCGGTTGGCCGACGCGCTCGAACGACTCGGGCACGGCATGCGGTCCCTCGCGCAGCGCACGGCCCGGGAGCACGGCCTGTCGCCGCTGCAGCAGCAGGCGGTGCTCGCCCTCGCCCGGCACCCGCGGGAACGCCGCGAGGTGGCCGTGCTCGCCGCCGAGTTCGACGTCACCACACCGACGATGTCCGACGCCGTGACAGCGTTGGAGCGCAAGGAACTCGTGACGCGCTCGCCCGGCACCGACGGTCGCCGGCGAGCACTGACGCTGACCGCGACCGGCGAGGAGGTGGCGCACGGACTGTCCTCTTGGGATGATCCGCTGACGGCCGCGCTCGCGGCCGTCCCGGAGGCCGATCGCGCCACCACGCTGCACACCCTGCTGCGGGCGATCGAGGGCCTCCAGCGCGCCGGTGTCGTCAACCTGACCCGGACGTGCACGACGTGCCGCTTCTTCGGCCGCGACGAGCACGACGACCCGGACGTCCCGCACCAGTGCCACCTGCTGCGGATGCCGTTGCCGCTGACGGACCTGCGCACGGACTGCCCCGAGCACGAGCCGGCGAACGCCCCGAGCCGCGGAAAGCAGCGCTCCTCGGCCTCGTGACAGGTCGGATCACGCGACCGCAAGTGATCGATCCAGCGCATTCGTCGGACCTGTGCCGGAAAATCCCGGTACAAGCTGGATGATTCGCGCCTTGACGGCCGTGAGACATCGGATGTTCACTGAGGGCCCGTTCACCTTCTTCCTGCTTCGGAAGGTGCTACATGAGGTTGTTCCGTCTCTTGCCCACCGCCGTGCTCGTAGGCGCCTCACTCACCATCTCCCCCGCCCTTGCCGCTCCGGGCGACGCCGCGTTCTCCTCCTCAGCGGGCCGCCTGGACGTCGATCACGCCAGTTACCTGTCCAAGCACGACGTCGTCTACAACCGCCCCAACTCGAACCCCGACCACGGCCTCACCGTCGGCAACGGCCGCACCGGCGCGATGGTGTGGCAGTCCGGCGGTCTGACCATGCAGGTGTCCAATGTGGACGCCTCGCAGCAGACGGCGTTCGGCGCCGGCGTCGTCACCCTCGCCACCACCCCGGCGATGGACGCGGGCCACAGCACCTACCAGCAACGGCTGTCGCTCCACGACGGCACGTTGACCACGAAGTACGACAACGACCGCACCGTCACCGTCATGGGACAGCCGGGCTCCGAGGTGATGGGCATCCACGTGCAGGACAGCCGCAGCGGCGTCAGCGCCGTGACGCTGGAGCTGTCGCTGTGGGACGTCGCGAACCTCGGCAACAGCGGTGACGTGCCGGACATGACCACCTGGCGCACGGTCAGCAGCTACGCCGACTCGACCGGTGCCGGGATCAGCCGCGGGCAGACCGACGCGCAACGCTTCGGCTACACGCTCGCCGCGACCGTGGAGGGCACGGGCTACACCGCGTCGGTCGTGAACAACAGCCGGGTCAGGTTGTCGATCACGCCGTCGTCGAGCTACACGGTGTGGTTCACCGTCTCCACGAGGCTGAACGCACCGAACAACAACTCGATCACCCAGGCCCGCACGGCGCTGAACGCCGTGAAGGCCACCGGGTACAACACGACGTACAACAACTACCGCGCCTGGTGGAACAGCTTCTGGGACAAGTCGTTCGTGCAGTACGGCGGCGTGAACGGCGAGGCCGACTACCTGGAGAACGTGTACTACCTGTCGACGTACCTGATCGCGGCGGGCGGATACGGCAACTACCCGTTCCACTTCATCAACGGCGTGTTCCGCGCGACCGGGGACAGCACGAAGTGGAGCAACGCGTACTGGTACTGGAACCAGCGCGACGTCTACAACTCGTTCCTCGCGTCGAACCACGTCGACCTGATGAACACCTTCAACAACCTCTACAGCCGCAACTACAACGCTTTGAAGGCCTACACGCAGACCCGGTACGGCATGGACGCGTTGTGGGTGCCCGAGACGATGGGCTGGGACGGCAACGCCCGCGGCACCGTCAACAGCGACTTCACCAAGAACGTGCTCTCGACCGGCTACGAGGCCGCGTTCAACATGTACCTGCAGTACCGCTACACCAACGACACCGACTACCTGCGCAACGTGGCTTACCCGTACATCCGCGAGGTCGCCAAGTTCTACTCGCGCACGCTGTCGGTCGACGGCAACGGCCAGTACTACATGGCCAACTCGCACGCGCACGAGACGTATTGGAACGTGCGCAACGCGATCACCGACCTGGCGGCGGTGCGGAGCCTGTTCCCGATCGCGCTGCAGGTGTCGCAGCAACTCGGGGTGGACGCGAACCTGCGGCCGCAGTGGCAGCAGGTCCTGAACAACCTCGTGCCCTACCCGCAGCAGAACGGTGCGTACCTGGCGCACCAGCCGCCGTTGTCGCAGACCCGCAACGGCGAGAACGTGGCGGCGGAGCTGATCTGGCCGTACAACGTCACCGGCATCGGCTTCCCGGACCACCAGACCGCCCTGAACACGTGGAACACCAGGCCTTTCCCGTACGGCAACGTGTGGGCGAACGACGCCGTGCAGGCCGCCCGGCTCGGACTCGGCGATCAGACGTTCAGCGGCATGAAGCGCATGCTGCAGCAGTACCAGAACTACCCCAACGGGTTCACCAACAACACCAACGGCGTCTTCGAGTACCACGGTGTGCACCTGTCTGCCATGAACGAGGCGTTGCTCCAGTCCTACAACGACAAGATCCGCGTCTTCCCGGCGGCGCCGGCCAGTTCGTCGTTCGTCGGCAGGTTCACGCTGCTGGCGAAGAACGGGTTCCTGGTCAGCTCCGAACGCGAGGCCAACGAGACCAAGTACGTCGGGCTGCGCAGCCAGTGGGGTGCGACGGCCCAGGTCGTGAACCCGTGGGGCACGCAGCAGGTCCGCGTCCGGCGCACGTCGGACAACGCGGTCCTGCTGACCACCTCGGCCGCGGAGTTCCAGTTCGCCACGGCCACGGGCGGCACGTACGTCGTCGAGCGGACGGCCAAGCCGCTCACCTCGTACGCCACCACCCGGCTCACCGGCAGCCGGAACCAGGGCGCCAAGTCGTTGAGTGGCACGGCGTCCACGCTCGGGCTCAACGCCACCGGCGGTGGCCTGGTCAACAACACCGAGGGGAGCTACGACACCAACTGGCACCTGACCACGAACCGCGGCTACGGCGACTACAACGACGACGCGCACCACTCGACAACCGTCAACGCCGCGGCCACGTACACGTTCACCGGCACGGCGATCGAGTACATCTCCGAACGCAACGGGGACATGGGCACGGTCGACGTCTACCTGGACAACGCCTTCCAGGCCACAGTGGACCTGCGGGCGTCCGGTGCCCGGCAGGTGCAACAGGTGGTGTGGCAGAAGTCCGGCCTCACCAGAGCCCAGCACACGATCCGCGTCGTCAACCGCAGCACGTCGGTCGGCATGATCGACGCCTACCGGATCACCCCGTGAGCACGGCGTTGAGCCCGCTCGCCTGAGTGCGCCAGTCCCGCTGGTTCGGGGTGCCCCCGGACCAGCGCTGGCCGATCCGGTTCAGCGCGTCGCGGTCCGCCGCCCACACGGCGTCGGACTGCTGACGCGCGAACCGCCGGTAGGCCTCGGCGTTCGTCACCTTGCCGAGGTCGTTGAGATAGCGCATGAAGATGCCCTTGAACTGCTTCTGGTTGTCGTCGCAGGTCGCGGCGGCGTCGCAGGACTCGGTGAGCACGCCGTCGCGGGTGAGGCCCGTGATCGCGGAGTCCGCGAGCCTCCTGGCGGCGGTGAGGTACTTCGCGTCGCCGGTCGCGCGGTAGACCTCGGTGAGCCCGCCGACGCCGAGTCCCTGGTTGTAGGTCCACACCGTCTGGCCGTTGTTGCGGCAGTCCTGCGTGATCCCGTCGTTGACCAGACCGCTGGCGTTGATCATTCCGCTGGCGAGGTACCAGTCGGCGGCCGTGCGCGCGCGTTGCAGCCACACGGTGTCGCCTGATGTGCGGCGGTGGATCGACGCCGTCAGCCTGACGTACTGGCCGTTCGTGACGGCGTTCTTGTAGGTGCGTTCCCTGTCCCACCACACACCGCCACCGCACGTGCGTGTGTCCCAGTACTGGTGCACGTACGCCGCGATGGTGGTGGCCATCGTCAAGTAACGCCGGTCTTGGGTGTGGTCGTACGCCGCCACCCAGGCGAGACCCCACCAGGCGCTGTCGTCGATGGACCGGCTGATGAAGTCGCCCTCGATCGGGTCCGTGCCGCGCTGCCCCGCCGCGAACGGCACGCGGTTCACGTCGAACGTGCGCGCGATCAGCCAGTCGTAGTCGCGGATCCCGGAGTCCATGACGGCCGTGAGCGTCGTCGCCGAGTTCCACCAGCTCGACCGCCACCACGCCGTGTACGGCTCGTAGTCGTCGACGAGCGCATCCGCCGCCGCGCGCGCACGCGTCGGAACAGGCCGTGCCCACGCCGTGCAGCTGCCTTCCTGATGGGCCGCTTCCCTGCCGCACGCCCGAACGGCCCCACCGTAGTGGCGGCCGCGCGGGTCGCGGGTGGCGAACATCGTGGTGCGCGTGGTGGTCGCCCCTGCCGGGGTCGCGGTGCGGCCGAGCGACGACCCACCGGGCCAGGTGGCGCCGGCGTCCCAGGAGCGGTCGAGCCACACCTCGTCGCCCGGCCCGCCCGCCTCGATGCTCGCGAACGCCATGCCGTTCGCGTCGGTGTGCAGGCGGATCGTGCGGCCGTACAACGTGGTGGGCGGCACCGGCTGTGCCGGGCTGACGGCCTGTGCTGCGCCGGCGCGGTCGCACAGGACGTCGCACACGGTCGGGTGGATCCAGTCGGTGCAGGTCACCGCCCCGGCGTCGCCACAGGCGCGGATGAGGCCGCGGCGGTGCCGGCCGGGATCGGTGACGTTGTACATGAGGGTTCTGGTGCCGGTCCACGTGCCGGGGATGCTCGCCCGGCCGAGGAGGCCTTCCCAGGTGGCGCCGCCGTCGAAGGAGCGGTCGAGCCAGACCGAGTCGCCGGTGACACCGTCGTCGATGCTCGCCCACGCCATGCCGTCGGGGTCGGACGCGTGCAGGACGAGGCGGCGGCCGTTGACCAGGCGTTCGGGCACCGGGAAGGTCTCCTGCCCGGCCCGGGAGGGGTCGAGGGTGTCGCAGGACAGGACGCACACCGCGGCCGCGGCGACCACAGGGGTCGCGGAGGGTGGGGCCGAGGGCGGGGCCGCTGAGGCTGGCGTGGTCGAGCTGCCGGGCGGGGCGGCGGGCTGGCTCGGCGGCGGCGGTGCGGCCGGCGCCAGAACCATCAGCAGGGCCACCAGGAAGTGCAGCAAACCGACCACCCCCGACGTCGCGGACGATCCGTGAGAACGCTCTCATGGTCTTGGATCCGGCACCGCCCGGTCAACCGGCGGAAAAGTCAGGGCAACCCCGTTGCCGCCCAGCCGCATTGAAAGGGGTGAAGGCGCCCATTGAGGTGCCACTGACGTTCGGGGTTCGGGCAGTGCGCACAGGACTGGTGATCGCGGTGACCGTCTTCGTGCTGGCCGCCGCAGGCCTCGCCCTCGCCGCGCTGACCCTCGCCGGCGTCGAGCGTCCTCCCGAGCAACGGCCGACCGTGATCAGGACCGACGACATGAAGACCCGATGACGCCCGGCTGGGAGGCCGAGTTCACGCGGCTCTACGACCGGTGCCAGGAGTCGATGCGCTTCACCGCGTTCCTGTTGTGCGGCAACTGGCACGAGGCGGAGGACGTGCTGCAGGCGGCGTTCCTCAAGCTGTACCTGGTGGGGCCGAAGCTCGCCGACCACAGCGGCATCGAGGGCTACCTCCAGCAGATCGTGGTGCGGACGTTCCTCGCCGAACGCCGCAAGGTGCGGTGGCGGCGGGAGAAGCTCACCGACGCGCCGCCGGAGAGCCTGTTCACCGCACCGGACGTGGAGGACGGGCTGGTCGTGTGGTCCGCGCTGGCGAAGATGCCCGCGCGGCAACGGGCCGTGCTGGTGTTGCGCTACTGGCACGACCTGAGCGTGGACGACGTGGCCGCCGCGCTCGGCTGTTCCACCGGCACGGTGAAGTCGCAGAGCAACAAGGGGTTGCGGACGTTGCGGCAGCGGCTGGGCCCGGGGTTCGGGCCCGCACGGCTGGAGGTGTGATGGAGCACGAGGAGACGCTGCGCGCGACTTTCGCCAAGCTGCGGGGAGAGACGGTGCCGCAGCCCGCCCACGGCGCCGCGAACGTCATCCGGCGCGGGCGGGCGGTGCGGTCTCGTCGGCGCACCGCCGCCGTGATGGGCACCGCCATCGCCACGGCCGCCGTCGCCGCGCTGGCGTTGGCGTTCCTGCCGAGTGCGCCGACGACGCCGCAACCCGGTGCGCCGGTGCGGCCGACCCAGACCACGACCCCCGGGGTGCTCACGACACCGACGGACTCGCCTCCCTGACGAACCTCGCGGTCTGCCTCGGCCCGCGGAACACGTGCAGCGTCACGTCGTGAGCCCCGATCGCGTCCAGCAGCGGTTGACGGTGCTTGCGGCGCCACGACCACACCCAGCGCCAGAAGTCGAGGTTCTCCCGGGACCGCAGCAGCGCCTGCCAGGCACAGCGCGGGAACGAGTAGTCGAGCAGGAGCACGGTGTCGGCCCGGCGCAGCCGCACCGCGAGGGCGTCGTACGGGCCGAGGTCGCCGTCCATGATCCACTCGTCGGCCGCGGCGAGTTCGCCCTGGACGACCTCCCACAGCTCCAGCGGGGTGGCTTCCAGGTTCGGGCCCCAGAAGTGCTTGTCCAGTTCGACCACGGGCAGGCCGGTCGCGGCGGCGAGCGTCCTCGCCAGCGTCGACTTCCCCGCACCACCGCGACCGAGGACCAGCACGCGCTTCACCGCGCCACCAGCTCGCGCAGTTCCGGCCAGTGCTCGCGGTCGGCCTGGCAGGCGTTGATCAGCGCCTGGGCCGCGGCGGTGAACGGGTCCCCGTGCTCGCAGGCACGGACGGCCGCCAGCGCGTGGGCGCGGGACACGAGCAGGCGTTCGGCGGCGGGGTCCGCGCCCGACGGCACCGGCCCGCACCGGTCCCAGCGCAGGTTGAGGGCCTGCAGGTGGGTTCCGTGCACGGAGGCCTGCCGGTCTTCGACGCCCGTCGCGGCGCACGCCCGGTCCGCGGCCAGCGCGGCGACCTCGCGCAGCACCTCCTCGTCGGCCCCGGCGAACCCCTCCAGCAGCTCCGGGGCGTTGCCCTGGAGCCAGCCCGTCGGGCCCGACGACTCGAACCGCAACGGCGAGGAGATCACCGCGGTCGGCCACGGCGTGCGCGCCCAGTCCTCGTCGAGCCGGACGCCGGTCACCCGTTCCACGAACGCGAGGGCCGAGCCGCACAGGTCGTCGCCCTCGAAGTCGAGTCCCGCGACGTGCCCGGCGAGTTCCTCCGGTGGTTCGTCGTCCAGCACGAAGTCCATCTCGCTCAGGCGTCCGTCCTCGGCGAGCGCGAGGGTGTTGTTGAGGTTCACGTTCCAGTAGGCGGTGGTCGCGACCGTGCCGGCGGACAGCCGGGTGAGCACCTCGGGCATCGCGCCGTGCCAGCCGTTGTCGGCGGCCAGGAACACCCAGCCGCCGACCTCACTGGCGGTGATCACCGGCAGGTCGTCGGGGTAGGCGGTCATGGCGGCCTTTCCGGCCTCGGCCAGCGTGGCCGGACGAGTCTCCAGTGACGCGTCGAACCGGGTGAGCGCTTCCTCGATGGTCACGCCACGCACCGCCGTGAGGCAGAACGCTTCCGAAGGCAGGACCTCGGCGTTGAGCAGTGCGGCGTAATGCGCCGCAACGTCGGACATTCGTTCCCCCAGAATCACTTCATCAGGTAGGTGCCCTTGTCGAGCACCGCTTCCAGCGCGGCGCCGTCCTTGGCCGTGAACCTGCCGTGCGCCAGCGGAACCCCGATGGCGGCGGCCAGCACCACGAGCTTGACGTCCACCAGCGCCTCGATCGCCGTGCGCAGGTCCTCCGCCGCACGCCGAGCCGACGCCACCGCGCTGACGTACAACACCACGGCCACCACGAAGGACGGCCACCACAGGATGCCGACCAGCAGGTAGCCGACGGCCCACGCGGCCCGCAGAGACGCTGCCGTGTAACGGTCCCACGCCAGCTGGGTCATCGCGCGTTCGTCCGAACTGGACAGGTGCCACAGCCGCGGCCAGACGCGGACCAACGCCACCCCGTACTGCGCGGCGACCCGCTGCTCGGCCAGGCGGATCGCGTCGCCGATGCGGGTCGCCCTGGCGGGCAGGTACCTCTCCGGCACCTCGTAGCCGGCGGGCGCGGCGGCCCGGGCGCGGCCGATCCTGCGGCGCAGCAAGGGACGCAGCAACCACGACGACACGCGGCCGTTGCCGGTCCACGTCCGCGCGACGAACCGGCTGAGTTCGGCGGCGAGCCCGGCGCACGCCGCCGCGACCACGGCACCGGCCGCCGCGAACAGCGCCAGCTGGCCGTTCTGCCTGGGCACCGCGAGCTCGCCGAGGCGGCGGACGATCGCGGTGACGTCCAGCGCGGCCACCGGGTGCACCCACCACGCGAACGCCAGCACGAGCGTGAACAGCACGCCCGGCAACGCGAGCAGGTTGATCCAGCGCTCGGCGAGCTTGGTGCCGAGACCGGACAGCAGTTTGTCCATCTAGGAGTCCAGCCGGTGCGTGGACGGCGTCATCGGCCGGTCGTCGAGGTGGCACCACGGCTCGGACGCGTCCTGGCCGCGTCCCCGGTCGGGGCAGGCGAAGCGCGGGCACGTGAACCGCTGGCCGATCGGCGCCGGGTCCCACAACGCCTGCAGGCCCGCCGCGCCGTCACCGCGGACCTCGCCGGTGTCGTCGAGCATCAGGTTGCGCATCGCCTCGCGGGCGGGCCGGCCGTCGCGGACCGCCTGGACCTCCGCCTCCAGCTCACGCCGCCAGCCGAGCCGGTCGGCCCGCGCGCGCAACGCCGGCAGCCGGTCGCAGAACCACCCGACGGCCCGCGCGGCCTCGTCCGGGCGCGGCGGCGGTTCGGGTTCCTGCTTGCCCTTGCCACGGCGGAAGAACGACGGCATCTCCCCACTCCCCTCGGTGGATCACCGTATCAAGGTCCGATGTGCACGAACGGGGCCCAGCGCGCGGGGTCGTCCGGTGCACGCGATCGCAGCGCGCGCTGCGCCGCGTGCAGGGCGAGCGCGGGCGATCGGCCGTCGAGCAGGTGCGCGTAGAACTCGTCGGCGACGACCGGACCGTCCTCGCTGCGCATGTGCCACAACGTGCCGACGACGTGCGAGAAGCCGTGCAGGTGCAACGCGGCGGCCGGGTGCAACGCCTCGTCGAGGTTCGCCGAGTCCGGCACTGCCGTGACGCACGCGGACAGGAACGCCAGCTCGTTCGCGCCCGTCTCCATCCCGGCGAGCTCGTCCAGCCCGAGGCTGCCGTCGTGCAGCACCAGACCGTTCATGTCGCCGTGGCACGCGAAGTGCGCCCACGTGCTGCCGGGCAACGCGGCCTTGGTCGCCGCGACCGTCGCCGCGTTCTCGGCGAGGCGAGTGGCCCCGGGCACCCGTGCGGCGACCAGCCCGGCTTCCTCGTCGGCGTGCGGTAACGGCGCCCACGTCGTGCCCGGCGGCGTCTCCCGCACCGAGGCGATCAGCACCGTCGGCTCGTCGACAGGCCTCCGACCGCGCCGCGCGTCCAGCAACGACCACAGGCTCGGCGTGTACGACGAGACGACGCGGTCCAGCACGGAGTCCCCGTCCCGCCCCGCCACGTGCAACGGCACCGGCGTCAACGCCCCGGTGGGACACCACCAGATCCGCCGGTCCTGCCCGAGGTGCGGCTCGACGGCGTCCAGCACGGGCACGGCCACGGCGTCCCACAGCCGGGGTGCGATGAACCGGGCGTTCATCCGCCGCGTCGAGGCGTCCAGCAGCCCTTCCGCCCACGCCCGCGCGTCCTCTTCGGTCAGCTCCGGCAACGGCACGTGCACGGGAGCGTCCCCGGCGAGCACGATGATCGCGTCGCACCGCTCGGCACTGGCGTTGACCAGCACGACCGGCCCCTCCGCCGCCGCCTCGCGCAGGTCGGCGAACCGGATCTCGTGCCCGAACGCCCGCCGCTGCGCCAGCTCGTCCCACTCGCGCGCCAGCTCCGCCCTGGTCACGGCCTGCCGGTGCACGGCGAGCAGGTCGTCCGTCTCCTCGTCGTAACCGGGCCGCTGCAACGCCGCGCTGATCTCGGCGATGCGCTCGTCCCCCGTCGTGGTCCGCAGTTCCCGCACCTGTGCCCAGATGACCGTCCGGCTGAGCTCCAGCAGTTCGACGGCGCGTTCGACCCGCCCCGCGGCCAACGCCAGCGTCGCGACGGTGGCGGGCGCCAGCCGCGACTGGTTCAGCACCGCCTGCCGGTCCGCCCTGCTCAGCCCGAGCGACGCGGCTCGGACGACGATCCGCAGCACCTGCTCGAAGTGCGCGAGCGCCGCGTCGGAGTCCCCGCTCTCCAACGCCCGAACCCCTTGGAGCGCCGCCGAGAGGTGCGCGAGCTGCCACGGCGGATCCGGCAGTGCGTCCACCCGGTCGAACGCGTCGAGCAGCTCCGGCGCCTCGAAGTCGTCGAGGTGGCCCAGCGCGGTGAGGCGGTGGTCGAGCACGTCCGACCGGTCCTCACCCCGCCCGGCGAGCCTGCGTCCGGTGAGCGCGACGACCTCGTGCAGGTCCGCCGGGTCGTCCTGATCGCGTTCGTAGCGCATCACCAGTGCGCCGGCGAGCCTCATGTCCTCCGCCTCGCCGAGCCCGCGCAGCAGCGTGATCGCCTCGTCCAGATCCGTCGACATCACCAGGACCGCGCGCATCAGCCGTGCCTCGTCGGGCGTCGTGCGCTCGGCCTCGCCGACGAGTTCGTGCGCGCGGGCGGTGTCTTCGGGCGTGTCCCGCAGCACCAGGGCGTGCGCGAGCGACAACGCGATCTTGGCCCGGTTCGTCTTGCGCACCGTGAAGTGCGGCCTCCTGTGCAGCCCTTCGAGCAACCGGATCGCGACGTCGAGGTGTGCCCCGGAGTCGGTCCTCGCGTAGGTGGTGATCAACGTGTCCGCGAACTGGTAGCGCGCGTCGACGTCGTCCAGCAACGGAGAGAGCGCGTGGGACCACGAACGTTCCTCCATGCCCGGCAACGACGCCATCGTCCGCAACATCGCGTCGTCCAGCGGCTCACCCTCGTCCAGCTTCGCGAGCTGCGCCCTGGCCAGCACCGTCATGGCCAGCTGACTGCGGTAGGGGTAGCGGACGAACTCGCGTTCGAGCCGCGCCACCTCGGCCACGACCCCGGCGTCGCCCGCCCTCCCCGACCGGATCATCCGCTGCACGACCACCAGCCGGAGCACGCGCGGGATCAGGTCGAGCAACCACGGCGCCGACACCAGCAGGAACACCGCGGCCAGCAGCATCGCCCCGCCGATCGTCACCGTCACCGGCACGTCGGTGAAGAACGCGATCTCGAGGTACTGCGACAACGAGATGTCCGTCCCGGCCGTGTGGATCAAGTACGGCACCACCACGCAGCACGGCACCATCACGGCGAACAGCAGCGTCCCCGGTCCCAGCGCCAGCGGCCGGTCCCGCAACGCGCGCCAGCCGATCCTGATGTCCCGCAGGTGCCCGCGGACGACGGAGATCGTGAACGCGGCGAGGACCAGCATCAGCGCGGGGAAGGTGAAGACCACGACCGGGCTCGGTGCCAGGATCCGCTGCATCCGCCCGGACGTCGAGTCGTAGACGTAGCCGACGCCACCCATGACGTTGTCCGGCGGCAGGTACGCGAGGGTGTAGCGGCGCCAGCCGACCCACGCACCCCACGCGACCAGGGCGAGGACGACGGCGGTGATCGCGGCGAAGCGCGCCCGGTTCCCCATGCGGCCCAGCTTGGCAGAACAGGAAACCGCGGGTCCGCGGAACGGCTTCAGAGCCGGTGCGTGCCCGCCGCGACCACCTGCCGGACGAGCGCGGCGGTCTCGGCCGTGGAGAGGTCGCCGCTGTCGAGCACGTGGTGTTCCAAAGGGCCAAGGTCCGCGAACGCCTCGTGCATGCCCGTGATCGCCGAAGCGTCCGTCAACTCACCGTTCCCCCGAGCAGTACCCCGCGCCAGCGTCGTCTCCAGCGAAGGCCGCAGCACGACGTACGACACCGGCACGTCCAGCGAACGGAACGGCGCCAGGAACCACGGCCCGATGATGCCGTCCACCACCACGTCGTAACCACCGCGCGCATAAGTGGCGACCGCGCCCGCGATCACGTCGATCACGACCTCGTTCTGCCGCTGCGCCTCGGGCAGGAAGGGCAGCACGAACCCGGTGCGGATCGCGCGGTAGAACTCGTCGGTCACCAGGTGCACGGACGGACGGTCCGCGGCACGGGCCAGGAGCGCGGCGACCGACGTCTTGCCCGCGCCCGGCGGACCCGTCAGGACGAGCACCGAACCCGGGGTGCTCAAGCCTTGCGGCCCACCGCGGCGCGGCCCGTGAAGCGTTCCGGGTTGTCGTCCACGTCCTCGGGAGCGACCGGGCGCCACTCCGGGAAGTACACGACGCCCGGCGGCACGATGTCGAAGCCGTCGAACAGGGCGGTGACCTGTTCCTTGGTGCGCATGGTCATCGGGGTCGCGGTGCGGCGGTACAGGTCCTGGTGCGAGTCGGCCTGGCCCGGCTGGCCGTCCTGGCTCGCGTGCGACAGGACCAGGTAGCTGCCGGGGGCCATGACCTCGCGGTACTTCGCGATGATCGCGGCCGGGTCGTCCTCGTCGGGGACGAAGTGCAGGACGGCGACCATCATCACGGCGATGGGCTCGTCGAAGTTCAGCTGGGCGCGCACGCCGGGACTGGCCAGCACCTCGTCGGGGCGGCGGAGGTCGGCCTGGACGACGCTCGCCAGGTCGTTGCCGCGCAGGATGTTCTCGCTGTACGCGGCGGCCACCGGGTCGTTGTCCACGTAGACGACGCGCGCGTCGGGGGCCGCTGCCTGGGCCACCTCGTGCACGTTGCCGACGGTCGGGATGCCCGAGCCGAGGTCCAGGAACTGGCGGATGCCGTTGTCGACGCAGAAGCGGACGGCCCGGCGCAGGAACGCGCGGTTGGCCTGCATGATCTGCGGGAGGTCCGGCCACAGGCCGATGGCCCGTTCGGCCATCTCGCGGTCCACGGCGAAGTTGTGCGCGCCGCCCAGGTAGTAGTCGTACACCCTGGCCGCGCTCGGCCGGCTCAGGTCCACGCCGCTGGTCTCCGCAGTGCTGTCCGTCATGCCGCTCCCCCACGCGATCGAAGCCGTGATCGGCACGCTACCCCAAAGATCGGCTCCGTTCGGCCGTTGAGCCGACACGTGCGCAGGAGTGCAATGGGACCCATGCGTGCACACATCGTGGTGTCGTTGCTGGGGTTGGTGCTCTTCGCCGGGGCACCGCCCGCGCTGGCCGACCGGGAAGTGCCCGGTGACCAGCCGTTGCCCGGTTACACGGTCAACAACCCGCCTCTTCCGCCCGAGGTGGTGAACGGGCAGCCGACCAGGGTGCTCCAGGGCATCCACGCGCACTCCGCGTACACCGTCGAGGTGCCCGCCAAGTGGAACGGCAAGCTCGCCATGTGGGCGCACGGCTACCGGGGCACGGGCACCGTGCTCACCGTCGACCCACCGGCGTACGGCCTGCGCACCCGCATGCTCAGCCAGGGTTACGCCTGGGCCGCGTCCTCCTACTACGGCAACGGCTACGACGTGCGTGCCGGTGTCCAGGCCACCCACGACCTCGCGAAGCACTTCGGCAAGCTCGTCGCCAAGCCCAGGCAGGTGCTCATCGCGGGCGTGTCGATGGGCGGGCACGTCATCGGCAGGTCGCTGGAGCAGTACCCCGGCTTCTACGACGGCGCGCTGCCCATGTGCGGTGTGCTCGGCGACCACGAGCTGTTCGACTTCTTCCTCGACTACCAGCTCACGGCACAGGCACTGACGAACGTCCGCGCCTACCCGGTTCCCGCCGACTACCTCACGAAGATCGTGCCCGGCATCCAGGACAAGCTCGGCACGACGACCCTCGTCCCCGGCGGCCCGGACACCGTGACGCCGAAGGGCGCTCAGTTCCGCGCATCGGTGATCGACCGCAGCGGCGGCCAACGCCCCGGCGCCACCCCGGCGTTCGCGTACTGGAAGGACTTCCTGTTCGGCCTGGCCACGCCACCCGCCGACAGCGCACCGCTCGCGTTCGACCCGGCCCGGCTCGCCACCAACCTCTTCACCCGCTACCAGCCGGCCGAGCTCAACCGCACCGTCCAGCGCGTCGCCCCGCGCGACTGGCGCTCCCGCCTCTCGCCCTCGCTCACCGAGATCCCGAAGATCAGCGGCAGGCCGGGTGTGCCGGTGGTCTCGTTGCACGGCCTGGGCGACCTGTTCGTGCCGTTCTCGATGGAACAGGCCTACCGCGACGACGTCAGCCACAACGGCCAGTCGAGGTGGCTGGTGCAACGGGCGATCCGCACGGTCGACCACTGCGAGTTCTCCCCGGCCGAGGCGGGCACCGCGTGGGACGACCTGGTGGCGTGGACCGACCGGGGCGAGAAGCCCGCCGGTGACGCCGTCGGCTCGGCGAAGGACGTGGCCTCCCCGACGTTCGGGTGCCGGTTCTCCGACCGCGCCGCCTACACCGGTCCCGGCACGCGCAGGCTTTTCAGCGTTTGCCCGTGACCGCGGCATGCAACCAGCGCGAGAGGCTTTATTTTAGCCAACACTGAAGCAATAGAGTCAACTGCGGGGTGCCGCCGACCGGGTTCTCGGTCGACGGCACCCGCATCCCCTTCCCACGCGACCTCGCCGCTTCAGGCCCGCGGGGAAGCCTTCTGACGCGACGACAGGTGCTGGGCGTAGGCACGCGGCGTGATGAACGCCGGCAGGTCCTCCCCCAGCGCCGCGTCGGCGAACAACGCGCGCACGGCCTCCCCGTGCGTGAGGCCGATCAGCTCCTCGTCCAGGATCTTCTCGACCAGTTCGCGGGTGAACAGGCCCTGCCGCAGCCACTGCCACACCTGGCAGCGGGAGATCTCGGCGGTGGCGGCGTCCTCCATCAACCCGAAGAGCGCGACCGCGCCGGTACCGCCCAGCCACGCGTCGAGGTAGCGCACGGTCACCGCGATGTTGTTGCGCAGCCCCGGTTCCGTGACCTCGTCACCGGCCGAGGAGAAGTCGAGCAACTCGGCGGCGGTGACCGCGACGTCCTCGCGCAGCCGGCCCAGCTGGTTCGGCCAGCCGCCCAGGACCTCGTCGAACGCGTCGCGGCACACCGGCACCAGCGCCGGGTGCGCCACCCAGGAGCCGTCGAACCCGTCGGCGGCCTCGCGTTCCTTGTCCTGCTTGACCTTCTCGACCGCGGCGGCGTTCGAGGCCGGGTCCTTCGTCGGGATCGCCGCGGCCATGCCACCGATCGCGTGCGCGCCCCGCCGGTGGCAGGTGCGGACCAGCAGTTCGGTGTAGGCGCGCAGGAACGGCACCGTCATGGTGAGCCGCGCGCGGTCCGGGAACGGCTGGTCGCGGAACGTCTTGATGATGCTGAACAGGTAGTCCCAGCGGCCCGCGTTCAGCCCGGCACAGTGCTCGCGCAGCTCGAACAGGATCTCGTCCATCTCGAACGCCGCGGTGATCGTCTCGATCAGCACGGTGGCCCGGATCGTGCCGCGCGGCAGGCCCAGGACCTCCTGCGCCAGCAGGAAGACGTCGTTCCACAGCCGGGCTTCGAGGTGGTTCTCGAGCTTCGGCAGGTAGAGGTACGGGCGGATCCGGCCCGCGTGCACCACGAACAACGCGAAGTCCACGAAGGCCGCGGCGACCGGACGGCCGTCGGCCACCACGTGCTTCTCCACCAGGTGCCAGCCGCGCGGGCGGGCCACGATCGTCGCCGGGTCCTCGCCGACGGCGTAGCGCTTGCCGTTCTCGGTGAAGTCGAGGCGGCCCGTGACGGCGTCGAGCAGGTTCCGTTGCCCGCCCACGACGTTCTCCCACGTCGGGGACGTGGCGTCCTCGAAGTCCGCGAGCCACACCTTCGCACCGGAGTTGAGGGCGTTCACGGTCATCTTGCGGGTGGGCGGACCGGTGATCTCGACGCGCCGGTCCTCGAGGCCGGGCGCGTGACCCGCGACCGTCCAGTCCGCGTTGCGGATGTGCCTGGTGCTGTCGAGGAACCCCAGCGCAACGGGCTCGTCCCGGCGCCGGCGTCGTTCGGCCAGCAGGTCGGAGCGGCGGCCCGCGAACGCCTGGTCGAGCCGGGCGATCAGGTCCAGCGCCTCGGGGGTGAGGATCTCCGGGTCGTGCGCCCCGACGACCTCGATGCGGTGGCTCAGCATCAGAACTGCTCCTCCTCGGTCGAGCCCTTCAGCGCCGTGGTGCCGCTGGCCGGGTTGATCGCGGTGCTGACGAGGTCGAAGTAGCCGGTGCCGACCTCGCGCTGGTGCCGGGTCGCGGTGTAGCCGTCCACCTCGGACGCGAACTCGCGCTCCTGCAGGTCCACGTACGCGGTCATGCCGGTCTCGGCGTAGCCCTGCGCGAGCGTGAACATCGAGTGGTTGAGCGCGTGGAAACCGGCGAGCGTGATGAACTGGAACTTGTAGCCCATGTGCCCGAGCTCGCGCTGGAACTTCGCGATCGTGGCGTCGTCGAGGTGCTTGCGCCAGTTGAACGACGGCGAGCAGTTGTAGGCGAGCAGCTGGTCCGGGTACCGGGCCTTGATCGCCTCGGCGAACTCGCGGGCGAGTTCCAGGTCCGGCTTCGAGGTCTCCATCCACAGCAGCTCGGCGTGCGGCGCGTACGCCAGGCCGCGGGTGATGCACGGCTCGATGCCGTTGCGCACCCGGTAGAAGCCCTCCGCCGTGCGCTCGCCGGTGATGAACGGCCGGTCGCGCTCGTCGACGTCGCTGGTGATCAGCGTGGCGGCCTGGGCGTCGGTGCGGGCGACGATCACGGACGGCACGTTCGCGATGTCGGCGGCCAGGCGGGCGGCGTTCAGCGTCCGCACGTGCTGCTCGGTCGGGATCAGCACCTTGCCGCCGAGGTGGCCGCACTTCTTCTCGGACGCGAGCTGGTCCTCCCAGTGCACGCCCGCCGCACCGGCCGCGATCATGCCCTTCATCAGCTCGAACGCGTTGAGCGTGCCACCGAAGCCCGCCTCGGCGTCCGCGACGATCGGGGCGAGCCAGTCGACGCTGTGATCGCCCTCGGAGTGGCTGATCTGGTCGGCGCGCAGCAGGGCGTTGTTGATCCGGCGCACGACCTGCGGCACCGAGTTCGCCGGGTAGAGCGACTGGTCGGGGTAGGTCTGGCCGGAGAGGTTCGCGTCGGCGGCGACCTGCCAGCCGGACAGGTAGATCGCCCTGAGACCCGCCTTGACCTGCTGCACGGCCTGGTTGCCGGTCAGCGCGCCCAGGGCGTGCACGTAGTCCTCGGTGTTGATCAGGTCCCAGAGCTTCTCGGCGCCGCGCCGGGCGAGCGTGTGCTCCTCGACGACCGTGCCGCGCAGCCGCAGCACGTCCTCCGCGCTGTAGCTGCGCTCGATGCCCTGCCACCGCGGGTCGGTGGACCACTGCCGCGCCAGCTCGTTCGCCTCGGTCATCGCGCTTCTCCTTGCCAACCGCTCGTCGATCCGTTGCGAACGAAGGTAGGACGGCGCTGGAACGCTGGTCGAGAGCCGCAATCAGCCAAGATCTGCCAACTTGTGACCAGGTTTTTGCGAACGTTGCGAAGGCGTTCGTTCGCTATAGTTCGCAGCCGTGGACAAGACCTTCGCGGGGCCTCGGCTGCGCCAGCTGATCGCCGACCGCGCGATGAGCCAGATCGAGGTCGCCCGGCTGCTGGAGATCTCGCCCAGCTACCTCAACCAGTTGCTGCACAACGCCCGCCCGCTCACCGTGCCGGTGCTGCTCAAGATCACCGAGGCGTTCGGCGTGGACGCGACCTTCTTCGCCCACGACGACGTCACCCGCCTGGTCGCCGAACTCCGCGAGGTCTTCTCCGACCTCGGCGTCGCCGTCCCGACCGAGCTCGCGGACTCCTCCCCCGCCGCCGCACGGGCCGTCATCGCCCTGCACCGCCGCTACCGCGAGGCCTCCGAACAGCTCGCGCTGCTCACCGGCGACCGCGACTCCCCGCAGGCCGTCACGATGCCGCACGAGGACGCCCGCGACTTCTTCTACGAACGCCAGAACTACATCGGCGTCCTCGACGAACCCGCCGAACGCCTCGCGCTGGAGTGCCGTCTCAAGCGCGGCGAGGTGCGCACGATCCTCACCGAACGCCTGGCGCTGCACGGGATCCGCGTCGCCCACCTGGACACGCCGGACGAACGCCACCGCTACGACCCGGCCACCAGGGTGCTGCACCTGTCCGCGGGCCTGCGACCGGGCCAGCAGGCGTTCCGGATGGCCGTCCAGCTCGCCTACGCCGAACACGGCGACCTGCTCACCTCACTGGCCGCGGAGGTCCGCAACCCGCAGTCCCGCACGCTGACCAGGATCGGCCTGGCCAACTACTTCGCGGCCGCGTTCATCCTGCCGTACCAGGACTTCCTGGCCACCGCCGAACGCTTCCGCTACGACGTCGAACGCCTCACCGACCACTACGGCCTGGGCTTCGAGACCATCTGCCACCGCCTCTCGACGCTGCAACGCCCGCGCGCCCGCGGCGTCCCGTTCTCGCTGATCCGCATCGACCGCGCCGGAAACATGTCGAAACGCCAGTCCGCCACCGGTTTCCACTTCTCCCGCACCGGCGGCACATGTCCACTGTGGAACATCTACGAGGCCTTCAGCGCGCCGGGGCGCGTCCTGCGTCAGATCGCCGTCATGCCCGACGGCCGCGGCTACTTCTGGATCGCCCGCACCGTCACCCGCCGCCCGCACCGCTACGGCACCCCGAGCAAGACCTACGCCGTGGGCCTGGGCTGCGAACTGCGCCACGCCTCCCGGCTCGTCTACTCGGCGGGCCTCGACCTCGACGACCACGAGGCCGCCGTCCCGATCGGCCCCGGCTGCAAGACCTGTCCGCGCGTGGGCTGCGCGCAGCGGGCGTTCCCCCAGGTGGGCCGGACGCTGTCGATCGATGAGAACCACAGCACGTTCACGCCCTATCCCGTGCACGAGTGAGTAGACAGAGATCATGACCGCACGGATCACCGTGTGCCGCGGCTGCTGCTGCGGCACCGAGCGCAAGCACCCCGACGTCGACCACGACCGGCAGCTCGACCTGCTGCGCGCCCGCCTGGCCACCGTCAAGGTCGCCGACTGCCTGGACGCGTGCGAGGTGTCGAACGTGGTCGTCGTGCAGCCGAGCCCCGCCGCACGGGCCGCGGGCGCGAAACCCGTGTGGGTCGGT
This sequence comes from Lentzea sp. NBRC 102530, assembly GCF_030269365.1. Taxonomy (GTDB): domain Bacteria; phylum Actinomycetota; class Actinomycetes; order Mycobacteriales; family Pseudonocardiaceae; genus Lentzea. The sequence continues at coordinate 235,346 of NZ_BSTF01000007.1, forward strand.
TCGATCCTGGACGACGAGTCGCTGCACGGCGTGGCGGACTGGGTGGACGCGGGCGGCCCCGGCGTCGCCGCACCGCCGTCGTCGATCGCGGACCTGATCGTCGCGACGCCGAAGTGACCGCTGCCCGGCGGACGTCCTAGCCCTGCCGGGCCTGCACCAGGAGTTTCAGGAACACACCGAGGCACACGAGGGCGCCCGCCACGACGACCGGCGTCGAAGACCAGGTGACACCGAGGACCACGACGAGCAGACCGCCGAAGAACGCCGCCAGCACGCCGAGTGCCCGCAGCGCGCCGCCGAACAGGAGCGTGATCACCGAGGGTCTGGTCAGCTTGGCCGCGAGTTCGGGGTCCTCGTCGTGCAGATGCTGCTCGATCTCTTCGAGTTCACGTTGTTCACGGTCTGCCAAAGCCATGGAAGCCTCCGTTCCAGGCCCATGGTCGCCCGGCTGACGGCCGCGTCCAATCCGTGCTGACCCCCAAAACGGGTGGTGCCCCCAGCCCCGTCGGGCCGGGGGCACCGGGGAACCCCTAGAAGTCCTCGTCGAACGACACCGTGCCGGTCACGCCCACCTGGTAGGCGGACACCCTGCGCTCGAAGAAGTTCGACAGCTCCTGCACGTCCTGCAGCTCCATGAACGCGAACGGGTTCTTGGAACCGTAGATCGGCTCGATGCCGAGCACCTGCAGCCGCCGGTCGGCGACGTGTTCGAGGTACGAACGCATGTCCGCCACCGACATGCCGGCCACGCCGCCGCCGAGCAGGTCGTCGGCGAACTGCACCTCGGCGTCGACCGCCTCGCGCAGCATCTCGCGCACCTGCTCGTAGAGCGACTCGTCGAACAGGTCGGGCTCCTCGCGGCGCACGGTGTCCACGACGTCGAACGCGAACGCCATGTGCATCGACTCGTCGCGGAACACCCAGTTGGTGCCGGACGCCAACCCGTTCAGCAAGCCGCGCGACCGCAGGAAGTACACGTAGGCGAAGGCGCCGTAGAAGAACAGGCCCTCGATGCACGCGGCGAAGCAGATCAGGTTGAGCAGGAACGACCTGCGGTCCTCGCGGGTCTGCAGCGTCGTCAGCGAAGAGATCGAGTCGATCCACTTGTAGCAGAACTCGGCCTTGGCGCGGATCGACGGGATCGTCTCGACGGCGGCGAACGCGTCGGCGCGGTCGTTCTCGTCGGGCAGGTAGGTGTCGAGCAGCGTCAGGTAGAACTGGACGTGCACGGCCTCCTCGAACAGCTGGCGCGACAGGTACAACCGCGCCTCGGGGGCGTTGACGTGCTCGTAGAGGTTGAGCACGAGGTTGTTCGCGACGATGGTGTCACCGGTCGCGAAGAACGCCACCAGCCGGTTGACCAGGTGCCGCTCGGCGTCCGACAGCTTGTTCAGGTCGGCGAGGTCCGAGTGGAGGTCGACCTCCTCGACGGTCCAGGTGTTCTTGATGGCGTCGCGGAAGCGTTCGTAGAACAGCGGGTAGCGCATCGGCCGCAGCGTGAGGTCCATGCCGGGGTCGAGCAGGGCGTTCTTGCGGCTGGTGCTGGAAAGCGCGGTCACTGGCAGGCCTCACACGTTTCGGGGTTTTCGAGGGAACAGGCGATGGCTTCTTCCGAAGGGACCGAAGGCACGGTCACGGTCGCCTGCTGGATGCGCGTCGCGGGACGGGAGCGCAGGTAGTACGTGGTCTTCAGCCCGGCCTTCCAGGCGTAGAGGTACATCGAGGAGAGCTTGCCGATCGTCGGCGAGGCGACGAACAGGTTCAGCGACTGGCTCTGGTCGATGTACGGGCCGCGCGCGGCGGCGAGTTCGATCAACGCCTTCTGCGGCAGTTCCCAGGCGGTGCGGAACAGCTCGCGAACCTCGGCGGGCAGTTCGCCGAGACCCTGCACCGAGCCCTCGTCCTGCTTGAGGCGGTTGCGGATCGCGTCCGTCCACAGGCCGCGGGACTTGAGCTCGCGCACCAGGTAGGAGTTGATCTGCAGGAACTCACCGGAGAGCGTCTCGCGCTTGAAGGTGTTCGACACCTGCGGCTCGATGCACTCGAAGCAGCCCGCGATGGAGGCGATCGTCGCCGTCGGCGCCACGGCGATGAGCAGCGAGTTGCGCAGGCCGTGCTCGGAGATCCGCTCGCGCACGGACGCCCAGCGCTCGGTCTGCGTGGGCGTCACGCCCCACAGGTCGGGCTGGAGATCTCCCTTGGCGGCGCGGGTTTCCGCGAACGCCGGGTGTGCCCCCGCCGACGAGGCCAGCTCCGCCGACGACTCCAGCGCCGTCAGGTAGATCTCCTCGGCGATGCGCGTCGACAGCTCGCGCGCCTCGGGCGAGTCGAAGGCCAGCCGCAGCTTGAAGAACACGTCCTGCAGGCCCATGACGCCGAGACCCACCGGGCGCCAGCGCGGGTTGGACCGCGCCGCCTGCTCGGTCGGGTAGTAGTTGATGTCGATCACGCGGTCGAGGAACACCACGGCCGTGCGGACGGTGGAACGCAGCCGCTCCCAGTCGACCCCGTCCACAGTGTCGTTGATGTGAGCGCCGAGGTTGACCGAGCCGAGGTTGCAGACCGCGGTCTCCTCGTCGCTCGTCACCTCCAGGATCTCGGTGCACAGGTTCGACAGGTGCACCACGTTGCCGGGCTCGGCGGTCTGGTTGCACGTGCGGTTCGACGTGTCCTTGAACGTCATCCAGCCGTTGCCGGTCTGGGCGAGCGTGCGGATCATCCGTCCATAGAGGTCACGGGCCTTCACGGTGCGCACCGCACGGCCCGCCTCCTCGGCGGCGCGGTAGGCGCGGTCGAACTCGTCGCCCCACAGGTCGACGAGCTCCGGCATCTCGTCCGGGTCGAACAACGACCAGTCGGCGTCCGCCTCGACGCGGCGCATGAACTCGTCGGGGATCCAGTTGGCCAGGTTGAGGTTGTGCGTGCGGCGCGCGTCCTCACCGGTGTTGTCGCGGAGCTCCAGGAACTCCTCGATGTCCGGGTGCCACGTCTCCAGGTACACGCACGCGGCGCCCTTGCGGCGACCGCCCTGGTTCACGGCCGAGACCGACGCGTCGAGGGTGCGCAGCCACGGCACGATGCCGTTGGAGTGACCGTTGGTGCCGCGGATCAGCGCGCCCCTCGAACGCACCCGCGACCACTGCACGCCGATGCCGCCGGCGAACTTCGACAGCCGCGCGATCTGGGCGTAGCGCTCGTAGATCGACTCCAGCTGGTCCTTCGGCGAGTCGAGCAGGTAGCACGAGGACATCTGGGTGTGCCGGGTGCCGGAGTTGAACAGCGTCGGCGAGCTCGGCAGGTACGCGAGCGACGACATCAGCCGGTAGAAGTCGATGGCCTCGGCGGCGGTGTGCGAGAGGCCGCACGCCACGCGCAGCAGCCAGTACTGCGGCTGCTCGATCACCGACCGCTTGGACGGGTGGCGCAGCAGGTAGCGGTCGTAGACGGTGCGCAGGCCGAAGTACTCGAACCGCCGGTCGCCGTCGAGGTCGATCGCGTCGTCGAGCTTGCGGGCGTTGGCGGCCACGAACTTCGCGGTCGCGTCGCCGATCAGGCCCTCGGCGCGCCCGAGCGCGATGGCCTGGCTGAAGGACTGCACGCCCTGACGGCGCACCTCCTTCTCGATGAACGCGGCCAGCAGGCCCGCGGCGAGCTTGGAGTACTCGGGCTCCTCGGCGACCAGCGCGGCCGCCGTCTGGATGGAGAGCTTGTCCAGCTCCTCCGTGGTCGCCCCGTCGTAGAGGCCGCTGATCGTCTTCGTCGCGACCCGCAACGGGTCGACGTCGTGCAGACCGGCCGTGCAACGCTCGACCGCGCGAACGATCTTGTTCAAGTCGACCGGTTCGAGCGAACCGTTGCGTTTTCTGACGCGCATCGTGGTGGTGACTGTGTCGACCGCCGTCACAGCTCTCTCCTCGCGAGCTCGGTGGCCACGAGGGCAGCGAGGAGTGAACGGGCGCGCGCGACCGCCACGTCCTCCCGCCCTCCCTCGGGGCCTCGGACGCCCGCACGCAGGCGCGTGCGGGATGCTGGCAGGTCTTCGGACTCACGGGCGTGCCCGGTGATCGATCACCGAGCGCCTACCGGCCGTCGCTTCCCAGACACCCTCGTCCAGTGCTTCCTGACGGCTTTCGTTCCCGTTCACCGCTGCGGGGCAGTCCCGGAATCGCACCGGGTTCCCTCTTGCGACGACCGATCTGGATGATCGGCCGAACCAGCTTCGCGACACAATACATGGGCGCGATCATGAGACGCGCGCCTACATGTAGTGGGCGTGTCGCCCGGTTGGACCAGTGCCCGAAACGTCCGGCCACGGGCCTGACGACACGCCGCGCCGTCAGGCGGTGTCAGCCCAGCGGGACCGGGCCGCGCACGGCCGCCGAGTAGTCGTTGATCCACCCGGGGTACGTCGGCGCCGGAGCGCTGATCGCGTCCAGCTCGGCGAGGTCCTTCTCCTGCAACGGGTTCTCGACGGCGGCGAGGTTGTCCCGCAACTGCTCCACCGTGCGGGCACCGATCGTGACGCTGGTGACCGCGGGCCGGGCGAGCAGCCACGCCAGCGCGACCTGCGGCATGCTCGTGCCGGTGCGCTCGGCGACCTCGCGCACGACGTGGACGATCGGCGCGGCCGCGGACGGGTCGATCGGTGGCAGCGCCTGCTCGCTCCTCGCCCGGCGCGAGGAGGCGTCGCCGGTCCTGCCCTCGGCGTCGAACTTGCCCGTCAGGTAGCCGGCGGCGAGCGGGCCCCAGACGGTCAGGCCGATGTTCTCGCTCTCGACCATCGGCAGGATCTCGGCCTCCACGTCCCGCACCAGCAACGAGTAGTGCGCCTGCAGCGCGACGAACCCGTTGAGCTGCTTGAGCGCCGAGATGCCGAGGGCCTTCGTGATCTGCCAGGCCGGGAAGTTCGCGACGCCGATGTGCCGCACCTTGCCCTGGCGCACGGCGTCGTCGAGGGCGGCCAGCGTCTCCTCCAGCGGCGTCACCGGGTCGGTGTTGTGCAGCTGGAAGAGGTCGATGTGGTCCGTGCGCAACCGCCGCAGGCTCTTCTCGATGCTGCGCAGCAGGTGCACGCGGGTCGAGCCGAGGTCGTTGGGACCCGGCCCGGACCGCGCCATCGCCTTGGTGGCGATCAGCACCTGGTCGCGGCGGCCCTCGAGGATCTCGCCGAGCTGGCTCTCGGACTCGCCGTCGGCGTAGACGTCCGCGGTGTCGACCAGGTTCACGCCCGCGTCGAGCGCCTCGTCGACGAGCCGGCGTGACCGGGCCACGTCGAGCGCGCCGACCGCACCCCAGATCGGGTGGTCGGTGGAACCACCGAACGTCATGGCGCCCAAGGACACCTCCGACACCCACAGTCCGGTCCTGCCCAGCGTGCGGTACCGCATCGAGCTCTCCTCACAAGTTTTTCGGACAGCATGTCCGACACACTGTCCGACTCTACACCCGGACGGAGCACCGCACCGGTGTCGAGCGGGTTCGGAGGGTGAACTCTCAGGGGCGGCGGAACGCGCCGAACCACTGGTTGGCCGCGAGTTCGCGGGCCACGGCCAGGTCGGTCTCGGGGCCGTGCGTGGCGACCTGGTGGGCGATCACCCGCATGCCGCCCCACACGATGACCTCGGCGCACGTGTGCGGCACGAGTTCGGCGGACGTCCGGCCGGCCTCCTGCTCCTCCTCGAGCATGCGCGTCATGTTGTCGGCGAACCGCCGCACGGCCGCGTTCCACACCTCGCGGATCTCCGGTTCGTACCCGGAGACCTCGACGACGGCGGCGAGCAGGTGTGCGCGCTCGCGGTAGAACGCGAAGACCTCGACGTGCGCCCGCGTGATCGACTCCAGGTCCGCGGTGACGGCCTCCGACGTCTCGAACGCGGCCCGCCCGAGGTTCTCGGTGATCCGTCGCATGACGTCGGTCTTGTCGCGGAAGTACAGGTAGAACGTGGACCGCGCGATGCCGGCCGCGTCCGCGATGCGCTGCACGCCGAGTTCGGTGAAGGCGGTGCCGTCGCGCAGCAGCCGTTCGGTCGCCCCCAGCACGGCGGCCTCGACCTCGGCCTGGCGTTCGGCCTTCTTCGACGGCCGGCGGGTGATGGAAGCCACGGGCCCGATCGTAGTCAGCGGCTCAGCGGGTGCTCACGGGCACGGCACGACGGCGAACACCGTCTTGCCGCCGCCGGGGCGCAGGCTGGTGCCCCACTTGCTGGTGGCGCTCTCGACCATCACCATGCCGCGGCCCCGGTTCTCGCCGAGCCGCGACTGGCCGTAGACGGGCTGCGTCGCCGACTCGTCGTCGACCTCGACCGTGACGGCACACGGTTCGCCGGTGCGGAACACCCGCAGGCGACCGCTCCCGGTCGTGTGGTCGAGGACGTTGCTCACCAGTTCCGTGACGACGAGCTGCACGTCGTAGAGGTGGTCCTCGCCGAGGTCCGCCAACAGCGCGCCGAGGTCGTGCCGCAGCCCGGTCAGCACGACGTCACGCGGGACGTGCAGGTCCACGACCAGGCGCTGAGCCTGGTCACCGGCAAAGGTCAAGGGCGTTCGCGCCTCTCACGACTGTCGCTTACTGCGTTCGACGATAGCCGTAGCCCGAACTCGGGCGTGTCAAACCTCGTTCCGCGGGCGATTTCGGCGTTCCAGGTAGGCGCCCAGGCCGCCGAGTTCCTCGCTCGCGATGAACACCGACCGCACGTGGATCAGCGCCTCCTCCACGTGGGCCGCGCAGCCCCACGCCGCGTCACCCCAGGAGTCGGCCACCTTGATCTCCGCCGGGGCCGGGCACCCGTCCCCTCCGCCCAGCTCACAGCTCTCCGGGTGCGGGGACCGGGACTGGGCCACCGCGGCCTCCCGGATCCTCGCGGCACGTTCCGCCGCCTCGGCGTGGTGGCGTTCGATCGCCAGGGCCGCCGTGTCGGTGAAGACCCGGATCAGCGCCCGGTCCGTGTCCTTCGGCGTGCGCGGGGTCCGGTGGTACATCGCGAACGTGCCCAGCAGGGTGCCGTCCCCGGCGAGGATCGGGGTGGACCAGCAGGCTCTCAGGTCCGCCCGTTCGGCCAGGTGGCGGAAGTCGTTCCAGAGCGGGTCGGTGGCGATGTCCGCGGTGATGACCGGCTCGCGCCGGTGGGCCGCCGTCCCGCACGAGCCGATGCCCTCACCGGTGGCGATGCCGTCGATCGCCTCGTTGTAGAAGTCCGGGAGGCTGGGCGCGGCGCCGTGCCGCAGGGTGCCGTCCGGGGCGGCGAGCAGGACCGAGGCGACCAGTTCCCGCGGCGCGAGGTCCTCGATGCAGCGGGTCATGCCGTCCAGCACGTCGGCCAGGGGTGCCTGGCGGGCGATCTGCACCAGCAGCGCGCGGTGGTCGGCCATGAGGTTCTGCGCGTTCCTGACCTGGGTGGTCTCCACGCCGATCACGCGGACGCCGGCCTGGTCGGCGCGGGGTTCGCAGGTCAGGTCGAAGAACGCCTCGCGCTCGTCCTCGCCGCTGCCCACGACCACCCGGACGTCGCGCTCGGTGCGGGACTCGCCGGAGCGGTGGACGTCGTCGAGCAGATCGGTGAGCGAGCCACCGTCGCCGAACAGCGCGGTGAACGCCTCGTTGGCCGTCTCGACCTCGTGCGGCGGACCGGTGAAGGCCGCGAAGACGGTGGTGGACTGCCCGAACAGGGCGCGCAGGTCGTAGCCCCGCATGCCGGACGCACTCACGGCGTTGCCCTCTCGCCATGCGTCACCGGCACGCTGCTGAACCCGGACGCGCTCTGCTTCGCCCGCTCCCCGGCGGGCGCGCACATCGTAAACGTCGGCGGCCTGCCCGCGTGAGGCGCCCGTCCGGCGTCCACAGTAGACGGTTTGGGTGGTCGCCGGCGGGGTACCACGGTCTGATCAGAACGAAAGGCGGACAGTGGATCCCGCTCCCCTGCTCTACACCGGCGCGGGCCTCGCGACGCTCGCCGCCGCGTTGTTGCCGCGCCTGCTCGACCGGGCCCCGGTGTCCATGCCGATGGTGTTCCTCGGGGCGGGCGCGCTGACGTTCGCGGTCGTGGAACCGTTGCCCGACCCCGATCCGGTCGCGCACAGCACCGTGCTGCTGCACCTGGCGGAGATCTGCGTGATCGTCTCGCTGATGGGCGCGGGGCTCGCGCTCAACCGCGCGGTCAGCCTGCGCGGCTGGGCGACGACCTGGCGGTTGCTCGCGATCACGATGCCGTTGTCCATGCTGCTGGTGGGGCTGCTCGGCTGGGGTGCGCTCGGGCTGGGGGTGGCGGGCTCGGTGCTGCTCGCGGCGGCGCTCGCGCCCACCGACCCCGTGCTGGCGAGCGAGGTGCAGGTCGCGGAACCCGCCGAGCACCCCGAGTCGGACGAGGACGAGGCGCGGTTCGGGCTCACCTCCGAGGCCGGGCTCAACGACGGGCTCGCGTTCCCGTTCACCTACGCGGCCATCGCGATCAGCCTGGCCGGTGCGGCGCCGTCGCTGTGGTTCGGGCACTGGATCGCGGTGGACGTGCTGTGGCGGATCTCCTCGGCCGTGCTGATCGGGTGGGCCGCCGGGTGGTTGCTGGGCAAGCTGTTCTTCTCGGTGCCGTCGGAGAAGTTCCGGCTGGCCGAGCACGCCGAGGGGTTCGTGGCGATCGCCGCGACGTTCCTCGCCTACGGCCTCACCGAACTCGCCGAGGGGTACGGGTTCATCGCGGTGTTCGTGTGCGCCTGCGCCATCCGGGCGGCGGAGCGGCACCACGGCTACCACCAGGTGCTGCACCGGTTCGTCGAGCAGATCGAGCGGATGCTGACGGTGCTGATCGTGTTCCTGCTAGGAGGCGCGGCCGTGACCGGGCTGCTCGCGGGCACGGGCTGGCGCGAGGTGCTGATCGCGGCGGTGATCCTGCTGGTCGTGCGGCCGCTGACCGGGTGGATCGGCCAGTTGCGGGGTCGTACCGGACCGCGCGAACGGTCCGTCATCGCGTTCTTCGGCGTGCGCGGGATCGGGTCGCTGTTCTACATCACCTACGCCTTGCAGAAGGGCGAGTTCGGCGGGCAGCAGCACGCGTTGTGGCGGATCGTCGGGCTGGTCGTGATCGGGTCGATCCTGGTGCACGGGCTGTCGGCGTCACCGGTGATGTGGCTGCTCGACCGGCGCCGGGAGCAGAAGGCCGAGGCCGAGCACGGCGACAAGGGCGAGGCGAACCGCACGCCGGTATGAGATCGCCGCGTCTGGGTATCCCCCGGCGACGACACCCCGGCACAAGCAAGCCGCGCCCCGACTTCCCCCGGCCACGAGAGGTGACATGAGCACCGAGCTCGACATCAGCCTGCTGACCTGGGCGCTCACCATCGGTTTCGTCGTCGCGCTGCTGACCGTGGACCTCGTGGTCGCGGCGAAACGGCCCCACCACGTCGGGCTCGGGGAAGCCGCCGTGTGGTCGGTGGTCTACGTGGCGATCGCGCTCGGATTCGGCGTGTGGTTCATGCTGCACCACGGCAGCGGACCCGGCACCGAGTACTTCGTGGGCTACCTGGTCGAGAAGAGCCTCTCGGTCGACAACCTCTTCGTGTTCGTGATCATCATGACCACGTTCGCGGTGCCCGACGAGCACCGGCACAAGGTGCTCACGTTCGGGATCGTCCTGGCGCTGATCATGCGGGCGATCTTCATCGCGCTCGGTGCGACGCTGCTCTCGCTGTTCTCCTTCGTGTTCCTGCTCTTCGGATTGCTGCTGATCTTCACGGCGGTGCAGCTCTTCCGGCACCGCGACGAGGAGCCGGACATCGAGAACAACGTCGTCGTCCGCACCTCGCGCCGCGTCCTCCCGCTCACCGAGGACTACCAGGGCGGCAAGCTGTTCACGCAGGACGGCGGCAAGCGGGTGGGAACGCCGTTGTTCCTCGTGCTGGTGGCGATCGGCACGATCGACCTGCTGTTCGCGCTCGACTCCATCCCGGCGGTCTTCGGCATCACCGCGCAGCCGTACGTGGTGTTCTGCGTGAACGCGTTCGCGCTGCTGGGGTTGCGGGCGTTGTTCTTCCTCGTGCAGGGGCTGCTGGACCGGCTGGTGTACCTGTCGGCGGGGCTGTCGCTGATCCTCGCGTTCATCGGGGTGAAGCTGATCCTGCAGTGGTTGCACGAGGACGTGAGCAAGAGCGTTCCGGAGATCCCGACGCTGCTGAGCCTCGTCGTGATCGCCGTGGTGCTCGCGGTCGTGACGGTCGCGAGTCTCGTCAAGACCAAACGCGACCCGAGCGCGAAGGCGCGGCCGGGTTCGTTGCGGACCCGGCGGGAACGCGCGGATGCGAACCAGGAGCGCGGCTAGTCCCCGTCCGCCCGTGCGTCCGATCACTCGGCCGGAAGTCCTGTCCGTGCGCACGCCGCTTCACGAACACGCTGCACGTTGCCGGAGCGCACGCGGGGAGCTTTCGTTCGCGCTGACCGCACGCGAGGTCCCCGCGTGCGACAGGAAAACGTGAGGCTGGCCCGGGTGGGTGCGGGCAGGACTTCCGGGCAGTTGTTCAGATGGACCTGAGCACCCGGACGCGGTCGGCGACGGCGCGCTTCGCCACGTCGGACTCGAAGGCGATCGAGTCGAACTCGTGCGGTGCGCCGGGGTGCAGGTGGAACTCGACCGGAACCCCCGCGCGGCTGAGCTTCAGGGCGTAGCCCAGGTCCTCGTCGCGGAAGACGTCGAGCTGACCGACCTCGATGTAGGCCGGCGGCAGGCCCGTCGCGTCGTCCAGCCGGGCGGGTGCCGCGGTCGCGGGAACGTCGGGTCCACCGGCGGCGTCGCCGAGCAGCGCGGGCCACGCGGTGAGGTTGTCGTCGTAGGACCACAACGCGTAGGGCGCGACGTGCGGGTCCACCTCGGTGGTGCGGTCGTCGAGCATCGGCATGACGAGGACCTGCCGGGCGATGGCCGGGCCGCCGCGGTCGCGGGCGAGGATCGCCAGCGCCGCCGCCATCCCGCCACCGGCGCTGTCGCCCATCACGCCGATGCGGGCGGGGTCGACACCCAGTTCCGCGGCGTGGTCGTGCAGCCAGCGCAGTGCCGTGTAGGCGTCTTCCAGCGGTGTGGGAAAGGGGTGTTCGGGCGCGCGGCGGTACTCGACGGACAGCATCGGCACCCCGCTCGCGGACACGTACCGGGAGACCGGTCCGTCGAACAGGTCGATGTGGCCGAAGATGTAGCCGCCGCCGTGGAAGAACAGCACGGCCGGGCCGGGTGTGGCGCCTTCCTTCGCGTACCAGCGCATCGTGATCCGGGCGCCGTCGTCCGCCGTGGCGTGGTGGTCGGTGGTGGTCACGTCGGCCGGGATCGGCTGGGCCGCGCCGGCCGCGCCGATGATCGGTTCCCACAGGGCCCTGCGCGCTGGGACGTCGCCGACGGCCGGTGGCGTGGCTGCCGCCATCGCGCCGGCCATCGGGGCCAGCGCGGTGGCGATCTCGGGGTCCAGCCCGAGTGACATGGCGTGCTCCTTTTCGGGTGGGGCGGTCAGGCGACGAGGAAGACGACCTTGCCGCGGACGTCGCCGGACGCGGCCTGGACGTGGATCTCGGGCAGGTCGGTGAGCGGCAGGCGCCGCGCGACGTCGACCCGCAGGTCGCCGGAGTCGACGAGGGACACGAGCTTCGCCAGCTGTTCGGCGTCGCTGCGGACGTAGAGGTTCACGCCGCGCACGTCGCGTTCCTCGTCGGTGGGCGCGGGCATCCAGATCGTCGTGTTGACGACGGCCCCGCCGGAACGGACCAGCGAAGGGAGCTGCGCCAGGACGCCCGGGTCGACCGGGGCGAGGTTGAGCACGAGGTCGACCTGCTCGGTCACGGCCGTGAGCACGCTGGCCGCGGTGTGGTCGACGACCTCGTCGGCGCCGGCGGTGCGCACGGCCTCGGCGCTGCGCGGGCTGGCCGTCGCGATCACGTGAGCACCGGCCTGTCTGGCCAGCTGGACGGCGTAGCCGCCGACCGGTCCGCCCGCGCCGTTGACCAGCACGCGGTGCCCGGCCTCCAGCCGGCCGTGGCCGAAGAGGGCCTGGTGGGCGGTGAGCCCGACCAGCGGCAGCGCGGCGGCGTCGGCGAGCGGGATGCCCTTGGGAGCCGGTGTGAGGACCGCGGCCGGGGCGAGGACGTACTCGGCCGCGGCGCCGGGCTTGGTCATCGGCAGGAAGCCGATCACCTCGTCACCGGCCGCGAGGCCTTCGACGCCCTCGCCGAGCGCGTCGACCGTGCCGGCGACGTCGAGGCCCGGGGTGTGCGGCAGGTCAACCGGGATCGGTCCCTGCATGACGCCCAGGCGGATGTTGCCCTCGACCGGGTTGAACGTCGTGGCCGTGACGCGGACCAGGACCTCCCCCGCCGCGGGGACCGGCCTCTCGACGTCCTCGTACCGCAGGACCTCGGGGCCGCCGAACTCGTGGAAACGCACTGCCTTCATGATCGCTCTCCTTCGCTGTTTGCTTCGAACTTGAAGCATCTGGGACTGACGGTAGACCTGCTTCGAATTCGAAGCAAAGTGACGTGCGGCACGTCAGCGGGGAGGGCCGAGCACGACGTTGCCGGAGATCTCGGCGGCTTCGGCGAGCAGCGACAGCGGGATTTCGAACCCGTCGGGACGGGGGTCGCGCAGGTCGCGACCGGCGTGGCGGAACATCGTCTCCAGTCCGCCGGGCGTGGAGATGAGCACCAGGTCAGCCCGCTCGGAGGTGATCCGGTAGCTGTGCGGGATCCGGCGCGGGAGGAACACGATGCCTCCCTCGCGCAGTTCGTGCTCCTCGTCGCCGGCCCACACCAGCGCGGAGCCGGCCAGCAGGAGGAACACCTCGTCCTCGTTGTTGTGCATGTGCCACGGCGGCGCTTCGCCCAGGCCGGCGTCGAGGCGACCGACCGTCAACTTCCCGCCGGTCGCCTCGGCGTCGAGCAGGACGCTGAACACGCTCCCGCCGATCCACTCGAGCCGCTGCTGGTCCTCCCGCTGGGCGAGGTGGGGAATGCTCAAGGTCGTCCTCCGGCCGGTGGGCGCGGCGGCGCCGCTCCCCGTCCGGAAACCCTGGTGTGCACGGTTGTTCCGGCACCACGTCCCCGCCGTGCCCAACTGTGTCCAGCAGTGCTCAGCTCGTCCCCCGCTCCTTCGAATTCGAAGCAGTAGACTGCGGGCATGTCCGACTCGCCGCCGTCGCTCGACCCCGTCCAGCTGGGCGCCTACTTCTCCCTCGTCGAGGTCACCAGCCTGCTGCGGCACGCGGTCGAGCAGCAGCTGAAGGAGGCCGGCGACCTGAGCTACGTGCAGTTCCAGCTGCTGGCGCGGCTCGGCGACTCGCCGACCGGCAGCCACCGGATGACCGACCTGGCCGACGGCGTCGTCTACAGCCGCAGCGGCCTGACCTACCAGGTGGGGCTGCTGGAGAAGGCGGGGCTGGTCGAGCGCACGCCGTCCGCCGACGACGAGCGCGGCGTCACGGTCACCATCACCGATGCCGGCCGCACCCGGCTCGCGGCCGTGCTGCCCGGCCACGTCGAGGTCGTCAGCGGACTGCTCTTCGAGCCCCTGTCCCACGAGGACGTGCACGCCCTGGCAGGGCTGCTGGAGCCGGTGCGCGACCACATGCGGGCGGCCCCACCGCGTTCGGCCGCGCCCCGCCGCCGCAGGAGCTGACGTCACCGCGCCAGGAGGTGGGCGACCAGCCGCTCCTTGGCCACGGCGAGATGGCGCCGGTACGTGCCGTAGGGCACGCCCAACCGGCGCGCGGTCGCCCGGTGGGTGCCGGACGCCGCGATGTAGGTGGCGACGAGGGCGTCGTGCGCCTTGATGCCGACGGGATCGACGCGCAACGCGTCGACGCCCGCTCCGAGGGCACCGCGCAGGTCCGCGACGGGGTCGGCCGAGTCCGGTGGCACCAGGTGCGATCGGAGCAGGACGCTGGTCGCGAACTCGCGCGGAGCCCGCCACGTGCGCAGCGCGGTGACCACGCCTTCCTCGAAAGCTCCGCGCGACAGGAGAGCGGGCTCGATCGCGGTCGTCGTCGAGACGCGCAGACCGGCGTGCCGGTCGGGGTCGCGCCAGCGCAGGTCGGCGTCGAGGACGGCCCGCACGGCGTCGTGGGGAACCAGCCCGTCCGCGGTGGCCTCGACGAAGGGCTGCCGGCGCAGCCACGCGAACACCGTGGTCGCCTCGTCGTCACCCAACACCTCGCGCAGCGACGACTCGCGCGTGGCGGCGGCCTGGGCGAGGACGTCGAGGGCCCGCCGGTGAGCGGCGCCGGGCACCTCCCCCACCAGCCGGTCGACCAGGGTCGTGAGCACGTCGCCGGTGGGCTCCCACCCCGCGGCCGAGGCGGCGAGGGACAGCACGAGCGGGTTGCCTCCGGCGAACGCGAGGACGGCGTCCCGCCGGTGCGGGGCGAGCCCCCGTGCCGCGAGCAGGGAGGCGGACGCTCCGGCGTCGAGCGGACGCACCGGCAGCGCGGTGAAGAGCGGTGCCCAGCCGGGATCGAGCGTCCACTCGGGATCGGGCGCCGCTCGGCTCGCGAGCACCGCGACCGCGCCGTCCGCGAGCCGGGGCAGGAACGACTCGCGCAGCCACGGTTCGAGCTGCCCGCACCGTTCGGCGGCGTCGACCAGGAGCACCACGTCCGGCTTGACGCACGCGAGCGCGGCGGCCTCCTCCAGCCCGCGCCGGTCGTCGTTCAGCCGTCCGTCCACCTGGACCACTTCGCGCCCGGACAGCCGCGCCTGCCGCGCGACGTGCCGCAGCAGCGCCGACTTCCCGATACCGCCGGGCCCGTGCAGGTACGCCACACGCGCGGCACCGGCCAGCACCCGGTCCAGCACCGCCACGTCGGCGTCCCGGCCGACCAGGCGCGCGTCCCGGAGCGAGGTGTTGATCAACACCGCCCCAGGATCACCTCAGCGGGGCCGGTCAGCCTGGGCCAGGTTGTCCCACCCTGATGATCGCGGGCCCGGCCGAGGCGCGGACGACCTCACCGAGCCGGCCCTCGTCGGCCGACCCCGGCGTGGCCGTGAGAAGGACCGCCTGGAGGTGGTCGCCGGGCACCTCGAGCATCGTGCCGTCGAGCGCTATGTCACCCACGCCCGGATGCCGGAAGACGGCGCGGCTGTCGTAGGCCGCACCGGCTTCGGGCGCACGCCACAGCCCGTCGAACGAACGGCTCGTGGTCCGCAGCTCGTCGACGAGCTCGGCCAGCGACTC
Source organism: Lentzea sp. NBRC 102530 (assembly GCF_030269365.1). Taxonomy (GTDB): domain Bacteria; phylum Actinomycetota; class Actinomycetes; order Mycobacteriales; family Pseudonocardiaceae; genus Lentzea. Next base: position 250,534 of record NZ_BSTF01000007.1, read on the forward strand.
GTCGCCGGGGTAGCGCAGGACCGTGCTGTGCAACCGCGCGGTGAGCGCCGCCCGGAACGCCGCGGCGTGGTCGTCCTCGCGGCTGATCTCGCGGTGCCCCTTCGAGAACGAGCGCCAGGCGATGTTCCAGTCCCGCGCCACCCGGTTCGACGCGCCCGCCCCCAGCGCCATCCAGGCACCGTTGACGGCGACGACGTTCCACGCCAGGTCCGTCAGGAACACCGGCGTCCCGGAAAACCGTTCGAGCAACCGCATCGCCGCCGCGCCGGCCTCCCGGGGCACCCGTCCGTCCGCCGCGGCGTACCCGGCCAGCGCGCAGAGCCGTTCGTACTCGGCCGGCCCCGCGCGCAACGCGCGGGCGATCGCGTTCACGACGGCGGCGGAGGGGTGCCGTCGCCCCTGCTCCAGCCGCCGCACGTAGTCCGCCGACACCCCGGCCAGCTCGGCGAGTTCCTCCCGCCGCACGCCACGGGCCCGCCTCCGCCCCGGAGGCAGACCGATCGCGGCGGGGTCCGTGGTCTCGCGCAACCGGCGCACCTCCGCGCCGAGATCCTGCAACGCCATGCCCTAAGTGTCCCTTATGGAGCAGATGCACGTATCGGCCGGCGCCTGCCACGACCGGGCCGCCCGCCGTCTCGTTTCGGCACAGCGCGCCCGTTGCTGTCCACAGTGGACGGCAACGGGCGCGCTCACCCTGTGTGCCCGCCCCGGTCGGGGACGCCGTCAGGAATCGTTCTCCTCCTGGTCGAACCACGAGAGGTACCGCTCGCCCGTGTCCGGGAACACGGTCACCAGGTTCTTGCCGGCGTGCTCCGGCCGCCCGGCGAGCACGCGGGAGGCGTGGGCGGCCGCGCCGGAGGAGACCCCGACCAGCAACCCCGCCGTGCGGGCCAGTTCGCGCGCGGTGGCGTAGGCGTCCTCGTTCGACACGGTGAGCACTTCGTCGATCAGGCCGACGTCGGTGGTGGGCGCGACGAAACCGCCGTTGAGGCCCGGGATGCGGTGCAGGCCGCCCCAGCCCTGGCTGAGCACGGGCGAACCCTCCGGCTCCACCGCGACCACGTGGATCGCGGGGTTGCGCTCCTTCAGGTACTTCGCGGTGCCGCTGAGCGTGCCGCCGGTGCCGACGCCGCAGACGAAGACGTCGATCTCGCCGTCGGTGTCGTTCCAGATCTCCGGGCCGGTGGTGGCGTGGTGCGCGGCCACGTTGTCGGAGTTCTCGTGCTGGCAGGCGAACCACGAGCCCGGCCGTTCGCGGGAGATCTCCTCGGCCTTGGCGATCGCCGCCACGTAGCCGTCCTGGTACGGGGTCAGCACGACCTCCGCGCCGAACGCCCGCAGCAGCTGGATCCGTTCGCTGGTGGCGCTGTCCGGCAGGACGATCACGCACCGGTACCCGCGCGCCGCGGCGATGGCGGCCAGGGAGATGCCGGTGTTGCCGGACGTGGCCTCGACGATCGTGCCCGATCCCCTGGTGAGCTGGCCGCGTTCCTCCGCGCCGTTGATCATGAAGAGGGCGGCGCGGTCCTTCACGCTCGACAGGGGGTTCGCCATCTCCAGCTTGGCGTGCAACCGCGCCGTGGTGACGCCGAGGTCGAGCCGCACGATCGGGGTGCCGCCGACGAGGTCGGCGAGCGACTGGGCGAGTCCTCGCCCGGTGAGCTGACGGGTCATCACGGGTCTCCGGTCGGTTGGATGTCACCAGGTCGGGAACACGGCGCCCTTGTGCCTCGGGCTGGTGGCGACGGGGTGGCGCACCCTGGCCGCCTTCACCACGCCGCGCGTCGACCTGAGCGCGGGCACGGAGAACGGGGCCAGCACCCGCGAGTCGGCGGGGACGTCGCGGATGACGAGGGCCTGGGCGCCCACCACGGAGTCGTGGCCGACGGTGATCGGGCCGAGCAGCGTCGCGTTGGCGCCGATCACCACCCGGTCGCCGAGCTTCGGGTGCCGCCGCGACCCCTCTGGCCGCTGGTTGTCGTGCCACCACCCGACGGCGCCGAGCGTGACCTGGTGGAAGATCGTCACGTCGTCGCCGATGACGACGGTCTCGCCGATCACGACGCCCGCGCCGTGGTCGATGAAGAAACCGCGCCCGATCGTCGCGCCGGGGTGGATCTCGATGCCCCCGGTGAGCAACCGGGCGAGGACCATGACCAGCCGCGCCGCCCGCCGGTGCCCCTTCAGGTGCAACCGGTGCGACACGCGGTGTCCCCAGATCGCGATGACCGTCGGGTGCAGCAACGCCTCGCTGCGGGAGAGGATCGACGGGTCGCGGTCCATGACCATGTCGAGGTCGGCGTGGATCCGCCGCAGTGCCGCCGCCGGGTTCATCAGACCGCTCCCGTCTTCCGCGCTCGCACGTTCCCGAGCCGGTTCTCCGCGTACGCCACGCCGACGAGGACCACGAGACCGCCCGCGACGAGGTTCCAGGTGACGTGCTCGCCGAGGAACACGACGCTGACGAGCACCGCGAACACCGGCACCACGTAGTTGACGGCGGAGGCCGTGGTGGCGCCGGCGTCGCCGATGAGCCGGAAGTACAGGACGTAGGCCAGTCCCGTGCTGAACAGCCCGAGCAGCACGATGCTCGCCGTCACCGGCCAGGTGAGGTGCGGCGTGCGCCAGTCGAGGAACGGCGTGACGACCGCCTGCAGCACGGCCGCCGACACGAGCTGCGCGGCCGCGAGCGCCAGCGGCGCCAACCCCAGTGGCGACAGGAACCTGCGGACGTACACGAACCCGATCGCGTAGCTGACCGCCGCGCCGAAGCACGCCATCCGGCCGCCGAGCGAGCCGAGCGACTCGTGCCACGGCCCGATCAGCAGGACCACGCCGACGAACCCGAGCGCGAGCCCGACCGCCTTGCGCGGCGTCGCCCGTTCGGACGGCAGCGCGGCCGCCGCGAGCCCGAGCGTGAGCAGCGGGGTCGCGCCGATCAGCACGCCCGCGATGCCCGCGCCCGTGGTCTTCTCGCCGTAGGACAGCAGGAGGAACGGGACGACGTTGCCGAACAGCCCGGCCGCGGCGATGTGCCCCCAGACCTGTGCCGACCTCGGCAGCGCGACGGAACGCAGCGCCGCCACCGAGAGCAGGACCGCCGCGCCGAGGACGAGTCTGCCGAGCACGAGCTGTCCCGGGGTCAGACCTTCCAGGGACACCTTGATGAAGGTGAAGCTGCTTCCCCACAGCAGCGCCAGCAGCAGGAAGCGCGCGACGGATGCCTTGTCCATTGCGCCTCGTTTCGGGTGAGCTTCCGGTGGAGTCGTTTGGACACTTCACCAGAACGGGCTCGGGGCGTGGTGGAGCGCGTGACACGGTTGCACACGCCGGCGGGAACGCTCTCATCTCGCGCCGCCTCCACCGAAGGTCGGAACCGGTGCCCCACCAAGATCCGCAGGCTGCCGTCGTGCCCGTGCCGCGCCACTCCTCCTCCCTGCTGCCCACGGCCCCCGCCGCCGGCAGCGCATCGGCACCGACCTCACCGCGGCCACCGGCGGCCTGCTGGCCTGGGGCGCGATGGCCGCGTGGGCGCTCACGAACGGCTGGACCTGCACGGCGTCGCAGCGCACGAGCGACTGCAGCACCTCGGGTCTGGGCTGGCAGTACCGCCTGACCAGGTGACGCTGGGGGGCCCGTGCGCGGGCCCTCCGCCGTCAGCGCTCGGGGGTGCCCTCCGGCGGGTCTTCCGGACGCAACCCGGCGAGGCGGGCGACAGCGGCGAACCCGTCGTCCGTCCCAGGCCAATGCGCCCGGACCGCCGCGATCCCCGCACGGCGGACGACTCCGCGCAGCACCGCCGTCACGATGATCGCGTCGTCGGTGTACCCGAGGACGGGGATGAAGTCGGGGATCAGGTCGATCGGCAACGCCAGGTAGACCATCAGCAACCAGAGCCGGACGCGCACCCCGCGCGGCAACGTCCCGTCCCCGGCGAGCCTCCGGACCAGCCGCAGCACGTCGGGCAGCAACCGCAACGCCTCGCGCAGCAGCCCGCCGCGCGGCCGGACGACGAGCAACGCGATCACCAGGACGAGCCAGGTGACGAGCAGCGCGATGCCGATGCCGATCAGCAGGTCCCACCAGAACGAGCCGGTCACGTCCCGCCCGCCCGCACCGCGTTCGCGCCCGTCACGTCCTGTCCGCGAGCCGTTCCACGTCCGTCACCTTGCCCGCGACGATCAGCACGTCCCCGCGTTCGACCACCGTGTCGGCCGTCGCGTAGGTGAAGCCCTCCCCCGGCCGCTTCACCCCCACCACCGTGACGCCGTACTTCCCGCGCAGCTTGCTCTGCCCGAGCGGCTTGCCGATGGCCTCGTGGGGCGGCCGCGCCTTCATCATCGCGTAGTCGTCCTCGAACTCGATGTAGTCGAGCATCTTGCCGGTGACGACGTGCGCGACCCGTTCGCCCATCTCGTGTTCGGGCAGCACGACGTGGTGCGCGCCGATGCGTTCCAGGATCCGGCCGTGTTCGCGGCTGATCGCCTTGGCCCAGATGTTGGGGATCTCGAAGTCGACCAGCACCGCCGTGGTGAGGATGCTGGCCTCCAGGTCGGTGCCGATGCCGACGACCGCGCGCTGGAACTCGTCCACGCCGAGCTGGCGCATGACCTCGGCGTCGGTGGTGTCGGCGACGACGGCGTGCGTCACGTCGTCGGCGTGCCGCTGCACGAGCTTCGGGTCCGAGTCGATCGCCATGACCTCGACGCCCTGCGCGACCAGTTCGAGCGCGAGCGAGCTGCCGAAGCGGCCCAGTCCGAGCACGACGACGCGGGACGACTGCTTATCCGACAATGGGTCGCTCCTCGGGTAGTTCGTAGCGCCGGCGACGTTCCCGCAGCGCCAGGGCGGACACCAGGGTGATCGGTCCGACCCTGCCGATGAACATCAGCACGATGATGACCAGCTGGCCCGTCACGGGCAGCTGGGAGGTGATCCCGGCGGACATGCCGACGCCGCCGAACGCCGCCGTGGTCTCGTACAGCACGTCGTCGAGGCTGAACGTGCTGGTGGCGAGCATGATCATGGTCCCGGCCATCACCACGCCGACGCCGAGCAGCGCGACCGTGACGGCCTGGCGCTGCACCTCCGAGCTGATCCGGCGGCCCATGACGTGCACGGTGGGCTCGGCGCGGACCTCGGCCAGCAGCACGAACGCGAGCAGCGCGAACGTCGTCACCTTGATGCCGCCGGTGGTGCTCGCGCTGCCGCCGCCGATGAACATCGCGATGTCGTTGACGAGCATCGTGGCGGGCTGCAACTGGGCGACGTCGACGGTGTTGAACCCGGCCGTCCCCGGCATGACGCCGTGGAACAGACCGATCAGCAGCTTGTCCCAGAACCCGTACGGCCCGAGCGTGCCGGCGCGCCCCCACTCGACGACGAGCACGGTCAGCGTGCCGAACGCCATCAGCCCCAGGTACACCGGCACGGTGATCTTGGTGTGCAGCGACCACCGCTTGCGGTGCCGCCGCAGGAACTCGAACAGCACCGGGAACCCGAGGCCGCCGGTCACCGAGAGAGCCATGATCGGGAAGCACACCCACGGGTCCGTCGCGTACCGCATGAAGCTGTCCGGGTAGAGCGCGAGACCGACGCTGTTGAACGCCGAGATCGAGTGGAACACGCCCGAGTACAGGGCCTGCCCGAACGGCTCGCCGTAGCCGAGCCAGAACCGCAGCATGAGCAGCACCGCGCCGATCGCCTCGACCACCAGGCTGATCAGGACCACGCCGGTGACGACCCGGCGGACCTGCCCGAGGTTCAGCGTGTTGGTCTCGGCCTTCGCGGTGAGTTGCATGTGCAGGCCCAGCCGGTGCGAGACCAGCAACGCCAGCAGCGACGCGAGCGTCATGATGCCGAAGCCGCCGACCTGCCACAGCACCAGCAGCACGACCTCGCCGAACACCGACCAGTGCGACCCGGTGTCGACCACCGCGAGGCCGGTGCCGGAGACCCCGGAGACGGCGGTGAACAGCGCGGTCATGAACCCGGTCGTCTCGCCGGTCTCGGCGGACAGCGGCAGCATCAGCAGCGCCGTTCCGGCCGCGGTGGCCGCCAGGAAGGCGAGGACGACGAGGCGGGCGGGGTGCCGCCACCCGTTGATCACCGCGACAGCCTAGAACGTCCATCCAGGACATGTCGGACGGCAGGTCGTGTCCGGGACATCGCCCCCGCAGGCGCCTGTTTAGAGTCTTCGCATGCTTGCGATCGTCGTGGAGACCGAGAACTGGGAGCGGTACGTCCGCCCGTCCGCGGAGGACCTCGCTGACCTGGTCAGGCGCGTCGGCGGCGAGGGCGACCGGTTCCTGGTGCTCCAGCGCGTGCCCGACCGGCCGAACGTCTTCGCCCAGATCTGGCACGAGAACGGCGGCGAGTACTCGGTCGAGCACAACGACGGCCGTCAGCACCTGAGCACCGCGACCCGCGACCTGGACCAGGTGATCGCCGCGCTCACAGGCTGGGCCCGCGCGGACGCCGGCTGGGACAGCGCTCTCACCTGGCAGCCGCTCGACCTGCCCGCCGCTCCCGAGGTCCCGCCGCTCGAGGTGTCCGACGAGGAACGCCGGCAGCTGGAGGACCGCGTCCGCGCCGAACTGGCCGGCGGCTACACCTCGCGCGTGAAGCTCGCGGAGCTGGCCGAGGAGTACCTGGTCGACGGCGACCGCAGGCCCGTCTCGCCGGAGCAGGCGCGGGCGCTGGCCGACCGGTTGTGGGTCGAGCGGGTCGAGGAGCAGGCGGGCTGGCAGGGCGAGACCGACCCCGAACGCCTCACCCGCGCGTTCGCCGCCCTCGACGGCAACGGTGTCACCGCCCGCGAGAACTTCACCTGCTGCCGCACCTGCGGTCAGGACGAGATCGGTGCCGAGGCCGCACCGGGCGCGCGGGGGTTCGTCTACTTCCACAACCAGTGCACCGAACATGCGGCGGAAGGCAACGGCCTGACGTTGCTCTACGGCGGTTTCGACGGCACGGCCGAGACGACGACGGCCATCGGTGACGAGGTCGTGGCGGCGCTGCAGGCCGTGGGTCTGAACGCGAAGTGGGACCGCGACCCCAACCGCACGATCACCGTGCCGCTCGACTGGCGCCGCCGCCTCGTGGGGTAGCGACAACAGCACGACAACCTCGCCACAACAGCACGCCGGTACCTCTTCGGTCGTAGGAACCCGACCGAGGAGGACATGGTGAAAGCCAAACTGGCAACGGTGCTGGCGGGGCTGCTCGCGATCGCGACGCTCATCGCACCCGCCGTGAGCGCCACGCCGTTCCAGCGCGACGTCTTCGTCCGCGACAACGTGAGCGACGTCGGCAACGAGCCCAGCACCGGCAGCATCTACTACAGCCCGGACATCAAGGTGTGCCACACGCCGGTGCCGTGCGCCGTGTCCCAGAACCCGATCGTCGGGGTCAACAACTACGTCTTCGTGAACTTGAGACGCAAGCCGGGCGGCATCGGCACCGTCGACGGCGCCCTGTACCTGTACCGCAGCAACCTGGGCGGCGGCACGGCGTGGCCGGGCGGCTGGACCTTCATCGGCGTCAGCGGGGCGAGCGTGCCGGTGGCCGGCACCACCGTGATGATCACCTGGAACGGCGCGAACGTCCCCGGCCCCGCGCACTTCTGCCTGCTGGCCCGGTGGGTGTCGAACGCCGACCCGATGACGTTCGCCGAGGGCCCCAACACCCAGCTCAACGCTCAGCGGAACAACAACATCGCGTGGCGCAACGTCGACTCGGTGCGGGTGCGGCCGTTCGAGCCGGTCAAGGTGCCGTACACGATCGGCAACCCGGAACGCGCCGACGCCCGGCAGGCGTTGCTGATCGAGGCGCCCCGGCCGTTCGCGGGCACGGTGACGTTCGACCTCGGCCAGGAGCTGACCGCGCGGTGGAAGGCCGCCGGTGGCCGGGCCGTGGGCGTGAAGCAGGTCGGCGAGACCCAGTTCCAGCTCGCGGACACCAAGGCCCGCTTCGACGGCATCGTGCTCAAGGGTGAGGAGCGCGTCGAGACCGCGCTGACGTTCGCCACCGAACGCGAGGCCGGTCCGGCCGAACTGCACGTGCGCCAGCTCGACGCCCAGGGCGCGGACCTCGGCGGCGCCCAGTACCTGGTCAACGAGAAGGACTGAGTATCAACCCCGGTGGGTCCGTCTCCGTTACTCGGAGACGGACCCACCGAAAGGGTTGTCAATGAAGACCATCATGGTGTTGTTGCTGCTTCTGCTCGGGATCGTGCCCGCGCACGGAGCAGCGGACTGCCAACCTCCGGACTGCCCGGTCGTCGTGGACGCGATCGACGGACCGGTGCACGAGTCGGCGGACTCGTACACGGCGACGTTGAAGCTGCGCAACGGTCCCGCGAAGCAGGACGTCGAGGTCGCCTACCGGTTCGTCGACGGCACGGCGAAGCTGGGTGAGGACTACTCGGCGGCGCCGCGCGGCACGGTCACCATCAGGGCGGGCGAACCCCAGGGCGCCGTGCCGTACAAGGTGCTCCGGGTGACGGGCCAGGAGAGGAAGTTCACGCTGGAGATCACCTCGGTGAAGCAGGGCCAGATCGGCAAGCGGGTCGCCGTCTTCACGATCGCCGGCAAGAGGTGAACAGCCTGACGGCCTGAGCCCAGTGCCGCGCGGCCTCGGTCCACCGCCCGTTCCGGCCCTCCAGGTCGGCGAACGTGCGGTGGACCAGGGCCTGTTCGAACTCGTCCGGGGCCTGGGTCCGTGCCCGGAGCGCCTCGGCGAGGTGCTCGCGGGCCGCTTCCCGTTGGCCCAGCGCCAGTTCCGCCTCGGCGAGGTCGCGCAACGTCGAAGCTTCGCGGTGCCCGTCGCCGAGGTCGCGGCAGACTTCCAGCGCCGCGGTGAGGTTGGCCCTCGCCGCAGTGGGATCCGCCAGCGCCAACTGGGTCACGCCGAGTCCGGTCAGGGCGTCCGCCTCGAAACGGCGGTCGGCGATCTCGCGGCTGATCTTCAGGGCGTCGCCGAAGTAGAGCAGTGCCGGGGCGTGGTCGGCGAGCCGGTGGAAGGCGTCGCCGAGCGTCATCAGCGTCGCGGCCTCCAGTCGCCGGTTCTCCTCGGCGCGGAACGTGTCCAGCGCCTTGAACAACGGTTCCGCCGCCTGGTCGGGCCTGCCCATCCGGACGTAGGTGTAGCCGAGGTTGCGCCGGGCCAGCGCCACGCCGACGTCGTCGCCCGCCGCCCCGTGCACGTCCATCGCCGCCCGGTAGGACTTCAGGGCCTCGCCGAACGCGCGGAGTTCCGAGTGCGCGTTGCCGATGTTGTTGTGCAGCCTGGCTTCTCCGCGCAGGTCGCCTGCTTCGCGGACGAGGTGGAGCGCCTGCCGTTGCACGATCATGGCTTCGGCGATGCGGGACGTCATCTGCAGCGCGATCCCCTGTCCGCGCAGCATTTCCGCCTCGGCGCGCTGGTCGCCGAGCGCGCGGGCGGCGTCCACGGCGTGCTCGCACTGCTCGACGCGGGCCGCCCAGTTGCCGCGCGCCTCGAAGTAACTCGTCAGCAGGTACGCGAGCTGCCAGGTCTCGCGGTGCAGGCCGTGTTCTGCCGCGAGGCGGATGACGGGCAGCAGGTTGTCGCGTTCGGCGTCGAGGTAGGCGAGCACCTCCGCGCGGTCGTCGCCGAACGGCAGGTCGTCGGAGGCTGGTCTGCTCACCAGGTCGTGGCGCGGGTTGAGCACCTGGCCCGCCGCGTGGGCGATGGTGAGGTACCGGTCGAGCACCCGTTCCGCGCCGTCGCCGAGGTCGCCGCTCTGCCGGGCGAACAGGCGGATCAGGTCGTGCAGCGCGTAGCGGCCGGTGCCGGTCTCACTGACGAGGTGGGAGGCGACGAGTTCGTCCAGGCCCGGCCCGAGCGCGTCGGCGAGGTCGGCGGGGAAGCTCGCGCCGGGGTGCTCGCCGAGCACCCGGAAGAGCCGCGCGGCCTGCGGGCTCAGCGTCCGGTGCGCGCTGGCGAACACCGCGCGGACCGTGCGGTCGTCACCGTCGACCGACAGGACGTCCAGCGGGTCGTTGCGGGTGAGTTCGCGCACGAGGTCGGCGATCCGGCGGCTCGGCCGGATCGCGAGGCGTGCCGCGGCGATCCTGAGGGCGAGCGGCAGGCGTCCACAGTGGACGGCGAGGTCGGCGGTGGCGGCGACCTCGGCGTCAGTCCTCGATCGGCCGAGGATTCCGGCCAGCAGGTCGTGCGCTTCGGCTTCGCTGAGCAGGCCGAGGCTCACGGTGTGCACCGCGTGCCGCGTGCCCAGCGCCGACAGCGCGTCGCGGCTCGTGATCAGCAGCAGGTTGCCCTGATCACCCGGCACGAGCGGCAGCACGTCCCGCGCGCGGCGGACGTCGTCGAGCAGGATCAGGATCCTCTTGCCGTGCAACAACGTCCGGTACAGCGGCGCGGGATCGGCGGGCATCCGGTCCGGCGGGACCCCGAGGCCGTGCAGCATCTCCGCCATCGCCTGGGCGGGCGTGAGCCGGTGCAGGTCCAGGAACACCTGGCCGTCGGGGAACCGGTCGGCGACCCGCCGCGCCCACTCGACCGCGAAGGTGGTCTTCCCGACGCCCGCGACCCCGGACACGACGACGATCGGCGGCAGGGATTCCAGCTGGGCGAACTCGGCGGCGCGACCGGTGAAGTGCCCGGCGCGCGCGGGCAGCTGGGCGGGCTTCGCGCTGTGCAGCAACGGATCGCGGCGCAGGATCGCGGTGTGCAGGGCGCTGATCTCCGGCCCGGGATCGGCGCCGAGCTCGTCCGCGAGCCGCTGCCTGAGTCTCCGGAACACCTCCAGCGCGTCGGCGTGCCTGCCGTCGTGGTGCAACGCCCGCATCAGCAGCCCGGCCGGCCGTTCCCGGGTCGGATGACCGGCCACCAGCCGTTCCAGCTCCTCGATCGCGTCGCGCTGGTCGAGCCGCTCTGCCCAGAACGTCTCCAGCGCCGCGATCCGCTGCTCCCGCAACCGGTCGACCTCCGCGCGCCCCCACCCGAACAGCTCGGTGCCCGCCAGCGGCTCACCCCGCCACAGGCTCAGATCGCGGGTGCGGTCGAACGCCGCCGCGTCCACGTTCGCGTCGAGCTGGTACCCGCCCGGCTTGGTCATCAGCGCGCCGGGCATCCCGCAGTCGGCGAGCGCCTGCCGCACCCGCGCGACGTGACTGTGCAACGACCTCACGGCCGTGCGCGGCGGATCATCTCCCCACAACACGTCGACGAGGCGGTTGACGGCGACCGGCCTACCGGCGTTCAGCGCGAGCACCGCGACGATGCTGCGCTGCCGGGCGCCGGTGAGCACCGCGGTCCCCTGCGGCCCGCACACCTCTACCGGCCCGAGAATCCGGACCTCACCGTCAGTTCGCCGCACATCACGTCACGTTAGCCCGCACGTTTCGCTGGTCGTAGCGCTGAACGTGGGACGAAACCGGCAATTGCACTGCCGGTTCGCCCCTATCGCAGCCTCCTACGGACGGACGCGGTCCGTCGCGCAGCCGACCAGGAGCACACCCAGGACGGCCGCGAGCACGTGGTCACCGCTGAGCGCACAGGCGCCAGCGAGTGTGATCCAGAGCACAAGCCTCATGGATCGAGGTTAGGGACCGTACGACGGTCACCGCATCTCATTTGGGAAAGGCTTGATAGTCCCTTGAGCGAAACTGCAAACAAAGGCGCAGGGCCAGCACCTGAACAGCGATTTCGAGCCCCGCGATCGTCTCGTCCGCCACCTCGCCCGGATCGCGGCCCGCCACGTCGAGCCGCATCCGGAACCGGAAGTGGGGTTCGGTGAACATCTCCGCGTACGCGAAGTCGAGCTCGGCCAGGTCCGGGCCGTCCCACGAGGACCAGCACGAACCGCGGCCGAACCCCCGGCGGCCCAGGATCGAGGGGTCGGCTTGCAGCCGTTCGGTCACGAGGCGCGCCACCGTCCGGGCGGGCCACTCCCAGCTGTGGTCCTGGGCGACGCGGGCGACCTCGCGGTCGTAGGCGGCCGCGTCGAACCGGTGCTCGCCCGGCAACCTGGCGCCGATAACGCACTTCCAGTCGCGCCAGACGACCTCGTCGCCTTCACGCACGATCGTGACCCGCAGCTCCGCGCCGTCGTTCTCGTCCAGCACGATCTCCCGCGGCTCGGTCGTGGCGGTCAGCCGCGGGATCACCTGCTCCGGCGAGTCGGCCCTCCAGCAACCGAACACCCGCGCCGCGATCGGCACGCCGTCGATCACCACCCTGGCCTCGGCCGCGCTCACCGGGTCCGGCGGCGACGTCACGACCCGCACGGCGAACCCCGACGGCGGCACGTCGAGCGCCGCCACCCGCAGGGTCGCCCAGGGGGTCACCGAACCCAGCTCCTCGATCCAGGCCGAAGCGATCTCCCGCAGGGCCGCCACCAGGTCGACGCGCTGGTCACCGAGCACCAGTGCCGCGTACCCGGTGGCGATCTCGTCGGCGAACGCGATCAACGCCACGAGCCGTTCGGGGGTAGCGGGGCGGAGGTGGGCGAGTTCGACCCAGCGCCGGCAGGCCGCCACCGCGTCCGCGTACTCGTGCAGCACCGAATAGCCGTGCGCCCGGGACATGCCGTGCAACAGCCTGCCCGCCTGGTCCCACAACCGGTCCGGCACGTCGAACTGGTCGAGCAGGCCCAGCAGGTCGTGTGCCTCGGCGACGCGGCGGGCGACGCTGCCGTCGCCGCAGTGGGCCCGCACCCAGTCCGCGATCCACGGATCGGTGTGCGTGATCAACCGGCGGATCACCAGGTACCGCTCACCGGCGTCCTCCGCGAGCCGGACGGCGGTCCGTTCAGCTCCGGGGACCCGCACCAGCACCTGGACGGCGAACCGCCTCAGGGCCGGCACCCGCGCGAGCGAGGTGATCTCCTGGACGTCGGCCGGTTCGGCGGCACCGTCCAGCAGCTTGAGGCCGAGGAGGCGGAGGCGGTCGTCGGCGCCGTGGGAGATCAACCAGCGGGCCGCGCCGAGCAACGGGGTCATGGGCTCGAACCGGCCACCGAGAACGGTGGTCTCGATGTCCCGCAGATCGAGGTCGAGGGCGACGACCTCGTCGTGCAGCCGGTGCGGATCGCCGTCGTACCGGGTGAGGAGGGCGAGCAGCCGCTCGCGCGTCTCGCTCACCGGGCGGGGGAGAACTCGATTCTGTTCGTCATGATCGGCACCCTACCCGAGCCCGTCGAGCATCAGCCGCAGCGCGAACTCGAACCGCTCGTGCCCCTCGCCCGAGTTCAGCTCCGAGGCGTGCTCCACCACCAGAGGGAACCGGTTCACCGGCAGCATCCCCAGGCGCGCCAGCATCTCGTCGCGGTCGACCGAGCCGCGCAGTGACGACTCGACCGTGTAGGCGCTGACGTACAGCAACAACGCGTCGATCGTCCACGCCGCCGTGCGCACCGCCACCCCGCCCGCCACGAACAACGCGAGCAGGCCCTCGGTGATCCGGAGCGTGTCGAGGTTGGCGGGCGGCGCGTTCAACGCGGCCCGTGCGATGCCCGGATGACGCAGGAACTGGTCGCGCAGCTGACCGCACACGTCGACGACCTGCGCGCGCCACTCCCGCGCATCCGGTTCCGGCAGCGTGATGTTCCGGCTCAGCGTGCCGATGAGCAGGTCGTCGAGGTCGGCCTTGTTGCGCACGTGGGCGTAGAGCGACGCCGGTCCGGTGCCGAGCGCGGCGGCGACGCGGCGCATGGTCAGCGCGTCGAACCCCTCGGCCCGCACCAGCTCGAGCGCGGTCCCGACGATGCGCCCGACCGTGATCGGCTCCTTGCGGGCCGGGGCCGAGTCGAGAGCGGCGATCTGGTCCGCCCACTCCTCGCGGGACGAGTTCCTGGTCATACCGCCCAGCCTACCAGTTGACCCGAACAGTGTTCGTGAGTAGAACAGTGTTCGTGTCCGACTGTGTGCAGCCTCGGCTGCGTTCACCGAGCTCGCTGCGAGAGGCGTGGATCGCCCTCGCGGGGCTGTCCGCCGTCTTCCTGTTCGAGATGCTCGACAACTCGATCCTGAACGTCGCGCTGCCCACGATCGGCCGCGACCTGCACGCCTCCACCACCGCCCTGCAGTGGGTCTCGAACTCGTACGCCGTCGTGTTCGGCGGCCTGATGCTGGTGTTCGGCGCCGTCGCGGACCGCTACGGCCGCCGCCGCGTGATGCTCGCGGGCCTCGCCCTGCTGGGCCTCGCGAGCCTCGCCACCCTGTTCGTCACCTCGACCGCGGGCCTCATCGCCGTCCGCTCGGTGATGGGCGTCGCCGCCGCCATGACCACGCCGGGTTCGATCGCGCTGGCGTTCCGCCTCTTCCGCACCGACGACCTGCGCGTCCGCGCGATGACCCTCATCTCGACGGTGGGCCTGGTGGGCCTCGCGATCGGCCCGCCCCTGGGCGGTTTCCTGCTCGCCGTGGCTCCCTGGCAGGCGTTGCTGCTGATCAACGTCCCGATCGCCGCGCTGGCGTTCCTCGGCATCGGCCGCGGCATCGCCCCCGACGACGACCTGCACCGCGACCCCGCCGACTACCTGGGCGGCGTGCTCGGCACGGCGACCGTCGTGCTGGCCCTGGTCGTGCCGACCTTCTTCGCCGAAGGCCACCCCTGGCTCGGCTCGGGCGCCGCCGCGCTGACCGTGCTGACAGCCGTGCTCTTCGTCGTGCGGCAGCGCACCTTCCACCACCCGTTGCTCGACCTGAAGCTCGTCGGGCACCCGCTGGTGTCGAGCGGCCTCGCCTACAAGGCCGCGACCGGCCTCGCCGCCGCCGGCCTCACCTACCTGGTGACTCTGCAACTCCAGCTCGACTGGGGCTGGTCCCCCGCCCTCGCCGCCGCCGGGGTGCTGCCGCAGGTCGCGGTGCTGATCGCGGCGGGCCCGGTGGTCAACCGGTTCGTCCGCCGCGCCGGCCTGGACCGGGCCGTCTGGCTGGGCGCACTCGCCGTCGTCGCCGGGCTGGCCGTGTACGCGACGCTCGGCCGTCTGAACTACCTGCCGGTCGCTCTCGCTCTCGTGCTGGTCGCCATCGGCATCCGCGTGGTCGGCGCGGTCGCGGGCGTCAACGTCCTCAAGGGACTGCCCGAGAACCGGACGTCGATCGGCGCCGCGCTGGCCGACACCGCGTCCCAGGTGACCTCGGCCGCCGGCGTGGCGGTCAGCGGCACGGTGCTGGCGGTGCTGTTCGCGGGCGGCATCGCGCAGCCGGGCTGGACCGCGCGGCAGACCGGGCAGTTCGAGACCGCCGTGACGATCGGCGGCCTGACCCTCACCGGCATGGCCGCGGCGCTCGTCGGCTGGGCGTACCTCCGCGCCCGCTCTGTTTGACCTCGTATGGACTACAGCGTGGCGGCTACGAGCGCGGTTACCGTGCCTTGTGAGCAACGAGGTCGGCGACGTCCACGGCCAGGTCGTGCAGGCCGGCCACGTGGGCCGCATCGACGTCCACCCGACACCGGTCCCGGTGACCGCGCTGTCCGGACTGCCACCCGCCACCACGGTCTTCTGCGGCAGGCACGCCGAACTGGCCGCATTGAGAGCCTGCTGGTCGGCCGAAGGCCCGGCGGTGGTGTCCAGCTCCGTCGCCGGGCTCGCGGGCATCGGCAAGACCGAACTGGTCCTGCACGCGGCCCACCGCGCGGTCGAGGACGGCGAGTTCCCCGGCGGCGTCCTGTTCGTCGACCTCCAGGGCTACGACGAAGCCCGCCGCGTCTCATCGGCCCAGGCCCTGGACGGCTTCCTGCGCGCGCTGGGCGTGGACAGCCACCAGATCCCGCCCACCGAGGACCAACGGGCCGTGCTCTACCGGTCCGTGCTCCACTCCCGACCGCGGATGCTGGTCGTGCTCGACAACACCGCATCTACTACGCAGGTCAGGCCGTTGCTGCCGGGATCAAGGCACGCGGTGGTGATCACCAGCAGGCACACGCTGTCCGGACTGGACGAAGCCCACCACCTCGACCTGGGCCTGCTCGCCGAGCCCGAGGCCACCGAACTGGTGGGAGATTCCGGACTCGCAGCGTTGTGCGGACGTCTCCCCCTGGCGTTGCGGATCATGCGGGCGCTCATCAAGACCGACCCGCAAGCCGACTGGGAGCAGGAACTCGGCGACGCCCAGCACCGCCTCGATTTGCTCGACGACGGCGACAGTCGCGGAGTGCACGCCGCGTTCGACCTGTCCTACCGCTCGCTCGACGCGGAACAGGCGAGGCTGTTCCGCCTGCTCGCGCTGCACCCCACCGACGAGTTCCCGGTCGAAGGCGCGGCGGCGCTGGCGGATCGGCCGCAGCCGCGTGTCCGCCAGTTGCTCCGGGAACTCGTGCGCGCGCATCTCGTCGAGCCGGGTGCCAGCCCTGGTTGGTACACCTTCCACGACCTGGTCCGGCTCTACGCGAGCTGTCACGCGAAGGCCGATGACGAGAGCGAAGCCGCGGTCAACCGGATGATGGCTCACTACGCGACCAAGGCCCACGCCGCACACTGGCGCCGCTCCACACCGGCGCCTTTCCGAAGCCGTGAGGACGCCTTCGCGTGGTTCGATCGCACGTGGTCCGTGCTGACCGCGACGGCAGCACTCGCGGCGGAACAGCAACGAGCCGACGTCCTGTTCCCCCTGGCCGAAAGCCTGTGGTCCTACTTCGACATCCGCTGGCCTCCTGATCGGCTCCGCGAAATCTGCCAATCAGCTCTCGAACTGGCGAAAGCCGTGCAGGACCGGAGTTGGGAAGCGCGCACACAAACCGAGTTGGGCAACGTCTACGTGCGTACGCGACAGTTCCCGGAGGGCATCGCCCACATCGAGAAATCGCTTCCGCTGCACCGCGCGGTCAGCGACCGGCACACCCTGGCCGGCGTGTTGAACGACCTCGGCAGCGCCTATCGCAAGTCAGGTCGCCCGGCCGACGCCTCCGTCGTCTACGCCGAAGCGCTCGACATCAGACAAGCGATCGGTTACCGCCATGGTGAAGGCCAGGTGCTTAACAACCTCGGCAACGCAGCGCGCCAACTAGCGGACTTCGCGGCCGCGTCCGAGTGGTATGACAAGGCCCTGACAGTCCGCGAGCACATCGGTGACCAACGCGGCAAAGCCCAGACGCACAACAACATGGCCACTAATCTGATGTTCCAGGGCGACTACGACGAAGCGATCAGCCTGTACCTCGTGGCAGTCGGCGAACATCGTGACTTAAAGCAGCCTTACCGCGAGGCGTGGACTCTCACCATGCTGGGCAAGGCGCTGAACGCGGTGGGACGGCGGGCGGACGCCGAGGGTGCATGGCACAAGTCGTTGTCTCTTCTCGAACGACTTCGTGCCGAACGCGAGGCACAGGAAGTCCGCGACCTTTTGGCCCACCCCTAGACGGCCGAATTGCTCCGGAAAGTTCTTGCAACGCTTTGCCAGGTGTGCCCTCGGATGCTACGAACGGGTGTACCCCTGCACACAAGGAGACAACGTGGTTTCCTCGGTTTCGCGCACCCTTCTCGTGGTGCTGTTGATCGCCGGACTGTCCACACCGGTGCAAAGTCTTGCGGCGCCGCCAGGCGCCAAGGACGTGACCGTCACCCTGTTCCAATGGCCGTTCGCCCGCGTGGCAACGGAATGCACGAACGTCCTGGGCCCCAAGGGCTACGGCTACGTCGAGGTCTCCCCGGCGACCGAGCACATCCAGGGTCCGCAGTGGTGGACCAGCTACCAGCCGGTCAGCTACCGGATCGCGGGCAGGCTCGGCGACGAGAACGCCTTCCGCACCATGGTCAGCACCTGCCACAACGCCGGCGTGAAGGTCATCGCGGACGCGGTGATCAACCACATGAGCGCCGGCTCGGGCACCGGTACCGGCGGATCGGGTTACTCGAAGTACAACTACCCCGGTTACTACAGCGACTGGGACTTCCACGGCTGTCGCAGCCCGATCAGCAACTACCAGGACCGCTACAACGTCCAGAACTGCGAGCTGGTCAGCCTGTCCGATCTGGACACCGGCAGCGACTACGTGCGCACCACCATCGCGGCCTACCTCAACCGGTTGATCGCGATGGGCGTGGACGGGTTCCGCATCGACGCGGCCAAGCACATCCCGGCCGCCGACATGGCCGCGATCAAGGGGAAGCTCAGCAACCCCGGCGTCTTCTGGGTGCACGAGGTCATCTACGGCGCGGGCGAGGCCGTGCAGCCCGGCGAGTACACCGGGTCCGGTGACGTCGACGAGTTCCGCTACGCCTACGACGTCAAGCGGATCTTCCAGAACGAGAACCTGGCTTATCTCAGGACGTTCGGGCAGTCGTGGGGCTTCCTGCCTTCCCACCAGGCCCGGCCGTTCGTCGACAACTGGGACACCGAGCGCAACGGGTCCACGCTGACGTACAAGGACGGGTCCACCTACACGCTGGCGAACGTGTTCATGCTGGCGTGGAACTACGGTGCGCCGCAGGTGTATTCCGGCTACGAGTTCACCGACAAGGACGCGGGTCCGCCCGGGAACTCCGTCTGCTACAGCGGCTGGAAGTGCCAGCACGCCTGGACACAGATCGCGAACATGGTGCGGTTCCGCAACACCGTGGCGGGCACGGACGTGAACAACTGGCAGGACAACGGGTTCGACCTGATCGCGTTCGGCCGCGGCGACAAGGGCTTCGTGGCGATCAACCGGGAGACGTTCGCGGTGACGCGCACGTTCCAGACGGCGCTGCCCGCCGGGAGTTACTGCAACGTCCAGGAGAACGGCTGCGTCCGCGTGACGATCGACGCCAGCGGGCGGTTCACCACGACGCTCGGCGCCGGCACGGCGCTGGCGTTGCACGTCAACGCACGCTGAGAGATCACCGGCCGGCCACCTCGCGAAGCGGTGGCCGGCCGGGAGTTCTCGCCTACGCGGTGTGCAGCCTCAGCCCGTAGACGTTCAGGATCTCGTTGATCGGCTGGAACCACGTGCGACCGCCGCTGGTGCAGTTGCCGTAACCGCCGGACGTGACGCCCTGCGCCTGGTCACCGGTGATGAACGAACCACCGGAGTCGCCGCCCTGGGCGCAGACCGAGGTGCCGACCATCTGGTAGACGGCGCCCTGCGCGTAGTTCACGGTCTCGTTGCGGCCCTGGATCACGCCGCAGTGCCACTGGGTCGTGGAACCCGAGCGGCAGACCGAGGTGCCGACCGGCGCCTCCCACGAACCGCGGACCAGCGCGTCCGGCACCCGGCCCCAGCCGAGCACGACCGGCACGGTCCACCAGCCGCCACCGATGCGCACCCACGCGTAGTCGTTGCCGGGGAACGACGAACCGGCGAAGTTGCCCTGGAACGAACGGTCCCAGCCGTAGACGGCCGCGCCGCCACCGCCGCAGTGCCCCGCCGTCACGTAGCCGCCGTGCACCGAGAAACCGATGGAGCAGCGGACGTTGCCGGTGTAGTACGGGTCGCCGCCGACCGTGCCCGCGGCGTAGGTCTGCGGCTTCTGCACGCCGTCGGTCTTCACGGTGATCGCGCCGAGCTGACGAGCCTTGTCCAGGAACGACGCGACTTCGGCGGTCTGCTTGCCCGCCTCGACGTTCACCACGACGGTGCCGGTGCGGGCGTCGGGCTGCCAGCTCGCGACCGCGGCCGGCACCGAACCCGCCGCGGACATCGCGTCCAGCTTGTTCTTCTGGGCCACCATCGAACCCGACGAGCGGCTGACGACGACGGTCTCGGCGCCGGTGGCCTCGACCTTGCGCGCGGCGGCCTGGTCGGTCACGGCCACGACCAGGCGGTTCTTCGCCTCGTCGAACCAGCTGCCGGCGTAGGAGGTGCCGGCCTCGCTTTCGGCGCGCGGCGCGATGAGCGACGCGCGCTGTTCCTTCTCCAGACGCAGCCGCGCCTGGGCCTCGGTCAGCCCGAACGCCGAGCTCATCGCGGTGAGCAGACCGGGTGACAGCTCCTTCTCAGACGCCTGCGCAGGCGTGGTGAAGGTGGTCCCGACCAGCACGAGTGCCAGCGCGGGCACGATTCTGGGCATGGTGAAGCGCATGCTCTTCTCCTTGTCCGTGCAGGGATCGCCACCCGCCCCGTTGCGGACAGCGACGAACATGAGAGCGCTCTCACCGTGGCGTACGAAGTCCTGGCTGGTCAACAGCTAATACCGGAACTGTCCTGCCCGATTCGTGCCCGTGTGGGCCGAATCGGGCAGGCCTCACATCACCACGACCTGCCGGACGGCCTCTCCGGAGGCCAGCTTGGCGAACCCGTCGTTGATCTCGTGCAGCCCGAGGCGCCCGGAGAGCAGGCCGTCCACCGGGAGCCGTCCGGCGCGGTAGAGGTCGACGAACCTGGGCACGTCCCGGCGCGGCACGCACGAGCCGAGGTAGCTGCCCTTCAGCGTGCGTTCCTCGGCGACCAGGTTCAGCGCGGGCAGGCTGACGGTCCGATCCGGGTGCGGCAGTCCGACGGTGACCGTGGTGCCGCCGACAGCCGTGGCGGCGTAGGCCTGTTCGAGCACGGCCGCGACACCGGTGGTGTCGATGACCTTGTCCGCGCCGCCGCCGGTCAGGTCCCGGACGGCGGCGACCACGTCGGACCCCCCTGCGGCCTCGTGCGTGGCCCCGAGCGTGAGGGCGAGCTTCCGCTTGTTCTCCACCACGTCCACCGCGACGACCTGGGTGGCTCCGGCCGTGACCGCCGCCAGCACCGCCGCGAGCCCGACCCCGCCGAGCCCGAAGACCGCGACCTTCTCCCCCGGCTTGACGTCCGCGCTGTAGAACGCGGCCCCCGCGCCGGTCAGCACGGCGCACCCGAACAGCGCGGCGATGTCGAGCGGCAGGTCCTTCGGCACCAGCGTGGCGGAACGGTCGGAGATCACCGTGTACTCGGCGAACCCGGACACGCCGAGGTGGTGGTGCGGGCGCGTGCCGTCCGGCAGGGTCCAGCGCCGGGCGCCGCCGAGCAACGTGCCGTCGCGGTTCGCCACCGCACCCGGTTCGCACAACGCCTGCCGGCCCGACGCGCACCGGCGGCACGCACCACACGCGGGCACGAACGACAGCACGACGTGGTCACCGGCCTGGAACTCGGCGTTCGGCCCCGCCTCCACGACCTCGCCCGCCGCCTCGTGCCCGAGCACCATCGGCAACGGCCGCACCCGCGAGCCGTCGATCACGGACAGGTCGGAGTGGCACAGTCCGGTGGCGTGCACGCGCACCAGCAGTTCGCCGGGGCCGGGCGGGTCGAGTTCGAGGTCCACGACCTCCAGCGGCCCGCCGACCCCTGTGAGCACCGCTCCGCGCGTCTTCACGCGACCACCAGCCCTTCCATCGCCGTGCGCAGGTCCGCCGGGATCTCGACGGGTTTGCGGGTCGCGCGGTCCACGAAGACGTGCACGAAGTGGCCCTCCGCGATGACGTCCTCCCTGTCCTCGAAGAAGAACCCGACCTCGTAGCGCACGCTGGAGCGGCCGAGGTGCCCGATGCGCAGCCCGGCGTCCATCGCCTCGGGGAACGAGACGGAGGCGCGGTAGTTGCAGTGGGACTCGACGCACAGGCCGATCTGCTGCCCCGCCTGGATGTCCAGCCCGGCGCCGATCAGCCACGTGTTGATCACCGTGTCCATGAACGCGTAGTGGACGACGTTGTTCACGTGGCCGTAGACGTCGTTGTCCGCCCATCGGGTCGGAATCCGCTGCCAGTGCCGGTACTGCTCGTGCACACGACCTCCATCAATCATCGAGTCTCCTGGTGAGCTCGACCCTCGACCGCACGCCGAGCCGCGCGAAGATGTTGCGCAGGTGGTGCTCGACGGTGCGGTGGCTCAGGAACAACCGGGCGGCGACCTCGCGGTTCGTCGCGCCCTCCGCGACCAGCCTGGCGATCTGCGCCTGCTGCGGCGTGAGACCGGGGTGGTCCTTGGGTTCGGTGGAGTCACCGGCGGCGCGCAGTTCGGCTCGGGCCCGGTCGACCCAGTGATCAGCCTGGTAGGACTGGAAGATCCGCACGGCGTCGCGCAGGTGTTCGCGCGCCGCCTTGGGTTTGCGGCCGCGGCGCAGCCTGTTCCCGTACAGCAGCTCGGTCTTGGCGAGTTCCAGTGCCGTGCCGCTGGCGCGGTGCAGCCGGATCGCCTCCTCGAAGTGCTCGTCGGCGGTGCCGGGTTCGAGCAGGCCGTGGCAGCGGTGCGACAACGCCAGCCGGGCCGTGCTCCCCGTGGCACCGGCCCACTTCTCGTACGGCTGCAACGCCCGGTCCCCTGTGGACGGCCGGCCGCACGCGACCGCGGCCTCGACCACCTGGGGTGCCGCCATCACCTTGATGCCCGCGTGGCCGGGGTTGAGCCGCAACCGGTCCAGCGCGTCGGCGGGCCGGTCGCGGGCGAGGTCGACGCACGCGAACGCCCACGCGCCGAACGTGCTCGGCCGGATCAGCCCGCGCTGGGTGATGTGCTCGGTCGCGGTGTCGATGCGCTCCAACGCGGTGTCGGCGTCGCCGCGCAGTGCCGCCAGCAGCGCGAGGATCGTGAGGTGGTCGACCACGGCGTTGTGCTGTCCGATCGCCGTCGCCGCGTGCACGCCCTCCGTCGCCGCGTTCAACGCCGCCGCGTGCTGGTCCAGCAGCAACGCCGACAACGCCCGGTAGACCAGGGCCCACGGCACCAGCGCGGTGAACCCGGTCTCCCGCGCCGCCGTGACCGCGCTCGTGGCCATCTCGTGCGACCGGGTGGCGTCACCGAGCACGTAGGCGGCCTGGCTGGCCCAGATCCGCGCCTGCGGCCCCGGCACCTGGTCGGCGAGGTCGACGACGGTCCGCAGCGCGGGCAACGCCTCGACGTGCCTGCCCTCGAACGTCGCCAGCATGCCGGTGAGGTGGTCGAGCGTGAGCCTGGTGACGGCCGGTTCGTCGGGTTCCCGCAGGTGCTGGGCGAACTCCGCGACGGCCGTGTACCTGCGCAGATCCCCCGCGATGCTCGCCGCCTCGCCCGCGAACCCGAGCGCCGCGACGGCCATCGCCCGCCGCGACCCGGCCAGGCCTCTCGCCGCCCGGATCAGCCGGTCCGCCGCGACGTCCGGCAGGCTCTCGCCGAGGTCGATGCCGCCGACGACGAGGTCCATGAGCGCCCGGAGTTCGGGCGTGTGGGTCATCCGGGTCGCGGTGCGCAACACCGCCCTGGCCCGGTGGGGCGCGCCGTGGGCCCAGTGGTCGGCGGCGGCCTTGAGCAGGTTGTGCGCCTTGTGCTCGGGATCGGTCGTGAGACTCGCGGCCCGGTCGTGGTCACGGGCGGCGCGGGCGAAGTCCCCGCACCGCCGTGCGTGCTCGGCGTGGGCGGTGAGCGCGTCGGCGAGCTGCTCGTCGTGCGCGGTGACGGCCTGGTGCCACGTGCGGCGCGCACCGGGCGGGAGTGTCTCCGCGAGCGTCGCGTGGGCGTGCCGGAGCAGCGCCCTGGGCACGTCGGCCAGCAACGCCGACCGCACCAGCCGGCGCGTGTCGAACAACGGACCCGCCTCGGCGACGGCGGCCAGGTCGAGGGTCTCCGGGTCGATCTCCTCGTCCACCGCGGCCAGCGCCACGACGTGCCGCGCCCCAGGAGAGAGGGCGTCGAACCGGGCTCGCCAGCGCTGTCGCAGCTCACTGCTCTGCGGCAACCGCTCGGGGGCCGGCGCGATACCGCCGAGCTGCGCGGACGTGAGCGAGCCGGCCAGCTCGGTCAGCGCCAGCGGGTTGCCGCACGCCAGGTCCGCCAGGTCGGCGGCCAGGGTCGCCGGCAGACCGGGCACGAGGTCGTGCAGCACCCGCACGCTGGTGGCGGCGTCCAACGGGTCGAGCGCGATGCCCGGCAACCCGCGCGGCGACCCTTCCGCGGCGATGACGAGCGCCGCCCGCGTCCGTTCGACGTCCCGGGCCAGCTGGAGGAGTTCGTCATCGATCTCGGCCACGTCGACGCACAGCAACGCGTCGTACGTGCCCTTCACGGCGTTGAGCAGCGCGGTCTTGCCCGCCCCCGCCTCACCGTGCAGCACAATCGCCCCGCCACGCCCAACGCGCGCACGGTCGACCAACGCGTCCACGGCGACGCGCTGCCGCTCTCGGCCACGCAGCATCAGCCCAGTCTTATGGCGGCACCGGCTCCACCGGAAGAGGTAAGGGCCAAATTCACCTACCACCGTTAGTTTTGCGGTCGAAGCTGTTCACCGAGACCGGTGGTTGCACCGATGCGCACCCCTCGTCCGGGGTTGCAGGGTCGAGACCGTTCCCCCGTTCCCTGCCGAATGAGGTGTACAACGCCGTGCAACTCCGCACCCTGCTCCCCGCAGCGCTGTCCGTGGCACTCCTGAGCGGCGGCACGTTCGCCCAGGCCGCCGAAAACCCGTACGAACGAGGCCCCGCCCCCACGAACTCGAGCATCGAGGCCTCCCGAGGCCCGTTCGCCGTCTCGGAGACCTCGGTCTCGTCCCTGGTGACCGGCTTCGGCGGCGGCACCATCTACTACCCGACCAGCACCGCGTCCGGCACGTTCGGCGCCGTCGCCGTCTCCCCCGGCTACACCGGCACCCAGTCGAGCATCTCCTGGCTGGGCCCGCGCCTCGCGTCCCAGGGCTTCGTCGTCTTCACCATCGACACCAACACGATCTACGACCAGCCCGACAGCCGCGCCTCCCAACTGCTCGCGGCCCTCGACTACCTGACCCAGCAGAGCAGCGTCCGCAGCCGCATCGACACCTCGCGACTGGGCGTCATGGGCCACTCGATGGGCGGCGGGGGCACCCTGCGCGCCGCCAGCCAGCGCCCGTCCCTGCAGGCCGCCATCCCGCTGACCGGCTGGCACACCACGAAGAACTGGTCGTCGGTCCGCGTCCCGACCCTCGTGATCGGCGCCGAGAGCGACTCCATCGCCCCGGTCTCCTCGCACTCCGAGCCGTTCTACACCAGCCTGCCGTCCACTTTGGACAAGGCGTACCTGGAGCTCAACAACGCCTCGCACTTCGCCCCGAACACGTCCAACACGACGATCGCGAAGTACAGCATCTCGTGGCTCAAGCGCTTCATCGACAACGACACCCGCTACGAGCAGTTCCTCTGCCCGGCGCCGGGACGCAGCACGCTGATCGAGGAGTACCGGGACACCTGCCCGCACTCCTAGGTCCGCACGAGCACGGGTCGCGGCGTCCACCGAGCACGGGGCGCCGCGACCCGATCCGGCTACTCGACGACCGACATCCGCACGTCGCTCGACAATCGGTAAGGCCGCGTCTGCACCAACGCCCCGAGCAGCCGCCGCAACCGCGACACCTCCGCCCGCACCGTGACGACGTGCTCGGCGTCCCCGTACAGCGCGTTGCTCAACGCCTCGGCGGACAGCCCCACCCGTCCGGCCCGGTGCAGCAACACCAGGATCTCCGCGTGCCGGCGCGTCACCGTCCGCCGCCACTCCGCGTCACCGCCGGCCAGCCGGACCTGCGGAGTGCCCGTGAGGTCCAGTTCGAGGCGAACGGCCCGGTCCGCCGAGCAGGGCCGGATCACCCAGCCGCCGGCCAGCCGCTCCGGCGTGCAGGCTCCGAGGCCGGGCACCGCGAGGGGAAGCCCCGCCACCGGAGCCGCGATGCGTTCCCCGACGGCCACCCCGTGCGCCGCGGCCACCCAGCCGTGGTCGTCGACGACCAGCGAAGGCCCGGTGAGCAGAACGGCGGAACGCAGCCGTTCGAGCCGTTCCCGGTGGTAGCGCCACAGCCGCGACTCGGCCAGCATGCGCCCGGTCTCCACCAGCGCCCCGATCGCCGGGTGCAGGGTCAACGCCGGGCCGCTCACGTCGATCACCCCGAGCAACGCTCCGGTGCGCGGGTCGTGGACCGGGGTCGCCGTGCAGTACCAGGGGTGCTGGCCCTGCTCGAAGTGCTCCCCCGCCAGCAACTCCACCGGCGCGGCCTCGGCCAGCGCGGTCCCGATGGCGTTGGTGCCGACCCGGCGCTCGGTCCAGTCGGCGCCCTCGAAGAACCCCAGTGCGTCGGCTCGGCGGCGGACGGCCGGGGTGCCGGAGCGCCACAGGATGACGCCCTCGTGGTCGGTGACGACCAGCAGGAGTTGGGAGGCGTCGGCCAGCCCGCCCACGACCGAGCGCAGGTCTGGGACGACCTCGCGCAAAGGCGATTCCTCCTGGCGACGGGCGATCTCGGTTTCGCTGAGCCAGTCGCGGGTGTTGACGCCGTCCGCCCTCAGGCCCAGGTCCAGGACCCGGTTCCAGGAGCGGGACACCAGGGCTCGCGGGCGCAGGACGGAGCGACTGCCCGCGATGACCGCGTCGTGCATGCGCACGAGTTCGCGGGCATACGTGGGCAGGTGCTGACCGGGCGGCACTGCCCTGGGCACGCTCACCGGTCGAGCATGACCCAGGCGTGCAATCCGGTGCAACGGTTTCGCCGAGGCGCGGCGAGGAGGTGAATCGGGGCAGGACGAGCGATGAGGAGCGGCGATGACGCAGACCGTGGAACGCACGGCGCAGGCCCGCGTGGATGCCTGGCTCGAACAGTTCGAGGCCGCACTGAAAGCGAGGGACGTCGACGCCGCCGCAGGCCTGTTCGCGACCGACAGCTACTGGCGTGATCTGGTCGCCTTCACCTGGAACATCAAGACCGTCGAGGGCCGCGAGGGCGTCGCGGACCTCCTCAGCGCGTGCCTCGACGGCACCGACCCGGCGCGGTTCCGCACCACCGAGACGCCGACGGAGGCGGACGGCGTCGTCGAGGCGTGGCTCGAGTTCGAGACGGCGGCCGGGCGGTGTCGCGGGCACCTGCGGCTCAACGACGAGGGCGCGTGGACGTTGCTGACGAGCCTCTACGAGTTGAAGGGGTTCGAGGAGCGCAAGAAGGACACGCGGCCCAAGGGCGTGCGGCACGGGGTGATCGAGGACCGCCTCTCCTGGGCCGAGGAACGCGAGCGCGAGCAGGCCGAACTCGGGTACGAGCGGCAGCCGTACGTCGTGGTGATCGGCGGCGGGCAGGGCGGCATCGCGCTGGGTGCACGGCTGCGGCAGCTCGGGGTGCCCGCGCTGGTGCTGGAGCGCAACGACCGGGCCGGCGACTCGTGGCGCAAGCGGTACAAGAGCCTCTGCCTGCACGACCCCGTCTGGTACGACCACCTGCCGTACCTCCCGTTCCCCGACAACTGGCCGGTGTTCGCGCCCAAGGACAAGATCGCGGACTGGCTGGAGATGTACACCCGCGTGATGGAGGTGCCGTACTGGACCCGCAGCGAGGTCAAGGAGGCCTCCTACGACGGTACGCAGTGGACGGTACGAGTCGTTCGCGACGGTGAAGAGATCACGCTGAGCCCCAAGCAACTCGTGTTCGCGACGGGCATGTCCGGCAAGGCGAACATCCCCGCGTTCCCCGGCGCGGACGTCTTCGAGGGCGACCAGCACCACTCGTCACAGCACCCCGGACCCGAGAAGTACGCCGGGCGCAAGGCCGTCGTCATCGGCTCGAACAACTCCGCTCACGACATCTGCGCGGCCCTGTGGGAACACGGCGCGGACGTCACGATGGTGCAGCGCTCGTCGACGCACATCGTGCGCTCGGACTCGTTGATGGACATCGCCCTGGGCGACCTCTACTCCGAACGGGCCGTGGCCGCCGGCGTCACGACCGACCGCGCCGACACGATCTTCGCCTCCCTGCCCTACCGGATCCTGCCGCAGTTCCAGATCCCGGTGTACCAGCAGATCAAGGAACGCGACGCGGACTTCTACGCACGCCTGGAGAAGGCGGGCTTCGACCTCGACTGGGGCGACGACGACTCGGGGCTGTTCCTCAAGTACCTGCGCCGCGGCTCCGGCTACTACATCGACGTGGGCGCCTCGGAACTCGTGGCCGACGGCAAGATCAAGCTCGTCCGCGGCCAGGTCGACCGGCTCACGAAGAACGCCGTGGTGCTCGCCGACGGCACCGAACTGGAGGCGGACCTCGTCGTCTACGCCACCGGCTACGGCTCGATGAACGGCTGGGTCGCCGACCTCGCGGGCCAGGAGATGGCCGACCGCGTCGGCAAGTGCTGGGGCCTCGGCTCCGGTACCACCAAGGACCCCGGCCCGTGGGAGGGCGAGCAGCGCAACATGTGGAAGCCGACCCAGCAGCCCGGCCTGTGGTTCCACGGCGGCAACCTGCACCAGTCGCGCTACTACTCGCTCTTCCTGGCGCTGCAGCTGAAAGCACGCTTCGAGGGCCTCCCGACGCCGGTCTACGGCCTGCAGGAGGTGCACCACCTCAGCTAGAGCTCGCAGATCCGGGGTGCCCCGCCCCCGAGCGGGGCACCCCGGTTCCTACCTGACCGCGTAGGCCTTGGTGATCGTCTCCGTCACCGAGTTGCCCAGCAGGTCGACCGCCTTGGCCCGCAACGACGCGAAGCCCGCCGGTCCGGCCGGGATCTCCAGCCTGCCGCCGCCGGAGACCTTGACCCGCTGCCACGAAGCGCCGTCGTCGAACGACACCTCGACCTCGATCGACCGCGCCCTGGCCGGAGCGACGCCGGGCTGGTGCGCGACGGACACCGTGCCACGCACCGGACCATGCGCGGTGTTGTGGTCGTCGAGTTCCAGCGCGTACCGGATGTCGAGCAACGGCAACGCCGCCCGTTCGTCGGTGCCGGACCGCGTGTGGAACCTCCACTCCGACCGCACCTTCGGTGACAGCGCGGGTGACATGTTGCCCGTCGGCCGCGAAGCCTCCGCGGTGAGCGTCATCCAGCCGGGTCCGGCGGGCACGTCGTACGAGCCGAGCGCCGGACGGTCACCGCGCGCGATCTCCTTGCCGTCCTTGGACAACACGGTCGTGCCGGTGTTCGAGGGGTTGTACGAGCTCATCGTGCCGGGGTCGCTGTCGGCGAACATGGGCACCATCAACGAGATCCGGTCGCCCTTGCGGTACGCCCACGGGATCGGCTTGCCGTCGTCGCGCGAGACCGGCTGCGTGGTGAGCTCCGGCCCGAACGGCGCCGCGAACACCCGCGACGTCCGCTTCTCGCCCGCCCGCAACGGCTCCGGCGACGTGATCTCGATGTAGCCGAGATCCCCGTTGTCCAGGAACGATCCCGAGTCGAACAGCGTCACGCCCGCACCGGGGCTGACGTAGTCGGTGCGGCGCTGCGGCCATTTCGACTCCACGTCGGCACCGGCGCGCATACCGCCGAGCGTCCACGAAGCGCTGCCGAACCGGTAGGTGCCGGCCGGCATCGTGTCGACGAGCCTGCGTTCGAACCGGCCGAGGCGTGCCTTCGAGTACCGGAAGGCGTGCCCGCCGGGCAGGCCCTCGACCTCCTCCGCGAGGAAGTACGCGACCGGGCTGTTGGGACGCACCGACATCGTGGCTTCGACACTCCGCTGCGCCATCAGCTCCTGGATCCTGCGCAACTCGGCCGAGTTGAAGACGAGGCCCAGTGGCAGCACGGGTTCCACGCCGGAACCGTCCGGGCGCGTGGAGGTGAAGTGCGACAGCACGGCCAGCGCGCCACGTGCCTCGAGCAGTTCGATGCCCGCGGCCACCTGCCCGTCCGGTGGGAACGCCGGGTCGTCCCAGTTCTTCGGCGCGATCACGGCGATGGCACCGGAGACGTCACCGGCCGCGTCGATCGAGGCTTTGTCCGCCTCGCCGACCCCCACCAGCCTGCCCGTGTACGTGCCGGAGAAGTCGCGCGCCCACGGGAAGTACGTCTCGCCGATCTCGAACCCGCCGGTGCCGGCGACGGTCGTCAACGCCCACGGGTGGTTGAAGTAGCTCAGGTTCGTGAGCGACAGGCCGCGCATCGCCGGTGCGGCGACGCTGTGGAGCCGGGCGCCTTCCCTCGGCACGCCGCCGCCGCGCACGATGGCCGCCGCCTCCATAGGTCCCGCCTCGTCGGGGTCCGAGACGAGGCCGAACCCGCCGCCGAGCTGCGCCCGCGCGTCGGGGTCGTCCACGCCGACGGTGACGGGCTTGCCCGACTTCGTGTCCACCTCGACGGTCGTGTCGTTCACGACGTCCGCGCGCTGCACGAACATCGTGTCACCGCCCACCAGGTCACCGATGTAGCCGAGCACCCGGTACTGACCGCGCGGCACGGTGAGGCTCACCTCCTCCGTGTCGGTGAACGCCTGGTAGCCCTGTCCCGTGCGCTCGTCCTGCACGATCACCAGCGTCTGGAACGGCGTGCCCGACCTCGTCGGCACCTTGACCGTCAGCGTCCGGCGCTCGGCGTTGAACTGCCCTGTCACCGGCGTCGTCAGCACCACGTCACCGGCCCGCGCGAGGAACGCTCCGCTGACCTCGCCCGGCGGCCGGTCACCGGGACGCGCGACCAGCTCGACCGTCGTCGACCCGCCCGCGGGGACGGTGACCGACTCGGCCACGGTGAAGAGCGCGTTGTGATTGGTGTCGAGCTCCAGTGCCAACGTGACCGGTGTGGTGCCGGAGTTGACGTACTTGAGGGTCCGCCTGGTCTCGGCGGACCCGTAGGTCGCACCGAACCCGGCCAGGCCTTCGACCCGCACCCGCTGCGCTACGGCCCTGGCGACGTCGAGCCTGCCCGCGCCCTGCGCGAGCGTGGAGATGCCCGGCAGCCGTTTCGACGACCCGACCAGCGCGTTCTTGATCTGGTCGCCGGTCCAGTCCGGGTGCTGCTGCGCCAGGATCGCGGCGGCACCGGCGACGTGCGGTGACGACATCGAGGTGCCGGAGACCTGCGCGTAGCTCGCGCCCACCGCGTACTCGTCCCACGTCCCGGCGGCGCGCGCGGCGACGATGTCCGTGCCCGGTGCCGCGATCTCCGGCTTCAGGCCGAAGTCACCACGGCGCGGGCCCTGACTGGAGGTGCCGTTGAGCTGGTCCCTCTTGTCGACGTTCGCCACGGTCAGCGCGCGGTCCGCGGCGCCGGGCGAGCCGACGGACTCGCGCACCCCGTTGTTGCCCGCGGCCACGACGAACAGCGTGCCGCTCGACGCGGACAGCTCGTCCAGCGTCTGGGACATCAGGTCCTGGCCGTCGCCGATGCCACCGCCGAGGCTCATGTTGACGACGTCGGCGCCCTGCTCCACGGCCCACCTCATACCGTTGACGACCCAGTCCTCGCGACCGCCGAACTGGCCGAGGACCTTGCCCACCAACAACCTCGCGCCCGGAGCGACGCCCTGGTAACGGCCCTGTGAGGCGGCGCCGCTGCCGGCGATGGTGCTGGCGACATGCGTGCCGTGGCCGTCGGTGTCCTGCACACCCTCGCCGGTGAAGTCGGCGGAACCGTCCACAACGGACTTCAGGTCGGGATGTGCCTGGTCGTAGCCGGAGTCGAGCACGGCGACCTTCACGCCGTCACCGCGGAACCCGGCCTGCCACGCGGCGGGCGCGCCGATCTGCTTCACGCTCTCGTCGAGCGACGCGCGCACCCGGCCGTTCAGCCAGATCTTCTCGGGTGCGGCGAGACGAGCGACACCGCGATCGCGCCACCGTTGAGCGGCTTCGGCCTTCGGGACGTAGACGGCGTTGACGGCCGCGGTGGTCAGCGCACGGGCGGCGGTGCCGGTGACGATCGTCGGCACGGTCGGTTCGGTGCGGTCGTCGTAGCCCTGCTGGACGAGCCCGGTGACGTCGAACAGCCGCGGGTCGAGCCGGCCGGCCTGGAGGTCCGCGACCGCGTCCTGCGGCACGACGTGGTCATGACCGCCCAGCCGGTAGCGCCACGCGCGCAGCTGCTCTCGGCCCTTGGCCATGCGCACGTTCGCGACCTGGTCGCCCGTGACGTCGACCTGGTCACCGGTGATCAGTGTGACCGTGCCGGGTGTGCCCGCCGCCTGCGGCACAGCGGCGTCAGCCGACGCGGGCGTGGCCGCGGTGAGCGAGACGAGGAGCGCGGCGGACAGTGCCGCGCTTCGTTTTCTGTACATGGGCCTCGAAACTAGGGCGCCCGAATCGTCCTGTCCGCGATCTTCATGACCTCTTCACAACAACCGGGAAATTCACGGATCACGCTCCGGTGACCGCGTCGAGCGCCGCCTCGACGGCGTCCGACATCGAGCGCATGTACGTGGCGCTCACGTGGTTGTCGTCGAAGTTGACCAGCAGGTCGCCGATCACCGGCGGGCACTGCAGTTCGGTGCAGAGCTGGTCGCTGAAGTCCACGAACGAGACGTTGCCCGGCACGTCGAGCAACGCGTAAGGCGGTGTGGGCGCCAGCAACTCGGCTCTGGGCGCGCCGCACCGGTCGGCGGCGCCGTGCACCTGGACGCAGTCGAGGACCGAGAAGGCGTAGCGCGGGTTGTCCCGCACCGCGATCACCGGGATCTGCTCGGCGTCGAGCTGCCGCCAGCGTTCGACGAACCCGGGAGGCGTCACCTCGGTCAGCCCGACCTGGACGTCACGGCTCGCCAGCGTGAACACGAAATCCGGACGCAGCGCGATGATCTCGTCCGCCGCGTTGTTCCCGAACCGCACGCACGACTCGTCGTCCGGGTACTTCTCCGACCGCGTGGAGAACGGGCACGCGGACCTGAGCATGGTGATCAGCTGCCAGTTCCGGCGCTCGGCGATCGGCGTGAACGCCGCCAGGTACTGCTGGACGTGCGAGTCGCCGACCAGCACGATCCGTTTGGCCGGAGTTCCTTCGACGGGCCCGTAGCAGACGTCGAGTTCCGGCTGCGGCGTCTCGCAGTGCTGTCCTTCGAGCCCCGCGAAGTCGGTGGCCGCGACCTGCGCGGCGACCTCGCGCGGCCCGGCCGGCTGGATCACCAGCGCTGCCGTGAGCAGAGCGGTGAGCAGGGCTGCCGTGATCGTGCGGGCGCGCCACCCCGACCGGCGCACGGGTTCCTCGACGAGGTGGTGCGTGGCCGCCGCGAGCAGCAGCGACACACCGATGATCGCGACGCCGCCGGCCGGTCCGACGTCGGTGCGGCCGCGCAGCACGAGCCAGCAGATGAGCACCGGCCAGTGCCACAGGTAGAGCGCGTAGCTGAGATCTCCCAGGTACCGCAACGGTTCGCTGGCCAGCAGCCGATCCGCGCCGACCCTGCTGCCCGACGTCCCGGCCGTGATCACCGCGGCGGCACAGGCCGTCGGCCACAAGGCGAGGAACCCGGGGAAGCCCGCGCCGACGTCCAGCACCATCCCGCACACCACGAGCCCGAGCAGCCCGGCCCACCCGAGCACCGTCCTCACCGGACCCGCGAGGTCGATCTTCGCCACCGCGATCGCCAGCAGGCCGCCGAACGCGAACTCCCACAGGCGCGTCGCCGTGTGGAAGTAGGCGAGCGGCTGGTCCACCGCGGTGAGCCACACCGAGAAACCGAACGACAGCACGAAAACCGCGCCGAGCACTCGGGTGAGGTTCCGCCGGAGCAGGGTCACCACCAGCACCAGCAACGGCCACAACAGGTAGAACTGCCCCTGGATCGACAACGACCAGAAGTGCTGCACCACACTCGCCTGCGCGTTCTGCGCGTAGTAGTCGGTGGAGTCCATCGTCAGCTGCCAGTTCTCCACGAACAACGCCGACGCGACGATCTCGCGCACCGTCTGCGCCCACCGGATCTCCGGCAACCACCAGGCGGCGACGGCCAGCGTCACCCCGAGCACCACGAACGCGGCGGGCAGCAGCCGCTTCGCCATCCGGCTCCACACGACCCGCAGGTCGAGCCGTCCCCGGCCGGTCGCCCGCACGAGCTGCCCCGTCACGAGGAACCCGGAGATCAGGAAGAACACGTCCACGCCACCGGAGACCCGGCCCAGCCACACGTGGTAGACCACCACGAGCAACGCGGCGACCGCGCGCAGACCCTGCAGTTCCGGGCGATAGGTCCGCTCCGGCGCCGAGGCGCGCGCCGTCGCGAGGTGATCACTGGCCAGCACGCCTGCGAGGCTGACGACTCACCCCCGCCCGCGTACATCCGTGGCAGCACCCATATCGGCTCTGCACGGTGCGCCGGGACGGACAGAAGTTGAGCAACCGGACGGATCGCCCGCGGGCTCACCTGCGGGAGATCGTGGGAGACGAGCCCCGAACCCCGGGGAATCCCGCCCACCGGAAGGCGAACTCCTGCCGAACCGAAGCACCACACCGACTGTCCCCCGTCCGCGACAGCCGTTGGGAGGCGCCGTGGTCCGCACCGACCGCCCCAGCCCAGTCCGCCACTCCCGCCACCTCGCCGCCGCGCCGACCCGCAGCGTCGCCGCACCTTCCCAGCCCGCCGCCGTGTCCACCCGCCGCGGCACCGCACCTTCCCACCTCACCACCGCGCCCACCCGCCGCGTCGCCGCACCTTCCCAGCTCGCCGCCGCGCCCACCCTCACCACCGCGCCCACCCGCCGCGTCGCTGCCCGCACGGGCCGCCTGGGCCGCCCCGCCGTCGCCCGCCTCCGCCGCGCGGCAGCCCGCACGGGCCTCCCCGCCCGCGTCCGCCGCACCGCGGCCCGCACCAACCGCCCCGCCGGCCTCACCACCCAGCGCGCGACCTCCCCGGCCCCGCAGCGCGGCCGCCCCCTCCCCTGGGTCTTCCTCGGCGTCGCCCTGGCCCTCCTGATAGCCGGCATCACCGCACCTCAGGCGGTTCTCGTCGGCGCGGGCCTGATCGTCGCGGGCCTCATCGGCCTGGGCTACGGCCGCTGATCTCCTACATGTCCGGAACATCCGAAATGGGTGTTGAACCCGATGGTTCCGGCACGCCGTCCCGCACAGACTTCCACCACGACCTGGCTGGAGACGGGAGGCGTCATGTCCACAGCGGGACTCGCCGGACACACCGAACGGGCTGATGCCATGCAGGCACGCGACATCGCCATCAACGTCCCGACCGTGACGGTCGACGACCCGATCACCAAGGCGGTGCGGGTCATGGCGGTCAACAGGCTGCCGGGACTGATCGTGGTGGACGACCGCGCGCGGCCGTGGACCGTGCTGCCCGGCACGCAGGTGCTGCGGCTCGCGGTGCCGCAGTCCTACCAGGACGATCCGGCGCTCTGCCGGGTCGTCGACGAGAGCAGCGCCGACCTGTTCTGGATGGAACTCTCCGACCGCACGGTCGGCGACGTGGCACCGCACCAACGCGCCAAACCCGCGACCGTGCGGGCGAACGCGACGTTGCTGGAGGTCGCGGCCCTGATGGCGCGCCAGCACAGTCCGCTGGTGGCCGTGGTCGACGACGCGGGAGCACTCGTCGGCGCGATCACCCTCGACCGGCTCATCACCTCGCTCGCTGTCTACAGCGGCGAGGACTGAAACCCCACCTGACCATCGTCCCCGTCACCGCCGGCGTGCTGAACTCGCGCCGGCGGTGACACCCATCGGGTTGGGAGATCCGTGAGCGCCGCACTCGCCCTGACGATCTTCCTCGTCGCGTACTTCTTCATCGCCACGGAGAAGGCGAACAAGGTACTGGTCGTCCTCGTGGCCGCGGGGCTGATGGCCGTGTTCGGCCTGGTCCCGGGTTCCGATGTGTTCTTCTCCGAGCACGAGGGCATCGACTGGAACGTCATCTTCCTGCTGTTCGGCATGATGATCATCGTCGGGATCGTCAAGCAGACCGGCGTGTTCGACTACCTCGCCATCTGGGCGGCCAAACGCGCACGAGGACGTCCGTACCGGCTGATGGTCATGCTGATGATCATCACCGCCATCGCCTCGCCGTTCCTCGACAACGTCACCACGATCATGCTGGTCGCCCCGGTGACGATCGTGGTGTGCAACCGGCTGCGCATCGCCGCGCAGCCGTACCTGATCGCCGAGGTGCTCGCGTCCAACATCGGTGGCGCGGCCACGTTGATCGGTGACCCGCCGAACATCATCATCGGCAGCCGGGCCGGACTGTCGTTCATGGACTTCCTGGTGCACATGGCACCGATCGTCGCGGTCGTGTTCATCGTGTTCGTGCTGCTGACGAAGGTGTTGTTCCGCAAGTCGTTCCAGTACAACGCCGAGCACGTCGAGTCGGTGATGGCGTTGCAGGAACGGCGCGCGATCACTGATCCCGCGATGCTGCGGCGGTGCCTGATCGTGTTCACCGGTGTGGTGCTCGGGTTCGGCCTGCACTCGGTGCTGCACCTCGACCCGGCGATCGTCGCGCTGGTCGGCGCGGGCGTGATGCTGCTGGTGACGCGCGCCGACGTGAACGACGTGCTGGCCGAGGTCGAGTGGCCGACGCTGACGTTCTTCATGGGCCTGTTCGTGATGGTGGCGGGCCTGGTGCACACGGGCGTCATCGAGACCATCGGCACGTGGGCGGTCTCCGCGTTCGGCGACAACCACTTCGCGGCCGCCTCGGCGTTGCTGTTCGGGTCCAGCGTGCTCGGCGCGTTCTTCGACAACATCCCTTACGTCGCAACGATGGCGCCGGTCGTCGAGGGCATGGTGGCGGGGATCCCCGACGCCGCCACGGGTCAGGCGCTGTGGTGGGCGTTCGCACTCGGCGCGGACTTCGGCGGCAACGGCACGGCGGTCGCCGCGAGCGCCAACGTCGTCGCGCTCGGCATCGCGGCCCGCGCGGGCCACAAGATCACGTTCTGGCAGTTCACCCGCTACGGCATCGTCGTGACGCTGGTGAGCACCGCGATGGCGTGGGTCTACGTGTGGTTGCGGTACTTCTGACCGCGCAGCACGGGTGAGGCCCAGGCCCACACCACCCCGGCGAGGAACACCGCGAGCCCGGCGGCCAGCCCGGCTCGCGGATCGCCGGAGGCGACCGACACGACACCGGCGAGGGCCGCGCCGAGGGGCTGGCCGAGGCCCCACGCGATCATCCGGGCCGTCGTGTTGACCCGCGACTGCAACTCGTCCGGGCACACCTGCTGCCGGTAGGTGATCCCGTTGATCACCACGATGGCCCCCGTGACGCCCCAGGCCGTCGCCGTCACGCAGAGCACCAGCCAATGCGGGCTCAGCAGCACGAACACCCCGCCGAGCAACGAAAGGGGCAACGCCGCCAGCGCCACCCGCGCGTTGCCCCAGCGCTCCGAGATCTTCGGCAGCAACCGGGACGCGATGATCGCGCCCAGCCCCCAGCAGGTGAACAGCGCCGACAGCCGCACGTCGCCCTTCGGTGCCACGCCGAGGACCTGGTCGGCGAACGGCACCAGCACCGCCATCCACGCGCCGGACGCCACCGAGTGCGTGGCGCCGACGAGCGTGAGCAGCCGGATGACCGGCTCGCGCCACATGAACCGCAGCCCCTCGCGCACGTCCGCGACGAGCTGCCCCGCCCCCTCGACCCTGCGCGGGGTCGCCATGCTGCTCGTGATGCCCCGCAACAACATCACCGCGCCCACCCCGGTGAGCGCGTTCACCGCCAGCAGCGCCGCCGGGGACACGACCGCCACGAGCAACCCGGTCAGCCCGGGCACCACGAGTTCGACCGCGGTCGTGCGCCCGAAGAGCGTCGAGTAGGCGGCGGTGAGCTTCTCCTTGCCCACCAACGCGGGCAGCGCCCCGAAGTTCGCGGCGCTGAAGAACACGAACGCCGTCTGCGTCGCGAACCCCGCCGCGACCACGTGCGGCGCGGTGAGCACGTCCGCGAGCCACGCCAGCGGCACGCTCAGCAGCACGACGGCGACGGTCAGCTCCGACGTCACCATCATCTTCCGGCGGTCGAGCCGGTCGGCGAGCGCACCGGCGGGCAACCCGAACACCAGGTACGGCAACGCCTCCGCGGCCGTGACCGCGGAGGTCCACCCCGCCGAGCCCGTCAGCTGGTAGACGAGCACCGGTAGCGCGACGACGGCCACGACCGCGCCGATGCCCGACAGCACGCGGGAGTGCAGGTACCTGCTGAAGTCAGCGTTCATCGAGTTCCTCGTAGCGCGCCGCGATCCGCAACGCCCGTTCCCTCAGCGCGGCCCGCAACCACCGCGGCGCCAGCACCTCCACTCCGGCCGACAGCCGCCACACCGCCCACTCGGCGTGCCGCGCGTCCTGAAACGCGACCTCCAGCACGCCGGACTCCTCGGCGAGCACGGCCACCACCGTTCCCAGCAGCTCGTCCCGCCGTTCCGGAGCCACCCTCAGCCGGACGACGACCTGATCTTCGCCGGCGCGGAACCGCGTGCTCCGCTCCTGCCAGGCCTGGCCGAGATCGACGCGGTCGGGTCTGACCGCGGGTTCGTCCAACTCCTGCGCCGCGACGATCCGCGACAACCGGTACGTCCGGTCCGCGCCGTCCCGCGTGGCCAGCAGATATCCCTGCTCCCGCACGGTCACCAGCCCGATCGGATCCACCGTCCGCCACCGTGGTTCGGTGTTCTCGGCCGCGTACCGGATCCGCAGCCGCCGCCCGGCGAACACCGCGCGCCGGACCTCCGCCACGACCTCGTCCGGCAGCTCCTCCTCGACGGCACGCCGGGCCAGCAGGTCGATCGCGGGGTCGATCAGCAACCGCTCGGCCGCCCCCGCCGCCGTCTGCCGGTAGCTCTCCGGCAACGCGTCCACGACCTTCAACATGGCCGACGCCAGCGCCGACCCGAGCCCGAACACCTGCGCGCCCCGCCGCGATCCCGCGACCAGCAACGCGAGCGCCTCGTCGTGGTTCAGCCCGGTCAGCTCCGTCCGGAAGCCGGGCAGCAACGCGAACCCGCCGTGCCGCCCGCGTTCGGCGTAGACCGGCACCCCCGCCGCCGACAACGCCTCGACGTCGCGCAACACCGTCCGGTTCGACACCTCGAGCTCACGGGCCAGCGCCGTCGCCGACAGCCGTCCGTGCCGCCGCAGCAGCAGGACCAGCGAAACCAGTCGGTCGGCACGCATGCGCGAACCCTACGGGAATACGTGACACAGGATGTCGTGTATTCGTTGCGAGGCTACGGCGGTCCCCCAAGAAGAAGGAGCCGTTGTGGCAGTGGAACGAACGCCGGTCAACCCGTGGCCGTGGTCGGCGCAGCTGGGCTACCACCAGGGCGAGGTCGTCACCGGCCAGACCCGCACGCTGTACTGCGCCGGGCAGACCGCGATGAACGCCGAGGGCAAGCCCGAGCACACCGGCGACATGGCAGCGCAGGTGTCGCTGAGCCTCGACAACCTCGAGGCGGTGCTGGCCGAGGCCGGCATGTCGCTCGCGAACCTGGTGCGGCTGAACGTCTACACGACCGACGTCGACGTGCTGTTCCAGCACTACGGGGTGCTGGCCGCCCGGCTCGGGCAGGCCCGCGTCTCACCGCCGACCACGATGCTGGGCGTGAGCAGGCTGGCCCTGCCGGAGTTGATGGTCGAAATGGAGGCGACGGCGGTGGCGTGACACCCCGGCCCGGGCACACCGTCCCGAGGAGCCCGGAACCCCACCCGATTGA
Organism: Lentzea sp. NBRC 102530; assembly: GCF_030269365.1. Lineage (GTDB taxonomy): Bacteria > Actinomycetota > Actinomycetes > Mycobacteriales > Pseudonocardiaceae > Lentzea. Next base: position 289,748 of record NZ_BSTF01000007.1, read on the forward strand.
GACGGGTGATCTCGGTATCTTCCAGGCGGGGGGGTGGTCCGCGTGGACTTTCGCGTGCTCGGGCCGTTGCAGGTGTGGGACGGGGGAACGAGGCTCGCTCTGCCGGGCAGCAGGCACCAGCGGGTGCTGGCCGCGCTGCTGCTGACACCGAACGCCGTGGTGACGATCGGCAGGCTGGTCGAGGCGACCTGGGACGGCGAACCACCCGCCACCGCCACCAAGCAGGTCCAGAACTGCGTCTCCGCGCTGCGCGACCGCCTCGGCGACACCGGCCAGCGGATCATCGTGACCGACGGTCCCGGTTACCGCGTCGTGGTCGGCGAGGACGACCTCGACCTGCTGCGCTTCACCGCCTTGGTGGCGCGGGCGCGGCAGGCCGGGGAACGCGGTGCCGCGCGCGAGGCCGTGACCGAGATGCGGGCGGCGTTGCGGCTGTGGCGCGGACCGGCGCTCAGCGGGCTGGGCGCGAGTGCGCTCGACGGCCGGGCCGCGCGGCTGGACGAACAGCGGCTGGACGCGTTCGAGGCCTGCGTCGACTGGCAGCTCGCGCTGGGCCAGCACCGGCAGGTCGTCGACGAGCTGGCCGAGGTCGCCGCCGAGAACCCCTTGCGGGAGCGGGTGCACGGGCAGCTGATGCTCGCCCTCGACCGCTGCGAACGGCAGGCCGACGCGCTGCTGGTGTTCGAGAGGCTGCGGACGACCCTGGCGGAGGAGCTCGGCCTCGACCCCGGCCAGGAGATCCGGGACCTGCACGAACGCGTGCTGCGCGGTGAGACGCGACCTCCCGCGCGCCCTGCGGACGCCGACGGGTTCGCGAGGCCCGGCGAACTCGACCGGGCCGCGGCGGAACTCGCGGCGGCGATCGGCAGGCAGTGGACGGCCGAGGTCGAGCTCCGGTCGCTCGACCGGCCGCGTCCCGTGCCGCTGACGTGGGCGAGCACCGCGCGGGAGGTGGCCGCCGCGGCCTCGTCGGTGCTGGGCACGCGGCCGGGCGAGGTGCCGGAACGGCTGGAGCTGAGCGGTGACCTCACCGACGTCGTCGAGTCGTTGCGCAAGATCCCGGCACGTCAGCTCGTGGTGCTCGGCGAGCCGGGAGCGGGCAAGTCGGTGCTGGCGATCCTGCTGACGCTCGGGCTGCTCGCGGACCCCCGGCCGGGTGAACCGGTGCCGGTGCTGTTGTCCCTGACGTCGTGGAACCCGCATACCGAGCACCTGCACGCGTGGCTGGCCCGCCGGTTGGTCGAGGAGCACCCCGGACTCGGCAACGCCGGCACGTACGGGCGGGACGCGGCGTTGCGGCTGGTGCTCGAGGGGCGGGTCATGCCGGTGCTCGACGGCCTCGACGAGACGCCGCCGGGCCTGCACACGGCCGCGATCGACGCCATCGACAGGGCCGTCGCGGGTGGACGGCCACTCGTGCTGACCTGCCGGGGCGACGAGTACGAGGCGGCGGTGCGGGAGGAGGGCGCGTTCCTGCTCCGTGCCGCCGTGGTGGAGATCGAACCCGTGCGCGCGCAGGACGCGATCGACTTCCTCACCGCGCGACGGCGGACCGGCGAGACGCGGTGGCAGCCGGTGGTGCAGGCGCTGCGGCGGGAACCTTCGAGCGCGCTCGCGCGGGCGTTGCGCACGCCGTTGATGGTCGACCTGGCCCAGACCGCCTACCGCGATCCCGCGAGCGATCCCGGCGAGCTGTGCGACACCACGCGGTTCCCCGACCGGGCGGCGGTCGAACGGCACCTGCTCGACGCGTACCTGCCCGCCGTCTACAGCGACCGCCCGGTTCCGCCCGGCAGCGCCACCCGAGCGCGCCACTACGACCTCACCGACGCACGGCGCTGGCTCGGTTTCCTCGCCCGCCACCTGGGCGGCACGCACGACTTCGCCTGGTGGCGGCTCGACCGCGCGGTGCCGCCGACGATCGCGGGCCTGCTGCTGGGACTGCCGCCCGCGGTGCTGTTCACGCTCACCGGCTGGTTCGCGGCCGGCCCCGCGATCGGGGTCGTCTACGGCGTCTCGTTCGGCGCCGCCGGGTTCATCACGCACCGGGCGATGCGCCGGCCGGGTCCGCTGCGGGTCGAGGCGAGGTTCGCGGGCACCGCGGCCGGGTTCGCCCGGCGGTTCGCCATCGGCGCGGTGATCGGGGTCAGCCTCGGGTTCGGCTGGTCCCTCCCGGTGTGGGTGGCCTGCCTGATCTCGGCGGTGTTCGGCCTGGCCGTCGGGGTGCACGTGTGGCTCGACACCCCGCTCGACGCGAACCGCGTCTCCAGCCCCGGCACCGTGCTGCGCGACGACCGCAGGGCGGCGCTCTCCCTGACCGCGTCGTTCGCGGTGTCGCTCAGCCTGTTCTTCACGCTGGCGCTGCTGCTGACCCCGGACGATCCCACGACCGAGATCCTGAACGGCCGCTTCGACGTGGTCCTGGGCGTGGCGGGCGGGCTGGCCGCGGGTCTGCTCGGCTGGTTCCTGATCCCCCGTCCCGGCGGTCTCGCCTACGCCGTCGCGGGTGCGCTCATCGGAGGCCAGGTCTTCGAACCGACCCGCAGCGTCGCGCAGGCGTGCCTCGCGGGCGGGCTGTTCGGGCTCTCGGTGGGGCTGAGCGTCTGGTTCGCCAGGGCGTCCGGATCGCTCGGTCCCGCGGTCTGCTGGCTCGCCGCGAGGGGCCGCGTTCCGTGGCGGTTCCTGACGTTCCTCGACGACGCCCACCGCCGCGGCGTGCTCCGGCAGGTCGGCGCGGTCTACCAGTTCCGGCACGTCCGGCTCCAGGAACGGCTCGCCCAGCCGCAGGTCAGCGGTGGTGAGGACGGAACGAGGACGAAACGGTGACGGCGGCTGCGCGTCATGGAGACGGCCGGCAGGGGGTCGGCCAGTGGAGAGGAACAACCTTGATGCGCATCCTGAAACGAGCCGGACTCGCCCTGGGGGCCGCGGCGCTGCTCGCCGCCACGACCGCGGGAACGGCCAGCGCGGCGCCGTCCTCGTTCGACGTCGTGGTGAAGCACAGCTCCGGCGTGATCGTCGGCCGGCTCACCGGCACCATCGCGTGGTCGTCGTCCGGGAGGACGGTCATGCTCACGAACCAGTACCTGTCGGTCAAGTCCGGCGAGTGCGTGGAGGGCGCCTTCGCCGGTTACCAGGGCAACACGCGGGTGGCCGGCCCGGCCACGCTGGACCCGCAGTGCGCCAGCACGCCCGTCGGGGACGTCTCCCTGGGCACGACCGTCGCGGGTGGCATCCACCAGGCCAACATCCAGCTGATCGACCACGAACACCGGAACAAGGCCTCCGTCGCCTGCCGCAGGACCGCCTCGGTCTGCACGTCCTGACAGGTGACGCGCCCGTGGTGCCGGTGCACCACGGGCGCGTCCGTCCGTCAGCCGAGGCCGATCTGCGCGTAGAACGCCTGGTTGTCCCAGAACAGGAACTCCTCGTCCATCGTGCCGCGCCGGTTCCACAGCCCGATCGTGGCCATGTTGATCGCGTACTTCCTGCCGGTCGGTGCGATGAACCCGCCCTTCCCGTCCGGCATCGGCCGCGTGAACGTGCCCAGCATGACGCCCGCCACCGCCGTCAGCCCACCGTTCGCGACCCGCAGGTAGTGCGACTCGATGCGGGTGTCGGGCGCCCACACGAAGAGCGCCTTGAGGTCCTCGACGTGCTTGTCGATGCCGTCGGTGTAGTGGCCGTCGGGCCAGTGCACGCGGATGTTGCGGGCGTGGCTCTCTCCCAGCCGCGCCCACTTCTCGTGGCTGAAGACGTCGAAGTCGAGTTCGTCGAACGTCCTGAGGTTCTCGCGTTCCTCCCTGGTCAGGTCCTTGGCCGGCGGCGGGTTCGGCACCGGCGTGGTGGCCGGGTCGGGCAGGGGCGTCCACGGCGAGTAGCCCGCCGGGGCCGCTGCTTCGGCGACGCCACCGGTGACGGCGGCCAGCGCCATCGCACCGAACGCGGCGGTGCTGCCCTGCGTGATGAGCGAACGACGGTTGAGCATCTCGGACACCTTCCACTGGACTGGTGCCCGAGAGCATTGCACTAACTTCTAGTTAGCGCTATCCCCTGGTTTGCGCTGTGAGCTAGCTAGCAGCGATCGACTCGATGACGCCCTCCGCGATCGGGGTGGCGGTTTCGGCGTAGCGGGTGGCGAGGGCCTGGAACAGCTGCTCGGCCTCGATCGCCGGCCAGTCGCGGTCCAGCAGTTCGGCGGGCAGGTGCGGGTCCTGGCGGACGAGGTCGAGCCAGTCGCAGTGCAGCAGGAGCTGGCGGGCGAGGTCGTCCGGCGCGTCGAGCGGATTGCGCCAGCGGGCGAGGAAGTCCTGGTAGCGGGCACCGATCGCGGCCGTGTCGAACGCGCGGCGCGCCAGGTCGGAGGCTTCGGTCGGCTTCGCGTGCTGCGCGGTGAAGACCGTGACGTTCTCCGCGAGCGACTCGACCAGCGCGGTGACGTCGCGGGTGCCCGGCGCGATCCACAGGCCGTTCTGCACCGGTCCGAAGCCCGCCCACTGCAGCTGCGAGCGCAGGTCGTGCCGTTCGCCGCGGCGCCCCTCCGGCAGCGAGAACCCGACGAGCGTCCAGGTGCCGTCCCAGTCCCGGTTCACCGCGCCGCGCTGCCAGATGCGCTGCTCGCCGTCGCGCAGGACCTCCGTGGCGCGCGGCGTCAGTCCGAAGTAGACCTTGCGGCCGTTGCGGTGCTTGGCGAGCAGGCCGCGCGAGGTCATCCGGGTCAGCGTCGAGCGGACGGCCTCCTCCGAGACGTCCACGCGCGCGAACACGTCGATCACGCTGCCCGAGTAGACCGCGATGTCGCGGCCGAACACGTACAGACCCAGGAAGTTGAGCATCAAGGACTGGGGCGTCACGCTGCTCACGATACATGTTGGGCAACATCTAGACGAGCGTCACGATAGTGCCCTACTTTGGGTGCCATGATGCTGTCGGGAAAGGTCGCGATCGTCACCGGAGCCGGGCGCGGGCTGGGCCGGGCGTACGCGGAAGCGTTGGCGCGCAACGGGGCCGGCGTCGTCGTCAACGACGTGGACGAGTCGGTCACCGAACTCGCCGAGCAGATCGGGGGCGTGGCGGTGATCGCGCCGGTCGGGCCCGCCTCGACCGCCGACCGCCTCGTCGCGGCCGCCGTCGAGGAGTTCGGGCGGCTCGACGTGCTGGTCACCAACGCGGGAATCCTGCGCGACCGGGTGCTGTGGAAGATGAGCGACGACGACTTCGACGCCGTGATCGACGTACACCTGCGCGGCACGTTCACCTGCGCCCGCGCGGCGGCGGTCCGGATGCGCGAGCAGGGCACCGGCGGCAGTCTCGTGCTGGTCTCCTCCCCCGCCGGTCAGCGCGGCAACTTCGGGCAGACCAACTACGCGGCCGCGAAGGCCGGAATCGCCGCCATGGCGAGGACCTGGGCGTTGGAGCTCGCCCGCTCCGACATCGCCGTGAACGCGATCGTGCCGGTCGCCGCGACCGAGATGACCAGGACGATCCCCGCTTTCGCGCCGCTGATCGAGGAGTCCGAACGGACCGGGGAGCCGTTGCCGGCGTGGCTGCGGCGCGACGAGGGTCTCGGCACGGTCGAGGACGCCGCCTCGTTGATCGTCTACCTGGCCTCGGACGCGGCGAAAGGTGTGACCGGGCAGGCGATCGGCATCGGCGGCGACCGGCTCGCGCTCTGGTCGCACCCCGCCGAGAAGCAGGTCCAGTTCGCCGACGGCGGCTGGACCGCCGACGGGATCGCGGCGGGCTTCGCGGAGTTCGAGCCCGAGCCCTACGGCATCCCGGCACCGGTGGCGCCGTGAACGTTCCCCGGATGAACGTGGAGGACCTGGTCGCGATCGACGTCCACACGCACGCGGAGATCTCGCGTGACGGCCACAGTTCGTTGTCCCCCGCGCTGGTCGAGGCGTCCGCCAAGTACTTCAGGACCGCGCACCGGCAGCCGACGATCGCCGAGACCGCGGAGATCTACCGCGAGCGGAACATGGCCGCGGTGATCTTCACGGTCGACGCGGAGCACGCCACCGGTCACCCCCGGATCTCCAACGAGGAGGTCGCCGCGTCCTGCGCGGAGCACGCCGACGTGCTGATCCCGTTCGCGAGCGTCGACCCGTGGAAGGGCCGCGCCGCCGTCCGCGAGGCCCGCAGGCTGGTCGAGGAGCACGGCGTGCGCGGGTTCAAGTTCCACCCGAGCCTGCAGGACTTCTCGCCGGACGACCGGATGGCGTACCCGCTGTACGAGGTGATCGAGGAACTCGGCGTACCCGCGCTGTTCCACAGTGGACAGACCGGGATCGGCGCCGGGGTGCCCGGCGGCGGCGGGATCAGGTTGCGGCACTCCAACCCGATGCTGGTGGACGACGTGGCCGTGGACTTCCCGCACCTGCGGATAGTCCTCGCGCACCCGTCGTTCCCCTGGCAGGACGAGGCTCTGGCCGTCGCGACGCACAAGCCGTTCGTGTACATCGACCTGTCCGGCTGGTCGCCGAAGTACTTCCCGCCGCAGCTCGTGCGATACGCGAACACCTTGCTGCAGGACAAGGTGTTGTTCGGCTCGGACCACCCGGTGATCACCCCGGACCGCTGGCTCGCCGACTTCGCGAAGCTCGACCTCTCCGACGACGTGCGCCCCAAGATCCTCAAGCTCAACGCCGCCCGCTTGCTCGGCCTCGTGAAGGAGGACGCGTGACCATCTCCGTGCAGGGAACCGCAGAGCTGAAAGCCCTGGCGGGCAAGAGTCTCGGCCACACCGACTGGCTCCAGATCGACCAGGTCCGGGTCGACACGTTCGCCGCCGCCACCGACGACCACCAGTGGATCCACGTCGATCCGGAACGTGCCGCCGCCGGGCCGTTCGGCGGCACGATCGCGCACGGCTACCTGACCCTGGCGCTGCTCATCCCGTTGATGACCGAACTGCTGGACGTCTCCGGGGTGCGGATGAGCCTCAACTACGGCCTGGACAAGGTGCGGTTCCCCGCTCCCGTCCCGGTCGGCGCCAAGATCCGGCTGGCCGGCCGGGTCGACACCGTCGAGGACGTGGCAGGCGACGGCGTGCAGCTCACCGTCGACTTCACCGTCGAGATCGAGGGCTCCGCGAAGCCCGCTTGCGTCGCTCGTGCCGTCTACCGCCACTACACATGAGGGTGAAGTCATGGCGCCAACAACGCAGTTACGCCGTGCCGTCGCGTCGAGCTACCTCGGCAGCGTGATCGAGTACTACGACTTCCTGCTCTACGCCACCGCCTCCGCGATCGTGTTCAACAAGGTGTTCTTCTCGTCGCTCGACCCGCTGGTCGGCACGATCGCGAGCTTCGGCACGTTCGCCACCGGCTACCTCGCCCGGCCGCTCGGCGGAGTCCTCTTCGGACACTTCGGTGACCTGCTGGGGCGCAAGAAGATGCTCGTGCTGACCATGAGCCTGATGGGTGTGGCGAGCTTCCTGATCGGCCTGCTGCCGACGTACGCGCAGGCGGGCTGGCTCGCCCCGGCCGGGCTGGTCCTGCTGCGGGTCGTGCAGGGCGTCTCCGTCGGCGGCGAGTGGGGCGGCGCGGTGCTGATGTCCGCCGAGCACGCCACGTCGCGGCGCGGTCTGTGGGCGAGCTTCACCAACGCGGGCGCGCCGTCCGGCATGGTGCTGTCGACCCTGGCGTTGACCGGCACGGCCGCGCTGGTCGGCGAGCAGGCGTTTCTGGAGTGGGGCTGGCGGGTGCCGTTCCTGCTGAGCATCGTGCTGCTGGGCGTCGGCCTGTTCGTGCGGCTCAAGGTCGAGGAGACGCCGGTGTTCCAGGCGTCGCGCCGGCGGGGTTCGCTGCCGTTGCTCGACGTGCTGCGCAACCACCCGCGCACGCTGGCGCTCGGCATCGGCGTCGGGCTCGCGGCGTTCGTCGCGCAGTCGACGCTGACGACGTTCGTGCTGGCCTACGGCGTGCAGGCCGGGGAGAGCCGGCAGACGATCCTGAACGCGCTGACGTTGTCGTCGGCACTCGCGGTGGTCGGGATCATCGGCTGGTCGGCGGCGTCCGACCGGTTCGGGCGACGCCCCGTCGTGCTGGCGGGCGCGGTGCTGATGGCGGCGTTCGGGTTCGCGTTGTTCCCGTTGGTGGACAACGGTTTCGTGGTGATCGCCCTGGTGCTCGGCCAGGCGGTGATCCACCCGATGATGTACGGGCCGTTGGCCGCGCTGTACAGCGAGCTGTTCAACACCGGCAGCCGGTACACCGGCGCGTCACTCGGCTACCAGCTCGCGGGACTGGGCGCGGGACTCGCGCCGTTGCTGTTCGCACAGGTGCAGCGGTCGGCGGGGGTGGGCGCGATCCCGGTCATCCTGGCGGGGTTCTGCGTGCTCACGGTCGTGTGCACGGTGGCGTTGCGGGAGACCAGCCGGACCAGCCTGACGGGAGACGGGGATGCGGAACGCGGGACTGGGCAGCTGGCCACACCGCCGCGCACGCATGGCGCCGAAGCGTGAAGCCCTGACGTACGAAGGGGTTTCGGTCTCGTACGGCGCTCTGGCGCTGCGCACGACCAGGCTGGCGTGGCAGTTGCGGTCGCTGGGCGTGGGGCACGGCGACCGGGTCGCGTACCTCGGGCCGAACCACCCGTCGTTCGTGGAGACGATGTTCGCCGCGCACCAGCTGGGCGCGATCTTCGTGCCGCTGAACTTCCGGCTGAGCCCGGCGGAGATCGACTACCAGCTGGCCGACTGCGGTGCCGCTGTCCTGGTGCACGCGCCGTCGCACGTCGTCTCGCACCCTTGCGCCGTGTCCCTGTCGTCGTACGAGGAGTTCTTGTCCCGCGGTTCCGAGGAGGTGCTGGACGAACCGGTGTCGGTGGACGACGTCGCGTTGATCCTCTACACGTCCGGCACCACGGGCAGGCCCAAGGGCGCGATGCTCACGCACGCCAACCTGCTGTGGAACACGTTCAACCTGATGATCGGCGTCGACCTGCGTGCGGACGACGTCGTGCTGGTCACCGCGCCGTTGTTCCACGTCGCCGCGCTGACCCAGACGCTGCTGCCCTCCTTCGTGAAGGGAGGGCACAGCGTGCTCACCCCGCGCTGGGACGTCGCGGAGTGCCTGTCGCTGATCTCCGGCCGCGGTGTGACGTGGATGTTCGGGGTGGCCACGATGTACGCCGACCTGGCGTCGTCACCGCTGTGGCCTTCGGCCGACCTGTCGTCGTTGCGCGTGCTGCTGTGCGGCGGGGCCGCGGTGCCGGACTCGCTGATCAGGACGTTCCAGGACCGGGACCTGGTGTTCTGCCAGGGGTACGGGCTCACCGAGACCGCGCCCGGTGCCACGTTCCTCGAGGCCTGGGACAGCGTGGCGCGGGCGGGTTCGGCGGGGCCGCCGGTGTTCTTCGGCGACCTCCGGCTCGCTGCGTCCGGTGAGATCGAGGTGCAGGGCCCCAACGTCACACCGGGCTACTGGAACGACCCGGCGGCTTCCTCGGCGGCCTTCACCCCGGACGGCTGGTTCCGCACCGGCGACCTCGGCCGTCTGGCCGACGGCCACCTGTACGTCCTCGACCGCCTGAAGGACATGTTCATCTCGGGTGGCGAGAACGTCTACCCGGCCGAGGTCGAGAACGCGATCTCCGCCCACCCGGACGTGGCCGAGGTGGCGGTCGTCGGGGTGCCGGACGTCCGCTGGGGCGAGGTGGGTCGCGCGTTCGTCCGGCCGCACGACGGCGTCGCGTTCGACGTCCCGGCGCTGCGGGAGTTCCTGTTGCCGCGCCTGGCGAAGTACAAGATCCCGGTGCACGTGTCGGTGGTGTCGTCGTTGCCGCGCACGGGTTCGGGCAAGGTGCTCAAGCCCGCCTTGCGGCGGATCCCGCTCTGACCTCGTGGCGGGCCAGCAGTGTGTGGACGGCCTCGTCCACCGCGTGGGTCATGGCCTTCTCGGAGGGCGACCAGTTCATCAGCAGCATCCGCGGCCAGAACGCGAAGTTGGAGATCATGCCGAGGAACTGCGTCGCCGCGAGCACCGGATCCGCGACGTCCAGCGTGCCCTCGTCGTGCTCCTGCTCCAGGTAGTCGCGCACCGCGTCGAAGAACGGTTGCTTGCCGAGCTTGAACTGCGTCTGCCCGAGCTCGGGGAACCGCGGTGCCTCGGCGATCACGATGCGGAACAACGCGACCATGCCCGGCCGCGTCAGCAACGTCACGTACCGCCGCCCGAGCGCGGTCAGCCCCTTGCGCGGGTCGCCGGCCGGGGGCGTCAGCGCGCCCTCCTCCGTGCGCCAGTAGTCCGTGACGATGGCGTCGAACAACTCCGCCTTCGTCGGGAACTGCTTGAACAGCGTCGCCTTCGACACCTCGGCCGCGTCGGCGATGCGCGCGAGCGACGTCTTGTCGTACCCGGACTCCAGGAACAACGTCGTCGCGGCGTCGACGATCGCCGCCCGCTTCTGCTCGGCCATGCGCTCGTGGTAGGTCGGCACCTCCCCATTGTGCCATGAGGTGAGTCACTTGACTCGCCATCGCATCCCTGTCTAACGTTTCCGAGGCGAGTCACTCGACTCACCACTCTCGGGAGGAACCACCATGAACCGCTTCGACGGGCAGACCGTGCTGATCACCGGCGCGACGAGCGGAATGGGAGCGAGCCACGTGCGCGGCTTCCACGCGGCGGGCGCACAGGTGGTGATCGCCGCCCGCGACCTGGACGCGGCGTCCTCGTTCGCTTCCTCGCTGGGCCCCCGCGCTTCCGCCGTCCGCCTGGACGTGACGTCCGAACCGGACTGGATCGCGGCGATCGAGCAGATCGGCCCGCTGTCGGTGCTGGTCAACAACGCGGGCGCGCAGCACCCGGCCGCCCTGATCGAGGACACGCCCCTGCCGACCTGGGAACGCACCCTCGCGGTGAACCTGACCGGCCAGTTCCTCGGCATCAAGCACGCGACGCCGTCCCTGCGCGCGGCCGGCGGCGGCACGATCATCAACATCGCCTCGACCATGGCCAACGTGGGCCAGGCCTGTTACGCACCGTACGTGGCGAGCAAGTGGGCCCTGCGCGGCCTGACCCGCACCGCCGCCCTCGAACTGGGCCGCGACAACATCCGGGTGAACTCGATCCACCCGGGAGTGGTGGCCACCCCGCTGATCACCGAACCGATCGCCGACCAGCCCCCGATCGGCGACCTCTACTCCCCTGCCCCGTTCGCCGTCCCGCGCCTGGGCACCCCGGAAGAGGTGACCGCCCTGATCCTGCACCTGGTCTCGCCGGACGGCGCCTTCGCCACGGGCGCCGAGTTCGTGCTCGACGGCGGCCTCCTGCTCGGCCCCGCCCTGGCCGCCTAGAGGTAGTCCGCCACCGCCCCGAACGTGAACAGCCCGGTCCCCGCCACCACCTCACCCGCGGCGGGCGACAACACCCGCCGAGCCCGCGCCCGCACCCCGTCGTCCCCCAGCCGATCGGCCGCCATCGCGAGCAAACACCCGCGCACCTCGGCCAACAGGTCAGCGGGCCCGTCCGGCAACGCCCTGACCGCGGCCAACGCCTCGTCCGCCGGCAACACCAGTGGCTCCACCCACGCCCGGTGCGGCCCCCAGTCGTCGTCGAGGTCCACAGCGGACGGTCCGTGCAAACTCAGCAGGGCCAACGGCAACAGCCCCCGTTCCATCCCCCACATCCCGGTGCCCGCAACACGCCCGGCCGCCACCCGATAAGCCCTGTCGGCCCCACTCTTGTCCCCGGCCGCCGCGAGCTTCAGGGCGTTGAACCACTCGGTGAACACCCCCACCAACGGCAAGTCGTCGCGCTCAGCCACCTCGTCGGCCGCCCGCGCGTGCTCGTCGGCGGTCACCAGGTCGCCCAACGCGCAGTGGGCCTGCACGAGGATCAGGTGGCCGAGGACCTCGTGGGTGGTCAGCCGCCCCGCCGCCAACGCCACCAGCTCGCGCCCGATGGCGGCACGCTCCCGGGCCAGGCCGGTGCGGTGGAAGGTGTGCATGAAGCGGGCGTTGAGGGCGAACACCAGCAGGGCCGGGTCGTCCAGGGTGCGGGCGATGGCCTCGGCCTCGGTCGCTTCGGGCAGGCGACGGCCGGTGCCGCGATCCTCCAGGGCGATGGTGGCCAGGAGTCGTGCTCGGGTGGCGGTCGGCTCCGGGAAGGCGGGCAGGGTGCGGAGGGCGGCGGCGACGAGTTCGGCGGAGTGGGCGGGGTCGTCGTTGGTGGTCCAGATGCCGGGCACGTCGAACGAGCCGATGACCTCGGCCACCGCGCTCGGGTCGGCGGGAGCGCCGGAGAAGCCGGTGGTGGTGATGGGTGTGCGTGCCGTGGCCAGTCGCAGTGCGGCGGACCTCTGCTCCCGCGCCCCCTCCAGGTCCCCGCCGACCGCCAGCGCCCGCACCAACCCGGCCAGCAGCCCGAGCCGCTCCTCCCCCGCCGCCGCGATCGCCGCCCTCCACAACCCCACCGCCTCCCGCGGCGAGCGCGTCACCGAGGCGGCCCCGGCCAGTGCCCGCACCGCCGCCTCGCCCCGAGCACCTGCCAGCCGGTAGTGGTGGGCGAGCAGCGTCGCCTCGGCGGGCCGCGACGACTCCAAAGCCGCCGCCGCGGCCGCGTGCCAGCGGGCTCGGCGGGTCAGGGAGAGGTCCGAGTACACCGTGTCCCGCACCAGCGCGTGGGTGAAGCGGGCGTGGCCGGGCGCCTCCTCGACCACGAAACCCGCTGCCAGCGCCAGGTCCAGTGCGTCCAGCACGTCCGCTCCGGCGACGGCGCTCAGCAGGTCCACGTCGATGTCCCGGCCCAGCACCGATGCCTGCCGCAGCACGGTCGCGGCAGGGGCGGGGAGTGCGGCCAGGCGGTGGCGGATCACCTCGCGGACGCCCGCGGGCACGCCGAGCGTTCCCTCGGCGGCGAAGAGGCGGGCCAGTTCCTTGGCGTAGAACGGGTTGCCGCCGCTGCGGTCACGAACGGCCCGTGCGTCGGCGGTCGGTGCGATCGGGGTGATCAGGGTGGCGATGGCGTCCTCGTCCAGGCCGTGCAGGTCCACGCGCACCGGTTCGGCGCGGGCGAGGGCCTCCGATGGCAGCGCAGAGCGCGAGGTGGCGACGATCAGGACTCGGCCGGCGAGGCGGGCTGTGGTGAAGGCGGCCAGCACGGCCAGGGTTTCTTCGTCGGCCTGGTGCAGGTCGTCCAGGACCACGAGCACCGGGGCGGCGGACTCCACGGCGGCCACGACGGACCGGCGCAGCTGGAAGCGGTCGGCAGGGACAAGGCTGGAGCCCAGTGCCTCCACCACCTGTTGCCACGGCCAGGCGACCGGGGCGTCCTCCGGGCAGCGGGCCCAGACGTACCTCCAGCCCAGGCGGGTGGCGAACGCCTCGGCCAGGGCGGTCTTGCCCACGCCGGCCTCACCCGTCACGACGGCCAGGCCGAGGCCTGCCGCGGGGACGGCGGAGTACAGGCTCGCCAACTCCGCCGAACGCCCCACCAGCGGTGACGGCAACGTCAGGCGGGGTGAGTGGGCGAGGATGTCGGCCTCTACCGAACGCAACTCCGGGCCGGGGTCCACGCCCAGGTTCGAGACGAGCTCGGCACGTGCCTCCCGCACCGCGTCCAAGGCGTCGCCCTGGCGGCCCTCGCGGTACAGGGCTAGGGCCAGCAGGCTCCACGCCTTCTCGCGCCACGGGTGGTCGGCCAGGTGGGCGCGCAGGTCGGCGACCACGCCGGCGGAACGGCCCAGGTCCAGCTGGAGTGAGGCGCGGCGTTCCACGGCCAGCAGGCGCAGCTCGGAGAGGCGGGCGATTTCGGCGCGTGCCCACGGGAAGTCGAACTCGGCGTAGGCCGGGCCCCGCCACAAAGCCAGCGCCCGGTCCAAAGCGGACAGGTCGCCGTCGAGCAGCGACTCGAACTCCCACGCGTCGACGTCCGAGGCCAGCAACGCGTACCCGGCGCCCGACGTGACCAGCAGGGAAGACGGAGTCCTGGGTGGACGGTCGGGCTCCAGCGCCTTCCGCAAGGCGCCCACGAACGTCTGCACGGTGCCTACAGCGCCGGACGGCGGGTCCTCCCACAGCGAGGCGACGATCGTGTCGACCGGCACCACGCGGCGGCGGGCCACCAGGAGGCGGGCCAGGACGGCGCGTTGTTTCGGGCCGCCCAGGCGGGTGGAACCGGCGGTCAGCGGGCCCAGGACACCGAACCTCACCGTTCACTGATCCGTTGCTGATCGGCCCCGCGCACAGTAGCTGCGTGAACCACACCGCATTCGACTACCAGCGCGTTCAGGTCTCCGGGAACGTTGAACTGAACGTGGCCACGACCGGCAGCGGGACGCCCGTCGTGCTGTTGCACGGCTTCCCGCAGACCCACCTCATGTGGCGGCACGTCGCCGCCGACCTGGCCGCCGACCACACCGTGATCATGCCCGACCTGCGCGGCTACGGCGACAGCGACAAGCCCCAGGACACCGGCGAGACCTACGCCAAGCGGACGATGGCGCAGGACGTCGTCGACGTCGCGAAGGCTCTTGGGCACGACAGGTTCGCGTTGGCGGGCCACGACCGGGGCGCCCTGGTGGCGTTCCGCACGGCCCTCGACCACGCTGACCACGTCACCCACCTCGCATCGCTCGACGTGCTGCCCACGCTGGACATGTGGGACGTCATGCGCGGCACGTCCGCCGCCGTCGGCTTCCACCTGTTCCTCATGGCGCAGCCGCCCGGCCTGCCCGAACAGCTCATCGGCGCGAGTCCCGACGCGTTCTTCGGCCACTTCCTCGACGCGTGGGGCGCCACACCGTTCTCCGACGAGATCAAGGCCGAGTACCTGCGGGCGAGCCGCGAGGCCGTCACCTCGATCGTCGCGGACTACCGGGCGTCGGCCACGATCGACGTCGAGCACGACACCGCCGACCGGAACGCGGGCAACCGTCTCACCATGCCGGTCACCGTGCTGCAACAGGACTGGGGCGCGGCACTCGGCTTCGACGCGAAGCAGCTCTGGGACGCCTGGACGCGGGACCTCGACCACCGGACCGTCCCCTATGGACACTTCATGGCGGAAGAGGTACCGCAGGAGATCGCGCAGATGATCCGCGACCTGCTGAAGCGATGATTCCCGCGCGCACAGGAAAACTCCTTCCCTTGATCACGCACGGAAGCGCGCACCAGGCCACGGGCATGGTCCACACCACTCGCCGAACGGCCCGCCGGCGGAGCGCTTGCACCAGGGCGGAGTGGACGAAGGACGGGTTGGCATCGACGTGGGCACGGGCAACCGCGCGATGATCGACACGGCGCAGCAGGAGTCCGGCGCGAAGTCGCCGCGGGTGTTCCACCCGGCAGGCGGGACCAGTCCCGAACCGTCCGGCGCGTCGGCCGACCTGGCCGTGCCCGAGGCGCGGGAGCACCGGCCGCGTCAGCACGTCCCGGACGACTGCGCGCCGTTCACGACCTTCGCCGTCACACCCCAGGGCCGCGGCGGGAGGTCTCATGACCGTCGTGCCTGCCTGCACACCCGCACTGCCACGGGTGCCCGCCGACGCCGATGACGAGTGTCACGGTGGGCAACAAACCGAGGACAGGAACCAGGTATCGGGCGCGCGGAAGCGCCCGGCTCTCCGGCCGGTCATGGTGATCTTCCCCCAGGAAGTGAGGCCCCCAGATGCAGGCGGTCCGGAGCATAAGCGGCTAACACCGTCTTTACAAGGGATGTGCGTCTGGTCACCTCGTGTAACGAAGAACCTCCGATGAGAGGTTCGTCCGCAGGATTCCCATCCGGGGATTTCGTCTGCTACAAAGCGTTCCGTCAGCATCCTCTGGGGGATGTCAGCAACGAACGGACACGCGACGAGCGTGTGCTTTGGCGTGTCCGGAATCTGGGGAGCCTCAGCTATGGGTAGACCTGCGCGCCAGTCGTGGAGACGGCTGGTGCAAGCCTCTCTCGCCGCGATTCTCGGGATCGTCGGCCTTCCGATCCTCGCCGGCAGCGGCAACGTCGCCAACGCCGTCGAGACGGCCATGTGCAAGCCCGCCGGCAACGTCTTCGTCGGCATGGCGAACAGCGACGTGTTCCGGTTGCGCAAGGTCAACAACCCGGCCGCCGGGATCAACAGCTGGTCGTACGACGAGTGGATCGGCACGGGCTGGAACGAACGCTTCATGGCCGGCCCCAACGGCTACCTCTGGTTCATCGAGACCGACGGCGAGCTGCGCAGGCACCGCTGGACCGGTACCGGCTGGGACAACGGCGGCATCAGCCAGCTGATCGCGAACAACTGGGGCGGCTGGGACCTCCCGCAGTACCACTTCCGCGTCACGGTCGACGCCAAGAACCACATCTACGCGGCCGAGGCGTCCGGGGAGCTGGCGCTCTACCGGTACAACGAGACCACGAACGTCCTGTCCCGCAAGGTGATCGCCACCGGGTGGAACAAGTACGACCACGTGACCGCGGGCGGCGCGGGCGTGCTCTACGCCCGTGACCCGAACGTCAACGGCGGCACGCTCTACCGGTTCGAGTACGACGCCGACGCCGAGACGTGGAAGCAGCAGGACAAGAACGTCGGCTTCGGCTGGAACGGCTACAAGCAGATCACCTCGCCCGGCGGCGACATCCTCTACGGCACCTGGCCGGGCGGCGAGACCTGGTGGTACCGCTACCTGCCCAAGTACGACCGCTGGGAGAACAGCGCCACCGGTGACTGGAAGTACCAGATCACCAACTGGACCGGTGTGGACGAGATCGCGCCCGCGATCGACAACTGCCGCACCGGCGAGACGGCGACCGACGTCGAGTGCGCGACCAGCGCCCGGCTCTGGGGTTCCCAGGCGGACGACAACCTCTACCGGCGTGACCACAACGAGCCGGAGGCCGGGGTCACGAGCTGGGAGAAGCCGACCCACGTGGGCAGCGGGTGGAACGGCAGCCGCTTCATGGGCGGCGCCAAGGGGTACAAGTTCTCGATCGAGCCGGACGGCGAGTTCCGCGTGTTCCGGTGGATCGACGGAACCGGCTGGGAGAACGGCGGGAACAGCACCGTCATCGCGACCGACTGGGGTGGCTGGCACCTGCCCGCCTACCACAACCGCGTGACCGTCGACAGCAACAACCACGTGTACGCCGGCCTGGCCACCGGTCAGCTGGAGTTCAACGTCTACGACGAGACCACGAAGACCCTCACTCAGAAGCAGATCATCGACGACGGCTGGAACAAGTACGACCAGGTCTTCGCCGCGGGTGACGGCGTGCTCTACGCCCGTGACCCGAACGTCGCGGGTGGCACGCTCTACCGCTACCACTACGACTGGAAGAACCGCCGCTGGATCGACTACGCGCGCAACGTGGGCAACGGCTGGAACGGTTACCGCCAGCTGCTCTCCCCCGGTGGCGACATCGTGTACGCGGTGTGGGGCACGGCGATCTGGTGGTACCGCTGGGACAACACCGCGAAGGTGTTCACCAACCACGCGGAGGGCGACTACAAGAAGGAGCTCGCCGTCTGGAACGACGTCAACGACATCATGGTCGACGTCGACGCGTGCAAGCTGACGAACCCCGACAAGATCACGCCGCCGCAGACGCCCGCACCGGGGGTCGACAAGGCCGAGATGATCTACAACGCGCAGAAGTCGCGGTTCGAGCTCGCCTTCGCGGACGAGAACGGCTCCGTGAAGCACTACTTCCAGCAGGTGTCGAACAGCGAGTCCCTCCAGGTCAACCCCTTGTCCAGCACCGGGTTCACCGGCCGGGCGACCCTCGCCCAGCAGGAGGACGACAAGATCGTCGTGATGGCGCGCGGCACCAACGCCCAGACGAAGGCCTTCGTCGAACCGGCGGCCAACTCCGGCACGTTCACCTGGACGCAGAAGGACGTCAAGGGCGCACTGCACACCTCGCCGGTGCTGGCGCGTGGCACCAACAAGGTGCTCACCGCGTTCGCCGTCGACGGCGACAACAAGCTCTGGTACGCCGAGCAGTTCGCGGTCAACGGCGAGTTCAAGCCGTGGCGTCAGGCCACCGCGCCCGACACCTACACCATGACCGGCGAGATGACGATCGTGCCGTCCGGTGACGGGTTCGAGATCGCCTACACCGACCCGACCGGCGCGATCACGGTCAAGAAGTTCGCGGGCGGTGCGCTCGGTGCCAGCCGGATCGCCGGCGGTATCACCGGCGTGGGTACTCCCGCGGCGGTCGTGTTCTCCGACGGCAAGGTGCAGCTGGTGGCCCGTGCCAACGACAACAAGCTCTACACGCTGAAGGAAGGCGCGTCGGGCTTCGCGGGCTGGACGAACATCAGCGGTGCCCTGCAGTTCACCGGCACCCCCGAGGCGTTGCTGAACAAGTTCAACGTCGTCGAGGTGGTGGCACGCGACACCAACGGCTGGATCCACCGCGGTGGCCAGACCGAACCGGGTTCCGCGACCTGGCGGGTGTGGACCAACATCGGCTGGGACTCGCAGTTCGACGTGTCGTTCGCCGCCGGCGCGAACAACGAGCAGCGGATCTTCGCCGACGTCGGCAACGGGCTGTACATCCTGGCGGAAGCCCCGCCGTACGCCTCGGAACCGAGCCTCGCCCTGTCCTCGGACGCGGCGACCTCGCTGGACAAGTCCAGCAGGAAGGTTCCCGCCAAGGCGACCAAGCAGAAGCTCGACGAGAAGTAGGACCGCTCTGACGAGGAGGGGCTGCCCGCCCGGGCAGCCCCTCCTCGTTCATCCAGCCTTGATACGGCCCTTGGTCGTCCACATGCGATAGCCCGCCGAGACGGCCTCCGCCTCCGAGCCGAACGTCATGTCGCCCTTCATCCGCCGGTAATAAGGGGAATCGGGCGTGTGGTAGACCATCGTCTTCGAGTTTCCCTTGACCGGCAGGGGTTCCTGCTTCGGTTCCTGGCGCGGCGCTGGTTGCTCGGCGATCACGACCTGCTCGGCGGCCGGGCGCGGGGCGGGCAGGGCGAGGCGGGTCTTCGGGCGTTCGGGCTGCAGGCGGCCGCGCACCGACAGCCACGTCACCAGCGCGCCGACGGCGAAGGACGCCAGGCACAGCAGGAACATCTGCGAGAACAACCAGAGCACAGGAACTCTCCTAACGGACTACGACGTCGACCTGGCGCGTGGCCGGGTCGTACTCGCCGTCGGGGGCGGGACGGGTCTCGATGGCGATCAACGCGGGGGACACTCCCTGGCCCACCAGGACGTCGCGCACCATCTGGCCGCGCGTCTGGGCCATCGTCGGGTCCGTGCCGTGCGCCACGAGCGTGATCGAGGCCCGGGGTGCGACGAGCAGCATCCGGCCGACACGCTGGATGAGCACGGTGCCGTGGCCCTCGTAGGCGGTGGTGCCCTGCACGAAGCGGATGGCGCCGTTGCCGTTGACCAGCCGCGAGATCGAGTCGTGCAACGCCTCGACGTTCAGGTCGCCCGCGTTGGTGGACGGGCCCACCTCGATCCGGTCGGTGACCTGCAGGCCGTTGGCCGCCTGCTTCAGGGCGTCGCGCACCGCCGCGGCCCTGGTCTCGTCCGGCACGCGGGCCGCGACGACCACCTGTCCGTTGTGGACGGTGGTGGTCACCTCGGAGACCTTGGCGGACAGCGCGGCGGTGACGACCCTGCCGATCACGGCCGGGGGGATCGGCAGCAGGCCACCGAGGCGCAGCGCGGCGGTGACGCGGTGGCCGTCGGTCTGGACGGCCTCGATCAGCGCGCGCCGTTCGGCGTCGTCCGCGACCGCGCCGGACACCAGGATCTCGCTGCCGCGCACGGCCACGAGCAGCTGTTCCGGTTCGGCCTGCCGCACGTCCGCGCTGCCGACGCCGGACACGTCCGACACCACCGCGCGCACGGCGTCGACCGAGCGCGGCGCTACTTCGCTGACCACGACCGACCGGCCCTCGACGGCGACGACGCCGTGGTAGCCGGCCTTGCCGAGCGCCGCACGCACTTCGGCGTGCAGGTCCCGCTCGATGCCACCGCCGTAGACGATCACGCCGGTGGCGGCGAGCAACGCGGGCACCAAGAGCCCGCCAATCCAAACCGCGTGAGGCAAACGCACGGCGAACTGGCTATCGGACCTCGGCCCGGCAAATCCAGCCAGTACATCCGTTCGGGCGGAACTTCACCCGGTCAGGTGGCCGGGTGAAGTCCGAACCGGATCAGTCCACCACGGTCCGCGTCCGGCGCCACGCGATCACGATCAACGCGATCAGGCCGAAGAGGGGGATGGTGCTGATCGCCCACGACAGGCCCATCGGCGGGCCGGGCTGTTCCATCACCTGGAGGTTCTTCAGCTCACCCGAGCCGGGACCGGCGGGGCCGTCGACGTCGAACTTCATCGACCAGCTGCCCTGCTCGGGCAACGCGAAGATGTCGAGCCCCCACACCTCGCGCTTGCGGGGGTGCCGGGCGAGCGGGCTGTCGTCGGCCTCGACGCCCTCCCGGAACAGGGTGAGCGTGCCCTTCTTGCCGTCGACGCCGTTCTCCGGGGCGAAGGTGAAGTCGAGCGACTGCATGGCCTTCACCGGCCACGTGCTGAAGCCGATCGTCAGGTCGTACGGTCCGGCCTGCACCTTCTCCGTGTGCACGACGTTGACGGGTTCGAACGCCAGCGCGGGACTGGTGAGCCCGAACAGCAGCGCGGCCGTGCCCGCGAGTGCCAGCAGGGTCTTACGCATGGCGGTCTTCCTTTGCTGGTGCGAGGTGACGGAGCATGTGACCGAACCGCCGGCCGAGCATCCCGGCCAGTGCGCCGAACACGGCACCCGCGACGACGGTGGCGACGTAGCGCTCGGCGTTCGGGAAGCCCGCGCCGTAGGTGATCATCCGCTGGACCGGCGCGAGGGCCGTGATGATCACGCCGCCGGCCGCGCCCGTGGCCCACGCGGGCAGGCCGCGCAGCAGTTCCACGACGACCGCGACGAGGACCAGGCTCATCGGGATCATGTTCGGCAGCCCGGGAACGCCGTCGACGTAGTCGCGCAACGGCAGGCCGGTGGCGTCGGCGTAGACCTCGGTGGCCCACGGCGAGAACCACCAGAACACGGCCTGCAGCACGGCCACGACGACACCGACGGCGAGCGCGCCACCCCGGCGGTTGAGCACGTGGGCGCCCATGAACAGGATCATCACCGAGAAGAACGCGCTGCCGGCGTTCACCGTGTTCACCGGGCCGCCCGGCAACGCGCGCAACCCGAGCACGGTGACCATGCTGAACGCGAGCAGCGTGCCCGCCGCGCCCGCGACGCCGTAGACGCCCCAGCCCCGGTCACGGGCGACCGCGAAGATCATGACCGCGCCGACCATGGTGATCGAGATCGACAGCAGCAGGCCGATGTGCGGCGGTGAGTCGATCACCGCGTCGAACCCGTACAGGCCGTGCCACCACTGGTCCCACAGGCCGTAGACCAGGAACAGCGCGGCGCCGGTACCGGAGACCAGGTAGCCGACGGGCGCGGCGAACGTGCGGCCGAGGACGGCGACCGCCCTGCCGCCGACCAGCGGGTCGACCTCCCTGTCCCGCTTGGCGTTCGCGGTCGTCAGCAGCACGACGGCGAGGCTCGCGAGGCCGGAGATCGCGCTGCCCGCGTACAGGAACAGGTGCGGCATCGTGAAGAACGTGTCCGGCCCGACGTCGCTGTGCCACTGGATGTCCCAGGTCAGGCCGATCAACGAGAGCAGGGTGCCGCCGAGCACGACGCTCGCCGGGACCAGGCCCCTCGGCACCGTCCTCGCCGACGACGCCGAGGTCGCCGCGGTGATGTCCGCTGTGGTCAAGGTTCTTCCTCCCCCTTCAGGTGAGCAGCAGCGGGATGACGACCCGCTCGCCGCGCAGTGACACGGTGATCTCCCATTGGCCGGGCATGGTCAGGTCGACGCCCGCGACCCGGTACCGGCCCGGTGCCTGCGCCGCCGCCGTGATCGGGGCGAGCGCGTGGCCCATCTGCGGCATCGCCGGTTCGACCGTGACGTCGCCGTCGGCGGCGTTGCCGGAACGATCGGTGATGCGCAGGTCGAACGCGTTGCTGCCGGACTTGGTGCTGTCCGGCGTGAGCTCGAACCGCAGGTCGGCGCTCTCGGCCAGGTGCGGCTGGGCCTCGACCGTGCGCGGCCAGAGCACGACCGCGGCCGCGATGACGGCGAGAACGCCCGCGACGACCGCCACGACTGAGCGCTTCACTTCACGGCCGCCTTTCCCGCGGGCACGTCGACGGTCCTGGGCACGGTCACGACGGAGTAGTCGCGTTCGACCTGGATCCACACGAGGTACCTGCCGGGCAACGGGAACGAGTAGGTGAACGGCACGTCCGGCCCGTACGCGGCGACGCTCTCGTCGGGCTGGTCCGGCTGCCCCGGCCGGGGCGGGAGCATCGAGTGCACGTGCGCCCAGATCGGTGCTCCCGCCGGTCCGTCGGTGATCGGGCCGACGACGATCATGTGGCCGAGCATGCCGAGCCACGGTTGCAGGTCGCGCTCACCGAAGTTCGCGGTGAGCGTGCTCGGCCGGCCGGCCTCGCGGATCTCCATCCCGGTGTCGGCTTTCCCGTCGTGCGCGGGAGCGGCCGCACCGCCCTCGACGTCCACAGTGGACCGCAGCAGCTGCACTCCCCCGCCGCGCCGGGCGATCTCCGCCGCCAGCGCGTGCGTGCCCTGTTCGGGGTCGCGCAGCTTCACCCGGTACTCGCCGGGCGCGGTGCGGACCGGGTGCAGGTGCCGCAGGTGCCCGGACGGCGACACCACGACGAGGTGGACGAACGCGCTGTCGTGCACCAGCAGGTCGTCCACCGGCCGTCCGGACGAGCCGTCGGTGAGGCTCAGCACCAGGTCCTGGCCGTCCACCCGCGGCACCATGTTCACCGGCGGCCGCGAGAAGTCCGCGATGGAGGTTCGTTCGTACGGGTTCATCACGGTGTCGTAGGTCGGGTCCAGGTCGGAGCCCGGCGCGGGGACCGGTGGGATGCTCGGCGACAGCAGCGCCGCCGTCACCCCCACCGCGATCGCCGCGACCATCCCCGCCGCGGGCACGAGCGCGAACCCGGGCCGGCCCAGCACGGCCAGGACCAGCGCCGCCAGCAGCAGCACGCCCGCGGCGATGAACCCGCCGTAGGTCGCGTTCTCCCACGGCGACGGCACGAGCGCGGGCACGACGAACGGGATCGTCGCCTCGTCGACCGCGAGCTCCCACGGGCCGGGCCGGTCCACGTGCAGCAGGCCGGAGTAGAAGCCCGGCGTGGCACCGAGAACCACCTTGGTGGCGCTGGACGGCGCGCCCGCCGAGCGCAGGGTCAGCGAGAGCTCACCGGCCGGTGTCCCGGCGTGCGTCACGACGTCCACGTGCACCGGCCCCGGCACCTCCGCGACCCGCCGGACGATCACCGTGAGGTCGCGGTCGCCGAGGCTCTGCGCGACGTGGACGTCCGCGCCGTTCTGGGCACCGTCGGCCAGCGCAGGGGCCGCGATCCCGAAGATCGCCCCCAGCGCGAGCAGCAAGGTCACAACACGTCGTTTCATCGCGACCGAACGTAGCGATCACGCGGTGCCCGGCGCGTCACTGCGGAGTCGGAAACCGGGTCCCCCGCGCGGGGGACCCCGGACCCCTGTGAGGCGGGAGGTCCTCAGGGACGCGATGGGGCAGGATCGAGCCCGATGGATCTGATCAAGCTGCCCCTCAAGCACCAGTCGTGGCTGGTCGCCGCCGTGTGCATGGCCGTGGACGGCGGTCTCGTGCTGCTCGACGGCGAACCGCCGGCGCAGACCGCGGTCGTGCTGCTGATGACACTCGCCGTGGACGCGATGCTGGCCGGCCCCGCGCGGCTCTCCCTCTGGGTGGCCGTGGCACAGGCGGTGGTCCCGGTGGTCGTGCTGCTCTCCTGGTTCAACGGCGCCGACTCCAACGACGCCGGCCTGCTGATCGCCGGCTACCGCGCGGGGGCCTGGTTGCGCGGGGCGCCCGCGTGGGCGTCGCTCGGCGTGCTCTCCGCGAGTCTCATGGCCACCATGTTCCTCAACGGCTACGGCCCGCTGTTCGCCGTGCTCGTCGCGGCCAAGGGCGCGTTGCTGCCGTGGCTCGTCGGCCGGTACACCACGGCCCGGCGCGCGTACCTCGCCGAGTTGGAGAAGCAGTCGGCGATGGCGGAGAAGGACGCGAAGGCGGCGGTGGCCAAGGCGGTGACCGAGGAACGCGGCGCGATAGCCCGCGACCTGCACGACGTGATCATCCACCACGTGAGCGCGATCAACCTGCACGCCGGTGCCGCCCGGCTCGGCACGCCCGAGGGCGACCCGAAGCTGATGACGTCGTTGCGCGCGGTCGAGACGTCCAGCCGCGCGGCCATGGTCGACCTGCGGCACCTCCTGGACCTGTTGCACGGCGACAAGTCCGAGGGCGCGCGGCAACCCGGTCTCGACAACCTCGACGAGCTGCTCGACGGCGTCCGCGCGGCGGGCACCCCGGCCCGGCTGGAGGTGTGCGGGCAACGCCGCGACGTGCCGGAGTCGGTGGACGTCACCGTCTACCGGATCATCCAGGAGATGCTGACCAACGCGCTGCGGCACGGCGACTCGTCCGGTGTGACCGTGACGCTGCAGTACGCGCCGGACTCGCTGACCGTCGCCGCGGTGAACGTCGCCGGGCGCGGCGACGACACCGGTGCGGTGCGGCGCGGGCTCGTCGGCATCCGCAACCGCGCGAGCATGTTCGCGGGCACCACCCGGTCCGGGCTCGACCCGGACGGCCGCACCTGGCGCACCGTCGTCACGTTCCCCCTGGAGGCCTCATGACGCTCTCGGTGCTGCTCGCCGACGACCACGCGATGCTGCGTTCCGGCATGCGCGCGATCTTCGACACGCAGGACGACCTCCGGTGCGTCGCCGAGGTCGCGGACGGCCACGCGGCCGTCGCCGAGGTCGCGCGGCTGCGACCGGACGTGGCCGTGCTCGACATCCGCATGCCGAAGCTCGACGGACTCGGTGCCACGGAACGGATCCTGGCCGATCCCGGCAACCGCACGAAGGTCCTGCTGCTCACCACGTACGACACCGACGAGTACGTCTACCGGGCGTTGAAGGCGGGGGCCAGCGGGTTCCTGCTGAAGTCGTTGCCACCGGAGGAGCTGATCTCCGCCGTGCGGGTGGCGGCGCGCGGGGACGCGTTGATCGACCCGTCCGTCACGCAACGGCTGATCGCGCGGTTCGCCGTCAGCCTCGCCCCTCCCCCGACGCCGCCCGAGCTGGAACTGCTGACCGCGCGCGAACGCGAGGTGCTCCAGCTCGTCGCGGCGGCGTGCAGCAACGCCGAGATCGCCGCGCGGCTGCACGTCGGGGACGAGACGGTCAAGACGCACGTGTCCCGCGTGCTGGCGAAACTCGGGCTGCGGGACCGGGTGCACGCCGTGGCGTACGCGCACATGAACGGGCTGGTGCAGAGCCGCTGAGCCGCGGGGACCCCTCGTCGTACCCCGCGGCTCAGCTCTCCCAGACCACCGGTGACTTGGTGTAGCCGTCGCCGCGGTTGTACTCGCCCGCCACGACCGCGGAGCCGTCCGGAGCCGCGGTGAGCACGCAGGTCTCGTAGGTCTCGCCGGCCGTCTTGAACGTCTTCGGGGCGCTGGTGGAGTCGCACTTCGGGGTGTCGCCGCTGATGATCACGCCGGTGCCCTTGCCGTCGGTGCCGAGGCCGCGCAACGAGACCGAGGTGTAGCTCAGGTCCGTGCCGCTGAGGTTCTCGACCTTGACGCGCAGGTAGAACGGCGTGACGTTCTTGGCCTTGTCGCCGAACTTCGCCAGGTCCTCCTTGGCGCCCGCCTCGATGGCGGTGAGGGTGACGGCGATCGTGCCGGTCTTGTCCCCGGAGGACATCGGCAGGACGGCACGGGCACCGACCTTGAGCTTGGTGCCGGGGGCGGTGACGTCGCCGCCCGCCGCGACCGGGGTGTCTTCCTTCTTCGACGTGCTGGTCGGGCTCTCGGACGTCGTCTCCGTCGTCGTTTCCGGTGCGGCGACGGGTGATCCGGTGGTCTCCCCACCGCAGGCCGTCAGCAGCAGACCTGCTGTCGCGGCGACGGCGAGGAACAGGGGGCCACGGGCGTGCGTCACTGGTGGAACTCCATCCGGCTGCGGAACCTGGGGATGCCCAGCAGGCTAGGCCAGATGCCGCAACGCCGGTATCGGTCGATCACACCACAGGGCGCTCACAGGTCGTCGAGGCCGATCAGCCCGTCCTGGATCGCCCGCGCCACGAGCGCGGCCTTGGTCGGGGCCTGCCTGCCGATCGCCGCGTACTTGACCCTGATCCGCTCCAGGTGGGAGTTGACGGTGCTGAGCGTGATGTTGAGGCGTTGCGCCACGAACTCCTTCGACTCGGACTGGAACCACTCGACCAGCACCTCGGTCTCGCGTGGCGACAACGCCGGCCGCGTCTCGCTCCGGTCTCCCGCCAGCGCGCCCGCCAGTGCCGGCGGCGTGTACGAGTGGCCTTCCGCCGCCGCCTTGACGGCCTGCACGAGGTGGTCGGCGCCCTCGGCCTTGGTCAGGTAGCTGAGCGCGCCGATCTCCAGGCACTGCAACGCGATCTCGTCGTCGGACCGCATCGAGTAGACGATGACCCTGCGGCCGTCCTCGACCAGCTTGCGCAGCTCCGCCGTCGCCGGGGTGACGCTGTTGAGGTGCAGGTCGAGCACGACGACGTCGGCCGTCGCGCCGGGCCCGTCCCACGCCACCGCGGGGTCCTCACCGGAGGCCACGAGCTCGACGTCCGCCGTGGACAGCCAGTGCGCGACCCCCGCCCGCACCACGGGATGGTCGTCGACCAGGACCGCCGTCACGCCGTCCGCCATCGCGCCTCGCTCCTCACCAGTCCGCTGTGGACACTCGTCTCGACCGTGACCTCGTTCGGCTTCGCGGCTTCGGGCGGTTCGTGCTCCGCGTCCGCCACCACCGCCACCCGCACCTCGGTCGCGGTGCGCAACAGACTCACCTTCGCACGCCCGTGCGCCACGGCCAGGGCCTGGGCCATCGGCGCGACCAGCTCCCGCCGGACCTCCGTGGGCACCGGCGTGGCCGTGCCGCTGACCGCGAGCTGCACCACGACCCCGCGCCGTTCCGCGACGTCCACGCACGCCGTCAGCTCGTGCAGCAACGGATCGGGCACGTCGTCGTTCTCCGCGAACAACCTCCGCAACTGCACGGCCGCCACCGAACACCTGAGCCTCGTCCCGGGGTCTTCGGTGCTGACCCGTTCGTCGGCGAGGTCCGCGAGCAGCGGCAGCAACGCCCCCAGCTGCCCCTCGAACCCGGCCCGCAGGTCCTGCTCCCGTTGACGGGCGAGCTCTTCCCGG
Organism: Lentzea sp. NBRC 102530; assembly: GCF_030269365.1. Taxonomy (GTDB): domain Bacteria; phylum Actinomycetota; class Actinomycetes; order Mycobacteriales; family Pseudonocardiaceae; genus Lentzea. The sequence continues at coordinate 317,030 of NZ_BSTF01000007.1, forward strand.
GTTCTGGCGGCGTCGTGCGCGGCCGCCGCCTCGGCGGCGAGTTCCGCGTCGCGGTGCAGCACGCGCGTGATCACCAGGACGCCCAGCTGGAAGCTCGTGCCGCTGAGGATCACGACCCCGGCCGTGCCGGCGTCGCCGTTCCCGTCGTGCGCGAACCAGCCGACGCTGAAGCAGATGTGCGCGGCGAGCGCGGCGATCAGCGCCGGTGGGCGGTCGACCAGCACGAGCAGCAGGTACCAGCCGACCAGTCCGAACCCCCAGTCGGCGGGGCCCAGCGACGCTCCATCGGGGAGCGCGGTGGTGGCCAGGACCGAGGCGCCCAGCGGGAGGGCGGCCAGGATCGGCGGCACGGTCGGGCTGCCGGCGGCGACGAGGGTGGCGACGGCGGCCAGGACGGCGGTGAGCAGGGCGTAGGCGAGCCAGGCCGGCGGGGCGTGGGGGTGGTCGATGAGCTGGGGCAGCATGAGGACGAGCTGGACGGCGAGGACCACGACGAGCAGGACCCGCCGGGTGAGGGTGACGACGGCGACGTCAGGCATCGGCCGCTCCGCCATGGTGAGCGCTGCCGCCACCGGCCGCGCTGCCTTGATCGGCACGACCGGTCGCACTGCCGCCACCGGCCGCGCTGCCACGATCGGCACCACCGCCGACGCCCCTGGCAGGCCCTCCACCACCGGTCGCACTGCCACCAGCATCGCTGGAAGGCCCGCCGCCAACCGGCAAGCAGCCACCCGCCGCCTCGCCGCCGTCCACACCGCCGCCGGCCGGCAAGCAGCCACCCACCGCGCCGCCACCCCTGCCGCCGGCCGCACCGCCGCCAGCCGCCACACCACAGTCCGGCCGGTCGCCATCGGTCACCGTCCGCGCCGCCAGACCGCCCACCGGCCACTCCAGGCGCACCCGCGTGCCTCGTCCCGGCGCCGACTCGACGACGGCCGTCCCACCCGCGGCCACCATCCGCTCGACCACCGACCCCCGCAGCCCTCGGCGGTGTTCCGGCACGTCAGCGACCTCGAACCCCCGCCCCTCGTCCCGCACGACCACCACCCCGGGCGACACGGACAGGTCCGCACGCCCGGTCCCCGCGTGCCGCGCCACGTTGGTCAGCAGCTCCCGCACCGCGCGCACCAGCACCAGCGCCACCCCGGCCGGTACCGGCACGACGGCGGCCTCCACCCGCACCTCCACTCCGGAGTCCCGCGCCACCGCCGACAGCGCCGCTCCGAGGTCCACCGTGCCCGGCACGTCGCGTTCGGCCAGCACCACCAGGTCCCGCCGGGCCTGCGCCGCCACCTCGGCCGGATCGCCGCCGTGCGCGGCCATCAGGAACGTCGACGCGGCCGTGTCGTGCAGCAACGCCAGGTACTCGCGTTCCCGCCGTCCCTGGTCCAGGGCGACGGCCGCGGCCCGGCTCCGCGTGGCCGCGCGTTCGCGCAGCACGTCCACCCGCCGGCTGGACCTCCGCAGCAGTTCGTACGCCAGCCTGGCCAGCACCGACTCCAGCACTGCCCTGACCAGCACACCGGGCCCGGTCGTCACCACCTGGACGGCGAGCAGCGCGGCGGTCGCGGGCACGGTGACCCGGAGCGGCCACTGCCACTGCCAGGTGATCAACGTGGTCGTGAGGACGGTCAGCACCCACTGGTCGGCGTCGGCGCCCAGCAGCAGCGAGAGCAGCACGACCCGCAGGAACGCCACCGGCAGCGCCACGCGGGGCAGCCGGAAGTCGGCGAGGGTGCTCAGCCCGACCACCGCGAACAGGCCCCAGCCGAGCGGCGAGTTGAGCGAGAAGGCACCGAAGAGGCTGATCAGCGCGACGCCGGCGCCTCGGACGGGCCCCGCGAGACGCGAGACGGTCGCAAGCAGTCTCGCCTCCAGCACGCCAGCATTCTGCACATATCGCCCGCGTATGCAAAAACGCGTACGCCCTGGCAACGCGCGTGCGGCTGGAGTGGGCACCTTCGTCACCGGAAGCTGGAGTGAACGTGCTCAACACCTGGCAGGAGTGGGTCGGAACGGAGACCGGGGTCGTGCTCGGGTCCGTGCTGGGACTGCCGCTGGCCGTCCTGGCAGTGCCGCTCCTGGCGCTGTGCCGCAGGACCGGCGCGCGCAAGGCGCTGGCCGACGTGGGGATGGTCTACGGGACCCTGCCGTGGGTCTGGATCATCATGCTGCCGGGCGCGGAGCCGGGAACGCCCGGCGAGCTGAGCCTCGTGCCGTTCGCGGACGTCGCGGACCTGCTCTCGCACAACGACTGGGGGCAGATCGTCGGCAACATGCTGGTGTTCGCGGCACTGGGGTGCTTCGCGCCGCTGCGGTTCGCGAAACTCCGATCGCCAGGAAGGGTGTTCGTGTTCGCGGCGGCCTGCTCGGCGTTCTTGGAGGTGCTCCAATTCGTGCTGCTGCTGGACCGGGTGTCCTCTGTGGACGACGTGTTGCTCAACGCCGCGGGCGCGGCCGTCGCCAGCCTGCTGTCCTGGTACTGGTGGCGTCCCCGCCACGAAGCAGAGGACCGGCACCTGGTCGCGGTCTGAATACGCGGGCGATATGTGGTGCTCCCTAGGCTGGGCCGCATGCGCGTGCTGATCGTGGAGGACGAGCCGTTCCTGGCCGAGGCCGTCCGGGACGGGCTGCGGCTGGAGGCGATCGCCGCCGACATCGCGGGGGACGGCGACACGGCGCTCGAACTGCTGAGCGTCAACTCCTACGACCTCGCCGTGCTCGACCGCGACATCCCAGGGCCGTCCGGGGACGAGGTGGCGCGCCGGATCGTGGCGTCCGGCAGCGGCATGCCGATCCTCATGCTCACCGCGGCCGACCGGATCGACGACAAGGCGTCGGGGTTCGGGCTCGGCGCCGACGACTACCTCACCAAGCCGTTCGAACTGCGCGAGCTGGTGCTGCGGTTGCGTGCGCTGGCCCGCAGGAGGGCCTACGCGCGGCCACCGATCAGCGAGATCGGCGGGCTGCGGCTCGACCCGTTCCGGCGCGAGGTGTTCCGCGACGGCCAGTACGTGGCGCTGACCCGCAAGCAGTTCGCGGTGCTGGAGGTGCTCGTCGGCGCGCAGGGCGGGGTCGTGAGCGCCGAGGAGCTGCTGGAACGGGCCTGGGACGAGAACGCCGACCCGTTCACCAACGCCGTGCGCATCACGGTGTCGGCGCTGCGCAAGCGGCTCGGCGAGCCGTGGCTGATCGCGACGGTACCGGGGGTCGGGTACCGCATCGACGCGTAGGCCGCCCGGCCCCAGCGCCCGGATGAAGCTCGCGCTGCGCTACGCGGGCGTCGTGATCGTGTCCGGCACGGTCCTGCTGGTGCTGGTTCTTCCTGTTGCGGTACCTGCCGACAAGCCTCAGGGGACTCATCGGCATCAGCCCCAGCCGCGACCTGCTCACCATGATCTTCGGCCGGGTCACCGCGATCGCCGTGGTCGGGCTCACCGCGGTCGGGCTCGTCGGCGGCTGGCCGCGCGGAGTTCGCTCGCGCACCGGATCCGGTTGCCGGGCAAGGCCGACGAGTTCCGCGAGCTCTCGGACGTCTTCGACACGCGCGCCCACGGCGAGGCGCTGGACCTGGCGCCGCGTCCGGAAGGCGGCCTGCGCGTCACGATCCGGCTGCCCAGCGCGTGAGCTCCGGCCCGATCTCGGTGAAGAACGCCGTCTTGGCACGGGTGTAGTCGTCGTAGTCGGCCGCACCCGCGTGCACGCCGGCGAGGTCGCGCTTGATCCGCTCGTAGCGCACGGCCTGGCCGGGGTGGGCGCGCAGCCAGTCGCGGAAGTCGACGACGAACCGCGCGAACGGTGAGTCGGCGCGCCGGACGTGCAGGATCGCCGAGTCCGGGATGTGGAACAGCCGCTTCTCGTACACGGCGTCGGCGTGCTCACCCGGCCGGCGCGCGTCGCGGTGCACGCCGGGCGAGTCCGGCCGCGACCCGAGCGCCGGCACGAACGGCGTCGAGGCGAGCAACGCTGCCGACTCGTCCCGCGTGGGCAGGTCCGGCAGGCACACCTGGAGGTCGACGACCGGCTTCGCACCGAGCCCGGGAACGGACGTGGATCCGATGTGCTCGTAGGCGAACCCGTCCGCCCCGGGCAGCACCGAGAACGCCGCGCGCACCTCCTCCAGCAGGTGGTGCGCGCGAACCGGCCAGGACGGGTCGTACTCGACGATCACAGCGGAGGGCACGCCCTCCACCCTAGGCACGCCCTCCCCCAAACCGCCCCTAGACGCGGCCGAGCAGGTGGCGGGCGGCCTCGAAGTCCCGCTCCCCCACCAGGAACTGCCGCAACACCTGCTCCAGCTCGTCCCCGTGCACGGTCCCGTCGCCGTCGTGGTCGAGCTCCCGCAACGCCGCGATCAGCTCGTGCCGGCGCGGGCTGTGGTCGAGCAGCCGGGTGTACTCGTCCTGCCGCACCTCGCCGTTGCCGTCGCGGTCGATCAGCCCGCGCACCACCGCCGCCACCGCGCCGTACCCCCGTTCGCGATCGGCCTCGCCGGGGTACGCGCGATCGGCCAGCGCCACGGCGTACGCGGCCTCGGTGACGCTGCCGTCCACCGGCGTGCCGGTGGCCGTGGCCAGCTGCTCCCACCACGACCGGAAGGCGTCGTGCAGCGCGTCCTCGTCCTTCTCGTCGAGGTCCAGGTGGGTGCTGATCTCGCGGGCCATCGCCAGCAGGTCGCTCCACCGCAGCACGCCGTCGCCGCTCTGGTCCAGCACCGTGCCGAAGAACGACTCCGGCACCACCACCTCCGCGGGTGTTTCGGCCGCCCTGATCGAGGCCGCCGCCAGCGGCATGTACCGCCACGGCTTCGGCAGCAGGTCGGTGATCATCCGGACGGCCAGGTGCAGGCCGCCGACCACGAACTCGGAGCCGGGCACCGGGGCCAGCCGCAGCCGTTCGCGGTAGGCGGGAGGCAGCGTCGCGGTCGTGGCCTGGACCGCGGCCGTGACGACGGCGAACCGCAGCGGCGCCCACACCAGGCCGGGAACCGGCACGCCGGACGGCGGCGGGATGCGGTAGATGCTGCCCGACAACAGGTCCCTGACCGTCGCGTTGTCCTCCAGCACCTCGGCCACCACGTGGTCGAAGTACGCGCGGAACTCCTCGGGCGTCGCGGGCAGGTCGTCCTCGGCCAGGCCGAACTGGCGCCCGACGCGTCGCCACTCGTCGTAGAACCGGCCGGTCTCCTCCGACGACAACGGTTCTCCGCCAAGCCGTTGCATGGTCAGCACGGCCTCGAACAACGTCAGGTGCACCCACGCCCTCGACGAGGAGTCGCCCGCGTCGAACGCGCGGCCGTAGCCGTCGGTGCCCTGCATGCGGCGGTGGAGCCGTTCGAGGCGGGCGAGCTCACGGCGCTGTTCGGCCGGGCTGCCGTAGACGTACGTGTGCAGGCTTTCGATGGTGCGGAACAACCTTCGCCACGGCCGTGCGTTGTAGACCGAGTACTCGGCCACTGCGGCGCCCACGGCGGGATGGGCCGCCTGCAACACCAACGCCCGGTGCATCACCATCAGGAAACGCCACTGGCCCAGGCGTTCCCACGTGCTCGATCCCGGCCCCAACGCCACGTCCACGGTCATGATCCGAAATTAGTCATGACGTCGGGGCCGAAGAACGACATTCACCTCATGCGGTCACGGAATCCACCCGGTCGCCGCAACTCACCGCCGGTACACGCCCAACTCGTACAGCGAGTAGCCCCAGCCGGTACCGCGTTGCGTGGCGTGCAGCCGGACGTACCGGCCGGTCGCGGTGACGTCGATGGAGTCGACGCCGCCGTTGCCGGTGGTGGTGCCGTGGACCGAGCGCCAGTTGTTGCCGTCGTCGGACACCTGGATCTCGTAGGCACGTCCGTAAGCGCCTTCCCACACCAGTTGCACGTGCTGGAAGGTGGTCACCGCGCCGAGGTCGACCCGGAGCCACTGCGGGTCGGCCCAGTCGGTGGCCCACCGCGAGCCGGCGTTGCCGTCGACCGCGTTGGACGGCGGGAACGGTGCCCCGTCGCCGACCTGCTGGTACGAGGAGGCCGTCACGGGCTTGCCCAGTGCGACGTTCGTCCCGGCGGGCTGGGGTGCGACGACCCGGACCGACCTGGTCTCGATGCCGATGTTGCCGCGCCCGTCCTCCGCCATCACGTACACCTTCCAGACACCGAGGCGGTCCGGGGCGGTGACGGTGAGGCGGTTGCCGTTGACCTGCACGGGCGCGTTGGCCAGGCCGCCGCTGTTGTCGATGTACTTGCTGTTGAACGCCGCCGACCAGGTGATCGCGTCCCCGTTGGGGTCGGAGGCCGCGACGTCGATGTTCAGCGGTGCCCCGGCCGCGATGGTCTGTGGCAGGTTCATCGCGGAGATCACCGGCGGCGTGTTGGACGGCGTCGCGCCACCGAACGCCCGCTGCACCGAGTAGAACGACAGCCGCTTCTTGCCCGCCGGGGTCAGGTTGAACCACACCGCGCCGAAGTCGTACTCCGTGCCGTAGTGGAACAACGTGCCGCCGAACGAAACGCCGGTGTGCCCGGTGATGCAGTTCCAGGCCTGCGTGTAGCCGTCCCGCTTCTGGACGTCGGTCGGCTCGGCCGGGACACCGTTGGCGTCGTTGGACACCTCCCACTCACCGGCGGGGCCGGCCTCGGTGAGGATGTACGGCTTGGTGTAGCCGCCGTCGATCCAGTCCTGCCGGACCTTGCACACGTTGCCGTAGGAGTTCACCGAGTAGAGGTCGAGGTCGGGCGTGTGCGCCTTCAGGTACGCCCACGCGCCGGTCCACGCGTCGGTGTTCGTCACGGGGTGGTTGGTGTCGATCGCGTGGATCGCCCGGGACGCCTCGTTGACGTACTTGGCGTACTCGACGCGCTGCGTCTCCAGCTCGGCGCCGGAGTAGCAGTTCTGCAGGCCCAGGATGGACTCGTTGCCCACGTTCCACATGAGAACGCCGGGGTGGTCCTTGTACGTGGTGACCCACTGCCGGATCTGGCCGAGCATGTCCGCTTTGTACTGGGTGTCGGTCACGTAGTTCACGCAGCCACCGGAACCGGGACCGCCGCCGGGCTGCAACCAGAACCCGTTGATCACCCGCAGACCGTTGGCGGCGGCGGCGTCCAGCAGCGGCCTGGTGGAGGCGTCCGTGCCCCAGGTGCGCAAGGTGTTGACGCCCATGGACTTCAGCTCCGGCATGTACCGCGCGGCGTCCGCGGCGGGCGGACCCCAGGTCAGGCCCTTGACCGTCCACGGCGCACCGTCGACGGTGAGCTGCCAGTTGCCCTGCGACCCGGTCACCCGCACACCGGAACCGGGTTGCGGGTTCGAGCCGCCTTGCTCACCGAAGACGCGGAACTCCCACAGCGAGACGCCGTAGCCGTTGGCGCGCTGGGTGGCGTTCATGCGGACGTACCGGCCGGTGCCGGTGACGTCGAAGCCCTGGTTGCCGCCGGTGCCACCGGTGACCGACCGGATCGTCTGCCACGAGTCGCCGTTGTCGGACACCTGGAGGTCGAACGCCGTGGCGTAGGCGCCCTCCCAGTCGAGCTCGATCCTGGACACGCGCGACGTGGCGCCGAGGTCCACGCGCAACCACTGCGGGTCGCTCCACGTGCTCGACCAGCGCGTGCCCGAGTTCCCGTCGACCGCGGCGGCCGCGGGGGTGCCGCCGCCCTCGATCGACGACGCGGTGGTGGGTTTGCCTTGGGACAGCAGTGAAGGCGCGGCACTGACCGTGCCCGGCACGACTGCTAGTCCCACCAGCACGGCGATCACCGTGCCGGCAGAGCGGAGGCGGTACATGGCGTCTCCTGCAGGGGAATCGATGGGTTGAAGTGCGGGAGAGCGCTCTCCCAACCCTGCTGGCGAATGTTACGAACGGACTTCAACGGTGTCAACTGGCCCCTTGACACCTCGGGCGGCGAGCGGGACTCTTCCTGGGAGAGCGCTCTCCCAGCCGGTTCCCACATCGGCAGGAGGACACGACTTGTCCCGAAAACTCAGCGCGCCGGCCGTCGCGGCCGGCCTCGTCGCCGCGGTGCTCGCGGTGGCGACCCAGTCGGCCCAGGCCGACGACTACGTGAGCCACCACGAGTTCCAGGCGAACTGCTCCTTCGCCACGGACCGCCCGGACGACCCGATCGTCTTCCCCGGCCTGCCGGGCGCGTCGCACCTGCACACCTTCCTCGGCAACAACTCCATCGACGCCAACAGCACCAACGACTCGCTGCGGCAGGGCAGCACCAACTGCATCACCCCCGACGACAGGTCGGCGTACTGGTTCCCGTCGGTGCTCAACGGCGACCAGGTCGTGCGCCCGACCGGCAACCAGGTCGTCTACTACAAGTCGGGAATTCTGAAGTACCAGGAGGTTCAGCCGTTCCCGCCGGGCATGCGGTTCGTGGTCGGCAGCCCCACCTCGACGCTCGAGCAGTTCCGCGACCACCCCGGCGCGGTCGAGGGCTTCGAGTGCGGCGACAGCTTCCACAACTGGGACATCCCGTCCTGGTGCGCCCCCGGCAGCCAGCTCAACGTCCGCTTCCAGGCGCCGAGCTGCTGGAACGGCCGTGACCTCGACTCGGCGGACCACAGGTCCCACATGGCCTACCCGGACCGCGCGACGCTCGTCTGCCCGCCGTCGCACCCCGTGGCGGTGCCGATGATCGAGTTCAAGATGGCGTTCCCGGTCTCCGGGGACATGTCACGGGTGAGGTTGTCGAGCGGCCGCGGCTACACCTGGCACTACGACTTCATGAACGCCTGGGACGCACCCACCCAGGCCGCGCTCGTCCGGCACTGCATCAACGGTGGACTGCAGTGCGATCCCCGTGGTTACGACCAGTACAAGCCCCACCGGGGCGCGGCGCTCGGACCGGACTACCGCCTGCCGCGGTGATCCTCCGGCGCTGACAACGTGGTTCCCCGCACGAACTCGCACGCGATGAGCTCGTGAGGACGCTTCTGAGGCAGGCGGGCCAGCAGGTACACGGCCCGCCTGCCCGTTTCCCACCTCGGCACGCGCAGTCCGGTGAGGCCCAGCAGGTCGGTCTCCGGCACGTCGAGCGCCAGCACCGAGAGTTCTCCGGGAACCGACATGCCCCGGCTGCGCGCCGCACGGACGAGTGCGGAGGCGTCGTCGGGGTGTTCCGCTATCACGGCCGTCACGCCGATGCGCACGAGCTGGTCCAGCCAGACGGCCGGCGCGTGCATCCCCCTGACGTTCATGGCTTCCGCCGCCGCACGGAAACCGTGCAGGCGTTCGGCGGAGGCGGTGCCGCCGGGCAGTCCGATGTAGACGATCTGCCGATGGCCGAGAGCCGCGGTGCGCGCGACGAGATCGCGCACGCCCGCGGCGTAGTCGACGTCCACGTAAGGAATCTGTCTGGACGTGCTGTCCCGTCTGCCGATCGACACGAACGGGATCGCGTGGTCGGCGAGGCAGGCCAGGTCGTGCTCGTCGGCGGTGCGGTCGAGCAGGACGCAGCCGCTCAGGGCCACTCCCCTCGTGTCCACGAAGTCGAGATCGGCGCACAGGAGCAGGCCGCTGCCCGCCCGGTGCGCCGCGTGCCCGATGCCCGCCAGAGCGGGCGTGCTCTCACCGGGAAGGGAGTCCCGGGAGAGCACGCCGATCAGGCTCACGGATAGGTCACCAGGTAACGGACCTGGGTGGCGAGGTTCGCTTCACCGCCGATGCCGTTGATGACGTTGGCGATCGTGCCCACGCCGCCGAGCGACACGGTGACCAGGTGCGTGAAGCGCACACCGGGCCGGTTCGGTGCCTCGAAGCCGTTGTCCGTGACGATGCTCGGGTCGGCCTGGTTGAAGGCGTACACGCCGACGCCGAACGCCTCGTGCGTGGTCACGGTGTCGGCCACCTTGTAGCCGGCCCAGCCGCGCTTGGAGCCGTTCATCCACGCGGCCTGGTTCGGCGGGTCGTACGGCAGTTCGTTCTGGTACAGGTAGACCTTGCCACCGTTGGCGTTCCACACCAGGTTGTGCTGCTGGTAGTGCTCCACGAACAAACCGTACGCGATCACGTTGTCGCCGTTGACGACGACTCCGTTCTGGCCCGGGTTCGCGGTCCAGCTGACGCCTTCACCGTGGTCGGCGCGCCACACCCAGGTGTGGTCGATGATCGTGTTGCGGCTGTTGACGCGGAGGCTCGTCGTCGCCTTGCCGGCCTGCGACCCGCCGACGCGCAGGTACACGTCGTGCATCGACGTCGGGTTCGCCGCGTGGTCGGTGGTGGTCGAGTCGCCGATCTCCAGCAGCACCGGGGAGTTCTGCACGCCCGCGTCGACGAGGAAGCCCGCGAGCTTCACACCGTCCACATCGGACGTCGTGAGCGCCGCCTTGCCGGTGGTCGGCGTCAGGGTCGCGAGGCCGAGGCCCAGCACGACGGTGTTCGGGCGGGTGACCCGGATCGTGTCGTCGAGCTGGTGGATGCCCGGCGTGAGCAGGAGGTGCTTGCCCTGCTGGAGAGCCGCGTTGATGGTCGCGGCCGGGGTGCCGGGCTTGACGATGAAGAAGTCCGCGAGCGACAGGGAGCTGCCGGGGTTGCCGTTCTCCCAGCTGGTGCCGCGCGAGTTCTGCCGCAGTGCCGGGACGAACACCCGGTACTCACCGTCGTTGGTGAAGTAGAGGTAGGGCTTCTCGCGGGTGACCGGCGAGGTGTCGACGGTGGTGTGCGACGGGTTCGGGAAGTTGTCGGGCGGCGCGCCCTGCGTGCCCGCGAACACCATGTTCCAGACCGAACCCGACCAGCCACCGGCGAGGTTGCTGTTGCGGGTGAGGAACTGCTGCTGCGAACCCGAGATGACGGTGCCGTCGATCTTGCTGTCCACGATCAGGCCGCCGCTGGCCCAGCCGTCGTACCCGTTCCACAGGTGCTGCTGGCCGCGCAGGTGCATCCGGCGGTAGGCCGTCGCCTGCGAGACCGCCCAGCGCTCGATCTGGTTCGCCGGCAGCGTGACGGACAGGTTCTCCGCTCCGCGCCAGAAGTTCTGGGTGGCGTTGCCGAGGTTGTTGGGGTCGTTGCCCTGCTGGAGCCAGTCGGCCTCGACGCGGATGTGGCCGTTGATGTTCACGTCGTCCGGCATCAGGCCCAGGCCGGCGATCTGCGTGTAGAAGCGCAGGTTGACGTCGGCGTTGTAGGTGCCGGGCTTGAACAGCACGGCGTGTCGCTGCGGGCCGAACTGGTTCGTCTTCATCTGCGCGGAGATCGCGTCGAGGCGGGCCTGCATGTCCGACTGCGACGAGCCCGGGCCGTAGACGTACACGTTCGGACCGAAGTCCGGGTTGCGCGGGTCGGTCGGCGTGACGCCGGGGACGTCCGGGGTCGTGGCGAAGACTCCCAGCTCCCACAACGAGTAGCCGTAGCCGGTACCGCGCTGCGTGCCGAACACCCTCAGGTACCGGCCGGAGCCGGTGACGTCGAGCGACTGGTTGCCGCCCGTGCTCGTGGTCGTGGAGTAGACGTCGCGCCACGAGTTCGCGGCGGCCGTGTCGGACACCTGGACCTGGAACGCCTTGCCGTGCGCCGTTTCCCAGTTCAGGGAGACGCGGCAGACCTGCTGGGTGGAGCCGAGGTCGACCTGGAGCCACTGCGGGTCGGCGAACTGCGAGGACCAGCGCGTTCCGGCGTTGCCGTCGACCGCGGCCGACGCCGGGGTGCCACCGTTCTCGGTCGAGGACGCGGTGGCGGTCTTGTTGAGGGCTATGTTGGTGGTGCCGCACGCGGCGGCGCCGGCCGGGAAACTGATGCTTGCCGTGGTCACGAGACACAAGGCGGCGGCCGCGAGACCGGCCACCCTGGACAGGGGAGAGCTCATGAGCCTGCCTGACACCTTTGGGGCGAGTGAGCCCGAACGGTGACGCCCGTGGCACCGGGCGTCGGGAGAGCGCTCTCCCGCAGATTAACGCGCGATGACGGACAGGTCAATCACGCGGACCCCCTCAGTACGAGTTCCGGTTCAAAAATGATGGACCGGGGGCGCGCCTCCGGGTCGTCCAGGGTCGTGAGCAGCACTTCCGCCATCTTGGCCGCCATCTGCTCGACGGGCTGGCGGATCGTGGTGAGCGGCGGGCGGCAGGACGTGGCGGGCGCGCTGTCGTCGAAACCGACCACGGCGACGTCCCCGGGAACGTGCTTTCCCGCAGCTTGGAGCACCTCCACGGCTCCCTGGGCCATCAGGTCGTTGGCCGCGAACACACCGTCGACGTCCGGGTGCTCGACGAGCAGCCGCGCCATCGCCCGCGCGCCGCTGCCCGCCGTGAACCCGCCCTCGACCGCCGGGACGTACGGAAAACCGTTGCGCGCCATGGCATCCCGGAACCCGGTGAGCCGGTCCTGACTGGCGGGCACGTCGAGCGGCCCGGAGATCGCGGCGACCCTGGTGCGTCCGATCGCGACCAGCCTCGTCGCTGCCAGCCGTCCGCCCGCCTGGTGGTCGAGGTCGACGAAGCTGACCGGCAACGGCCTGCCGGGCCGCGCGTAGAGCACCGCGGGCACGCCGGCCTCCAGCAACCGATCGGGCAACGGCTCGGCGGCGTGGGTGGTGACCAGCAACGCCCCGTCCGTGCTGCCCTGCTTGAGAAACTCGACGACCTCGGTGCGCGCCTTGTCGGTGTCCGCGAGCATCAGCACCGGGTGCACGCTGTGGCCGCGCAGGAAGTCGACCACCCCGGCCGTCACCCGCCCGAAGAACGGGTCCACGAACACGTCCGACCCGCCACCGGCTCCGGAGATGATCAGCGCCACCGTCCCGGTCCGGCGCGTGACGAGCGACCTCGCCGCGTGGTTGGGCGTGTACCCGGTCTGCTCGATGGCGTCGCGCACCGTCTCCTGCAACGACGGGTCGACGTTGCGCGTGCCGTTGACGACGCGGCTGACCGTCGCCCGGGACACCCCGGCGACCCGCGCGACGTCCTCCAGCGTCGGGATCCCCCTGATCATCCGCTTACCGCGGCCTCAAGACGTGCCTGGCCGCGAGGCGAACACGGGTGGTCCCGGCGTCGGGTCCGATGTGGACGGTGAACCCGCCCGACTCGGTGCACCACCCGTTCTCCCAGTGCCGCGTGGCCTGCGGCGAGACCTCCACCAGCACCTCGACCGCCTCCCCCGGCTCGGCGACGACCGCGGCGAAGCCTCCCAGCCACCGCGGCGGTCTCGGCACCGCGCTGTCCTCGCGGGACAGGTAGACCTGCACGACCTCCCGCCCGCGCCGCCTGCCGGTGTTGCGCAGCCGCACCCGCACCGCACCCCGCTCGGCGTGCGCCCCCAGGTAGTCCCAGGTGGTGTAGCCGAGCCCGTGCCCGAACCAGTACGCGGGCTCCACGTCGTGCGCCGTCCACGCCCGGTACCCGATGTCCAGGCCCTCGCCGTACACGAGCTCCTGGTTCCGCGGCAGGAAGTCCGCGACCGGCACGTCCTCCTCCCGCACGGGCCACGTGGTGGGCAGTCGCCCGCCGGGTTCGCGCTCACCGAACAGCACGTCCGCGAGCCCGTTCCCACCCTCCTGCCCCGGGAACCAGGTGAGCAGCACAGCGGCGGTGTCGCCGCGCCACGGCAACAGCACCGGGCCTCCCGAGTTCACCACGACGATCGTGTTCGGATTCGCCAGGCACACGGCCGTGACCAGCGCGTCCTGCTCCCCCGGCAGCTCCAGGGTGGTCCGGTCGCGGCCCTCGCCCTCGATCGCGTCCGTGGTGCTGACGACGACGATCGCGACGTCGCTCCTGCTCGCCGCTCCTACCGCCGCCCCGAACTCCCGGTCGGCGTCGGGCCTCGGCGGGTCGGCGGCGAGCAACGAGGCCATCCCGCTGTCCTCGCCCAGCTCGCGCCTCGCCACCAGCTCGACCTCGGTGTTGTCCGTGAGCTGGACCTCGACCTCGCGGTGGGGCGGGCGGAGGTGCTTCACGGCGGGGTCGTCGGTGTCCACCGGCTGCACCTCGTCGAGCACCCTGGTGCCGTCCACGTCCAGGGTCAGCCGGCCGTAGCCCGCGACCGCCAGCCGCCACGGACCGGTCCCGGTGACGTGCAGGGTGGTGCTGATCTCCAGGACCCGCGCTCCCGGTACCTCCTCGGTTTCGAGGATGCGGCCGGTGAGGCGGTGCTCGCGGAAGAGCTCCTCGTCGTTCTCGCCGAGCACGCGCACGAGGACGGGTGCGCGGACCGGGGTCGGCTGGTCGTCGATGCGGACGCCGGGGGCGTGCACCACTTCGGCTCGGGGGAGGAGGGCGTCGAGCAGGGAGTTCTCGGCGGAGGGGTAGAGGCCGGAGCTGCCGCCGCCCTGGACGCGCGGGACGGCGGCGCCGGGACCGATCAGGGCGATGGTGCGGCCGGGGTGCAGGGGCAGGATTCCGTTGTTGCGCAGGAGGACCGTGCTCGCGGCCACCGCTTCACGCAGCAGCTCCACGTCGGACGCCTCAGGTGACACGTCACCAGCAAAGACGACCTCCCCGGCCTGGCCCGCCTCCGACGCGCTCTCGCCTTCCAGCGCCACTTCACCTTCCAGCGCCACTTCACCTTCCAGCGCCCCGACCCGTGCGGCCAGGCGCAACAGCCGGAGCACCTTGTCGTCGACCGCGCTCTCCGCCACCTCCCCCGCCTCGACCGCGGCCACCAGCAGGTCCCCCCACGGCCCCCAGGGTCCCGGCATCGACAGGTCCTGCCCGGAGGCCGCCGACTCCACCGTCGTCCGCACCGCACCCCAGTCCGACACCACGACCCCGTCGAACCCCCACTCGTCCTTCAGCACCTCCGTGAGCAGCGGGTTCTCCGACATCGGATGGCCGTTGACACCGTTGTAGGCCGACATCACCGCCCACGCGCCCGCCTCCACCACCGCCTCGAACGGCGCGAGGTACAGCTCCCGCAAGGTCCGGGCGTCCACCCGGACGTCGTGGGTGAGGCGGTCGGTCTCGGTCTCGTTGGCCACGAAGTGCTTCGGTGCCGCCGCCACGCCGCGCGACTGGACGCCCTCCACGTACGCGACGCCCAGGCGGGCGGTGAGCAGCGGGTCCTCGGAGAAGCACTCGAAGTGGCGGCCGCCGTAGGGGGTGCGGTGCAGGTTCAGGACCGGGGCGAGCAGGACGTCGACGCCCTTGCGGCGCGACTCCTCGGCCAGCAGGGCGCCCAGGCGGTGCACCAGGCCCTCGTCCCAGGTGGCGCCCAGGGCCGTCGGGGACGGCAACGCGAGCGAGGTGCGGCGTTCGTCCCAGCCGGGGCCCCGGACTCCCGCCGGGCCGTCGGAGAACGTCAGGGCGCGCAGGCCGATCGACGGTTCGGCGCAGGTGCGCCAGACGGAGCCGCCGGCCAGCAGGCGCACCTTGGCGCGCAGGTCGAGCTTGCCGACCAGCCGGACCAGCTCGTGGTCGTCGTGCACGGAACCTCCTTGGAGAGCGCTCTCCAAAGGGTCGGGGTGCCGGGCGCCGCTGTCAATGCGTCGGAAGGTCGCTTCTCGCCGGGGTCACCCCGGCGCACCGGTCTCCAGGAGGACGGCCAGCGGGAGGGTCGCGGCACCCACGGCGACGGCGTCCGGGCCGGTCAGAGCCAGTTCGATGCGGACCTGGCCGAACGGGTGGCGCAACGCGTGCGAGGACGTCGCGGCGACGATCTCGTCCAGCTTCACAGCACCGAACGCGAGGCCCGCCCATCCGCCGAGGACCACGCGTTCCGGGTTGAACAGGTTCACCAGGTTCGCGATGCCCGCGCCCAGATAGCCCACCGACTCGTCCACCACCCGGCGGGCCACGGCCGAGCGCGAGGTGAGCAGTTCCTCCAAAGCGGACTGCTCGTCCAACGACGAGTCGTCTCGTCGCACTGCCTCCCGGTAGCGGGCGAGCACGGCCGAGGCGCCGGCGTAGGCCTCCAGGCAGCCGCGGGCTCCGCACCGGCAGCGCCTGCCGCCGTACGCGATCGTCATGTGGCCCCACTCCCCCGCGTTGCTGGTCGCACCCCGGTGCACCACGCCGCCGGCCACCACCGCGATGCCGACGCCCGACCCGACCAGCGCGATCACCGCGTGCCGGGCACCCCGGCCGGCGCCGAACCACATCTCGGCCTGCCCCTGGGTCTTCGCACCGTTCTCCACCAGCAACGGCAGCGTGACGCCCGCCGCGCGGATCATCTTCTCCAGCGGCACCGCGTCCCAGCCGATGGTCTGCGCGTGCACGACCGCCGACTCGCCCTGCTCGACCGTGCCGGGCACCCCGACGCCGACCCCGAGGACCGACGACGCCTCGACGCCCGCCAGCACCTCGTCGACCCCCGAGGCGATCAGGTCGGCGACCAGCGCGGGCTCCAGCGCGGTCAGCAGACGGTCCACAGTGGACAGACGGGTCATGGCGAGGTCGAACAGCTCGACCTTGATCCCCGTCTCACCCACGTCAACGCCGATGACGTACCCGAACGCCGGGTTGACCCGCAGCAGCACGCGCGGTCTGCCGCCGTCGGAGTCGACCGAGCCGGCCTCCACCAGCAGGCCCTCATCGAGCAGTTCGCCGGTGATCGTGGACGCCGTCGCCGGACTCAGCCCGGTGGCCAGGCTCAGCTGCTGACGGCTCAGCGGGCCGTCCAGGAAGAGGGCCGTCAAGAGCACCGATCGGTTCTGCCGGCGGAGGTCTCGCACGGTCGCCCGAGTACGCACCATGAGCGCCGAGGTTAGTTCGCGCCTAAAAATAAGCCTCGGGTCGTGACCTCTTCGTTATTGACTTGCCCAAGAGGTCAGGCGTCTACTCTACGGCGACCAGAGGGCCACCACGGCCTCACCCGCGATGGCACGCGCGGTCACCTTCTCCCAGCGCTCACTTGATTCTTCTCGCTTTCGTTGGAGAACAAGGAGTTTCCATGAGAATGAGGCGTGTTTGCGCTGCCGTCACCGCGACCGCCCTGGCGTTCACCGGTGCCTGTTCGGCGACAAACCCGGGCAGCGGGGGCAACTCCGCCGGCGTGCTCAACGTGGGCATGCCGAACGGACCCCAAACGGAGAACAACAACCCGTTCCTCAACTCGTCGGCGTCCTCGTCGCTCGGCTACCGGCGGTTGCTCTTCGAACCGCTCGCCATGGTCAACGAGGTCAAGGTGACAGACCAGCCGAAGCCTTGGCTGGCAACGAAGTTCACCTGGTCGGACAACTACCACAAGCTGTCGCTCACCATCCGCGACGGCGTCTCGTGGTCCGACGGCAAGCCGCTGACGGCCGAGGACGTGGCGTACACCTTCGAGCTCCTCAAGAAGAACCCCGGGCTCAACATCGAAGGCGTGCCCTACCAGGACATCTCGTTCTCCGGCAGCGAGGTCACCGTCGGCTTCCCGAAGTCGCAGTTCGTCAACCAGAAGAAGATCCTCGAGCAGTTCGTGGTGCCCAAGCACCAGTGGTCGACGTTCGCCAACCCGTCGACCGAGACGCTGAAGGACCCGATCGGCAGCGGCCCGTACACACTGAAGTCGTTCACCCCGCAGACGGTGACGCTGTCGGTCCGGGACAAGTACTGGCAGGAGCTCCCGAAGGTCAAGGAGCTGCGCTACACCTCCTACAGCGACAACAACGCGCAGACCAACGCGCTCGCCACGGGCGCCGCGGAGTGGAGTTTCGTCTTCATCCCCAACTACGAGGCCGCCTACACCAGCAAGGACCCGAAGAACCACAAGCTGTGGTTCCCGCCGGTCCTCGGCGTGCACGGACTCTGGTTCAACACCAAGGCCAAGCCGTGGGACGACCCGGCCCTGCGCCGTGCCGCGAACATGGTCGTCAACCGCGACGACATCTTCACGCAGGGCGAGGCCGGCTACTTCTACCCGAAGGTCGACAACATCACCGGCATCCCGACGCCCGCCGGTGAGTCGTTCATCGCCCCGCAGTTCAAGGACAAGAAGGTGACCGTCGACGTCGAGGGCGCGAAGAAGGCGCTGACCGAGGCGGGCTACACGTTCGACGGGAACACGTTGAAGGGCAAGGACGGCGCGCCCGTCACGATCACGCTCACCGTCCCGTCCGGGTGGTCCGACTACGTCACCGACCTGGAGATCATCAAGGACAACTTCTCCAAGATCGGCATCAACGCCACGGTGAACCTGCAGAACGCCGACGCGTGGACCAAGGCGCTCGACGTGGGCGACTTCGGCGCCGCGATGCACTGGACCAACAACGGTCAGACGCTCTACGACATCTACCAGTCCATCATGGACGGTGCGCTGTACAAGCCGATCGGCACGCCCGGCGTCAACGGCAACTACGGCCGCTACGAGAACCCGGCCGCCACCAAGGCGCTCGACGACTTCGCGAACGCGGCCGACGAGTCGGTGCGCAACGCGGCGTTGCAGGAGCTGCAGAAGATCTTCGTGCAGGACATGCCGGTGATCATCACGTCGGCCGCGAACGGCGGCGGCCAGTACAGCACGAAGAACTGGGTGGGCTGGCCGAGCGACTCCGACCAGTACGCCCCCGTTCAGCCGACCCTCGAAAACGCCCTCGACATCGTGCTGAAGCTGAGGCCTGCCTCGTGACGGCCGAGGCAGCGCCGGCGGTCTCCGGGACGGTCTCTTCGGAGATCGTCCTGGAGGCCGACGGCCTCACCAAGCACTTCCCCGTCAGCAAGCCGTTCGCGCGCACGAAGAAGGCTGTGCGCGCGGTCGAGGGAGTGTCGTTCCAGCTGCGCAAGGCGAGCGTGACCGCGCTCGTCGGCGAGTCCGGCTCGGGCAAGTCGACGGTCGCCCGCCTGCTCGCCCAGCTCTACCCGCTGACGTCCGGCGAGATCCGGCTGCACGGCGCGAACGTCGCGGTACGAGGAGGCCTGACGCGCGGCAGGAAGTTCCGCGCGTACTGCCGCCGGGTCCAGATGATCTTCCAGGACCCGTTCGCCTCGCTGAACCCCGTGCACACCATCCGCTACCACCTGACCAGGGCGCTCACCATCCACGGCAACCGCGGCGACGACCTGGAGTCCTCGCTCGCGGACCTGCTGACCCGGGTGCACCTGACGCCCGCCGAGCGGTACCTCGACCGGTACCCGCACGAGCTCTCCGGCGGGCAACGGCAGCGCGTGGCGATCGCACGGGCGCTGGCGGCGAGCCCGGAGGTGCTGCTGGCCGACGAACCGGTGTCCATGTTGGACGTCTCGATCCGGCTCGGCGTGCTGAACCTGTTGCGGGACCTGAAGGAACGCCTGCACCTCTCGATCCTCTACATCACGCACGACATCGCGTCCGCCCGGTACTTCGCGGACGAGACGATCGTGATGTACGCGGGCCAGATCGTCGAGGGCGGCGACAGCGAGACCGTCACGCAACGACCCGCGCACCCGTACACGCAGTTGCTGATCGAGTCGGCACCCGACCCCGACAGGCCGGCGGTGGAGGACAAGGACGGCGGGTTCGGCGAGCCGCCGTCCTTGATCGAACCGCCGCCGGGCTGTCGGTTCCACCCGCGTTGCCCGCACGCGTTGGACGTCTGCCGCACGGACGTTCCCCCGCGCTTCGAGCTGGGTGACGGCCACTTCGCCGCCTGCTGGCTCTACGGCGACCACGGTGACCACGGCAACCACGGCGAGCGGGAGGCGTCGTGAGCTACCTGCTGAAACGCCTCGGCTTCTACCTGCTCACCGTCTGGGCCGCGGTCACGATCAACTTCTTCGTGCCGCGGATGATCCCCGGCGACCCGGTGCAGGCACTGATCACCAAGCAGCGCGGGCAGATGACCAGCGAGGCCGTCCGGTCGTTGTACGTCCTCTTCGGACTGGACAAGGACGAGAGCCTGGCCAGCCAGTACTTCTCGTACCTAGGCCAACTGCTGCGCGGTGACCTCGGGATGTCGTTCACGTTCTTCCCGAGCCCGGTGGCGGACGTGATCGGCGACGGCCTGCCGTGGACCGTCGGGCTGGTCGGCATCACGACCGTGATCGGCTTCTTCCTCGGCACCGCCGCGGGCGCCGTGGTGGGCTGGCGGCGCGGCACGTGGGCGGACTCGCTGATCCCGGTGACCACGTTCGTCTCGTCGATCCCGTACTTCTGGCTCGGCCTGGTGGCGATCGCGCTGCTCACCGGGCCGGGGAGCTTCTTCCCGGCGTCCGGCGCGTACGAGATCGGCCTCGTGCCCAACTGGGACTGGCAGTTCATCGGCAGCACCGTCCAGCACGGTCTGCTGCCGGCGTTCACGATCCTGGTGTCGTCGGTCAGCGGCTGGATCCTCAGCATGCGCAACATGATGGTGACGGTGTCGTCGGACGACTACGTCACCGTCGCGCACGCCAAGGGCCTGCCCGAACGCCGGGTGATGCTCGCCTACGCCGCCCGCAACGCGTTGCTGCCCAACGTGTCCGGCTTCGCGCTGGCGCTCGGGTTCATCGTCGGCGGCACCCTGCTGGTGGAGATCGTGTTCTCCTACCCCGGCCTCGGCCTCCAGCTGTTCCAGGCGGTCGGCGCCAAGGACTACCCGTTGCTGCAGGGCATCTTCCTCATCATCACGCTGTCCGTGCTGCTGGCGAACCTCCTCGCGGACGTCGCCTACCTGGCGCTGGACCCGCGCACCCGCAGGGAGGCCTGATGCGCCACAACCGCAAGGCGTTCATCGGACTCGTCGCCCTCGGTGTGTTCGCCGTGCTGGCGGTCGTCGGGCCGTGGCTCGCGCCGTTCGAACCGTCGATGCGCAGCAACGCCCTGCTGCAGCCGCCGTCGTCGGAGCACTGGTTCGGCACGACGCACCTCGGCCAGGACATCTTCAGCCAGGTCCTGGCCGGCACCCGCAGCGTCGTGTTCGTCGGGGCCGTCGCGGGCATCGTCGCGACCGTGCTGTCGGTGCTCGTCGGCGTCACGGCCGGGTACCTCAGCGGCTCGGCGGGCGAGGGGCTGTCCGCGCTGTCCAACGTGTTCCTGGTGATCCCGGCGCTGCCGCTGATCGTCATCATCACCTCGTCGCTGCCCGAGACGAGCAACCTCACGATCGCGCTGGTGATCGGCCTGACGTCGTGGGCCTGGAACGCCCGCGTGCTGCGTGCGCAGACGTTGTCGCTGCGGCGCAGGGACTACGTCGAGGCGGCGCGCGCGAACGGCGAGTCGACGTGGCGGATCGTCCTGTTCGAGATCCTGCCGAACCTGTACGCGGTGATCGCGTCCGGGTTCGTCGGCACGGTCCTGTTCGCGGTGATCTCCGAGATCACGCTGGCGTTCATCGGCGTGTCCGACGCGGGCGGCTGGAACTGGGGCACGGTGCTCTACTGGGCCCAGTCGCAGCAGGCGCTGGCGCAGGGCGCCTGGTGGTGGTTCGTGCCGGCCGGTCTCGCGATCGCGTTGCTCGGCACGGCGTTGTCGCTGGTCAACTTCGGCATCGACGAGTACGTCAACCCGCGCCTGCGCACCCGGTCGTCCCTGCGGGGCGTGCACATGCGCGTCGGCTTCACCCCCGTGCTGATCAAGGAGTCGTCATGAAGGAGCGCATCCTCGACGTGCGCGGGCTGAACGTCGGCTACGGCCTCGGTGACGACGCGGTGCGCGCGGTCCGCGACGTCGACCTGACCCTGCACAAGGGCGAAGTGCTGGGCCTGGCGGGAGAATCCGGCAGCGGGAAGTCCACTCTGGCCTACGGCATGACCAGGTTGTTGCCACCGCCGGGCGTCGTGACCGGCGGCGAGGTGCTGTACCACCTGGAGGACGGCTCGTCGGTCGACCTGCTGCGGTTGCCCGACGCCGACCTCCGCAGGCTGCGGTGGTCCGAGATCGCGATCGTCTTCCAGGGCGCGATCAACTCGCTCAACCCCGTGCAACGCATCTCCACCCAGCTGGTGGACGTCCTCAAGGCGCACTCCCCGCGCACGCCGCACCGCCTCCGCCAGGACCGGGCGCGGGAACTGCTGACGCTGGTCGGCATCGCGACGGACCGGCTGCACAGCTACCCGCACCAGCTCTCCGGCGGCATGCGGCAGCGCGTGATGATCGCGATGGCGCTCGCCCTGCAACCGCGCGTCGTGATCATGGACGAGCCGACCACCGCGCTGGACGTGGTGGTGCAGCGGCAGATCCTGCGCACACTGGTCGACCTGCGCGAACGGCTCGGGTTCTCGGTCGTGTTCATCACCCACGACCTGTCGCTGCTGGTGGAGTTCTCGGACCGGATCGCGATCATGTACGCGGGCCGGGTGGTCGAGGAGGCGCAGTCGGCGGACCTCTACCGCACTCCCCTGCACCCCTACAGCGACGGGCTGCTGCGGTCGTTCCCCGCGTTGAAGGGGCCGCGCCGCGACCTCGCGGGCATCCCCGGTTCGCCACCGGACCTGAGGACGATGCCGACCGGGTGCGCGTTCCACCCGAGGTGCCCGCGCGCGTTGGACGTCTGCGACAGCCAGACCCCGGCGTTGGGGCAGAGCAGGCAGAACCGGTCAGTGGCCTGCTGGCTGCACCCGGTGGCGGTGCCCTGACCAGGTGCGGAACGCCGAGAAGCAGGCGTTCGCCGCGTCGCTCGCCGCCGGGAACCCGGCGGCGGGCAGGGCGGCCTCCGCCATCGCTCCGAACCCGCGGAACCTCCGGCGCGCGTCCCCGTTCCCGCCGAAGAACGCGACCGGCACCGGCCCGAGGGCGTCCGCGACCCAGCGCGTGATCACCTGGCCGCCGAGCCGCGCGCCCTCGACGACGTACAGCGCGCCGATCAACCTCGGGAGCGTGCTCACGTCCGGTGGCACACATCGCCGCAACTCGTCGATCCGTTCCGCGCTCCAGTCGAGTCCGCTCAGGTCCGAACGGAGATGTGCCGCGCCGGGCAAAAGTTCCCAGTGCAGGTCGTGTGCCGCGATGGACGCGGCCAACGCCCGTTCGAGCGGTTCGTGGAACCCGAGGAAGGTCGCCAGCAGATCCTCGTACCGCGCGCGCGAGATCGTGTCCGGACCGATCCCGAGGTCGTCCTCCAGCGCGAGATGAGCCGCACGGGTCTCGGTGCGCAGGCGCGCGAGCAGGGTCATGAGTCCGCGCTGGGACGCACGAAGTCGTTGGTGTGCCAGTAGTCCACCGCACCCTGGAGCACCGTGCGGAACAGCGTGAAGTTCACCGGCTTGTAGACGTAGCTGTCCGCGCCGGCCTCGTAGCAGCGGTCGATGTCCGCCGAGGTCGTCGACGAGGTGAAGACGACGACGATCACGTCCTTCAGCCGGGGGTCGGGATCGGCGCGCAGGTCCGCGAGCACGCGGTAGCCGTCCACGCCCGGCATGTTCAGGTCGAGCAGCACCAGGGCCGGGAACGACCGGGTGCCGTCGCGCAGCCGGTCCGCGACCCGGTCTCCGTCGGGCAGGAACTCCAGCACGAGTTCGGGGTGCGAGCGGGACAGGGCGCGCTGGATGGCCTCCCGGTCCTCGTCGCTGTCCTCCACGACCAGCACGAGCTGTTCCTCGCCGGCCGTCACAGAACCTCCCACCACGTCTCTTCTCCCCGGTGGAACTCCACCCGCGCCCACTCGGCGTCGCCGTCCACGGTGACCCGCACGTCACCCGGTTCGAGCGAGGTGGTGAGGCGGTCCACCGGTCTGCCCAGCGACCGGACGGCCGCGAGTGCGGCGTCGAGCGCCTGTTCCGCCGGCAGTGTCGTGTCGAGGACCCGGTCGCCCCGGTACCGGATCAGCAGCACAGCCGCGTCGTCGTCCACGGCGTACCGGCCGTCGCCCGCGACCAGCGTGCTCGCCATCTGCGGCAACGGCAGTCGGTGCAACGCCGCCAGCGTGGGTTCCAGGTCGGTGTCGCCGAAGAACGCCCCGGCGGCGTCGCGGGCCTCGACCAGCCCGTCGGTGAAGAGGATCACCGCGTCGCCGGGCCGCAGCACGTCGTCGGCCGGGGTGAACCTCAGCTCGTCGAGCACGCCGACGAGCGGGCCCCGGCAGGTGCTCTCCTCGATCCCGCCGTCGCGGCGGATGATCACCGGTGGTGGATGGCCGGCGGTGAGCGCGCGCATCGGCAGACCGTCGGGGCCGGGCGTGCCGAACGTGATCGTGGCCAGCGTCAGGAACTTGGTGACCTCGTTGCGCAGCATCTTGGCGTTGAGCAGGCGCACCGCGTCCTCCGCGCGCCCGCCCTCCTCCAGGATCGTCTCGACGGTGTGCCGCGCCAGTCCGGTGAGGGCCGCGGCGGCGGCGCCTCGGCCGCACACGTCGCCGATGAGCGCGGTGAACCCGGTCGGCTGCCGGACGACGCCGTAGAAGTCGCCGCCGACCTCCAGCAGGTGGCCCGCGACGTTGTAACCGGTGGCGATCTCGACGCCGGGCAGGTCCGGCAGCACCGAGGGCAGCAGGTGCAGCTGGAGTTCCTCCACCTCCGCGCGCCGCTGGCTGTAGAGGGTGGCGTTGTCGATGGCGAGCGCCGCCCGTGCCGCGATGTCGCGGACGAACTCCCTGGTGGGCACGCGGCGCGCACCGGCCCGGTGAAAGAACGTCAGCACGCCGAGGACCCGGCTGCGGGCCTGCAGGACGGCGCTGGTCATCAACTCCAGCCCCACGTCGGCGGGCAGCAGCGACGGCATCGGGTCGATCTCGTCACCGGACGCCTGCACCCCGGCCCACCGACCCTGCCGAAGGTGCTCGTTGAGCAGGCGTTCCCGACGCACGTCCACGTGGGCCGCGGCGATCTGCACCAGCTTGTCGTCGCGCTGGACGTGCACGGCGGCGCCGTCGGCAAGGCCGGGCACCGCCATCCGCACGACCGCGCGGAGGGTCTCGTCGACGTCGAGCGACCGCGCGAGCCGCAGCGAGATCTCGGCCAGCACCGCGTCCGCCGCGAGCCTGGTGTCGAGCAACGCCTGGTCGGCGATCCGGTCGTCGGCCGCGATCACCACGTCGGCGACCTGCCCGAGCGCGGTCGCGACCGTCTCGGCCCCCGCCGCGGCGTCCAGGGTGACGAGCAGCAGGCCCCGGTCCCCCTCGGCGGCGCGGAACGCCGCGGCCACCACGACGGTGCCGCCGGCCTCGCGCATCCGTTCGGCCAGGTGCGGGGCGAACGCGGCCACCTCGGCCACGGTGAGGTTCGCGATCTTCGCCTGACCCTCGTCACGCGTCACGAGTTCGGGTGAAGTGGCCACCCACGGCAGCACGTCGGCGGCGAGCCCGGGCGGACCGCTGCGCACCCCGCCGTCGTGGTCGGCCCACCGGACGACCGGCACTTCCCCGGACGGGTGGATGCGGGCCCCGAGCACACCGCGGACGTGCGGCAGCTCCAGGAGCCCCAAGTAGAGTTCCTTCGCGAAGACCTTGGTGCTGCCCGCCGCGAACGCGGCCCGCCACAGGGCGTGCAGGAGGTCCGGCCAGGTCGGCACTCGTCTCTCGGTCACGCGGCCCGGCACCTCCTTTCCGCACGTCCACCGGGAGCTGGAACGAGTATGCACGACGATCAAGAGCGTTCCGGTACCGACGAGAGCGGACTCGGCGCCGAGTGGGCTCGTGTCGCGCAGGCGGAGGCCGAGGCGGGCGCGACGTCGTTCGACCTCACGGTGTGCCTGACCGAGCCGATCCACCTGCTGGGCGGCATCCAGTCCCACGGCGCGTTGCTCGCGGTGGACGGCTCCGGTGTGGTCGAGGTCGCCAGCGCCAACACGACGTCCGTGCTCGGCGTGGCGCCGGAAGCACTGCTCGGCACGCCGGTCGAGGCGTTGGTCGGCGCCGAGGGGCTGGCGGCGGTGCGGGCCACGCTGGAGGCGCCGACCGGGGACCGCGGGCTGACCGGGCTGGTGCTGCCCGCCTCCGGTGGTCACTTCGACGTCACGGTCTACCGCGCGGACGGCCGGACCGTGCTGGAGTTCGAGCCACGCCCGGCGCAGGAGGCGTTCCGCTTCTCCCAGTTCTTCCCCCGGCTGCGGGCCTCGCTGACCAAGCTCCAGCGCGAACGGACCGTCGTCGACGTGTGCGCCTCGGCGGTGGCCGAGATCCGGGCCCTGACCGGCTACGACCGGGTGGTCGCGTACCGCTTCGAGGGCCAGGCCGGTCCGGGCGAGGTGATCGCCGAGTCGGTGGCGGACGGGCTGGAGCCGTGGCTCGGCCTGTGGTTCCCGGCGACCGACATCCCGCCGCAGGCCAGGCGGCTCTACGAGCGCAACTGGATCCGGGTGATCCACGACGTGGACGACGCCACGGCCACGCTGCTCCCCCGGGTGCTGCCCGGCACGTCGGCGCCGCTCGACCTGTCCGACTCGTCGTTGCGCACGGTCTCGTCGTTCCACCTGGAGTACCTGCGCAACATCGGGGTGGCGTCCTCGATGTCGGTGTCGCTGCTGCACTCCGGTTCGTTGTGGGGGCTCATCGCCTGCCACGGCGTCGCGCCGCGGCGGCTCGACCCCGAGGTGCGCTCGGCCTGCGAGTTCTTCGGCGTGACGCTGTCGCTGCAGCTGGCCGCGCTGGAGGAGGCGCAGACGTCCCGTGCCCGCCACGACACCCGCACGGCGCTGTCGCGGCTGGTCACCGAGCTGAGCACGGACATCACCCAGTCCGTCTCGACCAGCGTCGACCTGCTGCACGAGCTGATCGACGCCTCGGCCGTCGTGCTGCGGCTGGAGGGTGTGACGACGATCGTGAGCGGCGATCCGGAGCTGCTGCTGCCGGGCCTTCACGCGTTGTGGGAGGTCGTGCCCGCGCTGGACGCCGGCGAGGTCTGGAGTGCCGACACGTTGTCCGCGCACTCCGACTCGCTGGCACCCCATGCCGAGCACCTCAGCGGGGCGCTGGTGCTGTCGTTGGCCAGCGGCACCGGCGACCTCATCGCCTGGGTGCGCCCGGAACGCCGCGCGAGCCGCACCTGGGCGACCGACCCGGACAAGCCCGTGCAGCTCGGCGAACGGGGCGAGCGCCTCACCCCGCGCGGCTCGTCGGCGGTCTACCGGGCCGTGACGCGCGGCCACTGCGTGCCGTGGACCGCCACGGACGAGGCGGTCGCGAGCGAGTTCGGCCGTGCCGTCAGCACGATGGTGCTGCGCCACCACGCGCGGCTGGCCTCGCTGAACGACGAACTCAGCCGCGCGAACCGCGACCTCGACACCTACGCGCACGTGGCCGCACACGAACTGAAGGAACCCCTGCGCGGCATCTTCAACTCGACGGCGTTCATCCGCGAGGACGCCACCGACCTCGACCCCACCACCGTCCGCCGCCTCGACACCGTGCAACGGCTGGCGCAGCGGATGGACGAGCTGATCAACTCGCTGCTGCACTTCGCCCAGTTGGGGCACGGGTCGTTGCGGCGTTCGGAGATCGACCTGCGCGACGCCGTGCTGGCGGCGCTGGAGGTCGCCGGTCCCCGGCTGACCGAGCGGGAGGTCTCCGTCGTGCTGCCCGAGCCCGGTCGGTACGTGTGGGCCGACGCCGACCGGCTGTCGGAGGTGCTGGTGAACCTGCTGGTCAACGCCGCCAAGTACGCGCGTGCCGACGGACCTCGGGTGGTGGAGGTGCTGGCCGTCGGCGACGCGGTGCACGTGCGGGACAACGGCATCGGCATCGCGCCCGAGCACCGGACCGAGGCGCTGCGGTTGTTCCGCCGGCTGCACAAGCGGGACGCGCACGGCGGCGGGCACGGCGCCGGCCTGGCGATCGTGCACCGGATCGTCGAGCGCCACGGCGGGGAGCTGTCGTTGCTCGACACCCCCGGTGGTGGCACGACCGTCGTGTTCACGCTGCCGCGCTGAGAGTTTCCCTTCGTCCAAGACAGGCCGGGCCGGTCGTTGCGACGATGGTGCGCATGGCTACCTGGGACGACGTGGTGACGATGGGCCTGCGGCTGCCGGAGGTCGCGGAGTCGACCTGGTACCGGACGCCCTCGCTGAAGGTGTCCGGCAAGGGGTTCGCCCGGTTGCGCAGCGAGGCCGAGGGCGGGCTCGTGCTGATGTGCGGCCTCGACGAGAAGGCGGCGCTCCTGGCGTCCGGCGATCCGGCGTTCTGCACAACGGCGCACTACGACGGGTACGGGGCGATCCTCGTCGACCTGGCCCGCGTCGATCCGGGCCGGCTCGCCGAACTCGTCGAGCAGGCATGGCGGATCAAGGCCCCGGCTCGCGTGCGCGGGGCGTTCGATCGCGGGTGACCTACTTCTGGTCGGCGCGCCAGGCCCGGACGGCGAACCACGCGAACACCGCGAGGAGCATGGCGGCGCCCAGCGCGGTGATCACCGGCAAGGCCAGGCTCACCCCGGTCATCACCACCACCAGGCCTGCCACGTAGAACGCCAGCACCCCGGCCAGGACCAGGGTTCGGTGCGGGATTCTCGGGGCCGGGCGGTTGAGCCTGGCCGCGAACTTCGGGTCGTCCTCGGCCAGTCTTCGCTCGATCTCTTCCAGTTCGCGCTGCTCGTGGTCCGGCAGTTTCACGTCCGGTCCTCCCGGTGGATCGCTCGGCGTTCACCTTCACCAACGCACGGGACCGGCTGAGGTTCCCCGTTCTCTACCGGTCCAGCCACAAACCAGCGCACACAGCCACCGCTGCCAGGACCACCACCACCCACGTCACGCGCAGCTTGAAGGCGAGCGACCTGGCGGTCCTCAGACTCGCCGGCTCATCCCTGACCAGTACGAACGCCACCAAAAAGGCCGCCGACCCCACCAGCAGGGACGCGCCTGCGAGCACCGACGCGCCGCCCACTCCCTGCATCGCAACCACCAACTCGTCGCCAGGCCCGGTGCGCGTGGCCACTCCTCAACGCACTCGATCACCTGCGAGCATATTGCTATTGCCAGATACTGGCGATAGCAGGTCGCAGCAGTGGATGCTCCGACACATCACCGGTTGCCGGAGCGTGTCCCCAGCGACGGGGACACCGCTCACCGGTTCCAGGCCCTGTGGGATGACCTGACCCCTGGCGTCACACGGACGACACGGGCTGATCGGACGCCCTCGAAAGCACCTCGGCCGAGAGAAGCAGGAAGTCCCGTCCGAAGGACAGCAGCTCGTCTGCGTCAAGCGCCTGGCGAATGCCGTACAGCACCTCTTCACGCTTGTTGTTCATGGTCGAGAGCAACGACGCCGCACTCGGTGCGTCCGCTCCCGGCCACGCATCCGCGCACCTCACCTGCCAGGCGGCCCGGTAGAACTCGGTGACCAAGGTGAACGCCGCGATTCCCTGGACCAGACCGCTGATGGGCCGCGGATCACGACGCCACGGTGCTTCGTAGCGCAGGTTGTCCGCCCTGTGCATCGGCCGGTCCCACAGAAGCGCTCGGAGCCGGGTGTGCGCGTGTTCGTGAACGAGCGATTCAGCGATCTGCAGCGGATCTTCCTCGCCGAGGCTGATGCCGAACGCCCCGACGGTGCGTTCGGCCGTGGAGCTGATCATTTCGAGTCGGCGCATGCCGTAGACGCGACCGTCGAGTTGTTCGTGCGGCACCAGCACCCGCAGCGCGCGCCGGACCTGGCGAGCGGCCGGCGGTTCGACGGACTCCAGCAGGGCTGTGCCGGCGTCCACCAGGTCGACCCAGTGCTGGGCTCTCGCCTCCCCTGCGCGGAGCGGTTCGACGGGCAGCGGCGTTTCACGCAGGCGCGGGTCGAGACCGTCCAGCACGAGCTCACCGAGCCGGGTCCGCGGCAACACGGTCGCGACCGCCGTACCCGTGCAGGTCACGCCGGTGTCGTCGTGTGCAAGAGCGGTGGGATCGATCTCGACCACGCCGGTGTCACCGGTGACCCGGAGACTGCCGTCGTCCAACGAGTCGACGACGCCGGCGCCGAGCCCGGTGACGACGACCCGGCCGAGGTGCAATGGCGCCACCCCGGCCGACCACCGCAGCGTGACATCGGGGTGCGCGAGCTGCGCCGCCGCCAGGAAGCCGCCCAGCGCGGAGACCGAGTCCGCGGTCGGCGGCCCGCAGAGCCAGCCTTCGAGAGCAGGAGACTCGAGCAGATGCTCCACCAACACCGACGGCGCCTCGGAAAGCACCTGCAGCAGGAGCGCGCACGCCCGGCGGCTGCGGTCGTCTGCCGCTGCCAGATGCGCGGGAACCCTGGCACGGAGGAAGGCCAGCCTCCTGCGGCGCAGCGAGTCGCGCAGCAGCGCATCGATCTCGGTGTCCTCCGCGTATCCGACGAACGAACGTAGGCAGTCGTCCGGCCAAGGAGCGGGATCGAGGTCCAATCGCGCGTGCAGCTGATCGCAGACGTGTTCGACGTTCACCTGGACTCGCTTTCGATGAGATGGTCCGGCCGCACCGAACACCTCTTGACGCGCCCGTTGACCAGACCGTCGGCACCGAGGGCAGCGGGTGCGATCACCTGACGCAGCAACACCTCGTGCATCACTTGGTAGGCGGTGCATTGCGGATCTGGCAGCGGAACGGTCCCGCGCGTGCCGTCGTGCCCCGACAAGGTGCAGCCGCCACCGCAGCTGCGCAGCCACGGACACCCCGCACAACTCTCCGGCACGGCGCGCAGGGAGTCGGCGAGCAGGAGCGGCAGGCTGAGCCGCCCAGGCGGCCGGAAACCGGTGCCGCCGGTGACGAACCGCGGACACGCGAACACCTCCCCGTCGCTCGCGACGACGTGCAGGCTCCTCCCAGAGCCGCACTGCCGTGAGGTGCACCCGTCCGCCCAGCCGCGTCGTTCGCCGAGGAGACGCTGGGCGAACTTGGCCGCGGACTGGTCGAGCGCTCCACCGGACTCGACCGCCGCGCGGATCGCCCGTTCCATGAACGACGCGTACTCGTCCGAGGTGACTCCCTCCCGGTCCCACGCGGTGGCCGCCTCGCCGTGCGCGAGCACCGGTTTGAGGAGGTAGGAGCCAGGTCGATGGGACAGCAGCTCCCCGACCACGAGTTCGGGCACCGCCACGTTGTGCCGGGCCACGGTCGCGATCAGGTGCGTACTCACGCCCGTCTTCGCGCACCGTTCGAGCGCTCGCACGGCGAGTTCGTGCGACCCCGCCCCGGTGCGGAACATCCGCGCCCGGTCGTGGTGGCGGGCCGGCCCGTCGAGGCTGAGGCCGACGGTGACTTCGTGCTGCGCCAGGAAGTCCACTGAGGACTGATCGAGGGTGGTGCCGTTGGTCTGGACGGTGAGCCGGACCTCGCCGGGACTGCTCGCCGCGACTTCACGCGTGTACGTCGCGAGGTGACGCCAGTGCGGGTTGCTGACCGCGATCTCACCGAGATCGACGATGATCTGTTCTTCCGGCCGTTGGAGCGCCGACCGGATGGCTTCCTCCGCGAGGGAGAGGTCGATCATCCGCTTCTTGGACGGTGTTTCGTGGCCCAGGTAGCAGTACGTGCACACCAGGTTGCATCCGCCGTTGAGCAGGAGCACGAGACCGTAGGTGTCACGACAGGCAGCGGCCTCGCCGGCGAGGTCGGCGTCGCCCAGGACGTGGCGGTCACCGTCCCGGAGCAGACCGCGCCGCCAGGCCTGCGTGGTCCACGCCGACCCGATGGCGTTGCTGAAACGACGTCCCTCGGTCAGCAGGCCCGCCTCGACGTCGTCGGTGACGCACCAACCACCGGTGTCGCTGTCGACGAGTGCGACCTGCCCGCCGGGCAACGGGAACCGGCTCAGCGGCGGCACCCGCAGCTCCCGGTCCGGTGCGACCGCCGTGGTGGCCCGCTGCCAGGCGGGTAGCGCGTTCGGGGGCTCAAGCCACCACATGAGGATCCCGGAAGACTTGACCGGCCGCGCGATCGCGCCACGGCTGGGCGCGGTTCACCCCGGTGCACAGCAGCTGGAACTTGCAGGTCCCGCACACCTCGTGGGTGAGCAGGCCGCCGCGGGCGGCGACGGCGTCGAAGCTGTCGGCGCCCGAGAGCAGATCGCCGACGGCGCCCAGCGACCGCGGGCGCAGCGGCGGGCAGGTGAAGGCCTCGCCGTCCGGGCCGACGCACATGTTCATGCTCGTCGGTGTCGCCGGGTTGGGTACGACGGACGCCGAGTCCGGCCACTCGTCGATCAGCACGGGACCCATGAGGACGATGCTGAGCCCGGTGGCCGCCTCGAGTGCCGCGGTCCGGCGGTACACCTCGCTCCAGCCGTCCGGTGTGAGACCGTGCGGAGTGCGCCGCGCACGTCCGATCGCGGCGTGGGGGAACACGACCACGACGCGAGACCCGAGCTCGCGCGCCTGGTGCGCGAGCTGCTCGAGCTCGTCGGCGTTGCCTTCGTGCAGAACGACCTGCACACCGTCGACCCGCCCGCCTGCAGCACGGAGCCGCTCCAGATTTCGCCACGTGCGTGCCCACGCGCCCTGGCCACGCATCCAGTCGTGGGTCCGCGCGCTCGCGCCGTCCAGACTGACGTGGTAGCCGAAGGCGTGGCTCTGCCGCTGCAGGCGGGCGACCGCGACGCGATCGGGTTCGCGCATGACCAGACCGTTGCTCACCAGGCACACCTGGTCGAAACGCAGGGCACACGCGTGCT
Organism: Lentzea sp. NBRC 102530; assembly: GCF_030269365.1. Classification (GTDB taxonomy): domain Bacteria; phylum Actinomycetota; class Actinomycetes; order Mycobacteriales; family Pseudonocardiaceae; genus Lentzea. Next base: position 349,344 of record NZ_BSTF01000007.1, read on the forward strand.
CGGTGAGGTCCATCACGCCGTGGCGCAGCAGCGCCTCACCGCCGGAGATGGTGAGCGAGCGGACACCCGCACCGTCGAGCAGCGTGGTGAACGCCTTCCAGTCGTCGATCGTCAACTCCGTCCCGGCCGGCGAGTCCTCCTCCGGCACCGCGCAGTGGCGGCAGGCCAGGTTGCACCGCTCGGTGACGATCAGCTGCACGTTGTGCGGGTAGGCGCCGTTCTTCATGTCGTGACCGGGGAGTCGATGCCGGGCCTGCCGTCCGGCAGCAGGCCGGTGAGGTCCGCGATCGCGGCATCGACCGACCAGGCGCCACCGAGGTGACCGGCCAGTTCGGCCAGATCGATGCCGAAGAACGCCGCGGGGCCGTGCACCAGCATCCCGAGTTTCTGCCGGTCGTCCAGGTCGGTGCGATCACGCACGATGATGATCGGGTCGGGCCACGACCCGTCCTGGTGGGGCCAGTCGCTCGCGAACAGGAACCTGTCGGCACCGATGAGGTCCAACGTCGGCGCGAGTCCGGCGTCACCGGGTTCGCCGGAGATGACGCACTGGTCGAGGAACTGCCGCACTGGCGACCGGCTGGGCACGCGGGAGACCAGGGCCATCTTGCGGTACGTGGCGTCCAGTCTGCCGAGCCAGTGCGGGAGCCAGCCGCAGTCGGCCTCGAAGAGCCCGACCCGGAGCGCGGGATGGCGGTCGAGCACGCCGCCGTCGATGAGCTGGAGCAGTGACAGCTGGTGCTGCAACGGGTAGCCCATCTGCCACTGGGTCCGGTTCGCCCACAGCCGCCCCACCCGCAAGCAGTTGTTCGCGGGGTTCACCGCGTGCAACACCACCGGAACGCCGAGCTCGCCGAACGCCTCCCACAGCGGGTCGAACTCGGGGTCGCTGAGCCGTACGTCGGGTGCCGTCGTCGGAGGCAGCATCCCCGTGCACGCACCCTGGTCCACCGCCTTGCGCAGTGCCGAGACCGCGCCGTCGACTTCACGGGTGGGGAGCAACGCGCCCCACCGCAGGCGAATCGGGTCGACCGAGCAGAACTCGGCCATCCAGGCGTTGTAGACCTCGGCATAGCAAGCCTGCAGCTCCGCACTGTCCACATCGCACAGGCCGAGCATCATCGACGGGAAGAGCACGCTGACCGCGATGCCCTGCTCGTCCATCACCTCGAGTCGCCGGTGCGGCTCCCACACGCCGCTGTCGACCTCGTGGTCGAAGTCGACGTCGAGCCTGCCTCCCTCGGCGGCGGCGCCCGGCGTGCTGAGCGTTCCCGTGGTCCACTCGGCCTTGATCCGCCTGCCTTCGAACCAGAGGACCTCACCGTCCTCTTCAGACACTTCGCGGCGCCACACCCGGTCCCGGAACTTCTCCGGAATCCGTTGCCACAGCTCGAACGGCTCCACGACGTGGCAGTCGGCGTCGATGATCGGCAGCCGCGTCGGGGCGGCCTCCCGAGGCGTGTGGCGCGTCGGCGAGAACTCGTCCTGCACCGCGCGGAGGTGGGGAGCGACGGTGGCGAGCCACGCCGCCCAGTCCCGCGGCCGGCTCGCGCTCAGCATCACGAACTTCGTGAGGCCGCCGGCGACGTGAGCGGCGATGAGTTCCCGGAGCGCGTCGAAGCTGTCCGCGACGAGCGACTCGACCGGGAGGTCCGGTCGATGCCGCCGCAGCACCTGGGCGAGTTCGTCGGGTACGCCGTCCGTAGCCAGGAAGACCATCGTGCCGAAGTGTCCCTGGTCGATCACCCTGCCGTGGCGGTGCGCCTCCGCGTTGATCGTCTGACGGGCCCGCGCGGTCTCCGCGGGACTCAGGAAGCTGCCCAGCCAGCCGTCGCCCAGCCGTCCGGCGCGGCGCAGCTCGGTGGTGCTCATTCCGCCCAGCCACAGGTCCAGGCACCGCGTGGGCTGCGGCCCGACGGAGATCCCGTCGTAGCGGTGGAACTCTCCTTCGTGCGTCACGGTCTCGCCGGACAGGAGACGCCGCACCAGCGGGAGCGCCTCGTCCATGCGGCGGGCGCGCTCGTCCGCGCGAACGCCGAACGCCTGGTGTTCCTCGTCCTCCCGGGTACCGAGGCCGAACACCGGCAGCATCCTGCCTCCGCTCAACTGGTCCAGGGTGCCGAGGTCCTGGGCGAGCAACGCGGGCTCGCGGCCCGGCACGACGGCGACGCTGGTGCCGAGCTTGATCCTGCGGGTGCGGCCGGCGGCGACAGCCAGCCCGACCAGCGGGGAGAACACGTCCGTCGTCGCGTGCTCGCTCAGCCACAGCGAGTCGATTCCGAGCTCCTCGCAGGCGTCGACGACGCAGCCGAACTCCGCGGCGTCGCGGACCATCCGGTGCAGACCCAGCCCCAGCCCGATCCGAACGGCGTCCACCGCGACGACCGGGGTCTTGCTGTCGAGAGCGGTCATCGGTTGCTCTTCTCCGGCTCGAAGGCGGTGCGGACGACGTCGAGGTCGAGCCCGCGCTGGACCAGTTGGGCCGTGACCCGTCGTTCGACGTGGGAGATCAACGCGTACAGGTCGGCGCAGTACACGGAGGGGTTGAGGAACCCGGTGCCCGGCCGGTACCGATGCGAGTAGAGGCCACCGCCGCAGACCTCGGCGAACTTGCAACGACGGCAGGTGTCGCTCAGCGCGTCGGCACCGATCTGGCGCGCCGTGACGCCGGGCAAGGCGAGCACGTCGTCCAGCGGGTGGTCGAACGCGTTGAGCCCGGTGGCCGCGGCACCCTCGTAAGCCGCCTTGAGACTGTCGACCTGTTCGTAACTCCCGTCCGTCTCCACCACCAGCAACCCGACCGGGCGGAGTCCGAACGACTCGTAGCTGATACGGCCGCCGAGCAGGAGGTTGATCACGTCCTCGAAGATCCGCACCCCGGCCTGTTTCACCGGCGCGTCGAACCACTCGTCGAAGATCGGCAGGAGCCAGTCGGCGTAAGGCGTGGCACCGTCGCCGGGAGTCAGACCCGGAGGCGGGTTCGTCCAGGTGCCGTGCGGCAGCAGGAAGTCGACCTGGGGAGTGCCGAGCTCCAGCATGCTGTGCCAGACCCGCAGAGGGTCCGACGGGAGCTGGATGGTGCACAGCACGCCACCGAAGGCGGCGCGGTGCTCCGGGCGCAGCATCGTCCGCACCCCCGCGGACGCGGCTCGGTAGCTCGACCTGCCGTTGCGGAATCGGCGGTGCAGGTCGTTCGCCGCCTCGTCACCGTCGAGGCTCACCCCGACGCAAACCCCTTCGCGCACGAGGAACGCGGCCGTCTCCTCGTCGAGGAGCACGCCGTTCGTCTGAAGGGAGAACCTGACGCGCACATCGCCGAGTTGCTCGCGCACAATGGAGATGAACCGCTCCAGGTAGTCGCGCCCGCACAGGAGTGGTTCTCCACCGTGCATGCTGATGCTGACCTGCTCGAGCCCGTGCAGGGCGGAGTGCTCGCCGATCCGCGCCGCCGCCGCGCGCACGGTCCGTTCGGACATCCTGTTCGGCTGCTGCCGCCAGCTGGAGTCGGCGAGGTGGTAGACGTAGCAGTAGTCGCAGTTGAGGTTGCACCGCGACTGGACCTTGAGGATGAACTCGCTGAGCGGCCGCGGCTGCCAACCGTGCCGTATCAGCTCTGCGGCATCGACCGCGCCGTTGTCCGGCCACTCACCGATCGGCTTCATCCCCGGCTCACCACGGGTTCGACGAGTGCGTGTTCGTGTGGTCGGTGTGGGCGTTGATCTCGTCGGCGCCGCCGTCCCGCTCACGGCCCAACCGCACGAGCGCCCGCTCGATCGCGCTTTGCCCGGCCTGCTCACCGCTGAGGACGGTGCCGGCAGCAGCCGTACTCCCCTGTGACGTCATGGTGGCCCCCGCAAGTCGTGGTTCACTACCAAGGATTCGACGAGAACGCGGTGTGATCGGTGTGCGCGGTGGCCTCGACCTCCGGTTGGCTGTTTTCTCGCTCACGGCGTTCGACAGCGATGGTCAATGCACTTCGGCCGGTCTCGGTCGATTCGTCTTCCTCACCCGTCATCGGCTCCTCCCTTCGAGCGAAGGGGAGCTTCCCACGGCCCCGAACGAGGGGACCACACCTCGTGGGAGACTGACATCTTTCTGTCCAGAACGGTGTCAACTTCCTGCCACGGCAAGGACAACCCGTCTTTCAGTGGACAAACACCGGACACGCGCGCCCCTGCCCGTAACGATTGACAGGCGATCGGCGACCAAGAAATTCCAGGCGCCGAGCGATGTTCCCGCGATTCGCTTCACCGATGTGTTGTACGGCAACCGACCGTCTTCGTGACCACCGCGAAAGGCACCCGTGGACCCCACTGACGAGGCTCTGATCCGACTCAACCGCGCGTACATCAACAGTCTGACGGAAGAGTTCGTGCGGATCGTCATGGTTGCGCACCGGCCTTCGTTCGACCAGGGCGTGGCCCACGCCCGTCACGTTCAACGACCGGTCAGCGTTCCCATCCCAGAACTGGACAACTCCTTCGAGATCCAATACCGGCCTGACGGACTGATCTGGCAGTTCCTCGTCACTCCGGAACACGACCACCTCTTCGAGTTGTCCCACATGGACAGGTGGTTCCTGTACCGGCTCGAAGGCACCACGTGGCGCGCAGTCTCCGCCGACGGCGGACCGCTTCCTGACATGTCGCTGCACGACCTGAAGCTGGCTGCCATCGACGTACGGCGGCTGCTCGGCGACTACCTGCGAGTTCACCACCTGCCACTGCCGCACGATTCCGGCTTTCTCACACAACAACAGGCATGATGCTCTCCAGCCTGGGCGCCAACTCATGAACTGAAGCTGTTGTCACCCCGCCTCAAGCCTGGAAGCGGTAGCCCATCCCCGGCTCGGTGATCAGGTGCTGCGGGTGCGAGGGGTTGTTCTCCAGCTTGCGGCGCAGCTGCGCCATGTACACCCGCAGGTACTGGGTCTCGTTGAGGTGCTTGGGACCCCACACCTCCTGCAGCAGCTGCTTCTGCGTCACCAGGCGGTCCGGGTTGCGGGCGAGGATCTCGAGGATGCCCCACTCCGTCGGGGTGAGGTGCACCTCGCGGTCGCCCCGGTGCACGCGCTTGACGGTGAAGTCGACCGTGAAGGTGGCGGTGTGGACGAGTGGTTCGTCCGGGATGCGGGTGGTGGTGGACTTCCTGCGCACCGCGGCGCGCAGTCTGGCGAGGAGTTCGTCCATGCCGAACGGCTTGGTCACGTAGTCGTCGGCGCCCGCGTCCAGGGCCTCCACCTTGGCGGCTGAGTCCGTGCGGGCCGAGAGGACGATGATCGGGGCGGTGGACCAACCTCGCAGGCCCGCGATCACGTCGACGCCGTCCAGGTCCGGCAGGCCGAGGTCCAGGACGACCACGTCCGGTTTGGTCTCCACGGCCACGGTCAGTGCGGTCTTGCCGTCGTAGGCCGTCATGACGTCGTAGCCGCGGGCGCTCAGGTTGATTCTCAGGGCTCGGACGATCTGCGGTTCGTCGTCTACCACCAGCACTGAGGTCATGTGTGGTTCTCCTTGTGCACCGGCAACGAGATGACGACGGTCAGGCCCCCGCCGGGGGTGTCTTCGGCGGTGATCTCGCCGCCCATCGCGTTGGTGAACCCCTTGGCCACGCTCAGGCCCAGGCCCACTCCCGGGGTGGCGTCCCGGTCGCCCAGGCGCTGGAACGGGGTGAAGACGCCTGCGAGGGCCTTCTTGTGCAGGCCTGGGCCGTGGTCGACCACGCGCAGTTCCACGAAGGAGCCGTGGGTGCTGGCGCGGACCGCGACCTCTGGTTCGTCCTGGGTGATCCGGCCGTCGCCGTCCACGTCCACGGTGCGGCGCGGGGTCATGCGGCCGTGGCGGAGCGCGTTGTCGATCACGTTGGCCACCACGCGTTCGAGCAGGCCCAGGTCCGCGTCCACGGCCGGCAGGTCCTCGTCCACGTCGACCGTGACGGCGCGGCGTTCGTCCACTGCGGACAGTGCGCGCGCCACCACCTCGTAGTAGCCGACCGGACGCATCAGCGGAGTCACGGAGCCGGTGGCGAGGCGGGAGGAGTCCAGGAGGTTGTCGACCAGGGCGTTGAGGCGGTCGGCGGACTCCTCCACGGTCTCCATGAGGTCGTTCACGTCCTCGAAGGACAGGGCCAGGTCGTGGTCGCGGAGGCTGCCTATCGCGGCCTTGATGGACGTCAGGGGCGTGCGGAGGTCGTGGCCCACACCGGAGAGCAGTGCGGTGCGCAGTTCGGTGGTCTCGACCTTGCGCTGGGCGTCGCGGGTCTCGTCGGCCATTCGTTGTTGCCGCAACGCCATCAGGGCCTGGCCGGCGGCGGCTTCGAGGACGCGCTGGTCGCTCGCGGGCAGGGTTCTGCCCTTCAGGGCCAGGTGGATGTCGGCGGTCACGGCGATGTCGGCGTCGGCGTCGTCCGGCTCGTCGCACGGGCGGGCGCCCACGCAGGCCACGCGTTCCCAGCCGGGGCCTCGTTTCTCCAGCAGGGCCACGGAGTCCAGGCCGAAGTTCTCGCGGATCTTCTCCAGCAGGCGGGCCAGCGGGTACGGGGAGGTGAGGACGGTGCGGGAGTAGGAGGCCAGCAGCGCGGCCTCGGTGCGGGCCCGGGCGCCCTGCTCGGCCAGGCGGGCCGCCCGGTCCACGACCAGGGCGACGATCACCGCCACGATCACCATGGCCGCCAGCGTGATCACGTTCTCCGGCGAGTTCACCGCCAGGCTGTAGTAGGGCTCGGTGAAGAAGTAGTTGAGGAGCCCGGCGCCGAGGAACGCGCTCACCAGCGCGGGGCCGAGTCCGCCGATCAGCGCGACCACGCAGGTGGCCAGCAGGAAGCCCACGAGGTCGGTCGAGTAGGTGACGTCGTCGCGCCAGGACATACCCAGCACCGTCGTCAGCGCGGGCAGCAGCAGCGAGGCCGCCCAGCCCGCCAGTTGCCGGGACGGGCTCAACGCGTTGCGGCCGATCTTCCAGCGCAGCACGCGGTGCGACTCGTCGTGCGTGACCATGTGCACGTCGATCGCGCCGGACTCCTGCACGACCGACGCGCCGATGCCCTCGTCGAACGCGCGCGCGAGCCGGGAGCGGCGGGAGGTGCCGAGCACGAGCTGGGTCGCGTTGACGCCGCGGGCGAACTCCAGCAGCGCCGTCGGCACGTCGTCGCCGACGACCTGGTGGAACGTCGCGCCGACGTCTTCGGAGATCCTGCGGCACTTCGCGATCAGCTCGGGGGTCGCGCCGGTGAGGCCGTCACCGCGCAGCACGTGCACCACCAGCAGTTCTGCCCCGGCGCGCAACGCGATCCGGCGCGCGCGGCGGATCAGGGTCTCGCTCTCCGGGCCGCCGGTGACCGACACGACGACCCGCTCGCGCGTCTCCCACGTGTCGGTGATCCGTTGTTCGGTGCGGTAGCGCTGCAGGGCCACGTCGACCTGGTCGGCCACCCACAGCAGGGCCAGTTCGCGCAACGCCGTCAGGTTGCCGACCCGGAAGTAGTTGCCCAGCGCGGCGTCGATCTTGTGCGCGGCGTAGACGTTGCCGTGCGCGAGCCGGCGCCGCAACGCCTCCGGGGTGATGTCGACCAGTTCCAGCTGGTCGGCTCCGCGCACCACCTCGTCCGGCACGGTTTCCCGTTGCGGCACACCGGTGATGCGCTCGACGACGTCGTTGAGGGACTCCAGGTGCTGGACGTTGACCGTGGACAGGACGTCGATGCCGGCGTCGAGCAGTTCCCCGACGTCCTGCCAGCGCTTCTCGTTGCGCGAGCCGGGCACGTTGGTGTGCGCCAGTTCGTCCACGACGGCGACCTCGGGGGCGCGGGCCAGCAGGGCGTCGACGTCCATCTCGGAGAAGTCGACGCCCCGGTGCCGGAACTCCCGGCGCGGCAGGACCTCCAGGCCCTCCACGAGGTTCTGGGTCTTCTCCCGCCCGTGCGTCTCGACGAGGCCGACGACCACGTCGGTGCCGCGCTCCCGGCGCCGGTGGGCCTCGCCGAGCACGGCGAAGGTCTTGCCGACACCGGGAGCCGCGCCGAGGTAGATCCTCAGCTCGCCGCGGCGACGCTCAGGCCGCGTCGAGGGCACGGTTGAGCGCCGTCACGTTGACGGTGGTGGTGAACGTGCCCTCGGTGGCGGCCGCCACCAGTTCCCGCACCTTCTCCACGGGCAGGCCGGACACCCTGGCCACGCGGGGAACCTGGATCTCGGCGTAGGCCGGGCTGATGTGCGGGTCGAGGCCCGAGGCCGACGCCGTGACGGCGTCCTGCGGCACCTGGTCCTCCGCGACACCCTCGCGCCGCGCGATCTCCGTCCGGCGTTCGGCGATCACCTTGGTGTAGTCCTCGTTGATCTCGCTCTTGTTGGTACCACCGGACGCGGGCAGCGTCGCGGCGGACGGGCGCGGCACGAAGTACTCGTCACCCTCCCGCACGACGGCCACCAGCGAGGTGCCGGACGCCTCGGCGTTGGCGTGCAGGCCGGGGACGCGCGAGACGCCCCACACCACGGCCGGGTAGGCCACGCCGAGGATCACGGTGAGCGCCAGCAGGACCCGCAGTCCCGCCCACGCCTGCTTGAAGAAGTTGTCCATGGTTCAGCCGATCCCGGGGATGAGTCGCACGAGCAGGTCGATCAGCCAGATCCCGGCGAACGGCGTCACGACGCCGCCCAGGCCGTAGATCAGCAGGTTGCGCCGGAGCAGGGCGCTTGCACTGGACGGCCGGTACCGGACGCCCTTCAGGGCCAGCGGGATCAGCGCCACGATCACCAGGGCGTTGAAGATCACCGCCGACAAGATCGCGGACTGCGGCGTGGCCAGGTGCATGATGTTGAGCTTGTCCAGCGCCGGGTAGATCGCCGCGAACATCGCGGGCAGGATCGCGAAGTACTTCGCCAGGTCGTTGGCGACGGAGAACGTCGTCAGCGCACCCCGCGTGATCAGCAACTGCTTGCCGATCTCCACGATCTCGATCAGCTTGGTGGGGTCCGAGTCGAGGTCCACCATGTTCCCGGCCTCCTTGGCCGCGGACGTCCCGGTGTTCATCGCCACGCCGACGTCGGACTGCGCGAGCGCCGGTGCGTCGTTCGTGCCGTCACCGGTCATCGCGACGAGCCGGCCGCCCTCCTGCTCCTTGCGGATCAGGGCCATCTTGTCCTCGGGCTTGGCCTCGGCGAGGAAGTCGTCGACACCGGCCTCGGCGGCGATCGCCCTGGCGGTCAACGGGTTGTCGCCGGTGACCATGACCGTGCGGATGCCCATCGCGCGCAGCTCGGCGAAGCGTTCCTTCATGCCGGGCTTTACGACGTCGCTCAGCCTGATGACCCCGAGCACCCGGTCGTTCTCGGCGACGACGAGCGGCGTGCCGCCCTGGCCGCTGATCTCGTCCACGATCTCGCGGGCCGTGCCGGGCAGGTCGAACGCGGACGCGGCACCCTTGCGGATGCGACGGTCCCCCAGGTCGATGCCGGACACGCGGGTCTGCGCCGTGAACGGCACGAACTCGCCGGTCTTCTCGTGATCGCTCGCCTCGGCGGGCAGGCCGTACCTCTCCACGCACAGCTCGACGACGCTGCGACCCTCGGGCGTGCCGTCGGCCAGGCTCGACAGGCGGCAGGCCTCCGCCAGCGTCCGCTCGTCCGTGCCGTTGACCGCGATGAACTCGGTCGCGCGCCGGTTGCCCCAGGTGATGGTGCCGGTCTTGTCCAGCAGCAACGTGTCGATGTCGCCCGCGGCCTCCACCGCCTTGCCGGACGTGGCCAGGACGTTGCGCTGCACGAGCCGGTCCATGCCCGCGATGCCGATGGCGGACAGCAGCGCGCCGATCGTCGTCGGGATCAGGCAGACCAGCAACGCGGTCAGCACGATCACCGACTGCTCGCCGCCGGAGTAGATCGCGAACGGCTGCAACGCGACGACCGCGAGCATGAAGATGATCGTCAGCGTGGACAGCAGGATCGTCAGCGCGATCTCGTTCGGCGTCTTCTGCCGCTCCGCGCCTTCGACGAGAGCGATCATCCGGTCCACGAAGGACTCGCCGGGCTTGGTGGTGATCCGCACGACGATCCGGTCCGACAGCACGGTCGTGCCACCCGTGACCGCACAACGGTCACCACCCGATTCGCGAATGACCGGCGCGGACTCCCCGGTGATCGCCGACTCGTCGACGGTCGCGATGCCCTCGACCACGTCGCCGTCGCCGGGGATCACCTCGCCCGCCTCGACCACGACCAGGTCGCCGATCTTGAGCTCGGTACCGGCCACGACGTCACCGTTCACGAGCCGCGCGACCGCGTCCTTCTTGGTCTTGCGCAACGACTCGGCCTGCGCCTTGCCCCGGCCTTCCGCGACGGCCTCGGCGAGGTTCGCGAACAGGACCGTGAACCACAGCCACAGCGTGACGGCGACGTTGAAGACGTTCGGGTCCGTGACCGCGAAGAACGTGACCAGCAGCGAACCGACCCACACGACGAACATGACGGGGTTGCGCAACTGGTGGCGCGGGTCGAACTTGCGCAGTGCGTCCGGAAAGGACTTGAGCAGCTGCTTGGGGTCGAAGACACCGGCGCCGACCTGGTGGCCCGGGTTCTCCGCGGGCCGGGAGCGGTTCTCTTCCGGAGACCGCTGAAGTGTGCTGGTCACAGCAAAGCCTCCGCGATGGGACCAAGAGCGAGAGCGGGAACGAACGTGAGCGCGGCGACGAGCACGACGCTGGCGCCGAGCAGGGTGGCGAAGAGCGGCCCGGTGGTGGGCAGCGTGCCCGACGTGACCGGCACCTTCTTCTGCGCCGCCAGGGAACCCGCGAGCGCGAGCACCGCGATGATCGGCACGAACCGGCCGAACAGCATGCACAGGCCGAGTGACGACTGGAACCAGTCGCTGGTCACCGTGATGCCGCCGAACGCGCTGCCGTTGTTGTTGGAGGCCGACGCGTAGGCGTAGAGGATCTCCGACAGGCCGTGCTCGCCCGGGTTGTTCAACGCTCCCTGCGTGCTCGGCAGCACGGCGGCGATGCCGGCGCCGATCAGCAGCACGGTCGGCATCGCGAGGATCGACACCGCGGCGGCGGTGACCTCGCGGCGGCCGAGCTTCTTGCCGAGGTACTCGGGCGTGCGGCCGACCATGAGGCCCGCCAGGAACATCGCGATGATCGCCATCACCAGGATGCTGTAGAGGCCGGTGCCGACACCGCCGGGCGTCATCTCGCCGAACAGCATGTTCAGCAACGTGCCGCCACCGCCGAGACCGGTGTAGCTGTCGTGCCACGAGTTGACCGCGCCGGTCGACGTGCCCGTGGTGGAGTTCGCGAAGAGTGCGCTGGCGGCGACGTCGAAGCGGAGTTCCTTGCCTTCCAACGGCCTGATGCCGTTCGCCTCGGCGGCCCAGATGACCGCGAGCATCGCGGACCAGATGGTGCCCATGACGCCCAGCAGCACGTAGCCCTGCTTCGGCTGGCCGACCATCCGCCCGAACGTGCGGGTCAGCGCGACCGGGACGACCAGCAGCAGGAAGATCTCGACGAGGTTGCTCCACTCGTTCGGGTTCTCGAACGGGTGCGCGGAGTTCGCGTTGAGGACGCCGCCACCGTTGGTGCCGAGCTCCTTGATGGCCTCCTGCGAGGCGACGGGCGCGTTCGCGACGGTCTGGCCGTCGACGTCCACACCGGACTTGAGCGACATCGTGACGCCCAGCGCGATCAGCACGATCGCGAAGACGAACGCCATCGGCAGCAGGATCCGCAGCGTGCCGCGGACGAGGTCGACCCAGAAGTTGCCGAGCCGGTCCGTCTGGTGCCGCACGAAACCGCGGATCAACGCGACCGCGACGGCGAGACCGACGGCGGCCGACACGAAGTTCTGCACGGTGAGGCCGATCATCTGGACCGTGTGGCCCAGGACGGCCTCCGGCACGTACGACTGCCAGTTCGTGTTGGTGACGAAGCTGATCGCCGTGTTGAACGCCATGCCCTCCGAGACGGTGCCGCGGTCGAAGGCGAACGGTAAGACGGACTGGATCCGCTGGATCACGTAGAGGAACACGATGCCGACGAACGAGAAGCCCAGCACGCCGAACGCGTAGGTGCTCCACTTCTGCTCGGCGTTCGGATCGATGCGGGCGAAGCGGTAGATCGCCAGCTCGACCTTCGAATGCTTCTGGTCTTCGGTTTCCTGGACGCGGAAGACGCGGGCCATGTGGTCGCCGAGCGGGCGGTACGCGACCGCCAGCGCCGCGACGAGGATGCCGACCTGCACGAGGCCTGCCACGAGGGGTGACATCAGAACTTCTCCGGCCGGACGAGTGCGACGAACAGGTAGACGATCAACGCGAGGGCGAGCACGCCCGCGACGGCGTTCGCGATCAGACCGGTGCCGCTCACAGCTTCTCCAGTCCGCGCACGGTGAGTCCCAGCACGAGGAAACTCACGATCAGCAGCAACGCGTAGGCCAGGTCGGCCATGGCGCGCTCCCTTCCGACTTCAACGAGGTTTTCCTGACGCCGGGAAGCGTGCATCAGGAAAACCCGCAGGTCAGCGCCGCCTGACAACACCTTGACACCGGCGGTGCCTTCCTTGACGGGATCTTGACGCGGAGCGATCTGCGTCTCACCCGAACGGCACGGAGAGGGGTTACCCGATGTGACCTGGACACCCGCGCAGGCGTCGATCGGGTCGGGCGTCCTCACCCGATCCGGGCGCCACCTTGACGGGCGCGGTCTTGACGGGCGCCGTCTTGACGGGCGTCAGCCTCCGACGTGGATGCCGGGCCTGCGGTCGGGGTCCGGCTCGCTCGCCCGGATGATCTCCCGCACCACCGGCGCGGTGTCGCCGCGGCCGAGCAGCAGGTACCGGAACAGGTGCCCCAGCGGGTTGCCCTCGCTCCAGGCGAAGTGGCAGTGCGGCCGCACGCCGGTGCAGTCGCGCAGGGCCAGCAGGATCGCGGCGATGGCGTTGGGCGCGGCCGGGCTGTCCGCCCGCAGGATCCGGTGCCCGTCGACCTCCACGCCGCGCACCTGGAGCACCTCGCTGAAGTCCGACGGGTCGACCACGTCGATCTCCAGGAACAGCACGTCCGCCGTGCCGGGCACCGGGTTCGTGCCGCGTTGCTCGGCCTCCTTCTCGGCGTACTCGGCGGCGTCACCGGCCTGCCTGCGGTTGGCGATGAGCGTCACGGCGCCGTCGTGGGCGAGCGTGGCGGAGACGAACCGGCGGGCGGTCTCGTCGAACTCGATGTGCTCGACCCGCAGTTCGGTGGTGCGGGTGACGCGGGAGACCAGCGAGATCGCGATGATGCCGAGGATGAAGAACAACGAGATGGTGAGACCGTCGGGCTTCTCGATGACGTTCTCCACGAGCGCGTACACCAGGATGAGCGTCAGGACGGTGAACGCGGCCGCGGCTTTGCGCTGCCTCCTGCGCACCGCGGAGATGGCGACGGCGACCGACGCGGACACCATCATCGCCAGGATGCCGGTGGCGTAGGCGCCCGCCTGCGCGTTGACGTCGGCGTTGAAGACGATCGTGACCAGCACGCAGATCACCGTGTAGACGATCACCACCGGCCGCACCGCGCGCGACCAGTCCGGCGCCATGCCGTACGACGGCAGGTAGCGCGGCACGATGTTGATCAGGCCGGCCATCGCGGACGCGCCCGCGAACCAGAGGATCAGGATGCTGCTGATGTCGTAGGCCGTGCCGACGCCCTCCCCCAGCAGTTCGTGCGCGAGGTAGGCGAGCGCGCGGCCGTTGGCCTCCCCGCCGGGCCGGAACTCCTCGGCCGGGATCAGCACGGTCGTGACGAAGCTCGTGGCGATCAGGTAGACCGACATGATCAGCGCGGCCGTCGTGAGCAGCTTGCGGGTGTTGCGCACCCGGTCCGCGAGCCGCTCCTGCTCCGTCCTTCCCTTGGAGGCCACCAGCGGCATCATGCTCACGCCGGTCTCGAAACCCGACAACCCCAGCACCAGCAACGGGAACGCGAGCACCGCCGGGCCGACCGCGCCGGTGAACCCGCCGCTGGCCGTCAGCGCGTCCACCCACCGGTCGAGCACGACCGGTTCGGACAGCACCTGCACGACGCCCGCGGCCACCACCACGGCGTTGAGCAGCAGGAACACCGCGACCAGCGGAATCGCCACGCCGACGGCCTCGCTGAACCCGAGCAGGAACACCCCGCCGAGCACGAGCAACAGCACCACGGTCACCGCGACCTCGTGGCCGTGCAGGAACCCCGGCGCCAGCGGGTTCTCCAGCAGGTGCACGGTCGCGTCCGCGGACGAGAGGGTGATCGTGATGATCCACGACGTGGCCACGAACCCCAGCAGCACCAACACGAACAGCTTGCCCCGCCAGAACGGCAGCAGGTTCTCGAGCATCGCCACCGAGCCCTGCCCGTGCGGGCTCTCCTTCGCCACCCGCCGGTACATCGGCAGCATGCCGAGCAACGTCAGCGCCACGATCAACAGCGTGGCCAGCGGCGACACGGCCCCGGCCGCCAGCGCCGCGATGGCCGGCAGGTAGGACAGCGTGGAGAAGTAGTCCACGCCGGTCAGGCACATGACCTTCCACCACGACTGCGGCACGGCGTGGGTCTCGCCGCTCTCCGGGCCGACGACCGGCTGCACCCGGTGCTTCAGCAACCACCGTCCCAGCCCCGTCGCGGGGGCGGCCGGGCGCACCGGGCTCTCCACGCGGTCAGGTATCGCGTACTGCGACGTTTCGGTCATGCCCGTGCCCCCGAAGTGCTGTCCAGTCATTGGGGAACGAGTCAACTTCGCGTGAAGTCCGGCCCTCGTAAAGGCAGGAGGGGTCAGGCATCAAGATCGCGTAAAAACGGTCCGTGCGTTCGGCGATGTCCCGACACCTAGTCAGACAGGTACCGGACAGGTATGGTCCAGGTATGGACAACCAGGGTCGCGGACGATCGTCGCTCAAACGCCAGGAGGTCGCGGAACGGCTGCGCGAGGCGATCCGCTCCGGCGAGCACCCGACCGGCTCGTTGCTGCCGGGCGAGAACGAGCTGGCCCGCCGGTTCGCCGTCAGCCGCAGCACCGTCCGGGGCGCGCTCGAAGGCCTGGCCCGCGACAACCTGATCGAGACGCAGACGGGCGTCGGCTCGTTCGTCACGTTCGACGGCCGGTCGCTCGACGAGTCGCCGAGCTGGGGTCTCGCGCTCGCGATGACCGGCGTCCACACCAGGGCCGAGGTCGTGCGCGCGGAACGGGTGGTCGATCCCGACCTGGCGGCCACGGTCGGAGCGGGCGCGATGGAGTTCCTGGCGCTCGACCGGATCCGCCGGCTCGTGGGTGACGGGACCGCCGTGTCGCTGGAACGCAGCCGCGTGCCGGCGGTCGGTGCGGTGCGGCAGGTCCCCGAGTTGGGGCTCACCGACGACTCGTTGTCGGAGACCATGACGGCTTCCGGCCTGGTGCCGGCGCGGGGAGATCAGTGGATCGCGGTCGCGGCGCTGGGCGAGGCCGACGCGCGGCTGCTCGGGCGGGAGCCGGGCGAGATGTTCCTGCACACCACCCGGATCGCGCGCGACGCCGACGGGAACTTCGTCGAGAAGGTCGTGAGCTGGCTCGACCCGAAGCGGTTCCGGCTGCACGTGAGCTTCGGGGGCTGAGGTGAAGAGCAACGCGCTCGGCGCGTTCTGGGGACTGGCGCTCGGCGACGCGCTGGGGATGCCCACGCAGTCGATGTCCCGCGCGGAGATCCTCGCCGACCACGGGCCGATCACCGGACTGGTCGCCGCCGGGCCCCGGCAGCGGATCGCGCACGGCATGGCGGCGGGGTCGATCACCGACGACACCGAGCAGGCCGTGCTCCTCGCGCAGTTGCTGGTCGAGAACGACGGCGTCGTCGACCCGGTCGAACTGGCGCGGCGGCTGCTCGCGTGGGAGGACCGGATGCGCGCACGCGGGTCGCTCGACCTGCTGGGGCCGTCCACCAAGGCGGCGCTGGCGCGGCTGGAGGACGGGGTTCCCGCGGACGAGGCCGGTCGGAACGGGGCCACCAACGGAGCGGCCATGCGCATCACACCGGTCGGGATCGCCTGTGACGCCTCGGATTTGAAGTCCTTTGTGGACGTCGTCGCGCACACCAGCGCTCCCACGCACAACACGGGTCTGGGCATCGGTGCCGCGGCCGCCGTCGGCGCCGCGGTGAGCGCGGGCGTGGGTGGAGCGAGCCTGCCCGAGGCCGTCGAGGTCGCCGTCGCCGCGGCCGAGGAGGGCGGCCGGCGTGGGCACTGGGTGGCGGGCGGCACGATCGCGGCCCGGCTGCGCTGGGCACTCCCCTACTTGAAGTCGCTTTCCGTGCGTGCCCGCGAAGAGGCGTTGATCGAGGTAGTCGGCACGTCCGTGGCCGCGCAGGAGTCCGTGGTCGCGGCGCTGGCGCTCGCGGCACTGGCCGACGACCCGTGGGCCGCGCTCTGCCAGGCCGCGGGTCTCGGCGGCGACACCGACACGATCGCCGCTATGACGGGAGCCGTTCTCGGTGCGGTGCACGGGATCGAGGTCTGGCCCGCCGCCGCCGTGACGACCGTCGCGAGCGTCAACGACCTCGCACTCGACCCGCTCGTGAGCACCCTGCTCGCTCTGCGCGAAAGGCCGCGGCGCCGCCCCTGAAGCGTTTCCACCACCGTCGTCTGGAGACAGCCATGTCCACCACCACCCGCGGTGCCCTGAGCGCCGTCGAGCAGCGCGGCATCGAGCCCGTGCCGAACGCCGACCGCAACGGCAACCCCCTGCAGCTGTTCTGGGTGTGGTTCGCCGCCAACATCTCCATCCTCGGGCTGCCGCTGGGCGCCACGCTGGTCGCGTTCCAGTTCCTCAACGTCTGGCAGGCGCTGATCGTCGCGGCGGTCGGCGCGGCGGGATCGTTCGCGGTGGTCGGCGTCGTCTCGGTGGCCGGACGGCGGGGTGGCGCGCCGAGCATGACGTTGTCCCGCGCCGTGTTCGGCACGCGCGGCAACGCGGGTCCGACCCTGGTCGCCCTGGCGTCCCGCCTCGGCTGGGAGACGGTGAACACCACGACCGGGGCGTTCGTGCTGCTGTCGTTGTTCACGATCGCGTTCGGCACCGCCACCGACGCCAAGTCCGTGCCGGTGCTGACGATCGTCGCGATCGCGATCTTCGAACTGTGCACGCTGCTGGTCTCCGGCCTCGGCCACGCCGCGATCCTGGTGATCCAGAAGTGGGCGACGTGGATCTTCGGCGCGCTCAACGTCGTCGTGGGCGTCGTGCTGGTGGCCACGGTCGACTGGAACGCCGTCGCCGCGATGCCGGCGGGACCGATCACCGCGGTGCTGGCCGGGATCGGCGTGATCGCGGGCGGCACGGGCATCGGCTGGGCCAACGCGGGCGCCGACATGGCCCGCTACCAGAAGACGAGCGTGCGCGCGGGCAGGCTGATCAGCGCGAGCGCCGCCGGTGCAGGCATCCCGCTGGTGCTGCTGATCGGCCTCGGCGCCCTGCTCACCGCGGGCGACGACTCGCTGGCATCCGCGTCCGACCCGGTCGCCGCGATCCGCGAGCTGCTGCCGTCCTGGATGGCCGTGCCGTACCTGATCGCGGCGTTCGGCGGGTTGCTGCTGTCGAACCACCTGTCGGTCTACTCGGCCGGGCTGACCACGCTCACCCTCGGTGTCCGGGTGCCACGGGTGTACGCGGTGGCGCTGGACGTGACCGTCACGTTCCTCGGCGCGATCTACTTCATGCTGCTGGCCGACAACTTCTACGGCCCCTTCATCGGTTTCATCTCGCTGCTGGCCATCCCGATCACGGCCTGGCTCGGCGTGTTCCTCGTCGACATGGTCAAGCGCCGCCACTACGACCCGGACGCGCTGCTCGACATGACCCGCGCGAGCGCCTACTGGTACCAGGGCGGCGTCGAATGGCGTGCGACCGCGGCCTGGGCCGTCGCCATCGTCGCCGGGTACCTGTTGCTGGCGGGCGGTTTCAGCTCCATCGGCTGGATCGTCACGTTCGCCGTGGCGGCGGCGGGCTACTTCGCCCTGGGTGGTGCCCGTGACTGAGGCCAGGCTGATCTCGACCGGCAACGTGATCGTCGACATCGTGATGACCGTCGCCCACCTGCCGGAACCGGGCGGCGACGTCATCGCCGCGGACTCCCGGATGACCGCGGGCGGCGGCCTCAACACCCTCGTCGCCGCCCGGCGCGCCGGCCTGCCGGTGGTGTTCGCGGGCCAGTACGGCACCGGCCCGATGGCCGACATCGTCCGGGCCGCACTGCAGGAGAGCGGCGCCTCGGTCGTCCAAACAGGACTCGACGACGTGGACAGCGGCTACTGCGTCGTCCTGGTGGATCCTTCCGCCGAGCGGACGTTCGTCACCGCCGTCGGCGCGGAGGGCAGGCTGACCCGTGCCGACCTCGACCGCGTGGACGTCACCGAACGCGACCTCGTGCACGTCTCCGGCTACAGCCTCGCCCACCCGGTCAACGCGGCCGCGCTCACCGGCTGGCTGCCCGGCCTGCCCACCGGCACGCGGCTGATCACCGACCCGTCCCCGCTGGTCGGCGACCTCGACCCCGCCGTGCTCGGCCCGGTGCTGCGGCGCACCGACGTGCTGAGCGCCAACGCCCGCGAGGCGGCCGTCGCGACCGGTCTCACCGACCTCGCGGCCGCCGCCTCCGCCCTGACCGGACGCATCCGCCCCGGAGGGCTGGTCGTCGTGCGGGACGGTGCGGCGGGCTGCTGGCTGGCCGGGTCGCAGGTGCGGGAACCGGTGCTGGTCCCCGGTTTCCCGGTGCACGCCGTCGACAGCAACGGCGCCGGTGACGCCCACGCCGGGGTGCTGGCGGCCGGGCTCGCCGCCGGGCTCCCACCTCAGCAGGCCGCGCGCCGGGCCAACGCGGCCGCCGCGCTCGCCGTCACCCGGTCCGGTCCGGCCACGAGTCCTGACGCGGCCGAGGTCGACGCGTTCCTGGGCGGTGGTGGCGCGATCCTGCGGGAGAGCCGGTAGCGGCACGTCCAGCGTTGTCCCAGAACGGTTCGGGAAAGGGGCAGCACGGGTGGACGGCTGGAACGCCCTGACCACGTACCGGCGGTTGCAGCGGCTGATGAACGAGCTCGGGGCGTCGTCGCGGTTCCAGGCGGGGTCGCTGGCGGAGCGCCGCGGCTGGCTGTGACGCGCCGCCTCACCCGGCCGTTCGATCACCGAGTTCGGTGTTCGCGAACCAGCACCCGGCCCCCTGCGGAGCCCAGCCGAACTCCTGCGCCTGCTCGATGACGCGGGCGATGAGCTCGCCGGGCTCTCCGCCCCACCTCTCGAAGCCGCTGTCGCCGAGTTCCCCGGGCACCACGAGGCCGCCTCGGACCAGGGTGTCGAGGAGGTCGCGGAACTCGTCGCCGAAATCCGCGCTGCTCGACTCCGAGACCTGCCGCGCGGCCCAGATGATCCGGTCCAGCGACACCCAGTCGTCCACGCCGTCCAGCAGGAGTTCGCGGACCGCCTCCTGACTACTCGGCACGGTCCTTCTGCTCCGCCAGCGGGAAGCTCACCCCGGTGAGCCGTTCCGACGTCTCCCACAGCCGCCCCGCCAGCACCGGGTCGCTGGCCGCCGCCGACCGCCCCACCAGCGCGGGGTGGCCGTGCAGCTCGAACCGGCCGTCCGGCCCGACGTAGCTCGCGCCCGGCAGGTCCTGGGTCGCCGCGTACAGCGACGGCAGCGCGCCCTGCAGTTCGGTCTGGGCCAGGTGGCGCCCGGCGAAGTGGACGATCTTGACCAGGTAGGGGTTGCGGCCCTTGGTGCCCAGGTTGCTCGCCGTGTAGCCGGGGTGCGACGACAACGCGAGCACCGGCGACCCGGCAGAGCGCAGGCGGCGGTCCAGCTCGAGGGTGAACAGCAGGTTCGCGAGCTTCGAGCGGCCGTAGGCCTTCGCCGCCGTGTAGCCGGCGCGGGCCATGTCCAGGTCGTCGAGGTCGAGCACGCCCACCTTGTGCGCGCCGGAGGCCACCGTCACCACGCGGCCGGTGATCGACGGCAGCAGCAGGTTGGTCAGCGCGAAGTGGCCCAGGTGGTTGGTGCCGAACTGGAGCTCGAACCCGTCGGCCGTGCGGCCGAACGGCGTCATCGCCACCCCGGCGTTGTTGACCAGGACGTCGAGGTCGCCCTGCCAGCCCTCGGCGAACGCCCGCACGGACGCGAGGTTCGCCAGGTCCAGCGCTCGGACCTCGGTGGTGCCGGACATGGCGGCCGCCGCCCGTTCACCGGCGGCGACGTCACGGACCGCCAGCACGGTGCGGGCCCCTGCGGCGGCGAAGGCGGTGGCGGTGCCCCGGCCCACCCCGCTGGCGGCACCCGTCACGACGACGGTGCGCCCGGTCAGGTCGGGAAGGTCCTCGGCGGCCCACCGGTGCTTCGTCATGATCGCCAGCCTAGGGCCTGTGTCGAAGCCCGGTCCGATGGGAGTCCCGCCCGAGATGGGCCGTCCGGGTCGTCAGCTGACGCAGGCCACCACGGCGAAGACCGTCTTGCCGGTCACCACGCCCGGCCGCCAGCCCCATTCGCGGGAGATGTTGTCCACGACGACGATTCCCCTGCCCCGGTTCTCCCCCAGGCGGGACCGGCCGTACACGGGCTGGGCGGGCGAGCCGTCGTCCACCTCCACCGTCACCTCGCACGGGTCGTGACCCAGCAGGAGGCGCAGGCGGCCGGTGCTCGGCGTGTGGTCGAGGACGTTCGTCACGAGCTCGGTCACCACGAGCTGGACGTCGTAGAGGTGGTCCTCGCCGAGCATCCGCAGGACCGTCGTGAGCTGCCTGCGCAGCGACGACATCGACATGCCGGGTTCCACGGGCAGGTCCGCCACCAGGGCCGTCATCCGAGCCGTCGCAGCAACAGCAGCGCGATGTCGTCCTGCTTGCCCTGGCCCAGTTCGGTGAGCAGGCGGTCGGCCAGGTCGTCCATGTCCTCGGTGTTCGACACGGTGCCGCGCAGCTTCTCCATGCCCTCGTCCAGGTCGACGCCCGGCCGTTCGACCAGGCCATCGGTGATCAGCAGGACGGTGGTGCCGGGCGGCAACGGCAGTTCGGTGGCTTCCGGGCGGGCCAGCCCGATGCCCAGCAACGGGCCGTGGACGCCGGCGTAGCGCGCGCCCTGGTCGTCGACGACGAGAGGCGGGACGTGGCCCGCGTTCGCGACGGCCATCGTGCCCGTCGCCAGGTCCACGCGCAGCAGGCACATCGTGGTCAGCCCGCCGATCGGGTGGAAGCGCTGGAGCAGGGCGTCGACCCGGCGCAGGATCTCCGCCGGCCGGTGCCCGTCGACGGCGTACGCGCGCAACGTGTGCCGCACCTCCGCCATGACGGTGGCGGCTTCGATCGAGTGGCCGCACACGTCCCCGATGGCGATCAGCACGTGGTCGTCGAGCTCGATGACGTCGTAGAAGTCGCCGCCGATCTCGGCGTTGCTCGACGCCGGCACGTACCTCGCCGTCATCGGCAGCGCCGGGTTCCTCGGCAACGTGCGGGGCAGCAGGCTGCGTTGCAACGTCAGCGCGAGCGAGTGCTCCTCCGCGAACGTGTGCAGGCCCTCCGCCGCGAGCGCCGTCGCCTGACCGAGCTGGCGCAGCAGGTTGCGGTCCTCGTCGCTCGTCACCGCCGTCCACGCGACCGCGATGCCGATGGGCGGCCTGCGCGGCTTGGTGCGCACCAGCACCACCGCGGCGGGCTGCACCGGGTGCCACGGCGCGGGACCGTCCTCGACGAGCGCGACGCCGACGCCGGACAGCCGGGCCGACATCCACTGCTCGACCTCGGCGATGTCCGGCCGGTCAGGAGGACCGACGCCCGCCGCCGCGACGCGCAGGGAGTTCGACGGGGTGGTGAGGACCGCGGTCGCCGCCGTGCCGAGCACGTCCGCGGCCCCGATCGCGGCCGCCTCGGCGAGCGCGTCGAACGTCGTCGCGGCGTTGATGGCGAACGTGGCGGTGGTCAGCCGGGTCAGCCGGGCGGCCAGGTGCTCGGCGAGGGCGCGGGCGCGGTGGTAACGCAGCGCCGCCTCGACGTTGGCGAGCAGCTCCCCCGGATCGACCGGCTCGGTCAGGTAGGCGTCCGCGCCGCGGGTGAGGCCGGTGACCTTGTCCTCGGGCTCGATGTAGGTCGCCGACAGCATCACGACGGGGATCGAGCTCGTGCGGGGATCCGACTTGATCCGCTCCGTGACGTCGTAGCCGCTCATGTCGGGCAGGTGCACGTCGAGCAGGATCAGGTCGAACGAGTCCGCTTCCAGCGCGACGAGCGCCTCGGCCGCCGTGGTCGCCTCGACGACCGTGTGACCGTTGCGGCGCAACCAGGTGCACGCGATGAAGCGGCTCGCTTCGAGGTCGTCGACCACGAGGACCCTGGCCGGTCCGCCGCCCATGGCTGTCGGGTTCATCGGCTGTCCGTTCTGCGTGCGGTGAGCTGGGCGTCCCTGATCGCCCGGGACACCGTTTCCGGCGAGATCCGGGCCTCGTGCAGCATCGCCGCGCCGAGACCGTGCACGCTGCGCGCCAGACCACCGGGATCGTCGCCGCACACGATGACCACTGGTACCCCGGCGAGTTCTGGATCAAGCCTCAGCACCGACAGCACCGCACTGCCGCTCATCACCGGCGCGCCCGCGTGCACCACGACCAGGTCGGGCCGCCGCTGCTTCGCGAGGTTCAGGGCGCTGCGGCCGTCGCCGGTCTCGACGACCTCGGCGGCGATGCCCGTCAACGCGTCGCGGAGCCGGGCGCGGCCCGCCTCGTCGCCGTCCGCGATCACCGCGCACGCGACCGGCGCGGCCTGGACGAGCTCGTCCTTCGCGGTGGGCAGGGTCAGCACGACCTCGGTGCCGACGCCCGGTGTGCTGCTCAGCGTCAGGGTCCCGCCGAGGATCTCGGCGAGCTTGCGCGCGTAGGACAGGCCGAGGCCCGTGCCGCCGGCACCGACCTGCAGCGCGTTCGGCACCTGGTAGAACTCCTCGAACACCCTGGTCTGCTCGCCGGCCGGGATGCCGATTCCGGTGTCCACGACGACGAAGCGGACCTCGTCGGGTCCGGGGCCCGCCTCGGCGGTGAAGCGGATCTCGCCGCGCTTGGTGAACTTGACGGCGTTGGACAGCACGTTGCGCAGGATCCGCACGAGCATCGTCTCGTCGGTGACCAGCGGCGGCAGCGCGGGCGTCTCGTCGACGACCAGCTTCACGTCACCGGAGCGCAGCAACGGCCGCACCGCCGACCGCAGCTGGGAGATCACGTAGTCGAGCGCGACCGGCGCCGGTCGCGGCTGGAGGCTGCCGGACTCGGCCTTGGCGGTGTCGAGCAGTTCGTTCACCAGGGCGAGCAACGTCGCCGCGGACTCGTTGATCAGGTCCACGTGGTGGCGCTGGTCGTCGGTCATGGGGTCGCCGCCCGGCCCGCCGAGCAGCCGGGTCAGGCCGACCACCGAGTTGATCGGGCCGCGCAGCTCGTGGCTGATGTTGGACCAGAACCGGATCCGGGCGGCGGCCGCCTCGCGCAGTTCGGCGGACTTGGCGTCGAGTTCGGCGTAGAGGGCGACCACGCCCTGGTTGGTCTGCTCCAGCTCGTCGGACAGCTCCTGGTAGAGCGCGACGACACCGCGGTTGGTCTCCTCGAGCTCGGCGTTGAGCCGTTCCAGCTCCTTGCTCTTGGCCTCCAGGTGCTCGAGCGTCTCCAGCAGTTCCTGGTTCTGGGTGCGGAGTTCGTCGAGCGCGGTGGTGCCGGTGCTGTCGCGCAGGTCGTCCAGCAACGCGCCGTCGGGGACGACGGCGCGCGGGACGTGCTTCACGAGCGTCACGCCGGTCGAGGTCGTGAGCATCTCGTTCATCAGCCTGCGCGCGGTGTCCCAGCCGGGTCCTGCCGCGGTGACCGGCGCGTGCCAGGTCAGTTCGACGAGCAGGGCCGCGACCGGGGCGCGCCGCAACCGGAAGACCGCGGTCGTGCTGACCTCCTGGCGCACGAGTTCCCGGCCGAGGTCGCTCAACGCCGTCGCCACGCGGATCTGGTCCTGGCCGTCGAGCCCCACCGACGCCGCGACCTGCCGGCCCCGCTGCCGGAGCAGGAACACGTCGGGCTCCTCGCCGACCACGAGGCGCAGCAGGTCGGTGGTCATGCCGGTCTGGCCACGAGCACGCAGGCGTCGTCCCTGCGCACCCCCGCCTCGCGCAGCAACGTCGCCGCGATCAGCAGGGGCGGGTCGGCGCGCAGGTCGCTGCACTGCTCGGGGCCCCAGCGCTCGGTGAGGCCGTCGGAGTGCAGCACCACCACGGCGCGTTCCGGGAGCTGGTAGTCGAACGCGCGGATCGTGCGCGCCTGGTGACCCGCCACGCCGGGCACCGAGATCATGCCGTGCTTGCGGTCGTCGCCGAGCACGGCCGCGGCGATGTTGCCGAGCCCGCAGAAGCGCACGGTCCTGGCGCGGAGGTCGAGGTCGGCGACCGCCACCGCTCCCCCGCGCGTGCCCCGCAACGCGGTGTGCAGGCGTGCGACCGCCTGCTCCGGCGGCAGGAAGGGCTGTTCGCGGAACAGGCGCACCGCGATGTCCGAGGCCGCCGCCGCGAGCGGTCCGTGCCCGGAGCCGTCGCACATCATCAACGTCATGCGGTCGGCGGTGCGGCAGGCCGCGTAGGCGTCACCGCACATCTCCTCACCGCTGATCGGCCTGGTCAGCCCAGCCGCGGGTTCGTCGCCCCACTCGGGCTTCCAGTCGAGCACGGGCGCGAACCTCGCGACCAGCGCGGTGCCCGCGCCGAACCGGGACGTCATCGCGCAGGAGGTCGCGAGCCGCGCCACGGCACCGAGCCCCACGCCGAGCGTGCCGGTCGTGGAGTGCCCGTCCTCCCACGCCAGCGCCAGATCCGCGATGCCGGGCCCGCGGTCGATCGCGACGACCTCCACGGCCGCGTCGTGCTCTCCCCGCACCGACCGGATCAGCACGACGCCGTCCCAGGCGTGCTTGTGCAGGTTCGTCCCGATCTCGGTGGCGGCGAGGCCGATCTCGGCGGTGCGGTTCGCGGTGAACCCCAGCCGTTCGGCCAGGGACGTGACCGCCCGGCGGATCCTGCCCACGTGGGCGGTCTCCTCCACCGGCAGCCACGCCTCGTCGCGCACCAGCGGCAGGCACTGCGCCGCAGTCACCTCTTCCACTTGGTCACCGTCACGACCGTGCCGCGGCCGACCTCGGTGTCGAGGTCGAACAGGTCCACCAGGCGGCGGGCGCCGCTCAGGCCGAGCCCGAGTCCGCTGCCGCTGCTCCAGCCGTCGGCGAGGGCGAGGGTGAGGTCCGGGATGCCCGGCCCCTCGTCGTGGAACGAGGCGCGCACGCCGGCGCGGCGCCCGTCGCTGACCTGCTCGACGCGGGCGAACCCTCCCCCGCCGTAGATGAGCGTGTTGCGCGCGAGCTCGCTCGCCGCGGTGACCAGTTTCGTCTGGTCCACCAACGAGAGCTTGGTGTCCTGCGCGTACGTGCGCACGAGCTGGCGCACCCGGACCACGTCGTCGTCCCCGCTGATCGGCAGCTCCTCCGGCCCTTCGGACCGGGGCGGCATCAGGCGTCCCGCGTTCGGAGCTGCTCGAGGATCTTCATGCCGCGTTCCAGGTCGAGCGCGGTCCGCACGCCGCCGAGCGTGAGACCCAGTTCCACCAGCGTGATCGCCACCGCCGGGCGCATGCCCACGACCACCGTGTCGGCGTCGAACAGCCGGGAGATCGACGCGATCGTGGCGAACATCCGCCCGATGAAGGAGTCGACGATCTCGACCGCCGAGATGTCGATGACCACGCCGTGCGCACCGGTGGCGCTGATCTTCTCCGCCAGGTCCTCCTGCAGGGCCAGCACGCTCTGGTCCTGCAGGTCGATCTGGATGGAGACGAGCAGCACACCACCGATCTTCAGGATCGGGACGCGTTGGTCCATCACTGGGCCTCGCGGCGCACGACGTCGACGCCTTCGCGGCGCAGCGCGTGCCGCAGCGCGTCGGCGAGCGAGGCCTTGGTGACGATGTCACCGAACTCGATGCCCAGCGCCACGATCGTCTGCGCGATCTGCGGGCGGATGCCCGACACGATGCACTCCGCGCCCATCAGCCGGGCCGCGACGACCGTCTTGAGCAGGTGTTGCGCGACCTGCGTGTCGACGGCGAACACCCCGGTGATGTCGATGATCGCGTGCTCGGACCCGGTCTCGACGAGCGCTTCCAGCAGCTTCTCCATCACGACCTGGGTGCGGGCGGAGTCGAGCGTGCCGACCAGCGGCACCGCCAGCACGCCCTCCCAGATCTTCACCACCGGCGTGGTGAGCTCCAGCAACTGCTCGGACTGCTCGCGGATGATCTCGTCACGAGCCCGCGCGTAGAACTCGAACGTCAGCAGGCCGAGCGCGTCCAGCAGCCCGGAGAACGCCATGAGCTGGCGGAACATCTGCGGGTCGTCGCTGTTCTCGGTGAGGTCGAAGACCTGCCGCTTGAGGGAGAACACGCTCGCCGCCGTCTCGGACGGGGTGAAGCCCGCCCGCACCCGCGTGCGCGAGTACTCCTCCAGCAGCGACCGGATCTCGGCGAACTCGGGCCCGCCGGTGTCCTTGCCGTCCCGCCCGACCAGGGGCAGCAACGCCGCGAAGAACTCCTTGAAGTCGGCCTCGAGCTCCACCCGCGTCGACCGCCCGCGCAGCAGCGCGGCGACCGCGCTCACCCACTGGTCGATCAGGGGTTCGCTGTTGGCGCGCAACAGGTCGGTCAGGGTCTGGGCGCGCTCCGCGTCCGCAGTCACACAGGTCTCCTCAGGCAGCCGGCACACGACGAACTCGGCAGGGAGTTCCACCGCGCCGACTGTTTGACGCCCCACCTGCCGCCCGCAGCCTACAGGCGATCTTCCGGGGCGAAATGCGGACTCGATCCGCGCACGCCGCATAACGCCGACGCATTCCGGTCCGATGTACCGGCCGAGTCGAGCTTTGTCCGCACCAGGAGGAATTCCCGCCGATCCGAGGAGCACCGATGGCCAGGTCATCCGTCGACGAGATCGACAACGCCCGCCGCCGGGCAGAGCTGAGCTGGGACGACTACGCGCGTCTGCTCCGCGGCCACCCCGAGGGCCCCCGGCTGCTCCGCGAGTTCCGGCCGATCGGCGGCCGGGACAGGCAGGGCAGGCTGCGCGAACTGGAGGACCTGGGCCGTCTCGGCGGGGGACGGTGACCGGCCGTGGCCCTCTCCGTGGTGAACGACCAGCGCATCCGGGCCGCTGTGCGCGACTACCTCGAGGCGCAGGCGGCCGCCGCCCTCAACCCCGCGGCGAGCCCCGCCGTCGCCGCCCGGTTCAGCGAGCTGATCTCGGTCGTGTTCCCCGTGTCCGGCGTGCAGGACCGGTCGGCGTGCATGATCAACGAGTTCGCCGAGTGCTGGGGCAGGTCCGTCGCCACCCTCATGGACGTGGCGAGGGCCGGTGGCGCGAACCCCGACCTGGCGCAGGTCGCGAGGGTGTTGCTGAAGGGACCCGGCGAACTCATTTGACGGAGTGAGCGCTCACTCCGCACTATGGGTGCATGACACCAGCACCCGAGACCCGGCGACGAGCGCCGGGCATGAGCGCCGACGAGCGGCGCGCCATGATCGTGCACGCGGTGCTGCCGCTCCTGGTCGAGCACGGCGCCAACGTCACGAGCAGCCAGATCGCCCGTGCCGCGGGCATCGGCGAGGGCACGGTCTTCCGGGCGTTCAAGGACAAGGACGAGCTCCTCGACGCCTGCACGGCCGAGGCGTTGAAACCCGACCACGTGCTCGACGCGATCGCCGAGATCCCCGCCGACCAGCCCCTGGAGGACCGGCTGGTCGAGGCCGCCGACGCACTCGGCGCGCACCTCGAACGCATGAGCGCGCTGATGAGCGCCCTGCACGCGTCCGGCCGGGTCCGCCACCGCGACCCGAAGAGCCCCCGCAGGGGCGCTCGCCGCGAGTCGATGGTCGCCATCCGCGCGGCGGTGGTCGAGCTGTTCGACCCCGAGGAGGACCGGATGAGGCTGCCACCCGAGCAGCTCGCCGGCCTGTTCCTGACCTTGTTGTCCGGCGGCCGCAGGCTGGCGCCGGACGTCGAAGCGCCCACCACGCGCCAGGTGGTCGACTTCTTCCTGCACGGCGCTGTGGAGGCTGGATGATCCCGGGAGGGGGCATGGAGTTCGCGCTGGGGCGGAGAAACCGCCGCCGGCGCGCGTCGACGGTGCCGGACAGCGGGCTCACCGGGCCGGTCGACATCCCGGAACCGACGCAGGACGACGAACCGAAGGACCTGCGCTCACGGCTCAAGCGCGTGCGGACGTCCGTGGTGGGCACGGTCCGCGGCCTGCCGAAGGTCGCGCGGCTGACCTGGGAGGCCAGCCCGGCCCTGACGATCGTGCTGGCGCTGATCACGGTGCTGGCGGGACTCCTGCCGACCGTGACGGCCTACGTCGCGAAGCTGTTGCTGGACTCCGTCGTCGCGGCGATCCAGGGCACCGGCACCACGCGCGACATCGTGAACGTGGCGTTGTTCCAGTTCGCCGTGCTCGCCGGGACCGCGCTGAGCAGCGCGCTGACGTCGATCGCGCAGTCGTTGCTGCAGGAACGCATGACGCTGACGATCCGGCACCGGGTGATGGCGCACGCGAGCGACCTGCACCTCGCGTACTTCGAGGGCTCGACGTCGTACGACATGCTGCGCCAGGCCGCGCAGGAGGCACCGACGCGCCCGCTCGCGATGATGAACTCCGCGCTGGGCTTGCTGCGCACGCTGATCACGTTCAGCAGCATGATCGCGTTGCTCGTCGCGATCAGCCCGCTGCTGGCGCTCGTCGCGCTGCTGGCGCCGATCCCGGCGTTCATCTCGCAGTCGAAGTACGGCTCGCGCGCGTTCTGGCTGACGTTCATGATGTCGCCGATCAAGCGGCGGATGGATTACCTGTCCTCTTTGGTCACCACGGACACGTACGCCAAGGAGACCAAGCTCTTCGGCCTGGGCCCGTACTTCGTCGACCGGTTCCGCCGGCTCGGCACGGTGGCCTACGAACGATCACGCAAGCTGACCGTCAACCGCAACGTCAGTTCGACGTCCTGGGGCCTGCTGAGCACGGCCGCGGGGTCGGCGATCACGCTGTACATCGCGCTCGAAGCGGTCGGCGGCAGGCTCACGCTGGGCGACCTGGCGCTGTACACGGCCGCCGCGGCCTCCGTGCAGGCGTCGGTGTCGGGACTCTTCACGGCGTTCTCCGGGATGTACGAGAACAACCTCTACCTCGACACGCTGTACCGGTTCCTGGACACGAAGCCGGAGATCACCGCACCCGCGCGACCGCGCCCGATGCCGTCCACGGTGGAGGGTCACATCACCTTCGACGGCGTGACCTTCAGCTATCCGGGGGCGCCGGAACCCGCGCTGGACCACGTCAGCTTCGAGATCCGTCCCGGCGAGACGGTGGCGGTCGTGGGCCGCAACGGCGCGGGCAAGTCGACGTTGTTCAAGCTGCTCTGCCGCCTCTACGACCCGACGGGCGGGCGCATCCTGCTCGACGGCGTCGACATCCGCGAGTACGACCCGGTCGCGCTGCGCACCCGGATCAGCGCGATGTTCCAGGACTACGTGACGTACCAGGGCACAGCGGCGGAGAACATCGGTCTCGGCGACCTGACCCGGCTGGAGGACCGCGAGCACATCGAGAACTCGGCCCGCCGCGCCGGTGCGGACGAACGGATCGAACGTCTCCCCCGCGGCTACGACAGCCCGCTCGGCCGCTGGTTCGACCAGGGCGTGAGCCTGTCCGGCGGCGAGTGGCAGAAGATCGCGCTCGCGAGGGCGTTCCAGCGGGAGGCACCGATCCTGGTGCTCGACGAACCGACCTCGGCCCTCGACGCGCAGGCGGAGCACGACCTGTTCTCCCGGCTGCGGGAGCTGTCGGAGGGCCGGACGACGCTGTACATCTCGCACCGGTTCTCGACCGTGCGACAGGCGGAACGCATCCTGTTGCTGGAGCACGGGAAGGTCGCCGAGTACGGCACGCACGAGGAGCTGATGGCGGCCAAGGCGGGCTACGCCGAGCTGTTCACGCTCCAGGCGCAGGCGTACCTGGACGAGGTGCCGAGCTGACCGCGTAGAGGTCGGCGATCGCCTTCGCCTGTGCGGCAAGGGCATCGCGTGCGGCGTCGGGGCTGAGCACCTCGACGCCCGCGCCGAACGCGAGCAGCGTCTCCACGGCGCGCAACGACCGGAACCGCACGCGCACCTCGTTCCAACCGGGGTCGCGGGGCACCGGCGGGCCGTCGAGATCCCCCTCGTGCATCCGCAGGAACAACGCCAGCACGTCGTCCCGCACCAAAGCGGTGACGGCCACCGGCGACGGGAGGTCGTCGATCCGGCGGCGCAACGCCTCCCAGGCGTCGTCGAGTTCCACCCCGGCCCGGCGCCGGACGGGCTCGGCGACGACGACGGCCGACCGGGCCCGGTCCAGCCGGTAGAGGTGCGGTTCACCCTGGTGGTCGGCGACCAGGTACCAGACGCCGGCCTTGTTGACCAAGCCGTACGGGTCGACGGTGTAGGTGCGGACCCGGTTGTCGCGCCCGTGCCGGTAGCGCAGCCGGAGCCGCCGGTCGGCGAACACGGCCCGTTGGTAGACCTCCAGGTCCGAGGCCCCGGGAGAGCCGCGCCAGCGGACGGGGTCGATCAGGACGCGCCTGCTGGTCAGGTCGGCGCCGCCCTGGTGCGGGGCGGGCAGGGCGGCCATCACCTTGCGCAGCGCCGACCCGAGGGCCTGGCCGAGGCCGAGGTCCGCGTGCGCCGAGCCCGCCAGCACCACGAACAACGCGCGGGACTCGTCGGCGGTGAGCCCGGTGACGTCGGTGTGGTAGCCGGGCAGCAGCGCGATGCCGCCCTGCGGTCCGCGCACGGTGTAGACCGGCACGCCCGCGGCCGACAGGGCCTCGAAGTCGCGCATGATCGTGCGCGCCGACACCTCCAGCCGGGCGGCCAGGTCGGCGGCGGACAGCTGCCCGTGCGTCTGCAGGAGCAGCAGGATCGAGAGCAACCGGTCGGACTTCATGTTCCCCAATCTCCTCCACGTACATGACAGGGGATGTC
Source organism: Lentzea sp. NBRC 102530 (assembly GCF_030269365.1). Lineage (GTDB taxonomy): Bacteria > Actinomycetota > Actinomycetes > Mycobacteriales > Pseudonocardiaceae > Lentzea. The sequence goes on from NZ_BSTF01000007.1 coordinate 380,428, forward strand.
ATATAAGGCGCGCAAGACTCTGGTCCACATCGGATCGAACGAGAGGAACCACCGGTCATGACCGCGCAGATGATCGCCGAGCAGTACGTGAAGGCCTGGACGAGCGGGGACGCCGAGACGGCGTTGGGCTTCGTGGCCGACGACGTCGTGTGCGAGGCACCCACCGGGCGCATCGAGGGCATCGAGGGCTACCGGCAGTTCCTGGCGCCGTTCGTCGGCAGGCTCACCAGGGGCGAGGTGCTCGACGTGCTCGCGCGCGACAGCCGTGCCGTGACCGTCTACAACATCGATCTGCCGTTCGTGCGGAACGTGCACGGCACCGAGTACCTCACCGTCACCGACGGCAGGATCAGCCACGTGATCAGCGTGTTCGACATGGCGCCGATGCTCAGGGCGCAGGACTGATCCACCCCATCAGGAATCCTTATGTATCGCTTGACGCGCAGCGACGACTTTCCCGGTTATGGGAGAGAAGTTCCACGTCGAGCCGGATGAGCTCCGCGGGTACAGCGGGCTGCTCGAACGCCAGGCCGAGCACTTCCTGACGATCCGGGAGCACGCGATCGAGAAGGGCGGGGACACGTCCGGGTTCACCGGGCTGCTGTCCCTGCTCGATCCCGTCGTGATCGGAGTCGCCCAGCTCTACGGCGAGACGCTCACGGCGGCGAACGGGAAGATGGGCCAGGACGCCGAGTCGCTGGTCAAGGCCGCGCGCGCCTACGAGAAGGCGGACGAGGTCGGCGTCTGCCTGATCGACACGGCGGCCGGGTCCGCGGAGGCCCCGTCGTGGCTCGGCCGGTTCCTGGGGCTGGGCGGATGAGCGCCGGGGTGTGCAACGGGTACCAGGACGTCGAGGACCCGAACGTCGCGCTGCGGGCCGCGCCCGAGGACCGGCCGGGACGGCAGACCGTCAAGGAGCTGATCGAGGCCGCCGGGTGGAAGATCCAGGGCGTCAACTGGATCTACCAGCAGGTCACCGGTGACGACCTGGTGCGCGACCTGGTCATGCCGCTGGCGGGCGACTTCGAGAAGATCGACGCGAACGCCGCCGCGTGGGACCGGATCGCGAAGGCGCTCGACAACGTGCGGCACAACGTGAACAACGGCGTCGAGGAGCTCGCGCCGCACTGGGACGGCGGCGCGGCGCAGAGCTTCGAGAACCGCGTGCGCCGGACGTGGACCACCGCGATCGAGTGGGACTCGCAGATCGCGAAGTTCATCGGCGACCGCTTCAAGAACATGGCGAGCTCCTGCCGGACGGCCGCGAAGCTCGCGCTGACGCTGCTCGACAAGATCTGCGACAAGCTGATGAAGGCCGCGATGACGGCGTGGATCCCGCTCGTCGGCTGGGGCCGCGCGGTGTGGATGGTCTACGACGTGGTCAACATCGTCGACCAGGTGCGCAAGCTCATCCAGTCGATGCAGACGCTGATCGAGGGCGTCAAGGGCATGATCAACGGCATCAGGCTGATGGGCACGGCCCTCGCGCGCATCCCGGACGTCCGCGACGTCAACGACTTCTTCGACGTGGTCGACGCGTGGCAGGACGGCAGGGAGAAGTTCAGCGACGGCGCCTCCGCAGCGGGCGGCGGCGCGTGGGGTGTGGCCAAGAGCGGGTACAAGGCGCGCAGCAAGTTCAACGAGGCCGCGAAGGAAGAACGCTGGGCCGACAAGGCCACTTCAGGCGGTGCGGAATGACGTTCCCGTACGACAGCGCCCGCCAGCAGTTGCAGGCCTGGCAACAGGATCTCGACGCGCGCGGCGCGCAACTGGAGAAGGTCGCCCTCGAGGCGTCGCGGGTGCAGAGCCGCGGCGGAGACCTCTCCCCCGCCGACATCGCCGAGATCGAGAAGTTCGCGAAGTCGAAGGACGCGCCCAACGCGTTGAGGGACCTCCAGCGCAAGGTCGACTCGGGTGCCCTGTCCTGGCAGGACATCGCGTCCGGCCGGGCCGTGCACGACCCCGACGTGCAGCGGGCGATGCAGACCAGCATGCCGTCGCTCAAGCGCGCCTACGCAGGGATCAAGGAGGGGCAGAACCTCGACGACATCGTCGCGGCCGGTCAGCAACGTGCCCGGCCGTCACGCGGCGACTACGACGATGATCTGCCGAGCGATTTCACGGAGGACGCCTTCTGAGCAACTGCCCGGAAGTGAAACGCGCTCGCGAAGCGAGCGCGACCACGGACAGGACTTCCGGCCGAGTGCTCAGTGCTGTGACTCGGAACTGGATAGGGTCGTGCGCGTGGATCTGGAGGAGACCGCCACCCTGCTCGGTGTTCCCTTCGAGGAACTGCACCGCGTGCACGACCTCGCCGGCGATCGGCCGTCCGCTCCCCTGCCGGCGAAGGCCGGGGCGCCCGCGCTGCTCGACCGGCTCGGGGTGCCTGCCGAAGACGCCGCCGAGATCCTGGCGGGCTGGCCCGGAACTCCACTGTGGACACCCGAGTTGGACTGGTTGCTGGACCGGTCGACCGCGCTGGTCCGCGCCGACCTCGGTGGCACCGACTGGCTGTCACCGGGCCCGGAACTGCCGCGCGAACGCGGTCCGGCCTGGCGGCACTTCTACGTGTACGTGTACCTGGCGCTGGTGGACGTAGTGCGCGGTTACCACCGCGATCACGGCGTCTCCGACGAGGTGTCCTGGACGACCCTCGCGGACCTGGGCCGCAACCTCGCGGTCGACCGGCGCATGCGCGGCGAGGGCTGGCCGGTCATGCAGAGCTGGCTGACCCTGCACTGGCGTGGCGGCGTTTACGAACTCGGCCGGTTGCAGCACCAGCGCGGTGACAGCGCTCTCTCGCTGCACGTGCCGGACGCCGGACCGTTGGCACCGCAACTGGTCGACGCCTCGCTCGACGCGGCCCGCGCGTTCTTCCCGCGCCACTTCCCGGACGAGCACTACTCGGCGTTCTCCTGCGGGTCGTGGCTGCTGGACCCGCAACTGCGGGAGTACCTGCCCGCCGATTCCAACATCATCCGGTTCCAGCGGCGGTTCGAGCTCGAACCGCACGCGGAACTGGACGGCATCGACGCCGACGTGGAGGTGTTGCGGTTCGTGTTCCGGACGCTGACCACCCCGCTCGACCGCCTGCCCCGCCGCACGCTCCTGCAGCGCGCGGTCCTCGACCACCTGGAGGCCGGTCACCACTGGCAGTGGCGGGTCGGAAAGTTTTCGCTCTAGGTGTCGAAACCGCGTCTCGCCGTTCGTGCAGGGGTGACTTCGACTTCCTAAGGGGTGCGGTGATGCGATCTATCTCGGCGACGATGTTCGTGACGCTCGACGGTGTGGTGCAGGGCTTCGGCCGCCCGGACGAGGACACCCGCGGCGGGTTCACCCACGGCGGCTGGGGTACGGCGTACAACGACGACGTGCTGGCCGCCGAGATGGGCAAGGGCATGGCGCGGAGCGGCGCGATGCTGTTCGGGCGCCGCACCTGGGAGGACTTCATCGGCGTGTGGGCGTCGGCGACGGACGGCAACCCGTTCAGCACGCACATGAACGCCGCGCGCAAGTACGTGGTGTCGTCGAGCCTCGCCGACGCGAGTGCGTGGCAGAACTCCGTGTTGTTGCGGGGCAACGACGACGTGGCCGCGCTGGACGAGGACCTGTCGATCATCGGCAGCGCGGCGCTGGTGCGGTCGTTGCACGCGGCCGGGTTGATCGACGTGTACACGCTGGTGATCCACCCGCTGACCCTCGGCACCGGCGCACGCCTGTTCGACGGGCCCGCGCCGGTGACCGAGTTCGACCTGACCAGCAGTGTCACGACGCCCAAGGGCGTGATCGTCGCGACCTACGCGCGGGTCACGTCCCGTTGATCAGCCGGACGGCCAGGTCCGGGTTGAACGTCCCGGCCGGGGTGGACGGCGCGATGCCGCACGGGCCGTCCGACACGCCGGGTGTCTTGATCCACAACACCATCTCGGCGCCGCCGCCCGTCTGGGCGGTCACCCCGAGCTTGGCGCCGGCCGGGTTGCACCAGCCGTTCGGGTCGGAGTTGCGGCCGTTGGCGTTGCGGCTGGTGTCGACCACGAACGGCTTCGCGGCCGGCAGGAAGCTGTTGACCTGGTTGGCGTAGGTGATCGACTGGCTGGTCGTGTAGTAGTTGGACACGTTGACGGCGAACCCGCGGACGTCGGCCACGCCGGCCTCGTTCAGCCGGTACGCCATGGTCGAGGGAGTGCCCCACCCGGCGTTGCCCGCGTCGAGGTAGGCGTAGGTGTTGGGCGCCTTGGCCTTGAACTGCTCGGTGGCGTACTTGAGCAGGCCGGCCATCTCGTCGCGTTGCGCCTGGGTCAGGCAGCCGTACGCGGCGAGCGCGTCCGGTTCGATGATCACGACCGCGGGTTTGGTGCCGATCCCGGCCGCGAAGCTCGCGATCCAGGTCCGGTACGCGCCCGCGCTGCCCGCTCCGCCGCCGGAGTGGCCGCCGCACGCGTCCCTGTTGGGGATGTTGTAGGCGACCAGCACGGGGAGTTCGTCCTGGCCGTCGGCGGCGCCCGTGTAGTTGGCGACCGTGGAGGCGATGTCGGCGTCGTTGCCGAACCAGCGCGCGATCGGCTTGGAGCTGATCGAGTTCTGGATCTGCGTGCGCCGCGAGTCGTTCGGGTTGTTCCGCACCCACGTGGCCGGTGCCGAACCCGGGTTGACGTACCAGCCGCTCGTCAGGCTGATCGGACTGGCTGCTGTGGCAGGGGTCGCGGATGACAGCAGCAGGACCGCGCAGACGGCGGCCGCGGAACGGATGATCCACCGCACTGTGGATCTCCTCTCGGTGGGGGACGGTTTTCCTCTCGCCCACCGCGGGGCCCGCCCGCACGGCGTCGTGCGGGCGGGGGCGGTGGGAGTTCTCGGGGAAGGGAGGTCGCGGCGGGAGCGGGCGGCTGCCTGCACCCGCGGGCCACCGGTGTCAGCGGGTGTCGGCGAACGCCGCGACCCAGGCGAGCGCGGAGTTCCAGTTGATGGCGACCTCGTTGGTCGACCAGGAACCCAGCTCGTCGATGTAGCACTTCGCGGGGGCACAGCCAGGCAGGTTCTGCTGCGCGACCGGGTCCTGCAGGCCCGAGTTCGGGCCGCCGGCGAGCGATCCGGCGGGCGGGTTCGGGTAGGCGGCGTTGACCGAGTGCGCCCAGTGCCGGTGGTGCTGGTTCCTGCTGGCCCGCTCGCCGTAGCCGCTGACGAACGACTGGTTGAGGCCGTTGCGGCCGAGCAGGTAGTCCATCGATTCGAGCACGCCGTCGCTGTACTTGCGGTCGAGCGTGGTGTCGTGGGCCATCGCCATGATCATCGACGCGGTGAGCGTGGCGCTGGTCGAACCCCAGGCGTACTGGCCGTCGGCCGGCCTGGACGGGTTCGGGTAGCCCTGCGCCTTCAGGTCGCGCAGGTGGCCGTCGGCGACGTTGATCAGCCGGGCACGGGCGGTGAGCACGCGGTCGAGCGGGAACCTCAGCGGCAGCCTCATGATCGTGAGGTCGGCGAGTCCGCCGGTGTCCTTCCAGGAGAACCCGGCCGAGGTCAGCTTCGTGGTCACCTTGGTCAGGTACTCGCGTTTGCCGGTCGTCGCGTGGAGTTCGGCGCCCGCCCAGGAGAACTCGTCGGTGACGTTCGTGTCGTCGTAGGCGCCACCACCGACGCTGTCCTCGTCCGGGGCGTACTTCGCGGGGTTGGCCAGCGCGGCCTGCCACGCCGTCTCGGCCGCCGCCAGGCACCGGTCGGAGAACGCGCGGTCCCAGATCTTGAAGACGCGGGCGCACCGGGCACCGGCGGCGGCGAGGTTCAGGGTGGCGGCGGTGGAGGGGGCGTGCAGGTAGCGCGGCTGCGGGTCGTTGCCCGGCAGCATCGGGTGCCCGGTCCACGCGAGGTCGTGGATCTTGTGGTGGGCCATGCCCGCGAGCGGCTTGCCGGCCGGTACCTGCATCTTGAGCAGGAACTCGACCTCCCAGCGCGCCTCGTCGAGCACGTCGGGCCGCCGGTTGTCCTGCTCGGGAATGCTGAGCAGCCCGTCGCGGATGCCCTCGATGTCGAACGTGTGGAGCGAACGCTCGTAGGTGTCCATCAGCTGCCACGCCGCGAGCGCGCCGTTCACGACGTACTTGCCGTGGTCACCGGCGTCGTACCAGCCACCGCTCACGTCCAGGGTGTAGTCGCACTCCCCCGGCAGGCACGGCACGGAGACGTCGCCCCGGTTGGGCGCGACGCCGACATGCCCCGCCGGTCGTGCGTAGGCGTCACCGACGTACTTCGCCTCGATCGGGGTGCCGCTGCGGTTGTGGTAGAAGTACGCCAGCGAGTCACGTCGTAGCTGGTCGTAGGGCTTGTCGGCGATGTCGAACGGGTAGCTGCTGTCGTTCCCGACGGTCAGGCTGTAACCGCTTCCAGCCTTGCGGTACGCCGAGAAGTCGGCGATGTGCACGTCGTCACGCGTCATCGCGTCCCTGCCCTTGACCTGCGTCTTTCCCGTCTGGACCACCGTGCCCGCGGCGTCCTTGAGCTGCCAGTCGAGCGGGGTCGCGGAGCTGCTGACGATCGAGGCGCGCTTGGCGCCCGCCGTCGGGTACGCGTACTGGTTGGTGCGCACGGGCGAGCCGTGGTCCCAGCCACCGCCGGGCGGGACGACGCCGCCGGTCAGCGACACGTCGTCGATGCACAGCGTGTAGGGCTCGGCGGACGCGCCACCCGCCTGGATCGCGACCTGGCCGCCGGTGCGGGTGGCCACTGTGGACGTTCCGGTGAACTCGAACGTCCTGGGGGTGCCGGTGAGCGCGGCGGCCTTGTTCAGCACGGTGGTGTTCGGCGGCGAGGCGAGCGCCACAGCGGCCCTGACCGTGACGTCCTTCGTGGCGGTGGCGGTGAAGCGCAACGTGTAGGGCTGGCCGGCTTCGAGTGGCACGTCGTTCTGGCCGATCATCGCCGTCCACGGGTTCGCCGTGCCGCCGGGGATCTGCGCGCACAGCCTGCCGCCGACCACAGTGGACGGAGCGATTCCACTGCTCCACCACGGGGTCTTGACCGTGTCGAACTTGCCGTTGAGCACCCGCTCGTAGGCTTCCGCGGCGTTCGCGGACGGCACCAGCGCGGCTATCAGGACCAGCGGGAGGCCGACCGCTGTCAGCCTGGTTTTCACGGACATACCGGAGCCTTTTCTGGGTCGGAGGTCTTCCGGCACGACCGCAGCGTCGGAGCGAATGTTCACCCACCCGACTCGCGGTGTCAACGACCCCGCGTCATCGAAACGTGATCGGGGCGGGGTCTTCCCATCCCGGTGAACTCGTGGTTACAGTCCTGTAAGCGCTCACAGTCTCCCCCGATCCTGCTGGGCGCACACCGGCCGAAGCCGCAGCGTCGCAGCAGGTGAACGGTGTTCCAGGGGTCCGCGAAGCAGCCCGTTTCAGGTGTTAGCGCTTGCGGACCATCCGCCGACTGGAGGTTCTTCGATGGGTGTTCGACCAGGGCGCGCTCTGCTCGCCACGACTCTGCTCGGCTCGCTCGTGGCCATGTCCGCGTGCGGTGGCGGCGCTGCCGGCTCCGCGTCGGGGGACGTCACGCTGATCGTCAAGACGTTCAGCCAGTTCGGCTACGACGAGCTGTACGAGGAGTACGAGGCGAGCCACCCCGGCATCAAGATCAAGGAAGAGAACATCGGCAAGCTCGGCGATTACACGCCGAAGCTGCAGCAGTGGCTCGCCACCGGTAAGGGCGCGGGCGACGTCGTGGCGATCGAGGAGGGCATCCTCTCGCAGTTCATGGCGAAGCCCGACCAGTTCGTGAACCTGCTCGACCACGGCGCCGAGGAACTCTCCGGCAACTTCCTGCCGTGGAAGTGGCAACAGGCGTCCACTCCGGACGGAAGCAAGGTCGTCGGGCTCGGCACGGACGTCGGCGCGCAGGGCATGTGCTACCGCAAGGACCTCTTCGAGGCCGCCGGACTGCCGACCGACCGGGAGGCGGTCGGCGCACTCTGGCCCACCTGGGACAAGTACCTGGAGACCGGCAAGCTGTTCAAGTCCAGGAGGCCCGACATCGGCTTCTACGACTCGACCGGCAGCGTCTACCTGAACATGCTCATGCAGTCCGGTGACCACACCTACTACGACGCCTCGAACAAGCTGGTCATCGACTCGAACACGGCCGTCAGGACCACCTGGAACGCCTCGATCGACATGGTGAAGGCCGGGTTGTCGGCCAACATCGAGCAGTGGAGTCCACAGTGGAACGCGGGCTTCAAGAACGGCACGTTCGCCACGATCCCCTGCCCGTCCTGGATGCTCGGCACGATCGAGAAGCAGGCGGGGCCGGAGAACAAGGGCAAGTGGGACGTCACCCGCGTGCCCGGTGACGGCGCGGTGCGCGGTGGCTCGTTCCTCGCGGTGCCGACGCAGAGCACGCACCAGAAGGAGGCCGCCGAGCTGGCCAAGTTCCTGACCAGCGCGAAGGGCCAGACCGCGGCGTTCAAGGCGAAGAACAACTTCCCGTCGTCCCCGCAGGCCATCGACGACCCGGCGGTGCGGGACTTCAAGAACCCGTACTTCAACGACGCGCCCGTCGGCAAGATCTTCGGTGACAGCGTGAAGGCGTTGAAGCCCGTCTACCTGGGCCCGGACAACAACGCCATCGGTGACCGCGTCGGCAACGCGCTGCTCGCCGTGGAGCAGGGCAAGCTGCAGCCCGACGAGGCGTGGGCCAAGGCCGTCGACGACGCGAAGCGCCTGACCAAGTGATGGTCGACCTGAAGCAGCGTCCGGTCGCCCGGAAGGCGGCCGGGCGCACGCCCCCCGAGCGGCCGCGGCTGCGGGACCGCGTCTCGCGCGTCGAGGTGCGGTGGTCGCCGTACCTGTTCATCGCGCCGTTCTTCGTGATCTTCGCGGTGTTCGGGCTGTTCCCGCTGGTCTACACGGCCTGGGTGTCGTTGCACGACTGGGACATCACCGGCGCGGGCGCGTTCGTCGGGCTGGACAACTACGTCACGTTGTTCGCGGACCCCGACTTCTGGAACTCGGTCTACAACACGGTCGGCATGCTCGTGCTGGCCACCGTGCCGCAGCTGCTGATGGCGCTGGTGCTCGCGAGCCTGCTCAACCAGCGGTTGCGCGCCGTCACGTTCTTCCGGATGGGCGTGCTGCTGCCGATCGTCACGTCGGTCGCGGCGGTCGGCATCGTGTTCAGCCAGATCTTCGACCGCGACGCCGGCATGGTGAACGGCCTGCTGGGCCTCGTGAACGTCGACGCGGTCGACTGGCGCGCGGACAAGTGGTCGTCCTGGACGGCGATCTCGACCATGGTCAACTGGCGGTGGACCGGCTACAACTCGTTGATCTACCTCGCGGCCATGCAGGCGATCCCGCGCGACCTCTACGAGGCGGCCACGGTGGACGGTGCGGGCAAGATCCGGCAGTTCTGGAGCATCACCGTCCCGAACATCCGGCCCGCCATCGTCTTCACCGTCGTCATGTCGACCATCGCCGGCATGCAGCTCTTCACCGAGCCGCTGATCTTCGGCCAGGGCAGCTTCGCGATCTCCGGCGGCAGCCTGCGCCAGTTCCAGACGGTGTCGATGTACATGTTCGAGAAGGCGTTCCGGGACTTCGACTACGGCTACGGCTCCGCCGTCGCGTGGATGATCTTCCTGCTGATCACGCTGCTCGGGGTCGTCAACTTCCTGATCACGCGGAGGTCTCGTTGATCACGCGCAAGACCCAGCCGCTGCTCTACGCCACGCTGCTCGTCGGCATCGTGCTGTCGGCGTTCCCGCTGTACTGGCTCTTCGTCGTCGCGACCCGCTCGAACGACGTGGTCGGCGACTGGCCGCCCCCGCTCGCGCCGGGCGAGAACCTCTGGGACAACCTCGGCCGGCTCTTCGCCGCCGAGGACGCGAACTTCCTGCTGGGCATGGGGAACTCGCTGCTGACGTCGGCCGTCGTGACCGTCTCGGTGGTGTTCTTCTCGTCGCTGGCCGGGTTCGCGTTCGCCAAGCTCAAGTTCCGCGGCCGCAACGGGCTGCTGCTCGTCATCCTCGCCACGATGATGATCCCCGTGCAGATGGGCATCATCCCGCTGTACATGATCATGGTGGAGCTGGGCTGGCAGAACCGGATGGAAGCGATCGTCGTGCCCGCACTGGTGTCGGCGTTCGGCGTGTTCCTGATGCGCCAGTACGCCGAGCAGGCCGTGCCGGACGAGCTGATCGAGGCCGCGCGGATCGACGGGTGCAGCACGTTCCGGATCTTCTGGTCGATCGTGCTGCCGGCGTTGCGGCCCGGTGCCGCGGTGCTCGCGCTGACCACGTTCATGGGCACGTGGAACGAGTTCCTGTGGCCGCTGGCCGTGCTGGAGGCCGACAACCCGACGGTGCAGTTCTCGCTGTCGCAGCTGTCCACCACCTACTACACCGACTACACGCTCATGTTCACCGGAGCGCTGGTCGCGACCGTGCCGTTGCTGCTGGTGTTCATCGCGTTCGGCCGTCAGATCATCGGCGGCATCATGGAGGGGGCGGTCAAGGCATGACCACGTTCGAGCCCGGTTTCCTCTGGGGCGCCGCGACTTCCAGCTACCAGATCGAAGGGGCCGCCGATCTTGACGGCCGCCTCCCGTCCATCTGGGACACCTTCTGCGCGACGCCGGGCAAGGTCGACAACGGCGACACCGGTGCCGTGGCGGCCGACCACTACCACCGCTACCCCGAGGACGTCGCGATCATGCGCTCGCTCGGGCTCGGCGCGTACCGGTTCTCCATCGCCTGGCCGCGCGTGCAGCCGCTCGGGTCCGGCACGGTCGAGCAACGCGGCCTCGACTTCTACCGCCGCCTGGTGGACACGTTGCTGGACAACGGGATCCAGCCGTGGCCCACCCTCTACCACTGGGACCTCCCCCAGCCGCTGGAGGACGCGGGCGGCTGGCCGGAACGCGACACCGCGCTCAGGTTCGCCGAGTACGCGCAGATCGTCCACGAGGCGTTGGGCGACCGCATCACGCACTGGACGACGTTGAACGAGCCGTGGTGTTCGGCATTTCTCGGCTACGCCACCGGCAGGCACGCGCCGGGCCGCCAGGAGCCCGCCGCGTCCGTCCGCGCCGCCCACCACCTGCTGCTGGGTCACGGCCTCGCGGCCAGGGCCATGCCCGGCGCGTCCGTCGGCATCACGCTCAACCTCACCCACGTCACACCGGGCACCGACGCCGGTGCCGACCTCGACGCGGCGCGCCGGATCGACGGCCTGCAGAACCGGCTGTTCCTCGACCCCGTGCTGCTGGCCGAGTACCCGGCCGACGTGGTGGCGGACCTGGCGCCGGTGACCGACTTCTCCTTCGTGCAGGACGACGACCTGAAGGTGATCGCCGCACCGCTCGACTTCCTGGGCGTCAACTACTACTCCCCCATGCTCGTCGGCCACGGTTCGTCGTCCGGCCCGTCCGCGTACGTCGGCTCCGAGCACGTCACCCACCTCGACGGCGGCCGCGCCCGCACGTCGATCGGCTGGGAGATCGACGCCCGCGGCCTGCGCGACCTGCTGGTGCGCCTGGACGCCGACTACCCCGCGATCCCGTTGTACGTCACCGAGAACGGCGCCGCGTTCGACGGCGTGCACGACGCGGATCGGATCGCCTACCTCGACGGTCACGTCCGAGCATGCCGGGAGGCTGCTGCGCGCGGTGTCCGGCTGCGCGGTTACTTCGCCTGGTCGTTGCTGGACAACTTCGAGTGGTCTTACGGCTACGCCCAGCGCTTCGGCCTCGTGCACGTCGACCACCAGACCCAGGAGCGCACACTCAAGGACAGCGCGCACTGGTACGCGGCCGTGATCCGGCGTGGCGGACTGTGAGCGCTTACAGAGTTGCTACGCTGCCCGTACGCCGACGCACACAGGGGGACCCCACGATGACCAGACCTCCCACCCTGGAGGAAGTGGCGCAACGGGCGGGAGTCTCCACCGGCACCGTGTCCCGCGTCATCAACAACGCCCGCCACGTCAGCGAGAAGTCGCGCCTGGCCGTGCAGAGCGCCATCGCGGACCTGGGCTACGTCCCGAACACCGCCGCCCGCTCGCTGGCCACCCAACGCCGAGGCGTGGTCGTCCTCGTCATCTCCAGCGACGACCCGGCCCTGTTCGCGAACCTCTTCTTCGCCGAGGCCATCACCGGCGTCAACGCTGCCCTCGAAGAGACCGACCTGCACCTCATGCTCCTGCTGGCCGCCTCCCAGCGAGGCCGTGACAGGTTCGCCCAGGTCATCCAGTCCCGCGGCGCCGACGGCATCATGCTGCTGGCGTTGAAGGAGAACGACCCGCTCTCCAAGATGGCGGAGGACAGCGGCCTGCCCGCGGTGCACGGCGGCCGCTCCCTGGACAGGGCCCCGCAGTGGTACGTGGACGCCGACAACCGGGGCGGCGCCCGCGCCGCCGTGGAACACCTTATAGCCAAGGGCCGCAAGAACATCGCCACGATCACCGGTGAGCTGGACACCCACGCCGGCATGTCCCGCTACATGGGCTACCGCGAGGCGGTGGTGCTGGCCGGGTTGAGCGACAAGCGCGTGGCACACGGGGACTTCAGCGAACCCAGCGGTGCTGCTGGGATGAAACTTCTGCTGGACGACCACCCCGACCTCGATGCGGTCTTCGTGGCCTCCGACGCCATGGCCACCGGGGCGTTGACCGTCCTGCGTTCTGCCGGGAGGCGGGTGCCGGAGGACGTCGCGGTGGTCGGGTTCAACGACATCGTCACGGCGCAGCACACCCAACCCGCGCTGACCACCGTTCGGCAGCCGATCGAGGCGTTGGGGCGGGAGATGACCCGGATGTTGATCAGGCTGTTGAACGGGGAGCAGCCGACGTCGCTGATCCTGCCGACCGAGCTGGTGGTGCGCGCCTCGGCCTGATCGTCGTGGCCCTGGCTCTCCAGGTACTGCCGCGGGCCCGGTTCACCGGACACGCTGCCGAGCAGGTGGCCGGGCGTGGAGTCGATCCCGGACGGCGTCGGCGGCGTCTGGCCGCCCGGATAGCCGTCGAGGTGCGGCAGGCCGTCCCTCGCGCAGGTCTTCGGGGAGCCGTTGCCAGGGTCGTCGTAGAGGACTCACAGAACCTTCGCCATTGCAGGTTTCCCTTGTCTGAGGAAGGTCGAGCGATTTCGACCTTCCTCAGGCAAGGGATCCGGGTGTCCGAACGAACGTTTCTGTTGCCTGACAGCCCTCGGCTGTCGACCAGGTCAGACGAGGGTGTTGTCCACGAAGCACCAGCGCCAGGTCTCCCCCGGCTCGAACGAACGGATGATCGGGTGGCCTTCGTCGGCGAAGTGCTTCGAGGCGTGCTTGGCGGGCGAGGAGTCGCAGCAGGCGACCTTGCCGCAGCCGAGGCACAGGCGCAGGTGCACCCACCGGCCGCCGACGGCCAGGCAGTCCTCGCAGCCCTCCAACGTGGAGGGTGCGGGCTCGGCGGGCAGCTCGGCGACGTGGGCGCAGGTCTTGGTGGTCACGCGACGACGGTACCTCTGTTGAGGACATCGACGAGTTCTGGTGTTTGACTGGACGCATGACGACTGCCGGTCGCGTCGCGCGACCTTCGATCCTCACCGTGGACGACGACCCCGCCGTGTCCCGGTCCGTGGCGCGCGACCTGCGCCGCCAGTACGGCGAGCACTACCGGATCGTGCGCGCGGAGTCCGGGGCGCAGGCGCTGGAGGCCCTGCACGAGATCAAGCTGCGCGGTGAGGAGGTCGCGGCGCTGCTGGCCGACTACCGGATGCCGCAGATGAGCGGCATCGAGTTCCTCGAACAGGCGATGGACGTGTTCCCGCAGGCCCGCCGGGTGCTGCTGACGGCGTACGCGGACACCGACGCGGCGATCCAGGCGATCAACGTCGTCGACCTCGACCACTACCTGCTCAAGCCGTGGGACCCGCCGGAGCAGAACCTCTACCCGGTGCTCGACGAGCAGTTGCGGGCGTGGGCGGTGAGCGACCGGCAGCCGCCGCAGCGGGTGCGGGTGGTCGGGCACCGGTGGTCGCCCCGGTCCTACGAGGTGCGCGACTTCCTGGCGCGCAACAGCGTGCCGTTCGTCTGGCACGCGCTCGAGGAGCCGGAGGCGCAGTGCCTGCTCAAGGCCGCGCACCAGGACGGCACGAAGCTCCCGGTCGTGGTCACGGCGCAGGGCAAGGCGCTGGTGGACCCGTCCGACGCGGACCTCGCCGCCGAGGTGGGGCTGAGCACGCAGCCGTCGGCCGACTTCTACGACCTGATCGTCGTCGGCGGTGGGCCCGCCGGGCTCGGGGCCGCGGTGTACGGCGGGTCGGAGGGGCTGCGGACCGTCCTCGTGGAACGGATCGCGACCGGCGGCCAGGCGGGCACCAGCAGCCGCATCGAGAACTACCTGGGCTTCCCCGACGGCGTGTCCGGCGGCCAGCTCACCGAACGCGCCCGCAGGCAGGCGGTCAAGTTCGGGGTCGAGCTGCTCACGACCCGTGACGTCGTCTCCCTGGAACGCCGGGGTTCCGCCCGCGTGGTGCGGTTCGGCGACGGCACGGAACTCGCCGCGCACACCGTCATCCTCGCGACCGGCGTGTCGTACCGGCTGCTCGACGCGCCCGGACTCGGCGCGCTCACCGGGCGGGGCGTCTACTACGGCGCCTCGACCACCGAGGGCCCGAACTGCGCCGGTCAGGACGTCTACCTGGTCGGTGGCGCGAACTCGGCGGGCCAGGCGGCCGTCTACTTCTCCGGGCACGCGCGCAAGGTCGTGCTGCTGGTGCGCGGCGACGGGCTGGAGCAGTCGATGTCGCGGTACCTGATCGACCAGCTCGACGCCATCCCGAACGTCGAGGTGCGCACGCACACCGAGGTCTGCGCCGGCACGGGCGAGGACCACCTCGAAACGCTCACGTTGCTGCACAACAAGACCGGCGAGCGGACGACGGTCGAGGCGAGCTGGCTGTTCGCGTTCATCGGCGCCGCCCCGCGCACGGACTGGCTCGACGGCACACTGGAACGCGACGACCGCGGTTTCCTGCTGGCCGGTCCCGACCTCGGCACCACCCCGCCGGGCTGGGACCTCGGCCGGGCGCCGTACCACCTGGAGACGAACGTGCCGGGCGTGTTCGTGGCGGGCGACGTCCGCGCGGACTCGGTCAAGCGCGTCGCCTCCGCCGTCGGCGAGGGCGCGATGGCCGTCACCCTGGTCCACCGTTACCTGGAGAGGTCCTGATGGACAGGCTCACCCCCGCGGAGCTGCGCGAACTGTTCCTGTTCGAGAGGCTCGACGACGCCCAGCTGGAGTGGCTCGCCGCGCACGGGCACATCGAGACGCGCGAGGCGGGCACGCCCGTGCTCACCGAGGGCGACGCCGCGACGTGCTTCTTCGTGCTGCTCGAAGGCACGGTCGCGCTCTGCCGCACCATCGGCGGCCAGCGCATCGAGGTGAGCCGCAGCGAGCAGCGCGGCTCGTACTTCGGCGCCACCCAGGCGTACCTGGAGCTCGACCAGCCGACCTACCAGATGACCGTCGAGTCGATCACCGCCACGTCGATGCTCCAGTTCGACGCGGACGAGTTCGGCCCGATGATCCGCACGTGGTTCCCGATGGCGATGCACCTGCTGGAGGGCCTGTTCTGGGGCATGCGCAACACCCAGGCGACCGTCGGCCAGCACGAACGCCTCACCGCCCTCGGCGCGCTGTCCGCGGGCCTCACGCACGAGCTCAACAACCCGGCGGCCGCAGCCGTCCGGGCCACCGCAGCCCTGCGCGAACGGGTCGCGGGCATGCGCCACAAGCTCGCGCTGCTGGCGCAGGGAGCGCTCGACCCGGCCGAGCTGCCGGCGTTGGTGAAGCTGCAGGAGAAGGCGGTCGAACAGGTCGCCAAAGCACCGAAGCTCAGCCCGCTGGAGACCAGCGACGCCGAGGACGAGGTCTCCGACTGGCTCGACGACCACGGCATCACCGGCGGCTGGGAACTGGCTCCCGTGCTGGTCGCGGGCGGTCTCGACGTCGAGTGGCTGGAGACGTCGCTGAGGCCGTGCCCGGCCGCGATCACCGGCTCGGCCGTCTACTGGCTGCGGTACACGGTCGAGACCGAGATGCTGATGAACGAGATCGAGGACGCCACCACCCGCGTGTCCACCCTGGTCGGCGCGGCCAAGCAGTACTCGCAGATGGACCGCGCGCCGTTCCAGGTCGTCGACGTGCACGAACTGCTCGACTCCACACTGGTGATGTTCGGCGGCAAGCTCGGCGACGTGCGGGTGGTCAAGGACTACGACCGCGACCTGCCGCGGATCTCCGCGTTCGCCGGCGAGCTCAACCAGGTGTGGACGAACATGATCGACAACGCCCTGAGCGCGATGGGCGGCGCGGGCACCCTGACGGTGCGGACGTTCGCGGAGGACCGGAACCTGGTCGTGGAGATCGGCGACACCGGGCCCGGCATCCCACCCGAGGTGAAGGGCCGGATCTTCGAGCCGTTCTTCACCACCAAGCCGGTCGGTGAGGGCACGGGGCTCGGGCTGGAGATCTCGTGGCGGATCGTGGTCAACAAGCACCACGGCGACATCCGGGTCGAGTCGGTGCCGGGTGACACGCGGTTCCAGGTGCGGCTGCCGCTGGAGGCGACGGGAAGCTAGGTCTCAACAAGATCGTGTAGTCGAACGGCGCGTCCGGCACTGCCGCCGGGCGCGCCGTTCGGCGTCTAGAGGTTCGCGTAGGCCGTGCGGACCGACTGCTCGGCCTGCGGGTCCCGGAAGTCGAACGCCGAACCGTCGGCGAACTCGACCCGCACGAACCACTCCGGCTCGACCAGCCGGCCCAGCGGCACCGCCACGAACCTGCGGGCGGCGCTGACCGGGGCCTCCCACCAGGTGATCAGCGGCTCGGCCTGGGTTTCGCGGGACCGGCTGAACAGGCCACCCCGTTCGGGCGTCAGGACTTCGCCCTCGACCACGAGGCCCAGTCGCTGGTTGCTCAGCAGCAGCCAGCACTCGTCGCGCCCGGCGGTGAAGAGGTCCGCCCACCGCACGGAGATCTGCTCGGGGCCACGCGCGTGCGCCCAGCCCCACACCGCCGGGTCGTGCGCCCACTCGTCGGTGCCGAACCGGCCGCTGCTCACGGCGGCGGTCGGCAGCGGCCACTCGGGTTCGGCGATCTCCGCGTCCGGTACCGCGCCCGCGATCCGGTGTGGCGCGGTGCCCGCAGAGCCGACGTGGCCCTTGCGTTCGACGGCCCACACGATCTGCTCACCGGCGCGGGTCCAGTGCTTCTGGGCGATCTCGGCGAGCTTGAACCTGTCCCTGGGCACCGGTCACCCCTGTCCGTTGGCCATGGCGAGCAGGCGTCGCGCGTTGTCCGGCGCCGGGGTGAGCACGTCGACCCCGGAACCGTCCA
This sequence comes from Lentzea sp. NBRC 102530, assembly GCF_030269365.1. Lineage (GTDB taxonomy): Bacteria > Actinomycetota > Actinomycetes > Mycobacteriales > Pseudonocardiaceae > Lentzea. The sequence continues at coordinate 397,791 of NZ_BSTF01000007.1, forward strand.
CGAAGGACACCCGCACCGCGTGCACGTCGCGGATCTGGTACTGCTTCGGGAGTTTCCGCTCGGCGAGCGCGACGGCGGCGATCTGGCCGCGCGCCACCTCGGCGACCGTCGTGACGTCGGCGGTCTCGATCGGCTGGTGCGGCGGGTACGGGCTCCTGGTGCTGAACGCCTCTTTGGCGCTCTTCGCGAAGCCGCTCACGCGGTCGAGGAGGCTCTTCTCCGGTTCCGGTGCGGCCGGTTCCCCGACCAGGGCGACCCGTGCGAGCCTGCCCGGCGTCAGCACCAGCCACGAGACCCCGGCGACCGGCCGGCAGAGCTGGGCGGTGGCCGAGGTGGGGTGCGGACCCCAGGCGACGACGTGCGGGACGTCGGCACCGCCGTCCTCGGGACCGCTGCCCGCGAACGCCGCGTCGAAGACGCCCGCCGCCGCGTTGCCGAACGCGCCGGTGACCTTGCCCAGCCCGCCCCGTTCGGGACGGCCCTGCCAGTCCAGTCCTCTCAGGTCGAACCTGGTGCTCGCGACGTCGGTGCCGACGCACAGCAGGATCGGTTCGCCCGCCTGGCACCACGACTGCCTGATGGCGAGAACGCCGTCGAGCTTCACCAGCTGAACCCGCGTTCCTGAGCGTCGCGACGCTCCTCTTCGGACGGTTTGTTCTGCGCCGCGTCGTAGGCTTCCTGGCTGCCGAACTTGATCGCGCCGTCGACCGCCGTGCTGACGCCCGCGTCGAAGAGCGCGCCGGTGATCCGGGTCTGGCCGCCGAGCGCGCCGGTGAGCACGGTCTGCGCCACGTTGCTCGCGAGCGCGCCCTCGCCGGTGACGCCCTGCATGAACCGGTTGGCCGTGGTCGAGGCGAGCGACGTGCCGTCGGCGCGCGTGAGGACGTTGACGATCGGGTTCGCGCCGAGGTGCCGGCCGGCGGCCTGCTGCACCACGTTGCCGCCGCGCAGGCCGTTCATCCGCTGGATGACCTGGCGCAACGGGCCGCGCAGGCGCACCAGCAGCTTCTCGATCTGCTGCACGGCCTTGAACAGCTCCATCTGGAGCTTCGAGACGCGCATCGTGATCCGCACCCCGGTGCTGCCGACCTGCACGGTCGTCGTCGCGCCGGCCGCCGCGACCGAGCCGCCCGCGGTGATCCACGAGGCCGCGAGGGCGGCGAGCCACTGCACGATCAACCCGATGATCAGTTCGGTGAGCACCTGGATCACGAACTCGACGAACATGTCGAAGAGCTCGGCGATGGTCTCCAGGGTCTGCTTCAGGCCGCGGATGTCCTCCGCGAGCGCCTCGACACCCCCGGCGAACTCGTCGACCTGCTTGCGGAACCCGTCACCGGCCGCGCCGGCCCACATCTGGGTGGTGGCCGCGCCGCGCTTCTTCTCCGACTCGGCGACCTCGTCGAGCCACTTGGCGACCTCTTCCCAGCCCTCGCCGGTCGCACGCATCTGCTCGGGGTCGCCGATCGCCCACTCGGCGAGCTCGATCAGCGGGCTGAGCACGATCGAGACGAGGAAGCCGAGTCCGTTGTCCAGCAACGCCTGCCCGGGACTCGCCAGCGTCTGGAGCAACTCCATCCGGCCGGCGATCGTCGCGGCGGTCATCTGCGGTGGCGAGGTGGCGTCCGCGAGGTCGGCCATCGCGCCGTAGGCCGAACTGCCGCGCTCGGCGGCCTGCTCGGCCCAGTTCTTCTGGTCGGCGCCGTTGAGGTCGGCGAACGTGCCGGGGCCGGTCATCAGGCGCCGCCCCCGAGCCCCTTGCCGAGCCGGCCGAACGCCTGCGAGAGCCCCTGGTCGACGCCTCGGTACACGGAGGAGCTCTCCCGGAGCTGTTCGCCGGTCTGCTTCAGGAAGCCCTGCGCGTCCGTCGCGAGCTGCTGGCACTCCTGCAGGCTCTTGAAGTAGCCGCTGCTCAGCCCGACCGCGTCGCCGATCGGCCCGAAGCACTGGTCGTCGACCCGCGCCTGTTCGAGCAGCTTCGCGAGCGCGCCGAACTTCTCCGCGAGGCTGTCGCTGCCCTTCGCGAACGCGGTCAGCGCGTCCGGCTGGATCTGGAAGTTCACCCGGTTCCCCCTACCTCAGGTACGTGCTCGGCGGTTCCTCGTCTTCGACGTGATCTTGTGCCGGGCGGTTCCGCGGGGGCTGCTGCGGCTGTGGTGCCGGGGCCGGCGGCTGGCCGGGCGGCGGGGGCGCCGAGGGCATGATCGGCTCGACGCCCGACGCGAGCATGCCGTCCTTGAACTGCTGCAGCTGGTCCCCGAGGATCGGCGCCACGGCCTGCTCCAGCTGCTGCGCGGCGTTCTGCGTCGCCATCCTGATCGCGTCGAGGATCTCCTGCTGCAACTGCACGTGCGAGCGGTTCATCGCGTTCGGCGCGAGCTGCAACCCGAGCACCGCGCCGGACGTGGCGGCGGTCACGGTGACCGCGCCGTCGCGGCTGCGGCCGACCCCGCGCAGGTCCTTCATGGCCTGCTGCAACGCGCCGGCCTTCTTCGCCTGTTCCTCGAACGAGCGCATCAGTGACTGCATGCGCTCCTGGCGGTCCGTCACTTCAACTTCCCCCGAAAGTCAACAACACGTGCGCGTCGCAGGCTACGCGATCGCGTTCACCGCGTGGAGGGGTTGGGAACTTTCGCCGGCGGCGCGCGTCAACTCGCCGGATTGCTGCCGTTCTGGGGCTTTTCGCGCTCCGCCTGCGGCTCGTCCCGCAGACCCGCCGACTCGGCCTTGAGGATCTTCGCCGACTGGCCCAGCGACCGTGCCATCTCCGGCAGTTTCTTGCTGCCGAACAACAACAGGACGACCGCCGCGATGATCAGCAGTTCGGTTGCTCCGAGGTTGCCCATGTGCTCACTTCCTCCGGTTGTGCCCGAACTCGACACTACCTTGTGCCACAACGAGTTCGGGCACCGGTGGCAACGCCCCAGAACGTCCTTATCGGACTTTCGGGCGGTTGTGGGCAGACTCAGGACCGGTCGAACTCCGGGATCAGCTCGCCGATCAGCCTGATGCTCGTCATGACCTCCTCGGCACCGATCGGCCCGATCTGCTGCAGGCACATCAGCCGGTCGATCCCGAGGTCCGCGTAGGCCCGCAGCTTCTTGCGGCACGTGTCGGGACTGCCGACGATCAGCGACTGCTGCGCCGACAGCACCTCGAACAGCTCGTCCTCCGGCACGTCCTCACCCTGGATGATCCGGCCGATCACGAGCTGCGCGTCGGTGGGCGCGGCGTCGACCTCGGCGCGCAGGAACTCACCCGTGAGACCGCCGTCGCCGGCAGCGAGGATGTCCTGGTGCCGTTGCATGGTGGCGGCGAACTCGGCGGCGGCGTTGAAGAAGCGCAGCGCGGTCACCGTGTACCAGGCAGCGGCGGCGGCCGCCCCGTTGCGCATGGCCTGCTCGTCGGTCTCGGCGCAGTGCACGAAGGTGAAGTACGCGACCTGGTTGTTGACGAACGACCCGACGGGTGAGGTGCACTGGTCGGCGGCCGAACGGTAGAGCTCGATCATGCGGGCGACCCGGTCGATGGACTCCCAGATCGTCGTCCCCAGCACGCCCACCCCGCGCCGGCCCGCCTCCTCGAACGACGTCGGGGACGCGGCGGCCTGCCACAGCGGCGGGTGCGGGTTCTGCAACGGCTTGGGGATGACCGAGACGTCGGAGATGTCGTAGTGCTCGCCGCGGTGCGAGAACCGGTCGGTGGTCCACATCCTCGGCACCATCTCGAACGCCTCGGCGGTCTGGGCGCGGGCGTCGGCGGGCTCGATGCCGAACAGGTTCCACTCGGGGATGGTGGAGCGGGTGAGGCCGAGTTCGACGCGGCCGCCGCTCAGGTGGTCGAGGGTGGCGGCGCGTTCGGCCACGCGGATCGGGTGGTTGAACCTGCCCGGCGCGAGCACGGCGGCGTGGCCGAGGCGCATGCGGGACGTCTGCTGGGACAGCGCGGCGAGCATCAGCTCGGGCGCGGAGGACAGGCTGAACTCCCCCGCGCCGTGGTGCTCGACCTGCCACCAGCAGCCGTAGCCGAGCTCGTCGGCGAGTCGTGCCTGGTCGAGGGCCTGGCGGAAGCGGAACTCCTCGGGAGCAGGGCCGGGGTTCTGGATCTCGTTGAACAGGTCGATCTTCATCGGCACACACCCTCACCTCGTGCGGACACCAAGGCTGATGTCTCTGAGAGCGACCGGCTCGTTACGCTGGTGGTACAACTCGCCCGGGACGGAGCAACGCGGACGTCATTCGCAGGCGCAGCAACTCGCGTCGTCGCTCCCGCACTCCGGCCTGCCCGGCGTGGGCTCGTGGACCGGGCCGCTGCGCGGGGCGAGCGGGGGCAGCTGCCGTTCCTGGTCCGAGCACCGGTCGGTGCCGGGGCAGCTCTTCACCAGCGTCACGGCGGGCGCCTCGGTGATCACCGGCGGGCGGCGCTTGGCCCCGCCCGGCCACTGCACGGAGATCGAGATGGACGAGGAGTTGTTGTCGTAGCGCGATTCCACCAGCGTGCGGTCGGAGTTCACGGTGTTGACGAGGTCGTAGGTGCCCGAGGCGACGTTGGTGAGGTCGAGCCACTGGAAGTCGACGGCCTTGCGGTAGTCGTCGCCGCTGCCGACCGAGATGCCCTCGAACATCTCGGTGGCGTCCGGATCGTTGCGGCCGCAGTTGCTCTTCTTCAGGCGTTCGGCGAGCCGGCCCTCCGGGCTGGCGGCGTCGCGCTGGGCGCCGGGCAGCCGGTCGGCGTCGGCGGTGCGGTACCGGTCGCCCAGGCAGAAGCCGTTCTTGCGGTCGGCCACCACCGTGCGGCCACCCGGCGTGCGCAGTTGCATGTGCGCGAACCCCATGAGGTGCCAGTGCAGGTGCGTCGGGGCGGGCTCGTAGTACATCGACGTGGCGGTGGAGCGACGCGCGTCGTCGAACGTGGCGGGGATCTCGGCGCCGCGCGCGGTCTGGAACGCCTGCCGCACCTCCATGGTCGACCCGCCCGAACGGCGGCCGTGCAGCATCAGCGGGCCGTCGCCGACGTTGTCCATGGCGGTGGTGAACCGGATGCGGACGGCCCTGATGTCGCCCGACGTCACGCACTCCCCGTTGGGCGCCTTGGCATCGGCGACCAGACACACGTCCCAGTCGCGGCACAGCGACGGGTCGCCGCCGTACCCGCCGGGGCAGCCGACCGGCGCCTGGCGGAGGTCGGGGAGCAACGGGCCGGCCGCCTGAGCCGGTTGCGCCAACACCGCGGTGAGCGCGAGCGCCATGCCTGCCGCGCCCCACGTCTTGCCAGAACCCATGGGGCACAAGGCTAGGGGCGGACGGCACCGTCACCCGCACTCCCCGCCAAGGTCTACCCGGCCGAGTGAACGTCCGGTGCCCGCGCACACCGGAGATCGCTGACTGCCGAATCCTTTGGCAGGCAGCGATCTCCGGCTCCGCAGCGTTACCGGAGGCCGGTCACGGCCTGTCCCCGGCGCGGTCGACCACCCCGGTGTCGACGGCGGAGAACGAGACGTCGGTGCCCGCCGGCACACCCTCCCAGGAGTCGGTTCCCGGCTGCAGCAACACCATGCGCGTGCCGATGTACCGGCCGGACTCCGGGTCGATGATGATGTCCTCGCGGGTCGCGCCTCCCGGCAGGCCGAGCGCGGTGCCGACCTTCCCGTTCAGGTTCGCCGTCCGTTCGGTGACCTGCAGGTTCGGCAGGTGCTGCAACGCCTGGTAGAGCGCGGACCGCAGTTCCTTCGACGCCTCCGGGGAGGCCAGGACCAGACCGGCGTTGTACAGCGCGCTCCCGGCGTCCTGGCGCGAGTCGTTCCACAGGCGGTCGTACAGCGCCCGGGGCTCGGTCGGCAGCGCGCCCATGAACCGGGGGTTGGGCTTGTGCCAGCCACCCGCCCGCTCGGCGCAGGGCTTGCCCCAGTCGGGGTCCCCGCCGAGTTCCTCGTTCATGCCGGGGTAGTCGCCGCACGGGCCCCGCAGTTCCGGCATCGGGTTGCTGCCGGAGAACAGGCCGCCGTCCCCCTCCGCCTCGACGAGTTCCTCGCTGCCGACCACCCACCGGTGGTCGAGGACGGCGCGGCGTTCGAGCCACTCCCCCGTGCGGTCGGCGGGGATCCACACCTCCTGGAGGTTGTGGAAGAGCGCCGACAAGGGCTTGCCGGTCCTGGTCCGGGCGCTGCCGAGGTCCCAGGAGTGCCGGGCGACGTAGCGGTACTGGCCCGTGGACGGGCCGGGCTGCGCGGTCGTGGCGGCGGCGGCCCGGCGCAGGGTCTCGGCGGCGCTCGCGGCGGGACCCGAGTCGCTCGACCACAGGGTGGGGACGGCGACGAGGGCGCCCGCGACGAGGGTCACGGCCGCGGCGGCGACCAGCCAGCGCCTGCCGCCGGCCCCCGCCCAGCGCCTGGCGCCACCCCGCGGTGCTTCGCCCGCAACCACCGAGCCTCGCTCCCGGCCACCCCGCGGTGCTCCGCTCACAGCCACCGAGCCTCGCTCCCGGCCACCCCGCGGTGCTCCGCCCGCGGCGACCAGCCCGGGCCCGCCGCCGCTCTCCGACGCCTCGCCTGCGGCCACCAGCCGACCGCCGGCCTGCGGCGCCGCGCCGGCAGCCACTGAGCCGTGCTCCGGTGCCCCTCCGGCGACCACCAGCCCACGTCCCGTACCTCCTTCCACCTCCTCCACGGCGGCGAGCACGCGGGCGAGCGCGCGTTCGCGGGCCTCGGCCGAGAAGGCGGGCCCCTCCGGCTGCGCCGCGATCGCGGCGTCCAGTTCCTCTTCGGTCCAGGTGGTGTCAGTCATCGTTGCTCTCCAGGACGACGGCGGGACACGCGGTGCGCAGCTGCTGCCGGACGCGGTGGAGCCGGGAACGCACGGTGCCGACGGGGATGTCGAGCGCCTGGGCGACCTCGGTGGTGTCCAGTCCGGCCCAGCTCGTGAGCAGCAGCACGTCGCGGTCCCGTTGCTTGAGCTGCTGGACCGCCACGGCGAACTGACGTGCCTTGACCTCGGCGTCCACTGAGTCGACCACCCGGCCCTCGTGGCTGTCGCTCTCGTGACCGGGCGCGAGGCGCGCGTAGGCCTCCCGTTCCCGCCTGCGTCCGCGCAGGTGGGTGTGCAGGAGGTTGGTCGCGATGCCGAACAGCCAGGCCCGCGCGGTGCCGCGGGTGGCGTCGAAGTGGGTGCGGCTGTGGATCGCCGAGACGAACACGTCCGCGACGAGGTCGTCCGCCGCCATCGGCACCCATCTGGCCAGATAGCGGTGCAACTCGTCGGCGTGGCGGGTGAACAGAACTGTGAAGTCCTCCCCGGCCCCGGTGTCCCCGAGACCCGGGCCGGGTGGGACTTCGTCCCGCGAACTACGGTTGATCACGGTCATCACGGTGGTTCTTAGCCGCAGGCCGCTTCGGCGTTCACGAGCGTCAGCCTGCCAGTGCGGCTCCGAGCTCCGAGACCAGGTCGGCCGGGGCCTCGACGCCGGCGGACAGGCTGAGCAGCCGTCGGTGGTGCCGAGTCCCGCGGGCGGCAGGTCTTCGCGGGTGATCGGTGAGGGCCGAGGCTGCTCGCGCTCACGCAGGACCTGACCGGGGTGTCACGCCGCGCGACACCCCGGTCGTCGCTCACTACTCCGTGTCCGTCTTGATCGCCGTCAGGATCGGGATCCGCGCCGCCCGCCTCGCCGGGACGAACGCCGCCGCGACCCCGATCGCCACCGTGATCAGCATGAACAGCGCCAGCCGGTCCCACGGGAGCACCGGGGTGGTGCCCGCCTGCCCGCTCACCGTCATCGCCCCGATCACGCACCCGGACACCACGCCCGCCACCGCGCCGATCACCGCGATGATCACCGACTCGATCCGCAGCACCGACCCCACCTGCGACCGGCCGAGACCGATCGCGCGCAGCAGGCCGATCTCGCGGATGCGTTCCATCGTGGACATCGTCATGGTGTTGACCACCGACATCGCGCCGATCAGCACCGAGACGCTCAGCATCGCGTAGAGCAGGTTCAGGTACAGGTCGTACTCGGAGGCCTGCGCCTGGACGTGCTCGTCGCGCGTCTGCACCACGAGGACCGGGTTGTCGAGCTTGCCGCGGATGGCGTCGCGCACCTGCTCCGCCGAGCCGCTCACCTTCACCAGCACCTCGCGGTTCCACAGCTCGTCGGACGGCACGTTCGCGGTGTCCACGAGGGCGTCGGCACCGAACTCCGCGGGCGCGTCGAAGATCGCCACGACCGGGAGGGGTTTCTCCTTGCCCACCAGCGATCCCAGCGTCCAGCCGCGTTTCGCCGCCACCTCGCTCGCCACCGCGATGCCCGAACCCAGCCCGTCCAGCGAACCCCCGCGCACCCGCAGCGGCACGAGCGCGCTGATCGCACCGGCGTTCACCGCGGTCATCTCGAGAGAGCCCTCGTCCAGCGGCAGCAACGCCTGTCGCAACGCCGTGACGTGCGTGACGCCGGGGACCTGGGCGATCTCGTCGGCCACGCCGGGCGCGATGTCCGCGAACGGCAAGGCCTCCAGCCGCACGTCGGCGTTGTTCCACGTCTTCGCCGACTCCTCGGCCTTCGCCGAGATCGACGCGATCGGCACGGTCACGGCGGCGCACACCGACAGCCCGATCATCAGCGCGCTCGCCGTGGCACCGGTCCGGCGCGGGTTGCGTCGCGTGTTCTCCACCGCGAGGGTGCCGGTCAGCCCGGCGACCCGGGTCAGCGGCCCGCGCAGCGCGGCGGTGAAACCCGAAGCGAGCAACGGCGTCAGGATGATCAGGCCGATCAGCATCGCCGGTGCGCCGAGGTAGATCATCGTCTCCTCGCCGCGCCCGAACACCACCATCGCCGTGCCGAGAGCGGTGACCACGAACCCCGTGATGTTCCGCCACCGCAACGACTTCGCCGTCGGCGGCAGCCCGGTGCGCAGCGCCGCGATCGGCGGGACCGACGCCGCGCGGCGGGCCGGCAGCCAGGCGGCGAGCAGCGTCACCCCGAGACCGACACCGAACGCCGCGAGCACGGTCGTCGGGCTGAACAGCCGCAACGGCACCGGTGCCCCGTCGAACACGGCGAACTGCGACTTCAGCACCGCCGCTCCCCCGATCCCCAGCAGGTAGCCGAGCACGGTCGCGACCACACCCAGCAGCGTCGCCTCGGTGAGCACCAGCCGCAGCACGTACCGGCGCCCGGCGCCGACCGCCCGCAGCAACGCGTGTTCGCGCGACCGGGCGGCGGCGAGCATCGTGAAGGTGTTGGCCACCAGGAAGATCGACGAGAACAACGCCACGCCCGCGAAGATCAGCAGGATCATGGTCAGCTTGTCGCCGTAGCTCGCCTCGAGCCGGGTCAGTTCGTCCGCTGTGGACACCCGCAGCAGGCCGGGGAACGCCTTCTCGACCGCGCCGGCCAGCGTCGAGGGACTCGTACCGGGCGTCACGGTCAGCAACGCCGTGTTGTACCCACCGCCGAAGTACTCCTGAGCCGCCGCGCCGGTGAACGCCACGAGCGTGCCGCCCTGCGCAAGTTCGGTGCTCTGGAAGTCGAACACGCCGGCGAGCCGGGCGTCGCGGGCCACCCCCGCCACCACGACCCGCACCTCGTCGCCGACCTGGTAGCCGGTGCGGTGCGCGGCCCACCTGTCGAGCGCGATGTCGGTGGGCCCGGCAGGGGCCGAACCGCTGATCAACGTGTGCCGCTGCGGGTCGAAGTTCACCCCGCCCTTCGCACCGGGCGTGCCGACGAGCTTCCCGTCCCTGCCCACCAGGAACGCCGGCCCCTCCGCGACCGGCCGCACCCCGCCCACCCCGGCCACACCGCGCAGCTCCGCCAGCGTCTCGGCGGACATCGCGTGGTTGTCGCGCCGGTCGACGTGGACGTCGAAGTCCTTGGTGACGCCCTCGACGGCCGCACGCACGGTGTCGCCGTACACCAGCGAACCCGTGACGAACGCGACGCCGAACACGATCGCGATCGCCGGCAGCAGGAAGCGCAGCCGGTTGTCGGTCATGGACCGCCAGGCCACCCGGATCATCCGCGCACCGCCTGACCGTCGAAGTGGCGCATGCGGTCGAGCACCAGGTCGGGCGTCGGGTTCAGCATCTCGTCGACGATCCGGCCGTCGGCGAGGAACAGCACGCGGTCCGCGTACCCGGCGGCGATCGGGTCGTGCGTGACCATCAGCACCGTCTGGCCCCACTCCTTCGCACAGCGGCGCAGCAACGCCAGGATCTGCGCGCCGGTGCGGGAGTCGAGGTTGCCGGTCGGTTCGTCGGCCACCACGATCTCCGGCCGCGACACCAGCGCCCGCGCACACGCCACGCGCTGCTGCTGGCCACCGGACAGTTCGGACGGACGGTGCCGCAACCGGTCAGCGAGACCGACGGCGTCGACGACGCGGCGCGTCCAGTCCGGGTCGGGCCTCACCCCGGCGAGGGTCAGCGGCAGCACGACGTTCTCCCACGCCGTGAGCGTGGGCAGCAGGTTGAACGACTGGAAGACGAACCCGATCTTCTCCCGCCGCAGCTTCGTGAGCTCGGCCTCCTTCACCGCGCCGAGGTCGACGCCGCCGACCCACGCCTTGCCCGAGGTGGGCGTGTCGAGGCCCGCCAGGCAGTGCATCAGGGTGGACTTGCCGGAACCGGACGGTCCCATCACGGCGGTGAACTCACCGCGCCGGAACCGCGCGGACACCCCGGCCAGCGCCGTCACCGCGGCCTGGCCGGACCCGTACACCTTGCCGAGCCGCTCGGCCACCGCCACCGTTGCCTGATCCATCGGACACCGTTCTCGTCGACTTCTGGGGAACGGCTCCCAGCCTGCTGACCGGGACGATCACGCGGATCCACCGCACTGTTGAGTGACTTCGGGGCCACTCCGCCAAAAGGTTGAGGCCTCCGGCGACGCCCCTGGCCTACCGTCGCCTCCATGACAGGCATCCTGACCCGGCTCACGTGGTGGCAGCGCGTCGTCTTCTGGCTGATCATCGCGGCCGGCGGCGCCATGCTGACCGTCGAGGCGTTCAGCTCCCCGAGCGTCTACGGCGCGGTGGGTCTCGCGCTGTGCGGGATCCTGCCGTCGGCGGCGTTGTTCACCCGCAACCTCACCGAGGGCGCGGTGGCGGGCGTCGCGACGTTGTCGGTCGTCTTCACCGTCCTGTGCGCGACCGTGGTCCCCGGACACCTCGACAACACGTTCGGGTTGTTCGAACTGATCGGGCTGGCGTGCCTGTCGGTCCGGGCCCTGGTGGAGTTCCCCGCCTGGCGCGCGGCAGGGCTGTGCGCGCTGCTGGGGCTCGCCGCCGTCACGCTGCCGTTGCGGCTGGCCGACGTCGAACGCGAGCTCACTCCCGCCATGGCCTTCTTCATCGCCCTGGTCCTGGCGTTCGTGCAGCTGCTCGGCCTGGTCATGCGGCTGCACGACCGCACGCGCACCGACTCGTTCCAGCTCTCCCGCCAGACGCAACGGCTGGAGTACGCCCGCGACCTGCACGACTTCGTCGCCCACCACGTGACCGCGATCGTCGTGCAGACCCAGGCGGTCCGGTTCGCCACCGGCAGCGGGCAACTGCCCGACCCGGCGGTGCTCGACAAGATGCTCGACGGCATCGAGAAGGCCGGCTCGCAGGCGTTGACGTCGATGCGGACCATGGTCGACGTCCTGCGCGACGACAACGCCCCGATGCACCCGCACCAGGCGCTCACGTTGATGGTGAACGACCTCGCCACCAGCTTCGCCGGCGCGCCGGTCAGCACGAACATCGACCCGGCGATCGCCGACCTCGACCTGCCGACGTCCACTGTGGACGCCGCCAGGCACGTCGTGCAGGAGGCGCTCACCAACGTGCTGCGGCACGCCACCCGCGTCACCCAGGTGATGATCAGCGCGCGGTCCAGGGGCGCGGAGGTGGAGATCAGCGTCACCAACGACGGTCAGGCGAGCGACAACGGCCTGCCGAAGGGCGGGTTCGGGCTGGTCGGCCTCGCGGAACGGGTCGAGTCGGCGGGCGGCAGCCTCACCGCGGGCCCGGCGGGTCGCGGGTGGACGGTCACGGCGCTTCTGCCATCCTCGGGCGCATGACGATCCGGGTGCTCATCGCCGACGACCAGGAGATGATCCGCTCGGCGTTCGGGATGATCCTCGGCACGCAGCCCGACATGGAGGTCGTGGCGAGCGTCGGCGACGGCGAGAGCGCGGTCGCCGAGGCCCGCAGGCTGCGCCCCGACGTGTGCCTGCTCGACATCCGGATGCCGGCGCTCGACGGTCTGGAGGCGACGCGGCTGCTCGCCGGGCCGGGCGTGGACGCGCCGCTCAACGTCCTCATCGCGACGACGTTCGACCTCGACGAGTACGTCTACCGGGCGTTGCAGAACGGCGCGTGCGGGTTCCTGCTCAAGGACATGTCCCCGGCGTTGCTGGTCGAGGCGGTGCGTGCGGCCTCCACCGGCACCAGCCTCATCTCCCCGGCCGTCACGGTGCGGCTGCTGGCCAAGCTCGCGCCCAAGCCGTCCGAGGACCGGCACCGGCCGTTGCCCGAACCGCTGACCGATCGCGAGCTCGACGTGGTGCGGCTCGTCGCGAACGGCAACACCAACGACGAGATCGCGGCCAAGCTCTACGTCTCCGTCGCCACGGTCAAGACGCACCTCGCCAACGCCCAGCGCAAGCTCTCCGTCCGCAACCGCGTCGAGGTGGCGGCCTGGGCGTGGCGCACCGGCGTCGTCACCCGCTGAGGGCCGGCACCTTCGCCTCGGCGCTCTCCCGCGTGGTCAGCAGGCTGAACGCGCCGTTGGCGAGGACCGCCAGCACGGCGATGACGATCGCCATCGGCAGCGCGGAGTGCCCGGTGCCGACGCTCACCAGCGGCGAGATGGCCGCGCCGAACCCGAACTGCGCGGCGCCCAGCACGGCCGAGCCGGTGCCGGCGGCTCCCGGCACGGCGTCGAGCGCCAGCGCGGTGGCCGAGCCCATGACGAAGCCGAGCGAGGAGATGACGAAGAAGATCGGCGCCACCAGCCAGATCGGGTTGATCGGCAGCACCGCGAACACCAGCAGCACCGCGGCGGCGACGAGGAGCCAGCGCTGCCCGATGGCCAGCACCTGGCGCGGGTGACGGGTCTTGAGCAGGCGTGAGGCGGTGGCGCTGCTCGAGACCAACCCCAGGGCGTTCAGCGCGAAGAACAGGCCGTAGCTCACCGGGCTCATGCCGATGACGACCTGGTACAGGAACGGTGAGGCGGAGATGTACGCCATCAGCACGGCGAACGAGAAGACGAACGTGGCCGTGGCGGTGAGGTAGGCGCGGTGCCCGAGCGCGCGGAACCGGCCTTCGCGCGCGGTGCCCCGGCGTTCGCGGGGCAGGGTCTCCGGCACGACGACCGCGGACCCGGCGAGCATCGCGACCGCCAGCCCGGCGAGCACGAACAGCACGCCGTGCCAGCCGATGCCGTCCACGAGCAGGCTGCCCAGCAGCGGCGCCACCACCGGGGCCACGCCGCCGACGATCATCATGAGGCTGAACGCGCGGGCGGCGGCCCGTCCGGTGGCGAGGTCGGCGATCACCGCGCGGCCGATGACCATGCCCGCGGCGGCGGTCAGCCCCTGCACGAGCCGGCCGGCCAGCAGGAGTTCGATCGTGGGCGCCAGGGCCACCAGCACGCTGGCCGCCACGAACACCGTCGACCCGATCAGCAACGGCCCGCGCCTGCCCCAGCGGTCCGAGACCGGGCCGAACACCAGCTGCCCGGCGGCGAGTCCGAGCAGGAACATCGTGAGCGTGAGCTGGATGGACGTGTCACTCGTCTGCAGGTCCAGTGCCATGCGCGGGAACGCGGGCAAGTACAGGTCGATGCCGAACGGCGCCACGCTCGCCAGCAGGGCGAGCACGAGCAGCAACGGCGTCGGGATGGTGCTGCGAGACGGCGCGTCCACCGCAGTCCCCTCTCAGGTGATAGCTATCATCTGAGAGGAAAAGTACCATGGGCAGGTGGACGAGGCTCAGAAGTCGCGGTTGTTCGAGCTCGCCGACCTGATCGCGGCGGTCGGCCGGCAGATCACGGCCACCAAGGAGGGCGTGCTCAAGGAGACGTGGTCGGCGTCGGACATCGCGGTGATGCGGTACATCGACCGCAACCCCGGCACGTCCGCCCGCGCGGCCGCCGACGCCACCCAGCAGACCTCCAGCAACTTCAGCCGTTCCCTGCGCGGCCTGGAGGAGAAGGGCCGCGTACGCCGGGAGACCGACCCGGAGGACGCCCGCAGGGTCCGCCTCTACCCCACCGCCCGCGCGCAGGAGAACCTGCGGCGGCTCAACGACATCTGGAGCGACCTGCTCGACGGCGTGGTGACCGACGAGGACGAGGTCGACGCCATGATCGCGATGCTGCGACGCCTGGAGTGCGGGATCGCCGAGAAGACGCGTGCCCGCCGTTAGTCACGCGGCATCGGGCGCCCTCGAACGCCCGATGCCTTCGCGACTCACTTCAGCAGGAACGTGTCCACGATCGTCTCCGTGACCGAGTTGCCCGCGCCGTCCTCCTCGCCGTCGCGGTACAGCGTGGGGCTGCCGGTGTGCGCGGAGATGCCCTCACGGCCGGTGCCGGAGTCGGCCCACGGCGGGACCTGGAAGACCATCGTGTCAGCGGAGCGGGGGTGGGGGCGGCGCCGCGACGCGCCCCGCTGGGCGCGGACACTCCGCCGACGTCCTGTGTCACACCGCTAGCTCACCGGCGGCAACGCCGGCCCGGTCGTGCCCAGGTGTTCCTGCGCGACCACCTGCGGCACCGGCCAGGTGATCCCGGCAGGCGGGAAGGTCTGTCCGGTTCGAGCCAAGAAGTCCGCGGGCGGCTGGTACAGCGGCTGCTGCACGCCGTCCGGGATCATGCTCTTCCACTGCGCGGGCGCGGTCCTGGCGACGAACTCGTCCTTCATCCGCTTCAGCAGGTCCGGCTGGGTCAGCAGGTCGATCGACGTGGCCGCCAGGTACCGGGCCGCCGACAACGCCGCCTGGTGCCCGATGTTCGTCGAGGCGACCGCCGACACCGCCCAGTTGTGGTGCGGCACGCCGATCGGGAACGTCGCCACCAGCGCGGTGACCTTGGGCGCCTGCCAGCTCACGTCGGCGGCGTCGGTCGACGGGCCGCCGAGGTACACCGGAGCGGGCGCGGTCAGCGGCACCAGCGTGGTCGACATGCCGGCCTCCGGCCTGCCCAGTGCGCGTTGCAGTCCCTTGGCGAGGTCGTGGTCGGCGGCGGTGAAGACGGGCGGCCCGATCTTGACCATGTTGTCGTTGAGCACCTCGGCGGCGACCTTGTTGCCGAGCGAGTTCCAGGTGCCGGAGTGGAACTTGTGCACCAGGCGGGTCTGACTGGCCTGCGCGGCCGCCTTCGCGCACTCGACGATCTTGTCGTAGAGCACCTGGGCGCGAGCGGGGCTGCCCTCGCGCACGAAGAACCAGATCGAGCACATGTCCGGGGTGACGTTGGGCGCGCCGCCGCCGTTGATGATCGCGTAGTGGAACCGCCCAGAGGGCGCCACGTTCTTCTCGCGCAGGTACTCGCTCATCGTGGCCATCAGCAACGCGCCGTCGAGGCCGCTCTTGTTGCCCAGCGGCGTGCCGCCGTGGCCCGCCGCGCCGAGGAACGTGAACGTCGCCGACATCAGCGCGGCCGTGGTGCCCCAGTCGGCGAGCGTCGAGGTCAGCGGGTGCCAGTCGAGGTAGGCGTCGAGTCCGTTGTAGACACCGGCCTTGGCGCTGAACGCCTTGCCCACCAGCTGTTCCTCGCCGCTGGAGCCGTAGACCTTCAGCGTGCCGGTGAGGTTGTCCCGCTTCATCGCCTTGCTCACGGCAATCGCGGCGCCGATCGAGCCCGCGCCCAGCACGTTGTGCGCGTCGCCGTGGCCCGGCCCGTAGGTCGGGCCGTACGCGTCGTAGTTGTAGACCAGCGGGTCGTGCGTCGCCACGCCCTGCTTCTGCGACAGGCCCGGCAACGCGTCGTACTCGGCGTTGAAGCCCAGCACCGGCTTGCCCGAGCCGTACGTCGCGGTGAACGCGGCCGGGAACCCGCCGGTGCCCCACTCGATCGTGAACCCGTGCCGCTTCAGCAGTTCCGCGCTGTCCCACGCGGAGTTCCACTCGCGCAACGACAACTCGGCGTGCTGCCAGATCCGGTCCGACAGCCCGGTGACCTCACCGCCGTGGTCACGCAGCCAGTTCAGCGCGGTCGCCTTGCCCGCGCTGTCCTTCGCGATGCCGGTCGGTGCCGCGTACGTGGCCGGGTCGACGCCGATCGACTCGTCGTAGCCGAGCGTCGCCCCGAGCACGGGATCCGCCGCGTACATCGCGGCGGCACTCGCGGCACCGGCCGCACCGAACGCCTGCAGCACCTTGCGGCGGTTGAGCTGGTAGCTCATGCAGAAACCTCTTCAGTCTCGCTGCGGGTATTGCCTCCTCTCCATGAAAACCACGGGCACGGCGACTGGGGCGATACGAGACGGGAAGCGTCCATCGCGACCGGCACAACACGCCCGTTCAGGCAGATTTCCCGGTACCAAAAGCGCATTTTTCCGGGATTTCCAACGGTTCCGCGCTACTTGGCGAGTTCCTGCTCGAGTGCCGCCTTCACCCCTCGTAGCTCGCCCGGCCGGTGAACCTGGTGCCGTTGACGAAGAACGTGGGCGTGCCCCGCACCCCGGCGGCGGCGCCGTCCTCGCGGTCCTTCAGCACGCGCTCCAGCGTGGCGGGGTCGTCGAGGTCGGCCTCGAACTTCGCCAGGTCGAGCCCGAGGTCGCGGGCGAAGCCGACGAACAGGTCGCGCTGCTCGACCTGCCGCTCGCCCCACTCGGCCTGGGTCTCGTACATGCGCTGGTACATCGCCTGGAGCTTGCCCTGCCGGCTCGCCGCCTCCACGACGGTCGCCGACAGCTCGGCGTTGCGGTGGCTGGGAATCGGGAAGTACCGCAGCACGAACGTCACGCGGTCGCCGTACTCGGCGCGCAACCGCTCGACACTCGGGTAGGCAGCGCGGCAGGACTCGCACTCGAAGTCGAGGAACCCGACGAGCGTCACCTCGGCACCGGGCACGTCGGTGAGCCGGTGGCTGTCGGGCCGGACGAGGAGTTCCGCGGGCGCGGCGGCCACCGGTCCCGCCGCCGTGGTGGTGCCCGCCTGGGGCTGCGACGGGCCGGTGAGCCTGCTCAGCAGGATGAAACCGCCTACCACCACGACGACCGTCGCGATGATGATCAACGAGATCCGGGCGTTCTTGGACATGACGACGACACACCTCTGGGTGTTCGGGGACGGGGAACGAGCACTGAACGGGCTCGGTCTACGTCCGCGACACGCAGAGCTGGGTCAGCCGCACTTCCGGACGGCGACACGGACCACCGCGCCGCACCGGCACGGCGGCACCGCGCACCGGGAAGACATGCGGGAGCCGAAGCCCGATCACCAGCAGCAGCACGGCGAACAACACGGCGAGGCAGATCTCGGGCACAGCGCCGAGACCGTCGAGATCATCGGGGTCGGCCAGCACCTGGACGCTGGAGATCGAGCACTCCTCCGACGGCACCAAGTCGCCCTCGCACGGTGTTCCCTGCAGCAGCGCGATCCCCACGGCCAGCGCGAGCACGGCGAAGACGCGCACGAGACCCACTCGCGCGATCTTCCGCATCGTGCCGGCCACGCGCCCGGGCTAGCCCGTGCCCACCGGGTCAGGACAGCTCGGTGATGATCTTCTCGAGACCCGCGCGCGGGTCTCGGACTGCTTCGCCGCCGCCACCGCCTCGGCCCGTTGCCGCTGGTTGCTGTAGGACAGCGCACCGAACGCCGCTTTGGCGTCCGGGTGCCGGTCCAGTGCCGCCGCCAGGTCGTCGGGCACCTCTGCGGTGCGTTCCGCGAGGTCGAGTGCGAGCGTCACCTCGACGGTGTCGCCGGCCTCGACGCCCGCCGCCTCCTGGTTGGCGGCGCTCAGCGGCAGCATGAAGTCGCCGCCGTGGACCGCGACGGTGCTGCGGTAGGTGTGAGGGCCGATCGTCACCAGCACCCTGGGTTTCTTGCCCTGGCCGAGCGCCTCGACCACGTCCGCCGGGACGCGCAGGCCGGTCGCGGTCTTGCCGTTGAGCTCGACCGGGGTGGTGAACGTGTGGGTCACGGGTCGTCCCTCCGGGGATCGGATGCCTGGATTCGACCACATATGCTGCGGCCGTGCCCGGGACCTCGTTCGACGCCACCGACCTGCCCGCCTTCGAGCCGCCGGAGTTCGAGGAGGAGCAGCCGGACGAGGACGAGCGGCCGCCGTTGCGCGGCACCACCACCCCGCCCGCCGGGATGGACGAGGTCGACTGGGCCTCGCTCGAGGACGCCTACGACACGGCCGACCAGACGCCGTTGTTCATCGAGGCGATCACCAGTGACGACGCGGGCGACCGGAACTTCGGCCTCTACGGCCTGTACTCGGCGACCACGCACCAGGGTTCGGTCTACACCGCCTCCGAGGCCGCGATCCCGTTCCTGGCCGAATCGGTCCGCCACGACAACGCACTGGCCGTGCAGTTCCTCGCCAGGATCGCGGTCGGCGAGACGCACTTCGTCACGCGGCCGGACGACCTGCGCGACGCCACGAGCAGGTACGCGGGCGTGGTCGCGGAGTTCGCCGCCGACGTCGAGGCGATGTGGGTGCGCACCGGCGACGACGAGGCGTTGCGGCTGCTGGTCCTGCTCGGCCGCGAGCCCTCGCTGCCCGCGCTCACCCCGGACGCGTCCGCCTCGCTGTGCCTGGCGCACGGTTTCGCCGCCGCCCGTGCCAACGGCGTCACGGCGGGTGTTCCGAGGCAGCGCGACGTGTCGGTGGAGCACGTTGCGGCGGCCCGCGACCTGATGACGAGCAGCCCGTCGCTCCATGTGCGGTGCGCGGCTGCGGTGTCCATTGTGTACTCCGGGTTCGCCGACGAGCACGCGCTGGCGTTGCTGCACCACCTCGCGCAGGGCGAGTACCGGGTGTTCGACGCGTGGACGGGAGACTTCGCCGAACTGGCCGCCGCCGCGTGGACGTTCGGCACGACCGACGACGGTCTGCTCGCCACGCCCTCGCACACGAACCCGCCCCTGCACAGCCGCCTGCTCGAACGCATGACGCGGCAGTTCCGCCGCAGCGGCGAGGTCTACCGGCCGGTGGCGCCGGAAGAACTGACGGACGCCCAGCGCCTCACGCTGGAAACGGCACTGCGGTCCGCGCCCGAGACGATCACCGGCGCGGACGTCACCTACCGGTGGATCGACGTACCGGGATCGGTGCCCGCGGCGCGGCGGCTGCTCGGCACCGCGACCGGCGAACTCACCCGGCGCACCTCGGCCGGCCTGCTGTGGTTCGTGCTGGAGGACGCCCTGCTCGCCTCCGGTGACACCAAGACCGCGCTCGCCGCACTGGCCGAGGTGGACGCGTGGACCGCGCTCGGCGAGGTGTTCGCGGCCCCGCGCCCCGACAGCAGGGCCGAGAAGATCACCCTCACCGTGCGCCACCTCTACGGCGACGGCCGGGAGAACGCCGCGACCCTCCAGCTGTGCTCGACCTTCGCCGACGCCCTGGCCGGTCACCGCGACCGGGCCGGGGCGTTCCTCGACGAGTGGCTGCCGGTGGTGTCCGAAGTGGAGGGTCACGACCTGGCGTTCCAGGTGCCCGGCCAGCGCATCGGCACGGCACTGGCGGCGCTCGCCCGGTCCGGCGGGGTGCCGGAGCACTTCCACCCGATGGTCAAGCCCTACCACCGGTTCCCGCGGTACTCGACGGTGCCGCTGCCGCTGCTCCGGGAGATCGCGGAGGTGCTGCCGCCGGACGTCCGCGCCGCCCGCCTCGCCGAGTGGGCGGACTGACGCCCGCCCCGCGCGTCAGGCGACCTTGGTGGAGCCGCCGTCCACCGCCCAGTTCGAGCCGATGACGCTCGGCATCGTCGGCGACGCGAGCACCAGCACGGCGCGGGCGATCTCCTCCGGTTCGATCATCGTGCCGGTGAGCATGCCCAGTTCCTTCGGCAAGGCGGCCAGCAGGTCGCCGTGCCCGACGCCGATCGCCCCGGCGACCTGCGACAGGTAGCCGCCCTCCCCCGCGATCGTGTGGGTGCGGGTGAGCGACGGCGACACGGCGTTGACCCGCACGCCTTCCGGGCCGACGCGTTCGGCGAGGGCGCGGGTGAACATGTTGATCGCCGACTTGGCCACCGCGTACGGCAGCGGGGTGGCGCCGGGAGCGCCGATCCGCCGCCCGCTGTCGGAGCTGATGTTGACGACGGCCCCGCGCGCCTCGAGCAACGCGGGCAGCGCGGCCCTGGTGACGCGCACGGCGGCGTGCAGGTTGAGTTCGAAGACGTCCCGCCAGATGTCGTCGCCGCCGTCGAGCACGTCACCGAACGAGCCGTCCGGCAGGCCGTCGCCGCCCCCGGCGTTGTTGACCAGCACGTCCAGCCGGGGGTTCGCCGCCAGCACCGCCTCGACCGCACGGCGCGGTCCCTCCACTTCGGACAGATCGGCCGCGACGAAGGTGGCGCCGGTCGCCTCCAGTTCGGGCGTCGAGCGGCGCGACACCGCGACCACGTCCGCGCCCTCCTGCCGGAAGGCCCGCACGATCGCGAGCCCGATGCCCTTGCTGGCGCCCGTCACGAGCACGCGCTTCCCGGCGAGGTTCAGATCCATGACTCTCAGCTCCTTGTCGAACGACCGATGCCACAAATGCAACACCTAAGTCTCACTTATGTCAACAAGTGAGACTTAGGTGTTGCATTTATCGTGGTCGTTAGGCTGGGTCACACCATGGAGGTCAGATGAGCGCGCCCACCCCGCCGCGGCCGGTCCGCGCGGACGCCGAACGCAACGTGACGCGCATCCTGGAGGCGGCCAAGGTCGTTCTCGCGGACGACCCGACCGCGTCGCTCGAACGCATCGCGGACGAGGCAGGCCTCGCCCGCGCCACCGTGCACCGCCGGTTCTCCTCGCGCAAAGCGTTGCTGGAGGCGTTGTTCGCGCAGCTCAACGACCAGTACCTGCACGCGCTGACCGAGGCCAGGGCCGAGACCGCTCCCCCGCTCGTGGCCCTGCACCGGGTGACCGAGCTGGTCATCG
The DNA here is from genome assembly GCF_030269365.1 of Lentzea sp. NBRC 102530. Classification (GTDB taxonomy): domain Bacteria; phylum Actinomycetota; class Actinomycetes; order Mycobacteriales; family Pseudonocardiaceae; genus Lentzea. The sequence continues at coordinate 418,879 of NZ_BSTF01000007.1, forward strand.
AGATCAAGTTCCGGCACCGCCTCGCGGTGGAGGTCGTGAACGGCAGCGGCGTCGGCCACTCGTTCCTGAGCCCGGAGGTGCAGGAGCGGGCGAAGGAGTTGTTCGTCCGGCTGCACGAGGCCGGCGCGATCACCGCCGCGAACCCGTCCTGGTGCCTGCGCGTCTACCTCGCGATCCTCGACGAGGTCCACCAACTGCCGGTCGGCGCACCCGAACTCGGCGACGGCGACGACCTCACCGCGCGCACCGCGCTGCAGGTCTCGACGGTGCTGGGAGCGCTAGGCCACCGCTGAGAGCGCGCCCGTGCGCTGAGGCGAACGCCCGTCAAATGACGGGCGCTGCGGACCGGCGTTCAGGGCGAGGATGGAGTCGATCGACCTCGACCTCGACGGGAGCACGGACATGGTGAACACGACTGCGGGCGTCGACCCGGCGGCGGTGCCGAGCGGGACCGGCTGCGCGGAGTGCGAGGCGAGCGAGGGCTGGTGGTTCCACCTGCGACGGTGCGCGCAGTGCGGGCACATCGGCTGCTGCGACTCGTCGCCGTCCCAGCACGCCACGGCGCACTTCCAGGCCACCGGGCACAGGATCCTGCGCAGCTTCGAGCCCGGTGAGGAGTGGTTCTGGGACTTCGAGGCGCAGACCGGTTACGACAGCGGGCCGGAACTCGCGGCACCCGCGCACCACCCGGTCGACCAGCCCGCCCCCGGACCGGCCGGGCGCGTTCCCGCCGACTGGGTCGAGAAACTGCACCGGTGAGTCCCCCTCGGCCAGGTGGCGCACGTTCGCTCGAGAAAACGCGGATCAGGTGAAGCAGGGGCCACCCCCCGCGTTCGCAACCGGGGCCCGGCATTCGGCAAGACCTCGCTCTTGTCGTCGGTGAACGCGTTGGTCGCCCCGCCCGTCCCGGTGATCCGCGAACACCCAGACCGCGCCGGTGTGCGTGTTCCAGTCCCAGTCGCGGGTACCGGCGCACGTCAGCGTCGTGCCCCGAACGGCTTGGCGTCGTGCCGGCTCGACACCATCACACCGGAACCGTTGAAGACGGTGCCGGCGATGAGCGAGTCCTCGATGCGGTCGTCGGTGCCGCCGTAGATCGACCGGCAGGGCGATGGTGTTGAACGCGAACACGCTGCGGCTGACGGCGTTGTTCGGGTTCCACGACCACGTCGCCAAAGCGGCCGGAGGGTCGTTCCCCTCCGGCCGCGGCGGTTCAGCACGCTCAGATGCGCTCGGACTCCACGGTCGTCGCCGGCGGCTGCGCGGCGGGCTGCTCGCGGTTCTCCAACTTGATGCCGCACTTGCTCACCAGCGCGACACCGGCACCGATCGTCGTGGCCACCGGGGCCGCCAGCGCCGCCACGACACCGAGAGCCACCGGCACCTCCAGCACCACGTCGTCCTTGCTGTCACGCACGACCACGCGGCGGTTGATGCCCTCGCTGACCAGCCCTCGAACGGCGTCGACCACCGAGTCGACGGCGGAACGGGCGGACTCGGGCTTGGGTTCGCTCATGACTCTCCTAGAACTGCGGTTGTCCCTGACAACTACAGAGTGCCCGCGATCGGTCACCTGCGGCATCAGGGTTTCCCCTGACGATCGCCTGATATCCCCCTCAGCCCACAGGCGGACTGCCCGAACGGTCAGCGCCTGGCCGCGGTGAGACCCCAGGTGGCGTACCTCAGGGTCACCACGTCACCGACCTCGGCAGCCACCTCCGCGAGCAGCGAGTCCACATCGGACGACGACACCATCGTCAGGCCGCCGGAGGTCGGGATCAGGTCGAGGAGTTCGGCGCGGGTGTGGACGCGTTCCCAGTCGTGCCGCCAGATCTCGGGTTCGCCGAAGCCGCCCGCCTCGCGGATCCCTTCCGCGGCCCGCACGTAGAGCCCCCGGTAGGCGTCCAGCATGGACGTTCGCGGCACGACGGGCGAGTCGGGAACGAACCTCCCAAACGCCCTCGCGAAGGCCTCGGCAGCACCATCGGGGAGTTCGTAGACGTGCCCGAACGGCGCCAGCACACCTCCCGGACGCAGGACCTGCGCGGCTTTCCTGGCGCCCGCGACCGGGTCGATCCAGTGCCAGGCGGTGCCGGAGACCACGGCGTCGAACGTGCGTCCCGCCGGCTCCCACTCCTCGAAGGTCGCGACCTCGACGGCGACGCCGGTCCCCCGCGCGAACTCGGCCATCCGCGCGTCCGGTTCGACGCCGAGGACGGTGCGGCCGCGCCCCAGCAGCTGGCGGGCGACGATGCCGGTGCCGCAGCCGACGTCGAGGAAGTCGCGGCCGGGCAGGCGGTCGAGCACCGCCTCGGGGTAGGTGGCACGGGTGCGGTCGTAGCGGGCGGGGTCGGTGCCGAACGACTCCGCCACCGCTCGGTGGCTGTGCGGCGGTAAAGTGACCATGCGCCCACTCTAGTGGGCAAGTGCCCACTAGAGGAGCAGATGTGCCCACCGGGGTGGCGCTGCACGACGCGCGCCGGCAGTTGTTCGACGCGGCCGCACGGGTCCTGCTGCGGGACGGTCCGAGCGAGCTGACCAGCAGGTCCGTCACGACCGAGGCCGGGGTCGCCAAGGGTGTGCTGCACCGGCACTTCACCGACTTCGACGGCTTCCTCACCGAACTGGTGCTGGACCGCATCGCGCAGATCGAGGTGCAGGCGGCCGAGCTGCGCGACGCCACCGGGTCCGTCGCCGACAACCTGACGAACGCCCTGGTCAGGGGCTTCGAGCCGGTGATGGTGTCGATCATCGTGCTGGTCGTCGCGCGGGACGGGCTGCGTCGGCGGCTCCGCGCGGCCGGCACCGCGCACCTCCCGCTCGTCGGCGAGTACACCGCGATGATCGCCGACTACCTCCGGGCCGAGCGCGCGGCGGGCCGGATCGCACCGGACGCCGACGTCGAGACGCTCGCGCCGACGTTGATCGGCGCCGCGCACCTCAAGTTCACCGAGCACAGCGACACCGCGCCCGAGGCGGTGCGCAAGGTGGTGACGTCACTACTGGCCGGGAATGCGGCCGGGAGCCGAGACGTTGATCACTGACATGGCAGACGTAGAGCTCAGCCCCACCGAATGGGTGCACGACCAGACCAAGACGATCCTGGAAACCGGGACGACCGAGGGCGTGAAGGTGCTCGGCCGGCCGATCGTGCTCCTGACCGTGCGCGGCGCGAAGAGCGGCAAGCTCCGCTACACGCCGGTCATGCGCGTCGAGCACGACGGGAGCTACGCGGTCGTGGCGTCCAAGGGCGGTGCGGCGGAGCACCCGACCTGGTACCACAACATCGTGGCGCACCCGGAGATCGTGCTGCAGGACGGCACCGAGGCGAAGACCTACACGGCTCGTGAGGTCGACGGCGACGAGCGGGCCGCCTGGTGGGAACGGGCCGTGGCGGCGTTCCCGAACTACGCCGAGTACCAGACGAAGACCGACCGCCAGATCCCGGTGTTCGTGCTCGACCCGAAGTAGTTCAGGCGACGACCACTTCGACGCCTGCCGCGCGCAGCCGGTCCAGCTCCTCGGTGTTCGCCGAGGAGTCGGTGATCAGCACGTGCACGTCGGTGACGGCGGCGATGCGGGAGAACGCCCGCTTGCCCACCTTGGAGCCGTCCGCGAGCACGACCACGCGGGCGGCGGTGCGCAGCAGGCAGTGGTCGGTCTGGGCCTCGACCTCGTCGTGCGTGGTGATGCCGGCGCGGGCGTCGATGCCGTCGACGCCCAGGAACACGAGGTCGAGGCTGATGCCCGCGAGCGCCCGGTCGGCGATCGGGCCGACCAGCTCGTAGCTCTCCGGCCGCACGCCGCCGCCCGTCACGACCAGGTCGATCGTGGGGCGCGAGCACAGGTCCGAGGCGATGTTCAGCGCGTTCGTGACGACCTTCAACGACCGGGTGGTCGCGAGCAGGCGGGCGAGTTCGGTGGTCGTGGTGCCGCCGTTGAGCCCGACGGAGTGCACGGCCTCGGTCACGAACCTCGCGGCCGCCCCGGCGATCTGCCGCTTCTCCTCCTGCTGGCCGACCCGGTAACGCAGCGGCAGTTCGTAGATGACCTCGACCGCCACCGCGCCGCCGTGGGTCCGCTTGAGCAGCTTCTGCTCCTCCAGCGCCTGCAGGTCGCGGCGGATCGAGGCGACCGAGGTGTCCAGGGTCTCGGCGAGCCCGGTGACGGTGACCGAGCCCGTGTCCGCGAGCTGACCCAGGATGGCAGCGAGCCGCTGCTCTTGACGCATTCGATCACTATAGCGCACGAATGTTGCTCGTTTTGCGGCAACTTGCGACCTAATCACGCATCGGTCCTGCGCGTTATCGCCACCCGACGCGCCAGCGCCGACGCCTCGGCCCACGTCGGCTGGGTCGCCGTGCCGCCGGCTCCTCGCGTGGACAACGCGCCCGCCGCCGCGCCCAGGGCCAGCGCGGAGGCGAGGTCCCGGTCGTGCAGCCACCCGGCGAGGAAACCCGCGTCGAACGAGTCGCCCGCGCCGACCGTGTCGACGGGCTCCAGCACCGGCGGGCGCGCGGTGATCCGTTCGCCGCCGAGCAGCGCCTCGCAACCGTCCCCGCCGTTCTTGACGACCGGGGTCGTGCCCAGGTCGGCGAACGCGGCCAGCGGGTCCTCAGCCCTGGTCAACGCCACCGCCTCGGCCCGGTTGGGCAGCACGAAGGTGCAGTGCCGCACCAACTCCGGCGGCACCTTCCAGTTCCCGGACGGGTCGTCGTTGGTGTCGAGCGACGTGCTCCCCGGCGCCCTGCGCAACACCTCCGGCAGCCCGGCGGCGAGGCGTGGCTGGAGGAAGTACGACGCCGCGTGCACGTGCCGCGCCTCGACGTCCGGCACGTGCTCGGCACCGAACTCGGCCAGACAGCCCGGAGCGGTCAGGATCGCGCGGTCGCCGCCGGATCGGTTGAGGCACACCGTCAACGCCGTCGGCAACGACTCGTGCCTGATGCACGCGCTGATGTCCACGCCCGCGTCTTGCAACGCGTCCAGCACGAAGTCCCCGGCCGCGTCCCGGCCGACCATCGCCGCCAGTCCCACCGACAGCCCCAGCCGCGCGGCCCCGTGCGCCACGATCGCGGCCGAGCCCCCCAGCGCCAGCACCCCTTGCTCCACCAGCGTCTCCGCCTGCCCGTAGGCCGGAGCGGCAGGCGCGCCGAAGACGAGCACGTCCGGGTTCGCGTCCCCGACGACGAGGAGGTCCAGCATCACGCGCCCCGCAACGCGGCCGGCAGCAGGTCGCCGTGCGCGGCCGTCATCGCCGCCACGAGGTCGTCGACCTGCCCGGCGGTCAGGGCCGCCGCGGTCGCCGGATCGCACAACGCCGCGTGCCGGACGTGCGCGGGATCGCCCTCGACGGCGGCGGCCACGGTCAGGTCGACCACGTTGAGGAAGCTGCGGTTCAGCGCCGCGAGCTGCCGCGGCAACGCCCCGACGTGGTGCGGGTGCACGCCCAGCCGGTCGAGCGTGGCGGGCACCTCGACCGCCGCGCCGGCGGGCAGGTTGGTGATCAGGCCGTCGTTCGCGACGTTCACCTGGATCGTCCGCCGCTGCCCGGTGACGAGGCTGTGGATCACCTGCGGCGCGTACTCGACGGCGTCCTCCGTCAGCGGTGGCGGTGCGTCACCGGCGTTGAGCGCGTCCCGCGTCTTCTCGTACGTGGCCACGTTCTCCGCGCTGATCGTCGCGTAGTCGCGGACCGGCAGCCGAAGTCGCTCCACTTCGGACTCGTGCGTCAGGTACCACGGCACGTACTCCGAAGAGTGCTCGCTCGTCTCCGTCGGGTAGAAGCCGAACCTGCGGTAGACGTCCACGCGCACCCGCCGTGCCAGCCCCGGATCGGCGGCGATCGCGGCGTCGAGCGCCGGGTACAGGTCACGTCCCCGGTGCTGCCAGCGCAGGATCCACGCCTGGTGGTTCACCCCGGCGGAGAGGAAGTCGACCTCCTCGTGCGGCACGCCGACCAGGGCGCTCAGGTCGTGGATCGTCCAGTGCACCGAGTGGCACAACCCCGCGACCTTGAGCCGTGGCGCGACGGTCGCCATGTACTGGATGTTCATGGCCATCGGGTTCGTGTAGTTGAGCAGCCACGCGTCCGGGCACACGGCGAGGACGTCGGCCGCCAGCCCGTCCAGGAACGGGAACGTCCGCAGCCCCCGGAAGATCCCGCCGATGCCGAGCGTGTCGCCGATGGTCTGCCGCAGCCCGAACGACTCCGGCACGTCGAAGTCCTTCAACGTCGCCTCGTGCCCGCCGATCGCGACCATGTTGACGACGACGTCCGCGCCTGCCAACGCCTCCCTGCGCTCCAGTGAGGCGCGCACGTTCGCCGCCCCGGCCAGGCGGGCCAGCGCCTCGGCGACCTCCAGCCGTTCGGCGTCGATGTCGTGCAACGAGATCGTGCACTCGGCCAGCTCGGGAAACGACAGGACGTCGCGGAGCAGCTGGCGGGTGAACTCGACGGAACCCGCGCCCACGAACGCGATGGTGAACATTGATCAGCCTTCCAGTACCCGGATGAGCCGAGCGACCTCGGCGGACATGGCCTCGCGACCGGCACCGAGGTAGCGCCGGGGGTCGACGAGCGACGGCTGCTCGTCGAGCACGGTCCGCACGCTCGCGGTGAAGTGCTTGTTGAGCTGGGTGGCGATGTTGATCTTCCGCATCCCGGCTCGCACCGCCGCCGCGAGGCTCTCGTCCGCCACCCCGGACGACCCGTGCAGCACCAACGGCACCGGCACAGCTCTGTGCAGCAACGAGATCAGCTCGAAGTCCAGCTCGGCGTCCCGCGTCAGCATCGCGTGCGACGACCCGACCGCCACGGCGAGCAGGTCGACGCCCGTCGCCGCCACGTAGGCCGCCGCGTCCCGCGGATCGGTGCGCACCCCCGGCGCGTGCACGCCGTCCTTGCCCCCGATCTCCCCGAGTTCCGCCTCGACGGCCACCCCGGCCTCGTGGCACTCCCGCACGACCTCGGCGGTGCGGGCGACGTTCTCCTCGTGCGCCAGCGCGGACGCGTCGAACATGACCGACCCGAACCCCAGCCGCACCGCCTCCCGCACCAGGTCCTCGGACGTGGCGTGGTCGAGGTGCACGGCGATCGGCGCGCGGGCGGCGGCCGCGACCGAGAGCGTGGCGGCCCCGATGGGCTTCAGCGAACCGTGGTAGCGCACGGCGTTCTCGCTGATCTGGAGCACGACGGACGCGCCGGTCTCGTCGGCGGCGGCGGCGATCGCCTCGGCGTGCTCGACCTGGATCACGTTGAACGCGGGCACCGGCGCGGGCCCGTCGATGATCTCGCGGAGCTGGATCAACGGCATGGTCTGGTTCCCGTCACACTCGTCTGGGCACGATGACGGCCCGGTGCTGGTCGTAGAAGGAGCGGTCGAAGTCGCCGGCGAGCGGGGCGCGCACGGCCGCGGCGGACAGGGCGACGGCCTCGGCGAGCCGTCGTGGCCACGGCAGGTGCCAGGTGGCGACCAGGGCGGCGACGGCGGCGTCGCCGGCACCGGTCGGGTTGCCGCGCAGGACCTCGGGTGGCGCGGCGGTCCAGACGCCGTCGGGGGTGTAGGCGGTCATGCCGTTGGCGCCGTCGGAGACGAGGGCGGCTTCGGCACCAAGCACCCGAGGGTCGTCCGCTGTGGAGGAAGCGGGGGCCGGGCGCGGGTGCGAGGTGGCCAGTGCGGACGCGGCGGCGGACTCCGGCCGGGACGAGGCGAGCAGCGCGCTCGCGGCGGACTCCGGCCGGGACGAGGTGTCCAGCGCGCTCGCGGCGGACTCGCTCACCGCGAGCGCGGCCGCGAGTTCCCCGCGGTTCGGCGTGATCACCGCGGGCCCCGCCGCCGCCCCCGCAGCCAGCGCCGGCCCATCCGCGTCCAGCACCACCGGCGCCCGAGAAGCCCGCACGAGCGTCGCGTACGCATCCCCCGGCAGCCCCTGCGGCAACGACCCCGACAACACCACGACGTCGGCCTCCAGCCCCGCGAAGTGCCGGACGAACCCCGCCCATTCCTCCTCCGTCACCACCGGCCCGGGCTCGGCGAACAACGTCGCCTCCCCCGCCTCCCCGACCACCGCGACCGTCCGCCGCGTCTCCCCCGCGATCGGGAACATCGCCGCGGCCATCCCGGCCCGGGCCAGGTCGTCGCACAACGCCGCCCCCGCCGCGCCACCCACCAGCCCGGTCGCGACCACGGACACCCCGAGCCCGTGCAGCACCCGCGCCACGTTCACCCCCTTGCCGCCGGCCCGCACCGCGACGTCCGAAACCCGATGCGTGGCACCGGGTTCCACCGCCCCGACCCGGTAGGTGACGTCCAGGGCCGCGTTCAGGGTGACCGTCAACGCCCTCACGGCGTGCCGTCGAGGATGACCGAGCGGGTGAGGTTGCGCGGCGCGTCGGGGTCGAGCCCGCGCAGCAGGGCGACCTCCACGGCCAACCGGTGCACGGCCACGAGTTCGGCCAGCGGGTCGCGGGCGCGGGCGATCCAGCGGCCCCCGGTGGCGGCGACGTCCACCTCGAGCCCGGTCGGCGGCGTCCCGAACGACCACACCAGCGACCCCTCGTCGGTGATCGCGATCGGCCCGTGCCGGTACTCCGCGGCGGGGTACGACTCGGCCCACGACAACGAGGCCTCGCGCATCTTCAACGCGGCCTCGGCGGCGAGTCCGGTCGTCCACGGCGCACCGCCGAGGAACGTGAACTGGTTGCGCTCCACCAGGTCCGCGCCGAGCGGATCGGCCAGCGCCTGCTCCGCGTCGAGCACCGCGCGGTCCAGCCGTTCACCGAGGTGGGCGCGCAGCAGCACGAGGGCGGTCGTCGCGAACCGGGTCTGCACGACCGAGCGTTCGTCGGCGAACTCCAGCGCCACCACGTGGTCCGCCAACGAGGTCACAGGCGTGCCAGGCGTCCCGACGATCGCCGTCGTGGGCACGGTCAGGCGCCGCACCACGTCGATCACCTCGGTCGTGGTGCCCGAGCGGGTCAACGCCACCACGCGGTCGTAAGCCCGGCCGAACGGGAACTCCGACGCGGCGAAGGCGTCCGTCTCGCCCAGGCCCGCGTCCTCGCGCAGCCGGGCGTAGGCCTGGGCCATGAACCACGACGTGCCGCAACCGATCACGGCGACGCGTTCCCCCGGCGACGGCAGGGAGGCGACGGTGTCAGGATCGGCGGCCAGTGCGATCGCCCGGCGCCAGCACGCGGGCTGGGACGCGATCTCCTCGGTGGTGTGCAGCTGAGTGTGCATGGCGGATTCCTCCGGTTGTTCAGTCACTTGATGCCCGCTGCGGCCACCGACCGCACGAAGAACCGCTGGGCGAAGAAGAAGACGAGCAGGACGGGCAGCTGGCTGAGCACCGTGCCGGCCATGAGCTTGGGCCAGTTCGTGGTGTGCGCGCCCTGGAACGACTGCAGTCCCAGTTGGACGGTCATCACACCGGGGCTCTGCACCGCGATCAACGGCCACAGGAAGTCGTTCCAGGTCTGCAGGAACGTGAGCACGGCGAGGGTGGCGAGCGTCGGCCGCATCAACGGCAGCAGCACCTGCAGCAACGTGCGCAGGCGAGACGCGCCGTCGATCCGCGCGGCCTCCTCCAGCTCCCGCGGCAAGGTCGTGAAGAACTGCCGCATCAGGAACACGCCGAACGCCGTCGCCAGGTTGGGCGCGATCAACGCCCCCAAGGTGTCCACCAGCCCCAGCGACCGCATCATGATCAGCAGCGGCAGCATGACGATCTGGAACGGCACCATCAGGGTCGCCAGCATCAGCACGAACGCGACCTTCGACCCGATGAACGGGATGCGCGCGAACGCGTACCCGGCCAGCGAGCAGAGCAGCAGGTTGCCGCCGACGCACACGATCGACACGACGAAGCTGTTGACCAGCCACGACCCCAAGGGTGCGTCCCGCACGGCCGCGAGGTAGTTCTCCCACTCGATCCCACCCGGCAGCCCCGGCGGGAACCGCCGCGACTCCTCCTGGGTGGAGATCGACACGAGGATCATCCACACCAGCGGCGTCACCATCACGAGCGAGAGCGGCAGCAGGACCAGGTGCAGGGCGCTCGGCCTTCTCATCGGACCTCGTAGTGGGACGTGCGGCGGTTGAACCGCAACTGGACGAGGGTGAACGCGCCGATCACCAGGAACACCGCGCAGCCGATGGCCGCCGCGTAGCCGCCGTCGAAACTGACGAACGCCTCGTTGTAGAGGTGGTAGACCAGCACGGTCGTCGCGCGCAGCGGCCCGCCCTTGGTCGTCACGTAGACGGCGTCGAAGAGCTGCAAGCCGTTGATCGTGAGCCACACCAGCAGGAACCCGGTGGCGGGCGCGACCAGCGGCAGTTCGACGTGCCAGAACGACCGGGCGCGGCCACAACCGTCCAGGCTGGACGCCTCGATCAGGTCCTTCGGCACGTTCTGCAACGCCGCCAGGTAGATGATGACCGCGAACCCGAGCCAGCCCCACACCGTCATCGCGACGACGGAGAACAACGCCTGGCCGGGATCGGCGAAGAAGCCCTGCTTCGGCAGGCCGACGGCGTCCAGCGCGGCGTTGACCAGCCCGAACTGCGGGTTCGCCAGCCAGCTGAACATGATGCCGGTCGCGACCGTCGAGGTCACCAGCGGCACGGACACCGCGAGCCGGTACAGCACGACCCCGCGGATCTGCTGGTTGAGCATGACCGCGATCGGCAACGCCAGCGCGAGCGTCACCGGCACGAACAGCACGACGTAGACCAACGTCCGGCGGGCCGCGTCCCAGAACAACGGGTCGGCGACGAGCTTGGCGTAGTTGTCGCCGCCCGCGAACGTGCCGGGTGAGGTGAGGTCGGTGTGCTGGAACGACAGCACCGCCGACCACACCACGGGCACCAGGCCGAACAGGCCGATCAGGACCACCGCCGGTGCCGCGAAGCCCCAGCCGGACACGTGGTCGGCGAGGTTGCGCGGACGGTTCGCCGGCGCGCGCTCGCGGACGGCCTGCGCGGGCCGGGTCTCGAGGTCGGCCGTCATGAACCCGCGAGCTCCTGGTCGACCTCACCGCGGGCCTGGTCCAGCGCCGCCTGCGGTTCCGCCTGCCCCAGCAGCACCGACTGCACGGCCGTGCCCAGCACCTGCGAGATCTTCGGGTACTGCGGGATGTTCGGCCGCGCCTTGGTGACGTTCTGCGCGAGGTTGTCGACGAACACCTTGGTGCCGGGGTACTTCGCCTCGAACTCGGCGTACCCGGCGAGGTCCACTTCGGACTGCCGGATCGGCAGGTGCCCGGTCTCCATGGCGAACTCGAGGTGGATCTCCGCCGACAGCAGCCACTTCAGGAACGGCACGGCGTTCTTGCGGCCGTTCTCGCCGAACACGACGAACGTGTCGGGGCCCGCGATCGTCGCGTGGCTGACCTTGCCCGGCAGGAACTGCACGCCGTACGACACGTCCTCGTTGATCGAGCCGAGGTCCCACGGCCCGGTCCAGAGCATGCCGATGCGCCCGGAGTTGAACAGGTTCAGGTACTGCTGGTCACCGGCGTCGAGGTAGACCGACTTGTCCGTGACGGCCATGTCCTTCAACAACTGCATGGCCTGAAGACCCGCGGGCGAGGCGAACGCCGACTTCTTGCCGTCCGCCGACAGCAGGTCACCACCCGCCTGCCAGAGCAGCGCGAGGAACCGCCAGACCGTGTCCTCGGTGCCGTCGTTGACGTAGGCCCAGCCGAACCGGCCGTCCGCCGTCAGCTTCTGGGCCGCCGCACGGAACTCGTCCCACGTCCAGGTGGGCGTCGGGTGCGCGATCCCGACCTCGTCGAACAGCTTCTCGTTGTACACCAGCGAGAGGTTGTCGACGAGCGCGGGAACGCCGTAGACCTTGCCGTCCACGGTGGACGCCTCGCGGCCGGCCTGGAACAGGTCGTCCCAGTTGAACGCGCTGTCGCCGCGCAGGACGTCGGTCAGGTCCTGGGTCTGCTGCCTGCCGGTGAGGCCGGTGATCGAGGAGCCGTACTGGTAGGCCGCCTCCGGCGGGTTGCCCGAGGCGAACGAGGCCAGCGTCTTCTGCAACGCGTTGTCGTTGCCGCCGTTGAACACCAGCTCGACCTGCTGGTTCGGGTGCGTGGTGTTCCAGCGGTCGGCGAGCTTCGTCAGCGCGGAGGCTTCCTTGTCGGTGTAGCCGTGCCACACCCGGACCTTGCCGTCGGAGCTCGACCCCGTTCCGCAGGCGGCCGTCATGACCAGCGCGGCGCCCATCGTCAGCACCGTGCGGCGACTCAGCCCTCTGCCGTGCGCCATGTCGACTCCCTCGCGTGGTGGGTGCGGCTCTGTGGTCGGGGACAGTAAGCCGAAATCGCTCAAACACGCAAGAGTCGTGACCGATTGAGATTGGTTCCTAGCTTGATTCGGACATTGTCGGTACGGTCGCTCACACCCGATCAACAAGCCTGAGCGATCAAGGAGATTTGGCGCCTATGACCTCCCCTGCCCGCGCCCTCGCCGGAACAGTGCTCACCGCGCTCGCCGTGGCCGCCTGCGCGGCCGTCCCGCCGGCCTCCGGCGCGGCGAGTCCCGCGCCCTTCGAGCTGCCGCCCGTCGGTGCCGTGCTCGACTACCAGCTCGGCGCCGCGTACCCCCCGCCGTCCGGCGTGAACCTCGTGACGCGCGACAGCACGGCCTCACCCGCGCCCGGGATGTACTCGATCTGCTACGTCAACGGGTTCCAGACCCAGCCCGCCGACCGGAACGTCTGGCTGAACCAGCGGGGACACCTGATCCTCAAGGGTTCCAACGGCAAGCCGATCATCGACCCGAACTGGCCGGACGAGTTCCTGCTCGACACCTCGACCTCGGCCAAGCGCAGCGAACTCGCCGGGATCATCGGCGCGACGATCGACACCTGCGCGAACAAGGGCTTCAAGGCCGTCGAGGTCGACAACCTCGACTCCTACCTGCGGTCCAAGGGCAAGCTCAGCGTCGACGACAACCTGGCGTACGCGAAGCTCCTCGCCGACCGCACGCACAACCGCGGCCTCGCGATCGGTCAGAAGAACTCGGCCGAGCAGACCGCGCGCGCCCGTAGCGAGGTCGGCTTCGACTTCGCGGTGTCGGAGGAGTGCCACCGCTGGGAGGAGTGCTCCTCGTACTCCGACGTCTACAAGGAGCACGTGATGGACATCGAGTACACCGACGACCTGCGCGGCACGTTCGAGGACGTTTGCAACGACCCGGACACCCCGGCCACGACGACGTTGCGCGACCGCTACCTGGTGGCGCCGGGCAACTCCGCGTACGCCTTCGACCACTGCTGACGAACTGAAGCGGGGTGGGCCGCCAAGCCCACCCCGCTCTCACAGCTCGGTGTTGATGATCGCCTCGACGAGCACCTCGCCGTCCTCGGTCAGCGCGACGCCCCGGGCGTCCACGGTGACCAGACCGCGCGCGGCCAGCGACGCGAACTTCTCCCGCCACGGGCCGTCGTGCAACGACCTGCCGTACCGGGCGCGGTGCAGGTCCTCCCGCACCGGTTGCAACGTCGACAGCGCCATCTTGACCGCACGCGCCTCCTGCGCGCCCGCGTCGAACCCGGTCGCGGACCCGAGCGGCACCCGCCCCGCCTCGACGGCCTGCGCGTAGTTCTTCCAGTTCACGTCGGTGATCGCCTCCGACACCCGGCAACTGGAACTGCCGCCCAGGCCGATCGCGACCTCGGCCTCCTGCTTGTCCTGGTCCACCATGATGGACTTCCACTTCTCCGGCCCGAGCCCGTCGCGCGCGAAGTACATGGTGGGGTGCTCGGTGTAGCCGGCGGCCCGCAGACCGTCCGTCAGCACCTCGCGCATCCGGTACTGCTCCAGCAGGGTCGGCCAGAAGTGCCCGTCCCGCACCAGCTTCTCCCGGTACTGCGGCAGCTGCCACGGCGCGGGCTGCTCGCCGGCCACCCCGGTCCTGGTCTCGGCGTACGACTTCAGGTGCAGCTTGGTGCACACCACAGCCGTGACTTCGTTCTCCAGCACCACGTCGAGGTCGCGCCGCACGCTGTCGACGGTCTGGTCGAGCAGTCCGTACATCAGGTCGATGCTGATCCACTCGAACCCGGCGGCCTGCGCGTTGCGCACGAAGTCCACGCACATCTGCGAGGAGTGCTCGCGGCCGCACTCGCGCAGCACGTGGTCGTCGAACGACTGCACGCCGCTGGACAGCTTGGTGCAGCCCAGTTCCCGCAACGTCTCCAGCTTGGCCGGCGTGAACGTGCTCGGGTCGCCCTCGAACCGGATCGTCGTGTCGTCGGTGAACCCGAAGTTCTCCCGGTAGAAGTCCAGCAACCGCCGGATGTCCTTCTCCGGCAACAACGACGGCGTGCCGCCGAACACGTTGAACTCACCGACCGGGGCGCGCCGCAGTTCGGGGACGCGGTCCAGCCACAGCTGCGCCTCGCGGATGTTCCAGTCCACCCACTGCGAGAGCTTCTCCTCGTTGCGCCCGCCCTTCACCAGCACGACCGGGTACTGGCAGAAGCGGCACTTGTAGGCGCAGGTGGGGATGTAGGACCAGAGGTGGATCGGCGCGGTCCCGGCGAGCTGGGAGCTCAGGTCGCCGAGGAAGTCGTCGACGCCGTAACCCTCGACGTTGCCGGGGAACACGTGCGCCCCGAACGGGTCCTCGGTGACGTAGTCGAGCAGGTGCGCGTTCGCCGGGTCCTGCAACGCCGCCCACACCCTGGGTTCGGCCGTCAGCACTTGCGCCATCAGAACACGCCTCCATTGCCGAAGTAGTTGTGCGCCTCCCCGGACTCGCGGTCCTCGCAGTAGTACTTGACGAACTCGGCGAACCGCCCTTCCGGCACGTCCGCGAAGCACTCCGGCAACGGCGGCGGGTACCCGATGTCCTCGCCGACCGCCGCGCGCAGCCGGGCGAAGATCTCGTCGCGGAACTCCAGGTACAGCCGGTACGTCGGCGTCTTGTAGGAGTGGATCGGGAGGAAGTCGGTCACGCTCATCTCGGCCTTGATCTCCGCGATGCGCTTGCCCAGCCGGGCGGCCAGGTCCTCGCCGAAGAACGCGACCACCGCGTCCTCGTCCAGGAAGGACGGTGTCAGCAGGACCGGCAGGATGGTGTTCTTCGGGGTGAAGTCCTTGATCGAGAACTCCCACGCCTGCAGCGCCTCGGCCTCGGTGAGGTCGGCGGTCTTCGCCGGCGCCTCCGGCCGGATGTCGCGCATGACGATGATGCCGTCGTTGCCGTACGCGCGGCCGGTGATGACCTCGTCGATCGCGTGGTTGACCCGGCGCGGGTTGATCTCGACCCTCGACAGCGGTGCGTAGGCGATGTCGTGGCCGGAGCCCGCGACCCGGATGCCGAAGTCCCAGTCGTCGGAGAGGTGGTTGACGAACCGCCCGTTCTGCAGCTGGTAGAAGATCTCGATGCCGCCGACGGCCTCGTACGCCTCGCGTTCGACGGCGAAGCCCTTGCCGTCCGGGAAGCCGCCGAACAGCGAGAACGTCACCGCGCGGCACCGCAGCGTGCGCTGGATGGCGTCCCAGAGCCGCGGCCTGCCGACGAAGTGCTCCTCGTTGTAGTAGTAGTCGCAGACGCCGATCGCGGCCTTGTCCTCCTCCATCACCGCGATCAGCTCGGTGATCCACCGCCGGTCGACCTGGCAGTCCGCGTCGGCCGAGAGCAGGTAGAAGCGTTCGCCGGGGTCCTTGCGGTGACGGCTGCGGCGGACCGCGAACTCCATGCCCGCTCTGCGCGCACACGCCACGCCCTGCTCGCGTTCGCTGATCACGTGCACCGCGACCGGCGAGGTCTCGGCGAACCGGCGGGCGAGTTCGACCGTGGCGTCGGTGGAGTTGTTGTCCACCAGCACGATCTCGTACGTCTCGGGGTCGACGTCCTCCTGGTCGCGCAACGACGCCAGCACCGCGTCGATGTTCGCGGCCTCGTTCAGCACCGGCAGCACCACGCTGACCCGCACGCGCGGCCCCATCGCCGGCGGGAACAGCTCGCTGACCAGACCGGTCGCGGCCGCACGGGTGTGCGTGCCGAGCCGCCTGTTGTGCTCCACCACTTCCGCCCGCCTCTCCGCGTTCGTCATCAGCTCGTGCACCTGCCGGGCGAACTCCGCCGTCGGCAGGTCGTGCTCGAGGATTTCGAGGACCGGCGCCTCGTAGCCGCCGTACACCGTGTCGTACAGGGCGTAACGGCTCGCGACGTACGGCACGCCGGCCGCGATCGCCTCGCCGATCGGGTTGCCGAAGCTCTCGTAGTCGTAGGAGGTCAGGAAGGACACCACCGAGGCGTGCGCGAGCAGATCGCGCACGCTGAACCCCGCGCCCGCCGACTCGCACGGTTCCAGCACGCCACCGAAGACGACCGGCACCGCCAGCTCGTCGGCCAGCGCGCGGAGCCGTGCCGTCTCGGCCGGGTCCTCCTCGGTGTCGCCCGCGATGAACAGGCAGGTGTCCGGCAACTGCGCGACCAGGTGCAGATCGCGGTCGATGCGCTTCTGCGGAATGATCCTCGTGAACCGGGCGACGACGTGCGCACCGGGCGCGATGCCGTGGTGTGCCAGGAAGTCCGGCCTGGCCGCGCGCGTCGGTGCGGTGAAGGTGTTCGGCAGCAGGTCGAGGTTGCGCAGGTGCGGCATCCACTCCAGGGTGCGCCGTCTCGCCTCCTCGTGCAGCGCGAAGTAGTGGATGTGCGGCGAGTTCACCATCGGAGGCGTTGCGGGATAGGGGAAGCTGCCGTACTTGACCGGCTCGCTCTGCCACATCAGGTCGTGGTCGCGCCACAGCACGAACCGGCCGAGGTCGTGCGCGGCCCCGTACCGTTCGATGGCGCGGTAGAGCGCTCTCGTGTAGGCGACGTTCTCCGGCAGCGTGCCGTTCTCGACCATGACGAGCGAGACCTCGCGGGCCTCCCACGTGCGCACGAGCGCGTCGGCCAACGCTTCGGTGACGCGTTCGGTGTCGGGGACCTCGTTGCGGCGCACGGACTCCAGCGTCGCCGCGACGAAGTCCTGGTCGTACCCGGCGATCTCCTCGACGCCGTCGACGCGATCGAGCCTCACCCACTCCGGCACGAGTTCGTGCCGGTACGGCTCGAAGAATCGTCCTTTGTCGGCCTTGATGTCGTAGCCGAGGTCGAGGTGAACGCGAAAACCCTGCTCCGCAAAGGATCTGGCGGTCTTGAGGAACTCCACCACCACGCCGGACATGGCCGTGGCGTCGAACGAGACACCCCAAAGAGCCGGCATAGGCTGCTCCGTTCCGAGAGGTCACTCTCATCCGAAGCTAGCATGAAAGCGCTTCCCCGCCAGGTCGCGTCTCAATCGGCCGGAACGCTCACCAGTCAAGGGGAACGGGCAGGAAGGGCTCTTCGTCCGAAGCCTTCTTGCGGGCTTCCAACGCGTTCGCCGCAGGAGCGCCCACCGGGACACGCAGTGGTGGGGCCGGGTTTTCGAGGGCGTCCGCGACGGCCGCGGCGACCTCCTCCGGCGTCACGGACTCGCCGCGCAACGCGGGCACCTGACGCAGCAACGGCAGGTACGGATCGTCGTCGGCGAAGAACGACTTCGCCCGTTCGGCCCCACCGGACGACACCGCGCCGGGCTGCACGATGCTCACCTTGACCCCGAAGTGACCGGTTTCGAGGGCGAGGCCCTCGGCGATCGCCTCCAGCGCCCACTTGCTCGCGCCGTAGGGGGCGATGATCGGCAGCACCACCCGGCCCTGCACGCTGGACACGAAGAGCAGCCGCCCGTCGCCGCGTTCGCGCATGGCGGGCAGCACCGCCTGGGCCACCCGCAAGGCGCCGAACGTGTTGAGCCGGAAGAGGTTCTCGACCTCGTCCACCGGCACGCTCTCGAGCGGGGCGCGGACCGTGGTGCCCGCGTTGCTGACCAGGGCGTCGATCCGCCCGGCCGCGGTCACGGCCTCGTCGATGCTCGCCTGGTCGGTGACGTCGAGCCGCAGCCGCGCGGCCACGGGCAGGCCGGCCAGGTCCTCGGGGGTGCGGGCGGTGGCGACCACGCGGTGACCCCGCCCGGCCAGTTCGACGGCGATGGCGCGGCCGATCCCCCTGGACGCACCGGTGATGAGCACTGACGACATGACGACCTCCTGAGTTCCGTGACTCCGATGCTATGTCGGTCGTCATACATGTCAAGAAGCTATGTCGCACGACATACCTTGACGTAGCATGGGTGACATGGCAGGACGACGCACCGACGCGCGGCAGAAGATGGTTTCCGCGGCTCGGGAGCTGTTGCGCGAGCAGGGCTACCACGCGACGGCGTTGTCCGACGTGCTCAGGCGGAGCGAGGCTCCCCGGGGTTCGGTGTACTTCCACTTCCCCGGGGGCAAGGCCGAGCTGGCGGTGGAGGCGGCCGCACTGCACTCGCAGGAACAGGTCAGCGCCATCGACAGCGCGGCGGCCGCGGCCACCTCCCCCGCCGAGCTGGTCCGCGCCTACCTGGAGCGGGCGCGGACCAACCTGGTGGCGAGCGATTACCGGCAGGGCTGCACGATCGCGCCCCTGGTGATCGAGTCCACCCGAGACTCCGACGAGTTGGACGCCGTGGGGAGACGGTCCTTCGAAACGATCATCGCGGCGCTGGCCGGGCACTTCGTCGCGTTCGGCCTCGCCCCCGACGACGCGCGCCGGCTCGCGGACGTGACCGTGGCGGGCGCCGAGGGCGCGTTGATCACCGCGCGGGCGTTGCGGGACCCCGCCCCGTTCGACGCGATGATCGACGTGCTGACCCGCGGCATCGCCTGACTGGTGACAGAGCGTTTCCAAGCAATACGCTCCGAAATCATGGGCGCACACTCGAAGAAACGTCCCGTCATCGACGACCCGATGCTCACCACGCCGATGGCGAGGCTGATGGCGCTGGCCATGGGCACCAACATCCGCGTGTTCGACGTGCCCGCCCGGCACAGCATCGGGCTCGCCGGACTCGTCGGCGTCGACCTGGACGCGCCGGGCGGTCCGGTCTGCAAGATCGGCCTCACCGACAACCTCGACGACGACCTGCGCGCCGACGTGCTCGCGTTCGGCATCGCGGTGCTCGTCGGCACGCCCGACCTGCTGAACGCGAGCGAGGACGGCGTGCTCGGCATCAGCCGCGAACGCCTGCCGCAGGCGGGCAACGGTCCCGGCAACCTGGCGTGGCACATGCTGGAGACGTGCGGCCGCATCGCGCCGTCGGCGACGTTCCGGCTGATGGTCATCGAGTCCGAGGACTGAAGGGGTGCGGGCGCCGGTCCGCACCCCCGCACCGGATCAGTCCACGACGGTCTTCAGCCGCGCGATCGCCTCGGTCTCGGCGTCGTACAGCGCGGCGAGCTGCCTGCCCATGTCCGCGAACTCGGTCATCGCGCCCAGCGCGTGCCACATCTCGGCGATCTCCCGCCACCGCGGCGCCTGCCCGGAATGCCCCGCCTCGTCGAGGAAGTCGGCGAACACCGGCCGCAGGTTGCCGCCGGTGACGCCGTACCGCTCGTCGACGCCCTCGCGCACCCCGCGCAGCGCGACGTCGAGCCCCTGCCCGTCCGCGAAGACCTTGGGCCACGCCTTGGCGGCCTTGGTGTCGGTCATCATCCGCGACCACTTGCGCCACGCGGGCAGCGAGAACGAGTCGGACTTCTGCGACAGGTGCTCGACGCAGTCCCGCAGGCCCTCGCGCACCGCCGCCCCGACGTCGATCGCACGGTCCTCGTCGGTGATCACGAGCGCCTGGTTCTTCCAGGTGCCGACGCGGGCGTTTGCGCGGTCGAGGTCCTCGCGGGCCACGGTGAACGGCACCAGGTTCCGGTCGTCGAGGTACACCTGGTCCCCGGCGGTGGCGTAGACGACGACGGGATGACCGCCGTGGCCGTCGAACTCCTCGGGCAGGTCCCAGTAGCCGATCTGGTAGCGGTCCGGCCACACCATCACGGCGTTGCCGGCGTCGAGCTGCCCGGTCAGCCACGTCTGCGCGGCCTTGTTGCCGGACCGGTGCCACTCGTGCTCGACGCCCAGCCGGACCAGCGCCTTCTCGGTGCGGCGGGTGACGTACTGCCAGGAGTTGCCGAAGCCCAGCGTGACGTGCCGGCTGTTGTGCTGCTTGAACTCCCACAGGATGTAGCCCGCGCCGAGCCCGCCGCCGATGCCGAACAGCAGCGCCTCGGTCAGGCCGGTGATCCCCCGCGCGGCCAGCATCGTGGCGACCCCGGCCGCGTCCGGGTCGGTGCCCCCGCGCAACGTCCAGCCGCCCGCGGGCGTCGCGCCCGTCAGGTGGGCCAGCGCGGTGGTGTAGCGCTCGCCGGTCTTCGCCATCCGGGCGCGGACCTGGGCCTTGAGCTGTTTGCGTGACGTCATCGCCGAACTCCCCGGCCGTCGCGGCTGACACCCGAACCCCACGCGCCCCGATGTCACGACAGCCTTGGTCTCTCCAGGCGTGACGAGGTCGCCGTCCCGAGGCACCCAGGTCCCCTTTGCCCCCGCGAGAGCCGGGTGGCGTGGGCACCCGGTCAGGAGGTTCGGCGTGGAACTCGCCGGACCGCATCCTAACCGGGACCTCCTGCACCGGTCAGCCCGCCGCGCCGGAGAGCCGCGGCGGCACGGTGAACCGGTCGTGCCGGCGTCGCGCGGTCAGCGCGACGAGCAGGCGCACTCACGGTGTCACTCCCCCGGCCCGGCTGACCGCAACAGGTGGTTTACCGCCTCACCGGCACTGGCCCGTCTCGCAACGGGGTACCTCAGCGGGACGTCTCCAGAGCCAGGAGGAACGATGCTTGAGCAGGCAGGCAAGATTCTTCTCCCGGTGGCCGCGCTGATCTCCGGACTCGTCGCCGGACCGACCGAGGCCACGACTCCCCGGACAACAGCCCCGGTCGCGCGCACGCAGTCGTTCTGGCTGCACCTCAACAGCACCCCCGTGTCCGACGCGGTGATCGCCACCGAGGCCAAGCGCCGCGCCCACGTCGTGCTGAACGCGTGGGAGGGCGACATCCTCGAGAAGCTCAAGGCCGCCAACCCGGCGGTGAAGGTGTACGTCTACAAAGACCTGTCGTCGACCCGGTCGTACGCGTGCAAGGGCGGCCAGGACGACGTGCACCTGCCGGCCGGGCTGGGGTACTGCGCGGTGAAGGCGTCCAACCCGGACTGGTTCCTCGAAGGACCGGACGGCAGGAACCTCGAGTACGCGGGCTACCGCGACCACTGGCAGATGGACGTCGGCAACCCCGCCTACCGCAAGGCGTGGGTGACGGCCGTCGTGGCCACGTCGAAGGCCACCGGGTTCGACGGGGTGTTCCTCGACAACGCGCTCTACACGTGCGACGCGCACCACCCCGGCGTCTGCCCGCCGAAGTACCCCGACAACGCCCGGTTCCAGGAGGCGTACAAGGGCATGCTGGCCGAGGTCGAGGCCGGTTTCGGTGCCGCGGGCCTGCTCTCGGTCGGCAACCTGACCGACGCGCGCCTGCACGAGGGCGGCTGGGACGCCTACGGCGCCTACCTCGACGGCGGGTTCGACGAGTGGTGGCTGACGTTCTCGAGCGAGCGGCTGCTGGAGGACTACCCGCAGGGCTGGCGCAGGCAGGTCGCCGAGATCGCGGTCAACGAGTCGAACGGCAAGATGGCCTGGGTGCAGCCGCACTTCGACGCGGGTGACGCCAGGGCGTTCCGCTACGCGCTGGCGAGCCTGTACATGACCACCGGCGGCACCGCGGCGATGGCCGAGATCGCCCAGACCGACGGCTACTCCGACCCCACGGCGTGGCACCCGGAGTACGACTGGAACCTCGGGCACCCGGCCGGTGCCTACCGCGCCATCGGCGACAAGCTGTTCCGCCGCGACTTCACCTGTGGCGTGGCACTGGTCAACGCGAACCCGACCGACACGCCGCCGACCACGGTCCAGCTCCAGCGCACCTACCAGGACCACGACGGCAAGCCCGTCACGTCCGTGAGCATGGCCGGGACCACCGGCGTGGTGTTGCGCGCGAACTGCCCCTGAGGCCTCAGCCCTGCGCGCTGGCTCCGATGATCACGCCCAGCAGCATCATCAGCTCGGCGTCGCGCCCGGACGGCACCACGAAGACCGACCGGGCCAGCGCCGTTCCGATCAGCACGAGCGTCAGCACGTCGACCTGGGCGGGATCGATCTCCCGTGCCAGCTCGCCGGCCCGCACGGCCTTCGCGATGAGCGCGCCGAGCTGTTCGCGGACCGCGAGGTACACGTCGTCGTGCAGGATCTGCCGCAGCTCGGGGTCGTGCGCGGCCTGGCCCATCAGCGAGAGCAACGCGGGACCGGTGGCGGTTTCGAGGACCTGCCGCTTGCGGTCCAGCAGTTCGCGCAGGTCACCTTCGAGCGACCCGGTGTCGATGCCGGACAGCTCGGTCTGGGCGATGTGCCGCGCGACGGCGCCGGCGAGCGCCTGCTTGGACGGCCAGCGGCGGTAGAGCGAGGCGGTGGAGGCACCGGCTCGCTTCGCGACGGCGGTCGTGGTGAAGGCGGCCCAGCCCGACTCGGTCAGGACCTCGATCGCCGCGCTGATCAGGGCCGCGTCCACCCGAGGATCTTTGGGGCGTCCCTGTGCCGCGTCCTTCGTGGTCATCGCCGCCGAGTCTACAGGCCGCAAGAAACGAAAAGGATCTGTTTCGTATTGGTGTACGGTGGGCGCATGCCCACGACGACAGCCGACATCCCCGCGGTCGTGTCCGCCGCGCGCGAGGTCTTCGACTCCGGTGCCACCCGCTCCCCCGCCGTGCGTGCCGCGAGCCTCAGGGCCGTGCGCGCGATGCTCGTCGAGAACGAGGCCGCGTTCGAGGCCGCGCTGCACGCCGACCTGCACAAGAGCGCGGGTGAAGCGCAGCTGACCGAGATCAGCGTGGTGCTGGCGGAGATCAGCCACACGCTGCGCCACCTGCGGAAGTGGACGCGGGCCAAACGCGGCCCGGTGCCGATGGTGCTGTGGCCGGCGCGGGCGAAGCTCGTGTCCGAACCTCTGGGCGTGGTGCTGGTGATCGCGCCGTGGAACTACCCGGTGCTGCTCCTGCTCGCCCCGCTGGTCGGCGTGCTGGCGGCGGGCAACACGGCCGTGCTCAAGCCGAGCGAGCTGGCGCCGGCCACGTCGGCGTTGATGGCGGAGCTGGTGCCGCGGTACTTCCCCGACGGCGCCGTGCGCGTGGTCGAGGGCGCGGTCGAGGAGACGACGGACCTGCTGGCGCAGCGGTTCGACCACATCGTGTTCACCGGCAGCGGCGCGGTCGGGCGGATCGTGATGCGCGCGGCCGCCGAGCACCTCACGCCGGTGACGCTGGAACTCGGCGGCAAGTCACCGGCCTGGTTCGACGACGACGCGCACATCGACCAGGCGGCACGGCGGCTGGTGTGGGCGAAGTTCACCAACGCGGGCCAGACCTGCGTCGCACCGGACTACGTGCTGACCACGCCGGACCGCGTGCCCGCCCTGGTCGAGGCGTGCCGCAGGGCGATCGCCGACCTGTGGGGCGCCGATCCGCGGGAGAGCCGCGACTACGGCCGGATCGTGAACGAGCGGCAGTTCGACCGGCTCGTGTCGTTGCTGGACGGCACGAACGTCGTGGTCGGCGGCGAACACGACCGGTCGGAGCGCTACCTCGCGCCGACGGTCGTGACGCTCAGCGGCACGGCGGCGATCGGCCCGGACGCCGCGCACCCCGTGCTGCGGGAGGAGATCTTCGGCCCGGTGCTGCCGATCGTCGCCGTCGACTCGGCCGAGGACGCGGTCGACCTGGTCACCGGCTGGGACAAGCCGCTCGCCCTGTACGTCTTCTCGGCCTCGGCCCGCACCCGGCGGCTGTTCGAGGAGCGCACGTCGTCCGGCGCGGTCGTGCACGACGCCGGCCTGGTGCACGTGGCCGCGGCCGGGCTGCCGTTCGGCGGCGTCGGCGCCAGCGGCATGGGCGCCTACCACGGCACCTACTCGTGGCAGGCCTTCTCGCACCTCAAACCCGTGCTGCGCAAGCCACTCCTGCTCGACACGCTCCGCCTGGCACAGCCGCCGTTCCACGACCTCGGCCGCAAGCTCGCACAGGCGCTGATGCGGCGCGGCTGACGCAGCCGGTGCGCGCTCCGGCGAAGCGGCGGCCAGTTCCAGCACCTCCTCGTTGCCTCAGAGCAGCTTGTCCTGGGTGATCGGGCAGGTCGCTTGTCGCACGGCGAGGCGGAGTCACGGAAGTGACCGCACCTGGCGCGCCGCGACAGGTGCCCGCCGATCGAGGCCATGTCGCGGACGTGCGGCGTCACCGTGGGCTCGACCTGCGCGGCGTGCCGTTATCGCTGATAGCAGCGACACAAGACGCTCAGGATTCGGTGGCGCGCCGCTCCCGGAAGGCGATCATGTTCATCCGGTTGCCGCAGCGCACCGAGCAGAACCGCTTGAGGCCGTTGCGCGACAGGTCGAGCAGCAGCCCCTCGCAGTCGTCGGCCGAGCACACCCGCAGCCGGTCCATCTCGTTCATCCGGATCACGTCGATGAGCGCGAGGGCGGCCTCGACGCGCATCCGTTCGGCGAGCGGCGAGGTGGGTTCGGTGGCGTGCATGTGCCAGTCGAGGTCGTCGTGCCGCACGAGGTGGGGCAACGCCCTGGCGTCGCGCAGCATCTTGTTGACGGCCTCGACCGCGTCGTCCCGGTCGAGCGACCACACCCGCCTGAGCAGGGCACGGGTGCGGTGCACGTCCTTCAACTCCGCCTCGTCGCCGTCGATGCGACCGCTGTAGCGGTACCGGCCGAGCAGTGCCTGCAACTGCGCGATGGTGGCCAGTTCGTCGTCACCGCCGCGAGACGCCGACGGGTCGGTGTTGGCCAGCGCCACGACGAATGCGAGCGACTCCTCCGTGTCAGGGGCAAAACGCAAATTGACTCCTTACTTCGACTGACCTAGCGTCAGGAGTGTCAGCCAGGTTAGGCCATGACATCGCTCGGAGCTGGGAGGCAAGCGTGGGGATGCCGTCGAAGTCCACCGGCCTGATCGCGGCCGCGGTCTCGTTCATCTCGTTCGGCACGTCCGGGGCGTTCGTCAAACCACTGCTGGAGGCGGGCTGGTCGCCGGCCGCCGCCGTGACGGCCCGCGCGTTCACCGCCGGACTCGTGCTGCTGCCGTTCGTGATCGTGATGATGAGAGGCCGCTGGTCGTTGTTAGTGGCGGCGCGGTGGCCCGTGCTGGGCATGGGCCTCGTGGGCGTCGCGATCACCCAGGTCCTCTACTTCGCGGCGATCGCCCGGATCCCGGTCGCGACGGCGTTGCTGATCGAGTTCCTCGCGCCGCTGATCCTGGTCGGGTTCACCTGGGCGGTCAGCAGGAAGACGCCCGCCCCGGTCGTGCTGATCGGGTCGGTGCTCGCGGTCGGCGGCCTGGTGCTGGTGATCGGTCCCGGCGCGATCCAGGCCGTGGACCCGCTCGGACTGCTGGCCGCCTTCGGCGCGGCGATCGGGTGCTCGGTGTACTTCGTGATCGCCGCGCGGCCCAACAACGGCCTGCCGCCGGTGGCGCTGGCCGGCGCCGGACTGCTGCTGGCCGCTCCCGTGCTGGCGGTGATCGGCGGGCTCGGGCTGCTGCCGTTCACGGCGACGTTCAGCGACGTCGCGCTGTTCGGCACGCCGGTGGCCTGGTGGGTGCCCCTGCTGATCGTCGCCGTGGTCGGCACCGCGCTCGCCTATGCCAGCGGCATCACGGCTTCCGGCATCCTCGGGTCGCGGGTGGCGTCGTTCATCGCGTTGCTGGAGGTCGTGTCGGCGTCGATCTTCGCCTGGCTGCTGCTGGGCGAGGCGCTCTCGCCGTTGCAACTGTTCGGCGGCCTGCTGATCCTCGCGGGGATCGCGTCGGTGCGGGCGGAACGGCAGCGGGCCGAACCCGTTCCGGCACCGGCGATCGCCTGACGGGAGGGCCTGCCGATCGCTTCGGCAGGCCCGTCCACGCCACGGGTCAGCTCTTGCGGGTCCAGATCTGGTAGGTGCTGCCGTTGCACGCGTTGAGCCGCACGCCCTTGCTCGCGCTGCCGTCCAGGCACATCCCGGCACCGCGGTTGACGATGGCGTCGCTCGACCAGGTCCACTGCTGGTAGGCGCTGCCGTTGCAGGCGTTGAGCCGCACGCCCTGGCTCACGCTGGCGTCCAGGCACAACCCGGACCGCACCTGCTCGATCCTGGTGCCGATCTGCTCCCAGACCTGGAATTCGCTGCAGCACTCCCCGAGGCGCACACCCCTCGTCTCGCTCGCGTCCAGGTACGACCCGGTCTCGTAGTGCCGGATGAAGATCGACGCGTCAGCGGACGCGGGCGCGGCGAACGCGGACGTCGTCAGCGCGGCGGCGACGCCGACCGCGGCCATCCCCCTGGAAAACCTCATCAGACTCCCCTTTCTGACTGCTTCCGTGCGGCGGACGTCAGAAGCACGACCGGGCGGGGACGTCCGTTGCCGTGGCCGGCGTATCAACCGTTGACACCGAGACGGAACCAGGACAGCACCGACGCGAGCGGTGCCGCGGAGGGCACCACGTCGATCGGCGCGATGGGCAGCACTGTCCATGATGGACGGCGGGGACGGGAGGATCCTGAACAGCGGCGCCGCCAACCGGCTCGCCGGCGAGAGCTACTCCTCGCGGCCGTAGGCCCGGCGGGCGAGCCTGGCCGCGGACGGGGCGTGCGCGTCCGCCTCGGCCTTGACGTCCGCGATGGTCTGCGAGGCGAGCGACTGGCGCCACTGGAGTTCCGCGCGTTGCATGGCCCCGTGCACCGCGCACGTGCGGCGGAACGCGCTCTTCGGCGCGTCCTCCCCCATGCCCCGGCGGCGGATCTCGGTGCAGGTGAACGCGGGCTCAGGCCCTTCGATGGCGGTGACGACGTCCATCAACGTGATCTTGTCCGCCGGGCGGGCCAGCAGGAAACCGCCGCGAGCGCCCGGTATCGACTCGACCAGGCCCGCCCGCGCGAGGGCTTGCAGCTGCTTGTGCAGGTACGCCTGGGGAAGGTCGTAGCTCGCGGCGAAGGCGGCGGTGCTCACCGGGCGGTCGTCGTCCAGCCACGCGAGGGAGAGCAGCACGTGCACCGCCCACTCGACGCCCTGGTTCATCCGCACCGGCCGATGCTAGGAAACCTGGACATCGAGCGTCAAGTTTCACGCGCCGTCCGCCAGCACCAGGTCCGGTTCGAAGGCCCGCAGCAACAACTCCCGCATCCGGTCCGGCGTCATGGCGGTCGATCCCGCCAGGATCTGGACCGCGAGCCCGTCGACCAGCGCGGTGAACCGGTCGGCCAGCGCCTCGACGTCGGCGTCCGGGGACAGGCCCTCCGCACGGCACTCGTGCAGCAACCCGACGACGACCGCGCGCCACTCCGAGTAGACCTGGCGCTGGGCCGGGCGCAGCCGCGGTTGCAGCACCGCCTGCCCCCAGAACTGCACCCACACCGACCACTCGTCGACGTCGGCGGCGCTCACCGGCAACTGCACCTCGACGAGCCGGCGCAGCTTGTCCCGCGCCGACGTGGCCTTGCCGAACTCCCGGTGCACCCGGTCCCGGAACGTCCCTGCGTAGTGCTCCAGCGCGGCGTGCAGCGCGGCTTCCTTGGTCGGGAAGTGGTAGTGCACGGTCGCGCTGCTGGTGCCGCACTGCCGCGCGATGTCCGCGACCCGCACGTTGTGGTACCCGCGCCGGGCGATCACCGCCGTCGCCGCCGCGAGGATCTGGTCCCGCCGGTCCGGCGTGGCAGGCGCCCGGTCCCGGACGTCCTGCGACACCACGGGTTCCGGCCCGGCCCCGGTCGTCAGGTACTCGACGCCGACCCCGCACGCCGCGGCGATCGCGGCGATCTCCTCGTCGCGAAACCGCCGGGTGCCGCGCAACGACTTCGACAACGCCGTCGGGTCCATCCCGACGCGTCCCGCCAGCGCGCGCTGCGACAGCGTGGCCGCCCGAAGTGCCGTCCGCACACGGGAAGGAAGGCCATCTGCGCTGGTCATCGCCGTCAGTATGGCAGCGGGGACGCTCTCACGCCGGTTGTCCGGGGATCTCCAGCGCGGCCATCACCTCGTCCGCGGCCCGCTCCCCGGACGTGATCGCGCCGTCGACGTAGCCGTTCCACACCGACGCCGTCTCCGTGCCCGCCCAGTGCACGCCGCCGGTCGCGCGCCGCCAGCCGTGCTCGCCGTGCTCGGCCCAGCCGCCGGGCGTCACGAAGCACGCGTACCCGCCCATCGTCCAGCCGTCCTCGGACCACGCCATCTCGGCGTAGTCGATCGGCATGCGCGCCCGCGGCCCGGCCACCTCGCCGAGCGCCTCCAGCACTTCCGCCCGCCGCGTCGAGTCGGGCGCGGCGACCCAGCGGTCCACCCGGTCGCCGTGGACGAACGCCACCAGCACGCCGCGCGAGCCGTCCTCCGGCGAGTTGTCGAACACCACGCCGACCGGGCTGCGGCTGAACAGCGTGGCGATGCCGGAGCGCTCCTTCTTGCGCCAGAACGGTTCCTCGAACACCGCGTGCACCTTCGCGACCCGCCCCATCGGCGTGTGCCCGGCCCAGCCGCGGCGCGCCATCGGCAACGCGGGCTCGAACCCGATCCGCCCCACGGCCGCGGGCGGCACGGTCACGATCGCCCGTCGCGCGCGCACGACCCCGTTGCCCGTCACGGCTTCGACGCCCTCGGCGGAGTGCCGGATCGTCAGCACGGGCTCGCCGAGCCGCACGACCCCGGGCAACGCCGCCGCCATCGCCACCGCGAGAGCGTCCGCGCCGTCGGTGAACCGCGAGTCCCGCGCACCGCCCGAGATCTCCACCAGCTGCTCGAACCCATCCGCCGACGCGAGGGAGAACAGCACGTGGAAGAACGAGATCTCCCTGGGCTCGCAGCACCACACGCCCCGCACGGCGAGCGCCAGCCTGCGCTGCGCGTCGTGGTCGTGGGTCTGCCGCAGGAAGAAGTCCTCGGCGGACTGGGCGTCGAACTCCTCGAACCGCGGCGTGCGCCACGGCTGTTCCAGGTCGACGGTCCGCGCCAGCTCGTCGAGCGTCTCGGTGACCCGCCGGTACTCGGCGATCCCCGGTCCGGTGTTGGGCTCCGTACCGGAGTGGTCGGTGCGCGTGCCGTCGTGCCAGACCTCGACGTGCCGCCCGGACTCCCGGGTGGGGAACGTCGTGCAGCCGAACCGCGCCGCGAGTTCGTGGAACCGCTTCTGCGACGGCCCGATCCACTGCGCGCCGTGGTCGACCCGCGCCCCGGACGGCAGCACCTCGCTGAACGCCCGCCCACCGACCCGGTCCGCGGCCTCCAGCACGACGACGTCCACCCCGGCGGACGCCAGCCGCGTCGCCGCCGCCAGTCCCGCGTAGCCCGCGCCGACGATCACGACGTCGGCCGGGCGCTGCGCCACTTCAGTCACGCCGCACACCCTGGGCAACATTGACTGCGGAGTCAAGATTTCCCCGGACAATTGCGATCGACCGGACCTACCGAACCGGCAGCAGCCGGTGGACCAGGGGCAGCACGACCGACTTCGGCGGGTCCCAGACGTGCCGGTCCTCGAACCGCCACGCGTACGTCAACGCCCCGTCCCGCACGCAGTCGAGCAGTCCAGGGGCTCCCAGGTCCGCCGCCGACCACTCGTAGAGCCGGTCCAGCCGCGGCACGATCATGCCGAAGTCGACGAGCCGCGCGAACCCGTGCTCCTGCGCGAGGTAGTAGCTCACCTCGTCGTCGAGCGGGTACCGCGCCGGCAACACCCGCGAGAGCTGCAGGAAGATCCCGGTCATGCCCAGCCGGGGGTCACCGAGCACCGGCGCCAGCCCGCGCAACCAGCCGAGCGAGAGCCGTGGCGCCGCCACCAGCGCGTGCGTGTAGAGCACCCGGCACAGGATGACGTTCAGGAAGAACCGCTCGGGTTCGTTCTCCCGCTCCGCCATCACCCGGTGCTCCAGGTAGGCCGCGACCACGCTGCCGTTGTGCGCCCGGTACCAGGCCCGCGCCGTGGGTTCGAGCGCGAACGCCAGCCAGTCCGCGGCCGTGCGCGACGAGGGCGGACCACCGAGCCCACCCGACAACGCCACGGCCTCGCAGCCGTCGCGCAGGATGCGTTCGTTGACCACCCGCCACCACGGACTGCCGGTGTCCGGACGCAGCACACCCCTGGCCAGCTGCCAGCGCATGAACGACCGCGCGGCCCGGCGGAACGGCAGGTGCCGGGGCGCCTGCCCGAACGGTCCGCGGTAGCAGCGTTCCATCAGCGCGAGGCGCCCTGCGGGGTCGTCGCGGACCGCCGCCACCTGCTGCTCGGCCCAGGCCGCGGCCGTGCCCACGCGTGCCACGCGGCACTAGAAGTGGTCGCGGCTCGTCAGCTCGTGCTCGATCGCGTCCGCCCGGCCGACCAGTAGCGCGAGCGGCCGTTCGAACTCCTCGCGCACGCTCAGGTCCTCCAGCGGCACCACGTGCTTGAGCAGCGCCAGCCCGTCCACCACGGCGGCCCCGCCGACCTGCGACCCGCCCGCGAGCTCGAGGAAGCGGCGCAGGTCCACGTCGTCGGCCCGGCCGACCGGGGAGGAGATCTCCACCCAGGCCGCCCCGCCGAGATCGCTCAGGTGGTGCACGGAGACCTGCTGCGTGCGCTCGCCCTCGGTGTCGAGGCGGAAGCGCAGCCAGTCGTCGGTCTCCTCCAGCACCTCGTAGCGCAGCCGGACATAGTTGATCACATCGACCCAGGACGTCACGCCCGGTTCCGCCTCTCTCACGTCCCTTTGCCGTCCCCACCGTAATGCGGGAACAGGGCGTTCGTGGTGCTTTGCGAGATCGTGTCGGTTCGGTGTCACAACCGGTGTGCGGCTACCGTTCGCCCCGTGGCCACAGCCAATGAGAGCGCCGTCAAGCTCGCGGTGCTGATCGACGCGGACAACGCCCAGCCCTCGATCACCGAGGCACTGCTCGCCGAGATCGCCAAGTACGGGACCGCGCACGTCAAGCGCGCGTACGGCGACTGGACCGGCACGAGCCTCAAGGGCTGGAAGGACCACCTGCTGGCCCAGTCGATCCAGCCGATCCAGCAGTTCGCGTACACGACCGGCAAGAACGCCACCGACGCGGCGATGGTCATCGACGCGATGGACCTGCTGTACTCCGACCGCTTCGACGGCTTCTGCATCGTGTCGAGCGACTCGGACTTCACCCGGCTCGCCGCCCGGCTGCGCGAGTCGGGGCTCACGGTGTACGGCTTCGGCGAGCGCAAGACGCCCAAGCCGTTCGTGGCGGCCTGCGACAAGTTCGTCTACGTCGAGAACCTCGTCTCCCCCGAGGCCGAGGTGCCGGCCGAGACACCGCTGGTGCGCAAGCCCGTGGCGGCCGCGGCCCAGCTCAAGGGCGACACCACGCTGGTGAAGCTGCTGCGCAACGCGGTCGAGGCGGCCTCGGACGACGACGGGTGGGCGTCGCTGTCGGCCGTCGGCAGCATCATCACCAAGCAGCGGCCGGAGTTCGACTCCCGCACGTACGGCTACTCGAAGCTCAGCGACCTGATCACGGCGACGACGTTGTTCGAGGTGGACCGGCGCGGTCACGGCGAGGGCAAGCAGTCGGCGGTCTACGTCAAGGACCGCCGCCGCTGATCGCCCGGGGACCGCCGGCAGTGGCAAGGTCGGCGGTCCCGGCGATGATCGCGTGCGGACCGGTGCCGGCGGCAGCTCTCGTGCTTCCAGCCGATGTTTCCTTTCGACCCGCACTGAAGCTGTTGCGACGCCTGGGTGAGGACTCGACGTGCGGCCGAGGTCCACCGCGACGCCGATCGTGACCGACGCGTGCTCGCGCACCTGGCGGAGGCCGCGAGCACGCGGGACGCGGCGGTGATCGGCGTCAGCGCCACCCGAGTGCCGGAGCGACGTGCACCAGGATGTTCTCCAGGACGTGCACGTTGAAGTCGACGCCGAGCTGGTTCGGGACGGTCAGCAGCAGCGTGTCGGCCTCGGCGATCGCCTCGTCCTCCGCGAGCTGCTTGACGAGCAGTTCGGGTTCGGCGGCGTAGGAGCGGCCGAAGATGGCCTTCTGCGGCCCGTCGATGAACCCGATCGAGTCGGTGCTCTTGCCGTCGCCGCCGAAGTACATGCGGTCGAGGTCCGTCGTCAGCGCGAAGATGCTGCGCGACACCGACACCCGCGGCTCGTGCTCGTGACCGGCCTCGGTCCAGGCCTTGCGGAACGCCCTGATCTGCTCGGCCTGCTGGACGTGGAACGGCGCGCCGCCCTCGTCGAACTTGAGCGTGGAGCTCATCAGGTTCATGCCCTGCTGCGCCGCCCACACCGCCGTGCCGTTCGAGCCCGCGCCCCACCAGATGCGGTTCCGCAGCCCCGGCGAGTGCGGCTCGAGGCGCAGCAGCCCGGGCGGGTTCGGGAACATCGGCCTGGGGTTCGGCTGGGCGAACCCGCCGCCCTCCAGCACCTTCAGGAACAACTCGGTGTGCATGCGCGCCATGTCGGCGTCGGTCTGGCCCTCCGCCGGCCCGTAGCCGAAGTGCCGCCAGCCGTCGATGACCTGCT
Source organism: Lentzea sp. NBRC 102530 (assembly GCF_030269365.1). Lineage (GTDB taxonomy): Bacteria > Actinomycetota > Actinomycetes > Mycobacteriales > Pseudonocardiaceae > Lentzea. The sequence continues at coordinate 451,403 of NZ_BSTF01000007.1, forward strand.
CGGGCGATCCCCGCGAGATGCCGAGCTGGAGCCTGCCGCCCGAGATGAGGTCGGCCGACCCCGCGTCCTCGACCATGTACATCGGGTTCTCGTAGCGCATGTCGATCACGCCGGTGCCGATCTCGATGCGCTCCGTCTTCGCGCCGATCGCCGCGAGCAGCGGGAACGGCGACGCGAGCTGCTGGGCGAAGTGGTGCACCCGGAAGTACGCCCCGTCCGCGCCGAGCTCCTCCGCCGCGACGGCCAGGTCGATCGACTGCGTCAGCACGTCGGCCGCCGACCGCGTCTGCGAGTGCGGGCTGTCCGTCCAGTGCCCGAACGACAGAAAACCGATCTTCTTCATGACACCCAAGATAGTTCAATATTCAAGTAAATGCGCGCGGCGTCCGTCACTGCCGCTTGAGCAGCCGGTGCGTCCTGCGCACGGCCGCCAGCCGCTCCTCGCCGTTGATAGCGAGCGCCCTGACGACGGGGTCGTCCGGCCCGCGCCGCTGCCGGATCTCCTGCAACCGCCCCTGCACCGTCGTCGGCTGCCCGTCCGGCCCGGTGCTCATGTCGCAGTACCAGAGCGCGTCCCGCAGCCGCCCCCGGTTGTCCGGGAACTCCCCCAGCTCGTCCCCGAGCCCGACGAGCCGTGCCACCGCCGACGCCCCGGAGTGGTGCGCCACCAGCCCGCACACCCGTTCGCTCAGCCCGGCCCGCCGGAGGTACCGCGCCCCGTCCAACGAGTGCAGCCCGGTGTCCTTCACCTCCGCCGCGTACCCGATGTCGTGCACCCAGGCCGCCGCCACGAGCAACTCGCGTTCGTCCTCGGGCAGCACCCGCGCCACCCGCTCGGCCCGCCGCGCCACCCCGGCCGTGTGCGCCCACCTCTTGGGCAGCTCGGGGGCGAGCAGTCTGCGCGCCGTGTTCCGCGCCCAGGTGGCCAGGAACGAGCTCTCCTGCGCCTGCACCGGGAACGCCCTGGCCGAGGCCCGCACCTCCCGTGCCACGAAGAGGGGCACGTACTCCTGCACCCTCGCGCTCCCGAACCGCGCCCTGGCCCGTTCGATCCACTCGTGCACGAGGCTCGGCGGAACGTCCCCGAACTCGCGGACCAGCCGCGACTCCAGGCGCCGGATCCGCTCGTCGGCCTGGCTCACAACCTCCGCCGTGGTCGTCACGCCTCCACCGTAAGCCTTCGGCGCGGCGCGGTCACCCGGTCGGCCGCACCCCGCGCAGCCGGAGCACCTCGGCGCGGGCGTGCGCCACCTCGGCCGTCTCCTGGCCGCGAGCCCGGGCGATCTCCCGGGCCAGATCCGCCGCCGCCTCCTGGAGGTGCCGGGCCCGGCGCCGGTCGTGCACGAGCTTGCGGAACGCCTTGCGGTCGCGCCGCAGACCGCTGACCGCCGACAACAGCGCCGGATCGACGACCTCGCTCTCCGGCCCGAGGATCTGGCGGATCCAGACCCGTTCCTGCCGGGCCGCGCGGCGCAGGACGGAGAAGAGCGTCAGCAGCTCCACGACCACGATCACGAACGGCACCAGGACCGCCAGGACCGCGACGCCCCCGCTCAGCCCGCCCATGTCGTCCCAGGCGAAGTGGAACACCATCGCCGCCAGCATGGTCAGCAGCCCGCGAGGCACGTTCCGATCGCCGGGCGTGCGGCCCAGCACCCACATCAGGCCCGCGCAGAAGATCGCGCTGAACAGGGCGTGCGACACGATGCCGGTGGCGCCGCGGACCACGAAGATCTGGAACGACGAGGCGAGCTGGTTCGCGCCGAAGGTCTGGGCGGCACCGTTGTAGACGTAGAGGACGTCCTCGAACACCTGGAAGCCCAGGCCGAGGAACGCGCCGATGATGAACCCGTCGTACGCGCTGCGCACCAGCCGCGGCGCCAGGCCGATCAGCAGCACGAGGCCGAGCGCCTTGGCGAACTCCTCGTTGATCGGCGCGGTGAGGCCCGCCGCCCAGGCGGAGGCGAACTCGGTGCCGCCCACCTTCGACCAGATCTCCAGCAACGCGGTGTTGGCGGGCAGCGCGATCCAGAACGTCGCGGCCAGGCCACCCCAGGCGAACGCCGCCGCGAGCAACGCCGCGGGTTGCGCGGTGTACCGGTTCTGGTGGCGCAGCAACAGCAACCACGGCACCAGGTACAGGCCGAACAGCAGCACGCCGCCGGTCAGCGCCGGGCCGTAGAAGTGGGCGCCGGGGCCGAAGTAGCGCAGGATCGCGAGCGCGCCGCCGCCCACGCCCACCAGGTAGACCCAGAACGCCAGGTTGCGCGGCTGCACGAACCGGAACGGCAGCCCCCAGCCCGACTCCTCGATGGCGACGAGCTGCGCGGTCTTCGCGTCGGTGATCGTCATCGGGACGCTCCCGGGGTGATGCTGCGGACGAACTCGCCCACGACGTCCTGCTGCCGTTCGAACTGCCCCGGCGCCGTCCGCACCCGCACCAGCAACGCGGGCGCCGTCTCGGCCCGCGCGGGCGGCCCGGCCATCTTGAACGCGACGTCCAGGCCGTCGCCCTGCGGCGAGGTGCTCCCGAGCGCGACGCCGGCGAGGCCGCTCGCCGTGGTCACCGTGCCACGCGTCCCGTCGACCCCGGCGCTGCCCTCCGACCGCAGCACCTGGTCCAGGAAGGCGTCCGCCGTGCCGGTGAAAGCCGTGCCGCGCAACGAGATCGTGGCGCCACCGGTCGTGAGCTGCACCTGCAGGCCCGTCGCGGACGCCGCCCCGGTACCGGCCAGGGTGCCGTCCTCGAGCTGCCACCCGACCGGCGGCACGGCGGTGGCGCCGTCACCGAGGTCCAGCACGTCACCGGCGCGGATCTCGTTGTGCCACGGGATGAGCGCGTTCACCGCGGGCAACCCGGCCAGCAGCACCAGCGCGATGACCAGAACGCTCAGGGCCGGGCCGAACGTCCGCCGGTCGAGTCCGAGGAACCGGTGCTCGACCGGCACCCACCCCCGCGGTGCCGTCTCTGTCATCCCGAGCCCCTTCGCCGTAGCCGCGCCCCCACTGGATCACAGTCGACCGGACTCGGCAGGGCGACCACCAAGATCGGACTACGGTGGGATCATGACGCTGAGCGGCGACGCCACCCTGGTCCTGCCCGAGTTCGACGCGCCCCCGGCCGACCCGGTCGTCCTGCTGGCCGAGTGGTTCGCCGGCGCCGTCGCCCGCGAGGTCAGCGAGCCGTTCGCGATGGTCCTCGCCACCGCCGACGACCGGGGCCGCCCGTCCAGCCGGGTCGTGCTGTTCAAGGAGTTCGCGGACGGCGGCCTGGTGTTCGCCGGCTCGAGCGCCAGCCGCAAGGGCCGCGACCTGGCGGCGAACCCGCACGCGGCCGCCACCTTCCACTGGCGCGAGACCCTGCAGCAGATCACCGTCGTCGGCACCGTGCGGAAGGTGGCGCCCGAGGCCTCCGACGTCCTGTTCGCCGACCGCCCGCGCGCCGCCCAGGCCGCGGTGATCGCGTCCGAGCAGAGCACCCCGCTCGACGACGAGTCCGCCCTGCACGACCGCGCCCAGGCCCTGGCTGACAGCGACGAACCGCTCTCCCGCCCGCAGACGTGGACCGGTTACCTCCTGCTGCCGGAGGAGATCGAGTTCTGGCAGGGCAAACCGAACCGCCTGCACCGCCGCCTGCGCTACGTCCGCACCGGCGAGGGCTGGCTCGCGCAGCGCCTGCAGCCGTAGACCCCGTGCACCGGGTTCAGGCCGGGTAGGTGTGCGTCTCGGTCGCCTTCACCGCCGCCCACAGCGTGTCGCCGGGCCGCAGCCGCAGGTCCGCGAGCGTCGCCGTGGTGATGTCAGCGAGCACGGACGGCGCGCCGTCCAGCCGCACGCGGGTGGTGTGCGCGTGCTGCTCGATCGCCGCCACGGTCACCTGCCAGGTGTTGCGCGGGCTGCCGTCCGGCCGCGCCACGTGCAGGCTCACCGCGGTGGGCGGGAACGCCACGTGCACCGCGCCGGTCACCGGCGAGGCGACGGTGAGCACGCCGCCGTCCGCCAGGTCGACGGCCGTGCCGTTGGCCGTGCCCCGGTAGAGGTTGAGGCCGACCAGGTTGGCCACGTAGTCGGTGCGCGGCTGCCGGGCGACCTCGGCGGGCGGGCCCTGCTGGACCGCGCGGCCGTGCTCCAGGATCACCAGCCGGTCCGCGAGCACCATCGCGTCCAGCGGGTCGTGCGTCACCAGCAGCGTGTGCCCGCCGAACTCGGCCAGGTGCCTGCCCAGTTCCGAGCGGACCTGCAGCCGGGTGCTCGCGTCCAGCGCGGCCAGCGGTTCGTCCAGCAGCAGCAGGCTCGGACCGGTCGCGAGGGCGCGGGCGAGCGCGACCCGTTGCGCCTGGCCTCCCGACAACGCGCGCGGCTTGCGCTGGGCGAACTCCGCGAGCCCGACCCGGTCGAGCCACCGCGCCGCCTCGGCCCTGGCCTCGGCGCGCCGGGTGCCCCGGGCCCGCAGGCCGAAGGCGACGTTCTCCAGCGCGGTCAGGTGCGCGAACAGCAGGTAGTCCTGGAAGACCACGCCGATCGGGCGGTGCTCGGGGTGCAGGAACGTGCCGTCGCCGTCCCAGGTGGACTCACCGAGCGCGATGCTGCCCGAGGTCAGCGGCGACAGTCCGGCGAGCGCCCGCAGCGCGGTCGACTTGCCCGCGCCGTTCGGACCGAGCAGCGCGACCACCTCACCGGGCGCGATCGCCAGGTCGAGGTCGAGGTCGAAGGTGCCGCGCGTGACGCGCAGGTTCGCGTTCAGGGTCACGTCGGCCCGCTGATCCACCGGTCGCGCAGACCGGCCAGCACCCCGACGGACACCAGCAACAACACGATGCTCAGCACGATCGCCGCGTCCGGATCCGTTTCCAGGGCGAGATAAACGGCCAGCGGCATGGTCGTCGTCTCGCCGGGGAAGTTGCCCGCGAACGTGATCGTGGCCCCGAACTCCCCCAGCGCCCGCGCCCAGCACAGCACGCCCCCGGCCACCACGCCCGGCAGCACCGACGGCAGCGTCACCCGCCGGAACGTCAGCCAGCGCGACGCCCCCAGCGTGGCCGCTGCCTCCTCGAACCGCGGGTCGGCCGCCCGCAGCGCCCCCTCCACCGAGATCACCAGGAACGGCATCGCCACGAACGCCTCGGCCACCACCACCCCGGCAGTGGTGAACGGCAGCGAGATCCCGAACCACGCGTCGAGGTGCTCGCCGATCAGCCCGCGCCGTCCCAGCACCAGCAGAAGAGCCACACCGCCGACCACCGGCGGCAGCACCAGCGGCACGGTCACCAGCGCCCGCAGGAAGCCACGACCGGGCAACCCCGAGCGCGCCAGCAACCAGGCCAGCGGGATCCCGAGGAACAGGCACAACACGGTGGCCAGGGAGGCGCAGATCAGCGACAGCCGCAGCGCCTCGCCGACCTCGGCGCTGAGCAAGGTGGACAGTGACGTCCACGGCGTCCTGATCAGCAGCCCGGCCAGCGGCACCAGCAGGAAGGCCAGCCCGATCACGGCGGGCACGACGAGGACGACGGGCAGCCGTCCCCGCACCCGGTGGCGCGTCACGGGCCGCCGGAGCCCGGCGCGATCGGGCAGCTGGACATCTCAGGCCTCCGGAACTCCTCGAGGGCGACGACGGACCCGCAGATCCGACACCAGGTGATCCTAGTTGCCGCTTCTGCGGAACAGCGACCCGTCCCACCCCGACCTGCACGTCCACGAGATCGCGAGTTCCGACGCGGCTTAGGGTGTCGCCATGGCGGACCTGCTGACCATCGACGACGTCCGGGCCGCGGCCGAGGTGCTCGACGGCCGCGTGCTGCGCACGCCCACCCTCGCGTCGCCCGGCCTGTCCGCCCTGCTGGGCGTGCCGACGACGGTGAAGCTGGAACTGCTGCAGCGCAGCGGTTCGTTCAAGATCCGCGGCGCGCTCGCGAAGATCCTCTCGCTGTCCGACGAGGACCGCGCGGCCGGCGTGGTCGGCGTCAGCGGCGGCAACCACGGCATCGCGCTGGCCGCCGCCGCGAGCGAACTCGGGGTGGCCGCGACGGTCGTCATGCCGTCGTCCGCACCCGCCCGATCCGTCGAACTCGCCCGCGCCTGCGGCGCCGACGTGCGCCTGACCGACGGCCTCGCGGCCGCGTTCGCGCTGCTCGGCGAACTGGTCGAGGCGGGCGCGACGCTCGTGCACCCCTACGACGACCCGATCGTCGTCGCCGGGCAGGGCACGGTCGGGCTGGAGTTCGCGGCCGACGCGCCGGACGTCACCGACGTGCTGGTGAGCGTCGGCGGCGGAGGGTTCATCTCCGGTGTCGCCACGGCGCTGCACGCTCTCGTGCCGGGCGTGCGGGTGTGGGGCGTCGAGACCCAGGGCGCCGACGCGGTGCGCCAGGCACTCGCCGCGGGCGGGCCGGTCGACATCACGCCGACGTCGATCGTCTCGACCCTGTCGGCGCCGCACGCCTCCCAGCTCACCTACGACCACGTGACGTCGCTGGTGGAGGACGTGCTGCTGGTGTCCGACGCGGACGCCGTGCGCGGGTCGGTCACGCTGGCCGAGACGCAGAAGGTGTGGGCCGAGCCCGCCGCCGGGTGCCTGCTGCCGGCCGCCCGCACCGTGCTCGACCGGGTGGGCCCGGGCGCACGGCTGGGCGTCGTGGTGTGCGGCGGCAACGTGACGTTCGACGACGTCGTGCGCTGGACCCGTTAGCGGGGTTCCGGGAGGCGCGTGACCATCTCGCCGATCGCGGAGTCCAGCGGCGGGCTGGGCCGGGGACGGATCCCGGGCGAGGCGGAGTTCGTGCCTGCCGCGGGAGGCGGCGCCGAGGACAGCGCCCGGCTGCTCCGCATCCTGGGCCACGAGCGGGCCACCACGCCGCACTGCGCGTGCTCGACGCCTCCGGCGTGACGGCGGGACCGGTAGCCTCCGTGCGACTCCCTCGGCGCCACCACGACGCGGGGACCGCCGACGAGGCCTGACGGAGGTGACCGTGCGACACGACGATCCACTGGCCGCCGCGGTGACCGCCGCCATCCAGGCAGGTGACGTGCCCGCCCTGGCACGTCTGCTCGCGGACCACCCCGGCCTCGCGACCGCGCGGATCGTCGACGAGCACGGCCACGCGCGGAGCCTGCTGCACGTGCTGACGGACTGGCCCGCACGCCGCCCCAACGGCGCCCGAACCGTTGCGGTGCTGGTGGCAGCAGGCGCCGATGTCAACGCACGATTCGAAGGTCCGCACCGGGAGACGCCGTTGCATTGGGCCGCCAGCGCCGATGACGTCGAGGTGCTCGACGCGTTGCTCGACCACGGTGCGGACATCGACGCCGACGGCGCGGTCGTCGCCGGTGGCACCGCGTTGACCGACGCGCGGGTGTTCGCGCAGTGGGCCGCGGCGCACCGGCTGGTCGAGCGCGGCGCGGCCGTGACGCTCGCCGACGCCGCCACGCTCGGGCTGCGCGACCGGCTCGAAGCTCTGCTGGCCGGGGCGAGCCAGGACGAGCTCGACACGGCGTACTGGGGTGCGAGCCGGGGCGGGCAGCCCGAGTGCGCGGCGCTCGTGGCCGCGGCGGGTGCGGACGTCCACCGGGTCCCGCCCTGGGAGTCCTAGTCGAGGAACACCCAGCCGACCACGCCGTCCCGCACCTGCGCGCGGTACTTCCCGAGCACCACACCGCCCGTCCGCACCGCCTGCAGGACGTCGGTGAGCATCGCGTCGACGCTCGGCCACAACTTCGCCCACATGTAGTCGTCGTGCCACCACTGGCACACGCACCCCGACTCCGGCCCCGGCCGTTCGTCGACGTAGAGGACGTCACCGGACCCGTTGGAGGCGATCGGCAGGAACGTCCGGCGGAAGTCGGCCGACGGCGTTCCGGCCGGTCCGTCCGGGTCCTCGGGGTGCGGGGAGCGTTCGCACAGCTCGGCGAGCCAGACCCGCTGCCTCGCCGAGCTCTCGGGGGTCATGGCCTCCCACATCGGCGGGAAGAGGTCGCGCAGACCGGACAACAGGAAGACGCCCCGGTCGTCGGGCTGGGCCGTGAGGGTCGCGAAGGTGACGGGCGCGTGCTCGCGGACCCATTCGCGCAGGAGGGTGGCCGGGTGATCAGTCACGCCGACGATCTTCGCGTCCCCGGCGGCCTCCGGCGTCGCGCGGGTCCCGGTCACCACCGCGCCGACGCCGTCCTGATGCCCGCGACGACGCCGAGCACGGCCGGACTCGGGCTGACGCCCCCGCGACGACAGCGAGCACGGCCGAACTCGGGCTGGTCCCCCGTGCCCGGCGCTCGGCGGGCAGCACACCGGGTCGTGGTGCGCCGGCTGCCGGTTCGAGACCAGCCGGTGCGCCACGTCCAGGCGGTCGAGCGGACCACGCCCGTCCGCACGAAGATCGCCGCGAGATCAGCCGCTGAAGTTCGCGAACAGCAGGCTCGCCAGCCCGAGCCCCACCAGCAGGTTGAACACGGTCGCGCTGGCGAAGACCCCGATCGGCTTCCAGCCCGCCTCCCGCAGCGGCGCGACCCGGAACTCCAGCCCGATCGAGACGAACGCGAGGATCAGGAACAACGTCCGCAGGTCGTTGACGGTCGCGATCACCGTCTTGTCGCCGCCGGACTCCAGGAACACCGTCGCCACCACCGACGCGACCAGGAACCCGAGCACGAACTTGGGGAAGCGCTCCCACAACGCCCGCCCGCTGACCTTCGCCTCACCGGTCTTCTCGACCTTCAGCGCGAAGTAGGCCGTCAGCGCCACCGCGACCACGCCGAGCAACGCGTTCTGCGTCGTCTTCACGATCGTCGCGATCTGCAACGCCTCCTCGCCCACCAGCGCGCCCGCCGCGCTCACCGCCGCGGTCGTGTCGATGTTGCCGCCGATCCACGCGCCCGCCACCGCCGTCGGCAACCCGAACGCGTCCACCAGCAACGGCAGCACGAAGATCGACGGCAGCGCGAAGATGATCACCAGGCTCGCGGTGTAGGCGAGCTGTTCCCGCCGCGCCTGCACGGCCCCGGCCGCCGCGATCGCCGCGCTCACCCCGCAGATCGACACCGCCGACGACAACAGGGCCCGCAGCTTCGGCCCCAGCCCGACCTTCCCGCCCAGCCACCAGGTGAACCCGAACACCAGGGTGATCAGCAGGAACGCCTGGGCGATGGCCGGTCCCGCCGCCTTGACGATCACCGCGAAGTTGATCGACGCGCCCAGCAGCACCAGCCCCGTCTTGATGAAGAACTCGGTGCGGAACCCCGCGGCGAGCCGGTCCCGGAATCCGAGACCGGTCAGCACCGCGTTGCCCAGCAGCCCGAGCACGATCGCGTAGACGGGGTACTCGACGCTCTTCGCGATGCCCCCGAGCCAGGTGCCCTTCGTGAACACCGGCACGTTCTGCTCCAGGTATCTGGTGAGCGCTCCCAGCAGCACGACGACCGCGACGCCGCCGACCGCCCACCAGACCTGAGACCGTTGCCGCGCCTGGACTTCCGTCATCAGGGCACCAGCCAGCCGGGGATGAACTGCGTCAGCACCAGTGCCAGCAGCACCAGCCCGACGATCGTGGCGGCCCAGTCCTCGTTCCACGCCAGCCTGCGCTCGCGGCGCACGCCCTCGTCCGTCTCCACCCGGTCCTCCTCCGCTCGGGCGTCATCGTCCGAGCCGGGCGGCAGGGCGGGCAAGGGCTCCCGCGATGTGGAACGCCCCGCCGGGTCAGGCGGGCGGCGCGAGCACCACGGCGGAGTTGTGGCCGCCCATCCCGAGCGACGACTTGATCGTCAGCCCGTCCCGCACCGGTGTCGGCCCGTTCAGCAGCCGCGGGTGTCCCGGCGCGACGACCGGCGGCGCCGGGATCACGCCGTTGTCGTACCCCATCGCGGCCACGGCCACCTCGATCGCCGACGCCGCCCCCTGGCAGTGGCCGGTCAGCGGTTTCACGGAGTAGATCCCGGTCTCCGGACCGAAGAGCTGTTCCAGCACGGCGGCTTCGGCGGTGTCGCACTGCGCGGTGCCCGGCCCGTGCGCGTTGAGGTAGCGCACGTCGGCGGCGCTGACAGAGGCGTTGTCCAGGGCGTCGGTGAAGCAGGAGGTGATCTGGTCGAGCGCCGGGTCGATCGACGTCACGTGGTACGCGTCGTGCGACATCGCGCCGCCGAGGGTGAGGGCGTACGGGTTGGTGGCGTGCCGGGACAGGACGAACGCGACGGACGCCTCGCCCATCACGAAGCCCCTGCTGCCCTCCTGGAACGGGCGGCACGCGTCGAGCGGTTCGGCGTCCACGACGGCCACCCCGAGGCGGACGAAGTGCGACACGTTCTCCGGGGTGAGCGACAGGTCCGTCGCGACGAACACCACGTCGTCGACGATCCCGGCGTCCAGCCAGGCCTTCGCGGTGATCAGGCCGGCGTTGCCGGACGCGCACATCGCCGAGACGTTCATCGCGGGGCCGTGGAAACCGTATTCCTGCATGAACGTCGACATCGGGGTCGACGGCATCAACGCGAGGTAGTCGTGGACGGGCAACTTGCCGCCGCGCGTGACGTAGAAGTCGCGCCACAGGTCCACTTCGCCCAGCACGACCGCGTGCATCAGGCCTACTCGGCGACCGGGACGCCACCCGCGCGTGCCCGCGTCCTCGATGGCCTCGCGGGCCGCGGCGCGCATCGCCCGCGCGAACCTGCTCGGACCGTCCACCGGGTCGCCGCCCTCGCCGACGTACGCGGCCCAGACCGTGTCACCCGGGAATCGGCCAAGCTCAGGGACTATGGACGCGGCGGGCTTGCCGCTCATCAGCCCCTCCCAGAGCGACGGGCGGTCCCACCCGTACGCGCTGACGACACCGATTCCGCAGATGCCCACACCAGGCGCGACCATAGCTTCCAGCTCCCCCACACCGAGGGCCAACGACTCGACTGCCTGCAAGGATAACCGGGCAAAAGGGCTCCCAGCGAGCACCTCCCCCGTCCACAATGGACCAGGAAGGGACGGACCCTGGTCACGACCCGGTAGGTTCGACCGGATATAACGGCACACCATGTCGAAACCACACGTGTGATCTGGGAGCCAAGACGTGAGCGACCTGATCGGTGACGCCGAGTTCGACCACGAACTGCTGGTCGACCTCGCGCTCTCGGTCGGTGCCGCCGTGGTGTGGTGGCTGGACCTGGGGACGGACCGGCTCGGCTGGGCTCCCGGCCTCGACGTGGTCATCGGCGTCCCTGGCGAGGACACCGACACCGTGCGCGACCGGCTGGCCGAGCTCGTAGCACCGCTGACCGTCGCCACGAAGGCCGCTGCGGCCTGGCAGGACTTCGAGCTCGAACAGCCCCTGAACACCCCGAACGGTACGCGCTGGCTCCAGTTCCGCGCCCGCGTCTCGACGCACGACTCGGCACGCGCCTTGGTCGGTGTCGTCGCCGACGTCACCCGCAGGCACACCCAGCAGCAGGAGCTCGCCGACCTCGCGGACCGCTACCGGCTGCTGGTCGACCTCGCGCCCGAGGCGATCGTCGTGCACGAGGCGGGCCTGCTCGTGTACGCGAACCCGGCGGCGGTGCAGTACGTGCGGGCCAAGTCCGAGGCGGACCTGCTGGGCAGGCCGATCACCGACTTCGTCCACCCGGACTCCACGCAGGACATGCTGCGGCGCATCGCGAAGCTGACCGAGCCGGGCGCGACGAGCGATCCGGCCGACGCCGTGCTGGTCCGGTTCGACGGCGGCACCACGGACGTCGAGTCGGTGTCGGTGCGCACCACCTGGGAGGGCAGGCCCGCCTTCCAGGTGATCATGCGGGACGTCACCGAGCAGAAGGCGGCCGCGGCGGCGTTGCGCTACCAGGCCGCCCTCGCCGCGCACGTCAGCGACGCGTTGATCGCCACCACCTCGGACGGCGTCGTGACGAGCTGGAACCCCAGCGCCGAGACCGTCTACGGGCACAGCACCGCCGACGCCGTCGGCCAGCCGATCAGCCACGTCGTGGGTGCGCCGCTGGACCCCGTGGCGGTGCTCCAGGCGGGCGGTGTCGTGCACGCCGTGCACCGCCGTTCGGACGGGGCCACGCTCGCGGTTCGCGTGTCGGTCGCGCGGATGGACGACGGGTACGTGCTGATCTGCGCGGACGAGACAGCGCGCCGCCGGGCCGAGCACCACTTCACCGCCGTCGTCGCCGCCATCGAGGAGGGCGTGCTCGTCGTCGGCGGCACGGGCCTGGTCGAGTCGGTGAACCCCGCGGCCGAACGCATCCTCGGCGTGAGCGCGCACGAGGTGATCGGCAAGCCCGCGTCGCTGGCCGAACTGCACGACGAGTCCGGTCAGCCCGTTCCGCGCAGCGACTACCCGTCGGCCAACACCCGCGCCAACGGAAGGGCGCAGCACGGCCGGATCCTGCGTTCGCTGCGCCCGGACGGCTCGCACGTGTGGCTGTCGCTGAGCGCCCGCGCCCTGTCTCCCGACGGCTCGGTGCCGTCCGCGACGGTCGTGTCGTTCACCGACATCACCGAACGCCGCATGATCGACAGCCAGCTGGAGCACGAGGCGACGCACGACTCGTTGACGGGTCTGAACAACCGCACGGTCATCATCAACCGCCTCAGCCCGGCCGCCCGTGCGCACCGGTCCGGCCCGACCACCGTGCTGTTCATCGACCTGGACAAGTTCAAGGTCATCAACGACTCCCTCGGCCACAGCGTGGGCGACGAGGTGCTCCGCGTGGTCGGCACCCGGCTCGGGCGCAGCTCCCGCCGCGGCGACGTGATCGGCAGGCTCGGCGGCGACGAGTTCACCGTGATCGCCTACGGCCTGAGCGGCCCCGAGGAGGCGGCGGCGCTCGCGGAGCACGTCCGGTCCGAGCTGAACCGCCCGATCACCGTCGCCGGCCGGCAGCTGCACGTGGACGCGAGCGTCGGCATCGTGATCGCCGAACCGGGCGACCGCCGCGACGGCGCCGACCTGCTGCGCGACGCGGACCTCGCGATGTACCACGCCAAGACGCGGGGCCGCGGCCGCACGGCGTTCTTCGACGTCGAACTCCGCGAACGCATCCAGCGCCGCCTGCAGCTGGAGCAGGACCTGCGGATGGCCCCGCTCGGCCACGAGCTGTGGGTCGCCTACCAGCCGATCGTCGACCTGCGCACGGACGAGCGCACCGCCGTCGAGGGCCTGCTGCGCTGGACGCACCCCCGCTACGGCCCGATCACCCCGGCGGAGTTCATCACGCTCGCCGAGGAGAGCGATCTCATCAACATCATCGGCGCGCACATGCTGCACACCGCCACCCGCGAGATCGCCGAGCAGGCCCCGGAACTCCAGCTGACCGTGAACCTCTCGGCCCGCCAGCTCGACGACCCGTGGCTCGTCTCGGCGGTCCGCAACGCCACCCACAAGGCGGGCCTGGCGCCCAGCTCGCTCTGCCTGGAGATCACCGAAAGCGCTCTCACCCGCGACCCGGCGCTGGCGTCCAGAACGCTGGCGGCGTTGCGGGATCTGGGGGTCCGGCTCGCGATCGACGACTTCGGCACCGGGTACTCGTCGCTCGCGCAGCTGCTCACCCTGCCGCTGGACACCCTCAAGATCGACCGCTCGTTCACGGTCGGGCTGGGCGACTCCGGCGAGGCCGAGGCGATCGTCACGAGCATCATCGCCATGGCGCACGCCGTGGACATGACGGTGGTCGCCGAGGGCGTGGAGCAGCCGGAGCAGCTGGAGATCCTGCGGGGCCTGGGCTGCGACCTGGCGCAGGGGTTCTACCTCGGCCGGCCGGTGCCGATCGCCGAGCTGTGAGTCAGCGCAGGTACGAGGCCCCGTTGAGGTCGAGGACCGCACCCGAGGCCCACTGAGCCCCCGGCGAGGCCAGGTGCACGATCGCCGCCGCGACCTCCTCGGGTGTGCCGACCCTGCCGAACGGGCTCTGCCCGCGCACCCCGTCGCCCTCGGCGCCGCCGAGCTTCGCGGCCTGGCGTTCGGTGGCGACGAACCCCGGTGCCACGGACGTCACCGAGATCCCGTGCGGCGCCAGCGTGATCGCCGCCGACTGCCCGAACGCGTGCAGCGCGGCCTTGCTCGCCGCGTAGGCCGGGTGGTCGGCCTCGCCCCGGAACGCACCCCGCGAGCCGACGTTGACGATCGCGCCGGGCACACCCCGTTCGACCAGATGCCGCGCCACGGCCCAGGTGACGTTCACGGCGCCGTGCAGGTTGACGGCGAACATCTGCTGCCACGCGCCGGTCCACACGTCCCACTCCGCCTCGCCGACGCGGTGCCGGTTGCTCGCTGTCGGGGCGACGGCGGCGTTGTTGACGAGCACGTCGACCGCGCCGAGCCGATCGACGGCTTCCGCGACGAGGGTGCGGGCGGCCTCGGGGTCGGCGAGGTCGCCACCGAGCACCGCGTGCCCGTCGCCGCGGAGCAGGGACAGCGTTTCCTCGGCGTCGTCACGCCGGCTGCTGCAGTGGACGGCGACGCGGTGCCCGAGTTCGGCGAACGCCCGCGCCGTCGCCCTGCCGATTCCGCGGGACGCGCCCGTCACCAGCACTGCGCTGTTCTCCACTTTGGCACTGTTCTCCGCCATGCTCCGCACCGTACGTCAGAACAGGCGGCCGTCCTCCTCGGCGGGCGGCTCCTCCAGCTCCAGCAGGTACCGCTTGCGCCGCAACCCGCCCGCGTAGCCGGTGAGCGTTCCCTTCGAGCCGACCACCCGGTGGCACGGCACGATGATGCTGATCGGGTTCCACCCGTTGGCGTTCCCGACGGCCTGGGCCGCGGCGGGATCACCGAGTGCGGCGGCCAGCTGCCCGTACGTCCGCGTCTCGCCGTACGGAATCGCGATCAGCATCTCCCACACGCTCCGCTCGAACGCCGACCCGCGCGGCGCGAGTTCCAGGTCGAACGTCCGCCGCGTGCCCGCGAAGTACTCGTCCAGCTGCCGCCGGACCTCGTCGAACCCGGCGTCCGACGCGGGGCCGAAGTCGAGGCGCGGGGTGCGCAGGTGGCCGTCGAAGTAGAGCCCGATCAACGCGGTGCCGTCGCCGACGAGCGTGAGCGGCCCGACCGGGGAGGAGATGACGGTGTGGTGCATTCCGCGCATTCTCCTCCCCCGCCGGGAGGCCCCTACAGGCCGTGGCCGAACGGGAAGAGCGGGTCGTCGTAGCCCGCGACGTCCTCGGGGTGCCGCCGCACCTGCTCCATCGACCGGGGCAGGTCGAACGGCAGCCGTCCCTCCGGCGCGATGACACCGGTCAGCGCGTCGGCCAGCGCCTCGTCCGTGGAGCCGTAGCTGACCACGACGGTCGAGGCGAGGGGCAGCAACGGCGTCAGCACCGCGGGCCGGTCCAGCGTCACGTCGAGCACCAGCGGGCAGACCGCCGCGATCCGCGCCAGCCGCGAGGCCAGTCCTGGCTGGAACTCCAGCGATCCCTGGTGGAACCACGACTCCAGGAACAGGTCCGCCCTCGGGTCGAACGGCGCCATCAGCCGCACCAGCGCGAGGTCGGCCTCTTCCGGGGTGGCGACGACAGTGCCGAACCGTCCCGCGACCTCCGCGGAGAAGTTCTCCACGTACAGCTTCAGCCCTTGCGGCAGGGGCAGCGAGCCCTTCTGCAGGACGGTCACCGACCGGGCCTGCGCGGCGTGGCCCTCGTCGCGGAAGTCCTGCCGTCCCACGACTTCCGCCGCGCGGTCCTCGTCCACGAACGGGTTGTCGAACAGCCCCAGGCGGAACTTCACCGCCAGCAACCGGCGCGCCGACTCGTCGATCCGTTCCTCGGTCACCCGGCCCTGCGCGACCAGCTCCAGCAGGACGTCCACGCACTCCTCGCCGCCGAACTGGTCGGCGCCCGCCTCGAGGATGAGTTCCATGCGCCCCAACGCGTCCAGGTGCTCGACGCCCCACGCGCGGGCGGGCAGCACCTTGTCGCCGACGTGGTTGTCCATGACCAGTTCCCAGTCGGTCAGCACCACGCCGTCGAACCCGAGACCCTCGCGCAGCATGCCCGTGACGACCTGCTTGTTGTAGCCGAACCCGACCTCGTCGATGGCCTCGCCGCCGACCTCCAGCCCGACCGGCATCCCGTAGTACGGCATCACCGCGGCGGTCCCGGCGTCGATCACGGCCTTGAAGGGCGCCATGTGGTCGTCGAACCGGCCACCGGGGTAGACCTGCTCGCGCCCGTACGGGAAGTGCGCGTCCTCACCGTCCTTCTGCGGGCCGCCGCCGGGGAAGTGCTTGCTGGTGCAGGCCACCGACTCCGGCCCGAGTTCCGGGCCCTGGAACCCGCGCACGTACGCGACGGCCAGTTCGGCGGTCAGCGCGCTGTCCTGGCCGAACGTGCCCGCCTGACGGGCCCAGCGCGGTTCGGTGGCGAGGTCGATCGCCGGGTGCAACGCGCACCGGATGCCGGCCGCCACGTACTCCTGACGGGCGACGTCCGCGAAGCGTTCGACCAGCTCCGGTGAGCGCAGCGCCGCCAGTCCCAGCGACTCCGGCCACTGCGAGAAGGCCTTGGCGCTGAACGACACCCCGGCGTTCTCGAGGAACGCGTGCCGGGGGTCGGTGGAGATCGTCACCGGGATGCCGTGCGGGGTGCTCTCGGCGATCAGCTGGAGGTTGTTGTACCAGCGCGCCGCCATCCGCGCGTCGTGCAACGCGTGGACGTTGAAGTGGCTCAGGTGCTTCTGCGTCACCACGACGCTCGTCGGCGACTTGCTGATGTCACCGGGTGCTTCCTTGACCGTGCCGTCGGTGCCCGCCTCGATGACGGTGTGGAACAGCAGGCCTGCCTTCTCCTCCAGCGACAGGCGCCCCAGCAGGTCGGCGACCCGGTCGGCCACCGGCAGGCGCGGGTCCTCGAAGGGGTCCATCACGCCGTTGCCGTTGAGGTCGCGGTACTCGACGCCGTCCTCGGAGATCAGCCGTACGGGCCGCATTCCCTTACCTCCTGAGATTTTCAGACTCGGCTCGCGCCGAACTCCTCGACACCGATCACCGGGCGCAGCGCGCGTTCGACGGCCGGTGTGCTGAACGCCCTGCGGATGACGTCACCGCACAGGACGTTCCCGATCGCCCCCATGACCATCGCCTGGTCCAGGGAGAGGTAGCGGCGGGCGATGGTGCCCGACCGGACGGCGACGGCGTCGAAGAAGCCGCCCCTGCCGTACGCGCGCAGGTCGTCCTGGACGCGCGCGAGGTTCGCGAACGCCTCGTCGCGTTCGTGCATCATCGCGAGGAACGCGGCGTGCGGCGTGACCACGCCGTCCCCGTACGCCGGTGTCGGCGCGGTGGCGGGACGGCAGGTGCCGAAGCCGACGTCGTAGTTGGTCATCTCCTGGTCGGAGAAGTAGCCGTTGGCGCCGTTGCCCGGTTCGGTGCCGGGGCCCATGCCGAGCGCGTCGACGCCGTACTCGCGGTAGCCGCCGGCCGGGTTGCTGGACGGGCTGAAGCCCCAGAAGCCGTACTTCGCTTCCAGGAGACCGTGTTCGCGTTGCGCGCGGACGTGCAGCGGGTGGTTGCGGCCCCACGACTTCGGCGCCCACTTCGCTTCCGGCACGAAGACGTCCGGCATGAGCTCCTCGAACATCGACCCGCCCCAGCCGGGCACGATGCGCATGCCGCGATAGGTGTAGGCGCCCTCGAAGACCTCGATGCCGTGGTAGGTCCGGTTCTCCCCCACCGGCTGCATCTCGTGCCACGACCAGTCGCACGACGCCGGGAACGTCCGCCACATCGCGAAGTACTGCTTCGGCGGGACCTGCCCGGTGATGATGCCGAGGTAGCTGGTGATGCGGGTTTCCGACACCGTCGTGTCGTAGTGGTGGTCGGTGAGCCACACGGGCTCGCCGCCGATGTGCGTGCCCTGGTAGACGCCGCCGGGCCGGTCGTGGTCGAACGGGAAGAACCCGCCGTGGATCAGGCCTCCCGGACGCACGGCGGGGTGCGCGGGGTCGTCGCCGGGGTTGTAGAAGGCGTCCCACCGCATCCGGGCGAAGATCCGGCGCGCGAGGTCCGCCGCCGCCCGGTCCGCGCCCGCCACGACCAGCAGGGCCGCGCCGAGCCAGCCGTTGTCGACGCTGGAGCAGAACGGGTGCACGACGGCGCCCGTGCCGGGCCAGGCCCGCAACGCCTCACCCGTCTCCTCGTCGTACCAGTTGTAGTACATGCCGCTCGCGGTGTGGTGCTCCATCCGGTCCAGAGTGGACAGAGTGCGGACGAGCCGCGCGGACGCCTCTTCCCTGCCGATGAAGCCGAGTTCACGGGCCACGACCGTGGACCACAGGTAGCCGCCGACGTTGGTCGGCGAGGTGTAGCCGGACCGGTCGCCCGCCGCGAGCGACTCGGGGATGTTGTCGGCGGGCAGCCCCGTGCCCGACGGGGTCATGGCGACGAGGCTGCGCCAGGTGTCCTTCGCCCAGCCCCGGACCCGGACCGGGTCGAAGCGCCGGGGCGCGGCGGTGGCGGAGACGGCGGGTGCGGCGAGCGCGACGGCGCTGCCGAGGAGCAGGGTTCGGCGGGTGAACGTCACAGGAGTCCCCTTTGGACCTCTCACTTGATGCCGGTGGTCGCGATGCCTTCGATGAAGCGCCGCTGGAAGACGAGGAACACGAGCAGCACGGGGACGACGACGATCGTGGCCCCGGCGAGGAGCAGGCCGTACTGGATGGAGTTCTGCCCGGTCGAGTACAGGGCGAGCGCGACGGGCAGGGTGAACTGGCTCTCCTGCTGCGCCACCACGAGCGGCCACAGGAAGTTGTTCCAGCTGCCCAGGAAGGTGAGGATGCCGAGCGTGGCGAGCGCGGGCCCGCACAGCGGCAGGATGATCCGCGCGAAGATCCGGATCTCGCCGGCGCCGTCGACCCGCCCGGCGTCGAGCAGTTCCCCCGGCAGGCCGGAGATGAACTGGCGCATCAGGAACACGCCGAACGGCGAGACGAGGAACGGCAGGATCAGGGCGGGCAGCGAGTTCGCGAGACCGGCGTTCACGACGAGCACGTACAGCGGCACGAACGTGACCACGCCGGGGATCATCAGCGTCGCCATGACGATCGTGAACAACAGCTTCTTGCCCCGGAAGTCGAGCATGGCGAGCGCGTAGCCGACCGCCGAGCAGAACAGCAGGTTCCCCAGCGTCACCGCCACCGCGACGACCGCCGAGTTGAAGAAGTACGTGCCGAACTGCAGGCGGGAGAACAGCTGCGTGTAGTTGTCGAGCGAGGCGCTGTCAGGCCACCACGTCGGCGGGTTGCGCAGGATCTCGCCCTCGCCCTTGAAGCTGCCGAGCACCATCCAGGCGAACGGCGCGACGACGGCGACGAACGCGACCGTGAGCGGCAGGTACAGCCAGCGGTTCTTCACGTCAGCTCCTCTCCCGCAGCAACCGGAACTGGATCGCCGTGACGATCGCGATCACGACGAAGATCAGATAGCTCATGGCGGAGGCGAAGCCGTAGTTGCCGAAGCCGAACTGCTTGTAGGTGTACATCGTCGCGGAGATGGTCGAGTTGAGCGGGCCGCCGTTGGTCATGACGAACGGCTCCTCGAAGAACTGCAGGTATCCGATCGCCGTCGTCACCGACACGAACAGCAGCGTGGGCCGCAGCAACGGCAGCGCGATGTGCCGGAACCGCCGCACAGCGCCCGCGCCGTCGATCGACGCGGCCTCGTGCAACGACTGGGGCACCGCCTGCAACCCTGCCAGGAAGATGATCATCGCCGTGCCGAAGTTGCGCCACGCGGCCATGAGGATCATCGCCGGCATCGCCCAGTCCGGGTCGCCGAGCCAGTTCGGGCCCTCGACGCCGACCCAGCCGAGCATGGTGTTGATCAGCCCGTACTCGTCCTGCAGCAGGAACCGCCACACCACCGCGATCGCGACGATCGACGTGATCACCGGCGTGTAGAAGCCGAGCCGGAAGAACGCCCGGAACCGGGTGATCCCCTTGTCCAGCACCACGGCGGCGGTGAGCGCGATGACCAGCGTCAGCGGCACGCCGACCAGCACGAAGTACGCGGTGTTGGCCGCGGCCGTGCGGAAGAGCGGGTCGCCGAACGCCTGGACGTAGTTGTCGAGCCCGACGAAGTCCACCGCGAACGGCGTGCGCAGGTCGCGGTTGCGGGTGTCGGTGAAGCTCATGAACAGCGACTGCACCACCGGCCACGCCGTGAACACCGCGAACAGCAGGCAGAACGGGAGGATCAGCAACCACGCCGCCCGTTCTGCCCCGCGGCGGCGCAGCGTCACGGACGAGCTCACTTGCCGGTACCGATGGAGTCGGCCGAGGCCTGGGCGGCCTTGAGCGCGGCCGCCGCGTCGGAACCGGAGCGCGCCACCTTCTCGACCTCGGTGTCGAGCGCGGTGATCGCCTGCTCCCAGGTGGGGAACGTGGGCGGCGACTGGGCCGTGTCGAGCTGCTTGCCGAACGTCGCGAGCTTGGTGTCGGCGGTCAGCGCCGGGTCCTGCCACGCGCTCTTCACCGACGGCAGGTCGGTCGAGGACTGGTACCACTTGACCTGCGTCTTGGCGTCCGCGAGCCACCGCACGAACTTCCAGGCGGAGTCGCGGTTCTCGCTCTCCTTGAACACCACGAAGTTCGAGCCGCCGACGAAGCTCGACGACGTCTTCTTGGTCGGCATCGGCATGACGTCGTACTTGTCCTTGAAGCCCTCGCCGCCGACCTTCTCGACCGCGGACATCATCCAGGGGCCGGAGATGAACATCGGCACGCGACCGCTCGCGAAGTCCGGTTCGGTCGTGGGCTGCGCGGGTGCTTCCTTGTCCGCGATGCCCTCGGAGAAGAAGGAGCCGTAGTACTCCAGCGTCTCCTTCATCTCGGGGCTGTCGAAGTTGTAGGCCTTGCCGTCGTCCTTGGTCAGCTCGGCGCCGTTGGACCAGGCGAACGGCAGCAGCGACTGCCACGACCCGGTGCCGCCGGGCTGCAGGCCGATGCCCCACTTGGCGCCGGCCTTGGCCTGCAACGCCTTGGCCATCTCCTTCACGCCCGCCCAGTCCCTCGGCGGCGTCTCGAACCCGGCCGTCCTGGCGAGGTCCTTGCGGTAGTAGAGCAACCGGGTCTCGACGTACCAGGGGATGCCGAACGACGTCCCGTCCACCTCGGTCGTCTTCTGCGCGCCCTCGAAGAACGCGCCCTTGTCGATCGACGACGGCGTCGGGTCGAGCGCGCCCATCCCGGCGAACTCACCCATCCACGTCGACCCGACCATGGCCGCGTCCGGCGCCTGCCCCGCCGTGATCGCCGAGGTGAACTTGTTGTGCGCGGAGTCCCACGGGATCGCGGTCACCTGCACGTCCACGCCGGGGTTCGCGTCCTCGAACTCCTTGGCGAGCGCCGGGAGCTTCTCGCCCTCCGCCCCCATGGCCCACACGGTGATCGTCCCGGTGGCGGGTCCCGAGCCGATCTCCGCCCCCGTCTGCCCGCCGCCCTGGGAGTCCTCGCGCCCGCATGCGGCCAGCACCAGCACCAGGGCGGTCACGCTCGCGAGCATCTTGGAAGTGCTGCGCGCCATCGGCTTCTCGCTTCCTCTCGGCGTTCGTCTCAAGTGGACTGCGGCGTCAGCAGCCGCAGGAGGAGCGCACGACGAGCTGCGTGGGCAGTGTGCGCGCGTCCGACCGCGCCGCCTCACCACCGACCAGCTCGTGCAGCCTGGTGGCCGCCAGCGCTCCGAGCTCGTGCACGGGCTGACGCACCGTCGTCAGCCCCGGCCTCACGTACCGCGAGGTCATGACGTCGTCCCAGCCGACCACCGCCACGTCGCCGGGCACGCTGCGTCCCGCGTCCTGCAACGAGGTCATGACCGACAGCGCCAACTCGTCGTTGGCGCACATCAACGCGTCCGCCTCCAGCTCACCGTTCAGCAGTCGCCGCGCGACGACGAGACCGTCGGCCTCGTTCAACGCGACCCGCACCGGTTCGGCCGCCGTGAGTCCGCGATCCCGGTGCGCGGCGACGAATCCCGCGTACCGGTCGCGGATGTCGGGCCCGCTGTCGGGGTCGCCGACGAACAGCACCCGCCGCCGTCCGTGGCCGAGCAGGTGCCCGGCCAGTTCCCGCGCGCTCTCCAGGTTCTCCGCCGACACCGCCTCGACCCCGTCACTCGCTTCTCCGGCGATGACGACGACGGGTTTCTTGGCGCGCAACAACCGCACCACGTCCCCCGAGGCCGCCGACCCGAACACCGCGATGGCGTCGACCCGCGTGGCCAGCTGCCGCACGGCGGCGGCCAGGTCGGTCCGGCTGTCGGTGAGCACGAGCACGACCGACTGCGCCAGTTCCGCGGCCCGCGCCTCGAACCCCATGAGCAGCTCGGCGTAGTAGGGACCGGACAGCTCCGGCAACACCAGGCCGTGCGCCTCGTGGTGCCGGACGGCAAGACTGCGCGCGGCACCGAGCGGCACGTACCCGAGTTCCTCGACGGCGGCCAGCACCTTCTGCTTCGTGGTCTCGGCCACGACCGTCGCACCCTGCAGGACCCGCGAGACGGTGGCGATGCTGACGCCGGCGTGCTCGGCGACCGAGTAGATGGTCGCCCCCGCGGACCTGGCCTCGGGTGAGGCCTGTTGCTTGCCCATACGCGCTGCCTGCCGCCTCTGTCGTCGCTGACTGTTCATGTAAGCGCTTACATGTCACTCTTTGTTATGTAAGCGCTTACATTCGGCTGTTTCGGCAAATATAGGCACGTGATGCGGACCGGCACAAGGGCGGCGACGGCCGCACATGGGTCCCACGAGAAGAAAAGCCCAGCTCAGAGGACTGGATTTCAAATCGGACACGGCCCACGGGCTCCAGCACCCGCGCCGCCGAACACCTCAGTCGCCCACGAAAACGCACCGCGACTGGACCACGAACGCGGGCCGATCCACCGCTATTTCGTGATCATGACAGTCATCGGCCCCTCGTCCACGAACTCACTGGACGTCCTGCTGCACCAGTCCCCCGCCATCCCCAGGGCTTCGCGGGCCTGGTCGCCACCGTCACGATCCCGCCGACGACCCCGGATCGGGCCCGCACCGGCACTCCGGGCCGGCGAGGCGTTCTCCGAGCCAGGCGCGCGCACTCAACCGGCAGCCCAACCGACGAACGCGACCGGCCCCGCTGGAACAGGAACCAGCTCGCCGCGACCTACCGCCGGTTCCCGGCCCGACCCGCCGGCGCGACATCAGCCAGGTAAGCCTCGACAGCAGCGTCACGTTCGCCCGGAGACCACCCCAGCGGACCCGCGATCAGCGACGCGACCTCCCCCGCCACCGACGCGCCGAAGTCCAGGTGCTCCATGGCGACGCGGGTCCGCCGAGCCAGCACGTCCTCCAGCCCCAACGCCCCTTCGTGGGTGACCGCGTACACGATCTCCGCCGCCAGGTACCCGGCGACCGGCGCCCCCAACGACGGGTCCTGCGCGACCAACGCCAGCACATCCGACACCGCAGAGCCGTACCGCCCCAACAGCCGCTCCACAGTGGACGTGGGCAGGCCGGACTCCGCAGCGATCCGAGCCCGGTCCGCCCACAGCTCTTGGAACCCGACCGCCCCGCACAGGGGCAGCCGAGCGGTCAACGAAGGCGCGACCGCCCGCCCCAACCCGGCCACAGCAGCGTTCACCACGTCAGCGGCCATCACGCGGTACGTCGTGTACTTGCCGCCGGCGATCACGAAGAACCCGGGCTCCGGCTCGGCCACGGCGTGCTCACGCGACAACTTGGAGGTGTCGCTGGAGGCACCGGCGAGCAACGGACGCAGCCCCGCGTACGTCCCAACGACGTCCTCGACGGACAACGGCGTCCGCAGCACAGCGTTCACGTGGTCGAGGATGTAGGAGACGTCCTCAGCGGTGGCCGAAACGTCCTCCGGCGCGCCGGAGTAGGGCGTGTCCGTGGTACCGATGATCCAGTAGGCGCCCCAGGGAATCACGAACAGCACCGACTTCTCGGTCTGCGTGATCAACCCACCGTCCAGCGAGATGCGCGACCGCGGCACCAGCACGTGCACGCCCTTGGACATCCGCACGTGGAACGGCGGCGCACCGGGCGACATCGAGTTCAGCGAGTCGGTCCACACGCCGGTAGCGCTGATCACGCGCCGAGCGCGCACCACGTGCGTCACGCCGGAGAGTTCGTCCCGCACCGAAGCCCCGGAAACCCGGCCGTCCGCCCGGAGCAACGACGTGACCCGGGCCCGCGAGACGACGGTCGCACCGTGCTGAGCCGCGGTACGGACCACAGTGGCGACAAGCCGCGCATCGTCCATCTGCGCGTCGTAGTACCGGATCGCGCCGGCGAAGGCAGAAGAGTCGAGCGACGGCCCGACGGCCGCCATCCGGCGACGGGAGAGGTGCCGGTGCATCGGAACGGCACCGGCCCCGCCGATCGAGTCGTACAGCAGCACGCCCGCGCCGACGTACGCGCGCTCCCACTGCTTCTTCAACGGGAAGAGGAACGGCACCGGCCGCACGAGGTGCGGTGCGAGCCGGCGCAGCAACAACCCGCGTTCCTTCAGAGCTTCCCGGACCAGCTTGAACTCCAGCTGCTCCAGGTACCGCAGCCCGCCGTGGACGAGCTTGCTGGACCGGCTCGACGTGCCCGCCGCCCAGTCGTCGGCCTCGACCAGCGCCACGGAGAGGCCGCGCGACGCCGCGTCGAGAGCAGCACCCGCGCCGACCACACCTCCTCCGACGACGAGTACGTCGAACTCCGTGCTGCCCAACGCCTCCAGGGAGTGGGCACGCCGAGCCGGATCCAGCCTCGCGAACAACTTCAGCTCCTCAGCAGAAAGGACTAGCGGACGTCGTCGTCGACCCAGTCGAACGACTTGGTGACGGCCTTCTTCCAGTTGCGGTACTGGCGCTCGCGCTCGTCGGCGTCGGCCTCGGGCGTCCAGCGCTTGTCCTCGGCCCAGTTGGCGCGCAGCTCGTCGAGCCCCGACCAGTAGCCGACGGCGAGGCCGGCGGCGTACGCGGCACCGAGGGCGGTCGTCTCGGCGACGACCGGGCGGACCACGGGCACGTCGAGGACGTCCGCCTGGAACTGCATGAGCAGTTCGTTGGCGACCATGCCGCCGTCGACCTTCAGCTCGGTCAGCGGCACACCGGAGTCGGCGTTCATGGCGTCCAGCACCTCGCGGGTCTGGAACGCCGTCGCCTCCAGCACGGCACGGGCCAGGTGACCCTTGTTGACGAACCGGGTCAGGCCGACGACGGCACCGCGGGCGTCCGAACGCCAGTACGGCGCGAACAGACCGGAGAACGCGGGCACGAAGTACGCACCGCCGTTGTCCTCGACCGAGGCGGCGAGAGTCTCGATCTCCGGCGCCGAGCCGATGATGCCGAGGTTGTCGCGCAACCACTGCACCAGCGACCCGGTGACCGCGATGGAGCCTTCCAGCGCGTAGACGGGGGCCTCGTCGCCGATCTTGTAGCAGACGGTCGTGAGCAGACCGTTCTTCGAGGCGACCTTCTCCGTGCCCGTGTTCAGGAGCATGAAGTTGCCGGTGCCGTAGGTGTTCTTGGCGGTGCCGGGCTCGTAGCAGGCCTGGCCGAACGTCGCGGCCTGCTGGTCGCCGAGGATGCCCGCGATCGGCACGCCCTTCAGCACTCCGCCGGGACCACCGTTGCCGTACACCTCGGAGGAGGACCGGATCTCCGGCAGCATGGACACCGGGATGCCCATCTCACCGGCGATCTCGGTGTCCCACTGGAGCGTGTCGAGGTCCATCAGCATGGTGCGCGACGCGTTGGTGACGTCCGTGGCGTGCACGCCGCCGTTGGGGCCACCGGTGAGGTTCCACAGCGTCCACGTGTCGGTGTTGCCGAACAGCAGGTCGCCCGCCTCGGCGCGCTCACGGGCGCCCTCGACGTTGTCGAGGATCCAGCGGATCTTGGGACCGGAGAAGTAGGTCGCGAGCGGCAGGCCGACCTTCGCCTTGTAGCGGTCGGCGCCGCCGCCCAGCGCACCGAGCTCGTCGACGATCGCCTGGGTGCGGGTGTCCTGCCAGACGATGGCGTTGTAGACGGGTTCGCCGGTGTTCTTGTCCCACACCACCGCGGTCTCGCGCTGGTTGGTGATGCCGACGGCGGCGAGGTCCCCGGTGTTGAGGTCGGCCTTCGCGAGCGCCTGACCGATCACGAACCGGGTGTTCTCGGAGATCTCCACCGGGTTGTGCTCGACCCAGCCGGCGCGCGGGAAGATCTGCTCGTGTTCCTTCTGGCCCACGGCGACGATGGAACCGCTGTGGTCGAAGATGATCGCCCGCGTGCTGGTCGTGCCCTGGTCGACGGCGAGAACGTACTGCGACATCGAAGAAGTCCTTTCCGGAGAGTCAGAACGCGATGGAGGCGATCACACCGGCGAGCGCGCCACCGATGATCGGGCCGACGACCGGCACCCAGGCGTAAGCCCAGTCGGAGTCCTTCTTGCCGATCTCCGCACCCTCGGTGCCCTTGTAGGACATGGGCAGCAGGGCGTGGGCGACGCGCGGACCGAGGTCACGGGCGGGGTTGATCGCGTAACCGGTCGGGCCGCCCAGGGAGGCACCGATGCCGACGACGAGCAACGCGACGGCCAGCGGGCCGAGCTGCGACGGGGTCTTGGCGAACGCGAGGACCACGAAGACGAGGACGAACGTGCCGATGATCTCGCACACCAGGTTCCAGGCGTAGCTGCGGATCGCCGGGCCGGTGGAGAAGACGGCGAGCTTGAGACCGTGGTCGTTGGTCTCCTCGAAGTGCGGCTTGTAGGCGAGCCACGCGACGACGGCACCGAGGAACGCGCCGAGGAACTCACCGGCGAAGTAGACGAGCGTCGAGCCGAAGCTGACGGGAACACCAGGCGCGTAGTCGGCCGCACCGCTGGTGAGAATGCCGATCGTCACCGCAGGGTTGAGGTGAGCACCCGACTTGAAGGCGACGTACACACCGGCGAAGACACCGAGACCCCAGCCGAAGTTGATCAACAGCCAACCGCCGTCGAAACCCTTCGACTTGGCGAGCAGCACGTTGGCCACCACGCCCGCACCCATCAACAGCAAGACTGCCGTACCGAGCACCTCGCTGAGGAACACTGACCCGAGACCCACGCTGGCCTCCCATTCGACTCTGAACGGCTGATCACCCCGTGGTGATTGAGGCGGAACGTATGAGTGTCTGAACAGCTGTTCAACAGGCGCGTTTCGACAATGTCGACACCTGCTGCCCACGATCGCGTGACTGATCCGTCACGCTGCGCGCAGACAAGGCGTTTCAGGCCCGTGTCCAGGGGTGACGGGCGTCGTAGCTGTTCGACATTGCCGACACGGGTCGTCTCAATTACGTTTCTCGCGTGCCGGGACCCATCCAGTCGATCGAACGCGCCGCCGCCGTGCTGCGGCTGCTCGCGCGTGGCTCCGGCCACCACGGTCTCACGGAGATCGCCGACTCGCTCGGTCTCGCGCGCGGCACCGCGCACGGGATTCTCCGCACGCTGCAACGGGTCGAGTTCGTCGAGCAGGATCACACGACCGGCCGCTACCGCCTCGGCGCGGCCCTGCTGCACCTGGGCACGTCCTACCTCGACGCCAACGAACTGCGTTCTCGATCGATCAACTGGGCCGACACGCTCGCCGCGCGGTCGGGTCAGGAAGTGCGGATCGGGATGCACCACGACGGCGCCGTGCTCGTCGTGCACCACGTGTTCCGTCCCGATGACTCCGTGCAAACCCTCGGCATCGGCGCGATGCTGCCGTTGCACGCGACGGCGCTCGGCAAGGTGCTGCTCGCCTACGACCCGGATCTGTCGGCGGCCGCACGCCGGCGGGAGCTGACGTCGTTGACGCGCCGCACGATCACGCGCACCCAGATGCTGGAGCGCGTGCTGACCGAGGTGCGCGGGCAGGGCTGGGCGGGCGAGGCCGAGGAGTACATGCCGGGCGAGGCGAGCATCGCCGCGCCGATCCGCATCCCCGGCGGCCTGGTGGTCGGCGCGATCGGCATCTCGGGTGCCGCCGACCGGCTGTGCGACGCGACGGGCCGTCCACGTGCGACCCTGGTGCGGCAGGTCGTCCAGGCAGCGGACTCCGTCACCACGTCCCTCGTCGACGAGAACTGAAGGGCTCGCCGTGCAACGGTTCGTAATGGCGATCGACCAGGGCACGACGTCGACGCGCTGCATCGTGTTCGACCAGAACGCCCGCCTCGTCGCGGTCGCGCAGCGCGAGCACCGGCAGTACCACCCGCGGCCCGGCTGGGTGGAGCAGGACGCCGTGGAGATCTGGCGCAACGTCGACCGGATCGTGCCGCAGGCGTTGCGGCAGGCGGGGATCACGGCCGAGCAGGTCGTCGCGATGGGCATCACGAACCAGCGCGAGACGTTCGTGCTGTGGGACCGGCACACGGGCGTCCCGATCGGGCGGGCCATCGTCTGGGAGGACATCCGGACCGAGGAACTCGTTGCGCGGCTCGGCGAGCAGCCCGGCATCGAGGAGGTCCGCGAACGGTGCGGGTTGCCGTTGGCGACCTACTTCTCGGCTCCTTCGCTGCGGTGGATGCTCGACCACACGGCCGGGCTGCGCGCCAAGGCCGAACGCGGTGACGTCCTGTTCGGCACGATGGACACCTGGCTGATCTGGAACCTCACCGGCGGGGTCAACGGCGGCCTGCACGTGACGGACGTGACCAACGCGTCGCGGACGATGCTGATGAACCTCTCGACGCGGCAATGGGATCCGATGCTGCTGGAGTTCTTCGGCGTGCCCGCCTCGATGCTGCCGGAGATCCGGCCGTCGACGGAGATCAGCGGTGTCACGACCCGCGTGGTGCCGGGGATCTCGATCACGGCGGCCCTCGGCGACCAGCACGCCGCGTTGTTCGGGCAGACGTGCTTCGAGAAGGGATCGATCAAGGGCACCTACGGCACCGGTGGCTTCCTGCTGATGAACACCGGCACGGAACTGGTGCGGTCGAAGCACGGGCTGCTGACGACGATCGGGTACCAGATCGGCGGCGAGCCCGCGTACGCGCTGGAGGGATCGATCGCCGTCGCCGGGTCGCTGGTGCAGTGGTTCCGCGACAACCTCGGGCTGATCCACAGCGCGCCCGAGATCGAGACGCTCGCGCGCACGGTCAAGGACAACGGCGGCTGCTACATCGTGCCCGCGTTCTCCGGGCTGTTCGCGCCGCACTGGCTCGCGCAGGCGCGCGGCCTGGTCGTCGGGCTCACGTCGTACATCAACAAGGGGCACCTGGCGCGGGCCGTGCTGGAGGCGACGGGCTGGCAGACGCGCGAGGTCGTGGACGCGATGAACGCGGACCTGGGTGCGCCGACGCCGGTGCTGAAGGTGGACGGCGGGATGACCGCGGACCACCTGCTGATGCAGTTCATCGCGGACGTGCTGGACATCCCGGTGCAACGGCCGCTCGTCGCCGAGACGGTGTCGCTGGGCGCCGCCTACGCCGCCGGGCTGGCGGCCGGGTACTGGCCGGACCTGGAGGGGTTGCGGCGCAACTGGCACCTCGCCGCGCGGTGGAACCCGGCGATGGACGCCGGGTACCGCGAGGCCGAGTACGCGAACTGGAAGCGGGCCGTGGAACTCACGTTCGCGTGGGCCCGCTCCAGTCCGTCTACTTAGGAGCGCCGCTGCTCGCGCCGGGCCGCTCCACTAGGAGCGTTGCTTCCTCACCCATGCGCTGACGTCGTCGGCGGCGATCGGCAGCGCGTCCGACAGGATGTCCGCGCCGGTCGACGTGACGACCAGGTCGTCCTCGATGCGCACACCGATGCCGCGCAGCTCCGGCGGCAGCGTCTCGTCGTTCGGGTGGAAGTACAGGCCCGGCTCGACGGTGAGCGCCATGCCGCGTTCGAGGATGCCCTGCTGGTAGGTCTCCTGGCGGGCGTCGGCGCAGTCGTGCACGTCGAGGCCGAGGAAGTGGCCGGTGCCGCAGACGATGTAGCGGCGGTGGTGCTGGCCGGACGGGTCGAGCGCCTTGTCGACGCTCACCGGCAGCAGGCCCCAGTCGTGCAGGCCCTCGGCGAGCACGCGCATGGCGGTGTGGTGGAAGGCGCTGTAGTCGTTGCCCGGCCGGACCTCCGCCAACGCCGCGACGTGCGACCTGTGCACGAGGTCGTAGACCTGGCGCTGCGGCTCGCTGAACTCACCGCTGACCGGGAACGTGCGGGTGACGTCGGCGGTGTAGAGGGAGTTCATCTCGACGCCGGCGTCGAGCAGGAGCAGGTCGGCGTCGTTCACGCGGCCGTCGCAGCGCGTCCAGTGCAGGACCGGCGCGTGCGGGCCGGCGGCGACGATCGAGGTGTAGCCGGGGCCCTTGCCCTCGGTGCGGGCCCGGCGGTCGAACGTGCCCTGCAGCCAGCGCTCTCCCCCGCCGCGCACGGCCTGGCCGAGTTCCATGGCGACGTCGGCGAAGCCCTTGACGGACGCGTCGACGGCCTGGCGGAGCTGGTCGACCTCCCAGTCGTCCTTGATGCGGCGCAGCTCGGCGAGGGTGGTGCGGAGCTCGTCGCTGTGGCCGCCGGTGAGCGCGTCGAGCAGCGGGTCGACGCCCTGCGCCGTGAGCGTCTGCGGGTGGCGGCCGCGCAGCGCGTTCGCGAGGTCTTCGAGGGGCCGGGCCGTGATGCCGAGCGCGGCGCCCCACTCCTTCGGTCCGGCGGCGGCGCCGATCCAGAACGGGCTGCGGTCGGCGTCACCGAAGAAGTCGACGCTGTGGGTCTCGCTGGGCACCGGCACGAACAGCGTGGCGTCGTCGTCGGTGAGCACCAGCACGGCGCCCTCGACCTGGCACCCGGTCAGCCACACGAAGTCGCTGTCGGCGCGGAACTCGTGGAACGTGTCGTTGGACCGGACGTGGGCCCGTCCCGCGGCGAGCGCGATCCGCTTGCCGGGCAGCGCGGCGGTGAGCCTGGCGCGGTGGGCCGCGGCGGCCTCGGCCGTGCCCTTGGGCAGGTCGATCGCGCTGTCCCAGTCACCCCAGCCGTCGCGGATGTACGTGCGGAATCCGTCCGCGTCCACCAGTTTCGCCATGTCGCGGCGTGTCCGAGCCAATTCGGGTCCTTCCAGAGTGGTCCTGCCTGCCACCCTCCCCCCACCCGGAGGGATCCCGCCAATCCGGAACGGGGATAGCCTCAGGCTATGGAACTGGAGATCCGGCACCTGCGGGCGATCTGTGCCATCGGCGACGCGGGCTCGCTGTCGCGCGCGGCCACCCAGCTCGGCATCTCCCAACCGTCCCTGACGACCCTGCTCCAACGGGTGGAACGCCTGGTGGGAGGCCGTCTGTTCGACCGCGGCCGGGCCGGTGCCGAACCCACGGCCCTGGGGGCGCAGATGCTGCAACGGGCCCGGTTGCTGCTGGTGGAACTGGACGCGTTCGGCTCGGACATGGTGCAACGGGGCGGACCGACCCGCCTCGGCTCGGTGCACATGGAGTGCGTCGGGCCGCTGTACACGCGCCTGGAGCAGGTGCTGGACGACATCACGCTGGTGGTCGACCCGTCGTCGACCGGTCTGGCGCTGGCGTTGGCGAACGGGCACCTCGACGCCGCGGTGATCGCCGTCGACGAGGACGGCGACCTGGGCCTGCCGCGTGGGGTGGCGCAACGGATCGTGGTGCCGTGGGTGCCGGTGTTCATCGCGGTTCCCGCCGGTCACCGGCTTGCCGCCCGTTCGGAGATCGAGCTGGCGGACCTGGCGGGCGAGTCGTGGGTCGGGCCTCCCGGCGCCGAGGACGGGTCGTTGACGGCGTTGCGGGCGGCCTGCCGGGCGGTGGGGTTCGTGCCGCGGATCCGGTTCGAGATGCCGAGCGGTGCCGGGCGTCAACTGATCGCGGCGGGCAAGGCGGTGCAGCTGGTGGAGCCGACGTCGCAGGGTGGTCCGGGGGTGGCGGTGCGCCCGCTGGCGGGGGCGCCGATGCGGATGCGGCTGGTGTTCGCGTGGCGGCGGGAGCGGCTGACCTTCCGCCAGGCCAGCCGCGTGTTCACCGAGGTGCTGGAGGCCTACGCGGAGCAGGCGGTGGCGAGCCCGGCGTTCCGGCCCTGGTGGGAGGAACGGGGGGCCGCTCTCACCTCGGCGGACTGAGCCTCCGGCCGCGCCGTCACCTTCAGCTCAGCGTCCCGAGCCACCCGTACCAGTCGCTGTCGTACCTCGACCCGATCACCCTGCCCAGGTGGTCGCGAGCACCGGCCCAGTCACCCACCCGGTAGTCCGCGAGCACCGCCGCGACGTCCTGCGGGTGCTTCTCCACCAGGTACCGCACGGCCAGATAACCCCAGTTGTAGACCCGCGTGGAGTCGTGGTCGTAGGTGGTGTCGAACAGGGTGCTCAGCGCGTACGTCTTCTTCTTCGCCTCGGCCAGCGCGTCGGCGTAGACCTCGCCCCGGTAGCTGTACGACAGGTACTCGGCGAACCCCTCGATCCACCACACCGTCGGCGTGGTCATGTTCGACTCGAAGTCGCCGTGCAGGTCGAACCGGCCGTCGAGGTAGTGGGTGTACTCGTGGTTGAGGTTCCAGATGGCGAACGTCGGCAGCCAGTCGGCCTCGTGCGCGATGAACCGCGCCTGATTCAGCGCCGGATCGCCTTCGAGGTACATGCCGCCGTTGTTGGTGGAGATGTCGAACAGCACGCCCGCGTACGTCCGGTAGTCGTTGGACGTGTTGAAGACGACGACTTCGAGTGACGTGTTGTTGTCGCCGGCAACGGGTCCCGGGTCACGCACGACGCGATGGAACGCCGCGTCCTGGTTGGCCAGCGACGTGCAGGTCTGCCGCAGTTGCGCCTGGGTCAGCTGCTGGGCGCGCACCTTCACCGACGCGCTGCACGTGTGCCGGACGGTCAGCACGCGCCGGTCGATCTGCGCGCGGAAGTCACAGGTGCCGTAACGGCGGCAGTTCGCCTTGTCGTACCAGTCGACCATTTCCGCGACACCCACCCACATCGGAGCCAGGCGGCCGACGACGTCCGCACGCGAGGCCATGTCGGCGAGCAGCGGACGCGCGTGCAGAGCGAGGTCGTTGTACTGCAGGAACCTCCCGAGCTCTCGGGTGGCGTTCTGGACCTGGTACTGGCGGTCGGTGCCGAAGAGGTCCTGGTGGCGCACGACGAACCGCCACAGCGCGCGCAGGATCTCCGGATCGGCGCGCACGGCCGTGACGAACTCCGGATAGCTGTGGCCGTAGTAGAGAAGGAGCATTCCGGCGTGCACGGTCGCGTCGTCGGAGGGGGTGTAGTTGTCGAGGACGCGGACCAACGCGCGCAGTTCGGCCGGGTAGTCGGTGACGGCGGCGGTGTGGATGGTCGAGTCGGGGGCTTCGCCGGGGTGCAGGTCGCGAGCCACGGCAGGCGGCAGCAACGGGCTGGTCGGCTGACCGGTCACACGGACCGTCTCCGGTCGGCCGGAGGGCGAGGTGCCGGCGGGAGCGGCGGTGGCGTGGACCGGCACCAGCAAGCCGGCCGACAGCGCCACCACCAGGGCGAGTGATCTCATCGGGTCCTCCGAAGCAGGGGTTCGAGGTGCCCAGAGCGTCACACCGCCCACAGCGCGGCGATCATCTCTTCCGCGCATAGCTCGCCACTATGGGAACGTTCACGACAACCTTGTCATCTTGTCTCGCTTGTCCTCTTGACCCTCGCTCGGGCAGCCCACGATGGTGGTCGGCGGGCGCCTGATCGCATGGAGAGTCGATGTCGCACGAGCTTTCCCGCCCCGTCTCCCCCGCCGCCCGGGAGAAAGCGGCCCGCGAGGTGGTCGACCTCGCCCGCAACCGGCCCGTCCGCGTCACGTCCACCGCCCACGCCGCCACACCGGCGCAGTTCATCACGGACGGGTTGCAGCAGGTCGGGGTGCGCGGGTCCGGGTGGCGGGCGGCGAACGGCGACCCGCAGCAGGTCACGGTCGACCTGCAGGCCGTCTGCGAGGTCGAGGCGTTCGTGCTGGTCTTCGAGGCGGGGCTGGACGACCCGACGTTCGTGCCCGTGCCGACCTACCAGCCGCGCAACGACACCACCGGCGACGAGGTCCTCTCGGCCGCCGCGCTCACCTACGCGATCGAACTCAGCACCGACGACGAGACGTGGCGCGAGGTCCTCCGCACCGACGACGGCCAGGGCGCGGAAACCAGGATCCAGCTCGACGAACCGGCCACCGCGCGGTACGTGAGGCTCAGCCTGAGCCGCCCGTCGAACGGCAACCCGTTGGGTCTCAACGGCTTCCAGGTCCACGGCACCGGCGAGCAGCCGAGCGCGAAGGGCTGGACCGACTGGCGGAGCACCGTGCGACCGCCCGCCCTCAAGCCCGGAGCGGACAACACGGCCGAACTCCACAGCGGCTGGCACCTCACGATGGACGACTTCG
Organism: Lentzea sp. NBRC 102530; assembly: GCF_030269365.1. GTDB lineage: Bacteria > Actinomycetota > Actinomycetes > Mycobacteriales > Pseudonocardiaceae > Lentzea. Next base: position 485,705 of record NZ_BSTF01000007.1, read on the forward strand.
CCGGCACCACCGACGGCGCCGCACTCGCACAGCCGCACGTCGACACGTCGAAGTGGCTCGACGCGACGGTCCCCGGCACGGTCCTGACATCGCTCGTCGACCAGGGCCACCTTCCCGACCCTGCGCTCGCCCTGCACAACACGGCGATCCCGGAGGCGCTGTCCAGGCACTCGTGGTGGTACCGCCGCGCGTTCGACCTGCCCGAGAGCTTCCGGAACCGCACGGTGTGGCTCGAACTCGACGGCGTCATGCAGCACGCCGAGATCTGGCTCAACGGCACCAGGATCGGGGACGTCACCAACCCGTTCGTGCGCGGCTCGTTCGACATCACCGCGGCGCTCACAGACGGCACCCAGGTACTGGCGCTGCGGCTCAACCCGATGAAGCACCCCGGCAGCCCGACCGACAAGGGCGGCGACGGCGGCGCGTTCCCGAACTCCGGTCAGCTCTACCTCGACTCCCCCACCTACCTCTGCATCTCGGGCTGGGACTGGATGCCCGCCGTGCGCGACCGCGGCACCGGCCTCTGGGACCACGTCCGGCTGCGCGCCACCGGCCCCGCGACCCTGGGCGACACCCGAGTCGTGACATCGTTGTCCCCAGACCACCGGACCGCCGACGTCACGATCAGCGTGCCCGTCCGCAACACCGGCACCGCCGCCCTGCCCGTCACGCTGCAGGCGCGGTTCGACGGCACGAAGCTCGCCCAGACCGTCACGCTCCCGCCCGGAACCACCGAGGTCACCCTCCCCACCCACCGGATCACGAACCCGAAACTGTGGTGGCCCAACGGGTACGGCGACCCGAACCTCTACGACCTCACGGTCACCGTCACGACCGACGGCGCGGAGAGCGACCAGCGCACCACCCACTTCGGCGTCCGCGAGTTCACCTACGAGCACGAGGTGCCGATCGAGTTCCCGCCCGCCGGCAACGCCGTCACCCGGACCATCGACCAAGGCAGCACCGCGCCGAGGCCGTTGAAGATCCGCGTGAACGGCGTCCCGGTCTTCTGCCGCGGCGGCAACTGGGGCTTCGACGAACTGCTGCGCCGCATGCCCGCCGAGCGCATGGACGACCTCGTCCGGCTGCACCGCGACCTGAACTTCACGATGATCCGCAACTGGATCGGCAGCAGCAACCGCGCCGAGTTCTTCGAGGCCTGCGACCGGCACGGCATCCTGGTGTGGAACGACTTCTGGGTCGTCGGCCACTTCCCCGACGACATCCCGGACTACCTCGAGACCGCCCTGGACACCGTCACCCGCTACCGCCACCACCCGAGCATCGTCGTGTGGTGCGGCGCGAACGAGGCCTCCCCGCCGCCCAACACCGACGCGGGCCTGCGCAAGGTCGTCACCGAGCAGCACACCGACGTCCACTACCAGAGCCACTCGGCCGACGGCAGCGTCTCCGGCCACGGCCCGTACCACTGGGTCGAGCCCGCGAAGTACTTCGACCCCGCCACCTACGACACGTCCAGCTTCGGCTTCCACACCGAGATCGGCATGCCGACCGTCCCCGTGGCCGAGACGATGCGCGCCCTCGTCGGCGACGAACCGTCGTGGCCGATCGGCGACGTCTGGTACGCCCACGACTGGTGCACCGGCGGCAACCAGCGCCCGCAGCTCTACCAGGCCGCCGTCGACGCCGGGCTCGGCGAGTCCGCGAGCATGGAGGAGTTCTGCCGCAAGGCCCAGTTCGTGAACTACGAGAACATGCGGGCGATGTTCGAGGCCTGGAACGCCAACCTCTGGGACGACGCCTCCGGACTGCTGCTGTGGATGTCACACCCGGCGTGGCACTCCACCGTCTGGCAGACCTACGACTACGACATGGACGTCAACGGCACGTACTTCGGCGCGAAGAAGGCGTGCGAACCACACCACGTCCAGGCCAGTTCGGACAGTTGGCGGGTCACGGTCCTCAACCACACCACCACGTCCCTGCGCGGCCACGTCGAAGCAACGGTGCACGCGCTGACCGGAGAGGTCCTGAGCACCCAGCGGACCGACGTCGAGGCGGGCCCGTCCGCGAAGGCCGACCTGTTCACCGTCACCCCGCACGACTCACCGCTGCACCTCGTGCGGCTGCGCCTGTTCGACCGCGACCGCCTGCTCTCCGAGAACACCTACTGGCGTCACCGGACTCCGGCGGACCTCCAGGGCCTGAACTCGGTCCGCACCAGGATCTCCACCGACGTCGGCACCACCCGCCGCGATGGCGACCGCCGCACGCTCGAGGTGAAGGTGCGCAACACCGGCGAGGTCGTGGCCGCGATGACGCGGATCGGGCTGCGCGACCGGCGGTCGGACACCCGCGTGCTGCCGACGTTCTACAGCGACAACTACCTGTGGCTGCTGCCCAGGGAGACCCGCGAGGTCACGCTGTCCTGGCACCGGCGCGACCTCACCTCCGAACAGCCCCGCGTGACCGTCGAGGCCTACAACGCCTAGATGAGTAAGTCCTAAGCATGGGCGGTGTCTGGAGACAGACGAAGGGTGTTCAAGATCAGTTTGTGAGGACCGACCTGAACACCCTTCTGACCGCACTCTACGTCAAGATCGATGACCACCTGGGCAGACCCGCTCGGACCGGTCGGCCACCCCGGCTCACC